>CBDEGM010000003.1:0-3431779 GCA_965237715.1 Acidobacteriota bacterium | reverse complement strand
ATCAGAGCCGTCCGAAAGGCGTTCGGGAAGAGAAGGGCGATATCAAAGCCGCTCAACTTCTTCGGAAAAGTCCAAATCTGGGAGAACGTTCTCTGCTGATCCTCGAAGGTGATGATTTCATCCACAATCTGCTGTCCTTCAAACAGTCCGGAGACCCACTTTCTGACCAGCAGAGCAAGGTGGCTGTGTGGGAACAGCTGGCGGAGTTCACGAATCGCCGCCAGGGACATGACCGCATCCCCCACCCAGTTGGTTCCGCCAATAAGAATCCGCTTCATCAGCGTCCGGGCTCACTCCGCCTTAGGGCGGGGAATGCCTCCACTTCGTTCAGCAAATACTTGCAATATTCTTCCGGATCCTCGGCTTTTGCCTCTATCCGGAGGGAGAAAATCTGACCCTGCTCAAACTTCAAACTTTTCAGGCGCACCGCGTCCTTTTCCGTGGTCACAATGGCTTCGGCATTCAGTTGAGAGAGGTGGCCCAGAATTCCGTCCAGCTGCAGTTGGTTGAAGGGGTGGTGATCCCGAAAAAAGAATTGGTCTAACACTCGGATCTGGTAGTGGGCGAGGTCTCGGAGAAACAGAGCGGGATTGCCGATCGCCGCCAGAGCGATTACATTTTTGCCCAGGAAAGACCGAAGAGTAAACGTGTTGCCATTCTTCAGATCGGAAAGGGAAGTCGCGTCGTGGTAGAAATATGATATGGGAACTGTCCTGTTTCTTTTACGGATCACAACCTCCATTTCATCCTGGTCGAAGGAGAGGTGGGATCGAGTAATCACAATCAGATCAGCTCGCTCGATTGCGCTCAACGGTTCCCGCAGACGGCCTTTAGGCAGCAGATAGGCGCTTGGGAGCGGATCCGTGGCATCCAGAATCAAGATGTTCAGGTCCCTTTTCAGCTGCAGGTGTTGGTAACCATCGTCCAAAACGTAAATCACCTTTTCGTATTGGTCTTCGATCAAGCGCCCTCCCCGGTAGCGATTCTTTCCTACCACCACAGGTACGCCTTTCAGCTTGCTCGCCAGCCAATACGCTTCATCTCCACAACTTTCCGGTTCACACAGAATCCTTTTTCCGTCACTTACCAGTAGCGTGGTACCTTCGGCTTTCCCTCTGTAGCCCCGGCTCAGGATAACGGGCTGATAGCCTGCTCCCTTCAGCATCTGAGTGAGATGAGCGACAAAAGGAGTCTTACCCGTTCCCCCGGTGGTGAGATTGCCTACGCTGATGACGGGGTGGCGCAGGGCGCGCGACCTCAGGACTCCATGTCTATGGAGAGCCGTCCGGCTCCACACCGCGACCCCGTAGAGCTGGGACAGTAGATGATTCAAGGTCCTGTTTCGAGCCAACTATTCGTCTGCTCGTTTGCTCTTTGTTCTCTTGCTATCTTGCTCTATTGTTCTTACCAACGTATTGTCTCACGAACTCAACTGTTCTCTGAAGCGCCCCTTGATTGTCGCGCACTACCTTGCGTGCGTTTCTGCCCAGCCAACTCCTTGTCGCTGGGTCTTTCAGAAGGTCACGGATTCGGTCCGTCAATTCGGTCCCGGAGCGTACCTGAAGGCTGGCATAGGAGTCCAAAAAAGAGTCCGAAATCTCTCGGAAATTCTCCATGTGAGGCCCAAAGAGGATGGGTTTCGCCAGATAGGCGGCTTCGATGAGGTTATGTCCTCCGGCAGCCACGAGGCTCCCTCCCACGAAGACTACGTCGGCCAGCTGGTAAAGATAGGCAATCTCGCCAATGCTGTCGAGAATGAACACCTCGGGTCGTCGGTCGGATGAACGGGCCTCTGTGAGGCCGACACTGAGATCCGAACGCTTCAGGCAGCGGATCCCGCGCGACTCTACAAGACTCACGACGCGGTCGGAGCGGTGAGGCTGGCGTGGAGCCAATATCAGCCGGAGGGGAAACTCGTGGCGCAGGGCAATAAAAGTATTGAGGAGGATTTCCTCCTCTCCCTCTTCCGTGCTGCCACAAATCCACAACAGATCCTGTTCCTCTGCTCTCAGCAATCCACGCACAGTCTCGGTCAACTCAAGTTTTTCGGGATCATCAGGCAGCTCATAGTCATATTTGAGATTGCCCACCTGATGCACCTTTTCAGCGGACGCACCCAATTCCAGAATGCGTTCTTTGTCGAGTCGGGACTGCATGCAGAAGTGATCGACCCTTTCCAGTAAGGGTTTCATGAAAAAGCGTACGAGCCGGTAGCGACGAAAGGAGGCATCCGAGATTCGTCCATTGATCAGGAGAAGCGGGATAGAAAGCGATTGGGCAGCGCTGATGAAGCCCGGCCAGATTTCTGTTTCCATGAGGAGCACCACGGAAGGACGGATCGCCTTCAGATGACGTCGGGAGCTCCACGTCCAGTCCAGCGGAAAATAGAAAACGTGAGCGCGATCATCAAAAAGTCTCCGAGCCAGAGCCTGTCCGGTTGACGTGATCGTTGAGATCCAAAGTTGGTCCCGAGCCAGTTCCAGCCGATTGACGAATGTCTGCATCGCACTGACTTCGCCCACTGAAACCGCGTGAATCCACACTTTAGGTGTACCTGGCGAAGGCGCGGTCCGAACGACTCGTGAGACCTGGCCGGCTCTTTGAAGGAGGTTGGTTCGAGCTCTTCGCTTGAGGATCACGTCGTAGAGAAGGACAGGTAGGTATAGAAGCAGGGAGCAGGTGTACAGGATCGAATAAACAGTGGTGAATAGCCGGAACATTTCTCTGCCCGATTTTATCAATTTTCAGGGTCTGACCCCCAAATCTGGGAAAATTTGTTTTTTTCTGGAAAAGATTGATATAAATCCAATAACCTTCTTCAGGATGATTTCTGACAATAGAACTGCAGCGAGAATTCCAGCGATAGATTGATACAACCATCCGACCCTTCGCTTCAACCAGAGATACCTACTCCTTTTTCATAAGCCGGTGAAGACAGGGGTAATTGATATTCTTTGGTTAAGTCGGGGCAGCGGCTAAGGGGTAACACAACAAGATGGCCTGGGAGACACGTCAAAGAGGCGGAGTTCTGCACCTTCCTCCCCGGATGACCGAATCTCCCAATTTCGTCTCTGACCTGTGGGTAATGGACTCAAAGATCCATCGTAACTCTTTCTCAATAGGCCACTTTTTTCCTACTCACCGAAAAGTCTCCGAGTCTTAGAAGGGTTTATGACCGAGCGCCGACAGTACTCCCGCCATGGTTTAAAGGTGGACTCATCGCCGTTACGGGCGATTTCTGACACCCATATTGTCTTTCGGCTTGCTGATGGAATAATCATGGTCATCAGGAGAGGTAGGACCGGGTACCGCGATGTCGAAAAGGCGTTTAAGACGCTGGATCCCGACAAGTTTCTGGGCATAGTTTTTAACGATGTGAAACCAGGGCTAATTCACACTTGTTACGACTATCACGACTATCCCTACGCGAAAAGCAGCAGCCCTGTTTTGGGGAGTGAAAACGGGACAGAGTTGGGCCGAAAAAATGTAAGTGTCAACGTCGGTGCCTCAAACAATACCCCAGAATGCCACTCTCGGACCGTTTCAAACGATCTGATACGGAAGGTAGTAGCTGGATACTACTCTCTAAAAGTCTTCGAACTCAGCGCCAAAGACAATTCACGCAAGGTTGTCGAACCACGGCAAATAGCAATGTTCCTTTGTAGGGGAGACTGTCCCGGGTTTAGTTGAAAGTTGAGAGGCGGTTCGTCCGACCGACTCGTTAGAATCGGGTTGGTCAACAACCTTTTAAGGAGGAACCGCCATGAAGAAATCATATCGAATTGTCACCCGGAAGAACAGTCAGGGGCTGGCTGATTATCTGGCCCAGAACGGGCAACTGTTGCTCCCGATGGTGGAGCTGATCGAAGCCTCCCGGATGGCCATTGACGAGTTGATCGACATCTTGGGGCGAGCGAGCATGGAAGCGGTCTTGCAGCTTTCTGCCCGAAGTGTCGCCGGCGAAAAGCAACAAGGGCGCCCAGGCAAGCAGATCGTTTGGTACGGCACTCAGCCAGGGCGAGTCAGACTTTCGGAGCGGCAAGTGCGGGTTCGAAAGCCACGGCTGCGCAAGAAAGGCCAAGGTCGAGGCGGGGAGGTGGAGATCCCCGCCTATGAGGCGATCAACCGTAACGGGGAGCTGGGCAGCCGCATGCTGGAGATCTTGACGTGCAACGTTTCCACGCGCCACTACAGCCGCGTGATCCCCCAGATGGCCGACACGGTGGGAGTCAGCAAATCGTCCGTGAGCCGTCAGTTCATTGAGCAGAGCGGCCAGCAGCTGGAGCAGCTGGCCGAGCGACACTTTGATGACGTTGAGTTTCTGATCATCTACATCGACGGCCTGGTCTTTGGCGAGCACCACGTGATCTGTGCCGCCGGCGTGGACTCGGAGGGCCAAAAGCACGTGCTGGGGCTGCGGGAAGGGGCCAGTGAAAACGCCGCCACCGCTACCTCCTTGCTGGAAGACCTGGTGGAGCGAGGCCTGGATTCCGGGCGACGCTATCCGTTTGTGATTGACGGCTCCAGGGCCCTGCGATGTGCCATTGACAAGGTCTTTGGCAAGGGCAGTCCGGTGCAGAGATGTCGTCGTCATAAGATTCGCAACGTGTGCGATCGATTGCCGGACGATCTGGCCGAGCAAGTCAAGTCAGTGATGCAGGCTGCTTATCGGCTGCCCTGGGAAGAAGGGAGGGTTCGGCTCAGAAAGCAGGCGGAGTGGCTCGAAGGGCTGCATCCCGATGCGGCAGCTAGCCTGCGAGAAGGTCTGGAAGAGACCTTCACCATCAATCGACTCGAGTTGTCTTCCTCCCTGCGCTTGTGTCTGGCCAGCACCAACCTGATTGAAAGCCCTCACTCTGGCGTGAGGATGCGGACCCGCCGAGTGAGCCGCTGGAAAGATAGCCAGATGGTGCTGCGCTGGGCCGCCTCAGCCTTCCTGGAGACGGAGAAGAACTTCCGGCGCATCCAGGGACTACCAGGACCTCTGGATGCTGAAAGCCAAACTCAGAGACGAGGTTTCTATGGACGCCAAACGAAAGGTGGCTCAAGATCGTGCTCAACCTGAACCGCCCTTCACTTTCAACTGAGTTTGGGGCAGCCTCTTGTAGGGAGCTTTCTGGCAGCTCTCTGTCTCAAATCGGCAGAGACTTTGGCGACAAGCACCCCACCACAGTGTTGCGCTCGATCCGTAAGATTGAACGCCTGCGTAACGAAGATCCCAGAATCAAAAACACTGTAAACAAGCTAACTGCCTATATTCCTTGGAGATGCTTTAGTCGACATTCCTCATATCAACTTCGGAAGGACCTTTTCCGGTCTCCCCAGTGAATGACCACAACTTATCAGACCGCCAACCTTGCCTCAAGTGGTCTTTGGTCCTCTGTCCATCAAAAGCGCCTCTGATCCCTCGGTTTTCCAGGTGGCTTTTGGTCAAAGACCTGATCAATAGAGACACCTCCAGCGGTTCAATCAGAAACCCTCGGCGCTAGGCTGTCATCCATCTCAATCGATCAATCCGAGACAACAGCCCGGCCCATATATCCTTGCTTATCGCTACCTCCGCCATCTGAAACGTGACGATCCGGCTATGGCGGATCACCTTCGCTCCGATCTTGATCAGTTTGGTCAACAGGCTGCGAAGGGACCAATGTTTGATTTTTCTGGGAAGGACCAGCCGCCGTAGAAAATTGCCCAGGTTGCAGGCCAAGACAAACAGAGCCAACCTCACCTGATTCGGGACAAAGCGCTGGCAGGACAGGCGAGTCCAGTGCAACGCATACTTGCCTTCCTTGATCCACTGCTCGGCTGTGCCACGACCGTTATAGAAGTGAACCACCCCTGAGGCTTGTGCGCTCATATTGGTGACGATGAAACCCACCCTCGGAAAGAGTTCTCCGCGATGCCACTCGACCTTGGCAATCACCCGGCGAGGCCGGTCCCAACTGGCGGCTTGATATTGGAAATCGGCAAACCAAACGATAGGCTTTCGGGGCGGACGGCCCACAGGCCGGGTAAGCAGGTGTTCAATCTCCGCCTGAAGCACCTCGTTGGCAGGAAGCCGGATGGCATACAAAAAGCCCTTCTCCTCCAAGTATTCATAAACGTCCGGCTTGGCAAAGGCAGCATCCCCACGAAAGTATTTGCGGACTGTTTTCTTCTCGTAGCGAGCCACGATTGGTTCCAGCATCTCCTTCCAACCATCCGCGCTGTGAACATTGCCGGGCCGAAGCATTGCACCTTCGCAATCTCCGAACTGGTTGAAACAAAACAGGGGATGGTAGCAAGTACATCGGAAATGGCCGTTGTAGGCAGAGGCTTCCTGCTCGCCATGGCTTGTTAATGCTCACTGAGAACCGTAGTTTTTTGGACACCCGCCGGTAGTTAACTCAACATCATCCGCACCGCAGGTGCGCGTTTCATCATCCGCGCTTGAAAAGCGCGGGGCCATTTTTCCTGAACAGTTGGTGTAGTGTCTGGGGGCCAAAGGTGGAAAGGACCTCGACCCTTTGACCGAGAATCGAGGTCCGGTTGTGGCAACCCCGTTACAAGTGGAGAACCACCGCAGACTTCATTGTAGCCTGTCATGATCCTGGGCTGTTGTCCAGTTCCGCCGGGACTGGACTATGGCCGATCCGCTGGTTGTTTTCCGCCTCCGCTCGTGCCGCGCTGCAGGCTGCGGTGCACTGTTTTGGATCTGTCGCCGTTGCGGCCGAGGCCATCGCTATTGCAGTGTGCGCTGTCGGCAACAAGCGCGCCGCCAGCAGTGCCGGGAAGCCAATCGGCGGCATCAACAGTCCCCCGGGGGGCGACTGGATCATCGAGACCGTCAGCGCGCGTATCGGCGGCGGCCGGAGCGCGTGACGGATCAAGGTAGACGCGAGGATCGCATCCTTCGTCAGCATGGCTGCCGTAGCCTCCCTCCAGTTCTCCCTGCCGGGAAAGGAGGGGGAGCCTCGAAAGGAGCGCCATGTCCCATCCCATGGGGAGCGTCCCCGCCGTTTTCGGGTTCGCTGTGTCGTGTGTGGTCGGTCCGGCCACTGGATCCATCTGTTTCGGGAAGGAGGGTGAAGCATGATCGATCGAGAACTGCTCGCCCGAATCCGCCATCTTTTCCATGCCGAACATTGGAAGATCGGGACCATTGCTGATCACTTGGGGCTTCACTGGGAGACCGTGCGCCAGGCTCTCCAGACCGATCGCTTCAATCGCCAGAAGATGGAACGGCCCCGTCTGACCGATCCCTACCTTCCCTTTATCCGAGAGACCCTGGAGCGCTACCCTCGGCTTCGTGTCACGCGTCTGTTCGAGATGCTGCGCGCCCGGGGCTACACGGGCTCGGTCGTGCAGTTGCGGCGCGTGGTGGCCACGCTGCGCCCCACCCCTCGGGAGGCCTTCCTGCGTCTGCGGACCTTCCCGGGGGAGGCGGGTCAAGCCGACTGGGCGCACTTCGGTAAAGTCCGGGTGGGCCGTGCCGAGCGCATCCTGTCCTGCTTTGTGTTCACCCCCTCCTATTCGCGGGCGCTGTTTCTGGAGTTTTGTTTTGACCAGCAAATGGAAAACTTCCTGCGCGCTCACATCCACGCCTTCGAAGACATCGGTTGTCCACGCACCATCCTGTACGACAACACCAAAAGCGTCGTGTTGGAACGTCGGGGCGAGGCTGTTCACTTTCATCCGCGCCTGTTGGAGCTGGCCGCCCATTATCACTTTGCGCCACGCCCCTGCCACCCCTACCGGGCTTCCGAGAAAGGGCGCGTCGAAAGAGCCATCTCCTATGTGCGCCATTCCTTCTTCGCCGCCCGTCCCTTTAGCACGCTCTCAGACTTCAACCGTCAAGCGCTCCTCTGGCGCGACCAGGTAGCGCATCGTCGGCCCTGGCCCGGCGGCGATGGGCGCACCGTCGAGGAAGTGTGGGAGGAAGAAAAAGCCTTCCTTCTTCCCTTGCCGGCTCATCGCCTGGAAACCGATCTGGTTCTGCCGGTCCGCTCCCGCAAAACCATCTACATCCGTTTTGATTTAAACGACTATTCGATCCCGCCTTCGGCCGTGGGCCGGCCCCTGACACTGGTGGCCTCCGAGCAGACGGTGCGCATTTTGGACGGAAGCACCGAGATCGCCCGCCATCTCCGCTCCTATGACCGCCACGACGTCCGCACCGATCCGGCTCACCAGGAAGCGCTGCTGGCGGAAAAACGCCAGGCGCTGGGGGCCACCCCCGGTGGCCGACTGCTGGCCGCCGTTCCGGAAACGGAAACCTTGCTGGACGAGGCCTTTCAGCGCGGAGAGCCCACCGGCCGCCAGACGGCCAAGCTGGTGGAACTCTTGGATCTCTATGGGGCCGAAGAGCTGCAGGCGGCGGTGCGTGAAGCCCTGCAACGGGGCACCCCGCGCGCCGCCTCGGTGGCCTTTCTGCTGGGCCGGCGCCAGCGCGCTCAGGGGCGAAAGGCGCCTCTACCCATTGAGTTGCGCCAGCGTCCCGAACTGGAGGACCTCTATGTCCAATCCCATAACCCGGAGACCTATGACGAACTGGCTTCCGATGACGACGAATCCTGATCTGATGCAGCTTTTGCACAAGACCGGTCTGGTGACGCTCGCCGGTGAGCTGGAGGATTTTCTGGCCCGCGCCACCAAGGGGCGCTGGTCCCCCCGTCAGATCTTGGAGGAACTGGCTCGTCGGGAGCATGAGGAGCGAGCCCAACGCAGTCTCAAGCGGCGTCTGCGCCTGGCCAAGATCGGCCGCTTCAGGCCGATGGATGACTTTGACTGGAACTGGCCGACCCGGATCGACCGGGAAGTCATTGAGCGCGCCTTTACCCTGGAACTTTATCCAGGAAGGCCGCAACCTCGTCTTACTGGGTACCAACGGCCTGGGAAAAACCATGATCATCAAGAATCTGGCTTACCAGTCCGTCCTGGCCGGCTACTCTGTGCTCTTTCGAACCGCCTCGGAGATTCTCGACGACCTGCAATCGGAGGCGCCGGAACTGCAGCGCCGCAAGCTGAAAAAATACGCGCGCGCGCAGGTGCTCTACCTAGATGAAGTCGGCTGTCTCACCTACGACAGTGAGGCCGCCGACCTGCTCCATGAAATCGTCAACCGGCGCTATGAGTGCCGGTCGCTCGTGCTGACCTCCAACAAAGCCTTTAAGGAGTGGAATAGCGTCTTTCCCCAATCCGGCTGCTTGATTGCGCTTCTGGACCGTCTCACCCACCATGCTGACGTCACTGTGATGGAGGGGCAAAGCTACCGCGTGCGGGAAAGCGAGCAGGAAGCGGCCGCCCGTCGCAAGAAAACAAGATGAGCACTCCCGTCCAGCGTCGCGCTCATATCCAGACCCTCTTGGCGGATTATCTCGAACTTCCCCATACGCCCACTCGAGCACGCCCGCCGGATCGGCGACTCGCCGCTCACTTCTATGACCGCGCTATCCCCCTGGCCACCGTCCAGGATGCCTTCCTGGTGGCGACCAGCCGCCGTCTTTTCCGAGACCCAGCGCTTCCTCGACTTTCTCCCATTCGCTCCCTTTACTACTTCCTCCCCATTGTCGAAGAGTTGCTTCAGTATCCGCTCCCCCACGGTTACGCTCAGTATCTCGAACGCAGACCACGCGCCCATCACAAGCCCAAGGAGGGGCACCCCATGGAAAAACCCGTTGATCGAGGTTCGCCACCCGGCGTGTGTTCAGAAAAGTTCAGATCCTCGTGATCGCTAACAGTAAAGGTTTGAAGGCCGGTTTTGATGGCAGTTTGAGGTTTGAATTTCATGGGGCTAAGGTCACCTCGGATGCTGGGCTTCTCGCCTATCGTGATTTGGACGAAGCGTTGGTGTTATTCGATAGTGTTCCCTCCGTTTTTCGCGATTCGCGGACAGGGCGTAACATCCAGCACGACCTGGCGCCGTTGCTGCGCCAATCGGTATACGAGTCGACTGGCTGGCTATGAAGATGTCAACGATGCCCATCGTCTATCGGTGGATCCGACTATGCGGAGGATCACCGGGAAGAAGATGGACAAGAAGAAGGCCGCCAGCGCCAACACCATGGGTCGATTTGAGACCGAGATGCTGTCCGTCCAGGGGAACCTCAAAGCCCTTTCGGAAGTTAATGGCCGATGGGTAGAAAGAGCGCTGGAGAAAACAACTCATCGACGCATCATTCTGGATATGGACAGCTCAGCCAGTCCTGTCCATGGCGAGCAGGAAGCCTCTGCCTACAACGGCCATTTCCGATGTACTTGCTACCATCCCCTGTTTTGTTTCAACCAGTTCGGAGATTGCGAAGGTGCAATGCTTCGGCCCGGCAATGTTCACAGCGCGGATGGTTGGAAGGAGATGCTGGAACCAATCGTGGCTCGCTACGAGAAGAAAACAGTCCGCAAATACTTTCGTGGGGATGCTGCCTTTGCCAAGCCGGACGTTTATGAATACTTGGAGGAGAAGGGCTTTTTGTATGCCATCCGGCTTCCTGCCAACGAGGTGCTTCAGGCGGAGATTGAACACCTGCTTACCCGGCCTGTGGGCCGTCCTCCCCGAAAGCCTATCGTTTGGTTTGCCGATTTCCAATATCAAGCCGCCAGTTGGGACCGGCCTCGCCGGGTGATTGCCAAGGTCGAGTGGCATCGCGGAGAACTCTTTCCGAGGGTGGGTTTCATCGTCACCAATATGAGCGCACAAGCCTCAGGGGTGGTTCACTTCTATAACGGTCGTGGCACAGCCGAGCAGTGGATCAAGGAAGGCAAGTATGCGTTGCACCGGACTCGCCTGTCCTGCCAGCGCTTTGTCCCGAATCAGGTGAGGTTGGCTCTGTTTGTCTTGGCCTGCAACCTGGGCAATTTTCTACGGCGGCTGGTCCTTCCCAGAAAAATCAAACATTGGTCCCTTCGCAGCCTGTTGACCAAACTGATCAAGATCGGAGCGAAGGTGATCCGCCATAGCCGGATCGTCACGTTTCAGATGGCGGAGGTAGCGATAAGCAAGGATATATGGGCCGGGCTGTTGTCTCGGATTGATCGATTGAGATGGATGACAGCCTAGCGCCGAGGGTTTCTAATTGAACCGCTGGAGGTGTCTCTATTGATCAGGTTTTTGACCAAAAGCCACCTGGAAAACCGAGGGATCAGAGGCGCTTTTGATGGACAGAGGACCAAAGACCACTTGAGGCAAGGTTGGCGGTCTGATAAGTTGTGGTCATTCACTGGGGAGACCGGAAAAGGTCCTTCCGAAGTTGATATGAGGAATGTCGATTAAATATACACCCAAAGAAGTTAATACAAAAACGAAGCTGGGCACTGTGCGAAGGAACGACAAGGCCACTCTCGGTTTTTCTGCGACGGTTTCTCTCAGCCGTTTTTGCAGCTGCGCCAGATACCGACACCCTTTAATGGAGTTATCCGCGTTGAAGTAGTATTTGATTGAGGCTTCAGGATCAAAGAAGCTCACCCTTTTTCGGAAGGTGTCTGTATACAGACTTTTGCCAAAACCATCGGAAAAATAGAAGTAATTGAGACTCTTCGAATAGCGTTGGGCCCCCTGGTAACTGGAAATGTGCTCTAATTTGAATGTCTTTAACTAAGACATCTTACGGCGTCTAGTCCTTCCCAGAAAAATCAAACATTGGTCCCTTCGCAGCCTATTGACCAAACTGATTAAGATCGGAGCGAAGGTGGTCCGCCATAGCCGGATCGTCACGTTTCAGATGGCGGAGGTAGCGATAAGCAAGGATATATGGGCCGGGCTGTTGTCTCGGATTGATCGATTGAGATGGATGACAGTCTAGCGCCACGTGTTTTTGATCGAGTCGCTGGAGAAGTGTCTCCACTTATCAGATTAAGAGAATGGTTGACGCAAGGTTGGAGGGCTGATAGGTTCTGATCATTCATCACGAAGAAGCCAGGCGAACTCGGATCTGGGGTTAATATGAGGAATATCGGCTAAGATCACTTGTTTTTCCCTGCGGTTTCCTACGCGGTAGCGTGGGGCCACCTGGAAGAATAACTCTTGGCTAGCAGCCCGTGGTGGAAGTCGCGTGGGGTCGCGCGCCAGGGATCTGCGGTTGCTGGCAAGGCACGAGGAGGAGGCGATGCCTGGACATCGGCGATGACGAGTAACGCGGTCCAGAGGCCGCAAACATCTGGCGCCCTTCGGGTTGCGGCGGCGTGGGCCCGTCTGCGGTGTAGCGCCTCCTCGACGATGTCCCGGCATCGCCTCGATCGGCGCGCCTTGCATCCGGGCCCACGGCGCTCGCAACGCGACCCGCGGGACTTTCACCACGGGCTGCTAGACGGAAAACTCATCGTTGCCTTCACTTTTCACCTCCGTCCTCTCCATACAATCGTTCGGTGACATTACTGGTGAGGCAACGCCTTCGCTACAGTAACTTTTCATGTGAGTCAATGCGCATCTGCGCGACGAAAACGGGGCCGTTAGCCCGTATTTGTCACACCGGCTCGTTGCGAAACGGCGGAAGGGCCGGCTGGACAAGGCGTTGCGACCGAGGCCCCCGCAGTCGTACTCTTGCAGTACGTCGAGGAGGCCGACGGAGCACAACGCAGTCCAGACGGATCATTCCGCCGTTGTAGTAGAGGTGGTGTGAGAAATGCGGGTTAGCCCTTTTGTGGATCGAGTTTCTTGAAGAACGCGTAAAGGAGGGATTGTGGGAAAGAAAAAAAGATTCCTGATTGCTGCGGTCTTTGCCGGCCTGCTTGCTGCCTCATGCGGACAGCCGGGCGAGCAGGAGATGGAGGAACCGACGGAGGGAGTGATTGATGCCTGGAAGATCTGGGACCAGGCTCCTCATAATGCATTCGGCGACCTCTTCCGGTTTCAGGACCGCTGGTACTGCACCTTTCGGGAGGCACACAGCCACCACTACGGACTCCCCGAGTACAACGATGGCGGAGCGATTCGGGTCATTGTCTCCGAGGACGCGAAGCAATGGTCCTCGGCGGGATTGTTGAAACCGGAGCCCGGTCACGATCTGCGTGACCCCCACCTGGAAGTGACGCCGGATGGCCGCCTGATGCTGTTGGGGGCTGACGTGGAGAGTAAGGATCGGGAACGTTCCGATTATGCGTTTCAGACGATGGTTTGGTTTTCCTCGGACGGGGAAAACTGGGGCCAGGCCACTCCGGTGGGTGAGCCCAACATCTGGCTGTGGCGAGTGACCTGGTATGAGGGAATTGCCTACGGCGTGGGTTACGCTACCGGGGACGATCACTTTGCCCGGCTCTACAAGAGCAGCGATGGAATTCACTTCGAGGTATTGGTGGACAGACTCTTCGATGCCGGTTATCCGAATGAGAGCGCCATCGTTTTTGACGAGGAGGGAACCGCCTTCTGTTTGCTGCGGCGAGACTGGGAACCGGAAGATTCGGCTCAGTTGGGGATTGCCAGACCCCCTTACACCGACTGGACCTGGAAGGATCTGGGACTCCGGCTGGGAGGTCCGGATATGATTCGCTTATCGGATGGTCGTCTGGTAGCTGCCGGGCGTATCTATAACACCGAATCAAAATATCGTTTGCAGTTTCCCTGGCGGACCTCGCTGTTGTGGGTAGACCCGGAGCAGGGAACGATGACGGAGTTTCAGAAGCTCCCCTCCGGGGCGGACACCAGCTACCCGGGTCTGGTGCTTCACGACGGCCTGCTCTGGGTGGGTTACTATTCGGGCCATGAAGACGGCAGCGATCGCTACCATCTGGAGAGACAGACGAACATCTACGTGGCCAAGGTGAGATTACCGGCGCTCAGCGCACAGTGAGGCTTGATCTCAGAGCTCCAGTTTGCCGTTATAGACCATGTCTTTGAGTTTGAACTTTCGCTTGACCTTGATGGAGCCAATCTTGGTTACAAACTCCACCTTTCTGTCCTCGCTCGTGATGGCCCCGTGGGGAAACATGACGTAGAACTCCATTCCCGACTGCCAGGGGCCCGACCGGATGTCGAGGACTCCCGACCGTCTCCTCGGGAGGAAAACGGTGTCGGCAGGAATCGGCTCCCGGCCCCTGATCTTGAGGAAAGACTCAGACCTCAAACGGTTACGAACTGATTTCAATGGACATCTACCGTGCGGAAGGGAAACAGTTAATCTGGCGGGGCTCGGTCACGGGGGCTGTCAGCGCCAACCCGAAGGAGATCGAAAAAATCGTCAAGAAAGCAGTCGCGAAGCTGTTCAAGAAGTTTCCGCCTTCTTAGTACTCCCTTTCATCAATACGGTAACGTTTGCGGATGGGGCGTGCGAGGCGAGGTCGCGAAGAGAGGAGGAGGCGATGCTGAAGCATCGTCGGACCAACAGTAATTACAGTGGGTGATTGAGGTGGGCGTCGGACAGACGTGACGCAGATGAGGCCAAAAGTATAGGGCCCCATTTCCATCTCCACTTCCTCGGAATGAAATCGTTAGGGGGGAAAAGGAAGCGGTCCCTCGGCGTCCTGGCCTGCAGGTGAGCCTCCTACCTACTGAACCACAGCGGAGCCACCGTCTACCTCCGAATCCGGAGGAAGCATTCTTACTGATACAGTGATCCCATCCAGCTTTGCTCCAGTCGAGACTTCTGCCTCAGGATCGTCACTGAAGCCGTAGCGCACCTCCACCACCTGATAAAGTGCTCCATCATCCTCCGGGGTACCGGGGAGAAAAACGGTCTCCCCTACTCGCGGAACACATCGCACCTCTGGCATTGGGACCGCGTTGACGATGTGGTCGGCATCAATATCAAGGAAGGTCAAATACTGATCTGCTGCCATGGGACAAATCTATGCGCAGGAGGGCCTTCTTTTCAACTGGCTTGGTAGAGCGGTGCCACAGCTAGCTCCTCAGGGCTCAGAGGTGAGCCAGGATTGGCGATCAGTCTCTAGCAGCCCGTGGTGAAAGTCCCACGGCGCCGCAACCCGAAGGGCGCCAGAGGTTTGCGGCCGCTGGACCGCGTTACTCGTCATCGCCGATGTCCAGGCATCGACTCCTCCTCGTGCCTTGCCAGCGACCGCAGATCCCTGGCGCGCGACTCCATGCGACTTTCACCACGGGCTGCTGGCCAACAGTTCCCATCTCCAGTCAAATCCGGAACACTAGTTTTGAGGAATACCGGGATAGCTCCCTTCGGAGGAGTTGGCATCTTTAACAACCCCAGATGGTCCGAGAGCAGTTTCAGGGCGTTCACCTTGTCGCTGGTTCTTGCGGCCCACTTTTTGAGTGCTTTGGGAGAAGCAAAGGCGATCTTGGCTAATTCGTTGATGACTCGCTCCTGCGTTACCTGGGTTTTTTCGGATCTCTTCTCCTGAGCCTCTTTGATCTCTTTTGCGATGTCAACATTTGTCAACAGGCGAGCTCCCTGCTGCCTAGCCGTTTTCTTGGAGTAGCCGGCTCTTTTTGCTGCAGCGGTCGCGTTGAGATCGACCAGGAATTGTTCGACAAATCTTTGCCGTTTTTTGTTAGTACCATCTTCTAGCAATCTTATCAAAAAGCCCTGTCCTCCAAAGAGATATCAATCGACATTCTTCATATCAACTTCGGAAGGACCTTTTCCGGTCTCCCCAGTGAATGACCACAACTTATCAGACCGCCAACCTTGCCTCAAGTGGTCTTTGGTCCTCTGTCCATCAAAAGCGACTCTGATCCCTCGGTTTCCCAGGTGGCTTTTGGTCAAAAACCTGATCAATAGAGACACCTCCAGCGGTTCAATCAGAAACCCTCGGCGCTAGGCTATCATCCATCTCAATCGATCAATCCGAGACAACAGCCCGGCCCATATATCCTTGCTTATCGCTACCTCCGCCATCTGAAACGTGACGATCCGGCTATGGCGGACCACCTTCGCTCCGATCTTGATCAGTTTGGTCAACAGGCTGCGAAGGGACCAATGTTTGATTTTTCTGGGAAGGACCAGACGCCGTAGAAAATTGCCCAGGTTGCAGGCCAAGACAAACAGAGCCAACCTCACCTGATTCGGGACAAAGCGCTGGCAGGACAGGCGAGTCCGGTGCAACGCATACTTGCCTTCCTTGATCCACTGCTCGGCTGTGCCACGACCGTTATAGAAGTGAACCACCCCTGAGGCTTGTGCGCTCATATTGGGTTGAGTAGGCCGGGGGAGTCTCACCCCCAGCCCCTCCAAGAACCGGACGTGAACCTCTCAGCTCATCCGGCTCCTATCACTCAAGCCACAAGGAAAGACTCCAAGACGCCAATGAATAAATAGATGCGGATTGGCACGGGCAATCTGGTCGAGGTAACGCCTCGCCCGTTGCCGATGCCCAGAAAATCTTTTGAGTTTCCTTCGCACCCACTGCACAAGATACCGGTTGAAGTTCCGCCACAGTTGACGCAGTGCCGACGCGTGGAAGCAACCATAGCAGGCTTGCCAACCACGGAGTTTCGGATTGAACATCTGAGACAGATCCAACAACGTCTTCTCGTTCTTGAGCTGGACATGCCAGCTACGCATGCATCGATTGATCTCCTTCTTCGAGGAGATACTGATCGCAGGAAGAAAGTTCGGGTGAACCTGCCCTTTCTTGTTCACACACCGTCGCGGACGGAAAGTGTAACCAAGGAAATCAAAGCTGATTCGCGAATGCTCTTCCAGGCGATTCACATCCTTGCAATAGACGATCGACGATTTGTCGGGATGGATCTCCAACCCACACTCACGGAAGCGTTCCGAGATAAGGCTCATCACGTATTCCGCCTGAGACTGGCTCTTGCAGTGCAGCAGCCCATCGTCGGCGTATCGACAAAATGGAACCCCCGGCAGTTGGCGTCTCACCCACGCGTCAAACGCGTAGTGCAAGAACAGATTTGCCAGAATAGGGCTCACAACTCCACCTTGCGGTGTGCCTTTGTCGCGCGCCTGTAGACTGCCGCCGGGCTGCTCAAGTGGAGCCTGCAACCAGCGCTCCACGTACAACAACACCCAACGACACTGACAATGGTGGCGTAACGCCTTCATGAGCAGTTCGTGGTCAATGTTGTCGAACAGGGCGCGGATATCGAACTCCACCACCCAGTCGTATCGCCAACACCGTTTCCGGGTGATGGCAATCTCGTCATGGGCAGACTTTCCCGGTCGATAGCCGAAAGAATCCTCATCGAACACCGGTTCCAGTATCGGCTCCAGGGCTTGCTTCACCACTGTCTGTGCGATTCGATCAGAGACCGCAGGCACTCCGAGAACACGCGTGCCCCCCGATTTCTTCGGGATTGGCACGGCTTTCACGGGTGGTGGAAAATAGCTCCCGGAGCACAGCCGGTTCCAGATTCGATAGAGGTTGTTCCTCAAGTTGTGCTCGAAGAGTTCAAGCGACTCGCCATCGACTCCTGCGGCACCTCCTTTGGACTTCACCTCCAAGTATGCTTGCCCTGCCAGCTTCTTAGAAACCCCAAATGGCTTTGCTACTTTCAAGGGCTCCTCCTGCCTAGCAGTTGGCCGCTTGTCTGTAGCCGAGTGACCAAGCCCCTTCGCTCCGCTGCCATTACGGCAGCCTCATCGCTACTACGAGCTTGTCCGCCCCTGGGCAACGCTTCGATACTGTCGGCCTCGCAGGTTCTCTGCTTGTGCCTTTCTCTTAGCATCGTTGCTCCAGGTTCCCGCAGTTCAACATGAGAGCCCAGATCAAGCTCACGCCACCTCTATGCCGGGTGCTACCTGACCAGTAGACAGGTTTCCGCCAGATTCGTCCCGGGGCAACACCAACTCCCCGGTTTCGACACCATCTCGTCCTTTCGGCACTTGAACGGTGGTTCACTTGTGTTCGTCTTCCTGATCCACACCTGATGCTTCTAGAGCACCTTTTCCGTAACGCTCACGACCGCGGCTTTTAACCACAGCCACTTACGGTGGTTTGCAACCTGCTCCTGCAAGCCGGTTGCGGGAGGCCTACTCCCATCTCTCACGCCGCTTGCTGCGGCACACTGACGATGAAACCCACCCTCGGAAGGAGTTCTCCGCGATGCCACTCGACCTTGGCAATCACCCGGCGAGGCCGGTCCCAACTGGCGGCTTGATATTGGAAATCGGCGAACCAAACGATAGGCTTTCGGGGTGGACGGCCCACAGGCCGGGTAAGCAGGTGTTCAATCTCCGCCTGAAGCACCTCGTTGGCAGGAAGCCGGATGGCATACAAAAAGCCCTTCTCCTCCAAGTATTCATGAACGTCCGGCTTGGCAAAGGCAGCATCCCCACGAAAGTATTTGCGGACTGTTTTCTTCTCGTAGCGAGCCACGATTGGTTCCAGCATCTCCTTCCAACCATCCGCGCTGTGAACATTGCCGGGCCGAAGCATTGCACCTTCGCAATCTCCGAACTGGTTGAAACAAAACAGGGGATGGTAGCAAGTACATCGGAAATGGCCGTTGTAGGCAGAGGCTTCCTGCTCGCCATGGACAGGACTGGCTGAGCTGTCCATATCCAGAATGATGCGTCGATGAGTTGTTTTCTCCAGCGCTCTTTCTACCCATCGGCCATTAACTTCCGAAAGGGCTTTGAGGTTCCCCTGGACGGACAGCATCTCGGTCTCAAATCGACCCATGGTGTTGGCGCTGGCGGCCTTCTTCTTGTCCATCTTCTTCCCGGTGATCCTCCGCATAGTCGGATCCACCGATAGACGATGGGCATCGTTGACATCTTCATAGCCAGCCAGTCGACTCGTATACCGATTGGCGCAGCAACGGCGCCAGGTCGTGCTGGATGTTACGCCCTGTCCGCGAATCGCGAAAAACGGAGGGAACACTATCGAATAACACCAACGCTTCGTCCAAATCACGATAGGCGAGAAGCCCAGCATCCGAGGTGACCTTAGCCCCATGAAATTCAAGCCTCAAACTGCCATCAAAACCGGCCTTCAAACCTTCACCCTTTGAGTCAGCCATTTCTTGCTCCCTTTATGCTCTATATCTACTTTAATTATAGTAGTTTACATCGATTAAGGCAAGCAATTTTGGTGTCCTATATGGTGAATGGGGGTTCAAACATGTACGGTATTGACTCCGTCCCTTACGGGTTCGGTCGATATGCCTCGGCCCGCACATTTGGGTCCGCTGGCTACGAATCCTCGATCGCATATGTCGATCCTGATAACCACCTGGTCGTGGTCTGCATCTATAACGGGACACCGGGTGATGCCGCACATCAGACTCGAAATCGGACTACCAATAGTGCAATCTATGAGGATCTAGAATTGACAAAGGATCATCTGACGTGTCACCCCAGCTAACAAATCGCTCGAGCCGACCTGCGAGGCGCAGGTGGGCGATGGCTCGCCTCCGCCGCGAACGCCTAGAATACTCTGAAAGCGTTCTTTACCGCCGTCGCGGGCGGCTCAGCTCAAGAACGTTAGGCCGTCTAGAGGGTTTCTCCCCGAGACGGCACGGGAGCCAAGGATGCGCTCGACACGAGAAGACATGGAGGAGTTCCGGGGGCTACTCGAGAAGGGATCGATCCAGAAGGCGTACGGAGCGCTGCTCTCGTACATGATGGGACTACGAACACACTTCAAGAACAACCTCGCCGGTTCCACCGTGTCCGGTCTCTATCAGGGATATATGGACATGACGTACTTTGCGCTCTTCCCGTCGTCACTCCGGCATCGCAACCTAAAGATCGCAATTGTCTTCAACTACGACGCATTTCGATTCGAAGCCTGGCTTGCGGGCGGCAACCGGGAGGTTCAACGGAAGTACTGGGAGCTGTTCAAAGACAGCCAGTGGCCCGAGTACCGTGTTTCTACGCCGGCGAAGGGCGTCGACTCGATTCTTGAATGCGACCTAGCCTCGGATTTCGATCTCGACGACCCTGAAGCCTTGACCTCAATCATCGAAACAACCATCGTGGCGTTCATCGACGACATCAAGAGATTCCTCTCTGGGCACCAGCCTCTTGAACAGCCTGAGTCGGGTGACTGACCAATGCCCTGACATGGGCCGGGGGTCCAGAGCGGCCTAATCAATAGTTAGTTCCCATCCGTGGACTTGTACAGCATTGGAAATAAAGAGGAAGAGGGGCATCTCCAAGCCTCGGTTTTGTCATAGTCGTTTGCTATTGTAATTGTTGTAAGCAGTATGTAGCAAAAGACTTAAGCAAAACCGAGTGCTTGAAAAATGCGGAAGAACCGTGAAAATCAACTCCCCCTTTCTCCCCTTTGGCCCGATCATCAACTCGCCAAAGAGCTGAGAGTGATTTCCGAGATCCTGGACGAGAATCCCTCGATCTCGGATCTAGTTTTACAGGATGTGTGTGACAAAGCCAGCGCCCGGAACGGTGCGGGAGGTCTGACAGCCGATCAGGTGCTGCGCTGTGCTCTGATCAAACAGATGCACCAGTTTTCTTATGAAAAGCTTGCCTTTCATCTGAGCGACTCGCAAAGTTTCCGCACCTTTTGTCGCCTTCCCTACGGGTACACTCCCTCCAAGAGCGTCCTTCAGGAGAACATCTCCAAGATGGAAGACTCCACCTGGCAGAAGATCAACCGGGTGTTGGTGAGTTGGGCCGATCAGGAAGGTTTGGAAAAGGGGCGCAAGATCCGAGTGGATGCAACCAGTGTGGAAAGTGACATCCGTTATCCTACAGATAGTCAGTTGCTGTACGATGCGATCCGGGTCCTCACCCGCCTTATGAGACGTCTGAGCCAGCGCCAGTCGGTCGCTTTTGTCGATCACTCGAGGCGGGCCAAAAGGCGCTGGCTGAACATCCGAAACAGCCGGGGCGAAAGACGCAAAAAACATTATCAGGATCTGCTCCAGGTAGCTGGCAAGACGCGCAGCTACGCCCGAGAGGCGATCCAGTCGGCCGAAGCTTGGAGCGATCCCATCAGCCAAGCACTGGCTCACTACCTGGATCTGCTGGAACGAGTGATGGATCAGACACAACGGCGGGTGCTTGGGGGTGAAAAGGTACCGGCGTCGGAAAAAGTGGTCTCGCTCTTTGAAGAACACACCGACATTATTGAAAAAGGGGCGCGGGAGAGTATCTTTGGTCATAAACTTTATGTGACGATCGGAAAATCTTCCCTGATCCTGGATGCGCTTCTGGTGCAAGGGAATCCCGCCGACAGTCAACAGGTCGAGCCTCTTTTGCGGCGTCAGTGCCAATTGTACGGTCGTTATCCTCGCCAAGCGAGTTTCGATGGAGGCTTTGCTTCTCTCAACAACCTGAAATGGGCGAAAGAGGAAGGCGTGCAGGATGTGGCTTTTGCGAAGAAGTGCGGATTGACCATCGAGAACATGGTCCGCTCCAGCTGGGTGTACAAGCAACTGCGACGCTTTCGGGCCGGTATTGAAGGCTGCATCTCCACGGCCAAACGCGTCTTTGGTTTGAGTCGCTGTCTCTGGAAAGGTTGGACCCACTTTCAGCGCTACGTGCATCTTTCCGTCGTGAGCTACAATCTGGTCGTGCTGGCTCGACTCCAGTTGTAGAGCCCCGCGCCCCACCAGCATCCACTCAGAGCTCATCCGAAGCTGAGGTCTCTGCACTCAGCACTCTTTCACAGAACCCTAAGCCCCTTTGGTAGAATGAACTCCAAAAGCGACACCGGTTGCCTCTATGCTACGTTCCACGAACTTACCAAGCCCTTGAAAAACAGGGGTTTCCGGAGACTGTCCCGGGTTTAGTTGAAAGTTGAGAGGCGGTTCGTCCGACCGACTCGTTAGAACCGGGTTGGTCAACAACCTTTTAAGGAGGAACCGCCATGAAGAAATCATATCGAATTGTCACCCGGAAGAACAGTCAGGGGCTGGCTGATTATCTGGCCCAGAACGGGCAACTGTTGCTCCCGATGGTGGAGCTGATCGAAGCCTCCCGGATGGCCATTGACGAGTTGATCGACATCCTGGGGCGAGCGAGCATGGAAGCAGTCTTGCAGCTTTCTGCCCGAAGTGTCGCCGGCGAAAAGCAACAAGGGCGCCCAGGCAAGCAGATCGTTTGGTACGGCACTCAGCCAGGGCGAGTCAGACTTTCGGAGCGGCAAGTGCGGGTTCGAAAGCCACGGCTGCGCAAGAAAGGCCAAGGTCGAGGCGGGGAGGTGGAGATCCCCGCCTATGAGGCGATCAACCGTAACGGGGAGCTGGGCAGCCGCATGCTGGAGATCTTGATGTGCAACGTTTCCACGCGCCACTACAGCCGCGTGATCCCCCAGATGGCCGACACGGTGGGAGTCAGCAAATCGTCCGTGAGCCGTCAGTTCATTGAGCAGAGCGGCCAGCAGCTGGAGCAGCTGGCCGAGCGACACTTTGATGACGTTGAGTTTCTGATCATCTACATCGACGGCCTGGTCTTTGGCGAGCACCACGTGATCTGTGCCGCCGGCGTGGACTCGGAGGGCCAAAAGCACGTGCTGGGGCTGCGGGAAGGGGCCAGTGAAAACGCCGCCACCGCTACCTCCTTGCTGGAAGACCTGGTGGAGCGAGGCCTGGATTCCGGGCGACGCTATCTGTTTGTGATTGACGGCTCCAGGGCCCTGCGATGTGCCATTGACAAGGTCTTTGGCAAGGGCAGTCCGGTGCAGAGATGTCGTCGTCATAAGATTCGCAACGTGTGCGATCGATTGCCGGACGATCTGGCCGAGCAAGTCAAGTCAGTGATGCAGGCTGCTTATCGGCTGCCCTGGGAAGAAGGGAGGGTTCGGCTCAGAAAGCAGGCGGAGTGGCTCGAAGGGCTGCATCCCGATGCGGCAGCTAGCCTGCGAGAAGGTCTGGAAGAGACCTTCACCATCAATCGACTCGAGTTGTCTTCCTCCCTGCGCTTGTGTCTGGCCAGCACCAACCTGATTGAAAGCCCTCACTCTGGCGTGAGGATGCGGACCCGCCGAGTGAGCCGCTGGAAAGATAGCCAGATGGTGCTGCGCTGGGCCGCCTCAGCCTTCCTGGAGACGGAGAAGAACTTCCGGCGCATCCAGGGCTACCAGGACCTCTGGATGCTGAAAGCCAAACTCAGAGACGAGGTTTCTATGGACGCCAAACGAAAGGTGGCTTAAGATCGTGCTCAACCTGAACCGCCCTTCACTTTCAACTGAGTTTGGGGCAGCCTCGGTTTCCGGATGGGAACTAGTTAAGCCGCCAGTATCAGCAAGAGTGCTAATCAAGTCAGGTAAGGAGTAATATGACTGAAACCGGACTGGCAATTTTCGTTCTCGTCTCTTTCTTGCTCCCTATTCCGATCCTGGCCTGGCTTGATCGGAGCAATGGAGCTGGCGGTCGCAGTTGGCTGCCAGTACTACTGGCGTCGTTCCCGGACCGACCGTTCGTTTGGCGGTCACGCATTTGCCGCAGTCGCTGTCATATCTTGTGCTGCATCTGCTCAATTCCCCATGGCTCTCGGCACTATGATCGTTCGCGGCCTAACAACAGCATTCAGCTGGCGGTTCGCTTCGCGCCGCAGCTGATGCCGAGGGCGTTAAGCATCAAAGGATAGGGTTTGAAATATAGTGTGGTATTATATATGATACCACTATGGACCGAATAGTCCTCGACACGAGCGCGCTGGTATCTGGCTTACGGTCAAGTCGTGGCGCGTCCCATCGACTCCTGAAACTGGTGGGACGGGGTAAGTTTGAGGTTTGCGTCTCTGTTCCTCTGATTCTGGAGTAGGAGAGCGAAACCAAGAGAATCTCAAGGTCCCTTGGACTTCGACACTCGGATATCGACGATATCGTCGACTATATCTGCGCGGTATCAGAGCATCGACGTATCCACTTTCTGTGGCGACCTTTTCTCCGCGACCCATGCGACGACATGGTTCTCGAACTCGCAGTCGAGAGCGAATCAGATTACATCATCACGCACAACATTTCGGATTTCGGAGGCATTCGCTAGCTGGGCCTTGAAGCTCTCAGACCTGGCGAGTTTCTGCGTAAGATAGGAGAGTTATGAGTACCATTAGTTTACGGTTGCCCGAATCCCTTCACGAGCGCGTTCGTGAGCTGGCTGAGCAGGAAGGTGTCTCAATTAACCAGCTGATTACTACCGCTTTGGCCGAGAAGCTCTCGGCTCTTTTAACCGAGGAGTTCCTTGAGAAGCGGGCGGGGCGGGGTAGTCGCGGTAAGTTCGATCGGGCGCTTTCGAAGATTCGTGATGTCGAACCGGACGATAATGACAAGGTTTGATGCCTAACTCGCCGCTGCTACTGATGGCGCCCAGCGGCGGTGATCAAAAGTGAACGAGTGGTTTGGGGCGCCGCAGCAGACCGGCAAGACGTTAGGCCGCAACCTCCTCTTTGTGGACTCCATTGACGAATTTGACGTTCTCGATCACCTCCGTGCCTTACATTCCGCACTTCTCGACCGTATTATCTGGGGATTTTCTTTCCTGCCTGTAGGGGAGGCCGGAAGGCACGCTCGGGGACATGGAGGAGTGCCAGGATCTGCTTTTGCAAGGCCGTCAATTCGGGAGGGAAGACCTGCACGACCTGACCGGCCCGCAGGAGGGTGTGGCGTTCCGTGAGGCTGAAGAGTCGCAGCACCTGTTCGGTGGTCGGCCGTTTCGATTGTCTCTCCTCGGGGTAGAGGGGCAGTTGCGGGATCTTCTCTCGTTTCATGGCCCGGCGCAGATCGCGCTCGATCAGAGCCTGGACCAGGAGCGCGAGGAAGTAGAGGGTAAAGAGCGCTTCGATCCGGCCCTCGTTCTTGAGCAGGACCGGGGCGATCTCGTGCACGGTCTTGATCTGCTGGAAACGTTTCTCGATCGCGGGTTGGCCCTTGTGGGCTTGGAGGACTTGCGGAGCGGGGAGGGACCGATCGTTGCTCAAAAGCGGGTACATCCCGTCACTCTTCCGGTCGTAGTCGATCGCCGCCTGCTCCAGCTTCCACTCCAGATCCCAGCGCCGGCGCGTGATCCTGCGGTAGGGCGTCTGGGATCCGGGCCGTCCTCGGCGCAACTGCCGGAAGGTGTGCTCTTCCCGTCGCAGGCGCCGGACGCGGAGATAGCGGGCCAGCTGACGGCGCTGGAGAATCTCCTCGACCCTCTGGTCGACCTCGGAAGCCTTGCGCAGGCGCGACTTCGGACTGCGGAGGCGTTCCTTCAGATCCGACAGCTCTTCCTGCGCGGCGGCCAGCTGCTCGCGAAGGGAGCGGTGCGCGGCAGACATACCATCGGTCCCGGGGACCCCCTTTGCGCCGCGGGTTGGGACGATCCCAGACCTTCTCCCACTCGGGCTCGTGGGTCTGAATCCACTTGCGAAACTCTCCATCCTCGAGCCGGGAGCGGGGAAGGACCGTGACAAACCGCCCTGCGCGCCGATAGATGTAGTCCATGTTTTCCCGGCTGCACAGCTTGGAGTCGGCCACATACAGGAAGTCGGGCCGACCGGCCACGGCCCGCAGGGCCTTCCAAGTCTCGATGTGGGTCACCGAGTCGTTGGTGTTCCCATCGCTGCACCGGAACTGCACCGGGACCCCGCCGTCCGCGCTGGCCGTGAGGGAAAAGAGCAACTGCTTGAGGTCGGGCCGATGATCTTTCGAGTAGCCGTAGGTGATGAAGGGCGCTCGCTGGCCCCGCATCCGTCGGCCCTGGGCGCGGCGGTACTGCCCCGTGAAACGGATGGTGGTGGAGTCATTGTGCAGCTCGTCGCAGCGGACCTCGAAGCGCTTCGCGACGGCGATCACCACTTCGGTGAGCAAGGCCGCGCGGTCCGCATCGAAGAGCCGGTCCAGCGCTCTGCCGATGCGGTCGTCGCTCACCTGATCCACCCCCTCCGGGTGCAGGGCATACATCTCCGGCGCAAACGTGCGCACGGTCTCCTGCTGGCGATAGATCGGCTCCCGCTCCACCAGGATCGAGCGCAGCAGGCCGAGCCCTAAGGCATAGGATAGGGTGACCCGGCGATCCTGGGTCGGGACGTGGCGTTGCAGGATCTCGCCCAGACCCATGCGGGACAGGAAGTGATTCACGATGGGAAGCGGCCCCAGCCGCTCCGTCCGGAGCCCAAAGGAGCCCCGGGATAATAAGCCTTGCACCCGACCCATATCTGTCGCTAATATAATAGACAGATATGACAAAATCCAGATCTGGAAAACACCTCGATCGAGTCCGCAGTCGTGCCCTCGACCGGATCGCCCGGATCCAGCAACAGATCGGACAACTCGACTGTCTGTGTTCCGGAACCTTGGTGAAGAGGAAGAAGGTCTGCGGCAAAGTCAACTGCCGCTGCTTTCGGGATCCCCGAGCCCGCCATGGCCCCTACTACGAGTGGGGATGCATGAGCGAGGGGAAACAGGTCCACCGGATGATCTCTCCCCAGCAGGCGGCCCTCCTGCGAAAGGCGCTTGCCAACTACCGGACCGTCCGACGTCTCTTGCGCCGTTGGGAGACCGAAACCGTGCGCCTCATGGAAGCTGAAAAAACCCACAACCCATGAAGGACCAATCGGTCACACAATCACCAAATCACCCTCGAGAAGTGCGGAATGTAAGTCCGTGAGTCGCAACAAATCTGAAAAAAGCCCAGAGCGAGCCCATCGCTGGCGAGCACTGTGGCCTGCTGAAGACTAACTATGAGCCTGGCGCTGATCCCTAGAAACAGAAATTTCGATCCAGGGAGCGGTATTGGATCGCTTCGGAGACGTGCTCGGAGCGAATGTTTCGTGAGGCCGACAAATCGGCGATGGTACGGGCCACTTTGAGGATACGGTCGTAGGCGCGCGCCGAGAAACCGAGCTTCTCAATGGCGGTCTCTAGAAGCTTTTTGGTTTCCTCGTCCAGAACGCAATAGGAACGGATCTGGGCTGAGCCCATCTGGGCATTGCAGAAGATCGACGTTTTTTGAAAACGGCGCAGCTGCCGCTTGCGGGCTTGACTCACGCGTCGAGCGATGAGTGCAGAAGACTCCCCGTCGGGGTCCCTGCTCAGGTCCTTGTACTTCACCTCAGGGACCTCTATATGCAGGTCGATCCGATCCAGCAGCGGACCGGAAATCCTGGACAGGTAGCGTTGGATCTGAGGCGGCGTGCACACGCACTCCTTCAACGCCGAGCCCCAGTAGCCGCAGGGGCAGGGATTCATTGCCGCCGCCAGCATCAACTGAGCCGGGAAGGTCAGCGTGCGTGCGGCACGGCTGATCGTGACCTCACCTTCTTCAAGAGGTTGGCGGAGAACCTCCAGCACCTGACGTTGAAATTCCGGCAGCTCATCCAAAAACAGCACGCCGTTGTGAGCCAGGGATATTTCGCCAGGCCGGGGATTGGAACTGCCTCCCACCAGCCCCGCCCCGCTGATGGTGTGGTGAGGGGCTCGAAAAGGTCGTTGAGTGATGAATTGTCGGTCTGCTTTCAGCAGCCCGTAGACGCTGTGGATGGCGGTGGTCTCAAGAGCCTCGGCAAAGCTCATGGCGGGCAGGATTGACGGGATGCGTTTGGCCAGCATCGTTTTCCCCGATCCTGGAGGGCCGATCATCAAAATGTTGTGACCGCCCGCCGTGGCCACCTCCAGGGCTCGTTTGACGGCCCTTTGTCCCTTGACGTCGGCAAAATCAGGCAGTCTGCTGGTTCTCGCTGTGAGTAACTGCTCGAGACTCACCCGGGTGGCAGGGTATTGAGACGAGCCTCCGTTGAGCAGGTGCAGAACCTGGGGAAGGGAGAAGGCCGGATACACCTCCACTCCTCCCACCACAGCCGCCTCCACGGTGTTATCAGCAGGCAGGAGCAGCCTCGAAAACTTGTGGTTTCGAGCGCTCAGTGCAACGGGTAGAGCGCCGCGAATGGGGCGCACCCGCCCGTCCAGAGACAGCTCCCCGAGAATCAACCACTCCTGAACTCGTTCCGGTTCTAACTCTCCACCCAGCCCCAACACGGCCAGCGCTATGGGAAGGTCATAACAGCTCCCCTCCTTTTTGAAATCAGCCGGTGCCAGGTTGATGGTAATGCTCCCCGTCTCCGGGAAGCGATAACCGCAGTTTCGAATGGCAGCGCGCACTCGTTCCCCACTCTCCTTGATGGCGGTATCGGGCAGACCCACCACGTGGTATTTCTGTCCCCGTCGCAGAGAAAGGTCGACCTCGACGTCAATGATCTCGGCCCGAATTCCGAGCACCGAAGCGCTGTGGACTTTAAGCAACATAGTGAACTCGCTTCCTGCTCTTAGCCATAACGTTCGAGTCGAGAAAAACTACGAGAAAATTTCTTGAGCCGGCTCGCACAGGCCTGAGAAATCTGCTATGCAAGTAACCCCGTGGAAAAGAAAACCCGAATTCTCTCCGTCATAGGTCCCGGGATTCTCGTTGCCGCCACTGGAGTCGGCGCGGGCGATCTGGCCACAGCAGCGCTTACGGGAACCAAACTGGGAGTAGGGGTGCTGTGGGCGGTCCTTATGGGAGCATTCTTCAAATTTGTGCTCAACGAAGGGTTGGCTCGCTGGCAACTGGCAACGGGTGACACTCTGCTCGAGGGGGCCATGAGCCATCTGGGCCGTCCCGCCCGATATGGCTTCCTGGTGTACTTCGTGGCCTGGAGTTTTATGGTAGCGGCAGCGCTGATGAGTGCCTGCGGGATTGCGGCTCAGGCGATACTCCCTCTCTCTTCGGACCCATTCAAGGGGAAGGTAGTCTACGGAATTCTTTTCAGCATCCTCGGCGTGGTCCTGGTGCGCCTGGGTGGTTACCGGCTTTTTGAAAAGGTGATGAAAATTTGCATTGCTTCGATGTTTGTCACGGTTGTTCTGACTGCGGTCCTTCTAAAACCGGGCTGGGAGGAAGTGATCAGCGGGCTCTTGCTGCCCACCATTTCCAGATTTGACGGCGAGGGACTGGCCTGGACGATCGCGCTGATGGGAGCTGTGGGAGGTACCGTGACCGTACTTTGTTACGGTTATTGGATTCGCGAGGAGGGACGATTCGGTCCCGATGATCTGGCAGTTTGCCGAATCGACCTTGGTATTGCGTATTTCATGACAGCGCTTTTCGGTATCTGCATGGTCGTGGTCGGCAGCACCGTTCAAGTGGAAGGCAAGGGAGCCACTTTGATCATCCGGCTGGCCGATCAGCTTCTGAGCGAACTGGGAACAGTCGGTAAGTGGGCTTTCCTGGTGGGTGCGTTGGGCGCGGTTTTCAGCAGCCTTCTGGGTGTCTGGCAAAGTATTCCTTATCTTTCTACCGATCTGTGGATCCTCGTCAAAGGGAATCGCGTTCCAGATCCAGGCCCCATAGATATGAGATCCCGTTCCTACCGAGGCTCCTTATATGCCGTGGCGACGGTTCCCATGATAGGGCTCTGGGTCGGATTCGCCCCCATGCAAAAGGCCTATGCGATCCTGGGAGCCGTTTTCATGCCCCTGTTGGCGCTCGCGCTGCTACTCTTGAATGGCCGCGCGAGATGGGTGGGGAAACGCCACCGAAACCATCCCCTGACCTCAGCCATCCTGGTCTTTATCCTGTTCTTCTTCCTGGTGGCGGGTTGGTTCGCAATCCGCTAGTATCTTGTCAACTTAGATATTGTGGGTAGAGGTGCTTGAGCTTGACGCGAGCATCCTCGATCCTAAACTGCCAATCTACTCCGATTTGCATTCGATTGCGATCTTCCCACCACGCCTGGGTGTGGCGGGTGAGTTGCTGGCGAGTTGGGATGCGACGATCTAGGCATTGCCGGCTCAACGCGCTCAGCTCGATTTCCGCCACGTTCAACCAACTGCCATGCTTGGGGGTGTAGTGAATCCGGAGCCGCTCCGCCAAGCGGCGAGCTTTTTGAGGCTCAAAGGCCTCGTAGAGCGAGCCCGCCTTGTGCGTGTTGAGGTTGTCACACACCAGGATGATCCGGGCCGCATCTGGAAAATCCTCTTCCAGGAGCTGCTGAATCTCCCGTGCCCAATCCACCTTGGTCCGCTGCTCGCGCACGCTCACTTTGCGCCAGGCCGCCAGAGGTTGAACGAACAAAAACAGGGCCGCCGTCCCACATCTCTCATATTCGTAATCGTAGCGCTCGACCCGCCCCCCTCCGAGCGGGATCGGCTGGCGAGTTTCTCCAATCAACTGCTGCGGCTGCTCGTCCATGCACACCACCGGATATTTCCCATCCAAGGGACGCTTGTAAACTTCCAGAACGTCTTCCATATGGGCCACGAAGTCCGCATTCTGCCGGGGCGGGATCACCCAACACTTCCTCAAGTGCGGTTTGAGGACGTTTTTTTTAAAGCCTGGCGCACCGTTTCGTGGCTGATCGTCTCCACGATCTCCATCTCCACCAGCCGTTGGCTGAGCAGTCGCAGCGTCCAGCGGGCTCGTCCTTCCGGTGGCGGGCCGCAACTGAGTGCGATCATTTGCGCCTCTTGCTCTCCGTCCAGTGACTTCTCTCGCGAGAGTCGCTGTTGCTTCTTGCGGCCCAAGGCCCGCTCCAGTCCCTCTTCCACCAAACGCCGACGAACCTGCACCACTGTATTGAAGTGGCACCCAAACGCTTCTGCGATCTTCTCGTCCGTCCATCCAGGGCCGTTGGCATCCGCCTTCAACAGGATATTAGCGTGCTTGACCCGGTAGGCCTTCACTGTCCCTTTCTTGACCAGACTCTGCAACTCCTTGCGTTCTTCCTCACTAAGTCGGACCACATATCTCTTGCTCATCTTGATCCTCCTAGGTTATCGAACCAAGGCCTCTCAAGACGAGCTTTTACGCTCTGCCTCTGACTAATAAAAACAATGCTGACAGTGTACTAGTGTCCTGTCCCAGGAATAACATGCCATTTGTTGCGAGGGAAACGGTTTCTGATTCGAGGCGTGACGACGAGTCGATGCTGGGCATCGGCATCGGCGAAGGCCCGGAACACACCCCGTCCGCTTGCGGCGGACACCCCTCTCAAGAGGGGACTACCTATCTCCTTCCGGAAATGCGGTAAGATGGGAAAATGGAGGGAAGTCACTTTCTGAGAGCCTGTCGCAAGCAAGATGTGAACTATACGCCCGTCTGGTTTATGCGCCAGGCGGGGCGCTACCTGGAAGAGTACCGAAGGTTGCGAGAGAAGCATACACTGATCGAAATCTGTAAGAACCCGGAACTTGCAGCCGAAGTCACCTTGCAGCCGATCCGGCGCTTCCCGATAGATGCAGCCATCATTTTCGCCGACATCCTGCTGCCGCTGGAAAGCATGGGGCTTGACTTTGAGTTTGCGCGGGGTGAAGGTCCCGTGATCCATCGACCGATCCGGACGCTGGAAGATGTCCGAGCCCTGACCCAGCCGGACCATGACGGGATATTGGGATCCGTTTTTGAAGCGATTCGGCTGGTGAGAAAAGAACTCAACTCGAAAATCCCGCTGCTGGGTTTTGCGGGTGCTCCCTTCACCGTGGCCAGCTATATGATCGAAGGAGGATATTCTCGCCTCTTCCTGAACACCAAAACGATAATGTACGGGCAAGCTGACGCCTGGCATCTGCTCATGGAGAAACTCTCCGAGATCACCTTTCAATATCTGAAGCGGCAGGTTTCAGCCGGTGCCGAAGCCCTCCAGCTTTTTGACAGCTGGGTGGGATGCCTGTCGCCGCATGATTACCGCCAATACGTTTTACCTTATTCCAAAAGTGTGCTCGACCGTCTCAAACCGTGTGCTGTTCCCCTGATTCACTTTGGCACCGGGACCGCAACGCTCCTTGAGCTGATGAAGGAAGCCGGCGGGACTGTCATTGGCGTCGATTGGCGCATCCCCCTCAACGATGTCTTCGATCGTCTGGGAGATGGAGTCGCGGTGCAGGGCAACCTGGACCCCGCGGCCCTTCTGGGCCCGCTGAGCACCTTGGAGGCAAGAGTAGAGGAGGTCTTGGAACAGGCTCAGGGGCGCCCGGGTCACATCTTTAATCTCGGACATGGAATACTGCCCCAGACCCCGGTGGAAAATGTGGAAGCAGTAGTGGAGTGGGTGCACGAGAAGACGGCGCGGTGATCGGTCACTGGTCACTGGTAGTGGAAGTGGAGGTGGCAGTGGAAGTCGTTAGTCATGAATCCTGAGATCGCGGTGTTACTGATGGCCTACGGAGGTCCTGCCTCTCTGGATGAGGTCGAGCCTTTTGTCAGGGACGTGAGGGGAGGTCGGGCGCTGCCGCCGCCGGTACTGGAGGCGATTAGGGAGCGCTACCGGAAAATTGGAGGGCAATCTCCTCTGCTGGAGCTGACGCAAGCTCAGGCGCGGGCCCTGGAAAGAGAGCTCACGGCTCAAGGCATCCCCAATCGGACTTTTGTGGGGATGCGGCACTGGCATCCATACATTCGTGAAGCAGTCGGGGAAATCCGCTCCGCCGGGCTGTCTCGCGTCATCGCACTTTGCATGGCCCCTCAGTACTCAGTAATGAGTGTGGGTGCTTACTTTAAGCAATACCGGGCCGTTGTGGAGGAATTCGACCTGGGCTGGAATACCATATACGTGAAGAGTTGGCACCAACACCCACGGCTGCTCGAGGCCTTCGCGTCGCAGGCAAGGGAAGCCCTCTCACGATTCGACGAATCGATTCGATCTGAGATCTCGATTATCTTTACGGCCCACAGTCTTCCCGAAGAAATCCTCGAGCAGAATGACCCCTACCACGATCAGATGAAGGAGACGGCTTCGGGCGTGGCCCGGCTCCTCGATCACCCGAGATGGATATTCGCGTATCAGAGCCAGGGCTACGGCCAGAAGAAATGGCTGGGTCCGCCGGTGGAGGAAGTGCTCAGAGATTTGTCGAGCCAGGGCGCGAAAAACGTGCTGGTCGTTCCCATCGGCTTTGTTTCGGATCACGTCGAAGTGCTCTACGATGTGGATATTGCCTTTCGAGAGCTAGCCGCATCCCTGGGCATGCGCCTGGAGCGCTCCCGTTCCCTCAATGACGATCCGGTTTTCATCCACGCCATGGCAGCGATCGTAGGCACTCATCTCCAGCAGCAGGAATGAACGGGCGTCGCCGGATCGTGATCATCGGAGGAGGCATTTCCGGCCTCTCTACAGCCTATTTCCTGAGTCAGAGGCTGGACCCCGCATCCGCTGAAATTCGCCTGACAGAAGCCTCCCCTCGTTGGGGAGGGATGATCCTCACCCAACGGGTCAACGGGTTTGTTCTGGAAGGAGGGCCCGACTCCTTTCTGTCTCAAAAGCCCGAAGCTTTGGAGCTTTGCAAGGAGCTAGGGCTTGAGGAACGCTTGATTCGATCGCTGAGTGCCCACCCACAGGTCTATCTTTTTTCTCAGGGAGCGCTCCGCCCTCTTCCCTTGGGGTTGCTTCTGAGGACTCCGGTGGACACCTTCCGCCTCCTGAGAAGCCCGCTACTTTCCTGGAAGGGGCGTTTTCGCGCCGCTCTGGAGCCCCTGATTGCTCCCTCACGGCTCGAGGATGAGTCGGTTGCGAACTTCGTTGGCCGCAGATTGGGCCAGGAAGTAGTGGAAAAGTTCGCTGCACCTCTTCTTGCAGGAGTTTACGGAGGAGACACACACGAGCTCAGCATTCGCAGTACTCTTCCCCAGCTCTATCAGGCTGAGAAAAGGCAGGGGCGTCTTACCCGGCTCTTGAGCTGGAAAGCGGTTTCCCGGGCCGAGCGCGAAAAGAGGGAAGCTGTCTTCTTTTCTTTGCGGGGAGGGATGAAGGAATTGGTTGAGGCACTGATCGAAAACGTGAGCCCTGCAGTGGACCTTCACTCTCAAACTGAGGTTTTGTCTGTCTCGCCGCAACCTCGAGGGTTCCGAATCCATGTTCGAGATCAGGATCCTTGGAGCGCCGACCATGTAGTTCTGGCGACGCCCGCCTACATTTCGGCGACTCTACTCTCGGAGTCCTGGCCCTCAATGGCAAAAAGGCTGCAGCAGATCCCGTATGCTGGGGCGATGATCGTTTGCCTGGCTTACCCCGGAAACGCCCTGACTGGTCGCCAGGGGTCGGGTTTCCTGGTCTCACGCTCAGAAAAAAAGATCCTTTTAGCCTGTACCTGGGTGGACCAGAAGTTTCCTCACCGCTGCCCGAAAGACAGTACGCTGCTGCGCTGTTTTGTTCAGGGCTTCCAGGACGGTGCCGGGGAGGACCAGGAGAATCTCCTGTTGAGCGCGGTCAAGCGGGAACTCCGGGAGATCCTGAATGTGAACCAGGCCCCGCTGATGGAGAGGGTCTATGGTTGGGAACGTGCCCTGCCGCAATATCTGGTAGGGCACAGCTCCAGGGTCGAAGATCTGAATCGGGATCTGAAACGTGTTCCCGGACTTCATCTTGTGGGAAACTACCTGGATGGAGTGGGAATTCCCGACTGCATTCGCCACGCTCGGCGCGTGGGAACCGGGCTTGGCTAAAATGACGGGTGAGCTCCCTCCCTAGATTTCTACACCCATCCGATTCGGAGCGAAGTGCATCACCACTTAAACCTTTTGAGCCGGTTTACGGTCTAACAAGGAGGTACCCTAAGATGAAGCATTCATTAATACTGATTTTATTCGGGGCGTTTGCCTGCTTTGGGCTGGGACGCGATAGCTGCGGCTCGGTCGCCCAGGAGGCGAAATTGCCCGTCAAGCTAAAGACTCAGGGAAAACCTTCCCGGGCCTGCTGGGATCAGGTGGACAAGGTGATGACCAGCCTGGGGAAACGACTGCAGGGAATCGATTGTGAATGGATCTTTGGAGAGATCTTCAGAACTGGCAAAAAGGAATTGTACTTTCCCGTGACGAACAACCTGGTCCGTCAGGTGCCCGAAGGAGTACTCGCGGGGCTTCAGATATTTGATCAGGAGGGAGAGAGCATTGGTGAATATGAAGGTCGAATCGCCTACGAGCGCAGCGCTGGTTTGTATATCAAAGAAGGGTATACGCTCTACTATTTTCAGTTCAAAAACAATGAGGGCGAACTGCAATCGACGGGCAACCGGCTTCTGCTGGATAAGTTTCTCGTCAGGTGGGACGATCTGAAGGGTCGGAGGGCCATTTCAACAAGGAAGCAATGAAACTCGCTGCGCTCGTAGAGCAAACGAACAGAAAAGCAAAAGAGCGAAGGAAGACGTGGTCCTCTTTGTCTATTGCTCTGTTGCTCTATTGCTCTGTTGCACTGGTGCTGGGTTCCGATACCTATCGTGAGGCCTACGATGGGGGATATAACGATGGCTTTCAGGCGGGAAAACAGGATCAGAAGCAAAAAAAACGCTTTGATCTGGGAAACAAGAAGGCCTTTCAAACTGGGGATCGGGGTTTTGACGAGAGCCGGCATGATCCCGACGTCTATGTTTTGGGCTACCGCCGTGGCTTTGAAGATGGCTACGAGCAAGGCTATGGACTGTTGAATCGGGAGGGGGGTTATGAGGCTCCCCATCCTCATGAGGCCGATTCGTCTCCCTTCTCTCGGGACCCGATTTCTCCCCCTGAGCTCAGAGAGGGAACCGTTTCGGTCCCGGTAGGCACCCGAGTCAAGGTTCGATTGCTGGATATGCTCAGCACGCGGCGAAGCGAAAGGGGAGACGAGTTTCGTGCCGAGGTGATCGAGAACGTCAAGATTGCGGGGCGACAGGTGATCCCAAAAGGGACACGGGTTCTGGGTACTGTAGGACGTACGAAGCGAGCGGGTCGGATCTCGGGACGGGCAGAAATGCACCTCCAGTTTAATGAACTTGAGTTCGCTGACGGTTCCAAGTATCTGTTTCCAGCCACGGTAGTCTCGATCGAACCAAAGGCCGGCGGAAAAGTGAAAGATCGGGAAGGTACGCTGCAGGGGAAAGGCAGCAAATCGCAGGATGCCAAGAGAGTGGGCACTGCCGCGGGTGTCGGCGGCCTGGTGGGCGTCCTTACTGGCGGCCGAAAAGGAGGCGCTGTTGGTGCAGCGACCGGGACCATCATTGGTTTGGCCAAAGTGATGACCAGGCGAGGGCGTGACCTTGACCTTTACCGAGACACTCAACTCACCATAAAGCTGAACCGAAAGGCCTTCGTATCCTTGTCCTAGCCCAGGGGCGCTCGGCACAAGTGTCTTGACCGGTTACTGGAAACAGCGGAAGAAAACAGCTTTGGAGAGGATGCGTTGTCCGGTAAGGTCTCAGTGACTAGCGGTAGCTGATTCTCTTTTGAACTCTTGACGCTTGGTCTCAAGAGCCTCTCTGCTTTTCCTGAGGTGCTCTTCCACCACAGGGTCATGAGAAGTTCTGTCCAATAGCCTTCTTAGAACTCTGTTAATCTTTCTGCGCATGTCTTCTCTTTTGCTAAACACTCACTAAGATGCATTACCCGTATGAAAAGTGGCAGCTTTGTTCGCGTTTGCACAGGGTTCCTGCGCGAGGTTCACACGGGTGGAACAAAAGGGGTGCCTGATCCGTTTTCACAGAACTGCTTCAGGCTGTTCAGGTAGTAGCCCCAGTTGAAGTTGTATGTGCCATAGACTTCGTCCGATAGTTCCTGGGCGTATTCCTGAACAAAGAGTAATAGCGTCTCGCCTTTCCTATCCTGCAGAGTGAACACGAAGCTATTGTCCTGCCAGTTCGGGTGGCCATCGATACACGTCCACCTCACCTGTTCAGCAGCTTGAAGCCGCGTCTGTTTCATCTGGGGATGAAAGTCTCCATGGAAGGTGAACCGGATGATTCCTCCCTCTGTCTCTTCTACACTAACTTTGGTAGTCCACCAGCTGCCGAGCCCCTTTTCTGTCGTGAGGGCTTCATAGACCTTTGTCGGCGGCGAGTGAACATGGACGGCATGAAGGATGGTCTTCATCTGAACCTCTCTTGAGCACGTCGCCTACTCATAGGGTCTCATTCTAGATCTCTGGGCTGGATCTCGGGGGAAAATTCAGGTCAGTGCCCATTCAATCGCTCGGGACACCAGACTCCCACAATGCGTAGGCGTCCTTGACGCCAGCGATTTCCGGAAAGTGGCGGGCCATGTTCTCGCCACATGTCTTTGCGACCATCTCATTCAGGTAGGCTGGCTCCACGAAAGACTCGATCCTACCTGCCCATGTGCTCCGGTTGAGGCGCCCCTTGTTAGAATCAAGCTGTTCCACAGGAATCTGCAGGAATTCGGCCAGCCGTTGATGCGACCCATCTAGTTCATGGGTTCTTAGAATAAGACGCCTGTCGGGCGGCTTGGAATGTAGTCTCGGTAACATCACCACGCGATTCCTGCAGAATCATCTCGAGGATTTGCTCACGCTCGGGTTCGTGGGCGGCGCGGTAATTTGCCGCCAGCAACCCACAAAGAGATGCCGTACCCGACTTGGCCTGTCCGACACAGAAGGTCATGGACAATCAAATTCTCTATCCCGGGGATGGATCAATCCACCCGGCTCAGGACGTCTCGCCAGTCAAGAACTGGTGCTTGCAATCACTCTGGCAAACCAGTGGAAGAGGGTAGGCGTTAGGCGTCGTTGCCTCGGGTCGGTTTCTTCTCTTGAGTTCGATGACTTCAAACGAGCAAAGATCCTTCCATTGGCTAATCCAAGTGATAAGCCGGCAGCACCGCTAGTCGGTTCAACGACGCGATCGGTGCCGGAAAAAGATCTTCAAGACCACTCAGAAAGTGACCTGCCGGAACGCTAGCAATGCCAGTCAGCTTGGCTACGCAACTATTTTCTATAATTTCTTTCAGGGACTGGATTCTCCATCTCCTTCCAATGGGCCAGGTTCAGATACTGCCTGCCCGTCAACCACTCCTCATGAATCTCTTCCAAAACGGCCGAGATGAGTCGCATCGCTGACGCTTCATTCGGAAAAATTCCAACCACTCGAGTGCGGCGACGGATCTCTCGGTTCAGATTCTCTACGCAGTTGATGGTTCGGATCCGCCGGTGAGCACTTCGCGGAAACCGATAGACCGTGAACCCTTCCACCAGATTCTCTTCCATCCACTCCACGAGCGCCGCATTCCTCTTCTGCCACTGGCCGGTCTTCTTCTGAAGCATGACTTCGGCATCTTCCAGGGTGGGGCAGTTGAAAATGTCTCGGATGTCCTGCGCAATCTCGCTTCTCTCCTCAACTCTCCGAGCATACGCCTGAACGTTCTGGCTCAAATGAAACTGACAGCGCTGCCAAGGCAGCGACGGAAACACCGCCTTCCGCGCGGCTCGCAAACCCGCGTGATCATCACTCACCAACAGTTCCACTCCCTGAAGACCTCGTTTCTGTAGTCCTTCCAGAAACTGGCGCCAGTGCACTTCGGCCTCACTTAACTTGGCGGAGACTCCCAGCACTTCTTGCTTTCCAAAGCGATTCACGCCGACCGCTTTCAGGATGGCCAACTCCTGAACCGTTCCCTCTTTTCGCACCTTCTCGTAATGAGCGTCCAGATACACGATCGGATACTCTCCCAGTTCTCGCTTGCGAAACTTCTCCAGCTCCTCGTCCAGCTCCTTCGCCACACGAGACACCTGGGTGGCCGAGATCTCTGTTCCACACAGCTGCTCCGTAATCTGCGTGACTTTTCGAGTGGAGACTCCCATCACGTACATTTCGGCGATGGCCAGCTTCAGGGCTTTCTCCGAATCGGCAGCCTTTCTCCAGAGACTGCGGATAAAACGAAAGCCCTCGCACCTGAGGGATCTTCAGCTCCAATTCGCCGACTCGCATCTTGATCCGTTTGTCCTTGTACCCGTTCGCATGACCTCGACGAGTATCGGAGCGTTCGTACGGCTCGGCTCCCAAATAGTCGCTCCGCTCAATTCGCATGGCCACGTTGAACAGCTTCTCCAGAACGCTTCGGAATGCCTCCGTCCCCTCTTCCATCAACTCTTCGACAACCTCTTCTGCTATGCTTGCCTTCAGGTCTGGGTTCATGGATTCTCCTTTCAGATTTCGAACGTTTCTGTTTTGGAGAATCCTGTCCCAGACCCCTGTCAGAAAAAATCCAGCGGCCCCTACCTAAACCCTTGCCTCCTTCCAGATCGTCCCGCCTGAGGCAAATAAACGCCAAAATCTTTTCCTCCAGGTCTTTAAATTACAGAAAAAAGGATACGCATCTGTCAGCTTCATGCTGTTCTAGCCGGCCAGTGCGGCTGGAAGTTCTCGAACTGAATGAAGAATACACCACGCACCGCTGAAGTCCTGTGATGACGTAAACTCGTTTCGGACCACAACACAATCAATACCCGCTCGGATCGCCGAGCGGAGCCCGCGAGAGGAATCCTCAATCGCCACCGCCTCCCCTGCCAATGCTCCGAACCGTTTCAAGGCTTTGAGGTAAGGATCGGGATCAGGTTTGGGCTCCTCGCAGTCTTCAATATTGATAATGAACTCAAAAAATTGCAGTATCCCGCGTGAGCGATGGATCAACTCAAAATCGGAACGCTTCGAAGTAGAAACGATCGCCATGCGGTACCGCTTGCGTAATATGCTCAGAGTCTCCAGGACGCCGTCTATCTCGATTTCCTTGGTAGCCAGATAGGATTCGTACAGTGTATCGCGCTCCCCCCGTTTTTCGGCAATAGCAGCTTCCGACTGGCCAGATTCCTTTGCCAGCTCCCAGCAAGAACGCCCCACTGACATGAACTGCAGATACGTCGCTTGGTTCAGTTCGACGCCGAGTTCGCGAAGACATTCCTGAGTCGACACAAAAAACCATCTTTCGGTGTCTACGAGAACCCCATCATGATCCCACAAGAGAAACTTGCGCATTAGCTGGAGAGAAATGTCTCTGACAGCTGATCAGGTCTGTTAACCAGTTGGTCAGCCCCTGCCTCTTTCAGCTCTTTTTCAGACCCCAGGCCCCACAACACCCCGATGCTTCTCAGCCCGTTGATCCCGGCACCTTCAGCGTCATGGCGACGGTCTCCTACCATGACACTTTCTGCTGGGCTCAGTCCCTCGCGTTCCAGGATGAACTTGATGAGATCGGCTTTTCCCGTCCGCGCTCCGTCCAATTCCGAGCCATAGATCCCCTCAAAGTGCTTGGCGAGCTGGAAGTGCTCGGCAATGTTGCATGCATACACCGTCGGCTTTGAGGTCGCGATCCAGAGATGATGACCAGCACGCCGCAGCGCCTCCAGTGCTTGAGGTACGCCTGGATACACTTCGTTCTCGAGAAACCCGACCCTGCTGTATCTTTCTCTGTAAATCTGCAATGCCTCCCACGCTGCGGCTCCGTCGGTTGTCCCTAGAATCTCTTTGAAGGACTCGTGTAGTGGAGGCCCTATGAATCGTTCGAGATCGCTGTTCCTCCACTTGGGACCATTGAGGACTTCCAATGCATGCTGAATGCAGCGAATAATCCCAACACGCGGATCAGTCAGCGTTCCGTCGAGGTCAAAGAGAATGTTCATAGATCTTATGCTCGATAGCTCGCTGTGTATATTGCCACTTCTTTCAGGAAATCGTTCTGCCTCCTAACAAATCACATTGTTTAGCCGAAACAAATGGTATGTGATTTATGGGACAGGACACCAGGACACCTTATGCATAATCCGGGTTAGGGTTAGATTGATTTTGCGTCTATACTTCGTCCAGGCTGATGTTTCAGGAAGGAGGCTAGAAAGTGAGAATTGGATGGATCGGTACGGGAGTCATGGGTGTTCCAATGGCGGGCCATCTTTTGGATGCGGGCCATTCGCTGACGATTTTCAACCGCACCAGGGAAAGAGGAAAGGTGCTTCTGGATCGTGGGGCCGCCTGGGCCGATACCCCTGCCCAGGTCGCCGACGGCAGCGAGGTGGTCTTCACGATGGTGGGCTATCCAAGTGACGTCGAGGAATCATATCTGGGAAAGCAGGGGATCTTCTCCTCTGCTCGCTCCGGGACCGTCGCGGTCGACATGACGACCAGCAGCCCGGCGCTGGCCCGGCGACTCGCGGAAGAAGGGGCAAAAAAGGGAGTGGGTGTCCTGGATGCTCCGGTCAGTGGAGGGGACGTGGGCGCCCGCAACGCAGCCCTCTCCATCATGGTCGGGGGGGAGAAGGACGTCTTTGGCAAGATCAAACCTCTGTTTGAAAAGATGGGGAAAACCATCGTCCTTCAGGGCCCGCCCGGCAGTGGGCAACACACAAAGATGGTCAATCAGGTCTTGATTTCGGGCATCATGGTGAGTCTATGTGAGGGCCTGCTTTACGCTCGTGGGGCGGGACTCGATCCCGAAGTGGTTCTGGAGAGCGTCGGAAGTGGTGCAGCTGCATCCTGGAGCCTCAACAATCTGCTGCCGCGCATCCTGAAAGGAAATCTTGAACCGGGCTTTTACGTGGAGCACTTTATCAAGGACATGGGAATCGCCTCGGCTGAGGCCGAAACAATGCAGCTTGCTCTGCCCGGATTGGCCCTGGCCAAACAGCTTTATCAGGCCGTTCTGGCCTGTGGAGGAGCTCGCAAGGGGACTCAAGCACTGATTTTGGCGCTGCAGGCACTCAACGGCGGGAAATAACACGCAGTTTGCTGATCGGATCCAGACCCGAAAGCCCGTCCTTCATCAGGAATGCCTGCCCGCTTAATGAGACAGGCTCTTCTTCGGACCTGACCGAGCATCATGAAAACCCGCCGTCATGAACTCACGCAGGTTTACCGGGCGCTGCGGGATCACTACCCGCTTGGCGGCGGATGGCCTGAAGGGGAATGGCCTCTCAGCGGTCAGTTTCGACCTCCTCGCTTGGAGGTGGTCGTAGGTGCCATTCTGACCCAGAACAGCAACTGGAAAAACGTGGAGCGGGTGCTGCCAAGATGATTCGGAAAGGCCTTGTGGAAGCGGGAAAAATCGCCTCTTGCCCGATTCCGACGCTGGAGAGTGTCATCCGATCCTCGGGGTTCTACCGGCAGAAGGCGCGGCGCCTGAAAGAGATGGCCCGCTTTGTTCTGGCCTTTGCAGGGGACTTCTACCATGAAGTCGAGCGCGATCGGCTCCTGCCCATCCTGCTCTATGCGTGTTCCCGGGAACGGTTTGTGGTAGACGCCTACACCCGGCGAATCTTTGAACGGTATGGGATGCTTCCCAGGAAAGAGAAATACGAAGAAATCCAGGAATTCTTCCAATCACGGCTGGACCGTGACGTCACGCTGTACAAACGTTTTCATGCCCTCATCGTGGAACATGCGAAGCAAACCTGTCGAAAACTTCCACGCTGTGAGCAGTGTGTGCTCGTTGGGAAATGTGCGGGTGCCTTCGCCTTTCCGAAAAAAAGAGGCGTCCCCTTCTTGCTGATTACCCGGAACCTTTCGCGGCACTGAGGCCGCTCCTACATTGTCGAATGGAGGAAGGTAGGAATTTGGGCAATGCGCCCTGGATTTTCGCCTATCACGTGGGGTCCGCGGGCTTGAAAAACGAAATTAGATCGTGTTTCACTAGGGCGATGAAAATTCACGAATACCAAGCCAAACGGATCCTGGAGGAGTTTGGCATCAAAATACCAGCAGGGAAGGTCACTCATAATTCGGACGAAGCCTTTGACATAGCCGGGCAGTTGGGTGGAGAGGTAGTCCTCAAAGCTCAAATTCATGCCGGAGGCCGGGGCAAGGGTGGAGGAATCAAGGTCGCTGCGGATGCGGAGGAGGCAAGACGGCAGACGCGTCAAATGTTTGGGTCGAGGCTCGTGACGCCCCAGACAGGGGCGGAGGGAAAAGAGGTCCGGAGGGTACTGATTGAGGAGAGGTTGGATATCCAGAAGGAGTTTTATCTTGGCATGGTCATTGACCGGAGCGCTCAACGGCCCGTTCTGATGGCTAGCCGCGAAGGTGGAATCGACATTGAGGAAGTGGCGGAAAGAACTCCTCAACTGATTCTTAAGGAACAGATCGATCCGCTCCTGGGTCTGCAAGCTTTCCAGGCGCGCCGGATCGCATTTCATCTGGGGCTCAGCCCGGTGCTTTTGGAAAGCGCGGTCCAGTTCGTGACGGCACTTTACGAGGCCTTCCAATCCACTGATGCGTCCCTGGCTGAAATCAATCCTCTGGTGCTGATCGAACAGGGAGAGCTTTACGCTCTGGATGCGAAGATGAACTTCGATGATAACGCCCTCTTTCGCCAACAGGCGATCCACGAAATGCGTGATCTGCAAGAGGGAGAACCACTCGAGGTGGAAGCGTCGCGCTACGAGCTCAGCTACATCAAGTTGGATGGAAATGTGGGCTGTATGGTCAACGGGGCAGGTCTGGCCATGGCCACCATGGATCTCATCAAGTTGAAAGGTGGAAATCCCGCCAACTTCCTGGATGCGGGGGGAGGCGCCAGCGCGGAAATGGTCAGGAACGCATTCAAGATCCTGGTTTCGGATCAAAACGTGACGGCAGTGCTGATTAACATCTTTGGGGGAATCATGCGCTGTGACGTAGTGGCCGACGGGGTCGTGCAGGCCGCTCAGGATGTTGGAGCCCGCGTGCCCGTGGTGGTTCGACTGGAAGGGACCAATGTAGAAAAGGGCCACGCTATTCTGAAAGGTTCCGGTCTGAACTTTGAGGTGGCAGCAGGAATGGAGGATGCCGCCGAAAAGGTAGTGAGATTGGCAAACTCATAAAAGTACGATGGCCATTTGGGTAGATGAAAACATCCGTCTATTGGTGCAGGGAATTACGGGCCGGGAGGGAAGTTTCCATACCGTGCAGTGTCAAGAATATGGCACCAACGTCGTCGCGGGCGTGACGCCGGGAAAAGGAGGCACCCTCCATAAAGGAGTTTCCGTCTATGATACGGTGGCGGAAGCGGTCGAGAAAGGGAGAGCCAACGCGACCATGATTTTCGTTCCCCCTCCCTTTGCCGCCGATGCCATCATGGAAGCAGTGGATGCTCAACTCGAGCTGATTGTCTGTATCACCGAGGGGATCCCGGTTTTCGACATGCTGCGCGTCTCCCGATTCATGCGCGGCAGGAAAAGCCGCCTGATCGGACCGAATTGTCCCGGCATCATCTCTCCAGGAAAGTGCAAGGTAGGAATCATGCCCGGGCACATACATAGAGAAGGCCGCGTCGGCTGCATCTCCCGAAGTGGTACCCTGACCTACGAGGTGGTGGACCAGCTGACTTCTCAGGGTATTGGCCAGAGCACTTGCATCGGAATCGGAGGTGATCCGATTGTGGGAACCAGCTTTCTCGATGCTCTCGGAGATTTTAGTGAAGACGCCGACAGCGATGCTGTAGTCCTGATCGGCGAAATTGGCGGCTCAGCGGAAGAAGAGGCGGCCCACTACGTGAAGAACCATTTTAAGAAGCCTGTGGTGGCGTTTATTGCAGGTCAAACGGCGCCTCCGGGTCGAAGGATGGGTCATGCCGGGGCCATTATTTCGCAGGGAAGCGGCAGCGCGGAAGAAAAGATGGCAAAACTGAAGGAGTGCGGGATTCGCGTGGTCGAAAGCCCCGTCGAGATCGGGGAGGCAGTGAAGGAAGTCTTGTGAAGACTGCCACTGCTACTGCCACCTCCACTTCCAACTGAGTGGTCGGGGACAGTGGCCGTGGCAGTGGAAGTGGAAGTGTGAGCGGTGCAGCTATGGAAGCAACACTGGCCATTATTAAGCCGGATGCGGTGAAGAAAAAGCTTGCGGGGGAGATCATCCGAAGGATTGAAGCTCAAGATCTGTTGGTAGCTGCAATGAAAATGGTTCGTTTGACGAAAAGGCAGGCTGAGGAGCTTTACCAGGTTCACCAGGACAAAGGCTTTTTCAAGAAGCTTGTCGCCTTCATGTCGGAAGGACCTATTGTCGTCATGGTTTTGCGCGGTGAGCAAGTGATCGGCCGCTGGAGAGAGATGATGGGGGTCACGGATCCCGCTCAGGCCGGCGAGGGCACGATTCGCAAGCTCTTTGGTGAAAACATCGAAGCCAACGCCGTTCACGGCAGTGACAGCGCCGAGACGGCACGCTTCGAGATCGATTATTTCTTCGATGCGTCGGTATTGGTAAGATGAGAAGGCTGACCGGCTGGCTAACTGGCAACTGGCCATTGACTATTGACTATTGACCAGCTGACGGGCTGCTTGAACTATGCTGTCGGAAATCGGCAAGGCTCTTATTTTCTTTGGACTGATCATTGCCTTGCTAGGTCTCGTGCTCACCTTTTTGCCTTCGCTTCGGGTGGGCCGATTGCCCGGGGATATCCATTTCCAAAAGGGGAACTGGAGCATCTACATTCCCATCACGACCAGCATTCTATTGAGCGTTTTTCTGAGCGTAATTTTTTGGATTCTGCTCTCTCTGCGCAAGTAATAGAGCTTCCCTGGAAGTCCCAGAGCGTGACCTTCGAGCGCTTCATGGACTTTTGTCTCTACGATCGTGCCCACGGCTACTATACCTCCGGGAGAAACCCCTTCGGGCCGCAGGGAGACTACTATACGTCGCCGGGTACTCATCCATTTTTCGCCCACCTGCTTGCCGAAGCTTTTGCGAGTTACTTTGAGGCTCTGGGTCGCCCTGATGTCTTTGATCTGGTGGAGCTGGGTGCGGGGGAGGGGATTCTCGGCAGGGACGTATTGGCGTACCTTAAGGTTGCCCACCCCATTGTCTTTGATCATCTGCAATATCAAGCAGTTGAATCTCAATGTCCTCGTCTGCCCTCCAGAATCAAAGGAGTGGTCTTCTCGAACGAGTTTTTCGATGCACTCCCTATTCATCGCGTGCGGGTCCGGGGCTCGGAGGTCAGGGAGATTTACGTCCGGATCAACGACGAGATTTCCGAGCGTGAGGGCGAGATTTCTGATCCTAGAATACTCGAGTACATGAAGTCGGGATTCAGTCGCTGGGAGGATGGCTGGGAGTACGAGGTCAACTTGCACATGGTGGAAATGCTTCAGGAGCTGGAGAGCAGAATTGAATGCGGATTTTTGCTCACCATCGATTACGGTTACGAATGGCAGGACTACCAGGCAGTGAACCGCGCGGGCGGAACCCTCATGTGCTATCACCGGCACCAGATGGCGACGAACCCTTACCTCAACATCGGTGAGCAGGATATTACGACTCACGTCAACTTTGACGTGATGAGAAAGGTCGGCGCCGAACTGGGTTGGCTGAATCAGCCTTTGAAGACCCAGCGCCGCTTCATGGTGGAGTGGGGTTTGGAGCAGAAACTGCTGGAGGAAGAACGTCGTGGCCTGCTCAATCCGGAGCGGATCGAGGAGCGGGTTCAGCTCAAGACACTGCTTTTGCCGGGCGGCATCTCGGACACGATGAAGGTTCTGGTGCAGGTGATTCGAGGGACGGGGGATCAGAAGTGATCTGGCTTGTGGTTATTTGGGTGGTTGTGGGGCTCCTGGTTCTCTTCGCCTACCGGAAGCCCGGTTTTGAAAACGTCACTCACATCCTGAAAGAATATTCTCGCGGTAGATCGAAAAATTGAGCCCAAACGGGGCGATAGGAACTGAGTGATTCCTCCACAGCTGTGCGCCCTCCCTCGTAGGGGCGCACAGCCGTGCGCCCTCCCCAAGAAGGTCGCTGTACAAGAAGCGTATTGCCGCCGTCCCGGCGGCTGGGCTGGAAGCCGCGACTGCCTGCTGGAAGCCGGCGCTACCTTCGGAGCGAAACTCACCGACTGGAATCATTCATAGTCGGATGACCAGGATCAGGGCATCTTCGCCGCCTCTAGGTTTGGGATAGTAGCCCTTTGAAACGCCCCGCGGCCGAAATCCCATCGACTGATAAAGCTGGATCGCGCTTCGGTTCGAGGGGCGCACTTCCAGGAAGGCAACCAGGGCGCCGCTGCGGCGGGCCTGGTCGAGCAGGTGGGTGGCCAGTCGGCGGCCCAGTCCGCGCCTCCGAAATACGGAGTCGACACACAGGTTCAAAATGTGTGCTTGGGCTGCTTCCACAGACAGGACACCGTAGGCGCAAATGTCACCGGTCTGCTCCAATACCCAGCAAGCTGATCCCTCCAGACACTCTCGAAAGAAGTTCTCGCTCCAGGGATCGGAGAAGGCTTCCCTCTCCATCTGCAGGACCCGTGGCAGGTCCGCTTCCTCCATTGGCCGCAAGCAGGCGTTTGGCATCCCTTTCCTTTCCGCTGTCTACGAGTTTATAAAGGGAGTCTTCAGTTCTGCAACGACCTTTCATTTGGCTGCTTCTTCCGTTAGAGTACCGCTGGCTGCGGGGGCCTCGGTCGCGACGCCTCGTCAGGCCGGCGCTTTCGCCGCTTGACACGAGTGTCTCGACACGAGGTGTCTTCGCTACGACACTTTATGCATCATCCGGGCTAAAGGAGGAAACTTGAGAAAACAAACAAGAAGGATGATCGCTACTGCGTTTGTGGCTCTATTGATCGCGGCCTGCGGTCAGCAGCCCCAGCAGGGAGCGGCGGAAAAGGATCTCGTTGAAGTCACAAGAATCTGGGATCAGGCTCGGCACAATGCGTTTACCGGTCTTACGAGATTTCAGGGGAGCTGGTACTGCGTCTTTCGGGAGGGAGAGCATCACGCCTCGCACGACGGTGCGTTGCGGGTGATCACTTCTTCGGACGCAGAGCAGTGGTCCTCGGCGGCGCTGATTCCGCCGCGGCCGGGTTACGATCTACGCGATCCCCACATCACGGTGACCCCGGACGGCCGTCTCATGCTCCTCGGCGCCGACTGGGATCTGCGCGATGCCGACCGGCGCGAATGCCAGACTCGGGTGTGGTTCTCCTCGGATGGGAAGAATTGGGGTGATGGGGTGCCGGTTGGGGAAACAAACGTCTGGCTGTGGCGGGTGACCTGGTATCAAGGGACTGCCTACGGCGTTGGCTACAGCATTGTGGAAGCCGACCGGTTCACTCGACTGTACAAAAGCAGTGATGGAGTGCGCTTCGAGACACTGGTGGAGAGGCTTTTTGAGCCCGGATATGCCACTGAGAGTTCCATTGTGTTTGACGAGGACGGAACCGCCTACTGTCTGCTGCGCCGCGGTGGGGAAGAGGAAAACAGCGCTCAGCTGGGGATGGCTGGGCCTCCTTACACAGACTGGACTTGGAAAGATCTGGGTCTGCGGCTGGGGGGACCGGATATGATCCTCCTGCCGGATGGGCGGTTCTTAGCCAGTGGGCGTCTTTACGATGCGGAAGAAGAGATCAGAAAGGGCGGCAGGCGAACCTCCCTGCTGTGGCTGGATCCTGATGGGGGAACAATGGAGGAGTTTGTCCCGCTTCCCTCCGGGGGCGACACCAGTTATCCCGGCCTGGTCCTTCATGGGAATCTGTTGTGGGTCAGCTACTACTCCGGTCATGAGAGTGAGATGACCCATGACAATCCGGGCCGCAGGGGAACCAGTATCTATCTGGCGAAGGTCAGACTCCCCGGCCAGTAGCTCCAAAGGGCCGGGGACCGTCTTTCCGTTGGTTTGCCTCTTGAAGATGATCCAGATCAGGTACCGCTACTCGGCGTTTTCAGACAAGGGCTTTGAGGAAGGGCCGAGGCCCCATATCCCGTTCCCCTTGACGGCAATGTACAGGAAAATGAAACAGTAGAGCACCGCAAGCTCTCCCCCATTCTGGATCGGCCAGAAGCCCTTGGAAGCGTGGGCCATAAAGTACGCCACTGCCATCTGTCCGCTGGCAAGAAACGCCGCATAGTCTGCGAATAGCCCGATCATTACCAGCACACCGCCCAAAAGCTCGATCAACCCTGCCACACCGATAAGGGAGAGTAGTGCCACAGTTCCTCCTTTACCCCCGGCGCCTCCCAACACACCCAAGACCTTCTGAGCTCCGTGATAGGCGAACAGTAGGCCGACCACAATCCGCAAGATAGCGTAAACATAATCAGAATACTTTCCTAATAGACGTTCCATAGTCTCCTCCCGAGACTGTCCCGGGTTTAGTTGAAAGTTGAGAGGCGGTTCGTCCGACCGACTCGTTAGAATCGGGTTGGTCAACAACCTTTTAAGGAGGAACCGCCATGAAGAAATCATATCGAATTGTCACCCGGAAGAACAGTCAGGGGCTGGCTGATTATCTGGCCCAGAACGGGCAACTGTTGCTCCCGATGGTGGAGCTGATCGAAGCCTCCCGGATGGCCATTGACGAGTTGATCGACATCCTGGGGCGAGCGAGCATGGAAGCGGTCTTGCAGCTTTCTGCCCGAAGTGTCGCCGGCGAAAAGCAACAAGGGCGCCCAGGCAAGCAGATCGTTTGGTACGGCACTCAGCCAGGGCGAGTCAGACTTTCGGAGCGGCAAGTGCGGGTTCGAAAGCCACGGCTGCGCAAGAAAGGCCAAGGTCGAGGCGGGGAGGTGGAGATCCCCGCCTATGAGGCGATCAACCGTAACGGGGAGCTGGGCAGCCGCATGCTGGAGATCTTGATGTGCAACGTTTCCACGCGCCACTACAGCCGCGTGATCCCCCAGATGGCCGACACGGTGGGAGTCAGCAAATCGTCCGTGAGCCGTCAGTTCATTGAGCAGAGCGGCCAGCAGCTGGAGCAGCTGGCCGAGCGACACTTTGATGACGTTGAGTTTCTGATCATCTACATCGACGGCCTGGTCTTTGGCGAGCACCACGTGATCTGTGCCGTCGGCGTGGACTCGGAGGGCCAAAAGCACGTGCTGGGGCTGCGGGAAGGGGCCAGTGAAAACGCCGCCACCGCTACCTCCTTGCTGGAAGACCTGGTGGAGCGAGGCCTGGATTCCGGGCGACGCTATCTGTTTGTGATTGACGGCTCCAGGGCCCTGCGATGTGCCATTGACAAGGTCTTTGGCAAGGGCAGTCCGGTGCAGAGATGTCGTCGTCATAAGATTCGCAACGTGTGCGATCGATTGCCGGACGATCTGGCCGAGCAAGTCAAGTCAGTGATGCAGGCTGCTTATCGGCTGCCCTGGGAAGAAGGGAGGGTTCGGCTCAGAAAGCAGGCGGAGTGGCTCGAAGGGCTGCATCCCGATGCGGCAGCTAGCCTGCGAGAAGGTCTGGAAGAGACCTTCACCATCAATCGACTCGAGTTGTCTTCCTCCCTGCGCTTGTGTCTGGCCAGCACCAACCTGATTGAAAGCCCTCACTCTGGCGTGAGGATGCGGACCCGCCGAGTGAGCCGCTGGAAAGATAGCCAGATGGTGCTGCGCTGGGCCGCCTCAGCCTTCCTGGAGACGGAGAAGAACTTCCGGCGCATCCAGGGGCTACCAGGACCTCTGGATGCTGAAAGCCAAACTCAGAGACGAGGTTTCTATGGACGCCAAACGAAAGGTGGCTTAAGATCGTGCTCAACCTGAACCGCCCTTCACTTTCAACTGAGTTTGGGGCAGCCTCCTCCTCCCAGTCTGAACGAACTGTTCCAGGTCACCAGCCCGTATTGGACTTGGATGGTCCCTTTGCACTTCTAGAAACTGGTGGGCGATACTGGGCTCGAACCAGTGACCTCCGCCGTGTGAAGACGGCTATTGGAGGTTACCAAAACCTACCAACTCATTCAAGACAATGCATTTCCGTAGAGATTTTGGACAGGTCAGGCTACCAACATTTACCAGAATTTACCACCCAATGCAAAAATCCTCTCTGCTACTTTCAAAGCAGCTGAAATAGTCGGGTTGAACGTTGATCCCGGAGGAGAATCGGCTCACGTCAATCATAATCGGCCGTGGGAGGTCGAATGCCCGAGAAAAGTTGGGACGATACTGGCATCGTTGGCACAATCGTCTCATGAAGCTGGTGGTAAACTGCGAGAAATAATCGCATCGGATTGGCGCTGTCGGATACAGAGCACTATACCCGCGAAATCTCACCCGTTCAGGCGTATTTTTGTTGTGGAAAATACCACCCGGTGAAATATCCCTAAAATGGTGTTTTACGTATCTTTCAAGCGTTTATAATCAACAGGTTACACGTTTCAAAACAGCCGGGAATCTGTTGTTAGCGCGGAGCATCAGACTCCCAATACTACACCATTTTTAGAACGTCTAACGAAGAGTGTTTTCGGCAGTGAAAATGCAGCGTGTGAAGACGCGCGTTGCGTTGTGTCCACAAAAAACGGGTAAAATCTCCGTCGGTTTCTAGCCGGGCTGTGCCACTTTCAGGTAGCCCGCGATGACCACGACGAGGACGCCCAGCAGGATGGTGATGCCCAGCCAGAGTTTCGCTTTTTGCCGGATACGCTCGAACGCTGCGGCTCTTCCGGTAAGTGCGGAGGCAAGGAAAAAGATACCAAACGCGAGAAGGATTTTGATTCCCATAAGTGCGTTGTATAGCGTGTCTCCGCGGTGTTCGGGAAGCGAAACGACAAGGTAATTGTAGAATCCGCTGGCGAGAAACAGCACGATACCGATCATGACAACGACCTTCCACGTGCCCATGATGCGGCCGTGCAGGGCCTGCTGTTCCTCCTCCGGCAGCTGCGTTGCGGCGGGCATCAGCACAAAGCGCATGAAGATGCTTCCCCCCAGGACAACAATCGTGGTGGCAACGTGAACGACACGGGACACAATGTCCAGAGCTTCCATCCGATTTCTCCTTGCAGCGGCAAGCTCATCTTATGAGAAATCGCTGAGAGGGTACAGACATCATCCTTTGCAGGGCTCAGTCGTCAGGAGCGTCACTATCGTCATTCGTTGCAAGACGCTGCACCTTGATTGAAAATCGCTGGAGGCAGACCCTGGAGCGGTCCAGTGGTGTTCAGGCTGGTCATAGGTGGGTCAGATGCGGCTCAGGGTGTCACATCCGCACATCGAGCGATTGCTGTAAGTGTGGAATCTGTGCCGGTGAGGCGAGCAACTCGGACGCTCCATCCGGTCCCAGCTGCATTTGGTTCACTCGTAATATCGTTTATTGTCCCGGATGGTACAAAGGTTGTGGTTTTTAATCCGCCACCGACTACTGCATCTCCTGGATCACATAGAACTTCCAATGTGAGTTCCGTTTCACCACCGGATGCGGTGACTGTGCCGGATTTCGTATAAAAAGCCGACACTCCCATATCTCCCTTGTCACCCTTGGGCCCGGTCGCTCCCGTCGCCCCCCGTATCACCTTTATCTCCCTTGTCCCCTTTGGGTCCCTGAGGGCCTGCAGGACCTTGAGCGCCTGGTGGTCCCGGATCACCTTTGGGTCCCTGTGGGCCAGGCTCGCCCAACGGGTTAATCACACTCACTGTGGCGATATCTCCACTGACTTCCTGGGTCAAGGAGACCATGGCTACAGGAAGCAAGGCATCGACTTCTACCGTCCCCTCATAGTTGGTGAGTCCTGGACCGAAAAAGGTATCTTGGTTTAGAAAGGCAGCTACCGATTGCTGCGGGCCAATTGCCAGCGTTTTTTCGTCTAAGATTGCTAAGGCTCCCTGGTCGTCCTTTTGAGTCAGACGAAACGTCACATCGGTGGAAAAGCCCGAAAGGTTGTGAAAGGCGACCCCGCTTTTGAACTCGGCGTTGACGAATCCGAAAAAGCGGATTTCGGCAGCAGGAAGACTGGGGAGAAGCCCTATGCGAGGTAGTAGGTTGCCCGACACAGAGAGTTGAAGAAACGCCGTGGCCAGAAACGGTTCGCTGGAAGTGAGCTTCGCCCATCCCCTGTTTACACCCGCAAGCGGATCGCCGAAAACGAGTGTCTTCGTTTCACCCGGAGAGAGTGTCGCCTGCTGGTTGGAAAGTGGGTCACCATTCGGTAGAAAGAGTTGTGCGCCTACGATGGTGGTATCTGTTTCACTCGGGTTCTGGATTGTGAATGAAGTGGTGGAACCCTCGTTCACGACCACCTGGGCAAAGTGTTGTTTTTGTTAATGCTCACTGAGAACCGTAGTTTTTTGGACACCCGCCGGTAGTTAACTCAACATCATCCGCACCGCAGGTGCGCGTTTCATCATCCGCGCTTGAAAAGCGCGGGGCCATTTTTCCCCGAACAGTTGGTGTAGTGTCTAGCAGCCCGTAGTGAAAGTCGCGTGGAGTCGCGCGCCAGGGATCTGCGGTCGCTGGCAAGGCACGAGGAGGAGTCGATGCCTGGACATCGGCGATGACGAGTAACGCGGTCCAGCGGCCGCAAACCTCTGTCGCCCTTCGGGTTGCGGCGCCGTGGGCCCGTCTGCGGTGTAGCGCCTCCTCGACGATGACCCGGCATCGCCTCGATCGGCGCACCTTGCATCCGGGCCCACGGCGCTCACAACGAGACCCGCGGGACTTTTACCACGGGCTGCTAGGGGCCAAAGGTGGAAAGGACCTCGACCCTTTGACCGAGAATCGAGGTCCGGTTGTGGCAACCCCGTTACAAGTGGAGAACCACCACAGACTTCATTGTAGCCTGTCATGATCCTGGGCTGTTGTCCAGTTCCGCCGGGACTGGACTATGGCCGATCCGCTGGTTGTTTTCCGCCTCCGCTCGTGCCGCGCTGCAGGCTGCGGTGCACTGTTTTGGATCTGTCGCCGTTGCGGCCGAGGCCATCGCTATTGCAGTGTGCGCTGTCGGCAACAAGCGCGCCGCCAGCAGTGCCGGGAAGCCAATCGGCGGCATCAACAGTCCCCCGGGGGGCGACTGGATCATCGAGACCGTCAGCGCGCGTATCGGCGGCGGCCGGAGCGCGTGACGGATCAAGGTAGACGCGAGGATCGCATCTTCGTCAGCATGGCTGCCGTAGCCTCCCTCCAGTTCTCCCTGCCGGGAAAGGAGGGGGAGCCTCGAAAGGAGCGCCATGTCCCATCCCATGGGGAGCGTCCCCGCCGTTTTCGGGTTCGCTGTGTCGTGTGTGGTCGGTCCGGCCACTGGATCCATCTGTTTCGGGAAGGAGGGTGAAGCATGATCGATCGAGAACTGCTCGCCCGAATCCGCCATCTTTTCCATGCCGAACATTGGAAGATCGGGACCATTGCTGATCACTTGGGGCTTCACTGGGAGACCGTGCGCCAGGCTCTCCAGACCGATCGCTTCAATCGCCAGAAGATGGAACGGCCCCGTCTGACCGATCCCTACCTTCCCTTTATCCGAGAGACCCTGGAGCGCTACCCTCGGCTTCGTGTCACGCGTCTGTTCGAGATGCTGCGCGCCCGGGGCTACACGGGCTCGGTCGTGCAGTTGCGGCGCGTGGTGGCCACGCTGCGCCCCACCCCTCGGGAGGCCTTCCTGCGTCTGCGGACCTTCCCGGGGGAGGCGGGTCAAGCCGACTGGGCGCACTTCGGTAAAGTCCGGGTGGGCCGTGCCGAGCGCATCCTGTCCTGCTTTGTGTTCACCCCCTCCTATTCGCGGGCGCTGTTTCTGGAGTTTTGTTTTGACCAGCAAATGGAAAACTTCCTGCGCGCTCACATCCACGCCTTCGAAGACATCGGTTGTCCACGCACCATCCTGTACGACAACACCAAAAGCGTCGTGTTGGAACGTCGGGGCGAGGCTGTTCACTTTCATCCGCGCCTGTTGGAGCTGGCCGCCCATTATCACTTTGCGCCACGCCCCTGCCACCCCTACCGGGCTTCCGAGAAAGGGCGCGTCGAAAGAGCCATCTCCTATGTGCGCCATTCCTTCTTCGCCGCCCGTCCCTTTAGCACGCTCTCAGACTTCAACCGTCAAGCGCTCCTCTGGCGCGACCAGGTAGCGCATCGTCGGCCCTGGCCCGGCGGCGATGGGCGCACCGTCGAGGAAGTGTGGGAAGAAGAAAAAGCCTTCCTTCTTCCCTTGCCGGCTCATCGCCTGGAAACCGATCTGGTTCTGCCGGTCCGCTCCCGCAAAACCATCTACATCCGTTTTGATTTAAACGACTATTCGATCCCGCCTTCGGCCGTGGGCCGGCCCCTGACACTGGTGGCCTCCGAGCAGACGGTGCGCATTTTGGACGGAAGCACCGAGATCGCCCGCCATCTCCGCTCCTATGACCGCCACGACGTCCGCACCGATCCGGCTCACCAGGAAGCGCTGCTGGCGGAAAAACGCCAGGCGCTGGGGGCCACCCCCGGTGGCCGACTGCTGGCCGCCGTTCCGGAAACGGAAACCTTGCTGGACGAGGCCTTTCAGCGCGGAGAGCCCACCGGCCGCCAGATGGCCAAGCTGGTGGAACTCTTGGATCTCTATGGGGCCGAAGAGCTGCAGGCGGCGGTGCGTGAAGCCCTGCAACGGGGCACCCCGCGCGCCGCCTCGGTGGCCTTTCTGCTGGGCCGGCGCCAGCGCGCTCAGGGGCGAAAGGCGCCTCTACCCATTGAGTTGCGCCAGCGTCCCGAACTGGAGGACCTCTATGTCCAATCCCATAACCCGGAGACCTATGACGAACTGGCTTCCGATGACGACGAATCCTGATCTGATGCAGCTTTTGCACAAGACCGGTCTGGTGACGCTCGCCGGTGAGCTGGAGGATTTTCTGGCCCGCGCCACCAAGGGGCGCTGGTCCCCCCGTCAGATCTTGGAGGAACTGGCTCGTCGGGAGCATGAGGAGCGAGCCCAACGCAGTCTCAAGCGGCGTCTGCGCCTGGCCAAGATCGGCCGCTTCAAGCCGATGGATGACTTTGACTGGAACTGGCCGACCCGGATCGACCGGGAAGTCATTGAGCGCGCCTTTACCCTGGACTTTATCCAGGAAGGCCGCAACCTCGTCTTACTGGGTACCAACGGCCTGGGAAAAACCATGATCATCAAGAATCTGGCTTACCAGTCCGTCCTGGCCGGCTACTCTGTGCTCTTTCGAACCGCCTCGGAGATTCTCGACGACCTGCAATCGGAGGCGCCGGAACTGCAGCGCCGCAAGCTGAAAAAATACGCGCGCGCGCAGGTGCTCTACCTCGATGAAGTCGGCTGTCTCACCTACGACAGTGAGGCCGCCGACCTGCTCCATGAAATCGTCAACCGGCGCTATGAGTGCCGGTCGCTCGTGCTGACCTCCAACAAAGCCTTTAAGGAGTGGAATAGCGTCTTTCCCCAATCCGGCTGCTTGATTGCGCTTCTGGACCGTCTCACCCACCATGCTGACGTCACTGTGATGGAGGGGCAAAGCTACCGCGTGCGGGAAAGCGAGCAGGAAGCGGCCGCCCGTCGCAAGAAAACAAGATGAGCACTCCCGTCCAGCGTCGCGCTCATATCCAGACCCTCTTGGCGGATTATCTCGAACTTCCCCATACGCCCACTCGAGCACGCCCGCCGGATCGGCGACTCGCCGCTCACTTCTATGACCGCGCTATCCCCCTGGCCACCGTCCAGGATGCCTTCCTGGTGGCGACCAGCCGCCGTCTTTTCCGAGACCCAGCGCTTCCTCGACTTTCTCCCATTCGCTCCCTTTACTACTTCCTCCCCATTGTCGAAGAGTTGCTTCAGTATCCGCTCCCCCACGGTTACGCTCAGTATCTCGAACGCAAACCACGCGCCCATCACAAGCCCAAGGAGGGGCACCCCATGGAAAAACCCGTTGATCGAGGTTCGCCACCCGGCGTGTGTTCAGAAAAGTTCAGATCCTCGTGATCGCTAACACGTACCCTTTGGAATGTTAGCGATTTTTCTTCAAGGAGTGGTGTTCGCTACGGCAGCAAAATTTCAAATTGAACCTGTTATTGACTTCGTCGCATACGGAACTGTTTTTCAAATTATACAATACCTATTTGCCGGAGCCATTATTGGAACTATTCAGGGAAAATTGTCTTGAACTACGACGAAAGATTGGCCTCCCGAATAACCGAGGTTCTCAAGGGAAAACGGAATATTTCTCAAAGAAGGATGTTTGGTGGTCTTTGCTTTCTGTTAAATGGGAATATGTTGTCTGGTATCGCAAAAGGTAAACTCGTGGCTCGTGTCGGACCAGAAGGTTACGAAAAAGCTTTGAAATTGAAATATACTGCCCCCATGGATTTCACTGGAACACCATTGAAAGGTATGGTTTACGTGCTTCCAGAGGGGACGAAATCAAAAGCTTCCGTGAAAAAGTGGGTCGATAAGTCGCTGGCTTATGTACAAACCCTACCCAAAAAGAAAAAGTGAACATTTCTGAAGAGGGTTCCTTATTTCAGGCTGGGGAAGGGGTTGAAAGAGCTGATCAATTCGTGACAACCCCCGCTACGTTCGCTCAGCATCGCTGATTGGGAGGCCCTACCGAGAGATAAGAGACCGATGACAAAGTCAGGAGAAAAACCAACGATTGTGATCGTCGACGAAGAAGAAATGGTGTTGACGAGTATCAGCTCTTTCCTGAATTTGGAGACGCAGTACGAAGTCGTGACCTTTACCTCCCCGACGGAGGCGCTGAAACATGTAGACAAGAACGAAGTCGACCTCGTCGTCTCCGACTATCTGATGCCTGAGATGGATGGGATCAGCTTCCTGGCACGCGTCATGGAACTGAAACCAGAGGTGCCTCGGATTATTCTTACCGGCTACGCAGACAAAGAGAACGTCATCAAAGCGATCAACATGGGGCTCTATCGCTACATCGAAAAACCGTGGAACAATGAAGATCTTTTAGATGATCCTCCGAAATGGACTGGAGAAGAAACAAATGATAGGGAAAGTTCAGGAGAAGATCGACGAGATTAACCAAGCCTACAACGAATTGAGCGGATTCATGGTGAGATAGCTCACTGAGATCAAAACTTTCGAAACAAGCCTTTCGAGAGAAGACCATGAAAAAGATCGAAAGGAATAAGAAGAGTGACGCAGAGCTTCTGCGATCCATCGCTGAAGGAACAGCTTCGGTGACAGGCTCTGATTTCTTCCGCTCGCTGGTTCGCCACTTGGCATCTGCACTGCAAGTTCGCTACGCCTTTGTAGCGGAGTGTACTGATCGCAGCAAAACCAGTGATCTTCTGCCCAGTTGCTCTCCATCTCGGACATGACCTGAACTGTTGAGGTAATTGCGATCCGAGCCTGGCGGATGCGGTCCAGTGCAATATCATCAGCCATCTTTGTGGCTGAGCCGGATGCGTCGGCCACGACTTGGATCTGATAGCCCTCATCCGCCGCATTAAGAGCGGGGTACACTACACAGACCTCTGTCAAAAGGCCTGTCATAATCAACTTGTTGCGATTCAAAGCCTTCACGGCTGAGGGGAAGTTCGGGTCTTCGAAGGCGTCAGCGATGCCTACCGATGGAAATTCTGAAACTCATCTCCATTCCCAGGGATGAATATTAACAAAAGGTTAACGAAGCAAGATCACGACAAGTGGTGATCGATGTTACACGATGGGGACGGAGATGGGGACGCCTATTCCTCGGTTTTAACCATTATATGGGCGTAAGGAGTCCCTTTCCACATCACATAGACCGGATCCTTCGGGTCGGTTGAAAGTCCCTCGAGGAGAGCCGGATCCGGGACCAGAATCATCAGGTGTGGCCCTTCCTTGACCCAATCATTGTCGTCGGTCGGCTCAGTGGCGTACGGATCCTTATTGCTGACGCCTAAGGCATCTCCTTCACCGGCAAGCATGTAGGAAATGCTGAGCTCCTTCACGTCGATTGGTTTCTTATTCATCATCGCGCTGAGCAGATCGTCCCATTGACGCTGGTTGCACATCGGTCCGATGACTTTAGTACCCGGATAGCAGATCCATCCATTCGTCCCGGTTCTTAGCACTTTGCCGTCCATGGTCTTGACAGCAGCATCTTTCGTGATGGATTGAGGAGCAGCACTTTCTGCTTCAGCAATAAGCTCAGCAGTACTTTTACCCGTTTGTGCTCTCCCGTGACCGGTAGGGCGACAAAAACAGACATTACGATAAGCTTTAGACATTTCATAAGGCTCTCCTTTTGAATGAAAACACCGTTCCCATGAAGGACCCGTGACGAGTATATACTTATACCGACATTCCTCATATCAACTTCGGATCCGATTTCCCTTGACCCGCTGTGATGGGCCATCATGGCATAACGATGGTTCCATTTATCGTACTCGTAAGTCGTGGCGATCCAGTTGGGAAACTGTTTGTGGAACTCCTTCACATTGACGGCCTGACCCACGGTGTATGAAGTGCGGCCAGTCTCACAAATCATCGCCAGGTCCCCCCGAAAGCCCCTGGCTCGCACCGCATCCTCCACGGCTTTGAGCACTTTCAAGCGGGAATGGGTCGTGTAGTCGCGCCAAGCTGGGACGTCAAAGGATCTTGGATTGAGAGGGTGTCCTAGCACCTTGAAGGGAGGCCGGCCGGCCTCCTCGATGACTTTCCGTAGCAAAGCATTGTCCGAGGCAATGACAGGATTATCGGGCAGCTGGTCTTGGAACGAGAGGCGAGAGCGATAGCCTGTGGTGAGCCATTTGACAAAGATCATCAGGGAGTTCATGTTCGCTGCCACCATGTCATCCAGCAGGGAAAGGTATTCGTCTTCCCTAAAGGCCTCCATGCCCCCAGCTCCGGGAGTCGTATAGTCCCAAAAGCCGTACTCCGCTAGAAAGTCACTCCCGCTTGGCAGAGCTGTCCGTGCGGCATGAGTATGGGAAAAGCAGGTGACCAATCCCACCATGGAGGCTCCCAGGAGCTGGTCTTCCACATACCAAGGTCGCTGGACCAGCTCCTGCCGACAGAATTGTAGCTGCGGAAAGCACCCAAAACCCATACATTTCAATCCAGCCCAACAAATCCGCCGTAACTGCTTGAAAGCAAAAGCCCAGAAAATAGGGTATTTCGGACGAATTGGTGAATCTGCTTTGGGAGCAGGTCGTTTTCCCTGGAGCAGCAGGTACAGATGAGTGGCTGAATTAGCATCATTTAACCTTCGTTTTGTCTCGACATTCATGCTCACTCATCGGCCTGAGGAATCCGGTGGTTTACCCCACTGTTAGGATGTAGAATGTGCCTTCAGGTTGGACCACCCGCACAGCTTCCTTTTCAGCAGATAGCCGGGGCGATCCTGTTATGGTAAGCTTTTGAACCGTGTGGTCTGTGTCGGCCTGAACGTGGTGGAAGGAACGGTATGGTTACAAAGCGAAATACCTTTGCCAAGCGGCAAAGAGAGATTGCCAAGAAGCAAAAGGCTGCAGAGAAACGTGAGCGCCGCTGGGCCAAAAAGGAGCGGAAGGCCAATCCAGAGGAAATAGAGGCATTCGATATCCTGACTTCCGGAGAGGAAGAGGAAGCATCGGATGCGCCAGCTCCGGAAGCGGAGTAACGATTGAGAAGCGGAAGGGCCGACCGTGGACTCGGCAGCAGGTGAGGAAATCACGCACCAAAGGAGGTCATCATCAGCAAGATTTTTGTTGGAAACTTGAGCTTCGACGCCACGCAAAGCGAGATTGAAGCTCTTTTCGTCGAAGTGGGCGGAGTGGTTGAGGTCTTTGTTCCCACCGACCGGAACACCGGTCGTCCCAGAGGTTTTGCCTTTGTCGAGTTTACCGACGAAGTGTCGGTGGCAGCGGCGATAGAAAGGTTCAACGATTTCGAATTCCGAGGACGACGCTTGCGTGTCAACGAAGCCGAGGAGCAGCGACCGCGGCGCCCCAGCTTTTCGGAAGGTGGATTCGGCCAAGGGGCACCGCCCAAGAGAGGTAAGGCAAAAGGAAGTCGTCGCAACCTGCGCAGGAGAAAGCGCGGCTATTGAGTCTCCAGGTACTGTCCAATTAACAGAGCCCCCCCCGAGATTCTCCCCAAAACGGCAGGAGTCCGACAGTCTCTCACAAGACCCACGTTCACCAAGTCCAAGAAAACTCCATCCAATTCGAACGCGAGTACGCCTGCGTCGGTCTCAGTCGTGTTCCTTGAGAGGACAGCCCTTTCGCCGCTTGACACGAGTGTCTTGACACGAGTGTTCGTGACGAGCGGTGATGAAAAATACAGGTTAGAATTTGGAAATTCTTTCATAAGTTGCAGAAATTGGTCTTGAGTTCGAACTTCCCGAGTTCTTCAGCCTTGCTCGTGATTTCCTCCAGGTAGACGTCTCTGTTTTCTTGGGCCGAAACGTAAGCTGCGATGGCATAGCGACCAATTTCTTTTCCCTCTTCACCCGTGTAAATCGGGTCTCCTCCCTCTTTCATCACCTTGATGAAATGTTTGGTGCTGCCGATGAATGAAGTGGACCAGTTGCGTTCTCTTGGGGAGATATTTTCCAGATGAGTAGTCACCTTTCCATCCACGAATACAGCTATGGGTGGAAATACAGGACTGCTTGACATCTCATTCCCCTTGAAGAACTCCCGGTCGCCTCCGGCCGAGCATTGATTGATCCACATGATCCCCTTAGCCGGAATTCACAGCAACAGCGAAACGAGCACCTACATAGTTCCCAAATGCCTTCTCAAACTGTAGAGTTCTGGGGCCGGTTGTGATCCAGCCGGATTCAAGGGTTTCTTTTATCGAGTTCAGCTCGGCGTCATCCAGATCGGGAAAGGCAAATGGTAGGAAGGCATTCCGCATCAGAAGAAAACGCCCCTAACACTAAGTCGACATTCCTCATATCAACTTCGGAAGGACCTTTTCCGGTCTCCCCAGTGAATGACCACAACTTATCAGACCGCCAACCTTGCCTCAAGTGGTCTTTGGTCCTCTGTCCATCAAAAGCGCCTCTGATCCCTCGGTTTTCCAGGTGGCTTTTGGTCAAAAACCTGATCAATAGAGACACCTCCAGCGGTTCAATCAGAAACCCTCGGCGCTAGGCTGTCATCCATCTCAATCGATCAATCCGAGACAACATCTCGGCAAAGATCTCCTTGCTTATCGCTACCTCCGCCATCTGAAACGTGACGATCCGGCTATGGCGGATCACCTTCGCTCCGATCTTGATCAGTTTGGTCAACAGGCTGCGAAGGGACCAATGTTTGATTTTTCTGGGAAGGACCAGCCGCCGTAGAAAATTGCCCAGGTTGCAGGCCAAGACAAACAGAGCCAACCTCACCTGATTCGGGACAAAGCGCTGGCAGGACAGGCGAGTCCAGTGCAACGCATACTTGCCTTCCTTGATCCACTGCTCGGCTGTGCCACGACCGTTATAGAAGTGAACCACCCCTGAGGCTTGTGCGCTCATATTGGTGACGATGAAACCCACCCTCGGAAAGAGTTCTCCGCGATGCCACTCGATCTTGGCAATCACCCGGCGAGGCCGGTCCCAACTGGCGGCTTGATATTGGAAATGGCAAACCAAACGATAGGCTTTCGGGGCGGACGGCCCACAGGCCGGGTAAGCAGGTGTTCAATCTCCGCCTGAAGCACCTCGTTGGCAGGAAGCCGGATGGCATACAAAAAGCCCTTCTCCTCCAAGTATTCATAAACGTCCGGCTTGGCAAAGGCAGCATCCCCACGAAAGTATTTGCGGACTGTTTTCTTCTCGTAGCGAGCCACGATTGGTTCCAGCATCTCCTTCCAACCATCCGCGCTGTGAACATTGCCGGGCCGAAGCATTGCACCTTCGCAATCTCCGAACTGGTTGAAACAAAACAGGGGATGGTAGCAAGTACATCGGAAATGGCCGTTGTAGGCAGAGGCTTCCTGCTCGCCATGGACAGGACTGGCTGAGCTGTCCATATCCAGAATGATGCGTCGATGAGTTGTTTTCTCCAGCGCTCTTTCTACCCATCGGCCATTAACTTCCGAAAGGGCTTTGAGGTTCCCCTGGACGGACAGCATCTCGGTCTCAAATCGACCCATGGTGTTGGCGCTGGCGGCCTTCTTCTTGTCCATCTTCTTCCCGGTGATCCTCCGCATAGTCGGATCCACCGATAGACGATGGGCATCGTTGACATCTTCATAGCCAGCCAGTCGACTCGTATACCGATTGGCGCAGCAACGACGCCAGGTCGTGCTGGATGTTACGCCCTGTCCGCGAATCGAGAAAAACGGAGGGAACACTATCGAATAACACCAACGCTTCGTCCAAATCACGATAGGCGAGAAGCCCAGCATCCGAGGTGACCTTAGCCCCATGAAATTCAAGCCTCAAACTGCCATCAAAACCGGCCTTCAAACCTTCACCCTTTGGGTCAGCCATTTCTTGCTCCCTTTATGCTCTATATCTACTTTGATTATAGTAGTTTACATCGATTAAGGCAAGCAATTTTGGTGTCCTATATGGTGAATGGGGGCTTAAGTTAGTGATCTGCCCCGGGAACAAGGATGCCGGGGGACGGAATTGAACCGCCGACACGCGGATTTTCAGTCCGCTGCTCTACCGACTGAGCTACCCCGGCACCGGAAAGAAGGTTGTATTCTAAGCAGAAAAAAAGGGCCGCGCAAGGCGGTCGTCGCAGTTCCCGGTTCCGGATTCGCAAATGTGGAAACTGGGGACAGCCCCCAATTCAATTAGAGGGCATTCCCTTAGAGGGCATTCCCTGATTTCTCTTGATAGATCTCACAGCCGGGGAACGTATAGGCGAAGCCATACCAGCGAGTAAATAGCTGCATGGGTTGCTCGGCGGTTTGTGCCGTGCCCTGGGAATCATAGAGACGACCGTCTCGAATTCGCTCTCCTGTATCGAGTTCCATCTCATTCTCTTTCCGAGTGCACCGAGTCGCCTGGGTGTAGATCGCTGTGGGCACACCGGACGCGGGTTCCACGTATACCAACAACCGTTTTTCATCGAACCCGTCAATGACGGCACCATCGTGGCTGCGCAAGACCTCGAGCGGATAATAGATGCGCGCCGTTTTCGTCCATACCCCCAGCCCCAGATCCATGGTAGGACGGCGTGTGTCCTCCCTGCTCATGGTTCTTCGAAACCCAGGTGGCAAAAGACCTTTGGGGAAAAGCATTGCGGCGACTCGTTGCGTCTGGGAAAAGAGCCACTGCTTCGGTGTTACCCTCGAGATAGCCAGTTGCGCTTCAGGATGACCTGCGAGAACCTGAGCGGCGCTCATGTGAAGCAGAGAAAAAATTTCCAGTTGGCAGCCCTTGAGGAGACCATGAACGCATTCGCCAGTGACGTGATCCCAGTAGGAGCCGGTTTCACGATCTCCCAGCAAAGATAGACCGTTGTAGAGCCCGCGAACAGCAAAGTGATGAGTCTTACCAGTGACGACCGGGATCATACTGACCCCGCTGTTGCACACCACTCAGAAGGACGCCAGCCAGGGTTCTCCTCCGAGCTCCCCTCGAGCCACATGGTGATACCCCATCTGGTGCGTCAGAAGAGCGGTTACCTCGCCCTTGTGCTCCCCGACCAGGAGAGCTGTCTCCTCGCGCACTTTCTTTTGTGAAAACGCCTCCCGAAGAGAGCAAGTGGCTTCGATGACAAACGGTCTAAATAAATCTTTGTCTCTCAGTATGGCGAGACGGACATCGAACTCGCTGACTGGATCAGTTGATTTTGAGCCCTGTTCCATGACAAAACCTTCTCAAGCCCGGATACGGGCGACAGGAAACGGCCGAGAGAAACCGTCCGGACTTACTTGTTGTGGCCTTTTCACCGATGTTATATTCGTGATGATGCGGCAAGTCTATCTGGACAACAACGCCACCACAAGGATGGATTCGAGGGTGCGAGACGCTATGATGCCCTTCTTCCTGGAGGACTTTGGAAATGCCTCCTCGGTCCACAGCTACGGGCAGAAGGCCCGCACAAGCATTGAGGAAGCACGCCAGCAGGTGGCAGACCTGATTGGCGCCCAGCCCAGGGAGATCGTCTTTACCAGCGGCGGCACGGAGTCGGACAATACCGCGCTGCGTGGCGTGGCGGCCTACTACCGCTCCCGCGGGAATCACATCATCACCACCACGATTGAGCATCCTGCCGTGCTCCGCACCTGCGAGCAGCTGGAGAAGGAAGGCTTCCGGATCAGCTATATTCCAGTGGACGCCGAAGGGATGCTTCAGTTGGAGAAGCTAAAGGATGCGATCAGCGAGGAGACGATCCTGATCTCTGTAATTCATGCCAACAATGAGATCGGGTGCATCCAGGACATTGGTAAGATTGCCCACCTGGCCAGGGAGCGAAAGATCCTTTTTCATAGTGACGCCGTCCAGTCCACGGGAAAAATCCCCATCGATGTGAAGGATCTGGGCGTGGACCTTCTTTCCCTTTCAGCTCACAAGTTTCACGGTCCAAAGGGCGTGGGAGCACTTTTTGCCCGCCGAGGGGTGCGCATGAACGCCCTGCTCCTGGGAGGCTCGCATGAGCGCAGTCGAAGAGCAGGAACGGAAAACGTGGCCGGAGTCATTGGCCTGGGGAAAGCCTGCGCTCTGGCGGGCCAGGAAATGGAAGGGTTCCACACCCGAGTTCGTGCTCTGCGGGACCGCTTTGAGGAGGGTATCCTAGGGCGGATTCCGGAAACGGTGGTCAACGGGACCAGAACCCACCGCATGCCTCATGTTTCCAATATCAGTTTTCGATACCTGGAAGGGGAAGGATTGTTGATCTCTCTCGATTTCCAGGGGGTAGCGGTGTCGACGGGTTCTGCCTGCTCCTCTGGTTCTCTGGAGCCTTCCCACGTGCTCACCGCCATTGGGCGAAACTCGGAACTGGCTCATAGTGCCATCCGCTTTAGCCTCAGTCGCATGACGACGGAAGAAGACTGCAACTACGTCTTGGGAATTCTTCCCGGGATCGTGGAACGGATGCGTGAGGTGTCGCCCCTCTACCGGAGTGGATAGGCGCCTTTGTACAGCGAAAAAGTACGCCAGCTGATGACGGATCTGCCCAATCGGGGTACTCTGCCCGATGCGACCCACGTGTCCAAGGTCGAAAATCCGGTCTGCGGCGACATTACTCACCTGTATTTGAAGCTCACCGACGGCGTGATCACAAAGAGCCGTTTTCAAACCTACGGCTGTCCCGGCGCCATTGCCGCATCGGCCGCCGTCACTCTGCTTTGTGAAAACAAAAGCCCCTCGGAGTGCCTTCGGCTGGACCGGGAATCCATACTGGATTATCTGGGCGGACTGCCTTCCCACAAGATTCATGGAGCAGATCTCGCCATAGACGCACTCCGGACGGCCATTAAAAATCCTGCCGGCTGAAATCGTGTTCCGCGTTCGGTGAGCCGTTGCGCAAGCTTCCCAAAAAAAGTGAGCGTATCGCCGCCGTCCCGGCGGCTGGGCTGGAAGCCGGCGCTACTTTCCGGCGCAGTCGTTGTTCCCTGGGAAATCGCCTATCCCGCATTTCTCACACCGGGTCGTTGCGACCGAGGTCCCCGCAGGCGTACTCTTGCAGTACGTCGAGGAGGCCGACGGAGCACAACGCAGTCCAGACGGATCATTCCGGCGTTGTAGTAGAGGTGGTGTGAGAAATGCGGGCTATCTGTTTCAGTGCCGGATACGCCTTGGCCAGGGGTTCTGGAACGCGTATTGATTTGCCCTGGATCCGGTCCCGCAGCTGCAGGGCATTGACCGCGGCCTGGCCCCGGTAGTGATTGTTGTAGACGGCATAGACTTCCGAGGCCCTCTCCTCGAGGACACGGATGAGATCCTGCTGCTGGTCGAGTTCTTCTTCACTGTAGAGGTAGTTGTAACGAGCGTCCCGCCCCGCACCCTCCCGAAACCAGTCCTGATAGTTGCGGCCGTGACAACGCAAGTAACCGACTCTGGAGGTCACATGCGATTCAGGGCGAATACTCTTGCCGATGACGGGTTGGTCGATGTTGCAAATGCCTACCTCCCGATGCCGGAGAAGATCGAGCACTGCCGGCTCATTCCAGGACCGGTGACGAAATTCAACCACCAGGGAAAAGTCTGAAAACGTGTCGAGAACGTCGGCCAGACGCTGGCGAGAGTCGATGCTGTTCTTGAAAGACCAGGGGTACTGGACCAGAACCGCCCCCAGGTGTCCCGCCTTCTGCAAGGGTCGGACGCCCTGCTTCCACTCCTCGACCTGGGCCGGGACCAACGCTTCGACCTGATGCGTAAAATTCCGCCACAGCTTCACCGTGAATCGGAATCTCTGATTGTGTTCAGTCCGGCGCAGCCAACTTTCCGCCGTCTTCGCCGTAGATGGACGGTAAAAGGTGCTGTTGATTTCTATGGTGTCGAAGAATTCACTCAGGTAACGGAGTGGATCCACCTTGGGCTTGTCCGGATAGACAATCCCGTTCCAGTCACGGTAGATCCAGCCGGCAGTTCCAACTCGGATCATGAGAGATGGTCACTAGTCACTAGTCACTAGTCACTAGTCACTACTGTCCGGTTATAAGTCAAATAAAACCAGCTGGTTATGAACTTCGACCCTTTCATATTTGTAGTTCGTTTCTGTAAGTACCTGAGAAAGCGGGATTCTCTCCAAAAGCGTGACGCTCAAAATTTGCAAGATCTGGTGATTCACTTCACTCCGGAAACGCTGTGTCGATATACAGAGTGGCAAGCAACAGAGAATCGGGTGGAAGGCACGAACTCGGAATGTGGGAGGAGCCTCAGGCTCCGAAGGGGCGGCGAAACCCCGCCCCTTGGTCTCCTTGCAGTTCGGCACCTGAGGTGCCTCCCACGTTGAAGGCGGCTTTCTAACTCACCGTTCGCAGTGAATTGCATAACCAGATTTGCAACATTGTGTAGAGGTGGTTGAATATATCGAAAAATTTGGATTTCGTAGTCAACCTCTGTATTTGCAATAGGTTACCAAAAGTAAGAACTGACTCAACCGGACAGTAGTGGTCACTAGTTACTAGTTACTGGTCACGAAGAATGATAGATGACAAATGACCTCTACTCCACTTCCAGCTCGATTCTGGCGCCACGTTTGGCGTTCAATACCTGCGCAGCCGACTGCTTGAGGGCGGCAATCTCAAAATACCCACTGCTTCCCACAAGCGAGAAGACTTCGTCTGGAGCCGCCTCGGAGTAGAAACGATGGTGCTGGAGGATTTCCTTTCCATCCAGAATAAATCGAGCGGGTGGACTCTCCTTTCCCAACCGGTGGCAAACTTCCTGCGGAGACAGATTCGTAATGATGTTTCCGAACTTGTCGATGTGCAGAATCGCGCCTTGCAGCCGCTTTTCATCCAGTTTCTGGACCTGAGGAAGAGCGAGCCGATCATAGTTCTCTACCTGTGGTCCAAAATTTGTGATCTGTACACCGCGGGCCATCCAGGCCGCGACCGGTCCGAAAATGTCTCGGGCATGAAAGGTCGGAGCCACAGGCCTGCGGAAGTGATGCTCAGACTCTATGGAAATGATGCGGTTGGCCGGTTCGCGGCTGCAGACAAGCGAAAAAATGCCATTGTCCGGTCCCACGAAATAGTAGTTGTCTGTGGCTATGATGATTCCACGGCGGCTCGATCCGACGCCCGGGTCCACTACGGCCAGGTGGATCGTCTTGCAGGGGAAGTAGGAATAGGCGCAGAGGAGCTCGAAGGCGCCTTCCAGGACGTCGTGTGCTCCGACCTCGTGGGTGATATCCACGATACGCGCCTCTGGGTAGACACTGAGGATGGATCCTTTGACGGCGCCCGCATAGTAGTCGCTGCTGCCAAAATCGCTGGTGAAAGTGATGAGGGATGAGCCGGCCACGCGTCTAAAATATCACAAGGTAGAGCTGACCAGCTGACCAGCTGACCAGCTGGCCACTTCCACTCCCACCGCCACTTCCTCTGTTCTGGATACAATAGTACCTTATGTCGATTCGAGACCAGTATCGGGAGAGGCGTGAGCGCTACGAATTTCAGATGGGACCAGTGTCCGGAAAACTGGCCACCGCGCTCGACATCCTCAATGACGCGCTAGCCCTGGTTGGGGCCCATGCTGTTTATTGTCGGAACACTCGCGAGCCGGACAAGCCCAAGGCAGACATCCAGATCATTCTGGACGAGATTCATGAAGGCAAACATCTGATCGCCGAAGTCCTGAAAGAGCTCAGGAGTAACTAACAATCAACGACCGTGGTTAGCCGGTCAGCAGGTCAGCTGCTCAGTGATCAGCTTGGTCAGCCGGTCAGTGCTCAGCCGCGCTTCCCTTTCTTCAGTCTGCCCAGTCCCTTTTTCAGAAGGACCAGACCAGCCTCGAGTGTCTCACGTTCGCAAGCAAAAGAAAGCCGAAGGAATCCTTCGCCCTGCGAGCCGAAGGCTGATCCGGGAATGGTGGCGACACCGTCATGAAGAAGCTCGGAGCAGACCGTGAAACTGTCCATGGACAGATCCTCTACCGAAAGCATCAGGTAGAACGCTCCCTGAGGACGGACGAAACGACGATCCAGCTCCGTTTCGATCCAGGAACAAAGAAAATGAAGGGTTTCTCCGAGGAGCTTCCGTTGTGCGGTAATCGCCTTCTCACCCTCCTTCGTAAATATCTTCAGTGCTGCTTTCTGGCCCAGGATAGAAGCACACGTGGCGGCATACTGATGCATGACAGAGGCTCTTTCGATGATCTCCCCGGGGCCGCATGCCCAACCAATTCGCCACCCCGTCATGTTGGCCATTTTTGAAACCCCCGACACAATGACGGCCCCATCGGTAACCTCAGCAATAGTGGCAGGTTTTTCCTCCAGATAATAAAGTTCCCGATAGATTTCATCGCTCAGGACCACCAGCTTCTTCTCCTTTGCCAATTGCGCGATGAAGCTCAGCTGCTCGCGTTCCAGGCACTGTCCGGTGGGGTTGGAGGGGGAGTTCAGAATGATTACCCGGGTCCGGGCGGAGAGACTTTTTTCAAGCAGCCGCTCGGTCAATCGGAAATGATCGTCCCGGTTGAGAGGATAGGGGACCGGGGTAGCTCCCGCCAGCCGTGCCACCGTGGAGTAGGCAAGAAATCCCGGATCCGGAACCAAAACTTCGTCGCCCGGATCCACCAGCGTAAAGAGAAGATCGAAGAGCGCTTCCTGGCTCCCATTCGTAATACAGACTTCATGCTCAGGAAGATTTCCGTGATAGCGCAAAACTTCCTGGCACAGCTCGACAATTCCGGTAGTGGCCGAATAGCCAATTTTTTCTTCCTCCAGAACTCGATGAGCTTCCTGTCGAACGACAGGAGGAGCGAAGAAATCGGGCTCTCCAATCGCCAGATTCACGCACCCCTTCGCTTTCAGCATGATCTGGCGGATCGTGGAAAAGCCTATCTCCTGCATGCGGTTGGCAAAGCGCATCGGTCAATGGTCAATGGTCAATGGACATTGGTCACTGGTCAGTTGTCAGTTGTCAGCTCTTTGTTGTCAGCTGGTCAGCTCCCTCAGCGCAGCCAGTCTTCCAGCTTTACCGATTTATCCGTCTTCCAGTCTCGGTACTTGACGATGATCGGACTGTAGACCGAGAGGCCTTGATTCTTGCCGTAGCCTTGTGGAAAAGGACGAGTCCCGGACACGACGACGGCACCTTCGGGGATTTCCAGCGGGTGCTCCTCACTGCCGCGGTACTCGCTCTCCCGAACCAGGTCGTAAACGCGAGTGCCGCGCGTCAAGATGACCCCGGCAGCCAGGACTGCGCCGCGGCGCACCAGGGTACCTTCGTAGACGCCGCAATTTCCCCCTACCAGAACCTCGTCTTCAATGATGACCGGCAGCGCCCCTACCGGCTCCAGGACTCCACCGACCTGAGCGGCGGCACTCAGGTGGACTCGCTTACCGAGCTGAGCACAAGAACCGACCAGAGCGTGGGAATCTACCATGGTGCCTTCGTCCACGTAAGCGCCTACATTAATATACATGGGAGGCATGCACGTCACTCCGGGGGCGACATAGGCTCCGCGTCGGATTGCGGATCCTCCGGGCACAAGGCGCACAGCGGATTTCAGCTTCAGCTCCTTTAGGGGATAGGTGTCCTTGTCGAAATAACGGAAGTGTTCGTTGATCGACTGCTCCGCCAATGCGCCCATTCGAAACCCCGCCAGAATCCCTTTCTTGACCCAGGCATTGACCTTCCACCGGCCATCGATGTTCTCGGCGGCGCGAATCTGCCCGGAGTCGAGCTCCTTCAGAAAAGCATCCAACGTCTGCCGGTCCTGAGAGTCGAAGTCTTCTTTCTGAAAAAGTTCTTCGATGGCTTCAAACACGAGCGGTGATAAGGTGGAGCTTTTCCAGTTCAGAATCCATCTTCTGCTTGTTTCCTTCCCCGAGAGGGCACAGGGGAAGGCGGTAGACTTCTTCGATCTTGCCCATCCTGGAGAGAACGTATTTGACGGGAATGGGATTGGACTCGATGAAGTTGAGGTTCATCAGCGAGAGGTAGCGGAAGTGGATCTCCCGAGCCTCCTCAAGCTGTCCGTCCAGGGCCAGCTGAGCCAAACGCGACATCTCGGCGGGAATAACATTGCTGGTGACACAGATCACTCCTTCCCCTCCCAATGCCATCATGGGGAGGGTGAAACTGTCGTTTCCGGAGAAAACCGAGAATCCGGAAGGTCTCTCCTTCAGTATCTCCATGATCTGATCCAGACTGTCGCTGGCTTCCTTGACCCCGATGATGTTCTCTACTTCGGCCAAAAGCACAGTGGTTGCCGCAGAAATATTGGTGCCGGTACGGCTCGGAACGTTGTACACGATCAAGGGAATTTTTACGGCTGCAGCAATGTCACGGAAGTGGAGGAAAATTCCCTCCTGGGTGGGCTTGTTGTAGTAAGGCGTCACTGAAAGAACGGCATCGGCGCCTTCTTCTTCCGCCATGCGGGCGAAATGTATCGCGTGAGCGGTGTTGTTGGTCCCCGCTCCGGCCACTACAGGAACCGCTCCCGAAGCCGCCTCGACGCAGGCGCCAATTGTGGCTCGATACTCGTCTTCCTCCAGAGTAACGCTTTCGCCAGTAGTCCCGCAGGGCACAAGAAAGTGCACTCCGGAATCGACCTGCCAGCGAACCAAATCACGATACGCCTTCAGGTCTAAAGCTCCCCCCCCTGAAAAAGGCGTCACAAGAGCCGTACCACAGCCTTGAATCCTAATCATGGGTCTCTCCAAAAATGACGTCCTGGAAATCGTAAAAACCCTTCTTGCCCCGAATCCATTTCCCAGCGAACAGCGCACCAACGGCAAAACCATCCCGAGTGCGTGCCGTATGCTCGAGGGTCAACGTATCCACAGGGGAATCGAAACCGATCAGGTGGGTACCGGGAAGCGTACCGGCCCTCACGCTGGAGACGGGGATGTCCTCCTGATAAGACTCTTTGAGGATCTTGAGAAGGGAAAGAGCAGTCCCCGAAGGCGCGTCCACCTTTTGAGCGTGGTGCATCTCCAGGACATAGGGGGAAAAGTCTTTGAAGGGTGCGAATAATTTTCCTGCTTCCCGTGCCAGGCAGAAGAGGATTTGCGTTCCCAGGTTGAAATTGCTGGAATAAAGGCAAGCTCCCCGATGCTTTTCTACCAGGGAGCGCACGCTGTCCAAATGATCGTACCATCCTGTTGTTCCCACCACCACGGGCAACCCGGCCTTGACGGAATTTTCCACATTGGAAAGAACCGCGTCCGCCATCGAAAAATCGATCACCACGTCGGTCTTTCCGACCCATGCCCCTTGGAATCCGGCACTCATCGGATTGTCGTCAATGTCCATGGTGTGGACAATCTCATGAGACTGTTCGTGTGCCACGCGCTCCACTGTCTTTCCCATTTTTCCGTAGCCGACGAGCGTGATCCTCATGAAAGGTCAGGTCTGTTTCACTGACACGGCTCGAACAGCTCCGGGTCTGGATCGCGGAAAAACTCTGCATGAAGCCGCCGCACCGTTTCTTTCATTCTGTCTTCTTTGACTAGAAAAGTCACGTTGATTCGCGAGGCACCCTGGGAAATCATTTGCACGTTGATATCCTCTACCGCGCGGAAAATCCGCGAAGCCAAGCCGGCCGTGTATCGGACGTTGTCACCCACAACACAGATGATCGCCATGTGCGGTTCCACAGATACTTCACTGAAGTCTTCGAGATCCCCTTGAATCGCCTCCAGCCTTTGCGTGGAGTCAATGGTTAGCGAGACACTCACCTCTGAAGTCGAGACCACGTCCACGATCGTCTGGTGCTGCTGGAACACTTCAAAAATCCGGTGCAGAAAGCCATGAGCGAAGAGCATACGAGTGGAATGAATATTCACTATGGTAATCCCTTTCTTGCAGGCAATTGCCTTGATAGGTGCTGGGGACGCAATGGAGTGAGCGGAGATCAGGGTGCCGGACTGCTCGATGTTCAAGGAGCTGCACACATGGACGGGGATGTTTTGCTCCATCGCAGGCAGCAGAGTACTGGGGTGAAGAACTCTGGCGCCAAAGTAGGCAAGCTCGGAGGCCTCATCGAAGGAAATGGCCTTGATCTTGAAAGCCTTCGGCACGATCGAGGGGTCCGTGGTGAGTACGCCCGGCACGTCAGTCCAGATTTGAACGTCTTCTGCTTCGAGGGCGGTTCCCACCAGAGAAGCCGTGAAGTCGGACCCACCCCTTCCTACCGTGGTGGTGATGCCGTCTTCTGTAGACCCGATGAAACCTTGAAGAACGACAATATTTCCCTTCTCGACGAGAGGAATGACCTTGTCACGGACGTTTCGGAAAGAAACTTCCCGCAGAACGGTGGCCTGCGTAAAGTTGTTGTCTGTCCGGATGAGCTCTCGGGAATCGAGCAAGAGAGCCGGATGACCCTTTTCGCGTAGCAACTGCACGAAAATACCGGTACTGATCAGCTCACCGAAAGCGGCCACTGCGTCTTGACTACGCGGGCTGAATTCGCCCAGCAGGTACAGACCCTGGGTGGTGTGGGAGATTTCCTTGAAGAGCCGGCCCAACTCGTCTTCTGTTTGTGCCAGGCAGGTGCCGGACAGGAGTTGTTCGGCGACCGACAGGTGATCCTCTCTAAGCTCGTTGGTGAGGGCCTGGGCGGCGTCCATCTGCTTCTGGTGAGCAGCGGCGGCGATCTCCAACATTCGGTTGGTGGTGTTTCCCATGGCGGAGAGAACCACTACCGGTTTCTGATGGATACGATTGAGAACCGCCTCTGCCGCGCGGGAAATGGCGGCCTCGTCCTGCAGCGAGGTGCCGCCAAACTTCATGACGATCATCTTGAGTGGCGCCTCTTAATCGAGCATTCCCCGACTGATCGCTAGCTCCGCGTTGAGCACGGAAGCGCCCGCGGCACCCCGGAGAGTGTTGTGGCCGAGAACGACATACTTGATGTCCAGCACGGGACAGGAACGGACCCGCCCGACCAGAGAGCACATCCCGCCGTACTTCCATGCATCGAGTCGAGGTTGAGGCCGGTCCTCTTCCGAGAAGACCATCACCGGCTGTTCGGGAGCCGAAGGTAGTTCCAATTCCTGAGCGGTTCCCCGAAACTCCTGCCAGCAATGGATGATTTCCTCCACGGAGGCTTTCCGGGAGAGGCGAATGGAGACGCACTCCAGATGTCCCTCGTCCACAGGCACTCGATTCGCATGGGAGCTCACGACAAAAGAAGCGGGGTAAATGGTGTTGTCCCGCAAGCTGCCCAAGATCTTCTGCGCCTCGCGCTCGATTTTGTCCTCCTCACCCGCAATGAAGGGAATCACATTGCCCAAAATATCCAGAGAGGGAACACCGGGATATCCTGCTCCTGAAATGGCCTGGAAAGTCACCACATGCACAGCTTCTACGCCAAAAGATCGGTGAAGAGGTCCCAGGGAGAGGGCAAATACCATAACAGAGCAGTTCGAGTTGGTCACAATCGCCCCCGGCCAGTCTCGACTTTTCTGCTGGAAGGGAATGAGATCAAGATGATCCGCATTCAGTTCCGCAATCAACAATGGTACGTCTGGCTCCATACGGTAGTTGCGCGCGTTGGAGAAAACCCAGTACCCCTTTTGGGCGAAGGCTCTTTCAATGTCTCCCGCCACGGAGGCATCCAGGCCCGAAAACACAATCTTGCAGTCCAGGTTGGGTTGGCACGGCTTCACCATCATGGGGCCAACCTTCTCCGGAATCGCAGCGACCTGTTTCCAAGAGACGACGTCCTGGTAAGCGCGACCTGCTGAATTCTCCGATGCTGCCACTTCCCGGATTTCGAGCCAGGGGTGCTCGGCAAGAAGCAAGACGAACTTCTGCCCTACCGTTCCGGTAGCTCCCAGGATGCCGATGGGTACCTTTTTCATGAATCCGCCACTCCTCTCAGTGGACGTGGGGAATATAGCACAAAGATAATCAGCGGGCTGCTGTAGCAGGGGGGAGTGGGGAAAAGAAAATGTCCCAAGTGATATCGGCCAGCAATTGCCTGGCAATGCCGTTTCGCGTGTCTCGGGAAGCTCTCTCTTCCAGCCCTAGGCGTCCGGTTTCTCTTCCTCCCGAGTAGGGAACCGACCTTCCTGGCCGCTCGACCTGGCCTCCGAAGAGACCCGCCAAGCCACCCGGATCCACACTCCCTTTCCCCTCTGGTTCCTCTCTGGCTACCTCGTAGGGCGTTACTCCCACGCCGTCACCAGAAAATCACCCAGAGACGGGATTCGCGTCCCCTCTGAGTGCACGTCTGAATGCTGAGCCATGATCCCAGACCCTGTACCTGGTCTGGTTTTCTTCTCCGCTTCAGCGGAGCTTTCCAAAACCCACTTTCGAAATGGGTTTCTTCCTGCCCCTCCCTGACTCGCTTCCTTGCCCTTGCAAACAAATCTAACGTTGTTCAGGGTCGCTGCCTCAGGGTTTCGGCTTGCTGCGTCTACCCCTTGGGACGCGAGAAAGTATATCTCAATGAATGGCGTTCCCAAGTAAAAAAGGCAAAAAAATTTGCTGCACACAATGTGTGCAAAAGGACTTCCCTGAAGAATATCTGCATATCTCGTTGATGGCACTGAACTGGCCTCACAGCTTATCCACAGTTTTTTCCACATGACCTGAAAAGGCTGATCAGAGAGGTTACAGCACAACTCATTTTTTAGTCGATTTAGCCGATTGCTCAGCGTTTTGTATGGGGTGGCGGGCTTGCGTTGAAAGTGACGATTTCGCCGAGAATCACAGCACCAGAGTCGGAGAAGTGGGGCATGGAAGGGATGAGAGAATTTGGGAATGACGGGGGAAGCCTTTTTGGAGTAAGCTGGATGATCCCCAGGCGAAAGAGAAGAGGATTTCTGCTGAAGTTCAGACGTGCTTTCACTTCGCTCCCAGAGAATTTGAAGCCTACTGGCTTAGTACTCCCTTTCATAAATACGGTAACGTATGCGGATGGGTTTTGCTGGCGAAGCTCGCCGTTTTCTTCAGGAGCATGGGACTCCGATGAAAACATCAGTCCCCCTGGTCGGAATTGAGGCTTCCAGTCTTTTTGGACAGCGCACCGGGGTCGGTTACTACATCAAATACCTGGCAGAGGGATTCGCTCAGCTGTGCAGAGTGGAAAGAGAGGCCCGGCAAACGGAGATCCTGCTTTTGAACCATCGATCATCCGACGGTTCTTCCGGGCTTCCTTTCACCAATCGGTGGCGTTTTCCAGTCAAGCCGATCTGGTTTCAGTTCTGTCTTCCCCGGGTGGCACGTCAACTGAAGCTCGATTTGCTTCATTTTCCCAACTATATGACCCCTCTGAGATGGGAGGGGCCTTACGTTCTCACTATCCACGATTTAAGCGTGCTTCACTATCCACAATGGCACCCTCCCAGCAGGCGCCTGATACTGGGAAACCTCCTGGAGCGGAGTGTTCGGAAAGCGGATTTGGTTCTCTGCGTGTCCTCCACTGTCAAAGAAGATATCGTGGAGCGACTTGGTGTAAGCCCATCCAGGGTGCGAGTGACCCCTCTGGCTCCGGCCCAGCATTTTAACCCCCATTCACCATATAGGACACCAAGATTGCTTGCCTTAATCGATGTAAACTACTATAATCAAAGTAGATATAGAGCATAAAGGGAGCAAGAAATGGCTGACCCAAAGGGTGAAGGTTTGAAGGCCGGTTTTGATGGCAGTTTGAGGCTTGAATTTCATGGGGCTAAGGTCACCTCGGATGCTGGGCTTCTCGCCTATCGTGATTTGGACGAAGCGTTGGTGTTATTCGATAGTGTTCCCTCCGTTTTTCGCGATTCGCGGACAGGGCGTAACATCCAGCACGACCTGGCGTCGTTGCTGCGCCAATCGGTATACGAGTCGACTGGCTGGCTATGAAGATGTCAACGATGCCCATCGTCTATCGGTGGATCCGACTATGCGGAGGATCACCGGGAAGAAGATGGACAAGAAGAAGGCCGCCAGCGCCAACACCATGGGTCGATTTGAGACCGAGATGCTGTCCGTCCAGGGGAACCTCAAAGCCCTTTCGGAAGTTAATGGCCGATGGGTAGAAAGAGCGCTGGAGAAAACAACTCATCGACGCATCATTCTGGATATGGACAGCTCAGCCAGTCCTGTCCATGGCGAGCAGGAAGCCTCTGCCTACAACGGCCATTTCCGATGTACTTGCTACCATCCCCTGTTTTGTTTCAACCAGTTCGGAGATTGCGAAGGTGCAATGCTTCGGCCCGGCAATGTTCACAGCGCGGATGGTTGGAAGGAGATGCTGGAACCAATCGTGGCTCGCTACGAGAAGAAAACAGTCCGCAAATACTTTCGTGGGGATGCTGCCTTTGCCAAGCCGGACGTTTATGAATACTTGGAGGAGAAGGGCTTTTTGTATGCCATCCGGCTTCCTGCCAACGAGGTGCTTCAGGCGGAGATTGAACACCTGCTTACCCGGCCTGTGGGCCGTCCGCCCCGAAAGCCTATCGTTTGGTTTGCCGATTTCCAATATCAAGCCGCCAGTTGGGACCGGCCTCGCCGGGTGATTGCCAAGGCCGAGTGGCATCGCGGAGAACTCTTTCCGAGGGTGGGTTTCATCGTCAGTGTGCCGCAGCAAGCGGCGTGAGAGATGGGAGTAGGCCTCCCGCAACCGGCTTGCAGGAGCAGGTTGCAAACCACCGTAAGTGGCTGTGGTTAAAAGCCGCGGTCGTGAGCGTTACGGAAAAGGTGCTCTAGAAGCATCAGGTGTGGATCAGGAAGACGAACACAAGTGAACCACCGTTCAAGTGCCGAAAGGACGAGATGGTGTCGAAACCGGGGAGTTGATGTTGCCCCGGGACGAATCTGGCGGAAACCTGTCCACTGGTCAGGTGGCACCCGGCATAGAGGTGGCGTGAGCTTGATCTGGGCTCTCATGTTGAACTGCGGGAACCTGGAGCAACGATGCTAAGAGAAAGGCACAAGCAGAGAACCTGCGAGGCCGACAGTATCGAAGCGTTGCCCAGGGGCGGACAAGCTCGTAGTAGCGATGAGGCTGCCGTAATGGCAGCGGAGCGAAGGGGCTTGGTCACTCGGCTACAGACAAGCGGCCAACTGCTAGGCAGGAGGAGCCCTTGAAAGTAGCAAAGCCATTTGAGGTTTCTAAGAAGCTGGCAGGGCAAGCATACTTGGAGGTGAAGTCCAAAGGAGGTGCCGCAGGAGTCGATGGCGAGTCGCTTGAACTCTTCGAGCACAACTTGAGGAACAACCTCTATCGAATCTGGAACCGGCTGTGCTCCGGGAACTATTTTCCACCACCCGTGAAAGCCGTGCCAATCCCGAAGAAATCGGGGGGCACGCGTGTTCTCGGAGTGCCTGCGGTCTCTGATCGAATCGCACAGACAGTGGTGAAGCAAGCCCTGGAGCCGATACTGGAACCGGTGTTCGATGAGGATTCTTTCGGCTATCGACCGGGAAATTCTGCCCATGACGCGATTGCCATCACCCGGAAACGGTGTTGGCGATACGACTGGGTGGTGGAGTTCGATACCCGCGCCCTGTTCGACAACATTGACCACGAACTGCTCATGAAGGCGTTACGCCACCATTGTCAGTGTCGTTGGGTGTTGTTGTACGTGGAGCGCTGGTTGCAGGCTCCACTTGAGCAGCCCGGCGGCAGTCTACAGGCGCGCGACAAAGGCACACCGCAAGGTGGAGTTGTGAGCCCTATTCTGGCAAATCTGTTCTTGCACTACGCGTTTGACGCGTGGGTGAGACGCCAACTGCCGGGGGTTCCATTTTGTCGATACGCCGACGATGGGCTGCTGCACTGCAAGAGCCAGTCTCAGGCGGAATACGTGATGAGCCTTATCTCGGAACGCTTCCGTGAGTGTGGGTTGGAGATCCATCCCGACAAATCGTCGATCGTCTATTGCAAGGATGTGAATCGCCTGGAAGAGCATTCGCGAATCAGCTTTGATTTCCTTGGTTACACTTTCCGTCCGCGACGGTGTGTGAACAAGAAAGGGCAGGTTCACCCGAACTTTCTTCCTGCGATCAGTATCTCCTCGAAGAAGGAGATCAATCGATGCATGCGTAGCTGGCATGTCCAGCTCAAGAACGAGAAGACGTTGTTGGATCTGTCTCAGATGTTCAATCCGAAACTCCGTGGTTGGCAAGCCTGCTATGGTTGCTTCCACGCGTCGGCACTGCGTCAACTGTGGCGGAACTTCAACCGGTATCTTGTGCAGTGGGTGCGAAGGAAACTCAAAAGATTTTCTGGGCATCGGCAACGGGCGAGGCGTTACCTCGACCAGATTGCCCGTGCCAATCCGCATCTATTTATTCATTGGCGTCTTGGAGTCTTTCCTTGTGGCTTGAGTGATAGGAGCCGGATGAGCTGAGAGGTTCACGTCCGGTTCTTGGAGGGGCTGGGGGTGAGACTCCCCCGGCCTACTCAACCCAATATGAGCGCACAAGCCTCAGGGGTGGTTCACTTCTATAACGGTCGTGGCACAGCCGAGCAGTGGATCAAGGAAGGCAAGTATGCGTTGCACTGGACTCGCCTGTCCTGCCAGCGCTTTGTCCCGAATCAGGTGAGGTTGGCTCTGTTTGTCTTGGCCTGCAACCTGGGCAATTTTCTACGGCGGCTGGTCCTTCCCAGAAAAATCAAACATTGGTCCCTTCGCAGCCTGTTGACCAAACTGATCAAGATCGGAGCGAAGGTGATCCGCCATAGCCGGATCGTCACGTTTCAGATGGCGGAGGTAGCGGTAAGCAAGGATATATGGGCCGGGCTGTTGTCTCGGATTGATCGATTGAGATGGATGACAGCCTAGCGCCGAGGGTTTCTGATTGAACCGCTGGAGGTGTCTCTATTGATCAGGTCTTTGACCAAAAGCCACCTGGAAAACCGAGGGATCAGAGGCGCTTTTGATGGACAGAGGACCAAAGACCACTTGAGGCAAGGTTGGCGGTCTGATAAGTTGTGGTCATTCACTGGGGAGACCGGAAAAGGTCCTTCCGAAGTTGATATGAGGAATGTCGAATTAAAGCTTTAAATCCTAAATTGCTTCCGCGCTTTGCTGCCGGTTTCCGACCCTCACCAATTCTCAGCGGGACCACGCCAGCCATTTCTTGAAAAGCAACTTGACGAATGGTGTCAGGGGCGTCCGGTTGTACTGGTCGCCCAACTTCCGAATCGCTTCTGCCTGCGTGGGATTTATAAGGTCTTGACAAACGAGCAGGACCGCCCAGATATCTATGACGGATTTGGCAAGGATCCGTTGGTCAAGACGGTCAGCAGGTTCAACCACTTCTTTTCCGGAGCTTGGAAATGGTGGATTACGTCTACCATGCTCAACGAAGTAAGACTTGGTGGGCACCAGGGACCTGTGGTGTTTGCGACTTTCGAGGATTTTTCAAATGGGTTCAAGATCTGCCCTGTCTGCGATCTCCTGGGAAACCCAGTGGTTTTCAGCAACCCGGTGGAGAATTTTGAGCGGCAGGGACGCGAGACGAATACGTACACCGTTCAGGACAACGCCAGCTGGCAGCGAGGGTCTCATTCCGTCCGATTCGGTTTTCAGACCCAGTTCGTCCGCAGCTTTTCTTTTTCCGGTTTCGACGTCATTCCTACTTATGAGCTCGGTCTGAGTCCGGTGAATCCCGTGGGGTTGGGTCTGGGCGATTTTCCCGGTGGAATTAGCGCCAGTGCGGCAAACGATGCCAACAACCTGATTGCAGCGCTTGGAGGGATTCTGGAGAGTGGGAGGCGGGAGTTTAACATCAATAGCCGCCCGGGCAGATTCCAACCCCTCGAAAACCAGAAGAACTGGGAATATGATACTTACGCCTTCTATTTCGGGGACTCCTGGCGCATCCTTCCACGAGTCACCTTCCACCTCGGTCTTCGTTGGGAGTACTACCCGCAGCTGAGGGAAAGAGATCGACTCATCGCCCAGCCCGAGCCGAAATCTGGTCAGACCATGAGGGATGCCGTGCTCGATTCCGAAGGACAGGTGAATTTCATCACCGGCGACCATGTTAATGCTCACTGAGAACCGTAGTTTTTTGGACACCCGCCGGTAGTTAACTCAACATCATCCGCACCGCAGGTGCGCGTTTCATCATCCGCGCTTGAAAAGCGCGGGGCCATTTTTCCTGAACAGTTGGTGTAGTGTCTGGGGGCCAAAGGTGGAAAGGACCTCGACCCTTTGACCGAGAATCGAGGTCCGGTTGTGGCAACCCCGTTACAAGTGGAGAACCACCGCAGACTTCACTGTAGCCTGTCATGATCCTGGGCTGTTGTCCAGTTCCGCCGGGACTGGACTATGGCCGATCCGCTGGTTGTTTTCCGCCTCCGCTCGTGCCGCGCTGCAGGCTGCGGTGCACTGTTTTGGATCTGTCGCCGTTGCGGCCGAGGCCATCGCTATTGCAGTGTGCGCTGTCGGCAACAAGCGCGCCGCCAGCAGTGCCGGGAAGCCAATCGGCGGCGGCCGGAGCGCGTGACGGATCAAGGTAGACGCGAGGATCGCATCTTCGTCAGCATGGCTGCCGTAGCCTCCCTCCAGTTCTCCCTGCCGGGAAAGGAGGGGGAGCCTCGAAAGGAGCGCCATGTCCCATCCCATGGGGAGCGTCCCCGCCGTTTTCGGGTTCGCTGTGTCGTGTGTGGTCGGTCCGGCCACTGGATCCATCTGTTTCGGGAAGGAGGGTGAAGCATGATCGATCGAGAACTGCTCGCCCGAATCCGCCATCTTTTCCATGCCGAACATTGGAAGATCGGGACCATTGCTGATCACTTGGGGCTTCACTGGGAGACCGTGCGCCAGGCTCTCCAGACCGATCGCTTCAATCGCCAGAAGATGGAACGGCCCCGTCTGACCGATCCCTACCTTCCCTTTATCCGAGAGACCCTGGAGCGCTACCCTCGGCTTCGTGTCACGCGTCTGTTCGAGATGCTGCGCGCCCGGGGCTACACGGGCTCGGTCGTGCAGTTGCGGCGCGTGGTGGCCACGCTGCGCCCCACCCCTCGGGAGGCCTTCGCTGCGTCTGCGGACCTTCCCGGGGGAGGCGGGTCAAGCCGACTGGGCGCACTTCGGTAAAGTCCGGGTGGGCCGTGCCGAGCGCATCCTGTCCTGCTTTGTGTTCACCCCCTCCTATTCGCGGGCGCTGTTTCTGGAGTTTTGTTTTGACCAGCAAATGGAAAACTTCCTGCGCGCTCACATCCACGCCTTCGAAGACATCGGTTGTCCACGCACCATCCTGTACGACAACACCAAAAGCGTCGTGTTGGAACGTCGGGGCGAGGCTGTTCACTTTCATCCGCGCCTGTTGGAGCTGGCCGCCCATTATCACTTTGCGCCACGCCCCTGCCACCCCTACCGGGCTTCCGAGAAAGGGCGCGTCGAAAGAGCCATCTCCTATGTGCGCCATTCCTTCTTCGCCGCCCGTCCCTTTAGCACGCTCTCAGACTTCAACCGTCAAGCGCTCCTCTGGCGCGACCAGGTAGCGCCATCGTCGGCCCTGGCCCGGCGGCGATGGGCGCACCGTCGAGGAAGTGTGGGAGGAAGAAAAAGCCTTCCTTCTTCCCTTGCCGGCTCATCGCCTGGAAACCGATCTGGTTCTGCCGGTCCGCTCCCGCAAAACCATCTACATCCGTTTTGATTTAAACGACTATTCGATCCCGCCTTCGGCCGTGGGCCGGCCCCTGACACTGGTGGCCTCCGAGCAGACGGTGCGCATTTTGGACGGAAGCACCGAGATCGCCCGCCATCTCCGCTCCTATGACCGCCACGACGTCCGCACCGATCCGGCTCACCAGGAAGCGCTGCTGGCGGAAAAACGCCAGGCGCTGGGGGCCACCCCCGGTGGCCGACTGCTGGCCGCCGTTCCGGAAACGGAAACCTTGCTGGACGAGGCCTTTCAGCGCGGAGAGCCCACCGGCCGCCAGACGGCCAAGCTGGTGGAACTCTTGGATCTCTATGGGGCCGAAGAGCTGCAGGCGGCGGTGCGTGAAGCCCTGCAACGGGGCACCCCGCGCGCCGCCTCGGTGGCCTTTCTGCTGGGCCGGCGCCAGCGCGCTCAGGGGCGAAAGGCGCCTCTACCCATTGAGTTGCGCCAGCGTCCCGAACTGGAGGACCTCTATGTCCAATCCCATAACCCGGAGACCTATGACGAACTGGCTTCCGATGACGACGAATCCTGATCTGATGCAGCTTTTGCACAAGACCGGTCTGGTGACGCTCGCCGGTGAGCTGGAGGATTTTCTGGCCCGCGCCACCAAGGGGCGCTGGTCCCCCCGTCAGATCTTGGAGGAACTGGCTCGTCGGGAGCATGAGGAGCGAGCCCAACGCAGTCTCAAGCGGCGTCTGCGCCTGGCCAAGATCGGCCGCTTCAAGCCGATGGATGACTTTGACTGGAACTGGCCGACCCGGATCGACCGGGAAGTCATTGAGCGCGCCTTTACCCTGGACTTTATCCAGGAAGGCCGCAACCTCATCTTACTGGGTACCAACGGCCTGGGAAAAACCATGATCATCAAGAATCTGGCTTACCAGTCCGTCCTGGCCGGCTACTCTGTGCTCTTTCGAACCGCCTCGGAGATTCTCGACGACCTGCAATCGGAGGCGCCGGAACTGCAGCGCCGCAAGCTGAAAAAATACGCGCGCGCGCAGGTGCTCTACCTCGATGAAGTCGGCTGTCTCACCTACGACAGTGAGGCCGCCGACCTGCTCCATGAAATCGTCAACCGGCGCTATGAGTGCCGGTCGCTCGTGCTGACCTCCAACAAAGCCTTTAAGGAGTGGAATAGCGTCTTTCCCCAATCCGGCTGCTTGATTGCGCTTCTGGACCGTCTCACCCACCATGCTGACGTCACTGTGATGGAGGGGCAAAGCTACCGCGTGCGGGAAAGCGAGCAGGAAGCGGCCGCCCGTCGCAAGAAAACAAGATGAGCACTCCCGTCCAGCGTCGCGCTCATATCCAGACCCTCTTGGCGGATTATCTCGAACTTCCCCATACGCCCACTCGAGCACGCCCGCCGGATCGGCGACTCGCCGCTCACTTCTATGACCGCGCTATCCCTCTGGCCACCGTCCAGGATGCCTTCCTGGTGGCGACCAGCCGCCGTCTTTTCCGAGACCCAGCGCTTCCTCGACTTTCTCCCATTCGCTCCCTTTACTACTTCCTCCCCATTGTCGAAGAGTTGCTTCAGTATCCGCTCCCCCACGGTTACGCTCAGTATCTCGAACGCAAACCACGCGCCCATCACAAGCCCAAGGAGGGGCACCCCATGGAAAAACCCGTTGATCGAGGTTCGCCACCCGGCGTGTGTTCAGAAAAGTTCAGATCCTCGTGATCGCTAACAATTGCATAGAGGCAACCGGTGTCGCTTTTGGAGTTCATTCTACCAAAGGGGCTTAGGGTTCTGTGGAAGAGTGCTGAGTGCAGAGACCTCAGCTTCGGATGAGCTCTGAGTGGATGCTGGTGGGGCGCGGGGCTCTACAACTGGAGTCGAGCCAGCACGACCAGATTGTAGCTCACGACGGAAAGATGCACGTAGCGCTGAAAGTGGGTCCAACCTTTCCAGAGACAGCGACTCAAACCAAAGACGCGTTTGGCCGTGGAGATGCAGCCTTCAATACCGGCCCGAAAGCGTCGCAGTTGCTTGTACACCCAGCTGGAGCGGACCATGTTCTCGATGGTCAATCCGCACTTCTTCGCAAAAGCCACATCCTGCACGCCTTCCTCTTTCGCCCATTTCAGGTTGTTGAGAGAAGCAAAGCCTCCATCGAAACTCGCTTGGCGAGGATAACGACCGTACAATTGGCACTGACGCCGCAAAAGAGGCTCGACCTGTTGACTGTCGGCGGGATTCCCTTGCACCAGAAGCGCATCCAGGATCAGGGAAGATTTTCCGATCGTCACATAAAGTTTATGACCAAAGATACTCTCCCGCGCCCCTTTTTCAATAATGTCGGTGTGTTCTTCAAAGAGCGAGACCACTTTTTCCCACGCCGGTACCTTTTCACCCCCAAGCACCCGCCGTTGTGTCTGATCCATCACTCGTTCCAGCAGATCCAGGTAGTGAGCCAGTGCTTGGCTGATGGGATCGCTCCAAGCTTCGGCTGACTGGATCGCCTCTCGGGCGTAGCTGCGCGTCTTGCCAGCTACCTGGAGCAGATCCTGATAATGTTTTTTGCGTCTTTCGCCCCGGCTGTTTCGGATGTTCAGCCAGCGCCTTTTGGCCCGCCTCGAGTGATCGACAAAAGCGACCGACTGGCGCTGGCTCAGACGTCTCATAAGGCGGGTGAGGACCCGGATCGCATCGTACAGCAACTGACTATCTGTAGGATAACGGATGTCACTTTCCACACTGGTTGCATCCACTCGGATCTTGCGCCCCTTTTCCAAACCTTCCTGATCGGCCCAACTCACCAACACCCGGTTGATCTTCTGCCAGGTGGAGTCTTCCATCTTGGAGATGTTCTCCTGAAGGACGCTCTTGGAGGGAGTGTACCCGTAGGGAAGGCGACAAAAGGTGCGGAAACTTTGCGAGTCGCTCAGATGAAAGGCAAGCTTTTCATAAGAAAACTGGTGCATCTGTTTGATCAGAGCACAGCGCAGCACCTGATCGGCTGTCAGACCTCCCGCACCGTTCCGGGCGCTGGCTTTGTCACACACATCCTGTAAAACTAGATCCGAGATCGAGGGATTCTCGTCCAGGATCTCGGAAATCACTCTCAGCTCTTTGGCGAGTTGATGATCGGGCCAAAGGGGAGAAAGGGGGAGTTGATTTTCACGGTTCTTTCGCATTTTTCAAGCACTCGGTTTTGCTTAAGTCTTTTGCTACATACTGCTTACAACAATTACAATAGCAAACGACTATGACAAAACCGAGGCTTGGAGATGCCCCTCTTCCTCTTTATTTCCAATGCTTTACAAGTCCACGGATGGGAACTAGGCTAGCCTGAATTTCTCATCACCACTCTACTGCATCGGCAGAATGATCCGTCCTGACTGTGAACGTTCGGGGACATAGGTAACACTTTAGACCGGGAACATAGGTAACACTTTTTTCCATTTAGGCGGTTTCGGAGCGAGCCCGTAGGGCGAGCGCAGAAGCCGCCTAAGTCCTGTGCAAACGTTGCTGGCGTTCATCATAACGGGCCAGGAGGACGGGTCTAAAGTAACAGGACCAAATTCCGTCTTCCACCTCCTCCAGGCCGACTTTCTGGCCTTGCAGAACTTGGCTCAGAAACCACTCCTTGCCTTGAAAGCCCATACATCCATTGGAGCCCACACTACGAATTTCCCAGTGCCCCGGATACTCCAGCGGCGGGAGCCGCCTCGGATACGCTCGCGGCGAAGGGCGATACACCTGTGCCGGGGTCTTCTCCTGCAGCCCCTGGTGGGGTCGCTCCTGGTTGTACTCGAATCGAAACCGATCAAACACCTGCTGTTGCGCCTCTCGGTTGCGTGCGGGAGGTCGCGCAGTTTCTTCCTTCAGGGTCCGGTGCATCCGCTCATGACGAGGATTTTGCTCCGCATGTCCTGGCTGGATCTGCAGAGGCTGGATCCCCAGCCGGATCCACCACACCGACAGCCTAGAGAGTCGCGCCACTCCCGTCGTCGCAAAAGGAGTCCCATTATCGGTCACAATCGCCCGGGGCAGCCCATACTCTCGGAACATCTCCCGAAAGACCCGCTCCACCGGCTCTCCCGCCGTCGAAGAGAAGGCTCGACAGGCCAGCAGATATCGGCTCTGATAGTCGGCGATGGTGAGCGGATAACAGTAGCATCGATCCTGGGTTCGAAACTCTCCCTTGAAGTCGGCCGTGAGCACCTCGTGGGGAGCCACCGTTCCCAGTTGCAGAGGCGCCCTGGGTGGACCTCGACGACGACGTCGTCGTCGTTGGGGAGGAGTCACTCCGGCCTGCTTGAGGATCTGCTGTGCCGTCGAGGCGGCCGGTCACTTCCCTTCAGGCTCTCGCCGACGCAGCCAAGCCAGCAAGGTCCGAGCTCACCAGTGCGGGTGCTGACGCCGAGCCGCAATCAGGGCTTCGCCCACAGCTGCCGGGGTGCGATGCGGGCACTGGTGGGGAGCCCGGCTCCGATCCTGCAGTCCTGTGACTCCTCCCTCCCGGTAGCGCTGCAACCACTTGTAGGCTGTCTTCCGACTCACTCCATAGTGCTCACTGAGCTCGCTCATCTGAAAAACCTCACTCCGTGCTTCCATCACAAACCGTATGCGTTCTTCCATGGGATCTGTCCTTTTCCAGGGCATGAGCTCCTCCTTTCAGGAGCCCATACTCCCTCACCAGACTGTCACCCATGTCCCCGGTCTATTCTGTTACCTTATGTGCCCGGTCCATACCCTGCGTTGCGCTCCGTCGGCCTCCTCGACGTACTGCACGAGTACGTCGAGGAGGCTGAGGGAGCACAACGAATCGGAAGGTAGTCCCCTCCTCCGGAGGGGTGCCGCGAAGCGGCGGGGTGGGTCCGGCGTTGCAGTAGTGGCGCACTGAGAAATGCGGGTCAGAACTCCAACAGAGGAAACTTAAACTGCTTGGAAACGCCAACCACAATCCCGGAAACAGGATCCGTGTCTCGAAAACCCAAGAGCAGAGCCAGATCCCAATACAGACCTCCACCTTGAATCTGCGCTCCCACCCGCAACAAGGACTGCTCCTCAGTCCCAATACCTCCTGGACCGACACGACCATAGAGATCGCCCAGCAAGGTTACTCTCGGATAGACCGGGTAAAGGAGAGCGAATCCATAAGTAAGCAGGTCATCCTGAGCTCCCGGGGTCACTGGGTCTCCAAGTATGGCAAGACCGAAATTACTGAGTATCTTGAGTTTTCCCGTATTTTTCTCCAGAAGAAAGGAGGAGAAGAGGTTGCTCTCGTCGTTGCCCAGTCCGGTCTCATTTCTCGCGACGGGAACCTCCATCGCAAATCTCATCCCCAGGGCCGGCCAGCTTCCCTTCTCTTTTTTGAGCCGAACCTTCGTGCCCACAGTTATATCTCCAAAGTCGCTGCTGGAGTCTCCGAGAAAATCCAGGCGATGCGTGTTGGGAGCGGGAAAGCGTCTTTTCACATTCAAAAAGTTCCGGACGGTTCCCTGGAGCTGAAGCTCAACTATTTCTCCTGCTCCAATGCGGATATCCGTGACGCCCACCCGAGTCAGGTCGCCTTCCAGTCCGGAAAACGGAAAAACCACGTCCTGTAGAAACTCCATGCCTGAGCCAAACAGAACGTAGCCAGGCTGGACCGTCTCCACAGGCTCGGTCACCATTGGGCGCTGCTGGGAAAAGGTGGGGAACACCTGGAACAGCACGGTCACTAACAGCAGGGAACGTTTCATGGTCAGTTGTCAGCCGGTCAGCCCGTCAGTTGTTCGTTCCCCAAGTCCCCCAGTTCGTACTGAAGAATGGAAAGCACCGCTAGCGGCGCCGTTTCCGTGCGAAGGATGCGCGGGCCTAAGGAAGCCGCCGGGATTCGGTGTTCCTGGAAGACCTTCCGGTCCCGCTCGTCCCACCCCCCCTCGGGACCCACAAAAACCAGACAGGCGTCAGCCTGTCGATGACGGTCGATAAGCCCTCTCAGATTGCTCCCGTGCATTTCATCAAGAAAGAATCGAAAAGACATTGGGGCTTCGGAAACAAACTCGGATAGTAGAATAGGGGAGTTCAGCTTTGGAAGTCGACTGCGCCGGCTTTGTTTGACAGCCTCCAAAGCAATCCTGCCCCATCGCTGCATCTTGCGTTCTGCTCGCTCCTGGTTCAGGTGGACTTCACTGTGACAGGTAATGAGCGGTACGATTTCTGAGGCTCCCAATTCCACCGCCTTCTGGATCACCCACTCAAACCGGTCTTTCTTGCCGAGAGCCTGCGCCAGAATGACCCGAAGGGGAGATTCCCGTTCTTCGACAACCTCCTCCACCACTCGACCCAACCATTGCCTCGCACCCCTTTCTAGCCGGCAAAGGTAGAGTTTTCCCGAGCCGTCAAGGGCAAGGAAGGTCTCGCCGCTGCGAGCCCGAAGAACTCGCACCAAGTGATGGGCCTCCTCTTCCGGAAGCACAACCTGCTTTTCGTCAACCCTCTGAACACTCACTCGATGCATAGTGGAGAATCGATTCAGAGGGAAGGGCATCAACCGCAGGAACTGAGCTGCATCAGCCGAAGACGTCCTTCACCTTTTCAAAGAGTCCACCGTGGTTCACCTGCTGAGAGACTTCAGCCATTTGCTGGAACAACTGTCTTTGCTCTCTGTTCAAATTGGTGGGCGTTACCACCGTCACGGTGACCAACTGATCGCCCTTGCCCCGACCATCCAGGCTCACTACTCCGCGACCCTTCAAACGAAATACCGTTCCTGTTTGCGTACCGTCAGGAATTTTGACGGTTTCCTTACCCTTTAGAGTAGGAACTGTGATTTCTTCTCCCAAGGCCGCCTGAGCAAAGCTGATGGGTACTTCACAGTAGATGTTGTTGTCTCGACGCTCAAAAAAGGAATGGTCCTCGACAAAGACGACCACGTAAAGATCGCCGGTCGGGCCTCCCTTCTGGCCTGCTTCGCCCTCTCCGGTAATGCGCAGTCGAGATCCTTCATCCACGCCTGGGGGAATCTTGAGTTCAAGAACCTTCTCTTTCTGTACACGGCCGCTGCCCCGGCAGGCGCGACAAGGATTCTTGATGATCCGGCCTTCACCCTGGCAGTGAGGGCAGGTCCGGCTGATGGTAAAAAAGCCCTGCTGGTATCGAATCTGTCCCTGGCCGCCGCAAGAGGGACAGGCTGAATGGCCCTCACCTCGCTCCGCTCCTGAGCCGCTGCAGGAATCACAGATTTCCTGGCGGGGGATCTTGACCCTTGTCTTGACTCCGAATACGGCTTCTTCAAAACCGATTTTCAGATCGTAACGTAAGTCCGCTCCGCGCTGTGGTCGTCCGCGACGATGCCTCTGCCCACCTCCGAAGATGTCCCCAAAGCCAAAGAAGTCACCAAGAATATCGCTGAAATCACCAAAGATATCCGGGTCGAAGCCTCCGAAACCACCTGCACCCGTGCCTACACTGGCATGTCCAAAACGGTCATATGAGGCTCGCTTGTTCCCATCGCTCAGGACACTGTAGGCTTCAGCCGCCTCCTTGAAGTTCTCCTCTGCTCGCTTGTCATCGGGGTTCCTGTCGGGATGATATCGGACTGCCATCTTTCGATAGGCGCTTTTGATTTCCTGCAGATCAGAATTCCTGCTAACCCCGAGGACATCGTAGTAATCTCGTTTGGACAAGATACAGCTCCTCTACACTGCTTTACTCTATAAGATCAACGGCGGGAAAGAGCAAAGGACAATATGATTCAGTCTTCCTCCTGAGGGGGGACGGCAACTCTCACACGAGAGGGACGCAGCAACCGGTCCTTGATCTTATAGCCCTTCTGAAATTCGCCCAGGATTTTTCCTTCTTCGTGTTCCGACGTGATCTCCCTTGATACGGCCTCATGGACATTCGGATCAAAGTGGGTTCCAACGCCCTCGATTTCCGTCACACCGAACTTCTCGAGGACCGAGTTAAGCCGCCTGAGCAGAAGTTCGTAGCCCTCCCGGTAGGGGCCCAGTTCTACATGGTCTTGCTCCTCCATGGCCCCAAGACCTTTCTCGCAGGCATCGACCACGGGAAGCAATTCCCTCAGTAGCTCACTGTGGCCTAGAAGACGCTCTCCTTCCTTTTCCTTCAGGACCCGTTTTCTGAAGTTCTCGAATTCGGCCTGCTTTCGAAGCAGAAGATCGTAATGCTCATTCCTCTCTTTCTGCAGACCCTCAATGGTCTGAAGGTAGAAGTCCGGCTCTTGACTCTCGGAGCTTCCCTGCGTCGAGGATGGATCCTTCAGGTCCTCGGTCTTCGCCTCTGAAGGCTCTCTTTTCCCCTTTCTAGCCATCATTTCCGGGCTGCTGGCCCACATTATTCATAAACTGTCTACTGCATCGGCGTCGCCTTCACCTGAGCGAAGTGAAGAAATCATCTGTCCTGACTGCGTTGCGCTCTCTCGACCTCCTCGACGTACTGCATGAGTACGCCTGCGGGGGGCCTCGGTCGCGACGCCTTGTCAGGCCGGCGCTTTCGCCGCTAGGACACGAGTGTCTCGACACAAGTGTCTTCGCTACGACACCTTATGAATAATCCGGGCCAGTGTCCTGTCCCAGGACACTAGTTCCTACCCAAGATCTTTCCAAACAGTTTGGCGACGTAATTCACCAGGCTGATGGCCCGCGCGTACTCCATTCGAGTGGGTCCCAGGATTCCTAATCCCCCGACCACCTGGTCATCGTAAAAGTAAGGTGAGGAAACCAGCGCCCAGTGGCGCATCCCGGGAATATGATCTTCCAATCCTATCCTCACCGTCGGACTTTCCTCATCTGTCTCGAGACATTCGGTAATGATCTTGATGAGCCGACTTTTTTCTTCAAAGGTTTCAAAAAGCTCAATCATCCTGTTGATGTCAGCCAACTCAGGCTTCTGGAAGATCCGGCTCGTACCCCCCAGGTAAACCTCCGACTGATCAGTTGAAACCGACTGGGTTTTCATCAGGCTCGCCGACCCCAGAAGCACCACATTCTTGAGCATCCGATCGTATAGAGCTTTCTCTTCGGACATGAGCATCACCAGCTGTTCCCGAATCTCGAGAAGAGTCTTGTCGCCACAATTTCGAACAAGATACCTTCCCGCCTGGTCCAGATCGGTTTGTGATAACTCTTCATCACATTCGATCAAGCGATGCTGAACCTGCCCGGCACGAGTGACCAGGATGACCAGGATGCGTTTTTGGGAAATCCTGACGAACTCAATGTGTTTGAGGAGTGCGAGCGACAGGGGAGGTGTCAGCACAAACCCTACATTGTTGGAAAAAGTCGATAGCAACTGAGAAGTCTTTGTCATCAGCTCACCAGGATCAGTTTCCTGTTCCAAACTCTGATTGATCCATTCCACCTCTTTGCTGGAAAGCTCCTGGGCCTTCAATAGAGCACCCACGTAGAAGCGATAACCTTTATCGGTTGGAATTCTCCCGGCGGAGGCGTGAGGCTGAGCGAGAAAACCCATCTCCTCCAGACCTGCCATGATATTTCGAACGGTAGAGGAGCTGAGACCTTCATGGTAGGCTCGGGCCAGCCGACGAGAACCCACTGGTTTTCCAGAGTGCACGTATTCTCGGATCAAGACTTTCAGAATGTTTCGTGCCCGTTCGCCTAACTGCTGTCCCACTTCTGTTCCGCTCATGAATTCACGCTAACACAACCCTCTCATCAGACGCAACGGAGGCTGCCCCAAACTCAGTTGAAAGTGAAGGGCGGTTCAGGTTGAGCACGATCTTAAGCCACCTTTCGTTTGGCGTCCATAGAAACCTCGTCTCTGAGTTTGGTTTTCAGCATCCAGAGGTCCTGGTAGCCCTGGATGCGCCGGAAGTTCTTCTCCGTCTCCAGGAAGGCTGAGGCGGCCCAGCGCAGCACCATCTGGCTATCTTTCCAGCGGCTCACTCGGCGGGTCCGCATCCTCACGCCAGAGTGAGGGCTTTCAATCAGGTTGGTGCTGGCCAGACACAAGCGCAGGGAGGAAGACAACTCGAGTCGATTGATGGTGAAGGTCTCTTCCAGACCTTCTCGCAGGCTAGCTGCCGCATCGGGATGCAGCCCTTCGAGCCACTCCGCCTGCTTTCTGAGCCGAACCCTCCCTTCTTCCCAGGGCAGCCGATAAGCAGCCTGCATCACTGACTTGACTTGCTCGGCCAGATCGTCCGGCAATCGATCGCACACGTTGCGAATCTTATGACGACGACATCTCTGCACCGGACTGCCCTTGCCAAAGACCTTGTCAATGGCACATCGCAGGGCCCTGGAGCCGTCAATCACAAACAGATAGCGTCGCCCGGAATCCAGGCCTCGCTCCACCAGGTCTTCCAGCAAGGAGGTAGCGGTGGCGGCGTTTTTACTGGCCCCTTCCCGCAGCCCCAGCACGTGCTTTTGGCCCTCCGAGTCCACGCCGCCGGCACAGATCACGTGGTGCTCGCCAAAGACCAGGCCGTCGATGTAGATGATCAGAAACTCAACGTCATCAAAGTGTCGCTCGGCCAGCTGCTCCAGCTGCTGGCCGCTCTGCTCAATGAACTGACGGCTCACGGACGATTTGCTGACTCCCGCCGTGTCGGCCATCTGGGGGATCACGCGGCTGTAGTGGCGCGTGGAAACGTTGCACATCAAGATCTCCAGCATGCGGCTGCCCAGCTCCCCGTTACGGTTGATCGCCTCATAGGCGGGGATCTCCACCTCCCCGCCTCGACCTTGGCCTTTCTTGCGCAGCCGTGGCTTTCGAACCCGCACTTGCCGCTCCGAAAGTCTGACTCGCCCTGGCTGAGTGCCGTACCAAACGACCTGCTTGCCTGGGCGCCCTTGTTGCTTTTCGCCGGCGACACTTCGGGCAGAAAGCTGCAAGACCGCTTCCATGCTCGCTCGCCCCAGGATGTCGATCAACTCGTCAATGGCCATCCGGGAGGCTTCGATCAGCTCCACCATCGGGAGCAACAGTTGCCCGTTCTGGGCCAGATAATCAGCCAGCCCCTGACTGTTCTTCCGGGTGACAATTCGATATGATTTCTTCATGGCGGTTCCTCCTTAAAAGGTTGTTGACCAACCCGATTCTAACGAGTCGGTCGGACGAACCGCCTCTCAACTTTCAACTAAACCCGGGACAGTCTCGACGCAACGACCCTAGCCCGGATGATTCATAAAGTGTTTACTGCATCGGCGGGGCCTTCACCTGAGCGAAGTGAAGAAATCATCCGTCCTGACTGCGTTGCGCTCTCGCGGCCTCCTCGACGTACTGCAGGAGTACGCCTGCGGGGGCCTCGGTCGCGACGCCTGGTCAGGGAAGGTAGAGCCTGACCTGAAAGGCCTCTTCGAATCCCGTCTGAAGAGCCTGGGAGAGACTACCGAATGAGATGTCCCGGCCAGCTGCCCTGCTCACGGAAATCACGCCCGCCTGGAGGAATTCTTCCTCGACGCCAAGCGCCGCTGCCATGACTTCGTAATCGATTCGCAGCGGGATCGAACCATGTTGAAGAAAGCTTCGCTTCAGTCTTTTTTGAGCACTGCCCGCGATCTTACGACCCCGGCTCAACAACTCGTAGCGGGTAGAAGAGGCAAAGCAGGGCTTCCTGATCTGATCCGCCCATCCGGCCCCCACCTCCCTCCCTCCTTCGGCAAGCTCAACCGGAATCTGCAACTGGCGAAGCCCTTTTTGCAGCGCTGTAGCAATCCTAAGGTAGGTCTTCTGAACGCTGTGCAAGGGAAAGTGCTCCCAGTCGTTGGAAACCAGGGAATAGGTCAATTCGTCGGCGTGAAAGACGCTTCGGCCGCCGGTAGGTCGCCGCACAACCGGGATGCCATGATGCTTACAGTATTCCAGTCTTATGGATTCTTCAATTCGCTGGTGTTTTCCCACCGAGATAGTCGGCTCGGCCCAACGGTAGAAACGAACAATAGTGCATTTGGGCGAAGCATTCTCTACGCGGTGCAACAGCTCTTCATCAATCTGCATGCTCACAGCGCCGGGACACGGAGGATCGACGAGCCAGGGCCACTGGCGGTTCATGGTCATGGGTGAATGGTCAATCGTTGTCAATGGTCAATGGTCCGGGAAAGCTGGAGATGGCTCGCAGATTTCTTACCGTAGACGTTATAGAAGAAGAGGCGCTTCCTATGGAGAAAGCCAACCATTTCCGAGAACTTGAGGTGTGGAAGCTGGGAAGGCAGATCAGACAGGAGATCTATCGATTGACTCAAACATTCCCAACTGCTGAAAGGACCAATCTGGTGATTCAAATGAGGCGTGCTGCTGTTTCGATCACAGCAAATCTCGCAGAAGGATATGGGAAATATTCCTACAAGGAAACCCGGCACTATTGCTGCAACAGCCGCGCATCTGCATATGAGTTACAAGATCATCTAACCGCCAGCTTGGACGAAGGTCTTACGTTGATCTCGACCGTAAACTCCTGCAATTCATCAAGAGGACGAACTCATACATCAAAGCAATCGACCCACCACAAACCATTGACCAATGACTATTGACCATTGACCCTTCCCCCTCAGGGCTTCACAAAGGAGGTGTATGCCACTGTCTTTCTGCCCCTTCGCGCATCGGAGATGACCAGGCGCAGAATAGCTGCCTCGCCCGAACCCAACGAATCGACACTGTCTTTGATCTGTCGGCTGGTCCGAACTCGACGCCCATTCACGTGAGTAATCACCTGATCCGGTCTCAGGCCGGCATCATCAGCCAGACTGCCGGGCGCGACACTGACGATCAATACGCCCTCTTCTCCTTCCATGCGCAACCGTGAGGCCTCTTGCGGAGCCAACTCCTTAATCTCCAGGCCGATTTCCTGTCTCCTCTTCTCTTCTTCTTTCCTCTTCTCCTCCTCGTCTTCGTCCAGAGAAAGCGGGGTCCCCTTGGCTCGCTCACGCTCCTCCACTTTGCGCTCAGCCAGGGTGACATTAAGTTGGATGACCTCTCCTTTTCGAACGATCACGATGGGAACGCTTTTGCCCGGAGGAGTGCTGGTGACCACCGAGAGCAAGTCAAAATCCGTCTCAATCTCACGATTGCCGAACCTGACGATGACATCTTCCGGACGAATCCCGGCTTCTTGGGCCGGACCTCCCTCGTCCGAATCCACGGCCTCGCCCACCACTTCCGTCACCAATACACCATCGCCATCTTTGGTCCCCTGGGGATCATCACCGGCCACGCCAAAATACTCTGCCATCTCCACCGTCATGGGACGGCTGTTCATTGCGACACCCAGCCAACCCCGTTCGATTCTCCCTTTGGTAACCAGTTGGTTATAGGAATTCACAAAGACAGAGGAGGGAATGGCAAAGCCGACTCCAACTGATCCACTGCCTCCCACGGTAGAGATGAAGGAATTGATGCCGATGACCTCCCCTCTCATATTGATCAGGGGACCGCCGCTGTTGCCTCGATTGATGGCGGCATCGGTCTGAAGATAATCGCCAAAGGGATTTGCGAACCCGGCAGGGAAAATTCGCCCCGTCGCGGAAATAATGCCCGAGGTCACCGTCTGCTCGAGCCCGAAGGGACTGCCAATGGCCAGCACCCAATCCCCCACCTGGGCCTTGGACGCATCGCCAATCTTGGCAAAGGGAAGCATCCCGCCGGCGTCGATCTTCAGAACCGCCACATCCGCATCCGGGTCCTGTCCAATCACTTCGGCCAGGAAGGTTTTACCGCTGCTGAGTTTTACACTGATCTTTCCCGCCTGTGCTTCCGCCTGTGCTACGACGTGGTTATTGGTGAGAACATACCCCTTGCTATCTACAATGACTCCCGAGCCAAGGCTTTCTACCTTTTGTTCCCGGGGAATTCCCGGCCTGCCAAAAAAGCGTTCCCAAAACTCATCTCCAAAAAAGTCACGAAACGGGTCCTGCCGCGGGTCCTGCCGCGGATCCTGTCGCCTCTCCGGCCGACGCCGGCTCAAGTTGCGTTGGATAAAAGAGGTGCTGATATTGACCACTGCAGGCTCAACAGTCTTGGCGACCTTTGAAAATCCCTCCACCAAAGGAACTTCTTCTGCCAAAGCCAGGGGTGTGCCCCCGCCCTGAACCTTCAACTGCGCGACCGAGACCTTTTCTTCCGCGCTGAAGACACCATCCAGGGCGATGGTGCCGATCATAATGCCCAGGCTCAGCGTGAGGAGTAGTGCCAAAAAGGTGAGTGCTGTTTTTGACTTCAAGAATTTCATTCCGTTCCATTCCTTCCTATTCAGGCAGTCCAACAACTAGGCTAGTACTCCCTGCCATAAATACGATGACGTATGTTGGGAGCGCGACGGAGACCAGATCGAGGCGCGACGACGAGTCGATGTCGAGACACTCGTGTCGAGACATCGGCGAGGAGGAGCAACAAAGAGATGGGCCCGTCCCGCCCCAACCCTTTGGGCGGATGGGGGTTGCGGGTGATCTCTTTGTCGTTCGTCGACGACGATGCCACTGCATCGCCTCCTCCTCTCTTCGCGACCTCTCCTCGCAAGCCCCATCCGCATACGTCATCGTATTTATGGCAGGGAGTACTAGACTCACTTGTTTATACGCAAACACCAGTCAAATGTTCGATTTTTTTCATTCTACCACAGTCTATTTTGCGTCTTTTTGGTTCAAAGCTCCACGACAAAGGCACCAAGGCAGCAATCAAGCCCGTTCATTGAGCTTTGACCGTCGGCAGCCGTAGGAATACAATCCTCAACCTGGAACCTGGAACTCCTCTTAACCCCCATTCACCATATAGGACACCAAAATTGTTTGCCTTAATCGATGTAAACTACTATAATCAAAGTAGATATAGAGCATAAAGGGAGCAAGAAATGGCTGACCCAAAGGGTGAAGGTTTGAAGGCCGGTTTTGATGGCAGTTTGAGGCTTGAATTTCATGGGGCTAAGGTCACCTCGGATGCTGGGCTTCTCGCCTATCGTGATTTGGACGAAGCGTTGGTGTTATTCGATAGTGTTCCCTCCGTTTTTCTCGATTCGCGGACAGGGCGTAACATCCAGCACGACCTGGCGTCGTTGCTGCGCCAATCGGTATACAGTCGACTGGCTGGCTATGAAGATGTCAACGATGCCCATCGTCTATCGGTGGATCCGACTATGCGGAGGATCACCGGGAAGAAGATGGACAAGAAGAAGGCCGCCAGCGCCAACACCATGGGTCGATTTGAGACCGAGATGCTGTCCGTCCAGGGGAACCTCAAAGCCCTTTCGGAAGTTAATGGCCGATGGGTAGAAAGAGCGCTGGAGAAAACAACTCATCGACGCATCATTCTGGATATGGACAGCTCAGCCAGTCCTGTCCATGGCGAGCAGGAAGCCTCTGCCTACAACGGCCATTTCCGATGTACTTGCTACCATCCCCTGTTTTGTTTCAACCAGTTCGGAGATTGCGAAGGTGCAATGCTTCGGCCCGGCAATGTTCACAGCGCGGATGGTTGGAAGGAGATGCTGGAACCAATCGTGGCTCGCTACGAGAAGAAAACAGTCCGCAAATACTTTCGTGGGGATGCTGCCTTTGCCAAGCCGGACGTTTATGAATACTTGGAGGAGAAGGGCTTTTTGTATGCCATCCGGCTTCCTGCCAACGAGGTGCTTCAGGCGGAGATTGAACACCTGCTTACCCGGCCTGTGGGCCGTCCGCCCCGAAAGCCTATCGTTTGGTTTGCCATTTCCAATATCAAGCCGCCAGTTGGGACCGGCCTCGCCGGGTGATTGCCAAGGTCGAGTGGCATCGCGGAGAACTCTTTCCGAGGGTGGGTTTCATCGTCACCAATATGAGCGCACAAGCCTCAGGGGTGGTTCACTTCTATAACGGTCGTGGCACAGCCGAGCAGTGGATCAAGGAAGGCAAGTATGCGTTGCACTGGACTCGCCTGTCCTGCCAGCGCTTTGTCCCGAATCAGGTGAGGTTGGCTCTGTTTGTCTTGGCCTGCAACCTGGGCAATTTTCTACGGCGGCTGGTCCTTCCCAGAAAAATCAAACATTGGTCCCTTCGCAGCCTGTTGACCAAACTGATCAAGATCGGAGCGAAGGTGATCCGCCATAGCCGGATCGTCACGTTTCAGATGGCGGAGGTAGCGGTAAGCAAGGATATATGGGCCGGGCTGTTGTCTCGGATTGATCGATTGAGATGGATGACAGCCTAGCGCCGAGGGTTTCTGATTGAACCGCTGGAGGTGTCTCTATTGATCAGGTCTTTGACCAAAAGCCACCTGGAAAACCGAGGGATCAGAGGCGCTTTTGATGGACAGAGGACCAAAGACCACTTGAGGCAAGGTTGGCGGTCTGATAAGTTGTGGTCATTCACTGGGGAGACCGGAAAAGGTCCTTCCGAAGTTGATATGAGGAATGTCGATTAAGACCTGCTTGACCTCCCACAAGCCGCGAGGATCTGCGGGAAGAAGCTTCTTCGCATATTCTCTGGAATTTCCGATTTAAACCTCCCTCTTTGCCCGCTACAAGGGGTACCAATACAAGTCGAGATACGCGCCGGCGCAAATAGCCGATAGGGTCAACCAGATCAAAGCCCACCGTGCACGCTTCCCCATAGACAGTTGCTGCTCCGAGAGAGCATCCGCCCTGCTCCCAAACCAAACGAGTGAGTCTCCATGCTGGAAGTGAGCACACCCGTCGTGGACCGTCCACGGGCCCAGGAGAAAGACCTCCTCATCCCGGAACTCCCTCAGAATGGTCTCGAACCACGTGAGGGTGGGCGACTCATGGGGATCTGACGGCAAGCATTCGCGACCATAGTGCGAGATTACACGCTCGACGAGGTGGGTGGGGGTATTCGCGAATGTGTCCTCGGAGCTTTCCACGCCTGGCCACCCCGAAACGAACCTCCACGGCTCCACCAGATGCCAGTGCCATGGATTGCTGGGCACCACTAGGGCGAGGCCCGTGCCATCATCGACCGCCCACCGCACCCCCCACTTGGAGTCTTTTATGAAATCTTCGTCGGCAGCTTCACCCTGGTTGTCATCGAATACCCATTAAAAGGATTGGACTAGATCAATCCCTGGATCGGCACACCTGTCTTGTCGCCGATTGAGTTGGCAATCTTGATGGGCCGACCGATGGGCGTCATGTAGGTCTTTTCCCAGTCGATCCCGAAGGCCTTATAGATGGTGGCGAAAACATCTCCCATGGTCACCATTCGTTCGGCTACCTGAGCGCCCCGCTCATCGCTGGCGCCGACGATCCGGCCGCCCTCAATGCCTCCTCCTCCCAGGGCCAGGGACCAGCAGTGAGGCCAATGGTCACGACCGTTATCCGGGTTCACATGTGGAGTCCGACCAAACTCACCCGCCACCAGAACGATGGTGGATTCGAGCAGACCCCTCTGCCTGAGGTCCTCCAGAAGCGTCGAGAGCGCTCGATCCATCGGGGGCATCAGTTTTTCACGCAGCTCCTCGTCATTGTCGCTGTGGGTGTCCCAACCTCCATGCCCGTAGCCTGCGGCCGTCACAAAGCGGCTTCCCGCCTCCACCAGCCGACGGGCCAGCAGAACACTCTGACCAAACGCGTGCCTGCCGTAAGCGTCTTTTGTCTTCTCCGACTCCTGTGAAAGGTCGAAGGCCTTTCGGACCTGCGGCGACAGGATCATGGTCAGCGCCTGCTCGGTAAAGATGTCCATTTTCGAATAGTCGACACTTTTCATCTTGCGGCGGTAAACGCGATCGACCACCTGCAGGAAGGAGCGCCGCTCTGCCACGCGCTCTCGGGAGACCGACTTGGGCAGGCTCAGATTGGGAACTTCGAAGCTATCCTTGCTGGGGTCGGGGACAAACATGGGATCGTACTGGGCGCCGGCGAAGGCCGACTTGAAATAGGGCTGATGCAGCTCGACCAGTTCCGGAATGACCACGTAGGGTGGAACCGTGCCGCGAGGGCCCATCTCCCTGGTCAGCACCGATCCCACACTGGGAAACTGCATGGCGGGGTTAATTCGATGACCGGTGATCAAGTAATGGGTGGCCTCCGGGTGATCGATCTCCTCGGTCTTCATGGAACGAATGAGGGAAAGTTTCTCCATATGCCTGGCCGTTCGAGGCAGCAGCTCCGAAACCTGAATCCCCGGCACGTTCGTGGAGATCGGCTTGAATCCACTGTTCCCCTTGGGATCCCAGGTATCGACCTGGCTGGGCCCGCCTTCCAGCAGAAGCAAAATCACAGCCTGGGCCCTGGCTTTCTTCTCCACATCGACGCCCGCTGCGGCCATGACGCTCTTGAGCTGGAGGTACTGACTCAAGTGGATGCCCAGAAGGCTCAAAGCACCCACTCGTAGAAAGTCGCGGCGCTTGAACACTGCCTCAGCCGGACTCAAACAACCTATTTTCTTCATGGAAAGACTCCCGTCTTCTTCTAATGGTTATAGGCAAATTCTCGAGAAGCGACCAACCCCCAGACCAGATCTTCCACCGCTTCCATGCGCGAGGGTCGTGGGGCGATCATCTTTTCCAGCTCGCTCTTTTCTTCCTCTGTCGGATAACGGGAGAGCGCAGCCAAATAGAGTTCCTCGATGATCTTCCCATCGGAGGCGCCACCTTCCAGTAATCGCTTGACCCGGCTCCCTTCTTTCGAAAGCTTGCTGGTGTACTCGGGACCCGCCAACATGGCCAGAGCCTGCTTCATGTTCGGCTCCACTTTTCGCTCAGGCACCGCCAGGCGGTTGGGCTGTCCATACGCCTTGAGAAACCGGGAAGGATACAGGTCGGGAGGCAAGATGTTGATGGCCCGTGTACCCGGGGGCAGCCTGGCCTCGGTGTCCTTATGAAAGTAGAAATCCTCTGCCACGCCGGCGACGTGAGAGACCGCATCCAGGAGCACTTCCGCGTCCAGCGCCCGCGCCAGTGCGTGAGAATAATTGATTTGGTCATCCTGGTTCGTAGCGTTTGGCTGCGCCGATAGCTGATAAGTTCGGGACTGGAGGATGACCCGTATGAGACGCCTGCGGTCGTAGCCATGTTCTTTGAAGTCTCTGGCCAACACCTCCAGCAACTGGGGATGAGTGGGAGGGTTGGTCAGGCGAAAGTCATCGACTGGATCCACGAGTCCTCTTCCGAAGAAGTAACTCCACATCCGATTCGCTATCGCTTCCACAAAGTAGGGGTGAGAAGTCATCCACTCCGCCAGCTTCCAGCGCAGGTCCCGGCGCTCGTTTTCCGGCAGCACCCGGCCATTCAAGAACGCAGGCTGCACCTCCTCTTTTGTTCGTGGATGAGTCACCTTTTCCCCCTGCCCGTACTCACCATGACCGGCCGGATCGTCGAAGATCACGGCACCAATACCCAGTGATCCGGAACGAGTGAGATGCCCAAAGAAGGCGGTCAATCCCCAGAACTGATTCTGGCTCCAGCTCTCGTAAGGATGATTGTGACACTGTGCACAGTCGAGGCGCCGACCCATGAAGACACGAACCTGTTCGGCCATCATATTGGGAGGAAGTGGCAACTCTCCTCCGGTTCCAAAGTAATGGCTGCTGGGCCCATCGAAGCCCTGGCCTGCAACGCGTTCCCGAGCAACCTGGTCGTAAGGGCGGTTGCGGAACACTCCGTCCCGGATCCACTCCCAATACATCCTGGTGTGTTGGGGACCCGCCTGGGCCCAGGAGGCAACGCGAAAGAGATCCGCAAATCGGAAAGTCCAATAATCAACATACTCGGGAGAATTCAAAAGAATCTCGATCAGCTTTTCCCGTTTTTGAGGGTCCTTGCTGGCCAGGAATTCTCTCACTCGCTGAGGCGGGGGCAGCGTGCCGGTCACATCCAGACACACGCGTCGCAGAAACTCGGCATCACCGGACAGTTCAGAGGGAACGATGTTGAACTTCCGCAGCTTGGCAAAGACGTAGTCGTCGATGAAGTTCCTGCGGGGCACCTCCGGATAGTCGGGAACGGGTTTGGCGATGACGCCAAAGGTAGCGCTGGCGGCATGGCCCGCGGCGCGAATCGTCACCGCCGTCTCACCGGTTCTGACCGCCTTGACCAGGCCTTCCGGGGCAACCTTCACTACCTCCGCGTTATTCGACACATAGAGCACCTGCTCGGTGATATCTTCGTATCGGCCGTTGGAGAGGTGGGCCGTAACCAGAAGCTGGTGCCGGCCCTGTGGATCGAGAGCCACTTCGCGGGGAAATACCTCGATCCGCTCGATCTTGGCGCTGGCCTCTGCCTCTTCCCCATAGGGAGCCCCGCTGCGGACCCAGTCGAGGATGCTCTGGTAATCAGCGGAATCCTCGCTGAAGCGCTGCCCACCCCCGTGAGGAACCGCGAAGGTGGGTTTCAGCAGCAGCGAGCTTTTTTCCGGCTCTTCCAGGTTGACACGAGGGACCTTGGGTCCCCCCGACTCGGCGCTCAGAACCTGATACACTCCGCCCTCGACGATCCACTTGTAGTCGTTGCGGGGGTAGAGGGCGTTCATCGAGAGTTTGAGTCCTCCCTTGCCCTTCACACTGCCGTGGCAGTCGCTGGTGTTGCATCCCCGCTTGGTAAAAATCCCCCCGATATCCCGGGCAAAACTGAAGGGTGTTTCCTCGTCCGCCTCCTCCACCCGAACGTTCGTTTCCGCGACGTGAGCTTCGACTTCGGCCCTAAAAATCGTCTCACCGTCCGACAGAGCCAGGACGCGGCCCGATTCGTCGACTTTCGCTACCTCAGAATGAGAAAGAGAAAAACGGCTGAGGGTGGTGACGTCCCGCTGCAGGCCATCACTGTATTTCCCCAGCACCAAAAAGCGCTGGGAACCCTTTCTGCCCCACAATGTGACATCCTGAGGCACCAGTTCGACAGACAGAAGCTGGGGCAGGTGGGCGGGTGTCGGCCCCGCTGCAAGGTTCAGGCTGCACACGGTCCAAACCATCATCACGATGAGGGCCAGCCGCCAGCCGCGCAGCACAATTCGCGTGTTGTAGGGGCGCACAGCCGTGCGCCCAAGAGTCGGTACGGTAAAACTCAAGCGGCACCACCCTTGTTGATAAGAACGGATCCTCTCATTTCGCCCTCAGGGCGCTCCACCCTGGCCCCGTACATCCCCTTCCACTACCATCAAGGGAACCTCCCGAACCTTCAGCAGCTCACCGGGCTGTCCTCCTATCACGGGGCGCGCGCGCAGACGCACAAACTGCGGCATCCGTGTGAGCAGCGCATCGGCGCGAGCAAACAACATCAGCGTGGCCTTCTGAGTTTTCGGCACGAAGCGTTCCTTGTAACCCTCATCCAGGGGCGGTCCCCGGTCCGGCTCCACGTCCGTGCCCGGATAGGCATCGACACCCTCAGGAAGATTCTCCACGCTCAAGGCGATCTCTCCGTCAAAGCCTTCTTCCTGCTCGGTAATCAGTGTCAGCTTCCGGGCACTGCCCCGCTTCAGGTTGACACGGTCCTGAAGCACCTGAACCTCACCCGCGTGCGGCACCTGAGGCCGAATCAGCACTCGATAGAGGAAGGTCGGATCTCCGTGACGAGAGGTGAGATCCCGAATCTTGAGGAAGTATTCCCCTCCCAGCTTGAAAGTGTACACGGTCTTGGGCTGGACGTCCTTCTGATAAAAGGTGAAATTTCGAACAATTCTCTTATGAATATTGGTCAGGAATTCATTGCCATCCTCATCGCTCACTCCCAGCCGCGGATTGAAGAGGGACGGCGCGGCCTGGGGAGTCTCGACTTCAAAAGCCAATTGGTCTCCCTGCTCGACCTGAAATCGAAAACAGTCGACATCCCCCGGCCGGCCAACCGTTCCCTCGATGATGGTCGGGATCACCATTTCCAGCGCCTCTCCAGGTGACTCGTTCGGCTCCTCTTCCTGGATTACAGTGGCCACAACAGTGGCCAGGGAAAAATTAATGCTCTGCTCCTCTGCCTGGGCGACGCGGTCACCTCCTCCACTTGCCGCTTGACCCGGGCGAGGTGTCGGCTGGCTTGCAGGCTTTTGGATGCTTCTGGACCAGAGTAGCTGAAGCCGATCCGGTTCGAGCCTGCGAGTGAAGGTTCTTTCCACCAGGTCGCGGGGTCCGCCAAGCCGGCCCATTTCTTCTCCACTCGGCGAAGCAGCGCGCAGGTCCGGCGGGGCAATTCGAAGCTGGTAGGTCATATCCCGGCCGCCGTCCCCAAAAAACGACTGGACCTGGAGAAGATAGTGACCGCCATTCTGGAAGCGATAGCGAAGGCGGGGCTTTTCTCTCTCCCGGACCGCCAAACGGACGGCTCGTTTGGGATCAAACCAGCTTCCCCTTGCCTCGTAGAGCCCCAGTTGCTTCACGCTGCCGGTCAGTTCGAAAACCAACTGCTGGCCCTTGACGACATCAAACCCGTAGTAGTCGACCTCTCCTCCCTGGCTGAGCCGGCCGTTGACGATGACGGGAAAATCCACCTGCTGTGCCTGGTCGGGCCTTTGGTGCGCTGCTTCGATTTCCCGGATCACCGGCTCGGAGACCACGTTGAAGCTCAAAGCATTGGAAACCCCTCGCGGTGAAACCAGCCGGATAGGGTAATTCCCTGCGCCCGTTTCCGGATCGATTCCGAGGTGAAGCAAGACTCGATGACCTTTTTTTTTCTTGGTCTCATCCAGGGGATCTTCTTTCAGATCCTCGACATCTTCAACCGCCTCCACACGTGCCTGAAGATGCGGGGAGGAAGACCAGAGGGCGTAGGTACCCTCAAGATTCCTGCCCCGAACCTCCACCTGGAACGCTGAGCCCTGTCGGCCTCCCATCGGAAAAATGGAGACCATTTCCGGTTCGCCCGCAGGGTTCTCCACTTTTTCCTGGGCAACCAAGGGAAGAATGCAGAGCCAGAGCAGCAACATCAAGATAATGGGGGATCCGATCGTGGATCGGAGAGACATTTCCTCTATCGTATCGGCTGCTTCCGACAGCGTCAAGAAGGGCCGGGCCCACTGCCACTTCCACCTCCACTTCCATTCTTTAGTGGAGGTGGAAGTGGCAGTTGATTTCAAGGTTGGAGGCTTGATACGCTTTGGTGGTTCATCACCGGCATCTGAAATGATCCGGCCTATCCAAAAAGTCCTTTCGTCTCTGATCGTCACCTGCGCCGCCCTCACCGGTTGTGGCGATTCTCAGGCTCCTTCGCCGGCACCCACTTTGCCTAACTTAGAGTCCCCCACGCCACACCCGCCCAACTCGCTCACGTTCACGAAAGACATTGCGCCTCTTGTCTTCAAGCACTGCGCTCGCTGCCATCGCCCGGGAGAAGCGGGGCCCTTTAGCCTGCTCACCTACGAGGATGTACGCAAGCGCGCAGCGCAGATCGTGCGCGTCACCCAGGACCGCTTCATGCCGCCCTGGCTGCCCGAACCTGGCTATGGGCGCTTCGCCGGTGAGCGCCGGCTCAGCGACCGGCAGATTGCGATGCTGGCGCAGTGGGTGCAGGAGGGCGCAGCCGAAGGCGATCCGGCCCACCTGCCGCCGGCGCCGCAGTTTCCGGAAGGGTGGCAGCTGGGCGAGCCCGACCTGGTCGTGACCATGCCCGAACCCTACGCGCTGCCCGCCGGAGGCCCGGACGTGTTCCGTTACTTTGTGGCACCGATCCCGGTCAAAGGGAGGCGCTATGTGCGCGCCTTTGAGTTTCGCGTGGACAACCCCCGGATCCTGCATCACGCCAGCGTCGGTGTCGATCCGACCTCGACGTCGCGCCGCTTGGACGAGGAAGAAACCGAGCCCGGCTTTTCTGACAAAGACCTGGCCAGCAACCTGGCTGACCCGACGGGTCAGTGGCTCAGCTGGACGCCGGGGAAACAGCCTTACATGGGCAGCGAGGACGTCGCCTGGGTGCTCCAGCCGAACACGGACGCCGTCTTCGTGATGCACATGCTGCCCAGCGGCAAGCCGGAGCGAGTGCAGGCGAAAGTGGGCCTGTTTTTTTCTGAAAAGAAGCCGACGCATGTACCGGCGCTTTTGAGGATCGGCTCGCAGACGATCGACATCTCCGCCGCTGAAAAGAACTATCGCAATCATGACCGCTACGTGCTGCCCGTGGACTTGCGGGTCCTGAGCGTGTACACGCATGCACACTACTTGTGCAAAACCATGAAGGGCTATGCCACACTGCCCGATGGCACCAGAAAGTGGCTGATCCATATCAAGCGGTGGGATTTTAACTGGCAGGACGAGTATCGGTATGCCGAGCCCCTTTTCCTGCCCAAGGGCACGACCATCGAAATGGAGTATACTTACGACAACTCGGCGAACAACCTGCGCAACCCCAATCATCCTCCCCAACGCGTCGTGTACGGGCCCAACTCGTGGGACGAGATGGGGGATCTATGCTTAACGGAGTCTCAGTTTGGCATAGCGCTGCAGCATCTTCTTGATCCCAATACCTGGAAACTGAACGGTAATTTTCAGGTCATCGCCCAGATTTTCCACCTGCAGGATACGACCATCCCCGTACTTCTCATGAACAATCCATGCACCCGATACCAAGCGTCGGCGCCTCGTTGCTCTTTCCGATTCCCCGAGCTGGGAGACGGATTCATAAGGCCCGCCCTGAGTCCATTCAGGCTCATCCGCGTGAAAAGGAGTGTCCAGTTGAACCTCGATCAGATGTTCCGGAATCTCCTGCAGGAAACGGCTGGGCTGGTTGATTTCGCTGCTCTCACGTCCAAAAAAACGACGCCTTCGGGAATAGGTCAGATGCAGTTTCTTTTGGGCGCGAGTCATGCCGACATAACAGAGTCTTCGCTCCTCTTCCAAGTCATTCGCCTCGACGGAGCGTATATGTGGAAACAAGCCATCCTCGCACCCCACCAGGAAAACGACGGAAAACTCAAGACCTTTGGCATTGTGTAAGGTCATTAAAGTGACCACCGCCGAGTCATCGTACTCATCCGCTTCCGAATAAAGTGCCGCATGGTCCAAAAAGTCCTGCAGCGTCTCTCCGTGATGGGCGGACTCTGCTGCAGCCGAAATCAGCTCCCTGAGATTGAGAACCCGATTGTCGGCTTCCTCAGTACCCTGCGCCTGCAGAGCCGTGACGTAACCCGTGGTCTCCAGAGTTTTCTCCAGGCACAGATGGAGGGGCAGATCCAGGAACTGCCGGCAGTCATGGATCAGCTGGGAGAAGTGCTCCAGCGCCCTATGAATCTTTCCAGAAAAGACCTTCTGGCTCAGACCTGTCGAGAGTGCTTCCCAGAGCGGGCAGCCTTCTTCACTGGAAATGCGCTGAAGCCGATCCAGTGTCACTCGGCCAATACCTCGACCTGGTTCATTAATGATCCTCAGCAGCGAAACATTGTCGTGAAGATTGTAAATCACCCGGAGATAGGCAAGGGCATCCTTGATCTCTTTGCGGTTGTAGAAGCTGACGCCTCCCACCACCTGGTAGGAGATCTGAAGCCGCCTCAGCGTTTCTTCAAACTGGCGTGACTGAAAGTTGGTTCGATAGAGTACACCCAACCCACCTACCCCTTCCTGGATGTATTGATGAATCCTGTGAGAGACAAAAAGTGCCTCTTCTCTCGCGTCCCAGGCGACGTAGATTTCGATAGGCGCCCCTGCCGGATTCTCTGTCCAGAGAACCTTGCCCTTGCGGTGAACGTTGTTTCGAACGACGCTGATTGCAGCATCCAAGATGGTTTGGGTGGAGCGGTAATTCTGCTCAAGCCGAACCACAAGAGCGCCCGCGAAATCGGATTCGAAGCGCAGGATATTGCCAATGTCAGCGCCCCTGAAGCCGTAGATCGACTGGTCTTCATCTCCCACTGCCGTGATGTTCTGGTGCAAAAAGGTCAGCTTTTTCACCAACTCATACTGAGGTAGATTTGTATCCTGATATTCATCAATGAGCAGATACCGACAGCGCTCGCCATAGCTTGCTCGAACTTCCGGATGCTCCTGAAAGAGTTCAACAGCCAGCAGAATCAGGTCATCGAAGTCCACTGCATTGGACCGCTTGAGGTAGGCCTGGTAAGCAAGATAGATCCGAAAGATTTCTTCAACGTCCAAATCTCGCGACTGCGCACGGTACTGTTTCGGATCCCAGCTTCTGTTTTTGGCCGTTCCGATTCGCTGCTGGCTGCGGCGCAAAGGCAGCTGGCTGTCGGTGACACCGAGTTCCTCATAGACCGTCCTGAGCACACTTTTCTGGTCGTCCCGGTCGCAAATCGTAAAGTCCGGCCGATAACCTAGAAGTGAAGCGTGGCGTCGCAGGACCCGAGCAGCAAAGGAATGAAAGGTACAGAGTAGGAAAGAAGAAGACAGTGGAGCGAGGAGCTGCTCCACGCGGGTTCTCATCTCGTCGGCTGCCTTGTTGGTGAAGGTAACGGCCAGAATCTGATCCGGCTGGCAAATGTCCTGGTCGATCAGGTAGGCAATCTTGTGGGTAATGGTTCGAGTCTTGCCACTACCGGCGCCTGCCAGGATCAGCATGGGACCGTCGGTATGGGTGACGGCGAATCTCTGCTGCTCGTTTAGATTTCGTAGAAGGTCCACTACCTGCTTGGCTTCTCAAGGAGTCTGGAAGGAAAACAAGAGACGGGGAGGCTCCCGGCTGGCAGGATTTTCGGACTCCCGTTTCTTCTCTAACCGCCGGCCACACGTTGAATAAACTCATCGACGCCGGCCAGGGAGTCGTTATGAGTAGACTTGTAGAGTTTTTCCAGCTGCTTTCGGCAGTGACGGGCATGGGGGGCGCCCCTTTGAACAGAGCCTCGAGCAAACGCCTTCATGGCAGGATTAATTCGATTCTGCTTCCAGTGCCCGATCCCAATGTAATAAAAGGCCTCTGCATGGAGGGAGGGGTTTGAGACGAGACCGACGGCCTTCTGGTAGTTAGAGCTCGCGGTACGCCATCTTCCCCTCTCCGCAGCCCGACGACCTAACACGCCGTAAGCCAATGCCTTACGACCAGTTACATACTTGTTCCATTCCGCTTCTGAAGTCTGCGCCGGCTTTTGTGCCGCGTCAAATCCCTGGATGGCTTTGTCAGCGAACGTCGCCGCTTTGGCGTACTGCTCCTTTTCCGCAAAGATCCGGGTCAGCTCTCCAAGAATCTGATAGCAATCTTTGGGCTGCATCTGTGCAACGACCTTCTCTCCGTACAGGACCTGCTTGTTACTGTTCTTCAGCACTCCGTAGCAGGTGGCCAGCATAAAGGCCAGGCCGGCGCCAGGCTTGGCCTTGTAGGCCACTTCCCCATATTGAGCCGCTTTGGCGTACTGCCCCGTCTGATAGAGCGCTTCCGTAGTCATCAAAATAGCCTGAATATTCCCGGGTTTGAGGGCCAGGAGCTTTTCCCCCGCACTCGCGACTTCCCGGGCTTTGCCCTGGGTCCTGTACTTTACCATCAGCTTCAGGTAATTGGAGAGTGCATAGTCGGTAAGCTCCGATTTTGGGTAGGTTTTCATGCATGTAGTAATCGCATCCATCCTCTTCCCGGGTGTGGCTTCACCAACCGCCTTCATAAAGGCATCATATTCCTTGGGCGTATACTTGACCTTTTTCTGTGCCCCGACCAGACTGACGCTCTGCACAAGCGCCACACTGAGAAGCAGCGAAAAAGCTTTTTTGTAAAAGGGTTTCCGTCTCATTATTTGGCTGCCCTCCTTCTTCTTTCTCTCCACGTTTCTATGATATTTTTCAGCCCGCCTTACGTCCACCCGGCACAACCATGACGCAAGTCCGGCAAAATTACCACAAATCCTGACAGGGTTCAATGACCATTCTTCAGCTTTTTCTGGTGATGCTCTGGCTCATTCTTTCCTGAGACGGTTTGAGGGTACCCCTTTTCCATTGATTCTCGAATCAGGCTCTCCTCTTTGCTGCCCCATCTCCTATAATGAAGATCCTGGATGCTGGAAATCCTCAACAAGAAAGTGGAAGCCGTTGAACTCAGGGAGATTAACGCACAGGACCGCACCTTTGCTGTTACCCCACCCTGGTGGCCGATTGACCCTTTGATCGAGTCGGTCAAACGAGTGGGAATCCTGTCGCCGCTCCTCATTCAGGCCGGTGAGCGAAATCAGAAGAGGGTGATCCTCGGATTCCGCCGATATGAAGCCGCTCGCCAGGTCCGACTGAGCGTAGTCCCCTGCATCATCAGCGTCGAGAAACACAACCCGGCCACTCTGTTTCTCCAGGCTCTCCTCGACAACCTCGCGATACGCCCCTTGCACCCACTGGAGAAAGCGATCGCTCTCGTAAAGCTGTCTTCCGAGTTCAAGGTGACCCCAGAGAGGCTGGTCGAGGAACTCTTGCCTCTTCTTGGAATCCGGGGGGACCGCTTTCATCTGGAACACTACCTGCAGATGGGAGCACTCCCAGAGCACCTCCAGCGCTCCCTGGCGGATTCTTTGGAGCCTGAACTAGCCCTCAAGCTGGCCCGCTGGAAGGACGAGGAGCAAGCCTTCTTTCTGAATCTGATGAGGAACTATCAGCTGGGAAAAAACCGACAGACAGAACTCTTTCTCTTGCTGGATGAGCTTCGGGCCCGGCAGAAGGAGAACCTGGCGACGATCTGGGAGGAGAGCGGCGCTTCTCAGGTAGAAGGTGACGAGTACCTCCCCCCTGCAGAGCGCTTGAAGACAATCGTAGGCCGACTGCGGAGACTTCGTTTCCCTCGCCTCAGTCAATATGAGCAGCGATACAACAAGCTGAGAGCTATCCTGAAGATTCCTCCTCAGATCCAGTTTCAAATGCCTCCCTTTTTTGAAGGCAACCGGATTAGTGTGGGCATGACTTTCCGCAAACCGGAGGAGTTGCGCGGGCTGGCAGACAAACTCAGGCAGATCGCGGAGAAGAAGGAGCTGGGAGAAATCCTGAAGTTGCTTTAACTTGGAGATCCGATGATCGACTACCAGCCCCAGAAAATTTACGTGGAGCGCGCAGTGAAGGATACACGCATTACTCAGAATGTGCGTGCCCGCCTGCCCTTGACTCCTGTCGAATGGATTGACTCCGCGGAGCAGCTTCTCGAGGAATCGAGGCGGCTGAATCCGACCCTTCCGCGAGCCAAACAACAGCTGATTCTGGCAGCTTACAAAGGACAATTTTTCAAACCATGCCCTGCGGGTCGGACACGGAGAGGGGCTCGAAACGCGTGCTGCAATTACTTTGTCATCAACTTTGCCAGCAACTGCCACATGGAATGCAGCTACTGCTATCTACAGTCCTACCTCAACTTCCCATACCTCATGGTATATGCCAACTTCGAAGACCTCCTGGCACAGCTTCGTTTCGCACTCGCTGCCGCTCCTTCCCAGTTTTTCCGTATCGGTACCGGAGAGCTTGCCGACAGTCTGGCTCTGGATCCATTGACGGGCTACAGCCTGTCCCTGGTAGAGTTTTTCAGCCGGCAAAAGAACGCAGTTCTGGAATTCAAAACCAAATCCAACTGCGTGGAGAATCTCCTGGGGCTGAAGCATCGAGGAAGAACAGTAGTGTCGTGGTCGATCAACCCTCGATTCATTCAGGAGAGAGAGGAGCACAAGACGGCCACTATTGACGAACGACTCAAGGCAGCAGAGCAGTGTGTGGACACGGGTTATCCGGTGGCCTTCCACCTCGATCCGCTCATCCATTACCCAGGCTGGGAGCGTGATTACCGCAGCCTAATCGTGGAGATCTTTGACAGAATCCCGTCAGCCTCCATCTCCTGGATTTCTCTCGGCTCACTACGGATGACACCTTCTTTGAGCGAAATCGTTCGCCAACGCTTTCCCGGAAGTTTCTTGCCGCTTGGTGAGTTGGTCCCGGGCGCGGACGGCAAGATGCGCTACTTCAAGCCGATTCGCGTTGAGATGTACCAGAAAGTCTTGGGCTGGATTCGGACCGCAACTTTACGCACTCCTGTATACGCTTGCATGGAAAACGCCGACGTCTGGACTCGCGTCTTTGGCACCCCACCTGACGAAGAAGTGAAGGTGGGGGAGTACGTCACCGCCCGAATTTCAAGCTAATGCATAAGGTGCCGTAGCGAAGACACTCGTGTCAAGACACTCGTGTCGTAGCGGCGAAAGCGCCAGCCCGAGAAGGCGTCGCGACCGTCCATAGCTGACCGTACGATGAGAGTGGTCAGCTGGTCAGGAGGTCAGCCGGTCAGCTTTTCATTGGCTCTTGAAGCGAAATCCCTGGATAGACATTTCGGCATTGCTGGCCCGCCAGTCTTCGGGCACATTCTCCAGGTAAAGGGTAAAACCACGTCTCCCCAGGGGTTTTAGAGGGGGAGTGTACATGCCCCGTCCCGGACGGACAGGAATGCGACTGCTTTCCCAGACCGGAACGTCCGCGTTGAAAAAGACGAGCTTCACTTCCACCACATCCAGGGTTTTTTCGCCTCCGTTTTCAACCAGACCGGAAAACATGACCATTCGGTTTCCCGCATAGTTCCTCCCCATTTTGACCCTAGGTTTCTTAAGCGTCACATACTTTGCATACCATTCGTAATCAGGATCTCCTCGATGCAGGATCCCCGTGATTTCTTCTTTCTCTACCACTCTGGACTCCAGCAGATAGGCGAGGAAACCTAACGCAAGGAGGACACATACACCCACTATGGGAAGGATCTTCCAGATTGCGGAAACCCGATGCTTTTCCGGGAGCTCAAACATGTCGCGACCTCCTAACCAATATCAGAAGCAAGAACGAAGTGGGCTCTCCGGTTAAGGGCCCACGCCTCCTCCGTTGAGCGAAGATCGAACGGACGTTCCTCGCCAAGAGACACTGCCGTAATTCGTGAGGCCTCAATTCCTCTGGCTACCAGATATTCTTTGACAACGGTCGCTCTTTTATCTCCCAGCGCCAGGTTGTATTCTTCGGTGCCCTGCTCATCACAATGGCCTTGAATGGTGAAGCGTAGACTCGCATTGTCCGGCCTTATCAACCAGCGGATGTTTCCTTCCAGTGTCAACCGCGCTTCCTCGGTCAACTCCGCACTGTCGAACCCAAAGAATACAGGCTTGACAAAGTATTTGAAGCGCTCTTCCAGAGGTCCTTCATCAAGATCCTCTACCGAGATCCTTCCACTTCCCGAACCGAGCACTTCGACCGTCACTGACTTGGCGATCCTTCCTCCCAATCCTTCGGCTGTCACAGTGTAGGTTGTCGTTTCTTCCGGGAAAAACTTGATCTTTCCTGTAAGTCCTACCGGGCCAATGTTTTCGCTAATGGATACCTGATCTGCGTTGTGAACCTCCCAGCTCAATAGAGCAGACTCCCCTTCCTGGATCGCAGAAGGTTCAACACGGACGTCCAGGTCAGGAGGTAGAGTACCAACAGGTGGGAGGGTCTGTGTAGATTTCCCCTTGGAGGAGGGGACCGGCGTAGAGACAGGAGGTGGAGGCAACGGTCGGCTCCTACAGGAGATACTAACTAGCAGCAGAGCGGATACGGTCAGAAGAAGCGAGAATCGAGAAAGAAACAACATCCCGTTTCACTCCCGCGGTCCAACGACCACAGTGGTGCAGTTTACTGTATCCAAATGTTTCCGGGCAACTTGGTTCACCTTCTCTCGCGTGATCGAACCGATGATCTTCGGGTACTGCTCCAGGTAATCGGTCCCGAGCCCAAACAACTCAGCCTCCAGGAGAAAGTGGGCAACATTTTCATTGGACTGGAACTCAAAGACAAAATTTCCGGTTAGGAAACTCCGAGCGGTTTCCAGTTCTTGAGGAGAGACACCCTCTTCCACGAGCTCTTCAATTTCGGAAAACAGCCCCTGCAGAGCCTTCCTGCGGTTGTGAGGGGAGGTACTCATATAGGCTATGAACTGCCCCGGATAGATCCCACTGGATCCCGAGATATCGCTGTAGGCAGCATAGGCCAGTCCCTGCTCGTCACGAAGCTTTCTGGGGATTCGACTGGTAAAACCGGGTCCACTCCCCAGGATCATATCCATCACCTGAAGCGAGTAGTAATCCGAATCTTTTCTCGGGATACCCAGGTGGCCGAGAAAGATGTGAATCTGCTCCCGGTCCATGAAATGCTCTTCGAAGATGGGCTCAGTCTGTTGCTTCAGGAAGGGGATTTCCGTCCTGTGGTAATCAGGGTTCTGCCACTGCGAAAAATTCCGGGCTACCTGTTCGGTAACTTGCGCCGCCGATGCCGCTCCCACTACTACCAAAATGGTGTTCGCGGGAGCATAGTTCTTGTGGTAGAAGTCCCTTACCTCTTCCAGACCTAGCTCGCGGATGCTCTTCTCGTTTCCGGCGACTGGGTACTGGAGGGGAGACCCCTTATAAATCCAGCGCTCAAAAAGTGTGCTTCCGATTACCTGAGGGGCATCATTCATTGCCTGCAGTTGATTGAGTACCCTCTCTTGCTCGACGGCAAAACGCTCCTCTAGAAATAGCGGACAGCAAAGCACTTCCGCCAGAATCTCGAGTCCTCTGGAAAGGTCTTCTGACTTCAGCTGCAGAGTGATCCCACTTCCTTCTCTGTCGCTGAAGATCGTCAAATCTCCACCTGTATCCTCGATCCGCGCAGCGATCTCTTCGAAATCATATTTCTCGGTGCCTTCGTCAAGCAGACTGGCGGTCATCGAAGCCAGTCCCGGTCGTTCTTGAGGATTCTGGTCCGCACCGGCGAGCACCAAGGCGTGGATTGAAATCAGTGGAACACGATGGTTCTCTGAAACCAGAAGGACCAGCCCGTTATCCAGACAGGCTCGTTCGAACCGAAGTTTGTCCGCTAGTTCCATTTACTAAGGTTCCTACAGTGGCCCGTACCGGAGACCAATATCGCTCAGCGACACGTCGGACTTCCTCCGCCTCTACGCTGAGAATCTCCTCCGCATAGCCGTGCCAGTACTCAACACGGTCGAGTGTATGCAAAAGGCCAAGCTGCATGGCCTGACCCAAAGTGGTCTCGAAACCTTCCAGGAATTGAGTGATGCATTGGTTCTTTGCGCGCGCAAGTTCCGGAGCCGAAACCAGATCCTGCCGGAGTCTTTCGATCTCCTCGAAGAGAACCTGTTCCGTCTTTGTCAAATCAGCATCTTCTTGCAGTTCGACACGGATGAAGTAGAGGTAGGAGTCAAAGGTCTCTTCAAATTCTGCGCCCACCAGCGAGGCCACTCGCTCCCGTTCCATCAGGCGCCGATGGAGCCGGGACAGCTTTCCGTCTGAAAAGACCCTGTCCAGGATCTCCATTGCGTAGTGCTCCCGCTGCCGAACAGAGGGTGCCGGAAAAGTGACCAGCATGCGAGGGACATGGGTCGGCCTGATGACACTAACACGTCTCTGTCTCTCTCTTGGCTTCTCTGCGGGAGTGACGATTTCGCACAGGTCACCGGTGGGTAAGGATTCGAACAATTTTCGTACACGCTCCAGCGTCTCACCTGTGTCGATGTCACCCACCACAACAAGCGTAGCGTTGTTGGGCGCATAGAACTGCTCATAATACTGTCTCATCTCGTTGATGCCTATCTTTAGGAGATCCTCTTGAAGTCCCACGACCGGATATCTGTAGGGGTGTTGTTCAAAGGAATTCAATTCGACCGACTCACGGAGTATCCCCCAGGGAGTGTCCAGTTCCATTTTGAGCTCTTCAATGACAACCTGCTTCTCCAGTTCGAATTCCTGCGGATCAAACTGGTTGTTCCTCATCCGGCTCGCTTCGATCTCCAAGGCCGGCCACCAGCAGTCGGAAGCAAAATTAAAGTAATACGCGGTATAGTCATTGGACGTAAAAGCGTTGTTGCTGCCTCCGCGTTGCATAGTAATGTGATCAATCTCCCCTTTCCGGTATTGGTCGGTCCCCTTGAACATCATATGCTCCAAGAAGTGTGAGATACCGAGGATGCCCGGATGTTCGAAGCGAAGTCCGACTTTGTACCAGACCATCGTACTCACGACGGGGAGCACATGATCTTCCCGGGTCAAGATCATCAAGCCGTTACTGAGTGTGTGCTGTCCAATCCCGCCGATAGCGTAATGGGCGAACTGGTTACGAGCGCAAGCCAATCGGTTGCTCCACTACTCTGCTTTTACTAAAATGACGGTCTCAACCACCCAGAATGAAACATACATCTTCTCTAATCGTTCCACTCTCACTTTTTCTAATTATATCTGGAACTCTGCTCCAGTCAGAAGGCTATTCCCCAATTCCCATACCCGAGTTTGACAAACAATCTCTGCTGAATGGCATGGAGATCCTTTTCTTGCCCAGCTCGGATCGGCGAGTACCGTTTGTGTTGATGATCAAGAACGGTGCGGCCTTTGATCCCATGGGGAAATGGGGAGTCACCCACCTGATGGTGAGCCTAGCATTCGAAGGCACTCAAGAGCGAACCGGCGCAGAAATCTCCGAAGATCTGAAAAAACTGGGAGCCGAGCTGAATTTTCGCGTGGGGTGGGACGCTATCTTTTTCTTTGGCACCGCTCCCCTTGATCAGGTCGCAAACACTTTGGCCATTCTTGGGGAAATCGTCGTCCATCCCAGATTTCAGGAAGAGACTTTTGAAAAAACTCGGGAGCGGGCGCTCAGGGAACTGGAAGAAGAGAACCAGCACCCCGAGACGATAACCCAGGTGCTGTTTGCTTCCAGGTTGTTTCAAGACAACCCCTACGAACATCCCGTGAAAGGCACACTCCATACGGTCCGCAGCCTGGACCTGCGCGATGTCAAGATTCAGTATCGTAAGCTCGTCATGCCCAATCAATCACAACTGGCGCTGTATTTCACCAGCAACCGCGGTCGCCTTTTTACCGCGTTGAGCCGGAGCTGGGGCTCGTGGGTGACAGGCGAACCTGCCCCCTTTACTTTTCGTCAGGCTCATGCCCCCAGAGAGCGGCGCATCCTGCTCATTGATAGTTCCTTACCGGAAGGTCTGTTTCGCTGGGGGAAATTGGGCGTGAAGCAGGGAGCTCGCGAGTACTATGGCTTAAAAGTCTTTGAACAATATCTGACGCTCCACCTGCCGGAATGGGCCAATCAGGTGGCGGCTCAAAACCAGATCAAGGCATTGTCCAAGGTACAGGCTCACAGAATGCCAGGTTACATTCAGTTTAGCGTCCAGGCCCCTTCGGAACAGCTCATCTCCTACCTTCAGAAATACCACCAATTCTTGGCCAATCTTCAGGAAGGACAGATCGACCTCTCCAAACTGGAGGAGGCAAGGCAGCTTGCCTTCTTGGAGTTTAAGGCCTCACTCGAGGATCCCCCGGGCCGGCTCTACCGCCTCTTGGAGATCGAGCTGCATAGCCTTGGGATCAACTATATCGCCAACTATGGGCGCCGACTGAGCCGAGTCACCGCTGAGACCTTGCAGAAGACTCTGCAGCAGCATCTCTCCATAAATCGCTTTCTGATGGTCGTTTCCGGACCAGAGGAAATGCTCCGAACAGAGCTCGAGAAATTCGGAAAAGTCGAGTTGGCCTTCCCTTGAATTGAAAAGGGCCATTCAGTATAATCTGTGCCGAGACTGCTCGATGAAAAGAGTGGGCGCATGCCCACTCTTTTTGTTTTGGCTGGAATGATTCGGTGCAGCTATGGACGTAGCATCCCGTGCAGAACAGGTGGTCAAGGGTGCGGTCGAAGCCGACGGGCTGGAACTGATGCACGTCGAGTATCTCCCCCGCGGGTCCGGGTCCCTACTGAGGATTTATGTCGACAAACCTGGGGGAGTAGACGTGGGAGACTGTCAGAGACTGAGCAAACACGTGAGCGTGCTGCTCGATGTCGAGGACATCATTCTTCACCACTATCTCCTGGAGGTTTCCTCACCAGGGATTGAGCGCCCACTCTTCACAGAGTTGGACTACCAGCGTTTTCGGGATAAGGAGGTGCGCCTGGAGGCTTTCGAGAAAATTGACGGTCGAAGGAAGTTCACCGGATTCATTCGCAGCTTATCGGAGGGAATCCTCAGGCTGGAATGTGAGCTCCAGACCTACCAAATACCTTTTCATAAGATACGTAAAGCAAACCTGGTTTGCCGATTTTGATTTAAAAGGTCGGGAATGACAAACATCCTAACTCAGGCCATTGAGCAAATCAGCCGGGAAAAAGGGATTGAACCCCAGGTGATTCACGAGGCGCTCGAAGACGCGATGGTGGCAGCAGCCAAGAAGTATTTCAGGACCGAAGAGGATTTGCAGGCTCGTTACGATCCCGAAACTGGTACCATCGACGTTTTCGCCATCAAGCAGATCGTCCAGAAAGTCTCTGAGGAAGATAAGGAGATGTCGTTGCTGGAAGCTCTGCAAGTCGACGAAACCTTCCAACTGGGAGAGTATATCGAAATCCCCAAGTCCACTGGTCAGCTCGGCCGGATAGCGGCTCAGACGGCGAAGCAGGTAATCTTCCAAAAGGTCCGCGAAGCGGAACGCGAGATCATTTTCGGCGAGTTCTCAAGTCAGATTGGGCAGCTCATCAACGGCATCGTGCGCCGCTTTGAAAACCGCGACATGATCATCGACCTGGGGAGGACAGAAGCCGTCATTCCCTACAGCGAACAGGCCCGCACCGAACAGTACAAGATGGGAGATCGAATTCGAGCTGTGGTTGTCAAGGTGCACCGGCTGTCAAAAGGTCCTCAGATCGTCGCGTCCAGGACCGACCCCAGTCTCCTGATTCGCCTCTTCGAGATGGAAATACCCGAAGTTTACGACAATACGGTGGTTATCAAGAACGCGGTACGCGAGGGTGGAGAGCGTGCCAAGGTCGCTGTCGCCAGCCTGGATGACAACGTCGATCCTGTCGGAGCTTGCGTGGGGATGAAGGGCAGCCGCATCAATTCGGTAATCCGTGAGCTGCGCGGCGAGAGAATCGACATCATTCAATTCTCCGATGACATTGTTGATTACACCGTTAACGCGCTCAACCCCGCCAGGATCTCCAGAGTTTTGATTGCCGACCCCGTCCAGAAGGTTCTCGAGGTCATTGTCGAGGAAGACCAGCTCTCACTGGCCATTGGGAGAAAGGGACAGAACGTCCGCCTTGCTTCCAGGTTGCTGGGATGGCAGATCGACATCCGAAGCGAAGAAGAAAAGAAGCAGGAGATTCTAAGCCAAATGGAACAGCTCGCTCCGGACTGGCAGTCACACGATCTTTCGCAGCTACGAGGTGTTGGAGAGAAGACACTCGAATGGTTCCAGGAGGCCGGCATTGAATCGCCTCAGGAACTGGCAGAGAAGTCTGTTGAAGAATTGATGGAAATTCCTGGAATCGGCAAGAAAATGGCAGAGAAATTGACCGAGGCAGCAACCTCTCTTCTCGCAGAAAGAGAAGTCCCTGACCCAGCTGAGGAATCCGAGCAGGAGGAAACCATGGAGGCAGGAGAAGTACAGAAAGAGGAGACAGAGTCGACCCAATCCCGCGCTGCCGAGGTGGAATCCGAAGAGGCAACGGTAACTCAGACCCAGACCGATTCAGAAAGCACGGAAACTCCGCAGGAAGCTTCCGGCGAAAGCCTCGAAGAGGCGGAGAAAAAGTAAAGAAAAGCAGATTGTCAGGTTGAAATATGGAACAGACCAGCGTTGGTGAGCTCGCCTCCGAATTTACACTGCAGAGCTCGATTGTAATCTCCGAGCTAAAGAAAATCGGAGTCTGGGTCCCCTCTTCGGACACTCCGGTGGATAATGACATCGCCAACCGAATCCGAAAACGCCTGCAGCTGCTGATAGAACTCGAACAGGAAGATCAGGTCAAAGCAGAAAAACCCAAGGAAAAGCGAAAGGCGAAGCAGAAGGCAAGAAAAACCATTAAGAAACTGGCCAAGCCCCGCAAGGGTCCGAAAGTTGAGGAACAACCGGCTGAGAGTCCGCTGGCCGTTTCCTTGAAGCCGCGAAAGGGGAAGAAAGTCTATCGGACCCTCGAACCTGTTGAGGAAGTTCCCCAGGAAAAGACTGAGGTCACGATTGAGGAACAGCCGATCATAGAAAAGGTGGAAGCGACCCTTTCGGCTGAATTGGCAGAGAAGATTGCGGCGGAACCTGCTGAAAAGGGATCCAAAGAGGCTGTGGAGAGCGCGGCCCCGGAGCCCAGACGGACTCGACTTCGGAAAGTGGAAAAGCTGGAAGCGGCACCGGCAGCAAAAGAGAAAGAAGTCGCCAGGGTGGTCCCGATCAGAGCCAAACTGCGACCGAAACTGCTCAAGAAAACCGCTACCGAATCACCGGCTGTAGAAGCAACAGCAATCGCTAGTCACCTAGTCAAACCCACTGTTGGAGAGAAAGCAAAGAAACCCGCTGCCAGACCTTCCACTGAAGCGGCTCCACCTCCGAAAAAGGAGGAGGTTGCCAAAATTGCCGAAAAGCGAGAGGTCGCCGAGATCCGCGAGGTCACACTCTCGGAGGCCGTAACCATCAAGGAGTTAAGCGAAAAGTTCGAGGTGAAGAGTAAGGACATCCTCAAAGAGCTCCTCAGCCGCGGGGTTCTTGCCACCATCAACCAGGCGCTGGACCTGAAAATTGTGGAGGAAATTTCGACCCAGTTCGGCTTCATCCCTCACTTTGTTTCCTTTGAAGAGGAGATCCTCGAGGGGCGACAGGTTTCGGAGCTCCCCGAAGACCTGGTTACTCGTGCCCCGGTGGTTACGGTCATGGGACATGTAGATCACGGCAAGACTTCCCTCTTAGACGCGATTCGGGAAACCAGCGTAGCCGCAGGCGAAGCGGGAGGGATTACCCAACATGTCGGTGCCTACCACGTCAATCTCAAGGACCGCAGGATCGTTTTTCTGGATACTCCAGGCCACGAAGCTTTCACCATGATGCGGGCTCGTGGGGCTCAAGCGACGGACATCGTAGTGCTCGTTGTTGCTGCCGACGATGGAGTGATGCCTCAGACCATAGAGGCCATAAACCATGCCCAAGCCGCCAAGGTGCCCATCCTGGTCGCCATTAACAAGATCGACAAACCGGATGCCCAGGCCCAACGGGTCAAGCAGCAGCTTGCCGAGCATCAGCTGGTTGCTGAGGATTGGCAGGGAGATACGGTAATGGTGGAGGTCTCCGCCACGGAGAAGACCCACCTCGACGTCTTCCTGGAAATGATCCTGCTGGTTGCCGATATGCTGGAAATCAAGGCGAATCCCAAGCGCCCTGGTTCCGGCGTCGTTTTGGAAGCGAAAGTGGACAAGGGACGGGGTACTGTAGCCACGGCTCTGGTGCAAGACGGCACACTGCGGGTGGGTGACTCACTTGTCGCAGGGGCTACTTATGGAAAAATCCGAGCCCTGTTTGATGACAGAGGAAATCCCCTGATCGAAGCGGAACCGAGCAGCGCGGTGGAAATGCTGGGCCTGCAGGAACTTCCCCAGGCCGGCGACCACTTTCAGGTAATCGACGACACCCTGAAAGCTCGAGAGATCGGAGAGTATCGGCGGGAGAAGCTCCGAGAACAGGAATTGGCCAGATCCTCCCGCCTCAGTCTGGACCAGCTCCATACGCACATGGAAAGTGAGGATGCCAAAGAGTTGCCGCTGGTCTTGAAAGCGGATGTCTCGGGTTCGGTGGAGGTACTTCAGGATACCCTAGAGAAACTGAGCACCGGCAAGGTTAGGATCCAGATCATCCATAGTGGTGTGGGGGCCATCTCTGAGTCGGATATCCTTCTGGCTTCCGCTTCGAATGCCATCGTGATTGGCTTTCACGTGCGACCCGAGCGTAACGCCCAGGAACTTGCTGAGCGGGAAGGAGTGGAAGTTCGTCTCTATACGGTCATCTATGAGGTGTCCCAAGCAATCCGAGAGGCGATGCTCGGTCTTCTGGAACCCACTTTTCGCGAAGCCGAGATGGGCAGAGCCGAAGTCCGCGAGACTTTCCGAGTGCCCAAGTTCGGGACCATCGCGGGGAGCCACGTGCAAAACGGAGCCATAACACGCAACTGTGAGGTTCGCCTGCTCCGAGACAATGTTGTGATTTACGAGGGTAGAGTAGATTCGCTCCGCCGCTTCAAGGAGGACGTGTCGGAAGTGAAAGAGGGATACGAGTGTGGCATCTCTATTGCGAACTTTAATGATGTCAAGATTGGTGATGTGATCGAGGCCTTCACGAAAGAGAAGGTGGAGCCACAGCTTGCCTAAGCATAATCCGGGATAGTGCCCTCTGGAAGTCACGGGAAAGTACAGTAAGTGCCCATCGTTTTCTGTTCCTTGGAAATCCACCTTCCCTACAGCCACTCTCTCAAGGACAAGCGCACCGTGTTGCGAAAGACTCAAGATCGGCTGCACTCCCGTTTTCGCTTTTCCATCTCAGAAATCGACTATCATGACCTGTGGCAGCGCGCTCGAATTGGAGCAGTTTCCATAGGCTCCAGTAGAAAGAAGTTGGAACAGGTGTCTCAGGATTTTATTCGTGAAAGTGAACGAATCCTCGGGCCGGATTTGATTAGCTACAGAATCGAATTCTTCGACCACGATTGAGCATGATGGATGAGATTGTCCGTTTCGTGCGCGCCCACAACCGCTTTGCCATTACTTCCCACGCGCGCCCGGATGGAGACGCTATAGGTTCAGAACTGGGACTGGCTCTGGCTCTGCGGAAGTTGAGTAAAACTGCGGATGTGATCAACGCCGACCCCCATCCACAAGCCTATGCTCTCCTCCCCGGAGCAGACACAATCCTTATCGCCGACCGCATCGAAAATCACTACGATGGGATCTTTGTCCTGGAATGCGGCGACCTCGACCGTTCCGGCATCAAGGATCTAGATCCTTACTACATCATCAATATCGACCATCATCCGAAGACCAAGCCGTTCGGCGATCTGAACTGGCTGGATTCACTGGCTTCCGCGGTAGGCGAAATGATCTACCATCTGGCCAAGAGACTGAATGGTTCTCTGACGCGCGAGATCTCGATCAATCTCTATGCGGCAATCCTCACCGACACTGGATCGTTTCAGTTTTCCAATACTCGCCCGGAAACTTTCGTGGTAGTGAGCGACCTGGTCGCCAGTGGCGCCGACCCTTCCGCCATCGCCCAGATGGTTTACATGAATCAGCCCCATAACAAGATTCGACTACTGGCCAAGGTTCTCACCACCCTGGAAATGCATCCTTCGAAAAAGATCGCCTGGATCACCATGACTCAAGCCGTCCTGAAGAAGACAGGAGCTTCATCCCATGAGACGGAAGGAATTGTCAATCACCCACTCTCCATCAGAGGCGTGGTGATGGTGGCCTTTTTTCATCAGATCGCCAAGGCGGCCTATCGAGTCAGCCTGCGTTCCAAGGATGACTACGATGTCGGCTCGCTAGCCCAGCTTTTCGGAGGCGGTGGGCACAAGAATGCAGCCGGATTTTCGCTTCAGGGCAGCCTTAAGGAGGTCCAGGACAAAGTAATCTCCGCCATGGAAAGGCTGCTGGAACCCGGAACTCGGAACCATGATCAGCGGCCTTCTCGTCATTGACAAACCTACCGGTCCCAGTTCACACGACGTGGTCCAAGAATGTAGAAGGTTACTGAAAACCAAGGTCGGCCATGCCGGCACCCTCGACCCGTTGGCCTCGGGCGTCCTTGTCCTGCTGCTTGGCCGTGCCACTCGACTGGCGCGTTTTCTCCAGATCACTGACAAGGAATACCTGGCGGAAATCCGATTCGGGCAGAGCACCCCTACTTTTGATCGAGAAGGAGAAATTGTTGAGGAAAAACCCGTTCCCCCGATTTCCCGCCAAGGGGCTCAAGAAGTTCTGGCACAGTTCAGAGGAGAAATCGAGCAATTGCCGCCCCTGTTTTCTGCGGTCAAGGTAGGAGGCCAGAGGCTTTACCAGATCGCCCGCAGAAAAGATCGGTGTGTCGGACAGCAGCGTGCCCGTCTCGAAAAGGAACGCCCTTCACGAAAGGTGACCATTTACCGTCTGGACCTGCTGACCCATTCTGCAAATCTCTGGACGCTGGCAGTGCACTGCTCCGCAGGAACCTATATTCGCGCCCTCGCCCACGACCTGGGACAGGCTGTCGGCTGTGGAGCTCACCTGCAGGATCTTCGTCGAACCCGTTCCGGTCACTTTGATCTCTCACGAGCCCTTACCCTCCAGGAAGCTGCGAAGGATTGGCAAAATGGGTTTATCTCCATGGATGAACTTCTCACCGAATTGCCTCGTCTCGATCTTGAAGAAACTCAGGCCGATCGCGTCCAGCATGGGACACCCATTTACTGGGAAAGGGAATCGATTGAGGGCTTTTGTCGACTTTTCTACAAGCAGAGCCTGATCGCGGTGGGCAAGGCTCAAGAGAACCGAATCGATCCGAAAATTGTACTTATCTGATCCCTACTCGCTTTCAATAGGTTCATATCGGATCGAGGTATCTACTTCAAATTTCTTGAAGTCCTCATAGGTGATCCACTCACGGACGTGGAAGCGTCTCTTGTTAAGAAAGCTTCCAAATTCCAAATGGTCATCGGCTTTGGTCCAAACGGGGAACCAGTAGGTTCCATCGATCTGCTGGCGGATCGTTTCAAATGCCGGGAACTTGTTGTTTCCATAGTCCGGCACAATCTTGCCTCTGGTTTTCACGATCTGCAGATCAAGGTCATCTACCCAGATCCGTCCTTCGAAGTAGCGCTTGCCCGACTTCTTCTTGCGCGGTTTCACATCAAAGACGTAAGTGTTGATTTCGTCCACCTGCTCTTCCCCTTTATATTTGATTTTGTAGTGAGGAAGGTCTTCGGTAGTCAACACGAACGGCTGGCGCTGGACCGCATCTTCCAGATCCTCCCGGGTGATCATTATCGATTGCAAGCGCCCTCGATCGCGAATGATTCGGGTTTCGCGCTTTCCGTCATTCGTAAAATACACTTCGTACTGTACCTCTCTCTGTTCTCGCGGATTTCCAAAACCATCCAACACTTCGAATACGATGTTCTGCTTGTAGGTATATTTTTGCCAGACCTCCTTGAATTCAGCCTCCTTCGAAGCAAACCTTTCGATGATCTCCTGAGGAGTCAGCTGCTCTCTATCCGCAAGGGCACACAGATTGAAGATTGCAATGACGACAGGCACAAGAATTTTTCTCATACGCTATTACCGATGCAACGGACGAAGAAAGGGTTCTGCACACAAAGCCTCGTACAGGCGTGATCTATGGCCTCGCACTCGCCCGGCCACGCCTCGGGTTGATACTATTAACAGATGTCTGGCGGAAAGATCAAACCCTGTAACATCCTTGAGCGACTGTCAAAAGGAGAAGTTCTACTGGCCGAAGGAGCCATGGGAACCGAGATGCAGAAGCGTGATCTGGAACAGGGGGATTGCGGCGAAGAATGGAATGTCACAAAGCCTGACCTGGTACAGGAGATTCATCGTGCCTACGTGGAGGTTGGGGCTGACCTTATCTACACGAATACCTTTGGGGCCACCGAGCTGAGACTCGGGGAGCACCGCCAGAAGGAACGCCTTGAAGAGCTCCGCCAGTGGGACATAAACCCGGACCAGCTTCGAGAGGTGACTCGAGTGGTCAATATTCGGGCAGCGGAGATTGCGCGCGAGGTGATCGGGGACAGCAGCTGTTGTCTGGGAGGGGACCTGGGACCGGCTGTGGGCGACAAGCTGTTCACCGGGGCTTGTTCCGAAGAGGCCGTCTTCAACTCCTATCGCGACCAGGCCCTTTTTTTGAAAGAGGGGGGCGTGGACCTCTTAGTCATTGAAACCGTCTTTGATCCCCAGGAGTCGGGCCTAGCCTATCGCGCGGTAAGCGATCTTGAGCTACCCATCCTGGTGAGTGTGGCGATCACTCGAAGCAACCAGAGGGGCGAGCCGGCCACCGACTTCGGCATCCTGGTCGACCAGGTTCCGGGGCTTTACCCTGATGCCGACATTCTCGGCGTCAACTGTGGTCAGGATATTGACTTGACCCTGGAAGCAATTCGGCGTCTACGAGGTTGCACAAAGAAACCGATCCTGGCTAAGCCCAACGCCGGAATTCCCAGGGTTGTGAAGGATAAGGTTCTCTACTCTCTGTCTCCACAAGACCTGGCCGAGTATGCCGCACACTTCGTAGAAGCAGGCGCAAACATTGTTGGGGGATGCTGCGGCACCACACCAGAGCATATTGCCGCTATGAAAGCGGCCATCAGCTAGCCCGGGCCGGCAGACGCCCTAACGGCGGCTGAATTGGAGAGCCCAGGGCTGGCTCTAGCCTGCATTTCTCATCACCCCTCTACTGCATCGACGTCGCCTTCACCTGAGCGAAGTGAAGAAATCATCCGTCCTGACTGCGCTTGACACGAGTGTTCGTGACGAGCAGTGATGAGAAATGCAGGTCAGCCGTAGGGGCGCACAGCTGTGCGCCCCTCACTGAAACGCTGGCGCCAATTCTTCACGAGCCCCCGGACGTGAGGTAAGACTTGACGTCAATGGAACCGAACTCACCAGTTGGTGAAGATCCGGGCGCACAGCTGTGCGCCCCTACTCAGGAACTACTCAGTCGTTCCTTGGACCGAATTGCAGAAGCTACGCCGCGATCTCCCCGTGGGGATCGATCACAAACTTCTTCGCTGCGCCCTTATCAAAATCCTTGTAGCCCTGCGGTGCCTCGTCAAGAGAGATGACGGTCACATTGGTTGCCTTGGCAATTTGGATCTTGTCATGAAGGATGCAGTTCATCAGTTGGCGATGATATTTCATCACCGGACACTGACCGGTGGTGAAATAATGTGACTTGGCCCAGCCGAGGCCAATTCGAATGCCCAGCATCCCAACCTTGGCATTCTCGTCGACCGCCCCCGGGTCTCCTGTCACATAAAGACCGGGAATGCCGACGCCTCCACCGGCACGGGTGACTTCCATGACTGAGTTCAGCACAGTGGCTGGATGCTCTTCCGCTGCCTGGCGGCCATGTCCCCGCGCTTCAAATCCCACGCAATCCACGGCTACATCCACCTCCGGAACTCCAATAATCTGCTCGATCTGATCCACCAGCGAAGCATCCTTGCTGAGATCGACGGTTTCACAACCAAAACTCTTGGCCTGGTTCAACCGCTCTCCGATCATATCCCCAACGATCACGCAGGCCGCTCCCAAAAGATGGCAGGATGCCGCGCAGGCCAGGCCTACCGGCCCTGCTCCAGCAACGTAGGCAATTGAGCCGGGCCCAACTCCAGCAGTGACAGCTCCGTGATAGCCCGTTGGGAAGATGTCCGACAACAGTGTCAGGTCTTTGATTTTGGCCATCGCTACATCTTTCTCAGGCAGCTTCAACAGGTTGAAGTCGGCATAGGGGCACATGGTGTACTCCGCCTGACCCCCAACCCAACCGCCCATATCCACGTAGCCATAGGCAGCTCCGGGACGGGCCGGATTGACGTTCATACAGATGCCCGTTTTCCCTTCCTTGCAGTTGCGGCACCTTCCGCAGGCGATGTTGAAAGGAACCGAGACGATGTCTCCTACTTTGATGAATTCAACATCACTACCGGCCTCGATCACCTCTCCGCTGATTTCGTGTCCAAGGATCAACCCTTCCGGGGCCGTGGTACGCCCCCGAACCATGTGCTGGTCACTGCCGCAGATGTTCGTGGAAACGATCTTCAGGATCACCCCGTGATCGCACTTGCGATCCCCCAAAGCCAGTTTCGGATAGTCGATACTTTGGATTTCTACCACTCCTGGCCGAATGTAAGCTAACCCTCGATTACTTGCCATGATCTATCCTCCTTATTTTTGAGCCAATCTTCTCCAGAGAATATCGGAGATTTGCCATCCGGTAAAGTCGACTCCTCTCCGCTACGATTTTCAATACGAGAGCGGCAAGTGGATTGCCTGCCCTGTCCGGGCACTGCGAATAACCGCCTCGGTGAACTCCATATACTTCACGCCGTCTTCAAAGGAGGTGAGCTTCACCTTTTCCTTGCCCCGAATGGCGTTAATGAATTCCTCCTCCACTCGCCAGCCGATCTGTTCTTCTTTGGGTATTGGGATTCTCTGGAGAGACTTGTCGCCGCGCCTTCCGCCCGAGAGCCGGAGGGTAGACAGATCCAACTGCAGGGTGCCCTCGCTGCCGAACACCCACGCCTCGTCACCCGGCACCAGCCCTGTTACGGCGCTAAAGCGCAGATGAGCCACCCCTCCAGAAGCCAGATCACACACAATGTCTACGTGATCGGGCACGGTCACCGATCTCGGCAGACCCTGCTCGTCCCTGCGCTGCCGGACGAATGTCCGGGTGCTGGCCATGACCCGTGAAGCGGGACCGACCCAGCGTATCAGAGCCTCATAATAGATTCCCATCATGAGTGTGTTCACACCACTTAGATCAACGTTGTGGCGCCAGTGCAGAGCACTATCCCGGTCGAGGAATGCCGAGGTCGTGCACCGAAGCTCCACCGCCAGAACCTCTCCCAGGTAGCCCTCGGCAACGAGCCTTTGCATGCTCCGGTCCACGGTAAGAGTGAGGGGTGACGGGACAATCTGAGTGACCAGATGGGGCTTGCGCCGGGATGCCACCAGCATCGCATGCGCCTCGTGAGCGTTCATGGCCATACGCGCTTCGGTGAGGACATGTTTGTCCGCCTCCAACGCCTCAAGTGTGACCGGACAATGCATGTGGGGCCAAGTGCCGATGCAGACGGTGTCGATCTCCTCAGAGCGCACCAGATCCAGCCAGTTGTCATAAACCTTGGGAATCTCGAACTGGTGTGCCACCTTCTCGCTCGACTCGCGTGAGCGATTCACCACGCTGATGACCTCAACACCCGGCACGGTTTGAAAACCCGGGATGTGCCTTGTGCGAGTGTTGTCGCCCGCGCCTACAATGCCAATACGAACCTGTTTCTCCGCCATTTTTTTCTCCAGGCGAGTTGTCCTCACCACTTCCAAGATGTCTTCAGTTGGTCATTCACAACCACCCCCTCCGGCCATTGGCCTCGATACAGCCTGATAATATTCTGGGCGGCTTCCGTTCCCATCCTTTCAAAAGCCAATTCATCGGCGCCAGCCACATGAGAGCTGAGCAGGACGTTGTCGAGTTTTCGCAGGGGATTGTCGACGGGCGTCGGTTCCTGCTCGAAGACGTCCAGCCCGGCAGCCCGCAGGGGCCCGCGGCGGAGAGCTTCGAGCAGGTCCGCTTCCACCACCAGCCCGCCCCGAGCCGTGTTGATCAGCACACTGCCCGGCTTCATCTTGGCCAGCGTTCCCCTGTGAATGAGACCTCGAGTCTCCTCAGTGAGCGGGCAGTTGAGGCTCAAGTAGTCCGAGTGCGCCAGAAGGGTGTCCAATTCAACCAGCTCGACTCCGTGCTCTTGCAGGAATGCCTGCGCCGGGTACTTCTCCGTGGCCAGGACCTTCATCTGCAGGGCCCGAGCTCGAAGGGCCAGGCTGCGACCGATCCGGCCCAGTCCCACGATTCCCAGCGTCTTGCCGCGAATGGGCTCGGTGGGCTGCTGCTCCCACTCCCCCTGGCGGATCAAACGGTGATTCGTCACCACGGATTTGGCCAGAGCGAAGATGAAAGCCAGGACGTGCTCCGCGACTGCCTCGTAATTCGCCGTCGCCGCTATGGCTACTACAATCCCTCGCGAAGTAGCGGCTGCAATATCTACACAGTCGACTCCAACGCCCCACCGGGCAATCACCCGCAAGTCGGGCAATCCCGCCAAAACCCGCTCCGTGTAGTTTTCCAAACAGGCGACAACGGCGTCAGCGCCGCGCAATTCATCAATGGTCTCCTCCTCACTGCACCAACCGCGGGGTAAACGACTCCTGTTTTTCGGATATCGAATCTCGAAGCCTGCCTCGCAAAACAGTTCGTCGCAGGCATTTTTCCGCATGGCTTCGGGGCTAATCAGCACCGTGGGCATGCTCTTCTCCCATTATCTGTTCACTGGAAACGCCCGCAGTCTAGCAGGCGCGGTCCGGATCGACAACTCAAAGCTTCTCTTTGCATCTTTAGCCTGCATTTCTCATCACTGCTCGTCACGAAGCGGCGGAAGGGCCGGCCTGACAAGACGCGCGACCGAGGCCCCCGCAGGCGTACTCGTGCAGTACGTCGAGGAGGCCGACGGAGCGAAACGCAGTCAGGACGGATGATTTCTTCACTTCGCTCAGGTGAAGGCGACGCCGATGCAGTAGAGCGGTGATGAGAAATGCAGGTTAGTGCCTTTGTGGTGGGACTCCTCAGGCGTAGCAGCACACATTAGCCTCTGAGCCAATTTTCAAATAGGATACTGAGCCATGAGCAAAACCAAGGGAACCAGACACTTGAGGGAGCTCCTCGAGCAGCCGGGCATCGTCCGCAGCTTGGGAGCCCATGACGTTTTTACTGCGCTCATTGTGGAAGAGATGGGCTTTGAGACGGTCTTTGTTGGAGGTTTCGGCACCAGCGCCTCGCTGCTGGGCTTGCCGGATCTTAATTTTCTCACCATGATGGAGATGGCCGACGCCGTGCGGCGCATGGCCGCGCGTATCTCCATCCCCGTCATTGCCGACGGTGACACCGGCCATGGCGACCTCCACAATGTGCAGCATACTATCGAATCTTTCGAGCTGGGTGGGGCCGCCGGCATCCTGATCGAGGATCAAATCATGCCCAAACGCTGCGGCCATTTCGAGGAAAAGCAGGTCATCCCGACCCAAGAGATGATCCTGAAGATCAAGGCGGCCGTTCATGCTCGTTCCAGCCCCGACTTCGTGATCTTTGCCCGTACCGATGCGCGCCAGATGAATGGCCTCGAAGACGCGATCGAACGCGCCAATCGCTACTGCGACGCCGGCGCCAACGTTGCCTTTATCGAGGCACCCGAGTCCATAGAGGAGTTAGAGCAGATTCCCAGGCGCGTTTCCCATCCGCTGCTAGCCAACATGCTGACCGGTGGCGTGACCCCTATCCTTTCCGTTCAGGAGTTGGCCGAACTGGGATACAAGGTCGCGGTGTGCCCGGTCGAATCGCTGATGGTCACCGCTGGGGCCATGCGCAATCTGTGTCAGGCCTTCCAGACGGAAGGCCGAGTCGATGAGGTTGCTTCTGCCGCCATGAGCTTTGCTGAAATCAAACAGCTGCTGGGAGCGGAACGGTACCTGAGCCTGAAGGACTCCCTGGAGGGGCAAGATACTTAGTACTCCCTTTCATAAATACGGTAACGTATTCTCTTGGTGCATCTTTGTGTCGCCGATGGCGGGTAGGAGGTTTGACGAGATGGATAAGAAGAGCATAGACGGTTTGGACTTCTCCCCGGTTCTCAAGGCTATGAAGGACGAGGATCTGGACGCCCTGGTGGCCATGGAACCTCATAGCGTGGCTTTTCTTCTGAATTACTGGAATGAAATATTGGTCCAAGTTGGATTCAGAGAGGCGCCCGCGGCTGTGGTGATCACATCATCGGGGGATATCTTCGCGGTGACAGTGAGGATGAATTACAACAGAGAGATTGCTCCCTGGGTAAGCGACTTTGTCGGACGATACACGGATTCTGCTTACTACGACCAGGGGAGAATGGTAGAAACCCTGGTGCAGGCTCTCAAAAAGAAGGGCCTCGTTGGGGGAAGGGTCGGCTTCGAGAAGGGTTTTGTCCCGGCAGGAATCATGGATTGGATCCAAAGTGAACTGCCTGGAACAGAAGCTGTGGATGGAGAATGGATCCTGTGGCAACTTCGCGCTGTGAAGACCCAGAAACAGTTGGGCTTCATCAGGACGGCTGTAGCCGCTTGTGAGGCAGGCATCAGGAAGATGCTGGAAGGCTGGAAGGAGGGTGAGTCGATACACCGCCTCCTGGATGAATTCGAACAAGTTGTAAGAGAGTACGGTGCTAGCTTTTTCTGTACCTATCAAAGGGCCCTTGCAAAGAAGTGGGTCCCCTTCTCCGGAAGGGATCAGCGTTTATCCGAGAATTTCATCATCAGAACGAATGATCAGACCGAGGTTCTCTTCGATCTTCTGGTGAGATGTCAGGCTTATTTCTCAGACTGGAAAAGGTCTTTCTACCTGGGCACGCCTCCTAAAGAAATTGCGGATTTATACGAATTTGAATGGCGGGTCGTGAAAACGATAGCGGAAGAGGTGAAGGCGGGGATGACAACCATTGAAGCTCAGGAGGCATGTGATCATCGGTTAAAAAAAGAAGATCTGGTGAACTGGTGGTGCATCCACAGCGTGGGTCTGGAGATCCACGAGGAACCATTGATAGGAGCCTGCCCCACGATTTCTGAAAGCGGCCAGATGGACCGGACAGAGACGACGCTTTTCCCGGGCCTTCTGAGAGGCGGGAGTCGGAAGATCACATTCGAACCGAACACGGTGGTAATGGTTGAGACGAAAAGTACCGAGGATCCTTATCTCATGACGAAAGAAGGGTTGAAACGTCTAAACCGTCTTCCTCAGAAGCTCTTCGTTGTGTCGCCCGATCCAGTATAATCAGGCGGAGATGTGTCCTCAGGGATATTTCCTGTTTTTCGATCAGAACGTCATGGGTGTCGATGCTGGAAACTCCAACACATACAACGTCACTGGCTACTCTGGTGGCCAGTGACAGCGGGCAGGGTCAGTGGGAAATCGCTTCCCGAGACCGAGAAGCTCTCTTACGCTTGAAATTCCACGATGGAGCCTCAATGCCTCCAACAATAAACCAACCCCTCTGTTGTCATCACTTCAACGAACTCGAGCTCCCCAATTCGGTCCAAGGAACGACTGAGTGATTCCTGAGTAGGGGCGCACGGCCGTGCGCCCCCCCCCAAAAAATTTCTCCGCACAGGAGCATGTCGCCGCCGTCCCGCCGGCTGCCGGCTGGAAGCCGGCGTTACTTTCCGGAGGAGCCGTTGTTCCTGGCGCAAAGAGGAGTTACTTCGACCGGAGAGCCCAGGTAGGGGTACCGTCCTCCCACTTGTTGTGGGTCAGGCGGACCACCATGCCGTCCCGTAAACGCACAGCATAAAGATCACCATAGGGTTGGGGATTGAAGACCGGAATCAGTGGTTCCTCGTCGTTTAGCCCGCCGCGCTCAGATGCAAAGACCAACCAATTGCCGTCGGGTGAGAACGCGGGGTGTACGTCGCGGCCAGGACTGGTGGTGACTCGGCGCAGCCGTTTTCGGCTTCTCTGTTCCGATACTTGGAGGCTGTAAATCTCATAGTCTCCGTCCCGTGTGGAAGTAAACGCAATCCGCTCTCCTTGGGGCGAGAAGGCAGGCATGGTAGCAGTGGCACCGTCGTCCGTCAGACGACGCACGTTGCCACCATCAGCATCGATGAGATAGATTTCATGATTTCCATCGCGTCCACTGCGGAAAACGATCTCCTGCCCATCGGGCGAAAAATCAGGAAAACCATCATTGGCGGGACAGTCGGCCGTCAGATTCACGGCTCCACTGCCATCAGGCAGAAACTTCCAGATATCGACCGGCGCATCAGGTCCTCCAAAGGTCGGTCCCACCGCGCAGACGATCCATCGTCCGTCCCCGGACCAACTGGGACGCCATGGTGATCCTCGGCGCGGTTCAAAGATTGCCTTCGCCTTGTCACCATCCAGCTCGCGAAGAATGATCCGGCTGAAATCCTGGCTGGTGACTACAAGCGTCCCTTCAGGGTTGACTGAGGGGAAGGATTCCCGGACAGCCCACATTGCTACGGTGCGGTCGGGCAAGGTGACACGGCCCCCGTTATTGATCAGCCAGCGGCCGGAAATCCGACCTTGGACCTCATTCGTGCCTTCCACTGGACCCGTTCCGTAGCAAACCATCCGCCCGGAACGAGGATCGAACGCGGCTGCCCAGTATTCGCCCTGGAGATTGCTTTCCATCCTTTCGTTGGCACCCTCCAGGTTGACGGAAAAGATGTGAGATCGCCCCTCGCGCTGGGAGGCGAAGGCGATCCGTCTGCCGGCTGATATCGCAGGAGAGAGAGCAGGAACTCCGGACGCTGTCACCGGCTCTGGGTTGGAGCCATCGGCACTCATTCGATAGATGCGCGAAGCACCGTCACGCTCAGAGTAGAAATAAATGGCGTTTCCATGGGCCGACCATGAAGGGGAGCCGTCCCAGCCCTTGGCCTCCGTCAGCCGCGTGGGGTAAGAACCGTCCGCCTGCATCACATAGATCTCACTAGCGCGGTAACCATCGCGATCACTGGCGAAGGCGATCTTCTCACCATCGGGAGAAAAGGCCGGATTGAAGTCACCTCCATCATGGCGAGTGAGGTTTACTGCCTGGGCCGATTCTTCGGGATGCTGCGGCCGGAAAGGCATCACGTAGATGTCCGCATTGCCTTCTCGGGTGCTCACGAAGGCCAGTTGCCGGCCATCGGGCGAAAAAGCGGCAGCATCCTCCAGGGCATCACTGTCAGTGAGCAGTCGCGGCTTGCCTGGATGTTGCAGGTCTAAGACGTAAAGGTCTGGATTGCCCCGCCGCTCTGAGCAGAAGACGATCCAGCGCCCATCGGGAGAGAACGCGGGGTTGTAGTCCAGGTCGGGGTCATTCGTCAGCGCTCGCGGTGCTCCGCCTGGGGAATCAAACAGGTAAAGATCCCAATTGACTGGCCTCAGACCGGTGTAGACGATAATCTCCTCTGTATCTCGAGCCTCTCTCGCCGGCAAGTAGCGACCTGCACCTATCGGCCCAACCACAAGCATCCAGCACCCCACAGAGCAGCCCAGCACAGTGAGTTTTCGCCGCATCACAATATGTCCCTCTGCTAATGAGACCTATGCTACCAGGGAGTGCCTGGAAGCGCGAAATTCGCGAATTTTAGCGAAAGTTCGCGAATTTCGCGTTTCCAATGACCACCTCCACCTCCACTGACCATTCACTCGTGACCGATGACCAGTGACCGCTGTTTCTCTGAGGCAGCGAATCCCGTTCGGGCACATTGATAATCAGTCGACTCGAGGGCTTGACGCTTTCTGCCCTTCTGAATACAATGCAGCTTCAAAGAAAGGCGCTTTTCCCTCGCTCAGATAGGTTTTTCCCTGTCGGGAAAGAAGGGACATGAAGGCTTCCCGCCGTCACTTGGAGTTTCGAGCCCATTGCCCCTTAGTACTCCCTTCCATAAATACGATGACGTATTTATGGAAGGGAGTACTAAGGCGAGAGCTCCGGAAGTCGACGTCGAATACCAGACGAGCGACGTTGGGAGTGATTCTTCTTCTCTGCGGCTCTCCGGCCCTCCACGGGGAGGAGTCGGAGCCGAAGCCCCACCCAACTGAGGCCAGTTATTATCAGGATGTTCGGCCCATCCTCCAGCGTCGTTGCCAGGCCTGCCATCAACCGGCTTCCAAGCAGGGAGACCTTTTGCTGACCGATCACCAGGGATTTCGCCAAGGGGGAAAGAGCGGACCCGCTTTCGTGCCGGGGGAGCCGGAGGAAAGCATTATTATCGCCCACCTGACGGGAAAGCGGGGGCCAAGAATGCCACTCGGACTTTCTCCCCTGACTGATTCTGAGATCGAGCTGTTCCGGCTCTGGATCAGGAGCGGCGCGCAGGACGATACCCCCTTGGAAGTGTGAGGGCCGGCGGCCGGTAGCGAGCCTTCCGTCTACAAGCTCCCTCCGGTCATCACTGCCTTGAGTTACTCGCCGGATGGTGCTCTGCTGGCGGTATCGGGCTATCGAGAGGTGCTGCTTCGCAGCAGTGATGGTTCCGAGCTTCGAAGTCGTCTACTGGGCATCTCGGATCGAATCCAGTCGTTGGCGTTTTCTCAGGACGGAAAGATCCTGATGGCAGCGGGGGGAACACCCGCTCGCTTCGGTGAAGTGCAATGGTGGGATGTCCCATCTCGGAAACTGAAACGATCCGTCACGGTTTGCGATGACACCGTGTTCGGTGCCTCTCTGTCCCCTGACGCATCAAAAGTTGTTTTGGGCTGCGCGGACCATACAGTTCGCGTTATCGAGACGGCGACGGGTCAGGAACTGTTGAAGATCAGGCACCATGAGAATTGGGTCCTGGGTACGCTCTTTGGTATGGACGGGGAAAGAAACGTCTCTGTCGGCCGTGACCGAGCGGCCAAACTCACGAACGCTTCGACGGGAGCCTTTATCGAGAACATCAACCTCTTGCGAGGTGAGCTGACCGCCGTCGCTCGCCACCCCAGCCGCGATGCCGTGGTCTTCGGCGGCGAGGGTCGGATTCCCTATTATTATTCGATGGATCGAGTCAGGAAGATGATAGTCGCCGCTGATTCCACTTTGATTCGCGAGTTCGAAAGGCAGGCCGGCGAAATCTTCGCCTTCGCCTTCAGTCCGGACGGAAGGAAAGTGGCCGTGGCCAGCGCCGCCAGTGAAGTACCCATTTACGACGTCCAAACAGGAGATCGGCTGGCCGTGTGTAGGGGAAAGCCGAGTGTTTACACCCTATCCTTTCACCCCAATGGCCAGGAACTGGCAGCGGGGGGTTTTGACGGCTGGGTGCGCATCCACGCGGTCAGATCTGGAGAGCTACTGAGAGATTTTGTGCCCGTCCCTTTGGAAAAGAAGCTTCTCTCGTCAAAGTAAGGAGCAACTGCTTTCAGTGGAATGCGAATGAGTAAAAAACGTGCCCTCAACTTCATCTGGTTGTCTCTTCGCTTCAGTGGCCTCGTAGCCGTAGTCTGCTCGCTTGCTCTTGCCGGTGAGCCCATCCTCAAGGACCTGCAGCCCCACGGAGCCCAGCTTGGCACAGCTTTTCAGTTGACCCTGATAGGTACTCATCTGGCCCAGGGCGTAAAGATCATTTCTCCCCTGCCGGCCTTCTTTACGCCTCTCACAACACCCCGAAAAGAACAGCAAGGCGGGATGGGCACCAGAGGAAACGATGAAGTCCCTTTTCTGGTCGAACTCAGGCGGATGCCTCGATAGGCCTTTATCCTATACGAGTCAGCACCTCAGGCGGACTTTCCAATCTCCTGTTGTTTAGCGTGGGCGCCTTTCCTGAGCGGATGGAGGAGAAAGTCAAGCAGGTTGTTCATCAACCCAGCAATGATTCCCTTGAGCAAAGCCAGTGGATTGAGAAGGTCCCGACCACCATCAATGGCACTCTGTTCGGGCCCGATCGCGATGTCTACCGAATCCGGGCCAATAAAGGAGAGCGGCTGGTCTTTGAGGTGGAGGCCCGCCGAGCTGGTTCCGCCATAGATCCTGTGATTCGGATCCTGGATTCCAAGAACAAACAGATTGCCACCAACAATGACACTCCCGGTCTGGGAGTGGATTGTCGTTTGGATGTGCCTTTCCCCAGGGATGGAGAGTACTATGTGGTTGTCCACGACGCGAGATTTAGCGCGCAGGAGCAGAATTTTTATCGGTTGAAGATCGGTTCTTTCACCTATGCGGATGGGCTGTTTCCCCTCGGTGGGAAAAGAGGAGAGAAGATCCTCATGCAGCTTTTCGGTGGGAATCTGCCGGGCAACAGAGAAGTGGAGGTGGATTTGAGCTCAGTGGGTGAAGGCGATGACTTCACGCTGGTTTCGATTCCCGGAAAGGCCGGCGGTCTGCCCAGCTTGTTTGCCGTGAGCGATTTGCCGGAGACGCTGGAGCCAGAAGCTCAAGAGCTCATTCTGCTCGAGCCTTCAAAGGTGGTCAACGGGCGGATCTCGGAGGCCGGAGAGATCGACCGGTACCAGCTGCCGGTAAATGAGGGTGAAAGCTGGCTCATCGAGCTGCAGGCTCGGGATTTGGAAACATCGCGCCTCTCCGCGTCCTCACAATCTGGGACGAAAAGGAAAAAAGGTTGACTTCGGCTGGAGATGAGGCACCTGACCCGGACCTTTTTTTGGTCCTTTCTCGCGATCGCACCAGTTTCGACCCCTTCATTCCCTTTGAGGTCCCCGAGGGAATGCGTCGAGTATTCATTACAGTCGAGGATCTGGTTCAGGGTGGCGGCCCGCTCTATGGCTACCGTTTACTTGGCCAGAAAACAACCACCAGACTTCACCCTAAGCTTGGCTACTCCCTTTGTGAATGTTCCCAGCGGAGGTACGGCTGCGGTCGCTGTGAGCGCTGTTCGTCGAGGTTACTTCGGATCGATTCAGTTGAGCATACAGAATCCGGGGGATGACCTGATCGTGGAAGGAGGCACCATCCCTCACGAGCAAGCTGATGCCGGTGCTCGCCGGGTCCCCCGGCAGGCCGTAGTGACGATCAGTGTAAAGAATGGAGCGAAGCAGCAAATCAGGGAACTATCGATCTGGGGCGAAGCTGTGCTGGAAGACGGCACCGTCATTCGGCGGCGCGCCACGGGTCCAGGTCTGGTGACCCAGATTCTGGGCGCCGCTGGTGTTCCGAACCCAGACACCGTAGACACACTGGAACCGTTCGTGGCCACTTGGTTGGGCCTTGAGCTTCCTATGATGGTGACCAAGAAGATTCCGGCCAAGCTGGTGGTGGACACTCGCCAACTTCGTCTTGTTCAGGGTATGGAACAGGACATCCATTGGCGCTTTCTATCGGATAGTCCCGATCTCAGACCGCCCGAGACGGTGAGGATTGCCACTCCGGGAGCACGGGAATTGCTCATCAAACAAGCCAACCAGGATAAGAAATACCAGGAAGAGGGTGTGATCACCTTAATAACGACCATGGGAACTCCGCCCATGAGATTCAACGCAATCATCAGCGGGGAGATGGAGCTGGGTGACGGCAAGCAAAAGATCAGCACTCGGGCCATTACCGTAGAAGTGGTGCAGGGTTACGAAATCCTGGTCCCGCCTACCGGTTTTCGAGTACGGCCTGGCAGTGGAGTGGAATTGATCGCCAGAGTCCGTAGGGATCCAGCTTTTTCGCAGCCTGTGACGATCAGAGCAGAAGACCTCCCACCTGGAGTTTCTTGTGAGTCGACTGAGGTTGCAGGCAGTGAAGAGGAATTTCGAGTCGCTTGCCAGGTGGAGGCTTCGGCCCCACCCGGCAAGTACAGTATTTCGTTGAGCTCTTCGTCGGTGCTGGCGGGACGCGAGAAAGAGAAAGTTCCCTATCATATTCCACCCGTTGAGACTCACTTGGTCGTTTCGGCTCCCTCCGCTGCGGAAGGGTCCATTGCGGAAAAGCAAGAAGGGTAGAGTCACTATGCGGAAACTGTTTTGCACAGCTGTCGTAATCTTTGCGATTTGCCTGGAAACGAGCGCTGAGAAAGGCAGAGAGGCCGGCAACCACTCCAAAAAGCCTTTGAATGTCACTATTGATCGGATTCTCGTCCAACCTTCACCGCTGCTCTTTTCCTCTCCTGAAGAAGGAAGGAAGGTACTGGTTACGGGAATCACCGAGTCAGGTGAGAAAATTGACCTGACTTCCCTGGCCGAATACAAATCTCTCGATCAAGCGCTCAGAGTGGAACAGGATGGCTTTCTGTATCCCACCAGGGCTGGCCGGGCACGACTCCTGATCAGCGCAGCCAATCGGAGTGTCGAGCTGCCGGCCACCATTAAGAATCGTGAAAAGGCCCGCCAGATGACTTTTGTGCGAGACGTCCTGCCCGCCATCAATAAGATCGGCTGCACCGCTGGGACCTGCCACGGCGCAGCCAAGGGCAAGAATGGCTTTAAGCTTTCACTGCGGGGTTATGATCCTGAGTTCGACTACCAGTCGCTCCTTTTAATATGTCGGGGAGACGCTTCAACCGAGCCGACCCGGCTCAAAGCCTAATGCTGGCCAAGCCCACTCAGCAGGTCGCCCACGGCGGCGGACTCCGAATCGAGCTCGGATCACGTTACTACGACACAATTCTCGACTGGATTTCGGCAGGTGCCCGTTCGGGGATCGGAGGTCGGACGCTGTCGACCAGCTGAAAGTCCGGCCTGATGAAATCTTCATGCATCGTCCCGGTAGGCGGCAGCAGGTGTTGGTCATCGCCTACTACACGGACGGCTCTCGACGGGACGTAACCAGAGAGGCTCACATTGCCAGCAGCAATACGGAGGCCGTGAGCGTGGACGATGCTGTTGTTGAAGGAGTGCGTAAGGGAGAGGCCGCCCTGCTGGTCAGATACGAGGGCAAGTTTGCGACGGTGCCCGTGACGATTTTGAATCCGAAGCCAGGCCTCGAGTGGTCGATCTTCCGCAATACAACTACATCGACGAGTTGATCGATGCGAAGTTGGAGCGACTGAGAATCCAACCTTCACCGCCTGCCGACGATGCAGAGTTCCTGCGCCGTGTTTCGCTGGACCTGAGAGGCAGGCTGCCCGAGCCCCGGGAGGTGCGCACCTTTGTCAAGGACGCCACTGACCGGCAGACCAAGCGCAGCCGAATCGTCGATCAGCTGATCGGAAGCGAGGAGTATATTGACTACTGGACCCTGAAGTGGGGCGACCTACTGCGCGGCAATCGCAAGTTCATGAGCGAAAAAGGCATCTGGATTTTTCGCGACTGGCTTCGGCAAGCCATTGCTGAGAACAAGCCTTACCACCAGCTGGTCAAGGAGCTTCTGACCTCCAGGGGCAGCACCTTTGAGAATCCGGCAGCCAACTTCTTCCGCGCGGCTCGCAACCCCAAGGAAGCCATGGAGGCAACCACCCAGTTGTTCCTGGGGGTTCGCATGGTGTGCGCGCAGTGCCACGATCATCCCTTCGAAAAGTGGACGCAGAACCAGTACTACGAAATGGCTGCCTTCTTTGCCACCATCGGTGTCAGGCCGGGTTTCCAGAGTGGGGAAGAGTTTGTCTACGAAAAACGCTACGACTACGAAATCAAACATCCCAAGACCGGTCGGATTGTCGAGCCGCGATATCTGGTGGCAAGCCACGACGCCCCCGCAATTCCAAAGCAGGGTGATCGACGGTCAGAACTGGTCGAATGGCTTACCTCAAAGGAGAATCCCTTCTTTGCCCGTGCCATCGCCAACCGGGTTTGGAGCTACTTTTTTGGACGTGGCATTATCGAGCCCGTCGACGACATTCGAGCTTCCAACCCGGCTGTGAACGAACCGCTGCTGGACGCTCTGGCTAAAGACCTGACCGACCATAACTACGACCTGCGGCACTTGATAAGAACCATCGTCGAGTCTCGAACCTATCAGGCCTCCTTCCGCACGAACCAGTGGAATGGAGACGATTCGATCAACTTTTCACACAAGCTAGCCCGCCGTTTGACGGCAGAGCAACTGGCCGATGCGATTTCGATGGCAACAGGCTCGCCCTTGGAGTTCCCGGAAGTCCCGCCAGATCTTCGCGCCGTTCAACTTCCCGATCCCCATATCGATAAAGGCGGTTTTCTCGACCTGTTCGGTCGGCCTCAACGCGAGCAACCGTGCGAGTGTGAAAGAAGAAGCGAAATGAGCCTGCCCCAGGCCATGAACTTGGTCAACGGTCCTACCCTGGCGAATGCAGTTGCCGATCCCAATGGTCGAGTGGCCAAGATGATTCTCGCTGGAGTGGGAAATGGCAGGCTGGTCGAGGAACTTTACCTATCGACCTTGAGCAGATTCCCCACCTCGGAGGAGCATGAACTGGCGTTGACCCACTTGAAGAGAGGCAAAAGCCGAGCCACTGCTGCTCAAGACTTGCTGTGGGCACTTCTGAACAGCAACGCCTTTCTTTTCAATCAGTAGGAAGGTAGAATCAGCTAGATAGATTTTCGAAGTAAGGAAATAAGTCATGTTAGTCATCCCGGGTCGCTTTGGCTCCTTGTGTGACGGTCCTTCCCGGCGGGAGTTTCTCCGCGTGGGTTCCATAGGTCTGTTTGGCCTAAGCCTGTCGCACTACTTCTCCTGGCAGCAGGCGCTGGGCGCTTCGGCGTCGACATCCAAGTATGCGGGGATCAAGGTCTTCAGCTCCGCCGAATCCGTGATCCTTCTCTTCTTGCAGGGTGGGCCCAGCCACATCGATATCTGTGATCCCAAACCGGACGCCCCATCCAATATCCGCGGCGAATTCAACCCCATCAAGACCAAGGTGCCCGGTATCTGGCTGAGCGAAACCATGCCCTTGCTGGCGCAGCAGATAGACAAGTGCCGCCTGATTCGCTCCATGAGCTACACGCCCAAGGGGCTGTTCAACCACACTGCCGCCATTTATCAAATGCTGACGGGGTTTCCGCCCGACCGGGTATCCCCCTCCGGGCAGTTAGAACCTCCCTCCCCGGCGGATTTTCCCACTGCGGGGTCCCATATTTCCAAACTACTGCCTCCAGAAGAACCGGTCTTACCTTTCGTGGAGATGCCGCGACCTCTGCAGGAGTCCAACATCATCGGCAAGGGAGGAGCGGCCGGTTTTCTGGGAAAGGCCTATGATCCGTACCGTCTTTATCAGGATCCAAACAAACCGATTCAGCTGGATGACCTGGCCCTCCGAAAAGAGGTTCCTCCCGAGCGCCTGAGGGATCGCTTTGCCCTGCTCAAGGGTATCAATCGGTCCATGCCGGACTTGGAAAAAGCAGTAAGCCACTATGCGCTGGACGAATACTACGAACGGGCCTTTGATCTTGTTCTCTCCGGGAAGGCTCGTGACGCCTTTGATCTGGAAAAGGAGCCCTCAGAGATCCGCGACCGATATGGACGTACGACCTTTGGACAGGGGGCGCTGATGGCTCGTCGACTCATTGAGGCCGGAACCCGCTTCGTGCAACTCAACTGGCCATCCGTAGCCAACGGAAATCCTGAGGTTGACGCCTGGGATACTCACAGGTCCAATTTCAAGCCCTTGAAGAATCTTCATTGTCCGGTCCTGGATCAGAGCCTGTCTGCCCTCTTGGAAGACATGCATGAGCGCAGTTTGCTCGATGAGACGCTGGTGGTGGCGGTGGGCGAATTCGGCAGGTCTCCGCGCCTGGGCGTCAGTACTTCGGGAAACACCAACTCGCCCGACGGGCGAGATCACTGGCCCTATTGCTACACGGCGTTGATCGCGGGAGCAGGGATTCCGGGTGGCCAGCTTTACGGCGAATCGGATGAGACCGCTTCATCGCCCAGGGAGAAACCCGTCCACCCGAATGACCTCCTAGCAACGGTTTATTTCAGCTTGGGCATTGATCCGGAGATGGAGATTCGAAACCACCTGGACCAGCCTCGCGAGCTGGTGAAGGGCAAGCCGTTGACCGATCTCTGGTCCTAGCCTGCCACAATCGAACGAAACCGCTCGATGACCCATTCCAGTTGGTCCTCAGCCAAACTCATGGGGTTAAGAATCAAGTGTCCCCGGGATATCTCCTCCTGGCTCACCGCAACCGCTGGATCCCCCTCGAGCAACCGCAGCACCAGATTCACCACCGTCAGTCCCGAGGGGTTCTCCTCGAGCAAGACGCTCAGCCTTGGGTAACCTGACTCTCCGCTATCAACCGTCTTTACAGCCAAGTGGGGCAGTTGTTCCAATCCGTCCCGGAGGATCTGAATCTTGCTGATCTGTTCTTGTTTCCAGGCATGATGATCCTGCTCGAGGCTGCCCCAAACTCAGTTGAAAGTGAAGGGCGATTCAGGTTGAGCACGATCTTAAGCCACCTTTCGTTTGGCGTCCATAGAAACCTCGTCTCTGAGTTTGGCTTTCAGCATCCAGAGGTCCTGGTAGCCCTGGATGCGCCGGAAGTTCTTCTCCGTCTCCAGGAAGGCTGAGGCGGCCCAGCGCAGCACCATCTGGCTATCTTTCCAGCGGCTCACTCGGCGGGTCCGCATCCTCACGCCAGAGTGAGGGCTTTCAATCAGGTTGGTGCTGGCCAGACACAAGCGCAGGGAGGAAGACAACTCGAGTCGATTGATGGTGAAGGTCTCTTCCAGACCTTCTCGCAGGCTAGCTGCCGCATCGGGATGCAGCCCTTCGAGCCACTCCGCCTGCTTTCTGAGCCGAACCCTCCCTTCTTCCCAGGGCAGCCGATAAGCAGCCTGCATCACTGACTTGACTTGCTCGGCCAGATCGTCCGGCAATCGATCGCACACGTTGCGAATCTTATGACGACGACATCTCTGCACCGGACTGCCCTTGCCAAAGACCTTGTCAATGGCACATCGCAGGGCCCTGGAGCCGTCAATCACAAACAGATAGCGTCGCCCGGAATCCAGGCCTCGCTCCACCAGGTCTTCCAGCAAGGAGGTAGCGGTGGCGGCGTTTTCACTGGCCCCTTCCCGCAGCCCCAGCACGTGCTTTTGGCCCTCCGAGTCCACGCCGGCGGCACAGATCACGTGGTGCTCGCCAAAGACCAGGCCGTCGATGTAGATGATCAGAAACTCAACGTCATCAAAGTGTCGCTCGGCCAGCTGCTCCAGCTGCTGGCCGCTCTGCTCAATGAACTGACGGCTCACGGACGATTTGCTGACTCCCACCGTGTCGGCCATCTGGGGGATCACGCGGCTGTAGTGGCGCGTGGAAACGTTGCACGTCAAGATCTCCAGCATGCGGCTGCCCAGCTCCCCGTTACGGTTGATCGCCTCATAGGCGGGGATCTCCACCTCCCCGCCTCGACCTTGGCCTTTCTTGCGCAGCCGTGGCTTTCGAACCCGCACTTGCCGCTCCGAAAGTCTGACTCGCCCTGGCTGAGTGCCGTACCAAACGATCTGCTTGCCTGGGCGCCCTTGTCGCTTTTCGCCGGCGACACTTCGGGCAGAAAGCTGCAAGACCGCTTCCATGCTCGCTCGCCCCAGGATGTCGATCAACTCGTCAATGGCCATCCGGGAGGCTTCGATCAGCTCCACCATCGGGAGCAACAGTTGCCCGTTCTGGGCCAGATAATCAGCCAGCCCCTGACTGTTCTTCCGGGTGACAATTCGATATGATTTCTTCATGGCGGTTCCTCCTTAAAAGGTTGTTGACCAACCCGATTCTAACGAGTCGGTCGGACGAACCGCCTCTCAACTTTCAACTAAACCCGGGACAGTCTCTCCTGCTGGAGGTAGGCCCTCACGGCCGCCACTAATCCAGCGATTTCTTCCTTGCCAACCTTGAGCGGCCTTCCGATTCCCTGCAGGGGCGGACCCGGCAGCTTTCCAGATTCCAGAAACTGATGCCGCAGGGCCCAGGTCTCAGGCAAAACGTCCATATCTTGATGCTGCAGGGCCACGGAGTCGATCAACTCTCGGCGACCCGCCAGGATCCCGGAGGCCTGGGGGCCGCGAAGGGCTTTACCTCCCGAGAAAGTGACGAGGTCAGCACCAGCGTCGATAAAACGTTTCAGATTTTCGGGAGGAGGCAGCGCCGCGGCAGCATCGACGATGACGGGCAGGTGATGACGATGAGCGACCGCCACAGTATCCTGCAAAGAAACAGATCCTGGGGCTTCCATTTCCACCCAGTGGACGGCCACGGTCTGCCGGTGAATGGCGGCTTCGATCTGCCATGCGGCTGTGTAGCCGCCGCTTGGATTTCCGAGCTCTCCCACTTCGACAAGTGCGGCGCCAGCCGAGCGAAGAGCGTGATCATAAGCATTGCGGTGGCACCGTTGAATCACGATCTCATTGGGCATCCCAGCCGTGTCGGGCAACTGTTCCATCTTGCGGATATCCAACCCGGCCAGGCAGGCGGCGGCGGCCAGCTGCAGACCGGCCGCGGCGCCACAGGTCACATAACCGGCCTCAGCACCGGTCACCTCTGCCAGGTAAGCACCGGCCCGCTCCTGCAACTCCTCGATCTGTACAACTCCACCGGGCCGCCTCTCGCATCGCTTGAACCGCTTCCTCGGCCAGGGGAGGTCCTCCCAGACGTGTCAGTGTGCCCGCGGCGTTGATCACGCGTCTGACGCCTAAGGTCTGGTAAATATCTCCCAACTCGCCCTCTCCTTCTTTTCCGATCCATGGGTCGCTCAAGGCGACCCCTCCAGGAAGTAAAACGCCCCGGCCTGAAGCAGTAGCAACCCGGGGCCAACATAGTCGTAGCCGTCAAACTTCATTGTGAAATCTAGTACTCCTTGCCATAAATACGATGACGTATGTTGGGAGCGCGACGGAGACCAGATCGAGGCGCGACGACGAGTCGATGTCGAGACATCGGCGAGGAGGAGCAACAAAGAGATGGGCCCGTCCCGCCCCAACCCTTTGGGCGGATGGGGGTTGCGGGCGATCTCTTGGTCGTTCGTCGTCGACGATGCCACTGCATCGCCTCCTCCTCTCTTCGCGACCTCACCTCGCAAACCCCATCCGCATACGTCATCGTATTTATGGCAGGGAGTACTAGCCCGGCTATTCTACTCCATCATCCTCCAAGTTGACCGACTTCCCCTCTTTCCTGGCGTGGTTGTGACAGGGAGGGATAAGCACGGAGTCTTTCCGGTTGGGCTCTGTTAGAATTTGAACCATGAGATCCCTATTTCTTTCTCTTGTACTCCTCCAGGCTGCCTGTGCGCCAAGTGAGTCTTTTGATGTAGTGATACGAGGAGCCGACCTGATTGACGGAACAGGAGCACCTGCTCGCAAGGCTGATGTGGGCCTGCGTGGCGACACCATCGCAGCCATCGGCAACCTGCGCAGTGAGCAGGCCAATCGAGTCCTGGATGCAGAGGGTCTGGTTCTTGCCCCTGGTTTTATCGACATGCACAGCCATTCCGACTACACGCTGCTGGTGGATGGTCGAGGTCTCTCCAAGGTGACCCAGGGAGTCACGACTGAACTCCTCGGAGAATCCAGCTCGGCTGGTCCGGTCCTTGGGCCGGCTCGACGGGACCGAGAGCGATCTCTTACTGAACTGGCTCTGAAGCTGGACTGGACTACGCTTGGAGAGTATTTCGACCGTTTGGAAGGACAGGGAATAAGCGTCAACATTGTCTCCACAGTGGGTGCGGGACAAGTCCGAGCATGCGTCATGGGTTATGAAAATCGCACTCCGACTAAAGAAGAAATGAAACGCATGAAAGAACTGGTGGACCAAGCCATGCGACAAGGGGCCGTCGGGCTCTCCAGCGGTCTCATTTATACACCCAATAGTTATTTCTCCACTGAGGAACTGATCTCTCTAGCTCAAATCGCCGCACGCTATGGGGGAATTTACCTGACGCATATCCGTGGAGAGGATGGGCGGCTCCTGACAGCTCTCAAAGAGGCGATTCGCATTGGTCGCCAGGCAGAAGTGCCGGTTGAGGTCCTGCATTTCAAGCGATCTTCCATCCCCATCGGCAAAGAGCCGGATCCATCGATCCAGGAGGCTGCTGCTCTCATCGAGAAGGCCCGGGAGGAAGGCGTAAGCATATATGCCAATCTCTATCCCTATGCAGCCAGTCAGACCAGCTTGAGTGTGCGCTTGCCGGAATGGTCTCGAGAGGGAGGTCCAACAAAACTGGTACAGAGACTTCGTGATCCCCGCACGCGAAACAGGATTCGGAAAGAGCTCAACGAACTGTTCTCCAGAGGAATCGCTGGAGCCACTCCGGAGACGATTCTCTTTGGCTCCACCACACACGAACCGCATCGCCGCTTTCAGGGCATGCGAATCTCCGAGATCGCCGGCAAGATTCAGGTCTCTCCTGCAGAAGCCATGCTGACGCTCATCGACAGGTCCGAAGCAGATACGAGAGCCGTGTACTTTGCCATGCGTGAAAAAGACGTGCGTTACGCCTTGACGCTTCCCTGGACAACCATTGGAAGTGATGGCACAGCTCTCGCGCCGGAAGGCATCCTGGCCCGTTCTCATCCGCATCCTCGTTGGTACGGCAGTTTTCCCCGCATTCTCGGACACTACGTCCGGGAAGAAAGACTGCTGACACTGGAAGAAGCCATTCGAAAGATGACCAGTCTACCCGCCTCCCGACTGGGGTTCTCCGATCGTGGAACGGTTGCTGTCGGGTATAAGGGGGATCTGGTGTTGTTTGATCCGGAAACCACTATTGACCGCGCCACCTTTGAAGATCCTCATCAGCTGTCCGAAGGAGTGCAATACTTGTTTGTCAACGGCCAACGGGTACTGGATCGAGGTGAGCACACTGGAGCGCTTCCCGGCCGGGTTCTCCGTCAAGGGAAAAATCCGTAAGGAGCTTGGGGTCAGGCCTCAACGGCTCGCGCACGATCGACTTGAGCCGGACGGACCATGATGAGTAGAAGCACGGGAGCAATGGAGACCGCGCCAACGAACCAAAACGTGAATTCGTAGGAATAGAGGTCAGCGGTAAGGTTGGAATCTCCAAATTGGAACAGTGCGCGCAACGGACCAGCCATCCAGTTGCCGGCCAGGTGCGATACGTTCGAAAGCGTCATATAGGTGGTAAATACCGTAGCCGCCGATTGGGTCCAGGAGATCCTCATCGCCATGGACAAGAACCCCACCGAACCGACAGCGTACAGCGTTTCGCAGCAAACGATGTAGGACATCGCGAACCAGCCTTCGTTCCACAGGCCGGGAAAGGCGGCAAAAGTGAGTGCCGCTAGCCCATATCCCCCAAAACCGAAGATCAGGATCCTTCGGCGCCCGAACCGATCGGCCAGAAAGCCTCCCAGCAAAGCACCCACAATAATCGGGGCCGTGGCGTACAGTCCCGCGGCGGTAGAGAATTCGAGATCCGTCCACCTTGGTTCGAGCCGCTGGGTGTACAGCGTTTTGGTCACGACCTCGTTGACTCCCACACCGATCATTTTCGTCAAGGAGAAAGCCACGTAGACCAACGTCGTGGTCAAAGAGAAGGCCTTCAGGAAATCCCGAAAAACCTCAACGGGATTCCTTACATTCCGGCCGGCCCGCCGAACCGGGCTCTCCGGTTCAAGAATCGAGTAGGTATCCACCTCGGGTGCTTCCGGGTTCCTTCGGAGTTGCGGCAGAGTATCCCCGCCGGCCCTTCCCGAGAGCCGGTTCGCCCCGGCCGTTTCGGACAGGCGAGCTGACGGCACCCAACTCCACGGAAATCGCTTTTCACCCCTCCGTTCCAAGATGAAGATCGGGATCAGCATGATCCCCAGCAGGAGGGTAACCTGAACAGCCACACAGGCCCCGATTCCCCCCAGGTTGAGGATATGGGACAAGCCCCAGGCGCCGATTCCCTTCCCCACCAACTTGGATCCCCACATGAAGCCATTGGTCTGGCCTTGTTCGTGGACCGGCAGAATATCGACGGCCAGCGCATCCGTGCAAACGTCCTGCAACGATGCGAAGCAGTTGTGCAGAAAATACATCCATAGAATCAGCCTCAGATTCTCAGAGGGATCGCCCAGGCCCAGGAACCCAAGCAAGGTCAACGCCATCATCAGTTCCGATCCGATAATCCAGGGTCGGCGCCGTCCCATGGAACGAATGGTGAAGGAGTCCATCAAGGGGGCCCAGATCAGTTTGAAGGTCCAGGGTATCAGCATGACAGCCGTCAGTTGTCCGATTTCATCGTCGCCGACTCGGTAGTGGTAGGCCAGGTAGGTGGGCAGAGTAATGAGCATGAACCCCCAGGGGACACCTTGGGCCACGTACAAGCCACACAATGTGAAGATTCTCTGTCGTCGACTGTCTGCTAAAGACATCCTGCTATTCTCGAATGACGCTTTTCGATTTGCCTCGACGAACGCAGCCGGCTCCTCAAACAAGGAGATCTTACCGGTTTCCAGGCCGAAAAGGGAGCCGCACCATTTCCCTACAAACCTTTTCTATCTTGCTACACTCCGAGGAATGGATGGAAAAGTGTATTCCCAAGTGGGTTGAGGCCGAGCATAAAGGTTTTGCTTTTGAGCGAAACGGCACCTGGAGAGATTTACAGTGATTGGGGACAATGGTGATTGCTGATTGGGGGTATTGTCCTCGGGGGACGGTTCTCAAGGCTGCGTTCTCAGCCGCCTCGTAAGCTTCCCTGTGGTCTACCGAAGGAGGGTAGTAGGGGGTTCCGCGCTCGTAAAGCGCCTGATCGAAGAATCCCCCGAAGAAACCAATGCGCCTGGCTCTTCAGTGTATATTCTTTAACGAAAAGCAAGCTGAATCCGTGCGCTCCACAGCCGTGGATGCCCAAAGTGAGTCCCACTGAAAGGGTTGCCAAAGTTATAGGCGAATCGCTCATTGGTTAGATTCCGAATATCCAATTGTAGCCTCACCGTGACTGGTTCACTGTGGAACAGATCCTTGCCGATCGAGAGGTCGAATAGCGTTCGTGGCTGGACTCGCTGCCGCTCGAAATTGACCAATTCTACACCCGGTCTTTCCATCAACTCCTCTAGCTCCTCCTCCTCAACCCCCAGCGGAGTTCCGCTTTCATGCCTGCCGAAAAAAGACGCCCAAAGCCCACTCTTGCGATGATAATAGGTCACAGCAAAGGCTCCAACATTTCTCTGGTCGTGATCGGGCGTGAATCGTGTGCCTGGCCCAATGTCGATCACTTCCTCCTCAAGAAAAAGTCCTCCGTTGATCGGTCCAATTTGAAAGACGCGCGAATTGGAATAGCTAAAGTATCCTGACCATCCGTTTCTTTCCGGCACGTCGATGCGCACATCGACGCCCTGCGCTTCTCCTTTCGCGACAGCATTGGGGAAAATAATCGTTGTGCCAAAGAACACATTGGGATCGCCATAGTTGCGGACAAAGCGCCACCAATAGGCTGCATCGAGCTTGAAAAGATGGGGGCTACGCAACTATTTTCTATAATTTCTTTCAGGGACTGGATTCTCCATCTCCTTCCAATGGGCCAGGTTCAGATACTGCCTGCCCGTCAACCACTCCTCATGAATCTCTTCCAAAACGGCCGAGATGAGTCGCATCGCTGACGCTTCATTCGGAAAAATTCCAACCACTCGAGTGCGGCGACGGATCTCTCGGTTCAGATTCTCTACGCAGTTGATGGTTCGGATCCGCCGGTGAGCACTTCGCGGAAACCGATAGACCGTGAACCCTTCCACCAGATTCTCTTCCATCCACTCCACGAGCGCCGCATTCCTCTTCTGCCACTGGCCGGTCTTCTTCTGAAGCATGACTTCGGCATCTTCCAGGGTGGGGCAGTTGAAAATGTCTCGGATGTCCTGCGCAATCTCGCTTCTCTCCTCAACTCTCCGAGCATACGCCTGAACGTTCTGGCTCAAATGAAACTGACAGCGCTGCCAAGGCAGCGACGGAAACACCGCCTTCCGCGCGGCTCGCAAACCCGCGTGATCATCACTCACCAACAGTTCCACTCCCTGAAGACCTCGTTTCTGTAGTCCTTCCAGAAACTGGCGCCAGTGCACTTCGGCCTCACTTAACTTGGCGGAGACTCCCAGCACTTCTTGCTTTCCAAAGCGATTCACGCCGACCGCTTTCAGGATGGCCAACTCCTGAACCGTTCCCTCTTTTCGCACCTTCTCGTAATGAGCGTCCAGATACACGATCGGATACTCTCCCAGTTCTCGCTTGCGAAACTTCTCCAGCTCCTCGTCCAGCTCCTTCGCCACACGAGACACCTGGGTGGCCGAGATCTCTGTTCCACACAGCTGCTCCGTAATCTGCGTGACTTTTCGAGTGGAGACTCCCATCACGTACATTTCGGCGATGGCCAGCTTCAGGGCTTTCTCCGAATCGGCAGCCTTTCTCCAGAGACTGCGGATAAAACGAAAGCCCTCGCACCTGAGGGATCTTCAGCTCCAATTCGCCGACTCGCATCTTGATCCGTTTGTCCTTGTACCCGTTCGCATGACCTCGACGAGTATCGGAGCGTTCGTACGGCTCGGCTCCCAAATAGTCGCTCCGCTCAATTCGCATGGCCACGTTGAACAGCTTCTCCAGAACGCTTCGGAATGCCTCCGTCCCCTCTTCCATCAACTCTTCGACAACCTCTTCTGCTATGCTTGCCTTCAGGTCTGGGTTCATGGATTCTCCTTTCAGATTTCGAACGTTTCTGTTTTGGAGAATCCTGTCCCAGACCCCTGTCAGAAAAAATCCAGCGGCCCCTACCTAAACCCTTGCCTCCTTCCAGATCGTCCCGCCTGAGGCAAATAAACGCCAAAATCTTTTCCTCCAGGTCTTTAAATTACAGAAGAAAGGATACGCATCTAAGATGGGCGACGTCTTGAGCAAATCCAACTTCAAAAGCATGTTGTCTTTCAGGCGGTACTTCAGCTCCTCCTTCACCTTCCGGCGTGACGAAAGGAGAAAGTTGACGGGCTTGCTCGGAAGAGGAGAGCAACAGGTTCTCCACCTGAGGTGGCATGAATAATCGGTTGTACGATCCTCGAATTGCGGTTCTGGTGCGCAGAATATAGTAGACGGCTCCAACGCGAGGAGTGAATTGTGAATCAGATACCAACACCGCTGTGTGATCGAATCGAAGCCCCGCATTGATGGTGAGGTTTTCAAAGAGCGAGAAGGTATCTTGAACGTACCAGGATGCCTGTCCACGGACGCGGCGGTCGCGGAAGAGGAATGGGTTCTCCTCATCGAACTGCAATACGAGTGGGCTGAGGTCAGCCTCAATGGCTGCATCTAAATCAGTGACGAAAAAGGAGAAGAATTCTCGCGGCGTGACCCGCTGTGCGTCAGCCCCGACTTTGATCATATGGCCTTTGTAAAAGCGAGTGAGATTGATCAGGATCCCCTGCCGTACATGTTCTCGAAATTGGCTAGCTGATAGTGGTGTATCGTTGGCGCTCGGGATGAGTTCGGCTTGATAGGAGCGGCGATACCATCCCAAATTGGTCACCGTGTCAGCAGACCAAGTGTGCTGCCAAGTCACTGACTCATTATTGTCCCGCAGCTCCTGCCGCTGGCGTTGACCCTCTATTTCTTGTTCAAACTGAGATTACCCTGGCCATGACCCATCGTGTGGGGCTTAGGGGAATCGGGAACACGATTCATCCCTATCCCACGCAGGCAGAAGCGATTCGGAAGTTGGGCGACCAGTACAACCGGACGCCCCTGACACCATTCGTCAAGTTGCTTTTCAAGAAATGGCTGGCGTGGTCCCGCTGAGAATTGGTGAGGGTCGGAAACCGGCAGCAAAGCGCGGAAGCAATTTAGGATTTAAAGCTTTAATTCGACATTCCTCATATCAACTTCGGAAGGACCTTTTCCGGTCTCCCCAGTGAATGACCACAACTTATCAGACCGCCAACCTTGCCTCAAGTGGTCTTTGGTCCTCTGTCCATCAAAAGCGCCTCTGATCCCTCGGTTTTCCAGGTGGCTTTTGGTCAAAGACCTGATCAATAGAGACACCTCCAGCGGTTCAATCAGAAACCCTCGGCGCTAGGCTGTCATCCATCTCAATCGATCAATCCGAGACAACAGCCCGGCCCATATATCCTTGCTTACCGCTACCTCCGCCATCTGAAACGTGACGATCCGGCTATGGCGGATCACCTTCGCTCCGATCTTGATCAGTTTGGTCAACAGGCTGCGAAGGGACCAATGTTTGATTTTTCTGGGAAGGACCAGCCGCCGTAGAAAATTGCCCAGGTTGCAGGTCAAGACAAACAGAGCCAACCTCACCTGATTCGGGACAAAGCGCTGGCAGGACAGGCGAGTCCAGTGCAACGCATACTTGCCTTCCTTGATCCACTGCTCGGCTGTGCCACGACCGTTATAGAAGTGAACCACCCCTGAGGCTTGTGCGCTCATATTGGGTTGAGTAGGCCGGGGGAGTCTCACCCCCAGCCCCTCCAAGAACCGGACGTGAACCTCTCAGCTCATCCGGCTCCTATCACTCAAGCCACAAGGAAAGACTCCAAGACGCCAATGAATAAATAGATGCGGATTGGCACGGGCAATCTGGTCGAGGTAACGCCTCGCCCGTTGCCGATGCCCAGAAAATCTTTTGAGTTTCCTTCGCACCCACTGCACAAGATACCGGTTGAAGTTCCGCCACAGTTGACGCAGTGCCGACGCGTGGAAGCAACCATAGCAGGCTTGCCAACCACGGAGTTTCGGATTGAACATCTGAGACAGATCCAACAACGTCTTCTCGTTCTTGAGCTGGACATGCCAGCTACGCATGCATCGATTGATCTCCTTCTTCGAGGAGATACTGATCGCAGGAAGAAAGTTCGGGTGAACCTGCCCTTTCTTGTTCACACACCGTCGCGGACGGAAAGTGTAACCAAGGAAATCAAAGCTGATTCGCGAATGCTCTTCCAGGCGATTCACATCCTTGCAATAGACGATCGACGATTTGTCGGGATGGATCTCCAACCCACACTCACGGAAGCGTTCCGAGATAAGGCTCATCACGTATTCCGCCTGAGACTGGCTCTTGCAGTGCAGCAGCCCATCGTCGGCGTATCGACAAAATGGAACCCCCGGCAGTTGGCGTCTCACCCACGCGTCAAACGCGTAGTGCAAGAACAGATTTGCCAGAATAGGGCTCACAACTCCACCTTGCGGTGTGCCTTTGTCGCGCGCCTGTAGACTGCCGCCGGGCTGCTCAAGTGGAGCCCGCAACCAGCGCTCCACGTACAACAACACCCAACGACACTGACAATGGTGGCGTAACGCCTTCATGAGCAGTTCGTGGTCAATGTTGTCGAACAGGGCGCGGATATCGAACTCCACCACCCAGTCGTATCGCCAACACCGTTTCCGGGTGATGGCAATCGCGTCATGGGCAGAATTTCCCGGTCGATAGCCGAAAGAATCCTCATCGAACACCGGTTCCAGTATCGGCTCCAGGGCTTGCTTCACCACTGTCTGTGCGATTCGATCAGAGACCGCAGGCACTCCGAGAACACGCGTGCCCCCCGATTTCTTCGGGATTGGCACGGCTTTCACGGGTGGTGGAAAATAGCTCCCGGAGCACAGCCGGTTCCAGATTCGATAGAGGTTGTTCCTCAAGTTGTGCTCGAAGAGTTCAAGCGACTCGCCATCGACTCCTGCGGCACCTCCTTTGGACTTCACCTCCAAGTATGCTTGCCCTGCCAGCTTCTTAGAAACCTCAAATGGCTTTGCTACTTTCAAGGGCTCCTCCTGCCTAGCAGTTGGCCGCTTGTCTGTAGCCGAGTGACCAAGCCCCTTCGCTCCGCTGCCATTACGGCAGCCTCATCGCTACTACGAGCTTGTCCGCCCCTGGGCAACGCTTCGATACTGTCGGCCTCGCAGGTTCTCTGCTTGTGCCTTTCTCTTAGCATCGTTGCTCCAGGTTCCCGCAGTTCAACATGAGAGCCCAGATCAAGCTCACGCCACCTCTATGCCGGGTGCCACCTGACCAGTAGACAGGTTTCCGCCAGATTCGTCCCGGGGCAACACCAACTCCCCGGTTTCGACACCATCTCGTCCTTTCGGCACTTGAACGGTGGTTCACTTGTGTTCGTCTTCCTGATCCACACCTGATGCTTCTAGAGCACCTTTTCCGTAACACTCACGACCGCGGCTTTTAACCACAGCCACTTACGGTGGTTTGCAACCTGCTCCTGCAAGCCGGTTGCTGCGGCACACTGACGATGAAACCCACCCTCGGAAAGAGTTCTCCGCGATGCCACTCGACCTTGGCAATCACCCGGCGAGGCCGGTCCCAACTGGCGGCTTGATATTGGAAATCGGCAAACCAAACGATAGGCTTTCGGGGCGGACGGCCCACAGGCCGGGTAAGCAGGTGTTCAATCTCCGCCTGAAGCACCTCGTTGGCAGGAAGCCGGATCGGCATACAAAAAGCCCTTCTCCTCCAAGTATTCATAAACGTCCGGCTTGGCAAAGGCAGCATCCCCACGAAAGTATTTGCGGACTGTTTTCTTCTCGTAGCGAGCCACGATTGGTTCCAGCATCTCCTTCCAACCATCCGCGCTGTGAACATTGCCGGGCCGAAGCATTGCACCTTCGCAATCTCCGAACTGGTTGAAACAAAACAGGGGATGGTAGCAAGTACATCGGAAATGGCCGTTGTAGGCAGAGGCTTCCTGCTCGCCATGGACAGGACTGGCTGAGCTGTCCATATCCAGAATGATGCGTCGATGAGTTGTTTTCTCCAGCGCTCTTTCTACCCATCGGCCATTAACTTCCGAAAGGGCTTTGAGGTTCCCCTGGACGGACAGCATCTCGGTCTCAAATCGACCCATGGTGTTGGCGCTGGCGGCCTTCTTCTTGTCCATCTTCTTCCCGGTGATCCTCCGCATAGTCGGATCCACCGATAGACGATGGGCATCGTTGACATCTTCATAGCCAGCCAGTCGACTGTATACTGATTGGCGCAGCAACGGCGCCAGGTCGTGCTGGATGTTACGCCCTGTCCGCGAATCGAGAAAAACGGAGGGAACACTATCGAATAACACCAACGCTTCGTCCAAATCACGATAGGCGAGAAGCCCAGCATCCGAGGTGACCTTAGCCCCATGAAATTCAAGCCTCAAACTGCCATCAAAACCGGCCTTCAAACCTTCACCCTTTGAGTCAGCCATTTCTTGCTCCCTTTATGCTCTATATCTACTTTGATTATAGTAGTTTACATCGATTAAGGCAAGCAATTTTGGTGTCCTATATGGTGAATGGGGGTTAAAAGTATTTGGTCACGCGGAAGTCGCTTCCGTTGACAGAGATGTTGGCGATTAAAATGGGAATTATATACTAGTTTACCTAAACGGAAGGTCTAATCCTTCCGACTGTGTTCTTTAAGGAATCGCCACTGATCCTTGGGTTTGGGCTTCCCTGAGAAGATAGTCTGGGCGACCTCTTCCATCGTGGCATCGATGTGGATAGGTTTGTCGTACTTGGAGACTCTCTTGGGACGGGTTGCTTTTGGTTTGGCGTTCCCATTCTCCTTCATGGTGATTCCTCCTTCGGTGCCGTATCTCCCGCTTCTTCCAAAAGAGCAACCCCTATTTTTTTGAAACTATTAGAGTTCTCTAAAATCGCCTCAAACTCGACGCCTGGTGGATTATGCTTCACCCCATGCATATGGAGCCTGAGGCATGCATTACCCCTATCGTCGTAGTGTCCAATCCCAACTGGTTTCTTGTTGTCTGACATAGCCTACCCTGAACGCGCCTGGAGAGCCGATACGAATCGAGTGGAATACGCCATTGGGTGCTTTCTCTCTAGCATCCCCCAGCGCGTCCTCGGCGAACTCACCGGAATTCGATTTCTCTAGTCTCTCTTTGTGATTGCTGTTGTAGATTTCTTCGGCAGCCTTAGCAATTTCACTGGGGTCAGTTAGTGACATCTCATTCATACATATCCCTCCACGTCAGCAGGACGCATCTCACCTTTGGGTCCTCCTTTTGGCATACCAAGTGTCTCCTTTCGTCTCTAGCCCACACAGCATATACTGTTTGTCAATCAAGTATAGCAAACACAGCAACAACCTAATTTTCGTTTCCTTTACCGCACCGACACTTCCAGGCTGATCCCAACCACGTTTACGGCAGGATTAGGCGATCAGATCCCTATACCGCAACTTTTTCCCGTCCATGCCTCGGGCCATCGCCTTCATCTGGTCGATGGTATCCAGCGGTCGCATGTTGTGCCGACCGGCAAACTCATTGACGTAGCGTTGAAGGTGCTTCTCGCTCATGCGGTGATAGGTGCCGTAGTAACCCCGCTTGAGCATGGCCCAGAAGGACTCAATGCCGTTGGTGTGGGCTTGGCCCTTCACAAATTCCCTGACGCTGTGACGGACAGAGGCCCGATTCGCTAGGACCCTAGAAAGTACATGCGAATCGGGCCGTGGTGAACCAACATGGAGAACGTCCCGTGGACTGGTGTCCGTAACGGTCTTAACATCCGAAGGGCGCGCTGTACCAGCAGCGATGGGGTTTGATTCCCACGTTCTCCGTACTTACACTAGCATTAGGGTGCGGAACTTTTCAAGTTTTCTCTGGCCCACTCTGTCAAGCGATTTTAGTTCATTTGAGATTATGCGGAATCTGCTCTACGAGAGGGAGGAAGAGGCTAGCCAGAATCTTTTATCTCAAACAGGAGAGTGAAGGGCGGATCGTCAAGCTCCATAATCTTGATCATATACCGAATGAGGACTTGTAAATCGGAGCTGTGGTTTTCAACACCTTTCCTGTGCGCCTGGAACTGGTTGCCGCAATCATTGCAAGCGTCAGGTAATCTGTTTCGATGTTCCTGAAGAGGGTAGAGACTGGTGGCGGCGCAACTATTGCACCGCACACGAACTGCCGAAATATCCTTCAATCCAAACAGGGTTATTGTCTCTTTGGTTATTCTATTATCCTACCAGATCCTTGTATCTCAACCGCTTCCCGTCCATACCCTTCGCCACTGAGGCCATTTGGTCGATGGTGTCCAGGGACCGCATATTGTGGCGGCCTGAGAACTCGTTGACATACCGTTGCAGGTGCTGCTCGCTCATGCGGTGATAGGTGCCGTAGTAGCCCCGCTTCAGCATAGCCCAGAAGGATTCGATGCCATTCGTGTGGGCCTGATCCTTCACATATTCCCGAACGCTGTGACGAACGGAAGCATGATCGAAATCCAGCCATAGCCGGTTGTAGCTGCCGTGATCGTCCGTGTAGACCGTTGATCCGGGCTTGACACGATCCTGGATAAAGCCTTCTAGCTCATCCTGGGTGGTTCCCTGAATGACGGTGGCACTGACACGGTTGGTTTCCCGGTCCTTGGCTCCAGCTACAGGAGTTTTCCCCACGGCTACCGGCACTGAGCTTTTTGGAGTTGCGCTTGTTCTTCTCTTTGCCTCCAATATAGGTTTCATCCACTTCGACCGGGCCTTGGAACAGGCAATTCCGGTCTGCGAAGTTCTCACGGATGCGGTGGGCCATATACCACGCCGACTTCTGGGTAATTCCAAGGTCTCGGTGCAGTTTCATGCTGGATACGCCTTTGATTCCAGTTGTCAGAAGATAGAGAGCGGTGATCCATGTCAGGCAACCTAAAGGGGAATTGTGCATCAGAGTATCGGTCTTTACCGAGAAGTCCTTGAAGCAATCCCGGCAACGGTAAGGCTGGGGCTTTCGAGACTTGCGCTCCTGAATGTTGTCCGATCCACACCCGGGGCAATGTACCTCGTGAGGCCAGCGTTTCTCTATAAACCATTGCTCGGCTGTCGCATCGTCGGGGAATAAGCAGTTGAACTGAATCAAGGACAAGCCCTTTCGGTAATGCTTTCCAGGAGCCTTGCTTTGTCTTTTCTTTGTTATCACGGAACTAGTTTACCTAAAAGTCGGCGCAATGTCAAGAGGAAAGTAGGTTTTTTCGCCAGCCTCTTGCCTACCGATACGGTCATTTCTGGGGTTGGAGCCTCGAAAGCCCCTGGCTGTATTTCTTTCCTCTTTCCTAACTCCTGGGAAAGAAACCGCTGCATCTCTTCCAATCGGAGCTCCATCGCCTTTAGGCGCCTATTTGCTTTCCAGCCGGTTACCATTTGATAAACTGCCAGAACCAGAGGCTGCCCCAAACTCAGTTGAAAGTGAAGGGCGGTTCAGGTTGAGCACGATCTTAAGCCACCTTTCGTTTGGCGTCCATAGAAACCTCGTCTCTGAGTTTGGCTTTCAGCATCCAGAGGTCCTGGTAGCCCTGGATGCGCCGGAAGTTCTTCTCCGTCTCCAGGAAGGCTGAGGCGGCCCAGCGCAGCACCATCTGGCTATCTTTCCAGCGGCTCACTCGGCGGGTCCGCATCCTCACGCCAGAGTGAGGGCTTTCAATCAGGTTGGTGCTGGCCAGACACAAGCGCAGGGAGGAAGACAACTCGAGTCGATTGATGGTGAAGGTCTCTTCCAGACCTTCTCGCAGGCTAGCTGCCGCATCGGGATGCAGCCCTTCGAGCCACTCCGCCTGCTTTCTGAGCCGAACCCTCCCTTCTTCCCAGGGCAGCCGATAAGCAGCCTGCATCACTGACTTGACTTGCTCGGCCAGATCGTCCGGCAATCGATCGCACACGTTGCGAATCTTATGACGACGACATCTCTGCACCGGACTGCCCTTGCCAAAGACCTTGTCAATGGCACATCGCAGGGCCCTGGAGCCGTCAATCACAAACAGATAGCGTCGCCCGGAATCCAGGCCTCGCTCCACCAGGTCTTCCAGCAAGGAGGTAGCGGTGGCGGCGTTTTCACTGGCCCCTTCCCGCAGCCCCAGCACGTGCTTTTGGCCCTCCGAGTCCACGCCGGCGGCACAGATCACGTGGTGCTCGCCAAAGACCAGGCCGTCGATGTAGATGATCAGAAACTCAACGTCATCAAAGTGTCGCTCGGCCAGCTGCTCCAGCTGCTGGCCGCTCTGCTCAATGAACTGACGGCTCACGGACGATTTGCTGACTCCCGCCGTGTCGGCCATCTGGGGGATCACGCGGCTGTAGTGGCGCGTGGAAACGTTGCACATCAAGATCTCCAGCATGCGGCTGCCCAGCTCCCCGTTACGGTTGATCGCCTCATAGGCGGGGATCTCCACCTCCCCGCCTCGACCTTGGCCTTTCTTGCGCAGCCGTGGCTTTCGAACCCGCACTTGCCGCTCCGAAAGTCTGACTCGCCCTGGCTGAGTGCCGTACCAAACGATCTGCTTGCCTGGGCGCCCTTGTTGCTTTTCGCCGGCGACACTTCGGGCAGAAAGCTGCAAGACCGCTTCCATGCTCGCTCGCCCCAGGATGTCGATCAACTCGTCAATGGCCATCCGGGAGGCTTCGATCAGCTCCACCATCGGGAGCAACAGTTGCCCGTTCTGGGCCAGATAATCAGCCAGCCCCTGACTGTTCTTCCGGGTGACAATTCGATATGATTTCTTCATGGCGGTTCCTCCTTAAAAGGTTGTTGACCAACCCGATTCTAACGAGTCGGTCGGACGAACCGCCTCTCAACTTTCAACTAAACCCGGGACAGTCTCCAGAACCACGCCGACGGAGCCAGCGAGCGCGAAGATGCGCAGCCAAGTATCGGATATCCCGTTAATCCACGTGGCGATCCACTCCACCTCTGCATCATGGCAGCCTCACTCCTTCGACGCTATGGTTTTAGGTAAACTAGTATATAATTCCCATTAAAATATCGTTTGTCGTCGGGTGCCAGTCAGTCCGAACATTGAGCCGTAAGGAGCCGCCGTGGTTGTTGAAATTTCGTGGATCAGTCGGGTCGAGATATCGTTGCAAAGATCCACTCAAAGAGTTGGTAATGTAGAACCCAAACTTGCGTTTGACATTTCTCCTCAGTGCGTAGGACACCTCACCTGTGCGAAAGGTTCCGGCACTTAGCGTGAAACTGCCGCCCAACGGCATATCAATCCCAAATTTCCGCAGAATACTGATCACACCACCAGAAGCATAGCCGTACTCAACGGGAATATGACCATTGATGACCTCCATGGATTGGATCATGTCCGTATCGATGGAACCTGCAAAGAGGCTGTCTATTCTGTCGCTCAGTGGAATTCCATCGGCAACGAAGAGAAATCCATCATCCACACCTCTGGCGTGCAGGAGCCCATTGTCTTCAGCGGACCAGCCCGCCACCGTGGCAACGAGCTGTTGCAAGCCGGTACTGGGGCGGGCGCCGGGCCATCGTTGAATGAGGCTTTGACCGAGCGCGGTCTCCGTGCTGGGGGAGTCCTTTTCCAGCAAGCGGGACTCAGCCTCCACCACAACACTCTGTATGGCCCCGGCGACGTTCAACCCGATCTCTAGGACCACAGGAATATTCGAGCGCACATACACGACTCTCTCCAGAGATTGGAATCCAGGAGCCTCTACGTGCAACGTATGGGGAGCGAAGGGAACATTATTAAATACAAATTCGCCCAGCTGATCCGTCGTGGTTAGCCTGTGAAAACCGCTAACTGGCTGCTCCAACGTCACCTTGGCATGGGGCAAACGAGCGCCAGTAGGGTCTGCCACTGTCCCTCTGACTGTGCCGATTTGAATCTGTGCTCGGGCACTGCTCGATGTGGTCAGGAAGATGACAAGCACACCTACCAAGAGGATCACATGGCCCAGCTTCTCTATAACCTTGTAATGAGAAACTTTTTCCCTCCAGGGGCGGGCTCCCGCCTTACGCCTGAGCGTAGTGAGCCTGTCTTGTAGCACATCCGCCATCTTGGGAGATGATTCCCTGGGCCGGCTTTGATGCCGGCCTAAAAATTCCCCGAGATTCGCCCGCAACCCACGATCGCCAGCCGGGAGCTTATACCCCTGAATTGACGGATTTGCTGGGCTGAGCTACGCTACTCTTAACTACCCCGCACCATTACATGGTCTACCACTGCATCCACTGCCACAAGCCCTTACGGGCACCGCTGGAGTATGTCCAAGGGGAATGGATCATTCTCTGCTTTTCCTGTGGCATGAGAAACATTGTCGTCCCAATTCTAAAGATCATTGGACTCAGAAAAGAAATCTATGGCCTACCAGTACAAAAGAGAGCCCCTCACTCCAGACGAAGCCATTGGAGTTGGCGTCAATCAAACTCCCAATTCTCACGAGAAACGGCATTCTCCGGAATTACCACTTGGCCGTATCACGCAATTACCGGACAGTTCCCGATCCGAACTCGATCAGCGCCCTTCTTTCTACCAGCTGGCGCCTGGTATAGGTGATCCCCGCACAGGCCAGCCTGCCGGTTTCGATTATACTGGACGCAACCTGAGATGAGTCTTCTTCGCCGATTCGTGATTCGCGCCGCCCAGGAACTGGGCCATAACCCGAAAGCCCGCGCCAAGCAGGCTTGGCGGGAGGCTCAACCCAAAATCGAAAACGCCAAGCTCGGACTCAAGTGTTTCGCACAAAGGGTGCGAGAGGAATACCGCAAGGGACGCGACGGCGAGTAGGCCTAGGCGTGGCGGATTCTTTGCGGGCGACCGGGATTACAGCCTACCTGGAAAACGGCGGGACGAGTTGATCTACCTATTTTTCATCCCGATATGAATGCTTCATCATAACTATGTGATCCCCAAAACTGGTTTTACACGCGTGCAGGACTACCGCCGCCGCCTGTCGAACAAATTGAGGCAGATGAAATACCTCGACCCCACAAAAACCGGAACAAATTGACGAATTTGCTGACCGGCTCGTTAGGGCGCTTCACCGATCAGGTACTTGATTGTCTCGTCCAATGTCTTGATCTTGTGGGCCTTGGCGACCTTTTCGAGTTCGGCCACCTGATCGGCGTCGAGGTCAACGGAAACCCGGATACCTTTCCTCTTGCCCCGCGCCTTGATGGTCCGGGTGGGTGACTTTTCTTTACCCTTACGCTTGGCCAGCAGCTTCTGATATCCCAGGTCCGTGGTGGCGTCGTAGATCACCTCGGCGCGGGTCAGACTGTCCCACAGGGACTGGTTCTGGAAGGCTACGGCGCCGCCCCCGCGGGAGGCCTGCGACTTGTCGCGGTTGATGTCGGCCACGATGACCCAGTCATACTCCTTGGAAGTCGCCAGCTTGGAATGATCCTTGGTGTAGCGCCACTCGAAGGGAATGCCAAGGTGCTCGAGGTTGATGTAACGCACATCTTCGACGTCTTCCTTGCCGGTGTCGCTTTCCTTGCTGCCGCTGGAGTTGCGATCAAGCTCCAACCGGCGCCAGGTTTCCACCACCAGATCGGCATCCAGTTCCTCAGCCACCAATTCCCGCCAGAGGTCGCCACCCCAATGACGGTTCTTGGCAAACAAACGGAAGTGTTGTCCATCCTTGGAGGAAAACGACCATGTCGCCGGTTGATCCTTGGCATTGAGGTCCACGTTATCCACTAGCGAACGCAATGGGCTGTTCTTGTGTAATGACTTGGGCAACACCGATGCATAGACCTAGGGCTGCTGCTGCACGCGCATGATGCCGGCCAGCTTTTCCGCAGCCGCCAGGTTCTCGAGGGTTATGCACAAGAAGGACTGCCCGTTGCCGACGCCGCTGCCGGGGAACGCGGGGCCATTCGTCGAGGGGAACTTTGGTGTGGAGTGAATCAGCCAGAACGAGGTATGGGTGCGGGTATCAAAGGCGAGTACGCCCTTGGTGTGCCCGTAGCGGCCATCCATGTTTCCCACCGGCTGCTCGTCATTGTACATGATGTACCCGTTGGCAGCACTTTTCTTGTACACCTGGGCAAGTGTTTTCTGAAGTGCGCTTGAGCCATCGGAAATGGCATGCCTGGACAGCGCAAGGGGAGCAGAGCAGTTGTCAGAGTAGATGTACTCGGTGCCGGTGGAGGTTGTATCGGACTCCCCTGTAGGGTCCCTCGCGTCCGTCGGCAGTTTGTACATGAAAAACCAGTCAACCGCCTTTCCATCGTCGCCAATTACCTTGAGTCGCATGGTCTCCCCCTCGAAGTCCTTCGTGCATGGAATGATTTTGACACGCATCTATGACGCGCTTCAATATAGGCTTTGCTTTCTCATCAATCACTAAAAACCAGTTGGCACTTTCTGCTTTTGTGTTGGTATAAGTTGCTACAAAAGGGTGTTCCGCAGTGCCCAATAAGTTCTGAAAACTCCGGCAGGTCAGTAGATCGTGTCCATGATTGACCAAACCTTTGAGAATTCTGTCGCAAACGCCAGCAATCATCGCAAGAAGTCTTGGTAAAACCAAGACTTCTTGCCTTTCCTAATCTTAGTGAGAAATAATTCTTGTGATTCGCTCGTCATGAGACCAAGGGCCGGCTAACACGGAGATGCACCTGACGACCTTCGGTCGCAGGTGGTCTCTGCGGCGTAGATAGCTAAGAAAAGGAAGACGAACATGAGCGACCTCACAACATCCATCTATGGCGGTGGGCCATTCTACTCAGGTGGAGAAGCGGTCATCGACGACCTCAAAGGCTCGGGCTTCACCACAGTAGTCGCCTGGGCGGTCCATGTGAATCAGAACGGTGATCTCATCTTCAATGACCCGACTATTGTGAGCGACGGCAAGTACGTCGGCGATTCCGGATGGCCAAGTCGGCTCGCCAACCTCAAGCAGGGCGGCTCAGTGAACCGCCTCCTGTTCTCGATCGGTGGATGGGGAGTTCAGGATTTCCCCAACATCCAATCCCTAATCCAGAGCCAGGGCACGGGACCCGGCAGCATTCTCTACAAGAGCTTCGCGGCGCTAAAGTCAGAAATTCCAACTATCGACGGCATTGATCTCGATGACGAAACCCTCTACGACCAGTCCACCACCGTGCAGTTTAGCCAGATGCTGAATACGCTTGGCTACATGGTGACCTTCTGCCCTTACACCGATACGGACTTCTGGGTCAATTGCCTTTACGAGCTCAATAGTAAGAATCCTAATGCTGTCACCGGTTTCAACCTTCAGTGCTATGCAGGGGGCGCAGGTAACGACCCCCAGACATGGATCAGCGCCATCCAGGATAAGATGGAGAGCGACTTCGATGCCGAATGGTTCGTATTTCCGGGCCTTTGGTGCCGCCATGGAAACCGTTGCGTGGAAGGTGATTGCCCCGACGACATCACCAGGCAGTTTGCAGCCTGGAAACCTGAAGGCATGAGAGGTGGGTTCATCTGGCTCTACGATGATATCCAGAAGTGCGAAGACTCGGGAGTCTGTCCTGGATCCATGAAGACAGCGGCCTACGCTGGCGCCGTTGTGAAGGGCTTGTAAAAGGGTAATCAACCATGGGGTTACACCCGAATCAGAGGCGCTTTGCGTAATCTGGGCCACCGGATAGGGCGGAACACCATCAAAAGAATCCTGAAAGAAAACGGTATCGAGCCAGCTCCGGAGCGAGGTAAGGGGATGCGGTGGGACACCTTCTTGAAAGCCCACTGGGGGGTGATCGCAGCCGCCGACTTCTTCTCACTGGAGATCACCACCAGGGCTGGCCTGGTTCGCTACTTCGTACTTTTTGTGATCGACCTCAAGACCCGGAGCGTCGAGGTCTCCGACATGTTCGAGCTGTGTTTCTCCGCAGAATCGAGTTTAGCATCCTGAATCGTAGCGGCCCGCAAGATTCGCACCTGATAAGAGGATCATTATACTCACAAACCATTAACTTAGGAGGCTAACAATGAATAATCCAGTCCGTATCTTCGCGGCTGTAATTCTGTTCGCCATCTCATTCGGGCCGCCCGGCTTTGAATCGCAGGCCAACGCCCAGCCCCACCTGAGGAAGCCCCAAGGTATCGGTTTCCCCGACTTCGGCCACATGGTCACGCCGAAGGAATACGATGCGAAATACACCGAGTTCCTTCCCAGCGGTGATAAGAACCCGAATCACCAACCGATCTTCCGGCTCAAAACGGATTTTCCTGCCGAGAAGCCGCCGGCCAGGAACATGCCCGCCTTCCTAAAGATTGACTTCAAGAAGTATCCGAAGGAGTATCTCGTCGCGGCCATGAACTATGCGTTCGAAGGGAACATACCCGCCTTTGGTGGCGGCCCGGTGGCCTGGGACCCTTTCGCCAACAAAGTCCGTGAGTGGTACCACATTCCCTGGTTGCACCCGCCCTCGCCGAGCGGATTCCCGCCGAACGGAGGGACCGAGGGTTTTCGTGGGCTCATCACGGAGATCAACCTCACACCAAAACAGCTCGGTCCAAATCAGACGGAGCAATACACGATGTACGCGATTACGCTGGTGAACGAATACGCCGGATATTCGCTGGGGCGAATGTGGAAGGACCCCGACAACCCGGATCCCAGCGCGATGGACGTGCGTTATGGTGGCGGCTTCATTCCCGGCACTGTGTTTGCAAAGCTTCTGCTCGCGGACGCGCCAGGCGAAAAGGTGCCCTACCTGAGAAACCCGATGCAATGGCAGGCGTACATCCAAAAGAGCTTCGGGTCAAAGGAGCGACATGTTGCTGGGGTGAATCTGACGCAGATGGACATCGCGGTGCGCGACCCGAGGGCGGACGGACCAAACATGACCGGTTGGGTCTTTGGGACTCTGGTCTACAACGGGGCGGTAAACAACAAGAAGAGTCAGTTCTTGAACCTCGTCCCGCTCGGCGTCATCTGGGGAAATGACCCGGCTGACCGACCAAACCCTGGAAGTGCTAGAGCGATACGACTTCAATGAGCAGGCGCGCAACGCCCTCGAGCCTCTTAAGGGCAAGTATTTCAAAGACGAGAAGACGTTCGAAAAAGCGGTCGAAGGCGTCGAAGACCACGACGGTACCAGGGTCTTTTCAGGGCCCTTCAACCTCGCCAACATGGTGACGCTGAAAGAGTACAGCACCACGTCTTACGACTTCACGCCCTACCTGCAGGGCCTCAAGTACAGCAAGATCCGTCAGTTATGGAATGACCTCAAGCGGCATTCTCGCTTCGACGACAGGGTGACTGCGATCAGCGCCTTCAACGAGGGCAACCGGTGGCGCAAACGCGGCGTCTCGATGATCCCGCTCAAGTACGGCGTCTCCTACAGTGGACCCCGCGGCATCTTGGACCAGGGCGGCCTTACGTGATTGCCTACTCCCACGACGGTTCGGTGTTAGTCCAGCATGGGGGCGTGGAAATTGGCCAAGGCATCCAAACCAAGATGGCGCAAATCGCTGCCGAGACCCTCGACATCCCCATCGAGCTGATCAAGATGGGCGACACCGATACCAACGTGATCAACGACGCCAGCCCGACGGCGGCCTCCACCGGCTCAGACTTAAACGGCGGCGCGGTGCAGCAGGCTTGCCTCAAGTTGCGGCACCGGCTCGAGAAGTTCTGCGAGAACCTCGAGCAGTACACCGTCTACTTCTCGAAGTTCGACCCCACGAAGATGGACGAGTCGCAAAAAGCCCAGATCGAGACGGTGGTAGGCAACTGGCGCGATCGTTGGTCGGAGGTCTGGCCGGCGATCGTTTCACTGGCCTACGTCAATCGGGTTGGCCTCACCGCCGAGGCACGTTACAAAACGCCCCATTACACCGGCGTCGACATTCACCATTCGATCGGTAGTCCGTTTTTCTACTTCGTCTACGGGGCTGCCGTAAGCGAAGTCGAGATCGACGTTCTGACCGGCGATTTCACAATCATTCGCAGCGACATCCTCTTCGACGTTGGCCAGATTGAGGGCGGATTCGTCCAGGGTGTCGGCTATGTCACCATGGAGGAGTTGACCTTCCAGGGGTCCGCCGAGGCGCCCCGAATGGGCTATCCTCCAGGGGCGCTCACCTCGGTCAACACCTGGGAGTACAAGCCGCCCGGATCGAAATCGATCCCGCTCGACCTGCGAGTGCGGATCGTCGATAACAGTGGCTGCGATTTGCAGCGTCCGGGCCCGAAGCTTGACGCCGCCGCGGTGAAGTCGTCGAAAGGGATCGGCGAGCCGCCGCTGGTTCTCGGCAACACGGTCTTTTTCGCCATCAAGCAGGCGATCCTGGACTTCTACAAGGACCAAGGCTATGACGGCTGGGTCGAGATGGATGCGCCGGCGACCGTGCAGCGGATTCAGTCGGCGTGCCGCGTGGCCATCGACGAGCTCAATCTTTAACACTTCTCGCCAAAACCTGTTTAGGAGGTTACACGTGACAACGACAAGGCATCAGGCTCACAGCCAAAAACAAAACACGAGCGGAAAATTTTATCCGGACCTGAAGAATCTGCCGCCGCTACCCAAAATCAATTGGGAGACAATCAGCGACGAACCCCCGAAGCTTCTCCACACCTCCCACGACTATCTGCCCCCGGCCGATGCGGTGGTGATTACCTGGGCCGAGTCCGAATGGGCCGCCATGGAACACGTCTTTGTGCAGAGCGACGAGGAGATGCCCTATTCCGCGGCTTCGACGGGCCACTGGGACGGGTGGCAGAAGTACAACAAGGACATGCCCTACTACCCAAGTCAGGAGAATTGGGACTACTGGGGCTACTACCGTCTGGTGGAGATCCACAATCAAGAGGTGCTGCTCTTCAAGTCGAACACGCATCTCGATTGGCCGGGACAGCGCTATCTGGAGGACCTCATCTATCGCTTCATCGACTACGTAAAGCCCAAGCTCATCCTGTCGATCGGCACTGCCGGCGGGTCGCGGCTTGACGATCATCTGGGAGCGGTGAACGTCGTCAACGCGGGGACGTTCTATGAGAAACGCGAGCCACGAAGCGATTGGCCCAACTATGCCAACAAGTACTCGCCCAACTGGCGAATCATCGGCGAGTCCGGCTTTAACGGACTGCTTTTCGCCATTCCCGCGACAGAGGCAAACCTGCAGACGCTGGCAGATCAGTTCAACAAACATTATGGAACGGACTACCCTCTGAGTCAGCTCAATGCCGATGGGTTGGACAACCCGACTGCGGTGCCAGCGCTTAGCAACCTGACACCCGAGGGGACGCCGCTCCTCACGGCTTCGACGTTTGTCGTAGGGACGACTTCGGGTGAGTACGCCGACTTCGCGTGTATCGAGATGGACGATGCGGTGATCGGCAAGGTCTGTGTTAAGGAAGGACTGGCCTTCGGTTTTGTGAAGAACATCTCCGACCCGGCACAGAACGCCGCGTTGCCATCGGAAGTCCAGCGCAACTGGGGGAGCGCGGTCTACGAGGTGTTTGGGTTTTATACCAGCTACAACGGAGCACTCGCCACCTGGGCAATGCTCGCCGGACAGGAGTCCTGAGGCCGAAAGAACCCGTCCTCTTTCTGCACGACGCCGCCATCGATGAATACATGGGGAGCGTTCTCCTGTTGACGATGCAGGACGTCGAGCTCAAGGGCATCGTGATCGTCAAGGCCGATTGCATCGCCGGGCCAGCCATGCACGGGGCCTGGAAAATCCAGTGCTACCTCGACATGCAAGCGACGCCGTTGGGCCTCAGCTCGGCGCGGGCCGTGAATCCGTTTCCTTGGAGCTAACGGGAAGATTGTTTGGAGCTGTTCAAGATCGAGGTATTGAAACCCGATCCGCTCCAACGTACTCGACAATGCCTACATGGAAGCGCTCCCCCCCCAAAGGGCGTCTTCCTAAGCAATAGCTATCGGCGAGTTTCCGGTAAGCCGACTATACGGCCATGTGACGGTATTCTTGAGACTGTCCCGGGTTTAGTTGAAAGTTGAGAGGCGGTTCGTCCGACCGACTCGTTAGAATCGGGTTGGTCAACAACCTTTTAAGGAGGAACCGCCATGAAGAAATCATATCGAATTGTCACCCGGAAGAACAGTCAGGGGCTGGCTGATTATCTGGCCCAGAACGGGCAACTGTTGCTCCCGATGGTGGAGCTGATCGAAGCCTCCCGGATGGCCATTGACGAGTTGATCGACATCCTGGGGCGAGCGAGCATGGAAGCGGTCTTGCAGCTTTCTGCCCGAAGTGTCGCCGGCGAAAAGCAACAAGGGCGCCCAGGCAAGCAGGTCGTTTGGTACGGCACTCAGCCAGGGCGAGTCAGACTTTCGGAGCGGCAAGTGCGGGTTCGAAAGCCACGGCTGCGCAAGAAAGGCCAAGGTCGAGGCGGGGAGGTGGAGATCCCCGCCTATGAGGCGATCAACCGTAACGGGGAGCTGGGCAGCCGCATGCTGGAGATCTTGATGTGCAACGTTTCCACGCGCCACTACAGCCGCGTGATCCCCCAGATGGCCGACACGGCGGGAGTCAGCAAATCGTCCGTGAGCCGTCAGTTCATTGAGCAGAGCGGCCAGCAGCTGGAGCAGCTGGCCGAGCGACACTTTGATGACGTTGAGTTTCTGATCATCTACATCGACGGCCTGGTCTTTGGCGAGCACCACGTGATCTGTGCCGCCGGCGTGGACTCGGAGGGCCAAAAGCACGTGCTGGGGCTGCGGGAAGGGGCCAGTGAAAACGCCGCCACCGCTACCTCCTTGCTGGAAGACCTGGTGGAGCGAGGCCTGGATTCCGGGCGACGCTATCTGTTTGTGATTGACGGCTCCAGGGCCCTGCGATGTGCCATTGACAAGGTCTTTGGCAAGGGCAGTCCGGTGCAGAGATGTCGTCGTCATAAGATTCGCAACGTGTGCGATCGATTGCCGGACGATCTGGCCGAGCAAGTCAAGTCAGTGATGCAGGCTGCTTATCGGCTGCCCTGGGAAGAAGGGAGGGTTCGGCTCAGAAAGCAGGCGGAGTGGCTCGAAGGGCTGCATCCCGATGCGGCAGCTAGCCTGCGAGAAGGTCTGGAAGAGACCTTCACCATCAATCGACTCGAGTTGTCTTCCTCCCTGCGCTTGTGTCTGGCCAGCACCAACCTGATTGAAAGCCCTCACTCTGGCGTGAGGATGCGGACCCGCCGAGTGAGCCGCTGGAAAGATAGCCAGATGGTGCTGCGCTGGGCCGCCTCAGCCTTCCTGGAGATGGAGAAGAACTTCCGGCGCATCCAGGGCTACCAGGACCTCTGGATGCTGAAAGCCAAACTCAGAGACGAGGTTTCTATGGACGCCAAACGAAAGGTGGCTTAAGATCGTGCTCAACCTGAACCGCCCTTCACTTTCAACTGAGTTTGGGGCAGCCTCGTATTCTTTAGTCTTTAGGGTAAAGCTTCCAATTTGATTTAGGTCTCTCAGCCCTAAGGGGCACATTGCAAAAAGGCGACGCCAGGGCGAAGGTGAAGAGATGCCAAGACTGATGCGTCTTGTTATAGCCGTAGTGGTTGCAACAGTTTGTTTGGCAATTAATAGAATCTATTTATCCTAAGATTCTGTTTGGTCTTTCAAGACGCCAGAGTCCTCTAGCAGCCCGTGGTGAAAGTCGCGTGGAGACGCGCACCAGGGATCTGCGGTTGCTGGCAAGGCACGAGGAGGAGTCGATGCCTGGACATCGGCGATGACGAGTAACGCGGTCCAGCGGCCGCAAACCTCTGGCGCCCTTCGGGTTGCGGCGGCGTGGGCCCGTCTGCGGTGTAGCGCCTTGCATCCGGGCCCACGGCGCTCGCAACGCGACCCGCGGGACTTTCACCACGGGCTGCTAGGTTCTTCTTCAAGTCTTCAAACTCTTTTCTTAAACTGCCTACTAGACCCCAAGCAATAATTGCAAAAGACATGCCGGTCATTCCAAAAATAAATCCTATCGTTTCCATTCTAACGCTCCTCTCTACTAGCTATAACGCCAAGCTCAGCCGCAGCTTTAGCTGTTGGCTGCTTGACCAAGCCTGCCTTCCTAACGGCTTGTTTGAACGCCTTCTGAAGGATGGATTCATCTACATGATGCCGGCCCTCCTCTCCCGTTCTCGAATTCCTCCAGCGGTTCTCCTGCGGAAAAACCCATTGCCAGCGCCATTCGGTCGGCGCCTTCGGGTATTTCCGGTCTAAGGCCTCAGGCAACGGAACCCGCTCTGGAGGTGATGTCCGGCTTGGTATGGCCGTCGATCAGCTCGGCACCTTCCGGAGCAGGAGGCACTTGTCCGGTTTGCCGACTTTACGTCCATGTGACGGTATTCAGGCCGACATGAACTTTAAGCTGCGGAGGCATAACTCACCTTTGTACATCAGGTTACGGAGATTTATGTTAACTAGAATAGATGGAACCATTCCTCGGTTAAACATATACGGCGTGCCTCTGCGACCTCCGCCCCTGAACGACGAAACACACCAGAGGCCGGATGCGATTCCATGGTTTCCCAGCGGGGCTTCCACCAGAGCAACACTTTCGACCCGGTAAGGGCGTCCACATCGCCAACCGCCAGATTCACTCGGAGGGTCTCCCACGGGCCGCCCCGGATGCGGTCCAGGGAGGCGTGGGGAATGGCCCATTCGAGGGTGTAGCCATCTGCGCTAGAGGAAGAGGACACCTTTGTAGAGGAAGTGATAGTAGGTGGGCCCGAATCGTTTCGTCCATTGCTTGCTGGCCTCGGCATCCCAGATGTCATGGTTGCCAGGCACGTAGAAGAACCGCATCTGGAGGATGTCTACCAAACCTCTGAACTCCTTCCATTCCCGCCCCACCTGCTCGAGATCAGCCGTATACCCTCTGATGAGATCACCGACACTGATGACGAACTCCGGCCTCAAATCGTTGATCTTTCGGAGCGCCTCGCCAAAAACCCCCTCCCGGTGCCCACCGTTCCGATCCGAAACGATGACGAATTGAAACTCATCCGAATCGTCGAGGAATCCCTTATCGGTCCACGGCACCGGGCCCTGGATATCTGGAAGCAGTGTCTGGCACTGGCCCTGGGAGGTCCAGGCGGCCACGAGTCCCAAAGTGAAAAGCGCTCCTATTACCAGCCTTTTGCGAAACGAGGTATTCGTGGGTGCGAAGGTATTTTTTGTCATCATGATCATATTCAACTCTCCCTTCATTGAGATCTCGTGTAGAGAATATCAGGATTCGATAAAAAGCCCTCTCTCATTTTCTGCTGCCCAGTTTACTACGGCGGCTCAGTAGGGCTCCACTTCTCCGGTAAGCCGACTATACGGCCATGTGGAACATCGCTTCATCAAATACCTCAAGCCAGAAAAGCGTGATGGTTTGATCGACTGACCGGTGAGGAACTGACCAGCTGACCACTGAGCATCGGATGGGAGGTCATGGCCATTCCACAAACATGGACCACGAAACAGAGCCGCGACCGTAAGGCGAACCCTTCGGCAATGCCTCGGAGCCATGTCATTTTTTTCACCGGACCTACTGACCGACCTATCGTGCATGTGTACAGTTAAGAAACTGTCACAGAGCCCCTGGAAATCGAAAGCCCCGACACCTACCATTTCTCTCGAGTAGTTTCGGATAAAACAAACGGGCGCGCGAGCAGCTAACCCCACGAAAGGAGTGCAGTGATGACTCTTACAGCAAAACCTAGCTCGGCAACCGACCACACGAGGCATTATCGACGAAGCCTGTTCTTCATACTGGCTCTTGGAGTATTCCTATCGGGATACATGAGCGAACCCCCCATAGCCGCGATTTCGGGCACGCCTGCCGCCGCGCAATTCACTTTCGAGCAGTACGAGTTCGTCACCGGCTCCGCGAAACGGCAGACCGTTTTGACGGGATTCCTTCTCGGTGGCGCTGTCGCAGAACTTGCCGTGCTGAACATCGACGAGAACGACGAGCGCCGCTTGCGCATCTACGCGTTCGGCGACGGCGCCTGGGCGCCGAGACTCGAGGCAACGCTGCGTCCCGAAGTGTTGTTCGTCGACGTGGCCAACATCGGCGGACGCGACCGGTTGGTCACCTACGAGCGCGGCCGCCTGAACTGGTTCGATCCCGAATCGGCGACGGAACGCTCACTGGTGGCGGTTACTTCCAACTTCAGCCCGCCTCGCAGAGGCGAAATCCCCCATGTAGACCTCACTCGGGACGTGAACGCCGACGACCGCGACGACCTGGTGGTGCCGGACTTCGATGGCTTCTGGGTGTTCATCCAGATGGAGGGCGGCGCGTTCGCCGATCCAGTGAAGATCGGCCCCTCCACCGAGATGGGTAGGATCTTGGGAGCCGACGGATATCGCTACGATCCCTGGTCTCAGAGCCGTGTCCACGAGATGGACTACAACCAAGATGGTCATAGCGACCTGGTGTTTTGGAACGAGGATCATTTTGAAGTTCATCTCCAGGACTAGCTCGGGCTGTTTGCCCCGGAGGCCAAGACCTTCACCACCGAGATTGCATTCGATTCTGACGATCTCTGCTCGCTCACCACCGGAGACATGGCGGGGAGGGTGCTGCATTCGTTGACCGACATCAACGGCGACGCCGCCGCCGACCTGGTGGTTTTCAAGCTGGAGGGCAGGAGAATAGCCAGCAAGCGATCCATCTACGAAGTGCACTTCGGCACGCCAACACCCGATGGCGGCACCGCGTTCGCGCCGGAGGTCGGGCGAGCGTTCCAGTCGGAAGGCAGCATCCAGCTCGGGATGGACCGGCACGACTTCGATCGCGACGGCCAGGTCGACCTGATGTTCACAACCATCGATCGCTACTACCTCAAGGGCAGCCTCTGGAAGAGCATCAAGGGGTTCATGGGTGATGACATCCGGTTGGCTCTCGAGTTCTACCGTATGGAAGGGGGCCGCTACCCCGACACACAAAACGCCATCCGCAGAATCGCGTTAGATGGCGTGCCCAGCCATCGCGAGCCGGGGTGGGTGCCACTGGACATCGTGCTTCGAGGGGGGAAGCACGAGAGCCGAAGGACACAGAAAAGCTGGCCGCGCGCGTTCAACATGCTCTTGCTCGTCGGGGATGTGACCGGCGACGGCCGCTCAGACCTGTTCATCGGAAAAAACACCCCTAACGGTATGGACGTCATTGTCGGCGTGCTGGGGCCGGGCTTGTTCGCCCGGCGACCACAGGACGTGCCGGTCGTCGTGCCCAACGACGAGGAATACGCCTGGCTGGTGGACCTCAACAAGGACGGCAAGCAAGACATCCTCATGCATCACCCGTTCACTCTACGAGATGCCCATGGGGCCCCGATCCACCGGCCGGGAACCGAGCCGCATCGGGTGACGATGCTGATCGCCCGATGAGCAAAATCGGTGTTCAAACACCAGCTTCACATAGTCTTGCCATTCTCTCAAGATCATCGGCGACCATTCCCATTCCTATTTGATTGGTTGGATGATCAGTAATGACACCCTGTTTGATCTTTGACGATGTCATACAATCCGCTGATCAGCATAAATGAACCGTCGATGTCCGGCTGGAAGTGTGAATTGAGGGCTCGGGCACTTGTCTGTATAACGCAATTACCGGACAGTTCCCGATCCGAACTCGATCAGCGCCCTTCTTTCTACCAGCTAGCGCTTGGTATAGGTGATCCCCGCACAGGCCAGCCTGCCGGTTTCGATTATACTGGACGCAACCTGAGATGAGTCTTCTTCGCCGATTCGTGATTCGCGCCGCCCAAGAACTGGGCCATAACCCGAAAGCCCGCGCCAAGCAGGCTTGGCGGGAGGCTCAACCCAAAATCGAAAACGCCAAGCTCGGACTCAAGTGTTTCGCACAAAGGGTGCGAGAGGAATACCGCAAGGGACGCGACGGCAAGCAGGCCTGCAGGACACAGTAAGGCGGTAGCCCCGCTCGCCTATCCCTTCAGCTTCCTGCAGCACTCCCTCTTGCCCTGTAGCGGTAAATTTACTCGGTTGTCTTGCCAGCGGTTTGTCCCGAATCAGGTGAGGTTGGCTCTGTTTTGTTTTGGGTTACAACCTGGGTAATTTTCTGCGGCGGCTGGTCCTTCCCAGAAGAATCAAACATTGGTCCCTTCGCAGCCTATTGACCAAGCTGATCAAGATAGGAGCAAAGGTGGTTCGACAGAGTCGGATCGTCACGTTTCAGATGGCGGAAGTAGCGGTAAGCAAGGAGATCTTTGCCGAGATGTTGTCTCGGATTGAGCGATTGAGATGGAGTACGGCTTGGGGCCCAGTGTTTTCTGATAAAGGGGCTGGAGAGGTGTCTCCACGGATCAGATTTTTGACGAAAGTACCTGGATAGCCCCAAAGGAGAGGGCCTTTTTCAGCCGAAATACGGGGGGAAACACTTGTTTCTTGGTTAGAGGGTTGATAGGTTTTGATCATTCACGATGGGGAAACCCGAAGAAGGTCCGTCCGAGGCAGATATGAGGAATGTCGGTTCAAAGGGTCAAGGAGTCCAAAGTTCGAAGAGTCATTGATCACGAGAGCGGCACCCCTCCCAAGAGGGGACTACACACCCGTCCGGCTTCGACGGACACCCCTCTCAAGGCGGCGACTACACACCCCGCCGCTTCGTGGCTCTGTTTGGGTTCTTCCCATCTTGACTGTGACGTTGATAGGAGAAATGTCGATTAAACATGGAGGAGTGCGGTGGCTTCTAAAGGGGGGAAATGGATAGTCGTCAACGATGGACACGCCAGTCTAAGGACGGAATCCTATGATAAGAGTGGCAAATGCCCCGTGCTCATGGGGCGTGCTTGAGAATACTGCGGGTCAGAGAAGTGGCTTTGCAACTGTGCTCGACGAGATGCAGGCCACCGGCTACGCTGGAACCGAGCTAGGCGACTGGGGGTTCATGCCCACGAACCCGGAAACGTTGCGTGACGAACTTGACAAACGCAAGCTGCAACTCGCAGCTTCGTGGGTGCCCGTCCGTCTTTACGACCGTGAGTTCCACGCGGCCGGCGTCAAGGTGGCTGTGCGCACGGCGAAACTGCTGGCTGACGTCGGTGGGCCAAACGCCATCATTGTCATCGGTGACGACGGCAGCACGGGGTCCGCGCGGCATGATAACGCGGGCCGAATCAAGCCCGAGCATGGTTTCACAGACGCGCAATTGGAGACATTTGTGGCCGGGGCGGAGCTGGTTGCGCGTGTGGTGCGCCAGGAAACCGGATTACGTTCAGCTCTTCACCATCACGCCTCCTCATATGTAGAGACTCCGGCCGAGACGAATCGTTTCCTGAACATGTCCAATCCGCAACTGATTGGTCTGGTGTTCGACACTGGACATTATGCACTCGGCGGCGGTGATCCGGTTGAGGGTGTGGTACGGCACCGCGATCGTATCTGGCATGTGCATTTCAAGGATTTCAACCCGGATGTTGTGGCCCGTGCGGACGAGAATGCTTGGGGATATCAGCAGCTCGTGGGGCAGGGCGTATTTCCAGAGCTTGGCAACGGAGCCGTTGATTTCCAATCCGTCGTGGTGCTCCTGCGCGAAATGGCGTACGACGGCTGGATCGTGGTTGAGCAGGATGTCCTACCCGGCATGGGCACCCCGAAAGAGAGCGCTTCGCGTAATCGCGAGTATTTGCGAAGGATTGGGTGTGATTGAAATGGGGAGCAGTCTAATTTCCCCCAGGGTGCTCATTCATGGGGTGGAAACAATCTAAACTCCTTGCCTCTATATAAGAACAGTGGTACACCAACCACAGGTCGGCCTGGCGAGATCGGGCGCAAGGAGAAAGGAGGCGCCAATGAGCGTCCGAAACGAGGGAGACAGCGGATCGTTTGTGATCAGCGCTGGCCCGATGGAAAGCGTTTTCGCCGTATGAAGGCTAACCGTAAAGCTGCAGAACAACTCGACGCTCGAATTACAGTGGCAATTGCAAACAGCACCTGGCCAGAAGTCCGCCTTGAGCTAGAGGGCAAACCAGAGAGGGCAGTTTCCCAGTTTGGAGAGCACTACCTGGAGGTCTATTGCAAAGTCCACAACAAGGGCTGGAAGCGAAAACGAGACAGTCTCAAGGCCATCAGAGGTAATTATATACTTGACAAAGACCCGCCACCATGCTACACTTCTCATATGATGTTTTCATCCTCTTTTTTATCAACGCATTCCGATCTTTCAGAGACCAGTTTATCCACCTTTTTCATGACCCGTTTCCCGAATATCTCCTCCATGATCTCATGGTCCGAACGCTGCATGATGTCCTTGGGAAGCAATCTTCTGTTTCGTTTTTTTGGAGTCTGAGCCATGACTGAAATCAACCTCGTTTCATTAATGGATCGTTTCACCAATGATGGCAAGTGCCGCGAAGCGCTTGAGGATGCCCGCTGGCCTGATGGAGTTTCCTGCACCCGATGCGGCGATATGTCGGTTAATGAGCTTCATGGTCATAAGAGATGGGAGTGCAGGTCATGCGGCTATCAGTTCAGCGCCACATCGGGAACCATCATGCACGATTCCCACCTGTCCCTTCGCAAGTGGTTCTTGGCGATCTACCTCATGTGCGAGTCTCGCAAGGGAGTATCGGCCAACCAGCTTCACCGCACCCTGAGCGTCTCCTACAAGACGGCTTGGTATCTGTGCCACCGGATCAGAGAGGCGATGGGAAACGACCCATTTACCGGACCCACTTTGGTTGGTGTCGTGGAAGTGGACGAGACGCTTGTGGGAGGCCGCACCAAAGGGAAAGGACACGCCTACAAGGGCAATAAGACATGGGTTGCCGGGGCCATCCAGCGCGGCGGGAAAATCCGAGTCGAGAGGATCCCGAACATCAAACGGAAAACCCTGCACGGATTCATCCGGCGCACGGTCAAGGATGAGGCTGAGGCGATTTACACCGATGAGTTGAAGTCCCACATGGGGATTGAAGATCACGACACCATACACAAGACCGTGAGCCACTCCTCGGAGGAATGGGTTGTCGGCGAGGTCCACACCAACGGGATCGAGGGCGTGTGGAGCCTGTTCAAGCGTTCCATCGTCGGTACCTTCCACAAGATGAGCGTCAAGCACCTGGACCGCTACCTTGAGGAATTGGAGTGGAGGTTCAATAACCGCGAAAATCCTCATATCTTCCGTGACACTCTGGCGCGAATCATGAACACAGGTAATCTCACCTACCGGGAACTGACCGCAGCGTAACTTCATCTAATCTCCGCTTTCTCAAGGGCGGCGATCAGATACGCTTGATCCCTGTCCCCTTTCAGGCTGTTGCAGGCTCCGCAAAGCAGTTGCAGATTCTCCAGGTGGTCACTCCCGCCCTTGGTCTGAGGAACGATGTGGTCAGTGGTGAAATTTCGGAATGGGAAGGAAACCTTACACCCTCCGCACAGCCCTTCCTGCTTCCCGAATAGAAGGTGCTTGTGGGTCCGATAACTTGGGAGCTTTCCCAGATCCGTGCGCTTAGGAATATCGGATCGGCGGTTCGGTTCGAAGTTGTGGAACAGGTCAATCTCCTTGCGGATTCGGACCTGCACAAGATCGGCTGCTTTCTTGGATAGGTCTATGCCGACCCATTGACGGTCGAGCCGTTCGGCGGCAACACAGGCGGTGGCGCATCCGGCGAACGGGTCTAGGATCATATCTCCCTGATTGCTACTGGCCTTGATGATTCGGTCCAGGAGATTGAGAGGCTTCTGAGTGGGGTAGCCGACACGCTCAGCATCCGAGTTGTTGATCTTCGGGATGTCCCAAACATCGTCAAGTGGAACGCCATAAGCCATAGCGTCATCAAGATATCGCCGTACCCGTTCGCCGCTGCCAGCATCAGAAAGGACATACTCCCTACCTCCTGAATCCAGGTGTACCTTCTGCTTGCGACGCACCACGTACTCATTCTTGTCATTCCAGGGCCGTACTGGATAGTGAAACGTAGTATAAGCATTCATGCCGTAGAACAGGATCGTGTCGTGTCGCTTCTCCAGGTGGCGCTTCATCCGCTTGTTCCACCCGCTATAGTGCCAAATAATCTCATTCCGAACGCTTCTTTGTCCGAACACAGCATCCATGAGTAGCTTCAGGTAATGGCTTGCTGTCTGGTCACAATGTAGATAAATTGATCCTGTGTCCTTCAAAATCCTCCTCATCTCAAGCAGCCTCACGGCCATCATGATGAGATACGACTTCATGCCCTTGCCGTGCGCCTCGCCAGCCGCCCCGACGACTGCGTACACAGCCGGGTTTTGCTCGGCTATTTCGCCGTGCCAAGCTACGTCTACGTCTTCCAGGGTCCAGGTGTCCTTGAAGGCCGCTCCCGCCGCCTCAGAGCCGATAGGAGCGCTATAGGTGCGGTTGCTGTTGAAAGGCGGGTCCAGGTAGATCAGATCCACACAGCCGCTGTTCATGCCGCGCATGATGGGCAGGTTGTCGCCTGTCCACATTGTGTGGTTCGACCAATTAGCTCCACTCATAACATGACGAGCGTTGAATTTCCTCTCTTGGCATGATCCCAAGCATACGGTTCTAATGAATATTCTTGTTTTGGATCTCCAATGGACTGAGCCGTGAATACGAACCTCTCGAAGTCGTCTATTCGCACCCCTTCCTTGTGCTGGAAACACGCCCATCCCTTTATCGCTTGTCTGGCGGGTATTGAAATATCGCTGACTTGCTCCACAAAATCAACGAATGGGTCCGGTTGAAACGCCAAGAACTGGCAGCTTAGGCGTTCCGTATCGGTCTGGATTTCCAGTTCGAGCTTACTGAACCTGGTTTCGACATCAAGACCGTTTTCCACCGTGATAAACACCTCAGCCCTTAAACCATCAGGTCCGTAATAGCTGACTTGGCTTTGCTCTGGATCAACTACAGTGACGACACGCGGCACGGATTTAGAGGGAGTCGGAACTTGATGCGGTGATCGTAATATTCTCCACTTCCAGAAATGGAGCTTGGATACTATGGATTTGGGCGCGAAAGCATAAAAAAAGCAAAAGGAGCCCAGAATGAAAAGGGTTAAGTCAAAGTACGACATGATTAATAACACCTTTCCCCATAGGCAGGTCCATGAAACAGCGTCATCGTAAAGCCCAGGAAGCCCGATAAGATCTCGTACCAGCTTGACCCAAACCAGGACTCCTCCCGCCGCAACCAATTTCCGTCGTCGCATCCCCGCAGACTAGTACGCCTAGTATTCTGTGTCAAGTATATAATTACCTTATGAATACTTGGAGGAGAAGGGCTTTTTGTATGCCATCCGGCTTCCTGCCAACGAGGTGCTTCAGGCGGAGATTGAACACCTGCTTACCCGGCCTGTGGGCCGTCCGCCCCGAAAGCCTATCGTTTGGTTTGCCGATTTCCAATATCAAGCCGCCAGTTGGGACCGGCCTCGCCGGGTGATTGCCAAGGTCGAGTGGCATCGCGGAGAACTCTTTCCGAGGGTGGGTTTCATCGTCAGTGTGCCGCAGCAAGCGGCGTGAGAGATGGGAGTAGGCCTCCCGCAACCGGCTTGCAGGAGCAGGTTGCAAACCACCGTAAGTGGCTGTGGTTAAAAGCCGCGGTCGTGAGCGTTACGGAAAAGGTGCTCTAGAAGCATCAGGTGTGGATCAGGAAGACGAACACAAGTGAACCACCGTTCAAGTGCCGAAAGGACGAGATGGTGTCGAAACCGGGGAGTTGGTGTTGCCCCGGGACGAATCTGGCGGAAACCTGTCTACTGGTCAGGTGGCACCCGGCATAGAGGTGGCGTGAGCTTGATCTGGGCTCTCATGTTGAACTGCGGGAACCTGGAGCAACGATGCTAAGAGAAAGGCACAAGCAGAGAACCTGCGAGGCCGACAGTATCGAAGCGTTGCCCAGGGGCGGACAAGCTCGTAGTAGCGATGAGGCTGCCGTAATGGCAGCGGAGCGAAGGGGCTTGGTCACTCGGCTACAGACAAGCGGCCAACTGCTAGGCAGGAGGAGCCCTTGAAAGTAGCAAAGCCATTTGAGGTTTCTAAGAAGCTGGCAGGGCAAGCATACTTGGAGGTGAAGTCCAAAGGAGGTGCCGCAGGAGTCGATGGCGAGTCGCTTGAACTCTTCGAGCACAACTTGAAGAACAACCTCTATCGAATCTGGAACCGGCTGTGCTCCGGGAGCTATTTTCCACCACCCGTGAAAGCCGTGCCAATCCCGAAGAAATCGGGGGGCACGCGTGTTCTCGGAGTGCCTGCGGTCTCTGATCGAATCGCACAGACAGTGGTGAAGCAAGCCCTGGAGCCGATACTGGAACCGGTGTTCGATGAGGATTCTTTCGGCTATCGACCGGGAAAGTCTGCCCATGACGCGATTGCCATCACCCGGAAACGGTGTTGGCGATACGACTGGGTGGTGGAGTTCGATATCCGCGCCCTGTTCGACAACATTGACCACGAACTGCTCATGAAGGCGTTACGCCACCATTGTCAGTGTCGTTGGGTGTTGTTGTACGTGGAGCGCTGGTTGCAGGCTCCACTTGAGCAGCCCGGCGGCAGTCTACAGGCGCGCGACAAAGGCACACCGCAAGGTGGAGTTGTGAGCCCTATTCTGGCAAATCTGTTCTTGCACTACGCGTTTGACGCGTGGGTGAGACGCCAACTGCCGGGGGTTCCATTTTGTCGATACGCCGACGATGGGCTGCTGCACTGCAAGAGCCAGTCTCAGGCGGAATACGTGATGAGCCTTATCTCGGAACGCTTCCGTGAGTGTGGGTTGGAGATCCATCCCGACAAATCGTCGATCGTCTATTGCAAGGATGTGAATCGCCTGGAAGAGCATTCGCGAATCAGCTTTGATTTCCTTGGTTACACTTTCCGTCCGCGACGGTGTGTGAACAAGAAAGGGCAGGTTCACCCGAACTTTCTTCCTGCGATCAGTATCTCCTCGAAGAAGGAGATCAATCGATGCATGCGTAGCTGGCATGTCCAGCTCAAGAACGAGAAGACGTTGTTGGATCTGTCTCAGATGTTCAATCCGAAACTCCGTGGTTGGCAAGCCTGCTATGGTTGCTTCCACGCGTCGGCACTGCGTCAACTGTGGCGGAACTTCAACCGGTATCTTGTGCAGTGGGTGCGAAGGAAACTCAAAAGATTTTCTGGGCATCGGCAACGGGCGAGGCGTTACCTCGACCAGATTGCCCGTGCCAATCCGCATCTATTTATTCATTGGCGTCTTGGAGTCTTTCCTTGTGGCTTGAGTGATAGGAGCCGGATGAGCTGAGAGGTTCACGTCCGGTTCTTGGAGGGGCTGGGGGTGAGACTCCCCCGGCCTACTCAACCCAATATGAGCGCACAAGCCTCAGGGGTGGTTCACTTCTATAACGGTCGTGGCACAGCCGAGCAGTGGATCAAGGAAGGCAAGTATGCGTTGCACCGGACTCGCCTGTCCTGCCAGCGCTTTGTCCCGAATCAGGTGAGGTTGGCTCTGTTTGTCTTGGCCTGCAACCTGGGCAATTTTCTACGGCGGCTGGTCCTTCCCAGAAAAATCAAACATTGGTCCCTTCGCAGCCTGTTGACCAAACTGATCAAGATCGGAGCGAAGGTGGTCCGCCATAGCCGGATCGTCACGTTTCAGATGGCGGAGGTAGCGATAAGCAAGGATATATGGGCCGGGCTGTTGTCTCGGATTGATCGATTGAGATGGATGATAGCCTAGCGCCGAGGGTTTCTGATTGAACCGCTGGAGGTGTCTCTATTGATCAGGTTTTTGACCAAAAGCCACCTGGGAAACCGAGGGATCAGAGTCGCTTTTGATGGACAGAGGACCAAAGACCACTTGAGGCAAGGTTGGCGGTCTGATAAGTTGTGGTCATTCACTGGGGAGACCGGAAAAGGTCCTTCCGAAGTTGATATGAAGAATGTCGATTGATATCTCTTTGGAGGACAGGGCTTTTTGATAAGATTGCTAGAAGATGGTACTAACAAAAAACGGCAAAGATTTGTCGAACAATTCCTGGTCGATCTCAACGCGACCGCTGCAGCAAAAAGAGCCGGCTACTCCAAGAAAACGGCTAGGCAGCAGGGAGCTCGCCTGTTGACAAATGTTGACATCGCAAAAGAGATCAAAGAGGCTCAGGAGAAGAGATCCGAAAAAACCCAGGTAACGCAGGAGCGAGTCATCAACGAATTAGCCAAGATCGCCTTTGCTTCTCCCAAAGCACTCAAAAAGTGGGCCGCAAGAACCAGCGACAAGGTGAACGCCCTGAAACTGCTCTCGGACCATCTGGGGTTGTTAAAGATGCCAACTCCTCCGAAGGGAGCTATCCCGGTATTCCTCAAAACTAGTGTTCCGGATTTGACTGGAGATGGGAACTGTTGGCCAGCAGCCCGTGGTGAAAGTCGCATGGAGTCGCGCGCCAGGGATCTGCGGTCGCTGGCAAGGCACGAGGAGGAGTCGATGCCTGGACATCGGCGATGACGAGTAACGCGGTCCAGCGGCCGCAAACCTCTGGCGCCCTTCGGGTTGCGGCGCCGTGGGACTTTCACCACGGGCTGCTAGAGACTGATCGCCAATCCTGGCTCACCTCTGAGCCCTGAGGAGCTAGCTGTGGCACCGCTCTACCAAGCCAGTTGAAAAGAAGGCCCTCCTGCGCATAGATTTGTCCCATGGCAGCAGATCAGTATTTGACCTTCCTTGATATTGATGCCGACCACATCGTCAACGCGGTCCCAATGCCAGAGGTGCGATGTGTTCCGCGAGTAGGGGAGACCGTTTTTCTCCCCGGTACCCCGGAGGATGATGGAGCACTTTATCAGGTGGTGGAGGTGCGCTACGGCTTCAGTGACGATCCTGAGGCAGAAGTCTCGACTGGAGCAAAGCTGGATGGGATCACTGTATCAGTAAGAATGCTTCCTCCGGATTCGGAGGTAGACGGTGGCTCCGCTGTGGTTCAGTAGGTAGGAGGCTCACCTGCAGGCCAGGACGCCGAGGGACCGCTTCCTTTTCCCCCCTAACGATTTCATTCCGAGGAAGTGGAGATGGAAATGGGGCCCTATACTTTTGGCCTCATCTGCGTCACGTCTGTCCGACGCCCACCTCAATCACCCACTGTAATTACTGTTGGTCCGACGATGCTTCAGCATCGCCTCCTCCTCTCTTCGCGACCTCGCCTCGCACGCCCCATCCGCAAACGTTACCGTATTGATGAAAGGGAGTACTAAGAAGGCGGAAACTTCTTGAACAGCTTCGCGACTGCTTTCTTGACGATTTTTTCGATCTCCTTCGGGTTGGCGCTGACAGCCCCCGTGACCGAGCCCCGCCAGATTAACTGTTTCCCTTCCGCACGGTAGATGTCCATTGAAATCAGTTCGTAACCGTTTGAGGTCTGAGTCTTTCCTCAAGATCAGGGGCCGGGAGCCGATTCCTGCCGACACCGTTTTCCTCCCGAGGAGACGGTCGGGAGTCCTCGACATCCGGTCGGGCCCCTGGCAGTCGGGAATGGAGTTCTACGTCATGTTTCCCCACGGGGCCATCACGAGCGAGGACAGAAAGGTGGAGTTTGTAACCAAGATTGGCTCCATCAAGGTCAAGCGAAAGTTCAAACTCAAAGACATGGTCTATAACGGCAAACTGGAGCTCTGAGATCAAGCCTCACTGTGCGCTGAGCGCCGGTAATCTCACCTTGGCCACGTAGATGTTCGTCTGTCTCTCCAGATGGTAGCGATCGCTGCCGTCTTCATGGCCCGAATAGTAACCCACCCAGAGCAGGCCGTCGTGAAGCACCAGACCCGGGTAGCTGGTGTCCGCCCCGGAGGGGAGCTTCTGAAACTCCGTCATCGTTCCCTGCTCCGGGTCTACCCACAACAGCGAGGTCCGCCAGGGAAACTGCAAACGATATTTTGATTCGGTGTTATAGATACGCCCGGCAGCTACCAGACGACCATCCGATAAGCGAATCATATCCGGACCTCCCAGCCGGAGTCCCAGATCCTTCCAGGTCCAGTCGGTGTAAGGGGGTCTGGCAATCCCCAACTGAGCCGAATCTTCCGGTTCCCAGTCTCGCCGCAGCAAACAGAAGGCGGTTCCCTCCTCGTCAAAAACGATGGCGCTCTCATTCGGATAACCGGCATCGAAGAGTCTGTCCACCAATACCTCGAAGTGAATTCCATCGCTGCTCTTGTAGAGCCGGGCAAAGTGATCGTCCCCGGTAGCGTAACCCACGCCGTAGGCAATTCCCTCATACCAGGTCACTCGCCACAGCCAGATGTTGGGCTCACCCACCGGAGTGGCCTGGCCCCAGTTTTCCCCGTCCGAGGAAAACCAAACCATCGTCTGAAACGCATAATCGGAACGTTCCCGATCCTTACTCTCCACGTCAGCCCCCAACAGCATCAGGCGGCCATCCGGCGTCACTTCCAGGTGGGGGTCACGCAGATCGTGACCGGGCTCCGGTTTCAACAATCCCGCCGAGGACCATTGCTTCGCGTCCTCGGAGACAATGACCCGAATCGCTCCGCCATCGTTGTACTCGGGGAGTCCGTAGTGGTGGCTGTGTGCCTCCCGAAAGGTGCAGTACCAGCGGTCCTGAAACCGGAAGAGGTCGCCGAATGCATTATGAGGAGCCTGGTCCCAGATCTTCCAGGCATCAATCACTCCCTCCGTCGGTTCCTCCATCTCCTGCTCGCCCGGCTGTCCGCATGAGGCAGCAAGCAGGCCGGCAAAGACCGCAGCAATCAGGAATCTTTTTTTCTTTCCCACAATCCCTCCTTTACGCGTTCTTCAAGAAACTCGATCCACAAAAGGGCTAACCCGCATTTCTCACACCACCTCTACTACAACGGCGGAATGATCCGTCTGGACTGCGTTGTGCTCCGTCGGCCTCCTCGACGTACTGCAAGAGTACGACTGCGGGGGCCTCGGTCGCAACGCCTTGTCCAGCCGGCCCTTCCGCCGTTTCGCAACGAGCCGGTGTGACAAATACGGGCTAACGGCCCCGTTTTCGTCGCGCAGATGCGCATTGACTCACATGAAAAGTTACTGTAGCGAAGGCGTTGCCTCACCAGTAATGTCACCGAACGATTGTATGGAGAGGACGGAGGTGAAAAGTGAAGGCAACGATGAGTTTTCCGTCTAGCAGCCCGTGGTGAAAGTCCCGCGGGTCGCGTTGCGAGCGCCGTGGGCCCGGATGCAAGGCGCGCCGATCGAGGCGATGCCGGGACATCGTCGAGGAGGCGCTACACCGCAGACGGGCCCACGCCGCCGCAACCCGAAGGGCGCCAGATGTTTGCGGCCTCTGGACCGCGTTACTCGTCATCGCCGATGTCCAGGCATCGCCTCCTCCTCGTGCCTTGCCAGCAACCGCAGATCCCTGGCGCGCGACCCCACGCGACTTCCACCACGGGCTGCTAGCCAAGAGTTATTCTTCCAGGTGGCCCCACGCTACCGCGTAGGAAACCGCAGGGAAAAACAAGTGATCTTAGCCGATATTCCTCATATTAACCCCAGATCCGAGTTCGCCTGGCTTCTTCGTGATGAATGATCAGAACCTATCAGCCCTCCAACCTTGCGTCAACCATTCTCTTAATCTGATAAGTGGAGACACTTCTCCAGCGACTCGATCAAAAACACGTGGCGCTAGACTGTCATCCATCTCAATCGATCAATCCGAGACAACAGCTCGGCCCATATATCCTTGCTTATCGCTACCTCCGCCATCTGAAACGTGACGATCCGGCTATGGCGGACCACCTTCGCTCCGATCTTAATCAGTTTGGTCAATAGGCTGCGAAGGGACCAATGTTTGATTTTTCTGGGAAGGACTAGACGCCGTAAGATGTCTTAGTTAAAGACATTCAAATTAGAGCACATTTCCAGTTACCAGGGGGCCCAACGCTATTCGAAGAGTCTCAATTACTTCTATTTTTCCGATGGTTTTGGCAAAAGTCTGTATACAGACACCTTCCGAAAAAGGGTGAGCTTCTTTGATCCTGAAGCCTCAATCAAATACTACTTCAACGCGGATAACTCCATTAAAGGGTGTCGGTATCTGGCGCAGCTGCAAAAACGGCTGAGAGAAACCGTCGCAGAAAAACCGAGAGTGGCCTTGTCGTTCCTTCGCACAGTGCCCAGCTTCGTTTTTGTATTAACTTCTTTGGGTGTATATTTAATCGACATTCCTCATATCAACTTCGGAAGGACCTTTTCCGGTCTCCCCAGTGAATGACCACAACTTATCAGACCGCCAACCTTGCCTCAAGTGGTCTTTGGTCCTCTGTCCATCAAAAGCGCCTCTGATCCCTCGGTTTTCCAGGTGGCTTTTGGTCAAAAACCTGATCAATAGAGACACCTCCAGCGGTTCAATTAGAAACCCTCGGCGCTAGGCTGTCATCCATCTCAATCGATCAATCCGAGACAACAGCCCGGCCCATATATCCTTGCTTATCGCTACCTCCGCCATCTGAAACGTGACGATCCGGCTATGGCGGATCACCTTCGCTCCGATCTTGATCAGTTTGGTCAACAGGCTGCGAAGGGACCAATGTTTGATTTTTCTGGGAAGGACCAGCCGCCGTAGAAAATTGCCCAGGTTGCAGGCCAAGACAAACAGAGCCAACCTCACCTGATTCGGGACAAAGCGCTGGCAGGACAGGCGAGTCCGGTGCAACGCATACTTGCCTTCCTTGATCCACTGCTCGGCTGTGCCACGACCGTTATAGAAGTGAACCACCCCTGAGGCTTGTGCGCTCATATTGGTGACGATGAAACCCACCCTCGGAAAGAGTTCTCCGCGATGCCACTCGACCTTGGCAATCACCCGGCGAGGCCGGTCCCAACTGGCGGCTTGATATTGGAAATCGGCAAACCAAACGATAGGCTTTCGGGGAGGACGGCCCACAGGCCGGGTAAGCAGGTGTTCAATCTCCGCCTGAAGCACCTCGTTGGCAGGAAGCCGGATGGCATACAAAAAGCCCTTCTCCTCCAAGTATTCATAAACGTCCGGCTTGGCAAAGGCAGCATCCCCACGAAAGTATTTGCGGACTGTTTTCTTCTCGTAGCGAGCCACGATTGGTTCCAGCATCTCCTTCCAACCATCCGCGCTGTGAACATTGCCGGGCCGAAGCATTGCACCTTCGCAATCTCCGAACTGGTTGAAACAAAACAGGGGATGGTAGCAAGTACATCGGAAATGGCCGTTGTAGGCAGAGGCTTCCTGCTCGCCATGGACAGGACTGGCTGAGCTGTCCATATCCAGAATGATGCGTCGATGAGTTGTTTTCTCCAGCGCTCTTTCTACCCATCGGCCATTAACTTCCGAAAGGGCTTTGAGGTTCCCCTGGACGGACAGCATCTCGGTCTCAAATCGACCCATGGTGTTGGCGCTGGCGGCCTTCTTCTTGTCCATCTTCTTCCCGGTGATCCTCCGCATAGTCGGATCCACCGATAGACGATGGGCATCGTTGACATCTTCATAGCCAGCCAGTCGACTCGTATACCGATTGGCGCAGCAACGGCGCCAGGTCGTGCTGGATGTTACGCCCTGTCCGCGAATCGCGAAAAACGGAGGGAACACTATCGAATAACACCAACGCTTCGTCCAAATCACGATAGGCGAGAAGCCCAGCATCCGAGGTGACCTTAGCCCCATGAAATTCAAACCTCAAACTGCCATCAAAACCGGCCTTCAAACCTTTACTGTTAGCGATCACGAGGATCTGAACTTTTCTGAACACACGCCGGGTGGCGAACCTCGATCAACGGGTTTTTCCATGGGGTGCCCCTCCTTGGGCTTGTGATGGGCGCGTGGTCTGCGTTCGAGATACTGAGCGTAACCGTGGGGGAGCGGATACTGAAGCAACTCTTCGACAATGGGGAGGAAGTAGTAAAGGGAGCGAATGGGAGAAAGTCGAGGAAGCGCTGGGTCTCGGAAAAGACGGCGGCTGGTCGCCACCAGGAAGGCATCCTGGACGGTGGCCAGGGGGATAGCGCGGTCATAGAAGTGAGCGGCGAGTCGCCGATCCGGCGGGCGTGCTCGAGTGGGCGTATGGGGAAGTTCGAGATAATCCGCCAAGAGGGTCTGGATATGAGCGCGACGCTGGACGGGAGTGCTCATCTTGTTTTCTTGCGACGGGCGGCCGCTTCCTGCTCGCTTTCCCGCACGCGGTAGCTTTGCCCCTCCATCACAGTGACGTCAGCATGGTGGGTGAGACGGTCCAGAAGCGCAATCAAGCAGCCGGATTGGGGAAAGACGCTATTCCACTCCTTAAAGGCTTTGTTGGAGGTCAGCACGAGCGACCGGCACTCATAGCGCCGGTTGACGATTTCATGGAGCAGGTCGGCGGCCTCACTGTCGTAGGTGAGACAGCCGACTTCATCTAGGTAGAGCACCTGCGCGCGCGCGTATTTTTTCAGCTTGCGGCGCTGCAGTTCCGGCGCCTCCGATTGCAGGTCGTCGAGAATCTCCGAGGCGGTTCGAAAGAGCACAGAGTAGCCGGCCAGGACGGACTGGTAAGCCAGATTCTTGATGATCATGGTTTTTCCCAGGCCGTTGGTACCCAGTAAGACGAGGTTGCGGCCTTCCTGGATAAAGTTCCAGGGTAAAGGCGCGCTCAATGACTTCCCGGTCGATCCGGGTCGGCCAGTTCCAGTCAAAGTCATCCATCGGCCTGAAGCGGCCGATCTTGGCCAGGCGCAGACGCCGCTTGAGACTGCGTTGGGCTCGCTCCTCATGCTCCCGACGAGCCAGTTCCTCCAAGATCTGACGGGGGGACCAGCGCCCCTTGGTGGCGCGGGCCAGAAAATCCTCCAGCTCACCGGCGAGCGTCACCAGACCGGTCTTGTGCAAAAGCTGCATCAGATCAGGATTCGTCGTCATCGGAAGCCAGTTCGTCATAGGTCTCCGGGTTATGGGATTGGACATAGAGGTCCTCCAGTTCGGGACGCTGGCGCAACTCAATGGGTAGAGGCGCCTTTCGCCCCTGAGCGCGCTGGCGCCGGCCCAGCAGAAAGGCCACCGAGGCGGCGCGCGGGGTGCCCCGTTGCAGGGCTTCACGCACCGCCGCCTGCAGCTCTTCGGCCCCATAGAGATCCAAGAGTTCCACCAGCTTGGCCGTCTGGCGGCCGGTGGGCTCTCCGCGCTGAAAGGCCTCGTCCAGCAAGGTTTCCGTTTCCGGAACGGCGGCCAGCAGTCGGCCACCGGGGGTGGCCCCCAGCGCCTGGCGTTTTTCCGCCAGCAGCGCTTCCTGGTGAGCCGGATCGGTGCGGACGTCGTGGCGGTCATAGGAGCGGAGATGGCGGGCGATCTCGGTGCTTCCGTCCAAAATGCGCACCGTCTGCTCGGAGGCCACCAGTGTCAGGGGCCGGCCCACGGCCGAAGGCGGGATCGAATAGTCGTTTAAATCAAAACGGATGTAGATGGTTTTGCGGGAGCGGACCGGCAGAACCAGATCGGTTTCCAGGCGATGAGCCGGCAAGGGAAGAAGGAAGGCTTTTTCTTCCTCCCACACTTCCTCGACGGTGCGCCCATCGCCGCCGGGCCAGGGCCGACGATGCGCTACCTGGTCGCGCCAGAGGAGCGCTTGACGGTTGAAGTCTGAGAGCGTGCTAAAGGGACGGGCGGCGAAGAAGGAATGGCGCACATAGGAGATGGCTCTTTCGACGCGCCCTTTCTCGGAAGCCCGGTAGGGGTGGCAGGGGCGTGGCGCAAAGTGATAATGGGCGGCCAGCTCCAACAGGCGCGGATGAAAGTGAACAGCCTCGCCCCGACGTTCCAACACGACGCTTTTGGTGTTGTCGTACAGGATGGTGCGTGGACAACCGATGTCTTCGAAGGCGTGGATGTGAGCGCGCAGGAAGTTTTCCATTTGCTGGTCAAAACAAAACTCCAGAAACAGCGCCCGCGAATAGGAGGGGGTGAACACAAAGCAGGACAGGATGCGCTCGGCACGGCCCACCCGGACTTTACCGAAGTGCGCCCAGTCGGCTTGACCCGCCTCCCCCGGGAAGGTCCGCAGACGCAGGAAGGCCTCCCGAGGGGTGGGGCGCAGCGTGGCCACCACGCGCCGCAACTGCACGACCGAGCCCGTGTAGCCCCGGGCGCGCAGCATCTCGAACAGACGCGTGACACGAAGCCGAGGGTAGCGCTCCAGGGTCTCTCGGATAAAGGGAAGGTAGGGATCGGTCAGACGGGGCCGTTCCATCTTCTGGCGATTGAAGCGATCGGTCTGGAGAGCCTGGCGCACGGTCTCCCAGTGAAGCCCCAAGTGATCAGCAATGGTCCCGATCTTCCAATGTTCGGCATGGAAAAGATGGCGGATTCGGGCGAGCAGTTCTCGATCGATCATGCTTCACCCTCCTTCCCGAAACAGATGGATCCAGTGGCCGGACCGACCACACACGACACAGCGAACCCGAAAACGGCGGGGACGCTCCCCATGGGATGGGACATGGCGCTCCTTTCGAGGCTCCCCCTCCTTTCCCGGCAGGGAGAACTGGAGGGAGGCTACGGCAGCCATGCTGACGAAGGATGCGATCCTCGCGTCTACCTTGATCCGTCACGCGCTCCGGCCGCCGCCGATACGCGCGCTGACGGTCTCGATGATCCAGTCGCCCCCCGGGGGACTGTTGATGCCGCCGATTGGCTTCCCGGCACTGCTGGCGGCGCGCTTGTTGCCGACAGCGCACACTGCAATAGCGATGGCCTCGGCCGCAACGGCGACAGATCCAAAACAGTGCACCGCAGCCTGCAGCGCGGCACGAGCGGAGGCGGAAAACAACCAGCGGATCGGCCATAGTCCAGTCCCGGCGGAACTGGACAACAGCCCAGGATCATGACAGGCTACAATGAAGTCTGCGGTGGTTCTCCACTTGTAACGGGGTTGCCACAACCGGACCTCGATTCTCGGTCAAAGGGTCGAGGTCCTTTCCACCTTTGGCCCCCAGACACTACACCAACTGTTCAGGAAAAATGGCCCCGCGCTTTTCAAGCGCGGATGATGAAACGCGCACCTGCGGTGCGGATGATGTTGAGTTAACTACCGGCGGGTGTCCAAAAAACTACGGTTCTCAGTGAGCATTAACAAGCCATGGCGAGCAGGAAGCCTCTGCCTACAACGGCCATTTCCGATGTACTTGCTACCATCCCCTGTTTTGTTTCAACCAGTTCGGAGATTGCGAAGGTGCAATGCTTCGGCCCGGCAATGTTCACAGCGCGGATGGTTGGAAGGAGATGCTGGAACCAATCGTGGCTCGCTACGAGAAGAAAACAGTCCGCAAATACTTTCGTGGGGATGCTGCCTTTGCCAAGCCGGACGTTTATGAATACTTGGAGGAGAAGGGCTTTTTGTATGCCATCCGGCTTCCTGCCAACGAGGTGCTTCAGGCGGAGATTGAACACCTGCTTACCCGGCCTGTGGGCCGTCCGCCCCGAAAGCCTATCGTTTGGTTTGCCGATTTCCAATATCAAGCCGCCAGTTGGGACCGGCCTCGCCGGGTGATTGCCAAGGTCGAGTGGCATCGCGGAGAACTCTTTCCGAGGGTGGGTTTCATCGTCACCAATATGAGCGCACAAGCCTCAGGGGTGGTTCACTTCTATAACGGTCGTGGCACAGCCGAGCAGTGGATCAAGGAAGGCAAGTATGCGTTGCACTGGACTCGCCTGTCCTGCCAGCGCTTTGTCCCGAATCAGGTGAGGTTGGCTCTGTTTGTCTTGGCCTGCAACCTGGGCAATTTTCTACGGCGGCTGGTCCTTCCCAGAAAAATCAAACATTGGTCCCTTCGCAGCCTGTTGACCAAACTGATCAAGATCGGAGCGAAGGTGATCCGCCATAGCCGGATCGTCACGTTTCAGATGGCGGAGGTAGCGATAAGCAAGGATATATGGGCCGGGCTGTTGTCTCGGATTGATCGATTGAGATGGATGACAGCCTAGCGCCGAGGGTTTCTGATTGAACCGCTGGAGGTGTCTCTATTGATCAGGTCTTTGACCAAAAGCCACCTGGAAAACCGAGGGATCAGAGGCGCTTTTGATGGACAGAGGACCAAAGACCACTTGAGGCAAGGTTGGCGGTCTGATAAGTTGTGGTCATTCACTGGGGAGACCGGAAAAGGTCCTTCCGAAGTTGATATGAGGAATGTCGACTAAAGCATCTCCAAGGAATATAGGCAGTTAGCTTGTTTACAGTGTTTTTGATTCTGGGATCTTCGTTACGCAGGCGTTCAATCTTACGGATCGAGCGCAACACTGTGGTGGGGTGCTTGTCGCCAAAGTCTCTGCCGATTTGAGACAGAGAGCTGCCAGAAAGCTCCCTACAAGAGGCTGCCCCAAACTCAGTTGAAAGTGAAGGGCGGTTCAGGTTGAGCACGATCTTAAGCCACCTTTCGTTTGGCGTCCATAGAAACCTCGTCTCTGAGTTTGGCTTTCAGCATCCAGAGGTCCTGGTAGTCCCTGGATGCGCCGGAAGTTCTTCTCCGTCTCCAGGAAGGCTGAGGCGGCCCAGCGCAGCACCATCTGGCTATCTTTCCAGCGGCTCACTCGGCGGGTCCGCATCCTCACGCCAGAGTGAGGGCTTTCAATCAGGTTGGTGCTGGCCAGACACAAGCGCAGGGAGGAAGACAACTCGAGTCGATTGATGGTGAAGGTCTCTTCCAGACCTTCTCGCAGGCTAGCTGCCGCATCGGGATGCAGCCCTTCGAGCCACTCCGCCTGCTTTCTGAGCCGAACCCTCCCTTCTTCCCAGGGCAGCCGATAAGCAGCCTGCATCACTGACTTGACTTGCTCGGCCAGATCGTCCGGCAATCGATCGCACACGTTGCGAATCTTATGACGACGACATCTCTGCACCGGACTGCCCTTGCCAAAGACCTTGTCAATGGCACATCGCAGGGCCCTGGAGCCGTCAATCACAAACGGATAGCGTCGCCCGGAATCCAGGCCTCGCTCCACCAGGTCTTCCAGCAAGGAGGTAGCGGTGGCGGCGTTTTCACTGGCCCCTTCCCGCAGCCCCAGCACGTGCTTTTGGCCCTCCGAGTCCACGCCGGCGGCACAGATCACGTGGTGCTCGCCAAAGACCAGGCCGTCGATGTAGATGATCAGAAACTCAACGTCATCAAAGTGTCGCTCGGCCAGCTGCTCCAGCTGCTGGCCGCTCTGCTCAATGAACTGACGGCTCACGGACGATTTGCTGACTCCCACCGTGTCGGCCATCTGGGGGATCACGCGGCTGTAGTGGCGCGTGGAAACGTTGCACGTCAAGATCTCCAGCATGCGGCTGCCCAGCTCCCCGTTACGGTTGATCGCCTCATAGGCGGGGATCTCCACCTCCCCGCCTCGACCTTGGCCTTTCTTGCGCAGCCGTGGCTTTCGAACCCGCACTTGCCGCTCCGAAAGTCTGACTCGCCCTGGCTGAGTGCCGTACCAAACGATCTGCTTGCCTGGGCGCCCTTGTTGCTTTTCGCCGGCGACACTTCGGGCAGAAAGCTGCAAGACCGCTTCCATGCTCGCTCGCCCCAAGATGTCGATCAACTCGTCAATGGCCATCCGGGAGGCTTCGATCAGCTCCACCATCGGGAGCAACAGTTGCCCGTTCTGGGCCAGATAATCAGCCAGCCCCTGACTGTTCTTCCGGGTGACAATTCGATATGATTTCTTCATGGCGGTTCCTCCTTAAAAGGTTGTTGACCAACCCGATTCTAACGAGTCGGTCGGACGAACCGCCTCTCAACTTTCAACTAAACCCGGGACAGTCTCCCCTACAAAGGAACATTGCTATTTGCCGTGGTTCGACAACCTTGCGTGAATTGTCTTTGGCGCTGAGTTCGAAGACTTTTAGAGAGTAGTATCCAGCTACTACCTTCCGTATCAGATCGTTTGAAACGGTCCGAGAGTGGCATTCTGGGGTATTGTTTGAGGCACCGACGTTGACACTTACATTTTTTCGGCCCAACTCTGTCCCGTTTTCACTCCCCAAAACAGGGCTGCTGCTTTTCGCGTAGGGATAGTCGTGATAGTCGTAACAAGTGTGAATTAGCCCTGGTTTCACATCGTTAAAAACTATGCCCAGAAACTTGTCGGGATCCAGCGTCTTAAACGCCTTTTCGACATCGCGGTACCCGGTCCTACCTCTCCTGATGACCATGATTATTCCATCAGCAAGCCGAAAGACAATATGGGTGTCAGAAATCGCCCGTAACGGCGATGAGTCCACCTTTAAACCATGGCGGGAGTACTGTCGGCGCTCGGTCATAAACCCTTCTAAGACTCGGAGACTTTTCGGTGAGTAGGAAAAAAGTGGCCTATTGAGAAAGAGTTACGATGGATCTTTGAGTCCATTACCCACAGGTCAGAGACGAAATTGGGAGATTCGGTCATCCGGGGAGGAAGGTGCAGAACTCCGCCTCTTTGACGTGTCTCCCAGGCCATCTTGTTGTGTTACCCCTTAGCCGCTGCCCCGACTTAACCAAAGAATATCAATTACCCCTGTCTTCACCGGCTTATGAAAAAGGAGTAGGTATCTCTGGTTGAAGCGAAGGGTCGGATGGTTGTATCAATCTATCGCTGGAATTCTCGCTGCAGTTCTATTGTCAGAAATCATCCTGAAGAAGGTTATTGGATTTATATCAATCTTTTCCAGAAAAAAACAAATTTTCCCAGATTTGGGGGTCAGACCCTGAAAATTGATAAAATCGGGCAGAGAAATGTTCCGGCTATTCACCACTGTTTATTCGATCCTGTACACCTGCTCCCTGCTTCTATACCTACCTGTCCTTCTCTACGACGTGATCCTCAAGCGAAGAGCTCGAACCAACCTCCTTCAAAGAGCCGGCCAGGTCTCACGAGTCGTTCGGACCGCGCCTTCGCCAGGTACACCTAAAGTGTGGATTCACGCGGTTTCAGTGGGCGAAGTCAGTGCGATGCAGACATTCGTCAATCGGCTGGAACTGGCTCGGGACCAACTTTGGATCTCAACGATCACGTCAACCGGACAGGCTCTGGCTCGGAGACTTTTTGATGATCGCGCTCACGTTTTCTATTTTCCGCTGGACTGGACGTGGAGCTCCCGACGTCATCTGAAGGCGATCCGTCCTTCCGTGGTGCTCCTCATGGAAACAGAAATCTGGCCGGGCTTCATCAGCGCTGCCCAATCGCTTTCTATCCCGCTTCTCCTGATCAATGGACGAATCTCGGATGCCTCCTTTCGTCGCTACCGGCTCGTACGCTTTTTCATGAAACCCTTACTGGAAAGGGTCGATCACTTCTGCATGCAGTCCCGACTCGACAAAGAACGCATTCTGGAATTGGGTGCGTCCGCTGAAAAGGTGCATCAGGTGGGCAATCTCAAATATGACTATGAGCTGCCTGATGATCCCGAAAAACTTGAGTTGACCGAGACTGTGCGTGGATTGCTGAGAGCAGAGGAACAGGATCTGTTGTGGATTTGTGGCAGCACGGAAGAGGGAGAGGAGGAAATCCTCCTCAATACTTTTATTGCCCTGCGCCACGAGTTTCCCCTCCGGCTGATATTGGCTCCACGCCAGCCTCACCGCTCCGACCGCGTCGTGAGTCTTGTAGAGTCGCGCGGGATCCGCTGCCTGAAGCGTTCGGATCTCAGTGTCGGCCTCACAGAGGCCCGTTCATCCGACCGACGACCCGAGGTGTTCATTCTCGACAGCATTGGCGAGATTGCCTATCTTTACCAGCTGGCCGACGTAGTCTTCGTGGGAGGGAGCCTCGTGGCTGCCGGAGGACATAACCTCATCGAAGCCGCCTATCTGGCGAAACCCATCCTCTTTGGGCCTCACATGGAGAATTTCCGAGAGATTTCGGACTCTTTTTTGGACTCCTATGCCAGCCTTCAGGTACGCTCCGGGACCGAATTGACGGACCGAATCCGTGACCTTCTGAAAGACCCAGCGACAAGGAGTTGGCTGGGCAGAAACGCACGCAAGGTAGTGCGCGACAATCAAGGGGCGCTTCAGAGAACAGTTGAGTTCGTGAGACAATACGTTGGTAAGAACAATAGAGCAAGATAGCAAGAGAACAAAGAGCAAACGAGCAGACGAATAGTTGGCTCGAAACAGGACCTTGAATCATCTACTGTCCCAGCTCTACGGGGTCGCGGTGTGGAGCCGGACGGCTCTCCATAGACATGGAGTCCTGAGGTCGCGCGCCCTGCGCCACCCCGTCATCAGCGTAGGCAATCTCACCACCGGGGGAACGGGTAAGACTCCTTTTGTCGCTCATCTCACTCAGATGCTGAAGGGAGCAGGCTATCAGCCCGTTATCCTGAGCCGGGGCTACAGAGGGAAAGCCGAAGGTACCACGCTACTGGTAAGTGACGGAAAAAGGATTCTGTGTGAACCGGAAAGTTGTGGAGATGAAGCGTATTGGCTGGCGAGCAAGCTGAAAGGCGTACCTGTGGTGGTAGGAAAGAATCGCTACCGGGGAGGGCGCTTGATCGAAGACCAATACGAAAAGGTGATTTACGTTTTGGACGATGGTTACCAACACCTGCAGCTGAAAAGGGACCTGAACATCTTGATTCTGGATGCCACGGATCCGCTCCCAAGCGCCTATCTGCTGCCTAAAGGCCGTCTGCGGGAACCGTTGAGCGCAATCGAGCGAGCTGATCTGATTGTGATTACTCGATCCCACCTCTCCTTCGACCAGGATGAAATGGAGGTTGTGATCCGTAAAAGAAACAGGACAGTTCCCATATCATATTTCTACCACGACGCGACTTCCCTTTCCGATCTGAAGAATGGCAACACGTTTACTCTTCGGTCTTTCCTGGGCAAAAATGTAATCGCTCTGGCGGCGATCGGCAATCCCGCTCTGTTTCTCCGAGACCTCGCCCACTACCAGATCCGAGTGTTAGACCAATTCTTTTTTCGGGATCACCACCCCTTCAACCAACTGCAGCTGGACGGAATTCTGGGCCACCTCTCTCAACTGAATGCCGAAGCCATTGTGACCACGGAAAAGGACGCGGTGCGCCTGAAAAGTTTGAAGTTTGAGCAGGGTCAGATTTTCTCCCTCCGGATAGAGGCAAAAGCCGAGGATCCGGAAGAATATTGCAAGTATTTGCTGAACGAAGTGGAGGCATTCCCCGCCCTAAGGCGGAGTGAGCCCGGACGCTGATGAAGCGGATTCTTATTGGCGGAACCAACTGGGTGGGGGATGCGGTCATGTCCCTGGCGGCGATTCGTGAACTCCGCCAGCTGTTCCCACACAGCCACCTTGCTCTGCTGGTCAGAAAGTGGGTCTCCGGACTGTTTGAAGGACAGCAGATTGTGGATGAAATCATCACCTTCGAGGATCAGCAGAGAACGTTCTCCCAGATTTGGACTTTTCCGAAGAAGTTGAGCGGCTTTGATATCGCCCTTCTCTTCCCGAACGCCTTTCGGACGGCTCTGATCGCTTTTGTGGCTGGGATCCCCGAGAGAATTGGCTATGCTACCGACGGTCGCCGGTTCTTGCTGACGCGCCACGCCCAACCTCGCATCAGGAAACTGGGTCGACACCAGGTTTACTACTACCTGGACCTCCTCCACCTGACCAGGCTTTCCCAAGTGGATTACTTGAACGACGGGAGTTTCCGACCCAACATCCGCCTGTATCCAACGTCAAGGGGCATTCACCAGGCGGAACTCTTGCTGCGCCGGTGCAACCCTGACCCCACTCGTCGCCTGATAGCATTCAGTCCGGGAGCCTACTTCGGTCCAGCCAAGCGATGGCCCTCCGATTGCTTTGCCTCCCTGGCAGATCGACTGATCACGGAGCAGAAGGTCGAGGTGCTCATTCTCGGGATTTCCGAGGACTTGCGGATCGCCGAGGAAATTCAAAGTCTGATGAGAAAGCGGGTGTACATCCTGGTGGGACAAACGCAGCTCGAGGATCTGATTGGACTCATTTCCCGCTGTCGCCTGTTTGTTACCAATGACTCCGGGCCGATGCATCTCAGTGCGGCTCTGGATGTCCCTCAGGTTGCGCTTTTTGGATCCACGGACGAGCGTGCCACTGGCCCTCTCAGTGAGCGAGCAGTGGTGATCCACAAACACGTTGAATGCAGCCCCTGTTTCTTGCGTGAGTGCCCCATTGATTTGCGCTGTTTCCACCAAATTGAAGTGGATGAAGTTTACGAGACTGCCTGTTCGCTTCTCGATCATGCCTAGCAGCCCGTGGTGAAAGTCGCGTGGAGACGCGCGCCAGGGATCTGCGGTCGCTGGCAAGGCACGAGGAGGAGTCGATGCCTGGACATCGGCGATGACGAGTAACGCGGTCCAGCGGCCGCAAACCTCTGGCGCCCTTCGGGTTGCGGCGGCGTGGGCCCGTCTGCCGTGTAGCGCCTCCTCGACGATGTCCCGGCATCGCCTCGATCGGCGCCCCTTGCACCCGGGCCCACGGCGCTCGCAACGCGACCCGCGGGACTTTCACCACGGGCTGCTAGGAGCCTGTCCGAGTAATCCGAATATCGACGGGGTGATTGTCTACGATGGTAGGCGATATGGGCAAGAAATTTCGAGAATGGAACGTAGAGCAGAGGTGGCTTTTACCGGCGTCGATTTTGGATTTCGTGGCGGAAGGACACCTGGCGCATTTCGTCCGGGATACGGTGAGAGGATCACTGGATTTAAGTGAGATCCTGGGGGAATACGAAGAAGAGCGAGGCTACCCGCCTTATCATCCGGTGATGATGACAGCGTTGTTGCTGTATGGGTACTGCCGGGGAGTGTATTCGTCGCGCAAGCTGGCGAAAGGTTGCGAAGAGCGAGTGGACTTCATGGCAGTAACGGGGATGCAGAAGCCGGACTTTCGAACCATAAGTGATTTTCGCAAGCGGCACCTGAAGGCGTTATCGGCACTTTTCGGACAAGTGCTGGGATTGTGTCAGAAGGCGGGTTTGGTGAAGCTGGGGCATGTGGCCTTGGATGGGACGAAAGTGCGAGCCAATGCCAGTAAGCACAAGGCGATGAGCTATCGGCGGATGAAAGCAGCGGAGATCGATTATCAAGCGGTGGTGGAGGAGTGGTTTCGAGAGGCAGAGGCGGTTGATGCAGCTGAGGATGAGGAGTATGGAGCGGATCGACGAGGGGATGAATTGCCGGAGTGGGTCAAGGATAAAAAGAAGCGGTTGGAGAAGATCCGAGAAGCGAAGGCAGCGTTAGAAGCAGAAGCTCGAGAGAAGGCAGTGGCTGAGGAGAAGAAAGAATGCAAACCCAAGTATCGAGGAGGTCGTAAAAGGAGGTATCCAAGAGGAGTGCCGAGAGCGCAGGCGCAGCAGAATTTTACCGACCCGGAGAGTCGGATTATGAAGACATCGGAAGGTTTTCAGCAGTGCTATAACGCACAAGCTGCTGTGGATGCCGACAGCCAGGTGATCGTGGCCCAAGGGCTGACGAATGCGGCCACGGATCGTCACCAACTCATCCCTCTGGTGGATGAAATACGACGCCAAACGGGCCGAGATCCCATGGAGATCTCAGCCGACACCGATTACTGCTGGGAAGAGCCTTTGGCAGAGTTGCAAAGGCGAAAGATTCGAGGATATGTTGCCACGGGCAAGGTCAAACACAGTGAAACGGCTCTCCAGCCGCGCATGAAGATCCGGAAGAACGCTGCCTTAGAACAGATGCATCAAAGATTGAAGCGAGCCGGGCGTCGCAGTCGCTACCGGTTACGCAAGCAGACGGTCGAGCCGGTCTTTGGCCAAATCAAATCCGCCCGGGGTTTCCGCCAATTTCTGCTGCGCAGCCTGGAAAAGGTGCAAACCGAGCGGAGTATGCTCTGCACCGCTCACAATCTCTTGAAGTTGGCAACGGCAAACCGCTAAGAGTTGCCCGGGGTGAGTTCAGGCTCAGACACAAGGAGTCGGAAGTAGGAGCCTGTCCGAGTAGAAATGCGGGTTAACCGAGCCATTTTTCTGGACCGCGATGGAACCCTGATCCGGGAAGCAGGCTACGCACAGCACCGTGAAGACCTCCACATCTATCCCAGAGCTTTTGAAGCCGTGCGTCAGATCAATCAAAGCGGCATTCTCGCCATAGTGATCACCAATCAGTCTGCCGTGGCCCGGGGACTGCTCACAGAAGAGAAGCTGCAGCTGCTGCACCGGCATCTGAACGGTATGTTTCAAGAACAGGGGGTACATCTGGACGCCTTCTATTATTGTCCCCACCATCCTGAGGGATACGGCCATTACAAGCGAGTCTGTCAGTGCCGGAAACCCGAGCCGGGACTTCTTTTTCAGGCGGCGCAAGATTTTCAGATCGATCTGGGGGCCAGTCACCTCATTGGCGATCGCCTCCTGGACGTGGAAGCAGCCCACCAAGCCGGCTGCGGGTCCGTTCTGGTGAAAACCGGTTTCGGCCGAACAGAGCTGAAATCGCTGAGCAAGGCATCATCCGGCATTTGTCCACACTTCATTGCCGAAGACACGCTCGACGGCGTAAACTGGATTCTAGGGCGGTCCGCGAAGAAAACACAGCAGCCGTAAAGGCCCGACACGTTATTCATAATCCGGGCTAGCAGTGAGACGGGGTTCAGGTTCAGCTCGTCAGGAGAAGCATTTTGAAGGCTAATCTAAGTCGGCTTATTGATCGTTTCTCGCGAGCAAAGATCCTCGTGCTGGGTGACTTTCTGCTGGACGAATTTGTCTTCGGTGAGATCTCTCGCATCTCACGGGAAGCTCCGGTTTTGATCTTAGACTACCGGGACACTCTCACGATCCCAGGCGGAGGAGCAAACACCGTGTCCAACTTGGAGGGTCTAGGTGTCCACGCTATCCCAGTGGGCTTCGTGGGCGACGATCGGTGGGCCGAAGTCTTATTGCAATCCTGGCCTCCAGGAGTCGAAAGGCGCTTTGTGTTTTGCGACGCTACCTTCCAGACCACGCGAAAAAAGCGGATCCTGGCCGGTTCGTTTCATTCGGTCCCCCAACAGGTGGTTCGCCTGGATTACGAAAACCCCTGTTTGCTCCAGGAGCAGCACGAGAAAAAGCTTTCTTCTGCTTTGAAGGAATTGGTCCCGGAAGTGGATGCAATCATTGTTTCCGATTATCACCTGGGCAACATCAGCCCAGCGGTCTGGCAATCAGCACTCATACTTGCGCGTCAGCATGGGAAGATCATTGTGGCGGACTCCCGTAAAGACCTGAAGCGCTTCAAAGGAGCCACCTCGGTAACACCCAACATCACGGAGATCGAGGCTGATTGGCCAATGAAGATCGAAACCGACATCACTGCTCTGGAAAAAGTGGGCACCCGACTCCGTGAGGAATGGGACTTGGCAGCACTGCTTGTGACGAGAGGGAAACTGGGGATGACGTTGTTTGAAAAAAATCGCACCACGCACATACCGACCTTTGGAAACGATGAGGTGGCCGATGTGACTGGGGCGGGCGACACGGTTGTGGCCACTTACACTACAGCATTGTCCGCCGGAGGCAGCTTCCAGGAAGCCGCGCGGCTTGCCAATTGTGGCGGTGGGATCGTGGTGATGAAGCGAGGAACGGCGGCGATCTCACAGATGGAGCTTCGCCAGGCCATCGCAGAATCACTACGCAAAGACTCAGAGCCATGAAACCGGACAAGTTGAAAACCCTTTCTCAGATGAGACAAACCATCCGCCAGTGCCGCAAGCGGGGAAAACGTGTGATTTTTGCAAACGGCTGCTTCGATTTTCTCCATGTAGGACACATCCGTTACCTCCAGGCAGCCCGTGCTCTGGGTGACATCCTCGTGGTAGGATTGAATGGAGATAAGTCCGTTCGGACCTTAAAAGGAGCGGGACGTCCTCTAATGACGGCGGAGGAGAGGGTGGAGATTCTGGATGCGCTCGAATGCGTGGACTACCTTCTCATTTTTGACCATCTGACCGTTGCTTCCGTGCTCAGCGACCTTCAGCCTGATGTTCACGCCAAGGGGACAGATTATTCGGAAGACACGGTTCCCGAAAGGGCTAGCGTCCTCGCCTACGGCGGCCGAGTCGCGATCGTAGGAGATCCGAAAAACCACTCTACGCGAGATTACCTGCGCCGGATTAGGGAGGGGCAATGACTCGTCGCAGGGTCACTGGTCACTGGTCAAGGGTCGTCGGTCATTAGTGTCCGGTTATAAGTTGACTAGAATCAATTGGTTACCACTTTCATGATTCATCAATGACCATATGAAGATCCTCATCGTTCGGCTGGGATCCCTCGGCGATATCGTCCACACCATTCCCGCTCAGCAACAGATTGCAGTGCATTTGCCTCACTCAGAAATTCACTGGCTGGTAGAGTCTCCTTACCAGTCCCTGCTACGCCAGGTTCCAGGGATCTTTCGTCTCTGGGCTGCAGATACAAGAAAGTGGCGCAGGAAATGTTCCACACTCCGAGAGCTACCCAGCCTGGTAGCTTCGCTCAGACGTGAATGCTTCGATATCGCACTTGACTTTCAGGGCCTGGTGAAATCCGCCATTCTGGCCCGCCTCTCGGGTGCCCGTCAGATTGTGGGATTCCCTCCTCAGGAGTTACGAGAACCTCCAGCAGCCTGGCTCTATACAGACAAGATCCAGGCCAGTCGCCTCGGGAAAAATCACTTCCGGCACGTGATTGAACTCAATCTCGAACTGGCGTGCTTCCTGGGATGTTCAGACGGGGCCAGCGCTTTGATCGACCTGGTAATCCCTCCAGAAGCAACTCAGGCTGTGGCGAAAAAGCTGCAGATGCTTGGAATCCGCCGTCCCATCATCCTGAATCTGGGAGCAGGACGACCTACAAAACAGTGGCCGGTTGGCCACTATGCGAAGCTTTTTTCGAAGATTCGAAAACAGTTGCCACAGGCCGTCATGTTCACCTACGGTCCTGAGGAGGAGTTTCTCGTCGAGGATGTAAAGCAGGCCATCCAGCCTCTTCCCGTACCCACTTTTCCGACAGACATGCTGGAATTGGCGGCGCTTTGCCGACAAGCGAGTCTTTTCGTGGGAACAGATACAGGACCTCTCCATCTGGCGGTAGCCTTGGGAACCCCTACCGTGGCCTTGATGGGACCCAAGCCCTCGTGGCGAAATGGCCCGTTTCAGGCAAATGACGAGGTGGTGACCAGCCAGGGCTCCAGCTGTGTCGACGTTTCGCCCGATGAGGTGTTTGATGCCGTCGTGCGCCGGCTCAAGATGAATGTCGAATGACGAGTGACGAGTGACGAATGACCACTGCCACTTCCACCTGCACAACCAATAACCAGTGACCAGGACCAGTGACCATTGACCAATGACTACCATTCAGCGCATCCGTGTGCCGGCAGGTTTCGCTTACGCGGGAGTCTTTCTCTACGCGGCTCGCCCACAGCTTTTCCACGCCTGGGCAGGAATTGCACTGGCGGCCATCGGGCTTGGAATTCGGATCTGGGCTGCAGGCTACTTGAAAAAAGATAAAGAGCTGGCAGTCGACGGGCCTTACGCGTGGATTCGAAATCCTCTCTACTTCGGCTCATTCCTGTTGGGACTAGGCCTTAGCCTGGCCAGCGGGCGCCCTGCCCTGCTGGTCGCCTTTACCATTCTTTTTGTTGCCATCTACCTCCCTGTAATGAAAAAAGAAGAGGAAGAGCTGGTGCGGAGTTTCGGTGCCCGGTATGGGACCTATCGACAACAGGTTCCCCTCTTTTGGCCTGGTTTCAGGAAAAAGCAGAACCTACCTCCTCGTACACCAAGACAGTTTGAGTGGAGAGGAGTCGTCTTGAATCGGGAATACCGGGCAGTCGCCGGATTCGCTCTGCTCGTGGCTTTCCTCTTCATTAGGATGCCCTGTTAGATGCGTAAGGTGGCTACTGCAACGGCGAAATCATCCGGGCCGGGAAAACGTCTGTGGGTTCGCTTGCTGATCGGCTTCTGCATCACGGCCTTCACACTGCAGCCGGTCGAGCTGAGAAGCTTCACGGTGGGGCGACCCGAGCTGTTCCTCAAGACCGGACAGCCTTACTCGGTTCCCTTCCGGGCCGGGGAAAAACTCGTATACGAAGTGAATTGGAAACCTCTGTTTCTGACTCCCCTCTTACGGGCGGGCGAGCTCAGTCTGGTCATTCAGGAATCAAAATACCTGCGCAAGGACGCTTTTCGGATCTCTGCGTGGGCGATTTCCAACATCTCATTTCTTAGGATCGCTGGGATCAAAGTTGACAATTATTTCGAATCAACGATTGACCGGAATAGTTTTCGCTCCTACCGAATCTTGAAACAAATCCGGCAGGGGAAGCGCAAGCGAGATATCGGGATCCTCTTTGATTACAAGCTCAATCGAACGCTGGTCCGCGAAACCGACGTGGCTCTCACCCCACCCAGGCAAATCCGAGACGACATCATCGACGGCATTCCCGGTCCCCTCAGCGACATCCTGTCGGTATTTTATGTGGCCCGCTTGCGAATCCTGAAAGCGGGAGATCGATTCCTGGTTTACGTGAGCGACAACGGAAAACATCGCGAAGTCCAGGTTAAAGTCGAGAAGCCGGAGAAGGTTGAAACCAGCATTGGCTCCTTTGAGGCCCTCAAGATCAGCACTGAGGGAGGCTTTTGGGGCAGGGAGAGAAACTTTCGCGTCTGGTATTCGCAGGACTCACTGCGTGTGCCAGTGAAGTTTGAAGCAGATGCGAGAGTGGGTAAGGTTGTCGGGCAGCTCATTCAGATTGAGACGGGACAGTTCAGCAGAGGACTTATAGAGACGGAGTGATGAGAAAGCAGGAAATTCGGACCACGGATGACACAGATCTCTGCGGATACTCACGGATCTGGATCCGCGCAAATCCGTGATGATCCGCGTGATCCGCGGTTTGAATTTCGGATTTCCTCACCAGCAGGTCTCATAAATAAAGAACCTGATGTCCCCTGCAAAACGGGCTCACCTTATCGACAAGCCGATGAATGAAGGCGGGACCTTCCTCCATCAGGAACTGATTAAAATTGATGACCCGTTCCTGGAGCTTGGCTTCAGGATAGAGGCGAGAATAGAGATAATCGAGATGACGTTCAAGGTGTGAGCCCCGACTCTCATAGTTGCTGACGAACCTGTGCTTCACCTTGTTCAGCTGATAGAGTACCTTCCTTTCGGCTCGTCCCAGCATTTCGGCGATTCCCGGGTCGGTGTTCACCAGGTTCCTCCGGATCACTCCCAGCCTCTCTTCCACTTCCTGATTCAGGCTATCGAAGCTTTCCAGTACCTGTCCGTCACCGCCCCGCTCCAGAATCCTCTGTCGGATCTGAAAAGGGGTGAGCGAGAAGATGTCGGTAACCTTCAGATCATATTTCTTGAGCAACCTCTGCGCCTTTCGATCAACCACTGTAAGACTCGCTCTCGGGAAAACGGCCATCTCCATTCCCCAGAACGTGCTGATTGCGCTCACCTGGCTAAAATAGGAGATTTCGGCGGGACCACCGACGTAAACAAGAGTGGGAAACAGGTGATCTTGAATAATGGGACGCAGGAGGACGTTGGGCCCGAACCATTCTGGGTTTGCCTCAAGTTTCGGGCGCAGCTCTGACTCACTCAAGAGGAACTTTCGGTTCCTGCTCCGATATCCGCCTTCCGAGTACTCCAGCTTGAAACGTCTCTCTTTCTCAATCAGAAAAAGCAGCGTCTCGGAATCATCAGTTTCTACCTGGGCATCGAAACCGGCCGATTTCAGGAATTCCATCCTTCGGCGCAGCCCCCTGGTAATTTCCTTTCGCCTCTCGATCGCTACCATGAAGGCAGCCTGAAGATCCCTCTTGTAGTCGTGAGAGAGGGGATCAAAAAGAAGCAATCCATAATCCCGAAAGAGCTCAGAGAGCCAGGCACCAAAAGCTTCCCCAAAACTGCGCTCGGACGAATAGGTTTGGCGAAGCATTTTCATCACCGTGTCCCGCTCCCCGCCTCCACCGACTCCTTCCTCTACCCGGTCCAGACACTCATCGGCGAACTTCAGAGGCAGGGTTCCCACCATCTTCCCCGCGATTCTCGGAGACTCCGGATAATTCAGTCGAAACAGATCATCCTGGTGATTCAAGAAGCAGGTAGAGCCGACTTCCTGAAAATCCGAGTCATCCGACGCCAGCCAAAAGACCGGCACTGCCGTCAAACCCTCTTCCTCCAGGATCTGGCTCAATCGAATGGCAGTCGCTGCCTTGTAGACCGCAAGGGAGGATCCACCCAGCAGTCCAACCTGCTGCCCGGTCAGCACAGCTACAGAGTTGGGTAGACTCAGCTTATCGAGGTTCTCAAGGACGCTCTCGCTGGCTCCTACCTTTTCATGGAAGGACTTCAGCAGGGAGAGAAGCTTCTCACGAGGGTAGCGAGGCGGACGTTTCAAGATCGACTCCGCGCGCACCTTCAGATGCTCCAGACTCACATGAACAGGGGAGTAAAACGAATCAGAGCGATCCGACTGGTAGAGGTAATGAAGGAAGAGAGGATTCTGGTCCGGAATCTGTCGGTAGTCTAGACAGTCGACCTCAGTTTCCATCTGGATTTCTACCCATCCTATTCGCAGCCAGGTGCATCGCCAGTAAGAACAATAAACCAATAGAACAACAGTCTTCTCTATTGTCTATAGCTCTATTGTTCTATTGCTCTTTCGTTCAGGTCAAGGGGAGGAAGGCGAGCGAGGAACCGCTTTGATCTGTTTCTGATTTTCAGAAATTTTTTCTCCCCGATTCCTCGCACGTTCATCAGATCCTCCACCCGGCGAAATGGCCCATTCTTGCGGCGGAACTCCAAGATCCGCTGCGCCATGGCGGGACCGATCCCCGGAAGGCTGTCGAGCTCGCAGAGTGCGGCAGCATTTAGATCAATTTTTCGCGTTTTCTCACCCTGTACGGCAGTGGAGAAAAAAAGCAAAGCGACTGCGAGAAGCACCACGCCGGCAAAAGTTTTCTGTCTCATGAAACTTTCTCCTTTCTCAGACTTCTACCTTACTCAAACGCTCCAACTGAGAAATCTGCGAGAAGAAATTTCAGAGAAGTGAGAGGTACCACCCCACCAAGTCTTGTCCCCACAGCGTGGCCACGATGGCTCCAGCACCCAGAAAGGTTCCAAACGGGAGCTCGTAGCGGGCTCCCCTACCCAAGATGAAGATGTAGATCGACCCGACCAGGGTTCCGATGAGTGATCCCAGAAAGATGGTCATCCAGACATAGCGCCATCCCAAAAATGCCCCCACCATTCCCATCATCTTGATGTCACCAAATCCCATTCCCTCGATCTTTCGGATCTTCAGATAGAGCATGGCTACAGCCCAGAGGATTCCAGCCCCGGCCACAACCCCCAGTGTAGACTGAAGGTAGACCCCCCAGGGTGCATTCAACCCGATGAAAAAGAAGGTATTGGCGTCGAAAAACTCGTTCGACTGCAGGGGAGAGACAGCGAGCCCCACCACGAGCCCACCCAATGTAGCGATGTCGGGCAGAATCCTTTCATACAGATCCACGAAGCTGAGCACTACCAGCATTGCGAAAAACACCAGGTTTACGAAAAACGGGTAGCCAAAGTGATATTTTAAGAACAGGAGATAGAAGAGGAGGGCGCTCAGACCTTCCACCAACGGGTAAGTCCAGCTGATCGCACCTCCGCAGGTTCCACACCTTCCCCTCAGCAGGAGAAAGCTCAGCAGTGGAATATTCTCCCAGGGCTTCAGAGGAGTATCGCAGTGGGGGCAACGGGATCGGCTCAGGACCACTGTCCGATGGCGGGGGAGCCGATAGATACAAACATTGAGGAAGCTCCCTATCACCAACCCGAAAATAATCACCAGAACGTCAGGCCAGGGCATGTTTTCATGTTCCAGGTTCCAGGTTGGTTCTCCACTCAACTGGGAACTTGGAACCTGAAACATGGAACCGCCATAGCCCGGATTATGCATAAGGTGTCGTAGCGAAGACACTCGTGTCAAGCGGCGAAAGCGCCGGCCTGACAAGGCGTCGCGACCGAGGCCCCCGCAGGCGTACTCATGAAGTACGTCGAGGAGGCCGAGGGAGCGCAACACAGTCAGGACGGATGATTTCTTCACTTCGCTCAGGTGAAGGTGACGCCGATGCAGTAGACACTTTATGCATAGTCCGGGCTGCTAGGGGCTCCCGTTTTGCTGTTTGGCCACAACGATGTCGTTGTCGTCGATAATGGTGTACATGGCCTTTTCCAGAGCGGTGAGAGCAATTTGGTAGTCAATCAGAGCTCGCAGCTCTTGGCCCTGAGTCTGCGTCAGATCCCGCTGATAGATCAGCACCTCGAAGTTTGTGGAGAGGCCCGCTTGAAATCTCTTCGTTTCCCCTTTCAGCTTCTCTTCTGAAAGCACACGCGCCATACGCGCGGCTTGAAGCCGCTTTTCTTGCGTCTCAATGCTCTCAAAAGCGTTGCGCACATCGACGAGAATCATCTGCTGCTGGTTTTTCATGCGGCTCAGGAAGCGCCGCTGCTCAATCCCTACCTGCGCCAGCTGAGCCTCATTACTCCGATTGCGCAGGGGAATCTCGACGGCGAAGCCGATTGAGTAATCGACGTAGTCGAACCCGAACACCTGGTTCAAGGAGTTTCCGAAATCGCCAAAGAAGGGATTGTCGGGATTTGGCTCCCTAGTGCCTTCTCGAAAGTAGTTTCCGGACTGCCCGATCGAGCCGAAACTAGCCACCAAGTTCACCGACGGTTTTCCTTCTTTCTTGAAGTAGGCTCGGTCCACCTCATTCTTCTCCATCTCCAGCCGTACCTGCTCGAGTTCCGGGCGGCGCTCGAGCGCTTTCCCAATGGCCTCTTTGAGGGTAATCCGCAGCCCTTTTATTTGGGGTCGATCGGTGGGAATGAGGGTCAGGCTCCAGACGTTCGCCTTGGGGTCAGCAGCCAGCATCCTCTTGAGCGCATTCTGCGTAACGATGATCTGCACTTCCGCGCCAATCATTTCTTGTTCCCGGCTGGCAACGTCGGCACGCGAAGTGGTGATCTCAATAGGAGCCAGCACTCCAATCTCAACCCGCCGCTCGTTGTTCGCGAGCTGAATAATCGCCAGTTTCATCGATTGGCGAAAGATTTCTTGATTCTCAATCGCGTAGACCAGCTCCCAGTACTGGTTTTGGACCTGTTGCACGACGTCCGAGACCTTTTGCTTGAACTGGCTGTCGGTGATTTCGGTGTCGAGATTGGACAGTTTCAACTGTCGCTCCGTCTGGGTCTCCAGGAAGCCCTTCAAAAGGGGTTGCGTGAGATTCAGACGAAACCTGGACCGAAAATTGGGGTTCGCAAGAAAGAAAAAGCTATTGCTACTTCCACGGAAGTTCTCAAAATTCAAATCAAACTGCCCTCCACCGGGCACGTTCTGGCGGAACGTTGTGTCCAAGGTCAACCCTTTTGAAGTCGTTACAGGAATCCCCGCACCTGCATCAAGTAAGCTTCTAGCCGGAGATTCAGAGGAGTTCCATCGGAAGTCGAAACGGAGTGTCGGATCGTAGAATCCCTTGGTACCGATGATATTCTGCCGGTTGAAGTCTTCGTTGAATTCCTCGATGGCAATCTCCAGGTTATTGATCAGGGCCAGTTTGATGACATCCTTGAGGCTAAGCTCCCGGACGGCACCCTCCCGCCGCACCCGATCCTTCCAGGATTCGGGCACTGAGAACTCATCCGGTTGGGGAGACGAAGGCGGTGAGACTTCCTCCTGCTGCGCCCAAAGGCCCAGAGGAAGGAGGAACAACAGAGCCAGGGTTGCAGACAAACGAAAAGCGTTCATAGTGACTCCAATCTTACTCGATAGTTCGTGGTCCATGGACAATCTGGCGTGGTTTGTTTCGAAAGAGACTCCGGGTTCATCACGCATAAAACTGTTTCATCTGATCGACAACGTAATGGATTTGCTCTTCTGTTATTTCCGGAAATATGGGGAGAGAAAGAACCTGACGAGCATAGGTGGAAGAGACGGGAAAATCATCCGGTTTGTGTGCCAGATACTGGTAAGCTTCCAGCTCCGGAAGTGGGGTTGGATAGTGTATTCCCGTGCTGATCCCTTCGACTTTTAAATGAGACCGCAAATCATTCCTATTCCTTGCCCGAATGACATAAAGGTGATAAACGTGCCTTGAATGTTTCGCCTCCTTCGGAGTCTCGACTTCCTCGACATCTGCGAGCAGGCTGGTGTACAGTTCCGCTGCCCGCCGGCGAGAATCGTTCCACCGCTCAATGTAGCGTGCCTTGACCCGGAGAACCGCGGCCTGTAATCCATCCAGCCGACTGTTCATACCCTCAATTTGGTGATCGTATTTGTTCTTTCGGCCATGGTTTGCGCGCATGCGGATCTTCTTTGCCAGGTCCTGGTCGTTGGTGACCACAGCACCAGCGTCCCCATATGCTCCCAGGTTCTTTCCCGGATAGAAACTAAAGCAACCCAGTCTGCCCATGCTCCCGACCCGCTGACCTTCATACTCGGCACAGTGAGCTTGGGCAGCATCCTCAATCACCAGGAGACCATGCCGTCGTGCGATATTCCGAATCGCATTCATGTCAGCAGGTTGCCCATATAAATGAACGGGAATGATCGCTTTGGTCTGAGTCGTGACAACCCCTTCGACAGCCGTCACATCCAGGGTGTAGGTGTCCGGATCGATATCCACGAATTGAATCTTGGCTCTAACTGTCGTGATCGCCTCCGAAGTGGCAATAAAAGAGCTTGCGGGCATAATCACGCTGTCACCCTCGCCCACACCCGCAGCCCACAGGGCCAAGCACAACGCGTCCGTTCCATTTCCAACCCCTATGCAGTGATCCACACCGCTCAAAGCCGCAAATTCCTTCTCAAAGTCTCGTACAATAGCCCCTCCAATAAAGGCTGATTCTTCTACAACACGTCGGATAGACTTATCGATCTCATCCTGAATTCGGAGATACTGGACCTTTAAATCAACAAGAGGTATTTGCATCAGCGCCACGGGATGATCCAAGTCAGACCCTAGCACTCCCTTTCATAAATACGGTAACGTATGCGGATGGGGATTGCGAGGTGAGGTCGCGAAGAGAGGAGGAGGCGATGCCGTGGCATCGTCGACGACGAACGACAAAGAGATCGGCCTGCAACCCCCATCCGCCCAAAGGGTTGGGGCGGGACGGTCCCATCTCTTTGTTGCTCCTCCTCGCCGATGTCTCGACACGAGTGTCTCGACATCGACTCGTCGTCGCGCCTCGATCTGGTCTCCGTCGCGCTCCCAACATACGTCATCGTATTTATGGCAGGGAGTACTGAGGCAGATTTATGCGCATGCAAGAACTCTTACAAGAATTCTTACGCAATTGGGCGTAGTTTGTTTCGAAAGTCGACTGAGATGTGTGTGAGCGACGGGGTAACAGGCCCAACACCGTTGGGTGATTTATGGGGCAAAAGCTGCGCTTGAACCTATCAGTTGTCAGTTGATTCCCGTTCCCCCTCCCGTTTCAAGGTGGGCCGATCCTTCTTCAGCGTGGGCCGATCGCTTTCATCCCGATCGGTGTTCGTCTTGCGCTTCAAGGTAGGTTTCTTGGCGCCGCCCTGCTTCCCTCCAGCAACAGCCCCGGCGGTGATCCGCTGGTTGTCCATCTCAATGAGCCGCGCCTTGACCCGCTCAAATTCCGAGGTATTTAACTGGTATTCCTCGTTGGGGGGAAGGTACGACATTTCTACTTGAGCTTTTTCGATGCGGTTTTGGACCGCAGGATGTGTCCGGAAAAAGCCTGAGAAAGATCCCGGTTTATTCTTTTCCTTAGCCTGGAGCTTTTCAAAAAAAGTGACAAAGCCGTTGGGGTCGTACCCGGTGTTCCACAAGTACTGAATCCCGAGCTGGTCCGCCTCCGCCTCCGATTTCCGGGTAATTCCGAGGACCGCCAAGGAGAAACCCATTCCAAGCCCGGAACGCATCGCTACCTGAGTCCAGTACCCACCTATGAACAGGGCTGGAAGTGCTGCAAACTGCAGTAGCTGTCCCTTGGTCATCCGCTCAGTGGCGTGACGCGCGGTCACATGAGCGATCTCATGAGACATCACCCCTGCCAATTCCGACTCGTTCTCGGCCTCCAGAATCAGGCCTTTGTTCACATAGAAATAGCCCCCCGGCAGAGCAAAGGCGTTGACCTCATCAGTATCGAGCACCTTGATCACAAACGGAACCTTGGCATCCGACCTCTTGACGATGTTCTGTCCGATACGGTCGACATAGGCAACTACGACCGGATCCTGGACCAGGCGAGCCGTCTGTTCCACCATGTGAGCATACTGACCACCGATCCTAATTTCTTTTTCGAGGGATACAAAATTGGGGAAAATACCGGCGATTTTCCCATTAATTTTGCGATTGCCGATCTTCTCAACATCTTTGTGCTTTCGGCCTGCGTGGAGACCCGTGGCGGCCACTACTGCCATGATGACGAAAAGAACACTCAGTCTGATTTTGTTTGATTCTTGTTTCATCCCTCACCCTTCTCCTTGAGCTGTTTTCCTCTATTATACCCAATCCGTAACTTTCTTTTAACCCTTATGTTTGTTAGTGTGCTAAATTGCTCAAACCGCTGATGAAAATCCTCACCGCTCGACAAATGAATGAGGTCGATGGTCGGACGACGGAGCAGTATGGCTTGTCCAGCCTGGTTCTCATGGAAAACGCCGGCATCCATCTTTACCTGGCCTTGGAGGACTATTTCGAAGATCTGGCCGAGCAACGGATCGCGATCATCTGCGGAAGAGGGAACAATGGCGGCGACGGGATCGTTCTGGCCCGCCAGCTTCTGCAGCGCGCAATTCCCTGCGAGGTCTACCTGTTAAACAAGGTGGCAGATGTTTCTGGCGACGCCCGCGTGAATCTGGATATCTACGTCAAGTCGGGAGAGCCTGTGCACGAAATTACCTCATCAAAGCAGTGGGCGGAACTCAGTGACGGACTCCAGCACTTCGATGTGATTGTCGATGCTCTCCTCGGAACCGGCATCAGCAAACCGCTTGCAGGTCTCTATTCAGAGGTCGTCTCAACCATTAACCTGACCGATGCCTTTGTCCTTTCAGTGGATATCCCTTCCGGCATGTTCTCGGACGCGCTCCAGGGAGGAGTTCAGACCGTGCGGGCCGAGGCCAGCGTCACCTTTACCGCTCCCCAAATCGCCCACATTCTGAATGAAGACCAGGAAGCAATAGGAGACCTCCGCATTGTTCCCATCGGAAGTCCGGCTGCACTATTGGAGCGGACCGATTTCTACCTGAACTTGATCACCCGGGAGATGGCTGTTGCCTACCTTCCTCCCAGGGAGATCAAGGCGCACAAAGGAGATTTCGGGCACGTGGCGATTCTCTCCGGCAGCCGCGGCAAATCGGGCGCAGCCGCCCTGTGCGCCAGCGCTGCGCTGAGCACTGGTTCAGGGCTGGTGACCGCGTACCTCCCAGATGAGGTACAACACCTTGTGGCTGCCTTCCAGCCGGAAATCATGACGGAAGGTCTTGCTTCCACATCAGGAGGCAGCTTTGCCGCAAAGGCCGCCGATGCGGCCCTCGAACTTCTCAGGGAGAGGGACGCAGCAGGAATGGGACCAGGACTGACAACAGATCCAGAGACGGTTCGCTTTGTTCACAAGGTCGTTGAACAATCGAAGGTTCCCCTGCTGCTTGACGCAGACGCTTTAAACGCCTTCGAAGGCAGCAGTGAGAATCTGGCCAGACGGGACTCCCCGCTGATCTTAACGCCCCACCCGGGCGAATTCTCCCGGCTGATCGGTCGACCTACCTCCGAGGTGGTGGCCGACAAAGTCGAAATAGCCAGGAAATTTGCCGAGAAGTTTCAGCTTTGGGCCGTACTCAAAGGCTTTCGTACCCTAATCGCCACCCCCTATGGACAGGTTTTTGTCTGCCCTTTGGGCAACCCGGGAATGGCAACGGCCGGAATGGGAGATGTGCTGACTGGAGTACTCACGTCGCTGCTGGGGCTCTATTCGGCTCAGGGAATGATCCAGCAGGAAAAGATCACGGAGGCTCTGGTCTTCGGAGTGTATCTCCATTCTTTTGCCGGAGATCTGGCAGCTGCCGAATTGAGCCCTGAGGCTCTTACCGCGAGTGATGTCATCGATTTCCTTGGAGAAGCCTACCTGGAGCTGTCCGAAGTAGAAACCTGATGCAGGTGTATTTCTCCCACAGCGAAGAGGAGACACTACGCATCGGAAAAGAGATTAGCAGGCAGCTCGAACCTCCACTCGCGATTCTTCTTTACGGCGAACTGGGAGCTGGGAAGACGGTTCTTACCCGTGGACTGGCCGAAGGGCTGGGCGTTGCGGATTCCTCAGTGGTTCGCAGCCCAAGCTTCACCCTGGTCAATGAATACCCCTGTCCACAAGGGACTCTTTACCACGTTGACCTTTACCGGCTGGAGGGCCCGCGTGCCCTCCACTCGATCGGGATTGAGGAGATTCTGGCCAGCCCCTTGGTGGTCATCGTTGAATGGGCGGAAAAGCTACTGTTGGAGCCCGAAAAAGGGATGAAAATCCGTATTTCTCTCGAAACCGCTCCCAACAAACGCCGACTCGAAGTGGGATTACGTGGATCACGTGAATCATGTCGGATCACGAACTAATGCTCTGGCGGTGCCGTTCTTCCTTTATGCCCGTTGGAGCCAGGAAAAACCATTAACCGTCAATATGGCCGAGCTGTGGAGGGGTGCCACAGACCTTGATTCTCCAGGCTGGGAGGTTTTTCCTCTTCTGCAGTGAGTCGTACCCTACAAAGACTCTAACCGCGAAGACGCGACGGGCGCTAAGTACTCCCCTCCATAAATACGACGACGTATGTTGGGAGCGCGACGGAGACCAGATCGAGGCGCGACGACGAGTCGATGCCCAGACATCGGCGAGGAGGAGCAACAAAGAGATGGTCCCGTCCCGCCCCAACCCTTTGGGCGGATGGGGGTTGCGGGCGATCTCTTTGTCGTTCGTCGTCGACGATGCCACTGCATCGCGTCGACGATGCCACGGCATCGCCTCCTCCTCTCTTCGCGACCTCTCCTCGCAAGCCCCATCCGCATACGTCATCGTATTTATGGCAGGGAGTACTAAGAGCCTACAAGAGGCTGGCAACTGCCTTCGAAAAGGCCTTCAAGTCGTCTAGACCCCCATTCACCATATAGGACACCAAAATTGCTTGCCTTAATCGATGTAAACTACTATAATTAAAGTAGATATAGAGCATAAAGGGAGCAAGAAATGGCTGACCCAAAGGGTGAAGGTTTGAAGGCCGGTTTTGATGGCAGTTTGAGGCTTGAATTTCATGGGGCTAAGGTCACCTCGGATGCTGGGCTTCTCGCCTATCGTGATTTGGACGAAGCGTTGGTGTTATTCGATAGTGTTCCCTCCGTTTTTCGCGATTCGCGGACAGGGCGTAACATCCAGCACGACCTGGCGTCGTTGCTGCGCCAATCGGTATACGAGTCGACTGGCTGGCTATGAAGATGTCAACGATGCCCATCGTCTATCGGTGGATCCGACTATGCGGAGGATCACCGGGAAGAAGATGGACAAGAAGAAGGCCGCCAGCGCCAACACCATGGGTCGATTTGAGACCGAGATGCTGTCCGTCCAGGGGAACCTCAAAACCCTTTCGGAAGTTAATGGCCGATGGGTAGAAAGAGCGCTGGAGAAAACAACTCATCGACGCATCATTCTGGATATGGACAGCTCAGCCAGTCCTGTCCATGGCGAGCAGGAAGCCTCTGCCTACAACGGCCATTTCCGATGTACTTGCTACCATCCCCTCTAGATTCTCTTGGATCACTTTGTACACACGGCGATAATCTATCTTCCAATACATGTGAACGAGAAGGTTGCGAAAGCGCGCCATCTGTTGCAGTTGCTCGCTGAGTTGTCCTGAAATAATCTCTGCTCGGTGAAGGTAAGCAAAACACTCTGCGTACTCCCCGGGTACCTGACGCAGCCTCTTGGCCGCCACGTGATAACACAAAGCCAAGGCCGCCTCAATAGCCACCAATAACCGGTAGCACGCAACGTCTAGGCCATCCTGATCAGAAAGAAACTCTTCCAGAGAAATGGCCTTGAATTTCTCCAGACGCTGCAGCGATTGCTCAATCTCATGGCATCGATCCCGGATCAGGTCCGCATTAAGGCTCATCCGGCAAAGGCCTCCCGAGATGTTAGCGATCACGAGGATCTGAACTTTTCTGAACACACGCCGGGTGGCGAACCTCGATCAACGGGTTTTTCCATGGGGTGCCCCTCCTTGGGCTTGTGATGGGCGCGTGGTTTGCGTTCGAGATACTGAGCGTAACCGTGGGGGAGCGGATACTGAAGCAACTCTTCGACAATGGGGAGGAAGTAGTAAAGGGAGCGAATGGGAGAAAGTCGAGGAAGCGCTGGGTCTCGGAAAAGACGGCGGCTGGTCGCCACCAGGAAGGCATCCTGGACGGTGGCCAGAGGGATAGCGCGGTCATAGAAGTGAGCGGCGAGTCGCCGATCCGGCGGGCGTGCTCGAGTGGGCGTATGGGGAAGTTCGAGATAATCCGCCAAGAGGGTCTGGATATGAGCGCGACGCTGGACGGGAGTGCTCATCTTGTTTTCTTGCGACGGGCGGCCGCTTCCTGCTCGCTTTCCCGCACGCGGTAGCTTTGCCCCTCCATCACAGTGACGTCAGCATGGTGGGTGAGACGGTCCAGAAGCGCAATCAAGCAGCCGGATTGGGGAAAGACGCTATTCCACTCCTTAAAGGCTTTGTTGGAGGTCAGCACGAGCGACCGGCACTCATAGCGCCGGTTGACGATTTCATGGAGCAGGTCGGCGGCCTCACTGTCGTAGGTGAGACAGCCGACTTCATCTAGGTAGAGCACCTGCGGGCGCGCGTATTTTTTCAGCTTGCGGCGCTGCAGTTCCGGCGCCTCCGATTGCAGGTCGTCGAGAATCTCCGAGGCGGTTCGAAAGAGCACAGAGTAGCCGGCCAGGACGGACTGGTAAGCCAGATTCTTGATGATCATGGTTTTTCCCAGGCCGTTGGTACCCAGTAAGACGAGGTTGCGGCCTTCCTGGATAAAGTCCAGGGTAAAGGCGCGCTCAATGACTTCCCGGTCGATCCGGGTCGGCCAGTTCCAGTCAAAGTCATCCATCGGCCTGAAGCGGCCGATCTTGGCCAGGCGCAGACGCCGCTTGAGACTGCGTTGGGCTCGCTCCTCATGCTCCCGACGAGCCAGTTCCTCCAAGATCTGACGGGGGGACCAGCGCCCCTTGGTGGCGCGGGCCAGAAAATCCTCCAGCTCACCGGCGAGCGTCACCAGACCGGCCTTGTGCAAAAGCTGCATCAGATCAGGATTCGTCGTCATCGGAAGCCAGTTCGTCATAGGTCTCCGGGTTATGGGATTGGACATAGAGGTCCTCCAGTTCGGGACGCTGGCGCAACTCAATGGGTAGAGGCGCCTTTCGCCCCTGAGCGCGCTGGCGCCGGCCCAGCAGAAAGGCCACCGAGGCGGCGCGCGGGGTGCCCCGTTGCAGGGCTTCACGCACCGCCGCCTGCAGCTCTTCGGCCCCATAGAGATCCAAGAGTTCCACCAGCTTGGCCGTCTGGCGGCCGGTGGGCTCTCCGCGCTGAAAGGCCTCGTCCAGCAAGGTTTCCGTTTCCGGAACGGCGGCCAGCAGTCGGCCACCGGGGGTGGCCCCCAGCGCCTGGCGTTTTTCCGCCAGCAGCGCTTCCTGGTGAGCCGGATCGGTGCGGACGTCGTGGCGGTCATAGGAGCGGAGATGGCGGGCGATCTCGGTGCTTCCGTCCAAAATGCGCACCGTCTGCTCGGAGGCCACCAGTGTCAGGGGCCGGCCCACGGCCGAAGGCGGGATCGAATAGTCGTTTAAATCAAAACGGATGTAGATGGTTTTGCGGGAGCGGACCGGCAGAACCAGATCGGTTTCCAGGCGATGAGCCGGCAAGGGAAGAAGGAAGGCTTTTTCTTCCTCCCACACTTCCTCGACGGTGCGCCCATCGCCGCCGGGCCAGGGCCGACGATGCGCTACCTGGTCGCGCCAGAGGAGCGCTTGACGGTTGAAGTCTGAGAGCGTGCTAAAGGGACGGGCGGCGAAGAAGGAATGGCGCACATAGGAGATGGCTCTTTCGACGCGCCCTTTCTCGGAAGCCCGGTAGGGGTGGCAGGGGCGTGGCGCAAAGTGATAATGGGCGGCCAGCTCCAACAGGCGCGGATGAAAGTGAACAGCCTCGCCCCGACGTTCCAACACGACGCTTTTGGTGTTGTCGTACAGGATGGTGCGTGGACAACCGATGTCTTCGAAGGCGTGGATGTGAGCGCGCAGGAAGTTTTCCATTTGCTGGTCAAAACAAAACTCCAGAAACAGCGCCCGCGAATAGGAGGGGGTGAACACAAAGCAGGACAGGATGCGCTCGGCACGGCCCACCCGGACTTTACCGAAGTGCGCCCAGTCGGCTTGACCCGCCTCCCCCGGGAAGGTCCGCAGACGCAGGAAGGCCTCCCGAGGGGTGGGGCGCAGCGTGGCCACCACGCGCCGCAACTGCACGACCGAGCCCGTGTAGCCCCGGGCGCGCAGCATCTCGAACAGACGCGTGACACGAAGCCGAGGGTAGCGCTCCAGGGTCTCTCGGATAAAGGGAAGGTAGGGATCGGTCAGACGGGGCCGTTCCATCTTCTGGCGATTGAAGCGATCGGTCTGGAGAGCCTGGCGCACGGTCTCCCAGTGAAGCCCCAAGTGATCAGCAATGGTCCCGATCTTCCAATGTTCGGCATGGAAAAGATGGCGGATTCGGGCGAGCAGTTCTCGATCGATCATGCTTCACCCTCCTTCCCGAAACAGATGGATCCAGTGGCCGGACCGACCACACACGACACAGCGAACCCGAAAACGGCGGGGACGCTCCCCATGGGATGGGACATGGCGCTCCTTTCGAGGCTCCCCCTCCTTTCCCGGCAGGGAGAACTGGAGGGAGGCTACGGCAGCCATGCTGACGAAGATGCGATCCTCGCGTCTACCTTGATCCGTCACGCGCTCCGGCCGCCGCCGATTGGCTTCCCGGCACTGCTGGCGGCGCGCTTGTTGCCGACAGCGCACACTGCAATAGCGATGGCCTCGGCCGCAATGGCGACAGATCCAAAACAGTGCACCGCAGCCTGCAGCGCGGCACGAGCGGAGGCGGAAAACAACCAGCGGATCGGCCATAGTCCAGTCCCGGCGGAACTGGACAACAGCCCAGGATCATGACAGGCTACAATGAAGTCTGCGGTGGTTCTCCACTTGTAACGGGGTTGCCACAACCGGACCTCGATTCTCGGTCAAAGGGTCGAGGTCCTTTCCACCTTTGGCCCCCAGACACTACACCAACTGTTCAGGAAAAAATGGCCCCGCGCTTTTCAAGCGCGGATGATGAAACGCGCACCTGCGGTGCGGATGATGTTGAGTTAACTACCGGCGGGTGTCCAAAAAACTACGGTTCTCAGTGAGCATTAACAGCTAAAAGCTGTGGAGAGGTTAAAATTACAAGTCGCAAGAAAACATACAGGTAAAGCCTTAGGATTAGTATCCAGTACAATCATATTAACCCCCATCTGCGCAGGAGGAATAGCGACAGCACTGCTGTTACCTTTATGAGGGTAAGAAACTCCTTGGGCTTTACTAAGACGACACCAAACCAGAGGCTGCCCCAAACTCAGTTGAAAGTGAAGGGCGGTTCAGGTTGAGCACGATCTTAAGCCACCTTTCGTTTGGCGTCCATAGAAACCTCGTCTCTGAGTTTGGGGCAGCCTCGGTACTTTTCTACTCCCGCGACGCGCGTGAGGGACTGATGGCCCTCATCTGCTTTTACAGCGAAGAAGAAGAAGGGGGATGGGGTAGGGTCGCCAAACTAGCGTATCTATTGGGGCGGGTAGACCCTGGACCTGGCATCTTAAACATTAGCGCGAATACGAACTTAACACCCCTTAGTTATTCTAAGGTTGTATTGGAGGGGGGCCAGCTTGCAGTCAGCACTGCGTACGGCGAACCATACCGCGCAGAAGTCGAGCGGCTAATTTTGGGTGGAGCGACCAAGGTCGAGATCATTAAGCTTCGAAAGAACTATCGGCCAGATTTCAGAGGCTGTCCCAAACTCAGTTGGAAGTAGATGGCGGTTCAAGTTGAGCACGATCTTATGCCACCTTTCCTTTGCGATCCACTGTGACCTCATCACGAAGCTTTGCCTTGAGCATCCATAGATCCCGATAGCCTTGGATTCGACGGAAGTGCTTCTCGGTCTCGAGGAAGGTAGAGGCCACCCAGCGAAGCACCATTCGTCCATCTCTCCATCGGCTCACGCGTCCGGTCCTCAGACGCACTCCTGAGTGAGGGCTTTCAATGATGTTGGTAGTACCGAGACAAAGACGAAGCGAGGAGGAGAGTTCCAATCGATTAATGGTGAAGGTTTCTTCCAACCCTTCCCGCAGACTGGCGGCGGCATCCTGGTGAATCCCTTCTAACCACTCGGCCTGTTTTCGCAGCCGCGCCATGCCTTCCTGCCAGGGCAGTCGGTAAGCGGCCTTCATCACCGAACGGACTTGATCCGCCAGACCCTCCGGCAGCTTCTGGCACACATTGCGAACCTTGTGACGACGGCACCTCTGAATCGGACTGCTGGAGCCAAAGACTTTACCGATGGCACTGCGCAGGGCTTTGGAGCCATCAATAACAAATAGGTATCGCTGCTCAGGATCCACCCCACGCCCCACCAGGTCTTCCAATAAAGAGGTGGCCGTGGCGGCGTTCTCACTGGCTCCTTCCTGGATTCCCAGAACGTGTTTCTTACCCTCTGTATCCACTCCCACGGCGCAGATCACGTGATGCTCGCCGAAAACCAGACCGTCGATATAGAGGATCAACAATTCGATGCCCTCAAAGCGTCGCTCGGCCAGACGCTCCAGCTCCTGGCCACTCTCTTCGATAAACTGGCGACTGACGGACGATTTGCTCACCCCCACGCTATCCACCATCTCCGGGATCACCTTTTGGTAATTGCGAGTCGAAACATTGCACATCAGGATCTCCAAAAGACGACTTCCCACTCTTCCATTTTGGTTGATCGCCTCATAGGCCGGAATGTCTACCTCGCCGCCCCGACCCTGGCCTTTCTTGCGCAAGCGAGGCTTTCGAACCCGAACCTTGCGATCCGAGAGGCGGATGCTGCCGCGCTGACTGCCATGCCAGCCGATCTCCTCCTTCTTGCGCCCCTGTTGCTTCTCGCCAGCCACGCTTTGAGCTGAAAGTTGCAAGACAGCCTCAATGCTGGCACGTCCCAACACCTCGATCAGCTCATCAATGGCCATTCGAGAGGCTTCGATGAGCTCCACCATGGGCAACAGAAATTGCCCGTTGCCGGTCAGATACTCGGCCAGACCCTGGCTGTCGTTGTGGGTGACTATGCGGTATGATTTCTTCATGGCGGTTCCTCCTTAAAAAGTTGTTTGACCAACCCGATTCTAGCGAGTCGGTCGGACAAACCGCCTCTTACTTCCAACTAAAGACGGGACACTCTCAGATTTCATGCCGGCTTCTCCGGAAAAGAATCACATTTTGGAGAATATTAGCCGGACTGTGGCCGAGGAACTACAGTTTCTCTTTCCATCCGGCGGCGAGACGATGCTATTCATTAGGGATTTCACGCAATATGACGACCAGACCGAATTAATCTATGAGGTAGGATCGCTGGGGCAATGCTATCGAGTTGTCTCTCACATCCGCACGGAACCACACCTTGCGGATACAGAATCGCTTAAGCGCCTACGAAAGATTCACAAAGAGTGGGAATCGTTCAGACTGGTCCGCTACTATGACGCAAAAAAGATCTCGAAGATTAAGAAGTACAGTATTCCGATGACGGTGACATATTGACGAACGCTCCACTCAGAAAAAACCTCGGTGCTCTTTTTCACCGCTTTCTTACTGGTGGAGGAGCGAAATAGCTTTTGTAGGCTTGATCTTTCCCCGGAATTAGGTCCACCTTCTGAGTAGTAGTTTATCGTCGTTGCTTGGTACGTGTCTACGCCGCGGAGAGTCTTGGGGAGATTGCGGATAAAAGGGCCTCAGCATCGCTTATTAGCCGACCAAAGGATAAGGATGCGCTCGTACGAGGTTACGGATTGTCCGCCTCCAGATACATTCCTGAGAGGCCACCACCCCGCCGCTTGACACGAGTGTCGTGACACGAGTGTCTCGTGACGAGCCGTGATGAGAAATACAGGCTAGGAGCCTGTCCGAGTAACGGTTTTCGGGTTATTAGCGATTAACGCTCCTACTTCCGACTCCTTGTGTCTGAGCCTGAACTCACCCCGGGCAACTCTTAGCGGTTTGCCGTTGCCAACTTCAAGAGATTGTGAGCGGTGCAGAGCATACTCCACTCGGTTTGCACCTTTTCCAGGCTGCGCAGCAGAAATTGGCGGAAACCCCGGGCGGATTTGATTTGGCCAAAGACCGGCTCGACCGTCTGCTTGCGTAACCGGTAGCGACTGCGACGCCCGGCTCGCTTCAATCTTTGATGCATCTGTTCTAAGGCAGCGTTCTTCCGGATCTTCATGCGCGGCTGGAGAGCCGTTTCACTGTGTTTGACCTTGCCCGTGGCAACATATCCTCGAATCTTTCGCCTTTGCAACTCTGCCAAAGGCTCTTCCCAGCAGTAATCGGTGTCGGCTGAGATCTCCATGGGATCTCGGCCCGTTTGGCGTCGTATTTCATCCACCAGAGGGATGAGTTGGTGACGATCCGTGGCCGCATTCGTCAGCCCTTGGGCCACGATCACCTGGCTGTCGGCATCCACAGCAGCTTGTGCGTTATAGCACTGCTGAAAACCTTCCGATGTCTTCATAATCCGACTCTCCGGGTCGGTAAAATTCTGCTGCGCCTGCGCTCTCGGCACTCCTCTTGGATACCTCCTTTTACGACCTCCTCGATACTTGGGTTTGCATTCTTTCTTCTCCTCAGCCACTGCCTTCTCTCGAGCTTCTGCTTCTAACGCTGCCTTCGCTTCTCGGATCTTCTCCAACCGCTTCTTTTTATCCTTGACCCACTCCGGCAATTCATCCCCTCGTCGATCCGCTCCATACTCCTCATCCTCAGCTGCATCAATCGCCTCTGCCTCTCGAAACCACTCCTCCACCACCGCTTGATAATCGATCTCCGCTGCTTTCATCCGCCGATAGCTCATCGCCTTGTGCTTACTGGCATTGGCTCGCACTTTCGTCCCATCCGAAAAGGCCACATGCCCCAGCTTCACCAAACCCGCCTTCTGACACAATCCCAGCACTTGTCCGAAAAGTGCCGATAACGCCTTCAGGTGCCGCTTGCGAAAATCACTTATGGTTCGAAAGTCCGGCTTCTGCATCCCCGTTACTGCCATGAAGTCCACTCGCTCTTCGCAACCTTTCGCCAGCCTGCGCGACGAATACACTCCCCGGCAGTACCCATACAGCAACAACGCTGTCATCATCACCGGATGATAAGGCGGGTAGCCTCGCTCTTCTTCGTATTCCCCCAGGATCTCACTTAAATCCAGCGATCCTCTCACCGTATCCCGGACGAAATGCGCCAGGTGTCCTTCCGCCACGAAATCCAAAATCGACGCCGGTAAAAGCCACCTCTGCTCTACGTTCCATTCTCGAAATTTCTTGCCCATATCGCCTACTATCGTAGACAATCACCCCGTCGATATTCGGATTACTCGGACAGGCTCCTAGCCCACTACCTTGCTTCCCAGTGGGATATCGTAAAGATTCACGCGCGGGCTCGATTTCAGGCTGTCGTGGATGAAGCAGACGTGGGTACACCAGCACTGATCCTTGACGATCTGCTCGGTTTCCCGCCGCATCTCTTGCGAAGGGAAAAGCTTTCGGAAGTCGCCTCCCACCTCTTTCAGGTTGGAAACCTTGCCCCTCAGCTCACAGGCTCGCACATCACCGTTGTAGTCGATGACCAGGATGGTTTGTCCCGCCATACAGGGCATGGGCCAGGAATGCGGCCCCTTGTAGTTGGCTTCCTGAACGGTGTAATGGAAATAGAGGGTCTGGGTGTAGTAGAGCTTCTTTAGCCAACCATTGAGACTTCCACCGTGCCGCCGGGCCAGCTTTCGCCCGTAGTGCTCATGAATGGGTTTGATGCGGCGGTAAAAATGCGCCAGCTCCTCTCGGCTCATTGCCTTCAGGTGAGACTCCTTGGGATCCCCGCGGACAATTTGAAAATATTGGCCGTTCAGGTCGGCATGCTCCACCAGCCACCAGCCTAAATTCTCCAGCTCATCGATATTCTCTTGCGTGATGACGGAATTCACATGAATGCGGATGTTTGAATTCCTGGCCCTCAGCGGCCAGAGGGCTTCAATCGACTGGATCGTTTTGGCGAAGTTACCCGGCACGCCGCGGATCCGATCATGAGTCTCCTCAAAACCGTCCAGCGCCAGGTTCAGGTTGACTTTCAGTTCCGGTAGTCGCTCACCGACAAATTCCATCAACTCCACCGTCCGTTCCTGAAACAATCCGTTGGTGGGAAGATTCAAGGTGCGAACGCCATTGTGGTCGTAAAACATGAAGAGAATCTCGTTGAGTCGGGGCCGCATCAGAGGCTCTCCGCCGGAAAGCCACAGCTCGTGAAAGCGAGGCATGGTCTGAGAAATCTTGTGGATTTCCTCAAAAGTCAGGTCGCCCCGCTGGTTGAGCTCCTGCCAATAAAAACAGGTCCCACAGCGGGCGTTGCAGCGACTGGTGATGAAGAAGATCAGGGTGTTCAGGGACATATGGTTTGGGTTCCAGGTTTCAAATTCCAGGTTAAAAATGACAAATGACCACTACCAGTGACTAGTGACCAGTGACCAGTGACCAGTGACCAGTAACCCAAAGGTACTATCAATATCGGTCCAATACCACGGTTTTATTTGGCGAAAGCATCCGATAACGGATTCCTCGCCATTCGATGTCTCGACTCCGCAGCGACCCCACAAGTCCCATCAGCGACGCCAGCGAGGCAAGTGGGCCCCAGAGAAGATGAGCTGCCCGGTACCGCAACAGCAGGACTTTTTGCTCCGGGAAGAGGGCGGAAATCGCCCTCAGGCGCAGCCAAGCTTTGCTGCAGCCCAAGCAATAGATCATAGTCAAGAGGAGCCCAAGCCCGAGAGTGCCCGTGCCTCGTACCCAACCCGCAATCACCACTGCCATCCCACCCCAGAGCGTGAGACCACTCAAGGCCTGCGACAGGAGGGCCATCCACCACAGGGGAGGGTGGTAGACCCGCGTGATGGAAAGCTGGCGGCCGCTCCAAGCCAGGAATTCCGCTAGGCTGCAGTCTTCGTATGAGAAACTCAGACAGTGAGGTTGAAAATGAATGGAAAGCGAACAGTTCTTTACCGCGCGGCTGATCGCATAATCATCACTGAGAGCATTCTTCCAATAGTCCACGACGCGACATGCTTCAAAGACGCTCCTGCGTACGGCCATGGATCCTCCCCAGGCAAAAAAACAGTCTTTCTCTCTCATCAGGGATGCAATCCCGGCATTCCACACCGAGCGCAGCACGGATCCGAAACCACCTCGCTGAGGGAGGTACCATCGATAACCGGTCGCGACACCCACCTGCGTGTCTTCAAGAGGACCCACCAGATACCGAAGCCAATTGCGGGCGGGATGAATATCGGAGTCTCCAAAGGCCAGGATCTGGTCCTGAGTTCGGACAAAAGAGAGGCCGTAGAGCAGGTTGTGTATTTTCTGCCCTCGCTGCCGTGCCTTCCCCGAAAACAGGACTTGGCAGGAAACCTCCGGATAGCGCTCCTGGAATAGCCGAAAAACAGGAACGCAGGGATCGGTCTCCTCCCCGGTGATCAGCAGGAGCTGAAAGTCAGGGTAATCCTGCTCAAAATAGGCTCGCAGATTCGATTCCAGGTCGGGATCGACACTCTTGCAGGGAAAGAAAACGCTGGCTGGGGGAGCAAAGTTTCCCGGGGACCGGTGCAGAAATTTGCGGAAGAGACGCAGATACACGACTCCGCTCCTGAGGGAGTAAAGAGCCTCCAGGAAGGCAAGTGCACCCAAAACCCAAAAAAGGAGGTTCAGCTCTTTCATGCCAGCTTAAAAAGAAATTCGGGACAGGGCTAAGTACTCACTTTCATAAATACGATGACGTATATTGGGAGCGCGACGGAGACCAGATCGAGGCGCGACGACCCCTGCATCGCCTCCTCCTCTCTTCGCGACCTCACCCCGCAAGCCACATCCGCATACGTTACTGTATTTATGAAAGGGAGTACTAAGCCCACTCTCTGCAAACAGTATCGTAAAATGGAGTCTGCGCGTATGAAATATCCTGTTTTTGCAAAGCTCATCGAGCAGTGCCGGAATGCAGACCGGGTTGCCTGGAGCGATCTGGTCCAGAGATACACTCCCCTGCTTCATCAGCGTTTCTTCCAGTGCTTTCCCGATCAGAGCAGGAAGAAAGAAGAGGTGGTGAAAGCTTATTTTGATTTCCTTTCTTCCCAGAACCGTCTGGGAGAATTTCCGGCTGCCAACGAGCACGAGTTTGCGATCTCCCTGATCTTCGATTTCCTTCACTTCTGCCGGGACCGCCACCCGCTCCCGGATTTCGCAGGCACGGATCTAGTGGATTTACGCTACCTCTTTGACGGCTTCCCGCTTGCCTACCAGAAATGCATCTATCTACTGCTGGAGGACTTCCCCAAGGATCTCATCCAGAGCATTTTCCGCGTGGGCTCCGTCTTGACTTATTCAGCCCAGGAGGCACTGCAAGAAAAGCTTGCGGTAAAAAACTGGAGCAGTGTTCGAATCAGCCTACCCCAGAAGGAACAGATCCAACAGGCGAGGACAGAGGAGTGTGAAGGAGTCAGGGTTCTGGGAAGCCTGATGGAAGGGAGTCTGGCCAAGTCGGACCGGGACAGGGTCCAGAATCATCTGCAGAAATGCCTTCACTGCCTGCAAAACCTGGTCACGTGGGAAGAGGTCGCTCACTTCCTCCGCATTTGGAAAGATTCAGGGTCGGACCCCCCTATTTCTCCCCCATGCTGAGGAGCCTTTCCCACTGAGCCTGACTTACCGGCATGACGGAGAGGCGGGGCAGGCGAACCAGTTGGAAATCGGAAAAGGCAGGATCCGCCTTGACTTCCGAGAGAGGTACCGCTCGGCCCAATTTCTCTCTGGCCTTCACGTCGACTACCACAATCTTCGGATCTTCCCCTTCCGGGTCGGCATAGGGTGATGAGACCACCTCTGCCACCCCGATCAACGCCTTTTCCTTACCCGTGTGATAGATAAAGGCACGATCGCCTTTCTTCATGCTGCGCAGAAAGCGCAAGGCGAGGTTGTTGTTGACACCGTCCCAGACCGTTTGTTTCTCTCTTTGAAGATCCGCGTAAGAGTAAACAGAAGGCTCTGTCTTGAGCAGCCAATACTGCATTTCCTACCTCCCGTGGTCCATGGTCATTGGTTCATTGGTCACTGGTCAGCCGGTCAGCCCCCTCGTGCCACGATCTTCACCTTTGATTCCCGCGTCAGAATGTATCCTTCCGGCAGAGTTTCTTCCATGCGCGGCCGAAACCCACGCACGCTCCAACCTTTCTCCGTAAAGCACTCCAGCACGTGGGCTCGAATGCGAGGCCGGTCCTCGGAATCCAGGTAGCAGGTCAGAACCGCCTCGCGAGCACTCTCTTCGGGGCGGAGGAACAGGTAATCAAGGGCCGCCAGCAGCACATCGTCGTCCTCATCTTCCAGATAGCGGCGAACCGTCCCTTCCAGTTCCGGCGTGTGTATCCTCTCCAAAGAACGAATCAACTGTACCTTCGGCTCGGAACTGGCCGGAGGATTTTCCCAATGATAGTTCAAGATTTCATTGATTTTGCTGCTGAGTTCCTCTTCAGGAAGGATATGTCTGAGGGCTCGAACCGGCCAGTAGACTTGCCTTTCTGTTCGCAGGAACTGCATCAATGGGGGGATACTCCTTTCCCCAAATTCCACTACCCAAGACAGCATTTCCTCCTTTTCCTCTTCATCCTGGCGCGAGGGGGAAGCACTAATGGTGAAGCGATCAAGCAGCGCCCGAATGGCCTGCTCGCTTCCCATTTCGCGGAGTCGCTGGGCCGCATTGATCCGTGGAGCCGGATCTCCATGGGGTTCCTTTACCCGCTTGCGCAGTTTCCTGATTCGCTTTTCGGGACTGCCACGAAAAAAGGAGAGAAGGTCCATAGCAACTGACCCGCTGACCGGGCTGACCGGCTGACCCGCTGACGACTGACCAACTGACAACTGACGACTGACCAACTAGAATAAACAGTTAGCACAGACGATTGGGCTTTTCAAATCGAGTATGCGCGGTTATTCGTCATTCGTTCTCCGTCATTTGTCTCTCGTCATTCCTCATTCATCGGCTCATGACCAAAACGGTACGGGTGGGAAACGCCAGCGGCTACTGGGGTGATGACCTGAGTGCCCTGGAGCGACAGCTGGCCAGAGGCCGGCTCCACTACATCACCCTGGATTTCCTTGCTGAAGTCACCATGTCCATCCTGCAGAAGCAGCGGTCCCGAAACATCGAACTCGGTTATGCCACCGATTTTATCCATCAGATGCGCACGAGCCTGCCCCTTCTCACGAGCACGCAAACACGGATGATCACCAATGCCGGGGGCCTCAATCCACTGGGCTGTGCCCGGCAGATCGAGCGAATGGCTGCTGAGCTGGGCGCCACAACGAAGGTCGCTGTGATCAGCGGCGACGACCTGATGGATCGGCTCGATCAGCTCCTGGCGAAAGGGATTCCCCTGAAGAATATGGAGACCGGAGAGGCACTCAGTTCCATTCGCGAGCGCGTCGAGAGCGCCAACGCCTACCTGGGAGCAGCCCCCATTCTGCAGGCGCTCGAGAAGGGAGCCGACATCGTCATCACGGGCCGAGTGGCTGATGCAGCTCTGGCGGTGGCCCCACCGGTCTTCGAGTTTGGCTGGAGTCTGGAAGATTGGGACCGTCTGGCCTCCGCGATTGTGGCCGGTCACATCCTGGAGTGTGGAGCACAGGCGAGTGGAGGTAACCTGACCGACTGGCGAGAAGTGCCGTCACTTCTCGATATCGGATATCCAGTTGCCGAATTCCTCTCCGACGGCACGTTTCACGTCACCAAGCACGAAGGCACGGGCGGCCTGGTGAGTCGCAAAACGGTCACCGAGCAGCTCATTTACGAAATCGGAGACCCTCGGGATTACCGAACACCGGATGCGGTCGCCGATTTTTCCAGCATTGTCCTGAGTGAGGAAGCAGAGAATCGGGTGAAGGTATCCGGGGTGCGGGGAAAGCCGCGCCCCGACTCTCTGAAGGTTTCGATTTCCTATCATGACGGATACAAGGCTGAAGGAACTCTGATTGTGACCCGCCCCGACGCCGTCGAGAAATCGCGTCGTCTGGCAGACCTGTTCTGGACCCGGCTGGGCCTGGAGTTTGAGGAAACCAGCACAGAGTTGGTGGGGTACAACTCCTGTCACCGTCACTTGGTCGCACCCTTCGACCCACCCGAGATCCTGCTGCGACTCAGCGCCCGCGACACCGATGAAGAGAAGCTTGAAGAATTCGCAAGGAAGTTCCCCTCCCTGCTCCTGAGCTCGACCCCGTCCATAGCCCTCCTCGGCGCCCGGCCTCGCATCCAGGAGGTCGTCGCCTACTGGCCCTGCCTGATTCCCGCCTGGGAGATTACTCCGGAGGTCACGTTTCTGAGCAGTGGGAAGAAGCTGCGAGTGGCCTGGACACCTCCGCCCAGCGTCACCCAGAAGGCGGACCCTGAACCCTTCCCTCCTTCCCAGTCGGATCCCCGTAGCGACCGCGGAGCCCATGTCCGAGTGCTGCTGATCGAGCTCTGCCACGCTCGCAGCGGGGACAAGGGAGACACCTGCAATATCGGTGTGGTCGCTCGTTCCGAGAAGATCTACTTCTGGCTGTGCAGGGAACTGACGGCCCCTCGAGTGAAAGAATATTTTGGGGAAATCACTCAAGGTGAGGTGGAGCGCTTCGAACTCCCCAACCTGCAGGCCCTCAATTTCCTGCTTCAGCGCTCACTGGGAGGTGGCGGAACGGTATCGCTGCGCATCGACCCGCAAGGGAAAACGCTGGCCGCAGCCCTCCTCATGATGGAAGTAGATGTTCCGCAGCAACTCCTGCCCGAGTAATCACGAAATTCGCGGTTAAGTACTCACTTTCATCAATACGGTAACGTGTGTTGGGAGCGCGACGGAGACCAGATCGAGGCACGACGACGAGTCGATGTCGAGACACTCGTGTCGAGACATCGGCGAAGAGGAGCAACAAAGAGATGGGCCCGTCCCGCCCCAACCCTTTGGGCGGATGGGGGTTGCGGGCGATCTCTTTGTCGTTCGTCGTCGACGATGCTTCAGCATCGCCTCCTCCTCTCTTCGCGACCTCGCCTCGCACGCCCCATCCGCAAACGTTACCGTATTGATGAAAGGGAGTACTAAGGAACGAACAGTTCCACCTCCACCCGCCGGTTTTCCTTTCGCCCCTGGGCCGTCTGATTATCCGCTATGGGTGCGCTTTCTCCGGCGCTGTGAACGTTCGGGAACATAGGGTTGAGTAGGCCGGGGGAGTCTCACCCCCAGCCCCTCCAAGAACCGGACGTGAACCTCTCAGCTCATCCGGCTCCTATCACTCAAGCCACAAGGAAAGACTCCAAGACGCCAATGAATAAATAGATGCGGATTGGCACGGGCAATCTGGTCGAGGTAACGCCTCGCCCGTTGCCGATGCCCAGAAAATCTTTTGAGTTTCCTTCGCACCCACTGCACAAGATACCGGTTGAAGTTCCGCCACAGTTGACGCAGTGCCGACGCGTGGAAGCAACCATAGCAGGCTTGCCAACCACGGAGTTTCGGATTGAACATCTGAGACAGATCCAACAACGTCTTCTCGTTCTTGAGCTGGACATGCCAGCTACGCATGCATCGATTGATCTCCTTCTTCGAGGAGATACTGATCGCAGGAAGAAAGTTCGGGTGAACCTGCCCTTTCTTGTTCACACACCGTCGCGGACGGAAAGTGTAACCAAGGAAATCAAAGCTGATTCGCGAATGCTCTTCCAGGCGATTCACATCCTTGCAATAGACGATCGACGATTTGTCGGGATGGATCTCCAACCCACACTCACGGAAGCGTTCCGAGATAAGGCTCATCACGTATTCCGCCTGAGACTGGCTCTTGCAGTGCAGCAGCCCATCGTCGGCGTATCGACAAAATGGAACCCCCGGCAGTTGGCGTCTCACCCACTCGTCAAACGCGTAGTGCAAGAACAGATTTGCCAGAATAGGGCTCACAACTCCACCTTGCGGTGTGCCTTTGTCGCGCGCCTGTAGACTGCCGCCGGGCTGCTCAAGTGGAGCCTGCAACCAGCGCTCCACGTACAACAACACCCAACGACACTGACAATGGTGGCGTAACGCCTTCATGAGCAGTTCGTGGTCAATGTTGTCGAACAGGGCGCGGATATCGAACTCCACCACCCAGTCGTATCGCCAACACCGTTTCCGGGTGATGGCAATCGCGTCATGGGCAGACTTTCCCGGTCGATAGCCGAAAGAATCCTCATCGAACACCGGTTCCAGTATCGGCTCCAGGGCTGGCTTCACCACTGTCTGTGCGATTCGATCAGAGACCGCAGGCACTCCGAGAACACGCGTGCCCCCCGATTTCTTCGGGATTGGCACGGCTTTCACGGGTGGTGGAAAATAGCTCCCGGAGCACAGCCGGTTCCAGATTCGATAGAGGTTGTTCTTCAAGTTGTGCTCGAAGAGTTCAAGCGACTCGCCATCGACTCCTGCGGCACCTCCTTTGGACTTCACCTCCAAGTATGCTTGCCCTGCCAGCTTCTTAGAAACCTCAAATGGCTTTGCTACTTTCAAGGGCTCCTCCTGCCTAGCAGTTGGCCGCTTGTCTGTAGCCGAGTGACCAAGCCCCTTCGCTCCGCTGCCATTACGGCAGCCTCATCGCTACTACGAGCTTGTCCGCCCCTGGGCAACGCTTCGATACTGTCGGCCTCGCAGGTTCTCTGCTTGTGCCTTTCTCTTAGCATCGTTGCTCCAGGTTCCCGCAGTTCAACATGAGAGCCCAGATCAAGCTCACGCCACCTCTATGCCGGGTGCCACCTGACCAGTAGACAGGTTTCCGCCAGATTCGTCCCGGGGCAACACCAACTCCCCGGTTTCGACACCATCTCGTCCTTTCGGCACTTGAACGGTGGTTCACTTGTGTTCGTCTTCCTGATCCACACCTGATGCTTCTAGAGCACCTTTTCCGTAACGCTCACGACCGCGGCTTTTAACCACAGCCACTTACGGTGGTTTGCAACCTGCTCCTGCAAGCCGGTTGCGGGAGGCCTACTCCCATCTCTCACGCCGCTTGCTGCGGCACACTAACACTTTTTCCCATTGAGGCGGTTTCGGAGCGAGCCCGTAGGGCAAGCGCAGAAGCCATTGAAATGTATTGACTCACAAACGAGGGCGATCCATCCGATCGGGTGTGATCTCCCTGAATTCCTTTACGGACGGACTTTTCGGGAAGGACAGGTAACGACCATCTCCTGGATCTCGAAGCAGACGAAGCCCACCATGTTCCAGGTCTGGCCGCCGCGCGGGCACAGCCATATTTTGCTTCCATTCCGCTTGCAATTTGCTCGCTCCCATGGCAGATTGCATGCATCTCACCTCGCTGAATGGGAGTGGGGAAAGGATGCAACATGTTCAAGAAGTTTGGCGTACTTGCGGCTGTGGCTGCCGCTCTTCTGCTTGCTGGTCAGGGACTCGCGCAGCGGCGGGAGGAGATCATAATCGGTCCTTGCAATCGTGATCGCCTGACCGGTGTGGTGTCCAGACTCTGCTTCGAGTCCCTGATCGCGAGACCCGACGTCGCGGAAGTCCTCGACGACCGGGCGTCGGTCCCCGCCCTTGCCGACGGCCGCCTCAGCACGGCCGAGATCGTCCGCCAGCTGCAGATCAGCGAGGCCGTGCCTACGACCCGTCTGCTGGGCGAAGAAGCGGACCCGGAGGAGGACGCTGTCCTGGACCGCCACGTCCTCGAGGAGCTGCGTCGCGCTGAGGGATTCGAGATCTCCAGCGCGGTGTTCACTTCCGCCGGCCCCATCCTGGTGGAGAACTACGTGCCCTCTCTGGAAGACGGCTTTCCCTTCGTACCGATTCCCGACAACAAGAACTACCTGGACATCGTCGGCTTTACCCTGGACCTCCACGACACGTTGGCCGCCAACGTGAACGGCTACGCGATGCGAATGCGCGCGAACGGCCAGACCGTTTCAACGCTGCAATGGAACTGGGCCCGGAACCCCTTTCCGGCCGATGCGCCCGCAGCGGGCTAGAACACGAATCGCCGCATGCACATCGTGAGTCTCTCCAAGTTCACGAGCGCGATCGGCCTCGTGAAGCTACTCAAAGCCAAGGGCATCGACACCGACGATAAGATCATCAACTGGCTACCGGGCTATTGGAACCCCGGTCCGAACGTGGGTCTCATCAACTTCGAAGACCTGATGAACCACCTGTCCGGGTTCGGCACCGGAGGCTCCTCGTCGAACTGGGCGACGATGCAGGCGAACGTCCAGGGGGGCGTGACGGCTTCGGACGTCGGCAACAACTCCGACTACGAGAACATGAACTTCGGCCTGCTCCGCATCCTGATCGCGACCATCGGCGGCTACATCCACCCCGCGACCAACTTCGGGCCCGAGTGGATCAACGACCTGGTCTGGGATGTGATCACTTCGTCCTCCTACAACAACTATATGCAGGCCAACGTCTTCAATCCCCATGGCTCCTTTCCGGTGCTGACCAAGAGCCCGTCCACGGCCCTGGCCAGCCGCTTCAACGCTTCGGGCAACAGCTGGAACAGCGGCAGCTTTGTCGGCTCGCCCGGCGGCGTGGGCTGGCACATGACGATCAACCAGATCCTCAACGTCGCCCGGGCGCTGCGCACGGGTCAGATCGTCAGCGGCCTGGATGCCCAGAAGCTCCTCAACCAGTCGTGGGGTCTGAACAGCCCGTTCAACGGCTTCGACACGGCGGCCGGGCGCCTCTACTACAAGCCGGGCCGGTGGACGGACAACAGCAATCCGGCCGTCGCCCGCACCGAGCAGTGTCTCCTGATGATGATGCCCGACAACATGGAGGTGGTGGTCTTCGTCAACTCCGAGATCGGCGCAGGCGGCCAGAGCCTCACGAATCTCGTGCGGACGCTGTACATCAACAACATCGTGATCGTGCCGTAGCGGCGGAGAGGCGGCCTGCGCGCAGAGCGGTCCGCCCGTTCGGTCTCCGTCAGTGCCTTCGCCAGCGTCTGGCTTCTGCGCCGCTCCGGGGTAAGGAGTTTTTGGTTGTTGTCGGATCTTCGGGCTGCAGCAAATCCACGGCCTTGCGCATTCTGGCCGGCCTGGAGGAGATCACCCAGGGAACCGTTCATATAGGGGACCGCCCAGGCTAACTGGCATAGTAGGAGTGATGTCTTTGAAAGTCCATTCTGCTCAAGTGTAGTAATATGGCACAGTGAGTCCAACGGTCTTCCGCTGGAAAGGTTATCGTTTTTACTTTTTCTGCGAGAAGAACGGCGGATTCATCTTACCCCCCATTCATCATATAGGACACCAAAATTGCTTGCCTTAATCGATGTAAACTACTATAATTAAAGTAGATATAGAGCATAAAGGGAGCAAGAAATGACTGACCCAAAGGGTGAAGGTTTGAAGGCCGGTTTTGATGGCAGTTTGAGGCTTGAATTTCATGGGGCTAAGGTCACCTCGGATGCTGGGCTTCTCGCCTATCGTGATTTGGACGAAGCGTTGGTGTTATTCGATAGTGTTCCCTCCGTTTTTCTCGATTCGCGGACAGGGCGTAACATCCAGCACGACCTGGCGTCGTTGCTGCGCCAATCGGTATACGAGTCGACTGGCTGGCTATGAAGATGTCAACGATGCCCATCGTCTATCGGTGGATCCGACTATGCGGAGGATCACCGGGAAGAAGATGGACAAGAAGAAGGCCGCCAGCGCCAACACCATGGGTCGATTTGAGACCGAGATGCTGTCCGTCCAGGGGAACCTCAAAGCCCTTTCGGAAGTTAATGGCCGATGGGTAGAAAGAGCGCTGGAGAAAACAACTCATCGACGCATCATTCTGGATATGGACAGCTCAGCCAGTCCTGTCCATGGCGAGCAGGAAGCCTCTGCCTACAACGGCCATTTCCGATGTACTTGCTACCATCCCCTGTTTTGTTTCAACCAGTTCGGAGATTGCGAAGGTGCAATGCTTCGGCCCGGCAATGTTCACAGCGCGGATGGTTGGAAGGAGATGCTGGAACCAATCGTGGCTCGCTACGAGAAGAAAACAGTCCGCAAATACTTTCGTGGGGATGCTGCCTTTGCCAAGCCGGACGTTTATGAATACTTGGAGGAGAAGGGCTTTTTGTATGCCATCCGGCTTCCTGCCAACGAGGTGCTTCAGGCGGAGATTGAACACCTGCTTACCCGGCCTGTGGGCCGTCCGCCCCGAAAGCCTATCGTTTGGTTTGCCGATTTCCAATATCAAGCCGCCAGTTGGGACCGGCCTCGCCGGGTGATTGCCAAGGTCGAGTGGCATCGCGGAGAACTCTTTCCGAGGGTGGGTTTCATCGTCACCAATATGAGCGCACAAGCCTCAGGGGTGGTTCACTTCTATAACGGTCGTGGCACAGCCGAGCAGTGGATCAAGGAAGGCAAATATGCGTTGCACTGGACTCGCCTGTCCTGCCAGCGCTTTGTCCCGAATCAGGTGAGGTTGGCTCTGTTTGTCTTGGCCTGCAACCTGGGCAATTTTCTACGGCGGCTGGTCCTTCCCAGAAAAATCAAACATTGGTCCCTTCGCAGCCTGTTGACCAAACTGATCAAGATCGGAGCGAAGGTGATCCGCCATAGCCGGATCGTCACGTTTCAGATGGCGGAGGTAGCGATAAGCAAGGATATATGGGCCGAGCTGTTGTCTCGGATTGATCGATTGAGATGGATGACAGGCCTAGCGCCGAGGGTTTCTGATTGAACCGCTGGAGGTGTCTCTATTGATCAGGTTTTTGACCAAAAGCTACCTGGAAAACCGAGGGATCAGAGGCGCTTTTGATGGACAGAGGACCAAAGACCACTTGAGGCAAGGTTGGCGGTCTGATAAGTTGTGGTCATTCACTGGGGAGACCGGAAAAGGTCCTTCCGAAGTTGATATGAGGAATGTCGACTAAAGCATCTCCAAGGAATATAGGCAGTTAGCTTGTTTACAGTGTTTTTGATTCTGGGATCTTCGTTACGCAGGCGTTCAATCTTACGGATCGAGCGCAACACTGTGGTGGGGTGTTTGTCGCCAAAGTCTCTGCCGATTTGAGACAGAGAGCTGCCAGAAAGCTCCCTACAAAGGAACATTGCTATTTGCCGTGGTTCGACAACCTTGCGTGAATTGTCTTTGGCGCTGAGTTCGGAGACTTTTGGAGAGTAGTATCCAGCTACTACCTTCCGTATCAGATCGTTTGAAACGGTCCGAGAGTGGCATTCTGGGGTATTGTTTGAGGCACCGACGTTGACACTTACATTTTTTCGGCCCAACTCTGTCCCGTTTTCACTCCCCAAAACAGGGCTGCTGCTTTTCGCGTAGGGATAGTCGTGATAGTCGTAACAAGTGTGAATTAGCCCTGGTTTCACATCGTTAAAAACTATGCCCAGAAACTTGTCGGGATCCAGCGTCTTAAACGCCTTTTCGACATCGCGGTACCCGGTCCTACCTCTCCTGATGACCATGATTATTCCATCAGCAAGCCGAAAGACAATATGGGTGTCAGAAATCGCCCGTAACGGCGATGAGTCCACCACAATGCTATCGAATTCTCTCCGCAGATACTCTATCAATTCTCGCATTCTGTGATGTGACAAGAGTTCCACGGGGTTGTCGGCGATCCCGCCCGCAGTCATCACGTAAAGTGGTCCCAAGCGGCGAACATAGCAGTGCGGCGGCAGTGTGCTGTCAGAGAGGTATTCGATCATCCCTGGTTCGATGGGGATTCCAAAAGAGTTGTGAAGGCTCGGATTTCTTAAATCGCAATCCAGCAGGATGACTTTCCTTCCGGGATCTCGGGCGAGGGATAATGCGAGGTTCGGACTAATGAGAGACTTTCCAGCTTTTCTATCGGCGCTGGAAATCACGATGGCTTGGGTCCGTTTGTCTATTCCCAGTCCATCAATCTGAACCTTCAAGGAGGCGAATTGCTCGCTAATAAAGGACGACCGGTTCTTTAGGACTTCCAACTTTTCTCTATAGTTTGGATTCCGTATCTCCGGTATTAAGAGCTCCGGAAGAAGTGCCTGTTTTTTTGCCACAGCGGTAGATTCCCTGGAAGCCCCGTCGGTCACTTCAATAAATCCCAGCTTGTGAAGGACCCCCACAATTCTGATCACTTTAGACTCTTCAAGGCCGGTGCTTCCGACAATCCCCTCTAGCGTTCGTGGGTAACTTAAATGACCGAGGACACAAATCTCTTCAGGGGACCAGGGCCGTGAGGGGATCGATTCGTCTTTCCTCAACTTGATCAGCCGATTAGAAGGGAATTGCCATACCGTGGCCGTGTTTCTGGCCAGCTCAAGGATCAGTAAGTGCGGATCTATTCGGACCGAGACATTGAATGGAGTCGAAGCCACCTCGAGCTGAATTTCAAAGCTATCTTCCAGGCAGCACCTGAGTAGACGGTAGGCCTGTCGATGAAGCAGCTTACTTAATTGTGATAGATCCAATATTGCTGCCCGCAGAGCGGTCTCTCCCAAGGCACTTTTCTGCCGACGCGACCGCTTGAGTAGCTTGTTCAATTCCTGATCCTCAACAAGACCTTCTTTGAGCAGAAACTGCCCCAAATGATTGTCTGCGAGATTCGAGGAAACCGCTTCGATGAAACCGTCTCGAAAGTGGATTTCCACCATACGATGGCCATGCCGCATTGACGTCTACTGCTCGGATGGCGAGGCCAAGTTCTGGATTGAGCCGGAGGTAACTCTGGCCAGAAACTACCGGCTCTCCGAATTGCAGATAGGCGAACTAACCGAGGTTATCAGAGATCGTAAAGATGAGATCGAAGCCGCTTGGAAAAAGCACTTCCCTGGTTGAGGTAACCAGTCTGGACTGCCATGGTCTTTGGGTTTTGGTACACGACGAAGAGTTTTTTCTGCCCTTTTCCGAGTTCCCCTGGTTTCGTGAAGCGAAGATCACTTCAATTTTACATGTGGAACTCCTCCACGAGGACCACCTGTACTGGCCTGATCTGGATGTTGATCTGACCATGGACTCGATCAAGGATCCAAGCTCGTACCCCTCGTCTGGCAAGGAGGACCTTAGCAGGAGAAGGCCTCTATCCCGATCTCTTCCCACCTCGGCTCCCACACAACTACTCTGTAATCTGCGTCACCTTCCGCGTCGAAACCCCCATCCATCTATTCGAGGATGCCCGGCCTCCCCGCGCCCGACTGACGACAAGTAACCGTTATCTGCTGGCTACTCGCACCATGGCCCAGTGGTGCCACACCAAATTCTCGGTCTTCGCCCCGGCAGAGAGGTACCAGGTTTGGTCTTCGTGATCGGCTTGCGGCGGCCTGTTTTCCCGTTTTCTATTCCATTCACGTGGGCTATAGTAATCGATCGAAAAAAAGGACACTCGAGCGGTAACAACAAAGCAAGTCGTGGCCACGCCTCAATGCTGCTCTACTCCATGCTGCACCTATGCGGTGTCAAGGCAGTCAACCCCAAGTATGAAAGGCTCGGCCAGTTCTCTGTCACGCTGGACGACATCAGGCAGTTTCGCCAGCTCGACAGCCGATGCGCCGGCCATCCGGAATACCGTTGGACCTCCGGTGTGGAGACGACCACGGGCCCCTTCGGGCAGGGGGTGGCGACGAGCGTTGGCATGGCGATTGCCGGCGACTGGATGGCGGCAACTTCTAATCGTCCGGGCTTCGAGATGTTCGATTATGACACCTAGGCGGTTCACCCAGCCTGAGAGGGTCCAGAGTAGCGCCTGAAGACCTCCGCAGCTAGGCATCATCAACCGACACTCGGAAGCCAAGTCAACCTCCAATCACGAAATTCGCAAACTTTCGCGAACCTTCGCGAATTTCGCGGTTAAGGAACGAACAGTTCCACCTCCACCCGCTGGTTTTCCTTTCGCCCCTGGGCCGTCTGATTATCCGCTATGGGTGCGCTTTCTCCGGCGCTGGCCGTCGTCAGGCGCCCCTCCTCGATCTTGTGCTCCTGGACCAGATACTTCTGCACCGCCTGGGCCCGCTTCAGACCCATGCGCTCATTACCCTCCTCACTGCCCCGATCATCCGTATGTCCGGTCAAGGTCGCTCGCAGGGCCGCAGTCTGCTGCATCTTCAGGGCCACCTCATCCAGCTTTGCCTTGGCCACATTGTCCAGCCTCAGCCCACTCACCTGCACCACCAGCTTCTCCCGCACCGAGAACGACTTCGTGTCCGTGCCCGTCGCTCCTCGATCATCCCGAACCGTCACCCCTACGCTGTGCCTTCCGCCCGACAGCCCTGCCGTCGCAATCTCCACCTTCGTGCCTGTCTCCGAGCGGCTTCGCCCGTTCAGCTTCCAGGCATACGTCAGCTCATCGTTATGCGGATCCTTCCCTTCCGCCTTCGCCGTCACCGGCGCTCCCGCATACACGCTCGTCTTGTCTAACGTCAACGCCACCGTGGGAGCCTCATTGGGCCGCCGCTCGATCGTCACTTGAAAGCTGCAGTTGGCCGTCATTCTGTCCACATCCGTCACCGTTACGCCCACTGTGTGGGCTCCCAGGCTCCGGCCCGTAGTCCCAAACTCAAAGGAGGCCGCCGTGTGATCGATACTCTTCCCATCCACCGTCCAGGCGTAGCTGATGGCGTCGTCGTTGGGGTCCGAGCCTCGTGCCTGAAGGGTTTTCGATTGCTCTTCCGTCACCTTCACCTGTCCCGGCTCGCAGGCCACCTTCGGCGCCATCTTGTTCTTCTCCACCTGCAGGTCTACCGCACAGTTCACCGTACTCGGCTTCTTGTCGCTCACCTCCAGCTTCACCGTATACGTCCCCGGGTCCAGCCCGCTGCTGTCAAACGACGCCGTGCCATTCCGAGCCGTCAGTTTCCCTTTCGCTGCACTCCAGTTGTACGTCAATCGATCATTGCGATCCGGATCGCTCGCTTTGGAATCGATCGTCACCGAATCCCCCTCTGTCACTGTCGTTCGTTCCGGCGTGCAATTTAGCACCGGGGGTCGATTCACACACCCTCCCGTTGCTGCCAACATCAATGCACTGCCCATCAGCAAAAAAACTCTTTCTCGAACCATCTTCACCCCTCCTCTTACAAATCGGACTAGTCTAGTTCTCCAACAATAAATGAGTCATGTGGATTATATCCTTGTCAAACCGTTTGTAAAGCACCTTTCGCCAAATTTTCCATCGCGTACGCTCGATTTTCGTCACTCACTGGTCACCGGTCACTGGTCACCGGTCACTGGTCAGCCGCTTCTGCTAGCCTAACTACTGCTCATGACCCTTCGAAAACAGCTGATTTTCCTGTGGCTGGGTGCAGTGTGTCTGCTGAATGCCCAGGCAGCCGAGCTGCACATCTATCTCGTGGACGTGGAAGGTGGAGCGGCAACATTGATCGTTACTCCTGAGCGGGAGGCGGTGCTCATCGACTCCGGCTGGAGACGAGAGGATGGCCGCGACGCCAAACGAATCCATGAGGTTGCGACTCGACTGGCGGGGCTGAAACGGATTGATTATTTCATCACCACGCATTTTCACCGCGACCACTACGGTGGAGCGGCCCGCCTCAGCCAGATGATTCCAATCTCAAACTTCCTGGACCGGGGACCCGTGGTCGAACCGCAACAAGATCCTCAGTTTGCAAGCCTTTACACCGCGTACGTGAGAGCAAGCCGAGGAGAGCGTCAAAAGATTTGGCCCGGGGACGAGATTCCGCTCAAGCAAGGGGCGGTGCCTCTCCAATTGCGGTGCCTGGCTTCCGACGGAGAAACGATTGGAGGCGACGGAGAGCCGAATCCGGCCTGTTCGGCCCTTCAGCCAGGCGAAGACGTTCTGGACGAGAACGGTAGAAGTGTGGCACTTCTGCTTCGATTCGGTAACTTCGAGTTTCTTGCCTGCGGCGATCTCACCTTGAATATCGAGTCCAAGCTGGCCTGTCCGGTCGACCTGGTCGGCAAGGTGGACGCCTATCAGGTGACCCACCACGGGCTCAAGAACAGCAACCATCCCGTTTTTGTTCGCAGCATCCAACCCACTGTGGCCCTGATCAACAATGGGGCAACCAAAGGAGGCGATGCCCAGGTTTTTGCGCTCCTGAAATCAGTGCCCAGCCTGCAAGATATCTTTCAGATCCACCTGAATCTCGCTACAGGAGCTGAAGACAACACAGCTCGTGAATTGATCGCCAATTTGAGCCCTGACGAAGAGTGTGCCGGCCACTGGATTCGCCTCGCCGTACATCCGGATGGCTCAAGGTTCACGGTTACCAACGGTCGGAATGACGTCACGCGTTCCTATGCGGTGCAGTGATGGTCACTGGTCATTGGTCATTGGTTAATGGTCACTGGTCACTACTGTCCGGTTGAGTCAGTTCTTACTTTTGGTAACATCTTGCAAATACAGAGGTTGACTACGAAATCCAAATTTTTCGATATGTTCAACCACCTCTACACAATGTTGCAAATCTGGTTATGCAATTCACTGCGAACGGTGAGTTAGAAAGCCGCCTTCAGCGTGGGAGGCACCTCAGGTGCCGAACTGCAAGGAGACCAAGGGGCGGGGTTTCGCCGCCCCTTCGGAGCCTGAGGCTCCTCCCACATTCCGAGTTCGTGCCTTCCACCCGATTCTCTGTTGCTTGCCACTCTGTATATCGACACAGCGTTTCCGGAGTGAAGTGAATCACCAGATCTTGCAAATTTTGAGCGTCACGCTTTTGGAGAGAATCCAGCTTTCTCAGGTACTTACAGAAACGAACTACAAATATGAAAGGGTCGAAGTTCATAACCAGCTGGTTTTATTTGACTTATAACCGGACAGTAGTGGTCAATGGTCAGTTGTCAGTTGAACCTGGAACCGTCCCGCGTTGACGATTGACTGGTGACTAGCGACTAGTACACTGTCAGCATTGTTTTTATTAGTCAGAGGCAGAGCGTAAAAGCTCGTCTTGAGAGGCCTTGGTTCGATAACCTAGGAGGATCAAGATGAGCAAGAGATATGTGGTCCGACTTAGTGAGGAAGAACGCAAGGAGTTGCAGAGTCTGGTCAAGAAAGGGACAGTGAAGGCCTACCGGGTCAAGCACGCTAATATCCTGTTGAAGGCGGATGCCAACGGCCCTGGATGGACGGACGAGAAGATCGCAGAAGCGTTTGGGTGCCACTTCAATACAGTGGTGCAGGTTCGTCGGCGTTTGGTGGAAGAGGGACTGGAGCGGGCCTTGGGCCGCAAGAAGCAACAGCGACTCTCGCGAGAGAAGTCACTGGACGGAGAGCAAGAGGCGCAAATGATCGCACTCAGTTGCGGCCCGCCACCGGAAGGACGAGCCCGCTGGACGCTGCGACTGCTCAGCCAACGGCTGGTGGAGATGGAGATCGTGGAGACGATCAGCCACGAAACGGTGCGCCAGGCTTTAAAAAAACGTCCTCAAACCGCACTTGAGGAAGTGTTGGGTGATCCCGCCCCGGCAGAATGCGGACTTCGTGGCCCATATGGAAGACGTTCTGGAAGTTTACAAGCGTCCCTTGGATGGGAAATATCCGGTGGTGTGCATGGACGAGCAGCCGCAGCAGTTGATTGGAGAAACTCGCCAGCCGATCCCGCTCGGAGGGGGGCGGGTCGAGCGCTACGATTACGAATATGAGAGATGTGGGACGGCGGCCCTGTTTTTGTTCGTTCAACCTCTGGCGGCCTGGCGCAAAGTGAGCGTGCGCGAGCAGCGGACCAAGGTGGATTGGGCACGGGAGATTCAGCAGCTCCTGGAAGAGGATTTTCCAGATGCGGCCCGGATCATCCTGGTGTGTGACAACCTCAACACGCACAAGGCGGGCTCGCTCTACGAGGCCTTTGAGCCTCAAAAAGCTCGCCGCTTGGCGGAGCGGCTCCGGATTCACTACACCCCCAAGCATGGCAGTTGGTTGAACGTGGCGGAAATCGAGCTGAGCGCGTTGAGCCGGCAATGCCTAGATCGTCGCATCCCAACTCGCCAGCAACTCACCCGCCACACCCAGGCGTGGTGGGAAGATCGCAATCGAATGCAAATCGGAGTAGATTGGCAGTTTAGGATCGAGGATGCTCGCGTCAAGCTCAAGCACCTCTACCCACAATATCTAAGTTGACAAGGTACTAGTGACTAGTGACTGATGACTAGTACCAGTGACTGGTGACCGATGACCAGCGACCGGTGACTCCTCTTCCATCAGCACCCCATCCCGGTAGACCAGAATCGTTTCCGGATGGAGGCTGCCCCAAACTCAGTTGAAAGTGAAGGGCGGTTCAGGTTGAGCACGATCTTGAGCCACCTTTCGTTTGGCGTCCATAGAAACCTCGTCTCTGAGTTTGGCTTTCAGCATCCAGAGGTCCTGGTAGCCCTGGATGCGCCGGAAGTTCTTCTCCGTCTCCAGGAAGGCTGAGGCGGCCCAGCGCAGCACCATCTGGCTATCTTTCCAGCGGCTCACTCGACGGGTCCGCATCCTCACGCCAGAGTGAGGGCTTTCAATCAGGTTGGTGCTGGCCAGACACAAGCGCAGGGAGGAAGACAACTCGAGTCGATTGATGGTGAAGGTCTCTTCCAGACCTTCTCGCAGGCTAGCTGCCGCATCGGGATGCAGCCCTTCGAGCCACTCCGCCTGCTTTCTGAGCCGAACCCTCCCTTCTTCCCAGGGCAGCCGATAAGCAGCCTGCATCGCTGACTTGACTTGCTCGGCCAGATCGTCCGGCAATCGATCGCACACGTTGCGAATCTTATGACGACGACATCTCTGCACCGGACTGCCCTTGCCAAAGACCTTGTCAATGGCACATCGCAGGGCCCTGGAGCCGTCAATCACAAACAGATAGCGTCGCCCGGAATCCAGGCCTCGCTCCACCAGGTCTTCCAGCAAGGAGGTAGCGGTGGCGGCGTTTTCACTGGCCCCTTCCCGCAGCCCCAGCACGTGCTTTTGGCCCTCCGAGTCCACGCCGGCGGCACAGATCACGTGGTGCTCGCCAAAGACCAGGCCGTCGATGTAGATGATCAGAAACTCAACGTCATCAAAGTGTCGCTCGGCCAGCTGCTCCAGCTGCTGGCCGCTCTGCTCAATGAACTGACGGCTCACGGACGATTTGCTGACTCCCGCCGTGTCGGCCATCTGGGGGATCACGCGGCTGTAGTGGCGCGTGGAAACGTTGCACGTCAAGATCTCCAGCATGCGGCTGCCCGGCTCCCCGTTACGGTTGATCGCCTCATAGGCGGGGATCTCCACCTCCCCGCCTCGACCTTGGCCTTTCTTGCGCAGCCGTGGCTTTCGAACCCGCACTTGCCGCTCCGAAAGTCTGACTCGCCCTGGCTGAGTGCCGTACCAAACGATCTGCTTGCCTGGGCGCCCTTGTTGCTTTTCGCCGGCGACACTTCGGGCAGAAAGCTGCAAGACCGCTTCCATGCTCGCTCGCCCCAGGATGTCGATCAACTCGTCAATGGCCATCCGGGAGGCTTCGATCAGCTCCACCATCGGGAGCAACAGTTGCCCGTTCTGGGCCAGATAATCAGCCAGCCCCTGACTGTTCTTCCGGGTGACAATTCGATATGATTTCTTCATGGCGGTTCCTCCTTAAAAGGTTGTTGACCAACCCGATTCTAACGAGTCGGTCGGACGAACCGCCTCTCAACTTTCAACTAAACCCGGGACAGTCTCTACCGGATGGGGTCGCACGCGGGGACCTGGAGTGAGGATTCCACTTAAATTAAGCGGGTCGGCGGTGGAGAAGCGAATGGGTTCTCCAGTGGGCTGATTTTTCCGCAGGGTGCGCAGTGTATGGACCGCTTCAGGCAACGCAAATTGCTCACCGCTGAAGCCGGCAACGAAGCGCCCTCCCCGGACTTTCCCCTGCAACTCCAAACGACGGTATACGAGTAACAGGTCACGCCAGGGCGGCAGCAGGCTTTCCCTCGCCAACAAGTCGCGGAACACGACGCCCCACCGGCGCAGCAGCTGGCCTGCCAGCGGCTCCAGATCAACCTCGGCCCGGGGGGCGTTTTCCTCGAGCTGGCGGCCGCCCCAGGCTGTTGCTCCCGGCAGTTGCAGAAGGGTCCATCGCCCCAGGGCATATCGAGGTCTGCGTGAGCGCTGGCGTCCCTCTCCTCGCCGGCGCTTCGGATCGACCAGGGCGCGGAGGTTATCAAAACCATCGGCCGTGATCAGCCCCGCGGCAACCAGTTTCCCACAGACCTTCTTCCACCTGAACCGGCAATCTCCGTGTGGTGCGCACCAGGTCATTGAAGAAACAGGCTCCCCACTGATTCAACTGCTCGAGAATCTCGCGGGCCGGGTGAGAGAGATTCAGCTCCTGGATTCCCTCATGAGGGTCTACAAGTTCCGAGCGCAAGACAAGGAACTGCCCCATCTGCTCGCGTCTGAAAAAAGCCACCGGGGCCAGTCGAGTGGGACGAACGGCGCGGGTGTCCGACTCGGGAAGCTCCAGAGCCGAGGGCCGCGTCAGCCGGGCCCAAACGAAGTCTCCCGAGAGACAAAGCTGATCAAGGAATTCGGGGTCATAATCGGCAATCCTCCGAGACAACAGGAAGCCTTCCCAGGCCGCCGCAGCGGTTTCAAAACCCTGTAACTGCTCCAGGACCACTGAGAGGCCCTTTTCACCAAACAGCAACGTCCCTTCAGCCAGGTGCTGCCAGAGAAAAAGAAAGCGCATGAATTCCGAGGCAGGTACAGGCTCAATTTCCCGGCGCAATCGACCCAGAGTCAGACGGTGGATGCGCGCCAGCAGCCGCCTGTCGCACCACTCCACTTCCTGTGCAGCGGGACGAAAGGAACCCCTCAGGATCTGCCCCTCACCTTCCAGGCCGGCAAGACCCATTTCGATCTGATTCCGGGGGAGAACCAGCAACCGGGCCAGTTCTTCCAAAGTGGTGGGACCTGATGACTGCAGCCGGGATCGCAGCAGTTCACGAAATGCCCCTTCCCGGTCCACTCCCCGGTCTTTCCGCCAGGCGCACTGGCTCAGATTTCTCCCCATTTTTTTCCAACGGCGGCTCAAGCCTTACCTTCTCATAAACGCGGCGCACGAGATCCATCCGTTCAGCAGCCACCCAGAAAACGGCCTCTTCCAGAATCAAGCGATAGGCCCTCTTCTGGCGCATCAACTCATCTGCCCAATGCCGGCACTCGGAAATTTCCTCGTCCCTCAGGACCACCAGAGTGAGTAGGGCGTCATGAAGATCGTCGGCACTTTTCAGAGGAGGCTGGGCCTCCTGAGCCACCCGCTCGATGGCTTCCCCATCCAGCACTCCCAAATCCCCGGCCTGCTCGGGCAGCAGCGTGCGGCGAGTCTGAACTGCGCGGGCGCGCCGCTCCTCCAAGGGCGCGTCATCCAGAAAGGCATACGGATTCGCATTGAGTATCTCGTGGGAAAAAGGTGACGGCTCTCGTGTATCGACGGCAAAACAACGGATCACGCCATTTTCGAGATTCCGCAAGATCTCCCTTAGAGCCCTCACATTCATGGCTTCAGTCAGACAGTCACGGATCGTCTCGAAGACAAGAGGGTGATCGGGAATGGGAATGTCTCCCTGAATGTTTTCGGCACAGGCCACCTGCTGGGGGAACACGGCAGCGAGAAGATCGTCCGATCGCATCCGCTGCAGCGGATGCGGAACCTTTCGGCCTCCGGAAAAGCGCAGCACTGCCAGAGCTCGACTGGCATTCCAACGCCAGCGCGTGGTGAAAAGCGGAGTATCCAGCAGCGCTTGTGTGAGAACTCCCTGCAGGTTGTCCGGAGAAAGGAAGGAAAAAACGCTGTCCAGGGGAAAACTGTGCTGCTCCCTCAGCGAAATGAGTATTCCGTTTTCAGTGGCTGCAGCCTGCAGTTCGAAATTGAAAGACCGGCAGAACCGCTTGCGCAGGGCCAGTCCCCAGGCTCTGTTAATGCGACTCCCAAAGGGGGCATGCAGAACAAGCTGCATCCCTCCTCCTTCGTCAAAAAACCTCTCTGCAACCACGCATTGCCGCGTGGGCGACTGACCCAGGGCAGCGCATCCCGCATGAGCATACTGGACCGCCTGTTCGGCACCGCGCCGATCGAGGGAACACTCGCCTTCCAGGTAGCGAATGCTCTCCTCAGGCGAGCACTTGGAAAGGGTTTCCCGCAGATCGGAAAAGGCCTGGGAAAGTTCCCGGGTACGAGCCGGCGCCTCGCCCCTCCAGAATGGGATGGTGGGAGCAGCGCCGTGAGCATCTTCGACGCGCACCGTTCCAGCTTCGATTCCGCGAATTCGCCACGACATGTTCCCCAGCAGGAAGATGTCGCCCCGCATACTTTCCACCGCGAAATCTTCGTCCAGGGTACCCACCAGGACATCTTCCGGGTCAGCCTTGACCAGATAGTTGGCGTTATCCGGGATGGCTCCTCCCGAGGTCACTGCGGCCAGCCGAGCGCCTCGTCGGCCCCGGACGACCCCATTGACCCGATCACGATGCAGGTAGGCGCCTCGCCGCCCTTGAGCGGTGAAAATTCCTTCCGCCAACATAGTCACAACCGAATGAACTGCTCTCGAGTCAGCTCCCCGTAGGGGGCTGCCCTTCGAAAGAGTTGAAACAGGTCCTCCTCCTTCCATTCCTCGCAGGCTGCCGCGGCAAAGATCTGCTGGGCGAGAATGTCGAGCGGGGCAGGCACAATCGAGATCTCGTCCAGTTCTCCGCATCGAATCGAGTGGACGAGGGCAGCGCATTCCAGCAGCTCATCGCGAGTCATTGCAAAGATCCGACCTTTTGCAGTGGCACCTCTCCAGTGCCCCGCTCGACCAATGCACTGAAGGGCCAAGGCAATGGATCGCGTAGAACCAATCTGGCAAACCAGATCGACCGAGCCCACGTCAATTCCCAGCTCCAGGGAGGCAGTTGCCACCACCGCTTTCACCGTTCCGCTCTTCAGGCGCTCCTCAGCGTCGAGCCGGATCGTTCTGGAGAGGCTGCCATGGTGAGCCGTCACGGCTTCCTCACCCAGGCGTTCCGCCAGGTGATGGGCCACCCGCTCTGCGAGCCGCCGTGTATTGACGAAAACCAGGGTGGTGCGGTGCTGACGGATGAGCTGGGCAAGACGGTCGTAGATTTCTTCCCAAATCTCGTTGCTGGCGACTGCTCCCAACTCATCTTTTGGGACCTCGACGGCAAGGTCCAGCGGCCGTTTGTGGCCGATACCCACCAGCCGAGCCGTCCGCCCCTGACCGGTCAGGAATCGGCGGATGGCCTGCACCGGATTCTGAGTTGCAGAAAGCCCCACACGCTGCAAGAGCCGTCCTTGTGTTCTCTCCGTGAGGGCCTCGAGACGTTCCAGCGAAAGCGCAAGATGGGACCCGCGCTTGTCGCGAGCCACGGCGTGGATCTCATCGACGATCACCGTCTGAATGTCTTTGAGGATTCCGCGCCCGCTCTCGGAAGTCATCAGAATAAAGAGAGACTCGGGAGTCGTGATCAAAATGTGCGGAGGCCTGCGCTTCATCTGGTGGCGTTCCCTGGGGAGAGTGTCCCCCGTACGGACCAGGGGGCGGATCTCCGGTAAAGACAGTTTCAGTTGAGCAGAGACCTCTCGAATCTCGCGCAAAGGCTCCAGCAGGTTTTTCCGTACGTCGTTTGCGAGGGCTTTCAGTGGAGAGACATAAAGCACCTGCGTCGAGTCCGTTAGCCTGCCCTCTTCGCCCTGGCGCACCAGACGGTCAATAGCACAGAGAAAGGCCGCAAGCGTCTTCCCCGAACCGGTGGGGGCCGCGATCAGAACGTTCTCCCCTTGCTGAATCGCGGGCCAGCCCTGCTGCTGAGGCTCGGTGGGTTCCTTGAACCGTTTCCGAAACCAGGTCTGTACTGCCGGGTGAAAATCCTTCATTCGATGGTGCGGCCGAAATGCAGCCACAGTATCGCTCGGAGGAGTGAACTTCTAAACTGGACGAGTCAATCCGAAGCAGTCCCCGCGCCTCAACGAATCCACTTTACCAGTTCTTCCTGAAGCAATTCGGGGCTGTAGTGGGTCCCGTGGTCAATCTTCAGGTCGTGCATCCATCCACTGGGCTCGGGGGGGATCTTTCCCCAGTAAGCGTGCGGCTTGTAAACCACAAAAAGGTCCCAGGCCAGCTTACCCTCCGGGAACTTGAGCTGTTCCCTGTAGTGTTTCTCGCTGTACTTCCACAGATCCCAGAAATGCTGAGCGCGCGGGTCAGGCAGGTAGGCGGAGGCCTTCTCCGCGGCGCTCCGACTATCTGCGTTACGAATCAGGGTCCATATGATCAGAGCCCTGAGTCTCGCTTCGGGATACTTGGCGAGGATGCGATGAACTTCGGAGGCCCCCCGAAGACAGTGGCCTCAGGTGGGGGAAAAGACCGTTACCAACCTCACCCTGTCCGAGCTGCCATTGAAAGCGGAGATCACCTCTTCGCCATTAAAGGAAACCGAAGTGACCGGCTGGGGTGGACCGGGTTTCAGCATGTCTGACGTGCCCTGGGGCAGGAGGAGAGGGAGTAGAAGTAGTAACGTCATCACAGCCTAGTCTAGTTCCCATCCGTGGACTTGTAAAGCATTGGAAATAAAGAGGAAGAGGGGCATCTCCAAGCCTCGGTTTTGTCATAGTCGTTTGCTATTGTAATTGTTGTAAGCAGTACGTAGCAAAAGACTTAAGCAAAACCGAGTGCTTGAAAAATGCGAAAGAACCGTGAAAATCAACTCCCCCTTTCTCCCCTTTGGCCCGATCATCAACTCGCCAAAGAGCTGAGAGTGATTTCCGAGATCCTGGACGAGAATCCCTCGATCTCGGATCTAGTTTTACAGGATGTGTGTGACAAAGCCAGCGCCCGGAACGGTGCGGGAGGTCTGACAGCCGATCAGGTGCTGCGCTGTGCTCTGATCAAACAGATGCACCAGTTTTCTTATGAAAAGCTTGCCTTTCATCTGAGCGACTCGCAAAGTTTCCGCACCTTTTGTCGCCTTCCCTACGGGTACACTCCCTCCAAGAGCGTCCTTCAGGAGAACATCTCCAAGATGGAAGACTCCACCTGGCAGAAGATCAACCGGGTGTTGGTGAGTTGGGCCGATCAGGAAGGTTTGGAAAAGGGGCGCAAGATCCGAGTGGATGCAACCAGTGTGGAAAGTGACATCCGTTATCCTACAGATAGTCAGTTGCTGTACGATGCGATCCGGGTCCTCACCCGCCTTATGAGACGTCTGAGCCAGCGCCAGTCGGTCGCTTTTGTCGATCACTCGAGGCGGGCCAAAAGGCGCTGGCTGAACATCCGAAACAGCCGGGGCGAAAGACGCAAAAAACATTATCAGGATCTGCTCCAGGTAGCTGGCAAGACGCGCAGCTACGCCCGAGAGGCGATCCAGTCGGCCGAAGCTTGGAGCGATCCCATCAGCCAAGCACTGGCTCACTACCTGGATCTGCTGGAACGAGTGATGGATCAGACACAACGGCGGGTGCTTGGGGGTGAAAAGGTACCGGCGTGGGAAAAAGTGGTCTCGCTCTTTGAAGAACACACCGACATTATTGAAAAAGGGGCGCGGGAGAGTATCTTTGGTCATAAACTTTATGTGACGATCGGAAAATCTTCCCTGATCCTGGATGCGCTTCTGGTGCAAGGGAATCCCGCCGACAGTCAACAGGTCGAGCCTCTTTTGCGGCGTCAGTGCCAATTGTACGGTCGTTATCCTCGCCAAGCGAGTTTCGATGGAGGCTTTGCTTCTCTCAACAACCTGAAATGGGCGAAAGAGGAAGGCGTGCAGGATGTGGCTTTTGCGAAGAAGTGCGGATTGACCATCGAGAACATGGTCCGCTCCAGCTGGGTGTACAAGCAACTGCGACGCTTTCGGGCCGGTATTGAAGGCTGCATCTCCACGGCCAAACTCGTCTTTGGTTTGAGTCGCTGTCTCTGGAAAGGTTGGACCCACTTTCAGCGCTACGTGCATCTTTCCGTCGTGAGCTACAATCTGGTCGTGCTGGCTCGACTCCAGTTGTAGAGCCCCGCGCCCCACCAGCATCCACTCAGAGCTCATCCGAAGCTGAGGTCTCTGCACTCAGCACTCTTTCACAGAACCCTAAGCCCCTTTGGTAGAATGAACTCCAAAAGCGACACCGGTTGCCTCTATGCTACGTTCCACGAACTTACCAAGCCCTTGAAAAACAGGGGTTTCCGGATGGGAACTAGTCTAGGATACCATGAGGGATGAGGAATGACGAATGTCGAATGTCCATTGACCAGTGGTCATTACCCATTGACCATTCACCATTGACTATCCACCATTGACCCATCACCATTGATCTTGATGAAGTGGAAACGGTCCGGGAAAAGGATGCCCATGCAAAGAGTGCTTTTTCTTCTCCTCGCGTTCTTGGGCGCGACCCCGGTCGCCCAGTCCTCTCCGGAAGGGATCACCCTGCATCAGAAGACGGTAGTCACCGGGATATCTTCGGCGGTAACTCAAGGCCAGGGCACCGAAACCACCTATCACAGCCCGGACGGGATGCGTCACACTTATTCGGCCGGAACCGACATCATCGTTCGATTCAGAGATCGAAAGATGATCTTCTTAGACCACAAGAAGAAAACCTACTCGGAAATGACCTTTGATCAGATCCGGAAGAGAATTCAAAGAGCCGCTTCCGAGTTGAGCAAGCAGAACCAGACTCCCGCCGCCGTGCGCCAGATGTTCGGCGAGACGGCCGGTGAGGTAACCTTCACCGACGAAGGACCGGGAGAGGAGGTGGCGGGGTTTGCGACACGGAAATATCTGATCCAGATACCCCCTATGGAGATCAGAATCTGGTCGGCAAAGGAGCTTCCTGTGCCGTCTCACTATTACGACGCTCTCAAGCTGGGGGCTCAGGCTAACCCCATGTTTGACATGGGCAAGATGTATGACGCTTTCAAGACCATGAAGGGCTTGGCCGTGAAAACCGTCACCTCGATGCAGGCAATGGGGACAAAGATTACCACAACCACGACCGTAACCTCCGTGGAAAGGGGTCCCATTCCCTCATCGATCTTTGAGGCACCCGCCGATTACACCAGAACTACCCTGCCTGGACTCCCTTGAGGTATCTGCCCCGTTCTTCCCGAAACCGCGTTGCATTGGAATTTCTTCCTCCCTCTCCATCCTCTTCTCAACGCTTCACCTTCCAGACCCTCAATAAGTGGGTTCAACGCTACGCATCTCTCCTTCATCGCTCTGGAATTCGAGCTGGCGATCGCGTCTGCTTATTTCTTTCCAATTCTCCCCAACTCATCGTCGCTCTCTTCGGCAACCACTTGCTGGGAGTCATCAGCGTTCCCGTCAATTCCTCGACCCCCAGTGAAGAATTCAACTACGTAGCCGGAAAGGCGGAAATCTCCGCTTTGATTTCCGGTCAGGAGTGTGAATTCACACTCAAGCTCCAAATCAAGCCACAGGAATTCTGGGAGGCCCTGCAAACAGAGACTACCCCATTTCCGGAGAATACCCGAGCCGACGCGTCCGCACTGCTCTGCTTTACCTCCGGGACTACGGCCCGACCCAAGGGGGTTGTGCTGACACACCAGAATATCAGGAGCAATCTACAAGATCTGATCCAGGCTTGGGGCTGGACGGCAAGGGATCGACTCCTGCTTTCGCTTCCCCTTTTTCACATTCACGGTCTGGGGGTAGGACTGCATGGTTGGGCACTTACAGGCTGCACGGCCCTGACCACGGAGAAGTTTGAAGCTTCCCTGGTTCGCGACCTGCTCATCGAGAAGCGCTGCAGTCTGTTCATGGGAGTTCCTACCATGTATCGCCGCCTGGTCGATGTGATTGATTCGCGCCGGCACCGCTTTCCGGCGCTGCGGCTGGCCATTACGGGCTCAGCCCCCATGCCTACGGAACTGCACCGCCTCTGTCGTGACGTTTTCGGTCAGACCCTACTGGAGCGCTACGGTATGACGGAAACCATGATGAACATGTCCAACCCGCTCCAGGGTGAGCGTCGACCCGGCTCCGTTGGGTTCCCCCTCCCCTCCGTCCAGATCCGCCTCTTGGACGAAGATTCGAAAGAGATTCATCAGCCTGATCAGCCGGGAGAGATCCTGATCCGGGGTCCAAACGTGTTTTCCGGCTACTGGAGGGATCCTGAAGCAACGCGACGTTCTTTTCTCCAAGGCTGGTTTCGCAGCGGCGATGTTGCCTATCGAGACCAGGAGGGCTACTACTATTTACTGGGAAGGCGTTCCCTGGATCTCATCAAATCGGGGGGCTACCGAATCGGCGCCCGGGAGATCGAAGAGGTTCTGGAGCGCCATCCCGCCGTTCGTGAAGTGGCCGTGGTGGGCCTGCCTGACCAGGACCTGGGAGAGCGAGTGACTGCGTTCGTGGTGCCTCACGCTCCGCTGGACAAGCAGCAACTGCTGGATTATTGCCAGCAGCATCTGGCGCGTCACAAGGGCCCCCGCTCCCTGATCCTTCTGGAAGCTCTTCCCAGAAACCCGATGGGGAAGATTACAAAAAACCGCCTGAAATCCTTCCAGATCGACAAGCACCAGGGGGGGAACCGTTGAACCTCTTTTTCGCGGCACCAAGGCCGCTCCTACCTTCGTTGAATGGAGGGCGGTAGGAGCCGCCTCAGTTCGGCGACACTAACCTGCATTTCTCATCACTGCTCGTCACGAGACACTCGTGTCACGCGGCGGAAGGGCCGGCCTCTCAAGGAACAAGCCAATGTAGGCCGCGACTCCGTTCGCGGCCATTTTCCCGTCACGGAGTGACGGGACTACGCTCCCGACAAGCGTCTCCTTGTTCCTTGGACCGAATTGGAGAGCCGCAGACTGGCCTTCTGCTGACAAGGCGCGCGACCGAGGCCCCCGCAGGCGTACTCGTGCAGTACGTCGAGGAGGCTGACGGAGCGCAACACAGTCAGGACGGATGATTCCGCCGATGCAGTAGAGCGGTGATGAGAAATGCAGGCTACTCCTTCGCCTGAGAGTCTTCCTTCAACACGGCCAGATGACGACGGTAGTCGAGGCGAACCTGGATGTAGTCTCCATGACTCAGTCGCAGCTCACTTGCAATCTGGCGGATTTCGCTGTCCTCGACAGTAGAGACGCTTTCATCCGAAGAAGAAACAGCGAAAAGACAATGCAGGAGGGCGATCTTTTGCTCTCTCGCGGCGATCCTATTGTACTCTCGTGTGACCAGGAAGTTTTCCGTACCGCCAAAGAGACGATTCTGGGTCTTGGCCATCTGGACCACGAGAATCGCCTCTTCTTTCGAGAGGCCACCCTCCTGACTCACAATATTCTCCATCTCATGTGTCTCTTCCTCGCTGATGCCCAGATCGGCATGGGCCACCCGGCCCAAAATATATGCGAAGGAGGCAATATAGCGGGCCTTTTCCGGCTCGATCCGGTCCAGTTCCGCAATGATCTTGCGGACGGTTTCCGTCTCCTGCGTCTCTTCCCCGGCGGGAACGGCCAGGTTCATTCTTTTCAATCCCAGAAACTCGAGGATGGTCATGGTGCAGATACCAGGGAGGGTAGGAAAACTCCACCACCAAGGTACAAAGGCCCCAAGGCCTTGCCGGTACTCACTCGGTTGACAATAAATCCTCTTTCGGACAACCGACTAAGGATGCTGTCTTTTTCCGACAGGTGGGCTGCGCCGACTGCAAAAAAGAACCCTTTCTCCGGAGATTCTTTCAGCCTTTGTTCAATCCGATCCGCCAAGCGTCGATCACGCTCCGTCAACATCACCCGGCGCACCTTCTTCGAAAGGACATCATCCTTGGTCATCTGTCTGCTGATTTCCCGGGACAGCGCATCCACGTCGCCCGCGAGATACCTCTGCAGCAGCCGCTCCACCGGGCTTTCACCCGGCTTCTGCATCTCTTCCACGGTCGTACGGAGGAACTCCAACTGCTCCTCGGTGGAAAACGCTTCAAATACACTCAGCTGTTCTTCCACGCTCTCCAGAGCTCCCACTTCCTTTCCCTCGAGTTGTGCCTGATGGTAAAGGAACAGGTCCAGGGAGGGCTTGATCATCATTACAGGAAGGTAATCCAGCATTGTGATCCTGGACGCCAGAGCCCAGATCTTGAGGTGGAGAAACACAGCCATGGAAACTCCCCTGGACCGCAGCAGTTTCTCTACGTCGTGGTAAAGATCTGAGGGAATCAGATCGGGCAGGAGCTGACCCCCGCTTAACCTGGAGCCCTGCTGAATCTTCTCCATCTCCTTTATCCCCAGGGGAATTTCCAGATAGACGGCGTCACTTACCTCAAGGGCCTCTTTTACCACCTGGTGAAGATTCAGAACGCGGTCGTCAGGGATATGGATGGTTCCGAAGAGATAGGAGGGCTTTCTGCCCTCGATCTTCCAGAGGAGGGGCCTCTCGGAGGCGATTCCCGAGCCTTGGATTCCCGAGCCTTGAGAGCCAGAGGCTCCCACAATCGAAGAACCGGCAGCAGCCAGCAGAGAGATTAGAAGGGAAACGAAAACGGAATGGATGGAAGTCACGCCTTTCTCCAGAAACCGTTGATTATAGCCGGTAACGCAAAGCAGTGACCAGGAGCAGCAGCGCCGCCAGAAAGATCATCCACGCCCGTGGTACACCACAGTAAACGATCTCTCTCAGGTAGTGGTCGATAAAAGGTTCGCTGTACACGCCCCATCCGAGCTGCTGCCTCAGGTGATTCTCCAAATAAGTTGAAGGGCATGGAAAGTAGAAGATTTCTATGGCCAGCGAGTAGATGACTGACGTCAGGTGGAACTTGCGCCAGAGCCTGGATCCGGCACAGTAGATCCATCCCGTGACGACAAAGATGATCCAGAGAAAATGAAAGACCAGAACCGAAGTCAGCAAAAAGGAATACAGATGTTGCACACTCTTTTTCCTGTTATATACTAACCGGACGTAGCAGCAAAAGGTGCCCTCTTAACCCAGCTTATGCATAATCCGGGTTAAAGACCCCAATTTAGGTATGAGTTTCGTAGACTTCGCTCTCAGCCGGGCCGACCTCCTGGTCAAACCTGTCCTTGTCTTTCTCGTGGTCTTCATAGTCGCTTTGACGGCCCGAACCGCCTTCTACAGAGTGGTCCACCGCTGGGCCGTGAAAACAGAAACGACCCTTGATGACGTCTTTATTAGTGCTACCAAAGGCCAGTCACTTCTCTGGAGTCTGATCATTGGAGTGCACGTCGCTTTGGGAGCATCCGATCTCACTCCGGAAACGGTCAGTTATGCCCGGAAGTGCCTGGGAGCCCTGATCGCATTGTCCGTCACTCTCGCACTGTCTCAGATCGCCCTGGAAGCCTTTCGCCTTTATTCCCACAAGACGAAGCTGCCCGTCACGGGGCTGACTGAAGTGGTCATGAAGATCGTGATCATTGCTCTGGGCATCAGCCTTTCCCTGAGCCTTCTGGGCATTGACATCACTCCCTTGATCGCCGCTTTAGGCGTGGGCGGCCTGGCAATCGCCCTGGGACTTCAGGACACACTGGCCAGCCTTTTTGCAGGTATCCACATCTTGCTCTCCAACCCCATTCGAGTGGGAGACTACGTCAAGCTGGATTCGGGCGAAGCCGGATACGTCTTGGATATCGGATGGCGCGCGACGCAAATCCGGATGCTCCCCAACAATATGGTCATTGTCCCCAACAGCCGGCTCGTACAATCCATCATTAGGAATTACCACATGCCGCAGCAGGAGCTCGCGGTTGTGATCCAGGTAGGGGTCGACTACGACAGTGATCTCCAGAGGGTGGAACAGATCACCCGTGAGGTGGCCAGGGAAACGATGCAGACGGTCCAGGGTGGCGTTTCCAGCTTCGAACCGTTCATTCGCTACCACACCTTTGGCGACTCCAGTATCAACTTTTCGGTGATCCTTCGCGCCCGGGAGTTTGTGGACAGCTACCTCATCAAGCATGAGTTCATCAAAGCCCTCCACGCTCGCTACAGGGAAGAGGGCATCAACATCCCCTTTCCCATCCGAACCCTTGATATTCGGCAGGAGGCCCTTGAACGGGTGAAAGGCTGCGTGTCAGAACAACTGAAAACTGAGAACAAATGACAACTGACCGGTCACTGGTCAATAGTCAATGGTCAATAGTCAATGGTCATTCGTCAGTGGCAGTTGTCAGCTAGTCAGCTGGTCAGCCTTGTCAGCGGGTCAGCGGTCTACGGGCTTGACAGGCCCAGAATGGACACAGCATCATGACCATCATGAGAATCTTCTCGATTGCGGCAATCTTGATCCTCTCCACGGCATTGCTGCCTGGAGGCAACGAGGATGAAAAGGAGCGTCTCGCCAAGTGTGCCGAGACGCTGGAAGAAATCCTGAAGATCCCCGACGGGCTGCCACAGGAACTCCTGGACAAGGCGGAGTGCGTCCTCGTCATTCCCTCGGTAAAAAAGTTTGCCCTCGGCTTTGGAGGCAGCTACGACAAGGGGGCCATGGTGTGCCGCACGGGAGGGGATTTCACCAAGCCCTGGGGTGCACCGTCCATGTATCGGTTGGAGGGAGGAAGCATTGGATTTCAAATCGGTGGTTCCGCCACAGATTTTCTCCTCCTGGTGATGAACCGCAAAGGGGCCGACTCGCTGCTCTCCAGCAAGGTCAAGCTCGGCGTGGATGCAATCGCCGCGGCTGGGCCCAAGGGTCGGGCGGGAGAAGCCGCCACGGATGCCTACATGCGAGCCGAAATACTTACCTACTCTCGTTCTCGAGGGCTCTTCTTGGGAGTTTCGCTGAAAGGTTCGACTCTTCGGCAGGACAGGGGAGCCAATGAGGATCTGTACGGTCTAAAGCTGAATGCCCGCCAGATTGTCCTGGAGGGTAAGGCAAAAACCCCCCGGGCAGCCCGCGAACTGGTCAACCTGCTGCAGAAACGGTCGCCAGAGAATCTGTCCAACTGACCCGCATTAGCCTGAAGGATGCCCAAAGGGCGGGACGGGGGTGTCCCCTCTCCATAAGGAATCAGAAAGGGACGGCGAAAGCATGCTCAGCAGACAACGGGGCTTCATGGACCGGATCAGAGGGCTGGGTGTTTCTATCGCTTGCCTGATGGCTCTTTCCTTGTTCTTCCCGGTCTTGAGAGCCGCCCAGAACGAAGCCGCCATGGGGAGTGGTGACGTTCGAGCTGCCAGGCGTGACGCCCAGGGGCGCCCCATCACCGCAGGTGGATTTGTGGAGGGAGCCCCGGTTGTCTTTGTGGACGTCACCCGGCAAAGCGGACTGGACAAATTTCGACACCGTTCCGGTCCCCTGACAGAAGGGGACACCCGGATTCTCGACACCACCTCCGGCGGTGTGGCCTTGTTTGACTACGACCAAGATGGGTGGCTGGATGTCTATCTGGTCAACGGCTCCACCCAGGAAGCTCTCAATGGCCTACAGCCGCACCCTTCTGCCGCCCTCTTTCACAACAGAAAAGACGGAACTTTTACCGATGTGACCGCCCAGGCCGGCGTGTCAAACCAAGCCTGGGGATTTGGGACTGTGGCGGGAGACTTCGACAACGACGGATGGCCTGACCTTTACGTCACCAATTTTGGAAAGAATCGTCTCTATCACAACAACGGAGACGGCACCTTCACCGATGTGGCGGAAAAGGCGGGGGGTGTCCCTGGGGGGATGGTCCACGGCGGCTGCCTTCGGCGACTACAACAGGGACGGCTTCCTGGATCTTTTCGTGGCCGGTTATTTGGAGTTCGACCATGAATCAACACCTCATCCCTGCCGCCTTCGCGACAGGACGGTCTTTTGTGGTTCCCGCGGTCTGGAAGGAAAGCGGGATTTCCTTTTCCTCAACAAGGGGAACGGAACCTTCGCCGAGGTCGCGAAGCTGGCCGGAGTCGATGATCCCAACGGATACTATGGCTTCGCCGCAGGCTGGGTGGATATCAACGACGATGGCTGGGTGGACCTTTTGGTCGTGAATGACTTGACTCCCAACTGTCTGTATCGCAGCAAGGGGGATGGCACCTTCGAGGACATCAGTTATCTCTCAGGTTTTGCCTTGAGCGAATTCGGGGATGTACAGGCGGGAATGGGCTTGGCGGTGGGGGACTATGACAACGATGGGCGGGTGGATCTGTACCTGACCCATCTCTCCAACGAATACAACACCTTGTACCGGAACGAAGGCCAGGGCATGTTTACCGACTCCACTTTGCCGCTTGGATTGTCGGATCCTAGTTATCCTTTTGTGGGCTGGGGAACGGGGTTTTTGGATTTTGACAATGACGGCTTCAAGGATCTCTTCGTCGCCAACGGTCACGTCTACCGGGAGGCGGATCATTTCGAAGAGTGGGGAAGTACCTGGGCACAGCGGCCTCTGCTCTTCAAAAACCTGGCTGGCCGTCGATTCGAAGTGGTTCCTCCTGCTCCGGATAGTGGATTGGCGTTGGTAGTGTCGGCTCGAGGAGCCGCATTTGGAGATCTGGACCAGGACGGTCTGGTGGACGTGGTGCTCAACTGTAATAATGACCGCCCCAGGGTTCTGAAAAACCAAACCACCACCCGCAATCACTGGATTGTGCTGCAGCTCGTGGGCTCGGGTAGAAGTCCCAGAAACGCCACTGGAGCAACCGTCTTTGTCACCGCGGGCGGCCAGCGCCAGCGCGGAGATGTCATGAACGGCGGCAGTTACTCCTCTCATTCCGATCTCCGTCTGCATTTCGGATTGGGTTCGGCCCGGCGGGTGGACAAGATCGAAATCCTCTGGCCCAGTGGCAGGCGACAGGTGCTCACCGACCTGGACATGGACCGGATTTTAAAAATTGAGGAGACACATGAACCCATGTGATTCATTTCGCAGCGAAGCTCAATGCATCTGAAAAAAGGTAGGATTCGGAGACCATGATGATGCGAAGGCCAGGAATATCCTTTCGGTTTTTCCTTCCAAGCATCCTCAGCCTTGGAACGATCTGGGCGATGGGAGAGGAGGATCTGCCCTCTCCCCTGCAGGATCTTCATACCCGTGGCGTTCAGGCTTTGGAGGCAGGCCGATTCCAGAAGGCCCAGCAGGCATTTGAAAAGATTCTGGAAGCCGGCGGAAAAATTGTGTCGGTCCATCACAATCTCGGGATCGCTCAGCAGCGCCAGGGCAGGCATAAGGAGGCTCTCTCTCAGTTTCGTGAAGCCCTCCGTCTGGACCCAAATTTCGCACATTCGATTGCAGCTCGAGGGCTCAGTCTGCTGTCCATTGGCGAGGCCTCCCGAGCGATTGGTGAACTGGAAGGGGCGGTGAGAGCGTCTCCCGCAGGAACCCCTATTGCGCTCACAGCTGGCTAGGGCTTATGAACGTAATGGCGACATTCTGCAGGCAACAGAACAGCTTCAGAAACAAAGGGAGCTGTTACCGGGTGACCCGCAGTCCGCTTACCAGTTGGGCAGGATCTACCTGAAACTGAACCGTTGGTGTTTTGGGCGAATGAGGCAGCTTGACCGCTTCTCTGCGAGGCTTTTTCAGTTTCGTGGTCGCAACCACCAATAGCAGAAAAAAAGTCCTTAGCCTCATCCTCTCCTCCTTCTTCTTTTTGGTTGAAATCACTCCCCCACTTCCTGCCAAGCTCGGCGGCACCTTCTGGGACCAGCTCCGCCAGGCAGCCATATGCCCCGTGCCTCTAATCTTGACCAACTCCAGACGCAAAGCCAAGCACATTTTTCACCCGCTGCCAGCTGTGATTGCCATCACCGTATTTTTTGGTTAGACTTCCTGCCAATAGATCCAGCCAAACGGATTACGGAGGGTGAAGATATGAAGCTAGGCTTGCAGACCGCTTGTATGATGCAGTCGAATCTGATGAGCGACATTCGGCTGGCCAAGCAGGTCGGTTTTGAGGAGATGGAATTACAAACCCCGAAGATAGAAAGTTTCATCGACGCGGGCTTTACGATCGAGGAGGTAGCGTCTGCTCTGGACGGATTTCCCGTCACCATGGTGGATGCCCTCTACCCCTTTGAACTGGACGATCCGGAGAAGCGCCGTCAGCTGCGCAAAAAGTGCGATAAGTTTTCTTCCTGGGCAAAGGCGGTGAACTGCAAGACATTGCAGGCGGTGGCCCTGCATGGCCTGAAGCAGTACGATTGGCCCGAACAGCGCCGCAAGCTGGCAGATGCCCTGAGAGAATTTGCCGATATTGCAGCGAAGTACGATGTCACGCTGGGCGTGGAGCCCATCGTCTTCGCGCCCTTTCACTCAATCGCTCAAGCCCTGGAAGTCTTCGATGCCACCGAGCGCGACAACGTGAAGCTCTGTGCGGATACGTTTCACCTTTGGGCCGACCGGACTCCCTGGGACGAGGTCGCCAAGCTGGACCCCAACCTGATCGTCTGTGCCCACCTGAGTGATACGAACATGAAGACCGGAGAGCAATGGGCCGACGCCGACCGGACCGCCCTGCCCGGGGACGGGGTGGTCCCCATGAAGGAAGCAGTCGAGGCCATCAAGGCCACGGGATTTGACGGCACCTGGTCGGTGGAAATGATGAGCAAGATTCACTGGGAGTGGGATCCGGAGGTTCTGGCCCCGGAATTGAAAAAGCGCGCTGAGTTTTTCATGAAGGGGTGAGCGACTCTCGAGTTCCAGGTTCCAGGTTCCAAGTTCTGGAACCTGGAACCTGGAACGGTCAAAACTTCATCGTTTACCCCAGACCGACGTCTTTCAGATACTGGCGATTGCGCTTGGCAATGGGCATGGGCTTGTCGAAGGGAGCGGGATACATATCCTGTTCCACTATGGCAAATCCCTCGTAATCGAGCTCCTTCAAAAGTTCCACAAAGGCGGCAAAATCGACGGCACCCTGGTTCAGCTCGACGAACAGATCCATCCCCACAGCCTTTGCAAAAGGGATCTTTTCCTCTTCCACCCTCTTTTGCAGCTCCCCGTCCACACTCTTGATATGCAGGTAAGGGATTCGCTGGTGGTGCTTACGCATGAAGGCTACGGGATCCCCTCCCCGATAGGCGTGATGACCCGTGTCCAGGCAGATGCTGATCAAGTTCGGGTCCGTGTCCTCGATGAATTGCTCGATCTGGTCCTCATACTCCACGTGGGTTTCGGCGTGTGGATGGGTGATGGCGGTCAGGCCGTAGCGATCGCGAAGGATGGTGGCCAGCCGGTGGCTGGTATCAATGAACCGCTTCCAGCCGTCCGCATCCAGCCGCCGGGGGCGAAGCAACTCGCCGGTAAACAGATCCGTGTAGGGGATATCGATCAACAGATGGTGTTTCCCTCCCAGCGCCGACGTCAACGCCCCGGCCCGATCGGTTTCTTCTTCAAGGCGAGCAAAGTTGTCCAGGTCGGTCATGTTGCCGAATACGAATCCGGCGTCGATCTTCAGATTCCGCTTCTCCAGTTCGCCTCTCAGCACCTGTGGATCGGTGGGCATGTATCCATAGGGCCCCAGTTCAGTCCACTCGTATCCGGCTTCTGTACACTCATCCAGATACCTGTCCCAGGGAATCTGCTTGGGGTCGCTGGGAAACCAAACACCCCAGTTATCGGGTCCGGTGCCGATCTTAACGTTCATCATTCCCTCCTTTGCTTGGCTTGGATCAGGGATTCTCGTCCACGATTTAACATTTTACCGGTGATGCACTTTACTCCCAACAATGCAACACCAGAAACATTCTCACTACTCAATATCAATAGTAGAAACGCTGGTGTTGAACAACCTCCTCCTCATACTGCTGTCGCAATTTTTGCGTCACAGGATCATGACTGACTTCGGCAACGGAAACATCCCACCACAGGTCCGATCCCGGAGTATATCGGCCCTGCTCCGTTTCCACAGCGATCACGCAGGGGAGGGTTTCCTTTCGCGCTTCCCTCAACGCCTGCCGCAATTCTTCCTTCGTCGTGACATGCCAGGATCGAGCACCTAGAGTTTCGGCGTTCTTTGCATAATCGATTTTCAGGAACTCGCCTTCCAGGCGATTGGTCTTTCGGTCGCGCTTGCGAAATTCGTTTCCGAAACTGTGGCCCGCCCGGTGAAGCTGATGGGCCAGGATGGACTGGTAGGCGTGATTCAAGGACACAATGACCGTGACCTTGAGCTCTTCCTGCACCGCTGTGACCAGCTCCATAGGGTTCATTAGATACGTGCCGTCACCCATACAGACATAGACTTCACCGTTGTCTCGAGCCAGTCGCGTTCCCAGCCCGGCGGGTAGCTCGTATCCCATGCAGGAGTATCCGAATTCCAAATAGGAGGATCTCTGCTCGGTTGTATCCCAGATCTTCAGCAGATTGCCGACCAACTGACTGGAGGCGCCCACCGTGACATCTCCGGGTTTGGATTCCTCAAACAGGATCTTGGTCAACTGACCGTCGTTGATGGCTTCACCGGGGAAGTCTCGCAAGGCACCGGCCTCCAGTTTCTGCTGCCATCTTTCCCTGGCCCTGGCGACCGTCTCAAGATATTGCGTATTCGGCTGGAGCTTCCTCTTCTCGGATGCCGTGGCCAGGGCCTTCAAGGCCTCCCGCGCGTCCGCAATGACGGGCAAACCACCTAATTTGAAGGCGTCTCTGGAGCAAACATTGATGTTGACGAACTTCACTTCCGGATCTTGGAATAAGGAATTAGACGCTGTGGTGAAATCCGTGAGGCGGGTGCCCACACAGATCACCAGGTCGGCTTTGCTGGTGACTTCCGCCGTAGCTGAGTTCCCCGAAACCCCGTGACCGCCAAGATGGGTGGGGCCATCCTTCAGGGCACCTTTGCCGGCAAAGGTTTCTCCCACAGGAATGCCAAAGGTCTCTGAAAGCTTCTGCAGTTCAGCGGAGGCGTTTGAGTACAATACGCCCCCGCCGGCAATGATCACCGGACGCTTGGCGTTGGAGAGCATGGCGGCCGCCTCTTCGATCCTGCTCGGGTCGGGCAAACGCCGCTCCACGCGCCAGATGCGCTTATCAAAGAAATGGGCCGGGTAGTCATAAGCGTGGGTCTGCATGTCCTGAGGCAGCGAAAGGGTGACGGCGCCGGTTTCGGCGGGATCGGTCAGGACACGCATCGCCTCCGGCAAGGCGGTCAGTAATTGCTCGGGACGGGAGATGCGGTCAAAGAACCGGCTGATCGTCCGAAAGCAGTCATTGAGACTGGCATCACCAGAAATGGGATGTTCCAGCTGCTGAAGAACGGGGCCTTGATGGCGAGTCGCATAATAATCGGACGGGAAAAGCAGAACAGGCAGACGATTGACCGAGGCGCCGGTGGCAGCCGTCATCATGTTGGTCGTACCGGGTCCTGACGAAGTGGTGCAGGCAAAGGTGGACAAACGTCTCGTCGCCTTCGCATATCCGGCCGCGGTGTGAACCATGGATTGCTCGTTGCAGGGTTGGTAGTAGGGCAAATCCTGTCCATACTCCCAGAGGGCCTGACCCAGCCCACTGACATTGCCGTGCCCGAAAATACCGAACATCCCGCGAACCAGGCGCTGCACTTCATCATCCTGCTGGCTGTACTGAACCTGCAGGTACTTGACGATTGCCTGACCCATGGTCAGCCGGATCTTTTCCTGTGCACTCATCAATACACCTCCTTGGCCAATTTCGAATGTCGAATGACGAGTGTCGAATCATTCAAAATTCGAAATTCGAAATTCGAAATTATTAGCTGCCCTTCTCCCAGATTTTTCCCTCGGAGGAAGTTCGCAGCAGAATCGGTTCCAGAAACTCGATGCTCTTCCGGATACCCTCGTGGGCCCCCATCAGCATATCCTCATGCTCGATGCTCAATACTCCGTTATAGCCGACGACACGCAAGAGGCTCACAAAATCGCGCCACCAGCCGGCGTCATGGCCAAAGCCCACCGTTCGGTAATCCCAGGAGCGGACACCTACCTCACCCACGGGGCGAGTGTCCAGGCCGCCATTGACCGCCATTTCACGCGGGTCAATCCGGCTGTCCTTGGCATGCACGTGAAAAATGAGATTCTCACCCAGGGCGCGAATCACGGCAAGCGGATCCATGCCCTGTGGGGGCAGGTGGCTGGGATCCAGGTTGGCCCCCAGGTTGGGACCGGCGATCTCGCGCAGGCGCAGCATGGTGTAGGTGTTGTAGACGGCCATTCCGGTATGGATCTCGATCGCGATCTTCACGCCATGATCTCTTGCAAACTCTCCTGTGGCCCGCCAAAAAGGCGTCATCACCTCTTCCCAATGACGCTCAACCAGTTCGCGATATTCGGGCGGGTCAGTACAGGTGACCCAGTTGGGATAACGCCCTCCTTGCAGGTCACCGGGACAGCCGCTCATCGTCACGATGGTGTCGAGTCCCAGTTTGCTGGCGGCAAGAATGGTATTGCGGAGGTCCTGGGCATGCCGCTCCCGACGGGCGGGGTCGGGATCCACCGGATTCCCGTTGCAGTTGAGCGCACTCAGTACCAGTCCTCGGCTCACTATGGCGTCCTGGAAGGCGTCCCGAGTCGCTTGATCGTTGACGAGTTTTTCCACGTCACAATGAGGCGCACCAGAGAACCCTCCTGTTCCGATTTCCACCGCCTCGATCCGTTCGGCGACAAGCCAATCCAGCATGGCTTCAAGATTCAACTCGGGCAGACCATCAGAAAACAATCCGATTTTCATCGTTTCCTCCTTGACCGGTAAGTGGAATGAGGGACATTCTACTATAGTAAGGAGCGCCCTGCCGTGCGCCGCTACAGAAAGTCATGCTCAAGATTGTAGAAGAGGGAATCCTCTCCAAGAAGCCGGGCCGGGGGGCCTACATGCCCATCATCACTCCGCTATCGGATGGATTGATGATCTCCTGTCAGCACGTCGGCCGCTTGCTTGGATCGACCGACAACCACATCGTGATCCTGCGCTCCACGGACAACGGAAAAACCTGGGTCGATGAAGGGAGCATCCATGGAGGGTTACCCAAGGACGGCTACTCGTATCGAGGCCCTGAAATCAATGAGGTGCCCGACGGTCGTCTGCTGATGGTGGCAACACGTTTCGAGACAGAGGTGGACCAGTTATTCGACCCCGATTCAGAGGCCTTGAAGCCGCCGGCACTGGTGCTTTTCTGGTCAAGCGACCGGGGCCGCACCTGGTCGTCGCCTCAGGTGATCGGCGTCCCTCTTCCACCTGAGAAATACACATGCAACGGTGCCGGGCGATTTCTGCAAATGGCACCCGACCGCTGGCTCTATTTTCTGGAAACGTGGAAGCCGGAAGGATACGTAGGGCCTCCGGACCAAAAGGCGGCGCTGATCGTCTCCCACGATCAGGGGCAGTCATGGGGGGGGCTCACGATTGTGGCCGATGACCCCACCGGCAGGATGTTGTACTGGGATCAGATGGGGTGCGTGCTGCCCGACGGCAGGATCTATGACATGTTCTGGACTCACCGGTATGGCACCAGGGAAGACTTCCCCAACCACTGGTCCTTTTCCGAAGACCAGGGCCGTACCTGGTCCAAATCCAGACCTACCAACCTACGAGGACAGGTGTCGAGTCCCATTCCTCTTCCCGACGGCCGTGTGGCGGCCGTTTACAATTATCGGCACGAGCCGCAAGGAATTCACGTCGCCATCAGCAAAGACCTCGAGGAGTTTGACCTCGACAATGAGGTGACCGTCTTTGACGCCGGGGCAGAAGCCACACTGGGTACGCCGAAGAGCGATCAGTTCTTTGAAGAGCATAATCTCATCGGCTTTGGAAAGCCCGCCGGCCACCTCTGCGACGACGGCACCCTTCTTACCTACTTCTGGTGCACCTCCGGAGGAGTGGCCCAGACGCGCTGGGTGAAGCTGAGTGTTTGAAGCTGCCAGAAAACCTTTCCTTTTTCTGCGCTTGCATAACCGGGCCTGGGGCACAGCCGTGCGCCCCTACGAATCCCGAGACTTCTTGAACGGATATTAAACCCCCATTCACCATATAGGACACCAAGATTGTTTGCCTTAATCGATGTAAACTACTATAATCAAAGTAGATATAGAGCATAAAGGGAGCAAGAAATGGCTGACCCAAAGGGTGAAGGTTTGAAGGCCGGTTTTGATGGCAGTTTGAGGCTTGAATTTCATGGGGCTAAGGTCACCTCGGATGCTGGGCTTCTCGCCTATCGTGATTTGGACGAAGCGTTGGTGTTATTCGATAGTGTTCCCTCCGTTTTTCTCGATTCGCGGACAGGGCGTAACATCCAGCACGACCTGGCGTCGTTGCTGCGCCAATCGGTATACAGTCGACTGGCTGGCTATGAAGATGTCAACGATGCCCATCGTCTATCGGTGGATCCGACTATGCGGAGGATCACCGGGAAGAAGATGGACAAGAAGAAGGCCGCCAGCGCCAACACCATGGGTCGATTTGAGACCGAGATGCTGTCCGTCCAGGGGAACCTCAAAGCCCTTTCGGAAGTTAATGGCCGATGGGTAGAAAGAGCGCTGGAGAAAACAACTCATCGACGCATCATTCTGGATATGGACAGCTCAGCCAGTCCTGTCCATGGCGAGCAGGAAGCCTCTGCCTACAACGGCCATTTCCGATGTACTTGCTACCATCCCCTGTTTTGTTTCAACCAGTTCGGAGATTGCGAAGGTGCAATGCTTCGGCCCGGCAATGTTCACAGCGCGGATGGTTGGAAGGAGATGCTGGAACCAATCGTGGCTCGCTACGAGAAGAAAACAGTCCGCAAATACTTTCGTGGGGATGCTGCCTTTGCCAAGCCGGACGTTTATGAATACTTGGAGGAGAAGGGCTTTTTGTATGCCATCCGGCTTCCTGCCAACGAGGTGCTTCAGGCGGAGATTGAACACCTGCTTACCCGGCCTGTGGGCCGTCCGCCCCGAAAGCCTATCGTTTGGTTTGCCATTTCCAATATCAAGCCGCCAGTTGGGACCGGCCTCGCCGGGTGATTGCCAAGGTCGAGTGGCATCGCGGAGAACTCTTTCCGAGGGTGGGTTTCATCGTCACCAATATGAGCGCACAAGCCTCAGGGGTGGTTCACTTCTATAACGGTCGTGGCACAGCCGAGCAGTGGATCAAGGAAGGCAAGTATGCGTTGCACTGGACTCGCCTGTCCTGCCAGCGCTTTGTCCCGAATCAGGTGAGGTTGGCTCTGTTTGTCTTGGCCTGCAACCTGGGCAATTTTCTACGGCGGCTGGTCCTTCCCAGAAAAATCAAACATTGGTCCCTTCGCAGCCTGTTGACCAAACTGATCAAGATCGGAGCGAAGGTGATCCGCCATAGCCGGATCGTCACGTTTCAGATGGCGGAGGTAGCGGTAAGCAAGGATATATGGGCCGGGCTGTTGTCTCGGATTGATCGATTGAGATGGATGACAGCCTAGCGCCGAGGGTTTCTGATTGAACCGCTGGAGGTGTCTCTATTGATCAGGTCTTTGACCAAAAGCCACCTGGAAAACCGAGGGATCAGAGGCGCTTTTGATGGACAGAGGACCAAAGACCACTTGAGGCAAGGTTGGCGGTCTGATAAGTTGTGGTCATTCACTGGGGAGACCGGAAAAGGTCCTTCCGAAGTTGATATGAGGAATGTCGATTAAGACCTGCTTGACCTCCCACAAGCCGCGAGGATCTGCGGGAAGAAGCTTCTTCGCATATTCTCTGGAATTTCCGATTTAAACCTCCCTCTTTGCCCGCTACAAGGGGTACCAATACAAGTCGAGATACGCGCCGGCGCAAATAGCCGATAGGGTCAACCAGATCAAAGCCCACCGTGCACGCTTCCCCATAGACAGTTGCTGCTCCGAGAGAGCATCCGCCCTGCTCCCAAACCAAACGAGTGAGTCTCCATGCTGGAAGTGAGCACACCCGTCGTGGACCGTCCACGGGCCCAGGAGAAAGACCTCCTCATCCCGGAACTCCCTCAGAATGGTCTCGAACCACGTGAGGGTGGGCGACTCATGGGGATCTGACGGCAAGCATTCGCGACCATAGTGCGAGATTACACGCTCGACGAGGTGGGTGGGGGTATTCGCGAATGTGTCCTCGGAGCTTTCCACGCCTGGCCACCCCGAAACGAACCTCCACGGCTCCACCAGATGCCAGTGCCATGGATTGCTGGGCACCACTAGGGCGAGGCCCGTGCCATCATCGACCGCCCACCGCACCCCCCACTTGGAGTCTTTTATGAAATCTTCGTCGGCAGCTTCACCCTGGTTGTCATCGAATACCCATTAAAAGGATTGGACTAGATCAATCCCTGGATCGGCACACCTGTCTTGTCGCCGATTGAGTTGGCAATCTTGATGGGCCGACCGATGGGCGTCATGTAGGTCTTTTCCCAGTCGATCCCGAAGGCCTTATAGATGGTGGCGAAAACATCTCCCATGGTCACCATTCGTTCGGCTACCTGAGCGCCCCGCTCATCGCTGGCGCCGACGATCCGGCCGCCCTCAATGCCTCCTCCTCCCAGGGCCAGGGACCAGCAGTGAGGCCAATGGTCACGACCGTTATCCGGGTTCACATGTGGAGTCCGACCAAACTCACCCGCCACCAGAACGATGGTGGATTCGAGCAGACCCCTCTGCCTGAGGTCCTCCAGAAGCGTCGAGAGCGCTCGATCCATCGGGGGCATCAGTTTTTCACGCAGCTCCTCGTCATTGTCGCTGTGGGTGTCCCAACCTCCATGCCCGTAGCCTGCGGCCGTCACAAAGCGGCTTCCCGCCTCCACCAGCCGACGGGCCAGCAGAACACTCTGACCAAACGCGTGCCTGCCGTAAGCGTCTTTTGTCTTCTCCGACTCCTGTGAAAGGTCGAAGGCCTTTCGGACCTGCGGCGACAGGATCATGGTCAGCGCCTGCTCGGTAAAGATGTCCATTTTCGAATAGTCGACACTTTTCATCTTGCGGCGGTAAACGCGATCGACCACCTGCAGGAAGGAGCGCCGCTCTGCCACGCGCTCTCGGGAGACCGACTTGGGCAGGCTCAGATTGGGAACTTCGAAGCTATCCTTGCTGGGGTCGGGGACAAACATGGGATCGTACTGGGCGCCGGCGAAGGCCGACTTGAAATAGGGCTGATGCAGCTCGACCAGTTCCGGAATGACCACGTAGGGTGGAACCGTGCCGCGAGGGCCCATCTCCCTGGTCAGCACCGATCCCACACTGGGAAACTGCATGGCGGGGTTAATTCGATGACCGGTGATCAAGTAATGGGTGGCCTCCGGGTGATCGATCTCCTCGGTCTTCATGGAACGAATGAGGGAAAGTTTCTCCATATGCCTGGCCGTTCGAGGCAGCAGCTCCGAAACCTGAATCCCCGGCACGTTCGTGGAGATCGGCTTGAATCCACTGTTCCCCTTGGGATCCCAGGTATCGACCTGGCTGGGCCCGCCTTCCAGCAGAAGCAAAATCACAGCCTGGGCCCTGGCTTTCTTCTCCACATCGACGCCCGCTGCGGCCATGACGCTCTTGAGCTGGAGGTACTGACTCAAGTGGATGCCCAGAAGGCTCAAAGCACCCACTCGTAGAAAGTCGCGGCGCTTGAACACTGCCTCAGCCGGACTCAAACAACCTATTTTCTTCATGGAAAGACTCCCGTCTTCTTCTAATGGTTATAGGCAAATTCTCGAGAAGCGACCAACCCCCAGACCAGATCTTCCACCGCTTCCATGCGCGAGGGTCGTGGGGCGATCATCTTTTCCAGCTCGCTCTTTTCTTCCTCTGTCGGATAACGGGAGAGCGCAGCCAAATAGAGTTCCTCGATGATCTTCCCATCGGAGGCGCCACCTTCCAGTAATCGCTTGACCCGGCTCCCTTCTTTCGAAAGCTTGCTGGTGTACTCGGGACCCGCCAACATGGCCAGAGCCTGCTTCATGTTCGGCTCCACTTTTCGCTCAGGCACCGCCAGGCGGTTGGGCTGTCCATACGCCTTGAGAAACCGGGAAGGATACAGGTCGGGAGGCAAGATGTTGATGGCCCGTGTACCCGGGGGCAGCCTGGCCTCGGTGTCCTTATGAAAGTAGAAATCCTCTGCCACGCCGGCGACGTGAGAGACCGCATCCAGGAGCACTTCCGCGTCCAGCGCCCGCGCCAGTGCGTGAGAATAATTGATTTGGTCATCCTGGTTCGTAGCGTTTGGCTGCGCCGATAGCTGATAAGTTCGGGACTGGAGGATGACCCGTATGAGACGCCTGCGGTCGTAGCCATGTTCTTTGAAGTCTCTGGCCAACACCTCCAGCAACTGGGGATGAGTGGGAGGGTTGGTCAGGCGAAAGTCATCGACTGGATCCACGAGTCCTCTTCCGAAGAAGTAACTCCACATCCGATTCGCTATCGCTTCCACAAAGTAGGGGTGAGAAGTCATCCACTCCGCCAGCTTCCAGCGCAGGTCCCGGCGCTCGTTTTCCGGCAGCACCCGGCCATTCAAGAACGCAGGCTGCACCTCCTCTTTTGTTCGTGGATGAGTCACCTTTTCCCCCTGCCCGTACTCACCATGACCGGCCGGATCGTCGAAGATCACGGCACCAATACCCAGTGATCCGGAACGAGTGAGATGCCCAAAGAAGGCGGTCAATCCCCAGAACTGATTCTGGCTCCAGCTCTCGTAAGGATGATTGTGACACTGTGCACAGTCGAGGCGCCGACCCATGAAGACACGAACCTGTTCGGCCATCATATTGGGAGGAAGTGGCAACTCTCCTCCGGTTCCAAAGTAATGGCTGCTGGGCCCATCGAAGCCCTGGCCTGCAACGCGTTCCCGAGCAACCTGGTCGTAAGGGCGGTTGCGGAACACTCCGTCCCGGATCCACTCCCAATACATCCTGGTGTGTTGGGGACCCGCCTGGGCCCAGGAGGCAACGCGAAAGAGATCCGCAAATCGGAAAGTCCAATAATCAACATACTCGGGAGAATTCAAAAGAATCTCGATCAGCTTTTCCCGTTTTTGAGGGTCCTTGCTGGCCAGGAATTCTCTCACTCGCTGAGGCGGGGGCAGCGTGCCGGTCACATCCAGACACACGCGTCGCAGAAACTCGGCATCACCGGACAGTTCAGAGGGAACGATGTTGAACTTCCGCAGCTTGGCAAAGACGTAGTCGTCGATGAAGTTCCTGCGGGGCACCTCCGGATAGTCGGGAACGGGTTTGGCGATGACGCCAAAGGTAGCGCTGGCGGCATGGCCCGCGGCGCGAATCGTCACCGCCGTCTCACCGGTTCTGACCGCCTTGACCAGGCCTTCCGGGGCAACCTTCACTACCTCCGCGTTATTCGACACATAGAGCACCTGCTCGGTGATATCTTCGTATCGGCCGTTGGAGAGGTGGGCCGTAACCAGAAGCTGGTGCCGGCCCTGTGGATCGAGAGCCACTTCGCGGGGAAATACCTCGATCCGCTCGATCTTGGCGCTGGCCTCTGCCTCTTCCCCATAGGGAGCCCCGCTGCGGACCCAGTCGAGGATGCTCTGGTAATCAGCGGAATCCTCGCTGAAGCGCTGCCCACCCCCGTGAGGAACCGCGAAGGTGGGTTTCAGCAGCAGCGAGCTTTTTTCCGGCTCTTCCAGGTTGACACGAGGGACCTTGGGTCCCCCCGACTCGGCGCTCAGAACCTGATACACTCCGCCCTCGACGATCCACTTGTAGTCGTTGCGGGGGTAGAGGGCGTTCATCGAGAGTTTGAGTCCTCCCTTGCCCTTCACACTGCCGTGGCAGTCGCTGGTGTTGCATCCCCGCTTGGTAAAAATCCCCCCGATATCCCGGGCAAAACTGAAGGGTGTTTCCTCGTCCGCCTCCTCCACCCGAACGTTCGTTTCCGCGACGTGAGCTTCGACTTCGGCCCTAAAAATCGTCTCACCGTCCGACAGAGCCAGGACGCGGCCCGATTCGTCGACTTTCGCTACCTCAGAATGAGAAAGAGAAAAACGGCTGAGGGTGGTGACGTCCCGCTGCAGGCCATCACTGTATTTCCCCAGCACCAAAAAGCGCTGGGAACCCTTTCTGCCCCACAATGTGACATCCTGAGGCACCAGTTCGACAGACAGAAGCTGGGGCAGGTGGGCGGGTGTCGGCCCCGCTGCAAGGTTCAGGCTGCACACGGTCCAAACCATCATCACGATGAGGGCCAGCCGCCAGCCGCGCAGCACAATTCGCGTGTTGTAGGGGCGCACAGCCGTGCGCCCAAGAGTCGGTACGGTAAAACTCAAGCGGCACCACCCTTGTTGATAAGAACGGATCCTCTCATTTCGCCCTCAGGGCGCTCCACCCTGGCCCCGTACATCCCCTTCCACTACCATCAAGGGAACCTCCCGAACCTTCAGCAGCTCACCGGGCTGTCCTCCTATCACGGGGCGCGCGCGCAGACGCACAAACTGCGGCATCCGTGTGAGCAGCGCATCGGCGCGAGCAAACAACATCAGCGTGGCCTTCTGAGTTTTCGGCACGAAGCGTTCCTTGTAACCCTCATCCAGGGGCGGTCCCCGGTCCGGCTCCACGTCCGTGCCCGGATAGGCATCGACACCCTCAGGAAGATTCTCCACGCTCAAGGCGATCTCTCCGTCAAAGCCTTCTTCCTGCTCGGTAATCAGTGTCAGCTTCCGGGCACTGCCCCGCTTCAGGTTGACACGGTCCTGAAGCACCTGAACCTCACCCGCGTGCGGCACCTGAGGCCGAATCAGCACTCGATAGAGGAAGGTCGGATCTCCGTGACGAGAGGTGAGATCCCGAATCTTGAGGAAGTATTCCCCTCCCAGCTTGAAAGTGTACACGGTCTTGGGCTGGACGTCCTTCTGATAAAAGGTGAAATTTCGAACAATTCTCTTATGAATATTGGTCAGGAATTCATTGCCATCCTCATCGCTCACTCCCAGCCGCGGATTGAAGAGGGACGGCGCGGCCTGGGGAGTCTCGACTTCAAAAGCCAATTGGTCTCCCTGCTCGACCTGAAATCGAAAACAGTCGACATCCCCCGGCCGGCCAACCGTTCCCTCGATGATGGTCGGGATCACCATTTCCAGCGCCTCTCCAGGTGACTCGTTCGGCTCCTCTTCCTGGATTACAGTGGCCACAACAGTGGCCAGGGAAAAATTAATGCTCTGCTCCTCTGCCTGGGCGACGCGGTCACCTCCTCCACTTGCCGCTTGACCCGGGCGAGGTGTCGGCTGGCTTGCAGGCTTTTGGATGCTTCTGGACCAGAGTAGCTGAAGCCGATCCGGTTCGAGCCTGCGAGTGAAGGTTCTTTCCACCAGGTCGCGGGGTCCGCCAAGCCGGCCCATTTCTTCTCCACTCGGCGAAGCAGCGCGCAGGTCCGGCGGGGCAATTCGAAGCTGGTAGGTCATATCCCGGCCGCCGTCCCCAAAAAACGACTGGACCTGGAGAAGATAGTGACCGCCATTCTGGAAGCGATAGCGAAGGCGGGGCTTTTCTCTCTCCCGGACCGCCAAACGGACGGCTCGTTTGGGATCAAACCAGCTTCCCCTTGCCTCGTAGAGCCCCAGTTGCTTCACGCTGCCGGTCAGTTCGAAAACCAACTGCTGGCCCTTGACGACATCAAACCCGTAGTAGTCGACCTCTCCTCCCTGGCTGAGCCGGCCGTTGACGATGACGGGAAAATCCACCTGCTGTGCCTGGTCGGGCCTTTGGTGCGCTGCTTCGATTTCCCGGATCACCGGCTCGGAGACCACGTTGAAGCTCAAAGCATTGGAAACCCCTCGCGGTGAAACCAGCCGGATAGGGTAATTCCCTGCGCCCGTTTCCGGATCGATTCCGAGGTGAAGCAAGACTCGATGACCTTTTTTTTTCTTGGTCTCATCCAGGGGATCTTCTTTCAGATCCTCGACATCTTCAACCGCCTCCACACGTGCCTGAAGATGCGGGGAGGAAGACCAGAGGGCGTAGGTACCCTCAAGATTCCTGCCCCGAACCTCCACCTGGAACGCTGAGCCCTGTCGGCCTCCCATCGGAAAAATGGAGACCATTTCCGGTTCGCCCGCAGGGTTCTCCACTTTTTCCTGGGCAACCAAGGGAAGAATGCAGAGCCAGAGCAGCAACATCAAGATAATGGGGGATCCGATCGTGGATCGGAGAGACATTTCCTCTATCGTATCGGCTGCTTCCGACAGCGTCAAGAAGGGCCGGGCCCACTGCCACTTCCACCTCCACTTCCATTCTTTAGTGGAGGTGGAAGTGGCAGTTGATTTCAAGGTTGGAGGCTTGATACGCTTTGGTGGTTCATCACCGGCATCTGAAATGATCCGGCCTATCCAAAAAGTCCTTTCGTCTCTGATCGTCACCTGCGCCGCCCTCACCGGTTGTGGCGATTCTCAGGCTCCTTCGCCGGCACCCACTTTGCCTAACTTAGAGTCCCCCACGCCACACCCGCCCAACTCGCTCACGTTCACGAAAGACATTGCGCCTCTTGTCTTCAAGCACTGCGCTCGCTGCCATCGCCCGGGAGAAGCGGGGCCCTTTAGCCTGCTCACCTACGAGGATGTACGCAAGCGCGCAGCGCAGATCGTGCGCGTCACCCAGGACCGCTTCATGCCGCCCTGGCTGCCCGAACCTGGCTATGGGCGCTTCGCCGGTGAGCGCCGGCTCAGCGACCGGCAGATTGCGATGCTGGCGCAGTGGGTGCAGGAGGGCGCAGCCGAAGGCGATCCGGCCCACCTGCCGCCGGCGCCGCAGTTTCCGGAAGGGTGGCAGCTGGGCGAGCCCGACCTGGTCGTGACCATGCCCGAACCCTACGCGCTGCCCGCCGGAGGCCCGGACGTGTTCCGTTACTTTGTGGCACCGATCCCGGTCAAAGGGAGGCGCTATGTGCGCGCCTTTGAGTTTCGCGTGGACAACCCCCGGATCCTGCATCACGCCAGCGTCGGTGTCGATCCGACCTCGACGTCGCGCCGCTTGGACGAGGAAGAAACCGAGCCCGGCTTTTCTGACAAAGACCTGGCCAGCAACCTGGCTGACCCGACGGGTCAGTGGCTCAGCTGGACGCCGGGGAAACAGCCTTACATGGGCAGCGAGGACGTCGCCTGGGTGCTCCAGCCGAACACGGACGCCGTCTTCGTGATGCACATGCTGCCCAGCGGCAAGCCGGAGCGAGTGCAGGCGAAAGTGGGCCTGTTTTTTTCTGAAAAGAAGCCGACGCATGTACCGGCGCTTTTGAGGATCGGCTCGCAGACGATCGACATCTCCGCCGCTGAAAAGAACTATCGCAATCATGACCGCTACGTGCTGCCCGTGGACTTGCGGGTCCTGAGCGTGTACACGCATGCACACTACTTGTGCAAAACCATGAAGGGCTATGCCACACTGCCCGATGGCACCAGAAAGTGGCTGATCCATATCAAGCGGTGGGATTTTAACTGGCAGGACGAGTATCGGTATGCCGAGCCCCTTTTCCTGCCCAAGGGCACGACCATCGAAATGGAGTATACTTACGACAACTCGGCGAACAACCTGCGCAACCCCAATCATCCTCCCCAACGCGTCGTGTACGGGCCCAACTCGTGGGACGAGATGGGGGATCTATGGCTCCAGGTGCTAACGACCAGCGAGGAAGATCGCGACCTTTTCGAGAAGGATCACGGTCGCAAGCAATTCCTTGACAGCATTGCGATGTATGAACAAATCTTGAGGCACAATCCTGAATCGTTTAAAGGCCACCTGGGGCTGGGCAATGCCATGCACGCGCAAGGGCGGTTCGACAAGGCGACTGCTCACATCCGCCACGCGATCCGGGTTAAGCCCGACTCTGCCATGGCACACTACAACCTCGGCATCGTGCTCGGGTCGATGAACAAGCCTGAGGAAGCGGCCGATCAGTACCGTGAGGCCATTCGGATGCGGCCCACTCTGTCCGACGCACACAACAACCTGGGCGTACTGCTGTTGCGATCCCAGCAGTTGGACGAAGCGATCCGGTACTTTCAGCAGGCCTTGAAGGTCGATCCCGACTTTACCGGAGCACGCGGCAATTTGGGCATTGCGCTGCTGGCACGGGGCAGGTTTGAGGAGGGAGTTGCCCAGTTTCAGCAGATGCTCGAGACCGAACCCGATTCGGTGCTGGGACACCTTCGCCTGGGCATGGCACTGCAGACACAAGGCAGAGTGGAGGAAGCGATCCGACATTATCGCCGGGCGCTTCGGATCGAACCACACAGTGAGCACAGTGGCAGCCTGCACTACACTCTGGGCACGGCTTTCAAGGGACTGGGCCGACCCCGCGACGCGATACGGCATCTCGAGGAGGCGATGCGACTGAAGGAGGACTGGTATGCACCCAACGCGCTGGCCTGGGTTCTGGCCACCGAAGCCGACAACGCTCTGCGCAATCCACGTCGCGCTGTGGAGCTGGCACAGCGCGCCGCCCAGCTGACACAACACGCCGATCCCGACGTGCTGGATACGCTGGCCGCAGCCTACGCTGCAAACCGACAATTCGACCAAGCCCTCAGCAGCGCTGAGCGGGCACTCAAGGGAGCAGGTGAGAACCCCGTACTGGTCAGACAGATCGAGCTGCGAATACAACTCTACAAACAGCGCCAGCCATTCCGTGAAGGCACGCCGACGGCGACCGCTGCCGACCAGAAGTGGTTTCATTGATGGGAACCTTAAGATTCACCTTCCTCACCACTCCGTACCACTTGACAGGTCTGATGTGGATCAGTTGGCTTGTGGCGGTGAGCTGCGCCTTTTCAGCGGCCGCCCAGCAGAAGACCTATATCGGGGCGGAAACTTGTGGAACCTGTCACAAGACTCAGTGGGTGGGCCAGTCAGCCAGCGGTCATGCTCGGGCATTGTATCCAGTTTCCAGTCACCCCCTGACGGCCTTTTTTGTTCCTGATAAGACGTTCCGGCGAGAACCGCACTTCAGCTTACAATTTTTGCGCAGCGGAAAGGAGATCCGAGTCAGAGCCCTCGACAACTCCGTTCCTGACAAACCGACTCTGGAGCTGCCTCTCGAATGGGCCGTCGGGTCAGGAGATACCGGGGTCACTTTCCTGACCTGGATGACCCACGATCACAAGAAAGCAATCGCCCCCTATTTAGCGGGGGCGATGGATCCGCGATCGGGAGAGCTGCATCCGAAGCTGGCGAACAGGGACTACTATATGGAATTCGCCGTGAGTTATTATTCCGACACAGGGTCCCTGCACCTGACACCAGGCCATAAATTCAAGGTGGACGCTCTGCCCAAGGCTCTAGGACAACTGGAAGCGGCCTCGGAAGAGGAAGGCTGTTTCCCCTGCCATTCAACAGGGCCTTTGTCCCGTTTGCCGACGGGGGCCCTTCAGCCAAGCGAACTGGGAGTGCGTTGTGAAGTCTGTCATGGGCCGGGCAGCGCTCACATGGAAGCGGTTCTCCAGGGTGAAGAGGAGAGGGCCAGGAAACTCATTGACAATCCCAACCGTCTCTCCCCGGAGGAGTTGAACAAGATGTGCGGGACTTGCCATCGCACCGGCAAGGAGTGGACCGAAGCCGATTGGAAGATCCCCTTCAGTGTCCGCCATCAACCCCCCTACCTGAGCCGCAGCCAATGCTTCCAGAAAAGCAATGAGACATTATCGTGCCTGACCTGTCACGATCTTCACGAGGGAGTTCGGCGCAACCAGCCCGCATACTACAACCAGCGGTGCACCACCTGCCACAACGACGAAAACAATCCTCCCATGAGCATCTGTGAAGAGCGACAACCCGCGGATTGCATCCGCTGCCACATGCCCGTTTTGTTTGAAGCTTCTCACACGCCGTTCCACAATCATTGGATCGGCATATATCGTGACGGCGCATCGCTGAGACCTTCAAGGTAGTCCGGGGAGTCTCGGTGGGTTCGTAGGGGCGCACGGAGGTGCGCCCCAGGTCGGCAGCGTAGCCCCGTCACTCCGTGACGGGAAAATGGCCGCGAACGGAGTCGCGGCCTACGTTGGCTTGGCGGGACGAGGGCGTCCCACCCGGTCAACTCTCCCAGCTTTGAAGAACGCCGGCGGTGAAACTCAGCAAATCGTCTCTTAGTCGAGCGATTTTCATGAGCTCGGCGGGGTCTGCGGCCAGTTGGCAGAGCTGGGTGAGGGACGGGCAGGCCAGCTGGCTGGAATCGACCTCTCCCAGATACTCGAGGGAAACCTCAATCGCGTCAGGGTAACGCTCCAGTCGAGCCAGCAATCCCACCAACGCCTGAGCCGGGGCACTGCCCACTTCGTCGCGATCCAGGGAGGCAACCTTATCGCGAAAATGAGCCGCCGCCTGCTCCACATTCTCACCCAGAAGCGCCTGCAGGTAGATGCCATAGTCCTGGTAGAAGTTGTCAAACGGGGGCTGGCCGGAGGTCTGAAACATGGGTGCCAGACGCTTACCGTACTCAGTGAGCTCCCTCGCAAGCAGCAAAGTCTCCCGGTCCTGAAGTTCTACACTGTATCGAACCACCGCCACCAGGTGCGAAGTATCCACATAGTAGCTGTGTTCCCCAAAGAGCCAGTCGCGACCTTCCATCAGGGCGGGAACCGACACCGTATCGGGCTTGCGCCCTTCTTGCTGCTCGATGACTCGCTTCAAGCTTTCCACCAGGTCCTGGTGCAGCCTCTGCACCAGGAGGCGTAGACAATCCTCACGTCCTTCGGGGCCGGGATATTGGCCGAACCCGGTGATGGCTCTGCAGACGCCATGATGGGCCAGCATCAGCTCAAATCCCTTACGAGGAGCAACGCCTTCCTGGAAGGCAATTTCGATCATCTGCTCGACGTCATCGTCGTCGTCCTGGATCGACTCGATGGCCTCGGCCACGGGAACAATCTCAGCGATGGCCCGGAAATAGGGCCAGGCACGCGGGACATTGCCATCCGCGAGAAACAATCCACCCACCTCTCGCGCCGCTTCAATGTAGCTTTTCTCGTATTCGCGCCGAGTCTTCTCCGGCAGATCGTTCAGGGAGTCGACCGGGATCAGGGGCAAGTTTAGTTGCAGGCGCTTCTTCATGAGCCGGGCTTCGAACAAGAGGGGATAATTCTTCTCCTCGAGCACCGCCCCGAGCAGGACATCAAAGGCCTCCTCTGACCCTCCGGACCGCGCAGCCTCCTCGATCAGGTCGAACGTATTGGTACCCATTGTCATCTGCCTGGAGTGTAGCACGCGCCTTCGGCCCTGGTCCAACGCCCACTCTGTACGGAAGGTTTCAAGATTCAGAGCCAAACGCGCGAATGTTTTGTACTATCCTAATAGAGGAATGTTCCTTGAGCCGTTCCTGCGTTTACCCAGGCCGCCAATCCCCTGCCTGTGGACCGCTTGTCTGGCAGCCGTGAGCTGTGTCTTTTCCTTGGCTGCCCAGGAGAAGACCTATATCGGGGCAAAAACCTGTGCCACTTGTCACCAGGCTCAGTGGGTCAGCCAGTCCACCGGTAGTCATGCACGAACTTTGTATCCGATTTCCGAACACCCCCTGGCAGCCTTTTTTGTTCCGAGCAAACCACTGCGGCGAGAACCAAACTTCACCTTGAAATTCTCGCGCAGTGGCAAAGAGATCCGAGTCAGAGCCTTCGATGATTCCCGCCCTGCCATCCAGGCTCTGGAGCTGCCCGTCGAATGGGCCGTGGGGGCCGGCGACAACGGGGTCACTTTTGTGACCAGGCTGACCCAAAATCATAAGAAGGCCATTGCGGCTCACATACCGGGGGCGATCAATCCCGTATCGGGAGCGGTCAATCCGAGGTTTGAGAGGAGCGACTACTTCCTGGAACACGCTTTTAGTTACTACTCCGACACAGGCTCCTTTGACATTACACCGGGCCATGAATCCAGAGTGGAGGTGCTGCCGGAGGCTTTGGGCCTACCCATCGGAGGCTCGGAAAAGGAGAACTGTTTCCCCTGCCATTCGACAGGGCCTTTGTCCCGTTCGCCGCAGGGGGGCCTTCAGCCAAGCGAGCTGGGAGTGCGTTGTGAAGTCTGTCATGGGCCGGGAAGCGCCCACATGGAAGCGATCGTTCAGGGTGAATTGGAGAGGGCAAGGACGCTCATTGACAACCCCGGGCGTCTCTCCCCGGAAGAGTTGAACCAATTGTGTGGGACTTGCCATCGTACAGGCGAGCAGTGGACCGAGGGCGAGTGGGATCGCGCCTTTAACGTCCGCCATCAGCCCCCCTACCTTCGCCGCAGCCAATGCTTTCAGAAAAGCAATGGAGCGTTGTCCTGCCTAACCTGTCACGATCTTCACGAAGGAGTTCGGCGCAACCAGCCCACTTACTACAGCCAGCGCTGTGCAGCCTGCCACAACGCCGGAAACAACCCTCCCATGAGCGTCTGTGAAGAGCAACAACCCGTGGATTGCGTCAGCTGCCACATGCCGGTCGTGTTTGCGTCCTCCCACATGCCATTCAGGAATCATTGGATCGGCGTGTACCAGGAGGGCTCATCGCCAAGACCTTCCCGCTGACCTCGAAAGTTTCCTTTTTGGTCTGAGGGCCGGCGTGCGGCACGGAGTTTGTGGGTGATGGCGCGGCGGTAGCGGTGAAAGATTTGCGCCTGGCGAACGATCTTCTCTTCGGAGCTCTCGTGGCTCAGTTCCAGAGTCTCCCGAATGAAGCTGACGACGCGCGCCAGATAAAGAGGTTTCAATGCCTCCACCGTGGATCGCCTTGCCACTCCATTTCCAGCGCGATCGTAGGCCTCCAGGAAGGTGTAGAGAGTCCTCATCCACAGGAAGGCCGACATTCTAAGACGCCCGGCCTCAAACATGGCCTCGATTCTGGCTGCAAGATTCCCTCCAAGGGTCTTGGTGATCAGCTGCTGATGCAGCCGGAATTCCTTCAGTGTCCGCCCCTTCAATTGCTTGTAATCGATACTCAGCCCCTGGGGATTGACCGCCCGGCTACGACCAAAGATGGGAGGGCATTCCGGAACTCCGTTGCCACGGTCCCAGACTCCCTTGGATTGCAGGAGAGTGCGAAACAGCGTGTCGGCCACCTGGGTAAACATCCTTCCCAGCTTGGGCGCGCTGGGCTTATGGACTTTGGTACCCAGCACCACCTGAGCCACTCGAAACCCCCCCAGCAAGGCCCCGCAGGTCATGAAGATGTCCACTCCGTAGTGGCGAACATTATGGTGCCATTTTCGAGCCAGCCAGTAATCCATCAGCCTCCTCGAAAAGGCAAAATCTCCCCCAATGGGTTGACGCAGGTTCTTTCCCAGCAGGCCGTAGATGAGGGGATAACAGAAGTGATTGGTGATGGTTCCATCGTATTCGTTGCGACTGTAGAGGGGAGCCACGAAGTCGTGTCCGTTCAACACGGGAGCCAGCAGTCTGCGTGGCCAATCGGGGGTGATGCTGCGCACGTCGGCATCGACCACAGCCAAGGCGCTGGGCCGATACGGCGCAAGATAACGGAACAGATTCAGCAGATTGTTGCCCTTACCCTGAATTCCCGGAGCAGTAGAGAGATAGACCTTGGGAATCTGGCCGCTGGGCGCATTGAGAAAAGCGGTCTTCGTCCCGTCCTGGGAGAAGTTATCGGCATTGACGATGGCGGTATGAAGCCCACCATAGTCGCGCTCGAGCCCCCGAGCCACCCGCTGCACCACAAAATCGATGTTGTCGGCTTCATTATAGGAAGGGATACCGACTACCAGATCCAGTGGGCGACCATCGAGATTGTTTTCAACGAGCCGATCGTGTTGATTCACCAACTAATCCTTCCTTCTTATAACAGATGGATCTGACTCAAAGAAGGATCGCTGGGGGGATGGTTTTGGCTGCCAACGCCCCCCCTGTCTCGACGCGGTTGATTTGAAAGGAGCGCGAAAGTTATCATGACCTCGACGTTTGCCGGCAGCCTCCCCGCCAGCGGAAGACATGGGAACAATATCAGACCCTAGAAGACATATCGTCCATCTTCTGGCCATCGCCAGCCTGATCTCGACCGCCCCATGCCGAAACGTTTTCTGCCAGACGAACGGCCCGGACAGCCCCTTCTTTCGCGAAGCTGGAAAAGACGTAGGACTACGTTTTCAGCACTTTATCGGCGCTACCGGAGAGTACTTCTTTCACGAGAATATGGGTTCGGGAGTGGCCCTGTTCGACTACGACAACGATGGCGACCTGGATATCTATCTCCTCCAGGGCGCGCTTCTGGATGAGAAAAAGAGCTTGAGTGACGCTCTGTTTCCAGCGCCGTCGGGATCTCGGCCGCGCAACAAACTGTTTCGCAACCAGTTGAGCGAGGATGGTCAACTGCGCTTTACGGATGTGACCGCCCAAGCCGGGGTAGGAGATGAACGGTTTGCCATGGGAGCCGCAGTGGGCGATTACGACAATGACGGGGACGTGGATCTCTACCTCACCAACTTCGGTTCCAACCTTCTCTACCGCAACAACGGCAATGGTACCTTCACGAATGTGACAGCCAGGGCCGGGGTCGACGATCCACGCTGGAGCGCCAGTGCCTCCTTCCTCGACTATGACCTGGACGGGGATCTGGACCTGTTCGTGACCAACTATGTGGACTTTACCATTCGAGGCAATAAGATCTGTCACAACCCTCTGGGAGAGCGGGACTACTGCAGTCCCCTCATCTACCAGCCCCTGCCCGACCAGCTCTTTCGAAACGAAGGCAAGGGGAAATTCAGAAAGGTCACGGAGGAGGCCGGCATTGTGGAGGCCTTCGGAAAGGGTCTGGGCGTGGCTTGTGCCGACTTCAACGCCGACGGGTGGATCGACATCTATGTCGCCAATGACCGTACCCCCAATCAGCTCTGGATCAACAAAGGCGACGGCACCTTCCAGGACATGGCTCTGCCCTCCGGAACCGCCTACAACGCGGACGGGCAGGCGGAGGCGGGTATGGGAATCGCCGCCGGGGACTTCGATAATGACGGCGACGAGGATCTGTTCCTCACTCACCTGACCAAGGAAACGAACACCCTGTACGTCAACGAGGGAGGGGGAAACTTCCACGACGCTACCCGCCGGTACGGGCTCGCCGCCAGCAGCTTTTCCTATACAGGCTTTGGGACCGAGTGGTTCGACTATGACAACGATGGCGACCTCGACCTTTTTATCGTCAACGGGGCTGTCTATGTGGTGGAAGCATTGAGGGGAGAGGCTTATCCTTACCATCAACGGAACCAGCTTTTCAAGAACGAAGGGAAAGGCGGGCTGCGCGAAATCACGGCAGAGGCGGGACCCGCATTGGAGCTTTCCGAGGTCAGCCGGGGCGCGGCTTTTGGCGATATCGACAATGATGGAGACATCGACATCGTCATTGCCAACAACAACGGCCCGGCTCGGCTCTTGCTCAATCAAGTCGGCTCGCGGCAGCACTGGCTTCAGGTGCGCCTGGAAGGAGTCGAGAGCAACCGCCAGGGAATCGGAGCCCGCCTGGCCGTGCTCCGTCAAGGCCGGCGGCCTCTCTGGCGCCGTGCCCGCACGGACGGCAGCTACATGAGCACAAGCGACGCCCGCGTCCACTTTGGGTTGGGTCAGGATCCCGGCCTGGAGGCGGTGGTAGTCGAGTGGCCCGGCGGCAAATGCGAGGTTTGGAGCAAGGTCCGGGCGGATGCCCTGCTCATCCTTCGCCAAGGTTCGGGAAAACCGTGCTCGGCCATTTCTGAAACAACTCGCAACTTTTCCGGCCTCAGCGTTAAGTAGGAATAGGGGTCTTTCGAGGAGGCAACTTCCTCATGGAGTTTGAATTCTTCAAACCGTATAGCGAAGTCCACATCACGCGCCACCATTTGCCGCATTGGGAACAGAAAGGTGTGACTTACTTCATTACCTTCCGCGCTGCTGATTCCCTTCCCACCTCCCTTATTGAGGAGTGGCTCGAACAGCGCAATGCCTGGCTGCGATTGCATCGGATCGATCCACGTGACCCCGATTGGCATTCAAAGCTCGGTGGCTTGCAGAGCAAGTTCAAAATGAGTTTCATAACACTTTTTCAGGACAGTTCCATCGATACCTGGATCAAGGGCATGGTGCATGCCTGCTGAAGAATTCACGTTGTGGCCAAATTGTGGCCCAAAGCCTCACCGATTTCGACGGTCGACGATATTATCTTGGTGATTTTGTGGTGATGCCCAATCACGTCCACGTGCTGTTTCAGCCGTTCGACGGTTTCTCAGCGAAGAAACAATGCTACTCTTGGAAGAAGTACACATCGGGAAAAATCAACCTCGAAACAGGAAAGCGAGGTCGGTTTTGGCAAAGTGAGAGTTATGATCGCATCGTAAGAGACCACCAGGAGTTCGGGCACTACCAGAGATATATTGCGCAGAATCCAAAGAAGGCCAGTTTACGAGAGCGAGAATATTTCCATTACGAGTCGATGTAGACCCGGCGCTCCGCGACGGGAGCCGTCACGGAGTGACGGCCTACATTAGAAAAAGCCTCTTATTTGTAAGGACTTATCGCCGTTTTTTTGACAAAAAGGAGCTTTTCCCCTTGACTTTTCCATTTCAAAGCGGCTAGACTGGTCAGATCCTGGGCAAGAGTATTTGTGTTAGCTACGATTCATTACCTTTCCAAACCTTCCAAAGGAGGAATTATGCGAGAAGGAATCTTTTCTAAGGGAAGCGTACGCCTTCTGGCAGCCGTAACCATCCTCTGTGTCCTAGGCTTCAGTGGGCAGCTGGCCGCCCAGGCCAAACGCCCGGAGCTGACAGGGGTGGTTCGGGATGCTCAGGGGGCCGTCATTCCCGGCGCCGAAGTTGCCGTCACGAATGAGGCAACCGGCGTGACGCGCATGACGGTGACGACCGACGTGGGTGCTTTTACCATGATCAGTCTCACCGGCGGTATCTATCGCGTCGAAATTTCGCTCCCCGGTTTCAAGACTCACGTTCGCGAGGGATTTAACGTGGTAGCGGGGACCAATCGTCTGGACGCCGTTCTTGAAATCGGCGAAGTCACCGAAAGGGTGACGGTGACAGGCGAGGCTCCGCTCTTGAGGACGGAAAGTCATGCAGGAATGAGCAAGGCGATCGGGAGACGCGAATTGAGCTACCTGCCCAATCTTCGAAACCGCACCTACGACCGCCTGATTCGCCTCAGCGCGCTGGTGGGCCGGACCGGATGGCAGGCCAACGAGAACCACAACTACCACTTCATAGCCGGCAACGACTACTGGTCGGCTGGCTTCTACTACAACGGGACTCAAGCGGGTCTAGGTAACGGCGGGACCCAGGGCGCTGCCCATGGAATCCACCGCGACTTTGTAGACCAGTTCACGGTGACGGCCCAGTCGTTCTCTGCGGAGTATACGGGTGCCTGGGTGGTCAACGTGCAGAGCAAATCGGGAACCAACGACTTTCACGGCTACTTCAACATGCTGTGGCAGGACGAACGATGGAACGCCAGCCCCTGGGGTGCCAGTGTCGAGTTTTCCAATGAGGCACAGGCAATTGCGAGCCCCGCCAACGAAAAGGAGTGGGGCGCCGGCATTGGCGGACCGATTTTCAAGGACAAGACCCATTTCTTCTTCGGCTATTTCAATCGCCGCTGGAACCAGGACTCACCTCGGATTACCACCCTTCCCACTAATCTTGAGAGAGCGGGGGATTTCTCCCAGACCTTCGATACGAATGGAAATCTGGTCCCCATCTTCGATCCAGATACGCACCGTGCTGACCCGAACAACCCGGGCGGTTTCATTCGCGACCAGTTTCCGGGCAACGTCATTCCTTCCGATCGGTTCGACCCGGTGGCCGTCAACATTCTGGCTGTTTTGCCTGGTCCCAATCGAACGGGGAATGCCATCACGAATGCGAACAACTTCCTGGGCAACGCGGCCACCAGGCTTCAAATCCCGGAGTGGATCGTACGCGTCGATCAGCAGTGGAACGACAAGCACACCACTTTTGGTTCCTGGCTGGACCATGCCGAAACCACAAGGTTTCCGCCCGGTTTTGGTATTGCCGGCGTGAACCTCGAAAATCAGCACACCAACCGATACGACCACGGGGTTTGGCTGGCCACTCTGGTTCACACCTATGTTCCCAGCCCGCAGTGGGTGCTGGAATTTTCCACCGCCTCCAACTGGTACCGCTGGCTCGGCTATGACGACGGCATGGGTGAGGACTGGCCCAACAGACTGGGACTCAAAGGCGTGACCCACGGTAAGGACGTCTTCCCGCGTACCGCACTGGAGGGCTACGAGACATTCGGACACGTCACGGGCAGCGTTTGGGCCAATCCCAAAAGTCGGCATGGGATGCATTCCTGGGGGAACAAATTCACCCACTACAAGGGTCGACACGGCATCAAGTTCGGGTATGAACTCTACGAGCTCTTCCAGGGCCTGCCTATTGGAGCTTCTGGAGGCCCCGACGCTCACAACCCGGTGACCAACCTCTATTTCTCGTCGCAGGCAACGTCGCAATGGGGCCAGGCACCCATCGCCGGCACCGGAAATTCTGTGGCCTCCATGCTGCTCGGCATCACCAACCAGGCGCAGCAATACCAAAGGCAGAGCTGGGATTATGGGTTCTGGGTGCACCAATTCTACCTGGAAGACAACTGGAAGCTGCGCGACAACTTCACGGTCAATATCGGGCTCCGGCAGGAGCATATGAGACGACCGCAGGTACTCATCAGCACCGGAGTCTGGCAAGGGAGATGTTACACCAATGAGTTAGGCTACGATGTCATCAACCCGGTCTCGGGCACCCCGGGTGCACTTCTGTATGCATGCACCCCGGGAGGACCTCCGGCCTATCAGGACGTCGCCAATAACTGGATGCCCCGTCTGGGATTTGCCTGGCAGCCGAAAGGCGCCGGCACGGGTACGGTCATCCGTGTGGGTCTGGGTATCATCCCGCACGTCTCGGGGCAAATCGTAGGCGCGCCTGGTTTGGATTTGGCGAACTACGACGTGACCACGGTAGACCAGGGAGTCACTCCTCCTTTCCTACTGAAGGACGGATATCCGGCACAACCGAGTGGAGGAGTCCCCAATCCAGCCACCGGAGTCGTGGAGCCGCCAGGGCCAGGTTATGGTGCTGTGGAGGTGGGCCAGGCCCCTGCGCTCAGTTTCCGTTTTGCCCAGTACAACGAACCCAACCGAGGCTACGCCATGCAGTCGAACTTGGGGATCCAGCAGGAGATCGGCTTCAACGCTGTGTTCGACATCACCTACTACGGGAGTTTGTCCCGTGGTCCCTGGGGCGGCTTGTATGACCTCAATCAGATCCATCCCTCAAACTTCGGACCTGGAGAGGCGCAGACCAAACGACCCTACCCGCAGTATGGCGAAGTGGAACGCCGCTGGGCCAACACCTGGCATGCCACCTACCACGCGATGCAGTTGAAGTTGGACAAGCGCTACTCGAAGGGACTGAACTTCACCCTCGATTACGTCTTCAGCAAGTGGATGAGCAACAACGACCCCTGGAACTACTACGACATTCAGGGCAGCTGGAGGCAGCACTACTGGGGAGGACAGAGTGTAGCGCAGCATGTCTTCGTCGCCTACTCGATCTATGACCTGCCCTTCGGGTACGGTCGGCGCTGGTCCAATTCCGGTGTGATCTCCCACATCATCGGGAACTGGAACCTGTCCAGCATCGTGAGGCTCCAAAACGGCGGTTACATGGACATACTCCACAACCAGAACACCACCAATGGATTCTCGGTACAGCAGGGAGTGGACCTGGTGGGAAACCCCAATTTGTCGGGGGAAAGCCGGACCATGGCTCGTTATTTCAATACCGACGCCTTTACAGCTCCGGAACCGTTCACTTTCGGAAACAACGGACGCACGGGTACTCAGTATCCCGGTTTCTGGCGCGCTGACCTCGCGGTCCACCGACAGTTCCGGATTCACGAGAGTCTAATGGGTATGATCAGCCTGGAAGTTGAGAACATCCTCAACCGTCCGAATTGGACCAGACCGGGCGACTCATTCGGTAACCCCAATTTTGGAGTGGTCGGAAGTAAAGTGGACAACCGCAGAATCCAGCTCGGCTTCAGACTCGAGTTCTAGTTCTCTTGTTCTTCGATGGAGCCGGACCGAAAAGGTCCGGTTCCATCCTCTTCTTCTGCAAAAGAAGGGGTCAGACCCGTTAGGGCCTGACCCCTTCTTTTTTTAGGTATGGTGAGGCTTCCTACAACTGCCTTCCTATTCTTTCTGACCGTTACACTGTCCTGTGAGACAGGTTCCACGCCGCCGGTCCACGACCTACCCGAGATACCGTATCTGCCCAAAGCACAGTTAGAAAACTTCAAGGCTCCCGTTCGCCAGCAGGTGCGCAAAGCCTATGAGAAAGTCCGCGCAGAGCCCACAAACAGCCTGGCGAACGGGGGCCTGGGAATGATTCTGCATGCCCATGAACTCTACGAGCACGGAGCCGTTTGTTATGGGCGGGCCGGGCTGCTGCAGCCCGACTCCTTTCGATGGGCCTATTACCTCGGGCTGGTACAGACAGTGTTGGGTGATGACAGCGAAGCGGTCGCTGCCTTTCGCAGGGCTGTCCAGCTCAAGCCCGATAACCTTCCCGCCCTGTTGAAGCTGGCCCAGCTCCTGGTGGCTGCCGAACAATGGGAAGAGAGCACCAAGATTTATCAAAAGATACTGAAACAGTTTTCGCCAGGCCCGCGTGCCCCCAATTTTGATCTCTCGCCAATCGCGCTCGCCCACTACGGGCTCGGTCAGATCCAGGCGGCCAGGGGAGAGCTGAGCCAGGCTGTGGCAAGCTACCGCCGGGCCTGCAGCTCGTCACCAGGTTTCGGTGCCGCCCACTATGCTCTCGCCATGACCTATAGAGAGCTGGGCGAGCAGGCCAAATCCAAAGAGCAGTTTTCCCTCTTCCAGCGCAGCAAAGAAGGCAGACCGCGAGTGAAGGATCCGCTGCTGGCCAGGATTGAGGCAATGAGATCAGAGAAGAACTTCCACTTTCATGAGGGGCTCAGGCTGCAGGCCGAGGGCCAACTCGAAGAGGCGGTGGCGGCATGGGAGAGGGCCTTGGAAAGAGATACGTTTTTGTGGGAAACGCACAGCAACCTGATGTCGGCCTACGAGACCCTGGGGCAATCGGACAAGGTAGAAAAGCACTACCGCTCCGCCGTCAGACTCAATCCGGAGATGTGGGAAACCCACAACAACTTTGGAATGTTTCTGCAAAAACAGCGCAGGCCTCGTGAAGCCGCACAGGCTTTCAGGAAAGCACTCGAGATCAATCCCTTCTCCGCCCAAGCCCACGGCAGTCTTGCCGAGGTGCTGTTGGCACAGGGACAGCTGGAAGATGCCAGCAGGCATTGTCATCTGGCCCTGGAAAACGACCCCAATCTTCGCCTCGCCCACTTTACCCTGGGCCGGATTCTGAAGAGCCGGGGAAAACACGCCAAAGCCATTGAACACTTCCATGAAACCCTTACCGTGGAGGATGCCAGGACTCCGCTGATCCTTTATCAACTTGCAGATGCTTATGCCCGGGCCGGGAACCGCCAAAAAGCGATTGAGTATGCAGAACAGGCGAAGCAGCAAAAGACTTCCCGCCTCCAGGCGCTGCTGGCGCCACAGATTGATCGACTTCTGAAACAGCTGCGACAGAAAGACAGGCCGCAGTGAAATGGGCGCTGTTCCGGAGCGTAGTCCCGTCGCTCCGTGACGGGAAGATGGCCGCGAACGGAGTCGCGGCCTGTGGGCTGACTTCATCGCCTATTGCGGCTACAATAGTTCTATAACCGACACTTGGAATTGCCTTTCGATGGGTTCAACAATCGTCACAGCGATGCGGTCTACTTTCACAGCTTTTCCTTCACTACCCCGCCCGTTTCGGCGCTGCCCATGGGTCACCCTTACCATCGCGACCCTCATCTTCGCCGGCTGGGATCAAACGGTAGCCGTCACTACCGGTTCGAGAGCCACGCAGGCCGTCGATCTTGAGGGCCGGCCCATCGATCCGCTGACGGCCACAGACGGCAAGGTCACCGTGTTGCTTTTCACCATGACCGACTGCCCCATCTCCAACCGCTATGCGCCAGAGGTGCGCAGGCTCTATGATCAATTCAAAAACCGAGGCGTGGAGTTCTGGCTGGTGTATCCCGACCCCGACAACACCGCGGATCGTATCCGTGAGCACATGAGGGACTACGACTACCATTGCCGGGCTGTGCGCGATCCGGATCACGTCCTGGTCGAGCTGGCCGACGCCACGCGCACGCCCGAGGCGGCGGTTTTCGTCACGGCGAATCCATTGTCCGGTGACGACGCCCCGGAACCTAACATGCTCTATCGCGGGCGAATCGATAACTGGTACCACGACTTCGGCAAGAATCGACCTGAGCCTACCACGCACGATCTGGAAGACGCCATCGCTGCGGTGCTGGAAAGCCGACCCGTCTCGAACCCCAGAACGAGCGCCGTAGGTTGTTACATCGCGGATCTGAAATGATCCGCTCCATCCAAAGAGTCCCGTGGTCCCTGCTTATCGCCTGTGCTGGGATCGTCGCGGCCGCCTCACTGGCCGACTCGCCACACCCGCCCGACTCGCTGACGTTCACGAAGGACATCGCTCCTCTTCTCTTCGAGCACTGCGCTCGCTGCCATCGCCCGGGAGAAGCAGCACCCTTTCCTCTGCTCAACTACGAGGACGTGCGTAAACGCGTAGCGCAAATCGTGCGGGTCACCCGGGACCGCTTCATGCCGCCCTGGCTGCCGGAACCCGGCTACGGCCGCTTTGCTGGTGAGCGCCGGCTCAACGACCCACAGATTGCGATGCTGGCGCAGTGGGTGGAGGAGGGTGCCGTCGAAGGCGACCCGGCCGACCTGCCGCCGGCGCCGCAGTTTCCGAAAGGGTGGCAGCTGGGCCAGCCCGACCTGGTCGTGACCATGCCCGAAGCCTACACCCTGCCCGCCAGCGGCCCGGACGTGTTCCGCTACTTTGCAGCACCGATCCCGGTCAAAGGGAGGCGTTATGTGCGCGCCTTCGAGTTTCGAGTGGACAACGCCCAGGTGGTTCATCACGCCAGTGTCCGTGTCGATCCGACCTCGATGTCGCGCCGCCTGGACGAGGAAGAAACCGAGCCCGGCTTTTCTGACCGCATGCTCGCCCGCAGCCTCAATAGCCCGTCGTCGGGTCAGTGGCTCAACTGGTCGCCGGGCAAGCAGCCGCACATGGGCGGGAAAGACATCGCCTGGCTGCTCCAGCCGAACACGGATGCTGTCTTCGAGCTGCACATGCTGACCAGCGGCAAGCCGGAGCGAGTGCAGGCGAAGGTGGGCCTGTTTTTTTCTGAAAGGAAGCCGACCCAGGTACCGTTGTTTTTAAGGATCGGTTCGGAGACGATCGATATCCCTGCCGGTGAACAGAACTACCGAAATCATGACCGCTACGTGCTGCCCGTAGACGCGCTCGTCCTGACCGTGTACCCGCATGCACACTACCTGTGCAAGACCATGAAAGGCTATGCCACGCTGCCCGACGGCACCACCCAGTGGCTGATCCATATCAAGCAGTGGGATTTTAACTGGCAGGATGAGTATCGGTATGCCGAGCCCGTCTTTTTGCCCAAGGGCACGAGAATCGAAATGGAGTATACTTACGACAACTCGGCGAACAACCTGCGCAACCCGAATCATCCTCCCAAACGCGTCGTGTACGGACCCTACTCGTCGGACGAGATGGGGGATCTGTGGCTCCAGGTGCTGACGCTCAGCAAGGAAGATCGCGACCTTCTCGAGCAGGACCACGGTCTCAAGCAGCTCTTCGAAAACATTGCGATGTATGAGCAGATGCTGCGGCACGACCATGATTCGTTTACAGCTCACCTGCGTCTGGGACACGCCAAGCAGGCGCTGGGGCGGTTCGAAGATGCGGCTGCTCACGCGCGCCACGCGATCCGGATCCAGCCCGACTCTGCCATGGCACACTACGTCCTCGGCGTCATGCTCGGGCTGATGAACCAGTTCCAGGAAGCGGCCGATCAGTACCGTGAGGCCATTCGGATCCGGCCCACTCTGGCCGACGCACACAACAACCTGGGGGTGCTGCGGTTGCAATCTCAGCAGTTGGACGAAGCGATCAACTACTTTCAGCAAGCGTTGAAGGTGGATCCCAGCTTTAACGAAGCACGGAGCAATTTGGGCATCGCACTGATGGCACGGGGCAGGTTTGAGGACGGGATCGCCCAGCTCCAACAGGTGCTCGAGAGCGAGCCTGATTCGGCACCGACACATCTTCGCCTGGGCAGGGCGCTGCAGATAAAAGGCAAAATGGAGGACGCGATCCGACATTATCGGCATGCGCTTCAGACCGAACCAAACAGTCCCATCCTGCACTACAGCCTGGGCGCGGCTTTCACGGAACTCGTCCGGCCCGGCGACGCGATCCGGCATCTCGAGGAGGCGATGCGATTGAACAGGGAGTGGTATGCACCGCCAGCCGTGCTGGCCTGGATTCTGGCTACCGACGCCGACAACGCTGTGCGCAATCCGCGCCGCGCTGTGGAGCTGGCCCGGCGCGCCGCCGAGCTGACACAACACAACGATCCCGACGTGCTGGATACGCTGGCAGCCGCCTACGCTGCAAACGGGCAGTTCGACCAGGCTATCCGCACCGCCCAGCAGGCACTGAAGGGGGCGCGTGAGCGGCATCTTCGCAATTACACGGCAGGAGTCGCGCTTGACCCCGTGGGACCACTGGTCCAACAGGTTGAGCTGCGAATACAACTCTACAAACAGCGCCAGCCATTCCGTGAAGGCACAGCGTCGGCCACCGGTGCCGGCCAGAAGTGGTTTCCCTGATCTGAAATGATCCGGTCCATCCACAAAGTCCCGTTGTCCCTGATCATGGCCTGTGCTGGAATCGTCGCCGCGGCCGCCGCCCTCACCGGGTGTGGCGATTCTCAGGCTCCTTCGCCGACACCCACTTTGCCTAACTTAGAGTCCCCCACGCCACACCCGCCCAACTCGCTCACGTTCACAAAGACATTGCGCCTCTTGTCTTCAAGCAGTGCGCTCGCTGCCATCGCCCGGGAGAAGCAGGGCCTTTTGACCTGCTCACCTACGAGGACGTGCGCAAACGCGCCGCGCAAATCGTGCGGGTCACCCAGGACCGCTTTATGCCGCCCTGGCTGCCGGAACCTGGCTACGGCCGCTTCGCCGGTGAGCGCCGACTCAACGAACGACAGATTGCGATGCTGGCGCAGTGGGTGCAGGAGGGCGCAGCCGAAGGCGATCCGGCCCACCTGCCGCCGGCGCCGCAGTTTCCGGAAGGGTGGCAGCTGGGCGAGCCCGACCTGGTCGTGACCATGCCCGAACCCTACGCGCTGCCCGCCGGAGGCCCGGACGTGTTCCGTTACTTTGTGGCACCGATCCCGGTCAAAGGGAGGCGCTATGTGCGCGCCTTTGAGTTTCGCGTGGACAACCCCCGGATCCTGCATCACGTCGCCGTCCGTGTTGATCCGAAATCGACGGCGCACCTCAAGGACGAGGAAGAAACCGAGCCCGGCTTTTCTGACCCCATGCCCGCCCGGAGCCTGGATGACCCGCCAGGTCAGTGGCTCAACTGGACGCCGGGCAAGCAGCCGCACATGGGCAGGGAGGACATCGCCTGGGTACTCAAGCCCAACGCGGACGCCGTCTTCGTGATGCACATGCTGCCCAGCGGCAAGCCGGAGCGAGTGCAGGCGAAAGTGGGCCTGTTTTTCTCTGAAAAGAAGCCGGCGCACGTGCCGGCGTTTGTAAGGATCGGCTCGGAGGCGATCGACATCCCCGCCGCTGAAAAGAACTACCGAAATCATGACCGCTACGTGCTGCCCGTGGACATGCGGGTCCTGAGCGTGTACCCGCTGCACACTACCTGTGCAAAACCATGAAGGGATATGCCACGCTGCCCGACGGCACCACCCAGTGGCTGATCCATATCAAGCAATGGGATTTCAACTGGCAGGACGAGTATCGGTACACCGAGCCCCTTTTCCTGCCCAAGGGCACGACCATCGAAATGGAGTATATTTACGACAACTCGGCGAACAACCCGCGCAACCCCAATAATCCTCCCAAACGCGTCGTGTACGGACAGCACTCGTGGGACGAGATGGGGGATCTGTGGCTCCATGTACTGACGCACAGCAAGGAAGATCGCGACGTTTTCATGAAGGATCACGGTCGCAAGAAATTCTTTGACGACATCGCGATGTATGAGGAAATCTTACGCCACAGTCCTGATTCGTTTGTAGCCCACCTGCGGCTGGGAAACGGCATGCAGGTGCTGGGGCAGTTCGACAAGGCGACTGCTCACTTGAGCCACGCGATCCGAATCAAGCCCGACTCTGCCATAGCACACTATTCCCTCGGCATCGTGCTCGGATTGATGAACAAGCTCCAGGACGCGGCCGATCAGTACCGTGAAGCCATTCGGATCCGGCCGACTCTGGCCGGCGCACACAACAACCTGGGCGCGCTGCTGTTGCAATCCCAGCAGTTGGACGAAGCGATCCAGTACTTTCAGCAAGCCTTGAAGGTCGATCCCGGCTTTACCAAAGCACGAAGCAATTTGGGCATCGCGCTGATGACACGGGGCAGGTTTGAGGAGGGGATTGCCCAGTTCAGGAAGATGCTCGAGACCGAACCCGATTCGGTGCCGGGACACCTTCGCCTGGGCATGGCACTGCAGACACAAGGCAGAGTGGAGGAAGCGATCCGACATTATCGCCGGGCGCTTCGGATCGAACCGCACAGTGAGCACGGTGCCACCCTGCACTACACTCTGGGCACAGCTCTCAAGGGACTGGACCGACCCCGCGACGCGATACGGAATCTCGAAGAGGCGATGCGATTGAAGGAGGATTGGCGTGCACCCAACGCGCTGGCCTGGATTCTGGCCACCGACGCCGACAACGCTGTGCGCAATCCGCGCCGCGCTGCGGAGCTGGCCCGGCGCGCCGCCGAGCTAACACAACACAACGATCCCGACGTGCTGGATACGCTGGCAGCCGCCTACGCTGCAAACGAACAGTTCGACCAGGCCATCCGCACCGCCCAGCAGGCACTGAAGGGGGCGCGTGAGCGGCATCTTCGCAATTACACAGCAGGAGTTGCGCTTGACCCCGTGGGACCACTGGTCCAACAGGTTGAGCTGCGAATACAACTCTACAAACAGCGCCAGCCATTCCGTGAAGGCACAGCGTCGGCGACCGGTGCCGGCCAGAAGTGGTTTCCCTGATCTGAAATGATCCGGTCCATCCAAAAAGTCCGGTTGTCCCTGCTTATCGCCTGTGCTGGGATAGGTGCGGCCGGCTCGCCACACCCACCCAACTCTCTGACGTTCACAAAGGACATCGCGCCTCTTCTCTTCCAGCACTGCGCTCGCTGCCATCGCCCGGGAGAAGCAGCACCTTTTCCTTTGCTCACCTACGAGGACGTGCGCAAACGCGCCGCACAAATCGTGCGAGTCACCCAAGACCGCTTCATGCCGCCCTGGCTGCCGGAACCCGGCTACGGCCGCTTTGCCGGTGAGCGCCGACTCAGCGACCGACAGATTGCGATGCTGGCGCAGTGGGTGGAGGAGGGTGCCGTCGAAGGCGATCCGGCCGACCTGCCGCCGGCGCCGCAGTTTCCGGAAGGGTGGCAGCTGGGCCAGCCCGACCTGGTCGTGACCATGCCTGAAGCCTACACGCTGCGCGCCAGCCCCCCGGACGTGTTCCGCTACTTTGCTGCACCGATCCCGATTAAACGGACACGTTATGTGCGTGCCTTCGAGTTTCGCGTGGACAACCCCCGGGTCGTGCATCACGCCGCCGTCCATGTCGATCCGACCTCGACCTCGCGTCGCCTGGACGAGGAAGAAACCGAGCCCGGCTTTTCTGACCCCATGCCCGCCCGCAGCCTGGATAACCCGCCAGGTCAGTGGCTCAGCTGGTCGCCGGGCAAGCAGCCGCACACGGGCAAGGAGGACATCGCCTGGGTGCTCAAGCCGAACACGGACGCTGTCTTCGAGCTGCACATGCTGCCCAGCGGCAAGCCGGAGCAAGTGCAGGCGAAGGTGGGTCTTTTTTTTTCTGAAAAGAAGCCGGCGCACGTGCCGTCGTTCGTAAGGATCGGCTCGGAGACGATCAACATCGCCGCCGGTGAAAAGAACTACCGAAATCGTGACCGCTACGTGCTGCCCGTGGACCTGTTTGTCCTGACCGTATACCCGCATGCACACTACCTATGCAAAACGATGAAGGGCTATGCCACGCTGCCCGACGGCACCACCCAGTGGCTGATCCATATCAAGCAGTGGGATTTTAACTGGCAGGACGAGTATCGGTACACCGAGCCCCTTTTCCTGCCCAAGGGCACAACCATCGAAATGGAGTATACCTACGACAATTCGGCAAACAACTTGCGCAACCCCAATAATCCTCCCAAACGCGTCGTGTACGGACAGCACTCGTGGGATGAGATGGGGGATCTGTGGCTCCATGTACGGACGCGCAGCAAGGAAGATCGTAACGTTTTCATGCAGGATCACGGTCGCAAGAAATTCTTTGATGACATCGCGATGTATGAGGAGATCCTGCGGCACAGCCCTGATTCGTTTGCAGCCCACCTGCGCCTGGGAAACGCCATGCAGGCACTGGGGCGGTTCGACAAGGCGACTGCTCACCTGGGCCACGCCATCCGGATCCAGCCCGACTCTGCTATGGCACACTATTCCCTCGGCATCGTGCTCGGGTCGATGAACAAGCTCCAGGAGGCTGCCGATCAGTACCATGAAGCCATTCGGATCCGTCCCACTCTGGCCGACGCACACAATGACCTGGGGGGGCTAATGCTGCGATCTGAGCAGTTGGACGAAGCAATCCAGTATTTTCAGCAAGCCTTGCAGGTCGATCCCAACCTTACCAAAGCACGCCACAATTTGGGAATCGCGCTGCTTCTAGGAGGCAAGTCTGATGACGGAATTGCCCAGTTCCAGCAGGTGCTCGAGAGGAAACCCGATTCGGTGCCGGGGCACCTCTACCTGGGCAAGGCGCTGCAGGCAGAAGGCAGAGTAGAGGAAGCGATCCGACATTATCGTCGCGCGCTCCAGATCGAACAGCCCAGTCAGCAAACTACCATCCTGCACTACAGCCTGGGCACGGCGTTCAAGGAACTCGACCGATCCCGCGATGCCGTACAGCATCTCGAGGAGGCGATCCGATTGAAAGAGGACTGGTATGCACCGCCTGCCATGCTGGCCTGGATTCTGGCCACCGACGCCGACGATGCTCTGCTCAATCCGCGTCGCGCTGTGGAGTTGGCTCAGCGCGCCGCCGAGCTGACACAATACAACGATCCCGAGATGCTGGATACGCTGGCCGCCGCCTACGCCGCAAACGGACAGTTCGACCAAGCCATCCAAACCGCCGAGCAGGCTCTGAAGGGGGCGCGTGACCTGCATCGTCGCAATCTCAGTGGAGGAGTCGCGCTTTACTCCCTCGAACCACTGGTCCAACAGATTGAGCTGCGAATACGACTCTATAAACAGCGCCAACCATTCCGTGAAGGCACAGCCACGGCAACCGGTGCCGGCCAGAAGTGGTTTCCTTGATGGAGACCTTGTCTTGTCGAGCATACGCAAAAGACCTGATTTCTGGATGATCACTTTTCTAGGAATCTTGTTGTTCCTCACTGCCGCGGCACTCCCCGAGTCCTTTTCCCACCCGGCCGACCGCTTACCGAAAATTCCCCATCTGGCTGAAACGGAGCTGAAAAACTTCAAGCCCTCGGTTCGCGAGCAGGTTCAAAAAGCCTATGACGAGGTGAGGGCAGATCCGGAAAACGCACAAGCCAATGGGCGATTGGGGATGATTCTGCACGCCCGTGAGCTCTACGAGAATGCGGCAGCCTGCTACCGGCGGGCAGCACTTCTGGAAGCCGGCTCCTTTCGCTGGGCCTACTACCTGGGAGTGGTAGAGACGGAGGTGGGGAGGGAAAGGGAGGCAGTGGCTGCCTTGCGCGAGGCCATCCGGCTCAACCCGGAGTCTCTTCCCGCCCGCCTGAAACTGGCAAAGTTACTTCTGACCCACGGAGGGTGGGAGGAAAGCGGAAAGATCTACGAGGCGGTTCTGAAACAATCCTCTCCAAGCCCGGCCGACTTGAATGTTGATTTTGCGCCCATCGCGCTGGCTCACTACGGCCTGGGCCAGATCCAGTCGGGAAGGGGCGAATGGGGCGCCGCCGTCGAGAGCTATGGTCAGGCTTGCAGCTTATCGCCTGCCTTTGGGGCAGCCCACTATGCCCTCGCCATGACCTATCGCCAGCTGGGCCAGAAGGCCAAATCCCAACAGCACTTTTCCCTCTTCCAACGCAACAAGGAGAGCAGACCACAGGTAAAGGATTCCCTGCTTGCCGCGATTGATGCTTTGAAGTCGAAAGAGCGATTCCACCTCTACGAAGGGCTCAGGCTGCAGGCCGAGGGCCAACTCGAAGAGGCTGTGGCCCAGTGGGAGAGGGGCTTGGAAGGGGACTCCTATCTATGGGAAACACACAGTAATCTGTTTTCGGGGTACGGGGCTCTGGGCCAGTTCGACAAGGCCGAGAAACACTATCATGCAGCGGTCCAGCTCAATCCGGGGCTGTGGGAAACACACTACAACTTTGGGGTCTTCCTGGAGGGACAGCGCCGCTACCGGGAAGCAGCCAAGGCCTTTCGAAAGGCCTTGGAGATCAACCCCTTCTCCGCCCAATCTCACAGTGGCCTGGCAAGCGTGTTGGCCGCATCAGGACAGCTGGAGGAGGCCGCCAGGCACTGTACTCTCGCCCTCGAAAACAATCCTCATCTTCGCCTGGCTCACTTTACTTTGGGCCAGATTCTCCGGAGCCAGGGCAAGAACGAAGAAGCCATCAAACACCTGCTTCAAACGCTCGCCGTCAAGGATTCGCGAACTCCGCGTACTCTCTATTACCTAGCCGATGCCTACGCCCGGAGCGGCGACCGTCGGAAAGCCATCGAGTACGCAGAACAGGCCAGGCAGCAAGCGGCTTCCCGCCGTCAGACCCTGCTGGGGGGAGAAATCGACCGGCTTCTGAAACAGCTGGGACAGAAAGGCGATCCGTAGTGAAGTCATGAGGACAAACAGGCACTGAGTCCCGGCGGCAGTTTGATTCAACCAGACGGGGATGCGATACTAAAAATAATTTTACCCCATCAGGAAGCATGACTCATAAGTTTTTTCTGCTTTTCTGTCTTTTGATCGGTTACCCGGCACAACTCTTCTCCGCGCAGAATGACGCGCCGATGGGGAGACCCGACATCCGATTCACGGACGTGACGTCCCAGGCAAAGATCCATTTCAAACACACCAATGCAGCCAGCGGCGAAAAGTATCTCATCGAAACAATGGGGCCCGGCTGTGCGTTTGTGGATTATGATGGTGACAACTATTTGGACATTTATATCGTCAACGGAGGACTCCTGCCGGGGTTCCAATCGAAGCAGGAACCCAAGAATGCCCTTTACCGAAACAATCGGGACGGAACTTTTATTGATGTAACTGGGGAGGCCGGCGTCGAAGGGCGCGGGTACGGCATGGGAGTGACTGCCGGGGATTACAACAACGACGGCTTTCCGGATCTCTACGTCACCAACTATCGCTCCAGTCTGCTCTACCGCAATGACGGCGATGGTACCTTCACAGAAGTTGCAGAATCTGCAGGAGTCAACAATAAGAAATGGGGAACGAGTGGGGCGTTCTTCGACTATGACAAGGACGGTTTCTTAGACCTATATGTCGCCAACTACGTTGATTTCAGCGTGGAAAGGAATGTTCAATGCAGCGATACTCCGGGCACTCGCTCCTATTGCCATCCAAGAGAATACAAGGGGCTCGCTGACGTGCTCTACCACAACAACGGAGACGGCACCTTCACGGATGTGACTGAGCGCGCCGGTATTGCTCATTTTAAGGGCAAAGGTTTGGGAGTGGTTGCTGCAGATTTCAACAATGATGGATATCAGGACCTCTATGTCGCCAACGATTTAGTTCCTAATTTTCTCTACGCCAACAACCAGGACGGAACCTTTCAGGAGATCGGCGCGCTGGGGGGGGTCGCCTACAACGGCTACGGACTGCCTCAGGCCGGGATGGGTGTAGCGGCCGGCGATTATAATGGTGACGGAAAACTCGATATCCTTGTGACCAACCTCTCCACGGAAGGACATGCCCTTTACCGCAACGAAGGGCAAGAGCTGTTCACCGACGTCACGTTCCCCAGCGGAATCGGATCTGCGAGCTTGCTTTTCAGCGGCTGGGGGACAGATTTCTTCGATTACGACAATGACGGCGATGAGGATATTTTTGCGGTGAGCGGGCATCCCATGGACACGATTCAGCTGGTCAACGGGACCCTGACTTACCTGCAGCCTACCCTCTTACTGGAGAACCGGGAAGGACGATACGTGGATGCTACCCCCCGTCACGGGGACACCCTCTCCATTCCACGGGCGGCCCGGGGAGCTGCGCTGGGAGATATGGACAACGACGGAGATATGGACATCTTGATCGGCAACTGCAACGGCCGCCCAAACCTTCTCCGGAATGACGGTGGAAATCGGAACCACTGGCTCACGATTCGTGCCATCGGCACGCAAAGCAACCGGGACGGGATTGGAGTGAAGATCAAAGTGACCGCGGGAGGAAAGACTCAAATGAAGGAGATCACGGGTGGAGGCAGCTACCTGTCTTCATGCGATCTTCGTTCCCATTTCGGGCTGGGGAAAAATCACCTCGCTGAACGTGTGGAAGTCACCTGGCCAAGCGGAAAGTCTCAAATACTCCAAGAGGTCAAGGGCAACCGTATTCTGGTGGTTCGAGAGCCGTGATCAAAACTTTCACGAAGATGAAATACTGGGACCGGATCCCTGCTAAAGGCGCGCTCATCGTCCTCGGACTGCTGAGTGGGGTTGGTGATAAAGTGGGGAGTTTCCCAGCAGCTCAACAGGTTTCTGAGCCTGCTCTTCGAGAAGGTCTGGCGGTTTTTCAGAGTGGAGATCTTGGCTCCGCTGAGCGCGCCTTCCTGAAGGCTGTCAGGGACTTCCCCAACTCGGCGCAGGCCCGTTATTTTTTGGGATTAACGTACCGCGCGCAGGATCGGTTTGCCGAAGCCCTTCGCGAGTTCAGAGAGGCCCTGAAAATCGACGAGAATTACGTAGATGTCTACCTCCAACGCGGAATCGCCCATTTCAAGCTGGAGCAACATGGCTCAGCCAGGCGCTGGATCGAAAAATACCTGGACGTTCGACCGGGAGACAGCTTGGCCTATTTCGGGCTGGGTAAGGTACTCTTGGAGTTGTACAGTTACCAGGAAGCCATCGAGGCCTTCCGGAAGGCACAGGTTGCCTACCCTCAACCGTCCCGCACACTCTCGGAGATAGGGTTTGCCTACCTCAACCTGGGGCAGTATCGTGAAGCCCGCCGAGTACTCGAGGAATCGGTTTCCCTGGATCCCAGGAATATTGACGGGCTTTTAAATCTGGGAGTGGCTTTGCTGGATGAGGCGGAGTGGCAGGAGGCTCTCTCCTGTTTCGAAAGAATCCTGGCTCTGCAGTCCAATCATGTTGAGGCCCGATTCTACGTGGCCTTGACCCACGTGAAGCAGGGCAATCTGGACAAGGCGCTCAACCTGTTCCACGCTTTGTCTGAGCGAGACCCTGATCACACGAAAACTTACTATCAATTGGCTCTGATCTACCGGCGACTGAATCAGCCTGAAAAGGCGAAAGAAGCACTTGAGACCTTCAAGCGCCTGCAGGCTCTCGAGTTCAGCAAGCGAAAGAAAACCAGTAAGACTTATCAATAGTCTCTCTGAGCACCACTGGTGTCTTGGTAAATTCTTTAACCACCAAGACACAAAGACACAGAGATTCACAAAGTAATCCTCTTGGTGCATCTTTGTGTCTTAGTGTCTTTGTGGTGGAATTCTTTAGATCAGTTCCGCAATGGGCACGCCCGTCTTGTCCTCAATAGAGTTGGCAATCTTGATGGGGCGCCCTACAGGGGTCATGTATTCTTTGGTCCAATCAATCCCGAGAGCTTTGTAGACGGTGGCAAAGAGGTCTCCGATCGAGGTGGGCCGTTCGGCCGGATAAGCGGCGCGCTCGTCACTGGTTCCGATGACCTGACCGCCTCGGATGCCGCCCCCGCCCAGCGCCACCGAGAAGCAAAACGGCCAATGGTCGCGGCCATTGATCTGGTTCTTCTCAGGGGTTCGACCAAACTCTCCCATGGCGATCACGATCGTCGACTCCAGAAGACCCCGCTGCTCCAGATCCTCCAGCAGCGCTGAGAAGGACTGATCGAATGTGGGACAAAGAGTATCGCGCAACTTCCGGTCGTTTTCCCCACCCGAACCTTTGCCATGAGTATCCCAACCGCTATCCACGTTGTAGCCTGCAGCCGTCACAAACCGGGATCCCGCCTCGACCAGCCGCCGGGCCAGAAGGGCGCTCTGACCAAAGGTGTAACGACCATAGGCATCTTTCGTCTTTTCCGATTCCTCAGAAAGGTCGAAAGCCTTTTTCATTGCGGGCGACAGGATCATCTTCAACGCCTCATCCCGGAAGATGTCTCGGCTGGTTCGCTCGGCCATCCGTTCCTTCTGCCGGTATCGGCGGGCGACCACATCCAGAAAAGACTGCCGATCTTCAATGCGCTCCACGGTAATGGATTTGGGCAAGCTCAGATCCACGATCTGGAAATCCTTCTCGCTCGGGTCGGGGACCACCATGGGGTTGTACTTGGCGCCCAGCGAAGCGGATCCCCAGAAGCTCGCAGTGAGATGAGGCGCACCCAGCACGTAGGGAGGGACGTCGTTGCGGGAACCCATCTCCTTGGAAAGGATCGACCCCAGGCTGGGAAACTTCATGGCGGGCGAGGGCCGGTGACCGGTCATGTTGTATATCTGGGCATTGGGATGGTCGACTTCCTCGTGGTGCATGGAGCGGATGATCGACAGTTTATCCATGTGCCGCGCAGTGCGAGGCAGGATTTCTGAAATCTGGATTCCCGGGACGTTGGTCGAAATCGGTTTGAATCCGCTGCTGGGCTTGGGGTCAAAGGTGTCCATCTGGGCGGGACCGCCCTCCAACCAGAGCAGAATGCAGGCCTGCGCCTTGGCCTGCTTCTGGGCATCGATGCCTGCCGCCGCCATGACGCTCTTCAGCTCCAGGTACTGACTCAGGCTGATCCCCAGAAGACTCAAAGAGCCCACGCGAAGAAAATCGCGGCGCCCCAAAGCAGCTTCGTAACCCAAGCACCCGAATCGTTTCATCAGATTTCTCCCGTCCCAAAAAGTCGCCGCACGGGAGCATATCGCCACCGTCCCGGCGGCTGCCGGCTGAAAGCCGACGTTACTTTCCTTCGCGTCCTACTTAATGATTATAAATAAATTCCTCAGAATTGAACAGTCCCCACAGCAGATCCTCGATCGCTTCTCGACGCAAAGGCTGCTCTCCGATCATCTCCTGTAGCTTTTCCTGCGCTTCCGGGGTCGGAAAACGAGAGAGTGAGGCCAGGTACAACTCCTCGATGATCTGCCTGTCTGAAGTTTCGTTCTTCAGCAGCCGTTCGATGCGTCCTCCTTCCGGCGAGAGCTTCTCCGTGTAGGTCGTTCCCGCCAGCTGGTGCAGCGCCTGAGGCAGGGTCGGCTCCACCTTTCGCTCCGGCACCGTGTGTCGATCGGGCTGCCCGTAAATCTTCAAAAAGTGCGACCCGCCGGCCCGCGTCCAGATGATGGCACGCCGGCTCTTGAAATGGTCTAACCTCACCTCGGTGACCTGAGAAATCGCATCCTGCAGTACTTCGGCATCCAGCGGCCGGGCAATCGACCGCGAGTAGTTGATCCGGTCTTCCCGGTTGGTCTCATTCGGCGTGGAGGAGAGTTGATAGGTGCGCGAGTGCACGATGAGCCGCATCAGGTGCTTGAGATCGTGACCGTGTTCCACAAAGTCCCGGGCCAGAGCCTTCAGCAAATTGGAATGTGTGGCCGGGTTGGTGGAGCGAAAGTCATCCACCGGATTGACGATCCCTCGGACGAAAAAATACCCCCACATGCGATTCACGATGGCTTCTGCAAAATAGGGGTTGTCGGCCGACGTCAGCCACTCCGCCAGCGCCAGGCGCATATCCCCTCGGCGCTCTTCCGGCAGCGGTGTGCCATCCAGGAAGACAGGCTGAACTTCTTCCTTGGTGCGGGGATGGACGGTCTTGAAACCCGCCCCGAAGGTCCCGTGCCCGGCTGGATCTTCCATGATGACGCTACCGAAGCCCGGTCCCTGGTTGATCTTGCTCACGTGGGCAAAGAAGGCCGACAGACCCCAAAACTGATTCTGGCTCCAGGTCTCAAAGGGATGGTTGTGACACTGCGCGCAGTCGAGCCGCCGGCCCAGAAACACCCGGGCCTGTTCGGCCATCATGGTGTGCGCAAGGGGCAGTGCATTGCCCCCCATATCGTGAAAATGCCGCGAGGGGCCATCCAGACCCTGAGCTGCGACGCGCTCCCGGGCCAGCTGATCATAAGGCTTGTTTTCAGCAATCGATTCTCTGACCCATCGCTCATACATCCGAGCATTGCTCGAGGCTCCACTCGAGACGCGTAGAAAGTCGCTGAAGCGAAACGTCCAGTACTCCACATACTCCGGAGAATCGAGAAGAATCTCGATCAGCTTGCCTCGTTTCTCGGGATCTCGATCCGACAGAAACTCACGCACCCGATCCGGCGGCGGCAGCATGCCCGTCAAATCCAGACACACGCGGCGCAAAAATTCTTCATCACTGGAAAGTTCCGAAGGAATGATGTTGAACTTTCTCAGCTTGGCAAACACATACTCGTCGATCAGGTTGCGGCGCTCCACCTGCGGGTAATCGGGAATGGGCTCGGCAATCACCCCTACCGTTGCGCTCACCGCATGCCCGGCCGCTCGTATCATCACCGCCGTCTCACCCGTCCGCACCGCTTCCATCAACCCTGTCGGTGTTACCTTCACCACCTCCGGGTTGTTCGACACGTACAGCACCTGATCCGTCATATCTTCCTTTTGACCATTGGAGAGATGCGCCCTCACCAGAAGACCGTGCTTCCCCTCCCGGTCCAGCACCACCTGCTGCGGCATCACTTCCAGCCGCTCAATGCGTACACTGGCTTCGCCGCTCTCCTCTCCATAAGGCGCCCCGCTGCCCACCCACTTCAGAATGGTTTCGTATTCGGATGAATCCTCCGTAAAGCGCTGCCCTCCTCCGTGGGGTACATTGAACGTCGCCTTCTGCAGCAGCAAACTCTTTTCCGGCTCTTCCCGATTGATGCGCGGCACCTTCTCCCCTCCCGACTCCGCGCTCAGAACCTGAAAAACTCCCCCTTCCACAATCCACCGGTAGTCGTCTTGCGGATACAGCGCATTCTTGGAGAGCTTCAGTCCTCCCTTCCCTTTCACCCCGCCGTGACAGTCGCTCGTGTTGCACCCGTGCTTGGTGAAGATTCCTCCAATGTCCCGCCCAAAACTGAAGGGCCTTTCCTCTTCCGAGCCCTCCACCCGGATCTCGCTCTTCACCACCTGATCTTCCACTTCCACACCCAGCACCGTCACGCCGTCGGCCAGTGCCACCACTCGCCCTTCCTGGTCCACTTTCGCCACCTCAGGGTCGGCCATGGAAAAACGGCTGCCCGAGGTCACATCCCTCTCCAACCCGTCCGTATATTTTCCCAACACCAGGAAGCGCTGCACCGATCGGACTCCCCACAGCGTTGCAGCTTCCGGCAGCAACCGCACCGAGAGCAGCTGAGGGCTGCTGGAGTGGCTGGCAGCCAACTGCCCGGGCTGGAACCGGGCTGCCGCCTGAGTGAAGGTGAGAAGGGTCGAGAAAATCAAAGTGACGGTGAGACTTACCCTGAGCAACATTTTCCTCCTCCTGTACCTGAAAGTTTCTGCCACGTTCTTCAATTCTATCTCATATCCCTGAATGGGCGAAGTCTCCGCTGGTAGTCCCGTCACTCCGTGACGGGAAAATGGCCGCGAGCGGAGTCGCGGCCTACACTGGCTTCTCAGCGCTTCTTCTCCGCTAGCTGGGCAGGGGGGGGTTCCGGCGGCCTCATCACCATCAGAGGAACCTCCGTGACGAGCAGGGGTTTTCCGACTTGGCCCAGACCCATCGGCTTAAGCGGTGCCTCCCCGCCAAACTTGACGTACCGGCCTACTCTTCCCTCTGCCACGGGACACACCTCAAAGCGAATTAAATGAGGCGATACGGTCAGGGGAGCATTCTCGCTCGCTGCGATCAAAATCGTGGCTTCCCGACTCTCAGGCATAAACCTTTCTTTGAGACCCTGGTCCTGAGGCAATCCTCCTCGGTCATCCATGGCGGTGGCCGGGATCACCTGCACCCCGGGCGGCAGATTCTCTACCGTGATCGCGATGTCTCCTGTAAAGCCTTCCTCCCGGTGGGTGACCACGGTCAGTTTCTTGGCCTCTCCAGGGACCAGGTTGATGCGATCGATCTCTTCATCCTCAGTCCGCTGCCAGTATTCGATTACTTGAACCTCACCCACGTGAGGAATCTGGGGTCGAATCAACACTCGATATTGGAAATCGGGTTGGCCATGACGAGACGTGATGTCCTGCATCCGCAGAATGTACTCTCCTCCCTCACTGAACGTGTGCATCACCTTCGCTTCAGGCGACTTCCAATAAATCATCGTCGTCCTGGTGACCCTCTTATAGACATTGGTCAGAACTTCCTGGCCTTCCTGGTCCAAGACTTGAAGCCGCGGATTGAAATAAGGATACGGCGTGGCAGGAGTCTCGATCTCGAAAGCCACCCGCTGTCCCTTCGTCACCTTGAACCGAAAGCTGTCCACATCCCCCGGACGCTCAATGGCCCCTTCGATAATGGCGGGGACGCCGATCGCCGGAGCCTGTACTTCGTTCGGCTCTGTCTCCCTGGTGATCGCGGGAGTGGCAGTGGCATCGCCACCATCCTCCCTCGTGCCGGCTCCGTCATGGGGCGCGGTAAGACTTCTTGACCCGACCCGCAGAAGCCATTCCCGATCGACCTTTCGACTGAAGCTTCGTTCGTGCCATCTGGAGCTGGCCAGTCGAAGGGTTGCAGCCTCAAGGGGAACAATGCGCAGCCGGTAGAAAGGATCAGGCTCACTTGCACCGGTCACTTTCACCACATAGCGACCATCCTTACGAAACGGGTACGTCAGCTGTGAATCCGAGATTTCATGATAACGGGGCAAAAGATTTTCCACGAAATCCAACCGAACCACTCGATTGGGATCAAACCAACTGCCGGTGACTTCGTACAAAGTCGCCTGACCCGTTCCTTCAAACTCAAATACCAGCTCCTGACCCTGCAGGGCGTGAAACTCGTAACAGTCGATTTCATCGCTTTCACCGATCCGCCCATTGATCACGACGGGAACCTTCACCAGCTGGACCCTTTCCGGGCTGTGGTGAGGGTCACTGGTCTCTGCCACGACAGGATCGGAATTCACCCAAAACGACAGGGCGTTGGAGATTCCGCGCCCCGAAAGGACTCGCAGATGATGAGCCCCCGCCCTGGCCTGCTGATCAATTTCCATCTGCAAGAGCACGAGATGCCCTGTGACCTGTTTCATTTTGGTTTTCTGGGTGGAGCTTTGCGTATTCTCAGCTGCAATCGATAAATCGATCTCCTCGACCTTTTTTATCTGAGCTCCAAGACCTTCACCACCAAACCAGATCGCGTAAGCGCCCTCGAGCCTTTCCCCTCGAATCTCCACTTCCACTGTGGTGCCCGACATCCCTCCCAGAGGAAACAGAGAAACCAGCTCGGGTTCGGTGGCGGCCTTGTCCAGCTTCTCTTGCGCCCACAAGGGGAACCCGGAAGGCATAAGAGCGAGGAGAATGAAAAAGGTAGTTTTTTGTGCGAGTCTAACCAACATTACCTTTCCTATTGTAACTTCCGGGACAACAACTGACAAGAGAGGGACCGGGAGTGGTTAGTGGGGGGGGCAAGTTTTTTCGCGATAGAGCTCGAGCCTTCGCTCGATATCCGCGACGATCTGCGTTTGGCCGCTGGATCTGGCAAAGGGAAGCACCTCTTCGGCGGTTCGAGCCGCCTCTTCGAATCGACCCGCTGCCTCGTAGGCGAGGGTCAAAGTATAGAGCATGGCAGGCTGACCATGATTGGTGAGCTCGACGGCGCGGCTTGCCCGGCGCACTGCCTCATCGGCGTCCCCCACACTCATGGGGCGCCGCGTCACCAGCGCCAAGGCCAACAGATTGAGGACCACCGGATGATCGGGATTGATTCGAAGAGCCGTCCGGGAGTGATGGATCGCCTCAGCAAACTTGTCCTGACGCCCAAGGATGTCTGCAATGCGAAGGTGTGCATCGAGGGAGTCCGATTTTAATTCCAATGCTTTTCGATAGTGCCTCAGAGCTTCTTCGACCTTCTGCTGGCTGAAGAGTGCGACACCCAGGTTCAAGTGGCCGCCGGCATAATCGGGCTTGATCCGTATCGCTTCTCGAAAGTGCGTTTCCGCTTCAGCGACCTTGCCCTGTTGGGCCAGCGCCATACCGAGGCTTTCGTGCACCGTCGCCCGTTCGGGACGGCTTTCGAGCGCGCGCCTGAAATGCTCAATCGCCTCGTCGAGCCGGCCCGGCTGTTTCAGCAGGGCCACACCCAGATTGTTGTGGGCTTCACTGAGGTCCGCATCAATCTGAAGCGCTTTGCGATATTCCGCGACCGCCTCCTCGCTCCGACCCTGGCCGGCAAGAATCGCTCCCAGGTCGTTGTGAGCGTCTGCGTAATCGGGACGCAGCGCCAGCGCCTGCCGGTGCTGTGCCATCGCATCTTCCACTCGACCGGCAGCTGCCAGGTCCTTGGCGGCATCGTGGTGATCGGAAGCGCGTTTCGCGAACCACCTGCTGACGGTGGTCTCAGGCGGCGGCTCCAGCCATCGCCCTTCAAAGGGAATCGCTTGAGCGCGCAGCTGCTCAGGCGGTGCGTCCATCAGGTCCAAGTCCGCCAACAGTTCTTCCACCTCGACGGGACCGGTATAGATCGCAGCCAGCCAGCCCCGGGCGTCGATGAGAAAACTGGTGGGCACCACAAAGGGCCGTCCCCATTTGAACAGCCCATTGCGAAGCACCTCTAAGTTCGTCAGCAGCTCGCGGGTGGCGCGCCCCGAGGGGAACCGAAACTGGAGCGTGGTCAGCCGTTGGCGTACCTGCTCCCAGTCAGCCGAATGCCCATCTCCCAAACCATCCACACTCAGAGCGAGGATCTCGAGACCTCTATCGCGCAGGGTCTGCTCCCGGCGCGCGAATTCACCCAGCTCCTTGACACAGGGAGCGCACCAGGTGGCCCAAAGATTCACCAGCAGAGGCTTGCCCCGAAAATCATGCAGCGATTTCTCGACGTTGTCCAAATCCCGATAAGCCAGTGGCCCCAACGGTACCCGTACACCCAGCCGGGTATGGGCCCGCAAGCTTCCCCGAGGAGAATCTAGCCTCCCGGGAACCAGGGAGACCCTGCGCTGGGGAGGCACCCACAGCTCTGCTTTTCCTGTGCCCTGATGAAGCCGGTAGCGCTGATCCGCTTTCAGGCCGGCAAAGGTTTCCGCCTCCCCGCCCGGCCATCGGACAACCAGTCGATCGATTTTGCTGGATCGCCCCAGTCCAAAGTGAACCCATTTACTGGATTGGGAAAGATAACCCTCGCCGGCCCGCACGGTTTTGATCATCTTCCGGGCAGAGGCATCTTTCAGGTGCAGTTCCAAGCGAGCCCCGATGCCGTCACGATTGCTGGTGTGGCCAGTCAGGCGCACCCGCAGAAAGTGGGCCTGGGTGGGTGCGTCATTGCGCAGGAAACGGATCTGAGGGCCTGTCCGGTTGACCAGCCAGAGATCCAGATCCCCGTCGTGGTCCCAATCGAGGGTGGCGAGGGCTCGCCCGTCATCGGGAAAATCCAGACCGGAGACCGCCGAGACGTTCCCGAAGCGAGCGCCCCGCGTATTGAGGAACACGCAGTTACGCTCGCGGCCGCTGAGCGAGCCGCCTTCCAAAATCATGCGCTCCACGTTCCGAAAGGCCCTCAGATAATCCTGAGCGGCCTCAGCTCCAACTGCCTGGGTCGGTGAGCGCGACACGACCTGCCGCCAAAAGAAACTTCACAAGTCCTCGATCTTACGGTTGGTGACGAACCCGTTGGTCACCAGCAGGTCGTCCCAGCCGTCGTTGTTCAGATCAAAGAACAGCGAGCCCCAGGCCCAGCGGCCCATCGTGACTCCGGTCTTCACGCTGATGTCCTGGAAGGTGCCATCCCCCGCATTTTCAAACAGAGAGTTGCCTCGGGCGTGGCGTTGAAACTGAGCCTTGGTCTCCCGGGACGAGTGGCTCTGGAACCGGCGTTGATAGGTGACGCGGCTGCCGGCCGAGGAGAACATGTTGCTGACGTAAAGGTCCATGAACCCGTTGCGGTTGTAGTCGCTCCAGGTGACCGCCATGCCGGCTGAGATGTCTTCCACCCCAGCTTGCCCGGCCACATCCACGAAATGCCCATCGTCATTTCGATACAGGTTGTTGCGGCCGTAATCGTTGGCCACGTAAAGGTCCTGATCTCCGTCGTTGTCGAAATCTTCCCAGGCGGCAGCGAAGCTCCAGCGCGTGTTGTTGTGATCGAATCCGACCTGGTCGGTCACGTCGGTGAACTTCCAGTCGCCGTCATTGCGCAGCAGAATGTTCGCTCCGCCATTGTTGGCGTCATGATAGGGTACTGGTGTACCCAATACACCTACCTCCTTCCTGGATCCGGAGTACACGCATACGTAAAGATCCAGGTCGCCATCATGATCGTAATCGGCCGCAGCGAGACTGGTCATGTAGCGATCAACCGGTATCAGGATCTGCCTCTTAAAGTGTCCCAATCCGTCGTTGGCCATAAAAAGCACGCCGGATTTTGGCGTGAGGACGAGATCCTGGTCCCCGTCATGATCGATGTCGATGAGGAGCGCGCTGCGGGTCAGGTCCAGGAAATCAACACCGGCGGTCTTGGAAACGTCGTTCGCAGTCCCGTCTATGTCTTGGGTGAAGAGCCGGTTGGGAAGCCCGCCGATCTGGCAGAGGTAAACATCCTCAAGGCCGTCGCCGTTGACGTCGCCGACCGCCACACCCTGGTGGCCCGCTGCCTCGAGCCCAAGCACCATTTGAATCCGGGGCATCCAGTGATTCAGGCCCCGCATCAGCTGCGGCTGGAAGCAGGCATTATGACCGAGGACCGCTTTCGTGCAATCGGCAAACAGGGTCTGGCTTGGCGATCGAGCGACAACGTGTTCGTAATCCTCAATTTCAATGCGCTCCATACGTGGAGCGCTCTCCGCTGGCTGAACCCAACGGATGGTCCAGGTGGCGTTCTGCTCCCGGCTTCCTGCCCTTGTGCGCCCACTGAGGGTAAAGTATTGGTGGGTAGTGACAAAGCCTTCCCCCATCTCGACCTGGAATACCTTGAATGCCGCATGGGTGTCCGAAGCCTCTCGGTAGGGCTGCAACAGCTTCTCGAGAACCTCAATCATCCCGCCTACACCACGATAGCGCGGAGAGCGTCGCCCCGGCTCATCCTTCGCCCGAAACACTTCGACGGCGTTGTCGCGAAAGACCGCTCCAACCTTTTGTGGCACCAGGGAATGGCACGCGAACTCGTCCGCAACGAGGACTTCCACCTGGGCGGGCTCCAGTTTTTCGGGGTGACTCAGAATTCTCGCCAGCTCCTTGAGCTGCTTTTCGGCGGCCCGGCTGAAGGCTTCCGTCTCCCAGCCGTCCTGGCTCGGATCGTCCCTCGTCAGATCGGCCAGGCCAATGCGGATACTGGGCAGGTCATTGCCATCGGAGGAGCCCGTCTGCGCCACCAGCGATGTCCAGGCGAAAAGGGTGGATGCCACGAGTAGCGAAACGACAAATGACGGTCGGGAAACGTGCTTCGACATGGCTTGGACCCAAGCCGGGACTATGTCCCGGTACTGTTCGTTTTCGTTGCGTCAGTCTGCAGAGTCGGCCTACATTCTATCTTATCTTACCTCTACGAATCCGTAGGCGGAGGCTCGACCGGTAGGCCGCGACTCCGTTCGCGGCCCTTTTCCCGTCACGGTGTGACGAGACTACGCTCCCAAGGCACAGCAGCTCATTAGGAAAGGGGAAGGGCGCACCGCCGTGCGCCCCTACAAATTCCCCAGGAAATCATCCTTCCTGTTCCTTGGACCGAATTGCAGAGCCCACGGAAGGCGGCGATACGTTGCTGGTGAGGATCCTGGCGGCGGTCAGCGGCAGTGATCCCTGTTCAGATTAATTCCTCGATCGGCGCGCCCGTCTTATCGTTCACTGCGTTGGCGATTTTAATGGGACGCCCCACAGGGGTCATATATTCCTTGGTCCAGTCGATCCCGAAAGCTTTATAGAGGGTCGCGAAGAGGTCTCCGGCCGAGATGGGCCGCTCGGCAGGATAAGCAGCCCGCTCGTCGCTGGCTCCGATGACCTGACCGCCTCGGATGCCGCCCCCGCCCAACGCCGCGGAGAAGCAAAACGGCCAATGGTCGCGGCCGTTGATCTGGTTCTTTTCGGGGGTTCGACCAAACTCGCCCATGGCGATCACGATCGTCGACTCCAGCAGACCCCGCTGCTCCAGATCTTCCAGCAATGTCGACAGGGTGTGATCCAGTGAGGGACCCAATACGGAACGGATCTTCGGTTCGTTTTCTCCCCCTGAACCTTTCCCATGAGTGTCCCAACCACTGTCGGTGTAATTCCCTGCTGCCGTCACGAACCGGCATCCCGCTTCGACCAGCCTCCGCGCCAGGAGCGCGCTCTGCCCCAACCCGTACCCGCCCCAACCATAGGCTTCCCTGGTCTTCTCCGACTCCTGGGAAAGATCGAAGGCTTTTTTCACTGTAGGCGAGAGGATCATCTTCAACGCCTCATCCCGGAAGATGTCTCGGCTGGTTCGCTCGGCCATCCGTTCCTTCTGCCGGTATCGGCGGGCGACCACGTCCAGAAAGGATTGGCGATCTTCGATGCGCTCCACCGTCATCGATTTGGGCAAGGTGAGATCCACAATCTGGAAGTCCTTTTTGCTGGGATCAGGAACCACCATTGGGTCGTATTTCGGACCCAGATGGGCTGAACCATAATGTGACTCCTTCGCCAGATGAGGAGCTCCCAGAACGTAAGGCGGAACGCCATTGCGGGGACCCATCTCCTTGGAAAGGATCGACCCTATACTGGGAAACTTCATGGCGGGCGTGGGCCGGTGCCCGGTCATGTTGTAGTGCTTCCCATTGGGATGGTCGACTTCCTCGTGGTGCATGGAGCGGATGATCGACAATTTATCCATGTGCCGCGCAGTACGAGGCAAGCACTCTGAAATCTGGATTCCGGGGACGTTGGTCGAAATCGGTTTAAGTCCGCTGCTGGGCTTGGGGTCAAAGGTGTCCATCTGGGCGGGACCGCCCTCCAACCAGAGCAGAATGCAGGCCTGCGCCTTGGCCTGCTTCTGGGCATCGATGCCTGCCGCCGCCATGACGCTCTTCAGCTCCAGGTACTGACTCAGGCTGATCCCCAGAAGACTCAAAGAGCCCACGCGAAGAAAATCGCGGCGCCCCAAAGCAGCTTCGTAACCCAAGCACCCGAATCGTTTCATCAGATTTCTCCCGTCCCAAAAAGTCGCCGCACGGGAGCATATCGCCACCGTCCCGGCGGCTGCCGGCTGAAAGCCGACGTTACTTTCCTTCGCGTCCTACTTAATGATTATAAATAAATTCCTCAGAATTGAACAGTCCCCACAGCAGATCCTCGATCGCTTCTCGACGCAAAGGCTGCTCTCCGATCATCTCCTGTAGCTTTTCCTGCGCTTCCGGGGTCGGAAAACGAGAGAGTGAGGCCAGGTACAACTCCTCGATGATCTGCCTGTCTGAAGTTTCGTTCTTCAGCAGCCGTTCGATGCGTCCTCCTTCCGGCGAGAGCTTCTCCGTGTAGGTCGTTCCCGCCAGCTGGTGCAGCGCCTGAGGCAGGGTCGGCTCCACCTTTCGCTCCGGCACCGTGTGTCGATCGGGCTGCCCGTAAATCTTCAAAAAGTGCGACCCGCCGGCCCGCGTCCAGATGATGGCACGCCGGCTCTTGAAATGGTCTAACCTCACCTCGGTGACCTGAGAAATCGCATCCTGCAGTACTTCGGCATCCAGCGGCCGGGCAATCGACCGCGAGTAGTTGATCCGGTCTTCCCGGTTGGTCTCATTCGGCGTGGAGGAGAGTTGATAGGTGCGCGAGTGCACGATGAGCCGCATCAGGTGCTTGAGATCGTGACCGTGTTCCACAAAGTCCCGGGCCAGAGCCTTCAGCAAATTGGAATGTGTGGCCGGGTTGGTGGAGCGAAAGTCATCCACCGGATTGACGATCCCTCGGACGAAAAAATACCCCCACATGCGATTCACGATGGCTTCTGCAAAATAGGGGTTGTCGGCCGACGTCAGCCACTCCGCCAGCGCCAGGCGCATATCCCCTCGGCGCTCTTCCGGCAGCGGTGTGCCATCCAGGAAGACAGGCTGAACTTCTTCCTTGGTGCGGGGATGGACGGTCTTGAAACCCGCCCCGAAGGTCCCGTGCCCGGCTGGATCTTCCATGATGACGGGATAGAACTGATCCGACTTGGCGGGATTGATTTTACTGACATGGGCAAAGAAGGCCGACAGACCCCAAAACTGATTCTGGCTCCAGGTCTCAAAGGGATGGTTGTGACACTGCGCGCAGTCGAGCCGCCGGCCCAGAAACACCCGGGCCTGTTCGGCCATCATGGTGTGCGCAAGGGGCAGTGCATTGCCCCCCATATCGTGAAAATGCCGCGACGGGCCGTCCCAGCCCTGGGCTGCGACGCGCTCCCGGGCCAGCTGATCATAAGGCTTGTTTTCAGCAATCGATTCTCTGACCCATCGCTCATACATCCGAGCATTGCTCGAGGCTCCACTCGAGACGCGTAGAAAGTCGCTGAAGCGAAACGTCCAGTACTCCACATACTCCGGAGAATCGAGAAGAATCTCGATCAGCTTGCCTCGTTTCTCGGGATCTCGATCCGACAGAAACTCACGCACCCGATCCGGCGGCGGCAGCATGCCCGTCAAATCCAGACACACGCGGCGCAAAAATTCTTCATCACTGGAAAGTTCCGAAGGAATGATGTTGAACTTTCTCAGCTTGGCAAACACATACTCGTCGATCAGGTTGCGGCGCTCCACCTGCGGGTAATCGGGAATGGGCTCGGCAATCACCCCTACCGTTGCGCTCACCGCATGCCCGGCCGCTCGTATCATCACCGCCGTCTCACCCGTCCGCACCGCTTCCATCAACCCTGTCGGTGTTACCTTCACCACCTCCGGGTTGTTCGACACGTACAGCACCTGATCCGTCATATCTTCCTTTTGACCATTGGAGAGATGCGCCCTCACCAGAAGACCGTGCTTCCCCTCCCGGTCCAGCACCACCTGCTGCGGCATCACTTCCAGCCGCTCAATGCGTACACTGGCTTCGCCGCTCTCCTCTCCATAAGGCGCCCCGCTGCCCACCCACTTCAGAATGGTTTCGTATTCGGATGAATCCTCCGTAAAGCGCTGCCCTCCTCCGTGGGGTACATTGAACGTCGCCTTCTGCAGCAGCAAACTCTTTTCCGGCTCTTCCCGATTGATGCGCGGCACCTTCTCCCCTCCCGACTCCGCGCTCAGAACCTGAAAAACTCCCCCTTCCACAATCCACCGGTAGTCGTCTTGCGGATACAGCGCATTCTTGGAGAGCTTCAGTCCTCCCTTCCCTTTCACCCCGCCGTGACAGTCGCTCGTGTTGCACCCGTGCTTGGTGAAGATTCCTCCAATGTCCCGCCCAAAACTGAAGGGCCTTTCCTCTTCCGAGCCCTCCACCCGGATCTCGCTCTTCACCACCTGATCTTCCACTTCCACACCCAGCACCGTCACGCCGTCGGCCAGTGCCACCACTCGCCCTTCCTGGTCCACTTTCGCCACCTCAGGGTCGGCCATGGAAAAACGGCTGCCCGAGGTCACATCCCTCTCCAACCCGTCCGTATATTTTCCCAACACCAGGAAGCGCTGCACCGATCGGACTCCCCACAGCGTTGCAGCTTCCGGCAGCAACCGCACCGAGAGCAGCTGAGGGCTGCTGGAGTGGCTGGCAGCCAACTGCCCGGGCTGGAACCGGGCTGCCGCCTGAGTGAAGGTGAGAAGGGTCGAGAAAATCAAAGTGACGGTGAGACTTACCCTGAGCAACATTTTCCTCCTCCTGTACCTGAAAGTTTCTGCCACGTTCTTCAATTCTATCTCATATCCCTGAATGGGCGAAGTCTCCGCTGGTAGTCCCGTCACTCCGTGACGGGAAAATGGCCGCGAGCGGAGTCGCGGCCTACACTGGCTTCTCAGCGCTTCTTCTCCGCTAGCTGGGCAGGGGGGGGTTCCGGCGGCCTCACCACCATCAAGGGAATTTCCTTCGCCGGCAGCAACCTTCCCACCTGGCCCAGCACGACGGGCCGGTAAAAATCCTCCCCGGTAGGCTTGTAATGCCTGCCGACCCTTCCCTCGCCGATGGGTCGCAGGCTGATACGGATCAGATGCGGCATGGTCGTGACAGGAGCGGTCTCGTGGGCCAGTAAAATAACGGTCGCCTTTTGCATCTCCGCCTGAAAACGCTCTCTCCGTCCTTTGTCCTGAGATCCGCCTATCGGGGGATCGACTTCCGTTCCCGGAAAGGCTTCCACTCCAGTCGGCAGATTCTCCACGGCAACAACGATATCGCCGGCAAAGCCCTCTTCCCTGCTGGTGGCAACAGTCAATTTCTTGGCCTCTCCAGGGACCAGGTTGATGCGATCCGCGGTGAGGTACCCAGTCCTCTCCAGCTGCACCGAACTAAAGATCTCGGCCACATAGGTTTCACCCAGGTGAGGAATCTGCGGGCGAATGAGCACCCGATATTGGAAGTCCGGCTTGCCCTTTCTGGAGGTGATGTCCCGAAGCTGCAGAACATACTCACCTTCCTCATCAAACGTATAAATCGTCTTCGGCTGCACCGACTTCCAGTAGATCATGGACTGTGAAGGGATCCGGTTGAAGATGTTGTTGAAAACCTCGCGGCCATCCCTGTCCAAAACCTCGAGCCTTGGATTGAAGAGAGGAGGCCCCTCAGCAGGCGTCTCGATCTCAAAGGCCAGCTTCTGTCCCGCTTTCACGCTGAATCCGAAACGGTCCACGTCGCCCGGACGATCAATGCTTCCTTCTACAAGGGTCGGGATGACTGCTGGCAGGGCCTGAGTTTCCCCTCCCTGTTGCTCCTGCTCTCGTACAATTGTGGGAATGGCAGTGGAAGTGGCGGTGGAAGTATCAGCAGCGCCTCGCGATTGAAGCCGCTCAAGCCAGTCCGGCCCGATCCTTCGAATAAAGTTCTGTTCCTGCCACTGTGGTCTGGTAAGGAGAATTTCCCCGTACACGCCGCGCAGGGTGGAACCTCGAGGAGTTGCGTCCTCGATGGGCGCAACTCGCAGCAGGTAGGAGGAATCAGGGGGGGTTGCGCCCCCCACCTTGAGCAAATAGCGACCCTTCTTTCTGAATCGGTAGCTCAACCGCAGTTCCGAGCTCTGTAGAATTTGTGTAATGAACTCTGTTTCGACAAAATCGAGCCGGGTGACCCGATGGGGATCGAACCAGCTGCCGTTGGCTTCATAAAGAGTTGAGGACCCTGCTCCTTCATGCTCAAACACCAGTTCCTGACCCTGGACAGCCTCAAACTCGTAACTGTCCAATTGGCCAGATTTACTGATTCTGCCGTTGATCACTACCGGAACACTCACCCGCTGCGCTTGATCCGGCTCGTCGTGAAGGGTCTCGATTTCGCTGACTACGGGATCGGAATGAACCCAGAAAGTGAGGGCATTGGAAACGCCCCGCAGTGAGACCACTCGAAGGGAATAAGCCCCGGTTCGGGCTTCCGGATCAATTTGAAAGCGCAGCAAGATGCGATGGCCAGGCTCGGGTTCTTTTTTCTTCGCTTCTTCTGTTTCTTCTGCCTCGTCTTCCTTTTTCTTCTCGAGATCGACCTCTTCGAGCTTTCGGATATCCGCCTTCAGGCCTGCCGCAGAGAACCAGACGGCGTAAGCGCCGTCCAGCCTTTTGCCCCAGATTTCAGCCTGCACAGTCGTACCCGGGCTTCCTGCCAGAGGGAACAGGGAAGTCACTTCCGGGTCCGTGGCGGGCTTGTCCATCTCGTCCTGTGCCCTCAGGCAAACGGCTGAAAGCAGGAGAACCAGGACCGTTACTTTCCAGCTTCTTCTCATCAGTAGAGTGAGCACTTTCTACTCTTTAGCCCGTGGATCATGAGTGATTGTAGCACAGTGCCCCCATCCCCGATACGTCCACTTTTTTGAATAGCTTTGCCTATGATTCCCCCGATTTTTTGGATGGCTGCAGCGCTGGAAGTGGGCCGGAGAAAATGGGCGAGGTTCACTAACCAATTGATTTGACTGGGCTTGTCCCCCCCCCCCCCCCCGATGAGATCGAAAATTGGGCACAATTAGCATAGAGGTTGCCTTGACAAAGGGGCGAGGCGAGTATTAGACTTTGAGCTTCACAAATCTCAGGCTTAAAACGCACAGTAAAGACCTTTTTTAGGAGGGACATATGCACAAGAAATCGATTTTCAGGCAGCCTCTGGTGGTTGTCCTGGCCCTCTGTCTGCTAGGCTTCAGCGCGCAGTTGGCCGCCCAGGCCAAACGCCCCGAGCTGACAGGGCTGGTCAAGGATGTCCAGGGGGCTGTGATTCCGGGCGCCGAAGTTGCCGTCACCAATGAGGCAACCGGCGTGACGCGCATCACGGTGACGACTGACGTGGGTGCATTCACCATGATCAGCCTGGTCGGCGCTAACTATCGCGTCGAAGTCTCTCTCCCCGGTTTCAAGACTTACGTCCGGGAAGGATTCACGCTTATTCAGGGAACGAATCGTCTGGACGTCGTCCTTGAAGTGGGAGAGGTAACCGAAAAGGTGACCGTAACAGGCGAAGCACCGCTCTTGAAGACGGAGAGCAACGAAGCGATGACCAAGCAGATTGCGACACGCGAATTGACCTATCTGCCCAATCTTCGAAACCGCACCTACGACCGCCTGATTCGCCTCAGCGCGCTGGTGGGCCGGACCGGTTGGCAGTCAAACCACGCTCATAACTGGCACTTCGTGGCCGGAAACGATCACTGGTCAGCCGGCTTTTACCTCAACGGTACCGCGGCGGGTCTGGCCAATGGAGGGACGCACGGCTCTGCTCATGGAATCCACCGCGAGTTTGTAGACCAGTTCTCGATAACGGCCCAGTCGTTCTCTGCGGAGTATACGGGCGCCTGGGTAGCCATTGTGCAAACCAAGGGCGGTACCAATGACTTTCATGGTCAGTTCAACATGCTCTGGCAGGACGATGCGCTCAACGCCACCAACTGGGGAGCGGGAACGAAGCTGCCTTTCCGGGAGAGAGAGTGGGGCGCCAATATTGGCGGGCCGGTCTTCAAGGACAAGACCCATTTCTTCTTCGGCTACCAGAATCGGCACTGGGATCAGTCGCTTCCCAAGTTTGCGACCCTTCCCACGAATCTGCAAAGGGCGGGGGATTTCTCCCAGACCCTCGACACCGCTGGCAATGTGATCCCGATCTTCGATCCGGCTACACACCGTGCCGACCCGAACAATGCGGGCCAATTTATTCGCGACCAGTTCCCGGGCAACGTCATTCCTGCCGATCGGTTTGATCCGGTCTCCGTGGCCATTCTCAGTTATTTGCCTGCTCCGAATCTGCCGGGCAGCGCCACGGGTTCGAACAACTGGACCGGTCCGAACACGACGAATCTGTTGATTCCGCAGTGGATCACACGCGTCGATCAGCAGTGGAACGACAGCCACACGACCTTTGGTTCCTGGATGGACTTTGCCGAAAACACAAAGTTTCCGCCCGGTTTTGGTACTCCCGGCGTGAACTTCGATGGTCAGCACTCCAACCGGTACGAGCACGGCGTCTGGCTTGCGACTCTGGTTCACACCTACGTCCCCAGCCCGAATTGGGTGCTGGAATCTTCTTTCGCCGCCAACTGGTATCGGTGGCTCTCCTATGATGACGGTTACGGCCAGGACTGGCCGAACAGACTGGGACTGCAAGGCGTGGTCCACGGTTACGACGTCTTTCCGCGAACCGCAATGGAGGGCTTCGAAACATTCGGACACGTCACCGGCACCGTTTGGAGTCCTCCCGACTCAGTCCACGGGATGCACTCCTATGGGCAGAAATTCACCCATTATCGGGGTGCCCACGGCATCAAGTTCGGTATCGAAGCCTATGAGGTCTACCAGGGCCTTCCTTTTGGTTCTGCTGGGCCGCCAGGTGCTCACAATCCGGTGACCAACCTCGACTTCACCGCGCAGGCAACGGCGAATTGGAAAACCGCGCCCATCAGTGGCACCGGAAGTTCCGTGGCCTCCATGCTGCTGGGTCAGCCCCACCTAGCGAGGCAATACTCAAGGCAAGCCTGGTGGTATACATACCTCATCCCCCAGTTCTACTTTGAAGATAACTGGAAGGTGCGGGACAACTTCTCGCTCAACTTCGGGATCCGGCAGGAACATTTTCTGGAGCCCGTCGTTAAAATCAGCACCGGACCATTTATCAATGAATGTTATTGGGCGGATTTCGGTTACGATGTGATCAATCCGGTCTCGGGCACCCCGGGGGCGCTTCTGTATGGGTGCAGGCCGGGAGGCCCCTCCGGGATCCACGCGGTTGATGATAAGTGGCTGCCCCGTATAGGATTCGCCTGGCAGCCGAAGGGCGCAGGTACGGGTACTGTGATTCGCCTGGGTATCGGGCTCATCCCCCACGTCACCGGGCAAACGGTAGGGGCGCCTGGTTTGGACCTGGCGGCTTACGACGTGGAAACGTTCGATCAGGGACTCACTCCCCCCTTCTTCCTGAAAGACGGATTTCCGGAAGTACCTGTAAGTGGGGAAACGTTGCCAGGGCCCGGATTTGGTGCTGTGCCCGTGGGCGATAATCCTGTGATCAGTCCGAATTTTCAGCAGTACAACGAGCCCAACCGTGGCTACTCCTATCAGGGCAACTTCGGGATCCAGAACGAGATCGGCTTTAACGCCGTATTGGACATCACCTACTACATGACGTTGGGCCGGGGCGTCCGAGGTTCCAGTCTGCAGCTCAATCAGATCCATCCCTCAAACTTCGGACCTGGAGCCGCGCAGACCCGCCGGCCCTACCCGCAGTACGGCAACGTTAGTCGCGGCTGGAGTAACCTCTTCAATTCCACGTACCACGCGGGCCAGATCAAGCTCGACAAGCGCTACTCGGCGGGACTGAATTTCACGATGGACTACGTCTTCAGCAAGTGGATGACCGAAAACAACCCCTGGAACGTCTATGACATTGCAGACTCCTGGTCGCAGTATTTCGGCGGAGGACAGACCGTGGCGCAGCACGTTTTCGTGACCTACGCCATCTACGACCTGCCCTTCGGATATGGTCGGCGCTGGAGCAATAGCGGTCCGATTGCCCACATCATCGGGAACTGGAACCTGTCCAGCATCGTGAGACTTCAAAACGGCGGCTACATGGATATCAACTACAACCAGGACACCACCAACGGATTTGTCGCGCAGCAGGGAGTGGACCTGAACGGAAACCCCAATATGTCCGGGGATAGCCGCACCATGGCCCGCTATTTCAATACCGATGCCTTTGCCGCTCCCGGCGAATTCCGCTTCGGCAATAACGGTCGCGTCAATGTTCAGTACCCCGGTTTCTGGGGAGTCGACTTAGCGCTGCACAGACAGTTCCGCTTGCACGAGCATATGAGCGGAACGGTGAGTTTGGAAACAGAAAACATCTTCAACCATCCGAATCTAAACCAGCCCGGAGGCACGTGGGGTAACGCCGACTTTGGAGTGATCGGAAGCAAGTCCGGCAACCGACAGGTCCAGATCGGCTTCAAACTCATGTTCTAGTTCTCTCGTTCTTCGATGGAGCCGGACCGAAAAGGTCCGGTTCCATCTTCTTTTTTTTTAAAAAAAGGGGTCAGGCCCTAGCGGGTTTGACCCTTTTTTTACTTTTCAAGATGGGTCCCTGTAGGGGCGCACAGCCGTGCGCCCCTACAGGGACCGGCCGTATCTTTGGTAGCGGAATCCACGGAGGATTTAGAAGCCGACGCTACTTTCGGGAAGCGCTAGACAAACAGGGGCTCGATGTCCCCCACGTCCAGAAAGGTCGTCCCCGAGACCGACTCGATGTACTCGAAGGTACGCCCTGAAGGCGTGTTGGTGATTTCCTTGCCCCAGTCGATGCCCAGGGCCGAGTAGATGGTGGCAGTAATATCTTCAGTGTAGATGGAGCGCTTCTTGCTCCAGCCCGGGTCCGCCACCCTGGCGCCGGCCCTCATCCGTGGCACCAATGATGCGCCCGCCTCTGACCCCTCCACCGCCAAAGAGCGAAGTTGAGGCGAAGCGATGGTGATCGCGACCCGCGTTGACGGTCAGATCTCCTACGGTGCGCCCGAACTCGCCCATGCAGACGATCAGCGTTTTGTCCAGCAGTCGCGCCCCGTCCTTCGTCTTCAACTCCTTCAAATCCGTCAGGAGTCTCGAAAACGCGGCATCCAGGTCCCAGGCCAAAGTGTATTGATTGACTTTCTGCGTCGTGTCGTAGGCCTTGTTGTGAAGATCCCAGCCGTGCTGAGTGACAAAGATGTATCGCGTGCCGGCCTGGGCGGCAAGGAGGTTGCGGGCCAGGATACAGGCGTCGCCCAGCGCCGATCCGCCGTAGCTCTTGCGCTCCTCCTCCGTGGGCTGGAGAATTCCACCAATCTGCGGATTCACCATCATGGCGTGTGCGCCCGCATAATGAGACTGATACTCTTCGATGGGACGAAAAGCGGCCGCCTGAGAGGAGCCGCTTGCTTCCTCCAGCCGACGCAGCAAACTCCATCGCCTGTCAAAGCGCGGGCGCTCCTTTTCGGGAACCACAAATTCTAGATCGAGACCCCGCCGGGTATCCAGGGCGAGCGGATTATACTTGGGACCCAGGCAACCGGCTCCCACCAGCCCGGCGCCCACGCCCGGGCCATAATTCATGGACACGAATGTGGGTAGGTAGTCGCCCGGCTGACGGCGTCTCTCCATTTCGTAGGCGATGACGGCCCCGATGGAAGGCATCTCCTGCCGACGGGCGGGACTGAAGGGATGAGCAACCTGCAGGTAATAATGGGCTGGAGGATGGGCGGCATCCCACGCCTCCACGGAACGGACGATGGTCAGGTCGTCCAGCTTCTCCACCAGGCGAGGGAAAAGGCCGTAGGGCCACTTCAACGATGTGCCCGGCACATCGGCGCACATCAAAGTCAGGCGGAGTCCAGCGGCCCTCCTTGAAGTCAAAGGTGTCAATCTGGCTGGGGCCGCCGCGCAGGAAAAGAAAAATACAGTAATCCGCCGAGCCCCACAATTTCACCCGCTTGGACGCCCACACATTCAGAGGCCGCATCATCGGCAAGAGGCTGAAGCCGAAGGCGGTCGCGGAGCCGAAACGAAGAAAGCTGCGGCGGGTCACGCGCGGGACTAAGGTCTTTATCTCTCCCATGAATAATTTATTTTACACCTTTCAATGATTAAAAAAGAACTCCGGCTTATTGAGCAGGCTCCACAATAAATCTTCGGCGCCGGTACCTCGGTATTGCTCGATCTGGGTGATCCCGATCCCCTTCTCGGCGTCCGTCGGGAATCGTCCCAGCGTCGCCCAAAAAAGCTCCTCCACGATCTCTTCGTTGCCTTTCACTGGATTGGCTTCCAGGAGCTGTCTCAAACGTCCCTTGTCGGCCTCGACACGTTTCTTGATGAGTTTGCTGTTGAGAAAAATAGAAGCATGCACCATGGAACCGGCGAGTGTTTTCTCCGCCAGATCGCGATTGCTGAGACCCAGGGTGACCAGCAGATCCTTCACTTCCTCGCTCAAGTCCAACGGACAGCGGGCCTGCACAATGTACTTCACCGTCTGATCGGTGCCGGCCACCTTAATTTCCTCGTACACTCTCGTGGCTTCTGCGATTGCGTCGTAGAGTTGTTCCGTGGGCAGACGCCGGGCATAGTGTCTGGCGAAGTATCGAGCGTACTCGGGTTTCCATTCTCCACGGAACTGAGAGGAAAGCTGGTAGGCGCTGGATTTGACGATGGTTTTGATGAGGCGCCGCAGGTCATAGTTGCTGGTCACGAAATCGTCGGCCAGAGCCTCCAGGAATTCCGGGTGGGTGGGTTGCACGGTCCAGGGTTCAGGAGGAGGATTCTCCGGATCCTGGCGGTCCAGATCGAAGTCCAGAGGCGGATCGACGATCCCGACCCCCATCAACTCGGCCCAGATCAGGTTGACGGTCGCTCGCGCAAACTGCCGATTCGAGGTGAGGATTCGCGCGTAGGCGCGGCGAAGCTGCTCTCCCGGTTTTGCCGACTCTCCCGTCAACAGAAAGGCAGGCGCGGTATCCGCCGGGTAGCGCATGACGCGCTTCACGCTGGGGTATTCGAGATCGTAGCGATGAGGACCTTCCTCGACCGGGAATTCATTACCGATTCCGAAGCCTCGCCGGATTCTGATTCCGCCGAAGAAAGAGGCGTGGCGCCAGAATTCATCCCGCTTCCTGCGGCTCAGCCAAAGATTGATCCCTTCCAGGTGACTCGCTCCATCGTGGCAGGAGATGCACTCCAGATTCACTCCAAGGAAAGCCTTGCTGCTGCTGATGGCAATATCTTCAATGGTGTCCTCATGGTTGTTGGCCAGACCGTCGGTACCATCGACGTGAAGCCGTGCCAGGTAGTTGGCGGGCCCCGACAGCCAGCTGGAACGTGCTGTTGCAGTCAGCAGCTCCGTAACCACCTGGTTGTACGGAACGTTCAGGAGCAGGGCCATGTTGAGATAATCCCAAAATAGATTTCTTCCCTTGGCAGCCAGGTTCTGGCCCGTGTTCCGAAACAGGTCGCTGAAGAAAAAGGTCCAGCGATCCAGAAAGGGAAAGACCGGGTGCTTGCCAATGCCTGGATCCACTTTGGCATCCGTCAACTCATCGATCAGGCGATTCCGTTTCTCCGGATTCTCATCCTAGAGAAATTTGCGAACCCGGTCGGGAGGGGGCAAGAGCCCGGTGAGGTCCAGAAACACTCTTCGCAGGAACTCCGAGTCGGAGCTGAGCCCGGCGTGAGGGATCTTGTCCCGTTTCATCTTGCCGAAGATGAAATCGTCGATGAAACTGTTTCGAAGGATGGGACCGCTGGAAGGCCCGGGCTTGGACGGCAGCTGGGCACTCACCCTACTGGTTTCCTCGTCTAAAGTTGTACGCGCTGAACCTTTGGGATCCTGTGGGTGCTGGGTCGAATCCTTTTCTTCGGGATGCCCCGGAGAGGAGGTTGCGGCTGCAAGAAACAGCCACATGGATAAGAGATAGATCATACTCCTTAGCGGCTGAGGGTAGTGGGTTCTTCCAGGCTACTATCATACCGTCGTCCCCAACCCGTTTCAACCGGATTCGCCGTTGTATCGGCATCGCGATCGGCTTCATCTCGAATCACGTGCGTAGGGGCGCACGGCCGTGCGCCCTTCCCCCGAAAGGTCGCCGCCTTGCGAGGAGAAAAGATGATTACGCGTCGACGCGATACAAGGGTTCGAGGCCGGCTGCGATGCGATCCACATTCTCCAAACAGCAGGCCGCACGACGCCGGGAGGTCTCTTCTGTGACGCCGGCAATATGCGGTGTCATGACCACACTGGGCAACTTCAGCAGCGGGCTGTTCAGGTCCAGCGGTTCGCTTTCAAAGACATCCAGCCCGGCTCCGCCCAACCGGCCCCCAAGCAGGGCCTCGCATAGAGCCTTTTCGTCAACGAGAGCTCCTCGGGCCACATTGATCAGGCAGGCACCAGGTTTCATCAATTCCAACCGGTGCCCGTCCATGGTGTGTCGCGTTTCGTCGTTGAGGTGCAGATGAAGGGAGAGATAGTCGACCTGGGGAATCAAGTGGTCCAAATCCTGAGGCTTACCCAGAAAGTCCAATCCTAACTCTTGCTGCTCTCGTGCAGAGACGTCACGAATATCGATCGCTGAAATCCTCATGCCGAAAGCGCGGGCCCTTCGAGCCAGTTCGATTCCACTGGCTCCAAAGCCAACAATCCCCAGATGTCGATTCTCCAATTCTGACCCGCAGGGCCTGTGAAACATGCCCTGCCGCATTTCGGTTTGGCTTTCGCGCCAGTGCCGCGCCAGCATGAGCATCAACATGAGCACGCATTCGGCCAAGGCCACGGCGCTGAAGGGCCCTGGACAATTAGCCAAAGGAATCTTCTTTTTCCGCCAGTAGTCCAGGTCCAATCGATCAAACCCTGCGCCCAGTATCTGCCAGAGTCTCACCGAAGCGGCCTGATCGGCCATCTCGTTCGTAGCGCTACGACCTCCGTAGTCGATGACGACGGCGGCTTTGTCGAACTGAGAAGCCAGGGGGGCCTCAGGGTCGTAGAATACGAGGTTGTGTCGAGGACCCACCGCGTCGATGACATCCTGCTGCCACGGTTCCTTATCATCGAAAGGAGGGGGGAAGAAAAGGACGTTCAATCTTCTGCTCATCTTGTCCTGCACCTCATCTGGACACTCCTAATCGCAGGCTGAATTGACCAGCTCCATGAACGGGATGTTGAGACCTTTCGGGCCGCCAATTGCCTGCCAGCTGCTTTGGGTGAAGACCAGCCCCAGCAGCCGGCGCTCCGGATCGACCCAGGCGAAGGTGCCATCCGATCCTCCGCAAGAGTAGGCACCTCGGCTTGAAACGTTCCAGGTAAATCCGCGGAAAGCGCTTTTCGCCTCATGCTCTTCCCTCGTGTAGAAACCGCCAGACGTACGGACCTGCTGGGAGGTCGCCTCCCTGACCGACTCCTGCATCAACAGCCTCTTCCCACCATAGGTTCCGCCGTTGAGAAGCATCTGACAAAACTTCGCGTAGCCGAGGGCCGTACAGACGATCCCGCCCGAGCCGCGAGCAAAGGGGACTCGGGAGGGGTCGCTCGGGCGGAAACGGACCTTCCACTCCTCGTCTTTGCGATGGTAAACGACGGACATTCGATCCACCTTCGCTGCCATGGTCTGACCCGAGGCATCCACCATGCCCAGTGGCCGGTAAACCCGCTCCGTCAAGAACCTCTCCAGCGACTGTTTCGAGCACACCTCGATCAACGCGCCCAGCATATTGTAGCCTGCACTGCTGTAGCTGTATGCGCCTCCCGGTTTCTCCTCGGGTTCGACCTCCGCAAAGCGGTTGACTTCAAGCTGCAGGTTGGGTGCATCGGGATGTTGTGGAGACTTCTTCATGAGCGGCAGAAACAATCCGGGGATTCGCAGCCCGCTGGTGTGGTTGAGCAGACGGCGTATGGTCATGCCGCGGCACTTCTCGTTGTTGAAGGCGGGCAGGTGCTGGCCGATTTCATCATCAAGTGAAATTTTCCCATCCTCACTCAGCATCTGCACAGCCGCCGCCACGATCGGCTTGGTGTTCGATGCCGTTCGTATCAGCGTGTCCCGCTCCATGGGAAGTCCCTTCTCTTTGTTGCGCCAACCCACGGCCTCGTGGAGAACAATCTTGCCGTCGCGTGCAACCAGCAGCACCACACCCCGGACCTCGTCCCTTTTCACGGCCTCCTCGACCAAATGGAGTGCCGCCTGCAACTTCTCCGCTGACATGCCAACCTGGGACGGCTCTCCCGGCGTCAGTGCGTCCCGAGCCTGCAGCGTGCAGAATGTCAACGAAAGAACCGCAAGGACACGGCTTGTTTCCAGTCTCATCATGGATTTCCCTCTCTTTGACCTCTGGCGATTCGAGGGAGTGTATCATGTCGAGCCGTTCCAGGTTCGTGGGGAGCCCACGTTGTCCATTTGAAATCACACCCTTGAGAGCGATACGATCACCACATGAAACTGAGAAGGAATGAACTATGAACGTTAAGATCGGCGCCGCTCCCGACTCATGGGGCATCTCGTTTCCGAACGATCCCAAGCAGATGCCATGGCAGCGGTTTCTGGATGAAGTCACGGATTCGGGATATGAGTGGATCGAACTGGGCCCCTACGGCTATTTGCCGACAGATCCATCTACCCTGCTTTCCGAACTGGACAAGCGAGGCCTGAAGGTGGCTGCCAACTGGGCTATGGCTCACCTGGAGGATCCTTCCGCATGGCCGGAGCTGGAAAGGCAGGTGCTGGGCACAGGGGAGCAACTGGCGGCTCTGGGTGGAAAGTTCCTGGTTCTTATCGACGACACCTATACGGATCTTCTGACGGCAGAGCGAACCCGCTCAGCCCACCTGGACGAGAGCGCCTGGAAACGACTGATCGAGACCACCCACAGGGTGGCCGATATTGCCAGTGATCGATTTGGTCTGCGGGTGGTGTTTCACCCCCACGTCGATACGCATGTAGAACATGAGGAACAGATCGAGGCCCTCCTGGAACAGACCGACCCTGACCGCGTATGGCTTTGCCTGGACACTGGACATCATGCCTACGGTGGCAGCGACCCCATCCGCTTCATGCGCCAACACCACCACCGAATCCCCCACCTGCATTTCAAGAACATTGACCCCGATGTGCACAGAACAGTGGCGGAAGAAACAATCCCTCTAGCCACCGCTATCGAGATGGGCGTGTTCTGCGAGCCGTGCAAGGGCAAAGTGGACTTTCTTGCTTTCCGGGACGTTCTGCGCGAGATTGATTACGAAGGCTGGGCGACGGTTGAACAGGATATGTATCCGGCACCCTTTGACAAACCACTGCCCATCGCCAAACGCACCCGCAATTATCTGCGCGAGATCGGCATTGGATGACGTGGAGAGGGAGATCACTCGGAGCCGTATCCTCAAAGTCGCTGTCGGCCTCTTCATCACCTTCATCTGTTTCCTGATCGCCCTCTGGGGAGTTGACTTCCAGCAGATCACCCACAGCTTCAGCCGGGCAAACTATTTCACCCTACCTGTTCTCTTCGCCCTGCTTTTCCTCTTCTTCTGGCTCAAAGCCCTGCGCTGGAAACTCCTCCTGAAACCCCTGCGGGAATTTCGAACCCGAGAGGTGGTGGGGCCGCTAAACCGAAGTTCCCCTGGCAAGAAGAGAGTATTTGATTGATTATTAAGGACATCCAGGGGATTTGTCATTTCCGTCTACTGGGTCAGACCGAGTAGTTGCATGGCCTTGGCCTGTAGGGGTGTAAATTCGGTTACCTGCTTGAAGGTGGGTCCATCGGGAGTGAGCCGAGTACGCTTCTTTCGCTTGGCCGATGCGGAGGCCTTCGCTGGAGCCATCGGATCTCGTGTTCTCCGATTATGGTCGAGTTCTTCGTCTTGGAAGAGCAGTGGCGCAAGGTCCTTGCGCATATGCCATTCCACGTAGTAGGCCAGCATGCAAAGGAAAATGTGAGCTCGCACGTGATCTTCCGTTCGGTGCCGAATCGGTCGTACTCGAACATCCATCCCCTTTAAACAGCGGAACGCGCGCTCGGCATGACTTACATTCCGCACTTCTCGAGGGTGATTTGGTGATTGTGTAACCGATTGGTCCTTCATGGGTTGTGGGGTTTTTCAGCTTCCATGAGGCGCACGGTTTCGGTCTCCCAACGGCGCAAGAGACGTCGGACGGTCCGGTAGTTGGCAAGCGCCTTTCGCAGGAGGGCCGCCTGCTGGGGAGAGATCATCCGGTGGACCTGTTTCCCCTCGCTCATGCATCCCCACTCGTAGTAGGGGCCATGGCGGGCTCGGGGACCCCGAAAGCAGCGGCAGTTGACTTTGCCGCAGACCTTCTTCCTCTTCACCAAGGTTCCGGAACACAGACAGTCGAGTTGTCCGATCTGTTGCTGGATCCGGGCGATCCGGTCGAGGGCACGACTGCGGCCTCGATCGAGGTGTTTTCCAGATCTGGATTTTGTCATATCTGTCTATTATATTAGCGACAGATATGGGTCGGGTGCAAGGCTTATTATCCCGGGGCTCCTTTGGGCTCCGGACGGAGCGGCTGGGGCCGCTTCCCATCGTGAATCACTTCCTGTCCCGCATGGGTCTGGGCGAGATCCTGCAACGCCACGTCCCGACCCAGGATCGCCGGGTCACCCTATCCTATGCCTTAGGGCTCGGCCTGCTGCGCTCGATCCTGGTGGAGCGGGAGCCGATCTATCGCCAGCAGGAGACCGTGCGCACGTTTGCGCCGGAGATGTATGCCCTGCACCCGGAGGGGGTGGATCAGGTGAGCGACGACCGCATCGGCAGAGCGCTGGACCGGCTCTTCGATGCGGACCGCGCGGCCTTGCTCACCGAAGTGGTGATCGCCGTCGCGAAGCGCTTCGAGGTCCGCTGCGACGAGCTGCACAATGACTCCACCACCATCCGTTTCACGGGGCAGTACCGCCGCGCCCAGGGCCGACGGATGCGGGGCCAGCGAGCGCCCTTCATCACCTACGGCTACTCGAAAGATCATCGGCCCGACCTCAAGCAGTTGCTCTTTTCCCTCACGGCCAGCGCGGACGGCGGGGTCCCGGTGCAGTTCCGGTGCAGCGATGGGAACACCAACGACTCGGTGACCCACATCGAGACTTGGGAGGCCCTGCGGGCCGTGGCCGGTCGGCCCGACTTCCTGTATGTGGCCGACTCCAAGCTGTGCAGCCGGGAAAACATGGACTACATCTATCGGCGCGCAGGGCGGTTTGTCACGGTCCTTCCCCGCTCCCGGCTCGAGGATGGAGAGTTTCGCAAGTGGATTCAGACCCACGAGCCCGAGTGGGAGAAGGTCTGGGATCGTCCCAACCCGCGGCGCAAAGGGGGTCCCCGGGACCGATGGTATGTCTGCCGCGCACCGCTCCCTTCGCGAGCAGCTGGCCGCCGCGCAGGAAGAGCTGTCGGATCTGAAGGAACGCCTCCGCAGTCCGAAGTCGCGCCTGCGCAAGGCTTCCGAGGTCGACCAGAGGGTCGAGGAGATTCTCCAGCGCCGTCAGCTGGCCCGCTATCTCCGCGTCCGGCGCCTGCGACGGGAAGAGCACACCTTCCGGCAGTTGCGCCGAGGACGGCCCGGATCCCAGACGCCCTACCGCAGGATCACGCGCCGGCGCTGGGATCTGGAGTGGAAGCTGGAGCAGGCGGCGATCGACTACGACCGGAAGAGTGACGGGATGTACCCGCTTTTGAGCAACGATCGGTCCCTCCCCGCTCCGCAAGTCCTCCAAGCCCACAAGGGCCAACCCGCGATCGAGAAACGTTTCCAGCAGATCAAGACCGTGCACGAGATCGCCCCGGTCCTGCTCAAGAACGAGGGCCGGATCGAAGCGCTCTTTACCCTCTACTTCCTCGCGCTCCTGGTCCAGGCTCTGATCGAGCGCGATCTGCGCCGGGCCATGAAACGAGAGAAGATCCCGCAACTGCCCCTCTACCCCGAGGAGAGACAATCGAAACGGCCGACCACCGAACAGGTGCTGCGACTCTTCAGCCTCACGGAACGCCACACCCTCCTGCGGGCCGGTCAGGTCGTGCAGGTCTTCCCTCCCGAATTGACGGCCTTGCAAAAGCAGATCCTGGCACTCCTCATGTCCCCGAGCGTGCCTTCCGGCCTCCCCTACAGGCAGGAAAGAAAATCCCCAGATAATACGGTCGAGAAGTGCGGAATGTAAGACATGGGCCAAGCTCTTGTAGCTTCGAACCGTCTCTTCGGGGGATAAAGTGGCCTCCGTCTCACTGGTGCGGATCACGTAGATTCCATCCATTTGAGCCTCGCGCTGGATGGCCTTCTCCTTTCGGGACCACTGAAAAAACCGTCTTCGATCTGGAGTTCGAAGTGCTTTTCCATCTTGTAGTGGTTGATCACCTTGCCCACCTTCAGGGCGATTTCCGCCTTTTTCAGAGGGGTCTTGGTACGGCGCGCGACCTGCTTGACGATTGGCTGGAGCGCTTTTTCGGTGGCCTCCAACAGGGCTTGCCTCTTGTGCCGGCGCTCCTCGGCCAGAATCGGGTTGTAGCAGGCGATCAGCCGTTCTTTGGGATGCTCCGGGGAGGTGATCTCAGCCAGATTCTTCTCATCGAAGAGGGATCGCTGAAGTTGGCCGCCCTCGATCAGAGCTCGGATCGATTGGCTTTTCAAGGCCGAGATCCATCCCAATCCCGGATGCTGCTTCAGGAGCTCTATCTTGGTCTGGGTGAGCATCCCGCGATCCCCCACCAACACCACACGGGAGAGGCCAAATCGCTGGCGCAACTTCTCCACCTGCTCCGGCACGGTGCTTGGATCTCCCGTGTTTCCAGGATAGACGTCGATCGCCAGCGGACGACCCTCGCCATCGGTCAGCACCCCATAGACAATGATCGGTAAACCCTTCCGGCCATCGCGATCATGACCGTACTGGGCCAGAGGACAGGTGCGCCCCTCGTAGTAGCTGCTGCTGACGTCATACAGGACCAACGCCCCCTCACCGAGATGCCTGTGGGCCAGCTTCTTTTCGATCTGTCCCTGCCGCCCCAACAACCAGTCCAGAGCCTGGTAGAGCTCATCCACGTCCGCATCGGAAACCGAAAGCTCTTCGGCCAGTGTCGTTGTCTTCCACAACCGTGTGGTGGCCAATTTCGAACAATGGTGGATCAACCTCTCGCTGATCATGGCCAGCACCAGGTCGCGTTGGCGGGTCCGCTTGGAGCCGATCAAGACCGGCAAACCCAACTTGCGGATGGTTCCCAGAATGGCTTCCACATGGCCGTGAGGGAGAGTGCGTATGGTGTGGAACCACTTGCCAGGACTGACTAGGGGGATGTCCTTGAGGACCCGGCGCAGGGCTTCGACCTTGGGTGCAGGCCAGTCGGAAAGGTTGGCCAAAGTTTTCTTCACCACCTTCTTGCCTTCCCTCCAACCTTCGCGCAACAAGATGGCCGGTCGGGAGCCTCGGTTGGGAACCACGTCGATGTACATGGGAACACTATGGAGCCGCCTTTGACACCTAAATGTCCATTGCCCAAGTACTTATTGGAGAAAAATGGGTGCTTTCTTAGGGGAACTTCGGGCTAAATCCCGATTTCCGCTACCAGCTGACCGCGATCGGCGCACCGGCTCCTTCTCTCTACATCGCCGAGGAAATCTCAGGCAATCGTTTCAAAATCGCGGGAGGACCGCCCGGCGCAGAAGCATCATGGCAGGTAACCGGCATCCGTAAGGACGCTTTTGCCAATGCCAATCGCATCCAAGTAGAAGAGGAAAAGCCTGAAGCGGAGCGCGGTTACTATCTGCACCCCGAGCTTTACGGCCAGCCCAAAACAAAGAGTATCGAGCGGGCACTACATCCCGAGATCATGAAGCAGACGATGATGAGTGAAGGAGGGCAAGAATCTTCACCCAAACTATAAGCCAAGAGTCGTCTTTCCGTGCAGTTGGTGGACAGGCGGGAGGAGAGTGTTAATGCTCACTGAGAACCGTAGTTTTTTGGACACCGCCGGTAGTTAACTCAACATCATCCGCACCGCAGGTGCGCGTTTCATCATCCGCGCTTGAAAAGCGCGGGGCCATTTTTCCTGAACAGTTGGTGTAGTGTCTGGGGGCCAAAGGTGGAAAGGACCTCGACCCTTTGACCGAGAATCGAGGTCCGGTTGTGGCAACCCCGTTACAAGTGGAGGACCACCGCAGACTTCATTGTAGCCTGTCATGATCCTGGGCTGTTGTCCAGTTCCGCCGGGACTGGACTATGGCCGATCCGCTGGTTGTTTTCCGCCTCCGCTCGTGCCGCGCTGCAGGCTGCGGTGCACTGTTTTGGATCTGTCGCCGTTGCGGCCGAGGCCATCGCTATTGCAGTGTGCGCTGTCGGCAACAAGCGCGCCGCCAGCAGTGCCGGGAAGCCAATCGGCGGCATCAACAGTCCCCCGGGGGGCGACTGGATCATCGAGACCGTCAGCGCGCGTATCGGCGGCGGCCGGAGCGCGTGACGGATCAAGGTAGACGCGAGGATCGCATCTTCGTCAGCATGGCTGCCGTAGCCTCCCTCCAGTTCTCCCTGCCGGGAAAGGAGGGGGAGCCTCGAAAGGAGCGCCATGTCCCATCCCATGGGGAGCGTCCCCGCCGTTTTCGGGTTCGCTGTGTCGTGTGTGGTCGGTCCGGCCACTGGATCCATCTGTTTCGGGAAGGAGGGTGAAGCATGATCGATCGAGAACTGCTCGCCCGAATCCGCCATCTTTTCCATGCCGAACATTGGAAGATCGGGACCATTGCTGATCACTTGGGGCTTCACTGGGAGACCGTGCGCCAGGCTCTCCAGACCGATCGCTTCAATCGCCAGAAGATGGAACGGCCCCGTCTGACCGATCCCTACCTTCCCTTTATCCGAGAGACCCTGGAGCGCTACCCTCGGCTTCGTGTCACGCGTCTGTTCGAGATGCTGCGCGCCCGGGGCTACACGGGCTCGGTCGTGCAGTTGCGGCGCGTGGTGGCCACGCTGCGCCCCACCCCTCGGGAGGCCTTCCTGCGTCTGCGGACCTTCCCGGGGGAGGCGGGTCAAGCCGACTGGGCGCACTTCGGTAAAGTCCGGGTGGGCCGTGCCGAGCGCATCCTGTCCTGCTTTGTGTTCACCCCCTCCTATTCGCGGGCGCTGTTTCTGGAGTTTTGTTTTGACCAGCAAATGGAAAACTTCCTGCGCGCTCACATCCACGCCTTCGAAGACATCGGTTGTCCACGCCCCATCCTGTACGACAACACCAAAAGCGTCGTGTTGGAACGTCGGGGCGAGGCTGTTCACTTTCATCCGCGCCTGTTGGAGCTGGCCGCCCATTATCACTTTGCGCCACGCCCCTGCCACCCCTACCGGGCTTCCGAGAAAGGGCGCGTCGAAAGAGCCATCTCCTATGTGCGCCATTCCTTCTTCGCCGCCCGTCCCTTTAGCACGCTCTCAGACTTCAACCGTCAAGCGCTCCTCTGGCGCGACCAGGTAGCGCATCGTCGGCCCTGGCCCGGCGGCGATGGGCGCACCGTCGAGGAAGTGTGGGAAGAAGAAAAAGCCTTCCTTCTTCCCTTGCCGGCTCATCGCCTGGAAACCGATCTGGTTCTGCCGGTCCGCTCCCGCAAAACCATCTACATCCGTTTTGATTTAAACGACTATTCGATCCCGCCTTCGGCCGTGGGCCGGCCCCTGACACTGGTGGCCTCCGAGCAGACGGTGCGCATTTTGGACGGAAGCACCGAGATCGCCCGCCATCTCCGCTCCTATGACCGCCACGACGTCCGCACCGATCCGGCTCACCAGGAAGCGCTGCTGGCGGAAAAACGCCAGGCGCTGGGGGCCACCCCCGGTGGCCGACTGCTGGCCGCCGTTCCGGAAACGGAAACCTTGCTGGACGAGGCCTTTCAGCGCGGAGAGCCCACCGGCCGCCAGACGGCCAAGCTGGTGGAACTCTTGGATCTCTATGGGGCCGAAGAGCTGCAGGCGGCGGTGCGTGAAGCCCTGCAACGGGGCACCCCGCGCGCCGCCTCGGTGGCCTTTCTGCTGGGCCGGCGCCAGCGCGCTCAGGGGCGAAAGGCGCCTCTACCCATTGAGTTGCGCCAGCGTCCCGAACTGGAGGACCTCTATGTCCAATCCCATAACCCGGAGACCTATGACGAACTGGCTTCCGATGACGACGAATCCTGATCTGATGCAGCTTTTGCACAAGACCGGTCTGGTGACGCTCGCCGCTGAGCTGGAGGATTTTCTGGCCCGCGCCACCAAGGGGCGCTGGTCCCCCCGTCAGATCTTGGAGGAACTGGCTCGTCGGGAGCATGAGGAGCGAGCCCAACGCAGTCTCAAGCGGCGTCTGCGCCTGGCCAAGATCGGCCGCTTCAGGCCGATGGATGACTTTGACTGGAACTGGCCGACCCGGATCGACCGGGAAGTCATTGAGCGCGCCTTTACCCTGGAACTTTATCCAGGAAGGCCGCAACCTCGTCTTACTGGGTACCAACGGCCTGGGAAAAACCATGATCATCAAGAATCTGGCTTACCAGTCCGTCCTGGCCGGCTACTCTGTGCTCTTTCGAACCGCCTCGGAGATTCTCGACGACCTGCAATCGGAGGCGCCGGAACTGCAGCGCCGCAAGCTGAAAAAATACGCGCGCGCGCAGGTGCTCTACCTCGATGAAGTCGGCTGTCTCACCTACGACAGTGAGGCCGCCGACCTGCTCCATGAAATCGTCAACCGGCGCTATGAGTGCCGGTCGCTCGTGCTGACCTCCAACAAAGCCTTTAAGGAGTGGAATAGCGTCTTTCCCCAATCCGGCTGCTTGATTGCGCTTCTGGACCGTCTCACCCACCATGCTGACGTCACTGTGATGGAGGGGCAAAGCTACCGCGTGCGGGAAAGCGAGCAGGAAGCGGCCGCCCGTCGCAAGAAAACAAGATGAGCACTCCCGTCCAGCGTCGCGCTCATATCCAGACCCTCTTGGCGGATTATCTCGAACTTCCCCATACGCCCACTCGAGCACGCCCGCCGGATCGGCGACTCGCCGCTCACTTCTATGACCGCGCTATCCCTCTGGCCACCGTCCAGGATGCCTTCCTGGTGGCGACCAGCCGCCGTCTTTTCCGAGACCCAGCGCTTCCTCGACTTTCTCCCATTCGCTCCCTTTACTACTTCCTCCCCATTGTCGAAGAGTTGCTTCAGTATCTGCTCCCCCACGGTTACGCTCAGTATCTCGAACGCAAACCACGCGCCCATCACAAGCCCAAGGAGGGGCACCCCATGGAAAAACCCGTTGATCGAGGTTCGCCACCCGGCGTGTGTTCAGAAAAGTTCAGATCCTCGTGATCGCTAACAAAGTAAAGCACCAAATCCTAAATTCTAATTGTCTAGGATTTAGAATTTCGTTGCGCTATTTCAGCAAATCAAGGATGCGGCGCTCCGACTCCGGGCTCCATCCCGAATAAACATCCACCACTCGACCCTCCTTGTCCAGCAGAATGGAAAGAGGAATCTCTACCTCGTCGCGAAAGATTTGTTCCATATTCTCCATCAGGTAGAGAGGATAATGAATTCCCATCCTCTCAGCTGCTGCTGTCACTACGGCCGGATCCAAGGATGGATCGACGGCGCGATCCACGCTGACGCCGATGATCTCAATACCCTTTGCCTGGAACCGGGGCACCAGCTTTTGAAGTTCCGGCATCTCTTTGCGACAGGGACGGCACCAGGTCGCCCAGAAATTGACAAAGTAGGAGATCCCCGGTTTCAAGCCACCCATCTGCAGAGCGCCTCCTTCGCCGAGTCGTCTCATCTTCAACTCTGGCAAGCGATCTCCTTGCTGAACCTTCAAACTCCTCCAGGAAGTTTGCTGGCGGCTCAAGGGGTCAGGCAGCCGAATCGAGTGTTCCGCCACCGTCTGGTAATCCTTTTCTCCTTCCACGATTTTCACGGATTTCCCCGCCGGGATCGGTCCCTGTCGAGTCACCTTTCCTGAAGGCCAGGTGATCTCGAGCCATTCGAGCTGCTCATCCTTTCCTAGACCGAAAAGAAGACGGGGATCCTGCTGAGCCAGGAATCCTTCAGAGCCTGACTTGAGGCGGGTCTGAACACCCTGAGAGGTCCTGGCACGCACCATGGTTCCGAACGCATCTTTTCCACTTGCGCGTCCCTCCAGTGTCACCCGGATGTAATGGTTGTCCTGGCCCACGTTGTTTCGAAACAGCAGGTGACCGTCGTTTTGAATGGTGGTGAGAAAGATATCCAGGTCTCCGTCATTGTCGAAGTCGGCCACTACAGCAGAGCGCCCGTCCGATATGGAATCGGCACCTGAGACACCGGAAATATCCCGGAACCTCTTGCCCTCCAGGTTGAGATAGAGGTGATCGCGCTCAAATCCACTAAACGAGAATCCCTCTTTAAAAATGAGCTCCATGTGGCCTGTCTGGTAGTTTTCATTTCCCGCGCTCTCATCGCTGACGGTCGACGCCACCACGTGGCGCCAGAAGAAGCTTCAGGTATCCTTCATGGACTTGCCGCTAACGAAACCGTTGGGAGAGTACAGATCCTGCCATCCGTCATTGTCAAAGTCGACAAAAAGGCCTCCCCAGGCCCAACCAGCGGGAAAAGGTCCCAGCTGCTGACTCACATCGGTAAAGGAACCCGATGATTCCCCTCGAAACAGAGTGTTTCCGGAAGCCAGTTTTTTCAGCACGTTCTCAGCAGGGTTGGCGTCCGGGAAGAGCCGGTCCAGAATGCGATTCCCTGCCAGGGAGGACATGTTGGTCACGAAAAGGTCCAGCTGGTGATCATTGTTGTAGTCGCCGAAGGAAACACCCATGCCGTTACCGGGATCGAGCAGCCCGGACGATTGGGCCTGATCCTCAAAACGATCCCCCCGATTGATGTACAGGGCGTTCTCTCCAAAATCATTGACCACGTAAAGGTCCGGTCTTTGGTCACCGTTGAGGTCGACGAACTGGGAGGCGTAACTCCAGCGGGAGTCCTTCACACCCCAGGCCGCAGCGGACTCTCTGAATCTGCCATCCTTCTGGTTCACGAAGAGAAGGTTCGCAGTACCATTGGTGGCTTGATGCCAGGAATCGGGCATGATGCGTCCATAGCGATTGTAGGAGCTGACATAAATGTCAGGCCAACCGTCCGCGTTGACGTCTCCTACCGCCGCTCCGAACCCGACCGCCGGAAGGGCCACCCCCGACACCAGGGAAGAGTCGATGAAGATCAGCTTCCCTTCCGGCACTCGCCGGTTTTCGAACAATATCTGGTCGCCCACAGCGGCCAGGAAAATGTCGAGGTCTCCGTCGTTGTCGTAGTCGAGCAGCAGGGGCGCCGTAGCTCTCGGAGTGGGAAGAATCAGAACTTCTTCGGAGGCGTCGCGAAAGGTGCCGTTCCCTTGATTGAGGTATAGATAATTGCGCCGGATCCCGGTCACAAACAGATCGAGAAAGCCATCACCATCGACATCTCCGGCAGCCGCCCCGTGGTAGATAAAGTCGTCATTTCCCGGGGATCCATACGAGGGAAGCGAGATGGAAACCCCCGCCGGCGAACTGACTTCCGAAAACAGGTCTGTGGCCGCCCTCATCAGGTCGATGCGGCCGAATCTGAGGCTCGAGATCAGCCAGGTATCCTCCTCATTCCGCGAGGCCTCGAGACGACCTCTCCCTCTCAGCCAAACTCGCTTGCCGGACTGATCGCGACCGACCACAAAAAATTTGATCTGACCTTCCCCCAGGATTGCCTTTTTCTTTTTCGTGAACTTCGCGTCCTCGACCTTGAAGCGAACATCCTCGATTTCCGAAAAACCTTCCGAAAAGGATGTCCAAAACTCAAGCAGTTGTGAGCGGTCGAGTGCCGTGGGCGGATCACCGCTGAGATCGATGGAGTTTTCGGAAATCCACTTCAGGGATGCACCAGTCGGGAGTTGGAATGGGGTCCGCAGAACCCCCTCCACCTGATCCTGAAAATACTCAGTGACGCCTTCGAGATCGCCGGTACGGAGGGCGGCGGAGAAATCAAGCAGCGCGTTGGCAAGCGATTCCGAGAGCTCTTCCACTTCTTCCAAAGCCCCTTTGTCCAGATCGACTGAAGCCTGAGTTCGATCATTCGTCCCAACGTCTCCCTTGCCCGTGTCGACCCCTCCCTGGCCAAAAAGGCCAAGGCAGGGGAAAAGCAAAAAGAAGAGCGCGAGGAACAGTCCTTCTCTCATCGCAGGATTCCGCCTTCCTTATCATTCTACTTGAGTAGGGTCACCGCTTGAAAATTTTCCGACCGGCTGACCGAGTAAAACACTAAATCCTAAATACTAAACAAATTCCAAATCCTGAATTCTAAACCTCTTGGAGTCCTGTTTAGAATTTGGAATTTCGTTTACTGACCCCGTATATTATGATCGGAACACATAATAACCCCCATTCACCATATAGGACACCAAAATTGTTTGCCTTAATCGATGTAAACTACTATAATCAAAGTAGATATAGAGCATAAAGGGAGCAAGAAATGGCTGACTCGAAGGGTGAAGGTTTGAAGGCCGGTTTTGATGGCAGTTTGAGGCTTGAATTTCATGGGGCTAAGGTCACCTCGGATGCTGGGCTTCTCGCCTATCGTGATTTGGACGAAGCGTTGGTGTTATTCGATAGTGTTCCCTCCGTTTTTCGCGATTCGCGGACAGGGCGTAACATCCAGCACGACCTGGCGCCGTTGCTGCGCCAATCGGTATACAGTCGACTGGCTGGCTATGAAGATGTCAACGATGCCCATCGTCTATCGGTGGATCCGACTATGCGGAGGATCACCGGGAAGAAGATGGACAAGAAGAAGGCCGCCAGCGCCAACACCATGGGTCGATTTGAGACCGAGATGCTGTCCGTCCAGGGGAACCTCAAAGCCCTTTCGGAAGTTAATGGCCGATGGGTAGAAAGAGCGCTGGAGAAAACAACTCATCGACGCATCATTCTGGATATGGACAGCTCAGCCAGTCCTGTCCATGGCGAGCAGGAAGCCTCTGCCTACAGCGGCCATTTCCGATGTACTTGCTACCATCCCCTGTTTTGTTTCAACCAGTTCGGAGATTGCGAAGGTGCAATGCTTCGGCCCGGCAATGTTCACAGCGCGGATGGTTGGAAGGAGATGCTGGAACCAATCGTGGCTCGCTACGAGAAGAAAACAGTCCGCAAATACTTTCGTGGGGATGCTGCCTTTGCCAAGCCGGACGTTTATGAATACTTGGAGGAGAAGGGCTTTTTGTATGCCGATCCGGCTTCCTGCCAACGAGGTGCTTCAGGCGGAGATTGAACACCTGCTTACCCGGCCTGTGGGCCGTCCGCCCCGAAAGCCTATCGTTTGGTTTGCCGATTTCCAATATCAAGCCGCCAGTTGGGACCGGCCTCGCCGGGTGATTGCCAAGGTCGAGTGGCATCGCGGAGAACTCTTTCCGAGGGTAGGTTTCATCGTCACCAATATGAGCGCACAAGCCTCAGGGGTGGTTCACTTCTATCTCGGATTAACCGCTTGAGATGGATGACAGCCTAGCGCCAAGTGTTTCTGATCAAGCGGTTGGAGACGTGTCTCAAACAATCGGATTTTTTGACAGCACCTTCATAATCCAGGAAGCAGAGCCCTTTCCAGCCGAAATATGGGGAAAAACGCTTGCTGCAATGTTGGGATTGTGATAATCATTCATCACCTGCAGGTCAAGTGAGCTCGGATCCGAAGTTGATATGAGGAATGTCGGTTTAACTTTATCCATGCCGTATTTGTTATATTGATAAACAGGCTTTCCGTTTTCTCCAACACAAGAGAACGAATCCAGATCCTCGGGTAAATCTTTAAATCTATATTCGGCATCACCCGGCCTGCTGGAGTCTAGTGGAAGGTCGGGAACTGCCTCTTCGACATAGCGACAGGTAAAGTTTTCTGGATCAAAACCATCCTCCTTGATTCTCGCCTCCATCTCTTCTTTTGGAGTCATCATTTTGCTCCCCCGTTTTTTCTCTAGATCAACTTTAAGCAGTCCTTATAATCGACATTCCTCATATCAACTTCGGAAGGACCTTTTCCGGTCTCCCCAGTGAATGACCACAACTTATCAGACCGCCAACCTTGCCTCAAGTGGTCTTTGGTCCTCTGTCCATCAAAAGCGCCTCTGATCCCTCGGTTTTCCAGGTGGCTTTTGGTCAAAGACCTGATCAATAGAGACACCTCCAGCGGTTCAATCAGAAACCCTCGGCGCTAGGCTGTCATCCATCTCAATCGATCAATCCGAGACAACAGCCCGGCCCATATATCCTTGCTTACCGCTACCTCCGCCATCTGAAACGTGACGATCCGGCTATGGCGGATCACCTTCGCTCCGATCTTGATCAGTTTGGTCAACAGGCTGCGAAGGGACCAATGTTTGATTTTTCTGGGAAGGACCAGCCGCCGTAGAAAATTGCCCAGGTTGCAGGCCAAGACAAACAGAGCCAACCTCACCTGATTCGGGACAAAGCGCTGGCAGGACAGGCGAGTCCGGTGCAACGCATACTTGCCTTCCTTGATCCACTGCTCGGCTGTGCCACGACCGTTATAGAAGTGAACCACCCCTGAGGCTTGTGCGCTCATATTGGGTTGAGTAGGCCGGGGGAGTCTCACCCCCAGCCCCTCCAAGAACCGGACGTGAACCTCTCAGCTCATCCGGCTCCTATCACTCAAGCCACAAGGAAAGACTCCAAGACGCCAATGAATAAATAGATGCGGATTGGCACGGGCAATCTGGTCGAGGTAACGCCTCGCCCGTTGCCGATGCCCAGAAAATCTTTTGAGTTTCCTTCGCACCCACTGCACAAGATACCGGTTGAAGTTCCGCCACAGTTGACGCAGTGCCGACGCGTGGAAGCAACCATAGCAGGCTTGCCAACCACGGAGTTTCGGATTGAACATCTGAGACAGATCCAACAACGTCTTCTCGTTCTTGAGCTGGACATGCCAGCTACGCATGCATCGATTGATCTCCTTCTTCGAGGAGATACTGATCGCAGGAAGAAAGTTCGGGTGAACCTGCCCTTTCTTGTTCACACACCGTCGCGGACGGAAAGTGTAACCAAGGAAATCAAAGCTGATTCGCGAATGCTCTTCCAGGCGATTCACATCCTTGCAATAGACGATCGACGATTTGTCGGGATGGATCTCCAACCCACACTCACGGAAGCGTTCCGAGATAAGGCTCATCACGTATTCCGCCTGAGACTGGCTCTTGCAGTGCAGCAGCCCATCGTCGGCGTATCGACAAAATGGAACCCCCGGCAGTTGGCGTCTCACCCACGCGTCAAACGCGTAGTGCAAGAACAGATTTGCCAGAATAGGGCTCACAACTCCACCTTGCGGTGTGCCTTTGTCGCGCGCCTGTAGACTGCCGCCGGGCTGCTCAAGTGGAGCCTGCAACCAGCGCTCCACGTACAACAACACCCAACGACACTGACAATGGTGGCGTAACGCCTTCATGAGCAGTTCGTGGTCAATGTTGTCGAACAGGGCGCGGATATCGAACTCCACCACCCAGTCGTATCGCCAACACCGTTTCCGGGTGATGGCAATCGCGTCATGGGCAGAATTTCCCGGTCGATAGCCGAAAGAATCCTCATCGAACACCGGTTCCAGTATCGGCTCCAGGGCTTGCTTCACCACTGTCTGTGCGATTCGATCAGAGACCGCAGGCACTCCGAGAACACGCGTGCCCCCCGATTTCTTCGGGATTGGCACGGCTTTCACGGGTGGTGGAAAATAGCTCCCGGAGCACAGCCGGTTCCAGATTCGATAGAGGTTGTTCTTCAAGTTGTGCTCGAAGAGTTCAAGCGACTCGCCATCGACTCCTGCGGCACCTCCTTTGGACTTTACCTCCAAGTATGCTTGCCCTGCCAGCTTCTTAGAAACCTCAAATGGCTTTGCTACTTTCAAGGGCTCCTCCTGCCTAGCAGTTGGCCGCTTGTCTGTAGCCGAGTGACCAAGCCCCTTCGCTCCGCTGCCATTACGGCAGCCTCATCGCTACTACGAGCTTGTCCGCCCCTGGGCAACGCTTCGATACTGTCGGCCTCGCAGGTTCTCTGCTTGTGCCTTTCTCTTAGCATCGTTGCTCCAGGTTCCCGCAGTTCAACATGAGAGCCCAGATCAAGCTCACGCCACCTCTATGCCGGGTGCCACCTGACCAGTAGACAGGTTTCCGCCAGATTCGTCCCGGGGCAACACCAACTCCCCGGTTTCGACACCATCTCGTCCTTTCGGCACTTGAACGGTGGTTCACTTGTGTTCGTCTTCCTGATCCACACCTGATGCTTCTAGAGCACCTTTTCCGTAACGCTCACGACCGCGGCTTTTAACCACAGCCACTTACGGTGGTTTGCAACCTGCTCCTGCAAGCCGGTTGCGGGAGGCCTACTCCCATCTCTCACGCCGCTTGCTGCGGCACACTGACGATGAAACCCACCCTCGGAAAGAGTTCTCCGCGATGCCACTCGGCCTTGGCAATCACCCGGCGAGGCCGGTCCCAACTGGCGGCTTGATATTGGAAATCGGCAAACCAAACGATAGGCTTTCGGGGCGGACGGCCCACAGGCCGGGTAAGCAGGTGTTCAATCTCCGCCTGAAGCACCTCGCTGGCAGGAAGCCGGATGGCATACAAAAAGCCCTTCTCCTCCAAGTATTCATAAACGTCCGGCTTGGCAAAGGCAGCATCCCCACGAAAGTATTTGCGGACTGTTTTCTTCTCGTAGCGAGCCACGATTGGTTCCAGCATCTCCTTCCAACCATCCGCGCTGTGAACATTGCCGGGCCGAAGCATTGCACCTTCGCAATCTCCGAACTGGTTGAAACAAAACAGGGGATGGTAGCAAGTACATCGGAAATGGCCGCTGTAGGCAGAGGCTTCCTGCTCGCCATGGACAGGACTGGCTGAGCTGTCCATATCCAGAATGATGCGTCGATGAGTTGTTTTCTCCAGCGCTCTTTCTACCCATCGGCCATTAACTTCCGAAAGGGCTTTGAGGTTCCCCTGGACGGACAGCATCTCGGTCTCAAATCGACCCATGGTGTTGGCGCTGGCGGCCTTCTTCTTGTCCATCTTCTTCCCGGTGATCCTCCGCATAGTCGGATCCACCGATAGACGATGGGCATCGTTGACATCTTCATAGCCAGCCAGTCGACTCGTATACCGATTGGCGCAGCAACGGCGCCAGGTCGTGCTGGATGTTACGCCCTGTCCGCGAATCGCGAAAAACGGAGGGAACACTATCGAATAACACCAACGCTTCGTCCAAATCACGATAGGCGAGAAGCCCAGCATCCGAGGTGACCTTAGCCCCATGAAATTCAAGCCTCAAACTGCCATCAAAACCGGCCTTCAAACCTTCACCCTTTGGGTCAGCCATTTCTTGCTCCCTTTATGCTCTATATCTACTTTGATTATAGTAGTTTACATCGATTAAGGCAAGCAATTTTGGTGTCCTATATGGTGAATGGGGGTCTATAACGGTCGTGGCACAGCCGAGCAGTGGATCAAGGAAGGCAAGTATGCGTTGCACTGGACTCGCCTGTCCTGCCAGCGCTTTGTCCCGAATCAGGTGAGGTTGGCTCTGTTTGTCTTGGCCTACAATCTGGGCAATTTTCTACGGCGGCTGGTCCTTCCCAGAAAAATCAAACATTGGTCCCTTCGCAGCCTGTTGACCAAACTGATCAAGATCGGAGCGAAGGTGGTCCGCCATAGCCGGATCGTCACGTTTCAGATGGCGGAGGTAGCGATAAGCAAGGATATATGGGCCGGGCTGTTGTCTCGGATTGATCGATTGAGATGGATGACAGCCTAGCGCCACGTGTTTTTGATCGAGTCGCTGGAGAAGTGTCTCCACTTATCAGATTAAGAGAATGGTTGACGCAAGGTTGGAGGGCTGATAGGTTTTGATCATTCATCACGAAGAAGCTAGGCGAACTCGGATCTGGGGTTAATATGAGGAATATCGGTTAAATGTTCAAGTATTCGGTAGTATGTGACACGCTCAGGTTTCTTGGATGGGATATAGCGGAATAATGAGATCGTCGCGACTGCTCACCACCCTGTCCAGCCTTCTATTGATTTTTCCCGCCAGCTGTGGCTTGGACGAGGAGGACAATCTGTTCATTGCCGCAGCGAGGGGTGACACTGAGGCCGTGGCGGAGTTCCTGGCAGAGGGGACCGGTATAGAAGAGAGAACCAGCGAAGGTAGGACTGCCTTGATGGTTGCAGCGGAAAACGGGCATGCAGATACCGTCGAAGATCTGCTGGCACGAGGAGCGAACCTGAGCGCCACCGACACGGAGGGCTGGACGGCCTTGATACGCGCTGCGCGGGGAGGCCACAGCGACATCATGGAGATTCTTCTGGCCAGAGGTGCAGAGCTGGAGGGAGGCGATGATGAAGGTCGCACGCCCCTGATCCACGCGGCAGCCGCCGGTCAGGTGGCCGTCCTGGAGTACCTGTTGGCTCGGAGAACGAACCTGAGTAGCAGAGACAACGGGGGCCGGACACTCTTGATGCATGCCGCGCGGGGCGGCCACAGCAACGTCATACAGGTTCTCCTGGCCAGAGGCGTCGAACTGGAGGAAAAGGACAACGAAGACTGGACACCTCTCATCCACTCGGCATCCACGGGTCAGGCGGCCGTGGTGAAGGAGCTGCTGGGGGAGGGAGCAGAGGTGAATGTGAAGACCAAGCAGGGCGCGACACCCTTGACCGTGGCCGTCGGAGAAGGACATACCGAAACGGTCCGAACTTTGGTAGCCGCGGGTGCCGATGTGGACGTAAAGAGCAACGACGGCTCTCCAGCTCTGGTCTGGGCAACACTCAAAGGTCACCGCGGCACGGTGCAGGTCCTGTTGGATCAAGGCGCAGATGTGAATGCGAAGGATCAGCAGGGCTGGACCGCTTTGACCCATGCCGCATCAAACGGACAGACCGAACTGGTTCAGGCCCTGCTCGCCGAGGCTAAGGAGGACTTCCCCTCGTCTTTCCGCCGTTGGGTGAACCAAAAGGAAAAAACGGGCCGCAGCGCACTCATGTATGCCATCCAGGAAGGCCACGCCGACATCGTGCAGCTCCTGCTGGCCGAGCGTGCTGATGTGAATGCCCGAGACACGGAGGGCATCACCCCTCTCATGGTAGCCGCAGGGCAAGGCCACACCGACATTGTCCAGACCCTGTTAGAAAAGAGCACTCAGGTGAACGCCACAACCGAAAAGAAATGGACGGCCCTGGTCTATGCAGCGCGCCATGGCCATACCGAAACCGTGAAGATCCTGCTGTCCAAGAACGCGAAGGTGAATGTCAAGACGCGCCAACGCTGGACAGCGCTGATGACCGCTTCCCGGTACGGACATACCGAGATCGTGGAGATTCTCCTCGCGGCGGGAGCCGATGTCAACGCCAAGGGCGGAAGGGGTTGGACCGCACTCATCCATGCGTCACGCAACGGCCATACCGACATTGTGCGAGCTTTGCTGGAAAAAGGCGCAGACGTCAACGCAAGAACCATCGAGGATTGGACGGCCCTGGAAATGGCGGTATCGAAAGAGAATGTGCCGATTATTCGTTTGCTCAGGGACGCAGGGGCAAGCTAGGAGCCTGTCCGAGTAATGGGTTGCGGTTGCGAGCATGGGGCTTGCGAGGCGAGGTCGCGAAGAGAGGAGGAGGCGATGCAGTGGCATCGTCGAGTCGATGCGGTAGCATCGGCGACGACGAACGACAAAGAGATCGGCCGCAACCCCCATGCTCCCTCCGGGTTACAGGCGGCGTCCGCCCGTCTTTTTTGTTCTGGCTCCTCGACGATGCCCGAGCATCGCCTGCGTCGCCACGCCTCACATCTGGACTGACGGCGCCTGTAACGCAATCCGAACCATTACTCGGACAGGCTCCTAGCCCGGCGAGATCTTCTAACCAGCCCTTCATTTTCGATGCGCTTTTCTATTCGCCTCGGCTTTCAGCGGTGCTAATATAGGACCCACAGCCCGGGATCCGAATCGAAAGACACATTACTTCAGGGGCTTGCTCGGATCAGGCACAGAGCCCTCGGAGCCATGGGTTCAGAAAAGGAGGGAATTATGCAGCGGATCGGGATCATCTCTACTCTGTCTGCCTTTTCGCTTTTTCTGCTCGCCGGATGCGGACCCAGTGCTGAAGAGCGGTTGTTGTCAGCGGCAGAGCAAGGGGACATCGCCAGCTTGCAGGAAGTTCTGGCAAAAGGAGCCGATGTCAAAACGCGGACCGGCGAAGGGAAAACCGCCTTGATACTGGCTTCGGAAAACGGCCACGCGGAGGCGGTAAAGGCTCTGCTGGCCGAGAGCTCGGACCTCGACACCCAAGACAGTGAGGGGAGGACAGCGCTGATGTATGTGGCGCGCAACGGCCACGCGGATATCGCACAGGATCTGGTGGCGAAGGGCGCGCAGGTGGACGTAGAAGACACCGCGAGCTGGACACCTTTAATGCACGCCGCATCGAATGGTCACACAGAGATCGTGAGGCTTCTACTGGCGCAGGGTGTCGACGTGAATTTCAAGACACGTCAAGGCGCGACAGCCCTGATGGTGGCAGTTGGAGAGGGACATACGGAAACGGTACGCGTCTTAGCGGCTGAGGGCGCCGACCTGAATGTCAAGACCAATGATGGCTCCCCGGCCCTGGTGGTGGCGGCCTCGAGAGGCCACACTGAAACGGTACAGGTCCTGCTGGATCAAGGCGCTGACGTGAACTTGAAGGATAGCGAGGGCTGGACGGCTCTGACGCATGCCGCCTCAGGAGGTCGGACCGAAATGGTGCAAGCTCTGCTCTCCAAGGCCAGGGAACTCTTCCCGCTCTCTTTGCGCTACTGGGTAGACGAGAAGGATGGCGTGGGTCGTTCCGCCTTGATCTACGCAACACAGAAAGGCCACACCGAGATCGTCAAGACCTTCCTGTCCGAGCGTGCTGACGTGAGGGCGAAAGACGACGAGGGATTGACGGTCCTGATGGTAGCCGCTGGCGAGGGCCACACCGAGATTGTCGAGGCCCTGCTGGAGAGGCGCGCCAGAGTGAACGACCAGACGAATCAGGGATGGACACCTTTCATGTATGCCGCACGGAACGGCCACACCAACGTGGCCAAGGTTCTGCTGAAAAAAGGTGCCAAAGCCAAAGGGACGACCAAGCAGGGCTACACTGCACTGATGCTCGCCTCAGAGAAGGGCCATGCCGACACGGTCGGCTTCCTGCTCACCCAGGGCGTGGCCGTGGATGCGACAGGCGACGCCGGGTGGACCGCCCTCATGCATGCCTCATGGAACGGCCACGCCGAGGTGGTCAAAGCCCTGTTGGAGAAAAGCGCCGACGTCGATGCCAGGAGCAAGGATAACTATAGCGCCCTGAGGATGGCCGTCGGTGAAGGCCACACCGCCATCGTTCAGTTACTGAGGGAAGCGGGCGCTACCTCCTAGGAGCAGAGCTACTATCAGGTGTCGTAGCGAAGACACTCGTGTCGAAACACCCGTGGATGACACAGATTAGAGCGGATTGACGCGGATCAGTATCTGCGAGCATCCGCTCAATCTGCGTGATCTGTGGGTTCCCCGATCAGGAGGAGAGAATGCAGGACTCTGACACCCCCGCACCACAGACCACACAATCGGACTTCAAGCCTTTTGTACCGGCCCAAACAGATCTGCCCGAGCTGACGTTCAAAGCCGTCCTGCTGGGAGTGGTGATGGCGATCGTACTGGGTGCGGCCAATGCCTACCTGGGAATGAAGGCCGGGCTGACCGTGGCAGCCACCTTTCCCGCCGCGGTGGTTGCCATGGCTGCCCTGCGGCTTTTCAGAGGCTCCATTCTGGAAGAAAACATTGCCCGGACCACCGCTTCTGTGGGTGAGGCTCTGGTGGCCGGGGCCATTTTCACGATTCCCGCTTTCATGATCAGCGGAGTGTGGGAGAAGGTGCACTACTGGGAAACGATTGCAATCATGTTAATCGGCGGGGTGTTGGGCGTCTTGTTCATCATAATTCTTCGCCGCACCCTGGTGGTGGAAGCGGATCTCCCCTTCCCGGAGAGCGTAGCGGCGGGCGAACTGGTCAAGGCGGGTCAAGGTGGCCAGACGGGAGCCGGATACGTGTTTTCCGCCATGGGATTCGCCGGGCTTTGGGAATTGATCAAAAACAGTAACGGCATTCAGGTGGTTGCGGACTATGCCCGCACCTTCATCACTCTCGGCACTTCGTCAATCGAGCTGTTAGGGAAACGCATCCACTACTACGGAGGCTTGCTTCTAGAATCACCGGCGGCCTCGCCCGCCCTGGTGGGCGTCGGTTTCATCGTGGGACCCAATGTCTCAGCCGTCGTCTTCAGTGGAGCAATTCTGGGCTGGCTCCTGCTGGTTCCGCTCAGCCTGTTTCTGAACCCGGACCTGAGCGCCGGCATCAGCGAGCAGGCGTCCTGGATTGAGTTGAGCGAAGAAGTCTGGATGCGCCAGGTTCGCCCCCTGGCGGTCGGAACCATGATTGTGGCGGCCTTTTACACCCTGCTTAAGCTTCGTAAATCCCTGATGACCGGGCTGGGAAGAGCGGTGCGCGATCTTCAGGCGGCGAAGGCCGGCACCGGGCAAGTGAATCGCCTCGAGGTGGATCTGAGCTTCAAGAAGGTTTTTGCCGCCATAGCGCTCCTTTCGATACCCCTTTTCTTCTTATACTTCTATTTCAGCGGCTCCTTCCCCGGGTCTATTCTTCTCACCGTAGTCATGGTGATCCTCGGATTCCTGTTTGCGGCCGTAGCGGGATATCTGGTCGGTTTGCTGGGAAGCTCAAACAATCCAATCAGTGGCCTGACCCTAAGCACTCTGCTCATTTCAGCGATTCTCATGGTAATGATCGGCGTCACAGGCGACGCCGGCATCATGGGCGTTTTGGGAGTGGCCGGGGTGGTTTGCTGTGCCGCCGGTGTGGCGGGCGACATGCTCCAGGATCTCAAGGTCGGGCACATTCTGGGAGGAACTCCCTGGAAGATGGAGGTCGGAGAGATCATCGGAGTTTCCTTCGCAGGTCTGGTCCTCGTCTTCTTCCTGGATCGACTGGACCAGGTCTACAAGATTGGAAGCGCGGAACTACCTGCTCCCCAGGCGGGTCTGATGGCGCTGATGGCGAAGGGAATCGTGGGTGGGGAGATGGCATGGCCCTTGGTTATCGCAGGCATGTTTCTGGCCTTTGCACTGATCCTGATCAAAGCTCCATCACCCATGGTAATCGCGGTCGGGATGTACCTCCCCTTCCACTCCACCGCAGCCATCTTTGTGGGTGGGATCATTCGCTGGCTTCTGGATCGGAGCCTGGCAAGGCGAAAGATGGATACCGGAAAACAGACCAGCGCTGTGAATGTGGGTGTCCTCCTTTCTTCCGGATTCATCGCCGGCGAAGCGCTGATGGCCGTCCTGTTGGCCTTCTGGGTGGGATTTGTTGACAAGGGGTATCTCCCCGCACTGCCTCAGCTCGCCGCCAACCCATGGCTTGGAATGATGATTTTCCTGGCGCTCCTTTACTCTCTGATCAAGCTGCCGTTGAAGGCGGCGGAGAAGGGTGGGGCCCCGGGCGTGAAGGTGGAGTAATGAACGTCGAACCGCAATTTCTCAACTCCCGCTTTCTGAGGCGGCTTCAATGGAGAGAGGATGAAAACGGCAGGGTCGTGGTGCTGAGACCTCGCCTGGGTGAGAGCAAATGGGGACAGTGGCTCACAGCCAAACTCCAGCTTTCCGACTACCGCATCCGGCTTGATGAAATCGGAACACTGGTCTGGAAAGCGTGCGACGGAGAAACTACTGCCGCCCAAATCGTGGGACAGATGAGAACCCGGTTCGGAGAAAAGGTTGAGCCCGCCGAGGATCGACTTCGCCACTTCGCCTTGAAAATGGGACGGGCGCGATTAATCCAGATCATGAGACGAGGAGCCGAAAACCATGAAGAGCTTTAGCGAACGCATGATTGGAGCATCCAAACTGGATGTCCACACCTATGAGGAAGTGGAAGCGGATACCGGAGCCACGACTCAAGCTCTGGCCGTGGTGCTCCTTTCCAGCATTGCTTTGGGCATCGGCTCGATCCATACAGGGGGCGGACTGTTCGGTGGCGCCTTGGCAGCCCTGGTGGGGTGGGTAGTCTGGGCCTTTCTCGTCTATCTCATTGGCACCAAGCTTCTCCCCGAACCTCAGACTCACTCCGACATGGGAGAGCTGCTGCGCACCACGGGCTTCTCCGCCTCGCCCGGCTTGCTGCGGGTGCTGGGCTTCGTGCCCGGCCTGGGCAACCTGATTATCTTTGCCGCTTCTGTCTGGATGCTCATCGCCATGGTGGTCGCAGTGCGGCAGGCGCTCGACTACAGCAGCACGGGACGCGCCGTGGCCGTTTGCCTGATCGGGTGGCTCGTCCAGTTTGTGGTCATGGCCGTCATCTTTTTGACCTTTGCGGCCCCCTCTCAGTGAGGTCGTAGTACTCCGTTTCGGATCCAGGTTCCAGGTTTCGCTTGGCGCTGAGAATTGCCAACTAGCAACGACACAACAGCACCCAATTCGTGTATGCTCATTCATAAGGAGGAACCATGGCAACGTTGCTAGGAAGAATTTTTGGGCAGAAGAAGGAAGCTCCAGAGCAGCTACTGAACCCCACGCCGCTCGTCAAGATCAAGGCCCCCGAGAACTCGCCGACCCATACCCAGACGCAGGTTAGGAAGGATGTCGCTCCCCCCAGCCCGCCGGAGAACTTTGGGCTTTCCGGAGATTTGCCGATGTCGCAGCTCATCGAGCTTTACCCAGCCGCTCAGCGGGCGCTTTTCCAGAAATATCATGTGGGCGGCTGCCATAGCTGCGGCTACGATATGAACGACACCCTGGAGCAGGTGTGCGCCAGCCACGGACTCCAGGTGGACGAAGTGAGGGATCACATTTTGCACAGTCAAAAGGAAGAAGATGCCATGCAGGTATCCCCTCAGGAGGTAGCCGAGCAGCTGAAAAAAGGCACCATCAAGCTCCTGGACGTGCGTTCCCATGAAGAAAGAGACACTGCCCGCATCGAGGGAGCCATTCTGTTGGACGAGAACTCGATTCGAGAGATCATCGGGAACTGGTCAAAAGATACCGCCATCGTCGCCCACTGCCACCACGGCATGCGCAGTCTGGACGCAGCGGCCTATTTAAAGGGCCACGGATTCGCCAACGTCAAGAGCATGCAGGGCGGGATCGATGCCTGGTCTGAGAAGGTAGACTCCAGCATTCCGAGATACTAGCTAGCCCGGATGACGCATAAGGTGTCGTAGCAGGGAAAGCGCCGGCGGTAACCCGAAGGGAGCATGGTGGTTGCGGGATATCTCTTTGTCGTTCGTCGTCGCCGATGCCACTGCATCGCCTCCTCCTCTCTTCGCGACCTCGCCTCACAAGCCCCATGCTCGCAACCGCAACCCATTACTCGGACAGGTTCCTAGGCAGATCACGGACGGGAATGACGATCAGGTAGCGAAAGGCCCATCGCCATTGGACTGTGGCACGGGCAATAGCAGCCTTTTTCAAGATGGCGAGGAGGTCACCTCGCCGGAAACCTTTCAGAACGGACAGCGGTCCATCGTGGCGCACGGCAGCAGAGCGGGAGAGGAGCGCCGTCAGTAGACGTATCCCAATGTAGGCCAGGGGGTGCCGGTGCAGGTCGCTGACGACAACGGCCTCGCCGGCCGTGGTGCGGAACCCGGTCAGGATCCCAGCCACCTGCTCATCAGAGAAATGGTGCAGGAGAGCAGAGCAGAAGACCAGGTCGCAGACACCCCGGCGAAGGGGAGGGTGCAACACATCGCCCTGAACCACTGAGATCTCGGAAAGCGCAGACGTTCGCTCCTGGGCAACCTGGCACACCGCGGCATTGGAATCGACCGCCGTGACGTGTATGGGGTAACCCTTGCCTCGTGCCCAGCACACCAGCGCGGCGGGAATGTCGGCGCAGCCGCTGCCCAAATCCACAATGCGAATGGTCCTCCTTTTCCCTTCCCGGGAAACGATCCGTTCGACAAGAGGTCCCAGCGCCCCCAGGCAAGCCTCGGTTCCTCCCAGCCATCGATTGACCAGGCACAGTTCTCGCAGCATCGTGACCACCTCCCGGTGAGGGAGGCTCTCCGAGGAATCGATCATCTCCGGCTCCTGACTGCGCTTTGAAAAGTCGATGAACATAAGATAAAGCACTAAATCCTAAATTCTAAAGATTTGGAATTTGTTTAGAATTTAGGATTTAGAATTAGAATTTATCTTAGAGCGGGCTCCCGAGACCAGAGCAATTCCGCCCGCCACCAGGGCGACTCCCAGCACGAGCACTGGCGACACAGACTCCCCGAGAATTAGCCAGCTCAGGATGACACCAAAGATCGGGCTCAGGAATTGAAAGGCATTGAGCTTGCTGGCTGCGTACCGTTTCATCAAATGCGTCCAGGTCACAAAACAGAGACCGGTTATCAAACCTTGATAAGCAATCGCGCCTGCAACCGGAGTCGTCACATGATAGGGGACGTTCCATTCCAGGAAAAAGCTGAGCAGAAAAAAGAGCGGTACGCCGTAAATCATTTCCCAGGTCACAATCTGAAAAGCACTGAGATTGCGAACCAGAAACTTCGAGTACACCTGAATGACAGCCAGTAGGAACCCGCAGAGGAGCACCAGTAGATCGCCCACAAGAGCATTCCCAGCTTCCGGGGCAGGGGGTTCGAGAAAGACCACGCTGATGCCCAGGAAGGAGAGTAGCAGGCCGCTGACTTTTCCGCGATTCAACCGGTCGTTGGGAATGAGGAAATGCGCCAGCAGAGCAACAAAGAGTGGGAAGGCGTGGAGGATCACAACAGAGTGGCTGCTGGAGGTCAGCTTCGTACCAAGGTTCAGACAGCTGGCTTGCAGGACGAAGATCAGGGAAAATCCGATAAGCGCCTTGTGGAACTTCCTGGGCAGCCTCCAACGGGTGCGGCTGACCACACAGAAAATCAAAAGACTAACCAGAGCGATCGAGAAGCGGAAGGCAGCGACGCTGACAGGAGGCACTCCCTGTAAGGAGAGTTTGATAGCCGGTACGGCTCCTCCCCAGAGCGCGCACAGAGACAAGGTCAACAGCACTGACCCAGCCGCCATTCGATCATCGCGAAAAGCCTGCTGCGACATCAGTACCCTTTCACTGACCGAATCTGAAATGGAGTCCCCCGTGAAAGAGACGGGGCGCGCCCAGTTTTTCGACGGGTGTTCGACCCACCGGATAGGCCCGATTCAGGACGTTCTCGAAGGAGAAAAACAACTCGAAGTGCTCGGCCACCCGCCTGCGAACCATCACATCAAACAGCCCATAGCCCTCCAACTCCAAGGCGTTACGATCATCCTCAAACTGCCCCCCAACCCATCGAGCCTGACCTGTCCAGGTGAGGGCGCCCTTATAGCTCACTCCTATGGAGCCCTGGTGAAGGGGCACCTGGGGCAAACGCAGTCGACTCTCCCTGGCGGTGGCATCCGAATAAAGGTACCCGGTCTGCAGCCGCCACTTCTCGCCACTTAGAATGATTGCTTCTATTTCCAGACCCCGGATCCTTGCCCTGCCGATGTTCTGGCGCTGGCGCAAAATGAGTTCCGTGGAGGTGGAAAGGGTCGCGTTGGTGACCGCGTTGCCCAGCATGTTCCAGAACGTATTGGCGCGAAGCAGCAGCGATCCTGTGGGATGAAAGTCGGCCCCCACTTCACCTCCCCACAGGGTCTCTTCCTCAAGATCCGGGTTAGCCAGCGTTCTGATGTTCCCGACGCGGAAAGGCCGGTACAGCTCGTTGAGTGTAGGAGCGCGAAATCCTCGGTAAGCGGAAGCCCGCAGTGTGAGGGAGTCGGCCGTTCGAAAGAGTAAACCTGCTCTGGGATTCACGGCCGTCTGAGTTTTCCTGTTTTGCCAGACGTCAAATCGCGCTCCCAGCAGGAGATCCAGGCGGGGGTGGACACTGAAAAGTTCCTGCGCGAAGACCCCCAGCAGATTCTGATCCTTGTCTTCCCACCTGACGTAGCGCCAGTCAGTCCCGAGCAGCAGTTGAGACCCGAGTCTGTAGGTCAATGAACTTCCCAGCCCCATCGAAGGGAACTCCTGCTCGGCGGTGAGAAATTCAGCGGAACGGTCTGGAAGGATTCGAGAGAAAGTGCTCCGGAACCTTTCCGACTGCGAATAGAAGTCCAGGCTCCAGGAATCCCCTTGCAATCCGGCCTCGACGAGAGCGATCCGGGAACTGTTTTTTTGTATTCTGGTTCCGTTGCGACGCTTCTCGCCAAAAACGTTGACTCCGACGTGAAACCCGCGGTGATAAAAACGCCCAAAGAAGGTCTGAAATTCCGAGCCGGCGGGGACATCGACCGCACCCCGAAGCGACTCGTCCACAATGAAGAACCCGTCGCTGTGGAAAAGGCGCCCCGACGCCACGTACCCCCAGTCGCCCGCCGCATCCGAGGCGAAGACTTCCAGGTCGTAGGATTCACCGCTTCCCAGTTGTCCCCGCACTTCCAGAGTATCGGGGCTCGGCCTGCGCGCCAGGAGCTGAATCGTTCCCCCCAACGCCGAGCTCCCATAGAGGGGGCTGGTGGCGCCGCGTACCACCTCAACTCCTCTCAGGGACAGGATGGGGATGCGATTCCAGTAAATCCATCCGCCGAAAGGGTCATTCAGAGGGATGCCGTCAAACAGGACCAGACTGCGGCTGGTACCGCTGGGTCCAATCCCCCGAAGGGAAACGCCCTGGCTGGTGGGATGGGCAGCGAGGCTGCTGGAGCGTCGAAACAGGTTCAAACCCGGAACCTGCCGCAGCTGATCGTCCAGAACCAGCCGCGGCGACTCCACCAGATCCCGAGAGGAGATCACAGTGACCAAGGAGACGGCTTCCACAATGGGCTGCTCCAGCCTGGAGGCGGTCACCACAACGGTTTCATGCAATCCCTCACTGCCTTCCTTATCTGTTTCCGAGCTTTTTTTCTCCTCGGCGGCGGAGACAAGAAGTGAAAGAACCAGCAGACAAACACACAGCATGGAAACTTTCAGATCTCCCCTTGCCCCACAGAAGGTGGGTCACACCTTTTTCCCTGCTGAGAATCACCTGCTATGCTGCGTACTCGACGACAATCCAGGCGCTCACCAGGGCGGACCCAATCAACCACACCACACGGACCTTTCGCCGAGACGACCGACCAGGACCGGTCCACTGAAGTTCTGCTTTTTGATAGTAGCGTCGATAATTGTCCCTTATCCCCAAAACTATCGAATAGACCAGGGCGTAGAAACCAGCAAATGCCAGAGTGAGAAGTAGAATGAGGCCGAGATATACAGCCCAGGTCATCGCTGCAGCTTCATTATACAGAAGCCCTAAACCACGGGTTGGGAAGCGCTGGGTACGAGTTCCAGGTTCCAGGTTCCAAGTTCCAGGTTTCATCAGGTCAGAAGAACGAATGACAAATGATGAATGACCAGTGACTGGCTGGGGAGAACTGGCCCCAAACTCGAACCTGGAACCTGGAACAGCAGACGGACCCCCCCAGTCAGCTTCCGACGGCCGCTGGCACGTTCACAGAGGCAATATAAGGCAGGCACCTGTAGCCACCGCGGTAGTCCAGGCCATAGCCGACGAGAAACTCCTGGTTGACGGGGAAACCGATATATTTGATGGGGACATCCACGAGGCGCAAGTCGGGGCGATCCAGCAGCGCACAAATGGCAAGAGAGGCGGGATTGCGATTCAGTAAAATGCCTCCCAGGTAGTTCAGGGTCAGGCCCGTATCCACGATATCCTCGATCAGCAGCACGTGCTTTCGGGAGATGTTCTCCTCTAGATCCTTGATGATCTTCGCTTCCCCCAATTTGGACTTGGGGGAATAAGGGCTTATGGAGATGAAATCCAGCGTAAATTCCAGACGGATCTGCCGGATGAGGTCGGAAGCAAAGATGAAGGCTCCCTTGAGAATCCCAGCGACAACCAAATCCTTGCCTTGATAGTCTCGAGTGATCTTGTGTGCCAACTCCTGGACCCGGGCAGCGATGATCTGCTCATCGAAAACAACCTCTTTGATACCCGGTAGGATATCCTTGCCTTCCTGCATCGAGGACACTCGCTCCATCAGAGGATCCCGAATTTGAAAAGAAGTTTTCGATAGTGGCGGCCATAGAAGATTTTCAAATTGACGTCAGGGTACAGCTTGCGAAGCCTGCGAACTTTCTTGTTTTTCTTCGTGACCAGGCTCTGTTTCATGGTGGTCAATTCGACGTAGAGATTTAACTGGGGCAGGTAAAAATCGGGGGTGAAACTCTCCATCACACGTCCCTTTTCATTCCATTCGATAGGAAAGCTGGTGGGCTCATAGCGCCACTCCACACTATAAAAGTCCAGCAGCCGGGCGAACTCTCCCTCGCTCTCATGGGCAAAAACCACTCCCCGGGACACACTCTTCGCTTCCAACATCAACAGCTGCAGTTCTTATAGCAGAGCGGGCTGACAAGGCCGCTGCCCGAGTTCTTTGGAACCTGGAACCTTGAACCTCTATTCGACGACGGTGGGAGGCACGGCAGAGAGGAACTCCAGGGTATTGTTCCCAAAGAGCTGCTGAGCCACCAGGGGCTGAGTGGAATCAATGATGATATAGCCGCGCAAAAGGCCGGAAGAATCGGGAATGAGATTCTCTACCGTGTCGGACAGACGCTGGTTGGGCCCCAGCTCAATTTGTGCCGTTCCCACCAGCTTGCCTTCGCGGTCGAAAACCGAGACGGTGACAGAGGCACTCTGGGTGTTGGGATTGAAGAGCGCAATTCCGGTGAACATGTTCATGGAGGGATTGCTCGGATCCACAGATCCGTTGGCGACCTGGCTGAACACCGCTTTGGTAAAAAGTACCGTCTGAAGCGGCAGTGCGGCCGCGAAATCCGCTTTGATGGGATCTCCAAAAATGACATCACCGATCACACCGGGCTTGCCTGCCTCAATTAGGATTGAGCCCGCCGTGCCGTTCGCCAGCTGGGCTGAGTAGGAGGTACCGGTACTGTTTCCGTAGGAAGCGTTCAGACCCAGGACCGTATCGGGCAACCGAATCAACTCAAACCCCACGGCACCGGCTTTAGCCTAACTTCCGCACTCCGCTGAGCAAAATCCTTTGTTGATGCCGGGTTGCGATTTTTTTCAGTCACTACAAATTGGCCGCTGCGTGCCAGGTCTTGATCGGTTTCATGACTTCCAGAGGAACCCTGAGGACGTTGTAGATGTCCCGCTGCCCGCCATCCGGAGTGGTTCCCTTTCGGATGCGGAGAATGGTGCCGTTCGCCGTGGGCAGGACCACCGTGACCACCTGGTGGGTGCTCAGCTGCCGGCGGATCGTCGACCAGGAGGTTTGGATTCCCTCATCCAGGAAGTACTTTTCGATGGCCAGCAGCAGGTGGTAGGCCAGCACGCAGAGAAAGATGTGCGTCTGGGTACGGTGCTCCAGATGGTGGAAAATGGGACGCTCCATCAGCGGGGTCTTCATATCCCGGAAGGCTCGTTCCACACGCGTCAGCAGAAGGTAGGTGCGCCAGATCTCATCGGCACTCAGATCCTGCCGATCCGTCTTCAGCACGTAGCTGCCGTCGAGCTTCTCCGCCATCGTCTTCTTCTCTGCCCTCTCTTGCCAAACCAGATTCCGCTTCTCCGCGTCGTATTGGATTGCGTAGTAGCGCGCCACACGGGGGTAGCGTTCCTTCAGACGACCGATCGCCTGCTGAATCTTCTCCTCCTGCTTCAGGCGTCCCCGCTCCACCCGGGCCTGGAGCTTCTCCAAGTCGTGGATCAGTCTCTGTTCTTGTTTCTCCCGGATCGCTCGGTCCTTCTCTTCCCGACCTTCGCTGCGGCAAAGAATGTAGATCTCATCGCCTTTCTGGCGCCGTTTGATCTCGACCCGAGTCTTCTTCTGAAACGGATTCCGGGGTGAAGGGATGCGAAGGATCTCTTCCCACTCGTCTTCCTTCTCCAACTCGTCCCACCATTCATTTCGCTCCGACTGCCGCCCCGCCACAATGTAGTGATACTGGCGCTGCCGGATCTGCTCCAGGTTCTCCTCGTACGCCATGCCCCGATCCAGCACCACCGTGGAGCCTACTTTCTGGCCCGTCCGTCTCTCTAACGCATCCAGCATCTGATCCACGGTGGCACGGTCCTGCACGTTTCCGTCAAACACCTCGTGGGCCTTCGGAAACCCCTCCCCATCCAGCACCAGTCCCACCACCACCTGCTTGCAGTCGGGACGCTTATCGCGCGAGTAGCCCCGCTTCGCCTGGGGGTTGGCTTCCGCCTGACCCTCAAAGTAGGTCGACGTCAGGTCGTAGAGATAGACCGTCTCTTGCAGGTTGAAAAGCGCTCTCTCCCGCTCCATGAGCTCCCGCTCGATCGGCTCTCGATTCGGATGTAGCCGATCCAGGTTCCGATAGAGCGCATCCTCCTGCAGCGGGCGGAAGTCCTCTCCCAGAATGTCCCCCGCCGCGGTGCCACGGACCCAGTCGGGCATGGCCCGTTCCGAAAGCGGACAGATCAGCCGGTTGAGCGTCATCGCTTCGCTCAACCGGCAGGAGCGCTCCGACAAGCCCGCACGCCTGAGAATCTCGCCCATCCCCAAGCGCCGCCACATCTGATGCCCGACGTGCACGGGCCCGGCTTCCCGGGCCTGCTCCAATTCAATCCGCTCCGCATCGACGGTGACCAGCTCTGCCGCTGGCTCGGGCTCTCGCCGCTGTCGGCCCCGCCCAGCCCTTTCGAGAAGGGTTCGGGTTTTTTCATCGGGAGCTTCCAGCGGAAGCTGGCCGCACAAGGCCGACTCCAGCTTATGCGCCAGGGCCCGCCATTGTTCTCGAGGCGCCGGGGCCAGATTGCCCAGTGAGCAAATCGTTCTTTGGCGCGGTCCCTTGGGGGTCTGAACCGACTCCACCAGCAGGTAGTTCGCGTATTCCTTGCCCTTGTAGATGCGACTGGTTTTTCGGATGTACATTCATCACTACATATACCATATAAACCTGACATATCCAGTGCTATACCTAGTCATATTAGTCACTATTTGGCCAATCCAGAAAGACGCTCGCTGAAAACAAACGACTTGCCGACGCCGAGCAGGCAAAATAGGTGAAAATCCCTCAGCGGACCGCGGAAGTTAGGTTAGTGGCATCCACTCAGACGAACCCGTCCCCGACGGGAAGCTGGAGTCCAAAAATTGAGGTCAAACTCTCAAAGAGCATGGCCTGGGCGGCAAGAGTCCGTTTTACGTCCACCGATCTGTGCACCCGTCGGATTGAAGAGCTTGAAGGTGAGGGTGATCTCCTCTGCGTTGGGATTGGCGATGTGCAGCGTTGTCTCGGCATTCTGAAAACCAGAATTACTGGGAAACGTCGGCCCCTCGTAGAGTCGGGTGAAGTAAAGAACGTTCGAGGCAGCTGTGAAGGCGACCGATCCATCCATCTGGGTCAGCGGCCCGGAAAGGCCGTTGCCAAACTGAAAGAAGCTGGCCAGGTCGGGCCTATCCGAGCGGATTCGGACCCATCCCTCCTGCACAGTCTCCAGACTGATCTTGAAAAATTCCGGAATTTCCTAGTTTAAGATCTTGAGGTTAGAGATCAGATACGCTTGATCCCTGTCCCCCTTCAGGCTGTTGCAGGCCCCGCAAAGCAGTTGCAGATTCTCCAGGTGGTCACTACCGCCCCCGCTCTGAGGAACGATGTGATCAGTGGTGAAATTTCGAAATGGAAAGGCAACCTTACAACCCCCACAAAGCCCTTTCTGCTTGCCGAATAGCTGATGCTTGTGAGTCCTGTAGTGAGGAATTTTGCCCTGATCCGTCCGCTTTGGAATATCGGATCGGCGGATCGGTTTGAAGTTGTGGAACAGGTCGATTTCTCTGCGAATGCGAACCTGAACGAGATCGGATGCTTTCTCAGATATGTCGATGCCTACCCACTGACGGCCCAGACGTTCGGCGGCAACGCAAGCTGTGGCGCACCCGGCGAACGGGTCTAGCACCATATCACCTTCGTTACTACTCGCTTTGATGATCCGGTCCAGCAAAGCAAGGGGCTTTTGGGTCGGGTAGCCGACGCGCTCCTTTGATTGAGCCTGAAGATTCCCGATGTCATACCACAGCGTATCGATAGCTGTTCCAGGCATCTCGTCAAGATAGCGTTTGTATGCAGGAACCGAACCTTTAGGAGGCCAGTAAATACGTCCAATGCCGTCCAAGTATTCCAGCTTCTTTTGGGATGACTTGTTGCGTATTTCATCGGGCAACTCTCAATTAAGTATGGCCCAATGACTCCCCGTTTGGCCAGGATTAACGCCTTTCCACGGTAGACCAGAACTCCCAGTCCTCATCCCAGCACCCTTGAGATCGCCTAACCGATATCGGCGGCCATCCGAATCAAAGTAACGATAGAACTTGTCTAGGTATTCTTTTCCGTGTGGACGATAGGGCTGATTCCACGTGAACGAATCACCCTTAATGTAGTACAGGATTTGATCTATGTTGTTTGCAAATCTCTTCGTGCCACGACCTGTCGGATTGACTCTCCTCCACACAATCTCACTGCGAAAGTTACTACGAGAAAATACCGCATCCATAAGCAACTTCAGGTAGTGGCTAGCCGTGGGGTCACAATGGAGATAGATAGATCCTGTCTCCTTCAAGACCCGGAGCATTTCAAGCAACCGGACGGCCATCATGATCAGATAGGATTTCACACTGGACCCGTGCGCCTCTCCAGACGACTGTATCACTGAGTACACAGCCGGGTTTTGCTCGGCTATCTCGCCGTGCCAAGCCACATCCACATCGTCCAGAGTCCAGGTGTCCTTGAAGGCCGCTCCAGCCGCCTCAGAGCCGATTGGTGCTGCATAGTTTCGGTTGGAGTTGAAAGGCGGGTCCAGATAGATCAGGTCCACGCTCTCGGAGTTTAGGCCCCTCATGACGGGCAGGTTATCGCCCGTCCACATGGTGTGGGATTTGAAGTTGGGTTTACTCATCTTCAAGCGGATCAATCCTCATTTACACCAAAAGGAATTTGCTCCTTTGTCTTTGGAAAGGCTCGGACGAGGCTTCTCTTGAAGTATTCCCAATTTGGGGCAGCCCTCATCAGCGCGGTAACGGCGGCGAGGTGTTCTTTGAGTTTAGGGTGGCCCAAATTTGGCGTGAACCATTGAAAGAGCTTGTAGCGGCGGTATCCTTTCGGCGTTTTTGGGCTTAGCCGCTTCAATTCTTCCAACACGCCAGGGGCAAGGCGATCATAGACAAAATCGTTTGTGTAGTGCCCGATCACGGATGGGCGTTTGACTCCGTGCGGATCAGGCCACCCCTTCAGACGGAAGATTTGCTTGTAGAACTCGTAGGGAAATGTCTTAGTCCATGGTTGAAGCTCCTTAGCGATAAACTTTTCAAGAATCGTGGCTAAGGCGCGTTGTTCTCTGATCTGTTGGTAGCCAGTAGCCTCATCTACGAGGGCAATAATGCCGACAGTTGCCAATCCTCTTATGAGAATTTGTGCCCGTTCAGCAATGTGGATTTGCGACGTAAGAAGTGCGTTAGCATCTCGTGCTTTCAGGTACACATTGCAGACTTCTGGGAGCAATTTGGCGTTGTACCCGACGACCTTCATCCCTTTCCCCAATCGGAAAATAATTGGAGTTGTCGACAAAACTAACTCACTGGAAATAAAGGGAGTTAGTTGAGAAGCACTGATAAAAAAAGGGAGTTTGTCGACACTAGATAGTCCGCCAGTACCAGCCTTCGGAGTCCGCGATCGTCCTATCGCTTGTAAAAACCCTCCCTGAGCTAAGACTCGTGTTTCATCCTCCAAAACATAGCAGGGAATCTCAATGTCGCCGATCACTAAAGGACGATCCGGTGTTCCAGCGATCACCTTAAGCGGTTGTTGTTTCTTCATATTCTCACCCTCAGACACCGATCAATGGTGTAGTCGAAAACGTTATCGGGCTCAATGCCCCTCAAGTTATAGCGGTAGCAGAACTCGTCCACGTACCGCTGCAAGTGGCGGCGGCTGACGCTGTGGAACTGTCCGAACATCCCTCGCTTCAGGAGCGCCCAGAAACCCTCAATTGTGTTGGTGTGGATATCATCGACCACATACCAGTCCTGGTGCTTGATGACGGCGTGAGGGAGAATCCTGGACATTCCCGAGTAACCTTGTACTCATCGGTAATCAGGCTAGATCGTCCCGTGTCCACCCGGTCTCGGACAAAGGCTTTCAAGTGCTTGCCTTTAAGTTTGTCTTTGGTAACGGCTTTTGCAGTCACCCGTCCGCCACGCTCTACTGCCCCAACAACCGGAGCTTTCTTGGTTCCTCGACCTCGCTTTGGGGGATCATCGGGAGAATAGTTTCCCTTTCTGGGCTTTCCTCCGATGTAGGTTTCATCCATTTCGATGACGCCGGTGAGCAGTTTGCGCTGGCTGGCCTGCGTCATGGCCTTGCGGATCTCCATGCAGATCCTCCACGCCGTGTTCTTGTTCACCTTCAAATCGCGGGAAAGCTGAAGCGCAGATACTCCCTTCTTAGCGTTCAGCATGAGAATGATTGCCAGGAACCACTTCTGAAGCGGAAGGTGGGTGTGGTGAAAGATCGTCCCTACTGTGACACTGAAAGAGGTCTTGCAGGCATAACAGCGTCGGCGGTGAGCGGATTTCGCTGTCTGATCCGACCCGCAGTAGGGGCAAAGCGGAATCGAACCCCAGCGTTTGCGCTCAAGGTGCCCGATGCAGTCTTGTTGAGTTGGAAATTTCTCGAAAATCTGTACAATGTTCATGTGACAAGTAGCCTTTCGTTGTAGTTAACCGTTTCTTCCATAAAACGATTCTCTCACAACGGAAGCTGCTTGTCAAGACCTTAAACTAGGAAATTCCGTAACCCAAAACCGCTTCATGCCGCCCTGGCTGCCGGAACCCGGCTACGGCCGCTTCGCCGGTGATCGCCGGCTGACCGAGATACAGATCGCGATGCTGGCGAAGTGGGTGGAGGAGGGCACCGTGGAAGGCGATCCGGCCGACCTGCCGCCGGCGCCGCAGTTTCCGAAAGGGTGGCAGCTGGGCGAGCCCGACCTGGTCGTGACCATGCCCGAAGCCTACACGCTGCCCGCCGCCGACCCGGACGTGTTCCGCTACTTTGTGGCACCGATCCCCGTCAAAGGGAGGCGTTATGTGCGCGCCTTTGAGCTTCGCGTGGACAACGCCCGTGTCCTGCATCACGCCAGCTTTGGTGTCGATCCGACCTCGACGTCGCGCCGCCTGGACGAGGAAGAAACCGAGCCCGGCTTTTCTGACAAAGACCTGGCCCGCAGCCTGGCTGACCCGACGGGTCAGTGGCTCAGCTGGACGCCGGGGAAACAGCCTTACATGGGCAGCGAGGACGTCACCTGGCTGCTCGAGCCGAACACGGACGCTGTCTTCGTGATGCACATGCTGCCCAGCGGCAAGCCGGAGCGAGTGCAGGCGAAAGTGGGCCTGTTTTTTTCTGAAAAGAAGCCGACGCATGTGCCGTCGCTCTTAAGAATCGGCTCGCAGACAATGGACATCGCCGCCGCTGAAAAGAACTATCGTAATCATGACCGCTACGTGCTGCCCGTGGACGCGCTTGTCCTGAGCGTGTACCCGCATGCACACTACTTGTGTAAAACCATGAAGGGCTATGCCACACTGCCCGACGGCACCAGAAAGTGGCTGATCCATATCAAGCAGTGGGATTTTAACTGGCAGGACGAGTATCGATATGCCGAGCGCGTTTTCTTGCCCAAGGGCACGACCATCGAAATGGAGTATACTTACGACAATTCGGCGAACAACCTGCGCAACCCGAATCATCCTCCCCAACGCGTCGTGTACGGACCCAGCTCGTGGGACGAGATAGGGGATCTGTGGCTCCAGGTGCTGACGACCAGCGAGGAAGACCACGACCTTTTCGAGCAGGATCACGGTCGCAAGAAATTCTTTGACAGCATCGCAATGTATGAGCAAATCTTGCGGCACAGCCCTGATTCGTTTAAAGGCCACCTGGGGCTGGGCAATGCCATGCACGCGCAGGGGCGGTTCGACGAGACGACTGCTCACATCCGCCACGCGATCCGGGTGAAGCCCGACTCTGCCATGGCACACTACGACCTCGGCATCGTGCTCGGTTCGATGAACAAGCCTGAGGAAGCGGCCGAGCAGTACCGTGAGGCCATTCGGATGCGGCCGACTCTGGCCGACGCACACAACAACCTGGGCGTGCTACTGTTGCGATCCCAGCAGTTGGATGAAGCGATCCGGTACTTTCGGCAGGCCTTGAAGGTCAATCCCGACTATACCTTAGCACGCGGCAATTTGGGCATCGCGCTGTCGGCAAGGGGCAGGTCTGAGGAGGGGGTTGCCCAGGAGGCTGCCCCAAACTCAGTTGAAAGTGAAGGGCGGTTCAGGTTGAGCACGATCTTAAGCCACCTTTCGTTTGGCGTCCATAGAAACCTCGTCTCTGAGTTTGGCTTTCAGCATCCAGAGGTCCTGGTAGCCCTGGATGCGCCGGAAGTTCTTCTCCGTCTCCAGGAAGGCTGAGGCGGCCCAGCGCAGCACCATCTGGCTATCTTTCCAGCGGCTCACTCGACGGGTCCGCATCCTCACGCCAGAGTGAGGGCTTTCAATCAGGTTGGTGCTGGCCAGACACAAGCGCAGGGAGGAAGACAACTCGAGTCGATTGATGGTGAAGGTCTCTTCCAGACCTTCTCGCAGGCTAGCTGCCGCATCGGGATGCAGCCCTTCGAGCCACTCCGCCTGCTTTCTGAGCCGAACCCTCCCTTCTTCCCAGGGCAGCCGATAAGCAGCCTGCATCACTGACTTGACTTGCTCGGCCAGATCGTCCGGCAATCGATCGCACACGTTGCGAATCTTATGACGACGACATCTCTGCACCGGACTGCCCTTGCCAAAGACCTTGTCAATGGCACATCGCAGGGCCCTGGAGCCGTCAATCACAAACAGATAGCGTCGCCCGGAATCCAGGCCTCGCTCCACCAAGTCTTCCAGCAAGGAGGTAGCGGTGGCGGCGTTTTCACTGGCCTCTTCCCGCAGCCCCAGCACGTGCTTTTGGCCCTCCGAGTCCACGCCGGCGGCACAGATCACGTGGTGCTCGCCAAAGACCAGGCCGTCGATGTAGATGATCAGAAACTCAACGTCATCAAAGTGTCGCTCGGCCAGCTGCTCCAGCTGCTGGCCGCTCTGCTCAATGAACTGACGGCTCACGGACGATTTGCTGACTCCCACCGTGTCGGCCATCTGGGGGATCACGCGGCTGTAGTGGCGCGTGGAAACGTTGCACGTCAAGATCTCCAGCATGCGGCTGCCCAGCTCCCCGTTACGGTTGATCGCCTCATAGGCGGGGATCTCCACCTCCCCGCCTCGACCTTGGCCTTTCTTGCGCAGCCGTGGCTTTCGAACCCGCACTTGCCGCTCCGAAAGTCTGACTCGCCCTGGCTGAGTGCCGTACCAAACGATCTGCTTGCCTGGGCGCCCTTGTTGCTTTTCGCCGGCGACACTTCGGGCAGAAAGCTGCAAGACCGCTTCCATGCTCGCTCGCCCCAGGATGTCGATCAACTCGTCAATGGCCATCCGGGAGGCTTCGATCAGCTCCACCATCGGGAGCAACAGTTGCCCGTTCTGGGCCAGATAATCAGCCAGCCCCTGACTGTTCTTCCGGGTGACAATTCGATATGATTTCTTCATGGCGGTTCCTCCTTAAAAGGTTGTTGACCAACCCGATTCCAACGAGTCGGTCGGACGAACCGCCTCTCAACTTTCAACTAAACCCGGGACAGTCTCTTGCCCAGTTAAGACAGATACTTGAGACCGAACCCGATTCGGTGCTGGGACACCTTCGCCTGGGCATGGCACTGCAGACACAAGGCAGAGTGGAGGAAGCGATCCGACATTATCGCCGGGCGCTTCGGATCGAACCACAAAGTGAGCACAGTGGCAGCCTGCACTACACTCTGGGCACGGCTCTCAAGGGACTGGACCGGGCCCGCGACGCGATACGGAATCTCGAGGAGGCGATCCGATTGAGGGAGGACTGGTATGCACCCAACGCTCTGGCCTGGATTCTAGCCACCGAGCCCATCGAGGCCCTGCGCAATCCGCGTCGCGCCGTCGAGTTGGCCCAGCGCGCCGCCGAGCTGACTCAACACAACAATCCCGACGTGCTGGATACGCTCGCCGCAGCCTACGCCGCAAACCGACAATTCGACCAAGCCCTCAGCACCGCCGAGCGGGCACTCAAGGGGACACGTGAGGACCCCGCTCTGGTCAGACAGCTCGAGTTGCGAATACAACTCTACAAACAGCGCCAGCCATTTCGTGAAGGCACAGCCACGGCAACCGCTGCTGGCCGGAAGTGGTTTCCTTGATGAGGACCTTGAGATTCACCTTCGTCGCCTTGGTTGTAGTGATGTGCTGTGCCTTTTCAGCGGCCGCCCAGCAGAAGACCTATATCGGGGCGGAAACTTGTGGAACTTGTCACAAGACCCAGTGGGTGAGCCAATCAACCAGCGGTCATGCTCCGGTATTCCCAGCTGCCGTGGGACCCCGTGATACCAGGATTCGAGTTGTGGTCTGGCTCGGTTGGTTAGCTATTCGTTAGCTATTGAGTATGATCCAATGAGTAAGTCTTTTACTTGCAACAGCAGAAGAACTTTGGTGCCGGAGGCGGGATTTGAACCCGCATGCCCTTTCGAGCGCCACCCCCTCAAGATGGTGTGTCTGCCAAGTTCCACCACTCCGGCACGAAGGCGTGTCCTAGCCCAGAAATAACATGCCATTTGTTGGGGGCAAAACGGTTCTGATTCGAGGCGTGACGACGAGTCGATGCCTCTGCATCGCCTCACGATGCCACCGCATCGCCTCCTCCTCGCTTCGCCATCTCGGCTCAAAGTTCCCCCCGCAAATGATATGTTATTTCTGGGACAGGACACTAGTATGGAGAAGGCTGTTCAGGAGCCGCTTCCTGTGCAGGCTCCTGGGGAGGGGCTGGACTCTCCTGCTGGGTCTCATCCGGTCGTGATTGCTCCGGATAGGGGACTCTCTCCATCACGGATGAACCTGAACTCCGGATAGACAAAAGCGCGAGCCCAAGGGAGCTGATCATGAAAAGAATGGCGCATACGGTGGTTGCCTTGGTCAGTAAAGTGGCCGTTCCACGCGCGCCAAAAGCCGCCTGACTTCCCGCGCCGCCAAAAGCGGAAGCAAGATCTCCTGCCTTGCCCGACTGGAGAAGCACAACCAGGATCAGAAGCAGCGAAGCGAGAACGTGAAGGATGACAAATAAGGTGAACATGATGTTTGAGCTGACCGGCTGGGTCAGCTGTAGTTTATAATTCTAGCAAACGATTCGGCGTCCAGGCTTGCACCACCTACCAATGCTCCGTCGATATCGGTCTGAGACATCAGCTGAGCAATGTTCTCAGGCTTGACGCTGCCACCGTACAGAATACGTACTGTGGCCGCTACATCCGCCGAATGAGATTCCCCCAGCCATCCTCGAATCATGTGGTGGACTTCCTCGGCAACCTCAGGTGTCGCCGTTTTCCCCGTACCAATGGCCCAAATCGGCTCGTACGCCAGAATAATACGGGAGACCTTCTCTGTCGTCAACCCGCGCAGCCCTTCTTGCAGCTGCTGGGAAATCACCTCCTGTGCGCGATTCAGTTCCCGCTCCTGAAGCGATTCCCCCACGCACAGAATAGGAGTCAGGGAGCTCTCAAGCACCTTCTTGAGCTTTTGATTGATGATCGGGTCTGACTCCAGGAAGTGCTGGCGGCGCTCGGAATGGCCAATGATCACATAGCGGCAGTCGCAGTCGGTGAGCATGGCAACAGAGACTTCCCCAGTGAAGGCTCCTTCATCATCCCAATGCACGTTTTGCGCGCCCAACTGGATGGGGGTTTCCCTGATCATCTCCGCAACCGTAAAGAGCGCCGTAAAGGGAGGACAGATAACGATCTCAACATCGGGTTTGCTACCCACGAGGTGCAGCAGTTGACGCACCATGTGGTGGGCCTCGGCCCGGGTCTTGAACATCTTCCAGTTACCGGCAATCAGGGGTCGTCTACCGTGTGGTTTCATGATTCACCTGTGCCGCCCCGTGAGGTTTCAGGCGAGCAGCGGAATCCTGCGCGGATTCCGCTGCGGAAAACGTCCAAACCTCACGGCCCGTCACTCCGCGACGGCTTTTCCCGCCACGGAGTGGCGGAACTACGTAGATCTTAGTCAAACATTGCCTTTTGGAGAAGTTTTCACCGACAATCCAGTCATCTATATGGGAACAGTGAAGTGTTAGAGCTGGTTGTGGGAATGGGTGTGGTTGGCGCAACCGCATTGTCGGCCTGGGCGCTGGGCCGGTGGTGTATGGGCTCTCGATGGCACTTTGAGCATGCAGCGATTCGGACTTCCAGTGCCACAGCACTGGGCCTGCTGATTCTTTCCTATCTCCTCTTTGCCCTCACGCAGCTTCACCTGACCTCGCAAACAGCTCTCACCTGGCTCTGGTTCGCTCTGCTTATGGTCGCCCTGGTGATCCTGATCCGCACGCTGGGACGGACAGGCCGGCTTCCTCCCGCAAGTTTCCAGCAAAGGCCACCGGGATTCTGGATTGCCCTCTCGGCCGCCCTGATCTACCTGTCCTGGATTCTCTCCTGTGTCCTGCTTCCCTCGACTGCTATGGATGAGCTGGTCTATCACTTGGCGGTTCCCCGGAAGTTACTGGGAACGGAGGGGATGTTTCTCTTTCTCGACAACATCTACGCCTATTTTCCCCAGCTGGGCGAGATGTTTTTTCTGCTGGGGCTGGCGGTGGCCGGAGAAGTGGGGGCGAAACTCTTTCACGTTCTTTCCGGGCTGCTGCTCGCACTGGCTCTGTACGGCTTCTCGAGAAGGCACCTTTCCAGCAATCCTTCCCTTTTCGCGGTAGCTCTCTTCCTTTCCATTCCTTCGGTCATGGTGATTCTTCCCACCGCCTACGTGGATCTCACCTTTGCGCTTTACGCCTTTCTTGCTCTCGCCGCGCTGCTCGAATATTTTGAGACGGGAAAGCTGGAGTGGCTGATCGGCGCCGGTGTGATGGTGGGAGGCACTCTGGCCACCAAATACACCGGGCTGCAGTTTCTGCTGCTGTTGACATTGCTGATTCTGGTGCAACGGCTGCGCTCCAGGCGAAACGATCTTCTCTTCGCCGCTGCTATTCTGGCAGGGATCGCCCTCCCCTTCCTAATCCCCTATCTGTGGCGCAACTGGCATCTGACCGGGTGGCCGCTTTTTCCGTTTCATGCGGGAATCTTTGAGCTGAATCGAGAAATCAAATGGGACCTGGAACGAGCAAAACTCTTCCTCAGGTGGCTTTCTCTGTTTGGAAGTACGTTCGGCCGGGAAAACCTCTGGGATCCCATTCTGGCACCTCTGCTTGTCTTCATCAAAGCTCGGTTTGGCAGCGCCGCGCACTATGAAGGCGTGGCGGGACCCGTGTTTCTGCTGACACCCTTTCTGTTGGCTCGTGCCCGAAAGCCTCTTGCCCTCAAGCTTCTGATCCTCTTTTCCATTTTCTTCTTTTACTACTGGGCCTTTACCACCCGACAGATTCGCTTTCTCATCCCCATTTTAGCGGTCTTGAGTTTCTTACTGGCTTTCGGACTGGCCCGTTTCAAGAATCAGATTCTGTCCGGGGTTGTGGTCCTCTTCATGCTCGTGAGCCTCGGTATAGGCGTCCGAAAAGTGTGGGAGCTGAAACCGCTTCCCCTTTGGCTGGGAAGAGAGACTCGTCAGGAGTATCTAAGGCGAGTGGTGCTGGGTTATCCGCTTTACCAGGAAGCCAACCAGAGAGTGGGACCGGAAGATCGGCTTTATCTGGTCAACATGAGAAACTTCGGATACTATCTGGATTGCCCCTGGAGGTCGGACTTCATCTTTGAATTCTACCAACTGCACAACTTCCTGAGCAGAGAGCCCGCTTCCCCGGACCTTTCGGATTTCTTCTCCTCTCGCAGCATCACACACTTGATGATTGACGAAGACATCACTTTCTCGGAGTGGGCACTTAAGGCAGAGCAGAGCGAAAAATTGCAGAACTATCTGGCACGCTCAGCGCAATTGATTGCACGGGAAAAGGGACGAGCGCTCTACGAGCTGGGCACCGGTGACTAGCGATTGGTCAATGGTCAATAGTCACTGGTCACTGGTCAGTCGGTCAGCTGGTCAGCAGGTCAGCCGAATCCGTCAGAACTTCCACACCGGGGAGCTTCTTACCGGCCAGGAATTGGAGCGATGCTCCTCCTCCGGTTGAAATATGGGTGATGCGATCGCGCACACCGGCTTTCGCCAAAGCAGAGACGGAGTCGCCGCCGCCTACCAGGGAGAGGGCTGAGCTTTTCGCCACCGCCCGCGCGATTTCCAGTGTCCCGCTCGAAAAATCGTCGATCTCAAAGACCCCCAGGGGACCGTTCCAGACAATGGTCCGAGCTTGCGAGATTGTCTCGCTGAACTCCTCGACCGTGCGAGGCCCGATATCCAGACCCATCCAATCGTCGGGGATGCTACGGTTGTCAGCCACATCCGTCTCTACTCCGGCCTGGCAGGAAGGAGCGATGACATGATCGGAAGGAAGTTTCAGAGTGACTCCCCGAGAGCCCGCCTGACTCATCAGGTCCCTTGCAACGTGAAGCTTGTCCTTCTCCAGCAGAGAGCTCCCGATCTGCCTGCCCTCTGCTTTCAAGAACGTGAACGCCATGCCGCCACCCAGCAGAATGTTGTCGGCAAGACTTAAAAAGTTTTCGATCACGTCGATCTTGTCGGAGACCTTCTTGCCTCCGAAGATCGCCACAAACGGCTTTCCAGGGTGGGAAAGAATGCGGGAGAGATACTCCAGCTCCTTTTCCAAAAGAAGCCCCGCCGCGCCTTTTTCCAGGATTTGCGGAACACCCACCGTGGAGGCATGAGCGCGATGAGCGGTCCCGAATGCGTCGTTGACATACTCGTCGGCCAGTCCAGCCAGCGCTCGCGCAAAATCCGGGCTGTTTTCCCTCTCCCCGGGGTGAAACCTCAGATTCTCAAGAAGCAGCATTTGGCCTGGTGAGAGCTGCTCGGCTTTCCTCTCAGCTTCCGCTCCAACGGTGTCCTCAGAAAAAAACACGACCGAGCCAAGGAACGACGAGAGTCGGTCCGCAACGGGCCTCAGGGAGAGTGCCTGCTGGAGGCTTCCCCCGGGTCTTCCCAGATGAGAGGCCAACACAACACGGGCCTTTCCCTCCAGCGCCAGTTCGATGGTGGGGAGTGACGCGAGGATCCGAGTGTCGTCCATGACTCGGCCCTCTTCAATGGGGACGTTGAAGTCCACCCGAATGAAGAGACGCTTACCCCTCAGGTCGAGATCGCGGATCGATCGTTTAGGACTTGGACAGGAGGCGGTTGGCGATTGATGCGACATACTCGGTTAGCTCCAGGACGCGACGCGAGTAGCCCCACTCGTTATCGTACCAAGCCAGAACCTTGACCATGTTCTTGTCGAGAAGCTGGATAAAGGGACCATCGACAATTGCCGAGTGTGGATCTCCCTTAAAATCCATGGAGACCAGTTCTTCATCCGTGTAGGCCAGGATTCCCTTCAACTTTCCCCGGGCGGCCTCGCGGTAGGCATCTCGAACCTCCTCTTGTGATGCTTCTCTCTCCAAAGTGGCGGTTAGATCCACCAGAGAGACCGAAGGGGTGGGGATTCGAATGGCAATGCCATCCAGTTTTCCCTTAAGCTCGGGGAGAACGAGGGTCACGGCGACCGCTGCACCCGTAGTGGTGGGAATCATAGAGAGACTGGCGGCACGAGCCCGCCTCAAGTCTTTGTGGGGAAGATCGAGGATCCGTTGATCGTTTGTAAAGCTATGAATCGTCGTCATCAAGCCTTTCTGAATTCCAAAACGCTCGTGAAGCACTTTCGCCACCGGCGCCAGGCAGTTGGTCGTGCAACTTGCGTTGGAGATCACTGAGTGCTTGTCCGGGTCATATTGCTCTTCGTTGACGCCCAGCGCAACTGTGATATCCGGATCTTTCGCCGGAGCCGTGACGATCACCTTTCCTACCGAGTCCCGCAGGTGCTTGGAGGCTTCTTCACGCTTGGTAAACAGGCCGGTGGATTCAATGACAATTTCAGCTCCCACTTCACCCCATGGAATCCGTGCCGGATCCCTTTCAGCGAAAACCTGAACCTTTCGACCATCGACCCGAATGGAGTTCTCATCGTGGCAGACATCCTGACTCAGCGAGCCGAAGACGGAGTCGTATTTCAGCAAGTGGGCCAGGGTGCCGGGGTCGGTGATATCGTTGACGGCAACAAACGACACCTCACCACCCTTTTCCAGGGCGGCGCGAAAAACGTTTCTCCCGATCCGTCCAAAGCCGTTGATTGCTACCTTCGTCGCCATGGGTCCTCCTCCACAAGAAACAGTAACTTGGTCAATGGTGATTGGTCAATGGTGATTGGTCAGGAGGCTGCCCCAAACTCAGTTGAAAGTGAAGGGCGGTTCAGGTTGAGCACGATCTTGAGCCACCTTTCGTTTGGCGTCCATAGAAACCTCGTCTCTGAGTTTGGCTTTCAGCATCCAGAGGTCCTGGTAGCCCTGGATGCGCCGGAAGTTCTTCTCCGTCTCCAGGAAGGCTGAGGCGGCCCAGCGCAGCACCATCTGGCTATCTTTCCAGCGGCTCACTCGGCGGGTCCGCATCCTCACGCCAGAGTGAGGGCTTTCAATCAGGTTGGTGCTGGCCAGACACAAGCGCAGGGAGGAAGACAACTCGAGTCGATTGATGGTGAAGGTCTCTTCCAGACCTTCTCGCAGGCTAGCTGCCGCATCGGGATGCAGCCCTTCGAGCCACTCCGCCTGCTTTCTGAGCCGAACCCTCCCTTCTTCCCAGGGCAGCCGATAAGCAGCCTGCATCACTGACTTGACTTGCTCGGCCAGATCGTCCGGCAATCGATCGCACACGTTGCGAATCTTATGACGACGACATCTCTGCACCGGACTGCCCTTGCCAAAGACCTTGTCAATGGCACATCGCAGGGCCCTGGAGCCGTCAATCACAAACAGATAGCGTCGCCCGGAATCCAGGCCTCGCTCCACCAGGTCTTCCAGCAAGGAGGTAGCGGTGGCGGCGTTTTCACTGGCCCCTTCCCGCAGCCCCAGCACGTGTTTTTGGCCCTCCGAGTCCACGCCGGCGGCACAGATCACGTGGTGCTCGCCAAAGACCAGGCCGTCGATGTAGATGATCAGAAACTCAACGTCATCAAAGTGTCGCTCGGCCAGCTGCTCCAGCTGCTGGCCGCTCTGCTCAATGAACTGACGGCTCACGGACGATTTGCTGACTCCCACCGTGTCGGCCATCTGGGGGATCACGCGGCTGTAGTGGCGCGTGGAAACGTTGCACGTCAAGATCTCCAGCATGCGGCTGCCCAGCTCCCCGTTACGGTTGATCGCCTCATAGGCGGGGATCTCCACCTCCCCGCCTCGACCTTGGCCTTTCTTGCGCAGCCGTGGCTTTCGAACCCGCACTTGCCGCTCCGAAAGTCTGACTCGCCCTGGCTGAGTGCCGTACCAAACGATCTGCTTGCCTGGGCGCCCTTGTTGCTTTTCGCCGGCGACACTTCGGGCAGAAAGCTGCAAGACCGCTTCCATGCTCGCTCGCCCCAGGATGTCGATCAACTCGTCAATGGCCATCCGGGAGGCTTCGATCAGCTCCACCATCGGGAGCAACAGTTGCCCGTTCTGGGCCAGATAATCAGCCAGCCCCTGACTGTTCTTCCGGGTGACAATTCGATATGATTTCTTCATGGCGGTTCCTCCTTAAAAGGTTGTTGACCAACCCGATTCCAACGAGTCGGTCGGACGAACCGCCTCTCAACTTTCAACTAAACTCGGGACAGTCTCTTGGTCATTGGTCACTGGTCATTGGTCAGTTGTCAGCTGGTCAGCTCTTCATTCGTCATTCGTCATCGGAACATGGAACATGAACCTGGGACTAGGAACCTATTGACTATTGACTATTGACTCGTCACTAGGGACCGATGACTAGTGACCATTCATGCGTATTCTTCTTCTTTCCGATATTCATGCCAACCTGGAGGCACTGGATTCCGCACTGAGTCAGACCCCTTTCGATGCGCTCTGGGTGCTGGGAGACCTGGTTGGCTATGGGGCGGATCCCAACCCGGTGGTGGAAAGAATCCAGGAGCTGAAGCCCGATCAGATTCTTCGAGGGAATCACGATAAGGTCTGCTCAGGTCTGGAAAATGCAGATGATTTCTCACTCCTGGCCCGTCTGGCGGCGGAGTGGACAGAGCAGAACCTTCGACCTGAGATCCGGAAGTATCTGCAGGAACTCCCCGCGGGCCCACTCGATTCCCGGGGGTTCCTGCTCTGTCACGGCTCCCCGCTTGACGAGGACGAATATCTGTTCTCCACCTCTCAGACCACTGGGCTGTTTCACCGCTTTTCCGAGCAGGTCTGCTTCTTCGGGCATACCCACCTTCCTGTGATCTATTCGCTGAGGGAGGGAAAAGTCGACGGGCTCCATGTATCCGACTCACACAAGATGACTCTTGACCCACCCTGCCGGTACCTCATCAATCCGGGCTCCGTGGGTCAGCCGCGAGACGGTGATCCGCGGGGCAGCCTGGTTGTACTGGATACTCCTGGCAACACACTTGAGTTTATTAAATTCTCCTATCCCATTGAGCGAGCCGCCGAAAAAATCCGCCAAGCAGGCCTGCCTCCTGCGCTGGCAGATCGACTCCGTGTAGGACGGTGACAAGGTAGGAGCGGCCTTGGCGCCGCGAACCACAGCGCCCCTGATTCGCCGCACTGAGGCGGCAAGGGCGCACCGCCGTGCGCCCCTACTCATAAGGGTCGCGACCATCGGGCTGGGTTCGAAAGCGCCGATGACCCCACAGCCAACAGTGGGGAAACTCGCGGATGACCTCCTCTACATAACGATGAAAGCGGGCGGTGTTCTCAATCAGGTCCTTCTCACGGTCACCCGTGGAAAGTGCCCGAATCGGCGGGTAGAAGCGGATCACATAGCGGCCGGCGCGGCCCTCCGGATAGATAAAACCAGGCACCACGGGCGCGGAGGTCTTTAAAGCCAGTGCGGCCAGGCCAGTCGTGGTACAGGCCAGCTTTCCAAAAAAGGGAACAAAAACACCGTCCTTCTCCTGAACATTCTGGTCGATGAGAAACCCGGCCGCATCCCCATCTTTGAGAATGCTCAATATACGCCGCAAGGAGTTTTTCTTGGGCAGGGTCTGGTTGCCCCCGTAGGATCGCAGCCTGTTGGCCCAGCGGTCCAGAAAAGGATTGTCCAGGGTACGGACCACAAAGCTTAAGGGATGGCCGTAGAGGGCGTGGGCCGTGGGGAGAAGCTCCCAGACGCTGACATGGGCCGTCAGATAAAGCACCCCCTGGCCTTGTTTCTTCGCCTCCAGATAATTCTCGAGGCCTCTGCCCGGTTCATAGTGGACGCGCCGAACCAGCTTTTGCGGAGTCAGCCGTGGAATCCGGCTGAGTTCGACGACCTGATCTCCGATCTGCTGATAGCTTCGCCGCAGCACTCGCTTCTTCCAGAGCTCATCCTTGTCGGGAAAAGCGATGCCGAGATTAACCATCCCGATGCGACGGTGTTTCCGATCCACCCAATAAACGAGCAGAGCTGCGGCTCGACAGAACGGATAGGCAATCCAGTAGGGCATCACCCCCACCAGGGCGACTGTGCCCCGCACCCACAGGTATGCCAGCCACTGCAGAGGCACATTCATCAAGAAGAGATTATACGGCGTCTAGTAAAGTTCCGGGTTTGGGTTCCGGGTTATTTTCAGAAACAAGGTTTATGCGACGGCAGCCACCATGGGTGTGAACTGTAACTGGTTTCGCAGTTTCTGGCAGTCGATCTGGACCCGCTGTCCGTCCTGAACATCGCCTTTGAGGAGAAGGCGCCCCAGGGGGGTTTCGATCTCTTTCTGAATGGTCCGCTTCAAAGGTCGTGCACCATAGGTGGGATCATATCCCGCTCGGACCAGATGCGCCCGCGCCGCCCCGGTCAGTTCAATCACAATGTGTCGCTCGGCGAGCCGCTGACTTAGGTGCCCGAGCTGGATTTCCACGATTTGTTTGAGATGGTCCTCAGAGAGCGAATGGAAGATAATCATTTCATCCACCCGATTCAAAAACTCAGGCCGGAAACCGTGCTTCAACTCCTCCAGGACCGCCCGCTTCATCCGTTCATATTCTTCACCTTGGAAGGCACCGCTGTACTCGAGGATGCGATAACTCCCCAGGTTGGACGTCATGATCAGGATGGTGTTCTTGAAATCCACCGTACGTCCCTGTCCATCGGTGAGCCGCCCCTCGTCAAGGATCTGAAGCATTACGTTGAACACGTCGTGGTGCGCCTTTTCAATTTCGTCGAGAAGGATGACCGAGTAGGGGCGACGGCGCACCGATTCAGTCAGCTGGCCACCTTCGTCATAGCCTACATACCCCGGTGGGGCGCCGATGAGTCTCGCGACCGTGTGCCTTTCCTGATATTCCGACATGTCAATCCGGATCATAGCTCGCTCATCGTCGAACAGGAATTCCGCCAGCGCTCGTCCCAGCTCGGTTTTCCCCACCCCGGTAGGACCCAGGAAGATGAAGCTCCCGATGGGGCGGCTGGGATCCTTCAGACCCGAGCCTGCGCGAATCACCGCCTCGGCCACGGCCCTTACGGCTTCCTCCTGACCCACGACTCGCTTGTTGAGCTCTTCCTCCAGATGCAGCAGCCTCTCCACTTCTCCTTCCATGAGTTTTGCTACCAGAATCCCCGTCCATCCACTCACGACCTTCGCAATATCTTCTTCGTCCACTTCTTCCTTGAGCAACTGTCCAGGACCCTGTTTACGGGCCAGCGCTTCCTGTTCCGCCTGCAGATTTCGTTCCAGATCGGCGAGCTTTCCGTACTTCAGCTCGGCGGCGCGGTTGAGGTCATACTCCCGTTCCGCCTGTTCCACCTCGAACTTGGTCTGCTCGATCTGCTTGCGAATGGAACGCAGCGACTGGACGGCCTGCTTTTCGACCTGCCACTGTGCTTCGAGCGCATCGGACCCGCCCTTCAGATCAGCCACCATCTTTTCAAGCTTTCTCAGGCGCTCCTTGGAAGCTGCGTCCGTTTCCTTTTTCAGGGCCTCACGCTCGATCTCAAGCTGCATCAGGCGGCGTAAAATCTCATCCAGTTCCGTGGGCATGGAGTCAATCTCGGTGCGAAGCTTGGCCGCCGCTTCGTCCATCAGATCAATAGCCTTGTCAGGGAGAAAACGATCAGAGATGTAACGATTCGACAATATGGCTGCCCCGACCAGCGCCGAATCCTTGATTCGCACTCCATGATGGACCTCGTAGCGCTCCTTCAATCCGCGCAAAATTGAGATGGTGTCCTCAACAGAGGGCTGATCCACCAGTACGGGCTGGAAGCGTCGTTCCAGCGCGGCATCTTTCTCCACGTGTTTGCGGTACTCATCAACGGTGGTGGCCCCGATGCAGTGCAACTCCCCCCGGGCCAGCATCGGCTTTAATAAATTTCCAGCATCCATCGCACCTTCCACCCTTCCGGCACCCACCACCATATGCAGCTCGTCAATGAAGAGCACAATGTTCCCTTCAGATTCCTGAACCTCCTTGAGTACCGCCTTCAATCTTTCCTCGAACTCGCCGCGGTACTTTGCTCCGGCAACAAGGGCCCCGAGATCCAGAGTGACGATATGCTTGTCCTTCAGGCTCTCCGGGACATCACCTCGCACCATCCGCTGAGCCAAACCTTCCACAATCGCGGTCTTGCCCACGCCAGGCTCGCCAATCATCACAGGATTGTTCTTGGTGCGGCGGGAAAGAACCCGAATCACTCGTCGGATTTCCTCATCTCGACCAATCACGGGGTCGAGCTTTCCCTGCCTGGCAAGCTGCGTCAAATCCTGGCCATACCGATCCAGGGCTTCGTAAGTAGCTTCAGGTGTAGGCGACGTCACCCGCTGGGTTCCGCGCACTTCCTGCAAGGTGCGCATCAGCCGCTCGCGGTTCATACCGGATTCCTTAAGAATCTGTCCCAGGGCGCCCTCGTCGTCAGTCATGGCAAGCAGGAGATGCTCAACCGACAGATATTCGTCCTTGAGCCTTTTCGCCTCGTCCTCGGCCTGCACCAACAAACGGTTGAGGCGGCCGGAAACATAGATCTGATCCGGCCCTCCCGATGGGCTCGAGACCTTCGGCATTCGCTCGAGTGCCTGCTCCACATGCTGCTCCAGTGAGCCGACATCGAAGCCAGCCTTGTTGAGAATTGAGGCCGCCAGGCCACCTTGCTGACCCAGCAGGGCCAAAAACAGATGCTCGACGTCCACTTGCTGATGGCTGAAGCGGCCGCTGTCGACTGAGCGCCGCCCAGAGCCTCCTGGACCTTTTCCGTAAACCGATTGATATCCATAAGATTATGTATAAGATGCGTTCTCCGCCCGCGCAACCCGAAGGGGCTGACCAAAGGCACCCCCTACACTCCACCTGAGACCCTATTCGACCGATTCCCCTGGTCTCATTAGTTCTTGCACCGTTGGTCACTGGTCACCGGTCGTCAATGGTCAATAGTCAATGATCAGTGGAAGTGGAAGTGGTCAGCCGGTCAGCTTGGTCAGCAGTTGTCAGCTATCTGTTGTCAGTGGTACCGTCACAGTTCCATGTCCATCCAACAGGCCTATCAGTGGATTGAGCCGGGGAATCTCCCCCCTCCCGTTTTTGAGCCCCAGGATGTCAAGTCCTGCCGCGAGTGGATCGCCCAGAAGAATCGAGACAAGGCCGGGGTGCTCATCGCCGGCAGAGCCGGTCACTGGTTTCTGGGGAACAACCCGACCCGTCTCACCGACATCCTTTCCCTTCGCAAGTGGAGCCGGGTGCTTGAGTACAGCCCTGGAGACCTGACAGTAACCGTTGAGGCGGGATGTCCCCTCATGAAGCTCGCTGAGGTTCTAAAAAAATCGGGACAGTTTCTGCCCTTTTTCCCCGTCAACAGCCGCAGCGCAACCATCGGGGGAATCGTGGCGACCGGTCTCACGGGGCCCCACCGACCGGCCTTGGGAGGGGTTCGCGATTTTCTGATCGGCATTGAAGTTCTCCATGCCGAAGGAATCCTCAGCCATGCGGGTGGAAAGGTGGTGAAAAACGTGGCCGGCTATGATCTGTGCAAACTCTACACCGGATCCATGGGTTCGCTCGCCATCATCACCCAGATGACTTTGAAAGTGAGGCCCCGCCCGCAGGATTCCCGCACTCTGCTTCTCGCCTTCAACAACTTTTCGGAACTGGTGGAAAGTGCGCTGAGAATGCGCGACCAGGTGGAGCCAGACGTGCTGGAGGCGATTCAGCCGGGACCTGCTTTCCTCTGCAACTACAGTAGCCCCTCACCCCTCCTGCTGGCGGTTCAGGTGCTTGGTTCTCGACCCTTGACCCAATGGAAAGTGGCCACACTGCGGCAGGAGTATAAGGAGGCACGGATCCTGGACGAGAAGGAAGAAGAGGAGTTCTGGATCAGCTGGGATGCTGATTTTCGCCTTGCACTGGAGGCCCAAAATGGGCGAGCTGTGCTTCGGATAAGCTGCCCTCCGGGACTGCTCAGCCAAATCCATCAGTCCTGCTCCGAGAAGATTCCCTGCGACGCGCTGACCGGACACGTCAGAGATGGCACCCTCTTTCTCTTTGTGAGCGGCTCCGAGTTTCTGAAGGCGTGGCAAGAACTTGGCGCGGAATGGATCTCGCAGCGCGTCTACAGTATCCTGTTCAAGGCAGACGCTGACGTTAAAAAGGGAATGGACATCTGGGGGCCAACGACGCAGCCCCGAAGTCTCACCAGGCTGATTAAGGAGAAGCTGGACCCCAATGGCATCCTGAATCCCGGGAGGTTTCTCTGACTTGAAACTTGACCTACCGGGTGACCAGAACACTTTCCCTGGCCGGCAAGTTTCCGGCTGAATGATCCGGCGCTGCCGGTGGCGGAACTAGCCCGGACTATGCATCATCCGGTCTAAGAAGGCAGAGATGTCCCAGGTTACGGTCAAGGATCCGTTTGAAGTCAATCTCGACTGCATTCACTGCGGGTTCTGTCTGCCCAAATGTCCTACCTATCAGGAATTGGGAAACGAGGCCGACTCCCCGCGTGGCCGAATCTACCTGATGAAGGCAGTCGAGAGTGGTCGCATTCCTATTGACGAGACGTTTATCGATCATCTGGAGTGCTGTCTGGGGTGTCGAGCCTGTGAGAGTGTCTGCCCATCGGGAGTGCGTTACGAACTCATGCTGAATACCTCCCGGGCCAGGATTCTCCAGGAGCAGCCGCCCTCTCTGGTCCAGAAGCTCGTCTTTCGGCAGCTACTTCCCTACCCCCGCCGCCTGGCTGTGGCAGCCGCGCTCTTGCGCTTCTACCAGGTTTCTGGACTACAGAAATTCGTGCGAAAGACCGATCTCCTGGCCTGGTTCTCACCGAAATTGGGCGAAGCCGAAGAAAAACTGCCTCCGGTTCCCCAAGCCCTCCGGCTGAGGCATTCATACCCCGCCTACGGGAAGGCCCGCCATCGCGTCGCTTTCTTGAGCGGGTGCGTCATGCCTCTTCTTTTCCCTCATGTCCACCGGGCCAGCATCGAAATCCTTCGCCACAGCGGCTGCGACGTGATCCTTCCTGCCTCCCAAACCTGTTGCGGCGCGCTTCATTCGCACGCGGGAGACCGGGAAGAAGCCGCCAAGCTGGCCAAAGAAAACCTCCATGCCTTCTCAGGAGAACAGTGGGACGCCGTCATCGTCAATTCCGCAGGTTGTGGTGCCAGCATGAAAGAGTATGAACACTTGCTCGAGACTGAAGATGCGCGCCAATTTGCGGGCAAGGTTAAGGACATCTGCGAGTTTCTAGACGAACTGAACCCCTCCTGGAACCTCCGACCGCTGCCGGCTCGCGTCGCCTACGATGATCCCTGCCACCTGCTTCACGGACAGAAAGTCTCGGCTCAGCCGAGGCGTCTTCTTCAGCTCATCCCCGAGCTTTCCCTTCTTCCCGTTCCCAATTCCGATCGCTGCTGCGGGAGCGCCGGAATCTACAACCTGGTTCGCCCCCAGATGTCGCAACAACTCCTGTCAAGGAAAATCGAGGAAATCCTGAGCACCAGCCCGGAGCGTGTCGCGACAGGAAATCCGGGCTGCATTCTGCAGATCCAATACGGCCTGCGATCCCAGGGTATGGATCTTCTGGTGCAGCATCCCGTAGAACTGCTCTACGAGGCACTGGATGGGATCTAACCCCGAATTTTTTCCTTTTACAGATAACTGTTCTGGGTGAGAACTGTGACCAGCTCTTGAACGGCCGACGCCGATTTCTCCATTTGAGATTGCTCTTCACTGCTGAGCTGAATCTGGAAGATCTCCTCGATTCCCGCTCGCCCCAGCTTGACGGGAACGCCTACATAAAGGTCGTGAATTCCATATTCTCCTTGGAGATAGGCAGCGCAGGGGAGGATTTTCTTTTTGTCTTTTAAAATCGCCTCCACCATCTCCACGATCGCTGAAGAGGGCGCGTAGTAGGCGCTGCCAGCCTTCAGGAGCTTGACGATCTCCGCTCCCCCGTCCCGGGTACGCTGAATGAGGGCCTGCAGCCGCTCCGGTGGAATGAGTTCAGTCACGGGGACTCCGGCTACGGTAGAGTAGCGAGCCAGAGGAATCATGGTGTCTCCGTGGCCTCCCAGTACAAAGGTGTGAGTGTTCTCTACGGAGACGTTGAGCTCCTGGGCTATAAAGGTCCGAAAGCGCGAAGAGTCGAGGATCCCGGCCATGCCCAGAACACGCTCGCGTGGAAACCCGCTGACGTGTTTTGCAATCTGGCACATGGCATCCAACGGATTACTGACGACGATGATGATGGCCTCAGGACTGCCGCGAGATACCTTTTCCGTGACCTCTCCCACAATGCCCGCATTCTTGAGCAGCAGATCATCTCGGCTCATCCCGGGCTTGCGAGGAAGCCCAGCCGTGATGATTACCAGATCGGAACCCTCGGCCACATCGTAGTCGTTCGAACCTACCAGCTGACAGTCGCAGCCTTCTACGGGGCCCGCCTGCATCAGATCCAGGGACTTCCCCTGGGGCATACCCTCGATAACGTCGACGAGGGCGACATCCGCCAGTTCCTTCTTCACAAGGCGCATAGCTGTCGTGGCCCCGACATGGCCAGCTCCCACTATGGTCACCTTATGCTGCATCTACGACACCTTATGCATAATCCGGGGTTAACGTCTACATATTCTCAACGATCGCCGAAGCGTATTCACTGGTCTTGACCACAGTAGCCCCGATCATCTGCCGTTCCAGATCATAGGTCACCCGTTTCTGGGAGATCGTCTTGGCTAACCCGGAGAAAGCCAGCTGCGCCGCTTCCTGCCATCCCAGGTGCTCAAGCATCATCACTCCTGAGAGGATCAGCGAGCCCGGATTGACCTTATCCTTACCCGCATATTTGGGCGCGGTACCGTGAGTCGCCTCAAAGAGAGCAGCCCGGTCCCCGATGTTTCCGCCGGGCGCCATTCCGAGGCCTCCAATCTGGGCGGCACAGGCGTCGGAGAGATAGTCGCCGTTCAGATTCGGAGTTGCCAGGATGTCGTACTCGTCCGGCCGCAGCAGCACCTGCTGAAACATGCTGTCAGCGATGCGATCATTAATGAGAATTTTTCCCTCGGAAAGCTTACCTCCATGTTTGTCCCACAATTCCTTCTCTTCAATGCAGACATCCCCGAACTCCTCTCGCGCCAGCTGGTAGCCCCAATCTCGGAACGCGCCTTCAGTGAACTTTTGAATATTACCCTTATGCACCAGGGTCACGCGCCTGCGCCCTCGATCCAGCGCGTACCGAATGGCCATGCGTACTAACCGTTTGCTCCCATGGGAGGAGATCGGTTTGATACCTACTCCGGAATCGGATCGGATGTTCTTTGCGAAGCGAGAATTGACAAATTCGATGAGCTGCAGGGCTTCCGGACTGCCCTCTTGCCACTCGATTCCCGCATAAACATCCTCAGTATTCTCACGGAAAATCACGACGTCGAGCTTCTGAGGTTCTCTAACTGGTGAGGGGACTCCCTCAATATAGCGACAAGGCCGCACACAAGCGTAGAGATCGAGCACCTGGCGGAGCGCCACGTTCAAGCTGCGAATCCCTCCCCCCACTGGTGTGGTCAAAGGGCCTTTGATAGCTACCGCAAAATCGGAGATGGCATCTACCGTCTCCCGGGGAAGCCACTCATCCACCGTCTGCTTGGCTTTTTCTCCTGCCAGAATCTCACACCACATGATCTGCCGCTCGCCCTGGTAAGCCTTCTCAACGGCTTGGTCCAACACCTTGCGAGTCGCCCGCCAGATATCCGGCCCGATGCCGTCTCCCTCAATGAATGGAATCACGGGGTGGCTGGGCACATGAATCCGGTCGTTTCCAAATGAAATCATTTCACCCTTCTCAGGGATGACGGGGCTGTGAGTGCTCATTGGTAGATCCTCTCGGCCTGATAACCTACAGTGTCAATGGTCACTGGTCAATGGGTAAGGGTCACTAGTCACTGGTCACTTGTGACCGATGACCAATGACCGATGACCATTCTCTAGAGTCGCTCGATCAGACGACTCAGCAGGGCAATGCGAGGGGCGAGGGAGGCAAGCTCAATATGCTCACTGAGGGCATGTGCCCCGTCTCCGTTGATGCCCAACCCATCCAGGGTGGGCACCCCCAGAGCAGCCGTGAAACTGCCATCACTGCCTCCACCCGTTTCTCCTTCCTGCAGTTCCATTCCCAGTTCCAGGCCGATTTCACAGGCGGCCTCAAAGAGCTGACGGGTGCGTTCACTCCTGATCATAGGAGGTCGGTTGATGGCGCCGACCATCTCCAGCCGAGAGCCTTCCAGGCATGGTGTGAGACTCTTCAGCGCCTGCTCCAAACGCAGGCCTTCCTCCATGGTTCGAAATCGTGCGTCCAGCGTGGCTTCTGCGTATTCCGGGATCACATTGTCTCGCGTGCCCCCTCGAACCTTGGTGACGTTGACCGTGGTGCCCCGCTCTGGCGCAGAAAGCGAATGGATGGCCCGCACCTGTCGCATCAGCTCATCCACCGCGTTGATTCCTTTCTCTGGCTCCACTCCCGCATGGGCCGCCTTTCCATGGACTTTGAGCAGAAAATCTGCGACGCCTTTGCGAAAAGTTTTCAGAACGCCTCCGGGCAGCGGGGGTTCGGTCAGAAGGACCAGGTCGCTCTGGCGCCCAAAGTCTTCGATCAGTGAACGGCTGTGAGCACTCCCCATCTCTTCATCGGTGGTGTATACAAACCGCACTTTCTTGCGAGGTCGAATCCAACCTCGCGAGAGGTACTCCTGAACCTTCAAAGTGGCGGCTACACCCGACTTCATGTCGAAAATCCCCGGCCCATAGATGCATCCGTCTTCTATACGGAACGGATTACGCGCCAGGCTGCCCAGCTCCCATACCGTATCGATGTGGCACAGAACCAGAATCCTGCCTTTCTCCGCCTTTCCCCATTCCGTCCAGACAATGTCACCCACCTCAGGTCTGGGCTCAATGCGAGGGGACAGCCCGTTTTGCCGCACATGTTCCGCAATAAAAGATCCCAAGTCATCCACAGGAGCTTTTCCCGTGGATGGACTCTCCCGCTCCACGACGTTCCTGAGCAGCTCAAGGATCTGGTCAGTTTCCTTCCGGACCTTCTCGATCAGGCTTTCCTCAGGCACCTGGTCTCCATGGGAACTGAATATGGGATACGAATTCCACCCCGCCCGTCAGAGTCATTGGATCTCCAGGCGCCCACTCGACCTGCTGCACACCCTCAGCCGTGTGCACCTCAAGCGGCGAGTGCGCTCGACCGGTCCAGATTGCAGCTACCGCAGCTCCGCACGACCCGGTTCCGGAAGAATGCGTAGGCCCGACGCCTCGCTCCCAAATCATAACCCGAAGCTGATGGGAACTCTCCACTTTGACGAAACTCACATTGGTCCGCTCGGGGAAAGAGGGATGAACTTCCAGTGCGGCACCCACCCTTTCAAAAAACGGTCCTTTTGGAAGCTCATCTACAAAAACCACACATTGCGGATTCCCTACGGAAAGGGCTGTCACACGAACCACTTCTCCATCCACGGAAAGAGGGTAATCTTGAACCATCTCGAGCTGCGGCTGTGACTGGAAAGGGATGTCCGAAGGTGAAAAGCGAGGACAACCCATGGCAGAGCGGTAGCGCCAAAAGAAATCCCCTTGCTGCAACAGCTCGTAAACCTTGATCCCTGAACGAGTCTCGAGCCTGACTTCGGTGTCACGGGTCAGACCACGCTGATGCAGGAAAGCACAGGCACAGCGAGCTCCATTTCCGGACATCCCGGCTTCACTGCCGTCTCGATTGAAGATGCGCAGGGAAAACTTTCCCTGGGAAGCCACACTCACCAAAACGCACCCATCTGCTCCCGCACCACGATGGCGCCGACAGATCGAGCGAGCCAAACTCGGGTAATCCTCCTCTCCAGCCTGGTCCGAGAAGAAGATCAAAAAATCATTTCCATCCGCATGATATTTCAAGGCGTTGATCATGACTGGGTTGTTGGTCACTGGTCATTGGTCACTGGTGACGGGTCAGCCATCCTCACAGCTTCCGATCCTTTCCCAATAGCCGGTCCAAGAGTTCCTTTGAGGTTTCTTCAATCGATTTCCGGGTGACATCGATGACCGGCCAAACCGGGTTCTGACTGAAAACCAAATCGGCATAGCCGATTTCTTTCTTGACGCGGCCCAAATCCGCGTAACTACCCTCGGCGGTCCCCATATGCTGGAGTCGCATCCGCCGAATATCCGCCAGGCGCTCGGGATCAATGGTCAGGCCCACCACTCTTTTCTGGTCCATTTGGAATAGTTCTCGAGGCAACTCGACTTCCAGAACAATAGGGACGTTGGCCACCTTCCAACCGTCCTGAGCCAGGTAAATCGAAACGGGTGTCTTGGACGTTCGACTCACACCTACGATTACAATATCGGCGGTATCGATGTCCTTCACAGAGCGACTGTCATCGTGGCGGATGGCATATTCGATAGCCTCAATGCGAGCGAAGTACTCATCGTCAAGTGTGTGCAACAAGCCGGGCTTGGCAACGGGCCGCTTTTGGAAGAAGGAAGTCAACATTTCCATGAGCGGTCCCAGCAGATCCACGCATGCTGTTCCCTCTCGTTTGGCCACAGTCTTCACAAAACTGCGCAGCTTGGGGGAGACAAAGGTATAAACCAGCAAGGTGTCGTTTTGAGAGGCGGACCTCAGAATCTCACGGATTTGGCTTTCCCGGCGGACGTTCGAGTAGCGGGTAATCAACATGTCCTGTTTGAACTGGAGTAGAGCTGCCTTGAGCATTCGGTAGGCCGTCTCACTGGTGGCGTCGCTCACGACAAAAAGGTGATAGGTTTCCATAGCTTACGGTGCCCTTAACCCGGACGATGCATCATCCGGGTTCACAAACCTTTCCTCGAAATTCCTCTAGCTTTCCCTCAACCAACTCTCGGATCTGGGTGAGTCGCCGAGCGGATTGGGCCTCGAACCTCAATACCAGCACCGGCTGCGTGTTGGAGGCGCGAACCAGGCCCCAGCCATCCTCAAACAGGACTCGAACACCATCGACCGTAACCGTGCGATGAGCACGGGAGAAGTATTCCTGAGCCTGCCGCACAATATCGAACTTGCAGTGATCCGGGCAATCGACACGAATCTCTGGCGTGCTGTACGTCCTGGGAATGTCGGCAAGCAGCTGGGAAAGCTTCTTCCCTGTTTTGGAAAGGATTTCCAGCAGACGAGCACCCGCGTATATCGCGTCGTCGTACCCATAGTAGCGGTCCGCAAAGAACATGTGACCACTCATCTCTCCGGCCAAGGCCGCCTCTTCTTCTTTCATCTTTGCCTTGATCAGTGAATGCCCCGTCTTCCACATAATGGGCCGCCCACCGTGTCTCTCAATGTCGTTGTAGAGTGTCTTCGAGGATTTTACGTCGGCAATAATCGTTGCCCCAGGCCTGACCTGAAGGATGTCACGGCTGTAAAGAATCATCAACTGATCCCCCCACAGGACGTTGCCTTGATCATCGATGACCCCGATGCGATCTCCATCTCCATCAAAGGCGATCCCCAAATCTGCTTTCTCTTCCTGTACCCGACGAATGAGATCTTTCAGGTTCTCCACCACTGTAGGGTCTGGATGGTGATTGGGGAAGTTTCCGTCCATCGTGCAGTAGAGCGGGACGACTTCACAGCCCAGCTTGGCGTAAATCTCTGGTGCCAGCGACGAAGCCGTTCCATTGCCGCAATCCACAACCAACTTCAGAGGATTTCGCAGGGGTGAAAACAGGCTCAGGATGTATTCCCGGTACTGGGAACCCAGCGCATTCTGCTGAACCTCTCCCTGACCCTGAACGAACTGGCCCGATTCGGCAACCCTGCGCAGCTCCTGGATCCGGTCTCCGTAGATGGTTGACTTCCCGACGGCCAGCTTAAAACCGTTATATTCGGCGGGGTTGTGACTCCCTGTAATCATCAGCCCTCCCTCAGGGTTCAGATGATACAGCGAGAAGTAGAGCACGGGGGTGGGGCATACGCCGATGTCTTCGATTTGCAGTCCCGTGGACCGCAATCCTTCCAGGAGACCATCGCGCAGCCGCTGGGAGCTGAGTCGACAATCGCGCCCCAGAGTAATGCGACGGCATCGCTGACGCTTGAGGTAGGAGCCTATGGCTCGGCCCAACTCCAGTACCACCTCGTCGGTCAGATCCCTGTCCGCAACGCCTCGGATATCGTACTCCCGGAAAATCTCTGGGTTCATTGGTTTAGTCACTGGTCATTGGTCACTGGTCAGCCGTTCCGCCGGTCAGCTGGTCCTCAGTCCTCACTGCTCCTGGCGCTTAGCTGCTGTTTCAGATCATCAATGACCCGTACCGGCGTCGGGTCTTCCCGGTTCAAGAAGGCCAAGTAGATGCTGGCGTAATCACCCAGCAGGATCAGTGACCACAAACGATCCAACCAGCGCTCGCCATCACTCCAGTATTCGAGAACCGAGTCCGTCCTCTGAGAGAGAAAATCGCGCGTGATCTCGGTTCGCAGCTGAACACGCGGGTGATCTTCGTGATCGCGAAGAAAAATGGGAAGTATGCGTCCCCGCAGTGCCTCGGGACGTCCCCAACCCACAATTTCGTTGTGATTCATCTCCGGCAAGGCACTGGAAAAGGCGAGGGATTTTCCATTCTCAGAAAATTGCCCCCGCCACCGCACCGCCACCATTTCCAGTCGGCCCTGACTGGCATAGACGAGAGGGAGCCGCCCTTGCGCCTTGAGAGCCAACCCTTTGGCCGCATTCTTTTCAATCGGGACGTCGGGACCGTAGGCCTGAATTTTCCTGCGTACATGGCTCTCGGACTGGCGGATTTCGTCGCAGCGATCCGGAGTGACACCCAATTTTGACAGCACCAGGAGCAGCGAAACTGCAGAGTACCCCAGGGCCGCACGGGGGGGATACCCGGCCGGTATCCGCACAACGGGGATGGAGCGCATCTGGGCCAGTTCAAGAAGTCTGCCTCCCGAACTGACACAAATCATTTGGGCGCCCGTTTGGCAAGCTTCATGGAAGGCGGAAATCGTTTCCTCCGTATTGCCTGAGTAACTGCAGATCAAAGCCAGAGTCGATCTGTTTACAAAACCGGGCAGGGTGTAATGTCGATTCACTTTCACGGGAACCCTTAAATCGCGTCCCAGATAAGCTTTCAAGAAATCTCCGCCGATCGCCGAGCCGCCCAGTCCGCAGATCACAACGTTACTCACCACCGGGCCACAAGAGGAGACACATACCCTTTCCCCAATCTCCAATGCCTCCAGGATCTGTTCGTCAAATCGTCCCAGAATGGAGAGCATCCCCTGAGCATCTCGCTGGCGCAATTTTTCCGGGTCGTCCAGAATCTCAGACACGGCTTCTACTTAGTACTCCCTTTCATAAATACGGTAACGTACGGGGATGGGTTTTGCGAGGTGAGGTCGCGAAGAGAGGAGGAGGCGATGCGCCCACTGAAGTCCAAGCCCAAACGGGTGAGACCAGAAATCCGTGGGTTTTTTCACAATGCAACCCCCAACCTGGAACCTGAAACTTGGAACCTGGAACGGTCAAAGGCCAATCAGAGGTAATCTGTCCAACCTTTTGCCTTCAAGCGCTCCACAACGTGCCGCACCTCTTCGGTCCGTGTACGATCACAAACCAGTAGAGCATCAGGGGTCTCCACAACGACTATATTTTCCACACCGACCAAAGCCACCATTTTCCCATCGGAGGTAAAGAGAATTGAGTCTCGGCTATCAATGGCCAGGTGGCGCCCATTGCTCACCAACCCCTGCTCATCCTGAGGCCAGATCTCCGCGAGCGCCTTCCAATTCCCCACGTCGCTCCAGCCCAACTGGCAGGGCAACATGGCTACCTTTTTCGCTTTCTCCATGACCCCGAAGTCAATGGAAATACTCTCCAGCCCTGAGAAAATCTGCCGAACCTTCTCTGCCTCCTGTCCGCACTGGTCGATTTCCTCCAAAGCACTGTGCAGCTCAGGCATGCAGGCCTCGATCTGGGCCAGGATGCCCTTGATGGTCCAAACGAACATCCCGCTATTCCAGTAGTGGTCACCTCGCCGCAACAATCCCTTGGCTTTTGCGAGGTTGGGCTTCTCGGTAAATCTCGCCACACGATAAGCGGAGCGGCCCGAATACTCTCCCACCCTCGCTCCTCGCCGCAGGTAACCATAGCCGGTGGCGGGACAGGAAGGCTCGATTCCAAAGGTCACCAGCCACTCACCGGCAGCAAGCTGCGCGCCAGCCTTCAGAACAAGTTCGAACTCCGCCACGTCTTTGATGACATGATCGGAAGGAAGCATAGCCACCACTTCTTCAGGAAACCGACGTCTCAGGTAGCAGGCCGCCAGGCCCACACAGGGAGCGGTACTTCGCGGCACTGGTTCCTCGATGATCTGATTCCTGCTCATTTCGGGAAATTGGGCCAGCACCTGAGCCACGTATTGGCGAGAACAGATCACGAAAATATCTTCCGGCCTCAGGAATCGTGTGAGTCGTCCTACCGTTTCTTGAATGAGGCTTTGACCACCACCGGAGAGGGTCAGAAATTGTTTCGGAGAATTTTCGCGGCTAACAGGCCAGAAGCGCGTACCCTGCCCGCCGGCCATGATGACCGCCTTCATAGCGGGCTCTCAGGCTTGAGTCTCAGCTGTTGGCTCTTGCGTCGCGAACTGGAGACCTGCGAATCCGACTTTGTGCCGAGCTGAAAGTATTCACCGGCAACGGCCATAACGTCGTCCCGAGTGATGCCTTTGATGGTCGAAAGGTAATCCTGCTCCCCTCTGATGTCTTCTCCGGACAGGAGGTCACGGGTTAGTTCAAGCAAGTGGTCTCCACCGCGCTGCCGGTGGACGTAAAAACTTCCCACAGAGGCCACCAGAGCCTCCAATAATTCTTCCTTGCGCAGGGGAACATTTCTGAGCGCATCCAATTCCTTGAGGAGTTCTGCCAGTGCTTTCTCCTCATTCTCCGGCGAGGTGGCAAGGTAAGCGAAGATGCCACCGCCGCTGAGACCCGCCACGTGAAAGATCCCCACGTCATAAGCCAGGTTCGGCTGGTTCCGAAGCAAAGTGTGAAATCGCCCTCCGGAGCCGGCCAGAACCCTCTCGATAACCTGCAGCACCAACTCATTCCTGGTGCCCTTCTGCGGGCCGGGAAAGGTCACGACCAGCGTTCTTCGCTCTGCTTGATCCTTGAGCGTGGAGCGAAGCGTTGGGCCGGCCCCGGTATCTTCCCGTTTCATGCTGATTTCCTTCTTGACGGGTTTACCATATCGATAGTCTCGATGGCTCAGACTGGACACCCAGTCCCGCAGAAAGGATGTCCCTTCGATGTCCCCGCTCACAACAATCAAGGGATGAACTTCCGACATCTGGGTTCTGGCCCAGTTCTGAACAAAAGAGAGGCCGAGTGTGGAGAGGGTTTTCTCGGTTCCATAACGTCCAAAGCCGTAAGGATGGTTCAGGAAAAGCTCCCGCTGAGCCTGCCCCAATAACCGTTGGAGGTCATTCTCTTTCTCCTGCCGGATCAGAGTCAGAGCTTTCTGGCGTGCCCGCTGGAAGTTCTTTTCCTCCAACTGGGGGCTGAAGGTCCACTGAACGAAAGTCGAGAGCAACTCTCCAAGATGACTGGAAAGAACGGTAGCCTGAAAGCCGAAAAAGTCGGGTTCGTTGACTACACTGACCTCCGCACCCAAGCGCTCCAGGTGGTTCCATAGAAAGGATTCTTCCATCTCCTCAGTCCCGTGGAGACGTGTGCGAAGCATCAGTTCGGTAATACCCGCATTCGTTTTCGTTTCGTTTGCCCTTCCCCCTGGGAAAAAAAACCCAAAGTGAACCAGGGGGACTATGTGCTCTTCCCGAAAGTAGATTTCCGGCCCTCGCAATATGGAGGTCTTGCGCAAGTCATATCTATGGTAGTTGGGTTTGAAATCAGGCACTTCAAAGGTGTCTTCCTGCTGATCCGCTTTCTGGTCATCTTGCTGCTCCTTCATCTCAGCCTCCCGCTTTCGGGACTGCTCGGGAACCAGCAGCCGCATTGTCTCAAGGAAGGATTGGGTCGTGAAGTTGCGCGCTTCCGCCTTTTCGGGAAAGTACTCGAGAAGAGACAGGTTGGAATAACTGAGATAGCGATTCAACACCTTCGCTACCTGTCTTGGACCGATTTTCTCAATCTGCTGCGGCAACCGCTCCCAGTCCAGGTAGCTGCCCAGGACCTCACTGCGGGCCAGCAGATAGACCCTCTCCTCCACCGCTTCCAGGGACTCGTAGAACCGCTTCACTAGAAGTGCCTTGGCGCGATCGAGGCTCCCCCTGTCAATCCCCTGCCGTTTGAGCACCTGCAGCTGGGCCAGCGTATCGGTCTCGGCACTGACCGCCTTTTCAGGTTCCAGAGCAAGAGTAATGAAGAAGGTGCCGCCTCCCTGAAAAGCTTCCAGGCTGGACTTCGCAATGACCGCCGCACCGCTGTTGACCACGGACTGGTGAAGGAGAGAGGCGCGTCCGCTTCCCAGGCTGTAGGAGAGCAGGAGGAGGGGATAGTAGTCGGCGTGAGAAATACCCGGCACCCGATAGGCCATGGAAACATAGGGTTGTTCGTGTTTGCCCCGTAAGTGCTGGTAGCGAAAGGAAGTCGGGCTCGACTGAGCAGCAGGTGCAGGAGAAGAAACTTCACGGGAAGGCTTCAGGGAAGCGTAGAGACTGACCACTTTTTGCAGAATTTGTTCCCGTCGAACCTCTCCCGAAACGGCCAGAATAACATTCTTAGGATCATAATGGGTTTGGTGAAACCTGATGAGTTGCTCCCCAGTGGCTTTGGACAATGTCTCCCGGTTCCCGGCCGGCGCGAGTCCCAAAGGGTGCGCTGGGTAGGTCAGCTCCAGCAGTCTCCTCCTGGCATAGATTCGAGGAGCGTGAGCCTGGCGTTCGATCTCCTCTGCCAGGAGCGATGTCTCGACCCCGATTTGGGAAGCAGTAAAGTCCGGCTTCTCCAGCAGGGCGGCGTGAACTTCCATCGTTCTCATCACATTCTCGCTAGGTGTCACCGCCAGGTAGCAAGTTCGATCGTAGCTTGTCTCGACCGTAAGGGCGCTCCCCAGAACGCCCGTGATTTCTCGACCATCGCCGCGGCTGGCTGCCCTGACCAGCAGACGCCCGATCAGGGAAGAGACCCCGGCCACCTCATCGTTTTCCTGGAAATGACCCGCCTTGACATAAGTGAGCACCGCAGCCAGCGGGCGAAGTGCCTGCTCCTCAATCAGGATGGTCAAACCGTTCTTTAGAACCGCCTTGGTCAGACTGCCCTTATCCTCTCTGGATTGAAAAGCTTTCCAATACTCAGGAATATCCTGGGACGGAGCCCGAACACCCTTGCGCTGCCCCAGGCACGGCGTCAGCAGCGCAATCATGACCGAGCATACAATCGCCACTTGCGGCATGAAAAAATCGTATCAACATGAGCAGGTAAAAGCAATTTGGGGAAGCTTCCCTGAGCGTCCCGTTTGCGTTATCGTAGAGGATGCAAATCAATGAAAGTTAGCCCGTATTTCTCACACCGGGTCGTTGTGAAACGCCGGAAGGGGCGGCTGGACAAGGCGTTGCGACCGAGGCTCCCGGAGGCGTACTCTTGCAGTACGTCGAGGAAGCCGACGGAGCACAACGAATCGGAAGGTAGTCCCCTCCTGCGGAGGGGTGCCGCGAAGCGGCGGGGTGGGTCCGGCGTTGCAGTAGAGGTGATGTGAGAAATGCGGGCTAGAGGATTAGATGAGCACCAGATGGTAGAGGGGTTGAAGCACTCGAGGGAGGAAGCTCTGGATGGACTGGTCCAGCAGTTTTCTCGCCCTCTTTTCGGAGTCATTCTGAACTACACCAAAAATCCGGCTGACGCCGAAGAAATTCTTCAGGACACCCTGCTGAAAATCATTCGGAAGATCGACACCTTACGGGATGAAAAACAGATCTTGCCCTGGATGAAGCGAATCGCGGTCAATAACTCCATCATGTTTCTCAGGAAGAATCGGGCCCGTCGGGAACGGCAGGTAGATCTGGCTCCTTTTCTCCCTCACTTTGGCCAGGACGGCCAACACCAACAGCTGATTTCCGATTGGGGCTTGGATCCGGAGGAAGCGATGTTGAACAAGGAGCTGGCAAGCAGGCTCTATGATGCCTTGCAGGCCCTGCCTTTTGAGTATCGTGCACCCCTGGTGTTGAAAGACATCGAAGGATACTCTGTGCGGGAAATCTCCTCACTGTTGGGCCTCAAGGAACCGACGACGAAGACAAGAATTCATCGGGCCCGCTTGTTTGTACGGGAAAAATTAGGAGAATATCTGGAGGGCTAATCATGAAAGGCTATCTGAATTGCAAGGAGTGCGTCGACCTGTTGCTGGAGTATCTGGAGGATAGCCTTGATGCGGTGAGCAAGAAAAAACTAGATGACCACCTGATGGGCTGCCCTCCCTGTTTGAACTTTTTGAAAACCTACCGATCCTCCTCCGAAATGGCTCGCCGGCTGAGGGACCAGGACGTCCAGATTCCGAAAGAGATGGAGAACCGGCTGAAATCATTCCTCAAAAATCAGCTGGGGAAAATGTAGGCGGCTTTCAGCGTGAGGGCAGACTTCAACCCTGGTGCTTTGCACTGGGCTTTCTCCTTGAGCCTCTTCGGAGCATGCCGGAAAGTAACACCGGATTCCAGCCGGCAGCCGCCGGGACGGCGTCGATACGCTCCCGTGTGCCGACCTTTTTGGAAAGGGCGCACCGCCGTGCGCCCCTACAGACTTCCCTAGCCTGCATTTCTCATCACTGCTCGTCACGAGACACTCGTGTCACGCGGCGGAAGGGCCGGCCTCTCAAGGCGCGCGACCGAGGCCCCCGCAGGCGTACTCGTGCAGTACGTCGAGGAGGCTGACGGAGCGCAACGCAGTCAGGCCGGATGATTCAGCCGATGCAGTAGAGTGGTGATGAGAAATGCAGGCTAGAACCCAGGGCTGGCCCCTTGCTGAAGGGCAACAGGAGAGAAGCCATCTGGCTACACTATTTTCGTAGGAAACTGCTAGCCACCCTGCGCACCCGGCGGCGAATCCGAATCATCCGGGTCACGGATAATCGTCAGGGCGACCCGCTTCGCTCGGCCAGCGTGCGCATCCAACACCCTAGCCACGGCTCCCTCCAGCTGAATGGTGTCACCGACTTTCAAGAGCCTCCCCACCTTGCTGACCAGCAAACCGGAAAGGGTATCCACGTTGGAAGCGTACAGTTCGAGGTTGAGCTCACGATTGAGCCGCCCAATCGGCAAATGGCCCTGGATGGTGTACTGGTTTGGCCCTTGCAGAACGATTTCAGGCGCCTCTGTGTCGAACTCGTCCTGCACAGCGCCGACAATCTGTTCCAGCACGATCTCCAGAGTGATGATCCCCGCCATAGTACCGTATTCATCAATGACAGCAGCCATATGCTGGCGGCTGGCCTGCATATTACGCAGCAGCCGACTGATGGGCATAGTTTCCGGGACAGAGCGCATGGGTCTGGCCACGGAGGTCAGGTCAAACTCCTCATCAGGGGAGACTCCGACCAGATCCTTGACATGGACGACGCCGATCACTTCATCCAGTGTACCTTTACATAAGGGAAACCTCGTGTGCTTGGTTCGCCTCGCGATGGCAATACATTCCGAGAGGCGGCTTTTTTGATCAAAAAAGACCACTTCACTACGCGGGACCATGACCTGGCGGCAGTAGAGCTCTTCGAACTGGAAGATCTTGTTCAGGAGCTGGAGTTCGGCAGGCGTGACTTCACCCGATTGGGCCCCTAAACGAATCATCGATACTATTTCCTCTTCAGTAACGGCCGGGATGATGGAATGACCTCGGGTAAAGAAGTCGGCTAATCTCCGGGTGATCTGGACCACCGGGTAAAACAGCCTTTCGATGATCGTCAGAGGCCAGACGATCAAGGGCCAAAGTCGCCGCCAGTGAATGGCTCCATAGGTCTTCGGCACAATTTCCGAGAACAGCAGAATGGCCAGGGTTAATCCGGCTGAAAATGCGGGAACCCAAGAGGAACCCAGTACCTGAGTCCCATACATTCCTGAAAGGGTAGCTCCCCCCGTATTGGCGAGGGTGTTCAGGATCAAAATGGCGGAAGCCGGGCCGGCAATACCTCGCTTCATTCGAATGAATCGCTGGGCTAGCTTTGGGTTTTTCCCTGTCCGCGCGGCCTCCAGTGTAGCCATCCGGGTCGAGTAGAGCGTGGCCTCAAAGAGGGAACACATGGCCGACACGAGGAGGGTCAAGCTCACCACCAAGAGTAAGATACTCATTGTAAAAGCTCCTTCCAGCCACCCAAGTGCCAAGCCACAGAGTCGCGAGCTTCCAGCCCACGAGCCCAACGGGGTGTCTGCAAATTATAGTATAGGTCAGTGGCTTCCCCTTGAATGGCCCTTACTTTTCAGACGGGCAAACTCCTGACCGACATCCCTGGTGCGTCTTGAATCGGGGAGCCTCCCCACTTGTGACAAGATGAGTGATGCCGTCCAATCCGATCAACGCTGCCGGAGAGAGGATGGGTTGGGTATGGATCCACTTTGCTATCCTGGCATCATTGTACGAACTCGTTTGCGGCGGAACAAGGGAGGGATCGACTTGCCCAGGGGTCTGCAGGCCTTCTGAGGTCAGGGAGAATCCTTCTGGTATACTACCGCCCTGCTCATTGGCACCTCAGGTTCAGGCAACGGCATCCTTTCACTCGGCCTGCCGGGATGCCTTGCGCTCTGGGCGGTTAGCTCAGCTGGAAGAGCGCCTCCCTTACAAGGAGGAGGTCACTGGTTCGAGCCCAGTACCGCCCACCATTGATTGGGGGTACAAAATTGGGGGGGGGAGGACGGGCCGTTCTCAAGCCTCGTTGTTGGATCAGCACAGGGGTGTGGGGTTACTGGACATAACCAAGAGACTTGAGTTCTTCTATCTCTTCCTTGGTTAACTCGATCTTGTCTTGCTTGATCTGAGCAATTCGTTGAAATTTCTTGTACAGCACTTTATCGCGACTGACGACTTGCCTTAGTTTGGAAAGCATTGGGGCCAGGATATCCGGCTTTCTTTGGGCCAGATTTACCTGCTCTCGCGGATCGGCGCGAAGGTCGAAAAGATACTCTCCGCTCTTGTCGCTTATGACCTTCCACCCTTGCGTGCGCACGGCAGAGAAGACATGGGCTGCGCTACGCACCGACCGCCCATCTCGGACTGAAGGCATCAGGCTCACTCCCAACGCCTGACCGTTTAACGGGATTTCGAGAACGTCCAGTATGGTGGGCATTAGATCGATAGTCGTGGTCAATGGCTCCACCCTAGTCCCGGCGAAAGCGGAGTCGGGAAACTTGATAACGAGGGGAACACGAATGAGTTCTTCGAAGGGGCTGTTTCCATGTAGAAGCCGTCCGTGATCTAGAAACTCCTCTCCGTGATCGGAAGTGATAGCGATCAAGGTTTGGTCGTAGATGCCTAGTCGTTTAACATGATCAATTAGCTGATGGAGCCGGTCGTCCACATAGTTGATACAGCCATCGTACCGCGACACGACAAATTCCAGATCATCTGGGGTCAAATACTGGCCGATATTGAAAGACTCGTCCTCTTCGATTCGCTGGTTGAACCACAGAAACAATTCAGAAGCACATTTGTCGTCGATGCAGCCGTTGAAATCCCCCGCATAGTTTCGAGAGTAACACTCTGGATAGTCCCCCGGGCAATCGTACTGATGATCTTTCCACTGTGAATGTACGTCGTAAGTATGAATGAAGAGGAAGAATTTCGAATCGTAATAGGTGTCCAGCCAGTGGAAGAACTTGGGCTGAATCGTTTCCAGACGGCCGCCAAAGTCGTCGAAGGTATCAAACCCCTGATCGAAGCCGAACTTCGCCTTTACGAATCCGCCATCGCTGAAGGCGGCGGTCCGGTAGCCGTGCTCCTTTAACTGCTCCGTGAGAGTGATGCGCTCCGGTTCCAGCCGATCAGTAGGGAAGATAATATTGTGGACGAGCGGCGGCAACGAAGTCATCATTGACGTGTGAACCTGCAGCGTGAAGCCACCATTGTTCACCATCTGCTCGAACACCACCGCGTCTTTAGCAAGATCATTGAGATTGGGGGACATGTTGCGCTGGTAACCGTAAAGGCTGAGATGATCGGCCCTCAAGCTGTCAATAGAAATGAGAATCAGGTTGGGACCGAATGTCGTCAAACCCGAACTAGAATCGGTTGAGCCAGGATCGATGCCACAACCTGAAGCAGCCAATGTCGCAAACAGGGAGAAGCAGGTAACAGCACGGATGAAGTTTCGATTCATCTTTTTCCTACGCATAAAGGTACGCGCACCTCATGGGGCTAAAAGTGAGTGACCAGCAATTTTAATAAAGCTTCAAATCGACTCACACTTCCCCATCATACATGATCCACTTATCAAGCCTTTCCTCATCTTTCGACTGCCAAGAATTCTATGGTTTTTGGGTTATCCAGGTGCTCTCGTAGTATGAATGGAACATTGCCCTGAGTTCCATGCCGGAGCAGAGGCGGAAGATCCTGAATGCCTTTTATCCTTTATGAACTGGAGGCTGGCCTGAGGAAGTTCAACGACCTGGTGTTGTTTCCAGGCCTTCGTCGTTTCAGCGTCCGTGGACCAGAAGTTTCTTGCCCGACTTGAAGAGGACTTCAATCTTGTTTCCCGGCTGGACCTGCTGAACAATCCCGATCCCGAAACTGTGGTGCTCCACAACCTCGTCAACCTCAAATCGCTCGGTCATTGAGTAGAGCCTGGCCTCCGGGCTGTCGTCGGTCGAAAGCAGTCTCTCCCAGGGGGCGTTCTTGCGGCTGATTCGGCGTGACCTGGAACCCTTCATTTTTGCTGGCCGGCGCTGGCCCGGCGCCAGACGATAATTGTGCTGGCTATGACAGATGTTGCACTCAACTCGTTTGGGCAAGCCGTCCACCATTGCAACGATGGTGTGCTCCGCTTCCGACTTACACCGTGTACACCAGGCCTCACAAGATCGTCCCACCTGGTAGGGTCGCTGCATTCCTATTCCTCCGCTTGGTCCACTCCACAATCCAAGCGTAGCTCAGTCTAAAGTGCGCGCTTCTTTGATTCAAGGTGGGGAAAAGCGCCCTAAGATAATACATGTCGCCATCAGGACTCACAAAGTGTCCAGGGACTTCTGACACCCAGATCGCCGCCACATGCGTGTGAACCAATAACTGATACCATTACGAGCTCCTTGGACGCGTTGGTGTTAAACATACCCTCGGGATCAGAACTATTAAGGTTGACCTGAAGGGGCACCAGGCCGAGAATGAATGGGTATTCCTTGACTTTCCTTGTCGTCAGTTGGAGCTGATTCAAGCTCGGGAGGTGGAAATGAAGATCGTTCGTTGGATCGCAGTCACCAAGATCATGACCAGCTTTGGCCTGTTCGTCCCAGTTTCAGCTCAGGACTGTATCCCCGCTAGGGCGACCGCCACGATCAGTGGGGAGGTACTTCGAGATGGCAGATTCTATCCCAATTCCGGAGCACTAGCGATTTCCGGGCTTCCAATGGAATTGGTGGTCACTGAGGGAGGACAATCGAGACCTGTGCTGCCTTTGAGAGACACCAACGAAGATGGAGCCTTTGAATTTGGATCTCTCCGCCCGAACGTTCAATACTTAGTGCGACCGTACTTTGATCGAGATTCAGTCGCCGAAGCTCGGAACGGAGACCGTTTTAACTGGCGCGAGGGAATCCGTGTCCGGATGGGTCCCTTCGGACATAGACGTGTGGATTTCACTCTCGAGCCGGTGACTCACAAAATTTCCATCTGAGTTCGCGACCCCGACCACCCAGATGTGGGTATTCCGGACGTGAGCGTCAGCGTTTTTCCCGAGGGGCGGGAAGCACCTCAACCGACTGACGAAGACGGTAATTCGGAGATAGAGGGCCTCCCCTGTTGCAGTAGGCAATACATCGTGGTAGTTTCGAACCCGAGCCTGTTTTTCGAAGTACGCTCCCGGCTTCTTACCCTGGTTCCGGAACAATTTAATACCAGCCTCACTTTCGAGGCTGTTCCCTATGTGGTGGTCCCGGGCTTGACGGCGCGAATCTGGGTGCGCAATCAAGGAACCATCCCCAGTTACACGTATGAGGAAGCCGCTCGCGAGTTGGCTAGTCTTAGGCTTGGAGTGCAACAGCAACAGCCAGCGGAGGAGACCGTGATACCCGAATTCCATGGCAGGATCGCCGCCCAGAGCCCGGATCCCGGTGCCCGGCGACCGAGAAGTGCAAGAGTGCGTTTGACGGTCTATGACTCAACCCATGCGAGGGTGCCAAACGTGGTCACGGACCGGGAACCCTGGAGAAGGGCAGCCAGACTATTGAAGCGGCATCGAGGCCGCTTCAGACCCATACTGGGCCGCCCAAGGGGTTTTTACATGAACGCAGACGGACACGATATCACCTTTATTCGTCGACACTTTCGAGACCCCAACGGAGAAGATATTCACCATTGTCACATCTCTCAACTGGGACTCGTCGAGAAACAGATCCCCTATTTTGAGGAGGATGCCGTTCCTGGAGGTTTACCGGGTGGTCCCGAAGACGCTACCTGGCGCATGAAGGCGAGGCGCCCCATAGGCTTTGAAGTCACTCTGGGGGTCTGCGTCGAGTATAAATGCGAACCGGACGGTTGTACGCCAAAGCTGAGAAACCTCGGCCTCCCCCCGGTGGGGAGCGAGCTGCCGGAATAACCTTTTAGATCAAACATATCCTTCACGCCATGATGGTATGGCCACAATGGCAGGAGTCAACTACTTGCCTAAGAGTGGATCTCCGCTGATAGGTTTTCGTTATTCATCCGCCAATGCAACGAGGGTCGACATCCAGGACGCGTATTTCCGGCATTTTTGATTTGCTCGCAGGAGACCAGATCTCTTCGGCTACGGACTGAAAGCGGTTAGGCTGGCGGATACTGCCTTAAACAAAGAGTACAATCCTTGTTAAAACCCCTTAGTATTATTCTTGCTGTCTTGATTGTCATTAGCGGATGTATTTACATAGGAAACAAATTAAGGACTAAAGAGACTGGAGATCAATTTCGACAGGTTAGGCCAAGCAAGCTGACTCTTGAGGTTGATGGCTATGGCTACACAGTTGGAGATATTGTTCAGACTAAAACAGGACGACCAGCCCTTGGCGATGTTATAGTTTACGACCCATTTAAGAATAAGAGCATGTGTTTAGGTATGGGTCCGCGTATGTCTCTAGGTAAGATACTCGGCGTGCCGGGAGAAACTTTTTCCTTCCGAAATGGCAATCTAAAAATTCGGACAGAAATAGTTGAGTTTGATAGGAATTATTCCCAGAAAAACGCCGTTTTTGGGGGCCAGAAATATAAAAATCTAGTTGGTAAAAATATTACTCTTCAAATTGGGGAACATCTAATCCCCCATTCACCATATAGGACACCAAAATTGTTTGCCTTAATCGATGTAAACTACTATAATCAAAGTAGATATAGAGCATAAAGGGAGCAAGAAATGGCTGACCCAAAGGGTGAAGGTTTGAAGGCCGGTTTTGATGGCAGTTTGAGGCCTGAATTTCATGGGGCTAAGGTCACCTCGGATGCTGGGCTTCTCGCCTATCGTGATTTGGACGAAGCGTTGGTGTTATTCGATAGTGTTCCCTCCGTTTTTCGCGATTCGCGGACAGGGCGTAACATCCAGCACGACCTGGCGTCGTTGCTGCGCCAATCGGTATACGAGTCGACTGGCTGGCTATGAAGATGTCAACGATGCCCATCGTCTATCGGTGGATCCGACTATGCGGAGGATCACCGGGAAGAAGATGGACAAGAAGAAGGCCGCCAGCGCCAACACCATGGGTCGATTTGAGACCGAGATGCTGTCCGTCCAGGGGAACCTCAAAGCCCTTTCGGAAGTTAATGGCCGATGGGTAGAAAGAGCGCTGGAGAAAACAACTCATCGACGCATCATTCTGGATATGGACAGCTCAGCCAGTCCTGTCCATGGCGAGCAGGAAGCCTCTGCCTACAACGGCCATTTCCGATGTACTTGCTACCATCCCCTGTTTTGTTTCAACCAGTTCGGAGATTGCGAAGGTGCAATGCTTCGGCCCGGCAATGTTCACAGCGCGGATGGTTGGAAGGAGATGCTGGAACCAATCGTGGCTCGCTACGAGAAGAAAACAGTCCGCAAATACTTTCGTGGGGATGCTGCCTTTGCCAAGCCGGACGTTTATGAATACTTGGAGGAGAAGGGCTTTTTGTATGCCATCCGGCTTCCTGCCAACGAGGTGCTTCAGGCGGAGATTGAACACCTGCTTACCCGGCCTGTGGGCCGTCCGCCCCGAAAGCCTATCGTTTGGTTTGCCATTTCCAATATCAAGCCGCCAGTTGGGACCGGCCTCGCCGGGTGATTGCCAAGGCCGAGTGGCATCGCGGAGAACTCTTTCCGAGGGTGGGTTTCATCGTCACCAATATGAGCGCACAAGCCTCAGGGGTGGTTCACTTCTATAACGGTCGTGGCACAGCCGAGCAGTGGATCAAGGAAGGCAAGTATGCGTTGCACCGGACTCGCCTGTCCTGCCAGCGCTTTGTCCCGAATCAGGTGAGGTTGGCTCTGTTTGTCTTGGCCTGCAACCTGGGCAATTTTCTACGGCGGCTGGTCCTTCCCAGAAAAATCAAACATTGGTCCCTTCGCAGCCTGTTGACCAAACTGATCAAGATCGGAGCGAAGGTGATCCGCCATAGCCGGATCGTCACGTTTCAGATGGCGGAGGTAGCGATAAGCAAGGATATATGGGCCGGGCTGTTGTCTCGGATTGATCGATTGAGATGGATGACAGCCTAGCGCCGAGGGTTTCTGATTGAACCGCTGGAGGTGTCTCTATTGATCAGGTTTTTGACCAAAAGCCACCTGGAAAACCGACCAAGTACTCACTTTCATAAATACGATGACGTATGTTGGGAGCGGGACGGAGACCAGATCGAGGCGCGACGACGAGTCGATGTCAAGACATCGGCGAGGAGGAGCAACAAAGAGATGGGCTCGTCCCGCCCCAACCCTTTGGGCGGATGGGGGTTGCGGGCGATCTCTTGGTCGTTCGTCGTCGACGATGCCTCTGCATCGCCTCCTCCTCTCTTCGCGACCTCTCCTCGTAAGCCCCATCCGCATACGTTACCGTATTTATGAAAGGGAGTATTAAGTTAGAGCTGGGGATCATTTTAAGTCCAGCCCATGGACACAGGACTGCGGTGAACTCATATCGGAAGTTGATATGAGGAATGTCGGGTAGAATGACGGCTGATTGCGATTCTAGAAGGTCCAGGTCTACCCCTGGCGGATCCACGGCAACGGCAACGGGAGGAAGCATGAGACGCAACCTGCGGCTGGTGACAGCCTTGACCACGATCCTCTTCACTACTACCCCGGTCTGGGCCGGTTGGCGGTCCGAAGGCCCCTGGCTGGGCTCCGTGAAGAGCCTTGCCATCGATCCCGTCGATCCGTCCACGCTCTACGCGGGAACGCACAACGGCGGCGTCTGGAAGAGCACAGATGCAGGCGGCAGCTGGCAACAGGCGGGTCTGGCGGTACAGGTGGTCAGCAGCATCCGCATCGATCCGCAGAACAGCAAGCGCCTGTTTGCGGTCACCAAGAACGGTGTCTTTCGGTCCGAGGACGCGGGCGCGGGCTGGGTCAAGGCCGGTCTGAGCCGATTGGTGGGCCATCCTCTGGCCATCGCTCCGTCGGACCCCAAGAGGCTGTTGCTGCCCGACGTCAACAGGCTGCACCGCAGCGACGACGGAGGCGTAACGTGGGTGGAGTCCCGCATTGGCGGGATGGACGTCAGCGGCATCGCCTTCGCCCCCCAGGATGCCAAGACCGTCTACGCCGTGGGAAGCGCCGGAACGGGCAACCCATTCCGGCGCAGTAGCGACGGCGGCGCGAGCTGGGATCTCATGGCGTCGGGCCTCACGGACGCCGGGCGGGCCCAGCGGATCCTGGTCGCCCCCGGTGGAGTTCTGTACATTCTTGCCTGGAAGGGTCTCTACAAGAGCGGCGACCGAGGCGAGACCTGGGAGATGGTCAGCAGCGAGGTTTCCGGGTATAAAAAGTCCATCCTCAGCGTTGATCCCAGTACACCGGGCGTGTTAATGCTCACTGAGAACCGTAGTTTTTTGGACACCCGCCTTACATTCCGCACTTCTCGAGGGTGATTTGGTGATTGTGTGACCGATTGGTCCTTCATGGGTTGTGGGTTTTTTCAGCTTCCATGAGGCGCACGGTTTCGGTCTCCCAACGGCGCAAGAGACGTCGGACGGTCCGGTAGTTGGCAAGCGCCTTTCGCAGGAGGGCCGCCTGCTGGGGAGAGATCATCCGGTGGACCTGTTTCCCCTCGCTCATGTATCCCCACTCGTAGTAGGGGCCATGGCGGGCTCGGGGACCCCGAAAGCAGCGGCAGTTGACTTTGCCGCAGACCTTCTTCCTCTTCACCAAGGTTCCGGAACACAGACAGTCGAGTTGTCCGATCTGTTGCTGGATCCGGGCGATCCGGTCGAGGGCACGACTGCGGACTCGATCGAGGTGTTTTCCAGATCTAGATTTTGTCATATCTGTCTATTATATTAGCGACAGATATGGGTCGGGTGCAAGGCTTATTATCCCGGGGCTCCTTTGGGCTCCGGACGGAGCGGCTGGGGCCGCTTCCCATCGTGAATCACTTCCTGTCCCGCATGGGTCTGGGCGAGATCCTGCAACGCCACGTCCCGACCCAGGATCGCCGGGTCACCCTATCCTATGCCTTAGGGCTCGGCGTGCTGCTGCGCTCGATCCTGGTGGAGCGGGAGCCGATCTATCGCCAGCAGGAGACCGTGCGCACGTTTGCGCCGGAGATGTATGCCCTGCACCCGGAGGGGGTGGATCAGGTGAGCGACGACCGCATCGGCAGAGCGCTGGACCGGCTCTTCGATGCGGACCGCGCGGCCTTGCTCACCGAAGTGGTGATCGCCGTCGCGAAGCGCTTCGAGGTCCGCTGCGACGAGCTGCACAATGACTCCACCACCATCCGTTTCACGGGGCAGTACCGCCGCGCCCAGGGCCGACGGATGCGGGGCCAGCGAGCGCCCTTCATCACCTACGGCTACTCGAAAGATCATCGGCCCGACCTCAAGCAGTTGCTCTTTTCCCTCACGGCCAGCGCGGACGGCGGGGTCCCGGTGCAGTTCCGGTGCAGCGATGGGAACACCAACGACTCGGTGACCCACATCAAGACTTGGAAGGCCCTGCGGGCCGTGGCCGGTCGGCCCGACTTCCTGTATGTGGCCGACTCCAAGCTGTGCAGCCGGGAAAACATGGACTACATCTATCGGCGCGCAGGGCGGTTTGTCACGGTCCTTCCCCGCTCCCGGCTCGAGGATGGAGAGTTTCGCAAGTGGATTCAGACCCACGAGCCCGAGTGGGAGAAGGTCTGGGATCGTCCCAACCCGCGGCGCAAAGGGGGTCCCCGGGACCGATGGTATGTCTGCCGCGCACCGCTCCCTTCGCGAGCAGCTGGCCGCCGCGCAGGAAGAGCTGTCGGATCTGAAGGAACGCCTCCGCAGTCCGAAGTCGCGCCTGCGCAAGGCTTCCGAGGTCGACCAGAGGGTCGAGGAGATTCTCCAGCGCCGTCAGCTGGCCCGCTATCTCCGCGTCCGGCGCCTGCGACGGGAAGAGCACACCTTCCGGCAGTTGCGCCGAGGACGGCCCGGATCCCAGACGCCCTACCGCAGGATCACGCGCCGGCGCTGGGATCTGGAGTGGAAGCTGGAGCAGGCGGCGATCGACTACGACCGGAAGAGTGACGGGATGTACCCGCTTTTGAGCAACGATCGGTCCCTCCCCGCTCCGCAAGTCCTCCAAGCCCACAAGGGCCAACCCGCGATCGAGAAACGTTTCCAGCAGATCAAGACCGTGCACGAGATCGCCCCGGTCCTGCTCAAGAACGAGGGCCGGATCGAAGCGCTCTTTACCCTCTACTTCCTCGCGCTCCTGGTCCAGGCTCTGATCGAGCGCGATCTGCGCCGGGCCATGAAACGAGAGAAGATCCCGCAACTGCCCCTTTACCCCGAGGAGAGACAATCGAAACGGCCGACCACCGAACAGGTGCTGCGACTCTTCAGCCTCACGGAACGCCACACCCTCCTGCGGGCCGGTCAGGTCGTGCAGGTCTTCCCTCCCGAATTGACGGCCTTGCAAAAGCAGATCCTGGCACTCCTCCATGTCCCCGAGCGTGCCTTCCGGCCTCCCCTACAGGCAGGAAAGAAAATCCCCAGATAATACGGTCGAGAAGTGCGGAATGTAAGGCTTGCTGTGGCACACTGACGATGAAACCCACCCTCGGAAAGAGTTCTCCGCGATGCCACTCGACCTTGGCAATCACCCGGCGAGGCCGGTCCCAACTGGCGGCTTGATATTGGAAATCGGCAAACCAAACGATAGGCTTTCGGGGCGGACGGCCCACAGGCCGGGTAAGCAGGTGTTCAATCTCCGCCTGAAGCACCTCGTTGGCAGGAAGCCGGATGGCATACAAAAAGCCCTTCTCCTCCAAGTATTCATAAACGTCCGGCTTGGCAAAGGCAGCATCCCCACGAAAGTATTTGCGGACTGTTTTCTTCTCGTAGCGAGCCACGATTGGTTCCAGCATCTCCTTCCAACCATCCGCGCTGTGAACATTGCCGGGCCGAAGCATTGCACCTTCGCAATCTCCGAACTGGTTGAAACAAAACAGGGGATGGTAGCAAGTACATCGGAAATGGCCGTTGTAGGCAGAGGCTTCCTGCTCGCCATGGACAGGACTGGCTGAGCTGTCCATATCCAGAATGATGCGTCGATGAGTTGTTTTCTCCAGCGCTCTTTCTACCCATCGGCCATTAACTTCCGAAAGGGCTTTGAGGTTCCCCGGGACGGACAGCATCTCGGTCTCAAATCGACCCATGGTGTTGGCGCTGGCGGCCTTCTTCTTGTCCATCTTCTTCCCGGTGATCCTCCGCATAGTAGGATCCACCGATAGACGATGGGCATCGTTGACATCTTCATAGCCAGCCAGTCGACTGTATACTGATTGGCGCAGCAACGACGCCAGGTCGTGCTGGATGTTACGCCCTGTCCGCGAATCGCGAAAAACGGAGGGAACACTATCGAATAACACCAACGCTTCGTCCAAATCACGATAGGCGAGAAGCCCAGCATCCGAGGTGACCTTAGCCCCATGAAATTCAAGCCTCAAACTGCCATCAAAACCGGCCTTCAAACCTTCACCCTTTGGGTCAGCCATTTCTTGCTCCCTTTATGCTCTATATCTACTTTGATTATAGTAGTTTACATCGATTAAGGCAAACAATTTTGGTGTCCTATATGGTGAATGGGGGTTTAGACAGTTCACATTGCCTCCAACTCCCTGTAAGCTTATCATTTTAGAAAAGGCTTTTCGGCCTGGGGAGGGTCCGATGGTCGGCCCGATCATTTCGCACGACAAGATCAGAAACCAGCTCGGCGAGGGTGGGGCGCGATCGACTACACGTGTTCCTGGGATCATGATCCTGGTCTTTCTGGCGACGTGGATCTCACATTTCCAGGCAGCCGCCGAGGTGATCTCGGTTACGGAACCGTTTGTCTCCCCCAAGGGAAGCTATGTCACCCAGAAGGACCGCTACCACACCTTTCGCATTCCGGGCATGATCGTCGCGCAGGACGGTTCGATATTGGCCTTTGCCGAAGGGCGCCGCGGAGACGGTAGCGACCCGCGTGTTGATGAGAACGCCCCCATCGATTTGGTCATGCGGCGGAGTATCGATAACGGCCGAACCTGGCAGCCGATGGTCGTCATCGATTCTGGATTCCGTCCCAACGGTGATTTGGTCGACTTCGGTGACCCGACACCGGTCCTCGATGCGAAAACCAGGACGGTCTTCTTGTTCTACGGGCAATGGCCGGATCTTGGGCCGCGTACTGTGAAACACGGCCAAAGCGCGGACTTCGGTGACGGTAACCAGGTTGTGTGGGTCCGCTCCAGTACCGATAATGGCAAAACATGGTCGGATCGCAAGCAGGTTGTGTATCCGGACGAGCCGCACGAGACCAGCGATGGACTCTATTGGCGACAAGCCGAACCCGGTCCGGGAAACGGTATCCAGCTCCAATGGCAAGATAAGGAGCCGTCGCGCAACGGCCGCCTGATCATTCCAGCCAAACGGAGCGGTTCCAGCACACCGGACGGACCTGCTACTAACGAGCCGTTTGTCTTTTATTCCGACGACCACGGGAACACCTGGCAAGTTGGCAACGTCACAGCTGGACCTGGTGCCAACGAGGATGAAGTCGTCGAGCTAACCGACGGCAGAGTACTGCTGGACGCGCGGCAAAATGACGGCAATTTCCGCCGCCATATCAGCACAGATGGTGGAGTCACCTGGGGACCCGATAATCCGGACGATATCCCCATCACACCAGTATATGGCTCGATGGTCCGCTACTCCGCCAAACGCGCCGGGCACGAAAAAGATCGGATCCTTTTCTCTGGGCCGCGCGGTGAAAACGGCCTCGACCGCAACAATGTCACGGTCTGGATCAGCTACGACGAAGGCAAGACTTTCATCAATCCGGTTCCATTCAACAGCGGCTTTGCAGCCTATTCGGTTTTACTACGTCTGGCTGACGGCACGATCGGCCTGTTGGTAGAAACCGCCACGGGCGCGGCTCCCAGTTACGGCGAGATTACCTTCTACCGCTTCGACATTGCCGAGTTGGAGCCCTGAAGGGACCGTTTTCATGTCCTTCGCCTTTCCGGATGAATCACCCACCAATAACGTCACCAACCCTACCGTCGATCCGATCACCGAAACGCCAGAGCTCAAGGTGGCAGCCGTAGCGGTGGAACGAGCGCAGCCCCCGAGCGCTGATTGACTTTGAATTCGAATCTGAATAAGCTTAAAGCACTTGGACCTTTCACCTCTGACGCCACTCGTCGGGTAGGGGATCTCACCATGGCCAGAAGACTTCTGGTTCTAATTTTTCTCTCAATGCTGTTGGGGGTTGTAGAGGCTCAACAACGAAACCGAGGACAGGAGCAGGAACGAAGACCGCAGCCAACTCAGCGGCCGACTGAGCCCCAGCTAGGTGGCCGGCAGCAGCGCCGGGAACCTCAGGAGTTCAGCAGAGACACTCAGGATGTCCCGCATTTTATTTCCGGTAAAGTCACACTGGAGGACGGCTCGGCGCCCCCTGAGCCCGTACGAGTTGACATGGTTTGTCACGGCAGGATTGTCCGACAATTTCGCACCTCCAGTAATGGACACTTTGGCTTTCGGTTAGGAGATCGCAACACAGACATCGCGGACGCCAGTGTCTCCGGTGCCGTTCAGGGCGGGTTTGGGAATAGCCCCGTGGGTGGAGGGTTAGGGGTGGACTCTCCAACAAATCTGGGTTCTCGAACGGGGCAAGGGAACGTCAACCTGACTGGTTGTGATCTGCGCACTTCGTTGGCTGGTTTCGAAGCCAATACGATCCACCTTGGCATTCGGCGATACCTCGATAACCCCAATGTCGGCGTCATTGTTTTGCGCCGACGGGACAAGGTTGCCGGTACCGCGATCAGCCTGAATACCCTGGGCGCACCCAAGAAGGCTAAGAAGAAGGCCAAGCCTTCCAGGGCCGTCAAGGAACTGGAAAAGGCCGTGAAATTGTACCCCGAGTTTTTCGCCGCATGGAACCTGCTGGGACAGCTCCGACTCGCAACCAAGGATCGGACCGGGGCCCAGGAGGCCTTCGAGCGTGCCGTGGCTGTCGAGCCAAACTACGTTGGTCCTTATTTGCCCCTGGTGCTGCTGCGTCTTGACGAGCGTCGCTGGAAGGACGCGGCTCAGTTGAGCAGGCAGGTTCTGGAGCTGAACCCGGACGTCATCAACGCCCATTATAGCCTGGGCGTGGCCAGCTATTTTTTGGGAAACCTGGATGCGGCTGAAAAATCCTCCCGGAAGATTCTGAACAGCAGCGAGGCTCGAAATTATCCCCGCATGCATTACCTGTTGGGAATCGTTTTGGCTGGAAAAGGCAATTTCCCTTCGGCTGCCGCTGAGCTTCGTCGCTACCTCGAAATCATCCCCGATGCCCCTGAGGCTGAGCCATTGAAGGAAGAATTACAGAAATGGGAGGCAGAAGGTCGGATTCGGAGTGCAGGCGCAGCAGACACCCGTTGATCTCCTCGTCCACTCACACGGTGTAATGCAGGAACAGACACCGATTCTCAGCCTAGCAGCCCGTACCGAACTGTAGAAGAAACCGGAAACCTTTTTTCGGGGCCTGAGGCCCCTCCCACGCCTGAGGCCCCCTGAGGAAAATAAGCCTTCCATGAACGCTCTGGAATATGCGCAAGCCCTGGTCGCCTTCGAATCGACCAGTCAGCTGTCCAATGTTCCGATTATCGATTATCTGGAAGACACGCTCCAGCGTCTTGGCTTTTCCGTGGAAAGAATCGAATATGTCGATGCGCAGAGGGTGATGAAAGCGAATCTAGTCGGTCAACTAGGGGACGGAGTTGGTGGGATGGCTTACTTTGGTCACACCGACGTTGTCCCCGCCGACTCCTGGTCCCGTGCTGCGCACGGTCCCTTTGAACCCGTTGTCGAGGAGGGGAAGCTTTGGGGAAGAGGCTGTTGCGACATGAAGGGTTCTGTCGCCTGTATCCTCGCAGCTGCCGAGACTGTTCTGGCCTCGGATCTGAAGCACCCGCTTTACATCACCTGCACGGCGGACGAAGAAATCGGTTACGGAGGAGCAGCAGAGGTCGCGAAGCAATCCCGTCTGTATCAGCAGATGATCCAGCGTAAAAGCCGAGGGATCATCGGGGAACCAACCCGCTTGGAGATTGTACACGCACACAAGGGCACCTTCGGGTTCCGGGCGGTCTCGAAGGGTAGGGCAGGTCACTCCAGTGGCACGACGGGTGTCAACGCCAACCTGGCCATGATTCCTTTCTTGAGTGAAATGAAAAGAATCCACGATGAGACTCTCCAGCACCCCGCCTGGCTGGATAAGGAATTCGATCCTCCGGACATTCGCTGGAATATAGGCATCAACGACCACACGAGAGCAGTGAATATGACCGCCGCCCAAAGTGTTTGCACAGTCTATTTCCGACCCATGCCAGGCCAGGAGGGTGACACCCTGCTCAGTCAAGCGCGTGAGGCGGCTGATCAATGTGGCCTGGATTTCGAAATCTTATGGCGCGGCCAGCCCGTATACACAGATCCGAACTCTGCCTTCGTAAGGGAGATTTTGGAATTGACCGGTACAGAAAAGTCTCGGACCGTGTCCTATGGGACCGATGCCTGCATGTTTCAGGCCATGAACTACCTTGTCATTCTGGGCCCCGGAGACATTGCCCAGGCTCACACCGATGATGAATGGATTGCCTTGGACCAGCTCGACAAGGGAACCCAGCTGTATTCCAAGCTCATCCGGCACTGGTGCCTTTAGTCGTGCTCGCCCAGATTATTCACAAGATCGTGGCGGGGACGGACAAACACATGCCAAATACAGGACAACACATTTGAGGTTAAGCATCGGCAGTACTGAGAGCAGGGACGCAACTCGACCGCTTCCAATTGAGTCCCGGACGATTAAAGGTTCATAGGTTTTGGTCGTTCGTCACGGGGATACGAGGCATGTCGTTTAAGGCTGGATAGTTGCTTTCGACAATGTCAAACTGGGAGAAGGAGTGGAAACATGAAAAAGAACCTTCTCATCCTTCCTTCCACCTTGATCCTCAGCACGATCGTGCTTTTGGCCGACAAATTTTGGGAGAAGAAAGCATTCACTGAATGGACCGGAAAGGAAGCCATTCGCATGATGTACAAGTCTCCCTGGGCCCACCCTGTGGAATTCACACTCCAGAACCTGTTGTTTTTCGAAAAAGATCCTGGAAAAGACGATCGTCGCGACGCGCGGCTGCCGGATCCGGACGGAACAAGGACCAACCCCAGAGCGAAAGAATTCGCTGATTACTCTCCCTATAAGCAGGGAGGGGGCACAGAAGAAGTGATCCAGAGCCGTTATGGAAGTTCTCAAGATCTCAGCCACATGAGGGTCGGTTCCCACGGTAGTAGCATGGGTGACCGCAGCCAGCGTTACGCCTCCCGGGGAGGAGATTTCGGTGGTGATACTTTTCTTCTTCCCTTGATCATCCGCTGGTATGCTCTGCCCATTCGGCACGCCATCAATCGTTGGACGACTCTTCAATCTGAGGTGAAACAGGGTTGGAACGAGGATACAGATGGATTTTACATCATCGGCATCTCCGGCCTGCCAGCCCGCATCTTTCCCGACCATCCCGATCATTTGAAATCAGTTCGTGAGCGCTTGAAGTCCGAGTCCTTTCTCAAAATCAAAGGCCGAGAACCGATTCCTGCCATCGCCGTTCTCATCCCGGAGAAGCGGTCGGAGGTCATCGATGTCCGAACTGGACCCTGGCAGGTGGCAGTAGAAGTCTACATGGTGTTTTCCCGAGAGCAGAAGGGAAGCGACATGATTACACTTGAGGACAAGAAGGTAGAATTTGTTACCCGAATCGGCTCGCTGAAAGTGAAGAAGAAATTCAAGCTGAAGAATATGGTCTACAACGGGAAGCTCGAACTCTGACCCGCATTCCCTCTGCGGGAGCGGCACAGATCTGAGGCCCTCACGATGTCGGCGAAGAATGGTGGTGACGATCGGGCCACCCGGGAGATCATCGAGCGGTGGATTGGTGAACCCGCCCCCTTCCTGGCCGTTCTCCATGACATTCAGGAATCGCTTGGCTACCTGCCGGAATCTGCCCTCTCTGAGGTCGCAGCTGCACTGCACATTCCTCTCTCCGAGCTCTACGGCACGGTCACGTTTTATCACTACTTCCGGCTCGGGAAACCGAACGGACCGCCTCCCCTACGGATGTGCGGAAGCGTAGCCTGTGACCTGAAGGGACTCGGCAGGTTGGAGGAAGAGCTTGTCCGTGCCTCCTTTCCGGTAGATCACTGCGGGAAGGTGGAGCGGATTTCCTGTCCCGGACGCTGCGACATCGCAGTTCCCGTCTTCTTGAATGGACAGGTCTTCGCGCATGCTCTCCCCGGACGCACCGAGGGGCTTCGAGCGGCACCCAGCCCCTTTCCTCGTGAGACCGGACTCGAGGAATGTCTCTTCGCAGAGATACGCTCGGGTGACACGTCGATCCGAAACTACCTGGATCGCGGCGGGTACAGAGCTCTTCAAACTGCGGCTTCAGATCCCGATCAAGTGATCGCGATACTGGAAGAGAGCGGTCTCACTGGGCGAGGCGGAGCCGGCTTTCCGACCTGGGCCAAATGGGACGCTGTGCGAAGGGAGAGTGTGTCAGAGAAATTCATCATCTGCAACGCCGACGAAGGAGAACCGGCTTGCTTCAAGGATCGAGTCCTCCTCCACCATGATCCCCACGCGGTGCTGGAGGGAATGATCACGGCAGGATTGGTGACCGGCTCCAGACTGGGAATCATCTACCTGCGATACGAGTACCCTGAGATCCTTTCCACGCTGGAGCGGATCATCGAAGAGGCATCGCGTGGAGGCTTCCTCGGCGAGGACGTCTCCGGGACCGGTCGCGTCTTCCGGATCGTGATTCGTCGCGGCGCAGGCGCATACATCTGCGGAGAAGAAACCTCGCTCTTGAACTCCCTTGAAGGCAAGCATCCCTTCCCTCGGGAAAGGCCTCCCTATCCAACCAGCCAGGGTCTGTTCGGGAAGCCCACGGTGATCAACAACGTGGAAACCTTCGCCTCGGTGGCTGCCATCCTGCGAAAGGGAGGGAAGTGGTACCGGAGCCTCGGCCTAGGCGAGAACAGTGGGACCAGGATCTTCTCCCTGTCCGGGGACATTTCGAAGCCGGGCAACTACGAGATGCCTGTCGGGACCCCGCTGGGAGAGCTGCTGAACAAGTATGCCGGTGGAGTCCGGGATGGCGGGAAACTCAAGGCCGTGACGATGGGCGGCATCAGTGGCGGATTCCTGGGTGGCGACGATCTCAACGTATCCCTCGACTCGAAGTCGGTTCAAGAGGCGGGCGCTATGCTGGGGGCGGGTGGTATTATTGTGTATGATGATGTCCGCTGTATGGTTCGGGCAGCGAAGGCTTGCATGAGATTTTTCGCACATGAGTCGTGTGGCAAGTGCTTCCCCTGCCGAATCGGTACGACTCGGGCCGCGGAGTTGCTGCTGGAAATGATGAATCGAAAAGCCCGGCCCGGCATCCTGGGCGAACTGGAAGACCTCGGCAGAGTGATGGGGGAAGCTTCCGCCTGCGGGTTGGGATTGGCGGCGCCCTCCATTGTGCGGTCTATGGTGAAGTACTGGCCCCATGAAGTTCAGGCCCACCTGGAAGGCCGCTGCCCTACAGGAGAGTGTGAAAGGAACTGACGTGACGAACGGACGGGTCATCCATATCGACGGACAGGAGACCGACTTCACTCCAGGGGAAACCGTTCTGGAGGTGGCCCAGCGGCTTGGGAAGGAGATTCCCACGCTGTGCTGGGACAAACGCCTCGATCCCATGGGCTCCTGTCGTCTCTGCCTGGTCAAGGTCGAAGGGAGCCGCTTGCCTGCCGCTTCCTGTACTCTGCGCGCCAGGGACGGAATGGAGGTAAGGACCGAGACGGAGGACGTACGGTTTCTCCAGAGAACTCTCTTGCAGATGGTGTTGTCTGAGAATCCCGAAGATGAGTGCCCCCGCTGCCGCGATATCGGCCAGTGCGAGCTGCACGGCTTGGCGGAGCGATTTGAGGTCAAGCGGGATCGCTTTGTGGGCGCTCTCAGCAACCAGTCCAAGGAGGACTCGAACCCTTTCCTGTTGCGTGACTACGATCGCTGTATTTCCTGCTACCGCTGTGTCCGTATCTGTGCGGAGATTGAGGGAGACTATGCCATCACCATGGCGGGGCGCGGGTTCGACAAGCGGATTGCGACCACCCTGGACGGGGGCCTGCTTGAGAGTCCCTGCACACTCTGCGGGCAGTGCATCTACACCTGCCCTACGGGAGCGCTTGCCGACAAAAAGATGGTCGGACAGGGAATCGACGGAAAAAAGATTGAGAAAACCAAATCAGTTTGTCCTTACTGCGGAACGGGATGCAGCATCTACCTGCACACAAAGGGGGACAAGCTGGTCGGAGTGACTCCCGACCTCGAGGGTCCGGTCAACGAGGGGGCACTCTGCGTCAAGGGTCAGTTTGGGTTCGACTTTGTGAACTCAGAGGAGCGCTTGCGAGTCCCTCTCATACGGGAGAACGGCGGTTTTCGAGAGACCTCCTGGGAGGAAGCCCTCCACTGTGTCGCGTCACGTCTTCAGATGGTTCGAGACCGAAATGGGCCCAAGGCCTTTTACGGCATTGCCAGCGGCCGGGCCCCGGGCGAAGCTGCTTTTCTGCTGCAGAAGTTTACCCGGGCGGTGATGGGATCGAACCAGATAGACAACTGCTCCCGTGCTTGACACAGCCCCACGGTCGCCGGTCTGGCGGCCTCCATCGGGCGCGGCGCAATGTCCAACTCCATCAACGAGATCGAGAATGCACCCTTGCTCTTCTGTGTCGGCACCAACATGACCGAGTGCCACCCGGTCATCGCGGTGCGTGTCAAGAAGGCGATCCGCAAGGGAGCAAAGCTCATCCTGGCCGATCCGCGAAGGATTGACCTGGTACGCTACGCTCACTGCTTCCTGCAGTTGAAGCTGGGGACAGACACGGCACTCTTCAACGCCATGGCGAAAGTGATCATCGATGAGGGTCTGGTCGACCAGGAATTTGTCGATGAGCGAACCACCGGGTATACGGATCTGGTGAGGCATCTCGAATCCTGCACGCCAGAGTGGGGGGAGAAGATCACCGGAGTGCCCGCTTCGGAGATCCGGGCTGCCGCCATCGAGTACGCCAAGGCGGAACGGGCCGGGATCTACTACACGCTGGGAGTTACCGAGCACATCTGCGGTGTCGGTAATGTCCAGTCCCTGTGTAACCTGGCGCTTCTCACCGGAAACCTGGGCAAGGAAAGCGCGGGTGTGAATCCTCTGCGTGGCCAGAACAACATCCAGGGAGCCGGAGATTGCGGGGCCATTCCCAACAACTATCCCGGCTTCCAGGCAGTCAACGATCCCAAGAACAGGGAAAAGTTCGAACGAGCCTGGGGAGTACCGCTCGATCCGGACAAGGGAATCACCAAGATCCAGGCCATGGAGGAGGCCATCGAAGGGAACATCAAGGCCATGTGGATCGTCGGCGAGAACACCCTTGTCTCCGATCCCGACGTCAACCACACACGCAAGGCCCTTCAGTCACTCGGCTTTCTAGTGGTGGAGGACATGTTCCTGACCGACACGGCACAGATGGCCGATGTGGTCTTGCCGGCTGCCGCCTTTGCGGAAACCGACGGATTCTTCACCAACAGCGACCGCCGGGTGCAGAGGATCCGAAAGGCCGTCGAACCACCGGGACTGGCCAGACCAGATTGGTGGATCATCAGCCAGGTCAGCCAGCGGATCGATACCCCGGTCAACATGACCTACAAGAACTCCGCCGAGGTTTTCGCCGAGCTTGCGGAACTCTCTCCGTTCTATCACGGCATGACCTATGAGAGAATCGATTCCGGGTCGATCCAGTGGCCCTGTCCCGATGCCGGCCACGGCGGGACAACCTATCTGCACAAGGACCGTTTTGAAAACGGGCGCGGCATCCTTCAGAGAGTAGACTATGTGCCGCCGTCGGAGGTTCCTGACGATACCTATCCCTTTTTCCTGACCACTGGCCGGCGCCTGGGAACCTATCACACCAACACCATGACCGGGCGCTCCTCCGGATTCAGCGTGCTTGTTCCCAACGAGTGGCTGGAACTTCATCCAGCCGATGCGGAGAAGATTGCCGTACGGAGTGGTGACTGGGTGAGGGTAACTTCCCGCCGGGGCGAAGTGATGACACGGGTGCGGCTGACCCGCCGGTCGCCTGAAGGGACCGTTTTCATGTCCTTCGCCTTTCCAGATGAATCACCCACCAATAACGTGACCAACCCTACCGTCGATCCGATCACCGAAACGCCGGAGCTCAAGGTGGCAGCTGTAGCGGTGGAACGAGCGCAGCCCCCGAGCGCTGACCGACGCTTTCCAGAATCCAAGCGAAAAAGCGCGTGAGCTGGAGATTCTGCCTGAAGGACGTTACCGCACCTTGCTCGATGATGTGAACGCCTGGGAACAATCACCGGCGGGTAAGGTGCAGCTACCGTGAAGCTGGGGTCAGAACTTACATGGAACATCTGATGGGCTACGAAAGATCTGGTTCTGCGATACAAAAGCCGAGTGTGGGTTCCTCCCGTCTGTGGCCGTGAGGGTCATCTCTTCTTGTACGGGAGACGCCTGCTCCAAGAGTACCGGAAGCACTCCCAGACTGATATCGGCTTGACTGATGCGCCCGTAGGGAAACCTGCACCTGGAAAAGACAGCACGGCGACAGGCCTACCAGAGCCACTGTCTTTCTCATAGCGGAATGTCGGTTCGCCATTCGTGACCTCTTACATGAGTTGCTGAACCACTCCAGAGTAATCTAGCATGACCCGATTCTAACCTGAAGGTGCTCAAAAAGTTGCCCTCTATTTCATGTGCCCAAGAGTAGTGCTTGCGATTGGAAACCGGAACTCATACCGCCGCCGTCCCGGTGGCTGCCGGCTGGAAGCCGACGGTACCGAGGCCCCGCAAGCGTACTCATGCAGTATGTCGAGAAGACCGACGGAGCGCAACAAATCCTAAGGTAGTTCCCTCCTCCGGAGGGGTACCGCGAAGCGGCGGGGTGGGTTCTCCGATGCAGTAGACACTTTATGCATCATCCGGGTTAGAGTAGAGGAACTCGGTAGGTAGCCCGAGGCAAACCGAGCACCTGTAAGAAGAAACTTCAGGGAGGAAAAACAGATGAGGCAGCGGAGGCCAAGCCTTTGTCGTCGGCAACAGATTGGGTGGGCAGCCGCGTGGGTGACGCTGATTCTAGCCGGATCGTGTTCGGTTCCTCAGAGGACCGCAGGTCCGGATCAGAGGTCCGTCTTCGTTAGCGGCGCGAGGATGGATACTACACCTACCGGATTCCGTCGCTTCTCCGCACGCCCCGGGGAACCCTACTGGCCTTCTGCGAAGGGCGAAGGCAGAGCCGGAGTGACTTCGGAGACATCGACCTGCTGGTCAAGCGATCCACCGACGGTGGAGAGACATGGAGCCGCCAGCAGGTGATCTGGGACGACGGCGGAAACACCTGCGGGAATCCCTGCCCGGTGGTGGACGAGGAGACCGGAGTTATCTGGCTTCTCCTGACGCACAACCCGGGGGACGAAGGGTTGACGGAGATCCTCAAACCGGAGGCCCGGGGAACCCGCACCGTGTGGATCACCCACAGCAAGGACGACGGCAGGAGTTGGAGCGATCCAAAGGAGATCACCTCTTCCACCAAGGCCACGGAGTGGGAATGGTACGCCACCGGCCCCGGGGTAGGCATCCAACTTCGGCAGGGACCTCACCGGAGACGATTGGTGGTCCCCTGCGATCACTCCTACCGTACTGAGGATCCAACCCAGATGGTGACCGGGTACGGCAGGGAGCCCGGATTCGGCTCCCACGCCATCTACAGCGACGACCACGGCAGCACCTGGCGCTATGGCGGTGTCATCCGCCCACTAGCCAACGAGTGTCAGGTGGTAGAGCTGAGGGATGGACGGCTGAGAATAGATATCCGTTCCTACTTCGGAAAGAACCGCAGAGCCCTGTCCTTCAGCAGCGACGGGGGAGAGACCTGGTCGGAGATCCAGCATGCCTCGGCCCTGACGGAGCCCGTGTGTCAGGCCAGCATGATCCGCTACAGCTGGGCTGATGAAGAGGGAAGAAGCCGGCTGCTCTTCTCCAATCCGGCAGCCACCGAGCGCATTCGCATGACGGTTCGACTCAGCTATGATGAGGGGGAATCCTGGCCCGAGGCCAAGCTCCTGCACCCGGGGCCCTCGGCCTACTCCAGCCTGGCCGTCCTGCCCGACGGATGGGTGGGCTGCCTGTACGAGCGAGGGCAGGAGACGCCCTACGAAACGATCACCCTGGCTCGCTTCAGCCTCCAGTGGCTGACCGACGGGAGGGATAGGCAGAAGATGAAACTGGATGATTCCCACCATCTGGAAGGGGAGAAGAGATGAAGAGAAAGAAACTCTTGGCGCTACCTTTCTTTGTCGTGCTGGCAACGGTCGGCCAGCAGACTGCCGCAAGGGATGGCGTGCTAGCCTGCATTTCTCATCACGGCTCGTGACGAAGACACTCGTGTCAAGCGGCGGAAGGGCCGGCCTGACAAGGCGCGCGACCGAGGCCCCCGCAGGCGTACTCGTGCAGTACGTCGAGGAGGCCGAAGAAGCGCAACGCAGTCAAGACGGATCATTCCGCCGATGCAGTAGAGAGGTGATGAGAAATGCAGGCTAGGAGCCTGTCCGAGTAATCCGAATATCGACGGGGTGATTGTCTGCGATAGTAGGCGATATGGGCAAGAAATTTCGAGAATGGAACGTAGAGCAGAGGTGGCTTTTACCGGCGTCGATTTTGGATTTCGTGGCGGAAGGACACCTGGCGCATTTCGTCCGGGATACGGTGAGAGGATCGCTGGATTTAAGTGAGATCCTGGGGGAATACGAAGAAGAGCGAGGCTACCCGCCTTATCATCCGGTGATGATGACAGCGTTGTTGCTGTATGGGTACTGCCGGGGAGTGTATTCGTCGCGCAGGCTGGCGAAAGGTTGCGAAGAGCGAGTGGACTTCATGGCAGTAACGGGGATGCAGAAGCCGGACTTTCGAACCATAAGTGATTTTCGCAAGCGGCACCTGAAGGCGTTATCGGCACTTTTCGGACAAGTGCTGGGATTGTGTCAGAAGGCGGGTTTGGTGAAGCTGGGGCATGTGGCCTTGGATGGGACGAAAGTGCGAGCCAATGCCAGTAAGCACAAGGCGATGAGCTATCGGCGGATGAAAGCAGCGGAGATCGATTATCAAGCGGTGGTGGAGGAGTGGTTTCGAGAGGCAGAGGCGGTTGATGCAGCTGAGGATGAGGAGTATGGAGCGGATCGACGAGGGGATGAATTGCCGGAGTGGGTCAAGGATAAAAAGAAGCGGTTGGAGAAGATCCGAGAAGCGAAGGCAGCGTTAGAAGCAGAAGCTCGAGAGAAGGCAGTGGCTGAGGAGAAGAAAGAATGCAAACCCAAGTATCGAGGAGGTCGTAAAAGGAGGTATCCAAGAGGAGTGCCGAGAGCGCAGGCGCAGCAGAATTTTACCGACCCGGAGAGTCGGATTATGAAGACATCGGAAGGTTTTCAGCAGTGCTATAACGCACAAGCTGCTGTGGATGCCGACAGCCAGGTGATCGTGGCCCAAGGGCTGACGAATGCGGCCACGGATCGTCACCAACTCATCCCTCTGGTGGATGAAATAGGGAATTATATACGAACGTCCCGAAAAACCTCTTGACAAATCCGGGACTATTTAGTAATATAGTCTTGTAAGTAGGAGGTAATCAATGAGTAATAAAGCCCCAGGAAAACACTACCGAAAGGGCATGACGGTCGCCGAGTTCTTCGAGATGTTCCCCGACGATGCCGCCGCCGAGCAGTGGTTCGTCAAACAGAGATGGCCGAAGGAAGTCTGCTGCGTTGTGTGCGGCTCGCTGAACGTCCAAACAGATGCGAAGCGAAAGCGTGCGCCGTATCGATGCCGCGAGAAAGGCTGCGGGAAACAGTTCTGCGTTCGTACCAACACCTTCATGCACGGCGCGAAGGTCGGCTACAGGAAGTGGCTGTTTGCGATCTACGCGGCGGCAACGAACCTCAAAGGCGTGGCGAGCATGAAGACCTATCGTGACCTCGGGGTCACGCAGAAAACAGCGTGGTTCATGAATCACCGCATCCGCCGCGCCTGGAAGAGAGACCCGGACGCACAGTTGTTCTCGGGGCCGGTCGAGTGCGATGAGACCTACTTCGGCGGGAAGCGGCGCAACGTACCAAAATCGGCAAGAGCCACCTTGACAGGTCGGGGCTCAGTCGGTAAAGTAGCGGTGGTTGGAGTGAAAGACAGGACAACGAACCGGGTTTCCGCTCAGGTGGTTGCGGACACCGATGGCGCTACGCTGAGGGGATTCGTCATGCGGCACGTCCTTCCCGGCACGGCGATCTACACTGACGACGCCAGGGCATACACGAATCTTCCCAATCAAAAAGCAGTCAAGCATTCCGTGGCCGAGTACGTGCGCGGCCAGGTTCACACGAACGGAATTGAAAGTTTTTGGGCAACGCTGAAGCGCGCCCACAAGGGAACCTTTCACCGGCTTTCTCCAAAGCATCTGCACCGCTATGTAGACGAGTTCGTGGGGCGTCACAACGCGAGGTCGCTGGACACCATTGACCAGATGGCGAAGATCGCCAAGGGCATGGACGGGAAGCGTTTGCGATACCGGGATTTGGTGGGGTAGCCATGTCTGATCCCCGAATCCTGGCGGAGCTTTTCACCTCGGCCCACCTTCAGCAGTTGGCATGGTACGGATGGTCTGAAACCCTCTCTGCGTCCGTTAGCTTCCTTGAGCACGAAGGTAGGATCTCTCGGGGATCTACGGTAGCTGATGTGCTAGATGATGCATTTAAGATGCTCTTTCACGAACACCCAATCGAATACGTGTACAAAACATGCCTGCTGAAGAAGACCATATTCGGCACCTACAGCCCGAACACAACGGCTCTCTACATGGAGTTTCCGGTCGCCGGTGCCAGAGCCGACATTCTGTTGGTGAACGGGGATGCGAAGGTATTTGAAGTGAAAACACGGCTTGATGATGCCACACGACTCAATATTCAGCTGGCGGAATATTACCGCTGTTTCAGGTCTGTGAGCGTCGTTGTGGATGAAGACCAATCCGAGCGTTACACTCGGGAGCTTCCGGACCATGTAGGCGTCTCAGCACTGACCTCCAGGTTTTCGATTAAGGTCAGGAGGCCACCCAGGGAAATGTCCGAGAAGCTCGATCATGCCCAGATGTTCGCGCTACTACGCCAGAGAGAGTATTATGATGCTGCTTCCGATCTTAATATGGATCTGTTGAGCATCGATCCTTCGGTCTGTTACCAAGCCGCGCTAGAGCGTTTCTCGACACTCCCCGTGAAGAAGGCCTACGATCTGGTCCTAAGAGCGTTGCGCGGGCGCCAGCGAACCAAACGTTTGGCGGAACTTTGCAGAAGATTGCCACACAGCCTCTACGCCAGCGTGTTTTCGTATCGTCTGAGAAAGCAGGACTGGGAGAACCTGATCAGTGTGCTTTCACGGCCACCACTCACTACACCGGAGCGGACTGAAAATGTGTTTCCCATATCTCAGGGGTAAGCAGTATGAGGTTCTCGCAGTGCGAGCATCAGGGTTTCTTTCGAGCAACAGGGTTATCCCTGTGTTCGAGCCAACAAATCTTTCAGTCGAGACGCTTAATCGGTTCCGGCACATAGCTAATAACGGAGTGAAGTTTTCCGTAATCGTCAACAGCGTTAGTGGAAAGCCACGCCCTGAACAGCCTACCACCATTCAGGTGCTTAAGGATCTTGAATCACATGTGCCGGGTGCCGTGCTGCCTGCGTTTGAGATTCGTGCTGGGCGACCGGTTTCAGAAGTACAGGAATTTACTAAAAAGTTCGCGTCCCAGCAATGCATCCTTGTTCACCGGAATCACACTCACTCCAAAACGGAGCTCCGCAAAGCCCTTAGTCCCCTTTCCCGACCCCCCGTCCAGATCCTCTTGGACGGGGGGTGCTTCGCTCGACGTGGTGAAAGCTCTTCCCGCAGTCGGCAGGGTGCTTTTGAGGGATGGATTCAATAGATGTGCGCGGAACGCAGACTATCCGAACCGAAGCAACTTTGACGACTTGCTATACACATACAGAAGCCGCGGGTTCGATGGCTTCTCAGACTTCTCCATCGTTGGCGATGTATATTCACCGGGTGGCGGTGCCGCCAAACACGTTGCAATCCACCTAACTGAACTTGAAAAAACCACTATCGTGGCGAATCACTTTGTCTCTGGGACCCCACCACAGAAAGGTAACAACCAGGCGAAGTACTTCAGCGCTCTTAGGCTCTTGGTGTCCCATACAGGGACTCCACCCAGTGCCGATCTCGATACTCAGGGGGTATGCGAGTACCACCAATCCAACTCTCCGAAACACTATCCCGGCCTCGGAAAATTGAAGCAATGGAGCATTATGCATCACATGGAGATTATCGACAGGAAGATCGCAGCAACGGGCATTTCAAGTTTCGTCTGAAGCCGGAGAAAAAGGAACACTCACGGACACTTGGTCACCCTGACTTTGCCACTGGTTCTGATCGGAGTAAAACCATGAAGAAGCCAAAGACCGTCGAGCTAGTCAAGTCCACCTACCAGCCGACCAAGCGGGAACTCAAAGAGGGCATGGACGCCAATCTGAGGAAGCGAGACGGATCGAACCCCAGCATGGAAGAGGTCGTCGGGGCCTTGCTCGATACTGTGAACGTCCGCCTAATTGACAAGCCCCGGAACCGGAGGCGCTGAGGTTCGGGACGTTCGTATATAATTCCCATGAAATACGACGCCAAACGGGCCGAGATCCCATGGAGATCTCAGCCGACACCGATTACTGCTGGGAAGAGCCTTTGGCAGAGTTGCAAAGGCGAAAGATTCGAGGATATGTTGCCACGGGCAAGGTCAAACACAGTGAAACGGCTCTCCAGCCGCGCATGAAGATCCGGAAGAACGCTGCCTTAGAACAGATGCATCAAAGATTGAAGCGAGCCGGGCGTCGCAGTCGCTACCGGTTACGCAAGCAGACGGTCGAGCCGGTCTTTGGCCAAATCAAATCCGCCCGGGGTTTCCGCCAATTTCTGCTGCGCAGCCTGGAAAAGGTGCAAACCGAGTGGAGTATGCTCTGCACCGCTCACAATCTCTTGAAGTTGGCAACGGCAAACCGCTAAGAGTTGCCCGGGGTGAGTTCAGGCTCAGACACAAGGAGTCGGAAGTAGGAGCGTTAATCGCTAATAACCCGAAAACCGTTACTCGGACAGGCTCCTAGCCCAGGACTTCCTTCGCCACGTGCGCCGGATCGACACCCGTCAACCGGGCATCCAGTCCTCGATGCCTGTGGGTGAAGCGTTCGTGGTCGATGCCGAACAGGTGCAGAATCGTGGCTTGAAAGTCCCGGATGTGGACCGGGTCTTTGACGATGTTGTACGAGAAGTCGTCCGTTTCGCCGTGAACCACGCCGCCTTTGATGCCACCGCCGGCCATCCACAGGCTGTAGCAGCGTGGATGATGGTCACGGCCGTAATCGGTAGGCGTCAGCTTGCCCTGGGAGTAGATCGTCCGTCCGAACTCGCCGCCCCAGATGACGAGCGTGTCTTCGAAGAGGCCTCGCTCCTTCAGATCCTGAATCAGGGCCCAGGAAGCGAGGTCGACGTCCCTGGCCTGTGCGGGAAGCACTTCGGGCGCGAAGGCGTGTACGTCCCAGCCGCGGTGATAGATCTGGACGAATCGCACACCACGCTCGACGAGCCGCCTTGCCATCAGCGCCGCGTTTTGAAACTTGCCCGGCTGCTTCGCCTCTTCACCCCAACGCTTGAAGGTGCTTTCCGGCTCACTGGAGAGGTCCGCCATCTCCGGTACCGACGCCTGCATCCGGAAAGCCATTTCGAACTGCTCGATTCGTGCCAGTGTTTCCGGATTGCCGATCTCCCGGTGTCGGATCTGGTTCAACTCGCTGAGGCCATCAAGCATTTTCCTCCTGACCTCTCTGGAAACGCCATCGGGATCCCTGAGGTACAGCACGGGGTCTGCACCCGCCAGGAGTCCTACTCCGGCGTACTTCGGAGAAAGAAACCCTGCGCTCCACAATTTTGCCGAGATCGCCTGCACGGCGGATTTGGGGTGGCTCTGCTGGGCGTTCATCACAACGAATGTGGGCAGGTCGCGGTTCATACTACCGAGTCCATAGGCAACCCACGAACCGACGCAGGGTCGGCCGGCCACCTGCTGTCCCGTCTGAATGAACGTGATAGCCGGCTCATGATTGATCGCTTCCGTGTGCATGGAGCGGATAATGGCGATGTCGTCGGCCATCTTCGCTGTGTGAGGCAACAGTTCGGAAATCCACGCGCCGCTCCGGCCGTGTTGATTGAATTGAAAGACCGACGGCGCGATTGGGAAGCGCGCCTGCCCGGACGTCATGGTGGTCAGCCGCTGCCCCTGACGCACTGATTCCGGAAGATCCTTGTCGTACCACTCCTTCATCTTGGGCTTGTAGTCGAGCAGATCCATTTGTGGCGGCGCACCCATCATGTGCAGGTAGATGCATCGTTTCACCTTGGGCGCAAAGTGTGGCAAGTACGGCAAACCGCCAAAAGATTCGTCACTTCCGGGTATGCCGAAGCTGTCCTCGGCCAGAAGACTGGCCAGAGCGATGCCGCCGATACCCCTGGCTGCTCGAGCAAAGAATTGCCGTCTGGTCTCGGCCAGGATTGCTTCTTTGTATGGATACATTGTCACCCTCTCCACGCAGCAAGAACGCACGCGCTATTGCCGTGAAATGTTCGATTACTTGTTCAACACCTCGTCCAAATTCATCATTTGGCTCGCCAGCATGGTCCACGCTGCCGACTCCGTCACGGGCAGCGCCTCATCGGCCGGTGAGTCACCGACAGCAAGAAGCTTCCTTGCCTCCTCGCTGTTCTTACTGTACAGGCCGATGAACTCGTCGTAGGTCCGTTTCGCAAACGCGCGTTCCTTTTCGCCGAGGTGACGTGCAAGGAGGCGCGTGGTCACGTAGTTCAGCCGCCGGTCGAAGTCGTCTCCGACCTCGCGCATGGCCTTCTGTGCCAGGTAGCGGTTGAGTAGGCCGGGGAAGTCTCACCCCCAGCCCCTCCAAGAACCGGACGTGAACCTCTCAGCTCATCCGGCTCCTATCACTCAAGCCACAAGGAAAGACTCCAAGACGCCAATGAATAAATAGATGCGGATTGGCACGGGCAATCTGGTCGAGGTAACGCCTCGCCCGTTGCCGATGCCCAGAAAATCTTTTGAGTTTCCTTCGCACCCACTGCACAAGATACCGGTTGAAGTTCCGCCACAGTTGACGCAGTGCCGACGCGTGGAAGCAACCATAGCAGGCTTGCCAACCACGGAGTTTCGGATTGAACATCTGAGACAGATCCAACAACGTCTTCTCGTTCTTGAGCTGGACATGCCAGCTACGCATGCATCGATTGATCTCCTTCTTCGAGGAGATACTGATCGCAGGAAGAAAGTTCGGGTGAACCTGCCCTTTCTTGTTCACACACCGTCGCGGACGGAAAGTGTAACCAAGGAAATCAAAGCTGATTCGCGAATGCTCTTCCAGGCGATTCACATCCTTGCAATAGACGATCGACGATTTGTCGGGATGGATCTCCAACCCACACTCACGGAAGCGTTCCGAGATAAGGCTCATCACGTATTCCGCCTGAGACTGGCTCTTGCAGTGCAGCAGCCCATCGTCGGCGTATCGACAAAATGGAACCCCCGGCAGTTGGCGTCTCACCCACGCGTCAAACGCGTAGTGCAAGAACAGATTTGCCAGAATAGGGCTCACAACTCCACCTTGCGGTGTGCCTTTGTCGCGCGCCTGTAGACTGCCGCCGGGCTGCTCAAGTGGAGCCTGCAACCAGCGCTCCACGTACAACAACACCCAACGACACTGACAATGGTGGCGTAACGCCTTCATGAGCAGTTCGTGGTCAATGTTGTCGAACAGGGCGCGGATATCGAACTCCACCACCCAGTCGTATCGCCAACACCGTTTCCGGGTGATGGCAATCGCGTCATGGGCAGACTTTCCCGGTCGATAGCCGAAAGAATCCTCATCGAACACCGGTTCCAGTATCGGCTCCAGGGCTTGCTTCACCACTGTCTGTGCGATTCGATCAGAGACCGCAGGCACTCCGAGAACACGCGTGCCCCCCGATTTCTTCGGGATTGGCACGGCTTTCACGGGTGGTGGAAAATAGCTCCCGGAGCACAGCCGGTTCCAGATTCGATAGAGGTTGTTCTTCAAGTTGTGCTCGAAGAGTTCAAGCGACTCGCCATCGACTCCTGCGGCACCTCCTTTGGACTTCACCTCCAAGTATGCTTGCCCTGCCAGCTTCTTAGAAACCTCAAATGGCTTTGCTACTTTCAAGGGCTCCTCCTGCCTAGCAGTTGGCCGCTTGTCTGTAGCCGAGTGACCAAGCCCCTTCGCTCCGCTGCCATTACGGCAGCCTCATCGCTACTACGAGCTTGTCCGCCCCTGGGCAACGCTTCGATACTGTCGGCCTCGCAGGTTCTCTGCTTGTGCCTTTCTCTTAGCATCGTTGCTCCAGGTTCCCGCAGTTCAACATGAGAGCCCAGATCAAGCTCACGCCACCTCTATGCCGGGTGCCACCTGACCAGTAGACAGGTTTCCGCCAGATTCGTCCCGGGGCAACACCAACTCCCCGGTTTCGACACCATCTCGTCCTTTCGGCACTTGAACGGTGGTTCACTTGTGTTCGTCTTCCTGATCCACACCTGATGCTTCTAGAGCACCTTTTCCGTAACGCTCACGACCGCGGCTTTTAACCACAGCCACTTACGGTGGTTTGCAACCTGCTCCTGCAAGCCGGTTGCGGGAGGCCTACTCCCATCTCTCACGCCGCTTGCTGCGGCACACTGACGCTTCGACCCATTGCGTATCATTCATCGTGACGAGCACTTGCAGCGGCGTGTTGGTTCGCTCGCGGCGCACCGTGGCGTGCTCTCTCGTGGGCGCATTAAAGATGCTCATTGAGGAAGGTGGGACGAAGCGCTTCCAGAAGGTATAAATACTACGCCGATAGAGTTTGGCACCTGAGTCCTGTTCGTAATCATGGGTGTTGCTCACGACCATGGCCACTCTTTCCCAGACACCTTCCGGCTGATAGGGCTTCACACTTGGACCTCCAATCTTGCGGACCAGCAGTCCGCTCGCCGCCAGCGCGTAATCGCGAATCATTTCACCATCCATGCGGAAGAGAGGTCCGTGCGAGAGCAGTCGATTCTCCGGATCCTTCTCGAGCTTTTCCGCTGTCGTTTGCGCGGACTGTCGGTAGGTGGAGGACGTTAGTGTGCCGCAGCAAGCGGCGTGAGAGATGGGAGTAGGCCTCCCGCAACCGGCTTGCAGGAGCAGGTTGCAAACCACCGTAAGTGGCTGTGGTTAAAAGCCGCGGTCGTGAGCGTTACGGAAAAGGTGCTCTAGAAGCATCAGGTGTGGATCAGGAAGACGAACACAAGTGAACCACCGTTCAAGTGCCGAAAGGACGAGATGGTGTCGAAACCGGGGAGTTGGTGTTGCCCCGGGACGAATCTGGCGGAAACCTGTCTACTGGTCAGGTGGCACCCGGCATAGAGGTGGCGTGAGCTTGATCTGGGCTCTCATGTTGAACTGCGGGAACCTGGAGCAACGATGCTAAGAGAAAGGCACAAGCAGAGAACCTGCGAGGCCGACAGTATCGAAGCGTTGCCCAGGGGCGGACAAGCTCGTAGTAGCGATGAGGCTGCCGTAATGGCAGCGGAGCGAAGGGGCTTGGTCACTCGGCTACAGACAAGCGGCCAACTGCTAGGCAGGAGGAGCCCTTGAAAGTAGCAAAGCCATTTGAGGTTTCTAAGAAGCTGGCAGGGCAAGCATACTTGGAGGTGAAGTCCAAAGGAGGTGCCGCAGGAGTCGATGGCGAGTCGCTTGAACTCTTCGAGCACAACTTGAAGAACAACCTCTATCGAATCTGGAACCGGCTGTGCTCCGGGAGCTATTTTCCACCACCCGTGAAAGCCGTGCCAATCCCGAAGAAATCGGGGGGCACGCGTGTTCTCGGAGTGCCTGCGGTCTCTGATCGAATCGCACAGACAGTGGTGAAGCCAGCCCTGGAGCCGATACTGGAACCGGTGTTCGATGAGGATTCTTTCGGCTATCGACCGGGAAAGTCTGCCCATGACGCGATTGCCATCACCCGGAAACGGTGTTGGCGATACGACTGGGTGGTGGAGTTCGATATCCGCGCCCTGTTCGACAACATTGACCACGAACTGCTCATGAAGGCGTTACGCCACCATTGTCAGTGTCGTTGGGTGTTGTTGTACGTGGAGCGCTGGTTGCAGGCTCCACTTGAGCAGCCCGGCGGCAGTCTACAGGCGCGCGACAAAGGCACACCGCAAGGTGGAGTTGTGAGCCCTATTCTGGCAAATCTGTTCTTGCACTACGCGTTTGACGCGTGGGTGAGACGCCAACTGCCGGGGGTTCCATTTTGTCGATACGCCGACGATGGGCTGCTGCACTGCAAGAGCCAGTCTCAGGCGGAATACGTGATGAACCTTATCTCGGAACGCTTCCGTGAGTGTGGGTTGGAGATCCATCCCGACAAATCGTCGATCGTCTATCGCAAGGATGTGAATCGCCTGGAAGAGCATTCGCGAATCAGCTTTGATTTCCTTGGTTACACTTTCCGTCCGCGACGGTGTGTGAACAAGAAAGGGCAGGTTCACCCGAACTTTCTTCCTGCGATCAGTATCTCCTCGAAGAAGGAGATCAATCGATGCATGCGTAGCTGGCATGTCCAGCTCAAGAACGAGAAGACGTTGTTGGATCTGTCTCAGATGTTCAATCCGAAACTCCGTGGTTGGCAAGCCTGCTATGGTTGCTTCCACGCGTCGGCACTGCGTCAACTGTGGCGGAACTTCAACCGGTATCTTGTGCAGTGGGTGCGAAGGAAACTCAAAAGATTTTCTGGGCATCGGCAACGGGCGAGGCGTTACCTCGACCAGATTGCCCGTGCCAATCCGCATCTATTTATTCATTGGCGTCTTGGAGTCTTTCCTTGTGGCTTGAGTGATAGGAGCCGGATGAGCTGAGAGGTTCACGTCCGGTTCTTGGAGGGGCTGGGGGTGAGACTCCCCCGGCCTACTCAACCGAGCATGCGAAAGAGCTGCTTGATGTCCCAGCCCGATTCACGAAACTCAACGGCCAACCAATCGAGCAGCCCCGGGTGAGACGGCGGCTCCCCTTGCGATCCGAAGTCGTCGCTGGTCTTGACCAGGCCGGTACCGAAGACCTCCTGCCAGCAACGGTTCACGATCACACGGCTGGTGAGCGGGTTCGCTTCGTCGACGAGCCACTCAGCCAGCCCCAGCCGGTTGCGCGGCCACGATGCATGCATGGGATGTAAAGCCGAAGGAGTGTTTGCTGCAACACGTTCACGAGGTTGGTCATACATGCCGCGGTAAAGAACATGAGCTTCGGGCTCTTTGTCCGGTATCTCCTGCATCACGTGTGTGATGCCCCCGCGCCGCCGAACCTCCCGCCACTCCCGGTCGATTTCCTGCTTGCGCGCCACCAGCCCGCGGTAATCTCCGTCCTTCACGTTGAGGTAGTAGAGAAGCAGCGCTTCGCGCTCCTCGTCGCTTAGTTCTTCAGGTTCCTTAACTCGCGCGCTTTGGAGCACAGACCATAGCGAAACAACCTTGGCCTCCTGGACCGTGATGGGTCGATTAAAGACTCGAAAATCCGCTATGCCGCCGCCCGAGAAGTAACGAAGCTCGGGGTCGTCCAGGTCATTTCTACCCAAGGTGACTCCTCTTCCCAAATAGAGAGGCCGGTCGGTTCGGATACTCCCCTCTACCCTCTTGAAAAACTCACTACCCTGCGCTGCAACAACATCCCCGTTCCTGTAGATGCGCAGGTCGGCACGCTCGCCAGAGCCGTCGTAGGTCACCGCTACGTGGGTCCATACACCCGTGGGCAGCCGCATGGTATTGTTGGGGGAAATTCGCACAACGGGCGGATCTTCTTCCCCTGCCGGTTTTTCTCCAGTCATCTTAAAGATGACTAGCCGTTCGGAGATCGTAATCGACCATCCGCGGAAGTCGTCCTGTGGATCGTACTGACCGGCAAGGACGAACTGCTCGTCAACGTTGGGTTGGTAAACCCACGTCACAATAGAAAAGGGTGTGTCACTGTCCAGCTTCAAGGAAGGAAGCTCGGCCCACGATTCCTTTCCGAACCGCAGAGCCGACTGGTTTTTGTTTGGCCCTTCTTCGACCACGACTTCCTGATGAAGCGCGATTCTCTTCCGGCTTCCCTCCATCTCGACCGCGGGTTCATCGTCAAGGGTGAGCGTCAGCAGCTGCGCAGATTCTTCAAGCGGGGTCTGGATGGATTGATATTCCTTGCTTGCAAGCCACTCCGCAAACACTTTGTCGACCGTTGCGGCGCGGTCTTCGATCCTGGCCTCGGTTTCCGCCGCTTCCTGGCGGAGCTCGTGCCAGCGGCCATGATCCTGGTGGCTGGGTACAACCAGGGTGGGCGGTGGATCCGATACGTTGCCGTCCATCACGTACTGCGTCGTGTTCCTAAAAAACGCTGTCAAGGAGTAGAACTCCCTTTGAGCAATCGAGTCGAACTTGTGGTCGTGGCATGTGGCGCATCCCACCGTGAGCCCCAGAAAGACAGTCCCCGTGGTATCGGCTCGGTCCTTGGCGTAGATGGCTTCGTACTCTTCCGGAATGACACCGCCTTCGTTCGTCGTGATATTGCAACGGTGAAAACCGGTTGCAACCAGCTGATCGAGCGTCGGGTTGGGCAACAAGTCGCCCGCGATCTGTTCGACCGTAAACTTGTCGAACGGTTTGTTGTCGTTGAATGCCCGAATCACCCAGTCTCGGTAAGGCCATATCTCGCGATAGTTGTCGATATGGATGCCGTGGGTATCTCCATAACGAGCGGCGTCAAGCCAATAACGGGCGCGATGTTCGCCCCAGTGCTTCGACTCGAGGAGCCTGTCGACCAGCTTTTCATAAGCTCGTTGGGAGGTGTCGTCGAGGAAGCTTTGCAGAGTGCCGGGGTCGGGAGGCAATCCGGTTAAATCCAGCGCCACACGGCGGGCGAGGGTGCGCTTGTCGGCTTCCGGAGCGGGTGTAAGACCTTCCGCCTCGAGCCGCGCCAGAATAAACCGGTCGAGCGGGCTGCGAGCCCAGATCCCGTTTTTCACTGGCGGAGGTTGGGGCCGCTCGATGGTCTTGAATGACCAGTGCTGGTCCCATGAAGCGCCCTCTTCGATCCACTTCCGTAGTATGTCAATCTGCTCTTTCGTCAGTTCCTTCTTGGAGTAAGCCGGCGGCATCCGCATACTCTCGTTCTCGTGAGTGATACGCTGGTAGAGTAGGCTCTTGTTCCAATCTCCCGGGACGATCGCCGTTCCGGTCAGCCGCCTGGCGAAGGCGCCTTCCCGTGTATCGAGCCGAAGCTCAGCCATGCGAGTGCCTTTGTCGGGGCCGTGGCACTGAAAGCAATTGTCGGAGAGGATGGGACGAACCTTCCGCTGGAAATCAATGCTGGGCGACGATTCCGAAACCGGAGCCGCTGAAGAAGCCGCTACCGCAAGAAAGAGAATCAGAGTACCCAGGCACGAATGACGAATCGACATAGCATACTCCCCGCTTGCTGAAACATTGTAAACGGTGAACACGATAATGGCCAATGGTCCGGTCGAACATCGGACCCTCCCAGATCGAAAAATGTTTCCTAAATAATAGGCTTACGTGAAGTTGAAGGCAATGAGAATCGGAGAACGCCCGGATGAACCCACCCCGCCGCTTCGCGGCACCCCTCCGTAGGAGGGGACTACGTTACGATGAAAGTGGTCAGCTGGTCAGCCGATTCAGTCTACAACCGCTATGGCTTCGATCTCGACCAACAACGAGGGCAGGACCAGGTCGGCCCGGACCGTGGCTCGAGCCGGCGGAGCATCACGGAAAACTTCGTTATAGACAGAGTTCATGCCTTTATAGTTGGCGAAATCGCTCATGAAGATGGTGGTCTTGATCACGTCCTTCATCGATGCCCCCGCCGCCTCCAGAGCATTCTTCACGTTCTCCAGGGTCTGTCGCGTTTGGGCGACGATGTCCCCTTCGCCCACTACATTGCCAGAGGCGTCGAGGGCAACCATGCCGGCCGTCGCGACGATGGGTCCCTTTCTCACCACCTGACAGTAGGAGGCCATCGGTTTGGACAATGACTCCGGATTGAGACGCTGTGCTGGCACGAAAACCTCCCGCCCCAACGGGCATTAGCCCGGATTATAATCCAGGCTATGAATTTTTTTCTGCCTGGACGGCCCTTCTCCAGAAGTCCGCCAGGATCTCCATTTCGCTTCCTATAATAATCCAACCGGCCCCTCTCTTGATGGCTTCCGGTATCTCATCAGGCGACGAGACGATCTCTCCGAATTGAATCTTTCGTTCCCGACAGGCGGCACGTGCGCGCTCGATCAGCCCCAGGGTCCGTTTGTGCCCCGTCTGACCGGGAATCCCCAGGTCGATGGAAAGATCGACCGGCCCAACCATGAGACCGTCTACCTCGTCAGGATCGACAAGCTTGTCGATCCTCCGGAAAGCCGCCTCCGACTCAATTTTCAACAGCAAAGCGATGTCGCTGTTGTAGTGATCCATCTCTTCGGTGATCGGTCTGCCCGAATACAGATCGTGTCCTGCCACGCCACAGCGGGCGCGTTTGCCTTTGGGGGCATAACGAACCGCCTCAATGGCAAGCGCCACCTGTTCCGGAGTCTCCACGTGAGGAACCACCACGCCGCTGGCGCCAAGATCCAATACATGAGAGATCGCATGCTGGCTGATCTCCCTGGAACCTACGAGAGAGGCCATACCCGACAGCCGAGCGACCTGAGAAAGGTCGTGAATCGTTTCGGTGTCATGGGGCCGGTGCTCCAAATCGAAGAGAACGAAATCCAGACCGGCGGCCGCAATCTCAATGGTGGCGATGTCGCGGCTATACATAATGTAGGTACCGACGGCCACACCGCCCGCGTCCCATATCTTCTTGAGTGGATTGATGCTCACGTTAGCCCTTCCTCAGGAAAGTAACTCTCGTGAAAACTTGACTGACATTTCCTCTTCATTCACTTCGGATATGACTGGCTCTGGTTTCTCCGTGATGAATGGTCAAACCCTATCAGTCCTCCTGCCTTGTATCAAGCGCCAAGTACTTCTGACCGAGGGGGGGGGGCTGGAGAGGTGTCTGTGGCGATCAGATTTGGGCAAAGGCGCCTGGACAACTCAGGACTTGGAGGCCGTTTTCAGCGGAAAGATGAAATCGTTGACGAGAGGTTGAAGGGCTGATAGGTTTTGATCATTCATCGCGGGAAGGTTGGTGGAACCCATGTCCGGAACGAATATGAGGAATGCCGGTCCAGGTGTTCTTGTCGTGGAACTGACCTGATCGTGAAGGGACATGAGCAAAACGGCGGGGATCACAATGTCGTCATCGCGCTGGGGTGGTCGCCGGCGTACTCGAAGGACTACACGAGCGCAAAGGGGACAGCAAGGCTGGACCTCGTCGAGGGCACGCTGTCGGTCGAGGTGCAGGACCTCGAGGATCCGGCCATTTTGGACGTGTGGTTGGTCGACAACGTTCAGGGGCCGGGGCGTAGCGCCATGCCCGAGCCGGGTGACGATATGATCCGGGTTGGCACACTCGAGCCGGATGGCAACAAGGCGACACTCCGGCTGCACCTCGGATCGTCGCTCGACCAGTTTGAGGTGGATCAGGTGGTCGTCGCCCGCGTCGGGGGGAGCCCCGATTCGACGGGTGTGCTCTGCGGCGCGCCCGGCCTCTTCCAGCGCCTCTACACGAGGGCACGCCTGGGGCGTCTGGAGGTCCCACAAGCTTCCTCGGAACAGCCCCTGCTTGAACTCGGACTCAGAAGCGTTCTTGCTCAGAATGACGGAGGCTTTGACCCGGTTTTTCCAACCCTCGATGCTCTGGTCCTTCAGGGGGCCGATCTGTTTTTCAACGAGACCTTTAACGAAAACGGGAGAACCTGCGGAACCTGCCATCCCGCCGAGAACAACTTCACCATCGATCCACGGTTCATCGCCACGCTTCCTGACAATGATCCCCTCTTCGTCGCGGAATTCGTCCCCGCCCTTGCGGATCACTTCGAGAAGCCGGAGCTGATGCGCGGTGTGGGTCTCATTCTCATGAACACAAACGGTTTTGGTGACCTCGCCAACAACTTCACGATGCGCAGTGTACCGCACATGCTTGCCCTGAGTACCTCGCTGGTGCCCTCACCCGGCGATGGAACGACCATCCCGCCGATCTCAGCGGACCGGGTGGTCGGGAGATGGGTCGCCGGGCGACGGGAGCCTACGCAGCTTCGCCAACGGCACCATCAACCAGCGCTTCCCCATTACGACGAACCGGGCGCCCGGCATCGACTTCCGCCTGGCGACCGATTCCGAGCTGGACGCCATGGAGGCGTTTCAGCTCTTCCTCGGCCGTGACGCGGACATCGACATCGCCGTGATCAACTTCAACAACCCTGTGGTTGCCCGGGGTCGCGACCTCTTCATCGCCGACGATACCGCTGGCGGCACCGTCGCGGCAGGCAAGTGCAACATTTGCCACCAAGACGCTGGTGCCAACGTCGGCTTTATCCCAGGCACGAACCGCAACTTTAACACGGGCATCGAGAATCTCCCCTCCCAGCCAGCGGACCTCATCGATCCCACCACCAACCCGCCCGACAATGGCTTCGGCAATCCAGGCAATGGAACCTTCAACACCCCTGCCGTGATCGAGGCGGCCGATACGGGACCGTTCTTCCACAACAACTCCATCGAAACCATCGAGGAGGCGGTTGGCTTCTACAACGGCGACGCCTTCAACAACTCCCCCTCAGGACTGTTCTTGAAGGCTACCGACTCAGCCGGTATCGGCATCCACCTCGAGACGACTGAGGTGTCCGCGATCGCTGCCTTCTGCCGTGTCCTCAATGTGCTGGAAAACATCCGCAGCGCCGCCGAGTTTCTCGAGTTCGCCATGGACGCTCCCAAGAACTCCAAAATGGTAGGATCTCTAATTAAGCTGGCCAACGCTGACGTTGGAGATGCCAACGAGGTTTTGGATTGTGGTGGTCTGCACCCGAAGGCCCGGCAGCGTCTCAGGGAAGCTTTCGCGCTTTTTCAGGCCAGCGCGGCTAAAAAACCCAAGGCCAAAAAGAAAATCATCCAGAAGGCTCTCGATCTCTTGGAGAGAGCGCGCAGCGACCTGGTCGAGAACTAGCCTGATTACATAAGTTGTCGTAGCGAAGACACTCGTACCGCCGCCGGCCCGGCGGCTGGGCTGGAAGCCGGCGCTACTTCCGGAGGAGCTGTTGTTCCAAAAGGAAAAATTCGGGGTCAGACCCCTCGATCGTAAACCGGATCTTTCCCAACCCATTGCCCCCGGGCAACGGCCGGGATCTCAGCTCGCTGCTCCGGTGTCAGGTGGATGGCTGCACCTTTCAAACTGTCTTTGATCTGCTCCAGACTCCGGGCTCCGAGAATCGGAGCGGTGATGCGAGGCTCGGCCATCACCCAGGCCAATGCAAGCTGCGCGGGTGTGATCTGTATCTCGCTTGCCGCACCCAGAAAGCGGTCCACTATATCGAACATTTGATCGGTCAGATATCGATCCCGGTAGAATTCGAAATCATTCAGACGTGATCCCTTCGGAAGCGCTGCTTCTCGCCTGTATTTTCCAGTGAGAACACCTCCAGCGAGGGGATTGTAGGGAATGACTCCGAGCCCTTGATCTTCGCACAGCGGCAGAATCTCCAGCTCGATGCTTCTGTTGAGGGCATTGTAGACTGGCTGGATGCTGATAAACCTACTGTACAGGTGCGCGTCCGATACAGAGAGGTATTGGGCCAGTTGCCATCCGCTCAGATTGGAGCAGGCGAGATATCGTACCTTTCCATGGCGTACAAGATCATTCAGCGCTTCCATTGTTTCCTCAGCAGGAACCTCAACATCCCATCGATGGATCTGGTAAATATCGATCACGTCTGTCTGAAGCCTCCGCAGGCTGTCTTCCACTCCCATCTGTATGTGAATGCGCGAGAGACCCCCTTCGTTCGGTTCCGAACTCATTTTGCCGAACACTTTCGTCGCAAGGACGACATTTCGGCGGTTTTGCTTCTCCTTCATCCAGCGGCCCACCACACCCTCGGAGCCGCCCTTCGAATATACATCCGCCGTATCGAGGAAGTTGAAGCCTTGCTCGACGAAATAATCCATGATGGCAAAGGATGTGGTTTCATCTGCCTCACGCCCAAATGTCATTGTGCCAAGACATACCGGCGACACCTTGAGTCCCGATTTTCCCAATTGCTTATAGTCCACTGATGGTCTCTCCTCGTGTTTTAGCTCCGGCGGCGCAACGATACGGAGACAACGAATATTGAGTCAAGCCACGCCCTGGTTCCGAGAACCGATGGCAAAGACTGCGAGGCCGCAGGCGCTTGTGGGACCCGATCGAAAACGTTAGAGTGACAGGATCAGTATGACACCTTTCAAGGTCGTGTTCATGATGAAGCCTCCGTTTGGACAGACGGTACCCGCTTGGGTATCCGAGGCATTCGTGAAGGAAGGCATCGAATTCGTCCCCTGCGTTTGCGCGACCCGAGAGGAGTTGGCGCAGTGCGCGGGCGATGCAGACGTGATCTGGGTGTGGAGCAGAGATCATCTGGTGAAAGCTGAGAACCTGGATGTTCTCCGCCGTTGCGGAGCCATCGTCAGCTCCAGCAGCGGCACAGACCATCTTCCGGTTTCAGAAGCGACCGCGTTGGGTATCCTGGTCGCGAATACCCCAGGAGCCCCAAGCGAGGCAGTCTCTGAGCACGCGATTGGGTTGTTGTTCGCCGTGAAACGCGCGATCGTCGCACAGGATCGCCGGTTGCGTGCCGGAGAGTGGGCTCAGTATTCTGTGTGGCCGGGCCAGAACGTGCGTGGGCAAACCTTGGGACTGGTCGGTTTCGGACACATCTCGCGACTGGTGGTCCGTAAGCTGAGCGGATTCGAGATGACCACCCTGGTCTATGACCCCTACCTGAAGGCCGACGTGGCAGCCAGTCAAGGCGTGCGAGCAGCAAGCCTGGACGAGGTGCTGTCCCAGTCCGACTTTCTGTCACTGCACTGCCCGCTGACAAAAGAAACCTATCACCTGATTGGTGAGCGGGAGTTGCAAATGATGAAGCCGGAAGCCATCCTGATCAACACTTCTCGCGGGGCGATTATCGATGAGCCTGCCTTGCTGCGCGCCTTGACCGAAGGCTGGATAGCGGGAGCAGGCCTGGACGTATTGGAACAGGAACCCCCTGCTGCGGATCATCCGCTGTTCCAACTGGACAATGTCGTAGTCACTCCGCACGTGGCCGGGAACTCGGATAAGCACTTGGAAACCTTTTGGCGCCTATCCTTGGAGACAGCGCTCGACCTGGCCAAGGGGTATTGGCCCCTCTCTTATGTCAATCACGAGGTGAGGCCGCGTTGGAACCTAACGGGCAACCCACGACAACAGAACGAGTAGATGTGCTCTCCAATGCGTTGGCCCGGACGGGCTTCTCTATGTCCCTGCCTCAGGCGCCGAATGGCGCTTAGGACAACTCGCCCCCCTCGCCCCCATCTGTTCTTCCAATTTCTCAACAATCCGGGTAGCATTGCCTTCAACTCGCTGTAAGAGGAGAACCGATATGAACAGGATACCATTTGTTTTTGCCGCAATCATGGTGGCGATACTGGGGTGGCACCCGGTTCTTGGGCAGAACGCGGATTCACGAATGAGCTTCTTTCTGACCAGTGCAGGCCCCGGCAAGGGAGCCGATCTGGGCGGCCTGGCCGGAGCCGACCGGCACTGTCAGGTGCTGGCTGCGGCCGTGGGACAGGGTAACCTCACCTGGCGCGCCTACCTCAGCAACAATGCTTCCGGCAGCCAGGCGGCGGTTAACGCCCGTGACCGCATCGGTAATGGGCCGTGGTTCAACTCCTAAGGGAGTCCAGATCGCTCAGAATGTCGCCGACCTGCATTCGGACACCAACAATCTCACCAAGGAGACGCAGCTCAGTGAAAAGGGCGACGTGGTCAACGGTCGAGGAGACAATCCCAACCGGCACGACATCCTGACCGGCTCGCAGTTAGACGGCACCGCGTTTTCGGGCGACGTGGATGCAACCTGCCAGAACTGGACGAGCAGCGGTACAGGCAGTGCCCGGGTGGGACATCATGACCGCACGGGTGGCGGTGAGCATCCCTCGTCGTGGAACTCGGCGCATGGCTCCAGAGGCTGCAGCCAGGAAAATTTACGGGGTACGGGCGGCGACGGCTTGTTCTACTGCTTCGCCATCAATTGAGAGGGCGCTCTTTTGCAGACATTGGAGAACCACTGCTCTCGCTGATGACACCACAAAGACTTTTCCGCATCTAGGCGTGTGTAGGGGCGCGCTTGGCTGGAATCTCTTCGACACCCAATTTTAGGTAGGCAATAACATAATGAAGGAGCCTAACCAGATGAAATATGTCCTTTTCATAGTCGCTCCCCTTCTTCTACCCGTTTTTCTTGCCCAAAACCGGTTGACAGCCACTACACCGACCCCGCAGGAAGGTTCGAATCAAACGACTGAAGTGAAATACAGAAAACCCGATGAGGGTACTCTGCGATCCAGACTAACCCCACTTCAATACCGGGTGACGCAGCAAGACGCTACGGAGCCTTCGTTTCGTAATGAGTACTGGAATCACAAGGCCGCGGGCATCTATGTCGACATTGTCAGCGGAGAGCCTCTGTTCAGTTCTACTGACAAGTTCACTTCCGGTACCGGTTGGCCCAGCTTCACAAAGCCCCTTGAGCCAGAGAGTATTGTCGAAAAACGAGACTGGAGCTTGTTTGCGCTGAGAACCGAAATACGCAGCAAGCGCGCTGATTCCCATCTGGGACACGTCTTTGCGGACGGCCCGGCACCAACCGGCCTCAGGTACTGCATCAACTCGGCGGCGCTTCGGTTCATTCCGAAGGATCGTCTGCAAGAGGAAGGCCTCAAACGGTACCTGAGTCTATTCGACTAGGGGAAACCTGCAACCATGCTGGCGGCCTGGGCAATCTGGAGTACAACGCTCTCAGCTTCGTGACATCGTGCCTGGTCCGCCGGTTCATCCATTGGCCATATTGCCATGCGGCTGATAATGCATCCGGTTTTCCCTGAATGATCTCGTCTATTGCGTGTCCAGCATAAATGCCCGACATGATCGCCTTTAAGACACCGTGTGAAGACGCCGGATCCAGTACGGCGGCAGCATCACCGACGATGAAGTAGCCCGGTCCGGCTGGAACATCTACCGCTCGCCAAGTCACATCGGCCCCATGGAGCCTGCCCTCGGGCTGCAACCCTTCGGCCTGATCGATCATCGATTCGCCGTCGGCGTCCTGATCATTGAAGTACAGCCTTGCCCAGTGGAATAAATCAGAGCGAACCTTGGCTATCCATGTCCAGCCCTGATGATCTGCAACGATGCCGGGTGCATTCTCGCGAGCGGTACACTGCCCCCCTGCGTAGCCATATCGCAGGATGAGCTTCGGTGAATAATGGGTAATGGACAAAGCCAGTTTCCGAGCCATCCAGTGACCACTGCTCGTTGCGTCAACGAGAAAGTCAGCCGTTAGTGGCCCTTCGGATGTATCCACCCCGACAATTCTGCCGTTCTTCTCGATCAGTTCGATGGCTCGACAAGGCTGACGCACCTCGGCACCCAAGCTCTTTGCCTGATCCAACAGGATGCTGTCGAAGTCTGCTCGCCACGCTTGAAATCCATGCCAGGAGCCGCCGTCGTCGGCTCCGAACCGTTCAAACCTTATTGGATCGTCCCACTGGACCCATATGCCTTCATGCCTCAGAAATCCGGCTGTCAGCACTTGTTCTTCGACACCCAACTGGCGCAACAACGGTTGAATACCAGGGTGTAATGTCTCCCCGGGATGATGTCGTGGAAACGCATGCCGTTCCAAAAGGCAAACCTGTAACCCCGCTCGCAGAGCTGTAATCGCCGCTGCCGTTCCGCCAGGATCGGCACCAAGAATGAGAACATCTATGGGATTATAAGACCTACTTGACTTTTCCCTTCTCCTGACATACAATACTCCTATGGGAAAACAAACAAGAAACCGGCAACGCAGGAAACTCAACATTATCCACTTGATGGACATGTTCCCCAACGAAAAAGCAGCTGAGGAGTGGTTTGAAAAGACACTGTGGCCAGAGGAAAGGTGTTGTGGGCATTGCGGGTCCACCAATACCTACACCGTGCCCAACCGAAAGCCCATGCCGTATCGGTGCCGAGATTGCGAGCGGTATTTCTCGGTCCGCACTGGGACGCCCATTGCCAAAACAAACCTCTCGCTCCACAAATGGGCTATGGCCATTTATCTGGAACTGACCAGTTTGAAGAGCATCGCCTCCACCAAGTTGGCGAGCGACATTGGGGTCAGTCAACCCGCTGCATGGTTCATGCTCCACAGAATTCGAGAAGCCTGGACCAGAACTAAAAACGGTGGAACGTCTTTCTCCGGCCCGGTCGAAGTCGATGAGACCTACATAGGAGGAAAGCGCAGGAACATGAACAAGACCAAGAGAGCTCAGATGAGTGGTCGTGGACCGACTGGCAAAATGGCTGTAGCGGGGATCAAAGATCGATCCTCTAATCAAGTCTCCGCCCAAGTTGTCCGCAATACCAAGTCTGAGACCATGAGCCTTTTCATTATGGAGCACGTCAAGCTGGGAACCAAAATCTACACCGATGACGCTTTGACCTACCACACCCTTCCGAATCATGAGACGGTTAAGCACTCGATTGGTGAGTATGTGCGAGGGAAAGCGTATACCAATGGCGTCGAGAGCTTCTGGTCTATGCTCAAAAGGGCGCATACGGGAGTCTTTCACAAGATCAGTCCTAAACATCTGGATCGCTATGTTCGTGAGTTCGCTGGGAAGCACAACCTTCGCCAGCTGGACACTCTGCACCAGATGAGACGGGTTGTGCGGGGCTTGGCTGGGAAACAACTGATGTACCAGGAACTGATTGCCGATAACGGGCTGTCTTCCGGTGCACGCGCAGAAGAGCTCTCACCAAGTCTTCCGGGGTTGCGTTTCCATAGTCAGGTCGTTTTCTCATATCTGTAGCTTCGCTTTCAGGTACTCCATGCCACGGTCTCCTTTGATCCGATTACAGTTCCCACAAAGAAGTTGCAGGTTTCCAATGTGATCGGTCCCGCCTTTGCCCTTGGAGATGATGTGGCCTACCTCCAAGTTGCGTAGCTCGAAGTGGATCCGACATCCGTTGCAGTGACCTTCCTGATCGCCGCAGATCTCCTTTCGATTGGCATCGGAGTTGTACCTAGGGAGCGTTCCTAGGTCCGTGCGTTTGGGAGTATCCGTGCGGTGGATGACCTTGGAAAATAGGCCCAGTTCGTCATGCATTCTCTGTTGAACTAGATCGGCGGCCTTGGGAGAGATATCGATTCCTACCCACTGCCTGTGTAAACCCTGAGCCGTAATGGAGGCCGTGGCGCATCCGCAGAACGGGTCCAGAACCATATCACCCGTGTTGGAGCTTGCTTGGATGATGCGAGCCAGTAGCGCGACAGGTTTCTGCGTCGGATAGCCGACTCGTTCCTTGGCATGGCCTGAAATTGGCGAAATATCGGTCCAGATCGCCGACGGAACCTGCCCCTTGTTCTCACTCAAATAGCGTTTCAGATAGGGTCGCCCAGATGCAGACCAAGCTATTCGGTTTTCCGCGTCCAGCGCCGTTATCTTGTCTTTGGTCATTCGCCACCCAAAGGGTGGCGTAAAGCCTTTGTACTCATAGGTCAGGTTAGGCCGTTCGCCCATCGATGCGGATCGAATAATGTTGTCGTGTCGATACAGCCCTCGGTGGTCCCGGTGACGGTAAAACTTCTCAGTGTAATCTGTGCTTAGCGGGACACGGACGGAATCGGTCCTTATTGGCGGGCCGTAGAATAGGAGCGAGTCGACCACGCGGCCAAATGCCTTCGAGTCGTTATGTGATGAGTTGCGCTTCCAGATGATTTCGTTTCTGAATTTACGTTTACCGAAAACCGCGTCCATGAGCAGTTTGAGGTAGTGGCTCATGGTCGGGTCACAGTGCAGGTAGATCGAGCCTTTGGGCTTGAGAATCCTCCTGATTTCGAGAAGTCGAGCGGCCATGTAGATCAGATAGGACTTGTCGCTGGAAGTCATCGCCGCCAACAGGACACGGTAGAGAGCGGGGTGCTTGGACTCGATCAGGTTCACCCACTCGACGTTGATGTCTGTGAGGGTCCAGGTGTCCTTGAACTCGGCTCCAGCAGCCTTGCTGCCAATGGGAGCAGCGTAGTTCGTATTGCTGTTGAAGGGGGGGTCTAAGTAGATAAGGTCTACCGACTCCGAGTTCATGCCCCGCATGATCGGCAGGTTATCCCCGGTCCAGATGGTCTGGTTGGCCCAGTTGGGCGTGCTCATTGTATTGCGCTCAGATTGTGTAACCCCTGCTCCTTCTCGCACTGAGCAAGGACAATATACAGAGAGTTGAACGATTTTATTTTCCCGGTCGCCCTGATTTGGTCGCCGACATTAAGTGTTTTTAGCGAGTCTCGCCAGTCGGAAGCGTCGAATTCTAACCAGTAGTTAGGTCCAATATCGCTACCATCCAAACACACAATTACTAGCTGGTTTTTGTCGAAAACATCGTACACAGTTCCAGCTACACGCAACCATTTGTTGGCGTGTCGGTCTATGACGGATTGCCTGGCTATGCCGGTAAGGCCGTTAATTTCTGCCACCAACTCAGATGGCTTACGAGGTGAGAATTCTCAGTGGTTCAGGTCCAAAGGGTGAGCCGTCGCCAGATACCACGAAAACAATAGGGTTCCGATTCCCGAAATCAACCCAGAAATCAGACCTGCATAGAGCGGAACCCAGCCTGATAGTCCCCTAGTCATGATGTACTCCCAGATTCCTCCGCCAATCGCACCGACAATCCCTGGCACCAGCGCAATAATTGCAATCCTTGATACTGGCTTCGCTCCAATCCATCTGGACCATTTTTGCCAACGCACCCAAACAAACTACACCTCGTTACCGTGTACGTCAAGTAGGTCTTATATTCCCCAACATCTACCTCAGAGAGCATGGCCACTTCTGTTTTTACCGAATGGAAACCACGCCCACATCGACACCATCATCTTAGCCCCCATTCACCATATAGGACACCAAAATTGCTTGCCTTAATCGATGTAAACTACTATAATTAAAGTAGATATAGAGCATAAAGGGAGCAAGAAATGGCTGACCCAAAGGGTGAAGGTTTGAAGGCCGGTTTTGATGGCAGTTTGAGGCTTGAATTTCATGGGGCTAAGGTCACCTCGGATGCTGGGCTTCTCGCCTATCGTGATTTGGACGAAGCGTTGGTGTTATTCGATAGTGTTCCCTCCGTTTTTCTCGATTCGCGGACAGGGCGTAACATCCAGCACGACCTGGCGCCGTTGCTGCGCCAATCGGCATACAGTCGACTGGCTGGCTATGAAGATGTCAACGATGCCCATCGTCTATCGGTGGATCCGACTATGCGGAGGATCACCGGGAAGAAGATGGACAAGAAGAAGGCCGCCAGCGCCAACACCATGGGTCGATTTGAGACCGAGATGCTGTCCGTCCAGGGGAACCTCAAAGCCCTTTCGGAAGTTAATGGCCGATGGGTAGAAAGAGCGCTGGAGAAAACAACTCATCGACGCATCATTCTGGATACGGACAGCTCAGCCAGTCCTGTCCATGGCGAGCAGGAAGCCTCTGCCTACAACGGCCATTTCCGATGTACTTGCTACCATCCCCTGTTTTGTTTCAACCAGTTCGGAGATTGCGAAGGTGCAATGCTTCGGCCCGGCAATGTTCACAGCGCGGATGGTTGGAAGGAGATGCTGGAACCAATCGTGGCTCGCTACGAGAAGAAAACAGTCCGCAAATACTTTCGTGGGGATGCTGCCTTTGCCAAGCCGGACGTTTATGAATACTTGGAGGAGAAGGGCTTTTTGTAAGCCATCCGGCTTCCTGCCAACGAGGTGCTTCAGGCGGAGATTGAACACCTGCTTACCCGGCCTGTGGGCCGTCCGCCCCGAAAGCCTATCGTTTGGTTTGCCGATTTCCAATATCAAGCCGCCAGTTGGGACCGGCCTCGCCGGGTGATTGCCAAGGTCGAGTGGCATCGCGGAGAACTCTTTCCGAGGGTGGGTTTCATCGTCACCAATATGAGCGCACAAGCCTCAGGGGTGGTTCACTTCTATAACGGTCGTGGCACAGCCGAGCAGTGGAGACTGTCCCGGGTTTAGTTGAAAGTTGAGAGGCGGTTCGTCCGACCGACTCGTTAGAATCGGGTTGGTCAACAACCTTTTAAGGAGGAACCGCCATGAAGAAATCATATCGAATTGTCACCCGGAAGAACAGTCAGGGGCTGGCTGATTATCTGGCCCAGAACGGGCAACTGTTGCTCCCGATGGTGGAGCTGATCGAAGCCTCCCGGATGGCCATTGACGAGTTGATCGACATCCTGGGGCGAGCGAGCATGGAAGCGGTCTTGCAGCTTTCTGCCCGAAGTGTCGCCGGCGAAAAGCAACAAGGGCGCCCAGGCAAGCAGATCGTTTGGTACGGCACTCAGCCAGGGCGAGTCAGACTTTCGGAGCGGCAAGTGCGGATTCGAAAGCCACGGCTGCGCAAGAAAGGCCAAGGTCGAGGCGGGGAGGTGGAGATCCCCGCCTATGAGGCGATCAACCGTAACGGGGAGCTGGGCAGCCGCATGCTGGAGATCTTGATGTGCAACGTTTCCACGCGCCACTACAGCCGCGTGATCCCCCAGATGGCCGACACGGTGGGAGTCAGCAAATCGTCCGTGAGCCGTCAGTTCATTGAGCAGAGCGGCCAGCAGCTGGAGCAGCTGGCCGAGCGACACTTTGATGACGTTGAGTTTCTGATCATCTACATCGACGGCCTGGTCTTTGGCGAGCACCACGTGATCTGTGCCGCCGGCGTGGACTCGGAGGGCCAAAAGCACGTGCTGGGGCTGCGGGAAGGGGCCAGTGAAAACGCCGCCACCGCTACCTCCTTGCTGGAAGACCTGGTGGAGCGAGGCCTGGATTCCGGGCGACGCTATCTGTTTGTGATTGACGGCTCCAGGGCCCTGCGATGTGCCATTGACAAGGTCTTTGGCAAGGGCAGTCCGGTGCAGAGATGTCGTCGTCATAAGATTCGCAACGTGTGCGATCGATTGCCGGACGATCTGGCCGAGCAAGTCAAGTCAGTGATGCAGGCTGCTTATCGGCTGCCCTGGGAAGAAGGGAGGGTTCGGCTCAGAAAGCAGGCGGAGTGGCTCGAAGGGCTGCATCCCGATGCGGCAGCTAGCCTGCGAGAAGGTCTGGAAGAGACCTTCACCATCAATCGACTCGAGTTGTCTTCCTCCCTGCGCTTGTGTCTGGCCAGCACCAACCTGATTGAAAGCCCTCACTCTGGCGTGAGGATGCGGACCCGCCGAGTGAGCCGCTGGAAAGATAGCCAGATGGTGCTGCGCTGGGCCGCCTCAGCCTTCCTGGAGACGGAGAAGAACTTCCGGCGCATCCAGGGCTACCAGGACCTCTGGATGCTGAAAGCCAAACTCAGAGACGAGGTTTCTATGGACGCCAAACGAAAGGTGGCTTAAGATCGTGCTCAACCTGAACCGCCCTTCACTTTCAACTGAGTTTGGGGCAGCCTCAGGTGAGGTTGGCTCTGTTTGTCTTGGCCTACAACCTGGGCAATTTTCTACGGCGTCTAGTCCTTCCCAGAAAAATCAAACATTGGTCCCTTCGCAGCCTATTGACCAAACTGATCAAGATCGGAGCGAAGGTGATCCGCCATAGCCGGATCGTCACGTTTCAGATGGCGGAGGTAGCGGTAAGCAAGGATATATGGGCCGAGCTGTTGTCTCGGATTGATCGATTGAGATGGATGACAGCCTAGCGCCACGTGTTTTTGATCGAGTCGCTGGAGAAGTGTCTCCACTTATCAGATTAAGAGAATGGTTGACGCAAGGTTGGAGGGCTGATAGGTTTTGATCATTCATCACGAAGAGGCCAGGCGAACTCGGATCTGGGGTTAATATGAGGAATATCGGCTTGAGGCAAGGTTGGCGGTCTGATAAGTTGTGGTCATTCACTGGGGAGACCGGAAAAGGTCCTTCCGAAGTTGATATGAGGAATGTCGATTGATACCATATAGTAGAAGAGAAAAGCCTGTGTCACTGACCTTGGCTCAAGGACAAGCAGTTCACCTGTGCAAGTGCCTTCCTCGTGCGCACGAAAAACTTTCGCGAGGTAGGGACGAAGCTTTCCAAAGAGGACATCACCGGGGCGAAAGAGGCTTGATTGTCCCTCGCTGGTGGCTGAACCATCTGAAGGAATTCTTTTTCCTGTCCAAGACTCGATGTGCTCTAAACCCGTGTACGGGAGATCCGATTCACGCCCGTCAACCTTCGCATTGATAAGGTGCACACAGTACTTGAGGCGCTTGATGTTCCAGTGAGAAGGTATCTTCCGAAGCCATCGGACTCCAGAATCTCTGTGGTGCAGATATTCTGAAAGACGCCTCCCAGAAAGTCTGGCCATTGTTCCAACAGCCCAGTCTGTGACCTGCCTGCTGTTCGTCACGTGGTCACCTCGTCGACCATCTCGGCGATCTCCTTCTCGATCCGCTTGAGGTCCGCCTCGATCTTGGGCAGCGGGCGTGGAGGCGTGTACTTGTGGAAATAGCGGCTTAGACATCTTCGCGGAACCATCTGCTCCGCTGCTCGGAGCCATCACCCAGTTTCCAACGACGTAATGCATATCGCCCACTACCCACAAACACGATCCAGGATACCTGCACGGTGTAGCGTGCTTTCCTGTTGTTGTCCAACATCCGTGGACCGCGCACGTTGGGTCGGCCACGGACAACATCGTTAAAGCCTTCGAAGCGATAAACCGGCCCCACCAGATCCTGCAATCTCTGAGCGTCATCCAACTCCGGGTCATCGAACGCAACGGTCTTGAACGACAGAATATGGATACTATCCTTCTGACTCAGTTCGCCCAGCGCACTGTAGCAGCGCAGCATTGCGAGAATTCTTCGCTTGTATTCGGCGAGGCTTATCTTACATTCCGCACTTCTCGAGGGTGATTTGGTGATTGTGTAACCGATTGGTCCTTCATGGGTTGTGGGTTTTTTCAGCTTCCATGAGGCGCACGGTTTCGGTCTCCCAACGGCGCAAGAGACGTCGGACGGTCCGGTAGTTGGCAAGCGCCTTTCGCAGGAGGGCCGCCTGCTGGGGAGAGATCATCCGGTGGACCTGTTTCCCCTCGCTCATGCATCCCCACTCGTAGTAGGGGCCATGGCGGGCTCGGGGATCCCGAAAGCAGCGGCAGTTGACTTTGCCGCAGACCTTCTTCCTCTTCACCAAGGTTCCGGAACACAGACAGTCGAGTTGTCCGATCTGTTGCTGGATCCGGGCGATCCGGTCGAGGGCACGACTGCGGACTCGATCGAGGTGTTTTCCAGATCTGGATTTTGTCATATCTGTCTATTATATTAGCGACAGATATGGGTCGGGTGCAAGGCTTATTATCCCGGGGCTCCTTTGGGCTCCGGACGGAGCGGCTGGGGCCGCTTCCCATCGTGAATCACTTCCTGTCCCGCATGGGTCTGGGCGAGATCCTGCAACGCCACGTCCCGACCCAGGATCGCCGGGTCACCCTATCCTATGCCTTAGGGCTCGGCCTGCTGCGCTCGATCCTGGTGGAGCGGGAGCCGATCTATCGCCAGCAGGAGACCGTGCGCACGTTTGCGCCGGAGATGTATGCCCTGCACCCGGAGGGGGTGGATCAGGTGAGCAACGACCGCATCGGCAGAGCGCTGGACCGGCTCTTCGATGCGGACCGCGCGGCCTTGCTCACCGAAGTGGTGATCGCCGTCGCGAAGCGCTTCGAGGTCCGCTGCGACGAGCTGCACAATGACTCCACCACCATCCGTTTCACGGGGCAGTACCGCCGCGCCCAGGGCCGACGGATGCGGGGCCAGCGAGCGCCCTTCATCACCTACGGCTACTCGAAAGATCATCGGCCCGACCTCAAGCAGTTGCTCTTTTCCCTCACGGCCAGCGCGGACGGCGGGGTCCCGGTGCAGTTCCGGTGCAGCGATGGGAACACCAACGACTCGGTGACCCACATCGAGACTTGGAAGGCCCTGCGGGCCGTGGCCGGTCGGCCCGACTTCCTGTATGTGGCCGACTCCAAGCTGTGCAGCCGGGAAAACATGGACTACATCTATCGGCGCGCGGGGCGGTTTGTCACGGTCCTTCCCCGCTCCCGGCTCGAGGATGGAGAGTTTCGCAAGTGGATTCAGACCCACGAGCCCGAGTGGGAGAAGGTCTGGGATCGTCCCAACCCGCGGCGCAAAGGGGGTCCCCGGGACCGATGGTATGTCTGCCGCGCACCGCTCCCTTCGCGGGAAGCCTGGCCGCCGCGCAGGAAGAGCTGTCGGATCTGAAGGAACGCCTCCGCAGTCCGAAGTCGCGCCTGCGCAAGGCTTCCGAGGTCGACCAGAGGGTCGAGGAGATTCTCCAGCGCCGTCAGCTGGCCCGCTACCTCCGCGTCCGGCGCCTGCGACGGGAAGAGCACACCTTCCGGCAGTTGCGCCGAGGACGGCCCGGATCCCAGACGCCCTACCGCAGGATCACGCGCCGGCGCTGGGATCTGGAGTGGAAGCTGGAGCAGGCGGCGATCGACTACGACCGGAAGAGTGACGGGATGTACCCGCTTTTGAGCAACGATCGGTCCCTCCCCGCTCCGCAAGTCCTCCAAGCCCACAAGGGCCAACCCGCGGTCGAGAAACGTTTCCAGCAGATCAAGACCGTGCACGAGATCGCCCCGGTCCTGCTCAAGAACGAGGGCCGGATCGAAGCGCTCTTTACCCTCTACTTCCTCGCGCTCCTGGTCCAGGCTCTGATCGAGCGCGATCTGCGCCGGGCCATGAAACGAGAGAAGATCCCGCAACTGCCCCTTTACCCCGAGGAGAGACAATCGAAACGGCCGACCACCGAACAGGTGCTGCGACTCTTCAGCCTCACGGAACGCCACACCCTCCTGCGGGCCGGTCAGGTCGTGCAGGTCTTCCCTCCCGAATTGACGGCCTTGCAAAAGCAGATCCTGGCACTCCTCCATGTCCCCGAGCGTGCCTTCCGGCCTCCCCTACAGGCAGGAAAGAAAATCCCCAGATAATACGGTCGAGAAGTGCGGAATGTAAGGCTTATCTTCCTGGTCCCGGCAATTGAGAAGAGCCCATTCAAGGCATTTCGTGTGTAGTCGGCATGCGGATAATCCGGGTACTCGACAATGGTTCTCTTTCCATTCCTGCTCACCACTCTGGGACCGATCACCCCGTCCCAGGAAATGGCACCCCTCCCGACGCCGAGTTCTTCATCCGTCATCGGACATACGGTACCCGAGCTGTACCGAACAGAGAAGAATGTGCGTGTGCTGTCGGGTGCCGCTGCCGGCCAGTATGTACTCAATGCCGCACACAGTTTCGCGTCCTCAGGAAATGGGCTGCCCAAGCCATATGAAGCGAGATGAGGCCCTTCTTCCGCGCAAGTCAAACACGTCAATACTTGTGTCCCAGCCGGGCGCAAAAACTCCCGCCGCTGCATCCGGCAGACAGGAATGGCGTTTTGTCAATGGCACGTCGAGTTGGCTTAAACTGAGATCAATGTCCTGAAGAAGTACGACAATGCTTGAAACCGTTGTGTCGTCAGGATCAAACGGGTGACCGGGTAATTGCACGTTAGGACGCAGACGTTCATCGGACAGTGGCTCAGGTGTTTCCCTCCACAAGGTGCGCCAATGGTCATCATCAATCAGTTTTGTCCACCACGCTGGCAGCTTTCCCGCCTGAGCTAATCTCGATGCGTTATTCCACCATTCGAATATCTGGCGCTGGTTGACATTGGGAAAAAAGTCAGGCGCAGTGATCAGGGAATAGGCACTTACTGTTTGAAGCTCACGCCTTGCAGTGACAACGGCTGATTGATCGTCCTATCTTGAACGAGGGGACGAATCCAACCATCTCCGGAATAATCCAGATAGTGCAAAGCCTCATACTTCCCTGCTGTTGCAATGGCCTCCACATTCGGTCTTTCGTTAATATCTTCCGGCGGAGTGACATCCATCCTCTGCCTGATATGAGCATACTCGGGCCAAGGGCGCTGTCTCCCTCCAGGACCCACGAGGTATAACGTTGGCGAAAAATTCTGATCGAAATCCAGAGAGTTCTCCTTCATCTCAGGAACCGTAAACGTCAGAGGTGAACCTTTTAATCCGGCAGCTTCCACAAGTGGATGTGATTCAGGAAGTATCACCCCGGGACCATAGATGTCTTCGTCAGCCCAGTTGGCCATATCTTGCTGCAACCGGAATGGAGACTGCTCGAGATCTCGATCCGTGCGATTCGAAAGGTGTTTCTGGCGCAGGCGACGCACCAGCTTTTCGATCTTCTGATTGAAATGATGTGACTCAAGATCGACCTCCAGGTCGATTCCAGCAAGACACTCTCTGCCTTCAAAGATCTTGTGAATCGGGGTCCAGAAATCGAGAGCCCGGTCATTGTTTTCCTCGCTCAGCGAATTGACCGGTCCGAAACGGTCTTCTCTACCGCGGCTCTTTACGGCTAAAAAAATCGAGTATCGACAGGGCAAGACCCGGATGTCATGATCGCCGTCTCCCTCAGCGAATACCAGGAAGCCCCGTTCCCGACCCACATATTGAGGTCCGATTGTACCCACTCGGGCAATCCCGGTACGGGACAGGCAAAGATCCGCATGACGCCGATGTGATGTCTCAGGTGCGGGACGATATTCTGTCGCGTATACAGCAATGGACATTTCGAGGGGGGAAGTCGCCGTGAGCTCCAGGAGATTTCGTGCTTTCGCTGCCAGTTGGTCAAGAGTGGGTAACCTCGATCCAAACACGTAGTTCTCGACGTGATTCATCTGCTTCATGGAAGGAAAAGCGTTCAACTCCGTACCATCAGGTCGCTCGACCACATTACAGGATGCCAGGGCATGATAGAGCAGACTTCGTGAGGGTTGACCAGGTGAAATCATCCGGTTGCCATCGACAGCGAAGTCTTCGAAATCTGAAATGGAGCGGTCCACTGTAAGCACCGTGTCCAATAGTGCCCTCTTCAGTAGATCTTCTGACATATTGCTGACGTCCTGGCTTGAGAAGTTCCAGCCGTGATGCTGGAAGAGTTCTCCCCAGCCGTTGTCATCGTTCATGATGTCGAGAATGACCTGCTTTACCTCGTTGATTAAAGGCATCATAACCCTCCTTTCGATTTATCCTGACGGCGAGAAAGTCCGAACCATACAAAGTTGTGCCGCAAAGTGTGGCGACTGGCCGGCTTGGTGCAGGCTAGCACCCATTCTTGAGTTAGACAAGAACATTTGGTGTTTCCAAGCCTCTGGGGCGACGGGACGGGACGTGGTGCGGCTGCCGGCTGGAAGCCGGCCTTACTTTTTGGAGGAGTCGTTGTTTCTTGGGAGGAGAGGAGAGAAAAGCTGGAGGGCTTCGGGCACAAACAGTGGGCCGTTTTCAGAGGGTGGACTTACAGCCATAGGGGTGAGTCGTGGCGAGGCACTGCCTCGCCCGAACTCAACGGCCGGATGATCAGAAGTCGATCTGACGATCAGCGGATCTCACGCCACGCTGTCTATGATCGTGGTGCCTGCGATGGCGCCGATGATGTCGTCTGTTTTTGATGTGGCGTTTCAAATGTTGTCGCCTGGCCTGCTTTGCACGAGAACGAAAAGCCGACGCCCAGGGTGCAGCACCATGGTCCGTTTGGGTGAAGTGTTCGTGCTGACCGGGCCGAGCCTGGGATCTGGCCTTTTGACCGTGCCTTGCTTCGACGAAAGTCGCAGTCGCCAGCAGCATGGCAAGGGGTAGAAGAAGTATCAGCCTTTTCATAACTTTCTCCCTCCACATCCATAGAGCCGTCTCGCGGAAGAAAGGTTCAGCGATCTCAACCACGGGTTGATCCCCTGGATGTGGCGAGAGAGAAATCAATATCTTTTCGCGGCGCCAAGGCCACTCCTATTGTTGAATGCAGGAAGGTAGGAGCCGCCTCATGAGGGGTAGGATGATTGCTATGTCTTGAACTCTACGAGAACAAGATCCAAAGGTTGATCACTCAGATTCTCAGGCAGCTTCATCACCATGGGGGGCAAAAAAACTCTTGCCTGCGGCGCGGCGCCCCTACCTCTTCCCAACCTCCACGAAGGTGCCATAGATGGTATTTTTTTCCGTCCCCAGGAATCATGCCCCGTCAAGGAGGGAGCGTAGGGAATGGGATCCCAGCCGTAAGGCACGCTGTCGTAGACGACCAGAACCCTGCCGGGCTTAACCTCGATGAGATCCGTATATCGTGTACTCATGCCATCAAAGAGCTCCGTGACATGAGACCATTTCTCCCCCGTGCCATCCAAGCTGAACATGATCGTGACGGGGCCCGGCCGGCCATAGGTGCAGGCCAAAACCCCGCTGCTCAGTCGCCGGGTTCGAGGAGCCACTCCCTTGAAGGGAGTCGAAACAGGGCGGGTCCAGGTCTTGCCGTCATCGGATGACCAGGCGTGAGCCATGAATCCATCGCTGCTGGTTCGGAAGATTGCGTAGAGACGATTGTCCGCCAACCTGACCATCCCGGTCTCACTGGGCCCTGCATCACCCATTCCGGGCCAAGGCTTCTCATCGGGCTCGACCGCCGCGATGGTGGAGTACTGGGTCCAGTTCTTTCCCTCATCGCGGGAGCGGAGCAGCAGAGCGCGATAATACCTCCTGTCTCGTGCCAACCGGCCGGTCATCGTGGCCAACCAATCTCCGTTGAAAGCCTCCAGAATGGATCCGAACATCCAAACATCGGGAACCCTCTCTAATTTGGAGGCGTCTTTGAGCTCTCCAAAGCCCATCATGCGCGCCGGTTCCATGTTGACCTCTTCGGAAAAACGCACCCTCACGTCCCTGACCTGGCCGAATTCCATTCCTCCCCGCGAATACCGGGTCAAGGTGGCATGAAACTGCCTGGCCTGGCCTGGCGGGTCGGGCTGCATCCAGTGCCAGAGCTGCCAGATGGTTCCATCCTCCCGCGGCTGACGGGTGTAGGCACCGTCGGGGTTGGCCCCGGCTCCGATCGTGTATCGATGACTCCAGGTCAAGCCGCCGTCCCGGGAGATGCAGTAGGCGGAAAACGCTCCTTCCGGATGCCATTCGTCCGGACTCATGCGTATGGTCACCATGATCTCCCCTGTGGGGAATTGATGGACGCCGGGGTACCAACAGTAGCGGTAGGAACTACTGATCTCCAGGGTTTGATCGACCTTGATCTCGAGTTGGCTCGACAGCGCGTGCTGCCATGCCAGTGGGAGAGCCAGGAGGACGACGATGGGAAGCAGTTCACCCCTCAGCCCGAAGAAAAATCGCGAAAATCTCTTGTCTCTGTTCATATAAGGACCTTTGTGTCTTGGTGGTTAGGGATTTTTTACCACAAAGACACCAAGACACAAAGGCACACGGAGACAAAGATTCTGTAACTCTAACGCTGTTGGATTGGGGCCTGGCGTCATCCGGCAGAAAGCGTCCTGCGAAGAAGTCTTCGCAGGACGCTCTGGCAGGTCATATGGCTGCTAGTTCGGTGCGCAGCCGGGATCGCGCCCGACCAGCACACAGAGGTCGATGAGAGCCTGGAAGAAGTCAACGATCACCGTGACCGTATTACTGGTGACACCGGTCAAGTTGTTGATGGTGTTGTAAGTGAAGGAAGCGGTCCCGCTGACGCCCAAAGGCGGCACGTAGGTCACATTCGTGTCGGGGAGAGTCGTCCCCGCTGCAGCGATCTGGCCGCCGCTCGAGTCGAACAACGTGCCGGAGGTCGGCAAGCTGACGATCGTAGCGCTCAGCCCGCTCACCGCCTGGGTCACGGCAAAGGTGTCCGTCGCCGTGTTGTTGGTCTCGTCGGACTCGGCCACGTCGTCGTTGAAGTCGGCCACCGCGTTGTTCAGGAAGTTCCCGGCGACCTGCAGGCCTTGGGTCCTCACCACCTCGAAGGTCTCTGTGGGGTCCAGGGATGGAATGTCGTAGAGTGGTGCGTCGAAGCCGCAGGTTTCGTCTCCGATATCCAAGCACAGGTCGGACGGCCCCGCCGGCGCGTCGCCGACGTTCTTGACCACCGCCTTGAAATTGATCTGGTCTGCAGTGGTGGGACTAACCGGATCGTGGGCCAAGCTCGAGACCACCAGATCGGGCTGATCCGGCAGACAAGCCTCGGTCGCAGACTTCACCTCGATCGGCTGCGAAGCCGTGTTGTCCGTCTCATCGTCCTCCGCCAGAACGTTGAACTCGTCCGCCAAAACCCCGATGAAGACATTACCTGTAGGCGAACCGCTGTTGATGCTGGCACCGGTAAACAGAAAATCCGTGATCGACTCACCCACCAACAGGCCGTCCGGCGCCTCCGAGAGGAGGTTCTCCCGACCTCCAGTTAGCAGCGTGTCCGAGGTGGTGATCGTCGAATCCGTGGAGACGTAGAACCCGATGGCTGCTGCAGTGCCGGCGGGAATGTCCGCCGGGCCCGTGTTGGTCACAGTGACCTGGATAAGATCACCGACCACTTCGCCCAACAATGCACAAGCAGGCGCGCTGAAGAACGTGACATCCAGATTGGGGAGGGCCTGCGCCGGCTGGGCGAGTCCACTCATGTACAGCGTGTCGTCCGTGGCACCCGACCGGCCGGTGCCCGGTTCGGATGATCCGTCGCCGGCTTGGTCGGAGAGACCGATGTCTACCGGCGTGTCAACCGTAGTCGACACCGTCAAATCCTCCGCCGTCGGGGCCGCCGGTGGGACCGGCGGCGTAAAGGTGCCGAAGGTGAGGGTCACGGTGGCGGTGTCGCACTCTCCGCCATCCAAGGTATCTCCGTCCGAGTTCAGATCGCCGCACGCCTGGAAATCGAAGCTGGCCGTCCCCTCGGAGTCTGGGGCAGTGTAGGTCACCTCCGCGGTGCGGACGCTTGCGAACAGCTCTTCAGGCACTGGCGGGGCAAGATCCGTGGCCGTCGGAACATTCGGTACCAGGCTGGTCAATGTGCCGTTTGTTGGGCCCGAGACGATCGAGAAGTCCAGAGTCTCACCATCAGGATCGCTTCCGGTCAGCGTGATATCCAGTGGGGTCGTTCCACCGGTGAAGACATCCTGTGGATCTGCCGTCGGAGGCGGATTGAAGAAGCTGGCCAAGGTGACCTGCGCGTTACTGTCGACACTCACATCGCGGCCCAGGAAGGCGCCGGTGACGTTGGTGTCGCGCTTCAGTTGAAGTGTTCCGTTGGCGGCGTAGATGTTGGCTTCGACGGTGCTTTCCCGCCCCACCTTCGCCGCCGGGGGAGCGGAATTCGGGTCCCCCTCCACAAGATTGGTGCCCCCTACATAAAGGATAATGCTCGAAGGCAGCACCGGAGAGCTTGCACTCGGCCCGACGAACCCATTCCTGCCGGTGTCGAACATGCCAACGATCCTGAGCTCGGTCGGTGCCTCGAACTCCAGCGATCGGCACGGGTCGAAGGAACAAGGACCTCCCGTTGTCGTCACCGGCATGATCGAGCCGATGTTGTAGATCCCACCGCTGAAGACAACTGTGCCGCCTTTGTCGATCATGATGTCGCCGTAATCGCCGGCGTCGAGCGTTTTCGTTCCCCCTATCCCGACGGCGACGTCCTCTCCCAGGCCTGGATCATGCGGTAGGGGCGGCTCAGGCCGCAGGGGCCCTTCCTGGAACGGCGGCAATTCGTCAAAGACCGGCAGGAACAACCCACTGCAGGTGACGCCTGTGCCATCGTTGCACTCAACAGTACCCGAGAGGGTGACCTGATTGTCGACCACGATGCTATCTGCCTTGACATTGCCGGCGACGGTCACCGCACGGTCAATGCTGAGCTCAGCGCTGGGATCGAGCGTCGGGCCGTCGCTAGAGTCGTTGACGACGACGTCTCCGCTCAGAACGGCCGCGTTCTTACTTATCTTGACGCTGTTGGTGGCAAGAATCACCACATCGGCCACATCATTCTCGGCAAGCACCTCACCCGAGGTGGTCACTCCTACTATCAAGAAGGCACCTGCGAGCCATCTTCGCCGCATTCTGTCGGTCCTTTCTTTCATGATTTGGGTCCTCGATCCGCCCCTGTTAAAAGAGATCCTCTCTCTACCAAGCAGGCTGGAAGCATCGTGTTTCGCGAAACCATCGAGAGCGGGTCCACTCGGGTCACTGTCCGGCCGCGGGTTCCGGCTCCAGTTTCGCTAACCTTTCCTCTAAGGTCTCGAGCTGCTTGTGCAGCTGCTCGATGTAGATGTGGGCCTTCTCCAGCTCTTCCAGGATTTCAGCACTGCTGGCGCCCAACTCGATCACCCTCTTGCCGTTCTCGTCGTATTGGGCCGGGGCAACCGCGGGAAGGTGCTTATTCTTCCACATGAACTCAGCATGCTCCTCGATCGTTTCCAGCTCGTAGTCAGGCTCAAAGACGTAATCTGGATGGACTTGGCTGTTACTCACGAAAATCGTGCCGTCGACGTCCAGCGTCCCCCCGGGGGGGGGGGGGGGTGTTAATGCCGACGTTGCCTGATGAGGCAATGAAGAGATGATCGGCAGTATTACCGGCACCCAAGCTCAATGAATGGCCAGAGCTTGACAGCAAAGTGGTCTGAACTGCGGATGTCTGTATTCGAAATTGTCTTGTTGTATCGGTTCCGCTGATTATAATGTCCGCATTCACATCGTTCGAGGTAATGATGTTGCCGCCAGTGAAAGGTTGAGTAGGCCGGGGGAGTCTCACCCCCAGCCCCTCCAAGAACCGGACGTGAACCTCTCAGCTCATCCGGCTCCTATCACTCAAGCCACAAGGAAAGACTCCAAGACGCCAATGAATAAATAGATGCGGATTGGCACGGGCAATCTGGTCGAGGTAACGCCTCGCCCGTTGCCGATGCCCAGAAAATCTTTTGAGTTTCCTTCGCACCCACTGCACAAGATACCGGTTGAAGTTCCGCCACAGTTGACGCAGTGCCGACGCGTGGAAGCAACCATAGCAGGCTTGCCAACCACGGAGTTTCGGATTGAACATCTGAGACAGATCCAACAACGTCTTCTCGTTCTTGAGCTGGACATGCCAGCTACGCATGCATCGATTGATCTCCTTCTTCGAGGAGATACTGATCGCAGGAAGAAAGTTCGGGTGAACCTGCCCTTTCTTGTTCACACACCGTCGCGGACGGAAAGTGTAACCAAGGAAATCAAAGCTGATTCGCGAATGCTCTTCCAGGCGATTCACATCCTTGCAATAGACGATCGACGATTTGTCGGGATGGATCTCCAACCCACACTCACGGAAGCGTTCCGAGATAAGGCTCATCACGTATTCCGCCTGAGACTGGCTCTTGCAGTGCAGCAGCCCATCGTCGGCGTATCGACAAAATGGAACCCCCGGCAGTTGGCGTCTCACCCACGCGTCAAACGCGTAGTGCAAGAACAGATTTGCCAGAATAGGGCTCACAACTCCACCTTGCGGTGTGCCTTTGTCGCGCGCCTGTAGACTGCCGCCGGGCTGCTCAAGTGGAGCCTGCAACCAGCGCTCCACGTACAACAACACCCAACGACACTGACAATGGTGGCGTAACGCCTTCATGAGCAGTTCGTGGTCAATGTTGTCGAACAGGGCGCGGATATCGAACTCCACCACCCAGTCGTATCGCCAACACCGTTTCCGGGTGATGGCAATCGCGTCATGGGCAGACTTTCCCGGTCGATAGCCGAAAGAATCCTCATCGAACACCGGTTCCAGTATCGGCTCCAGGGCTTGCTTCACCACTGTCTGTGCGATTCGATCAGAGACCGCAGGCACTCCGAGAACACGCGTGCCCCCCGATTTCTTCGGGATTGGCACGGCTTTCACGGGTGGTGGAAAATAGCTCCCGGAGCACAGCCGGTTCCAGATTCGATAGAGGTTGTTCCTCAAGTTGTGCTCGAAGAGTTCAAGCGACTCGCCATCGACTCCTGCGGCACCTCCTTTGGACTTCACCTCCAAGTATGCTTGCCCTGCCAGCTTCTTAGAAACCTCAAATGGCTTTGCTACTTTCAAGGGCTCCTCCTGCCTAGCAGTTGGCCGCTTGTCTGTAGCCGAGTGACCAAGCCCCTTCGCTCCGCTGCCATTACGGCAGCCTCATCGCTACTACGAGCTTGTCCGCCCCTGGGCAACGCTTCGATACTGTCGGCCTCGCAGGTTCTCTGCTTGTGCCTTTCTCTTAGCATCGTTGCTCCAGGTTCCCGCAGTTCAACATGAGAGCCCAGATCAAGCTCACGCCACCTCTATGCCGGGTGCCACCTGACCAGTAGACAGGTTTCCGCCAGATTCGTCCCGGGGCAACACCAACTCCCCGGTTTCGACACCATCTCGTCCTTTCGGCACTTGAACGGTGGTTCACTTGTGTTCGTCTTCCTGATCCACACCTGATGCTTCTAGAGCACCTTTTCCGTAACGCTCACGACCGCGGCTTTTAACCACAGCCACTTACGGTGGTTTGCAACCTGCTCCTGCAAGCCGGTTGCGGGAGGCCTACTCCCATCTCTCACGCCGCTTGCTGCGGCACACCGATGTCTCCCACCACCTCCAGTTCAAAAGCTGGAGCCGTGGTCCCGACACCGAGGCGGCCGTTGGTGCCGTCGTAAACCAATTCATGCGGCGCGTCGGTTGCTTCCAGGTGTAACAAATTGCCCGGATCCGCAGTCGTCCTTTTTACGTGCAGCGCAGAATCCGGACTGGTCGTCCCCACGCCCACATCCCCTGTGCTTGCCTCAATGTTGATGCTGTTGGAGGGCGCCCCGGGGAAAATCCGGAAGGGAAGCGTCGAGCCGTTGGTGGCGTCGCGGACGAAGAAATTGGCCTCGTTCCCCGCCACGTCCCAGGTCTGGGGCCGTAAAGCCCGACGTGCCGTCCTGCTCCAGGCGCAGCGTCGGGGTGTTGCCGCTCTTAATGTGAACGTCCACGACCGGAGTCGAGGTGCCCAGACCCAGTCTTCCGCCATCGTCCACATAGAGAGAATGGCTGGGGGCTCCCGCCTCAAGCGTAAATGGCGTTCTGCCTCCGTCGATGTCGTCGATGGAAAATTCCCTCCTACCCAAGCCGTAATTCTCACGGACATTCCGCCGCTGGATCTCTATGAGGTGTGGACGATGCGGGTCCACGAAACTAATCGAGAGGCCGTCGAAGTGGACATCTGCATCGCCGCACGACTTTTGGAAAGCCGCCCGTTCGGGCACGGCTACGTGGGCGTCTTCTCCGTGGAGGTGACACTATGATCACCTCCTATTATCGAGCGAAGCTACGCCGACATTTCCGAAAGACGGAAGGATTGCCATTTGCAAAGTTGCTCCCAGTCGAGCAGATCCAGGAGACTATGGAAGATTACCGCTTCCGAGACCGTATCTTCAGCCCTTTCGTCACCATCTGGTGCTTCTTGCACCAAGTGCTGAACCAGGACTCGTCCTGTCGGGCTGTCGTGGCCAGAGTTCTTGCGCATCGTGTATCGCACGGGTTGAAGCCGTGTTCTCCTCGAACTGGCGGATTCGTCCAAGCTCGACAGCGCCTGTCGGAGAATACTGTGAAAAATCTGGCCAGAGACGTTGGATGCGAGGTGCAGAGACGAGGTCTCCAGAAATGGCTCTGGAAGGGCAGGCACGTTAAGATTGTCGATGGTACGGGCCTCACCATCGCGGACACTCCGGAGAACCGAAACAGAAAAAACAATTCACTATCCCATGGTGAGGGCTGTTGCTCTATTTTCACTTACCTGCGGTACGGTGCTGGAGTTCGCCGTCGCAAAATGGAAAGGAGAAGGGACCGGAGAACACTCGCTACTTCGGTCTTTTCTTCACCGCGTGAATGAGGGAGACGTGCTGTTGGGGGATCGGTACTACGACTCCTATTGGTTGCTTGTCGAACTTAGGCAGCGAAAAGTAGATTTCGTTTTCAAACTCCGGAGAACCTCTTCGATCACTGAGTTCTTCGCCGAGGATTTGGGAGAAAACGACATGAAAATCTGGATACCGAAGGTCGCTAAACCGAAGCGGATGAGTCAGGAAGAGTATAAACGGCTACCAGATCGTGTCGTGGCTAGCCTAACTTCCGCGGTCCGCTGAGGGATTTTCACCTATTTTGCCTGCTCGGCGTCGGCAAGTCGTTTGTTTTCAGCGAGCGTCTTTCTGGATTGGCCAAATAGTGACTAATATGACTAAGTATAGCACTGGATATGTCAGGTTTATATGGTATATGTAGTGATGAATGTACATCCGAAAAACCAGTCGCATCTACAAGGGCAAGGAATACGCGAACTACCTGCTGGTGGAGTCGGTTCAGACCCCCAAGGGACCGCGCCAAAGAACGATTTGCTCGCTGGGCAATCTGGCCCCGGCGCCTCGAGAACAATGGCGGGCCCTGGCGCATAAGCTGGAGTCGGCCTTGTGCGGCCAGCTTCCGCTGGAAGCTCCCGATGAAAAAAACCGAACCCTTCTCGAAAGGGCTGGGCGGGGCCGACAGCGGCGAGAACCCGAGCCAGCGGCAGAGCTGGTCACCGTCGATGCGGAGCGGATTGAATTGGAGCAGGCCCGGGAAGCCGGGCCCGTGCACGTCGGGCATCAGATGTGGCGGCGCTTGGGGATGGGCGAGATTCTCAGGCGTGCGGGCTTGTCGGAGCGCGCCTGCCGGTTGAGCGAAGCGATGACGCTCAACCGGCTGATCTGTCCGCTTTCGGAACGGGCCATGCCCGACTGGGTCCGTGGCACCGCGGCGGGGACATTCTGGGAGAGGACTTCCGCCCGCTGCAGGAGGATGCGCTCTATCGGAACCTGGATCGGCTACATCCGAATCGAGAGCCGATCGAGCGGGAGCTCATGGAGCGGGAGAGAGCGCTTTTCAACCTGCAAGAGACGGTCTATCTCTACGACCTGACGTCGACCTACTTTGAGGGTCAGGCGGAAGCCAACCCCCAGGCGAAGCGGGGCTACTCGCGCGATAAGCGTCCCGACTGCAAGCAGGTGGTGGTGGGACTGGTGCTGGATGGGGAGGGGTTTCCGAAGGCCCACGAGGTGTTTGACGGAAACGTGCAGGACCGTGCCACCGTGGATCAGATGCTGGATGCGTTAGAGAGACGGACGGGCCAGAAAGTAGGCTCCACGGTGGTGCTGGATCGGGGCATGGCGTACGAGGAGAACCTGGAGCAGATCCGGCAGCGCCAGTATCACTACATTGTGGCGGGGCGGCAGTCGGAGCGAAATGAATGGTGGGACGAGTTGGAGAAGGAAGACGAGTGGGAAGAGATCCTTCGCATCCCTTCACCCCGGAATCCGTTTCAGAAGAAGACTCGGGTCGAGATCAAACGGCGCCAGAAAGGCGATGAGATCTACATTCTTTGCCGCAGCGAAGGTCGGGAAGAGAAGGACCGAGCGATCCGGGAGAAACAAGAACAGAGACTGATCCACGACTTGGAGAAGCTCCAGGCCCGGGTGGAGCGGGGACGCCTGAAGCAGGAGGAGAAGATTCAGCAGGCGATCGGTCGTCTGAAGGAACGCTACCCCCGTGTGGCGCGCTACTACGCAATCCAATACGACGCGGAGAAGCGGAATCTGGTTTGGCAAGAGAGGGCAGAGAAGAAGACGATGGCGGAGAAGCTCGACGGCAGCTACGTGCTGAAGACGGATCGGCAGGATCTGAGTGCCGATGAGATCTGGCGCACCTACCTTCTGCTGACGCGTGTGGAACGAGCCTTCCGGGATATGAAGACCCCGCTGATGGAGCGTCCCATTTTCCACCATCTGGAGCACCGTACCCAGACGCACATCTTTCTCTGCGTGCTGGCCTACCACCTGCTGGTGGCCATCGAAAAGTACTTCCTGGATGAGGAGAATCCACACCTCCTGGTCGACGATCCGCCGGCAGCTGAGCACCCACCAGGTGGTCACGGTGGTCCTGCCCACGGCGAACGGCACCATTCTCCGCATCCGAAAGGGAACCACCCCGGATGGCGGGCAGCGGGACATCTACAACGTCCTCAGGGTTCCACTGGAAGTCATGAAACCGATCAAGACCTGGCACGCAGCGGCCAATTTGTAGTGACTGAAAAAAATCGCAACCCGGCATCAACAAAGGATTTTGCTCAGCGGAGTGCGGAAGTTAGGCTAGGGTACCGGCTCCGGGCTCTGCCAATACATCCAGTTTGAGCTGGGTCACGCGCTTTACCACCGCAGGTACCAGGGCAACCCTTCGCTCACCTGGATAAGATTCTTTCAGGACTCCAACAATCATCTGGACGTCAAAAGCCCCCGCAGGCGTACTCATGCAGTACTTCGAGGAGACCGAGGGAGCCGAATGAATCGGAAGGTAGTCCCCTCTCGAGAGGGGTGTCCGCCGGAGGCGGACGGGGTGTGTTCGGGGCCGTTCGCCGATGCAGTGAACACCTCATGCATTCGACTCAATCGATTGAAAGAATTGCTCCGCAGTCCAAAAGCGAAACCAGGAGTGAAGCTGGCCAGCAAGTTCCTCATCATCCATCTGGCTGGCTTCTGCAGCTGAAGCGATCGATTCGCCTACGGTATGTCCCTCCTGCAGGCTTTGCAGCAAAACGTGCTGCGGAACCGTTAAGGGGTAGCGGCGAACAATGTAGTGGCGGCGGGTAATGGCGACCAGTTCCTCGCAGGGCTCCGGAATAGAGATCTCGTCTTGATCGCCGGCCCGCCTTGCCGTGGTGTAGTAGGCGTTGACGGGGTAGCGAAATCTCAGCAGTCGAAGACATGCTACAGGGACCAGCTTTGCCTCCGAAAAGCGCTGGGCGGGGACAGCAAGCAGGTCGGGCCCACTCAGAATTTCCTCTCCCTCCACACCGGGCCCATCGAAGACCCGGGCAATGGTCCACTCCAGGGTGGCTAGGTCAATGAGAAAATCGGGCCAACTCGTCTCCGCCTGTGCCACATCGCTGTCCGCCTGCGGGCGCGTTTCCTTTAAAAAGCGGACAAAGTGGTTCCCCAGGTGGTCCAGGGTATAGCTGCGCGAAGGGTAGTGTCGGAGGTACTCAAACGCGAAGCCATTAAAGACGTCTTGCCCCACAGCGCGCCTGAAGACCGGAAAGCATTCACCCAGACACTCCACGAGCCGGGCATAGTAGGCATTGGCATAGATGCTCAACCGCTCCCGTGCAGTCAGATTCCTGGAGCCCAGGATCACCTCTTCCATCTCACCCCGGCCGAGGTGAATCAGTTCCTGCGCGGCCGGGGAGCGCATCCCTCCATCCACGCCGTCCGCATGCGTGATGACCGCCTGAAACCACTGCTGTACCACGTCCAATTCACGGAGATCTTGGGAATTTTCTGGGTCAGACCCCATTATTCCACCTCCGGCACCACGTGGTGCAGCGGGTGGGGCACCCAGGAGGCTTCGGTTCGGCGAGATGCGGCCGGGCTTGGTTCCGGCCGACCTCTGTCAGCGTCGCTGCTTTCCCCTTCCCGTGCCGCGATCGGCTCTGTGACGACCGCGACCAGCTGTTGATCCATGAAGCGCCTGGCCTTGAGCACCTCTTCATGGACAACAGGGAAAGGCGGGATCCTGGCGTCCCACTCGAGAAGCGTGGAGACACCGCCGGTCAACTGGTGAGCCAGACGATACAACTCCCATACCGGATCGATGACGTGATTGTCGTGAGTGTCAATCAGATGTGTGGCGTAATTGCTGTGTCCCGCCAGGTGAAACTGGACGACGCGCCCGTGCGGAAGCGAACTGACGAACTCGACAGGATCCATATCGTGGTTGAAGCTGGAAACATAGACGTTGTTGACATCCAGGAGCAGGCCACAGTCCGTTTCCTCTGCCATGCGGGTGATGAATTCCCACTCGCTCATGGTCGAGTCGCGGAAGGTGACGTAGGAGCTGGGATTTTCCAGCACCAGCGGTCGCTCCAGGAAGTCCTGCGCCATTCGGACCCGCTCCACAACGTGGCGGAGCGTGGCTTCGTTAAAAGGGATGGGCAGCAGGTCATGAGTGTTGCGGCCCGCCACTCCTGTCCAGCACAGATGATCGGAGATCCAGCGCGCATGGACCGCCTGGGCGAGCGCCTTGAGCTTTTTCAGGTATTCGAAGTTCAGCGGATCGGTAGAGCCGATGGACAGTGAGACCCCGTGCATGACGATGGGATATCGCTCGGCCACCCGTTCCAGCACCTGCCGGGGCCGCCCCTGCGAGTCCATGAAGTTTTCGCTGATAATCTCGAACCACTCAACCTGAGGCTGGTGGCGAAGAATGTGCTGGAAGTGGACGGTGCGCAGGCCGACGCCCAGACCCAGATTGGGATGGCCCAAACGTGGTGGGTTCATAGTGAGTAATAGGGCTGGAGCAAGCTCCCCGTTTGGCGTCAGCCGAGCTCTGCCCTGGGAAACCTTCCTATTTGCCGCAATTTTCGGGAGCCGGTCCGAAACTTCGACCTGCCTTCTTCATCGCCGCCTCGAAGTTTTCTCGAGCCTTCTTCCATGAATGGGTCAAAGGCACATTACATTTGCCCTGACCCTTGCAGGCGTTCTCTCCCGGGTTGGCTCCGCAGCCACCCTGACCGTTGCAGCCATTCTGGCCATCACAGGAATGTTTCTCGGCCGTGGCGCAGCTGCCCACGCCTGCACAGTCATTGTCCCCACCGGCGCCCGTTCCCTTGCAGGTGTTCAGTCCACAGCAAACGTGCGGTTCCTTGAGCAGCAGACTCTCTTCGCCTGCCACTACCCGGCGGGTCAGCAGCGAACCGCCCAGAGCGCCACCGAAGGCGGCAATCGCCAGCTTCTGGAAGTCCCGTCTGGTGAGATTGAAGTGATGAACCGATTTCCCTTTTTCTTGACTCATGGTTTTTCTCCCTCGGTTACAGACTGAACTAGGTTTTATAAAACCACTGCGGTGCTGTCAACAGTTTTGTTACCGGCACAGTCGGACCTGTTCGCCTCGGCAATGCGATGAAAATGCTAGGATGGACAGGTCATGACGAAAAGATCACTGCGCAGTCGGAATTGGTTTTCGGGGACTGGGACGAGATGCATTCGTGCAGCGCGCCTTTTTGAGAGCTCAGGGATTCGGCCCACAGATCTTTGACGGGCGCCCGGTGATTGGCATCTGCAACTCCTGGAGTGAGTTGACCAGCTGCAATGTTCATCTGCGCCAGGTGGCGGAGGCCGTCAAGCGAGGGGTCTGGCAGGGGGGTGGGTTTCCATTGCTCTGGTCGAGGACGGAGACATCCTGGTGCTGGACGTGCCCAAGCGGCTTGTGGAAGTAGAAATCAGCCCGCAGGAAATGGAGAAGCGGAAGGCCCGCCGGAGCCCTCCTCCTTCCCACTACACGAGAGGATACGGGCGTTATTTCTCGACCATGTCCTTCAAGCCGACCACGGCTGCGATTTTGACTTTCTGGTCAAGGATGGACGAGAGTCACCGGATCTGGCTTCCTACTTCGCAGGACTGGGGAGACGGTAGGCCAGACGGGCTTCTTTTTTTTCACACCTGCCGTACCCAATGGACGGATTGACATACAGTTATGGATGGAGTAGGAAGAGTGGATAGTGAAAAGAAGTTCACCGCTAACCTACATTTCTGACACCGGGTCGTAGCGAGGACACGAGTGTCGAGACACTCGTGTCAAACGCCGGAAGGGCCAGCTGGACAAGGCGCTACGACTGAGGCCCCGCAGGCGTACTCGTGCAGTACGTCGAGGAGGCCGAGGGAGTACAACGCAGTCCAGACGGATCATTTCTTCACTTCGCTCAGGTGAAGGCGACGGCGTTGTAGTAGAGGTGGTGTGAGAAATGCGGGCTAAACAAGGGTGAGGCACAATGAACTGGAAGAAAAATCTGGCGATTTTGGCACTCTGTTTGATCTTTTTGGGAAACACTGCATGTCCCATCAAAGAGATCTACGAAGAAGGTTTCTAGGGAATCTACTTCGACTTTTACTACGACCTCAAAGGGCTGTGTATTTATTTGGGATTATAAGACCTACTTGACTTTTCCCTTCTCCTGACATATAATACTCCTATGGGAAAACAAACAAGAAACCGGCAACGCAGGAAACTCAACATTATCCACTTGATGGACATGTTCCCCAACGAAAAAGCAGCTGAGGAGTGGTTTGAAAAGACACTGTGGCCAGAGGAAAGGTGTTGTGGGCATTGCGGGTCCACCAATACCTACACCGTGCCCAACCGAAAGCCCATGCCGTATCGGTGCCGAGATTGCGAGCGGTATTTCTCGGTCCGCACTGGGACGCCCATTGCCAAAACAAACCTCTCGCTCCACAAATGGGCTATGGCCATTTATCTGGAACTGACCAGTTTGAAGAGCATCGCCTCCACCAAGTTGGCGAGCGACATTGGGGTCAGTCAACCCGCTGCATGGTTCATGCTCCACAGAATTCGAGAAGCCTGGACCAGAACTAAAAACGGTGGAACGTCTTTCTCCGGCCCGGTCGAAGTCGATGAGACCTACATAGGAGGAAAGCGCAGGAACATGAACAAGACCAAGAGAGCTCAGATGAGTGGTCGTGGACCGACTGGCAAAATGGCTGTAGCGGGGATCAAAGATCGATCCTCTAATCAAGTCTCCGCCCAAGTTGTCCGCAATACCAAGTCTGAGACCATGAGCCTTTTCATTATGGAGCACGTCAAGCTGGGAACCAAAATCTACACCGATGACGCTTTGACCTACCACACCCTTCCGAATCATGAGACGGTTAAGCACTCGATTGGTGAGTATGTGCGAGGGAAAGCGTATACCAATGGCGTCGAGAGCTTCTGGTCTATGCTCAAAAGGGCGCATACGGGAGTCTTTCACAAGATCAGTCCTAAACATCTGGATCGCTATGTTCGTGAGTTCGCTGGGAAGCACAACCTTCGCCAGCTGGACACTCTGCACCAGATGAGACGGGTTGTGCGGGGCTTGGCTGGGAAACAACTGATGTACCAGGAACTGATTGCCGATAACGGGCTGTCTTCCGGTGCACGCGCAGAAGAGCTCTCACCAAGTCTTCCGGGGTTGCGTTTCCATAGTCAGGTCGTTTTCTCATATCTGTAGCTTCGCTTTCAGGTACTCCATGCCACGGTCTCCTTTGATCCGATTACAGTTCCCACAAAGAAGTTGCAGGTTTCCAATGTGATCGGTCCCGCCTTTGCCCTTGGAGATGATGTGGCCTACCTCCAAGTTGCGTAGCTCGAAGTGGATCCGACATCCGTTGCAGTGACCTTCCTGATCGCCGCAGATCTCCTTTCGATTGGCATCGGAGTTGTACCTAGGGAGCGTTCCTAGGTCCGTGCGTTTGGGAGTATCCGTGCGGTGGATGACCTTGGAAAATAGGCCCAGTTCGTCATGCATTCTCTGTTGAACTAGATCGGCGGCCTTGGGAGAGATATCGATTCCTACCCACTGCCTGTGTAAACCCTGAGCCGTAATGGAGGCCGTGGCGCATCCGCAGAACGGGTCCAGAACCATATCACCCGTGTTGGAGCTTGCTTGGATGATGCGAGCCAGTAGCGCGACAGGTTTCTGCGTCGGATAGCCGACTCGTTCCTTGGCATGGCCTGAAATTGGCGAAATATCGGTCCAGATCGCCGACGGAACCTGCCCCTTGTTCTCACTCAAATAGCGTTTCAGATAGGGTCGCCCAGATGCAGACCAAGCTATTCGGTTTTCCGCGTCCAGCGCCGTTATCTTGTCTTTGGTCATTCGCCACCCAAAGGGTGGCGTAAAGCCTTTGTACTCATAGGTCAGGTTAGGCCGTTCGCCCATCGATGCGGATCGAATAATGTTGTCGTGTCGATACAGTCCTCGGTGGTCCCGGTGACGGTAAAACTTCTCAGTGTAATCTGTGCTTAGCGGGACACGGACGGAATCGGTCCTTATTGGCGGGCCGTAGAATAGGAGCGAGTCGACCACGCGGCCAAATGCCTTCGAGTCGTTATGTGATGAGTTGCGCTTCCAGATGATTTCGTTTCTGAATTTACGTTTACCGAAAACCGCGTCCATGAGCAGTTTGAGGTAGTGGCTCATGGTCGGGTCACAGTGCAGGTAGATCGAGCCTTTGGGCTTGAGAATCCTCCTGATTTCGAGAAGTCGAGCGGCCATGTAGATCAGATAGGACTTGTCGCTGGAAGTCATCGCCGCCAACAGGACACGGTGGAGAGCGGGGTGCTTGGACTCGATCAGGTTCACCCACTCGACGTTGATGTCTGTGAGGGTCCAGGTGTCCTTGAACTCGGCTCCAGCAGCCTTGCTGCCAATGGGAGCAGCGTAGTTCGTATTGCTGTTGAAGGGGGGGGTCTAAGTAGATAAGGTCTACCGACTCCGAGTTCATGCCCCGCATGATCGGCAGGTTATCCCCGGTCCAGATGGTCTGGTTGGCCCAGTTGGGCGTGCTCATTGTATTGCGCTCAGATTGTGTAACCCCTGCTCCTTCTCGCACTGAGCAAGGACAATATACAGAGAGTTGAACGATTTTATTTTCCCGGTCGCCCTGATTTGGTCGCCGACATTAAGTGTTTTTAGCGAGTCTCGCCAGTCGGAAGCGTCGAATTCTAACCAGTAGTTAGGTCCAATATCGCTACCATCCAAACACACAATTACTAGCTGGTTTTTGTCGAAAACATCGTACACAGTTCCAGCTACACGCAACCATTTGTTGGCGTGTCGGTCTATGACGGATTGCCTGGCTATGCCGGTAAGGCCGTTAATTTCTGCCACCAACTCAGATGGCTTACGAGGTGAGAATTCTCAGTGGTTCAGGTCCAAAGGGTGAGCCGTCGCCAGATACCACGAAAACAATAGGGTTCCGATTCCCGAAATCAACCCAGAAATCAGACCTGCATAGAGCGGAACCCAGCCTGATAGTCCCCTAGTCATGATGTACTCCCAGATTCCTCCGCCAATCGCACCGACAATCCCTGGCACCAGCGCAATAATTGCAATCCTTGATACTGGCTTCGCTCCAATCCATCTGGACCATTTTTGCCAACGCACCCAAACAAACTACACCTCGTTACCGTGTACGTCAAGTAGGTCTTATATTCCCCAATTTTGGATATGATGATACGAAACTCTAGCGGCAGCAACACTCCTTGAGCGAAGGAGTGACAATCACCAAAACACTTTCCATACATATCGAAGAGGAGAATCAGAGGGCTCATAGATCCAGCCAAAACCAGACCTTAGCGAGATTTCATTGAGAACGTGCCTAACCGTCATATCTACTAACTTGATGTTGAGGGAGAAGTAGCGAGAGGGCGGCTCCGCACTGACTACTTGACTTACTACGCCTCCAGGTACTACGCCACCAAGTCTCAGTAGCTTCAGATATCTGCGGTTCAATTCAGGAATCAGGCGAGTGATCTTGGGGATCGCCTCTTCGGGGTTGATGTTGTTCAACTCCAGAGTCTCCACAGGGATATTCAGCAGATTATCCTCGTCTCCTTTTACTTGATGGGGAAGGACGTTCACAATCATCGATCGAGTCGGGGCCTTAGCTCACTTTCGTATACCGTCCAAGAGTATCGGCTGTCAGCTTTCATCATAGAGTCCAAAACCTCGGCAATAGATATTTCTTTGAGTTGAATCGAGATGTTTCGCTGATTATCCGAAGGTAATTTCTCCAGAGAAATCAGAACGCCCCACTGCCGAAGCTTCGTAAGCACCTCCTCCATGGTCGCATTTCGAACTTCAAAGATTGGAATTACAAGATCTATGGCATTTCCAGCGAAGGCGGTTGTGGAACTACCTGCCCAGATCAGAATGAATGACAAGATTAGCCTAACGCGCATGTCTCCCCTATCCTTACTGAACTGTCGCGTCTGTGCAAGTCCACGTAACTATCTTGAGGCTGCCCCAAACTCAGTTGAAAGTGAAGGGCGGTTCAGGTTGAGCACGATCTTAAGCCACCTTTCGTTTGGCGTCCATAGAAACCTCGTCTCTGAGTTTGGCTTTCAGCATCCAGAGGTCCTGGTAGCCCTGGATGCGCCGGAAGTTCTTCTCCGTCTCCAGGAAGGCTGAGGCGGCCCAGCGCAGCACCATCTGGCTATCTTTCCAGCGGCTCACTCGGCGGGTCCGCATCCTCACGCCAGAGTGAGGGCTTTCAATCAGGTTGGTGCTGGCCAGACACAAGCGCAGGGAGGAAGACAACTCGAGTCGATTGATGGTGAAGGTCTCTTCCAGACCTTCTCGCAGGCTAGCTGCCGCATCGGGATGCAGCCCTTCGAGCCACTCCGCCTGCTTTCTGAGCCGAACCCTCCCTTCTTCCCAGGGCAGCCGATAAGCAGCCTGCATCACTGACTTGACTTGCTCGGCCAGATCGTCCGGCAATCGATCGCACACGTTGCGAATCTTATGACGACGACATCTCTGCACCGGACTGCCCTTGCCAAAGACCTTGTCAATGGCACATCGCAGGGCCCTGGAGCCGTCAATCACAAACAGATAGCGTCGCCCGGAATCCAGGCCTCGCTCCACCAGGTCTTCCAGCAAGGAGGTAGCGGTGGCGGCGTTTTCACTGGCCCCTTCCCGCAGCCCCAGCACGTGCTTTTGGCCCTCCGAGTCCACGCCGACGGCACAGATCACGTGGTGCTCGCCAAAGACCAGGCCGTCGATGTAGATGGTAATTATATACTTGACACAGAATACTAGGCGTACTAGTCTGCGGGGATGCGACGACGGAAATTGGTTGCGGCGGGAGGAGTCCTGGTTTGGGTCAAGCTGGTACGAGATCTTATCGGGCTTCCTGGGCTTTACGATGACGCTGTTTCATGGACCTGCCTATGGGGAAAGGTGTTATTAATCATGTCGTACTTTGACTTAACCCTTTTCATTCTGGGCTCCTTTTGCTTTTTTTATGCTTTCGCGCCCAAATCCATAGTATCCAAGCTCCATTTCTGGAAGTGGAGAATATTACGATCACCGCATCAAGTTCCGACTCCCTCTAAATCCGTGCCGCGTGTCGTCACTGTAGTTGATCCAGAGCAAAGCCAAGTCAGCTATTACGGACCTGATGGTTTAAGGGCTGAGGTGTTTATCACGGTGGAAAACGGTCTTGATGTCGAAACCAGGTTCAGTAAGCTCGAACTGGAAATCCAGACCGATACGGAACGCCTAAGCTGCCAGTTCTTGGCGTTTCAACCGGACCCATTCGTTGATTTTGTGGAGCAAGTCAGCGATATTTCAATACCCGCCAGACAAGCGATAAAGGGATGGGCGTGTTTCCAGCACAAGGAAGGGGTGCGAATAGACGACTTCGAGAGGTTCGTATTCACGGCTCAGTCCATTGGAGATCCAAAACAAGAATATTCATTAGAACCGTATGCTTGGGATCATGCCAAGAGAGGAAATTCAACGCTCGTCATGTTATGAGTGGAGCTAATTGGTCGAACCACACAATGTGGACAGGCGACAACCTGCCCATCATGCGCGGCATGAACAGCGGCTGTGTGGATCTGATCTACCTGGACCCGCCTTTCAACAGCAACCGCACCTATAGCGCTCCTATCGGCTCTGAGGCGGCGGGAGCGGCCTTCAAGGACACCTGGACCCTGGAAGACGTAGACGTAGCTTGGCACGGCGAAATAGCCGAGCAAAACCCGGCTGTGTACGCAGTCGTCGGGGCGGCTGGCGAGGCGCACGGCAAGGGCATGAAGTCGTATCTCATCATGATGGCCGTGAGGCTGCTTGAGATGAGGAGGATTTTGAAGGACACAGGATCAATTTATCTACATTGTGACCAGACAGCAAGCCATTACCTGAAGCTACTCATGGATGCTGTGTTCGGACAAAGAAGCGTTCGGAATGAGATTATTTGGCACTATAGCGGGTGGAACAAGCGGATGAAGCGCCACCTGGAGAAGCGACACGACACGATCCTGTTCTACGGCATGAATGCTTATACTACGTTTCACTATCCAGTACGGCCCTGGAATGACAAGAATGAGTACGTGGTGCGTCGCAAGCAGAAGGTACACCTGGATTCAGGAGGTAGGGAGTATGTCCTTTCTGATGCTGGCAGCGGCGAACGGGTACGGCGATATCTTGATGACGCTATGGCTTATGGCGTTCCACTTGACGATGTTTGGGACATCCCGAAGATCAACAACTCGGATGCTGAGCGTGTCGGCTACCCCACTCAGAAGCCTCTCAATCTCCTGGACCGAATCATCAAGGCCAGTAGCAATCAGGGAGATATGATCCTAGACCCGTTCGCCGGATGCGCCACCGCCTGTGTTGCCGCCGAACGGCTCGACCGTCAATGGGTCGGCATAGACCTATCCAAGAAAGCAGCCGATCTTGTGCAGGTCCGAATCCGCAAGGAGATTGACCTGTTCCACAACTTCGAACCGAACCGCCGATCCGATATTCCTAAGCGCACGGATCTGGGAAAGCTCCCAAGTTATCGGACCCACAAGCACCTTCTATTCGGGAAGCAGGAAGGGCTGTGCGGAGGGTGTAAGGTTTCCTTCCCATTCCGAAATTTCACCACTGACCACATCGTTCCTCAGACCAAGGGCGGGAGTGACCACCTGGAGAATCTGCAACTGCTTTGCGGAGCCTGCAACAGCCTGAAAGGGGACAGGGATCAAGCGTATCTGATCGCCGCCCTTGAGAAAGCGGAGATTAGATGAAGTTACGCTGCGGTCAGTTCCCGGTAGGTGAGATTACCTGTGTTCATGATTCGCGCCAGAGTGTCACGGAAGATATGAGGATTTTCGCGGTTATTGAACCTCCACTCCAATTCCTCAAGGTAGCGGTCCAGGTGCTTGACGCTCATCTTGTGGAAGGTACCGACGATGGAACGCTTGAACAGGCTCCACACGCCCTCGATCCCGTTGGTGTGGACCTCGCCGACAACCCATTCCTCCGAGGAGTGGCTCACGGTCTTGTGTATGGTGTCGTGATCTTCAATCCCCATGTGGGACTTCAACTCATCGGTGTAAATCGCCTCAGCCTCATCCTTGACCGTGCGCCGGATGAATCCGTGCAGGGTTTTCCGTTTGATGTTCGGGATCCTCTCGACTCGGATTTTCCCGCCGCGCTGGATGGCCCCGGCAACCCATGTCTTATTGCCCTTGTAGGCGTGTCCTTTCCCTTTGGTGCGGCCTCCCACAAGCGTCTCGTCCACTTCCACGACACCAACCAAAGTGGGTCCGGTAAATGGGTCGTTTCCCATCGCCTCTCTGATCCGGTGGCACAGATACCAAGCCGTCTTGTAGGAGACGCTCAGGGTGCGGTGAAGCTGGTTGGCCGATACTCCCTTGCGAGACTCGCACATGAGGTAGATCGCCAAGAACCACTTGCGAAGGGACAGGTGGGAATCGTGCATGATGGTTCCCGATGTGGCGCTGAACTGATAGCCGCATGACCTGCACTCCCATCTCTTATGACCATGAAGCTCATTAACCGACATATCGCCGCATCGGGTGCAGGAAACTCCATCAGGCCAGCGGGCATCCTCAAGCGCTTCGCGGCACTTGCCATCATTGGTGAAACGATCCATTAATGAAACGAGGTTGATTTCAGTCATGGCTCAGACTCCAAAAAAACGAAACAGAAGATTGCTTCCCAAGGACATCATGCAGCGTTCGGACCATGAGATCATGGAGGAGATATTCGGGAAACGGGTCATGAAAAAGGTGGATAAACTGGTCTCTGAAAGATCGGAATGCGTTGATAAAAAAGAGGATGAAAACATCATATGAGAAGTGTAGCATGGTGGCTGGTCTTTGTCAAGTATATAATTACCATTCATAAACGTCCGGCTTGGCAAAGGCAGCATCCCCACGAAAGTATTTGCGGACTGTTTTCTTCTCGTAGCGAGCCACGATTGGTTCCAGCATCTCCTTCCAACCATCCGCGCTGTGAACATTGCCGGGCCGAAGCATTGCACCTTCGCAATCTCCGAACTGGTTGAAACAAAACAGGGGATGGTAGCAAGTACATCGGAAATGGCCGTTGTAGGCAGAGGCTTCCTGCTCGCCATGGACAGGACTGGCTGAGCTGTCCATATCCAGAATGATGCGTCGATGAGTTGTTTTCTCCAGCGCTCTTTCCACCCATCGGCCATTAACTTCCGAAAGGGCTTTGAGGTTCCCCTGGACGGACAGCATCTCGGTCTCAAATCGACCCATGGTGTTGGCGCTGGCGGCCTTCTTCTTGTCCATCTTCTTCCCGGTGATCCTCCGCATAGTCGGATCCACCGATAGACGATGGGCATCGTTGACATCTTCATAGCCAGCCAGTCGACTGTATACCGATTGGCGCAGCAACGACGCCAGGTCGTGCTGGATGTTACGCCCTGTCCGCGAATCGAGAAAAACGGAGGGAACACTATCGAATAACACCAACGCTTCGTCCAAATCACGATAGGCGAGAAGCCCAGCATCCGAGGTGACCTTAGCCCCATGAAATTCAAGCCTCAAACTGCCATCAAAACCGGCCTTCAAACCTTCACCCTTTGGGTCAGCCATTTCTTGCTCCCTTTATGCTCTATATCTACTTTGATTATAGTAGTTTACATCGATTAAGGCAAGCAATTTTGGTGTCCTATATGGTGAATGGGGGATCAATGAAGTTATTTCGTGGAACCAGGGGATGCTCCGGTGTGGGCTGCTCGATCACGCCTACCCGTGCATAGGCCACCTCTCCTCCGGCAGCCCGGATCATCACGGCCGCCTCTCCCGGTCGCCTGGCGGTAACGATTCCCTTCGAATCGACAGCCAGGGTTTCTCGGTCCAGCGACTCGTAGCGCACCCGATCGGTGAAATCCAGACTGAAACCGTTGACCAGGTGAGCCGTTACAACAATGGGTTGCTTTTCGCCGGTCTTGAGCACCGACTCCTTGGGGAAGACCTCCAGTCTTCCTACCTCGGGTGGGTGCTCGACCGATTCGAAAGGCGCTCCCCGGCGAATCCAGTCCCGTAGAGCGCGATAGTCGGCAGATTCCGGCTCCAGTTGCAGTCCTCCTCCGTGAGGAACCGCGAAGGTGGGCTTGAGCAGAAGAAGGCTCTTTTCGGGTTGCTCCGAATTCACCCGCGGCTGGACGGGTTCAGCGGGCTCCACGGTGCGAACCTGGTAGGTGCCGCCCCGGACGATCCAGTCGTAGTCTTCCCGAGGCAAGGTGGCGTCCAGAGAGAGTTTGAATCCGCCGCGGCCGATCACTCCGCCGTGGCATTTACCGTTGTTGCAGCCTCTGCGGGTGAGAATGCCGCCGACCTCCTGTTGAAAACTCCAACTCGGATCTTGGCTTGAGCCGGCCACCCGCACGGGGACTCGCACGCTGCGCCCGTTCAGTCGGGCTCCCAGGACCGCTGTGCCGTCGGCGCGCCCGAGCAGCTGACCCTTCCCAGAGAGGGTGACGATACGGGTATCGGAAACGGAGAGGATGGCTCGGGAGGTCACCTCCCGTTCCAGGCCGTCGGCGTACTGGCCCAGCACCAGAAGGCGTTGGGTCGCGCCGGCGCCCCAAAGGTCCGGTTGCGGGGGAAGGATGCGCAGGGACATCAATTGCTCGCTCCGGCTTTGGACCTCCGGCAGGCCCGTGGGATGCGCCCATCCCAGCACGGGCAGGGAGCCAAGGAGTCCCCAGACCGGCAACACCCGGAGCAAGGACTGGATGGGTGAGGTTCGGGAGTGGATCATCGCTTTCTGGTGACTCGCCGTTCTCATGGGGTGTCCTCGGGCCTTCCCTTTTCTGGTTGTCGGATGACCATCATGGGGAAGACTTGGGCCAGGACAGGGTCTCCCACCTGGCCGTCCTGGACCGGGCGCACCAGGAGGCGGACCCACCGGGGAGTCCGGCTCAAGGGAGCCTCCGCTGCGGCCACCAGAGTCAGCGTGGTAGCCTCCAGCTGGGGAAGGAACCGTTCCACATCGAGGGCGCCAAACTTGCCGATGAGTTGAGTGACCCCGGGGGGCGTCTGTGCCACCGAAGCAAGCGCGTGAACTCCCTCGGGCAGGTTTTCAAACTCCAGGGCGACCTCTCCTTCAAAGCCCTCCTCTCGCTCGGCCACCACGGTGAGCTTGCTGGTCCGGCCACCAGGTTGACGTGATCCAGGGGCTGGCGGCCTTCCACAACCGCTACCGATCCCAGGTGAGGCGCCAGGGGGCGAACCAAAACCCGGTAGGAGGAGCCGGCTCCCCCTCGCTGCAGCGTCAGATCGCGCAAGCGCAGAGAATACTCCCCGGCTTCCAGAACGGCGATGCGCTTGGGTTGGACGGTCTTTTTCCAGCTCAAGGAGTTGTCGTTGATCTCCCGGAAGATGTTGCTGGCAACCTCCACCCCTTCCTACTGGAAGATCTGCAGCCAGAGACTGAAATAGGGGTGGGAGAGTTCGGGAGTCTCCAGCTGTAGAACCAGGGACTGAGGCTCGTCGAGCTGGAAGCGGAACCAGTCGCTGTCCCCGGCTCGAGCAATATCTCCTTCCAGGATGATGGGGAAGGGGATTTGCTGAGATTGCCGGGCCGTGTCGTTGGGTTCCTGCTCGCGAAACGAGGGGATCTGCGGTGGCAGATCGGGAGCGGGCCTGAGCTCGCCGGAGGATGCCTTCCGGGTCTCGGGGTCCGATGAGGTGTTCTCTCCGGCTGCACTCGAGGCACCCGAGGACACTTTCTTTACGGCCAGTCCCACTCCTGGAACCGATCGGGCACGTAGTCGAAACAGCTCATCCCCTCGAAGCCTGCGGTGGAAGTTTCTTTCCTCCCAGAGAGCCGTGTTGGGGTGAGCCGCCCGGTAGGGAAACCACCCCGTGAAGCGATCATTGGAGGCGGTTGCCTCCTTGATGTGTAGCTGATAGACAAATTCCGGATCCCCCAAGCCGTTCAGTTCTCCAACTCGAATCAGATAGGTGCCGTTCCCGGCAAAGGCCCGGATCAGTCGAGGACGATGGGAGAACACGTTGCCAAAGTTAGGAAGTGGAGTGATCCTCCACCTCGAGACGGGGGCAGCGGTTCGGATCGAACCAGCTTTCCCCCGGCTCGAAGAGGATCAGCTCGGGTTGATGGAACTTGCCGGCAAAGCCGGGGAGTGCGCCGCTTCCGGTGAGGACCTCCAACTTGAGTTGCCGACCCGCTTCGACATTCACTCGGTAGAAATCCACCTCGCCGGACTTCCCGATCCGACCATGCACCTGAGCCGGGAAAGCAACGGGCTGAGCTTGGGCGGGAACGTCGTGCGGTCCAGCCTGCTCCAAAACGGACTTTGAGGCGTGAACCAGAAAGGGCGCCGGTCCGGAGATTCCGCCGTCCGAGAGGACGCGCAGGGAATGCACCCCCGCAGTGGCGGTGGAGCCTACTTGAACCTCTACCGTCAGTTTCTGCCCCGTCTGGGGCGGCTTCTTGTCTTGCCCTGGAAACTCGAGCGGCTCACTGCCCAAAACGACGCCCGTCAGTTCCGAGCAGTCAAACCAGACGGCGTAGGCACCATGTAGGTGTTACCCCCGAACGGTCAATTGCAGCTTCGATCCACGCTGTCCCCCTAGAGGAAAAGTGGAACGGAGGGTCGAATCCTGGGCCTGTAAGGGGAGGTTGCCAATCGCCCCGAATAGGAGTAAAAGCAGGATGCCGGATAGCCAAAGCCGGCAGCCGGAAATCGTCTGCCGGAATCGGTTCTGACGCAGGTGGTCCTGGTTTTCCGCCCAAGGAGCGTCCCTGGTGGGCGCCTATCCCTCGATCGGACCTGGTGGGAAGAAATTTTCGGTCGCGGGCCGGAGCATAATTTCCTCTGACTTCCCCGTGATGAATCATCCAAGCTGTATTGTCTACCATAACATTTTGAGAGAATTTAAGACGTATATATCCGGCATTGCCGTGGCTGGAGCGTTATGCGCCCGGGTTCCGCGATCTGGTCGAGTGGCATCGACTTTACACGCCGGCCGACATCGAGCGAGAAACGGGCATCACAGATGCAACGATCCGACATTTGGACATGACACTCGACCAGATGCTGCACCGACGCCCGTTGCCGCCTTGGTCGGCTTATAAGACGCCGATCGAAGGGCTCTGGTTATGCGGTTCCGGGACCCATCCCTGCGGCAGCGTAACCGGAGCGCCGGGACATAACGCGGCGCAAGCGATCCTCGGAAGTGATGAGTGACAATGCCGGCACGCTCGGCTCGACGCCCGACGGTTGTGAGGCCTTGTCGGCGTTTGTCAACGTCTTTGTCGGAGAAAGCCTTTGGGCGTCGCTTGGTCCCAAAGGAGCAAAAGGATGTTGTAGCTCGGCGGTCTACTGGAATCCGCGAGTGGTTCTCAAGTTCTGGAGCGAGGTTGAGCGCGGCAACTGGGACGCCGTAGAACAATGGCACCAGCGCATTGAGCCTCTGTTCCAGTTTCTCGCAGACGAATTCGCGCCCCGCGGATTCACCGACACAGCCTTCGACCGATTGGGAGCGATTGCCAGCGGTTTCCTGCAGACAAGTCTCCGTTTGGCACCATACGCGTTCGCCTACATGCTCACGGGTCCATTCTCCGTTTCCTTCCAAATCCGTTGGAACCGGGGCGAGTCTTGATCGTCCCAAAAATCCGTGACCACGGGGTTGTCGTAGCCGGGCACGGGTCCGGGGATCAGTTTGCCCAAGAGCCGCTTGAGAAAACGGAGGTTGTCGGTCGCGCCGGGTTTCTCGGGATTGTGACGCGTATAGATGGTCGGCCCGTCCTTGTAACGAATTCGCACAAGGAACGGCTGGTGGCGAGGCCGCTTGGCCGATTCGTACTTCTTGAGTTTGTCGCGGTTAATCGTCACTCCCAGCCCCGGTCTCTGGGGCACTTCCACGTGCCCATCGAAGATGGGCATCGTTTCGTTTGGTTGAGTAGGCCGGGGGAGTCTCACCCCCAGCCCCTCCAAGAACCGGACGTGAACCTCTCAGCTCATCCGGCTCCTATCACTCAAGCCACAAGGAAAGACTCCAAGACGCCAATGAATAAATAGATGCGGATTGGCACGGGCAATCTGGTCGAGGTAACGCCTCGCCCGTTGCCGATGCCCAGAAAATCTTTTGAGTTTCCTTCGCACCCACTGCACAAGATACCGGTTGAAGTTCCGCCACAGTTGACGCAGTGCCGACGCGTGGAAGCGACCATAGCAGGCTTGCCAACCACGGAGTTTCGGATTGAACATCTGAGACAGATCCAACAACGTCTTCTCGTTCTTGAGCTGGACATGCCAGCTACGCATGCATCGATTGATCTCCTTCTTCGAGGAGATACTGATCGCAGGAAGAAAGTTCGGGTGAACCTGCCCTTTCTTGTTCACACACCGTCGCGGACGGAAAGTGTAACCAAGGAAATCAAAGCTGATTCGCGAATGCTCTTCCAGGCGATTCACATCCTTGCAATAGACGATCGACGATTTGTCGGGATGGATCTCCAACCCACACTCACGGAAGCGTTCCGAGATAAGGCTCATCACGTATTCCGCCTGAGACTGGCTCTTGCAGTGCAGCAGCCCATCGTCGGCGTATCGACAAAATGGAACCCCCGGCAGTTGGCGTCTCACCCACGCGTCAAACGCGTAGTGCAAGAACAGATTTGCCAGAATAGAGGCTCACAACTCCACCTTGCGGTGTGCCTTTGTCGCGCGCCTGTAGACTGCCGCCGGGCTGCTCAAGTGGAGCCTGCAACCAGCGCTCCACGTACAACAACACCCAACGACACTGACAATGGTGGCGTAACGCCTTCATGAGCAGTTCGTGGTCAATGTTGTCGAACAGGGCGCGGATATCGAACTCCACCACCCAGTCGTATCGCCAACACCGTTTCCGGGTGATGGCAATCGCGTCATGGGCAGACTTTCCCGGTCGATAGCCGAAAGAATCCTCATCGAACACCGGTTCCAGTATCGGCTCCAGGGCTTGCTTCACCACTGTCTGTGCGATTCGATCAGAGACCGCAGGCACTCCGAGAACACGCGTGCCCCCCGATTTCTTCGGGATTGGCACGGCTTTCACGGGTGGTGGAAAATAGCTCCCGGAGCACAGCCGGTTCCAGATTCGATAGAGGTTGTTCTTCAAGTTGTGCTCGAAGAGTTCAAGCGACTCGCCATCGACTCCTGCGGCACCTCCTTTGGACTTCACCTCCAAGTATGCTTGCCCTGCCAGCTTCTTAGAAACCTCAAATGGCTTTGCTACTTTCAAGGGCTCCTCCTGCCTAGCAGTTGGCCGCTTGTCTGTAGCCGAATGACCAAGCCCCTTCGCTCCGCTGCCATTACGGCAGCCTCATCGCTACTACGAGCTTGTCCGCCCCTGGGCAACGCTTCGATACTGTCGGCCTCGCAGGTTCTCTGCTTGTGCCTTTCTCTTAGCATCGTTGCTCCAGGTTCCCGCAGTTCAACATGAGAGCCCAGATCACACCTCTATGCCGGGTGCCACCTGACCAGTAGACAGGTTTCCGCCAGATTCGTCCCGGGGCAACATCAACTCCCCGGTTTCGACACCATCTCGTCCTTTCGGCACTTGAACGGTGGTTCACTTGTGTTCGTCTTCCTGATCCACACCTGATGCTTCTAGAGCACCTTTTCCGGAGACTGTCCCGGGTTTAGTTGAAAGTTGAGAGGCGGTTCGTCCGACCGACTCGTTGGAATCGGGTTGGTCAACAACCTTTTAAGGAGGAACCGCCATGAAGAAATCATATCGAATTGTCACCCGGAAGAACAGTCAGGGGCTGGCTGATTATCTGGCCCAGAACGGGCAACTGTTGCTCCCGATGGTGGAGCTGATCGAAGCCTCCCGGATGGCCATTGACGAGTTGATCGACATCCTGGGGCGAGCGAGCATGGAAGCGGTCTTGCAGCTTTCTGCCCGAAGTGTCGCCGGCGAAAAGCAACAAGGGCGCCCAGGCAAGCAGATCGTTTGGTACGGCACTCAGCCAGGGCGAGTCAGACTTTCGGAGCGGCAAGTGCGGGTTCGAAAGCCACGGCTGCGCAAGAAAGGCCAAGGTCGAAGCGGGGAGGTGGAGATCCCCGCCTATGAGGCGATCAACCGTAACGGGGAGCTGGGCAGCCGCATGCTGGAGATCTTGATGTGCAACGTTTCCACGCGCCACTACAGCCGCGTGATCCCCCAGATGGCCGACACGGTGGGAGTCAGCAAATCGTCCGTGAGCCGTCAGTTCATTGAGCAGAGCGGCCAGCAGCTGGAGCAGCTGGCCGAGCGACACTTTGATGACGTTGAGTTTCTGATCATCTACATCGACGGCCTGGTCTTTGGCGAGCACCACGTGATCTGTGCCGCCGGCGTGGACTCGGAGGGCCAAAAGCACGTGCTGGGGCTGCGGGAAGGGGCCAGTGAAAACGCCGCCACCGCTACCTCCTTGCTGGAAGACCTGGTGGAGCGAGGCCTGGATTCCGGGCGACGCTATCTGTTTGTGATTGACGGCTCCAGGGCCCTGCGATGTGCCATTGACAAGGTCTTTGGCAAGGGCAGTCCGGTGCAGAGATGTCGTCGTCATAAGATTCGCAACGTGTGCGATCGATTGCCGGACGATCTGGCCGAGCAAGTCAAGTCAGTGATGCAGGCTGCTTATCGGCTGCCCTGGGAAGAAGGGAGGGTTCGGCTCAGAAAGCAGGCGGAGTGGCTCGAAGGGCTGCATCCCGATGCGGCAGCTAGCCTGCGAGAAGGTCTGGAAGAGACCTTTACCATCAATCGACTCGAGTTGTCTTCCTCCCTGCGCTTGTGTCTGGCCAGCACCAACCTGATTGAAAGCCCTCACTCTGGCGTGAGGATGCGGACCCGCCGAGTGAGCCGCTGGAAAGATAGCCAGATGGTGCTGCGCTGGGCCGCCTCAGCCTTCCTGGAGACGGAGAAGAACTTCCGGCGCATCCAGGGCTACCAGGACCTCTGGATGCTGAAAGCCAAACTCAGAGACGAGGTTTCTATGGACGCCAAACGAAAGGTGGCTCAAGATCGTGCTCAACCTGAACCGCCCTTCACTTTCAACTGAGTTTGGGGCAGCCTCCCTTTTCCGTAACGCTCACGACCGCGGCTTTTAACCACAGCCACTTACGGTGGTTTGCAACCTGCTCCTGCAAGCCGGTTGCGGGAGGCCTACTCCCATCTCTCACGCCGCTTGCTGCGGCACACTGATGTCGTCGTTCCACAGCCGGGCCAGATTGACGTGATCGATGGTGGCCATTTTGAACACGGCCACCTCGTGGGCCAGGAACGCCTGATTGATCGTTCCGCCGGCTTGCTGCAACATGATTGGCGTGTTGGTCGCCTCGGCAACCCCAGCGACTTTGGCCGCCGAGCCGATCGGGGCGTGCCCCGCCATCAGCCCGTCGACGATCCCTTTGACCATGAAGTCGACGGGGCCGTGATGAACGAGAATCGGCAGCGAACACATGTCACGCAGCTTCCGCCAACCCTCCGGGTCGCTTGCCACGATCGGGTCTTCGATTCGGCCCGCCACGGGGAACGTTTCTAGTTTCTCGAGCACCGGTGCAATCGCTTCGAATGTTGAATTGGCGTTGAAGTCGTAATGCACTTTGAATCCCTCGGGCGCCACGTCTTGCATGGCCGCGGTCTGATCGACCACGTTCTGAATCTCGTCGACGTGATACTTGAGCCAACGATAACCTTGCCGTACCGCGTGGCGAACTTCCGCGGCCATCTGCCTGGGCTGCTGCGAAACCGTCCACGCCCCCACCGGGATGCGGTCGCGAACCTTCGGCCCGATCAGCTTCCAAACCGGCAGCTCAAGGTACTTGCCCATTAAGTCGTACATGGCCATGTTGATTGGTAGAGCCTTGGTGTCGTCGATCCAATCGAATGGGCACGTTCCCACGTACTTCGTCACCTCGTCCTTCGGCCACCCACGGCCCCAAGCCTCGCCGTATCCTTCCAGACCCTGGTTCGTCTTAGCGATGTAAATTGTCCTCAACTGGATGCCCAAACCGTGGTAGCGAAACAGAGTGCGAGCGTTGAAGGCGTGATAAGGCAGAAGAATCTCGCGCGTTTCGATTTCAGTGACGCGCAGCGAGCTGCCGCTCCTGCGGCTTCTGGCAGTTTCGCGTGCTACAGCATGTCATACGTTGGGTGAGAGAAGACCAAAGGCACCCGCCCCAGCGGTGCATAGAAACTCGCGGCGGTTGAATGCCATTTTGCTTTGATAGGAATTTGTTTTTCGAAGTGAGTGTAGTTTGTCCTGGAAAAGGGGTCAAGAAAAGTTGGTGAAGGATCAGTGAGGGGTCCTCGAGAGTGAGAAGCGGAGCGAGTGAATCGGATGGATGGGAGGTGAGGTGAAGACCGGGGAGCCGGGCTGAAAAACGACAACACCAGGCAGAATCATTTATTCCGGGGCTGCAGAAGACAATCAACAACACTTCTCTGAAGAAGCACCACTTTATTCAGCCCTCCCCGGCTGAGTGTTTTCAGTGCCTTCTTGACATCTATTTCAGTTCTGCAAGAATCAGAACTTAAACTGGTTCAATCATTCAACATGAGTAACTATACGGCATATAATGACGTAGCACTTCCTTCTTTTATCTATGGAACCGCTTGGAAGAAAGAAGCCACCGCTCAACTGGTTCAATTAGCAGTGTCTTCTGGCTTTACGGCCATTGACACGGCAAATCAGATCATCCATTACAATGAAGCCCTTGTTGGTGAGGCCCTGCTTGCACTAGACTACAAAGGGATCAAGCGGGAAACACTTTTTTTGCAAACCAAATTTACCCCTGTCGGGGGCCAAGACCATAAAACTCCATACGATGCCTCTTCAGATATTACCACTCAGGTTGGACAGTCCTTTGAGAGCTCGCTAAAACACCTCCATACGGAGTACGTGGACTCCTATGTCTTACACGGACCCTATTCGCGGGCGGGACTGGGAGAAGCGGACTGGGAGACTTGGGCTGCCATTGAAGGGATCTATAAATCAGGTAGAACAAAAATGATTGGCATAAGCAATGTCAATGCAGGACAACTCAAACAGCTCTGTGAAAAAGCGGAAATTAAACCCATGGTGGTGCAGAACAGGTGTTATGCCGTTCTCGGATGGGATAAAGAAGTCAGGGAGATTTGTCAAGCGAATGAAATCATCTATCAAGGCTTTTCGCTGTTAACGGCGAATCGGGAGACCTTGGCAGATCCTGAAATACGGGGGATTGCCAAGCGCTCAGGGACAGGTCCTGAGCAGGTCATATTTCGGTTTGCCATGCAAATGGGGATGCTCCCGTTGACAGGAACGACGAGCGAGCAACATATGAAAGAGGATTTGCAAGTCGAAAGTTTAGAACTCTCCCTAGATGAAACTCAGCGGATTGAAACGATCGCTGTATGAATACAAAGACGTGACCACATGCAATCTATGGAATGATCGAGGATCAAGAAAACTGTTGGAACAGGCTGAGAATTCGTCATGTTTACGGTACGCGAAAGCATTTCTCCACGTAATACTGCCGGGCTAAAGGTGCCGCAAGACCGCAATGCAGCCTTTGATCGATACGAATCGGGCCTGCTGGCGTGTAGTCGGCTTAGCGGAGAAGTGAGAACCGGTGCCCAAGGCCCCTCCAGATCTCCACGAAGTTCGTCCATCGGGATCTCGAGCGTATTAGTGCAGACACTACCGAAGAAATGGATCGTACCAATATGTGGTGGATCTCCACCATTGAAGCCATAGGTTGCACCAAAACGGCCTTCGGCTTCGCCCCCTTCAGAGCTTCATCCCCTTGGCGGGCTGGCCGCGCAGGAGAAAGGTTTTCGGATGTCTCCCTTCCCCACAGATCTTGAACGATCCAAAGTCCTTGTACCAGAGTCCCTCCGGAGCCTCGGGTTCAGTTTCGCGCCAAAGTTTCAACCGATAGAGGTCCTCGACTGTGATTTTGCGCTCGCGAAGTCGATCGAAGAGATGATCCCGGAGAGCAGGCGGGAGATTCGTCCACTGAATTTTCGGCATCTATTCCCCAAACGCCAGGCGAGCCAGTTCTTCCTTGATGCGCTGCTGCTCTGCTCTATCGGTCGAAGTACTCAGCCGGTCTGCCAATTCAAAGAACCGGCGTTTCTCAGCTTCCTTCGACTCCAGCCCAGTCTCGATGAGCTCAACGAGAACCCGGTTCGCGCTGGTCTTCTGGTGCTTGGCCAAAGCCTTGATCTGCTTGGCCAGGCGAGAGGGCAGCGAGACGCTCTGACGAATGGGTTTTTCCATGGTTGCCATAAGCTCCAGATTATACATCAATGCGCACCACTGTGCACCAAACCTCAACCCTCGGTAGTGGGTCAGTTTCCGGTAATTGCGTTACACGTCCAAGTGGCCGTTTGGTAGCCAACCTGGGCGCTTGAATGATCCCATGGAACCGAAACCAGGAACTAATCATGAGTGAACTCGTAGAGCAGCGTTGGGGAAGACCGGGCGTTTACGATGTTGAGCCCGGTCATTGGAAGAAGCAGCTGCCTGGCAAACACCGCACCGCCGAAATCATCTTCCCGTTTGAAATCGCAGGAGTTTCTACACCGATAGGGGTGAATGTCCTCGGGCTTCCAGGACGAATCTCGCCCATGCCCCTCTCCTACCTCGCGCACATCGACGGGCCGCGGAAAGCTCACCTATGCGGCCAACTGGAACGAAGGTGCTGCCAGCGGCGTTCACGTCAGACCCAGATCGGCTGGTACCGCTCGAGCGTGAGGCCAAGATCCTTGCCTCGCTGAACCATCCCAGCATCGGGCACATCCACGGGCTGGAAGAAGCCGATGGCCAGAGGGCGCTGGTTCTTGAACTGATCGAAGGGCCAATCCTGGCGGAGCGGATCAAGCAGGGGCGGATCCCGCAAGCGGCCGAGGAACTCTTGCTTGACCTGAGCCGGTCGTACACGATTGAAGACAGTCCGCGGGATGTTGAAGCGGCATGCCGCTTCGGGGGAACTGGGTGCCTCGTCAGAACCGGATGGGCAGCCGAAGCCGGGTTTGTCGAAGAAGCCAGCGCATCAGCTGTATCCGAGGGCTGCGAGGCTCGCGGGGCGCTCGCGGCTACCCCCACGACCGTGTCCGAGGCACCGCGATCCTTCTAGTGCTACTTATTGTCTCACGTCTTTTTCGCCATGCGCCGCGGACAGTCTAGATGCGGCGAATACGCAGGGCGACATTCGGTTAAAGCCTATGTGACCAACGGGTCCTCTTTGTACACTTCAAAATTTTTTGTGTAATCACTTCGGTAGTAACCTTGCAAGCAGATCACAGCCAGTAACTGAAAATACAAGCACTGGGCGATAGGCTGGAGATGACGCAAATCCAATGCAGCAAGGACCACAGATAATGCTATAAACATGGTCGCCGCAATACTTAAGAATACCAATATTTTCACGATGAGGCTCTTTTCAGCCGGTAGATGAGCCGATCCCGAAGGAGCAGGTCGTGAGCGGCGATCCGCAAGCGTCTGGTCGTTTCCTGTGGCAGTCGCAGGACAAGCGGCTGGGTAACGGTGTCTGGCGGTGCACTCCAGGGTCGTTCACATGGGATTATACCTGGGACGAGACGATCTTCTTTGTCGAGGGCGAGGTCACCATCACCGATCAAGAGGGAACCAGCGCGACCTATCGCGGCGGTGACATGATCTTCGTTCCGACCGGCACCAATTTCACCTGGAAGATTACGAGAGCGATACACAAGGTGTTCCACCTGCACTCGGCGATGCCGGTCGAGTTGTAGCCACCTGTTTAACCGCCCGATTCCGCTGCACGACACAATAGCCATCCAGACGGCTTTGTCTACTTAACGCGGCTGGCCGACAAATCTCCCAATAGAAGGCCACATCAGCAGGCATAGGTGACCTGTCTCAAGGTCAGGAGCACGTTTATTGCTTCATCGGTGGTGCACTGTCAGGCTACCATCGAGACGGCCTGGGCCACAGTCGACTTGCGACCTGTATGGCTACGGTCCGACTGGACCCATCGTCGGCCCTTTGGGATTGGAAGTGGGCAGCCCGTTCCCAATCTCGGTGGCGACCTCGGAACAAGCCGGGTGTCCCCAACCGCTGGCACTGGTGGAATGGCCGGTAGAGGCATCCACCGTTGTATCGTAGACGATATTGTCGTCGCTGCTGATCGGATTCACGCCGCCGGGAGTATTGTCCAGATCCAGAAAATTTCTGGTCTTCCATCCGATATTGTGATCTGCACAGGAAGAGTCGCCACTGACTCCAACCGCTCCCAGCAACTTGCCCGAACTATCATAGAGTGGTAGGCCGCCTCCGAATACGTTGACTCCGCCTACCTTGCCGCCTACCATCGGGTCGTTTTCCTGTCCGTTCTGTGCCGCGTCGCCGCCATAGGCCACATGGGTATGAACGGGGTTGCTGTGCTGCAGGCCAAAGAGGCTGCCTCCCGACTGGACCGCGGTAAAGAGATTGGCCGTCGAAAGGGCAAGACCTGGCAAACTAAAGGCGTTGGCGGTGTTGGCCTTCTGGGCGGAGATGGAGACTGTCCCGGGTTTAGTTGAAAGTTGAGAGGCGGTTCGTCCGACCGACTCGTTAGAACGGGAATTATATACAAAACTTCCGAAACCCAGCACGATCACCGGGAGCGTCTTGACCGTGGCCGGTCAATCCAGCGGGTCTTAATCGGTTGAAGCAGCCCCTTAGCTAGGGCGTCCATTCTCCCCCTCACCGTACCTGCATGATCCATCTTGAACTCCTCCTCCATCTCGGCCTTGGTTGGCTGGTAAGAAGACTTGACCAGTTCAACAGTTTTGGGTTTAGGTTTCTTCCTACTCATTGCACATTACCCTTATCTTGGAAATGAAGCCTTAATGATGCTCCAATGATTCGCTTGCTCAACCATGGTGGACATGTACTTCTCATTCAGCTTCCCGGCTTTGCTAATTGGAAGCCAGATTTCCGTCTTTTCGTACTTAGTCTTATAGAATTGTCGTCCGTAACCATAGCGCCACTTCATGTGATTCATCATGGCTTGAATGAATATCAGAGAACTCAACTTCAAGTGTTGGTACTGGCTGCGCAAGACGCATAGCACGACGTTATCCGTGGCAATGAACGGCATGGGCTGCAAGAAGGCGTCTCCTGTAACGCTCGATACCGTGATGGTTCTTGGTTCCCAGACAGATGCACATTCAGGAATATCGTAGAAGCCGACGCACCCATTATCTGTGCTTACACGCGAGATTGTTGGGTACGTTCCTGCATCTAGTTCGGAGATTGAATGAAAATGCCCGCGCCGTAGATTGAACAGCTCGGTGATAGCAAACGATTTCCATGCGGTCCTACCAAATGGCTTCAGGGCGCAACAAAAGTTTTATCAAGTTTCGCTTGATCGATCTTCACCAAATAGGCCAGTAGATTACGCAGATTCTCCTCTATGATTCCGAACAGTTCATGAGCTGTAGGCTTAGATTGATCCAAATAAACCTCGGGAACAAGCTCGACTTGGCGATCGCCCGGATCAATCGGCGCGGCCTTATAGAACTGCAAAACGTTCTCAACAGGATGTGTTGGATCACGGAGAAATGCTTTGAGGGTTGGTATGGCCTCAGATAACTCATTAGATGCCCTGGGATGTGGCAACCGCTTTCTTTTGCTCTTGAGAAATCCGTCACCCACGGCGCGAACCCATAGAACTTTCTGTTCTGGAGGATGCGGAATTCCCTTCGTGATAAAAACGCCAACAGTCGTCACGCCGATGGGGTAGAAAATGTCGATTGGAAAGGACACGACGGCCAAAAGCGTGTGACTAGGTAGCAGTGCGGTCCTTCTCCAAGTGTCGTAGCCTTTTGGCTTGCACATCGCCGGATACGGCAGAACAGAGAATAGAAGGCCGCCGTCTTCCATCTGCGCTAACGCCTGGTCTACAAACTTGTATTCCTTATCCGTGGCGCCCTTGAGCGAGAAGGGTGGATTCATCATCACTTTGGTGATTGGGGGTGTCTGGGACTGCTTCCTGGCAAATTTTTCCGTGTTTATTCCCTTGTTCGAATGATGCTCAACAAACTGTGCAAAGCAATTTCCTTCCTTAATATTATTCTTCCCATCACCGCGGAAAATCATATTGACCACAGCGAGTGCGGCCACTCCCGTCTCTTGCTCAATCCCGAACAGACAATGCTGCTTGAACCGGCTTATTTGCCGCGCATTGCTTCGGCGTTTCACCTGATCGAATGCAGCGACTAAGAACCCGCCTGTGCCACAAGTTGGATCGTACACAATGTCGTCACTCCGAACATCCACAACCTCGGCGGCCCATTGCGTCAGGTGACGTGGCGTGAGAACGATTCCGAGATCCTGCGCCCAACTGGCATACTTAAGGAACACTTCGTAGAATGCGCCCAGCCAATCCTCACCCGAATTCATAGCCGACTTAATATTCAGACTTTCCAGCTCCTGGATAGTGTCAACCAGTGCTTGTCGAAACTTCACATGGTTGTCAGAAGTAGCTGGCAAGGCAATTTTGATGAATTCATAGAATTCGGCCTTCTCTTGCTCTGTTAGGACGCTCTGAACCCGAGCATTGATGTCGTTGATCAGAATCGTCGGAGAACGCTCCTCAACATTTGGCCCCGTGTCGCTCAGCTTCGACAGCAGTAAAGCCGCCATTACACCAGCACGTTGATGTGGATTGACTGCTCCCAAGTGTAAGATATCGTTGATATCGGTAGCTCGTGAGAGGAACAGCCTCTCGTCGATCTTAGGATTTTCGACATTGGCGCTGGCTTGTTCCAAGACGAATTGTAGATCGGGGGCTCCCAACAATCCGGTAACGGCGACGCCATTCCAGGTGATCGGCTGGAATCCCCCTGACCCCAAAAAGTCTGTCTGAATAACAAATCCATCTATTGAATTACCAGCCACACCCGAAACAAACTTAACCTGAAATCGCTTACTTTGATTAAGAATTTCTGCTCGTTTGTAAGCGTCCGAAAGTGCGTTTTGTAGTTCCTTGCGAGATCTCTTTACCTCAATCACCCAAAGAACTTTTTCTGAAACCTTGACGATGTTTTCAGGACGACCCAAACCAAGGATCCTTTTTATCTCCTGATTCCCTAAGCACTCATTCTGGGTCCAGACTTGACCCTCTGGGACTCTCTCTGGGTTTCTCGTATCCCACCCAAGAGTCTTCAACCTCTCTTTGATGAAGACATAGGCATCGACCTCGGTGTTGCGAATTCTACGAGGCATGCTAACCCACCAAGTCCTTGTAACGGAGCTGGGATCCCGTCATATTCCTGGCGATTAGAGCCATCTGGTCAAGCGTGTCCAGATCTCTCATGTTGTGACGGCCGACAAACTCGTCTACGTAGCGGTGAAGATGCTTGGCACTGAGGCGGTGGAAGGTTCCCTTATGGGCTCGTTTCAACGTGCTCCAAAACGATTCGATGCCGTTAGTGTGAACTTGTCCCCTGACATACTCCGCTACCGAGTGCTTGACTGAGGAGTGATTGGGAAGGTGCGTGTAAGCCGTCGCGTCGTCCGTGTAAACACCACGTGCCAGGGATCACGCCGCCGATGATGAAACCTTCCAGGGTTTCGCTCGTCGTGTCTGGAACTACCTGTGCCGTGACTTTGCTGGTTGCCCTGTCACGAATACCAGCTACTACCACCATGCCAGAAGTGCCACGACCTGTCAACACCTTTCGCTTGGAGGCTGGCATATTCCGGCGGCGGCCTCCCACATAAGTCTCATCAACCTCAACCGGACCAGAGAACAGGGGCAATCCCTGGTCCAGTACCTTGCGGATTCGATGCGCTGCGTGCCATGCAGTTTTCTGCGTTCGCTTCAACTCACGGTGCAGCTTCATGGAGGACACGCCTTTCAAGTTGGTGGCGAACAGGTAGAGGGCATAGAGCCATTCCTGATAGGTGATCTTCGAGGACTGCATGAAGGTTCCATACTTCACGCTGAAAGGGGTCTCGCATCCCTTGCTACGGCAACGGAACGGCAAGCCCTTTCGCTTCGCTCCCGCCTTCACATTGACCGATCCGCACTTGGGGCAGCAAACCCCATTCGGCCAGCGGCGGACTAAGAACCACGCCTCGGCAGACTTGTTGTCTGGGAACATCTGGTAGAACTCCTTGGCTGTTAGCCCCTCTCGGTAGTCTTTTCCTGGTGCCTTGTAAGTCATTGCGTTATCATTTGGCAAGCCTTTTCGGAAGTTTTGTATATAATTCCCGTTAGAATCGGGTTGGTCAACAACCTTTTAAGGAGGAACCGCCATGAAGAAATCATATCGAATTGTCACCCGGAAGAACAGTCAGGGGCTGGCTGATTATCTGGCCCAGAACGGGCAACTGTTGCTCCCGATGGTGGAGCTGATCGAAGCCTCCCGGATGGCCATTGACGAGTTGATCGACGTCCTGGGGCGAGCGAGCATGGAAGCGGTCTTGCAGCTTTCTGCCCGAAGTGTCGCCGGCGAAAAGCAACAAGGGCGCCCAGGCAAGCAGATCGTTTGGTACGGCACTCAGCCAGGGCGAGTCAGACTTTCGGAGCGGCAAGTGCGGGTTCGAAAGCCACGGCTGCGCAAGAAAGGCCAAGGTCGAGGCGGGGAGGTGGAGATCCCCGCCTATGAGGCGATCAACCGTAACGGGGAGCTGGGCAGCCGCATGCTGGAGATCTTGATGTGCAACGTTTCCACGCGCCACTACAGCCGCATGATCCCCAGATGGCCGACACGGTGGGAGTCAGCAAATCGTCCGTGAGCCGTCAGTTCATTGAGCAGAGCGGCCAGCAGCTGGAGCAGCTGGCCGAGCACCACGTGATCTGTGCCGTCGGCGTGGACTCGGAGGGCCAAAAGCACGTGCTGGGGCTGCGGGAAGGGGCCAGTGAAAACGCCGCCACCGCTACCTCCTTGCTGGAAGACCTGGTGGAGCGAGGCCTGGATTCCGGGCGACGCTATCTGTTTGTGATTGACGGCTCCAGGGCCCTGCGATGTGCCATTGACAAGGTCTTTGGCAAGGGCAGTCCGGTGCAGAGATGTCGTCGTCATAAGATTCGCAACGTGTGCGATCGATTGCCGGACGATCTGGCCGAGCAAGTCAAGTCAGTGATGCAGGCTGCTTATCGGCTGCCCTGGGAAGAAGGGAGGGTTCGGCTCAGAAAGCAGGCGGAGTGGCTCGAAGGGCTGCATCCCGATGCGGCAGCTAGCCTGCGAGAAGGTCTGGAAGAGACCTTCACCATCAATCGACTCGAGTTGTCTTCCTCCCTGCGCTTGTGTCTGGCCAGCACCAACCTGATTGAAAGCCCTCACTCTGGCGTGAGGATGCGGACCCGTCGAGTGAGCCGCTGGAAAGATAGCCAGATGGTGCTGCGCTGGGCCGCCTCATCCTTCCTGGAGACGGAGAAGAACTTCCGGCGCATCCAGGGCTACCAGGACCTCTGGATGCTGAAAGCCAAACTCAGAGACGAGGTTTCTATGGACGCCAAACGAAAGGTGGCTTAAGATCGTGCTCAACCTGAACCGCCCTTCACTTTCAACTGAGTTTGGGGCAGCCTCCGGAGATGACCCGACTGTCAGGCCACTGGTCCCCTCGATCCCCGCCGGTAAAGGCGACCGCACATACGACTCCATCCCGATTCACGATCGTTCCCCACATATCAAGGTTGAAACCGCCGTTTGCTTCCTGACGGGCCTTGGTGAGCGCTGCCTTCAGATCGGCATGGCTGGGTAAGCCCTCACAGGCGCTCGTGCCCGCGGACGTTTCTCCCGTCTCAGGCTTTTTTTCGACCGGGGCACAGGCGGCCAAAGTTAGGCCCAGAAAGATGACACCTAGAGTATGGATCGAGCTTCGCATGGAATACCTCCTTTAGTGAATAGCCCACCCCAATTCTGGAGGTCAAAGCAAAACTACCGCAAAGCTTACCCTGTGCAGGCCCATGGTTCACAGACCCTCGAATCGGAATGATAAGCCTACAGGGAGTTGAAGGCAATCCTACCTGAATGTATGTCGAATTGGAAGAATGGATGCTGCCGGTCATTTCCAGGCCCTGGACTGAATTGTATTGGTGGGATATCTGCTCTAATATGTCCCCGACCGATATCATCTTCAAATTTGAGTTGAACTACTTCGCTGGATTGTCCTGCTTGCAGGCGCAAACCCGCTGAAAAGAGAGGTTGGAGAAGAAGGCGATGTCGTGTTGTGATCCCCAAAAGGGGTATTTTCGGTGCCCGAGACACGTCTGGTTTTTGAAGGAGGAAGGATATTATGATGAGATTATTTCGACTCATTGTGGCAACGGCCTTTTCGCTACCGTCTCTAGTTCTCGCCAACAACGAGCTTCTCCGGCTTCAACAAGATGCTACACAGTGGGTGATGCCGGCCCAGAATTACTCCAGTACCCGTTACAGCTCGCTGAGTCAGATCACCACGGCCAACATCAAGAATCTGAGGCCTGCCTGGATGTTCTCGACGGGCGTATTGCGGGGACATGAGGGTGCGCCACTGGTGGTCGGCAACACGATGTACGTCCACACTCCCTTCCCCAACTCTGTGTATGCCCTGGACCTGGCGCGGGAGGGCGCCCCGATCAAGTGGAAGTATATCCCTGAGCAGGACCCAGAGGTGGTCGCGATCGCCTGCTGCGATACGGTCAACCGGGGACTTGCCTACGCTGAAGGCAAGATCTTCCTCCCCCAATTGGATACCCACGTGGTGGCTCTGGATGTCGCAACCGGCAAGGAACTCTGGAAGGTGAAGCAGGGAGACCATAGGAAAGGTGAGACGCTCACCAGTGCTCCCTTGGTGGTTAAGGACAAAGTGATTACTGGCATTAGCGGGGGTGAGTTCGGCGTCCGGGGATTTATAACGGCTAATGATATCAATACCGGCAAGCGAATCTGGCGCATGTACAGCACCGGCCCGGAGGAAGAGGTTGGGTTCCCGGGATCCCTAGAGACTTGGAAGGGTGATCAATGGAAAAAGGGGGGAGGCACAACTTGGGGCTGGTACTCTTACGATCCCGAGCTCGACCTTCTCTACCACGGCACCGGCAACCCCGGGACCTGGAATCCCGACCAGCGGCCGGGAGATAACAAGTGGTCGATGACGATCTTTGCGCGGGATCCTGATACCGGGAAGGCGAAGTGGGCCTATCAGAAGACTCCCCACGATGCCTGGGACTATGACGGGATCAATGAGAATGTCCTTGTGGATCTGGAGATCGAGGGAAAGGTGAGGAAGGTCCTGGTTAACTTCGACCGCAATGGGTTTTCCTACACGCTGGATCGCGAAACTGGTGAGCTGCTCATGGCGGAACCCTTCACATATGTCAACTGGGCCACGGCGATAGACCTAAGCACGGGGAAGCCTATTGAAGATCCCGAGAAGAGAACCTCGTCGACGAAGAACACCAAGAACATCTGTCCCTCCGCCATGGGGGGAAAAAACCAGCAGCCCGTCGCCTACTCGCCCAGAACGCGTCTCTTTTATGTTCCCAGCAACAACCTCTGCATGGAGTATGAGGGGGTTGAAGTCAAATACCAGGCGGGTCAGCCCTACGTGGGTGCGATTGTGGTAAGTTCTCCCGGTCCGGGTGGACACAGGGGCGAGTTCATTGCCTGGGATGCGAACACCGGAAAGAAGGTATGGGGCGTCAAAGAAGATTTAGCCGCCTGGGGAGGCGCCCTCGCCACCGCGGGTGACGTCGTCTTCTATGGCACCATGGAAGGGTGGCTGAAGGCGGTCCATGCCAAGAGCGGGGAAGTCCTGTGGAAGTTCAAGACCCCTTCCGGCATTATCGGCAATCCGATCACCTACATGGGCCCGGACGGCAAGCAGTATGTCGCCATCCTCTCGGGTATCGGCGGATGGTCAGGCATTGGGGTTGCTGCTGGAATTGGCCCAGAAGATCCTACTGCGGGGCTGGGAGCCCTTGGAGCCTTTGCAGATGTAGACCAATATAGCAACCTGGGTGGTGTGTTGACCGTCTTCTCGCTCCCTTAACCCGGGATTATGCATAAGGTGTCGTAGCGAAGACACTCGTGTCAAGACACTCGTGTCGGAGCGGCGAAAGCACAGGCGTTGTGACGCTGGATAGGGACTTTGATGGGGAATTATTAGGTCTATGACCGAGAGACGACATGTTGGTATTCCTGTATTGTCCCTCCTCTTAATGTGTGTTCTGTGGAGCGGGAACGTCTGGGGAAGAGAGAAGAAGCAGTTTCGGGTGTGTGCCGATCCCGACAATCTTCCTTTTACGAACCGGCGTTTGGAGGGGTTTGAAAACAAAATCGCCGATCTCATCGCGGAAGAATTTGGGGTTTCCCCCACCTACATCTGGTGGGGACAACGGATCGGCTTTATCAGGAACACCCTGAAGGCTACCCTGAAGGAGGCTCGCTGCGATGTCGTGATGGGCGTTCCCAAAGGATATGATCTGGTTCTTTGGACCAAGCCCTATTACCACTCAACGTATGTCCTCGTATTTCGCAAAGATAAAGGAATTCGGGCCAAATCCTTGGATGATCCGGTTCTCCGGCGCCTCAAAATTGGCGTGCATCTGCTGGGCAACGATTACACTCATCCCCCGCCTGTGCATGAGTTAGCGAGAAGGGGCATTGTGGACAATGTGGTCGGGTACAGCACCTTCTACTCCCAAGAGAATCGGCCGAGCAGGATCATCGAGGCGGTTACCGCCGGTGAGATTGATGTGGCAATTGTCTGGGGGCCCGTCGCTGGATACTTTGCAAAGAAACAGGGTGTAGAGTTGGAGCTAGTACCTGTCCCATCTGGCCAAGGCGATCTGCCTTTTGCCTTCCATATCTCTATGGGGGTCAGACACGGTGAAGAGGCGCTGAAAGCCCAATTGGAAGCGGTGCTTGACGGGAAGCGAGCTGAAATCAGAAAGATCCTGGTCGAGTATGGAGTGCCCCTTATGGATGGCGGGGCAGACGCAGCACGGTGAGTGAGTCGGTTGTCGAGGTCTCAAGAGGCGCATCTTGAAAAGAGGGGTGGTAATTTTTCTCGCACTTTTGGTCTGGATCCTGGGGGCTTGGGCTAATCTCCAGAGCGCCGGGGAGGCCACCACCCAGGACCCTCAGGACGCTTCAGAGGTTTATAAACGCGTCTACAACGGCTGGAAATGGTGGCATGTGTACTGTTACAGATGTCACGGACAGAATGCCCTCGGCAGTCCTCTGGCACCGAACTTGACACAGCCGCTGCTCCCACACCAGGAGTTTCTCCGGGTAGCTCGCAATGGAACCCCCGAGAAAGGGATGCCGGCGTGGAATCAATTGCTCGACGATGAACAGATCACAGACATTTATATCTATGTAAGGGCAAGAAGTGAGAAAGTGTTGCCTCCAGGGAGGCCAGATGAAGTTGGGCCGAACGGGGGGGCCTGGATTCCGCCGGAGGATTGGCCCGAAACGCAGATAGCTGCCACCGTCTCGGGGTCTCCTGTGAAAGCTCAGAGTGCTGCTGTCCCGTCTCCCCAGCCGAAAGCCTCGCAGGCGGTGTCATCTTCCCGCGTGTACGTCAGCAATGAGGACTCGGGCGACGTGACTGTGATTGATGCGGCTACCGACAGCATCCTCGCCACAATTCCGGTGGGGGAGCGACCTAGAGGAATTCAGGTGAGTCCGGACGGAAAGACTGTGTATGTTGCCTTGAGCGGCTCGTCCTTTTCCCCTGCAAGCGCACAAAAGGGAAACCTCCCCCCCGCGGGCAAGAAGGTAGACGGCATAGGCCTCATCGACACCCTTGGGAACGAGCTCGTAGGGGTTATTCCTGGAGGATCTAATCCCGAGCAATTTGTGGTCAGCCATGACGGGACGAAGCTGTACGTCGCCAACGACGATGCATCGTTGGCGAGCGTGGTGGACGTGGCGAGCGGCAAGATGGTTCAAGCCATTCCTGTGGGAGAGGAACCCGAAGGCGTGGCCTTGAGCCCCGACGGGAAGATCGTCTATGTGACGAATGAGACGAGCCAGACGGTATCCGTCATTGACACTGAAACGAACAAAGTTACGGCGACCTTCGTGGTTGGAGGTCGGCCACGTGCCGTCGCCTTCATGCCAAATGGTTCCCGCGCCTACGTCACATCAGAGACGCTCGGTACCCTCTCCGTTGTGGACACTGAGAACCATCGAGTGACCGACAGAATCAAACTGCAAGGCGACAACATAAGGCCGATGGGCGTTGCTGTTGCTCCCGATGAAAAGAGAGTCTACGTCACCACCGGCTACGGCGGTCGGGTTTTTGTGATCGACACTTCAACCCATGAAGTCATTACTTCGTTTGAAGTCGGCAAACGTCCTTGGGGCATTGCCATCACGCCGGACGGAAAAAAAATTTATACCGCTAACGGCCCATCGGATGATGTGTCTGTGGTTGATGTGGGAACCCTACAGGTGGTGGCCCGAATTAAGGTCGGAGAGCGACCGTGGGGCGTCGTCATTGTGCCCTGAGAAGGTATCGATATTTCAAAGAGAATGATAAGCGCCATCTTGCGCACTATGGGTGTGCATTGAGATCCATCATTGGAATTTCGGTAAAATTTGTTGGCTCGCTCATACTCTTTGGGGGACTCTCAAGCGGGTGTTCCTGGTTGCAATCGCCACCAGTTCCGCAAAACGTAGCCTACGTGAGTAACGAAAATGGGGGTGTAAGTGTCATCGACCTGGCAAGTCTACAAAAGATCGGGCAATTTGACCTGAGTGGCAAAGGTCCCCGTGGCATCGCGCTGACACCTGATGGAAGGTATCTGCTAACGGCGAACAAGGAGACGGCCGATGTTTCTGTCGTCGAGACGCAAACCTCCCGGGAGATACGTCGCATACCTGTTGGAATAAACCCGGAATTCATCAAGCTCCACCCGGGTGACCAATGGGTTTTTACTTCCCATGAGCCCGCCTCCACAGGGGGTCCACCGGAAAAAAGGGAGGATAAAGAAAAAGAAGAGGCCTTTTGCCCATCGCGGATCGTAGCCATTGATATCCAAGACTGGTCAATCACCAAAGCGTTTACCGGTGGAAGAGAGACAGAAGGAATCGAATTCTCTCCTGACGGAGAGCGGTTAATCGTAACCAATGAGGCGGAACAAAGTGTCGGGGTCTATGATGTGCAGACGGGCCAGCTCCTTAAAAGAGTCAACACAATGCCCTACGGTTATCGTCCCCGCGGTGTTAAGGTTTCTCCCAATGGTGATGCTTATGCAGTCACCTTGGAAGCGACGGGCACACTTTTACTCCTGGACCAAAACTTTAACGTATTTCAATCTGTTTCCACCGGCAGCCGTCCTTACGGGATCGCCTTCGACCGAACGGGTCGGCGCCTGTTTGTGGCAGCGGCAGGAGTACAGCTGCTGCAAGTTTTTGACGCCAAGTCCCTGGAAGTTATTGCCGAAGTACCGGTAGGACGGCGTTGTTGGCATTTCACCTTCACACCCGATGATTCGAAAATCTTGGTCGCATGCGGGCGATCTAACGATGTTCATGTGATTGATGCAGCCACCTTTCAGCCTGTCGAGGTACTAAAAGGTTTTGATCTGCCCTGGGGCATTATCACCTATCCCAGAGCCAACGGGAGTTTGGATTTGCCCTGAACTCAAGCTTCTTCAGGGAGTACTAGCTTCTTGTTCCTTGATCTGATTGCAGCGGGTCGAATATACAGAGAAAAAGTGAGGTGAAGGGATGACCCATGAAGAGGTAACGGATCTCTTTCAATTCGACGGGTGGGCGACGGGGAAGATACTGGAGGCGGTGTCCGCGATTAGCCAGGAGCAGTACGAGAAGGACCTGGGTTCCAGTTTTGGAGGGATTCGGGGGACTCTGCTGCATCTTTACTCAGCCGCTCGGAACTGGCTGTGGCGCTGGAAGGGGCGGGAGCCCGCCGGGGCGGTAACGGCAGAGGAAGTGCCTACGTTATCCGCGCTGGTTGAGCAGTGGAACCGGCTCACGGAGGAGCGCGACGAATTCATCCGCTCGTTGAGCCAGGAGCGCTTGATGCAGCCGCTCAGCTACCGCGGTCCGAAAGGCAAGCCCTCCAGCGAGTTTCTCTACCGCCAGATGCAGCACGTGGTCAATCACTCCAGCTACCACCGGGGGCAGGTGGTGACCATGCTGCGCCAGCTGGGCATCCAGCCGCCTGCCACCGACCTGATTCGCTATTATCGCCAGCGGGCCGAACCGGCGGCTTGACGCCGCTGAACCCCCGCCATTTTGCGACCCTTCTCACACATCGCGACCTGACGCAGCTGGTTGAGCGGTGCCTTGTGGTGCCCGATGACCTACGATTCAAGATCTTTTTCGGAGTCTCGGATAACAGATGGCGCTTCTGGGACATCATCAACTCACGACAGGCCATCGGGTACGCGCCCCAGGACACCGCCGAGTCGTGGCGGTAGTTTGGGCTGTTAGCCTGCATTTCTCATCACCGCTTGTCACGAAGACACTCGTGTCAAGCGGCGGAAGGGCCGGCCTGACAAGGCGCGCGACCGAGGCCCCCGCAAGGCGTACTCGTGCAGTACGTCGAGGAGGCTGACGGAGCGCAACGCAGTCAGGACGGATGATTCAGCCGATGCAGTAGAGTGGTGATGAGAAATGCAGGTTAGGCCACCGAAAGCCCGGAGCGAGTGAGTCGGATGGATGGGAGGTGAGGTGAAGACCATTGGTGCAGTGAAAGGGTTGGATGAAAACGACCAAGGGACAAGTGAGTGCCGGGTCAGATGCCACTGGCTTTGCTGGGCCCCAGGTCCGGGTCCTCGCCGCGGTGAAAATTCTTTCCCTGCAGGTATTTTATCTCGAGCTCCACATCACGGACGAAAACTTGCGGAAGCGCAACGGGATCCCTTTTCGTCAACGTTACTTCCAGCCTGTTGCTCCCCCTCTTAGGCCAGTGCTTGCCTTCCAGCCGGTAGATGAACCAGTAGCCCGATCCAGTGCGGTAGCGCGGTGCGCTCATCCGGTACATTTGGTTGATCTTGCGCAGCAGCGAGTCGGGCAGCACCCTGCCATTGAAGCGGAAGACGAGAAGGTCAAGCTCCGTGGTATTCATAATCCGAATGCGCAGCAACACTTCATGCATGTGACCCACCTTGTCCCAACGCTGCAGATTATCGCTGACGGTAAGCTCCACCTTCGCCGGCTTGTTCACGTGCAGATCAGCGGGAAGGTTCATGCTCAGACCTGGTTCTAGCCCGGCTTCCGGATAGCGACCCGTAATGGTCGGAATGAAATAGAATTTGTCCCTGGGCGCCATAACCTCAGGATCCGGCAACTCCCGGAGCTTTTCGTAAAACGATGCGTCATAAGGCCAGTTGCCGAACCAATGGGCCAGATAGAGTCCGTCGACGCCTTGATTCCAGAAGTTGCAAGCTCCGGCGCGGATCATCTCGATCGTTGCCTCTCCCAGTCGATCCGAGTCGATATGGCTGTGCAGCGCAGCGTGGATCCGACACTCCGAATCTTTGGCCGCCTCGACCAAGGGGCGAAAATCAGTCATCTGGTTGAGAAGCTCTGGGCTGGAAAAAGTCTGACCAATGAGCACGTCCACGATGCCTTGGCGCATCCACTCGCGCACATCCAACCCGATCGAAAGACAGCCTTCGATGCTGGCCGGCAAGCGGATCGCGAGCTCACGATCTTCCCCACTTTCTTTGACTGCTTTGTAGACTCGGGCAATCCACTTCGTCATGATTTCCCGACCCGCTTCTACCTCCCTGGGGTGGAAGTAGTGCAGTCCATAGTCCAGCTGCAGTTCAAAGCCGTCGACCGGGTATCGTGTCAGGGTCTCCTCGATCAACGCGAAGCGTTCGTCACGAACTTCCTGGTGCTTAAAGTCCAGATAGGTATTGCCGGGGAAACTGGGATCCAGATCCCCAGCGGCTCCGATCTCCAAGTGCCGGTTGTTAAAGCGGAATTCGGAAGAACGAACATCCTTGCCTCGCTCACCGGTCCGCTGCTGTACGAGCAGCGTCGGGTAAATCAACAATCCTTTGGTGTGAGCTCGTTCGCAGATAATCTGCAGCGGATCATGGCCAGATTCAATCAGAATCTTGGCGTTCTGGTGGGTGCGGCGGAAGATCAGGTGCGGCCATCTCTTGACGTTGTGGCCCCACAGTTCACCCACTAGGGTGTCGTGCAGCACCGTCCGGCCGTCTCCCAGACAGAACATAACGGCCTCGACCGGGGTGCCGACCAGCTCGTCCACTCCCGACTGGAACTCCTCCTTTTGCATGGGCGGCTCATACATGTAGATCAGCGGATGTCGTCCGTCATGATAGAACATGATTCGCGGCTTGCGCCGGGTCGCTTAGCCCTTCGCGCTCTTGGATCCTTCAGCCTCGATCCCGGAGCCGGCGCCCGCCACGGCGGCTGCAGCCAGCGCCGTCTTGATAAAGTCTCGCCGAATAACCATCAGCGTCACCTCGTTTCGATGCGAATTGATTATCACTCCACCTGGATGGGGTCCTGGTGGATACGATCTCCGGTGATGCCTTTGGCTTCTAGAACCTTTCTTGTGAATCGAATCATGATGGGCGGCCCGGCCAGGTAGGCATCTGCGTCGAAGGGATCGCTAAAATACTTGTCCAACACCACATTAATGTATCCGGTTTCCCCTTTCCAGTCGTCACCTTGCTGCGGATCAGACAAGGCCGGGATGTAATGGAAATTCTTTTTCGTCTGATTCCACATGGTGAACTGGTCATGAAGGATCAGGTCGCGCTTACTCCGTACACCGAAGAAAAAGTAGATCTTCCTTTGCTGGTCGATCTTGTTCTCGAACCAGTAATTCATCAGACAGACAAAAGGAGCGACCCCGACACCACCCGCAACGAGAACGATGGGTCGATCCGAATCATCGCGGGCGTAGAGTTGTCCGCTTGGGTCGCTCAAACTCACCGTATCTCCGACCTTCAAGTACTTATGTGCAAGGGTCGACACCACTCCAGGAGGCACATCCTTTCCGGGCGGAGTGTCATATCGCTTGATAATCAGATCGGAATAGGGATGCCTGCTGGGGCTGGAGGCAAAGGAATAAGGTCGAGAAACCTTGTGTGACGTCTTGTAGCGCTTGTTGAATTCAGCCAGGTAGTCCTGAGGCGCTCTCAGGAAAACGTGTTGACCGGGCGTGAAAACGAACTGGGTCGCGTGTTGTGGCTTGAGCCGTATGCGCCGAATGTTGTGATTCAGTTCCTCGATCTTGATGACCTCTGCCTGGTGCGGAAAATCTCGGGCCCGCGGTGTGGAGGCTGATCCGCAAAGCAGGGCCAGGCTCACGAACAGTGTGCAGAACTTTTGACGGTGCCCGGTCACAGTCATGTTTCAACTCACGGATCACGCGGATCGTCACGGATGTTCGCAGATATTGATCCGCGTCAATCCGTTCTCATCTGTGGTATCCGCGGTTTCGCCGAGGCAGTAGACACTTTATGAAAGTGTCCTGGGACAGGACACTAGGATTCCTCCCTGCCCGCCGCGCTGTCGGTCGACTGAGGCCTGCCCGTCACATCGCCTCCAGCCAACGGTATGGTCTTGGATACAGCGCCAGGGAGCGATCCTTCAAAGGCAGCTTCACAGGCAGGTTGCCTAGCTGAGCCGAGAGCTTACAGCGATCGCGATCTCCAGTGCCTGTCTCAAGTCGTGGCCTGAGATCCACAACTCGCCGCAGCCCGTCTCGACGACTCTCAGGAACGACCGGATGGAACTGACCAGATAGTCATCTCCTTCCCTCAAACCGGGCGTCTTTTCCAGCACATCCTTCCAGGGGAAGGGAGGATAATCGGGATCGATCTCTCGGCGGGCGCCTTGATCATCGGTGCCTCGAAAGATCTTTGGAGCTCTCCATCCCACCGCACAAGGGCATCGTCGGTCCACAGATCCACGCCGCTGGGTACACGCGTTTTCTGTCCGGAGGTGTTGTCCGGATTAATCCGCCCAAACACCTGGCAGTCGATACCCGAGGTCAAATGGAAACGCCCGTTGATGTTCAGCCCATGGTCATCCTTGCGATCGAGGGCCTCGGGCGGGTTTGCCCAGGCGATCACCTCCTCCACTTCGGAGTGTGTGAACAGCCGGAGGACAGAAAGGTGTTGACAGCCGCCGCCGGAAATCTCGCCCCAAAAGCCGTGAACTGCGGCACCCCGAATGTTTCCCAGTTCGCCTGCCCCAAGCCGTCCCGCCGCTTGTTGCACTTCCCACTTGGCCCGCTGCAGGTTGCCGCCCGCGGAAACGACCCCGCGCCTGGCGCAGGCTTGCACCATCTCATCGGCATCCGACAGTCTCGCGGCGATTGGCTTGTCCGTCGAGACTCCTTTTACACCCGCCTCGGCACAAGCGATGACGGCTTCCTTCATGAACTTGGTGGGGGTGATCACAGCGGCGACGTCGGGCACGATCTTGGCCAGCATTTTGTGTACATCTTTAAAAAGCGCCTTGATCCCGAAGCGCCTTCCCACGATGGGTCGTCGTTCGTCGTTCCACTCGGCAATCGCCACCAGCTCGGTGTCCGGCAGCGACCGGTAGACTTCCGCGTAGTATTGGCCCATCCGGCCGCACCCGATGATGGCAACGCGATGTTTCTTCTTCGGTGCGGCCCCGAGACTTCCGGACACAACCGCGGTGGCCAGAAGAGCCTAAGAGAAAGCTTCTTCGGTCCATTTTCCGCCTCCTAACTGGTCTGTCTTGCGATTTGAGGTCTCGACATCGACTCGTCGTCGCGCCTCGATCTGGTCTCCGTCGCGCTCCAAACAAACGTCATCGTACTTATGAAAGGGAGTACTAAGCCTTCGGCTCCATCTCCCTGGTGTAGGCGTCGCTGGCAGCATTGAGGATGGCCACCGCATCGGGGGGAAGGACCAATTGGGTTCCCTGGAAGTTGTCGTCGACATGTTCCGGCTTTTCGGCACCGGCGATGACACTGGTCACTTCGGGATGGGTCAAGACCCAGGCCACACAGACCTGGGGACGAGTCGCCCCGAGTTGACCGGCCACCTGATCGAGCGCTCTTATGAGCTTTTCCAAGGGAGAACCTTTCTCCACGCTTCTACCGGGAGCCAGAACTCCCCCACCCAGGGGGCTGAAAGCCATCAAGCCCAGGTGGGTCCGGCGGATGATCGGGAACATCTCGTTCTTCATCATCTCCTTGCGGTCGCCGAACGCGATACCGTAGCCGTCTTCAAGTGCCGCAATGGGAGACAGTCTTTTCTGCTTGCAGATCTCGACAAAGCGCGTAACGTCCTTGGGAATGAAGTTAGAGGAGCCCCAGTAGCGAATTTTCCCGACTGAACCAAGGCGTTCATGGTTTCGGCCAGGTCCTCTAAAGGTGTCACGTTGTCGGGGAAGTGATACAGGTAGAGATCGATGGTATCGGTTCCCAGGCGTCTCAGACTGCCTTCCGCTTCCCGAAGGACGTAATCGCGGGTGTAAGCGAGGGAGTTTTCGGGAGGAACCTTGATGGCGACCTTCGTGCAGATCACGACTTTGTGCCGTTGGCCCGCAATGGCTTTCCCCAGGATCTTTTCCGAGCCTCCCGCTCCGTAGGTATTGGACGAATCGAAGAAATTGATTCCGATGTCGATGCAGTGACGCAGAATGCGCTCGCCTCGAGGATCGTCGGGTGAACGCTGCAGTTGTCGAAAGGCCGTACCCTGGCAAAGCCGCGAGACGTAAAGATCGGTTGGGCCGAAACGGACCAGTTGGGACGAGTGGCTGAGACTTGGGAGCCCAAATGACGGCTTGGCCGTCAGCCAGCCCGAGGCAGCCGTTCCCATGAAGGCTCCACCCAGAGTCGATAGGAACCGTCTGCGTTTCATGAATCTATGTCCCCTCAGTTAAAAGCATACCCTCTACGGCTCCAGGTTCATACACCACTGTGGGTCTTGAAAGCGGGGTTTGGAGCGGAGACAAGAAGCGGCCGGGTTCCTTTCCTCAAAGATCCATCACCATGAGTTCCTCACCGAATATAATCTCGCCGCCGTAGATGGCCCTGATGTCCTTTTCTGCTTGTTCCAGAGAGTCAGGCTTTGTGAACCTTTGGCAGAAATGAGTGAGCACCAACTTCTTGACCGCTGTCTCCCCGCGATTTGAGCCACGTTCCGGGTCCCGCTCATGGCTTCTCCCACCGCGTCACGATCGACGACGTGCTGATGATCCCAGCAGGTGAGCACGAGGACATCGGCGCCCGTAGCCAGGTCAATGGGTGGCCTGCACGGTTTGGTATCGCTACCGAAAACAATGCTGAAGCCTTTGTAATCGACCCGGTAGGTGAGAAGAGTCAAATAGGGTTCCATGTGTTGGCCGCGTGCAGCCCGAACCCTCCACTCACCACCTTCGTGCACGAAGTCAGAGTCGATGTCCTGAACGTCAACGGTCGGCTCTGGCCTGGGCAGCACGCCGCCCCGGTTGGCATAGACCGCATGGCTGGCCGGCGAGTGGATACGCGCCCTCAGGTCTGCCGCAAACGCTCCGTCGCCACCGATCAACTTGCCGGTAATCTCAACGGTCGGGGCCGGACCCCGCACGTGGAGCCGCGGGGTGCTGTGGATGCTCTGATCCCAGCGGCACAACAGGAAGCACGGATAGTCGGCATTGTGGTCAAAATGGTGATGAGTAAAGAAAAGGTGTTCGATCTGTAACGGCGTAAGCCCCACTTTTACTAACTTGTGAGTCGCGGCCGGCCCGCAATCAAACATCAGGTAGGAATCGTCCAACTGCAGGACGAAACTGCTGCCGAACCGGTGAGGAGTCGGCGTCGGTGTTCCCGCGCTCAGAATGTATAGCTTTTTCACGGCAAGCTCCTCCAACGCAGGATGCCGAGTGACGGGACTACGCTCCCAAGGAACAGCGGGAACAAGCACCTCCCTGTTCCTTCAGATTCAGGCTGAATAGTTCAGAGCCGAGGGATAGGAACCGTATTCAACAATGATTTCTACATCTTGAACCCTCAGCGGACTCACCAGACCTTCTGCTCTTTGATCCAGCACGATTTCCAGCAGGTTCCGACCCTTTCGAGGACGGACGTCCTGCAGGTGAAATTCCAGCCACTGGCCCCAGTAGGGAGTGGTTCTCGAACTGTAGTCCCTCAGGCAGGTCTCCTGGGCCAGGGAGCGACCGTTTAGGGAGATCCTCAACTGGTCGGCCGACACCAGGTCGGTGATGTTGATCTTCAGCCGGACCCGGCGAATGCGCTCTGGCGCCGCTTGGATATCATCGGCGATGGTAAAGGGAATCCTGTGCCGACTGCGATCCGAGGCCGGGATTTCCAGGGGCAGGAGGGTCTGGTAGCCCACCTTCTCGGCAACCTCCAAATGCTTGTTGACCAGGTAGCGCTTGTCCCCTTCCTTGGCCAATTCCGGGTCGCCCAGCTCGGAGAGAATTCTTCGCCCGGCATCTCCCAACGGCCACTGCAGCGCCCAGGTATACATGCCATCGGCCCCCCGAGTCCAGTGGTTGGCCGCGGCCGCCCGCATCATGGCCGGTGTGGCCCAGCCTCGCTCGTGGCGCGTGTGGTAACGGGTCTGAATCATGGCATAAACGGAGGTTCCGGCCGCATGGGCCGTTTCAATCAACCAGTCAATGGGCATCTGGCTGTCCGTCAGGTCGTATGCGTAGACGAGGGGTACTACGTAGTCGAGAAGACCCTCCCGCAGCCAAGTGCGGACGGTCCAGTCCCCTGGCCAGGTTGATGGACTCGGTCGGGTAGACGCGAGCCCCGATCTGGCCGGCGTCTCCAGGGCGGGTGCGTACCATCTCCGAGACCCTCCTCACCCATTCGGTCATCAGAGGCGTGTAGGCTTCCGCGTCCTCATCTCGAAAACAGTACGGGCTGCCGTATGGAGCGGCGGCAAAGTCCAGTTCCACCCCTTCGGTCGAATAGTCGGTGGCCAGTTCTCGCAGCACGGCAAACTGATGGTCGCGGACCTCGGGATGCACAAAGCCTCTTCCCCGTTCCGTCACGGGTCCTTGAGACCCCAGTCGCCGACTGACCATGTGGGCCGGATTCATTTCCAAGTAGGCTCCAAGACGCAAACTGGCAAAAAAGTCCATGCCCTTCTCGTGGGCCCGGTCAATGAGGACTCGCAGCGGATCCAGTCCCCGATCGATCAGGCTTTGCTGGTTGTGCCAGAGACGCCAGTAGGCTGCCTGGCGGAAGGCGTGTTTATGTTGACCATACTTGAAGGGTTCACCCACCTTGGAGGGATAAAAGAGGCCGTCTGTCCGTGCCACGCCGTAGATGAAGGTGTCGACGGCGGTACCGGCGACTTCATCCACTGGCCGCCAGGCATCTTCCAACGCCATGGGGGGGCTCGAAGACAAAAAGATAGTAGTGGCGGGCGTCATTGAAGTAGATGGTCCGGCGTCTTCGCTCCGTGGAGCTCTTCGGCTTGGATTCGGCCGCCGCCTCTTGTGCCGTCAGCTTTACCGTGGCTGCGCCGCCGGCTACCCCTTGCAGGAAATTGCGCCGAGTAATGCCCATACTATCTTCCCCTTGCAAAACGAAACAGAGAGGCCGCCCGCGTGTCCGCCCCAACAATCGGCGGATCCACCCCTCAGGAGAGGTTCTCAAAGGCAGACTATACCCTAGCCTGCATTTCTCATCACCCCTCTACTGCATCGGCGGAATCATCCGTCCTGACTGCGTTGCGCTCATTCGGCCTCCTCGACGTACTGCATGAGTACGCCTCCGGGGGCCTCGGTCGCGTGCCTTGTCCGGCCGGCCCTTCCGCCGCTTCGTGACGAGCAGTGATGAGAAATGCAGGCTAGTGGCTGAGACCGTGCTAGAATCGCGGCCATGAAAATCAAAACTGCGAAGTATCTCGTACTGGTCGTTTTCCTGGTGGGTTTCCCGGCCTGTGCTCCGGAAGAACCTGCAGTCGTTGAAGAGGTCGCCTTCGAGGGCGTCGGCACCGTATTCAGGGCCGATTCGGCTCTGGATTCAATCGTCTCACCTTCGGCAAAGATCGAGAAACTGGCCGACGGCTTCACCTTTACCGAGGGGCCGGTTTGGGTTCACGATGAGTATCTGCTCTTCAGCGACATTCCCAACAACGTCATCCAGAAGTGGACTCCGGATGGCACCGTCACCGAGTTTCTCAAGCCAAGCGGATACGATGGACCGGACGCGCCGGAAGGCTACATCGGGTCCAACGGATTAACCTTGGACGCGGAGGGGAGGCTGATTGTCTGCCAGCACGGCAACGGTCGCATCATCCGCTGGGAAGAGGACGGTTCGAGCACGGTCCTGGTCGACAAGTTTCAGGGAAAGCGGTTGAACAGCCCCAATGACCTCGTCTACCACTCAGACGGATCGCTTTACTTCACCGATCCCCCGTACGGTTTGCTGAAACAAGACGAGGATCCAGCCAAAGAGCTGGATTTCAACGGAATCTACCGTCTGGCAGAGGGGAAGCTGCAGCTCCTCTCCAAGGAATTGACCCGTCCCAACGGCTTGGCCTTTTCTCCCGACGAGAAGCATCTGTACGTGGCCAACTCCGATCCGGAGCGGAAGATCTGGATGCACTATGATGTGCAGCCGGATGGCAGCCTGGCCAACGGCGCGGTTTTTTACGATGCCAGCGCTGAGACGAAGGATGGCCTGCCGGACGGCATGAAGGTGGATCAGAGCGGAAATCTTTACTGTACGGGTCCGGGAGGCGTGTGGATCTTCTCACCCGAGGGCCGGCACCTGGGGATCATCAAACCGCCCGAAACGCCGGCCAACTGCGCCTGGGGGGACGCAGACGGAAAGACGCTCTACATGACGGCCGTGACCGGTCTGTATCGAATCCAGTTGGAAGTTGCCGGCATCCGACCCTGAGGTCCGAGCAAGAGCGTAGAGGAACGGACTCGAATTCGTGAATCACGGGATGATCCGATGCGCTTGGGATGGACGAGCGAAATCCAGACCGATTTTTTAAGGAAGGGGTGCGACCACTGATGGTGAAGAAGACTCTTCCCTCTGGTCTGGCGTTGCTGGCAGTCTTTGTGACGACGATGGCGGCAGAGGTGGCAGAGCCGACACCTCTGAAGTCCAAGGGAGTCTTCAAGAGAACTCTCTGGACGATGTCTCGTGTGAAAGGTTCACCAGACCCCCCGAATCCCTATCGCACCGAGATTGCTTTCCCAAAACTGAAGTTCGAGCAGCCGCTGGAATTGACTCGTGTGCCGGGCACGAAACGTTTGTTTGTTGTGGAGCGCTACGGCAAGATTCATTCTTTCGTTGTCGATCCTGGCGTTGCCAGAGCCGACCTGTTTATCGATCTTGAGAAGACGACCTACGGTCTGGCCTTTCACCCTCAGTTTCAAAAAAATGGCTACGTTTTTGTGACCTACGTCATTCATCCTAAGGATGCGCTGCCCAAGGGGACTCGGCTCTCGCGATTCCGAGTTCGCCCGGACGACCCGCTCCGCTGCGATCCTGATTCGGAAAAGATTATCCTGGAGCGGCTTTCTGGTGGCCACAATGGAGGCTGCCTGAGGTTCGGTCCTGATGGGTATCTCTACGTCGCTTTGGGTGACGGAAGTGGGATCGCCGACGAACATGAAACCGGACAGGACGTCAGTGACCTACTGGCATCCATTTTGCGGATTGATGTCGATCGGGCGGAGGACGGCAAACCCTACGCAGTTCCTGAAGATAATCCCTTTGTGGGAAGGGAGCAGACGCGCCCTGAAATCTGGGCTTATGGCTTGCGCCAGGTATGGAAGATGAATTTTGATTTCGCAACGGGAGATCTTTGGGCCGGTGAGGTTGGACAGGACCTTTGGGAGATGATCAATCTTATTCAGCCGGGAGGAAACTATGGTTGGAGCGTCAAAGAGGGAACGCATCCTTTCCGACCTGAACGCAGGCACGGCCCCACACCGATCCTCAAACCCATTATCGAGCATCCTCACTCGGATTTCCGTTCCGTCACCGGTGGTTTCATTTACCGGGGTCGCCGTCTGCCTGAACTCGTCGGAAAGTATGTCTATGGGGACTACGATACTGGCCGGATTTGGGGTTTCCGTTATGATGGCAATGAAGTGACGGAACACGGAGAACTGTTCGATTCTTCCCTGAGAATCATCGATTTTGCGGAGACCCACGCGGGTGATTTGTATCTGCTTGACTTCATCGGAGGCCAAGTTCATCGGCTGGTTCCGGCTCCTCAGATGCAGTCGGCTCAAAAGTTTCCTCGTCGCCTCAGCGAAACCGGCCTCTTTGCCTCGGTGAGAGACCACCGACCGGCGCAAGGACTGATTCCTTATTCAGTCAACTCGGATCTCTGGTCGGATGGAGCCATCAAGGAGCGTTTTATTGCGCTCCCTGGAGAGTCTCGAATCGAGTTTGACACCGTCGAGTATCCCCAACCCGCACCGGGAGCACCTCGAGGGTGGCGTTTTCCTGATGGAACCGTCATCGTAAAAACCTTTTCCCTGGAACTTGGAACGGGGAATCCGGCTTGATGAGTCTGTCTTTTCCAAATTGAAGCGCTTCCACGTTCTCCCTTCTCCCCTGGCCTCGGATGAAGAATTCCTGCGCCGCGTCTGTCTGGACATTGCCGGAACCTTGCCCCCACCGCATCGGGTCAGAGAGTTCCTGGCGGATGCCGATCCCGCCAAGCGGGAGAAACTGATCCAGGTCCTGCTGGATTCTCCCGAGTACACGGACACCTGGACGCTGTTTTTCGGCGATCTTCTTCGCGTCAACGGAGAGTCCAACTGGCTCCACATGTACTGGGAGTGGGTGCGCAGCAGCGTCGCCCAGAACAAGCCTTACGACCAGCTGGCCCGTGAGGCCATCGCCGCCCAAGGCTATGACGGCCCCACCCGGGGCTATCTGATGGACGACTACAAGGCGGTCCCCCTGGAGAGGCAGGTGGCGGAAAAGTTCCGGGTCTTCATGGGACGCAGGCTGGATTGCGCCCAGTGCCACAACCATCCTTTTGACCGCTGGAGCCAGGACCAGTTCTGGGGTCTGGCCGCCTACTTCACCCGCCTCACGAACACCGATTGGGGCTCTCCCAGCGTGGTTTTCGATGATCCCCAAGGGACCGAGGTCGATTATTCCGTCAAACGAGAGGCCGTCCCCAGCTCCGTGCAAGCCATGCACCCACGCACCGAGAAGGTACTGGGGCCCCGCTTTTTCGACGGCACCAGCGAGAGGCTGAGCCCGCGGAGCCATCTTCGGCTGGAGCTGGCCAACCGCATCACCCGGCATCCCTACTTTGGCGAAGCCTTCGTCAATCGCATCTGGGCTCGCTTTTTGGGACGAGGCCTGGTCGATCCTGTGGATGATTTCCGGCTGGGCAACCCGCCCACTCACCCGGAACTGCTGAGTGCTCTGGCCCGGGACTTCGAGGAGCATGGCTACGACTTGAAACAACTGATTGGCCGGATCGCCCGCTCGCGAACCTACCAGCTTTCCAGCCAAACCAACCAGAGCAACCGGCACGACGCAGTCAATTACTCGCACGCTCGTCCCCGCCCCCTTCAGGCCGAGATACTGCTGGACACCATTGCCGCCGCCACAGGGATCGCCGAACAGTTTCAAGGCGAATACCCCATTAAAGGCGTTGCCCCCCCGGGGACTCGCGCCATCCAGTTGAAACTGCCGGGAGCCTATGCTTCCCGCTTTTTCGAAGTCTACGGGGCACCGCTTCGCAAGGTTTTGCCAGAACGGGACCCGGCAGCTCGCCTCACCCAGTCGCTTCACATGATGGCAGGATCGTCCTACAACAAGGATCTTTCGCAGCCGGGGTCGCGGCTGGATCGACTACTGGAGGAGGGCGCCACAGATCAAAAAATGATCGAAGAACTCTACCTGGCGGCTTTTTCCCGCTTTCCCACCGCTGAAGAACAAGCCGGGTTGCAGCAGATGATTGCAGCCAACAGCTCGCGCCGCCGGGCCTTGCAGGATCTCGTATGGGCTTTGATCAGCTCCAGGGAGTTTTCGGAAAATCATTGAGCCTAACCCGCATTTCTACCACCGGGTCGTTGCGAAGACACTTGTGTCGAGACACTCGTGTCAAACGGCGGAAGGGCCGGCTGGACAAGGCGTTGCGACCAAGGCCCCCGCAGTCGTACTCTTGCAGTACGTTGAGGAGGCCGACGGAGCACAACGCAGTCCAGACGGATCATTTTTTCACTTCGCTCAGGTGAAGGCGACGGCGTTGTAGTAGAGGTGGTGTGAGAAATGCGGGTAAGTGTTAAACTGGCAACCAGAATCATGAAGTCCACGCTTTGCTCCGCCTGCACGGGAATCCATTTTCGCCGCCGCGAAGTGTTGCGCCTGGGCGCCTTGAGCTTCCTGGGCATCAGCTTGAACCGCTACCTGGCTCTCCAGCGGGTCCTGGGGGCCCGGCGAACGGGAAAGGCGGAGTCCTGCATCCTGATCTGGCTCAACGGCGGCCCCAGCCACATCGACACCTGGGACCCCAAGCCCAACAGCTCTTTTAAGCCCATCGCCACGAACGTGGAGGGAATCCAGATCTCGGAGCTGCTGCCCCGAACCGCCCGACACATGGACAAGCTGGCCGTCATCCGCTCCATGCATACCGAGGAGAACAATCATCTGCAGGGCCTTCACTATGCCATCACCGGACATCGGCCCAATCCGGTCATGAAGTATCCTTCCTTCGGATCGATCGTGGGCCGGGAGCTGGGTAACCACAACAACGTCCCTTCATATGTGAAGTTCGAGCTGGGCGACGCTCGTTATGAAGACATCTTCAAGGCCCACTTCATCGGTGCTGAGTACGATCCGATGGTGCTTCCCGATCCGCGGGGAGACTTTACCGTGCCCGACTTGGCGCTTCCCGAATCAGTCAGCGTGGCACGGATGGAAGAGAGGCGCTCGTTTTTGAAACTGGTGGACGGGCTCTATCGAAACCGGGTGCAAAGCGCCGAGCACGCCAAGGTCGACACCTTTCAACAGCAGGCACTGGACATGATCCTCTCGGCGCCGGTCCGCCGTGCCTTCGATCTCTCCCAGGAATCGGAGCAGATCAAGGACGTTTACGGCCGGCATCGTGTGGGACAGAGCACCCTTCTGGCCCACCGCCTCGTGGAGGCAGGGTGCCGCTTCGTCACCGTCACCGATGGCAAGCGGGAAGAGACAGGCCGGGACTGGGATACCCACGGCACCAGCGACGAGCAACACCGCGACGTCCTGGTTCCCGTGCTCGATCAGGTGCTTTCCGCGCTTCTAATGGACTTGGAGCAGAGAGGTTTGCTCGAATCCACGGTCGTGATGGCCATGGGCGAGTTCGGCCGTACCACCGACCCCATGACCCGCAAGGGGCAGGGCCGGGATCACTGGTGCAACTGCTGGTCGATGGTGCTGGGCGGCGGGGGTATCCGAGGAGGCCAGGTCATCGGCACCAGCGACGAGCGAGGCTCTTACGTGGGCGAGCGCCCCGTCAGCATTGGCGATCTGTACGCAACCGTTTACAAAGCCCTGGGCATCGACTGGACCAAGGAATACATGCACCCCATCGGCCGCCCCCTGAAAATCGCCAACTCCCTGCACGACGAAACCGGCGTCCCGATCGAGGAGCTGGTCTGAAGATTCTCTGAAATCTTCGGTCGGACTGTGATCCCGGATTGTCCCTTAGCCTGCATTTCTCATCACGGCTCGTCACGAGACACTCGTGTCACGCGGCGGAAGGGCCGGTCTGACAAGGCGCGACCGAGACCCCCGCAGGCGTACTCGTGCAGTACGTCGAGGTCGACGCGATGACCGCAAGTGTTAATGCTCACTGAGAACCGTAGTTTTTTGGACACCCGCCGGTAGTTAACTCAACATCATCCGCACCGCAGGTGCGCGTTTCATCATCCGCGCTTGAAAAGCGCGGGGCCATTTTTTCCTGAACAGTTGGTGTAGTGTCTGGGGGCCAAAGGTGGAAAGGACCTCGACCCTTTGACCGAGAATCGAGGTCCGGTTGTGGCAACCCCGTTACAAGTGGAGAACCACCGCAGACTTCATTGTAGCCTGTCATGATCCTGGGCTGTTGTCCAGTTCCGCCGGGACTGGACTATGGCCGATCCGCTGGTTGTTTTCCGCCTCCGCTCGTGCCGCGCTGCAGGCTGCGGTGCACTGTTTTGGATCTGTCGCCGTTGCGGCCGAGGCCATCGCTATTGCAGTGTGCGCTGTCGGCAACAAGCGCGCCGCCAGCAGTGCCGGGAAGCCAATCGGCGGCATCAACAGTCCCCCGGGGGGCGACTGGATCATCGAGACCGTCAGCGCGCGTATCGGCGGCGGCCGGAGCGCGTGACGGATCAAGGTAGACGCGAGGATCGCATCTTCGTCAGCATGGCTGCCGTAGCCTCCCTCCAGTTCTCCCTGCCGGGAAAGGAGGGGGAGCCTCGAAAGGAGCGCCATGTCCCATCCCATGGGGAGCGTCCCCGCCGTTTTCGGGTTCGCTGTGTCGTGTGTGGTCGGTCCGGCCACTGGATCCATCTGTTTCGGGAAGGAGGGTGAAGCATGATCGATCGAGAACTGCTCGCCCGAATCCGCCATCTTTTCCATGCCGAACATTGGAAGATCGGGACCATTGCTGATCACTTGGGGCTTCACTGGGAGACCGTGCGCCAGGCTCTCCAGACCGATCGCTTCAATCGCCAGAAGATGGAACGGCCCCGTCTGACCGATCCCTACCTTCCCTTTATCCGAGAGACCCTGGAGCGCTACCCTCGGCTTCGTGTCACGCGTCTGTTCGAGATGCTGCGCGCCCGGGGCTACACGGGCTCGGTCGTGCAGTTGCGGCGCGTGGTGGCCACGCTGCGCCCCACCCCTCGGGAGGCCTTCGCTGCGTCTGCGGACCTTCCCGGGGGAGGCGGGTCAAGCCGACTGGGCGCACTTCGGTAAAGTCCGGGTGGGCCGTGCCGAGCGCATCCTGTCCTGCTTTGTGTTCACCCCCTCCTATTCGCGGGCGCTGTTTCTGGAGTTTTGTTTTGACCAGCAAATGGAAAACTTCCTGCGCGCTCACATCCACGCCTTCGAAGACATCGGTTGTCCACGCACCATCCTGTACGACAACACCAAAAGTGTCGTGTTGGAACGTCGGGGCGAGGCTGTTCACTTTCATCCGCGCCTGTTGGAGCTGGCCGCCCATTATCACTTTGCGCCACGCCCCTGCCACCCCTACCGGGCTTCCGAGAAAGGGCGCGTCGAAAGAGCCATCTCCTATGTGCGCCATTCCTTCTTCGCCGCCCGTCCCTTTAGCACGCTCTCAGACTTCAACCGTCAAGCGCTCCTCTGGCGCGACCAGGTAGCGCATCGTCGGTCCTGGCCCGGCGGCGATGGGCGCACCGTCGAGGAAGTGTGGGAGGAAGAAAAAGCCTTCCTTCTTCCCTTGCCGGCTCATCGCCTGGAAACCGATCTGGTTCTGCCGGTCCGCTCCCGCAAAACCATCTACATCCGTTTTGATTTAAACGACTATTCGATCCCGCCTTCGGCCGTGGGCCGGCCCCTGACACTGGTGGCCTCCGAGCAGACGGTGCGCATTTTGGACGGAAGCACCGAGATCGCCCGCCATCTCCGCTCCTATGACCGCCACGACGTCCGCACCGATCCGGCTCACCAGGAAGCGCTGCTGGCGGAAAAACGCCAGGCGCTGGGGGCCACCCCCGGTGGCCGACTGCTGGCCGCCGTTCCGGAAACGGAAACCTTGCTGGACGAGGCCTTTCAGCGCGGAGAGCCCACCGGCCGCCAGATGGCCAAGCTGGTGGAACTCTTGGATCTCTATGGGGCCGAAGAGCTGCAGGCGGCGGTGCGTGAAGCCTTGCAACGGGGCACCCCGCGCGCCGCCTCGGTGGCCTTTCTGCTGGGCCGGCGCCAGCGCGCTCAGGGGCGAAAGGCGCCTCTACCCATTGAGTTGCGCCAGCGTCCCGAACTGGAGGACCTCTATGTCCAATCCCATAACCCGGAGACCTATGACGAACTGGCTTCCGATGACGACGAATCCTGATCTGATGCAGCTTTTGCACAAGGCCGGTCTGGTGACGCTCGCCGGTGAGCTGGAGGATTTTCTGGCCCGCGCCACCAAGGGGCGCTGGTCCCCCCGTCAGATCTTGGAGGAACTGGCTCGTCGGGAGCATGAGGAGCGAGCCCAACGCAGTCTCAAGCGGCGTCTGCGCCTGGCCAAGATCGGCCGCTTCAAGCCGATGGATGACTTTGACTGGAACTGGCCGACCCGGATCGACCGGGAAGTCATTGAGCGCGCCTATACCCTGGACTTTATCCAGGAAGGCCGCAACCTCGTCTTACTGGGTACCAACGGCCTGGGAAAAACCATGATCATCAAGAATCTGGCTTACCAGTCCGTCCTGGCCGGCTACTCTGTGCTCTTTCGAACCGCCTCGGAGATTCTCGACGACCTGCAATCGGAGGCGCCGGAACTGCAGCGCCGCAAGCTGAAAAAATACGCGCGCGCGCAGGTGCTCTACCTCGATGAAGTCGGCTGTCTCACCTACGACAGTGAGGCCGCCGACCTGCTCCATGAAATCGTCAACCGGCGCTATGAGTGCCGGTCGCTCGTGCTGACCTCCAACAAAGCCTTTAAGGAGTGGAATAGCGTCTTTCCCCAATCCGGCTGCTTGATTGCGCTTCTGGACCGTCTCACCCACCATGCTGACGTCACTGTGATGGAGGGGCAAAGCTACCGCGTGCGGGAAAGCGAGCAGGAAGCGGCCGCCCGTCGCAAGAAAACAAGATGAGCACTCCCGTCCAGCGTCGCGCTCATATCCAGACCCTCTTGGCGGATTATCTCGAACTTCCCCATACGCCCACTCGAGCACGCCCGCCGGATCGGCGACTCGCCGCTCACTTCTATGACCGCGCTATCCCCCTGGCCACCGTCCAGGATGCCTTCCTGGTGGCGACCAGCCGCCGTCTTTTCCGAGACCCAGCGCTTCCTCGACTTTCTCCCATTCGCTCCCTTTACTACTTCCTCCCCATTGTCGAAGAGTTGCTTCAGTATCCGCTCCCCCACGGTTACGCTCAGTATCTCGAACGCAAACCACGCGCCCATCACAAGCCCAAGGAGGGGCACCCCATGGAAAAACCCGTTGATCGAGGTTCGCCACCCGGCGTGTGTTCAGAAAAGCTCAGATCCTCGTGATCGCTAACACCGCGAAGATTATCCCGACCGACGACACGCCGGGGGCGCGCGAAGCGCGAGTCGTCTCGTTCATCAACAGGGCGCTCGTGACGTTCGAACGCGAACGCCAGCCTGACTACACTCAAGGCCTCAAGGATCTCGAGACGCAGTCGAACCTGCGCTTCCCGAACGCCAGTCGATTCTCGGAGCTGACCTTCGACCAGCAGCTCCAAGTACTCACCCCATGGAAGAGACGCCGTTCTTCAACCTGGTCCGGACTCACACGATCACCGGCTTCTTCGCCAGCCCGGTGCACGGTGGCAATCACGAGGCACAAGATGACGATGTCCTGTTACGTCACACAGTTGCCGCTCGAGACCAATTGCGTGGATCTGGACCCCGAGGTGAAAGACGAGTGGGGCCTACCGGCGATGCGCATCACGTCCACGAGTCATCCCACGACATCAAGGCCATGGAGTTCTTCAGACAGAAGTCCATTGAAATTCTGGAGGCAGCCGGGGCGACGAAGGTGTGGGCCCCTCCGGTCAGCGACAGCCGCGGGGGCGCGCATAACCGAGGCACCTGCCGGATGGGGAACGACCCGAACACGTCGGTGGTCGACAAGTTTCACCGCGCGCACGACGTGCCCAACCTCTATGTCGTGGACGGCAGCAACCTCGTTACCGGTGGCCGCAATCACCCCACCATGACGATCCAGGCTCTCGCGTTCCGTGCGGCGGACCATCTGATTCGTGCGGCGAAAGGCGGAAACCTGAGTAGCGGCGCGTAAGTCCGAGCGGGCAGGTCAGCTGGGGACCGGTGCATGAGCCGCACCGTTCTTTTGAGGATGGCCACAAAAATCCTCGGACTTTAGGGAGGGCTCAAATCAAGTCATCGCGATTTTTTATGGACTCGCTATCTTCCTCCAGCAAATCCTTGGACAATAACCATCAAGGTGAGAATAACAACAAAGTAACCCACTAGCAGAGCATAAATCGGAACCCAGCGCCCTTCTTGCTGCAGCATTCCACTGCCGGTAAGGGTATAGGTTCTTGTTTGCTCAGGTCTTGGAGGTGCCGTCAAGCGGCTTACGACTAATGTCATGAGTACAGACACCAGCAGTCCAAACAGGTTCCACCACATCCAGTACACGCCGGGTAGGGCCAACCAAAGAAACAGATTGAATCCCACGCCAGCCAACACTCCAACAAAGACGCCAGTTCCATTTGCTCGCTTCGACAGAACACCCATCAGAAAGGAGGCCAGTATCGGGCCATAAAAAGCGGAACCGATTTTGTTAATGCCCTCCACTACCGTCTCTGAGATGTTGCCAACCAGAAACGCGAAACCGGTGATGACGAGCCCCCACATCACCGTGGTGAGTTTACTCAGAAACAAGATACGCCGTTGCGAGAAGTCACGCCCCCGCTCGATGAAATCACGCATAGTCGAAGCCGAGAGGGAGTTAAGGGCAGAGTCCAAGCTGGACATTGCTGCGGCCAATATTGACGCGAATAGAAGAGCGCGCATTCCTGCGGGGAGATGCTGAAGAATAAACTGAGGAACGAGGTAGTCCAAGTGATCAGTTGGCACTGCCGCTCTCAACTCAGCAGAGTGCATATAAGCCGCTCCGATAGCCAGTCCCAGGAGGATGTAGAGAACCGTCAAAGGAAAGCGGGCCAAGCCGTTGAAGAGAAGAGATCGTTTGGTTTCATCCAGCGACGGAACGGAAAGTTCTCGCTGCACCTGGCTCTGATCCGTCCCATAATAAGCAATGTAGAGGAAAAACCCGCCTACTAGGAATCCCCAAAACGGTGTAGCAGAACCGTCTCCCAGTCCGGTGGATAGATCCAAGGTATTCCAACGTTCCGCAGGAAAGGCACCTAGAATGATGTCAAAACCACCTACGCTGCTGGCGGCATAAACGATGCACACCACCAGTCCGACAAGAAGAATCGCCATTTGAATGACGTCTGAGTAAACGACCGCGGCCATACCTCCAATCGTGTCATAAATGATGGTGACGATCCCGATGATGAGGATCGTCGACCAGAGAGGCGTACCCAGGCAGACTGAAAGCACGATGGCACTGGCATACACGCCCACACCCGTGGCCAGCGCCCGGCTGACCAGAAATACAGCGCTCATTAAAGACCGCACCGACGGATCGAATCGCAGTTCCAGATATTCGTACACACTGACAAGTTCCAGCTTGCGGAAAAAGGGAATGAGAAACACCATGACCACAATAATGGCCAAAGGGACAGCCAGTTCATACTGGAGCCAGGTGAGACCCCCGCCCGCCCTCAGCGCCACGAAGGCGGGAATCGAGATAAAGCTGATGGCTGAGGTTTGCGTCGCCATAGTCGATATGCCTACTGCCCACCAGGGAAGCTTGCGTCCCCCAACGTAGTAATCCTCCTGACTAGACTGCCCCCGTCCCAAGTAGACACTTAAACCAATCATGCCCACCAGGTAGACGACGATAATGCTCCAATCCAAGGCATTCATGGCACTCTCATTTGATCTTCTTTCGTTAGAAGCTGATCCGCCAGGCTCTGCTTGAGAACGGGTCTATCCACGCAATCAGCAATCTGTTTCTCCCGGCAACGACGCTTGCCAGATTGGGCTGCTCCTCCATGGCTGGGAAATAAGAACCCCAGACCATTGGAGCGGAAACGATTCCACTACAGTGAAGGCAATAGTCGCAACACCAAAAAGGAATTTCCTCTCTCGCCCCGTCTCCAGTATCCGGCTCAAGTTCTACTGATCCGTCGGCACCAGGCGGACGAGCCAGTCGGAGTCGGCAAACTAACGATGGAAAATCTTCGACAGGCGAAAACAATCCCATGCGACTGGTTAGACCATAAGAAAATCCAACGGGGTGCTGCCATCGCGCACCAGCTTGACCGGTCGGCCGATGTTGCTGAGGTATTCCTTGTGGTAATCGATGCCAAGTTTCTTGTCGATTGCAGCGATGAGATTGGGGACCTCGACCGGATCGTCTCTGACAAGCATACCGTTTTCATCCGACGCTCCCAGTACGCACCCACCCGTAATGCCGCCGCCTGCCATGGACAGTGAGAAGACGTTCGGCCAGTGGTACCGGCCGGCGTTGGTGTTGCCCTGCGCCAGGGGCGGCCCATGGTATCGGAGACAATCACCCCTAACCTGCATTTCTCATCACTGCTCGTCACGAGACACTCGTGTCAAGCGGCGGAAGGGCCGGCCTGACAAGGCGCGCGACCGAGGCCCCCGGAGACGTACTCTTGCAGTACGTCGAGGAGGCCGAACGAGCGCAACGCAGTTAGGACGGATGATTTCTTCACTTCGCTCAGGTGAAGAGTGTCACCACCCCAGGCGGCTCTCCGTCGGTTTCTAGCCGGGCTGTGCCACTTTCAGGTAGCCCGCGATGACCACGACGAGGACGCCCAGCAGGATGGTGATGCCCAGCCAGAGTTTCGCTTTTTGCCGGATACGCTCGAACGCTGCGGCTCTTCCGGTAAGTGCGGAGGCAAGGAAAAAGATACCAAACGCGAGAAGGATTTTGATTCCCATAAGTGCGTTGTATAGCGTGTCTCCGCGGTGTTCGGGAAGCGAAACGACAAGGTAATTGTAGAATCCGCTGGCGAGAAACAGCACGATGCCGATCATGACAACGACCTTCCACGTGCCCATGATGCGGCCGTGCAGGGCCTGCTGTTCCTCCTCCGGCAGCTGCGTTGCGGCGGGCATCAGCACAAAGCGCATGAAGACGCTTCCTCCCAGGACAACAATCGCGGTGGCAACGTGAACGACACGGGACACAATGTTCAAAGCTTCCATCCGATTTCTCCTTACAGCGGCAAGCTCATCTTATGAGAAATCGCTGAGAGGGTACAGACACCATCCTCTGCAGGGCTCAGCGTTCCCGCATTTGCGCGCGACACGTCTCTCGGCGATGGACCGGGACCGACGGGGATTCTCCAGCACCGCAGAGCCTGGCGTAGACTGTACCTAGGAGTCGACGAAAAGACAAAAGTCATCGCGGATACTTGTCATTCAGCGTAACCCTGAACTCTGGATACGCCACCGCTTTTCCAGTTACGTTCAGACCCTCACCGGCCATCAGGTTCAGCCGGTTGCTAGAATGCGTTTGGCCATTGTCCGTCGTCATAGGATTCAAGCTGTTGTCGTATGCGGTCAAACAAGGCGTATAGTTCCTTTTGAAGCTTCTTGTTGTCACAGAAATGCCTGCTAGCTCCCGCCACTTCTCCGCTAAGCCGACTATACATCCATGTGAACATATCCACCTCCGGTGATTCACATGCAACAACGCGAGCGTGAGGGTCGATGTTAGCACCGGTTTAAAAGTGGTCCAATTAATGCGCTGTCCACGTCGGCGACTTGGAGTCGCGCCCCTTCCAGTAGTCGCAGCCCGCAGGCGTAAAGGGTCGACAGGCAGGCTCGATAAACGGGAATGCTCACCTCGGCCAGGACAGATTGGCGATCAGATTGTCTGGAAAGATGAAAACTTTGAGATTCTCGACATTCACGGCAAGAATTGGATCAAACCTGGAATGAATGACCAAACTGATCAAGAGAGTAGTTGTTTGAAATATAAATACTTCTCTGTAGTGCAGAATATAGGTTGTCGGAAGAGATAATCCAAGTTATTCGGTCGCTCCCCGCCTCCAGCTTAGCTCTTTTTCAGAGCTCGTCCAACTACCTGCTGGAGACTGTCCCGGGTTTAGTTGAAAGTTGAGAGGCGGTTCGTCCGACCGACTCGTTAGAATCGGGTTGGTCAACAACCTTTTAAGGAGGAACCGCCATGAAGAAATCATATCGAATTGTCACCCGGAAGAACAGTCAGGGGCTGGCTGATTATCTGGCCCAGAACGGGCAACTGTTGCTCCCGATGGTGGAGCTGATCGAAGCCTCCCGGATGGCCATTGACGAGTTGATCGACATCCTGGGGCGAGCGAGCATGGAAGCGGTCTTGCAGCTTTCTGCCCGAAGTGTCGCCGGCGAAAAGCAACAAGGGCGCCCAGGCAAGCAGATCGTTTGGTACGGCACTCAGCCAGGGCGAGTCAGACTTTCGGAGCGGCAAGTGCGGGTTCGAAAGCCACGGCTGCGCAAGAAAGGCCAAGGTCGAGGCGGGGAGGTGGAGATCCCCGCCTATGAGGCGATCAACCGTAACGGGGAGCTGGGCAGCCGCATGCTGGAGATCTTGATGTGCAACGTTTCCACGCGCCACTACAGCCGCGTGATCCCCCAGATGGCCGACACGGTGGGAGTCAGCAAATCGTCCGTGAGCCGTCAGTTCATTGAGCAGAGCGGCCAGCAGCTGGAGCAGCTGGCCGAGCGACACTTTGATGACGTTGAGTTTCTGATCATCTACATCGACGGCCTGGTCTTTGGCGAGCACCACGTGATCTGTGCCGCCGGCGTGGACTCGGAGGGCCAAAAGCACGTGCTGGGGCTGCGGGAAGGGGCCAGTGAAAACGCCGCCACCGCTACCTCCTTGCTGGAAGACCTGGTGGAGCGAGGCCTGGATTCCGGGCGACGCTATCTGTTTGTGATTGACGGCTCCAGGGCCCTGCGATGTGCCATTGACAAGGTCTTTGGCAAGGGCAGTCCGGTGCAGAGATGTCGTCGTCATAAGATTCGCAACGTGTGCGATCGATTGCCGGACGATCTGGCCGAGCAAGTCAAGTCAGTGATGCAGGCTGCTTATCGGCTGCCCTGGGAAGAAGGGAGGGTTCGGCTCAGAAAGCAGGCGGAGTGGCTCGAAGGGCTGCATCCCGATGCGGCAGCTAGCCTGCGAGAAGGTCTGGAAGAGACCTTCACCATCAATCGACTCGAGTTGTCTTCCTCCCTGCGCTTGTGTCTGGCCAGCACCAACCTGATTGAAAGCCCTCACTCTGGCGTGAGGATGCGGACCCGCCGAGTGAGCCGCTGGAAAGATAGCCAGATGGTGCTGCGCTGGGCCGCCTCAGCCTTCCTGGAGACGGAGAAGAACTTCCGGCGCATCCAGGGCTACCAGGACCTCTGGATGCTGAAAGCCAAACTCAGAGACGAGGTTTCTATGGACGCCAAACGAAAGGTGGCTTAAGATCGTGCTCAACCTGAACCGCCCTTCACTTTCAACTGAGTTTGGGGCAGCCTCACCTGCTGGCCTTGCGCCAATCCAAACTGTGGAAACCGCCGCGCTGTGCAAAGCGGGGAAAAACCTACCCAGCGGCAACCCCACTCCCGCACTCTCAGGAGTTTTGCCACTCTTCACACAGCGCTTGGAAAACGCTTCGCCTTCGCTCACCGTTTTCCACCCTTCCCACAGTCGCTGCGGCTGCTGGAAGTCTTAAATTCTCTCAGAATGTTATGGTAGACAGTACCGTTCAGAGCGTTTTGGGGGGAGTCCCACTGGGGGCAGCGGCAGGACGGTGGATTTTCTGTGAGACTTCCGGTTTGCCGAGGAGGGGAAGGAGGGAAGCAAAGTCGTCCGTCCAGAGAATTTCGGGATACGATTTGCCCTTCTGGATCTGTACCGAAGAGTTGGGGCCCGAGGTTGTAAGGAAATCGGGATTCCGAGTGAGGATGCCCCACACAGAGGTCCAGTGTCCCTGCTCCAGTTTGGGCGAAGTTCCAATAATCAGTTTTCGAAGACCAAATCGCGTGCCGAGTCCCCGAATAACGGGGGAGAAGTCCACGTACTGGTTGGTGATGTGGAAAAGCAGAAGTCCATCGGACTCCAGGTGCCGCAGATAAATGGAAACTGCTTCGGCCGTTAGCAAATGCACGGGAATGGCGTCTCCATTGAAGGCATCGACCACCAGCAGGTCAAACTTCTGGGGATTTCCGGCTTCTAGTTCTCTTTCCAGCTGGAGGCGGGCATCACCCAGGACGATCTCCAGCGACGCTCTAGTCTTGTCCAGGTAAGTGAAGTACTGCCGCGCCATGCGCACCACTTCTGGATTGATTTCGTAGAAACGGAACCGGTCTCCCTCCCTGGCATAGGCGGCCAGGGTGCCCACTCCAAGACCGATCACTCCAATGTTCAGAGATTCTCCCTCCAGGACTCTTTTCGGATGCCGGTTAAAGGCCAGGCCGATGCCCAAAAGGGGCAAGTAATACCCGCCCGGTTCCAGGTCTTCTCCCGGAAGGGTGTACTGCCAGCCGTGCATAATGTTTCCGTTTTGAAGGAAACGGGCCAACCCCTGGCTGTCGCGTCTTTCCAGAACCCGGAGAACCCCGTAAAAGCTCCGACTGGCTTCCATAACAGTGGCCGTCTCGCCGGCAACATGCGGAGCAAGTGAAAGCCCCAGCACCCCCTGGGCACACAGGAGGAACGCCCAAAGGGGTTTCTTCCAGGCGGACTCTCCTGCAAAGAACGGATCGAAATACCAGCACAAAAGCAGCAGTAGACATCCTCCAAAGATGGAAAGGTGCAACTCCCAGAAGCCCGAAAAGAAACGGGGCGCCACGATTCCCGAGGAAATTCCTCCCACAGCTCCTCCAAAAGCGATGGCCAGATAATAGAGTGTCAATCTGGAGGGACTGGGCCGAAGGCGGTGGAGTTCTCCGTGAAGGCTCAAACACAGGAAAAACAGTGCTGCACCAATAATTCCAATCAGTCCACCGAGGCCGAAGGAGCCGCGATGAAAAAAACCCACATCAAAAGAGCAACAGAACCAACAAGCAAGGGCCGCAAATTTTGCGGGCATAGAGATGTCTTTTGTCGAAGGGCAGGACAAACGAGAGAAGGTACAGGGACAGGGGAAGAACCCACAGGAAGGGCATGGGAGCCACTTCATGGGTGAGTGCCTGGGTGAAAGCCACCAGGGCGGCCGTGCCGACGGCAGGAAGAAGTACCCACAACCCTGCCGTCACCCCGTCTATTCGTTCCTCGCCCGGGAATATAGCGGTGGGCACTGCCTGCTCCCACGAAGAAAATGCCCGTCGTATTTGGTCTACCAGAGCCACGCAAGCCAGGAGGCTGCCCCAAACTCAGTTGAAAGTGAAGGACGGTTCAGGTTGAGCGCGATCTTAAGCCACCTTTCGTTTGGCGTCCATAGAAACCTCGTCTCTGAGTTTGGCTTTCAGCATCCAGAGGTCCTGGTAGTCCCTGGATGCGCCGGAAGTTCTTCTCCGTCTCCAGGAAGGCTGAGGCGGCCCAGCGCAGCACCATCTGGCTATCTTTCCAGCGGCTCACTCGGCGGGTCCGCATCCTCACGCCAGAGTGAGGGCTTTCAATCAGGTTGGTGCTGGCCAGACACAAGCGCAGGGAGGAAGACAACTCGAGTCGATTGATGGTGAAGGTCTCTTCCAGACCTTCTCGCAGGCTAGCTGCCGCTTCGGGATGCAGCCCTTCGAGCCACTCCGCCTGCTTTCTGAGCCGAACCCTCCCTTCTTCCCAGGGCAGCCGATAAGCAGCCTGCATCACTGACTTGACTTGCTCGGCCAGATCGTCCGGCAATCGATCGCACACGTTGCGAATCTTATGACGACGACATCTCTGCACCGGACTGCCCTTGCCAAAGACCTTGTCAATGGCACATCGCAGGGCCCTGGAGCCGTCAATCACAAACAGATAGCGTCGCCCGGAATCCAGGCCTCGCTCCACCAGGTCTTCCAGCAAGGAGGTAGCGGTGGCGGCGTTTTCACTGGCCCCTTCCCGCAGCCCCAGCACGTGCTTTTGGCCCTCCGAGTCCACGCCGGCGGCACAGATCACGTGGTGCTCGCCAAAGACCAGGCCGTCGATGTAGATGATCAGAAACTCAACGTCATCAAAGTGTCGCTCGGCCAGCTGCTCCAGCTGCTGGCCGCTCTGCTCAATGAACTGACGGCTCACGGACGATTTGCTGACTCCCGCCGTGTCGGCCATCTGGGGGATCACGCGGCTGTAGTGGCGCGTGGAAACGTTGCACATCAAGATCTCCAGCATGCGGCTGCCCAGCTCCCCGTTACGGTTGATCGCCTCATAGGCGGGGATCTCCACCTCCCCGCCTCGACCTTGGCCTTTCTTGCGCAGCCGTGGCTTTCGAACCCGCACTTGCCGCTCCGAAAGTCTGACTCGCCCTGGCTGAGTGCCGCACCAAACGATCTGCTTGCCTGGGCGCCCTTGTTGCTTTTCGCCGGCGACACTTCGGGCAGAAAGCTGCAAGACCGCTTCCATGCTCGCTCGCCCCAGGATGTCGATCAACTCGTCAATGGCCATCCGGGAGGCTTCGATCAGCTCCACCATCGGGAGCAACAGTTGCCCGTTCTGGGCCAGATAATCAGCCAGCCCCTGACTGTTCTTCCGGGTGACAATTCGATATGATTTCTTCATGGCGGTTCCTCCTTAAAAGGTTGTTGACCAACCCGATTCCAACGAGTCGGTCGGACGAACCGCCTCTCAACTTTCAACTAAACCCGGGACAGTCTCCAAGCCAGTAGTCCAATGATCCAGACAATTCGGTGAAATTCCAGCCCCACCAAGGGTTCCAGAACAAAGGGATAAGCCAAAAGTGCCAGAAAGGAACCCGCATTGCTCCAAGCGAAAAGGGAGTAAGGATCTCTTCCGGGGAATCTGGCTGTGAACCACTGCTGGGTCAGTGGAGAAGTGGCAGATAAAAGCACGTACGGGATGCCCAGACGCTTGGCTAGCCACAGCAGGAGGCTGGCAGTCTCCGATGTGCCTCCCTCCATCAAAGGCCGAAGTTCCACGAAGGAAAGCCCTGTCCACAGGATCCCCACTGTGCAGAACAGCAGGTGAATCCGGAACTGTTTCCTGACATCCGGTAGGCGTCCAAGGGCGTGGGCATAAAGATATCCTGCCAGGAGAGCGGATTGAAAAAAGAGCAGGCAATGGGTCCAGACGGCAGCCGTCCCGCCGAAAGCCGGCAACAGTACCTTTCCTGCCATTGGCTGTACACAAAACAGCAGGAAGGCTCCCGAAAAGGAAAACAACGCAAAGTGAAACGAGTGCCGCGGGACACTGGGGGATGCCATCGGGATCAGCGGTTTATGCACGAGCCTTCACAGGAAGGAGCAAACCTCAAATGCACTGTCACCATCCTTCGGTGGCAAGGGTTTGTCCGCTTCAACGGAAGGATCAGGAGGCGAAAATGAACACATCCCTCCTCAAATGGGCGTTGCTTTCTGTAGGGTCTCTCGCTTTGGCGGCCCCTCTTCAGCAGGCTGACGCACTTCAGGATTCCGAACCCCGGTTTTTCTTTAAGATACAGATCGATGGAGTTGACGTGGGTGAGTTCGCCGAGGTTTCCGGCTTGGGAATCGAGAGGGCGGTGATCTTCGATACCGAAGACTCCCGGACCAGAGGAGACAAAACCGATCCCCTCGTACGCAAGCGCCCGGGACGCGTCAAATATGGGGACATCACTCTGAAGAAGGGCACATTGCCAGCAGCATCCTCAATGACTGGCTCGAGGACGCCCGCTTCGGAGACCGGTCCCGTAAGACCGTTTCCGTGATTATGTTTGACAACACCAATCCCGGCGGGCCCAGTGAAATCAAACGGTGGAACTGTTTTGAATGCTTTCCCAAGAGCTGGAAGCGATCCTCGTTAGACGGCAAGGGTAACGATGTCCTGACCGAAGAAATGGTCATCGTGATCGAATGGTTCGAAGAGGCCTAGTACACTGTCAGCATTGTTTTTATTAGTCAGAGGCAGAGCGTAAAAGCTCGTCTTGAGAGGCCTTGGTTCGATAACCTAGGAGGATCAAGATGAGCAAGAGATATGTGGTCCGACTTAGTGAGGAAGAACGCAAGGAGTTGCAGAGTCTGGTCAAGAAAGGGACAGTGAAGGCCTACCGGGTCAAGCACGCTAATATCCTGTTGAAGGCGGATGCCAACGGCCCTGGATGGACGGACGAGAAGATCGCAGAAGCGTTTGGGTGCCACTTCAATACAGTGGTGCAGGTTCGTCGGCGTTTGGTGGAAGAGGGACTGGAGCGGGCCTTGGGCCGCAAGAAGCAACAGCGACTCTCGCGAGAGAAGTCACTGGACGGAGAGCAAGAGGCGCAAATGATCGCACTCAGTTGCGGCCCGCCACCGGAAGGACGAGCCCGCTGGACGCTGCGACTGCTCAGCCAACGGCTGGTGGAGATGGAGATCGTGGAGACGATCAGCCACGAAACGGTGCGCCAGGCTTTAAAAAAACGTCCTCAAACCGCACTTGAGGAAGTGTTGGGTGATCCCGCCCCGGCAGAATGCGGACTTCGTGGCCCATATGGAAGACGTTCTGGAAGTTTACAAGCGTCCCTTGGATGGGAAATATCCGGTGGTGTGCATGGACGAGCAGCCGCAGCAGTTGATTGGAGAAACTCGCCAGCCGATCCCGCTCGGAGGGGGGCGGGTCGAGCGCTACGATTACGAATATGAGAGATGTGGGACGGCGGCCCTGTTTTTGTTCGTTCAACCTCTGGCGGCCTGGCGCAAAGTGAGCGTGCGCGAGCAGCGGACCAAGGTGGATTGGGCACGGGAGATTCAGCAGCTCCTGGAAGAGGATTTTCCAGATGCGGCCCGGATCATCCTGGTGTGTGACAACCTCAACACGCACAAGGCGGGCTCGCTCTACGAGGCCTTTGAGCCTCAAAAAGCTCGCCGCTTGGCGGAGCGGCTCCGGATTCACTACACCCCCAAGCATGGCAGTTGGTTGAACGTGGCGGAAATCGAGCTGAGCGCGTTGAGCCGGCAATGCCTAGATCGTCGCATCCCAACTCGCCAGCAACTCACCCGCCACACCCAGGCGTGGTGGGAAGATCGCAATCGAATGCAAATCGGAGTAGATTGGCAGTTTAGGATCGAGGATGCTCGCGTCAAGCTCAAGCACCTCTACCCACAATATCTAAGTTGACAAGGTACTAGCAGCCCGTGGTGAAAGTCCCGCGGGTCGCGTTGCGAGCGCCGTGGGCCCGGATGCAAGGCGCGCCGATCGAGGCGATGCCTGGACATCGTCGAGGAGGCGCTACACGCAGACGGGCCCACGCCGCCGCAACCAGAAGGGCGCCAGAGGTTTGCGGCCGCTGGACCGCGTTACTCCTCCTCGCCGATGTCCAGGCATCGGCTCCTCCTCGTGCCTTGCCAGCAACCGCAGATCCCTGGCGCGCGTCTCCACGCGACTTTCACCACGGGCTGCTAGTACTCCCTGCCATAAATACGATGACATATGTTGGGAGCGCGACGACGAGTCGATGCCCAGACATCGGCGAGGAGGAGCAACAAAGAGATGGGCCCGTCCCGCCCCAACCCTTTGGGCGGATGGGGGTTGCGGGCGATCTCTTTGTCGTTCGTCGTCGGCGATGCCTCGGCATCGCCTCCTCTTCTCTTCGCGACCTCTCCTCGCAAGCCCCATCCGCATACGTCATCGTATTTATGGCAGGGAGTACTAGCTCGGGAATCTTCCTTCGTTTCGAGACTGCGTCTTGCAACCCGGCCAACCCAATGTGCCCCTCACCGAAAAAGGCCCATCATCTCCGCTGGTCCCTTTTTCTGATTGTTTTTCTGACCGACCGGGCGGTTAAGGAAAGTCTACGTTTTCTGGTTCCACCCAATGATCCCCAGGAGTCCCTGCCCCTGGTTTCCGGCGTTCTGTACCTATATCGCACAGAGGACCTTTATGGATTTCTGACTTTTTTTCAGGACTTCAACCCTTTGACCCAGAGGATTTCCATTGGGCTGGTGGCCGGAGCCTTCTTCCTCTTTCTTTTTCTGTGGATCCGCAAAGTACCCGATTCGCGAAGCAGCGAAGTCCATTCTTTGATCTTAATCCTCTCAGGCGTCACCTCCAACGGAATCAACATGGTTTGTTTCGGCCACGCCATGAAGACCCTCACCTGGAAGGTCGGCGTTTCCTGGAGTTTCAACCTAGCAGACATTTCAGTCTTTGTCGGATTTTTCTGGCTCATCCTCCAGACTCTGAAAAAAAGTCGTGTGGCCCCTCCTATCCGAAAATCCGGCTAGTCATAACATACAGTGAGCAAGTGACTTGTGGACCCAACCGCTGCGGTGTTGAGTTCGGCCATCACCCGCCTGGACTTCCTGCTGAAAAGACAGGTGTGCGGGTAAAATAGTTGATATTGCCTTCTAGCCTGCATTTCTCATCACCGCTTGTCACGAAGCGGCGGAAGGGCCGGCCTGACAAGGCGCGCGACCGAGGCCCCCGCAGGCGTACTCGTGCAGTACGTCGAGGAGGCTGACGGAGCGCAACGCGGTCAGGACGGATGATTCAGCCGATGCAGTAGAGTGGTGATGAGAAATGCAGGCTAGCGGACTTTCGCACCTTTCCTTCGACCTCGTTTTGCAGCCTTGGCAGTTGGCGTCGTTTGTCGCTTCGGTGCTCGACCACCCCTCTTAGCTTGAGCAACCGCCTCCACTTTACGGGCTTCGCCGCGCTTCTTTGCCGCTCGGCGGCCAGGTGGTCGTCCACGTCGAGCTCCACGCCTGCCCTTCTCGAACTGATGTCCCAGCTCAACCAGAAGTTGTGTTGCTGAGTCACGGATCGTCAGAAGTCGCTCTGTAATCTGCTTGCGCTCTGCACTCCAATCCCTAACTCTAGCCTCTACACTGCCAATGAACATTCCAACTTCCTCGGCGTAATCAGCAATTTGCTTCGCAGCTTCGCTTTCTGGTTTGTTCTTTTTCCGTTCAGCCATTTGCCTTCAGTTCCTCCTAGTCAACACGCCAGCTCTCCTTGAGGTAGAAATGGAGCAGTATGGGATACATTAGGGTGTTGATCTTCTGTTCGTTTTCATGTTTCGGATCCAACACCCCTTTCCCAAAGACCAGTGAGGCTTGAAACACTTCCGGTGTGAGGTATCTTGTGCCTACATTGAACTGGACGCTCTTTGCCTTTCTATTGACAATCTCAACCGGTATGGATCTCCAACCAAGAAACCATCCCCAATCACCAAAGCTAGGAACGTTGTCATGGTAGGGAAGCGTATTCAGGCCTGCTGCCTCCATAGTCCTCTGAATGCAGAGGTAAGATTCTCTTGCATGATAAGGTGATGTTGCCTGGACCACAATCATCCCATTCTCTGCGAGCCGTCTCTTTAGTTTCAGATAGAACTCCTTGCTGTAGAGCTTGGCCAATTCAATTGTATTGGGATCAGGAAAGTCCACAATGATCACATTGTAGTAGCCTGAGATCTCACCGACAAATTTATCAGCATCAAGATTGATTACATCAACCGTTGTCACTCGCTCTGTAATTGCCTGACCCTTCTTGAGACCTTCTGTATAGTATTCTCCCGTCTCAACAAAGACAGGTTTCTTACCGTCACTTGTGATGGCATTTGATAATTGCACATGCACTCTCGCATCAGCAAACACATCGTTGTTCAACTGAATGAAGATGGGATTTGTAGAGGCAATCTCTGTCATCACAGGATCAAGATCAACCAAAACAACAGATCTAACATCCTTGTACTTCAGAACCTCTCTCAGAGCCAAACCATCACCACCTCCCAATATCAGAACACGCTGATGGTCAGGAACCATGGCCATAACAGGATGAACAAGATGTTCATGGTAAATTGCCTCGTCAACACTGCTGAACTGTGTATTGCCGTTGCTGTATAGTCTATACTCCTCAAGAGACGTGTTGTACGTGACTACAAGATGCTGATACTTCGTTGTTTGCGAAAACACGATAGGATCATCGTACAACTTCTGTTCCAAGAGAAGATTCCACTCGCGGTTGTAGGAATAGATAGTTGAAAGCCATCCCAGTGTGATGACAATACCAACTATCGGAATTAATTTCAAAGAAACCAATTTGTGTCTTAGAAAGTAGAGGAAGGTGATCACAGCAACTATAAAGTTGAATCCAGCCACCATCACACTGATTTCCGTCAAAGGAAAGTTCCTGAGGAGATAGAACACCCAAATGAGCGCTCCAATGAAACTGCCCATGTAATCAAAGCTGAAGATTACTGCCAGGTTCGTTTTCAGATATTCCGAATAAGTCTTGTTGATACGTAAGACCAATGGGATTTCAAAGCCAATAAGAAATCCAATGGCCATGACAAAGAAGTACTGCACGAGATTGAAATGATCTGCCATCAGACTATAGACAGCATAGATAGCCAAAGGTCCAACACTGCATAATATTGCCAAGCAGATCTCCAGCCCAATGAACTTCTCAATGAGCATTCTGTCGCCGACGAACTTTTGGATCCAGCTGGCGATACCCATCATCATTAGCATCAACGCAATGATTACACCGAACTGTTCGATGGAATTGCCAAGGATGTAAGTGGAAACCGTGGCGAGTATGTACTCATTCACCAACCCGCTCGCGCCAGTAGCGAACATGGACAAGCCAAGCAGCAATGTTGCAAATCGTGGTCTGCATACATCCTGCAACAAGGTTGCAGCTGTGCTGCTCATCGCTTATCTCCTAATCATTCCAGGCTCCTCCCTGTATGGCAGAGAGGAGCCTTGGGTTTTTGGTTGTTGAACTGAGAAGATCAGACAATAATCGCTCCGATGACTAGGGCTAGCGCCAGTCTGACACCTACGGTAACCGCAATTGCCGCGACATTTTTGTCTCTCTCGATCTCCTTCCGTATCGTTGTCCCAGGCAGAAAGAGCTTGTCAATCGGCCAGGTGAAAAGAAGAAGCAGGAAGATACCCATGCCTGCACTTACACCAAACGATGTGAGGTCTTGTGACCATCCTCTGAAATCCCCTGTTACGCTTGCATTGATAACGAACGCCAGGGCCACTATCATTCCAGCAAGCATAAGACCGGCAGCCGTGTTGCCATCCCGCACGTTATTGATAACGTCAAATGGTGTAATAAGTTCGTAGAGAGCGACGATGATCAAGAGTGCTACCTGGCCAAGAGCGAAGAAAGCGACAGCACTCCATATACCACCACCTTCTCCTGTAAAGGAGCCGTAAGCGATCAACCCTGTGGCAACGTAGCTGCCGAGCTCAACAACTCCCACTGCCTTATTCCGATTCCTGACAGCCTCATCATTGTCGAGACCGTGGACAATAACCCAGTTGTTGATGTAAAAGGCAACGAAAATAAATCCCGTTACCAATGCTCCGTCAATCAACAGCTCCTGTACATTTTTCCAGAAACCCGTCGACGTGCCACTGAGAGCACCGAGCATTCCGATGGCGATCCCAAGGTAGAGACCCCCACGGCGCAGGGCTAGTGCAAGGTTGCTGTTCTCCTCGATTTCATAGTTGGCATCGAATTCGTCAGCAACCCTTGTGTCAGCCACCTTCTTCGCCAACCACATAAAGAGAAATGCAAGCACTGCATACGCGACAGCACTTCCGAACAAAGTTATGTAATTCATAATTGTTCCTCTCAAGAGATTTTGTTGAAATGTTTGATTTTCAATGAAGTGAGTATTACTACTTTCCACCACCTCCTGGGCCACGACCGCGACCAGATGGACCAGCCCCGCGAACTGATGCGGCAGCTCTCTGAAAGCCACCTGTACGGCCAAAGCTAGAACCTCGGAATCTAGGACTTGTTTGGGTAACTGACCCTGCACTACCATATCGTGGCTTACTAGGATCGGATCCGTAATAGCCTCGACGCCCCCGATAATCTCGGTTCCATCCATTCCAATCGTTGTAACGGTAGTAATGTCTATTACCACCAAACATCAGGTGGTAGAAGGCGTATGTCTCTAGCCAGCTCCATCTTCTCCCTCCACGACCGTCATCCTCCCATCTACCATATTTTGGATTGCCTACATAGGCCATCCCTGGAGGTGCTGCTTTTTCGAGTTTGTCCTCCTCGTAGACACCATACGGCTTGCTGACGATCTCCATTCCTAGAGCATCCGCGTAGTCATCGAAGTCTTCTTCATCAACCTCAATCCAGTCAGTTTCTTCCTTCTTATCTTTTGTCACGAGAGTGTACTTGTGATTCCTCTTGACCGGCAGATCGTTAAGCCAGAACTCTGCACGGTCGTGACGCCTACTGGGCCATCCTTCTTCTGGATTGATCTTCAGGCTGTTCCACATCTGCTTGTCAATCTTTGGGTCGGTAGACTTTCCACTAAATAGATAGTGGCCGAAGGTGGCTAGAACTTGCTCCTCTGGCAAACCCGAGAGATAGGTCCATGTTCGTTCATCACCTTTTTGCGGGTTGTATTCATGGTTTTTCTGGGTGTCCCAGTCGGAACCCTCATTCCAGGATGTCCGGCCTACCTGAACATAGTAGTCAACTCGCATATCTATCAACACCTTGCTATAGCTCTGATAGAGCTCATTGACTTTGTTACGCAAGGTTTTGTCATCAGCAATCAACTTCTCAGTGTTAGTTGTAACTACAGCAGCACCGTCACCCAGTTTGGCGTAGTCCGCCACCTTACCGGCTTCATGGACCTTGAGTTCTCTCCGAACTTCTTCCATTCGTTCTCGTGCTTCTGTTTGGACTTTGTGTAAAGGAGCAAACCTTCCATCAATGTCCTCAGCCTTCTTTGGATAATCATTCTTGGCCGTTGTGACAAAACTTTGCAGATCTAACATCAGCCCATCAATTGTAGACATCTGCATCTTGGAACTTTTGACAAGCTCCGGAGCTGTCTTTTTCGCATCAAGTAGAAATGCCATACGAGTACCTGGCTTCTTGACCAGCTGATTGATCTCCACTAGCATGTGACCAATTCGGCTGAGCTGAGTTGCGAGTTTCTGAACCTCTTCTTGCTCATTGCGATCGAGGATAGATTTAATCTCTGTATCGAAGATTTTCTGGGCGCGATCAAGCTCGCTCTTGGCATTGGGAAAATATTCTTTCCACTTTTCGCGCTCGGCATACGGCCTGTAGAAGTCGAATTCGGACTTTTTCGTCAATGAGTTGTACTTTTGTTCTTCCTCGGTGGCTCCTTTCCTGGACGTTTCGATCCGCTGAGGCACACCTTCCGCCTGCTTTACGGAAGCATCAGGCAGACCACCACAACCTGTCACCAGAAGTAGCGCTGTGATCACAAATAACCCCAGCATTCTTGGTGGGTGTTTCACGTTAAACCTCCTTTCTGAGGTTGATATTGGTTGTGGTGAACACGATTTTTCTCTCGTTGGGATATGAGTGAACCGTATCCATCCTCACGTTGTTGTTAGATCCCAACCTCAACCAAAGAATAGTCTTTGACTGTTGGACTTTGCCCTTTCCAGGAAACTGTTGAACAAGCCCAATCTGGTTGGAGTTGCTTCTAGCCTGTTGCTCGATACATTCGAGTTCAGTCAACCCTTCTTCCCAAACCGTCAGCCGTGAATAAAAACTGTACAAGACTTTGCCTAAAACGAGCTCTACTTTTCTAGAAACATCCTGAAGTGGTCCATAGTAGGCTCTTGGTGAGTCCGTATGAACTGCAGTGCATGCAAAGACTTCGTGCAAGCGTTGATCCCCCAGATCGAAAGCAAAGAAATGGCTGGCGCCAATAATCCCTGCCTCGATCTGGAGACCGGGTTTGTTGATCTCACTCATCTTCAGGACAGTAAATTGTGAACAATCCACATCTCCTTTTACGAGAGTGAGACAGAGGTTCATGGCTGACTCGTCGGAATAGACCAATTTCTCCATGGTTAACCTCCTGTCGTAAGAATCTCAATCGAGTTTGGATCAATCTGTTTTGAGAGAAAGACTTGGTATTCGAACTTTTCCTTCCCAGGATCAATTACCCACTCTTCGATGGTGAGTTCAGTGCCATCCGATGAGACGAAGTCATACATGTAGACGGGGTCTTCTTTCGTCCCGCCACCTCGCAAGTAGACCGAAGCGTAGTCATCATCGTACTCAAACTCCGTTCCATCAAGGAAGAGACTGTCTTCTTCATCAACAAGAGCGTCCAGATCATCTTCATCCACCGAGCCACCTTCGTCGTCACGCAGCTGGGAGAACTTCAGAAAACCTGTAGTGACAGAGACTTCAACCTCATCATCTTCTTCCCACTCGAGATTGAGATGTTCGCCAGTCTCGAGGCAAAAGAGTTTGAGCTCTGTCCAGACATCGCCGGTTTTCTTTTTGTGGCTATCATCCGTCTCTGAATAGGTACCCACCTCTATGACAAGATAGGTCATTCCCCCGAAGCGGATGAAACCACCAAGAGTGACATCCTTGATAGTTTTGCGATAACGCTCATTCTCAGGAATGAGATCTCCTGGATCGAGCTGACGAATGGCAGAGAATTGTGAATCCAGCCGTCTCTGTGTTGCTGTGTTCAACAAACTCATTCCTCCAACCTCCTTTCATCACCGGATTCCAATTGAGCACCTTGTTCTTCGGTCGGGGCGCGAAGTGCTTCAGTCCGAGGTTGAAGCTTCCGCGTCATCTCGGAGAGCTCGGTAACTCCTCTGCGAGCAGCTTCGATCCCCTGAGTACGAATCTCCTCAACCTCGTCGTAGGCAGTCATCAATTCATTGAATCCCACCTTCATGGCTTCCAGGGCTAGGACCGGCTCGTTTTCTAATCTGGCGGCATCAACCGATCCTTCTCTGATCTGGCGTGCGTTCGACTGGATGAGTTCTTCGGCAAACTCCTTGGTGACCCTAATGGATTTGATTGCCTTTCTCTGATGTGCCACGGCGACACTGATCGTCAGCGCTACAGTCAGCAAGCTTCTCACGACTGTAATCATGCGATTGATTGAATCACTGACACTAACATTTGTGTCAATGATCATCGCAATGCCCGCAAATGACTGGGTATTGGCCTGCTCCATGGTCCGCAAATCCTGTACTCGCACTGCTACCCTGTTGAGGACGCGCTGCAAGTTACGCCGCTCGGGCAGATCACCAGCTCTCAGTTTTTCCTCAATCTTCTGCCAAAGCAGCTCACCCACAAATGCGCTCTTCTGAATTTGCAACTGGGCTTTCTGGACGTTTTCATAAAGCTGCTCGAGTTGAATATTGTCCTCTAGCAGCAGATCATCGTTGGCTTTAAGGGTGCCCATGATGCCATCGATCTGACTTTGGACAGTCTCGTACCGCTGAGCGATTTCGAGTAAGATCGGCCCAATCTTTGGAATTTTTCTGAGCCAGCCTCTCGGCTGTATTAGAGCATTGGGATTGAGCGAATCCATTGCCGTCCGACATTTGACAAGCTCGCTAGGAATTCCAGCGCCCTCACCTTCACTGTCTTTCAGGAGCGAACCAACCCGGGTCTGCAAAAGACCAAACTGGTTACTTGCTTCTAGCTGTGCATCACCGCCCAGTCTTCCGACTGTGCGCACCAGCGCAACACTTCCCGGTTGCCGCTCCACTTCAGAGAAGTGAGTATCAACCTTGCTTTCAATCTCGGCAAGATCTGCTTCGGTAAGCCCTGCTGGCTTTGTCGGCACCAGCTCTTTTGGGGCTTCTTCTTGCCCAGTTGCTTCTGGGACTACCACCTCTTGACTGGTGGTTTTTGGTGTCTTATTCTCATCCATGCTCATCTCTCCTTCGTTTTTGTTAAGGGTTACTATTTCGATTCAAGAACGCGTTACGAACTAGTTGCAAACCGAGCCCTAAGGAATTTAGCCTTGGCTGAAAACTCCCCTACCCTGTTCTCCCGAACAAGGCGAGAAATGTCTTTGAGAGCGTCCTCAAGCTTGCCCAGGCTCTCGACGAACTCATTCTCGTGTGCTTTACGCTCCCGCATCGTGAGCCTGACATATGGACCAACACTGGTGCCTAGATAAACTTCAGCTGCCCGGTTCACCTCCCAGGTCAGATCATTCCCACGATAGTTTTCATTCATCTCAGGCAAGAGATTCCGAAGCATGTCAATGATCGCTTCTACAGTAGAAATCGCTTTCTGGGACAATCCCTCAGTTCTGACAAGTGTATTGACATGTACCAGCTTTTCCAACAGTGTCTTCAGCTTTTCAGCCGGCTCGAAACGTTTGGCTGCTGCTGCTTTCTCTGCTTGCTTAGAAGTGTGGTCACGCTCTTTTTTGGAGACATAGAGTGCAACTAGTGCTCCTATTACCCCACCGCCTACACCGCCAATAAATGCAACCAGCAGGGTCTGGAAAAATAGTTTTACCACTAGGAAAAAGAGAATAAACCCACCGACAATGAACACGATTCTTTTCGTTGTCATAATCCTTTCCTTCCCTTTTGGGCGTAAGGTCAAAATATTCAGCCAGACCACAAGTCTCTGTTGTGCACCAAGTTGTAACCGTCACGTCAAACGGAAGTCAGCCTCGATTCAGCCCAACTTTTCCCCGCCTTGCGTCTGAGCACTCGACGTGAGCATCTAGTCAACCATTGAACTTCGTGCTCAAGGCGTAGCTGCTGCTGCTCCTGATCTTAGCCGGTTGGATCAATCGACACCAGCAGGACGCGATCGAGTATCTTTTGACTGAGAATCAGGTACTCAAAGAAAAGCTCGGCAAGCGCCGCGTGTGCTACTTCTCGCTAACCGCTCAGCCATGCCTGCAGAAGGGCCTTGATCTGGTTCCAAAAAAGCGCGCTCAGGAGTGCGGCAGTGAGCAGAGCGGCCAGCAGGGAAACCAGGCCGACACGATTCCAACGAAACGCGCCGTATCCGATCTGACGTAGAAAGAGGGTGACCAGGTCGCGGCGTTCCTTGCGTGCCCCTTCTGGCAAGTGGGGCGTGTGGCTGAAGAGGTAGCCGAGCCGTCGCGTCATGTACATGCGGAAATTCACCGCCCAGCCGCACGCCTCCAACAGAGCGCTCATGTCCCGCTTGCGCAGCTTGTTCCAACCCGAAAGTGCACTGAACAGGACCACCACCAGCACCAGGCTTACCAAGGCAAGGCCAGCTTTCAGAAGGCTAATCTGCGAAAGTGTACTGATCAGGTAGACCAGCGAGGAACCGATGGCGGCGAAGATAATGGCGCCGCCCAGCAGCAGGTCGCGCATGCCAGACCTGAAAGGGGGTGCCGCTCCCGACGATGGCACCTGGGCAGGCTGCTGGAGCGACTCGCCTTTTTCCATCTTCGTTGTGATCTCGGTAGTGGGCTTTTCCAGAGACCTGGCCCGGCTGTCTACAAAGGCTTCAACCTTCTCGGATAATAGCTTTTTGGCTTTCACAAAAGGCGACTTGATCGCCTCCCACAGGCTGATGGGGTTCTCGACTATATCCACCACTCGTGCGTCCCACTCCTTGCTCTGCAGATCATAGAAGATACCGCGCTTGCCAATTTCGATGGCCCCCTGGCCGCCAGCCGTGAGGGCGGCGGCAATCTCGAAACTCCGCCCCTGCTCCTGGGACACGGTGATCTCGGCGTACACCAGGAACATCTTGCTGGTCTGGGCGATCTTCTTGTGCTCGGCGCGGTTTCGGACCTTCATTGTAAAGGTAAGTTCACGGCCGTCAATGATCAGGTCGCCTAATTCAAACAGGGCACGGCGACTGGGGTTGTACAGCGCGGAGACACTTACAAAGTTGTTGGCCAGTTCCAAGAGCCAGCGCTGGTACAGGATGAGCTTCTCGAGGTCAGTCACTTGCTTCACCTCATCCTTCACCGCCAGATCCTCCAGCAGGAGTTGGAGAAGTCTTTTCTGAGCCGGACCATCTAAGTATTCTTTCAGCGTGGTCTCACTCAACTCACCTACGCCATCCGATGGCTTCTTCGCCTGCCACGCACAATAGGGCTCGAAGATGGCCTTGACCTGCTGCCAGCCGATCCGCGTGAGAGATTCGTGGGAGTCCGGCTGGGCACGGGCAAGGACCCGCTTTTGTAATTCGTCCATCTGATCCTGGTAGTACGGATTGATGGGGCCCTGCAAATTCAACACACCTTCAGCATTAGGCGTTCGCAGTGGCGCTTGCGCGAGCTGTCTTTCCATGGCCCGGAAGTCGGAGCCGTCCAGGTTCTGGAGATCTTGTTCACTCAGGCAGATCCGTTCGGCGGTGCGAGCATCGAGCTTTACCAGGTCGCACTGCCAGAAGAACTGTTCGATCTTGGCATCCAATTCAGACGTGAGCTTCACGGCGGCCGCCGTGTCGTCGCCCCAGGGCAGAATCCCTGCCGCGCCGTCATCTTCGGCGAGTGCCTTCCAGGCCAGGTACTTCCTCGCACCATCCAGGAATTGGCACAGGTGACCTTCGTTGATGCCGTCTGCGCCGCTTATATCCTTGGTACTGCCCACCTGCTCGAGTACGTCATTTACCAACTGTGCCGCAGCCGGATCCGAAACGTGCTGGGGGGGGGATCACCCCGTCGCCGTTGGGAGGGGTCATCCCGTACGTATTCCTAAAGTTGCGCACCTGTTCTAGGCTGATCTCGTCCAAGTTCTTCACCTTTAGTTGTCCCAGGATATGGATCGCGGCTTCCTTGAGCTTCCGGCCCTCCTCATGGCTGGTATCCAGGTCCGCGAGGCGCAGGACGTCTGAGGAAGCGGCCATTCGGTCGCCTTTCGCCATCATACGGAACATCCATCTCACTGCCACCCGCAAATGCTCGGCACGGATGGTCCCGCTGCCGTCCTGATTCAAGTACTTGAGGAGGGCGGGATCGCACTGTAGGCTTTCCATCTGCACGCTGGTGGCGGCCCAGCGAGCTGGGTGGAGCTGGTGGATGAAGACAAGATCCTCAGCGCTCTCGATGCGCAGTTGGTGGATCCCGCGGTATTTTTGGAAGACAATGGGCTTCATTCGACATTCCTCATATCAACTTCCGATATGAGTTCCTCTGGTTTGCCGATGGTGAATGATCGAAATCTATCACTACCCCAACCTTGAATCAACTGTTGCTTGGGCATCTTTCGGCGCTGAAAGCACTGATTCACGTGCTGGTTCCATACCGCACGGACTCCGGTGGACCGCTTCCTTTCTAGTCGTTACCGGCACGACGAGTCCCCAGAACACCCTGCAGGTTACGGCAACTAGTACTCCCTGCCATAAATACGATGACGTATGTTGGGAGCGCGACGGAGACCAGATCGAGGCGCGACGACGAGTCGATGCCCAGACATCGGCGAGGAGGAGCAACAAAGAGATGGTCCCGTCCCAACCCTTTGGGCGGATGGGGGTTGCGGGCGATCTCTTTGTCGTTCGTCGTCGACGATGCCACCGCATCGCCTCCTCCTCTCTTCGCGACCTCACCTCGCAAGCCCCATCCGCATACGTCATCGTATTTATGGCAGGGAGTACTAGCCCGCATTTCTCACACCGGGTCGTTGCGAAGACACTTGTGTCGAGACACTCGTGTCAAACGCCGGAAGGGCCGGCTGGACAAGGTGTTGCGACCGAGGCCCCCGCAGTCGTACTCTTGCAGTACGTCGAGGAGGCCGACGGAGCACAACGAATCGGAAGGTAGTCCCCTCCTGCGGAGGGGTGCCGCGAAGCGGCGGGGTGGGTCCGGCGTTGCAGTAGAGGTGGTGTGAGAAATGCCGGCCAGATCCAGTTTCCGATTCAGTGGAAGAGGATGTGGCAGAGAACGAGGGAGGTGAAGAGCACGACGCCCCCCCAGCCGACCTTGTGGTCTGAGACGAAGAGAAGTTTGTCCCCTTTGCGCCACCAGCCGTTTCTGAGGATCGTGGGCACCGCGATGATCGCGAAGCTCACGACGATCACGACGGCCGAGCGGTTGAGATAGGATAGGCTCGGGGCGGCCAACTTGATGGCCACGGTCAGCGGGATGCTTCCGGCCATCGCCCAGAGGATCAGTCGCTTCGACGGTGAGACGAGGAACACGGCCGCGCAGATCATGACCACGAAGCCGTTCTTGACGTAATAGGACAGGTCGTTGAACCAGTGGGTCAGGGGGAAGTCGGGGTTCTGGAACTTCACATAGATGAAGATGCTGCCGAAGAGGATGCCGGTCACGAGCGTGGCGAAGATCGTGTCCTTGCCCATCGCGACGACCTGCGCGTCGCTCGCTCCCGGCCGCAGGTAGCGTTTGTAGATGTCGATCGACCACAGGGTCGACAGGGAGTTGAATATCGAGTCGACCGAGCTCATCAGCGAGGCGAACAGCCCGCAGAGGACGAGTCCGCGCAGGCCGCCCGGCAGCAGCATGGTGACGAGCGTTGGATAGGTCTGGTCGGGGTCCGAAAGACCCTTGTCGCCGAGGATGCCGACGAGGGCGATTCCGGGGATTACGATGATCACGGTCATCCCGTATTTGATGATGCCACCGACGAGCAGCCCCGTCTGGGCGTGCCAGAGGTTCTTCGCAGCCAGAGCCCGCTGCAGGATGATCTGGTTGCAGCCCCAGTAGTTGAGGTTCAAGAGGTTCATGCCGATGAGCGCCGTCCAGGGTAAGGTCGCGTGGTCCGCCGGCAGGTGCAGGTGCATCAGATGGCCGGTCTTCACGTAGAGCTGGCCAAAGCCCCCGAGGCGTTCCACCGCGAGAAACATAAGGATCAGTCCCCCACCCAAAAGGAGCAAGAACTGCGCGATGTCGGTCCGGACGACAGCCGACAGGCCTCCAAGGTAGGTGTAGGTGGCCGAGAAAACTCCGAGCACCACGATCAGCGCGAGGATCCGTATCTCGTCGTTGGAGCCGAGAAAGGCGATCTGCTCGCCGAACAAAGCGTTAACCGCGTAGGCCCCCCAGAAGAGCATTCCTCCGAGATAGAGCGAACTGTAGAGAACGAGCATCAGCAACGAGTAGAGAAGCGCAACCCGTGGCCCGCATCGTGCTTCGATGAACTGCGTGATCGTCACGGCCTTGGCGCGCACGAACAGCGGGACGAAGAAGAACGTCGCGATCAGGATACCGAAGACGGCGTTCACCTCGAAGTTCGCCTGGGCGAGGCCGAAGGCGTAGGCCGAGCCAGCCATACCGAGGAAATGCCCGGCGTGGATGTTTGTCGCAATCGTCGACAGCGCCACCGAGGGCCATCGGAGCGAGCGGGAGGAGATGAAATACTCCTCGGATGTTGTGGTCCCCGTCGAGCGCGAACGCAGGCCGAGCACCATGATGAGGGCGAAATACCCAATGATGATGAGGGTGTCAATGTTCACGATCCCTCCTCGTTCAGGGGGGAACGTCCCACAACCTGGATCAAAGAAGCCGCAGGTCTAAAGCCTTCGGTGACCGCTAGTATACCTTGGGATCCAGGGCAAAGTTGGCAAACTGAGCGTCATCTTTGGGTTTGCTCATGCTCAAATCGTCCTTGAAGCCGGTTCCGATGATCAGCTCGTTGAAAAGAGGGTTGCCCATCCTTTGAACCTGGACGAACGGATTGTTGATAGACTGGCGGGCATGGCCCGGATGACTCAGTGGGCAGATGCCCCAGGATGGGGTCAGATACCCCAAAATGGGATCCCAAGAAAGCGACCTTATGAATCTGCGAGCCTTGTTCAGCTTCTTTTCCAGTGACCTGGCTATCGACCTGGGAACCGCCAACACGCTGGTATTTGTGCGAGGCAAAGGGATCGTAGTCAATGAACCTTCCATTGTGGCAATCAACAAGTTGAACAACAAAGTGGAGGCGGTGGGGTACAAGGCCAAGGAAATGGTCGGTCGCACTCCGGGAAACATTGTCGCCATCAGGCCGATAAAGGATGGGGTGATCGCCGATTTTGACGTCACCGAGCAGATGCTTCGCTACTTCATTAAAAAGGCCCACAACCGCAATCACCTGCTCAGCCCCAGGATCATCATCTGTATCCCCTCAGAGATCACGCAGGTGGAAAAAAGGGCGGTAAGAGAGTCGGCCCTGCGAGCGAAAGCCAGTAAGGTCTATCTGGTGGAAGAGGCCATGGCAGCAGCCATTGGCGCCGGTCTTCCCATCACCGAGCCTACAGGCAACATGATCGTCGATATTGGAGGAGGCACCACAGACATTGCTGTGATCAGTCTCTCCGGCATCGTCTACAGTCGTACCGTGCGCGTAGCGGGCAACGAAATGGACGAGTCGATCGTCCAGTACATCAAGAGAAAGTACAATCTCCTCATTGGGGAACGAACAGCTGAACGAATCAAGAACTCTATTGGATCGGCCTCTCCACTGACCGAACCGATGAACGCGGAGATCAAGGGCCAAAGCATTGTCGAAGGCATTCCGAAAACAGTCCTCATCACCGACGAAGAGGTGCGGGAGGCCCTTTCAGATGCTATTTCAGTCATAGTGAACGCGGTTCGTCTGGCGCTGGAGCGCATGCCGCCAGAGCTTTACGCCGACATCGTGGATAAGGGGATCGTTTTGACGGGAGGGGGCTCCCTTCTACAGAACCTGGATCAGCGGCTCAAGATGGAGACCGGCCTACCGGTCTTCCTGGCTGAAGATCCCCTCTCCTCGGTGGTACTGGGGACGGGGAAAATGTTGAACGACCTGCCACTCCTCCGGAGGATCACTTTGCAGTGAGTGAGTTCATACAGAAGAGACCTCTGGTTGTGTTCTTTGCCCTGGTTGTGGTCAACATGTTTCTGCTCTCGGTTCAGGTGCGCAACCAAGAGGGTAGGATCTTGCTGCGGTCGTGGGGACTGCAGATCTTCTCGCCACTGGCCTCCGCACTTCACTTCCAGTTGATTCAAGGTGGGAGACTTGATAGATTTCGATCGTTCCCCACGGGGAGACCAAGGAACTCATATCGGAAGTTGATATGAGGAATGTCGAATGAAAGTTATTATTGGAACCTGGCTTTCCTCTGTACTGATTATTGCGTCCCTTTTAACAGTTTCCACTATCTTAGCTCAGAATAAGATTGTCTACATCATTTACATTAAAGAGGAGGTAACTCGCAAGACTCCATCGCATATCGACCGATCACTCCGTGATGCCGAGGCAGCAGGAGCAGATGCTGTAATACTGGAGATCAATACATTCGGAGGCTGGATGGATGCCTGTGTCAAGGTAAGGGACGATATACTGAACTCCAAAATTCGAACTATAGCTTTCATAAATACGAGAGCAATTTCAGCAGGTGCACTTATCTCATTGGCTGCGGATACAATAATCATGGCACCTGGAGCTACAATTGGAGCGTCCACCCCTATGAATTTTCTGGGTGAAAAGGCTTCAGAAAAAGTAATATCTTATTGGCGAGCAGAGATGAGGGCAACTGCTGAGAAGAACAAACGACCCGTCCGAATAGCAGATGCAATGGTCGATGAAGCTGTTGAGATACCCGGATTAATTGAGAGAGGGAAGTTGCTAACTCTTACCACTAAAGAAGCATTGAAATATGAGATAGCCGATTATCAGGCTGAAGACATTGCTGAGGTGTTGAAAACCATAGGGATGTCTGGAGCCCAGGTTATTCAGGGCCCTACAAGAATAGACAATATGAGGGAATGGCTAAAGCCCCAACTAATATGGTTTATCGTGGGTTTATTTTTTCTACTTTTAGAGTTTGCCATTCCTGGTCTGATTACCGTTTTCTTCGGGATCGGCGCATGGATAGTGGCAATATCATGTTTGCTTTTGGATATTTCATTAAACACACAATTATTCATTTTCATTTTTTCTTCAGTTGTGCTCCTGGTGGCCTTACGAAAATGGCTCAAGACATTCTCCGCAGGAAGAGATGCACCAAGTCAGTTCGAAGCCGAAACCCTGGAGGAATTTTTAGGTAAGAAAGCCATTGTTACAAAGGAGATTACGCGCAACATGAAAGGAAAAGTTGAATTTCGAGGGACATACTGGGATGCGGAAGCATACGAAACCATACCTGAAGGCGCTTCAGTTGAAATACTTGACAAAGACAATATAACCCTAAATGTAAAATTACTTTGACCTTAAAGGAGGTGTACCATGGAACCTGGAACCTATGTTTTACTGGGTGTAGTTATTTTTGCCGTCATCGGATTCTCCCAAACCATAAGAATCGTTCCGCAAAGAGCAGCCTTTATTGTGGAGCACCTGGGAAAGTATAGTAAGACACTCGAGGCGGGATTTCATATTCTTATCCCATTTCTCGACAAAGTTGCTTACAAGCACACCCTGAAGGAACAAGCGCTAGACGTTCCTTCTCAATCATGCATTACAGGAGATAATATTGCGGTAGAAGTCGATGGTATTATTTACTTGCAGGTTGTCGACGCCAAGAAAGCTTCGTATGGCATCGGCAGGTATCAGTTTGCATCGACTCAGCTTGCCCAAACCACAATGAGGAGCGTAATTGGTAAGCTGGAGCTGGATAAAACATTTGAAGAAAGGGAAACGATTAATTCTGCAATCGTGGATGCCGTGGATCAGGCTTCCGATCCCTGGGGTGTGAAAGTGACGAGATACGAGGTAAAGAATATTGTTCCACCTCAGAGCATTAAAGACGCGATGGAAAAGCAGATGCGAGCCGTGCGAGAGAAAAGGGCCAACATTGCAGAATCGGAAGGTGATAAACAAGCTAAAATAAATCGTGCGGAAGGCGATAAGCAAGAAATGATTGAGCGCTCGGAAGGAGAAAAACAAAAAAGGATCAATGAGGCAATCGGGCGTGCTGAAGAGATCGAACGGGTTGCAACGGCAACGGCAAAGGGAATTAGAGAAATTGCTGCTGCAATAGATGAGGAGGGTGGCATTAGTGCCGTGAATCTTCGAGTTGCTGAACAATATATAAACGAATTCGGGAAACTGGCTAAGACCAACAATTCAATTATAATTCCATCAAATCTTTCGGATTTGACCGGGATGATAGCAACCGCTATGACGGTCATTAAGGATCAATCAAAATCGTTGGGACCATCACGGTAAGACGGCCTCGAGTTCGGGATGTGGAGGAACGTTTTGGGAGCCGGGTCTCTGCACGGCCTAGCCCAGGGAGATTTCGATCTGCCTTTAAGCGGGTTCTATCCCGTCCTATCCGAAAACTCGGTCGAGTCGTAACCGACGGCGGAAGTTCGACCTGTAAGCGCGTACAATGGCCGCATGAAGGCCGACACCTACCCTCTTCAAGTGCTACTCTGGACCCTCTCAGGCTGGGTGAACCGCCACCAACTTCTCGACCGACTTTTCGGATAGGACGGCATTCCGCAAAACAAAATCGCCAATCCATATGACGCACCGCTTCCTTGATCTCCAGGCTGGGCCACTTTCCACTCCGTCGGATCTCAGGTACAGTGATAGGAAATGTGCTCAACATCCCGTTTATTGATCCGGCTGTTCTCACGGATTCACCGGGCTGTGTACCAAGTATCGTGGGGACGCATCGGCTCCAGAGTTTTCAGTGTCTAAGTAGCTGTCGAATGTTCGAGCACGAAATCACCAGGCCCGTAGATGGAACCCCTACTTGGTGTCCAGGCGGGGAGGATGACACTGGGGCAATTTTACCCAACATATCGGGACTTGAAGTGGGAACCGAAATCGAAAGCGACTGCAATCCACCGGCTTGACCACCTGCTTAGGGGGTTCGGCAGCGCCACATCCGCTCTCTGCCTGACACCTGAGGGCGCAGGGGGAGCTACTGTAGTCAATCTTGTAGCTGGTCAAGAGGCGGGTTGAATTTGTACCAACCTCGCCTCCAGAACGATTTTTCTTTTCTGGGACCACCGGGCCCATTCGTGCTCCCATTTCTCCAGCAGGCTCGCTGTAGACTGGCCGGGCAGGGTGATGCGCTTGGAAATTACCACACAGGAATCGGCAGAGGCAGCCACCAACCAGGTATAGCCGGCGGTCAAAGGCTCTGCGATTCGTCTGGGCCGGCTCCAGCTGTGTCCCCGGTCGGAACTGAACATCACATAGTCCCCAGCAGCCGCTGAAGGATCCTCGATGCCGACGTCGTCCCTGTAGCGCTTCTGATAGTCGGCCGCTGCAGCCGGATAAGGGCCCGCTCCAACCATGGTCGAAGTGTTTTTCATAGGCCGCCATCCGAAGCTGCAAACAAGAACTCCATTCGGCAAAAGGGCGAGCTGGGGCGCCAGCCCCAATGTGTGCAAAGACTCCGGCTTCTGCCATGTCTTCCCGCCATTGAGCGAGCGAGCCTGATAAAGGGGCGCGTAGCGGCCCGTTCTCATCACCGCCAGTAGTTCGCCATCTCCAAAGTGCGCTAGCCCGGGTTCAGAAAAACTTTCCTGGCCGGTTTTTCCGTCGTAGGCCACCGTGGAAAAGTACTCCCAACTGGAGCCTCCGTCTGTGGATCTCAGCAGGTAGGTACGATATTTGAACCACTTCTCACCCTTTGTGGCCACGAATCCCTCTATAGGCACGGTATCCCCTACAAAATTTCCATAGGCACCCACGATCAGTGCGCCGTCGGCCAACTCGAGAATGGGACCGCTAATGAACGGCGCATCGATTTCCTCGCCTGAATCACCGGTTAAGACTGCGAGCCTATCAACTTCGAGCGAGGCCGACTGCCAGGTCGGTCGATCCCGATGCTCCAAGTCAGAGATAGCTTTCAGGTGGAGTCGCTTCCCGGAGTACACCCCTGGCCTGTCCGTCCTCGCTGTTCTCGCCTGTAGGAGATAAAGGGAGCCATCCTGGCGCTCCAGAAGATGGCCCGAGAGGGGCGGAGCAACGAACCAGGTGCGGCCCTGGTCGTTGGACTTCAACGAGAACTCTGCCCCAGCGAAAAACAGAGAACCGTTTTTCAACTGCGCCAGGGTGTAACCGTAGTCCGGAGAGGCCTTACCGCCATCCCCTGCCCCGTGGATGATGACCGGACCTCCAACGTCGACCTTCCAGGGGTTCTGAGCGCTCAGCGGGGCAGAGGGGAAAAAAAGAAGCAATACGAGCCAGCTTGTTTGTTCCATTGGACTCCTCCTTGATGCAAGAAATAATCATGGCTTGGAGGGGCGTTGTCAAATTAACGCGCGTTGTTGCACAATTCCAGTCACCTCGCGGATCTCGACTTACATTCCGCACTTCTCGACCGTATTATCTTGGGATTTTCTTTCCTGCCTGTAGGGGAGGCCGGAAGGCACGCTCGGGGACATGAGGAGTGCCAGGATCTGCTTTTGCAAGGCCGTCAATTCGGGAGGGAAGACCTGCACGACCTGACCGGCCCGCAGGAGGGTGTGGCGTTCCGTGAGGCTGAAGAGTCGCAGCACCTGTTCGGTGGTCGGCCGTTTCGATTGTCTCTCCTCGGGGTAGAGGGGCAGTTGCGGGATCTTCTCTCGTTTCATGGCCCGGCGCAGATCGCGCTCGATCAGAGCCTGGACCAGGAGCGCGAGGAAGTAGAGGGTAAAGAGCGCTTCGATCCGGCCCTCGTTCTTGAGCAGGACCGGGGCGATCTCGTGCACGGTCTTGATCTGCTGGAAACGTTTCTCGATCGCGGGTTGGCCCTTGTGGGCTTGGAGGACTTGCGGAGCGGGGAGGGACCGATCGTTGCTCAAAAGCGGGTACATCCCGTCACTCTTCCGGTCGTAGTCGATCGCCGCCTGCTCCAGCTTCCACTCCAGATCCCAGCGCCGGCGCGTGATCCTGCGGTAGGGCGTCTGGGATCCGGGCCGTCCTCGGCGCAACTGCCGGAAGGTGTGCTCTTCCCGTCGCAGGCGCCGGACGCGGAGATAGCGGGCCAGCTGACGGCGCTGGAGAATCTCCTCGACCCTCTGGTCGACCTCGGAAGCCTTGCGCAGGCGCGACTTCGGACTGCGGAGGCGTTCCTTCAGATCCGACAGCTCTTCCTGCGCGGCGGCCAGCTGCTCGCGAAGGGAGCGGTGCAGATAGGATTGTCGGAGCGATAAGACCAGGAGTGCGCCCCGGCGATGCGGCCTATGTTGCCATGACGTGACGCCAGATCACCACGGGATTCGGCTGCCATGGGATCGGAATTGAGAACTGGCGTTTGTGAATCTTCTGCGCCAGCTCGATGCCGATAATGACACGTCGCGCATTGTAGAACGTCTTGAATCCCAACATGGGGCGCAATCGCCCCTTCACCCGGCGGTGGTCCTGCTCCACAACGTTGTTCAGGTATTGACAGCAACGAATCTTCACCGGGTTCCGCCCCCGGAAGTTGAACTCCCCGTTCATTCCCATGTGCCGCAGGGCGCTATGGCTCGGCCGGTGGCCATCCAGAGTGATGCTGTGTGGCTCCCGATGATGCTTCAGCGCCTTGCGAAAGAAGGCCTTCGCCGCTGCGATGCCACGTGCCCGACTGAGAAAGAACTCCACAGTGTTGCCCTGTCCGTCCACGGCGCGGTACAGATACATCAACTGGCCCCGAATCTTGATAAACGTTTCATCAACCCGCCAGCTCCCACCCACCGGTCGTTCGAATCGGCTCCAACGCCTTTCGCAGGTTTCGGCATAGCGAACGACCCACCGCAAGATTGTGGTATGCGAAATCGGTAAACCCCGCTCACCTAAAATCTCGACCAGGTCCCGGTAACTCAGTTTGAAGCGGAAATACCAGCGAAGGCAGAGAAGAATGATGTCGTCTTCGAACCAACGTCCGGCAAATAGAGGATTCCGTTCCGTTTTACGATGCGCCATATCTCATTATCGCCAATCCCCGTTGGCTGTCTGCACCAGAACCCCCCGCGGCTCCTGAGGCCACGCTCGTACTCCCTCCAGTTCCGGATTCTGTACTTCGTCTTGTACTGGCAGTTGATTCGGCTCGACTTCCCTGCGGCCATGACGTTGCCCCCTTGATCTCCATGATGGACCGGAACCCTCCGCCGATGCTAGCGTGCCCGCTTACGCCGATTCATGCACCAATGCCATCACTTGGTACAAAAATCTCGGCCCGATCAGGCCAACCGAGCAAAGGAAGGAAATGAGTCATTCCGTGCGCCGACACATGCGAATTGAAATCGATGCCTACGATGAGACGATTCGCCGGTACATTCCCGGTTACGAGGTGATGCTCGACGTAGCGGCCCATGAGCTGTCCTCCGTCGGTTCCGGCTTGGTGCTAGACCTTGGGGGCGGAACCGGCGCGCTCTCCGAGGTGATTCTCACGGCGGGAACCGGGACCGTCGAGCTGATCGACGTTGACCGGGAAATGCTCGCCCATGCCCGGAAGCGTCTCGCGCGGTTTACCGGCCGCGTTCGATTCTCTGAGCGGTCGTTTCTCGCAGCGTTGCCGCACTGTAACGGCGTAGCAGCTTCGCTGGCCCTGCACCATATCCCGGCGATTGACACGAAGCGCGCGCTTTACCGCCGCATCCACGACGCGCTTGGACCGGCCGGGGTTTTCGTCAACGCGGACGCGACGATGCCCGCAGAACCGGTCGCACGCGAGGCGACGTGGCGCGCGTGGGCCGATTACATGGTGGCGCAGGGTGTCGAAGAACGGCGTGTATTCGAGCACTTCAAGGAATGGGCCGAAGAGGATACCTACTTTCCGCTTGAAGAGGAGCTAGCGGCTGTCGAGTCGGCCGGCTTCGGTGCCGAGTGCGTATGGCATGAGGCTGGGATGACGGTCATCATCGGGCGGAAAGGAACGTAAAACCATGCTTCGGCTGACCGACTACCGTGTCCTGACGCTCGACTGCTACGGCACCTTGATTGACTGGGAGATCGGGATTTGGGACGCGTTACAACCGTTGATCAGGCACAACGGGAGATCGGATGTGACCCGCGAGACCGCGCTCCGCGCCTTCGCGCAGTTTGAGAACCGACACGAGCACGCGACGCCTGGCCTGCGCTATCCGGAACTGCTCGCCCAGGTCCACCGTAGCATCACGGAGAGCTTTGGTCTTGAAACGAACGTCGATCTCGGCGCAGCCTTCGGAGCCTCTGTGCCACACTGGCCAGCGTTCCCGGACACTGCCGATGCGCTGCGTGTTCTCAAGCGGCACTACAAGCTCGTCATCCTGTCCAACGTGCATCGCGACGGCATCGCCGCCTCCACCCGGAAACTCGGGGTCGAATTCGATGCGATCTACACCGCAGAAGCGTTGTTGCATGGATCGAGGCGGAGATGGAATTCGCCCTTTCCCAAGCCGGAGCGTCAGGCGATGCGTTCGAACACGGGACGTCCGAGTGCGGTCATTGTGTTCAGAACTTTCTGACCGACCTGAATCTCCGTGATTTGCCTGGAGAAGCTGCGAGGTTTGAGCTTGGGGCCGATCACGCTCTTCCAACGGCCGATCTGCGTTTCTATCCGGCTGCGCTGGTTGTACCCTGTGGCCACTTGCCAGGCCATGCGGCCGTTGTTGCGGATCTGGGCAATATGGCGATCCCGAACCGTCGGATCCCGCGCCGATTGCGGGCGGATCACTGCGTTCTTTGGCGGCGCACATCCAGGGTCTCCCCATACCGTTCCCTCAGCAGATCCCGTGTGGACGATCCATCATAGGCGCCGTCCGCCAGAAAACCCGTGAGAGGGGCATCGAGTTGATCCAGGAGCCCGGGTAAGGCGGTGCTGTCTCCAACGTCATCGTGAGTCAGATTGGCGCAAACAATCGCACCGCTATGGAGGTTCAGCCCGAGGTGGAGTTTGCGCCAGCGGCGGCGTATTCCATTGATTTGATGCTTCTGCGCGAGCCATTCCCCTTCGCCGAAGATCTTGAGGCCGGTACTGTCCACCACCAGATGGACAGGCACAGATCCGGCTTGCCTCATCACCTGAGCGATGCTCAAGCCGTTTGCACGACGCGACAGTGTGGAGAAGTCCGGCACCCGTATATCTCAGCCCCATGAGCGTGCCGATGGAACCCATCAGCCCCTGCGTTTGCCGCAACCCAAGCCGATACGCCGTGCGCAGCGTCAGGCATGTCTCGATAGCCAGATCCGAGTATCTCCGCTGGCCACCCCGTGACGTGCGGCGCGGCGCGCTCCACACACTTTGAGCCTCCTCACTGACCCAAATCGTCAGATCACCCCGCTAGCACAGGCTCTCGTTATATTCTGCCCAGTTGATCACCCGGTACTGCGCCTTATCAAACTTGTGCCGTCGCGCTGCGTTGAACTTATGTGGCATCTAGGTTATCCCCTGTGTTGAAAAACACGATGATAAGGCCTCCTTCGGGATGATCCATGCAACAAGGTCTTTTTTTATAAGGTCATATAAATCATAGATCTGGCTGCCGGGGTGGTAAAAGCCTGCCAGACCAGCTAGCATGTGCGTGTCTTGATCGGGCTCAGCCCGACAGCGGCGATCAACAGGACCTCTTTAGTAATCCTACCAAGGTCGCGCCGCCAACGAATTCCTCTTACCCTTAGCTGTTGTCAGGGTCGGAAACTACGGCCCTGCCGTACAGGATCTGCCTGTGCGCGCACAGCGGAGAGAAAAGTTTTGATATCTAGGTCAGAATCTACTGCTTCGACCGGTTTCGATCGCTTCGAGCTCCATGAAGCCCTCGTTCGCGGCATTCACGCCATTGGTTTCGAGAATCCCTGGCCAATCCAACTCGAGACGATTCCTGCAGGTTGCGCCGGCCGCGATGTGCTGGGTTTGGCACAGACTGGCACCGGCAAGACGGCGGCCTTCGCGCTGGGGCTGCTCGACCGACTCCTCAAGGAGCGTCGCAAGGGCCCACGAGCTCTCGTGCTTGCCCCCACACGCGAGCTCGCCACCCAGATCGCGGCTGAGATCGGCACGCTGTCCAGGTTCACACGGCTGAAGACCGTCACGGTCTATGGTGGCGTTTCGACGCGTAACCAGATCAATTCGTTGCGCCAGAACCCGGAGATCATTGTGGGCTGTCCGGGCCGCGTGCTCGACCTGCTGGGGCAGCGAGTGCTCCGCCTCGGTCAGGTCGAAACGCTCGTACTCGACGAGGCCGACCACATGTTCGACATGGGCTTCTTGCCCGACATTCGCAAAATTCTCGCGGCTATGCCGGAGCGACGGCAGAATCTGCTGTTTTCGGCCACCATGCCAAGAGAGATTCGTCGGCTGGCTTACGGTTTGTTGAGGGATCCCCACGTGGTCGAGCTGGCCGGTCCGGCCCCGGTCGCCACCGTCGATCATGGATTGTACATGGTCGGCGAGACGCAGAAGAGGGACCTGCTTGAACACCTGCTTACGGGCGACGACTGCGACTCGGCCATTGTCTTCACTCGGACGAAGCATCGGGCCCGGCGATTAGCGGAACAGTTGCGCCGTGGTGGACACTGGGCCGTAGGTCTCCAGGGATCCATGTCCCAGGCCCAGCGGGATCGCGCCATGAGCGGCTTCCGCGCCCGTCGCTTCAATATTATTGTGGCCACCGACATCATGGCGCGCGGCATCGACGTCAGCGCTGTTTCCCATGTGATCAACTTCGATGTGCCGAACACTCCGGAAGCCTACACCCACCGAATCGGACGTACGGGTCGCGCGGAACGTCAGGGTATCGCTTGCACTTTCGTAACCGGCATGGATCACGCTTGGGTTCAGGCCACCGAACGCGCGATCGGAGGGCCGATCCCGCGTCGGAAGGTCGAAGGCTTCGAGCCCGACGCCTTTGAAGGGTCCGCCCGTTCTCGCCAAGCCTATGGTCATAACGTGCGTGGTATGCGATCTGGAGAACACGCGCGGAACAGTCGGCGTAATCCCAATTCCGCTGGCCGCAGGCGTCGCAAGGGCCGGAAGCGGATTGCTTAGCAGGTCTTACTGATACAAGCGAGCGGCTCGGGTCCGAGCCGCTCTTCCCGGTTTTCCACTAACGATTGATCTCAGGGTATCGCCAAACAGCGAGCTGCGCGTAAGGTCCTCGGCTGGAAGTTTGCGATATATGATTTCGCTCGGCCGTTCATTCGCGTAAGGTCAAAATATTCAGCCGACCCACAAGTCTCTATTGTGCAAAAAGTTGTAACCGTCACGGCAAACAGAAGTCAGCCTTGGTTGAGCCCCAATGTTTTCCCCCTTTGCGTCTGAGCACTTGACGTGAGCATCTAATCAACCATGAACTTCGTGCTCAGGCCCTGGCAGCTGCTGCTCCTGATCTTGGCCGGTTGGATCAACAGAGACCAGCAGGACGCGATCGAGTATCTTTTGACTGAGAATCAGGTACTCAGAGAAAAGCTCGGCAAGGGCCGCATTCTGCTCAACGACGGCCAGCGTCGACGCTTGGCCGTCAAGGGCAAGGTGCTGGGCCGAAAAAGCCTCGGCAAACTGGCCAAGATCGTCAGGCCCGACACGCTTCTGCGCTGGCATCGAGAGCTTATCGCTCGCAAGTGGGATCACTCAGACAAGAGGCAATCCGTTGGCCGGCCACGCATTCGACACAGATTGTGGACTTGGCTCTGCGCATGGCTCAGGAGAATCCTAGCTGGGGCTATGACCGTATCCAGGGTGCTTTAGCCAACCTGGGCTTCCACATTTCTGACACCACGGTTGGCAACATTCTCAAAGCCCACGGCATCGAGCCAGCTCCAGAGCGCGAGAGCCGCACGGCCTGGCGTACCTTCCTTGCTGCTCACTGGGATTCGATCGCAGCCGCCGACTTTACGACCGTTGAGGTCTGGACTCGGTCAGGACTGGTCACGTTCTACGTCCTTGTGGTGATGCATCTAAAGACGCGGCGCATTGAAATCGCGGGTGCGACGCCTCACCCCAACTCCGAATGGATGCAGCAAGCCGGAAGGAACCTGACCGGCTGTGTCGACGGCTTTTTCCGCAGCTCGGCCCACGTCATCCTTGACCGTGACACGAAGCACTTGCCGTTGCGTCAGATCTTGAAGTCCAGCGACATCGAGGCGGTAGTCTTACCTCCCAAGAGTCCTAATCTCAATGCTCATCTGGAACGCTTCATGCGCTCCCTGAAATCTGAATGTCTCAACCGTATGATCTTCTTTGGTGAAGCGTCATTGCGTCGGGCCTTGAGAGAGTTCGGAGAGCACTTTCACCACGAACGGAATCATCAGGGACTCGCGAACCGAATCATTGATGCGGGAGATGAAGTTGGTCGCAAGGACGGCGAATTAAGTTGCCGTCCCAGGCTCGTTGGCTTGCTTCGATACTACTATCGAGACGCTGCTTGAATTCGGATACACTCCATAAGACTGGGGAGAAGGTCGAGTCAGCACCGCTGTGCCGGAGCGACGACCTCACACCGGGAGCCCGTTTCCAAAAGCTGGTTTCTCAACGGAACTCGCCTGAGATTCCGATGCTCGCACGCCCATGAGCCCTTCTATCCTAAGGATCCGCTGCCCGACCGAATATTTTTACCTTACGCGATTGTAGTCTGACCAGTTGCGTACTCGGTACCGGAACGTGTATTGATTCGGCGTCATTCCTCATGCTGGCACCCTGGCCCATCGGAGACAAGCGGACGTGCCGAAGCGATTTATGCAACAATGCGGATCCACCCGGCGATCTCGTGGCGCAGCCAGTCAAGCCAGAGCGTTTGAAGTTCATCAAGAGATTTCTTATCTACGAACGGAAGCACGGGCTGTTGAAAGTCATTCCGGAAGCGCCAAACCGCAGCCAGAAGGTAGTGACCGTGTTGAAGCATTCTGTGATCGAAATGCTCAACCGTGCCCCATTCTGGGTGATCAGCATCGTTCAGAAGAGATCGGGCAAACTCTGTGTACCGGTGGCATTTCGAAACGATGATCCAAAGCGCCTGGCCATACACGTCGTGCTGTTTCGAGGCCACTTCCATGTCCACGTCACCTTTAAAAAAGGGTGCGACAATCACTTGGGCTCTCCCACACGTTCAAGCAGGTGCTTCCACTGTAAGCGCCACCACCGCCAAGTTCGCTCCGAAGTCGCATCACCGCCTCGCTCCGGGCGGTTTTCGCCTTGCGCGCCGCCGTTTCGACTTCTCCTGCATCATGGCCGCTAGCGGCGCATACATTTTTTCATAGAGCATGAATAGATACTCGACACGATCATGCTCGGACGAGAAGCTTTTTGAACGGTAGAGCCGATCCACAGCACGGTCGAGGGACTGGTGAGCCCGGCGCAGATTGGGAGGCATCAGGTCAGGATCGTAGAGGTCGGATAGGGTTGCGTCCGGATGGTCGGCACGGGCGTCAAGCACGGCTTGAGCGAGTGGTTCCAGTTTCGATAGGTTTGCGCCTGCAGGCGGAGTGGGGAAGGTATTGTAGACAAGTCCAATGGAATAGCGGTAATCGCTTTTCAGGCGTCCCCCGACATGCCGCAGCCAAGCCATGTGCATGGTTGAGGTCAACAGTGCGAAATCGGCAAGACTGGCGTTTTCCAAGACGCGAACGAGACTACTCGGGATCGCCGGAGGCCCCAGCCAGCCGATCGGCACATACTCTCGACGCTCAGAACTGACTTCGGGAATAACCAGGAATGGTGCTGTCGGAAGAACGTTGACGTGGTAGAGCGTGGGCATCTTCGCCAGTTCTTGAGTAGGTGTACTTTCTCTCCCTTCACGGTATTTGCGGACAGCAGCGATACGCTCCTTTACATGTGACAACCGAGATAACGTAATGGGCGGCGCATTATGCAGGGCAAGAATCCATCGCTTGCCGCCTTGAAGATATTCCCGAGCTCCAATAAAGGGTCGCAAGAACGGCTCGGCGTCTGGCTCCACCTCCAGAAGGGCGCTCCGTTCACCGGCTGTGAAAATATAATAGCCCCCGTCGATGGGTTTCGAACCTATGATCAACTTCCCCATCCTGTTGATTGGGCGGCTTTCCTCGCGCACCGTCAGCTGCGGATCGGCCAGCCCGTCAGCACCGAACAGATAGGGCGATAGAACGGCATGAAGCGTTTCCTCCGGCTCACCGTTGATGTCGGGATAGCTGAACAGGCGCTTGTCCGCACGCACGTTCTCTTGGCTGTCGAGGCCAATAATGACCACATGCACATGGGCCTTGCCCCGCGCATCGGAGCCCCAGGCGAACGTACGGTGAGCGAAGGAGATTTCCAGATTTTCTCGCGTGAACAGGATCGGCCAGAGTTGCGCCACCTGTTCACCTTGCGTGATCGAGTTAGTGGCAACGAAGCCGATACGGACTCGACCCATTTGAACATATTCTCCCGCCTTGATGAACCAGGCGGTCACGTAGTCGAGTGTTCCTCCGGTCTTGCCCAGTGCCGCGATCCGGCGCACCTGGGCGCGCTGCTCTGCGCTCTGAAGTTTTGCCCCGGCAAACGGAGGATTGCCAAACACGTAGGAACATTCCTCTGGCAGCAACAGATCCGTCCAGTCGGTTTCCAGCGCATCGGCGTTCAGGATATGCGGTGAGCCTTCAAGCGGAATGCGGACGTAGCTCTGACCAAACGCCAGGCTCAGCCGGTTATTCATGATGTGATCCATCATCCACAGTGCAGTTTCGGCGATGCGGGCCGGGAACTCGCCGATTTCGATGCCGTGAAACTGGTCTACGGTAATCTGTGACAGATCGGCGGTATCGAGCACCCGTTGCGCTTCATCGCCCCTGCCGCGACGTAATTCCCCGATCAGCTCGATTTCCAGTTCTCGCAATTCCCGGTAGGCGATGATCAGGAAATTGCCGCAACCGCAGGCCGGATCAAAGAACTTCATCTCCCCCAGCCGTTTGTGAAAGGCTCTCAGCTCAGTTCTGCGTCGGTTGTCTTTACGCGCCCGGAGCCGTTCGAACTCCGCCCTCAGATCGTCAAGAAACAGCGGTCCGATCACCTTCAGGATATTTTTCTCAGTGGTGTAGTGGGCACCCTGGGCGCGGCGCTCGGCTGGCTTCATTACAGACTGAAAGAGCGCACCGAAGATGGCAGGTGAGATGGCTGCCCAGTCGAAGCGGCAAACGTCGATCAGTGCCTCCCGCATCGCCGCGTCGAAATCGGTGATGTTGAGCTTGGCTGCGAACAAATCGCCGTTGACATAGGGAAAGCGGGCAAGGTCTTCATCAATCTTGGCCTGACGTTGGTCCACGGGCGTATTCAGTACCTGGAACAGCCGTGCAAGCCAACCGCCAAGGTCGGAACCATCTTCCCGGGTCCGGGTCTCCAGCAGTTCAAGAAGGATGCCGCGCGGCTCGAAGATGCCAGTGTCATCGGCGAACAGGCAGAACACTGCACGAACCAGGAACATCTCCAGGTCATGACCACCGTAACCAGATGCTTCAAGCGCATCATGTAGCCGTCCCATTGCCTCCGAGGCTTCGACGTTGACCGGATCCTGATCTCGGAATGTTCGTCGCTGCACGCCCAGGATGAAGCTGAACGCCTCGACATGGTCAGGCAGGTCTGCCAGGGCGAAAGCGGTCTGTTCGCCCTTATCGAGATCGTGAAGCTCGAAGCTCTGAAAGTCGCTGACCAGGATATAGCGCGGCCGGTCTCGCTCGGGCAGGCTGTCGAAATACTCCCCGGCTTGCCCGTAGGCGCGTCCAAGATCGCGGCCTGCGCTCTTTTGCTCGACGATCAGGAAACCCGGCCAGAACAGGTCAATGAACCCGGACCGGTTATCCAGCTTGCGCACATGCTCTTCGTAACGCGCGACGGAGCGCCGCCGCACATCGAAGATCTCGAAGAACGCGTTGTAGAAGCTCTGTGTCTCACCCTTCTCGTAGGCCGCGTCCCGCCACTCGTTGGCGAATTCGGCCGCACGGACACGCATTTCGTTCCAGGACAGGCGCATAGCCTAAAGGCTTTCCATGTCGAACATGTTTAAATAATCCCCGGACTGCCGTAGCCGGTGATGTCGGCTATAGTGTAACATTAAATGTTACACTTACTTTTATGATCAAGAGGTTCGCTTCTAAGGTCCTTAGGAGGGCGTTTGAAGATGGAAACTACCGGAGGATCAACCCTCAATGGAGAGCCAGGGTTGAACTTCTTCTGGACGCATTGGACGCAGCAGAGAAAGTGGAAGACTTGAACCTCCTGACGCTTGGCACCCACCCGCTGAAGGGCAACCGAAAGGGTGAGTGGGGAATGACGGTGACGAAGAACTGGAGGATTACCTTCAGATTCGAGGCGGGAGACGCCGACGAGGTAGACCTGGAAGATTATCACTAGAACGGAGGGCGGGACATGGCTAGAAATCTGGAGAGGCGACCGACGCATCCAGGCAGGTTGCTACGGGGCGAGATCGAGGCTCGAGAACTCAATCAGAGGCAGGTGGCGGATCTTGTCGGTGTCGGGCGCAGAACTATTAACGAGATTTGCCAAGAACGAAGACCGATGAGCACCGACATGGCGCACCGGATCGGGAAGCTCTTCGGCAACGGTCCGACGCTCTGGGTCAACATGCAGAAGGCGATTGACATGTGGGACGCTGAGCGTGAGCACTCGACAGACTACGCAAAAATCCAGACCTTGGAGATAGCACGATAAATCGGTGGTAACGGAAAGACCCGATCATTCCTTTGTTGTTCGTGACAATGAGCTGACTGCTGCAAACGAATAGACGGGGGAAGCGAGGAAGACGCGAAAGGTGTTCATCTGTTGCCACAGCCTACAGCAACCGGGGAACAGCCAAGCATGCGTTGGGGACATACGAGGATGGGTTCTGGTGCAGACAGCCAACGGGGATTGGCGATAATGAGATATGGCGCATCGTAAAACGGAACGGAATCCTCTATTTGCCGGACGTTGGTTCGAAGACGACATCATTCTTCTCTGCCTTCGCTGGTATTTCCGCTTCAAACTGAGTTACCGGGACCTGGTCGAGATTTTAGGTGAGCGGGGTTTACCGATTTCGCATACCACAATCTTGCGGTGGGTCGTTCGCTATGCCGAAACCTGCGAAAGGCGTTGGAGCCGATTCGAACGACCGGTGGGTGGGAGCTGGCGGGTTGATGAAACGTTTATCAAGATTCGGGGCCAGTTGATGTATCTGTACCGCGCCGTGGACGGACAGGGCAACACTGTGGAGTTCTTTCTCAGTCGGGCACGTGGCATCGCAGCGGCGAAGGCCTTCTTTCGCAAGGCGCTGAAGCATCATCGGGAGCCACACAGCATCACTCTGGATGGCCACCGGCCGAGCCATAGCGCCCTGCGGCACATGGGAATGAACGGGGAGTTCAACTTCCGGGGGCGGAACCCGGTGAAGATTCGTTGCTGTCAATACCTGAACAACGTTGTGGAGCAGGACCACCGCCGGGTGAAGGGGCGATTGCGCCCCATGTTGGGATTCAAGACGTTCTACAATGCGCGACGTGTCATTATCGGCATCGAGCTGGCGCAGAAGATTCACAAACGCCAGTTCTCAATTCCGATCCCATGGCAGCCGAATCCCGTGGTGATCTGGCGTCACGTCATGGCAACATAGGCCGCATCGCCGGGGCGCACTCCTGGCCTTATCGCTCCGACAATCCTATCTGCACCAGAACCCGGCAACCGGCACCAGTATAAGCGCGTGAACGGCCCGTTCAAGCTCATCATGACGGCTACAGGGGATCACAAGCTCCCCTTCGGAAACTTCCCCCGCCTGATCCTGGCTTGGGTGTGCACCGAAGCCGTGCGGACCCAAAACCGGGTGTTGATCCTGGGGCCGTCGCTGGCGAAGTTCATGAAGACCCTGGGGGTCTACAGCAGCGGCGGCGGAAATGCGGGTATCAAGCTCCGCAACCAGATGCGGCGGCTGTTTGGTTGCACCGTCACGCTGATTTACAAAGAAGGGAATGAGGAACAGTTCGTGAACTCGCCCATTGCGGCGCGGGGTAAGTATTGGTGGAATCCCGACAACAACTCAGCCCTGCCGGGGTGGAACAGTACAATCGTCATCGGGGTACTGTCAAGTTAACCGATTTGGTGTCTAATCAGCGCCTCGGCCACTCCCTAAGTTGTTGATTCTACATTCGACCGCCGACCGTTTCCGCCTCCAAAACCCGAGAATTCCACTTAACTTGACAGTACCCGAAACTGTATTGCAGTATTTATTGGTTTGGCGATACCTTTGTGCAACGCTGATCGATGACGGTAACGTATCCACCAAAAGGACAGGACACCACAGCTTGATACGAAACAATGGGCTTGTCCCGTTTCAGCGGCCCGCTACGGTTGTACCACGCTCGTGTGGGCGGCCGGGGATCTCGGCGCTTTGGGACGCACCGCAATCTCGACGTCGCGGCCAAGCGCGTTCAGAAACTCGAATAGCCGTCCGAGAGAATAGTTGCCGCCCCGCCCGTTCATCAGCGCCGAGACATGCGGCTGCTGGATGCCTAGAATCTCTCCGGCTTGGGTTTGCGTGAGGCTACGGTCCTTGATGGCCCGGTAGATCTCCAGCCTGAGCTTCGTCTTCAACTGCTCGCGATCGGCGTTTGGAAATCCGAGGTCAGCGAAGACGTTGCCGCTACTCTCCGTCACATTCGTATCATCCGTTTTCTTGGCCATCAGCTCTGCCTCCTGTTGTGGTTCCGCCGCGCAGCCTCTAGGCGGGTCTTGATCAGGTCCATCTCCTTTTTCGGCGTCTTCCGGCCTTTTTTCGCCTTCTTCTTGAAGGCGTGCAAGACGTAGATCGCCGATCCAAATTGGACGGTGTACACAGACCGATAGGTGTCGGTCTCAAACGCCGCAACGATCTCAAGAACCGAAGCGCCTCGAAAACCCTTCAGCGCCTTAATCGAAGGGTAGGCCACGCCGCACTGGGCGGCGTAGAGAGCCTGACCGATATCGCGCTGTACAGCCCTCGGAAACTCTTTGAGATCCCGCAAGGCGGAGCCGACCCAGCGCACGGGCCGTACATCCGCATCCATCCTCAGAGTATACTTATTTCTGTATATGTGTCTACCACTTTACGCTTTGCCCTACCGCTTGTTCCGACGGGCGCTCTACGGGTCCAGGTTGATGGCAATTGCCAAACCCCCGCCAACAGCAGCGGTTTGGGCCGGAGCAAAGCCATTCTGGAGGTCACCGAGTATGGAGGCCTGACCGTTCAGACGGAGATGGAACCGCTGGGAGAACTCACGATTTCAACCCACGGCCAAGGGGAACTCGTGACCGGATCGGTGACGGTTGTCTCCGACGGGGGTCTCGGCGGGGTCCTGCGCTTTGACCTGCCCGGCATCGAGGTCGCCGGGGTGGGAGCTAGCCCACCCGTCCGGGATGCCCTTTTCCCGGCCCGCCGCCAGGGCGGACTCAGCACGGCGGCGGCGATCCGTAACCCGGGAGAGGAAGCGATGGGGGTGAGCTACCGGTTGATGAAAGCGGGTGTCGTGCTCGAAGAGGTGGAGATCCCTCTGGAGGGTACTGTCAAGTTAAGTAGAATTCTTGGGTTTTGGAGGCGAAACCGGTCGGCACTCGAACTTAGAATCAACAACTTAGGGAGTGTCCAGGGAGCTGAGCAGGTCCTCAAATCGGTTAACTTGACAGTACCGTCTGATAGGTTTCCCGCGGCTACGATACGAGGCCATGTCAAACCGTCAGCCTTCCTTGCTCCGCACTGCCCGAATCCTTCTCTCTTGCGTGCCTGTGCCTCAACATCGGATCCAGCTTGGCATAGTGCCCCGGATTGCAATATTCGTCAGACCATGTGCCCAAGTGAAGCTGCAGGTCCGTCACGAAATAATGCAAGAAGCGTCCTGAGCTGTGACTCGCTTCAATTTCTTCTTCTTGTATTGTCATCCACGTCATTGTGTTTTCTGCATCTTCGGATTTCAACCTTACCTCCGCCCCCACTCCAAATTCCACCCCTTTTCGACCCTTTCTTCCTGGGATACAGAGTGTTGCTCCCTTGTGTTGGTCTAGAATCAGCACCGATGCGTTACTCGCTTTGATGCCGTTCTCCCTGATATCGTCTTCCAAGTGCTTCACCCTGCATTCGCCCTGTCCCAGGGCAATCAAGAAGGCATAGCAAGGGTTATTCCATTGCCTCCCGGTTACCGGCCGGGCCATCTCGGCGATGGTTGCATCACTCCTCATTGTCCCAAATCGCAATTTGTTCTCGACTAGACGTCCTTCCTGCAGAGTTTCCATGTCTTCTACTATTCGTCGGTAACTCCGAATGATATCGCCATGATTCGCCCACGAAGCCTTGACTTCGCCGACCGCTGCAACCCATTCAACCCTTACCAACTCAGTTTCTCCCTCTTCCGCCTTGTGCATGGTCGCTGCGGGCATTGTCAGAGAAAAACAGGGTACTGTCAAGTTAACCGATTTGAGGACCTGCTCAGCTCCCTGGACACTCCCTAAGTTGTTGATTCTAAGTTCGAGTGCCGACCGGTTTCGCCTCCAAAACCCGAGAATTCTACTTAACTTGACAGTACCGTCCAAACGGTTGCACTGCGTGCCGGCTGAACGAAGATCATGGGCTTATTCTCCCATGCGGGCCAAACAACCTCATGCCGACCGCAGTGAGTTGTGTGGAACGAGCGCGAGGCCGATGAACTGATGCTGTGGGACAGCAAAATCTATCCGGAGTGTCAGCACCGGCGTAAAAGGGGACCAATTTCGCCGGTTTGAAAGTACCCACCCCGTCCCATCTGCCAGGAGGCGGTAAAAGAAAACTCTACAGCCAGACTCTAAAAAATCCGCCTATATAGAAGCTATATAGAGAGTTTTTGCCTTTGTCTTCGCCTTCTCGGTCGTGTACAGTCTTGGCGTTCTTGGCTTTTGATGATTGACTTTCGGCGCGAATCAGCTGTCACTCACCCAACGGAAGGAATGCCGCTTCCCGTGTTGTTTTCCTCTCAGCAAGACCACGATACCCAGCGCCTCTATCGGCTCTACGACTTCAGCAAATCCCAGATGGTACTGTCAAGTTAAGTAGAATTCTCTGGTTTTGGAGGCGAAACCGGTCGCACTCGAACTTAGAATCAACAACTTAGGGAGTGTCCAGGGAGCTGAGCAGGTCCTCAAATCGGTTAACTTGACAGTACCCTCGATTGGCAAATCTGGCTGAGAAACACAACTCCTGCATCGTGTGCATTCGGCATCTGACGAAGGGGAGCCGAGGGACAGCGCACCCCATCGGAGATGGTCGGGTATATTGTGCTGGTGGCCATCATGCTTTTCTCGACTATCGAAGCGGCGGAACTCTTGAAGTTCGCCGTGATGGCTGACTTGCTGGCGCAGTTCATCGACTTCGCGGCGCAGGTAGCACTGGGCGTGGTCGTTTTCGCCCTGGGGCTTTATTTTGCCAACCTGGCTCGGAGTATCATCCTGGCGACGGGCGGCTCCCAGTCGAACTTGCTCGCCCACGGGGCTAGGCTGGCCATCATCATCTTTGCCTCCGCCCTGGCCCTGCGGCAGACTGGCATTGCCGACGACATTGTGAATCTGGCGTTTGGTATCCTATTGGGTACCATCGCCGTGGCCGTGGCCATTGCCTTCGGTATAGGGAGTCGGGATGTTGCCGCTCGCTTGGTGCTTAGATGGTCTGAGACTTTACTTGGGCCTCAGTCATCATCTTCCGACGAAAAGGCGTCTCCCACTTCTTGATGGAGGTTTCAGAAAACAGTCGGCTAAGATTGTGAGTGGCGACAGAGTTGCTCTGCCAATAACTTGAAACTTCGTCAGGATATTCTAGCCATTTTTCATGCAGGCCTGGAGGCGGTGGATCCGGTTGCTGCCGTCCAGAGGTACGTTCATCGCCAAGAGAACCAACTGGAGATCCAGCAGCGTCTCTACGATCTTTCCGAGTACAAGAATATCTACGTCGTGGGAGCGGGTAAAGCCACCGCGGCAATGGCTCAGGCGCTCGAAGACCTCCTTGAGGGTCACCTGCAAGGAGGCTCAAAGTGTCTCACGCCCTTCCTTTGATGGTCCTTGCTCGCCTGATTCGGGGGGGGAGCAAGATTACCCAGCTGATCAGTGTGTTTCAGTCTTATCGACAATCGAGTTTTCGACCTTGTCTGACTGGCATTCAGGATTAGCTCGGCTCCTCCCCACTTAGCCTTGACTGAACCTCCGGCCAATTGACCCGGTTGCGAGCCAGGTAAATGACGTAATCCCCTTTGCGAATGATTTCGTTTGGCGGTGGGAGCGACAAGCGCTGGCGCTGCGCGTTCGTTGTGCGGTAAAGAGCAAGCAGGTGTGCGCAGACATCAAAGTATCGGAGCGCCTTTTCGAAATCGGCCACCGTATGGGACCCAACCTCATTCCGTTCAGAGTAAAACTGGGCGCCGTCCCGGTTCGATGAGAAATCTTCGATAAGAGCGGAAACTCCGTAGTCGAGCGCCTCTTGGACAATCAGATTGGAAGCTACATTGCCCGCAAAAACCACACGGTCAGCACCCGCGGTTCTTAGGAGCGCCTCCCTTGTGCGGTCCGCACACTCGCCCACACACATGCAGTTTCGGTTTAGCCTTTTGACCATCATCACCGCTGCGGAAACGAGAGCATCCGTGTGGGGTAGGTCCAGATTTGGTGCAAGGACGATGGCCATCCATGCCTGGGAAACGGATGCGCGACGCAGCGGTGCTTCGTCCATTGGGCTGCCACGAACGAAATGCACGTCTTCGTGCTCGGAGGCCGCTTCTTTAATCGCATCCGTAACAACAACGATCGCACGGTCTCTGGATCGAGGGTCTGCTCTCAACTCCCCAATCATCTGCTCTACCATGCGGGCTGAGGGATAATTGCAGATGATAATATGATCTTCAAGATTCACCATAATCAATCCCCTTTGCTTCTGAAGTCTGAATTCCAGTCCAACTTCAACCATTCGGCTGAGCAAGTAGGCAGCTACGCCCACGCCGCCGACATAGAAAAACAGCACGCTGGACACCCTTCCCCCGGTGGTGGTGGCCGAGACATCACCGTAGCCGACGGTCGTCGCCGTGGTCAGGGCAAGCCAGATGCAGTCGGCGAAGGTTTTTTTGCTCTCTGGGTCCTCGATCGCATTTTCAAAGTACCAAACGCAAACAGATCCCACGAGCAGGTCAAAGAGGAGGAACGCGAGGATAAAAAGTTCTTTCTTTCGCCACTTCCGGAATTTCTTCACCCCATGAAGTAACGGTTTCCAGAGAAACAGATTCAGCATGTATGTCGTCAGCGACGATGGGACATTGAGGCCTTCAATTTAAGGGACACTTGGGGCCGTTACTTGGCTTGGCTAGTTTAGCATTGATCGCTCGCCGGTTCTCATCGCCAGCGAATTCTACATTGGATCCGTCTGTGAGTTAGACGGATTCATTGTCGATATTCTTGCTCTGATTTGGCAGACGGCGAAACCAGAACCGCTTCCTTGTCATTCCTTGCCTCCTTTTTCACTCTTTCTTCCCCGAAATCCTAACTTTCTATCTGGACTCGTTGAAAGGGGCAAGGTCAAGAGGGCACGGCCTTCGGAAGTGTCCCTCAGTGAGAGTTGTCTGAGTTTCTGGGCGTCTCCAAGTGGGTCTCGCCTTTGCAACTCTCCACATTATGGCACAAACCCGGCGGATTGACTCAGGTTGCTCCCCTGACACCTCCGGGATTGACATCGAGTTCGTGCGAATACTCGAATCCCGTTCTTAGTCTGAAGATTCACACCCGATCAAGGGACTGAATTGAGGTGATCAGATCCTGTTCGATGTTTGGGAATTTTTTCTTTTGTTCGTTGATAAATTTCACCCACTCAGGCTCAGAGCTTGACAACCGAGGTGACCGCCAATTGATGAAGTCGTTTTCCAGAACGAACCGAAAACGCGGCCACGTCAGATCTGAAACTACAACCAAGGCCAGACGGGATCTTGGTGACGTTTTCAGTTGGTGAGCCGCCGTGTAGACCTTAAAGAGAATGAAACCAGCTGCTGTTGGCAACGAAACAGCATGCTCTTTTCCTACACCGCCTCTTCCCAAGGCTTCCACGATGTCTAGAAAATCCCAGTCCTCCTGGCCGATGTATTTGACCTCGATTGCCCAGCTGTCACCCACTGGTGAGCTGACTTCAATGTCGGCAGGGCCTCCCAAGACTTCCAAGTTCTCAATCGTCCAGCCTTGCTCGTGCAACCACTCCGCACATTGCAACTCTATCAACCTTCCCATAAAACTTTTTGCCCGATGATGGCGTTCTAGCTCGTCTCTTTTTACAATCCACTGCTCTCCAAGATCACGGCGGTACTGTTTTGCGACTTCTTCCTTTGGCTGGTCCCGGTCATCAGAAAGTGGTGAACTGGAACGGTTATCTTGTGGATGTGACCACGCTCAAAGGCCAGCAACAGAATCGACCGATGCCCAGCCCGATTTTCGTCCAGTTGCTTGTCCCCGGTTTCAAAGCTGTCTCAATCCAGAACAAGGAGTTTTCGAATTGCTCCACACTGGGTACGCAGGGCGCGAAACTCCTCAAGCAGATTGTTGTCCGACACCGCAGTTGCCTCCCGACATGGGCATACAAATGAATTGATTGCCGACAAATTCATTATTGCTGCTTACCGTGTGACAGCTTCAGCCCTCTGGTGCTTGAAGTTTCCTATCGGGTTGAGTAGGCCGGGGGAGTCTCACCCCCAGCCCCTCCAAGAACCGGACGTGAACCTCTCAGCGGTTCTGGTGCAGACAGCCAACGGGGATTGGCGATAATGAGATATGGCGCATCGTAAAACGGAACGGAATCCTCTATTTGCCGGACGTTGGTTCGAAGACGACATCATTCTTCTCTGCCTTCGCTGGTATTTCCGCTTCAAACTGAGTTACCGGGACCTGGTCGAGATTTTAGGTGAGCGGGGTTTACCGATTTCGCATACCACAATCTTGCGGTGGGTCGTTCGCTATGCCGAAACCTGCGAAAGGCGTTGGAGCCGATTCGAACGACCGGTGGGTGGGAGCTGGCGGGTTGATGAAACGTTTATCAAGATTCGGGGCCAGTTGATGTATCTGTACCGCGCCGTGGACGGACAGGGCAACACTGTGGAGTTCTTTCTCAGTCGGGCACGTGGCATCGCAGCGGCGAAGGCCTTCTTTTGCAAGGCGCTGAAGCATCATCGGGAGCCACACAGCATCACTCTGGATGGCCACCGGCCGAGCCATAGCGCCCTGCGGCACATGGGAATGAACGGGGAGTTCAACTTCCGGGGGCGGAACCCGGTGAAGATTCGTTGCTGTCAATACCTGAACAACGTTGTGGAGCAGGACCACCGCCGGGTGAAGGGGCGATTGCGCCCCATGTTGGGATTCAAGACGTTCTACAATGCGCGACGTGTCATTATCGGCATCGAGCTGGCGCAGAAGATTCACAAACGCCAGTTCTCAATTCCGATCCCATGGCAGCCGAATCCCGTGGTGATCTGGCGTCACGTCATGGCAACATAGGCCGCATCGCCGGGGCGCACTCCTGGCCTTATCGCTCCGACAATCCTATCTGCACCAGAACCCCCCTGAGCGCGCTGGCGCCGGCCCAGCAGAAAGGCCACCGAGGCGGCGCGCGGGGTGCCCCGTTGCAGGGCTTCACGCACCGCCGCCTGCAGCTCTTCGGCCCCATAGAGATCCAAGAGTTCCACCAGCTTGGCCGTCTGGCGGCCGGTGGGCTCTCCGCGCTGAAAGGCCTCGTCCAGCAAGGTTTCCGTTTCCGGAACGGCGGCCAGCAGTCGGCCACCGGGGGTGGCCCCCAGCGCCTGGCGTTTTTCCGCCAGCAGCGCTTCCTGGTGAGCCGGATCGGTGCGGACGTCGTGGCGGTCATAGGAGCGGAGATGGCGGGCGATCTCGGTGCTTCCGTCCAAAATGCGCACCGTCTGCTCGGAGGCCACCAGTGTCAGGGGCCGGCCCACGGCCGAAGGCGGGATCGAATAGTCGTTTAAATCAAAACGGATGTAGATGGTTTTGCGGGAGCGGACCGGCAGAACCAGATCGGTTTCCAGGCGATGAGCCGGCAAGGGAAGAAGGAAGGCTTTTTCTTCCTCCCACACTTCCTCGACGGTGCGCCCATCGCCGCCGGGCCAGGGCCGACGATGCGCTACCTGGTCGCGCCAGAGGAGCGCTTGACGGCTGAAGTCTGAGAGCGTGCTAAAGGGACGGGCGGCGAAGAAGGAATGGCGCACATAGGAGATGGCTCTTTCGACGCGCCCTTTCTCGGAAGCCCGGTAGGGGTGGCAGGGGCGTGGCGCAAAGTGATAATGGGCGGCCAGCTCCAACCGGCGCGGATGAAAGTGAACAGCCTCGCCCCGACGTTCCAACACGACGCTTTTGGTGTTGTCGTACAGGATGGTGCGTGGACAACCGATGTCTTCGAAGGCGTGGATGTGAGCGCGCAGGAAGTTTTCCATTTGCTGGTCAAAACAAAACTCCAGAAACAGCGCCCGCGAATAGGAGGGGGTGAACACAAAGCAGGACAGGATGCGCTCGGCACGGCCCACCCGGACTTTACCGAAGTGCGCCCAGTCGGCTTGACCCGCCTCCCCCGGGAAGGTCCGCAGACGCAGCGAAGGCCTCCCGAGGGGTGGGGCGCAGCGTGGCCACCACGCGCCGCAACTGCACGACCGAGCCCGTGTAGCCCCGGGCGCGCAGCATCTCGAACAGACGCGTGACACGAAGCCGAGGGTAGCGCTCCAGGGTCTCTCGGATAAAGGGAAGGTAGGGATCGGTCAGACGGGGCCGTTCCATCTTCTGGCGATTGAAGCGATCGGTCTGGAGAGCCTGGCGCACGGTCTCCCAGTGAAGCCCCAAGTGATCAGCAATGGTCCCGATCTTCCAATGTTCGGCATGGAAAAGATGGCGGATTCGGGCGAGCAGTTCTCGATCGATCATGCTTCACCCTCCTTCCCGAAACAGATGGATCCAGTGGCCGGACCGACCACACACGACACAGCGAACCCGAAAACGGCGGGGACGCTCCCCATGGGATGGGACATGGCGCTCCTTTCGAGGCTCCCCCTCCTTTCCCGGCAGGGAGAACTGGAGGGAGGCTACGGCAGCCATGCTGACGAAGATGCGATCCTCGCGTCTACCTTGATCCGTCACGCGCTCCGGCCGCCGCCGATACGCGCGCTGACGGTCTCGATGATCCAGTCGCCCCCCGGGGGACTGTTGATGCCGCCGATTGGCTTCCCGGCACTGCTGGCGGCGCGCTTGTTGCCGACAGCGCACACTGCAATAGCGATGGCCTCGGCCGCAACGGCGACAGATCCAAAACAGTGCACCGCAGCCTGCAGCGCGGCACGAGCGGAGGCGGAAAACAACCAGCGGATCGGCCATAGTCCAGTCCCGGCGGAACTGGACAACAGCCCAGGATCATGACAGGCTACAATGAAGTCTGCGGTGGTTCTCCACTTGTAACGGGGTTGCCACAACCGGACCTCGATTCTCGGTCAAAGGGTCGAGGTCCTTTCCACCTTTGGCCCCCAGACACTACACCAACTGTTCGGGAAAAAATGGCCCCGCGCTTTTCAAGCGCGGATGATGAAACGCGCACCTGCGGTGCGGATGATGTTGAGTTAACTACCGGCGGGTGTCCAAAAAACTACGGTTCTCAGTGAGCATTAACACGAGTGTCTTGACACGAGTGTCTTCGTGACGAGTGGTGATGGGAAATGCAGCCTAGCCGGATCCCTCGGGCAGTACGGCTTTGTAGCGGACGGTCTGCCGCTCGAGCCGCTCGGGGTCGGGTGTGGGACGGCGCGCCCCAAAGGGCTCGAAGGTGAGACGGGGAGTCAGTTCTATTGCAGGCTCGGCCAAGTCACGCTCGTAGAAACGGGAGGAGGGAAACAGGTCGCCCGGATAGCTAAAGTTGTTGAGCGTGGCAAGCTCCACGCAGATGGAGGCACCCACGGCGCTCTCCAGCATGCCGCCCACCCACGCGAGTATGCCCGCGTCTCGGGCCATATCGTGCACCGTTAGGGCATTGGACAAGCCCCCGATCCTGCCCGGCTTGATATGGACCCCCATTCACCATATAGGACACCAAAATTGTTTGCCTTAATCGATGTAAACTACTATAATCAAAGTAGATATAGAGCATAAAGGGAGCAAGAAATGGCTGACCCAAAGGGTGAAGGTTTGAAGGCCGGTTTTGATGGCAGTTTGAGGCTTGAATTTCATGGGGCTAAGGTCACCTCGGATGCTGGGCTTCTCGCCTATCGTGATTTGGACGAAGCGTTGGTGTTATTCGATAGTGTTCCCTCCGTTTTTCGCGATTCGCGGACAGGGCGTAACATCCAGCACGACCTGGCGTCGTTGCTGCGCCAATCAGTATACAGTCGACTGGCTGGCTATGAAGATGTCAACGATGCCCATCGTCTATCGGTGGATCCGACTATGCGGAGGATCACCGGGAAGAAGATGGACAAGAAGAAGGCCGCCAGCGCCAACACCATGGGTCGATTTGAGACCGAGATGCTGTCCGTCCAGGGGAACCTCAAAGCCCTTTCGGAAGTTAATGGCCGATGGGTAGAAAGAGCGCTGGAGAAAACAACTCATCGACGCATCATTCTGGATATGGACAGCTCAGCCAGTCCTGTCCATGGCGAGCAGGAAGCCTCTGCCTACAACGGCCATTTCCGATGTACTTGCTACCATCCCCTGTTTTGTTTCAACCAGTTCGGAGATTGCGAAGGTGCAATGCTTCGGCCCGGCAATGTTCACAGCGCGGATGGTTGGAAGGAGATGCTGGAACCAATCGTGGCTCGCTACGAGAAGAAAACAGTCCGCAAATACTTTCGTGGGGATGCTGCCTTTGCCAAGCCGGACGTTTATGAATACTTGGAGGAGAAGGGCTTTTTGTATGCCGATCCGGCTTCCTGCCAACGAGGTGCTTCAGGCGGAGATTGAACACCTGCTTACCCGGCCTGTGGGCCGTCCGCCCCGAAAGCCTATCGTTTGGTTTGCCGATTTCCAATATCAAGCCGCCAGTTGGGACCGGCCTCGCCGGGTGATTGCCAAGGCCGAGTGGCATCGCGGAGAACTCTTTCCGAGGGTGGGTTTCATCGTCAGTGTGCCGCAGCAACCGGCTTGCAGGAGCAGGTTGCAAACCACCGTAAGTGGCTGTGGTTAAAAGCCGCGGTCGTGAGTGTTACGGAAAAGGTGCTCTAGAAGCATCAGGTGTGGATCAGGAAGACGAACACAAGTGAACCACCGTTCAAGTGCCGAAAGGACGAGATGGTGTCGAAACCGGGGAGTTGATGTTGCCCCGGGACGAATCTGGCGGAAACCTGTCTACTGGTCAGGTGGCACCCGGCATAGAGGTGTGATCTGGGCTCTCATGTTGAACTGCGGGAACCTGGAGCAACGATGCTAAGAGAAAGGCACAAGCAGAGAACCTGCGAGGCCGACAGTATCGAAGCGTTGCCCAGGGGCGGACAAGCTCGTAGTAGCGATGAGGCTGCCGTAATGGCAGCGGAGCGAAGGGGCTTGGTCACTCGGCTACAGACAAGCGGCCAACTGCTAGGCAGGAGGAGCCCTTGAAAGTAGCAAAGCCATTTGAGGTTTCTAAGAAGCTGGCAGGGCAAGCATACTTGGAGGTGAAGTCCAAAGGAGGTGCCGCAGGAGTCGATGGCGAGTCGCTTGAACTCTTCGAGCACAACTTGAAGAACAACCTCTATCGAATCTGGAACCGGCTGTGCTCCGGGAGCTATTTTCCACCACCCGTGAAAGCCGTGCCAATCCCGAAGAAATCGGGGGGCACGCGTGTTCTCGGAGTGCCTGCGGTCTCTGATCGAATCGCACAGACAGTGGTGAAGCAAGCCCTGGAGCCGATACTGGAACCGGTGTTCGATGAGGATTCTTTCGGCTATCGACCGGGAAAGTCTGCCCATGACGCGATTGCCATCACCCGGAAACGGTGTTGGCGATACGACTGGGTGGTGGAGTTCGATATCCGCGCCCTGTTCGACAACATTGACCACGAACTGCTCATGAAGGCGTTACGCCACCATTGTCAGTGTCGTTGGGTGTTGTTGTACGTGGAGCGCTGGTTGCAGGCTCCACTTGAGCAGCCCGGCGGCAGTCTACAGGCGCGCGACAAAGGCACACCGCAAGGTGGAGTTGTGAGCCCTATTCTGGCAAATCTGTTCTTGCACTACGCGTTTGACGCGTGGGTGAGACGCCAACTGCCGGGGGTTCCATTTTGTCGATACGCCGACGATGGGCTGCTGCACTGCAAGAGCCAGTCTCAGGCGGAATACGTGATGAGCCTTATCTCGGAACGCTTCCGTGAGTGTGGGTTGGAGATCCATCCCGACAAATCGTCGATCGTCTATTGCAAGGATGTGAATCGCCTGGAAGAGCATTCGCGAATCAGCTTTGATTTCCTTGGTTACACTTTCCGTCCGCGACGGTGTGTGAACAAGAAAGGGCAGGTTCACCCGAACTTTCTTCCTGCGATCAGTATCTCCTCGAAGAAGGAGATCAATCGATGCATGCGTAGCTGGCATGTCCAGCTCAAGAACGAGAAGACGTTGTTGGATCTGTCTCAGATGTTCAATCCGAAACTCCGTGGTTGGCAAGCCTGCTATGGTTGCTTCCACGCGTCGGCACTGCGTCAACTGTGGCGGAACTTCAACCGGTATCTTGTGCAGTGGGTGCGAAGGAAACTCAAAAGATTTTCTGGGCATCGGCAACGGGCGAGGCGTTACCTCGACCAGATTGCCCGTGCCAATCCGCATCTATTTATGGGAATTGTGTAGCAGAATACGCAAAATAGTTAGACATCCCAAGTAAAATAATACGCATGAAGAGCATGAAACCAAGGGCACCAAGGGCAAAGACAATCAGTGTGACCCAGCTATTCAAGATGTTCCCGACTGAGGATGCCTGCTATGAATGGCTTGAAGACATACGATGGGGACGCCAGCCGGTCTGTCCTCACTGCGGTGGCATGGATAACGTGAGCCCTCCAAAGAGTGTGCCTCATAGGTATTGGCATAAGGACTGCCGCAAGTATTTCACCGTCACAACGAAGACCTGCATGCACGCAACCAAGCGTCCTTTGCAGGAATGGCTCTTTGTCCTCTATCTAGTTCTCACTGCCAGGAAAGGCGTGAGCGCCATGCAGTTGAGCAAGGAACTGGGAGTGCAATACCGAACGGCATGGTATATACTCCACCGAGTGCGTGAAGCCTGCGCCAATGGGGATTTCAGTTTGTCAGGTGTTGTCGAGGCTGACGAGACGTACATCGGGGGGCTTGAGCGGAACAAGCATGAGAACAAGAAACTCCGGGCTGGTCGAGGGACTGTGGGAAGAACCCCTGTCGCCGGGATTCGCCAGCGTGGAGGTAAAGTGATTGCAAAACCGATTGAGAAAGCGGACTCCCGAACACTGATCGGCTTCGTTGAGGATCATGTCGAGCCAGGAGCGACAGTCTACACGGATGATGCTTCCGCTTACGAGAAGCTCCCCACGGTATTCAACCGCTTCAACCATGAGACGATCAAGCACAGTGCCGGAAACTACGTCAGAGGATTTACTCACACCAACTCTATCGAGAGCGTTTGGTCACTGTTGAAGCGTTCCATTCACGGTACTTGGCATCATGTTTCCTCCAAGCACCTCGCTCGCTATGTCAATGAGGCGGTCTTCCGGCTGAACGAAGGAAGCTGCGAGATTGACACGCTGGATCGGATGCGGGCTTGGGTGACTGGAATCGGCGGGAAGAAACTTCGGTATCAGGATCTGGTAAAATGAGCGATTTCCTGTGTTCTTTGAGGAGATGAATCAAATGGCAAAACAGACTAAGGTGCCCTTTCGAGGTGAACAAGTCGATGCTGTAGAATTAAGTTTCGCGACAGTCAGGGAAGAATGGAATGAATACAAGTGCGAGGATGGTAGCACAATTAGGCTTAAGACTGTCGTCTCCAAGATTCATCGTTCGGATCAAAAAAATGAAGCTGGTGAGCCAATTTTCATGGTGCGCTCGTCTAACATAGTTGATGTGGTGGTAGCCGAAGGTGAGGAGGGTGTCCATTGAGCATACTGACAAACACTACAGACTTCCAAGCCGTGGTTGCGGCGCAGTCGCTAATCTCGAACGGTGGTGATTTGCATCTTGATTCCCAAAGTGGTGACGGTGAGACAGTCCTGCCATACTTATACCATTCTCTCTTTACCTTCCAGCAGGATTTGTACCTTGACCACCAACAGCAGAGTACCGAACTCGTTTTTGAACTAGTCAATATTGACTGCACAATCGCCAGCTACTTTGCCGACCAGATATTTGAACGGTTCCCAAAGATTGCTTTGGTTGCATACTACAGAGAAGAGGGTAAGGTAACGATTTGGACCGCGATGTCTGAGCTAGACCGGGAATTGAGAAGAAAGATTTATGAGGTCCAAGAGCAAACCATTTTACACTTCCCTGAATATGTATTTGACTGTTACGTTGTGTCCTCCGTCAATGTTGTTCCTGATTCCTTTGCCGTAATTCACAATCCAAACCGTCAGCAATGAAATACGGGGACCACATTAACAAGGCCCTTCACAATGAAGCATTCATTGAACAATTCAACCTTCCTGATAGTGATTTTCCAGATTGGGCGGTCACCGTTATTTCATACGCAGCACTCCATTATGTAGATGCTCTCCTCGCAAAGAGCTTTGGGAGTTTCCCCAAAAATCACGGCGAGCGCAGTTCCTATGTCTATAGACAACCAGCTCTACGGAACATCCGAAATGACTACGAAGATTTGAAGAATGATGGGGTAGAGGCACGATATACGGATAGGATTTTCACTGCTCAAGAAATAAACAAGCATATTCTCCCATCGCTCGATAGAATCAAGGCATATGTGGGTCAGTATGTAGAAATCCAGGAACAAGACAACTGATACCAGAGTGCAGGATTGGGACTATTTTAGGAGGAGATATGGACCACAAGCGAGTCAAGAAATTCTTAGGTAGCATCGAGACAAGAAAGGTTTCAAAAAAGGATTTCACGGATTCAGTCAAGCAGGTTCTTCTGTCTGATATACCTGAGCAGACTTCCAGCAGGAATAGAGAGCCAACAAAGAAGGAGCTTGAACAGCGTTTCAGACTGGACCGGGGCTGACCCCGGCCCATTTTGCGTATTCTGCTACACAATTCCCCTATTTATTTCATTGGCGTCTTGGAGTCTTTCCTTGTGGCTTGAGTGATAGGAGCCGGATGAGCTGAGAGGTTCACGTCCGGTTCTTGGAGGGGCTGGGGGTGAGACTCCCCCGGCCTACTCAACCCAATATGAGCGCACAAGCCTCAGGGGTGGTTCACTTCTATAACGGTCGTGGCACAGCCGAGCAGTGGATCAAGGAAGGCAAGTATGCGTTGCACTGGACTCGCCTGTCCTGCCAGCGCTTTGTCCCGAATCAGGTGAGGTTGGCTCTGTTTGTCTTGGCCTGCAACCTGGGCAATTTTCTACGGCGGCTGGTCCTTCCCAGAAAAATCAAACATTGGTCCCTTCGCAGCCTGTTGACCAAACTGATTAAGATCGGAGCGAAGGTGATCCGCCATAGCCGGATCGTCACGTTTCAGATGGCGGAGGTAGCGATAAGCAAGGATATATGGGCCGGGCTGTTGTCTCGGATTGATCGATTGAGATGGATGACAGCCTAGCGCCGAGGGTTTCTGATTGAACCGCTGGAGGTGTCTCTATTGATCAGGTTTGTGACCAAAAGCCACCTGGAAAACCGAGGGATCAGAGGCGCTTTTGATGGACAGAGGACCAAAGACCACTTGAGGCAAGGTTGGCGGTCTGATAAGTTGTGGTCATTCACTGGGGAGACCGGAAAAGGTCCTTCCGAAGTTGATATGAGGAATGTCGATTAAAAGGAATGCCTCGCGCAAGGTAAGGAACCTAAATCGATCTATGTGAGTCTCGCAAGGCGACTTCATGACCACAGTATTACCGACTCACTGATGGAAGCCATAGAGGGGAAGCGTGTCGTAGCTGTGATGGGCGGACATGGGATGGAGCGACAAGACGAGTTTTACACGAAAATTGCCAAAGTCTCACGCCGGTTGACCCAAGCAGGATTCTTGATAATCAGCGGAGGTGGTCCAGGGGCTATGGAAGCATCGCATCTGGGAGCATTTTTCGCTGGCCGCGATGAGGAAGAACTGGAAGCGGCTCTTGCCGAGATCAAAGTGCGACCGCAGGGAGCTGAACCACAAAGAGAATACAAGGACCTTGATTGGCTGATAAGGGCTTGGCGAATCCGCGACAAGTATCCCATTCCGGACGGCCAGGAAACTCATTGCATGAGTATAGGGATTCCTACATGGTTGTACGGCCACGAGCCGCCTGCTCCGTTCGCTACACACATCGCGAAGTACTTCGCAAACAGTGTTCGCGAAGATGGGTTGTTAGCCATTGCGAGACACGGCGTGATATTTGCCCCAGGGAGCGCTGGGACGACACAGGAGATCTTTCAGGACGCAGCTCAAAACCACTATGGCACAAATGGTTATTACTCGCCGATGATTCTATTTGGGAAGCAGCACTGGACAACGAATCGGCCAGTTTGGTCACTCCTCTCGAAGGTGGCAAGAGGTCATGGTTATGGCGAACTCCTGATCTTGACAGATAGCGAAGACGAGATCATACGGCGTATCTTGGCATATAATCCAGAAGTGTATAGGAGAACAGACTAACCCGTTATCTCGCACAAAGTGATCGACGTCGACCAGCTGACCTTCACCTACCCCGGCGGAGACCGTCCCGCCGCAAGAGATCTCAATTTTCAATTAAAGGAAGGGGAGATTTTCGGTTTCCTGGGCCCGAACGGAGCAGGGAAGACAACGACGCAGAACATCCTGATCAGGTTGCTGCGTGGATACTCGGGCCGTGTGACCGTGATGGGCCGTCCCTTGGAGATGTGGGGGGACGATTACTACGAGTTGATCGGAGTGTCCTTTGAATCACCGAACCACTATCTGAAGCTCACGGCCTGGGAGAACCTGAATTACTTCCGGTCGCTCTACCGTAGCCCGAGCGAAGACCCAGGAGATCTGCTGGCGCTCGTGGGCTTGAGCGATCATGCCAACAAACGCGTCGCTGAGTTCTCGAAGGGGATGAAGAACCGTCTCAACTTCGCGCGCAGCCTGCTGCACCGTCCAAAGCTTTGGTTTCTGGACGAGCCCACCGCCGGGCTCGATCCCGCCAGCGCCAAGAACAACCGTGAGATCATCAGGGCGCGGCGAGAGGAGGGGACGACCGTGTTTCTCACGACGCATGACATGACCGTGGCCGACCAACTTTGCGATCGCGTTGGCTTTATCGTGGATGGAGCCTTGGAAGTGATCGATTCTCCCACGGCGCTCAAAAGACAGTACGGAAAAAGAAATGTGCTGGTCGAGTTCGAATCAGACGGCCCTGGCCCCGAAACACGGGAGTTTCCGTTGGACGGACTCGCCGACGACACGGCCTTTCTCGAAATTCTTCGTGTCAATCGCGTGAACACCATTCACAGTCAGGAAACGACTCTCGAAGCGGTCTTCCTCGAGGTGACCGGGAGAACACTCGAGTGAAACGCTTGCTGTCGACTGTTCTCCTGGACATGAAGGTACAGGGTCGGAACAGACTCTACGTGATCGGCATCGCCGTGGCCCTGGTCATCGGTTTGCCCATGGGACAGCTCTTCGAGACCGATACGATCCGGATCATACTTCCAGCGTTGTTTCTTGGGTCGCTTGGTGGAACGACGTACATGTTCGTGGCGGGGATGGTGCTGTTCGAAAAGAGCGAGCGAACCAACGACGCGCTTTCGGTTACACCACTGGGCCGACGAGACTATATCCTGTCGAAGATGATCACGCTCACGGCTTTCGCGACAGTTGAAAGCGTTATCGTTTTGGTTACGGCATTTGGCGTTCGTGGATTCAATGCAGCCATACTGGCAGCGGGTGTTCTGAGCATGGGGGCACTGTTTACGCTGATCGGCTTGGCACAGGTGGCACGTTATCATTCCGTGACCGAGTTCCTGGTGCCGGGTGCGATCGTGGTCAACGCCGTCATGGAACTACCCGTGGTTCACATCCTCAACATCTTTCCCAGCCCGCTTTGGTACCTGATCCCAACCCAGGCGCAGGTGTTGTTGATGAAAGGAGCGTTGCAGCCGATTCCCACTTGGGAATGGGTGTATGCCATCGGTTACACGATCGTTGCTATGCCGGTGGCGTATATCCTGGCTGACCGACAGGTCTCGAAGCATCTACTGGGAGTGACGAACAAAGCGTGACGATTCCGTTGACAGCGCTCCGGAGTGTGGCGGTGGTCGACGCGCGCTTGGTGGCGCGAGATCGATTCCTGGTGTGGATGATGGTTTTCATTCTTGGGCTCTCTGTCATTTTCCGTTTCGCCGTCCCCGTCGCCGCCGATGCGCTCCGTGCAACGTTCGGGTTCGATCTCGAGACGTACTATCCACTCCTTGCCAGTTTTGTGGTGATGACGTTCGGTGCGCCCCTGATCGGGATGATCATGGGGTTTGTCCTGGTGGAGGCTCGCGAGGACAACACGCTCAAAGCGCTCATGGTTTCACCGCTTTCCTTCAACTGGTATCTGGTGTACAAAGCCGTCACGCCGATCCTTTTTGGTTTTATCCTTGCGCCGAGTGTCGCGCTCATTGTGGGTGTGGGTTTGCCGTCGTTGGGAGCGCTCATCCCCATTTGCGTTGTGGCATCGATCATGGCCGGGATCACGGCGCTCGTGATTGCCGCCCTTTCCGACAACAAGGTGCAGGCTTTTGTAGTGCTCAAGATGTGGGGCGCCAATGGATGGATCCCCCTGGCCGCGTATTTCGTTCCGGAGCCGTGGCAGTACGTGGCGGGTGTCTTTCCCCACTACTGGGTGTTCAAAGCGTACTGGCTGGCGGTCGAAGGCAGGCCGTTTTGGATCCCCGTTCTCGGTGTGGGAGCGATCAGCATGTCACTGGTGCTGTGGTTGCTTGGAAAGCGCTTCCAGGTTGTGGCGCGACGCTGACCAAACCACCAAAGGGGAGGATCTGTTTTGCATCGGGCATCGCCCCGATGGGAAGTGATTTCAACCACCGTATGGTAACCAGGATCGACCCATATATCTTTTGACTTTCTCAGCGTTTGAGCTTCGACCCTCAGAGCGGACAGGGCCGTAACCTGTGTGACGCGTCTCTTGCGCAGCTGGTAGAATAATCAAATGCCACTCGGAAATAAGGTAACGCATCTGAGTTATCCCTCTAGGGTGCCAAAGCTGGTCGTTCTCTCGATCGTCGTTTGTTTAGCCACCCTGTCGGGAACCCATGCCCAAGATCGCCAGCGGCCTTCCCGGGGTGGCCGTGCCGGCGGTTTTGGCGGATTCGGCCGTATAGATACGATGAGGCTGATCCGCTCCCAGCAGGTTCAAGAGGAACTGAAGGTTACGGAATCGCAGAAGGAGAAGATCCAGGGGGCGGAGGAAGAAGTTCGTAGGGAAATGCGAGATCTCACGGCAGGCCTGCGGGAACTTTCCGGACCGGAGAGGGAGAAGAAGATTGCCGAGATTCGACAAGAACGGACAAAGATGAACAGCAGAGCCAGGAAAGTGATCAAGGCGGTTCTCAATGCGGATCAGGTCCGTCGACTTGATGAGATCAATCTTCAGTTGCGCGGTGTACGGGCTCTGGTGGAGGAGGACGTTGCCGGTAAGTTAGAGATCTCTGACCAGCAGCAGGAGACAATCAAGAAAATCTTTGGCGAACAGGAGAAAAAGGCACGTGAGCTGTTTCAGACGATGTCGAACCTGCGGCGCGAAGAACGTGGTCAGCTTTTTGCCCGGAGGCGCGAGATGCAGACCGCAACCGAATCCAACACTCTTGAGGTTCTGACGCAAGAGCAGCGATCGGCGTTCGACAAGTTGAAGGGTGCGAGATTCGACATCGATCATCGCAGCTTATTTGGCGGTTTTGGAGGAGGCTCTGGCAGACCTGGTGGAGAAGGCGAAGCGCGTGTACGTCCGCCGGCCGAGCCCTGACCGGGTCGATCATATTACCGTTTTCTTGACTCTCATTCGGATCTGATATCACTTCCAGACTTCAATCCCGGAGGGATTTGCGATGAAACGATTCAGGATTGCCGGACCCATTGTGCTCATTACCATGGGGAGTGTCTGTGCGGAAGCGGACTGGCCCCGTTTCCGTGGACCGAACGGATCGGCGATCAGTAACCAGAGGGGCTTTCCGACCACCTGGAGCGACGAGGAGGGAGTGGTTTGGAAGACAAAGCTTCCGGGACCAGGTTCCTCCAGTCCCATCGCCGTCGGCGATCATGTGTTCCTAACCTGCTATTCCGGTTATGGGGATGTCCCCCCCGATATGGAGTCGGGTGATCCCGAAGATTTGAAGCGTCACCTGATGTGTGTTGATCGGGAAACCGGACGCATACTCTGGCAAAAATCGGTCAGGCCCAAACTCCCGGAGGCGCCCTTTCGCCCTCCCGGAACCTCAACTCATGGCTACTCGTCGAGCACTCCTGCTTCCGATGGGGAGCAGGTCTATGTTTTTTTGGAAAGACAGGTGTTTTCGCTTTTGATTTCCAGGGGAAGGAGCTTTGGCAAACCGACGTCGGCTCGAATCTCGACCGGATGAGATTTGGTTCGGGTGCCAGTCCGATTCTTTACCGGGATCTGCTAATCGTGATTGCTTCCATCGAGGGTTCGGCGATTGTCGCACTGGATAAGCGAACCGGTCGAGAATCCTGGAAAGCACCCTTTTCCGGATATGGCGGGTCCTGGAGCACTCCCATTATCGTCGGGCTGGGAGACGGTCGAGAGGATCTTGTGATTGCAGTCACGGACGAGATCTGGGGATTGAATCCTGTCACCGGTAAACTGCGCTGGTACGCGGTCACCGGACACGGACAACCGATTTGCCCCAGTGTGGTGGCCAAGGACGGAACCGTTTATGCCATCGCAGGACGCAGTGGCCAAGCCATTGCTGTCCGTGCTGGTGGCAAAGGCGATTGTCCGGTGCTCGCGAGGTGTACGGCTCGGTTGTCCTGGCCGACGGCAATTTGTACGTCGTCTCGCGTAGGAATGGCACCTTCGTGCTGGCGGCCAGACCGGAATTTGAGCAGCTGGCCCACAATGAACTCCAATCCGACCGAAGTGTTTTTAACGCGAGTCCGGCCCTGAGCAACGGACAGCTGCTGCTTCGCTCGGGTGAATTTCTCTATTGCATTGGAAGAAATTGAGCCTTTTGGGGGATGTTTTCTCCGGGAACAAGTGCGTACACGCCCCCGTAGAAGCGGGGTTCCCCGCCGATTTAGAGCTTGGGCTTCATCCCAGATGTGTTTCTTTACTTCTCGACGACGATGGCCAAGCGCTCGCCGCTGATCTGCAGTGCGACCGGAAGCCTCAGATCCTTCTCCTCTGAAAAGGGCTCATAGACTCGCACTGCACCTCTGTCATTCCCCTCGAAGGCAACCAGGGAAGCCTCCTGCACGGTGTCCTCATAGTTGACAATCACACAGGCGCGCTTTCCGGTCTTCGTGTTGCGAAAAACACTGTACTTGACCCCGTCGCTTTCTTTGCCGCTACTTCCCTCAAATTCCGTTTCCAATGTGTTCAGAAACTCCCCCTTGTAAATCGTATCCTTGAGCATCCCACGAATTCTAAGGATCTCCTTGATGTAGCCCGAGAGTGGACGGAAAGGCTCATACTCCATCGACTCGGTAAAATTCCCGGCGCCAACGAAGATCTGATATCCGTAGCGAACGGCATTATTCACAGCGGTGTAGTCATAAGGTTGTTGAGCAGATACGGTGGGCAAGTAATGGTGCTTTGACACTCCGGTCCTGTTGAAATAGCCTCAAGCCATTACCGGTACGGGGTCATGATGAACAGAACAAGTTTTGGCGCCGTTCTCTCGCCCCCTATCATGGCGCCGTTTCAGGCTCAATGAAGCAGACTCCGGGCTGATTGAGCGTCTGGAGTACTGAGCCAGCAAGGAGAATGCAATGCGGAGTCCGGATCGAGCGCAAACGATCTACGAGCGGCTGGGAATCTGCCCGGTGATCAACGGGTATGGCCACGTCACCACTTTGGGTGGCTCGATTATGCCTCCCCAGGTCGTGGAGGCCATGATCGAGGCAGCCCAGCACTACGTCTCGCTCCATGAGCTCCACCAGAAGGCAGGCGCCCTGATCGCCGAATGGACCGGTGTCGAAGCCGCCTTCATTTCGGCAGGGGCGGCCAGCGGTATGCTGCTGGCAGGTGCGGCCTGTCTCACAGGCTCCGACCAGAACGCCATCGAAAGGCTTCCGGAGGTTGGCGGCCGGCCCAACGAGTTCGTCATCAGCATGGTGGACGAGCACCATTACATCCATCAAGGATTCCGCGTCTGCGGCGGCGCACTGGTCGAGATCGGAACTCGTCAGTGCGTTGCTCCCGAAGACTACGCCCAGGCAATCAGCGAGCGCACAGCAGCACTCGTCTTCTTCTTAGGCAAGCAGCCGAAACAGCAGCTTCCGGCGATCATTGAGATCGCTCATGGGCACGACTTACCGGTAATCGTGGATGCCGCCGCCCAGCTGCCTCCGCGTTCCAACCTGACGGACATCACCGCGATGGGCGCGGACCTCGTCGTCTTCAGCGGCGGCAAGGGCCTGCGTGGCCCGCAGTCAACCGGCCTTGTCCTGGGGCGTAAGGACCTGGTGCAGGCATGCGCCCTCAGCAGCAATCCGAATTCAGCCATCGGGCGCGGAATGAAGGTGGGCAAAGAGGAGATTGCTGGCTTGGTGAGGGCGGTGGAGATCTTCATGGAGCAAGACGAGGAGGCCGTGTTGAGAGAGTGGGAGGAGCGCTGCCATACCATTGCGGACGCACTCGGAAGCGTCCACGGAGTCAGGGTCGAAGACCTCCCGTCCTGGGCCGCACCCGAAGGGGGCGTGCACCCTCCGGCCAGTCCGGTGGTACGGATCCAATTTGGCGAGCAGTCTCGGCTCAACGCAAGGGAGGTTCAGCGCGCTCTGGAGGAGAGTGAGCCTCCCATCATGCTCGATTGCTCAGATGACTCGCTGACCATTGGTCCCATGACCCTGCAAAACGGAGAGGCGGAGACGGTCGGGGCGCGGCTTCGTGAGATTATTCGCCGCGCTGAGGCGGCTTCCACCTTCCTTCCTTCGACAAAGTAGGAGCGGCCTTGGCGCCGCGAACAAAGCAGCCGGAACCGGAGAAACTCATTCGCTGACGACGTCCGGCGGGGCTGACAGCCGGACCCGCTCCGGAGGCTGACCGGTCTCGAGCCAACGCGCAATATCCTCCGTCAGCATCACATAGCCGGAAATGCGCCCAAAATGGATGAGCACCACTTCGATGATCCCGGGATCCAGTCCGGCGCAGGCGTCGGCCGCGATAATCACGTTGAAACCACGATCCGCGGCATCGATCGCTGTGCAGAACACGCATTGTTCCGTGGCGACTCCCGCCAGCACGATCGTTTCGATGGCCATATTTCGCAGGAACATGTCAATGGGGGTGCTGTTGAAGGCGCTGCCCGTGTTCTTGTCCAGAACCAACTCACCCGGCAAAGGCGCGATTTCGTCGATCAACTGGTGGCCTTGGCTTCCCTTGACGGGCAAAAGGCCAGATTCCTGACTGGTAACTTCCAGAGTATTTCTTTCCCTCTGTCTGCGGCGCGGAATCATGTCGGCGCGGTCTCTAAGGTGCGAGCCGTGACGCGTGAAAAAGACACGGCGCTGGGTGCTGCGAAAGATTTTCTGAAGCTTCTGAATGTTGTCGACCATGATGCCGACCTGCCGGTTGAACTGCTGATACACCTCAGGATTGAGTTTCTGCATCGTATGCGCCTCGAGGTGGGCCGAGGGGTCTATGCAGTAGTATTGGACGTCGATCACACCCAAGGCCACTGAGTCGGGCTGGATCGGAAGCGTGAATCCCAACCCTAAACTGGCCCATTGCGGGTCGTCGAGAATCGTCACTCGCTTGCCTGGCATAAGAGTATCCGCACCCGAAGCAGCAGGAGCACTCCTTGTGCCGTCCCCTCGGGTTGGTGGCCCAAGGAGCCCGCCTATCTTATCCAAGATTAAACCATGTGGTTGCAATCAGACAACAGGGCATGTAATCCATTCAGATGTTGACTCATATTGGCGTGATGGTTTACCGTAGCTCGTCATCAAGCGCCTGAAGGCGGTCCGCCTTGCCTTGATCCGTCTCGCCCGCCCGCCAGGAGAACCAAGAGGATGGTAGCCGCCAGGCGAAAAGCTCTGACCCCGGATGAGGCCCTGCAGCTCCACCACCAGGCCCTCGTGATCGACAGCCAGCAGCCCGGTGCCACACATGGCTGTGTCTTGCAGCCCTGGGCGAGTACGCCGCACAAGGGCTCTTCAGAGACCGGATCCAGTCCCTTTTGTACGCCATGGGAGTCCGCGAAATCCAGTCCTCCGCCAAGGCGCGTTCCGACTACCTGGACCTGTGGGAAAGGGCAGGCGTTACCGTGGCCAGCGCGACCTACGCAGGGCCGGCACCGCCCGACATCGCCTTCGAACTTTCTGCCAAGACCATCGGGGGGGGCCAGGGCCATTATCGATGCCCTGGCAGGAGAGATACGGCTGGTTCGGACCGCCGCCGACATCGAGCAGGTTTACTCAGAACGGAAACGGGGGATCATCTTCGACTTCCAGGATACAACGCCCTTTGGCAGTGATCTCGACCGTATCGACTTCTTTTACGACCTCGGACTCCGGGTGGTGCAGCTTACCTACAACCGTAGAAACCTGGTTGGCGACGGCTGCACCGAGCGCTACAAGACGGGCCTGACCTACTTCGGATGCGAGGTCGTCGAACGGCTCAACGAGAGGCGGATGGCGGTGGACGTGAGCCACTGCAGCGAGCAGGTCGGATGGGACGCCCTGGAGATCTCAACCGCTCCCATCCTGGTCAGCCACTCGGCCAGCAGTGAGATCTGCTTCCATGACCGCGGCAAGAGCGACCCGCTCGCCAGGGCGATCGCGGAAAAGGGCGGGTTCTTCGGAGTCGCCGCCATCGCTGGATTTCTGCACGAGGGCACTTTGACCACGTTGGACCGCTATGTCGACCACGTCGAGCACCTGGTCGATGTCATGGGGATCGACCACGTCGGCATTGGAACCGACAAGTGCGGCCCAGGGCCCGGAACCGAGTCCTACATCGAATTCCCGGACGAGTACGGCCCCTTCGACACCTCCCACCTGTACAAGGAAGACGCCGATCCACGCAGCGCTCCGACCGGGTTCGACTGGACGGGGTTTCGGTCTGAGCATAGGCTCAGCGACCAACACCGTATCGCCGACTTCGACAAGTTCGACGACTGGCCGAACATCACCGTTCAGCTTGCCGAGCGTGGCTTCAACGAAGAAGAGCTCCGCAAGCTACTCGGGCTCAACTACCTTCGCTACTTTCGCGACGTCGTTGGTTGAAGGCAATCCGGGCTGGGATTGCCTTCAACTCTCTGTGGGCTTATCATTTGGGGAGATTCCTTCCACGTAATCAGGGGAGCACTTCATGGTCGGGACGACCGTTAGCCACGAAGTCATCGAGATCTTGGGATTACTTCGATGATTCCACTGCGCGATGACAATCCTACTACGATCCGGCCGGTAATGACCGTGGGCCTGATCGCGGTCAACGTCCTCGTGTTCCTCTACCAGATTTCACTGGGCTCAAGAGGAGGTGAGCTGTTTGTATACCAATATGGTGCCATTCCTGCTGTCATCTTCGGTTCTCGCGCTCTCCCCTCAGAGCTGGTTGCCATTCCCGCTTCCTTCAGCATCTTGACGAGCATGTTTCTACACGGTGGATTCATGCATCTGATCGGCAACATGCTCTACCTATGGATCTTCGGCAACAATATCGAGGACGCCATGAGTCATGGACGATTCATTGTGTTCTACCTGCTTACCGGCATCGGCGCCTCTATGGCCCATTTTCTGACGGACGTCGCGTCAGAAATTCCCACCATCGGCGCAAGCGGCGCGATCTCGGGCATCCTGGGTGCCTACATCCTGCTCTATCCTCGAGCCCGGGTTCTGGTTCTTATTCCACTGGGCTTCTTTTCGCGCGTGATGTACATCCCGGCTGGATTTGTTCTGGGGTTTTACTTTGTCATGCAGCTCTTTCAGGGAACCTTGAGCTTTGGGCAGGGCGGCGGCGGAGTTGCCTGGTTCGCTCACATTGGAGGATTCATAGCTGGGCTGCTTCTGGTAGGGTTGTTCAAACAGCGAACGGTCCGCTTCTTCAACCAGCCGCATTACCATGCCCGCCGCATCGATCGCTGGCGTAGCTGACCGTCCAGGGGAAAAGGTAGACTGTCTCATTGTAGATAATGCCAGCGAACTCTCAAATCTTTCCGGTGCGCCATGTCTGGCGGGCGCTCTTGCTGTTCGCCGCCTCGTTGTGCCTGGTGGGCTACAGCGAGGAAACCTCAAATCTGCGGCCTGGGCTTTACTCTCGAACCATCCATGATCCGGGCGGTCAGTTGCTTCGCTTTACGATCTCCGTTCCGGAAGGCTACTCTTGCGAGAAGCCTACCCCGTTGATTCTGGCGTTCCATTACGGAGGCCGTGTGATGGCGGTATGATCAAACAGTTGGTCCAACCCGCTTTGGGAGAACTCGGTGCGATCATCGTTGCTCCCGATGCGATTGTCCGGGGCTGGAGAAACGAGTCGAATGAAAAGGCGGTTCTTCGTATCCTTGAGCGAGTGACGGAGCAATTCAACATCGATCCGAACAGGACGCTGGTTACGGGCTACAGTATGGGAGCAGAGGGGACGTGGCATTTTGCAGCCCGGCATCACGAGCGTTTTTCCGCTGCCATCCCGATATCCGGACGGGTGAGTGACGACGTGGACTGCAAGATCCCGACCTATGTGATTCACTCTCGGGATGATGGTCTCATTTCACTCGAAGGCGCCCAGCAGGCGGTCGAGAAACTCAAGTCAAGGGGTTGTGACGTTCACCTCGAAGTGATTGAGGGAATCAGTCATTTCGAAACGAGCCGCTTTATCCAACCGCTCAAACGAACCGTTCCCTGGGTCAGGAAGGTTTGGCAACAGCAAAGCGACTGAGTCCTTCTCAGGCCAGGTCTCACCGTCGGATGGTGTTTTGGGTCCGGTGTCCCACCACCAGGCCGTCGAGCTGTTCCGCCCGGGGTGGGGGAAAGAGGTGGCTGGCCAGCCAGCCGATGAACAGCGTCGGGACACTCGTGACCATTCCGTACCACCAATGAGAGACCTTCTGCCAGGCCCACACCTCGCTGACGAGATAGACGACGATCAGGGTTACCGCCCCCGCCATGAACCCGATCCAGGCCCCTGCCGTGTTTGCCCTCTTCGACAGCATCCCCAGTAAAAAGAGCCCTAAGATCAAACCCAGAAACATGCCGACGATGGTTATGATGATGTCGAACACGTTCTTGTGGAAGTAGGGAATGAGGAGAGAGATGAGAATGGTCAGGATGCCACAGCACAGGGTCAGGATCCGGCTGAAGCCGACTCCAACGTCGCGGTTGCTCATCCAATCACAAACGATGGCCATCGTGGTGCTGTTGATTCCGGTATCGATGCTGCTCATTGCCGCGGCAAACAACCCTGCAACCAGCACCCCCGCCAGTCCAAAGTGGGGAATTTCCGTCATCACGAAGTGCGGAACCAGTTGGTCTTCCCTCAGTAACTGCGAAATTCCCCGGCACCACCGGGTTGGTGATAGAAGACGAACAGAACAGTCCCCACCAGAAAGAAGATCAGGCCAATCCCGGATGAGAAGACGGCGTTCAAAACGAGACACCGACGGGCCTCCGCCACGGTGGCTACAGTGACATATCTCTGTGCTGAGGTCAGCGTGACCGCAAAGACGGCAAAATACGCGAACAGTCCGAAGGCGGCGGCAGAGTAGAAGTTCGCTCTCGCACCCAGATCGAACTGAAAATCGAACATGGCAAACTTGTTGTGCTCGATGGCAATCCGCAAGACCGTATTCCAGCCTCCCTCGATTCGGCTCACCGTGATCAGAAGTATTGCCAACATGCCGCCTCCCAGTGTGACTGCCTGGAGAACATCGGTCCAGATCACCGCCTTGACTCCACCCAGAGCGGTGTACAGTGTGGCAAACAGACCCACCATGACCAGCGAGAGGACCAGTTGAGAATCGCTTAAGTCCAACACCACTTGAAGGATCAATCCCACGGCGAAGAGGAGATTACCCATCCAGCCGATCTCCGTGAAGAGCCACAGTGCGCTGCATAGGCGGCGAACGGAACGGTTGAAGCGGTACTCCATATATTCGTAGGCGCTGGTGATCTTCAACCGATGGTACAGTGGCACAAAGAGCCAGGCGACAAGGGGCGTGACTACCAGCGGTATGCACAAAATGGAGAGATAAAGATGGTAGTCGTCGTAGGCTGCTTCGCGCGGCAGCCCCACGAAGGAGAGGGAACTGAATAAGCCCGCAAAAAGCGACAGCGCGACCGTGGCCCAGTGCATTCTGCGGCCCCCGAGAAAGTAGTCCTCATTGCTATGCTGTTGGCCGGTGAACTTGAAGGCAATCCAAAAGATAACGAGGAGATAACCCGTGAAAATAGACCAGTCCAGCCAGCTGAGTGAGGCCATAGCGTCCCTCTGATTCGAGAGTGTCCCGTCTTTAGTTGGAAGTAAGAGGCGGTTTGTCCGACCGACTCGCTAGAATCGGGTTGGTCAAACAACTTTTTAAGGAGGAACCGCCATGAAGAAATCATACCGCATAGTCACCCACAACGACAGCCAGGGTCTGGCCGAGTATCTGACCGGCAACGGGCAATTTCTGTTGCCCATGGTGGAGCTCATCGAAGCCTCTCGAATGGCCATTGATGAGCTGATCGAGGTGTTGGGACGTGCCAGCATTGAGGCTGTCTTGCAACTTTCAGCTCAAAGCGTGGCTGGCGAGAAGCAACAGGGGCGCAAGAAGGAGGAGATCGGCTGGCATGGCAGTCAGCGCGGCAGCATCCGCCTCTCGGATCGCAAGGTTCGGGTTCGAAAGCCTCGCTTGCGCAAGAAAGGCCAGGGTCGGGGCGGCGAGGTAGACATTCCGGCCTATGAGGCGATCAACCAAAATGGAAGAGTGGGAAGTCGTCTTTTGGAGATCCTGATGTGCAATGTTTCGACTCGCAATTACCAAAAGGTGATCCCGGAGATGGTGGATAGCGTGGGGGTGAGCAAATCGTCCGTCAGTCGCCAGTTTATCGAAGAGAGTGGCCAGGAGCTGGAGCGTCTGGCCGAGCGACGCTTTGAGGGCATCGAATTGTTGATCCTCTATATCGACGGTCTGGTTTTCGGCGAGCATCACGTGATCTGCGCCGTGGGAGTGGATACAGAGGGTAAGAAACACGTTCTGGGAATCCAGGAAGGAGCCAGTGAGAACGCCGCCACGGCCACCTCTTTATTGGAAGACCTGGTGGGGCGTGGGGTGGATCCTGAGCAGCGATACCTATTTGTTATTGATGGCTCCAAAGCCCTGCGCAGTGCCATCGGTAAAGTCTTTGGCTCCAGCAGTCCGATTCAGAGGTGCCGTCGTCACAAGGTTCGCAATGTGTGCCAGAAGCTGCCGGAGGGTCTGGCGGATCAAGTCCGTTCGGTGATGAAGGCCGCTTACCGACTGCCCTGGCAGGAAGGCATGGCGCGGCTGCGAAAACAGGCCGAGTGGTTAGAAGGGATTCACCAGGATGCCGCCGCCAGTCTGCGGGAAGGGTTGGAAGAAACCTTCACCATTAATCGATTGGAACTCTCCTCCTCGCTTCGTCTTTGTCTCGGTACTACCAACATCATTGAAAGCCCTCACTCAGGAGTGCGTCTGAGGACCGGACGCGTGAGCCGATGGAGAGATGGACGAATGGTGCTTCGCTGGGTGGCCTCTACCTTCCTCGAGACCGAGAAGCACTTCCGTCGAATCCAAGGCTATCGGGATCTATGGATGCTCAAGGCAAAGCTTCGTGATGAGGTCACAGTGGACCGCAAAGGAAAGGTGGCATAAGATCGTGCCCAACTTGAACCGCCATCTACTTCCAACTGAGTTTGGGACAGCCTCCTCTGATTCGGTGGGGCACATTGTACAGTAGCCAGTTCATGCAGGTTAAGCTGTGCCCCCTCGACATCTCACGCTTTTGGAGAGTAGACTCAGTGAGTACTGAAACTATAGGAGGGCGGTTGTGAAGGGAAACGCTAGGTTACTCCGGACATTGAATGTGCTTTTGGCTGAGGAATTGACCGCAATCAATCAGTATATGGTGCACGCGGAGATGTGTGAGAACTGGGGTTACGCGAAGCTGTACCAGGCCATACGAGGGCAGGCGATGACGGAGATGAAACATGCGGAAAAGCTTATTGAACGAATCCTCTTTCTGGAGGGGACTCCAGCGGTCTCCAAGCTAAACCCGATGCGCATTGGCAAGACCATCGAGAAGATTGTCGCAAGCGACCTGGACGTTGAGTTGGACGCTGTGAGAGTCTATAACGAGGCCATCCGATTAGCGGTCGAAGTGAAGGACAATGGAACATGTGATCTCTTGTCCACAATCCTCAAGGATGAGGAAGATCACGTTGACTGGCTGGAAACGCAGCGCGACCAATTGAAACAGTTGGGTCTGGAGCTCTATCTGGCTTCCCAGAGTGAGGGTGCTGCCGATTAGGGGCGTGGGTAGAAGGACAGTTCGGTTCCTGCAACGATCAATAATGGTGACTTGTGGTTAAGAGCGGGGCCCCGATCCCAACCCTTTCGGTTCGTTTCCAAGCATAGCATCTACCCGATATTCCTCATATTAACCCCAGATCCGAGTTCGCCTGGTTTCTTCGTGATGAATGATCAAAACCTATCAGCCCTCCAACCTTGCGTCAACCATTCTCTTAATCTGATAAGTGGAGACACTTCTCCAGCGACTCGATCAAAAACACGTGGCGCTAGACTGTCATCCATCTCAATCGATCAATCCGAGACAACAGCCCGGCCCATATATCCTTGCTTATCGCTACCTCCGCCATCTGAAACGTGACGATCCGGCTATGGCGGATCACCTTCGCTCCGATCTTGATCAGTTTGGTCAACAGGCTGCGAAGGGACCAATGTTTGATTTTTCTGGGAAGGACTAGACGCCGTAAGATGTCTTAGTTAAAGACATTCAAATTAGAGCACATTTCCAGTTACCAGGGGGCCCAACGCTATTCGAAGAGTCTCAATTACTTCTATTTTTCCGATGGTTTTGGCAAAAGTCTGTATACAGACACCTTCCGAAAAAGGGTGAGCTTCTTTGATCCTGAAGCCTCAATCAAATACTACTTCAACGCGGATAACTCCATTAAACCCCCATTCACCATATAGGACACCAAAATTGCTTGCCTTAATCGATGTAAACTACTATAATTAAAGTAGATATAGAGCATAAAGGGAGCAAGAAATGGCTGACCCAAAGGGTGAAGGTTTGAAGGTCGGTTTTGATGGCAGTTTGAGGCTTGAATTTCATGGGGCTAAGGCCACCTCGGATGCTGGGCTTCTCGCCTATCGTGATTTGGACGAAGCGTTGGCGTTATTCGATAGTGTTCCCTCCGTTTTTCGCGATTCGCGGACAGGGCGTAACATCCAGCACGACCTGGCGTTGTTGCTGCGCCAATCGGTATACAGGAGGCTGCCCCAAACTCAGTTGAAAGTGAAGGGCGGTTCAGGTTGAGCACGATCTTAAGCCACCTTTCGTTTGGCGTCCATAGAAACCTCGTCTCTGAGTTTGGCTTTCAGCATCCAGAGGTCCTGGTAGCCCTTGGATGCGCCGGAAGTTCTTCTCCGTCTCCAGGAAGGCTGAGGCGACCCAGCGCAGCACCATCTGGCTATCTTTCCAGCGGCTCACTCGGCGGGTCCGCATCCTCACGCCAGAGTGAGGGCTTTCAATCAGGTTGGTGCTGGCCAGACACAAGCGCAGGGAGGAAGACAACTCGAGTCGATTGATGGTGAAGGTCTCTTCCAGACCTTCTCGCAGGCTAGCTGCCGCATCGGGATGCAGCCCTTCGAGCCACTCCGCCTGCTTTCTGAGCCGAACCCTCCCTTCTTCCCAGGGCAGCCGATAAGCAGCCTGCATCACTGACTTGACTTGCTCGGCCAGATCGTCCGGCAATCGATCGCACACGTTGCGAATCTTATGACGACGACATCTCTGCACCGGACTGCCCTTGCCAAAGACCTTGTCAATGGCACATCGCAGGGCCCTGGAGCCGTCAATCACAAACAGATAGCGTCGCCCGGAATCCAGGCCTCGCTCCACCAGGTCTTCCAGCAAGGAGGTAGCGGTGGCGGCGTTTTCACTGGCCCCTTCCCGCAGCCCCAGCACGTGCTTTTGGCCCTCCGAGTCCACGCCGGCGGCACAGATCACGTGGTGCTCGCCAAAGACCAGGCCGTCGATGTAGATGATCAGAAACTCAACGTCATCAAAGTGTCGCTCGGCCAGCTGCTCCAGCTGCTGGCCGCTCTGCTCAATGAACTGACGGCTCACGGACGATTTGCTGACTCCCACCGTGTCGGCCATCTGGGGGATCACGCGGCTGTAGTGGCGCGTGGAAACGTTGCACGTCAAGATCTCCAGCATGCGGCTGCCCAGCTCCCCGTTACGGTTGATCGCCTCATAGGCGGGGATCTCCACCTCCCCGCCTCGACCTTGGCCTTTCTTGCGCAGCCGTGGCTTTCGAACCCGCACTTGCCGCTCCGAAAGTCTGACTCGCCCTGGCTGAGTGCCGTACCAAACGATCTGCTTGCCTGGGCGCCCTTGTTGCTTTTCGCCGGCGACACTTCGGGCAGAAAGCTGCAAGACCGCTTCCATGCTCGCTCGCCCCAGGATGTCGATCAACTCGTCAATGGCCATCCGGGAGGCTTCGATCAGCTCCACCATCGGGAGCAACAGTTGCCCGTTCTGGGCCAGATAATCAGCCAGCCCCTGACTGTTCTTCCGGGTGACAATTCGATATGATTTCTTCATGGCGGTTCCTCCTTAAAAGGTTGTTGACCAACCCGATTCTAACGAGTCGGTCGGACGAACCGCCTCTCAACTTTCAACTAAACCCGGGACAGTCTCGTATACAGTCGACTGGCTGGCTATGAAGATGTCAACGATGCCCATCGTCTATCGGTGGATCCGACTATGCGGAGGATCACCGGGAAGAAGATGGACAAGAAGAAGGCCGCCAGCGCCAACACCATGGGTCGATTTGAGACCGAGATGCTGTCCGTCCAGGGGAACCTCAAAGCCCTTTCGGAAGTTAATGGCCGATGGGTAGAAAGAGCGCTGGAGAAAACAACTCATCGGCGCATCATTCTGGATATGGACAGCTCAGCCAGTCCTGTCCATGGCGAGCAGGAAGCCTCTGCCTACAACGGCCATTTCCGATGTACTTGCTACCATCCCCTGTTTTGTTTCAACCAGTTCGGAGATTGCGAAGGTGCAATGCTTCGGCCCGGCAATGTTCACAGCGCGGATGGTTGGAAGGAGATGCTGGAACCAATCGTGGCTCGCTACGAGAAGAAAACAGTCCGCAAATACTTTCGTGGGGATGCTGCCTTTGCCAAGCCGGACGTTTATGAATACTTGGAGGAGAAGGGCTTTTTGTATGCCGATCCGGCTTCCTGCCAACGAGGTGCTTCAGGCGGAGATTGAACACCTGCTTACCCGGCCTGTGGGCCGTCCGCCCCGAAAGCCTATCGTTTGGTTTGCCGATTTCCAATATCAAGCCGCCAGTTGGGACCGGCCTCGCCGGGTGATTGCCAAGGTCGAGTGGCATCGCGGAGAACTCTTTCCGAGGGTGGGTTTCATCGTCAGTGTGCCGCAGCAACCGGCTTGCAGGAGCAGGTTGCAAACCACCGTAAGTGGCTGTGGTTAAAAGCCGCGGTCGTGAGCGTTACGGAAAAGGTGCTCTAGAAGCATCAGGTGTGGATCAGGAAGACGAACACAAGTGAACCACCGTTCAAGTGCCGAAAGGACGAGATGGTGTCGAAACCGGGGAGTTGGTGTTGCCCCGGGACGAATCTGGCGGAAACCTGTCTACTGGTCAGGTGGCACCCGGCATAGAGGTGGCGTGAGCTTGATCTGGGCTCTCATGTTGAACTGCGGGAACCTGGAGCAACGATGCTAAGAGAAAGGCACAAGCAGAGAACCTGCGAGGCCGACAGTATCGAAGCGTTGCCCAGGGGCGGACAAGCTCGTAGTAGCGATGAGGCTGCCGTAATGGCAGCGGAGCGAAGGGGCTTGGTCACTCGGCTACAGACAAGCGGCCAACTGCTAGGCAGGAGGAGCCCTTGAAAGTAGCAAAGCCATTTGAGGTTTCTAAGAAGCTGGCAGGGCAAGCATACTTGGAGGTGAAGTCCAAAGGAGGTGCCGCAGGAGTCGATGGCGAGTCGCTTGAACTCTTCGAGCACAACTTGAAGAACAACCTCTATCGAATCTGGAACCGGCTGTGCTCCGGGAGCTATTTTCCACCACCCGTGAAAGCCGTGCCAATCCCGAAGAAATCGGGGGGCACGCGTGTTCTCGGAGTGCCTGCGGTCTCTGATCGAATCGCACAGACAGTGGTGAAGCAAGCCCTGGAGCCGATACTGGAACCGGTGTTCGATGAGGATTCTTTCGGCTATCGACCGGGAAAGTCTGCCCATGACGCGATTGCCATCACCCGGAAACGGTGTTGGCGATACGACTGGGTGGTGGAGTTCGATATCCGCGCCCTGTTCGACAACATTGACCACGAACTGCTCATGAAGGCGTTACGCCACCATTGTCAGTGTCGTTGGGTGTTGTTGTACGTGGAGCGCTGGTTGCAGGCTCCACTTGAGCAGCCCGGCGGCAGTCTACAGGCGCGCGACAAAGGCACACCGCAAGGTGGAGTTGTGAGCCCTATTCTGGCAAATCTGTTCTTGCACTACGCGTTTGACGCGTGGGTGAGACGCCAACTGCCGGGGGTTCCATTTTGTCGATACGCCGACGATGGGCTGCTGCACTGCAAGAGCCAGTCTCAGGCGGAATACGTGATGAGCCTTATCTCGGAACGCTTCCGTGAGTGTGGGTTGGAGATCCATCCCGACAAATCGTCGATCGTCTATTGCAAGGATGTGAATCGCCTGGAAGAGCATTCGCGAATCAGCTTTGATTTCCTTGGTTACACTTTCCGTCCGCGACGGTGTGTGAACAAGAAAGGGCAGGTTCACCCGAACTTTCTTCCTGCGATCAGTATCTCCTCGAAGAAGGAGATCAATCGATGCATGCGTAGCTGGCATGTCCAGCTCAAGAACGAGAAGACGTTGTTGGATCTGTCTCAGATGTTCAATCCGAAACTCCGTGGTTGGCAAGCCTGCTATGGTTGCTTCCACGCGTCGGCACTGCGTCAACTGTGGCGGAACTTCAACCGGTATCTTGTGCAGTGGGTGCGAAGGAAACTCAAAAGATTTTCTGGGCATCGGCAACGGGCGAGGCGTTACCTCGACCAGATTGCCCGTGCCAATCCGCATCTATTTATTCATTGGCGTCTTGGAGTCTTTCCTTGTGGCTTGAGTGATAGGAGCCGGATGAGCTGAGAGGTTCACGTCCGGTTCTTGGAGGGGCTGGGGGTGAGACTCCCCCGGCCTACTCAACCCAATATGAGCGCACAAGCCTCAGGGGTGGTTCACTTCTATAACGGTCGTGGCACAGCCGAGCAGTGGATCAAGGAAGGCAAGTATGCGTTGCACTGGACTCGCCTGTCCTGCCAGCGCTTTGTCCCGAATCAGGTGAGGTTGGCTCTGTTTGTCTTGGCCTGCAACCTGGGCAATTTTCTACGGCGGCTGGTCCTTCCCAGAAAAATCAAACATTGGTCCCTTCGCAGCCTGTTGACCAAACTGATCAAGATCGGAGCGAAGGTGATCCGCCATAGCCGGATCGTCACGTTTCAGATGGCGGAGGTAGCGGTAAGCAAGGATATATGGGCCGGGCTGTTGTCTCGGATTGATCGATTGAGATGGATGACAGCCTAGCGCCGAGGGTTTCTGATTGAACCGCTGGAGGTGTCTCTATTGATCAGGTTTTTGACCAAAAGCCACCTGGAAAACCGAGGGATCAGAGGCGCTTTTGATGGACAGAGGACCAAAGACCACTTGAGGCAAGGTTGGCGGTCTGATAAGTTGTGGTCATTCACTGGGGAGACCGGAAAAGGTCCTTCCGAAGTTGATATGAGGAATGTCGACTTACAGGAGTTGAACATCGTGGAGCGTTTCGATCTGATCTCAGCGGGCTGCAACAGGGCGGAAAGCATTCACTTGATGGTCGAAGCGAAAAAACTCTCCTTTGCCGATCGGGAGAAGTACATGGCCGACCCTGATTACGCGGAGATCCCGCTGGAAGGTATGTTATCCAAAGCGTATGCCGCTCAACAGGCCGAGCGTATTGACTTCAACCGAGCGCTGACGGATGTCACTTCAGGTATGCCGGAACAATATGGGGATACCACTTGTTTCTGCGTCGGCGACGGACAGGGGAATGCCGTCTGCATGCTGCAGAGCCTTCAATCCGGATTCGGTTCAAGCTTGATCGCGGGAGACACCGGGGTTCTGCTCAACAATCGCATGACCTACTGGCACTTGGATGCAGACCATCCAAATTGCCTGATGCCTGGCAAGCGTGTGCGTCACACCATGAATCCTGTGATCATCACCAAAGGGAACAGGCCCTTCCTGATCTGCGGAACGCCGGGGGCGGATACGCAGGTACAGACCAACCTCCAACTGATCACCCACATCATTGATTTCGGCATGACTCCCCAGGAAGCGGTTGAAGCACCTCGCTGGCGCAGCCTCCAGAACCCGATGGAATCCACCTTAAAGGGTGTCGGTATCTGGCGCAGCTGCAAAAACGGCTGAGAGAAACCGTCGCAGAAAAACCGAGAGTGGCCTTGTCGTTCCTTCGCACAGTGCCCAGCTTCGTTTTTGTATTAACTTCTTTGGGTGTATATTTAACCGACATTCCTCATATCAACTTCGGAAGGACCTTTTCCGGTCTCCCCAGTGAATGACCACAACTTATCAGACCGCCAACCCTTGCCTCAAGTTGGTCTTTGGTCCTCTGTCCATCAAAAGCGCCTCTGATCCCTCGGTTTTCCAGGTGGCTTTTGGTCAAAAACCTGATCAATAGAGACACCTCCAGCGGTTCAATCAGAAACCCTCGGCGCTAGCCTAACTTCCGCGGTCCGCTGAGGGATTTTCACCTATTTTGCCTGCTCGGCGTCGGCAAGTCGTTTGTCTTCAGCGAGCGTCTTTCTGGATTGGCCAAATAGTGACTAATATGACTAAGTATAGCACTGGATATGTCAGGTTTATATGGTATATGTAGTGATGAATGTACATCCGAAAAACCAGTCGCATCTACAAGGGCAAGGAATACGCGAACTACCTGCTGGTGGAGTCGGTTCAGACCCCCAAGGGACCGCGCCAAAGAACGATTTGCTCGCTGGGCAATCTGGCCCCGGCGCCTCGAGAACAATGGCGGGCCCTGGCGCATAAGCTGGAGTCGGCCTTGTGCGGCCAGCTTCCGCTGGAAGCTCCCGATGAAAAAACCCGAACCCTTCTCGAAAGGGCTGAGCGGGGCCGACAGCGGCGAGAGCCCGAGCCAGCGGCAGAGCTGGTCACCGTCGATGCGGAGCGGATTGAATTGGAGCAGGCCCGGGAAGCCGGGCCCGTGCACGTCGGGCATCAGATGTGGCGGCGCTTGGGGATGGGCGAGATTCTCAGGCGTGCGGGCTTGTCGGAGCGCGCCTGCCGGTTGAGCGAAGCGATGACGCTCAACCGGCTGATCTGTCCGCTTTCGGAACGGGCCATGCCCGACTGGGTCCGTGGCACCGCGGCGGGGGACATTCTGGGAGAGGACTTCCGCCCGCTGCAGGAGGATGCGCTCTATCGGAACCTGGATCGGCTACATCCGAATCGAGAGCCGATCGAGCGGGAGCTCATGGAGCGGGAGAGAGCGCTTTTCAACCTGCAAGAGACGGTCTATCTCTACGACCTGACGTCGACCTACTTTGAGGGTCAGGCGGAAGCCAACCCCCAGGCGAAGCGGGGCTACTCGCGCGATAAGCGTCCCGACTGCAAGCAGGTGGTGGTGGGACTGGTGCTGGATGGGGAGGGGTTTCCGAAGGCCCACGAGGTGTTTGACGGAAACGTGCAGGACCGTGCCACCGTGGATCAGATGCTGGATGCGTTAGAGAGACGGACGGGCCAGAAAGTAGGCTCCACGGTGGTGCTGGATCGGGGCATGGCGTACGAGGAGAACCTGGAGCAGATCCGGCAGCGCCAGTATCACTACATTGTGGCGGGGCGGCAGTCGGAGCGAAATGAATGGTGGGACGAGTTGGAGAAGGAAGACGAGTGGGAAGAGATCCTTCGCATCCCTTCACCCCGGAATCCGTTTCAGAAGAAGACTCGGGTCGAGATCAAACGGCGCCAGAAAGGCGATGAGATCTACATTCTTTGCCGCAGCGAAGGTCGGGAAGAGAAGGACCGAGCGATCCGGGAGAAACAAGAACAGAGACTGATCCACGACTTGGAGAAGCTCCAGGCCCGGGTGGAGCGGGGACGCCTGAAGCAGGAGGAGAAGATTCAGCAGGCGATCGGTCGTCTGAAGGAACGCTACCCCCGTGTGGCGCGCTACTACGCAATCCAATACGACGCGGAGAAGCGGAATCTGGTTTGGCAAGAGAGGGCAGAGAAGAAGACGATGGCGGAGAAGCTCGACGGCAGCTACGTGCTGAAGACGGATCGGCAGGATCTGAGTGCCGATGAGATCTGGCGCACCTACCTTCTGCTGACGCGTGTGGAACGAGCCTTCCGGGATATGAAGACCCCGCTGATGGAGCGTCCCATTTTCCACCATCTGGAGCACCGTACCCAGACGCACATCTTTCTCTGCGTGCTGGCCTACCACCTGCTGGTGGCCATCGAAAAGTACTTCCTGGATGAGGAGAATCCACACCTCCTGGTCGACGATCCGCCGGCAGCTGAGCACCCACCAGGTGGTCACGGTGGTCCTGCCCACGGCGAACGGCACCATTCTCCGCATCCGAAAGGGAACCACCCCGGATGGCGGGCAGCGGGACATCTACAACGTCCTCAGGGTTCCACTGGAAGTCATGAAACCGATCAAGACCTGGCACGCAGCGGCCAATTTGTAGTGACTGAAAAAAATCGCAACCCAGCATCAACAAAGGATTTTGCTCAGTGGAGTGCGGAAGTTAGGCTAGGCTGTCATCCATCTCAATCGATCAATCCGAGACAACAGCCCGGCCCATATATCCTTGCTTACCGCTACCTCCGCCATCTGAAACGTGACGATCCGGCTATGGCGGATCACCTTCGCTCCGATCTTGATCAGTTTGGTCAACAGGCTGCGAAGGGACCAATGTTTGATTTTTCTGGGAAGGACCAGCCGCCGTAGAAAATTGCCCAGGTTGCAGGCCAAGACAAACAGAGCCAACCTCACCTGATTCGGGACAAAGCGCTGGCAGGACAGGCGAGTCCGGTGCAACGCATACTTGCCTTCCTTGATCCACTGCTCGGCTGTGCCACGACCGTTATAGAAGTGAACCACCCCTGAGGCTTGTGCGCTCATATTGGTGACGATGAAACCCACCCTCGGAAAGAGTTCTCCGCGATGCCACTCGGCCTTGGCAATCACCCGGCGAGGCCGGTCCCAACTGGCGGCTTGATATTGGAAATGGCAAACCAAACGATAGGCTTTCGGGGCGGACGGCCCACAGGCCGGGTAAGCAGGTGTTCAATCTCCGCCTGAAGCACCTCGTTGGCAGGAAGCCGGATGGCATACAAAAAGCCCTTCTCCTCCAAGTATTCATAAACGTCCGGCTTGGCAAAGGCAGCATCCCCACGAAAGTATTTGCGGACTGTTTTCTTCTCGTAGCGAGCCACGATTGGTTCCAGCATCTCCTTCCAACCATCCGCGCTGTGAACATTGCCGGGCCGAAGCATTGCACCTTCGCAATCTCCGAACTGGTTGAAACAAAACAGGGGATGGTAGCAAGTACATCGGAAATGGCCGTTGTAGGCAGAGGCTTCCTGCTCGCCATGGACAGGACTGGCTGAGCTGTCCATATCCAGAATGATGCGCCGATGAGTTGTTTTCTCCAGCGCTCTTTCTACCCATCGGCCATTAACTTCCGAAAGGGCTTTGAGGTTCCCCTGGACGGACAGCATCTCGGTCTCAAATCGACCCATGGTGTTGGCGCTGGCGGCCTTCTTCTTGTCCATCTTCTTCCCGGTGATCCTCCGCATAGTCGGATCCACCGATAGACGATGGGCATCGTTGACATCTTCATAGCCAGCCAGTCGACTCGTATACCGATTGGCGCAGCAACGACGCCAGGTCGTGCTGGATGTTACGCCCTGTCCGCGAATCGCGAAAAACGGAGGGAACACTATCGAATAACACCAACGCTTCGTCCAAATCACGATAGGCGAGAAGCCCAGCATCCGAGGTGACCTTAGCCCCATGAAATTCAAGCCTCAAACTGCCATCAAAACCGGCCTTCAAACCTTCACCCTTTGGGTCAGCCATTTCTTGCTCCCTTTATGCTCTATATCTACTTTGATTATAGTAGTTTACATCGATTAAGGCAAACAATTTTGGTGTCCTATATGGTGAATGGGGGTCTACTACCTTTCCGCGATTCGAGAGAAGCGATGTACTCTCTCCAAGGTCGTTTCTCTTCTCTCGGGTGGATAGTTCATAGAAAGTGGTGGGCCTATTCTCGGCTCGTCGTATGCTGAAAGAATACTGTAGTCAGCTATATCGCAAAGAACATGTGCGTTAAAGTGTGCGTTTTGGAAGTGTGTGGATGGACATTGCAGGGAAATCGACAATGAGTTTTACTCCGCCTTCGAGCGAAGCTGATCCGGTCGAATACGATCCGGTTTTTCTACACTCGCGCCGCGAAGCGATCGTCATTTTTTCCCTCTGGGTGGCGGCACTTTTCTGGGCGGTGCTGTTCTCTTACTTCAACGGCTACGCGGAAGCGGTTGACCCCGAGAATCTACGGACCCTCTTGGGTATTCCAAGCTGGGTCTTCTGGGGGATCGTGGTGCCCTGGATGGCGGCGGACCTTTTCACGATATGGTTTTGCTTGTTTTACATGGCCGACGACGATCTGGGCGAAGAAGGAGCAGAGGATGACTGAGTCCGGTTCGAGCGCGGCGCTGGTCACCTTTCTGGTTTACATCTTGGGGGTTTTTGGCCTGGCGTGGCTGTCGAACAAGCTGCTGCGGAGCCGGAGCTTTCTGAGTGAGTATTTTCTGGGCAGCCGCAGTCTCGGGGTGTGGGCTTTTGCACTGACTTTCGCCGCGACCAGCGCTTCGGGCGGCAGCTTTACCGGGTTCCCGTCGAAGGTCTACTCGCACGGGTGGATTTTAGCGCTGTGGATCGGCAGCTATATGGTGGTGCCCATTTGCACGATGGGGCTGTTGGGCAAACGGATCAACCAGGTCGGGCGAATCTCGGGAGCGATCACGGTCCCCGATGTGCTGCGCGACCGCTTTCACAGTGTACACTTCGGGCTGCTGGCCACGGCGCTGATCGTGTTCTTCATGTCGTTCAACCTGGTCGCCCAGTTCAAAGCGGGCAGTTTGATCCTCGAGACTCTCCTCGGCGGCGTGGGCCTCTTTCATGATGCGGCTGTCGCCGTTGGTCATCTGAGCGGTGGTATCGAATTACTGCATGCGGTCGATCCGGAATACCTGTTGTGCCTTCTGGCATTCGGTGTTGTCGTCATTGCCTACACGACATACGGGGGTTTCCATGCCGTGGTCTGGACCGACGTGGTGCAGGGCATAGTCATGGGGCTCGGGGTGTTGCTGATGTTGGGACTGACTTTGTATCAGGTCGGTGGTTTGGAGAAGGCCACGGGAGAGATGACCCGCATGAGCCCGCCGCAGCGCGGGACGGCCACGCTCACCCTCCCCCAAACGAAGGAGCGGGAGTTTGTAGTTGACGCGGGTACCTGGATCAGCCTGCCGGTTGAAGAATCAGCACGGCCGCGCTTGTTTCGCGTCACCCGGACGACGGTTTTCAAGCCGGGCGATCGGTCCATCTTCAATGTCGATGTGCTGGAAATCACGACCCCCCGGGAGATCGACAGGGTGCTGGCGGTGAAGGTCAGTTCTGAAGTGATTCTGGCGAAGCCTTCCATGGTTCCGTACAGGTACGGTGCGGCTTCTGAGCAAAGGGGTGCTTATGTGCGCGGACCGGGGCCCAGCCAGACCGATCCGGATGGCTTTCTGCCCTTCAGCCTGGCCATCTCATTTTTCATCATGTGGGCGATCACCGGGTCGGGCCAGCCCAGTGGGATGGTGCGCTTGATGGCCTTCCGGAATACGCGGACGCTGCGGCGGGCCATATTCACGGTCACTGTCTACTACTCGCTGATCTACCTTCCTCTGGTGATCATCTTTTGCTGCGCCCGCATTCTGATGCCGGGAATGGAAGCCGAATCGGACCGCATCATGCCGGCCATGGCGATTTTTCTGACCGAAAACATCGGAGCCGGATGGCTGGGAGGCTTGCTGGTGGCGGCGCCGTTCGCCGCCGTGATGTCGACTGTGGACAGTTTCCTGCTGATGATCTCGTCGGCCCTGGTGCGCGATGTGTACCAGCGCAACATCAACCCCCAGATTTCCGAAAGGCGGATCAGGGGCATGAGCTACCTGTTTACGTCGATGGTCGGAATCGGGGCGATGTTGGGGGCCCTCAACCCGCCGCAGTTTCTGCAGGACATCATCGTGTACACGGGTAGTGGACTGGCCGCATGTTTCTTATCACCGATGGTCTTTGCCCTCTACTGGCCGCGGGCGAACGCCAGCGGCTGCATGGCGGGGATGTTGGCGGGTTTCCTGGCGCACCTGTCAATGTACACGGCCGGAGCATGGATGAATGGCAGCTTTTTTCTGCCCTACAAGCTCTTCAATTTAGACCCGATTATCGTCGGACTGGTGGGTTCGTTTGTGACCGTCTATGTGGTGACTCTGCAGACTCCGCCACCTCCAAAAGAGCTGGTGCAAAAGTATTTCTACAGGAACGAGTCTTAATGCCGCCAGTTGCATAGGGCGATGCGCTCCTGTGTGACCACCTTTGGGGAAGGGCGCACGGCTGTGCGCCCCTACTCAGGAACCACTCTGTCGTTCCTTGGACCGAATTGGAGAGCGCAAGGCTAGCCACACCACGCTGAGGCGATCCCCACTCGTCACCCACCAGCCATTGGTGTCATAATCCCATCCCATCATGGCAACACCACTGTTCCCCACCACGGTCATTGGTAGCCTGCCCCGGCCAGCCTGGGTACGCGAAGTGATCGAGGACCGCAAGGGCGGGCGGATCTCCGAAGGAGATGCCAACCGACTCCTCGACCGCGCTATTGAATCGGCGATCATCCTTCAGGAGCGGGCGGGACTGGATGAGATTACGGACGGTGAGTGGCGCAGGGAGAGTTACGTCAAGGTGGTGGCCGAACGCGTGCGGGGCTTCCAGCACGACCTCAACCCGGGTGCCGGACTGCCCTACCCGGCAGTTGTAGCGCCCATCGAGTACTACCGCCCCATCGTTACAGATGAAATCCGCTACACGCGGCCGCGGACAAAGCGACGCCTCAAGGCAACCCTGCCGGCTCCCTATATCATCGGACGGCGGATGTGGCATCCCGATCACTCAAAAGCAGCTTACCCCACTCGGGAAAAGTTGATGGCTGATTGCGTGCCGATCTTGAGGCAGGAAATCGAGGCCGCTCGGGAGGCTGGAGCCGATACCGTGCAGCTCGACGAACCGTGGCTGAGCGTGATGGTCGACCCTCACTTTCGCGAAACAGAGGGAATCACCGACGTCGAGTACGAGATGGACCTCTGCGTCGATCTGATCAACCAGACCGTGGAGGGAATCGAGGGCGTAGCGACGGCCATGCATTTGTGCCACGCTCATTTTGACCGCAAGCATGCCACTGAAGGGGCCTACGATCTGGTCATGCCGGCGCTCGCCAAGGTACGTACCCAGACGATCTCGATGGAATACGCCACGCCGGTCTCCCAAGGTCTCGATTCGCTGGCCCGGTTTCCTGAAAACGTCCGCCTGGGATTGGGTTGTATTGACCATTGCGAGCCTCGGGTGGAAAGCCCCGAGGAAGTGGTCGAACGAGTCGAAGCTGCCTTGAAATACGTCGACAAGTCGCGTGTTACCTTGCACCCGGATTGCGGCTTCTCGCCGTCAGTGCAAAATCCTATGGACCTTGACGAGGCGTATCTGAAGCTCAAGGCCATGTGCCAGGCAGCGGAGCGACTACGGGATCGCTACAGCTGACCTTGCGGATCGTCACGGATTTTCGCAGACATCGATCCGCGTCCATCCGTTCCAATCCGTGATATCCGCAGGCTCTTCGATGTAGTAGACACTTCGTTGCTGAGTGGTGATGAGAAATGCAGGCTAGTTCCGCCACCGGCAGCGCCGGATCATTCAGCCGGAAACTTGCTGGCCAGGGAAAGTGTTCTGGTCACCCGGTAGGTCAAGTTTCAGGTCAGTGGGTTCCCGCCGAGGCACGCTCCGAGACGGCACGGTCGCGGCGGAACCGGTCCACAGCGAAGGGCGCGATAAGGGGCGGCACTTTTCCCGTGACAATCAGCTCCGCCATACTGATACCGGACGCCGGGATGGCTTTGTATCCGTAGGTACCCCAGCCGGTCGTCACATAGAACGACTCGAGCTCGGTCTTGCCCATGATCGGCGAGTAGTCGGGCGACATGTCGCAGATTCCTGTCCACTGCCTGAGGATCCTCACTTTCGCCAGGAAGGGAAAGAGGTCGATCGAACGTGCGGCGGCGGAGGACAAGAGTGTGAAGGTAGAAGCGGTCGAGTAGCTCGTATAGGGATCGATCTCGGCTCCGATCACGAACTCTCCGCGGGGAGTCTGTTGAACGTAGGTGTGCAAGTCTGCGGAGGCGACCACCCGGTACAAACTCGGCTTATAGCTCTCCGTCACAAAGGCCTGCAGCGGGTGCGTGATGATAGGGAGCTGGATACCCGCCATTTTTGCGACGATGCTGACATAGCCCCCTACCGCGCTCAACACGCTGCCGGCCTCGACCGAGCCGTTGCTCGTTTCGATGCCCACGCAGCGGTCATTGCGGCGGATGACACCGGTCACTTCAACGCCTTGGTGAATATGCACGCCGAGCCGCTGGGCAGCGGACGCGTAGCCCCAGACCACGCCGTCATGACGAGAGATGGCACCCTCAGGATGATACGCCGCACCCAGAATCGGGTAGTGTCCTCCCCCGGTTATGTCGAGCTGGGGACACACTTCTCGAATTCCATCAGGGTCGAGAAAGACGGTATTTACCTCGAAGGCCTGGTTCAGGAAGGCCCGCTCTCGCTGGAGTCGGAGCTGGTTTTCCGAATGGGCCAGCCACAGCAGCCCACGCGGGGTAAGCAGCATGTTGTAATCCAGCTCCCGAGCCAGGTTCTGATACATGCGCATGCTGGTCTTATAGAAGGCGATGGTTTCCGGGGCCTTGTAGTTCGCTCGCACGATGGTGGTGTTCCGTCCGGTTCCTCCCGCTCCGATGTATGAGCGCTCGAAGACGGCGACGTCGCGAACGCCGTGGTGGCGGGCCAGATAATAGGCCGCGGCCAGACCGTGACCACCGCCTCCGATGATCACGACGTCGTAGCGCTTCTTCGGTTCGTTCGATCTGAGATACACCTTTCTCCGCAGCAGGCCGCTCATGAATCCCCCTCTTCTGCGCAGCCGGCGCGATCCCCGTTCAAGGCGACTCCTTCTGCGAGTGAGAGCTCGACCGGCCCGACCTCCTCAGGGCCGAGGTCGGCGCAGGCACTTCTTATGCGCTCCGGCACATGGTGTGCCAGCGTGGAAGGGATCAGAAGAAGGGCACGATCGGACAGCAGAAGCACCTTGGCCGGGAGCTGAGTCACCGCTCCCTGCACGAAGGCAGGTCGCTGGGCGGGGAACTGGATCACGGAGAGACGCGCCAATGCCGGCGCCAGGGAATTACCCCACAGGGTCCATGCCTGCCAGCCGTCGCTCTGCTCGATTACGAGGCCTTCCGGATCGGCCGGCTCGAGATAGGACAACGCCTGCGCCAGCAGCTCAGCGCACGAATCATGCCTGCCGAGAATCATGATCTCGTTGCCGGCCACCCGGCAGGCCGCTGCTGAGGGGAGCGCTGGAAATCGGTCCAGAGTATCCGGCTCGGCGAAGCATCGGATGACAGCCGCTGCCGTTGGGGCAAATCTAAGCACGAAGCTTTACCCCTTTCGGATCGTAGAAGGCGCCGGAGACCACGGTTCCGACCGAACCCGTGGAGGTCGTGACGTGCGAAGGAAAGTTTCCATGGCGCCGGCGCACCCAGCCCAGGCCGATTCCGTGCTTGAGGACGGGCGAGTACCAGGCCGATGTAAGATGCCCGATGTGGCTGCCCTCGAGCAGAAGGGTTTCCCCCTCGGCCGGAGCCTTGGATCCAGCAAACGAGATGGGCACGAGCTTTTGCTGGAGGGCCATCTCTGACATCCGAGTCAGGGCGACCTTTCCGATGAAGTCGGGCTTTTCCATCTTCACGACCCAATCGAGACCCACCTTTTCCGGGGTGGTGTCGAAGTCCGTGTCCTGGCCCACGATGATGTGTCCTTTCTCGAGCCGCAGCATGAGAAGTGTATCCAGGCCATGGGGATGGATTCCCATCTCGGCTCCCTCAGCAAGGAGAGTGTCCCACAGCTCACCGCTGTGTGAGCTGGGGTGGTGCAGCTCGTAGCTCAGCTCGCCCAGAAATCCAGCCCGGAGTGCACGGCACCGCACACCCGCCACCTCGATGTCGCGGAGGCGCGCGTAGGGGAACGACTCTTTGTCGATCGGGCCGGTTGAGAGTTTGGAGAGCAGCTCGCGCGCTCGCGGTCCGGCCACGTTGATGGCACCCAGCATTCCGGTCTGGTTCACGATGTGAACCCTGTAGCTCCACGTCTGGGCCCAGTCCAGGAGCCACTCCTCAGCTTGCTCGGATCCCGCCGTTGTGAAGGTCAGATAATATCCTCCCTCGCCGAGTGAGCCGATGAGGCCGTCGTCGAAAAGGTGCCCCTGCTCGGTGAGGAGGATGGTGTAGCGCAGCCGGCCCTCGGCGATATTGTGGACGGAAGAGGGATAGATCCTCTCCAGGAATTTCGTGGCGTCGGGTCCGGTGACGAGGAACTTTCCCAGCGTGCCCACGTCCCCGATGCTGACGCCCTTTCGGACCGCCCAGTACTCCGCCTGAAGATCGCCGTAATTCTGCGGCCTCTTCCAGGATCCGGCCCACTGCATCTTGGCGCCACGAGCCAGGTGCCGATCGTGGAGGGCCGTTCGGTGCTCGATGGCCCAGCGGAGCCCGGCTGCCGCGTTCTCCATCAGGATGGGACGGGCGGGGGGTCTTGCAGTGGTGGGGGCGCTGACCCAACTCTTCCCTGAACGGGCGGCTGCAAAGGCACGGAAGTGTGGGTGACACATCGCGCCCTGGCACGGGCCCATGGTTGCGGTCGTATACCGCTTCAGGATCGCCGTCGACTGATAGCCCTCAGCCCACGCGTCTTCGAGATCGCCCACCGAGACATCTTCACAGGTACAGACGAAGCCGGCACGGGGCGCCGCAGGCAGTTCCAGCTCTTGGGCGGTGTCTGCGCGGCCGCCCATGGCCCGACGACCACTTTTGACAGCTTCATCGATGGAGCAGCCCGGCAGCACAACCTCCCCGGCCCCGACTACCGGCTGTCCACGCCCCTGCCGCAGCAATCCGTCCCGGGGACTCAAGCCGAGCGACAGGACGAGGGCGTCGCAGGGGATCGTTTCCCGCCCGGAGGTCGACTCCACGGTGACCGCCTCCACGCGCTTATGTCCCCGTACCTTGGTCACACGCCCGTTCTGGATTACCCGGAGTCCGTCCGGGAGAGTGGCCAGTACGGGGGGCGAAGCCACAACCGCCGCTATCTTGACACCGGCCGACACGAGGTGTTCCAGATGTTCGGCACTCTCGGCTGTTTGAGCGACGAAGACAACGTTGCGGCCGGGCAGGATGTGGTGCGCTCCCGCAAGTCGGGCGGCGCCACGCCCGAGCCAAACGCCTACTCGATCGCTTCCTTCGAATACGGCGTGCTCCTCCACGGCTCCAGTCGCCACCACGATACGACCGGGGTGGACGAGATGCAGGAAATCAGGGCCGTCGACGGGCACCAGGGGGCCTTCGTAGATGCCGACCGCCGCTGCGCGCTCCAGCAGGGTCACGTTGGCCTTGGCGCGCACCGCCTCCAACAGCGAGTCGACCTTTTGCTTCGCTGCTCCTGGAGGGAGTTTCTCGCCAACGATTCCCTCCTCGGCGAGAACCACCGACCGACCTTCTTCGGCTGCAGCCAGCGCGGCGGAAAGTCCGGCAACACCGGCACCGGCAACAAAAACGTCGGGGTGGTGGCTGTGACTCTCGCGATGGGCGGGCGGCTCGTCGTGCGATATGGTGCCGAGCCCGATGAGCCGCCGGATCACGTGATCCATCACCGGCCACAGGAACTTCGGCCGTATGAAGGTCTTGTAGTAGAAGCCCACCGGGAGGAGTCGCCGCAGGTACCAGAATAGGGAGAGAATGTCCCGGTCTACGGACGGCCAGCCCGTCTCACGTTTCACCCGCTGCCCCTCAAGGGCTGGGGTGGAGCAGGCCCGGACAGCCGGCTCATGGTCAATGGAGAGCAGACAGTTGGGACAGTCTCCGCTGAGACAGTAGAGCCCACGAGGGCGATGGTACTTGAAGGAGCGGGAAAAAATTCGCACACCAGCACGATAGAGGGCGGACGCAACCGTATCACCCGCCTCAATCGGGATCCGTCTTCCTTCGAAGTCAACGGACTTCATGGATCTCGTTGGTCAAGGTATCGCGCTTGACGGTGAGCCAGCGGCGGCAACCGTGAGTGTGAAACCAGCGCTCGGACTGGATGCCGGCCGTGTTGTCGGGCAGCCAGACCCGTCGATAATCCTCCTCGGGCCCGTCCCCGGGAGCAGGGAGGCAACGGCTTTCTCCGCCGAACGTGAACTCGGTGTGGGGGCGGCTTCCGCAATTGGGGCAATGGATCCGTAAGGCCAGTTTGACACTCCCTCCCGTGCTTGTATAACACCATAGGTGCCACGCACGCAATTCGGTCTCCGATGCGCGCAAACCTGGGCTCAAGGGGCGGGCCTGGTACCCAATTCGGTCAGTCGTACGAATAAGGTACGAATAAGGGACAGTCTACTCTTTCACCTAATTCGCAGTTCCCTCTCCTCTTATGTCACCTATTCCGAATTAGGTGAAAGAGTAGACTGTCCCTTATTTAATTTACCTATTTACCGCACTGTGGACGATTCCTTCTCATATAGGTGCCAGACCCGACTGCCGACTCAGTATTTATGGCGGTTTCAGAGACAATTACGAGCGTGTCACCTATTGGGATATGCAGACAGCCTCGCTTATATGGACAGCCAGATGGAAAGATTGTTTGAATTCCTTCGCCGCAGAGGTCTCTGGGAAAAAACCATTGGAGGCTGCCCCAAACTCAGTTGAAAGTGAAGGGCGGTTCAGGTTGAGCACGATCTTAAGCCACCTTTCGTTTGGCGTCCATAGAAACCTCGTCTCTGAGTTTGGCTTTCAGCATCCAGAGGTCCTGGTAGCCCTGGATGCGCCGGAAGTTCTTCTCCGTCTCCAGGAAGGCTGAGGCGACCCAGCGCAGCACCATCTGGCTATCTTTCCAGCGGCTCACTCGACGGGTCCGCATCCTCACGCCAGAGTGAGGGCTTTCAATCAGGTTGGTGCTGGCCAGACACAAGCGCAGGGAGGAAGACAACTCGAGTCGATTGATGGTGAAGGTCTCTTCCAGACCTTCTCGCAGGCTAGCTGCCGCATCGGGATGCAGCCCTTCGAGCCACTCCGCCTGCTTTCTGAGCCGAACCCTCCCTTCTTCCCAGGGCAGCCGATAAGCAGCCTGCATCGCTGACTTGACTTGCTCGGCCAGATCGTCCGGCAATCGATCGCACACGTTGCGAATCTTATGACGACGACATCTCTGCACCGGACTGCCCTTGCCAAAGACCTTGTCAATGGCACATCGCAGGGCCCTGGAGCCGTCAATCACAAACAGATAGCGTCGCCCGGAATCCAGGCCTCGCTCCACCAGGTCTTCCAGCAAGGAGGTAGCGGTGGCGGCGTTTTCACTGGCCCCTTCCCGCAGCCCCAGCACGTGCTTTTGGCCCTCCGAGTCCACGCCGACGGCACAGATCACGTGGTGCTCGTCCAGCTGCTCCAGCTGCTGGCCGCTCTGCTCAATGAACTGACGGCTCACGGACGATTTGCTGACTCCCACCGTGTCGGCCATCTGGGGGATCATGCGGCTGTAGTGGCGCGTGGAAACGTTGCACATCAAGATCTCCAGCATGCGGCTGCCCAGCTCCCCGTTACGGTTGATCGCCTCATAGGCGGGGATCTCCACCTCCCCGCCTCGACCTTGGCCTTTCTTGCGCAGCCGTGGCTTTCGAACCCGCACTTGCCGCTCCGAAAGTCTGACTCGCCCTGGCTGAGTGCCGTACCAAACGATCTGCTTGCCTGGGCGCCCTTGTTGCTTTTCGCCGGCGACACTTCGGGCAGAAAGCTGCAAGACCGCTTCCATGCTCGCTCGCCCCAGGATGTCGATCAACTCGTCAATGGCCATCCGGGAGGCTTCGATCAGCTCCACCATCGGGAGCGACAGTTGCCCGTTCTGGGCCAGATAATCAGCCAGCCCCTGACTGTTCTTCCGGGTGACAATTCGATATGATTTCTTCATGGCGGTTCCTCCTTAAAAGGTTGTTGACCAACCCGCTTCTAACGAGTCGGTCGGACGAACCGCCTCTCAACTTTCAACTAAACCCAGGACAGTCTCAACCATTGTGGTGGTTAGTGCAGACACGGGACAGGCTTTTTTCGAACACGGCTTCGCCGCTCATGCCAATAAGCTGTACAACGAGGTAATGAAGGTTCCCCTGATTATCCATGAGCCTGCCTCCCGGCCCGCTTTCGAGGATTGTCCCGCCCAGCAGATTGATGTGCCTCCCACGATTTTCCATTTGCTGCGGCTGCCACAGCATCCCAGCTTCCAGGGAAAGAACCTTTTCGACCCCGATCTCCTGCAGGGCCGCTCTCTGTACTTGACCGTGCAGACGCCTATTGCCTATCAGTACGCGGTCGTACGCTCCGGCTTCAAGCTGATCTACGATGAAAAGGAAGGGGACTATCTACTCTATGATCAGATCCGGGACCCGCAAGAGCAGGTCGACCTGGCTACCGAATACCCGGAGATCGTTCGAAAACTGGGGGGCGGCTTCACCGATGGTGCCGGGAACAGATCGATTATTACGCCGACAAGACCCGACACAGCCAGGAATACCCTCCCATCTTGGAGGATTAGAGTAGAAATCGGAACACGCTACTCTTCCATGCGACAATGCCTTCCGTACCATGACTTGTGCTAAGATTTTTGCCGTGAATCGTACTCTGTTTGGGTATTGGGATTGTGGAGTTTGGTGGTCCCGGCTCTAGGCTCGACGAGCTGGAACGGGGTCTGGAGGATGACAGTACTGAGTGAAGGGGTTGTGAGCGGCGCCTATCATGCGACGGTGTCCGGAGAAAAGGAAAAACAGGTCCAGCTCCATGACGAGATGGGGCGGTCCCTCACCCTCTTCAAAGCTCGATTTGAGGGGGAGAGGATGACCCTGGTGACCACCCGTTCACGAGGAAAGCGTCTGCCCTTGTCGTTTCAGGCTACCCGCCGGGATGACCGGCTGGAGGGAGAATGGGCTTTTGTTCACCCCCAGTATAAGACCAGGGGAGAGCTGCACGGCATGCGGGTGATCCGCTCGCCCGGCTGGACTCCCTTTGAGGAGTTGCGCAAACAGCAGAAAGACAGCTTACTCGACATCAGTAACTTTCCTGCTCGAAGGTGCTCCTGTGGAGAACTTTCACGAGTTTCTGGATTTCTGGGATCGACAGATTGAACCCATCTATTACTTTCTCTTCCATCAGTGGCTTTATGGAAACGGCACAGATCCGACCCTGAAGAAGAAACAACTTGCCCGGGTCTTTCGTCTCTTGCGAGGTCCCGCCCCACAGCTGGCCTTCGTAAAGAACTTCCCCCACCTCCTCAAGACGGCTCTGGAAGAGATCAGGTCAAGCTTTGAACCCCAGCACCTGCGTTTCCATGTAGTCAGTTCTGTGGGTCCGGAGGCGGTGTCCTCGCGGAGACTCTGGAGCCGACTTCCGGCTCGAGATGATGGGACGAAGAAGTGCTGCTCTGAGCAGGAGCACCTGGACGAGAACTATCTTGTTTTCAGCCCGTTGGAACTAGCGTCGAATCCAGAGGTCGCAGCAATCCTTGTCAGAAAAGAAATCCTGCTGGCGAGTCTGTGGCATGCTCATGGGCAGAGCCTGGGGATGGAAGTCTTCCACCAGGGGCTTTCCCTTTACCTTGCCTTGGAGATGGAGGGTAGGACCTTTCCTTCTTTCCCTGAGGAAAGGCTTCCAGCTTACCGGAATAAGTTGACGAACGACCTCTCGAAGAGGTGGGATGAAACCGAGCGCTATCGCTTCGCTGTACAAAAGGACTTCCGAGAGTCTTCCGGTTGCGTCGTAGGCTACGATTTCGCTCGCACCCTCTTGAATGCACACAGCCTCAAGGAGGCGATCAAGCTGAATGAAACCGAGGTTGCCGAGGAATGGACTCGCTACCTGCAGTAGATATGGTGCCACGCACGCAATTCACTCCAGAACCGGCACGGATGCTGACTCGGCAGTCAGGTCTGGCACCTAATTCCGGTATGAGCCGCTGGATCGAGAAGTTCGCGTTCTTAGCACCCATCGCCACTTACGCGGGTGTATGACTCCACAACCGAGAATCCGAATAGTCGGGGTATTCCTGGCTGTGGTGGCACTGGCGGCCTGCGCAGCGGAGCGCCGGCCAACGGTGGGTTCCTCTCCCCCTGTCGTCACAGCTCCTCCCTCGGCTGAAGGCGATGCCTGGGAAGAGGTCGATCTTCAGGCAGTCTCACAGATCGAAGACGGCGACGATGACGGCATTTTCGATGAGCGCGAACGCGCCTTAGGGACCAATCCGCAGAGCTCCGACTCGGACGGAGATCAGTTGGATGATCTGTTCGAGGACACGATGGGAGAGTTTGGTTTCGATCCCCGTACTGTGACTGCGGATACCGACCGAGACGGTCTCAGCGACGCATATGAGAAGAGCAGCGGTACGGAGATCAGCGAGCCGGACACGGACGGCGACGGATGGGGAGACTTTGACGAGGTCCTGAACAGGGTCTTCGGGTACGACCCTTTAAGACCCAGCGAAGACAACGGTTTCGACGGTCTGGCGGATGATCTGGAGAATAGCCTGGGCACGTCGTCACAAAGCAGCGACAGCGACGGTGACGGGTTGAGCGATTTTGAGGAATACCTTATCGGCCTGGATCCGGCCACTCCGGGTGACGGCGGGCCCGTCGGCGAGCTGACCGGGACTACCTACAGTGAAGCGATGGGCAGGGCGCTGGAGGACATCAGAAACGGGGGATCTTTTCCGAAAGAACTCGCTAAAGAACTGCCCTACCCGCAGGTAACCGAACCCCTCGTGACCGAGGGGCTGGTACGACCATCTGCTGCTCTGATGCAGCAATCGGTGTCTAATCCGGAGAATTCTCCAGGACTGTACGACCAATACAATGAGATCGTGGGGAAGCTCTTTGACACAGCCCGGGCTTTTGACGGGAACCCCAATCCGAGAATCGTGCGGCTGTTTCGGTGGTCGAGAAGGACCCTCGAGTGCTGCGATGCGGCAGGAAACAACAAACCTGGCCTCCGCCTTTACGCCCTGAAGATCTCAGACAACCCGCAAACCAACGAGGACGAACGCGAGATCCTGTTTATGGGACTGCACCATGCCAGAGAACTTATCACTGCTGCTATCTCTATGCGCTTCATCAAAGACCTCACCGACCAGTATGCAGCGGGCAACGCCAAGGGGAAGGCTCTGGCAGATAACGCTGAGGTTTGGGTCATCTCCATCGTGAACCCGGATGGCTATACGCGGGCGGTCGGGCAGCGGGCACGCGGAGCAAACGTCGCATGGCGAAAGAATGCCAGAAACGTCGACCCGACAAATCAGCTGCGGTGGGGAGTCGACCTCAACCGCAACTACGGTTTTGAGCACATCAGCACCCTGGCGCCGGCGCAGCGGCTCCTGGCACTCCAGGGCCGTGACCGTGGTGCGAACGGCATTGACAACCGTGGCGATCTGAACATCAATAGCGAGCCGTACCCCGGTCCTGGACCATTCACCGAAGTAGAAACGCAGGCAGTCCGCGGGCTGGCGGAGAACCGTTTTCAGACAGGCGACGAGGTGACCGGACTGAAATGCTCGCTATCCTTGCACAGCGCCGTCGGGGTGGTCGCCAACATCAGTGTGCCGCAGCAAGCGGCGTGAGAGATGGGAGTAGGCCTCCCGCAACCGGCTTGCAGGAGCAGGTTGCAAACCACCGTAAGTGGCTGTGGTTAAAAGCCGCGGTCGTGAGCGTTACGGAAAAGGTGCTCTAGAAGCATCAGGTGTGGATCAGGAAGACGAACACAAGTGAACCACCGTTCAAGTGCCGAAAGGACGAGATGGTGTCGAAACCGGGGAGTTGGTGTTGCCCCGGGACGAATCTGGCGGAAACCTGTCTACTGGTCAGGTGGCACCCGGCATAGAGGTGGCGTGAGCTTGATCTGGGCTCTCATGTTGAACTGCGGGAACCTGGAGCAACGATGCTAAGAGAAAGGCACAAGCAGAGAACCTGCGAGGCCGACAGTATCGAAGCGTTGCCCAGGGGCGGACAAGCTCGTAGTAGCGATGAGGCTGCCGTAATGGCAGCGGAGCGAAGGGGCTTGGTCACTCGGCTACAGACAAGCGGCCAACTGCTAGGCAGGAGGAGCCCTTGAAAGTAGCAAAGCCATTTGAGGTTTCTAAGAAGCTGGCAGGGCAAGCATACTTGGAGGTGAAGTCCAAAGGAGGTGCCGCAGGAGTCGATGGCGAGTCGCTTGAACTCTTCGAGCACAACTTGAAGAACAACCTCTATCGAATCTGGAACCGGCTGTGCTCCGGGAGCTATTTTCCACCACCCGTGAAAGCCGTGCCAATCCCGAAGAAATCGGGGGGCACGCGTGTTCTCGGAGTGCCTGCGGTCTCTGATCGAATCGCACAGACAGTGGTGAAGCCAGCCCTGGAGCCGATACTGGAACCGGTGTTCGATGAGGATTCTTTCGGCTATCGACCGGGAAAGTCTGCCCATGACGCGATTGCCATCACCCGGAAACGGTGTTGGCGATACGACTGGGTGGTGGAGTTCGATATCCGCGCCCTGTTCGACAACATTGACCACGAACTGCTCATGAAGGCGTTACGCCACCATTGTCAGTGTCGTTGGGTGTTGTTGTACGTGGAGCGCTGGTTGCAGGCTCCACTTGAGCAGCCCGGCGGCAGTCTACAGGCGCGCGACAAAGGCACACCGCAAGGTGGAGTTGTGAGCCCTATTCTGGCAAATCTGTTCTTGCACTACGCGTTTGACGCGTGGGTGAGACGCCAACTGCCGGGGGTTCCATTTTGTCGATACGCCGACGATGGGCTGCTGCACTGCAAGAGCCAGTCTCAGGCGGAATACGTGATGAGCCTTATCTCGGAACGCTTCCGTGAGTGTGGGTTGGAGATCCATCCCGACAAATCGTCGATCGTCTATTGCAAGGATGTGAATCGCCTGGAAGAGCATTCGCGAATCAGCTTTGATTTCCTTGGTTACACTTTCCGTCCGCGACGGTGTGTGAACAAGAAAGGGCAGGTTCACCCGAACTTTCTTCCTGCGATCAGTATCTCCTCGAAGAAGGAGATCAATCGATGCATGCGTAGCTGGCATGTCCAGCTCAAGAACGAGAAGACGTTGTTGGATCTGTCTCAGATGTTCAATCCGAAACTCCGTGGTTGGCAAGCCTGCTATGGTTGCTTCCACGCGTCGGCACTGCGTCAACTGTGGCGGAACTTCAACCGGTATCTTGTGCAGTGGGTGCGAAGGAAACTCAAAAGATTTTCTGGGCATCGGCAACGGGCGAGGCGTTACCTCGACCAGATTGCCCGTGCCAATCCGCATCTATTTATTCATTGGCGTCTTGGAGTCTTTCCTTGTGGCTTGAGTGATAGGAGCCGGATGAGCTGAGAGGTTCACGTCCGGTTCTTGGAGGGGCTGGGGGTGAGACTCCCCCGGCCTACTCAACCTTATTTCATACTCCGCAAAACCCCAATCTGGGACTGAAAGCTGCCGATCGGCGAACCCTTGGCGCCTTGACGCAAGCGGTGGCTGACGCCACGAGATATCGGAATATCGGTGGCGATGCGCCTGACCCCTATAAAGGTAGGCGCCGCCGCTATGCGACCCGCAAGGAATCGCAGGGTGCCCGGCATCTCGCCGTCCACAGGGAATGGCTGGGGCCCGGCGCTTCGACCGCGTCGGTGTCCCGCGAAACGGACGGCTGCGATATGAGCGCCGCCGAGCAGGATGGCGAACCCAACCTGGGGCCCGGCTGTGACACTTCACATAAGGACAAGAAGGACACCGGTGTCGTCGTCCCCGAATTCGTGGAGCCGGGTAAGGAAATCGTGGTGGAAATCGATGTGGTTGCAAAGATCGATGCCTTCGGTTTTACCAATCGCGGGCCGGCCGGGGAGGATTCCGCTGGAGTGTTGACGCTGAAGCCCGACTGCACGCTGGGGCCCATTGCGGATGTGGAGGACACCCCTAGCCAGCATCGAGACTGCGGGCGCTACGCGGCATGGGATCCGCGCCGTCGCCTCTACTTGAAGGGATGGGCCGACTGGAATGCCGACGGAGTCTGGGAGGATCGTGAAAGGGTGATCAGTGGTCCGCTCGATCCTGAGGATTGGGGGGCAGACGCCGCGTACACCTTGGGAGAACCCTTCACGGACAGCGACGGAAATGGGGTCTGGACCCCGCAGGAAGCCGTCACCCCTCTGGCCGGAGTTACGAGTCGTCACCTCAGCTGTAAGGTGACGGTTCCCCCCGACGTCAAGCTGGGGGAGACCTTCCACTGGCGATTCCGTCTCGACTATGGGGAGAACGGATCCACGAATGAGGACGTCGTACACCATGCGACTGAAGAGAATCGGGATTTCAGCGAATCGCTGGGGGGCGCCCTGTGGGGAGAAGTTGAAGATCATCCCTCCAAAGCGGTGGAAGTGGACAAATTCCGAGAGCTGCAATATACACCCAGTGGCTCTGTCGCAAAGAAGAACAGAAAAGATAGGCCATAATTCGTTTTCAGTTGCAGGTGTTTCCCGCATGATCAATCTGTTCCACGTACCCATGCTTGTAGCGGTGTTCGGTGGATTTCCAGGAAATGTTTGATGACTCCCTGTGCGGTGTGAGGGCATGCCGTCTCCGTTGCTGTGCTTCTGGTAAAATTTATCCATGGACAGGAAACTTTTGGGAAAAACCGGCCTTGAGGTCTCGCCGCTCGGCTTTGGGGGTGCCCCTGTCAGCTTCCTGGAGCAGGACGCCAAACGCACTGCCGACATCCTAAATCCTCTCCTTGATGCCGGCGTCAATTTAATCGACACCGCTGCCGGTTACCCTGGCTCTGAGCCTCTCATCGCCGAGGTGGTCGGTCACCGACGTGACGAGTACATCCTGGTCAGCAAGTGCGGCCATCACGTCGACGGCGTGACGGGTAAGGAATGGTCGCAGGAGCTGATTGGCCTGACCGTCGAACGCTCGTTGAAGCGCCTTAAGACAAGCCACATCGACGTCATGCTTCTACACTCCTGTGACATGGGGGTACTTCAGCTCGGCGAGGCGATCCATGCGTTGGTGAAGGTACGCGAGGCCGGCTATATCCGCTTCGTAGGCTACTCCGGCGACAACGAGGCAGCGGCTTATGCTGCCACCCTTAACGACGTCGCCGTTGTCGAGACCTCCGTGAGCATCTGCGACCAGGTCAACATCGACGCCGTCTTGCCCAAAACCGTCGAGAAGAACATTGGCGTACTCGCCAAGCGGCCCGTGGCCAACGGCGCCTGGAAAGATCTGTCCGAGCAGAGGGGAGTCTATCAAACCTATGCCAAAGCCTACACGGAAAGACTTTCGGCCATGGGGACCACGCCAGCCGACCTTGGCTTCGATGGCGACCCGGCGCAACTATGGCCCCGCATCGCCCTGCGCTTCACTCTTAGCCAGCCCGGTGTCCATTGCGCCATCGTTGGTACAACCAACCCGAACAACGCCAGGGCCAACCTCGCAGCTCTCCACGAGGGCCCCCTTCTAGACGACGCGTTCCAGAAGATCCGCAGCGCCTTCAAGTCAGCGCAGGCCAAAGCTGGGGAACAGTGGCCGGGCCTGACGTAACGGACACGGGAAGGGAACTCGACGAGGGCAAGCAGTTTGATTCCTTTCCAAAGAGAAGGTACCGTAATTTAGACGGGTAAGGGAGCCTTGTCCATGCTGCGTCACATCGAACACTACTTGACAGTGTCCATCGCAGGCAGCTTCTTCTTTGGCGGATTGGCGGCAGGTCAGGGACCGACTCTGATCTTCCCCCAGATCGCTGACGGGGGAACGATCCGCCTGGAGATCGTCCTGACCAACCCCGCGGGCCAGGAGGACAAAGGCACGATCTTCTTCAAAGGCGAGAACGGGCAAGCACTCCCTCTGGTGATCAATGGGGCCAGCGTTGACTCCGTTGCCTACTCGATCGACCCAGGCGGAGTGTTTAAGATCGAGACGGACGGCGTCGGAAATGCCCAGGCCGGTTATGCCATCGTCCTATCAGAAAACGTCAACTCTGAGATCACAGGCGTTATTATCTACAACGTAAGTGGCTTCGAGGTCTCTGTCCCCAATTCTCCCCTCAGCAGTGAATACCACGTCTTCGCCGAAAGAAATTCTACGTCAAACTCAGGGGTGGCCTTCGCCAACCCTGGCGATAAAGGGATCACCATTCTGGTCTTCTTGCTGGATCGGGAGGGGAAAATGGTGGACGAGGTCGAAATCGATTTGCTCTCCAGCCAACAGCTCCCTAGATTCATCAACGAGATTTTCGATGGCATAGATCTGGACTTTCAGGGCAGCATCCATGCCCGTTCGGATGATGAATTCTCGATGGTCGGTTTGCGCCAAAAGACGAACGGGTCGTTGGCTACGCTTAGCGGTTCGTCTACGGCTTTTCCTGCGGGAGGCGTTGCGGAGGATGCATGTGCAAATGGAACGGCGAAGAGATCATAGAAGGGCCACCTGGCCCTGAAGGCCCTGATAGGGATAACCCTTTTCGATCTCTTACCATCCATCCCACAAATCCTAATGCGATTCTCGTCGGCACCGAGAGGAATGGATTTCTCAACAGCACCAACGGTGGAAACACATGGGAACGCTTGCGATATGGGTTGCGGCATATGAATGGGGGATATCCGGAAATCTATGACGTTGCCATTTCAAGGACCGACCCAATGATTATTTATTCGGTCACTACTGGTGGCGGACCAGGCCCCCTTACCGACAATCTTCCCAGTTCCTCGGGAGGTGTGTACAAATCAGAGGACGGAGGCAAAACATGGTCGAGAAAAAACTGTGGGATTGAACAAAATGGCGGAAGGTCGACTGCTGTCCATGTTGATTCTGCTGATTCGCGTTGCGCGATTCTCGCTATATCAGGGGGAGAGACCTCGTTTTTCGGACCTGGGATATCACAGGGCGAGTATATTGAAGGGGGAATCTACGCTACTACCGATGGTGGAACCAGCTGGAAACGTCTGAACGCTGCCAATAACGATGAGCGGAACGAGTATATCTATTTCCGTGGAGCGTCATCAGATGCTTCCCTGCTTTTTACGTTCGGTTTTAGCTACGACGATCCTGGTCTGAACGTGGGCTTTTTGAAGAGCACTGATGGAGGAAGGACGTGGAATCAATTCGCTCCTTCAATGCAAAACAAACCGATTACCTATTTTGATGTTTCAGCTGATGGAAATACGATCTACGCCCTTTCCGACAGCGATGTCGATCGAGCCCTTTATAAATCCACTGATGCTGGAAGTACCTGGGAGCAATACCAAATTTTCTCTTCCGGCTACACTCTGACTGTTTCGCCCCAAAACAGCAATCACCTGTTATTCGGTCAGGCTGACGGTCTATATTTTTCGAGTGACGGATTGGCGACGAGGAACCAGGTACTGTCGATTGGAGAGAGAATGTCAGATCTAGTCTTTGCCCCCTCAAATCCAAGTGTCGTCTACGCCATAAACCCAGGGGTATGTCTTGTACAGCAGCACGGATGGAGGAGCAAGTTTCACCAAATTGAAGGATCTTCGGAATGAGGTTCTCAATGCCAACCTGTAGGGGCAAATGTCATGCTACTCTCTTATGAGATAGTGACCAACAGAAAGGATACACACGCGCTGCAGATCTTTCTTCTTTTTCTCCTCGTTTTCCTTCACCCTCTCCAGGGGCGAGCGGAGGATTGGCCTCAGTTCCGGGGCCCCGGTGGACAAGGGCATTCCTCCGAAGGTGAGCCGCCGCTTCTTTGGAGCGAAACGGGAAACATCGCCTGGAAAGTGCCCATTCCCGGGCTCGGTTGGTCATCGCCCGTGATTCGGGGAGAGCAGATCTGGATTACTACCAGTCTCGATGATGGCCATTCTCTGCGGGCCTTGTGCCTTCATCGGGAGAGCGGACAGTTGCTTCACGACGTGGAAGTGTTCCGCAAGGACGATCCCGGCCCCATCCACTCGAAAAACACGCACGCTTCGCCAACCCCTGTTCTGGAAGGAGACCGGGTCTACGTTCACTACGGAGCGCACGGAAGTGCATGTCTTTCCAGTGATGGCATCATTCTCTGGAAGAAAGAACTCAAGTATCAGCATCGTCATGGACCCGGCGGGTCTTCGGTCCTGTTCAAGGACCTACTCATTGTCAGTTGCGATGGGACGGATGTGCAGTATGTGGTCGCTCTGGAGAAACAGAGCGGCGAGATCCGTTGGAAGCGGAACCGTGATGGACGGATGGCTTATTCAACACCCCTGCTGATCCATGCCGCGGGGGTGGCTCAGGTCGTCAGCACGGGTGGGGATCGCGCCGTCGCTTACGATCCGTTCACCGGGAGGGAGATCTGGTGGCTCCCATACGATGGTTATTCCAATGTGCCTCGACCCGTCTTTGGATTAGGTCTGGTCTTCATCTGCTCCGGCTACGAGAAGGCTTCCCTCTATGCAATTCAGCCCAACGGGAAGGGAGATGTGACCGAGACTCACGTGGTGTGGAGCCTGCAGCAGGGAGTGTCACTGAATCCTTCGCCCCTTCTTGTTGGGGAGGAACTTTATATGGTCAGCGACAGCGGGATTGCTACCTGCCTCAATGCCCGGACCGGCAAGACTTACTGGCGGGAGAGACTGGGAGGCCCATTCACCGCTTCGCCCATCTACGCGGACGGCCGCATCTATTTCCTCAATGAAGAGGGAGAAACAACGGTACTGTCCGTTGGTACCGAGTTCAAAAAACTGGCAAGCAACTCCCTTGACGGACGCACTCTGGCTTCCATGGCGGTTTCGGGCAAAGCCATTTACCTGAGAACCGAGCATCACCTGTACCGAATCGAAGAGTCGAATCCGTAGCGCCGGCTTCCAGCCGATGCAGTAGAGTGGTGATGAGAAATGCAGGTTAACTCAGGAATTTTCTCAGGACGTTCTCAGTAATGCGGGACACGTTGCTGTCGTAATGGTTGTGCGACAGACTTCCACACCAACTAATGGACCCGACTGAAAAAACCAACCCATGATGGGGTGTCTCGAAATAGACCATGTCGGCTCGAACGTCCGGGTTGGCGCTGCCCCCGTAGGCGCGACTGCTTTTCAGCTCGAGAATGTCCTCCAGGATCTGTTGGTAATGGTCGCTATGCCCTGTGGATGAGGCCAATACCAGAGCGTGGGCAGGTTGATAGTCCAGGCGGTCGAGTTCGTCCGCTGCAGCACCGCCCATTGCCAGGCCAAAGTTCCCAATGATTTCATCGTCCTGGACGCCCTCGAAGATAAATGCCACCCGCTCATGGGAGCTTTCCCGGGTGCGAACATATCCCGGTGAGGTCGTGCCCCAGCCTACGGCCGCACAACCAACACCTACGAGCTTGTTGGGTGACCTGCCTCGATGCCTCCAAAGCCCACCCATTTCGCCCGTGCTGCTGTGGTAGCATTCGCCTGGTGCTGATTCCCAGGCTCGTGCACCCGAGTGGCCGCGTCTTACCTCGATCACGTGGGGTTTCTCCGGCGAGACACTGGTGACCCAGTAGAACCCATTACCGCCAAGATACATCAGGCACCCACCCTGGCAGAGATATTGCTCCATGGCCGTCAGCATGGTGGCTGTATAGTACTCGGGGTGTGCACCGGTCAGAACCACCCGATAGGATTGCAGCAGATCCTTTCCTTCAGCGTGAAGATCCTCATCGGTGATGACGTCGTAATCGAACCGCTTCTGTTCCAGCCAATCGACGAGATAGAGGTCAGTTGCAAAGTGCCGCGGCCCGCCCTCGGCCCACTTCAGATATTTGGGTCGAAGGATCGTGATGGGTCGTAGGCGTGACGAATAGAAGTAGCCGCTTCCATCGGCGTGATAATCGTACAGGGATGAAGAGAACTCGGGGTGCTCGGCGAGATAGCGGTCAAGCGGATCATGATTGAGTCGCCTGGAGGATATTCCCATGAATGATGCACGCCGTCGACTGTATTCCATTCTCTCATTGGCATAGGCCAGATAGGTCATGGTGGGAATGAGAAGGACAACCGAAGCTCGTCCGGCGCCCTTCCTGGGCCGTACAAAAAAAGGAATGTGATCTTCCTGATCATCGGCCTCGAGGCGTGCTGCGTAGATTCCACTCCTCAGGTCGGTTGGGACCCTGAGGGTGAAGTCGGTTTCCCAGCCTGCATCGTCGAGATCGTCCTCGTGAAAGTGAATCGCGCCATACTCGCTTGGCGAGTGTTGGTAATCGAAATTTCTACCGCTCCAATTATGTCCAGTCACGGCTCGTGCCGGCATGTTGATGGCCACGCCGTGAAGCTGATTTCGGCCCGTGTCGGTGATCGTGGATGTGGCGACGTTCGTCGAGAAATCCCAGGCGGCTACCAGATCGCGCTGTCCCACCTCTGCGAGCGGAGCCTCCCGCTTCAGCAGCTCGATCTCTTCTCGTTGCAAGGCCCGAGCGATGATGCGGGGATTTTCGAGTTTCCCGTTATACAGGCCTTGACCCACCACACGATTGTCTCCAATCCGTTCACTCGATGAAGCTGCCATCAGCAGTGGAGCGTCACTTCTGCCCGGGCCGTAAGTTGGGATCGATTCTTGGACGGCAACCGATTCATCATGCAAGGGAAACAGGGAGAGGGGGTGTTGATAGAGAGAAACGCCCCCCTTGTCGGCATCCACAGTTGCAGCGACGAAATACCATTGGTTGGCCTGCAGGGCCCGACCCGTATGAAGGTGGTGGATGTCTCCGGCCTCATCTCCGATGCGAAGTTCCAAGTCACCGTTGGGGCCAAGGAACAAGCCATAACCGACCGGCTGGCTCGCCCACCACTTTGAGAGCAACCCCTGAAGGTGACCTGCTTCGGGCATGGAGGGACAAATCCAGGCCTGGAGGGTTAGGTTCTTCAACTCTCTCAGGCGTTCGTGATCCTGAACGAGGACATAAGAGCCACAGTGCGCGACCTGCTTCCGCCCTCGGTAGGTTCGGTTTGCCGGGGAAGTGATGACTTCCTCTTTGAAACCGGGTCCCTTCGGATTCTCATCTCCATGAATCAGACGAACGATCATCGCCTGGTAGCTGGGCAGTTCGGTACTGATCTTGAAGTGGATGCTCTCCCCAGGGGCCACGCTGAGCTTGTCGGTATAACCAATCAGTTCTGCTCTCACGCCTTTTCGCAATGGGCGGCTCCCGATGCTCTCATTATGATCCTTTCCGTTGGAAAGGCAACGAAAGGAAAGCTGACCGGCTGACCCGCTGACCGAAAAGTGTTCTCAGCCGGTCGGCTTTCTTTTCGCGGGTGCCCGTTCAGTTTACACAAGGGGACAAAGAGGCTTGACAGCGAATGTAAGCTATATAAGTATACGTTTACTTACTTATGGAGTGATCCTGTAACCCAACTCAAAGGAGGGAGAACATGAGTAGTACGAACGCTTGGTTTCACTTTCGTTTTGGCAGCGCTGGTGCTGCTGGTGGGAGGCCACTTCCTGGTCGCGGAAGGCCCCCTGCCCAGACCCCAGACTTGGGTCGACTGCGAACGCTTTGATGGAGTGGTGACACCGGCCACCTTCGATCCTGCCAGCGATCCTTTCGACGAGCTGTATGCCGGAGGAGCAGGCTTCCTGGACGGAGTTCCCCTGATTTCAGAGTCACAGCCTGGAGATCAGGACTACAATGGCGGAAGATGGCATCTGAACGTCCTGAAGATCGGAGTCGATCCCTTTAAGTATGCGGCTGCCTGCAGTGTGGAAGAGCTGGACCTGGATGATTTTGCCTCCACCGCTAACTATTTCGAGTGTCCTCTTCTTCCCAGACGCGGCGGTGGTCCGAACGTGATCTCTGTGGATTAGGTCGCGGAGGTCCGTGTCCTAACGGTTTCTGATTGGAGGCGTGACGGGGAGTCGATGTCACGGCATCGACTCCCCGCCGCTTCGCGGCACCCCTCCGGAGGAGGGGACTACCCTATGCATGATCAGGGCTAGTAGCGTAGAATCGATCCACCCGGTAAGGGTCGACATCGATGCTGGTGGGTCGACCCATCAAACTGTTGGACAGTGGCCTCAAAAAAACGGAAGAACAGCAAGGAAGATATCATCGGGGCGGCCGTCTGGCTGATCGCTCACGAAGGCATGCAGGCCGCCACCATCCGCGCCATCGCACAACGGGCAGGAATCACTGAAGGCGCGGTCTATCGGCACTTCACGAGCAAGATACAACTTCTGGAGGAGATCTACGAGCGCCTCGTTGCCAGAATGGCAGAAGCCAAGAAGAGCATCTCGGCCAGCCGCCAACCATTCCCCAAGAAACTACGGCAGTGGGTGCGCATCACGTATGAGTTCTACGATGAGTATCCCGAGGCTTTCACGTTCGTCTTACTCACACCCCATAATCTCGAAAAGGACGTATTCCACCGGCAGGGTAGGATCTTGATGCGCATGTTGAAGGCTGGCCAACGGACCGGAGAAGCCAAGACCATGAAGGCTATCCTCGCGCTGAGCCACTTTACCGGTGTGATGCTGAATGTTCCCCGCCTGATCAACGAAGGCACGCTTCGTGGACCGGCCATGCAGTATGTGGACCAGGTTGCCTCCGCAATTTACCAGATGCTAGCTGCAAGAAAGTAGGGAGGGCCGGGGTGAAGCACTGGGTAAAGCACTAAATCCTAAATCCCAAATCCCAAACCTTCCCTAGGACTCCTTTGTCGCCGCATTGGTTTAGGATTTGGGATTTAGAATTTGGAATTTGTTTAGGATTTAGGATTTAAGATTTAGGTCTTTTGCGACCGCCCGCGAGCTTGGCAGAGATGCCCATTAATCGCAGGGCGTGCCAGGAAGTCACTTGATTCGCAGTCAGGACAGGTTTGCCGAGTTTTGCTTCCAGGCCCTCGATGCAAAGGGCCAGTCTTTGCCCCGTGCACCCTACAAAAACAGCGTCTGCGTCAGGGACATTGGCCGTCTCTGCAAATCGGCACATCTTTTCCGAAGGAACAATACTGTGTCCCTCCTTTAGACCCAGTGACAGGCTTTTCGAGACTTTGATTCCGTGGGCCTCAATGAACTCCACAAACTTCTCTTCAACGTCGGGCAGGTAAGGGCTGGCCAGGGAGACCCGCCGAACGTCAAGCGTCTTAAGCGCTTCGATCATAGCCGTACTGGTCGTGGTCGCAGGTTTTCCCGTCGCCTTGGTAATCCGCTGAGAGATCTCGTGATCCTTTCCAGGACCTCGAAGAAAACTGACTGTCGTGCAGTAGTAGGCGAACAAGGTGGGGTCATAGGGCAGGAGCCTGCTGGCAGCTTCTTCGATGTCGCCATTCTCCGCCAATGCGATACCCCACTTCAGGTCCATGCGGACGGCGGGGCACAGGTGTCGCCGCAGAAATGAGGTCGACCTGGGTGGGAAGAAAGTGCCGAAAGTCATTCAGGACTGCCTCTACGTGCAGGTCGACCCACATGTCGTTGGGATAGATGGCACCCAGTCGCAGGGGACGACCTGTGGACAACGCGTTCATCTGTGATTCTCCGTGAAGTTGGTGATCTGCCATTATACCCAAGCCCCCCACTGTGGAGTTGGAAAAGAAGCGATCGCAAAAGTAAGGCAGCAGGGCGGGGTGAGAGACTTCCAGAGTCATTGGTGATACATTGAGTGCATGGCGGGAGAATCCGAGACGGATAGGCGCGCGGGGCACATTTCCATGCGGAGAGCTGCTGTGCTGATGGGCAGTTCAATCGTCTTCATCGTGACCTGCCTGGTTGTCGAAATCACGGCTCAAGGCTCCGTGACCGAGCTGGTGGAACAAGCGACTCAGGCTGCTTCTCGAGGTGACAGCGCCCGGGCAGTGGAGCTGGCGACCCAGGCCATCGATCAGGACCCGAGCATGGTCCAAGCCTATCACCTCCGTGGTCGGGAGCACTTTCGGCTGGGCAAGATTGGCGAATCGATTGCGGACTTTGATAAGTGCCTGGAGTTGCGACCAGAGCAGAAATCGCAGCTTTGGGAGCGCGGCATCTCCTTATACTACGGCGGGCAATTTGAGCAAGGCGCCGAGCAGTTCGTGTTTTCTCACATGTACCACCAGAACGACGTCGAAAATTCGGTTTGGCGGTACCTCTGTATGGCCCGCAGCGCCAGTGTGAAGAAGGCTCGTGATGGGATGTTGCCCGTCACTCATGACCGCCGCGTACCGATGATGCAGATCTATAACTTATACCGCGGCAAGGCGCAGCCTGAGGAGGTACTGAAGGCGGCCAAAGCGGGCTCGCCGACGAAAGTGGTGCTCAAGGAGCGGCTTTTCCATGCGCATCTTTATCTGGGTTTGTACTACGATGCGGCGGGCCAGAGAGAACTGGCCAGGAAGCACATGTCACAGGCGGCCAACGAGTACTACATCTCCTACTACTTGGCAGACGTAGCCCGCCTGCATGCTGCTCGGTTGCAAAACGAAAAGAAATAAACCCCCATTCACCATATGGGACACAAAATCTGCCTCCCTGAATTGATCTAACCCACTACAATAGAATGGGTAAGCGGAACAAAACAAATGACCCAGTCAAACATTATACAGGGCTCGGCGTAGCCTTGGGTGTTGCTTTTGGCGCGGCTTTTGGTGCGGCTTTCGATAATGTTGGGACAGGTTTGGCTCTAGGTATTGCCATAGGTGCCGGTATCGGGACGAGCGTAAAGAAGAAACAGGATACAGATGACTGAACAAATGAGTTCAATTTCACACACCATAGTGCACCTAGCCTGTATGCAGGTAGTCACAGCTCCCCAGCTTCCAGAGGCTCCCCACTGACCAGCCCGGCGGAGCCGACGAATTTCTGCCGAAAAAACAGTAAGGCAACCACGAATCCCAGGATCAACACCCACGTGAATCCCCACAGGACAGCGTAGATTCCCACCCGTTCCGCAATCGCACCCGCAGGCGTAATCAATAACCCGGCAGTGCCCCAACTCAAACCCATGACCACGCTGGATACCGTACCCATCCTTTTTGGAAAGCTTCTCTGGCCGATACTGATGATTACCGGGACGGCGGCAGAGATCGCGTACCCCGCCGCTCCGAGACAGGCGAGCCCGGGCAGGCTGGTACCCAGAAGAAGATAGCCGCACAGGAACGGGAAAGGCACCAGGAAGGACGCATACACCACGTTCCTGTTGCCTATGCGCTCGGCCCACTGGCTCGCCGTCAGCCCACCCAGGCCTCCGGAAAAACCAAATAGGAACAAGGTCCAGCCTACCGTGGAAATGGAAGTACCCAACCCCGTTAAATAGAGGGGAATGAAGGCGTAGCACCCCAGGATGACCAGGGCTCGCAACGTGGCCAGCCCTCCCAAACCGAAAAGCAAACCATAGCGCCGGCCCGGTGCTGGCATCACTAAAGGCGCCTGGAACCCTTCCGGATTCCGATAATCCAGAAAGCGCCAGATCACGACCGCAACTCCTATCCCAGGAAGCATGGCGTAGGCAGTGGCGGGGAGTCCGGCAATGTCCACGAGAAACGACGCAGCCAGTGTTCCGGTGGCAATTCCCGCCGTTCCGCCCGTAACGAAGATGGACATTCCCAAGCTGTGACGATGCCCACTTTTGAGCCCTGCCAGCGCAGCTCCCTGGGGGTGAAATGCCGCTACACTCAGCCCCCCGGCGAAGATCACGAGTGACAGGACAAAGTACGACGAAGTCAGCCCGATACAGCTGATCGTCACCCCTGCCAGCAGCGGTCCCAGTGCCACCAGGTGAGCCTTGCTCACACGGTCAAAAAGAAACCCGAAACCCGTCTGGACCAGGGACGAAGATAGCGAGAACAGGGAGATGAGAAATGCTGCTTTCGTCAGAGAAAATCCGATCTTCTGCTGCAGGACAGGTACAAGCGGCGCAACGAATCCAGAGTAAAAATCGACGGTAAAATGCCCCACTGAAATAAGAAGTACCGCTCTCATCTGAATATTTGCACGGGGAGGCATGAAAGAAATCCTTGTCAGAGTGCGCGTTAACAAAAAGGGATAGTCTACTCTATTCCCTTTTTTTCGAGGGGGAAAGCACAAGGTAGGAGCGGCCTTGGTGCCGCGAACGACCGGCACTGCCCCTCGTTCGCCGCCCAATTGACTTGCCCCAACTCCCCCACTATACTCGCCCGACGGCAGCTGGCTCCTGTCGCTTCTGACTATCGTTGATGTCGAATTTCAAAACAGGGAGGTTTCGTTGCAATGAAGCGATCAACTAGTGTCGTGGTTTGCGGCTTTGCGATCTGCCTCGCTATCGGCTCGGTGCCGGCTCATGGGCATCACCCTGGACACGCCGCTCTGACCACAGCAAATGCGGAGGGACTTGTCGCGATGAACATCGCTGCGGCTCCAGTGGCAGCGGTAAGTGGCCAAAGAGAGATGAAATTCCGGGTTCTGTACCGCGCCGACCATCTACCGAGTGAGGCCGTCAAGGTGCTGGTCTCAGCCCATGGCGGTTTTGCCGTTGACCGCCGGCAGGGAAGGGGAGAAACCTACTTTGCACTCCCCGGGGCAGGAGTCATTCAAATCAGCGCCGATCTGAAGTCGACCCGGCTGATCGAAACGCCGGCTGCCGTGAAGAGTGCCAACCTGCACAACACCACCATCTGGTATGCCTCCGACGGGACGCCGTACTTGACCTTTCCCGCCAACAAGGTGGGCCAGGTCTTCACCACAACCCTGCAGGGGAAACTGGTCCACACACTCAGCGTCCCGACCGAAGAGGACGACTTCGATCAGCCTACCGTCAATAATTACTTCTATGGAAAGGGTAATTTCACACCAACCGACGTCGAGCAGCTGGATGGACTGTTTTACGTGGCCACCGGTTATTCCAGCCTGGATTTCGTCCTGACGGCGAAGATCGTGAGCACGAATCCGTTCCAGGCACTCTGGCACAACCTGGCATTTGGCGGCAAGGGGAGCGGAGCTGGCCAGTTTGGCACGGGACACGGCATTACCGTGCCCCCGGGGACGACACGGATCGACGTCGCCGACCGGCCCAATTCTGAGGTGGATCGCTTCACCCGCTACGGCCACTATCGCTCCACTTTGGAGCTGCCCCGGGGTTCGTTTCCCTGCGATATCGATTATGTGGGTCGATATGGAATCGTGGGCTGCCTGCACGGGCCCGATCGAAGCAAGGGAGCGCCCATCTATCTCCTTGATGGTGACCAGGTCATCTCTGCGATCATGCCTAAGGAGGAACTCGGTCTGGAGAAGTTTCAGCATATCCACAATGCCGTTCTGCGCCAGATCGGCAACAAGTTCTACATCATCGTTCAGGCCTGGAATCCCGGCGATTTTGCGATCCTGGAGCAGGTAAGCGAATAGGCGGCCGCCGTTATTCTGTTGGTTTGGGCAAAACTTCCCCGCAATCTCGAGGCGAGGGAGCGATGAACGATTGGATCCTGGGCAGTGAATCTATGATTCGCCTCGGCACCGCTGTTGGAGTTTTCAGCCTGATGGCGATCTGGGAGGCCGCAGCTGTGCGTCGTGAGCTCACGGCTGTCAAAGCGAGGCGCTGGTTCGGCAACCTGGGCCTGGTGGTTATTGATACCCTTGTCGTGCGCCTGCTCTTCCCGACCGCAGCAATCGGGATGGCTCTGATGGCGGAGCACCTTGGCTGGGGGCTTTTTCACCTGGCTGATGTGCCTTACTGGGTCGCCGTTCTGGTCTCAGTGATCCTCCTCGACTTTGCCATCTACCTTCAGCACCTGATGTTCCATGCCATTCCAGTCCTGTGGCGTCTGCACGTGGTTCACCACGCCGATGTGGATTTCGACGTGACCACCGGGGTTCGGTTTCACCCCGTCGAGATTCTCCTCTCCATGCTGATCAAGCTTGCGGCGATCTCGCTGCTGGGCCTCCTATACTGGCTGTGCTTCTTTTTGAGGTGCTTCTCAATGCCCTGGCCATGTTCAACCACGCCAATGTGCGTATCCCGTTGAAACTGGACCGAGTCCTGCGCTGGTTCATCGTCACGCCCGACATGCATCGAGTTCACCATTCCGTGGACGAGGTGGAGTATGGCACCAACTTCGGCTTCAACCTCTCCTGCTGGGACCGGATTCTGGGCACCTATTTGGATCAACCGGAAAAGGGGCACCAGGGCATGATCATCGGCTTGGCGGATTTCCGTGAAGCGAGGTGGCAGACCATACCCAGGATGCTTGCCATACCGTTCGTCAGGCAGGCAGCGACCGGTGCCCGATGCGGAGCGGGAAAGACGCGAGGTGAGTAGTAGCGCTGCGGTACTGGTGTGGGGTTTTTGGGGTAAGAAGACTTCCACCGCTACGACTCAAAGGCACAAAGATCAGTTCTTCTGGATCAGGCGGAGTGCCCTCCGCCGCTTCGTCATTTCCATGTTTTTAGCTAGACTTTTCATTTCGTCCGCCACGGAACGTGTGGACGCTGCGTCGATCCGGAGCCTCGCCAGTCTGGGACCGGGAGGTGGCGGCGGCATCTTTGCGGCTGTGTTTCACAACACCAACCCCAATATCATTCTGGCGGGCCAGGACATCGGTGGAATGATAAAGAGCAGCGATGGAGGCCGAACCTGGAGACACGTCAATAGCGTAGGCATCTCGTCTCCCGAGTTCAGTCTTAATGTCTATATGGTGGATGAACTCGCTGCGCATCCCACCGATAACAATGTCTTTTTTGCCTGCACGGCCTCCGGGCTTTTTCGTTCTCAGGATGTAGGGGAGACCTGGAATCTACTGATTCCAACAGAGGATTCCGAGGAACCCGAGATCCCGGTGTCCGGGATCACTTTCTCACCCCTGGATTCGAGTCTGGCCCTGCTGGGTACGGGAAACTGGCACGAGCCCGATGAAGGTTTTGGCATGTACCGCAGCTTGGACGGAGGAGGGACCTTTACAAAAATTGCGGCTGTGGGGATTCCGGCGAAGGCGGTCATTTCTTCCATTGCAATTGATCCGGACGATGGTACTGTTTACGCCTCCACCACAGAAGGGTTGTTTCGGTCAGCGGATAACGGTGACTCCTTTGCAAAGGTTGCCTTCCCCTTCCGCCACGAGCAAAGCCAATGGATTGGCATTGGGGGGAAGGGAGCAGAGAAGATCTTTTGGCATGTGCTTTACACCCTGGGAGAGGATGGAGACCCGGCAAGCCGGTCCGGTGGAATTTATCGTTCCTTCGATGGCGTGGCCTGGTCCGAGATCACGGGTGAGCCGGCAGTCAACGACCCGGAGTGCAACGAGCTGATCAGGGCAAATGGAGCCCGGATCCATCCCAATACTCCCTCCATTCTTTTCCTCAGCCTCAGGACCCAGGGAGGTGAGGGGGGTCTCTATCGCTATGACGGAGCCTGGACCAATTTGACGGATGGTTTCGACGAAACAAGCGTTTGGGGATGGAGGTTTTTTCAGATTGCGCCCGAGGGCCTGGCCATTGCTCCCTCTGACCCCAACCTGATGATCTCATGTAACGAACTCGCAATTCTCAAAACCACCGATGGTGGCAGCACCTGGACTCAGCTCTCCACCAGGAAGGTTGGAGCGGATCGGTGGGCAGGAGCGGGAGCGGAGGTGACCGAGACGTATGACATGGGCATTTCCAACGGGATTCTTTACGTTGCCTTTGAAGACATTGGATTTTGGAAATCGGACGATCGTGGGGGCTCCTGGAAGCAAATCGTTTGGCCGGGAGCGATTCCCGACACGATCCGCCCCGATGGAGCTACGGAGGTTTTTGTTCATCCTTCCGACCCGGACCGGTTCTACGTGGCTTTGGGCAGCTTTTCAAACGACCTGCGAGAGCCGGACGTTCGCTCCGAAATCCACAAATCCAGTGATGGAGGTTCCAGCACACTCGACATCACCCCTCCCGCCAAACCGGGACTTCTGGGTCGCCCGGCCCTGACCGTTGTGTGGGGTGAAGTGCCGGTTCAGGATCTTCTCTACTGTGCATTTCATGGAGACACGCTCTACAAATCCTCAGACGGGGGAATCACCTGGAATGAAAGTGGAAAGGGCATTCCGGAGGGGGACCGGGAGATGATCTTTCGCCTGGCCGTGGATCCGGACAACACCAACATCCTCTACGCAGGCCTCTATACCTTCTTCGGGTTCTTCCCCTCTAGCAGCGGACTCTACCGGAGTACGGATGCGGGGCAGAGTTGGGGAAAAGTAGCCGAATATCCCTATCAGGACGTTGTGGCCATCCAATTTGTCGGAAGCCCGCGACGCCTCTTCGTTGGAGGATGGAACGCTGAGAGAGGCGCCTTGATGGTCTCGGATGACGGGGCCACCTTTAGCCAGGCTTTAGATCAGCCCTATGTGAGCAATGTGATTGATGCCCCTTGTGCACCGGGTATGCTCTACGCGGTCTCGAACGCTACCTTTGTTCGAGGAGTGAACCAGAGCGCCGGCATTTACCAATCGAACGACAATGGAGCCACCTGGACCCGATTTGGAGGCAACCTGCAACACACCGGCGTGTGGGATATGGTCATTTTCCCGGACCAGCCGAACCTTCTCTTCATGGCGACCAGAGGGGATGGAGTGATGGTGGTAGAAATTGACGATCTGAAGCGTCGATTCGCCCAATTCGGGAAGGGCGAAGGTACTTCCTCGACGCTGGTTGTGACGAATCCATCCGCTACGCAGAAAGTGACAGGGAAGGTCAAACTCTTCGATCAGCTGGGGAATCCACTTACCGTAAGTGTCAACGGAACCGCGCAAAGCGGAGAGTTTCCCTTTGATGTACCCGGGCAGGGGGTTGCCTTCTTTGCCACTGACGGTGCAGGAGAACCTGCGGTCACCGGATGGGCAGAAGTTGAGGCCGACGCGCCTTTCGGAGGGACCATTCTTTTCTCGGGAAGCGCCGGAGTGGCCCTTGCCAACCCGACTACTGATTCGGTGGATCTCACCTTGAGATTGCGTGACTCCAACGCCGACCCGGCAGGGAATGGGAATCTGGTGATAAATCTCGGCCCGCGGAGCCAGCTGGCCCGCTTTCCCGAAGAGCTCTTCGCCGGCACGGGTGTGGACCTGGCCCAGTTCCGCGGCTCGCTTGAAGTTGAGTCGCTGCGGCCCGTCATAGGTATGGCCATTCGCCTCGGTCCCGGGCAATTTGCAACCCTTCCCGTTGCCCCGATGGGTTTTGGCCAAAGCCGTCTCCACTTTGCTCACTTTGGCGACGGTTCGGGTGTCTCCTCGACGTTGATTCTGGTGAATTCCTTTGCCGATCGGACTGCCAGTGGCACAGTTTTCCTCTTCGACAGCCAGGGAGACCCGCTTTCCGTAAACATTAATGGTGTGCTGCGAGTGGGCCAGTTCTCCTTCGCCTTGCCGGCACTTGGCGTAGGATTCTTTGCCACCGGCGGCAGCGGAAACGCACTCGTGACCGGCTCCGTGGAGGTCGAATCTGACCTTTTCATCGCTGGAACCGTTCTCTTTGCGGGAAGCTTTGGGGTTGCCGGCGTGGGGCAACGCAACCTTCGGCAAGCTTTCTGGTGCCGATCGAGTCCGACACTGGACTGGAGGTTCGTACGGGTGTTGCACTCTCCAACCCGAATCCCGGTCCGGTCGATGTGACCTTGATCTTGCGTGACGCCGGCACCGACCCGGTAGAGACGAGTACGGTAGTGATCGTGCTGGCTGGGCGGGGCCAACTGGCACGCTTCCCCGAGGAGCTCTTCGCCGGCAAGGGTGTGGACTTTAGCCGCTTTAGAGGTACCCTGGAGGTCCGATCGGTGGTGCCCCTCAATGGCATGGCGATTCGGGTGAGCCCGGGAGAATTTGCGACACTGCCCGTCACACCGACCCTGTGACAAGATTCGTCTGACCGGTGCAAGAAGGCTCTTGTCCTCTCCACGTTTACAATAGTGAAGTCAAATCCGTCAGAGTCTATACTCTGACCTGCATTTCTCATCACGGCTCGTCACGAGACACTCGTGTCACGCGGCGGAAGGGCCGGTCTGACAAGGCGCGCGACCGAGGCCCCCGCAGGAGTACTCGTGCAGTACGTCGAGGAGGCCGAAGAAGCGCAACGCAGTCAGGACGGATCATTTCTTCACTTCGCTCAGGTGAAGGCGACGCCGATGCAGTAGAGAGGTGATGAGAAATGCAGGCTAGCGATTGGAGGCGGCTGCGCCTCCTGGTGAAGGAGGATGTACAATGGGTCATGCAAGAACAGCGTCAGCTCACTATTCGGTGCAGCGTTCGACGCAGACGTATCTCAGGGCGCGACAGCTGATCCCGGGCGTGACCCAGCTGATCAGCCGGCGGCCGACTCGAGCGGCTCTTGGAGTAAGCCCCATCTATGCCGAACGGGCGAAGGGGTGCCGCATCTGGGATATCGACGGCAACGAATTTGTGGATTGGATGTGCGCCGTCGGACCCATCATTCTGGGCTATGCCGATGAGGTCGTGGATAACGCCGTCAAGGAGCAGATCGACAAAGGGTCCCTTTATAGCATTGGACATGAAGCGTCCGTGGAACTGGCCGAGGAACTGGTTGACATGATTCCCTCTGCCGAAATGGTGCGCTACACCAAGGGTGGGGGAGAGGCCTGCACCGTAGCAGTCCGCATTGCTCGCGGCGTAACCGGCCGTGACCGAGTGCTGTTTTGCGGGTATCACGGTTGGCACGACTGGTACCAGGCAGCCAATCTCGGCAGTGAGAAACTGGGTGGGCATCTTTTCGCGGGTATCGAACCCACCGGTGTCCCCAGGGGGTTGGAAGGGACCGTGATTCCGTTTGAATACGGCAACCTGAACATGTTGGAAGACATGTTGAAGCAACATGAAGGGCAACTCGCGTGCATCATCATGGAAGCGATGCGCACGGACTTACCTCCTGAAGGCTACCTCGAAGGTGTTCGCGACCTGGCCACTCGATATGGCGTCATCCTGATCTTCGACGAAGTATCCTCCGGCTTCCGACTTGCCTTGGGCGGAGCGCAAGAATACACGGGCGTAACCCCGGATATGTCCGTCTTTGCCAAAGCCATCTCCAACGGATATCCGATGGGGGCGGTGGTGGGGAAGCGAGAAATCATGGAACCCGCCTCCCGGATGTTCGTCTCGAGCACCTACTGGGACGACAGCATCGGAATCGTCGCTGCCCTGACCACCCTCAGAGAGCTCAAGCGTCGCAATGCCGTGGCTCACCTTCAAAAGATCGGTGCTTCTCTTCAGGAGCGGCTCAACCGGGCTGCTCAAGATGTCGGGCTGGACGCAGAGTGTGTTGGCGTCTCGGCACGTCCGGACCTCCGCTTCCATATCGAAGATGCGGAGACCGCCAAAAAAGTGAGCACCCTGTTCATTCAGGAAAATGCCCGTAGAGGAGTCATTATGGGCGGCTTCCTCAACTGCGCGCACGATGAGGCAGCTCTGGATCACACGGAGACAGCGCTCAAAGAAAGCTTTGCGGTGATCCAGGACGGACTCGAAAACGATCGTCTCGATGATCTGCTGGAATGTGAAATACAGGAGGACCTTTTCAAGCGGATGGTCCGCTAGCCTAACTTCCCGGTCCGCTGAGGGATTTTCACCTATTTTGCCTGCTCGGCGTCGGCAAGTCGTTTGTTTTCAGCGAGCGTCTTTCTGGATTGGCGAAATAGTGACTAATATGACTAAGTATCGCACTGGATATGTCAGGTTTATATGGTATATGTAGTGATGAATGTACATCCGAAAAACCAGTCGCATCTACAAGGGCAAGGAATACGCGAACTACCTGCTGGTGGAGTCGGTTCAGACCCCCAAGGGATCGCGCCAAAGAACGATTTGCTCGCTGGGCAATCTGGCCCCGGCGCCTCGAGAACAATGGCGGGCCCTGGCGCATAAGCTGGAGTCGGCCTTGTGCGGCCAGCTTCCGCTGGAAGCTCCCGATGAAAAAACCCGAACCCTTCTCGAAAGGGCTGGGCGGGGCCGACAGCGGCGAGAACCCGAGCCAGCGGCAGAGCTGGTCACCGTCGATGCGGAGCGGATTGAATTGGAGCAGGCCCGGGAAGCCGGGCCCGTGCACGTCGGGCATCAGATGTGGCGGCGCTTGGGGATGGGCGAGATTCTCAGGCGTGCGGGCTTGTCGGAGCGCTCCTGCCGGTTGAGCGAAGCGATGACGCTCAACCGGCTGATCTGTCCGCTTTCGGAACGGGCCATGCCCGACTGGGTCCGTGGCACCGCGGCGGGGGACATTCTGGGAGAGGACTTCCGCCCGCTGCAGGAGGATGCGCTCTATCGGAACCTGGATCGGCTACATCCGAATCGAGAGCCGATCGAGCGGGAGCTCATGGAGCGGGAGAGAGCGCTTTTCAACCTGCAAGAGACGGTCTATCTCTAGGGGATTATAAGACCTACTTGACTTTTCCCTTCTCCTGACATATAATACTCCTATGGGAAAACAAACAAGAAACCGGCAACGCAGGAAACTCAACATTATCCACTTGATGGACATGTTCCCCAACGAAAAAGCAGCTGAGGAGTGGTTTGAAAAGACACTGTGGCCAGAGGAAAGGTGTTGTGGGCATTGCGGGTCCACCAATACCTACACCGTGCCCAACCGAAAGCCCATGCCGTATCGGTGCCGAGATTGCGAGCGGTATTTCTCGGTCCGCACTGGGACGCCCATTGCCAAAACAAACCTCTCGCTCCACAAATGGGCTATGGCCATTTATCTGGAACTGACCAGTTTGAAGAGCATCGCCTCCACCAAGTTGGCGAGCGACATTGGGGTCAGTCAACCCGCTGCATGGTTCATGCTCCACAGAATTCGAGAAGCCTGGACCAGAACTAAAAACGGTGGAACGTCTTTCTCCGGCCCGGTCGAAGTCGATGAGACCTACATAGGAGGAAAGCGCAGGAACATGAACAAGACCAAGAGAGCTCAGATGAGTGGTCGTGGACCGACTGGCAAAATGGCTGTAGCGGGGATCAAAGATCGATCCTCTAATCAAGTCTCCGCCCAAGTTGTCCGCAATACCAAGTCTGAGACCATGAGCCTTTTCATTATGGAGCACGTCAAGCTGGGAACCAAAATCTACACCGATGACGCTTTGACCTACCACACCCTTCCGAATCATGAGACGGTTAAGCACTCGATTGGTGAGTATGTGCGAGGGAAAGCGTATACCAATGGCGTCGAGAGCTTCTGGTCTATGCTCAAAAGGGCGCATACGGGAGTCTTTCACAAGATCAGTCCTAAACATCTGGATCGCTATGTTCGTGAGTTCGCTGGGAAGCACAACCTTCGCCAGCTGGACACTCTGCACCAGATGAGACGGGTTGTGCGGGGCTTGGCTGGGAAACAACTGATGTACCAGGAACTGATTGCCGATAACGGGCTGTCTTCCGGTGCACGCGCAGAAGAGCTCTCACCAAGTCTTCCGGGGTTGCGTTTCCATAGTCAGGTCGTTTTCTCATATCTGTAGCTTCGCTTTCAGGTACTCCATGCCACGGTCTCCTTTGATCCGATTACAGTTCCCACAAAGAAGTTGCAGGTTTCCAATGTGATCGGTCCCGCCTTTGCCCTTGGAGATGATGTGGCCTACCTCCAAGTTGCGTAGCTCGAAGTGGATCCGACATCCGTTGCAGTGACCTTCCTGATCGCCGCAGATCTCCTTTCGATTGGCATCGGAGTTGTACCTAGGGAGCGTTCCTAGGTCCGTGCGTTTGGGAGTATCCGTGCGGTGGATGACCTTGGAAAATAGGCCCAGTTCGTCATGCATTCTCTGTTGAACTAGATCGGCGGCCTTGGGAGAGATATCGATTCCTACCCACTGCCTGTGTAAACCCTGAGCCGTAATGGAGGCCGTGGCGCATCCGCAGAACGGGTCCAGAACCATATCACCCGTGTTGGAGCTTGCTTGGATGATGCGAGCCAGTAGCGCGACAGGTTTCTGCGTCGGATAGCCGACTCGTTCCTTGGCATGGCCTGAAATTGGCGAAATATCGGTCCAGATCGCCGACGGAACCTGCCCCTTGTTCTCACTCAAATAGCGTTTCAGATAGGGTCGCCCAGATGCAGACCAAGCTATTCGGTTTTCCGCGTCCAGCGCCGTTATCTTGTCTTTGGTCATTCGCCACCCAAAGGGTGGCGTAAAGCCTTTGTACTCATAGGTCAGGTTAGGCCGTTCGCCCATCGATGCGGATCGAATAATGTTGTCGTGTCGATACAGCCCTCGGTGGTCCCGGTGACGGTAAAACTTCTCAGTGTAATCTGTGCTTAGCGGGACACGGACGGAATCGGTCCTTATTGGCGGGCCGTAGAATAGGAGCGAGTCGACCACGCGGCCAAATGCCTTCGAGTCGTTATGTGATGAGTTGCGCTTCCAGATGATTTCGTTTCTGAATTTACGTTTACCGAAAACCGCGTCCATGAGCAGTTTGAGGTAGTGGCTCATGGTCGGGTCACAGTGCAGGTAGATCGAGCCTTTGGGCTTGAGAATCCTCCTGATTTCGAGAAGTCGAGCGGCCATGTAGATCAGATAGGACTTGTCGCTGGAAGTCATCGCCGCCAACAGGACACGGTGGAGAGCGGGGTGCTTGGACTCGATCAGGTTCACCCACTCGACGTTGATGTCTGTGAGGGTCCAGGTGTCCTTGAACTCGGCTCCAGCAGCCTTGCTGCCAATGGGAGCAGCGTAGTTCGTATTGCTGTTGAAGGGGGGGTCTAAGTAGATAAGGTCTACCGACTCCGAGTTCATGCCCCGCATGATCGGCAGGTTATCCCCGGTCCAGATGGTCTGGTTGGCCCAGTTGGGCGCGCTCATTGTATTGCGCTCAGATTGTGTAACCCCTGCTCCTTCTCGCACTGAGCAAGGACAATATACAGAGAGTTGAACGATTTTATTTTCCCGGTCGCCCTGATTTGGTCGCCGACATTAAGTGTTTTTAGCGAGTCTCGCCAGTCGGAAGCGTCGAATTCTAACCAGTAGTTAGGTCCAATATCGCTACCATCCAAACACACAATTACTAGCTGGTTTTTGTCGAAAACATCGTACACAGTTCCAGCTACACGCAACCATTTGTTGGCGTGTCGGTCTATGACGGATTGCCTGGCTATGCCGGTAAGGCCGTTAATTTCTGCCACCAACTCAGATGGCTTACGAGGTGAGAATTCTCAGTGGTTCAGGTCCAAAGGGTGAGCCGTCGCCAGATACCACGAAAACAATAGGGTTCCGATTCCCGAAATCAACCCAGAAATCAGACCTGCATAGAGCGGAACCCAGCCTGATAGTCCCCTAGTCATGATGTACTCCCAGATTCCTCCGCCAATCGCACCGACAATCCCTGGCACCAGCGCAATAATTGCAATCCTTGATACTGGCTTCGCTCCAATCCATCTGGACCATTTTTGCCAACGCACCCAAACAAACTACACCTCGTTACCATGTACGTCAAGTAGGTCTTATATTCCCCTATCTCTACGACCTGACGTCGACCTACTTTGAGGGTCAGGCGGAAGCCAACCCCCAGGCGAAGCGGGGCTACTCGCGCGATAAGCGTCCCGACTGCAAGCAGGTGGTGGTGGGACTGGTGCTGGATGGGGAGGGGTTTCCGAAGGCCCACGAGGTGTTTGACGGAAACGTGCAGGACCGTGCCACCGTGGATCAGATGCTGGATGCGTTAGAGAGACGGACGGGCCAGAAAGTAGGCTCCACGGTGGTGCTGGATCGGGGCATGGCGTACGAGGAGAACCTGGAGCAGATCCGGCAGCGCCAGTATCACTACATTGTGGCGGGGCGGCAGTCGGAGCGAAATGAATGGTGGGACGAGTTGGAGAAGGAAGACGAGTGGGAAGAGATCCTTCGCATCCCTTCACCCCGGAATCCGTTTCAGAAGAAGACTCGGGTCGAGATCAAACGGCGCCAGAAAGGCGATGAGATCTACATTCTTTGCCGCAGCGAAGGTCGGGAAGAGAAGGACCGAGCGATCCGGGAGAAACAAGAACAGAGACTGATCCACGACTTGGAGAAGCTCCAGGCCCGGGTGGAGCGGGGACGCCTGAAGCAGGAGGAGAAGATTCAGCAGGCGATCGGTCGTCTGAAGGAACGCTACCCCCGTGTGGCGCGCTACTACGCAATCCAATACGACGCGGAGAAGCGGAATCTGGTTTGGCAAGAGAGGGCAGAGAAGAAGACGATGGCGGAGAAGCTCGACGGCAGCTACGTGCTGAAGACGGATCGGCAGGATCTGAGTGCCGATGAGATCTGGCGCACCTACCTTCTGCTGACGCGTGTGGAACGAGCCTTCCGGGATATGAAGACCCCGCTGATGGAGCGTCCCATTTTCCACCATCTGGAGCACCGTACCCAGACGCACATCTTTCTCTGCGTGCTGGCCTACCACCTGCTGCTGGCCATCGAAAAGTACTTCCTGGATGAGGGAATCCAAACCTCCTGGTCGACGATCCGCCGGCAGCTGAGCACCCACCAGGTGGTCACGGTGGTCCTGCCCACGGCGAACGGCACCATTCTCCGCATCCGAAAGGGAACCACCCCGGATGGCGGGCAGCGGGACATCTACAACGTCCTCAGGGTTCCACTGGAAGTCATGAAACCGATCAAGACCTGGCACGCAGCGGCCAATTTGTAGTGACTGAAAAAAATCGCAACCCAGCATCAACAAAGGATTTTGCTCAGCGGAGTGCGGAAGTTAGGCTAGGAGCCTGTCCGAGTAACGGTTTTCGGGTTATTAGCGATTAACGCTCCTACTTCCGACTCCTTGTGTCTGAGCCTGAACTCACCCCGGGCAACTCTTAGCGGTTTGCCGTTGCCAACTTCAAGAGATTGTGAGCGGTGCAGAGCATACTCCACTCGGTTTGCACCTTTTCCAGGCTGCGCAGCAGAAATTGGCGGAAACCCCGGGCGGATTTGATTTGGCCAAAGACCGGCTCGACCGTCTGCTTGCGTAACCGGTAGCGACTGCGACGCCCGGCTCGCTTCAATCTTTGATGCATCTGTTCTAAGGCAGCGTTCTTCCGGATCTTCATGCGCGGCTGGAGAGCCGTTTCACTGTGTTTGACCTTGCCCGTGGCAACATATCCTCGAATCTTTCGCCTTTGCAACTCTGCCAAAGGCTCTTCCCAGCCAGTAATCGGTGTCGGCTGAGATCTCCATGGGATCTCGGCCCGTTTGGCGTCGTATTTCATCCACCAGAGGGATGAGTTGGTGACGATCCGTGGCCGCATTCGTCAGCCCTTGGGCCACGATCACCTGGCTGTCGGCATCCACAGCAGCTTGTGCGTTATAGCACTGCTGAAAACCTTCCGATGTCTTCATAATCCGACTCTCCGGGTCGGTAAAATTCTGCTGCGCCTGCGCTCTCGGCACTCCTCTTGGATACCTCCTTTTACGACCTCCTCGATACTTGGGTTTGCATTCTTTCTTCTCCTCAGCCACTGCCTTCTCTCGAGCTTCTGCTTCTAACGCTGCCTTCGCTTCTCGGATCTTCTCCAACCGCTTCTTTTTATCCTTGACCCACTCCGGCAATTCATCCCCTCGTCGATCCGCTCCATACTCCTCATCCTCAGCTGCATCAACCGCCTCTGCCTCTCGAAACCACTCCTCCACCACCGCTTGATAATCGATCTCCGCTGCTTTCATCCGCCGATAGCTCATCGCCTTGTGCTTACTGGCATTGGCTCGCACTTTCGTCCCATCCAAGGCCACATGCCCCAGCTTCACCAAACCCGCCTTCTGACACAATCCCAGCACTTGTCCGAAAAGTGCCGATAACGCCTTCAGGTGCCGCTTGCGAAAATCACTTATGGTTCGAAAGTCCGGCTTCTGCATCCCCGTTACTGCCATGAAGTCCACTCGCTCTTCGCAACCTTTCGCCAGCCTGCGCGACGAATACACTCCCCGGCAGTACCCATACAGCAACAACGCTGTCATCATCACCGGATGATAAGGCGGGTAGCCTCGCTCTTCTTCGTATTCCCCCAGGATCTCACTTAAATCCAGCGATCCTCTCACCGTATCCCGGACGAAATGCGCCAGGTGTCCTTCCGCCACGAAATCCAAAATCGACGCCGGTAAAAGCCACCTCTGCTCTACGTTCCATTCTCGAAATTTCTTGCCCATATCGCCTACTATCGCAGACAATTACCCCGTCGATATTCGGATTACTCGGACAGGCTGCTAGCCCGTATTTCTCATCACCACCTCTACTACAACGCCGTCGCCTTCACCTGAGCGAAGTGAAGAAATGATCCGTCTGGACTGCGCTCGGCTCCGTCGGTTTCCTCGAATGTGGGAGGAGCCTCAGGCTCCGAAGGGGCAAGCTTCCCGGCAGTTCGGCACCTGAGGTGCCTCCCACACTCGCAACGCCTTGTCCGGCCGGCCCTTCCGCCGCGTGACACGAGTGTCTTGACACGAGTGTCTCGCGACGAGCAGTGATGAGAAATGCAGGTCAGCGCCGCAAACCTTCGGCGTTCTTCCATGTCCGTCCATCGCTCTTGAGCAAGTCATCGGCCTCTTTGGGCCCCCAACTGCCTCCGGCATAATTGGGAAAACCACGAGGCGGCAATGCCTTCCAGACGTCCAGGATCGGTTCCACAACACTCCAGCTGGCCTCGGTCATGTCAGCGCGCTGGAACAGGGTTGCATCTCCCAGCATGCAGTCATAGAGCAAGCGCTCGTAGCCGGTGCTGGGGGTGCTGCCGAAGTAGTCCTCGTATTGGAAATCCATATGAACCGTCCCCAGGCTCACGACGGGACCCGGGACTTTCGCCCCGAAGCTCAACGATATGCCCTCGTCCGGCTGAAGATTGAGAACCAATCGATTCTGCGTCAGGCGCTCGACAGGGGTCTGACGAAACAATACGAACGGGGCACGCTTGAATTGAATGGTGATCTCCGTGAAGCGCCGGGGAAGACGTTTCCCCGTGCGCACGTAGAACGGCACGTCGGCCCATCGCCAGTTGTCGAGGAACAGCTTCAGAGCGACGAAAGTTTCGGTAGGGGAGCCGGGCGGCACGTGCGCTTCCTGTCGGTATCCCGGCAGCCGTGTGCCGTCCAGTACCCCTTCACCATATTGCCCCCGCACTGTGCGAGTGAGAACTTCCTGTGAAGAGACGGGCTGAACGGCGCGCAAGATCTTCGCTTGCTCGTCGCGCACCGCGTCCGCCTCAAACGAGATGGGCGGCTCCATCGCCGTCAAGCTGATCAGCTGAAAGATGTGGTTGGGTACCATGTCCCGCAGGGCCCCCGCCTGATCGTAGTAACCACCCCGCTGCTCGACGCCGAGACTCTCGGCAACCGTGATCTGCACATGGTCAATATAGCGACGGTTCCAAATCGGCTCGAAGATGCCGTTGGCAAAACGCAGTACCAGGATGTTTTGTACGGTTTCTTTCCCCAGGTAGTGGTCAATGCGGTATATCTGCCCTTCGTCCAGGACTTGACGAATGTCACGATTGAGCGTCCGTGCCGACTGGAGGTCGTGGCCAAAAGGCTTCTCGATGATGACCCTTCTCCACCTTCCCTTCGTCTCACGGGTAAGCCCGGCGGCGCCAAGGTGCTGGATGGCCAAGGAGAAGAACTTTGGAGAGGTGGCAAGGTAGTAGAAATAATTTCCCGGAGTGCCGTGCTCTTTATCCAGCTTTGCTAATAATTTCTTGAGCTGATTGTAGCTGTGCGTATCCGCTACATCACCTGGAACATAATAGAGGCGTTGCACCAGCCAATCCCAGATGGTGGGATCGAGCGGGCTGCCGGCATGCTCCTTCATATCCTGGCTGATCTTCTCGCGGAAGGCTTCATGACTCATCTCTCGGCGCGCCATCCCTACCACGGCAAACTCTTTGCTCAGCAAATCCTCCCTCGCCAGGTTGTACAGCGCAGGAATGAGCTTCCGCTTGGTCAAATCCCCGGAGGCTCCGTAGATGACCATCACGCAAGGGTCAGCCGGCTGTCCGGTCTTCTCGCCGGTTCCGGTCAACTTCTCCGGAGATTCCATCATTCAGCCCCTCCCATCTCGTCAACTACCCTCCGCTTGGGAGCTCCACGTGACCGCCAAATTTATTCCGCATCGCCGACAGCACCTTTTCGGCGAAGGTATGCTCTTGGCGGGATCGAAAGCGTGTATAGAGCGCGGCAGAGAGTACGTCGGCAGGCACCGCCTCTTCAATAGCCGCCATGATCGTCCAGCGGCCCTCTCCCGAATCTTGAACAACCCCGGTATAAGTCGAGAGCGACGGGTCCTCCGCCAGAGCCATGGCGGTCAGGTCGAGGAGCCATGACCCCACGACGCTGCCCCGCCTCCATAGCTCTGCAATGTCGGCTTGGCTAAAGTCATAGCGATACTCTTTGGTCAACTCCTCTCGGTTCGCGTTTTTCAAGATGTCGAAGCCCTCAGCATAGGCCTGCATCAGCCCGTATTCGATACCGTTGTGGATCATCTTCACGAAGTGCCCGGCCCCCGGGGGACCGCAGTGCAGGTATCCTTCTTCGGCGCTGCTCTCCATGTTTTCCCTTCCAGGAGTCTTCTCGATCTTGCCACGCCCCGGCGCCAGAGTCTTGAAGACCGGACGCAAGTGCTCGACAGCCTCTTTTTTCCCTCCGATCATCAAGCAGTAGCCCCGCTCGGCGCCCCAAATGCCGCCGCTTGTGCCCACGTCCGCATAGTGAATGTTCTTCTCCTTCAAGGATTGGGCTCGGCGTACATCGTCTTTATAGTAGGAGTTACCGCCGTCGATGATCATATCTCCACTCTCCATGCGATTGGCCAGCTCGGCTATGGTTGTCTCCGTGGCTGCTCCGGCCGGCACCATGACCCAAGCTGCGCGTGGTCTGCGCAGCTGGCCCACCAAATTATCCAGCGAGCTGGCACCTCCGGCTCCCTCGCTGGTCAGCTGCTTGACGTGATCCGCATTCAGGTCGAACACAACACACTCGTGCCCACCTCCCATCAAGCGGCGCACCATGTTTGAGCCCATTCTTCCAAGACCCACCATGCCTAGTTGCATTGGAGACGCTCCTTTCTGAGCAGACTGCAGTGTCGAATATGGATGGAACCAGCAAAGGCCAGGGCAATCAGGAGCTTCGCCACCTTTTCGCTGTCGCGAACGATCCGGAATGCAGAGCGCACGAACAACGAGAACCTGGAACCTGAAACCTGGAACCTGCGAGGATACGTTGTTGCATTTATGGAATCGAGTACTACGTCAACGCCTTCTGGACGGCCGCTTTCAGAGCTGCGAGGCCGGCTGGGACGTCAGCGGGGAGATGCACCCGCAGGGCTCGTCGGCTCCGCTCTGCCAGCACCTGGAAGTCACCTCTTGCCTGTGCTGCCTTCACCACTCCAAAGGTGTACTGATGGCCCGGTACAGGCAGGTCCGCCCGGTCGTCGGCAGTAATTTGTAAGAATACTCCACTATTGGGCCCGCCTTTGTAGGCCTGGCCGGTCGAGTGCAGGAAGCGCGGCCCGAAGCCCAAACAGGTGGCCACGCCCTTTTGATCACGTACCTGCTGGCGTATCTGCTGCAGAATCTTCTCATGTGTTTCGTGCATTTCTATATACGCCAGGAAGGCCAGATAATCGCCCGCTCGGAGCCGATTCAAGTGTGCCTTCAGATAGCCTGCCAGGGACGGGGCGCGGTCTGCTTCGGCCGCTAACGATTTCCTGTTCTTCTCGTCGGCAAACAGTTTGAGGTTCTCCTCCTCGTAAAACGCCTCCTCGGACGGCAGTGATCCCTTGCTCTCGTATTCGTAGGTGAGCTTACGTGTCGCTACCTTGCTGGCTTCGACGTCAGGCTGGTTGAATGGGTGAATCGCAAGGATGGATCCTGCCACTGCCGTGGCGATCTCCCAGCGGAACATTTCCTGGCCCAGATCATAAAGGTCCGTCACTGCGATGCGCACCACCGGATGACCCGCCTTGGCCAGCCGGTCCACGGCTTGGTCCTGTGAGGCGTCCGGCTCCTTCTCCAGCCTCACATACACGAACACTCGGTCCTCTCCGTATACCTGGGGCGGCCCCAGTGGCTCCCGATCCACTGGAATGAGCCCCTTGCCGTCTTTCCCTGTGGACTCCGCCAACAGTTGCTCCAACCACGCCCCCAGACCTCGGATTCGGGGCGAGCTGATGAGGGTGATCTTGTCCCGCCCCTGGTTGCCGAGTACTCCCAGGATCACTCCCAGAACCACTCCGGGATTCTGGTCCACCGGGGGGCAGGAAGAGCAGGCAATCGCCATCTCATCGGCGCGGTCCAGAAAGTGTGGCGCGTCCAGGCCCATCACGGCCGCCGGCACCATTCCGAAATCCGAGAGCGCTGAGTAGCGGCCGCCGATGGTTGGATCCCCATGAAATACTTGACGGAAACCGCTGCTCTCTGCCACTTGCTCCAGCTTTGAGCCTGGGTCCGTTATGGCGATGAATCGACTGCCGACCTTGTCGTCTCCCACCACCTGTCTGGCCCGCTCGAAAAAGTACTGCTGGAAAATGTTTGGCTCCAAGGTGGTGCCTGACTTGCTCGAGACGATGAACAGCGTCTTGCTCAGATCGATGCTGCCTTCCAGCCGTTGGATTTGTGCGGGATCGGTCGAATCCAGCACGTGGAGTTCCGGATAACCCTCGATCCGGCCGAATGTCATCTTCAACACCTCCGGGCAGAGGCTGGATCCACCCATTCCCAGCAGCAGCGCGTGGGTATAGCCTTCTGCTTTCACAGCTTCGGCGATATCGGTAAAGTGGTGGCCATGCGTCAACTGGTCCTCGGTGATTCCAAGCCAACCCAACCAGCGACCCTCATCCGAGCCGGTCCAAAGCGACGCATCCCGGCCCCACAACCTCCGCACCTTGCCGACTCGCCACTCCTCGATTGCCTTCTTGACCTGCGACTCCAACTCTTGAGGCAGAATGTGGGTCTGCCGATTGAGCTCCGCACCCACCGCCACCTTGCACCTGCGATCTACGGCGTTCAACAGTTTGTCGAACGCTTCAGCAAACAGTCGCACCCCTTGAGTGAGCAAGTTGTCGGTCACCTGTTTGATGGAAACGCCAACCTGCTCCAGCGTCTCCATGGTGTCATGCGCTGCGTCGATGTCATCCTCCAGGCTGGCCCGGGGACGCCCGTGGTCGCGAAACGCGTCAAGGGTGGAGGGGGGCAAGGTATTCACGGTATCGGGCCCGATCAGCACCTCCACATAAAGCACGTCAGAGTAAATCGGGTTCTTGGTTCCGGTGCTGGCCCATAACAGCCGCTGCGTCTGTGCGCCCCTCTCCGAGAGTTCTTGCCAGCGTTCGCCACTGAAGATCTCTTTGTACCTCTGATAGGCTTGCTTGCCGTTGGCGATCGCAACCTTTCCCATAAGAGTGCGCAACAACGCTCGCTCGCGGCCACTCTGTGAACTCTTCAGGCGCTCCTGCAGCAGTGTGTCGATGGCGGCGTCGATGCGGCTAATGAAAAAACTGGCGACGCTGGCAAGCCGGCTCACGTCGCCAGCTTGGGCGGCTCGCCTTTCCAATCCCGCAATGTAGGCCAGTGCCACCTGCTGGTACGCCTCCTGCGAGAAGAGGAGCGTCACGTTGATGTTAATCCCCTCGCTGATGAGCTGCTCGATGGCGGGGGTCCCTTCCGGCGTAGCCGGCACCTTGATCATCACATTCTGGCGATCTACCGACTCCCATAGACGCCGCGCCTCATCCATGGTGGCCTCCGTCTTGTGGGCCAAAAACGGCGAGACTTCCAAGCTCACATAGCCATCGCGCCACTTCGTCTCCTCGTACAGCGGCTTCATCACATCGGCCGCATCCTGGATATCCCGAATTGCCAACCGCTCATACAAGGGCATGACCTCCAGCTCCTTGTCCTTTTGCAGCTCGAGAAGCCGATCGGTGTAGTCCGTGCTGCCGGTGATCGCCTTCTCGAAGATGGCGGGATTCGAGGTGACGCCCCTCAAGCCATCTTCGTTCACCAGCTTCTGTAGCTCGCCTCCGGTGATGAGGCTGCGCCGAATGTAGTCCAGCCAAACCGACTGGCCGTACTCATTCAGTTCCCTCAGTGGGTTCATGATTCGCGCTCCTCCTCTCTTCGCGACCTCGCCTCGCAAGCCCCATGCTCGCAACCGCAACCCATTACTCGGACAGGTTCCTAGGCTGATTACTATAGCCCACGTAGAGGGAATAGAAAACGGGAAAACACCCCTGGGGAAACCGATTACCCAGATCCAACCGGGTACGTCTCAGGCCGCCGGGAAGACCGTGAGTGTGGTGTGGTAGCTTTGGGCCGTGTACCATGATGCGAGCGGAGGGAAAAGGAATGATCCTGGCAGGCGATGTCGGTGCAACCAAGACCAGTCTGGCTCTGTTTGCTCTTGAGGGTCAAGCTCTGAAGCCTGTGGCGGAGGAGAGTTATCGAAGCAAAGCCTATTCGGGACTGAAGCAGGTGGTCCAGAAATTCCTGAGTGCCAGACAGAGAGAGGTTTCGCGTGCGCCCATTACGGGTGCCTGTTTCGGTGTTGCGGGTCCGGTGCTGGGCGATCGCAGCAAGACTCCAAACCTGCCCTGGATGGTCAGCGCCGAACGGCTCAGGGAGACGATCGGTGTTGAGAACGTCAAACTGATCAACGATCTCGAGGCCAACGGGTACGGTATACCACTGCTGGCCGACGATGAGCTCGTAACGTTACAGGAAGGTGACCCTGCACCACCGGATGCCAATGGTGCCCTCATCTCTGCCGGGACCGGACTCGGGGAGGCCTTTCTTTACCGTGAAGGGGGAAGGGTCAAGCCGGTGGCCTCCGAAGGGGGTCATGCCGACTTTGCTCCTCGCGACGAGCTTGAGATCGAGCTTTTACGCTACCTCCTCAATCGCTTCCGCCATGTCAGCTACGAAAGAGTACTCTCCGGTCCTGGCCTGGTGAACATCTACAGCTTCCTTAGGGACTGCGGTTACGGAGAAGAGCCTCCATGGCTGGCGGAGCGGTTGAAGAAAGAGGATCCGCCCCGCACCATCTCGGAGGCCGCTCTGGCCGAGGAGAGCGAGTTGTGCAGGAAAGCGTTGAATGTGTTTGTCTCCATATACGGAGCCGAAGCCGGTAACCTGGTGCTCAAAGTGAAGGCCGTCGGTGGCGTGTACGTGGGAGGCGGAATTGCGCCAAAGATCCTGGAAAAGCTGCGAGATGGGGTGTTCATGACGGCCTTCGGCGATAAAGGGCGCCTTTCTCCTCTGCTGAAAATCGTCCCGGTTCGAGTGATCCTCAACCCCAGGACCGCGCTTCACGGAGCTGCGAGTTGCGCCGCACTTCTGACAGGCTCCGCCGAGGCGACTCAGGTCCTCCGCTGAACCGCTTGATTGTGGACTCGTTTCTCGATTCTCAGTGGCAGCCGCCGACTGGAAGATAAGGACAGTAGGATCACATTATTGTCTCGGTCCTTTGGGACAACCTTTAGCGTAAGGGGTGGATCACGCGGACGCGGTGGGCCTCGCTGTCTCCTACGAAGACCCAGCCGTCAGAATCGACGAACACACCGTGAGGTCTCGCCATTTTGCAGGCTAACGGATCACCATCGGGTCCGTCTCCTTTCTCACCCGTGCCCGCGATGAGCTCAACGGTTTTTTTCGTCAGGTCAATCATACGAATACTGTGACTTTCGGTATCGGCCAGGTAAACGTTTCCGTCCGGGGCGATACTGATCCCCTTTGGTCCTGACAAGGTGGCTTCCCGTGCAGGACCCCCGTTGCCTGTGAACCCTCTTTCTCCAGTGCCCGCAATGTGATGAATCGTTCTCGACTTCAGATCGAGTTTATAGACAGCGTTTCCTTCGCGTAGCGCCAACCACATATTGCCTTCTCGGTCGAAATCGATGGCACGAGGCCCATTTAAACTGGATGTCTACCATGTCGCCATGCCCCTGATCTACAGCTGGCGCACCGCCTATGGCGTGGACTACGACATCCACTCGGTGCTGGTCAAGGCCAGCAGCGGCCAGCACGAGGGGTGGTCCGAGAGCACACCCTTCTTCGCACCCACGTATCTCCCCGAGAGTGCCGGCTCGGTCTTCTACCACACTACCGAGATTTTCGGCCCCCACGTGGTCGGCCACCAATACGACACGGCAGCCGAGCTGAACGCCCGTCTGGACGTGTTCAAGGGCAATAGTTTTGCCAAGGCCGCTCTGGAGATCTCCTGGTGGACCCTGGAGAGCAGCATGACCGGCACGCCGCTCCATCGCCTTTTGGGGGGACAGACCCGCGAAGTCGGCGCCGGTGCCGACTTCGGCATACAGGACAGCTTCGACATGTTGCTGGGCAATATACAACAGGCTGTCGACGCCGGCTTCCCGCGCTTCAAGCTCAAGGTGGCCAAGGACTGGGATCTGGAGATGCTGCGCTTGGTCCGGGGTACTTTTCCCGACACCACCTTTCACATCGACTGCAATGCCGGCTATACCCTGGACGACCTGCCCTTTTTCAAGGCCATCGACGATCTGGGACTGGCCTTCATCGAGCAGCCGCTGCACTACGCCGACGTCCTGGACCACGCCGAGCTGGCCCGGCATATCGCAACGCCGATCTGCCTGGACGAGACGATCGTCAGCGTCAAGGCCGCCGAGCAGGCCATAAGTGTAAAATCCTGCCAGTACATCAATTGGACATCTTTCATCGTCACACCGAGAAGATCGCCATGGCAAACATTTCCGAAGCCGCCAATCGGCAATATCCTAGCACCGCACCGTCGATCCCGCTGAGCCGCTGGGAATCCACCCCGCCCGAGGGGAATGGCTCGAGAAACAGCTCCGCTTGATCCGACCCGCCCTCTGCCGACCCTTCCAGGCCGATCAGGGGGGTCTGAGGAAACATACCGCGCTTCGAATAGAGAGCATTGGAAGCGGGATTGATGGCCTCGGTGACCACGGTGAGGATGCTCTCTTCCGGGCTTGCTGCCCGGCAGCGCCGAAGCAGCTCGCCCCCGACTCCCTGTGCCTGAAACTGAGGGATCACATGGAGAGCAGCCAGATACCAGACTTGTTCTCTCTGGGTGGCGATTCCGGAGCCGACCAACTCCCCATCCGACTCGGCAACCCAAAAGCGCTCCGCATCGTAGCGGAGAACATTGCGTCGAAAGGCTAGAGCCCGTGCTCTGGAGGCGATGCGGCCGCGAGTGGTGCCGCGACGGCGTTTCTGATCCAGATCGCGGGAAGCCTCCACGACGATCTCATAGCTTCGTTCAAAATCTTTCTCACATGCGCGTCGATAAACCAGGTCTGTCACGTCCTCGCCATCAAGTGATCGGTCGTGAAGAGAGGCCGGCAATGAGGGTATCCACGTGCATGACGAACTCAAAGGCGTTATGAATCAATTGCCCCTGCTCGATAGGTTTGCCGGTTAGCCAGTAGCCATCCGGATGCTGGCATTTCAGGAACCAGTCGCCCATCCGATAGCTCCAGGCTTCATGGGCAGGCTCTCCTGTGACAAGGTAAAGAAGAGAACTGCCCCAGCCGCTCTTACACACGGGACCGTAATCGAACTGCCGCTCGGTAGCGGACATCGAGAACGCCTGATAGCGGCGCGCCAGCTCGAGGTACTCGGGCTTCGGCTCCGCCAGGTGGAGCCGACAGAGAAAGCCGGCTGCGATGCCTCCAATGGTCCAGCGCTGAAGACGCGCCACCTGGTTCTCGACCACATACAATCTCCGCCTGAAGCACCTCGTTGGCAGGAAGCCGGATGGCATACAAAAAGCCCTTCTCCTCCAAGTATTCATAAACGTCCGGCTTGGCAAAGGCAGCATCCCTGACCGGGCCGAGATTTTGTACCAAGTGATGTGAGACATATTACATTATCACTTGAGGCCTTGGAACCGGGTTCCAGGGTGGGGTATAGGCCCCCGGCGCTGGGGGCCTATACCCCAACGCGGCGTGCGGTCTGACCCGGTTGTACTGCTGCCGCCACTGCTCGATCACGATCCGTGCCTCCTTCAACGAGTAGAAGATCTCCCCATTCAGGCATTCCTCCCTCAGCTTCCCATTGAAGCTCTCGCAGTACCCGTTCTCCCACGGACTGCCAGGCTCGATATACAGGGGACTGGTTCCCAGTCCCTGGAGCCAGTCCCGCAGCTGCCGGGCAACAAACTCCGGCCCATTGTCGGAACGGATATGCTCCGGAATCCCTCGCCACAGCATCACCTCCGACAGCGTCTCGATCACACCCTGCGAGTTCAGCCTCCGTGCTACCCGTAGCGCCAGGCATTCCCGCGTATACTCGTCGATCAGCGCTAGTATCCGCAACAACCTCCCATCGTGCGTCCGGGCATTGACGAAGTCGTAGCTCCAGACATGATTGGCTCGCTCCGGACGAAGCCGGATACAGGAACCGTCATTGAGCCACAACCGTCTTCGAGGCCTCTGTTTCTGCGGAACTTTCAGCCCCTCACGCCTCCAGATCCTCTCCACTCGGTCCCGGCCTGCTTGCCATCCCGATCGTTGCAGCATCGCCGCGATCTTCTTGTACCCGTAACGACCATACTCACTCGCCAGGGCGACCACCGCCGCTGTCAGCCGATCCTCGTCGGCTCGCCGCATCGGTTCGTATCGTTGCGTTCCTCTGGACTGCCCCAGCAGCCGGCAGGCGTGCCGCTCGCTCATCCCGTATCTCATTTCGGCTCGCTCCACCGCACAACCCCGCCGCTCGGGGCTTAGAAGTTTCCCCCCGCTACATCCTGTAACACCTGCTTCTCCAGCGACAGCTCTGCTACCAGTCGTTTCAACCGGGTGTTTTCTTTCTCCAACGCCTTCAGCCGTTTGGCCTGCTCCACCTTCAGGCCTCCATACTCCTTCCGCCACCGATAATACGTCTGAGTATGAATCCCAGCCTCCTTGCAGGCCTGCGGCGTCGACTTCCCATTCGCCATGGCCACCTCGATCTGTCTCAGCACCGTTACGATCTGTTCCGGTTTGTACCTCTTCATTGGCATCTGTCTTGTCCTCCTCCATGAGATTCTCTCTCACTTTCGCTGGTACAAAAATCCCCGGCCGGGTCAGAAGGAAGTCTCTGGTCGTGATGTCAATCTCGGAACAACTCGCACCGGGTCTTACCAAAGCAAAAGCACGACGCCGCGCTTCCAGCATCGCAGCAAATGCTTGCCTTACCTCCTTTGTCGGGGGAGTAAGAAAGTAGGTCCGCTCGCACTTGGAGGCGTAGCCGTTGACCCGAACAAACCCAAGAGCAATATGAGGTCCCTTCTTTAAACGATCAGCAATCGCTGGCACGCCGTGGGGCTGAGCACTCAGTGGGGCCGGCCAACTCCCGACCAACACGCTGGTGCTGAGGACATCGTAATCGGTGTCTTTCATGATCTGGACTTGGACCGCTCGCCCCTGCGAAAAGAGTTCGACTTCGGAAACATCGTAGTATGAAGCTGCTATGACTTTCTGCACAGCAAGGTCGGCGTAGCGTGAAGCCTGACGAAGCATTTCGATTTCTGCTTCCGATTTTACCGTCCGTAGCTTCTCCACCAACGGGAGCACCTCTGGGGTGAGACCTGTCAATGCGTGTGCAATCTCCTGCGGTAAGGAGGGTTCGACTCCCAAACGCGCAGGACTGTCGAGTCGCTCGAGCAATAGCTCTGGCCAGCCCTTGCCTTCGGGAGCGGGATAGTCCCAATAGTGACGTATGTGGTCAATATTCGGGGCAGATCGTAAATGGTCCTGTTCCAGCGCGGGCACCAGGAGCACTGGAGGCGATAGAGGGGACGCACTATGATGAAGAAGGGTCGTTCAAGTGGTTTGTAAGAAACACCCGTCAGGTAATAGATGCTCTCTTCGCCGGATACCAGGAAGATGTCCAACCCGTTTTCAGCGACTTGGCGCTGTAAACGCACCATTCGTTCCGTGTATTCCTGTTTGGAGATCATGGTTTTGGGCCCACTCATTGTCCTGTCGTCACCGCTCAGACCGAACCGGGGATGGAGACGAGGATCCCCCAGCACGTGAATGGATCGGGACCAGCGAGTCTTGCCAGAGACACGATCCCTCCAACAGCAGCAAGCAGAAGTTACAGATACCCCAAGCGTTTGAATCCTAGTCATGAGGCCTTTCGTTCCCAGGATCTTAAGTCCTGGCAAGCCCGGTGTAGTTAGGAACTTCGACATACCAAGAGGGTAGCTGGTATGAGAGCGACGCAACCACGAAGAGCGTGACGGTTTTTCAGGTGTCACAATAGAGGAGAGCCTGTAGAATCGTTTCAATCAAGTCCTATTTTGCTTGGGCGCAGACATGAACATACGGATCAGCAAAGAAAGCGACGTCACAATCCGTCAGCAGCTGGCTGAGCAGATTGTATTCTTGATTGCGACCGGCAAATTGAAGGCGGGCGACACCATGCCAAGTGTACGTTCGCTCGCCACTCGGCTCAAGATACATCACAATACGGTGAGCAAGGCGTATCGAGACTTGGTCGCTGAGGATTGGCTGGTGTGGCGACCCGGGAGCCGGATGGCAGTGCGTTCACCGGGAGAATGGTCGCGCGCATCTCATGTTCAGGACCTTGATGATCTAATCAATGCAACCATCCAGGCGGCTAGAGAACACGGCTACACACTTCAACAACTTCGTCAGCGCGTTCAAGAGCGATTGATGCTTCAACCGCCGGACCACTTCTTGCTGGTTTCAAAAGAGACTGGTATGCGCTATCTGCTTTGGGAAGAACTCAAGGACAAATTGTCTTTCCCCGTCGAGGCTTGTTCACTGGAGGAACTTGCATCAAACCGCGAGCTGGCAGCGGGTGCCCTTGTTGTGACAGCACCGGGTGTGATCCAGGAGGTTATGCCATTAGTTCCGAAGGACCGCCCCGCCATTCCCCTGACGTTTTCCGGGGCCGAGGAACATTTGGAGTTGATCCGCAAGCTCCGCGAGCCTTCCGTGATTGCGGTAGTGTCGGTAAGCGAACGATTCTTGATTACGGCAAAGGGCTTGTTATCTCCAGTCGTAGGCCAGCGCCATACCCTTCAGGAGTATTTGATGCCCCTGAAGGGGTCCACCACACTTGGCGCTGCTGATGTGGTTTTTTGTGATTCCATCGCCCATGTCGAGTTAAAATCAAAAAACTGGTCCATTATCGGTTGGTTTCAGCCACATGCTTAGACCAACTTTCGAGTAGGATGACGTCCTGAGATTCTGGCCGCCGAGTCTTTATATTGAAATCCGAAGAATTGATGGGGCCGTTCTGACCTGCATTTCTCATCACCGCTCGTCACGAGACACTTGTGTCAAGACACTCGTGTCGCGACACTCGTGTCACGCGGCGGAAGAGCCGTCCTGACAAGGCGCGCGACCGAGGCCCCCGCAGGCGTACTCGTGCAGTACGTCGAGGAGGCCGACGAAGCGCAACGCAGTCAGGACGGATGATTCAGCCGATGCAGTAGAGGGGTGATGAGAAATGCAGGTCAATCACCATATTGATGCCTGAAGAACGACTCACTCCCCCGCAGGTACCCGCCGCTTGCGATTGAGGACATGGTTGCGGAAGGGGATCGAGTCGTTACTCGTGTAAGCGGACAGGGACGCACCGCGGCGAGTGGATGAGGATTGACATGTGTTAGTAGAACCGGTACGCTGACGCTTGACTTCTTCAGTTTAAGCCCTCCTGGAGTAGTACAAGATGGAGAATTGAGGGCCCCATGAAGTCACACCTTGTGAAGATCCCCAAGGAACAACCGACCGGAACCGCAGCACTCGCATTCGAAACCTACTATGTTCTGCTCCTTTCGTGGTCTCAGTATTTCAGGGTTGATGACAACAGCATTCTCAAAGGAGAAGAACATGAACAGTAACAAACTATACGTGGGTGGCTTGCCCTACTCGTATACGGACGGGCAGCTGCAGGAAATTTTCTCGGCACACGGAACTGTAGAGTCAGCCCGGGTGATCACGGACAGGATGACCGGTCGGTCACGAGGCTTTGGCTTTGTGGAAATGAGTTCTCAGTCCGAAGCTGAAGAGGCGATTCAGAAACTGAATGGCACTGACCTAGAAGGGCGGAGCCTTACAGTGAACGAGGCCAAACCTCAGCAGCCGCGATCCGGTGGCGGTGGCGGTGGCGGTGGCGGTGGCGGTGGCGGTGGCGGTGGAGGAAGAGGGGGCTACGGGGGCAATCGCTGGTAGCTCTTTAGCTTGCCTCTGAAAGTCTAAAAAGGGGAGGCGTCAGGTCGGGCCGCCTCCTCTAATACTCTCCGGGACCCCTCACTTTGACTTTCCCCTTCTTCATGAGTTGGAAGCCCGGTTCTTCTTCGGGCCCCGCTGCCACAGTGGGTTAAGCCACTACTTTGAAGCGCAATGCGGACCAGATGTCATCCACAGACATCTGTGCCACGGCTTTCAATCCTATCGTTTTGGCATAAGCAACAATACTGCCTCTATTGATATCAGCGTCTGGCTGTCAGGCTGACCAGGAAGTCGCCTTTCCCTGATTGTGTGGAAGAAATGTTCCTAAATGATAAGCCTACATCGAGTTGAAGGCAATCATGCCTAAACCTGGCCGAGTGGGAGACTGTCCCGGGTTTAGTTGAAAGTTGAGAGGCGGTTCGTCCGACCGACTCGTTGGAATCGGGTTGGTCAACAACCTTTTAAGGAGGAACCGCCATGAAGAAATCATATCGAATTGTCACCCGGAAGAACAGTCAGGGGCTGGCTGATTATCTGGCCCAGAACGGGCAACTGTTGCTCCCGATGGTGGAGCTGATCGAAGCCTCCCGGATGGCCATTGACGAGTTGATCGACATCCTGGGGCGAGCGAGCATGGAAGCGGTCTTGCAGCTTTCTGCCCGAAGTGTCGCCGGCGAAAAGCAACAAGGGCGCCCAGGCAAGCAGGTCGTTTGGTACGGCACTCAGCCAGGGCGAGTCAGACTTTCGGAGCGGCAAGTGCGGGTTCGAAAGCCACGGCTGCGCAAGAAAGGCCAAGGTCGAGGCGGGGAGGTGGAGATCCCCGCCTATGAGGCGATCAACCGTAACGGGGAGCTGGGCAGCCGCATGCTGGAGATCTTGATGTGCAACGTTTCCACGCGCCACTACAGCCGCATGATCCCCAGATGGCCGACACGGTGGGAGTCAGCAAATCGTCCGTGAGCCGTCAGTTCATTGAGCAGAGCGGCCAGCAGCTGGAGCAGCTGGCCGAGCGACACTTTGATGACGTTGAGTTTCTGATCATCTACATCGACGGCCTGGTCTTTGGCGAGCACCACGTGATCTGTGCCGCCGGCGTGGACTCGGAGGGCCAAAAGCACGTGCTGGGGCTGCGGGAAGGGGCCAGTGAAAACGCCGCCACCGCTACCTCCTTGCTGGAAGACCTGGTGGAGCGAGGCCTGGATTCCGGGCGACGCTATCTGTTTGTGATTGACGGCTCCAGGGCCCTGCGATGTGCCATTGACAAGGTCTTTGGCAAGGGCAGTCCGGTGCAGAGATGTCGTCGTCATAAGATTCGCAACGTGTGCGATCGATTGCCGGACGATCTGGCCGAGCAAGTCAAGTCAGTGATGCAGGCTGCTTATCGGCTGCCCTGGAAAGAAGGGAGGGTTCGGCTCAGAAAGCAGGCGGAGTGGCTCGAAGGGCTGCATCCCGATGCGGCAGCTAGCCTGCGAGAAGGTCTGGAAGAGACCTTCACCATCAATCGACTCGAGTTGTCTTCCTCCCTGCGCTTGTGTCTGGCCAGCACCAACCTGATTGAAAGCCCTCACTCTGGCGTGAGGATGCAGACCCGTCGAGTGAGCCGCTGGAAAGATAGCCAGATGGTGCTGCGCTGGGCCGCCTCAGCCTTCCTGGAGACGGAGAAGAACTTCCGGCGCATCCAGGGCTACCAGGACCTCTGGATGCTGAAAGCCAAACTCAGAGACGAGGTTTCTATGGACGCCAAACGAAAGGTGGCTTAAGATCGTGCTCAACCTGAACCGCCCTTCACTTTCAACTGAGTTTGGGGCAGCCTCCCGAGTGGAGAGTAGTGGTGGTTTTGAACCAGATCGCAAAAATCAGATATAATCCTTAATGGGGTTCCACTTAGAGCATATCTCTTTCTTCACTTGGGATGTTTGGCTTCTTCTGGAGTCGAACCCTTTTATTGGGAGCGAGTAAGAGAGCCTCTCACCCGCCTGGAGATCTTAGCAGGAGCGAGCTCAGAATCCCTGGGTGCGAGAAGATCTGCGTCAGCGCCGGGGCGAGGTGCCTGTAGCTGGATGGAGGAGCTGATATGAATTTACACGCCGTCTCTGGTTGCTGTGATGTGCGCAGGGAGTTCTGTTTTCTGGTGGTTGTCTGGCCACTTTCAAGGGAAATTGGTTTTGCTTGTCCATGTTTACGTAGTGTGACCGAGCGATGCGAATGGAATGTTTGATTATCGCGGCAGGGAAGGGTAGTCGGCTCCGGGAGAGGGGTAATAGCAAACCCCTAATTTCCATTTTGGGCATCCCCTTGATCGAGCGGGTCATCCGCTTGGCCCTGGAGGCTGGAGCGAACGACTTCTTTGTGGTCACCGGGTACCAGGGAAAACACGTTCGCGTCTTCCTGAACCGGCTGCAAGACCGCCTTGGGGTTTGTATCAGCCCCATCGTTAACGAGGATTGGGAAAAAGGAAACGGACTTTCGGTGCTCAAAGCACGGGAATACCTGCGTGGACCCTTTTTGCTGCTGATGGGGGATCATCTCTTTGATCCGTTCATTGCCCGTCGGTTGATGAGGCTTCCTTTGGCCGATGGAGAAATCGCCCTCGGTGTCGATGGGGATAGTCGCGATTCCCTTATCGACATGGAGGATGCTACCCGGGTAAAGACGGAAGGCGGGAAGATACGGAACATCGGCCACGGTTTGACAGACTTCAATGGCTTCGACACCGGTATTTTCCTGTGCTCTCCCGCCATTTTCGGCGCGCTGGAGCACTGCGCACAGGAGAACGACGATACCACCTTATCTGGAGCGATACGGATTCTGTCCTCTGCGGACCGGGCCCAAGCGATCGATATTGGCGGGTACTTCTGGATCGATGTGGACACCCCTGCGGCTCTTAGGCAGGCGGAGAATGCGCTCTTGGCCAATCTACGGGACAAGCCCAACGACGGCCCCGTGTCGCGCTACCTGAACCGACCCCTATCGGTGCGGATTTCCCGCCAGCTGGTCAAGTATCCGATCACCCCCACGCAGATATCCGCGTTTTCGTTCCTAGGTTCCATGCTGGCCGCCAGCCTGTTCGCACTTGGTGGTTATCCCACTCTTTTGCTCGGTGGGATATTGGCGCAATTCGCCTCGGTCATTGATGGCTGCGATGGAGAGGTGGCACGCCTCAAGTTCCAGAGCAGCCGCTATGGCGGATGGGTAGATGCCGTTCTGGACCGCTATGCTGACGCCTTCCTGCTTTTCGGCCTCACCTGGCACGCCTATGCGGACAGGACAGATAGTCTCGTTCTACTGAGCGGATTTCTAGCGATTATCGGTTCCTTTCTGTTGAGCTACACCGCAGACAAGTACGACCGTCTCATGCGCAACCGCATCATTCGTGGGAAAGGATTGCGCCTGGGCCGCGATGTCCGCATCTTTCTGATCTTTCTGGGTACCCTGTTCAATCAGGCTTACTTGGCGCTGGGCGTGATTGCGGTCCTGACGAACCTTGAAACGATACGCCGCGTCATCATCTGCCGCAAACATGGATAGCGTTGAGTGTGCAAAGCGAGAAATCCGAGCGCTCATCGCGGACTCCAAGGTACCGGAGGACCTTCGCCATGCCGAAAACACCTTGGAGTGGCTGCTGAGGCTCGATCCCGAAACTGACCAGGCGATGCAGATCGCCGCTCTCGCCCATGATATCGACCGGGCTGTTGAGGCAGAAAAGGTGCGTCGCTCCGATCATGATGACTTCAACGATTTCAAGCGCGCTCATGCGCGAAATGGGGCAAAGCTTTTGAGAGCCATCCTGGAGAAGTGTAGTGTCCCCAAGGCTACCGCCGATGAAGCGTGCCGGCTGGTCATGCTTCACGAGGCTGGGGGTGATCCCCGCTCGGACCTACTCAAGAATGCAGACAGTCTCTCCTTCTTTCAGGTCAATCTGCCTTTGTACTATCAGCGCGAGGGGTGGGAGGAAACCAAGCGCCGATGCATTTGGGGGTACCGGCGTCTCTCAGCGCGGATGGAGGAAGTCGCGAAGCGCATCACCCACGAGGACGAGGCGCTGACCCGCCTGCTCAAAGAAGTGATCCGGGAAGCGGGTCTGAAAGATTAATGGAAAAGAAGCCGGGGCAAAGAATGGCATCCGTTTGAGTCTACTTGCGTTTGTCAGCCTTGAAAGTGGTAATCTTACATGAGCAATGTGGACTACTACACAAGGACAAAGATCTTGTCGATAGAAGACCACTACGACGCCATCAGAGAATTGATTCATGTGGGCAAACAAAAAGGATATCTGGCTTACGACGAGGTGATCGAAGTCCTCCCTCACGACGTTTGTTCCTCGGAAAATCTGGATGACATCTTCAATCTTTTTGAGGATGCCGGGATCGAAATGATCGAACCCAGGCAGCGGTTCGAAGCAATCCAAAAGAGAATCCTCACTAAGACTGAAACGGAAGACCAGGATCAGGATGTGGTTCTGTGGGCTAAGAGCCTGGACAAAAACCATGATGCGGTTCGAATCTATCTGAGGGAAATGGGCACGGTGCCTCTCTTGAGCCGACAGGCCGAAGTGGAAATTGCGAAGCGGATTGAAAAGAGCCAGGAGACCGTGCTGAAAGCTTTATCTCAATCCCCGGTCGTGGTGGCCGAAGTGTTGAGGTACGGCGATGAATTGAGAAAGGACGACATCAATATCAAGGATCTGGTCAATTTCAATAATGAGGAGATCACCGAGGAGGTCCTGGTCAGGCGCCGCAAAGAGGTTTTACGTAGGATCAACAAGATCCGACACGAGGATCAGGAAGCTGCGAAAGTCCAAAAACGGTTGTGCAAGGCTCGCAAGGATGGACGGACATCTAAGAAACTTCTTTCCCAGCTGGCCCTCTATCGGATGCGCATGGAACGAGGGATCTGTCGGGTGAATCTCAATCCGGCCACTCGTGCCGAACTGGTCTGTACCATAAAAGATGCCGTAGGCCGAATCGTGGAGCTGGAGCGAGAAAGAAACAATCTTGAAAAGGGTGCACGATTCCACGCAGAGGGTCATTGAGACGAAACACACCAAGCTCCGCTTGCGGGAAATTGAAAAGGAGATGAAGGAGATCGTGGAGAAAGTCCCGGCTTCTCCTGCGAATCTGAAAAGGACCCTAGCCACCATTAGGCAGGCAGAACTGGGAGCGGAGATCGCAAAGAAACAACTGGTGGAGGCCAACTTGCGGCTGGTCGTCTCAATCGCCAAAAAGTATGGCAAACGAGGGCTCGACTTCCTGGACCTCATCCAGGAAGGAAACATTGGGCTGATGACGGCGGTGGACAAATTCGACTACCGACGAGGCTATAAGTTTTCCACATATGCTCACTGGTGGATTCGCCAGGGCATTACTCGAGCCATTTCTGACCAGGCCCGAACCATCCGTATTCCCGTCCACATGGTCGATGCCGTGAACAAGTTGATGCGGACATCACACTCTTTGACCCAGGAGTATGGTCGGGAGCCAACCTGGGAAGAAATCGCCAAGAAAATGGACATTCCGGTGAGCAAGGTCCGGAAAGTCTTCAAAACCACCCAAATGCCGATCTCCCTGGAGACACCCATCCGGGAAGGAGAAAACAGGTACTTGAGTGATTTTATTGAGGACCGCGGGGTGATTTCACCGGCTGAGGTAGTGATTAATATCAACCTGAAGGAGCAGACGGTTTCCGTTTTGCAGACCTTGACCCCGCGGGAGGCAGAGATTATTCGTATGCGCTTCGGCATCGGGGATGGGAGTGAACATACCTTGGAGGAGGTGGGCCAACGTTTCTCGCTCACCCGAGAGCGGATTCGCCAGATCGAGGTCAAGGCACTACGAAAACTGCGAAAACCATGGCATAGTGCCCGATGCTGAAAATCTTTCTCCGTAATTCTTGTGCGGACACGTAAGTCAGGCGTGGGGTGTGATTGTGTTGGTTTGGGTTGGGATTGGAATGCTCAATTTCACAGGAGGAACTATGAAAGAGCTGATCGAAATGATTGCGAAGGCTTTGGTGGACAATCCTGAGCAGGTTACCGTGGGTGAGGTGGAGGGCGAACAAACTACTGTTCTCGAGGTGAGAGTAGCTCAATCTGATCTGGGTAAGGTGATTGGCAAGCAGGGACGAACAGCCAGCGCCATCCGTACGCTGCTGGGCGCGGCAGGGATGAAGCTTCGAAAACGGTTTGTTCTGGAGATCTTGGAGTAGTTGGAGCGTTTTTTCAGTATCGCCCGGATTGTTAAAACGCGTGGAATCCGAGATGAAGTTTCCGCTGAGTTAGTGAGTTTCCCGAACGTTCACAGTCCAGACGGATCATTTCTTCACTTCGCTCAGGTGAAGGCGACGGCGTTGTAGTAGAGGCGGGTGAGAAATGCGGGCTAGGAGCCTGTCCGAGTAATGGGTTGCGGTTGCGAGCATGGGGCTTGCGAGTAGAGGTCGCGAAGAGAGGAGGAGGCGATGCAGTGGCATCGCCTGCGTCGCCACGCCTCGCATCTGGACTGACGGCGCCGGTAACGCAATCCGAACCATTACTCGGACAGGCTCCTAGGTCACTACTTTGAAGCGCAATGCGGACCAGATGTCATCCACAGACACCTGTGCCACGGCTTTCAACCCTATCGTTTTGGCATAAGCAACAATACTGTCTCTATTGATATCAGCGTCTAGCTGATTTCCCTTCGGATACGACACCCACACCAGGCCACGTGGCCTGAGTGCATCTCTCAGCTCAGAAAGTTCTTCCTCTAATTTTTTCCGCTTGGTTACGAAAAACTGGATCACGTCAAATTCATCTTCCACAGAGTTGGCGACGGTCACATTGTCCGGCAGCTCACCTAGTAGCTGGCTGTATCCCACGGGTGGATTAAGGATAGCGATACGATAACCTTCTCTAATGTACAGTTTGTTAGCAAGTGGCCGACTCACGGCGATCTATCCCTCAACGCTGGCTGAAGGCTTACCTTTGAAATAGAGATTTTGTAGTGAGAAATGGTCTGGTTAACCATGGAGTCGCCTTTCCCTGATTGTGTAGAAGAAATGTTCCTAAATGATAAGCCTACAGGGAATTCAAGGCAATTCTAACGGATTTATGTGAAATTCAAAAAATAGATGGGGACGATCCTGGTTGCTATAACGAGGCTGAAAACTGACTGTTTTCAAGTCCTCACTGAGGACCCCGCCTTACCGGTCCAAACGGAATCACGATTCATTAGCGAACCTCGCCCATACGAGATAAAGTTAAGAGGAGGTTCATGGTGTCGAAAACCGGAGCGGAACTCTTAGTGGAAACGCTGCAGGAGGCAGGTGTCCAATACCTATTCACACTTTCCGGCAACCAGATCCTTTCCATATACGACGCCACCATCGGACGGGATATCGAACTCATTCACACCCGCCACGAAGCGGCAGCAATCCATATGGCAGACGGCTGGGGCCGTCTCACCGAACAGCCGGGAGTCGCACTGGTGACTGCCGGACCGGGACACTGCAACAGCCTCTCGGCCCTTTACGTTGCGCTGATGTCGGAATCACCGCTGGTGTTGCTGAGCGGGCACTGCCCGCGTGCAGAGATGGGCCGAGGCGCATTCCAGGAAATCGACCAGGTCGCTACCGCCAAACCGGTGACCAAGGCAGCCTGGCTCGTCGAGGAGGCCGACCGTGTGGGCGAAGAAACTGCTACAGCCTTGCGCCTGGCGAGAGAGGGGCGCCCGGGTCCCGTTCACTTGAGTTTACCGGTCGATGTCCTGGAAGCCACCACATCGGCCACGTTGAAGATACCCCTTGCCGCCGATGAGAACAGGCAGGGAAGAAGATTGGATCAGGAACGGATCCAGGAACTGCTCAACCTGCTCGCCGAAGCGAAACACCCGCTGATTTTAGCGGGTCCGGCCATGATGCGACCTCTACGCTGGAAGGATGTAGAACGACTTTCGGAGGCCACAGGGGTTCCCTGTCTTCCTATGGAGAGCCCGCGGGGGATGAATGACCCATGGCTCCACGGCGCCACAAACTGTGTGTCCCGGGCGGACACGGTGCTGCTGGTGGCCAGGAAGCTGGATTTCACCCTGGGTTTTGGTCGACCTCCTTTTTTCTCAGAAAAGTGCCGCTTCCTGCAGATTGATGCCGATGAAGAGCAGCTCCGCGAAAATGAACGCATTGTGTGGAAAATACGGGAGGATCCATCGCTTGTGGTGCGGCATTTGACCCGCTCGGCACAGCAGCGGAGAGTGCAGCCGGGCTCTTGGAAGGAAGAGGTCTTGGCGTCACGAAACGCCACGCCGCTGGAATGGGACAAGCTGCGCCATTCGACTCAGCAGCCCATTCACCCTCTGCGTGTTTGTCAGGAGCTTCAGACCTTTCTCGACGACGGTGCCGTCCTGGTCAGCGACGGCGGCGAGTTCGGGCAGTGGATGCAGTCGGGGTTGGAAGCAGAAATTCGTCTCATCAATGGCCCCGGAGGCGCCATCGGCAACTGCCTCTCCATGGGGCTGGCCGCAAAATTGGTGCACCCCGATCGGCATATATTGGTCCTTTCCGGAGACGGTGCGTTCGGGTTCCATGCGCTGGAGTTGGACACGGCGCTGCGTCATCATCTCCCTGTTGTGGCCATCGTAGGGAATGATGCCCGCTGGAACGCGGAGCAACAGTTGCAAATTCAGAACTACGGAGCAGACCGTATAGTGGGCTGTGATCTGCTGGCCTCACGGTACGACAAAGTGGCTCAGGCACTGGGTGGATATGGTGAGTTTGTTGTGCGTCCCGACCAGCTCACTCCTGCCCTTGAGCGAGCGGTTCGATCGGGATCACCCGCCTGTGTGAACATCGCCATCGAAGGCGCCAAAGCGCCGACATTTCGCTCCCAGGCCGGGGGGGTTGTCGACCCTCACCGCTAGCAGCCCAAATAAATGTCTACTGCATCGGGGCAGACCCGGAACACACCCCGTCCGCCTGCGGCGGACACCCCTCTCAAGAGGGGACTACCCCGCCGCTTTGCGGCACCCCTCCGGAGGAGGGGACTACCTTCCGATTCGTTGCACTCCCTCGGTCTCCTCGTCTCAACCCCAGGAAGTCAGCAGGTGTACGCTCAAGGTATAGAGGGCGAAGCCCAGCATCAGTGTGGAACATACCCAGAGCAGTACATCCGTGAGGAAGGAGGGAGTGAGCCCGGGTGTGCCGTGCTTATAGCGCAGATAGAGGGTAGAGAATCCGATGATGGGCAGCATGCTGGCCTGGGCGATTCCACCGATGATGACCATGAATACCGGCTGGCCCACCAGCAGGAACCAGAAGGTGAAGATCAGGACCAGTGTGACCACTGCACGTCGGTGCCAGCTCCAGCGCTTTTCCGCAGAGCCGATCCGGATGATTCGGATCAGGTCCAGGAAGTCGACCAGCACACGCGAGTTGGAAGCCATACCTGAAAAAATCGTAGAGAAAAGCACAATGAAGGCTCCCAGCAGAAAGAGCCCGTCAGCCCATGGTCCCAGAGTCGTCGTATACATGAGGGAAAGGGTCTTGATCATGTCGTATCCGGCGGGCAGCTGACCGGACCGGTGCAGAACACTGGCTCCGAGGATATAGAAAGCCAGGGTGGCGAGAGTGTACAGAACCATGGCCACCAGGGTGTCGAAACGCATCACTCTTATCCAACCCCGCGCCCCTTCCAGCCAGCCGGCCGAATGATCGCTGGGCCCCACGAAGCGAGCATATCCCTTTTCCAGACACCAATAGGGGTAATAGATGAGTTCTGTGGCACCTACGCCGGTGATGCCGAAAACGGCGAAGGCGATGGCTAGCCCACCCGGAGGCACTCGAAAACGGAAGCCCTCGGCGATTTCTTCCCATCGCATAGCATAGGGAGTCCACAAGAGGAGTACCGCACAGGCCAGAGTAATGAATGTGAAACTCACCACCATGAGGGTGCAGCTTCGTTCCACGAATGAATAACGGCCCCTGAACAGCACAAGGATCGTTCCCACAGACGTGACCACAGCCCATACCGGTACGCTGAGTTGAGGGAAGATGAGGTGAAATACCTGTGCTACTCCTCCCAGGATCCCTCCCTGCTGGAAAGTCACCGCGACGAACATGATCATCCAGCACCAGACCACCCAGGACGTGCGCCAGCGCGGGCCTGGAATCCGGTCGAGCGCGGCAAAGCTGGTTTCTCCGCTGATGATGGTGTGGCGTGCCAGCTCTCCCTGAATCACCACCTTGATCAGGCAACTGAGGATGATCAGCCACAGGGCGGCAAAGCCGACCCGCGCTCCCAGGGTAGTTGTGGCGATCAGCTCCCCGGAGCCGACAATCGCTCCGGAGACAATCAGTCCCGGGCCCAAATACCGTAGTGTCGGTAAGAATCCGCGAGGCGGGGGATGAAGCATGAGAGTATTGTTGTGGTCCTTTTTTTTCTCTTTTATTTTTCTTTGCTCTAGCGTGAAACCTCACAGATTGTACTTGAAGAAGTCGTTTTGTACAGCGCAGAGATTTTCCCTCACGAGAGTCAAATAGGCTGCCCAGGCCGGGTCCGGCGGGGCGCAAAGGTCCCAGCATCAACAAGACGATGACAAGGGCATTCAGCACTGTGCCAAACGGCAAACGGCTCACTTTTACTTTGGCGGAATCACTTGACAGGGTTCAGGTTGTGTACCAGCGTTTCTCCGACTTGTGCGCTTATTGATCAAGGAGGTGCGACTGATAAGGGCCTTCAGGCTAGAGAGATGTGGAAAGCCATCATGAAGAAGGTCTCACTCTATGCGGTGCTGATTACGGCCGTGCTGGCAGCTCGCGGAGTGTTGGTCGGCTCAGCAGGCAGCTGCGACGTCACATGGGCCCTGGGCAGTGATGTGTTTGATCCCTTTCTAATCGGTTTGCCTCTCAAGGCGAATGGTTCAAAGGTGCCCACTAAGATAGCCCTGGGATGCAACGAGTATCGTTTCAAAAAGTCCGGCAACCCCTTTGCGGAATTTGAAGGCCACATCGCTCCGGCCGATGCGGGGTGTGACGGGCCTCACTTCAGAGGAACCCTGTTCTTTTTTGACACGGGTCTGTTACTGGACCCAAGACCCTCGAATTGCGGATGGGGTAAGGTGCGGTTGCTCAATCCACAGGCCCCTCTTAAAGATCTCTCACTAAGCTTGCTTGCCTCAACCTTCGCGGAACACTGCCTCACAGATTTCAATGCGGCTGACTGTGTCAGCCTGATGAAAGCGGCCTGGCGGAAGGTGGGAGCGACGATGCGAGGTGTGAAAGTGTGCGAACGTGACGGGCTGATACCTAAGCCTCAGGCAGCAGAAATCAACACCACCTTGAAAGCCGTAGCTGACCGCTTCAAAGAGACCATACAAAACGCAAGGGACAATGATTTTGATCATTTTACTGCCGTCGTCATTAATCATGAAGAGCAGTATTCGCTCTGGGACGCTAACGCGGTTGTCATCAATCACGAAGAAGAGCAGTGATGTGTGCTGCTAGCGCCATACCGCTGAGATCTTAGTGGGACCCTATGCTGCCCGGATGTGACCCCGGGCCAGGAAGGTTCCTGGCGTTGGCAGGAGTGGCATGCTTCCCATTAGTTACACCATCTGGTCAGATGGGGCGTATGATCTCGTGAGGAAAAGGCTCGACTCGGCTCAAGCAAGAAGCACTGCAATGAAGTCAGGGCGGGCGTCATGGCACTTCAAGTTGGCGCTTGTCGCCATGGGCTTGGGGCTGGTGGTGCTGACGGAACTAGCACTGCGCTGGCTCCACCCCCTCCCGGGGGCTACGAGCGGATTCAAAGGTTCTCCTCCGTGCTTCATCGAAGAGCGCCAGCGTGACGGTTCGCTGGCCTACGTGCTACACCCCGCTCGCAGGCACTCCTTCGCCTACCAGAGCTTTTCTGCGGAGCGTACGCCGGATTCCTTTCTTGTCTTCTGCGTCGGTGGCTCATCGGTGTATGGCTTTCCCTACGGAGCCGAGGTGAGCTTCCCGCTGCGCTTGGAGGAACTCCTGCGCTCGCGTCATCCCGAGCATCGTTGGGAGATCATCAACGTTGGAGGGCTCTCGTACGGGACAGAGCGTTTGAGACTTCTGGTCGAGGAACTCGTGCGTTACCGTCCCCACTTGTTGATTCTCTACACGGGACACAACGAGTTCATCGAGAAGGACTTCTATACAGGTCGGCGCCAAACCACCCGTGTGCTTGGCAGAGTCTGCGAGGTCGCAGGGCGGCTTCACCTGTTCCGCGCTCTTGAGTCCACGCTGTGGCGGCCACCTGAGCCGAGCGCGCAGGAGGCCATGGCCTTCGGCATCAATGTCGTGCGGCGTGAAGGGCACCTACCGACATCTGAAGAGAAAACGGCGGCCGCTGCTCGCTACCAGACGAACATCAAAGCCATCCTGAATAGCGCGCACGACCATCGGGTCCTTCCCATTCTCTGCACCGTCTCGTCCAATCTGGCTGGTTGGCGTCCCGGGGCGGGTTCCTTTTCCCCGATGCTTGAAGACACCCCGCTGCTGAACGCGTCGCTGGCCTTGGCCAGGGCTTCCGCGGCTGAGCAGGTGGGCGATCGCGAGGGGGCGCTGCGAGCTTTGAACCAAACCCTGGGCATTGACCCCAACCATTCCGAGATCCATTACCGGGCCGGGCGCCTGCTTCGAGAGCTACGCCGACCTACTGAGGCAAAGATTCACTTCAGGGCCGCGCTCGAACTGGACGCAACGCCTATTCGGGCCTTTGCTGCCTTCAACACTGTCTTGCGAGAGATTGCCCGAGGGCAGGCTGTGGAGCTGGTGGACATCGCGCGCGCTTTCGAAAGTAAGTGCCGGGATGGCATCCCAGACAACACGCTCTTCTGGGACTACTGTCACCCCAATATGCTCGGCCATGAACTGATTGCGCTGCGACTTCTTCCAGTTGTGGAACGCCTGCTTGGTCTGTAACGCGTCGACACGACCGAGCCAAACTTGAGGCGAGCTGATCTCAGGGAGCCCGTCGACGGCTTCGGGATTTGGTGGATGAGCAACGTGGCGATGCGTCAGAGTCGACCTGCGTCCGCCGAGCAGTTCTTCCGGCGTGCCCTGGCGCTGGAACCCGACGACTACCGGCCGCTTGTGGGGCTTGGGCATGCCCTGCGGGCCGAGGGCCAGGCGGAGGAAGCTCTCTCCGCCTTCGAGCAGGGTGTTGAGCGTGGGCCGCGCTCCGTGTACGCTCACAACAGTCTGGCCATCCAGCTGGCCCAGATGGGTCGGTTGGATGAGGCGCTGAGAGTGTACCAGACTGCGTTGGATCTCGATCCCTTCGCCCGAGGCGTACGCAACAATATTGCCTCCGTTTACCTCTCGCGCAGCCAAGCCGACATGGCGCTGGCTTTTCTCGAAGAGGAAAAGAAACAGTCCCCCCATCTTCCCCTCGTTCATCTCAATACCGGTCAAGCCGCGCTCTTGAGGGGCGACGTGCTCCGTGCCTCCCGAGAATTCATCGAGGAGTTAAGGCTCAACCCAAGCGAGGCGCGAGCCGCCTACCACCTTGCGCGATGCTACCAAGATCTGGGAGAGACCAACCTGTCCGCGTTGGCGTCAACCTTGGCGTCTACTCTCGCACCGTAAAGCTCCGGATTCAGATGAGACTCGCTGAGATTTCCTCGGCGGTGTAAAGATAGGGAGCTGGTGAAGCCCGAGCAGAACAATTCCAGGCCGTACAAGTTGGTCCATTGTTACCTTCACCCTCCTTATCTGCTCTGGGAAGTAACGCCGGCTTCCAGCCGGCAGCCGCGGCTTCCAGACCAGCCCAGCCGCCGAAACGGCGGCGATACGCTCCTGTGTGGCCGCCTTTTGAAGTTTCCAATGTCTCCGTTTTTGTCTCCGCTACAACGTGGTCATCCGTAGTGAATAGGATCACACATGGTATATTTGATCTGGATAGGCGCAAAGACGTGTTGACAAAAAAATCCTGCCGCTGCTCCTTTTGCTTTTCCTTCCAGCGACAAGCTTGTGGACGCAGGAATTGACCGATCAGCCTCAGGCGGAGCCCGAGCTGACGTCAGTCTTTCCCATGGGAGCCCGAGTGGGTAGTGCAGTAGAGGTGGAGATCCGGGGGAAAAATCTACAGGGGACCTACTCCGTGTGGTCTTCGAGCAAGGGTTTCAAGGCAAAGGTGGAAAAGGTCGAAGAGATCGTCGACGAACTACCGAAGGACGAAAAGGAGGAGGAGAAGCCAAAGGAAATCGAGTATCGGGTTTTGCTGCGGCTGGAGATTGATCCGACAACCCAAGTCGGGAACCACTCTTTCAGGCTCGTCTCGCCCCTCGGCATTTCCAATCCTCTACGGTTCGAGTCAATGATGATCGGACGATCCTGGAAACCGAGAGTCCTCATCACACTGCAGAGAAGGCCCAGCTGGTGAATCTGCCGGTGGTGATCAATGGAAGGATCAGCGGCCCCGGAGAGTTGGATTTCTACGGGGTTGAGGTCCCAGAAGGGAAGGAGCTGAGATTCGAACTCACCCCCAGCCGGGAAGTGATCGCCAAAGGATTTCGCGCCGAACTGGCCCTCTACAAAGTGTCGGGAAGCTGGTTTGATCCGAATCGGATCACCCGGCTGGCCTTTAGCGACAGGCGAACCGGTGAAATCGTTCCGGCCGATAACGCCTCCCCCGAAATAAGGGTGTGGGCCCGGACACACGTTACCTTGCGATACCGATTTGGTAAAGCAGGACGCTATTTTGTGGTGGTAGGCTCCCTGGATGGCCAGAGCGCGCCAGACTATATTTACCAGCTGCGCGCAGTCCCGGCTGACCAGCCTTCCCTTTTGGAGAGCCCCCGGCCGGACTGGCAGGAACGTAGTTTCACCAGAAGGCTGGAACCCGACCGCTTTCAGACCCTGTGGTCCAGGACGGTCAAGGTGTCGGAAAAGCCTGCAGCCAGCGAGAAGGGACTCCCGTCCAGCCATGCCGGGCCCGATGGAGATGGCGCAGAGCTGGCTTTCGGCCCTCTCGATACGAACCCTCAGATCCTGGTGGAGAAGGAGCCCAACGGGAACCTGAGCGAAACCATGGAGGTCCCGGTCCCGAGCATCATTGAGGGAAAGATTGAACGTCCAGGCGATGTGGACACATTTCGGTTTCAGGTGAGTCCCGGCCAGAAGTTGGCCTTTGAGATTGCAAAGCTCAGGCCTGCATTTTGATCTGGCTTTCGGGCGGGCCGTCGCAGGTGGACACCTGGGATCCCAAGCCCAACAGTAACTTCAAACCGATCTCAACCAATGTCGCTGGAATTCAAATCTCAGAGTTGTTCCCACGAGTCGCCAGGCACATGGACAAACTGTCCATCATCCGCTCCATGCACACCGAGGAGAACAATCATCCGGAAGGAACCTACTACGGGATGACGGGCCACCGACCCAGCCGCGCATTCCGCTTCCCCAGTTTCGGGTCGATCGTTTCGAGAGAGATGGGTTCTCGCGGCGACATTCCGCCCTACGTGGTCACGCCGCCGCTTTCCTATCCCCATTCCTACATGGCGGGTTTCATGGGAGCCCAGTACAATCCCATGATCGTTCCTGATCCGAGTCAGGAAGACTTTCAGATACCTGATCTCACGCTGCCCAAATCGCTTTCTCCGGAACTGATTGAACATCGGCAGTCGTTTTTGAAGATCGTGGACCAGCATTACCGTCAGAAGGCGGAATTTGCCCGGTTCGTGACAATGGATACTTATCAGGAACAGGCGCTGGACATGGTTTTGTCCTCAGATGTCCGCAAAGCCTTTGACCTTTCGCAGGAACCGGAAAAGGTCCGGGAGGCCTACGGGCGTGGCCGGTTCGGTCAGAGCGTGCTGTTGGCCCGGCGGCTGGTTGAAGCAGGATGCCGATTCGTGACTGCGGAAGGGTACAACCACAGCGAATGGGATACTCACGTCGACAACGATGAAGTTCTTCGAGGGGGCGATCCCAAAAGTTATTTTTCGAATCTGTCCCCCCGCCTCGACCGGGCTCTTTCCACACTTATGGTGGAGTTGATAGAAAGGGGCCTGCTGGAGTCGACGGTGGTGGTGGTCATGGGGGAATTCGGCCGGACTCCACACATCAACCCGAAAGGGGGCCGGGACCATTGGTGCGACTGCTGGTCTCTACTATTGGGGGGAGGCGGTATCCCGGGTGGCCAGGTTGTCGGCGCCAGTGATGAGAGGGGTGCCTACGTGGCTGAGCGGAAGGTAACCCAGGGCGGCCTCTTTGCCACTATCTATAAGGCCCTGGGCATCGATTGGACGAAAACCTATACGGGCCGGGACGGACGGCCCATCTATATCGCGAATTCTATTGGCGATAAACCGGGTTATGTCGCAAAAACTTCTTGACAGGGGTTCTACGCCTTCGGTAAGGTGTGTACGATCATTTAAGTCGGGGTTTACCGGATATCAGGAGCACGAAGTTGCTGAGGTTCTCAAAGAAGGCCGATTATGGATTGATCGCACTGAGGCATCTGGCCTGTCATCCGTGGGAAACGTGCACTGCCAAAGAGATTGCGGCAGCGTACCTGATCCCGGCGGAGTTGATGGCAAAGATCCTGCAAAGACTGGTTCAGAACGGCCTGGTGGCCTCTCAGCAGGGTAGTAATGGCGGATATGTTTGGCCCGCAGGCCCGAAGAGATAAGAGCTGTGGAAGTGGTTGAGGCGCTGGAAGGGCCTTTTTCCATCACTTCCTGCAAGACGGATAAGGGACTCTGCTTTCAATTTGAGAAATGCACCGTCAGGGATCCACTGGCCGAGCTTAATTTGAGCGTGGTCAGGCTGCTGGAGCGAATGACCATTCGGGAATTGGCAGGAACAGGAACGTTTGCGAACTATTAACGGAGCTGATCAGATATGAAATTTCCCATTTATATGGACCATCACGCCACCACACCCGTTGATCCTCGGGTGCTGGAGGCGATGCTCCCCTACTTTACGGAGCAATTTGGCAACTCGGCAAGCCGCAACCACGCTTTTGGCTGGGAGGCGGAGGAGGCCACGGAAGTCGCCCGGGAGCAGATCGCCAACCTCATCGGCGCGGTGCCGAAAGAAATCATTTTTACCAGCGGGGCAACCGAGTCTGACAACCTGGCCCTCAAGGGTGTGGCCTACATGTATCGCGAGAAGGGAGATCACATCATCACTGCCTCGATCGAACACAAGGCCGTGCTGGACGCCTCAAAAGCCTTGGAGAGAGAAGGTTTTAAGGTCACCTACCTGCCGGTCAGCAGAGAAGGATTGGCCAGTCCGGACGATGTGCGCAATGCCATCACCGAGAAGACGACGCTGGTCAGCCTCATGTATGCGAACAACGAAATCGGCACCCTTCATCCCATTCAGGAGATCGGGGCCGTTTGCAGAGAACAGGGCGTTATTTTTCATACCGATGCCACCCAGGCAGTAGGAAAGATTCCCTTCGACGTGCAGGAAATGAACGTGGACGTGGCATCCCTGTCGGCACATAAGATGTATGGGCCGAAAGGGGTGGGTGCGCTCTACGTACGCAGGCGCAAGCCCCGGGTTCTGCTGCATCCAATTATCGATGGAGGGGGCCATGAGAGAGGAATGAGGTCGGGGACCCTGAACGTCCCCGGCATTGTGGGATTTGGCAAGGCCTGCGAAATTGCCTCTCAGGAGATGCCCCAGGAAATGGAGCGCCTGAGGGGTTTAAGGGATCGGTTGACCGAGGGAATCCTGGCCAGGTTGGATGAGGTCTACATCAACGGGGACAGAGAAAAGCGTTTGCCGCACAATATCAATCTGAGCTTTGCCTATGTGGAAGGTGAATCCCTGTTGATGACGGTCAGCGATATAGCTGTCTCATCGGGTTCCGCATGTACTTCCGCCAGTCTTGAGCCCTCCTATGTCCTGAAGGCTCTTGGGGTGGGAGAAGACCTGGCGCATACCTCAATTCGCTTTGGTTTGGGTCGCTTCAACACGGAAGAGGAAGTCGACTATGTTGTCGATCAGGTCGTCGATGCGGTCAGCAGGCTGCGGGCCATGTCTCCTCTATTTGAAATGGCCCAGCAGGGAGTCGACCTCAAATCGGTCGAATGGGCGGAAGGATGACGAGCTTCGCTCGTGGAGCAAGAGAATCGTAGAGCAAGAGAACAGAAAACCAAACGAGTAAAGGAGAGGATCGAATGGCTTATTCCAAGAAGGTAATGGACCACTTCCACAATCCTAGAAATGTGGGCAGTTTTGCTGGTGACGATCCCGATGTGGGAACGGGTATGGTAGGTGCTCCCGAGTGCGGGGATGTCATGAAACTGCAGTTGAAGGTTGACGAGAAAACTCAGCAAATTGAGGATGCCCGTTTTAAGACCTTTGGTTGCGGCAGCGCCATCGCCAGTTCCAGCCTCGCCACCGAGTGGGTTAAGGGAAAGACCCTGGAAGAGGCGACCCAAATCCGGAACACCGACATCGTCAAAGAACTGAGCCTGCCTCCGGTGAAGATTCACTGTTCTGTGCTGGCCGAGGACGCCATCAAGGCAGCCATTGAAGACTATCGGGAAAGAAAGGGGCTCAAGGAAGAAGCCGCCGCAACCACCGTGTAACACCTCGGCATTCTCACCGAGGGAATTGGCGTATGGCGATAGGTGTCTCCCAGAAAGCAGCGGAGAGAATTCACGATATTCTCCGTAAGGAAGGAGCAACGGACGGAGGGCTGCGCATTGGTGTCAAAGGTGGAGGTTGCTCGGGTCTGAGCTATGTCATGCGGTTTGAAACGGAGAAGAGAAAGGGAGATAAGGTTTTCGAGGAGCATGGAGTTAAGCTTTTCGTCGATCTGAAGAGTTACCTCTATTTAAATGGGACGACCCTGGATTGGGAAGACACGCTTATCGAACAGCACTTTGCGTTCGTCAATCCCAATGCTTCCAGATCGTGTGGGTGTGGCTCATCCTTCGCCGTGTAAAAAAAGCTGACCCGCTGATCATCCTTTGTGGTCAGCGCCTCCTGGGTCAGCCGGTTAGCTGATCAGCTCCTCTTTTAACCGTGACTGTTCCCGCCATCCGCTGCTGGGCTTGCGACGAGAGGATCGGCGCAGCAGATCATTTCTGTCCTGTTTGCCACAAAATCCAGCCACTGCCGACCGGAATCGATCACTTTCAGTTTCTCGATGTGGGTCAGCGTCTGAACCTGGATCTGGGCCAGTTAGAGGCAACTTTTCACGATTTGAGCCGCCACTTTCACCCCGATTATTTCTTTGGCAGTGATTTGCAGGAGCAGCAGTTCAGCATGGATCGATCCTCATTTCTGAATGATTCCTATCGGACTCTTCGCGACCCCGTGCTGCGCGCTAAGTATCGTCTCGGTTTGGAGGGAGTGGATCTGGAAGAAGGGAAGCAGAAGACACCTCCCGAACTGCTCATGGAGGTCTTCGAAGTGAACGAGAGGCTTGAGGAGATCCGTGCCGTCAAGGGATCCAAAAACGAACAGAAGGTGGAAGACATTCGCAGAAGTCTTCGCAAAAGCCAGCAGCATCTTGAGGAGCGCTTGATGCAATTGAAGCAAGAATTAGAAGAAGTCTTTGCACTCTGGGACCAGGCGCTCTCCGGCGACTCAATAGAGAAGACACAACGGGAGCAGTTGACACAGCGAATGCAGGAGATCGTCTCTCATCGTTCCTTTATTCAGAACCTGTTGGAAGAATTGCAGGCGGAGGTCTGACAATGGCTCGGCTAATTGGGATTGATCTGGGAACCACCAATAGTTTGGCGGCCTACATGAAAGAAGGCAGGCCCTGTGTGATCCCCGGAAGAGATGGTCGCCTGCTCGTCCCTTCTGTGGTGTCTTTCGATTCCTCCACGGGTGTGCTGGTGGGCCATGAAGCGGTAAACCGCCTCCTGCTCGAACCTCAGCGTACGGTTTATTCGGTAAAACGTCTGATGGGAAAAGGTCCGGAGGATGTTCGAGAAGACGTGAAATGGCTCCCTTACCTGATTTCTCCGGAGAGCCCGCAGGTGATCCGTGTGGTCGTAGGAGATCGGCAGTACACGCCTCCTGAGTTATCTGCCTTCATCTTGAGAGAACTGAAGCGCAATGCGGAAAGTTTTCTTGGGGAGGAAATCGGACAGGCTGTAATCACTGTGCCCGCCTATTTCAACGACAGTCAGCGCCAGGCCACCAAAGATGCCGGAAAGCTCGCTGGGCTGGACGTGCTTCGGATTCTCAACGAGCCCACCGCCGCCAGTCTTGCCTACGGATTGGATCAAGAAAAGGAAGGGATCATTGCCGTATACGATCTCGGCGGTGGAACCTTTGATATCTCCATTCTCAAGGTCAAAGGGGGAATCTTCGAGGTGCTTTCCACTAATGGAGACACCCATTTGGGCGGAGACGACATGGATCGCCTGCTCTCATCGCTCGTGCGAAAGGAAATTGAAGGACGGGGCGGTAAGAATCTTTCCTCTGGCAGCGAGAGTCTGGAGGCGATTCGCAAAGCGGTGATCGGCGCAAGGCACCGGCTCTCCCTTGAGGAACGTGCTTCAATGAAAATTGAGTTGCCGGGAAAGGAGGTCATCTACGAACGAAACCTGACTCGAAAGGAACTGGAAGAACTGGTGGATCCCATTGTGGAGAGAACTTTGGAGCCCTGCAGGATGGCTATGCGGGACGCTCAGCTCAAGCCCGAGGAAATCGACGAACTGGTGCTGGTGGGAGGTGTGACTCGTACCCCCCTGGTTCGACGCCGGGTCGAGGAGCTATTTCGCAGAACGCCCCATACGAAACTCAACCCGGACGAGGTGGTGGCATTAGGGGCTGCGCTTCAAGCCGATATCCTGGCAGGGGAGCGCCAGGATATGCTGCTTCTTGACGTGACCCCGCTCTCCCTGGGCATTGAGACCCTGGGAGGTGTGATGAGCACTTTAGTACCTCGCAATTCCACCATTCCGGCCAGTGCAACGGAGGCCTTTACCACCTTCGTGGAGGGACAGACGAGCGTGGAGATTCATGTGCTTCAGGGTGAGCGCGAACTGGTGAAGGATAACCGGAGCCTGGCTCGGTTTCAGTTGAAAGATCTTCCTCCCATGCCGGCGGGACTGCCTAGAATCGAGGTCAGATTCCTGATTGATGCGAACGGGATCCTCAGCGTCTCCGCCCGAGAAAAGCACACCGGCAAAGAGTCTGCCATAGAAGTCAAACCCTCCTATGGGCTCACCGATGAGCAGGTGGAAAAGATGCTTCTCGAATCGATTGAGTTCGCGGAGCAGGACTTTCGTGTGCGACAGCTCATTGAAGCCCGAAATGAGGCAGAGACAATGCTGGCCGCCACCGAAAAGGCTCTCAAAGACCCTCAGGCTTCCTTGCTTTCGAGCCTTCAGCGGCGGCAAATTGACGACGCCGTGGCCGCTCTCGAGCAGTCGAGAAAAGGCGAAGAGCATAAGAGAATTCGTGACGACATTGATGTTCTCAATGAAGCCACACTGCAACTGGCGGAAACGATGATGAATCGGGCCGTCCAGTCCGCGCTTAAAGACAAAAAGATCACAGAAGTGTGATCAAGAGGTCATCGGAGGAATCTGCAATGAGGAAAGCCAAACTGGAGTGGACGGACGCAGAGGACATTGCTCTGGCTCTGTTGGAAAAGTATCCAGACACTGACCCTCTGACGATCCGCTTTACGGACTTGCATAAGTGGGTTGCTGAACTGGAAGATTTTTCCGATGATCCCATGGCCAGCACGGAAGGCAAGCTGGAAAGCATTCAGATGGCCTGGTATGAAGAGTGGCAGGAGGAACAAGGGGGCTGACCGGCTGACCAGCTGACAACTGACCAGCGACTGATGACGAATGACAGATGACTACTTCCACTTCCACCTCCATTGCCACTGCCGAGCCAATTGAAGTGGCACTAGCTGTCCGTGGTGAAAGTCGCTGCTCGTTGGTCAGGTGCAGGCAATAAAATGGGTCCATGGCAATGGGAAAGAAAAAGCGGCGGAGTCAAAAGGATTTTGGGTAGCCACCAGCGAAATACCGGTTCCTCCGGGACACCCGTTCTACGAGGCCTTAGAGGAACTTCTGAAGGAGCATCACTTTGACGATTTCGTCGAGCAACGGTGCGCCAAGTTCTATGCAGCGCGGATGGGCCGGCCGAGTGTGGAACCGGGTGTCTACTTTCGGCTGCTGCTGGTAGGATATTTCGAAGGTTTGGGTTCGGAGAGAGGAATCGCCTGGCGGGCGGCAGATTCACTGGCGCTGCGCGAGTTTCTGGGACTGAAGCTGAGTGAATCTCCACCGGATCACTCCACCCTTTCAAGAACGCGGCGACTGATCGATGTCGAGACCCATGGGGCAGTGTTCGGCTGGGTGCTGGCGCGAGTCGGCGAAGCGGCACTGCTGAAGGGAAAGACGCTGGGCATCGATGCAGCAACGCTGGAAGCCAATGCAGCGCTGCGCAGCATCGTTCGACGCGATAGCGGGGAAGGGTACGAAGAGTTTCTGAGGGGACTGGCTCAAGCGTCTGGAATCGAAACGCCGACCCGGCAAGAGCTGGTGAAGTTGGACCGCAAGCGAAAGAAGAAAGGATCCAACCAAGAGTGGAAACACCCCCACGATCCGGATTCTCGCATCACCAAGATGAAGGATGGGCGAACGCATCTGGGATACAAAGCGGAACACGCGGTGGATCTGGAGACGGGAGCGATTGTAGCGGTCACGGTTCAGGGAGCGGACCAGGGAGATACGACGACAATGGTCGAGACGCTGATCGAAGCGGCCGAGAACATCGAGCAGGTGATGCCTGAGGACGGAGAAATCAAGGAGGTGGTTGCCGATAAGGGGTATCACAGTACGTCGACGATGAAGGACTTCAAAGCTCTGGACTTACATAGCTATGTTTCCGAGCCAGATCGAGGACGCCGGAAGTGGAAAGGCGATATCAAAGGTCGTGATGCGGTTTACGCAAATCGGCGCAGGGTTCGTGGAGAGCGCGGACGCAGATTACTGCGAATGAGGGGGGAACGACTGGAGAGACCTTTTGCCCATCTTTACCGCACCGGAGGAATGCGGCGGACCGAGGTCAGAGGGCACTCGAACGTCATCAAACGACTGCTGATTCAGGCCGGTGCATTCAATCTGGGGATGGTTCTGCGGAAGCAAGTCGGTGCAGGGACTCCCAGGAGCCTGCAGGCCCACTCAGGCCGGTGCATTCAATCTGGGGATGGTTCTGCGGAAGCAAGTCGGTGCAGGGACTCCCAGGAGCCTGCAGGCCCAGGTTCTTCGCGCAATGTTGCTGGTTTTCGGCCTCTTTTACGTCACGAAACAGCTGATGGGCGAGATTTTGGGAAACTTCTTAGGACAGTTCCGGATACAGACCTCTTTCACCCGTCCCGAACTGGAATCCCTTTCCCGCTCAAATTAGGTACTTTTGCCACGGGCTGCTAGCCTGCATTTCTCATCACCTCTCTACTGCATCGGCGGAATGATCCGTCCTGACTGCGTTGCGCTTCCTCGGCCTCCTCGACGTACTGCACGAGTACGCCTGCGGGGGTCTCGGTCGCGCGCCTTGTCAGACCGGCCCTTCCGCCGCTTCGTCACGAGCCGTGATGAGAAATGCAGGCTAGCAGTGTTCAGCGGATCATCTCGACCATCACGTTTGAGATTTTTCCTGCCAGAGATTCGGGAAACTTGTGCGCGCTGACCCGAACAGAGTCGATTTTTCCGTATTCGAGAAGGGTACGGCAGACCGCCCGGGCAAGAGCTTCCAGGAGGCGAAACTGGTTTTTTCCGACAGTCGTCTGAACTTTCTCGACCACGCGGCTGTAATCGACGGTGAGTTGAAGATCGTCCATATTTGCAGCTGCTTCGAGGTCGAGCAACAAAGCCACGTCCACGAGAACCTTCTGGGAGATTTCACGCTCCTGATCGGTGATCCCCAGGTGGGCCTGGCAGACAATTCCGCTGATTAGAATCCTATCCACTTTCGAGTTTTTCAATGAACTTCTCCACCTCCGCCTGGTAGTGCTCCGGTTCAATCAGATGAAGGTTGCCGTGATCGGCTCCTCGAATCTCATAAAAATACTTTTCCGTGTTCAGCTGGTGAAATAGTTTCTGGCCTTCCGCAAAGGGAACAACCTCGTCGTGAGTTCCGTGAATCACCAGGACGGGACGATCCAGGTCACGGAGAAACTCAGCGGTAGGAAAGCGATACCGAGAGAACGTGGCAAGAATCCTAAGCAATGGATAATGATGAAGCAGCGAGCCCTTGTCGGAGAAGGTCGCCTCCAGAACCAGTCCGTCCGGTTTTCTGACCGTAGTGGCGTAGGCGGCCATGACGCCTCCCAGTGATCGACCCCAGTACAGAACAGGGGAAGAGGGGCGGTGGACATGATCCCAGAAGTGGTGAACCGAGGCAGCTGTGTCTTCGTACAGGCCCGCCTCGGTGGGGGATCCGGTGCTTTTCCCGTAGCCACGATAATCGAGAGCCAGGACGGTCAGGGATTGCTGGTACAGTTCCAGCAGAAAGTTCAGCCAGAGGGAAAGGTTTCCGCCGTTGCCGTGAAAGAAAACGACCTCAGCACGGGCCTCCGGGTGGTACAGAACCCAGGTGTGGACGTCCTCGCCATCGCGGGTTGGGATCATCATTTCCTGATATGGAATCCCAGCCTTCTGGGGAGTGGAGGTCAGACCTCGGAGTGGAAAGAAGGTCAGGTGAGGTTCCAATACGCCCACCAGAAGCTTGACTGCAGTGACCCCGACCAGCAGTCCCAGTGCACTCAATAGAAGAACTTTTGCCACCGGTGCTTAGTTTACTGAGTTTGCAGGCTTGAGTATATTGGCTGGAAGCAATCGGAGAGGAGGAAACATGGCACTCCATCATGGTGTCACTGTGAAGTATCTAGGTCACTCGACCTTTCTGTTTACCACACCAGGCGGCAAAAATCTTCTCATCGATCCATGGGTCCAGAACAACCCTGCTTGTCCGGAAGCCGACAAAAAGATTGATTCTCTGGACACGATACTGATCACTCATGGGCATTTCGACCACCTCCAGGATGCCGTGGATTTGGCGCGCAAGCATCAGCCGCAGATCGCCTGCATTTTTGAGATCGCCCAGTGGCTGGACAGCAAGGGCCTTGCCCACACCAATGGAATGAACAAGGGTGGATCACAACAGATCAGCGACTTGCTGGTGACCCTGGTCAACGCGCACCACAGCAGCGGCATCCTGGACGATCAGGGAGCAATGATCAATGGGGGAGAAGCAGCGGGATTCGTGATTGAGTTCGAAAATGGATTCCGTGTCTATCATGCCGGCGACACGTGTGTTTTCGGCGACATGAAGATCATCGCTGAGATCTACCAGCCGGAGGTCATTTTTCTTCCCATCGGGGGGCTCTACACCATGGGTCCGAAGGAAGCAGCCTATGCCTGTCGCCTCATGGACGCTAAGAAGGTGGTGCCCATGCACTATGGAACCTTTCCAGTCCTGACAGGAACCCCTGACGAGCTGCGTGAGTTGACGTGGGACGTGGGAACCGAAGTGCTTGCAGTAAAGCCGGGCGAGACGCTTACCCTCTAGTATAAGCTGTCTACTGCAGCGGAGAACCCACCCCGCCGCTTCGCGGCACCCCTCCGGGGGAGGGGACACACCCTTCACAAGTCCAGTGCCTTTTCCAGGCGGCTCAGTGTCCATCCTTCCAGGTTTTCCAGCACCAGATTTGCGCTCTGGAGCTGATCCGCCCGGTAAGAAGTGGTGAGCGCCACGCACATCATTCCGGTGGATCGAGCTGAGGCGACGCCGCCCACGGAGTCTTCGATGACCAGTGTGGATTCACTCGTTAAGGCCGGGTGAAGTGGTCGAAAAATCTCAAGGGCCTTCAAGAACGCCTCCGGATGGGGTTTTCCGTTGACGACATCCTGGGCGGAGATGATGCCGGCAAAATACTCGTCGAGGTCGAGTTGGCGCAGGATGAAGTCAATCTCCTTTCGAGCGGCCCCCGAGGCAATGGCAACAGGTAGTTGGGAAGGAAGTGAGCGAAGAAAATCGATAGAGGGTTCAATGACGGGAATTGACTTTTCAATAGAACCAAAGTAATGGCGGGACTTTGAATTGATGAGGCGTCGAATCTTCTCAGGTTCCGTCGAGTGGCCGTGTTCTCGAAGAAAGTGGAGAACAAGATTGTGGTCGTCATAGGGTAGATATTTTTCGTAATATTCCTTCACACTCAGATCAAGATTTTCCTCTTTGAGCGCTTGCTGGAATCCGTAGCAGTGCACGGGCTCATCGTTTACCAGCACACCATTGAAATCAAAGATACAACCCCCAATGGGCATAGTAACCACTCTTATATCACGGATTTGACAAGGCAAGGATGGAGCTGATGAAATGGTGACCATGGAAACCTCGACCCTGGAGGAACATGCAGCGGTACGACACTCCTTTGGGTTTCTAGAGCTCTCCTATCGCGGCAAGATCAAGATCACGGGGCCCGATCGGGTCACCTTTCTCCACTCCCTGATCAGCAACGATGTGGAAGGGTTACCGGAATTCTCCGGTCGCTATGGAACCCTGTTGACCCCTACCGGCAAGATCGTGTCCGACTTTTATTACTACCGGTTTCCAGAGTTTCTCCTGGTCGACATCGAACCTGCTCTGCTTCCCAAGACAATGGAGACACTGGAGAATTACATCATCATGGATGAAGTCTATTTGAAGGACATTTCTGATGATGTGGCCCACTTTTCTGTACAGGGTCCGCGCTCCCCGGAACTGTTGGAGAAACTTTTCGGCCTGCCGGGTCCCCTGGCCCAGTATCGAGTTCAGGAGACAAAATGGGAGGGGGAGTGGACTTGGATTATTGGGAAGAACGAACTGGCCCGGGTGGGATGCGAGATCATGCTTTCCGAGCTTAGGGCGGCGACGCTACGAAGGGCCATCCTCGGGTCCGGTGATGAACGGGACATTCGGCAGGTGAACGCCGAGGTGAGAAACATCCTGCGTGTGGAAGCAGGAATCCCCTGGTATGGAGTCGACATGGATGAGAGCACCTATCCCATGGAGGCCCGGCTCGATGGCGCTATCAGTCTAACCAAGGGATGTTATGTGGGGCAGGAAGTCGTGGCTCGGGCCACCAATCTGGGAGGAGTTCCCAAGCTTCTGATGGGACTGAAGCTGCGAGGCGATTCTATTCCCCCAAGAGGAGCCAGAGTCCTCGAGAGCGAGGGAAAACAGATTGGGGCCGTAACCAGTGGCGTTTTCTCGCCTCAACTTGGAACCGCAATTGCGTTTGCTTACCTAAAGCGGAACTTTGCGGTACCCGGCAGCGTCTGCGATGTTGAGATCTCCGAGCAGAAGTTTGTCTCCTGCGAGGTAGTGGACAGGTTTCTGTAAGGAGTCTGACCCCGAATTTCTCTTTCTAACCCTTTTCCAAAAAGGAAACATTCGGAGTCAGACCCCTTAAAAGATGTCCGAAAGAGAACGGACCGAAATCTTCGGAATGCCGATGCGGGAGATCGAGGAGGAGTTTATCTCCCTCGCCGATCTGCAGCGTCGAATCATGCCCGATCCGAATCGTCCGCATGACTTTGGTGATTATGACATCTACGGAAAGACGATTCCCACGGCAGTGGTCGGAGGAGACTTTTACGACTTCATTGATCTGGAGTCGCGCTTTGGGATCAGAGGGAAAATGGGGATTGTCATCGCGGATGCCGCCGGCCACGGTCTGGTAGCTGCCATGCTCGTTCGTGATTTCCATACGGCGCTCATGACGGCTATCTCTTTCGAGTCCTATTACGTCCAGGACACAACGCCGTTGCTATTCACCAAGATCAACCGGAGGATGTATCGTTCCTCGCGGCCCAATCAGTTTATTTCGGCCTTCCTCGCTGAGCTTCACTTGGATGGGGTGATTCGCTACATGAATGCCGGGCACTACAGTCCGCTGGTCTTCAAGAAAGAGGAGGTGCTGGCCCTAGAGGAAGGGGGTCCGGTGCTGGGAGCTTTTCGCGATACCCCTTGTGAGTACCGTGTGGGCGAAGCGCAACTCGATGGTGGCGATGTTCTGGTCTGCTATACCGACGGGATCGTTGAGGCCGCCGATGACGCGGGCGAACTCTATGGAGTTGATCGGCTCAGGCTTGCCCTTCGGGCCAACCTTCTGAAAAGTGCACGGGAGATTTTCGAGGTGGTCATGACGGATGTCGAAAGGTTCGCTGGGGCTCAGGGACAAAAGGATGACCGTACGGCGATTGTCATCAAGAAGGTTGACCGGCTGGCAACTGACAAAGTGACAACTGACAAGGCTGGTCAGCCAGTCGCTGGGCGTCATTCGTCATTTGTTCTTCCTAACTGATCTTCATCAGCCTAACCTGAAACCTGGAACTTGGAACCTGCAACGGCCCCCGGTGACGGGTCAGTTGTCACTTTGTCAGTTGTGAGTTGTCAGTCGTTGTCCGCTACCAGTTGCTTCACGGCCTCGACGATCACCCGCGCACTGATTCCAAACTGGTCCATTAATTCAGCCGCCTTGCCGGATCGGGGAAGGTCAGTCACTGCCAGCTTTCGGAATTTGCAGGGTAAGCCCGCCAGTGCATCCAGGACTCCGTCCCCGAGACCTCCTTCGGGGTAGTGATCTTCCACCGTGATGAGCACTCCCGTTTCGCCCGCTGCTCTTTGAAGGGTTTCCACATCCAGGGGTTTGACACTGTATAGATCGATCACCCGGACCAGGAGGCCCTTTTCCTGCAGCTCCTGGTAAGCCTTGAGCGCCTCGTGCAGGGTGACCCCGGCTGCCACGATAGTGGCCTGGTCTTTTGCACTGGAGCGCACCACCTTGCTTCCTCCGATTCGGAACGTTTCCTGCGGGGAGTAAATAACTGGCATCTTTGGGCGGGAGGTACGAATATAGAAGATTCCAGGAGTTTGTGCAGCGATCGACACCAGGTGTTCGGTAGAGACGCCATCGCAGGGATAAAAAACCGTCGACCCGTTCACGGCCCGCATCATCGCCAGGTCTTCAAGTCCCATCTGAGATGGACCGTCCTCGCCAATCGAGATTCCAGCATGGGAGCCGCACAACTTGAGGTTTGCGCGGGAGATGGAAGCCATCCGGATCTGATCGTAAGCGCGCGTCAGAAAGCAGGCGAAGGTTGAGACGAAGGCGATTTTCCCCAGTACACTCAAACCCACCGCAGTGCCCACCATGTTCTGTTCGGCGATGAAGCATTCGACAAAGCGGTCCGGATGCAACTTGAGAAATTTCTCTGAAAAGGTGGAATTTTTGGTATCGCCATCCAGAGCGATGATGTTGGGATTGATGGCCCCTAGTTTTCCTAGAGCACTACCATAGGATTCCCGGGTGGCAATCTGCTGGCCGAGTTCGTACTGGGGTGTGGGAACTGTTCCCTGACTGACAGTGGTAGGAGGGGAGCCCTTCTGTGGCTTAGCGATCTTCAGGGGCTGTGCATTCTCCGGTTCATCCCCGATCTCCTGAAGAGCCTGCTTTAGTTGCTCACCCGCCTGGGCGGTCTTCCCATGCCAGCCTTCGCGATTCTCCAGGAAGGAGATTCCTTTACCTTTGATGGTCCTGGCGATTATGACGGCGGGGCGCCCCTGAAGCTGAATGGCCGATTCCAACGCTGCTATAATCTCTTCGATGTTGTGACCGTCAATGATCTCGGTGTGCCATCCAAAGGACTCAAAGCGGCTTTGGTAGGTCTGCAGATCATGACCGTACATGGTCTGCTGACTCTGACCCAGGCCGTTGACATCGACCAGGGCGATGAGGTTGTCAAGCTTGTAATGACTGGCCAAGGCTGCTGCTTCCCAAACAGATCCTTCCACGATTTCTCCATCCCCGAGGAGTACAAAAACTCGATTTACCAGGTCATCGATCCGGGAAGCCAGTGCCATTCCAACGGCTATGGATAAACCCTGACCTAGCGAGCCGGTTGCAACATCAGCCCAGAGATTGCGTGGTGTGGGATGTCCCTCCAGATCACTGTCGAGTTTTCTCAGCGTGCGAAGCTTTTCGACAGGAAAGGCTCCTGCCTCCGCCCAGGCCGCCCAAAGAATGGGAGCCGCGTGCCCCTTGGAAAGGATAAAACGGTCGTTGAGGGGATTTTTTGGGTTGTCCACGTCGAAACGCAGAAAATGAAAGAAAACCGTGGAGATCAGGTCTGCGCAGGAAAGACAAGAGGTGGGATGGCCGGACCCGGCTGCCGTCGTTGAAATCAGAGAGTGTTTGCGCAGGCGCTTGGCCATGGCCTGCAGGGATTCGACTTGGAACGTGTCTTCTGAGGTTTGTTGTTTCATCGCGTTCGCAAGATTCGTGCCCGCAAATCGGTGGCGGAAAAAACTGTATTATATTTTAGAATAGGACACTAGTATCTTGTCAACTTAGATATTGTGGGTAGAGGTGCTTAAGCTTGACGCGAGCATCCTCGATCCTAAACTGCCAATCTACTCCGATTTGCATTCGATTGCGATCTTCCCACCACGCCTGGGTGTGGCGGGTGAGTTGCTGGCGAGTTGGGATGCGACGATCTAGGCATTGCCGGCTCAACGCGCTCAGCTCGATTTCCGCCACGTTCAACCAACTGCCATGCTTGGGGGTGTAGTGAATCCGGAGCCGCTCCGCCAAGCGGCGAGCTTTTTGAGGCTCAAAGGCCTCGTAGAGCGAGCCCGCCTTGTGCGTGTTGAGGTTGTCACACACCAGGATGACCCGGGCCGCATCTGGAAAATCCTCTTCCAGGAGCTGCTGAATCTCCCGTGCCCAATCCACCTTGGTCCGCTGCTCGCGCACGCTCACTTTGCGCCAGGCCGCCAGAGGTTGAACGAACAAAAACAGGGCCGCCGTCCCACATCTCTCATATTCGTAATCGTAGCGCTCGACCCGCCCCCCTCCGAGCGGGATCGGCTGGCGAGTTTCTCCAATCAACTGCTGCGGCTGCTCGTCCATGCACACCACCGGATATTTCCCATCCAAGGGACGCTTGTAAACTTCCAGAACGTCTTCCATATGGGCCACGAAGTCCGCATTCTGCCGGGGCGGGATCACCCAACACTTCCTCAAGTGCGGTTTGAGGACGTTTTTTTAAAGCCTGGCGCACCGTTTCGTGGCTGATCGTCTCCACGATCTCCATCTCCACCAGCCGTTGGCTGAGCAGTCGCAGCGTCCAGCGGGCTCGTCCTTCCGGTGGCGGGCCGCAACTGAGTGCGATCATTTGCGCCTCTTGCTCTCCGTCCAGTGACTTCTCTCGCGAGAGTCGCTGTTGCTTCTTGCGGCCCAAGGCCCGCTCCAGTCCCTCTTCCACCAAACGCCGACGAACCTGCACCACTGTATTGAAGTGGCACCCAAACGCTTCTGCGATCTTCTCGTCCGTCCATCCAGGGCCGTTGGCATCCGCCTTCAACAGGATATTAGCGTGCTTGACCCGGTAGGCCTTCACTGTCCCTTTCTTGACCAGACTCTGCAACTCCTTGCGTTCTTCCTCACTAAGTCGGACCACATATCTCTTGCTCATCTTGATCCTCCTAGGTTATCGAACCAAGGCCTCTCAAGACGAGCTTTTACGCTCTGCCTCTGACTAATAAAAACAATGCTGACAGTGTACTAGGCCTCCCTTTCATAAATACGATGAGGTATGTTGGGAGCGCGACGGAGACCAGATCGAGGCGCGACGACGAGTCGATGTCGAGACATCGGCGAGGAGGAGCAACAAAGAGATGGGCCCGTCCCGCCCCAACCCTTTGGGCGGATGGGGGTTGCGGGCGATCTCTTGGTCGTTCGTCGTCGACGATGCCCCTGCATCGCCTCCTCCTCTCTTCGCGACCTCTCCTCGCAAGCCCCATCCGCATACGTCATCGTATTTATGGCAGGGAGTACTAGACCATGTGAGCAGAAAAAATGGTAACTTGGGCCGGTGACGTTTCGGCAAGGCTGCCTTCATGGGTTAGGCAGCGTGTGCGACCGAATGAGAGGTGTTCATGATTCTGAGGCCGGGGGATCCAGCCCCTGACTTTGAGCTTCCACAACTGGTATCTGCTGCCTCCACCGCCGCGCCTTTGATCAGGAAAGGGCAAGCTCCCCAACAGTGGAGACTGGCCCACGCCCTGAGCCGGGGCCCGGCTCTATTGGTTTTCGCCAAGGAGAGCTGTCCGACCTGCCAGTTTGCCTTACCCTTGATTGACCGAATTCATCGAAACTATGCCCACTCAAAGGTCAGCCTGGTCACTATCGCTCAGGAGGATTCCGCGGAGGCGGGAAGGATGGTGGAGGATCTATCCCTTCAGATGCCCGTTTTGCTCGATGAGGATCCCTATCCTGTCAGTGAACTCTACGGAATCGCCTATGTGCCCACCCTCTTTTACGCTCGCCCTGATGGAGAAATCGATCAAGTGATGGAAGGCTTTGCGCGGGAAGAACTTAGAGAGATCAACGAGAGGATCGCTGGCCTTGGTGGGTGCTCCCCAATCCCCTTTTATCGTGCAGAGGAGGGTGTGCCCCCCTTTCGACCCGGTTGAGCCAGCAAGAACGCCGCCTAGCCGGAGGCTGGGAAGAAATTCTAAATCCTTATTTCCCCTACGTTACGTTCCACGGCATCATGGACAGCGCCACGTCGACACCGTAGCGTTCTTCTGCCTCGTCGGCAACCAGCGAAAATGCCTTCACGAGCTTCTCGACCCGCCAGAATTAGCCGCCCAGAGTAATCATCTCAATCTTCCGGTGGTCTTTCGCTTGGTAACCCGAGTTGGAGTGAATAGCTTCCCACCTCTGCTGGGAATATCGATCTTCCCTTTTGCTCCAGACCGAAGCGATCACCTCGCTCATTTCTTCGTCACTGGCTCCGCTCCGAATCAGTTCCTTGAGGTTATAACCCTGCTGAGCGAATAAACAGGTCACGAGTCTTCCGTCTGCCGTGAGCCGTGCACGGGTGCAGGCGGAGCAGAAGGGTTCCGTTACGGAGCCGATCAGCCCGATTCCGCCTTCCCCATCGAGAAACTCATAATCAACGGCTGGCGCATGCCCATCCTTTCTTCCGGCTTCTTCCAGTGGCCAGCGCTGATGAACAGTTCGAAGGATTTCCTCTTTCGTCACCGTCTTCTCCAAAGTCCAGGAGTTGGCATTGCCCACATCCATGTACTCGATGAATCTTATGCCCAAACCGTTCTGTCTGGAGAATTCGACGAGGTCGAGAATCTCATGGTCATTGATTCCTCGGATGATGACCGTATTGAGCTTGATCGGATTCAATCCCACCTCCCGAGCGGCAAAGATCCCGTCCAGAACTTTTTGTAGATCTCCTCTCTGGGTGATCGATTGAAACTTCTTGGCATCGAGCGTATCGAGGCTCACGTTAATTCTTGTCAAACCCGCCGATTTCAGGGCGGCGGCTTGGCTTGCCAGGAGCGAGCCATTGGTGGTCAGGCTTAAATCTTTAAGGTCCTTCAGTGCCGCAAGCTGGGCAATAAGACGGTCCAGGCTTCTGCGAACCAGCGGCTCACCCCCTGTAAGCCGGATCGCATTGACTCCGAGCCGTACGAAGAGCCGGGCAAGCCTCTCGATCTCCCCAAAGGCGAGAACTTCCTGTTTGTCGATCCAGATATACTCGTCGAAAGGCATGCAGTAGGTGCAGCGATAGTTGCACCGGTCAGTGACCGATATGCGAAGATCCTTCAGGGTGCGTTGGTCGCGGTCTTGAAGGGGCATGCATTGACTATTGTAAACTTCTCAGAAGAACTCTACAAAGGGATCCTATGTCCTCTTCCTGCTCTTGAACTAGGGGGCTGTAAGATTTACGATTGACGTTTGACGAACAGAGCTGGCAACTGACAACTGACCGATAAGCGATGAGCCAAGCGTGCATTCTGCCACAGAATTATTTTGGTATTGCTGATCTAGAGGTAGATCAGAGAATCGCTCAAGCGAAAAAGCGATTAGGTCAGCGACTGGTTATCCTGGGCCATCATTACCAGAGAGACGATGTCGTAAAGTTTGCCCATTACACCGGAGACTCTTTTAAGCTCTGTCAGCTGGCTGCGGCTCGAAAAGAAGTGGAATTCATCGTGTTTTGTGGAGTCCACTTCATGGCCGAGAGCGCCGATGTGGTGAGCGGACCTCATCAGAAAGTCATCCTGCCCGACCTTGCGGCGGGCTGCAGCATGGCGGATATGGCGGACATTGATCAGGTGGAACAGGCGTGGGAGGAACTGGAGGAAGTCTTTGATGGCGATCCGCCCGTCACCCCCATTACCTATATGAACTCGACGGCGGCGATCAAGGCCTTCTGTGGGGAGCGAGATGGTGCCGTATGTACTTCCTCCAACGCCCAGGCTGTGATGAAGTGGTCTTTTGATCGCCGGGAAAAGATCCTCTTTCTACCCGACCAGCATCTGGGTCGCAACACGGCCTATGGCATGGGAATTCCATTGAGTTCGATGGTGGTTTGGGATCCCTACCATGAGCTGGGAGGAAACAGCAAGGAGCAGTTGAGAGAGGCCAAGCTGTTTTTGTGGAAAGGACACTGCAGCGTGCACCAGCGTTTTCGAGCGGGGATGGTCGATGAGGTTCGGCAAAGGTACCCCGGCATTCAAGTGATCGTTCATCCGGAGTGCATGTGGGAGGTCGTAGAGAAGGCCGATTGCATCGGATCGACTGAAAAGATCATTCGCACCGTCCGTAAGGCGTCACCGGGTACGAAGTGGGCCGTCGGGACCGAGATTCATCTCGTGCACCGGCTTGCCCAGGAGATGGAAAGCGAAGCGAAGGTCGTCATTTCGTTGGAGGAGCATGGCTGCTTATGCAGTACCATGTTTCGAATCACGCAGCAGCACTTGCTGGCTTCGCTGGAAAACCTGCTGGAGGGCCAAGTTGTGAATCAGATCGCGGTATCCGATCGGGTCAAACAGTGGGCTCGGGTGGCGCTGGACCGCATGCTCAGGATTGTTTAGAGACTAGACGGAGAAGGATTCGCCGCAGCCGCAGGTTCCCGTTACATTGGGATTACGGAACTTAAATCCCGCCTCCTGCATCGTTTCCACGTAGTCGATTTCAGTCCCCTCCAGGTACATCGAGCTTTGCGGATCGAGGAATATCTTCAGACCCTCGATTTCCAGAACCTGGTCATCTTCGCGAGAGCCACGCTCAAAATTCATGGTGTATTGGAAGCCCGAGCAACCTCCGGCGACAACCGCCACTCGCAACCCAAGATAGGACTCCGACTGCTGGGATAGGTTCTCTTTCACCTTATTGATGGCAATTTCAGTCAGATTCAGCATGACTTCTTCGTCTCCCTTTTTTAGTCTAGACACAAACTATTGTAGGATCGTTTCCCGTTGCTTTCAACCTCTGATTGTCAAAGCCTGAGTTTTTCTTGATCGAGCGTGGGCGGACCCACCGTGCGCCGGAGTGGAAATGGAAGTGGAGGTGGCAGTGTTTCAGTAGGTTCTCACGGAGGAGGCCTTGAAGGTCAGATATACGTCCCCCCCTTCGCTAAGGCTTAGCTGGCGGAGGCTTTGATGAGTGATGAAGACGCGAAAAATCAAGCCGGCATCCACGCGCAGATGAACCGTGGATCCGGATGGGGACAGGGAGAGGATTTTGCCCCTGAGTTGATTGAGCGCGGAGGAGCGCACAGGCTCGACCGAAAGGGTGATCTCGCGGGGATGGATCAGCGCAAACCCGGGCCCTTCATGTTCCGCCAGAACGTGAAGAGAGACCGAATTCGCTTTGAAGATTGCTGGAAAAGGAGACCCGGCGGTGACTTCCGGTTTGCGCTCAAAATGCCCGGCAAAGAGATTTTCCGATCCCAGGAAGCGAGCCGTAGACGGGTCGGCGGGCTGGAGAAAGACCTCTTGGGGACTTCCCACCTGTACCAGCTTCCCGGCCATCAGAATCCCGAGGCGATGTCCCAGGTAGAGACCGTCCTCGAAGTTGTGGGTGACCACGATGCTGGTGATTTCTAATTCCTGATGGATGCGGCGGGTGGCTTCAATGACCACCTGTCGCTGCTGCTGGTCAATGGCGCTGAATGGCTCATCGAGCAGCAGCACTCGAGGCCGAACCATCAGGGCCCGGGCAAGGGCCACCAGCTGGCGCTCACCTCCGCTGAGGATCTCCACGCTCTTGGAAAGGTGAGGCTGGAGGCCCAGAAGGCTCGAGAGTTCGCGGAACAGGGTGGGATCCTTCGAGCCGTAGAGAATATTCTGCTGGACGCTCAGGTGAGGGAAGAGCCCCCCTTCCTGAAAAAGGATGGAAATCCTTCGCCGATCCGGGGGCAGGTGGGTGACGTCGATGCCCTCCAGCAGAATTCGTCCCGCGTCCGGACGGGAAAAGCCGGCCAGAATCTCGAGAAAGCGGGATTTACCTGCTCCGGTAGGTCCCAGCAAGACAAAGATCTCACCCTTTTCCAAAGATAGAGAAGGAACCTCGAGCGAGAACTGCGGAAAAACTCGCCTTAAACCCTCAATGACCAGCAATCAGAGTTTTCCTTTCCTGAACCAGCCGCATGAGTGAAAACAGCAGCACGCTCAGCCAGATTAATATGACGGCGACGGGAAGGGAATGAGAAAGTCCGAAGGAAGCAAACCGATCATAGATCACAATGGAAGTGACCCTGGGATGATAAGCCAGGATGATGATGGAACCGAATTCGCTCATGGCTCGGGCCCACATCATGATCGATCCCGCCAGCAGGTTCTGGCGGCTGAGCGGGAGAGCAACCCGAAAGAAGGTGGCCACCGGACTGATCCCCAGTGAGTGCGAAGTCCATTCCATCTGGCGCGGCACAGCTCGAAATCCATCTTGCGCGGCCCTCACGAACAGAGAAACGCTGACGAAGAACATGGCCAGGACAATTCCTTTCCAGTTTCCAACGGGAGAAAGCCGGCCGCTCCATCCTCCACACAGCAAGAGCAGGGCGATGCCGGCGACAGGGTGAGGGATCACGACGGGTACGTCAATAATCCCCTGGATGAGCCCCTTGCCCCAAAACTCAGTGCGTGCCAACAGATAGGCCAGAGGCGTACCCAACAACAGACCGAGAAGTGTGGCCAAAAAACCGCAGGAAAAGGTCACATAGAGAGAGTCCCGAACGGCTTGCTCCTGTAGGGTATCCCAGAGGTTCCCAGGGCCCGCGCTCAGCATCAGGAAGAGCACGGGCGCCAGGATGACCAGCAGGCAAATGCTGGCAAGAGCGGCCAGAATCGCGTTCCAAAGGCTATATTGTTTCATGACATCCTCTCGCTGCTAATAGGTTGAAGCATTAGGCACCGTCACCAGTGGCCGGTATGGGACCTCTTGCCCTACCGGATTTCCACAATCGGAACCACTCGAAATCCTAATTCTCTGTACAGTCCCCGTGCTTCGGGGCTCAGACAATATTGGAGAAAGCGTCTGGCCTGCGGAGAAGCACGATTGAGAAGACATACTCCGTAGCGGATGGGCGCACCAGTGACTTCCCAGCGGGATGCGGGCTGTTTGCCCGCCACCTGCAGAAATACTCGCGAGTAGAAATCCGCATAGGAGGATTCTCCCAGGGACACCTGGGCAGGAAGGTCGACAAAAGGCAGACTGTTTTGCAGCGCAGTGGACTTGTAGAGGAAGGCAAAATCGAGGTTCCTGGTTTGAAGTAGGGCGATGAGTTCTGAGGACTTGGGCCGAATCCATCGCTTGTCGAAACCTTCCAGAAGCTGGCGATACAGGCCGGGACGCTGGTAGTACAATTCGGCCAGCTTCCAGGCCATATGAGTGTAGTAGCCAGCAGGATCTCGGTCGGGATCGGAGATCCCGTAGGAATATTTTCGAGTCAGAAGCTCGTCATACCAGGTGGAGCTGATCGGGTTCGCTTTCCCGTTCCTTGGAACGGGCCTTTTCGCGCTGGCTAGAACCAATTCGTTTCCCAGGAACTGGTAACCTCCGGAGCTGTATTGAGGAATGAGGAAGCGCTTGATGAGCCGCCAGTCCGCGGTGGCCACTAGGTCACAAGGCTTTCTCAGTTCCGTGACCTTGCGCACTGCATCCAGGCTGCCTGACGCTTCGGCAGTAACTACGACATTAGGGTGATGGGACTGAAATCTCTCGATGATCGTCTGAACCAGCGTCGACAGGCTGCCGGCATGAAAAATGACAATCCGTTCCGGGCCGGAGCAGGAGATCAACAGAAGCGGCGAGAAAACCAGCAAAGCCAGGACCCAAGAGCGAAAAGCGGAAGACGTGGAGGAGGCGGTCCGGCCGGCGAAACGGATACATTTTTGATCCTGACGGGCCCTCGCTTGCTCTATCATATTGGGGATATTTTAGGCTATAATAGACGGGACATCCCATATAACTAGCAAAGGAAGAAATTATGTTTGTCAAACGTCATCCTTTAGCGCTTCTCGTTTTTCTTGCTGCTTTCTTGACCCCAGCCTTGCTGACGGTCGCGATGGTGGAACCGGCTGGGAAGAAGCAGAGCAAGAAAGACAAAGAGACGCTGCTGGACGAGGAGAGCGAGGACTATTACAAGAAGTGGCTGAAAGAGGATGTCGTATACATCATTACTCCGGAAGAAAAAAGCGTCTTCGAGAAGCTTTCCAATCCAGAGGAGAAAGAGCAGTTCATTGAGCAGTTCTGGTACCGGCGTGACCCGGACGAGAGAACGATGAGCAATGCATTCAAGGAAGAGCACTACCGGCGCATCGCTTATGCCAACGAACGCTTCTACAGCGGTAAACCGGGCTGGCAGACCGATCGCGGCCGCATCTATATCATTCATGGTCCTCCAGACCAACTCGAATCTTTTGCGTCGGGGAGTACTTATGCGCGCCCGATGCAGGAAGGCGGGGGCTACACAAAGACTTATCCATGGGAGAGGTGGCGCTACCGGTATATTGAAGGACTCGGCCCTGAGGTAATCCTGGAGTTTGTGGATAAGTCGATGACCGGAGAATTCCGCCTGTCCTTTGTACCCGAGGATAAGGATGCCCTCTTGATGGTGCCTGGCGCCGGCTTAACCTTCTTTGAGGAGATGACCGGGGCCTCGAAGACAAGCCGGCCCTATTTTACCGGCCGTAGGGAGTATCCCTACACTAGAGGCTTTCACAACGACAGGCCTTTTGAGCGCTACTACCGGTACACCCGGGTGCAGCGACCCACGGAAATCAAATACAAGGATCTGAAGGAAATCGTCAATATCAACATTACTTATGAGACCCTTCCCATCAAGATGAGTACCGACTATATCAGGCTCAACGAAGACCAGGTCTTGGTGCCCATCACGCTCGAGATCCGCAATAAGGATTTGACTTTTAAGGAGGAAGCAGGAGTCCATCTGGCCAGAGTGAGTGTGTACGGAATCATTACCAGTATTACGCATCGCATCATCACTGAGTTTGAAGACGATATGATGGCGTCGTTTAAGCCTGAGTTCCTGGAGAGAGGTTTGGGGGGACGCTCTCTTTACCAGAAGATTGTTCCGGTGGACAGGAAGATGCGCTACAAGCTGGACTTTGTGGTCAAGGATGTGCACAGCGGGCACGTCGGTGTCATTCGCCGGGCCATCATCCCTCCTTCCTATGACGAGAAGAAGCTTTCCTTGAGTTCTCTGATCCTCTCGGACCATATCGTGCCGCTGGAGATCACCCCCACAGACAATGAGATGTTTGTGCTGGGGGATGTGAAGATCCGCCCCAGTTTGAGTAAGATTTTTCCGGCCAACAGCGTTCTGGGTGTTTATCTGCAGGTCTACAATGCGGGGATTGACCAGACTACGCTGACCCCTTCGCTGCAGGTCACCTATCGGGTTCTTCAGGGGGATCAAGTGCTTCTGGAGCGGGTCGATGAGAGTGGCGAAGCCATCCAGTTCGTTTCCGGTCAGCGTGTGGTCCTCATCAAGCAGTTACCCCTGCAGAGTTTCTCCCCGGGAAGATACCGGGTGCAGATTGAAATCCGGGACCAGATTAAGGACCAGCAGACGAGTGTCTCCGACCAGTTTCAGGTGAAGCCTCCTCTCCAGGTGGCGCAAAACCGATAAATAACCGATAAATAAATGGAGCAGTGGATGCAGCTGGCCCTCGAGGAGGCTCGCCAGGCCGCCCGGGAGGGGGAAGTCCCGGTGGGTGCAGTGGGGGTTCTTGGGGAGCAGCTGATCGTCCGAGACCACAATCGCTCCATTCAGCAGCAGGATCCCACAGCACACGCGGAAATCCTTGCCCTTCGCCAGGCTGGTCGGCACCTGTCGAATTACCGCCTGAACGGACTGGAGGTTTACGTCACCCTCGAGCCGTGTGCCATGTGCGCCGGGGCCCTGTTGTGGGCGCGAGTGGAGCGACTCGTCTTCGGCGCTCGGGATGAAAAAGCAGGTGCCGTGTCCTCCAAGGCATCACTGCTTTCCCCTGGACTCTTTCAACACCAGGTAGAGATCGTGGAAGGAGTCTTGGCTGAACCCTGCCGCCAAATCCTGGGCCAATTCTTCAGGAGCAGGCGGGGAGGGTAGTCGATACTCAATAGTCAATGGTTAATGTCAATGGTCAATAGTCAATAGTCAATGGTTATTGGCAGTGGCAGTGGTCATTCGTCATCCGTCATTTGTCATTTGTCCCGGGTTCCAAGTTTCGAGTTTCGTCCGCTGAGGGAAACCCGGAAGCTTTCTGGTCAATAGATAGTTCCCATCCGGAAACCCCTGTTTTTCAAGGGCTTGGTAAGTTCGTGGAACGTAGCATAGAGGCAACCGGTGTCGCTTTTGGAGTTCATTCTACCAAAGGGGCTTAGGGTTCTGTGAAAGAGTGCTGAGTGCAGAGACCTCAGCTTCGGATGAGCTCTGAGTGGATGCTGGTGGGGCGCGGGGCTCTACAACTGGAGTCGAGCCAGCACGACCAGATTGTAGCTCACGACGGAAAGATGCACGTAGCGCTGAAAGTGGGTCCAACCTTTCCAGAGACAGCGACTCAAACCAAAGACGCGTTTGGCCGTGGAGATGCAGCCTTCAATACCGGCCCGAAAGCGTCGCAGTTGCTTGTACACCCAGCTGGAGCGGACCATGTTCTCGATGGTCAATCCGCACTTCTTCGCAAAAGCCACATCCTGCACGCCTTCCTCTTTCGCCCATTTCAGGTTGTTGAGAGAAGCAAAGCCTCCATCGAAACTCGCTTGGCGAGGATAACGACCGTACAATTGGCACTGACGCCGCAAAAGAGGCTCGACCTGTTGACTGTCGGCGGGATTCCCTTGCACCAGAAGCGCATCCAGGATCAGGGAAGATTTTCCGATCGTCACATAAAGTTTATGACCAAAGATACTCTCCCGCGCCCCTTTTTCAATAATGTCGGTGTGTTCTTCAAAGAGCGAGACCACTTTTTCCGACGCCGGTACCTTTTCACCCCCAAGCACCCGCCGTTGTGTCTGATCCATCACTCGTTCCAGCAGATCCAGGTAGTGAGCCAGTGCTTGGCTGATGGGATCGCTCCAAGCTTCGGCTGACTGGATCGCCTCTCGGGCGTAGCTGCGCGTCTTGCCAGCTACCTGGAGCAGATCCTGATAATGTTTTTTGCGTCTTTCGCCCCGGCTGTTTCGGATGTTCAGCCAGCGCCTTTTGGCCCGCCTCGAGTGATCGACAAAAGCGACCGACTGGCGCTGGCTCAGACGTCTCATAAGGCGGGTGAGGACCCGGATCGCATCGTACAGCAACTGACTATCTGTAGGATAACGGATGTCACTTTCCACACTGGTTGCATCCACTCGGATCTTGCGCCCCTTTTCCAAACCTTCCTGATCGGCCCAACTCACCAACACCCGGTTGATCTTCTGCCAGGTGGAGTCTTCCATCTTGGAGATGTTCTCCTGAAGGACGCTCTTGGAGGGAGTGTACCCGTAGGGAAGGCGACAAAAGGTGCGGAAACTTTGCGAGTCGCTCAGATGAAAGGCAAGCTTTTCATAAGAAAACTGGTGCATCTGTTTGATCAGAGCACAGCGCAGCACCTGATCGGCTGTCAGACCTCCCGCACCGTTCCGGGCGCTGGCTTTGTCACACACATCCTGCAAAACTAGATCCGAGATCGAGGGATTCTCGTCCAGGATCTCGGAAATCACTCTCAGCTCTTTGGCGAGTTGATGATCGGGCCAAAGGGGAGAAAGGGGGAGTTGATTTTCACGGTTCTTTCGCATTTTTCAAGCACTCGGTTTTGCTTAAGTCTTTTGCTACGTACTGCTTACAACAATTACAATAGCAAACGACTATGACAAAACCGAGGCTTGGAGATGCCCCTCTTCCTCTTTATTTCCAATGCCTTTACAAGTCCACGGATGGGAACTACTTAGTGGAAGTGGAAGTGGCTGTACCGCTGCCTGTCTGCTCAAGCCCTGCCCTAAGACCTTTTGCCAGTTCTTCCACGGGACCCACTCCCCAAAAGTGAAGGAAGAAGATGCGAGGTTTCTCGCGGGTCATGTGATTGTGAACAGCCACGACTTCAATATTGTGTTTCACCAAGGCTTCGACGACGGGGGCCACTTCGTGCTCGAGCATGGTGAAATCACCTGAGACAGCCGCTCTTTGGTCACTTCCTTGAAAAGCCATCCAGGTGTTGAAGCCCATGAAAGTACTCACCTGGACGCCGTGGTCCACTAACCGCACATCAGGCCGCCCAATCGTTACCTTGTACACTCCCGCCTTCATGTTGCCGCCATGACCCAGGATGGGCGGCAATGGTTTGGGGATTCAGACGGCTCTTGAGGTTGAAGGACTGTGCCCTGAATCCCTTGGCCTTGCGCAGTTCTTTTACCTTGTCCAGTGCGGCATGACTTACATTCCGCACTTCTCGAGGGTGATTTGGTGATTGTGTAACCGATTGGTCCTTCATGGGTTGTGGGTTTTTTCAGCTTCCATGAGGCGCACGGTTTCGGTCTCCCAACGGCGCAAGAGACGTCGGACGGTCCGGTAGTTGGCAAGCGCCTTTCGCAGGAGGGCCGCCTGCTGGGGAGAGATCATCCGGTGGACCTGTTTCCCCTCGCTCATGTATCCCCACTCGTAGTAGGGGCCATGGCGGGCTCGGGGACCCCGAAAGCAGCGGCAGTTGACTTTGCCGCAGACCTTCTTCCTCTTCACCAAGGTTCCGGAACACAGACAGTCGAGTTGTCCGATCTGTTGCTGGATCCGGGCGATCCGGTCGAGGGCACGACTGCGGACTCGATCGAGGTGTTTTCCAGATCTGGATTTTGTCATATCTGTCTATTATATTAGCGACAGATATGGGTCGGGTGCAAGGCTTATTATCCCGGGGCTCCTTTGGGCTCCGGACGGAGCGGCTGGGGCCGCTTCCCATCGTGAATCACTTCCTGTCCCGCATGGGTCTGGGCGAGATCCTGCAACGCCACGTCCCGACCCAGGATCGCCGGGTCACCCTATCCTATGCCTTAGGGCTCGGCCTGCTGCTGCGCTCGATCCTGGTGGAGCGGGAGCCGATCTATCGCCAGCAGGAGACCGTGCGCACGTTTGCGCCGGAGATGCATGCCCTGCACCCGGAGGGGGTGGATCAGGTGAGCGACGACCGCATCGGCAGAGCGCTGGACCGGCTCTTCGATGCGGACCGCGCGGCCTTGCTCACCGAAGTGGTGATCGCCGTCGCGAAGCGCTTCGAGGTCCGCTGCGACGAGCTGCACAATGACTCCACCACCATCCGTTTCACGGGGCAGTACCGCCGCGCCCAGGGCCGACGGATGCGGGGCCAGCGAGCGCCCTTCATCACCTACGGCTACTCGAAAGATCATCGGCCCGACCTCAAGCAGTTGCTCTTTTCCCTCACGGCCAGCGCGGACGGCGGGGTCCCGGTGCAGTTCCGGTGCAGCGATGGGAACACCAACGACTCGGTGACCCACATCGAGACTTGGGAGGCCCTGCGGGCCGTGGCCGGTCGGCCCGACTTCCTGTATGTGGCCGACTCCAAGCTGTGCAGCCGGGAAAACATGGACTACATCGATTGGCGCGCAGGGCGGTTTGTCACGGTCCTTCCCCGCTCCCGGCTCGAGGATGGAGAGTTTCGCAAGTGGATTCAGACCCACGAGCCCGAGTGGGAGAAGGTCTGGGATCGTCCCAACCCGCGGCGCAAAGGGGGTCCCCGGGACCGATGGTATGTCTGCCGCGCACCGCTCCCTTCGCGAGCAGCTGGCCGCCGCGCAGGAAGAGCTGTCGGATCTGAAGGAACGCCTCCGCAGTCCGAAGTCGCGCCTGCGCAAGGCTTCCGAGGTCGACCAGAGGGTCGAGGAGATTCTCCAGCGCCGTCAGCTGGCCCGCTATCTCCGCGTCCGGCGCCTGCGACGGGAAGAGCACACCTTCCGGCAGTTGCGCCGAGGACGGCCCGGATCCCAGACGCCTTACCGCAGGATCACGCGCCGGCGCTGGGATCTGGAGTGGAAGCTGGAGCAGGCGGCGATCGACTACGACCGGAAGAGTGACGGGATGTACCCGCTTTTGAGCAACGATCGGTCCCTCCCCGCTCCGCAAGTCCTCCAAGCCCACAAGGGCCAACCCGCGGTCGAGAAACGTTTCCAGCAGATCAAGACCGTGCACGAGATCGCCCCGGTCCTGCTCAAGAACGAGGGCCGGATCGAAGCGCTCTTTACCCTCTACTTCCTCGCGCTCCTGGTCCAGGCTCTGATCGAGCGCGATCTGCGCCGGGCCATGAAACGAGAGAAGATCCCGCAACTGCCCCTCTACCCCGAGGAGAGACAATCGAAACGGCCGACCACCGAACAGGTGCTGCGACTCTTCAGCCTCACGGAACGCCACACCCTCCTGCGGGCCGGTCAGGTCGTGCAGGTCTTCCCTCCCGAATTGACGGCCTTGCAAAAGCAGATCCTGGCACTCCTCCATGTCCCCGAGCGTGCCTTCCGGACTCCCCTACAGGCAGGAAAGAAAAGGGGAATATAAGACCTACTTGACGTACATGGTAACGAGGTGTAGTTTGTTTGGGTGCGTTGGCAAAAATGGTCCAGATGGATTGGAGCGAAGCCAGTATCAAGGATTGCAATTATTGCGCTGGTGCCAGGGATTGTCGGTGCGATTGGCGGAGGAATCTGGGAGTACATCATGACTAGGGGACTATCAGGCTGGGTTCCGCTCTATGCAGGTCTGATTTCTGGGTTGATTTCGGGAATCGGAACCCTATTGTTTTCGTGGTATCTGGCGACGGCTCACCCTTTGGACCTGAACCACTGAGAATTCTCACCTCGTAAGCCATCTGAGTTGGTGGCAGAAATTAACGGCCTTACCGGCATAGCCAGGCAATCCGTCATAGACCGACACGCCAACAAATGGTTGCGTGTAGCTGGAACTGTGTACGATGTTTTCGACAAAAACCAGCTAGTAATTGTGTGTTTGGATGGTAGCGATATTGGACCTAACTACTGGTTAGAATTCGACGCTTCCGACTGGCGAGACTCGCTAAAAACACTTAATGTCGGCGACCAAATCAGGGCGACCGGGAAAATAAAATCGTTCAACTCTCTGTATATTGTCCTTGCTCAGTGCGAGAAGGAGCAGGGGTTACACAATCTGAGCGCAATACAATGAGCGCGCCCAACTGGGCCAACCAGACCATCTGGACCGGGGATAACCTGCCGATCATGCGGGGCATGAACTCGGAGTCGGTAGACCTTATCTACTTAGACCCCCCCTTCAACAGCAATACGAACTACGCTGCTCCCATTGGCAGCAAGGCTGCTGGAGCCGAGTTCAAGGACACCTGGACCCTCACAGACATCAACGTCGAGTGGGTGAACCTGATCGAGTCCAAGCACCCCGCTCTCCACCGTGTCCTGTTGGCGGCGATGACTTCCAGCGACAAGTCCTATCTGATCTACATGGCCGCTCGACTTCTCGAAATCAGGAGGATTCTCAAGCCCAAAGGCTCGATCTACCTGCACTGTGACCCGACCATGAGCCACTACCTCAAACTGCTCATGGACGCGGTTTTCGGTAAACGTAAATTCAGAAACGAAATCATCTGGAAGCGCAACTCATCACATAACGACTCGAAGGCATTTGGCCGCGTGGTCGACTCGCTCCTATTCTACGGCCCGCCAATAAGGACCGATTCCGTCCGTGTCCCGCTAAGCACAGATTACACTGAGAAGTTTTACCGTCACCGGGACCACCGAGGGCTGTATCGACACGACAACATTATTCGATCCGCATCGATGGGCGAACGGCCTAACCTGACCTATGAGTACAAAGGCTTTACGCCACCCTTTGGGTGGCGAATGACCAAAGACAAGATAACGGCGCTGGACGCGGAAAACCGAATAGCTTGGTCTGCATCTGGGCGACCCTATCTGAAACGCTATTTGAGTGAGAACAAGGGGCAGGTTCCGTCGGCGATCTGGACCGATATTTCGCCAATTTCAGGCCATGCCAAGGAACGAGTCGGCTATCCGACGCAGAAACCTGTCGCGCTACTGGCTCGCATCATCCAAGCAAGCTCCAACACGGGTGATATGGTTCTGGACCCGTTCTGCGGATGCGCCACGGCCTCCATTACGGCTCAGGGTTTACACAGGCAGTGGGTAGGAATCGATATCTCTCCCAAGGCCGCCGATCTAGTTCAACAGAGAATGCATGACGAACTGGGCCTATTTTCCAAGGTCATCCACCGCACGGATACTCCCAAACGCACGGACCTAGGAACGCTCCCTAGGTACAACTCCGATGCCAATCGAAAGGAGATCTACGGCGATCAGGAAGGTCACTGCAACGGATGTCGGATCCACTTCGAGCTACGCAACTTGGAGGTAGGCCACATCATCTCCAAGGGCAAAGGCGGGACCGATCACATTGGAAACCTGCAACTTCTTTGTGGGAACTGTAATCGGATCAAAGGAGACCGTGGCATGGAGTACCTGAAAGCGAAGCTACAGATATGAGAAAACGACCTGACTATGGAAACGCAACCCCGGAAGACTTGGTGAGAGCTCTTCTGCGCGTGCACCGGAAGACAGCCCGTTATCGGCAATCAGTTCCTGGTACATCAGTTGTTTCCCAGCCAAGCCCCGCACAACCCGTCTCATCTGGTGCAGAGTGTCCAGCTGGCGAAGGTTGTGCTTCCCAGCGAACTCACGAACATAGCGATCCAGATGTTTAGGACTGATCTTGTGAAAGACTCCCGTATGCGCCCTTTTGAGCATAGACCAGAAGCTCTCGACGCCATTGGTATACGCTTTCCCTCGCACATACTCACCAATCGAGTGCTTAACCGTCTCATGATTCGGAAGGGTGTGGTAGGTCAAAGCGTCATCGGTGTAGATTTTGGTTCCCAGCTTGACGTGCTCCATAATGAAAAGGCTCATGGTCTCAGACTTGGTATTGCGGACAACTTGGGCGGAGACTTGATTAGAGGATCGATCTTTGATCCCCGCTACAGCCATTTTGCCAGTCGGTCCACGACCACTCATCTGAGCTCTCTTGGTCTTGTTCATGTTCCTGCGCTTTCCTCCTATGTAGGTCTCATCGACTTCGACCGGGCCGGAGAAAGACGTTCCACCGTTTTTAGTTCTGGTCCAGGCTTCTCGAATTCTGTGGAGCATGAACCATGCAGCGGGTTGACTGACCCCAATGTCGCTCGCCAACTTGGTGGAGGCGATGCTCTTCAAACTGGTCAGTTCCAGATAAATGGCCATAGCCCATTTGTGGAGCGAGAGGTTTGTTTTGGCAATGGGCGTCCCAGTGCGGACCGAGAAATACCGCTCGCAATCTCGGCACCGATACGGCATGGGCTTTCGGTTGGGCACGGTGTAGGTATTGGTGGACCCGCAATGCCCACAACACCTTTCCTCTGGCCACAGTGTCTTTTCAAACCACTCCTCAGCTGCTTTTTCGTTGGGGAACATGTCCATCAAGTGGATAATGTTGAGTTTCCTGCGTTGCCGGTTTCTTGTTTGTTTTCCCATAGGAGTATTGTATGTCAGGAGAAGGGAAAAGTCAAGTAGGTCTTATAATACCAAAAGAAAATCCCCAGATAATACGGTCGAGAAGTGCGGAATGTAAGGCGCGAACGGCGCCGACTAGCCGATTTGTGGGACCCACCCCATGGATGTGCATGAACATCGCCTTCGGTTTGTCTCTGACAAAATGATTGTGGAGACCGGTTATGGTCAGTTCAGAGGAAATGAGGACTTTTTCAACCTGTTTGATTTCGTCCTCCAAGACAACCAGATCGCCCATGGCGATCACACCGTGTGGGCTGGGTGCAAATGCGACCCACGAGGTTAAGCCCATGGGAGGAACGATTTTAAAGCCGTCCACAGAAACTGAGAGTTCATTCTGGGGAATGGAAACTTTGTATTCCCCGTTGCGCTCCATCCCTTTCAAACCCGTAATTTGCTCAATCTGGCTGAAGTCAAGTTCTTGTTGTTGGACAGTCCTTTGAGTGGAGCTCTTGTTTTCGCCTTCGGAGCTCGAAGAGCTGCATCCGGCGATGGAGATGACTATGGGCAACGACAGTAAGAGTCGTGTTTTATTTTCCATCAGTCCTCTCTCTTAGTATCGCCAAGCCCGACAACACAGCACTGAGTTCCGAAGTGATCAATCTGAGCGGTGGGCACAGTCTGGAGCGAACCCGTCTCTGTGTTAGCGATCACGAGGATCTGAACTTTTCTGAACACACGCCGGGTGGCGAACCTCGATCAACGGGTTTTTCCATGGGGTGCCCCTCCTTGGGCTTGTGATGGGCGCGTGGTTTGCGTTCGAGATACTGAGCGTAACCGTGGGGGAGCGGATACTGAAGCAACTCTTCGACAATGGGGAGGAAGTAGTAAAGGGAGCGAATGGGAGAAAGTCGAGGAAGCGCTGGGTCTCGGAAAAGACGGCGGCTGGTCGCCACCAGGAAGGCATCCTGGACGGTGGCCAGAGGGATAGCGCGGTCATAGAAGTGAGCGGCGAGTCGCCGATCCGGCGGGCGTGCTCGAGTGGGCGTATGGGGAAGTTCGAGATAATCCGCCAAGAGGGTCTGGATATGAGCGCGACGCTGGACGGGAGTGCTCATCTTGTTTTCTTGCGACGGGCGGCCGCTTCCTGCTCGCTTTCCCGCACGCGGTAGCTTTGCCCCTCCATCACAGTGACGTCAGCATGGTGGGTGAGACGGTCCAGAAGCGCAATCAAGCAGCCGGATTGGGAAAGACGCTATTCCACTCCTTAAAGGCTTTGTTGGAGGTCAGCACGAGCGACCGGCACTCATAGCGCCGGTTGACGATTTCATGGAGCAGGTCGGCGGCCTCACTGTCGTAGGTGAGACAGCCGACTTCATCGAGGTAGAGCACCTGCGCGCGCGCGTATTTTTTCAGCTTGCGGCGCTGCAGTTCCGGCGCCTCCGATTGCAGGTCGTCGAGAATCTCCGAGGCGGTTCGAAAGAGCACAGAGTAGCCGGCCAGGACGGACTGGTAAGCCAGATTCTTGATGATCATGGTTTTTCCCAGGCCGTTGGTACCCAGTAAGATGAGGTTGCGGCCTTCCTGGATAAAGTCCAGGGTAAAGGCGCGCTCAATGACTTCCCGGTCGATCCGGGTCGGCCAGTTCCAGTCAAAGTCATCCATCGGCTTGAAGCGGCCGATCTTGGCCAGGCGCAGACGCCGCTTGAGACTGCGTTGGGCTCGCTCCTCATGCTCCCGACGAGCCAGTTCCTCCAAGATCTGACGGGGGGACCAGCGCCCCTTGGTGGCGCGGGCCAGAAAATCCTCCAGCTCACCGGCGAGCGTCACCAGACCGGTCTTGTGCAAAAGCTGCATCAGATCAGGATTCGTCGTCATCGGAAGCCAGTTCGTCATAGGTCTCCGGGTTATGGGATTGGACATAGAGGTCCTCCAGTTCGGGACGCTGGCGCAACTCAATGGGTAGAGGCGCCTTTCGCCCCTGAGCGCGCTGGCGCCGGCCCAGCAGAAAGGCCACCGAGGCGGCGCGGGGGGTGCCCCGTTGCAGGGCTTCACGCACCGCCGCCTGCAGCTCTTCGGCCCCATAGAGATCCAAGAGTTCCACCAGCTTGGCCGTCTGGCGGCCGGTGGGCTCTCCGCGCTGAAAGGCCTCGTCCAGCAAGGTTTCCGTTTCCGGAACGGCGGCCAGCAGTCGGCCACCGGGGGTGGCCCCCAGCGCCTGGCGTTTTTCCGCCAGCAGCGCTTCCTGGTGAGCCGGATCGGTGCGGACGTCGTGGCGGTCATAGGAGCGGAGATGGCGGGCGATCTCGGTGCTTCCGTCCAAAATGCGCACCGTCTGCTCGGAGGCCACCAGTGTCAGGGGCCGGCCCACGGCCGAAGGCGGGATCGAATAGTCGTTTAAATCAAAACGGATGTAGATGGTTTTGCGGGAGCGGACCGGCAGAACCAGATCGGTTTCCAGGCGATGAGCCGGCAAGGGAAGAAGGAAGGCTTTTTCTTCTTCCCACACTTCCTCGACGGTGCGCCCATCGCCGCCGGGCCAGGGCCGACGATGCGCTACCTGGTCGCGCCAGAGGAGCGCTTGACGGTTGAAGTCTGAGAGCGTGCTAAAGGGACGGGCGGCGAAGAAGGAATGGCGCACATAGGAGATGGCTCTTTCGACGCGCCCTTTCTCGGAAGCCCGGTAGGGGTGGCAGGGGCGTGGCGCAAAGTGATAATGGGCGGCCAGCTCCAACCGGCGCGGATGAAAGTGAACAGCCTCGCCCCGACGTTCCAACACGACGCTTTTGGTGTTGTCGTACAGGATGGTGCGTGGACAACCGATGTCTTCGAAGGCGTGGATGTGAGCGCGCAGGAAGTTTTCCATTTGCTGGTCAAAACAAAACTCCAGAAACAGCGCCCGCGAATAGGAGGGGGTGAACACAAAGCAGGACAGGATGCGCTCGGCACGGCCCACCCGGACTTTACCGAAGTGCGCCCAGTCGGCTTGACCCGCCTCCCCCGGGAAGGTCCGCAGACGCAGGAAGGCCTCCCGAGGGGTGGGGCGCAGCGTGGCCACCACGCGCCGCAACTGCACGACCGAGCCCGTGTAGCCCCGGGCGCGCAGCATCTCGAACAGACGCGTGACACGAAGCCGAGGGTAGCGCTCCAGGGTCTCTCGGATAAAGGGAAGGTAGGGATCGGTCAGACGGGGCCGTTCCATCTTCTGGCGATTGAAGCGATCGGTCTGGAGAGCCTGGCGCACGGTCTCCCAGTGAAGCCCCAAGTGATCAGCAATGGTCCCGATCTTCCAATGTTCGGCATGGAAAAGATGGCGGATTCGGGCGAGCAGTTCTCGATCGATCATGCTTCACCCTCCTTCCCGAAACAGATGGATCCAGTGGCCGGACCGACCACACACGACACAGCGAACCCGAAAACGGCGGGGACGCTCCCCATGGGATGGGACATGGCGCTCCTTTCGAGGCTCCCCCTCCTTTCCCGGCAGGGAGAACTGGAGGGAGGCTACGGCAGCCATGCTGACGAAGATGCGATCCTCGCGTCTACCTTGATCCGTCACGCGCTCCGGCCGCCGCCGATTGGCTTCCCGGCACTGCTGGCGGCGCGCTTGTTGCCGACAGCGCACACTGCAATAGCGATGGCCTCGGCCGCAACGGCGACAGATCCAAAACAGTGCACCGCAGCCTGCAGCGCGGCACGAGCGGAGGCGGAAAACAACCAGCGGATCGGCCATAGTCCAGTCCCGGCGGAACTGGACAACAGCCCAGGATCATGACAGGCTACAACGAAGTCTGTGGTGGTTCTCCACTTGTAACGGGGTTGCCACAACCGGACCTCGATTCTCGGTCAAAGGGTCGAGGTCCTTTCCACCTTTGGCCCCCAGACACTACACCAACTGTTCAGGAAAAAATGGCCCCGCGCTTTTCAAGCGCGGATGATGAAACGCGCACCTGCGGTGCGGATGATGTTGAGTTAACTACCGGCGGGTGTCCAAAAAACTACGGTTCTCAGTGAGCATTAACACCGCCGGATCTTTCACTGTGCGCTTGACGCGGAGGATATTGAGCGTATCCCCCACCTTGACTCCGTGAGAGGATCCTACGTTCAGGATCACCATGGAGCCGTCCACATCAGCTACCATTCCACGAATTTCGAACTTGACCTCGGGAAGCTTCTCATTCGAGTCAATCAACTTCTGGGCGACCGCCTCGACGGCTGCTGTGGTGGCTTCCCCGAGAATGCTTTCCCGGAAATCGCTGCTTCCCATCTCAATCCCGCCGCCGCCAAATCCGCCACCGCCGCCTCCAGCTCCTCCCAGAAGCAGGCCTGATCTTGAGGATTCCCCTTTTCCGCGGGCAGCGGCAAGAATCTCCCCGGTATTGATGTCGACCAGGCGCGCATCGATGGCGACCACAGCCTTTCCTTCCTGCTTTCCGAGCTTACCGCCGCCGAAACCTCCCAGCGTTCCGCCAAAGCCTCCTATTCCAAACTTCTTCTTCTCGGTGCCGAACTGGGTGATGCTCCCCACTATCATCGCGTTAACTCCAAGAAGCTTGCCAATCTTGGAAGCCGTGGAGGCATTGGCGCGGTCGCTGTTTGAAAAATTCTGCTCCGCCAGGACGGCGTCCAGGGACTTCCGCTCAATGACACGATAGGTGCCGTCGTTCACCAATTCGGTAACGAGCAGATCGGAGATTCCTTTCCCGATATCCCAGTTTCCGCTCCACCACTGCTGAACCGTGCCGAAATCAAAGTCCAGTATGGCTACCCGTTTCTTTTCAGAAGCGGCGAGAACGAATGTGGCAGAAAAAGCGATCAGCAAAAAGCCAAGAAAAATCTTCCTCATCGTCTGACCTCCGTTTCGGATAAAAAGAATGTGATCGATGCCATCAAATTCGGCCCAGGGGGCGCGGAGAGGATCTCAGAGATCGGTTCTAAGGGTTCCGACACTGGTCCAAGACACAGCTTCAGCGAATCTCCTGAAGCCTCCCCGCCTCAAAGACGAGGGAATAACCGGAGTACTTCCAGAACTCTCGTTCCCCTAAGCGAACCCGCTGTACCGGAGAACTGAGCAACTCCATCGTGCCTTCTTGGGACATCCCTTCCGAGAGCAGGATGGACTCTGTAAGGGTGGTTGACTGAGCTTGGGAAACAGGACCGCGATCCTTCCACTCTTGCACGAAAGATCGGCTGGTGTAGCTGGGTTCACTCCGAAAGGGAGTGGCACCCAGCAGCCAGGGAATCGCGGAACCCCCGCCCAGGGAAAAGTTGTCCTGCAAGGAGATTTGACCTGAAGGGTGCCCAAAGAGAAAGCGATCCAGGAGAAAGACCGTAGCCACCTCCCGGGGTACGTCAAGCACCGGAAAGATCCCAATCGAGACACCACCGGAGGGAAAGCCGAAACAACCCGCTCTTGCCTGCCCTGATTGGGAGCCGAGGTCAAAAGTCTGTCCCACTGTTCTCCAATCGCGACCCACCGCGGCGGGCGTGGCCAGTACTCCGATGAAGAGTGTGAATAGCACTATTTTCTTCATTCTCACCCCCACTTTACCATAGATTGCCAGACTTCTGAATTCTTTCAGGGAGCCGCTCTTTTGGATCGGATGGGTCGATTCTTTTCCTCTCCAAACAGGATGTTGTTGGTTATAATTCAGGGTGAATCAAATCATTTTTGGCGAGGTCTTGATGAAGGTTGCTGTTACTGGGGCCACAGGGTTGGTTGGAGGCGCTCTGTGTGAAAGTCTGAATCGTGACAGGCACCAGCTCGTCCTTTTGGCGCGCAGAACAGAGCAGGCAGAGCGGGGATGCCCGAGGGCCCAGGTAATCTCCTGGGAAGCTACTTCCGGTGCGCCTTCCCCCGAACTCCTGGAGGGACTCGACGCAGTGGTCAATCTGGTCGGTGAGCCTATCGCAGCAGGACGCTGGACGAAGGCACGCAAGAAGGCCATTCGCGAGAGCCGCACCATGGGAACAGCCCATCTGGTGGAGGCTCTTTCTCGCTGCCAGAGCCGTCCGCGGGTTCTCATCAACAGTTCGGCCGTGGGCTTCTACGGTGATCGCGGGGATGAGATACTCGAGGAGAACAGCGTTCCAGGAGCTGGCTTTCTCGCATCCGTGTGCAGAGAATGGGAGAGTCAGGCCGAGCAAACAAGCCAGTTGGGGATACGCGTCGTCTTGCTGCGCGGAGGTTTGGTCCTATCCACAAGGGGAGGCGCCCTCCCTAGAATCCTGCTCCCCTTCAAGGCGTTTGTGGGCGGCCCCGTAGGAAGCGGCAAGCAGTGGATGTCCTGGGTCCACATTGATGATGAGGTGGGCGTAATCCGATACCTCATCGACCAGGACAGCATCCGCGGGCCTGTCCACTGCACGGCCCCCAACCCGGTTACCAACAGGGAATTCTCCCGAAATCTGGGGGAGGTCCTGAGGCGGCCCTCTTTTATGCCGGTGCCTGCCTTTGCGCTTCGCATCCTTTTCGGCGAGATGGCCGACACCCTTCTTGAGGGTCAGAGGGTAGTCCCCCGGAAACTGGAGGCTGCCGGATATCGATTCCGTTTTCCGGAGCTGCGAGGGGCCCTTAAGGATTTGATCTAGGAGCCTGTCCGAGTAATGGGTTGCGGTTGCGAGCATGGGGCTTGCGAGGTGAGGTCGCGAAGAGAGGAGGAGGCGATGCAGTGGCATCGTCGAGTCGATGCGGTAGCATCGGCGACGACGAACGACAAAGAGATCGGACGCAACCCCCATGCCCCCTTCGGGTTACCGGAGGCGTCCGCCCATCTGCTTTGTTCTGGCTCCTCGACGATGCCCGAGCATCGCCTGCGTCGCCACGCCTCGCATCTGGACTGACGGCGCCGGTAACGCAATCCGAACCATTATTCGGACAGGCTCCTAGTCCGGTTCGAAAGTTCTCTCGGAATCTGAGAGAATGAGCGCTCAGGGATCACCACTTCAGGAGGAAACGATGAGAAAAGTCACTGTACTGCTTTTCAGCGCTGCCTTCTCGCTGGTTTGGGCACAGCAGCAGGGGGATCGCGGTGAAACTCAGATCAATCTCAAAGGAAAGCAAATCTCGGTCCAGTATGGTCGACCGTCGCTCCGTGGACGGGATATGCTGGGGCGGGTCCAACCTGGGATGATCTGGAGAATGGGGATGAACCAGGCTACTTCACTGCAGACAGAAACGGATCTTCAGTTTGGAGATATGACGGTTCCTAAGGGTCAATACTCACTTTTTGCCCAGTATCAGAAATCAGGCCAATGGCAGCTACTGGTCAATTCCAGAACCGGCATCTGGGGAACGAATCATGATGCCCAGAAAGATGTTGCCCAAATCCCTCTCCAGGAAAAGATGACCGAAGACAGTGTCGAGCAGCTTACGATCACGCTAAAGCCGACTGGCGACGACTCTGCCGAGTTCTCGCTGACCTGGGGGAAGAAAGAATTGAAGACGGGCTTTAGAGTCAAGTAGCTTCCCGTCTGCGGTGACAAGTCAGGAGCTGCCCACCTCTCCGTGTGTCGGAGCCGGCCAGCCCGAAGCGGGGAATTCGTAACCGATCCATCTGTCGCCGAGAGAAAGGCGACGTTAGTGTCCTGGGACAGGACACTAGGACAACCATGTACGTCTGTCCGATGCATCCGGAGGTCGTACAATCCCAGGGCGGTTCCTGCCCAGTCTGTGGTATGGCGCTGGAGCCGGCCTCCGGGGTTGTGGAAGGGGAGGAAGAAACTCCTGAGCTGTGGGACCTGACCCTGAGATTTTGGGTCAGCGTCGTCCTCACCGTGCCGATCCTCTTCCTTGCGATGTCCGACATGATTCCCGGTCGGCCCGCTCAGTCCGTCATCTCGAGTCGGCTTATCCCTTGGATTGAGTTCTTGTTGGCCACGCCTGTCGTATGGTGGGGGGGCAGTCCATTCTTCAAGCGGGGCTGGAAGTCTGTTCTCAGTGGCAATCTGAACATGTTCACGCTGATTGCAATGGGAACGGGAGTGGCCTACGCGTACAGCCTGGTGGCTCTTTTGTTTCCGGGTTTCTTTCTTGAAGTGTATCGAACTGGCCACGGGGAGGTGGGTTTTTACTTCGAAGCGGCCGCCGCGATTATCCTGCTCGTTCTGCTGGGACAGGTCCTGGAGCTGCGAGCGCGTCGCCGGACAAGCGGCGCCATCAAGTCCCTTTTGGGTCTTGCTCCCACGAGGGCCAGACGAATTCAGGAACATGGGGAGGAAGATATCCCTCTGGACCAGGTTCGTCCCAGGGACTGTCTCCGAGTACGCCCCGGGGAGAAAATTCCGGTAGACGGGATGATTCTAAAAGGGGAGAGCTCGGTGGATGAGTCCATGGTCACGGGTGAGGCCATCCCTGTGGAGAAAAGGAAAGGGAATCGTGTGATCGGTGGCACCGTGAATGGAAATGGGACTCTGGTGATGGAAGCCTGGCGCGTGGGCAGTGAGACGCTGTTGGCTCAGATTGTTCGAATGGTCAGCGAGGCACAGCGAAGCCGGGCACCCATCCAGCGGCTCGCCGATGTCGTTGCGGGATACTTTGTACCCCTGGTTTTGCTGGTGGCGCTGCTCACGGCTCTGATGTGGGGATTGTTTGGCCCCGAACCCCGCTGGACCCATGGTCTGGTCAACGCCGCAGCGGTTCTGCTCATCGCCTGTCCCTGTGCGCTGGGCCTGGCTACTCCTCTGTCCATTATGGTGGGCATGGGTCGAGGGGCTCGAGTGGGCGTGCTGATCAGGAATTCTGAATCGCTGGAGATGTTTGAAAAGGTCAACGTTCTGGTTGTCGATAAAACGGGGACGTTAACTGAAGGCAGGCCTAAAGTCACTTTCATAGCGAGCATTGGGAACCTTGAGGAGTCCGAGTTGCTGCGGCTTGCCGGTAGTTTGGAGCAGGGCAGTGAGCACCCGCTTGCGGCCGCCATTCTAGAAGCTGCCGGCAGGAGAGAGGTGAAGTTGGAGGAGTCATTGGATTTCCTATCCTTTCCGGGAAAGGGAGTGACGGGGACCGTGGAGGACAAGAAAGTGGCTCTGGGTAATGAGAAACTGCTGGCCCAGTTGGGTGTGGATGCAGGACCTCTGGCAGAACGAGCTGAGTCCCTTGGCAAGGAGGGACAAACGGTAGTGTTCCTGGTGGTTGAGGGCGAACCGGCTGGAATTCTCGCGGTGGCGGACCCAATCAAGCTCTCTGCCAAGGAAACGATTCGGATGCTGCGTGAGGAGGGGATCCGTATGGTCATGCTCACGGGAGATAAGTGGACCACGGCGAGGGCGGTGGCGGCGAAGGTCGACATAGAGGAGGTCAAGGCGGAGATGCTTCCGGACGAAAAGGCGGCCTTTGTAAAGAAATTGCAGAACGAAGGACGAAGTGTTGCCATGGCGGGTGACGGCATTAACGACGCGCCAGCGCTTTCCCAGGCTCATGTGGGCATAGCCATGGGGACAGGTACGGATGTCGCCATGGAGAGCGCCGGCATCACCTTGGTGAAAGGGGATCTGCGAGGTATCGTCCGGGCACGACGTCTCAGCAGGGCCACTATGCGAAACATCCGACAGAATCTATTCTTTGCCTTTCTATACAATACAATTGGTGTGCCTATCGCCGCGGGAGTCCTTTATCCCTTCTTCGGATGGTTGCTGAGCCCGGTGCTGGCGGCCGCGGCCATGAGCTTCAGCTCGGTCTCTGTGATCGCTAACGCTCTCCGGCTGCGAAAGCTGGTGCTGTAACCCTTGGGATCGTAGTCGCGTCACCGGGCGACGGGAACGGGAGTTTGGCACCGGAATTCTGCACTGCTCGAAAGCTCTAGGGCTGGTCCCTTGCTAAAGGGGTATCAGGGTCCTGGGGATTGGAGAGAAGCTCCTCCAGTTCGATATCGAGGTGAAGCGTGCGATTGGCAACAATCTGCATATCGGTTCGGAAGGGGTTTGTAGCCGGGAAACTCAATGCGCAGAGAGTGTTCTCCTTCGACGATCATGAAGCGGTCCCTCTCCCTCGCGAAGTCGCGGGCGTTGCCGATCAGTTTTTCGTCGATGTAGATCAGTGCTCGGGACGGGCTCACCCGAAAAATCGATCCGCTGTATTGGCTCGCACGATTTCCATGCCCGCAGGGCTGTTGATGACCAGCTGATAGACTCCACGGGAGCGGGGTGCGGGGAAGTAGGAAAGAGTGGGTCCGTAGTAGGCGGGTGCGGGGCAGGAACGGTAATAGATGCTTGGAAGCCGAGAAAAAGGGGTTCCGTAAACGTACAGATCAGGCCGAATGTGAAAGAGATTTCGTTGAGGCAAGAAAAAATGCCCAGCCTGCCCAGCCTGCAGAGAGCTGAAAGCAATCGGGAGGATGAAGAAAATCGCGATCACTCTTTTCACTTTTCGCTCCACTTGGATTTTAGCATGTGTGATGACAAGTGCATGAAAAAGGTTCAAAAAACTTCTCTGCTGGTCCTCCCATGAGGCCCGTAGCCTGGCAGCCCGTGGTGAAGGTCCCGCGGGTTGCGTTGCGAGCGCCGTGGGCCTCAGCCCACGGGATCACTTCTCCTGGCCTTCCTGCTGTTCCGGCGGCAGCTCCGGTTCGGGAAAAGTGCACCGCTCGTCCAAGGATTTCAAGAAAGCCGCTAAATCTTTCTTCTCCGCTTCGGCAAGCTTTACTTTCTCAAGATTGGTCCGGTCCAGATAGGGATTCGGCCTTCCGCCATCCAGCATGAGGTCGACTGCTTCTTCCAGGGTGCCCGCGCTTCCGTCGTGCATATAGGGAGCGGAATCGCTGATATCCCTTAGAGTGGGAGTCTTGAAAGCACCTGTGTCCTTTTCGATGTTCGTCACTTTGAAGCGTCCCGGATCAGGCTCCGGGGTATCCATCCCGATGCCGACGTTGTGATATTGCAGGTCGGTAAACAGCACACCCGAGTGGCAATTGTCACACTTAGCCTTCTGAAATACTTGCCAGCCGCGCTTTGCTTCCTCACTCACAGCCGATTCGTCCCCACTTTGCCAGCGGTCCCAGGGAGTGTCGCGGCTAATAATGGTACGCATGTAAGCGGCCAGAGCCTTTGAGACGTTTTCGGGGGTGGCATCCTGGTTAAAGATCTTCTGGAATTGATTGCGGTATCCCTGAATGGAGTTGAGCCGGACCGAGACCTCCTCCGGATTGGCTCCCATATTGCCTCCTTTCCAGGCGGCCAGAGCCTGTGTTTCCAGTGATTTCGCTCGCCCGTCCCAGTAGAATTCAGAGTGATAGCCGATATTCCACAGTGTGGGAGCACTACGGGTCAACTGCTTTTCAAAAGCACCGATCGCTTTGGGCCGTCCGTCCGTCAATCCCTTTTCACAGAGGTGGCAAGAGTAACAGGAGAGGACACCATCTCCGCTGAGACGCTTGTCATAGTAGAGCTGTCTGCCCAACGCGACCTTTTCCGCGCTCATGGGGTTCTCTTCTGGGATCGGCATTGGCTCATAGGTAGGTATCGGCGCGTACTCAGGCAGGTCAGCAGGCAAGGGCAGGATTTCGGGTTGAAACTTCGCCTCATCCGGTCCGCTGTCGCAGGCCGCACCAAACAACACACCCACCAGCAGAACTGCAGCGTACCTTTTTCCCGTCATGCGCTCCTCCTTTGGATGGAAAGGATGATTATAGTCGTCCCTGCAGCATTAGTGAACCGCTAACCCGGATTATGCATAAAGAGTCTACTGCATCGAGGCACACCCTGAACCCACCCCGCCGCTTCGCGGCACCCCTCCGGAGGAGGGGACTACCCCTTCCGCCTCCGGCGGACGCCCCTCTCAGATGGGTTAGTGATCAACTGGCCACACGAGCCTCGTAGGAACGGGCGACCTGCCGGGCATCCTTGCGAACTTTTTCAATCAGCTCGGGAGGACTGAGTGGGCGCGCGTGAGGGGCAAAACCGAGAACGAGTCTTGAGGGGAATTCCAGAGTTTCACTAAAGAGGGTGAGCACGACTTCTCCCCGTTTTCCGGTCTTTACCGAAGAGCCCCACTGCTCGCGAATCCAGGGAGCCACCGTGGAGTCGAATTGGATTGTGATGGGCTGGGATCCCATACTCGTCAGAAAATTCTCCTTGTACTTTTCAACATCCAGGTCTGTGGGTGGTGGGAAGTCGTCTCCAAGCGGCTTCACGGAAAGAATTCTCTCGAATTTAAAGGTTCGTGGATCTCGCCTCACTTCGCAATAGCCGGTCAGATACCAATAACCCAAATGCTTCATCAGAAAATAGGGACGGATCGCACGCCGGCTCTTCTTATCCCGAGTCAAGGAGTAGTAGACGATCTCCACCTTGCGCCGCTCCTCTATAGCCCGACGCAGCAGAGTGAAATGATCGGAGATCAAACGAGAAGGTTGCTCGAGTAGAATGCGATCTTCCAGTCGGGCCGCCGGGTCAATCGACTGGGAAATGACCTTCTGAATCTTTCGCTTTAAAGATTGTACGGCCCTGAGGTCGACCTCCGGGTCCAGCAGCTGCAGGGAAATCAGCAGTGCCATGGCCTCCGGTCGAGTAAAGCGCAGAGGCCGGTTCAACATCTGGTCGAACTCGACGTAGACGCGCTGCTCTTCCACATAAATGTCGACATAGTCGTCAGGTCGGAAGGGAGGCTTGCCGATCAGCGACATGAAGTCGAGTTCTTTGAGCAATTGTCTAGGCCGCATGCCCACCTGGTCGGCTAGTTCCTCTACACGGACCCCCTGTTTCTGAGAGACGTAGCTCAGAATGAACAAGATCCGATTGATCCGTTCGGTAATGTTCATAGCAACTTACCAAGTACCTGGCGGATCTCCTGACGGATCTCGGGCGGCTCCAGGATTTGAACGTCCGTCTTATGGGAGAGAACCCAGGACACTAGACCGGATCGATTCGTCACATCCAAACGGAAGGTCTGCTCTGTTCTGCGCTCTGCCAGGGCGAGCTGTGGAAGGAGCTCAGGCAGTCGATGTCGAGAGACACGAAGCGTGACCCGAATGGGCTCGTGAAAATATAGCTCCCACTGCTGCTGGTTCTGATAGCGTTTCAAGGAGAAATTCTTCGGTATCTCGTAGTCTGGAGTTGCAGGTCGCCGCCCGTTAATCGTGAGTTTTCTGATGCGAGTTAGTACGAAGGAGCGTATATCCTTGCGCAAGTGATCCCAGCTGACGAGTGTCCAGTTTCCTCCGCGAAAGATCAGGCCAAAGGGATCCACCTTGCGCCGCGTGGTTTCCCCGGTGGTGAAGGCATGATAAACGATCTCAAGCGTTTTTCTTCGATCCAGTGCCTCCTGGATATCGTGAATCCAGGCCGAGCGCGAACGAGGTTTTCCTCCCGGCGAGTACGTAATGGCAATTTCCGGTGGAGGTCGTTGGATTTTGTCTTGGATGCTGATGATCTTCTGCAGAGCGGATTCGAGCTGATCCCGGTAAGGAAAGCTATTATTTTCCAGCACTGCTCCGGCCGATAGCATCAGTAAAGAGGACTCCTGCGGCGTGAACTCGATCTCCGGAAGGAAGAACTTCTCTTTCTCAATAAAGTAACCCTCCGCCTTCCTGTGTGGACCGCTTTGGTATTCAATGGGAATGCCCAGCGAAATCAGTTCTGCTTTGTCACGCTCGAACTTTCTCTGGTTGGACTCTTCAACTCCACGAGCATAGTCTTCGGGAAAGTGGTTCTTGATGTCCTGCCAGCTCACCGGTTCTCGGACATTCAACAGGTAGGTGATCAGATCGAGAAGGCGCTCGGTGCGGTTCACCGCCCGTAGTTTATGGAATTCGCCTCAAGGGGTCAACTGCGGAGAGAAGTGATCGAAACGGTCTTTAAACTTTGGAATTGCGGCCTTCTCTTTTTTTATACTTTTACATAGAAAAATCGTAAAATTGTGCTTGTGCGATCTGATCTTTTTGGTTAATTTGAAAGGAGAACGAGAGACGTCCTGTTATGAAGAAGGAGGGAGCACATGACCTACATCATCTGTGAACCTTGCATTGGAACCAAGGACACCGCCTGCGTTGATTCCTGTCCGGTAGACTGCATTCATCCCCGCAAGGATGAACCCGAGTTCGAGGGCGCAACCCAATTGTATATTGATCCGGACGAGTGCATCGATTGTGGAGCCTGTGTTCCCGAATGCCCCGTGGAAGCTATTTTCCCCGAAGACGAGGTTCCGGAGCAATGGCAGAGCTACATTGACATCAACTACAAGTATTTCGGCAAGGAAAGGTAGCCGAGTCGCCCGGATTACTCATGAATGTTGTGACCGAGTAGAGAGCTGACCTCCGTCCACCCGCTCAGCCCACAGATCAAGCAGATCGTCACGGATGCTCACAGTAATTGATCCGCGTTCAGTCTGTTCTAATCTGCGTAATCCGCGCTTTTACCGATATAGCATATTGCCAAGCCGTCGCGCTCGCCACGAAATAATAGGAGTTTCCCAACCACCAAGACACGGAAAGCAGAAAAGGCCGGGCGGTACCTGCTTCACCGGCTGTGCCGCCGGGTAACTGGACATCTGAAGTCCGCCTTGGGTGCGTAGCGCAGTAATGACTACGGGGATTGTGGAGCGGATGACTAACATTCCTTCGAAGCCGTCAACCACCACTGAATCGCCAAAAACCTCTTCCATGAATCTCGCGATTTGAGCTCCTGCATCCAGAAGGGTCAGCTGTGAGGCTTCTGTGCCTACGGTGTTCAGCAGACTCAAAGTGATGGAAGCAGACTCATCCAGGGGATTGGCAATGGCGACTGTGGTACTGAAGCTCCCACTTCGAATCACAAAAACTCGGGCCTCGCCGGTAACAGAAGTGTCACCCACTCCCGCTTCATTCAGGATCATTCCACCCTGGGAGAATTGAAAGATCGAGTCACCACTAATCGGTTTGTCCGACACCACCCGTGCCCATCCCCGTTGAGCAAAACTTCCTCCCAGGGTCTGGATCCTGGTGGAGGAATTCGGTGGAATGACGAAAGCCACTTCAACGGTGGTACCCGCGCCTTCAACGGAAAGGGGGAGGGGGGCTCCAGCGATGTTAAAAAATTCCGCCTTCCCGACTGCGATGTCTGAGCTATTGTTGCTCAGCGCCAAGAGTGTCGTCTGTCCGCCTCCATCGGCGAGGTGAGCAAAGTAAAATTCGTTCGAAAGCCGATAGACCTCGACGGTGTCGTCATAGAGCACGATCAGCGAGGAATCTGCAGCGGTCAGCGCCTTTACGCCTGGTTTCAGCATGCTCCAGAGAAGCGTTCCGGAAAATACGTCTAGGGCGCGGATTCGACTGGTTGTGGTGTTATAGAAGTAGATGACATTATTGGCGATCAGGCCGTATTCCGGGCCGTTGCTTGTGTCAATGGCTTCCCACAACTCGTCGCCGCTATCCGGGTCCAGGGCTTTTACGCTGCCTGTTCCACTACCGTTGTCCTTGAAAAAGAGGTAGAGGATATCGTAGGCGAGAGCAGTAGCGGGGGCTTTCGCAAAGGTTGCGCCGACGTTGGTTTGAGTCCAAACCACCGTTCCATCTTCGGCACTGATGGCCCGTACCGTTCCCGAGTCGCGATCATTGACAAAGACATACTTTTCGGTAGCGATGATGCCTTATCCATCTTTCTCCTCCTCATATGGAGACTTCACACATTAGGATGCTCGCTCAAGAGAAAAAAACGAAGAACGAGCGGAGCTGCATTCCCAGATCGCTGATCTCATCTGCCGGGTGGCCCCATTTACCGGATTAATTTACAGAAGAGAGGCGACATTTTGACCCAGTCTCTCTTCCACTCGAAATCTAGAGGCGGGACAAGAGGTTCCCGAACGGCATTAGCGACGCCTAAAGGTTCAAGAAATTCCGGCGGACTCCAGAATGTTTCCGTTGCCTCGTTGTGTGCTTCTGTCTCTCGGGAACCCCTTAAATCTTATCTGAAGAGTCGGAAATGTCAAGTGAAAAAAGGGCTTATTTTTCAATGAGTTATGAACAGAATTTCCACAACTCTTCCACATGATTTTCACAGCTGTCGGAACGCTGGGTGCGTTCCGCTGGCCGTAGCGGAATGCGCACAGGATTCCGCAGGATTCTCCTCATGTCGCAGCAGTGGTGTCTCATCCTCACCCTTCCGTTAGGATTTCTTCCGTGCTGACGATCTTCACTCCCCTCTTGGTCCAATCAGCGAGAAGTGGTGCGCGCTGTTCTTCCCGTATGGCGCGAGTGGCATCCTGGACAAGGATTACCTGTCCTTGGCTACGCTGTAGAAAACCCTCGACGACGCATCTGACGCAGACGTCAAGAGCGACTCCGTAGACGATGATTTTGTCGGGTTCAAGGATTTCTAACACTGTGGCAGTGGAAGGATTGGAAAAAACATCAAAGTTGTTCTTCTTGATTACGATCTCACCGGTATGCCGGTCGAGTCTTTCTTTCAGTTCCTCCCTTCGGCTCTCTGACGTGATGAAAAGAGGGTTTTGGGGTTTCGTCTGATAGACGTTCTGCTGCCCTTCGGTTCCCCGGATGCAGTGTGGTGGATAGGTTTGCTCAAAGTCGGGCTGGTCGGAAATTTCGTCATCCTCAAGAGTATGGTCACACACCGAGGCGACTATCTGGATGCCTCGTTGCCGGGCGTAGCGGGTGAGTTTTTCCAGGTTGTCAAGGATCGCTTCAGCGCCTTCGATCGACAGCTTGCCGTCCTTTTTTATGAAGTCGTTCTGCGTGTCCTCATCCCAGAAAATCGTTCCCATTTCTCACCCCGATCTCTTGGTGTCTTTGTGGTAAAAAGATCCTTCACCACCAAGACACAAAGCCCCAAAGATTAAAGGGTCTAGCGGATTTCTTCGCCTCGGATCAAATCTTCGAGAGTTTCCCTGCGCCGAATGATGCCTACCTGGTTTCCCTCAACCAGAACTTCAGCCGCCCGGGGTCGGGAGTTGTAATTTGAAGAAAGTGGAAAGCCATAGGCGCCTGCGTTCATGATGGCTAGGTAGTGTCCCTGCTCCAGAGCGGGAAGGCTTCGGTCGCGAGCAAAAAAATCTCCTGTCTCACACACTGGTCCAACCACATCCGCAAGAATCTCCTCGCTCCCCTGCTCCAGGGTTAGCACTTCATGGTAGGCCTGGTACAGAGAAGGACGCAGCAGGTCATTCATCGCGCCATCGACGACTACAAAATTTTTCCCTCGGTTTGTTTTACGGTACAACACCTGATTCAGTAGTACTCCGGCATCTCCCACCAGGAAGCGCCCCGGTTCAAAAAGAATCCGATAGTGGTCCCGCTCCTTTTCCAGAAAGTGTGCATAGCGATCAAGGTCGACGGGTTTCTCATCTTTGTAAGGGATTCCTAACCCTCCTCCCAAGTCCAGATGCTCTACGGGGAATCCTTCCGCACGGAACTCGGCTGCGACCCGCTTGAGCTTGAGAAAGGCGTCCAGGAAGGGTTCGACATCCAGGATCTGGGAACCGAGGTGAAATCCCACGCCCCGCAATTGAAGCCAGGGGGCTCGGCGCAGCGCCTCGATGATAGGCGAGATCTGATCGAGGTCAATTCCGAATTTGTGCTGCCGCAGTCCGGTTGCGATATAGGGGTGAGTCTGGGCGTCGACGTCCGGATTCATCCGAAAGGACACTGATATGGATCGGGACTTGTCTCGGGAGATCTCAATCAAAGTCTCCAGTTCCGGGAGGGATTCCACGTTGATGGCGAGGAGCCCTTCTTCGATGGCCATCTCCAGCTCCTGAACGGTTTTCCCCACACCGCTGAAGACGATTTCTTGAGGGTTGGCTCCTACCTTCTTCAGGCGATACAGCTCACCTGCGGAGACAACATCGAAACCGCAACCCTCCTCCAGGAAGAGGCGCAGTATGCTCAGATTGGAATTGGCCTTGACGGCGTAGCAGATCAGTGGGTCGATGGCTCGAAAGCTCGACTGAAAGTGACGGCAATTTTCGAGAAGGGTATTCTTGCTGTAGACGTAACAGGGGGTCCCTACCTGACGAGCAACGGTGATCAGGGGAACCTCTTCGCAAAAAAGCACTCCTTCACGGTAATGAAAGGCCTGAGACCGTGCCATTGTTTCTGGTGGGGGATGTTGACCTGGATTCTTCATGAAATTCTCTAAGGAAGCTGACCAGCTGACCAAAAGTGAGCTCAGCTGGCCAGCTCTGCGCGGCCGCACGCCTGGGCGGGCCGCGTCGCTTCGCTACGAGAACTGATAAACAACCCAGGTTAACAAGTCTATTCTTGGGTGTCCACTTCTGCTACAATCCGTCACTTTGAAAGGGGTTTCACGCGGATTTCACGTTTTCAGTCGGGCCAGAGAGTCCCGGTACCGGGAAACAGCTGTAGGCAATGGGGTGCGGGACGGTCTGAAAAAGCTGCACTCATGGGGAAAACCGACGTCGTCACCGGAGGTGCTGGTTTTATCGGCTCGCACATTAGCCGAGTCCTGCTGCAAAGCGGTCGAAGGGTCCGCATCATTGACAACTTCTCATCGGGCAGGGAGGAGAATGTGACCGACCTTCGCCAGCGGTTTCCGGATCAAGTGGATATCGTGAGGCAGGACATCCGTGATCTGGAAGTCCTCAGGAGGCTGCTGGAGGGGGTCGACAGCGTGTACCACCAGGGCGCAAGGCCCTCCGTCCAGAAGTCGGTAGAGGATCCTCTCGAAACGACGAGCAGTAATATTGAGGGGACACTAAAAGTTCTCCTGGCAGCTCGTGATGGGGGTGTGAAGAAGGTGATCTTTGCGGCCAGCTCTTCCGTTTATGGAGACACGCCAACCCTGCCCAAGCATGAACAGATGAGGCCAAGCCCGGTTTCTCCTTACGCCGTCAGCAAGTATGCTGGGGAGCTGTATTGCGAGAACTTTTCGCTGCTCTACGGCTTGCCCACGGTCGGGCTTCGCTACTTTAACGTGTTTGGACCCTGTCAGGACCCCCAATCGGAGTATGCAGCTGTGATTCCCTGTTTTGTCTGCAGGATGTTGGCCGGAAAGCGTCCGATCATTTACGGGGACGGTGAACAGAGCCGTGATTTTACCTTCGTCGAGGACGTCGTTTCGGCGAACCTTCTCGCAGCGCGTGCTCCTGCCAGCGGGGTGACAGTAAACATAGGTTGTGGAGAGCGGTTTACGCTAAACCAGCTTGTGAAAGAACTGAATAAGATGCTAGGAACGAGTTTGGAGCCGATTTACGAATCAGCCCGTCCTGGTGATCCTCGTCATACGCAGGCGGACATCCGCCTGGCCCAGGAGACCATCGGTTTTGAGCCCAAGGTTTCCTTCCAAGAAGGCCTTCTCCGCACTGTGGAATGGTTTGAAAAGGAGCACGCTGCAGGCGACCTGGTGGGGTGATTCTAGTGTCCTGTCCCAGGAATAACATGCCATTTGTTGGGTCCTTTTGAATTGGTTTCGTGCTTGGAGTTTCGGATTTCGAATCTTCGCTCAGGTGAAGGAGACGCCGATGCAGTAGAGGGGTGATGAGAAATGCAGGCGAGCACTGGAATGCATCTAACAGACAAGATTCGGACTAAGAAGGCCAGGATCGGCGTGGTGGGGTTGGGTTACGTGGGTCTGCCTTTGGCCATGGAGTTTGTGCAGAGCGGCTTCCAGGTCTGTGGAATCGACACTGACGAGAACAAGGTCAGAGAAATCAACCGCGGCTGTTCCCAGGTGCTGGACGTGGAGGCCAAGGCCCTCGAATCGGCAGTGGAGTCGGGCAGATTTCGCGCACACTGCAGCTACGAGCCCGTTGCGAATCTGGACTGTGTGAGCATTTGTGTTCCTACCCCTTTGCGCAAGACGAGGGATCCTGATATCAGCTACATTATGGAAGCCGCAAAAAGCATCGGAGAGCATGTTCATGAGGACATGCTCATTGTTCTGGAGAGCACGACCTATCCGGGTACTACTGAGGAGATTTTGCTCCCCGAGCTTCAACAGGAACGCTACCGGATCGGACAAAACCTGTTTGTGGCGTTTTCGCCGGAGCGAGTCGATCCGGGAAATCCCTCATACAACACGAGAAATACGCCCAAGATCATCGGTGGAATCACTCCTCGCTGTGCCCGAGTGGCAATGCTTCTTTATGAACAGGCGATGGAAAGGGTCATTACGGTTTCCTCGGCGACCGTTGCCGAGATGGTCAAGCTGCTGGAAAACACCTTCCGGGCGGTGAATATCGGTTTGGTCAACGAGATTGCGATCATGTGTGACAAGCTCAGGCTCCCTGTCTGGGAAGTGATCGAAGCCGCTGCCACAAAGCCATTCGGCTTCATGCCCTTTTATCCGGGCCCCGGGCTGGGGGGGCACTGCATCCCCGTCGATCCACTTTATCTCTCTTGGAAATTGAAGATGCTCAACTACAACGCCCGCTTTATCGAGCTGGCCAGCGAAGTCAACGCCCACATGCCTGAGTATTGTGTGCAGAAGATCGTGAGAGCGTTAAACAAGAACCGCAGGTGTGTGAATGGGTCGAGAATCCTTATGGTTGGGGTAGCTTATAAGAAGGACATCAGCGACGTGCGAGAGTCGCTCGCACTCGACATCATGCGGCTCCTTGAAGATGAGGGGGCAAGAGTGGACTATTCGGACCCCTATGTCCCCGAATGGAAGACGGATGGAAGCACCAAGAAATCGCTTAAGTTGACGCCCCGCATGCTTCAGAAATACGACATGGTGGTATTGATCACGGACCACTCCTGCTTCAATTACAAGATGATCCAGGACTCGGCCCGTCTGATTTTCGATACTCGCAATGCCTTTAAGGGGAAGGCTGAGAACATCGTAACGCTCTGAACAGGAACCAGCTCCTTCTTCCTGACCTTTCTTGTTTTGAGGCGACTCGTGCAATCCAGTGTCCTGTCCCATCAATAACATGCCATTTGTTTCGCCCGCAACCCGCAGGGCGGAGGTGACTTTGGCCCATCTCTTTGTCGCTCCTCGTCGACGATGCCACCGCATCGCCTCCTCCTCGCTTCGCGATCTGGGCTCAAAGTTACCTCCGCAAATGACATGTTATTGATGGGACAGGACACTAACCCGCATTTCTACCACCGGGTCGTAGCGAAGACACTTGTGTCAAGACACTCGTGTCAAGACACTCGTGTCAAACGGCGGAAGGGCCGGCTGGACAAGGCGTTGCGACCGAGGCCCCCGCAGTCGTACTCTTGCAGTACGTCGAGGAGGCCGACGGAGCACAACACAGTCCAGACGGATCATGCCGGCGTTGTAGAGGTGGTGTGAGAAATGCGGGCTAGCGCTTCGGTGACGGATAGAGCAGTGTCCTACGCTCTCATAGGGGGCGTTGCGAGTTCACTCGTGTCGATCTTCGTATCGAACTTGCTCTTTGCCACATCGATCCTTCTCTGGGTGGTAACCTGCTGTCGGTCGCGGCGATTCTTCCTTCAACGCCCTCCCTTTGCGACATTTCTTCTGGCACTGGTTGTTGCTGTCCTGATCTCCATCGTATTCTCCACGAATGTTCTAGCAAGCAGTCTTTACCTGATGAAGTTGATCAAGTTCTTTTACATCTTCCTGATTTTCACCTATTTCACGCGACGTCAGATTGAATGGACCTTTCGGGCAGTTCTCCTTGCCCTGGGAGTGAGCGCCGTGTACGGGATTGTTCAGTACTACTGGTTGATGGAGGTTCACTGGATGAACCGCATCCATGGATTTATGGGAAACTGGATGACGTTTTCGGGACAACTGATGCTGGGCTTGGTGGCGCTCACTGCTTACTTACTGTTCGACCAGTTTCCGTTTACCCGGAACGTTGAAGAGCAGCATGTCCCCGAGGAAGACAAGGCCTTGACCCGGCGAACAGAGAGCCGAGGTCAGATTCGCGGCTATCTCCGCTGGCTTTGGTTGGCCCTCTTACTCATTCTCGTGATCACTCTGGTGTTAACCCTGACTCGAAACGCGTGGTTGGGATCTCTGGTGGGCCTATTGGTCATCGTGGCGTTCCGTAGGCGCCTTTGGGTGGTGGGAGCGGCGGCGGCCGTGGTTGTCGTTTTCCTCCTCCTCCCCTCAGCGTTTCAGCAGCGATTTTATTCCGCTTTCGATCCTGAGGATATGACCACCCGGGTGCGGCTCGAATTGCTCAAGACGGGAGGGAGGATGATCGCCGCTCATCCCTTGACCGGCGTGGGCCCAAGAAGGGTTCGAGATATGTCTCGACAGTATCGGACAAGCGATGAATTCCCGGAATGGATTTATCAGCACTTGCACAACGATGTGGTGCAGATTGCGGCGGAGATGGGATTGCTGACTCTGGCTGTCTGGGTAGCGCTTTGGGTGCGTGTATTTCGAGATCTGCTCCGCCTGATGCGAGAAGCACGCTGGGCCAGTGATCCTCTCTTATTCCGTTTCTCTGCGGGCGGGGTGGGCGTACTTTCCTCATTTCTGTGTGCCGGGCTCTTTGAGTATAATTTTGGAGATTCGGAGGTCTTGATTCTACTCCTCTTTTTCATCACCGCTCCTTATGTCGTCAGCCGCCGCCGGGAAACAGTCGTTTGACCCATATTTCTCACACCGGGTCGTTGCAGTAGAGGTGATGTGAGAAATGCGGGTTAAGATCGCGATCCTGGGAACGCGTGGAATTCCTGCGAACTACGGGGGATTTGAGTCTTTCGCCGAAGAACTTTCAACTCGTCTGGTGCGTCGTGGCCACGACGTCACGGTTTACGGGAGGTTCCACTTTGTAGAAGGAGACCTCCGTTTGTACCGGGGAGTCCACATACGAGTACTGCCCTGTGTGAAGCACAAATACCTGGAGACGGTGTCTCACACGGCGCTCAGCATCCTCTCCTGCCTTTTTGCAAGCTACGATGTTGTCCTGATCTGTAATGCGGCGAATGCATTTTTCTGCTGGGTTCCCAGGCTTGCCGGACAAAAAGCTGTGCTCAATGTAGACGGCATTGAGCGACTGCGCAAGAAATGGAGTCGTCTGGGAAAAAGCTATTACCGGTTGGGTGAGTTTTTGGCTACCCAGCTGCCCGATCAGGTGGTCACCGACGCCAAGACCATCCAACAGTATTACCTCGAAGAGTATGGGTTTCAGACCTGCTTGATTCCTTATGGAGCGCGTGTGGAACGATTAGACAGCTACGACATGCTCCACAAACTGGGACTGCACAGGGGCAGCTATCTTCTTTATGTCAGTCGGCTGGAACCTGAAAACAACGCTCATCTGGTCATTCAGGCCTATGCGCAAGCCCCGTTGAGCTTTCCACTGGTCGTCGTGGGAGATGCCCCCTATGCCCGCTCCTATATCCAGAAACTGCACCGGATGGCGCTCGGGAAGAATATTCTTCTGACGGGGGCGATCTATGGAAAGGGCTATCGTGAGCTCCTTTCCCACAGTCTATGTTATATCCATGCGACCGAAGTGGGAGGAACGCATCCGGCCCTCATCGAGGCGATGGGTTCCGGATGTTTGGTCCTCGCAAACGATACTCCTGAGAACCGGGAGGTGGTAGAGGGGGCTGGTTTGCTTTATTCTTTTAACGATGTGGAGTCGCTGGGCCAGCGCATGAACCAGATTTGCTCCCACCCCCGGGCTTACGACGGCTACCGGCAGCTTGCCCAGCGGCGTGTCGAAGAAAGCTACGATTGGGAGAGCGTAGTGAGTCGGTACGAACAACTCTTTTATGAGCTCCTTGCCCACTGAAGTCCCCAATCTGCAGGCCGCTGCCGTCTCCGTCAGCTTTCTGCGCAAGATGATTTTGCAGAGACATTTGATCTGGAACTTTGTGGTTCGAGATCTTAGAACCCGATACGTCGGATCTCTGATGGGCTTGTTTTGGTCGGTGATCCATCCCCTGGTTTTGCTGGTGAGCTACACCTTTGTGTTCACCATGATCTTTCAGATTCGGCCCGGCGCTGCGCCAAAGGACAGCTTTGCGCTCTTTCTCTTCTGCGGGATTCTTCCCTGGCTCTATTTTCAGGATACGGTAGTACGCTCGTGCCATTCGGTGGTCGAGCAGAGCGGTCTGATTCGTAAGACGCTCTTTCCTTCAGAGATTCTGCCGGTCACGGTGGTACTGTCCAACGTGGTGACGCACCTGATTGGCGTCGGCGTACTTCTGACCGTGCTCGTTTTTCTAAAGCCCATCGGCTGGGCGGTGCTGACCCTTCCTCTCTACTTCTCCTTGCTGGTCCTCTTTTCTCTGGGTCTGGGGTGGTTGGTTGCGGCGTTGCAGGTATTTCTTCGAGACATGGCGCAGATCCTTTCCGTCTTGATGGTGTTTTGGTTCTGGTTTACGCCGATCTTTTACGAGGTGGAGAGGGTGCCTCACCCTTATCGCTACTGGATCCTCCTCAATCCTCTCAGCCACGTGGTCGGGGCCTATCGCTGCGTGCTTTTGGAAAACCAGCTCCCCGATCCCGTGTCGCTTCTTCTGCTGGCGGGTTATGCGGCGGCCATGTTCGTCGTGGGTGGAGTGGTCTTTCGCAACACCAAAAGGGAATTTGTCGATGTGCTCTGATCGTTGCGGTCGACGGCCAGCCATCGATCTCAAGAATCTTTCCAAAAAGTACCCAATCTATGATCGACCCAGTCAGAAGCTGTGGGAGCTTCTCAGCCTGCGAAAGAAGCAGTTTCACCGCGAATTCTGGGCCTTGAGGGACATCCATCTGGAAGTGAACACTGGGACCACTCTGGGGATTGTGGGTCAGAACGGTTCGGGAAAGAGCACGCTGCTGCAGATTGTGGCCGGAATCTTGAGACAGACGCGGGGAGACTGCTTTGTGAGGGGCAATGTATCGGCGTTGCTTGAGTTGGGTTCCGGCTTCAACCCCGAATTCACGGGGCGCGAGAACGTGTTCATGAACGGGGCCATTTTGGGACTGACCCACAGGCAGCTGGAGGAGCGCTTGGCCCAGATCCTGAAGTTTGCTGAAATCGGGAACTTTATCGACCAGCCGGTGAAAACCTACTCGAGTGGCATGTTCATGCGTCTGGCTTTCTCTCTGGCCATTCACGTCGATCCAGACATTCTGCTGGTGGACGAGGCGCTGGCGGTGGGTGATTTGATCTTTCAGCATCGGTGCGCCAACCGAATGCGGCAGCTGCGCGAAATGGGTAAGACAATTCTTTTCGTCACCCATGATTTGCAGGCCGTTACCCGTTTTTGTGATCGTGCCATCCTGCTCGACCGGGGGAAAAAGCTGCAAGACGGGAACCCCGAAGAGGTAGTTCAACGCTACCAGGCCCTGATCTCTGAACGAGAGCAGAACGAAAAGGGACGAGGGAGCCACAAGGGGCCCGGTAAGCAGGATCAGACTCTTTCGGTGGTCAATAGCATTCCCCACATCCATCATCGCTATGGCAACCGAGGCGCGGAGATTCTGGGGATCCTTCTGTACTCACCAGAAGGAAACCAGGTCAGTGAGTTGCGGGCAGGTGAGCAGGCGCGCCTTGTCATTTCGGCGCGCTTTCACTGCCACATCGAGTATCCGATTATCGGTTTTACCGTACGGGACCGGCTGGGGGTGGAAATCACCTCCTCGAACACTTCCTATGAGGGAATCGATCTGCCTTCCTGCGAATCGGGGGACATCGTTACGGTAGGCTTTCAGATCGTTATGCCCGAGCTGTGTCCCGGCAGCTATTCGATTTCTCCTGCCATCGCGCAAGGGAATATTTGGGAACACACCATCGAGGATTGGATCGACAACGCTTATATCATCGATGTTACCGAGACCGGCCTCGTCTACGGCATGATGCGCTGGCCGGTTGAGGTCAGTTTCAACATCCAGCGATCAATTGAGCGCCTGCCGGGCTAGCGGGTGATCCTCTTCCAAAGGCTGGTGAGTATCGGCTCCCCCTGCCGGAGTCCCCGGCCTGGATCATAGAAAGTCACCAGTTTTCGCAGCCATCTCTGCCGGCGGGGAGGAAGGTTGAGAGCCCGCGTGTAGTCCTGAAGGAACCGTTCCCTCAGTTTTCTCGCATCAGCAGGCAGGGAGGCGAAAAGCTGGATCAGATCCCGTGTAGCCAGAATGTCCCGGAGACGTCCGGGAAGAAACCAGAGATAGCGGCACTTCTCCAGATCCACAAGGTAGAACCGATAGTCCGAATTCCGGTCATGCTGAACCAGGATGTGGCGGGTTTTCAGATCTCCATGGAAGAAGCCTTGTCCGTGGAACATGGCCAGGTAGCGTGCCAGGGAGGCAGCGACTGGAGAGGAAAATTCCACAGTGGGATGGATCTGATAGACATGTTGACCCGCTGATGCCATTTCGTAAACGGAAGGAATTTCCTGGGCAATCAGAAAGCTGTGACGGTTGAACATTTCTCCCCTTTTCTTGAGTGCGGCCAGGACTTTAAGGGTGTCGATTCCTCGCTGCTGCAATTTGTGAGAGACCCGCAGCACTTGAAAGGCGTAAGCGGGCTGCAAGCTCCGACTCAGGGACGAGTTGCTAAAGTAGTAGGTCCAAGACAATCGGGGCTGGCCACCTACGGTGAGGGGGAGACGGAAAATCTGTCGCGCCTCGCAGTCCAGGAGGTGTTCGGCTTGCGGCAGTTCCCCTGCTGTTTCCGGATATTCGAGGAGTCTTTCCAGGGGTTCGAAGTCAGGATGAACCCACCCACAATAACGTTTGCCGCGGTACCATCGAAGTTTAGCCATTTTTCCTTCCTTGAACCGGTTATATTACTGAATTGGGTGTCATTTCTATAGTACATTGTCGAGCGACCATGGATCTGAGCGCAGTAATCGTGAATTGGAATAGTGCCTCCTACCTGGGGCGGTTGGCCCGTTCTCTGGCTCCCCTGAAGGATGAGCTAGAGGAGATCGTTGTGGTCGACAACGCGTCAGAGGATTCCAGCCTCCAGGTGCTGGGAAGCCATCCGGAAATCAGGATATTGTCGTTTGATCGTAATCACGGTTTTGCTTGGGCAGCCAACGCAGGAATCTCCGGCACCCATGCTTCCTTCATCCTGCTGCTCAATCCTGATGTTGAAGTGGAGCCGCGGAGTATTCGGCGGCTTTACCAAAGGATACGGGAGCGGCCTCACGCTGCCATCGTATGTGGTCCTGTCGTGAACAAGAATGGAACCCGACAGAGCTTTCAGATTCGCGCCTTTCCTACCTGGCAAAGTGTACTCTCGGATGCTCTTTTTTTCGACGAATTCGCACAGTGGTTTCGTGGATCCTCTGTCGATGATTTCTCGAAACCCGTCACTACGGATTCTGGAGTTGAAATTGAACAGCCCGCAGCGGCCTTCTGGGTGCTGCGCAAGAAGGCGTGGGAATCGATAGGCGGGTTTGACCCTGAATTCTACCCGGCCTGGTTTGAGGATGTGGATTTTTGCAAGCGCCTGCACGAGGCGGACTGGAGGATTCTTTATTTTCCGGATGCTCCGGTCACTCACAAAGGCGGCGTCACCCTGGAGCGGTTGGGCCACCGAGTTTTTGTGGATATCTATCACGAGAACCTTCTCCGATATCTCAGAAAGCACCAACCCTGCTCCTACCCGCTGCTCTGGTTTCCCGTGAAATGGGGGGCTTGGGTCCGAAAGCACTTCCTGCAAAAATGAAAGGTGAGAGTAGGGAAGCGGTTCTCGTCAGCCTGGTCACGCGCGACGACGAGGCGGTCTTGGAGCAGTGTTTGGACTCGGTACGGCGTCAGTCGGTTTCCGTGCGCGTGAAGATTTTCGACAATGCTTCGAGCGACAAAACGTGTGAGGTGGCGCGGAAGTTCGAAGTCGAGCTGTGTGAAGGGGGGCTCAACCGCGGCTTCAGCTATGGCCATAACCGCAATCTCTTGGGAGAGAATTTTCAGAGCGCGCTTCTTCTCAATGCGGATGTCATCCTTCGAAATAATTATCTGGAGAAGCTGCTGAAGGCTCTGGAGGAAGTAGAGGGAGCGGGCATGGCAGGGGGAAAACTACGCAGAATGGATTCACGAGGCCGTCCAGTGTTTCGAGGAGATCGCCCTGTGCTGGACAGTACGGGGATTTTCTTTACGCCGTCGCAGCGGCACCTGGACCGTGGAAGTGAGGAAGAGGACCAAGGCCAGTATGAGCGAAGCCAGCTGGTCTTTGGCCTGACAGGTGCCGCCCTGCTGTGCAGAAAGGTCATGCTGGAGGATCTTCGAATCGGAGAAGAATACTTGGATGAGGAATTCTTCGTTTATCGCGAGGATGCCGACCTCGCCTGGAGGGCGCAACTTCGTGGATGGAAAGCCGTCTACGAGCCGGGCGCTCTAGCCCTGCATCGCCGGCGTGTCACTGCCTCGCGCCGCCGGAAAAATCTGCCCCTGGTCAATTACCACTCCCTGAAGAACCGCTACTTGATGCGCATCAAAAACCTCGATTCCGGAGTGCGAAAAAAATGTTTCCCTTATATGTGGATTCGGGACTTGGGAATTCTGGCTTACGTGCTCTGCTTTGAGCGAAGTTCGCTGAAGGCCTATCGAGAGGTCTGGAGACTGAGAAGCAAGTTTCAAGAGAAACGAGCGCAGGTGCAGAAGGCTCGGCGCACCAGCCCTGAGGAAATAGCCCGCTGGTTCTCGTTTCGCCCTATAGCGTGGGATCTGTAGGGTCTGACCCGGAATTTTTCACTGCATCGGCGAAGGCCCGGAAGAACCCACCCCACCGCTTCGCGGCACCCCTCCGGAGGAGGGGACTACCCCGTCAAGTCTCAGCTTCCCAGCCTGAGATTGGGGTCGGCTGAAAGGTCCCAGGGATCGGTGGTGCCGTCTTGAAGCCTCAGCGTGGCTGCCGCCGCGATCATGGTGGCATTATCGGTACACAGATCAGGTCGGGGATAATAAACGGGAAGGCCGTACTGGCTGAAGAACTCCCGGCTCCGGCGTCTCAGCTCACTGTTGCAGGATACTCCTCCCGAAATCTGTATGGAGCGTACCCTTCGTTTCTGCAGAGCCTGACCCAGACGATCCAATAATTGGTCAACGATGGAGCGCTGGTAGCTGGCGAGAAGATCCAGCACCGGTGCAGGAGCCTTTTCGGCATCTCCCACAGGAACCATACCCTGTTCCCGGGCATAACGTAGAGCCGCCGTTTTGATACCACTGAAACTGAAGCCGAGGCTTCCATCGCTGATCTTGGGAAGAGAAAAATAGACCGTATCCGGGTTTCCCCGGAGGGCCAACCGGTCAATAGCGGGTCCCCCCGGATATCCTAATCCCAAGTGTTTCGCCAGCTTGTCTAAAGCTTCTCCCGCTGCGTCATCTCTTGTTATGGCGAGTGTTTCGTAGGCTGTGAACCTTTCCAGATAGAACAAGCTGGTGTGTCCACCGGAGACGACCAGTGAAAGGGCGGGCAATTCGGCCTCTGGATGATCGAGAAGAATAGAGCAGATGTGTCCCTCCAGGTGATTCACGCCGATGAAGGGGATCCCGAGAGCGAAGGAGAGCGCCTTTGCGTAGGCCATTCCTACCAGCAGTGCTCCCACCAGCCCGGGTCCGCAGGTGACGGCGATGGCATCAATGTCCTTCCAGGCCACCTGTCTCTGCCCTTGAGCCTGCTCCAGGCAACGTCGGACAACGAAGCAGATGTTTTCCACGTGCTCGCGACTGGCAAGCTCGGGGACAACTCCGCCAAACTCGCTGTGAGTCTGAATCTGTGAGGTGACCACACTGGAAAGAATGCTCTGACCGTTTCTGAGCAGAGCTGCTGCCGTTTCGTCACAGCTCGACTCGATTCCCAGAACGATCATCGAGAAATCGTAGCTTCTTCGAAAAGTGCGGGAATCGACTGAGCGTAGGAGGGTCTGGCGATGCCCGCTTCCGTAACAATGGCTGAGATGAGTCGATGGGGAGTTACATCGAAAGCCGGGTTGGCAACCTGTACGGACTTCGGGGCCACCCGCCGGCCCGCAATTTCGGTAACTTCGTTTGGGTTGCGCTGTTCAATCGGAATCTGCTCACCGTCGGATGTGTTCAGGTCAATGGTGGAGAGGGGGGCCGCCACGTAAAACGGGATACCATGTTCCTTGGCCAGGACGGCCACTGTATAGGTCCCGATCTTGTTGGCAGTATCGCCGTTTCGGGCGATACGGTCGGCTCCCACGATAACGGCCTGGACCTCGCCTGATCTCATGAAGTGACCTGCCATGCTGTCTGTGATCAGAGTGCAGGGAATATTCTCTTTCGTCATCTCCCAGGCGGTGAGACGCGATCCTTGCAGAAAAGGACGAGTCTCGTCGGCAAAGACCTGGATCATTTTTCCATGTTCGACCGCAGCACGGATGACTCCCAAAGCGGTCCCGTACCCAGCCGTGGCCAAAGCACCAGCGTTACAGTGAGTCAACACATTCATGTTTTCAGAAAGCAGCTGCTGGCCGTTCGCTCCAATTCTGCGATTGATCTCGACATCTTCCTGGTGGATGTGGAGGGCTTCCTGCTCCAAGGCTTGCTGTATTTCCTTGAGCGAGCGACTTCTCTCAGATTGGAAAACACCGCTCATGCGCTCTATGGCCCAGAAAAGGTTGCGCGCTGTGGGTCGAGTATCGCCGATCAGGCGGCAGATCTCGACGAAATGCTGGTCAAGATTCTCTTTTGAGGAAAGATTCTTGACTCCCAGGGCGACACCCATTGCTGCTGCCACTCCAATGGCTGGAGCCCCACGAATCACCATGGTCCGGATCGCTTCGGCAACCTCTTCAACCGTGCTGTAGGTGTTGTAGACTTCCTCACCAGGAAGCAGCCTCTGGTCGATCATCACCACGCCCTGGTCGGTCCACTCTATCGTTCGAATCATCGCGCTAGAACAGAGTACACAGACAATCAGAAACGCACAACTGGTCAATGGTCAATGGTCAGTGCAAGTGGAAGTGGTCATTCGTCATTCGTCAATAGTCAGCCTGGTCAGCCGGTCAGCCGATCAGCCGCTTTCGTGGTTGGATTTTGAATGACAAATGACAAATGGCGAATGACGGATCATTGACCTTTGAAGATCCACAATTCTACAATCGCTCAATGACTGAGTTCAGCAGGCTGTTTCCCTACATTCGACCCAACCTCCACCTGCTCGCCAGCTCGCTGCTACTGTTAATTGCCAGCGGTGCTCTGGAGCTGCTCATCATCATGCTGTTGGCGCCCATCTTTAACCAGGTGTCCCCTGCTACCGCGGGATTCGGTGAGGACAAGTTTTCTTTCTTGAGTCCGATCCTGGGCTTGGAAGGGAACAGTCTTGCGCGAATTGGTCTCTTTTTTGTGCTTTTCTCGTTTCTGAAGGGGATTTTTCTTTACTTTGCGGAGTATTGGATGGGCCGGACCGGTCAGGGTGTCGTCGCCGCCTTGAGAAAAGGCCTTTCTCGACATTTGCTTGACCAGTCCCTCTCCTTTTACACCCGAAACCCTACGGGGAAGTTGATGGCGCGCGTCATTACGGACACGGAGCGGCTTCAAGAAACGGTGAGCAAAACCTTTACGGACTTTTTTCGCCAGAGTGTGCTGCTGGTGTGCTTCCTGGGTCTGGTCCTCTACATTGACTGGGTACTGGCGCTCCTATCCTTTCTGATTGCTCCCGTCGTCTTGATGATCACCGTCAGTCTGGGCCGCAGAATCCGGAAAGTAAGCGGATGGAGTCAGGAGAGTCTTGCAGAGTTGTCTCACGCTCTGCAGGAGACCATGGGAGGTCAGCGCATCGTCAAAGCTTTTGGAATGGAAAACTACGAAGGGAGACGCCTGGAAAGGTCCTGCAACGAGCTGATGCGGGTGAACCTGAAGGCTACTCGGATCACCGCCCTCAGTTCTCCACTGGTCGAATTTATAGGATATGTCTCTTTCGTGCCCTTCCTGCTTTATGCCCACTACCAGATCATTAATCGCGACGTCAACTTGGGGGTTTTTGTAGTCTTTGTGGCTGCTCTCCTGCGTCTCTATGAACCCGTTCGCAAACTCTCCCGAATGCATCTCTATTTTCAGCAGGCTTTTGCTTCTTCTGCCCGAGTCTTTGCGCTTCTTGAATCTACGGTAGAGATTCAGGATTCTCCCGATGCCAAGGAACTGGAGCCGTTTCGCAGAGAGGTCGCCTTTCAGGGTGTGTCCTTTCATTACAATCATGATGATCAGCCGCCGATCCTGCGCGATCTCAACTTGACGATTCGGAAAGGAGAGATCGTTGCCCTGGTGGGAAGCAGCGGTGCGGGAAAAAGCAGTCTGGTCAGTCTGATCCCACGCTTTTACGACGTTTCCGCCGGGCGGGTTACTATTGATGGTGTCGACGTCCGCAAAGTGACCCTCCGTTCACTGCGACGTCAGATTGCCATGGTGACCCAGGACACATTCCTGTTCAACGATACAGTCAGAAGCAATATTGCTTATGGGCGAGAGGACTGTACATTGGAGGAAGTCATCGAAGCGGCTCGGGCGGCGTTCATTCATAATTTCGTTTCCACTCTTACCGAAGGCTATGAGACGGTGATTGGCGAGCGGGGTCAGCGACTTTCGGGAGGAGAGCAGCAGCGCGTTGCAATTGCCCGCGCCGTCATGAAGAACGCTCCGATTCTCATCCTCGACGAGGCCACCTCGGCACTCGACACTGAATCAGAGCAGCTCGTCCAGGAGGCGCTCTATAACCTGATGAATCATCGAACCACGCTCGTCATTGCTCACCGACTGTCGACCGTGCGAATGGCAGATCGCGTTGTGGTCATGGAGGCAGGCCGAATTGTTGAAGTGGGTAATCACGAGGCTCTGCTGGAGCAAAGTGGCGTCTACCGCAAGCTGCACGATTTGCAGTTCGCTGATGCGGGACTTGTGGTTGGGGCACAAGATTAGCAACAGGATCAGGCTCATGTACAGTATGACGGGTTTTGGGCATGCCAAAAGGTCATCGGAGAAGATGGAAGTCACAGTGGACATCAAGACGACTAACGGCAGATATCTGGATGTCCAGATTCGCTTGCCGCGTGAGTTGACCGGGCTTGAACCTGAGATTCGTCAATTGCTGCGATCTCGCCTCAAACGGGGAAGGGGAGAAGCTCATGTCAGTGTTGTGCTGGAATCATCTGAGCAGTACGAAGTAGACGAGGTTTTGGTGCGTAACTATGTTTCCATGGCCGGTAAGATCTCAGGTTCAGATGGGGTCGGAGAGCTGGATGTGTCGACGCTACTACAGCTTCCGGGAGTTGTGAAACCTCGCCAGTTGCATGATTCCTCGCCGGCAGTTTCACGGCTAGTCCTCGAAGTGTTTCAGGAAGCCTTGGGACACCTGCTGGAGCTGCGCCATGCGGAAGGCGAGGCCCTGAGAACCGATCTAGAGGGTCGAATCGAAGCCCTGGAACAGCTCGTGGAACAAATCGGTCAACAGGAGGGGCGCGTCAGGGATCACTATTTCGACAAACTGAGGCGGCGTCTGAGGCGGCTGCCAGAGGAGAAAGCGGTCGATGAAAATCGCCTGGCTCAGGAGCTGCTCTTTTACGTGGAACGCAGTGATATTTCCGAGGAGCTCAGTCGCCTGCGCAATCATATCGAGCAGTTTCAAAATTGTATGAGACATTCGGATCGTGAAAGCGTAGGCAAGAATCTGGATTTTCTGTGTCAAGAAATGAATCGAGAGATGAATACGACCCTCTCCAAAGCGGCCCTCGCCGATATTGCAAGAATCGGAATCGACGGAAAAACGGAGATCGAGAAAATCCGCGAGCAGGTCCAGAATGTCGAGTAGGGGCAACCTGATCGTCATCAGCGGCCCTTCGGGTTCAGGCAAAACAAGCCTGGCCACCGGCGTCCTGAGAGAAGTCCCGGGACTGAAGTTTTCCATCAGCCACACCACACGGGAACCTCGGGGTGAGGAACAAGATGGGAAGGAATACTTTTTTGTCTCAAAAACCCAATACAGGGAGATGATTCGAAAAGGAGCTTTCCTGGAACATGCCTGCGTCTACAGCAACTACTACGGAACCAGCAGGGCAGGGGTCGAGTCGCCGCTCGAAGCGGGCCACGACGTTCTGCTCGACATCGACGTTCAGGGTGGCCTGAAGGTGAAACAAGAGATGCCCGGCTCGGTAATGGTGTTTGTCTTTCCTCCCTCACTGGAAGTACTGAGAGAGCGGTTGAAAAATCGAGGTCTGGACAAAAGGGGTATCATCGAAGAACGGCTCAGGGTCGCCACGAAGGAGGTGGCCCAGTACAAGAACTATGCGTACGTGATCGTTAATGAAGATCTCAGGCGGGCCATCTGCGAGTTGAAGTCGATTATCTTGGCAGTTCGCTGCGGCCTGCCAAGACAGATTCATCGAATGGAAGAAATTGTTAGAATGTTCTAGTGTCCTGTCCCAGGAATAACATGACATTTGCGGAGGAGGAGGAGGAGTAAATGATTATTAAGATTCCCAAGGAGTTCGACAGCAAGTTTCGCTTTATCGTGGTGGCTGCTGAGCGTGCCAAGCAGATTCAAAATGGGGCCCCTCCCAAAATGGAAGTAGAATCTGAAAAGGCGGCCCATGTTGCTATTCTAGAGGTCCAGGAGAACCGCATTCCCTACGAGATTCTGTTGGAGGAGAGGGAACAAGTAGAGGAGGAGGAAGCGGAAGAATGAAAGTGATTCTGGGAGTCACCGGCTGCATCGGGGCCTATAAGGCAGCGGTGATTCTCAGGCTGCTGCAAAAGGTCGGCTTTGAGGTTTTGCCGGTCATGACGCGGCATGCGCAGGAGTTTATTACTCCACTGACTCTCCAGAAGCTGTCCGGTAACCGAGTCGTCACGGGCCTGTTTGGCGAGCAGTCGGAATCCATCGAGCACATCGCCTTGGCTCGAAAGAGTGATTGCCTTCTGGTAGCACCGGCGACCGCAAATATCCTGGCGAAATTTGCCCGCGGTATTGCCGACGATTTCTTGTCCACGCTCTACTTATCTACCCTGACACCCGTAGTGGTAGCGCCGGCCATGAACGTGGAGATGTGGCATCATCCCGCCACCCGCGAGAATGTGAGAATCCTCAGGGAACGAGGGGTGACGGTTGTGGAGCCCTGCGCCGGTTACCTGGCCTGTGGCGAGGAGGGCGAGGGACGTCTTGCCGAGCCGGAAGAGGTGGTTCAGGCCGTCTTGGATGCGCTGCAGCCTGTGAGAACGCTGAGAGGACTGCGAGTACTGGTGACTGCCGGGCCAACCATCGAGGATATCGACCCGGTGCGATTCGTTGCCAATCGCTCCTCCGGAAAAATGGGATATGCCCTGGCCCGGGAGGCGCAGCAAAGAGGTGCTCAGGTGGTGTTGGTTTCCGGACCGACTTCGCTTGATCCCCCGGAAGATGTGGATTGCGTCATGGTTCGGTCCGCTTCACAGATGGCCAAAGCCGTTTTTGCAAGATTTGCCGAGGTGGATGCAGTGATTATGGCAGCGGCAGTTTCCGATTTCTCTCCGCTGAAATACCGGGAAAAGAAGATAAAAAAGAAAGCAGAAGAAAAATATCTGCGACTGGAGAAGACCATCGACATCCTCACGGAGTTAGGCAGAACGAGGAGTCGGCAGTTTCTGGTCGGTTTTGCCGCCGAATCAGGCGAGCTTCGTGAGAATGCACGCAAGAAACTGCTTGAGAAAAAGCTTGATTTAATCGTTGCCAACGATATTTCCCATCAGGGTTGTGGCTTTGAGGCCGACGTCAATCAGGTGGTTGTCATCGGAGCGGACGGCAAAGAGAAAGCCTCTCCTCGACTTCCCAAAGCTGAGGTGGCTCGGCTCATTTGGGATCAGATCGAAGAGCGACTGGCGCTACAGTCCACGATAGAGGATCGGAATTGATGGGTTTCTACTACCCGTCGTCTGAGTAACGGAATCTGGCTAGGCGGCCTCGGCCAGCGATTCCCCTGAAGCTTCATGGCCAAAGTAGGATTGATCGCCCTCATCGGGCGACCCAACGTCGGCAAATCCATGCTCCTCAATCGACTGATTGGAGAGAAGATCTCCATTGTCAGTGACAAGCCTCAGACGACCCGCCATCGCATTCTGGGCATTCGAACAAACGAGGAGAGCCAGTTGATTTTCGTCGACACCCCGGGGGTTCACCGCCCGGGCTACATCTTGAACCGGAGGATGATGGAAACGGTGTACTCAACCCTCAAGGAAGTCGATCTGCTTGTCCAGATGGTGGATTCCTCCCAGAGTTATGGCAAAGGAGAACAGTATGTGCTCGATTTGGTCAAATCGGCCGCAAAGCCCGCGTTACTGGTCTTGAACAAAGTGGATCTGATCAACAAAGGAAGGCTTCTTCCCATGATTGGCTCTTACAGCCAGAAGAATGATTACCGCGAGATCATTCCCCTCTCAGTGACTGCGGGGGACAACATGGACGTGCTGCTGGAAAAGATCATGGAGAATCTTCCTGAAGGAGAGTTCCTTTATCCCCCGGAATGGATCACTGACCAGAAGGAACGATCTATCGTTGGGGAAATGATCCGAGAGAAGGTACTGGTCCACACCCGGGAAGAATTGCCCTATGCGACGGCGGTGCACGTTGAGGAGTTTGATGAAAGCCGCAGAGAAGCTGGATTCATACGTCTGCTTGCCTCAATAATTGTCGAGAAGGAAAACCAGAAGAAGATTATCGTTGGCCGTGGCGGGATAGTGGTGAAAACCATTGGTACAGAGGCTCGCCGCGAGATTGAAAAGTTTCTGGGTGTGCCCAAGGTCTTCCTGGGCTTGAACGTGAGAGCGATCAGAGACTGGAGGGACCGAAATGAGATTCTGGACCAGGTTGGTGTCAGATAGTTTCACTATATTATTCATAAGGTGGTGTCACGAGGCACTTGTGTCGAGGCACTCGTGTCGTAGCGGCGAAAGCACCGGCTTGACAAGGCGTCGCGACCGAGGCTCCCGCAGGCGTGCTCATGCAGTACGTCGAGGAGGCCGACGGAGCGCAACGACTCGGAAGATAGTCCCCTCCTCCGGAGGAGTGCCGCGAAGCGGCGGGGTAGTCCCCTCTTGAGAGGGGTTTCCGCCGCAGGCGGACGGGGTGTGTTCCGGGCATTTGCCGATGCAGTAGACACCTTATGAATAACAATTCGGGCCAGCGCCCGAGGTGGGCTTTGACACGGAACGTCCTTGAACAGCTCAGGTTCTTTTCCGATCTAGGGGTGACTCATCTGAATGTTCGGAGACCGGAAAGGCCCCTTTCTCTCCAGGAAATCCGTGAAGAGATCGGAGATTGCACACGGTGCAAGCTCTGTCAGTCTCGTACCCATATCGTCTTTGGTGTTGGAAATCCCAAGGCGGACTTGATGTTTGTGGGTGAAGCGCCCGGGGCCGACGAAGATGCCCAGGGGATTCCCTTCGTGGGAAGGGCCGGCCAGCTCTTAACCAGGATCATTGAAGCCATCGATTTGAAACGAGAGCAGGTGTACATCGCCAATATCTTGAAGTGCCGCCCTCCCGGTAACCGGGATCCAGCGCCTGATGAAGTGAGCACCTGCCAGGGTTTTCTCCTGAAACAGATTGAGGCGATCAAGCCCAAGATCCTAGTGGCGCTGGGCACACATGCTGCCCACACCCTCCTGCAGGTGAACACTCCAATCTCACGGTTGCGGGGTACCTTCTTCGAGTTTGGAAATAGTCTCCTCCTCCCTACCTTTCATCCCTCGTTCTTGCTGCGCAACCCTGGAGCGAAGCGCGAAGTCTGGGAAGACATGAAACTTGTTCGGGCCCGGCTGCAGGAGTTAGGCTGTACTTATTACCACTGAATGGCCAAGGGCGTTGGTCATTGGTCATTGATCGTGACGTCATTCGTCGTTCGTCATTTGTCATCCGTCATTCGTGATTGCGACATCACATCTCTCCAGATATGACCCTCCCTTTCTACATAACGTCGAAAATTAAAAAACGCGATGTTTGAGTGGGTCAGATGACGAATGACAAATGACAACCAATGACCAATGACCAGTCACCGCTTTGTTGAAGTCGCCCTGCCTTTGCCCATTTTTCACACCTTTACCTATTCATTACCAGCGTCCTGCTCTCACCTCTCGCCCGGTACTCGAGTGCTGGTGCCCTTCGGGAGTCGCTATCTCACAGGAATTGCGGTAAAACTGCACAGTGAGGGAGATCAGGGCGGCATCAAGGCTGTGCGCAAAATCTTGGACGATGGACCTCTGCTCTCGCCCCAGTTGCTTCAACTCGGATTCTGGATGACATCGCATTATTTCACTCCTCCGGGCGAGGCGCTCCGTGTAATGTTTCCGCCTGGACTGCTTCACAGGAGGACTCTGCCCGAGAAGAAATCGTGGCCTGCCAAGCACCGACTCGCCATCGTCCAGATCAACCTCACATCGGCGCCACTCACCTCCAGGCAGACGGAGGTGATCCAGACCCTTGGTCGTCAGGCTCTTCCGGTCTTGTTGCGGTCGTTTCTCGAAACAGCGGGATGCAGTTCCTCGATGCTTCGAACTTTAGCCTCCAAGGGCGCCATCCGGATCGAGCCGGTTGAAGTGTATCGCTCTCCCTGGTCTCAACCCTCCCTTCGGGTAAAAAAGCACAGGCTCAATCGACAACAGCAAGGCGTCGTGGATAGGATTAAGGAACGATTGGTCGAAGGGGATGCATACGACGACCTGTTTCACAGAGTCCTGATCCACGGTGTCACCGGCAGCGGTAAGACCGAGGTCTACCTGAACGTCATCGCCCTTGTACTTTCTCAGGGGAGGTCGGCGCTGATGTTGGTACCCGAAATAGGACTCACGCCTCAAGTTTCACGCTATTTTCGCGGTTGGTTCGGTGAAGATGTAGCCATCCTGCACAGCAGCCTGTCCGAGGGCGAACGATTTGACCAATGGCGGAGAATCAGGGAAGGCCAGTGCCGTGTGGTGGTGGGAACCCGGTCAGCCATTTTCGCCCCCTTGCGTCGGCTCGGTGTGATCATCGTCGATGAGGAGCAAGACAGCTCCTACAAGCAGGAGGAAATACCCCGCTATCATGCCCGAGATACCGCCATGAAGCGCGCCCAGATCGAGCGGGCGCTGCTCATTTTGGGAAGTGCGACCCCGCAACTGGAAACCTTCTATGAGTTTCGGGAACAGAAAGCGCTTCAGTATGAAGTTCTGTCTTCTCGCATCCTGGAACGTCCAATGCCCACCGTCCATGTCGTCGACATGCGTGTGGAGTTTGAAAAAAGAGGAAAAGCAGTCTTTGTTTCTCAATTGCTCGAGGAGTCGATCGGCCGCCGCCTGCTCAGCAAGGAACAGGTGCTTCTCCTCCTGAACAGGCGCGGATACTCGTCAGTGCTCCTTTGCCGAAGCTGTGGCCACACCGAAGCCTGTGAGAATTGCAGCATCAGCCTTACCTATCATCGCCAACTCAATCACCTTTCCTGCCACTATTGTGCCTATTCCCGTCCCGTCCCCAACCGGTGCCGCAGCTGCGGGAAGCAGTATATTTATTTCCTGGGACAGGGCACTGAGAAGGTTCAAGAGTTTGTGCAGATGATTTTTCCGACAGCAGTCGTTGACCGCCTGGATCGGGATGCGGTTCGAAAAAAGGGTGGTGTGGAGAGGATTCTGGAGGCTTTTGCCTCGGGTCGAACTGATATTCTGATTGGCACACAGATGATTGCTAAGGGACACGATTTTCCACGAGTGACCCTGGTGGGTGTCTTGGCGGCAGAACAGGCCTTGAGACTGGCAGACTTCCGCTCTGCAGAAAGAACCTTTCAACTTCTGACCCAGGTTGCCGGGAGGGCGGGCCGAGGCAGCAAGCCCGGAGAGGTAGTGATCCAAACTTACTATCCCAACCACTACAGTCTGAGATCTGCCTGCACTCAGGACTATGGGCGATTCTTCGAGGAAGAAATCCGATTCCGACGCAATTTTCTCTACCCTCCCTTTACGGTTTTGGCTAATTTGCTGGTTCGAGGAAAGAACCGACAGAAGACGCGGCGATTTGCTGAGACGATTCTGACACTGCTACTGACCCATCGCAGCCAGTGCTCCAGTGAAGACCGAATGCGCCTACTGGGTCCTGCCTCCGCCGCCCTGGAGAGATTGAAGGGAGAGTATCGTTTCCAGATCCTGATTAAGACGACCGATCGAAGTGAGCTCCACCAAGTTTTGGAAAAAACCATAGAGGCACTCAGGCACAGGAGAGCCCCCTTTAGAAAGATCTCCATTGATATTGATCCCATCAGCCTGCTGTAATGGGCAGGTGCATCCTCATATTTACCAGCCGGTTTTGGAGACAATGACTGCACACGCCCTCAGAGAGTATCCCCGGGAGTGCTGTGGATTGCTTTCAGGAAGGGATCAGACCGTCGAGCAGATCACTCCTACTCGAAACGAAAGGCACAGCATTCGAGAGTTCTCGATCCCTGCAGAGGAACTTTTTGCTTTCTTCAAAATGCTGCGTCGTTCCTCAAGAGAGCTTGTGGGGATCTACCACTCCCATCCCGATTCCGGGGCGTTTCCTTCGCCCCGTGATGTGTCAGGCTTCCACTATGCGGAGGCCAGCTACTGGATTGTATCGCTTCAAAGGTCTAGACCTGACATCCACTGTTTCCGTTGGGTTAAAATGGGGTTCGAGGAAGTGGCTTTTACCGTCATTAGAGAGCACTCACCTCTCTTGGCGGGTAGCTCATAACCAGTGAGAGGAGGAATTGGCTGCCAATGACCCACATCGATGTGTTCGCAAACATTCGTGGGTTTGCTCCTAGAGAAATCATTGAGCTTCTCGAGCACATTCTGTTGCTCCTTCCTGAGGAGTTGAGATACCGTCTCAAGAATGTCATCGATTCGCTTCCTCCCCAGGCGGACAACCTGCAGAAAGTGTTGGAACTCGTGCGCAGTCAGTGGAAGGGTCTTCAATCTCAAGAAGGAATCCGCATTGCCGTGGTGGGACCGGCACAAACGGGAAAATCGTCTCTTCTCGCAGAGATTCTGGGAAAACAAGCCGACTCAGCGACACCCATTTTCTCCATTGTCGACATCCAGGGACTGGAAGAGTACTTGGGTTTCGGTACTCGGCCCTCTGAAATGAAGGAGCTTGAGGAAACGGATGTCCTTCTGTTGGTGCTGGATGGTCGCTACGGTATTTCCGAGTCGACACTGGAGCTAGAAGGGAGGCTTCTCAGCCTGAATAAGCCTCTCATGGTAGTGCTCAACAAAATGGATCTTGTGGAGAACCCTTCTCCGGTGATCAAGGCGGCGAAGAAACAATTGAAGAGCTTCGTTTTTCCCACTTCGCTTTCCCGGGCGGGTACACTCGATAAGCTGTTCAAGGCAGTCGTGGCCACCCATCCGAGAGCTCTCAATCCACTGACGCAGAATTTTCCGGAATTTCGACGAATCATCTGCAGTGGAATCGTCGTGCAGTCGAGTTTTTCTGCTGGGGTGGTTGGGGCGATCCCAATCCCGGTGAGCGACCTTCTTCCTCTAGTTGCCATCCAGACGGCGATGCTCCTAAAAATTGCGCGTGCTTTTGGACATAAGCTCAACCGCGGGCGGGCCCGTGAGCTGCTCCCCATGCTGGCAGCCGGAGTGTTGGTCCGGGAAGGCAGCCATCGGCTCCGAGTTCGTTTTCCCGATCAGCAAGGACTGATTGCGGTATCGGTTGCGGGCTTGTGGACGTTTGGTTTGGGTCGAGCGGCCATCAGCTATTTTGAAAGTCTGACCCGCTTCGTGGAGCAGAAAGAGCCGACGAATGTTGAGCCCCTGCTCCGTGCGAAAATGTGTTGATGTCCAAAGCTCATCATAGTCAGCGAGAGGCTCCTCAGAAGCCCGGCTGCGATTCTGCCTTCCAGTTGGCCTCAAACATGGGCGTCGATAGAGCCCGAGAGGCCCATTCTCTTCGACTGGCGCTGGTAATCACCAATATCTTCATGCTCGCCGAGTTTGCCGGTGGACTCTGGACGAACAGCCTTGCCCTGTTAGCGGATGCCACGCATATGCTGACTGATGTAACCGCTCTGGCACTGAGTTTGTTCGCCATATGGTTCACTCGCCGTCCCGCCACCCCTGAGAAGACCTATGGTTATTTTCGAGTTGAGATTCTGGCCGCACTGGTGAATGGGGCAGGTCTCGTCCTGTTTGCTTTCTTTATCATTTACGAAGCTTTTCAGAGATTCTTCGAACCCGAGGCAGTAAAGGGCGCCCAGATGCTGATGGTGGCGAGCTTGGGATTTGCGGCAAATCTGGTGTGTGTCTGGGTTCTTAGAGGCAGTCATCAGGAAAATCTCAATATCCGTGGAGCCTTTCTTCATGTCATTGGGGACGCACTTGGCTCGCTGGGCACGATCGGGGCAGGTCTATTGATTCTTTTCTGGCAGGCTTTCTGGGCTGATCCTATGGTCAGTGTGCTGGTCAGCATACTGATTCTATGGAGTGCCTGGAAGTTGGTGAAAGATTCTCTGTTAGTGTTGTTGGAAGGGACTCCATCTCACGTCAATCTGGCAGCCCTGAAAGAACAGCTGTGCGAGGTAGGGGGGGGTGGAATCCGTCCATGATCTTCACGTCTGGACTTTGACATCCGGAGTGCATGCCATGACCTGTCATGCGGTGGTAAAAGGAGAAGACGATCGCCACCGGATCCTCCAGAGTTTGAGTTCCATCTCTCGTGAACGTTTTCGTGTCCACCACACCACCATACAGATTGAGGAGGAGGATCTCCGCGACAGTGAGACGAAATTCTGCCAATAAGCTCTGTTGACATCCACCATGCCTGAGGGTCAGCTCGCTTTCCATTGGCGAGCTTTTCGAAAATGCTCTATACTTGAATTCTCGATGTCATAAATGCAACAACATATCCTTCCAGGTTCCAGGTTTCAGATTCCAAGTTCCAGGTTCTTCTTCGTGGACTTTGCATGTCGGATCGTTCGCGATAGCGAGGACGTGGCGAAGCTCCTGATTGGCCTGGCCTTCGAAAGCCTCAGCGATATTCGACATTACCGATAGTGCAATTTTCTCAGAATGCAAGCACCAACGTGGAACCTGGAACGTGGGACCTGGAACGGTTAACTAAGTGATGAAGTACCTTCCCGAATAACACCTCATCTCCCGGAATATGCGCGAAACTTTTGAAGAGAAGCCTTCAGGTTCTAAACGTCATCTCCCGGAGGATGAGGATTTCGTGAGCCAGTCAAACCCTATGACCTCGCAGCAAAGCCTCAACACGCTGAGGGAGGAGTACAGCTGGGTGAGTTATTTTGAAAACGAGCATCCCGGTTACAAGTTTCTCAGGAGTGGGAAGATTCCCTGGACGCCGTTCGATGGAAGTTTGTGGGATTCAAAGGTCGCGTTAGTCACCACCGCAGGCGTCTATGTCAGAGGTCAGAGACCCTTTAGTGTGTCGCCTGGGGAGGTGACCACCGAGTTGATGCGTCACAAATTTCGGGAGAAGGGAGATCCCAGCTTTCGAGTGATTCCTGCCTCCGTGGACCTGCAGGAGCTGCGGGTAGCTCACTGCTATCTGGATCCGCGCGCCGCCCAGGAAGACATCAATGTTCTCTTTCCTTTGGGACGCTTGAGGGAGCTGGAAGAAGAAAATTTCATCGGCTCGGTAGCGACCCACCATGTTTCCTTTATGGGATATCTGCCCTATCCTCAGGACATAAATTCTTTCCTGAAAGATGCGATTGGATATTTGAAGAGGGACGAGGTCAATGTGGTTGTCTTGACTCCAGGGGAGGTGCTCAGTCACCAGACCATGGCTGTGCTGCAACAGGCCATCGAGGAGGAAGGGATGGCGACCGTAAGCATTTCCCTTTGTCGGAAACTGATCGAGCAGGTGGGAGCACCCCGATGCGTACACTATCGCTTTCCGTTTGGTTTCACTTTGGGCGACGTCAACGATCAGAGCGGGCAGCTGAGGATTCTGAAGGACACTTTGCGAGCCCTGGAGCAGACCGAGGAACCCGGGACAATCGTTGACCTCGCCTACCAGTGGTCGGAAGGATGAAGTGGGCCGCCTGGGACTATTCGATAGCCACTTATTTCAGCGCGTTAGCTAACCGAATAACCGTACGACGATCCAGTTTTGACTCGCCCCGAGCCAAGGCCTCTAGCGTCGCCTTAGCCAAAGTAAGCGGAAGTAAGCAGAACTGCCTAATCGGTCCACTTGGCAGTTCATCAAGATATTTCTCACCGATCCTGAGATTTTGATCCGCATACGAACGCATTCTGCTCTCATCCCATTTGTCCGGAAAAAGATCTACACCTCGAGCAAGATCCTCGACCCTATTTCTTAGTATGTTAACTGTTTGTAGTCCTCGGCCAAAGCCAACAGCATAATGTCGGTTTGTTCTTGTGCCATCATACCAAGCCCATATATCTGAAAGCAGCAACCCAATGGCGCCAGCTACACAAAAGGTATAACTATCGAGATCGGACTCTGTACAAATACACCATTTACGCTCAGCCCAAAATGCCATTCGATCTGCCATCGTGGCTGTCGCGTCCCAGATCCGTGGCGCGATACTCAATGGCGCAAGCATGCACCATTGGCGCATTTGAATCGTAACATTCGGAAGGGTGTCTGTGTTCGTGTCCAACCCATTCAGTAAACTGCTGAAATTGAGAGACTCCGTTCGCACTTGAAGCGCGTGACCAATTCTCCTGAGCAGTACCATCTTCGATTTTCTGCTCAAAGCAGGATGGTCCTCAATCTCATCGACGGCCCTCATGCATAGGTAGGCCGAGGTCACGACTTTTTGCAAATTCAATGGCAACCGAGCAATCGGAATATAGAAGGTACGACTAGTGATTCTTAAAATTTCCATCGCATTGTCGTGCCTTGCCATAACAGATCCTCTTCGATCGTTAAGCAGAGTGGGTGTGCAAACTTACTTTCTGTCGTGCTGATTGACAGGCCATTAGATACATAACATTAGCATAAGGTGCGCGGCAAGCTACTATTGGCTACGCCTAGTTCGCCGCCTGAGGCGGCTCCTGCTTTCCTCCATTCAACAAGGTAGGAGCGGCCTCAGGCCGCGAAATAGAGGTCCAAATTCGGGCTAAGTACACTGGAACATAAATACTGCAACGTTTGTGGCGAGCGCGACGGGTCGAGTTCGCGAAGCGACAACGAACGCCATGCCTTGCCATAGTGGAGGAGGAGCAACAAAGAGATGGGCCCGTCCCGCCCCAACCCTTTGGGCGGATGGAGGTTGCGGGAGATCTCTTTGTCGTTCGTCGTCGACGATGCCCCTGCATCGCCTCCACGATGCCCCCTGCATCGCCTCCTCCTCTCTTCGCGACCTCACCTCGCAAAACCCATCCGCATACGTTACCGTATTTATGAAAGGGAGTACTTAGTCCTCATTGGTTCTTTCCACAGGCGATGGAGAGGGGGATTCGGGTGGGGAAGGTGGGGCCGCCGGAGCCGTTTTTTTCTGAAAGAGAGCAATGCCGATAATCCCGCCCAGAGTGGCAAAGAGGGTGGAGATCACAAAGTAGGAGACCGCCGAAATCAAAATCATTCCCATGCTCAAGAGTCCGCCCGCGAAGATCGTTTCCAGAACGGTCCGTACTCCCTCCGGGATTCTAGGGTCGCTGAGAGCCTCTTTCATTTGGGCAAAGTCGGCGATTCTCTGTCCGAACTGCAGCTTGATGTACTGAAGCGAAACACCTACTAGAGTCCAGACGGCGCCTCCGATAACCCCTGTCAGAAGTCCCAGCAGTGCACCTTGTCCGTACGTCACCGGGGGAAGATCAGGAGTGGGATTATAAGACCTACTTGACTTTTCCCTTCTCCTGACATATAATACTCCTATGGGAAAACAAACAAGAAACCGGCAACGCAGGAAACTCAACATTATCCACTTGATGGACATGTTCCCCAACGAAAAAGCAGCTGAGGAGTGGTTTGAAAAGACACTGTGGCCAGAGGAAAGGTGTTGTGGGCATTGCGGGTCCACCAATACCTACACCGTGCCCAACCGAAAGCTCATGCCGTATCGGTGCCGAGATTGCGAGCGGTATTTCTCGGTCCGCACTGGGACGCCCATTGCCAAAACAAACCTCTCGCTCCACAAATGGGCTATGGCCATTTATCTGGAACTGACCAGTTTGAAGAGCATCGCCTCCACCAAGTTGGCGAGCGACATTGGGGTCAGTCAACCCGCTGCATGGTTCATGCTCCACAGAATTCGAGAAGCCTGGACCAGAACTAAAAACGGTGGAACGTCTTTCTCCGGCCCGGTCGAAGTCGATGAGACCTACATAGGAGGAAAGCGCAGGAACATGAACAAGACCAAGAGAGCTCAGATGAGTGGTCGTGGACCGACTGGCAAAATGGCTGTAGCGGGGATCAAAGATCGATCCTCTAATCAAGTCTCCGCCCAAGTTGTCCGCAATACCAAGTCTGAGACCATGAGCCTTTTCATTATGGAGCACGTCAAGCTGGGAACCAAAATCTACACCGATGACGCTTTGACCTACCACACCCTTCCGAATCATGAGACGGTTAAGCACTCGATTGGTGAGTATGTGCGAGGGAAAGCGTATACCAATGGCGTCGAGAGCTTCTGGTCTATGCTCAAAAGGGCGCATACGGGAGTCTTTCACAAGATCAGTCCTAAACATCTGGATCGCTATGTTCGTGAGTTCGCTGGGAAGCACAACCTTCGCCAGCTGGACACTCTGCACCAGATGAGACGGGTTGTGCGGGGCTTGGCTGGGAAACAACTGATGTACCAGGAACTGATTGCCGATAACGGGCTGTCTTCCGGTGCACGCGCAGAAGAGCTCTCACCAAGTCTTCCGGGGTTGCGTTTCCATAGTCAGGTCGTTTTCTCATATCTGTAGCTTCGCTTTCAGGTACTCCATGCCACGGTCTCCTTTGATCCGATTACAGTTCCCACAAAGAAGTTGCAGGTTTCCAATGTGATCGGTCCCGCCTTTGCCCTTGGAGATGATGTGGCCTACCTCCAAGTTGCGTAGCTCGAAGTGGATCCGACATCCGTTGCAGTGACCTTCCTGATCGCCGTAGATCTTCTTTCGATTGGCATCGGAGTTGTACCTAGCCTAACTTCCGCGGTCCGCTGAGGGATTTTCACCTATTTTGCCTGCTCGGCGTCGGCAAGTCGTTTGTCTTCAGCGAGCGTCTTTCTGGATTGGCCAAATAGTGACTAATATGACTAAGTATAGAACTGGATATGTCAGGTTTATATGGTATATGTAGTGATGAATGTACATCCGAAAAACCAGTCGCATCTACAAGGGCAAGGAATACGCGAACTACCTGCTGGTGGAGTCGGTTCAGACCCCCAAGGGACCGCGCCAAAGAACGATTTGCTCGCTGGGCAATCTGGCCCCGGCGCCTCGAGAACAATGGCGGGCCCTGGCGCATAAGCTGGAGTCGGCCTTGTGCGGCCAGCTTCCGCTGGAAGCTCCCGATGAAAAAAACCGAACCCTTCTCGAAAGGGCTGGGCGGGGCCGACAGCGGCGAGAGCCCGAGCCAGCGGCAGAGCTGGTCACCGTCGATGCGGAGCGGATTGAATTGGAGCAGGCCCGGGAAGCCGGGCCCGTGCACGTCGGGCATCAGATGTGGCGGCGCTTGGGGATGGGCGAGATTCTCAGGCGTGCGGGCTTGTCGGAGCGCTCCTGCCGGTTGAGCGAAGCGATGACGCTCAACCGGCTGATCTGTCCGCTTTCGGAACGGGCCATGCCCGACTGGGTCCGTGGCACCGCGGCGGGGGACATTCTGGGAGAGGACTTCCGCCCGCTGCAGGAGGATGCGCTCTATCGGAACCTGGATCGGCTACATCCGAATCGAGAGCCGATCGAGCGGGAGCTCATGGAGCGGGAGAGAGCGCTTTTCAACCTGCAAGAGACGGTCTATCTCTACGACCTGACGTCGACCTACTTTGAGGGTCAGGCGGAAGCCAACCCCCAGGCGAAGCGGGGCTACTCGCGCGATAAGCGTCCCGACTGCAAGCAGGTGGTGGTGGGACTGGTGCTGGATGGGGAGGGGTTTCCGAAGGCCCACGAGGTGTTTGACGGAAACGTGCAGGACCGTGCCACCGTGGATCAGATGCTGGATGCGTTAGAGAGACGGACGGGCCAGAAAGTAGGCTCCACGGTGGTGCTGGATCGGGGCATGGCGTACGAGGAGAACCTGGAGCAGATCCGGCAGCGCCAGTATCACTACATTGTGGCGGGGCGGCAGTCGGAGCGAAATGAATGGTGGGACGAGTTGGAGAAGGAAGACGAGTGGGAAGAGATCCTTCGCATCCCTTCACCCCGGAATCCGTTTCAGAAGAAGACTCGGGTCGAGATCAAACGGCGCCAGAAAGGCGATGAGATCTACATTCTTTGCCGCAGCGAAGGTCGGGAAGAGAAGGACCGAGCGATCCGGGAGAAACAAGAACAGAGACTGATCCACGACTTGGAGAAGCTCCAGGCCGGGTGGAGCGGGGACGCCTGAAGCAGGAGGAGAAGATTCAGCAGGCGATCGGTCGTCTGAAGGAACGCTACCCCCGTGTGGCGCGCTACTACGCAATCCAATACGACGCGGAGAAGCGGAATCTGGTTTGGCAAGAGAGGGCAGAGAAGAAGACGATGGCGGAGAAGCTCGACGGCAGCTACGTGCTGAAGACGGATCGGCAGGATCTGAGTGCCGATGAGATCTGGCGCACCTACCTTCTGCTGACGCGTGTGGAACGAGCCTTCCGGGATATGAAGACCCCGCTGATGGAGCGTCCCATTTTCCACCATCTGGAGCACCGTACCCAGACGCACATCTTTCTCTGCGTGCTGGCCTACCACCTGCTGGTGGCCATCGAAAAGTACTTCCTGGATGAGGGAATCCAAACCTCCTGGTCGACGATCCGCCGGCAGCTGAGCACCTACCAGGTGGTCACGGTGGTCCTGCCCACGGCGAACGGCACCATTCTCCGCATCCGAAAGGGAACCACCCCGGATGGCGGGCAGCGGGACATCTACAACGTCCTCAGGGTTCCACTGGAAGTCATGAAACCGATCAAGACCTGGCACGCAGCGGCCAATTTGTAGTGACTGAAAAAAATCGCAACCCAGCATCAACAAAGGATTTTGCTCAGCGGAGTGCGGAAGTTAGGCTAGGCTGTCCCAAGGCCGTGCGGTTCGTACTCTGGCTCCCACGGATTCGGCCGCCGGTCCTACCCTATCCTAAGGACTCCGGAAGGCAATGATGACCCATCGTAATGTAGAACCCGGACGGCGAGGGTGTCCGGCCAGGTATCTCCGGTGAACCGTCTTCCCGGTTCGCGCAGTGACGCTTTTCGCGGTGCTGTTGTGGATGTGCAACCAGGCACAAGGCCACGGAGTTCTCTCGGATCTGATCGAGCACCACGTGAAGATCGTCGCTGGGAAGGCTCATATCGATGTCGAGTTGGATCTGACATTCCATGGAGATCAGGCACTCGGGGAACGTCGTCGAATGGACGGAGATCGGGATGGGCGCGTCTCGCAGAGCGAAACGGCTGAGTACCTGGCCAAACTCAGCGGCCTCGAAAAGGGAATCCGCCTCCTGCTCGATGATCATCAGCTGGAAGTCCTTCTGCTCTATGATCCCGAACTCAGCCTCCTGGATAATGACCGGGTGTCCTCCCACCCTTTCACCCTACGACTGTTCTATTTCGCCCGCTTCTCTCGGAGACTTCGGTCGGTAGGCAGCATTGAGTTTACCGACGGCCTCTGGTCGAAGGCACCCACCTTTCTCTCTCTTGAGGTTGGAGGTCGAGAGGGTGTGCATCTGACCTCGAGGAGCAGCCGTTCCTTCGGAGAAGCCAGGATGGGTCGCGTCTTTCGAATCCGCTATGCCCTGGAGGAGGAAGTCAGGTGATCAGACGCGGTGTCCGTTGGCCCGTCGCGAAATCGACCGAATGCAGCCTGAGCCGCTGGATGGGCTGGAGCATCCCGGTCCTGGTCGCATTTTCGGCAGGATTTGCGCTTGGCGAAACGGTGTCATCGGATCCCTCTCGCTTTGGCAGCCTGCTTCAGACGGGGAATGGAGAGGCTATCACGACCAGGTTCTGGTCTACGACGTCCCTGAGGACGCCTGGTCCGTCCTGGATCGCCCCATGCCCTACGGAATGAACACGCTGCAGGCGACACTCGTCGACGACATGATCTACGTCACCGGAGGGGAGCCGGCAACCAGCTTCAACTTCAACACCGAGGATGTGGTGATGATTGGAAGCATCAGGATGCTGGCAGATTGACGCGCTTCCCGAACGAACATCTGCCACTCCCGTCGCCCGACCTTGCGAATCCTCTGAAGAGACGCTTCACGCTGCGCCCAGGGGCCGTCGGTGGGCCCCGCCGACAGCGCAGAGCGACGAGGGGGGATCACAATCACGACGTTCTCTGTACCGGCCGCGCTGGTCCGATCGTAGACCGATCTGTGGTCGTAGGCCCCGCCCGCCGTGAAACGCCGGATGGGAACTTCGAGCGGGGCGAGAAGATCAGGGAGTGTGGAGGCGTCGTCCCGGCTGCTCGCTGTGAGTTCGGCCGCCACAATGAACCCCTCCGCATCCACTCCGATGTGCAGCTTCCGCCAATCCCGGCGTTTCTTTGATGTCTAGGTCGCGGCTCATCAAGCTGAGCAGCGAGTCCAGGAACCCCTCCGTCTGGCGAAGCGGTAGGCCGAAGACGACCCGCAGCGTCAACGCGGTCCGGATCGCGAGGTTCGAGTATCGACGCTGCCCTCCGCGGAGACCGTTCTTCGGTGGTATCCACGCGGCAATCGCATCCTCGCTCAGCCAGATCGTGACGTCTCCGCGGCTCCTGAGGCCACGCTCGTACTCCCTCCAGTTCCGGATTCTGTACTTCGTCTTGTACTGGCGGTTGATTCGGCTCGACTTCCCTGCGGCCATGACGTTGCCCCCTTGATCTCCATGATGGACCGGAACCCTCCGCCGATGCTAGCAGTCCGTGGTGAAAGTCTGGAATCGCGCGTCACCTTGGAATACTAAAATTGGTTTCATGGCTATGGGAAAGCGCAAGCGGAACCGTCAGAGAGATCTTTGGATTTCGTTCGGAGAGATGGCGAAAGCTCCGGGACATCCCTTCTACGAACGAGTCAATAAAGTGCTGGGGAAAGCTGGCTTTGACGATTTCGTTGAACAACGGTGTGCGCAGTTCTATGCAGCGGGAATGGGACGGCCCAGTCTGGCACCGGGAATCTATTTTCGGCTGCTGGTGGTGGGCTACTTCGAGGGGTTGGATTCGGAACGAGGGATGGCCTGGCGGGCCGCTGACTCGCTGGCGTTGCGGGAGTGTTTAGGGTTGAAACTGAGCGAATCTTCTCCCGACCACTCGACGATTTCCAGGACCCGGCGATTGATCGGCGTGGAGACCCACGAAGCGGTCTTCAGCTGGGTACTCAAGCAGCTGGCCGAGAGCGGATTGCTGAAAGGCAAGACCATCGGAATCGATGCGACGACGCTGGAAGCGAATGCGGCTATGCGCAGTATCGTGAGACAGAACACGGGCGAGGGGTACGAGGAGTTTTTAAAGAGATTGGCCCAAGCATCCGGGATGGAGACACCCAGCCGGGAAGATCTGGCCAAACTGGACCGGAAACGTCCCAAGAAGGGATCGAACCAGGACTGGACCCACCCGCATGATCCGGATTCAAAAATCACGAAGATGAAGGACGGGCGGACGCAGCTGGCTCACAAGGTGGAACATGCGGTCGATCTGGAGACGGGAGCGATGGTGGCAGTTACCGTACAGGGGGCCGATCAGGGAGATACGACGAGCATGATTGAGACGCTGATTGAGGCGGCCGAGAAAGTAGAGGAGGCCTTGCCCTGCAGCGACGGGATGCAAGTGGTGGTAGCCGATAAGGGGTATCACAGTACGGCTCGGATGGTGGATCTGGCAGCCGTGGGGGTGCGCAGTTATGTTTCGGAACCGAAGCGGGGAAGACGCCGCTGGAAGGGGAAGCTGGAAGCTCGGGATGCCGTGTATGCGAATCGGCGGCGAATTCGCGGTGGAAGGGGGCGTCGACTGTTGCGACGACGGGGAGAATTGCTGGAACGCCCCTGTGCCCATCTTTACGAGACGGGTGGGATGAGACGGAGTCACCTTCGAGGTGGGGAAAACCTCTTGAAGCGATTGCTGATTCACGTTCAGTGCCTTCAACCTGGGTCTACTGATGCGCCAGCAGCTCGGCGTAGGGACGCCAGGGGTCTCCAGGGCCGCCTTCGGGCACTGGCTTTCATGCTCCGGTGGCTGCTGAGGGCCAAAAGAGGCATCATCGGCTTGATTTACGGTCCTTTCGAAGGTAGTTTCCCTTTTTTCTCAAAAGGTGCCTTCGTCAGCTACTAAACTCAAAATAAGCACTTTTGCCACGGGCTGCTAGACCACACATTCAGATGGTCAACCTTTTTTCGCAACGACATGTATCCTTTCTTGGCCCCCCCTCTACGGTCTGGAGTCTATTACACCGGGAGCATGGACCGCACACCGCTGTGCCTAGCCAACTGGAGGTCGCTAAAAACTCGCAGCCGGAGAACCCGTCTACACCGAGAGTAAGTCTATCCCTAGAGACATGTAGAAGGGGAGAATGGCAATCGAGCGGAGAGACCGCCGGAATAGAGGGAGGAGCATGATCGGACATCTGGATCAGAGCGCCACCGAGCGGGGCGGCAAAGTTGGACGAGTCGAAGGTCGGTCCGAAACGGACTCCGCCGCGGCAGGTGAACGGCGGGTCTTCGAGTTCTGCCCGGCGGGCTGTGGTGGGGCGCAGGACGATCCGGGCGGGCGATGGTCGACAACGGATTGGCAGGCTGGGGAAGCGGAGAATGACTACGGAACCGTCGTCGGCGAGGTTGAGCGGCAACGAACAGATCGTCGAGCACGCGCTGGGCGAGGTGCGCACGTTCATCGACGAGCTCAAGAATGGTACGAGGAAATACAAAACGATTGCGAGCCTCGGGGGGCAGATTGCGGAGGCGTATCGCGGTCGGTGCGTTCTCGAACTGCTGCAAAACGCGCATGACGCGTTGGCAGACACGCCGGGGGGCGAGGCGGGACTGGTCACGTTTTCGCTGGAGACCGCACCGGACCCCGTGCTCCTAGTCGCGAACAGCGGGCACGCGTTCGAACGGAAGGACTTCAAGGGGCTCTGCCAGCTGGGCCAAAGCCCGAAGGACCCGAACAGGAGCGTAGGCAACAAGGGCCTGGGCTTCCGAAGCGTGCTGGAAGTGACATCGGGTCCCGAAATCTGGTCGACGGGGGCCACCGAAGGGGGCACAGCGTTCGTCTTCCGGTTCGATCCTGCGATTTGCGGCAAGGTAGCGGCAGCCATAGCCGCGCTCAACGACGACGGTCTCTCCGCTCGATTGCCGTTCTACCCATCGGTGCCTCTGGTCGACTGGAAGGAGGATCAGCTCGAACGCTATCGCGACCGCCTGTCGAGAGAGCATGTGGACGGTCCGCGCGAGGCTAGACGGTTTCTGTCTCCGTACGACATTCCGCTACCGATCGAAGGACGGTGTGCGGCGGTCGACGACTTGCTGCGCGCCGGGCATGTCACCGTCATTCGCCTGCCCTTGGCCGGGGGCCGGGGAGGGTCGGTCCAGGAGGTGACCGCATCGGTGAAGGCGCAGCTCGAAGGCCTGCTTGACCTTGCGACGACTTTGTTTCTGCCGCGTCTCAAAGCGCTGGTCGTCGAGATCGAGGGCGAACGATTCGTCGTGACACGAACCGTCGATACGGATGACGAGCTCGACGAGTCGGGACGGGGCCGCCGCCAGACGGTGTCGATCTCGCGCACAGGGCCGACCCGGGACGAGGACACGACCGGCCGCTTTCGGGTCTGGACCCGCGGCTTGGGAGGGGCGTCGGACCCGGAGTGGGCGGACCGCATCTGCGGCGCCGTTCGGCATCTCCCGAACAAGTGGCCCGACGTCGACCGCGCGGAGGTGGGAGTGGCGGTGCGGGAAGGTCTGGAGTCCGCCGAGGGAAGGTTCGTGATCTTCCTGCCGACGGAGATGGCGACAGGAACCGGAGCTCATATCAACGCGCCGTTCTTCGGTTCGCTGGACCGTCGCCGGATCGATTTCAGCGACGAGTACAACACCCTGCTGCTCGGATGCGTCGCGGACCTTTGTCTGGACGCGGTCGGCGACCTGCTGGCCGGAGAACCCGCGGACGTCTGCGGGCAGGCGGTAGTCGACATCCTTGGGGCGCGGGGCGAGGTGGGAGGCACCGGTCAAAGCATGCTGGAGCTGGCGCGTGAGCGGCCAGCCGCCCGTAACACGGCGATCGAGGACCGCGCCCTGGTGCTGTGCGATGACGGCTGGACGAGCGCGGCGAAGGTGAGGGCAATGCCGGCCGTGGCCGACGGACTGGCCATCGGCGCGGCCGATTGGCGGCGGACGGCGGCGTTCTCGGTGGTGTCCAGCGCTTTGGACGGGCGTGAGTCGGGCGTCGAGGCGCTCGTCGAGGGACTCGAGGGGTCACTGACGCCCACGAACCCCGAGTGGTCGCATACGGTGGAGGGCGTTGCGCGCCTCGTACAGTCGGGAGAGATCGATGCGACTTGGGACGGCTTTCTGACAAGCCTGCTCAAAGTACTGCCGTCCGAGCTCAGAAGGGAACCGAGGGCAGGCACGGAAGATGCGCTCGAGACCGCGAGGTTCCTTCCCGATCAGGATGGGCGACTGATCAGCGCATCCGACGAGTCCCGGGTGTTCTTTCGGCCGGTGCTCGGAATTGACGACGCGGCGGATCTGGTGGAAATGGTGCCAAACTCTCTCAAGCGTTGCATCGCGCCCACAGCAAGGGGATACCGCTCCCGGAATATCCGCTACATGCTGCCCGAAGCTGCGGGTGGGAACTTGCGCCTAGCGCACAAAGGAGCGGTTTTGCGACGATCTGGCAAAGGATATAATCCTCGAATCCATGGAACAGGCTAACGGACAATCCGAACCGGCTAGTGCCGACGAACTGACGCTGCGGCGCAGCATCGGCCTATGGCAGATGACACTCTACGCGGCCGGCAGCATGCTGGGCGCCGGTATTTACGGCCTGATTGGCCGAGTCGCAGGCGAGATGGGTTCGGCGATCTGGCTTGCCTTTTTGCTATCGCTGGTAGCGGCAGGGTTGACGGGACTATCGTATGCCTCGCTCGGGTCACGCTATCCGCGCGCGGGTGGCGCCGCCTATATCACGCATCGCGCCTATCGTCGGCGCCTGCTCACCCATGTCGTCGGTCTCACTTTAGCCTGCTCGGGCTTCACCTCGATTGCCGCCGGCGCACGCGTGGTGGGCGAGAATCTGCAAGCCCTGCCCGGCCTTGAGGGCCTGCCCACCGGCATGCTGGCGTTCATCTATCTCGCCATCGTCGGCGGGATTGTCTATCGCGGCATTCGCGAATCGATGTGGGTCAATGTCGCCTGTACGCTGGTGGAAGCGGGGGGATTGCTGCTTGTGATCGCGGTCGGCCTGCGCTTCTGGGGTTCGGCGAATTTGTTGGAATTCCCGGTGGGTTCGGAAACCGAAGCAGGCCTTCCCCTGGTGCTGCTGGTGCAGGGCGTCGTGCTCACCTTCTACGCCTTCCTTGGTTTCGAGGATTCAATCAACGTTGCCGAGGAGTTGAAGAATCCACGGCGCGACCTGCCGTTGGGTCTGGTGATGGCGCTGGTGATGACCGTCGTCATCTATATGAGTGTGGCAATCACCGCTGTCTCGGTGGTGCCCTGGCAGGAATTGGCCGAAGCCAATGCGCCGCTGGCCGAAGTCATGACGCGCGCCGCGCCCTGGCTTCCGGCCTGGGTGTTCATCGCTATTACTATCTTCGCGGTCGCCAATACCGGGCTGATCAACTACGTCACCGCTTCGCGGCTCTTATACGGCATGGCCCGCGACAGGCATCTGCCGCGCTCTCTCTCCCTCATCCATCCGGTGCGGCGCACGCCCTATGTCGCCATTGGGCTGATCTTCGTGCTGATTGTGATTCTGATCCTGTCGGGCGACATCTCACAATTGGCCTCGGCCACGGTATTACTGCTGCTTTTGGTGTTTTCGGTGGTGAACAGCGCACTCGTCATCCTCAAGCTGCGCCCCGGCGAACCTGAGGGCGCATTCGAGCTACCCCTTGCGGTGCCTGCGGTCGGCGCCGTGGTCTGTGTTGTGCTGTTCCTGGCGCGGGCCGGGGCTGGCGACTGGCGCGCGCCGACCATTGCCGGCGTACTGCTGCTGGGAGTCGGCGCGCTCTATCTCTGGATCAGACCGAGGCTCGCCGCAGAAGAGGGGTAGCGTCGGGAGTTTCCTTGCGTCGGCCTCTACGCCCGATTTCGGGACCAGCGACCTCGCTTAGAGTAATTTTTAACACCACTGCGGCTCATGCCCCATAATCGCCGCTTTTGCGTATTTTATGACATAATTTCCATGCTTTTCTGAAGCTCGACGAGGTGCTGTACGTGAGTGCTGAAGAAACATCTAAAGAGTCGCTGATCTCCCCCTGAAGAGGATCGCCGAGGCCGAAGGCGTCTCAGCCTCCTATGTCACCCGGGCATTGCGTCTTGCCTACCTCGCCCCGGACATCGTCACGGCAATCATCGACGGTGGGCAACCGCCCGGGCTGACCGCGAACATGCTCATGAAGAACACCCGCCTGCCGTTCAGGTGGGAAGCTCAGCGGAAGCGGCTCGGGTTCGAACCCGCTTGATCTCCCTGTCCATCACAAAGTCGACCGTTTCTGCTGCTGGGCGCAAGTCGTAGAGAGCTGCGTCAACCGTTCCGGACATCGAAAAGACGGACCACTGAAAAGGGCTTGAGAGACGATCGCATGGAAACCGTGCGCCACACCGCAACGACGCGTCTCTTTCAATGGAGGTCCATTGCCAAAGTGCCCGTAAACGCCTGAAAATTAAAGACAAATCTGGTTAGAGAATTGAGAATAACGCAGTAATATCAACGAGATAAGTGGGTGGCGGTGGGCGCAGTCTGGAGCGAACCCGTCTCTGGCCCGATTTCCCTGTTTTACAGGGAAAAAACAGGGAATTTCGTGGATTCGGCCTCGAATAGGCGGGATCGAAGCCTCCTAACCCACTGATATCATGGGGTTTCAGTTTCGAATTCCCTACGCCACGGAACAGGGAATTTATTTGGTCGAACAGGGAATTTTCTGGGGGGAACAGGGAAAACCAGTTCGTGGAACAGGGAAGACCAGTGCTGTACGCGTGCACCGGATGCGCTGCGAATCGCAGCATCGATCCGGACAACGGGGTTCCTGTCGGCGGATGGGGTTCGCGCCGAGACTATAGCTCCAGCCGCTAGTTCTCTCTAGCTGCGGTTGACCTTGCCCCCTAAAACGAGTCCAGTTTGAATGTTAGGATTTCCGGTTTAGGAAGGAGGCAAGGATGGCAGGGAAGCGGTTTAGGGCAGAACAGGTCATGATGAAGCTGCGTGAGGCAGAGGTGGGTCTGGCCCAAGGACAGAGGGTGGGACAGGTGTCGAAGCAGATGGGGGTGAGCGAGCAGACCTACTACCGGTGGCGCAAAGAGTACGGAGGGCTCCGGTTGGACCAGGCCAAGAGGTTGAAGGTGTTGGAGAAGGAGAATACCCGGTTGAAGAAGCTGGTGGCGGATCTGTTTTTGGACAAGCAGATCCTGAAGGAAGTGTCCTCGGGAAACTTCTAGGCCCGGCGAACAGGAGACGAGCGGTGATGTGGGTACGAGAGCGATTAGGAGCAGAGCGAGTCTCCGAACGTCGGGCCTGCCAAGTGCTGGGTTCGATCGACCCAGCGAAGGGAAAGGCAAATTCCCGATGATGAGGCTCGATTGGTGGCCCGGATGGTGGAGTTGGCTACGCAATACGGGCGTTATGGCTCCCGGCGGGTCACGGCGATACTTCATGGGGAAGGGTGGAAGGTGAATCCTAAGCGGGTGGAGAGGCTGTGGAGACAAGAAGGGCTGAAAGTCCCGTCCAGACAGCCGAAACGAAGGAGACTATGGCTTAATGACGGTTCCTGTGTTCGGTTACGAGCGGCTCGCAAGAACCACGTCTGGAGCTATGATTTCGTGCATGAACGGACCCATGATGGGCGAGCCTTTCGGCTATTGACGATCCTGGATGAGTACACCAGAGAGTGGCTCGCCATTGATGTGAAACGGCAGATGAATCACCAAGACGTGTTGGACCGGTTGGCGGAGTTATTCGTTGATCGGGGAGTGCCTGAGTTTATCCGGTCCGATAACGGATCAGAGTTTACGGCACAGGCGGTCCGGGACTGGCTGCAGGCTGTTGGGGTAAGGACCTTGTACATCGAGCCGGGCAGCCCCTGGGAGAATGGGTACATTGAGAGTTTCAACGGGAAACTACGGGATGGGTACTGTGTGCGGAGGGTGTGCGAGTTGATCGGCGAAGCTAGCATGTAACCATAGGGCTCGGTCTGATGTCACCGAACCATCGTAGCGATCACACGGAGCGGCTTGAGACCGGTATCGCTACCGACCTATGTTGCCGGTTGGAAGAGGAGTGAACATGAACGGTCGTCAAGGGGATGGCTCCGAGGAACGGGGAGTGAGATTCGTACCCGCAAAGGGCAGTGTGGTTGGCGGCATACCGAAGGAGAAGACAGCGCGGACCACAGACGCAATGGCTGACCTGCAGCTCGGGATCGACGGGTTAAGGAGTCAGTTACCCGCCGCGACCGACGGAAGCCGCTGGGCACAGGTGCTGGGCTCGTTCGCGCGGGCGTGTTCGGTGTTCCTCCGGAAGACCGTCCTGGGAGACCACGACAGGCGCGAGACCCGGTTGCTCGACGATCGCGTTCTGGGATCGGTCGGGTTGCGGTTTGGTCGGTTGCGCAAAATTCCCCGGGATAGGCGGAGAAAGATCGAGGTCGGCTTCGGTCTCGCAGGGGGGCTCCTGCAACTGACCAAACTGGACGACCTTACGGGGGAACCCCAGGCAGCCTATGGTTTCCGTGCGGGACCGCAGGAGGTGAAGCTATCCATCGAGTGGCCGCTGCCGGGTGCGGCGGACTGGACGGGAGTGCCATCCAAGGAGACACCGTGGCTGGTGAGCGCCGACCAGTTGTTTCAGACGAGCTCGGGCTCCGGCTTGAGCTGCGACGAGTGGTTGGGCCAATAGGTCGTGTTGTTCGACGGGAAGGGGATTTCCCTGAAAGAGATGATCCGGACCGTAGTGAACTTCGAGGGTGCCCATTCGATCAACGTGGGCCGGCTGGCCAGCGTCGAAGGCGAGGAGGCCTCTGGAGCCGCGAAGAACCCGGCCCCGCACATCCTGAATGCCGTTACCGTGTTTGGAATCCGCTATGCGCACCTGATCGTGATCGAGTGTGCTCTGTACCTGTACGAGAAGCTGTTAGACGAGAGCTCGATCAGGCGGCCGAGCGGGGACATCTACAAGGTCACACCGGGAGTCGAGTGCCCACCGGAGCAGGCGGAATCCCCTCGCCCTGATTGGCTAAAGTTTCAAGGCGGGATGATGATCTCGTTTTCGGATGGGCCGCAGGTGGTCCGGCACAAGATCAACGCCGTGTACTAATCTTAGCGACGGCGTGCAAAACGATGGTGGAGTGGACCCAGCTCCGGGTTCCGGTAGGCTGGACGACTAGGTACAGCCCGTTGCCGTCAGAAGTATCTTCCCGGGTCAGATGTGCGCACGAAAGTGGCCGAGAGAGCCTTGTCAGGATGGCGGCCCTTGGGTTTGGTTTTTCGTGTCACATGGGCCACGTTTCAAGGGACATTGTGAACGACACAAGGCGCTGTAGAATGTTTATAATTTACTGATTATAAAGTTATTTATGGATTTACCTAGACGACTATTGAACGTCGGTGCATTTTGTAATTCTTCAAAGGAACCAGCGGCCAACTGGCGGGCCTATGAATGAAGAAGACGGGGCAGTGGTCGATGGCGCAACTGAAGGGGTGAGGAGTCCAGGACGGTGAACGTGGACTGGCGTTCAATACGGCCTTTGAACGGGGGGCGCGACAAGGGGTTCGAGGAGCTCTGCTCGCAGCTGGCGCGGTGGGAGGTCGCTGGTCAAGCGAGGTTCGTTCGGACGGGCAACCCGGATGCCGGCGTTGAGTGCTACGCAATATATGGGAACGATTCGGAATGCGCTTGGCAGGCGAAGTACTTCCTCACGTTGGGAGACAGCCAGTGGACCCAGATTGACCGGTCCGTGCGCACGGCTCTTGGGAAGCATCCCCGGCTGGGGCGTTATGTGATCTGTCTGCCGATGGACCTGCCGGACGCCCGCGTCACGGGACAGGAATCGGCCCTCGCAAAGTGGGATGCCTATGTCAGGAAGTGGGCGGGATGGGCTTCTGATCGGGGGATGACGGTCGAGTTCGTGTACTGGGGCAGCAGCGAGCTACTGGAGCGTCTGACCAGGCCGGAGCACGTCGGACGCGTCCGATTCTGGTTTGACGCAACCGGTTTCGACGACGACTGGTTTGCGCTGCGGCTTGAGGAGGCAAGGCTGACCGCGGGACCCAGGTACACGCCGGAAGTGCATGTGGATCTGCCGATTGCGGACATGTTCGAGGCGTTCGGCCGTACGAGCCGATTCTTCGATCGGACGATTGCGCTGATACGTGGACTTGCGAACGAGTGGGCGTCGGCGTGTTCCCCCGGGCCTTCGCGCCTCGGCAAGGAAGGGGATCCGGAGATAGAGGCCGGGATCAGGGCGGTCACCGACGATGCCTTCGTGCGCGCGGGCAAGGTGTCAATAGGAAATACGATCGATGAGATCGTCGCCACGGGAGGCGCGATGGAGGTCCAACCTAGCGGAACGTTGCCTTTCGATGGCGTGGCCGAAAAGGTTGCGGCGGTTGAAGCCGCCGTGGACGGCGTCGTGCAGCACCTCACGACACGTCAGGCGGAACATGGGGTGATCTCTCAGTTCCGTTACCAGTTCGAGACCTTTGCCGGGAGGCTACGTAAGGTCCGCGAAGAGCTCGTGGAGGCGCAGCGCTGGGGCGCGGCGAGGGTAATGATTGTCCGAGGGCAGGCGGGGACCGGCAAGACGCATCTGCTATGCGATATCGCCCACCGCCGGCTTAACCAGGGTTGCCCGACCGTGCTGCTGCTGGGGCAGTCCTTCACTAGCGACGGGGCGCCGTGGCCCCAGGCGGCCGAACTGCTCGATACAAGCGATTGCTCGGCCATCGAGTTCGTCGAGGCGCTCGAGTGCGCGGCCCAGGCCGCCGGGGTTCGCGCGCTGGTTCTCATCGATGCGCTGAACGAAGGCAAAGGCCTCAGCATGTGGCGGACGCACCTCCCGGGATTCCTTGCGCACTTCGCACGGTCGGACTGGGTCGGGGTGGTTCTGTCGTTCCGGTCGTCGTACGACGGGATGATTCCGGAGGCGGTTCGTGAAGACGCGGTGATGGCGACACATGAAGGGTTCGGCGAACGCAGCTACGATGCGATGCGGACGTTCTTCACGCACTACGGTCTGGATCTGCCGTCGACACCGCTGATCGCGCCGGAGTTCGGCAACCCCCTCTTCCTCAAGACTCTGTGTTTGGGGTTGCGGGGACAGGGCGCAACCCGATTGCAGCAGGGCAGCTACGGCATCACCGGGATCTTGAATCTCTACATCTCGTCGATCGACAAGCGTATCGCATCGAAACTCGGTTTGCCGCAATGGAAAAAGACGGCAGAGAAGGCCCTGCGCACACTGAGCGCTGCCTTCCCCGCGCTGTCGGAGCGTTGGCTGGCGGTGGAAGCCGCGGAGGAACTGGTGAACAGGCTTCTGCCCGGACGGCCATACGAAGAGTCGTTGTACAGGACGCTCGTGGTCGAAGGGGTGCTCGTACAGGATATCTCGGGCGCTGGCCGCCGCAGAGAAGACCGGGAGATCGTGTTCATCGCGTACGACAGGCTTGCCGACCACCTTATAACGGAGGCGCTCTTGGACGCGCACTTCGACGCCGCGAACCCGGCAGCCGCGTTCGAACCGGGGGGCGGGTTGGCCGAGGTTGCCGATGGCGGGTACGCCACACAGGGCATCCTCGAAGCGCTTTGTATCCAGTTGCACGAACGAACCGGCTGCGAGGTGGTCGACTTGGTGCCACGCCTGGCACAGGGCGAGGGTTTCGAGGGGGCGTTCACGCAGAGCCTCTTGTGGCGCGACGTGAGGACGTTTTCCGAGCGTACCTGCGACCTAGTACGGACGAGGCTCGAGCCGGCGAGGCAGGATCTTTACACAATTTTGGGCGCACTGCTGGCGCTGGCAACCACGCCGGAGCACCCCCTGAACGCGCGGTTCCTCGACGCTCGTCTGCGCCAGGACATGATGGCCGCAAGGGACACGTGGTGGTCGGTGTATCTGCACCATGCGACATCCGGAGGCAGGCCGGCAAGGAGACTGCGGGACTGGGCCCTTGCGGTGTCGCCGACGATGCAGCTGGACGACGGCCTGGTGGACCTTTGTGCGATGACCCTGGCGTGGATGCTGTCGGCATCGAATCGGCCCGTTCGCGACCGGGCGACGAAGGCTCTGGTGAACCTACTCACGGGTCGGTTCGAGGCCACGGCGCGCTTGGTGGAGGGATTCGCGGATGTCGACGACCCCTATGTGGTGGAGCGCGTCTACGCGGTTGCCTACGGCGTGGCGACGCGAAGCCATGATCCAGCTGAGGTGAAGATACTGGCCGAATGCGTGTACTCCAGGGTCTTTGGCATCGGAGCACCGCCCGCGAACATCCTGCTGCGGGACTACGCTCGGGGAGTTGTCGAGCGGGCGCTATACCTGGGATCGCCAATCGACGTGGACGCAAGGCGCATACGGCCCCCGTACGACAGCGCGCCGCCGGTTTTCCCGAACGCGGAGGACGTGGCGCCGCTGCTGCCGAGTCCGGACCACAATCCCCACAAACGAGAAGGCAAGGACTGGGCTCGCAGCCACATCGGCCACTCGGTGCTAGAGGGCGCTCTGCATCGAGCAATACGGGAGACCTGGGGATCCTCGGGGGAGTGGCTGTCACTGGGACTCGACCAGCGTGCATGGCGGGAGCCCAGCGGTTCGGGAGCTGAGAGCAACGACCGCACGCGCCTGCCGGTGTTTGACCGCAGTCAGATCGAACGCTACGTGCTTCGGCGGGCGTTCGAGCTGGGGTGGACGACGGAGCGTTTTGGGAACTTCGACGGGATTTGGGATATCGACGGAGCCGGATCGCCAAGAAAGGAGAGCATAGGACGCAAGTACCAATGGATCGCTTACCGTGAGGTGCTTGCGTTGATCGCCGATCACTTCCAGTACAGAGCCCGCGGACGCGGAGCGGAGTCACCGGTACCAGGGACCGTGGCAGAACTGGCTGCGTGACATTGACCCGACATTTACCGCGACGCCTCCGCCTGGGAGGGCCTGGAACTACCGGCAGGGCAACCCAGGGGTTTGGTGGACGGCGGGGCGATTCGACCGTTGGGAGGAAGCGGACCGGCTTCGTGACTGGGTTCGGGGCCAGGACGATCCACCCAGGATTGAGGATCTCCTGACGGTGCGAAGTCCGGGAGATGGAACCAGATGGCTCAACGGGAACAGTCATTTCGCGTGGAGGCAGGAGCCGCCCGTCGGCCGCGAGCTGTTCGAGGTGGAACGCGGTGAGATCGCGTACTGGATCACCGGGTATCTGACGCGCAGGGAAGACGCGCCCGGCTTTGTGGAGTGGGCGAAAGGGCTTTCCTTCGTAGATGCTGGCGTCGAGGACGTCGCCGAGGTGTACAACGTGTTCATGGGCGAGCACGGTTGGGCGCCGGCGGCGATGTACAGGCAAGTGCCGCTTGGTAGCTTGTATGAAGAGTCACGGCCTGGCAGAAATGCGCCGGTGCGCCTTGAGGCGGTTGCTACGAAATACCCGCTTCGCCGCAGCCCCCTGGACGATTCAGCGTGGGAGAATGGGTGGTTTCAGTAGCGTTGTTGCACAATTCCGGTCGGGTCACGGACCGATCCCAGTCCTGTTTGAATGCTATCGAATTCGCACTGACTCAGGCATGCCCCGGCTTGACATACGATTCAGCACCTCACATTTGATGATGGCCTCGACCCGTTGATTGTCGAATCGTCGGGCCGACAGCTTAGGCCCAAACAACGTCTTGAACCTCGACATCGCATTCTCTGCAAGGCTTTGCCTGGTGCAACCACTGGAGATGCGCCATTCATATCGACCGAGTCTCCTTATTTCTCGTAGATGGGCATCCCGCATTGCCCGCCAGGCAGGCGGGTCCACACTTTCACTCAGCCGCGCACTGCGTCGCGGAGGGATGGTGGCGACAGCCTCCCGCTCGAGTATCGATTGATAACAGGCCCTCGTGTCATAGGCCCCGTCGCCCGAGACTTGAACGATGCGACCCGGAATCTGATCCAGCAGGGCCGGCAACAGACGACAGTCGTGGACCCGGCTCGGTGTAACCTCCACCGCCACAATCTCTTTCGTCCTCTCATCGACACCCAGGTGCAGCTTACGCCAGGCTCTGCGCCGACCATGTCGATGCTTTCGGACGTGCCATTCACCCGAGCCGTACACTCTCAGGCCCGTCGCATCCACAACCACGTGCCGAGGCCGACTGCTTGGGCTAACAGTCAAGAACGTCGCCAAGGAACTCTGTCGTCTACTGAGAGTGCTGTAGTCTGGAACTGGCAGATCGAGTCTGAGCAACTCCAGGAGCGAAGAAACGAAGCCCTGCGTCGACCGAAGGCTAAGATGAAACACCGACTTCAATATCAGCGCACACTGAATGGCCGTGTCGGAGTAAACCTTCGGAGCGCCGGGGCCCTTGGGCGGGTCGGCGTTCCGCAGGCGGCAACGGCGTCCTCATCGAACCAAAAGGTCAGACGCCCCCTGGCGATTAGCGCCCGATTGTAGTCTGACCAGTTGCGTACTCGGTACCGGAACGTGTATTGATTCGGCGTCATTCCTCATGCTGGCACCCTGGCCCATCGGAGACAAGCGGACGTGCCGAAGCGATTTATGCAACAATGCGGTATTTTCCATCAATTCTGCACGAGGGCCCAGCGGGGGTGCTTCTTCAGGGAAGTGTTGTTGACTTTCTCCAACTGTCCAACAGCCTCGCAACACATGATTCCAACTGGATTTCCTGATAGCTTTCTGGCAACAAACATGTATGAAACGGAGCAAGCAGTCCACTCGCACCTGTCCTAACCCCAATTGCTGCTTCAGGGGACAATCGGGAAAAGGCAACATCATCCGCCATTCCTTCTACACTACGACACAGGGAAGACGGCGGCGCTACCGTTGCAAACAGTGCGGCAGAACCTTCTCTTCGACCTACGGAACGCCTTATTATCGGCTGCACAAGCCCAGATCTTTGTTCGATGAAGTCGTCCACATGTGTGTCCACGGCATTGCGATATCTACCATGGCTCGAATCAAACGCATGGCCTGGGGTACCGTCGCCCGCTGGCTTGAATCGGCCGCCGCATACGCAAAGCGTTTCAACGCTCAGATGCTGAAAGGCCTTGTGATCTGTGAACTTCAGGCCGACGAGATCAGGACCTTTGTTGGTGGAAAGAAGCGGGTGATCTGGGTGCTCACGACACTGGAAGTCTGGTCCAGACTTTGGGTCTCCGTAGTGGTCGGCCGTCGCAACTTCCGGAACATCAAGAGAGTGATTCTCAACACCCTGGAACGCGGCCGTCCGAAACACCGTTTCCTGTTTAGCACAGACGGTTTCGAAATGTATGAGTGGGCAGCCAAGAGGTTACTCTTGGGAGTCTGCACTTACGGTCAGGTCATCAAGAAGCGCCGAGACAATAGGGTGGTCCGAGTCGATCGTAAACTGATTCTCGGAACACAAGCGGCACTGGAGGAAGCACTCTTTCACTCGGAGGATTCCAGCACCCTGAACACCAGTTTCATCGAGCGCCACAATCTAACCATCCGCCAGGGCTGTTCCTATCTTGGCCGTCGTACACCTTGTCACGCCCGCCGTACGAAATTCTTGGAAGATCAGGTGGCCCTCCTCATGGCGTATTACAACTTCGTGCGTCCGCACTCGGCTCTGAGATTCGGTGAAACGGTGAGGACTCCAGCTATGCAAGCTGGGTTGGTGCGGAGGAGGCTCTCCTTACGGGACGTGTTCACCAGCCAGGTGGCGTTCTTTTTATTTTTCTTGATGGTGGTTGTCGCACGGTACGCTAAATCGGATCTCAGGTCTGTCCAGTTTGGGTACTGAAGGGGGCATGGCTCAACAACACTTGCCTGAAGAAGCACCCGAATTCCATCTCCGCCTCGATCCATGCAACAACGCTCCTTCTGAACCGAAAATCCTAACATTCAAACTGGACTCGCCTTTGGGGGGCAAGGTCAATATCGGTGAATTGGGAAACACCCTTGATTAAACGCCATTGACGCCGACGCTAATGACGCCTATACTCTTGCTATGGGCACCCGCCTGCAAACCGTCGTAGAGACTCCTGCATATCTCTCGGCGGCCAAGGGTCTTTTGTCTGACAGGGAGCGGAGCGAGGTCGTCAATATGGTGGCCGAGAATCCAGAGATAGGCGTGTCGCTTGGGGGCGGTATCCGAAAAATGAGGATCGCCCGCCCAGGACGCGGCAAAAGCAGCGGGGCACGCGTGGTGTTCTTGTTCTCCGGTGAAAACATTCCTATGTTTTTGCTCACCGTTTTTGCCAAGAACGAGAAAGCAAATCTCAGCACCGGGGAACGAGTAGTACTGATCAAGGCCGCAAAAGAAATGATTGAAGCTTACAGGAGGTGCAAATGAGCAAGGCATACGACAAGGTCATGGCAGGGCTTTGGGATGCCCAAGGCTACTTAAACGGCAAACGTGACGGTTTTGTGGTGCATGAAATTGAGGTGCCCGAGCCCGACATCGTGGCGATCCGAGGCAAGACGGGACTCTCTCAGCTGGCTTTTGCCAAGAGTATCGGCGTTCCGCTTGGCACTCTCAAGAATTGGGAGCAGGGACGGCGACGGCCAGAGGGGGCGGCACGTGTGCTCCTTGCGTTGATCGAAAAACGTCCGTCGATTGTTCAGGAAGAACTCGGCCGCTAAGGCGCACACAATACGGGTTCGGACAAGATCTGGAGCACTGCTCCGCCACCGATAGTCTAATGTGTCGGCCCACACTAAACAGCCTCCCGCCGGCGTTGGTGCATGAATCGGAACTGGCCCGCAACGAACCCGACTCACAGGTCCATCACCTACCAAGAGCGTACGACGATGGCCTACCGAGCTCGGCCATCCGGTTGAGGATGTGACACCCGATTGCAGCTTCTCTGCGTTGCGCCTTGCTGTGCCTCGCCTTCAGGCCGCCTCCGAACACGGACTTGTATCGGAAGAAGCTGTTCTCAACGCGCGCCTGCTGTCGGTAGCCCGACTCCTTCTGCCACTCCCGTCGCCCGACCTTGCGAATCCTCTGAAGAGACGCTTCACGCTGCGCCCAGGGGCCGTCGGTGGGCCCCGCCGACAGCGCAGAGCGACGAGGGGGGATCACAATCACGACGTTCTCTGTACCGGCCGCGCTGGCCCGATCGTAGACCGATCTGTGGTCGTAGGCCCCGTCCGCCGTGAAACGCCGGATGGGAACTTCGAGCGGGGCGAGAAGATCAGGGAGTGTGGAGGCGTCGTCCCGGCTGCTCGCTGTGAGTTTGGCCGCCACAATGAACCCCTCCGCAGGTACTGTCAAGTTAAGTGGAATTCTTGGGTTTTGGAGGCGAAATCGGTCGGCGCTCGAACGTAAAATCAACAACTTATGGAGTGTCCAGGGCGCTGAGTAGGTCCACAAATCGGTTAACTTGACAGTACCGACGCAGTGCATGGAGCGGCTCGCGCTGACAAGCGCACCCGCTCAAAGGCGCTGAGCCGGGCCGACACGGGTGCAACAAAAGGGGTGTTGCTTCGGCTCCCGACCGAACTGCACCGGCAACTGCGACAACTCGCCCTCGACGACGACACCAGCCTCCAGGCGCTCGGAATGGAAGCGCTGGAACGGCTGCTTGAGGAACGCCAGCGGTAGGCCGCGGGAGGCAGTACGAGGATTATGAGACAATGTCGGTCCAAGCGGCAAAGAATCCAGACCCCATGGAAACGATTGTCAGCAGCTGCCATTCTGAGTGCTTATTTCTGCCTGGCCATGGAATGGCTGTTCTTTGCTACCAAACCTTCCTTTCTATCCGCTCTTTCCTGGAAGGAGTCTTTGTCTGTTCTGCTCCGGGCTCCACTGGTAGTGGTGCTGCCCCTACTGGCGGTGGTGTTGATCTGCTGGCTAGGCAACCTTGCACCAAGTTCCAGAGCCTATCGTAGAGTAGTCGTGGCAGTGGCACGGCTCGGGCCCGCATTGGTTCTGGCTTGCAGCGGACTCCTTTTGGTGGACAATTTCATGGTCACGGTCTTCGATTTAGGAATCCGATCGAGCGAGGGACTTGGGATGGTCCCCTACGAGCTTCTGTTTGCTCTCTTGCTCGCCGGAATCTACTGGTATCTCTCCACGTGGGATCGCAGGTCTCAAAACTCGAAGCCGCTGTTTATCTTCGCCGGATTGATGGTGGGGGTTTCTATCCTTTCTGTGTCTATGGGGGGCGCGGCGGGCCTACACGATGAATCTGAAAAGAGGGCCGGAGACTCAAGGTGGCCTAACATTCTCATCCTTTCCAGTGATGGACTCAGCGCCGAACACATGTCTGTTTACGGATATGAACGAGAAACGACTCCCTTTCTAAAAGAGCTCGCCTCCCAGGCACTGATTTGCGAAAACGCTTTTTCGAACGCCCGGAGCACTGCCGGATCGACCGTTTCTCTTTTGACCGGGAAACTTCCAACTCGAAGCCGGGTTCTTTACTCTCCCGACATTTTGCGCGGCAAAGACGCTTACCAGCATTTTCCCCTCCTTCTTCGAAATCGTGGTTACCACAGCATCCACCTGAGTATCCGCCACTACGCTGACGTCTACGATTTTAATCTCCTGGAATCGTTTGACTCGGCAAATTTTCGAACCCAGGGTGAATTCCAGATTTGGAAACCCTTGGCCGGAGCGCTTGGGCTCGAAACATCTTATTTTTTGGCTCAGGTCAGAGATCGGATCGCTTCTCGACTGTTGCATCTCTTTTACCTGCAGCCGATGGAGGATGTCCATACCGAAGTCGTCAAGCCAAGACGAATTTATCAGAGGGATTCTAAGCTTCTGGCAGAACTGCACTCCTTTCTGGACAGCACACCTTTACCCTTTTTTGCCCATGTGCATCTGATGGGGAGCCACGGGGAGAGATTTCGCCCGGTCGACCCGTTTTTCTCTCTAGGAAAAGTGCAGAGCGAGGCTTGGATGACCGATTTTTATGATGATGCCATCCGAGACTTTGATCGTTACACAAAAGAGATTTACGGCTGGTTGAAGACACGAAATCTATTGGATGAAATGCTGATCGTTATTCACTCCGATCACAGCATAAGGGGTAGACGGTCTGACCTTCGTATTCCCTTGTTGATCCGGTTTCCCGGGGGGAAACCGTCCACTCGGATCCGGGAGAACTGCCAGAATCTCGATATTGTACCGACCATTCTGGACTATCTCGATATGGAGGCCCCTGACTGGATGGAGGGTCGATCCTTAATCGCATCGGGTCTGGACCCTTTTCACCCGATTTTGATTGCCGGAGATCGGGGGGCTAAGGTGTTTCGTGACGACCGTTGGGAAATGGACCCGGGCCGGGCCGGGCCCCCCTTTTTTTCCTTGGGAAGCTTGTCCGCAATCATTGGCGACAGGATTTTTAGGCTGGACCTTCAAAAACCCAACTTCGAGGTCAGCCGAGTCAATGGGCATACTGCCGTCTGTGACGAGAACAAGATCCCGTCCCCAACAGAGGTTCAGCGGCTTTTGCTGAACCACCTGTCCGAAAATGGCTATGATATTTCCTCCCTCCAGCGCCCGCGTGTTGATGAGGAAGGTCGCTAGATCCTGCCCTAACGTGTGGTCTTGTCTGAGGAGCATGGGAGAATAAGCCATGGAGCGAAAACGCGACGGGTTAGTTCCCATTGCTGAAGCCTTGGCCGATCTGGATGGCCCGGTGAAGGCGATCCGCGACGCCACGCCCCAGGCGGTGCACCACTTTACCTGCTTCGATCAGGTGAACCAACTTGTCGGGGCCAGCCGCGTTGTTGCACAACTCCGGTCGGGTCACGGACCGATCCCAGTCCTGTTTGAATGCTATCGAATTCGCACTGACTCAGGCATGCCCCGGCTTGACATACGATTCAGCACCTCACATTTGATGATGGCCTGGACCCGTTGATTGTCGAATCGTCGGGCCGACAGCTTAGGCCCAAACAACGTCTTGAACCTCGACATCGCATTCTCTGCAAGGCTTTGCCTGGTGCAACCACTGGAGATGCGCCATTCATATCGACCGAGTCTCCTTATTTCTCGTAGATGGGCATCCCGCATTGCCCGCCAGGCAGGCGGGTCCACACTTTCACTCAGCCGCGCACTGCGTCGCGGAGGGATGGTGGCGACAGCCTCCCGCTCGAGTATCGATTGATAACAGGCCCTCGTGTCATAGGCCCCGTCGCCCGAGACTTGAACGATGCGACCCGGAATCTGATCCAGCAGGGCCGGCAACAGACGACAGTCGTGGACCCGGCTCGGTGTAACCTCCACCGCCACAATCTCTTTCGTCCTCTCATCGACACCCAGGTGCAGCTTGCGCCAGGCTCTGCGCCGACCATGTCGATGCTTTCGGACGTGCCATTCACCCGAGCCGTACACTCTCAGGCCCGTCGCATCCACAACCACGTGCCGAGGCCGACTGCTTGGGCTAACAGTCAAGAACGTCGCCAAGGAACTCTGTCGTCTACTGAGAGTGCTGTAGTCTGGAACTGGCAGATCGAGTCTGAGCAACTCCAGGAGCGAAGAAACGAGGCCCTGCGTCGACCGAAGGCTAAGATGAAACACCGACTTCAATATCAGCGCACACTGAATGGCCGTGTCGGAGTAAACCTTCGGAGCGCCGGGGCCCTTGGGCGGGTCGGCGTTCCGCCAGGCGGCAACGGCGTCCTCATCGAACCAAAAGGTCAGACGCCCCCTGGCGATCAGCGCCCGATTGTAGTCTGACCAGTTGCGTACTCGGTACCGGAACGTGTATTGATTCGGCGTCATTCCTCATGCTGCCACCCTGGCCCATCGGAGACAAGCGGACGTGCCGAATCGATTTATGCAACAATGCGGCTTGGCGAAACCTATGAATCACACACATGACGACACGTGCCTCGACTGCTGACCTCGTCGCCACCATCCGCGCCTTCCACCAGCGGGACCGCGTACGGCTCGTCGACGATCCGTACGCCATCCTGCTTTGCGGGCGATTCGCACGCCGGATTCTGCGAATTCGTCCCGCCGGCTGGCTCATGGCGCACTGCACGCTGCGCCGCCTCCGATCGGTCGCGCTCGGGACACTGATCCGGGCGCGTTACGCCGAGCAGGCACTAGAGACCGCAGCCGGGGCCGGCATCACCCAGTACGTAATCATCGGGGCCGGGATGGACTCGTTTGCCCTCCGCCAGTCCGATCTCATGCCACGCCTTCAAGTATTCGAGGTCGACCGGCCCGCCATGCAGGAGATCAAACAGGAGCGCCTGCGACGAGCCGACCTGGATATACCTCGTGGATTGCATTTTGTCCCCGCGGACCTTGAGCGAATTCCGGTGATGAACGCGCTGTCGAAATCGGCGTTCGAACCGGCAAGAAGAGCGTTCCTGTCAATGCTGGGGGTGATCTACTATCTACCGCGGGAAGTTCTTACCTCGACTGTCCGTTCTATTGCGGGCGGCGTAGCCGCCGGTTCGCAGCTTGTTGTCGATTACATGCTCGACGCCGGCTCCTCATGGCCCAAGCACTTGGAAAAACGAGCACAGCTTGAAGCGTACGTTGCCAGGAGAGGAGAGCCGATACGTAGCGACTTCAGTCTGGCTCAGATGAGTGCGTTGATGGATGAAGCGGGCTTCCGCACCATCGAGGGGATCACCGTGATGGACCTCGGTCACCGGTATGCTGCAGAACTTGGCTCTCTCCCGTTTGAAATTCCGGGCCTCTTTGGCTGCGGGCACTTCCAAAAATAGGAGTCAGGGTACCGCCCAGATTCAACGCCTTGCTCTCGAACCCGCTGCTCGATTATGGTGTGTTCAATCTGCAGGCGATGGACCTGATCAAGCATCTCTTGTTTCAGAGCTCGGCACTGGAAGGCGACTCCGAACGACACCGGTTTTACACTCGGCTAGATCGCTGTGTTCTGCAGGGTCTTTCCCGAAGGGGGTTCTGGTGCAGACAGCCAACGGGGATTGGCGATAATGAGATATGGCGCATCGTAAAACGGAACGGAATCCTCTATTTGCCGGACGTTGGTTCGAAGACGACATCATTCTTCTCTGCCTTCGCTGGTATTTCCGCTTCAAACTGAGTTACCGGGACCTGGTCGAGATTTTAGGTGAGCGGGGTTTACCGATTTCGCATACCACGATCTTGCGGTGGGTCGTTCGCTATGCCGAAACCTGCGAAAGGCGTTGGAGCCGATTCGAACGACCGGTGGGTGGGAGCTGGCGGGTTGATGAAACGTTTATCAAGATTCGGGGCCAGTTGATGTATCTGTACCGCGCCGTGGACGGACAGGGCAACACTGTGGAGTTCTTTCTCAGTCGGGCACGTGGCATCGCAGCGGCGAAGGCCTTCTTTCGCAAGGCGCTGAAGCATCATCGGGGAGACTGTCCCGGGTTTAGTTGAAAGTTGAGAGGCGGTTCGTCCGACCGACTCGTTAGAATCGGGTTGGTCAACAACCTTTTAAGGAGGAACCGCCATGAAGAAATCATATCGAATTGTCACCCGGAAGAACAGTCAGGAGCTGGCTGATTATCTGGCCCAGAACGGGCAACTGTCGCTCCCGATGGTGGAGCTGATCGAAGCCTCCCGGATGGCCATTGACGAGTTGATCGACATCCTGGGGCGAGCGAGCATGGAAGCAGTCTTGCAGCTTTCTGCCCGAAGTGTCGCCGGCGAAAAGCAACAAGGGCGCCCAGGCAAGCAGATCGTTTGGTACGGCACTCAGCCAGGGCGAGTCAGACTTTCGGAGCGGCAAGTGCGGGTTCGAAAGCCACGGCTGCGCAAGAAAGGCCAAGGTCGAGGCGGGGAGGTGGAGATCCCCGCCTATGAGGCGATCAACCGTAACGGGGAGCTGGGCAGCCGCATGCTGGAGATCTTGATGTGCAACGTTTCCACGCGCCACTACAGCCGCGTGATCCCCCAGATGGCCGACACGGTGGGAGTCAGCAAATCGTCCGTGAGCCGTCAGTTCATTGAGCAGAGCGGCCAGCAGCTGGAGCAGCTGGCCGAGCGACACTTTGATGACGTTGAGTTTCTGATCATCTACATCGACGGCCTGGTCTTTGGCGAGCACCACGTGATCTGTGCCGCCGGCGTGGACTCGGAGGGCCAAAAGCACGTGCTGGGGCTGCGGGAAGGGGCCAGTGAAAACGCCGCCACCGCTACCTCCTTGCTGGAAGACCTGGTGGAGCGAGGCCTGGATTCCGGGCGACGCTATCTGTTTGTGATTGACGGCTCCAGGGCCCTGCGATGTGCCATTGACAAGGTCTTTGGCAAGGGCAGTCCGGTGCAGAGATGTCGTCGTCATAAGATTCGCAACGTGTGCGATCGATTGCCGGACGATCTGGCCGAGCAAGTCAAGTCAGTGATGCAGGCTGCTTATCGGCTGCCCTGGGAAGAAGGGAGGGTTCGGCTCAGAAAGCAGGCGGAGTGGCTCGAAGGGCTGCATCCCGATGCGGCAGCTAGCCTGCGAGAAGGTCTGGAAGAGACCTTCACCATCAATCGACTCGAGTTGTCTTCCTCCCTGCGCTTGTGTCTGGCCAGCACCAACCTGATTGAAAGCCCTCACTCTGGCGTGAGGATGCGGACCCGCCGAGTGAGCCGCTGGAAAGATAGCCAGATGGTGCTGCGCTGGGCCGCCTCAGCCTTCCTGGAGACGGAGAAGAACTTCCGGCGCATCCAGGGCTACCAGGACCTCTGGATGCTGAAAGCCAAACTCAGAGACGAGGTTTCTATGGACGCCAAACGAAAGGTGGCTTAAGATCGTGCTCAACCTGAACCGCCCTTCACTTTCAACTGAGTTTGGGGCAGCCTCTCATCGGGAGCCACACAGCATCACTCTGGATGGCCACCGGCCGAGCCATAGCGCCCTGCGGCACATGGGAATGAACGGGGAGTTCAACTTCCGGGGGCGGAACCCGGTGAAGATTCGTTGCTGTCAATACCTGAACAACGTTGTGGAGCAGGACCACCGCCGGGTGAAGGGGCGATTGCGCCCCATGTTGGGATTCAAGACGTTCTACAATGCGCGACGTGTCATTATCGGCATCGAGCTGGCGCAGAAGATTCACAAACGCCAGTTCTCAATTCCGATCACATGGCGGTCGAATCCCGCGGTGATCTGGCGTCACGTCATGGCAGCATAGGCCGCTTCGCCGCGGCGCACTCCTGATCTTATCGCTCCGACAATCCTATCTGCACCAGAACCCCACGCCTTCTTGAGCAGCCATCCGGTAACTCTCTGCCACACACTGGTGGGCCGGGCGACCAGCCCTCGACCGGCGCTGTCCAGGGCTACCCCGCTGCTACGGTCGATTGCTTCGCTATGTCTACCTTGACGGGGATAACTTCAACGCCCGGCTCATCCGCGAGGGCTACGCTCACGCTTACCGGCTCTTTCCGGTGCTTATATAGAACCGAACATTCACCAGGGTTTGTCAGACGAGTAGGGTGCAAAATGCGGAGGGTCGTCTGATCCTGTGCTTCATCTGGTTGCGGAGCCTAGTCCGGTCGCCCCGAGGGCTGCCGCTGTCATCCTGCATCCCGAGCTTTCGCATGAACTCGGAGAGCGAGCGTCCCAAAAGGATCTCACGGCTTTGGGTGCGCACCGCTTCGGTCGAGACCCAGGCCAGCAGCAGGCGTGGCACGCTGCCGAAGGGGAGCTTGGTTTCCCCCCCGGCGGTCATCACCAGCGTGTAGGGGCCGTTCTGACGGACATACCGAAGCCGGTTTCCGGGGTTGGTGCGGGGCAGGCTGCACAACACCATCATCCGCGCCATGAACCCGAGATCGGTGTCCGCTTCGCTGGCTGAAACAAGCAGGTTCACTTGATCGGCTTGGGTGAAGTGGTGGAGCGCCTGGGGCGTGGCGTCGCGGATCGCCGGCACGTCATCCAAGCCGGAGCCGACCTCGCCGATCGGAACTAACTCGCCGCGTTCACGCGCCATGGCTTATTCTCCTATGCACCACGCGGCCCTACACCGTAGACCTCTCGACTCCTAGGCGCTTCAGGGTCTGGTTCCGGGCGACCGGCTGCCGGGGTTGATCAGAGCGAAGTGGTATTAGTCGCCACCCAAGTGTTTCTCGACCTCACCCACGTATTCCAGTGCTTCCTTGGCCGAGTTGAATGAAACCGTTTTTGCTACCGCAAAGAAGAACAACTTGAATTGTCCGTTCTTGTGGTCTGCTTTTAGGTAGTCTGCGTTTAGGCGATTAGGGGGTCGAGGAACAATGGAACGAAAACGCACGCTAAGCCGAGACCGCGCTCAGTTTCCTGGTGGCTTCTCGCGCTCAAGGAGCAGTCGCCGGGTGGTAGCGTACGGGACCTCAGTCTCTCTCGCGATGGCCCGAATAGACATATCGGGGTTTTGCGCGCGGAGCTCTCGCACTTGCCGCCGCGTTCTATCGTCCAAACGCGGACGCCCAACGTGCTTTCCCTCGATTCGTGCTCTCGCCATTCCGGCTTTCACACGATCCGAGAGCCGAATGCCCTCCTGGTTCGCCAGCGCGGCGAGTAGTCCGATAAGCGCGTCTCTGAAGATACCGGTCGAGTCAAGGTAGCGCTCGGTGTAGGATACAAGGGGTAGCGCCCAGATTGGTGTTGAAATACAACATAAGGCCTGGGCTGTCCCAAGCGGGCTTTCTCGTCAGCCTGGCCCGATCTTGCGCGTCTCGATGAAGTGGTAGAGGGCGGAACGGGAGACGTCCAGGATCTTGGCAATTGAGGCCTTCGAGACTTCCTTGCCCAATAGCATCCGGATGTCTTCCTCCTTGCCGTCGAGCTTGGATGTTCCCAGGGCCCCCTTGGGCCGGCCGAGCAGTTTCCCCTTGGCTTTGGCAGCGGCGAGTCCTTCCTTGGTCCGTTCTGAGATCAGGTCCCGCTCAACCTCCGCGAACAACCCGAACATGGCGATCATCACCTTGGTCCGCAGGTCCTGCTTGCCCTCGACCTCGATCGCCTCCTTGATCGCGATGAAGCGGATCTTACGTTCGATTAGCGTGGCAACGATCTGCAGCACCTGACCGAGGCTACGGCCGAGCTGCGACAACTCGCTGACCAGCAGACGATCGCCGGGCTGAAGCGTTCCCAGCATCTCGTCGATGCGGCGCTCGAGCGGACTCTTTCGCGAGGAGATGCGGGACTCGATGAATGCGTCGACCGTAAAGCGGCGTTTCTGGGTGAAGTCGAGGATCGCCAGCTTCTGGGTTGCCAGATCCTGTGAACCAGTTGAGACACGGAGGTAGGCGACGGTTTTCAAGGTGGCGTCCAAGAAAAGGCGAAAAGGATTTTTTCTCGACGGATAACGATTATAGTATTCAGATCATTGTCTAGTCATATATCGTCTATTAATACGCCCGTGTTTCTAGACACCTGACCATGATTCTTCCGTCTCGAAGCCAGCTGATCCACGACTCGTCCCTGACCCAAACAGACCTGGCGAAGATCGCCCAGTGTCGCGGGGATCCGCAGCGCTTGGGCTTCGCATATCAGCTGGGCTTTGTGCGGGTCTTCCAGCGTTTCCCGGTTCAGCAGCCGCTCGAGATCTGCGAAGAGCTGCTGAGCTTCATCGCGCTGCAGACCGGCATCGACGGCGACCGTTTGAGCGACTACGCATCCTGGCAGCAAGGGGTCTCCAGACACCAGATCCGAATCCAAGAGTATCTCGGGCTGCGGAGCTTTGACCCCGACCAAGCACGAGGCTTGGAGCAATTCCTCTACGAAGAGTCGTGCCGGCTGGAACAGACCGCCGCATTGCTCGCCCGAGCACGGGAGTATCTCAAACAAGAAAGAACTGTGTTCCCGGCCGAGTCTGTGCTGAGGCGGATCATCGGGGAGCAGCGCAAGAAGGCGGGAGAAGCAATCGCCGCGAGGGTTGCCGAAGAGCTTCCGCCGGAGGTTGGTGAGACGCTCGACAAGCTGTTGGAAGTGAAGGCGGGCGAGACCGTATCCGGGCTCCAAGGAATCAAGAAGAACCCAGCCAAGCCGTCCCCAGCTGCGATGCGGCTGCTCGCCGAGAGACTGACGCTGATCGAGGCGACAGGAGTGCTCGGCATGGACCTGCAATGGCTCAACAGGAATTATCAGCGGGCTCTTTTTCGATACGTCCGCAACTGTTCCGCCCACCGTTTGCGCGATCTGGCGCTCCCGCGACGCCGGACGGCGCTGGTCTGCTTCCTGCGCCAGAGCTACCGCGACGGTGTAGATCAGGCTGTGGACATGTTCGACAAGCTGCTGACCCGGACCTTTGCGCATGCCGAGCGCGATCTGGACCAGCATCTGCGCGAACAGCGCAAGACCATTCGTTCCGCGCTTGTGTCTCTGCGGTCCGTGGGCACGCTCATCCTGGATGACGCGATCACGGATGTCGAGCTTCGGCGGCGCGTGTTCCAATCGGTGTCCCGCCAGGAACTGTCGGCGCAAATGGAGCAGTTGTCCGATTGGGTGACGGGGAGCAAAAGCGACGTGTTCCACGGAGTCGTCAAACGCTTCTCTTACCTGCGGCAGTTCTCGCCGGTTCTGCTTCGGACACTGGAGTTCTTTCCCGACTCCGAGGATGCGGAACCGCCCTGTTGGCCAGCGGTGCAGCTTCTTCGAGAGCTCAACGACAACCAGAAACGGAAGCTCCCGAAGACCGCGCCAATCGGCTTCATCCCGAAGCGACTGCTGCCGCTGGTGGTCAACGGAGGCAGTCCTGACCGGCGGTCCTGGGAGTGCGCGGTCCTGGTCAAGCTCCAGGAAGAACTGAGGTCAGGGAACCTGGCCGTCCGTCACAGCAAGCGGTTTGGCCGGCTGAAGGACTATTTCATTTCCGATCAGCAGTGGGACGCGGCGCGGGAGTCGTTCTTCCTCCGGTCGGGTCTACCTGCTGATCGTAACAAGGTCCCAGCCTACCTGAAGGACCGCTTGAACAAAGCCTACGACGTGTTTCTGCGGACGGAGCCCGGGAACAAGTACGCTACTGCCGAGGACGGTCGCTGGCGCCTTTCCGCGGACCCCTCAGAGCGCTTGGCCCCGGACGCGGAAGCCCGGCTGCATCGCCTGAAAGGCTGGCTGGCCCGTCACATGCCCACCATCCGGCTGCCGGACCTGCTGATCGAGGTCGACAACGACCTGCGCTTCACGAACCACTTCCTTCCTCCGAGCCAACGAGCTGACCGCAAGGCGGACGACGTCTGTTTGCAGCTGGCCACGGTGCTGGCTCATGGCTGCAACATTGGCTTGCACACCATGGCCCAGCTCACCCCGGGCATCTCCTACAAGCAGCTGAAACGGGTGAGCGACTGGCAGTCGACCGAAGAAGCGCAGCGGCAAGCATTGGCGGAGCTGGTCCAAGCGATCTCGCGCCTCGACGCGACCTTGCATTGGGGTGAAGGCCGCACCTCAGCCAGCGACGGACAGCGCTTCGCCATGCCTCGCAAGGTGCTACAACAGACCTTCAGCACCCGCTTCAGCGACTATGCGTTGGAGTTCTATTCCTTCATCGCCGACAACTACGCCCCCTTCTACAGCACCCCGATCGAGTGCACCGACCGGGACGCGGCGTTCGTCCTCGATGGCCTCTTATATAACGAGAGCGATCTGGAGCTGGAGGAGCACTACACCGACACCCACGGCTACACGGAAATCAACTTCGCGGCCTTCGCCATGCTCGGTCGGCGCTTCTGTCCGCGCATCCGTGGTGTCCAGCACCAGCGGCTCTACCGGATTGACCGCGATCGTGACTACGGCGTCTTGACGGACCTGGTGGCGCGAGCCGATCGCACAATAGATATAGGGGTCATTCAGGAACAGTGGGAGCGCATGGGCCAGTTCTACAGCTCGCTCGTCGCCGGCCACACGACCGCGTCCGTGGCACTGAAACGCTTGGTTGCTTGCTCGGCCAAGAATCGTTTCTACCGCGCCAACCGGGATCTGGGTAGAGTCTTCAAGACGGAGTTTCTGCTGAGCTACCTCTCCGAACCACAACTCCGGGCCCGCATCCGGCGCGGACTGCTGAAGGTCGAGCAGTTGCACGCCTTAGCGCGGGACGTCTACTACGGACGCCGCGGTCGGATCAACGCTCGCGAGCTACACGAGCAGATGAACTCCTGTAGCTGCCTGACGTTGATTCTGGCCTGCATCATCTATTGGCAAGCCAAGCAGATCACGCAGACGGTGCGCTCGGAGGCTGTCGCAGAGGAAGGCATCGACGCGACCCTGCTCCAGCACGTCAGCCCGATCGAATGGGACAACGTCATTCTCTACGGCCAGTACGTCCTCGATCGCGCCCTGGTCCGCTAGCAACCGGTCCTTATGTTGTATTTCAACACCAATCTGGTCGGTACCCCTACAAAGCCAACGCCGTAGCTCTCGAGCTCGTGCAGGTAGTTGATCGTCGCGCGCGTGCCCTCGCGCGAGAAGCGGTCGAGCGCCCAGAAGACGACGACCTCGAACTTCCGCTGGTGGGCGTCCTCGAAGAGCGCTTGGAATCGAGCGCGGCTCCCGGTGGCACCCGATTCCTCATCTCGATATTCCTCGACCAGCTTCCAGCCCTCGTGACCACCGACGAAGGCGCGAAGCTGCCGGCGCTGGTTCTCGGCTTCCTGCCGGTCGGTGGAGACTCTCGTATAGAGGGCGACCCGAGTCATGGTTCACAAGGTACTCCTTTTGGATCAGTCTCTCAAGGCGCCGAGGAACCAATGAAACCGGGCCTCCGAGCTCGTCACCCGGCAGACCCTTTTGAACCACCCTCTAGACAATGGTATCGAACTCCCGACCACTACCCCTTAGCGTGCGTTTTCGTTCCATTGTTCCCCAACCCCCAAGATAGGGACACCCACGGACTGGCGTCTATTCCCGATCCGGCATCTCTGGAACCGGAAACACCGGCAGGGTCGTGAAGGTGCGGGCGGCGGGGTTGAGCTGGAGCAAGCCGGCCGAGCAATACGCGCGGGAGCAGATGCAGTTGGCCGGGCAGGTCGAAACTTTGACAGAAAACATGCAGCAGTTGGGCGCACATGTAACGATATTGACCAACGCATACGAGGATCTTTTGAAGAATGTAAACGAAATGATCAACGTCTCCAACGCTGTTGTGAGGGATATGAACGAACTCATTCGTTGGTCCATGGCGAAGCCGAGCAGAAGCGGAAAGCGGGGAACCGGCGGGACCGCGTTGAGGGTCGAATCGAGAGCCTTATCCAAGGCCGGGCGCGCAGTCGCGGATGGGACTTCAGCCGGTAGTTTCTCGCCGTGCTCCCGCGATAGGTTTGTTTCTGTATGGTTCTTGTCTTGAACGGCGTGGGAGCGCCTACCGAGGGGGGAGATGTGCTCACGGGCCGGATAGGGCCGTTCCGTGGGCGTCCAGAGAAGCCTGCCCTCGTCACCACTTCAGCGCCGCCAGAAATAGCGGCGGAAAACCATTGCGATCAACGCAACTAGACCACCCGCAATTGCACCCGCTAGGCCTTTCCCCATTATTTCATTCCAGTCAAACCTTCGACCACTTGGTGATTCCGGTGGGGGTTGAGTGTTACTTTCCATAACTCGTTTGCCCCAATCTCTTGAAGCGGTTCTAGTCCATACCAGGTCTCCTTGTGGACCATAAGAATAAAGGAATAAAACCCTTCCAGCTGCATTCAAATATGTGGATGTAGCAGCCACAATGTTCGTTTTTTTCACCTCCTCGGCAGCCACTCCATAATTGGCAAACATAGAAAAAGCGATTACGTTCTCTTCTTCGTAATGGGGTGCCAGTGGAACCATCTGGCTTATCTCCATGGCAAAGTTGATGTCAAAATCCTGGCTTACGCCTTCACTCATTTTGCTCATGCCCTCACGAATCTGTGGGTTAGCACTCTTCAACAACTCATCATTCTGATTCCTGATGATTTTTTTGAACTCGGCAAAGTCGTTCTTGCCCACTGTCAAGTTTTGCAGCTGCCTATTGACTTTTAGAATGAATGTGCGTTCCAGCGGAGGGATCTCACCTGCCATCGCTGTAGGAACGCCAGACTCCAAAATATAGGAGGCCAATGTGTCGTTCGCGGGATCAGCAGCAGCTATCTGCTCACAAAAGCGATTGACGGCTGTCATGCCTTCGGTGACTCGAACAAATCCTTGTGGCACCGGAACAACGATTGTTTTCCCGCCGACTTCAAAAGTATCAGCACGAGCAAACATTGAGGTGGCCGCCATCAGCAGAGCGAGAGTGCAAAAGAGTTTTTTCATGTGCCTAGCCGGTGTTGAGAAGCGAGACGGCCAAAACACTGCCGCGCCCGCCAGGTGGCGCAGCCGTCAACCTGTAAGCTGTGTCGCCTCATGGTCGGCCTTGATCAATGACTCCGCGGGAATGCCGAGCCCCTTGTGCAAACGCCAGATCATCTTAAGACTCAGCGGCCGCTTACGGTTCAACACCTCGTACACCCGATTGCGGCTGCCGATATAGGGAACCAGATCTTTCGCTGCGAGCCCATTCTGTTCCATGTGGTAGTGGATAGCGGCGATCGGGTCGGGTAGATCAAGGGGATGATTCCGCGCCTCCCAGGACTCGATCAGTGTCACCAGAACATCTAGGCGGTCGCCTTCGGGCGTGTTGCGCTTAGCCGTCATCAGGCCTTCGATCTCCTTGAGCGTGCGGCGGTAGTCTCGGTTGGTCTTGATTGGTGTAATTTCCATGGCGCGGCCCTCAAATCGATTGTGCATCAATGGCATCGTATCTCCGGTGCGTCCCGATGAATCGAATGTAGACGACCCGGTAGGGGTAGTTGATCCACACCACGATGCGATACTTGTTTCCGGCGATGTTGAACACCGCCCTCCCGTCCTTCAGGATGCTGACGCTGCGAACATCCCGCTTAACATCAGCCGGGCTCGCCCAATCCGCAGCCTTAACCTGTCTATACCAGGCCATCACTGGCTCGCGGGCAGCGGCGGGAACGGGCCTGGTGTCAAGGAAGGCTTTCAGCGGCGCCAGTGCGATAACCCTCATGTCGAGATGATAGTATAGTCCCTAATTGGGACCACACGCCAAATCATTCCGGCCTCAACGAGTTCACCGCTGTAGGCTTCTCAGGGGGCGTCATTCCCCCCTTAAGGGCTTGTCTGAGGCGCATGGGAGATATAAGCCATGCACACACACAGCGTAAGCAGGGCAGCTTGGTTTCCATCGGGGCTTCAGCAACTGGTCTTTTGTATGGAGCTAAGTGGGCAAAGGTAGTTGCCGTTATCTTATCCTTCCCGGCCTCAACGGGCTTTCCCCTCGGTCTGTTTACCGCGTTGTATACCCAGAAAACCGAAGCCCTCAGATGCTTCGCCAGATCGCAGCGCGCCGCCAGGACATGCACGTGGACACCCCCGCCCGCTTCGCGGTGCTGGACCGCTGCCCAGGTGTAGCGGTCCGGTTCGAGGCCCGCCCAGGCGGCTTTCTCGAACTCGTCCACCACCCGGCCGATTTGCGCATCGCTCGGGTTGTCCTCCGGTGCCCACGCGATGACCCCCGACGTGTACTTGTGCTCGAACTCAAGCCCATCGGCCACAGCGGCCACCTGGTGCGGATGGCCCCGCATCACTTTGACTTCTTCCGGGTTCTTCTCCGGATCCCGGTCCTGATCTTGGTCCCGATCCTGGCCGTGCGCGGAGAGTTGCTCGCGGGTGAGGTAGTCCGCCGCCGCCGCCGACCCGGTTCCGCGATACCTGTGCCCGGTGTCCTTTTGTGGGTTCGGTGCTATTGAATTATATAGAGTGCTATTAAATGAAATATAAAGCGCGGCGGGGCTTAAGGCTTGATCTTTTGGCCTTCAGTTTCTAGTCGCTCGGGTCGTACCTCGCGGCTTTGATATCTTCAAAGGTGCCCACGTCCTCTTCCATCAAACCGATCTTATCAGCGAGTTCATGCGTGAGTTCCACCGGTTCACCGGTCGTCACCGCCTTCTTGATCTCTTGGTTCTAGCCACTAAGTGAGCAAGCAAACTGGCACCGCGGGCACCGGCCTCCGCTCACGATTTTCTCAAGGACAGACAAGCGTGTTCACGCTGAGAGTTTATACCCGCGTCCTGGACGGACCCTAAGTTAGGATTCGGCGGATTTGCGGGAAGCGCTTTGATCTTTTTGATCTTGGAGAGGCCAGAACTGCACCGAAACCAGATCACGTCCAGGCAGAAAACGCTCTACTTCCTCCTCCCGTCTCTCGGCAGTTGAGTCCCAGATTCGTTCAAGAGTCTTTTCGTCAGGAATACCGTACCTTATTTCGTTAAGCACGGCGAAGTGACTCTTCTCACCTTTCGGGTGGTACAATGTGGCCTTTTTCAAACTCAGTTCATCTTTGACATGGTTTATCTTGCATTCCGAAACGTGCGACACTTCATGCCAAACGCCCCCGAGTGCGTTCATAGTTTCTCTGTCTGCCAAACGATAAGTTCTCCATATGGGAAGACCGTTCTCAATGAGATAGACCGCATCTCTGGATCCACGCAAAAGAAACTGATCGGGACAAGAAAAAAAGGCGCTGCTCGCAAATCCAATGGCTGCGCCACCTATAACTACCAGCAGGTCGTATACCGCAGCGTCACCTTCGCGGCTAACACCGAGCACGGCAATGGCAATACCTAATACAAAAATCAGGAGCCAAACTCTCCTTAACTGAAACTCAAACCTCAAGAAGTCATTTATTATTCTTCTGATCTTCAACTTCTATACCTTCCTTCGTGTAAGCCGCGTTCCGCTACAGTTCCCCTTTCCCCTTGCTCTTTATGATCCCAGATCGGTCCTCGCCGTCAAGGGTCCGCTTGAGCCGTGGCGGAACGAAGGAGGCGAAAAGCACCTTTGGCCTACCTGGTCTCCTTCACGATTGAGATGAACGTCGCCATCCCCCTTCCCGCCGCCACCCGGGGGCTGATCGAGCGCTGACCCCTGTCCTGAAAGCATGGTTAGATGGCCGTCACCCTGTATGGGGATCTCAATACGATCATCGAGTGGAGGTGGACAGGAGTCGGTGCAAATACCTATCGCTAATCGAATCTTTCCTGCAATACCGTTTCGCACCGCCTAACCCATTGAAAGCCCGTCCGGGTCCGGGGTGTTGCAAAACCGCTCCTTTGTGCAATCGGGTCCGGCGGGGGAGCAAAGCTGAGATAATGCCTGTGTATGAAAAATCAAGGGCGCTATCGCCACTTGCGCGTGGACTGGGTAGGCGATTGACCAGGCCGAGATTTTGTTATTTGAAGCGCTTCAGCGAAGCGGGTTGTTTGCGGGCGGGGACGATCTCCAGGATCCGCCGAGGAGTGACCCTGAGTTGCACTTACTGAGCTTAAAGTTTGGAGAACCAGGAAGCGGCAAGGAGGTTTCGGTGACAGGGTTGAGCGTACTCTATGCTAATGAGGCGATGAAAGAAAAGGAATGGAAAACGATTCCTGAGAAGGCCAAGACCGGGCGGCTGCGAGAAGTGTACTGGGCAAGACGCGCGGAAGGAAAGATGAGGCCGGGGCGGAAGTCCTTCATGGAAATGGACTGCCGCTGGCGTCCGGACCGAGGGGGCCTTGGCAGAAAAAGGGATGATCCCGGCGATGGCTTTATACACATCGCCAGAATATGGCCGGATCCGGAAAGCAATTTTGAATGGCTGGAGATAACGGAAGTTTTCACAACTGTGCCTCCGACGCGCATCGAAGAGGCGATGGCGGCATGGGACTGTATTAGCGGAAAACAGCCTGTCGATTTCGTTGAATTTCTAAGCGGCCTGAAAAAGGGGCGGCCGAGCAGATCGGAACAGAGGAGAGCGGCCGATAAAGTGCTGGAAAGGGTCAGTATAAAATTGGCAAAGGCGTCGTACAGCGATGTAGTGGAAAAGTATGGTTGCGGAACGCTGGTGGTAGGAATGCCCTTGTGGTTCGCGGTCCCTCCAGACGATCCGTTCCGCGTGCAGAACGCTCTGGACGATTTCGTTACGCGGACGAGTTTGGGACTGGAGGAGATAAAGCGAAAGAAACTGGGAAGAACGAACTGCCCGTTCAAGCACGTGATTGTGATCTGGGACACGACGCCGGATGCCGTGCAGGAATGGGGAAAAAAGAGATCAAGGGAATACGAGGACGTGGCCAATGCAAGCCTTGCTAACCTCTTCCTGCCTGCGTCGATGCTGGTAGCGTTGTCTGAATCACTGGAATCTGCGATTGAAAAAACGGAAACCGCGGAAAGCGAGGTGCCATCGCTTGGCTTTCATATCGCAGTGAAGGTGAAAAAGAAGAGAAGCGGAAAGGGGCCGTATCCGGAAAGCATTCAACTCCTGAGAGCGGTCGTTAAGAAACGGAAAAACAGGAAGGCATGATAGAGAAATTAAAGCAGAAGATTACTGTGGAACTCTGCAAGCTGCTCTGTTTTATAAGAATTAACGGGATAAGGGGATTGGAAAAACGCATCGTACGGAGGAAGAGGTGGACCCCATCGGTTGGACCACTTGGCGGCATTTCTAAGGTGGACTCCGCAGTTCTTGTTGCCGCCAGTAAGGGAAATTCTGAGAGGGGCGAGCCTGCGGGCAAGGTCCCTCTCAGAATGTTTTTTCAAGCCAGTGTACACCTCCTCCGGCGTCGCCCCAGCGTGCGCCGAGTGAGGTCTCTCGCTGTTGTATAGGGGTTACGATAGCGACGGTGCAAAATCCAACGCTAAGGTCAGCTGGACCTGAAGCGATCAGGCAGTGTCCAACTTGAAGGGTTCGTTGAAATGATTGGGCTGGGTCCTGATTCTTCGGGGTTTCTGTGAGCGCCAGAGTGCCCGATTTGATCGACCGATGAAATCGTACATAAATGGCCGGGTGAACCTCCGGGCCATCGCCCGTCTACCTCCGGGTATCCACGAGCCGCCAAGACCTCAGCTCGTCACCTCAACCCCTGCGGTAAGTACCGCTTCGACTTGGACGAGGACCTCCGCGGAGCCGCACTGAGACCGCTAAGGACACAAGGCGACAACCCTTAGCGTTGGATTTAGCACCGTTGCTATCGTAACCCCAAAAAGTAATCAAGACAAGATGAGCCTTCTGGAGTTGGCCAAGCAGAATGGACATGGCGATTGAACGCTTGACGGAGTGCATCGATAGGGCTGTCCGCCACGCGCAGTTCAGGAGCGTCTACGGGAACTGTTTCGAGTCGTCCGTGATGCGTAAGTTCTATGCCAGGAAGATGAGGAGGGAGTACTGCCTGTCCAATACGGACGCCATAAATGTTCGTGAAACCGAGTTAACCGGCCTCGTCTCTGAGCTCACACCAATGGTCGTGCGATACTGTTCGCCCGAGACCGGTGCAGTAGGCAACGGGCTCTACTCGTTGATGGGGTCGGTGGCTTCGCCGCGTTTGCCCTCCGTCGAGGACTACGCAAAGATACTGGTTCTCGCGGCTGCGCGACTGGATGATCCTGAACGAGTCGCGGGTTTGTTTGCGGGCTGGCTTGAAGGCCGACCCGTCCGAGTCTGGCTGCGTGCCTTGCTCAAGGGAGTGACAACCGATAGATGTCTGAAGCCCGTAGACGGGTTGTGCCTGGCGACACTGCCGAGAAGCGGGGACGAGTTTCCCAGAGCCCTTTACGTCCGGATCGACGAGCACGACATCCGACACGTGCAATACGCCCAAAGGGCGATGCTGTCTCTCGAACACGATGTGGGACCGGCGCTGTACTCCCCGGATGGGGAGACCAACAGGCAGCTGCAGATTCCGGCGCGCGCCTCGATCCGCAACCCGGAACTGTCGTCGGTGTCGGTGGGCAGCCTGTGCCGTGCAATGTCGGTCGAGACCAACAACTACGTAGACTGGTTCATGCATTGGTGGGACTACGGAGACGTAGATGCCTTTTTTATCAACCTGGGAAATTTGTGCCTCCGTAGGGACATAAGCAACCCGCCACCGGGCCTCGTCTCCGAGGAACAGTTGGGGAGGTGTCTGGAACTCCATGGATTGCTGGACAGGTTCACCAGGTTGGATCTCTGCATTTCCCAGTGGCTCAGGTCGAAACAGGCGAACGCGAAGGAAGAGCAGCTGGTCGAACTGAGGATCGCGTTGGAGTCGGTCTTGCTGGACGATGACCATGAAGGAGAAAAGACGCATCGTCTCGCGACAAGGGGGGCCTGGCTGCTCGGCGAGACGGTTGACAAGCGGAAGGCGTACTTCCGCACGCTGCGGGACGCCTACGGCTTCGCATCAACCGTACTGCATGCCGGGAGCCTCAATAAGAAGAACACCGAAAAGCTGGCCACCACTATTGGCGAAGCTCAGGATCTTTGCCGGGCGGCCATACTGCGGATTACGAAAGCGGGGGTTATGCCGGATTGGTCCGACGTCGTCTTCGGCAAGCGATTTCGTCGTGCGCCTGACAAGAACAACGGTCGCGTAAGTTGGGACGCGGATTCAATGATTAAGAATGCGATGTCTTTGCAGCGCGTTGCGAAGGAATTGGACAAGAACAGCGGCGGCGCTGGGCAATCGGACCGATGGCTGTTCCAAGGTATGTTTTTGGCGGATCCAATTCTATTATCGCTCGCGACAGAGATCGCACTGAAGGCTTGGCAGTGTTTGGAACGAGAAGGAGCCCCTGACCGGACTCATGATTTGCTGAAATTGTTCGACTCCTTGAAACAGGACACACAAGAGATGCTTGAAGCAAAGATGCGGAAAGTAAGCCCGTACTCGGTGTATGCAGAGCAACCAGGCATGCAAAACTTGACGCCGGATTTACAAGATATGGTAGCAGCAAGGAGGCATCCACTTCGCACGGTCTTGTCCTCGCACTGCGAGGCTTTCCAACGGTGGAGGTACTCTTACGAGATGAAATCTTTCGCTATATTTGAGTCAGGTGAAATCGATCTAGCACTAACTGTGATAATCGACGCCTATGGGGAAAGGCGGAGGTCATAAGTACACCGAAGGCCGGATCATCAACGGCGAATCTAGCCGCAGAAACGAAGCAACTCTCTTGGAACTGTTCACCGCTCACCGATTAGACAGCTACCGAAGCAACTCAAGAGGGAGCTGGCAGCAATGCTGTCGCACTACGAGTTACTATACAGTCTTGCCGTCATCTCGAATCTCCGTCAGCACATCCCGGAACAGCGGATTCAGCCGGGGATCGTAGTATTCGGCATCGGCCACGCCTTCGCGCGGTTTGTCCAGGATGATCAGCCGCAGACTGGCGCCGAGCCGACGAAACGCGGTTTCGTGCAGCTCGGCTCAGGTTCGGGAACTGGATCGGAACGTCAATAGCCGGACCGCTTTCCGGCTGAAGCCCAGGGTCAGGACAAACGGACGGGTTCGGCGGTACCTGCCGGCCCTCGGGGTCCGCGTCATCGGACCGGTCCCGTAATCGACCTAGCCAAAAACGGCCCTCCACTCCTGCGAGTCTTCCCCACGGTTTCAGGGGCGGCCGAAATCCCTTCGATCTGCCCGGTGGATCTCCCGCGGCAGACTGTAAGCTTCCCAAGAAAAGACATCATCCGAAAGTAGAGCTTTCTGGCGCGATGGAACAGGAGGTTCTCAACGAAGAAGTCGCGCTTTAGCAAGGTGTCCAGTTGAGGCATACCCTAGCCTAACGTCAGGGACGGGGTGCTGAGGCGTCAGAATAGAGTTCTATTTTGGATTGATGGACACATCCCGTCCAGGGTTATAGAGTTCTTCCTGACAGACTGGGTTCAGGAGAACGCCATGCACGGTCACCGCATCGGCTACGTCCGGGTGAGCAGCTTCGACCCGAACCCGGAACGCCAACTCGAGCATGTCCCAGCCGATCAGTTCTTTACCGACAATGCTTTGGACCATAGCTGGCGGCTGAACAAGCAAGTTGAACAGGGCGAGTTCCGGCCCCGCCCGCCGCTCAATCGGCCTTAGCGTACGATTTTTTCCGTTTCGTGAGGTGACCCCAAATAACCCAGGAGGAAAGCGCTGCCTCGGCTCTAAGAGTTCACCTCTCACCAGCGTCCCGATTTGACGGCTAACGCCACCTGGTAATGGCGGCAGACCCCCGCAGAATCCAGCTTTCAGCGAGGATCGCTAGTCTGTTGAAATGTATAAGTATGAACCTTATTGTCTCGTTCTTCCTTCATGTGAACAAGGTATAGATTCTCGTCATTAACCAATCTGATGGTGTGGCTGTTCAGAAGATTTAGAATTTTCATCGCCCAAATAGGAGCCTTCGATTTTAAACCTTCGTAGTCGATCTTTTTTCCAAACGGATTGCTAGCGTGTAGCAAGCCACCGCATAATCCATACAGATGAACGAACTCGCTCCTTGATAAGAAATCACCCTTCCTGTCCTTCCAATCTGCCTTTATTTTGGGGTTGGGGTGTGGGTTTTCTATGAGTGGGTGTGGGTAGAAATCTGGGTTGATTCTTTCAATTTTCTTTAGGAGCTTTTCTGCATGCCATTCATGCCCGAACTTTTCACGAGGACGAACTTTTTCCAGGGCTTCTTTGTTTGCAACGAGAGAAGCCATGGAAATCAGTTCGAGTATCTTTCGGAACTGGAGATATATCGACTCAACAGTTGTAGCCAAATACAAAGCATGGCCTTCCCCACTTTCCATGAAAGAAATAACATCCATTCGAAGCTTGATTTCCTCCATTTGACTCGCATACTTGGAGTGCATGATTTCGTTCATGGCGTAGCTCAGGCGGCGGGCGCGCTGCTAGCGGCTGGGGCCAAAGTCTCGTTCCGGCCCACGCTGCCGCTCCCGAGCCTGCTGCTGCCTCTTCCAGATCGCGTTCACACCCCGCGCAATACTTCGGCGATCTCCTTGTAGTTCGCTGCCAAGATCTCGACTTGCTGCTTCAAATCCTTGGCCGACGCTTCGGTCCGCCCGAGCTGCGGCTTCAATTCCTTGACCGATTCTTCGAGCCGCCGCACCTGCTCCTGCAATTCGCCGACCCACTCGGCCTGATGCTCCATCTCCGCTTCGTACTGCTTCGACAGCCCGGTTAAAGCATTCGTCAACTGCTGTTCTAACTCGGTCATAAAGCTCCTTCACTCGCTCGATAGCCTGACGGTAGGCCGTCCGCCCATGATCCCGAGCGGATTTTCCGGGGTGCTCTCCGGCAGGATCGCGAAGCGCCGCCCGTTGACCTCGACGAGTTTCACGCCCCACGTGGTTTGCTTGATCCGCTCGATGGTCTGGCGCGCCTCTTGGATCTCGAGCTCGAGCGCCGCCCGCGTCTCGATGAGGCTCTGGATTTGGTTGGCATACCACCGCGTCAGGCCCTAGCTCCCGACCAAGATGCCGAGAAAGAGACACACCCCGACCGTCACGCTCCGCAGCCACGGTCGCCACAGCGCCGCGTTCATCCACCGGGTGTGATCCTTGATATCGCGCACGATGATATACATCAAGTCGTTCACGCTCTGCCTTAAGTTTTTTGCGAGCTTCTTCAGCTCGCTCTGAGTCAGTGCTTCGATCTCTTGCCGCTCCTGCTCGGCCCTCTTCTGGAGTCGAGCTTGTAAGTCGCTCCCGCTGGAAGTCCCGTTCATAGATCGCTCCTTTCAACCGCCACTTGCCGCCGCTCTCGGGGTCCGCCGCCGTGAGGTAGTGCTCCCCCTGGCGCACCACCTCCAGCCCCGCCCGCTGCAAGGCGGAGATCATCGTGGCGCGATCCGAGACGACCCCCGTTTCGATGCCCTGGCTCAAATAGTCGGTAATCAACCTCCGGGGATCTTTCTCCGCCGTTAGCCCGGACCGAAGCTGGCCGGCCTCGATGTAGGCCCGATGGCCGGGTTGCACGTCACGGGCCCGCTCCGGATCGTCCGGGCGGCTCCAGCCGTTCTCGTGGTTCTGCCAGTCCCGCAACGCGTCAAACGTCTTCTGCCATCCGGGAGCCGCGATATTCAGGCTCTTGCCGGTCTCAAGATCGCAGCGAGCCGCCAGGACATGCACGTGGACACCCCCGCCCGTTTCGCGGTGCTGAACCGCTGTCCAGGCGTAGCGGTCCGGTTCGAGGCCCGCCCAGGCGGTTTTCTCGAACTCGTCCACCACTCGGCCGATTTGCGCATCGCTCGGGTTGTCCTCCGGTGCCCACGCGATGACGCCCGACGTGTACTTGTGCTCGAACTGAAGCGCGTCGGCCACTTGGTGCGGATTGCCCCGCAGCACTTTGACGTCTTCCGGGTTCTTCTCCGGGTCCCGGTCCTGATCTTGGTCCTGATCCTGTTCGGAGGCGAGGTTTTGCTCGCGGGTGAGGCAGTCCGCCGCTGCCGCTGCCGACCCGGTTCCGCGAGCGAGAAACTTGATCATCATCGCGGTTCCCCCTCGACGGTCAAAGTGTCGAGCGTCCGCTCGATGGCGACCAGATGCGTGATCACCTCCACCGCCTCGGCGTTCTCCTTGTGGATATTGGCCCAGCGGGCGATCTGGTTCAGGTTCGACCCGATCCGCGCCAGACAGCGGGTGCGCTCTCGCTCCAGGTCGGCGTGCGCGACCGTCCAGGTCCGCACCCGGCCAATCGACCGGCGCACCAGATCCGACAGCGATAACCCGACGGAGCGGGCCTTGGTGTGCCACTCGGCCCGCTCAGCCTCGCTGGCTCGGATCTTCACCCAGACTTCCCGTCCCGCGCCCATGATGCTCCTTTCCCCACCTCCCGGATGGGGGTCGAAGGGGGCATGTGCCCCCTCGCCAGCCCTGCCGGGGATCACGCGCATGCGTGGCCCCAAAGGGTACGCTGGCTGCTGCACTAAGATCGGAGCATACCTGTTCCCGATGTCCTTTGAGGGCGCTGGGCTATTGGATGATAGAGAAAGATATCAAATGAAATACAAACCGCTGGTGGGGGCTTCAGGTTTGATCTTGGGCCTTCAGTTTCTAGTCGCTGGGGGCGTACCTCGCGGCTTTGATCTCTTCCACGGTGCCTACGTCCTCTTCCATCAAACCGATCTTCTCAGCGAGTTCATGCGTGAGTTCCACCGGTTCACCTGTTGTCGCCGCCTTCCAAAATTCATCCTCGGTTTCGACCGAGAGCACCAGCTCGTCACCGTTCCATTTCTTGCGGATCATGGTTTTCCTTCCGGGTTTTCCGGCTAGGGGCTTGAGCCGCAACGGTGTGAAAAATTACTCTAAGCGAGCCCGCTGGTCCCGAAATCGGTAAGTTCCGCTCGGGATGATGTCTATCTCGCGCCGCCGCGCAGCGTCGAGTAGACGGTCTCTCTCCGGGCGCCGCCTGGATCCGGAGACGACCTCTTCGACAACGAGGACCTCCTGCCAGCGACGGCGTTCCAGGAACTCTCGCAGCTGCCGCAGCTGCATCCCGATCGTGTGCTGATGCGGTGTCGAGACGCGGGCGTAGAGGCCGACGCGAGGGAGCGGGCCGACCTGGCTTTCGGGGTGGCCAAAAACCCCATCGCGCGAGTCTCTATTTTGGCCAGGTTTTCCGGGCCTTCTCGGGGTCGATTTCGGCATGGCCATAATCTATAGTTTATTCACACAGGAACCGCAAACGTGGCGGAATTCGATCATCCATCGCCTCCAATCCACACTCAGCGGCCGAAGGCTCTGGCCAAAATCCCGCCGCGACCAGCTCGCAGAGCCGCCTTGAGGACGCCCTTGACAATTATGCGGCAATGCCGCATAATCAAAACCAGTGCGAATCTTTGCCACTAGAACCTACGAGCGCGCCGTTCGCAAGCTCATGTCGGAAGCGGAGCGCCAGAAAATGGAGGCGTCAATCGTTGCCGATCCTGGTAGAGCACCGTTGCTCCGGGGAACGGGAGGTATTCGCAAGGTTCGTTGGACAGGATCGGGCCGGGGAAAGCGAGGTGGAATCCGGACGATTTACTTCCATCACGTGGGACCGGAGACAATCTACATGCTGACAGCCTATGCGAAGGCCGACCGTGATGACCTGACTCCGGCAGACAAGAAAACCCTGTCGCGGCTAGTGGCCGCGATCAAGAAAGAGGAGGCAAGCCGATGACAACGGAACGAACCCAGGTGGGTCGGGAGGTAGAGGCAGCCTTGGGCGAGGTTCTTGCCCATGTGCGCGGCGAAGTAGATCTGCCTTGCCGCATTGTCGACGATCCCGCCGCAGAGCATATTCTTGCGATACGGAAGCGCATGAAGTTGAGTCGCCAGAAGTTCGCGGACCGATTCGGTCTCGACGCGCGTGCCGTGCAGGAATGGGAACAGGGGCGCCGTGTTCCAGATCGCGCCGCCCGCATCCTGCTGACCGTCATCGACCGTGACCCAGAGGCGGTCGTGCGGGCGCTCAGCGAGTAAGTGACGAAAAGGCAAGACGTCCCTGATGAGAACTTCCGGGCGCCTATCAGCCTGTCGCGCACGGTCGCTGAGCGCGAGCCTTGATATGATATCCGTGCTGGATCGGAGGGATGGTAGATCATCGAGACGGACGAGTGGTCCGAGGTATCCGCTGCGCTTGCGAACCCCAAATGGGACTTCAGGACCGTCGAAGGTGTCGCTCGGGAAACGGGGCTGGACGCGGAGAGCGTGGAATGGCTGCTTGATCGGCATCGGCCGGACAGGTTGTCGAGCTTGCGGCGGCGGACACGCCGCAGGGGCCGCTGGCGATGAAGTCGAGTACTTCTTAGTGTCTCCACACCGCAGCCCTCAGGTTGTTTGCGGCGCTTCCGTGAGCGTGCGCAGGCCACAAATACCAGGTGCGAAGAAGTACTCCCCGCCGGTAGCGATGACCCAGCGGCCGGTGAACGGGCACGTCCGCTGGCGCTGACTCGGAGAGAAGTGGCGCAGCGATCGCCGATTCTGCCCGGTGCCATCCTGGCCGATGATTGGATCGAGACCGTCGGCCACGGGTCGCGCCGGCGGCCAGTGCTGGCGACGAAGACGACGAGGGCGTGATTTCGCAATCGGAATACACCTTAACCACGCCCTCGAGCTGTCCAAACAACCGGGACCATGTCGCTCTGCGACGTTACAATTAAATCTGGAGGACCATAGGCCAATGAAAATAAAGAGCCTGCATGTCGAGAACTTCCGTGGTCTGCGACACGCCACTATCGAAGATGCTGGCACTGCGGTCGTGATTGCGGGGCCCAATGGTTCGGGAAAATCGTGTTTGCTTGATGCGATTAGGCTGTTTAAGTCAGTGTACGGGTCGTACAACGACCGCACCCAAGATGAAGTAGAGCTGTGGAAGAATGAGTTCCAACTAAGCTGGGATGGGCGGCTTGGTGATCTGCGGGGCGTAATAAGAGACAGAAGTAAGCCGACCGTAATCGAAGGGCGGATACAAATAACAGAAAAGGAAAAACAATTCATTCTGGGGGCTGGACAGTGGATGATCCAGGAACTTGCGTGGAGAACGTTATTCCCGAATATCCCAACGTACATGGGGCAGGTAAGGGCGGTGGTAACGCGTGATGTTCTCAAGAGCAAGGATGTCGTAAAGGCAAGGGGAGCGGAGTGGCTTCAGGTATTAAAGCAGGAACTTCGTTGGCGCGAAGTGCCTGGGAAGTTGACCATTGATCCCAGTGGCGCTACGACAATTCTCGATTGTCTAACACTGCGACTAATGTTTCGGTTCTTCGTCCCAGAGGAGATAGGAATCATAGACTATCACGGCTCGCATAGGAACTACGCCAGAGAACAACTCCACACGATAAAGTTAAGGGAGACCAACGACGAAGAAAGGGTGAAAAGCGCGGCGCTGTACAATTATGAAACCAAGTATGCGACGCTAAAGGGCGCTATGGCGGGAGAGTATGTGCGGGAACTTCTGGATCGCGAGGCAAAGAAGACACGAACAGCAACTCGGAGGCCCCTCTCCGATACATTGAAAGAACTTTTTAGTATGTTTTTGCCGGGTAAAACGTTTGAGGGGCCGATCGCGGAGCCTGGAGGGGAGTTGAGCTTTCCAGTATGGGTGGACGAGGAGACTCGTCATGACATCAACGAGTTATCTTCCGGGGAGAAGGAGATTTTGTTTGCGTACTTAAGGGCAAGAACGCTGGCTCCACGACAATCGGTACTGCTGATAGACGAACCCGAGTTGCATCTGAACCCCGGACTGGTCCAGGGCTTGCCACAGTTTTACGAAAAGTACATCGGTCGAGAACTTGAGAATCAGATCTGGTTGGTGACACATTCGGACCGGTTCTTACGGGAAGCGCTCGATACGGTTGGAATGGGTGTCTACCACATGCAGCATGGCAATGCAGTGAGGACTGGGAATCAGATAAGACGCGTGGAGAACAGATCTAGCATAGAACAAATCATAATTGATCTTGCTGGCGACTTGGCGGCGTATAAACCCGACGGCAGAATTGTTTTGCTCGAGGGCGCCGACTCCCGGTTTGACGAAAAGATGGTTACAAGGTTGTTTCCAGAGGTAGCAAAGCGTGTGAATTTTGTCTCCGCTGGAAACAAGAAGAATGTGTTGGAAGTTCAAAAGACTATTGAACAAATGATGGAGTGCGGACAAGTCCAAGTAGAAGCTAATAGTATTGTCGATCCAGATGACGCTTTGTTGACTAGGGAGCCCGCCCGGCGAGGGCGCAGGAGGGAGTGGGGCTGTTACCATATAGAAAACTACTTACTGAACGCGGAGTTCATAGGACTGGCAGTTAAGAGTATCGATATCGATGGAAGCCGTGACAGAACAGAAGAGAGCATCGAAAGGTTATTGGAGGATGCGGCGGAGGAGCTAATCACGAACTTAGCTGTTCGGCAAGTAAGGGACAAGATGTGGAGAGGACTTAGAAAAGAAATGGATATGGGATCAGGAAACAAAGCTGAACCGGCGGCAGAGCTGAGACAAGTGCTGGCGGCGACAACTGCACAGGTTCAGAACGAGGCAGATCGCTGGAGTCAAGCGGGTGTTATAGAGAAAGAAATTCGAGACGTTGAGGCGCGACTTAGGCAGGCTTGGGAGAGCGGAGAATGGAGGAAGAAGTTTCCTGGGCGGAACATTTTGGACGCTCTATGTGCAAAACTTGGGGGCAATATTGAGGGAAAAAGACTGAGAATTGCAATAGTGGGGGAAATGGCTAAGGCCGGTTTTAAGCCTGAAGGAATGGCAAAGATTATTGAATCAATCGAGGAGTAGGAGAGCAGTGCCCGGTGGACGGCTCGAGAACACGTCGAAACCACCTGTTTCCGCCTCTCGGCCTGCCGCTGGTCCGTAAGCTTCCCCGATTGAGCGACAGGCGGGAACTGTCTACCATAGCATTCTGAGAGAATTTGAGTCGTATATATCCAACAGCCGCAGCAACTGTAGGAACGGTGGGAAACGGTGAGCGGAGGCGAGCCGTTTTCCACCCTTCCCACCGCTTCTACTGCTACTGAGAAGACAACTCTTTCAGAGGGATTCGATCTCAGAATATGATAGTAGACAATGCCCTTACTTGGGCTAGAATAACGGTCGATTCCCTGAGCGAAGCGCAGAGAGCCGCCTGCAGCCGGTACGCTGCAGAGCTGTCGGCCGAGCAACTTGCTCGGCACTTTTCATCTCGATTTCCACGGGGAGCCGCGCGAGCTATGGGACCCGCCCGACATCAAGTACAGGAGGCTTCGCAGGCATGGCGTTTCAGACCCCCATCACGATCAGGAAGGCGCTCGGATTCATCGAACGGAGGGAGTATGTGCTGCCCGCCATTCAGCGGGAGTTCGTGTGGTCGCCCGAGAAGATCGCATGTCTCTTCGACAGCCTGATGCGGGGGTACCCGATAGGCTCGTTCCTGTTCTGGATGGTCGGGCGCGAAGACATCAAGAAGTACAAGTTCTATGACTGCATGCTCCACTACCACAAAAGGGATAACGCTCATTGCGCGTCAGTCGGCGCGGTCACCCGAGACGAGATCACCGCGGTCCTCGACGGCCAGCAACGACTTACGGCCCTGAACATCGGGCTGCGCGGCAGCTACGCCTACAAGCTCCCGCGCCTGTGGCGGAACAACCCGGACGCCTTTCCTGTGCGGCGCCTGTATCTGAACATCCTCACCGAGGCGGAGGAGAACGAGTACAACATGCAGTACGACTTCCGTTTCCTGACCGACACGGAGGCCGCACGGCGGGACGCGATGCACTGCTGGTACCCAGTCGGCGACATCCTCAAGGCCGAGGACGCCGTGGACCTCAATGATTTTCTTGTCGACCGGGAACTTGCCAATCAACGTGGTCCGCTCAAGGTCCTTGCTGGACTCCACAAGGTCGTGCACACGAAACCGGTCATTGCGTACTACAAGGAAGAGGACCCGGGCCTCAACAGGGTCTTGCACATCTTCATCCGCGCCAACGACGGCGGCACAAAGCTGAGCTACTCGGACATGCTCATGAGCATGGCTACCGCGCAGTGGGAGACGCTGGACGCCCGCGAGGAGATCCACGGCAAGGTGGACGAGATCAACGACATCGGTGGCGGCTTCGGATTTTCCAAGGACTTCTTGCTGAAAGCTGGTCTGATGCTCGCCGGCGTCAACAGCGTGGGGTTCAGGGTCACCAACTTCACGTGTAACAATATGAGGCTCCTTGAAGAACGCTGGGATCGCATCACGTCTGCGGTCAGCACCGCCGTGGTACTGGTAGCGAGATTCGGTTTCTCCGAGGGCAGTCTACGGGCGCACAACGCGGTCCTGCCCATTGCACATTACTTGTATCGCCTGGACGCGGCGGCGGGATTTCTCTCTCAAGCCGCGTACAAGCAGGATCGCGACGCGATCCGAAGTTGGCTGATACGGTCGTTGCTCAAGCACGGGATCTGGGGCAGCGGTCTGGACTCTCTGCTCACCGCGCTCAGGACGGTCATCGACACGCACGGCGGCGAGGCGTTCCCGGCCTCGCAGCTGGAAGAGGCAATGCGCGCGCGAGGCAAGAGCCTGACGTTTGAGGAGGACGAACTGGAGGACCTCGTGGAATCGAAGGACCGCGCGTTCGCGCTGCTGTCCGTGCTGTACCCCTTCGTGGACATTCAGAACAACAAGTTCCATATCGACCACGTGTTCCCAAAGAGCCGCTTTTCGTCGCGGCGACTACGCTGTGCCGGCGTACCCGAGGACGACATCGCAGAGTTTCAGGAGCGCGCGGAGCGCCTGCCAAATCTGCAACTGCTCGCCGGCGACGTCAACCAGAGCAAGAGCGACATGCTGCCGCGGCAATGGATCGCGAGCTTCGATGCCCGGGCGGCGAGGGAGTACGCCGAACAGCACGACCTTGGCGAGGTTCCGGCCGACATCACCGAATTCAACGCGTTCTACGAAGCCCGCCGCGACCGTCTCCTCGACCGGCTACGGCGGCTGCTCGGCACCGATCGACTCAAGTGAGGAGTACAGTAGACAACCGCGAAGGGTTCCGACCGAGCACCTGACGTCGAGTGCCTCGCGCAGGGCCGCACCTCCGGTGAGCGTGCGCCTCGACAGGGCCGTGGCCGGTCTTGCGCGGGGTTCACCTACGGTCGAAGTCGGAAGTTGATATTCAGCATCAGTGCCAATCCAGAAGTGTGATCCGGGACGATGGCCCCGGATCACAATAGAACCCGCGGATCAGCCACAGTGCGATCTGGTCGAATGCGCCGATGAATAAGGGTACCGCCCAGATTGCTGCAAAAATATCCTTTACGCTCCTCCCGACACGGTATGTTGCAAGGGCGCGTAGTCCGCGATCCGCTCTTCATCGATGCCCAGTTGGGACGCTACGAAGGGGAGTAACTCGTCGCAAACCTCCCAGGGATGCTGCGTGGGTAATCGGTGCAAGAGGCGGACGAAACCTGCTTAGTAGGCGAACCCCAGACGGTTGTGATGACGGCGGCACTTCTCGACCTCCGCCAGGGCGGCCACGGTCAGGGACGCTTCGCGGACCAGTTGTGCTCGCGAGAAGAGGGGTATCGTCATGGACGGCTCCGCATGGACTAGAATAACGAACGTCTTGTTCGACGCTATCTGACCACATAATGTTCTGGCTACCATAGTCGGTAACAGTTCGAAATAGACCCCATTTGACCTTTGCTTGGACGCCGCCTTGACCCCCCCCCCCCCCGCTTCGCGGTGAAGTTGCCCGTATGTGGGCGGAAGCGGAACGGTCCCCGGACGGCGTTGCAGAAAGCTATCGCTAATCACATTGATTCTGCAATACCGTTGTGCAACGCCTAAACTCTTGATCCGCCGTCCGGGTCCGGGGTGTTGCAGAATCGCTCGTTTGTGCAACCGGGTCCGGGTGGAGATCCCCGCCGTTGCAGTTCCCCCCTTTTCCCTCATAAACAGCGAGTCACCCAGGCTCGGCCCGGAGCCGTCCAAGGCGCGAAGCGAGGCGAAGCCGATCCCTTGACGGCGAGGACCGGGCCGTATAATCCCGCGCTCAGGGAAAGGGGGGTTGAAGGCCGCGTTGCGGCGGCGGAGCCGCCTTCGATCCGGGATTTGGATTCTGAAATCCCTGGATTTTTTGTTTCCACAGGTCCAGCCGCTCTTACTACCTGTTCTTAATTACTACTTGTCTTCTATATGTATATGTTACCTCTTGGCCCGAACTCTTTGGGGAGCAATGTTATCCCTTAGCCCGTGGAAAACTCCCCCGATCCACGGCCTATTGTGGAAAACTTCGACCGTGACGATGGCTCACCGGGCTCTAGGATGCCCCAGGAGCGGGTTTCGGGGGCGAAGACACCCTAACCTACCCCCAAGACCGGCAACAAACTAGGAGAGTGCCGCGATGAGCGTTCAATCTCGTCTTAGGGTGAGATCAAAGCCGGTTCCGGCTCCTGAGCCGGGGAAATGTGCGGGACCGAGGGCAAGAGGATCAGGACGCCCCGCACCGTGGTGTAGTTCAGCCCCGGCCAGGCCAGCTTGATCTTCTTTAACTCGCGGAGAACCTTGATTCGGAAACTTTGAACGGTGCGGTTATCGCTGGCCTTGTCCGGGTCCGATCCGAACTGACGGTACACCTGCTTCCAGGTGAGCCGTTGCGGATCGCGGAGGCCGAAGATGCGATAGACCAACCACAAGTAAAGATCGAGGCCCAAAGGAGAGCGTTTGAGGGCCTTGAGGGTGGTGAGATCGAGTGGCACCGGGTGGCTGATAATTTCATTAAAGAATGACTCGCTCAGTCTCACTTTGCTCTCCCATAGCACCGTTTGATCGGGGTGTTTGGGATTCCACCAGAAGTCGGTAGTGTCCGCGATTAGGACGGCGGCGGTTGCCTTGTGATCGGGTGCTGTATATGCCAGCGAGACGCTACAGCTAAACAGACGCATCATTTGATTGCGGAGTCGCGCTTGTGTTCTCCCGTTGGTACTAGCGATACCGAGCTTACGCATAAACTCGGAGAGCGACCGGCCTAGAACGAGATCGCGGCTTCCCGTCCGTACCGCTTCCGTGCAGATCCAAGCCAAGATCAAGCGCGGGTTGGTTCCGAAGGGGAGTTTATTGCCGCCCGTCACCGTCATATAAAGCGTGTAGGGACCGTTGACGCGGGTGTACTGATAACGGTTGCCGGGGTTGCTCCGGGGCAGGGCGCACAGCGCCATCGTTCGCCCCAGGAAACCACGATCCGGGTCCGCTTCGCGGGCCCCGATAAGCGCGTTTACTTGATCGGAGAGGGTGAAGTAGTGCCGCGCCTGGGGCGAGTCGTCGCGGATCGCCGATCGGAACCAGCTCGCCGCGTTTACGCTGCATGGGTTTATTCTCCCATGCGCCTCAGACAAACAGTGACGCGCCAGGGAACGAACGGAGTCATCGATGGACGGGGCCTACACCTGGAGAAAGTCCCATAAATGGAAATCAAATTTAGTTTTGACTTTTGGGGTCCAATGAACCACAATAGGGTTCATTGGACCATGGGTGCCTGATGCAAACGCTCGTCCCGATCGGCACGTTTGAAGTGAAAGCGCGCAAACTGTTGGGTGATGCCCGGTTTGAGGACATGTTGGAAGTTCTTGCTAGGCGTCCCAAGATCGGGCGGATCATCGAGGGCACAGGAGGGTTGCGGAAAGTCCGCTTCGCACGCCCAGGTCGCGGCAAGAGCAGTGGCGCTCGGGTGATTTACTATTACCACAACGAGCACAAGCCAATTCTACTGTTGCTGATTTATGCCAAAGCGGATCAGGAGAATTTGACCGCGAGACAAAAGGCGCGGCTGAAACAATATGTTGACGAGATCATCGGTGAATTTGGTTAGGAGATGACGATGGACAAAGAGTTGTTTCAAGAACTGGAATCGAACTTGAAAGAAGCGGTAAGGGTCACCAAAGGGCGCCCGGCACCAAAGACCATGTATGTCATGTTAACCCCGGCGGACATCAAGGCGATCCGGCAAAAGACACGGATGTCCCAAGCCGTGTTTGCGCAGGCGTTTCATCTGAGCATCGACACCATCAAGGGGTGGGAACAGGGCAAACGAAGCCCCGATGCGGCCGCCACGAATTATCTGCGCATGATCGAAGCCGATCCAGACTTCGTACAGAAAACCATCGCAGCTTGATGTGATTCAGCTCAGCAATAAAAAAACTCCAAGCTGACCGCCAAGAGCCAAGAATTGAGAAGCAAGGGAAGCCGTTCGGTCAATGCCTTGAGACCCTCAAGCCGGGCGAACGTATCGCCTGCTAGAAAGTTGAAACGAAAAAAAGTCATGATTCCTTCCTTCCTCGTACCACCACCGCTTAACCTTAACCCCTCCATGACTTTAGATTACGAATTCGGCACGTCATCGCGGACAACGAGTTCTGGGATGCCTAGAAGTCCAACCCGGCGCGGACCGCGATCCCTTCAAATCGCCGAAGTCGACCGACTTCAGGCAGGTTGAAGTGACGGAGGGATGCAGAGCAAATAGCCGAACGACGAAACTTGCCAGTGATCCCGTTGAACCCGGGCAGTGTACGAATATGGTGCGTGCTCGGAATTGAGTGAGGCACCTCCCCCTGCTACAATCGTGGCAAACGAACATGCGACAAAGTGAGGATCGGAATTGAACGATCGCCGTCTCGAGATACTCGACTGGCCGGAGCAACTGCGCCACGTCTTGGATCACTTGGAGCGAAAGACGCACCAAGAGTTCACCGAAACACAGATGGATGACGGCTCCGTGCGCCGATCTTCCGTGACAAGCCCGATGTCGGTATTCAAACCCATATATCCTTGCTTATCGCTACCTCCGCCATCTGAAACGTGACGATCCGGCTATGGCGGATCACCTTCGCTCCGATCTTGATCAGTTTGGTCAACAGGCTGCGAAGGGACCAATGTTTGATTTTTCTGGGAAGGACCAGCCGCCGTAGAAAATTGCCCAGGTTGCAGGCCAAGACAAACAGAGCCAACCTCACCTGATTCGGGACAAAGCGCTGGCAGGACAGGCGAGTCCAGTGCAACGCATACTTGCCTTCCTTGATCCACTGCTCGGCTGTGCCACGACCGTTATAGAAGTGAACCACCCCTGAGGCTTGTGCGCTCATATTGGTGACGATGAAACCCACCCTCGGAAAGAGTTCTCCGCGATGCCACTCGACCTTGGCAATCACCCGGCGAGGCCGGTCCCAACTGGCGGCTTGATATTGGAAATCGGCAAACCAAACGATAGGCTTTCGGGGCGGACGGCCCACAGGCCGGGTAAGCAGGTGTTCAATCTCCGCCTGAAGCACCTCGTTGGCAGGAAGCCGGATGGCATACAAAAAGCCCTTCTCCTCCAAGTATTCATAAACGTCCGGCTTGGCAAAGGCAGCATCCCCACGAAAGTATTTGCGGACTGTTTTCTTCTCGTAGCGAGCCACGATTGGTTCCAGCATCTCCTTCCAACCATCCGTGCTGTGAACATTGCCGGGCCGAAGCATTGCACCTTCGCAATCTCCGAACTGGTTGAAACAAAACAGGGGATGGTAGCAAGTACATCGGAAATGGCCGTTGTAGGCAGAGGCTTCCTGCTCGCCATGGACAGGACTGGCTGAGCTGTCCATATCCAGAATGATGCGTCGATGAGTTGTTTTCTCCAGCGCTCTTTCTACCCATCGGCCATTAACTTCCGAAAGGGCTTTGAGGTTCCCCTGGACGGACAGCATCTCGGTCTCAAATCGACCCATGGTGTTGGCGCTGGCGGCCTTCTTCTTGTCCATCTTCTTCCCGGTGATCCTCCGCATAGTCGGATCCACCGATAGACGATGGGCATCGTTGACATCTTCATAGCCAGCCAGTCGACTGTATACCGATTGGCGCAGCAACGACGCCAGGTCGTGCTGGATGTTACGCCCTGTCCGCGAATCGCGAAAAACGGAGGGAACACTATCGAATAACACCAACGCTTCGTCCAAATCACGATAGGCGAGAAGCCCAGCATCCGAGGTGACCTTAGCCCCATGAAATTCAAGCCTCAAACTGCCATCAAAACCGGCCTTCAAACCTTCACCCTTTGGGTCAGCCATTTCTTGCTCCCTTTATGCTCTATATCTACTTTTATTATAGTAGTTTACATCGATTAAGGCAAGCAATTTTGGTGTCCTATATGGTGAATGGGGGCCAAAGGGAATGTGTTGTTGTCCCATACTGGGAGGCTCGCGCTCGACAAGTTCTATACAGCCGCTGCGGGCTGTCATTTCTCGTTTAAGGACCCACGCACCGGAGAGACGGTCTATGCAACATTCATGCAAGCCCCGTTCGATCGAGAGCGGCGAGACATCACCGGTACCGACCCGACGTATCTCGTCGAAATCGCTCTGAAGGATACGACCACCCTGATTAAGGCCGCGCTGAAGCATGGTGCCGTTTCCCATGCCTAGCGCGGCGCGCATCGCCGTGTTGATACTCCACCAAAGGCCAGCTTGCCTTGCACGAGCGGTTCGCTCGGGTGCGCTAACGGCGCAAATGGAGAATCGGCCATGACATGCTGGCGCTTCCACGCGCTGGCATCCTTAGCCGCCGCGATCGCTTTCATGCCTGGGAGGGCCACCGCGCAGGATTGCTTGGCGTACCTTGCCGCTGACAAAGCCTTTCATGAACAGATGGTGGCCTCTAGTCCGATCTTTCAAGCCGTGCGCGACGCCATTGAATCCAAGAACGAGACCGAGCTTCTCGCTATTGAATCTCAGGAAAAAGGCCGCTGGAAAGCCTTCATTGAGGGCTGGAAAAAATTGGAGCTGGCAGCGGCCCAAAGCGCCGAAGCTATGGCTGCAAGCGACGAGGTGCTGGCCGCCTTGAAGATCCACAATGCCATACCCCTGCCCCTGTTATCCGGAGCCGCTCGTGACGAAGCCCGGGTCGCTAGAGCCGCTGCATGGAATGATTACGAGGCCGCCAGCGCCAAAGCCGATGCCGCCCAGGCCGCAGCTAGAGCCGCCCACGACGCGGCCTTAGCCGAAAGGGACGCGGCCTACAAAGAGGCTTGGGGTTACGATGCCGCTGCCGCCGGGCTTATTGCCGCCTACATCAGGACCTACGCCGCTGCTGGCCATGACGTTGAGGGGCATGATGCCGAGCTCATATTTCAGGTGGCAGCTCACGAGCGCTAGACGGCGTGCCCTGTCTTGGGGATTCCTGGATGGTTGGAGCCGCTGGAAATTTTAGCGAAAGACTAATCCACCCGTGGTGAACAAACTATCACCTCGCTCGCGGTCCCCCTCGACGGCCAAAGTGTCGAGCGCCCGCTCGATGGCGACCAGATGGGCGATCACCTCCACGGCCTCGGCGTTCTCCCTGTAGATATTGGCCCAGCGGGCGATCTGGTTCAGGTTCGACCCGATCCGCGCCAGCTCGCGGGTGCGCTCTCGCTCCAGCTCGGCGTGCGCTACGGTCCAGGTGCGTACCCGGCCAACCGAACGCCGCACAAGATCCGAGAGCGATAACCCAGCGGATCGGGCCTTGGCGTGCCAGTCGGCACGCTCCGCCTCGCTGGCTCGGATCTTCACCCAGACCTTGTGGCTCTCGCTCATATTGGCCCTTCTCTCTGCTCTCCAATCTCGGGGGTCGAAGGGGGCCAAGCCCCCTCGCCAGCCCCTGCCGGGGATCACGCGTAAGCGTGGCCCCAAGGGGTAGGCTGGCTGCTGCTGCTGCTGCTGCTTAAGGTCGGAGTATACCTGTGGCCGGTGTCCTTTGGCGATGAGAGGCTATTGGATTCTATACAGTGATATCAAATGGAATACAAATCACTATTGATCCATGTTCCTCTAGACACCCAAGATTCCCTCACCTGGCGAAAAGTAGTATCCTGAGCGCGAGCGTTTAAGTTATGTCTCTTCCAGATTGTGAAGCAGCTATAGCCGATCCAACAAGAGCTGTCTTTTCCATATTCGGAAAAGGAACCGCAGTAGCAATTAGCGAGAACCTGCTGATTACTTGTGAACACGTGGTTAGAGACACAAAAGAGGTTGGCCTCGTCAGCCACCGTCCCATTTTTGAAGGGAAAACTGATTTGAAAAAAAGGGGAACCAAGGGGAAAGTTATCGCCACTGATGAAAAACTTGACTTGGCTCTCCTCCGCAGTAGTAGCGGTCGTCTACCGTTTCTTGAACTCGAAGATGGGGAAGTCCTTGATGATTCGGTGCCGCTGCGAGTTTGGTCTTGGCCAGGATGGAACGCATGGTTGGAGGACCCGAAAAAGGATCTTTCTTCAGCCCTCACCCCCACTCCTTACGCTGCGGTTATGACTGATTCCTGGACAGAAGACACTCCAGGCATATCCCTCTTTGGCGTTTCGTGTTTCAGTTTTGCGGGTCGCATCGAAGGTGGAATGAGCGGTGGTCCTGTGGTTTCAGCGCTGAACAACAAAATTGTTGGTATCATTACCGCTGATTGGAACGTAGATCCAGAGGCGATCTTAGCCGCATCATACCTCGCAGCCGAAAGTTGTCTTGATGAGGAATCCAAACGTCGGTTTGAGCGCGTCGGTAAAAAGCTCAGGGCAGCAGTTATTGCACAGCTTGATCTCGGTATGGGTATTGCTATAAGCCTCAAAGAGCTAAAAGCCTTCCTTGATTCTAAAGCCCCAGAAGCACTGTAACCCTCTCCCCGTCCTCTGCCGCGAGAAACTGAGGTTCCTGTAAGACGCGAGCCAAAGATGCTCCGCTAGTTTGACGTCACACAAACCTGTCGCCAGTCAAATCTATTCTGCAATACCGTTTTGCAACACCTAAGCCCTTGAAAACCCGTCCGGGGTCGGGAGGGTTGCGAAACCACTCCTTTGTGCAACCCATCCCGCTGGGGATTTCCCTTCCGGTCCGGTTTTGTTTTGGTTGATTTGTCCACAGGTCTAGCCGCTCTTACTACTTGTAAATCTTCTACTTGTTCTTACTACTTGTAGGGGGGGTGGCGGAACAGCGTGGAAAACTCCCAAGAATCACACAAGCCTGTGGAAATAGGCGATTTACGCTCTCAGGTAGCTTCGGAGCGTGGAGGGTGAGAGTCCAACCCGACGCGGAAAGGCCGCTGACGGGCCGCTGAGAGGCCGGGAAAGGGGAGATTAGCTGACTAGCTGGCCTTGATTGAGCGGTGGGATGGCGGGCGTCGAGGGGTGAAGGATCAAGACGCCCGGAGCCGTGGTGTAGTTCAACTCCGGCCAGGCCAGCTTGATCTTTTTCCACTCGCGCAGGGCTTGGCGGCGGAAGACTTTGACAGTTTGCTTGTCGCTGGCTTTGTCGGGGTCCGCTTCGCTGGCGCTGACAAGCGCGTTCACTTGATCGGCAAGGGTGAAGTGGTGCCGCGCCTGGGGCGTGGCGTCGTGGGGTGCCTGGACCGGTAGGGATAGACCGGCCAAGGCTTCGGCAACCGGAACCAAACTGTTCTGTTTACGTTGCCCAGACAAGCCGAGCGGCAGCAAAGGAGAAAAGTGGTATCATCCACATTTACACATTACCACAAATGATGTAATGTGCGTGAATGATCATCGCGTTCCTGAACCAGAAAGGTGGTGTGGGCAAAACAACCCTCTCCATCAACATCGCGGCCGATCTCGCTAACCGGGGACACAAAGTTTTGCTGATTGATGCCGACAAGCAAGGTTCGACGAGCACTTGGGCCAGCCTGCGCGACAAAACCGACTTCCAAGTAGTGAGTATGGCCCGCGAGAACATGGCGCGAGACGCTTTGAAAATTGCCGCCGATTACGAATTTACCGTCATTGATGGTCCCCCTCACGCTGAAGAAATCGCCCGCTCTTGCATCATCGCCGCAGACTTTGTGGCCATACCGATCGAACCCTCTGGCCTCTCGACCTGGGCCTCAGATCTCACCGTCAAACAGGTCCAGGAAGCCCAGGAGTACAAAGATACCCTCAAATGTGGTTTTGTGGTCTCCCGCAAAATAGGGAACACGGTGATCGGACGGCAAATCCGCGAGATGGCGGCTGATGGCGGCATGCCGATCCTAGTCGCCGAGGTCGAAAACCGAGTGCCCTTTGCGGAGAGTCTGACCATGGGTCAGAGTATCTTCGAGTGGGCAACGAAAAGCGCCGCTGCGCAAGAAATTCAATTCTTAACCCAGGAAATCCTCAGCTATGGCACAGAAGAACTTCACAACCGCCCCAAAGCCGAGTAAACAGTCCAACAACGCCGAGATCGACGCATTCGAGCGCGGCGGCCCCGGCCACGATACAAACACCCGGCATACGGGTAAGCCCGCCGCCGTGCAAAAAGCGAAGGCCGAGCCCATTAAGCGCCTAAGCTTGGACCTGCCGCAAAGCCTGCATACGCGCTTTAAGACTGCCTGCAGTGCCACCCGCCGTAAGATGGGTAATGAGCTTCGGTCCTTCATTGCGGCGCGTACCGAGGAACTTGAGAAAGAGGCGGGGGATGTCCACAAATAAACATACCCACATTAGTGGGTTTCAGAGTGATAGATCGGAATGTTCCTGAGATTGCCATCCGGGGAAGGAAGTGTCGGGGCATCTGAGTTCTCACTGAGTTCCTGGCCCTGCGATGCGAGAACTGAGTAATCTAGATTTGAGAAAGAGGGTTAACAGTGACACGCCGACCGAATCGTACCCCGGTAGCTACAACTGATCAGCATGCCCAAAGCAACGAAGATCAGGTTGAGCCGTTGATTTATACCATCCAAAATGATATCTATCTTTAGATCATATCAATGAGGTGCTATGGGGAAGACCGCTAAGGTATTCATGACTGGCCGTTCACAGGCCGTTCGCTTGCCGAAAGAGTTCCGCTTCAAATCTAATGAGGTTCGGATCAGAAAAGATGGCAACGCCGTCATCCTCGAACCCCTGCCGGAGGATTGGGCGTGGCTGAATACCATCACGCGCCCGATTGATGAGGATTTCCTTGAGGCCGTGGCTGAGAGGCCAGACGATCAATCTCGGCCAGAACTGGCCGTCTTCGAGTGAAATTCCTTCTAGACACGAACGCCGTGATTGCCCTACTAGAAGGCAATCGGACGTTCGTCAAGCACCTTCGCACCTACCAGCCATCCGACTTTGGCATGCCTTCGATCGTACATCACGAGTTGTGCTTCGGCGCGTACAAAAGCAAACGGGTAGCAGCCAACTTGCAGAACGTCCACTCCTTGCAATTCGAGGTGATCCCAATCTCCAAAGCCGACGCCGAACGCGCTGCAGAAATCCGTGTAAGCTTGCAGGCCAAGGGAACACCCATAGGTTCCTACGATGTGTTGATTGCAGGACAGGCCGTGGCCCGTTCTTTGACTTTGATAACACACAATGTAAGCGAATTTGAACGAGTGGAAAGTTTGACATTCGAGGACTGGCTGGCATGAGTGAAAATGCTGCGGCTATTTGCCCGGTGCAAGGTCGAATCCGGCCTCTACAACAATGCAAGCGAAGTGATCCGGAACGGTTTGCGTCTGCTGATCGAACGGGACGCCATCGCGAAGCGCGAAACCGTGGGCGCCAGGAGAAGCCGTGCGAGAGGACAAGAAGCACAATGAGGAGGGTACTAACCAGATTCGTGTTGAAATACACGCTAAGAGCCGCGCATCTTGAACTTGGCGGTTGCCGCGATGCACGGCCAGCGTGTAGGGCAGCCGCTCTCCATTGCTGGCACAGGTCAACCGGTGGGCGAACTCCCGCGCCAGTCCAATCTGCCCGCCTTCGTTTAACTCCCTGGGTAAGGGGTAGCAAGCAGAAACGAGTAATGGTATACGGTAGCTCCTGCTACGGATTGTGAGTACACAGAGCCCACGCCTGGCGCCGAGATGGGTTGGGGACTTCGCAGAAAGCCCGGAGAGCGAAATGAGAGGCCGTTCGAGGGGCCAGGCCGCGGTTGTTCGCCGCATCAAACCACGTGTAATTGCGCGGTACGACAGGAAAAGCGAAAACGAGTGATCGAACCATGCACCCGGTCGACCTCCTCGCTCCTGTCAGCCCAATCAGCTGGGACAACATCGCTCTACGGGGAGTACAAGCTCCGACCAGAGCTGGTCGAGACGGGAAGCGCCTGAACTCTACCGTATACGGTTACACGTTTCTGCTTGCTACCCTATAAACAGCTAGTCCCCAGGCTCGGTCCGGAGCAGTCAAGGGATCGGCTTCGCCTCGCTTCGCGCCCTTGACTGCTCCGGACCGTACAATCTCGCGCTCAGGGAAAGGGGGGGCAAGCCCGCGTTGCGTCGCCTCCTCCGATCCGGGGCTTTGGATTCTTTGATTTTGTTTCCACAGGAGTAGTCGCTCCTACTATTTGTTCTTTAACTATTGGTTTTACTACTTGTATGGTGATCCCGAATGCACGGATTTTAGGGGGGAGGGTGATCCCGAATGCACGGATTTTAGAGTGCGGAGGTGATCCCGAATGCACGTGGAAAACTGCACGGATTCACACAAAGTCTGTGGAAAACCAACGGTTTACACTTGCTTTCGATTCTTAAGGTCCGGGAGATACCTAGAGTCCAACCCGGCGCGGAAAGGCCGCTGAGGGGCTGCTGAGGTTGCCGGGAAAGGTGAGATTAGCTCCCTAGCTGGCCTGGATCGAGCGGCGCGATCGTGGGGGTCGAGGGCAAGAGGATCAGGCCGCCCGGAGCCGTCGCGTAGTTCAGGCCGGACCAGGCCAGCTTGATCTTCTTCAATTCGCGGAGGCACTTTGTGCGGAAGTTCCGAACGATGAATTTATCGCTGGCGTTGTCCGGGTGTGCTCCGAACTGGCGGTACAACTGCCGCCAGGTGAGCCGTTGCGGAGCGCGGAGCGTGAAGGTCCGGTAAACCAGCCACAGGTAGAGATCGAGGCCCAGTGAAGAACGCTTGAGGGCCTTGAGGGTGTTCATGTCGATCGGCACCGGATGACTGATAATCTCGTTGAAGAACTTCTCGCTCAGTTCGATCTTGCTCTCCCACAGCGAGGACTGGTCGGGCCGTTTCGGATTCCACCAGAACACAGTGCTATCGGCGATCTGCGAATTTACGGTGGCCTTGCCGCGCTTGTCCTCGTAAATGAGCGAGACGTGGGTGTGAAACAAGCGGTCCATCTGGTTGCGCAGCTTGGTGTGCTCGCGGCCACCGCCGCTGCTGTAGACCCCCAGGGTCCGCATGAACTTCGCCAGCGAAGAGCCTAGAATCAACACGCGGCTTTGGGTCCGCACCGCTTCGGTCGAGACCCAGGCTAGGATCAGCCGGGGGAAGTTACCGAAGGGGAGCTTAGTATCACCCGTCGCAGTCATGACGAGCTTGTACGGCCCATTGATCCGCTTGTACTGGAGCCGGTTGCCGGGATTGGTGCGGGGCAGTGAGCACAGCGCCATCATTCGCCCCATGAAGCCGAGGTCGGCATCCGCTTCGCTGGCGTCGACGGTTCTGGTGCAGACAGCCAACGGGGATTGGCGATAATGAGATATGGCGCATCGTAAAACGGAACGGAATCCTCTATTTGCCGGACGTTGGTTCGAAGACGACATCATTCTTCTCTGCCTTCGCTGGTATTTCCGCTTCAAACTGAGTTACCGGGACCTGGTCGAGATTTTAGGTGAGCGGGGTTTACCGATTTCGCATACCACAATCTTGCGGTGGGTCGTTCGCTATGCCGAAACCTGCGAAAGGCGTTGGAGCCGATTCGAACGACCGGTGGGTGGGAGCTGGCGGGTTGATGAAACGTTTATCAAGATTCGGGGCCAGTTGATGTATCTGTACCGCGCCGTGGACGGACAGGGCAACACTGTGGAGTTCTTTCTCAGTCGGGCACGTGGCATCGCAGCGGCGAAGGCCTTCTTTCGCAAGGCGCTGAAGCATCATCGGGAGCCACACAGCATCACTCTGGATGGCCACCGGCCGAGCCATAGCGCCCTGCGGCACATGGGAATGAACGGGGAGTTCAACTTCCGGGGGCGGAACCCGGTGAAGATTCGTTGCTGTCAATACCTGAACAACGTTGTGGAGCAGGACCACCGCCGGGTGAAGGGGCGATTGCGCCCCATGTTGGGATTCAAGACGTTCTACAATGCGCGACGTGTCATTATCGGCATCGAGCTGGCGCAGAAGATTCACAAACGCCAGTTCTCAATTCCGATCCCATGGCAGCCGAATCCCGTGGTGATCTGGCGTCACGTCATGGCAACATAGGCCGCATCGCCGGGGCGCACTCCTGGCCTTATCGCTCCGACAATCCTATCTGCACCAGAACCCACGAGTGACGATGGCGAAGGCTCTGAAAGATGTCCGACTTCCACGGATTGACCGTGAAGATTTCATCGATCTTCTTTCTGATCATGTGCAAATTGCGCAGGGAGTTCTGAAGGTTCTTGCGAGGCGGCTGCGCGGTTTGGTGGACCGCATCAAGGCTGGACCCGGAGAAGAGGCCGTAAGGTAAGGCGCAGCTGGCGCTGATGTGGGCTCCATGTCAGGCGAGGGGCCAGTCTCTCTCCGCAAGGCAATCGGGTAGGTTATGGGCAAGACGTCGACGAGCCTGAAAAGCAGGAGCCAAACCCGCCAGAGCAAGCCGGCGGAAGATGAACTGGTTCGGTCTGAAGCACAGTTTCGTGCCGTGCTGGAGACGGTTGGAGAGGGAATCATCACGGTGGATTCCACCAGCACGATTGTCATGGTGAATCAGGGGGTTCAAAACATTTGGGGCTACCGGCAGGAAGAGCTTATCGGCAGGAAGCTGCAAGTTTTGATGCCGCAGAAATACCGCCGGCACCATTCCGCCGGAATGAAACGGTATTTGAAGACTGGGGTTGCTCATGTGCTGGGACAGCGACTGCAGCTTGAAGGCCTCAAAAAGGATGGTTCCATCTTTCCGTTAGAGCTTCGGATCGCAGAAACAAGGATTGGTCAGCGCCTTCTTTTTACAGCGGCGGTGCGTGACATCACCGAGCGCAAGCAGGCAGAAAAACTGTTTGAGAAAGACAGCCGGGCACGTGCGGATCTGGCTCGATTCCCTTCGGAGAACCCCAACCCCATATTACGGATCGCAAGGGAGGGGACTATTCTATATGCCAATGCTGCTAGCCAACCCCTGTTGAAGGAATGGGGATGTGAAACGGGTCAGCATGTTCCCGATGACTGGAAGGACGCGATTGCGGAGGCTTACGATTCCAAGGAGAGTAAGGAGGTCGAGGTCACGCTCGGAGACCGGATCTTTTCCATTTTTCTCACTCCTGTGGAGGATACCCACTACGTCAATCTATACGGCCTGGATATTACGGATCGGAAGAAGGCCGAGGAGGAGATTAAAAAAAGCCACGAGATGCTCTCGGAAGCAGAGAGCATCGCTCACATCGGCAGTTTCGAGTGGAGCATCCCTGACAACAAAATAACCTGGTCAGATGAACTCTATCGAATCTATGGGCTCAATCCGAAAACATTTGATGCCTCGTTTGAGGCATTTCTCGGCCAGGTTCATCCGGAGAGCCGGGAGAAAGTGAAGAAGACGATCAAAGAGATGTATCGTCAGGGGAAGCCCTTCAGCATGGAAGAGTCGATCATTCGCCCCGATGGGACGATTCGAATGTTCTTCAGCAAGGGTCGGGCCGTCAAGAACGAAAGCGGGAAGATCGTCAAGTTGGTCGGAACTTGCCAGGATATCACCGATCGCAAACAGGCGGAGGAGCAGCGAAACCGTGCAGAGGAGGCACTTCAAAAAGCCTACCAGGAGCTGGAGGAAAAGGTTCAAGAACGCACCCGAGAACTGCGCCAGAAGCAGACCCAATTAGTGCAGTCTGAAAAGATGGCTTCTCTCGGCCAGCTGGTGGCGGGAGTGGCTCATGAAATCAACACGCCGCTGGGAGCGCTCCGAAGTAACCTGGACACCCTCATCCGCTCAGCAGAGAAGGTGAAAGATATTCTGTTCGATACCAAGATGCCGGTCCAGGCTCGTCAGCATCCGGAACTGATCCAGCTCCTCGATGGTATCGATAAGCTCAATGCCATCAACGAGACCACGACGGAGCGAATTGTGGCTATTGTCGGAACTCTGCGGAGATTTGCCCGGCTCGACGAAGCCGAGGTGGACGAAGTCAATCTTCACGAAGGAATGGATAACGCTCTAACACTGGTTCACCACGAGTTGAAGAATCGCATCTAGGTTCACAAAGACTATGGCAGGATACCCTCCATCCGATGCTACCCAAACCAGCTCAATCAGGTCTTTATGAACCTGCTGGTCAACGCCAGTCATGCCATTGAGGGCGTGGGGACAATCTTTATCAAGACCCGCTCCAATGATGGTTCTGTCATCGTCGAGATTCGCGACACAGGGATGGGTATTCCCACGGAGAATCTTACGCGGATCTTTGATCCTGGATTTACAACCAAAGGCTTTGGCGTGGGGACTGGGTTGGGCCTGTCGATCGTCTATCAGGTGCTTCATCAGGGAACTGTTGTTGATCGTCTCCCAGTGTCTCCTCAACTCATGATCCTACCTGGACTTCCTGGCGGTTGTCTGTCATCAAGACATGTATGAAGCGGAGCAAGGAGTCCAATCGCACTTGTCCCAACCCCAATTGCTGCCTGAAAGGACGGCTCGGCAAGGGCAACATCATCCGACACTCCTTCTACATCACCAGGCAGGGCAGACGCCGGCGCTATCGCTGCAAAGAATGCGGTCGAACCTTCTCCTCGACCCGTGGCACGCCTTATTATCGGCTGCACAAGCCCAGGTCTTTGTTCGATGAAGTCGTCCGCATGTGTGTCCACGGAATTGCGATCTCAGCCATGGCTCGAATCAAGCGGATGGCGTGGGGCACCATCGCACGCTGGCTTGAATCGGCGGCCACATACGCTGTCCGGTTCAATGATCGGATGCTCCGGGGTTTCGTCATCCATGAACTTCAGGCCGACGAGATCAGGACCTTTGTTGGAGCGAAGAAACGGGTGATCTGGGTGCTGACCACCCTGGAAGTGTGGTCCAGACTTTGGGTCTCGACAAACGTTGGCCGCCGCAGTCTCCAGCAAATCAAGAACGCAATTCTGAACACACTGCAGCGAGGCCTCCTTAAACACCGCTTCCTGTTCACCACCGACGGGTTCGAGATGTACGAGTGGGCTGCGAAAAGGCTGCTCTTGGGAGTCTGCATCTACGGCCAATTCATCAAGAAGCGTCGGGAGAATCGGGTGGTTCGTGTCGATCGTAGACTGCTTCCCGGAACACAAGGCGAACTGGAAGAAGCACTGTTTCATTCCGAGGATTCCAGCACACTGAACACCAGTTTCGTGGAGCGCCACAATTTAACCATCCGGCAGGGCTGCTCCTATCTTGGCCGTCGCACACCTTGCCACGCCCGACGTACGGAGTTCTTGGAAGGTCACGTGGCGCTGCTGATGGCCTATTACAACTTCGTACGTCCGCATTCGGCTCTGAGATTCGGTAGAACGATGAGGACTCCTGCCATGCAGGGCGGCCTGGCCAAAAACAGGCTCTCATTCCAAGAGGTCTTCACAAGTCGGGCGGCATTTCTTTTGATAGCGATCCGATTCTACGCCACCGTGGACTGCCGTCAGAACTCAACAACAGTTGCCTGAAGAAGCGCCAAGCGTCATTGCGTCGGGCCTTGAGAGAGTTCGGAGAGCACTTTCACCACGAACGGAATCATCAGGGACTCGCGAACCGAATCATTGATGCGGGAGATGAAGTTGGTCGCAAGGACGGCGAATTAAGTTGCCGTCCCAGGCTCGGTGGCTTGCTTCGATACTACTATCGAGACGCTGCTTGAATTCGGATACACTCCATAAGACTGGGGAGAAGGTCGAGTCAGCACCGCTGTGCCGGAGCGACGACCTCACACCGGGAGCCCGTTTCCAAAAGCTGGTTTCTCAACGGAAATCGCCTGAGATTCCGATGCTCGCACGCCCATGAGCCCTTCTATCCTAAGGATCCGCTGCCCGACCGAATATTTTTACCTTACGGGGTTTCGCGCCAGAATCTCCCTGGCCGCGTCACGTGCGCCTGGCTCGTCAAAGTGGCGGGACGCATAATCCGCCGAGCGAAGTTCTGGGGTGAGTGCCCAATCGTACTTCTCCTCGATCTGATTTCCAGCCAGCGCAGCGAGCGTGGACCCGCTGTTCACCGCGCCGTGGGCGATCTTACCCAACGCCTCCGCAACCCGATTCGGCACCGTATCGCGAACGCCGATCGCGATTCCCTCTATCCAGGCAGAGAGTTTTAGAGCATTCAATTGCAGGGCCAGGGTGTGCAGCACGCGATCCCCACACCATGGAAACAGGAAGACAGAGCGCTCTCTCCTGACCATACGGCTCTGGTAAAGTTCCCAGCGCTTGAAGGTGTCGCGACCTTCGGTCAGGAGCTTCTTGGCCGTGGCGTCTAGGTAGACCGGCACCGTCGAGGACGCGTAGATCCGGTGCATCTCAGCCCTCACGCGATTGTGGACGTCGAACCCCCCGCCTTCGAACCGGGGCGCCCGCCCGTCACGTGCGTGTGCCAGCTCGATCACGCGAGCCGTCTCGTCGATACGACGGACTTCCCAGCGTCGTCCGGCGAAGATCAGATGGCTCTTGGGCGCGAGCGGTTGAGTGATCGGCATTGTGCCGAGGGTCTTGTTGCCCGTGACCAGACGGTACTCGTCTGGGGTGATGAACGCGGCGTAGAACGAGTAGTGGCCGACGAGCGTCTCACCTCGGTCGCCCAGGGTGAGCGACCCATCGCTCATCTGGGTCAGGATGTGTTGCTTGCCGAGGCAGCGGAGAAGCTGCTCGAAGAGCTCGCTATCGATGCCACGGAAGGGCCCCGACCTGCACAGCGCCAGATAGAGATCCTTGGCCAGAACGCCGCCGTGCTGGGCGATAACAGACAGAACTTGCTGCACGAAGGTAGAGAGGTGCAGCTGCCGGGGTGCCGGCGGCTCGCACCACCGAGCCAGCAGCAGCTGTACCATGGCGATCGATTGGACGAGCTCTGCACGGAGCTCGTCGAGTAGCGTCGCGGTCTTGTGCAACTCTTCCTCGACGATGAAGCACCGGAGCACGGCAGGATCGTTGGCCCGGCGGCCCGAGCGTCCAAGGCGCTGTCGCAACGCCGTGACGGAGGGGGGAGAACCAACCTGAGCGATGCTGGCGACGCTCCCGATGTCGATGCCCAGTTCGAGGGTGCTGGTGCACACGACCGACGTCGGTTTCGACGCGTTCTTGACCCGGGTTTCTGCCTCCTCTCGGATCTCCCGGGAGAGATTCCCGTGATGTGCAAAAAACTCGTTGGGAACGTGGGCACGCTCCGACAGGCCCCGCAAATGATCAGTCAGCTCCTCGACCCGATGGCGGCTGTTTGCAAAGACGAGATTGTCCTGGCCACGGAGGGCCTCGTACAGATCGTCACCGACCAGCCGTGCGGCGTCTCCCTCGTCGCTGGGTGCCTGGACCGATCTACCGGGAACCGACGGGCGTGACTTGTAGCCCCGCAGTTGAATCTGAAGCTCGCGACCGTCGCCTTCTCCCTTGATCACCACGGCCGCCTCTCCCGCCCCGGGGCGCAAGGCTTCGGCTGCCAGCCGCATGTCGCCGAGGGTGGCCGACAAAGCCACTCGCGGCACGCGTCTACGAATGGCGAGTTCCACGCGGTTCAGTAGAGATTGGAGCTGGCGGCCTCGCTCGCTCCCGATGAAGCTATGGAGTTCGTCCACGACTATGTGAGTCAGCCCTGAAAAGATGCTAGGGATTTTACCTCCGCGCAGGACAAAGAAGGCTTCGAGTGACTCTGGCGTGATCAGCAAGACGCCCTTCTTATCCCGTAGCAGTTTTTGTTTTTTGCTCTGGGGAACATCGCCGTGCCAGGGGGTAAGCGGCAACCCCACATGCTTGAAAAGCGGAGTCAGGCGGGTTGTCTGGTCGTTGATCAGGGCCTTGAGGGGACTCACGCACAGGCAGGCGATCCCCTCGGTCTTGGTCTCTGCCAGCCTCGAAGCAATGGGCAGGAAGGCCGCCTCGGTCTTTCCGCCGGCTGTCGGTGCTGAGATGATGACGTCGGCATTTCCGTCCAGGATCTGCCGTGCCGCATGCTCCTGAACGAGCCGGAGAGCCTTCCATTCCTGTTCCCAAATCCACCGCTGAACGCCTGGATGGAAGCGCTCGAACGCGGAAGAAGCATGCGGGTCAGAGCTGGAACGAGGTGAGTCTGTCGTCATCTTCGCCTGATTCCTCGATCGGAGCGAGATCGGGATTGCTCTCTGTGGTGATTTCGACCGTTCCGACGAGCTGCTGCCAAGACACCTCAGGATTCTGATCCAGTACGGCGAGCAGGTTCACGAACCCCTTGATCGTGTTGCGTGGCGTTCGAAAGTAAGCCTCTCCTATGCGCTGGGAACAGTGCTGCATGAAGGCGTGGAGCGCCTCATCGGGGATGAGGTCGCTGGCGGAATCCCTAGCCGCGTAGACGTGTCGGATCTTTCCGAGCAGGACGTAGAGGTCTTCGGGCGAGAGGTTGGCAAGTCGCACGATTGGGCCAGTCATGTCGATGAGTCCCTCCCGTGCGAATGAGTTCGTCGCGAGACGAGATTGTAGCGCCTCATAGCTGTAGAGGCCCTTCCGCGTGTCGAGCAAAAACTCCGGCGTTCCGCCAAGCACGAAGCCCAGTCCCACAGCTGTGCCCTGCAGACTGTCGTTCAGAATGCGGAGGATCTGCTCGTAGTTCGCGCTACGCGCTCGCCCACTCGGAAGTTTGTATAAATTGACCATCTCGTCTAGACAGACCAGGAAGCCCCGGTAACCTGCCAAGCGCACGAAACGTGCCATCAGTTTAAGGTGGTCGTAGACGTTAGAATCGTCAACGATCGTGCGTACACCAAGGGCTTTGCGGGCGTCGGTCTTGGTCGCGAACTCTCCGCGCAGCCAGCGGACGGCGCGCGCCTTGGCGTCGTCGTCTCCCATCTCGTGGCCTCGCCAGTATGTGGCGATCACATCCGCGAAGTCGTAACCTCCGACCATCTCGGTCAGCGACGCGAGTCGCTCGCGGATGACCGCTTCGACCGTGACACCTTCATCGCGGGCGCAGCTTCGCACACTCGATACGAATCGCTCCACCACGCTCGACAGTGCCCCCCCGTCTGGCTTCGACCGGGTGGCCACGCTACGCATGAGTTCCCGGAAGAGCAAACGTGCCTGGCCCCCACTCGCGTGCAGCCGACGGTCAGGATTCAGATCGGCCTGCGTGATGACGAGCTTTTTCTCCAGAGCGACCGACCGTACTAGGTTCAAGAAGAACGTCTTCCCCGAACCGTAGTCGCCGATCACGAGCCGGAAACAGGAGCCACCGTCACCGATCCGATCGATGTCGCGGATGAGTGCCTGCACCTCGGCTGAGCGCCCCACCTGGACGTGGGTCTGCCCGATTCGTGGCGTGACGCCGGCTTGGAGGGACTGGATGATGGCGTCCCGCACCCTGGGACGAATCTTACCATCGGAAATCATGCCTGCATCTCCATCAGTACGTCGAGGTCTAACTCCACCGGGTCGTCTCCCTCTAGCAAGGGTCGGTCGGTGCCGTCGAACGCCGCTTCGTTGAGCGTCTCGTAGGCTCCGTCGGCGAGCAAATCCAAGTGCTCGGCGAGTTTCTCGAACTCTGCACCGCTCAGTTCGGAGCGTCCGGCAAGAGCCCGCAAGAGGGACGTGTGTCGGGCGTCGAGACCGGCGACCGTGTTCGATATGACGCGATCCACCTCTAGGACCTCAGGTTCTGAGGATTCCTCCACGAAGACCTCGGCGAGCACTCGGGAGATTTCCGCGGTCTCGGCCAGCATGCGCTCCACTCGGTCCATGTCGAGCTCGATCCGATTTGTCTCCGTGACAGGCTGCTGCGACAGAGAATCTGGGATAGTGCGTCCCGCTTCGGTAGGCCCAGGAGGACGAACGGTGACGGGATGTTCCGCAGGGTGCCATGCATCGCCGGTCTGGAGCGAGTGGACGTCCCCGTACGCCTGCTTCGGGTCGAGTCCCAGCAGACGGTAGATCTTCTCGATCGTCAGGATTTCCTCGTGATCGATGGAGCCATCGGCTCCGGCCGTGGCAATCGCGAATTCCGCGAAGAACTGGCGCTGGCCGACATCGATGCTTTCCAGCCGGCGCTTGATCCCGGCGGTGCTCGGCTTCTCGGCAATCAGCCACTTCAGGTGGGCACGCAGGCGACGGGCCTCCTCCGCGTCGAGGTGCATCGATTGCTCAAGATGCTCCTCCAGATGGCGTTCCTCGCAATCGCGAAAGTCTCCGTCACTCGATGCCACGAGCGCCGCGAGGTGCAGCAATAAGGTGGCCGCGCGGTAGGATGGTGACGCTGCGGCGAGCCGCTCGGGGCCGAGGGGGAAGAGGATGACCATCTGACCTTTTCGGATGCTTCCGCCCCCGAAGCGCGGGTCGGGCTCGATACCGCAGCCGAGCGACTCCAGGACCCGGGCAAAACTGCTAACCTCCGCTTTACTCATAAGATCGGAGCGTACGCAGTCCCAGTGGGCCATCAGATCTGCGCCAACAACGGCTGCGCCATCTCCCCCGTCTAGGCGCTCCGTGATCCAACTTCGGAGGCCTTCCGACTCCGGGCTCGTGCGGGATTCGGCGAGCTCCAGAGGAAGCAGTGACCGCCCTTCCAAGGAGTGAACTTTCTCCGGACTACGGCCGATGAATCGGCTATACCCCTCGAGTTCTGACATCGCGGTCTCGGCAATTTCACGCAGCACACGAACCGGCGCAGTGAGGGTGCCTACGTCGGGAACATCATCGAAGGGGATGTCTACCTGGCCCCCGAACGAAGAGCTCGCGGGCCGGTGAGATATTTTCAGTCGGCGCTTGTTCGGCTTGAGCACCATCCCATTTCCGAATTGCTGGTGGTAGCGCCGCATGAAGAGCTGTCGGAATTCGTCCGGGCAACGCCGCGCAGGCGTTCGGATACGAGTCTCGGGATGACCTGTCACCCACGCAAGCGCCCACTCCGACGGAATAGGCTCGCCCGCCGCGACGATCCGACCGAGTGCTAGGCGCACTTCCGAAGCAAGCTCGCTGCCCCTGCTGCCGAAAGTCGGCGGGCGCTCCCAGGCTCTTTCTTCCGACCAGAGCGCTCGGGCCACTTGGAGCAGTGAAGTGCTGTATCCGTCGAACGAACTGTTCCCAGCGTAGGCCGAGCGCAGACGTTCGACCTCGGCGATCAGCGCGCGGGCCTCACCCCGACGCTCGGGAAGGTAGCGAAGGTCGAAGAGGAGCCGACGCTCAAGACCGTAGAAGAAGAGGAAGACGTACCCGATGTAGGCGTCCCCGTCTGATCGTCCGCCCACGAGCCAATCGAGATAGGTGGCGCGAGACTTGGCTGGGATTTCGGTATACGACGGCCAGTAGCCCATTCCCTGACCGGAATAGTCAGAGCCGCCTCGAGCAACTTTCAGAGCTGGAACGATCAAAGCGGGCTCGCAATCCTGCCAACCCCCGACTGGCAACAGTGAAGGGCCTACGTAGACCATGCCCCCCGAGATGAGGCGATTCTCGACCTTCGCGTCGGATTCCGGCGGGATCCAGAGTTGGTCCGCGGCTCGCGCGAGTTTGGCCGCCTCGACGGGGTGGCGAGTAGTGGACGTGAACAGAACCTCCATCTCCGATCCGGTGTCGACCGAGACCGTCACTCGTGGTGGGCGCACGAGAACCTGTCCGCGCAACGTCGACTTCGAGTGCGCGGCGGCCCGAATCACCACATAGATCAGGAAGCCGATCAGACCGAGACCAACTAAGATGTTCACGTAGCAAGTCACTATACAGCAGGTACTGTCAAGTTAAGTAGAATCCTCGGGTTTTGGAGGCGAAATCGATAAACCCCGCTCACCTAAAATCGCGGCCAGGTCTTGGTAACTCAGTTTGAAGCGAAAATACCAGCGAAGGCAGAGGAGAACGATGTCGTATTCGAACCAACGTCTGGAAAATAGAGGATTCCGTTCGCATTGTTGCACAATTCCGGTCGGGTCACGGACCGATCCCAGTCCTGTTTGAATGCTATCGAATTCGCACTGACTCAGGCATGCCCCGGCTTGACATACGATTCAGCACCTCACATTTGATGATGGCCTGGACCCGTTGATTGTCGAATCGTCGGGCCGACAGCTTAGGCCCAAACAACGTCTTGAACCTCGACATCGCATTCTCTGCAAGGCTTTGCCTGGTGCAACCACTGGAGATGCCCATTCATATCGACCGAGTCTCCTTATTTCTCGTAGATGGGCATCCCGCATTGCCCGCCAGGCAGGCGGGTCCACACTTTCACTCAGCCGCGCACTGCGTCGCGGAGGGATGGTGGCGACAGCCTCCCGCTCGAGTATCGATTGATAACAGGCCCTCGTGTCATAGGCCCCGTCGCCCGAGACTTGAACGATGCGACCCGGAATCTGATCCAGCAGGGCCGGCAACAGACGACAGTCGTGGACCCGGCTCGGTGTAACCTCCACCGCCACAATCTCTTTCGTCCTCTCATCGACACCCAGGTGCGGCTTACGCCAGGCTCTGCGCCGACCATGTCGATGCTTTCGGACGTGCCATTCACCCGAGCCGTACACTCTCAGGCCCGTCGCATCCACAACCACGTGCCGAGGCCGACTGCTTGGGCTAACAGTCAAGAACGTCGCCAAGGAACTCTGTCGTCTACTGAGAGTGCTGTAGTCTGGAACTGGCAGATCGAGTCTGAGCAACTCCAGGAGCGAAGAAACGAAGCCCTGCGTCGACCGAAGGCTAAGATGCAACACCGACTTCAATATCAGCGCACACTGAATGGCCGTGTCGGAGTAAACCTTCGGAGCGCCGGGGCCCTTGGGCGGGTCGGCGTTCCGCCAGGCGGCAACGGCGTCCTCATCGAACCAAAAGGTCAGACGCCCCCTGGCGATCAGCGCCCGATTGTAGTCTGGCCAGTTGCGTACTCGGTACCGGAACGTGTATTGATTCGGCGTCATTCCTCATGCTGGCACCCTGGCCCATCGGAGACAAGCGGACGTGCCGAAGCGATTTATGCAACAATGCGTGATGCATCTAAAGACGCGGCGCATTAAAATCGCGGGTGCGACGCCTCACCCCAACTCCGAATGGATGCAGCAAGCCGGAAGGAACCTGACCGGCTGTGTCGACGGCTTTTTCCGCAGCTCGGCCCACGTCATCCTTGACCGTGACACGAAGCACTTGCCGTTGCGTCAGATCTTGAAGTCCAGCGACATCGAGGCGGTAGTCTTACCTCCCAAGAGTCCTAATCTCAATGCTCATCTGGAACGCTTCATGCGCTCCCTGAAATCTGAATGTCTCAACCGTATGATCTTCTTTGGTGAAGCGTCATTGCGTCGGGCCTTGAGAGAGTTCGGAGAGCACTTTCACCACGAACGGAATCATCAGGGACTCGCGAACCGAATCATTGATGCGGGAGATGAAGTTGGTCGCAAGGACGGCGAATTAAGTTGCCGTCCCAGGCTCGTTGGCTTGCTTCGATACTACTATCGAGACGCTGCTTGAATTCGGATACACTCCATAAGACTGGGGAGAAGGTCGAGTCAGCACCGCTGTGCCGGAGCGACGACCTCACACCGGGAGCCCGTTTCCAAAAGCTGGTTTCTCAACGGAAATCGCCTGAGATTCCGATGCTCGCACGCCCATGAGCCCTTCTATCCTAAGGATCCGCTGCCCGACCGAATATTTTTACCTTACGGGGGCCGTTTTTTCGGGTCGGCACAAAAACCAGATCGCTGCTAACGGTCGTGGTTTTCCCTTTCCGCCTTCGGATTCACCCGGTTAGGGCGACAAACACTTGCGTTGACTTCATATGTATTATTGATGCAGAATGATGCATATGAGAACAACGTTAAATATCGATGACACCTTGATTGAGAAGGCGTCTAAGCTGACTGGTACAACTGAAAAAACGAAGCTGGTCCGGCGAGGGTTGGAGGCGCTGATTGCGCTGGAGAGCGCCCGTCGTCTGGCGGCATTGGGCGGCACTGAGAAAAAGCTCCGACCGATTCCTCGGCGGGGGCAACCCCCGGCATGATCACGCTGGTCGATACCTCAGTGTGGATCGACCACCTGAGGAAGGGGAGCCCCCAACTTGCCACACTGCTTGATAAAGGCGGTGTCTGTTGCCATCGCTTCGTGATCGGCGAGTTAGCCTGCGGTACGCTTCGCAATCGCGATGAACTGTTGGGTCTATTGCGGGCTTTGCCAGAGGCACAGCTTGCTGAACATGAGGAAGTCTTGAACTTTATCGGCGAACGGAAACTCGCGGGTCGCGGTCTGGGATGGATCGACATGCATTTGCTGGCTTCCGCACTACTCGAAAACTGCAAAATGTGGACTTTCGATAAAGCACTCAGAGCAGTAGCCACTGAACTGGAGATCGGTCCGAATTGAAGGCCAGCGAACACCTGGCGGCGGCCACTGTTGTTTGTCTGAGGAACATGGGAGAATGAGCCATGCAGCGGCCGGTGCAATCTTTTCGAACTTCTTGACGACTTTACACCGGGTCACTTTTCCCTTGTCATTCCGATCTCGTCCACTTCGACCGGCACGGACAAGGAAGGTGCAGAGGTCTAGGTATTTGGTGAGGAAGATTTCGATTGGGTGGCCGCCCGGGGAAAGTGTAAGTTAGAGGCCCGGAGGCTGCCCCCTAAATTCGAACCACCCGGTTGGCTAATGAATTAAGGAGAAGCGGGATGATATTTTCTCCTGAGCGAGCGAAGGAGAAAATATCGTGGCCAAGAAGGATGGACGCCGATACACAGCCAAGTTCAAGTTTCAGGTGGTACTGGAAGCCGTGCGAAGCGAGAAGGCGGATGCAGGGGTAGCGCGAGCCTACCAGGTTCACCCGATTACCCTGTCGAAATGGAAGAAGGAGTTCTTGGAGAAGGGAGCCGAGGTGTTTGGAGGGCGGGACGAAGTGCGGGCCTATGAGCAGAAGATTTCGAAGCTGGAGCGGATGCTGGGCCAGAAGAGGTAGAGTTGGCGTTGCTGAAAATTTTTTAGACGAGAGCTGAGCCTGGAGGAAAAGGTGAGCATCATCGAACAGTCCCGAGACGAGTACGGCCTGAACCGGTGTCTGCAGGCATTAGGCGTCGCCAAATCGAGTTGGCACTACCGGCAGAAGGGTTCCGGTCGGAGAGGGGCAAAAGAAAAGGAGATGGAATCGGAGATGCGGCACATTCTGGAAGATCACCCCGATTACGGTCGTCCTCGCATGACCGTGGAACTGCGGGAACGACTGGGCTATCGGATCAACCATAAGCGAGTGGAGAGACTGTTGCGGCACAACGGCTGGGGAATGATCCGTCATATTCCGAGGCGAAGCAAGAGCGGCGTTCAACAAATTCGTCATCACAGGAAGGGGAACTTGGATAAGGTTTCAGGTCGGGAGTTTGGAGTTTTGGAAGCGTTCTCGACGGACTTTACGGAATTGCGCTACGCACAGGGACGCCACAAGGCCTGGCTGATGACGCTCAGTGATCTGGAGAGTCGCGCTGGGCGGCCGGCTGGTCGCTCGGACCGCGAAGAAACCGAAGCGTGGCGCTTCGATGCTGGGAGCGGGCCAAGGAGAGGATCGTGCAACTGGGAGGTCAGGTCTCAGGGATCATCGTGCATCACGATCAGGATCCGGTCTTTACCAGCTATGCCTGGCTGAGAAAGCTCAGGATTGAGGATGCCGTGGAAATCTCCTTTTCCGAGCATGGAGCCCGGGGAAATCCCTGGATTGAATCGTTGTGGGGTCGGATGAAAGTAGAGACGGAATCGTTGATTCATCAGGCTGAGACGCTCGAAGAGCTCAAAAGAGTGATCGATGAGCGATTTGAGTATTACAATCGTCGGCGGCGTCATTCCTCAATCGGTCATCGAAGGCCAGAGGAATACGCCAAAGAAAAACTGAACACCGGAGAAAATGTCGACCCTGATCCTTAGCCGAAATTAGCCGTCAAACCGGTTCGAAAATGGGGGGGCAAGATCCGACCTTCCTCTCTGACACTCGACTGTTCCGGCACGAGAACGAAATGAGAGCCAGCATACTGCACCTCTCGGATCTACACCGGGACCGGGAGCACAACATCTCTAACTCCGTTTTACTCGATTCGCTGGAACCGTAAGGTCAAAATATTCAGCCGACCCACAAGTCTCTATTGTGCAAAAAGTTGTAACCGTCACGGCAAACAGAAGTCAGCCTTGGTTGAGCCCCAATGTTTTCCCCCTTTGCGTCTGAGCACTTGACGTGAGCATCTAATCAACCATGAACTTCGTGCTCAGGCCCTGGCAGCTGCTGCTCCTGATCTTGGCCGGTTGGATCAACAGAGACCAGCAGGACGCGATCGAGTATCTTTTGACTGAGAATCAGGTACTCAGAGAAAAGCTCGGCAAGGGCCGCATTCTGCTCAACGACGGCCAGCGTCGACGCTTGGCCGTCAAGGGCAAGGTGCTGGGCCGAAAAAGCCTCGGCAAACTGGCCAAGATCGTCAGGCCCGACACGCTTCTGCGCTGGCATCGAGAGCTTATCGCTCGCAAGTGGGATCACTCAGACAAGAGGCAATCCGTTGGCCGGCCACGCATTCGACACAGATTGTGGACTTGGCTCTGCGCATGGCTCAGGAGAATCCTAGCTGGGGCTATGACCGTATCCAGGGTGCTTTAGCCAACCTGGGCTTCCACATTTCTGACACCACGGTTGGCAACATTCTCAAAGCCCACGGCATCGAGCCAGCTCCAGAGCGCGAGAGCCGCACGGCCTGGCGTACCTTCCTTGCTGCTCACTGGGATTCGATCGCAGCCGCCGACTTTACGACCGTTGAGGTCTGGACTCGGTCAGGACTGGTCACGTTCTACGTCCTTGTGGTGATGCATCTAAAGACGCGGCGCATTGAAATCGCGGGTGCGACGCCTCACTCCAACTCCGAATGGATGCAGCAAGCCGGAAGGAACCTGACCGGCTGTGTCGACGGCTTTTTCCGCAGCTCGGCCCACGTCATCCTTGACCGTGACACGAAGCACTTGCCGTTGCGTCAGATCTTGAAGTCCAGCGACATCGAGGCGGTAGTCTTACCTCCCAAGAGTCCTAATCTCAATGCTCATCTGGAACGCTTCATGCGCTCCCTGAAATCTGAATGTCTCAACCGTATGATCTTCTTTGGTGAAGCGTCATTGCGTCGGGCCTTGAGAGAGTTCGGAGAGCACTTTCACCACGAACGGAATCATCAGGGACTCGCGAACCGAATCATTGATGCGGGAGATGAAGTTGGTCGCAAGGACGGCGAATTAAGTTGCCGTCCCAGGCTCGGTGGCTTGCTTCGATACTACTATCGAGACGCTGCTTGAATTCGGATACACTCCATAAGACTGGGGAGAAGGTCGAGTCAGCACCGCTGTGCCGGAGCGACGACCTCACACCGGGAGCCCGTTTCCAAAAGCTGGTTTCTCAACGGAAATCGCCTGAGATTCCGATGCTCGCACGCCCATGAGCCCTTCTATCCTAAGGATCCGCTGCCCGACCGAATATTTTTACCTTACGAGAGCTGGATGATGATCAGGCCGCCGAATCGTCGCTAACCCTAAGCACAGATCATCATCCAGATCTGGGTCAGATGACTAATGCGCTTTGCGCCGCAGATGATGAAGACGATTCAGGCCTTCTCGACTACATGGATAGCTTCCACAAAGAAGCGAACGCGTTGAACCAGACGCTAGAACAGCTGTCTGAGGATACGATTCGCATAGGTAATGAAATGAATAGCCGGACAGGCGAGATCAACACTCTTTACCGGGAGCATGAGAAAGTTAAGCATATCGGTGGTAGTAAAGCACAGCAGGAGTTCGTCGCACAAAGTCGGCGGAATGTAGATCAAGCGGCTGAGAACCTTGATGACTTTTCTCGGTCCATGATTGTGAATGTCGAAGCATATCGAGTTCACAGTCGAGCAATGTTCTCTCATCTCCGGGATGGGGTAAACGAGACTCAGGAGCTCGGAAATACCGAAAACACCAAGGATTTAGCGGCCCTGGAGACATTGGTCAAGGGCTTGGTTGAAGGGATTTCCGTCATTTCTAAATTCCAAGCTTCCATAGCTAAAGTTCCCGCCCTCACTGGAAAGTTCAAGCGTGCACGCCGCCGCACAGCAGCCATCCTAGGTGAGCTTATTGCCGAGTTTTCTCTTACGATCAATGAAGCTCGGAAGGTGCAGAAAACACTGGGCGCGACGGCGGCTAAGGGACCCTCTTAGATTGAGCGCTCCGGGAGTTGCGCAAAGTAGATCGAGCCGCCCTGGCGGAGGACGGCGATGATGAATTCCGACAGCGCAGTGTGGGGTCACCTTACGAAACGGAAAGAATCGTGCGCTCAGGCTGATTGAGCGGCGGTAGGGGGCGGAAGTTGCCCTGTTCGACTTGCTTGTTCTGCCGCCAGTTGTAGTCTCTCGTCAGGTTGATGTGCTCCCAGCCCAGTGGTGACAGGTGGGGCAGCAGGCTGTCGTCCGCATATCCAGCGTCCCGCAAAGCTTGCACTGCCACTTGGCGTTCCGGGTTCTGATCGAAGCGGCTCACCCGGACCTAGCCGACTGCGGCGACCGTGCATCCAGTCTGTCAGGAAGAACTCTATAAGCCTGGACGGGATGTGTCCATCAATCCAAATTAGAACTCTATTCTGACGCCTTAGCGCCCCGTCCCTGACGTTAGGCTAGTTCCCATCCGTGGACTTGTAAAGCATTGGAAATAAAGAGGAAGAGGGGCATCTCCAAGCCTCGGTTTTGTCATAGTCGTTTGCTATTGTAATTGTTGTAAGCAGCATGTAGCAAAAGACTTAAGCAAAACCGAGTGCTTGAAAAATGCGGAAGAACCGTGAAAATCAACTCCCCCTTTCTCCCCTTTGGCCCGATCATCAACTCGCCAAAGAGCTGAGAGTGATTTCCGAGATCCTGGACGAGAATCCCTCGATCTCGGATCTAGTTTTACAGGATGTGTGTGACAAAGCCAGCGCCCGGAACGGTGCGGGAGGTCTGACAGCCGATCAGGTGCTGCGCTGTGCTCTGATCAAACAGATGCACCAGTTTTCTTATGAAAAGCTTGCCTTTCATCTGAGCGACTCGCAAAGTTTCCGCACCTTTTGTCGCCTTCCCTACGGGTACACTCCCTCCAAGAGCGTCCTTCAGGAGAACATCTCCAAGATGGAAGACTCCACCTGGCAGAAGATCAACCGGGTGTTGGTGAGTTGGGCCGATCAGGAAGGTTTGGAAAAGGGGCGCAAGATCCGAGTGGATGCAACCAGTGTGGAAAGTGACATCCGTTATCCTACAGATAGTCAGTTGCTGTACGATGCGATCCGGGTCCTCACCCGCCTTATGAGACGTCTGAGCCAGCGCCAGTCGGTCGCTTTTGTCGATCACTCGAGGCGGGCCAAAAGGCGCTGGCTGAACATCCGAAACAGCCGGGGCGAAAGACGCAAAAAACATTATCAGGATCTGCTCCAGGTAGCTGGCAAGACGCGCAGCTACGCCCGAGAGGCGATCCAGTCGGCCGAAGCTTGGAGCGATCCCATCAGCCAAGCACTGGCTCACTACCTGGATCTGCTGGAACGAGTGATGGATCAGACACAACGGCGGGTGCTTGGGGGTGAAAAGGTACCGGCGTCGGAAAAAGTGGTCTCGCTCTTTGAAGAACACACCGACATTATTGAAAAAGGGGCGCGGGAGAGTATCTTTGGTCATAAACTTTATGTGACGATCGGAAAATCTTCCCTGATCCTGGATGCGCTTCTGGTGCAAGGGAATCCCGCCGACAGTCAACAGGTCGAGCCTCTTTTGCGGCGTCAGTGCCAATTGTACGGTCGTTATCCTCGCCAAGCGAGTTTCGATGGAGGCTTTGCTTCTCTCAACAACCTGAAATGGGCGAAAGAGGAAGGCGTGCAGGATGTGGCTTTTGCGAAGAAGTGCGGATTGACCATCGAGAACATGGTCCGCTCCAGCTGGGTGTACAAGCAACTGCGACGCTTTCGGGCCGGTATTGAAGGCTGCATCTCCACGGCCAAACGCGTCTTTGGTTTGAGTCGCTGTCTCTGGAAAGGTTGGACCCACTTTCAGCGCTACGTGCATCTTTCCGTCGTGAGCTACAATCTGGTCGTGCTGGCTCGACTCCAGTTGTAGAGCCCCGCGCCCCACCAGCATCCACTCAGAGCTCATCCGAAGCTGAGGTCTCTGCACTCAGCACTCTTTCACAGAACCCTAAGCCCCTTTGGTAGAATGAACTCCAAAAGCGACACCGGTTGCCTCTATGCTACGTTCCACGAACTTACCAAGCCCTTGAAAAACAGGGGTTTCCGGATGGGAACTAGGCTAGGGTGTCCTCAACTGGACAGAAGCAAGATAATGCGAGGGGTGTAGGGCTGACGCCCTACACATGGAAAGACCTGGCAACCGAGACGACCTATGAGGGGCATTGTCAAGTTAACCGGTTGCCGAGAATCCAAGCCACCCCATCGAGTATTCAGACGTGGTTTTACTGACGATATCTTGGGGTTGTCTCAGCTTGTGATGCGTTAACTTGACAATGCCCCCAAGAGTCTTAATCTCAATGCTCATCTGGAACGCTTCATGCGCTCCCTGAAATCTGAATGTCTCAACCGTATGATCTTCTTTGGTGAAGCGTCATTGCGTCGGGCCTTGAGAGAGTTCGGAGAGCACTTTCACCACGAACGGAATCATTGATGCGGGAGATGAAGTGGGTCGCAAGGACGGCGAATTAAGTTGCCGTCCCAGGCTCGGTGGCTTGCTTCGATACTACTATCGAGACGCTGCTTGAATTCGGATACACTCCATAAGACTGGGGAGAAGGTCGAGTCAGCACCGCTGTGCCGGAGCGACGACCTCACACCGGGAGCCCGTTTCCAAAAGCTGGTTTCTCAACGGAACTCGCCTGAGATTCCGATGCTCGCACGCCCATGAGCCCTTCTATCCTAAGGATCCGCTGCCCGACCGAATATTTTTGGTGCTTCATCAGGGAACTGTTGTTAATCGTCTCCCAGTGTCTCCTCAACTCATGATCCTACCTGGACTTCCTGGCGGTTGTCTGTCATCAAGACATGTATGAAGCGGAGCAAGGAGTCCAATCGCACTTGTCCCAACCCCAATTGCTGCCTGAAAGGACGGCTCGGCAAGGGCAACATCATCCGACACTCCTTCTACATCACCAGGCAGGGCAGACGCCGGCGCTATCGCTGCAAAGAATGCGGTCGAACCTTCTCCTCGACCCGTGGCACGCCTTATTATCGGCTGCACAAGCCCAGGTCTTTGTTCGATGAAGTCGTCCGCATGTGTGTCCACGGAATTGCGATCTCAGCCATGGCTCGAATCAAGCGGATGGCGTGGGGCACCATCGCACGCTGGCTTGAATCGGCGGCCACATACGCTGTCCGGTTCAATGATCGGATGCTCCGGGGTTTCGTCATCCATGAACTTCAGGCCGACGAGATCAGGACCTTTGTTGGAGCGAAGAAACGGGTGATCTGGGTGCTGACCACCCTGGAAGTGTGGTCCAGACTTTGGGTCTCGACAAACGTTGGCCGCCGCAGTCTCCAGCAAATCAAGAACGCAATTCTGAACACACTGCAGCGAGGCCTCCTTAAACACCGCTTCCTGTTCACCACCGACGGGTTCGAGATGTACGAGTGGGCTGCGAAAAGGCTGCTCTTGGGAGTCTGCATCTACGGCCAAGTCATCAAGAAGCGTCGGGAGAATCGGGTGGTTCGTGTCGATCGTAGACTGCTTCCCGGAACACAAGGCGAACTGGAAGAAGCACTGTTTCATTCCGAGGATTCCAGCACACTGAACACCAGTTTCGTGGAGCGCCACAATTTAACCATCCGGCAGGGCTGCTCCTATCTTGGCCGTCGCACACCTTGCCACGCCCGACGTACGGAGTTCTTGGAAGGTCACGTGGCGCTGCTGATGGCCTATTACAACTTCGTACGTCCGCATTCGGCTCTGAGATTCGGTAGAACGATGAGGACTCCTGCCATGCAGGGCGGCCTGGCCAAAAACAGGCTCTCATTCCGAGAGGTCTTCACAAGTCGGGCGGCATTCCTTTTGTTTGTTTTGATAGCGATCCGATTCTACGCCACCGTGGACTGCCGTCAGAACTCAACAACAGTTGCCTGAAGAAGCGCCGAGCTGTGTTAGGTTGTCTAGCTGCTTTAGTATTAGTGAGTTGCTGTTCATCGGAGAATCTATTGGAAGCCCCTATTGCTAAGATAACCCGTAAGACGTTCGAGGAGCATGGAAGTTCTCGCATCGACAACTATTACTGGTTAAACCAGCTGGAAGACCCGGAAGTGGTCGCTTACTTAGAGGCGGAGAACGCCTACGCCGAGGCGGCGGCGGCACACACGAAAGACTTGCAGGAATCGCTGGTGAAGGAATTCACCGAGCGGATTAAGCAGACTGACGAGTCGGTGCCTTGCTTCCAGAACGGATATTTCTACTATTCGCGGGTGGTCGCGGGCAAGGACTACGGAATTCAGTGCCGCAAGAAGACGTCCTTGGATGCCCCAGAGGAGATTCTGCTCGACGAGAATGAGTTAGCGGAACGGCATGAATATTTCGCGTTGGGCAAGGTTCAAGTGAGCCCGGACAATCGGTTGTTGGCGTTCAGCGAGGATACGGCAGGGCGGGAATCTTACACAATTCGCTTCAAGAACCTGGAGACGGGGAAGTTGCTGGCTGACCGGATTCCCGATACGGCCGGGGAGATCGAGTGGGCTACAGACAACCGCACCGTGTTCTACGTGAACAAGGAGCCTGGAACTCTGCGGGAGTACCAGGTTGTGCGGCATGTTTTGGGGACCGATGCCGCATCCGATGTGGTTGTGTTCGAGGAGCCGGACTCGGAGTTTTGTTGCTCTCTGGAGAAGACAAAGTCTCAGGAGTACCTGCTGATTAGCTCAGACCACACTCTCAGTAACGAGGTGCGGTTTCTTGATGCCGATGAGCCGACAGGTGCGTTTCGGGTGCTTGAGCCTCGACGGCGTGACCACGAGTATTCTGTCGATCACTTTGGCGATCACTTTTACATCGCGACCAATCACCAAGCAAAGAATTTCCGCTTGATGAAAACCCCGGTGGTGCGTACCGGGATTGAGAACTGGGAAGAGGTGATTGCACATCGAGATGACACCTTACTCGAAGACTTCGAGATCTTCTCGGACCACCTTGTTGTCGAAGAGCGCCGGGAGGGGCTGACGCAGTTGTGGGTGATGCCCTGGTCGGGCTCGGGCGAGCACTACGTGGAGTTCGATGAGCCGACCTACGTGGCATATCCGGCGGATAACTTCGAGTTTGACTCAGAGACGTTGCGGTTCGGGTATGAATCGCCCGCAACGCCGGATTCTGTCTACGACTACGACATGGCGACAAAGGAGCGCAAGCTCCTCAAGCAGGATGAGGTGTTGGGCGAGTTTGACCCGGGGAACTACGCGGTGGAGCGGCTTTCGGCTGTGGCTCGGGATCGCGAAGAGGTGCCGGTTTCGGTGGTTTACCGCAAGGACACGCGGAAGGCGGGCGGGAATCCGCTGTTGGTTTACGGCTATGGGTCGTATGGCATCAGCTCGGACGCAGGGTTCGATCCGTTCCGAATCAGCCTCTTGGACCGGGGATTCGTTTTTGCGATTGCCCATGTTCGCGGCGGCGAGGAGCTTGGCCGACGCTGGTACGAAGACGGGAAGTTACTGAAGAAGAAAAACACGTTTCAGGACTTCATCGATTGCACGGAGTTCTTGGTTGAGAAAGGCTACGGCGACTCCGAAAAAGTGTTTGCCTACGGGGGTAGCGCAGGCGGGTTGCTGATGGGTGCGGTGATGAATATGCGCCCGGATCTTTGGACCGGGCTCGTGGCGGACGTCCCGTTTGTTGATGTCGTGACAACGATGATGGACGAAACGATTCCGCTGACGACAGGTGAGTGGGACGAGTGGGGGAATCCGAAGGAGAAGGAGTTTTACGACTACATGCTGTCTTACTCGCCCTACGATCAGGTTGAAGCGAAAGACTACCCTCACTTGTTGGTGACTACGAGTCTGAATGATTCGCATGTGCAATATTATGAGCCTGCGAAGTGGGTTGCGAAGCTGCGAGCGCTGAAGACAGACGATAAGCGGCTGATTTTCAAAACCGAGATGCATGGCAGCCATGGCGGTGTTTCGGGTCGCCAGGGAGGTTATGCGCAGACGGCGTACCACTATGCGTTTTTGTTGGACCTGGCGGGGGTGAGTGACCGCTAGGCCGCCTTGATCTTCTTCAACTCGCGTAGGCAGTCCTTTGCGGAAGGTGTTTGCAACACAGAACCCCTGAGAACATGCCTGGAGCTTTGCGCAATCGTTCGTTTGTGTAACCCCGCCCGGATGGAAAGTCAGTTCGTCCGACGGCTCGGCGTACCACACATCCCGTCCGCGTTCTTTCTCGGATAGTAGGAAGCAGGCCGCATCGTACAGACGCTCGAGCACCAACCGTTGACAGAACAGCTCATACCGCTTGGCGTAGGACGGGGAGCCTCGCCACGCGCGCAATACTGGAAAGTGCGGCTCCTTCACTTTAACTGGTTCCGTGGACTTGGGGACCTGCTGAAGCAACATGAGGTAAAAAATCATCTTTTCCCCCACAGTTCCGCACAAATTATTCAGCACTTCCCCCCCCCATCCCTGGGGAGTTGCCAGCCTCGCGGCCATCCCTGCCGACCCCGTTCTGAGTGCCTACTACTAATACACACCCGCGTACTCTCCCGGAGGGACCACTAACTGTATAGTTCAGTCTACTCATGAGAGAATCTATGCTTTCGATACCACCACGCCAGCGATATTCCCATTTTCTCCTGCGCTGTTGGTCATCCTCAAGCAGTGTTCCCTTGCGCCACGCCCCCGTGACCTTACCCCCTAAAACGAGTCCAGTTTGATGTTAGGGGTTCTGGTGCAGACAGCCAGGGGAATTGGCGATAATGGGATATGGCGCATCGCAAAACTGAACGGAATTCTCTATTTGCCGGACGTTGGTTCGAAGCCGCCATCATTCTCCTCTGCCTTCGCTGGTATTTTCGTTTCAAACTGAGTTACCGGGATCTGGTCGAGATTTTAGGTGAGCAGGGTTTATCGATTTCGCACACCACGATTTTGCGTTGGGTCGTTCGCTATGCGGACACGTGTGAAAAGCGCTGGAGCCGATTCGAGCGACCGGTGGGTGGGAGCTGGCGGGTTGATGAAACGTTTATCAAGATTCGGGGCCAGTTGATGTATCTGTGCCACGCCGTGGATGGACAAGGCAACACTGTGGAGTTCTGTCTGAGTTGGACACGCGGCATTGCGGCGGCGAAGGCATTCTTTCGCAAGGCACTGAAGCATCATCGGGAGCCACACAGCATCACCCTGGATGGCCACCGGCCGAGACCTAGCGCCCTGCGGCGCATGGGGCTGACCGGTGATGGATGGAAGCGCAGATATGGAACTATAGTATCCTCCTCAAAATGAAGGGGATCAAAAGATGAGTCGAACAGCAGCTTGCCGGGAACGGAGTCCTTCCGCCAGGGGCGCGGCTGTTTGGAGCCTCGCGGCAATCTTCCTGCTGGCGGTCGGCAGTCCACCCCTGCAGGCCTGCGATGGCGGCACGGCGGTGCCGGATCCGGGGAACAATCCCGGCCTAGTCGAGGACTGTAAGGTCCTGCTGGGACTCCGCGACGAGTTGGCCGGCACCGGCTCCTTGAACTGGGATACACATTTGGCCATTACCAGTTGGGAAGGAGTCGGCGTCTCGGGAGCGCCGAGGCGCGTCTTGAAGTTGGAACTTTACGAGAACCCGCTGACGGGATCGCTCCCGGCGGAACTGGGCCGACTGACCCAGCTGCAGCAGTTGGAACTCTTTCACCACCAGCTGACGGGAGGGATACCGGCGGAGTTGAGCCAACTGACCCAGCTGCAGTATTTGGACCTTTCAAGCAACCAGCTGACGGGAGCGATCCCAGTAGAGCTGTCCCAACTGACCCAGTTGCAGTCGTTGTACCTCTCCCACAACCAATTGATGGGGGGGACCCCCCCCGAGTTAGGCCAACTGACCCGGCTGGGGCTGTTGTGGCTCCAGGATAACCAGCTGACGGGAGGGATACCGGCGGAGCTGGGCCAACTGACCCAGCTGCAGTATTTGGACCTTTCCGAGAACCGGCTGACAGGAGCGATCCCGGGTGAGCTGGGCCAACTGACCAATCTGGCGAATTTGGACCTCTCCCACAACCGACTGACGGGAAAAATCCCAGGTGAGCTGGGCCGACTGACCGGGTTGTGGTGGATAGACCTCCGCGAGAACCGACTGACGGGAAAAATCCCGGTGGAGTTGGCCCAACTGACCCAACTGGGGGAGTTATTTCTCTCTGGAAACCGGCTGACGGGGGCGATCCCGGGTGAGCTGGGCCAACTGACCCAGCTGAGGGTGTTAGACCTCTCCCACAACCGACTGACGGGAGCGATCCCGGGTGAGTTGGGTCGACTGACCCAGCTGAAATGGTTGAGGCTCCAGCACAACCAGCTAACGGGAGCGATCCCGGGTGAGCTGGGCCAATTGACCCGGCTGCGGCGGTTGTGGCTCAACAACAACCAACTTATGGGGGCGATCCCGGGTGAGCTGGCCCAACTGAGCAATCTGTGGGAGTTGCATCTCCAGCACAATCAGTTGACAGGAGCGATCCCGGTGGAGTTGGGGCGACTGATCCAGCTGCAGGCGTTCAGCTTCCGGGGCAACCGGTTGACGGGACCGATTCCACCCGCATTGAGACACCTACCCGATGTGTACGTGTTGAACCTGGCCGCAAGTTGGGTAGGCCCGGGACAGATGAAGGTGACCTGGGACGACCCGGGCGATTCCACCGCCAGTTACACGTACCGGCTGTGGGATGCGACCCTCCGAACTTGGACTGACTGGGCGGAGATCCTGGAGACGACGCTGAGAGCGGGTGAAGGAGTGACGGTCGAGTGGACGTTGATGGGCCTGCCCACCGATGTCGCCCATACTTACATCAGTGTGAGAGCGCGTAATAGGAACGGTTTCAGTCTGGAAGCGCGTGCCACAGTGGGACCGCTGGAGGCCCCCGGTGACACGCCGGAGTCAGATCCGATGACAACGCTCTACTTCCCCGACTACGCGGATGGAGGAGGGTGGTCCGTGCAGCTGGCAGTCAGCCATATCAGCGTTGCTACTGAGGACGCGGCGGTCCTCGTGACCGCCTACGATCGAGAAGGCCAGTCGATCCCGGGTTTCTTCGATTTCGACGACCTTTTTGAGATTCCGCCCCTGGGAACTCGAGTTTTAAAAAGTTCTGGGGCGCACGCTGACCCGGAACGGGAGTTCCGTAGGGGTTGGATCGAGGTGAAGACCGATACGGCATCGGTGAGTGGATTGTTGACCTACAGACACGCCGAAACGGGGGTAGAGGTCAGCGTCGAATCGGTCGAGCTCGGGAGTCACTTCGCTCTGTTCGTTGAGGAATCGGACGGCATCGGCACGGGACTGGCTATTTTCAAACCGGACCCGTCCTCCACGATCGAGTTCCGGATCCGTGACGAAGACGGGGTCAACCCTTTGGGGGAAGGGTTCGCACGAGTGGGGGACTTCAACCAGGCCGCTCGAACCATCCTGGAATGGTTCGCTATGGATGGGATAGATACGGAGTTTCTTGAGGACTTCCGGGGCCTCCTGTTCCTGAGGGCCGAGGACGGCTCTTCGTTCGCTCCGATTGGGATACGATTTGGGAAGCGGGGAGAATCGCTCTCGGCGGTTCCTGTGATCCGGGTCACAGGGGTTCCGGAGTAGCCCCGCAGTCCTGACGTCGGGAGTGGGCTCGTTTGCGGGGTAGATCAGGTGGAAAGCGAGGACTTAAAATAGCACGATAACACGCGTTGTTGCACAATTCCGGTCGGGTCACGGACCGATCCCAGTCCTGTTTGAATGCTATCGAATTCGCACTGACTCAGGCATGCCCCGGCTTGACATACGATTCAGCACCTCACATTTGATGATGGCCTCGACCCGTTGATTGTCGAATCGTCGGGCCGACAGCTTAGGCCCAAACAACGTCTTGAACCTCGACATCGCATTCTCTGCAAGGCTTTGCCTGGTGCAACCACTGGAGATGCGCCATTCATATCGGCCGAGTCTCCTTATTTCTCGTAGATGGGCATCCCGCATTGCCCGCCAGGCAGGCGGGTCCACACTTTCACTCAGCCGTGCACTGCGTCGCGGAGGGATGGTGGCGACAGCCTTCCGCTCGAGTATCGATTGATAACAGGCCCTCGTGTCATAGGCCCCGTCGCCCGAGACTTGAACGATGCGACCCGGAATCTGATCCAACAGGGCCGGCAACAGACGACAGTCGTGGACCCGGCTCGGTGTAACCTCGTAAGGTCAAAATATTCAGCCGACCCACAAGTCTCTATTGTGCAACAAGTTGTAACCGTCACGGAAAACAGAAGTCAGCCTTGGTTGAGCCCCAATGTTTTCCCCCTTTGCGTCTGAGCACTTGACGTGAGCATCTAATCAACCATGGACTTCGTGCTCAGGCCCTGGCAGCAACTGCTCCTGATCTTGGCCGGTTGGATCAACAGAGACCAGCAGGACGCGATCGAGTATCTTTTGACTGAGAATCAGGTACTCAGAGAAAAGCTCGGCAAGGGCCGCATTCTGCTCAACGACGGCCAGCGTCGACGCTTGGCCGTCAAGGGCAAGGTGCTGGGCCGAAAAAGCCTCGGCAAACTGGCCAAGATCGTCAGGCCCGACACGCTTCTGCGCTGGCATCGAGAGCTTATCGCTCGCAAGTGGGATCACTCAGACAAGAGGCAATCCGTTGGCCGGCCACGCATTCGACAACAGATTGTGGACTTGGCTCTGCGCATGGCTCAGGAGAATCCTAGCTGGGGCTATGACCGTATCCAGGGTGCTTTAGCCAACCTGGGCTTCCACATTTCTGACACCACGGTTGGCAACATTCTCAAAGCCCACGGCATCGAGCCAGCTCCAGAGCGCGAGAGCCGCACGGCCTGGCGTACCTTCCTTGCTGCTCACTGGGATTCGATCGCAGCCGCCGACTTTACGACCGTTGAGGTCTGGACTCGGTCAGGACTGGTCACGTTCTACGTCCTTGTGGTGATGCATCTAAAGACGCGGCGCATTGAAATCGCGGGTGCGACGCCTCACCCCAACTCCGAATGGATGCAGCAAGCCGGAAGGAACCTGACCGGCTGTGTCGACGGCTTTTTCCGCAGCTCGGCCCACGTCATCCTTGACCGTGACACGAAGCACTTGCCGTTGCGTCAGATCTTGAAGTCCAGCGACATCGAGGCGGTAGTCTTACCTCCCAAGAGTCCTAATCTCAATGCTCATCTGGAACGCTTCATGCGCTCCCTGAAATCTGAATGTCTCAACCGTATGATCTTCTTTGGTGAAGCGTCATTGCGTCGGGCCTTGAGAGAGTTCGGAGAGCACTTTCACCACGAACGGAATCATCAGGGACTCGCGAACCGAATCATTGATGCGGGAGATGAAGTTGGTCGCAAGGACGGCGAATTAAGTTGCCGTCCCAGGCTCGGTGGCTTGCTTCGATACTACTATCGAGACGCTGCTTGAATTCGGATACACTCCATAAGACTGGGGAGAAGGTCGAGTCAGCACCGCTGTGCCGGAGCGACGACCTCACACCGGGAGCCCGTTTCCAAAAGCTGGTTTCTCAACGGAAATCGCCTGAGATTCCGATGCTCGCACGCCCATGAGCCCTTCTATCCTAAGGATCCGCTGCCCGACCGAATATTTTTACCTTACGGGGTTTCCGGATGGGAACTAGGTTAGCCTCCGGGAGTTTTTCAAGCTCGAACCACCGCTCCCTGGCCGGGTGCCACCCTCCCCACTGCTCCAAAAACTCGTGATCGCACCGCAGCATCCCATCTTTGATCGCCGCGATCTCCTGCTTCACCGACATGCCGGTTCCATCCTTCTCCGGTGCCGCCGCCCATGCTCTTAGCACCCGATCCGCCCGCTCAATGGGTTCGTGTTCGGCGGCAATGGCAACCACTCGGACCTGTCGCCCCTTGGCGCGAATCGCATCCCAAAGCGGAACATGCGCGGCTCCCCATGTGTTGAGTTCACCGGTGCTCTCCCGGCCTGGATCGACATAGGCAAAGGTGGCAGTTTCAGCGCCACCGGCGATGGGGAGCTTGAGCGTAAAGTAGCGATTCTTCGCGCCATCGTCTCCGTAGTAAATCCGGCGGGGAACCAAGCGGGAAGAAATGCCGAGCCCTTCAAAAAATTCGACCTTCTCCGGTTCGGTGGGAAGCCAGTTCAACCCCGGATGTTCCAGGACAAAATCAAGCGATAGGAGCCGCCGCATCAGAACAGAGTTTCGGGCCTTCCGCCGATGCCGGATATTCTCGACACCGAGCGCCCGGTAGATCGCCATGTTCGAAATCCGGCACAATCGAGCGCCACCGGGAAACATCATCGAATCCCCTTCGATGCCCGCCCGCCGCGCCACCAATGCCCTGACAACCCGGAGAGCCTGTTTTCGATCCGTGTTGAAGTAGTGACAAAATTGAGGCCGGATAAAAACCCCGCTATGGAGACAGACAAGCGCGATCCATTCCGCCTCCCGGCCCGTCCAGCCAAGCGGTTCCAGTGCTCTCTCTCGCCCGCGCAAGTGCTCGATCATGGCTCGCCCGATGGCCCCCTTTCCCCTCGCCTTCGATTTTGCCAGATCGGTCCTCGCCGTCAAGGGTCCCGCCTCGGTATCGGGCATTGGATTGAAACGTGATACGGTGCATGATACACTTATGGCATTAAGTTCGCGCACAAAACGCTACGGAGATTCCATGAACGAGATGACCCCAGCGGTCTGAACGCCGACCATGTGGAGCGCATCCGGCGTGTGCTGACCGCGCTGCAAGATGCACGTTCGCCACGGAACCTGGACCTGCCCGGCTGGCGGCTGCACCAGCTCAAAGGGAATCGTCGCGGACAATGGAGCGTGCGCGTCTCTGGGAATTGGAGAATCGTCTTTCGCTTCGCTGATGGCGAGGCGGTAGACGTGGACCTGATCGACTACCACTAAAGGAGGTCTGAAATGCCCATGCGCAACCCGTCGCACCCTGGAGAACTGATCCGCGAGAGCATCCAGGCCAAAGGCTGGACGGTGGCCCAGTGTGCCGAACGCCTTGGCGTGACCCGAAATACACTGTCGCGACTGCTAAACGGACACGCCGGAGTTTCGCCCACGATGGCGCTGGCGTTGGAACGTATCGGATGGAGTGACGCTGAACATTGGGTACGGATGCAAGGGAGCTTCGAACTAGCGCAAGCCCGGCTGAGAGAAACGGCGGCGTGAGTCTCACCCAGGTGGGGCGGTGGCCTTCACCATGGCCTTCCTTTGGAATTTTCTGCGGGAGGGGGCTGTGCGCGCTCTTGATGCTCTGGGGGCTTGGGTGACGATAATGTTCGTGCCGGTGCCATGTCGACAGTCGAATTGGGCACGTCTTGAGGTACAGACTCGTTGAGCCTGTACCCGGCATTCTGCGCTTGCCCTTTTACGGGAGGCGGCAAATCTGAGGTGAACTCGAAACGCTCGGCCACACGGTCAAGAGAAGCGCGTCCGGCGACCGTGTGGCTGCGAACGAAACCGGGAGAGAAATGACCATCGAACTCGGGCCCACGGGGCTACTTGCAAAGATTACAGCTATTAAAATTACTGATGAGGTTGCCGTGTCTTTTTCGTCTTCAGAAATGGCAATACAGCCTGGTTTGACCAAGTAGACCAAGAGCATATCGTTGGTGAGGTGATACTTATTACTGGTGAAGTTGGCAACCAACGAGTCGAAAAGGTTCCCAGCGATGCTTGGCCTGAAGAACTCTGGGTCGGAGTTGTGAAGATCAAGTTGCCAGACATCACTGTGATCGATTCGGGCGGGAGATTTCAAACGGTCCGGACGACGACCGAGCCGAGTTACGAAACAGGAAATACGGTTCAGGTTGGAGAGGTTCAAGGCGTCACTCGGGTTCTTTCCGAGGCCCCAATTAAGTACATCGACCTTCCTGCTGTGGATGACGATGTAATTGATCAGTTCCGCTGGGCACCTCCGGAAGGGACGAAACTTGGGTTCGATGATTTCGGCGGCCTTGCGACAGTTGTTGCTCGAGCACGGGAGCTGATTGAGGTGTCGCTGCAGAACCGCAAGGCGTTTTCAGAGATTGGAGCACGTACGATCAAGGGTGTGCTCTTCACCGGGCAGCCCGGGACCGGGAAGACGATGCTTGCTCAGATTATCGCCTCGCAATCTAAGGCTGAGTTCTATAAGATTTCTGGCCCTGAGATCTTCAGCAAGTGGTACGGCCAGAGCGAGAAGTTACTCCGAAAGTTGTTCGATGTGGCTGCGAACGACGACAAGGCCATCATCTTCTTTGATGAGATTGACAGTGTCGCAGCTCAGCGGAGCGGCGAATCACATGAGGCCTCGAAGCGCGTAGTCGCTCAACTGCTTACTCTCATGGATGGTTTCACCTCTAAAACCAACGTAGTTGTCATTGCTGCGACCAATAGACCATAGGACCTCGATGTTGCTCTTCGAAGACCGGGCCGTTTCGACTGGGAGATTGAGTTCCCTTACCCCAACGAGCACGACCGCGAAGATATCCTCATAAAGACGGAACGACGGTTGAATGCGAGGGGTCCACTTCCCCATGGAACTATCGCATCTAGGTCCGTCGGGTGGTCGGCGGCCGAGCTTGCAGCGATCTGGAGTGAGGCCGCGCTTCTGGCCGTTGAAGACGAGCGATGCGAAATCCACGAAGAGGATTATATCGGCGGGTTCCAGAGGGTCTCCCGCTACAGGAATCGAGCCAGAGAGGCTAGTCCGACGAGTGGCAATAGATGAGCATTAAGTCGCGGTTTATAGGTTGGCTCCGGCGTATAACGCGCCAACGCACCTCGGTGAGCTCCCACGGGCCACTACGGGAGTTCGTCTATCTAGACGAGATCTCTGTCTGCAGCATTCTAGCCTCACGAAAGGGCGGCATTGCTACTGAATTCACCGAGAGCCAGACGGCTTCTCTGAATAGCGAGGTTGGTGGTTCAATTGGTGTTGGATTTGGTGCTAACAAGGCAAACCTCAACTCGAAGATGCAGGCCGGGCACGTCCATGGATCTCAAGTGTTGCGCAAGGCAATCATTCAAACTAGCTTCAAAGAGCTATACGACATCGAACGGGATGCGCTCAGGTTGAGTCTGCTTGGTGCCAGTGATCCACCTACAGTCAGTACGATAACCGATCTTGAAAAGAGACTTGATTCACCCTCCACAGATGGATGGCTCGTGGATCCAAAGACGATTCATCGCGGTAAACTCCTGGAAGCCGAAGTGGTGCTTGAGGCTGATCCGATTTTCCGTGTGTCCGCGATCATCACAACTCTTTGCGAACTCATTGAGGACAACGATCATCTATTTGATCGAGTGATTACCACTCGACTTGCCGAGATGCGTTCGATAGCGCAGGTGCTGGAGAGCCTGCTCGCTGGCCTTGTTCCCATCCGAGGGCGCCTCGTGGATTACAAGGCTACAATCATTGGTGGTCGTGATGTGTTAGTTCACCGATCACTTCTCGACCAGATACCCGCCGACGCCCAACCCGAAGCATATTCCGCATTCGTGGTTGGCGTTGCTCAGAGTGACCTGTTCTGGAAGGACATCAGGCGGGTACTGTTCTCGGAGGCTCGATACACTGTTTTTTGCCGCCTTGCGACAAGTGGACTGACAGACAGATGGCGACCAGTCAAGGTGGCGGATGTGCTTGCCGGAATCGTCCTGCCTTTGACGAACTTATCCGAGAATTCAGCGAAACTGCGTGCCGGAACATGACGGCTCCGGTTGATGCCTCACCGGCGGCTCTAGGCCAGGATACACACTCTGGAATGCAAGTAATCAAGAAGTATTCCGCGCTGCTTGCTGACCACCATTGTGGGGTTCTCAAGCCTGGGTTCATTGATGACCTGATTCTAGATATCTCACTCGAAGAGGGCTGGCAGGGCAGTATCGATGCCCAATGCAGCGTGTTCGCTGAGGTGACGCGTCGAGTCGATGCGGCGCTAAGAGTCGAAACATCCGCCAAAATGGCGTACGAACTCCGATGTGCCGCTCGGGGGAATTCAGGTTTAGACCGCAGGCTTGTTCCGCAGGGGTCAAGGGGAGTCGATCGAGATCCTGCGTCAGCTGCCCATCCTGAAAGGTTCCTGGACGCTGAGATAGTCGCGATCTATTGGTAGGCAAATCAGCGGGAGCAGCGATAATGAGGCTCACTGTGTCATTGCCTAGGCAATCGCCGCCGCAGTCGGCCGTGGCCACGGCTTGAAAAATCGGCGTAGGTCGAAACGCTAAGAGGGAAAGAACGGTGGCTTGGCCTACTAGTTGCGTCTCAAACCGCACCTTCTTTTGACCGGGCCGAGATTTTGTACCAAGTGAAGTGAGACCTATTACATGACCCTTTGAGGCCCTGGAACGCGGCGTGCGGTCTGACCCGGTTGTACTGCTGCCGCCATACATTTTTGACGCGAATCGGCTGCCGACGTTAGGGCCTCTCGTCGGCACCGAGGGCCTTCCGATAGAATTTCATCGGCTTGAAAGTTCTACGACCTGGACGGCATCATGCTTGAAGACAGGCTCATGCGTTGTTTCAGATGTTAGGGATATCGTGACCAGAGATAATCGCGGTCAAATCCGCATGGACAGCGGATCAAGGTGGCAAAACGATGTCTAAGCGTGAAAACGTCAAATTCATCGCTCGACGGACATGCACTGTAGTCAACGATGACGAAGCGGAGCGTGTTTCAGAGCCATTCAACACTCCGCTGGAGAGCTTCACTGATACACCTGCATATGTGCTGATCGGCGAACCCGGCGCCGGCAAGACGACGGTGTTCAAGAGTGAGGCTGAGAAACAAGGAAGCGTTTACGTCACCGTACGTCGTTTCCTCAAATACGACGAGCAGCAATGGCGCGGGAAAACGCTATACCTCGATGGGCTCGATGAATCCCGTGTCGGCACGGTCGACGGCCGTACGCCCCTAGACCGTATTTGCGCCAACCTTGATCAGTTGGGACGCCCTACGTTTCGGTTGTCTTGCCGCTGGGCGGACTGGTTCGGAGCGAATGACAAGGAACACCTCAAAGACGTTTCATCGAACGGCACCGTCACCGTAATCCGTCTGGATCCGCTGTCGAAAGACGACATCAGGGAAATTCTCATTCGTGACCACGGCGTCGCGGACCCTGATGGGTTCATCGACTCTGCGCGGGCGCTCGGAATCCACTCCCTACTGGAGAACCCCCAAAACCTGGACATGCTCGCAAAGTCGGTAGCGCATGGCGCATGGCCCTCCTCCAGGAAAGAGGCGTTCGAGCAGGCTTGCCGAATCCTCGCGAGCGAGGCAAACGGAGAACATCGTGTCGCGAACCATTTGAGCAACGACATCGACAATCTCGTCAACGTAGCCGGACGGTTGTGTGCCGTCCAACTACTAACCGGTAGCGCCGGGTACACCCTACCCGGTCGAGCTCTCCCGGACGCGGATTACCCGTCGCTCGCGGAGCTCGGTGGCGTTGCCGAATCGCCAGTGCGGACCGCATTGGGCACGCGATTGTTTATCGGGACGTCAGAAGGGCGGCTGGCGCCGGCTCACCGCCAGGTTGCGGAGTTCCTTGCGGCCCGGCACGTATCCAACCTTGTCGACAATGGCCTCCGAGTCGAGCGGTTCTTGGCGCTGATCAAGAGCTTCGACGGTGAACTAGTCCCTGCGTTCCGCAACTTCGTATCCTGGCTGGCCGTCCACAACAGAAGGAGCAGAAAACGTCTGAGCGAATTGAATCCCAGTGGGCTGATATACCAGGGCGACGAAGAAACCTATTCGGTCGGCGAGAAGCAGGACATCCTGCGACAATTGCGCCGCGAAGCCGACTGGAACCCTTGGTGTTTGCGGTCGATTTCGCGGACCTCCGGCATCGGCAAGATCGTGTCACCAGACCTCGAAGGTACATTTCGCGACATACTTTCGAGTTCTGAGCGCGACCAATGTCACCAATCCTACGTGCTGATGATAATGGACATCTTGGCAGATGGTAAGCCGCTGCGGGCGCTTTCGCCGGTCTTGATAAACATCATCTATGATTCGACGTGGAAGCCTGGAGTCCGATGTGGCGCGCTCGATGTGTTAGTTGCGTATCACAACACAGGTTGCCTAGAGTCGGACGTTCTGCTCACGATCCTCGCCGACGTCACTACGGGCGAAATCGATGATCCCGTCGATGAACTCCTCGGAATCTTGCTGAAATCGCTCTATCCACGAGTGCTGCGCACAACCGACATAATGCAGCTTCTAAGGCGGCCGAAGGATGTGTCCCGGACCGGCGAATATGTTGAATTTTGGATTCGGCACCTGCCCAGTAACTCAACGCCGGATCAGATTGCAGACGTACTGGATCGGATTGCCTCGAGGTTCGACAACTACCGGCCGTTCATGGTCGGTGAAGCCGACCTATATACCACGATGGGGCAGCTTCCACTGATCCTATTGAATCAACTTATCGACGAGTCCATGGATAAGCTTCCGAAGGGTCGTCCCGTCATCATTGAGGGGGACATTGATGTTTCCGTCCATGACCCACACTTTTTCGGCGGCCCTCTAGATGCCATTACGGTCGAACGTGTGCCCCGTGCCAGAGCGCCCCTCAATGATATTTCAGCGGAACGGCTATTCGATTGGCTCCTAGTGGCTTCCGACCCGAAAATCCGGGCACCTGAATCGCTTACCCTCGGTCTCCGGATGGGGTTGCAGTGGAATGAAGGCAAGCTAAAGGAACTGACGGCGCATGGCGTCGACAGATGCTTGGCGTCCGGAGACGCTTGGTCGTGCATGGGACTAGTCGACCGGCACCTGTTTGGTGCGCGGCCCTTCAATTATGGCTCGTGGTGCCTTGAAAAGGCAGTTGAAGCGGACGACGAACGTGCGGCCATCTTCTATTTGGGTGAGGTCTTGACATGCGTAGGGGATCAGTGGAAAGCGGGCGGCCTGACAGTCGACGAAGTTCGGAAAGCGCTTGGCGCTAAAGCCTCGCTTTTGGTTTTGTTCGATCAGGGGATCCAACAGAAGGATGTTCGCGCGCGCCAAATCGTGCTTGCTGGGAAACACGAATCAAGAAACGACTCGGAACACCAGCTCGCGTGGCAGAGAGAAATCGAGGACCACGCGCAGGAATTGGTCGCGGGCCGTAGCGAGCCACGTCTTCTGCATCGAATAGCGAAAGTGTATTTCGGGATCTCCGAAGGCGCGCAAGGAACGACACCGGCCGAACGCCTCGCCAATCTCGTCGGTAGCCGCGCGGATTTGGTCGTGGTCTTGCGCGAGGGACTAGAAACAGTGTTAAACCGCCCGGATTTGCCGGATTACCGCCGAGCCGGACTGCTGTTCGACTCCGAAGAACCCGGCCATCTTGCGCTTCCGTTGATTGCAGGGCTGGACAGCCTCGAGCGATCCGGAGTGCTGGTAGTTGAGGAACTCGGCGAAGAACGAGTCCGCTTGGCGGTCGCCGTGCTGTACACGGTTCAATATTCGATTTCGGAAATCACAAACGAGCAGGAGTTGTATCGGCCCAAGTGGTTTCAGGCCGCGCTGCGAAACAAACCAGTGTTGGTCGCCGATGTGTTGCGCCGATGTGTCGAGGATAAGCTTCGGGCCGGGAAACAGGCGGAGATTGAACTTTATCAACTTGCTGCCGACGACGGCCATGCCGAAGTGGCTCGACTGGCGAGCTTGCCGCTCCTCGAGCTGTTCCCGAATGCGGCTACGGTCGAGTCTCGGCGACAACTTGGCCGTTTGCTGAAAGCCGCGTTGAACAATTGCCAACGGTCGCAGGTCCGCGATGTGGTCAAGCGACGTCTCGAGAAAGGAGATCTGGTTTCGGGCCAACAAGTCTATTGGTTGGCGGCAGGCTATTTCCTAATGCCTGATTCGTGTCGCGCGGGCATCCAGAATCTCATGACCAAAAGCGATGCCGCCTTCCGCGGGGTTTGGGAATTTTTCGCGGACGGCCGAATTCCCATGAAGCTAGCACGACAGTTCGCCGCTGCCGATTTCGAGTTTCTGATCGTTTTGGTCGCCTCGGCGATCGAACGTCATGGAATGACGAAAGGTGTCTGGTGGACTGTATCGAATCTACTGGGAGAGCTCGCGTCCAACCCGCTTCCTGAGGTTTTGGAAACTCTTGAACGGCTGTCAGGTCTGTCGGCGTTGGGACCGTGGGTTCCAGCTATCAGCGAGGTGCGGCATCGGCATCTCCGAAGACGACGGGAACACGAATTTCAGCACTGCGACGTTCGGCAAGCAACCAAAACGCTCGCCAATGAAGACCCGGCCAACGCGGCGGACCTCGCCGCGGTCCTGGTGGATGTGCTCGAGGATTTGTCGAAGAGAATCCGCGACGGCAGCACGTCGGACTGGCGGCAGTATTGGAATGCAAATTCACCTCATCAGACCGGGAATCCCAAACCGGAGACATGGTGCCGCGACTCTCTCTTGTCGGATTTACAAGTCCGGTTGAGTCTATTGGGAATCGACGCCCAGAAGGAGGGCGCCTATGCCGGTGAGAAACGGTCGGACATTCGTGTTTCCTACGGCGGCCTCAACATCCCCGTGGAGATCAAGAAGAGCTGCCATCGCGATCTCTGGACGGCCGTCAAAGGCCAATTGATTGCAAAATACTCAAAAGATCCAGGGGTAAATGGTTACGGAGTTTACATTGTGTTTTGGTTCGGTGACACGGACAGATGCCGTCCAACTCGACTCTCCGGCTGGACGCCGCCGAATGCCGCGGCGCTCAAGCTGAAGATCACGGAAATGCTCTCGGACCAGGAAAGGCGAATGATTTCCGTGTGCGTAATTGACGTCTCACAACCAGCGGGATGAGGGCAACCAAGACTTAACCAGTTCTTTCCCATGACCGCTGGGGTTGCGGAACTCAAGGCCCGTCAGATCATGGGGGATATCACTGCGACACATTCCATGAGGTCCTCCCGGCGTTCCAGGTCGGGGGCGTCGCGGTCCTGGTGGAACAGAAACGCGTCCCGCGGGGATCGCATCCGAACAACTCAGTAGATGGTTCACGGTCAACCACGGCACACCGGAGCGAGACCGTCTCGACGAGTCTTCCGGTTAGTCCTCCTTTGGTGAACGGTGGTGTTGTCCACGGGAAGACATTTCTGAGCTGGCTTTCCGTGTTGGACAAGGCCGGCGCCGCCATGGACCGGAGCGGGACTATGGCCCCAGCCGCTAGGTCGATCCGGTAAGACCGCAATGGCCGTCACCTAGCTCTTGAGCGGCCCATCCCCAAGAACCGCAGAGATTCGTTTCGTGAGTCCGTCTCGCAATTCCTCCAGTGTCTCCCAAACAATGTGAGGGTACTGACGCGTGTCAAAATGGATGCTCTTCAACGTATCTTTTCGGCAAGTAAAGACCACGGGAATATTGAGTCCATGAGCAAAACCGGCTTCGTAGTAGACGCCCCCACGCGGCCCAGTCTTCCCCTGTGTGAAGTCCGCGACTAGGAAGCGAGATCTCCGAATTTCGGCGATGATCTCATCGTCAACCTTGTTTAGGTGTTCTTTTCGATCGATCCGCAGTGCTTCGTAGCCTGCTTCTCTAATCGCTGGCCGGAACCCTTTTTCCCAGACATCGTCCATGGATTCGCCGAACCACATGGCTACAAAGGCTTGCGCCGAATCCGTAACAGCATGGTCAATCTCAGCGAGATAGCTGTATCCCTCCACTGTTATGCTGCACCTTAGATGCCCTATCGCTTGGCGGCCAGGTGACAACCACCCCTGACTTTTCAAGCTATTTACTAAGAAAAGGACCTCTTCTGTCTTCGTGGATTCTGACCAAGCCAGCGTTTCCATAAAAGTAGGGTCGGTCTCATGTATGTGGCAACCAAAAGGTATCCCAATTTTTGGGATTTGTTTTTGGATGTACCGTAGAAGGTTGTCAGCACGCCGATGGACTGACAAACTTCGTCGTTGCTCTATTTCGTCAACATCGATGGAAGATATTCTGGGGCAATCAGCACCCAATCGACGTTGTTCGATCAACCATGATGTCAGCCGGGCTTTCAGGGATTCATCCCGGCTTTGCAGTATTGCTATTGCCCTGTCAGCAATGAAATATCGGCCTCCCGCGCGTGGAGAATCTACGGTCTTCCCAAGGCCTGTTGGCGGTTCGATGAATGCTGGTGTGTTCCAAATTGGACAGGCTGAATGTTCACTCATGCTTTCCTCGGTCAGTCGTCTATTATCTTTTGCGGACTCCCACCGCGCCTGAGGCGAAACCCGTCGCGGGTGACGATACCCCGGCAACCGCACCTGCAATCAGTTGTGGGCCACTGATCGTAGATCTCCCATGCCTCGTCCTCGGTGGCCATCGTGCCGAGCACTGCCCCACCGTGGAATACTGTTGCTACCACAGCGTAGGAGTGGCCCTCCGGCCACTCAATCGTTAGTGGCTCGTCTGCCGGTCCGAGCGCGGATGGATAGCTCATGACCAGTGCGCCCCGGAGCGTTGTCGTCCCTTTCACCTTCTTCCCCATGGGTCTATTTTACTATTCATCCGCCAACGGCGCGGACTACACCATCAGCACGAGAAATCCGACCGCTGCCTCGGCTATGAAGGGGTCACCTCTGTCCAGTTGAAGCATACCCTAGCCTAGTTCCCATCCGGAAACCCCTGTTTTTCAAGGGCTTGGTAAGTTCGTGGAACGTAGCATAGAGGCAACCGGTGTCGCTTTTGGAGTTCATTCTACCAAAGGGGCTTAGGGTTCTGTGAAAGAGTGCTGAGTGCAGAGACCTCAGCTTCGGATGAGCTCTGAGTGGATGCTGGTGGGGCGCGGGGCTCTACAACTGGAGTCGAGCCAGCACGACCAGATTGTAGCTCACGACGGAAAGATGCACGTAGCGCTGAAAGTGGGTCCAACCTTTCCAGAGACAGCGACTCAAACCAAAGACGCGTTTGGCCGTGGAGATGCAGCCTTCAATACCGGCCCGAAAGCGTCGCAGTTGCTTGTACACCCAGCTGGAGCGGACCATGTTCTCGATGGTCAATCCGCACTTCTTCGCAAAAGCCACATCCTGCACGCCTTCCTCTTTCGCCCATTTCAGGTTGTTGAGAGAAGCAAAGCCTCCATCGAAACTCGCTTGGCGAGGATAACGACCGTACAATTGGCACTGACGCCGCAAAAGAGGCTCGACCTGTTGACTGTCGGCGGGATTCCCTTGCACCAGAAGCGCATCCAGGATCAGGGAAGATTTTCCGATCGTCACATAAAGTTTATGACCAAAGATACTCTCCCGCGCCCCTTTTTCAATAATGTCGGTGTGTTCTTCAAAGAGCGAGACCACTTTTTCCGACGCCGGTACCTTTTCACCCCCAAGCACCCGCCGTTGTGTCTGATCCATCACTCGTTCCAGCAGATCCAGGTAGTGAGCCAGTGCTTGGCTGATGGGATCGCTCCAAGCTTCGGCCGACTGGATCGCCTCTCGGGCGTAGCTGCGCGTCTTGCCAGCTACCTGGAGCAGATCCTGATAATGTTTTTTGCGTCTTTCGCCCCGGCTGTTTCGGATGTTCAGCCAGCGCCTTTTGGTCCGCCTCGAGTGATCGACAAAAGCGACCGACTGGCGCTGGCTCAGACGTCTCATAAGGCGGGTGAGGACCCGGATCGCATCGTACAGCAACTGACTATCTGTAGGATAACGGATGTCACTTTCCACACTGGTTGCATCCACTCGGATCTTGCGCCCCTTTTCCAAACCTTCCTGATCGGCCCAACTCACCAACACCCGGTTGATCTTCTGCCAGGTGGAGTCTTCCATCTTGGAGATGTTCTCCTGAAGGACGCTCTTGGAGGGAGTGTACCCGTAGGGAAGGCGACAAAAGGTGCGGAAACTTTGCGAGTCGCTCAGATGAAAGGCAAGCTTTTCATAAGAAAACTGGTGCATCTGTTTGATCAGAGCACAGCGCAGCACCTGATCGGCTGTCAGACCTCCCGCACCGTTCCGGGCGCTGGCTTTGTCACACACATCCTGTAAAACTAGATCCGAGATCGAGGGATTCTCGTCCAGGATCTCGGAAATCACTCTCAGCTCTTTGGCGAGTTGATGATCGGGCCAAAGGGGAGAAAGGGGGAGTTGATTTTCACGGTTCTTTCGCATTTTTCAAGCACTCGGTTTTGCTTAAGTCTTTTGCTACATACTGCTTACAACAATTACAATAGCAAACGACTATGACAAAACCGAGGCTTGGAGATGCCCCTCTTCCTCTTTATTTCCAATGCTTTACAAGTCCACGGATGGGAACTAGCCTAACGTCAGGGACGGGGCGCTAAGACGTCAGAATAGAGTTCCAATTTAGATTGATGGACACATCCCGTCCAGGGTTACAGAGTTCTTCCTGACAGATTGAATTCAGGGGAACGCTGGCCTTGCTCTCTATCATGCAAACTGGTCTCGGGGGCGCGGCGACGGCGAGTCGACCCGACTCAACAAATTCGCTCTCCTAGATTCCCGGTACGATTCGCCTTGGGACGAGGCGAAGATCTCCGGGCCTACGAAGCCGGTGGCGGGAAATGGAACCGACCCCTAGGCAACCAGTCTCAGTAGATCTTTATGGATCCCGGTCCACGGCTGATGGAGGTTGATCGTCCGGATGCTGATCGTTCTGCCATTGCCCGTGAATACCGCTGCCAGTGGCTTGTCGACCTCTGGGTACAAAAGCATCCCCTCGCTTCTCAATTCCTGGTCGGGCAGATTGCTCAAGTAGGCGTGAAGTTGGTAGAGGTGCTCTGAGCGAAGCTTCTCGCTCTCGTAATGCGTCTGTGTCGCCTCGGGCGTGTACTTGCAGTCGATGACGATCTTTCGACCTTCGGCTTCAGGACTAATGTCTGTCTGCATCTTCGGTAGGAGCGTGGCAGCCGAGGGGTCGCGTGCATTCAGGTTCCACCGGATATCCTCTCGATGGACACGGTATTTTGTGTGCTGCTTGTAGAAGTTCCTCACGAAGTTCTCGAACAGCACCGCCATTTGGCGCCTATCGCGTGTGAAGTCCCTGAAGCGGCTGCGCCCGCGTGTCTCCGAAACCAGCAGATTATGGTGGATAAGCTCGCACAGCTTCATCAGGAAGTCATAGAACTGATTGTTTCTGTTTAGCTCCACCTGTCCGAAAATCTGGCCAGTAAGCTCTACATCCCTCACCTCAGGAAATTGGCGGCAGAGCGCTGCAAGTTCTTTTGCATTCTCCTTCGAAATACTGTCAGCCCGCATCAGCCTGCGGGCTGTTGCCTTAAGGATTCGATTGTGGACCACGTCGTAGCTGAGCTCATCGAATTCGCAGGGCAGCGTCGCAGTCGGCATGCCTGCCTTGACCACAGCTTCGAATCGAATCTTTCCCTTGAGCCGGGCTGTCTGCTCCTCATGAAGTACGTAGTTGCGATCAAACCCGCGCTTGAGAAGATGGTTCGTGCCGCTAATCAGAACTCGCGAGAAGAGGTCAACCAGTTCCGTGACTCCAACTGGATCAACGTCGACAAGCTCCCTTTCCTCCAGCTTGTCCCAGGCGTAGCAGAGGAGGAAATAGATGTTCTGGATGGGTATCTCCATGGCCCACCCTACGACAACAGCGCCTCGCGCTGCTGCTGCACCTTCCGGTCGTCGTCCAACCAGTACTCCTGAAGCAGGGGAACGATTTCTGAATCAACCACGCGCCGGAACCAAGCGTCATCTGGCTTAATGCCGTCTCCCGGACAGAAGTAGCTGTGACCGATCTGGTAGCCTGGACCGAGATCTTTTGTGTCGTCTGCAATCTGCCTATTCAGGGCCGACATCCGATCCACGACCTTGTCGATCAGAGTCGGCTCAGCTCCCTGGGCATCCAGGAATTGCCTGAACGTGACACTCGAGAACTCTGGCCTCAGCGTGATGAACCTGAACCTTCGTCTGAGTGCATAGTCAACCATCGCCAGGGACCGATCGGCCGTGTTCATCGTGCCGATGATGTGGACGTTATCCGGGATGTAGAACTTGTCGTCTGAGTCACTTGCATAGGCCAGCGGAATCGAGAATTCCTTTCCACGCTTATCAGGCTCAACGAGCATCATCAGCTCGCCGAAGATCTTGCTCAGATTGCCTCTGTTGATCTCGTCAATGATGAACACGTAGGCTCCGTTCTTGCCTTCGTCCCGCTGTGCCCTCCTGCAGAATTGATGGAAAATACCGTACTTGAGTTCGAAGGTTCCTTTCGCCGTTGGCCTGAACCCCTGAATGAAGTCCTCGTATGAATAGGATTGGTGAAACTGGATCATTTCGATGCACTGCGGATCGTCGGTTCCGATCAGCGCCATCGCAAGGCGCCGGGCTACAAACGTCTTGCCGACGCCGGGAGACCCTTGCAGTACCAGGTTCTTCTTCTCGCGCAGCGCTTCCAGTGCATCGTCGAACTGGTTTTCGGGCAGGAATAGCTTCTCCATCGCCATCTCTTTGGTGTATGGCGGCGGTGTCTGGACGGTATTGGCCTTATCAATGGGCTCGGGAATCGTGCCTCCTGGCGGCACTTTAGCGAGGTCCAGCCCAACAAGACGGCTGATACGCCCCACTACATCCGGATGCCTGCTGATGTCCGTTAGGGTCTTCATTGGCAGTTGATCATCTTCAGGCAGGTTCCACGCTCCCTTTCCGAGCCACTTCATCCGCCGAGTGCTTTTGAACGATTGCCTCTTGTCGTCGAACAGATAGTCCCCGCTGACAACTCCGTAGCCGACGACCTTTCTCTTACCCTGCTTTGCAAAGACGATATCGCCAACCTTCATCACATTGGCAAAGTTCAAGCAGGCCAGGGCATTCATCGTCGGCGAGGGGCCGGGCCAAAGTTCGTGCATCCTTCGTTTGAGGGCCTCCTTGTCAGCGTACTGCCTCAGATCACCGGCGCTATCCCAGCCGATCGCCAGCAGGCCGACCTCATAGAACTCCTCCCAGTGGTCTGCCCCTTGACCAGGCGCGTACGCCCAGAATTTCCGGCTCTTTGCTCCACCTCCCTGAACGTGATCCTGGGCCACGGCCCACCGGTGCGCGTCGTGTGACACCTTCGGAAAGTTACTGCCTAATGCTGTGGAAATCTCCCGCAGCCATTCCACGTAGCTTCGGAAATCGAGCGGCATTGAGTCGACATCATGGCTCTTTCCGAACGCCATCGTCTTCTTGTCACACGGAAGAAATCTCTGCGGGTTGATCCAAAACAGTCCGACGGTGAGCTTGCCTATCCCCAACATCCGCACTTGGCAGCCCCGGTCAAACAGATCTTCATCGATCTCGCTGATCGGTCGTTCCATCGCTTGCGAAGCCAACTGCCAGAGGGCCTCGATGTCGCCCTTTTTGCGCTTGGGCGAGTAGGAAAAGAACCAAGCCGCCTGTGAGTGGACCGTAGGGATTCCTTCGAAATCCTGCGGCACCTCTGACTCAAGGCTCCACCTTCTCTTCACGAACTCCCAATTGGCATGCTTGTTCTTGTCGGTGATTCCTCGATTGAACGTTGCCAGAAACGTGAACGGATCAATTTGCTCCAGAGGGTGCCATGACCCTTGTGGGTCCTGGTCTCTCAGGCCTATCACCTTGAGGCCCTGCTGCTCCATCTCCCTGAGCGTGGCCAGTAACTCCTTCTGCGGCTCGGGGAACGCCAACATCTTCCTCGTGGCTTCTTTATGAATTGGTGTCCAGCTGAACATCGTCTGCTCTCGCATATCGGTGTGCCTCTGCGGTTTTCATGTCGTTGTACATGAAAAGGGATTAGCGGTGATTTGCATGGCTTATACCTCCGCCGTATCCGGCTCGGCTTTTCCCCAGACACGGGCAAGGGAAGCTTGGATCTTTTTCCCGAAGCGATCTATCAGTTCTCGGTTGGCAGCGACGAGGGCTTGCTCGGCTTCAATCTCGACGGCGATTTGTTGCTGGGTTTCCAAGGGGGGAAGGGGGATTGCAGCTCCGAACAATTGCGACCGGTTGATCTTTGGAATGCTTGCTCGCTCGTAGTAGCCACGGATGCGCTCGTTGAAGACTTCCGACAGCATGTAGGCGGCCAGATAGGTGATCTGGACCTTGGAGTGATTCGGAAGCAGTGGATACATATCGGAGCTACAGTAGCCGCAAAGATCAACAACAGTTAGCTTGTTGAGATAAGGTCGAATCTTACTGTAGAGCAGACGCTCACCAGCGAATTCATAGACTGGTCCATTCACCCCCTGGGCCTGAGCCGTATCCGCCTTCAGGAGCTTGCCCGTATTTGATTCGATGCTGTCAGCCCCGAGGTAAGGAAGTGAGAGATCCACATCCGTAGTGATCGTTCCACCTAGGGAGCACACTTCCCTCAACTCCACCATCGGCCAATCGGGGTCTACGACAATCTGCGGCCTATAATTGTCGACGACGGCGCGGGCGCCGTCGATGACCTTCTGGTAGCCTTCGATCTCGGCGACGATCTCCTTCTGCACCTCCAGCGGCGGCAGGGGGATTTGGAAGTTTGTTACGTAATCTCGTGGCACACGTTGCAGACCTCCAGTTCCGGTCATCTGCGCAACAGCAGAATCACGAAACAGCGGGTGCATAACGCAAAAGTATATCCATTCCGGCAAAACGTGCTCTTCAGATCGGAGCACGTAGAATTCACTGGAGCCAAACCCGATTCCGTTGAGAAGTCCTCGAGCAATACCAGCTTTGCCGTTTTCGAAGCACGGTGTCACCCTGGCGAGGAGAACATCGTTATCCGCAAAGTACGTATAGCTCGTTGAAACCTCTGAAAGCAGCTTTTGCTTAGTAGTCTGGAACGTCATTCGGTTCTCGTTTAGATCGGCCATTGGGACAAACGAGACGCGAGTGTTCGGTTTGAGGTTGTCCAACTGATTCCGGCGGGGATTTATCGTGCAAATATCCCTTATTCTGAGCAACGGGAAGGCGTGAGTCCTTACATTAACTTCCCGATACCGCTCTCCACTGAGATTGTAATCCCCATTTGCCGTGATCTTTTCCTTCTTCACAATCAGTCCCAGCGTCGTCTGGAAGTCATCCAGCGGTTCAGCTGCCCGCAGCCGCCGCAGGTACTCGCCAGCCTCCGCCTGCGCCTGCGGCAGATCGTTCTGTTCGATAGGGCGCCGCTGAGCGCCTAGATCGAAACCGTCGTTCTCGACCTTGAAGAAAGCGATGCAGTCCGCCTTTTTCGCCAGCGACTTGTCGAAGATCAGGATAGAGGTCTTGACGCCCGAATAGGGGTTAAACACGCCTGCCGGAAGGGAAACGACAACGACCAGGTATTCCTCCACCAGCATCTTGCGAAGTTGTTTGTAGGTGTTCTGGCTTTGGAAGATGATTCCCTCGGGGACGATGATGCCGGCGCGGCCGGACGGCATCAGATGCTCGGCCATGTAGTCCACGAACAACACTTCGCTGCGCTTGGACTTCACCGAGAACCGGTTGTGAGGCCGGATGCCACCCTTTGGAGACATGAACGGCGGGTTAGCGAGGATCACGTCCACGTACTCGTTCCAACGCTCCTCGCTGGTCAGCGTGTCATACTCGAAGATGTGCGGATCGTTGAAGCCGTGCAAATACAGGTTCACGAGCGACAAGCGCACCATGTCGGGCGAGATGTCGTAGCCTTTGAAGTTCGCCGCTAGCCGTCCCTTGTCCTCCGGCGTCAGCGTGCTGGCGCCTTGCGGGTCAGTATTGGCGGCAAGGATGTGCTTGTAGGATGAAATCAGGAACCCGGCAGTGCCGCACGCGGGGTCCAGCACCGTCTCGCCTTTCTTCGGCTCAAGGATGCCGACAATGAAGTCGATGATATGACGCGGTGTGCGGAACTGTCCGGCATCCCCCTGCGAGCCGAGGACCGAGAGTAGATACTCGAAGGCGTCGCCCAGGCGTTCGGAGTGATCGTAGGTGAATTCGTCAATGGTCTTGAGGAAAGCGCGCAGGGTTTCCGGGTCGCGATAAGGCAGATAGGCGTTTTTGAAGATGTCACGGAACAGCGGTGGGATGCCAGGGTTTTCCGGCATCGTGGTGATGGCCTCGGCATAGAGGTTCAGGGTTTCGTGGCCGCCCAGGCCGGACCTCATCAGTTTGACCCATCCATAGCGGGCGTACTCTCCGTCGAAGAAGCTGCGCTTGCCTCCGAACTCCTCGCTTTCCGCATCGATGTCGTCCATGAACTTGTAGATCAGCGCGATGGTGATCTGCTCGACCTGGCTCTTGGGGTCCGGAACCTTGCCGACCAGGATGTCGCGGGCGGTGTCGATACGGCGCTTGGTGTCGGTATCCAGCATGGATAGTCTCTACGGGGCAAACTGGTTCAAGGAAACGTAGTCCTTGACGTATTCCGGAATGAGGTTGCGGTACTTGCCCGGCACGGCGGAGAAGTCGCCGGTGGAAAAAGACGGGTTGGTGGCGAGCTCGGCGAATCGTTTGCCGTCGATGATGTCGCGGATCTCGTTGCTGGTGGCATAGGCTTTGAAGTAGTTCTTGATGGCCAGGATGGCGTCGGCCTCTCCGGGTTTGCAGTCGGAAACAAACTTCGCAAACTCCTCCTCCAATAGTTCATCTTTGGATTTGAAATCGGGAATGAGGCCAAAGACCTTTTCCAGAATCTCGCGCAAGGTGAGGCGGCGGTCCACAGCGGCAGCTTGGCGCAGCTTCTTGAGGGTGTAGTACTCCTCGGGTTTGTCAAAGATCTCTCGGTTGACATAGTCGATGACGCGATCCCACTGGCCCGCCATCACCGCATCGGCGAGGGTCTCGTCTTTGCGCACGGTGTCCCCGAACTTCTCGAAGAGCATCCGGTCCACCTTCATCCCTTCGTAGCCAATGGTCTCTTCGCGTACCGAGGCGATGATGTCGGCCCCGAGGTGCTCGTAAGTACCATCAACCTCATCCGGCCCAGTGTCGTCATCACCACTGATCCGAGCCCGGGGGCGGGGTAACTTCAAAACCTCGTCATAGTTGAACTCGGTCTCGAAATACTCGCAATTGCCGAAAAAATCGAAAAGCTTGAATGCGGTCTTCTGCGGCTCGGTGGCGCTGTCCTTGAGGCTGTCATCGAGAAGCTCGTCCCGGAAGTCGTGCCTGCGGGTGCCGCGCCCCTTGATCTGGACGAAATCGGTGGGCGAGAAGATGGGACGGAACAGGCCAAGATTCAGAATATCGGTGCAGTCGTAGCCGGTGGTCATCATGCCCACTGTGACGCAGACACGGGCCTTGCTGGTCCGGTAGCCGGGCTGGAAGTTAGCCGAGCCCAGCAGGTTGTTGTTGGCGAAGTTGATGGTGAAATTCTGTGCATTTACGATCTGCGAGGTCACCTGCGCGGCGAAGTCGGACTGGTACTTATTGGGAAACATCCGGTCAGCGATCTGGTTGAAGATCTGCGCGAGTTTGGCCGCGTGGTTTTGGCTGACAGCAAAGACGATGGACTTTCCAACCTCGCCGCTGATCGGGTCACGCAACGCGTTCTCAAGGAAGGTTTTGCAGAAAAGCTGGTTGGTAGCCTCGGAGTAAAAGCGCTTTTCGAACTCGCGTTGCTTGTAGGCTTCCTCCTGGTCTTCACCCGTTTCGTCAATGAATGACTGAGACAATAAACCCATCTTCGGATAGGAGTTGGGTGGTCACATCGGTACGAGCATCAACCACGGTCGGGTTGATCAGAAATCCGTCTTTCACGCCATCGAGCAACGAATAGCGGAAGGTGGGTTGAGTACTCTCGCAGCCAAAGGTGCGATAGGTGTCGAGAAGAAGGCGCCGTTCGGTCTCACGTGGGTCACACGTCGCGGTGCGCGTCTTGCCGGTTCCCTTCAAGTAGTCTCGGGGCGTCGCGGTCAACCCGAGCTTGTAGCCCACGAAGAAATCGAACACTGCGCGGGCGTTACCGCCGATCGAGCGGTGTGCTTCGTCCGAAATCACGAAATCGAAATCCGTGGGCGAGAAGAGCCGCTGATACTTGTTATTAAACAGTAGGGATTGAACGGTGGTGACGACGATCTCGGCACGATGCCAGTCGTTGCGGTTCTCTTTATAGACAACTGTCTGGAAATCCGACGAAAGCAATGTGGCGAAGACCTTATGCGCCTGCTTTTCCAATTCCAGCCGGTCGACCAGAAAGAGCACGCGGCTGGCATTTCCGGAGCGCAGGAAAAGCTTGATGACAGCCGCAGCGGTGAGCGTCTTCCCGGTGCCTGTCGCCATCTCAAACAAGAAGCGGTCGCCTCCGTCCCGTACCGCCCGCTGCAACGCATGGACCGCTCTGAGCTGGTAGGCACGTAGAAAGCACAAATTGTTGGCCTTAATGAAGCCGGGGCGCTCGGCTTCATTCTTCCACGCAGCTTCAGAGGCATAATGCGGCCGGTGGGTGAGAACGATGTAATCTTCGCTAACCTGTTCCGTGATCAGGCGCTGCGGGTTGGGCGTGATCTTTCGGTATCCGGATACCGAGTCCGGCGTCGGGAAGGAGGTAATGACATAGGGGTTGCCGCGTTCCAGATCCCAGAAGTAATGCAGGTTGCCGTTCGACAGGATGACGAAGCGGCAATTCTGCGAGCGGGCATATTTGCGGGCCTGCTCCTTGCCGACGAGCGGGTTCTTGTCCTCCGACTTGGCTTCCAGAACGATCAGGGGAAACCCCTTGGCGTCGAGGAGCAGGAAGTCGATGAATCCGGGGGAAGTTTTCTCGAAGTCATTGCCCAAAGAGTCCAGATCGGGGGCCTTGATCGTAACGCCTGTCTCAAGGCAGATATTGGCGAGCTTGTTCCCGTCGGCGAAGAAGCGCCAGCCAGCGGCTTCGAGCAGTTTGTTGATCTTGATCCGCGCAGTCGCTTCGTTCATGGGGACCCGGTCGCTTTGCCGGTGTGGTGAGGCGAGCTAGGCGTTACTTGTGTTTCCTTCTCCCTCATGAACCGGATCGAACAGTTTCAATCTTCAGGTAAAGTCCCTCGCGTTTCTGGAGATGGCCGATGATCTCAAACAGGTTCCGGGCCTGGGGATTGCCGTTGGGGCCGAACATGCGCATCAGGCTCTTGGGTGACTTCGCAGTCAACCCGCCAAGCTCCTGAAAGCCGATGGTGGCGTTGATGTAGTCGCGCAGTACCGCCTTGCCGGTATCCACTTCGCCGGAGAGCAAGCATTCAACCCCTTCTTTGAGCAGTTCCTCGCGGAAGGTAGGATCGAGCTTGATGCGCGCCTGAATCGTTTCCCTGAAGTTTCGTGTTAGGGACATGATTCTCAAGTCTCCCGTCGCTTGCGCCGCCTGTATTCTTGCCAGAGGTCGTGGGCGGTCTTGATATCCTTCTGCTGACGCGTCTTGGTTCCACCACCCAAGAGGATGATCAGGGCATCGCCTTCCCTGCCGAAATAGACCCGGTAGCCGGGGCCAGAGTCTACCCGGCATTCGAGAACCCCGGTGCCCACGCCCTTAGCATTGGAGAGGTTGCCTTGCTCCATCCGGACCAGCGCCGTCGCCACCCTGGCCGCCGCTTGCGCGTCAAGCCGATTGAACCATCTGGCATACGGGCTGCGGCCTTTGGTGTCAAGGTACTCCCTGATTTCAATCATTGCTATCAGGTAACTGATAAGTTACCATCTAGTGTGCCTTGGTGGCAAGTGTCTATTCGTGAGAGTAGAACTCACCCGCCGATCAAGACAGGCCACCCCCTAAAATTGCATAGTACCCCACCCTCGATCACGGCGGGAAACCCAGGGTCGTGAACCGCCAAAGCCGCCTCTAAAAAAGGGCGGGCGCTTCTTCAGGCAACTGTTGTTGAGTTCTGACGGCAGTCCACGGTGGCGTAGAATCGGATCGCTATCAAAACAAACAAAAGGAATGCCGCCCGACTTGTGAAGACCTCTCGGAATGAGAGCCTGTTTTTGGCCAGGCCGCCCTGCATGGCAGGAGTCCTCATCGTTCTACCGAATCTCAGAGCCGAATGCGGACGTACGAAGTTGTAATAGGCCATCAGCAGCGCCACGTGACCTTCCAAGAACTCCGTACGTCGGGCGTGGCAAGGTGTGCGACGGCCAAGATAGGAGCAGCCCTGCCGGATGGTTAAATTGTGGCGCTCCACGAAACTGGTGTTCAGTGTGCTGGAATCCTCGGAATGAAACAGTGCTTCTTCCAGTTCGCCTTGTGTTCCGGGAAGCAGTCTACGATCGACACGAACCACCCGATTCTCCCGACGCTTCTTGATGACTTGGCCGTAGATGCAGACTCCCAAGAGCAGCCTTTTCGCAGCCCACTCGTACATCTCGAACCCGTCGGTGGTGAACAGGAAGCGGTGTTTAAGGAGGCCTCGCTGCAGTGTGTTCAGAATTGCGTTCTTGATTTGCTGGAGACTGCGGCGGCCAACGTTTGTCGAGACCCAAAGTCTGGACCACACTTCCAGGGTGGTCAGCACCCAGATCACCCGTTTCTTCGCTCCAACAAAGGTCCTGATCTTGTCGGCCTGAAGTTCATGGATGACGAAACCCCGGAGCATCCGATCATTGAACCGGACAGCGTATGTGGCCGCCGATTCAAGCCAGCGTGCGATGGTGCCCCACGCCATCCGCTTGATTCGAGCCATGGCTGAGATCGCAATTCCGTGGACACACATGCGGACGACTTCATCGAACAAAGACCTGGGCTTGTGCAGCCGATAATAAGGCGTGCCACGGGTCGAGGAGAAGGTTCGACCGCATTCTTTGCAGCGATAGCGCCGGCGTCTGCCCTGCCTGGTGATGTAGAAGGAGTGTCGGATGATGTTGCCCTTGCCGAGCCGTCCTTTCAGGCAGCAGTTGGGGTTGGGACAAGTGCGATTGGACTCCTTGCTCCGCTTCATACATGTCTTGATGACAGACAACCGCCAGGAAGTCCAGGTAGGATCATGAGTTGAGGAGACACTGGGAGACGATCAACAACAGTTCCCTGATGAAGCACCGAGTGCGTTGATGGATGAAGCGGGCTTCCGCACCATCGAGGGGATCACCGTGATGGACCTCGGTCACCGGTATGCTGCAGAACTTGGCTCTCTCCCGTTTGAAATTCCGGGCCTCTTTGGCTGCGGGCACTTCCAAAAATAGGAGTCAGGGTACCGCCCAGATTCAACGCCTTGCTCTCGAACCCGCTGCTCGATTATGGTGTGTTCAATCTGCAGGCGATGGACCTGATCAAGCATCTCTTGTTTCAGAGCTCGGCACTGGAAGGCGACTCCGAACGACACCGGTTTTACACTCGGCTAGATCGCTGTGTTCTGCAGGGTCTTTCCCGAAGGGGTTCTGGTGCAGACAGCGAAGGGGATTGGCGATAATGGGATATGGCGCATCGCAAAACGGAACGGAATCCTCTATTTGCCGGACGTTGGTTCGAAGACGACATCATTCTCCTCTGCCTTCGCTGGTATTTTCGCTTCAAACTAAGTTACCGAGACCTGGTCGCGATTTTAGGTGAGCGGGGTTTATCGATTTCGCATACCACGATCTTGCGTTGGGTCATTCGCTATGCCGAAACCTGCGGAAAGCGTTGGAGCCGATTCGAGCGGCAGGTGGGTGGGAGCTGGCGAGTTGATGAAACGTTCATCAAGGTTCGGGGCCAGTTGATGTACCTGTATCGAGCCGTGGACGGACAGGGCAACACCGTGGAGTTCTTTCTCAGTCGAACACGTGGCATCGCGGCGGCGCATGGGAATGAACGGGGAGTTCAACTTCCGGGGCCCGAACCCGGTGAGAATTCGTTGCTGTCAATACCTGAACAACGTTGTGGAGCAGGACCACCGCCGGGTGAAGGGGCGATTGCGCCCGATGTTGGGGTTCAAAACGTTCTACAATGCGCGACGCGTCATTATCGGCATCGAACTGGCGCAGAAGATTCACAAACGCCAGTTCGCAATTCCGATCGCCTTGCAGTCGAATCCCGCCGTGACCTGGCGTCATGTCATGGCAGCATAGGCCGCATCGCCGCGGCGCACTCCTGAATCTTATCGCTCCGACAATCCTATCTGCACCAGAACCTTCCATGCGCACTTGCTTTTCACTCGGTTGACAAGAAACACCACTACGAAGAGTGGGGTGAAACATACAAGGACGTATTGGAGACTGTCCCGGGTTTAGTTGAAAGTTGAGAGGCGGTTCGTCCGACCGACTCGTTAGAATCGGGTTGGTCAACAACCTTTTAAGGAGGAACCGCCATGAAGAAATCATATCGAATTGTCACCCGGAAGAACAGTCAGGGGCTGGCTGATTATCTGGCCCAGAACGGGCAACTGTTGCTCCCGATGGTGGAGCTGATCGAAGCCTCCCGGATGGCCATTGACGAGTTGATCGACATCCTGGGGCGAGCGAGCATGGAAGCGGTCTTGCAGCTTTCTGCCCGAAGTGTCGCCGGCGAAAAGCAACAAGGGCGCCCAGGCAAGCAGATCGTTTGGTACGGCACTCAGCCAGGGCGAGTCAGACTTTCGGAGCGGCAAGTGCGGGTTCGAAAGCCACGGCTGCGCAAGAAAGGCCAAGGTCGAGGCGGGGAGGTGGAGATCCCCGCCTATGAGGCGATCAACCGTAACGGGGAGCTGGGCAGCCGCATGCTGGAGATCTTGACGTGCAACGTTTCCACGTGCCACTACAGCCGCGTGATCCCCCAGATGGCCGACACGGTGGGAGTCAGCAAATCGTCCGTGAGCCGTCAGTTCATTGAGCAGAGCGGCCAGCAGCTGGAGCAGCTGGCCGAGCGACACTTTGATGACGTTGAGTTTCTGATCATCTACATCGACGGCCTGGTCTTTGGCGAGCACCACGTGATCTGTGCCGCCGGCGTGGACTCGGAGGGCCAAAAGCACGTGCTGGGGCTGCGGGAAGGGGCCAGTGAAAACGCCGCCACCGCTACCTCCTTGCTGGAAGACCTGGTGGAGCGAGGCCTGGATTCCGGGCGACGCTATCTGTTTGTGATTGACGGCTCCAGGGCCCTGCGATGTGCCATTGACAAGGTCTTTGGCAAGGGCAGTCCGGTGCAGAGATGTCGTCGTCATAAGATTCGCAACGTGTGCGATCGATTGCCGGACGATCTGGCCGAGCAAGTCAAGTCAGTGATGCAGGCTGCTTATCGGCTGCCCTGGGAAGAAGGGAGGGTTCGGCTCAGAAAGCAGGCGGAGTGGCTCGAAGGGCTGCATCCCGATGCGGCAGCTAGCCTGCGAGAAGGTCTGGAAGAGACCTTCACCATCAATCGACTCGAGTTGTCTTCCTCCCTGCGCTTGTGTCTGGCCAGCACCAACCTGATTGAAAGCCCTCACTCTGGCGTGAGGATGCGGACCCGCCGAGTGAGCCGCTGGAAAGATAGCCAGATGGTGCTGCGCTGGGCCGCCTCAGCCTTCCTGGAGACGGAGAAGAACTTCCGGCGCATCCAGGGCTACCAGGACCTCTGGATGCTGAAAGCCAAACTCAGAGACGAGGTTTCTATGGACGCCAAACGAAAGGTGGCTTAAGATCGTGCTCAACCTGAACCGCCCTTCACTTTCAACTGAGTTTGGGGCAGCCTCACGTATTGCCCTATCTCCAGCACGTATTTAGCCAGATTATTCGGGAGATTCGGGAGGAAATTCAGCCCGCCTTCGCTAACGAAATTGCCGACTTGGTGAAGCAGCTTTGTAATCTTGATCCCGAGCTACGTGGTCATCCCAAGAACATTAAACCTAGCGGTAATCGATACTCTCTTGAGCGGTATGTTTCCATTTTTAATCGTCTCGCCAAGCAGGCCGAGTTGTCACTGAAACGTAGAGCCTTGATCAGGCAATCAAACTAATCATGGCTGGATTCGGTACAGACAAAGACCGCAAAGTTGTTCCTCGCTGGAGGCCCCTTGACATAACTCTGCGACACGGAGAGCTTAATTCCACCGCGCCTCCCCGAGACTAGAAGGTCACCTCCGACTTCTTGGCACAAAAAATAATGGACTGGAGAAGGCACCAGACCGTAGGTCATGCGGCGGATCTCGTAGGCGCAGCTCTCACACTTGGAAGGGAGCGGGAGGTCACTGGAGCAGCAAGATTTCTACTACAAAACGATCTAAGGGTGTCGTCATGGGCGAGAGAGCTTGCAGAACAAGCCTTAAAGACTCCAGCCAACGTTGAGACAGTACCACCGGCGCCTGAGACATCAGAGAAGGAAGCCTTATATGCGAGAGTCAGAGATTTTCGGCGCCTGCTGCGTGCTGAGCCCAGGGACCCAATTACTTGGGTAGAGCTTTCCCGCACTTATGCCATTCTAGGACTCGGTGAGCAAGCGGCACGGAGCATGACCGTCGCGCTACAGCTTGCTGTGAACAATCGTTTCGTTCTTCGTTCAGCAAGCCGCCTCTGGCTACATCTTGAGGATCCAGAGAAAGCGCACGACATCATTGTCAGTTCAGATAGAACGACTCACGACCCGTGGCTGTTAGCGGCGGAGATCGCCGTAGGTAGTGTTGATGGTAGGAAACCAAAATTTATTAAGGCCGCGCGGCGGATGCTGGCCGATGGGCGCTTCTCACCTATTCATATCAGTGAACTTGCGTCTGCTGTAGCTACATTGGAGTTGGGATCCGGCAGTGTAAAGAAACCTCGACAACTCTTCGATCTCTCTCTAAAACATCCAACCGAAAACAGTATTGCTCAAGCCGCTTGGGCGTCGCGGCAGAATAGCTCGATTCGCCTCAACGACAAGTATCTAGATCTTCCCAATACATTCGAGGCGCGTTCTTGGTCCTTCTACCTTCAAAGTCAATGGAAACAGTCGATTAAGGATTGCCAGCTATGGCAGTTCGATCAGCCGTTTTCAAGTAGGCCAAGCGTCCAGGGTTCATACGTGTCCGCGGTTGCGTTGGAGGATTATAGAACAAGTGAATGGTTTGCGAAGCGAGGACTTATGGCAAACCCAGAGGATTTCACACTCTTGAACAATTTGGCATTCGCGTGTATCAACCGAGGCGATATAAGGTCGGCGGAAGAAGCTCTAGCAAGAGTCGATCGCTTGTTGCAATTATCCAATCGGGACCAGGCAGTTCTACAAGCAACTCGGGGACTCCTGAAGTTCCGGACTGGAAATGTAGCAATTGGTCGGCAATTGTACTTAGATGCGCGTTCGAAGGCGCGGAAGATACAAACCCACGACGGCGAAAGGTTGCTTGCTTTGGCATCTGTGTTCCATGCCATTGAAGAAGTTTCGCAGGAAGTCTCGGATAGTCGGCCCATGGTATCCGAAACATTTCAGGCTCTAAAGCGAATGCCAGATCCCATCTTCAGAGTACTCGAACACAAGCTCACCAAGATAACGAACCGGCCACGCGGTGGCCCGCGGTAATGCAAGGCACGTTGTGGCAGCACTCTTGAACTAACAGGGGTCACCTTCGCGAAACGGGAAAAATAGTACGCCAAGAGCCATCCGAATGGCCGCTCGTGGCTAACAACGGACCTTTCCCGCCGCGCTGTACTTCTTGCTCTGTCCAGTTGAGGCATGCTTCAACCGGACAGAGCAAGAAGTTACGCTACTGCCGCTTGTCGTGTCTGTTCACGGCTCGTCGTCTCGGGGCTTTTGCCGCAGTAGCTGGTCCACGTCTACCACCTTCCCACCCCGGCGAACCTCAGGCAACGATGTGCGACCTTTTGCTTGTTCAAGATCCTCAATATTGAGCCGCTGAAGCTCGCGCTTGAGGCGAAAGATCTCACGCTCAGCCTTGATCGCGGCCTTCAAAGCAGGAGCTTTCGTCGTCAGTTCCCGCCGCAACTTGAAGGCGATCTCGGACAGGCCGCCGTGGGCCTCGGCTACCGTTTCAAGCAAGCGTTGTCGTTCGTCTTCGTTCATGTTGCCCGGAATTTCTATGTGCGTCTCAACGGCCCAGATCAAAGGATCCCCAGGATTTTATCAGATCGCAGGCGCTTATTATGGAGCGCGTCTCTCACCTGCCGGTAGAGACTTCGAGACAGGTTGTTAACACGGGAGGGCGGTGTCTGAAACGTCGGATCATCGTTCTCGCGCAAGGCACGGATGGCCTTTTACCGAACCATCCAACCCACAGCCGTCTCAAGCCCCTCGTCTCCTGTAGTGGCTCTGTCCCACTTTCGCTGACGACGTACACCCAGAGGAATAAGGACGTGATGAACAAGGAGAAGGGGGTGACAGGAAACCTCTTCAGTAGGAGGATCGGTGGCCGCCGTTCCTCAAGGTAGAATCAAAACCGGAATCGGATGCCGGCCTCGATCTGGTCGGCATCGATCGGCGCCCCCCGGCTGGAGCGAAAGCGATAGCCAAAGTGGAACTCCACGCGCGGGGAGACCCGAGTCGAGAGGCCTGCCATGATCTGATAGGCAAACCGGGAATCCTCGTATGCGACGGTGGTCCTGAGAGGTTCGGCGAGAAAGCCGATGGTGGGAAGCTCGATGTTGGGAAGGCCGATGATGGGAAGGCCGATGGTTCCAAGTTCGCTCTCAACGGTGACGGTGGAGGTGAAGGCCCTATCATGGAAGAAGGCTCCAAGACCGAACCCGGCATAGGGACTCACTCTCCATTTGGGATAGCGGTAGTAGACATTGCCCATGAGGGAATGGGTCTTGATCTCTCCGTCGCTTTCTATGGTGATAGAGGGAAAGGGAATTTCAAAGCCTTCAAAAATCACCCCACCGATGCGTCCAGCACGGGCTTGCCATCTGCTGGCCTGGGAAAGATAGCCGATGGGATTACCGATACCGACTTTCTGGTATCCCCATTCCATCTCCGTCGAGAAGCCCTCTTTGAAGGCGTAGCCGAAGGCCGCTGTAAACCCGCCTCCAGCTTTAAGATTGATCCCCTCGCCGCCGGTTCCTGATTGGCCCTTCGGGTCGTATGGAAAAACGGCTGATCCAGCAAAACTGACAAAGAACTCACCGTCTTTGTCAGCATCCTGCGCACTCACAGGGCTATACCAGGGCAAAACGACAAGTAGGGTGAGACAATATCGGTGAAGGCTCCCTGTTGCAATCTTCAAACTCCGTCTCCTTTCCGACTCATTCCCAGTGGATCCAGTGCCCGTGAAACCATTTCATAAGGGGCTTATAGAAATAGCACACATTGGCCCTCACCGTTAGTTCGAAGCCGGTCTATTTCTTCAAACAGGTCCTCGCGGCGGACGCAGGCTGGGAGTTCACCCCCGCGGGCTGGACTCCACGTGATTACGGCTCTAACGTAGTGGGTGGTACCACTTCTGGGGGAGCGTCAGTGGCCTTCAGTCGGCACTAAGCTTGGGTGCCTTCCAGCGATCTCTTCAAGACCTTTCCCATCGCACTCTTTGGTAGCTCGGCGACGAATTGTACCTGGCGTGGAATCTTGTACTTGGCCAGTTTGTCCCGGCAGAATTCGACCACCTCTGCCTTGGTCAAAGACTTTCCCTCTTCTACCACGATGTAGGCTTTGACCACTTCCTCCCGGACCTTGCTGGAGCTTCCCACCACCGCGGCCTCAACGATCTTCGGGTGCTGGTGGAGCACTTCCTCTATTTCTCGAGGATAGATGTTCATGCCAGCACTGATGATGAGATCTTTCTTTCGGTCCACGATTCTGAAGAACCCTTCCTCGTCCATGACGGACAGGTCACCGGTAAAGAGCCACCCATCCTGAAGCACCCTGGCGGTCTCTTCTGGTATGTTCCAGTAACCTTTCATGACCTGAGGCCCTCTCAGAGCCAACTCCCCAACTTGGCCTGCCGGTAGCGACTGATGTGTCTCAGGATCCACAACCTCAGCATCGGTATCGGATACAGGCACCCCAATGGTGCCGTTTTTTGGCACTGTCAGAGGAAAGTCGCAAGGACTGAGTTCTCCACCGACGACAGGGAATTAGGCCGCCCCGAGCTGACGCCACTCGGCGAGTGCGGCGGCGCGGTTGAGCTTGAAATTGTCTCGTGAGCAGAGGTGTCGTGCCTGGTTGAAGTGATTGTAAACGGAAGAATGAACGGTGGCGAATTTCGGTGCTTCATCAGGGAACTGTTGTTGATCGTCTCCCAGTGTCTCCTCAACTCATGATCCTACCTGGACTTCCTGGCGGTTGTCTGTCATCAAGACATGTATGAAGCGGAGCAAGGGGTCCAATCGCACTTGTCCCAACCCCAACTGCTGCCTGAAAGGACGGCTCGGCAAGGGCAACATCATCCGACACTCCTTCTACATCACCAGGCAGGGCAGACGCCGGCGCTATCGCTGCAAAGAATGCGGTCGAACCTTCTCCTCGACCCGTGGCACGCCTTATTATCGGCTGCACAAGCCCAGGTCTTTGTTCGATGAAGTCGTCCGCATGTGTGTCCACGGAATTGCGATCTCAGCCATGGCTCGAATCAAGCGGATGGCGTGGGGCACCATCGCACGCTGGCTTGAATCGGCGGCCACATACGCTGTCCGGTTCAATGATCGGATGCTCCGGGGTTTCGTCATCCATGAACTTCAGGCCGACGAGATCAGGACCTTTGTTGGAGCGAAGAAACGGGTGATCTGGGTGCTGACCACCCTGGAAGTGTGGTCCAGACTTTGGGTCTCGACAAACGTTGGCCGCCGCAGTCTCCAGCAAATCAAGAACGCAATTCTGAACACACTGCAGCGAGGCCTCCTTAAACACCGCTTCCTGTTCACCACCGACGGGTTCGAGATGTACGAGTGGGCTGCGAAAAGGCTGCTCTTGGGAGTCTGCATCTACGGCCAAGTCATCAAGAAGCGTCGGGAGAATCGGGTGGTTCGTGTCGATCGTAGACTGCTTCCCGGAACACAAGGCGAACTGGAAGAAGCACTGTTTCATTCCGAGGATTCCAGCACACTGAACACCAGTTTCGTGGAGCGCCACAATTTAACCATCCGGCAGGGCTGCTCCTATCTTGGCCGTCGCACACCTTGCCACGCCCGACGTACGGAGTTCTTGGAAGGTCACGTGGCGCTGCTGATGGCCTATTACAACTTCGTACGTCCGCATTCGGCTCTGAGATTCGGTAGAACGATGAGGACTCCTGCCATGCAGGGCGGCCTGGCCAAAAACAGGCTCTCATTCCGAGAGGTCTTCACAAGTCGGGCGGCATTTCTTTTGTTTGTTTTGATAGCGATCCGATTCTACGCCACCGTGGACTGCCGTCAGAACTCAACAACAGTTGCCTGAAGAAGCGCCTGATGACAGACAACCGCCAGGAAGTCCAGGTAGGATCATGAGTTGAGGAGACACTGGGAGACGATCAACAACAGTTTCCTGATGAAGCACCAACTTCCGGGGCCCGAACCCGGTGAGAATTCGTTGCTGTCAATACCTGAACAACGTTGTGGAGCAGGACCACCGCCGGGTGAAGGGGCGATTGCGCCCGATGTTGGGGTTCAAAACATTCTACAATGCGCGACGCGTCATTATCGGCATCGAACTGGCGCAGAAGATTCACAAACGCCAGTTCGCAATTCCGATCACATGGCGGTCGAATCCCGCGGTGATCTGGCGTCACGTCATGGCAGCATAGGCCGCTTCGCCGCGGCGCACTCCTGATCTTATCGCTCCGACAATCCTATCTGCACCAGAACCTTGCGGCGGGTTCTGGTGCAGACAGCCAACGGGGATTGGCGATAATGAGATATGGCGCATCGTAAAACGGAACGGAATCCTCTATTTGCCGGACGTTGGTTCGAAGACGACATCATTCTTCTCTGCCTTCGCTGGTATTTCCGCTTCAAACTGAGTTACCGGGACCTGGTCGAGATTTTAGGTGAGCGGGGTTTACCGATTTCGCATACCACAATCTTGCGGTGGGTCGTTCGCTATGCCGAAACCTGCGAAAGGCGTTGGAGCCGATTCGAACGACCGGTGGGTGGGAGCTGGCGGGTTGATGAAACGTTTATCAAGATTCGGGGCCAGTTGATGTATCTGTACCGCGCCGTGGACGGACAGGGCAACACTGTGGAGTTCTTTCTCAGTCGGGCACGTGGCATCGCAGCGGCGAAGGCCTTCTTTTGCAAGGCGCTGAAGCATCATCGGGAGCCACACAGCATCACTCTGGATGGCCACCGGCCGAGCCATAGCGCCCTGCGGCACATGGGAATGAACGGGGAGTTCAACTTCCGGGGGCGGAACCCGGTGAAGATTCGTTGCTGTCAATACCTGAACAACGTTGTGGAGCAGGACCACCGCCGGGTGAAGGGGCGATTGCGCCCCATGTTGGGATTCAAGACGTTCTACAATGCGCGACGTGTCATTATCGGCATCGAGCTGGCGCAGAAGATTCACAAACGCCAGTTCTCAATTCCGATCCCATGGCAGCCGAATCCCGTGGTGATCTGGCGTCACGTCATGGCAACATAGGCCGCATCGCCGGGGCGCACTCCTGGCCTTATCGCTCCGACAATCCTATCTGCACCAGAACCTAAAATAGGGACTCTATCGCAATTTCCGCTACGAACAAACGAACCGGATGCGGCACACTCCCCTCGTCTACTCCCGGGAAGTTATCTCTGGCACGCCGGTGAAGCGAGACACAGCCGATGGAAGATAGGGGGCTAGAATTGACGAGCTGGGCCGAGCGGAAGCAGCTAGGGCACGAGGAGTTTCTGCTGAAACAGTAAAATACGTGGACAGAACGAAGGCACGAAAAGGATACCGGGAAAAGGAGAGTGCAACGGTGGGAGCTTCAAGACTTAAAAGGCGGCTAAGAAGTATATGGGAACGATTGCCCCGATTCCTGGAAGTTATTGTGACAGCAGTCCTAGCGTCTGGGGTGTCAGGATATGTGGGGTATACGCTAACGAGCCAAGATGCCCAACCAGACATAACACGAGTTTTGAGAATATCGGTGGAATCGTTCAAGCAGTACCCCCTGAATGGAGAAGCTTGATTGCGCTAGCCGCGACAACGCCAAGTAAATTCAGCAACAAGGCACAACGAGTAATCCGGGAAGCAACTCGAGAACAGGCGGACACTATAACAAAACTTGAGGCATGGGCCGGGAACTCGGGGGATGATGCGAGATCGCTGCGTGCGGCGGCACAGCCAACCGTACGAGTGCGCTTCGAGACTAGGCGATTCTTGAACTTTTTGCCGGTTGCGGCTACATTGTCTATATACCCCTTGCGGTTTCGATCGCAGGGCGCGGGGCCTCTTCGGAGGCCCTTGCTTTTTGGGCGGGCATTGATGCGTACGTTCGTCTATGTAGACGGGTTCAATCTCTACTACGGCACCCTCAAGGGAACGTCATGGAAGTGGCTGGACTTGGTTGCTCTGTTCCAGAAGGTCCTACAGCAGCAGCACGACATCCTTAAGGTCAAATACTTCACCGCAAGAGTCTCGGGCACGCCGGTCGATCAGTCCAAACCGCAGCGGCAGGACGTCTATCTCCGCGCCCTCCAACGCTTCCGGCCAGAGGTGGAGGTGTATTTCGGGCATTTTCTCAGGCACAGGGTACGGGCTCCGCTCGCACAGCCGCTGGAGGGGCGGCGCACGATCGAGGTGATCAAGACCGAGGAGAAGGGCTCCGACGTTAATCTCGCCGTGCATCTCCTGAACGACGGCTGGCTCGATGCTTACGACTGCGGGGTGGTGGTGAGCAACGACAGCGACCTCGCTGAAGCTATGCGTCTCGTGCGCGAGCAGCATGGCAAGCGGATCGGGCTGGTCACCCCGGGAACCGGGAGACCTTCGCAGCAGCTAAAGAAGCACGCGGACTTCGCGCGCCATATTCGGACCAACGGCTTGCGGCTCTCGCAGCTGCCGGACCCGATCCCCGGTACCAACATCCGGAAACCGGCGGCATGGTGTTGTAGACCTCCTGACGGCGCGAGTTGCTGACACGGGCAGGAAGCTGCACTGTTCCGTCAGACAGTCAAAGGTGAGTCTATGGCTAGTGACCATTCCGATTGGCATCCCGGACGAGAGGGCGATGATGGGGCGGCCTATGATCGTGCGCCCACAGTTGCGTTTGGCCACAGGTTTACGAATATCCCGGAACATGTGAGGCAGGATCTTGAGACACTTGAACGCGAGTGCGCGGTTTATGCGGACCACTGGATCGACGAACTTGGTGACTTCCGGCATGTGAGAATCGACTTCACCCCGGAGGAACGTAGCGAGTTTGCACGTCGAAGCTGGGCATACGAACTCTTCCTACGGGCCGATGTCACGTGGGCCTTAGAAGTACCGGGGATAGACAAGGATGTCGCTCAAGACGCGGACACATACTCCGCTGTACTAACGGATGGTCGCGAGATTAATCCCCCTTATCACTGCTTTGCGGCGTTTTTGGGCCCTCACTTGGCGGCCTTGTCGTGCTCAAGGAGCGAACGAGAGACCATTATTAGTCTCCAAGGTAAGGAAGCTGCGCTCTTTGAAGTACGGCGAGCATTCCAGTCCCTCACCGCCACCGTTCGCTCCTTCAACAACCGCGAGAAAAGTCTCACTCCGTGGACTATCACCTGTGAGGACGATGTACGAGACCTTTTGTATGTGATGCTCCGGCCCAGGATCTTCGACATCACCAAGGAAGAACCCATACCTTCTAAGGCCGGCACGTACAAATTCGTCGACTTGTGCAGCAATGCTGTTCCATTTCTGGTGGAGCTCAAGTGGATTGGGCGTAGCGGAACGTGGAAGAAGAAGATCGAAGAGATATACGTGGACATTCAAACGTACGCGAAGCATCCCGCTAGTCAAACGATCTTCTTCGTCATCGTTGATGACGTCCGGGACATCCAAGACCCCCGGCAACTCGAACGAGACCTGACGTCACCTCAGACGGTCGACGGAAGAGAAATCGACATCGTATTGTTTGTCTGCGACACATAGTCTTGCGGGTGTCTAACGGACTCAGGGAACCGTGGTTTGCGTCAACTGGGACTTATTGAGCAAAGCTATCCACTGAATCGGCTTGGAGGCGACGGGGAGTTCTTGGGAAGGGCGTGGCCGAGCGTAAACGTGCTGATAGACGACGCACTCGCGAGGGCACTGCGTAAGTGTGCTGGTCGCTTGACGGGATGATCGTTTCCGGAACGCTCTGCAGGCGGAGCGCGTAGTACTGGTGCTGGACAACCTAAACACGTGGTTTCGGATCGCTTCCAACTTAATTGACCTGAAGCGCGCGCTGGCGATCAAGGCCTCTTTGGTTCCAACGCAGGAGCGACCGGGGCCGGGTGCTTCCAGCTCACGGGAAAGGCAGGTGAACCATGCGAAGACACTCTTTCAAGAAGTTGTGGCTCCGTGGCGATTCTATTAGTGGCGAGCCGGTACCCGGACGCCTCACCAGACCCTGGTGCTCCAAGCAGCCGCCCCGCAAGAGTAGGCGGCGTCAAGTTGCGAGCAGTGGCACACGCAAGAGTTCTTCGAGACGGCAATGGTCGAGAACGTGACCGCGTGCCTTGCCGCGGGTACGGACCTGACTGCAGGAACTTACTTCGATGGCCACACTCCGTTGCACGAAGGAGCCGGGAACGAGAATCCGGCCGTGCTCAAGGGGCTGCAGGCGAGGCAGGGCAGATGGCGTAGCGAGGAACGAGATTGGTGGAACGCTGCTGCGTGAGGTAGCATTGACAGTTCATGAGATGCATTGACAGTAAAGTCAAATCTAGCCTTAGGAGGTAAACCATGCGCAGCATGCTTTGGGTCATAGTCTTCTTGGCCAGCTGTCTCGGCCCGGTTTCCGCGCAGGGCTTTCAAGGCGGAGAACCGCTGGAACTCGCATGGTGTCCCCAGAAGGGTTCACCGGACCCGGATCCGAGCGGCCGGTTGAGGGTTGCCACTTGGAATCTCGGCAACCTGCACGCTAAGGATGGCCAACCGACTTACAAGTACCCTCGTCCGTCTGTGAAGCGCTTCCCAATCGACTACTTGCGGATAAAGTGTTATGTACGACTCTTTGATCCGGACATCTTGGCCGTTCAAGAGGTGGACGGTGAGGAAGCATTGCAGCGGGTCGTGGACACGGACGTCTACCACATTCACGTCTCTGAACGTGCGAAAAAAGGCCTGAATGGGAAGCAGAATACGGGCTTCGCGTACAAGAAGGGTTTGGACGTCGTGGAGCAACCCGACTTCGTAGACCTCGATATCAGCAAAGGCTCTCTACGGCGCGGCACGCGCATTGACCTGACGCACAACGGGCAGACGTTCCTGTTGATGAGCGTCCACCTCAAGAGCTTCTGCTTCGACAACAGCGACAGTGGAGCGGATTGCGACAAGCTCTTCAGCCAGGTATCCAAACTGGAGGAGTGGATAGACGATGCGGCAGCAGGACCAAATCCCTTCATCGTGCTGGGTGACTTCAATCGACGCTTCAATTTACCGGACGATTTCGTCTGGGCGGATCTGGACGACTCTGAGCCGCTGAACGCGGACTTGACGACGGTGACTAAGGGCAAGAAGACCAATTGCAGAGACAACAAATACCCTCAATTCATCGATCACATCGTGTTCGACAAAAGGGGAATCGAGTTTGTAGATCGCTCATCCTTCAGGCAGGTCACGTTCCGACAGGAGGATGAGACTGTCTGGGATAAGATCTCTGACCACTGCCCAGGAGTGGTTGAGATGCTGATTGTACCGATTGACGAATGAACTCGTGGAAAGTCACGCCACTGGATCTGCTCAGGCCCGCGTGCTGCAGGCACTGGGCACCAGCGGCCGCCGCGTTGACGGTATTGGTGGCGATAGCCGTCACTAGTGCACCGAGATGATCTCGCGTGTGTCCTTCCCAGATCGAATTCGGCGGCCTCACATGGCACACAGCGCCTTGGCAGTATCGTTCTGGCCGGCGAGGATGACAAGCGGCTGATCCGTGTTGACAATTTGATCGATCGGCCGGGGGTCATTTGTGGCCGTCCCGCCGGATGCCTTCAGGGGATGTTATCGCGAGAGCTCCAAATCCTTCACCGTCCCTTGGGCGTAAGGTAAAAATATTCGGTCGGGCAGCGGATCCTTAGGATAGAAGGGCTCATGGGCGTGCGAGCATCGGAATCTCAGGCGATTTCCGTTGAGAAACCAGCTTTTGGAAACGGGCTCCCGGTGTGAGGTCGTCGCTCCGGCACAGCGGTGCTGACTCGACCTTCTCCCCAGTCTTATGGAGTGTATCCGAATTCAAGCAGCGTCTCGATAGTAGTATCGAAGCAAGCCACCGAGCCTGGGACGGCAACTTAATTCGCCGTCCTTGCGACCAACTTCATCTCCCGCATCAATGATTCGGTTCGCGAGTCCCTGATGATTCCGTTCGTGGTGAAAGTGCTCTCCGAACTCTCTCAAGGCCCGACGCAATGACGCTTCACCAAAGAAGATCATACGGTTGAGACATTCAGATTTCAGGGAGCGCATGAAGCGTTCCAGATGAGCATTGAGATTAGGACTCTTGGGAGGTAAGACTACCGCCTCGATGTCGCTGGACCGCGTTGTTGCATAAATCGCTTCGGCACGTCCGCTTGTCTCCGATGGGCCAGGGTGCCAGCATGAGGAATGACGCCGAATCAATACACGTTCCGGTACCGAGTACGCAACTGGTCAGACTACAATCGGGCGCTGATCGCCAGGGGGCGTCTGACCTTTTGGTTCGATGAGGACGCCGTTGCCGCCTGGCGGAACGCCGACCCGCCCAAGGGCCCCGGCGCTCCGAAGGTTTACTCCGACACGGCCATTCAGTGTGCGCTGATATTGAAGTCGGTGTTTCATCTTAGCCTTCGGTCGACGCAGGGCTTCGTTTCTTCGCTCCTGGAGTTGCTCAGACTCGATCTGCCAGTTCCAGACTACAGCACTCTCAGTAGACGACAGAGTTCCTTGGCGACGTTCTTGACTGTTAGCCCAAGCAGTCGGCCTCGGCACGTGGTTGTGGATGCGACGGGCCTGAGAGTGTACGGCTCGGGTGAAGGGCACGTCCGAAAGCATCGACATGGCCGGCGCAGAGCCTGGCGCAAGCTGCACCCGGGTGTCGATGAGAGGACGAAAGAGATTGTGGCGGTGGAGGTTACACCGAGCCGGGTTCCACGACTGTCGTCTGTTGCCGGCCCTGCTGGATCAGATTCCGGGTCGCATCGTTCAAGTCTCGGGCGACGGGGCCTATGACACGAGGGCCTGTTATCAATCGATACTCGAGCGGGAGGCTGTCGCCACCATCCCTCCGCGACGCAGTGCACGGCTGAGTGAAAGTGTGGACCCGCCTGCCTGGCGGGCAATGCGGGATGCCCATCTACGAGAAATAAGGAGACTCGGTCGATATGAATGGCGCATCTCCAGTGGTTGCACCAGGCAAAGCCTTGCAGAGAATGCGATGTCGAGGTTCAAGACGTTGTTTGGGCCTAAGCTGTCGGCCCGACGATTCGACAATCAACGGGTCGAGGCCATCATCAAATGTGAGGTGCTGAATCGTATGTCAAGCCGGGGCATGCCTGAGTCAGTGCGAATTCGATAGCATTCAAACAGGACTGGGATCGGTCCGTGACCCGACCGGAATTGTGCAACAACGCGCGTTCCGGCAAGTGTTCCGTGACTTCGTGAAGGTGTGCCGGAGCCTGGAACTGTTCGGCCGGGAGGCAGATCGCGGTCGATGGCACGCGGATCAAGGCGGTGAACAGCCGGGACCGGAACTTCACCGGGGCCAAGCTGCGGCGCGATCTGGCGGCGAGCCAACAACGGCTGGAGCGGTACCTGCGGCAGATGGATGAGATGGACGCGGCCGAGGTGGTCGATGCGAGCCCCAGCAAGGGGCGGGTGCGGGATCTGGCACAGAAGATTGCGGCGCTGCGAGAGCGCCAAGCGCGTCTCGAAACGCACCGTAAGACGTTGCGGGAGAGTGGCGAGGCCCAGCTCTCGCTGACCGACCCCGACGCCAGGGCGATGCACAGTGGCACTGGCGTGGGAGTGGGGTACAACGTGCAGATCGCGGTGGACACGAAGCACAAGCTGATTGCCGAGCAGCAGGTGCATAGTCAGGTTTCCGATCTCGGGCTGTTGGCCGAGACGGCGCGCGCGGCACGCACGAGCCTCGGCGTCGAGCGGATCGATGCTGTGGCTGACAAGGGATACTTCAAGGTCGAGGACATCGCCGGGTGCGAGGCGGCGGGGATTACGCCGTATGTGCCGAAGCCACGGCGCAGCCCGGCCCGTCGCAGTGATCGCTTTCCGAAAGAGCGGTTCCGCTACGACGCGGGAACCGACACTTACACCTGTCCGAACGGGCAGCAACTGAAGCCCCTGTACATTAGCAGGGTGCGCGACACGACGTTGATGCACGACGCCAATCGCAGGGCTTGCCGGGGCTGCGCTTTGAAGGTGCGGTGCACGAGTAACAGCTACCGGCGCATTGGACGGTACGCGGATGAGGCGGTGCTGGACCGCATGGCAGAGCGCCTCGCCGACCGGCCCGGAGTGTTGCACCGCCGCCGGGAGTCCGCCGAGCACCCCTTCGGCTCGATCAAGCACTGGATGGGCCACGGCGGGTTTCTGATGCGCAACCTCGAGAACGTTCGGGGTGAGTTCAGCTTGGCCGCTCTGGCCTACAACATCCGCCGTGCGACAACCTTGGTCGGGATCCCGGAACTGATCGCCGCGGTCCGTCCGTGATCGCCGCGTGGGGCGTTCAAACCAGCTGGAATCGCCCCCCCCCAAGGGCCTGTTACAACGCATCAGGGCGCATGGGCATCAGCGAATCGACGACAAACCACTCACGGCCCAAATCCCAGGCCTCTCACACCGCAAAATTCGACTCGGGCCTACTTTTCACACAGTCTCGAACGTTTATGCAACACTCCGGCTCCCGGCATGAGTAGGAGAATTGGTGGGGAGCCGTTTCTCAGGGTAGCATCAAAACCGGAACCGGAGGCCGCTCTCAATCTGGTCGGAATCGATGGGGTCCCCCCGGCTGGAGCGAAAGCGATAGCCAAAGTGAAACTCCACGTTCTGGGAGATCTGAACCGAGAGGCCTCCCATGATTTGATAGGCAAACCGGGAATCCTCGTCTGTGAATGTGGTCGCGCCTCCCGCGAACACGGGAGGCAGATCGCCTATCATTGGGAAGATTTCAAGGAAGGGTTGACCGATGTTCTCAACGGTGACGGTGGAGGTGACGGTTCTATCATAAAAAAAGGCTCCAAAACCGACCCCGGCATAGGGACTCACTCTCCACTTAGGATAGCGGTAGTAGACATTGCCCATGAGGGATTGGGTTTTGATTTCTCCGTCGATTTTGAAAGTAATGACGGCGATGGAGCGAGAGGGGAACGGGAAGTCTTCGGGGCCTGCGATGCCCCCGACATCAATCCTCGAGGGAATGCCCTGGAAAAAGGTTTCGGGGGGCTGATCGATACCGACTTTCTGGTATCCCCATTCCATCTCGGTCGAGAAGCCCTCTTTGAAGGCGTAGCCGAAGGCCGCCGTAAAACCGGCTCCAACTTTCAAACCGTCCCCCGCATCGCCGTAGTAGGCCGAGGGGATACTTGGGGTGTATGGAAAAACGGCTGATCCGTCAAAATCGAGGTAGAACCGGCCGTCTTCGCTAGTCGCCTGCGCACTCGGAGGGCTATGCCAGAATAAGATAGCGAGCAAGACGAGAAAATATCGATGGAGGTTCAATGTTGCGATCTTCAACTATGTTTCCTTTCCGATTCATCCGTGATGGAATGTTCAACAATGAGAAAACCTATGTCCTCTTCTCTGAACATATCAAGGATACCTTAATCCTTGACTACAGATCTTTGACGCGATGGCAAACTACACCAGCAGGGCCACCACTTCACCCAGACCGATCAGGTGAACCAGATCGGTGTGGAACTAAACCGCAGTTGCATCATCCCGGCCAAGTTTCGACGACAGATGATAGACTCGATAGATCGACCAAACTGTTAACGGCACTAGGTCAAGCTCAGGCTCACAGGCATTGAGGCAACGTGACTAGACCGAGGCAACCGCTCTCCGGCCAATTGCCGGAGCAAAAGAAAACAATTCGTATTCCAGTGCGCATCCGTACTAAGGGCGGGATCGAGTACTTTTATGGCGGCGCGCTGCCAGAGATAAGTGATGGGACAATCGGGGATCTAGTCGTTCCTGGGCATTGTCACGTCAATCGTGTTGGGCCGCGAAGGCCCGCATGGATTCCCTTTCAGGCGGCCGCACTGGCACTTTCCCATACATTGAATGCGTCTTTTCGAAATCGTTGGAACGTGAATCTGTTGCGTAAATGCCGCTGGACATAAAAGGTGTTGTAAACGGCGGATTGAATGTTCAGAAAGCGTTGGGCCGAACCCGGTGATTTGAAACGCTGCTGTTTTCGTTCTCGACGCCGGACGGGCTGATGCGAATTCTCGGCACGAGGATTCGCACGCCTATCGTCGATGTGTTGAGCCGTCAGGCCGAGGGTTCGAATGGCGACGTGATAGGACCTGAGTTTATCGGTTGTAATCCGGGTGGGTGTCCAGCCTTGTTTCTTCAGCAGCTTGCGCATCAACTTCAACGCTGCTTGGGCGTTCCGCTTCGATTGCACGAGGAAATCCAGGAACTCGCCTTCATTGTCGACCCCGCGCCATAACCAATAACGCTGTCCGCGAATCACGATGACCATCTCATCAAGATGCCAATAGCCGTTGGGAATGGGTCGCGTGTGGCGCAGGTTTCGGGCAATCGGCGCACCAAACTTGAGGAACCAGCGCCGTACGCTCTCGTAGGAAATATCCAGACCCCGCTCCGCAAGGAGATCCTCCACATCCCGATAGCTCAGAGCGTACCGGGCATAGAGCCAAACGGCGCGTCGAATGATTCCCGGTGGAAAGCGGTGACGTTTGAAGGAGATGGTGTCCATCCCAAAAGGCTACACCGAAATCACCAGATCGAGATTAGAGAACTTAACGTGACAATGCCCAGAGGAGAAGGCCGAATGACCAATCAGCAGGAGGGACACTCGCTATCTGTCGGGTCTGCCGTACAGTTCACCCACAAAGGGAAAACAATCCACGGACATCTCCTCCAAAGGCAGGGACGGCGCCGCTTCGCGAAGGTAGTCGACGCGGAAGAGCAGACCTGGAAAGTCCCGGAGTCAGCGTTAAAGCACTCGGGAGGAGCGCGACTAGCCACGATAATCACGCGGCACGACAGAGAGCGCGCTGACTACCGCGTGGGGGACGAGGTGACGTTCACAAGTCCCGACGGACCAAGGCGTGGCAAGATAGTGAAGCTCAACCCGAAGAGTGCAAAGGTACGCTGCAAAGAGACATGCTGGAATATCTCCTATGGTCTACTCCGCAGGGCGGGAAGGAAAAGCGCGAGGAACGGTGCGGAGCGGCTGAACGGTGTCGCGGAAATGGCCAGGCGGTTGATGGACGAGCATGGGCTCACGGGATGGACCCTCACGTTCGGCGAGGCCAGGAAACGCCTTGGCGACTGTCATTTCCGACACCACGTGATCCGGATCAGCCGCACCCATGCCCTGGAGGGAAGCGAGGAGCAGATCCGGGACACCGTGCTCCACGAGATCGCCCACGCGATCGCGGGACACGAGGCTGGCCATGGACCGCTGTGGAAGGCAACAGCACGGCGAATCGGGGCAACACCAAGGGCGAAGACCTATGAGAGCCAATCGAGATAAGGCGGGATGATGTCTATCCCGGCGACGACGAACCGATCATCATTGCACAAAGATATGGCATTGGTGCATGAATCGGCGTAAGCGGACACGCTAGCATGGGCGGAGGGTTCCGGTCCATCATGGAGATCAAGGGGGCAACGTCATGGCCGCAGGGAAGTCGAGCCGAATCAACCGCCAGTACAAGACGAAGTACAGAATCCGGAACTGGAGGGAGTACGAGCGTGGCCTCAGGAGCCGCGGGGACGTCACGATCTGGCTGAGCGAGGATGCGATTGCCGCGTGGATACCACCGAAGAACGGTCTCCGCGGAGGGCAGCGTCGATACTCGAACCTCGCGATCCGGACCGCGTTGACGCCGCGGGTCGTCTTCGGCCTACCGCTTCGCCAGACGGAGGGGTTCCTGGACTCGCTGCTCAGCTTGATGAGCCGCGACCTCAAGGCCCCGGACCACACCACCCTCTCGCGCCGGAACCAAATTGTTGTGGTGCCGCCCCTGACCCGAGCCCACGACGGCCCGATCGACCTGATCGTTGATTCCGCAGGGCTCAGGATTCTGGGTCGCGGCGAATGGAACGCGCACCAGCACAAGACATCAAAGAAACGCCGGGATTGGCGGGAGCTGCACATCGGAGTGGATGCGGAGGGGTTCATTGTGGCGGCCGAACTCACAGCGAGCAGCCGGGACGACGCCTCCACACTCCCTGATCTTCTCGCCCCGCTCGAAGTTCCCATCCGGCGTTTCACGGCGGGCGGGGCCTACGACCACAGATCGGTCTACGATCGGGCCAGCGCGGCCGGTACAGAGAACGTCGTGATTGTGATCCCCCCTCGTCGCTCTGCGCTGTCGGCGGGGCCCACCGACGGCCCCTGGGCGCAGCGTGAAGCGTCTCTTCAGAGGATTCGCAAGGTCGGGCGACGGGAGTGGCAGAAGGAGTCGGGCTACCGACAGCAGGCGCGCGTTGAGAACAACTTCTTCCGATACAAGTCCGTGTTCGGAGGCGACCTGAAGGCGAGGCACAGCAAGGCGCAACGCACAGAAGCCGCGATCGGGTGTCACATCCTCAACCGGATGGCCGAGCTCGGTAGGCCATCGTCGTACGCTCTTGGTAGGTGATGGACCTGTGAGTCGGGTTCGTTGCGGGCCAGCTCCGATTCATGCACCAACGCCACGAAGGGTGGCTGATGAAGTTTGGTCACGGTCACTCACATGCGCATTGTACATGGATTAAGAGTCGCGGCGGGCCCGCATCGTGCTGCCCAGTTTGCGAGCACTGGTTGCTGCAAGTTTTGTCGGCGCATGGCCAACGGGCCAAGGGCGCATTCGAGGGCTCCAATCCGGCTACCTGAATCGAACTTCACCATGCCAAAGAAACTCCGTTGGGACTCGAAAGAATTCATCACACTCTCTAAGTAACCTCACGGCACCCAATACTCTGGCACCTGCGCCGTCCAGCCCCCGTAAGGTAAAAATATTCAGCCGACCCACAAGTCTCTATTGTGCAAAAAGTTGTAACCGTCACGGCAAACAGAAGTCAGCCTTGGTTGAGCCCCAATGTTTTCCCCCTTTGCGTCTGAGCACTTGACGTGAGCATCTAATCAACCATGAACTTCGTGCTCAGGCCCTGGCAGCTGCTGCTCCTGATCTTGGCCGGTTGGATCAACAGAGACCAGCAGGACGCGATCGAGTATCTTTTGACTGAGAATCAGGTACTCAGAGAAAAGCTCGGCAAGGGCCGCATTCTGCTCAACGACGGCCAGCGTCGACGCTTGGCCGTCAAGGGCAAGGTGCTGGGCCGAAAAAGCCTCGGCAAACTGGCCAAGATCGTCAGGCCCGACACGCTTCTGCGCTGGCATCGAGAGCTTATCGCTCGCAAGTGGGATCACTCAGACAAGAGGCAATCCGTTGGCCGGCCACGCATTCGACACAGATTGTGGACTTGGCTCTGCGCATGGCTCAGGAGAATCCTAGCTGGGGCTATGACCGTATCCAGGGTGCTTTAGCCAACCTGGGCTTCCACATTTCTGACACCACGGTTGGCAACATTCTCAAAGCCCACGGCATCGAGCCAGCTCCAGAGCGCGAGAGCCGCACGGCCTGGCGTACCTTCCTTGCTGCTCACTGGGATTCGATCGCAGCCGCCGACTTTACGACCGTTGAGGTCTGGACTCGGTCAGGACTGGTCACGTTCTACGTCCTTGTGGTGATGCATCTAAAGACGCGGCGCATTGAAATCGCGGGTGCGACGCCTCACTCCAACTCCGAATGGATGCAGCAAGCCGGAAGGAACCTGACCGGCTGTGTCGACGGCTTTTTCCGCAGCTCGGCCCACGTCATCCTTGACCGTGACACGAAGCACTTGCCGTTGCGTCAGATCTTGAAGTCCAGCGACATCGAGGCGGTAGTCTTACCTCCCAAGAGTCCTAATCTCAATGCTCATCTGGAACGCTTCATGCGCTCCCTGAAATCTGAATGTCTCAACCGTATGATCTTCTTTGGTGAAGCGTCATTGCGTCGGGCCTTGAGAGAGTTCGGAGAGCACTTTCACCACGAACGGAATCATCAGGGACTCGCGAACCGAATCATTGATGCGGGAGATGAAGTTGGTCGCAAGGACGGCGAATTAAGTTGCCGTCCCAGGCTCGGTGGCTTGCTTCGATACTACTATCGAGACGCTGCTTGAATTCGGATACACTCCATAAGACTGGGGAGAAGGTCGAGTCAGCACCGCTGTGCCGGAGCGACGACCTCACACCGGGAGCCCGTTTCCAAAAGCTGGTTTCTCAACGGAACTCGCCTGAGATTCCGATGCTCGCACGCCCATGAGCCCTTCTATTCTAAGGATCCGCTGCCCGACCGAATATTTTTACCTTACGGGCTAGCCTGTTCTGTAACCACAAAAAAACAGACTCGAATCGCTGGATCAACTCCGGCTCGGCGGCAATGCCGGATCGCCGATAGTTGAGGGCATCGGCTAGGTAGGCGTAGTACTTCGAAATATGAGAGAGGTGTTCGCTCAGATTCCAATCCAGGTAACTTGCAAATAGATGCTTATCTGAAACTTAAGGGTATCGAGTTCGTCCCTCAGTATGTGCTCCTCTCCGTCTCGCTCGCCTGTACGACAACGGGGGCCAACAACACCATGAACGAATAGCCGCCGGTAGTAATTCCGGCCCAGGTACAGCCCTTTCATTTGGACACCTCCTTGGGGGCTAGATCGAACAACTCCCGATCCCGTTCGCGTTCCAGGAATTCATCGAGTCCCTTCATGAGACGTTCGAGCGAGTGTGGATCGGTCTGGGTGATGTGCTCAAGGTAGGAGCCCATGAGGATCAGGCGGCGGGTGCGACGTTTGCGTTCGCGGGCGGAAATCCGGGCGGGCGGAAATCCGGGCACGGATACGGCCTTTCGCAGCTTTGAGTTTGGCTTTCTTTTTAGCCAGTTTTTCCCTGAGCTCCTGCTCTTCTCTCTCGTACGTCTCCTTGAGTGACTTAAGGCGGAACTCGTCCTGTATGGTCATTCATCAAGGATACCATGAAGATTGTTTGAGGGCATGAATGACACCGGATAGGAGTCCAGAATTATTAACCCCGAATGAAAGAGAGGGCGCATTTATTAGTTTCTCGTTCTGCGAGAAACGTTCGTGCTACTCTAATCCTGAAATGGCGATCTTTCACCTGACGGTCAAAACGGGATCGCACTTGGGCGGATAATCGGCCCGCGCCAAGGCCGATTACATCGAGCGAGAAGGAAAGTACGAGCGCCAGGATGACGAACTCGCCCACCGGGAATCGGAGAACATGCCGGAGTGGGCCGAGGATGACCCGCGCTCCTATTGGGAAGCGGCGGACGAGCATGAGCGGGTCAACGGGAGGCTTTTCCGCGAAGTGGAATTTGCCTTGCCCAGGGAGTTGAACGAGGGCGATCAGGTTGAACTGGCGCGGGAGTTCGCGTCCAAGTTGGCCAACGCGGGCGGCGAACGGTTGCCCTATACGCTGGCCGTGCATCGCGGCAAGGGGGAGAACCCCCACGCCCACCTGATGATCTCGGAGCGGGCCAATGACGGCATCGAGCGTAGCCGGGAGCAGTGGTTCAAGCGTTACAACAGCAAGGAGCCGGAGAAAGGGGGCGCGCGCAAGAGCATGGCAACGAGGCCGAAGGATTGGCTGGAGCAGACCCGCAAGGATTGGGCCGATCGTGCGAACCAGGCGCTAGCGCGGGCGGGGAGCCGGGAGAGGATTACCGGAGCGAGCCTGGATCAGCAGTACCGGGACGCCCTGGAGGCCGGTGACGAGCGCGAGGCCGCGCGGCTGGAGTATCGGGAGCCGGATGTGCACATTGGCCCGCACAACGTCGCCAGAGCGGAGCGCGGGGTGGTGTTGGAGAGGACCGCGACCGCGCAGGCGGTAGAGGACGGCAACCAGGAGCTTAAGAGCGACCGCGAAGAGCGCGAAGAGGTCGAAAAGATGGAGGGGATGCTGTGGCGCGCCCACGCTCTCGCTGCCCAGGTCGCCAAGCAGCTCGCCGCCTATGTGCGGGATCGCTTCGAGCGTAGTCGCGGGCGCGACGGCCCTGATCACGGGTGGAGCCGATAATGGCGAAGGCGCTAGACCGGGTAAAGGCCGCCGAAGCGAAGTACGAGGCGATGGGTGAGACTGCCGAAAAGCTAGAGTCCACCCTCAAGAATTTCAAGGGCACCGCGGACCTGTGCTATGCGGCCATGCGCGAGTTGCACAGGGAAATCAAAAAGGACCAGAAGGACCAGCGTTGGGCTTTCTGGTGGTTTGTGTTGATGGCCGGGATCGTGGCCGTGGTCGGGGGCCTCCTTGGGAATTTTTTCCGGGAGATTGTCGTGCGAATAATCGAGGCTCTGGGGGCTTGGTGGGGAAGTTGATGCGACCGATTGTCGGAATTGCAATTTATTGATGGGGCACCCGGTGTTGTCGAAACTGGCCCGGTGCTACCATTCTTTGGTGCCGAGCGCGGGGCATATGGAGTTGAATCGATGAGCGACGATGCGGACGAACGGCTAATCGAACCCCCGGTGGTAGTCGAGAGTTTTGGCGGGCTGGACGGGAATGTCGCGGACGGGGATCCGGCGGGTCGCCGCGAGCGCGCACGTCGAGGCGCTCGCGAACCGGGTGAGAGAACTGTGTGGGGCTTTCGACGAATTGGACGCGGATGGCCTGGACAATGACGCTCAGGAGGCGCTCTGGCGGGCCTACGATCTGATGGAAGAAGCCTGTTCGGCCCTAGATGAAGCGGCGAGGGATGGCGAGGACGGCCAGTGACCGAACGCCTTGAATTGGCAGGATAGAAAAATGCGAGCTTGACGAGCAACTTTGTATGGATTCCAACTCTCTGTACTACGGCGACAACCTGGACATTCTCCGGCGCTATGTCCGAGACGAGAGTGCTGACCTGATTTATCTCGACCCTCCCTTCAATAGCAACCAGACCTACAACATCCTATTTCAGGAGAAAGACGGCTCGCAGTCGGCTTCCCAAATCAAAGCGTTTGGGGATACCTGGCATTGGGATGAAACAGCTGCGCGTTCGTATGAAGAGACGGTAGAGGCTGGCGGCCAGGTGGCCGAGGCGATGCAAGCCTTCAGAAAGTTGCTGGGGACGAACGACATATTGGCCTACATGTCGATGATGGCTCCCCGTTTGGTGGAGCTTCGGCGGGTGCTGAAGCCGACCGGCAGCCTCTACCTGCACTGTGACCCCACAGCGAGTCATTTCCTGAAACTGCTAATGGACGCCATATTCGGACCCGCTAACTTTAGGACAGAGATCATTTGGAAACGCACCAGCGCCCACAGCGACACCAAGCAAGGACGTCGGCAGCATGGAAGAATCCACGATGTGTTGCTTTTCTATACGAAAAACGATGACTGGAACTGGAATCCTGTTTTTGTTGAGTATGGCCGAGAATACGTCGATCAATTCTACAAGCATCAGGAACCGAACACCGGAAGATGGTACGGACTTGATAATTTGACTGGCCCTGGAGGCGCTGCAAAGGGGAACCCGAGCTATGAGGTGATGGGTGTCACCCGATATTGGCGCTACTCGAAAGAGCGGATGCAAGCGCTGATCGAAGCGGGCCGCGTGGTGCAAGTGAAGCCTGGCGTGGTGCCTCGGTACAAGCGCTATCTGGACGAGATGCCGGGGGTGCCCCTGCAGGACTTGTGGACGGACATACGGCCTATAGGATCTCAGGCCGCTGAACGCCTTGGTTATCCCACCCAGAAACCAGTAGCCCTCCTGGAGCGGATCATCCAGGTCAGCAGCAACGAAGGAGATACTGTTTTAGACCCTTTCTGCGGATGTGGCACGACCATTGCGGCGGCCCAGAAGCTTGATAGGCGCTGGATCGGGATCGACATCACCCATCTAGCCATTTCCCTCATCCGCTACCGCCTGGGGGATTCTTTCGGTAAGGATTGCCGCTTTGAACTCATCGGCGAACCGACCAGCCTCCCGGATGCCACCGCTCTGGCGAAGCAGGACCCCTATCAATTCCAGTGGTGGGCTCTCGGTCTCGTCAGAGCCCGACCAGTCGAACAGAAGAAGGGGGCCGACCGAGGTATTGATGGCAGGCTCTACTTCCATGACGAGGGGAAGAACGGAAAGACCAAGCAGATCATCTTCTCGGTGAAGGCCGGAAAGATAACAGTGTCACAGATCCGCGACCTGGTGGGTGTTATCACCCGTGAGAAGGTTGAGATTGGAGCCTTTCTATCTCTGGAACCCCCAACTTCACCTATGCGTAGCGAGGCGGCGGCGGCGGGTTTCTACGAGTCTCCCTGGGGAAAGCATCCGCGCATTCAGTTGCTCACGATTGAAGATCTCTTGGGTGGGAAGAGCATCGACTACCCCCAGGCTGCCGATGTGACTTTCAAAAAGGCACACCGGGTGAGATCCAATCCATCGGAGCAGAAGACTCTACCGATGGAGGGCGAATCTCCAGAACAAGATGATTGACTGGCTCAACGATAACAGCGGCGCAGTAACCGCAATATCGACCTCGCTCTTGGTTCTTGTCACCAGTGTGTACGTGTATCTAACGTACCGTCTACTTCTTGAAAGCAAGGCGACCAGAGAAATGGCTATGCGCCCTGTCGTTATCGTGACTGCTGAAATCCACGAAATGTACATGAATATCATTTATTTGAGAGTGAGGAACATCGGCGGCGGAGCAGCACGCAAAATTTGCTTGCGAACCAATAGGAAGTTCAGGACCGGAAATGATAAATCGTTGGACGATCTTGGCTTATTCAAGCGTGGGATTCCATTGCTCGGACCAGGACAAAAGATCGAGACTTTTTTGAAAGACATGACGGGTCAGAAGGTGGGCAAGGAAGAACCTCTTGAAGTGACCGCAGAGTACGAGAATGCGGTGGGCGGCAAAACCGAAGAGACGTTTGTGATCGACTTGGCAGCCCTCGAGAATCTTAGGCAGGTAGGTGAAACTCCTTTGAAGGCGATTGCGAAATCGATCAAGAAGATCCAGGAGAACATTCAGAAAAGTATGCCCGGGGGCCGCGTTGTCTGAGGCGCATGGGAGAATGAGAAGCTATGCAGTGTAAACAAGACGGCTTGGTTCCGATCGGTGATGCCGTCTCCGGCCTGGATGACGAGCTGGTGCCGGCGATCCCCGGTGCTTCGCCCCAGGCCCGGCGCTCTTTCACCGTGTTCGATCAAGTGAACCAGTTGGGTTCAGCCAGCGAAGCGAACCCCGAGACGGGCTTCATGGCGCGAATGATGGCGCTCTGCTCGTTGCCCCGCACCAATCCCGGCAATCGGAAAGAATACAAGCGCGTCAACGGCGCTTGCACGCTCTACATGAAAGCGGTCGGTTAGCTGCAAGCCCCTTCGGAATCACTTCCCTCGCTCCACATGTGCGAAAAGATGACTGAACGCATGTCAGAGAACCCGGACGTATTGGCGGCCCAGGCCGTCTCTTTGCGACGGGTTGCCGACGATCTCCAGGATGGTCTTAACCAGATGACGAAGAGCGTCGTCCAGACGATCACCGGCGCCGATAAAATCTCGCGGGTTCTTGGCTACACCTTATCGATGGTGATGTTGCGAGCATTAGCAACGGAACTCCTGTTGAAGGCGCTGGCCTTCAAGAAAACAGGTCGATACAGGAAGGACCGGGACGGACACGATCTGCTGATTTTGTTCAATGACTTGGACAGCGACACCAAAAAGATCGTAACCGCACAGGAGAGTAGCCAAGGAATCGCACCTCTGAAGCAAATCCTTGAGAAACACAAGGATGACTTCATAGAGTGGCGATACATGGCGGAGAGCGACGGCAGTACGGTCGGCTTCCTGGATCTCGATAAGGCGTTTCTTGTACTCATAACTGTCTACCGCCACAAGGATTTTTTAAAGTCCTGTCAGGATAGTAGGGGTGCGAGCTTGGCGAACAAGCGGCGGACGTGACTTTCCAAGAAGGCGAAGCAGGTGAGAGGCTCGGCGCTCTCCCCTATTTTGTCTGAGGAACATGGGAAAATAAGCCATGCAGCGTAAACACGGCGAGTTGGTTTCCGTTGCCGAAACCTTGGCCGATCTGCCCGGCCCGGTCCAGGCGATCCGCGCCGCCTCGCCCCAGGCGCGGCACTCTTTCACCGTGGCCGATCAGGTAGACCGACTTGTCAGCGCCAGCGAAGCGGACCCCGATCTCGGCTTCATGGCGCGGATGATGGCGCTGTGCTCCCTGCCCCGCACCAATCCAGGCAACCGGTGGCATTGTCACGTTAACTGGTTGCCGAGGGACCAAGCCACCATATCGAGTACTCAGACGTGGTTTTACTGCCGATATCTTGGGGCTGTCTCAGCTTGTGATGCGTTAACGTGACAATGCCCAGTTAAGACACATGCCTCCGACTGTGATATTGCTAGCCCGATCCTGTTCGAGGGGGTGGGTTAAACGCCGTACCCCTATCCGACTATGGTGATATGAGCACTTCCGTACTTCGCGGAATTAGGCACTGTCAAGTTAACTGATTTACTGGAGGTTCCACTGATTGACATGCCAGCTAAGCCGTTGATTTTCCACGATGGCTAGAATTGATTTCGAACCGGAAAAGAGTGAATTCTGGTTAACTTGACAGTACCACCGCCGGATCTCCACCGTGGCTCCCACCCTGGTACTCATGGAGGGTTGACTCCAACGTTCTGAAACCCGCTGTTTCTGACGACGATGAGCGTGTTGAGGCGGTGGTCCGGGGGAGGGAGTTCGCCTCAGACGTGTTGGTCTGGCCGCCCATCCTCCCCCAGCACGATCGATCTTCACTTTCGGACTGGACTTCCACCGGGCAACGGAGCGTCAATGGAGGTGACCCGGGCGGCAATCATCGATGACGAGCCTGCCCGGAGGCGGCCACGAGATGCCGACGATCGAGACCCAGATGACCGAGATCCAGGAGATGGACCTGCCGGCGCTACGCGATGCATGGCGGCGCCATTACCGGGTGCCCCCGCCCCGGCGACTCAGCCGTGACCTGCTGATGCGCGCCGTCGCCTATAAGCTCCAGGAACAGGTCCACGGAGGGCTCTCCAAGGCGGCGCGGCGGCGGCTTCGGGCCCTGGCCCAGGCCTTCGCCGAGACCGGCCGGGTCGCCCCCGGCAACGGCACCAAGGTGCGCCCCGGCACACGGCTGGTGCGCGAATGGCGAGGCCGCACCCATGTCGTCACCGCGACGGAAAGCGGCTTCGATTACGACGGGGAGGCCTATGGTTCCTTGAGTGCTATCGCCCAACGCATCACGGGCGCGCACTGGTCCGGTCCTCGCTTCTTCGGCCTGCGGCCTTCAGGCGAGAGCGCATCGGCGGCGGAGCATGGCTGAGCATCGGAAATCACCACGGGCGAGGAGTCTGGCCACGGTGCGCTGCGCCATCTACACCCGCAAATCCTCCGAAGAAGGCCTCGAGCAGGACTTCAACTCGCTGCAGGCGCAGCGGGAGGCCTGCGAGGCCTATATCGCGAGCCAGAAGCACGAGGGCTGGATCGTGCTGCCCACCTTTTACGACGATGGCGGTGTCTCCGGCGCCACCCTGGAGCGCCCGGCGTTGCAACGTTTGCTCGGCGATGTCAAGGTTGGGCGGATCGACACGATCGTCGTCTACAAGGTCGACCGGCTGACCCGGACGCTGTCGGATTTTGCCCGGCTTGTGGAGATTTTTGATCGAAAGGACGTCTCCTTCGTCTCCGTCACCCAGCAGTTCAACACCACCACCTCGATGGGGCGTCTGACCTTGAACGTCCTGCTCTCCTTCGCCCAGTTCGAGCGCGAGGTCACGGGCGAACGCATCCGCGACAAGATCGCCGCCTCGAAGAAGAAGGGGATGTGGATGGGCGGCAACCCGCCCTTGGGCTACGATGTGAAGGACAAAGAGCTCATCGTCAACGAGGCCGAGGCCGAAACGGTTCGCTACATCTTCCGCCAATACCGGGAGATCGAATCCGTGCGTGAACTGCGCTCCCGGATTGCCGCCGAGGGCGTCACCAGCAAGCGGCGAATCATGCGGGACGGCTCCATTGCCGGGGACAAGCCCATCAATCGCGGGGCGCTTTATTATCTGCTCCACAATCGCCTCTACCGGGGCGAGATGGTCCACAAGGACAAGGCCTATCCCGGCCAGCATGAGGCCATTGTCGATGAAGCCCTGTGGGATGAGGTTCAAGCCACCCTGGCCGCCAACACGAACGGCGAGCGCCGGGAAGAGACCCGGCAACCGAGCCTGCTGACGGGGCTTGCCGTTGACGAGCAGGGCGAGGGCCTCTCACCCAGCCATGCCGTCAAGAAGGGACGGCGCTATCGCTACTACGTCTCCCGCCATCTCATCCTCGAGGGCAAGCGAGCCGGCCGCAAGGGGTGGCGCCTCCCGGCGGCGGATCTCGAAGGCCTCGTTACTGTCCGTCTCAGAGACTGGCTCGCTGATGCGGCCGCGATCAGCGCTGTCATCGATGGAGACCCTCAAGAGGCATCGGCTCATGCCGTCTTGATCACCCAGGCGCAATCGCTCGCGGACCGGTGGCCTGAGCTGAAACCGCACCAAGCCAAGGCCTATCTCAATGCGCTTCTCCGGCGGGTGATCGTCGAGTCCGCCCGCATCGTGATCGAGATCGACGGCGAGCGGGCCCTGGCCACCCTCCTGGCAGGACCGGACGTCGTCTCAATAAAAAGATCGAGGCAGGACGCTCAGCCAGCCAAACATCCGATCATCCTGGACATTCCAATCGCCCTGAAGCGCGCTGGCACGGGCATGAAACTAGTCGTCCCCGGCGCCCGCAACAATGCCAAGTGCGCCCCGGGCCTGATCCGGCTGCTGCTGCGCGCCTTCGCCATCCAGGATCGATTGGAGCAAGACCCCGATCTCACCCTGCAGCGGATCGCCGAGGCCGAAGGCGTCTCACCCTCCTATGTCACCCGGTTGCTGCGGCTTGCCTGCCTCGCCCCGGACATCGTCACCGCCATCGTCGACGGGCAGCAACCGCCTGGGCTGACCGCGAACACGCTCATGAAGAACACCCGTCTGCCGCTCAGTTGGGAAGCCCAGAGGAAGCGGCTCGGGTTCGCGCCCGCTTAATCTCCGGTCCATCCCAAGCCGGCCGGTTCTGTCGCTGGGCACAGATCATAGAGAGCCGTGTCAACCGATGACGCCCTCGAAACCCGTACCACTAAAAAGGGCTTGAGAGACGGGCGTGTGAAAACGGTACGCCAACGCCACGCAGAAGCGTCTCTGCCAACCGAAGCCCCTCACCAGAGCATCGGCAAGCGCCCGGGATTTGGGCGGAAAACGGGGACGAGATCCACAAAAAACGTAGCAATATCAAAGATATAAGTGGGTGGCGGTGGGCGCAGTCTGGAGCGAACCCGTCTCTGGCCCGATTTCCCTGTTTAACAGGGAAAAAACAGGGAATTTTGTGGATTCGGCCTCGAATAGGCGGGATCGAAGCCTCCTAATCCACTGATATCATAGGGTTTCAGTTTCGAATTCCCTACGCCACGGAACAGGGAATTTTCTGGGGGGAACAGGGAAAACCAGTTCGTGGAACAGGGAAGACCAGTGCTGTACGCGTGCACCGGATGCGCTGCGAATCGCAGCATCGATCCGGACAACGGGGTTCCTGTCGGCGGATGGGGTTCGCGCCGAGACTATAGCCCCAGCCGCTAGTTCTCTCTAGCTGCGGAGCAGCCCCAGTGCAACCATCAGTGCATCGTCGAGACACTTGAGTTTGGTGGTGTCGAAGGTCCCGACGAACTGAGTCAACTGCGACTTCCGCAAGCTGACAAGCTCGTCGCAGTGCACGCTGCTGTCGTGTCGAAGTCCTTCGTTCAGTCCGACATCGACTTGCGTTGCGAGTCCGTGGCGCGTTGAGTACACCGGCGCGCAGATGATCGTCGAGAACCGCGAATCGATCAGCGCCTGTCGGCTGACTACGACGAACACGCGAAAGCGCTTCGGATCGCGCGCGGGAGGCCTCGCGACCCGGTAGAGCTCGCCGCGCCTCACGTTTCCACCTGATAACCCAGGACATCGACCGCTTCTTCGTTGAGTTCATCGGCGTGCGCGTTGATGATGTTGCGGTCACGATTGTCGATTGCGGCTCGTTCTCGCACGGCAAGGCTTTGACGAAGCAGCCGCTCAATTGCCTGTGATCGATTTTCCCCTTTGCGGGCAGCCTCTTCAACGGCTGTTACCACCTCTTTCTCAAGTGTGATAGATGTCTTCATCTTCATACCACAATCATACTCCATATAGACCTGATTTTCGAGAGGCGGCATCGACACAACGACGTACAGCGGTTCATCCTCGCGCCTGCAGGGATCATTGTGCCTTTTTTGACCCTGGAAGACCCCAACGCCAAGATCAAGGGGTCGCGTGATCCACTAGGCGTCCAGCCTGTCTGGTCCATATTCGGTCGTCACGTCATCACCAACCTCACGACACAGAGCACCTCTGTCCGCGGCTTCACGGTTCTTCTGCTCGGACGGTATTTCGGCGCTGATCTCATCGATCGAGGGATGGCTGTCCGGGAAGATACACTCGATATCTTTCTGCGCATGGAGCAGACGAGCATTCTTCAGCCAATCGGCGTTCAGAGGTGATTCCATAGAAATACCCCAACAGCAACATCTTGAAAACGACCACGGGATCGACCGACGGCTGACCCGTGTGAGAGTAATAACGTCGGCACAGCCGTCGCACAAAGCTCAGATCCAGGATTCCCTCTAAACGGCGCACTAAATGTCCTTCCGGGACCAATCGACTCAACGATAGAGAATGAAAAAGTTTCGGCGAAAACTGTTTCTGATCCATCATAGTAAGCCCAGTTTACGAACCCACCCTGATGAGTTCGGCAACAGGCTCAGCGGTTACACCCCCACAAGTCGACACCCCTGAAGCGATTTGTGCAACAACGCAACCAATAGGCCGTAACTGCCACACGGAGAATCCAACGCTTCCGGGCCATCTTTTGCCTCTTTCCTAAACCAAAAATCCTAACATTCAAGCTGGACTCGTTTTAGGGGCAAGGCCAAGTGTGACGTTCCCACCGTTTGGAGACGAGCAATCTTTTGGAAAAGGGCCGCCCTAGTTGGAGGAGTTCCGGGCTCTGGGGAGAAGTTGGCTCGACAGAATTGCGCCGAAGACGATCCCGAGCATGATAGGGTCAAGAAGCTGGCGCTGACACATGGAAACCAAACGTAGACGCCCCGCCGTTGGGTTCTGCTTACCCGATATCACGGGCCGCTGGCACCAGCTCGCGGACTACTCCGGACACTGGCTGCTGCTGGTGTTTCACCGGCACTTAGCCTGACTGCCGTGCCGGGAACACCTGTCGCAGTTGCGACGGCACAAGAGGGATTTGAAGAAACTCGACGTCCAGGTCGTCGTCGTCACCTTCCAGAGCGGCCCGATCGTCGAGGCCTATGCACGGGAAACCCGCCTGGCGTGGCCGATACTGATCGACAGCGCGCTGGAGATGTATCAGGCCTATGGCATGGTGGAGCATTTTCGGACCGCCGGCTTGGTGGGTCTATGTGAAGCTGCTGCTACGGGGACGGCGTCTCCGGATGCCGAGTGGCGATGTCAGCCAACTGGGAGGTGACGTGATCGTCGACCCGGAGGGGATCATTTGGTTGCACCATGTCGGCGACCGGCCAGGGGACCGGCCGGCAATCCACGCATTGCTCGATACTGTGCGACGGGGCCGGCAACGTTAGTCGCCCCTCAGCCCCGGCGTCGTTCCGAATCGAGGCAGGGGCAACCCCGACGCAAGGAAGGTTACCCCTGGGTGGAGGCATTGGTGCATGAATCGGCGTAAGCGGGCACGCTAGCATCGGCGGAGGGTTCCGGTCCATCATGGAGATCAAGGGGGCAACGTCATGGCCGCAGGAAAGTCGAGCCGAATCAACCGCCAGTACAAGACGAAGTACAGAATCCGGAACTGGAGGGAGTACGAGCGTGGCCTCAGGAGCCGCGGAGACGTCACGATCTGGCTGAGCGAGGATGCGATTGCCGCGTGGATACCACCGAAGAACGGTCTCCGCGGAGGGCAGCGTCGATACTCGAACCTCGCGATCCGGACCGCGTTGACGCTGCGGGTCGTCTTCGGCCTACCGCTTCGCCAGACGGAGGGGTTCCTGGACTCGCTGCTCAGCTTGATGAGCCGCGACCTCAAGGCCCCGGACCACACCACCCTCTCGCGCCGGAACCAAATTGTTGTGGTGCCGCCCCTGACCCGAGCCCACGACGGCCCGATCGACCTGATCGTTGATTCCACAGGGCTCAAGATTTTGGGTCGCGGCGAATGGAACGCGCACAAGCACAAGACATCAAAGAAACGCCGGGATTGGCGGGAGCTGCACATCGGAGTGGATGCGGAGGGGTTCATTGTGGCGGCCGAACTCACAGCGAGCAGCCGGGACGACGCCTCCACACTCCCTGATCTTCTCGCCCCGCTCGAAGTTCCCATCCGGCGTTTCACGGCGGACGGGGCCTACGACCACAGATCGGTCTACGATCGGGCCAGCGCGGCCGGTACAGAGAACGTCGTGATTGTGATCCCCCCTCGTCGCTCTGCGCTGTCGGCGGGGCCCACCGACGGCCCCTGGGCGCAGCGTGAAGCGTCTCTTCAGAGGATTCGCAAGGTCGGGCGACGGGAGTGGCAGAAGGAGTCGGGCTACCGACAGCAGGCGCGCGTTGAGAACAGCTTCTTCCGATACAAGTCCGTGTTCGGAGGCGGCCTGAAGGCGAGGCACAGCAAGGCGCAACGCACAGAAGCCGCGATCGGGTGTCACATCCTCAACCGGATGGCCGAGCTCGGTAGGCCATCGTCGTACGCTCTTGGTAGGTGATGGACCCGTGAGTCGGGTTCGTTGCGGGCCAGTTCCGATTCATGCACCAACGCCACTCTCCGGGGCTATCCTAACAATGACCGTCATTGGCGTTGCACAGGATTGAAACATGGCGTAGGGTAGAATATATATATTTTCTTCTACCCGGAGAATCACGATGAGCCTCAACATCAAGAATGACGAAACCTGTCGGCTCGCTGGCGAGTTGGCCCAGTTGACTGGCGAGACCATGACCGGCGCGATTACGGTCGCGCTACGCGAACGTCTGGAGCGCGAGAAGCGCGAGCGAAGCGTCGAGACCCGCGTTCAAGAGTTGCGTGCCATCGCAGAGCGCTGTGCCAATCTGCTGGGGCCGGGACCTTCGGCCGTGGAGCATGGCGATGTGCTCTACGACGAGCAGGGATTGCCCGAGTGATCGTCGATAGCTCGGCAGTGCTCGCCGTTTTGTACCGCGAGCCGGACTCTGGGCACTACGAGACGGCGATCGCTACGGCCCCGAAGTGCCGCATGTCAGTCGCCAATGTGCTGGAGACAGCCATTGTTGTGGAAGGCCGTGGTGGCGCGGCAGCGGGTCACGAACTCGACGTGTTCCTGGAAAGCGCCGCGATCGAATTGGTGCCGGTCACGGCCGAACATGTTGAAGCAGCCCGTCGCGCCTGGAGGCGCTTCGGTAAAGGCAATCACCGGGCGGCGCTGAATTTCGGCGACTGTTTTGCCTACGCGCTTGCGAAAACGAGGGGTGAGCCTCTTCTGTTCAAGGGTGAGGATTTCGCCCGCACCGATATCGAGTCGGCGTGATCGAGCAAGGTCCAGGAAATCAGGGGCGGTACAAGTGAACCAGTACTTCGCTGTCTATGTGTGTCATCTCGGTAGTCACTACCGGATTGCCCCGGAACGCACTTTGCCGAAGGCATACAACACCGCAGGCATACAACACCGCGCGGGCGATCTCGTAAATGATCAATCAACACGTAATAGATCTCATCAATTCGGGAAATGCATGGGCGTTTGTAGGTAGTGGAGTTTCGGTTGACGCAGGGCTTCCTGACTGGGAAAAACTATACGCCCTGACGGTCAAAGGACTAACCGATCACACCCCGGTGACCGGGCCGAGATTTTGTACCAAGTGATGTGAGACATATTACATTATCACTTGAGGCCTTGGAACCGGGTTCCAGGGTGGGGTATAGGCCCCCGGCGCTGGGGGCCTATACCCCAACGCGGCGTGCGGTCTGACCCGGTTGTACTGCTGCCGCCACTGCTCGATCACGATCCGTGCCTCCTTCAACGAGTAGAAGATCTCCCCATTCAGGCATTCCTCCCTCAGCTTCCCATTGAAGCTCTCGCAGTACCCGTTCTCCCACGGACTGCCAGGCTCGATATACAGGGGACTGGTTCCCAGTCCCTGGAGCCAGTCCCGCAGCTGCCGGGCAACAAACTCCGGCCCATTGTCGGAACGGATATGCTCCGGAATCCCTCGCCACAGCATCACCTCCGACAGCGTCTCGATCACACCCTGCGAGTTCAGCCTCCGTGCTACCCGTAGCGCCAGGCATTCCCGCGTATACTCGTCGATCAGCGCTAGTATCCGCAACAACCTCCCATCGTGCGTCCGGGCATTGACGAAGTCGTAGCTCCAGACATGATTGGCTCGCTCCGGACGAAGCCGGATACAGGAACCGTCATTGAGCCACAACCGTCTTCGAGGCCTCTGTTTCTGCGGAACTTTCAGCCCCTCACGCCTCCAGATCCTCTCCACTCGGTCCCGGCCTGCTTGCCATCCCGATCGTTGCAGCATCGCCGCGATCTTCTTGTACCCGTAACGACCATACTCACTCGCCAGGGCGACCACCGCCGCTGTCAGCCGATCCTCGTCGGCTCGCCGCATCGGTTCGTATCGTTGCGTTCCTCTGGACTGCCCCAGCAGCCGGCAGGCGTGCCGCTCGCTCATCCCGTATCTCATTTCGGCTCGCTCCACCGCACAACCCCGCCGCTCGGGGCTTAGAAGTTTCCCCCCGCTACATCCTGTAACACCTGCTTCTCCAGCGACAGCTCTGCTACCAGTCGTTTCAACCGGGTGTTTTCTTTCTCCAACGCCTTCAGCCGTTTGGCCTGCTCCACCTTCAGGCCTCCATACTCCTTCCGCCACCGATAATACGTCTGAGTATGAATCCCAGCCTCCTTGCAGGCCTGCGGCGTCGACTTCCCATTCGCCATGGCCACCTCGATCTGTCTCAGCACCGTTACGATCTGTTCCGGTTTGTACCTCTTCATTGGCATCTGTCTTGTCCTCCTCCATGAGATTCTCTCTCACTTTCGCTGGTACAAAAATCCCCGGCCGGGTCACCGGTCCCAGCAGAGATCTCCGATCTGCCAGTCCTCTTCGACAAATTGATCCGAGACCATGGCAGAGAAGCCGTGCACACCCAAGTCAAGACGCAGTTAAGCAACGTAACTACACCCGGTGAGCTGCACAAACTGGTTGCACTGTGGCCCTTCCAAAACTATGTAACTACAAACTACGATCCTCTTCTCGATAAAGCATTGGCAGCTTACCCAAGCTGGATCTCCGTCGGAAACACCGCACCGGAAAACAAAAAAATCTCGGGTGAGGTGTCCGGGACGATTTGGCACCCACACGGAATGATAGACCTTCCAGACGAAAGATCTCGTTTGATCATTTCACAGAATGATTATGACGAATTTTATCCCGCCGGATCTGTGGTGATGGACACGTTGAAAGCACTTCTAAGAATGCGCTCTCTTGTATTCATAGGCTTCGGCTTCAATGATCCAGACTTGATTCAGCTATTGAGGACTGCGGCACGGCTTTCTGATCCCGGCCATCCAGCATACGCATTCCTATCTGGAATGACTGAGTCAGAGCAACAACAATTCAAGATCAATTGCAACATCGTACCGATTCCCTATGCAGCTCCTGCCGGTGACCACAGTGAACTCCTCTCGCTCCTTCGGTACTACGAAAATTTCATCGTCGGTCGCGATATTGAGATTGGCACACGTCAGACTTCGACCCCTAGATACGATCCTCAAGTAACATCGCTGATAGTCCAGAATGCGCTGTGTGACGGATCCGTTCAGACAACCCAAGAGACCCAAGAGCAGGTGATGCGCGCGTCTCTTGTTGCGACGCTCTCGGAAAAAGGGGCAATGTCTGAAACTGACCTAGAAAAGTATGCCCGGCCAAGCGGCAGAGAATGTCAATATGCTGCCTTTTCAACGTCGCTCCAACGTCTGATAGAAGATGAACTAGTATTACGAACGAAAGATACGGTTGAACTCACATCCGCCGCAATCACTCTAGCGAAGAAGCGACAGGGACAGGCCCAACTGAAATTCGATCAGTTTTTTCCTCTCTTGAGCACCGAGCCAGAAGCCCCCAGACTGACTCCCCATCGGACAGTTCGGCGCGGGTATCTAAAGTGGCAGCGGACTTCTTTCAGTCCGTATGTAGAGATCGCGGATTGGCCATCGCTCAAAATATTGCTGGCGGTGGAGAACAGCATGCGCAGCACCGGACCATAGCCCTCATTCAGGAGCTACCGAAATGGTTTCTCCAATGCCAGTCGAAGGCGGAGACTCAGGCACTTGTGAACGTTGCCGTGGGAGTGCTTTCGGAGCCGCGGCAACCGGAAAAGGTGTACCTAGGCCTCTTGACGCAAGCGTATTTTGGGAAACATATCACTGGCTTCGATGAGGAATCAATTTCGATTCGACAGCAACTGCTTTCAGAGACGACCTTCGTCCTAGATTCACATTTCATTATCGTTCTGCTGGCTAAAGGCTGCGTGGCGCACGACCACGCCGCAGAACTACATCGCCTACTTTCTGCTTCAAAAGCACCAATGGTAGTGACTGACCTGATCTTGGTTGAGACGGTGGAGCACCTAGAGTACGCAATGAAGCAGATCGGCACGGGTAGCCGGAAGGTTTCCTCAAAACAGCTATTCGAGGGCGCACAAGAAGGAGTTGGGCAGACCAATGCCTTCGTGACAGGCTACTACGAAACTTTGGCGCTTCTTCAGGCAACTGTTGTTGAGTTCTGACGGCAGTCCACGGTGGCGTAGAATCGGATCGCTATCAAAACAAACAAAAGGAATGCCGCCCGACTTGTGAAGACCTCTCGGAATGAGAGCCTGTTTTTGGCCAGGCCGCCCTGCATGGCAGGAGTCCTCATCGTTCTACCGAATCTCAGAGCCGAATGCGGACGTACGAAGTTGTAATAGGCCATCAGCAGCGCCACGTGACCTTCCAAGAACTCCGTACGTCGGGCGTGGCAAGGTGTGCGACGGCCAAGATAGGAGCAGCCCTGCCGGATGGTTAAATTGTGGCGCTCCACGAAACTGGTGTTCAGTGTGCTGGAATCCTCGGAATGAAACAGTGCTTCTTCCAGTTCGCCTTGTGTTCCGGGAAGCAGTCTACGATCGACACGAACCACCCGATTCTCCCGACGCTTCTTGATGACTTGGCCGTAGATGCAGACTCCCAAGAGCAGCCTTTTCGCAGCCCACTCGTACATCTCGAACCCGTCGGTGGTGAACAGGAAGCGGTGTTTAAGGAGGCCTCGCTGCAGTGTGTTCAGAATTGCGTTCTTGATTTGCTGGAGACTGCGGCGGCCAACGTTTGTCGAGACCCAAAGTCTGGACCACACTTCCAGGGTGGTCAGCACCCAGATCACCCGTTTCTTCGCTCCAACAAAGGTCCTGATCTCGTCGGCCTGAAGTTCATGGATGACGAAACCCCGGAGCACGTAAGGTCAAAATATTCAGCCGACCCACAAGTCTCTATTGTGCAACAAGTTGTAACTGTCACGGCAAACAGAAGTCAGCCTTGGTTGAGCCCCAATGTTTTCCCCCTTTGCGTCTGAGCACTTGACGTGAGCATCTAATCAACCATGAACTTCGTGCTCAGGCCCTGGCAGCTGCTGCTCCTGATCTTGGCCGGTTGGATCAACAGAGACCAGCAGGACGCGATCGAGTATCTTTTGACTGAGAATCAGGTACTCAGAGAAAAGCTCGGCAAGGGCCGCATTCTGCTCAACGGCGACCAGCGTCGACGCTTGGCCGTCAAGGGCAAGGTGCTGGGCCGAAAAAGCCTCGGCAAACTGGCCAAGATCGTCAGGCCCGACACGCTTCTGCGCTGGCATCGAGAGCTTATCGCTCGCAAGTGGGATCACTCAGACAAGAGGCAATCCGTTGGCCGGCCACGCATTCGACAACAGATTGTGGACTTGGCTCTGCGCATGGCTCAGGAGAATCCTAGCTGGGGCTATGACCGTATCCAGGGTGCTTTAGCCAACCTGGGCTTCCACATTTCTGACACCACGGTTGGCAACATTCTCAAAGCCCACGGCATCGAGCCAGCTCCAGAGCGCGAGAGCCGCACGGCCTGGCGTACCTTCCTTGCTGCTCACTGGGATTCGATCGCAGCCGCCGACTTTACGACCGTTGAGGTCTGGACTCGGTCAGGACTGGTCACGTTCTACGTCCTTGTGGTGATGCATCTAAAGACGCGGCGCATTGAAATCGCGGGTGCGACGCCTCACCCCAACTCCGAATGGATGCAGCAAGCCGGAAGGAACCTGACCGGCTGTGTCGACGGCTTTTTCCGCAGCTCGGCCCACGTCATCCTTGACCGTGACACGAAGCACTTGCCGTTGCGTCAGATCTTGAAGTCCAGCGACATCGGGGCGGTAGTCTTACCTCCCAAGAGTCTTAATCTCAATGCTCATCTGGAACGCTTCATGCGCTCCCTGAAATCTGAATGTCTCAACCGTATGATCTTCTTTGGTGAAGCGTCATTGCGTCGGGCCTTGAGAGAGTTCGGAGAGCACTTTCACCACGAACGGAATCATCAGGGACTCGCGAACCGAATCATTGATGCGGGAGATGAAGTTGGTCGCAAGGACGGCGAATTGAGTTGCCGTCCCAGGCTCGGTGGCTTGCTTCGATACTACTATCGAGACGCTGCTTGAATTCGGATACACTCCATAAGACTGGGGAGAAGGTCGAGTCAGCACCGCTGTGCCGGAGCGACGACCTCACACCGGGAGCCCGTTTCCAAAAGCTGGTTTCTCAACGGAAATCGCCTGAGATTCCGATGCTCGCACGCCCATGAGCCCTTCTATCCTAAGGATCCGCTGCCCGACCGAATATTTTTACCTTACGGGGTTCGAGATGTACGAGTGGGCTGCGAAAAGGCTGCTCTTGGGAGTCTGCATCTACGGCCAAGTCATCAAGAAGCGTCGGGAGAATCGGGTGGTTCGTGTCGATCGTAGACTGCTTCCCGGAACACAAGGCGAACTGGAAGAAGCACTGTTTCATTCCGAGGATTCCAGCACACTGAACACCAGTTTCGTGGAGCGCCACAATTTAACCATCCGGCAGGGCTGCTCCTATCTTGGCCGTCGCACACCTTGCCACGCCCGACGTACGGAGTTCTTGGAAGGTCACGTGGCGCTGCTGATGGCCTATTACAACTTCGTACGTCCGCATTCGGCTCTGAGATTCGGTAGAACGATGAGGACTCCTGCCATGCAGGGCGGCCTGGCCAAAAACAGGCTCTCATTCCGAGAGGTCTTCACAAGTCGGGCGGCATTTCTTTTGTTTGTTTTGATAGCGATCCGATTCTACGCCACCGTGGACTGCCGTCAGAACTCAACAACAGTTGCCTGAAGAAGCGCCACGTGGACATGGAAGTGGCCTCGAAACAGCACGACGTGTATGGCCAGGCGCTTTGGATCATCGTTTCGAAATGCCACCGGTACACAGAGTTTGCCCGATCTCTTCTGAACGATGCTGATCACCCAGAATGGGGCACGGTTGAGCATTTCGATCACAGAATGCTTCAACACGGTCACTACCTTCTGGCTGCGGTTTGGCGCTTCCGGAATGACTTTCAACAGCCCGTGCTTCCGTTCGTAGATAAGAAATCTCTTGATGAACTTCAAACGCTCTGGCTTGACTGGCTGCGCCACGAGATCGCCGGGTGGATCCGCATTGTTGCATAAATCGCTTCGGCACGTCCGCTTGTCTCCGATGGGCCAGGGTGCCAGCATGAGGAATGACGCCGAATCAATACACGTTCCGGTACCGAGTACGCAACTGGTCAGACTACAATCGGGCGCTGATCGCCAGGGGGCGTCTGACCTTTTGGTTCGATGAAGACGCCGTTGCCGCCTGGCGGAACGCCGACCCGCCCAAGGGCCCCGGCGCTCCGAAGGTTTACCCCGACACGGCCATTCAGTGTGCGCTGATATTGAAGTCTGTGTTGCATCTTAGCCTTCGGTCGACGCAGGGCTTCGTTTCTTGGCTCCTGGAGTTGCTCAGACTCGATCTGCCAGTTCCAGACTACAGCACTCTCAGTAGACGACAGAGTTCCTTGGCGACGTTCTTGACTGGTTAGCCCAAGCAGTCGGCCTCGGCACGTGGTTGTGGATGCGACGGGCCTGAGAGTGTACGGCTCGGGTGAATGGCACGTCCGAAAGCGTCGACATGGTCGGCGCAGAGCCTGGCGTAAGCCGCACCTGGGTGTCGATGAGAGGACGAAAGAGATTGTGGCGGTGGAGGTTACACCGAGCCGGGTCCACGACTGTCGTCTGTTGCCGGCCCTGCTGGATCAGATTCCGGGTCGCATCGTTCAAGTCTCGGGCGACGGGGCCTATGACACGAGGGCCTGTTATCAATCGATACTCGAGCGGGAGGCTGTCGCCACCATCCCTCCGCGACGCAGCGCGCGGCTGAGTGAAAGTGTGGACCCGCCTGCCTGGCGGGCAATGCGGGATGCCCATCTACGAGAAATAAGGAGACTCGGTCGATATGAATGGCGCATCTCCAGTGGTTGCACCAGGCAAAGCCTTGCAGAGAATGCGATGTCGAGGTTCAAGACGTTGTTTGGGCCTAAGCTGTCGGCCCGACGATTCGACAATCAACGGGTCCAGGCCATCATCAAATGTGAGGTACTGAATCGTATGTCAAGCCGGGGCATGCCTGAGTCAGTGCGAATTCGATAGCATTCAAACAGGACTGGGATCGGTCCGTGACCCGACCGGAATTGTGCAACAACGCGTATATAATTCCTTATTATGTTGCATACCGCTCCTTACAGCGCAGTCATGAAAGTGCGTTCCCGATTCATCCGTGCCGTGGCAATCTGGTTTCGCTCCTTCAGCATCGTATCGCTGACGCTGATGGGCAGCGTTGCCGTGGACGCGCAGACGAACACGGGCAGCATTCGAGGTTTCGTCTATGACGAGACCCGGGCCGTGATCCGGGACGTGACCGTCACGGCGATTGACGAGAGCCGTGGCGTGGCCCAGGAAGCGGTGACGACCGATAGCGGCGGGTTTGTCCTCAGCTATCTCGTGCCGGGAAGATACACGCTACGCTTTGAGGCACCGAATTTCGCGACCCTCACCGTGGAAGGATTCGAAGTGCAGGTGGGCGGGATTTCGACGTTTTCGCCGCAACTGGCGGTCGCTGCAACCGAGACCCGGGTGGTCGTGTCGGCAGCCTCCACGCGGCCGGTCATCGAACCCGAACGCGTTCAGCAATCCGATCACATCGACTCGGTTCGTATCCAGAATCTCCCGATCAACCGTCGCGACTATCTGGGCCTGGCGCTGCTAACCCCAGGCGTCGTGAATACCAACCACATCGCCAACGCGATTGATCGGCGCATCCTTCCCACACCCTCTTCGGGACTCGGCATCGGCGGGGGAAGCGGGCGCGGCAACACGTTCATGATTGACGGGCTGGACAACCTTTACAATTCCGGAAGCGTTCGATCCTCGATCAGCCAGGATGCCGTCCAGGAGTTTCAGGTCAACAGGAACTCATTCTCCACCGAACAGGGCGGGGCGCCGGGCGGCACGATCAATATCGTCACGAAGGGTGGCACGAACGATTTTCATGGAACCCTTTTCGGCGGTCTGCGCAACCGTCGCTTCCAGGCTCGCAATTACTTCGACCCAGAAAAGTCCCCGTACACACGGGCGCAGTCCGGCGTATCCATTGGCGGTCCGATCAAACCGAACAAGACATTCTTTTACCTCGCTTACGAACGCCTGGACCGCCACGAATCGCAGATCGTTCCGCTGCTGGCCGATCGATCATTCCTCACGTCGTTGACGGATTCACAGCAATCTCTGGTCGACGCGCTCCGCGTCGCGGCGCCGACCCTTACGCCACTCGTCAATCAACTCGCTTATGCGCTGGTGCCGGCTCATACTCCGGCCGTGGTGTCCCTGTTCGAGAAGAACAGCGGCACCTTCCCATTCGGGGAGCAGCGCCAGCAGGTCATTACGCGTGTCGACCACACACTGGGGGATGGCCACAATATGTTCTTCCGGGGAAACTGGAGCGGGCAGGAGAGCGACAATATCAATTTCGGGGCGCTCACGGCCCGCAGCAGAGGAAGCAACTCGAACGTCAATGATTTCGCCGTCGCGTTCGGCGATACCCGGGTGATCAACCCCCGCTGGGTCAGCGAGACGCGTGTGGGTCTCGGGTATCACGACTTCGGCGTGTATCCGGCCGACAAGTTCGGCCCTGCAATCGATATCGGCGCGATCAGCTTCGGCAGGGACTTCATTCTCCCGGTGCGAGTCGTCGAGCGGGTCTTCCAGATACGCCAGAACTTCATGCGCGTGTCCGGCCGCCAGACGCTCAAGTTTGGCGCCGACATTAATCCTCTCCGCGATAGCGCGCAAGCGGAAACCTTCTTCAGCGGGAGGTTTGTTTTCGGAGAGGCCATCCCGCTCAGCAACGTGATTGACAGCGTGGCGGGCCCTGGAACGTCGCAGGGGGTCAAAGATCTGCTGGCCGGTGCCGGCGAGGCGCAGCTCGCGGACGCTGTCGACGCGCCCATTTCGGCCTTGCAGGCGTTCGCCCTCGGCTTGCCCACCGTTTACCAGCAGGGCTTCGGCAATCCTAATTGGGCGGGCTGGACCAACCGGATGAACTTCTTCGTCGAGAACTCGATCCGGGTCTTGCCGGGCTTGCTTCTGACCCTGGGGCTGCGGTATGAGCTAGAACTGAAGACGAATTTTCCGCGCGATTACAACAACTTCGCGCCAAGAGCTGGATTTGCCTGGAGCCCGGACCCGAAGACCGTGGCGCGGGGCGGGTTCGGAATCTACTATTCCCGAATCGACGGCCACATCGGGTATATCAACGATCTTCTCGGCGAAACCCAGCAGATCAACCAGGTGTTCATCCCCTTGACGGGCATCGGCGGCCTTCAGAGCCCGTTGACGGGCCAGCCGTTGACTTCCGCGGAGATCTACCGGACTCTCCAGGCCCGGGGTGTGCTCGGTCAGCGGGCCATCCTGCCGGAAGACCTGGCGCCTCACGGTATCGTGCCAGGCCCGGGATACCCGCTACGCGTCGGTTTCCGGGTCGTGGATGACATCGTGAACCCGTACTCCCTGCAAGGCAGTTTTGAAATTCAGCGCGAAGTTGGGGATTACGCCTTGTCAGTGGCCTATAACTACAACCGCGGCGTCCACCTGATCCGGCCGCTGGACTTGAACATCTACAAAGCCGGCACCAACCCGGCCACCGGCTGGCCGGTGCCGGGCTTCCGCAATCCTCTGATCCTGCAGGACAACGCGTATGGCAGCTGGGGAAGATCGGACTATCACGCGATGATCGTGAAGTTGGAGAAGCGGTTCTCGGATGGGTTTTCGATCTCTGCGCATCACACCTGGAGCAAGGCCATGGACGAGGCCACGGACTACAATTCGTCATATCAGCCGCATATCCAGTGGGACGCCCGGAACGAACGCGCCCTCTCCACCTATCACCGCGGCCACCGTTTCGTCGCCAATGCCATAGCCCAATCCCCTTGGGAAGCCGCAAAGGGGCGAGGCTTCGGGCACAACCTGCTAGCGGATTTCACGCTGTCCGGAATCGTGGCGGCGAACTCGTTTGCGCCATTCAACCTGACTACCGGCTTCGATTCGCTCGGCGACCGCCATACCGACACCCACCGCCCGTGGGGCCTCGGCCGCAACGCCGGGAAGGGCCCGGATTTCTTTAGCGTCGACATGAGGCTCACCCGCACGATCCCGCTGTCGGAAACAGTGAACCTGCAGGTCATCGGCGAAGCGTTCAACCTGCTGAACCGCACCAATTTCAAGACGGTGAACGGCGTTGTTGGAAACGCGTCCATTGAAGACCTTCCGGCAAATCTCGTTGGGCGGCGCGGGCCAGTCACGGAACCGCTCTCGTTCGCCTCGGCGTTCGATCCGCGGCAGTTCCAGTTCACGCTACGGTTGACGTTTTAGAAACGGCGGCTTGGTTCGGCGTTGGTGCATGAATCGGAACTGGCCCGCAACGAACCCGGCTCACAGGTCCATCACCTACCAAGAGGGTACGGCGATGGCCTACCGAGCTCGGCCATCCGGTTGAGGATGTGACGCCCGATCGCGGCTTCTCTGCGTTGCGCCTTGCTGTGCCTCGCCTTCAGGCCCGTAAGGTCAAAATATTCATCCGACTCACAAGTCTCTATTGTGCAACAAGTTGTAACCGTCACGGCAAACAGAAGTCAGGCCTTGGTTGAGCCCCAATGTTTTCCCCCTTTGCGTCTGAGCACTTGACGTGAGCATCTAATCAACCATGAACTTCGTGCTCAGGCCCTGGCAGCAGCAGCTCCTGATCTTGGCCGGTTGGATCAACAGAGACCAGCAGGACGCGATCGAGTATCTTTTGACTGAGAATCAGGTACTCAGAGAAAAGCTCGGCAAGGGCCGCATTCTGCTCAACGGCGGCCAGCGTCGACGCTTGGCCGTCAAGGGCAAGGTGCTGGGCCGAAAAAGCCTCGGCAAACTGGCCAAGATCGTCAGGCCCGACACGCTTCTGCGCTGGCATCGAGAGCTTATCGCTCGCAAGTGGGATCACTCAGACAAGAGGCAATCCGTTGGCCGGCCACGCATTCGACAACAGATTGTGGACTTGGCTCTGCGCATGGCTCAGGAGAATCCTAGCTGGGGCTATGACCGTATCCAGGGTGCTTTAGCCAACCTGGGCTTCCACATTTCTGACACCACGGTTGGCAACATTCTCAAAGCCCACGGCATCGAGCCAGCTCCAGAGCGCGAGAGCCGCACGGCCTGGCGTACCTTCCTTGCTGCTCACTGGGATTCGATCGCAGCCGCCGACTTTACGACCGTTGAGGTCTGGACTCGGTCAGGACTGGTCACGTTCTACGTCCTTGTGGTGATGCATCTAAAGACGCGGCGCATTGAAATCGCGGGTGCGACGCCTCACCCCAACTCCGAATGGATGCAGCAAGCCGGAAGGAACCTGACCGGCTGTGTCGACGGCTTTTTCCGCAGCTCGGCCCACGTCATCCTTGACCGTGACACGAAGCACTTGCCGTTGCGTCAGATCTTGAAGTCCAGCGACATCGAGGCGGTAGTCTTACCTCCCAAGAGTCCTAATCTCAATGCTCATCTGGAACGCTTCATGCGCTCCCTGAAATCTGAATGTCTCAACCGTATGATCTTCTTTGGTGAAGCGTCATTGCGTCGGGCCTTGAGAGAGTTCGGAGAGCACTTTCACCACGAACGGAATCATCAGGGACTCGCGAACCGAATCATTGATGCGGGAGATGAAGTTGGTCGCAAGGACGGCGAATTAAGTTGCCGTCCCAGGCTCGGTGGCTTGCTTCGATACTACTATCGAGACGCTGCTTGAATTCGGATACACTCCATAAGACTGGGGAGAAGGTCGAGTCAGCACCGCTGTGCCGGAGCGACGACCTCACACCGGGAGCCCGTTTCCAAAAGCTGGTTTCTCAACGGAAATCGCCTGAGATTCCGATGCTCGCACGCCCATGAGCCCTTCTATCCTAAGGATCCGCTGCCCGACCGAATATTTTTACCTTACGGGACTCGAGTGGGGTGACTCGTGGCGAGAAAAGATCGACGACAGCCTTGATTCAGTGGCGTTTTTCATACCGGTCATGACGCCAAGATACTTCATGAGCCCAGAGTGCCGTAGTGAACTTAATCACTTTGTACGGCGCGGCAAAATTGGGGCTCAAGGGCCTGCTGTTGCCGCTGTACTACCTTGATATTCCGTCACTCGATGACGAGTCTGGGAAAGATGATCTGCTTCGCATGATTCGCCAGTTTCAGCGACAAGACTGGCGCACACTCAAACACAAGGAGGTGACTTCGGAAGCATACCGTCAAGGAGTGTTCGATATCGCCAAGCACTTGGTTGAGGTGAACAAACAAGCTGAAAAGACCGGGGTTGATGAAGCAGCACCGGAAATGGAGAGGGTAACAGGCGAAGAGGAAGACGACACACCTGGCACAATTGACCGGATGGCCGTAGCCGAAGAGGAATTACCCAACTTGGCCAATACAATCACCGATATAGCAGAACAGATTAATATCATTGGGGAGGCGATGCAGAAGGCCACGGCAGACCTCCTCAACAAAGGGGGAGGCCGCAGCGGATTTGCCCATAAGCTTTTGGTAGCAAGAAGTTTGACAATGGAATTGAGCAGCCCGACGGACACGATCTCGACACTTACTAACCAGTTTGTGTCGCAGCTACATGATGTTGATGATGGAACTCGCGCCATCATCGAACAGGCACTGGTGGAATTCAAAGAGGAGCCGGATTCAAAGGAGGACCTTTGCAACTTTTTCGCGGCAATTCGAAATCTATCGAAACAAACTCACGACGGACTCAGCGGTGCCAAACAGATGATCGACGGGTTCGCTCCAATGGAGAAGATGTCGAGAGACCTTCGTCCTGTGCTTCGACGTTTGCGGCAAGCTCTAACGGCCATGATTGAAGGTGGAAAAGTAACGGAAATCTGGACAAGTATGATCGAAGCATCTGGCGTTGATTGTCGAGAGTTCGAAAACGGGATCGAGTAGCCATACCGAAGCGGCGTCATCGTTCCGCGACCGCCCAACAAAGGCCCCGCTGGATTTAGACAACCCGCCGAATCTAACTAATGTCGTTGACGCCAATATCGGCGACCCCCTTATCTGGCGCTGGCAGTTCCGCGAAGCAGACCCCGACCTGGGGCTCATGGCACGGTCTGGCATCTGGTCCTAGTGCGCACCGGGACCGATCGGGCCAGTCAGTGAAAAGCGGGAGCAAGAGCTGATCCAAGATCCGGCCGTTTCCATCGAGCCTCTCTCCGGCGCTTCAGCGCCGCCGCTCGTGGTCCTTTTCCCAGCCTTCCCGCAGGGACACTTGAGACGGAGGCGACCTCCCACGGCGGGCGAGTAGAGGCGTGTTCCACGGCGCACCTACTCAACGCCGCTAATGTCATCAAAAAAGGGGGGGGCGCCCATCATCCCCTTTTTGACATGAGCGCCGACGGGGACTCCGGGGAGTAAGGGAGTAACCCCAGCGAAAAGAGATCGATAGGCGAAGACGGGTGTGTTCCGCACCCGGCCTTGTTTTTGTTTGGTCCTCCGCGCTGCTGTTACCGGTCCGCATCGACCCCGTGAACTGCCGCGCCCGCCAAGTGGTGTAGCCGTCAATCGAGACTCGGTTCGCCTCTCGCGCCGTGGGGAGTTTTTCCAACGCAGCGCAGCGGTGGATGGCAGGATTCGGCCCGCCATACTCTGCCAGGACAGCTCGATAACCCTGGATAATGGCCTGCTTGATCCGCTCGATTTCCTCACTCACCGAAGGGGTTTCTACGCTGTCCCCCGCCCGGTGCTTGTCTGGCGGTCGTGGAAAAATGATTGGATGAGTTCGGGAGGAAGCATGAGTGTTGAACTCATCAGCATCTTGACCGAAGTGTGGTCACGCTGTAGTGTCTGATGGGGTGTGCGTTGGCGCATGGTAGTAGAAACGATCTGAGTCCCAGGAGGACTTAATCATGGAACTTGCTTTGCGTGAGGCGAGAGCACGTCTTTCCGTGTGCTTCTTCAGGCAAGTGTTGTTGAGCCATGCCCCCTTCAGTACCCAAACTGGACAGACCTGAGATCCGATTTAGCGTACCGTGCGACAACCACCATCAAGAAAAATAAAAAGAACGCCACCTGGCTGGTGAACACGTCCCGTAAGGAGAGCCTCCTCCGCACCAACCCAGCTTGCATAGCTGGAGTCCTCACCGTTTCACCGAATCTCAGAGCCGAGTGCGGACGCACGAAGTTGTAATACGCCATGAGGAGGGCCACCTGATCTTCCAAGAATTTCGTACGGCGGGCGTGACAAGGTGTACGACGGCCAAGATAGGAACAGCCCTGGCGGATGGTTAGATTGTGGCGCTCGATGAAACTGGTGTTCAGGGTGCTGGAATCCTCCGAGTGAAAGAGTGCTTCCTCCAGTGCCGCTTGTGTTCCGAGAATCAGTTTACGATCGACTCGGACCACCCTATTGTCTCGGCGCTTCTTGATGACCTGACCGTAAGTGCAGACTCCCAAGAGTAACCTCTTGGCTGCCCACTCATACATTTCGAAACCGTCTGTGCTAAACAGGAAACGGTGTTTCGGACGGCCGCGTTCCAGGGTGTTGAGAATCACTCTCTTGATGTTCCGGAAGTTGCGACGGCCGACCACTACGGAGACCCAAAGTCTGGACCAGACTTCCAGTGTCGTGAGCACCCAGATCACCCGCTTCTTTCCACCAACAAAGGTCCTGATCTCGTCGGCCTGAAGTTCACAGATCACAAGGCCTTTCAGCATCTGAGCGTTGAAACGCTTTGCGTATGCGGCGGCCGATTCAAGCCAGCGGGCGACGGTACCCCAGGCCATGCGTTTGATTCGAGCCATGGTAGATATCGCAATGCCGTGGACACACATGTGGACGACTTCATCGAACAAAGATCTGGGCTTGTGCAGCCGATAATAAGGCGTTCCGTAGGTCGAAGAGAAGGTTCTGCCGCACTGTTTGCAACGGTAGCGCCGCCGTCTTCCCTGTGTCGTAGTGTAGAAGGAATGGCGGATGATGTTGCCTTTTCCCGATTGTCCCCTGAAGCAGCAATTGGGGTTAGGACAGGTGCGAGTGGACTGCTTGCTCCGTTTCATACATGTTTGTTGCCAGAAAGCTATCAGGAAATCCAGTTGGAATCATGTGTTGCGAGGCTGTTGGACAGTTGGAGAAAGTCAACAACACTTCCCTGAAGAAGCACCCGCTGAACGGCTGCAGTGAGGCGACAACCGAAGCTGAAGGCGGACTCGGAGTCGCGATGCCGTTGACATCGGCGAGGAACATGCGGACCGGTTCGGTGTGGAATGCCCCCCGCATTCCAAAGAGTCCGGCCGAAGGAACACGGTTGCGCGGGATGGTGACAAGTCAAGATCACACCGCTTTAGCTGCGGAGTGGCTCCCTCCAGGGAGCGCATCGAGTCCTTGAATATGAACGGGGCACAGAAGCAGCACATGAAGCTGGAAGATCTTCAGGCCAACGCCGCGGTGCGCGGCATCCTGTCCAGATGCGTATCCTTTTTTCTGTAATTTAAAGACCTGGAGGAAAAGATTTTGGCGTTTATTTGCCTCAGGCGGGACGATCTGGAAGGAGGCAAGGGTTTAGGTAGGGGCCGCTGGATTTTTTCTGACAGGGGTCTGGGACAGGATTCTCCAAAACAGAAACGTTCGAAGTTTCATCTTTCCTATCCGCAACATCCGAAGCAGAATCGGCTCCTGGGCCGCCACGTACTCCGGCACTAGCGTGTACAGAATCTTATCCGAGAATAATCTCCCATAAAATGCTGCACCCGGGCAAACCGGATTGGGGAAGTAGCAGCCCCAATCAGGTCGGCTTCACTGCCGGAGGCGGTTCGTGGATGAGATTGACCTAAGGTTGGAGAGTTGATCCGGCATTCCTCATATCAACTCCGGACATGAGTTCACCTGATCTAAATCGTGATGAATGATCGAAACCTATCACTACCAGAACATTGGAGCAAGGGTTTTTCCACCACATTTTGGCTGAGCAGTACCTCTGATCCCTTTGTAATTAGGATGCTTTTGTCAAAACCCGATCACTTGAGACACCTCTCCAGCCTCTCGACCAGAAAACACTGGGCCCTAAGCCGTACTCCATCTCAATCGATCAATCCGAGACAACAGCTCGGCCCATATATCCTTGCTTATCGCTACCTCCGCCATCTGAAACGTGACGATCCGGCTATGGCGGATCACCTTCGCTCCGATCTTGATCAGTTTGGTCAACAGGCTGCGAAGGGACCAATGTTTGATTTTTCTGGGAAGGACTAGACGCCGTAGAAAATTGCCCAGGTTGTAGGCCAAGACAAACAGAGCCAACCTCACCTGATTCGGGACAAAGCGCTGGCAGGACAGGCGAGTCCAGTGCAACGCATACTTGCCTTCCTTGATCTACTGCTCGGCTGTGCCACGACCGTTATAGAAGTGAACCACCCCTGAGGCTTGTGCGCTCATATTGGTGACGATGAAACCCACCCTCGGAAAGAGTTCTCCGCGATGCCACTCGACCTTGGCAATCACCCGGCGAGGCCGGTCCCAACTGGCGGCTTGATATTGGAAATCGGCAAACCAAACGATAGGCTTTCGGGGCGGACGGCCCACAGGCCGGGTAAGCAGGTGTTCAATCTTCGCCTGAAGCACCTCGTTGGCAGGAAGCCGGATGGCATACAAAAAGCCCTTCTCCTCCAAGTATTCATAAACGTCCGGCTTGGCAAAGGCAGCATCCCCACGAAAGTATTTGCGGACTGTTTTCTTCTCGTAGCGAGCCACGATTGGTTCCAGCATCTCCTTCCAACCATCCGCGCTGTGAACATTGCCGGGCCGAAGCATTGCACCTTCGCAATCTCCGAACTGGTTGAAACAAAACAGGGGATGGTAGCAAGTACATCGGAAATGGCCGTTGTAGGCAGAGGCTTCCTGCTCGCCATGGACAGGACTGGCTGAGCTGTCCATATCCAGAATGATGCGTCGATGAGTTGTTTTCTCCAGCGCTCTTTCTACCCATCGGCCATTAACTTCCGAAAGGGCTTTGAGGTTCCCCGGGACGGACAGCATCTCGGTCTCAAATCGACCCATGGTGTTGGCGCTGGCGGCCTTCTTCTTGTCCATCTTCTTCCCGGTGATCCTCCGCATAGTCGGATCCACCGATAGACGATGGGCATCGTTGACATCTTCATAGCCAGCCAGTCGACTCGTATACCGATTGGCGCAGCAACGGCGCCAGGTCGTGCTGGATGTTACGCCCTGTCCGCGAATCGCGAAAAACGGAGGGAACACTATCGAATAACACCAACGCTTCGTCCAAATCACGATAGGCGAGAAGCCCAGCATCCGAGGTGACCTTAGCCCCATGAAATTCAAGCCTCAAACTGCCATCAAAACCGGCCTTCAAACCTTCACCCTTTGGGTCAGCCATTTCTTGCTCCCTTTATGCTCTATATCTACTTTGATTATAGTAGTTTACATCGATTAAGGCAAACAATTTTGGTGTCCTATATGGTGAATGGGGGTCGAAATCTGAAAGGAGAATCCATGAACCCAGACCTGAAGGCAAGCATAGCAGAAGAGGTTGTCGAAGAGTTGATGGAAGAGGGGACGGAGGCATTCCGAAGCGTTCTGGAGAAGCTGTTCAACGTGGCCATGCGAATTGAGCGGAGCGACTATTTGGGAGCCGAGCCGTACGAACGCTCCGATACTCGTCGAGGTCATGCGAACGGGTACAAGGACAAACGGATCAAGATGCGAGTCGGCGAATTGGAGCTGAAGATCCCTCAGGTGCGAGGGCTTTCGTTTTATCCGCAGTCTCTGGAGAAAGGCTGCCGATTCGGAGAAAGCCCTGAAGCTGGCCATCGCCGAAATGTACGTGATGGGAGTCTCCACTCGAAAAGTCACGCAGATTACGGAGCAGCTGTGTGGAACAGAGATCTCGGCCACCCAGGTGTCTCGTGTGGCGAAGGAGCTGGACGAGGAGCTGGAGAAGTTTCGCAAGCGAGAACTGGGAGAGTATCCGATCGTGTATCTGGACGCTCATTACGAGAAGGTGCGAAAAGAGGGAACGGTTCAGGAGTTGGCCATCCTGAAAGCGGTCGGCGTGAATCGCTTTGGAAAGCAAGAAGTGCTGGGAGTCTCCGCCAAGTTAAGTGAGGCCGAAGTGCACTGGCGCCAGTTTCTGGAAGGACTACAGAAACGAGGTCTTCAGGGAGTGGAACTGTTGGTGAGTGATGATCACGCGGGTTTGCGAGCCGCGCGGAAGGCGGTGTTTCCGTCGCTGCCTTGGCAGCGCTGTCAGTTTCATTTGAGCCAGAACGTTCAGGCGTATGCTCGGAGAGTTGAGGAGAGAAGCGAGATTGCGCAGGACATCCGAGACATTTTCAACTGCCCCACCCTGGAAGATGCCGAAGTCATGCTTCAGAAGAAGACCGGCCAGTGGCAGAAGAGGAATGCGGCGCTCGTGGAGTGGATGGAAGAGAATCTGGTGGAAGGGTTCACGGTCTATCGGTTTCCGCGAAGTGCTCACCGGCGGATCCGAACCATCAACTGCGTAGAGAATCTGAACCGAGAGATCCGTCGCCGCACTCGAGTGGTTGGAATTTTTCCGAATGAAGCGTCAGCGATGCGACTCATCTCGGCCGTTTTGGAAGAGATTCATGAGGAGTGGTTGACGGGCAGGCAGTATCTGAACCTGGCCCATTGGAAGGAGATGGAGAATCCAGTCCCTGAAAGAAATTACAGAAAAATAGTTGCGTAGCCTCCTGTCCGACGGCCTCGTCACGGTGGTCAGTGTGCAGTGGTTTGGCTCTGAAGCACTCGAGCTGACATACAAGACCCCTGTTGGAAAGGTCGCCAATGAACTTTTGTACCGTCACGACGAACCGCGGCTCAAGATCGTCGAGGTTGGCCGTCCATGGAGCTTCGACGGAGACGGCGCGCTGTTCCACCTGGTCTCCGAGGCGCAGCGGATGGCTGCGGCCCGGAGCGTTGGCCGAGGATTTGAAGCAGCAAGTCGAGCTATTGAGGGCCGACTACAGAGAGATCGCCAAAGTGCTGCGCGGGGTGTAAACGCGCTCTGGAAGAGGCAGCGGCAGCGGGAATGGAAGCGCGGTCCGGAGAGGGACTTGGCCCCAGCCGCTAGGTTCTCTCCTGTGGTTGTCTTTTGGGCGTGGGAGAATGGGCAAAACGGATTGGGAGGAAGTATGAGCGTCTTGTTGAAGAGCCCAGCATTTGGTGGTAGAGCGTCGCGCGCCGCGGTTTTCTTGGAGGTGGCTTTCGATGGCGTCAGTTCTGACTGTCTGGCACTTTCTGCAGGTAGTGTTCGGAAACCGCGCGCGCGGATGCATCAAGGCCCGGAAAGAGGGTCTCGCGCGATACATTTAGCAGTTGCAGCTCGTCAGAGAGACCGGCTTTGGAGCCGCTGGGTATTGTCAACGTACAATGAGCGTAGACTGGCGTGTCTTTGTTCCATTTCAAGATTTCATCTCTCTCGAACCGTTCATGGAAGGCGGATACCAGGAAAGCCCCGGACTGCGCTCGAATACGTTCGGTGGATCGCTGGGGTTCAACGACGAACACGCGGTAAAGGTCTCGGGGATCTATCCGCTCGTCAAAATATGGCTTGTCTGATCGAATCAGTTGGTAGAGTCTGCGTGTAGTCGCGGAGTCTCGCTGGCGGCTTCGGTTAAGCAATTGCACTTGCTCACTTTGGTGCAATCTAGCCAAGTTTGCAATTATGCTAATCATGTCGCTATCGTAAGGTTTGATCAGCGATTTCGGTGCTGCGAAGACGTGCAGACGTCCATCCTCGGCTGTTGAATCCGCGCACGCGTGGAACAAAGCGACCAGTGGGTTCCGGGTAACATCCAAGAAGCGTGTCCGGAGCCCGTGGTGCTGGGCAGTGACCCATCGACCCAAGGCTGAGGAGATGCCGCTGAACTCCTCCGGACGCCGTGACGTGACATCGCGCAACATCGCGCGCTCATGCACTCTTAGGTGATCTCGCATGACAGATGGCCGCAGTTCCCATCCGCACTTGGGCTCTCCCCGAAAATAGAAAAGCACTTCTTCATAACGACTGAGCCCGCGCCGGGTCTTCCCGTGCGCCTTTGTTTGCGTGTTATGGAATTGTTTGATGTCGTTGATTGTCTTCAGCAAATCGCTGATTGTTTCGATGGGAGCAAGTTCGCGTGGATACTGCCAGGGGGATCTCTGAGGCCAGAACAGGTTCGCTTTCCACAGTTCACCGGGCAGCCATTTAGCATCGGTGAGGTCGGCTTCACGAAAATCGGCGTCCGTGACGATGGCTTGAAGGTTAGCGTCGGTGAGCTTGGCACCGTAACCGCCGAACTTGGCGCCGGTAAGATCTGCGTTGACGAAGTTCGCGTCGGTGAGGTTGGCGAACCTAAGATCCGTGCCGACGAGGATCGCTTGACTGAGAGATGCGCCCGTGAGGTTGGCGCGATAGAGAACAGCCTCGCTGAGGTCCACCACGCGGAGATCGGCGTGGGCGACGTCAGCGTCGGTAAGGTTTATTCCACGAAGCGGCACTCGCTCCCATTGGTCTCGTTCCCGTGCGCGGTTTGTCTCGAAGAGTGTGCGTTCGCCGAAGTCGTGATAAGAAAAGTCCGGCGCAAAGGTCTCGCTCTTGCGCCGCTTGTTCCAAGTATCAATACCTTCCTTCAGCCATCGGATGTGCTGCGGGTTGGCCATGGGTCGATCCTTCCATTGTGCTCAACTTGCCCCAGCAGGTTATTCTCCCCAGGTCCCGGGCTTCTAGTGAGACTCATCATGGCATTGTCAAGCTTACCCGGGAACCCGCCTTACTATACAGGTATGCGATATTAGACCACAAAGCGGCTCAGGCTCTTTGCACCGGTACTTATAGGGGGGTTCTGGTGCAGACAGGCAAGAGGATTGGCGATAATGGGATATGGCGCATCGCAAAACTGAACGGAATCCTCTATTTGCCGGACGTTGGTTCGAAGACGACATCATTCTCCTCTGCCTTCGCTGGTATTTTCGCTTCAAACTGAGTTACCGGGATCTGGTGGCGATTTTAGCTGAGCGGGGTTTACCGATTTCTCACACCACGATCTTGCGTTGGGTGGTTCACTATGCGGACACGTGCGAAAAGCGCTGGCGCCGATTCGAGCGACCGGTGGGTGGGAGTTGGCGGGTTGATGAAACGTTTATCAAGGTGCGGGGCCGGTGGATGTATCTGTGCCGCGCCGTGGATGGACAAGGCAACACCGTGGAGTTCTATCTGAGTCGAACACGCGGCATTGCGGCGGCGAAGGCATTCTTTCGCAAGGCACTGAAGCATCATCGAGAGCCACACAGCATCACCTTGGATGGCCACCAGCCGAGCCATAGCGCGCCGCGGCGCATGGGAATGAACGGGGAGTTCAACTTCCGGGGGCGGAAACCGGTGACGATTCGTTGCTGTCAGTATCTGAACAATGTTGTGGAGCAGGACCACCGCCGGGTGAAGGGGCGATTGCAACCGATGTTGGGATTCAAGACATTCTACAATGCGCGACGCGTGATTATTGGCATCGAACTGGCGCAGAAGATTCACAAACGCCAGTTCGCAATTCCGATCCCATGGCAATCGAATCCCGCGGTGATCTGGCGTCATGTCATGGCAGCATAGGCCGCATCGCCGCAGCGCACTCCTGAATCTTATCGCTCCGACAATCCTATCTGCACCAGAACCCCAAGGGGATACTTCAAGGTCGAGGACATCGCCGGGTGCGAGGCGGCGGGGATCACGCCGTATGTGCCGAAGCCACGGCGCAGCCCGGCCCGTCGCAGTGGTCGCTTTCCGAAAGAGCGGTTCCGCTACGACGCGGGAACCGACACTTATGCCTGTCCGAACGGGCAGCAACTGAAGCCTCTGTACATCAGCAGGGTGCGCGACACGACGTTGATGCACTACGCCAATCGCGGGGCTTGCCGGGGCTGCGCTTTGAAGGCGCAGTGCGCGAGTAAACAGCTACCGGCGCATTGGACGGTACGCGGATGAGGCGGTGCTGGACCGCATGGCAGAGCGCCTCGCCGACCGGCCCGGAGTGTTGCACCGCCGCCGGGAGTCCGCCGAGCACCCCTTCGGCTCGATCAAGCACTGGATGGGCCACGGCGGGTTTCTGATGCGCAGGCTCGAGAACGTTCGGGGTGAGTTCAGCTTGACCGCTCCGGCCTACAACATCCGCCGTGCGACAACCTTGGTCGGGATCCCGGAACTGATCGCCGCGGTCCGTCCGTGATCGCCGCGTGGGGCGTTCAAGCCAGCTGGAATCGCCCCCCCCCCCCCAAGGGCCTGTTGCAACGCATCAGGGCGCATGGCATCAGCGAATCGACGACAACCCACTCACGGCCCAAATCCCAGGCCTCTCACACCGCAAAATTCGACTCGGGCCTACTTTTCACACAGTCTCGCTCTTTTGTGCAATCCCGGCCGCTCCTTAGTAGACGGGTCTTTCGTACTCGGGCAGGCGAACCAATGGAGCGTGATACGCCCAGCATGGAAAGGGTCGTCTCCCCACAGATCGGCTTCGGAATTGGCCTTCAAAATAGGCGCAGTATGCTGGAACTCGGAGAGGGTCGTGCGCAAGAACGCAATCTTGCTACAAATTACCAGGACCGGGCGAAGCAACACGCCTTCGATTATTCTTATGCCAGCGGGGTGAGGATCTGAGCGATAGCGCGGGACAACAAGTTTCTGGAAGCTCGCCGAAAGTGCCTGTTTCTGCGGCCTTGCCTTGCAATCGTATCAGAGAAATATTCGGGCACTAGATCTCGACCGCTGGGGCGTAGCCCAAACCATTTAGCCGGATGGCAAGGGCTTGCGTGCTGACGCCGTAGCGCTTCGCCAGCGCTCGGAGCTGGCTGTCGTCGGCAAGATCAAACTCCCGCTCTTCGAGGTCGGCCTGGAGAAATTCGATCGGCATGAGGAGTTCGGCCGCGAAACGATTGGCTTCCATCTCGTCTCGGTCTGTTCCCTCGCTAGATAGTCCGCTGCGCAGGCGGACTCGAAACCCGCGGTCGATGTGGACTCGGCTGTGCTCGTGCAACAGCAGGTGGCCGAGTTCATGGGCAATGGTGAAGCGCCTCCGCACAGTAGCCTGATCTCGGTTGACGCCGATTACCAAGTCGCCTCCCTCATGGTAAAGAAAGCCATCAATGTCCTCGTCGTTGCCCGAGACTCGGACGATGCGTGCCCCGCAACTGCGGGCCAGTTTCGCCACAGGGACGGGAGGCGCTTGGACCTCAAGTTCCTCCAGCAAGTTTCTGGCTTTCTTCCGGATCCGCGCCAAACGAAGCCTCATGATTTCTCCTTTCCAAGTCGGGGAATCCCTCGTTCGATAAAATCCCGCTCCTCTTTCGGCAGGCTGAGCAACTCCGAGGGAGGCGATGCGTAGGGAACATCAGCAGCTGGCAACAACGTGCCGGGCTGCACTTTCAGGACTTGAACCATCTTCCCGAAGGTACACAACGGGACTCCCTGGCGCCCATTCTCGATGTTTGAAATGGATGTCCGGGTCAGACTGATCGCAATGGCTAAATCAGCTTGGGACAGTCCCGCTTCTCGCCTTGCCTGGCGCAACTTCTTCCCAAACTGCTGGTAGAAACTGACGACCTCGCCCTCCATGGCTATAGACTCACCCGACAACACTAACACACAGATGTCATCTTCGCAAACCGTTTGTAATAATGTCTATTGACGTGGCCAATCCGAATGCGTAAGATTGTTTTAGTTCGCCCACTATTATCGGGCGGCAGGAGGAAAAATGGAAGGATCAGCAGCAAACATGCAGGACGAAAAGAGGGACGAGGAACCAAAGTTCAACCTTGACATCGAAGGCGCGTTCAAGCCGTGGTACCAGGACACCATCTCCACTGAGCAGATCGCCGAGCTCGGCGGCTGGGATGTGTCTCTCGGAGTGCTCCTTATTGACGAGGACAACAACGAGCGAACGCTCCAACCTGAAGAGATAGTAAAACTGGAGCCTGGCTTGGGTTTCTCCAAGAAGGTAAGGTTCCGCCGCGGATAGCCATGCAGGATCGAATCAATCAAGAACTCGTCCTCCTTCGCCAGCGCTGGCCCGGCTTGGAGTACCGGCAGGAGGAGCACTGGATTCGCATACCCAAATACCCGCTGCCGGCAGCATGGAACCAATCCGAAACCGACGCCGCGTTCCAGATCCCTGTCGGGTATCCGGGCACTCCGCCGTATGGCATCTGCACACCGGAGGGTCTGCTCTTCAACGGCCAGCCGCCAGGCGACTGCACGTCGGCCGAACCGATACCGCCCTTTGGGGGCGATTGGATGCGCTTCTCATGGCAGCCGGAAGACTGGAAACCGTCCGCCGAAGTCTCTGCTGGTTCGAACCTGCTCAACTGGGTGGTAGGCTTTGCGGAACGGTTTCGCCAGGGGAAATGACAGCAATGGCAGTCGTTAGTGTTCCAGAACAGATCTATAGGAAGGTGCGGAAGCACCTTCTGCCGTGGTTGCATCAAGTCGAAGAGGCCGCCTTTCTGTACACAGTGCCGACTGAGGACGCGTTCGAGTACCTGGAATGGTTCCCCGTGCCGGCGAGCGGGTTTGTGTCTCGATCCGCGTACTACCTGGAGCTTAACGACGAGACGCGCGCCAAAGTTATCAAGCGTGCCCACGATCTCGGCGCGTCGATCGTCGAACTGCACTCGCATGTCGGGCGGTCCCGGGCCCGGTTTTCGCCTAGCGATCTTGCCGGGTTTTGTGACTTCGTTCCGCACGTCCTCTGGCGCCTCAAACACCTTCCTTATCTCGCCCTCGTCATGACACGCACCGGGTTCGACGGCTTCGCATGGAAGGGCAGCCCGAATGCACCCGAACGATTGCACGGTATTCAGGTGGGTAGTCGCTTGCTCACGCCTACCAAACTCTCTCCATTCCCCAATCATACATATGACGAATAACCGCTTTGATCGCCAGGTAAGATTCTTCGGACGGGACGGCCAGGAGCGCTTGGCTGCCGCTAGCGTTGCCGTCGTGGGGGTCGGTGGCCTGGGCAGTCACGTTGTGCAGCAGCTCGCCTTCCTCGGCGTCCGTGCAATCGTACCGATCGATGCGCAGGAACTTGACCTCACAAATCGCAACCGTCTCGTGGGCGTACGCGAAGCCGATCCGATCCCCGGCACACGGAAGATCGACATCGCCGAGCGTACCGCCAAGTTGATCGATAGTGCCATCGTCGTGGACACGGTGTTCGACTCGTTCGTGAGCACAGGGGGCTTCGCCGCGATCGCCGGTGCAGACTACGTGTTCGGGTGCCTTGACTCGGAGGGAGCGCGCCTCGTGCTCACTGAGCTGTGTGCCGCGTACGCGAAACCGTACGTTGACGTCTCGTCTGAGATTTTACCTGATGACCCAATCGACTACGGTGGCCAGGTATGCATCTCCTGGAGCGGTAATGGTTGCCTGATCTGCATGAATGTCCTCAACAGCGCCGAGGCCGCAGTTGATCTCGCCGGCCCCGAGGAGCGGCGACGCCAGGCAGAGATCTATGGGATCCCCCTCGAACAACTTGACCAGACCGGCCCATCCGTAGTGTCGATCAACGGCGCCGTCGCCTCCCTAGCTGTTACTGAGTTCATGCTCGGGGTTACCCGCATTCGTAAACCAAACCGGCTGCTTACGTATCGCCGGAGTGGCAAGGTGACCGTCTCGACTGACGAGCCCGCGCCCGACTGTTACTACTGCAAGGGAATGTGGGGTACAGGCGATCGCGCCGACGTGCAACGCTACATCCGGAAAGGCGTAGGCACGTTCCTCCGCTAATAAAGTGCGCACGGGAGGCAAATAGTGAAGGGTCGACCGCGCTCAGCATGCTGCCGACCGCGTAGATTGTCATCGACCATAGGCCGATGCTGTGCTAGGACGTCAGTTCGACGACACTGGCCAGTTCCATAGATTGGAGAATTATATCCTTTGCCAGATCGTTGCAGAAAGGAATAGCCAGGGCTGGGCTTTAATCAAGTGGCGGAGCCCCGCGATACTAGCAGGAGTGATCGCGAAGACACGCCGAAAATGAACAAAGAAAGGAGAATCAGAGGTGAACCTACCGAAAGCACTAATGACTGGTGTTGCAGCCTTGTTACTCGCTGCATCATCATTCTCCTCTGCCTTCGCTGGTATTTTCGCTTCAAACTAAGTTACCGAGACCTGGTCGCGATTTTAGGTGAGCGGGGTTTATCGATTTCGCATACCACGATCTTGCGTTGGGTCATTCGCTATGCCGAAACCTGCGGAAAGCGTTGGAGCCGATTCGAGCGGCAGGTTGGTGGGAGCTGGCGAGTTGATGAAACGTTCATCAAGGTTCGGGGCCAGTTGATGTACCTGTATCGAGCCGTGGACGGACAGGGCAACACCGTGGAGTTCTTTCTCAGTCGAACACGTGGCATCGCGGCGGCGGAGGCATTCTTTCGCAAGGCACTGAAGCATCATCGGGAGCCACACAGCATCACCTTGGATGGCCACCGGCCGAGCCATAGCGCCCTGCGGCGCATGGCTTTCGTCGACAAAGCGCCTTGAGCGCATCGTGATCGATCGTTTCGAAGTACCGACGTATGTCGCACATCAGCACGTACGGTGAACGGCGAGAGAATTCTTGAAGGCGCTGCACAGCCGCGTGCGTGCCCTTACCACGCCGGCACGCATAGGTGTCACCAATCAGACAGGTTTTGAAGATCGGGTCGAGCACCGCGCAGACTGCATGATGCACCACGCGGTCTCGGAAGTGGGCGGCACAGATCCGACGGTGCTTAGGCTCTCGAATGGTAAACGCCCAGTAGGGTCGCATTTCGTAGGAACCGGAACGCAATTCCTCCTGTAGCTTCAACAGGTTGGGTTCCAGGTGGAAGACGAAGCGGGCAACTTCGACGCGATCCCGCTTCCCCCGCCGTGCCCGATGCGCAGCGGCAAGGAGATTGCCATAATCCGTCACCTTTTCAAACAGATGTCCGTGCCGCTTCATCGCGCTTCCTGTTGCTTAAGCCAGCCGCCCAGCATCGCGCCAGTATCATTTGCGCAGCGCAGCGCATGCTCACAACGGGAATGCGGAAAATAGCCCAGCGCGTGGCACAACCGTAGGAGGACACGCAGCTTCTCCAGCCGCAGGTTGGCGCGGGCCAGGACGGGACGTTTGTTCCGGCTGTACCGAGCTTCGACCAGATCCTCGACGACATCCAAGGCCAAGTTGTCGATCCGGTTCGCAAAGGTGAAGCGGATATGTTTCGGAAGCTTGGCGGTCGTCGGCAGAAGCCACGCCAGGAAGTCTAGCCACGCGACGAAAACAGGCAAGTCTCCTTCCTTGCGGGGAACCATCTCAGGAGTCCTTGCTGCCGTCGGTTTCCGATAGCCCATCCAGCGGTTCCGCCAGGGACGCATCCTCGGTGTTCGCTGCATCTCTTCTCAAGGAATCAGGATCGGCCCGGGAACACGCCAGCAGAGCCAGGAGTTCTTGGCCGTAGTTCTTGAGCTTGGCCTTCCCGATTCCGTCGATGGCCCCGAGCTTGGACAGGCTCCCGGGGCGGACACCGACCATGGCGGCCAGCTGCTTGTTGGTGCAGATTATGTACGAGGGAACCCCGTCGCGCTTGGCACGCTCTGCACGCCAGTCGCGGAGGGCGTTAAAGAGCGGGAGATCCGCTTCGGACACTAGCGCACGCCATGAGGTGTCCCTCCCTTTAGCCTTCTCTGGGGACGAGGACACTAGCGCAGGCGGCCGCAGGCCGTAGGTGACAAGCACCGCCAAGTAGGGTACCTCGTTCCGAACGAAAAAATGGTCCCGGATCGCAAAAACTTCCTTGGCCGTAAGGTCAAAATATTCAGCCGACCCACAAGTCTCTATTGTGCAACAAGTTGTAACCGTCACGGCAAACAGAAGTCAGCCTTGGTTGAGCCCCAATGTTTTCCCCCTTTGCGTCTGAGCACTTGACGTGAGCATCTAATCAACCATGAACTTCGTGCTCAGGCCCTGGCAGCAGCAGCTCCTGATCTTGGCCGGTTGGATCAACAGAGACCAGCAGGACGCGATCGAGTATCTTTTGACTGAGAATCAGGTACTCAGAGAAAAGCTCGGCAAGCGCCGCATTCTGCTCAACGACGGCCAGCGTCGACGCTTGGCCGTCAAGGGCAAGGTGCTGGGCCGAAAAAGCCTCGGCAAACTGGCCAAGATCGTCAGGCCCGACACGCTTCTGCGCTGGCATCGAGAGCTTATCGCTCGCAAGTGGGATCACTCAGACAAGAGGCAATCCGTTGGCCGGCCACGCATTCGACACAGATTGTGGACTTGGCTCTGCGCATGGCTCAGGAGAATCCTAGCTGGGGCTATGACCGTATCCAGGGTGCTTTAGCCAACCTGGGCTTCCACATTTCTGACACCACGGTTGGCAACATTCTCAAAGCCCACGGCATCGAGCCAGCTCCAGAGCGCGAGAGCCGCACGGCCTGGCGTACCTTCCTTGCTGCTCACTGGGATTCGATCGCAGCCGCCGACTTTACGACCGTTGAGGTCTGGACTCGGTCAGGACTGGTCACGTTCTACGTCCTTGTGGTGATGCATCTAAAGACGCGGCGCATTGAAATCGCGGGTGCGACGCCTCACTCCAACTCCGAATGGATGCAGCAAGCCGGAAGGAACCTGACCGGCTGTGTCGACGGCTTTTTCCGCAGCTCGGCCCACGTCATCCTTGACCGTGACACGAAGCACTTGCCGTTGCGTCAGATCTTGAAGTCCAGCGACATCGGGGCGGTAGTCTTACCTCCCAAGAGTCCTAATCTCAATGCTCATCTGGAACGCTTCATGCGCTCCCTGAAATCTGAATGTCTCAACCGTATGATCTTCTTTGGTGAAGCGTCATTGCGTCGGGCCTTGAGAGAGTTCGGAGAGCACTTTCACCGGTGCTTCATCAGGGAACTGTTGTTGATCGTCTCCCAGTGTCTCCTCAACTCATGATCCTACCTGGACTTCCTGGCGGTTGTCTGTCATCAAGACATGTATGAAGCGGAGCAAGGAGTCCAATCGCACTTGTCCCAACCCCAACTGCTGCCTGAAAGGACGGCTCGGCAAGGGCAACATCATCCGACACTCCTTCTACATCACCAGGCAGGGCAGACGCCGGCGCTATCGCTGCAAAGAATGCGGTCGAACCTTCTCCTCGACCCGTGGCACGCCTTATTATCGGCTGCACAAGCCCAGGTCTTTGTTCGATGAAGTCGTCCGCATGTGTGTCCACGGAATTGCGATCTCAGCCATGGCTCGAATCAAGCGGATGGCGTGGGGCACCATCGCACGCTGGCTTGAATCGGCGGCCACATACGCTGTCCGGTTCAATGATCGGATGCTCCGGGGTTTCGTCATCCATGAACTTCAGGCCGACGAGATCAGGACCTTTGTTGGAGCGAAGAAACGGGTGATCTGGGTGCTGACCACCCTGGAAGTGTGGTCCAGACTTTGGGTCTCGACAAACGTTGGCCGCCGCAGTCTCCAGCAAATCAAGAACGCAATTCTGAACACACTGCAGCGAGGCCTCCTTAAACACCGCTTCCTGTTCACCACCGACGGGTTCGAGATGTACGAGTGGGCTGCGAAAAGGCTGCTCTTGGGAGTCTGCATCTACGGCCAAGTCATCAAGAAGCGTCGGGAGAATCGGGTGGTTCGTGTCGATCGTAGACTGCTTCCCGGAACACAAGGCGAACTGGAAGAAGCACTGTTTCATTCCGAGGATTCCAGCACACTGAACACCAGTTTCGTGGAGCGCCACAATTTAACCATCCGGCAGGGCTGCTCCTATCTTGGCCGTCGCACACCTTTGCCACGCCCGACGTACGGAGTTCTTGGAAGGTCACGTGGCGCTGCTGATGGCCTATTACAACTTCGTACGTCCGCATTCGGCTCTGAGATTCGGTAGAACGATGAGGACTCCTGCCATGCAGGGCGGCCTGGCCAAAAACAGGCTCTCATTCCGAGAGGTCTTCACAAGTCGGGCGGCATTTCTTTTGTTTGTTTTGATAGCGATCCGATTCTACGCCACCGTGGACTGCCGTCAGAACTCAACAACAGTTGCCTGAAGAAGCGCCCGGCTCTATTACCACCAGAAGGTCCGTGCGGCCGAATCCATGCTCCAGCGTCTGATTTGTCTCGCCGAAGAGGAACGTGGTTCCCAATACTCGATTAAAGAGCTCTTCTCAGATGTCTCCGACGACATTTTCATCGGCGTTGTCGGCGGCGAACTCGAATCAGCGGCTTTGAAGTGTGGAGGAGAACGATCACGCGTAGTCGCTGGATCAATCAAGGATCGACGCATCTATTATCGAGCGTATGCGTTTGCCGCACGCTTCATCGCGGGCCTTGACAAGCTTCCCAAAGAAGAACAGCGTGATACCCGGGCGCTCAGTTGGAGCAAGCTGCTACGGGAGCTTGCGAGGGACGAGGGCTGCCGCGCCACAGCCGGAGAGATATACACCAAAGCGATAGAGCTCGCAAACGCCATCCCCGATTTGGCTGAATACGCGATCGATATAAAGCAGGAAGAGATTCTCGTCGATCTGCCGTTCAATAAGGTCGTGGTTCGGGGTGGAGACATCCTCACACGGACGGACGGCGGCCACATCGGTACCCCCAATCTGTTTTTTGATCCCGAACGATGGTCACAGGCATACGAGCACCAGAAACAATGCGGCTTCGTGTTCACGCCGCGCAACCGAGTGGCCCTAGTGGCGTTGGCATCGCGGATCGTATTCTTCGAAACCTTCGGTCTCGTCATGGACGAGCAGGCCGACCGCGCAGCAAAAGTGACCGGTATCGTTCACGACGCATGGGTGATGACCGCACGAGATAAGGGCCTCTGTAGTCCCGAATGCGCCGAAGTCCTGCAAGGCGCACCGCCGCGGTTGGTCTTGTTCCAGGGAGACGACCTTGCACTGCCTCAAGATTGGTTGTCTGAAGACCCCAATGTAAGAAATAGTATCGCCGAAGAATTAAATTCTCATCTCCCGGCTGGATTACCAGCTTCGTTCCACGAGGCCGTCTTAGGCACGATTCGTAATCTCGCCTCCTTCGTCAACATGATCGAAAAGACTGGAAGTTGGACCTCCCGGCAGGAGCTCTCCGAATCTCAGCTGCAGGAGAAGTTGCATGAACACTTGCTCTCCTGCGAGGTTCCCGTGGTCGAGGGTTCCAAGCTGGGGGGTGGAGAAACCGATCTCGTTTTGTACGATCGAATCGTCGTCGAGAACAAGGTCTGCAAGGAGACACAGGATCCTTTCAAAGTCGGCCCTCAAGCTGCTTGGCAGGCTAGACGCTACAGCGTAGCTCTCTGTTCTCGAGTCGCGTTTGTCGTCGTCGGATATCGCCCAAGTAACGAGGCGGCCTTGCTCCCGCTACCAAGCCGGATTCGTGCCCTCGCCATGCCAGAGTCCCCGGAAAAACGATGTGAGGTTCGCGTCGTCGTGCCGTGGGGAACAGGCAACCCTTCGTCCGCAAAAAAGCCGACTGGCAGGTGATCGGGCAAGGATGCCGTCCAAAACTTTCGCCGCCGTGGCCTCCGCGAGCTGAAGAAGATCAAGTTGGCTTGGCCGGGTCTGAACTACACCACGGCTCCGGGCCTCCTGATCCTGTACCCCTTGACCCCGACTATCGCGCCGCTCAACCAAAAAACGGAACCTCAGAAAAGAATCCCAGAAGATAGAGAAGCAAATACCTCTCTACTAAAGGCCCGATAAGTGCCTTTATCGTGCTTTACACATCCGCTTCGTATTCAGCAATCCATGTCTCGGCATCTTCTTTGGTATACGCTCCGAAAAGAACACCACTGATACCGTAAGGTCAAAATATTCAGCCGACCCACAAGTCTCTATTGTGCAACAAGTTGTAACTGTCACGGCAAACAGAAGTCAGCCTTGGTCTGAGCCCCAATGTTTTCCCCCTTTGCGTCTGAGCACTTGACGTGAGCATCTAATCAACCATGAACTTCGTGCTCAGGCCCTGGCAGCAGCAGCTCCTGATCTTGGCCGGTTGGATCAACAGAGACCAGCAGGACGCGATCGAGTATCTTTTGACTGAGAATCGGGTACTCAGAGAAAAGCTCGGCAAGGGCCGCATTCTGCTCAACGACGGCCAGCGTCGACGCTTGGCCGTCAAGGGCAAGGTGCTGGGCCGAAAAAGCCTCGGCAAACTGGCCAAGATCGTCAGGCCCGACACGCTTCTGCGCTGGCATCGAGAGCTTATCGCTCGCAAGTGGGATCACTCAGACAAGAGGCAATCCGTTGGCCGGCCACGCATTCGACAACAGATTGTGGACTTGGCTCTGCGCATGGCTCAGGAGAATCCTAGCTGGGGCTATGACCGTATCCAGGGTGCTTTAGCCAACCTGGGCTTCCACATTTCTGACACCACGGTTGGCAACATTCTCAAAGCCCACGGCATCGAGCCAGCTCCAGAGCGCGAGAGCCGCACGGCCTGGCGTACCTTCCTTGCTGCTCACTGGGATTCGATCGCAGCCGCCGACTTTACGACCGTTGAGGTCTGGACTCGGTCAGGACTGGTCACGTTCTACGTCCTTGTGGTGATGCATCTAAAGACGCGGCGCATTGAAATCGCGGGTGCGACGCCTCACCCCAACTCCGAATGGATGCAGCAAGCCGGAAGGAACCTGACCGGCTGTGTCGACGGCTTTTTCCGCAGCTCGGCCCACGTCATCCTTGACCGTGACACGAAGCACTTGCCGTTGCGTCAGATCTTGAAGTCCAGCGACATCGAGGCGGTAGTCTTACCTCCCAAGAGTCCTAATCTCAATGCTCATCTGGAACGCTTCATGCGCTCCCTGAAATCTGAATGTCTCAACCGTATGATCTTCTTTGGTGAAGCGTCATTGCGTCGGGCCTTGAGAGAGTTCGGAGAGCACTTTCACCACGAACGGAATCATCAGGGACTCGCGAACCGAATCATTGATGCGGGAGATGAAGTTGGTCGCAAGGACGGCGAATTAAGTTGCCGTCCCAGGCTCGGTGGCTTGCTTCGATACTACTATCGAGACGCTGCTTGAATTCGGATACACTCCATAAGACTGGGGAGAAGGTCGAGTCAGCACCGCTGTGCCGGAGCAACGACCTCACACCGGGAGCCCGTTTCCAAAAGCTGGTTTCTCAACGGAAATCGCCTGAGATTCCGATGCTCGCACGCCCATGAGCCCTTCTATCCTAAGGATCCGCTGCCCGACCGAATATTTTTACCTTACGACACGCCGTCCGCAGAAACGCACGAGCCTGAGACGAAATGTCGATCAAGTTGCGACTGTTGCTGTTCAGTATCAGCCTGAGATTAAGGTCGCGCTTGGCTGATTCTATTTTATCCGTTCGTTCTGTTTGCGTTTCCTGATCACCGACGTAGCATAGTGTGCGAAGGAACCTGGAATATCCTCCTTGAGAATTAAACCAAGCCATAACGGATCTTCTCGTTCAGTCAGCAAATACGGATCCGCCGCTTCCAGGATCGCGACGAGCAAAGCCCATCGATGTGCGTGATCGGCCCTCTGAAATTCTGCGAGAAGCGCACGGACTGTTTCCTCTTGGCGGTGTAGGTAAAGTGCCCCCAATGCAGTCTGGCGAATTTCTGTCGAGTTGTCACGGTCGGCAAGACGGCCCAGAGCCTCGGAGATTTCGGGAACAGGAACCCATCCAGCGAGTTCGGCAGCAATTTTCCGCACAGACTCCGGACCGGACATTCGTTCCACGACGAGTTGCGTAACAATCTTCGGATCGAGCCGGCGCAGGGTTCGACCGACGGCCTGATGTAACGATTTTCGTTCAATTGAAGTTACGGTTTCAATGAGCCTTTCTGCCGCAGTCTCCGGCGCAATGCGGACAAGAAGCCGACATAATGCTTGCTCTATTTTTAGGGGCCGTTGAAGCCCTAGTTCGATCGCTTCCACTGCACGTGTGGTATCGAACTTGGCCAACCCTCGGATAGCCTCGATCAGCGCCGTCGTCGCAACCGGATTTTCAGCAAAAGCCTTGTCAAGAATTTGCTCCCGCAGGTCGGGTTCACCCGATTCGACGGCAATATCGTAGAGTGGATGGAGCATGAAGCCTCCGCTTCGACAGCGTTGGGCAGCAGCATCGACAGCCAATTTTCGAGTTCTGGCGTGGGCGTAAAGAGCGCGAATCACGCGATCACTATGCTCCACACACTCCGTGCTGTTCTGACTTTGCAGCCAATTCCGGAGGAACTCCAGCCCTCCTTCCCCAAGACCGATCAAGGCACCAAGCCCCCACTTGGCATTTGCTTTTGTCTGAGACATGAGCCCGGACAGCCTGGCAAAGTCATCCGACTGATCACGAAGTCCATGGAGCGCGAGGCAAGCATATCTTGCGACCCGGCTTCCTGGGTCCGCTCGCTCAAGGACAGTACGTACCTCCGGGATCAGATCAGCGTCGCCACCTAGCCAAGCAGTCAACAGAGAGATCACCAATGAATTTTCTGGTGATGCAGCGTTTTGCAGTGTTTGCATCGCTTTCTCGGTCAGGGCTTTCGACATCGGACCCCGGTGTGCCCGGGACTTGGCCAGATCAAGCGGCACCTCCACCATGCCTGTGGAGGTTAGTATTTCAACCAGAGCCTCGTCAGCTCCCAATGTCGCAAGCGCGGTCATGGCATCACAAAATTCCTGGTAGGGTCCGGACTTCGGTTGCCCTTTGGCGTCGTAGGGCACTGGGCGTCGCGCGATAGTGGCGAGTTGTTCTATGGTGAGGTCGTCGGCACGAACAAAAGCCCAGTTCAATCCGCGATGCCGGGCCCAAAAATGCTCGGAATCCAATTCCCGGTTGATCAGAGTGGTAATGCCTGCACCGGCTATGAGAACCAATACACGGCGAGCACTTTCGAGTACGGGGTCTTGGGTACGGCTGTTTGTGTGCAGGCGGCTGCATGCGACATCGACTATCATCCGTTCCAGTTCTCCCCCAGCCTCCGCTTGTAAAATGTTCAGCAGGCTCGGACGGGCAATGCGGCCGAGAAGATCCAGAGGGTGACAGAGCCAGACCGAGTCTTCCGATATAGATTTTTCGAGATGCCCGCCCAGTTCAGTCTCAAGCGACCGAAGCATGAACTGCAACGTAGCCTCATCCAGCTCGTCTGGCCGTTTCCCAAAAAAGTGTTCAATCAGGCGGCGTCCCTTCGGATCCGATTCGGCGAGTTCGCGGATGCGCCGACGCGTCAATTCAGGATGAGCTCGCAAAAGAGGCCGAAGCCATTGATTCGACCAAAATTTTTGTGAGTCATCGAGATCGACTAGCCGATCGATGGCTCTCCCTGGATTCAGGATTGCCAGTGTCGCCAACGCTGTAGCGCTGGCAATGTCCTCCGAATTCGATAGATGTTTGACCACAAAATCGATTTTCTCATGATCCGAAAAACGCGCGATGCAACGCAGCAGGCTGCGCGGTTTATTTGTCGAAACTTTACGCATCAATACATCACGCATCTCCCGCCAGATAGCGGTTGCGTCCGGGTGCTCCAGGCCACTCAACAGATATCCAAGTTCTGAAACCCGTTCCTTCTCCGCATCGGCAGCGTGGATGCGGTTACGGAGCCATTCTGGATCCTGTTCGACTTGAATTTGCAACGCTGTCGAGGTGGCCTGATATCTGTGATAAGCACGACGATCCGTATTGTCCTCTAGTGCATCGAAGCACTGCTGATGGATCTCCCACAGACAATCGAGACACTGAGGATCAGGCGCAACCTCAAGCGCGGCCAGCGCCACCGACTGACGGTCCCAGGACGGCGAGTTCAGCAATGAATCGATCGCTGTCCGCAAATCGACGTTTTCTTGTCGGGCGAGATCAGCAAAGGCCTTGCCGATCAGGTTGACTCGATAGTCATCATCCGAACCAGTGGCGATTGCGTCAATCCGCTCAAGAAGGACAGGAACAGACCGCTGCCCAAGCGTTGGCAAAAGATGAATGTGGAGATCTCGACCGTAGCTCCCAAATTCATGGTGGTTTTCCATTTTTGCCACGAGTTGGCCGAGTCCCTTGGAGTTCTGCTCGTCAGCCGCCAGCAACCAAAACGTGTCCATTGGCACATAGGCAAATTGTCGGAAGAGGTCCGGTTGTGAACCGTCACTTGTGCCGACCAGAAGATCGTATAACCCATCGACCGCCAACTCTCCGCGCGAAAACTTGCGCTCAATATGTTGCGCTACCGCCCAGTTGAGCAGACGGCCATGGGCAAACGCAGCTTCGCCGTATTCTATGCTGCTACGCAGCCAGCCCGCAGCTTCGAGCCGTGCAAGGTTCTCGTCGGTCAGTCCGATCTCTCCCCAATTTTCTCGGGGAAGTGGATAGGGATTGCCTCCTCGCACATAAGCGGCGAAAGCCTTTACAACTCCTTTGTCACCAGGTTTGCACTTAGCCGTAATCTGCTTCCAGAATGCCTCGAATATCTCATATTCGCTGTGCGGCGCGTCCTGCACCGACGCATGGGGGAGATTCAGAAAAAGTCCCGCAAGAATGGGTTTGCGCAGTAGCCGTTTCAGGTCCGGTGGGAGATCCGCCCATCGCTGCCCGGATATCTTGAGTAATGCATCGAGTTCATCGACAGAGAAATCATCGACACGGTGCACATGGATGGCTTCGCTGTCGGTCAGTTCAAGTGCGGAGGCTATCGTAATCGGTACGGTCAATACCAAACGTACATCTAAACCCGACCGGACTTGTCGGATGAGATCGCGGGCGAGATCGGCATCCCGGATGTCGTCGACGGCGATCGTGAATAGCGGAGATTGCGGATCGAAGGCTTCTTCACGAAGGAAATTGGATACGGCGATCAGCGATTTCTCGGATGTTTCGCCAAGTGCTCTTTGCCAGATATTACGCGCCGCCCGTATCAGGATATCTTCGGCAGTCTTGGCAGCAGGAACAAGTGCGTTGATTTGATCCGCTTCCGTGCACGCTTCCAAGAGCTTGCCTAGTTCCATGTTTTCCCCGTACCACTTTCCCCTGCAATCATTAATACAGGCTTTTCCTCCGGCCAGTGCGGAACGGCGCGCACATCTCCTTCGTGCCGATATTTCAGGTCTATCAAGTGTTGCCGCGTCAACACCGCTAATTTTTGGCGCAAACTTGCCATCTTGTGCAGCCGGTTCGGACTGAGACCCACGGACCGGAACATGGCATCAAGACCGGCAATGTCGAGGCGGGTTTTCCCCTCGCTCAATTTCTCGATCAGATGACCAATCAGGCGCTCACGAACCCCGTGCTCATCGCCAAGGTTGGCAACATAGGGCCGAAGGCGTTGCTCAACAGCTTCAGCCAGCGCGGGGCCACTTACCCCGAATTCCATCTCAAAATGAGAAAGCAGGTGGAAGACGGTTGCGCATTCCTCTGCCGTGGTTTCGCCGCCATCGCTTCGAGTTTTCTCGGCGATATGAACGAAGAATTCCCAATCAGTGAGGAAAAGCGTCTTGCTGAATCTCTGTTTTTTTTCGTTGTCGAGATGGTCCAGGTTTTCCACCGACTTCAAATCGGCCTTGAATCTATCGAACTCTGCTAGTTCGCCAGCCTTTCCGTCAGTTACGAAACGGTAGCATGCGTTCGTGGGGAGCAAAGGTGGCACGGCCTTGCGAAGATCACGCAAAACGGCTCTCACATTGGCGAGAGCCCACGTCCCTGTAGCCCGTGTCTTGTATTGTTCCACGAGGTATAGACCGGATGTTTCCGCCTGCGCGTCGCCACCGTTTCGTGGTTCCAGTACAAGACGAGCATCCTCTACCCTTTGACCAGCCAATTTGCCGGTCAGCCTAATATCGGCCAGCCAGCCAAGATGGTGGAGGATTTGATAGAGAAAGCCATTGATCGCAGCAGAACCGCCAGCCTGCGTCATATCTCGATCACACCAGGTCGGCCTCGGGTACGCCATGCGCCGCCCCGTCCAACCGCCCAATACTTGGTCATGGTTCCTTCCACATTTCCAGTCAAGCCCAAGCTAGGCACCGCTCACACACGAACATCTTCGCATAAGACATAAAGGGCTGTCCCGTGATCAAAATCAAGGGGATCTGACTGTGGCCGGAAGCAGAAAGAGGCCCCCGCGTGTCTGGTGGATGTGGAGATGCGGGCATAACCATCCACCATTGCACAAAGGTGTCGCCAATCGAATCCATACTGCAATACCGTTTCGCAACACCCGAGCCCGTAAGGTCAAAATATTCAGCCGACTCACAAGTCTCTATTGTGCAAAAAGTTGTAACCGTCACGGCAAACAGAAGTCAGGCCTTGGTTGCGCCCCAATGTTTTCCCCCTTTGCGTCTGAGCACTTGACGTGAGCATCTAATCAACCATGAACTTCGTGCTCAGGCCCTGGCAGCTGCTGCTCCTGATCTTGGCCGGTTGGATCAACAGAGACCAGCAGGACGCGATCGAGTATCTTTTGACTGAGAATCAGGTACTCAGAGAAAAGCTCGGCAAGGGCCGCATTCTGCTCAACGACGGCCAGCGTCGACGCTTGGCCGTCAAGGGCAAGGTGCTGGGCCGAAAAAGCCTCGGCAAACTGGCCAAGATCGTCAGGCCCGACACGCTTCTGCGCTGGCATCGAGAGCTTATCGCTCGCAAGTGGGATCACTCAGACAAGAGGCAATCCGTTGGCCGGCCACGCATTCGACAACAGATTGTGGACTTGGCTCTGCGCATGGCTCAGGAGAATCCTAGCCGGGGCTATGACCGTATCCAGGGTGCTTTAGCCAACCTGGGCTTCCACATTTCTGACACCACGGTTGGCAACATTCTCAAAGCCCACGGCATCGAGCCAGCTCCAGAGCGCGAGAGCCGCACGGCCTGGCGTACCTTCCTTGCTGCTCACTGGGATTCGATCGCAGCCGCCGACTTTACGACTGTTGAGGTCTGGACTCGGTCAGGACTGGTCACGTTCTACGTCCTTGTGGTGATGCGTCTAAAGACGCGGCGCATTGAAATCGCGGGTGCGACGCCTCACTCCAACTCCGAATGGATGCAGCAAGCCGGAAGGAACCTGACCGGCTGTGTCGACGGCTTTTTCCGCAGCTCGGCCCACGTCATCCTTGACCGTGACACGAAGCACTTGCCGTTGCGTCAGATCTTGAAGTCCAGCGACATCGAGGCGGTAGTCTTACCTCCCAAGAGTCCTAATTTCAATGCTCATCTGGAACGCTTCATGCGCTCCCTGAAATCTGAATGTCTCAACCGTATGATCTTCTTTGGTGAAGCGTCATTGCGTCGGGCCTTGAGAGAGTTCGGAGAGCACTTTCACCACGAACGGAATCATCAGGGACTCGCGAACCGAATCATTGATGCGGGAGATGAAGTTGGTCGCAAGGACGGCGAATTAAGTTGCCGTCCCAGGCTCGTTGGCTTGCTTCGATACTACTATCGAGACGCTGCTTGAATTCGGATACACTCCATAAGACTGGGGAGAAGGTCGAGTCAGCACCGCTGTGCCGGAGCGACGACCTCACACCGGGAGCCCGTTTCCAAAAGCTGGTTTCTCAACGGAAATCGCCTGAGATTCCGATGCTCGCACGCCCATGAGCCCTTCTATCCTAAGGATCCGCTGCCCGACCGAATATTTTTACCTTACGGGTTCAAATCAATCGAGCAGGCTCAACGATTCCTCTCTGTACACGGTCCGGTTCAAAATCTGTTCCGAGTGGGTCGGAACCATCTCAAGGCAGTTCATCAGCGGCTGCTTCGCGACATAGCTTTTGCCTACTGGCGGGAGGCGACGTGTGTCCGCTGAGGAGGAGCTGAGCTGCGGTGTATTCCGGCTCGGGCTCGGCCAGCCAACATTAACCTGACAATGCCGAGCGGAGGGATTGTCATCCCGGAAGACGAACATGTCCTTGCCCGGCTGCTCCCGAAGGTCCATCCAGGTGATGTTATTGTCTTTGGAACCGCCGAACTCGTAGATCCCCAGAGAGGGACGGGTCCATTGAATGCCATCGCGACTCTCGGCATGGCAGATAGCCGGGCGGTGCTGCGGTGTGAGGACCTCTCCCGGTCTCAGAAGCGATCGGGTCACGGATTTCGAGGCGTTGTCGCCGCCGTAGTACATCCGGTAGCGATCGCCGTCCTTGAAGATCGTTATCTCGCTGGTTGTGATGCCCTCCCAGGGGCAGTCAAAGGTCATCACCTTCCCGGCTGGGCGCGGCTGCTAGACCATTCATGCTCTCGATCAGGAAATCGTCCACGAACAACTCCAGCCGGGAGCCGATGTCCAGGGGATCCTGGGGGCTGGGGTGCTCTGCCAAAGCATTCTCCGCTGCCAGGGATAAGGCGAAGGCAAGCAGGCAGGCCGAGATCAGTCCTATCCTCATTCTCCATCCTCCCTTTCGGCTGCCACTGCCGCACTATTGGCCGACATCTTGTCCCACCTTGAGAGGTTCGCCGCCGTGCTCGGCGATCCATCTGCGTGACCACTCGACCGTTTCCAAGTTCAGGTCGCAGATGTTGGTGGCCAGAAAGATCATGCCGTCGATACGGCCTTCGTGCAGCCAACGGAGTGCCTGCTCGCACTGCATCCTCATCGACTCAAGCGGCATCGGCCGCCGATTGCCGAAGTCCCACATGTACAGCCCCAGCAGCCTTTTCTTGCCGCGCGGCACCAGCTTTTCGTACTTGGCGAAGTTGGTCTCCAGGTTGGCCAGCTCCGGTGCCCGCCACGTCCACAGCGAAACGGTGTCGCACAACTCCAGATGCGGTAAGATCCGTTCGTCGAGCTGGTGCGTGTAAAGCGTCACGCCCAAGTCAAGCCGACGACCGGCCACGCGCATCTGTTTGCGGAACTCGCGCAGCTGTGCGACCGTCATTGCCGCCAGCGGTTGTCCGTCGGGGAGCGGACGTCCGACATCAAAGTGAAAAAAATCATCCATAAAGACGCCCGTCATGTTCGGCATATCCTGGGCGAGCTTCAGTACATGCTGGCGTTCTTCGGGCGACGTGAGCCCACTTGCGCCGGTGATCGACCACACCACTCGCTCCAGGCTTTTGAAGGGAATGGCGTACTGTTGGAACGGCGGCTCTGGCCTGTCGTGGTAACGGATGAAGATGATATTTGGCACGCCGAGGAAGTGCGTGCCCTCGACCGGCGTGATCCGTGAGTTGCCAGGCAATCCATAATTGCCGTTGTACACGCCTGCTTCGTGCGACCAGGCCCATATATACTCCCGTACCGTTTGTGGCTGCGCGGCCCAGACACCAGTGGACTGAGACCATGCGCTCCAGGCAATAGCCAACGTCGCCAGGATGAACCAAGACCTGGAATCTGTCATATCACTTGGGTGCGGCTCTTTTAGAACGAACCATTATCCTTTATTGAAAATAGGTTAGCCAGGTCCGAATCGCAGCGAGCGGCGCTTTGTGGCGAGATAAGGCTTTGCAAAGGCATTGGTGCATGAATCGGCGTAAGCGGGCACGCTAGCATCGGCGGAGGTACTGTCAAGTTAACCGATTTGGTGCCTACTCAGCGCCTTGGCCACCCCCTAAGTTGTTGATTCTACGTTCGAGCGCCGACGGATTTCGCCTCCAAAACACGAGAATTCTACTTAACCTGACAGTACCTACGAAAATCTTGAACGGTGCGATTGTCGCTCGCTCTCGATGGATCGACCCCGAACTGCCGGTAGAGCGACCGCCAGGAGAGCCGCATGGGGCGGTCGAGGCTGAACGTCCGGTAGAGACCCGCCCACATGTAGAGATCGAGTCCTAGTGGCGAACGCTTGAGCGCCTTGAGGGTGTTCATGTCGAGTGGGAAGGGATGGCGAAGGATGTCATGGAAAAAATCGTGACCCAACTCGACCGTGCTCTCCCACAGGACCGGCTCGTTGGGCTTCTTGGGATTCCACACCAGGTGAGTCTTGCGTGCCACCGGCGAATTGAACGTGTCCTTGACTCCCAAGGATGCGCCGCCGGGGGTTTTAGGCTCATAGATAAACTGGACGGTCGAGTTGAACAACCGATCCATCTGGTTGCGGAGCCTTGTGCGCTCCCCGCTCCTGCCCGCGCTTTCGCTGTTGATGCCGAGCTTGTTCATAAACTCGGTCAATGAGTTTCCCAACACCAACACGGGCGACTGCGTTTTGACCGCTTCGGTCGAAACCCACGCCATCAGCAGGCGCGGCAAGCTGCCAAAGGGCAGTTTGTTTCCGCCGCCCGCGATCATGTAAAGCGCGCAGGGTCCGTTCGTCCGTTTGTACTGAAGCCGGTTGCCGGGGTTACTGCGGGGCAGACTGCACAGTGCCATCATCCGTCCCATGAAACCTCTCTCGGGTGCCGCTTCGCTGGCCGACACCAACTTGGTTCACCTGATCGGCGCGGGTGAAGTGGTGGCGCGCCTGGGGTGAACTTGAACGACGAACTAGGTCGGTGATCGGACTGTCGGCGACCCCGCCTTGTAGAATCTCAGATACCGGTTTCATGGACTGATTCTTTCACACGAGGGGGGACAACCACGGACCACGAATCAAGGCACCTCGTAAATTACAGCCCGCTCCCGAACAAGAGTGCCGAGCAAGGCTCCAATTCCAGCCCCGAGTCCGGAAAGTATCAATGTAACGGGGATTACAACCGGGTCGCTGGCGGGGCGCATCGCAATCCCCGTGACTAATCCAGAGGCTGAGCCGATACCGAGTCCCCACAGAGCGCCGCGACCCGCATAGCGCCCTTTATACAAAATCACGCGCCGAATTTCCGCTCGCGACACTCGCCTCAGGAGCCCATCCTGTTCGAGAACAAGCTCTCGCTCATCTGCTGAACGAAATTTACCAGTGATGGTTTCGCCCGTCGTGAGGTCTACCTCAACAGATGAAACTACGGGAATGAACGCCACGGACTTCCACGACTGGGTCGCGGGTTCAACGGTAGGTGCTTCTTGACCGCTGGACAGGACCGGATTCTGAACCCGGACAGTACGCATGCTGCATGACACCAGCAAGCACGCGCACAGCGGGAGAGCAAGTATCCGCTTCCACACGCCGTCGCGTTGACGCTGCATGGCTTATTCTCCCACAGGGCACTGTCAGAGGAAATTAGCAGGTCTGAGTTCTCCACTGGCGATAGGGAATTAGGCCGCCCCGAGTTGATGCCACTGGGCCAGTGCAGCGGCGCGGTTGAACTTGAAATTGTCCCGGTCCTCCAGGTCTGGGAACCAGTGTTGATTGAGACACTCGGCTCGGAAGTGACTGTTGAAGGCTTCGATGAAAGGATTGTCTGTAGGCTTTGCTAGGCTGCACCGTATCGCGATGGCAGGACCATGACGGAGCCGATAACGTTCGAGGACGCGAGGAAAATCGCTCGGGCTTACCTCTCTTTTGCTGATCACATGGTTGTGACGGGCCACCCGGCCGGGGAGGCACTCTGGGATGGACCGGTGACTTCGGCCGGGCCGGTGCGCTCGGAATTGGCTATGGTGGCTTTGCTCAAACCGGACCTATTGCCCAGCCTGTTGCCGGAATACATCAAACTCGCCCACCAGGATCGCGAGTGGTGGGATGCCCTGTGTGTCTTCGCGGGGCGCCTTCTGCGCAACAACGTGCCGCTCGCGGACGGTTTGCGCCTTTTCATTGCCGACGTGCTGACTGACAACATAGAGCCGCCGAAGCGGAAAACGGGTCTAAGTAAATCAAGCCTCTACCATCGAAACCTGCTCATTTGGGAGGCGATCAACAAACTGGTCAGCCGTGGGATGACGGCGACGCGCAACGACGCCTCCGTGGGGCATTCGGCTTGCGATGCGGTCGCAAAGGAATCGGGACGGACCTACAACGGGGTCTTGAGCGTCTGGCTGAAAATGAAACGGGACATAAACGAAATGACTGCCCGGTTGAAAAAGGCGAAATGAACATTGGAGCCGTAACGAACATTACCGCCGGAATCATCAGTTCGACAATGCGCCCGAGCGGTGACTACACTCCCCGAAGGGTCCACTTATGACCCGCGGGTTTTGCCAAATGCGCCAAAAAATCCTGCACTGGAACCGATCAGGTCCAATATTAAAGCTTTCAAGAGCCGGTATGTTATCGCCATGCGACTTCGCTTCACGAGAGCGGTTCCTCCACCGTTGGTCGACCCTGTCCAATCCTTCGCTGGATCCTCGGCGATGTCGCGCACCGGCAGCTGATTCCAGGATGTTAATAGATCTCGATAGAGGTTTTTGATGAAGGAAACAGCGAAAGCGGAAACCCCGCCGCGCTCGACGTCCGATCGCGCCCCCAGCCGGCAGTCGATCACCTATCAGTCGATATTGGCCCTCCAGCCCGACGCGCATAATCCGCGGACCCATAGTAAACGGCAGATCCGGCGGATCGCCGACAGCATCCGCACGTTCGGCTTCACCAATCCGATCCTGGTCGACGAGCGCGGCCAGGTGATGGCCGGGCACGCCCGGCTTGAGGCGGCGAAGCGGCTCGGGCTGTCCCAGGTGCCCACGATCCGCATTGGCGATCTGAGCGCGGCGCAGAAGCGCGCCTACCTCATCGCGGACAACCGCCTGGCGGAGCTCTCGGGCTGGGACGAGGAACTCCTGGCGATTGAGCTGCAAACGCTCACGACCATCGACCTCGACTTCGACATCGAGATCACGGGCTTCGAGACGGCCGAGATCGATACGCTGATCGCCGGACTCAACGGCGCCGGGAACGAGGACGAGGCCGACCGGTTGCCGGCGATCGACGACACGCCGGCGATCACCCGTCCCGGTGATCTGTGGCGGCTCGGCCGGCACCGGCTGTTGTGCGCGGATGCGGCCCGGACGTCCTCCTATGACCGCCTGCTGGACGGCAAGATCGCCCAGATGGTCTTCACCGACCCGCCCTACAACGTACCCATCGACGGCCACGTCTGCGGCCGGGGCCGTGCGCGTCATGGGGAATTCGCCATGGCCGCGGGCGAGATGTCCGAAGCGGAGTTCACGGCGTTTCTCAAGACGGTGCTCCGCCAACTCGCGTTGCACAGCCGGGACGGCGCCCTCCACTTCGTGTGCATGGACTGGCGGCATCTATTCGAGCTGCTGACGGCGGGGCGCGGGGTCTACGAGGAGCTGAAGAACCTCTGCGTCTGGAACAAGACCAACGGCGGCCTGGGCTCGCTGTACCGCTCCAAGCACGAGCTGGTCGCCGTGTTCAAGGCGGGGCGCGGGGCGCACATCAACAACGTTGCGTTGGGGGCGCACGGGCGTTACCGCACCAATGTGTGGGACTATGCCGGCGTCAACGCCTTCGGGACGGACCGCGACGCAGAGCTGGCCCTGCATCCGACGGTCAAGCCGGTGGCGCTGGTCGAGGACGCGATCCTCGACTGCTCGAGGCGAGGCGGCATCGTGCTCGATGCCTTCTGTGGCTCAGGCACCACGCTGATCGCGGCGGAGCGCGCGGGCCGGCGGGGCTTCGGCCTCGAGCTTGAGCCGAAGTATGTCGACGCCGCGCTCAAGCGCTTCCGCGGCTTCACCGGCGAGGAGCCGGTGCAGGCCGAAACCGGACGGACGTTGGCCGAGCTGGAATAGGCGAATCGCCATGATGGAAGACTACGAGGTCGGCTACGGCAAACCGCCGAAGGCAACGCGGTTCAAGCCCGAACGCTCGGGCAACCCGAAGGGCCGGCCCAGGGGCCGCAGGAACAAGCGCTCGGTCATCCGAGAAGTGATCGACCGCAAGGTGACTCTCCGCGAGAACGGCCGGACGCGGCGAGTGAGCGTGTTCGAGGCGCTGGTGGAAAGCCTGGTCGTCAAAGCACTCAAGGGCTCGATCAACGATCAGATCAAGCTGATCCAGCTCATCGAGAAATACGCGCCCGAGAAGCTGGAAAAACACGTGCCTGAAGAGACCCGGCCCGACCTGTCCGCGCTGACCGACGAGGACCTGCGCGGTCTGCGGGCGTTGATCGCGGGAGGGGAGACAGCATGATGGACATGGAACACCGCCCGCCGAGCTGGTGACGAAGCCGGATGTCCTGCGGGTGCTGGGTCTCGGTGCCGCCCGATGTGCGGCGACTGGACGCAGGCGGACTTCGAGCGGGGTTGGGTGGGGGCCTCGCCGCCGGTTTCTGGGGTGGCAGCCACCGCAACGGCCGTAGCGGTGAGGTGGCCGCGGCAAGGTACCTGAAACGCGTATCGTACGCACTCAGCCCCCTTCGAGGTCCGAGATGCCAGACGAACATGCCTTCGAGGCCGTTCCACGCAGTTTCTGCGCTGGCAGTGGGACCGGCAACGCAGGCACCGACGGATCTCCACCGTGACTCCCATACTGGTCACCCCGAAGATGACGCTAACATATGCGGCTCCCTGTTTCAGTCGCGATGACTGCATTGAGGGGGCCAACAGTAACCACCGCACGAGGGCCTGTTATCAATCGATACTCGAGCGGGAGGCTGTCGCCACCATCCCTCCGCGACGCAGTGCACGGCTGAGTGAAAGTGTGGACCCGCCTGCCTGGCGGGCAATGCGGGATGCCCATCTACGAGAAATAAGGAGACTCGGTCGATATGAATGGCGCATCTCCAGTGGTTGCACCAGGCAAAGCCTTGCAGAGAATGCGATGTCGAGGTTCAAGACGTTGTTTGGGCCTAAGCTGTCGGCCCGACGATTCGACAATCAACGGGTCGAGGCCATCATCAAATGTGAGGTGCTGAATCGTATGTCAAGCCGGGGCATGCCTGAGTCAGTGCGAATTCGATAGCATTCAAACAGGACTGGGATCGGTCCGTGACCCGACCGGAATTGTGCAACAACGCGGCAGATTGCTGATATGTTATATTCACCTTTTATTCACTATAGGGAGAAAATGCGCAAGCCTACCCGGCCGGAGCGTCTCTACGTTGATTTCGACGGTTTTTTTGCGTCCTGCGAGGAGCAAGCCGATCCCCGTCTGCATGGCTGTCCTGTCGGAGTCATACCGTTTCCCGGTGCGCGTAACAGTTGTGTAATTGCCGCCAACTCGAAGGCCAAGAGATTCGGCGTCAAGACCGGGATTTCGATTACTGAGGCCCGTCAACGGTGTCCCCGGATCGCTCTTGTGCCGCAACGGCCCGATCTGTACGTGCGGATCCATCAGCGGGCCGCCGTGGCCGTGCTCTCCGTAGTACCGATCGATGTCATCTGCTCGATCGACGAACTGGCCGCCATTCTGGAGGACCGGGATCGTCCCGAAGCAATCGCTGGACGAATCAAGCAGCGTGTGCGGGATGCCGTTGGGGAGCGCATCACCTGCTCCATCGGTTGCGCACCCAACCGGTGGCTCGCCAAGATCGCCGCGGATCTGGATAAGCCGGATGGACTGACAGTGCTGGATCCTGGCGGCCTGCCTGGCCCTTTGCTCCCTATTGGGCTGGAGGCATTGCCCGGTGTCGGCAAGCGCATACGTGCACGCCTGGAGCGGGCCGGACTCCTGACGGTCGGGGACTTGTGGGACAGCGATCCTAGACAGTTGCGCTCGGCCTGGGGCAATGTAAACGGCGCACGCTGCTGGTATGCGCTCCATGGCTACGCCGTGGAACCGCCGCGGACCCAACGCCGTTCAATCGGTCACGGCCGTGTCCTGCCGCCAGGGCAGCGCTGTACCCCGGCCGCCCGGATACCGGCAAGGCAACTGGTCGTGAAAGCGGCCCGGCGCTTGCGGCGCGAGGGATTTCTCACCCGGCGTCTCACTCTGTCAGTCGACTGTTTGGATACGCCGCGCTGGACGGCTTCGACGGCACTCGCAAAAGCGAATGATGATCGAGCTTGCCTTGGCGCTCTGGCTGTTCTCTGGACCCAACTCGCCGAGGCACGTCCCCATGCCGCTCTGTTCCGCATCGCGGTGTCATTTGATCGATTCCTCCCGTCGAGTGAGGTGCAGATCGAACTGCCTTTTGGAGAGCCGGATAACCGCCGGCGCGGGGCGGTCTTGACCGCAACCGTCGATGCAATCAACGGCCGCTATGGACGTACCGTCATCGGATACGGACAGTGTGACGATCCGGGCGGATACGCCGGAGCCAAGATCGCCTATGGACGTATTCCCGCATGGGAGAATTTTCGGTAGTGCCACTCCGGTTGGGCGATTACGCCGATGGGGGAGATTGGTTTTTCATCGCGGTATGCAGGGCCTGCAGCCGGGAGGCGATTCTGGAGCCGGCCGATATCCTGGCCCGGGGATGTGAGCCTCGACCTACGATGGCCTGGAGCGTACGGCCCAGCTCAGCTGCAAGCCTGCCTCATGTCCAGTGCGGTCACTCGCCGAGGTGCTGGGGGGCATTCGACCGCGGAAGCCCGCAGCGGACGAGGGTTGCACAAAGGAGTGCGGTTCCGCAACCCCTTGGCCCTGGACGTTCTTTCAAGGGGTTAGGCGTTGTGAAACGGTATTGCTCTACTGATTTGATTGGCAACACGACTTCGCACCGCGCTGAGTCTCAAGAAGGTTTGCTGCCGGGATCATTGTCAGCGGGTGCATCGTATTTCTGCGCCTCGGCATTGAACTCTCGACCCCCGCGCTCGGCCCGAAGTTCTGCAACCTCAGCCCGGTCGTCCGGCACAGCGTTGGAAACCATCGATTTCCCTGGGGCCAGCTCCGGAGCGCCAACGGAAGCGGTATGCGGGGGCTACGCACCCAGCGCCGGAACGGCCAAAACCCAAAGAAGAAAAAAACACAAACACGCCAAGCGCCTGTATCGGATCGCCCCCGGTGTGGACCCGGAGAATCCAGATCATGCTGGAAACGGACGGTACGGTGAGCCACGCGACGGCGGTGATCGCCAGAGCGGAAAGGTAACTTCGCGAGGAGTGCCGGAGCTGCCCCGTTCGCGGCCCCAGCGCGCGTGTGGTGTCGATGAGTGTTTGGATTTCGCTACAGGAGGAAAGCGACGGCAGGGCCGCTTAGGAGCGCTCATGGAATACCGGAATCCAACACTCAATATCGAATCTATTCGCGCCAGCATAGCTCGTCCGAGTGTGGTGAAGGTCAGTTGAAGCCAGCCGAGGCTTAGGCAGTCAAAGAAGACCGGCTCGGCCAAAGGGAAGGAAAAGGAGTGAAGCGGCGAAGCCGATTGCCCCGCCGGTTTGGATAGGCTCATCAGGGAATGAGCCTGGTGAGCATGACTACGGCGGCCACGATGCCAAGACGTGTTGGAGCAGTTGGCGGAGTTGTTCGTTCATCGGGGAGTGCCTGAGTTTATCCGGCCCGATAACGGATCAGAGTTTACAGCTCAGGTGGTACGGGAATGGCTCGAGGCCCTTGGGGTCAGGACCCTGTACATCGAGCCGGGCAGCCCCTGGGAGAATGGATACATTGAGAGCTTCAATGGAAAACAAGGGATGAGCTACTCCATGTAGAGATCTTCGACACGCTGTGGGAGGCGAAGGTATTGGCCGAGAGATGGCGTAGAGAGTACAACCAGCGCTGAATTCTATCCTCTGGGGTGGACTTCACATGGTCCCGAGTCTAACTTAAGAAGTGGACTCGTTCGTGGGGGCAGGTCAGGAGGGGGTGATGGATATTCTAGGAAAAACAATCTGGCAGCAGGCGGCTGGAGACACTAATCGCGATTATGTGGACCTGTGTCTGGAGTGGGGTGTCATTCTGAATGGTCCCGGAGTCTATGGTTCTTGGCCTGACTGCGAGGACCGTATCAGAGAAGCGGGAAGGACAGAAAGGAAGATTACGGACCTGCGGCGATTCTGCGAAGAAATGCAGGATGGCGATCTTGTCGTCCTGCGATTGGGGACATCTTGCGTTTACGGGGTGGGGATCGTTCGTGGATACAAATATTGTGAGGAGTTCAACGACGTAGACGGGTGGGATATCGGTCATGTGCGGCGAGTAGGTTGGCTCTGGAAATATAATGAACAACATAGTGGAGAACCTCGGGAATTCGATACGCATACTCTGAAGTGGGGTGACACGACGCAACTCCTGAATGCTCCCGATGTGGAATTGTGGCTGGGAGAGTTGGAAATATCTGAAGATAAATTTACGCATACTCCGTCCTGTATTCCGAAAACCGGCGATAGCACGGAAATCAGTGTGGATAGCATCTCGGAGTATTTATTCGACAAGGGTGTCGCCAGCAATTCAATCTCGAGTTTATTGGATCAGATCGGCGAGTTCGTTCGAATCGCGAACTGGTACAATCGCTCGGGAAGTGAGCCCTCCGAGCATGAGACGGTAAGCTACCTCGTCGTGCCGCTTCTTCGCGCACTCGGCTGGACTCCACAAAGGATGGCCATCGAATGGAACAAGATTGATGTAGCACTGTTCTCCAGCCTCCCTCGCGAGGATGATTCTCTATCTGTTGTTGTTGAAGCCAAAAGAAAGGGGGCATCGTGTTTGACAGCATTTCAGCAAGCCAGAGACTATGCATTGGAAGTGGAAAATTGTAGACGACTCATCGTAACGGACGGTTTACGATATGGAATATTTACAAGAAAAAAGGATGGAGAATCTAATCAAAAAGAAGAGTTTTCTCTCTCTGCATATATGAACCTGACGAGGCTTCGTAATGAATATCCAATCTACAAATGTAAAGGTGCCAAGGATGCACTCCTGACGATGGCTCCTGAATGGCAATAGTTTGAGTTTGGACAATCGCCAACTCCATACCCGCCGCCGGTGCTTCATCAGGGAACTGTTGTTGATCGTCTCCCAGTGTCTCCTCAACTCATGATCCTACCTGGACTTCCTGGCGGTTGTCTGTCATCAAGACATGTATGAAGCGGAGCAAGGGGTCCAATCGCACTTGTCCCAACCCCAATTGCTGCCTGAAAGGACGGCTTGGCAAGGGCAACATCATCCGACACTCCTTCTACATCACCAGGCAGGGCAGACGCCGGCGCTATCGCTGCAAAGAATGCGGTCGAACCTGCTCCTCGACCCGTGGCACGCCTTATTATCGGCTGCACAAGCCCAGGTCTTTGTTCGATGAAGTCGTCCGCATGTGTGTCCACGGAATTGCGATCTCAGCCATGGCTCGAATCAAGCGGATGGCGTGGGGCACCATCGCACGCTGGCTTGAATCGGCGGCCACATACGCTGTCCGGTTCAATGATCGGATGCTCCGGGGTTTCGTCATCCATGAACTTCAGGCCGACGAGATCAGGACCTTTGTTGGAGCGAAGAAACGGGTGATCTGGGTGCTGACCACCCTGGAAGTGTGGTCTAGACTTTGGGTCTCGACAAACGTTGGCCGCCGCAGTCTCCAGCAAATCAAGAACGCAATTCTGAACACACTGCAGCGAGGCCTCCTTAAACACCGCTTCCTGTTCACCACCGACGGGTTCGAGATGTACGAGTGGGCTGCGAAAAGGCTGCTCTTGGGAGTCTGCATCTACGGCCAAGTCATCAAGAAGCGTCGGGAGAATCGGGTGGTTCGTGTCGATCGTAGACTGCTTCCCGGAACACAAGGCGAACTGGAAGAAGCACTGTTTCATTCCGAGGATTCCAGCACACTGAACACCAGTTTCGTGGAGCGCCACAATTTAACCATCCGGCAGGGCTGCTCCTATCTTGGCCGTCGCACACCTTGCCACGCCCGACGTACGGAGTTCTTGGAAGGTCACATGGCGCTGCTGATGGCCTATTACAACTTCGTACGTCCGCATTCGGCTCTGAGATTCGGTAGAACGATGAGGACTCCTGCCATGCAGGGCGGCCTGGCCAAAAACAGGCTCTCATTCCGAGAGGTCTTCACAAGTCGGGCAGCATTCCTTTTGTTTGTTTTGATAGCGATCCGATTCTACGCCACCGTGGACTGCCGTCAGAACTCAACAACAGTTGCCTGAAGAAGCGCCGAAAGTGTGGACCCGCCTGCCTGGCGGGCAATGCGGGATGCCCATCTACGAGAAATAAGGAGACTCGGTCGATATGAATGGCGCATCTCCAGTGGTTGCACCAGGCAAAGCCTTGCAGAGAATGCGATGTCGAGGTTCAAGACGTTGTTTGGGCCTAAGCTGTCGGCCCGACGATTCGACAATCAACGGGTCCAGGCCATCATCAAATGTGAGGTGCTGAATCGTATGTCAAGCCGGGGCATGCCTGAGTCAGTGCGAATTCGATAGCATTCAAACAGGACTGGGATCGGTCCGTGACCCGACCGGAATTGTGCAACAACGCGGTGCGGCGGATGAAAAGACGAGCTATCGTGATATCTTCGAGCAGATTCACCGGAATGGCAGGAGAGCGTCTTGAGGCGTTGCGGAGGATGAGAAGACAGCCTACAACGGCAGCGGGGCCACCATGGTCGGTGCCGCGTGGCGCGGTGTTTCTGGTCGCGCTGTTGACGATGGCCTGTCAGGCGGCGACGGACGTCGAGGAACGAGCTGGGGAGTCGGTGCCGGCGGTCATTGACCAAGGCGATCTCCCGAGCATCAGAGCGCGAGGCACGCTCCGCGTGCTGGTGGGCGCAAGCGGCGAAGAGGAGTTTCTTCCGAGGCAGGGGATGCCAGCATCCCTGGACAAGACCCTGGCGGAAGAGCTCGCCGGGCGCCTGGGCGTCGACATGGAGTTCGTCCTCGTCGACCGCCGCGACGAGCTCATCCCGATGCTGGTGGAGGGGAAGGGCGATCTCGTGGCCGCTCAGCTCACGGTCACCAACAAGCGAGAGCAACAGGTTGCGTTCGCGCGACCAACAGCAACTGTTGAGGAATGGGTCGTTGGACAAAGGGGCGCCGAGAACCTTCCTCGATCTCCGGTAGCGCTCGCGGGACGTGAGGTCCACGTCCGGCCGAGCTCGTCGTTCGCGGAGACCTTGGAAGCGCTGCAGGGCTCGGACATCGCCACGTTAAAGGTGGTCTTCGTAGAAGAGCATCTGGACACCGAGTCGATCGTCTATGAAGTGACACAGGGCAAGCGACCGCTCACCGTCGTCGATAGCCACACCCTCGATGCTATCCAGGCGTATACCGACGCCGTTGAGCCTTTGTTCAAGATCGCCGAGGGACGCCAGATCGCCTGGGCCGTCCGCCGGCAGAACCCAGAGCTGCTGGCAGCCACCAACACCTTCCTCGTCGAGAAGTCCTTGACCGGACATACCAATGAACGCTTCCTTGGCGATCTCGAGGGCATCCGGGAACGGGGCGTGCTGCGGGTGCTCACCCGCAACAATCCAGTGACCTATTATCTTTACCGAGGTCGGCCGATGGGCTTCGACTTCGAGTTGGCGAAGCTCATCGCCGAGGATCTCGACGTGCGTCTGGCGATGGTTGTGCCACCTTCCCGTGACCAGCTGATCCCGTGGCTCTTGGAAGGCCGTGGCGACATCATTGCAGCCTCGTTCACGATCACCGAGGAGCGCGGCGCGCACGTGGCATTCAGTCAGCCATATCTCTTCGTCGATGAGATGGTCGTGAGCCGGGCGGGGGATCCCCCGATGACCACCCTGGCTGACCTGAAGGGCACGACGCTCCACGTGCGCAGGTCGTCGAGTTACTACGACACGCTCGAGCGCCTGCAGGGCGACTACGGCCCGTTCACGATCGTCGAGGCCCCCGAAGATCTCGAAACCGAGCAACTCATCGGCATGGTCGCTCGTGGCGAGATACCGCTCACTGTGAGCGACAGTCACATTCTCAACGTCGAGCTGACGTATCGTGACGAGATCGTTGGCGCGCTGACGCTCTCTCGCGGCGGAGACGACGAGAAGGCGATCGCCTTTGCCGTACGCCCGCAGAATACCGAGCTCGCAGCGTACCTCGATGGTTTCGTGAAGAAGACCTATCGCGGCCTGGAATACAACCTGGCGAGGAAAGCCTATTTCGAGGACAAGCACCGGATCGCGGTTGCGACAACGCGTCGGACCGGCGTGAGCGGCGAGCTGTCACCCTACGACGGCGTTATCAAGAAGTACTCCGAAAGCTACGGGCTAGACTGGCGACTGATGGCGGCCCAGGCGTTTCACGAGAGCGGCTTCGATCCGAACGCGAAGAGCTGGGTCGGCGCGTTAGGGCTCTTCCAGGTCATGCCCGCGACCGGACAGGAAATGGGCATCACGGAGCTGGTCGATCCGCCAGAGGGCGGGGTGCGTGCCGGGATTATGTACCTGGATCGGCAGATCAAGCGCATGGATCCCACGATCCCCTTCAGGCAGCGGGTGCGCTTCGCCCTAGCCGCCTACAACGTTGGGTACGGTCACCTCGTCGATGCACGGCGCCTCGCGGCTGAGATCGGGCTGGATCCCGATCGCTGGTTTGGCAACGTCGAGAACGCCATCGCTCTGCTGGAGGATCCCCAGTATCACACGAAGGCGCGCTACGGCTATTGCCGGGGCACGGAGCCGGCCCTGTACGTCTCTCGTATCCAGAACACGTACGACAACTACGTCAAGATAGTGCAGTAGCGCACGTGGGAGCACTGGATCAGCCAGATCTCCAGGGTGCTTCCGGCAGGAGTATCCGATCTTCGACGTCCCGATGGACCATGCGATCTTTCGAAGCCTGCTCCAGGTGGATGACATCCCTCGGATCCCCTCCATTCAGTACGGAGGCAGAGCGGCGGCGGCACGTCGGACCAAGGCTACTCGAGCGAAGCCAGCGTTTTCGAGGCATCGCCGACGAGCACGGCCGGCTCATGGTTGTCATGTCCCGTAGCACCGACATTGCCGACGGCGGGGAGCGTGAAGTGGAGGACTACGAGTTCTTCCGCCTGTTTTCGATGGATTCCTACGCCATGGCGATCGACGTCCTTCTCTACGCGATGTTGCCTTGACCTGCCCCCGGTTATTGGTCCACCTTCCATGTTAGTCGATACGCCGTTGCAGCCGGGTGGAGCGGAGCGGAACCCGGCGGTAACGGCAGGATCACTTCCGGGGCTGGCGGCCGGTAGCCCAACGCGCTGTGCGGGCGAACTGTGTTATGCTCCCGCCGCCGGTGCTTCATCAGGGAACTGTTGTTGATCGTCTCCCAGTGTCTCCTCAACTCATGATCCTACCTGGACTTCCTGGCGGTTGTCTGTCATCAAGACATGTATGAAGCGGAGCAAGGGGTCCAATCGCACTTGTCCCAACCCCAATTGCTGCCTGAAAGGACGGCTCGGCAAGGGCAACATCATCCGACACTCCTTCTACATCACCAGCAGGGCAGACGCCGGCGCTATCGCTGCAAAGAATGCGGTCGAACCTGCTCCTCGACCCGTGGCACGCCTTATTATCGGCTGCACAAGCCCAGGTCTTTGTTCGATGAAGTCGTCCGCATGTGTGTCCACGGAATTGCGATCTCAGCCATGGCTCGAATCAAGCGGATGGCGTGGGGCACCATCGCACGCTGGCTTGAATCGGCGGCCACATACGCTGTCCGGTTCAATGATCGGATGCTCCGGGGTTTCGTCATCCATGAACTTCAGGCCGACGAGATCAGGACCTTTGTTGGAGCGAAGAAACGGGTGATCTGGGTGCTGACCACCCTGGAAGTGTGGTCCAGACTTTGGGTCTCGACAAACGTTGGCCGCCGCAGTCTCCAGCAAATCAAGAACGCAATTCTGAACACACTGCAGCGAGGCCTCCTTAAACACCGCTTCCTGTTCACCACCGACGGGTTCGAGATGTACGAGTGGGCTGCGAAAAGGCTGCTCTTGGGAGTCTGCATCTACGGCCAAGTCATCAAGAAGCGTCGGGAGAATCGGGTGGTTCGTGTCGATCGTAGACTGCTTCCCGGAACACAAGGCGAACTGGAAGAAGCACTGTTTCATTCCGAGGATTCCAGCACACTGAACACCAGTTTCGTGGAGCGCCACAATTTAACCATCCGGCAGGGCTGCTCCTATCTTGGCCGTCGCACACCTTTGCCACGCCCGACGTACGGAGTTCTTGGAAGGTCACGTGGCGCTGCTGATGGCCTATTACAACTTCGTACGTCCGCATTCGGCTCTGAGATTCGGTAGAACGATGAGGACTCCTGCCATGCAGGGCGGCCTGGCCAAAAACAGGCTCTCATTCCGAGAGGTCTTCACAAGTCGGGCGGCATTCCTTTTGTTTGTTTTGATAGCGATCCGATTCTACGCCACCGTGGACTGCCGTCAGAACTCAACAACAGTTGCCTGAAGAAGCGCCGTCTTCGCCCCCGTTGCCAGACGGCGCTCTGCTCACTAGGTCTCGTCTCACCGTCGAGACAAGGGAGAGATCGCATGGTCTTCAAGGGTACGGTGTACAGACGGAGCTCATCTGATCGTCCCAGGCAACCTGAGGTGGCGGGGGAGAGGGAGGTCTTCAAGTGCAATCCGCAGCGTGTGCGCCGAATAATGAAAGAGACCGGTTGGGAGAGCGTTTTCTGCGGCACTCTCAACCTTAGGGTAGCCGATGGAGTATCTGACGACCTGAGCGCTATGCGTGCGTTATTCTTCGAGCGCCCAGAGGACGTCAAGCATCCGACAGACCAAAGGATCCCCAAGAAACGCGGCGGGTACTGCTACTACAGAGCGACGGCGTCAGTGCGAGGCGAGACCCAGGAGGTCCTGGTCAGACGGGCCGGCAACCCGCACGACAAGAGGTGCGTGGAGCTAGTCGCTCCAGTCAAGCTGATGGACCGTCTTCAGATAGACGAGGGCAGCGAGGTCGAGGTCGCCGTGTCTTCCGCCTGCTGAGGGACGCCTCAGCAGGGAACCCATGCACCCGAATGGCCGCTCCCACGCTCATGCGGGGCGCGTCAAGTAGCCTTTATAAGTCCCAAACTTTTTTTTCAGACGCTGATTGTCCAGCACCGTCTCAGCCACTGCCCTTTTGAGTGCCTCGTTTTTTTCCTTCAGCCGTCGCACTTCCTGGGATGTGGCATCCCGGTGCGTGTCCCGAGTCAACCCGTTCTTGCCGACATCCAGAAAGGCTTTCGACCATTTGTAATAGATCGATGGCTGAATGCCTTGTTGTCGACACAGCTCGGTGATCGGGATTTCGCCCCGAAGTCCCTCCAGGACGATCCGGATCTTCTCATCGGCGGAAAACTTCCGGCGGGTCCTTCTACGAATCTGTTTAACGACGTCTGTGGCCATGGTGGTTTCTCCTCTTGTGTTACGCCACGGCCAGCATCGACACCCCGACAGAGGCTGTCAAGTTCCCTTCAAACTGTCTCTAAGACCACAGGCTCAATGTGTCTCATTGCTGCTGACGGGATACAAACAGAAGTCAGCCTTGGTTGAGCCCCAATGTTTTCCCCCTTTGCGTCTGAGCACTTGACGTGAGCATTTAATCAACCATGAACTTCGTGCTCAGGCCCTGGCAGCTGCTGCTCCTGATCTTGGCCGGTTGGATCAACAGAGACCAGCAGGACGCGATCGAGTATCTTTTGACTGAGAATCAGGTACTCAGAGAAAAGCTCGGCAAGGGCCGCATTCTGCTCAACGACGGCCAGCGTCGACACTTGGCCGTCAAGGGCAAGGTGCTGGGCCGAAAAAGCCTCGGCAAACTGGCCAAGATCGTCAGGCCCGACACGCTTCTGCGCTGGCATCGAGAGCTTATCGCTCGCAAGTGGGATCACTCAGACAAGAGGCAATCCGTTGGCCGGCCACGCATTCGACAACAGATTGTGGACTTGGCTCTGCGCATGGCTCAGGAGAATCCTAGCTGGGGCTATGACCGTATCCAGGGTGCTTTAGCCAACCTGGGCTTCCACATTTCTGACACCACGGTTGGCAACATTCTCAAAGCCCACGGCATCGAGCCAGCTCCAGAGCGCGAGAGCCGCACGGCCTGGCGTACCTTCCTTGCTGCTCACTGGGATTCGATCGCAGCCGCCGACTTTACGACCGTTGAGGTCTGGACTCGGTCAGGACTGGTCACGTTCTACGTCCTTGTGGTGATGCATCTAAAGACGCGGCGCATTGAAATCGCGGGTGCGACGCCTCACCCCAACTCCGAATGGATGCAGCAAGCCGGAAGGAACCTGACCGGCCGTGTCGACGGCTTTTTCCGCAGCTCGGCCCACGTCATCCTTGACCGTGACACGAAGCACTTGCCGTTGCGTCAGATCTTGAAGTCCAGCGACATCGAGGCGGTAGTCTTACCTCCCAAGAGTCCTAATCTCAATGCTCATCTGGAACGCTTCATGCGCTCCCTGAAATCTGAATGTCTCAACCGTATGATCTTCTTTGGTGAAGCGTCATTGCGTCGGGCCTTGAGAGAGTTCGGAGAGCACTTTCACCACGAACGGAATCATCAGGGACTCGCGAACCGAATCATTGATGCGGGAGATGAAGTTGGTCGCAAGGACGGCGAATTGAGTTGCCGTCCCAGGCTCGTTGGCTTGCTTCGATACTACTATCGAGACGCTGCTTGAATTCGGATACACTCCATAAGACTGGGGAGAAGGTCGAGTCAGCACCGCTGTGCCGGAGCGACGACCTCACACCGGGAGCCCGTTTCCAAAAGCTGGTTTCTCAACGGAAATCGCCTGAGATTCCGATGCTCGCACGCCCATGAGCCCTTCTATCCTAAGGATCCGCTGCCCGACCGAATATTTTTACCTTACGGGTTGGGACAAGTGCGATTGGACTCCTTGCTCCGCTTCATACATGTCTTGATGACAGACAACCGCCAGGAAGTCCAGGTAGGATCATGAGTTGAGGAGACACTGGGAGACGATCAACAACAGTTCCCTGATGAAGCACCGCGTTTCGAAGCCTCCGGCCACGTCGTCGAGCGCGGCCTTCTGATGGGCCCGCAGACTGAAAGGCTCACGCCGATACGTCAGCGCCTCCGGTTCTTCGTGGACCAGATCCGGCCAGTCAAACGGTCGGCTCGTGAGATCGTCGAGACGGAGCACCGTGCAGGTGTGCTTCAGTGGAACGATGGTCTTGACCGCGTTCGGCCCCCACCCATCGCCGGTATCGACGACGACGCGGGCGGTGAAGGGCTCGCGGGCCGAGGCGGCGATGAACGAATCAAGATGGGGCTTTGAAATCCGCGTGCCAGGTGCGTAGCACTTGCACTGAATGGCGCAGTAACCACCTTCGCGCTCCTCAGCAACCAGATCGATGCCCGTATCGGCACCATCGAAGCCCGGCTTCAGGGCCGCCCACTCGGACCACAACCAGACATGGGAGAACCTTTCCTTGTAAAGGGGATCCTCGACAAAGTACGTCTTCATCAGCCTCTCGAAGAGGCGACCCTTGTGCGCTTCGGAATCGGCAATGGACCGGATGTGGTCAAGGGTCTTTTGAAAGCTGTTACTCAAGTTTTTTACTCCCGAAGCATCGGGCGGTTCCTACCGGCGGCGTTCTTTGTTGTGTAGCCGGTACATTTGTTCGTAACGGATCTGGATTGAAATACCGCGTTGTTCTTGCCGGGCCAGACCAACTTGGTTTCCGTGATGTCGATCTTTGACATTTACTGTTGAGCTTGCCGTTTTTGACTAAGTTTTGTAGACTAAGTTGAGGGGTGGTGTCATGCGTATCGTCAACATGCACGAAGCCAAGACGCATCTTTCGCGTCTCGTCGAGTCCGCCGCCAAAGGCGAACCGTTCATTATTGCACGCGCCGGCAAACCTGTCGTCAAGGTCATCGCCGTGGAAGCGCCGGGTACCGGGTCCACCCGGCGGGTAGGCTTCATGGCCGGAAAAATTTCGGCACCCAAGGATTTCGACCGCATGGGTTCCGAAGAGATCGAAGTCTTGTTCGAAGGTGGCGGTTGAATCTCCTTCTCGACACGCAGGTTTTGCTTTGGGCGGCGGGCGCATCGCGGCGGTTGCCGGATGATGCGCGTGGGCTGATCGAAGATCCGGAGAACGAGTTAGTCTTCAGTGCCGCCTCGCTTTGGGAGGTAGCCATCAAGAATGGACTCGGGCGAAAGGAGTTCAGCGCTGACCCGCGACTGCTACGCCGCGGTTTACTAGAGAACGGTTATGTGGAACTGCCCGTGACCGGCACTCATGCAGTGGCGGTGGATCTGCTTCCGCCAATCCACAAGGATCCGTTCGACCGCATCTTGGTGGCACAGGCCCAGATCGAAGGGCTCACGCTGTTGACGGCGGATGAAGTCGTGACACGCTACCCAGGACCAATCCGGGCGCTGTGACCGCTCACTTCGACCCTCTGGCTCGACCTCTCAAGTGGTGTCGGCGGCGTTATCGGAAACTGGCCGAACTGCTCTTCGTCGGGTCCGCTCCAATTTCATGGCGTTGTTGCGAGGTACTGTTCGTAAAGGCACTGTCAGAGGAAATTAGCAGGTCTGAGTTCTCCACTGGCGATAGGGAATTAGGCCGCCCCGAGTTGACGCCATTGGGCAAGTGCAGCGGCGCGGTTGAGCTTGAAATTGTCCCGTGAGCAGAGGAATCGTCGCAGGTTGAAGTGGTTGTGGACGGAAGAATGGACAGTGGCAAATTTCTGGAGGCTTCGCATCTGCCTGAAACGGAGCATCGCGTGTTCTCGTCGCCGGAATGGCAGGTGGAAATTCTCCGCACGATTGTTCAGCCAGCGGCCAGCTTGATGCCGACCGGTTCCGCCCAGTTCACGCAATGCCGCGCGGTAAGACCTTAGCCGATCCGTGATGATCGCATCCGGTCTAGGGTAGCGCTTCATCAGTTTCCTGAGGAATTTCAAGGCGGCCTTGCGATCTCTCTTCTTCGAGACAAAGGCTTCCAGCACCTCGCCTTCCTGGTCCACGGCGCGCCACAGGTAATGGCGTTCGCCATTGATCTTCACGAACACCTCATCGAGGTGCCACCGACAACCCGACAACGCGCGCATTCGACCCTTCCGCTTCTTGCGGAGCTCGGCGGCAAAGATCGGGCCAAAACGGTTCCACCAGAACCGGATCGTCTCGTGGCTCACCTCGATCCCGCGCTCGTGGAGAAGGTCCTCAACATTGCGTAGCGACAGTGGGAAGCGCACATACATCATCACCGCAAGGCGGATGATTTCGGGCGAAGTCTTGAAATAGCGAAAGGGGCTCTTCATCCAAAGACACCTACAAGACGCATCCCGCCGAATCAAGCCTGTTTTTCTCTGACAATGCCGTTCCAGGACATCGAAACCCGTACCACTGAAAAGGGCTTGAGAGACGATCGCATGGAAACCGTGCGCCACACCGCACTGATGCGTCTCTGCCAATAGAGGTCTATTACGAGAGTGCCAGTAAACACCTGAAAATTAACGATAAATCGGGGGATGGAATTGAGAATAACGCAGTAATATCAACGACACAAGTGGGTGGCGGTGGGCGCAGTCTGGAGCGAACCCGTCTCTGGCCCGATTTCCCTGTTTAACAGGGAAAAAACAGGGAATTTCGTGGATTCGGCCTCGAATAGGCGGGATCGAAGCCTCCTAACCCACTGATATCATGGGGTTTCAGTTTCGAATTCCCTACGCCACGGAACAGGGAATTTGTTTGGTCGAACAGGGAATTTTCTGGGGGGAACAGGGAAAACCAGTTCGTGGAACAGGGAAGACCAGTGCTGTACGCGCGCACCGGATGCGCTGCGAATCGCAGCATCGATCCAGACAACCGGGTTCCTGCCGGCGGATGGGGTTCGCGCCGACGCGTTCCTTCACGATCGATGTCGTCGATTTTCATCCCTCCGTCGACCGCGTGAAGGCATTGGGTGGCGCGGTCGCCTTCGCGGCGTGGATTTGCTTTGGATGGGGGGAGGTCAGTGTCACATCGGCGCTTCTTCAGGCAACTGTTGTTGAGTTCTGACGGCAGTCCACGGTGGCGTAGAATCGGATCGCTATCAAAACAAACAAAAGAAATGCCGCCCGACTTGTGAAGACCTCTCGGAATGAGAGCCTGTTTTTGGCCAGGCCGCCCTGCATGGCAGGAGTCCTCATCGTTCTACCGAATCTCAGAGCCGAATGCGGACGTACGAAGTTGTAATAGGCCATCAGCAGCGCCACGTGACCTTCCAAGAACTCCGTACGTCGGGCGTGGCAAGGTGTGCGACGGCCAAGATAGGAGCAGCCCTGCCGGATGGTTAAATTGTGGCGCTCCACGAAACTGGTGTTCAGTGTGCTGGAATCCTCGGAATGAAACAGTGCTTCTTCCAGTTCGCCTTGTGTTCCGGGAAGCAGTCTACGATCGACACGAACCACCCGATTCTCCCGACGCTTCTTGATGACTTGGCCGTAGATGCAGACTCCCAAGAGCAGCCTTTTCGCAGCCCACTCGTACATCTCGAACCCGTCGGTGGTGAACAGGAAGCGGTGTTTAAGGAGGCCTCGCTGCAGTGTGTTCAGAATTGCGTTCTTGATTTGCTGGAGACTGCGGCGGCCAACGTTTGTCGAGACCCAAAGTCTGGACCACACTTCCAGGGTGGTCAGCACCCAGATCACCCGTTTCTTCGCTCCAACAAAGGTCCTGATCTCGTCGGCCTGAAGTTCATGGATGACGAAACCCCGGAGCATCCGATCATTGAACCGGACAGCGTATGTGGCCGCCGATTCAAGCCAGCGTGCGATGGTGCCCCACGCCATCCGCTTGATTCGAGCCATGGCTGAGATCGCAATTCCGTGGACACACATGCGGACGACTTCATCGAACAAAGACCTGGGCTTGTGCAGCCGATAATAAGGCGTGCCACGGGTCGAGGAGAAGGTTCGACCGCATTCTTTGCAGCGATAGCGCCGGCGTCTGCCCTGCCTGGTGATGTAGAAGGAGTGTCGGATGATGTTGCCCTTGCCGAGCCGTCCTTTCAGGCAGCAATTGGGGTTGGGACAAGTGCGATTGGACTCCTTGCTCCGCTTCATACATGTCTTGATGACAGACAACCGCCAGGAAGTCCAGGTAGGATCATGAGTTGAGGAGACACTGGGAGACGATCAACAACAGTTCCCTGATGAAGCACCGAATTTCTTAGATTCGGCCTCGAATAGGCGGGATCGAAGCCTCCTAACCCACTGATATCATGTGGTTTCAGTTTCGAATTCCCTACGCCACGGAACAGGGAATTTGTTTGGTCGAACAGGGAATTTTCTGGAGGGAACAGGGAAAACCAGTTCGTGGAACAGGGAAGACCAGCAGGTGCTGAGTGTAGGGTGTCCGCCGGTGCTGTACGACGTGCACCGGATGCGCTGCGGATCGCAGCATCGATCCGGAAAACTGGGTTTTTGCCGTCGGATGGGGTTCGCGCCGACGCGTTCCTTCACGGTCGATGTCGTCGATTTTCATCCCTCCGTCGACCGCGTGAAGGCATTGGGTGGCGCGGTCGCCTTCGCGGCGTGGATTTGCTTTGGATGGGGGGAGGTCAGTGTCACATCTGACGGCTAGAATTCATGCGGTCTCCCAGCCTTCCATTGTGAGGTTTTATGGCTGATGAAAGCGTGCTTGATGGAATCATCGAGGAACTGAACGTTGAGATCCCGCTCTTTCCGGGTGAGCAGAAACGAAAGTTCAGGAAGTTCAATGAGCTGAAGAAGTTCATTAACAAAGAGGTGGAGTTCTGGAGGCCCTTGGATAGCGACCAGATGCGATTTGTTTTCCTAGCCTTTCAGGGAATACAAAGCTTCATGATCGCCCTGTTCGGATTGTTCGCCGAGGTGGAGCGGGACCTGATCTCGGAACGGACCAAGGAAGGACTCGCCGCCGCGAAGGCCCAAGGGAAGCTGCTCGGACGGCCTAAGGGCGCCTTAGGAAAATCCAGGCTCGATGGCAAGGAGCAAGATATCCGAGTGCTGCTGGGCAAGAATGTCTCAAAGGCCTCCATTGCCAAGATCCTGGACGTCTCCCGCTCTGCCCTCTACCACTTCATCGAGACTCGAAAGATCGTCCCAAGCTGAACATAAGGCCCGACCGGCCTTATGTTGTATTTCAACAGTAATCTGGTCGCTACCCTAAGTAGATTGAAAAAATCATCTTTTCCCCCACAGTTCGGCGTTGGTGCATGAATCGGAACTGGCCCGCAACGAACCCGACTCACAGGTCCATCACCTACCAAGAGCGTACGACGATGGCCTACCGAGCTCGGCCATCCGGTTGAGGATGTGACACCCGATCGCGGCTTCTCTGCGTTGCGCCTTGCTGTGCCTCGCCTTCAGGCCGCCTCCGAACACGGACTTGTATCGGAAGAAGCTGTTCTCAACGCGCGCCTGCTGTCGGTAGCCCGACTCCTTCTGCCACTCCCGCCGCCCGACCTTGCGAATCCTCTGAAGAGACGCTTCACGCTGCGCCCAGGGGCCGTCGGTGGGCCCCGCCGACAGCGCAGAGCGACGAGGGGGGATCACAATCACGACGTTCTCTGTACCGGCCGCGCTGGCCCGATCGTAGACCGATCTGTGGTCGTAGGCCCCGTCCGCCGTGAAACGCCGGATGGGAACTTCGAGCGGGGCGAGAAGATCAGGGAGTGTGGAGGCGTCGTCCCGGCTGCTCGCTGTGAGTTCGGCCGCCACAATGAACCCCTCCGCATCCACTCCGATGTGCGGCTCCCGCCAATCCCGGCGTTTCTTTGATGTCTTGTGCTTGTGCGCGTTCCATTCGCCGCGACCCAGAATCTTGAGCCCTGTGGAATCAACGATCAGGTCGATCGGGCCGTCGTGGGCTCGGGTCAGGGGCGGCACCACAACAATTTGGTTCCGGCGCGAGAGGGTGGTGTGGTCCGGGGCCTTGAGGTCGCGGCTCATCAAGCTGAGCAGCGAGTCCAGGAACCCCTCCGTCTGGCGAAGCGGCAGGCCGAAGACGACCCGCGGCGTCAACGCGGTCCGGATCGCGAGGTTCGAGTATCGACGCTGCCCTCCGCGGAGACCGTTCTTCGGTGGTATCCACGCGGCAATCGCATCCTCGCTCAGCCAGATCGTGACGTCTCCGCGGCTCCTGAGGCCACGCTCGTACTCCCTCCAGTTCCGGATTCTGTACTTCGTCTTGTACTGGCGGTTGATTCGGCTCGACTTCCCTGCGGCCATGACGTTGCCCCCTTGATCTCCATGATGGACCGGAACCCTCTGCCGATGCTAGCGTGCCCGCTTACGCCGATTCATGCACCAATGCCATGGATAAGGGTAAAGTAATGACTGTGGAGAGAGTCTGGCAGAGAGTGTCCCGTCTTTAGTTGGAAGTAAGAGGCGGTTTGTCCGACCGACTCGCTAGAATCGGGTTGGTCAAACAACTTTTTAAGGAGGAACCGCCATGAAGAAATCATACCGCATAGTCACCCACAACGACAGCCAGGGTCTGGCCGAGTATCTGACCGGCAACGGGCAATTTCTGTTGCCCATGGTGGAGCTCATCGAAGCCTCTCGAATGGCCATTGATGAGCTGATCGAGGTGTTGGGACGTGCCAGCATTGAGGCTGTCTTGCAACTTTCAGCTCAAAGCGTGGCTGGCGAGAAGCAACAGGGGCGCAAGAAGGAGGAGATCGGCTGGCATGGCAGTCAGCGCGGCAGCATCCGCCTCTCGGATCGCAAGGTTCGGGTTCGAAAGCCTCGCTTGCGCAAGAAAGGCCAGGGTCGGGGCGGCGAGGTAGACATTCCGGCCTATGAGGCGATCAACCAAAATGGAAGAGTGGGAAGTCGTCTTTTGGAGATCCTGATGTGCAATGTTTCGACTCGCAATTACCAAAAGGTGATCCCGGAGATGGTGGATAGCGTGGGGGTGAGCAAATCGTCCGTCAGTCGCCAGTTTATCGAAGAGAGTGGCCAGGAGCTGGAGCGTCTGGCCGAGCGACGCTTTGAGGGCATCGAATTGTTGATCCTCTATATCGACGGTCTGGTTTTCGGCGAGCATCACGTGATCTGCGCCGTGGGAGTGGATACAGAGGGTAAGAAACACGTTCTGGGAATCCAGGAAGGAGCCAGTGAGAACGCCGCCACGGCCACCTCTTTATTGGAAGACCTGGTGGGGCGTGGGGTGGATCCTGAGCAGCGATACCTATTTGTTATTGATGGCTCCAAAGCCCTGCGCAGTGCCATCGGTAAAGTCTTTGGCTCCAGCAGTCCGATTCAGAGGTGCCGTCGTCACAAGGTTCGCAATGTGTGCCAGAAGCTGCCGGAGGGTCTGGCGGATCAAGTCCGTTCGGTGATGAAGGCCGCTTACCGACTGCCCTGGCAGGAAGGCATGGCGCGGCTGCGAAAACAGGCCGAGTGGTTAGAAGGGATTCACCAGGATGCCGCCGCCAGTCTGCGGGAAGGGTTGGAAGAAACCTTCACCATTAATCGATTGGAACTCTCCTCCTCGCTTCGTCTTTGTCTCGGTACTACCAACATCATTGAAAGCCCTCACTCAGGAGTGCGTCTGAGGACCGGACGCGTGAGCCGATGGAGAGATGGACGAATGGTGCTTCGCTGGGTGGCCTCTACCTTCCTCGAGACCGAGAAGCACTTCCGTCGAATCCAAGGCTATCGGGATCTATGGATGCTCAAGGCAAAGCTTCGTGATGAGGTCACAGTGGACCGCAAAGGAAAGGTGGCATAAGATCGTGCCCAACTTGAACCGCCATCTACTTCCAACTGAGTTTGGGACAGCCTCGTCTGGCAGGGCTTTTACGATTCTCAGGTTCGTCCCTCAATCGAATATCCTCAAATAGACCTCAGCCAGCTGCTGCAGACAGCGGTGGAGGAGAACCCGTCCGGCACGGCGACCATGTTCTTTGGTGCCAAGCTGAGTTACCGGAATCTTTCCCAGTCGGTCGACCAATTCGCGCGGGGATTGAACTCACTGGGGATTGAACTCACTGGGAATTGAACAAGGAGACCGGGTGGCCCTGATTCTCCCCAATCTCCCGGTCTATCCGATCGCCCATTTTGCCATTGCCCGCATTGGGGCCATCGGGGTTCCCACCAACCCTCTTTACGTGGAACGGGAACTGGAGTATCAGCTGAACGATTCTGGAGCCCGAGCGGCGGTCGTTTTCGACCAACTGGCCCCCAGATTAAGGAGCGTTCAGAAGCAGACGGGGGTTAAAGACGTTATCGTGGCAGGGGTCCAGGATTTTCTGCCCTGGTCTCTAAGTCTGGCCTACCGTCTACAGAACCGCTCCAAGACACCCAACACAGGGAACTATCTGGTTTACAAGAAGTTTATGAGTCGGAACTATCCGGAAATCTCCCCCCCCGAGATCGACTCCCAAGATATCGCGATCCTGCTCTACACTGGCGGAACGACGGGTGTCTCAAAAGGAGCAGAACTCACCCACAAGAATATTGTGTCCAATGTTTACCAGACGGGTGAGTGGCTCTGGGGCATGCAGAAGAAAAACGAAAAAATTCTGTGTGTCCTCCCTTTTTTTCACAGCTACGGGATGACGACAGGAATGCACTTGGCGGTGCTGGCTCAATCGGCGATGTTGCTCTTGCCACGCTTTGAGCTGGCCGATGTGGCCAAGGCGATCAAGAAGCACAAACCCACCATTTTTTGCGCCGTTCCTTCCCTCTACAACGCAGTCAACCGCTACCGAAAACTGACGCGAGAGGATCTTTCCTCGATCCGTCTCTGTATTAGCGGGGGTGCTCCTCTTCCTGCCGAGGTGCAGGAGCGATTTGAAGCGCTGACGGGGGGCAAATTGGTGGAGGGTTACGGTTTAACCGAGACCAGTCCGGTGGCCCTGGTCAATCCCACCCACGGGCATCGAAAAAACGGCACCATTGGGGTGCCTGTATCCGATACCGATGCTGAGGTTGTGGATCCTGAGACACATCAGCCGCTACCGGCAGGCCAAGTTGGGGAGTTGGCTCTGAGAGGGCCTCAGGTCATGAAAGGTTACTGGAACATACCAGAAGAGACCGCCAGGGTGCTTCAGGATGGGTGGCTCTTTACCGGTGACCTGTCCGTCATGGACGAGGAAGGGTTCTTCAGAATCGTGGACCGAAAGAAAGATCTCATCATCAGTGCTGGCATGAACATCTATCCTCGAGAAATAGAGGAAGTGCTCCACCAGCACCCGAAGATCGTTGAGGCCGCGGTGGTGGGAAGCTCCAGCAAGGTCCGGGAGGAAGTGGTCAAAGCCTACATCGTGGTAGAAGAGGGAAAGTCTTTGACCAAGGCAGAGGTGGTCGAATTCTGCCGGGACAAACTGGCCAAGTACAAGATTCCACGCCAGGTACAATTCGTCGCCGAGCTACCAAAGAGTGCGATGGGAAAGGTCTTGAAGAGATCGCTGGAAGGCACCCAAGCTTAGTGCCGACTGAAGGCCACTGACGCTCCCCCAGAAGTGGTACCACCCACTACGTTAGAGCGGCATTGGTGCATGAATCGGCGTAAGCGGGCACGCTAGCATCGGCGGAGGGTTCCGGTCCATCATGGAGATCAAGGGGGCAACGTCATGGCCGCAGGGAAGTCGAGCCGAATCAACCGCCAGTACAAGACGAAGTACAGAATCCGGAACTGGAGGGAGTACGAGCGTGGCCTCAGGAGCCGCGGAGACGTCACGATCTGGCTGAGCGAGGATGCGATTGCCGCGTGGATACCACCGAAGAACGGTCTCCGCGGAGGGCAGCGTCGATACTCGAACCTCGCGATCCGGACCGCGTTGACGCTGCGGGTCGTCTTCGGCCTGCCGCTTCGCCAGACGGAGGGGTTCCTGGACTCGCTGCTCAGCTTGATGAGCCGCGACCTCAAGGCCCCGGACCACACCACCCTCTCGCGCCGGAACCAAATTGTTGTGGTGCCGCCCCTGACCCGAGCCCACGACGGCCCGATCGACCTGATCGTTGATTCCACAGGGCTCAAGATTTTGGGTCGCGGCGAATGGAACGCGCACAAGCACAAGACATCAAAGAAACGCCGGGATTGGCGGGAGCTGCACATCGGAGTGGATGCGGAGGGGTTCATTGTGGCGGCCGAACTCACAGCGAGCAGCCGGGACGACGCCTCCACACTCCCTGATCTTCTCGCCCCGCTCGAAGTTCCCATCCGGCGTTTCACGGCGGACGGGGCCTACGACCACAGATCGGTCTACGATCGGGCCAGCGCGGCCGGTACAGAGAACGTCGTGATTGTGATCCCCCCTCGTCGCTCTGTGCTGTCGGCGGGGCCCACCGACGGCCCCTGGGCGCAGCGTGAAGCGTCTCTTCAGAGGATTCGCAAGATCGGGCGACGGGAGTGGCAGAAGGAGTCGGGCTACCGACAGCAGGCGCGCGTTGAGAACAGCTTCTTCCGATACAAGTCCGTGTTCGGAGGCGACCTGAAGGCGAGGCACAGCAAGGCGCAACGCAGAGAAGCCGCGATCGGGTGTCACATCCTCAACCGGATGGCCGAGCTCGGTAGGCCATCGTCGTACGCTCTTGGTAGGTGATGGACCTGTGAGTCGGGTTCGTTGCGGGCCAGTTCCGATTCATGCACCAACGCCCGTTTCTCCCGCAAATACTTGGAGGCTTTGAAAGGAAAAATTGCCGGGTCACTATTGCGTTATCGGAATGGGAAAAAGTGGGTCACATTTGCTCGATCAAAATCAGAACCCTTCAAGTCGGACACTGCCTGATCGCTCCATGATGAAACTAGGCCGGATCCAAGTGATCTTTCTGACTCAAGTAGGGATGCTTTCACTTCCAACTTGCAGCTTGCGAGACTGAACTTCGAGTGTTGGCGAAGACGGGCCGGTGATTGCTAGAATGCAGATGCGGGGCTGTGGTAGCCTTCTTAAGCAGCACCCTTCTTAAAACGATCAAAAAATGAATCAACGAGCACCTTGGCGAGAACGTATTCCTTCCGCCATTACCACGGCGGTCTGGGGCCTGGGGGTCGTCTTTCTGCTGGCGGCAGTCAGTCCGCCCCTGCAGGCCTGCGATGGCGGCACGGCGGTGCCGGATCCGGGGAACAATCCCGGCTTGGTCGAGGACTGTAAGATCCTGATAGCACTCCGCGACGAGTTGGCCGGCAGTGGCTCCTTGAACTGGGATACCCAGTTGGCCATGACTAGTTGGCAATACATCCGCATTTCAGGGTCACCGAGCCGTGTCACAGAGGTCTCCGGCTACCAGTTTACGGGGGTGATCCCGACGGAACTGGGCCAACTCTCCGATCTGCGGCAGTTGTACCTCGGCGGCAACCAACTGACGGGGCCGATCCCGATGGAACTGGGCCAACTCTCCCAGCTGGAGCTGTTGCACCTCGGTGGCAACCAACTGACGAGCGAGATCCCGGCAGAGTTGGGCCGACTGTCCAGCTGAAGTGGTTGCACCTCGACGACAACCAACTGACGGGGCCGATCCCGACAGAGCTGGGGCAACTCTCCGATCTGCGGCAGTTGCACCTCGACGACAACCAGCTGACGGGAACGATTCCGGTGGAACTGGTCCGATTGTCCCGTCTGGAATGGTTATACCTCCACGACAACCAGCTGACGGGACCGATACCAATCGAGATGGGCCAATTCTCCGAGCTGGAACAGTTGTACCTCGGCAATAATCAATTGACGGGACCGATCCCGCCAGAGCTGGGACAACTGTCCCAGCTGAGGGAGTTCAGCTTCCGGGGCAACCGGTTGACGGGGCCGGTCCCAAGCCCGTTAAACCATCTGCCTGATGTATACGTGTTGAACCTGGCCGCGAGTTGGATAGGTCCGGGCCAGATGAAGGTAACCTGGGACGACCCGGGCGACCCCACCGCCAGTTACGAGTACCGGCTTTGGGATCCAGTCCAAGATTGGACCGACTGGGGAGAGATCGCGGATCCTGAGATGACGCTGAGGGCACGCGAAGAGAGAACGATCGAGTGGACGTTGACAGTCTTGCCCGCCCACTCGGATGATCGCTTCCGGATCGTCTATACTCACATCGGGATAAGGGCGAGTAACAGGAAGGGGTACAGCCCGGAAGCGCGCGCCAGAGTGGGACCGCTGGAGGTGACAACGCTCTACTTCCCAGACTACGTGAATGGAGGAGGGTGGTCCGTGCAGCTGGCGATCAGCCATATCGCCCCCACCGAGGACGCTGCGGTCCTCGTGACTGCCTACGATCGAGAAGGCCAGCCAATTCCGGGGTTCTTCGATTCCGAAGTCACTTTTGGGATTCCGTCCCTGGGCACTCAAATCTTGAGAAGCGCGGGGCTGGGGGAGATTCGGCGCGGGTGGATCGAGGTCCAGACCGATACGGCATCGGTGAGTGGATTGCTGACCTACAGAAACGCCAGAACGGGGTTAGAGGTCAGCGTCGAACCGGTCGAGCTGGGAAATCACTTCGCCCTGTTCGTTGAGGAATCGAGCGGCATCGGAACGGGACTGGCTATTTTCAAACCGGACCCGTCCTCCACAATCGAGTTCCGAATCTATGGCGAAGACGGGATCAACCCTTTGGGGGAGGGGCTTGCAAGAGTGGGAAACTTCAACCAGGCCGCTCGAACCATCCCAGAGTGGTTCGATGCGGATGGAATCAATACGGAGTTCCTCCGGGACTTTCGGGGAATCTTGCTGTTGCGATCCGAGGATGGCTCTTTGTTCGCTCCGATTGGGATACGATTTGGGAAGCGGGGAGAATCGCTCTCATCGGTTCCTGTGATCCGGGTCACAGCGGTTCCGGAGTAGCCCCGCAGTCCTGACGCCGGGAGTGGGCTCGTTTGCGGGGTAGATCAGGTGGAAAGCGAGGACTTAAAATAGGGAATTATATACGAGAGTCACCCTGACCCCTAGCCGGGGTCTTCGGTTTCTTGGACGTTGACGAGCGAGGCGACGGCCTTGGCGGCTCGTTCCGGGGTCGTTGGGAGGTAGGACCGTTCCTGTAGTTCGGCCTTATTCGGCTGGTAGCTCCTGGGTTTTACCTTGACCGTTGGTCGGCCTCGTTTCGCCTTCGGTTCCTTCCCCTTCATGGTGATTCCTCCTTGATTATCAGAGTATATACAAGGATAGTGTTGAGGTGTAGGCTAACTTCTCAGCGCAAGCCTCGACCGGAAATGAGGCTAGCGGCTTGTTTCAAATTTGCCGAACCATCGCAAAATTGTAATAGCGTTCCAAAGACAGTTCATAGCATATTTGTGATAAGTTGATGGTCGATGCTGTTGCTGTTTATGATTATCTCGAAGCCAACGGAGTGAATCCCATCGAAAAATTCATGCGAGTATCGATCGAGGCCAAGGAAAGGGTTAGGTTGCTTGCTAGGATTCAGACTTTGCGTAGTAGCGGTTACTCAATACTCGGCGGAAACATGCTTACCGATACGCGAGAAAAACACGTTAAGGAAATCCGCGTTAACGGGAGAGTCGCTGTGCGTACGCTCCTGTGTCGAGGCCCCGTAGACGGGAACAAGGAAGCCACACTGCTGTTCGGCACATTTGAGCGGGATAACCAGTACGTCCCAAAGAATGCACCAGAGAGAGCTGAGAAACGCCGACAGCAAGTCGCTAAAGATCCATCTAGACGGAGGACAATACGACAATGAGCGTACGAGATAATCTCAGGAAATCCTTGCCTAGCGATCCAGATTTTCGTCATACGTATGCCGACGAGATTCTGACACTATTCGTGTGTTCGCAGATTAAGGTTCTGCGCGAACAACGCGAGATGAGCCAAGCAGAGATCGCTGCTGATTTAGGTACGACCCAAAGCGCAGTCTCAAGATTCGAGAGCACAGACTACGCAGCTTGGAGCGTCGGTACTCTCCGTAGAATTGCACGGGCATTTGACGTTCGACTGAGGATCACGTTTGAGGGGTTCGGCTCTCTTTGGCGAGATGTTGGCGGCATTACCAAAGAATCACTGGAACGCCCAAGTATTGAGGAAGACCTTGAATTCAGTGCGTTCGACTCTGAAGTAAAAGGATCGCCATCTGTAGGCCTACCGGAAAATGATTGGACAGAATTACGCGGAGATATGCTCAAGAAGATGTCTACTCACCCCGAGAGGGAAAGTGCGACAGTAAGTTCGGGTCAGACAACGAAAGAGTATTCTAGCCCCAACGAATCTATAGGCAACTCACTGGGAAGTAAGTCGGTAATACCGAACTGGAAATATCTGGATTCTCAAGAAGCACTAGCACATGACAGATAACGACATCCGTTTTTCTCGTGAGCAGGCGAACAAGGAAGAAGCCGAGGGCAACTTCCGCCTTATCAATCAGCTGTTCACTGGAGTTGAGTATAAATATGTCAGCATCGTGCGGCTGGCAAGTAGTCCGTCAGAAGTTAGAATAGCCTTCGGAGATTTCATTCCCAACCCATCAGAGAAAGATATCGTTGTAGCTAGGCCTATTGTCGGTTTATCAATGTCACACCAAATGGCGCGTCTGACAATAGGCTATCTGCAGGCACAGATCGATGCTATTGATGCCGCCAAAACAGAATCGACCGACCCTAAAGAAGAAAACGTAAGACAGTCATCGTAAGAAGCGAAATTCAAAGCCCACCCACTATTAGGACACTCCAACCGGAAGAGGCTAGACAGAATTTTCATCTCAAACAGGAGAGTAAAGGTTGGTCATTCTCTTATCCAACCAGATCCTTATACCGCAACCTTTTCCCGTCCATGCCTCGCACCATCGCCTTCATCTGGTCGATGGTATCCAGGGAGCGGATATTGTGACGCCCTGAGAACTCATTGACATACCGTTGCAAGTGCTTCTCGCTCATGCGGTGATAGGTGCCGTAGTAGCCCCGCTTGAGCATGGCCCAGAACGATTCAATACCGTTGGTGTGGGCCTGACCCTTCACAAATTCCCTGACGCTGTGACGGACGGAAGCGTGCTCGAAGTCCAGCCAGAGCCGATTGTAGCCGCCATGGTCGTCTGTGTAGACCGTTGATCCGTGCTCGACTCGATCCTGGATAAATCCTTCGAGATCTTCCTGGGTGGTTCCTTGGATCACCGAAGCCTTAACCTGATTGGTGGTTCGGTCCTTAGCTCCGACGACTGGCGTCTTGCCCACGGCCCCACGACCAGCGTGAAGCCTCTTGTTAGAATGCTTGCTCTTCTCCTTGCCACCGAAATAACTCTCATCCACTTCGACAGGACCTTGGAATAAGGCGCCCTGAACCTCCAGCGCCTTTCGGATTCTATGCTCCAGGTGCCACGCCGTCTTTTGGGTGATACCAAGATCCCGGTGAAGCTTCATGCTGGAGACGCCTTTGAGGTTGGTGATCATGAGGTAGGTTGCAATTGCCCACTTGCGATAGGGCAACTTGGAGCCTTCCATGACTGTACCAACCTTGAGGGAGAATTCCCGCTTGCCGGGGCAATCCCAGCATCGGTGGGTCATGGTCTTGTGCTTTGTGCTTTCTCATTATGGGGTGATTATACTATAAGAGGGTGACTCTTGTATATAAGTCCCTTAAAATAGCACGATAGCAACCTTTATCGTGCTGTATAAGAGAGCTGACTAGTGACATAAGCCGCAGCATCGACCTCGTTCCCGGCGTGCGACCGCTCAACGAAGGCCGCGGCATCAGCCGCGTCGCCACAATTCACTTCTCCGGTGTTCTCGTTCAAGCTGGTCGAAGGTCGAGTGGTACTATTCATCAAGATTTCCCATCAGTTCCGACTGATCGTCCTCTCTGCGGGCTTCCGCCCGATACGTCTCCGCTATTCTGCGCAGCATTGCGGCAGTTCGCGGCCACCGGTCGCGCACCGCTTTCGCATGTTTCTTGTATCTCTTGGTCAATTGACGCTCCTGTTCTCCGCCCTCAGCCGGATTCTTGATCACCACATCTCGGCTATTCAAGGTTCCAACCTCAAAGCCATGTTCCAAATCCTTGCTTGCAATATTTTCAATGACGTCACGAATCGCTTCCACGGGCCACGCACCGTCTTGTCCTTTTGGAGAGCCGCTCAACACTCTCCCAATCACTTCATCGCCGATCCTTCCACGCCCACTCTCCGCGACAAGACAACGAGCGTGGTCGAACCATTCGCGCAGTTCCTGCGCATTAACGTAGCCATCTTCTGTTGATCCCGGAGGCGTACGCCAAGATTCCAAGAGGTCATATCCAAGGCGCGCCTTATTCTTCTGTTCTTCTGATACATCGCCAGGTTCCTCACCCTCAGCACGATAGACAAGTGACACGATCTCGGCGAAAAACGACGGATTGCGAAGGAGTTCCCGATGGAGAACTTTCGGCTTGCGATCAAACCGCAGTAACGGCTGGTACGCCCATTCGAGGTGAGCTATACGATCTTCGGGCACGTCACTTGAGACCAACCGATCGAGTAGCTGCGCGGCGTAATACGAAAACAAATTTCCGCAGGGATCCTTTTGGGGATCCGTACGGATTGCTGTTTCAAGGACATCCGCGATAAGAGACTGAGAAACATCTGCCCCGTTTCGAAGATTCGCAAGCACGTTAGTGGCGGTAAATGGCCGGTCATACTCCAATAGTTTCCGCACGACGTAATCGGTGTGTTCCTCTTCAAATCCCCATGGATCCATTGATCGCCAGTACTCCTGATCAGTTTCCGCGTCAGACTGGGATACGAGATTCCAGATTGCCGGTTGAGGCTGCACATGGGCATTGGTGCATGAATCGGCGTAAGCGGGCACAGCTAGCATCGGCGGAGGGTTCCGGTCCATCATGGAGATCAAGGGGGCAACGTCATGGCCGCAGGAAAGTCGAGCCGAATCAACCGCCAGTACAAGACGAAGTGCAGAATCCGGAACTGGAGGGAGTACGAGCGTGGCCTCAGGAGCCGCGGGGACGTCACGATCTGGCTGAGCGAGGATGCGATTGCCGCGTGGATACCACCGAAGAACGGTCTCCGCGGAGGGCAGCGTCGATACTCGAACCTCGCGATCCGGACCGCGTTGACGCTGCGGGTCGTCTTCGGCCTGCCGCTTCGCCAGACGGAGGGGTTCCTGGACTCGCTGCTCAGCTTGATGAGCCGCGACCTCAAGGCCCCGGACCACACCACCCTCTCGCGCCGGAACCAAATTGTTGTGGTGCCGCCCCTGATCCGAGCCCACGACGGCCCGATCGACCTGATCGTTGATTCCACAGGGCTCAAGATTTTGGGTCGCGGCGAATGAAACGCGCACAAGCACAAGGCATCGAAGAAACGCCGGGATTGGCGGAAGCTGCACATCGGAGTGGATGCGGAGGGGTTCATTGTGGCGGCCGAACTCACAGCGAGCAGCCGGGACGACGCCTCCACACTCCCTGATCTTCTCGCCCCGCTCGAAGTTCCCATCCGGCGTTTCACGGCGGACGGGGCCTACGACCACGGATCGGTCTACGATCGGGCCAGCGCGGCCGGTACAGAGAACGTCGTGATTGTGATCCCACCTCGTCGCTCTGCGCTGTCGGCGGGGCCCACCGACGGCCCCTGGGCGCAGCGTGAAGCGTCTCTTCAGAGGATTCGCAAGGTCGGGCGACGGGAGTGGCAGAAGGAGTCGGGCTACCGACAGCAGGCGCGCGTTGAGAACAGCTTCTTCCGATACAAGTCCGTGTTCGGAGGCGGCCTGAAGGCGAGGCACAGCAAGGCGCAACGCACAGAAGCCGCGATCGGGTGTCACATCCTCAACCGGATGGCCGAGCTCGGTAGGCCATCGTCGTACGCTCTTGGTAGGTGATGGACCTGTGAGCCGGGTTCGTTGCGGGCCAGTTCCGATTCATGCACCAACGCCGATCGATACGATAATTCTGCGGCAACTCATGCTTATTCGGATTTTGTCGCATTGAGCAAAGTAATCCGCCGCGAAAACAGAGAAGATGAAACCAAGTACGACATGGGTGATGTCCCCATCTTCAAGGAATGCGTCTTGGTGGAAACAGAAGAGCTGTTGACCGCTGAGTGGCCGAAACGAGCCACTATCCGGGCGCGCGCAATTCTTGCGGTGGCCTGTCGCTTGGGGGCTTTGGACTTTTCGACCGGCGAACGCATAAACTCAGACAATATCCAGCAGCGCCATTATCACCATATCTATCCTGATGCGTTGCTCAAGGAAGCGGGGATCGGGAATTCTCTGGCGCTAAACTGCGCACTGATCTCAGACAAAACGAATATTTCAATCGGTCGGCAAGATCCCGTGAATTACATGACGAAGAGATACGAATGGACTTCGAAGGAGCTAGTGAGCGAAAGACTTCTATCTCATCTGATCCCGATTCCCGAACTTGCCAATGGAGGCTATGAAAGTCTTTCAAAGGAAGAAAAGATCGAGAAATTAAAGAGAGATTTTGACGCGTTCATCAGTCGCCGGGCCGAGCTGGTTATGAAGGCGGTCCAGCTACTTGCCGATGGCCGTCAGTTGAGTGTGGCAGAGGTTTACGAGGAATAGAAAGCCGAGTCTGAAGAAAGGAGTAGTTGCCGCCCTATCAGGAGAAGTTGGCGAAAGGTTTCTAAAAAGGAAGAGTCTTTCTTTTGCGATCTCTTGGATCATCGAGAAAAAAATTATGCCCTCCGAATCGATTGGGCGCCAGACACTATCTATCCTGAAACCGACCCACCAGCCATGGCTGGTGGGTCCTAATGACCGGGTTTCTGACTTTTTAAGTGGTCCAAGTTCCGGGTAGCGGACCAATCGAAATCAAGGGGATCTGAATGTGGCCTGGGGGCAGAAAGAAGCTACCGCTTATCTGGAGCGCAATAATCGGAACACGGCCAGCCGCAATGCCACAGACATCAAGTTAGGCCCGAACCCGCACCAGTGAAGATATGGTAGTTCTCCCCTGTTTTGTCTGAGGAACATGCGAGAATAAGCCATGGCGCGTAAACGAGATAGTTTGGTTCCCATTGGGAAAGTCCTCTCCGACCGGGATCGCGAAAGCGAGGTGCAGCTTACGCTCGATCTTGCCAGGACACCACGAGCAGAGGATCGGTAATGATTGCGAACCAGGTGAGTTCGTTAGAGATTTGCGCCGGAGCCGGCGGCCAGGCGCTCGGTTTGGAGCAGGCCGGTTTTGGGCATCAAGGACTGGTTGAGATCGATCGCCATTGTTGCGCAACCCTCCGGCTGAACCGGCCAGGGTGGAAGATCTTCGAAAAGAATCTGCGCCTGTTCAGTGAGCAGGACGCAGAGGGCTTCAAGGGAATTGAACTGCTCGCGGGTGGCCTTCCATGCCCACCTTTTTCAATAGCAGGCAAGCAGCTCGGGGATCAAGACGGACGAAATTTATTCCCTGTCGCGCTTGATCTGGTCGAGGTCACCCGCCCGCGCGCGGTGATGCTCGAGAATGTCCGGGGCTTTCTAGGGGCGGTCTTCGAGGATTACCGCCAACAACTAAAGGCCCGGTTCGAAAAGATGGGCTATCACGCCGAATGGCGCCTACTGAACGCTTCTGATTTCGGCGTGCCACAACTCCGGCCGCGTGTGGTGATCCTCGCGCTCCGCAAGGACATCGCCGAACACTTCACTTGGCCGACCGGCACCGGCCGGAACCCTAGCACTGTGGGCGAAACCCTTTACGATCTTATGGCCGAACGTGGCTGGAGAGGCGTGCGGGCCTGGAAGAAGCGAGCAGATGATATTGCCCCCACCATCGTAGGCGGCTCCCTCAAACACGGAGGCCCAGACCTCGGCCCGACCCGTTCCAGACGGGCCTGGGCAACTCTTGGAGTTGACGGCATGGGCATCGCGGATGAGCCTCCCGGCCGTGATTTTATCGGAATGCCGCGCCTCACCGTCCCGATGGTCTCCCGCCTGCAAGGGTTTCCCGGAGATTGGGAACTTGCAGGCCGGAAGACCGCCGCGTACCGTCAAGTCGGCAATGCCTTTCCGCCCCCGGTGGCGCGCGCCGTCGCCGAAAAAATTCATCAATGCCTCACAATGCGGCGGCTCGTTCCAGTGACGAAGGTTGCCAGATGAGCGGGGAGTCATTCTTTTCCGAGACCCGCCGGAGCTTTCACGCCACTCTTCTCGAATCCGTGCTCCGCACCGATGCGGAAGGTATCCCCAGCAACGCGGATAAACATAGCGGGCCAAGCGTCAGCATCGCTGCCGGTATTATAGAGCGGCTCGGAGCCCAGGCGGACGGCGTTCGTCTCGCTGGCCAGATGGCCGGGAGCGAGTTCGAGGAAATCTGCAAGGAGTATCTCAAAGCGGCCTTTCCGCGCCTCGCCTCCCTTCGGCCCGGCCAGTGGGAAATCAGCAAGGGTGTCGGCGGCCGCTCATCTATTACGCAGTATGACCAGTATGCACACTTGGCTGCCCTTGACGCTATCTCGAAGGCCAACCCCGAGTTGGCCGCCGCGCTCGGAGGCGATTACCTCATCAAACCCGATGTAGTCGTGATCCGTTTTCCTGAGGAAGACAGCGCCATCAACGCCGATGGCCTGTTGGTGGACAAAGCACAGGCCAACCTCACGCCCTTGCGGCGCGTCAACAGTGAGCGGCCCATCCTTCATGCCAGTGTGTCGTGCAAGTGGACACTGCGCAGCGACCGGGCGCAGAATGCGCGTTCCGAAGGATTGAACCTCGTGAGAAACCGCAAGGGACGCCTTCCTCACATCGTCGTTGTGACCGGCGAACCTACCCCGAATCGCATCGCCTCAATCGCACTGGGAACAGGCGATATTGATTGTGTCTATCACTTTGCTTTGCCCGAATTGCTTGAAACCATCCAAAACCTCGGCTTTGAAGACGCAGAGGAGATGCTTCACACCATGATCGATGGCAAGCGGCTCCGGGACATCGCCGACCTCCCTCTTGATCTTGCGATTTAGAAGACCCTCCAGGTGCTTGAAAAATGAAGGCTAGGCGCGAATGAACGACACTGTAGCCCCTAAGCGCCGCAGCGAGATCATGTCCCATATCCAGGCTAAAGGTATGAAGCCCGAGATGCTAGTGCGCCGCCTCGCGCATTCGATGGGCTACCGCTACCGCCTGCACCGGAAGGATCTTCCGGGCAAGCCCGATCTGGTCTTCCCGAGCCTTAGAAAGGTGATCTTCGTTCATGGTTGTTTTTGGCATCAACATGCCGATCCTGCCTGTAAGATCGCCCGCATCCCTAAGTCCAACCGGGGCTATTGGTTGCCGAAGCTGGAACGCAATGCTGTGCGCGACATGGAGCACGCGGCCAAGTTTGATGGGTTGGGTTGGGAAGTTTTGGTGCTTTGGGAGTGCGAGGTTGAGGGCTGCGCTGGCCTGCGGGAACGGATACGGGAATTTCTGACCCAGGATACGACCTGAGGAGCGGCTAGAACAGCCTTCGGTGGACAGTTCGCCAAAGCAATGATCGCGTCAAGGCGACCCGGCCACATCGTGTGATTTTCAGAAAAACACCCTGAACTTGCCATTGCGCAGTAGATTTCCGGGACAGATAAAATTGTGGCCCGCCGGACGGGAAACGAAAAGCCCCCGCTAAACAGCCAAACAGCGTGATGCGCTCGACCGTGCCGATTGGTCTCACTTGGGTGCTTCATCAGGGAACTGTTGTTGATCGTCTCCCAGTGTCTCCTCAACTCATGATCCTACCTGGACTTCCTGGCGGTTGTCTGTCATCAAGACATGTATGAAGCGGAGCAAGGAGTCCAATCGCACTTGTCCCAACCCCAACTGCTGCCTGAAAGGACGGCTCGGCAAGGGCAACATCATCCGACACTCCTTCTACATCACCAGGCAGGGCAGACGCCGGCGCTATTGCTGCAAAGAATGCGGTCGAACCTTCTCCTCGACCCGTGGCACGCCTTATTATCGGCTGCACAAGCCCAGGTCTTTGTTCGATGAAGTCGTCCGCATGTGTGTCCACGGAATTGCGATCTCAGCCATGGCTCGAATCAAGCGGATGGCGTGGGGCACCATCGCACGCTGGCTTGAATCGGCGGCCACATACGCTGTCCGGTTCAATGATCGGATGCTCCGGGGTTTCGTCATCCATGAACTTCAGGCCGACGAGATCAGGACCTTTGTTGGAGCGAAGAAACGGGTGATCTGGGTGCTGACCACCCTGGAAGTGTGGTCCAGACTTTGGGTCTCGACAAACGTTGGCCGCCGCAGTCTCCAGCAAATCAAGAACGCAATTCTGAACACACTGCAGCGAGGCCTCCTTAAACACCGCTTCCTGTTCACCACCGACGGGTTCGAGATGTACGAGTGGGCTGCGAAAAGGCTGCTCTTGGGAGTCTGCATCTACGGCCAAGTCATCAAGAAGCGTCGGGAGAATCGGGTGGTTCGTGTCGATCGTAGACTGCTTCCCGGAACACAAGGCGAACTGGAAGAAGCACTGTTTCATTCCGAGGATTCCAGCACACTGAACACCAGTTTCGTGGAGCGCCACAATTTAACCATCCGGCAGGGCTGCTCCTATCTTGGCCGTCGCACACCCTGCCACGCCCGACGTACGGAGTTCTTGGAAGGTCACGTGGCGCTGCTGATGGCCTATTACAACTTCGTACGTCCGCATTCGGCTCTGAGATTCGGTAGAACGATGAGGACTCCTGCCATGCAGGGCGGCCTGGCCAAAAACAGGCTCTCATTCCGAGAGGTCTTCACAAGTCGGGCGGCATTTCTTTTGTTTGTTTTGATAGCGATCCGATTCTACGCCACCGTGGACTGCCGTCAGAACTCAACAACAGTTGCCTGAAGAAGCGCCGCACATCGACAGCCTGAAAGAGGAAATATAGAAATCATACTTTAAGGCGCAGCCGGCGCCGTATGAGAATCTGCTTAAAGAGTACCGTCAGACAGAGAAGCGAAAGAAAGAAATCGAAGCAGAGGCGAGAAAGCAGCGAACGCAGTGGGAATCCGTGATCGATATCTTCAATAGCAGATTCTTCGTGCCATTCCAGCTTATACCAAAGAACCGCATCTCTGTGATTCTGGGCGATGAGCCTATACTTCACCTCGGACTCACATTTAAGGAGAACGGAGATGAGGCCGACGTAGAGAAGCAGACCTTAATGAAAACTCTCAGCACGGGCGAGAAAAAGGCACTTTACATTTTGAACATAATATTTGAGGTAGAGGCTCGACGAAAAGCAAACCAAGAGACGCTTTTCATTGCAGATGATATAGCCGACTCGTTTGATTACAGGAATAAGTACGCCATCATTCAGTATCTGTTGGATATCGCCGAAGGGGAGCATTTCAAGCAGATACTTCTGACGCACAACTTCGATTTCTTCCGTACGGTTAACAGCAGATTTGTGGGATACCCACAATGTCTTATAGCGGCCAAGACGAGTAGTGGTGTATCAATCACGCAGGCGGAAGGCATTAAGAACCCTTTCGTGAACGACTGGAAGCAGGGTTTCTTTAGTGATCCTAAGAAAAGAGTCGCGTCTATACCGTTTATACGAAATCTAATCGAGTACACGAAAGGTGCCGATGATCCTGACTTCATCACGCTTACATCGCTTCTGCATTGGAAAGCCGATTCGGCGGCCATTAATCAAAAGGATCTTGATCTCATCTACAATGAGATGTTTGCCGAGAAGGGGGAATCTTCTGATGGCCAGTTGCCAGTTGTAGACGTTATTGAAGATGCCGCGAGTGCCTGCATGAATGGTGACGCTGGTGGGGTTAAGTGCGAGAACAAAATCGTGTTGTCAATAGCAATACGGATTGCCGCCGAGAAGTTCATAGTAGAGAAGATTAACGATCCAACCTTCTTTGGCAGTATCGAGGTCAATCAATCTCAAAAACTTCTTGAGAGATTTAGACGCAACTTTAGCGCTGAGAGTGCCGCTAGCGAGACTATCCAGCGGGTGGTGCTAATGACCCCGGAGAATATTCATTTAAATTCGTTCATGTACGAACCAATCTTGGACATGTCCGACGAGGCCCTCAAGAAACTCTACGGTGATGTTCTAGCACTATCTGTGCAGTGACGGTAATAGCCTGACATGATCCCCTTCCGTTTCCTGCATGCCGCCGACATTCACCTCGACAGCCCGCTGATCGGGCTGTCGGATATCGAGGGACGAGTGGCTGAGCGCATTCGCACGGCCCCGCGAGCTGCCTTCGAGTTGCTGGTCGAGCAGGCAATCGAGGAGGAGGTAAACTTCCTTGTGATTGCTGGCGACCTCTACGACGGGACTTGGCGCGACTACAAGACCGGCCTGTTCTTTGCCGAACAGATGGGCCGGCTCAATCAGGCTCGCATCCCGGTGTTTCTCCTGCACGGCAATCATGATGCACAGAGTCAGATCACCAGACCGTTGGTATTGCCAGACAACGTCAACGTTTTCGGCATCCGGAAAGCGGAGACTTTTCAGATCGAAGAACTGAGTGTCGCGCTGCATGGGCAGAGTTTCCGTCAGGCGGCTACGACTGACAATCTGGTGCCGGGCTACCCGTCGCCGATCGATGGCGCATTCAACATCGGGGTGCTTCACACCGCATTGGGTGGGATGGGTGAGCATGCCAACTACGCGCCCTGCAGCCTTGCGGAGCTGGTGGCCAAGGGCTACGACTACTGGGCGCTAGGTCATGTGCATCAGGGACAGGTGCTCCATGAACAACCTCATGTCGTGTTCCCCGGCAATCTTCAAGGCCGCCATGTGCGCGAGACCGGACCCAAAGGCGCCTATCTGGTCACTGTTGATCATGGCGAGGTTACTGATCTTACTGCTCTCGAAATGGACGTGGTGCGCTGGTCGGTCCTCGACGTGGACGTGATACCGGCTGGCGGAATCGACGACATTGTGGATCTGATACGCAGGGCTGTAGCGCAAGATGCAGAGGAGGCCGCTGGGCGGCTGCTAGCCTGTCGCATCCTGTTGCAGGGCCGCACCGAGCTTCATAGCCGGCTGGTGACAGGTGCCGAGGAATTGACAGCCGAGGCGCGATCCGTAGCGCTCGGTCTGGGTGAGGAAGTCGCCTGGGTGGAGCAGGTCGCAGTTCGAACGACGCCGGTGGCAGACGCCGCTTTGCTGGAGGCTCGGGAGGATACCCTGGGGGACCTTCAGCGCATGCTGCAAGATGCCGGGGCCGACAAAGAACTGCTCACGCAACTGCAAGAAGATATCGGAAAGTTGGTCCGGCGCCTGCCTCATGATCTGACGGAGAGCGTTGAGGACGAAGTGCTAGCCGCTGCCGTTGCGGGCGATTTTGCCGGTCTCATTGAACAAGTCACGCCCTACCTCAATGCGCACTTGATGGTAGAGTACAACTGAGCGATGCGTCTCGCACGGTTTGATCTCATAAGATACGGACGGTTCACCGACGCTTCCTATGAGTTCCCGCAAGGTGAGCGGGACTTCCACATCGTCTTTGGTCTCAATGAATCCGGAAAGACCACATCATTGAAGGCCATTGAGGATCTGCTATTCGGAATTCCTGATCGTTCGCCCTACGACTTCCGGCATCACTATAAGACCATGCGCATCGGCGCGATGCTGGAGAACGGGGCTGATCGGCTTGAGTTTCGGCGGCGCAAGGGGAAGAAGGAGACGATTCTGGGACCGGATGGTCTCCCGATGGTAGGCGGCGAAGGTCTGCTCGGTCCGTTCCTTGGCGGAGCGGATCGAACTTTTTTCGACCGCATGTTCAACCTCAGCCACGACCGATTGGCAGAAGGCGGGAAGGCGATTATCGAGGCCAAAGACGATGTCGGTCAGATGCTGTTCTCCATTGGCACGGGCCTTTCCGATCTACGGGAGCGGCTGAGCCAGTTGGAGGACGAGGCGGACGGGATTTGGAGTCCCTATAGATCAGGAAAGCGACGCTACCATCAGGCTGAGGCCCGATTTAATAACGCGACTAGACAGCAGCGCGAGCATTCCCTGTCTGCAAATGCCTGGCGAAAGGTGGGAAAAGTGCTGGACGATGCCGAGAAGGCCTATAAGGAGAGCCAGCGGCAGCACGAAGCAACGTCGATTGGATTGAAGAAGCTCGCGCGTATTCGCCGCGTCCACGCTTCCGTGCACCGTAAGGGTGAGCTGGAGCAGGAGATCACCGCAGTGGGCAACGTGGTCGTGCTGCCCGAGAATGCTGCTGCACTCTTGGCCGAAGCCGAAGGACATGAAGCAGAGATGCAGGCGAAGGTCAAGATTCTGGAACCCCAGCTCGATCAGGCACAACAGAAGTTGGAAGGACTGGACTTTGATGAAGTGCTGGTCCAGCGCGCTGATGACATCACGCAGCTCCATGAGCAGCGCATCAAGATCCGCGGTGGCAAGGATCATTTGCCCAAGCGGCGGGCAGAACTTGAGTACGAGCTTGGGGAGCTTGCCCGGCTTGCCACGGAACTTGGATGGGAGACTGCAGAACCAGCCGAACTGATCGATCGGATACCGGCTAGGGGCAAGGTTGCGCGACTGCACGCCCTCGGGGCGCAGCGCGGGGAACTGGCAACGGTGGTACAGGAAGCAAACAAGGCTGCCGAGGAGGCTCAGATCTCACTGAATGAGAAGACGGAGCGGCTGGGCGAGATGGGCGAAGCACTCGACGTATTAAGGCTAGCTGTAGTATTGAACGCCGTTCGCGACAGCAGTGATGTGGCAAGCCGCATCCGTTCGGCTCTGGGACGGGTTCAGGAAGCCTCCGAACAAATCGGACGAGTGGGCAAATCTCTGAAGCCTCCCCTTCCAGATGACACGGACATTGAGACGTTACCGGTACCGCCGCGGGCGACCGTTCAGGAACACCACGATCTAGTTAGAGATTGGACCCAGCGCCAGCGCGAGGCGAAACAGCATCTGGCTGATTCACGCAATGCCCTTGAGCGTGACCAGAAGGATCTGGAACGCCGAGTTCGCGATGAAAGGGTGGTGGCACCGGATGCGCTCGAAGAGGCTCGAGCCCGTCGCGATGACTTGTGGAAACTGGTCAAGCTTCAGTATGTCGAGCGGACCCCGATACCTCCGGAAGAGACGCAAGCCTACGCAGCTGAACTGGAGTATCTGCCCTCAGCGTTCGAGGGAGCGGTACGGGAGGTGGATACCGTCGCCGACCAGCGCTTCGACAAAGCGGAAGCGGCTGGCGGATTGGCCGAACTGGCGCGCAGCATGGCCGAGCAGAAAACGTTCATTGCACAGCTGGTGGCACAGGAAGTGACCCTGAAGAACGAAAGGGACCAATTAGATCAGGTTTGGCTGACTTTGTGGTCTGACATACCGATTAAGGTTCTGGCACCTGAGGCCATGCTGGTGTGGCTGGGCACGCGCGATGACATTGTTACAGCGATCGGGCAACAGCGAGAGGCGCAGTATCGTCTGGCTACCTGCAGGACTGAGGAGCAGGAAGCAAGCGCACAGGTCGTGGCCGAGATAGCGGCGCTGGACGTTGACCCCGGCAAGATGCGAACGGACTCGTTGCGCGTGGTGATCGAGTGGGCCGAAGCATTTCAGCGGGATCAAGAGGCAAAGGCAGGACGCTTGGGGGAGATGCGGGAAGCCATCCAAGACGCTCAGGCCGATGTCAAGCGGCACCAGCTCAAACTACAGCAGGCTCAGTCAGCCTTGAAGGTTTGGCGGAAGGAGTGGTCAACAGCTGTTGCAGAAGCCGGTTTTCAAGTTGAAGCTGACACGGAGGTGGTGAATACCCAGATCAACGTGATCGAGCAGATGCGGGATCACTCAGGTGCAGCGAAGCAACTCCGTGACAAGCGCATCGTCACCATTGAGCGGGATATTGCGGAATTCAATCGCAGTGTGGCCGAGATAGTGGCCAAGCTGGCGCCGGACTTGGCGGATACCGATGCCGACGATGCCGTACTGGAGCTTGAGCGTCGACGCAACGAAGCAGTGGAGTTGCACAAGCAGCACAAAGAGCTGTCAAAAACCATCGTCTCACGGAAAGAACAAATTGAGGAGCTGAAAGAAGGCAGGAGAAAGGCCTGGGCTTCGGTGCAGCCTCTCAAAGAGGTCGCCCGTGTAAAGGAAGTCGGAGACCTCAAGTCTGCAATTGAGCAATCGGACCGCCTGCGGGTGCTGAGACAGGAGCTGGCCAGCGTCTTGGAGACGCTGGATCAGCAAGGTGATGGGCTGGCAATGGACGTCCTTGAGGAAGAATGTAGGGACGTTGATATTGATCAGGTTCGCACCCGGGAAGAAGAGGCCGAAAGCGCACTGAAACTTCTACAAGAGCAGCTACATAAGGCAGTGGTGGCACAAACCGAGGTCCGTCAAGCGTTTGAGGCGATCGGCGGGGATGATGCGGCAGCGAAGGCGGCCGCCGATCGACAGGAAGCTCTTGCCGCCATGCGGGACACGGCCGAACGCTATGTGCGCGTGCGCACGTCAGGGGTGCTTTTGCGCTGGGTGATCGATCGTTATCGGAAAGAAAAGCAGGGGCCGCTCCTGAAACGAGCCGGTGAACTGTTTCGGGTGCTGACGCTGAATTCCTTCGAAAGACTGGAGGTGGCGTTCGACGAGCGGGAAAACATGCATCTGACCGGCGTTCGACCGAGCGGTGAGGTGGTGGCGGTACCCGGATTGAGCACCGGAACGGAAGATCAGCTATTTCTGGCGTTGAGGATCGCTGCGGTAGAAGACTATCTGGCTAGCGCCGTGGCGCTGCCGTTTGTGGCGGACGATCTGTTCATCAACTTTGACCCGGAGCGGTCAGTTGCCGGGTTTGAGGTGCTGGGGCAATTGGCCGAGCGGACGCAGGTGTTATTCTACACCCATCATCCGCATCTGGTCAATGTTGCGAGGGAAACACTGGGGACCGGAATAGATGTTGTTTCATTGGACGAGGTGGCGTAGCTGCGATCTGTGGAAGCTTACGCGGCTACCACCAAAATTCTGTGGGGTTAAATGTAGAGTGTCATGTCATGTATAAGGTTTAAGTATTTTATTTTAAGTAGTTTGACGTATCTAGTGAGCGGACTCGACAGGCCCGACGTTCGGAAACTCGCTCTTGACCTTGCCCCCAGGAACGAGTCCAGTGTGAATGTTAGGATTTTCGGTTTAGGAAGAAGACAGGGGATGACAAGAAAGCGATTTACGGCCGAGCAGATTATCATCAAGCTGCGTGAGGCGGGATATGGCTTAATTGTCCGACGCGCTTGCCGTCGGCCCGTTTCCGGAGGTTTGCTGGAATGAGCATGGTATCGAAAAAGACTCTGTATCTGGCCAATCCGTACGGCTTCTCGGCACAGCAGCGAGAGGGGCCGCTGCAGGAACTCGTGGAGAAACTGAAACAGCTGGGCGCCGAGGTGTGGGAGCCGTTCGCCCGCAACAACCAGATCGACCGGACGAATACGAATTGGGCGTATCGGATCGGTCAGGCTGATCTTCGCGACGTGCGCGAGGCGGATGGGTTGTTTGCAGTCGTCAACGGCTGTCCCCCCGACGAGGGCGTGATGGTGGAGTTGGGCTTGGCGATCGCCTGGGAGAAGCCGGTCTTCCTGTTCCGGGACGATTTCCGGCGATGGACCGACAGCGAAGGCTACCCCCTCAACCTGATGTTGTTCACTGGCCTTCCGGAAACCGGCTGGGAAGCCAGTTGGTATGTCTCGATCGAGGAACTGGCCGATCCGGAAAAGGCGTTGGTCCGATGGTTGAAGCGTGGGTAACCGTCTCCACGCTGATCGACCACTTTTCGGCAAGGGCCAGGAACAGTTCCGTTGCTAGCCCATATGGGGCAAGGTCATCTGATTCCGTCCCTTGAGGGCTGCCGCCAGAGTCTACCTCCAGTTGCCTTTTCCGATCCCAAGGGTGCCAGGTCGGAAAGCCGTCGATCGGTACTGTCAAGTTAAGTGGAATTCTCGGGTTTTGGAGGCGAAAACGGTCATCGGTCAAACGTAGAATCGACAACTTAGGGAGTGGCCAAGGCGCTGATTAGGCACCAAATCGGTTAATTTGACAGTATCCTCTTGCCATATGCTTACGGAAGACGGAATCGGGGGGGGTGACGTTGGAAGAGAAGGGAAGTAATAACATCAATACAGATCGACAACGCGATTATTTTTCCAAACCCGTGCAGACTCCTGGGGAACCTGAAATCGTTCGGGAATGGCGAAAACGCAACCCGGATGCCAAACGGCCCACATTTGGCGGCGCCGTGAAGATCGCGGGCGAGATATTGGATGGGGAGTACCTGGGGCCAGATCCAATTTCACCCTCTGACTGGCGATCTTTCTTTCGCGGCCTGGAAGATGGGGAGATTACGCGCTACGCAGTTGGTGGCTCCCGAAGGCCGATCGCTCGTCTGAATTTTGGGATTCCATGAAACTCACTGCCGCCCGGTATCTTAGGGATCGTGAGCCGTTGCCCGACGCGCTCTTGGATTGGCTGGTGGAGGTGCTCGAAGGTAAGCGCAAGAAACCCGGAAAGAGGCCAGGCCCCAAGCGTTTCAGTTTCCGGAACATATGGATAATGGGCGCTGTAAACACACTCATACAGTTGGGCATGAACCCGACAAGGACCATTACCAGAGGGGAGACCCCGTGCGCCCACGGTGGTTCCGCCTGCGATGCCGTGGGTGTCGCGCTTGGGAAAATGAACATCTCCATGAGTTACAAGAACGTCGAAAAGATCGCGCGACATATCCGAAATATTCGTCGAATAATAAATAGGGTGCGCGTGTCCGGGTCCGGTTGAAATAGTGGCCTCCTCATGCCGAAGGAGGCCACTATGACCCACACCCAGATCACGCACCGTTCCGTTTCGACCCTCACCCCTTGGGCACGTAATGCCCGCACCCACTCGAAAAAGCAGATCCGGCAGATCGCCGCCAGCATCCGTTAGTTTGGCTTCACCAACCCGGTGCTGATTGACGAGGCGGGCACGATCCTTGCCGGCCACGGTCGTGTGGCGGCGGCGAAACTGCTCGGCATGAGCAAGGTACCCTGTCTGCGGATCGATCACATGAGCGAGGACGAGAAGCGCGCCTACGTCCTTGCCGACAACAAACTCGCACTGAATGCCGGTTGGGACGAGGACCTTCTCGCTGCCGAGCTTGGCGCGCTGCTGTCGGTGGACCTCCACTTCGAGGTCGGGATCACCGGATTCTCGATCCCTGAGATTGACGGGATTCTGGAGGCGGTCGAACCGGAAGACCCAGGCGACCCGAAGGACGATGTCATTCCGGGCGAAGCGCCCTCCCGTGTCCGCCCAGGCGAGGTCTGGCGGCTCGGGGCGCATCGTCTGATCTGTGGCAATGCGCTCGATCCGGGCGTTGTCACCACGCTAATGGAGGGCGAACAAGCCCGGATGGTCTTTACCGATCCACCCTATAATGTCCCGATCGACGGCCATGCCGGCGGCTTAGGCAAAATCAAACACCGTGAGTTTGCGGTGGCTTCAGGCGAGATGAACGTCGATGAGTTCAAGGGTTCTCTTCAGAGTGCCTTCGAGCGGCTCGTCGAGCATAGTGTCGACGGATCGATCCACTATATCTGCATGGACTGGCGCCATATACCTGAGATTCTTGCGGCTGGCGAAGCCGTCTTCGATGAGCTCAAGAATCTGATCGTCTGGGCCAAGGACAACGGCGGAATGGGCACCTTCTATCGTTCCCGACACGAGCTCATCTTCGCCTTCAAGCACGGGACGACGCCGCACTTCAACACCTTCGAGCTGGGGCAAAATGGCCGCTATCGCACGAATGTTTGGCAGTACCGCGGTGTGAATACGATGCGGGCGGGCCGGATGGAGGAGTTGGCGCTGCACCCGACAGTCAAGCCGGTGCAGATGATTGCGGACGCCATCCGCGACGTCTCGGGCCGGGGCGAGATCGTTCTCGATGTTTTCGGCGGGTCCGGATCGACCCTGATCGCAGCGGAGAAGACCGGCCGGAGGGCCAGACTCTGCGAGCTCGACCCGGTCTATTGCGACCGCATCATCGCTCGCTGGCAAGCCTATGCGAAGGATGACGCCGAACGGCTGGTCGGCGGTCGGCCGGTTGACGCCCAGGGTCCGGAGGAGGCGGAATGAGCAGCGACAGCAACAATCGTTTGCCAGGCCGTCCCCGTCACTACGAGGTCGGCTACGGCAAACCCCCAAAGCAGCACCGCTTCAAGAAAGGTCAGTCCGGGAATCCGAGCGGCCGGCCGAAGGGCACGAAGTCCAGTAAGCCCACGCTGCCTGAAGAGCGGCTGAAGGACATCGTGCTCGCAGAAGCCGATCGCACGATCCCCGCCTACGAGGGAGGCCGTATTGTCACCCTGACGATGGCACAGGCTATCCATCCACAGACTAGCCTTCGACGCCGCCAAAGGCCAATCTCGCGCCCGACAGCTCTTCATCAAGATGCTGAGTATGATCGAGAAGGAGAGATACGACGAGTGGCTCAAAACCGAGCACGCAGGCCAGGGCACCGTGATTCAGGTGGTCTTCAGTGACGACAAAGGCGAGCGAGACGACGAGTCCGGCGAAGGGGAGGATTGATAATCCCCGCGGCTTCAAACCGGGGGATTTTCGGGTACTCACAGCAAGCAGCCGGGAAGACACCTCCACACTCCCTGATCTTCTCGCCCCACTCGAAGTTCCCATCCGGCGTTTCACGGCGGACGGAGCCTACGACCACAGATCGGTCTACGATCGGGCCAGCGGCGGCAGGCACAGAGAACGTCGTGATTGTGATCCCACCTCGTCGCTCTGCGGTGTCGGCGGGACTCACCGACGGCCCATGGGCGCAGCGTGAAGCGGCTCTTCAGAGAATTCGCAAGAGCGGGAGACGAGAGTGGCAGAAGGAGCCGGGCTACCGACAGCAGGGGGGCGTTGAGAACAGCTTCTTCCGATACAAGTCCGTGTTCGGAGGCGACCTGAAGGCGAGGCACAGCAAGGCGCAACGCAGAGAAGCCGCGATCGGGTGTCACATCCTCAACCGTATGGCCGAACTCGGTAGGCCTAAATCCTACGCCGTGGTGTCGTGAACCAGGGGTTGGAAAGCGACCCCACTCGCGCCGGGATTGAATCGTGCAACAGCGCCGCTTGTTAGGCCCGCTTTCGGACTGGACTTTGCTGGGCGAGAGAGCGTCAATGGAGGTGACCCGGGCGGCAAGCATCTATGACCGCCCGCGGAGGAGTCCACAAGATGCCGACAATCAAGGCCCAGATGACCGAGATCCAGGAGATGGACCTGTCAGCGCTGCGCGATGAATGGCGTCGCCATTACCGGGCGTTCCCGCCCCGGCGCCTCAGCCGTGACCTGCTTATCCGGGGCATCGCCTACAAGCTCCGGGAAAAAACGCATGGGGGCTTAAGCAAGGCAATGCGGCGGCGCCTGCGCACGTTGGCCAAGGCTTTCTCCGAGACCGGCCGCATCGTCCCGGTGAATGGTACCAAGATTCGCCTCGGCACACGGCTGGTGCGCGAGTGGCAAGGCCGGACCTATGTCGTTACCGTAACCGGCGACGGCTTCAACTATGACAGTGAAACCTATGCTTCCTTGAGCGCTATCGCCCAACGAATCACCGGCGCGCACTGGTCCGGTCCCCGCTTTTTCGGTGTGCGGCCTTCAGGCGAGAGCGCATCGGCGGCGGACCATGGCTGAGCGTCGGAAACCACCACGAGCGAAGAGTCCGGCCACGGTGCGTTGCGCCATCTACACCCGCAAATCCTCCGAAGCGGGTCTCGAGCAGGACTTCAATTCCCTCGATGCACAACGGGAAGCCTGTGAGGCCTATATCGCGAGCCAGAAGCACGAGGGCTGGACCGCACTTTCCACCTTTTATAACGATGGTGGTGTCTCCGGCGGGACCCTGGAGCGGCCCGCCCTGGAGCGTCTGCTCGGCGATATCGAAGAAGATTTGATCGATACCATCGTCGTCTACAAGGTCGACCGGCTGAGCCGGGCGCTCTGTGACTTCGCCAAGCTCGTCGAGATCTTCGACCGTCACGAAATCTCGTTCGTCTCGGTCACCCAGCAGTTCAACACTACTTCCTCAATGGGCCGTTGACCCTAAACGTGCTCCTGTCCTTCGCCCAGTTCGAGCGCGAGGTCACGGGCGAGCGCATCCGCGACAAGATCGCGGCCGCCAAGAAGAAGGGCCTGTGGATGGGCGGCAATCCGCCCTTGGGCTACGATGTGAAGAACAAAGAGCTCGTTGTCAACGAGGCTGAAGCCGAGACGGTCCGTTACATCTTCCGCCAATACAGGGAAATCGAATCCGTGCGTGAACTGCGCTCCCGGATCGCCGCCGAGGGCGTCACCAGCAAGCGGCGAATCATGCGGGACGGCTCCATTGCTGGGGGCCAGCCTATCAATCGCGGGGCGCTTTATTATCTGCTGCAAAACCGCCTCTATTTAGGCGAGATCGTCCACAAGGAGAAGTCCTATCCCGGCAAGCATGAGGCCATTGTCGATGAAGCGCTGTGGGATGAGGTTCAGGCCAGTCTGGCCGCCAACACGAACGGCGAGCGCCGCAAAGAGGCCCGGCAACCCAGTCTGCTTACGGGCCTGGTTATTGACGAGCAGGGCGAGAGCCTCACGCCTAGCCACGCGGTCAAGAAGGGACGGCGCTACCGCTACTATGTCTCCCCTCCCCTCATCACCGAGGGTAAGAGAGCGGAGCGTAAAGGCTGGCGCATACCGGCGGCGGACCTCGAGGCCCTCGTCGTGGCCCGCCTTAAGGGCTGGCTCGGCGATGAGGCGGCGGTGAGCGAGATTATCGAGGGCGATCCGCTTGATCCATCGGCGCATGCCGCATTGATCACGAGTGCCAAAGCGATCGCAGAGCGCTGGCCCGAGCTTAAACCGCATCAGGCCAAGGCCTATCTCAATGCGCTTCTCCAGCGAGTGATCGTCGAGTCCGGCCGCATCGTGATCGAGATCGACTGTGAGCGGGCCATGGCTACCCTGCTGGCAGGACCGGAGGCTTTGTCGGCGAAAAGATCGAGGCATGACCGCCCATCGGACGCTGAGCACCTGATCGTCCTGGAGGTCCCGGCCGTCCTCAAACACGCCGGCCTAGGTATGACCTTGATCGTCCCCGGCGCCCGCCAGGACGCCACACCAGACCCGAGCCTGATCCGGCTTCTGCTGCGCGCCTTGGCCATCCGGGACCGGCTGGAGCGAAACCCCGATCTCACCCTGAAGAGGATCGCCGAGGCCGAAGGCGTCTCACCCTCCTATGCCACCCGGGCACTGCGTCTTGCCTACCTCGCCCCGGACATCGTCACGGCAATTGTCGACGGCCGGCAACCGCCCGGGCTGACCGCGAACACGCTCATGAGGAACACCCGCCTGCCGTTCAGGTGGGAAGCTCAGCGGAAGCGGCTCGGGTTCGAACCCGCTTGATCTCCCGGTCCATCACAAAGTCGACCGTTTCTGCTGCTGGGCGCAGGTTGTGGAGAGCTGCGTCAACCGTTCCGGACATCGAAAAGACGGACCACTGAAAAGGGCTTGAGAGACGATCGCATGGAAACCGTGCGCCACACCGCACTGATGCGTCTCTGCCAATAGAGGTCTATTACGAGAGTGCCAGTAAACACCTGAAAATTAACGATAAATCGGGGGATGGAATTGAGAATAACGCAGTAATATCAACGACACAAGTGGGTGGCGGAGAGGGCGGGATTCGAACCCGCGGTACGGTTTCCCGCACACACGCTTTCCAAGCGTGCTCCTTAAGCCACTCGGACACCTCTCCGACCGGTATGACTCCCAATAGGGTACCATCTGGACCGGGTCCCGAACACCGGCCTTTATGACACCGGCTCACCTGCTGACCTGCTGATTAAGAAGTGAGGTCAGCCGACCAGTGGTCAGCGGGTCAGCTCGATTCCGGTGTTGAGGATCTTGGACCGCGAAGACAGGATCGAGATACGGAGGAGGTGGGATTCGAACCCACGTGCCCGGTTCATCACCAGACAACCCGATTTCGAGTCGGGCCCGTTATAACCACTTCGGTACTCCTCCTCAGAAATTACAGCGAATTTCCTGAAGGAAAGTCAAGCAGGCCCGCTTTGACCAGAAGCCCCGCAGTAAGAAAAGGAAAAGAAAAGTGGTATGGTATAGTTTCTTCCGTAGCAGGTTTCGGGCCCTGCGCGACACGCTCCTCGAATCATGTCAGGTCCGGAAGGAAGCAGCATTAAGAGGTGCCGCGTGTGTGCTGCAGGTGACCCGAAACCTGGCCAGTGGGAAGAGCAACAGAACGGCCAGCGAGGGAAGCGAGTCCGATGGCTTACGAAGTCTTAGCACGCAAGTGGCGTCCCCAAATCTTTGAAGATGTAGTGGGTCAGGAGGCCGTTACCAAAACTCTACAGAATGCAATCAGAAGCGGTCGCGTCGCGCACGCCTTTCTCTTTTCCGGCGGACGAGGTGTAGGAAAAACGACGACTGCACGGATCCTGGCCAAGGCACTGAACTGCCAAAGGGGTCCGTTGCCCACTCCCTGTGGGGAATGTGTCTCCTGTGAGGAAATCGTTGCCGGAGGAAGTGTGGATGTCTTGGAGATCGATGCGGCGTCCAACACGGGAGTCGACAACATTCGAGAACTGCGCGAAAATATCCGCTATGCTCCGGCTCGCGACCGTTTCAAGATTTTCATCATTGATGAAGCACACATGCTTTCCAACGCTGCGTTTAACGCGCTGCTCAAAACCCTGGAGGAGCCGCCTCCCCATGTGAAGTTTGTCCTGGCCACAACCGAACATCATAAAATCCCGCCCACTATTACTTCCCGTTGTCAGCAGTATGATTTCAAGGCAATCCCTTTTCGATTGATTCTGTCTCACATGAGCCAGATTGCCTTAGAGGAAGGAGTTGAGGTAAGTGAGTACGCCTTGCATGCCGTGGTTTCAGCAGCTCAGGGAAGTATGCGAGACGCCCAGTCCACACTCGATCAGATGATTGCCTTCTCTGGAAAGAGGGTTCGGGATGAAGATGTTCGTGCACTCCTGGGTTTGGTGGAGGAACCATGGGTCGCTGCGCTGGTAAGTTGCATTTTTGAGCGAAACCGCGAGGCTCTTCTCAAGCAGCTCCAGGAACTGGTGAGTTATGGGATCGACGCGCAAAACCTTTGCAGACGACTCGTCGATCGGGTGCGGAATCTACTGGTCTGCAAGATCAGTGGTTGGGATGAAGACCTCCTGCACCTGCCCGACAGCGAGAAAGACGAGCTGATTCAGCAAGCGGAAGGATTCTCCGAGCTGGACCTGATTCGCTTCTATGATCTGCTCAACCGCACGGAAAACGAGCTGCGCTGGAACCCTCACCCTCACATTCATTTAGAAATAGCACTGGTAAAGCTGGTAGAGCTGGCTCAACTGCCTGAAGTGGAGGAGGTAATCGACCAGCTGCAGTCCGGATCGGCGCGTCTGGAAAGTCCGCAGAAAAAGGGTTCCGCTCCCTTTCGGGAAGTAAAGCCGCAGCGGACAGGATCCTTGTTTCAGGAAGAGTCCGTTCGGGAACCGGAAAACACTGGGAAGAGTGAAGAGGCTGCCGCTCCGGGAGAACCACTTGAAGCAGACCGGAATCCGGTCCTCTCCCAGTTATTTCGGGTGGTACAGTTGGAGGCAATCCGTCTCTACTCCTCGCTCCAATATGCCTGCAGGACCGAGTTTGAGAATGGAAAGCTTTCCATCGTTTTTCCTGCCTCCGAGCAGATTCATTATGAAGTGCTCCACGAAGCTGCGAGCATGGATCGACTGCGTCAGCTGTGTGCGAAAATTACGGACTCGGCTGCGGAGATTGAGGTGGAGCTGCTGGAAGCGACACGTTTTGAGGAGGGCCCGGGTGACCCGACACAAGATCCTCAGGTGCAGGCTTTCATTGAGAAATTTCCCGGCAAGGTGATTGTGGAGAAAGGGGAAGAGGTGGGAGAAGAAGGTCTGGAGAGTCAAGAGCATGAATAAGAAGCAGTGGAAGGACCTCATGGAGCAGGCCCAGAAGATGCAGGAGAAGGTACAAGAGGGGATGAGCGAATTGCGAGTAGAGGCCGGCAGCGGCGGAGGGGCAGTAGGTGTGGTTATGGATGGAAGCAAGCGACTTCTTTCCATCTCGATTGATCCAGAAGCCGTGGACCCGAAGGAGATCGAGATGCTTCAGGACTTGATTTTGGCGGCCGTAAATGAAGCGGGGCGTAAGGTGGATGAGGCGCTGGGCGAGCAACTCGGTGGCTTGGCGGGCCCAGGGCTACAGATGTAGAAGCGAAGCGGTTCTCGCCCATATTCGGGCGAGGAGCGGGATTCTCCCACACTTGTACGGAGGTGCAGTGACAAAGGTAGCGGGTTCTATCGCACGACTGATCGATGAACTGAAGAAGTTACCCGGGATCGGCCCCAAGTCGGCGCAGCGCCTGGCTTTTCACTTGGTGCGGGGACCGGACGAGGAGTGCCGGCAGCTGGCTCAGGCTGTTTCACAGTTGAAGGTAGGTCTCGCCTTTTGTTCTCTCTGCAACAACGTGACGGACATAGATCCTTGCCGGATTTGCTCCGATGGCAATCGAGATCTCAGGCTCATTTGCGTGGTCGAGGAACCTTTCAATATTCTTACCATTGAGAAAAGCGGCGAGTACCGGGGACTCTACCATGTGCTTCACGGCGCGCTTTCCCCCATCAACGGCATAGGACCAGAAGAGCTGAAGCTGAAGAATCTGTTTGACCGGCTTCGGGGAGGGGAAGTGGAGGAGGTAATCGTTGCGACCAACCCCACGGTTGAGGGCGAAGCGACGGCTCTCTACTTGTGTAAGCTGATCAAGCCGTTGGACATCAATATCTCTCGGATCGCCCTTGGCATCCCTGTAGGAAGCGACTTGGAATACACGGATGAGGTGACGATTTCACGGGCGATTTCAGGGCGCCAGCCGCTGTGACAGGAAAATAAGGGGACAGTCTACTCATTTCCCTTTTTTCCTCGACCCGCATACCTTCCTTCATCAAAAAGGGAAATGAGTAGACTGTCCCCTTATTTCTCCGAGTGGCCGGTACGTCCTTGAATGATATCAACCGTGTGGGGAAGAAGTTTCAACACTGCTTGTAGCGACTGGGTGGATCCTTTCGGGCTTCCAGGGAGGCTCAGGATCAGCGTGCTGTTCCTCACTCCCGCCAGCGAGCGAGAGAGTGCTGCAAACTCGGTGCTTTCCAAACCGCGAAGCCGCATCAGCTCCGCCAGTCCTTCCACTTCTTTTTCCAGTAAAGGGCGAATTGCCTCCGGAGTATTGTCCCGGGGAGAGAGGCCGGTCCCTCCCGTGGTGACAATCAGATGAATTTCCGCCTGTTCGCACAGATCCAGGAGCTGTTTGCGAATGGAAGGGATTTCGTCCGGAACGATTTGAGCGGCGGCAACCTCCCACTGGTTCTGGCTCAGGATCTCACACAGGGCGCGTCCGGAAACATCTTCCTTCTGGCCGTGGAAGCAGCCGTCGCTGATGGTAATCACTGCAGCTTTCATCCTCCGTGTTCCTCAACCCAGACTTCCCCGTCTTTGTAGTACTCTTTTTTCCAGATGGGGACGCTCGTCTTCAAAGTGTCGATGGAAAACCGACAGGCCTCGAGAGCAGCTTGACGGTGAGGAGCAGACACTGCGATCAGTACGCTGCTCTCACCAATTTCAACGCGTCCGACTCGGTGGACAATAGCAAGCTCATGAAGCGACCACCGTCGCATCGCTTCCCGGCGGATCTTCTCCATCTCTCTTGTGGCCATCTCCGTATAGACCTCGTAGTGCAAATAGGTGACCTCTTTGCCCTGAGCTTGATTGCGTATGGTTCCGTCGAAGGTGACAATCGCTCCACAGTCAGGAGACGCCACGGCCCGGAGGACGGCTTCTCGATCGATTCTGTCCTGCACAATCTGGATCATGAATTGCCTCCGCTAACGGGCGGAAAGAAGACGACCTCGTCTCCGGGAGCCATGCTCGCGTCCCAGTCTCTGTACTGTTGATTGATGGCTACCAGAGCCAGCCCTCTATAGCGGGCCAGCTCCGGGAATCGACTCTCCAGTTCCCGGAATACGCTTCGGGGTGTGCTTTTTTCTGCAACCGTCATACTGATTTCCGACTCGCCTACGACATCCTTCAATGAGGCAAACAGCCACACTTTGATCCGCATAGGTCGATTATACTATTGATGGGTGGCTGGTCGGCCGGAATGAGGTAGACCTCCCTTGACGGTTCCACGCGTGAGAGAGCTCAATTGAGTTTTGCCCGTACAATCGTGATACGATCAGATTGTGATGAAAAGGGGGCTCCTTGGGTTCTTATTAGCGACATCTTTTGCCCACGGCGACATCCTGAAGGTTGAGATTAACGGAATCATTGACCCCATTACTGCGGAGTTCATTGCTCAGGCAGTCGAGCAGGCAGAAGAACAAAACGCGGAAGTGTTGTTGATCCGACTGGCCACTCCGGGAGGCTTGGGGGTGTCCATGCAGCAGATCATTCAGAAGGTTCTCAACTCGAATGTTCCCGTGGTCTGCTACGTCGGCCCCAAGGGGGCGCACGCCGCTTCAGCAGGTTTCTTCATTCTCCTTTCGGCGGATGTTGCCGCTATGGCACCGGGGACCAACACCGGGGCAGCCCACCCTGTTTTCCCATTTGGGATGGAGAATGAGATCATTCTGGAAAAGGTCAAGAATGATGCGCTGGCCAGCCTGCGCAGCATCGTCAATCAGCGCAAGCGGAACTATGAGCTCGCGGAAAAGGGAGTGCTGGAAAGTAAGTCTTACACGGAACAGGAAGCCTTACAAGGAGGATTGATCGATCTGGTGGCTGCCGACGAACAGGACCTTCTCGACAAGCTGGAGGGAAGAGAGATCATCCGATTTACCGGAGAAAAGCAGCGCATCAGTGTCCGGGGTCAGAAAGTAGAGCTTTTCGAGATGACGCTGCGCCAGCGCATCCTCTCCAGCATCGCTGACCCAAACCTCGCACTCATACTGGGAGTCATTGGGTTGCTGGGGCTTTATCTCGAGTTCACGCATCCGGGGTTGGTTCTGCCAGGCGTGGTGGGAGGTATTTCCTTATTGCTGGCGCTGATGGGCTTTTCGCTGTTGCCCATCAACTACATTGCTGTTCTGTTGATCTTGCTGGCCTTGGGACTGTTTGTGGCAGAGGTCACGGTTCAGGGATTTGGCATCTTGGGCATCGGTGGAGCTCTGGCGCTGCTCTTTGGGATTCTCTTTCTGGTCGATGTTCCCTATCCTGAACTGCGCATCCAGGCGGGGCTGGCGGTGGCGGTAGTGATTCCCTTCGCCCTGATTTTTATGTTTCTCTTGAAGCTGGTGATTCAATCCCACAAGCGGAAAGTGACCACGGGTGAGGAGGGTTTGGTGGGGATGATTGGCAAGGCCCGCACGGATGTTAATGAGCAGGGAGGGAAGGTATTCGTTCATGGTGCGCTGTGGGATGCGGTCTCCCTGCTACCTATCCCTCCAGGAACTTCGACGCGTGTGGTACGGGTCGAGAATTTCTGCTTGGTGGTTGAACCACTGGGTGACTTCTCCTAAGAAAGGAAGGATTCCATGTTGACATCACCGTTTTTCATTTTGGTTACCATCATCGTGCTGTATCTCCTCTCGGTGGTCAATATTTTGAGAGAGTATGAGCGAGGCGTGATTTTTCGCCTGGGCCGCCTGCTTCCTAACTCGAAGGGCCCCGGATTAATCCTGGTCTTTTGGCCCATCGACCGAATGGAGCGAGTCAGCTTGCGAACGGTAACTATGGATGTTCCCTCTCAGGATATCATCACGCGCGACAACGTATCAGTGAAGGTAAATGCCATTGTCTACTTCCATGTCCTTCATGCCAACCGCGCGATTGTCACCGTCGAAAACTACCTCTATGCCACCTCCCAACTAGCGCAGACCACGTTGCGATCTGTCTTGGGGCAAGTCGAGCTGGATGACCTGCTGAGCAAGAGGGAAGAGCTCAATGAACGCTTGCAGACCATTCTGGATCAGCATACGGATCCGTGGGGGATCAAGGTCACTCTGGTCGAAGTAAAAACAGTGGACCTGCCGTCAGAGATGCAGCGGGCCATGGCACGTCAGGCGGAAGCGGAGCGGGAGAAGAGGGCCAAGATCATTCATGCGGAAGGGGAGTACCAGGCCTCGGAAAAGTTGGCGGGTGCAGCTTCGGCGCTTTCCAAGGAGCCTGTTTCGGTCCAGCTCAGGTATCTACAGACGCTTACAGAAATCGGCATGGAGCACAATTCGACAATTATTTTCCCCGTGCCTGTGGATCTTTTCAAAGGATTGACCGAGGCTTTGGGCGTCAAAGACGACAAGACGGGTGAGAACAAGACTTAGCCCCGGAGAGTCGCTGATCCTCTACGCCTTCATCGTGGGATTCGTGTTTCTCTTCTATCTGCTGGGGCTTTTTCTTGGGAAGGAGTACTTCACGCCCGCGGAATCGTCCACGGAGAAAGTCGTCGTTTCCGATACTCCCCTGCCGGACTTGAGACCCGAGCTCGACTTCTACCAGCAGCTGATTGCTCCTTCGCAGTCTCCTCAGGAATCGTCACCGTCCTCTGGACAGGACCGGGAAGCAGAGCGTGGTGAACCCGGTACTCAGCTCCAGGAACGCCCGCATCGCCAGATAATCCACACCGTTCAGGTTGCAGCACTGAGCAAGGAGGAGGACATCGGACGGATTCTGATTCGGCTGGAGGCGAAGAACTATTTGGGAAGAGTGCAGCCTCCTGAGGGAAGAAAGGATCATTATTATCGAGTCCTCGTAGGTGAGTTTGCCACACTGGAAGAGGCACAGCAGATGGAGGATCGCCTTCGGGAGGATGGTTTTCCCACTTTCATCAGAAAGATTGGTTTTTGAGGTGCGCGCACCAGCCCGGCAGCACCTGGCGATGTCCTCGTCTTCGCAAGCCCTATCCGCATACGCTACCGTATTTATTAGGGAATTATATACAATAGTCACCCCTTTATAGTATAATCACCCCATAATGAGAAAGCACAAAGCACCCGGAAAGAGCGACCGGCAGGGCATGACCCTGATCGAAATCATGGACATGTTTCCAGACGAGGAATCCGCATATCGTTGGTTCTACGAACAGCGCTGGCCGAATGGACCATGCTGCCCTCATTGTGGATCGCTGAACGTCCAAGAAGGAACAAAGCACAAGACCATGACCCACCGATGCTGGAATTGCCCCGGCAAGCGGGAATTCTCCCTCAAGGTTGGTACAATCATGGAAGGCTCCAAGTTACCCTACCGCAAGTGGGCAATTGCGACCTACCTCATCATCACTAACCTCAAAGGAGTCTCCAGCATGAAGCTTCACCGGGATCTCGGTATCACCCAAAAGACGGCGTGGCACTTGGAACATAGAATCCGAAAGGCGCTGGAGGCCCAGGGAGTCTTATTCCAGGGGCCTGTCGAAGTGGACGAGAGCTATTTCGGTGGCAAGGAGAAGAACAAGCACGGCTCCAATAAGATCAAGTCTGGCCGGGGAACCGTTGGCAAGACGCCAGTGGTCGGAATGAAGGACCGGGCCACCAACCATGTCAGAGCGACGGTTGCCAAGGGAACCACCCAGGAAGATCTTGAATGCTTTATCCAGGATCGTGTCGAGCCAGGATCAACGGTCTACACGGACGACCACGGCGGTTACAATCGGCTATGGCTGGATTTTGAGCACACTTCCGTTCGTCACAGCGTCAGGGAGTACATCAAGGGCCAAGCCCACACCAACGGCATTGAGTCTTTCTGGGCCATGCTCAAGCGTGGCTACTACGGAACCTACCACCGCATGAGTGCCAAGCACCTTCAACGGTATGTGGACGAATTCTCAGGCCGTCACAACATGCGCCGCCTGGACACCATCGACCAGATGAAGGTCATGGCGAAGGGAATGGACGGCAAGCGATTACGCTATCGGGATCTGGTGGGCCACTCGAACGGATAGTATTCCTATAATTACTGACCTGACCCTTGATCCGGCTTTGGTGGGGCGGGTTCGTCTGACCCAGGCTTACTTTCCACCGAGAAGTCACTCACGTGTTTTTCAGCGGTCCGAGCGAACTGTTCGTGTTCTTGGAGTTCTTCTGGAGGAAGCTCTCGAAGTTTCCAGATATTTCCATCCATTTTCTCCAATACAGCAACTTGCTTTGGGTCTGCGACACCAGTGTGCCGCAGCAAGCGGCGTGAGAGATGGGAGTAGGCCTCCCGCAACCGGCTTGCAGGAGCAGGTTGCAAACCACCGTAAGTGGCTGTGGTTAAAAGCCGCGGTCGTGAGCGTTACGGAAAAGGTGCTCTAGAAGCATCAGGTGTGGATCAGGAAGACGAACACAAGTGAACCACCGTTCAAGTGCCGAAAGGACGAGATGGTGTCGAAACCGGGGAGTTGATGTTGCCCCGGGACGAATCTGGCGGAAACCTGTCTACTGGTCAGGTGGCACCCGGCATAGAGGTGGCGTGAGCTTGATCTGGGCTCTCATGTTGAACTGCGGGAACCTGGAGCAACGATGCTAAGAGAAAGGCACAAGCAGAGAACCTGCGAGGCCGACAGTATCGAAGCGTTGCCCAGGGGCGGACAAGCTCGTAGTAGCGATGAGGCTGCCGTAATGGCAGCGGAGCGAAGGGGCTTGGTCACTCGGCTACAGACAAGCGGCCAACTGCTAGGCAGGAGGAGCCCTTGAAAGTAGCAAAGCCATTTGAGGTTTCTAAGAAGCTGGCAGGGCAAGCATACTTGGAGGTGAAGTCCAAAGGAGGTGCCGCAGGAGTCGATGGCGAGTCGCTTGAACTCTTCGAGCACAACTTGAAGAACAACCTCTATCGAATCTGGAACCGGCTGTGCTCCGGGAGCTATTTTCCACCACCCGTGAAAGCCGTGCCAATCCCGAAGAAATCGGGGGGCACGCGTGTTCTCGGAGTGCCTGCGGTCTCTGATCGAATCGCACAGACAGTGGTGAAGCAAGCCCTGGAGCCGATACTGGAACCGGTGTTCGATGAGGATTCTTTCGGCTATCGACCGGGAAAGTCTGCCCATGACGCGATTGCCATCACCCGGAAACGGTGTTGGCGATACGACTGGGTGGTGGAGTTCGATACCCGCGCCCTGTTCGACAACATTGACCACGAACTGCTCATGAAGGCGTTACGCCACCATTGTCAGTGTCGTTGGGTGTTGTTGTACGTGGAGCGCTGGTTGCAGGCTCCACTTGAGCAGCCCGGCGGCAGTCTACAGGCGCGCGACAAAGGCACACCGCAAGGTGGAGTTGTGAGCCCTATTCTGGCAAATCTGTTCTTGCACTACGCGTTTGACGCGTGGGTGAGACGCCAACTGCCGGGGGTTCCATTTTGTCGATACGCCGACGATGGGCTGCTGCACTGCAAGAGCCAGTCTCAGGCGGAATACGTGATGAGCCTTATCTCGGAACGCTTCCGTGAGTGTGGGTTGGAGATCCATCCCGACAAATCGTCGATCGTCTATTGCAAGGATGTGAATCGCCTGGAAGAGCATTCGCGAATCAGCTTTGATTTCCTTGGTTACACTTTCCGTCCGCGACGGTGTGTGAACAAGAAAGGGCAGGTTCACCCGAACTTTCTTCCTGCGATCAGTATCTCCTCGAAGAAGGAGATCAATCGATGCATGCGTAGCTGGCATGTCCAGCTCAAGAACGAGAAGACGTTGTTGGATCTGTCTCAGATGTTCAATCCGAAACTCCGTGGTTGGCAAGCCTGCTATGGTTGCTTCCACGCGTCGGCACTGCGTCAACTGTGGCGGAACTTCAACCGGTATCTTGTGCAGTGGGTGCGAAGGAAACTCAAAAGATTTTCTGGGCATCGGCAACGGGCGAGGCGTTACCTCGACCAGATTGCCCGTGCCAATCCGCATCTATTTATTCATTGGCGTCTTGGAGTCTTTCCTTGTGGCTTGAGTGATAGGAGCCGGATGAGCTGAGAGGTTCACGTCCGGTTCTTGGAGGGGCTGGGGGTGAGACTCCCCCGGCCTACTCAACCCGGGATGAACTGTAATTGAATGATGCAGTGACAAAACCGCAGCAAATATCCCCTCGGATAATGTCGGCAACTTGTTCGGCCAGAATACTCTACGTAGAAACGCAAGAAACGGATCAGCAATGCTTTGACCGCTTCCGATCGCAAGAAATGGCAAGTTTTCAGTTGCGTACTCAGGGGAAGCTTGACTATCGAACTGAATCAGGAATGGATCATTACGCAACGGTAGAGCGAGCACTGTGCTTGAGAACGCGCCAGATAGTGCAGCTGGTCCGATCGTGTTTCGCGCTATTGCTGCCACTTTCATTTCGAACTCAAAATGCTTTGTCCATAGTGCGACCCGGATCTCAGACATCAACTTGTACGGCTTCTTCTGAAGAAGGTTTTTCTTATCTTTGTAGAGTTCGCCAATGGTCCCCTCGATACGCTGGCCGAGTCCAGTAGGACCGGAGACGGCCAAAATCACTTCGTCTCCTATGAAGCACAACTTCTTGACAGGCTGCTTTACCGTTTGTTGTCCCAAGGATCCAAGCGTAGCTGCTCCATCCGCAGCTACGACAATTCCGTCACTACACTTAATCCCTATAATCAGCGTCATTCGTATGAACCTTGACGGCCTAGCCTTGAAAGACGCTATTCTTTTGGAAGCTGGGATACTGCTTGTAAATTCTACGGACGAGTTGTTGGAAAGTTAATCCCTTTGCCCAGTCTACTACGACTTTAAGGTATGACACGCCCTTCAGTGGGGCACTGTCTTTGAGTTGCTCAGCTTGTTCGCGGCCAGTATCGGAAATGGTGTAACAATTCCAGCTCTCACCAGTTCGCTGCATGATGTTCACGAGGTCTCTTTCGGCAAGGGCGTCGGCGTCACGATAAACATCAATCGAGAACGGTCCATAGTTATACGGAATGAATGTGTAGAAAGAGTCGCCAACCGTTTCTCGAAGTTCCTGTCCAATCAAAAACAGACTCTTCTGTAGCTGAACCGGAGAAAGCCCAGATCCCCCTGCGAAGTAAATAGCCAAAAGCGTCCAGTCTTGACGGTCCATCTCCTCGTTTCTCCCTTTGCTCGAAATTATATAAAAAACTGTTTTTTTATATAATTTTTACCCACACGCATATCCTATCTGAGTGACTAGAGCTAGTCCTACCGCCTTGATGCCAACCTTGTGTATACTCTGGAACAAGGAGGAATCAATGAAGGGAAACAATGACCAAAAAAACTCGACCAACGGTCAAGGTAAAACCCAGGAGCTACCAGCCGACTAAGGCAGAACTACAGGAACGGGCCTACCTCCCAACGACCCCGGAACGCGCTGCCAAATCCGTTGCTTCGCTCGTCAACATCCAGGAAACCAAAGACCCCAAATAGGGGTCAGGGTGACTATTGTATATAATTCCCATTTATTAAAGGGAGTGCTAGCCTGCATTTCTCATCACCGCTTGTCACGAAGCGGCGGAAGGGCCGGCCTGACAAGGCGCGCGACCGAGGCCCCCGCAGGCGTACTCGTGCAGTACGTCGAGGAGGCCGAAGAAGCGCAACGCAGTCAGGACGGATCATTCCGCCGATGCAGTAGAGAGGTGATGAGAAATGCAGGCTAAGGTGGCTGGAAACTTCGTTCGTCCGATATACTCGTAGGGGCGTGAGTGGCTGAATGGGTCGATTCGCCTCTTATTCGCTCCCTACTCGCAAGGAAGGGAAAGCAGATGCTGGAAGAACTCCAAGCGCGCTGTGAGAGCCTGAAGAAAAAAGTGGATCACCTGTGGGTGTATCTTTGACGTGGGAGGGAAGCGAGAAGAACTCAAGAAAATCGAGGAAACGATCTCCAACCCCTCCTTTTGGAGCCGACCCGATGATTCGCAAAAGGTGCTGCGAAAGCGAAAGCAGCTTGAGGAGATCCTGGAGCAAGCTCAGAACTACAGGTCGTCCATAGAGAACCTCCAGAAGTTCATCGAGTCCTGCAGGGGTGAGGAAGAGGGAGCCGTGCAAGCGGTTGTGGCCGACATTGACAGCGAGATCGAAGATCTGGAGCAGCAGGTTTCCAGCAGCGAGGTCAAGACGCTCCTGGCAGGCCCCCACGATGCCAGTAATGCGATTGTGACCATTCATCCCGGAGCCGGTGGAACTGAGAGTCAGGACTGGGCGGAGATGCTGCTTCGCATGTATCTGCGCTGGGCAGAGAAACACGGCTACAAGACTCAAATCACAGACTATCAGGTTGGAGAAGAAGCCGGGATCAAATCGGTGACCTTTCTGGTAGAGGGGGAGTTCGCCTGTGGGCTGCTTTCCGCAGAAATTGGGGTGCACCGGCTGGTGCGCATCTCACCCTTTGATGCCGCAGCAAGGAGACATACCTCCTTTGCCTCGTTCTTTGTCACTCCTGAGCTGGAAGAAGATGTCGACGTTGTTCTGGATGAAAAGGACTTGAAAATCGACACCTACCGATCTTCGGGAGCCGGAGGTCAGCATGTGAACGTGACGGACTCCGCGGTGCGGATCACCCATCTGCCGACGGGGACCGTAGTGCAGTGCCAGAACGAGCGTTCCCAGCACCGTAATAAGGACATGGCTTTGAAGATTCTCAAGTCGAAGCTCTACGAGCTTGAGATGGAGAAGAAGAGACAGGAACAGAATAAGCTGGAGGAGTCCAAGGCAGACATTGCCTGGGGCAGCCAGATTCGTTCCTATGTTCTGCATCCCTATCGGTTGGCGAAGGATCACCGGACCAAACTGGAGAAGGGCAACGTCGACACGGTCCTGGATGGGGACATCGACGAGTTTATCAACGCCTATCTGCGACAAAGGAGAGCGTTAGTATCGAATGTCTGAATTCGAGGAAAAATCAGGAGAGCTATCCTCACAGGATAAGGTAGTTCCTGAGCTGGATAGCACTGAGGAGGTTCAGTTCTCCGAAACCGGTGATCCTGCCTGGAGAAAGTGGGTTTACCTGTTGTTCATTGTGCTGGTCGTCAGCTCCGCAATTCTTCTGCTCGCTATGGGAGAGACTCGCCAGCATCTGATTACAGCAGTGGCAGAGCAATGGATGCAGTTCTTCCCGAACCCGACAGTGCCTACTATCGAGAGTGCGGAAATCTTTGTACTGCCTCCACCTCCGCCGAAACCGGTGGTGCCGAAGTTTGTCATCAGTTCAGTGCCTGTTAGCATCGTTGAGGAGCCTATTCTCTACGCCGAGCGAGGTAAACCGGGTGGGAGACGAGAGGAAAAAGAAGCGCAGGTCGCACCAGTCGAGACCGCCCAGAGCAGGCGAGCGTACGACCTCTTGCTGGAATGGTCGCAGGTGGTGCGGAAACTCATCGCCAATGAGTATGCCGAGTACCCATTCAAGGAATGGAAGCTGATCAGGAGTAACCCGCCAGAATTTCTGATTGAGTTTGTGGCTGTGCGGAGGGAAGACGGCAAGGAGATCCATTTCATCTGGTCAGTTGACACCCAACAAGTGAAGATCCGAGCTCTCAGCCAGGCGGCACGCGACCTCGAGCAGCAGGAGAGCGGTTGATCCCCGAGGAATATTACTGTAACTATCTGTGAAACATAAGTTTATTATGACATTCTATGGATTGGACCGGCGGCCTTAGTACTCCCTTCCATAAATACGATGACGTATGCGGATGGGGTTTGCGAGGTGAGGTCGCGAAGAGAGGAGGAGGCGATGCTGAGGCATCGTCGACGACGAACGACAACGAGATCGCCCGCAACCCCCATCCGCCCAAAGGGTTGGGACGGGACGGGCCCATCTCTTTGTTGCTCCTCCTCGCCGATGTCTGGACATCGACTCGTCGTCGCGCCTCGATCTGGTCTCCGTCGCGCTCCCAACATACGTCGTCGTATTTATGGACGGGAGTACTTAGTGCCGCGAAGCCCTCCCAGCTCAGGTGGCCAGATGCCTGAACAGTTCCTCCCCCACCACACGGTTTCCTTCCTCGGTCAGGTGTACGAAGTCAGAGTAGAGGCGAGGGCCGCCACCGACCTTGATGGCGGCGGTAAAATCCAGGTAAGGAATCTCTCTCTGCTTGGCCAGGTCGACAGCACGATCGAGCAGGCCGCCAGCAAGGGCACGGCGCGGATCTGATTGTGGGTGAAAGACGTAGCGCGCCGGAAGGATCATGAGCAGGAAACGGATTCCCCTGCCCTTCAGAACCTCATGCGTTGCCTGTAGGGAGGCGAAGGTTTTTCTCCAGCCGGACTCGATTCTTGCTTCGTCCAGAAGGAATCGATCGAATCCAAGAGAGTAGTAGGGAAGGCCGGGCTCCGTGGCAAAGGGCGGGACGGGATGTAACCTGTAGAACAGGCTTAGAAGATGTCGCCACAGCAGGGTATAGGTGTAGGTCTTTTCAAAAAAGTGGGGTCCTGCGGAGCAGGTGGTGAGCAGGTTTCCATCCCAGCCCACCACGTAGCGCCCGCCGCGCACCCTGTGGGGACGGGTCCGGTCACCCTCTTGAAAATCCCAGTTCAATAAGGCTTCATCTGTGATGTCATTACACATCTCGATCTCCACGACCACCATTCGAGGCTGGAAGCGAAGCCCTTCATACTTCAGGTAGACGTAATAGCTGGAGGGGCTGTATCCCTGGCCGCCCGCATTGATTACGCGGTATGAAGGATGGGTACGCTGGCGGTTCAGGTCTCTCTCCAACACCTTCGTGTAGTGGTGAAATGGCTCGATCCCCAGCCCCACACCGATGGAATCGCCCAAACAGAGAATATGAAACTCTCCCTTGCCGGGCCTGAAGTTGTAATCGGGTTCGCCCCTGAATCCATACCGGTTGGTCGAAAAGGACCGGTTCCAAATCCAGCCCTGATAGTTGCTCTTCAGCTTGGCTGGCATGCAGGAAGTCTCAACCACGTGGTCTCGGGTCTCATTGCCCGCATTCTTCAGTTTTATGTGCCGAACCAGCAGTTCCAGGGCAACAAGGAGAGCGAAAGAGACGAACAGGAATGAAAGGATGCTCAGTAGGTAGAGTTTCGTTTTTCTCACTGTGATTTGTCCAACAAATTGGGAACCCGTCGATTGTAACACCTTGCGAAAAAGATGCCTTTCAGGCTCCCAACATACGTCATCTTATTTATCAAAGGGAGTACTAAGCCATGGTCACCTCCGGGTGCTAGAATCAGGCTCGTGAAATACAGGTGGAACGTCCTCTCGATCCCGGAAGAGCAGATCCACTCGCTGTCGCAAAGGCTGAACGTGCCCCCTCTGGTAGCTCGGCTCCTGATTCATAGAGGGATCACAGATCCAGACAAAGCCCATAGGTTTCTCCAGCCGCGGCTGGAGGATTCGCACGATCCCTATTTGATGAAAGACATGGATTGTGCCATCGAGCGCATTTTTCGTGCTCTGGGAGCCGGCGAAAAGATTCTCATTTACGGCGACTATGATGTCGACGGGATCACTGCAACAGCCGTCTTGAAACGGGCCCTGGAGATGCTGGGTGCCCGAGTCGACTTCTATCTGCCCCATCGCCTGGAGGAGGGCTATGGGATCAAAACCGAGGTTCTGCGCAAAGCCTATGGGGACGGCTACCGTCTGGTCATTACCACTGACAGTGGTGTTCGCGCCTTTGACGCAGGTGAGGTCTCACACCAGCTGGGCCTGGATCTGATTGTGACGGACCATCACCTACCCGAGTCGGTCCTGCCCACTGCCCATGCCGTTCTGAATCCGAAACGGACCGACTGCGCCTACCCGTACAAGGATCTGTCGGCGGTCGGGGTAGTCTTTAAGCTGGTTCAAGCGCTGTTTCGAAAGGCGGACAAGGACAGTGTCCTCGAGCACTTTCTGAAGCTCGTGGCCATCGGAACCATTGGAGATGTGGTGCCGATAACAGGAGAGAATCGTATTTTCGTCAAGTTTGGTCTGCGCGGTCTGGCGGAGCCGCGAAATCGAGGCCTCAAAGCGCTTCTGGCCAGCGTGGGGGTGAAGGGGGAAGTGAGCCTTTTTGATGTGGGATTCAAGCTGGCTCCTCGAATTAACGCTGTGACGCGGATGGGAGGCAGTCGAGAGGCGGTAGAGCTCTTCTCCGTTGAGAATGATGCGCTCGCAGCGAGTATGGTACGGGAAATGAATGAGAAAAACCTGAAAAGACAACAGGAAGAGCAGAAGGTTCTCGCTGAAATCGAGAAGCAGGCCCAGGGGGATCCCCAGTTCTTCGACAAACCGTTTCTTATCCTATCCGGTCAGGGCTGGCATCGAGGCGTGATAGGAATTGTCGCATCCCGACTGGTGGAAAGGTTCTATCGTCCCGCTCTGGTTCTTTCTCTGGATGGTTCCTCTTGTCAGGGTTCGGGCCGAAGCATTCCCGAATTCCACCTCCTTGAAGCCATGGATCAATGCCGTGACCTGCTTCTACACTACGGCGGACATGCTCAGGCTGCGGGCTGTACTCTAGATCCGGCAAAGGCAAAGGAGCTGGGAGAACGTTTGGAACAATACGCAGCTCGCAGGCTGTCCTCCAAGCAGCTCATCCCTTCCCTCGAAATCGAATCATTACTGCCTACGGACAAACTCTCCTTACCGGTTTTCGATGAGGTTCAGCAACTTGCTCCCTTTGGAGTCGGAAATCCTTTTCCGATTTTTGCCTCCCAGAAGGTAAGAGTGGTGGGAGGACCGTGGGTGTTGAAAGAACGGCATTTGAAGTTTCAGGTTCACGGCAACGGTTCCCCCACAGACGCCATCTGGTGGAAGCACGGCGCCATGGCTGATACCATAAACAAGGGGTCTGAATTGGATCTGGCGTACAGTATGAGCCGTGAAGTCTATCAGGGAGAAGAGAAATTGCTCCTCACCATTCGCGACCTCCGCCACAGCTGACACTCAGGACTAGAAGCGAGCCTTCCCCACCTATGGAGAAAACATGCGATACAAGGCTCTAAAAATTGGCCTGATTGCAATTTTCTTTTTGGTGGTGGTGACCGTCTTGTGGAGCTTTTTGTCACGAAGACGGCAGATGGCCGTGATTCCCCAGGGGTCCCTGCTTCCTTCGGCAGTCAAACGCCGAATTGTCCAGTTCGAGTACGACGAGCGTAAGCGGGGTAAAACTGTCTTTCATGTTCAGGCCGAACTGAGCACGGAATCGGAACAGGGCGTCCACACGTTGAGAAACGTCGAATTGATCCGCTATGACGCCGGCGGGAAAGCTTCTGATACGGTCTCTGCGAGAGAGGCCGTCTACAAGATTGCACAGAAACAGATAGAGTTTTCTGGCGACGTCCGGATCGAGCTCTCTGATCAGACAAAGATCTTCTCTCAGCAGACCCGTGCCGATCTGAACAAGGAAGTGATCTTTATCGATGAGAGTTTCAGCTTTGATCAGGGACCCGCCACGGGGAAAGGAAAGTCGCTGACCTATCGAGTTCCCGGGAAAGAGGTCGAGGTGGCGGGACTCTTCCAGCTGACAATCCCTGATCCGCCAGGCCGTCTCGAGTTACAGGCGAAGGGTGCCAGATATCATGTTTCCAGAGGGCGGATTGAGTTGGAAGGAGAGGCGGAGATTTCCGATCCGAAGGGCCGCTTGAGCGGAGATCGTATGGAGATCCTTTTAACGGGGGAGAAGCAAATTGAAGAGATTCGGGCAACAGGCAACGCTCGATTTCGGTCACACACGCGCCAGACGTTCTCCGGAGATCAGATCCATGTCGTTATAGATCACAGTTCGCAACAGATTCAGTACTTCGAAGTTCTAGGACCTCCCAGAGCAAGTTATGAAGAAAAGACGCTGGAAGGTGTTCATCACCTCGAAGCGGAACGGATTCGGGGAAAGATAGGCTCCCGCGACGCAGTGCTCAAGCAAATCAGCGCACGGGGGAATGTCGTCTTCCATTCCACCGCGTTGAAGATCAGCCCCTCCTCAGCCGATCGCCTTACCGCTTGGTTTCTAGGAAAGGATCGCAAACTGAAACGACTGGAGTTGCAGGGAAAAGTTCGCCTGGCTCGAAACGTCCAGGCGGTCTCGGGCGTGAGAAGTGAGAAGTTCAGAGGCAATTTTTTGAGGCTCGACTTCTTGGCACACCAGAGGTTAGATCTCGTCACGGCCCGGGGTAATGTGGATATGGAACTGAACTCCGAGCGGGGTTATCGACATCTGTTTGCCAAAGAATCCGTGCTGGCGAACTATCGCAGTGGAGTTCTGGAGAGCATTGTGAGCAAAAAGGATTGTGTGCTGGAAGGCCAGGATGGCTCTGGAAAACGACTGCTTCGTGCCCCTCTGATTCATGCCCGCTACCGCGAGGGTGTCTTGGAGCAGGTTTTGGCAGAAGGAGGTGTGATCCTGGAATCAACAGAAGAGGGGGCCACGCGACACACGAGTAGTGAAAGACTGAGTGCTCTCTACAAGGAGGGTACACTGTTTCAGGCGACTCAGTCGGGCCATTTTCACTTTTGGGAAAAGAGCGACTTTGGGGAATTTCCGCGGACCGATCTAAGAGCCGAGCGAGCGGTTTTTACAGTTGCCCAGGGTAAGGTGAGGATCACCGGCAAAAAGGCACCGGTTCTGGAGAGCGCCGATACGAAGACCTCTGCCCGACGCTTTGTGGTAGACAGGAAAACCTCCAAGATTTCCGCTTTCGAAGAGGTGCGAAGCGTTCTCTGGGAGGAAGAAACAGTGGTCACGGCATCCCACATGGAGGCCGATCCCAACACGGGATGGGTCGAGTATACAGGAAATCCGCGCATCCTTCGTGAGGGCAGTGTGATCTCAGGAAGACGTGTGCGCTTCAATAGCAACTCGCAGCAACTTGTGGTGGAGGAGAAGGTAGAGAGTGTACTGACACAGGAAAGCGAGGCAGGCCTGAAGAAGTACTGGATCAAAGCCGACCACTTGCTTTACCTTCGAGGACAGCTGCTGGCCCGATATGAGGGGAGGGTGCGAGCAAAAACGGACGATCTCGGAGTACAGTCTCTGTTTCTGGATGTCTTTTTTTCTTGCCCGGGAGGCACTGGTCCCAGAGAGATTGTTGCCCGAGGAGGGGTTCGTATGACTCATCGGGACCGAAAGGCAGAAGGAGATCGAGCCGTTTATTACCCTTCTGAAGAAAAAGTCGTTCTTACCGGGCAGCCCGCACGAGTCTTCGAGGCGGAGAAGGGAAAGTCCTCTGGAGGCCAATTGACTTTTTATATTCGCGAAAATAAGATTCTGGTCGAAGGGCCGCTCAACTCGACGGAAAAACCATGAAACTTCACGGAGTCAGCCCCACCCTAGAAGCTCACCATCTCGACAAATCCTACCGGGGAAAAAAAGTAGTGAGAGATATCACTCTCAAGATTTCCTCCGGAGAGGTTGTGGGACTGCTTGGACCCAATGGCGCGGGAAAAACTACGACTTTTTACATGCTGGTGGGACTGACGCGACCTGAGCGAGGTTCCGTGGTCCTCAACGGCGAGGAAATTACCCAGCTCCCCATGTACCTGCGGGCGAGAAAGGGAATCAGTTACCTTCCTCAGGAACCTTCTATTTTCCGAAAACTTTCCGTAGAAGACAACCTTTACGCCATCGCTGAGACCCAGGAGTTGCACCCGGGAATGGCGGATCAGCTGGTCAGCGATCTGCTGGAGCAATTGGGTATCGCGGGCCTAAGAGGAAACGCCGCCTACACCCTTTCCGGTGGGGAACGAAGACGCCTGGAGATAGCCCGATCTCTGGTGACCAGCCCTGCCTTTGTTCTGCTTGATGAACCTTTTGCGGGAATTGATCCTCTCGCAGTTCTGGATATTCAGCGCATCATTCAGGAACTACGATCCAGGAACATCGGAGTTTTGGTGACCGACCATAACGTTCGTGAAACCTTAAAGATTACTGACCGGGCTTACATCATCAAGGAAGGGACGATTTTTCGCACCGGAACTCCGGCGCTTCTGTCCTCAGATATCGATGTGAGAAGAGTTTACCTGGGCGAACATTTCCGACTATACTAGACCGCGCCGCCCTGGCAGGAAGGAAAGGGCGGTGGAGCTGTGAAAAGACACCAGCTAAGGCCCGGCCTGCACCTCCAACTGTCGCAGCGCTTGACGATGACCCCATCGCTGCTGCAGAAGATCGAACTCCTAACTCTGAGTCGGTTGGAACTGTCCGAGTGGTTGAACCAGGAGCTGATGGAGAACCCGGTTCTGGAGGAGAGTTCTGAAGCTACGGAGCTGGACCCAGCAGAGAAGGTCGCCGAGAAGGAGAATCAGGAGGAGGAGAAGGACCCGTACGAAGACTTTGATTTCGAGTACTTCTTTGGTGAATATCTGAATCCCGGTCCCGTGCACCGCGAATACGAGAGCGGCCAAGAGCTCCCTTCTTTCGACACATTTCTGGTTCGTCCTTCCTCTCTGATTGACCACCTGAACTGGCAGCTGGATCTTTCCGAGATCTCGGAAGGGATCTATGATATCGCTTATTTCATCATCGGGAACATTAATGAAGATGGGTACCTCACGGTGGCGACTGAAGAGATTGTGGAAGCCCTGGGAGTATCGAACGATCAGGTAGAGGAAGCACTTAGGGTAGTGCAGGGTTTCGATCCTGTTGGGGTGGGATGCAGAAATTTACAGGAGTGCCTGCAGATTCAAATCCGTGCTGCGGGCCTGGAAGACACGCTGGTGGAGCGGCTGGTGGGGGATTATCTCCCTCTCCTCGAGGCGAGAAAACTTCGGGAGATTGCTGCAGATCTTCGGTGTGAGCCGGAGGAGGTCAGTCAGGCGCTGGATCTGATTCGGAGATTCTCACCCAAACCAGGAGAAAAATACAGTTCCAGGAAACCTTTCTACATACAACCTGACGTGTACATGAACAAGGTCGGAGATGACTACGAGGTCGGGATAAACGAGGATGGCCTTCCAAAACTGAGACTGAATTCCTCCTACCGAGAGCTCCTCGGGAGAAAGAATGTCTCTAAAGACACCAAGAGCTTCATCAAAGAGCGCTTTCGTTCCGCACTGGAGCTACTCAAGAGCGTGGATCAGCGCAAGCAGACGATCTATCGCGTATGTAAAGCCATCATCAGTCGCCAGTACGACTTTCTGGAACGAGGTATACTGCATCTCAAACCCATGCTAATCAAGGACGTGGCCGAGGAGCTTGGTGTTCATTCCTCTACTATTAGCCGTGTGGTCACGAATAAATATGCCCACACTCCGCAGGGCGTCATCGAGTTAAGGAAGTTTTTTACAGTCGGTGTAGAAAGCAGCAACGGCGAAAACGTTTCCACCGTCCAAGTCAGAGAAACCATTAAGAAGATCATCGGTAAAGAAAACCCTCAGCGCCCTCTCTCCGATGAATATATATGCCGCATGCTCTGCGACCAGGGGATTCAGATTACCCGTCGAACTGTGGCCAAGTATCGTGATCAGATGAATATCCCGGGATCGCGGGAGCGCAAGGGGGCCTCGCCACTGTAAAGGGGCCGCCTGGAGATGGCCGGGTTCCTGATTCCACACTCCTGCGAGAGGCACTTTGAGCAGTTCCCATCGATTGCGGTCCCTGGTCATCATTACCGGAATGAGTGGTTCCGGTAAGCATACGATCTTCAAGGTTTTCGAGGACCTGGGACATTTCTGTGTTGATAATCTCCCCACGCCGCTGATCCCCCGCCTCATCCAAATGACCACGGTTTCCGGAGGGGAGATCGAGAAGTTGGCGATTGTAGTAGATATCCGCTTGAGAGAATCCATCGCGGGATTCAAGGAACTGTTCCGACAGCTCAAGCAGTCGGCATTTCTAACCAGTATTCTCTTTGTGGATGCCTCCGATGAAGTTCTTGCTCGTCGATACGGAGAAACTCGCCGCATACACCCTCTGTCCGGGAACCAGTCGCTTCTACAAGCAGTTGGTGCGGAACGGGGGAAGCTGGCCAGCATTCGGGCGCTGGCCGACGTGGTCATCGACACCAGTCAATTTTCTGTTCATGATCTGAGGAATTTTATCTACGAGAACTTCCAGCAGTCCGACGACGAAGATTCTCTTCGAGTATCGCTGGTCAGCTTTGGATACAAGTACGGAATCCCCTTCAATTCTGATTTGGTTTTTGATGTGCGTTTTCTCCCGAATCCCAACTTCGTACGTCGGCTCAAGGCCAAGAAGGGGGACGATCCGGCAGTAATCCAGTTTATGAAGAGTCACGCGGACACGGGGAAGATCCTGGAAAAAATCCAGGATATGCTAGAATACCTTCTGCCTCGATACGCACAGGAAGGAAAAGCCTATCTGACGATCGCCGTCGGCTGTACGGGTGGGCAGCACCGGTCCGTGATGGTAACCAACGATCTGAAAAAGCGTCTGGAGAAGAACCAGTTTACCGTCAATCTGATTCACCGAGACCTGCATCGGGAATGAGCCAACCTCCTCGCTACAGAAGAAGAATAAGGCGGCTCCCTCTCTGTTTGGCCTTTCTTCTTTTCCTCCCCTGCGGGATATTAGCTCGAGAAGCGTTTCCAGATTTGCCCGCCCGGGTGAGCGAGGTCATGGGAACAGCCGCCTTTCTCCATGAGGAAGAAGTGGATTGGTCTCGGGTAGCAGTCAATCTGCCGGTGCGGGAGGGCGATCGATTTGTTCTTCTGGAAGACTCCCACATGGAAGTTGAGTTTAATGAGAGAAGTTTTTTGCGTCTGAGCTCGGGTAGCGATGTCGCCTTTCACAAGCTTGGCCAAGAGGAGGTTCACATCGGGCTGAATCTGGGCAGCGTCATCTTTCGAATCAACAGTTCTATTGCCTACGACGTATCCACGAATTTTGTCAGAATTGTCCTGAGCGGTCCCGGACTTTACCGGCTGGATGTTGACCCGAATGGTCAGACTCGGATCGTGGTTCGAAAAGGCTCGTCGAAAGTGAGCAGCCGTGCCGGGTCCCGAACGCTGTATGAAGGAGAGGTCCTGACGATTCTGGAAGGAGACGACTCTTTGAACAAGGTCGCGCTTTCCTATCTGAATGATGATTTTGACCTCTGGAGCGATCGCCGTGATGCCCGTCAGGTGGCGGTCCAGGCGGCTCGCTATCGTGGAGGCTCCTATGCTGGGGTTTCCGATCTCGACCGTTATGGGGAATGGGGCTATCTTTCCGTCTACGGACACATATGGTGGCCGCGGGCTGCTAGGGGCTGGTGCCCCTATCGAGACGGGCGATGGATGAACGATCCTGGCTGGGGGTGGACCTGGATCAGTAACGAGCCCTGGGGTTGGCTTCCTTATCACTACGGGGCCTGGACCTATGTTCCTTACTACTCGCGCTGGTGCTGGGTTCCGGGGTATCTGACCCAGTGGTCCTCAGCAACCGTTCATTTTTATTCCGGCCAGGGCTATGTGGCTCGGTCTCCTCGAGATCCACGAGAGAGCAGGACGAAGGGGCAAATGCGAGGACGCAACAATCATTGGAGCACAGGAAGGATTTCCTTCTCCACTCGGAGGCGGTTTCCTGCGCCAGAAGGTCTGACGCTGCTTCGGGAGACAGATTTTCTGGAAGGAAGGCAAACCCGATATCTCTCTCCCGAACCGGGAGTAATGGACTCCTTAAAGCCGAATCTGTCTGGCGGAATTGGAAGGCTCATACCGGAGAAGTTGAGGGTTCCAGGGAATTCTCGATCTGGTCTCTGTCGCGCTCCCAACATACGTCATCGTACTTATGAAAGTGAGTACTTAACGGGGGAGCCTAAGGCCGGGGTCAGAGAGCTGGGTCGATCTGGCTCGGGTGATTCTTCCTTCAGAAGAGGGCACCGGTCAATTCTCTTCACGGATTCTCGCAGCCGTGAAGTTCGCTCCAGACCTTCAGCAAAGAGCCGCTCAAAGGGGAGCCTTTTCCGCTCTCATTCCTTCTCCGTACTCAGGCGGCGCTAGCAGGACGGAGGGGACTTTGGTCGATCTCTTTGTCGCTTGTCGTCGACGATGCCACCGCATCGCCTCCTCCTCGTTTCGCCATCTCGGCTCAAAGTCCCCTCCGCAGATGATATGTTATTTATGGGACAGACTCCTAGCAGCCCGTGGTAAAAGTCCCGCGGGTCTCGTTGTGAGCGCCGTGGGCCCGGATGCAAGGCGCGCCGATCGAGGCGATGCCGGGTCATCGTCGAGGAGGCGCTACACCGCAGACGGGCCCACGGCGCCGCAACCCGAAGGGCGACAGAGGTTTGCGGCCGCTGGACGGCGTTACTCGTCATCGCCGATGTCCAAGCATCGACTCCTCCTCGAGCCTTGCCAGCGACCGCAGATCCCTGGCGCGCGACTCCACGCGACTTTCACCACGGGCTGCTAGACGGGAGACACCATTGCGAAAGACACGATCAGCAGTGTATTCCAGTGTGAGTCCTGCCAACCGTTTCGGGTCACTGACTTCAGGACATATGACCTTTGCCAACCGGCTCTCCATTCTACGCATGGTCTTTGTGCCCGTATTCCTTATTCTTGTGGTGTATGGATATTCCGGAGGGGCTCTGGCAGTCTTCGTGGTGGCTGGCATCACGGACGCCCTAGACGGTCTGATCGCTCGAAGGCTAAATCAGAGAACCCCTCTAGGAATGTTTCTGGACCCCTTTGCTGACAAACTGCTTCTGGTCAGTGCGTTTGTCGTCTTTTCTCTCGCTACACTGGAATTGACCGTAAGGATCCCGTTGTGGCTAACGATTATTGTGATCAGCCGTGACGTGTTGTTGATCGTGAGTGTCTTGATCATTAACCTGACCATGGGACGTCGACTCTTTCATCCGTCCATTCTGGGCAAAGCTACCACCGCCGTGCAGCTCCTCACGGTGCTGGCGGTGCTGACCAGCAATTATCTGCAAGCGCGGCTCCCATTTTTTGACGGCTTGCTCTATGTTACGCTTCTGCTGACCATCGTTTCCGGAATGGGCTACCTTGTGCAAGGCCTGAGAATTATCGGCGAGCCTGCCGCAATCTCAACGGACAGAACAGCAGACTCCTCACATGCTGACCGGCTGACCACTGCCATTGACGAATGACAATTTTCGCATTGCGAATCCGGTTCCAGGTTTCAATGGCCAGTGACCGATGACGTGTAACGTATCTGAATAGTCAGGCCGTCAGCTCGGTCAGCCGGTCAGCTTCCACCACGGCCTTCTTTGTTCGTATAATACCCTTGGGCCGATGAAAAGAACGCGGTTTCAGAACATTCGATGCGAAGTAGAGGAGCAGATTGCCCTGTTGACTATCGACCGGTTGAAGGCGTTAAACAGTCTCAACCGAGAGACCTTTGGCGGGTTGGAGGACGCGTTCGCCGAGATCCGGGAGGAGAGTGGAGTGGGAGCCGTCATCTTGACCGGTGCTGGAGAAAAAGCCTTTGTTTCTGGAGCGGATATCAGAGAATTGGATGGACTGGGTGGCAGCCTGCAGGCTCGGGAACACGCTTTGCGGGGTCAAGAAGTATTGAATTCGATCGAGAATTTTCCGAAGCCGGTCATTGCCGCCATCAATGGGTTTGCCTTAGGCGGTGGATGCGAGCTCGCCTTGGCTTGTCACATTCGCATTGCTGCCGATGGAGCGCGCCTGGGTCAGCCGGAAGTAAAGCTGGGGATCGTCCCTGGATATGGTGGAACTCAGAGACTGACCCGGCTGGTAGGCAAGGGACGTGCTTTGGAGCTTCTGCTGACTGGCGAGATGGTCAGTGCTGCCCAAGCCCTGGAGATGGGTTTGGTGAACCGGGTCGTGAGCCGAAAGGAATTAATTCCCAGCTGCCGTCGGCTAGCTGAAAGCATTCTGGCCAATGGCCCTCTGGCGGTGAAGTACTCGATGGAAGCGGTTCACGTAGGGTACGATATGCCCCTTGTTGAGGCTCTGTTGTTTGAAGCGACACTGTTTGGTCTCTCTTTCGGCACTCAGGACCAAAGAGAAGGATTCCAGGCATTTTTCGAGAAGAGAGAACCTCACTTCCGGGGGAAATGAATTGAGTGCCAGTGAGAATAAAGGCTGCTTGTTAGAGAGTTCAATGTGAGGGAGAGGACAAAGTGAAAGAACTGGAAGGGAAGCTTGACTCGAGCGGTCTCAAGATCGCCGTGATCGTGAGCCGGTTCAACGAGATGATCACTGAGCGGCTTCTAGGGGGCGCCTTGGATGTGCTGCGGCGCACGGGAGCCAACCAGGAGGAGATCACAGTCGTTCGTGTGCCGGGTAGTTTCGAAATCCCACTGGCAGCCCAGCGGCTGGCGGCGACGAAAAACTTTCAAGCCATCATTTGTCTGGGGGCCCTGATCCGGGGTGAGACACCGCACTTCGATTGCTTGACCCGGGAGGTTACACGGGGTATTGCTGAAGTGGCTCTCCAACATGGTCTTCCCGTCACTTACGGCGTCATCACGGCAGACACCGTGGAGCAGGCCATCAGTCGGGCCGGGGTCAAACAGGGAAACAAAGGATCAGAAGCGGCTTTCGGGGCGATCGAGATGGCCCGCTTGATTCAGGAGATCGATTCGCTCTGACAGCTGAATCCAGACGAATCATTTCTTCACTTCGCTCAGGTGAAGGCGACGGCATTGCAGTAGAGGTGATATGAGGAATGCGGGCTAGCAGGCGCAAGGCACGCGAACAGACCCTACAACTACTGTTCCAGGAGGAGATCACCCATTATGAAGCGGAGCAGATCAGGCAGACATTTTGGGAATCCAACCCGACCGATGAGCAGACACGCCAGTTTGCGGAATACCTGTTTGAGCAATACCTCCTAAATCGGGATGAGGTCGATCGGCGCATTCGCTGCCATGCTGAGAACTGGCGGCTGGAGCGCATGGCAACAGTCGATCGAAACATTCTGCGCGTGGCGGTGTGTGAATTCCTATATACAGAGACGCCCAAAATCGTGATTATTGACGAGGCCATCGAGATCGCCCGCAAATACAGTACTGACGAATCTACAGAATTCGTCAATGGCATCCTGGATACCATCCGAGCTGAGCTGGAGGATTTTCCGTCAAAAAATGAGTCGTGATACAGACCTTATTCAGCAACGCCTCCACAAGCTTGAGGAAATTCGAAAACTAGGTCACGACCCCTATCCCCACAAGTATGAGCTCACCCACACTCCGCGTGAGCTGATCCAAGAGTTTTCTGGAAAATCTGCAGAAGAATTGAAACAATCGACAGCCTCAGTTCAGACCGCAGGTCGTTTGATCAGCTTGAGAGGGCATGGCAAAGCCAGTTTTGGTCACCTTGCGGGCGATGGCAAGCAGATCCAGATTTATGTGCGCCAGGATCGAGTAGGAGAGGAGAACTTTAAGCTTTACCGCAACCTGGACTTGGGTGATATCGTCGGGGTGCGGGGGATGATGTTCCGCACCAAGACCGAAGAGCTGACCATTTTTGTAGACCGAATTGAATTTCTGGCGAAATCCTTACTTCCCTTGCCGGAGAAATGGCACGGCCTGACTGACGTGGAAATCCGCTACCGGCAGCGTTATCTGGACCTGATTGCAAATCCGCGTGCACGTGAAATCTTTACCCAGCGCAGTCGTATTATCGCGGAAATTCGGAGCTTTTTTGAGTCGAAAGGCTATCTTGAAGTGGAAACACCGATGATGCAACCTGTGGCCGGAGGGGCTGCGGCACAGCCCTTCAAGACCTTCCATGAAGCCCTGGGCATCCCTTTGTACTTGAGGATCGCTCCTGAGCTGTATTTGAAGCGTTTGGTGGTCGGAGGGTTCGAACGCGTCTTTGAGATCAATCGAAATTTTCGCAATGAAGGAATTTCCACCCAGCACAATCCGGAGTTTACCATGCTGGAGTTCTACCAGGCTTACAGCAATTACCACGACCTTATGGATCTGACGGAAGAGCTGATGCGCTCGGTGGTGAAAAACGTCAAGGGAGGGACCGAGGTAGAATTCGGCGACCAGCGGATTGACTTTTCCCGCTATCAGCGCTACTCGATGGTGGAGGCGATCCTTAAGTTCTGGCCGGATCGGCTGCTGCAGCCCAGTGTTGAGGATCTGTTTGACCGAGAAAAAGTGGCTGGGTTTCTTCGAGAGGAGAAGGTCGATTTCAGGCAGGGCGATAGCTGGGGAGTTCTGTTCGGCCTACTCTTTGAAGAAATGGTCCAAGACCACTTGGTCCAGCCAACTTTTGTTTATGACTTTCCCTCGGAGCTTTCCCCCCTCTCCAAAAGGAAAGACGAGGACCCCCGTTTTGTGGAACGATTTGAGTTTTTTGTCGGTGCCATGGAGATTGCCAACGCCTATAGTGAATTGAATGACCCCGAGGAGCAGAAGCAGCGATTTGAAGAACAGCTCAGGGCGCGTGAGAAGGGCGACCCATCAGCGCACGCGATGGATGAGGATTATCTGCGTGCGCTCCAATATGGGATGCCCCCGACGGCGGGCGAGGGCATTGGCATTGATCGGCTCATCATGATATTGACCAACTCTCGTTCCATCCGAGAGGTGATCTTGTTTCCACACTTACGGCCGGAGAGCTAGTACTCCCTGCCATAAATACGATGACGTATGCGGATGGGGCTTGCGAGGTGAGGTCGCGAAGAGAGGAGGAGGCGATGCCGTGGCATCGTCGACGACGAACGACAAAGAGATCGCCTGCAACCCCCATCCGCCCAAAGGGTTGGGGCGGGACGGGCCCATCTCTTTGTTGCTCCTCCTCGCCGATGTCTCGACACGAGTGTCTCGTGACGAGCAGTGATGAGAAATGCAGGTCAGAGCCGAAATCCGATATCTGAAACTCTCCCTCCGTCACCCATTGACTATTGACCATTGACTATTGACCACTGACTAGGTGCCCATGCGTTTTGAGTTTTTTGTCGCCTTCCGATATCTGCTGGCCAGGCGAAGACAAGCGGTCGTTTCGGTCGTCACGTTCGTTTCCGTCCTGGGTGTCGCAGCGGGGGTGATGGCCCTGAATATTGCTCTGGCCCTGAGCAGCGGGATGCAAAACGAATTTCAAATCCGCATCCTCAGTGCCACCCCTCACGTCAACCTGCTGAGAGCGGATGGTGGTTGGGTCTCCCACTATCAGGAGTTGCTCAAGCGACTCAGCCGGGCGAAGGACGTTTCCGAGGCCTCTGCTACCATCTATGGCCAGGCTCTCTTATTGAGCAATCTGCGCCAGCAGCTGGCCTATATCAAGGGGATGGATCTTCAAACAGAGAATGTTGTCTCGAGGATTCATTCCCAGATCGTGGAAGGTGAGTTGACCGAGGTGGATCGCTCGAATCCTCTACAGCCGATGATCTTGGGAAAGGACCTGGCAGAAGCTCTGGGGGTCACGGTCGGCGATCGGATTCAGGCCATGGGTTCGGCTGGAGAGCTCTCTCCTCTAGGGAGAGCGCCCCGTGTAAAAAACTTTCAAGTAGTGGCGATCTTCGAATCGGGTCTGTGGGAATACAATGCACGCTGGGCTCTGACGCCTCTGGGTGCAGCGCAGGACTTTTTTGGTCTATCCGATCACGAGGTCTCTGCCCTGGAATTTCGAATTGAGGACATGCAGACTGCTTCCCAGGCTGCAGCAAGGCTCAAGGAGTCTGCTGGGCCAGGTTATACCAGCACGACCTGGATTGACCTGAATCGTCCCCTTTTCGCCGCACTGAAACTGGAGAAACTGGCCATGGCCGTGGCGATCGGGCTGATCGTCATGGTGGCTTCCTTGAACATTGTGATTACCCTGACACTCATGGTGATGGAAAAGACCCGCGACATCGCCATTCTGACAGCCATAGGTGCGAGGTCGAAAACGATCATGAGCATCTTCATGCTTCAGGGCCTCAGCATTGGAGTGGCAGGAACAGTGCTCGGTGACCTGCTCGGGGCTCTTGCCGTTTGGTACTTTGATCACTACCGTGTCTTCCCTCTGGAACCGCAAGTGTATGCCATTCCCTATGTTCCTTTTCAGCTCAACCTTGGGGATCTACTTATCGTCTCCCTTCTAGCCATCCTGATCAGTTTCCTGGCGACGCTCTATCCTGCCCGAAGTGCGGCCCGTCTCGATCCGGTTGAGGCTTTACGCTATGAGTGAGATGTTACGGATTAGGAACCTTCACAGATCCTACCTCTCGGGTCAGGCTCATCTGCACATTCTGGCGGGGCTGGAGCTGGAAGTAGCCGAAGGGGAAATGATTGCTATCACGGGCGCCAGTGGCTCCGGAAAGAGTACTTTCCTCCATCTGGTGGGAGGAATGGAAAAACCAGATGCCGGCGAGATTCTCTTTCATGATAAGGTCTTTGCCAGAAAGGGTGCTAAGAAATCTTATCGAAGAGAACTCTCAGGTCATTTCGGTTGGTCGGATATCACGGAGCTGGATCGAGGTGAGCTGGCCAGATTCCGAAACGAAAATGTGGGATTCGTCTTCCAGTTCCATCACTTGCTCCCTGAGTTTACTGCTATAGAGAATGTCATGTTCCCGCTCTTGGTGCGGCGCGTGAAGGCTCAAGCGGCAGAGGCGAAAGCCATCGCCTTCCTGGAGGAGGTCGGTTTAAGCGGCCGTGCCCATCACAAACCGGGAGAGTTGTCGGGAGGAGAACAACAGAGGGTTGCCGTCGCCCGCGCGTTGGCTGGAGAGCCTCGTTTGCTGCTGGCGGATGAACCGACCGGAAACCTGGACGAGCACACCTCGCAGACAATCTTCGATCTCCTTTTGGAGATCCATCACAGCCGCCCATTGACCTCCATCATTGCGACTCACAATCCGCGCCTCGCCAAACTGTGTCACCAACAAAGACGCCTCTCCGAGGGGAAACTGGTATGAGAGGCCACCTCCACTTCCACTACCATAATTGTGGAAGTGGCCGTGGCAGTGGTCCTTTTTTTCACTTTGCCAATATATAATGCGGGTTGATCTCATTGTGCACGGAGAGCGAATCCTGTTAAATAGAATGGGAAAAGGGTATGTTTGAGAAATACACGGAAAAGGCGAGGCGGGTTGTCTTCTTCGCTCGCTACGAAGCCAGCCAGTTTGGGTCCCGATACATCGAAACCGAGCACATTCTGCTCGGATTGCTGCGAGAAGATCGAGCCTTGACCAGCCGCTTCTTTCCCCGCGCTGAAGCGACTCTCGACAGTATCAAAAAGACCATCGAGGGGCGTACCGGTACACAGGAGAAAGTCTCGACCTCCGTGGAACTGCCTTTGAGCGACGAGTCGAAGCGAGTGCTCAATCACGCCGCCGAGGAAGCAGAACGGCTGCTCTTCAATTACATCGGCACCGAGCACATTTTACTGGGCTTGCTCCGTGAGGAGAAATCGGTAGCGGCAAAGATTCTTCACGAGAAGGGCTTGAAACTGTCCCGGGTTCGTGAGGAATTGTCGGGAGCCAGTCCTGAAAGGGCGTCTCCTTCAAAAGCCAAGGAATCGCTGATCCTGACAGAATTTAGCCGAGATCTTTCTGAAGCTGTACTCCGCGGTGCGCTCGATCCTCTGATCGGGCGTGAGCGGGAGATCGAGCGTATCATTCAAATTCTGTGCCGGCGCACCAAGAATAACCCCGTTCTCATCGGCGAGCCGGGTGTCGGGAAGACGGCAATTGTCGAGGGCCTGGCCCAGAAAATTGTGGCCGGGGAAGTTCCCGCCATGTTGGCGGACAAACGGCTGCTGGCACTGGATATCTCTCTAATCGTCGCCGGGACGAAGTATCGCGGTCAATTCGAGGAACGCCTCAAGGCGATTATGAAGGAGCTGGTGGAGAACCCGAATTTCGTGATCTTCATCGATGAGTTGCACACGTTAGTGGGTGCGGGATCGGCGGAAGGCTCACTGGATGCGGCCAATATTCTGAAACCGGCACTTTCGCGGGGCGAGATCCAGTGTATCGGAGCGACACCGCCGTTTGAATACCGCCGTTCCATCGAAAAGGACCGCGCGCTGGAGAGACGGTTTCAGGCGGTGAAAGTGGCTCCGCCCACAGAAGAGGAGACCCTCGAGATCATGGGCGGGATCAAGGACCGCTATGAGGCCTTTCATCAAGTCGAGTACACGGATGACGCCATTCACGCAGCCGTCTATCAGTCTGGTCGCTATATCCCGGATCGCTTTCTCCCCGACAAAGCCATCGATGTTTTGGATGAGGCAGGCGCCCGAGTCAAGCTGAGCAACACGGGCCTTCCCGCCGAAGTAATCAAAGCTCAAAAGAAGATCAAGGTCATCGTCCGGAAGATGAGCAATGCCATTTCCGCCAAGGAATTCGACCGGGCAGCCAAACTCAATGAGCAGGAGCAAAGGGAGACCGAGAACCTTCAGGTGATGAAGGAACGCTGGAAACTGCAGAGTCACCTTCCGCTTCAGGTTACCCAGGAGCATGTGGAACAAGTGATTTCCCGCTGGACAGGGATCCCGGTCACCTCCTTGAAGGAAGAAGAAATGCAAAAGCTGCTGCGGATGGAGGCGGAGTTGCATTTTCGGGTCGTTAGCCAGGACAAAGCAATTTCGGCCGTCTCTCGTGCCATTCGCCGCAGCAGGGCGGGCATGAAAAATCCAGGCCGTCCTGTGGGCTCCTTCCTCTTTCTAGGCCCGACCGGGGTGGGAAAAACGGAGTTAGCCAAATCTCTTGCCGAGTTCCTTTTTGGCAGTGAGAAGGCTCTGATCCGGTTTGATATGTCTGAGTATATGGAAAAGCATTCGGTTTCCAAGCTGATTGGTTCTCCACCTGGCTATATTGGCCACGAAGAAGGCGGACAGCTGACGGAGAAGATCAAACGAAACCCCTATTCTGTTTTATTGCTTGATGAAATTGAGAAAGCTCACTTTGATATTTTCAACCTTCTGCTCCAGGTGTTTGAGGATGGACAGCTAACGGATTCCCATGGAAACACGATCGACTTCAAGAACACGATCACGATCATGACCTCAAACATAGGAGCCCGCTACCTGACCCAAAAGTCTCAGATGGGATTCACGACTAGTGCCGAGCAGGGACAACAAAAACTCGCGGATCTCATTCTCAGCGAGGTCAAGCGAATCTTTAACCCGGAATTCCTGAATCGCCTGGACGAAGTAATCCTCTTTGAATCTCTGACGGAGTACGATCTTCTCCGGATTGTGGAGCTGCTGTTGAGAGAAGTAAACGGGAACTTGACTTCCAAGGAGATTCACATCCAAATGGATAAGGATATAAGGAGCTGGATCGTTGCCAAGACCTGTGGCGATCGATCCTACGGTGCGCGCCCCCTGCGAAGGGCGATCCAGAAGTACATTGAGGATCCGGTCTCCGAACTCATCATCCAAGGAAAATTGAAAGAAAACGAGACCCTCACCGTCTATCTCAAGGAGGATGCTCTGTACTACCGCTGCAAGGACCCGCAAAGCGAAGAATTACCCCTATCCTACGGAGTTGCCTAAAGAAGAGCAACGGATCGAAAGAGGAAGATCGTCTTTCCTCTCGCCGGAAAGTTCATGAGTTTTCCTGACGAAGCGGTGGAAGTGCGGGGGGAAACTGACCCGATGACCCAAAAGTGTGGTCAGCCGGTCAGATGGTTAGCAGGTCAGCTCTCGCCGAGCCTGCGGTTGTGGTGATCCTCAGATGTCTGTTATCATTTTTCAAGGCTTGTGGGGATCGAGTGGATGAAGAATCCCACCCAGTGTTTTTGGACTCTCGCGCTCTTGTTCCTTGGCTCTTTTCTTTTCATGAGTGCAGCGTCGTTGTTTGTGCTGGCGCAGGGCCGGGAGGTGATCCAGGACATTCGGATTGTCGGAAACCGCAGAATACGCGAAGAGACCATACTCTATTACATTCAGAGTCGGAAAAACACCGAATTTAAGCTTCCCCAAGTCCTTCGCGACTACCGAGCCCTTCTCAATACCAACTTCTTTGAAGACGCCACGGTAAAACGGCAGGACGGAGATACGGGTGTACTCCTCATCTTCGAGGTCAAGGAACGGCCACTGATCCGTGGCATTGAATATGTCGGAATTTCATCGGTGAAGGAATCCGATATCCTGGAACAGTTTCGAGAGGCGCGCGTAGGCCTGACAATGGACTCTCCCTTTGATGCTGCCAAGATGCCTAAGGCACGAAGCGTTCTGAAAATGGTACTGGGGGGACAGGGCCGTCCCCTTGCTCGCGTTGATGTCGAGACAGAACCGATCACGTCCTACGCACTGAAGATCACGTTCAACGTGGATGAAGGCCCCAAAGTGCGCATCGGGAACATTCGCTTTGAAGGAACCACACTCTTTGACAGCGAGGAGCTTCGCGCGAGCCTGGAGCTGAGCAAAGAGCGCGGCCCCGTCACTCTCTTTAAGGGTACGGATAAGTACATCAAAGAAAAGCTGGAATACGACATCCAGCTTAATCTCCTGGCCTTGTACAAGGAACATGGCTACATCGAGGCGAAGGCGGGCGAGCCTCGGGTAGAAATTGTGGAAGCACCCCAGGGGTGGCTCCTGGGGTTCCGCAAGACCAAGCAGCAGTACTACATCACTGTTCCCATTGAGGAGGGAGCACAGTATCGGTGGGGAACGTTTGAGGTGGAGGGGGTAAAAAGCTTTAACCAGGAAGGGGTTCGCAAGGCCTACAGGATTGCTTCCGATGACGTGGTGAACTACAAGAGGCTGAAGAAATCCAGTGAAGATCTGAAGAAACTGTACTCCCGCTCCGGATATCTGGATATGGAGGCGATTCCTGACCTTCGGCTCGACTCTCAAACGAAACTGGTCCACGGCAAGATCAAGATAATCGAGGGAAAGCAATACATCGTTCACCGGATTTCCTTTGAGGGCAATTCCAAAACCCGAGATAAGGTTCTGAGACGAGAGTTCGCTTTAGAGGAGCAGCGCCTCTTTAACGGTGAATTCCTCGACTATTCCGTTCAGCGTCTGAATCAACTTGGATTCTTTGAGAGGATCGAGGAAAAGGACTATGAGGTGATCAAGAGGCCGGAGCGCAGTGAGGTGGATGTTCTAGTGAAGGTGAAAGAGCGAAGCCAGCAGTCGATCGGGTTTACCGGAGGAGTAAGCGGGATCTACGGCGGTTTTATCGGCCTCAACTATCAGACCAACAATTTCCGTGGTAAGGGTCAGCAGATTCAGGCCAATCTGCTCACAGGGAGCCGAACCTCCAACTACATGGTCTCCTTTACGGAGCCCTACTTCCAGGATAGCAGGGTTTCTCTAGGTGCATCCGTCTTTAGGCAGCGCTATCGCTTTGACACCTATACGGCTTTCTTCGGATTGATCTCACCCAGCGAAAACATTCCACTCTACACCCAGCACAATACGGGCGCCAGCGTGCAGGGAAGCTACCCGCTGTGGCGCTGGACGAGGATCGGTTTAAGCTACTCACTGTCGAACATTCGTATCGATGACGTCGCCCCCCTGTACAAAGACTTTGCCTTCAACCAGCTCATCGGATTCACCCCGGGAGGAAGCGTCGAAGAGGCAGCGGAGGGCATTGTTCGCAGCGAGATCCGGCCGAACTTTTCCTACGACAGCAGAGATACCTATTTCGGAGCGCGGCGGGGAACGCACTTCTTCATTCAAGTCCCCATTGCGGGCGGGCCCTTGGGCGGCAGTTACAACGTTGTGAGCCCCTGGGTGGAGTACCGGAAGTACATGACTGACAGTTGGCTCAGTGGGGGACGCAATTCTCTTGCCTTTCGAGTGAAGCTTCGCCACCTCATGCCTTACGGAGAGTTGCTGGGCGGCGGGCCCATGTCCATTCCGTTTTTTGAGCGGATTTTTGTGGGAGGTGAATTTGACATCCGAGCCTTTAACGTTCGATCCATTACTCCCTGGGCAATCACCAGAAGCGCAAGGCTGGACGCAAACTTGAATCCCATCATTGATCCGGCTACGGGTCTTCCCTCGATTTCGGACAGCTTGTTTCCGATAGGGGGAGATACCAGCCTTATTTTCACGGGGGAGTACCGGATCCCTATTGTGGGCCCCCTTCAGCTGACGGCGTTTGCGGATTTAGGCACCTCAACGGTTCTACGGAAGGGCAACCTGGCACTGTTTGGTCCCAATACATTTATTGAGCTTTTAGAAAATACCAACAATGTTTTTAGAGCTTCGACGGGCGTCGAGGTCCAGTTCCTTATGCCAATGGTCAATCAGCCTTTTCGCCTGATCTTTGGCTACAATCCTCTCGTTTTGGATACAACTGTGGTAGTCAATGGCATCAGATTTCCCCTCCAGGAGGAGAAGCACAATATAAGATTTACCGTGGGATATAGTTTCTAGTACTCCCTGCCATAAATAACATGCCATTTCGCCAACAGCTGCGTCATGACCAATGAGCCTCCCCGCTACCCCTTGCAGGTACTGGCGGAGTACGTTGGCGGCCACATTACCGGAGATCCTCAGCTTCAAATCAGCGGCATCCAGCCGTTCCAGAGCGCCGAAGAGGGTGACCTCACACTGGCCCTGGAAAAACGTTACCGTGACCAGATTCCAGTCACACGCGCTTCAGCGGTAATTGTTCCCCCGGACTTTACCTGCTCCGAAAAAAATCTCTTGCAGGTAGAAAATCCCAAACTTGCTTTTGCGCGATTGCTTGCCTTTTTTCATGAAAAACGCTTTGTCGCAGAAGGCATCTCTCGACTGGCTTACATTGGCCGCAGTTCGCATATTTCCGAGAAGGTGAGCATTGATCCCTTTGTCTACGTCGGAAACCAGGTTCGGGTCGGGGATGGAGTGAAACTGTTTTCGGGTGTCTATGTAGGTGATGGGTGTGTCATCGGACCCGACTGTACGTTATATCCTAATGTCGTCCTCTACCATGGAGTTTCTCTGGGGTGCCGCGTCAGCGTGCATGGCGGTACGGTAATTGGAGCGGATGGGTATGGCTATGTGTTTGATGGTCAGGGCCACTTCAAGATTTCCCAGCTCGGAACCGTGGTGATCGAGGACGACGTTGAAATCGGGGCCAATTGTTGTGTCGACCGAGCTACGTTCGGAGCCACTCTCATCCGGAAAGGAGTCAAACTGGACAACCACGTCCATATCGCCCATAACTGTGAAGTGGGTGAAAACACGATTATGGTAGCGCAGGTAGGCCTTGCCGGAAGCGTGAAGGTGGGAAAACACTGCGCTTTTGGCGGTAATGCCGGCGTCATTGAGGGCGTCCAGGTTGGGGATCAGGCCAAGGTGATGGTGAAAGCCCTGGTCACCAAAGACGTGGCGTCTCATGCTGTAGTCTCAGGCAATCCTGCTATTGATCACCGCCGGCGGATGAGGTTGCAGGCCCTCACGCGTCGCCTGCCCGAGTTGTACAACGAACGAAAGACGATCCACGGTGGCAAAGGCACGAAGGAGAAAAAAGGAAAGAGGAAGGCAAAGAGCTGACCGGCTGACGGACACAATTGACAACTAACAAACTGACCGTTGACCGTCGACTATTGACCATTGACCAATGACTATTGACTATTGACCAGTAACCCATGACCAAAACAAAACGCGAAGTCGTCACCACAATTGAAATCGAAGAGATTATGCGGTATCTGCCGCACCGGTACCCTTTCCTTTTGGTGGACCGAATCGTTGAGTACGAAGAAAACCGGCGAATGGTCGGCATAAAGAACGTGAGCATTAATGAGCCTTTCTTTCAGGGGCACTTCCCGGGCTCCCCGATTATGCCAGGGGTTTTGATCATTGAGTCGATGGCACAGGTGGGGGGTGTTCTGGTCTTCAAGAGTATTCCCGATCGCGACGACAAGTTGGTGTTTTTCATGGCCATTGAAAATGCCAAGTTTCGAAAGCCGGTGCGGCCGGGTGATCAGCTGCGAGTCGAAATGGATATTGTGCGGATAAAGGGACGGGTCGGAAAACTCAGAGGCAAAGCCTACGTGGATTGCCAGCTCGTGGCCCAAGGGGACATCATGTTTTCTCTTGTGGACCGCCAAGCCTAGGAGCCTGTCCGAGTAATGGATCGCGGTTGCGAGAATGGGGCTTGCGAGGCGAGATCAAGGCGGGAGGAGGAAGTCGATGCCTCTGCATCTTCGACGACGACCAACGCAGAGATCGTCCGCAACCCTCGTCTGCCCTACGGGTGGCGACGGGACGGGCCGATTTCTTTGTCGCTCCTCCTCCACTATGGCAAGGCATGGCGTTCGTCGTCGCTTCGCGAACTCGACCCGTCGCGCTCGCCACAAACGTTGCAGTATTTATGTTCCAGTGTACTAAGCGGGCACTCCAATCACACAGATGGTTGAAATTCACGAAACGGCTATTGTCTCAGCTCGGTCGGAGATTGGTGAAGGAGTCAGCGTAGGACCCTATGCGGTTATAGGCGAGAATGTAAAGGTTGGAGAGGGAAGTCTCATTGGCCCACACACTGTGATTGAAGGGCCTACCACAATTGGCAAGCGGAACCACTTTTATGGGCAGGCCGCGATCGGCACTTCTCCACAGGATCTCAAGTACCAGGGCCAGGAAACATTTCTCGTCATTGGCAATGACAATATCATTCGCGAGTTTGTGACCATCAATCGTGCCACGGCAAGCGGTGGCAAAACCACTATCGGGGACCACAATCTGCTCATGACAGGCGTACACGTTGCCCATGACTGCTGTGTGGGTCAAAGTACCATTCTGGCCAATGCGGCCACACTGGCAGGCCATGTGGACATCGGCGACTATGCAACCGTGGGAGCCTTCACGGGAGTACATCAGTTCTGCCGGGTAGGGGTTTACGCGTTTATCGGTGGCTACTCCGTGCTGACGCGTGACGCGCTCCCTTTCGTGAAGACTGTAGGAGACCGCAGCCAGGCCAAGACTTATGGCATCAATAGCATGGGCTTGCGAAGAAGAGGGTTCTCACTCCAACGGATTCAGGCACTCAGGACGGCGTATCGTCACCTGTTTCAAAAGGGCTTGAGGATCAAGGAGGGCACCGTGCGGATCCGTAAAGAAGGACCGAAGAGCGAGGACGTCAGACAACTGATCGAGTTCATCGAAAGCTCCACACGAGGCTTTGTGCGATAAACGAGATTGCCGTGACAACGCAAAAGCTTGGGTTGATTGCCGGTAACGGCGACTTTCCCTTCCTGGTTCTTGAGCAGGCGCGAAAGAAGGGTATTCGAGTAGTTGTGGCTGCCATCCGAGATGAGGCGTCCCCCGAAATTGAGACAGCGGCAACGACGAATCTCGAAAGATGGGTACCTGTTGAAGTTCACTGGGTCGGCTTGGGACAGCTGGGTCGTCTCATTGAGATCTTTAAAGCTGCCGCCGTAGACAGGGTGGTCATGGCGGGTCAGGTCAAACATATTCAAATCTTTTCTTCAGCCCGGCCTGATCTGAAAATGATGAGGGTTCTCGCCTCCTTGCCGCGAAAGAATACCGACTCTCTGATTGGAGCCGTGGCCCAAGTGCTCGAGGAGGAGGGGCTGAAGCTCATCGATTCGACCTCTCTTTTGGGAGACCTGATTGCCCAGCCTGGTGTTCTCACCCGCCGCAAACCAGGACGCGAAGAAAAAGGAGATATCGAGTATGGAAGGCGCATTGCCCGGGAGATCGCTCGTTTCGATCTAGGTCAGACCGTTGTGATAAAAGAGCAGGCGGTGGTGGCCGTTGAGGCAATGGAGGGCACGGACGAAACAATCCGCCGGGCATCTCGGCTGGTCCCCGGGCAACGGCTTACGGTGGTCAAAGTAAGCAAGCCCAATCAGGATATGAGGTTCGATGTGCCCGTCGTGGGGTCTCGAACTCTGAAGGTCTTTGCGGAGTGTCATGTCTCGGGGATGGCTCTGGATGCGGGAAGAACACTCATCCTCGATTGCCAAGAGTTTATCGAAGAAGCGGATCGCATGAACTTGGCGATCTTGTCCACATAGCTGTGTCTTCTCTGGTCTCCGACCTGCCGGTCAAAGTCGCTGTGGTGGGTCTGGGTGCTCTTGGAGGGCATCACGCCCGCATCTACTCTCAGCTCCCCGAAGCAGCCCTGGTGACAGTAGTGGATATCAAGAAGCAGAGAGCTCAACGCTTCGCATCACTTTACCAATGTCTGGCTCACGGTGACTACAGGAGAATTCCTGATGCGGTCGAAGCCGTAAGTTTGGCGGTACCGACGAGTGCGCACGCGGAAATGGGCACCGAGCTCCTCAGTCGCGGGATTCACCTGCTGGTGGAAAAACCGATCTGTGACACCTTGGCGGGCGCCGATCGACTCATTGAAGCTCAGCAAAAGCAGAAAGGACTCGTTTTCCAGGTGGGGCACTCCGAGCGGTTCAATCCCGCCTTTCAGGCTGTGCGTGCCTATGTAGGAAAACCACTCTTCTTCGAGGCTCATCGGCTCGGGGTGTTCGTACCCCGAAGTCTGGACATCGATGTCGTCCTGGACCTCATGATTCATGATTTAGATCTGATCTTGCAACTCGTGAAGAGACCGATTCGGGATGTTCGTGCCGTGGGCGTTGCGGTACTCACGCGCGAAGTCGATATTGCCAACGCTCGCCTCGAGTTTGAAGACGGGTGCGTCGCCAATATCACGGCCAGCCGAGTGTCGAGCGAGAAAATACGCAAGCTCCGATTCTTCCAAAAACACGACTACGTCTCCATCGACTTTCACAGCCAGAAGGCCGAAATTCACAGTCTGGTTGATGCAGACGGTGGCAGAAAGATCGTACGCCGCGCTTGCCAGGTTCAGCGAGGTGAACCGTTGGAGCTCGAACTGCAGGCTTTTCTCCGAGCTGTGCGAGGAGGACCTCCGTTGGACGGCCTGGCCAATGGCGCGTCCGGGGAAGAGGGAAAAGCCGCGCTGGCACTGGCACTGAGAGTGCTTCAACAGACGTGACGGCTCGCTTCGCCCGTAGAGCAATAGCAAGAACAGGAAGAAGAAGGGTGGTTTCTTTTGCTCTCCTGTTCTTCTGTTCTTTTGCTCTTGTCGTCCACTCCTGTGGTGGTAGAAGGCGCCCCCCACCCGTGTCGCTTTTCCCTGCCACGAGACCCAGTCCTGTCGCCAAGTTTCCTGCTCAAAGCGCAGGACCCTCTGTTCGGATTCTTCTTGAGGAAGATTTTCGATCGGTGCGCATTGAAGATTCCGCCCAGGCGTTCCCGCTTCAGATCCAGGTGACTAGCAGCAGCGTTCAGCTCATTGAGGGCAGGAAGCGCCGATCAGGCTCGAGATTTCGGATTGAACCCGGTGCTGACGGGCGGTTGAGCCTGGACGGTAAGGTGTATCGGGGGGCAGTGGAGATCTTCATCAATCCGTTAGGAATGCCGGTCATTGTGAATGAACTGGCACTGGAAGATTACTTGAAGGGTGTGGTCGCGAATGAGCTGGACCCGATGGCGTTCCCCCATATGGAAGCCATCAAAGCTCAGGCTACCGCGGCGCGTAGCTACGCTCTTTCCATGCTGGGCCAGTACGGTCGCCGTGGCTTCGATCTGTATTCAGATGAACGTTCCCAGGTCTATCGAGGAGTGAACAGTGAACACCCTATGTCCAATCGAGCTGTGGATGAAACACGTGGAATCATTGCTGCGTATCAGGGGGAGCAGCCGATTAAGGCTTTCTACTCTTCCACCTGTGGAGGCAAAACAGAGGACTACCAACTGGTCTTTAAGCAGGCCTCCTCCATCCCCTATCTGAAGGGAGGAGTCCAATGTGAGGGGTCGTCCGCGCGTGATTTCTCCTGGGAAGAGAAGATTCCAGGCTCCCGGATCCAGGAAAACCTGAATCGCAAAGCAGCGGTGGGCAAATTGAGAAAGCTGATTCCCATCAAGAGAGGATCCTCAGGACGTGTTGTTGAGATGCTCGTGGTCGGGGATGAAGGTGAGAAGGTTCTGACAGGAAGCGAAATCCGTTTCGCGCTGGGCCTGCCCAGCAGCCTCATTCGAGAGATTCGACCTTCCTTAGACCCTTTCGGGAATATCGTGGAGCTTCGAGTTCGAGGCAGAGGCCGTGGACATGGCGTCGGTTTGTGCCAGATGGGCAGCGTTGAGTTGGCCAAACGCGGTTTGACATTTGACCGGATTTTGAAGCGATACTATCGGGGTATTCATCTGGTTCGCCGCTACTGATGAGAGGCTGACCGGCTGACGACTGACCGACTATCCCTGCACAGAATTGGCTATAATCAAGTTGTCATCAGCTTGGTCACTGGTCACTAGTCATTGGTCACTGGAAGTGGCAGTAGTGAGTCTTCACATGTCAGAAAAGCTCCTCATCGTTCTGATCGGTCCTACGGCGACGGGAAAGAGCAGCCTCGGCGTCAAGATCGCGCAGAGGCTGGGCGGCGAGATCATCAACTGCGATTCTGTCCAAATGTATCGCCATCTGGAGATCGGCACGGGCAAACCTCCTCTCGAGCAGAGATGTCTGGTTCCCCATCATCTCTATGATTTCCTGGATTTGAATGAACACTACAGCGCGGGGCGTTATATGGTGGAGGGGCGAAGCATGTGCCAGCAGATCGTGGCGCGTCGGGCGGTGCCCATCGTGGTGGGCGGCAGCGGCCTCTATTTAAGGGCTCTTCTGGAGGGCGTTTTCGAAGCTCCTGCCCGATGCCAAGGACTCCGCAGTCGACTTGAGCAGATCCGCAAGCGTAAGGGACTAGCTTTCCTTCATCGTCTTCTGAAGGCCAAAGACCCCGATGCGGCCCGGCGGATCCATCCGGGTGATCGGATCCGGATTGTGCGCGCACTGGAGGTTTGCTTTCTGACGGGAATACCGATTAGCCATCTGCAGGGACCCAATCGCTCTGGACGTTTCCCCCAAAAGTCTCTGCAAGGTTTTCGCATCCTGAAGTTTGGCCTTAATTTATCCCGTCCCGTTCTCCATGATAGAATCCATCGGCGCATCGACGGTATGTTTTGTGGGGGGCTTGTCGAAGAGGTGAGGCGGCTGCTGGAAAGTGGCTATTCTCCTCAGGCAAAAGGCTTTGAGGCCCTCGGATACCGCTATATTATCGCCTTGTTGTCGGGTGGAATGAGCCTGGAAGAGGTACGGGAGTTAACCCGGCGAGACAGCCGGCGTTATGCCAAGCGCCAGATGACCTGGTTCCGCAAGGAGAAGAACGTACACTGGATCGACTTGCCTGGGGAGGACCCGGACACTCTACAACAGGCTCTAGCCCGGGTTGCAGCGAAAAGAGCTGATGGAATTTGAACCAGTCATCGGTCTTGAGGTTCACGCTCAGCTGCTGACACAGACAAAAATCTTTTGCCGTTGCAGCACGCAGTTTGGAGCCCCGTCGAACGCCAACACCTGCCCCGTCTGCCTGGGGCTACCCGGGGCTCTACCCGTCCTCAATCAGGAAGCGGTGGCCATGGCCATCAAGGCAGGTTTGGTTTTGGGTTGCCGCATCAGCGCAAAATCCATCTTCGCTCGTAAGAACTACTTCTATCCGGACCTTCCCAAGGGATACCAGATTTCCCAATACGACCGACCCCTTGCTGAAAAAGGAAGGGTCACACTGCGAACGGGCGAACGTTTATCCTCCGGGAAGGTCACGAACTATCGGAAAAAAGGTTTTGGAATCATTCGCGTTCACTTGGAAGAAGACGCGGGAAAATCAATCCATATGGCGGGGGAGGACACCTATGTCAATCTGAATCGAAGTGGAGTGCCTCTCATTGAAATGGTCACCAAGCCGGACATTCGATCCAGTCAGGAGGCTTACGACTTTCTGACCCATATTCGCCGTATCTTGCTTTATCTGGCCATCTGCGATGGAAACATGGAGGAGGGAAGCTTGCGCTGCGACGCAAACGTCTCGGTTCGACCTGCCGGATCTTCCCGTCTCGGAACCAAAACTGAAATCAAGAATGTCAATTCGTTTCGATTTCTTCAGAAGGCGCTCGACTACGAAATCGAGAGGCAGATCGATTTGATCCAGCGGGGCGGTCAGGTAGAGCAGGAAACCCGGCTGTGGGATGAAGAGCACCAGAATACATTTCCTATGCGGCGCAAAGAAGAGGCACATAACTATCGATACTTTCCGGACCCGGACCTGCTTCCTGTGGTCATCTCCGAGGAATGGCTGGAGTCGCTGAGAAAGGAGATTCCGGAGCTCCCGGAGGCCCGTAGCGAGCGTTTTGTCCAAGAGTACGGGCTCGACGCGGAGGACGCCGTGCGAATCACCCATACAAGGCCTTTTGCGGATTACTTCGAGACGGCGATGAAGGTGCGTGCCCGGCCCAGGTCCATCTTCAACTGGATGCTTGGGGACCTGACTCGTTACCTCAAGCGAGACAATCTCTCCATCGAAGATTGCCGCGTCAGACCAGAGCATCTGGCCCGAATGGTTCAGTTGCTCGACGAGGGAACCATCAGCAGCAAGATTGGCAAGGAGGTGTTTGAAAGGATGTATCGAACCGGTGAGGAGCCGGGGACAATCATCTCAACAGAAGATCTGGGTCAGATCAGTGACACTGGCGAGCTGGAAGAGCTGATTGATCGCCTTCTCGAATCGAACCAAAAGCAGGTCGAGGCCTATCGCGGGGGAAAGGAAGGACTGCTGGGTTTCTTCATAGGCCGGGCCATGAAGGAAACGGGCGGGCGAGCCAATCCTAAGTTGCTCAATCAGATGTTGAAGGAAAAGCTGCGCGGGTAAGCACCGTCATTGGTCATTCGTCATCCGTCAATGGAAAATGGAACTGCGAAATTCGCGAACCTTTGCGAAAATTCGCGAATTTTGCGGTCAACCCTCATTCATACCGCAAACTCTCAATCGGATCCAGGCGGGAAGCCTTGACCGCAGGCCAGATTCCAAAGATCATCCCCACCGAAACAGACACCAGGAACCCCGCGATCACCGCCCAAAGGGGGATGGTTGCCGGGAGCGCAGGGATCCACCAGATCACCAGGTAACTGATCAAGATCGCAAAGACAACCCCCAGGATTCCTCCGATACCTGTCAACGTTATGGCTTCGAAGAGAAACTGAGAGATGATGTCCCGGCGCCTTGCACCAATGGCCTTTCGAACACCGATCTCTCTTGTTCTCTCGGTGACGGAGACCAGCATGATATTCATGACGCCAATCCCACCGACCAAAAGACCGACTCCTGAGATGGCGATGGCAATGAGACCCATGGTAGCGGTGATGGAGTCGAATCGTTCCTTCATTCGATCGGCCGTGCTGAGGTCAAAGTCATTAGGTTGATTGAATCGCAGCCCCCTCTGAAGGCGTAGGATCCGCTCCGCTTCGTCGAGAGCTTTGAGAAGCTGACCGGGTTTCGCCTGGATGATCAGGTATAGCCAATCTCTAGGCGGCGAGGCTTTGCGAAAGGTGCGATAGGGCAGGCACACGACATTATCTGCTGGGTTGTCCCCAAGGAGTATGGACTTATGTTTTTCCAGGACTCCGACTACGGTAAAGCGTTTTCCACGAATCAGGATAGAGCGGCCGACGATCCGCCGCTGGTGGGGAAAGAGAGCCTCCACCACAGTCATGCCGAGAACACAGACGTGGCGTCGATGCAGCTCGTCCGCCTCGGTCAGGAAACGGCCTTCCGATACGGCAAAATTGGTAAGGGCGGCATAGTTGGGTGAGACACCGGTGATGCTGGCTCGGCGATAGGTTTCTCCTCCGTACTGCAAAGTGTGAGCTCCCCAAAGACGCCCTTGGTGGGCGACATCGTATATAGCCGTGCTCAAGTTCTTGAGAGCCTGCGCATCCTGGACCTTCAGCGGTTTTCGGGTCCGCTCCGCTGGATCCGGCCGCGTAAACTGAGTCAGGTGGAAGCCATAGATATTGTTGGTTCCGTATTGTGCGATCAGTGAGATGATGTTCGTGCGCATTCCCGCCAGGATGGAGGCAATCACGATAACAGTCATGACACCGATGATCACACCCAGACTGGTGAGAAAGCTTCTCATCTTGTGGATACGAAGCGATCCCAGAGCCATAGAGATGTTTTCCAGGTAGTCCGTCCGCTTCATCGTTCCGCGCCCAGCGCTACGATCGGGTCCAACTTGGCGGCCTTGGCGGCCGGATAGATACCGGAAAAGATGCCAATTCCTGCCGAGACTCCGAGCGAGAGTGCAATGTAAGGGAAAGTGATGGTCATCGGCACGGGGGTACGGCTTTCCACAATCCATGCGAGGAACCAGGCCAGAAGGAGTCCCAGGGTTCCTCCCACACCTGCGAGGAGGGTAGACTCGACCAGGAACTGATGGAGAATCTCCCGCCGCCGAGCGCCAAGCGCTTTGCGCAGGCCGATCTCAAAGGTTCGCTCCGTCACCGATACCAGCATGATGTTCATCACCACCACTCCACCCACGATCAGAGAGATCAGCGTAATCGGTGTGACCACCATGGCGATGGCACCCGTGAACTGGTCAACCTGCTGGTTGATCTCTTCTGCGGAGGTCAAACCAAAATCATCATCCTCGTTGGGCTTCAGATGGTGGCGCACCCGCATCGCTACACGAACCTGATCCAGAGCGCGCTCGAAGCTTTCCCGCCCAGAAGCACGTCCTCGAATCGTGATGCTGCGCCGAGTTCCAAAGATTTTCTGATAGGAGGTAATGGGCACATAAAGCACATTGTCGAGACTTTGGCCAAAATAAGATCCCGCCTTCGCCAGAACTCCAACAACCTTCAGAGAATGCGTGCCGACCTTGACGTAGCGATCTTGAATCCCAACATTCGGGAAGAACTTCTCCTTGAGATCCCAGCCGATCACACAGACAAAACGGGAACGTTGAAATTCCTGATTGGAAAAAAAGCGCCCCTCTGACAGATCCATGTTCCGAAGGTAGACCGTGTTCGGCGTGATCCCACTGATCCGGGTATCATAGATTTTTTCGGCGCCGTGACGTGTGGTACGACGGCTTTCGATCTGTCCGGCCAGTTCTTCACAATCTTTACAGCGTTCTTTGAGAAAAACGATATCCTCAACCCGAACATCCCGGTTGCGGCGAGCCATCCTCTCCCGATCTTCCTCGGTAATATTGCCTTGAAGCGGAAATTTGGCGAGGATAAACGAATTGCTGCCGAATTCCTGGGAGATTGCTCCCTTGACGTAGGTCTCCAGACCTTCAATGGACGCACCCACCGCCATCACGGAGGCCACCCCGATGATGATGCCCAAAAGGGTGAGGAAGGCTCTCAGCTTGTGAGCCAAAATCGACTGAAGAGCGATCACGACGGTTTCTCTGAGCAGGATACTGCGTGGCTTCATCTACAGTGGAGGGTACCATCTTCTATGATACGCCGAAAGGCGAGATCGAGCCCGGATGATGCATATCAATTGGAAGGTGGTCCCCTCCTCCGGAGGGGTACCACAAAGCGGCGGGCTAGCCTGCATTTCTCATCACCTCTCTACTGCATCGGCGTCGCCTTCACCTGAGCGAAGTGAAGAAATGATCCGTTCTGACTGCGTTGCGCTTCTTCGGCCTCCTCGACGTACTGCACGAGTACGCCTGCGGGGGCCTTGGTCGCGCGCCTTGTCAGACCGGCCCTTCCGCCGCGTGACACGAGTGTCTCGTGACGATCCGTGATGAGAAATGCAGGCTAGTCCCCTCTTGAGAGGGGTGTCCGCCGCAGGCGGACGGGGTGTGTTCATCCGGATGTTCGCCCATGCAGCAGACACTTTATGCATCATCCGGGCTCGAGTTGGAGGAGACGCCTGCTCAGTGTTATCGACCCAGCAGCTCCAGCATCCCGGTGGTCAGTGCAGGAACGTACGTAATGAGGAGGACTCCGATGCCTAGAATCGCCAGCATGGGCAGTGCCGCCCTGGCTACCTCCAGCAGAGGTCGTTTGAAGCGATAGGAGGCCAGAAACAGGTTCAGGCCCACGGGAGGCGTGATATAACCCAGTTCCAGGTTTGCGATGAAGATAATACCCAGATGAACGGGATGGATGCCGTAGGCTGCCCCCAATGGGATGATCAGCGGCACTACGACGGCGATGGCAGCAAAGATGTCCATCAGGCAACCGACGAGCAGCAGGAACAGGTTCAGTCCGAGTAGGAACACCACCCGCGACTCAACGTGACTCTGAGTCCACTCCAGGAGTTGTGCCGGCACCCGGGCATCGACGAGGTAATTGGTAAGGCCCACGGCCACTCCCAGGATGAGCAGAACACCACCGATCAGGGTCAGACATTCGACAAGGATCCGCCGCAGATCGCGCCGGATAGACAGATCCCGGTGGATAAAACACTGCACTACGAAGGCGTAACGTACGGCCAGTGCGGCGGTTTCCACAAGAGTTGCTACAGTGAAGTACGCTACCAGGATCAGGGCCGGCAGCATCAGCTCCCACTTTGCCTGCCACAATGCCGTGCCCGCCGCACGGAAAGCAAATGGGGTTCGTCCCGCACCGGTTAGGAGACCTTCCCGCACTCCCCACGCCCCGATCAGTGTGATGAGCAATATCCCCGGCAGGATGCCGCCTAGAAAGAGATCCTCGATCGGAGCCCCCGCCACGATGCCGTAGAGGATCAAGGGAAGGGCGGGTGGAAGGAGAAGTCCCAAGGAACCGGAGGCCGTTATCAGCCCAAGGGAGAATCTTTGCCGGTAACCATCCTGAAGAAGAGTGGGCAGCAAGAGGCCGCCCAGTGCCAGGATGGTGACTCCAGAGCCACCGGTAAACACCGTAAAGAATGCGCACAGCGCCGCCGATACCACGGCTGTTCCGCCTGGGATCCATCCGAAGAGGGTTCTAAAGAGCCGAAACAGCCGCTCGGATGCCTTCCCTTCGGCCAGCAGAAAACCAGCAAGGGTAAACAGGGGGAGGGCTGGCAACGAGGGCGAATCCGACAGCGCGTAGGTCTCGATCAGAATTGCCACGGGCGTGACGCCGGCGCTCATGAACAGCAGCGCGGCGCAGCCTCCCAGGAGGACAAAGATGGGAGCACCGAGCACCCCCGCTGCCAGAATCAGCAGGAGGCCGGGCCAGGCCGGGGTTCCTTCCAGAAGTGCGGGGAATTGTCCCAGCCAAATACCCGCGAGAACACCACTGCTGGCCACTGCCCGGCCACTCCAGCCCGGGGCAGCCCGCCAGACCATTCGCAGTGCAATCAGAAGGAAGGAGAGCGGCAGGACCAGCTGCGCCACCCAGGCTGGGATGCCCGCCGCGATCATCGTGCCCGCTTCCCTTTCCGACAATACCAGCTCGATTCCGGCCCGGGCCAGAAGGGTTGAGACAGTAGCCGTCAGGATCGATGTCGGAATGGTGATTGCGCGCCGCCTGGGCCCCTCCGGAAGGAAGGTGGCTGTGGCCAGAGCCAGGAGCTTCCCTTCGCGCGCGGCGATTGCAGCGCCCAAAAATCCAATCCAGAGGGTGAGGTGTCCCACAAACGGTATAGATCCGGGAATGCCGATTCCGAAAAACCAGAGAATGGGGATTTCGGCTAGCGGCAGCAGCACCATAGCTGCCAGGGCCAGACTGGCGAAAGTGTCCTCGAAGCCAACAGCGATCCTCTTCAGGGTGGACCCTCCCGTGAGGCGTTTCGGCGGAAGACCTCTCGCTCGCGCAAAGCCCTGTCAAAGATTTCTTGGGATACCATCGATCCGCGCATGGTGGAAGCAAGCTCCTCTGCTGCCAAACGGAAGTCCGCCTGATCCTCAGGTGCCACCCTTGTGATCTTCAGGCCTCGTTTCTCCATCTCGGCCACAGATTTTTTGTCCTGTTTGGGTACCTCCGTCTCCAGGAACTTTTCCACCTTTGCCGCCGATTGGCTGAGTTTTTCGCGGTCCCGCTCTGAAATCTGATTCCAGGCCTTGCGGGTGATGATCGTGGCCCCTACCACGGGCGCCAGACCCACCTCAAGCATGAAAGGGGTCTGTCGATACCACTGAAAGGCGAGCGCCGCCAGTGGCGGGCTGGGCACGGCCTCCACCCTGCCCGTCTGGAGTCCCATCATGACATCGGACAGTGAAAGCGCTACCGGATGAAAGCCATTCGATTTATACCACTGCACCATTCGATCCTCGCCTGCCGAGGTGAAGAGCTTGACTTTCTTGAGATCGCTCAAGGTCTGCACCTTTTTTTTCGTGAAAACCTGAACCCATCCGCCGTGCCCCAAGTTGAGGAGATAAAAACCCTTGGCGGCCAACCGCTTTTCCAGGACCGGCGCCAGCTTATTGATGACATAAAGGAGTTCTTCATCGGATGAAAAGAAGAAAGGAATCCCGAAGATATTAAACGATTCTTCGATTTTACTGAGTCCCCCCACCGTCAGGGCAGCTGCCTGAAGCTGGTTAAATCGCATCCTCCGGATTATCGTTGCCTGATCCCCTTGAACTCCTCCCGCATAAATCACAAGTCTGATCCGGCCTTCTGTCGCCTGGCGCCAGTCCGCACCCATCTGCTTCAAGGCTTGGTGCCAGAGCGATCCGTTGGGTACCACAGTTGCCAGTTTTACCTGCCCGGAGTGGGCACCCGCTGGGAGCTGTATCGCAGCAGCTAGGACAAGCGGCAAAATGAAGCTCAGCCGAAGCAGCCTCATGGTGACTGCTCCTCTTCTACCGGCTCTACAAACAGCTCATCGGCATGAGCCAGAAGAAAGCGCGCCCGCTTCTGTGCAATCAGATTGGCTAGACGGATACGGCGATTCTTCTCCGGATCGACGGCCAAAGCCCGCTTCAGCAGTCGCTCAAATTCAGCGCGGTTCTGGTCAGGCACAGAGACGCTGGTGGCCAAGGCGACGTGGGGACCCGCCGAAAGACCTTTGGAGAGTTCCAGCGCACGGCTGTAGTGTCTCCGGGCGCGCTCGGGTGACCCTCCCATTGTTGCCGGGACGCCTTCCAGTGTGATGAGTGCTTCATGGATGGCCCCACCTCCATAATCTTCATCCAATTGCAGTGCTCGGTCCATCAGTGCTCGCACCACAGGAAAATCCGCAATCAGCTCCGGCTTGTCCAGACCCAGCGAGATGGCTGCACCCCAGGAGGCTCCCATCCAGTACAGTGCGGGAACCTCCTGTAACCTTGTGGAAACTAGAGCTGCCCCGGGGTCGACCATCAGCTGCCGGATAATTCCTCGGTGCCTGAGCTCTAGATTCCGGATGCAGTAGCCACGAGCGCGAAGGTACATCTTGAGTGCACGGGTACGCAGGGAAAGCGACGCCTCATAGTCGCTCGGTTCCAGAAAGTCCGCGTCTGTTTGAATGAATGCGTAGGCGTATTGTGTGAAACCGCTGCAGGCGGCGAGCAGAGGGCCGGGATGGTCGGGAAGCTCCTCAAGTAGGGATTCGATGGTCTTCAGGGAAAAGGGTACAGCGTCCCGAATCAGCTCCGGATCTTCATCCGACGCAAAAACGTCGCCACTTTTCGCCAAGGTCTCGGCAAGTCCTTTGACTGCCATGCGCCGGATGGAGCATCCCGGCATAGCGAGGAAGAGCACTAATCCAAACAATGCGAATTTTGACGAGTTTCTCTTTCTGTCTCCTCCGCCCCTTCCTCTGGAAAATGCACGGGGGGTAGAAGGTGAGAGCCGCCTCAGGCGGCAAATAGCACGCAGAATCACCCGAGTAATCGGTTCGTTGCTCTTTCAGCACTAGTACCCCCTGCCATAAATACGATGACGTATGCGGATGGGGTTTGCGAGGAGAGGTCGCGAAGAGAGGAGGAGGCGATGCGGGGGCATCGTTAGGCGATGCCGAGGCATCGTCGACGACGAACGACAAAGAGATCGCCCGCAAACCCCATCCGCCCAAAGGGTTGGGGCGGGAAGGGCCCATCTCTTTGTTGCTCCTCCTCGCCGATGTCTGGACATCGACTCGTCGTCGCGCCTCGATCTGGTCTCCGTCGCGCTCCCAACATACGTCATCGTATTTATGGCAGGGAGTACTAGTGCTGAACCGGCTCACAGGGCCCGCCTACATCTATGGCCGGGCTATTCGTCGATCATTAAAGTTTTGCGTCCTTCCGGAGAGATCCTCGTGGGTCCCCAGGGAGGGTCAAAAGTCACATTCACCGACACGTCGGAGATACCGAGTTGATTCTGGATTTTCGATCTCACGTCGTCCGGAAGCTGAACCGCAGCAGGACAGCCCTGCGAGGTCAAGGTCATTTCCACTGAAACGGCCGAGTCTGAGGCCTGAATGTCATAAATGAGCCCAAGATCATAAATGTTGACCGGAATCTCTGGGTCGTAAACTTGCTGAATGGCTTCAATCACTTCTTCCTTGCTTGGCATACACACTCCTTGATCAGAAAACTGAGGGATCAGTATACCGGAATCAGACTCGAATCGAAAATACGCCACTGCGAGCAACAACGCGATGGCGTGCTCAGCCGTTGAGATGGTGGGTGCCAGGGGGGCGTTGCATACCGCAATCCCACGTGCGGTGGCATCAGGGATCGAAATGTTGTCCACACCAATACCAGTACGTGAAATCACGCGCAGGGTAGGGACCTGATCCATAAGAGCGCCGTCATAAAGAGATGCGGGAGGAGGCGATAATCACAAGTGTCTTGACACAAGGGTCTTCGCTACGACACCTTATGCATCATCCGGGTTGAGATGTCAGTGTGCCGCAGCAAGCGGCGTGAGAGATGGGAGTAGGCCTCCCGCAACCGGCTTGCAGAGCAGGTTGCAAACCACCGTAAGTGGCTGTGGTTAAAAGCCGCGGTCGTGAGCGTTACGGAAAAGGTGCTCTAGAAGCATCAGGTGTGGATCAGGAAGACGAACACAAGTGAACCACCGTTCAAGTGCCGAAAGGACGAGATGGTGTCGAAACCGGGGAGTTGATGTTGCCCCGGGACGAATCTGGCGGAAACCTGTCTACTGGTCAGGTGGCACCCGGCATAGAGGTGGCGTGAGCTTGATCTGGGCTCTCATGTTGAACTGCGGGAACCTGGAGCAACGATGCTAAGAGAAAGGCACAAGCAGAGAACCTGCGAGGCCGACAGTATCGAAGCGTTGCCCAGGGGCGGACAAGCTCGTAGTAGCGATGAGGCTGCCGTAATGGCAGCGGAGCGAAGGGGCTTGGTCACTCGGCTACAGACAAGCGGCCAACTGCTAGGCAGGAGGAGCCCTTGAAAGTAGCAAAGCCATTTGAGGTTTCTAAGAAGCTGGCAGGGCAAGCATACTTGGAGGTGAAGTCCAAAGGAGGTGCCGCAGGAGTCGATGGCGAGTCGCTTGAACTCTTCGAGCACAACTTGAAGAACAACCTCTATCGAATCTGGAACCGGCTGTGCTCCGGGAGCTATTTTCCACCACCCGTGAAAGCCGTGCCAATCCCGAAGAAATCGGGGGGCACGCGTGTTCTCGGAGTGCCTGCGGTCTCTGATCGAATCGCACAGACAGTGGTGAAGCAAGCCCTGGAGCCGATACTGGAACCGGTGTTCGATGAGGATTCTTTCGGCTATCGACCGGGAAAGTCTGCCCATGACGCGATTGCCATCACCCGGAAACGGTGTTGGCGATACGACTGGGTGGTGGAGTTCGATATCCGCGCCCTGTTCGACAACATTGACCACGAACTGCTCATGAAGGCGTTACGCCACCATTGTCAGTGTCGTTGGGTGTTGTTGTACGTGGAGCGCTGGTTGCAGGCTCCACTTGAGCAGCCCGGCGGCAGTCTACAGGCGCGCGACAAAGGCACACCGCAAGGTGGAGTTGTGAGCCCTATTCTGGCAAATCTGTTCTTGCACTACGCGTTTGACGCGTGGGTGAGACGCCAACTGCCGGGGGTTCCATTTTGTCGATACGCCGACGATGGGCTGCTGCACTGCAAGAGCCAGTCTCAGGCGGAATACGTGATGAGCCTTATCTCGGAACGCTTCCGTGAGTGTGGGTTGGAGATCCATCCCGACAAATCGTCGATCGTCTATTGCAAGGATGTGAATCGCCTGGAAGAGCATTCGCGAATCAGCTTTGATTTCCTTGGTTACACTTTCCGTCCGCGACGGTGTGTGAACAAGAAAGGGCAGGTTCACCCGAACTTTCTTCCTGCGATCAGTATCTCCTCGAAGAAGGAGATCAATCGATGCATGCGTAGCTGGCATGTCCAGCTCAAGAACGAGAAGACGTTGTTGGATCTGTCTCAGATGTTCAATCCGAAACTCCGTGGTTGGCAAGCCTGCTATGGTTGCTTCCACGCGTCGGCACTGCGTCAACTGTGGCGGAACTTCAACCGGTATCTTGTGCAGTGGGTGCGAAGGAAACTCAAAAGATTTTCTGGGCATCGGCAACGGGCAAGGCGTTACCTCGACCAGATTGCCCGTGCCAATCCGCATCTATTTATTCATTGGCGTCTTGGAGTCTTTCCTTGTGGCTTGAGTGATAGGAGCCGGATGAGCTGAGAGGTTCACGTCCGGTTCTTGGAGGGGCTGGGGGTGAGACTCCCCCGGCCTACTCAACCCCGGTCAGGTTGCCAGGTCGTCCGGCGGCGGGGAAGTCAAGCAAGGATCTCTTTGACGATTCGAGGCTCGAAAGTGAAGGTCAGCTTTTCCTTCAATCCGCTTCGCTCAAAAAACAGTTCTTCGTGGTGCAGACCCAGCAAGTGCAGGATGGTCGCATGCCAGTCGGCAACACTGACCCGATTTTCAACGGCCTTGTAACCGAGTTCGTCGGTCGTTCCGTAGACCGTTCCCCCTTTGACGCCTCCACCAGCCATCCAAACACTGAAGCCGTGCGGGTTATGGTCCCGTCCGGCGTCCGGCTTGCCTTTCTGGAACTGAGCGATGGGCAGCCGGCCGAACTCACCGTTCCAGATCAGCAGAGTGCTGTCGAGCAGGCCCCGTTCTTTCAGATCCTTGAGGAGTGCAGCGATCGGCTTGTCCGTTTTTCGACAGGCAGCTCTTGTGTCGTTTTCAATATTGGCGTGCATGTCCCATATTTGTGTATTGATGTAGATTTGAATAAAGCGCACGCCTCGCTCCACCAGTCGCCGGGCCATAATACAGCGTCTCGCATAGGAATCGGGTCCGCTGATGGGATGGGTTCGACCCCTGTACTTGGACTTCTCGCCGACGCCATACATTTTCAAGGTCCTCTCAGACTCCTGTGACAGGTCAAGCGCATCGGTGGCTGCCAGCTGCATCCGCGCGGCCAGCTCATAACTGGAAATGCGGGCATCGAGCCGCGGCTGGCCAGGGCGGGCTCCCTTGTGGATGCGATCGAGCCGTCTCAGGAGGTCCCGGCCCACCTTCACAAGCTCCGATGGTTCCTCGACCTCAGGATGCAGATTCAGGAGGGGAGATCCTGTGGAACGCACCGGGGTCCCCTGGTAAACGGGGGGGAGAAAACCTGTCTGCCAGCCCTGTGACCCATTGACGGGCGGCCCCATGGGATCTTCCAGCACCACATAGGCGGGAAGGTTCTCGTTTTCGCTACCCAGACCATAGGTAACCCACGACCCGAGTGCAGGGTAGCCCGAAAGTATCCGACCCGAATGGATCTTGAAGCACGCGCCGGCGTGGTCCGGGGTGGTGGTGAACAGGGAACGAATCACAGCGATGTCATCCACCTGTCGGGCGAGATAGGGCAAGACTTCGGAGAGCCAGATTCCGGATTGTCCATGCTGCGCAAACTGGAAGGGGCTGCGCATCAGAGCTCCCGCCTGTTCCGGGTCCTGCACGTCAGCGACGGCGAGCTTGTCCAGATAGGGTTCCCCGTGATGCTTGTCCAGCATGGGCTTGGGGTCGAACATATCCACCTGGCTCGGTCCGCCGTTCATGAAGAAGTGAATGACGGCCTTTGCCTTGGGCTCAAAGTGAGCATGACGGGCCTTCAGATCGTAAACACGACGAACACCTTCCTCACCTTCGGAGGAGATCAGTCCCGAGCCCCCGTACAGATCCCGGTTCAAGAGATACGCCAAGGCGGCCCCGGAGACTCCATCTGTGAGCCGCTCGAAGAAACTCCGCCGTGACAGAACCGGGCTTTCCTGGGATTGTCTCTTACCTAAGTAGTCCATATCCAACCTCTTAATCAATATAGATGAACGCAGCCGAGTTCAAAAGAGTATGACAAAACTTGGCGAGAGCCTGCTTGGCCGCATCCTCCCCGTTTGGCGAACTCTGCCCAGCCACCCGCTTCAGACTGAGCAGTGCTTTCAGGCTGACCTCCTTCTCCTCGGATGTGGGCGGCCGGCCAAGGGCAATCCAGTAAGCTCGCTGCACCTGTTCCAGTGGATCAGGGCTCGCTTCCCTCTGGACCCTCTCAGCAAATGAGCCGGCCAGGTTGCGAATCGTGGTGTCGTTCATCAGATGAAGTGCCTGAGGGGCGACGGTGGACTCGACTCGCTCCAGGCAGTTTGGTGTCATCTGCGCGAAGTCGAAGCTGTCCAGGATGGTGGGATTGTTCTCGCCTCGTTTGTGGCTTGTGTACTGTGTGATATAGATACTTCGCCGCCATCCATTTTCACGTCCAAGTGAAGTGGCCAGACCATCTTTCCGCTCCAGCACAGGATCCGGAGGGCCGTAGCGTGTCTCATCGAGACGGCCCGAGACCAAAAAGAGTGTATCGCGCAAGACCTCGGCCTCCATTCGCCGCATTGGCATCCTGGACAACAGAATATTTTCCGCATCGAGTTCCTCATGGGTCCGAGTGACGGTGGAGGCTTGACGATAGGTGCTGGATGTCATGATCACCCGATGCATGGCTTTCATGCTCCAACCCTGATGGATAAATTCCAGGGCGAGCCAGTCAAGAAGTTCGGGATGTGTGGGCCGCGCACCTGTGTGGCCGAAGTTTCCCAGCGTCTTGACAATTCCTCGCTCAAAATGATGTTTCCAGATCCGATTGACCATCACCCGGGCGGTCAAAGGGTGGCCGGGCCGCGTCAACCAGCGGGCCAGTGCCAGTCGCCGCCCCGTCTTCTTGGCGCCCGGCCAGGGAGGTTTGATTTCCAAAGGCGTTTCAGGATTACTGAGCAAGGAGGGAACACCCGGCCCCACCCAACGGCCCGGACTCGTAGGATCGCCTCGCTGCAGGATGTAGGTGGGCGAGGGCATGCCCCGATCCCAAAGAGCTCGAATCTGAGGCTCGGGCAGAATCCTGGCCTGCAGCAGCTTGACTCGCTTGTCGGTCTCCTCTGCGGCCTTTTGGTAGTCCTCGTCGATCTCTCTCAGATCGCCAAAGCGAATTTTCAGGCCCTCTTCGAATTTCTTGGCCAAATATTTTTGCAACTCGGTTCGCTTGGCTGCCGGTGTGGCCAGCATCTGAAGCAAGTCCTCATGCAAAACCTGAGGAAGTTTTGCCAGCCGCCGGTTGATCAGTTTTTCCCGCAGAGGCTTCGCCTTGGGCTCGAGGGCCGCCTTGAGTGACTCAATCTCCTTCCTCAGTTTCTCGTTGTCTGCCTCTCGTCTCAGCCGCTCTTCATTCAATTGAAGAGGGTTGGCCAGCGGAGTGACATAAGGTAACTTACGGACCTCCTTAACCAGCACCGGCCGGTTGGGGTCCGAGTCGGCGAACGTGGGCGGCAACCAATCGTGTTCGTCCAGTGCCCCTTTGAAGAGAGCCGTCAAACGGTAATAGTCTCTCTGGGGAATGGGATCAAATTTATGGTTATGACAACGGGCACACCCTATGGTTAAAGCCAGGATGCTGGAGCTGAAGATCTTGATTTCGTCTTTGATTACCTCAAGGCGGTGCTCCACAAAGTTGATCAAACGCTGGCCGGTCGAATCCCGAGCCATCCTCAGAAAACCGGTAGCGACCAGTTTGTCCATGATTTCCTGGGTAACGGCGGGGGCCTTCTCGGCATTGACCAACTCGTCCCCGGCAAGTTGTTCCAGCAGGAAACGATCATAGGGCTTATCGGCATTCAATGACCGGATCACATAGTCGCGATAACGGTGGGCGTCCTCCCGGTCGGCATAACCCACCAGATCCAGCCAGTAGCGTCCCCACCGTTCGCCGTAACGAGGTGACGTCAGTAACTTCTCGATAAGCGCTTCATAGGCGTTTTCGTCCGCGTCGGCAAGAAAAGCCTTTACGTCCTCCGCTTCCGGCGGCAACCCGGTAAGATCGAAACAGGCTCGGCGGATCAAGGTCAAGCGATCAGCCTCAGGAGAGAGGCTCAACCCTTTCTCCTCGAGCTTACGCAGGATGAAAGCATCAATCGGGTTCTTTACGCGAGGAACGTTGCTGACGCGACTCACCGACGGAACGGCCGCCGCCTGCGGAGGCCGGAAGGCCCAAAATTCGCGGTCTTGATCGCTCACCAGGGGATCCAGCCTGGTTGCAGCTACGCTCGGCTCCGGCTCGATTTCCGGAGCCCCCTGGGCGATCCATTGGATAAGTCGCTCCAATCCACGAGCGCTCATTTTTCGGACGCTCGCCTCCACTTCTCTCTCCTGGGGAGGCATTTCTCCGGAGCGGATCCGCTGGACCATCAAGCTCTCTTCAGGCTTGCCGGGCACGATGGCCGGACCTGACTTTCCACCTTTGAGGATGGCGGCCTTGGTGCGTAGATCAAGCCCTCCTTCCTGGAAACGGCGCCCATGGCAGGCTGTACAGTGCAGCAGCATGAGGGGGATAATGTCGAGCTGAGTCACCTGCGCAGTGGCACTCGGGTCCTTCTGCTCGCGAGCCGACTCGACCCAGGCTCGGATCGTTTCCATCTCGCTCTCGGAAAGCTCCGTTTTCCGGTCGGCCGGCATCAAGCCCTTGCTGATCATCTCGTAGAGCCGGCTTTCTTCCGGTTTTCCAGGAACGATCACCTTGCCTGAAGCACTTCCTGTGAATGCACCTTCCTGCGTGCTCAGATCCAGGCCGGCCGCTCGGATCTCAGAATCATGGCAGCGCAGGCAATTCGTTTTAAGGATGGGAAGGATGTCCTTCTGGAAGTCCGGTGTCCGGGCGCGGACGGAAGCGGGATCCTTTTCCTGTGCTTCAGCTGTAGGAGTCGTGACGGAGCCGACTGGGGCAGGGTAGAGAAAAACAGTGGCGAGGATAAGAACCAGAAAGGCAGCAGACCGCCTGGAAATGACTGCTCCGTTTTCCGTCATGATTTCTATAAGGTAGCAGAGTAATCCGACTACTGGCAAGCCTCGAGAGCTCGACTCAGACCAGCTGTTTTCAAAACAACGACACGGGCGAAACGAAAGCTGACCATTGACCTTCTGAACATCTGACCACTTTCATCGTAAGGTCAGCGTTGTACAGTTGCGACACTCCTTAAGAAATCCTAAATCCTAAATCTTAAATTCCAAACAAATTCCAAATTCTAAATCCCAAATTCTAAAAGGTATTGAGAGAAGCTCGTTTTCTTGCTGGTGCCAGTCAAGACGCGGCATTGACAAGGAGCGTACAATAACCTTTCCGAAGCTGGGCTTTCCAGTTCCGAGAACAAAGGAAGGAACGGAAATCACTTGCATTCAAACCTAACGAACGGAGTTCCAGAATGAAACCATTAAAAGTCGCCATGGCCGCTCTCGACTTGGAGGCGATGCCCGCAGGGGTTCCCGATTGGGTGTCTCGCGACCTTGTTGAGAAGGGCATGGAATTTGACTACAAGGAATGTGAGACAGGCGAAGAACTGCGAGCCCATGCAGGGGATGCTGACATCGTTTGGTTGTTCAAAGGCAGTCCCATCTTGTCGGCCGAGAACCTCCCACTTCTCTCGCGTTGCGGCGCGATTCTGCGCACTGGAAGTGGTACTGACAACGTGGCTGTCGCCGAGGCGACGCGTTTGGGGATTGTGGTCGCCAACACACCGGACGCTACCACGGACCCCGTGTCAGATCACACAATCGGGCTCATGCTTGCAGTGGCGCGACGAATTCCGGCTCATGACCGTGCACTTCGCAAGGGAAGGTTGGAGTTGCGAAGCATGTCGGATTACTGCCATCTGAGCGGCAAAACGGTTGGACTGCTCGGATTTGGCCGTATCGCACAGAGACTGGCAGAGAAATTGCGCGTGTTTCAGGTGACGACGCTGGGCTATGATCCCTACCTGAATTCGGACTTCATGACGACTCGTAACGTCACGCCGACCCCGCTGGATGACCTGCTGAGACAGTCCGACTTCGTATCCGTTCATTGCCCGCTGACCCAGGATACGCATCACTTGATCGGTGAGCGGGAGCTGCGCTTGATGAAGCCCACCGCGATCCTCGTCAATACATCTCGCGGAGCCGTCATTGACGAGCCCGCTCTAGCTCGGGCACTTCAGGAAGGTTGGATCGCACAAGCGGGACTGGACGTGCTCGATCAGGAGCCACCGGATCCGGACAACCCGCTGCTCAAACTCGACAACGTGGTGATGACCCCGCACATGGCTGCCTATTCCACCCAGTTTACGGACGCGGCGTGGCGTCTTTCCGTGGAGACAATATTCGACTTGGCCGAGGGACGCTGGCCGCGTTCCTGCGTCAATCCGGATGTCAAGCCGCGCTTCAAGCTGAGCTGATGGGAGTCGGATTGGCGGTGGCTCCTGAGAAGATCTTGAGACTATTCGATTTTTTCGACCTTGAGTTGGTCGGCGTCGACGGTGAAGGTGACTCTGACTTGAAGATCCTTTTCCTTGGAAGTCTTCTCCAGCCATTCCCGCGCCAGCTTGTTGCCCTCCTCTCCAAAAGGAACAAAGCCGTCCTCGCGCAACAGGCCAAAACCTGCCTCGGCGGCGCAAGCCAGCACGCAACCCTTGGAGTGATCCGGCAGTTTTTCCTGCGAAGTCGCGTAGAAAGAGGCGCACCTCTTATCGACCAGGAAACCGGAAAGAACCTTTCGTTCCTGGCTCAGAGCGAGAATAGAGGTGCTCACGATCAAGATCGCGACAATGCAGCCGCGCTTCACGACTTTATGAGGCGCCCGCCAGTAGGCGCCTACAGACTGATTCGTGTAGGTGGACACCGGGACTGAACATATAACATAGTTGCTCCTGCATCAAGCTCTCCCCGGGCCAGAAGGCTGCGGAGTGAACCTCCGGGTGGGTACAATCGATTGCATTGTCTCCCCATCCCGGGGAGAGACGGGGATACGTATGACCCTTGTAAGAGGAAGAGACCTCAGATCTCGATACCGGTATGACCGGCGGCAGTTTCTGGAGGTGGCCAAGAGAGCCGTTGCGGCCGCGAGTTCCTTTCCTCTCTGGTCCGCCTGCAGCAGCCCCACTCCGGACTCACAGCAAGGGCCGGCAGTGCGCCCGGCGGGAGGTGTCTTCGTTCAGCCCGGCACACCCGTGATTGCCTTGTTCACAACGTTGGCTAATGATTTCTTCAAAGGCTACAAAGCCGGAGGAGAGCAAGCTGCCAGGGCCTTCGGGCTTGAATTTGAATTCTATGTCAATAACCTCAGGCCGGAAACTCAGCTGGCCCAGTATGAGACAAAGCTGGGTGCAGGCGCCAAGATGGTGACCATTATTCCGCCAACACAGACGAGCACGCAGACCTATTCGAGGAAGGCCAAAGAGTTCCGCTGCGCCACCACAATCATGCACGAGACCCCGGCTTGGTACTTCCCTTACAAGGATGGTGACTACTGGGTCTATTACCAGATTGTTGACGGCGTCAGGGCGGGTTATGCGATTGCCCGGCGCCTGTTTGAAGAAATGGGAGGCAAAGGGAAGCTTTTGTTCATTCAAGGTTTTCCCGGCATCACCTCCGACCGGCTGCGAACCGGTGGGATGATGAAGGCCTTGAAGCAATACCCGGGAATCGAGTTGCTCGGTTCTCTGGCAGGCAACTGGAACCGGATCGACGCACGCCGGGCCATGGAAGATCTGATGACAAGATTTCCTGACTTCGATGGTGTCTACTGTAACAATGACGACATGGCGATCGGCGCACTGACGGCCATCGAGGAGGCTGGCAAGAAACGGGTTCCAATCGTGGGCACAGATGCGATATCCGAGTTTATGCAGCGCATCAAAGAAGGCAGACTGCTGGCTTCGTGTGCGATTCATCCCTGCTGGTCAGGCGCCTTCCAAGTGGCCCGGGCATACGATATCGCCAATGGGTGGGTGCCGTCTGTCCCGGAGAGAATGATGTTTTACGGGTACGACGTCATCGATCGGGAGAACATCGACCGCTACTATAAGAGATATGTCACGAATCTCGAAAGTCTGGCATTTGACTTCAAGAGGATGTCTAGACTTCTTCATCCCCAGGATTGGGATCCGCAAAACCTGCTGAAACCAATCGTCCCAGAGGAACTTTGGGAAGGCCTGGAAGTGCCACCCGGAGGAGGAATTCCTGACTCCTGGAAAAGGGCTCGGGAAACGGGAGAAGTCGACAGGGTGGCCAAAGAGTACCTTGACCATTACCAAAGCAAGATTCTGTAATGGAGAGTAGCGCCGAGGTTGCACTCGAGGTGCGGGGGCTGACGAAGCAGTTTCTCGGAGTGAAGGCACTGGATGATGTGTCGATGCGCGTCGACCGCCAGGAAGTGGTTGGACTTGTGGGAGAAAACGGGGCCGGGAAGTCCACCATTCTGAATGCGCTCTCCGGCACCATCGAGAGTTGGACAGGTGAAATCCGGCTCCATGGCAAGTCCATTCGACCTCGCAACTACCACCAGGCTGTGCTCATGGGGATCACCCGTGTATTTCAGGAGCAGGCACTGATTCCTACACTCTCGGTCTATGAGAACATGTTCCTCAGCCACGAGGATCGGTTTCAAACAGCCGGGCTTTTTCTCAACAGGCGACGAATGGCTGATTGGGCACACAGAGAGATGACGGACTGGGGCCTCGAAGTAGACGTGACCCGGTTGGTGAGCGATTACGATTTCGGTACACGACAGGCCATCGCGATTGCCAAGGCTTTCGGGCTTGCTCGGGTGCTGGGTACAGGGCCGCCGCTGATCCTGTTGGATGAACCCACGGCTGCGCTGACGCAGCAGGAGATAAAGACCTTCTTTGCTCGGCTGAGCCAATTGAAGAGAAGGGCCTCTACCATCTTCGTATCCCACCGGCTCTCTGAAGTATGGGCAGCCTGCGATCGGATCTATGTGCTGAAAGATGGTCAAATGGTGGGTGAAATCCTCCCTGAGAAGATCGACGAGGGGCACCTGCACGAGTTAATGGTGGGGCGCAAGCGGGACCGGGACTACTATAAGGAGGATGAACAGCGTGAACCTGAGTCAGAACCCCTACTGCAGGTGAAAGGCTTCAGTAGGCAGGGGGCCTTTCACGACGTCAGCCTCGAAGTGCACTCGGGCGAAATCGTGGGCATTGGTGGTGTCCTTGGTTCCGGAAAAACCGAGTTGGGGCAGGCGATCGCCGGTATCGTAAACACGGATGAGGGCGAGCTGGTTGTGGCAGACAAGACGATCTCCCGTGCCTCGTTCCAAAAAATGATTGCGAAGGGTGTGGGATACGTTCCCCAGGAGAGACATGAAGAGGGGATTATCCTTTACCTGTCGCTGGCTTTCAATCTGACCTTGTGCAGTGTCGAGTATTTCTCCACCCGCCTGGCCGGTTTCTTGAACCTGCGCAAGGAAGCAAAGATGGTGCACGCCCTTGTCAAGCTCCTGGCCATCAAAAGCCCGAGTGTTTCCACCCTGGTAAGCAGACTCAGCGGAGGGAACCAGCAGAAAGTGGTGCTGGCGAAATGGTTGGCCCGCCAACCCAGGATTCTGATCCTGGACAGTCCTACGCGCGGGGTGGATGCTGGAGCAAAGGAAGAAATCTATGCCCTGCTGCGTAATCTGGCCGGGCAGGGGATGGCCATCATCCTGATTACAGACGAACTTCTGGAGCTCATTGGCATGAGCAACCGGATCCTGGTCATGAAGGATGGTAAGGTGACCCATGAAGTGGCGGCGCCTCCGGTTCTGAAGCCCAGTGAACAGGAACTGGTGCGGCACATGGTGTAGAAGTCCGAGCGCGTGACTTGAAGCTTCTGTTTATGCGCCATCCGGGATAGGCCAGTGGAAACGACAGCGACCTTGCAAAATCTGAGAGCAACCGCTTCCAGCATTCTCCCTCTTGCAGCTCTGTTGGGGCTTATTGCCTACTTCTCAATCGCCTCGCCCGTCTTTCTGCAGGAGCAAAATATTTACAACATTCTCCGGCAGTCATCCGTGTTGCTGATTGCTGCCCTGGGAGCTACCTTTATCATTCTTCAAGGCAGCATCGACCTTTCCATCGGCGGGATTGCCACCCTGGCCGGTGTCGTCGCAGCCCTTGTGCTGCGAGACTCTGGTGTTTGGTTTTGGGCCGTATTGTTGGCTCTATTGGCTGGCGCAGCAAGTGGATTCGTCAATGGATTGATCTTTTCCTATGGCAAGGTGCCCTCCTTCCTGGTCACGCTCGGCATGATGTTTGTCCTGGACGGGGTGGCCCTGGTGCTTTCCATGGGCGCTCCTGTTCCGATTGCAGATCCTGCTTACCTCCGCCTGGGCACAGGGAACGTCATCGGGTCCATTCCAACCATCGTCGTCTGGGCCTTCGTCGTCTACGCCATAGGAATCGTACTGGCCTTTTACACCAAGTTTGGACGCTATATTTATGCGTTGGGAGGCAACGAGAGGGTCGCCGGGCTCTCAGGCGTACCGGTAAAGAAGTTTAAGCTCTACTCTTTTGTGTTTTCCGGTCTGGTGGCAGCGTTTGCGGGGATTTTACTGGCGGCGAGAATGCAGGGTGGCGTTGCCCGAAGTGGCGACTACCTTCTGCTCGATAGTATCGCGGCCGTTGTGATGGGAGGTACCGCCCTGACGGGTGGCGTGGGAGGTCCCCACCGGACCCTGCTCGGCGTTCTGATCATGGGCGTTCTCAGCAATGGTCTCAACGTTACAGGTGTCGACCCGTATCTGCAGATTGTGGTAAAAGGGTGCGTCGTGGTGGGTGCGGTGTTCCTGACTCTGGACAGGGATAAGATTCCCATCATGAAGTAACTCGTTCTGAAGGGAGGCTATATGGACACAGGCCTACAGGGAAAAACGGCTATTGTGACCGGAGGAGGTCAGGGGATTGGAAGAGGGATCTCTCTTCGGCTGGCTGCTGAGGGCGTGCAGACGATCATCGCCGATCTTAACGAAGAGATAGGCCAGGGAGTGGTGAAACAGATCGAGGGGGCCGGAGGGGCGGCGAGATTTGTTCACTGCGACGTCCGTGTTGCAGCAGAGATCGCAAAACTGGCCGCAACCGTCATGGAGCACTTCGGTGCCATTGACATTCTGGTGAACAATGCCGGTGCTTCATTGGTGAAACCTTTTCGAGAACTGACTGAGGCGGAGTGGGATCAGATTGTAGGCGTCAATCTCAAGGGCGCCTATCTCTGCTGCAGCAGCGTCCTGCCGCACATGGTCAAACAACAGGGGGGCAAGATCGTCAGCATCTCCTCCATCGCTGGCCTCTATCCCACTGCTCAGCAAACTCCCTACTGTGCCGCCAAGTTGGGAGTCATTGCCCTGACCCGTTCACTTGCCTATGAGTACGCGCGCTACAACATCAACGTGAATGCGGTCTGCCCAGGGATCGTGCGTACCCCAATCTGGGAGAAGGTGCTGGATGATCTTGCCTCCCGGAGCGGGGAGGACCGGGAGAAGATCTGGGAGAGCTATGTTGAGCCGGTTCCTTTAAAACGGGCTCAGACGCCCGAAGATATAGGCAACCTGGTCGTCTTTCTCAGTTCCGAACTGGCAAGGAATATTACCGCTGCCACCATCAGCGTCACCGGCGGCATGGACTCAATTTTCTTCCAGGAAGAGTAGGACGATCGTCAGCCCAATCACGAATTTCGAATGACGAGTGTCGAATGATGAATCATTTGAAATTCTTCATTCCCAACCATTTACCCCATTCCGATCTGGCGCAGGTAAGCGCGTGTTCGTTTGGCAATGGGCAGCGGCTTGTCGAACGGTGCAGGATACATATCCTGTTCTACGATCGCAAAACCGTCGAAATCGATCTCCAGCAAAACATCACGTAGGGCCGGAAAATCTACAACACCTTCAGACGGCTCGCAGAACATATCCATCGTCACCGCCGTCGCGATCGGGATCTTCTCGGCTTCGACCTTTTTCCGTATCTTGGGATCGACGCTCTTGAAATGGAAGTAGGGAATTCGGCGATGGTGTTGGCGTAGAAAACTCACGGGATCGCCTCCTCGATAGGCGTGATGACCCGTGTCGAGGCAAAGCGCGACCAGCTCAGGATCCGTCTCCTCCAGGAATCTTTCGATCTGATCCTCGTACTCTACGTGCGTTTCGCCGTGGGGATGAAACGCAAGTCTCAAGCCAAATCGGTCTGCCGCAATTCGCGCTACTTTGTGGGTTACGTCGACCAACCGTTTCCATGCCTCCTCATCAAGGGTTCGCGGGACTCTGGGCTCGCCTGTGAAGGGGTCTGAGTAGGTGTCGTCGATGAGAATGAGAAACTGGGCCCCCAGGTTGACGAGTAGCTCGCCCAGCCCCAGCAGGTCCTGTTCCAGTTCAGGCCATATTGAGGGATCTTCCAGGTGAGGCATGAGCCAACCTCCAACAAGCTTGATCCCTCGACGATCCAACTCGGTGCCAAGCCGGGAAAGGTCTGTGGGGAGGTAACCGGGGGGACCGAGCTCGGTCCACTCATAGCCGGCCTCAACCAGCTCATCCAAATAGCGCTGCCAGGGGAGCTGTTTCGGATCACTGGGAAACTGCACTCCCCAGCTGTCAGGCGCGCTGCCAATCCGAATGTTCAACATTAGTAATGGAAGCGCTGAAATTTCTGGCGACCCTCTTCGTACTCTTCCCGCAGCTTTACGGTGACCTCATCACCGCTGACCTCGGCGGCCTCAACGTCCCACCAGATATCCGATGGTGGTACGTAGCGATGCGGCTCCGTTTTGGCCACAATGACGCAGAGGCCTTTTCCCCCACGAGCCTCACCGAGTATCTGGCGCAGTTCCTCGGCCGTGTGAGCCGTCCAGGTTCGCGCTCCCATGCCCTCGGCAATCTTGGCGAGGTCCAGTTTGACGTAATCTCCCTCTGAACGATTGGTCTTGGGGTCACGCTCTCGAAACTCGTTGCCAAAACTGTAGCCGGCACGCCCCATCTGAAGCTGCCGGATGGACTGGTAGCCGTGATTTTCGGAAAGAATCACGGTGATCTTCAGATTTTCCTGCGTCGCCGTGGCCAGCTCACTAGGGTTGAGCAGAAAGGTGCCGTCACCAAGCAGCACATAGACTTCTCCCTTGGGCTGGGCCAGGCGGACACCCAGAGCGCCCGGTAGTTCGTAACCCATACAGGAAAAGCCAAACTCCAGATGAATGTTGCGGCCCTCAGTGGCGTCCCAAAGCTTGAGCAGGTCGCCGGGCGGAGTCCCAGCCGCGCCCACGATCACATCGCCCGCCTGCGTCTCTTCGTTAATGACCCCAATCACCTGTGCCTGACTCATGCGTTCTCCCTCAGCCTGCTGGTAGACTTCCTCCCGTAACCGTCGCTCCCACTCTTCGTTGATTCCGGCAATTTCCTTGCAGTAGCCCGGATCAGGCTTAAGGGTCGCCTCCCCGGTGGCTTTCAGGAGCGCGGACAATCCTTCCCGCACGTCGGCAATAATGGGGAGAGCGCCCTGCTTGTACGCGTCGTGACTGGTCACGTTGATGCTCACGAACCTCACTTCGGGGTGCTGGAAAACAGACTGGGAACCAGTGGTAAAATCGGTCATTCGAGTTCCGATACACAGCACTAGGTCGGCCTGCTTCGCCACCTGGGTACCTGAAGGGGCGCCGGTCACGCCGTAACCTCCGAGCAGAAGGGTGGACTTGTTGCGAATGGCTCCCCTGCCCGCAAAGGTTTCCACCACCGGGATACCTAGCGATTCGGAGAAAGTCTGCAGCTCCTTCCACGCTTCTGCATAGTGAACTCCTCCTCCGGCAATGATTAATGGTCGTTTTGCCTTCTTGAGCAGCGCGACCGCCTCCGCGATCCGCTCCGCATCGGGCTGTCGCCGCTCCACTCGCCAGATCCGTTTGTCAAAGAAGTGGACAGGGTAGTCGTAGGCATGGGCCTGCACATCCTGGGGAAGCGCCAAAACCACTGCCCCTGTCTCCACCGGATCGGTGAGCGTGCGCATTGCCTCCGGGAGAGCCGTGAGCAGCTGTTCCGGACGGGAAATACGATCGAAGAAGCGGCTCACGGGGCGGAAGCAGTCATTGACGCTGACATCGGCTGAAATGGGGTGCTCCAGTTGCTGCAGGACAGGACCCTGGTGACGCGTAGCGTAATAATCCGAAGGCAGGAGCAGTGCGGGCAGCCGGTTGAGGGTCGCCACGGCGGCTCCCGTAATCATGTTGGTGGCTCCCGGCCCAATGGAAGACGTGCAAGCCAGGGTGGCGAGGCGGTGATTCGCCTTGGCAAATCCCACAGCGGTGTGAACCATGGACTGCTCATGGTTGGGGCGATAAAAGGGCAGCTCCTGGCCATATTCATAGAGCGCCTGACCCAACCCTGCCACGTTTCCATGCCCGAAGATACCAAACATCGCAGGAATGAGGCGGCGCGTCTTGCCATCTCGCTCGCTGTATTGGACTTGCAAGAATTTTACCAGCGCCTGGGCCATGGTCAGAGGAATCGTTTTCCTTGACTGGGACACTTTCCTACCTCTCCTTTCGGGTCTTAGACATCAATGCCGTGAAAAATGACCGTTTTCGTCTCGGTCATCTCCTGGATTGCATATCTGGGTCCTTCCTTACCGATCCCGCTCCCCTTGAATCCTCCATAGGGCATCAGATCAGCACGCCACAGAGGGGTCCAGTTGATCATCACGTTGCCGCTTTGAACTTCACGGGCGAAGCGCAGCGCATCATTCACGTCTCGGGTGAAAATACCGGCGGAAAGCCCATACTTCGTGTCGTTGGCCAACGCAATCGCCTCTTGCACATTCTCCACCGGGCTGACCGCGACAGCTGGGCCAAAGAGTTCTTCACGGGAGATTTTCATTTCAGGCCGGACATCGGCCACAATGGTAGGGCTGAAGAGCGCGCCTTCGCGCTGGCCACCTGTGACCAGGCGGGCGCCGCCCTCGACAGCCTCTTCAATCCACTGACCGACTCGCTCCGCGTCATGGGCCGAGACCATCGGTCCCAGCTTGGTGTCCTCGGCCAAGGGATCCCCCGTCTTGAGGGCTTCTACGCGAGGCTTTAGGACATCCAGGAAGTCGTTGTAAACGCTCTGGTGGACCAGAACACGTTGCGTGGAAATGCACACCTGCCCCGCGTTGACATAGCCTCCGACTGCAGTGGCCTCAGCAACCTGTTCTAGGTCGGCGTCGGGCAGGACGATCATAGGAGCGTTCGACCCCAATTCCAGCGATAGTTTCTTCACCCCGGCCACCTGGGTGATCTTTTCGCCCACCGGTGTGCTACCGGTGAAGGTGATTTTGCGCACCCCGGGGTGCGCGCACAGAGCTGGCCCGATCAAGGATCCGGAACCGGTAATGCACTGCAGGCCATTCTCGGGCAGCCCGGCTTCGAGCAGCAGCTGAGTGAGCTTCAATGCGCTCAGCGGTGTCTGACTGGCTGGTTTCAAAACGACCGAATTGCCCGCCGCCAGGGCCGGGCCGATCTTATGAACGACGAGCAGCAGAGGATAGTTGAACGGAGTGATGGCGACCACCACCCCACAAGGCACACGCAGGGTAAATCCGAGTTTGCCCTTGGTGTTGGCCTGCGCATCGACGGGAAGAGTCTCTCCACGAATCTGTGCGCCTTCGAAGGCGCACAGGCGCAGGAGGTCAGGCATGCGCCCTGCCTCGGCGCGCGATTCTCCTAAAGGTTTTCCCTCTTCAAGGCTGACGGTGCGCGCGAGCTCTTCCACGCTGGCAGCTACAAGTTGTGCCGCGCGCTCCAGAATCTCGCTTCGCTCGTACGCCGTTAAGCGCGCCATCTCCTCAGCACCCTTCTCGGCTGTCGCGATGACTGCCTCAGTGTGCTCTACTTCAGCGTCCGGCACGGTCTCAATCACCTCGCCGGAGTAAGGGGAAGCAATGGGTTTCATGCGGCCGTTTTCCATCCACTGGCTATTGATGTACATCTTCACGGTGAAAGGCCTCCTTCATTCGCAGGGAATGCTACCTCACCCGGAGCGCATTTTGCAACCGATGCCTAGCAGCCCGTGGTGAAAGTCGCGCGACTCCACGCGACTTTCACCACGGGCTGCTAGAGGATCAGTAGGTCACCGGTCAGCGATCGTCAGCGGGTCCACTCCGTCTTGGAGGAGAAAGTTGACAAGAGTCAGGGCACTTGCGTAAAATGCGACTGAACATCAGTTCGAACCAAGTTCTTTGACAATTTGGAAACGAGAAGGGCAAACACAAGACTAGAGTTTTTTGTGCAGCAAGAAATTCTAGGTCAAGCTACTAAGGGTAGACGGTGGATGCCTTGGCGCAAAGAGGCGATGAAGGACGTGGCCAGCTGCGAAAAGCCTCGGGAAGCTGCAAGCAAGCGAAGATCCGGGGATGTCCGAATGGGGGAACCCGATCTCGAGCAATCGGGATCATTCGCTCCTGAATCTATAGGGGGTGAAGGCAAACTCAGGGAAGTGAACCATCTCAGTACCTGAAGGAAAAGAAAGAAATCTCGATTTCCTCAGTAGCGGCGAGCGAAAGGGAAAGAGCCCAAACCCGATTCAGTCCACAGATCGCACGGGTCGTTCAGATCGGTGGGATCCGTGGGCTGAATCGGGGGTTGTGGGACCTGGCGGAAACTTCCGGAACCTAGCCGAATCGTGCTGGAAAGCCGACTCAAAGAAGGTGACAAGCCTGTAAGCGAAAGGGGAAAGAAGGGGCCGGGGATCCCGAGTACCACGGGACACGTGGAATCTTGTGGGAAACTGCGAGGACCATCTCGCAAGGCTAAATACTCCTTTGCGACCGATAGTGAACTAGTACCGTGAGGGAAAGGTGAAAAGAACTCCTGCGAGGAGAGTGAAATAGTACCTGAAATCGTCTACTTACAAGCAGTCGGAGTTCCGCGTCAGAGCGGGATGACGGCGTGCCTTTTGCATAATGAGCCGGCTAGTTATTCTGGGCAGCAAGGTTAATCCGCAGATCAGGAGGAGCCGAAGGGAAACCGAGTCTGAACAGGGCGTCCAGTTGTCCAGAATAGACGCGAAACTGAGTGATCTACCCTTGGCCAGGGTGAAGGCAGGGTAACACCTGTTGGAGGCCCGAACCAGTGTTGGATGAAAACAGCTTGGATGAGCTGAGGGTAGGGGTGAAAGGCTAATCAAACTCAGTGATAGCTCGTTCTCCTCGAAATAGCTTTAGGGCTAGCCTCGGGTGATTCGTTCCGGAGGTAGAGCACTGAATGGACTAGGGGCCTTCACCGGTTACCAAATCCAAACAAACTCCGAATGCCGGAAACGCCCAGCCCGGGAGTCAGACTGTGGGGGCTAAGCTTCGCAGTCGAGAGGGAAACAGCCCAGATCGCCAGCTAAGGTCCCGAAGTGTACGCTAAGTGGGAAAGGAAGTGGAAACACTGAGACAACCAGGAGGTTGGCTTAGAAGCAGCCATCCTTGAAAGAAAGCGTAACAGCTCACTGGTCAAGTGGTTCTGCATCGACAATGTAGCGGGGCTTAAGTGTACCGCCGAAGCTGCGGGTGGTCGCGGAGTGATCCGTGATGACGGTAGGGGAGCATTGCCTGGGCACTGAAGCAGGTCTGTAAAGGTTTGTGGAGCGCAGGCAAGAGACGCTGTCGGCATAAGTAGCGATAAAACTTGTGGAAATCAAGTTCGCCGTAAGTCTAAGGTTTCCTGGGGAAGGTTCATCCGCCCAGGGTTAGTCGGCCCCTAAGGCGAGGCCGAAAGGCGTAGTCGATGGGAAGCAGGCAAATATTCCTGCACCACCGTAGTTCGTTACGAGCGAGGGGAGGACGCAGAAGGATAGGCGGTCCGGGTGTTGGACGTCCCGGTCCAAGCGTGTAGGCAGGGCCCGTTGGCAAATCCGCGGGACCAATGCTGAGGCGTGATGGGGAGTCCCGTAAGGGACACAAACCCGCTGATTCCGCACTGCCAGGAAAAGTCTCTAGCCAGAACGAAGGTGACCGTACCGCAAACCGACACAGGTAGACAGGGAGAGTATCCTAAGGCGCTTGAGAGAACTCTTGTTAAGGAACTCGGCAAAATGCCACCGTAACTTCGGGAGAAGGTGGGCCCCTGTTAGGTGAAGTCCCTGCGGATGGAGCCGAAAGGGGTTGCAGAGAGTAGGCCCAGGCGACTGTTTACTAAAAACACAGGACTCTGCAAAGTGGACAAAACGAGGTATAGGGTCTGACGCCTGCCCGGTGCTGGAAGGTTAAAGGGAGAGGTTACCTGCCTTTGGCGGGGAAGCCTTAAACTGAAGCCCCAGTGAACGGCGGCCGTAACTATAACGGTCCTAAGGTAGCGAAATTCCTTGTCGGGTAAGTTCCGACCTGCACGAATGGCGTAACGATCTGGGCGCTGTCTTGACAAGAGGCTCAGCGAACTTGTAGTACCGGTGAAGATGCCGGTTGCCCGCGACTAGACGGAAAGACCCCGTGCACCTTTACTATAACTTAGCCTGGGTGCCAGGTGCAGGATGTGCAGGATAGGTGGGAGGCTTTGAAACCGGGTCGTCAGACTCGGTGGAGCCAATGGTGAGATACCACCCTTCTTGTTCCGAGCATCTAACCCCATTCCAGGAAACGGGAAGGGGGACAAGGCTAGGCGGGTAGTTTGACTGGGGCGGTCGCCTCCTAAAAGGTAACGGAGGCGTGCAAAGGTGGGCTCAGGCTGTTTGGAAATCAGCCGTAGAGTGTAAAGGCAGAAGCCCGCTTGACTGCGAGACAGACACGTCGAGCAGAGACGAAAGTCGGCCTTAGTGATCCGGTGGTTCCGTATGGAAGGGCCATCGCTCAACGGATAAAAGGTACGCCGGGGATAACAGGCTTATCTTGGCCAAGAGTTCATATCGACGCCAAGGTTTGGCACCTCGATGTCGGCTCATCGCATCCTGGAGCTGAAGAAGGTTCCAAGGGTTCGGCTGTTCGCCGATTAAAGCGGTACGTGAGCTGGGTTTAGAACGTCGTGAGACAGTTCGGTCCCTATCTGTCGTGGGCGTAGGAGATTTGAGGGGAGCTGACCTCAGTACGAGAGGACCAGGTTGGACGCACCCCTGATGTACTGGTTGTTCCGCCAGGAGCAGCGCCAGGTAGTCACGTGCGGTTGAGATAAACGCTGAATGCATATAAGCGTGAAACTTACCTCAAGATGAGATCTCCCCCCGCCTTAAAGCGGGCTGAAGACCCCTCGAAGATGACGAGGTTGATAGGCAGGAGGTGGAAGTCCGGTAACGGATGCAGCTGACCTGTACTAATCGGTCGTGAGGCTTGACCTAGAATTTCTTACTGCACATGCCGCGGATGGGAAGTTACCACCCCGTGGATCATGCGGGTGGGTTTGCCCAACATTTCCAAAGGTGCGCGGATTACACGTGGTCCGTAGTCAATTTTCCGGCGATCCTAGCGGAGGAGCCACACCTGTTCCCATTCCGAACACAGAAGTTAAGCCCTCCAGCGCCGATGATACTGCGTGGGGGACTGCGTGGGAAAGTAGGTCATCGCCGGATTTGTCTCCAGGGGGTCAGTGCGCTGACCCCCAATTCATTTTAGTCAGCTGCCATCGTCCAGCCGAACCTTCGGGCGTTTGACACAGGTGTCTCGACACAAGTGTCTTCGCTACGATCCGGTGTGAGAAATACGGGGCTATATCCTTTTAAAACTTCTGAGAATCTCTTCGATATTGAACCGCAGCACAATGGGCCGTCCATGGGGGCAGGTATAAGGGCTTTGGCAGCGTAAGAGTTCATCGAGCATCCACTGCATCTTCTCCTTGGAGAGAGGAGTGTTGATTTTGACGGCGGCCCGGCAGGAAACCGAGATGGCAATCTTCTCACGCAGCCGAGCCAGAGGAAATGGTGGTACGGACCCGGACCCTGCATCGTGACTCTCCAGCCCCTCCAGGATCTCCTGGATCAACCGCTCGCCATTGCAATCGGAAGCAACTGCCGGAACACCCCGAATAACGATTGTCTGAGACCCAAACCACTCGACATCGAAGCCATTCCGGTTCAACTCGTCCAAGATCCTGGCCAGAACCAGTTTCTGCAGCGCGCTCAGTTCCATGGTGAGAGGAACCAGTAACTGCTGGGTGGGACAACCCTGTGAAGATTCCAGACTTCGAAGGGCTTTCTCATACAGAATTCGTTCATGAGCGACATGCTGATCCACCAGCATGACTCCTTCCCGATCGGCAGCTACCAAAAAGCTCTCAACAAACTGTCCCAACAGGACCGGAACTGGGCTCAGGTCAGCGGTTTCAGGGATGTTCCGGCGATGAGGGTCACCGTTGCCGTGAGTAGAAACTTCGATGTCTCCAGCCGGGGTACTGCGGCCTTCGGGGGTGGCAGGAAGTTGCAAAGGCTGGGTTGCAGAGGAGAATAGCAGCCCTTTGTCCCTTCGCCCGTTTGAGTTTCGTCGATCCCATGAAGGGAGCCCAGACAGGTCCAGAGCCACCCGGGCAAGGCCACCGCTCTTTCGGCGCAAAAGCGCCTCTTCGATACCGTGGTAGAGGGCTCTGTGGACGGTGCTGGAATCCAGAAATCGAATCTCGGTTTTTCCTGGATGCACGTTGACATCAATCTGCTGGGGATCCATTTCAACGAACAGAAGCGTCACCGGATAGGTTCCCGACGGAATCTGATCACGGTAGGCGAGATGAATGGCGTGGGTAAGTACCCGGTCTCGCACCCTTCTTCCATTGACATATAGAAACTGGGAAGCAGCACTGCTGCGCTGCTCGTGGGGGAGTGAAGTAAAACCGTGGACACGAATTCCATTTTGTTTGTACTGAATCTCCACCAAATGGTCCAGGAACGACTCTCCGAATAGCTGATAGATACGCTCGGAAAGGGTGGTGACCGCGGCCGTTTCAAGGGCCACGCGCCCCTGGTGGAGCAGCCGAAATTCGACCCCGGGAGAGGCCAGCGCGTAGTGCATCACCTGGCGGCTGACATGCCCGAACTCAGTGGTGATAGTCTTCAAAAACTTACGCCTGGCCGGTACGTTAAAGAAAAGATCTTCAACTAAAACATCAGTTCCTGCAGGCCACGAGATCTGGGCAACGTTTCGAAGCGCTCCTCCTTCATACTCAACTTGGGTTCCCAGGGGAGGGCTCTTTTCGCCGGCACGTTCGGCTGTGCGCAGGCGCAAACGGGAGATGGATGCGATCGCAGGAAGGGCTTCTCCTCGAAACCCAAGAGTGGTAAGTCGGCTCAGGTCGTCGAACTTTGAGATCTTGCTGGTGGCGTGATGCTCAAAAGCCAGTCGGGCGTCTTCGGGGCACATCCCCAGCCCGTCGTCCCGGACCGAAATCCTTCGCGTTCCTGCCTGTTCCACCTCCACCAGGATACGGCTTGCCTGGGCATCCAGAGCATTTTCAACCAGCTCCTTGACCACTGAGGCGGGGCGCTCCACAATCTCACCGGCCGCGATCTTATGCGCAAGAACTTCGGGAAGAACACACACTCTACCCATGAGCGCATTATACGTTTGAGGTACGACAGACCGCGGATGACGCGGATAAGCATCCGCGAATATCCACGGCATTCATATTCATCCGTGCTACCCGCGCTCTCTGATCTTGATGTGAAGTTCCCTCAGCTGCTGCTCACTCACGGAGGCAGGAGAATCGCTCATCAGGTCCATGCCGCGGGCCGTCTTTGGAAAGGCGATCACCTCTCGGATGGAACGCTCTCCCGCCAGCAGCATGACCAGGCGATCCAAGCCGAGGGCAATCCCTCCATGGGGAGGTGCTCCATAGCGCAAGGCTTCCAGCAGAAAGCCGAATTTGGCCTGGCTTTCCTCAGGGTCAATGCCGAGGGCGCCAAACATGCGCTTCTGAATGTCCTCCCGGTGAATTCGAATCGACCCCCCGCCCAGTTCGAGACCGTTGAGGACGAGGTCGTAGGCTTTCGCGCAGACCCGACCAGGGTCTGTACCTAGCAGCTCCAGGTCCTCATCCCGTGGAGAAGTAAAGGGATGATGGCAGGCAAAATAGCGCTTTTCCGCCTCGTCCCACTCGAGCAGGGGAAAGTCATACACCCACACCAGGTCAAAGCGGTTTTCCGGAATCAGTCCTTCCTCACGGGCAAGGTGCAGCCGCAGTGCAGCTAGAGAAGCATGAACGACCGTACCGCTCCCCGCTACCATCAAAAAGATATCCCCTGGCTGAAGTTCGGCCATGCGGGCGGTCTGTTCCAGCTCCTCCTGGGGGACCACTTTGGGGAGAGAGCTCTTGTATCCCTCTGATGTGGCTTTGATCCAAGACAGACCAGAAGCTCCTTGAGTCTGGACCAGCGCAGCAAGATTGTCGAGCTCCTTACGGGAGTAGTCGGCTCGGCCAGCCAGTCGCACCCCCTTTATGCAGCCCGAGCCCGCAGATGCGCCCGAGCCCGCAGATGCGCTCAAGATCTTAGCAAAGGCTTCAAAGGGCGTCCTGACAAAGATTTGGCTTACATCCACAAGTTCCAGCCCGAAGCGCGTGTCGGGGCGATCCGTACCATAGCGCGAAAGGGCTTCCTGATAGGTGAGCCGGGGAAAAGGAGTGGAGACAGTGATCCCATTCAGGGCGATGACCAGGCTCATCAGTGATTCCACCAGCGTGAAGATGTCTTCCATCCGCAGAAACGACATCTCGATGTCAATCTGGGTAAACTCCGGTTGGCGGTCGGATCGCAGATCTTCATCTCGAAAACAGCGAACGATCTGAAAGTACTTGTCAAAGCCGGAGATCATCAACAGCTGTTTGAAGAGCTGCGGCGACTGCGGCAGGGCATAGAAATGCCCTGCATGAATGCGGCTGGGAACCAGAAAGTCGCGGGCCCCTTCCGGGGTAGACCGAGTCAGAAAGGGAGTTTCGACTTCCAGGAAACCCTGTTGGTGCAAGTAGTTTCGGATTTCCAGGCAGACCCGATGGCGCAGGCTAAGATTTCGCTGCATTTCGGGCCGACGCAGGTCGAGATATCGATAACGCAACCGCGTATCCTCAGATATGGCGCCGGCGTCCGAGATGGGGAAGGGAGGCACCTGGGAAACATTCAGAACTCGGATGTGGTGAGCTCGAATTTCGATATTGCCGGTGGCGATTTCATCGTTCAGGGTGTCCTCGGCACGCTTTACTACAGGACCCACTACGGCTAGGACATGCTCGGGCCGCGCCTGCTTGGCTTTTTCCAGGGCTTCTGGATGCCCGGGATCCGCCACCACCTGAACCACCCCCTCCCGGTCGCGCAGATCGAGAAAAATGAGGCTCCCCAGGTCACGTCGCCGGTCTACCCATCCCATCACGGTAACGGTCTGACCGATGTGCTCTTCACGGAACCCACCGCAGTAGCCGCTCCGCTTTAGATCTCCTGACCACGCCATCACTTGCCTGCTCGCTCGGCCCGCACATACTGGGCGATCTCCTCACGGCTGAGAGTCTGTTGGACACCGTCCGACATGCGCTTTACCGGAAACTCACCTGTTCTGGCCTCGGCCTCACCGACGATGCAGACAAAGTGAGCCTTCAAGCGATGAGCCAACCGCAGCTGCGCCTTGAGGCTGCGCTCTTCGAAATCGAGATAGGCAAAAATTCCTTGCTGGCGCAACTGGCCCGCCAGGTGCAAACTCTCCTGCAGGGCGTCCACGTCCAGATAGGCCAAAAAAATCTGCGGTCGGGGAGGAAGATAACGGCTGGTGAAGTCCTGCCCCTTGGAGAGTAACAAAAGAAAACGTTCCATCCCCAGAGCAAATCCAAATCCTTTAGTCGGGGGACCTTCCAGAATCTGGGCCAGACCGTCGTAACGTCCTCCGCCTAGAAGCGCATTCTGCGTCGGTCCTAGGCGGTCCGTGACGATTTCAAAGGTGGTGCGAACATAATAATCGAGTCCCCGCACCAGCCGGGGAGCCAGTTCATAAGGAATTTTCTGAAGATTCAGGTAGCTACAAAACTTTTCAAAGTGGTTCTTACACTCCTCGCACAAGGAGTCCAGGATCACCGGCAGTTGGTCCAGCATCGGTTGGCAAGAAGCGTTCTTGCAGTCGAGCACCCGCAGGGGGTTGCTTTCGATGCGCCGTTGGCACTCTCGACACAACTCCTTCTCCTGACGCCGCAGGGTCTTCTGCAATAGCTCAACGTAAGGAGGACGGCAAACGGAGCACCCCACGGAGTTGATCAGGAGGCGAAACTGGCTGATTCCCACTTGGCTGAGAAAACGCCCCAGCATTTCGATCACCTCCGCCTCCAGGGCGGGACTCTCGGATCCAAGAACTTCAGCAGCGATCTGATGAAACTGCCGATAGCGTCCTCTCTGCGGGCGTTCGTGCCGGAACATCGGCCCGATGTAGTAGAGCTTGTGGATCGTGCCCTGTCTGTGTAGACCGTGTTCGATGTAGGCGCGTACCACAGGCGCGGTCCCCTCAGGCCTGAGGCTGATTGTTTTCCCTTTGCTGTCGGAGAAAGTATACATTTCCTTTCTCACCATTTCGGTCTCCGAACCGATGCTTCGCTCGAAAAGTTCCGTTTCTTCCAGGAGCGGAGTGCGAACTTCACCGTAGCCATAGAGCGCAAAGAGGCGGCGCGCTGTGGCTTCAATCCTCTGCCACGATTCGACAGAGCCGGGTAGAATGTCGTGTGTGCCGCGGACAGACTGGACTTTCATGCTCGCTTCGCTCGTAGAACAAAAGAGGAAAAGAAAGAGGATAGTATACGTTACGCTCCGTTGTTTGACTACGATGGGAGATTCCTATGAATAAGATGTCTACTGCATCAAGGCAAACCTACCCCGCCGCTTCACGGCATCCCTCCGGAGTAGGGGACTACCGGGGATCACGCGCGGTAGTCTTATTCTTCTTTGGCTCTTTTGTTCCTTTCCTCTACGAGCGCAGCGAGTTTCAGAATCTGTTCTCGGTGTGTTCCTCCCCAGTAGATTCGCCTGCAGGTAGGACAGTGCTTGAATCGGGATTGAGTTTGATAGACATAAGGAGGAACTCGTTTCCGAACGGCCTGCTTGGGGATCAGCTCGAGTGGGGAATTACACTCCACGCAGCGCGTGAGGAGCCGGTTGAAATCGATCTCCTCACCCAGATACTCCAATACTTCGACGATCTGGTCGATCAGATCGTCGTTCTGAATCCACAGGTGGCGCACAGAGCGCTGGCGGTCAATCAGACGGGTATCCCGAGTCAGTGTGATGCGATCTTCTGCCTGAGAGCGGCGAATGATTGCTTCGTCATCGATCTGGTTGTCATAGGCAACGTCATAACCGAGGATGCGCAGCCATTTGGCGAGGCTGCCCAGCATGACATCCGCCAGGAATCGGGCTTTTCTCCGGGAGGACACTAGTGTTTCAGCCCATAAATAAGATGATGTTTGTGACGAGCGCAACGGCCCTGATTTCACGAAGCGACGATGCAGGCGATACCGGTCCGCATACGTCATCGTATTTATGGAAGGGAGTGCTAGGACTCGAGAAACTCCCCCATGCGGCGAAATTTCTCAAAGCGGGCAACAAGCCGTTCCTCGGGGCTCATCTGGCTGGAGATTTCCAGGTAGCGCAGAAGGCAGGATCTCAGCATGGACGCGGCCTGGTCCCAGTCGGTGTGAGCGCCTCCTGGAGGCTCCGGAACAATCTCATCGACGAGGCCACAGCCAAGCAAATCATGGGAGGTAAGTTTGAGGCTCTCTGCGGCCTCCTGCGCGTGCTGCTGGTCCTTCCACAAGATGGCCGAGCAGCTCTCAGGAGAAATGACCGAATAGATAGAATGTTCCAGCATCAGGATGCGATCGCCCACACCAATTGCCAGCGCCCCACCACTCCCTCCCTCGCCCAGAACGGTTACCACAATGGGCACACGCAGTTGGGCCATAGAGCGAAGATTGTAGGCAATCGCTTCTGCCTGCCCTCGCTCTTCAGCACCAATCCCCGGGTAGGCTCCCGGAGTGTCCACAAACGTGATGATGGGACGATGGAATTTGTCCGCAAGCTGCATCAGTCTAAGGGCCTTGCGATAGCCCTCCGGCTTAGGCATCCCATAGTTGCGCTCGAGCCGCTCCCGGGTTGTTCGTCCTTTCTGCTGGCCGATGAGCATGACCGGTTGTCCTTCAAGGACCGCCAATCCTCCCACCATAGCGGGATCGTCGGCGAATCTGCGATCTCCATGGATCTGTCGAAAGGAGGGAAAGATCCTCTTTACATAGTCCAGCGTATAGGGTCGTTTTTCGTGACGTGAAAGCTGAACTTGATCCCAGGGCGAGAGGTCCGGCCGCTGCACCAGCTGCTCTTTCTGATCGTCCAATCCCTCGGGTTTGGTCACCATGGTCAGCGTTTTAGTCAATGGTCAATAGTCAATGGTTACCAGTGCCTGGACAGATGACGAACGACCAAAAAAATTCCGGGTTGAAGGTTCTGGGTTTCCCCTGGCGGAAGGAACACGGAACCATTGACCAATGACCATTGACTGTTGACCATTAAGTATACAAAGTGACTGAGTTTTCCCCAAATAACTTCTCCACCTCCTGGACAAACGAAGGTGCAGGACTGATACAGACCTGATTCTGGGGAATCAACCGAATGTGATAGTGTTTGGGTTGAAAGAGCCGGAACTGGAGGGGACAGCGGCCAGGATAGCGACTCAGCACCCCCTCGAGCTGCGTCAGTTTGTCGGGGCTGAGGGTAGAGATGGGGATATTAATGCGAGCGCTCTGGATGGATCCTTCCCAGAGGGAATCGAGAGACGCCATCTCAGAACAGAGCAGGCGCGCTTGGCCCTGCTCATTTGTTTCGCATCGTCCGGTAACGAGCACCGGCGCCTCGGAATCCAAAAGAGTCCGACAGCGCTCGAAGGTGTTAGGCCATACCAGAACTTCCAGAGTACCGGCGAGATCCTCGAGATGAAAGATGGCCATCGACTCCCCTTTGCGAGTCCGGAGCCTCCGCAGACCTGTGACCATGCCTCCCAGTCTCACTTCCCGTCCGGATGTTGCCTCACCCATGTCAGTCGTGGAAAAAGATGAAAACTTCTTCAGCCTTGACAGGTATTCTTGAAGAGGATGACCGGTGACGTAGCATCCCAGGGTTTCTTTTTCATAGGCCCACTTCTCTCGGTCCGGCCATTCGCCTGTGTCCGTGACGTCTTCGCGTTCCGCAAGGGGTTTCTCGGTCTGGGAGAAGAGACCTTTCTGACCATTCTGGCGATCCTTCTGCGCTTTCTGAGCCCATTCGATCATGGTGTCGATCCCATCGGCCAGTGATTTTCGTTTGTAGCCCAGTGAGTCAAAAGTTCCTGCTTTCAGCAAGGCTTCGAGAGCTCGTTTGTTGACCGCTCGCAGCTGCACTCTTTCACAAAATTCCGGAAAACTGTGGAATTGCCCAATCTCCTGACGAGAAGAGAGAATCGCTCGAATGGCGGACGCTCCCACGTTGCGAATCGCTCCCAGTCCGAACTTGATGTGATTCCCGGAGGCCAGAAAATGAAGTTCACTGGCATTGATATCCGGAGGCACGACCCGGATGCCCATCTCCTTTGCTTCACTGAGGTACTGAACGATCTTATCGGTGTTGGATACCTCACTGGTAAGCATGGCGGCCATGAACTGCAAGGGGTAGTGAGTCTTCAGATAAGCAGTCTGATAAGCGAGAAGGGCATAGGCCGTGGAATGGCTCTTGTTGAAGCCATAGGCGGCAAACTGCTCCATGAGTTCAAAGATCCGAGCTGCCTTCTTGGGCTCGATACCTCTCTCCTTGCAGCCATCGAGAAATTTCTTTTTCTGCGCCAGCATCACCCTTCTTTTCTTCTTTCCCATGGCTCGCCGCAGCAAATCGGCCTCTCCCAGGGAAAAACCGGCCAGGGTACTGGCGATCTGCATCACCTGTTCCTGATAGACAATCACCCCGTAGGTTTCTCTAAGAATCTCCTCCAGGAGAGGAACCTCGTAGTGAATCTGGACCTTGCCGTGACGTCGGGCGATGAAGTTGTCGATCATCCCTCCCTGGATGGGTCCTGGACGATACAGTGCGTTGAGGGCGATCAGGTCTTCAAAGCGGTCGGGTTTGAGACGGCGCAGAATCTCCCGCATTCCGGAGGATTCAAACTGGAAAATTCCTGTGGTTTTTCCCTGGCAGAAGAGCGGGAATGTCTCCTCGTCATTGAGGTCAATCTGAGCCAGGTCCAGGTCAATGCCCAGTTGGGTTCGCATTTGGGAAAGGGTCTGATCGATTACTGTGAGTGTCGTCAGGGCCAGAAAATCCATTTTTAGCAGACCCAGACGCTCCAGATCCCCCATGGCATATTGGGTGGTGATTTCATCCTTGTTTGATTTGTACAGTGGAATCAATTCAGCCAGCGGCTGAGGCGCGATCACAACACCGGCGGCGTGGGTCGAAGCATGACGGGCCAGACCTTCCAACTTTTGCGCAGTGGCCAAAAGCTGTTGGTAGCGCGGATCACTTTGGCTCAGCTCCTGAAGCTCGGCTACCCTCTTCATCGCTTTTTCCAGCGTCGCGTCCGGCGTCTGAGGGACCAGGCGCGCAAGCCGATCCACCTCGGCATAGGGGATGTTCAGCCCTCGACCAACATCACGGATGGCGGCGCGGGCGGCCATGGTCCCGAAGGTGATAATTTGACTGACGTTCTCACGGCCGTACTTGTGGGTTACGTAGTCGATCACTTCATTGCGGCGCAGCATGCAGAAGTCAATGTCAATATCGGGAGGTGTAACCCTGGCTGGATTGAGAAATCGCTCGAAAAGAAGGTCATACTGGAGAGGATCCAGGTCCGTGATCTGGAGGGCGTAGGAGACCAGGCTTCCCGCAGCCGAACCCCGTCCCGGCCCCACGGGAATCCCCTCCTCGCGAGCATAGCGGATGAAGTCCCAAACAATCAAAAAATAGCCGGAGAACTTCATCTTCTGAATCATGCTCAATTCCTGCTCCAGGCGGGCCTGATATTCTTCCAGAGGACGACGCAGTTTCCCTTCTTGCTCCTGTTTCTGCAGATAAGGAAGCCGCCGCTGAAATCCTTCCCGAGTCACTTCTTCAAGGTAGCTGTCCAAGCTGTAGCCGGAGGGCACCTGAAACTCAGGGAAGATATTCTTTGTCTCCCCCAGTTCGAATGCGCATCGCTCGGCGATCTGAAGAGTATTGGAGAGAGCTTGGGGCAAGTGACCGAACAGAGACTCCATTTCCGACGCCGTCTTGAAGAAGAACTGATCGCTTCGATAGCTGAGCCGGTCGACGTCCTGCACCGTCTTGCCGGTCTGAATGCAGAGCAGGACGTCGTGGGCAAACGCATCCTCCTGCGACAGGTAGTGGCAATCGTTGCTGGCCACCAGCGGAAGGTCCAGCTCACGGGAGAGGCGCACCATTTCGGTATTCACCTTTTTTTGCTCCTCAATACCGTGATCCTGCAGCTCCAAATAGAAACTACCCGGACCAAAGATTGCGCTCAAATCCGCGGCCTCTCTGCGGGCCTCCTCGTATCGGTCCTGGCTCAGGTTCCAGGCCACGCTTCCTTTCAGGCAGGCCGACAAGGCAATCAGACCGTTGGAGTGTTGATCCAGCAGCTCTCGGTCGACGCGAGGCCGATAGTAGAATCCCTCCAGAAAACCCAGTGAGACCAGTTTCACCAGGTTCCGGTAACCCTCTTTGTTGCTGGCCAGTAGAACCAGATGATTGCTCTGGTCGGAGCGACCGGTCCTGTCCTTTCGCCCTTTGCGCGCGACATAGACCTCGCAGCCAATAATGGGTTTGACCCCATGTTCGCGCAAGGTATCGTGAAACTGAACGGCGCCAAAGAGATTTCCATGGTCCGTCAAGGCCATGGCTGGCATCTTCAGCTCAGCCGCACGGCTGGCGAGATCATCGATCTTATTGGCCCCATCCAGAAGGCTGAAATGACTGTGCAGATGCAGATGAACGAACTCAGGCATTGCTCCGCGAGCGAAGCTCGTCTACTCCCACTCGATTGTTCCGGGAGGCTTGGAGGTGACGTCGTAGACCACTCGATTGACTCCGCGGACCTCATTGACGATGCGGTTGGAGATGTGGCCCAATAGCTCGTAGGGCAGGCAGACCCAATCGGCGGTCATTCCATCCTCACTGTGTACGGCCCGAATCGCCACTACATTTTCGTAGGTTCGACCGTCCCCCATCACTCCTACGCTCCTGACGGGAAGCAGAACGGCGAATGATTGCCAGATCTTAGCATAGAGGTCTGCCTTTTTGACTTCCTCCACCACGATCTGGTCCGCTTCCCGCAGGATGCTGAGGCGCTGGGGAGTAATCGCTCCCAGAATTCTGACGGCCAGCCCGGGTCCGGGGAAGGGATGACGCTCCACGATCTCCTCAGGGAGATCCAGTTCACGCCCCACCCTTCGGACCTCATCCTTGAAGAGCTCCCTCAGCGGCTCCACCAGTCGAAAACGCATTTTCTGAGGCAAACCTCCCACATTATGATGGCTCTTAATGACGGCAGCGGGGCCCTTGACGGAGACCGATTCAATGATGTCGGGGTAAAGGGTGCCTTGAACCAGAAAGCCAACCTCACCCAGTTTGCGAGCTTCGTCCTCAAAGACACGGATGAACTCCTCTCCAATGATCCTTCGTTTTTTCTCCGGATCCTCGACGCCTTCCAGACGGTTCAGGAAGCGCTGCCCTGCATCCACAGCGAGAACCTTCAGGTGGAGGTTTTCATGAAAGGTGCGGAGAATCTGGGAGAACTCATCCTTTCGCAGGAGGCCGTTGTCGACGAAGATACAGGTCAATCCATCGCCCAGGGCCCGTTGTACCAGGAGGGCGGCGACGGTAGAATCAATACCCCCCGAGAGGCCGCACACGGCTTTCATCTCTCCGATCTGGGCACGGATCCGCCCCACAGCCTCCTTGACAAACAACGCCGGAGTCCAATCCCCACAGCAGCCACAAACGGAAAAGAGAAAATTCTCCAGGATCTCCTTCCCACGGGAGGTATGGATCACTTCGGGATGAAACTGAAGACCGTAGACTCTACGCAGGGCATTTTCCATGGCGCCCACGGTACTCGTCGTGCGAGCCACCACTTGAAAGCCTTCCGGGACCTTCTCGATCTGATCCCCATGGCTCATCCAGACTTCCATCTGGGAAGGAAGATTCTGAAAAAGCGCGCACTGGTTGACCTGTTTCAACATTGACCTTCCATACTCGCGGCGCTCGGCTGCCCGGACCTTGCCGCCAAAGTGGTGGGCCAGCAGCTGCATGCCGTAGCAGATTCCGAGCAATGGTCCCTGAAACTCATAGACCCTCGGATCCGGATGCGCCGAACTGGCGTCAAAGACCGAGTCGGGTCCACCGGACAGGACGATCCCTTTGGGACGGCGATCCTGGATTTCCTCCCAGGAGCAGTGGTAGGGAAGGATTTCTGAGTAGACACGTGCCTCCCGTATCCGGCGAGCAATCAGTTGAGTGTACTGAGAGCCGAAGTCAAGAATGAGAATCGCGTCTCGAGAGCCGATCTTTTTAGTCAATAGTCAATGGTCAATGGTCAATAGCCATTCGTCATTCGTCAATGTTATCGTCGTCGAGGGGCAGTATATCATTCCATGATTGCTGACCGGCTGACCGGAACGGTTCCGGGTTCCGATGCAGGTTTCAAGTTCCATGTTCTAGGAAGCTGAAACCTGGAACTTGGAACCTAGAACCATTGACCGATGACCAATGACCAGTGACCAATGACCAGTGACCTTTGCATGGCTGTCCCCGTCTGGCAGGCTATCCTTCTGGGCATCCTCCAGGGTTTCACAGAATTTCTTCCCATCAGCAGCTCCGCCCACTTGATTCTCATACGCGAGTTGCTCGAGTGGCAACCGATGGATCTCACCTTCGACGTGATGCTGCATGTTGGAACGTTATTGGCTCTGCTGTTTGTTTTTCGCCAACAGTGGCGGCAATTGTGGGGAGAATTTCTAGAGCGCTTCCGCCGGGCTCACTCCGGCCGGAAGAGAGCATCCACTCAGCTGGTGGACGGCTTGATCCTTGGAACCCTTCCCGCCCTTCTCGTCGGAGGATGGCTTCAGGGCCGAATCGAAGATCACTTGCGCACTCCGACCATCACACTGGTAACGCTTCCTCTGTTCGGACTCTTGTTGTGGTGGGCCGACCGCGCAGGTTCCCAGCAACGGGATCTGAAAAGCGTTCGGCGCGTGGACGGTTTGGTGGTGGGCATAGCCCAAGCGCTGGCGCTAGTCCCCGGCGTGAGCCGCTCAGGGGTCACGATCACGGCGGCTCTCTTTTTAGGTTTGTCCCGGACTGACTCGGCGCGCTTTTCCTTCTTACTCTCCGCACCGCTCCTCGCCTTAGCCGCTGCCGGGCGGCTTTTCCACCTCTGGCAGGTTTACCCGGCGCTGCCCCATCTTGGTGTACCACTGCTTTTTGGTGTAACATTTTCTTTTATCACAGGATGTCTATGCGTCAAGTATTTCCTGCGCTTTCTCATTACCCACACCTATTCTCCTTTTGTTCTTTACCGCTTGCTGCTGGCGGCCTTTATTTTTGCCTGGCTGCTGTCCTGATCTTTGCACAGGGATCCGAAGAGGCCATCGAGGAGAAACCTCCGCCATCTCGACAGAATCCTGTCTTGCGCAAGCACTTTCGAGAGCGATATGAGGGCATTCAGCAGAGACAGATTAGGGGACGCGACCGAAGAATGAGATCCTACCAATCCAGAAGAGATCAACTCCTGGATAGATTCATTGACAGCCAGATCGATTATCTCCTCCAGAGCCTCGACGAGAAACTCGAGTCCCTCCAGGAGAGCTTCTCCCAGCTGCAGGAACTCCGGAGAGAACGACTGCAGAGGCGAGACGACTTGCCTCTCGAGCAGGTCAAGCAGCGCTGGGAGGCCGCTGTAAGATCCGTGGGGGATGAAGCACGCAGTCTTTATAAGATGATCGAGTTTGTGTTGGCAAATCTGAAAAAGGGCTCAACATTTCGACCCGTCATTGAGAGCGATGCCGCTAAACATGCGTTTGAAAAAGAGACTCGCTTCATCGGTGATCATATCGAAATGGCGAAGCAGGGAATCGAGGAATACTTCTTCACCCCCACCCATACCGTGCAGGTTTCCGAATTGGGAGGAGAGAATATGCTGGTTTTTTTGCACCGGGTGCAGGAGATGTGCAAGGAGCTTCGAAGACATCCTCAATGATACGTGAAAGAAAAAACCTTCTTTTATCAACCCAGGGGAATATTTTTCGTCTAAAAAGAGAAGAAGGAGCTGAGTCTTGATAAAACAAGCTTTGATGCTGGTGGCTGCGCTGGGGGCGAGCACGTGGGTGGCTGCAGCAGCAGCCGACCTCAAGGTCGAAAAACGAGATTTTGTCAAACATCTGACCTTTAGCGGCGAACTTCAGGCACCTCAATCCATCACGGTGAAGGCCCCCAATATTCCCAGCACCTGGAGGTTTACCATCGTCTATCTGGCCCCGGAAGGTTCCCGGGTGCGGCCCGGTGATTTGATCGCCGAATTCGATGCCTCAAGTCTTCTCCTCAAACGTCTTGACGCAGAGAAAAAGCGAGAGGACGCCCGCATCAAGATCGCTCAGAAAGGAAGCAGACATAGAGGAAAAGCGGCAGGGCCTGCTGCTTCAAGAGGCCCGCAGCATGAAGGATCTGAAGGTGGAAGAGCTTTATATCGACCTGGATCCCGAACTGATTACACGGGAGGAGGCGGAAAACCATCAGTTGAAATACTCTAGAGCGAAACTTGCTCTGGAGAAGGTTCATGAACAGTTGGCTACTTTGAAGAACAGTGCCCGATCGGATCTGGAGCTGGTTCGCCTCGAACATGACCAGGCGGATCTGGAGCTCAGGAGAACACTGAGGGAGCTGGAGCAGATGAGGGTCTATGCCTCCATAACTGGCGTGGTCGTATACGGGGAGAACTGGGAGGGCCGAAAGTTTCAGGAAGGAGATACCACATTCAGAGGCTACGCCATCGCCTTCCTTCCCAATATGAAGCGAACCAATGTGGTGGCCTATGTCTATGACACCGACTTTACCCAGTTGCGTGAAGGCCCAGAACTGGCGAAGCTGTCATGAGGTGCCATCTGGGGCCCTTAACGGGGTGGCTTTTTCGGGAAAGTCATTGGATCACCAGCTCCACCGGTTGGTCAAGGGACAACCGCTTGTCCATGTCGAGTTCGAACGAACCGTACGGGTTCACGTGGTTGTAAATCAGGGGCTCAGTGCCCGGAAGTCTTCCTCGGCCATGCGGCCCATCCACGCCGGGTCTGCAAGGACGTTCTGAATCATGAGCGTGTTGATGTAGATCAGGCAAATCTGAAGTAAGTGGAGGCAGAGGACCGAGACCTCCTGGTCCTCGAGACGGTTCGTGGCGACCTCGCCCCCTTTCCCGAAAAAGATAAAGCCGTTCGTCCCGTTCCACTGCTCAATGACGTTGAGCGCCTCCTGCACCTCCTGGCGAAGTGCCTCTGTGTGCAGGTACCGACAGAGAAAAATGGTCTTCTTCACCTTTCCAAGTTCGGCGAGGGCCTGGTACGTCGGGTGCTTGATGTTGTCTCGCGTGAATCTGCGGAGAATCGTCTCTGTTTCCGCGGTTCCAAGGCGTAGAGCGGTGGCGTACTTGACCATCTCGTCGTACTGTCTGCGGATGAGGTCCCAGTTGATGGGCCGGGTGAGGATGGGCTGGAGGTTCGGAGAGTTCCCAGGGTTCCCCGGCTCGGGACGATAAAGCTTCTGCCTCGAGATCCCCTTCAAACGGGGCAGCAACTCGAATCCGAGCAAGTGGCAGAAGGCGAACGCGACCTCGCTCTGCCCGTGGGTGTCCACGTAGTTCTTCTCAACAGACATCTCGGTGCAGTGGCGCAACACCCCTTCAATCATCGCGGCGACCTCTGACGAGGAGCAGCGCTTGAGCTGCGAGTAGATGCACACAGACTTCCTCTCGACGTGCCAGTAAATCATGACGCCGCGGCCGCCGTATCGGATGTGCCACTCCGTCATCAGGTTCTGGTCCCAGGCGCCGAACTTCTTGGAATCCGATGCGCAGGCAGTCGTTCCCTCGTCCCAGACTTCAGAGAGACGGGCCCGGAAGATAGCGTTGACCAGCTTCACAATGGCGCTTCGAAGCGAGTCTTTTTGGATGAACTTGCGCCTGACGTAGAGCAACTCCTTGTAGGTGATATCGAGGTTGTTCGCGCTCACTCGCTTGAGGCCCGTGTTGGTTCCGAGCCCATGCAGACAGAGAAGTAGGCGCTTCTGCAGATCCCTTCTGTCGATGACCTCACGGGGCGAGACGCTTTGGAATTCCTGGGTGAAGCCGACTCTGAGGTCGGTCTCTTTGAGGATGTCGAGGAGACTCGTCATCGGCCACCGCCGAGTGATCTCCGTCTTCAGGTACGAGAGGTTCACCGGCTCTGGCTGGGGATCCACGGGAGAAATCGAGATTCGCCCCCTCCTTCGTTCGACGACACTGACTTTGCGGTTTCTCGGCAGGGTCTTGTCCAGGAGGTCGAGAACTTCCGCCATCGACCCTTGAAGCCCAGCGACAAACTCCTCCACGACCTGCGGTTGCTTGAGCGCCTCGTAGTAGTCGTCGCGTTTTACTTCGAAGTCAGACGGCAGGTCCTCGTCCGGATTCCGGTATCGGTCCGCACCGACGACCCAAATCTCTCTGCAGCGCAGCTGCTCGCGCAGCGCCTGGAGAACACAAATCTCGTAGTTGATTCGGTTGATCCTCTCGACGCCATTCTCCAGGACGATTTCTTTCCAGCCGCTTCGCACGACGCCGTCAATCGGAGCTCCTTCTTCAAGCGAGAAGTACCGCTGCTTGCTCTCGCGACGGGCCTTCAGGAATTCCAGGGCGTCGATTACAGGCCGGTGCATCGCGTTGTTCGAACGGAACTCAAGCGTGCCGAGAAGAGGCGGCAACATGCGACGATAGTGGTTGCTATAGGACGCCCGCATGGTGGCGTGCACCTCCCTTTGGTAGACAGGCCCAGTGGATTTGAACTCGCGCACCAAGTCACGAAGCGTCTGTTCCCCGACTATCGGATAAAGAACGTCTTTGATGATGCCGTCGGGATTCTCGACCGCGGCCTCTGCGATTCTGTACAACAGGGTTGTCTTCCCGTGGACCTTCCGGAGATGCTCAAGGAGCGTCTTCACCACCTTGCGTTCGGCGCGCGCCCCAATGCGGTGGACGACCTGAATCAGGAGGTCGACCAAGCCGTCGATGATTTCCTTTCGTCTCTGCCAGCAAAAGGCCGCCAGCAACGTGTAGCGAATCGGCTCCGGATGCCGTCGCAGCTCACGCGGAGGCTCTGCAGCGGGGCGGAGACGATACTTCTGAAGAACCTTGGACGGAACGTCTGCGAACAAGTCGTCCGGCAGTCCGAGGGCAGCAATCCTCTGGAGCTTCGAGATTTCCTTGAGGACACTCTCAAGGCTCGAGCGGCCCGGGTCGGCTCGAAGTTGGGCAAACGGCGTGGCCTCGACCCCGCTGCCGTTTCCGTCGTTCTCAGATGCTCGGAGCAACTCGTCCATCCCGGCTCGACACGCCGCGGGAATCTTATCGTACGACGCCCCGAAGAAATCCTCCTCATACGCATTGGTCGCTGAGCGGAGAATCCGATTCAACCGAGTCGCAGTCGGGGGTTCCACCTGATTTCTTCGACACCAGTCCAGCGCTGCTTGCTGGAGGTGTTCGGGCTTGGGGTCAACGGGAAGAACTTCGCAGCGGAGCCAATCTGCCAGTGTCTTGGAATCATCCACGGTGACCCGGCGGAATCCCAGAAGGGATCGAATCTGCTCGCGGTCCCTCTTGCCGCTGCGACCGCTCCAGTCGTACTCAGAGAACGCCTAGCTCGAGACTTCCAGTTGGTCGCCAAGATAGTCAAGTGCTACCGCTGGAACTTCCTTCCTGTCGCTCGGAAACCACCCTTCAACCTGAAAGACTTCAGCAAGACAGCGAAGCCAATTCGACTCCGCTCCGTGCGGTTTCGGAGCAGCTCGAACTCATCGTGGGTCAAAGACCAGTGCTCGGCTAGTTCCTGCTCGTCCCAGTGTCTCTTCATCACTCCCTCCCCGCTTCTCTATTCCCCAAGGGTGTCCGGGGAGGATGGTATCAGGGACGTACGTAAAGGGAGGCTGGAGGAGGAGAATCGGCAGGACCAGGCAGAGGCCTCGGGGGTCAACCCAGTTGGGTGACGGTCCCAGATGGCACTTCATGACAGCTTCGCCAGTTCTGGGCCTACCTGGTAGAAGGATAGCGGCAGTTCAGTGGTCAGCCCCTGGTCCATCGTAGAATGGGGAAGCGAGCGGCCCGCGTTTCGTCAAGGCGCCTGGTTTTGGTCGCTTGAGGGGCACCGTGGAGCTTTTCAGGGTCGTCCTTTGCCTCCTTGCTGATGGCAATCATGGCATCGATGAAGGCATCCAGTTCGGCTTTGCTCTCGCTCTCGGTGGGTTCGATCATCAGCGCCCCCGGCACAATGAGGGGGAAGTAGATGGTCGGGGGATGAAAACCATAATCCATTAGTCTTTTCCCAATTTCGAGAGTCTTCACTCCAGTCCTGCCTTGAATCTTGTCCGAAAGAATGACCTCATGCAGGGAGGGGGTTTCGTAAGGGAGATGGTAGTGGTCCTGAAGCCGGTGGCGTACGTAGTTGGCGTTGAGCACTGCCGTTTGGGAGAGTTCTTTCAGTCCTTCTCTACCACAGCTGAGGATGTAGCAGAGGGCTCGAACCAGCACCCCGAAATTTCCGTAGAAGGCGCGCACACGCCCAATGGAGCGGGGCCGGTCGTAGTTCAGGCGGTAGACGTCTCTTCCTTCTTCGACAATGGGAATGGGAAGGTAGGGAGACAGGCCTGCCTTGCAGGCTACGGGTCCGCTGCCCGGGCCGCCACCACCGTGGGGCGTGGAGAGTGTTTTGTGCAGGTTGAGGTGGAGCAGATCAATTCCCATGTCGCCGGGGCGAGCATAACCCATGAGAGCATTGAAATTGGCGCCATCCATGTAGATGAGTCCACCCTTGCTGTGAACGATGCGCCCCATCTCCTCAATGTCCTTTTCGAAGATTCCCAGCGTATTCGGGTTGGTGAGCATGAGACAGGCGACATCCTCATCCATCTTCTGGGACAACACCGAAAGGTCGATTCTCCCCCAACCATCGGAAGGAATGGAGATGACGTCGTAGCCGGCAATCGCTGCGCTGGCTGGATTGGTCCCGTGGGCAGAGTCAGGGATCAAAATATACTTGCGGGGTCGACGCCGCTCCACGTGATGTGCGCGCACCATGAGAATGCCGGTTAGCTCCCCATGGGCGCCCGCCGCGGGCTGAAGGCTGACTCCATCCATCCCGGTGAGCTCCTTTAGGTACTGTTGGAGCCGAAACAAGATCTCCAGGTTTCCCTGGCTGTGGGGTTCCCCTTGTAGCGGGTGTGTAGAGGCGATGTCGGGAAGACGGGCAACCCGCTCATTCAGCTTGGGGTTGTACTTCATGGTGCAGGATCCCAGCGGGTACATCCCCAGATCGATGTGGTAGTTCCAGGTGGAAAGGCGTGTAAAGTGGCGGATGACCTCTACCTCAGAGACCTCGGGAAAGTCCTTGACTTCTGTTCGAAGGTAGCGACGATCGAGCAGCTCCTCAACCGGAACATCTTCGACGTCGAGGGGAGGCAAACTGTAGGCTGCTTTGCCGGGTGAAGATTTCTCAAAGATCAGAGCTTCATTGACGTTGATGATGGTCGACGTTCGGTTCATGATTTCGCGTCGGAACCCGTAACGACTTGAACGAATCGTTCGATATCGCGGCGGGAGTTCTGTTCGGTGACACACACCAACATCTGGCTGGCACGGTCCGAATAGTACTTTCCCAAGGGCAGCCCTCCCACCATCCCCTCCTGGAAGAGGCGGCGATTCACTTCATTAGGCCCATGCGGGCACCGGATCACCAGCTCGTTGAAGATGGGCCCTGTGTAAACGAGTCTATCCTCCAGTTTTTTTCGCAGGTAATACGCCTTTTTCACATTTTGCTCAGCCAGCTCCCGAATCCCGTTCTTTCCCAGGACGGAGAGAAAGGCTGCTGCCATAAGGGCGCACAGACTCTGGTTCGTGCAGATATTAGAGGTTGCCTTCTGGCGACGGATATGTTGCTCGCGAGTGGCAAGCGTCAGGACAAACCCTCGCTGCCCCTCGTCGTCGACCGTCTGGCCTACCAGTCTCCCCGGCATCTGACGTTTGTACCTCTCGCGAGTGGCCAAAATCCCCAGGTAGGGGCCTCCGAAGCCGAGTGGAATCCCTAAAGACTGGCCCTCCGCTACCAGGATATCCACGCCGGACTCACCGGGAGGCTTGAGAAGTCCCAGTGAGAGCGCCTCCGCCACGACCGCAATGGTCAGTATGCCCTTAGTTTGGGCAAGGTGGGTGATGGTGTCGATCTCCTCGATGACACCAAAGAAATTCGGCGACTGGATCAGAAGGGTGGCGTGAGCGTCCGTCAAAAGCGACTGCAGCTGATTGAGTTCAACGCTGCCCTGCTTGTTGAGAGGGATTTCATCCACTGAGAAGCCGGCGTGGGCAAGATGGGTTTCGAGAACCTGTCGATATTCGGGATGCAGTCCGGAGGATACGGCCAATCTTTTACGACCCGTGATTCTCCCTGCCATCAGTACAGCCTCCGCCACACCGCTGCTGGCGTCGTATAGACTGGCGTTGGCCACATCCATCCCGGCCAGCTGGCAAACCATGGTCTGGTATTCGAAGGTAGCCTGAAGCGTACCCTGGCTGACTTCAGGCTGGTAGGGAGTGTAGGCCGTATAGAACTCCGAGCGGGAGATGAGCGAGTCGACAACCGTAGGGATGAAGTGGTGGTAGGCGCCCGCTCCTAGAAAATAGCTGAATTTCTCGGTGGAGGCGTTCCTTTCGCCGAGCTGCTTGAAGTATTGAAGAAGGGTGGTTTCGGGAACTGCGCTGGGAATCGCCAGCTCGTTTTTCAGCCTCAGTTTCTCCGGGATACTCGCGAAAAGATCTTCGATTCGCTCGATGCCGATTTCCTCCAACATCTGCTTCTTCTCTTCCGGTGTGAGTGAAACATAGCGCATGTCCTAGTGATCCAGCTCCTCTTCCACGTACTCTCTGTAATCCTTCGCTGAGAGCAAGTTGTTGAGTTGAGTACGGTCTTCAATATGAATCTGTATCAACCAGCCATTACCGTACGGATCTTCATTGACGGTTTCGGGAGAGTTCGCCAGAAGCTCATTGGTCCGCGTGATCTGGCCGGAGACGGGACTGTAGACTTCAGAGACGGCTTTGACGGATTCGATCGAAGCAAAGGGCTCTTCTGCCTGAAAATCCTTGCCCACTTGAGGAAGTTCTACAAAAACGATGTCCCCAAGCTCCTGTTGGGCATAGTCGGTGATTCCCACGGTTGCTGTTTCGTCCCCCGGCTGAATCCACTCGTGTTCCCTGGTATAGAAAAGCTCCTCCGGGATTTTCATCATGGCCTCTCACAGCTCTCCCAAGGAACAACTTCGTTGTTGCCCGGACCGAAACTGGGAGTCACGGCCCCATCCCTTCCAATCGATCCGTTTTGGTAGAGTGGCACTGATAAGCCGATTTGGCGCACAGCAGTGCGCCACAAGCAACATACATAATGTGATACTTTAAGTAACAAATTCTAAGCTACTTTATACTAAAGCTTTGTTACGGCTCCTATGTCCTTCCCAGAAAAAGACGGCCCAAGTCTGGCAGATCGATCTGAGCCCGGACTGCAGGTTTACAGACCACCAATCACTTCTCATCCTCTTTCCAGACCTCTTCTACCCTACCTACCTTTTCGAATCAATCCATTTTTTTCGTTTGTAGAAAGGAGTTTTGACCACCTTCGCCTTGAGATGCCTGCCTCGAACGTCGATTTCGAACCCCTGGCCGACCTGGGAGTGCGCGGCAGGCAAGTAGGCCAGCCCAATGCTTTTCTGCAGGTACGGGGCGAAACTACCGCTGGTGACACTGCCAGCTATTTTCCCGGCCAGGTAGATGGAGTAATGATCGCGCGCAATGCCGCGGTCGATCATTTCGAAACCTCTCAGGTAGCGGGGTACTCCTGCCTTTTTTTGTTTCTGGAGAGCGGCCTTACCGATAAAATTTCCTTTCTCCAGACTGACTATCCAGTCCAGTCCGGCTTCCCAAGGGGTGGTCGTCTCGTCAATGTCATTGCCGTAGAGGGGGTAGCGAACCTCCAGGCGCAGAGTATTGCGGGCGGCCAGGCCAGCCGGAGTCATGCCAAACCCTTCACCTGCCTTCAGGAGCCGGCACCACACGCGCTCAGCACTTTCGGGTCCGACGTAGATTTCAAAACCATCCTCGCCCGTGTATCCGGTTCGAGAGATAAGGGCAGGAATCTCGTCGACCTTACCCTTCAGAAACCAGTAATACTTCAAGGAGGAGAGCGAGACGTCGGTGAGTTGCTGGAGGACCGGCTCGGCCTTGGGTCCCTGCAGGGCCAGGAGGGCATAGCGATCGCTGCTGTCTATGATTTCAACATCGGGTTCTTTCTGTTCGATCAGCCACTGGAAGTCCTTCTCCCTGGTGGAGGCATTGACACAGATGAAAATGTGGTTCGACTGGAACCGGTAGACTACGATGTCGTCCAGGAAGGTGCCTTGGGGAGAAAGAAGGGCGGAATACTGGACCTGCCCATCGGAGAGCCGAGCCAGGTCGTTGCAGGTAACCTTTTGAGCCATCGCAACCGCTCCCTCTCCAATCAACTCCAACTGGCCCATGTGACTGACGTCAAAAACGGCAACAGCCTGGCGCACGGCCAGATGTTCTTTGATCGTACCTTGATATTGGACCGGCATCTCCCAGCCGGCAAACTCGACCATCCGAGCGCCCATCTGTTTGTGGATTGAGTGGAGAGCGGTTCTCCTGGCGGCCATTCCCATTTTCATCTCGAGCCGGGAAATCAGGCGAGACACCTGAATTATTGGAATCGCGATGTCGTTGCCTCGATCTCTTCGGCGGTTTGAAAGCTAAGGTTTTTCGTAATCGAAGAGTAGAAGGCCACGCCCAAGAGGGTCAGCTGATCCTGTCCCATGGCATTACCTACCCAAACACCAACCGTTTTCTCTTTACCCACAAGGGATTGAACATCGTACAGAGCACTGAGCGCCCGCATTCTCAGCTCCTCCTCAGTTGAGGGAGGTGGCACCAGAAGGATATTGACTCGCAATACACCGCTATGATCTTGCACGCTGTGGAGCTGATAATCTTTTCTCGGATTCTGAGAAAGCTGCCTCTCGATTTCAGCCAGAGCTGCGGCATCCTCTCCGCCGTCCCTGGGAAGGTCAGACTGGAAAATGTTCTGGAAAATAAGAAGAGGAAATCCCACTGCCATAAAGATCAAGAGCAGGTTCTTGGCCAAGTTTTTGAAGCTCATTGGTGGGTACCCTGCGAGGCTGCCCCAAACTCAGTTGAAAGTGAAGGGCGGTTCAGGTTGAGCACGATCTTAAGCCACCTTTCGTTTGGCGTCCATAGAAACCTCGTCTCTGAGTTTGGCTTTCAGCATCCAGAGGTCCTGGTAGCCCTGGATGCGCCGGAAGTTCTTCTCCGTCTCCAGGAAGGCTGAGGCGGCCCAGCGCAGCACCATCTGGCTATCTTTCCAGCGGCTCACTCGGCGGGTCCGCATCCTCACGCCAGAGTGAGGGCTTTCAATCAGGTTGGTGCTGGCCAGACACAAGCGCAGGGAGGAAGACAACTCGAGTCGATTGATGGTAAAGGTCTCTTCCAGACCTTCTCGCAGGCTAGCTGCCGCATCGGGATGCAGCCCTTCGAGCCACTCCGCCTGCTTTCTGAGCCGAACCCTCCCTTCTTCCCAGGGCAGCCGATAAGCAGCCTGCATCACTGACTTGACTTGCTCGGCCAGATCGTCCGGCAATCGATCGCACACGTTGCGAATCTTATGACGACGACATCTCTGCACCGGACTGCCCTTGCCAAAGACCTTGTCAATGGCACATCGCAGGGCCCTGGAGCCGTCAATCACAAACAGATAGCGTCGCCCGGAATCCAGGCCTCGCTCCACCAGGTCTTCCAGCAAGGAGGTAGCGGTGGCGGCGTTTTCACTGGCCCCTTCCCGCAGCCCCAGCACGTGCTTTTGGCCCTCCGAGTCCACGCCGGCGGCACAGATCACGTGGTGCTCGCCAAAGACCAGGCCGTCGATGTAGATGATCAGAAACTCAACGTCATCAAAGTGTCGCTCGGCCAGCTGCTCCAGCTGCTGGCCGCTCTGCTCAATGAACTGACGGCTCACGGACGATTTGCTGACTCCCACCGTGTCGGCCATCTGGGGGATCACGCGGCTGTAGTGGCGCGTGGAAACGTTGCACGTCAAGATCTCCAGCATGCGGCTGCCCAGCTCCCCGTTACGGTTGATCGCCTCATAGGCGGGGATCTCCACCTCCCCGCCTCGACCTTGGCCTTTCTTGCGCAGCCGTGGCTTTCGAACCCGCACTTGCCGCTCCGAAAGTCTGACTCGCCCTGGCTAAGTGCCGTACCAAACGATCTGCTTGCCTGGGCGCCCTTGTTGCTTTTCGCCGGCGACACTTCGGGCAGAAAGCTGCAAGACCGCTTCCATGCTCGCTCGCCCCAGGATGTCGATCAACTCGTCAATGGCCATCCGGGAGGCTTCGATCAGCTCCACCATCGGGAGCAACAGTTGCCCGTTCTGGGCCAGATAATCAGCCAGCCCCTGACTGTTCTTCCGGGTGACAATTCGATATGATTTCTTCATGGCGGTTCCTCCTTAAAAGGTTGTTGACCAACCCGATTCTAACGAGTCGGTCGGACGAACCGCCTCTCAACTTTCAACTAAACCCGGGACAGTCTCTACCCTGGTGCTGAAAGTCTCCTACCACAAAGCTAATCCTGCCCCAAGGAGCATCTGAAAACCATGAAAATAAGGTGAAGTTCGGCTATTTCGAAGGAGCGGCGGGAAGGAACTGCCGTCCCCATTGGAGCGTAGTCCCGTCACTCCGTGACGGGAAAACAGCCGCCAACGGAGTGGCGGCCTGGCCTTGCTCGGGCCGGCTGGCGTAGTAACCCCTGCGGGTGCGCACAACCGCATCGCCGCGGTGATGCAGCTTGACTTTCACTTCACGCCAGTGGCCATCTCGGGAACCATTCGTTGAGTTGTAGCCCAGAGTGTACTGAACGCGGAGATCGTGCGCGATTTCCCGATATACCGGGAGGAGGTCGCCAATCCTCTGAGGGGGGTACATCCGGCCTCCGGTCTGATCGGCAATCATGCGGAGCTGGCGGCGGGCTTCCTCATAGGCGGAGCGGTCCCTGCCGCGCTGGTGGGGAGAATATGGGGGCGTTCCACCTTTCAGGATATCGCCGAGAATATCGCCCAGAGTGCTGCCTCTGCGTCTTCCTTGCCGGACCCAGGGGAGATCTTCTTCAGTGTCCAGAAAAATCGTATAGATCATGGAATCGATTTCCTGAACCTCTCGATAAAGCTCAGGGAAGGTCGTCCGCGAGCCAGTGGCATGATCTCCTGTGAGCTGATTATCCACTCCGTCGGTAAAGACGACAATCGCCTTTCGGCCTTCAATCTCGTCCATATAGTCTCGGATCGAGGTCTGCAGTGCGTCGTAGAAAGCGGTACCGCCTCCCGAACGAAGCCTAGAAATCGCTTTCGCCACTTTTCGACGGTCATTAGTGAACTGCTGAATCAGCTGGACATGCGAGTTGAAAATGGCAATCGCGATGCGGTCGTTCGGTTTGATTTCGCGAGTAAATTCAATGGAGGCTTGTTTGATCAAATCGATGAATTGCCCTGTACTCCCACTCACGTCCAGGAGCAGCAGCAGATTAAATGGGGCCTCAGTGGACTCGAACTTCTCGATGGTTTGCTTGACGCCGTCTTCGTAGACCAGGAAATCGGCTTTTCTCAGATGGGGAATGCTGCGCCGTGTGGAGTGCTCGCGCACAGAAACGTTCAGGTAAATCCAGTCGACATTGACGCGCAGGCGATACCCATGATCGGCGGCAGCGGAAAAGCTTGCCATCTCCACGGGAGGACCAGTACCAGGCTCTTCCGCTGGGACAGGATCTGCCGGGGTCAGCTCCCTCTGTTGACTCTTCGACATTTCCACTTGAGGAGGACGAGCTGCCCCTCGAGAAGATGGAATCTCGCGGGAGGGAAGCGGAGTAGGCGGTTAGATTGCTTGAGGCTTACTCTGCGTCTGAAGCCGAATGGTCACATTTCCGTGGGTGCTGCTGGCAAGCAGTAAAGGGCCTCCCACTCCGAGCTGCCTTTCCAGGAAACCCTGGTTCAGCTCGATTCGCTGATTCCAGGAAACTTTGCCACCGGCTCGGGCCCAGCTTCTAAGGTTTAGATGTTCATTCAGGTAGCAGCGGATATTCCCATGAATGGATTCAAGGTGGATATCGCGATCGGGCTGCACGCGGGAACGGTACAGGATGTCTCCCCTCTCAGTGAGCAGGGATGCCGATGATGTGAGATCTTCAACGGTGACGAGCCCGGTCAGTGTGCTGGCTCGAACGTGCCCCTCGATGCCGTAGACCTCGATTGCGGTGTCGGCGCCGGAGATCAGAAGGTTGAGGTATTTGGGCGCCCGAACTTCGATGTAGGCGGATTCGGTAGAAGAGTTCTGAAAAGACGCCTGCAGGGAAATCTTAGGGCCGCGTTTCTCGGACAGGAGGCGAATGTTGCTCAGACGGCGCTCGTCGGCAGCGATCTTGCGCACCCTTGCCTCGACGCGGTCGCTGTCCCAGGTCCGGACTCGAACTCTTCCATAATCGTTTTGGATGGTGAGCGTATCGCCCGGCTGACAGACGAAGGTTTTCACCTCCACGGCATCTTTCGCTGTTGCAGCTAGGAATCCCGAACCGATGAATAGTAGAACAAAGGAGCAGAAGCTCAGGTTCATGATGTCTGGGACTCAGAGGCTGCCTGGGCAGCCTTACCTGAATAGACAGGAAATAGAAACCTTTGTTTCAGTTTTCCCGTAAAATGGGAAGCTAAGGTGAAGGCAAAATGAGTATCGCGGAGGGGATTTTCAGGAAGATCGGACTTACTGTGGTGTCGCTTGCTCTTTTCCTGGTCCCACTCACTGGCCAGGGATCTCGTCATTACCTTTTTCTTTCTGACCAGCGCATTGTCACCGTCGAGCTGATTGCTGCGGACGAGGCGATCTTAAACTACATCAATCTCAGTCAAGAGTTTGAAGTCGTCCAGGCACCCTTCCTGGTCCTCTTTGATAGCGAAGGAAATATCTATCACGGGCACCTCATCCAGGTTGAAAATCCCTCTGTGCCGGAGGAGCGCTACCAGGTCAGTGACCTGATTGGTCCAGGTAATCTCGCCGGGTACACCATCGTTGGAGATTACCGTTTCCGCTCGCCTCCCCGTAGGGCCTACTTTCGAGTGGGCTCGGCGATCCTGGAGCTGGAGCCTTTGACTGAGGACGCTTTTGAACGGCTTGCGAAGAGAATCGGAGAGCTCGATCTTTCTTCCGGAGCTGGAGGAGTCCCAAGAGTGCGTGCCGCCGGATTTCGAAGGGGATACGGCGTGCTGCGTCGAGAAGGCAGCAAAGAAGCCACGCAGTGGGAGAACTATTTCCCGGACTTGGAACTGCTGCAGCCGGTACTGCTCGCCAATCCGCTCCCGCGTCGTCCCCCTTCAGCCGCTCATCTTCCCGATCCGGTTGTGGTGAGGATCCGGGCTCTGATCACTCGGGGCGGAGGGGTGCGTGACCTTCGTGTGAGTCAAGGATTAAACAAGAAACTGGATAAAATTGCACTCGAGACGGTACGAAATAGGTGGAGGCTGCTCCCCGCAATCTCCAAAGGTGAAGTGGTTGATTCTCAGCTCACGCTGAAGGTCTTCTTTCAGCGCTGAAGCGGACTTTGATATACAAATAAACGACCTTTACAACGGGGTGGGCTGATAGATGAAGTGTACCCGTTGAGGTGAAGAGGTTGAATATGACCTGTCGGTTGTACTCCCAAGCAAGGTATTCATCAAACTCGGCCTCGGCGGTGACGAGCTCAACGATGGCTCGCTGAAGATGGTTTGTGATCGCTGCTCGGCTGTTGACATAATCGAGGAGACCAGCCCGGAGACCAAGGAAGCGGTGCGTCAAGAGGCCTGGCGATTTGTTTTTTGCGAGAGTGAAGCTAGAAAACAGAGTCCCTCGTCTTCAAGCTTCTCAGTTAGCGGTATAAGAACATCGTGAAGAATAACGCCACAAGGAAATGTGAGCAGGGTCACGGCTTCTGCGACGGGTGCTTCAAAGGTAAGACCAAATGCCAGGGCGGTAAAATCGCAGAGGCGCTTGGAGAGCACTCGGGAAAAGTCCCGCGCCGTCCCTGAGAACCGGAAGGAGAAGTCATAGGCTGTATCGGGGACAAGCTCATCTGCTCCGAACAAGAGCTGAAAGTCGCGGAGATAGACTTCGGACATCTCAGCCCGTAGCTTGCGGGCTCTCTTTAGTCGACATTCCTCATATCAACTTCGGAAGGACCTTTTCCGGTCTCCCCAGTGAATGACCACAACTTATCAGACCGCCAACCTTGCCTCAAGTGGTCTTTGGTCCTCTGTCCATCAAAAGCGCCTCTGATCCCTCGGTTTTCCAGGTGGCTTTTGGTCACAAACCTGATCAATAGAGACACCTCCAGCGGTTCAATCAGAAACCCTCGGCGCTAGGCTGTCATCCATCTCAATCGATCAATCCGAGACAACAGCCCGGCCCATATATCCTTGCTTACCGCTACCTCCGCCATCTGAAACGTGACGATCCGGCTATGGCGGATCACCTTCGCTCCGATCTTGATCAGTTTGGTCAACAGGCTGCGAAGGGACCAATGTTTGATTTTTCTGGGAAGGACCAGCCGCCGTAGAAAATTGCCCAGGTTGCAGGCCAAGACAAACAGAGCCAACCTCACCTGATTCGGGACAAAGCGCTGGCAGGACAGGCGAGTCCGGTGCAACGCATACTTGCCTTCCTTGATCCACTGCTCGGCTGTGCCACGACCGTTATAGAAGTGAACCACCCCTGAGGCTTGTGCGCTCATATTGGTGACGATGAAACCCACCCTCGGAAAGAGTTCTCCGCGATGCCACTCGACCTTGGCAATCACCCGGCGAGGCCGGTCCCAACTGGCGGCTTGATATTGGAAATCGGCAAACCAAACGATAGGCTTTCGGGGCGGACGGCCCACAGGCCGGGTAAGCAGGTGTTCAATCTCCGCCTGAAGCACCTCGTTGGCAGGAAGCCGGATGGCATACAAAAAGCGAGGCTGCCCCAAACTCAGTTGAAAGTGAAGGGCGGTTCAGGTTGAGCACGATCTTAAGCCACCTTTCGTTTGGCGTCCATAGAAACCTCGTCTCTGAGTTTGGCTTTCAGCATCCAGAGGTCCTGGTAGCCCTGGATGCGCCGGAAGTTCTTCTCCGTCTCCAGGAAGGCTGAGGCGGCCCAGCGCAGCACCATCTGGCTATCTTTCCAGCGGCTCACTCGGCGGGTCCGCATCCTCACGCCAGAGTGAGGGCTTTCAATCAGGTTGGTGCTGGCCAGACACAAGCGCAGGGAGGAAGACAACTCGAGTCGATTGATGGTGAAGGTCTCTTCCAGACCTTCTCGCAGGCTAGCTGCCGCATCGGGATGCAGCCCTTCGAGCCACTCCGCCTGCTTTCTGAGCCGAACCCTCCCTTCTTCCCAGGGCAGCCGATAAGCAGCCTGCATCACTGACTTGACTTGCTCGGCCAGATCGTCCGGCAATCGATCGCACACGTTGCGAATCTTATGACGACGACATCTCTGCACCGGACTGCCCTTGCCAAAGACCTTGTCAATGGCACATCGCAGGGCCCTGGAGCCGTCAATCACAAACAGATAGCGTCGCCCGGAATCCAGGCCTCGCTCCACCAGGTCTTCCAGCAAGGAGGTAGCGGTGGCGGCGTTTTCACTGGCCCCTTCCCGCAGCCCCAGCACGTGCTTTTGGCCCTCCGAGTCCACGCCGGCGGCACAGATCACGTGGTGCTCGCCAAAGACCAGGCCGTCGATGTAGATGATCAGAAACTCAACGTCATCAAAGTGTCGCTCGGCCAGCTGCTCCAGCTGCTGGCCGCTCTGCTCAATGAACTGACGGCTCACGGACGATTTGCTGACTCCCGCCGTGTCGGCCATCTGGGGGATCACGCGGCTGTAGTGGCGCGTGGAAACGTTGCACATCAAGATCTCCAGCATGCGGCTGCCCAGCTCCCCGTTACGGTTGATCGCCTCATAGGCGGGGATCTCCACCTCCCCGCCTCGACCTTGGCCTTTCTTGCGCAGCCGTGGCTTTCGAACCCGCACTTGCCGCTCCGAAAGTCTGACTCGCCCTGGCTGAGTGCCGCACCAAACGATCTGCTTGCCTGGGCGCCCTTGTTGCTTTTCGCCGGCGACACTTCGGGCAGAAAGCTGCAAGACCGCTTCCATGCTCGCTCGCCCCAGGATGTCGATCAACTCGTCAATGGCCATCCGGGAGGCTTCGATCAGCTCCACCATCGGGAGCAACAGTTGCCCGTTCTGGGCCAGATAATCAGCCAGCCCCTGACTGTTCTTCCGGGTGACAATTCGATATGATTTCTTCACGGCGGTTCCTCCTTAAAAGGTTGTTGACCAACCCGATTCCAACGAGTCGGTCGGACGAACCGCCTCTCAACTTTCAACTAAACCCGGGACAGTCTCCAAAAAGCCCTTCTCCTCCAAGTATTCATAAACGTCCGGCTTGGCAAAGGCAGCATCCCCACGAAAGTATTTGCGGACTGTTTTCTTCTCGTAGCGAGCCACGATTGGTTCCAGCATCTCCTTCCAACCATCCGCGCTGTGAACATTGCCGGGCCGAAGCATTGCACCTTCGCAATCTCCGAACTGGTTGAAACAAAACAGGGGATGGTAGCAAGTACATCGGAAATGGCCGTTGTAGGCAGAGGCTTCCTGCTCGCCATGGACAGGACTGGCTGAGCTGTCCATATCCAGAATGATGCGTCGATGAGTTGTTTTCTCCAGCGCTCTTTCCACCCATCGGCCATTAACTTCCGAAAGGGCTTTGAGGTTCCCCTGGACGGACAGCATCTCGGTCTCAAATCGACCCATGGTGTTGGCGCTGGCGGCCTTCTTCTTGTCCATCTTCTTCCCGGTGATCCTCCGCATAGTCGGATCCACCGATAGACGATGGGCATCGTTGACATCTTCATAGCCAGCCAGTCGACTCGTATACCGATTGGCGCAGCAACGACGCCAGGTCGTGCTGGATGTTACGCCCTGTCCGCGAATCGCGAAAAACGGAGGGAACACTATCGAATAACACCAACGCTTCGTCCAAATCACGATAGGCGAGAAGCCCAGCATCCGAGGTGACCTTAGCCCCATGAAATTCAAGCCTCAAACTGCCATCAAAACCGGCCTTCAAACCTTCACCCTTTGGGTCAGCCATTTCTTGCTCCCTTTATGCTCTATATCTACTTTTATTATAGTAGTTTACATCGATTAAGGCAAACAATTTTGGTGTCCTATATGGTGAATGGGGGTTAAAGAGAAGCGATCAGAGTATCGAATGAACTTTTCTGCAGGAATTTTGTTCTGAGGAAAAAGATGCTCGTCAAGAAAGTGGTTCCCACTGTGTTGGTTTCTCTGCTGGCTTTGTCTGCCTGGTCGCTGGGGCAGGGAAACCAGAAGAGAGACAGACCGCCCTCTGATGTTCCCGGGGTGCCGCGAGCCGATAGCGGTTATGGTAGTTACTCGGTCTCACGTCCTTCTCCCGGCAGAACTCCAACATCGGGTAGAAGCGGGGTTTCTGCCAGGGGTAGCTCGCCTCGAGCTCCAGTGAACAGATCTCCCAGGATTCAGGTCTATAATCCTTCCGGGCATGCCGGCAGCGGCCACTATGCCTGCCGGAGGTTCGTCGATCGGCTCTGCCGGCGCTATTCGTTCCTGCGCGGGCGCGAGTATTTGTGGCGCTTTGCCCAGGGGGATTCACCGCTCACGCCGCGCATGGTCCAACTGGCTCTGGGGGATTCCTTGCAGGCAGCCACGTCAATGGTTCAGCTCACGGAAGAGCTGCAGCCGCTGCTGCTCGAATTTCAGGAAGGACAGCTGGATCGAAAGAGTTTCGAGCACCAATCTGATGAAGTGTTGCGCCGGGTACGAAAGCTGGCCAAGAAAATCCGCAAAGATTATGTCCTCCATTACATCGAGCAGAGGTCCAAGGTGAAGGTTCCGTCACGAAAAAAGGCCCGGTCGATTCCCGAGCTGCAGGGACTGGTTGCGCAGCTTCACCGGATGGCCCTACAGGTCCGTGAAGGGATTTCATCCTTTTACGACCGTGACCTGACACGCGTGGTCTCGGTCAACGACTTGAAACAGCCTTCGCTCAGATCGATCTCCAAGGGAATCGAGAAACTCGCCAAAACCATCGACAAGTCAGTTGATCGGCTCTAACCTGCATTTCTCATCACCGCTCATCACGAAGACACTCGTGTCAAACGCCGGAAGGGTCGGCTGGACAAGGCGTTGCGAGTGTGGGAGGCACCTCAGGTGCCGAACTGCCGGGAAGCTTGCCCCTTCGGAGCCTGAGGCTCCTCCCACATTCGAGGAGGCCGACGTAGCACAGCGCAGTCCAGACGGATCATTTCTTCACTTCGCTGGTGAGGATTGGTCAGGTGGCTTTGAGAAATAGCTTTCCATCGCTTTGACGAGACCGGGGATGGTGTAGTCACTGGCCTGCAGCGCAACATCCAGTCCTTGCTCCTTTGCCGTGGCGGCCGTGATGGGACCGATGGCAGCGTAGCGAAAGGACTTGAGCTGCTGCGGCTCGCTGAGTGCCAGAAGGTGGAGCACCGTGGAAGAGCTGGTGAGTGTGATCAGATCAGGAGACTCTCTTAGCGACTGGCGCAGTGCCTGGCGGCTTTCCTCCGGGATCAGTGTGTCGTAGAGGGCAAGAACCCGGACCTCGGCTCCGTGCCGGCGAAGCTGCTCGGGAAGGAAGGAGCGAGCCCGGCTGGCCCGCGGAAGCAGGACTTTCAATCCCTCAAGGTGGCCCTGGTGAAAGTGGAGGAGGTCTTCGACGACGCCTTCCGCCTGATACCGCTCAGGGACGAGGTCCGCCTCATGGCCAAATTGTCGGACCTTCTCTTTCGTAGCGGGCCCGATGACAGAGATCCTGGGAAACCGTTTTTTTGGGGAAGCATCCCGATGCGACCCCAGCTGGCGTACGCGCTTGAGAAAGCGTATGCGCTTGAGAAAGATCTCCGCCCCATTTGCGCTGGTGAAGATAAGCCAATCGTAGCGGGCTAGCTGGCAGATCTCCTGGTCCAGTTCCGGGCCCACCCGGGGGTGGATTCGCAGGGTCGGTACTTCCAGAACCCGAGCCCCTGCCGTCTCCAGAAGCCGACGGAAGTGGGGAGCCTGATCCCGGCTGCGGGTGATGAGGATGGTTCGCCCCTGTAGAGCTTTCGTCATCTTCTTCCAATTCCGAGAGCCGTGTTTCGGGTTCCAAGCCTGCGATTCAGCTCCAAACCGGAACCCGGAATCCGGAACCTTTATCTGTAGTTCAACTCCTTCAGCATCTCCGCTCCCCCGTGAGACAGTAGGTAATCGGCGCTTTGCAGGGCCAGGTCGTCGAGCTGGGATGGCCTCCCCCGCAATACCCTACGGATCAGCTTGCCACGGACTGGACTGGCGACGAAGGCGTCAAACCTTGCCTCCCCGTCCACAAGGCGGGCATGAGCCGCCATAGGCACCTGGCATCCGCCTCCCATCCTGCTCAGAAAAAGCCTCTCCGCGTCGGTGCAGCGCCGACTCATTGGATCCTCCAGCGGTGTGATGGCCTTCTCGACGAGGGTATCGTCCCTCCGAATTTCAATGGCGAGAGCACCCTGGCTGATGGCGGGAAGCATCTCATGAAGGGGAAAGACGTAAGAAATCTTGTCTTCCAGGCCCAGCCGCCTCAGACCCGCTCGGGCGAGCACCACGCCGTCAAAGCCCTGCTCTCGCATCTTTCGGATTCGGGTGTCGACGTTTCCTCGCATCGGTTCGATCTTCAGATCAGGGCGAAGATGCCGAAGCTGAACGGCCCGGCGCAGAGAACTGGTGGCCAGTCGGGCCCCGGCAGGCAGTTCCTGCAGCGAAGAAATGCTCCTGTCTGCGACCAGCGCATCGCGCGGATCTTCTCTCCGGGGAACCGCTCCCAGGCAAAGATCCGGGGGCAGCTCGGTGGGCACATCTTTGAGACTGTGGACGGCCAGGTCGACTCGCTTCTGGCGGAGTGCCTCCTCAATCTCCTTGACGAAAAGTCCCTTGGCGCTGCCTATTTTAGCGAGTGCCGTCTCGGAAATCTTATCGCCGCTGGTGCGGACTACCTCGACGAGAACTGCGGCGGCGGGCCGATGTTTCTCGATCTCCTTCTGGACATACCGGGACTGCCGGAGGGCGAGTCGGCTGCCACGAGACCCAATGATCAATGGCCTCATGGGTTGTCGTCATCGAGTTGAAAAGCTTTCTTGAGGATTTCGATTCGATAGGAGTGAAGGTGAGGGCTTTCTCCTGGGTACTTGATCTGCATGATCAGGGGATGAGCGATTTTCCGGGCGGCCTTAACCATGACTTTTTCAAGCTGTTGCCTCTCAGCGGCCGTTAGAGAGTCCTGATTTCTCTCCAACTCGGAGAGACAAATTTCTTCAATACGTCGCCGCAGCTTGCTAATGATTGGCCCAACGTCGGAAGTAGAAACACGCCTTAGATAATCCTGGACTTCCTCGATCACTATCTCCTCCGCGATCTCGGCCTCTCGCTTCCGCTCGATAAGGTTGGTCTGTATCACGGACTGCAGATCATCAATGTCATAGAGAAAAACGTTCTCGATTTCGTTGACGCGAGGGTCCACATTGCGGGGCACGGAAATGTCAACAAAAAAAAGCGGAGTATATTTTCGCTCTCGGATCACGCTTTGCACCTGATCTTTCTGCACAACAAAGGAGTCGGCTCCCGTGGAGACCAGGACAATATCGGCCCCTACCAGGCAGCGGTCGATTTCCTGGAAGGGAAGCGGTGTTCCCCGCAACTTTTCGGCAAGTTCCTCTGCCTTCTCCGGGGTTCGATTTGCGACCCAGATACGAGAGATCCCTGAATTCAAGAGGTTCTGAGCCGCCAGCTCGCTCATTTTCCCCGCCCCTAGGAGAAGAATCGATTTTCCCCGTAGATCACCGAAGATCTTACGAGCGAGTTCGACGGCTACCGAGCTGATAGAAACCGCTAAAGCAGCGATTTGAGTCTCGCTGCGAACCCGCTTGGCCACAAAAAAGGCCCGATTCATCAGGCTATTCAGATCGGTTCCCAGGCTGCCCGCCTTACGCGCGGCGGCGTAAGCCTGCTTCATCTGGCCTAGAATTTGAGACTCGCCTACTACCATGGAATCGAGGCTGCTCGCCACTCGAAACACGTGCTGGACTACCGCTCCCTCCAGGTAGCTGTAAAGGTACTTTTCCAGAAAAGGGGGCTCCAGAGAATGGTACCCGTAGAGAAATTTCTTGATGCGTTTTTTGGCGTACCGCTGCCCGGGGCAGTTGGCAATGACTTCCACCCGGTTGCAGGTCGATACGATCATTCCCTCGGGCAGGTCGAACTGGTCCTGAAGAAGCTGGTGGGCGGACACCAGACGATCGTCGGGAAAAGCGAGAAGCTCCCGTACGCCCACGGGAGCCGTCCTGTGGTTGAGCCCAACTAAAACAAAGCTCATAGACCTTGCGGAGGGTTCAGCTCGACGGTCAAAAGGTATGAATCCCCCCAAAGTAGCCGACTCCCAGGAAGGTAAAAAGGACTGAGAGAAAGCCTGCAATGCTGATCACCGCTGCACGCCGGCCGCGCCATCCGGCAGTTACCCGAAAGTAGATGAGAATGAGGTAAATGCTCCATGTGACCAGCGCCGCAATCACTTTTGGATCGCTGTGCCAGCCTCCCAACCAGTCCTGCTCAGCCCAGATCACTCCAGCCAGCAAGCCCAGTGTCATGAAACAAAACCCGGAGATAAGGAATTTGTAGAAGAGATCATCCAAGAGTCCCAGGGAGGGGAGTCGGTAATAAAACGTCTTTGGTCTTTTACTCTTCAGCTCTCTCTCTTGAAACAGGTACAAGATTCCGGCAATGAAGGTGACAAAAAACATACCGTAGGCCAGAAGGAGAAAAGTGGTGTGCCAGTAGATCCAGGAGCTTTCGAGAATCTGTGGCACGGGCGAGGACTTGAGAAAGACGGTCCCCAGCATCAGGACGGCTACTAGAGGAAGGAGAAAAAGCCCCAACTCCTTGATGCGGTAGCGCAGGTAGGAGAGAAAAAAACAGAGAGAGACCGTCCAGGCAAAGAAAGCCAGTGACTCCCGGAGATCGGTCAGGGGGAAGTGAGCCTTGGCGATGCCCTGATAGATCAAAAAGCTTGAATGAAGCCCAAAAGCGACTCCAACGGAAGCCACAGCCACTTGAAAAAAGAGGTGTTTCTTGGAAAAAAAAGCGATCAGAATATGAAAGAGACCAACCAGATAGAATCCAAAGGTGGCATTCCAGAGAAGGATGCCCATAGGTGGGCCATTATAACACCGAGCTGTGGTATCATGAGCCGGTGAATTTCACCAACTTTGATCCAGCTGCGCTGGTGATGAGTCTGGCGGCACTGCTCTTATCTTTGAGTCTGCACGAATCAGCCCGCGCCTGGGTAGCAGACTATCTGGGTGATTACACTGCGCGCCGTCTAGGGCGCGTTTCGCTGAACCCGTTGGTCGGTTACGCTACGGGCATGCCGGTTTTTGGGTGGGCCAAACCCGTGCCCGTGAATCCACTGAACCTGAAGAATCCCAAGACGGATCACCTTTTTATCGCCGCGGCAGGGCCGGCCAGCAACATCATTGCGGCTGCCGCGTCTCTCTTGGGTCTAAAATTGATCACCGTCCTTTTCGCCTTTCAGCTCGCGACCGGGCATGCGGTCATCTCGCCCTTGTCTCTGTTCTTTTATACGAGTCTCATGATCAATGTGGTGCTGGCGGTCTTCAACTTGATCCCCATCCCCCCATTGGATGGAAGTTGGATCCTGTCCGGACTGTTGTCGGATCGGTTTTCGGCGTTGATGGACAGCATCCGTCCCTACAGCTTCGTGCTTTTGATCTTGCTGTTGTTCTCAGGTGTTCTGGGTATGGTTTTCCATCCCATCCTCTCCTTCGCCCGTCAGTTGGCCTTATAAGGCGGCTCCATTGATGAAAAAACGAGTGTTCAGTGGAATGCGGCCCACGGGGCGGCTGCATCTGGGACACCTGGTGGGCGCCTTGGACAACTGGGTGCGCATGCAGGACCAATACAGCTGCATTTACGGCATCGTCGACTGGCACGCGCTGACCTCCGAATATCAGAATGTGGAGCCGATCGGTCGCCATGTGCTGGAAATTGCGGTTGACTGGCTGTCGGCCGGGATCGACCCCGAAAAGTCCATCATCATGATTCAGTCGCAGGTGCCGGAACATGCGGAACTGCATTTGCTTTTCTCGGTTATGGTCCCCCTGCCCTGGCTGGAGCGGGTGCCCACCTATAAGGAGCAAGTTCACCAGATTCAGGACAGGGATCTCTCCACCTATGGATTTCTGGGGTATCCGCTGCTTCAGGCGGCGGATATTCTCATCTACAAGGCTGAGGTGATTCCCGTGGGCGAGGATCAGGTTTCTCACATCGAGCTATGCCGGGAAATAGCCCGCCGCTTCAACAGTTTCTATGGTCGGGTATTTCCCGAGCCAGCCGCCAAGCTGACCCAATATCCCCGCTTGCCGGGAACAGACGGCCGCAAGATGAGCAAGAGCTACAAGAATGAAGTCTTGCTCTCGGACCCTCCCGATCAGGTTCGCCAAAAGGTGATGACCATGGTCACGGATCCCGCCCGGGTTCGACGCACGGACCCGGGCAATCCGGATATCTGTCCTGTCTACGATCTCCATAAAATCTTTACCGATGAAGAGGGCCAGGTTTGGGCGGCTCAGGGATGCCGCAGCGCCGGGATTGGTTGCACCGATTGCAAGGGTCGCTTGCTCGAGCACCTGCTCCCAGTCATGGAACCGCTGCATGAGAGACGACAGAAACTGGAGCGAAATCCAACCCAAGTCAAGGATCTGTTGAGCGAGGGCACTCGCAAGGCTCGTGCCATCGCTCAGCGGACCATGGCCGAAGTTCGTCAGGCCATGAAGATAGAGTATTCTTGATGGTTCAAGTCGTCGAGGGGGGGGGCGCCGAATCGGAAGGGTACCAGGTGCACCTCACTGTTTTTGAAGGGCCTCTGGACCTTCTTCTCCATCTCATTCGAACCCAGGAGATGGACATCTACGACATTCCCATTGCCGAAATTACCGATCAGTACCTGAGTCACCTGCAGATGATGAAAGAGCTCAACGTTACCATCGCCGGCGATTTCCTGGTGATGGCTGCCATGCTGATTTATATCAAGTCCCGGATGCTTCTGCCTTCCCAGCCAGGAGATGAGGCAGCAGAAGTGAGTGAGGATCCTCGGCGTGAGCTGGTGGAGCAGCTGGTGGAGCACGAGAGGTTCAAAAAAGCGGCTCACCTTCTCTATGAAAGAGAAACCATAGAGCTATCGGTCTGGGCCCGTGGTGTTCTGGAGTGGGAGACAGAAAGCAACGAGGTGGTGGTAGCAAGCCTCTTTGATCTCACGAAAATTTTCCATCACATTGTCGAACGCTTCAAGGAACAGATCGTCCTGAAGATCGAAGGGGAAGCGGTGAACCTGGAAGAGAAACTGGAAGAGGTTCGGCGCCTGCTGAAAGTTCAGCCGAAGTTCTTATTCTCTTTCTTCCTTCAGCGGCAAATTTCCCGGCTCCATCTGGTGGTCACTTTTCTTGCCCTGCTGGAGCTGGTTCGCCTGAGGGAAATCCGCTTATTTCAGAAGGACCTCTACGAAGACATTCGTATCGTTGCATGTTGAAAAACGAGCAGCAGGACCAGATTCTAGCACTTCTATTTGCGGCCACCGAACCGCTCACCTTGGCCCAGCTTCAGGAAGTCTATGCCAGCTTTTCCGTCGATCAGCTGAGAGAAACTCTGGCCATCCTCATGGCGGAATTCAATGTGCTCCAGGGAGCCGTAGAAATTCGTGAAGTGGGAGGAGGCTGGCGCATGACCACTCGACCCGAGCACCACGAGACTGTCCGCAGCTACCTGAAAACGAGACCTTCCGCTAAACTATCCTTGGCAGCTCTGGAGACCCTGGCTGTAATTGCTTACAGACAGCCGATTACCCTGCCTGAGATTATGGAGATTCGAGGGATCAAAGGGACGTCGACCATACGGACATTGCTCGAGAAGAAGCTCATTGAAACTCGTGGGCGCAGGAAGGTGGTGGGACGCCCCATCATGTACGGGACCCGGAGTGAATTCCTAGTCCATTTTGGGCTGAAAGATCTCTCCGAGTTGCCGACTCTTGAAGAATTCGAAGAGATCATGGCCGTCGGCAGCTGACCGCTGACCATCTCCACCTCCACTCCCACTTCCATTGACCATTTGACGAAAGGTCTTTTCCACTTCCACCTCCACTACTATTAACCAGTGACCGATGACCAGTGACTACAAATGACCATTGACCGATGAAGCAGCGTCTGCAGAAGATCATCGCAGGGGCAGGTATTACCTCGCGCCGGAAGGCGGAGGCCCTGATTCGTGAGGGGTACGTCTCCGTCAATGGGTGCATCGTCACCCAACTGGGCTCACAGGCCGATGCCCTCAGGGATCGAATCGAGGTGAATGGCACACGGGTGCGTCCCGAGCCGCTGGAATATTACGTGCTCAACAAACCTCGAGGAGTACTGAGTTCGCGTTCTGACCCTTTGGGTCGACCGATTGCGACTCAGTTCATAAAGTCAGGGGGGCGGCTGTATCCCTCCGGGCGCCTCGATTTTCAAAGCGAAGGCTTGTTGATTCTTACAAACGATGGAGAGTTGACACTCCGGGTGACGCAGGCGGGCAATTTGGAAAAGGTTTACCACGTGAAAGTGCGTGGCCTTCCCTCCCGGGAAGAGCTCAGGAAGCTCGGTGAGGGAATCAGGATGGGCCGACGGCAGTTGGGAAAGTGTCGGATTACTCCCCTCAAAGAAGGGAACAACCCCTGGTATGAGGTGATTCTTTGCGAGGGAAAGAACCGGCAGATTCACCGCATGTTTGAGCGAATAGGCCATCGAGTGTCTCGTCTTCGTCGAATAGCCATAGGACCTGTACGCTTGGGAGACCTGTCTCCGGGCGCCTACCGCAGGCTGACTGCCCGGGAAGTGGGGCTTCTGAAGCGGACCGGTGGAACCCGCGAGAAATGAGGGATGCGAGGCTGCCCCAAACTCAGTTGAAAGTGAAGGGCGGTTCAGGTTGAGCACGATCTTAAGCCACCTTTCGTTTGGCGTCCATAGAAACCTCGTCTCTGAGTTTGGCTTTCAGCATCCAGAGGTCCTGGTAGCCCTGGATGCGCCGGAAGTTCTTCTCCGTCTCCAGGAAGGATGAGGCGGCCCAGCGCAGCACCATCTGGCTATCTTTCCAGCGGCTCACTCGACGGGTCCGCATCCTCACGCCAGAGTGAGGGCTTTCAATCAGGTTGGTGCTGGCCAGACACAAGCGCAGGGAGGAAGACAACTCGAGTCGATTGATGGTGAAGGTCTCTTCCAGACCTTCTCGCAGGCTAGCTGCCGCATCGGGATGCAGCCCTTCGAGCCACTCCGCCTGCTTTCTGAGCCGAACCCTCCCTTCTTCCCAGGGCAGCCGATAAGCAGCCTGCATCACTGACTTGACTTGCTCGGCCAGATCGTCCGGCAATCGATCGCACACGTTGCGAATCTTATGACGACGACATCTCTGCACCGGACTGCCCTTGCCAAAGACCTTGTCAATGGCACATCGCAGGGCCCTGGAGCCGTCAATCACAAACAGATAGCGTCGCCCGGAATCCAGGCCTCGCTCCACCAGGTCTTCCAGCAAGGAGGTAGCGGTGGCGGCGTTTTCACTGGCCCCTTCCCGCAGCCCCAGCACGTGCTTTTGGCCCTCCGAGTCCACGCCGGCGGCACAGATCACGTGGTGCTCGCCAAAGACCAGGCCGTCGATGTAGATGATCAGAAACTCAACGTCATCAAAGTGTCGCTCGGCCAGCTGCTCCAGCTGCTGGCCGCTCTGCTCAATGAACTGACGGCTCACGGACGATTTGCTGACTCCCACCGTGTCGGCCATCTGGGGGATCACGCGGCTGTAGTGGCGCGTGGAAACGTTGCACATCAAGATCTCCAGCATGCGGCTGCCCAGCTCCCCGTTACGGTTGATCGCCTCATAGGCGGGGATCTCCACCTCCCCGCCTCGACCTTGGCCTTTCTTGCGCAGCCGTGGCTTTCGAACCCGCACTTGCCGCTCCGAAAGTCTGACTCGCCCTGGCTGAGTGCCGTACCAAACGATCTGCTTGCCTGGGCGCCCTTGTTGCTTTTCGCCGGCGACACTTCGGGCAGAAAGCTGCAAGACCGCTTCCATGCTCGCTCGCCCCAGGATGTCGATCAACTCGTCAATGGCCATCCGGGAGGCTTCGATCAGCTCCACCATCGGGAGCAACAGTTGCCCGTTCTGGGCCAGATAATCAGCCAGCCCCTGACTGTTCTTCCGGGTGACAATTCGATATGATTTCTTCATGGCGGTTCCTCCTTAAAAGGTTGTTGACCAACCCGATTCTAACGAGTCGGTCGGACGAACCGCCTCTCAACTTTCAACTAAACCCGGGACAGTCTCAGGGATGCTGACCGGGTGATCAAGCTGACCAGCCGACCTATTCGAAATTGTGACTCCGGTGATGTCGACCTTGGTTGGTGTCGGGGGAATTTGTAGCAACATTTTTAACGCTCAAGGCGTGCACAGCCGAGCTGATAGATATTAGAATGCTTGTAGCTTCTATGATTCACAACACGTGACAATGGAAAAGCTGAAAAGTCTCTTGGTCAGCCGGTCAGCTGGTCAGCCGGTCAGCTGGTCAGCCGGTCAGCTCTGACTGGCATGTTTACCGGGATCGTACGGGAGATGGGGGAGATCGTGAGCCGGCAGCAGTCCGGCGACGGTGCTACTGTCGAGATCCGCTGCCGGAAGATTTTTCGCACCCTGAAACGGGGGGACAGTGTGAGTGTTGATGGAGTGTGTCTCACCGTAACGGACAAGGCGAGCGAGGGCGATGCCAGTAGTTTTCAGGCAGACGTCACGCCGGAGACCCTGCGCCGTACCCATTTGGGTACTCTCAGGGTAGGGGATCGGGTGAACCTGGAGCAGGCAGCGAAATGGTCCGACCTGCTGGGAGGTCATCTGATGCAAGGGCACATCGACGGGGTAGGAACCCTTGTCGAGATACGACCGGAGGGCAACTCCAGCATCTTTCGTTTTCAAGCCTCGCCCCAGATTCTTCGCTACTGCGCCCTCAAGGGAAGCATCGGAGTGAATGGGGTGAGTCTGACTGTATCGAGCTTGAATTCGGATTCCTTAGAAGTCACAATTATTCCCCATACCATAACGGTGACCAATTTTTCTCTCTTGACGCTCGGAGATCGAGTTAACCTGGAAGCAGACATGATCAGCAAGTACGTGGAAACCCATGTGCGTCGAATTCTGGGAGTGATTTTAGCAGCCATCTTCCTCTCTTCGAACCTTCTGGGCAACCACCTGACCCTGGGACCCTATGTCGTCCTCGTTTATGAGGATGAGACACAAAAAGGGAAGAGTCAGTTTGTACTTCGGCTGGCGCGGTACCGTCCGGATATTTTCCTGGAGTGGGAATCCGTGAGTTATCAGGGCACCCTGCACCTGTATCGTGGGGCGGTGAAAGAAGCTAGAAAGTTCACCTTCGCCCAGCTGTTTCAGAGTGGGGTGGACATGGAGTCCAGGGATGTCATGACCATCTGGCTCTCCGAAAGGATATACCGAGATCTCACCCGCAACGGCTCGGCCAAGATCAGCTACAACCGTCTCACCGTGAAGATGGAATTGGAGGGGGAGGGAACCCTTCCCCTGACGGTCGACAAACAGGTTCGAAAGATTCCTGTAATACAGGTTCGGGATGACCGAAACGGCCTCTGGAGCTTTCACAAGGATCCCGACAATCCCATCCTGGTGAGATATGTTTCTCCTTACCTTCACCGCTATCTCAAGACGGTCGCAACGGGGCCGAAAAACAAGCTGCGCTGGATCAGAGAACTACCCCCCGTCAAGTGACTCCAAACAGGGCCCGTCGATTCCACGTGAGCCCGGGCGACCCCGCTTGGGAAGAATGAGGTTGAAATGAATAAGATGAAAACAAAGGGGGAGAAAAGCCACTCAGAAACAAACACAAATCGTCGCACGTTTCTGAAGAACGGTGTGTTTACTGGTGCTGCAGGGATTGCGGGAATATATGGTCTGCTAACACCGAAAGTGCGTGCCGCCGTAGGTCCCTACTCGTCAACTATTCTGGGCCACGACGCGCCGGGCGGGGAATTGCTGTACAACGGGGTTCGTTTGCCTGTTCGGTGGCCACCTCGGGATATGAACCCCGATTCCTCTGACCCGATGCCCGTGCCCTATCTTCAATCTCCACCCAAGGTGATTCCCATCGATGTGGGCCGTCAGCTCTTCGTTGATGATTTTTTGATCGAGTACACGGACTTGGAACGCGACTTCCACCAGCCGGTCAAGTACGAGGGGAACCCGGTCCTCAAGCCCGAGACCGAGGTGGAGATGAATCAGGGCTACTGTCCCATGGCCGCGCCCTTCTCCGATGGCTGCTTCTACGACCCCGAGGACAAGCTTTTCAAGCTATGGTACATGGCCGGCTGGTTCGACGGCACAGCACTGGCGACCAGTTCTGACGGCATCCAGTGGGAGCGGCCCAAGCTGGACGTGGTGCCCGGCACCAACCTGGTCTTACCCCGCAAGGACACCCGTGATGGCGTGTCATTTTGGATCGATCATGACGCGAAAGACCCTGTCGAACGGTTCAAGATGTACCGGTATGAACGAGCGGGCAAGATCGGAGGGAAGTTGAGTGGCGTGGGCGGATTCATACTGACCAGCCCTGATGGTGTCCATTGGAATTGGCGTGGCAAGATCGGTAAGACGGGTGATAACAGCACGTTCTTCTACAACCCCTTTCGAAGGCAGTGGGTTTTTACGGTTCGTACGGTCGGACGTCTGGCACCTCCCTGGGCAGTGGATCCCTGGAGCCGTGGTGTCGTAGGGTCTCGCGGCAGGGCACGTTCCTATTGGGAAAATGAGAGCTTTCTGGCGGCTCTCGGTGGGTGGGACGGCTACGATCCGGTTTTCTGGCTGGGAGCGGACCGGTTCGATCGCAGGCGGGAGGACTACGACATCGGGCGCGAACCGCAACTTTATAAGGTTGATGCGGTTGGCTACGAAAGCCTGATGCTGGGGTTTCTGCAGATTCACTACGGACCCCCAAACACCGAGTGTGCCCAAGGAGGCTTTCCGAAGCTGACTGAATTGCAGTTGGCGTTTAGCCGCGATGGTTTTCATTGGGACCGCGCTTGCCGTGAGACGCTCATCGGCGCCACGCTTCAGAAGGAGAGTTGGCAACGGGCATACATTCACTCCGTGGGAGGGGTTTGCACCGTGGTAGACGACAAGCTTCACTTCTACTACACCGCATTCCAGGGAGACGAGTCCAACCTAAATCCGAACCAGCACTGGAGCGGGATGTATGCCAATGCTTCAACCGGACTGGCCCTGCTCCGGCGCGATGGTTTCGCCTCGATGGATGCCGGAGAAGAAGAAGGAATTTTGTTCACCCGGCCACTCAAGTTTGGCGGGAAACACCTTTTTGTCAACACGGAGGGAGGCAGGCTTTACGCTGAAGTCTGCCAGGAAGACGGAACGCCCGTGCCCGGCTTTACTCGGAATGACTGCTTGCCGATTAGCACGGACAGTACCAAACATCTTGTGGTGTGGAAAGATAGAGACAGTTTGGAATCACTTGCCGGGAAGCCGTTGAGGTTCAAGTTTTATCTAACCAAGTCGAAACTTTACGCCTTTTGGGTGAGCCAAAATCGTCGAGGTGCAAGTGCCGGTGCAACCGCTGCAGGTGGACCCGGGCTTGGTGGTAACTGGGATATATAGAGGGTAATCGTTATCGTTAGCCCGCATTTCTCACACCGGGACGTAGCGAGGACACTTGTGTCGAGACACTTGTGTCAAACGCCGGAAGGGCCGGCTGGAGAAGGCGCTGCGAGTGTGGGAGGCACCTCAGGTGCCGAATTGCTGGGAAGCTTACCCCTTCGGAGCCTGAGGCTCCTCCCACATTCGAGGAGGCTGAGAGAGCACAACGCACAGTCCAGACGGACCGTTTCTTCACTTCGCTCAGGTGAAGGCGACGGCGGTGCAGTAGACGTGGTGTGAGAAATGCGGATCAGGCATTCCGATTCGTGATGCAGCCACGCCTCGATTGCCCGCATAGCCTGGACTCACTCTCTACTGCCACGATGTAGACTTGCTAGTGTCCTGTGCCTGCATCATAATCTTCCCCCGAGACCGGGAGGCCGAATGAGTCTGGACAGAATCGACGGTGCCATTGAAGACATCCGAGAAGGCAAAATGGTCATTGTCATCGATGAGGAGGACCGTGAAAACGAGGGAGATCTAACCATGGCTGCGGAGAAGGTGACCCCGGAAGCCATCAATTTCATGGCAAAGAATGGCCGGGGTCTGATCTGTATGCCTACTGTGGCGGAGAGGCTGGATGAGCTGCAGATTCCGTTGATGGTCTCCGATAATCAGTCCACCTACCAGACCGCCTTTTGCGTGAGCATTGAAGCGCGTCACCATGTTTCCACGGGGATTTCTGCCGCCGATCGGGCTATGACGATTCTGACGGCGATTCAGCCAAACACCCTCCCTCAGGATCTGGTCAGACCCGGTCACGTTTTTCCGCTTCGGGCCCGGCGTGGTGGGGTTCTCAAGAGGGCAGGCCAAACAGAGGCCGCAGTAGACCTGTCTCGTATCGCTGGCCTTTATCCGGCGGGAGTCATCTGTGAGGTGATGAATGACGATGGGACCATGGCACGGCTTCCCGAGCTGCAGGAATTCTCGCAAAGGCATGGGATCAAGATTATCTCCATTGCCGAGTTGATTAAGTTCCGGCTGAAAACCGAAAAGTTTGTCAGGCGCATCGATCAGATCCCGTTCGAATGTGAGTTTGGGCAGTTCGAGCTCGCACTCTTTGAGAATGAGTTGGATGGGGATCTCCATGTGGCGCTGGTGAAGGGAGACTTGAGCGGTGAAGCGCCGGTTTTGGTCCGAGTCCAGAGCGCAACGGTGCTGGGAGATACTTTTCTGAGCCTGAAGAGTGGTGAAGGCCGGGAGCTGCGACGATCACTCAAAATCATACAGGAAGAGGGTCGGGGTGTCTTCGTATACCTTCGCTTCGATGGGAAGGGAAAGAAGCTTTTCCAGGAAGTCAGGCACCACAAGGGTGAAGAAACCTACAAGGATCCCCACCATACGGAAAGCTTTCGAGACTATGGCATTGGCGCGCAGATTTTGGCGGATTTTGGCCTGCACAAGATACAACTCCTGACCAATCACCCCAAAAAAATCGTCGGTTTAGAGGGATTTGGACTGACCGTGGTGGAGCAGCTGCCGATTGAAGTTCATCCGCACACGGCTAGCCGCTAACGCATGCTCCCTGTGTCTTGAGTTCCAGGTTCCGAGGGCGTGTGGCTCAAACGGTTTTGGAGACCGTCCGGGTTTTGCGGCGCCCGGGCCGCTCCTACTTTGTTGAATGGAGGAAGGTAGGAGTCGCCTCATCCCTAACGTAACTGGCAACCTGTTTCCGAGATTTCAGGGTCTCAGCGGTTTCCTTCTTTTCCGTTCGGTAACCTTCCCTGTGGTGCGCTTTCAGCTTGTCGATTTTTCCATCACCGTCGATGTCGATCTCGACCTTGACCTTGAGTTTTCGATATTTCCCATCCTTCTTCGTATTGGTGGAGATGTAGGACAAACTGTACTGGTGTTTCAGCAGCAGCGAGATGGTTTGAAAGATGCCGGGAAACTGCTGTGTGAAGCGAGGGAAAAAGGAAGTTCCTCCCGTATACCTGGCAAACGCTTTCAGTGTTGCTTCCGCCTGAGCAAAGTCCACACTCATCATTCCCCTTCGGGGCCCGCCCGGGTTCCGGGCGCGGAAATTACCGCCAAGGCCAACAGGGTAGATTACCACGCGGCTCTCCCTGACCCTGTCCAGAGTTTTACCCAGGGTATGTTTGCTGAGCGTATCGAAGCCAGTGGAGACAAGTACGACGGCGGTTTTCCCTTCGTTCTCTTCCACCCGATCCAGCGTATCAAAGATGGTGTCGTAGAGGTTGCTTTCCCGGAAGGCGGGGCGGTTTAGACGACGTAAAGCGTTGTAAACTTCATACTTGTTCTGGGTAAAGTCGACCAGAATAGCAGGCCGAAGGTCGTAGGCGACCACCGCTACCCAGTCGCCCTTGCGCATCTGCTTCACGAAAGTGTAAGAGGCCATCAGCGCCTCGTAGAGGAATTCCCAAAACATGTTCCTGCTGTACTCAACCACCAGAACCACTGTCATGGGAGCTTCGATGGGCGTGAAGTTGATGATCTCCTGCAAAACTTTGTCTTCATAGATCTTGAAGTGTTCTTTCTGAAGTCCACGGATCAGGTTCTTGTCCCGATCCTGTACTGTCACGTCGACACGAACCTGCTCGACCGAAACACTCACGGCTGCTCGAGCCCGGGGTCTTTCATCTTTCTCTTCGATCTTCTTTTCGTCCGTGTCCGGCCTCCGGGAAGTCCCCATAGGATGAGCCGATGCGCAGACTAGAGAAAGGGTGAGGGGAAGGCTCAATGCTTTTTTCATGATCCGGTCCCACCTCGGTTGTTTCATTGGAAAGAGTGCCAAAACCATTGTAGCATGGAAGTCCCGCTATGCTAAAATTCGAGCCTATGAAGCTAGACGAGAAAGAAGAGCGACTGTGCCAGTTGATTGGGAAATACCACAGAGTGATTGTGGCCTTCAGTGGTGGAGTCGACAGCTCCTGCCTGGCCTTTCTTGCCCACCGCGTCCTGGGGGATCGCGCCTGTGCTGTGACCGCCATCTCACCGTCGGTTTCTCAGCAGCAGAAGGACCTGGCTCAAAACTTTGCTTCCTGCTACGGGTTGAACCACAGGCTGATTGATACGCGGGAAATGGAAAACCCCGAGTACACCAAGAATCCAAACAACCGTTGCTATTTTTGTAAGTCGGAGCTCTACACCTATCTGGAGAGTGTGTGCCAGGAATTCTCGGCTGAAGCCATCTTGGACGGAAGTAACATCGATGATCTTGGTGACTATCGGCCCGGCCGGCTGGCGGCGAGCGAACATGTCGTGGTCAGCCCTTTTATCGAAGCTGGAATCTGCAAGGAAGAGATTCGTGCCCTGTCTCGAAAGTGGAGCCTGCCCAGCTGGGACCTACCCGCGATGCCATGCCTCTCGTCGCGCTTTCCTTACGGAGTCGAGATTACGAAAGAAAAGCTCCACCAGGTGGAGCAGGCCGAAAGCTTTTTGCGTGACTTGGGGCTTTCCAATTTTCGGGTCCGGCACCACGAGAAGCTGGCCCGAATCGAGGTGGACCGGGCGGAGATAGGCAAGATTCTCGATGTAGACCTTTTCGAGAAGATTACGCGTCGGTTGAAGGCACTCGGATACCAGTATGTCACGTTGGACCTGCAAGGTTTTCGCTCCGGTTCCTTGAACGAGATTCTGGCCGGAACCGCGCCGCGGCCGTGAGTGCCCGGACCTGTTCCGTTTGTTTTCTCTTCCTTCTTCTTCTCTGTTCCGCTTGTGACGATGTTCATCCTCCCCAGCCTTTTCAGGCCAGGCATGGTCTGGTGGTCTCCGCCAACCCCTACGCCAGTGATGTAGGCCTCAGTATCCTCAGAAAAGGGGGTAACGCAGTGGACGTGGCCGTGGCCGTCGGCTTCGCGTTGGCCGTTGTGCACCCCTCGGCAGGTAATCTTGGGGGAGGAGGATTCATGTTGATTCACCTGGCCGGAACCCGACAGGAGATCAGTGTCGACTATCGAGAAGCCGCTCCGGCCTCAGCTCATCGCAGGATGTATCAGGATGAGGAGGGTCACCTCATTGAAAATCTTTCCACTGTCGGATATCTGGCTTCCGGCGTTCCCGGATCGGTGGCGGGCCTGTTTCGGGCTTGGGAAAAATTCGGATCGTTGCCCTGGGCGGAAGTCGTCAGACCGGCCCAACAGTTGGCCGGAGAAGGCTTTTCACTTAGCGAGACGTTCAGTCGCTCCCTGGAGGATCACAGCGAACTCCTCTCGCTATTTCCGGAGAGCCGTAGAATCTTTCTCAGAAACGGAAAGTTTTACCGGCAAGGGGACTGTTTCCAGCAGCCAGAGCTGGCACATACGCTGGAGTTGATTGCCAGACGGGGCGCGAAGGCTTTCTACCAGGGGGAGGTGGCAGGCCGGATTGTCGAAGACATGAGGGAAAATGGAGGCAACATTACCCTCCAGGATCTACAGGATTACCGGGTCAGGATCCGCGAACCGGTTCGCGGGACTTATCGTGACTACGAGATCGTCTCAATGGGGCCGCCCAGTTCGGGCGGGATTATTCTCCTGGAGATGCTGAACATCATTGAGCTCTTTCCTCTGTCGCAGTTGGGGTTTTCATCCCCGCACAGGGCGCATCTGATGGTTGAGGTAATGCGCCGAGCCTTCGCGGATCGGGCCCTTTACCTGGGGGATGCCGATTTTGCTGAGGTTCCGATTGAAGAGTTGATCTCAAAAGGTCGAGCGCGCCAGTGGGCGCGGAGCATTGAGGAATCTCGAGCTTCATCCAGCTCTTCGCTCTCCCCTGCTCCTCCCGGCCTTTTTGAATCAGATCAGACCACACACTATTCGGTCGTAGACAGCCAGGGCAACGCCGTGGCTGTCACAACCACTTTGAACGGGAGCTATGGATCAGGTGTGACGATCAAAGGGGCGGGCTTTCTGATGAACAACGAAATGGATGATTTTTCTTCAAAGCCCGGCGCTCCCAATATGTATGGACTCATTCAGGGGGAGGCAAATGCCATTTCTGCCAGGAAGCGCCCATTGAGCGCCATGACACCGACCTTGGTCAAGAAAGGGGAGAAGGTGTATATGGTCCTGGGCAGCCCCGGCGGTCCGGCCATCATCAATACCGTATTTCAGATCATTCTCAATGTAATTGACCATGGATTTAATATCCAGGAAGCAGTCAATGCTCCTCGTTTCCATCACCAGTGGCTGCCCGATGAGATTCGTTTTGAGCCCGGGGCGCTAGCGTCCGGCGTAGGCCGAAACTTGGAGAAGAAGGGGCACAAGATGGTCCGTGTTGAGCGCATCGGACACGCTCACAGCATTTTGATCGACCCGGAAAGCCGGATCCGCCTGGGGGCCGCGGATCCTCGAAGCGAGGGGGAGGCTGTCGGCTATTGAAGGAGTCAGCCCCCCCCCATTAGGACAAATCTCAAATCCATGACATTGGTTAGGGTCGGACCGGTGATGATCAGGTCCTGCAGCTCCTGGAAGAAATGATACGAATCATTGCGCTCCAGATGATCGTCTATCGAAAGTCCCTTCAGGCGAGCCCGCCTCGCAGTCTCAGGGGAGCAGTACGCTCCGGCCGCATCTGTAGGTCCATCCGTGCCGTCTGAGCCCAGACTCGCGAACAGGACTGCTTGAGTATCCCAATCAGCAATCTCGCGTGCGCAGCACAGCGCAAATTCCTGATTCCGCCCCCCTTTGCCCCTTCCGGTCACCTTCACCGTGGTTTCTCCGCCCGAAATAAGACAGCAGGGAGGACGGATCGGATTGCTGCTGCTGAGCACCTCCCGGGCGATGGACACATGAATCTTCGCCGCGTCCTCTGTGTTTCCGTACATTGAAGAGGAAAGAATCAGAGGAGAAAAGCCCAGCGAGCGGGCTTTGCGGGCGGCAGCCCGTAGAGCGTTGATGCTACCCGCAACAACCAGATTCTGTACCACTTGGAACCGTGGGTCGCCTGCTTTGAGGGTTTCTTCCTTTTCCCCTGCCGCGCCCGCCCTTAGATACTCCAGAACCTTTTCAGGCAATTCGTTTTCGATGTGGTGGCGGCGGATGATCTCCAGACAGTCCCCGAAAGTGGTGGAATCCGGAGCGGTAGGACCGGAAGCAATGCTGCTCGGGTTGTCTCCAACCACGTCGGAAAGCATCAGGGTGGCCACCTGAGCGCCTTGGGTATGATGGATCAGACGCCCCCCTTTGATCTGGCTCAAGTGTTTGCGGAGAGCGTTCGTCTCGTGAATGGTGGCGCCACACTTAAGCAGTACGGATGTGGCTTTCTTTTTCTGTTCCAGTGAGATTTCCGAGACCGGAGCAGGGAGCAAAGCCGAACCCCCTCCTGAGAGGATGACGAGCAGGAGATCCCGGCTGGATAGCTTCTCTTTGAGTAGACGCAGAATTTGTTGGGCGCCTCGGGCTCCTGACTGGTCGGGTTCTGGATGCCCCGCCTCCTGCACCTGGACCTTGTTCAGGGTGCCTCCGTGACCATATTTGACCACAATCACACCCGCCTCAAGACGATCTGAGAGGACCTTTTCAAGGGCTCGAGCCATCGGCACTCCCGCCTTGCCGGTCCCTACCAGGAAAATCTTCCTCAGGCTCCTGAGATTATAGCTATGTTCTCCGATCCTGAGTTCGTCACTTCCTCGCTGGACAGAGCCCAGTATTGCTTTTTCCGGGTCTGCGGCCTCAAGGGCTGATCGGTAGATCTCGGTTAAGGCAAGTTTGAGCTGTTCTAGACTCATCGAGTGCCGATGCCCAGCATCGACTCGTCGTCACGCCTCGAATCAGAAACTGTTTCGCCCGCAACAAATGGCATGTTATTCCTGGAACAGGACACTAGTTTAGCGAAAATCTGAGGGTCAGACCCCAAATTTTTCCTTTCTTCCTTTTTCACCCCTTCCCTAAGGAGGAAGACTTCCGGGGTCAGATCCCTCCATCTTGCTCGTCGGGACTCGAGATGTTAGACTGCCCGCCGTGAGTGATTTCCACCAAGGCCGCATGATCAGTACCCTGCATCGGCTGGGTGAGGTCGATCTGAGTACCCTAGAAAGTACTTTAAGTAATTTTGCACAAGCGCGGCCGATAGCGCTTGTTTTGCCGTGCCTATACTCCGAGTTAGAGGGGCGAGCGATTCATCTCATTGTGGAGGAACTGAAGGAGGTCCGCTACATCGACCAGATCGTGATCAGTATGGACCGGTTGGAGGGTGAACAGTTCGATCAGGCGCGCCAATTCTTCTCCCAGTTGCCGCAGGAGCTCAGAATCCTTTGGCACGATGGGCCTCGGATGCAGAGCCTCATCGAAGAGCTGAAAGAGAATGAGCTTTCCGCAGGAGAGCAGGGAAAAGGCCGTGGTTGCTGGCTCGCTTTTGGATACATCCTGGCCAGGCAGCGAGCCCAGGTAATCGCTCTGCACGACTGCGATATCCTGTCCTACAGTCGGGAGTTGCTGGCCCGGCTCTGCTATCCGATCACCAATGTTAACCTGGGGTACGAGTTCTGCAAGGGGTATTACGCCCGCTATCAGAATCGTCTCTACGGCCGGGTGACACGGTTATTTCTCACCCCACTGATTCGAGCTCTCATGCAGCTGGCGGGTCATATCCCTCTGCTCGACTATCTGGACAGTTTCCGCTATCCGCTGGCAGGCGAGTTTGCCATGACGGCGGATTTGGCCCGGGTCAACCGCATTTCCGCGGACTGGGGGCTGGAAGTGGGGCTGTTGTATGAAGTGTATCGGAATTGCGCTCTGAAACGGATTTGCCAGGTGGATCTGGTGGACAATTACGAGCATAAGCACCAGGATCTCTCCCCTCGCGATCCCGGCCAGGGATTGACGAGAATGGCCATAGACATTGGGGATTCACTGTTTCGAACGCTTGCCGCTGAGGGTGTCTTTATGGGCGAGGGTTTCTTTCGCACGCTTCAAACCGCCTACCAACGCTCGGCAGAGGATATCATCAAGCGCTACCATGACGATGCCGTGATTAACAATCTTGAGTTTGATCGCCATGGTGAGAACCAGGCCGTGGAAACCTTCAGGATGGCGCTCAAGATGGCCTCGGACAAGTTCATGAACGACTCCTTGGGGACCTTGCGAACTCCCAATTGGAACCGAGTAGTCTCCGCGCTCCCGGATTTTCTCGAGAGACTCTACGAAGCGGTGGAGCTGGATAATACACCCGCGCCGGTGGTCGCCGATGTCCTTGTTCAACAATGAGGAGCCCCCCTGCCCCCTCCACTACCATTGTCGCTGACAACTGACATTGCCCATAACCAGTGACCAGTGACGAATGACGAATTTCCGGACCGGACAAGGGTGGTGTTTCGTATCATCATCACCGATCTGGATGGATCACTGCTGGATCACGTCACCTACGACTACACCCCTGCGCTGCCGGCGCTCGAGCTGCTGAGGGAGAAAGGAATACCCGTTGTCTTTTGCACGAGCAAGAGCGCTGTCGAAGTACTGGCCCTTCGAGAGGAGGTAGGAAACACCCACCCTTTTATCGTCGAAAATGGGGGAGCTATCTACCTTCCTGGACACGCTTTCACTGGGGCGAATCAAACAACGCGGGCTGTGGGGAACTACCAGATGATCTCGTTGGGACGGCCCATGACGCAGCTGAAGGAACAGCTGGAGAAGATGGGGAAGCAGCTGGGACTTCAGATTCAAAGCTTTGACGAGATGACTCCTGAGCAGATTAGCAGAGAGACCGGACTCGCGCTGGAGCAGGCCAGACGGGCTCTGGTCAGGGAATTCGACCTTCCCTTCCAAGTCGAGACTTCCCCCGCTGATCTGGACCGGCTCGGTCGCGAAGTCCAAACACAAGGTTTCAAGCTGAGTAGAGGGGGAAGGTACTTTCATCTCACCGGGCACAACGACAAGGGCCGGGCAGTCAGGATGCTGATCGAGTGGTACCGGCAACAGTGCCAAGAGGCGATCCAGACGATTGGTATAGGAGATGGCTCCAATGATCTGGATCTGCTGAGGGAAGTGGATGTGCCGGTAGTCATCCCCAATCCTCACAGTGGCACCTTCCTGGCAGAGGAAATGCCTGCTGCGCGAAGAGCACCTCTTCCCGGCCCGGCAGGCTGGAATGCGGTAGTGACGGCAATCCTGGAGGAGGAGTCGTTCGAATGACGAATGTCGAATGACAAATCATTTGACATTCGTCATTCGTCATTCACCCGGAGCGATCGAACAGCTTAAGCTGCACCATCGTTTCCAGCTTATCGATTCCCGGGTAACGCTTGAGCACTTGATAGCGCACCAACCCGGCCACGATACCGACAAGCAGCGTCAGGACGATGAGGACGAAGGTGGCGATGAAGGTCCCCCTGACCAGCCCCAAAAAGTTCATTACCTCACCGCGCTTCTTTTCCAGATCCTCCGGGCCCGGTTGCTTTTCGTAGATCCATTTGACGCCGGGTGAGTATTCCACACCGCCCAAAACCTGACGAGCTTCGGCTTCCGGACCGAAGAAAAGGCTGACCAGAACACCTACCTTCTTCATGTAGATTCCCTGCGGAGACAAGTGGTCCTGGAGCGCGTTCTGCAGTTTGACAAAGTGATCTGCTGCCAAGGCTGTGGTTGGATAGCCGACCAGGAAAAGGGAATGGCCTTCCGGAGCGTATTGGGCTGTTGCCACTTCGATCTGGTCTTCAAAACCCAGTTTACTTGCCAGAGACCGAGGAAAATGCCGAGACTGCGCAAACGAAGACTTCCCTATATGAAAACGGATCGATTTTCGGATCAGGTTTTCCTGGGGCAGATGAACGACGGTGAGCGGGTAGATGTTGATTTGGGGAACCGCTCGGATCAGGCGTCTACTCAGATCTTGCAGCCATTCTCTAGGCGACTCGCTGATATGAAAAACAAAGCTGCCTCGCCAGAAGAGAAGTTCTCGGTGCTGATAATAATTCTCGACGGGAAGATCCAGTCTCTCGCCGGGTGCGTTCCACAGCGTGAAAAATCCAAATGCATGTGGGGAGTTTTGCAGCTGATAGACTTCCATGTCTGCAACCTGAGAGGGGACCGCATCGGGCTCGGCTTCAGGCCGAACTTTCCAGTGCGAATAGGATAGCAGACCATACTCCTGAAGAACATTCGCCGAGAAAGGCCCCAGACGCTGGGCTTGAGGCTCGGCGAGTTCTCCGACTTTTTGGAAATCGACCCCTTTTATGGTGGCTAGATAGGGCTCAATCGCAGGCTGGGCAAAACAGGTGAAAGCGGTGAAGAAGGCAATCAAAAGGGAAGAGGGAAAGCCTGGGGCACCACTGCAATGGGCCCGCTCAACGACTGGTGTTTTTGCTCGCTCGCTCATAGAGAGGCACTGTACCCAGGGAGCGAAAGTAGCTTTCGATTCCTCGGTAGAGAGCTTCGGCAAGCTGATGACCAGCCTTAGCCCTCTTGAGATACTTTTCGTCAGAAGCATTGCTGAGAAAAGCAACCTCGGTCAAGATGCTGGGCATGTTAGACCCGATCAGCACGATGAAAGGTGCCTTCTTGACGCCCCGATTCCGGGAATTCGGTCGATGTTTTTTCAGTTCCCTATGCAGGCTTTCTTGCACCACACGCGCCAGCTCCTTCGACTCCTCATTGTACTCGCCCAGAGCAATCTCGCGTAACAGGTCTTCCAGTTCGCGGATATTTTTTTGCGAAGTGGCGTTTTCACGACTGGCCACCTCGCGCTCGCTGGCGCTGGAGGTAAGGTTCAAAAAAAAGGTCTCCGTGCCGGAAACCTTTCGATGGCGGCTCGAATTGGCGTGGATCGATACGAATAAGTCTGCGCCGTACTGATTGGCAATGGCGGTGCGCTCTTCCAGAGGAACGAATTGGTCCGTGCTCCGGGTCAGGACAACGTCGGTTCCCAGACGTTCTTCCAGCAGTTCCTTGAGTTGAAGGGCAATATCCAGAACCAGGTCCTTTTCCTGCAGCCCGGTAGGTCCGATGGTGCCGGTGTCGGCCCCACCGTGCCCCGGATCAAGCGCCACACGTCCGATCTTCAATCCCAATACTCTGGTCAGGCTGCGCTCGCCGCCTAGGTTGGGCAACGAGACGGCGGGGATCTCTCGGGCGGTTCCCGGGTTGCTGACCTCTTTTTGGAAGGGAATGACTGCTTCGGCAGTCTTGACGGTCCGTTCCGCCTCAGGGCGGGTTGACTCGGCATCGGATCGATCCCCGCGGGTGTCAATGACGATACGAAAAGGATCATAAAGAGCAAAAACGGTGTGTTTGTGAATCTTCTTGAAGTCCAGAACCACCCGCACTGTATTCTTACGATTCTTCGCGACGCGAATCTGCTTTAGAAACACATCGTTCACCGAGTAGGCTTTCCCTATTGGCTCGGTGTCCAGGCGCGTTCCTAAGAGGTCGAAATAGATGCGGTCTGGGTGGTGCAGGATATGCTTTTGAAACTCCACCTCGCGGTCAAGCTGAATGACGACCCGAGTGTACTCCTCGCTGGACCTGTATCGAATCTCGGAAACCGTGGCTAGATGGGCGTCGTCGTCCCCGCGGTCAGGATTCCTCATCCACTGGTTGAGCTGGCGAGCTCGCTCTCGTGCAGAGCCTCGGTACCGCGTGCGGGGGTACTCCCTGGATACGAATTCGTAGTAGTAAATGGCACGGCGGAGGTGGGTCTCATTCTGGAAGCGGGTCGCCATTTCGTCAAAAAGCGTGGCTATGAAGTAGAGGGCGTCATCGCAGCCTCCATAGGTGGGGTCCTTATCGACCACCCCGGTGTAGAGAAAAATAGCACGGTTGTAATGAGAAAGGATTCGCCGGTCCTCCTGAATCTCCAGCAGCTGGTCGTGATATCGGCGTGCTTCTTTATAGGCCTGGCGTGCCGCCGCTCGATTCCATGCCTCCAGCCCGGTTGTTGCAGAGAAACAGAGGAGCAATAGCACAAAACCCCGACCCCCCGGCCCTGCGCAAGCGCCTGAGAAGAAACGAAAAACCATCCCCTTCCTGGTCCCTGCTTTGAAGAAAGCACCAGCATATCCCAGGAGGGTGTCAAAGCGGCTAGGTGAAAGAGTAGACTGTCCCCTTATTTCCGAGCGGCTATTGAAGCGGATCCAGGAGGGAGGCGGAATCGGTAGGGTGATTGGTAAACAAGATGCGCCCGTCGGGTTGAACGATACGGTAAATACGGTGACTGCGCCGCTGGGCGGGGGTGAAGTCCTGATAGAGGGAGGTGACCTTCTTGACGTACTCCCTCGTTTCCCGATAGGGAGGGATGCCCTGGTAGCGCGTGACGGTGTTTTCTCCGGCATTGTAAGCAGCCAAAACGAGTTCCAGGTCGCGATCGAAGTAGTTCATCAGGGAGTGCAGGTATTGGACTCCCCCATGGATGTTCTGGGAAGGGTCAAAAGGGTCTCTCACTCCGAAACGGCGGGCAGTATCGGGGTGGAGCTGCATCAAGCCGAGGCAGCCCTTGGGAGAGACCGCCTTTCGGTCGTAGTTGCTCTCCACCCGAATGATCGCTCTGATCAAGTCTTCGTCGAGCTCGTACAGGTCGGCGTACTTCGTGATCGGCGCAGAGTAGTCTGGGTGGGAATTCTCAAGTTTCGGAGATGCCTGCTCCGCTTTTTCAAAGATCCTTTCAGTACCCACATTGGTCAAGACCTTGACCCCGGCGGGACCGACGTAGACACGGATGGAAGTGGCCAAGCCCCAGGATGGAAAGAGGAGAAGGACTACAACTGACAACTGACAACTGACAACCGACCACTGACCACTGACCCGTGACCGTTGCAGATTCCAGGTTCCAGCTTTCGAGATTTTGGTGAGGGAAAAAAGAAGTCGCGTCATGTGCATTCTAAGATGCCCGGCCAAGTGAAAAGTTGACTGGATGAGCATCTGGCGGAGGATCTACCTGACGGTACAGCTTTAACTGATGCATTCTGCCACAAATTGGTAGGTCTGCTCAAGTGCCTCCTCCAGGTGGGAAGGTTCTTTTCCACCGGCTTCAGCCATGTCCGCCTTCCCTCCTCCGCCCCCGCCAACCATTGGGGCGATCTTTTTCAACAAGTCGTTGGCCTTGATCCTGTCAGTGAGGTCGGAGGTCACCATGGCGACCAGACTGACCTTCCCATCGGTGGGCAGGCCCAGCACTACCACGCCGGATCCTAGTTTTTTCTTGAGATGATCTGCCAGCGCGCGCAATCCGCTGCGATCTAAATCTTCTACTTTCTGGGCGATTACCCGAACCCCTTTGATCTCGCGCGCCTCCTGCCACACGTCGTCGGTTTCCTTTCGCGCCAGCTTGAGCCGCAGAGCCTCTACCTGTTTGCTGGTTTCTTTCACTGTGCCAGTGATCCTCTGGAGCGCCTGGGGGAGATCGTCACGCCCGACTCGCAGCTCACCGCAGAGCTTCTCGAGTACCTTCTCATCTTCCTGGAATCGAGAGAGAGCGCTTTCTCCCGTCAGTGCCTCAGCGCGGCGCACACCGGCCGCGATGCCTTCCTCATTCACGATCTTGAAGACGGCGATTTCGCCTGTGAGCTCAATGTGAGTCCCCCCACACAACTCCATACTGAAATCAAGGATGCGGACTACTCGGACCTTCTCCTGATATTTTTCGCCGAAAAGTGCCAGAGCCCCTTTTTTAAGGGCTTCGTCAAGGTTGCAGATCTCAGTATCTACCTGGACGTTATCACGGATCTTTTGGTTGACCAGCTCTTCGGTTTCTCGAATTTCCTCACCAGTCAAAGGCCGGTAGTGAGTAAAATCAAAGCGCAGGCGGTCCGGCGCTACCAGGGAACCGGCCTGTCTGACCTGCGTCCCCAGGATTTCCCGAAGCGCAGCATGAAAGAGGTGGGTGGCCGTATGATTGCGGGCCGTGCTGCGTCGCTGCTCGGGAAAAACGGTGGAGCGGACGTGGTCTCCTTTTTTTATGACTCCCTTCTCGACTTTGACTTTGTGGAGTCGCAGTGTGGGAACCGGACTGTCAATGTCCTGAATCTGGACATCGGCGTCCTCACTCTGAAGCAGCCCCTGGTCGGCTACCTGGCCTCCTGCCTCGGCGTAGAAAGGACTTCGATCAAGAACCAATTCGCCCTCTTCTCCCTGCCTGAGGGAATCGACAAGTCGATCCTTGTGGAGAAGCGCCAGGATTCGACCGGGAACATCGGTAATCTCCGCATATCCTGTGAATTCAGTCTTCAATTCCTGTTCAGCGATCGTCTGGTAAACCTTTTTCACCGTTCTCTGGCTGCCTTTCCAACTGGCGCGAGCACGAGCGCGCTGCTTTTCCATCTGGTCGTAAAATCCCTTCTCATCGACCTGAAAGTTGCGCTCCTGGGCAATTTCTCGAGTCAGGTCCAAAGGAAAACCGTAGGTGTCGTACAATCGGAACAGTTCCTGCCCGGGCAGCAGAGTGTTTCCCTGCTTGGCGGTGGAATGACAGATCTCGTCGAGAAGCTGCATCCCGTATGTAAGTGTCGCTGCGAATTTCTCTTCTTCGTTTCGGACCACCCGAGCGGCGTTATCGCGGCTGCGTTCCAGTTCCGGATAAGCATCCTTCATCAGCTCCGCGGCCAGCGCGGTGAGGGTGTAGAGAAAAGGCTCTTCCTTCCCCAACATCTTGCCGTGGCGAATCGCTCTTCGCAGGATTTTTCTCAATACATATCCGCGGCCCTCATTCCCCGGGATGACCCCGTCATTAATGAGAAAGGCGCAAGCGCGAGTGTGATCGGCCAGGATGCGCAAGCTGACGTCCTGGTTGGGGTCCAGGCCGTAGGCGACCCCGCTTAGAGTGCTGGCCTCTTCAAGAATCGGCCGGAAGAGATCCGTGTCGAAGTTGCTGGTCACACCCTGGATCACGGAAGCGATCCTCTCCAGTCCCATTCCTGTATCGATGGCCGGGGCGGGAAGGGGCGTCATTTTGCCCGATTTGTCACGACTGAACTGCATGAAGACGAGGTTCCAAATCTCGACATAGCGGCCGCAACCGCACTCCGGTGTGCAGTCGGAATGTCCGGAAGGGCTCACGCCCAGATCGTAGTGGAGCTCAGAGCAAGGCCCGCAGGGGCCTGTGTCGCCCATGGCCCAAAAATTGTCCTTCTCTCCGAGTTTGAAAATGCGCTTTTCGCGAATCCCTATATGGTTCTTCCACAGCGTGAACGCCTCGCGATCGTCCCGGTAGATCGTTACCAGGAGATGGTCCGGAGAAAGCCCAAAAAAGGAGGTGCAGAGTTCCCAGGCGTACTCGATCGCTTCCTTCTTGAAATAGTCTCCAAAAGAGAAGTTGCCCAGCATCTCAAAGAAGGTGTGGTGGCGGGCGGTCCTTCCGACGGTTTCCAAATCGTTGTGCTTCCCACTGACGCGGAGGCACTTCTGACTGCTGGTGGCTCGCTTGTACTGGCGCATCTCAAGGCCCAGAAAAACGTTCTTGAACTGATTCATCCCCGCGTTGGTGAACAGAAGACTGGGGTCATCCGCCGGAACCAGCGAACTGCTTTTGACGCGCCTGTGACTGCGCTGCTCAAAATACGCCAGAAATGTTTCACGAATTTCGCTAGTCGTTTTCACCGCATCCTGTTAGCGAGGGCAGTGGTAAAGGGAGAATCGTCTCACCGTCTGCGTCGCCTTTTGTGAGTCTTCCCGGATCCCCACTCCATTTTCTCAAAATAAGGTGCCAGTTGTTGGCGAACTTGCTCGCCGGGATAACCGAGCCGGACGCAACGATCGTAGAGTTTCTTCAGCTGGGAGAGGTTCTCGGGGGCTCCCGACCTTTCCAGCTGGCGCTGAATCGTTTTCTGCAGATTCGAGTTTTCAGGAATCTGTTGGTCCACTCGTTGAAGAACCGGAACAATGATTCTCTCATCGATGCCCCGGCTCCTTAGGTCGCCCCCGATCCTGTGCAGTCCCCAGTACCTGTGTCGTTGCTGAAGCGCGCGCTGGTAGGCAAATGCTTCGTCGTTCAGATACCCTTGCTTCTCGAGTTGTTCCAAAACTTCATCCACTGCCTCGCCGGAGCTCGTTGTGCTTCGGAAAAGCTTGCGCCTAAGTTCCGCGCGGCTGTGGCTTCGGGCAGCGAGAAGTCGCAGGGCTCGCTGGTAGAGTTCAGACACGGCTTCAGATAGTTTCTGAGGAAAGGACGATTCCTTGGATCCGTAGTTTGAGGTCTTCGGGTGAAGTCGCATTCTGCAGTGCGTCATTTTTGTTGATGAGCCCCCTCTGATAGAGCTCAAAGATGGACTGGTCAAACGAATGCATCCCATACTGTGAGCCTCCCGTCTCCAGCGCCTGCTCGATTTCTTTCACCTGTTCCACTTTTTCAATGAGCGAACGCACCCGCTTCGTGTTTCGCAGAACTTCGACTGCAGGAACTCGCCCACCCGTGACCGAACTCCGGATCAGCCGGATAGAGATCACAGCCTGCATCGCAGCAGCAAACTGAAACCGGATGTCGTTCTGCTGGGAAGCTGGAAAAATGGAAACGATCCTATGGACGCTCTCGACGGCATCAGGAGTATGAAGCGTGCTCAGGACAAGATGGCCGGTTTCAGCAGCCTGGATTGCAATTCGGACTGTCTCGAGATCCCGTAGATCACCCACCATGATGATATCGGAGTCTTGGCGGAGGGCAGAACGCAATGCGGACGAAAAGCTCCTTGTGTCTACGGAAACCTCCCGCTGGCTGATCAGTGAATGGCCGTCGGGAAACAGGAATTCGATGGGATCCTCGATAGTGATGATGTGAGTCTTGCGGCTCTCATTGATGTGCCGGATCATGGCGGCCAGCGTAGTCGATTTGCCGCTCCCCGTGGCTCCCGTGGTCAAGACCAGCCCACGCGAGGCACAGATAATCTCTTTGAGAACTTCCGGCAGGTTCAACTCATCAATGGTGGACACCGCATCGGGAATCGACCGAAATACCGCAGATACGGTACCCCGCTGGTGGAAAATGGAGAGCCGGAAGCGTCCCATCCCCAGCTCGGAAAAGGAAAGATCCACCTCACGCTTCCTCGCCAGGACATCCTTTTGATGCGAATTCAAGAGACGCTCACCAAGTTGCGACATCTCTTCCCGGGAAAGCGGAGCAGCGTCCTCCAAAGCCTGCAGTTCTCCGTGAACTCGCAGGTGAGGCACACTGTCGGCCTTGAGATGAAGGTCTGAGGCCTGTCTCCTGATCGTCGTCTGCAGGAGGGATCTCAGGTCGAGCATCAGGTAGTCTTGATGCGCGCTTCGGTGTATACAGCTCGCATCCAGCCGTAGCGGTCGTCGACTTTGCCCTCGACGTAGTCAAAGAAATCTCGCTGCAGCCGGGTGCTCACAGGCCCGCGCTTCCCTGTGCCGATGGGGATGCGATCGACGGAACGCACCGGCGTAATTTCCGCTGCAGTACCGCACAGAAAGATCTCATCCGCCATGTAGAGCATCTCTCGAGGAATGAGTTGCTCCAAGACCTCCAGATTCTGCTCTCCGGCCAAAACGATCGCGCTGTCTCGAGTCAGACCGGGAAGGATGGAAGCGCTGGTGGGAGGGGTAATCAGTTTCCCCTTGTACATCAAAAAAAGATTCTCGCCGCTGCCTTCGCTGACGTAGCCTTGGGTGTCCAGGGCGATTCCTTCCGAGAATCCATTAGCGACAGCCTCCATTTTGATGAGAGCGCTGTTGATGTAGTTTCCACCCGTCTTGGCCATAAACGGAGAAGTGTTGGGAGCCATTCTCGTCCAGGTTGAAACGCCGGCATCAATCCCGGATTTGAGAGCCTCTTCACCCAGGTAGCGGCCCCATTCATAGACCACAATGTAGGTCTCCACCGGGGCCTGCAAAGGATTCACTCCGTAGCTGCCGTAGCCACGGAAGATGATGGGGCGGATATAGCAATGCTCCAATTCGTTGACCAGAATGGTCTCCAGTATGCCGTCGCAGATCTCCTTATGGGAGAAGGGAGGCTCGGTGCGATAGATCTTGCAGGAGTTCAGCAGGCGGTCCACGTGATCATTCAGACGAAAGACCTCCGACCCTCGAGCAGTTTTATAGCAGCGGATTCCCTCAAACCAGGAAGTTCCGTAGTGAAGAGCGTGGGACATGACGTGAATATTCGCCTTGTCCCAGTCCACGAATGCACCATTGTGCCAGATTTTCTTCGACGTTGGAACGCCCATGAAGACAGCATAAGGGGTGGGTAAGGGTCTCGTCAACAGGTCCTTAGCGGGTCAGCTGTTTCCCATTACTTGCGGGCGAAATATCCCTTTTTGGATCGGACTCTCCACTCCTTCTCTTTGGCTCCGTTGACGAGGACGTCGATCTCGCGCCACTTTCCGTCCCGGACAGGATTAGTGGAGACATAAGCCAGCCGGTATTGTTTTCGAAGTTCGTGAGCAATGGCTTCGAATACGCCTTTCAGTTCGTTCGTGTTCTCGGGGAAGAAGGCTGTTCCTCCAGTGTATTCGGCAAGCGTGGTGATCTTCTTTTGCACTTTTTCCCTCTGCGATCTGAAGATGCCAAAAAAGGGACGGAGAGGATCCAAATTGGGGTCCAGGAAAGCGACGATGTGGACCTGGACCTCGCTTTCACGAATCTTCTCCAGCACCTCTTCGTACTGGTAATAGCTGTCCTTGTCCTCCCCGTCAGTGAAAGTAACCAGTACTTTTTTGGGCTCTACCCCCACCCGGGCCTTCTCGACGCCCAAAAAGATGGCGTCATAAAGGGCAGTGCCACCTCTAATTTCAAGGTTGTCGAGGGCATCCTGAATATCCTCCATATCTGTTGTGAAGTTTTCTTCCAATTGAACCTCGTCCGAAAAGTTGATCAAGAAGAGTTCATTTTCCGGGTGACTCATTTCCACGAAGAGCTTCGCCGCCCTGTTGACCAGGTACATCTTGTTGCGCATGCTGCCGCTGGTATCTATGACGAGGCCAATGGTGGTGGGCACGTCCTCCTGCCCGAAATATGTCAGCTTCTGTTCCACCCGATTCTCGAAGACTTGGAAGTCTTCCTTACGGAGGCCGGAGACAAGCTGCATATCTCTGTCGTAAACCGCTGTATGAAGAACCACCTGATCCACTTTGGCTCGAAACTTGGGATGTATGTGCTGGGCTGGACTGTGCTCGACCAGGGTGGGCGCCGCCTTCTTCTTACGCTCCTGGTCTTTTTCAGCGAGCGTTGTGCACGGGGGCAATGCTGCCAGACAGGTCCCTAAGACAAGGGCTTTGAGAGGGGAGAGGGCCATCTTTTGTATAAGGTTTTGTCGGCTAACGTTTCTGTTTCTGGGGGACGAAGTAACCCTTTCTGGAGCGCACCTTGAGCTTGGGCAAGCCTTCGGGTGCATCCAGACGAACCTTGATTTTTCTCCACTTTCCGTTGAAGTTACGGTTACTGGAAATATAGCTCAACAGGTACTGGTTGCGCAGTTCCGTGTGGATCAAATCGCAAAAATAATCGAGCTGTTTGAAGCTATTGGGAAAGAATGCGCGGCCGCCGGTCAGTTTCACGATCTCCGTAATGATCCCTCGACCGAACCCGATCTCTCCACGCTCGCCAATCACATAGATCTGTACGTCCGACTCCTTGGCAAAGTCCCTCACCTCGGTAAAGCTGTATCGACTACTGTTGTCCTCACCGTCGGTGATGATGATGAGGGCTTTCTTATCGTGTCGAGCTCCCTGAATTTTTTCCAGTCCCAGGTAGACGGCGTCATAAAGCGCGGTGCGCCCTTTTGGGTTGGAAATGGAGACCTCGGTCTGGATGTTCTCGTCGCGTGGCGTGAAATCCTGCACCAATCGGGCATTATCATTAAACGTGACGAGAAAGTATTCATCTCCGGGATCCCCCTTTTTCAGAAAACGGCCCACGGAGTTACGAGCACTGAAAACGTTGTCTCCCATTGATCCGCTCACGTCGAAGATGACTCCAACGCTGACCGGAGACTTGTCATTCGAAAAATGAGAGATGTCCTGTTCGATCTTGTCTTCGTAAATGCGGAAATGTTCCTTATCAAGGCCGACGACGTATCGATTGAGTGGATCGGTTACGGCGACCCGGACCACGACCGTATCGACATCGACCCGATAGCCCGGCGTCCGTTTCGAAGTGATCTCTGCTGCGATGAACGGCAGGGTAGTGAGAAGGAAAAGAAGGAAAGGGTAGAGCCATCGCATCTTATAATTGTAGGAAATCTTGACCTGGAATGAAAGTAGAAAGGCGAACCAGGAAGGGGTGATCACCTCTGCAGCTCATCGAAATGATCAGCCGGTACCAGGACCTCGCGCGGCCTGCTTCCGTCGGGAGGGCCGATGATTCTTTCGTGCTCCATCATGTCCAGAAGTCGTGCTGCTCGGCCGTAGCCGATGCGCAGCCGCCTCTGCAGCAGGGAAGTGGAGGCTCTTCCCGTCTCCACGACGAAACGGGCGGCCTCTTCGTAGAGCTTATCATCCAACAAATCCCCCCCCTCGAGTACACTCGTCTCCCCCGCTTCGGGGGCCTCCAGAACCTCGCTCCGATATTCAGGCTCAGCCTGCTTTTTCAAGGATTCTGTGATCCTTCGGATTTCCTTTTCGCTGATGTAGGCCCCGTGGATGCGCACCAGGCGGGAGGTTGCGGGCGGCAAGAAGAGCATGTCTCCCTGACCCAGCAGCTGTTCTGCACCGTTGCCGTCGATAATCGTGCGGGAGTCGACCTTTGAGGAGACGCGAAACGAGATGCGGGACGGAAAGTTGGCTTTGATCAGACCGGTCAGCACATCAACGGAAGGCCGCTGGGTCGCGAGGATCAGATGGATGCCTATGGCTCGGGCCATATGGGCCAGGCGGGCTAGCGAGGCTTCCACCTCTTTACCGGCAGTCATCATGAGATCGGCCAACTCGTCGACAATAATGACAATATAGGGAAGAGGGACCCGCTCATCCTCATCCTCATCCTCGTCCTCGACCGGAGCGCCGGAGTGCATGAGGAGGTTGTACTGGTCGATGTTGCGTACACCGTGGCGGGCCAATATTTTATAGCGTTCCTCCATTTCACTGACTGCCCAATGCAGGGCATGGCCGGCCAGCTTGGGATCATCGACGATAGGGGTCAGTAGGTGAGGGATTCCATCATAAATGCCCAATTCCAGGCGCTTGGGGTCAATCATGATGAACCGCACCTCGAGCGGGCTTGCTTTATAGAGCATGGAACAAACCATGGCGTTGAGCGAGACGCTCTTGCCTGAACCGGTGGCTCCGGCAATCAGGAGGTGAGGCATGCGCTCCAGATGGGCCACATAGGCATTCCCGTTGATCAGCTTCCCCAATCCCAGCGTCAGCAGGGAATGGGATTGCTGAAACGCCGCGGAAGAGAGGATTTCCCCCAGGTAGATCGGCTGTCGGATGCGGTTGGGTACCTCGATGCCCACCGTGTTTTTCCCAGGGATCCGGTCGATGCGAATCGATTCCGCCTGCAGCCCTAGACAGAGATCATCTGTCAGGTTGGTGATTCTGCTGTACTTGATTCCAGGGTCTGGCTTGAATTCGAAAGTCGTCACCACGGGCCCCGGGTGAATCTGAAGCACGCGCCCTTGAACATCGAATTCGGTGCACTTGGCCGCCAGTTTTTGTGCCCGATCCATCAATTCCTGCTCGTCGATCGCGGCCTCTTCCTCAGCGGTCTTCAGAAAATCCAGGGAGGGAAGTTGGTGCGGCTTGCCGGGGGGGGGCAGTGGCCTCAGGATCTGTTCGGAGGTGGCGATCGGTGCCCACTCGGCTGCAGGAGAGCCCGAGGGGCGGATCGAGGGCTCGCTTTCATGCGGCGCTTTCTCCTGCCTGGCTTCGAGCCGTTCTTCTATCTCCTCCAGGGCAAGCGGCTTTTCCAGACCCGTTTTCCTGGGGATGGTCTGAGTCACCAAGGCCTTCTTGCGCTTTTTCATCCGCTTCAGCTCCCTTTGCTCGGAGCGACGTTTTCGCCACTGCCGGGAGCCAACGAGAAGCATGGAGAAGAACTCGCCGCTGCGAGTCCCGCTCCAGCTAAGGACTGTATCCAGAGAAAAACGGGTGGTCAGAAGCAGAGAAGACAGCAGGAGGGTCACCACAACCAGGAGCGAACCGGGACGATTCAGGTAGGCAAGCAGCTGCTCGGAAAGCAGAATGCCCAAGACGCCTCCCGGCTCGAAGTGAACCATTCCCGGCAGCCGCGTGGAAAGAAGGCTGGAGCCGGTGCTCAGGGCCATCAGAGCACAAAGAAAGCCCATGAGTTTCAGGAAAGGGTAGTCCAGGGGGTATGAACGGATCCTCCTGTAGCCCACAAAGAGGAGAGGTAAAGGCATACAGAAGGCTGAAAGACCCAGAGCTTGAAACAACAGATCGGAAACCCAGGCTCCTACCTTTCCAGCATAGTTGGCGTAACCTTCGCTGGGCGAGGAGACGTTGAGCGAGGGATCAAGAGCCTGGTAGCTCACCACCGACAGAAGAAGCAAGAGGGAGCAAGCAACCAACAGCACCCCGGTCAGCTCGCTGACTCTACCTCTGGCATCGACAAACATTTTCATCACCTCCATCGACCACTACCACGACCAATTGCAGGTCAGGAGCCTGCATTTCTCATCACCTCTCTACTGCATCGGCGGAATGATCCGTCCTGACTGCGTTGCGTTTCTTCGGCCTCCTCGACGTACTGCACGAGTACGCCTGCGGGGGCCTCGGTCGCGCGCCTTGTCAGACCGGCCCTTCCACCGCTTCGTCACGAGCCGTGATGAGAAATGCAGGCTAAATCTCCACCGTTACGGGCAGGATCATCGGCCTTTTGCCCGTTTGCTTGCGTAGAAACCGCTTCAGTCTTCTGCGCAGGATCTCCTTGAAGACCTCCTCATCCTGCTTTTCCTCTACCGTCGCTTCTCGCACGGTAGCAATAATTTCATCGCGCGTGGCGGCCACCAGGCCATCGGAATCGTCCATGAGGATAAAGCCCCGGGAAATCAGCTCAGGCTCACCGATGAGCTCGCCAGTTCCTCTCTCCACGCGCAAAATAACGACGAGAAAGCCGTCTTCGGACAGGAAGCGCCGATCGCGAAGCACGACATCGTGCACTTCTTCGAGAATACCCTCGTCAATAAAGCGCCTTTGCACGTTCATCCTTCCCCTCACGAAGGCTCGGGAGGGAGAGAGCTGAAACTCATCCCCGTTTTCGATCACAAAAATATGCTCCTTGGGGATCCCCTGCTCCACAGCAAGTTGCGCATGGGTCCTGAGCTGGCGTAATTCCCCATGGATGGGAACGAAAAATTTGGGGCGCGTCAGGTTGAGCATCAACTTCAAATCATCGCGAAAGCCGTGTCCGGAGACGTGGACGTTGGAAAACAGCGAGTCGTACACATGCGCGCCCCGCCGATAGAGGTGATTGATCACGCTTGAGATCAGCTTCTCGTTGCCGGGGATCACGCGGGCCGAGAAAATCACTGAATCACCTTCTTCAACTCTCAAATTCTTGAGTTCGTCGATTGCCAGACGACTCAGAGCGGCCATGGGCTCTCCCTGGCTTCCCGTGCACAGAATCACCAGTTCCTCCGGCGGCCTGCCTCGGGACGCATTCAGGTCAAGCAGCAGATCGTCAGAGATCTGAAGATAACCAAGGGTTCGAGCAACCCTGATGTTGGAAATCATGCTGCGACCAATGGGAACCACCCTGCGGCTAAATTCTCGTGCCAAGTCCAGAATGATCTGGATACGGGAAATACTGCTAGCGAAGCAGGAAACCAGGATCTTCTTTTTGGCTTTCTGGAAAAGGCTGCGAAGTGGTTCGTAGAGGGAAAATTCCGACGGAGACAGACCTGAAAACTCGCTGTTGGTGCTATCGGAAAATAAAGCGAGCACGCCCCCTTCGCCGTATTGTGAAAGCCTGTGGATGTCGCTGAGTTTGCCGTCGATGGGAGTCTGGTCGAATTTGAAATCTCCTGTCCAAATCACCACGCCCAAGGGTGTGGTGATGGCGAAGCAGAAGGCGTCGGGAAAAGAGTGGGTGAGATGGAGTGGCTCCACCTGAAAGGGGCCAAGGTCGAGGGACTGGTGCGGTTCGATGATATTCAGCGGCGCTGCTCCTTCCAGTCCCCGCTCCTTCAACTTCTCTGTTACCAGGCCCAGTGTCAGCCGGCTGCCGTAGATGGGGACCGGAGTCTCGCTGATGAGATGCGAGATGGCACCCGCGTGGTCTTCGTGACCATGGGTGAGAAGGATAGCGCGCAAGTGCAGGTCGCCATTCTTGAGGAAGGAGACGTCCGGTACGATTACGTCTATGCCGAGCAGATCGCTGTCGGGAAACTTCAGGCCCGCATCGATCAGGATCACCTCCTCACCGAAGCGCAGCATCGTACAGTTCATCCCGAACTCCCCGAAACCACCCAGAGGGATCACGTCGAGAGAATCAGGCATTTAAAAGCGGCAGAATTATAGCACTCGGGCCAGACAAGAATACTGAGCGAGCGTGACCTGATCGGGCCGTGCGGTGGCTTGGATCTGGCAGGCGTCGAAGGCGGCGGCCATCCTCTCGCGCCCAGCCAGGTTGCCCTTCAAATTGTTCCAGAGCGTTTTTCTGCGGTGACGAAAGGCCTTCTTTAGAAGAGCGACAAAATGGTGATAGTCAGCAGCCGGGCAGGGGGGGTCTCGAGGGAGCAGTTTCATGACGTGGGACAAGACTCTCGGCTGAGGGGAGAAAACGCCTGCCGGGACGTTGAATCCCTTGACCCGAGTGAAATGATATTCCATGAGCACGGTGAAATAGCCGTAGTCCTTGGTTTCCGGTCGAGCCAGGATTCGCTTCGCCACTTCCTTCTGTACCATGAAAGTGAAACTGTGAAACCGATCCTTGATTTCGGCCGTCTTTAAGAGTATCCGGGTGGAGAGATGGTAAGGAAGGTTTCCCAGCAGTTTGACAGGGGCAACTTTTACAATGTCTCGCAAGTCGAGCCCGAGAATATCGGCCTCGAGCAGACGGAGACGAGGGTGACCCGCAAAGCGATCTTTGAGATGGACAATCAGGGCGCTGTCGAGCTCGATCGCAATCACCTCTGCGGCAGCAGTCAGCAAAGGCTCGGTGAGGTCTCCCCTGCCGGAACCGATCTCGATGACCGTGTCGAGAGGGTCAATCCGGGCGTATCGGACAATTTTTTGGCAGTAGTTCCTGTTGATCAGAAAGTGCTGCCCTAGTGACTTTTTCGCCCTAGCAGGAATGTCTGGCAAGCTTTTGTATGTTAACATAGCCTGCGCTTGGCCCGGATTATTCATAAGGTGTCGTAACGAAGCGGCGAAAGTACCGGCCGGACAAGGCGTCGCGACCGAGGCCCCCGCAGGCGTAATCATGCAGTACGTCTCGGAGGCCGACGGAGCGCAACGCAGTCAGGCCGGATGATTTCTTCACTTCGCTCAGGTGAAGACGACGCCGATGCAGTAGACAATTTATGCATAATCCGGGCTAGGAGCCTGGGTGTCACAACTCGAGGTTCTACACGGAGGTAAGAATGAGTGAGAAACTTCAAGAAGTTACGGATGAGAACTTTGAACAGGAGGTCCTCAGTTCCAACGCGCCGGTTTTGGTGGACTTCTGGGCGGTCTGGTGCGCTCCCTGCAGGATGATTGCGCCGACCATCGAGCAGATTGCCGATGAGTATTCAGGGCGAGCCAAAGTGGTCAAATTGAATGTGGATGACAACGTGTCCACCTCGGCGAAGTACAATATTCGCGGAATTCCCACCTTGCTGCTTTTCAAGGACGGCGAAATCAAGGATCAGATCGTAGGCGCATCCTCAAAGGATGCAATCGCCAAGATGATCGACGGCCATCTGTAAAATACTTCTACTTCCACTACCACTACCAGTCCTACCACCACCTCCTGGTAAAAAGGCTCCCGAATGGCTGGAAGTGGCAATGGAGTGGAAGTGTCCTATCGAGTTTCCATGTCCAACGTGGTCATTGTGGGTACGCAGTGGGGAGATGAGGGAAAAGGGAAGATCGTCGATCTCGTCACAGAGCGCTTCAATATCGTGGTCCGCTATCAGGGCGGGCACAACGCCGGCCATACCGTCAGCATCCAAAACCAGAAGTATATCCTGCACCTGATTCCCTCCGGAATTCTTCATCCCGACAAGGTGTGTGTCATCGGCAACGGAGTGGTCGTAGAGCCGTTTGCCTTGCAGGAGGAACTTGAGATGCTCCGCGGTTTCGGTGTTTCCGCCGAGGGTCGCCTCTTTCTCAGCAATCGCGCTCACCTGATCATGCCCTATCATCGGGCCGTAGAGCAGGCCGACGAAAACCGCCGCGGCGAGCAGAAGATCGGAACCACCAGCAGGGGTATTGGCCCCTGCTACGAAGATAAGATGGGTCGGCGGGGAATCCGCGTCGGTGATCTGTTGTATCCGGATTTGTTCCGAAAAAAAGTGCTGGCCAATGTGGAACTGAAAAACTTGATTCTCGAGCGAATCTACCACGCGGAAAAGCTGGAAGTAGAACCCGTTTGTGAGTCCTACATTGAGTTGGCTCCCAAGATCCTCCCCTTTGTTACCGATACAGCCGAGTACCTGAGTGAAGCCATCCGCGGCGGCAAGAGTATTCTCTTTGAGGGTGCCCAGGGTACCCTGCTCGATGTCGACCATGGGACCTATCCCTTTGTGACTTCCTCCAATGCCACCGCCGGTGGAGCCTGTACCGGCTCAGGGGTGGGCCCGAGGCACATTGACGGGGTCATTGGTATCGCCAAGGCCTATACCACCCGGGTGGGCGGAGGCCCCTTTCCTACGGAACTGACAGATAGTGTAGGCCAGCACATTCAGCGGAAGGGTGGCGAATTCGGCGCCTCCACCGGCCGACCGCGGCGCTGCGGCTGGTTCGATGCGGTGGTGGTGCGCTTCGCGACACTGATCAACCGGGTGGATACACTGGTCGCGACCAAACTGGATGTTCTGGATGAATTGGAGGAGGTCAAGATCTGCGTGGGCTACCGCTATCGGGGAGAGCGGATGAACTTCTTTCCTACCGATCTCAGCGTGCTGGAGGAAGTGGAGCCGATCTACGAAAACTGTCCAGGCTGGAAGACGGACACCACGCAGATTCAGAATTATAGGGAACTTCCTGAAAAAGCCAAGAATTACTTGAATCGCATTTCCGAGCAGATCGAGACGGACATTTCCATCATCTCCATTGGACCCAACCGCGCCGAGACCATCATCATGGAGGAAAGTCCCAGACTTCAAAGTCTTTTTTGATCGAGGTCGGTGAAAGCGGCGGTCGCCGGCGGAAATGTCACCACGCCGTCATCCATGTCGTCGATATCCCCGACTCCCATCCCCAGCAGGCACGCTGTGTCGATATACAGAGTGGCAAGCAACAGAGAATCGGGTGGAAGGCACGAACTCGGAATGTGGGAGGAGCCTCAGGCTCCGAAGGGGCGGCGAAACCCCGCTCCTTGGTCTCCTTGCAGTTCGGCACCTGAGGTGCCTCCCACGCTGAAGGCGGCTTTCTAACTCACCGTTCGCAGTGAATTGCATAACCAGATTTGCAACATTGTGTAGAGGCGGTTGAACATATCGAAACATTTGGATTTCGTAGTCAACCTCTGTATTTGCAAGATGTTACCAAAATTAAGAACTGACTCAACCGGACAGTAGTGAATTATAGTAATTAAATTAACTAAATTAAAAGTTCAGGTCGAGCCCAACAATCAGATTTCTGCCGGGCTCGTTCACCCCGGAGCCGTGGATACGATAGTCTGCGTCGGTAATGTTCTCCAACGCCGCGGAAAGAGCGATTCTTGGCCCTATCTGGAAACCGGCGCGGAGATCGAACACGAGATAACCGGGTGTGCCTCCAGGTGGAATTCGCTGTGTATTCAGACGATCCCTGGTGGAGAGCCGGGTCTGTTTGGTGCTCATTCTGACCAGACCTCCGAACCACGTTTTTCCCTCCAGGCCGTTCCATTCAAGTCCCACTGCGGCGCTGGTTGGAGAGAGCTGGCTGAGCGGTTCTCTGACCTTTATCGGGTCGGATGTCGGGAAGGTGTCCAGTTCCCCGTTTAAAGCAGCGAATGAAGCCGAGGCAGCGACTTGAGGATGCAGCTGAAATTGAGCCTCCAGTTCGACACCATGCACAAAGCCGTCTCCGGAGTTCTTCTTGGTGACCTCCCGGGCCCCCTCAACGATGTTACCGGTTGGAACGCGGACGATCATCTGGCTGATATCGGTGTAGAAATAGGCCACCTGCGCCACCCAGTCCGGGTAGGCTGCCTTGAGTCCAACCTCGTAGGCGATAAAGGATTCCGGATCCACGCTGAGCACGGGCGTCTCAATCTCGCTGCTGCGACTGATATCGAAGCGCGTCAGGTCGGACAGATTGGGAGCCCGAAATCCTTGAGAGACGCCCCAAAAAAGGTTGAAACGATCGCGCTGATCGATGTGAACCAAAGCGCGCGCGCTGGCTGTGACGTTGTTCCAGCTGTCTGCGAGTGAAATGGGGGTACCACTGATCGGGTCCTGAACTCTACCGGCTTCTGCACTGGCATAGGAGTAACGCGCACCAAGGATTACATCGATCTGCTCGGAAGCGGCGATCTGATCTTCCGCGTAAGCGCCAAAGGTGTCATAGGTCGCCTCGTCGGCTATCGGACCCTGGATTCGAAGCTTTCGGAGCGAGCCGTCCTCGTTGAAGTCGCGGCGAAAAGAACGGACGCTGTCCCCGTAATACTCGATGCCATAGGCCCAGTTTCCAACTCGCGTCGGACTCTCGATGCGGGCGAACATACCGATTGTTCCGACATGAAATCCCTGTAGGTCTTGTCGGTCGTTACTCCGGATTCGGAATCGTTCCTCGTCTTGCAGCTGGTAGGACAGACTCAGCTTCAGCCTTTCGAATACCGAGTTGAGATTTTCCTGATGATACTGCAAGTAGGTCAAGTGACGGCGTTGATCCAGCGTCCTCTGCTTTTCGTCTCCCACGGAAGTTCCTCTCCAGGGAACAGAGAAAATGGTCTTGTGGGTGCGCCAGGCATTATTCTGAGCCACCTGCTGATGGACGAAAACCAGTCTGCTGTCAGAGTTGAGAAAAAACTCCAATTTCACGTCGCCATCCACTTCGTCGTAACCGGCCCAGCGGGTACTCTTCCGCCTGGGGAAAAAGCATTGTCCGCAGTGCCGATGCACCTTCCGCTCTCGCCCTCCTGAGGTCCTGCCCCGAAGCCTTTACGGCAATCAACTCATCGCCAACGCCGCGGTGATGCACTACCTGCACGGCATCCCCATGGGGCGCATCTGCCAGCAGATCGACATCGAGCCCGGCCCGCTGGTGGAGATCTTCCACCGTCTGGCCGGCCGACTTGGAAAGGTGGTTCCCCGGCTCATCGAAGCCTATCGAAAATCTCCCGTCAAGCATGCCGATGAGACCGGCTGGCGTACGAACGGCAAGAACGGCTATGTCTGGCTCTTTGCCACGTCACGGATCAGCGTGTTTGAGTTTCGCAAGAGCCGATCCGCCAAAATCCCCCAAGCCGTCTTTGGCTCCCAAGTCCTGCCTGGGCTCTTGGTGGTGGATCGCTACGCCGGCTACAACCGCCTGCCTTGTCCCCTGCAGTACTGCTACAGTCACCTGCTGCGCGAGGTCCAGGATCTGGAAAAGGAATTTCCCGACTCCACGGAGGTGAAGGCCTTCGTGAGCACCTTAGCTCCCCTGCTTTCTCTGGCCATGGGGCTGCGCCATCAGCCGATCTCCGACGAGGAGTTTTACCGCAAGGCAGGCGAAGTCAAAGCGGCCATCCTGGCCGCCGTCAACAGCCCTGCTCAGCACCTGGGCATCCGCCGCATCCAGGACATCTTCCGCAGCAACGAAGAGAATCTCTACCGCTGGGCCGAGAACCGTCAGGTCTCCGCTGAAAATAATCTCGCGGAACGCGACCTACGTCCCACTGTCATCGCCCGCAAAGTCAGCTTCGGCTCCCAATCGGATGCCGGAGCTCACACCCGAAGCATCCTCATGAGCGTCCTGCTCACCTTGAAAAAACAGGACCTTGATGTGGTCGCCCATCTGAAGCATGTGCTGGACCAGTTAGCCGAAGACATCCATCAGGATCCCATCCCTCTCCTCTTTCCCAGAGCTTCCCCGCTTCACTGAATGGTTACTTTTTTCAGGCCTTCTCTGCGGCGGCTCTGTTGCCGATTTCCTTGGTCCCGAGACTCCCAGGGCGTTTCTCTTTCCTGCTTTTGGAAGTATGAGAGGCACTTTGTGCTAGACTTTGCATGGGGTAATCAATATGGATAAGAACGTTTTTGAAATCGATGTCGATCGGCTTCGCCAGTTCACGGGCTCGACCAGGTCGATCATCACCGGATTGGTCATTTTACTGGCCTTGGTCCTGCTGTGGAACAGCGTTTATCAGGTTCAGCCTGAAGAGGTCGGGATAGTGGTCCGCTTCGGCAAATACTTGCCGCCGCCCAGCGAACCGGGACTCAACTGGAAGATTCCTTTTGTGGACAGTGTTATAAAAGTGGAGATTCAACGCCAGCAGAAGGAGGAGTTTGGATTCCAAACGGTCACGCCTGGCGTTCGTACCCAATATTCTCGCGCCAGCTTTCTTGACGAGTCACTGATGCTGACCGGAGACCTGAATGTGGGGGTGGTGGAATGGATTGTACAATACCGCGTGACAGATCCCTACCAGTACCTTTTCAAAGTCCGCAATGTCAAAGATACGTTTCGGGATCTGAATGAGGCGGTGATGCGGGAGATTGTAGGGGATCGTACGGTGACCGAGGTACTGACGGTAGGGCGCCAGGAGGTCGAGATTGCGGCGGTAGAGAGGCTTCAGGAGCTTTGCAATCAGTACGAAACGGGCATCAGCATCGATCAGGTGGTGTTGCAGGATGTGAATCCACCCGATCAAGTCAAAGCTTCCTGGGACGAGGTCAACCAGGCGCAGCAACAGATGGATCGCCTCATCAACGAGGCTCGCGCGGAATACAATCAGGTGATTCCCCGGGCCAAAGGAGAAGCGGAGCAGGCCATCCTGCAGGCTAGGGGTTATGCTTTGGCTCGGGTCAATCAGAGCCAGGGCGATGCCAAACGATTCAAGTCTCTGTATCAGGCTTATCGCAGTTCGCCTCAGGTTACCAGGCAGCGTATGTACTTGGAGACCATGCAAAAAGTCTTACCCAAGCTGGGGGGAAAGCTTTTCCTGGACGAAGATGCCAAAGGGGTTCTGCCGCTCCTCCCCATGGAGACGCTGCAGAGGATAGTTCCCGGCGGGGATGCAGAGAGGAGGGACAGCCGATGAGTGGAAAATCGATTGCCTTTTTGGCTCTGATCCTTGTTGCCCTGTTTGTGCTGTCGGATGGGATGTACGTAGTGACGGAAACAGAGCAGGTCATCATCACTCAGTTTGGAAAACCGGTGGGCGATCCAGTCGCTTCACCGGGACTGAAGTTCAAAGTTCCTTTGATTCAGAAGGCGCACAGTTTTGACAAGCGGTTTCTGGAGTGGGATGGCTCCGCCAATCAGGTACCCACGAAGGACAAGCGCTTCATTTGGGTGGACACCTATGCGCGCTGGCGCATTAGCGATCCTCTGAAGTTCTTCCAGCGTGTCCGCAACGAGACCTTGGCCCAGTCCCGGCTTGACGACATCCTGGATGGGGAAACCAGGAGCTCAGTAGCGCGTCACGATCTGGTTGAGGTGGTGCGCAGCAGCAATCGCCAGCCGGAGCGGGCGCTGCAGATTGCCGAGGAGGAGACGGTGCTGGAGGAGATCGAAAAAGGGCGCCGAGCCATCACGCGACAGATTCTGGAGCGGGCATCCAAGCGCATTTCCGACGCAGGTCTGGGCATTGAATTGTTGGATCTTCGCTTTAAGAGGATCAACTATGTGGAACAGGTGCGGAAGGATGTGTTCGCCAGGATGATCGCCGAACGGAAGCGAATTGCGGCGCGGTATCGTTCCCAGGGACAGGGCGAGGCGGCGCGCATCCGAGGTGAGCGAGAACGCGATCTCAAAAAAATCCAGTCGGAAGCCTACCGCACCGCTGAGGAGATCAAGGGTAAGGCGGACGGGGAAGCCACTGCAATCTACGCTGAAGCCTACAACCGTGACCCCTCCTTTTATGCCTTCATGAAGAGTATGGAAACCTACGAGCGGACGGCGGATGCCAACAGCATCTTCATTCTGACCACCGACAGTGGGCTTCTGAAGTTCCTGAAAAGGTCGCCCTGAGTTTGCCGCCGGCCCGAACTGGACAGACACAGGGCTGGCCCCATCCTGTAGGGGCGCACAGCCGTGCGCCCCTACTCATTTCCGTCGTCGCCGTTCCCATCCTCACCATCGCTACTTTGCGTCGTCTTCCAAAATCTCAACCTTGAGATAGGCGGAGGCGCCGCCCACGGAGTGCGGAAGGGAAGCTCTGATTACTGCTCCTCCGGCCTCGCCTTGGGTCTGGATGAGAACCGTGGCCTCCTGGGAGCCCTGGGCAAAGTGAACTTCATGGGGAAACTCCACCAGGTCATGAGGCCCCTCTTTGAGCGTGAGTCGGGCCGCGAAATCCAAGGGCGCCGGCTCGCCAAGAACCAGCTGGACGCTTTTACTCTGATTGGGCGCTACTTCGATCCACTCGGGGTGCCAGAAGACCTCCAGCTCCTCGCGGTGATCTCCTACCATTTCAACGCCATAGGTGAGCGTAGGCACCGCCCAGATCCTCCGGCAGCATCGCCTGGATGATGACTCCTTGCGTGTTGCTTTGGCTGTGGGTCAAGGCAGTGACGTCCTGTATGTGGATCAGGACCGTGGCCTCCTGGGAGCCTTGGGCGAAGTGAACTTCATGGGGAAACTCCACCAGGTCATGAGGTCCCTCTTTGAGCGTGAGTCGGGCCGCGAAATCCAAGGGTGCCGGCTCGCCAAGAACCAGCTGAACGCTCTTACTCTCATTAGGCTCTGCTTCGAGCCACTCGGGGTGCCAGTTAACTCCCAGCTCCTCTTGTTGGTGCTGCTTCTCAACCTGGACTTCTACCGTTGCCGTTTCGCTTCCCAGCGAGGCTTGGATAAACGTCTCTCCTTCGATGGATGCGGATGTGACTTCAAAAGAAGCAGACATTTCTCCGGCGGGAATGACGAGAACGGGAATAGAAGGCCCAGCAACAGGAGGATCGAAGGATATGAGGTCCAGTGACACGTCGTTATCCAATGTTTCGGAGAGAATGGCTTGAACGGTGTGGGTTTCGTTGAAGCTCATTTCCAGTTTGTCAGGGACGAGTTGGAGAAATCCCTTCGCGGTGATCTGGCTGGCCTGCACGGAAAGATCGTCGTTGAAGGTGGCCGAGACCCGTACCAAAACGCCGAGCGCCAAAACTGCCTCGATTTTTGTCTCAGATACGATCCGGACCAGTACGGGCCCTCCCGAGACTGTCCCGGGTTTAGTTGAAAGTTGAGAGGCGGTTCGTCCGACCGACTCGTTAGAATCGGGTTGGTCAACAACCTTTTAAGGAGGAACCGCCATGAAGAAATCATATCGAATTGTCACCCGGAAGAACAGTCAGGGGCTGGCTGATTATCTGGCCCAGAACGGGCAACTGTTGCTCCCGATGGTGGAGCTGATCGAAGCCTCCCGGATGGCCATTGACGAGTTGATCGACATCCTGGGGCGAGCGAGCATGGAAGCGGTCTTGCAGCTTTCTGCCCGAAGTGTCGCCGGCGAAAAGCAACAAGGGCGCCCAGGCAAGCAGATCGTTTGGCACGGCACTCAGCCAGGGCGAGTCAGACTTTCGGAGCGGCAAGTGCGGGTTCGAAAGCCACGGCTGCGCAAGAAAGGCCAAGGTCGAGGCGGGGAGGTGGAGATCCCCGCCTATGAGGCGATCAACCGTAACGGGGAGCTGGGCAGCCGCATGCTGGAGATCTTGATGTGCAACGTTTCCACGCGCCACTACAGCCGCGTGATCCCCCAGATGGCCGACACGGTGGGAGTCAGCAAATCGTCCGTGAGCCGTCAGTTCATTGAGCAGAGCGGCCAGCAGCTGGAGCAGCTGGCCGAGCGACACTTTGATGACGTTGAGTTTCTGATCATCTACATCGACGGCCTGGTCTTTGGCGAGCACCACGTGATCTGTGCCGCCGGCGTGGACTCGGAGGGCCAAAAGCACGTGCTGGGGCTGCGGGAAGGGGCCAGTGAAAACGCCGCCACCGCTACCTCCTTGCTGGAAGACCTGGTGGAGCGAGGCCTGGATTCCGGGCGACGCTATCTGTTTGTGATTGACGGCTCCAGGGCCCTGCGATGTGCCATTGACAAAGTCTTTGGCAAGGGCAGTCCGGTGCAGAGATGTCGTCGTCATAAGATTCGCAACGTGTGCGATCGATTGCCGGACGATCTGGCCGAGCAAGTCAAGTCAGTGATGCAGGCTGCTTATCGGCTGCCCTGGGAAGAAGGGAGGGTTCGGCTCAGAAAGCAGGCGGAGTGGCTCGAAGGGCTGCATCCCGATGCGGCAGCTAGCCTGCGAGAAGGTCTGGAAGAGACCTTCACCATCAATCGACTCGAGTTGTCTTCCTCCCTGCGCTTGTGTCTGGCCAGCACCAACCTGATTGAAAGCCCTCACTCTGGCGTGAGGATGCGGACCCGCCGAGTGAGCCGCTGGAAAGATAGCCAGATGGTGCTGCGCTGGGTCGCCTCAGCCTTCCTGGAGACGGAGAAGAACTTCCGGCGCATCCAGGGCTACCAGGACCTCTGGATGCTGAAAGCTAAACTCAGAGACGAGGTTTCTATGGACGCCAAACGAAAGGTGGCTTAAGATCGTGCTCAACCTGAACCGCCCTTCACTTTCAACTGAGTTTGGGGCAGCCTCGCCCAACCCCCTCAATTTTCACTTGCAGGTCAGACCCCTCGATGGAGACGATGGTTCCTTCGAATTTCACACGCCCGGGTGCTCGATCCGGGCTCCTGACCTCCACTTCCGAAGCCACCAGGGGATTGGATGCGTTTCCTTCCACCCCCACAAACTGGTCCAACTCAAGGTCAGAAAAGGCTAGGGAAGCACCTTGCTCATCCTCGATCTCGGCACTGACAGGGACCTGGATGATCACGCCCAAGACTTGGATCTCCCTGTTCGCCGCGTCAATGTTCTCAATCTTCCCCTTGATCCCAAACTGAAATCCTTGGTCGCTGACTTTGATCTCCTGGGCCAGGATCCACTGCTGGGTGACAAGACCTTCGATTTCCAAGACAGCCCCCACCGGTAACTCCAAGAAAGTTATGGGCCGGTCGTTGTCGTCTTGGATCTCCGTCACTTCGGTTACTTTCACAAGGATGTTAAAGTCTGCCGTCACGGCTACAGTTAGAAGTGCCACCTCGTCGCTTTCCTTCGCCACAGCTTTTAATTCGCCTGTAAATTCGAGCTGGGCGGCGCTAGCAAGAAGTCCTAGAAAAGAGCCCCAAAAGACCAACAAACCAATGGTGCGTTTCATACCTTACTCCTTAGAAGAATCTGTGATGTCGCCGCGGGGACAATCCACGCTTACAAATGTGAGCATCGGAGCAAAGATCTGGTGGATCCTTTGAGTAGCCCCGCCTATCAACGCCTCCGACTGATATCCGCGGATGGCCACATTTCGCATCACAGGGGCAGAGGGGAGCAAAACCCGTGCCAGATGACGCAGCGAGTCGGTAAGATCATGTAAGTTACTGAATTTAGGGGAATATAAGACCTACTTGACGTACATGGTAACGAGGTGTAGTTTGTTTGGGTGCGTTGGCAAAAATGGTCCAGATGGATTGGAGCGAAGCCAGTATCAAGGATTGCAATTATTGCGCTGGTGCCAGGGATTGTCGGTGCGATTGGCGGAGGAATCTGGGAGTACATCATGACTAGGGGACTATCAGGCTGGGTTCCGCTCTATGCAGGTCTGATTTCTGGGTTGATTTCGGGAATCGGAACCCTATTGTTTTCGTGGTATCTGGCGACGGCTCACCCTTTGGACCTGAACCACTGAGAATTCTCACCTCGTAAGCCATCTGAGTTGGTGGCAGAAATTAACGGCCTTACCGGCATAGCCAGGCAATCCGTCATAGACCGACACGCCAACAAATGGTTGCGTGTAGCTGGAACTGTGTACGATGTTTTCGACAAAAACCAGCTAGTAATTGTGTGTTTGGATGGTAGCGATATTGGACCTAACTACTGGTTAGAATTCGACGCTTCCGACTGGCGAGACTCGCTAAAAACACTTAATGTCGGCGACCAAATCAGGGCGACCGGGAAAATAAAATCGTTCAACTCTCTGTATATTGTCCTTGCTCAGTGCGAGAAGGAGCAGGGGTTACACAATCTGAGCGCAATACAATGAGCGCGCCCAACTGGGCCAACCAGACCATCTGGACCGGGGATAACCTGCCGATCATGCGGGGCATGAACTCGGAGTCGGTAGACCTTATCTACTTAGACCCCCCCTTCAACAGCAATACGAACTACGCTGCTCCCATTGGCAGCAAGGCTGCTGGAGCCGAGTTCAAGGACACCTGGACCCTCACAGACATCAACGTCGAGTGGGTGAACCTGATCGAGTCCAAGCACCCCGCTCTCTACCGTGTCCTGTTGGCGGCGATGACTTCCAGCGACAAGTCCTATCTGATCTACATGGCCGCTCGACTTCTCGAAATCAGGAGGATTCTCAAGCCCAAAGGCTCGATCTACCTGCACTGTGACCCGACCATGAGCCACTACCTCAAACTGCTCATGGACGCGGTTTTCGGTAAACGTAAATTCAGGGGGATTACTAACAATAGTGCCCAGGGCTAGGCCCTACCTTCGGCTCCTGGGCTTGTCGATCCAGCGAATGTTGACTGGCCCTTTGATGGCGCGGGCCAGTTTCGACATCCGCCCTGCTATGGTTTTCCCTGGTATATCTAGGCCGCGCTCTTCCTCCTGTTCGGCCTTGCTCGGCTGGTAGCTTGACTTGACCAGTTCAACGGTTCTGTTCTTGATGTTTCCCTTCTTCATATCCTGTGCCCTCCTGTTGTTGCGATTTTATCCTATCGGAGCGACTCGTACAAAGGAGCGGTCAGTACTCGTAGATACACAGCAGGGCCATCTTCTCCTGCTCTCCCAGCTTCGCGTACGGGGTGAAGAAGTCAACGCGCTCCAAGTAATCTTCGTTTCTCTTGTCAACCAACATGTACGGGAAAACGCTGCTATGGAGAGAAACGAATTTATGGCGCTTCGGGTTCGAGGTCTTTAACAGATCAAGCGCCAGGGGAGCAGACCACTGATCGAGTCCGCCCGCTCCGAAGTCCCGGCTCATGATGTTTCCGCTGACCGGAATATGTTTCAGGCCGATGGCGTGGCCCAACTCGTGCAGGATAACAGCGTAGGTTTTATTGATGACCGCATAGGCTCCATGCTGGTCTCCCACATCGAACAGCGGCTTTGTCAGAACCAAAACATCAGGGGAGACTTCCTCCTCGTCGGTTGTGTTGATGTAGATATCAGCTTCGACCATCTTGCGCCTATTATAGCCAGTATTCTGCCATTGAACCCATGTAAGTCCCCATTGCTTAGACTCATCCTCGGGGTCCGTCTTGAAGTAAATAACACTCTCGTCGTCTTCCAGGTTGGAGCGGGCGGGTTCTTCCGTATCGGACCAAAACGATTCCGGGAGCGTGGGATTCTCAGGCCACCTTTCGACAATCTCAATCAAGGGATCACCGGATCTAGGAGTGACGGTTTCATTCCACACCTTGACCGCCATCTCAATTAGATCAAGGTATTCAGAGGACCCCTTACCAAGATGGAGCTTCATCGTTTCCTCCCAGCCGGTGTAGGCATACACAGAACACAAGCTGTCTGGAACGGTGGTAAACACAACGCCTCCAGGAATCGTAAACTCGCTTTTCCGATAGTTGTCTTCCTCCGTGATGGCAGTAGTTCCAACGGCGGCGCATTCCCGGATCGGGAACGGGACAGGCAACTGAGCAGTCGCAATGGGGGTGGAAACCAGCAGCGTGACCGCCACGGGCAGAATCTTGAGGTAGTTCATGGTTGGCATCTCCTTTTTTGTGTGCTCCAAGAGCGGCATGTTCGGCAGATCGCCAACAGTCCCATGCAAGAGGATTTAACAGAGAAGGGCGGGTGAAGTAAAATACTTCTCAGGCCGACTCTTCCTCCTGCATAGGATGAGTTGGCTTAGAGGCTGCCGGGCGCTGCTACGCTCGGCGGTCTCGGGTGCGGCCTTTAGTGTATCGTATAGACGACGAAAACACCACTACCAAGGAGATTCCACCAATGAAGTCTATTTGTGAGAACTGCGGTCAGCAGGTGAACGAAAACCCATCCGGCTACCTGATTCCATTTTCGGGAATAAATCTGGGTGGATCCAGGAGTATAGGCTGGAACCCAGATTATGAAATGCAGAATCCACCGAGCTCCGCTCCACATCACTCAGAGAGAGATACGCCTTCCCGAAAAGGTCTTGTGAAATCTGGAGCAAAAGTAAAGCGCTAGTGTTCGCAGCGATCATTCGCATAAGGTTGGTGTCGAAATTTTCTTCCATCTGCTTACCTCCCTGGGCACACTTCGCCCTTGCTTCTGTCAGGTGGGGAAAGTAGAATAGAGGAACCTTTCTTCTATTCCAGATTTCCCAAGGGCCGCTTTACCGAGTGGCCCTTTCAGTTCTCAGTTTGGTTATAGCAGTCTCAGGCGACCAGCTCCCGCCACCGCAGCCGCTTCCCGTCCATGCCCCTTGCTACCAGGGCCAACTGCTGAATAGTGTTTAGCTCCCGCATGTTGTGCCGTCCAACAAACTCTCCGACATAACGGTGAAGGTGCTTGGGACTCATGCGGTGGAAGGTGCCCATGTGGGCTCGCTTCAACATTGACCAGAAGGACTCGACGCCGTTAGTGTGGATTGGCCCCCTGACGTACTCAAGCAGGGAGTGCTTGACGGACTCTCGATTAGGGAAGCCCTCATAGGCGGTGGCATCGTCGGTGTAGACGGTGGCCCCTGGCTTGATGTTTTCTTGAACAAAGCTCTGTAGGGATTCGGCGGTAGTGTCCGCAACCACCTTTGCGGAGACTCGCTTGGTGGCCCGATCCTTCACTCCTACAACGGCGATCTTTCCAACAGGGCCACGGCCCTCTAGCTGGGCGCGTTTGGACTTGGGCATGTTGCGCCGTTTCCCGCCCACCCAAGTCTCATCGGCCTCTACTGGTCCGGCAAACAGCTCTTGGGACTCCGTACCCCAAGCCTTCCTGATCCGGTGAGCCATAAACCATGCAGATTTCTGGGAGATTCCCAGCTCGCGGTGCAGCTTCATGCTTGCGACTCCCTTGAGGTTGGTGCAGAACAGGTACACAGCATAGAGCCAGTCGCGGTATCCGATGTTAGAGGCTTCCATGTAGGTTCCCGTCTTGGTGCTGAAACGCTTACGGCAGTCGCGGCAGCGGTAGGGCATCGTCTTGTGATTGGCTCCGGTCTGGACACTGAGCGATCCACACCTGGGGCAGCAGATCCCATTGGGCCAGAACTGCTCGGTAAACCACTTCTCCGCTGCCGCATTGTCGGGGAACATTTTGAAGAACTGCCCCGTGGTAAGCCCGCTTCTAAAACTTTTTCCTGGTGCTGTGTAAGTCATTGTCTTTACCTTTCTTATGCTCCTATATTACAATATGATGCCCACCTTGTCAAGTCTTTTAGTGGAAAGGGTTGAGTTTTTCTTGGTAAACTGTTGGGCACGGCCAACGGGCAGACATGGTACTTTGCAAGAAGTTGATGTCCCGGATTCTTGAATACGCCGAACTTGAGGGCAATGGTAGGATTCTGGGGCTTCCCTCTATCGAAGAGTATAGTCCAGCGCAAGTCAGAGAACACGTTACCCTTTGCTCGGAGGCGGGCTACCTCAAGGTGCGTGAAAAGCACGGCGAGCCGTATGCGATTGTTCGGCTCACTTGGTCGGGCCACCAATTCCTCAAGCAAAACCGCAACCTGTTGCCCTAGCCCCTAGACCCTTTGGGCACTATTGTTAGTAATCCCCAAATTCAGAAACGAAATCATCTGGAAGCGCAACTCATCACATAACGACTCGAAGGCATTTGGCCGCGTGGTCGACTCGCTCCTATTCTACGGCCCGCCAATAAGGACCGATTCCGTCCGTGTCCCGCTAAGCACAGATTACACTGAGAAGTTTTACCGTCACCGGGACCACCGAGGGCTGTATCGACACGACAACATTATTCGATCCGCATCGATGGGCGAACGGCCTAACCTGACCTATGAGTACAAAGGCTTTACGCCACCCTTTGGGTGGCGAATGACCAAAGACAAGATAACGGCGCTAGACGCGGAAAACCGAATAGCTTGGTCTGCATCTGGGCGACCCTATCTGAAACGCTATTTGAGTGAGAACAAGGGGCAGGTTCCGTCGGCGATCTGGACCGATATTTCGCCAATTTCAGGCCATGCCAAGGAACGAGTCGGCTATCCGACGCAGAAACCTGTCGCGCTACTGGCTCGCATCATCCAAGCAAGCTCCAACACGGGTGATATGGTTCTGGACCCGTTCTGCGGATGCGCCACGGCCTCCATTACGGCTCAGGGTTTACACAGGCAGTGGGTAGGAATCGATATCTCTCCCAAGGCCGCCGATCTAGTTCAACAGAGAATGCATGACGAACTGGGCCTATTTTCCAAGGTCATCCACCGCACGGATACTCCCAAACGCACGGACCTAGGAACGCTCCCTAGGTACAACTCCGATGCCAATCGAAAGGAGATCTACGGCGATCAGGAAGGTCACTGCAACGGATGTCGGATCCACTTCGAGCTACGCAACTTGGAGGTAGGCCACATCATCTCCAAGGGCAAAGGCGGGACCGATCACATTGGAAACCTGCAACTTCTTTGTGGGAACTGTAATCGGATCAAAGGAGACCGTGGCATGGAGTACCTGAAAGCGAAGCTACAGATATGAGAAAACGACCTGACTATGGAAACGCAACCCCGGAAGACTTGGTGAGAGCTCTTCTGCGCGTGCACCGGAAGACAGCCCGTTATCGGCAATCAGTTCCTGGTACATCAGTTGTTTCCCAGCCAAGCCCCGCACAACCCGTCTCATCTGGTGCAGAGTGTCCAGCTGGCGAAGGTTGTGCTTCCCAGCGAACTCACGAACATAGCGATCCAGATGTTTAGGACTGATCTTGTGAAAGACTCCCGTATGCGCCCTTTTGAGCATAGACCAGAAGCTCTCGACGCCATTGGTATACGCTTTCCCTCGCACATACTCACCAATCGAGTGCTTAACCGTCTCATGATTCGGAAGGGTGTGGTAGGTCAAAGCGTCATCGGTGTAGATTTTGGTTCCCAGCTTGACGTGCTCCATAATGAAAAGGCTCATGGTCTCAGACTTGGTATTGCGGACAACTTGGGCGGAGACTTGATTAGAGGATCGATCTTTGATCCCCGCTACAGCCATTTTGCCAGTCGGTCCACGACCACTCATCTGAGCTCTCTTGGTCTTGTTCATGTTCCTGCGCTTTCCTCCTATGTAGGTCTCATCGACTTCGACCGGGCCGGAGAAAGACGTTCCACCGTTTTTAGTTCTGGTCCAGGCTTCTCGAATTCTGTGGAGCATGAACCATGCAGCGGGTTGACTGACCCCAATGTCGCTCGCCAACTTGGTGGAGGCGATGCTCTTCAAACTGGTCAGTTCCAGATAAATGGCCATAGCCCATTTGTGGAGCGAGAGGTTTGTTTTGGCAATGGGCGTCCCAGTGCGGACCGAGAAATACCGCTCGCAATCTCGGCACCGATACGGCATGGGCTTTCGGTTGGGCACGGTGTAGGTATTGGTGGACCCGCAATGCCCACAACACCTTTCCTCTGGCCACAGTGTCTTTTCAAACCACTCCTCAGCTGCTTTTTCGTTGGGGAACATGTCCATCAAGTGGATAATGTTGAGTTTCCTGCGTTGCCGGTTTCTTGTTTGTTTTCCCATAGGAGTATTATATGTCAGGAGAAGGGAAAAGTCAAGTAGGTCTTATAATCCCATAAATTTAGGTAACGTTTTTGAGATGAAGAACACCCGTAACGGTTCATCAGAAAGTGCTTACCGGATTCGGTCAAGTGAGATGACAAAAAATGGTTCTCTGGCGGATGGGCGAACCTGGATTGATTTAGACTAGTAGCGAGACAGCGGAGGACTCTATGCAGGCACACCTTAGAAGTGGAACTATTTTGATCGTGATCGGCTGCGCCCTGTTCGTGGCATACGTTATCTATTCTTCTCTACGCCTGGCCAAGGTTCGTTGTGAAGTCTGTGTGGAATTCCGCGGGCAGAGCGCCTGTCGAACGGCCTCCGGCTCCAGCAGAGAGGAAGCGATCCGAACCGCCACGGAGAACGCCTGTGCTCAGCTTGTTTCAGGAATGACGGATAGCATGGACTGCTCCCAGGTTCCCCCCCAGAGCGTCAGCTGCGAGGAGCGCTAGGGGGGGGGCATTGGTCACTGGTCAATAGTCAATGGTCACTGGTCACTTGTGACCGATGACCAATGACCAGTGACCGCCTTTCATCCCGTGGTCGCTCCTTGGGAGGCTGAAGAGACAAGCCGAACATACTTGGCCAGAGCCCCGCTGCTGTACTGAGGCTTGGGTGGTTTCCACTTTCGAAGTCTCCGCTTGATCTCCGCCTGGCTCAGTTCCACCTGGATCAATCGCTTCCTGGTATCCAGGAGGATGATGTCTCCCTCGTGCAGCGCAGCGAGAGGACCTCGTTCAGCGGCTTCAGGGCAGATGTGTCCCACCACGAAACCATGCGAGGCGCCGGAGAAGCGACCATCCGTTACGAGAGCGACCTGATCTCCCAGACCTGCTCCCTGGATCGCTCCGGTCACTGCGAGCATTTCGCGCATTCCGGGTCCTCCCTTGGGCCCCTCGTAGCGAATGACAATAACGTCACCCGCCCCAATCTTTCCGGCCTTGATGGCGGCAAAAGCGTCTTCTTCCCGGTTGAAGACTCGAGCCGGTCCGCGGTGACGATCCCGCTCCACTCCGGAGAGTTTGACCACACACCCGTCAGGTGCCAGGTTTCCCCGCAGAATCAGTATTCCGCCGCTTTTTTTCAACGGTTTGGAGAGCCGTCGAATCACCTTTTGCCCTTTTTTCTCTCGCGCCCGCCTTGCTTCCTGGCCCAGGGTTCGACCCGTCACAGTCGGTTCGTCCGCATGAAGCAGGCCGGCCTTGAGGAGGTGGCGCGCCACAAGAGACATTCCCCCTGCCTCGTACATGTCGGAGGCAGTGTAGGGTCCCGACGGTTTGAGGTCGGCAAGCACCGGCGTCTTGCGAGAGATCCGATCGAAGTCGTCGATGGAGAGTCGCACGCCGGCCTCTTTGGCGAGGGCGACCAGGTGCAGGACCGCATTGGTGGATCCGCCGGTGGCCAACACGCCGGCGATGCTGTTCAAAAGAGCTTTGCGCGTAACAATCTGCCGGGGAAGGATGCCCTTTCGAAGGAGTTTCATCACCAGGCGACCACATTCAAAGGCCACCTTGGGTTTGCTGGGATGTACGGCAGGGATGCCGTTAAAATCCATGGGTGAGATCCCCAGCATCTCCAGTGCGGTAGACATGGTGTTGGCCGTATAGTGACCACCACAGGCACCAGCGCCGGGACAGGCATAGTTTTCTATGGCGTTTAGTTCCCGGGCGGAGATGCGGCCGGCGTTATACGCTCCGATCGACTCGAATACATCCTGGATGGTCAGGCTTCGCCCCTGGTACTTTCCCGGCATGATGGAGCCGCTATAGAGTACGAGGCCGGGAACATTGAGCCGGAGCAGGGCCATCAGAGCACCAGGGACGGTTTTATCGCACCCCGTTATGGCCACCAGGGCGTCGAACAGATGCCCACGGACGACCAGTTCGATCGAATCGGCGATCACTTCGCGGCTGACCAGTGAGGCCTTCATTCCCTCGCTTCCCATGGCGATCCCGTCGGTAATCGAGATGGTATTGAACTCAATGGGGGTGCCGCCGGCAGCGCGGACCCCTTCCTTTACCTTTTCCGCCAAAGCGCGGTGGTTGTAATTGCAGGGAGTGACCTCGATCCAACAGTGGACGACACCCACCAGCGGGCGCTTCAGGTCGGCATCGCGAAATCCGACGGCCTTGAAGTAGGAACGAGCAGCGGCACGATCGGATCCGTCCAGCAGGGCTCGACTTTGATGTCTGGTATCAAATGGCATGTTTCCCTCCGGAGCGAATTATAACCCACCGGGGCGAGAGCCGGTACGAGCAGGGAAGCGTGATCTGGACCTTTTCTGCTTTCTGGTCCGACCCCGGCTCCTTGAAGTCGAGGCAAGAAATCGCTAAGGTGAACTGAGCACGCGTTTCCCGCAGCGGGCTACCGCGGTAAATCAGACTGCTAGAAATGCGGGCTGGAAGGATCGGACCATGGCAGGGAAAAACCCTTACATTGAAGAAGCGGAGACGAAGCTCCCCGAGACTAAGTACCAAATCACCTTTTTGAACGGCGAGGGTACGGCCATGGAAGTGGATCCTGTGAAAATCCCCTATCAAAGGACTGGTCTCCCTGGGAGTATTCTGGATATTGCACTCGGCAACGGTATCGCAATTGACCACGCTTGCGGAGGGGTGGTGGCCTGCTCCACGTGTCACGTGCATGTTCTCGAAGGTTTGGAAACCTGCAATGAAGCGCTGGAGGCCGAGTTGGATATGCTGGATCAGGCTCCCGACCTGACTCCTAACTCACGTCTTTCCTGCCAGTGTGTCTCCGACGGAACTTGCGATCTGGTCGTAGAGATTCCCGCCTGGAACCGCAACCTTGTCCAAGAGGGCAGTCATTGACAGCGGGCAGCAGTTCTCATAGTCAATGGTCAATAGTCAATGGTCATTCGGCGGGGGAGAACAAGTACGAAAACTGACTACAACTGACAACTGACAAACCATTCACCAGTGACCAGTGAATACGAAGCGGCAATCATCGCGGTCGAGTTTCAGGATGTTTCCTATCAGATCCGTGGAAATATCATTCTTTCCCGTTTGAATTTACAGATCAGGCAGGGCGAGACGTTTGTGCTGCTGGGCCGCAGCGGCTGCGGGAAAACAACAACTCTCAAACTGATCAATCGGCTGCTGGAACCCACCGGTGGTGAAGTGCAGGTGGAGGGGCAGTCCACAATGTCATGGGATCCGATCGGACTTCGCCGCCATGTCGGCTACGTCATTCAGGAAGTCGGTTTGTTTCCGCACTTCACGGTGGAGCGAAATGTGGGAGTAGTGCCGATGCTTGAGAAGTGGGATGCGGAGAGAGTAAGAGAGCGCACCAGAGAATTGCTTTCCCTGGTGGGATTGGATCCGGAACAGTTTGGCCGCCGCTACCCTGGGCAGCTCTCGGGGGGTCAGAAGCAGCGAGTTGGGGTGGCGCGTGCGCTGGCGAATGATCCCCCCATTCTTCTTATGGATGAGCCATTCGGTGCGCTGGATCCACTTACGAGAAACGAAATCCAGCAGGAGTTCAAGCAGCTGCAGGGGACGATAAGAAAAACGGTTGTGCTGGTAACGCACGATCTGCGCGAAGCGCTTTTCCTGGGCAACCGGATTGGGCTCATGAAGTCGGGGAGAATTGCCATCTCCGGCACGCCCTCCCAGCTGCTCTCTTCTTCAGATCCCGAAATTGCGGCCTACGTCAAACCACTCACGAGGATTGAGGATTGACGAATGCCCAGCTGACCGGCTGACTAGCTGATCGGCTGCCACCGCCACTCCCATTGACCATTAACCATTGACCATTAACCATTACCATTGACCATGAACTTCCCGGAGGTGATCGATGGAGCTGTTCCATTTTTTCCTTAACAACCGTGATGAAGTTCTGCAATTAACGGGTCAGCATCTGGGGCTGGTGGTGATCTCGATTGCCATCGCCGCGCTCATTGGTATTCCGGCAGGCATCTTGATGACACGAAGACCAAATCTGGAGAAAGCTATCCTGGGTTTTGCCAACATTGTACAAACCATTCCCAGTCTGGCACTGTTTGGTTTTCTCATTCACGTCAGTGGAATCGGCTCGGATACGGTGGTCTGCGCGCTGGTTCTTTACGGCCTGCTGCCCATCATCAAGAATACCTACGCGGGGATTCGTGGCGTTGATGCCTCGGTTCGGGAAGCCGGTCGCGGAATGGGAATGACCGATCAGGAATTGCTTCGGCAGGTAGAGATTCCTTTGGCTCTGGGGGTGATCCTGGCCGGAATCCGCATCGCGGCAATCACCTCAGTAGGAGTCGCCACCATTGCAGCCGCGATTGGTGCCGGGGGTCTGGGGATGTACATTTTCCGGGGTCTGGCCAGTGTCAATACTACTCTGATCCTGGCGGGAGCGATTCCGGCGGCGGCTCTGGCACTGCTCGCGGATCTGGGTCTGGGCTGGATGGAGAAACTCTTGACTCCTGCCCAGAGCCGTGTCCCGCAGGTGGAAAGACGGGCTGTATGAGGTATCTGGGCCTCGCCGTCTGGGTCGGTTTCTTGTTTCAGGTAGCCGCATGCCGGTCGGAGAACGTCATGGTCATTGGTTCCAAGAACTTTTCCGAACAGGTCATTCTCGGAGAGCTGATGGCGCAGCATATTGAAAACCACACGGGCCTGACCGTGGACCGGCGCTTGAGCCTGGGCAGCACGTTTCTGTGTCACCAGGCCTTGCGAGCGGGCGAGATTGATGCTTACGTGGAGTATACGGGAACGGCCTTCACCGCAATCCTCAAGCAGAGGCCCATTCATGACCCGCAGGAGGTCTATCGCCGGGTCAGGGAGCAGTATTGGGACTTGGGTATCGAGTGGATGAAGCCTCTCGGTTTCAACAATACCTTTGCCATTATTGTTCGGGGAGAGGATGCTCGCCGGCTCAATCTGAAGACAATTTCCGATGCTGCTGCACATACACCGAAATGGTTGGCAGGTTTCGGCTATGAGTTTATAGAGCGCAAAGACGGCTTCAGAGGTCTATCGGAGACTTACCAGCTGAAGTTCGCTGAACCACCTCGGGTGATGGAACTGGGACTGACCTATCGAGCTTTGGCCGGGGAGAAGGTCGATCTGATTGCGGGCGACTCGACCAGTGGTCTGATCAACGCCCTCGACCTCTTTGTACTACGGGATGAGAAACGCTATTTTCCACCCTACGACGCCGCACTCCTGGTTCGTCGAGACACCCTGGATCTGTATCCAGAGCTGCGGGGTGTTCTAGAGGAGCTTGAGGGAGTAATTTCTGAGGAGATGATGCGCCGGATGAACTATCAAGTCGACGGAAAGAAACGTGACATCAAGCAGGTGGTCTCCGAATTCCTAGAAAAATGGGGCATGAGTAAATTGTTTTTGGAGCCACGGATACGGCGTGAGGGGACGTCATATCGCTTGGAGACGGGGCGGCCGTTCTCTCCCATGCACTCAGCGGAATCCTCCGCGAATTCCGCTGAGAACCGTGGCTAACCTGCATTTCTCATCACCGCTCGTCACGAAGACACTCGTATCAAGCGGCGGAAGGGCTGGCCTGACAAGGCGCGCGACCGAGGCCCCCGAGGCGTACTCGTGCAGTACGTCGAGGAGGCTGACGGAGCGCAACGCAGTCAGGACGGATGATTCAGCCGATGCAGTAGAGTGGTGATGAGAAATGCAGGCTAATGGGTCGACAGTTCCTTGAATAGATCCTGCCAGGCGGCATGCTCGCGCTTGGGATTCACAAGTGGTGCGAGCTGGTCGCTGCGCTTCTTCAGCTCCGTTCGGAAGTCGGGGTTGGCTTCCGCCTTCTGCAGTAGATGGGCAAGCGCTTGGGTCTCCCCGACGGGAAAGTAGCCCGGGTAGTCGTCTCCCAGCGTGCCCACCAGCCCCGGAATTCTGGAAGCGATCACGGGTACAGAGGAGGCAATCGCTTCAGAGAGGACATTCGAGCTTCCTTCCATCCGTGATGTCAGCACGAGGAGATGGCTGCTGGCGAGCAGCCGGCGCGTCTTTCGGTAGGGGAGCTCACCCAGCCACTGGTAACGCGGATTTCGCCTGCTTTCCTCTCTGGCTCTTTTTTCCATGTCGGGACTCAGCGCACAACCTGCGTGAAAAACCTTGACTTGTGATGACTCCGGGAGCTGCCGCGCCGCCAACGCGATACGGAAAGGATCCTTCTCCCTTCGCAGGTGTCCTATGATACAGACCTGAAAGTGGCTCGGCGGAGGGGAGAGGCGCCGCCCCATCGATTGTGCCGATTGATAGATGACATGAGTCTTTCGCTGCAGCTGCCGGGGAAGTTCCGCCAGCGCCTGTCTCTGTAGAACGACCAAGCGGGTTGCCAGTTGCAGCGACTGCTCGACTTCGGCGCTGGTGTGGAAATCACGGTAAAGATCCGTTCCGGTCAAGGCAACCACCAACGGGAAATGAGGATGCCGCTCTCGGAACCGCTGGATGGAGCTGTGGCTTTTTCGAGCGTGTAAGGCAACGAGAAGGTCACAGGCTCGACCATCATACTCCGTCTCGATCCTGGCCCGGTGCCCCAGCTTCCTGAATATGCGCGCCCATCGGTGCGCCGTCACCTGATTTCCATCCAGGAGTGGCCTGTGTGAGGGAGTGATCAATCTGATCAGCATGAGCGGATAGGGGTCTGACCCCTCCGGGTTAATCCAGTGAGCAGGTGCGAAAACCTGCCCACACGTCGCGCCGCTCCGGCCTGTAAAAGTTTCTCCAGGTATTGCGAATCAGGCGTGAGCGGGTGACCCAGCAGCCGCCTCGAAGTACCTTATGTGTGCCAAACCAGGGTTTAGAGTACTCACGGTAGGGGTCCGCGACGAACCCCGGGTAAGGAAGGAAGCTGTTCACGGTCCACTCCCAGACATTCCCGATCATTTGCCGACAGCCAAAGGCGCTTTCCCCGCAGGGTAGGGAAGCGACGTGGACACATCCTTCGGCCCGCCCGTCCAGATTGGCAAGCTCCGGAGTAGGTGGTGCATGACCCCAGGGGAACCGTCGCTTAGGACGTCCGAGGCGATTTGCTGGGGCGACAGGACGTTCAGGCGGAGCCTCTGCTGAGGCAGCCATTTCCCATTCCGATTCAGTGGGTAAGCGTCGACCTGACCATTTGCAGTAGGCTTCGGCCTCGTACCAGTTCACGTGAATGACCGGTAGATGGTTCTCCAACTGGAGGAACTCATCAAAGCAGCGGATGAGCCATCTGCTCCCGGATTGGTGTGACCAGTAGAGAGGGGACTCAGTGCGGACTTCTTGTCGCCACTTCCATCCGACCTCGCTCCACCACTCCTTCCTCTGGTATCCCCCATCGTCCACAAACGCTGCAAACTGTGCATTGGTCACCGGGGCGCGGGCAATTCGAAAAGGCTTGACGTAAACCTGGTGAGCCCATTTTTCGTTGTCAAAGACAAAGAACTGATCCTGTGCTGCACCCAAGAGGAATGTCCCGCCCGGGATTTCGACCTCCCCCGCCAGGGCGCCTGCTTCTGGAGAAGGAGCTTGAAGGTCCCGCTGCAGCCTGAAGCGAGGTCGTGGATATCCCAGAGTCTGCCGCGTGTAGGCAAATGCTTCACCGTGCATGTCTTCATGGAACAGTGCCAGAAGGTGGAAATAGGTTCGCTCTGGGCTGGATGAGCTGGAATGGAGATGGTCCATGATCCGGCTGGAAACCTCCTCCATGTAGCCCGCAGTTTCCTGGCGGGAAGGAAGCGATAGGTCCCAACGCGTATCATGCGCTACCTGGGCCGAATTGTAGAGCAAATCTCCATCACTTCGAATGGGATCCGCCCCGTACAGGTGGCGCAGCGTCCACCTCTCCTGAAACCAGGCCAGGTGACCTATCTCCCAAAGAAGAGGATTCACAATCTCTATTCTGGGACCGGTGAGCTGCTCATCGGTGAGATCCGCGAGCAGCTCCAGGGTTCGCTGTCGAGCTTCCCTGAGCTCGTCGCTGAGCTGTGAGGAAGAAAACATGGATGGGGTAGGGCGGGAGGTTTTGTCAGGTGGGTTCAAGTGAGCCACCCTAACTCCTCTTCCTGAAAAGCATAAGGGAAAACCATTTTTTGGGATCCGTCAATTTATGAAGCAGTTTAAGGTGAAAGCATTGAAGCTTTTTCTGAAGATGAAGGGGGTCGAATTTGCGACTTATTTCCACCAGGATCCTGTTTCCCTCTCGCCATCGAAACGACGTCCCCAGTGAAGGAAAACGGATATCCTGGGAGCATGTGGAAATCGCGTTCATTTCGACCTGCTGCCAGCCTTCATTGTAGCAGCTTTGGTACCGCATCCTGCCGGGATCAAAATTCGTTCCTGCCAGCCGGTTGATGTTGTTGAAGACGTTCAAAATGAACTCTGCGGTCACCTGGCGGGAATCATCGTATGCTCGCTCGATGATATGGGCTTCTTTGACCCGATCCACGCCTAAGAGGAAAAAATCGTCGGGACCCATGCAGTGCGAGAGCCGTTGCAAAAAGCGATCAAAATCGGTGCGATAGAAGTTTCCGATTGTACTTCCGAGAAAAAGGAACAGCGTAGGGAAGTTGGGTTTGATAGAGGTCATTGCTGCTTCGTATGGGGAGCACAAGCCGTGAAAGGTCATGGAAGGAAACTCTCTTCGGACCATCTTCCGGGAAGCCCGCAGGGCGCTCTCACTGACGTCCACTGCGATGTAGCTGCCGGTTCCTCTCTGGCGAGTCTGTTCCCGCAGCAGATGGGGCGTCTTCTCGGAGTATCCCGCACCCAGCTCCACAATGGAATGTACCGGCGCAGCCGCGATGAGTCCTTTCGCCCCTTTGGCTAGAATCGCCTCTTCCGTGCGTGTCAGGTAGTATTCGGGAAGGCTGCTGATCCGTTTGAAGAGGCGGGAACCCTTCTCGTCGTACAGGTAGGCCGGTTCCAGCCAGGGGGGCTGATCCAACAGAGTGCGGGCGATCGAGCGGGCAGTTTCTTGAGCGCTGGTGCTGCCATCCAGTGCCCAGATTGACGGCCCGCGCCAGCGCCAGGAATTGCCCGACTGGATCGACAGGATTTCAGGGATGTCTCGGCGGCGCATGCCGATTTATACTCCGGGCTTAAAAGCTCGAAAGCTTACCGGATTCTCCGCTCTCACGTCAATTGAGCGCGAAATCGCACTCAGAGGGGCCCTTGCCTTTCCTCTCGGCACGGTCAAGAATGGACGTATCATCAGTTTCAAAGTTTTTAGGCCCGGGTGATACATAGTCCGGGTTGCGGAGCTCGGGGTGGCATGCAGGCACTGAGACGGGAGATTGAGGGTCAGGTTTTTGATGAGGAGGAGACGCTACGAGCGGTACAAAGTGACTTTGGTCGGATCTTCCGCAAGACCCCCCGAGCCGTGGTAGTGCCTGCCTCGAAACGCGATGTGTGCAAGGTGATTCAGTTTGCGCTCCAGAAGGACTGGACCGTCTCCACGCGTGGAGCCTCCTATTCGCAGGGAGGGCAGTCCTTGAGCCAGGAGGGCATTCTGCTGGATATGAGCGGACTCAACAGCATTGAAGCGATTGAAAGGGACTGTGCCTGGGTGCAGGCGGGAGTGGGGTGGGGAGAACTGGTTCAGGCGACGAGTGAGAGAGGTTTGGTTCCGCCGGTTCTCACCGACAACCTGAATGTGACCGTGGGAGGGACGCTTTCCACCGTAGGGATTGGGGTCGCCTCTCATCGCTATGGCATTCAGGCGGATCACGTCGACGAACTGGAGGTGGTTACAGGGGAAGGTCACCTGGTGCGCTGTTCCCCCTCGAAAAATGAAGAGCTGTTCGACTGTACTCGCTGTGGCCTGGGTCAGTTTTCCATTATTACGCGCGCCCGGCTGAGACTTCGTTCCTTTACCAATCAGCTGCGCAGCTACTTTCTGCTCTATGACGATCTGGATTTGCTCATGAGGGATCAGGCACGGTTGATGAGGGAGCAGCGATTCGATTTTCTTGACTCATGGTGTTCCCCTTGCCTCCAAGGATTCCGTCAGCTGGGTGAGGCGAAGGTTTCCTTTGCTGAATGGTTCTATCCCGTACGTTTGGCGGTGGAATACCGGGACAGGCAGCCGCGGGACGAGGTCCAGCTGGCAGGCTTAAAGTTCTATCGCAGAGTCGAGGTGGAAGATTTCACATTCGTCGATTTCGCGAAAAGATGCGAGCCTCTCTTCGCCTTGTGGAAGGAAACAGGTGCCTGGAAGCTTGCCCATCCCGGGATCCAAGTGGTTCTCCCCTGGAGCAAAGCCAAGGCCTACATTGAGGGTGTTTTGAAGAGCTTTCCTCCGCATTTTTTGGCTGCAGGTGCGGTATCCTTGCAGCCCTGCCGCACGGGCGTCTCCCGGACTCCCCTCTTTATGCACCCCGCCGGGGATTTCGCCATGGGTTTTGGCATCCTTCCTTCGGTACCGAAGACCTCTACCTGTGACCATGGCTCTGGTGGATAAAGCTGGCGAGCTTTCCACGCAAATCGGCGGCAAAAGCTGTCTGTCGGGTTGGATCCAGTTCGATCACCAGGGGGGCTGGAAGGAACATTTTGGCGAGACGTGGTCCAAGATCGTAGAATGGAAGCGATTTTATGATCCCAAGGGGGTTCTGAATCCCGGCTTGCTAAGGTATGAGTGATCTCCAGTTCCAGGTTCCAGGTTCCAAGTTCCAGGTTGAGGCTTGCATTGTGAAACAAAATCAGGAGCCCTTGCTATCGCGAACGAGCCGAAATGGGGAGTGCACCGAACAACGGGAACCTGGAACCTGGAACGGTCAAAAGGATACGTGATCGGATTCCTGAAACGGTGTACTTAGGAAGGATGTAGAAATCCAGATATGAACATTGCCACCCTTTTCTCAGTGATTTCTGTCGCACTCCTTTTGAGCGCGGGGGGCCAAAACCCAGCCCCACGGCCTGAGCTGCGACCCGAGAGGATTCGCACACACGTGCGCTTTCTTGCCGACGACCTCCTGGAGGGTCGTGCGCCAGGCAGCCGGGGCGGAGAACTGGCGGCCCGATACATCGAGACGCAGTTCAGGCTGATTGGCTTGCGGCCGGTTCAGGGGGATTCTTACTACCAGAGCGTTCCCTTATTGGGAACCGTCGCCGATCCCCAAATGCAATTGAGGATTCACGGACAAGGAGAATCGCTCCTCCTGAAGTACGGAGAGGACTTTGTCGCATCGCCGGGAGTCGAAAAGGAGCAGGTTTCCCTCAGAGGGAAGGAACTGGTGTTTGTTGGATATGGGATAGCCGCGCCGGAGGTGCCCTGGGACGATTACAAGGGAGCGGAAGTGAAGGGGAAAGTTCTGCTCATTCTGGTGAACGATCCGCCTTCTGAAGACCCCGGTTTCTTTGGAGGAAAGGCACTGACCTATTATGGGCGGTGGACTTACAAGCTCGAAGAGGCGGCACGCCGGGGAGCTACCGGTGCTGTTCTGATCCACAGTACGGAAATGGCGGGCTACCCCTGGGCGGTCGTGGAAAGCTCATTCTCAGGGGAGCAGTTTTCTCTTCCCTCCGATCAGCCCAAGAGCACGCTGGTGGAGGCGTGGGTGCAGGAAGACGTGGCCGATCGACTGCTGAGAATCTCTGGGCTGAGCTTTGAAAAGGCCCGCCAATTAGCTCGCCAACCCAGTTTCGAGCCTGTCCCGCTTAACTTGTCCCTCTCCGTCGAGATTCACTCACAGACTCAGCGTACGCTGTCGCCCAATGTGATTGGACGACTTGAGGGCTCCGATCCGAAACTGAAAAGAGAGGTGATTATCGTTACCTCTCACTATGACCATCTGGGAATTGGAGCGGAGGTTGGCGGGGATAAAATCTACAATGGTGCTCTGGACAATGCCTCCGGAATTGGTGGTCTGTTGGAATTGGCCTCTGCATTTGCCGACTATCCAGAACGCCCGCGCAGGTCCATTTTGTTTGCTGCGGTCACCGCCGAAGAGCAGGGCTTGCTGGGGTCGAAGTTTTGCGTCTCGCACCCCCTGGTTCCCTTATCCCGGACGGCTGCCAATATCAATGTCGACAGCATCAATGTTTGGGGCAAAACAGAGGATATCGCAGCTCTGGGAGCAGATCGCTCCACCATCGAAACGGCAGTCCGAAAGGCGGCCGCCAAGATGAACATGGCTGTTTCTCCTGATCCTTTCCCTGAGAAGGGCCTGTTTTTCCGTTCCGACCAGTTTAGCTTTGCCAAGGCCGGCGTTCCGTCAGTCTTCTTTGTGCGCGGGAATCGGTATGTTGGGAAGCCGGAGGCGTGGGGCGAGAAACTGGTAAAGGATTACATCGGAAAGCATTACCACCAACCGAGCGATGAGTTTGACCCTTCCTGGAGCTTTGAGGGAGCTGCCCAACTGATGGAGTTCGCCTTTTGGACCACTCTTTACCTGGCCAACCAGGAGGAGATGCCGCGCTGGAAGCCGGGTGATCCGTTTGAGGCCGCCCGGCGGAAACAACTGATAACTGACAACTGACCGGTACCCAGTTTGTCAGTTGTCAGCTGTCAGTTTCATTCCCCCATGCTTTTTCGCCTGGAGAATGTCGGTAAGGAATTTAGTGGTCAGTGGCTCTTTCGTGAGGTGACCCTGCAGGCCAATCCGGATAACCACATTGGTCTGATCGGGCCCAATGGATCAGGCAAGACAACGCTTTTCGACCTCATAGAGGAGCGTCTTTTTCCCGATCGGGGCAAAGTGTACCGGGCGTCCGAGCTGCGGATTTCTCGAGTGGAGCAGGTTCCGCGATTCCACCCCGAGACCTCAGTTCGGAGCGAGGCTCTGAAAGTGTTTGCCCAGTTCCGAACGGTGGAAGCCCGTCTCCAGGAGCTGGAGTCGGAGATGGCGGGGCTCGAGGGCGGCATCCCGGCGGCGGTTGCGGATCAATATGAAGAGCTTAGCCTCCAGCTCAAATTGCAGGGGGGTTATGATTATGAGGCCCGCACCGAAGCCGTCTTGATGGGCCTCGGTTTGTCGGGGAACCTGCTGGACTTACCCTGCGGGCAGCTGAGCGGAGGACAGCAGAACCGGCTGCTTCTTGCCCAGGCCCTGCTTCAGCCTACCGATCTTCTCCTGCTGGATGAGCCGACCAATCATCTCGATCTTCAAGGGACTCTCTGGCTTACGGAGTATCTTCGAGAGCAGAAGCTTTCCTTTGTAGTAGTCAGTCACGAGCGACACTTTCTGGATCAAGTGACCTCTCGTACCTGGGAGATCGAGCAGGGGAGGGTGAACGATTATCCGGGAAGCTTTACGCGGGCTCGCCAGTTTCGCGCCGAGCGCCTGCGCCTTCAGGAGAAGCAGTATCGCAGGCAGCAGGAGTGGAAGCAGCGGACGGAGGAGTTCATTCGCAGAAATATCGCCGCTCAGAAAACGAAACAGGCTCAATCCAGGCGAAAGCAGTTGGAAAAGGTGCGATGGTTGGAGAAGCCCGTTCATGACGCAGAGAGCCTGAGACTGCAGATTCGGGCAAAGAACTGGGGTGGAGCCTTGAACTTCCTCGTGGAGAACGCAACAGTCGGCTATCCTGGAAAACCGCTTATTGAGACGATCCGACTGCGGATCGGCCGCGGCGACCGGGTCGGTTTTCTGGGAGAAAATGGTACGGGTAAGACCACACTTCTGAAGACACTTTTGGGGGAGCTCTCTCCGCTGCAGGGTAGAATCGAATGGGGTGTCAATTACGCTCCAGCCTATCTTGCCCAGAACCCCACTCCAAGTGCCGACGGCAGCACCGTCTATGACTGTTTGCGGGAACTGGATCTCCAATGTACGGATTTGGAGCTGCGTCAATTTGCGGCGCGCTTCTTGTTCAAGGAGGAAGACATTCACAAGAAGGTTCAGCAGCTGAGCGGTGGGGAACACAGCCGACTGGAACTGGCTCGCCTGCTCTTTCATCCGGCTAACGTCCTGATTCTCGACGAGCCTACCAACCACCTTGACGTCACCAGCCGGGAAGCGCTCGAAGAAGCGTTGGAGGACTACCAAGGGAGCCTGGTGGTGGTTTCCCACGATCTCTATTTTCTGAAGAGGATCGCTGCTGAGTTTTACCTGATTCGCGACCGACGTCTGGTGCCCATTGCAGATCTCGATGAGCTTCGTTTTCAGGACGACAAACCTCGGGAAAAACGAGTTTCGCCGAAAAAGCCCTCAGCACCAGGGGAGCCTTCGCTTTCCAAAAACGAGCGAAGACGCCGAGAGGGAAGGCTGTTGGAGATGGAGGCGCGAATTGAGGCTCTGGAGCGACGTAAAGAGCAAATCCTTGCGGCTCTTCAAGCTCCTTATGAAGACCACTCCCGCCTCCACGATCACTCCGATCAACACCAGCAGATCGAAGAGGAGCTAAAAGATCTCTACGCTGAGTGGGATCACCAGGCCGGCCAACTAACTGGTGGGGACCGAGAATGACTGACGAGAGGATCCAGACTATGCCTGTAAGATTGACCCAACAGGGATGCAAGAAGCGACAGTCGCGGTTTGCCCAGTACCTCGCCCAGCGTCACTTCGATCTGGGGGTCCTTACCGACTGGCGTGATGTTTACTACTTTAGTGGCGTGATTTTGGAAACACCCTGGCCAAGAGCCTTCGTCATTGAACCCGGAGGCAAGACCTCCGTGGTTGTGGAAGCCGAGTACCCCAATGCGGTGGTGGATCAGCAGCTCGTCTATCCGATACAGACAATGGCTACCCTGAACTTTGAACCCAATGCCGCGCTGGCTGAGATGCTGCGAGAGGCCATTCCTCAGGCCAAGCGAATTGCTGTCCAGCAGGAATCACTCCTGGCCATGACGGCTCGGGCAATTTTTGATTGCAGCGGCGGTGAACTGATCCCGATCGACGATGAGCTGCTTCGGACACAGGCGATCAAAGATGAAGATGAAATGGTCGTTTTGCGCCGATCCAATGAGCTCAACGATATCGGCTACGCTGCCGTGCGAGATGCCATCCAGGAGGGTGCCACAGAGGCGGAAGTTCTGGGGGCAGGCAGAGCGGCGGTGACCCGTGCGGCCGGATGCTGCTGCGACTACAGCGGCGATTTCCGCTGCGCCCAGTCGGGCGGCTTTGCGACGGATCGGAGTTGCCAGGCGGGGGAACTTTACATCGTTGACGCCGGGCTGAACTATCAGGGTTACTGGTCGGATAACTGTCGGACCTTTCCAGTGACCACAATCGACGAGATTCAACGGCAGGCCTGGGAGGCAACTGAACAGACAGTACTCACGGTGGAGCAGATGGTGAAACCCGGCGTGGCTTGTCGGAGCGTGTTTGATGTCATGAAGGAGATGCAGGAAAAGATCAAAGCCAATGCGCTGATTCATCACGGCGGCCACGGTACCGGGCTGCGGCCCCACGGATATCCACGCATCAATCCCCACTTTGACGACGTCTTTGAGACGGGCAACGTGATCACCATCGAGCCGGGTGTCTACGGCCAGGAACTGCGCGCGGGCATTCGCCTGGAACACAACTACCTGGTCACCCCGCACGGCGTCGAGCGCCTGAACCAGTTCCCCATCTCCGTCCCGGAGGGAAAATGACCGGGGCAGGTTCCAGTTTCCTGGAATCTGGAACAGTCAAAAGGATACGTAATCGTATTTCTGAAGCGGTGTACTTTGTGTCTTTGTGGCAAAGTTACACAAAGACACCAAGAGTCTGAAGTTCCTGGTGTGCTACTATACGAATGTCATGGTAAAGAAAGTAGTGCTAGCTGGCCCTCGCGGATTTTGCGCCGGTGTGGTTCGGGCCATTGACGTGGTCAATATCGCACTCAGCACCTACCCGAAGCCACTGTATGTCCGCAGAGAAATCGTGCACAACGCTCACGTAGTCGAGGAACTGCGCCAGAGGGGCGCGGTTTTCGTTGACAGCCTGGAGGAGGTGCCTCAAGGGAAGACTGTGATCTTCAGCGCACACGGCGTTTCGCCGCGGGTCTGGGAAGAGGCCAGGACCAAAGCCTTGAAGGTTATTGACGCCACCTGCCCTCTGGTTACGAAAGTTCACATTGAAGCAGTGAAATATGCTCGCCACGACTACACGATCATTCTCATCGGGCATATAGATCACGATGAGGTGGTGGGCACAATGGGAGAAGCTCCGGCACACATGAAGCTGGTCAGCACCATTCAGGGTGTAGAAGACCTGGAGGTGGAAGATCCGGAAAAGATTGCCTACTTAACCCAAACGACTCTCAGTCTGGAGGACACTCGCGAGATCATTCAGGCCTTGCGTCAGCGGTTTCCCTCCATCCAGGGGCCTCCCTCAGAGGACATCTGCTACGCCACTCAGAATCGGCAGATGGCCGTTCGAGAGTTGGCGAAGGTGACGGAGCTGGTCCTGGTGGTGGGGGCCGCCAACAGCAGTAATTCCAATCGTCTGGTGGAAGAGGCGAGTAAATCGGGTACACCTGCCTGTCTCATCAACGACGTGTCTTCCATCAGAGAGGAGTGGTTGCGGGGTGTCGAAACAGTGGGAGTGACCTCGGGCGCGTCGGCCCCGGAAATTCTGGTCGATCAGGTAGTCGAGTTCTTCCGAGAGGGCAACCAGGTGGAAGTCGAGGAGTTGGTGACCCAGGAAGAGAACGTCTACTTTGCCCTTCCCAAAAACCTGCTTGCCGACGCGAAGAGGGCGACGTAACCTGGTGGTGATTCCCGGATAAGGGGAAGAAGGGATGAGAGTAGTTTCCGTCTGCAGCCCTTGCAACGACTGTGGCAAAACGACGCTCATTGAAACGATATTGCGCGCTTTTCCGGGCTGCTGGAATGTTGTTAAGTGCACCACAATCTACTCTGAAGAGCAATTCTGCCCCAGCGACGACCAGGAGTGTGCCTGTCATCACCTGGAGGGAGACTTCTGTTTGATCGATGACCCGAGAAAGATCCAAAAACGGGACACCGATACGGGGCGCTTCGTCGAGGGAGGAGCAAGCTCCGTGTACTGGGGAATCAGCCGACCCGGTGCTCATCTCCGGATGTGGAGACTCCTGACTTCCAGTCATCTTGAGCCTGGAGTGCCCGTTTTGATTGAAGGCAACACCCTGAGCCAAGAGCTGGGGCCGGACCTCCTTCTGTTCGTGGTCGACCCTACGCTGCCGCTGGACCGATACAAGGCTCCCGCCGCGGAGCTGGCCCATCGATCCGATTATCTGATCTTTAATTCCAGAAACGGGACTGAATCTCTCCAGGCCAAGGATTCTCTCTCCCTGAAATCCCAATTTCTCAATCAGACAGGTCTTTCGGGAATCCGCGACGCCGACCGAATCGTAATTGAAGATGTGAACCGACCGCTTGTTCAGTGGCATAATGATCAGCCCTACAACGCGCTGGCCTCGATCGTCACCAACTAAGTACTCCCTTCCATAAATACGATGACTGATTGACGCTCCTCCGTGGATTCCCATACAATCCTCGCCGTGAAGCAGCCTCCCCTCCTACCTGTTTATCCCATAGCCTCCATACGCCATTTGTTGTTTGAAGCGGAGAGCCGTTATGGAGATCACATCGCTCTTCAAAGCAAGAGGGATGGCGTGTATCGACCTTTGACCTACATTCAGCTGAGAGAGCAGGTGGAGAAACTCGCCACCGCTTTCTTCATGCTGGGACTTGAGACGACGGACCCCATTGGCGTTCTTTCTGAAAACCGCACCGAGTGGGCCGTGACCTATCTGGCTGCGGTGACTGCCGGGCTGACCGTGGTGCCCGTGGACCGCGAGCTCAAGTTGGGAGAAATCCAGCACATCTTGGAGTACACACAGGCAAGAATTCTGGTCTGCTCAGGGACTTATGTGGATCAGTTCAGGGATCAGCGAGCCTCTATTCCTTCTTTGCAATGGGTGGTTTCCATGGAAGAGGATAAAGGCGGGGCGGACCTGGCTTTTCCCGAGCTGGTCGCAAAGGGCGAGAGAGCCCTCAGCAGCGGGGACCGAAGGTTTCAGGAAGCCGTCGTCAGCGAAGAGGATCAGGCCGCGCTTATTTTCACCTCGGGTACCACCGGAAACTCAAAGGCGGTGATGTTGACCCACGGTAACCTGGCCACGAATGTGGTGGGTACCTCCTCCCTGGTGGCGATCAACGACAACCATGATGATGTCCTGCTGTCGGTACTCCCGCTTCATCATACGTACGAGTGCACAGGTGGCTTTTTGACGGCGCTCTATCAGGGATCTACGATTTGCCACGCTGAAAATCTACGCCGTGTTCCTGACAACTTGCGCGAGACCGGCGCTACGGTGATCCTGGGAGTACCCCTCCTTTTCGAGAACATGTATAGACGGATCGAAGCTGCGATTGAAGAGAAAGGAAGGGGCAGGTTCCGGCTGGCCAAGCTCCTTGCAGCGGCGTCAGAGAAGCTGTTCGGGGTCAGTCTGCGGCGTAAGCTGTTTCGACCAGTACACGAAAAGTTGGGTGGGAAATTGCGTCTTCTCATCTCCGGCGGCGCCGCGATTCAGCCAGAGGTTGCCAAGGGTTTTCGAGAATTGGGATTTGATTTCATCCAGGGGTACGGCATGACGGAAGCCGCACCGATTATTACCTTGAATCGGGTGAACTGTTTCAAAGACGAGGCGGCGGGCCTGCCACTGCCCGGTGTCGAGGTGAAAATCGTGGATGGCGAAGTCACCGTTCGCGGTCCCAATGTAATGAAGGGCTATTATCGCAACGAGAGTGCTACAGCGGAAACGCTCAAGGAGGGATGGCTCTACACCGGGGATCTGGGGTACCTGGACGAAGACGGCTTTCTTCACATCAGCGGTCGAAAAAAGTCAGTAATCGTGACGGGGAAAGGAAAAAACGTCTACCCGGAAGAGATTGAAGGGGTCTTGAACCAGAGCCGTTACATTCTGGAGTCTCTGGTGTGGGGAGGTTCGGGAAAGACACCCTCTCAGGTGGAAGTTCAGGCGATGATCGTGCCCAGAAGGGAAACCTTTGAGGAGGAATTTCGTTCTCAGAATGTGGATGCGGCCAGAATGGAAGAAGTCATCTCGACCGAGGTCAAACGCTGCTCGGCGGGGATGGCCGGCTATAAACGGATCAAGAAATTTACTCTGCGAATGGAGGAGTTCGAAAAGACGACAACCCGCAAGATCAAGCGGTATCTTTATACAGGGCTATAATAATCTCATATGGCAGAGTTGCAGCTCGCTCGTGTCGCGCGAGTCGACCTGGATCGGATCAGCTCAGTTTACGGACCGGTGCGCAGCTGGCGTGTAGGAATGTCTCTGGGAATCGATCCGCTCTGTCTGAACTCCATCTGCTCCTTTAACTGCACCTACTGTCAGCTGGGGTTTATCCAGGTGCGGATCAATGAACGCCATTGTTTTGTCTCTGTGGCAAAGGTGCTGGAGGATTTAAAAACAAGCGCCTGGCGAGAGGCCGATATCATCACGTTTTCCGGCAGTGGTGAGCCGACGCTGGCGCTGAATCTGGGCGAATTGATTGGAGCGGTAAAAGGATACACTGGAAAGCCCGTCTTGGTCCTCACCAACGGCACGCTTCTTCACCAGGAGGAGGTCCAACGCGACCTTCAGGGGGCAGAGAAGGTTTTCTTGAAACTCGATGCGGCCAGCGAGCAGACGTTTCGACGCATCAACCGTCCGGTCAACGACGTGAGACTGGAAAGGATTATCCAGAGTATCGTGGGTTTCAAACGCGGCTATCCCGGCCACCTTGGAATTCAGATGATGATTACTCCGGTTAACGTTCACGAGGTGGAGGAATTTGGGCAGCTACTGAACCGGATCCGCCCCCGGGAGGTTCAGCTGAATACACCGACGCGGCCCTACCCGCGAGAATGGGTGCTGCAAACTCGCGGCAGTCACGACGGAGTCGATTATTCGGCGAAACCGCTGAAGACCATCACCCGGAAGCAACTCCGACGAATCGAAACCAGGCTAGGGGAGCTGACCGGTCTGGATATAAAGTCTGTATACGGTGCCTCGTAGTGCCTGCAAAGCTTGAAACCTTTCCCAATCAGGACCGAGGCCGCGAATATGAGATCAACATTACCTGCCCTGAATTTACCTCCTTGTGCCCCAAGACAGGACAGCCGGATTTTGGCACTATTCGTATCCACTATGTTCCCGACCACAAGATCGTGGAACTGAAATCGCTAAAACTGTACCTGTTCGAATACCGCAATCAGGGAGTCTTCTATGAGCATGTGACCAATAAGATCCTGGATGACTTTGTGGCAGTCTGCGATCCTCTCCGCTGTGAGGTCATTGGAGACTTTAATGTACGCGGGGGGATCAGGACGGTAGTGAAGGCAAACTATGAGAGAGCTGACCGGCTGACCAGTGACCAGTGACCAGTGACATGACCAACGTTGTTGAATTGACCCGCCAGCTTGTCGACATCCCCTCTGTGACTGGAGATGAAAAGGCGGTAGGAGAATTTCTGCTTGAAGCTCTAAAGAAAGGAGGGTGGGAGTGTCTCAGCCAGCCCGTCACCCCCCAACGCTTTAACGTTTTCGCAGTAAAAGGGCGTGCGGAGATTCTACTGACGACTCACATCGATACAGTGCCTCCATTTTTCGCTTCTTTCGAGGATGAAGATTTCCTCTATGGACGCGGCGCTTGCGATGCCAAGGGAATTGCGGCGGCCATGATTTGTGCAGCCCAGGAGCTGGTTGAAGAGGGGAAGAATGATGTGGGGCTGCTCTTTGTCGTCGGGGAAGAGACAGATAGCGCCGGAGCCTTGAAGGCTCGGGAACTCGTCTTGAAGTGTACGTACCTTATCGACGGAGAGCCCACGGATAACGAACTGGTAGTGGGCCACAAGGGTTTGGTTTACGTCCGTCTTCGGGCTCGCGGTCGAACGGCTCACTCGGCCTATCCTGAAAGAGGGGAATCCGCCATTGAAAAACTCCTGAAGATCCTGGACCGAATCCGAAGCGCCTCCTTTCCAGCGGATGAGCGCCTGGGGGAAAGCTTTGTGAACATTGGGACGCTTCAGGGCGGACGAGCAGCCAATGTGATCCCGGACCAGGCGGAGGCGGAGATCATGATTCGGACGGTCACCGAAAGCCAACTCTATCTGGACCAGATGAAGCAGGCCGTTGCTGGGCAAGCGGAGCTGGAGATCATTAGGAGAACAGAACCCCAGATAATGGAGTCTGTAGAGGGTTTTCCCACCAAGGTGGTGGGCTACGGTACAGACATCCCTGCCTTGCGATCGTTGGGAAAACCATTGCTCTTTGGTCCGGGATCGATCCTGGAAGCCCACACCGCCAGAGAAAAAGTCTCCAAACAGGACCTCACCAAGGCAGTGGGTCTGTACAAAACTCTGGTCGCAAAGCTGAAAGAGCTGGCCGGATGACCGGTAGCGGAACGCTCCAAGCGTTCCGACGCAAAGGTGCATCGGAACCCTACGCGGGTTCCGCTACCAACGACTGATGACCGCGAAGGTTCGCGAATCTGACCTGCATTTCTCTTCACCACTCTACTGCATCGGCGTCGCCTTCACCTGAGCTGGACTGACGGCGCCGGTAACGCAATCCGAACCATTACTCGGACAGGCTCCTAGCCTAACTTCCGCGGTCCGCTGAGGGATTTTCACCTATTTTGCCTGCTCGGCGTCGGCAAGTCGTTTGTCTTCAGCGAGCGTCTTTCTGGATTGGCCAAATAGTGACTAATATGACTAGGTATAGCACTGGATATGTCAGGTTTATATGGTATATGTAGTGATGAATGTACATCCGAAAAACCAGTCGCATCTACAAGGGCAAGGAATACGCGAACTACCTGCTGGTGGAGTCGGTTCAGACCCCCAAGGGACCGCGCCAAAGAACGATTTGCTCGCTGGGCAATCTGGCCCCGGCGCCTCGAGAACAATGGCGGGCCCTGGCGCATAAGCTGGAGTCGGCCTTGTGCGGCCAGCTTCCGCTGGAAGCTCCCGATGAAAAAACCCGAACCCTTCTCGAAAGGGCTGGGCGGGGCCGACAGCGGCGAGAACCCGAGCCAGCGGCAGAGCTGGTCACCGTCGATGCGGAGCGGATTGAATTGGAGCAGGCCCGGGAAGCCGGGCCCGTGCACGTCGGGCATCAGATGTGGCGGCGCTTGGGGATGGGCGAGATTCTCAGGCGTGCGGGCTTGTCGGAGCGCTCCTGCCGGTTGAGCGAAGCGATGACGCTCAACCGGCTGATCTGTCCGCTTTCGGAACGGGCCATGCCCGACTGGGTCCGTGGCACCGCGGCGGGGGACATTCTGGGAGAGGACTTCCGCCCGCTGCAGGAGGATGCGCTCTATCGGAACCTGGATCGGCTACATCCGAATCGAGAGCCGATCGAGCGGGAGCTCATGGAGCGGGAGAGAGCGCTTTTCAACCTGCAAGAGACGGTCTATCTCTACGACCTGACGTCGACCTACTTTGAGGGTCAGGCGGAAGCCAACCCCCAGGCGAAGCGGGGCTACTCGCGCGATAAGCGTCCCGACTGCAAGCAGGTGGTGGTGGGACTGGTGCTGGATGGGGAGGGGTTTCCGAAGGCCCACGAGGTGTTTGACGGAAACGTGCAGGACCGTGCCACCGTGGATCAGATGCTGGATGCGTTAGAGAGACGGACGGGCCAGAAAGTAGGCTCCACGGTGGTGCTGGATCGGGGCATGGCGTACGAGGAGAACCTGGAGCAGATCCGGCAGCGCCAGTATCACTACATTGTGGCGGGGCGGCAGTCGGAGCGAAATGAATGGTGGGACGAGTTGGAGAAGGAAGACGAGTGGGAAGAGATCCTTCGCATCCCTTCACCCCGGAATCCGTTTCAGAAGAAGACTCGGGTCGAGATCAAACGGCGCCAGAAAGGCGATGAGATCTACATTCTTTGCCGCAGCGAAGGTCGGGAAGAGAAGGACCGAGCGATCCGGGAGAAACAAGAACAGAGACTGATCCACGACTTGGAGAAGCTCCAGGCCCGGGTGGAGCGGGGACGCCTGAAGCAGGAGGAGAAGATTCAGCAGGCGATCGGTCGTCTGAAGGAACGCTACCCCCGTGTGGCGCGCTACTACGCAATCCAATACGACGCGGAGAAGCGGAATCTGGTTTGGCAAGAGAGGGCAGAGAAGAAGACGATGGCGGAGAAGCTCGACGGCAGCTACGTGCTGAAGACGGATCGGCAGGATCTGAGTGCCGATGAGATCTGGCGCACCTACCTTCTGCTGACGCGTGTGGAACGAGCCTTCCGGGATATGAAGACCCCGCTGATGGAGCGTCCCATTTTCCACCATCTGGAGCACCGTACCCAGACGCACATCTTTCTCTGCGTGCTGGCCTACCACCTGCTGCTGGCCATCGAAAAGTACTTCCTGGATGAGGAGAATCCACACCTCCTGGTCGACGATCCGCCGGCAGCTGAGCACCCACCAGGTGGTCACGGTGGTCCTGCCCACGGCGAACGGCACCATTCTCCGCATCCGAAAGGGAACCACCCCGGATGGCGGGCAGCGGGACATCTACAACGTCCTCAGGGTTCCACTGGAAGTCATGAAACCGATCAAGACCTGGCACGCAGCGGCCAATTTGTAGTGACTGAAAAAAATCGCAACCCAGCATCAACAAAGGATTTTGCTCAGCGGAGTGCGGAAGTTAGGCTAGGAGCCTGTCCGAGTAACGGTTTTCGGGTTATTAGCGATTAACGCTCCTACTTCCGACTCCTTGTGTCTGAGCCTGAACTCACCCCGGGCAACTCTTAGCGGTTTGCCGTTGCCAACTTCAAGAGATTGTGAGCGGTGCAGAGCATACTCCACTCGGTTTGCACCTTTTCCAGGCTGCGCAGCAGAAATTGGCGGAAACCCCGGGCGGATTTGATTTGGCCAAAGACCGGCTCGACCGTCTGCTTGCGTAACCGGTAGCGACTGCGACGCCCGGCTCGCTTCAATCTTTGATGCATCTGTTCTAAGGCAGCGTTCTTCCGGATCTTCATGCGCGGCTGGAGAGCCGTTTCACTGTGTTTGACCTTGCCCGTGGCAACATATCCTCGAATCTTTCGCCTTTGCAACTCTGCCAAAGGCTCTTCCCAGCAGTAATCGGTGTCGGCTGAGATCTCCATGGGATCTCGGCCCGTTTGGCGTCGTATTTCATCCACCAGAGGGATGAGTTGGTGACGATCCGTGGCCGCATTCGTCAGCCCTTGGGCCACGATCACCTGGCTGTCGGCATCCACAGCAGCTTGTGCGTTATAGCACTGCTGAAAACCTTCCGATGTCTTCATAATCCGACTCTCCGGGTCGGTAAAATTCTGCTGCGCCTGCGCTCTCGGCACTCCTCTTGGATACCTCCTTTTACGACCTCCTCGATACTTGGGTTTGCATTCTTTCTTCTCCTCAGCCACTGCCTTCTCTCGAGCTTCTGCTTCTAACGCTGCCTTCGCTTCTCGGATCTTCTCCAACCGCTTCTTTTTATTGGGAATATAAGACCTACTTGACGTACATGGTAACGAGGTGTAGTTTGTTTGGGTGCGTTGGCAAAAATGGTCCAGATGGATTGGAGCGAAGCCAGTATCAAGGATTGCAATTATTGCGCTGGTGCCAGGGATTGTCGGTGCGATTGGCGGAGGAATCTGGGAGTACATCATGACTAGGGGACTATCAGGCTGGGTTCCGCTCTATGCAGGTCTGATTTCTGGGTTGATTTCGGGAATCGGAACCCTATTGTTTTCGTGGTATCTGGCGACGGCTCACCCTTTGGACCTGAACCACTGAGAATTCTCACCTCGTAAGCCATCTGAGTTGGTGGCAGAAATTAACGGCCTTACCGGCATAGCCAGGCAATCCGTCATAGACCGACACGCCAACAAATGGTTGCGTGTAGCTGGAACTGTGTACGATGTTTTCGACAAAAACCAGCTAGTAATTGTGTGTTTGGATGGTAGCGATATTGGACCTAACTACTGGTTAGAATTCGACGCTTCCGACTGGCGAGACTCGCTAAAAACACTTAATGTCGGCGACCAAATCAGGGCGACCGGGAAAATAAAATCGTTCAACTCTCTGTATATTGTCCTTGCTCAGTGCGAGAAGGAGCAGGGGTTACACAATCTGAGCGCAATACAATGAGCACGCCCAACTGGGCCAACCAGACCATCTGGACCGGGGATAACCTGCCGATCATGCGGGGCATGAACTCGGAGTCGGTAGACCTTATCTACTTAGACCCCCCCCTTCAACAGCAATACGAACTACGCTGCTCCCATTGGCAGCAAGGCTGCTGGAGCCGAGTTCAAGGACACCTGGACCCTCACAGACATCAACGTCGAGTGGGTGAACCTGATCGAGTCCAAGCACCCCGCTCTCCACCGTGTCCTGTTGGCGGCGATGACTTCCAGCGACAAGTCCTATCTGATCTACATGGCCGCTCGACTTCTCGAAATCAGGAGGATTCTCAAGCCCAAAGGCTCGATCTACCTGCACTGTGACCCGACCATGAGCCACTACCTCAAACTGCTCATGGACGCGGTTTTCGGTAAACGTAAATTCAGAAACGAAATCATCTGGAAGCGCAACTCATCACATAACGACTCGAAGGCATTTGGCCGCGTGGTCGACTCGCTCCTATTCTACGGCCCGCCAATAAGGACCGATTCCGTCCGTGTCCCGCTAAGCACAGATTACACTGAGAAGTTTTACCGTCACCGGGACCACCGAGGGCTGTATCGACACGACAACATTATTCGATCCGCATCGATGGGCGAACGGCCTAACCTGACCTATGAGTACAAAGGCTTTACGCCACCCTTTGGGTGGCGAATGACCAAAGACAAGATAACGGCGCTGGACGCGGAAAACCGAATAGCTTGGTCTGCATCTGGGCGACCCTATCTGAAACGCTATTTGAGTGAGAACAAGGGGCAGGTTCCGTCGGCGATCTGGACCGATATTTCGCCAATTTCAGGCCATGCCAAGGAACGAGTCGGCTATCCGACGCAGAAACCTGTCGCGCTACTGGCTCGCATCATCCAAGCAAGCTCCAACACGGGTGATATGGTTCTGGACCCGTTCTGCGGATGCGCCACGGCCTCCATTACGGCTCAGGGTTTACACAGGCAGTGGGTAGGAATCGATATCTCTCCCAAGGCCGCCGATCTAGTTCAACAGAGAATGCATGACGAACTGGGCCTATTTTCCAAGGTCATCCACCGCACGGATACTCCCAAACGCACGGACCTAGGAACGCTCCCTAGGTACAACTCCGATGCCAATCGAAAGGAGATCTGCGGCGATCAGGAAGGTCACTGCAACGGATGTCGGATCCACTTCGAGCTACGCAACTTGGAGGTAGGCCACATCATCTCCAAGGGCAAAGGCGGGACCGATCACATTGGAAACCTGCAACTTCTTTGTGGGAACTGTAATCGGATCAAAGGAGACCGTGGCATGGAGTACCTGAAAGCGAAGCTACAGATATGAGAAAACGACCTGACTATGGAAACGCAACCCCGGAAGACTTGGTGAGAGCTCTTCTGCGCGTGCACCGGAAGACAGCCCGTTATCGGCAATCAGTTCCTGGTACATCAGTTGTTTCCCAGCCAAGCCCCGCACAACCCGTCTCATCTGGTGCAGAGTGTCCAGCTGGCGAAGGTTGTGCTTCCCAGCGAACTCACGAACATAGCGATCCAGATGTTTAGGACTGATCTTGTGAAAGACTCCCGTATGCGCCCTTTTGAGCATAGACCAGAAGCTCTCGACGCCATTGGTATACGCTTTCCCTCGCACATACTCACCAATCGAGTGCTTAACCGTCTCATGATTCGGAAGGGTGTGGTAGGTCAAAGCGTCATCGGTGTAGATTTTGGTTCCCAGCTTGACGTGCTCCATAATGAAAAGGCTCATGGTCTCAGACTTGGTATTGCGGACAACTTGGGCGGAGACTTGATTAGAGGATCGATCTTTGATCCCCGCTACAGCCATTTTGCCAGTCGGTCCACGACCACTCATCTGAGCTCTCTTGGTCTTGTTCATGTTCCTGCGCTTTCCTCCTATGTAGGTCTCATCGACTTCGACCGGGCCGGAGAAAGACGTTCCACCGTTTTTAGTTCTGGTCCAGGCTTCTCGAATTCTGTGGAGCATGAACCATGCAGCGGGTTGACTGACCCCAATGTCGCTCGCCAACTTGGTGGAGGCGATGCTCTTCAAACTGGTCAGTTCCAGATAAATGGCCATAGCCCATTTGTGGAGCGAGAGGTTTGTTTTGGCAATGGGCGTCCCAGTGCGGACCGAGAAATACCGCTCGCAATCTCGGCACCGATACGGCATGGGCTTTCGGTTGGGCACGGTGTAGGTATTGGTGGACCCGCAATGCCCACAACACCTTTCCTCTGGCCACAGTGTCTTTTCAAACCACTCCTCAGCTGCTTTTTCGTTGGGGAACATGTCCATCAAGTGGATAATGTTGAGTTTCCTGCGTTGCCGGTTTCTTGTTTGTTTTCCCATAGGAGTATTGTATGTCAGGAGAAGGGAAAAGTCAAGTAGGTCTTATAATCCAATTTGTAAGAGACGCCCAGGGTGCGGTGAAGCTGGTGAGCCGACATGCCTTTCTTGGACACGCACATGAGATAGACGGCCAGGAACCACGTCCGAATCGGCAAGTGGGAATCGTGCATGATAGTTCCCGTCGTGACGCTGAATTGGTAGCGGCAGGCAACGCACTGGAACTTTCCCCCAACAGGGAGTTCAGGAATGCCGATGGTGCCGCACTTAAGACAGGCCACGCCATGCGGCCACCTGATTTTCTCAAGCGTGTCGCGGCATTTTTCATTGCAACTGTAACGATCCATTAAGGTAATAAGATTCATGGCTCAACCTCCTAAGAAAAGACACAAGGTTCCCAAGGACATCTCCAGCCGGACCGGGCACGACATCATGGAAATGATCTTCGGAAAAAGGGTGATGAAAGAAGTGGATTCTTTGGTGGAAAAAAACGCTAAAGATGTTGAAAATAAAGGTGTTAAATCAATCACAAAGGGATTATAATACTTGACTTATTATTTTTCAAGTATATAATTACCGTCTCTATTGATCAGGTTTTTGACCAAAAGCCACCTGAAAAACCGAGGGATCAGAGGCGCTTTTGATGGACAGAGGACCAAAGACCACTTGAGGCAAGGTTGGCGGTCTGATAAGTTGTGGTCATTCACTGGGGAGACCGGAAAAGGTCCTTCCGAAGTTGATATGAGGAATGTCGACTGAAGTCAGTCAGGGGTCGGCTGGCGGGCACCGCAGCCGTATAGAGCGTGACCCCACTGGGTATGTCCGAGCGGGAAAAAATAGCGGTTCCGCCCACGGGTGAAGCCGCCTGCCCGCCCGTTGCAACGGTTACACAGGCATACCCCACCTGCAGCGTGCCCGCGCCGGCTGTTTCCGTCGAGAAAGTTTCTCCCCGCTCCAGAGAAATGTCCAGGGAGGAAACGGGATTGGGCTGGTCTTTCAGAGAAAGAGACAGGGGATTGCCCTGTTGATCAAAGAAGGCTACCTGTACAGTCGTCTCGGCTCCAGTGTTCACGAAGACCAGCCTGGTTTAAAAGCGAACCGTCCCGGATGTACCGTCGCCGATCAGCGGGAAGTAAAAGGTGTCCTCGGCGAGGAGAGGAATGGTGAGGAAGAGAAACAGAACTACGAAGTACGATCCTTTTTTCATAGCAAACCTCAAAAAATAGAAAGTGGAGATGCTCGTTTTTCAAACGCCAATAGGCACCCCATTCCATAAATGAAATATTTAACAAAGTAGGAGCGCCCCTGGCGCCGCGAAAAAAGGTTCCCATCAGGGAGCATGTTGAATGGAGAACCTCTTGCCACCACCAGAGAGCACCAAGCTGCACTAAGCTCCGTCTTTTGCCAGCCGAAGGCCGGAGAACTGCCAGCGAGCAGAGGGATGGAAGAAATTGCGGTAGCTGGCCCTTAAATGGGATTGCGGGCTGACACAGGAGCCTCCGCGAAGGATCATCTGATTGGCCATGAACTTCGCGTTGTATTCCCCCAGTGCTCCCCCCGCGGGCCGGTAGCGCGGGTAGCCGACATAAGGGCTACAGGTCCACTCCCACACATCTCCGAAAATCTGAAAAGGCGACCTCTGACGGGCTGAAGCGTCGAGGGCGAAGGGGTGGTAGCATTCCTGTTCGAGAAAATTTCCCTCTACGGCAAGCTCCGAGGCAGCGACTTCCCACTCCCCTTCGCTGGGCAAACGGGCCCCCACACAGCGCGCAAAGGCATCGGCTTCATAGTAGCTGACATGGCAGACGGGCTCTGAGGGATGGACCTTTCGCAGCCCCCCCTGCAGCGTGAAGTAATTCCACTCGTTCTTGACTTTCACCCAATAAAGGGGTGCTTGCCACTGCTGCTCCTGCCGGATCCGCCATCCGTCCGAAAGCCAGACCAACTCCTGCTCGTATCCTCCATCGTCGATGAACTCGATGTACTCGGCATTGGTGACGAGGCGATCCGCCAGCTGAAAGGATTCCAGGAACTGACGGTGGCGCGGCCGTTCATTGTCAAAACAGAAGCCTCTGCCCCGGTGGCCGATTTCATAGGTGTTCTCCCCAAATGAGACCCAGTCGAGGGTTCTAACCTCTGCCCGTGGTCTGATCTGCTCAGGACGGTAGACGGGATACAAGGGACTGAATGAAAACACGTTTTTGATGTCGGTGAGGATCAGTTCCTGGTGCTGCTGCTCGTGGTGGAGACCGATTTCGATATTCGGCATTAAAGAACGAAGTTCTTCTTGGCTGCTCGCTTCCATCAACGCCCTCATCTGTTCATCCACGTATCTGCGAAATCCGTACACGTCTTCAAGTGTGGGGCGTGTCATAAAACCTCGGTTTGTGCGGAGGTATCGGTTCCCAAGCTGAGCGTAATAGGAGTTAAAGAGGTAGGAATAATGCGGATAGAGCGACTGGTAGTCGCTCCGGTGAGCAGCGAGAACGAAGGTTTCGAAAAACCAGGTGGTGTGGGCAAGATGCCACTTGGTCGGGCTGGCATCTTCCATGCTCTGAACCACACAGTCCTCAGGCTTCAAGGGTGCGCAAAGAAGCTGCGTCCGGCTGCGGATCTCAGTGTAGGCCCTCAGCAGCGACTGGAGGGTGTGATGGCTTTTGAAGTAGCATTCTCTGTCTTCCAGTGTGGTTGGATTCATGACACCAAGCTTCCCTCTCATCAGAATCCTCGCTCATTGCCCCACAATGCCACCTGCAGCCGGTAGCAGAGGCGAAATTGATGAAGCGCGCAAAGAGGTGCAAGCCATGTGCTTTTCCTGTCCAGCTCGGACCGATCTGTGGCTTCCGGCATCAGGAACACGCGGCTGGATGGAATCGAAAAGTGTCGAACCAGGGAAAGAACTTCATCGAGGTCCTCCACTTTCTGGATCACGAACTTGAAGAATGAGTTGCTGATGGCGGCAAACTGACGAAGCACCTGGGGGTGTCGTCGTCGAGACAGACTGTTGGCGGAGTTTTCCAGCTTGGGAGAAACGTTCCAGAGATCAACGCTCTGAAGTAGTTCATCGCTGGGTGTGATGGTTCCCGCTGTCTCCACCTCAATCGTGTACTCGGGTTTGAGTTGGCCAAGAATGGGAGCAAGCTGTTTCTGCTGAAGTAACGGCTCGCCGCCTGTCAAGACCAGGTTCTTTGCAGACCTTTTTCGTATCGAGGCGATCAACTGAGGTGTGGACATGAAGGTGACCTCTTCCTCGTAGCTGTAGTGATCCCAGTCCCAGGTGTATTTGGTGTCGCACCAGCGACAGCGCAGATTGCACAGTGCCAGGCGAACGAAGGTGGAGGGCGTCCCCATGGTGATCCCCTCTCCCTGCAAGCTTTCGAAAATTTCTGAGACTTGAAGTCTACCGTCCGAGGGCGGACTTCTTCGAATCGGGCCTTCTTGAGGCTGTTCCTTTCCGGCTTCGCCACCCGACACCAAACCGGATCTGGCTCTCTCCCCTGCAAAAAGGTGAGGATCCATCCTGGTGGGGGCGACGAGGAAGTTCCCGTTGGGCGGACAGGCTTGAAAATGGAAATCTCCTCGGGACACAGTCTGTCCAGAATATACCTGTCCGAAAGGCTAGAGCAAGCCGGGCAGAGAAGAGATCGGGAGGGCTGCCGGATCAGGTGGGACCTAGCCCGGACTATTCATAAAGTGTCTACCGCGAATGGACTTCGAAGGGTTTGGTGGAGAAAACTTGACTGAGGGAATCGAATCGATTAGGAAACAATCAGTGGTGGGACGTCCGACGGGGTCAAAAGGAGCTATGGGTGGCCCATCCGGGAGAAATGATCTCTGCTGCTCCGGTCACCTATCTGAGTGGCGAAAAGCAGCAGGTGGCGATCACCGCCGCCGCGAGAAGTTTGTTTGCGTTTGAGTCAGATTAACCGGTAAGCCCCCTGTTGTGGGGCGAGTCAGAAGCGAAAGGATCGAATGACTACCATGGCGGGACAGGGAACACCAAGCGCGCAATATTCCGTTACCATTCGGCTGGAGTATCCGCACGAGTCGGGTTGGATTGCAAAGATTGCTTCCGTCGTGAGCCGCCAGAGAGGAACCATTGGGGCCATCGATCTGGTTCAGATTCACAAAGGGAAAAGTCTTCGCGATTACACCATTGAGTGTGCCTCTACCGATCAGGCCGAGAAGATCATCCAATCAGTCGGGAAGATAGAAGGTGTGAAAGTTCGGTCTGTCTCCGACAACACGTTCTTGATGCACCTGGGGGGGAAGTTGGAGATTGCCTCCAAAGTTTCGCTCAAGACGCGAGCCGACCTTTCCATGGCATACACGCCCGGTGTAGCGCGAGTCTGTATGGCGATTCACAAAGATCCACGGACCTCCTTTAACCTCACCATTCGCAAGAACTGCGTGGCCGTCGTTTCCGACGGCAGCGCGGTGCTCGGACTGGGCAACATCGGGCCCCATGCAGCCATGCCGGTCATGGAAGGGAAGGCCATTCTCTTTAAGGAATTCGCCTCAGTGGATGCTTTTCCACTCTGCGTGGATACCCAGGATCCCGAAGAGATTATTTCCTTTTGTCAGAGGGTTGCGCCCGCCTTCGGAGGGATCAATCTTGAAGATATCGCTGCGCCGAAATGCTTCCATGTAGAAGAGCGTCTAAAGGAGGTACTGGATATTCCCGTCTTCCACGACGATCAGCATGGAACGGCAGTGGTGGTTCTCGCCGGCCTGATCAATGCCTTGAAGGTGACCGGGAAGAAACGTCAAGAGGTGAAGGTGGTCATCTCAGGGGCTGGTGCTGCAGGCCTTGCCTGCACTAAGGCCCTCAAGGGATTCGGTATTCAGGATATTGTAGTCTGTGACTCCAGGGGCGCAATTCACAAGAATCGAGATGTGGGAGATAACCCGGCCAAGGTTTGGATGGCTCAAAAGACCAACCCGAAAGGCAGAAAGGGAACTCTTCAAAAGGTGATCCAGGGAGTGGATCTGTTCCTGGGTCTCTCCGCGCCCGAGCTTCTGTCCCGAAGAGACATTGAAAAAATGAATCGAGACCCCATCATCTTCGCCATGAGCAATCCGGTTCCCGAAATCCTGCCCGAGGAAGTAGAAGGTCTGGCGGCGGTCATGGCCACGGGCCGAAGCGACTACCCGAACCAGATCAACAACGTCCTGGCATTTCCGGGGATCTTTCGTGGAGCCTTGGATTCGCGCGCCAGCGAGATTAATGAGGAGATGAAGCGTGCCGCAGCCCATGCCATTGCCGACATCATCTCCAGCGACGAACTTTCCCCCGACTACGTCATTCCCAGCGTGTTCAACCGCAGGGTTTCCCGGCGGGTCGCTACCGCCGTAGCCAGGGAAGCCCGAAATACCGGAGTGGCTCGCAGAATGCCCAAGGGAGCGAGCATCTACCATCGATAGGCCGAAGTAGGGAGCAGGAGCCGGTCATGTTTCAAGGACGCCGTCAATTTCAGTGACGTAAAGAAACGCTGCAGTACTTTATGATTTTGTGTCTTGGTGGTAGGAATTCTGAAACCGTAAAGGCAGGATAAGGCGATGCCGGAAAAACGGAAACTCCTGGTTGTCGACGACGAGATCGCCAACCTTCAGAAACTGAAACGTACCTTCCTGGATGACTTCGAGGTTCATGAAGCAACCAGCGGGGAAGAGGCTTTGGCACTGCTCAAAGATCTCCCCTTTTCTGTCGTCATTACCGATCAGCGGATGCCCGGCATGAGTGGGGTGGACTTGCTGCGGGAGTCCCTTCGACTCGAATCGCGCGCTACCCGCATCATCTTGACCGGTTTTACAGAAGTGGACGATTTGATGGATGCCATTAATCAGGGACATGTGGACTGCTATGTCACCAAGCCCTGGGATCCCTTTTCGTTGAAGCGCACAGTGAAGCAGGAGTTGGAGCGACAGGAGCTCAAAAGGGAGAATCAGCTGCTGGGAGAGCAACTCAGAATTGCGAAAGAAGTCCAGGAGCAGCTCTTCCTGCAAAGCCTTCCTCCTCTGAAGACGCTTGACTACTACGGTGTCTGCAGAGCGGCCCGCGGTGTGGGAGGAGATTACTATGATTTTCTCAAGACTCGAGAAGACCGGCTTTGTATCGCGTTGGGAGATGTCTCAGGTAAAGGTATATCGGCGGCGCTGCTGATGGCGAGTTTACAAGCTCTGTTTCGGAGTCATGCACCCATGAGCCGGGACGCGATGAATCGGCTTGTGGTGGATATTAACCGCGTGCTGTGCTCCTCCACCGATGGGAGTAAGTTCGCCACATTTTTTTGCGGCATTTACGATGATTCGAATCGGACCTTGACGTATGTGAACGCCGGTCACAACCCTCCAATGTGGTTTCAAAGGGGGCGATTGGCTGCCGGATCGGATTCTACATCCTCAGGCGATCCCGCCAGCGACTCGGTCAAGACGGGGGGGACGGCTCGCCTGCAGACAGGGGGCGTCGTTTTGGGTTTGTTCCCGGAAGCGGAATTCACTTGCGAACAGATTAGGCTGCAGCCCGGAGACCTGCTCCTGGCATTCACGGATGGCATTACGGAGGCTTTCAACGCCAGTGACGAACCCTTTGGAGAAGAACGACTGGAAGATCTGGTAAGGCGAAACGCACAGCTTTCGCCCACAGAGTTATGCCACGCGATCCTGGAGGAAATCGCTCACTTCGTAGGAGATGTTCCTCCCCACGATGACCTCACGCTTCTGGTAGCAAAGGTCGAATGAGCCGGTCCCTCTCCGTTTTCCTTTTTCTCGCCACTGTCCTCATCGCATATCCACCGCTGCAGGGCAGGGAAGAATTAACAGAAGGTTTCGAGAAGAAGGCAGACCTTGTCTACGCTCGAGCAGGAGGACGGGATCTTCACCTGGATCTCTTCCTGCCCTGGGAAGCTGCTGGTAAGGGATCCTTTCCGGCTCTCGTCTATATCCACGGGGGGGGTTGGCGCTCCGGAAGCAAGGATCGGTTCCATCGACAGGCGGCCTACCTAGCCAAGCGAGGCTTTATCGGGGCTTCCATCGAGTATCGCCTTTCTCGAGAAGCGAAGTTTCCAGCTGCCCTGGAGGATGCCAAGGCCGCCGTGCGCTGGCTTCGCGCCAACGCACGTCGCTACAATGTGGATCTCAACAGGATCGGTGCGGTGGGTAATTCCGCAGGAGGCCATCTGGCAGCCCTGCTGGCCACGACTTCGCACCTTCGGGAGTTCGAGGGGAAAGGGGGGAACGTTGGCTTTTCGAGCCAGGTTCAAGTTGCTGCGATATTCAACGCCCCCTTGGACCTGGTCGACTTGGGAAGCCGGATTTCTGTAAGTGAATGGGAGCGAAGAAATCCGATCTATTCTTTTCTAGGCGCAACCTACCATGAAGATCCGGACCTCTGGAGGAAGGCGTCACCCCTGACTCACGTGAGCCGACACTCCTCTCCATTTCTTCTCCTACACGGCACCGAAGACCGGGTGGTTCCGTATCCGCAATCGTTGGTGATGATGGAGAAGCTGAAGGAAGCGGGAGTTCCCGCCGAGATGTTTACCGCGCAAGATGCAGGTCACAGCTTTCTCCATCGGGGTGCCTGGTTTCTCCCGGCACTGAAGAAGCTGGAGGAGTTTTTCAAGAAGACTCTCAGGTAGTCGGTCAGGCTGGTCATCTCTCGAAATAAAAGGCTGCACCCTGGGATGCAAAAAAGCTATCTTCCGATCTTTGTGCTCTTTGTGTCCTGGTGTCTTAGCCTGCATTTCTCATCACCGATCTACTGCATCGGCGGAATCATCCGTCCTGACTGTATTGCGCTCCGTCAGCCTCCTCGACGTACTGCACGAGTACGCCTGCGGGGGCCTCGGTCGCGCGCCTTGTCAGGTCGGCCCTTCCGCCGCTTCGTGACGAGCGGTGATGAGAAATGCAGGTTAGTGGTTTGACCCTTTATTCGAGTAGTCGCTCAGTAGATCAATGAGACCAAAAACGAATTTCCGGTCCATTTTGTCCAGCTCAAAAATGTTGAATGACAGCTCCACGCTCAGGTGACCTCCACTGTGAAGCTGAAGCGTCTTCGATTTGTGCTCCGCATCGGACAATGGATGGGGTTGATTGGCCGCAGAGGTTATCTCCTGCAGCGAGGGAGGCTTCCTGCGCACGGACGATTTCGTCTTGCGGTGGGGTTTGATGTAGGCAGAGCAGGGAACACCCGCCTCGCGGGCTGCAGCCAGTAGAAAGGCGATGCAGCGACGGACGGTCTCCCCGGATGCTCCCCTGCTTTGAAAAAGCTCTTCGGCCTGGTCGGCGCTCGCTGTCTTCAAATCGAAACCACTCGCGAAAATAAAGTCGTAAGAATCCCGAAGGATCTCTCCCAGGATCGTTTTTCGCTTCGCTCCTTCACTGTGGACCAGAGCCTCGAGCTTTTCCGTCGGGTGGCCCGAGCCTTTGATGAGCCCTAGAAACTTGAGCGCCAGCAGCAGCTGAGACTGCACGGTTCCCGACTTGTGGGCCAGCACGCTGCGGTCAATACGCGACGGAATTCCCTGAGCCTGAAATTCCCCTAGGAGATTGGTCAAGGTCCGATAGGAGACATATGGCGGAATCTTGTCGGACGCCGGTCTCACCATTCTAATCACTTCCTATATCAGTCTCTATCAGTTTTCGGCCCGTCGCCTCGTAATTATCTCAATCCTATCAGCCAGTATGCCAGCTATGCAAGTATTTATATGAATGTCCGACTTTATTTGCAATTGGTGAAAATGTCGGACACACTGAGCCTTTGTGGAAAGGAGTCCAATCGATGCAGAGATTCACAACGGCTCAGAGACAGGGTCTTCACACAGGTCATCACCTGACCGGGATGCGTCCCCCTCGACGGTGGTCTCGACCGTTAGCGGCAACGGTGAGTATTGCGCCTCGGGTGAGGCCGGCCCAGGAGAATTGGGAGCTGGACGAGCACTGGACGGCAGTGGTTTCCTATCTGGCCGATCTTCACATTCCCAACGAGGGTTGAGCCAGTGGTCAGTTCGATCGCTCTGAACCCCTACAGCAAACCACTTCCCATACCCAGTGCAACCAGGATGAGCAAGCCTCCCACCAGCACTCGAAGGGTGCTGAGCGTTGTTTTCCCGAGAAGACGACTGCCCAGGAAAGAGCCCAGGAAAGCTGCTGCGGAGGCAGCAGCGACTAAACTCAAGACGTTCGACTCGCTCTCCAGAGGAGAGAAGCGAGAGGTGTAGAAAGCGAGGCCATAGACGAGAAGCCGGGCCACGTCGACAATAATGGAGGCGGCCGCGTTAGTTCCCACAAAGGCCTCTTTGGCCAGGTCTGCCTTGATCAGAAAGGCAGAGCGAAGGGCGCCCTGATGCCCGGACAATCCACCGAAAAAGCCGGACAGGAGCCCTCCCAGGATCAAGTGCCTCCCCCGCAGGGCGGGTCGCCACAAGGGGAGCAGATCAAAGGCGGCAAAGACCATGATGACGACGGCCACCATCAGCTTGATCCAGCTGATCTGGCGCACCTGTCCCCCAATGACATACTCTCCCAGTGGGGGCAGCCCATCCAGGACCGTGAGAAGAGCGGCTCCAGTGATGGCGGCTGCGGCCGCTGCAGGGGCAAACTGGAGCAGGGCGGCACGATCCGCATAGCGACCCACCAAGGCGACTTTAAACACGTTATTGGCCAAATGGACCAGGGCGGTTGCCGCCACGGCCACAGGGACGGGAAAGAAAAGGGCAAGCGTGGGCATCAGGACGGTGCCCAGTCCGAACCCGGTCAGAAGGGCGAGGGTGGAAATGAGGGCTGCGACGGAGCAGACGACCAGATAGGTGAACATTCTCTCGCGATTTTACCGCTCATTCGTCGCAGTGCGGCTACCTACCTGTCTCCATTCCACAAGGTAGGAGGGCCTTGGTGCCGCAAGAGCACGTTTGGCGAAAAGAAGTCGCGTCAGAGCGATTTTCCGGGCCCCTTCGCCTGTACCTGAGATAAAGGTTGGGGCGAGGTGTCCCTCATCCACGAGGTTCAGTGGAGGCTGTAGAATCCATTTCGATTTTGCCTTTGAACTTAGAGCCGTTTTCAAGGTTGACCCGAGGGGCGACGATGTCACCACGGACGTTTCCGGTCTCGCGGATGATGATTTTGTCTGCTCCGTAAAGATTTCCACGCACCTGACCTTCGATGCTGATCATTTTCCCTACGATATTGGCCTTCACACGCCCCTTTTTTCCCACCGTGACGGTGTGATCTTTCACGTCAATCCGCCCTTCGACCTGGCCGTGGACCGTAATGGTTCCCTGCCCACTGATTTCTCCCTGGATCGAAATCGAAGGGCCGATGACGGTACGATCCTTCAATTCTTCAATGGGGTCTTGGGACGGTGTTGAGGAGTCTGAGGAATGGGGAAACTCGATTGTGCTTTGTTGTTTCATAAGATCCTCCCGTTTCCTGAGACCCTTTTTTCCCAGCTATCCAGATACGGCGTGCCGACACATTCCCCACCGGGGAACGCAAGTAAAGGAGGAAGAGATCGACCGAAGGGCCCCAAGGGCAAGCTGGACGCAAGACAGGATGGGAATCGGAGTCTCCCCTTCCTGATGAGTCTGCCAGCGGTCGGCAGCAGCTGTCCAGCCGTTGAACTTTCTAGCTAAAGATTTTTCGAAAGCGATTCTGAAGCAGATCTGTCAGCACACCCTGCTGGCTTGAGTTCCCGGGCTCCATGTCAACCGTCCCCTTGAACTTGCACCCTTCTTCAAGGCTGACGCAGGGTGCATTCAGATCCCCTTGCACAGCACCCGACTGCCGGATAATGATCTTGTCCTCTCCCCGCAGGTTGCCTTCGACCTCACCTTCCACGCTGATGACCTTGCCGATGATGTTGGCCTTGACATGCCCATTCTTTCCGACCGTGACACTGTGCTGCTTCAAATCGATTGTGCCCTCTACCCGGCCGTGGACCATCAAGTCTTCCTCACCAGTGAGGTATCCTTGGAAAACCATGGACGGACCCACCGTGACCGGTTTCTTGGCGGGTACGATCCGGTCCGGCGCCGCGATAGAAGGCTCGGGCTGACTTAAAAACTCCGTCTCTGTCCTTTGCCGCATAAGCCCCTCCTCAGCTAATCCCCTTTTTTACAACGATTTTCCCTGCTCAGTCAAGGGAAAGCAGATTTTTTCGCAAGGGAGAGCCTCTCCCTCCTGAACGTACTAAGGTAGGTTACTCGTATCGAAGGGCTTCGATGGGATCCAGTCCGGCAGCTTTATGGGCGGGGTAATACCCGAAAAAGATTCCGATCCCGGCCGAGAAGAGAAGTGAGATCACAATCGAGTTGGGAGAAACCAAAGTGGGCCAGCCCAAAAAGTGCGCTATGCCCAGTGAACTGCCTATGCCCATGGCCATACCCAACAAGCCGCCGCAAAGGCAAAGAACGACGGATTCAGAGAGGAACTGCGCACGAACATGGCCGGGTCGAGCTCCGATGGCCATGCGAATGCCGATCTCCCGCGTTCGTTCGGAAACGGCCACCAGCATGATATTCATGATCCCGATCCCACCCACCAGCAAGGAGATGGCTGCGATGGCGGCCAGTAATCCAGTCATGACTCCTATGGTGGCCTCTCGCGCCTCGGCGAATTCACTCAGGGCGCGAATCGTGAAATCGTCCTCCTGCAAGGGTCCCAGGCGATGACGCTGTCTCAGCAGGGCACGCATCTGTTCCTGAGCGGCAAAGCTGGCACGGGCGCTGATGGCGCTGGCCAGACCCGACTGGACGTAGAGTACGCCTCCCTGGAATTTCTTTTGCACCGTGGTGTAAGGGACAATGATCGTATCGTCCTGATCCCGTCCCCAGTTATTGGAACCCTTGCCGTGCAGGACCCCCAACACCCGGAAAGGGAGATTCCTGATTCGGATGGTCTGCCCTACGGGATCTCCCCCGCTAAAGAGAGCATCCACCACGGTCTCTCCCAGAACGGCCACGCGGGCAGCAGTTTTGACGTGACTCTCCTCAAAAAAACTTCCCTGCACCACCGGCCAGTTTCGAATGAGTGAGAAATGTTGGTTGAAGCCCTCGATGCGCGTATTCCAGTTCTGATTGCCGAAAACGGTCTGAGCCATGGTGGAAGCGCTGGGAGAGACTGCCTGCACGGTGGGGCATTCACGCTCGATGGCTTCGAAATCCTCAGCCGTCAGTGTATTCAGTGTCCCGGACCCACGTCGGATTCCCCAGGAGCGGCGGCTACCTGCCCGCACCCAGACGGTATTGGTGCCCATTGCGGCAAATTCCTCCTGAATCTGACGCTGTGCTCCTTGTCCTATACTGACCATGGCGATCACCGCACCCACGCCGATGATGATTCCCAGCATGGTTAGAAAGGATCGGAATTTATTCCGCTTCAGGGCCTTGAGAGAAATCTTCAAAATCATCCAGAAACTCATCTTACACCTCGCACTGGCTATGGATGTTCACTGAGGATGTACCCGTCCTTCATATGAACGATACGGGAGGCGTACCCAGCAATATCCCGGTCATGTGTGACCATTAAAAGCGTGATCCCCTGTTGACGATTGAGGCTCTGCAGGAATTGTAGAATCTCGTCGGAGGTGGTGCTGTCGAGGTTCCCCGTCGGTTCATCGGCCAGAAGGATGGTGGGTTGATTGACCAGGGCTCGAGCCACCGCCACGCGCTGTTGCTCGCCGCCGGAAAGCTGGCTGGGCAAGGCTCGAGCCTTATCCGGAATGCCGACCACCTCGAGCACTTGGTCGATTCGCGTTGCGCGTTCCGATTTGGCAAGCCCGGAGTAGAGCATGGGCGCCTCCACATTCTCCCAGACAGAAGTTCGCGCCAGCAGGTTGAAATTCTGGAAGACAAAACCGATTTTCTGATTGCGAATGTCCGCCCGTCGGGCTGCGGAATAGGTCGAAACGTCGACCTGGTCTAGAAGATAGACTCCCTTAGTGGGACGATCGAGACATCCCAGAATGTTCAGCAGGGTGGATTTTCCCGAACCGGAGGCGCCCATAATGGCCACAAAATCCCCGGCAGGAACTTCCATGGAAGCCTCTTTGAGCGCCTCCACACGGACTTCACCCGTGTCGTAGATTTTCCACACTTCCTGTAGTGAGATGATGCTGGGAGAGATTGGCGCCGTCTCGACAGGCGGTGATGAAACTGGCTCCCGGTCCGGGGCTGGAAAGAGTTCGGTTGACATCAGCGACCTCGCTGGCTGCCCCCTCTTCCTCTGCCCCCCGCGCTGCCGCTGCGCCCTTCACCGCTCCTTCTCCGAGGGCGCGATCCAAAGGCACCACCAAAGGGGTTCGCGCTCCTGACCTCGGCTTCGTCATCTACCTTCCAGGTGATCGCGGCTTCTCCCACCTGTAGGCCTCCCCCTAGTACTGCGGTCTCTCGGCCATCGGTAATTCCCAGCCTGACGCGCCGAGGCTGCGGCTGTCCACTCTCATCTAGCACCCAGATGAGCCCCCTTCGGGTCTTGGATTTCTCAACCGTAGGGAAACGGATCTTGGGACCTGTCTTGATCCCGTATTGCTCAATCGTGGAGGGCCCAACGATCATCTGAGGCCTGGAAGCTGGCTCGGGTGAAGGGACTCCTCGTTCTCCTGTCTGCCCGTCGCCGTCCCCATCGTGTCGTTGCCTGCGCCCCCAGCTGCGTCGACCCTGAGCAGGAGGAGCCGAACCCGGATCGCCTTTTGAGAAGCTGTTCCCAGAGGCTTGTGGCGAGGCCGTTCTCTGAGGAGCAGCCATCAATTGGGCAATCTCCTGGGGAGACTTGTCGGCAGGGCGATAGCGCAGAGCGGCATTGGCCACCTTCAGGGTATCCTCGAATTTGGCCACGGTGAAGGTTACGTTGGCAGTCATGGCGGGCCGCAACTTCAGTTGGGGATTGTCCACATCGATAATCACATTGTAGACGACTACATTGGTGGCTCCACCCCCTGTCCCGGCTGTACTGGCCGTTCCACTGGAGCCAGGTAGATTCGAACTCAGCCGAATTTCGGAAATCTTCCCCGCAAACATCTCTCCCATGAAGGCATCGACTGTAAAGTCCACATCGGATTTTTCGGAAATGGCACCGATGTCCGCCTCATCAATCTGAGCGATGACCTGCATTTTGCTCAAATCGTTGGCGATCAGAAAAAGAACAGGAGCCTGGAAGCTGGCCGCCACGGTTTGCCCAATGTCAACGTTACGCTCCACCACCACACCATCAATGGGGGAAATAATCTTGGTGTAGCGCAGGTTGACCTCCGCCATTTCCAATTCCGCCTGGGAGTGCTTGACGTTGGCAGCAGCCTGATCCTTCTGGGCAAACGCAGAACGAATGGATGCTTCGGTCTGACTCACCTGGGCCTCGGCTTGCCGTAGTCGAGCCTTCGCCTGATCGAAAGTGGCTTGAGCGCTTTCCAAATTCTGCTCCGAGACAAGGCGGTCCACGAACAAACCTTCACTCCGTTTCAGTTGGCGCTCCGCTTCCTTTTGGGACACTCGAGAAGCCTCTAGATTCGCCTTGCTACTGATGAGTTCCGCCTTCCGATTGATCAGGTTGGCCTCTGCGCTTTTCACGGACGCCTGAGACGTGGCCAAAGAAGCCCTCGCTCGCTCACGTTGAGCCTCGAAATTGGCGGGATCCATGACCGCCAGGATCTGGTTTTTCCTCACCACACTGTTGAAATCGGCATAAAGCTCCTTGATCCGTCCGGAAACCTGACTGCCTATCTGCACGGTGACTACCGCCTGCAGAGTTCCCGTCGAGCTGACCGTGCGCCGCACGGCGCCACGGCTGACTTCGACGGTAATATATTCACCCTCAGAATCGTCTTTGCCACTCCTCAAATAGACGTAGGTTGCCGCCCCGATCAGCAGAAGCAAAAGCAGGAGCATCAGAGAATTCACAATCCTATTGCGCTTCATGGATCGATTTCCCCTTCATCAAATGACTGGGATCTAACCGTCAGCAGCTCATCATATCAGTTAGGAGGCAGAAGATCCCAAGCAGAAACAGTTACCACTCCATCATCTCAGAAATTACGCATGAAGCCAACTGATGTTTCAACCGGTCAGCTTGGTCAGCTGGTCAGCCTGGTCAGCCGATCAGTTTATCTCCGCTCCAATGCCACGGAGCCTCTCCACTACATTCTCATAACCTCTCGAGATGACCTCGGCATGCTCCAGGGTAGTGGTTCCCTGGGCGCAAAGGCCGGCCACGACCAGAGCCATGCCGGCACGTATATCGGGCGATTCCAGGCTGGTTGCCCGCAGTAGAGTCGGGCCTTCAACCAGGACTCGATGGGGATCGCACATGGTAATGCGGGCTCCCATCCGAACCAGCTTGTCGATAAAGAACATGCGAGCTTCGTACATCCAGTCATGGAGCAGACAAAGACCCTGGCCCTGTGTGGCCAGGACAATGGCAAGGCTCATCAGGTCTGTGGGAAAGGAGGGCCAGGGGCCCGCCACGATTCGGTGGGGATTGGAACGGGAAGCGGACCTCACCTCTAGGCTCGCGTCGCCCAGCTCGTGAAAGTGGATTCCAAAATGCTGCAGGGTAGGCGCAATCCCCAGAAGCTCCCGCATCCTGATACCTTCCAGACGTACCTCGCCTCCGGTTGCAGCCGCTGCTATGGCGATCGTACCCGCGTCAATGTGATCGGCAGGTATCGGATAGCTCACTTGAGACTGAACCTCGACTGGACCCCGCCTGACTCGATAAGAGAGTGGATGGACATCGATCTGGCAACCTAGCTGGCAAAGGAAATCGATCAGGCTCAGCACGTGGGGCTCTCGGGCGGGATTCTCAATGGTTCCCTCACCGAGTGCTGACAGAAGGAGGAGGGCATTCTCCGTTGCGGTGACGGAGCTTTCCTCCAGGTAGACTCTGGGGGCCTTGATCCGTCTGACCCGCTTCATGGTGAATCCCTGGGAGCTTTCCGTGATGGAGAACCCCGCCGCACGAAACACACTCCAGTGGACATCGAAGGAACGCCTGCCAATGGGACATCCGCCTGGCCAAGTAGAGGAAATCTCATCCATCTGAGCCATCAAGGGGCCCAGCAGCAGGATGGACCCTCGCAGTTTTTGCACCAGAGGAGCGGGAAGTTCGCGTCCGCACAGTTGGGTTGAATCGATCCAAAGGGCGTCCTGCTTCCGGCGCAGCTGCACGCCGAGCAATTCGACCATGCTCAGGACATTTTCGATGTCGTCAATGGCGGGCACATTGCGAAGAAGCACAGGGGAGCGGGAAAGAAGCGCTGCTGAGATGAGGGGCAAAGCGGCATTCTTATTCCCCTGCACCCGGTAATGACCGGAAAGCGGACGGCGGCCCTGGATCAGAAATGTCTGCTTCATCCCATCTCCTTCAGGGTCTCGAGATGAGGCCAGATGTGATCGTCTACGATCAAGATTTCTGGCTCGAGGCGAATGCCGAAACTCTCCCATACTCTGCCGGCATATTCATCTGCCAGGCAGAGGATGTCTCTGCAGGTGGCGTGTCCCCGGTTCACGATCAGATTGGTGTGATAGTCGGCGACCAGCGCATCACCGCAGGCGGCGCTCTTGGCTCCCACAGCTTCCAGAAGTTTTCCGGCCGGAATCTTACCCATCTGAACGAAATCCTGCGGAATTCTCTGCAGCACTTCTTGAGCAAGATCGGCTGCCACGATGTTCTTGAAGAAACTTCCCGGGCATTTGAGTCCGGGGGGGTATTTCACCTGACGACGCTCAAGGATCTCCTTGGAGATCTGCTGGAGATCTTCTTGACTCGGTTTGAGTCGCAGGGTGCAGCTGAGCAGGAACCAATCGCGCCGCTCCTTGAAGACGCTGTGTCGGTATCGAAAACCGAGGTCGCGAGCCAAAAGGGTGTGCACCTCTTGTGGCGTCCAGACAGAGGCCTCGACAATCAAATCACGAATCTCCTGACCGTAGGCTCCGGCGTTTCCCACCACCGCACCGGCCAACGTACCGGGCACCCCATAGATGCGCTCCATTCCTCCCAGGCCCTGTCGATTGAGCCAACCGATGAGTCTTCCCAGATCCTCTCCACCGCCCACCTGCACCTCATTTCCCGAGCGCTCAATCCCAAGGATTCGGTTTCGCAGCACCAGGCCCGGAAAACCGTCATCGGAGAACAACACATTGCTGCCGTCCCCCAGGAAAAGCACGGGCAACGATTGTTCCCGGGCCGAAATCCACGCCTTCTCCAGCTGCTGCTGGTCGGAAACTTCTGCAAACCAGTGACAGCTTCCTCCTACGCAAAGCGTGGTCACTTTACTGAGCAAGCGGCGACGAATCAGCGGAACTGAAGGCAGGTCGCTCCTCTGTGTAAGCATGGAGAAAGCTTAGCATAGGGCAACCACGAAATCCGCGCCTTGGCCCCACCGACTTTTTTCTTGAACGACTTTCAGTACCCGAATATAGTAAAAGGTGCTTTCCTATCCACAGACCCAGTCAGTCAAGGAGGACGCTATGACCAGGAAGAAAAGGACCAGGCAGAGCGCCCAGGGAATATCTCGCCGTGACTTTCTGCACAGTGGCTCCGCCGGAGCGTTATCCGGGGGGCTGCTGGCAAAAAGTCTGAAAGGTTCCACCGCAGCGGAGGTCTCCCCTGAGGTTATCGGTCCAGGCCCCATTCCCTTCAGTTTACGCATCAACGGAAAGACACATTCGGTGAACCTGGAGCCGCGCGTGACCCTGCTGGACGCGTTGCGCAATCATCTGGACCTGACCGGAGCGAAAAAGGTCTGTGATCGTGCTACCTGCGGAGCCTGCACCGTAATCGTGGATGCGAATCCCGTCTACGCCTGCAGCGTGTTGGCCGTGGAGGCTCAGGGAAAGGAGATCCAGACCATTGAAGGCTTGGGATCAGAGGATCATCTGCATCCCATTCAGGCGGCCTTTGTGGAAAACGATGCCCAGCAGTGCGGCTTCTGCACTCCGGGTTTCGTCGTAGCCTGCAAGGCCTTTTTGGATCGACACCCGAGCCCGACACTGGACGAGATCCAGGCCGGTCTGGGTGGCAACCTTTGCCGCTGTGGCACCTACATAGGGATTCGTCAGGCTGTGCTCGACGTAGCCCGAGAGGGGAAAGGAGGGCAGAGCAGTGGCTAAGTACTTTTGGCCAGAGGCAGACAAGAGGAGCTTGATTGGGAAAAGAATCTCCAGGATCGATGGGCCGGCCAAGGTGAGGGGAGAGGCCAGGTACTCCTACGATGTGAATCGCCCGGGCATGCTTTTTGCCAAGATTCTGCGCTGCCCGCATGCCCACGCAAGGGTTACCAAGCTGGATACCTCAAGTGCCGAGCAGATGGCGGGTGTCAAGGCAGTGCGCGTCATTCAGGATGTCGGCTCTGAGATCAAGTGGGCCCTGGACGAGATCGCAGTGGTGGCCGCGACCCGCGAGGAGATTGCCGAGGATGCCATCCGCAACATCCAGGTCGAGTATGAGGTTTTGCCTCACTTCGTGACAGAGGAGAAGGTGGAATTGGCGCCCCAGGTAAGCTCGCCGCAAGAACAGGTCACCGGAGAACCGGATGAGGCCTGGGTGGCCGCAGACGTCAAAAGCGAAGGATACTACGGAATCGCCGCCATTACGCACTGTTGTATGGAATCGCACGGTCAGGTCTGCGAATGGGAAGACGAGCAGAACATGACCGCCTGGTGCTCCACCCAGGGCGTCTCCATACTGTCTCCCCAATTTGCCGAGAAACTGGAAATTCCCGCTGCAAATGTTCGTATCATTACTCCATACATGGGGGGTGGCTTCGGCAGCAAGTTTGGTGCCGATCGCTGGGGTATCGAATGCGCCGAGTTGGCTCGCCAGACCAAGGCTCCGGTGAAACTGATGCTGGAGAGAGATGCGGAACTCACCGTGGCGGGCGATCGCCCCTCCGCTTACGCTCGAATTCAAGTAGCGGCCGCGAAAGACGGCACCCTCACGTCCTGGTCTTCCCAATCCTGGGGGTCCGGCGGCCTGGCGGCAGCGGGGAGCCCACCCCTACCTTATATTTTTCAGATTCCCAACCGCAGGCATCGGCATACTTCTGTTCCCACCCATGAAGCGAGCGCGCGAGCCTGGCGAGCTCCGAACCATCCCCAGGGCTGCTACCTGACCATGTCGGCGCTGGAGGACCTGGCGGCAGCTCTCCATATGGATCCACTCGATCTGTTCCTGAAGAACATTTCAATCACGGGCGAGCGCGCGGACACCTACGCTGAGGAGCTGAAGGTCGGCGCCGGGCTGATCGATTGGAAAAAGAAATGGCATCCGAGAGGAGACAGCGGCACAGGGCCGATGAAGAGAGGCCTCGGGCTCTCTTTGCATACCTGGGGGGGGCGTGCCCATAACAGCACCTGCCAGGTGGTGGTTCATCCAGACGGGTCAGTGGAAGCCAAGCTGGGGAGCCAGGATTTGGGTACGGGGACTCGCACCATAGTCGGCATGGTCTTGGCGGAAACCTTTGGTCTTCCCCTGGAAGCTGTGAAGGTAGACGTTGGCGACAGCCGTTTTCCTCCTTCCGGTCCCTCCGGCGGAAGTACCACGGTGGGAGGAGTCAGCTCTTCGACACGTCGAGCGGCCCAGGATGCGCTTCGGCAAATTTTCGCCAAAGTCGCTCCGGAGCTGGGTGTGCCCCCGGACCAACTGGCGGCGGTCAAGGGACGGGTCGAGGTCAAGGACAACCCTGACCGGAGCATGACCTGGAAACAGGCTGCTGCCAGAATCGGAATGAGCCCTCTGACGGTTACCGGTCAAAACCCCGGCCCAGGCAAGCTCAACAGCAGCGGCGTAGGGGGTGTGCAGATGGCTGACGTGACTGTGGATGTGGAGACCGGAGTGGTCAAACTGAACAAGTTCGTTGCCGTCCAGGATTGTGGCCTGATCGTGGATCTGAAGTTGGCGGAAAGCCAGGTATACGGTGCCCTGATCATGGGGATCTGTTACGCACTGATGGAAGAGAAGATCATCGATCCGGTGACCGGTCGCATGCTCAACGCAAACATGGAGTTCTACAAACTGGCCGGAATCGGCGACATTGGTGAGCTGGTAGTACACATGATGACCGGATCCCGCTACGACGAGCGCGGAGTCATCGGCTTGGGAGAACCTCCCGTGATCTCCCCCGGCGCCGCCATCGCCAATGCCGTGGCCAATGCCACGGGCGTGCGGGTGCCTTATTTGCCCGTGACCCCCGATCGGGTGCTGGCCGCACTGGAGAAAGGAGGGGTGGCCTGATGCAAGCTTTTGAATATGCTGTAGCCCACAGTACGGAGGAGGCGGTCCGGCTCCTGAAGGACGCGCCAGGGGAAGCTGCTGTCCTGGCTGGTGGCACCGATCTGCTCAGCCTCATGAAGGACCTCGTGGTGACTCCGAAGAGGGTGGTGAACATCAAGTCGATTCGAGACCTGGATGGGATTCGTCACAGCCCAGGGAAAGGGCTGCGAATCGGCGCGCTCGTCACCCTGGATCAGCTCCAGGCCGATAGCCGGGTAAGGCAGGAGTATCCTTCCTTGCTCCAAGCGGCCCAAGGGGTAAGAAGCCCTCAGATTCAGAGCCGTGGCACGGTGGGCGGAGACCTCTGCCAGCGGCCTCGCTGCTGGTACTACCGCAGTGGTTTCGGGCTGCTGGCGCTGCGTAACGGTCGATCTGTGGTCGTGGAAGGGGACAATCGCTACCACGCCATCCTGGGCAATTCGGGACCCGCCTATTTTGTCAACCCTTCGAGCCTGGCTCCGGCGCTGATTGCCTTGGGCGCAAAGCTGAAGATCGCGGGTCGCTCACAGACTCGTGAAGTAGAGCTGGAGCAATTCTATGCCATCCCGAAGGCAGAGAAGGAAAAGGAGTACCGGCTGACAGAGGATGAAATTGTGACGGAGATTCTGATTCCACCCGCCTCGAACCGGCCCAATGCGACCTACGAAGTACGGCAGAAGGAAGCACTGGACTGGCCTCTGGCGGCGGCGGCAGTGGCTTTGAGAATAGAGGGTGGCCGGGTCGCGTCTTCTCGCATTGTGCTGGGACATGTGGCTCCTACCCCCTGGCCCGCTGCTAAGGCCGAAGAGTTCCTGGAGGGAAAAACGATGAGTGAATCGACGGCCGCGCAGGCTGGGGAAGCGGCCGTCGACGGGGCTCGGCCGCTGAAAAGAAACTCTTATAAGGTTCAGCTTGCTAAGGTAGCGGTCAAGCGAGCCCTCTTACGGGCCACAGGAAGCGACGTGTGAAGAGGTCCACACAGCAGCGGAGGAGAGAGGATCTCTGTAGGCACCTGCGCTGGAAAGGGATTTTCATTGAGGTGGCTCCCGATCCCACGGTGCCTGACAGCAACGACGAGTCGTTCTGGTGTACTCACTCCATGAATTGTTTGGGTCCCGACGGAGAAGTGGCCCACTCCGATAGCTGCCGGGAGGGACGGGAGTGCTATGAAAAACTGTGAAGTTCCGGGTTCGGGGTTCAAAGTCTCGGTTTTCGAGGGCGTGTTGCCGCTCCTACCTTGTTGCCAGTCGTAGACTCATAGTAGAATGACCACTGAGATTGGAATGGAGGTTGAATCAGATGAGTAAAGTGTGGGCAGTGATCTTTCTCTTCGTCGCGGCCCTGACGCCGGCTGGCGCGCGGGATGCCCAGATTGCGGGGGATTACCTGGAAGTTCGCACGGCCGACGTCTATGTGGGCGCCTGTTTTGCCAATGCCGAGGTCGGTCTGATTGGGAAAGAAGCCGTTATCGCTTGGCACGTGACCAGGGGCAGCTGGCAAGGGACTCCTTTACAAGGACTGAGTGTGATGGCGGTGGTCAAGGCAAAGGCCACGCTGGGGGACCCTCACGCCAATCCCTTTCCCGTTCGCGCTATCGTCATCGTCGATGAGAAGGCGGATCCTGCACAGCAAGAGGCGCTGGTGGGTTTTGCTCATTCCATGGCCGGCGATCTGCTGCAGGACATTGTCCGGGTGGAGCGCACCCGGATCGAGATGAAGATTGGCAAGAATCATGGGTATGCCAGCCTGAAGGCGGGCAAGATTGCCGCCTTGGAGACACGGGCCATCCACGGGGCGGATCACCTCTGTGGTAACGAGAAGATCTACTATCCGCCTCTAACGAAGGTTGCCAGAGCGGTTCCGGGCTTTACCGTGGTTCATGAATTTCGCGGCGAGGGACTCGATTCTACTTGGAGTCTTCCAGGCAAACGCAGCGCCTTTATTGGAGCCTTTTCTCGCTAAGCCGCTGGAGCCGTCTTGAGCCGTCACTGTTTGGGAATCAGGGGCGAGTTTGGCCTTTACCCTGGTACGGATGTCTCGACTCCCTTCCGAAACTTACGTCCCCGGTAGCCCGGCGCGGGCTGGGAGCTATTCTCGATGGTGGAAGTGAAAACGCTCAGCCGGCGCTTGAAGGTGTGTTTGTGGGCGGTGACGAGTGGTCCTTGCCTTCTCTATTCTCTTCTCGCTGCTGATCTCGAACTCGGTAAGATTGCTTCAGCCCCTCCCGATGTGATTTCCACGGACATTCGTGAAGTGCTCAGTCGGTCGGGTTTTCAAGTGGCGGTTGAGAACCGGGTGGTCGGTGAATTCTGGCTGCGCAAAGAGGTGCCTCTGAAAAAATCTACTTACGCCCCGCTGGGCGTGAGTTTTGGAAGGCTGGCGGAAGGCACGCTGGTCGGAGTAGCCCGCTTTCCCGAGGGCTGGGAGGATTACAAGGGCAAGCCAGTGCCGGCGGGTGTCTACACTTTGCGCTACGGGGTTCAGCCCGCCGACGGGAATCACATGGGAGTCTCACTGTACCGTGACTTTTTGCTTTTGATCCCCGCCTCTCAGGATGAGGGACTGGAAGCCATGTATAGTCACGAGCGCTTGAGCACCCTGAGTCGAAAAACTTCCGGAACCTCTCATCCGTCCGTTTTGAGTTTGTTTCCGCTGGAAAATCAACCTGCCTCCCCCCGACTCACCAGGAATGAGCTGGATCAGTGGGTCGTTGAAGCCCATGCTGGCTCTCTCAACTTTGCCCTTGTGGTGGTGGGAAAGGGAGAGGATTGAGAACAGAGTGGCCGAGACCATCTTTGAAGGAGTAGCCAAATCATGAGGGTGAATTGGGTTGTGAAAAGGACAGGAAACTGCGTCACGCAAATGTATTACGCTCGCCAGGGCGTCATCACGGAGGAGATGGAGTATGTAGCTCGCCGAGAGAACCAGGAAGCGGAGACCATCCGTGATGAAGTGAGTCGGGGAAGGGCCATTATTCCCGCCAACATCCATCACACCAGTCTCGAACCGATGGGAATTGGTGTGAATCTCAAGTGTAAGATCAATGCCAATATCGGCAATTCAGCGATGATCTCCAAGATCGATCAGGAGGTCGAAAAGCTCCGAACGTCGGTCAAATACGGTGCGGACACGGTGATGGACCTATCTACCGGCGGCAACATTACTGCCATTCGGGAGGCCATCCTTGATCAGAGCCCCGTACCCATAGGAACGGTTCCTATTTATCAGGCGATCCAGATGGTGAAAAGGCCGGAGGATCTGTCCCCCCACGACCTTCTGGACGTCATTGAAATGCAGGCCAAGCAAGGCGTCGACTATATAACCGTCCACTGTGGGGTGCTGCTTGAATACATGCCGCTGGTGGCCGGCCGGATTACGGGTATTGTGAGCCGCGGCGGCAGCTTGATGGCCCAGTGGATGCTTCACCATCGAAAGCAGAATCCTCTCTACACCCACTTCGACCATCTTTTGGAGATCTGCCGAAAACACGACGTGAGTCTCTCTCTGGGGGACGGGCTGCGCCCTGGATGTCTGGCTGATGCCAGCGACCGGGCCCAGTTTGCCGAGCTGGAGACGCTGGGAGAATTGACCCAAAAGGCATGGCAGAAGGATGTTCAGGTAATGATTGAAGGGCCCGGCCATGTTCCCTTTGATCAGATTGCCATGAACGTTCAGAAGGAGCGGGAGATCTGCCAGGATGCACCGTTTTATGTGCTGGGACCGCTGGTGACCGACGTTGCACCAGGCTACGACCACATTACCTCTGCCATCGGCGCCACTATGGCGGGCTATGCGGGAGCGGCCATGCTCTGCTATGTCACCCCCAAGGAACACCTGGGCCTGCCCAATGCAGAGGATGTCAAAGCGGGAATGATCGCCTATAAGATTGCGGCTCATGCGGCCGACGTGGCCCGACATCGACCGGGTTCTCGGGACTGGGACGATGAGCTTTCACGGGCGCGCTACGCATTTGACTGGAACCGTCAGTTTGAGCTTTCCATGGATCCTGAGACGGCGCGATCGTTGCACGACGAGTCTTTGCCCGACGAGTACTTCAAGTCAGCCGAGTTTTGCTCCATGTGCGGGCCCAAGTTCTGCTCCATGCACATCAGCCGGGAAATCGAAGATTGGAATGCAGCAGAGACGAAGTAGTCCCCTCCTACGGAGGGGTGCCGCCAAGCGGCGGGGTGGGTTCATCAGCGCATTCGCCAATGCAGTAGACACTTTAGAATAATCCGTCTATAAGAAAGCGGCCCCGGTCAACCCTCTTTGCCGACGGCCTCCGTCACAGCCTGCCAGATGAGCCCCGCTCCAAAGGTCACAGAAGCGCCTATAAACGTGTACCAGGTCCAGGCCACCCACCCTCCCCAATGAATGACCAGAATGGTGATGAGTCCAGCCACGATTCCTAGCAGGGCAGCGGACTGACCGACGCGAGAAGTCCAGATCCCCAGCAGAAAGGTTCCCAGCACCGGGCCCATGGGGATGCTGGTCATGGTAAGCGCCTTCTCTAAGACCGATCCCCAATTTCGGGCCAGCAGGGAGATCGCGATCAGAACTCCTCCCCATGCCAGAGTAAACATTCTTGCTGTCTTCAGGTAATGAACGTCGGAAGCCTGGGGGACCAGGTAGCTTCGGTAGAAATCATGGACTGAGGAAGAAGACAGCGAGTTCAGGGAACTGCTCAGGGTCGACATGGCGGCCGCAAAGATCGCTGCAATGACGAACCCGGAGACTCCCGGGGGCATCTGCTGAACGATAAAAATAGGAAAGATTCGATCGGTCTGAGAGAGTTCGCCCTGCAGCGGAAACTGCTGATAAAAGGCGTAAAGGAGAACTCCGATCAGCAGAAAGAAGGCCATCTGTAAGAAGACCACCACTCCGCTCACACAGAGGGCGAGCTGGCTGATGCGCCTGCTGCCACAGGCCAGGTAGCGCTGTACCTGCAGCTGGTCGGTGCCGTGGCTGGCAAAGGTCAGAAAAGCTCCTCCCACCAGGCCTGCCCAGAAGGTATAGGCCGTGCCCAGTCCTGCGCTGAAGTCGAGAATCTGAAACTTTCCCGCCGGCCCGGCCAGCTGGGCCACTGTAGACCAACCCCCCGGAAGACGCTCTAGAATCACGAGGAAGGCAACCGCCCCTCCCAGCAGATAAATCGCCAGTTGGATTACGTCGTTCCACACTACCGAACGAATTCCTCCATAGTAGGTGTAGATGATGGTCACGATACCAATAAGGAAAACAGTCCAAAGATCAGAGAGATCCGTGACTACCGACAGAACCAGTGCAGTGGCAAAAAGACGTACCCCGTCCGCCAGAGCCCGGGTGACCTGAAACAGGAACGCCAACACGCTGCGTGCCTGCTTGCCGAAGCGCGTGCTGAGCATTTCATAGGCAGTTTGAATCTCTCCCCGGAAATAAAAAGGAATCAGAAAGACGCTCACCAGGACTTTCCCCACCAGAAATCCCAAGGCCACCTGCAGGAAGGTCATGTTTCCGGCGTAAGCGAGGGCAGGAAAGCCGATCAAGGTCAGAGTGCTGGTTTCCGTGGCGACGATGGAGCCGCAGATGGCCCACCAGGGGATCCGCCTGGCGCCCAGAAAGTAATCATTCAGGTTCTTCTGGCCCCGCCCCAGCAGAGTGCCCAAGGCTACAGTGGCAGCAAGATAGAAAAAGAGAATCAGGTAGTCGAGTGAAGTAAAACCGTCATTGGTCATTGGTCATTGGTCACTAGTCAACGGTCACTAGTCAACGGTCACTGGTCAATGTCAGTTGTCAGCTGTCAGTTGTCAGCCGGCCACCGGATCCCTCATCCGTCATTGAGAAGGCTCTCGAGTGAACGTCGGCTCAACAGGTAGAACGCGCGGCGGGGAGTCCCTTGAACGACCAGAAAGTCGCTGATCAAGTAACCATGCCCCAAATAGTGCTCCAGGATATGCCGAATCTTCTGCTGCCAGTCCAAGGCCAGGGTGAGATGGCTGCGTCGGATCATTTCAAAATCGTCCGGGATCTCGACGAGCAGCTCCGGCGCGGAGAGCTCAAGGCTATATTGGCTCAGCGTTCTGGATCTTCCGGTTTGCGTCACTGTGGTCTCCACTTGAGTGACCTGGGGAAGGGGAGAACCCTCGACGAGTGGAGGAGGGAGCGAACGGAGACGCTCGATTGTACGGGGCGAATGAATGTGCCACTCGGCTCCGACCCGGTCTGTGGCCAGACCGCCGCTGAAATGGCTCTCCAGCTTCCCGTAATAGTGAGAGTGGTAGGTTCTCACAAGAACACCCAGCTTGCGCAGATTTAAGTTCGCATTGACGCTCTGCAGAGGGTCGAAGGTCCATTTCACCAGATCCAGGCCGGAGTAAGCAGCAAAATCACGCTGGTAGATCTTGATGTGATAGCCCAGGCTCAGGTGCCGGTATTGCGGCAGGAAACCGACCAACTGGCTGTTCAGATAACTATTTCCAGCTTGCCGGTCCTTCCCGATCCACGTGAAGCCAAACCCGATAGGTCGCCCCTCACAAAAGACGCCCGCCACCAGACCGCCGCTCTCCGAGAAGGCAAACAGACACCGCGCAGGGTAGGGAAAGTCCGCGTCGGGAAGCCCGTAACCCCAGATTTCGCGCTGCAGCTCGACGATGGAAGGCATCTCCTCCATCGAGGTCAGCGTCCTTAACTGGACTCGGCCTGAAGGTCCCTCGATCCACCGCTGGGGTTGCCAATCTGGCTTGTCCATCTGCCTGTTCTTCTGCTCTACTTTATGATTCCGTGACCGATGGGATAGAGTTCAGGGAGAGTGATGGGCAGCTTCCCCTGGAAAGGAACCTGGCCAAGGATTGTCTTTACCGCGGCCAATTCCGCACCCGGATAGTCCTCGTAGGTGAGGATATAGGTGGGGAGTTGCGGCAGGAAAGAGAGGAGATAGGGACTGCCGAAGGCGATGAAAGCGAAGGGTCGATCGACGCTGCAGAGGCTTGTTAGAAGCTCTATTTGATCGTGAGAGAGCTCGATCGAGCCTTTGTAAGCTGCGATGCGAACGTAGGCTCCCACCACCAGGTAATCAACCCGTTGGGCCAGCTCCTGAATCAGGTGTCTTTGCGTTAAGGCAACGTCCGCCGTCACTTTAAAGTGGATCGTCTTGCCGTGCCAGCGCCGAAACTCTGATACCAATGCCCAGCCGCGCTCGTCTGCGGGGCTCGGATCATCCGTTACGGTCAACAATAAGACACTCTGCTCGGGCCTGGGCGAGAAAGGCAGGACCTCCTTCTCATCGCGGACCAAAGTGACGGCACGATCCATGATCTGCTGTGCTGCATCCAGGTGTTCCTGGGGGCCAATGAACCGGTCGTACTCGCGAAAGTTGACCGGGTGGGAGTTCTGGTGAAGGCTGAGCCGAGCCTTGGTTTGCAGAATTCTGCGCACGGAGCGGTTGAGGCGTTCCTCAGAGAGGGTACCTCCGCGAATGGCAGCCAACAAACCTTGAAAAGCGGCCCCCACGGAAGGGGGAAGGAGAATCAAATCGGCCCCGGCACGAAATGCCCGCAGGGCTGCGTCGCCGGTCGGATAATGCGCACTGATTCCTCGCATGCTCAGAGCATCGGTAAAAATCAGGCCCTCGAACCCCATCTCCTGGCGCAATAGACCCTCCAGGATGCGCTCGGAAAGAGTTGCCGGAAGTCCATCCTGCGGCTCCAGGGCAGGCACATACAGGTGGGCGGTCATGATGGCCTCCACACCTGCCCGGACGGCTGCCTCAAAGGGAGGCAATTCCACCCTGCGCAGCCGCTCCAGTGAGGCGGTAATGACGGGGAGTTCCAGGTGAGAATCGGCTGATGTGTCGCCGTGACCCGGAAAGTGCTTGGCAGTGGCCAGAACTCCGTGCTCCTGGCAGCCACGAATATAGGCAGTGGCCAGTTGGGAAACTCGCTCCGGATCCTCTCCAAAGGAGCGAACGCTGATGATCGGATTCTGGGGATTGTTGTTCACGTCCACAACCGGATAAAAATTGACATGGACGCCCAGACGGCGAGCCTCCAAAGCGGTGAGTTGTCCGACTTGGTAGGCCGTTTCGGGATCGAAAGTGGCCCCGATTGCCATCGCCTTCGGAAAACGAGTGCCTCCCTCGAAAATGAGTCCCAAGCCACCCTCCAGATCGGCCGTGATCAAAAGCGGAATCTTGGCGGTCTCCTGCATGCGGTGCAGCAGATGGGAAGCCGTCAGAATGTTTCCCGGTTTGGCGTGGTAAGCGCCGACATGATAACGCTGGATGTTCTCCCGGATGTCTCCGATCTCCTGGGAGTGGACGTTGGGAAAACCGGTCCTTGTGCCTGCCACAAGCACCTGACCTACCTTCTCTTCCAGGCTCATGCCCGACAGCGTCCGACTCACCCACTCCTTGGCCGCTTCATCAAGCGGTCGAAGGGCACAGGAGGACATTACGTGAGGGGAGGAAAGAGGCAGAAGAAGGAGTGTCGAAAAGCACAAGAGAAAAGTTGGACGCATCGGGAGATTATACCACTGCCACTGAATGCAGCTGACTGGCTGACCAGCTGACCCATTGACCATTGAGCAATGACATTGACCAATGACCAGTGGCAGTGGAGGTGGAAGTACCGTAAAATAACGGCCATGCGTTTGGCCGAACGGATGTCTCTGCTGGGGACCGAAACTGCTTTCGAAGTGCTGGCGCGGGCGCAGGCTCTGGAAGCCAAGGGTAGAAAGATCATTCATCTCCAGATCGGCGAGCCGGACGTTTCGACTCCGGAAAACGTGGTGGAAGCGGCCGTGGCCGCACTTCGTGATGGATGGCACCACTATACCGCTGCCTCAGGCATAAAACCTCTAAGAGAGGCCATTGCAGAGAAGGTATCCAGTACCCGCAAGATCCAGGTTGAGCCTGAGGAGGTCGTCGTCACGCCGGGAGCCAAACCCATTATGTTTTTTACCTTGCTGGCTTTGGTTCAAAAGGGTGATGAGGTCATCTATCCCAACCCCGGATTTCCCATCTATGAGTCGATGATCTCCTATTCAGGTGCGCGTCCCGTTCCCGTTCCGCTTCGCGAGGAACGTGAATTCCGCATGGATCTGGAGGAACTGGCCGGCCTGATCGGACCCAAAACCCGCATGCTGATTCTAAATTCTCCCAACAATCCAACCGGATCCGTCCTGCGCAGTGAAGATCTGGTTGAGGTTGCGAATCTACTGGCGGATCGGGACATCATGATACTCTCAGACGAAGTCTACAGTCACATCATCTATGAGGGTTTGCACTCCAGTATCGCTTCCCTTCCGGGGATGAAGGAGAGGACCATCATTCTGGATGGGTTCTCCAAAACCTATGCCATGACGGGCTGGCGGCTGGGCTACGGAGTGATGAACCCCACCCTGGCAGAGCAGATCACCAAGCTGATGATCAACTCCAATTCCTGCACCGCAGCCTTTACCCAAATGGCAGGGATACGTGCCCTGCGGGACGATCAGGCCTCCGTCGCCAAGATGGTGGAGACCTTTCGCCAACGAAGAGACCGTGTGGTCGAGCTTCTCAACCAAGTCGAGGGCATCTCCTGCCGCGCCCCCCTGGGTGCCTTCTACGTTTTTCCAAATGTCACAAATGTGACGGACAACTCTTCAGAGCTGGCCAACTTCTTGCTCGAAGAGGTCGGAGTGGCTGTCTTGGGGGGTACTGCCTTTGGTCATTATGGTGAGGGATATCTCAGGCTCTCCTATGCCACCTCGATGGAGATGCTCGAGGAGGGCATCGAGAAAATCGCCCAGGGGGTGGGCGCATATACGTGAACATCCAAGACGATCCGCTGGATGTACGGGGCTAGGCGACCTCGACCTTGTCCCCGTAGAACTCGCGCCAGGGATGGGCACCCTCCAGGCATTGGTTGAGGGCCTGGATATTCTGGGCCCCGCGATCTGAGAGCCAGTCTTGCAGGGCTGAAAGACCCTTTTGGGCGTAGATAGGGATTCCCTCTTTCCAAGTGGCTCGACCACAGAGAACGCCGGAGAATTGGACGCCGGCTTCGATCGCTACCTCAAGGCTTTCCCGAAACTGTTCATCGCTGACGCCTGCGCTCAAGTAGATAAACGGGCGCCGGGCCGCTCGGGCTGCCTCCAGATAGTGCTCCTTGGCCTCCTCCTTGGAATAGGCTGCCTCGGGACCGACATAGGACTGGGTTCCGGAAACGTACTTCAGGTCGACTGGAATCTCCACCTTCAGCACATCCACATTATAGATATCACGGGAAAATTCTCTCATGCTCTCGGCCACGACTTCGGGCTTGCTGCGGGCGTACTCAAGGGCGCTTTCACTACCTTTTGCGTCATAACCCACGAACTCCAAAAAGAAAGGGATATCGTGATGAGCGCACTCGGCTCCCACGCGCTCCACAAAGGCCTTTTTCTGATCATTGACGGAGGGCTCATCAAAGGGGGTGTAATAGAGCAACAGCTTGATACAGTCGGCGCCTCCCTCTATGGAGCGGCGCACAGTCCAATCAGGGAGCAGCAGTGGAATGCGGCCAGGCTGAGTCTGATCGTAGCCGCTGAGCTCGTAAGCGAGAAGTAGCCCTACACCGGACTGGCGCCTTTTCGCCGCCTCCAGGCCATACTCCGGGTCCAGCAAGACTGCACTCGCGTGGGGTGAGAGGACCTCAATGACCGCGCCTTTGAACTCACTCATCATGTCCGGCTTGATGGCCGATGGATCGACATTTTTCTCTCGGGCCAGCGTCTTCTTCAGAGAACCTCGCTGGTCCATTGCCGCAGCGCGTATGACGCCTCTCTGGTCAGCAACCGCCGTCATTCCCTTCAGTTTTCCTTTAGTGATCTGCATCGCGGCTTTCCTTTCTTTCTTCGTGTCTTCGTGCTTTGGTGGTGAAGGATCTTTTTACCACAAAGACTCAAAGACACCAAGACCACCCAGTGAGCATTACGGGTTATTTCCGCTCTTTTCCAACGGGGAGTCGCTTTTTCCTTTCCTTCTGGCGATCCCGGATCTGCTTCTCCAATCCCTCCCCACCGGGGTGGTAATAGATGCGCCCGCTCAGGCTGGGAGGCAGACAATCCATGTCGGCGATGCCCTCCTCTTCGTCATGAGCGTAGCGGTAACCCTCTCCGTAACCCAGATCCCTCATCAAACCAGTAGGGGCATTGCGAAGATGCAGAGGGACCGGCTCATTGCGTGTATGATCAACGTCCTCTTCCACTTGCGAATAAGCCGCATAGACCGCATTGGATTTGGGTGCCTGGGCCAGGTAGATGGCCAATTGTGCCAGAGCCAGCTTTCCTTCCGGCAGTCCGATGAAGTGGACGGCCTGCATGGCGTCTATGGCGTAGCCAAGGGCTGCCGGATCAGCCACTCCAATGTCCTCTGAGGCAAAGCGAACCATGCGGCGGGCAACGTAGAGGGGGTCTTCTCCCGCCTTCAGCATCCGCCCCAGCCAATAGAGGGAGGCATCCACGTCGCTGTTTCTGAGCGACTTGTGCAGTGCGGAGGTGAGGTTATAGTGTTCTTCGCCCGATTTGTCGTAGAGCAGGGTGCGCTTCTGAAGGGCTTCTCGCAGCACCTCTTCCGTGATCACCGGCCGGCGAGGAGATTGGCGTCGGGCCAGCTGCCCGGCAAGCTCCAGGGAATTCAGCGCAATGCGCGCGTCCCCATTGGCAAAGGAGGCGATCTGTTTCAAGCGCTCTTCGGAGGCCTGCAGTCTCCAGCCGCCCAGACCTCTCTCCGAATCTTTCAGGGCTCGCCGCAGGAGCTCGACCAGGTGATTCTCGCTCAGGGGATGCAGGACCAGCACTCGGCTGCGAGAAAGGAGCGGCGAGATGATTTCAAAGGAGGGGTTTTCGGTCGTCGCTCCAATCAGCGTGATCGTGCCTTTTTCTACATGGGGGAGAAACGCATCTTGCTGGGCTTTGTTGAAGCGGTGAATCTCATCGACGAAAAGAACTGTGGCCCGGTTAAAGACCCGGCGCTGATCTTTGGCTTCCTTGACGACATTACGCACCTCCTTGGTCCCAGAGAGCACCGCACTTAAAGAAACAAAATGGGATTGGGTCTCCCGGGCAATGATTTGAGCAAAGGTGGTTTTGCCTGAGCCCGGGGGGCCCCAAAAGATCAGAGAAGGGATCTCGTCGGAGCAGAGGATCTCGCGAAGCATCTTTCCCTCACCGAGGAGGTGCTCCTGTCCCAAAACATCTTCCGGCCGCTCCGGCCGCATGCGATCCGCCAGAGGAGCCCACGGATTTCGTGTCTCTCCCTGGGGAGAATCCGCAGGAGGAAAAAGAGTCCTATCCATGCCAACGAGTCTGCCGAGTCACTTCGTAAAGGATCAAAGAGCCGGCTACGGCTGCGTTCAGGCTTTCCGCCTCTGGATGCATGGGAATATGAAGGCGTTTGAAGCTTTGCTCCAGGGCAGTTTGCGGCAGACCGTTTCCTTCATTGCCCAAGACAATGGTCAGGGGAGGTCGGAAGCGAGCCCGAAACAGCGAGGTCCCGTCCTTGGGTGTCGCTGCCCAGAGACGATAGCCACGGCTCACCAACTCCTCCAGCAGGATTCCCTCTAGAAAAGGAGTCGAGAAAAGCGTGGCCGCCGAGGCACGGATCACCTTTGGGTTAAAGCAGGAGACCGTCCCCGGACTGGTGACGACACTGAAAATTCCCGTGGCGTGCGTGGTCCGCAGCAGGGTTCCCAGATTCCCCGGATCCTGCAATTGGTCCAGGAAAAGAACGCAAGGAGTCAGATCCTCCCATCGCCACACGGGTTTGCCAAAAAACGCCATTACGCCCTGCGAGGTCTGAAGGGAGGATAAAGCTTCCAGCAAATGCTCGGGGAGGCGAACCGACTGCTGTGATCGCGAGATCAATTGCGTCAGCCGGGGACCCTGTCCGTCCGAGAAGAGCAAGAGTTCAATCTTCTGTTTAGCTGCCATCTCCTGAACCTGCTTCCAGCCCTCCACGGGGAGCCAGTGACAGTCGGGCAGATGGGGCTGGGAGACATAGCGGACCCACTTTTTGTATTGGGGATTTCGGCGGCTCTTGATGAGGGAAATGCGGGGCGGCACGAACATGCTATTCTATCACACGGCGTGCGCGTGGATTCTTACTCTCCGGCCGCAACTACGATCGAGAAGGCCGCCGGGGTCATTCGTCAGGGCGGAGTTGTTCTTCATCCCACCGATACCATTTATGGTCTCGCCTGCGATCCATTTCGTCCCCAGGCGCTCCGGCGGCTCTTTGAGATCAAGGGGCGTCCACCAGAGCAGGGACTGCTTCTGCTTGTACCGAACTTGACCTGGGTCGAGCAGATTTGTGATGAGATCCCAGAAGTGTTCTATCGTGCCGCTCGAAAATTCTGGCCGGGACCGGTGACCTTTTTGCTGTCGGCGAGCCCGAAGCTCCCTTCGCTTGTGCGAGGAGGGGCCGGCAAGGTTGGGTTGCGCCGGCCGGCACTGCCTTATCTGGACTCCTGGATGAAGGCGATCCCCGGACCGCTGGTTTCCACCAGTGCCAATCGATCCGGGCAGGAACCACCGGGATCGATGGCGGAGTTGAGAAAACTCTTTCAAGGCAAGGCGGATCTGTTATTGGAAGCAGGAGAGGTCGAGGACTCCCACCCCTCCAGCGTACTCGACTTGAGCATCGAGCCTCCCCGGATCGTTCGCGAGGGAAGGGGAGTGGAGCGAGTGAAGAGATTTCTACGGAAACTGTAAGAAGAAGAATTCGAAAGTCAGCCCGCGGATTACACAGATCTCGGCGGATGTTCGCGGGTATTGATCCGCGTCAATCCCTTGTCATCAGCGTTATCCGCGGTTTGTCGCCACGTCCCGGTGTTTCTCCAGCACCTTCATGAGAAACTGCTGCTTCTCACTGCGCTGGTGAACTCCCTTCTGGATGGCAATGAGTTCAGCCACGACGCTGACGGCAATTTCCTCGGGCGTCTCCGAGCCGATCTCCAGGCCAATTGGAGAATAGACCTTTTGGAAGGACTCCGCAGGGAGTCCCTTCTGCAGAAGGTTTTTCGCGATAAGCTGAATCTTGCGCCGGCTTCCCACAAGTCCTACATAACGAGCTCGGGTCTGAATCGCCTTTTCCAAAGCCAACTGATCGAAGCGGTGGCCACGAGTGACGATTAGAATGAAGCTGCTTTCGGTCACGGTCGTCTCATCGAGACTGCGCTCGAAGGGAGCTACCACGAGTTGTTCCGCATGAGGAAAACGCTCGCTACTGGCAAAGGTTTCGCGATCGTCCAGGACGGCCACCTGAAAGCCCACCCGGTGCGCGGCCTCCGCAATGGCAGAAGCGACGTGGCCTGCTCCCATCAAAACAATCCTTGGCTCGGGCATAATCGGTTCCACAAAGAATTCCACGCTGCCGCCGCAGACTAGACCCTCATTTTCGGCATCCGTTTCCGTCAACTCATACTTGACCACGGAGCCGCGCCCACTCTCCATGACGCGGCGGGCCTCCTGCCAAACTTCCGCCTCCGTGCATCCTCCCCCCACCGATCCCAGCGCTGAGCCATCCTCGTAGACCAGCATCTTGGCGTGATCCTTGCGCGGCGTACTTCCCAGCCGGCGAATGATCGTGGCCAGAGCGGCGCGACGACCCTGACGACGGAGCCGAGCGATCTCCTCATAGATATCCATCCTGCCTTCATTCTCCCCAACGCTGAGAGGACGAGTCAAGCGGTCGCTTTCCCGCTACCCACGGCTCATTTTCTCGAAGAAGGTAGGTGGGCTTGCTGGCGGCCTCGTGGTAGAAACGCACAATCAGCTCGGCCACCAGGCCGTTGAGAATCAACAGCACCCCCACCAGGAAAAAGAATATGGAGAGGAGAAGCAGCGGATTACGATGCGCCTTGATGGCAAAGAAGAACTTTTGGTAAAGGGTTGCCGTGCTCAAGATGGCTCCCGCTAGAAGAGAGAGAAAACCGATGCCGCCAAACAGATACATCGGCTTGGTTGAGTAGGTACCGAGGAACTTGATGGTGATCAGATCGAGCAGGACTTTGATGGTTCGAAAGATGCCGTAGCTGGAGCGACCGTGCCGGCGAGGGTGATGGCGAACGGGAATCTCTGCTACCCGCGCTCCCGCCCAGGAAGCAAAGATGGGAATAAATCGGTGCATTTCTCCGTAAAGATGTACATGTTGAAGGACGCTGCGCCGGTATCCCTTCAAGGTGCAGCCGTAGTCGTGAAGGTGAACGCCGCTGATCCAGCTAATCAGTCGATTGGCCAGCCGGGAAGGGAGGATGCGTGTGAGCCAGGGGTCACGGCGATCCTTGCGCCAGCAGCTGATGACGTCAAACCCTTCCTGAAGCTTTTCCACCACCCGTGGAATGTCGTCTGGATCGTTCTGCAGATCCGCATCCAGAGGAATGATCATCTGCCCGCGGGCATGGTCGAACCCGGCGGTCAGGGCTGCCGTTTGCCCGAAATTGCGAACAAACTCCAGGAGGTGCACCCGGGCATCCTGGCTGGCAAGACGTCTCAGAATTTCTGTGCTGCCGTCACCACTTCCATCATCCACAAAAAGGATTTCGTAGCGTAGGTCCAGGGTTTGAAGGCTCTGGATCAGCTTGTCATAGAGAGGCTCCAGGTTGTTACGCTCATCAAAGACGGGAAGCACCAGAGACAGATCAATGGGGTCAGTTACTGATGAGGTAGACGGGTCGCGTCCATGCATTGCACTGGTGACGCCCGATGGCATCGATTCCCCCACTTCGCACTCCCTCCATGATCGTTTCCGCCGTAGTATACAACTTGGGTCGGACTTCCACAATTTGGAGCCGTCGGCTTACCGCTCTCTGCAGCGGCGGATAATGTTCCTCACCGACGATCAGGTAGATCTGTTCCTCTGACTCCAGATAGGTCACCGCCTCTTCCAGCTTGTGCAGTTCCAGAATGGGGCGATTCAGATGGAAGGCCAGGCTGGGACAGGCAAATTTGTAGTACCCCGCTTTGACTCCCCTTACCGTCTCACCCTCCGGCATCTCCGCTCGCAGCCTCTCGGCAAAATGATGGACTGGCCTGTACTGCTCAAACGGTTCCAGGTAGGAAGAAAAACCGGCAACGTAAAAGAGCGCCAGGCAGGCCAGGGCCCACCCGAAGCGTCGAAAAAGGACGAGGAGGGCAAAACCCGCCACAAACAGGGGAGGAATCCACAGAAACGAAACATCAAAAAACATTTTATTTACAATTAGATACAACAACACTCCTAGAATAGATGTTAGAATGGAGACTCCCCAGACAAGCACCCGCCCCACTCGGTTTTCCCGCAAGTAGAAGGCCACGCACAAGGCGGCCGCCGGATAAAGGGGCAGAATGTATTGCTCCTGCTTGTTGTACGAGAAGGAAAAAACCAGGAAATAAACGAGAATCCAGCAGAGCAGAAGTGAGATAGGCTGAGTACGCGGCCAGCCCTTCGTGAGCCACCACACCAGAGCGGCCACAAAAAACAGCGACCAGGGGAAGAAATCGCCGAGAAAGACTCCCAGGTAGTAGAAGGGGCCCCGCTCTGGGCCCAGTGCAAGATGGGTAAAGCGGCTGAGGTTTTCCACCAGGAAAAAATCGATCACAGGCTGTCCTCCCGAACGAAGAGCCAGAAGCAGGAACCAGGGCATGGAGATGACGAGGAAAACGACGCCTGCCACGACCCAGGGAGCTCGGACCAGCAAGGTAAGCTGACCGGTAAGAGCCAGGTAGAGCCCAAGGAAGGCCAGTGGCAACAGGGCCAGGGGGCCTTTGGCCAAAAAGGCCAGGCCAAAGAAGAGGGCAGAGAGTAAGAAGTGGTTCCTTTTGCCTCCTTTGAGCCAGGAAAGAAAGAAGGCTATTGCCGCCAGAATGCAGAAGAGCATGAGGATGTCAACGAAAAGCTGGCGCCCCAGGATCAGAAAGCGGGGTGTGGTGGCAAAAATCGCGGCGCCCCACAGGGCAACCTCTTCTGCAAAGAGAATTCGGCCTATCCAAAAGACGATCAGCACCGACCCGTAGGCGAGAAGAGCCATGGGGAGGCGCTCCCAGAAGAGCGAATCGGAGAAGAGGCGGTAGCAGCTGGCGACAATCCAATAGGAAAGAGGTGGTTTGTTGACTCTGGGCTGGCCGTTGAAGTAGGGGACTAACCAGTCGCCGCGATCAATCATCTCGCGCGGGGTCTGCGCATAGTAGGCCTCACTCGTATCCCAGACGGAGGAGTCCTCCAGGGCGACGAAGAAGGGGAGGGCGAGGAGGGCAAGAAGAGCGAAAGAGGTGGGTTTCATGGGTTAGAGCTGACCGGCTGAGCAGCTGACCAGCTGACCAGGTCGATCAAGCTGACCGGCTGACGACAAAACTTTCGTGCTTTTCTGTTCGCAAGCGTTATGGATTGTATGAGTTACAAGCATTCCAATATCTATCAGCTCGGCTATGAGCTCGCTTTGCGCGTTGAAAATGTTTGCCGAAAATTTCCACGACACGAACAATACGCTTTGGCGCTGCTGCTGTGCAACTCCAGCCGCTCGATTGCAGCCAACTACGTCGAGGGATACGTTCGGCAAACTCATTTTCTTGCCGATCACCGCCGATTCCTGACCTACCGCTGACCTGAAACTTGACCTACCGGGTGACCAGAACACTTTCCCTGGCCAGCAAGTTTCCGGCTGAATGATCCGGCGCTGCCGGTGGCGGAACTAGCCTGTATTTCTCATCACCGCTCTACTACATCGGCGTCGCCTTCACCTGAGCGAAGTGAAGAAATCATCCGTCCTGACTGTGTTGCGCTCCGTCGGCCTCCTCGACGTACTGCACGAGTACGCCTGCGGGGGCCTCGGTCGCGCGCCTTGTCAGGCCAGCCCTTCCGCCGCTTGACACGAGTGTCTTCGTGACGAGCGGTGATGAAAAATGCAGCCTAGGGAAGCTGTGATGAGACAAAAGTTTGATTAGAGTTTGCCAAGGATATCAACCTGTTAGGTGAGGAAGTCTTTGCAGACCTGAGAAAAGACTACAAAAGACTCCGCATGATGATTAGACTACGAAACGGGTAAGAACGTCCAACACTAAGCCGGTCACCCTGGTCAGTGGTCAGCTGGTCAGCTCAGAACAATTTTTGCTGAATCTCCTCGAAGACCTCTTCGCTGGAACTCCGGTGGGACCGCCCGCTCAGATCGATCTCCTTGCGTTCGAGCCGAGAAAGGATCTCTCGAGCCCGTTCCAGAACCGGGGCCGGGAGACCTGCCAAACGGGCGACTTCGATGCCGTAGCTTTTATTGGCCACACCCGGCGTGACGCGATGAAAAAAGAGGATATCGCTGCCCGATCGACGCACCGTCACACAGTAGTTCTTGATACCCTCATAAAGCTTTTCCAGCTTGGTCAGCTCATGGTAATGAGTGGCAAAGAGGGTTCGGGCTCTGCGTTGGGGATGGGTACGCAGGTATTCGGCAACCGACCAGGCGATGGAAAGCCCGTCAAAAGTTGCGGTTCCTCGCCCCACCTCATCCAGCAGCACCAGGCTGCGGGAGCTGGCCGTATTCAAGATATGAGCCGTTTCAATCATCTCGACCATGAAGGTAGAGCGACCTCGAGCCAGGTTGTCACTGGCTCCCACGCGAGTGAAGATCTGGTCAACGAGACCGATACGAGCCTCTTGGGCGGGAACGAAAGAACCCATCTGAGCCAGCAGGACGATCAGGGCGTTTTGACGCAGGTAGGTGGATTTTCCGCCCATGTTGGGACCGGTCAGCAAGAGGAGTTGATCTGTCGTGGTGTTGATACGCAGGTCGTTAGGAACGAAGGGCTCGCTGCTTTGCAGCTCCAGGACGGGATGGCGCCCGGCGCTGATGAGAATTTCCTGGCCGTCGTTCAGGAGCGGGCGCACGTAGTGGAATTTTTTGGCCGCTTCGGCCAGTGAGCGCAGAACGTCCAGCCGTGCAATGATAGCGGCCACCTGCTGGATGCGACGGGCTTCGAGACCAACCTTTCGGCGCACCTCGACAAAAAGCTTCTTCTCCAGTTCCAGGATGCGCTCTTCGGCGCCCAGTACTGTTTCTTCGTACTCCTTCAGCTCGGGTGTCACAAATCGCTCCGCTCCCACCAGCGTCTGCTTGCGCGTGTAGTGTGCGGGCACGGAAGCAAGATGCGCCTTGGTGATTTCGATGAAGTAGCCGAAGACGCGGTTATATTTCACCTTGAGAGAGGGGATCCCGGTCGCTTCACGCTCTTGCCCTTCCAAACCGGCCAGAAAAGATTTGCCCGAGTGTGCAGTCTGGCGCAGCTGATCAAGTTCTTCGTGGAAGCCCTCGCGGATGATGCCTCCCTCGTTGATGGAGACAGGCGGGTCTGAAGCGATGGCTCTTTCGATGAGATCGACGACGTCCTCGAGCCGGTCGATCTCAGGGCGCAAGAGCGGGCTTCGGTACTGCTCAAGCAGACGGCAGAGCTGAGGCAGCGTTCGAAGGGATTCCTTCAGGGCCGCCAAATCTCGAGCATTGGCGGTCTCGAGCGTCACTCTGCCCAGCAAGCGCTCCACATCCTGAATGCTCGCCAGAACTTCTCCCAGGGCGCCCAGCCTGACCATAGAGTCGCTCAGCTCCTCCACTGCGCCGAGCCGTTGTTCAATTTCCTCAAGCTTCAAGCTGGGACGAAGCATCCACCTGCGAAGCAGCCGCGCGCCCATTCCCGTTTTGGTCAGGTCCAGCACCCCGAGAAGTGTCCATTGTTTATTGTTGTCCATGCCGCGAATCAACTCCAGATTCCGGATCGTGGAGTCATCCATCTTGAGCCAGTCGGAGGATTCAAAGAAAGAGAGCCCGTTAATGTGTGAGAGCCCGGACTTTTGCGTCTGCTGGACATAGTGGAGTAGGGCTCCGGCAGCGGAGAGGGCCGCCGTGTGACCGTTTACACCAAAGCCTTCCAGTGTGGCGAGCTTGAAGTGTTCGAGCAGAACCCGTTCGGAATAGTCCAAATGAAAAGTCCAGTCCGCCTGAGAGGTGCGCGTCGTCGAGGATTGAAGTTCTTCAGGAAGATGCTCCGCGAGGGTCGCTGCTGCCTCGTCTGGCACGATGAGCTCGCTGGGGTGAAAGCGAAGCAGCTCCTGGCGCATTTGTGTCCACGCCTCCTCACCCGCAAACTCCGTGAGGCAGAACTCCCCGGTGGAAAGATCCAGGAAAGAGGCTCCCACGCGGTCGGTAGATCCCACCAGAGAGGCCAGGAAATTGTTTTCCCTGGGCTGGAGCAGGCCCTCGCCAGTGGCGGTTCCCGGGGTCACGGTCCTCGCCACTTCCCGGCGAACCAGCCCTTTGGCCCGACGCGGATCTTCCGTCTGCTCGCAAATAGCTACCTTGTAACCCTTCTTCACCAGACGTGCCAGGTAGTTTTCCAGAGCGTGGTGGGGAACACCGCACATCGGTATGGGAGTTCCCTGCCGGTCCCCATGACGTGAAGTGAGCGTGATTTCCAGCTCGCGGCTGCCCACAACGGCATCCTCGTAGAACATCTCGTAGAAGTCGCCCAGTCGAAAAAAGACAAGTGTGCCGGGGTTTTGGCGCTTGATTTCCTGATACTGCTTCATCATCGGGGTGAGAGCCTTCATCAACGCTTACTTTAACAAGAGAGGGTGACTTGGCCGGCTGACCGGCTGACAACTGATAGTTGACTGGCTGACAAGTGACAGCTCATCCTGTACCCTCTTCTCCTATTCTTCTTTTGCTCTACGAGCGAGCGAAACGAGCGAGTCCGTGTACCTTCTGGCAATCGATACGGCCACCAACAGCGGCGGGGCGGCACTGGCCAGCAACGCGGAAGTAGTGGGCATGGTGATGCTGAAAACGCCGCTTGAGTATTCTAAAAAACTTATTTATTGCGTGGAGTTTCTCCTGCATCAGTTCAAGTTAAAAATTAAGGATGTCGACTGCATTGGGGTAACCACGGGCCCGGGTTCCTTCACAGGAGTGCGCATCGGCCTGGCCACTGTGAAAGGCTTCTGCCAGGGCCTCACGAAACCGGCAGTGGGCATTTCGACCCTTGAGGCGCTGGCCTATCGGTTTCGCTGGGTCCATTCCCGAATTGCTCCCATGATCGATGCCCGCCGCCAGCAAGTCTACGGCGGGGTGTACGGGGTGGAAGAGGAGGAGATCCAGGTAGAGCAGAAAGCTTGGGTGGGCCCACCGGCTGAGTGGCTCAAAGGTTTACCCAAGGACGATTACCTTTTCGTGGGGGATGGTGCTCAGCTGTACCGGAATGCGGTTTCAACCCTGAAGCCCCGCTCCCGGCTGCTGGAGACTGACAATCGCTTACTGGAGGCACTGTGTGCGCTCGCCTATCAGCGCTTTCGGGCAGGGAAGACGCTGGCCGCAGAAGAACTGCAGGCTCATTATGTGAGGCCATCGGATGCGGAAAAGAGCAGAGATGGTCAATAGTCAAGGGTCACGACTGTCCGGTTATAAGTCGAATAAAACCAGCTGGTTATGAACTTCGACCCTTTCATATTTGTAGTTCGTTTCTATAAGTACCTGAGAAAGCAGGATTCTCTCCAAAAGCGTGACGCTCAAAATTTGCAAGATCTGGTGATTCACTTCACTCCGGAAACGCTGTGTCGATATACAGAGTGGCAAGCAACAGAGAATCGGGTGGAAGGCACGAACTCGGAATGTGGGAGGAGCCTCAGGCTCCGAAGGGGCGGCGAAACCCCGCCCCTTGGTCTCCTTGCAGTTCGGCACCTGAGGTGCCTCCCACGCTGAAGGCGGCTTTCTAAACCGAAGTTCCCCTGGCAAGAAGAGAGTATTTGATTGATTATTAAGGACATCCAGGGGATTTGTCATTTCCGTCTACTGGGTCAGACCGAGTAGTTGCATGGCCTTGGCCTGTAGGGGTGTAAATTCGGTTACCTGCTTGAAGGTGGGTCCATCGGGAGTGAGCCGAGTACGCTTCTTTCGCTTGGCCGATGCGGAGGCCTTCGCTGGAGCCATCGGATCTCGTGTTCTCCGATTATGGTCGAGTTCTTCGTCTTGGAAGAGCAGTGGCGCAAGGTCCTTGCGCATATGCCATTCCACGTAGTAGGCCAGCATGCAAAGGAAAATGTGAGCTCGCACGTGATCTTCCGTTCGGTGCCGAATCGGTCGTACTCGAACATCCATCCCCTTTAAACAGCGGAACGCGCGCTCGACATGGGCCAAGCTCTTGTAGCTTCGAACCGTCTCTTCGGGGGATAAAGTGGCCTCCGTCTCACTGGTGCGGATCACATAGATTCCATCCATTTGAGCCTCGCGCTGGATGGCCTTCTCCTTTCGGGACCACTGAAAAAACCGTCTTCGATCTGGAGTTCGAAGTGCTTTTCCATCTTGTAGTGGTTGATCACCTTGCCCACCTTCAGGGCGATTTCCGCCTTTTTCAGAGGGGTCTTGGTACGGCGCGCGACCTGCTTGACGATTGGCTGGAGCGCTTTTTCGGTGGCCTCCAACAGGGCTTGCCTCTTGTGCCGGCGCTCCTCGGCCAGAATCGGGTTGTAGCAGGCGATCAGCCGTTCTTTGGGATGCTCCGGGGAGGTGATCTCAGCCAGATTCTTCTCATCGAAGAGGGATCGCTGAAGTTGGCCGCCCTCGATCAGAGCTCGGATCGATTGGCTTTTCAAGGCCGAGATCCATCCCAATCCCGGATGCTGCTTCAGGAGCTCTATCTTGGTCTGGGTGAGCATCCCGCGATCCCCCACCAACACCACACGGGAGAGGCCAAATCGCTGGCGCAACTTCTCCACCTGCTCCAGCACGGTGCTTGGATCTCCCGTGTTTCCAGGATAGACGTCGATCGCCAGCGGACGACCCTCGCCATCGGTCAGCACCCCATAGACAATGATCGGTAAACCCTTCCGGCCATCGCGATCATGACCGTACTGGGCCAGAGGACAGGTGCGCCCCTCGTAGTAGCTGCTGCTGACGTCATACAGGACCAACGCCCCCTCACCGAGATGCCTGTGGGCCAGCTTCTTTTCGATCTGTCCCTGCCGCCCCAACAACCAGTCCAGAGCCTGGTAGAGCTCATCCACGTCCGCATCGGAAACCGAAAGCTCTTCGGCCAGTGTCGTTGTCTTCCACAACCGTGTGGTGGCCAATTTCGAACAATGGTGGATCAACCTCTCGCTGATCATGGCCAGCACCAGGTCGCGTTGGCGGGTCCGCTTGGAGCCGATCAAGACCGGCAAACCCAACTTGCGGATGGTTCCCAGAATGGCTTCCACATGGCCGTGAGGGAGAGTGCGTATGGTGTGGAACCACTTGCCAGGACTGACTAGGGGGATGTCCTTGAGGACCCGGCGCAGGGCTTCGACCTTGGGTGCAGGCCAGTCGGAAAGGTTGGCCAAAGTTTTCTTCACCACCTTCTTGCCTTCCCTCCAACCTTCGCGCAACAAGATGGCCGGTCGGGAGCCTCGGTTGGGAACCACGTCGATGTACATGGGAACACTATGGAGCCGCCTTTGACACCTAAATGTCCATTGCCCAAGTACTTATTGGAGAAAAATGGGTGCTTTCTTAGGGGAACTTCGGGCTAACTCACCGTTCGCAGTGAATTGCATAACCAGATTTGCAACATTGTGTAGAGGCGGTTGAACATATCGAAACATTTGGATTTCGTAGTCAACCTCTGTATTTGCAAGATGTTACCAAAAGTAAGAACTGACTCAACCGGACAGTAGTGGTCAATGGTCAATAGTCAATGGTCATTGGAAGTGGAGGTGGGAGTGGTCATTCGTCATTTGTAAATTGTCAGTTGTCAGTTGCCCATTGTCGAGTTGTGAGTCGGTCAGCTCTTTTGTCCATTGACAAAAGCATCTCGATTACACAAGAATCAGAGCCGCCATTTGGGAAATGCTGCTGACAGTGACGCTCGGTTTCTCATTTCCTCAGATTTCGCAATGAAAAAAGAGCAGAAGCTCCCTCGACTCATCTGGTTGGTGCCGCTGTGGACCGTAGTCGTGGTGGGCCTGATCTTCTTCGCGGGCGGCTCTCGGGTCTTCTACTGCTACTCTTCAGGCACAAACAGTGGGATGGCCAGGTCTTCCTTACAGGAATGCTCTGGTATGCCGTCTATCGCTTCAGCACCGAGCCGCTTCGCTCCGACACGGGTGGTCTCCACCCCTTCGATCTGGTCACCTTCTCACAGTTTCTTTCGCTGCTGTTAGTACTCCCTGCCATAAATACGATGACGTATGTTGGGAGCGCGACAGAGACCAGATCGAGGAGGAGCAACAAAGAGATGAGCCCGTCCCGCCCCAACCCTTTGGACGGATGGGGGTTGCGGGCGATCTCTTTGTCGTTTGTCGCCTGACGATGCCACTGCATCGCCTCCTCCTCTCTTCGCGACCTCACCTCGCAAACCCCATCCGCATACGTCATCGTATTTATGGCAGGGAGTACTAGGGGCAGGAGCGATCGCTGCCCTTTTCCATCTCCGCAGACAGGAGCCCGCGGATAACACGGATCATCACGGATATTCGCGGATAGGAATCCGCGTTCTAATCCGCGTCATCCGCGGGATCGTCTTCCTCCTGCGTCGGCTTCGTAAGCACCATCCAGAAAAAGCGAACCGTGAAGAAGAGAACGATGGCCCAGGTGACGAACATCATGATCCAAGCGGTCAGCGTCATTCGCCCCTCCTCGCCTTCCTTCTCCAGGCGCCGGCTATCAGAAAGCCGATTGCAGTGAAGATCAGTACCAGGAGCAGACGGGTTGCATCCTGAACCAGGGACTTGGTCGCCGTTCCCTGTTCATCAAACCAGACATAGTTGGATTCACCCACGTGCAGAATCTTTCCAATCACACTGTCAGCAGCCAGCTCCCAACCGCCGCCGGAAGCAAGCGACTGCAAGGCGGCTCCCCAGTCGTCTGCTGGTTTGATCAGCGCCCCGGTGAAGATGATCAGAATGAAAACAGGCGTGATGTACTTGATGACGTAGCGGAAAATGCGGGGTACAGTCATATCCGCTCCCCGGGTAATCTCCTCCCAGCCGCGCTCGATTCCAAAGATGTAAGCGAAAATCACGGCCTCCGCCAGGGCAAATACGACCAGTGAGAAAGTGCCTGTCCAGAAATCGAACTCGTCGAAGGATCCTCCAGCGAAGAAGCAGACGCATACGAATCCGAGCAAGAGCACCGAGCCCCCGAAGATAAAAGCGGATCGTGCTCGAGAAACCTGAAACTCGTCCTGCAGAAAGGCCATAATGGGCTGGCCCATGGCCAGAGAGGAGGTGATCCCCGCAACAAAGAGCAGGCCGAACCAGAGAAAGCCAGCCAGAGGAGCAAACCATCCCCAGTTGTTGAAGAGTGTGGGAAGGGTCAAAAACCCCAATGAGAAGCCGCTGCCTCCAACGGTCTCGCCTCGCACCGCCTCCAGTCCGATGTAAGCGGTCGCAATCGGGATCACGATCGACCCTCCCAGCACTACCTCGAAGAACTCGTTCATCCAGCCGGCCGACGCGGCGTTGAGGGCAAGATCCTGCTTGTGCCTTAGATAGGATGAATAGCAGTGTATGGAACCGATCCCCACGGAGAGCGTGAAGAAGACCTGACCCGCAGCAGCCAGCCAGGTGCTGGGATTGGATAAACCATCCAACTGCGGATCCCAGACAAAATTCAAACCTACCAGGGGACTCTCCGTCACCCCCGGATCCCCAAGGCTCAGGGTCAGACCCCGGATGGCCAGAATGGCGCCGAAAAGGATGAGCAGGGGCATTCCAATCTTGGCGACCATTTCGATTCCCCTGGCCAGGCCTCGGGAGAGGATCCACACGTTGAGAGCCAGGGTCAGGACGAACCAGAACGAGGCTTCCAGGGGCAGACCAAAGAGAGATTCTCCCTGGATTCCTAGGTAGGCAGGAAAAAATGTCACAGGATCAACGCTGCGAAAGGTCCCCGCCAGGGAATGCCATACATAGGAGAGAGTCCATGAAATGACGTAGCAGTAGTAGGCTGCTATGGTCAGGTTGGTAAAGAGGCCGAAGATACCGACATACTTCAGCCATCCCTGTTTTCCCAGCCGGTCAAACATGCCGGGCGCGGAATGGTGGCCGTACTGACCTCCGTGCCTCCCAATGGCCCACTCCACCCAGAGCAGGGGAATGCCCATCAGGACGAAGGAAATCAGATAGGGAATCAGAAAGGTCCCGCCACCGTTTTGAGCTGCCTGGGCCGGGAAGCGGAGAAGGTTGCCCAGACCCACGGCATTGCCCGCCATGGCCAAAACCAGCCCAGTTCTCGTTCCCCAGCGTTCACGAGTTGCCATAGCAAAACCTGACGGGCATTATACCGAAAGCGTGAAATTGAAAACTCAGAATTCAAAACTCGCCACTTGGAATTCGCAATTTTTCGAACTGATTGTATTCTTCGGGATTCTTTTTCTCATCACTGCCGACAGTCAGCTTCTGATTCCTCTCCTGCCCCTGCTGGGCGGGGAGTTCTCGGTTTCTCTGGAAAGCCTGAGCCGGCTCTTCAGCGGGTTTGCTCTGATGGCCGCCGCAGCGGGCCTGCTGGTGGGTCCCTTGACCGATCGCCGGGGGAGGATTCTTTTTCTGCGGCTGGGGCTCTTGAGCTTCGTCCTGTTGGCACTGGCCAGCTCCGCAGCCAGGAATTATCTCACGCTCTTGGGTCTTCGCACCGCGGTCGGAGCCTCAGCCGGCATCCTTTCCACCTGTGTGGGGTCCCTGATGGGAGATCGATTTCCCTACCAGCGCCGGGGAAGGGCGATGGGCGTGGTACTGAGCTCCTATCCCACCGCACTCATGGCGGGTATTCCCGCCGCCGCCTGGTTGGCCGAAAAGTGGGGGTGGCAGATGGTGTTTCTCGCCTCCTCGGCACTGGCCACAGTTGTGCTTCTCTTTAGCCTGTTTCTCAGGCCGGACCGGGGCAGCGCCCGCACGGAGAGCACCCATTTCGGCGCCTATCTTGGATTCTTTCGCAGACGTGAAACGGCTTCAGCACTGGCCGTTTCCTTCTCAGTTTCGGGAGCCACTTTGGCCTTCCTGACCTTCCTCCCCGGTCACCTGAATGAAGCTTTCGGCCTGGGGCGTCCAGTGGAGATTGCCTCGCTGTTTTTCCTGGGGGGCTTGGGCGCGGTGCTGGGCAGCCCAGTGGCCGGATGGTTGAGCGATCGCTGGAGCAAGCGAGGCGTTTTTCTGGCGGCGAATATCCTGCTGGCGCTCCTACTGCTGGTCCTGGATCACCTGGCCTGGGGTCTGGTCCTTCTCGGCACATTCTTCTCCATCAGCCTGTGCATAGCCTTTCGGCAGACGGCGCTGCACACCCTGCAGACGGAGCTGGCGACCATTCAGGAGCGAGGCTCTTTTATTGCGCTGCGAAATGGTTTTTCTCAATTGGGAATTTCTGCCTGTGTTTTCCTGGCCGGGAACCTCTACTCGGCTTCAGGCTTCGGCGCGGTTCTAGTACTGGCAGCTACCCTCACTCTGGCTGCCAGCCTACTCTTCTACCTGGCCATCCCCGAGCCGAGGGCTAGTTCCACTGCCACAAACCGGTGATGCTCAGTGAAAGGAGTTCGTGGAAGTGGAGGTGGCAGTGGGAGTAGACTGAAGAAATGAGCCGCCACGACTTTTGGAAAATCGTTTTTCTCAGCAGCTTGATTTCCGCAGCTCTGGTTTTCTTCTTCTTGCGCTGGCCGGCCCCTCCCTCGATTCAGGCCCAGTTCGTCCAGCCTGCCGCTCATACCTTTGACACCCCTCTGAGTGCAGGGGAATCGATCAACATCCAGATTTACAAGGAATTGAGTCCTGCCGTGGTGAATGTAACGGCAACCACCATCGAACTGACCTGGTTTCTGGAGGCTATCCCAAGGGAGGGAATCGGCAGTGGAATCGTCATCGACAAAAAGGGCCATATCGTGACGAATTACCACGTAATCGAAAACGCCAGGAAGCTGGACGTTACCCTGTACGACAAGTCGAAATATGAGGCCCGGCTGGTCGGCACCGATCGCCTCAATGACCTTGCTGTTTTGAAGATTGACGTGGCAGAGGAAAAGTGCCATCCCATCAAGCTGGGAAGCGGTAAGGACCTGAAAGTGGGTCAGAAGGTGCTGGCCATTGGCAATCCTTTTGGCCTGGAACGCACGATGACGACAGGAATTATCTCGGCGCTGGGAAGAACGCTGAAGAGCCGGTACGGCATCATTGATGACCTGATTCAAACGGATGCGGCCATCAATCCCGGCAATAGTGGAGGTCCTCTCCTGAGTACCCGGGGAGAGATTATCGGCATCAACACCGCCATTGTTTCCCAGGTTGGACAAAGTAGTGGAGTTGGATTTGCGGTGCCCGTTTCCACGCTCTCTCGAATCCTTCCCGATCTGCTCGAGCACGGCGAGGTCTTGCGCGCATGCCTTGGCATCAGTGGGCAGCCGCTTTTTCCCCGGCTGGCTCAAGTGCTCCGCCTCCCCGTCGAGAGCGGCCTACTGGTGGGGCAAGTCGAAGAGGGATGCTCGGCGGATCACACTGGGATCCGGGGAGGGAGACGGCGGGCTTTTTTTGGGAATCTTCGCCTCATCATCGGGGGAGACATTCTGGTCTCTCTGGCAGGGAAGCCCGTGACGTCTCGTGAAGCGATTCTAAGCATTATGGAAGATAAGCGGCCCGGAGATCAGATCGAAGTAGTTTATTACCGAGGTGACCAAAAGATTGAAAAGATCATCGAGTTAGTGGGGCGGAAACGAGGCCAACGCTTTCGATTTTAAGAACTTTTTTCGCAGTTTTTTCAAGGGCTAGCGTTATAGTAAGTAAAGTTTCAAGGGAGGCATATATTATGGTAAATCGAGTGATTCTGGTGGGGCGGTTAGGAAAGGACCCTGAGATGAGATATACGACATCGGGGACGCCGGTTGTGAACTTCTCGCTTGCCACCGACGAGGTCTGGACGGATCAGAACAAGGAACGGCAGAAAAGAACGGAGTGGCACAATATTGTGGCCTGGAGCAGGCTGGCGGAAATCTGCGGTCAGTATCTCGGCAAGGGTCAGCTGATCTTCATTGAAGGCCGGATTCAGACCCGAGAATGGGACGATCGAGACGGCAACAAACGGCGCACCACGGAGGTCGTGGCCTCGAACATGCAGATGCTGGGACGCCGATCCGAGAATGGGGAAGGCCAGGCCGTGGCGGTGGGGGCCGAAGAGAGCAGCGAGAAATCGGTGGAGGCGGGAGTCAACGAGGATGAGATTCCGTTTTGAGACCGCGGTCGATCCCCAGCTCCTGGAGTTCCTCTCGGGCCAAGCCCGCTTCCTGGGAATCGGGGAAAACCGTGAGCAGCTTTTTTAAAGTCTCGATCGCCTCGAGGGGACGCTGCAAGTCCTGTAGGACGCGAGCCTTTTTATAGTAAGCAATGGGCGTCTTGTCAGCCTTCGGGTAGAGGTTGATGACCTGATCGAAGGCCTGGATCGCTCGCTCATACTGGCGCTGGTTCTGGGAAGCCACTCCCATGTAGTAGAGCGCGTTGTCGGAAAGTTCACTGTCCCGATAAGTGGCCAGAAAGTGCTGAAATCCGTCGATGGCAAGATCGTAATTGCCCATCAAATAGTCGTTGTAAGCAGCCGTATAGACTTGATCTGGCGCGATCACCCCTCCTTGCCCGGCAACGGGAATTTCCCTTAGTGTACTGACCTTGAGCTGGTTCTCTTGAAGCTTTTCGTGAACTGTGGCAATACGATTGTTGGTATCGTCCCATTTCACGCTCAGTGTCTGGATGTCCCGCCGCAGTTGTGCTACGGCAGTGGTTTCATCCGCCACCTGCGCCTGGATCCCCTCCGCGATGGTTTCCAGGGTGAGGTTGCTCTTGGCCACCTGATCGTTGAGTTGCTCCAGCAGCGACTTGAGAAACGAGTTTTCGTCCTCAATGCTTTTCTGCAGCAGCCGCATCTGGTTCCGCAACTGGAGAACATCGCTCTGCAGGCGGATAATCTCCTCTTTGGTCCCGGCCTGTGCCCAAGAAACGGCGCAGAAAAGGGCCCCCGCGACACAGGCGAAATACTTCTTCACTGCTGCCTCCAGGGAGATTGTATCACTGCTGAGTGAGCGGACCAAGCGGGTTGAGCTGACCACTGACCACTGACTGACTGACCCGCTGGGGTGCGCCTCTGCTCGGCTAGTCAGACGGTGATTGGTCAATGGTTAATGGTCAATAGTCCTCACCACCGGTTAGTGGTCAGTTGAAATTCGTCATTTGTCACCGGTCAGTGGCAATGGTCAGCCTGGTCAGCCCACTCAGTAGGGCTGGCGGGCCACGAAATGAGCGCGGCGGTTTTTGGCCCAGGCAGCTTCGTCATGGCCGGGATCGAAGGGAGTTTCTTCGCCGTAAGAGACGGTTCCCACTTGGCCGGGATTGACTGCCAGTCGAGTCAGATAGTCTTTGGTCACCTGAGCTCGTCGATCTCCCAGGGCGAGATTGTACTCTTCCGTTCCGCGCTCGTCGGAGTGGCCTTCGATGGTGACTCTGGCATTCGGAAAGCGGCGAATCCAGCGGGCGTTCTCCTCCAGAGTCCTTTTCGACTCCGCGGAGAGCTCTGCTCTGTCGTAGTCAAAGAAGATGGGACGCACCTTTCCCTCGTCAATGACGCGCTGCAACTCCTCGATGTCTGTCGAGACAATCGTCCCGCTTTTTGCTCCCACCACCGTAACGCGCGTGCTGTCCCGGGCGTCGCCTCCAGGCCCAGTTGCGATAGCCGTAAAGGTGGTCGATTCACGAGGAGCAATCGTAATGGATCCGCTCTCTGCCACGTTCCCTACACCCTGATCAATCAAGACGGAGGTGGCGTTGCCGGACTTCCAGTTGAGCGTGGACTCCTTACCCCGCTCCACTGTGTTGGGCGAAGCGCTGATCTCGATGCTGGGAGCGGGCGGGGGCGGACTCGGGGTCGGGGCTGAGGTAGCCCCAGGTGCCTCGGGAAGTCCAGTTACTGAGGGAGGAGCCTTCTTCTTACAGCCTGAAACAAGAAACCCCAGGGGAAGACATAGCAGAAAACTCAGATTCAGGACAACAAAACGTCTCATCGTCCGTTTCCTCCTTTCATGGTTCCAAATAGGCGGACCAGGCAGGGCTCTCGTTGACCCCATACGCGGTCACTTGCCTCAGGTGCTTTCCGTCGGCGTTCATGATGAAGATCTGTTTGGAGCCTGTTCGCGTGCTCTGAAAGGTGATATGGCGCCCGTCGGGCGACCAGTGAGGATTCTCATTGCTGGCGCCTCCGGACGTCAGCTGAAAGATCCTTCCCGTGGCCACCTCGATCACGTAGATATCATGCGTCCACTGTCGCGGTGCCTGCCAGGAGTAGGCAATAAATCGGCCATCCGGAGACCAGTTGGGGCTGTCGCAGTGGCCTCCTTCCGAAATCAGACGCTCCAGGTTGGATCCATCGGCATCGATGACCCACAGCTGGGGAGTGGCGGAGCGATCGGAGACGAACACAATCTGCTGGCCAGTGGGACTCCAGGAGGGGGAGGTATCGATGCCGGGACGACGGGTAATGTTGCGCGGCTTGCGGTCGCTCGTTTCCATCACGAACAGATCCGCATCGACGCTGTCTTTGGCTCGGCTCGAAAAAGCGACTCGGGTCCCATCCGGAGCAAAGGCTGGAGAGGAAACATAGGAGGTGGAAACCGGCAGCACCTGTTTTCCGCCCTCCAGCTTCTGGATCCACAATTCCCAATGGTTGACCTGGAGCAGTTTGGTGACGAAAATGAGTTTCCGGTTATCCGGCGACCATTCGGGGAACTTGTTGATGCCCCCATTGGCAGTGATGGTCCTTGCGTTCCACCCGTCATATTCCATGACCTGTATCTCTTTACTTGTGCCTTTCTGGGAGGTGCAGGCCAGCGAGGTTCGGGCCACACCTTTGCTGGTCCCCGCGGAGAGCTGGAAGACCACCTGGTCCGCGAATTCATGCGCAATGCGCCGCACCAGGGCGGCATCATCCACAAGGTATCTCTTTCCCACAACCTGCTGTCGCGTTTTGACGTCGTATAGATACGCTTCCACAACCAGGCGTCCCGGGTGGGCCTGAAGATTGCCAAAGATCAGGAAATCGGCATCCAGGCTGGGAACTTGCCAATTCTCAAACTCGACATCCTGAGGCCCGCGCAGCGGCCGCAAGGGATAAAAGCTCTTGGAGGGCATTTCGAAAAAGGCAGAAAATTCGAGATCCTTCCATAGGACCCGGTTGAAAACCTTTAGTGCCGATTCTGTTCTCTGAGTGGCGGAGGTTCGGGCCACAAAATCCGCTACCGCAAGTTTGGTCTCTTCTCTGGGCCGTGGATAGATCAGGATGTCCGGGCGCTGAGCAGCCAGCAACCCGGCGGGAAGGGAGGCTGCGAGCCCGACAATGAAGAGAATGCTGAGCAGTGCGGTCCGTCGGTTTCGCAATCTTCTTCGGCTCCTTCCATACGGCGACTCTGAACTTCGACATTCGCAATTTGTCATTCGCCAATTCATCGGTGTGGATACTCAAAGTGTGCCACAAATCGGAGCCGTCGTCCCACAAACTTAGGCGGTACCGGAGGCAGGGGATTGCTGGCCTGCACGGCACGCTCCGCCGCCAGATCCACGCTACGGATGCCACTGCTCTGCTGAATTCGAATCTTCTCGATGGTGCCATCAGACACAATTTCAAAGCTGATCACTGTCCGAGCGCGCCGACCCAACGGCCCGAGCGAGGTCTTGAGCCAGTTGGCACCGATGCGTTGCTCTACCAAACGAGCATACCAGGAGTCGACGACACTGTTGTCTCCGGCGCCCAGACCGATAGTGACTCCCTGGCCCCCTCCGAAGCCACCTCCGGAGCCCAGAGATCCACCTCGGGCACCTCCTGCACCCGGTTCGGGCCGTCCAGGAATCACTCCGGGTTTCGCCTCTTGCTTGGGCTTCTGTGGGCTGGCACGCCGTCCAGTCGGCTTGGCCTTCCTGGCTTTGGTTTTCTCCACAAACGCGTCGTCGTCGCTTTTGGAAGTGGCCTCTTGGGTTTCCTTCTTGGGAGAAGGGGGGAGCACCTCGGGTCGCGGAGTGAGGGACGGCTTGTACATTCCTGTGCCACCACCAGGCTCAGCCGCCAGCCCTACCGAAACAAGGTCGACTCCCCTGCCACCCCCTGTTTTCCCGCCAACGGAAAAGACATGAGCCCCAGGATAGAACTCCGAAACCCCTAAGAAGAGCAGTAGTAAAAAGGCATGGCCCAGAAGAGAGAAGACCAGCTCCTTTCGGTAGCCCTCAGGAGGTACGAGAAGTGAGAACAGAATGGGCCATCTCCCTGTCTACTTTCTCCCGGGTGTCTTGTAAGGCTTGGTCACCAGGTTGATCCGTTCATAGCCAGAGACTCGGATCTCGTCGATCACAGCCACAATGGTTTTCCATCTAACGTCCTCGTCAGCCTGCAGAAAAATAGGCGCCCCGCTGTCTCCGATTTCCTGACGCAACAAATCCCCCAACCGATTGAAGTTCACCGGGCCAGACCGATAGAAAAGAATCTCGTCCCGACTGATGGTGATGACGGCTCGCTGTTCCGGATCCACATCATTGACGGTACGAGTTCGGGGTAAATTGACCTCAATTCCCGTTTGGAGAATGGGCGCAGTGACCATGAAGATGATGAGTAAAACCAGAACCACATCCACGAGGGGAGTGACATTGATCTCGGAAAGGGAAGGTCGTGTGCCACCCGATCCAGTCATCACTGCCATACCATCCAGCCTAACCCGCATTTTTCACACCACCTCTACTACAACGCCGGACCCACCCCGCCGCTTCGCGGCACCCCGCCGCAGGAGGGGACTACCTTCCGATTCGTTGTGCTCCGTCGGCCTCCTCGAATGTGGGAGGAGCCTCAGGCTCCGAAGGGGCAAGCTTCCCGGCAGTTCGGCACCTGAGATGTCTCCCACACTCGCAACGCCTTGTCCAGCCGGCCCTTCCGGCGTTTGACACAAGTGTCTTCGCAACGACCCGGTGTGAGAAATGCGGGTTAACCAAAGTTGCGCTCGACCAAGTTGAGAAATCGGGCCACAAAATCGTCCATTAGGGAGCCAAAAACCTTCAAGCGACTCAGAAAATGGTTGTACGCGATAACCGCCGGAATGGCCGCAAAGAGGCCGGCGGCTGTGGCCACCAAGGCCTCGCTGATTCCCGGCGCGACCGCCTGAATGGTTGTGGCGGACCCCTCGCCGAGACCTTGGAAGGCGTTGATGATGCCGATCACGGTTCCGAAGAGCCCGATAAAGGGGGTCACTGCACCTGTTGTTGCCAGCCAGTTCAGGGAACCTTCCAGCGTGCTCATCTCCGCAATGGCTGCTTTTTGCAAAGAGCGCTCCAAACCATTTACGTTTTTCAGAACCGCCCGTTGGCTCTGGGCCTCGGGTGAGTCTCCCGGCTCCTGGGAAGCCTCGATCTGGTGATTGAGTTCTTCGTAACCCGTCTTGAAAATTCCCGCCAGGGGAGACATCGGGTAGCGAGGGCAGTCGCGATAAACCTCCGACAATCGGTTGCTGCGTTGGAAGTGTTCATGAAAAGCTTCCGACTGACGCTCGACTTCTCGGTAGGAGCGAACCTTTTTAAAAATGATCGCCCAGGAAAGGGCTGAAAAAAACAGAAGGATCAAGAGAACCGTCAGCACTACCGGGCCGCTGCTGGCGATGAGAGCCCAAAAACTCCCAAAGCTTCCCGCGCCGCCTGTCTCCAACAGCATCACTTTTATTGTAACCAAGGCCGCCGTCATATACCATTGGGCAGGAACAAAAGAGTAAAAGATCAGAGAGCAAGGAGCAAGAGATTGGGCATCTTTTATGTTCTATTGCTCTTTTGATCTCTTCAACGAGCGAAAGCGAGTGTTAAGATTTCTCTCCATTGAAAACTTTGCCCTCATTGATCGTCTTCAGGTGGAGTTTGAATCAGGCCTCAACCTGATCACTGGAGAAACAGGGTCTGGGAAGTCTATTCTGGTGGATGCGGTGGCACTCCTGGTGGGGGAACGAGCCTCGCAGGAAATGGTCCGCGAGGGCCTCGATCGGGCTCGCATCGAAGGAATCTTTTCTCTCCCGGCACACAATCCTGCGCGCCAGCAACTCGAGCAAGCCGGGCTCGACGCCAGCAGCGAGGAGCTGATCATTCGCCGAGAGATCGCCACCTCGGGCGCCAATAAGATTTTCGTCAACGGAACCTTGGCCACGCAGCGATTTCTTGCTGACTTGGGATCCTTCCTGGCAGATATCCATGGGCAGCATGAACAGCAGCAGCTGCTCCAGCCCAGAACTCATCTCGAGTTCCTGGACGCCTTCGGAGGCAATGAGGAGCTTCGCCAGGAGGTCTCACGACGGTTCCACCAGCTCCAAGAGACCCGCCAGACACTGGATCATATGAAGAAAAGCGAGCAGCAGCGACTGCAGCGTCGGGACAGCCTGAATTTTCAGATCAACGACATCGAAAAACTTCAGCTCTCCTCCGGGCTCGATCAAGAACTGGAACAGGAGCAACAATTGCTGAGCAGCTCACAGCAGCGCTACGAGGCCTGTCAGGAAAGTTATGAGCTTCTTTACGAGCGCGACGAATCTCTGCTGGCACTTGTCGACCGGTTGGAGAAGAAGCTTCAGAGTCTTGCCTCACTGGATGAAAGGTTCGGCTCTACGCTGGAGAAGCTCGCTGAATCCCGTTATCAAATGGAGGAACTTGCTTACCAGATCCGCGACTATCGGGGCCAGATTGAATTTGACCCGGCTCGCCTGGAGATGGTCCAGGAGCGCCTGGCAGAAATCCAGAAGGCGCGCCGAAAATACGGCGGCTCAGTCGCCCAGATCCTGAGCTATTGCGAACGCATCCGCCGTGAGGTGGATGAATTGTCTCAGGGTGAAGAGCAGAGGGAGCAACTCGCCGCCGAGGAGAAGAGCCTCTCGGATGAGTATCTGCATCAGGCCCGCCAGCTTTCCCAGAAAAGACGCAAGGATGGGGTGGCGTTGGAGCGCTCGGTGGAGCAGGAACTGAGGGATCTAGCCATGGAGAATACGACCTTTGTTGTGGAGATCGACAGCCAGGAGATTCAGGCAAGCGAGAAGGGAATCGACCGTGCAGAATTTCTGATCAGCCCCAACCCCGGCGAACCTCCTCGACCCCTGGCCAAGATTGCCTCCGGTGGAGAACTCTCCCGAGTCGTCCTGGCGTTGAAGTCGATTCTCAGCTTGGAGGACTATCCCAAGACACTGGTTTTCGACGAGGTCGACTCAGGCATCGGCGCTCGTGTGGCTGGCAAACTAGGAGAAAAACTGGTTAGGCTCTCCGCCCAACATCAGGTTTTCTGTGTCACCCACCTTCCGCAAATTGCCTCCTTTGCCAGCAGGCATTTTCATGTGCAGAAGCAAACGCGCCGCAAGCGAACAGTGGTTGAAATCACTCCTCTGCGAGCCAAGGCTCGCGTGGAGGAGCTGGCGCGCATGATGGCGGGAGATCGACTCACCGAGACCACTCGCAAGCAAGCCCGAGAGCTGCTCGAAGCCACTGCCTCCACCCGGAACGTTCATCAGGTCTCCTAACAGCCCGTAGTGAAAGTCGCGTCAAGCGCCGAAGGCGGTGACGGCTGCAGATGGGACCCCTGTTTACTGTTTGGATCGAAGGGGGGAGCCACGGTCGGTCCCAGCCCGCAACTGCGGTTGTTTGACCTCCTGAATTCAGCTAGAATGCCCCTGGACCATGATCGGTAGATTCTTCATCGAAACCTTCGGCTGCCAAATGAATGATCATGATTCCGAGAAGATTGCAGGTCTACTCATGCACCGGGGTATGATCCCGGCCTCCTCCCCCGAGGAGGCGGATCTTTTCCTCCTCAACACTTGTAGTGTGCGAGAGAAGGCAGTCCAGAAAGCCTACAGCCGCCTGGGAGAAATCAAAGCGCACAAGAAGCAGGGTGAGTTGATCCTGGGAGTGGTTGGCTGCGTGGCTCAGCAGGAAGGGAAAGAGATGGTCCGAAGGGTTCCCTTCGTGGACTTTGTCCTCGGGACTCATCTTTATCATTGTCTTCCGGATCTTCTCGACGAGATCGAAAACAAGCGCAGCCAGCAGGCAGCACGCCCTCACGTCGCCACTCAGTTTCTGGCAGGACCCGCTCCCGTTGAGATCGATTCGGTGCGGCGGAAAAACGATTTCCGGGGTCACGTGACGATTATGGAGGGATGTAACAAACACTGCAGTTTCTGTATTGTCCCTTATACCCGGGGCAGGGAACGCAATCGCCCCTCCAGGCTCATCCTGGAGGAGGTAGAGCGACTTGCGGATCAGGGGTTCGTTGAAATTATTCTTCTCGGTCAGACTGTAAACAGCTATCGCGATCCCTCCAATCCTAAAATCCAGTTTGCCCATTTATTGGCGCAGGTTGCCGTAATTCCAGGGATTCGGCGCGTTCGCTTCACCTCACCTCACCCGCGTGAGTTTGACGACGACGTCATCCAGGTGATGGCGTCTTTAGAAACGATTTGTGATCAGGTCCATCTGCCCGTCCAGTGCGGTTCGACCCCGGTGCTGCGGAGAATGCGGCGACAGTACACGCGCGACTGGTACCTGGAACTCATCGAAAAATTCCGCCGTTGCGGTCGCTCGATTCGTTTCTCAACCGACATCATCGTGGGCTTTCCCGGGGAGACAGCAGAAGACTTTGAGCAGACACTGAGCCTCGTCGAGCAGGTAGAATATGAGTCGATCTTCTCCTTCAAGTACTCGCCACGGCCCAATACCGAGTCATTCGAATGGGAGGAAGGCGTTTCCGAAGACGAAAAAACTCGACGTCTGATCCGTCTTCAGCAGCTTCAGCGCGGGGTGCAGCTTCGTCTTCATCGGAAGCGCTATCTGGGAAGAAGCTTCCAGGTTCTCGTCGAAGGAACGGCACGCGACGGTCGCCAGTGCTCGGGAAGGACCACCACGAACAAGATTGTCAATTTTCCAGGTCAGGATCCTCCCGGAAGCTTCACCCAGGTCGTCATCCGCGAGGTGGGCCCCAACAGCCTGCTGGGTCAGAAGGCGAGCGAGACGGCGGTTTCTGTTTGCTAGTGTCCTGTCCCAGGAATAACATGACATTTGCGGAGGGAACTTTGAGCCGAGATCGCGAAGCGAGGAGGAGGCGACGCAGAGGCATCGTGAGGCGATGCGGTGGGATCGTCCAGGCGATGCGGTGGGATCGTCGACGAGGAGCGACAAAGAGGTCGGCCAAAGTTTCCTCCGCCCTGCGGGCCCAACGGCCCTGTTTCTTTGTTGCTCCTCCTCGCCGATGCCGAACATCGACTCGTCGTCACGCCTCGAATCAGAACCGTTTTCCCGCAACAAATGGTATGTTATTCATGGGACAGGACACTAGGAGGAATCATGGAACGCGAGTTTAGGATCAAGGGATTGATGATGGACCCAATCACGAATTCTCCTATTGTCATCTTGCAAGACGTCGAAACGAAGACGCTGCTTCCCATCTGGGTCGGCATATTTGAAGCCAACGCCATTGCGCTTCAAATTGAACGCATTGACACCCCGCGTCCCATGACTCACGACCTGATCAAGAACATCCTGCTTCATCTCGACGCCGAAGTTGTGAAGGTTGTGGTCACCCAGTTAAAGGAGAATACGTTTTATGCTCTCATTCACCTGATCTTGGAAGGGGAACTGGTGGCCATTGACAGCCGTCCCAGCGACGCCATCGCCATCGCTCTTCGCACCGACTCCCCCATTTTTGTCACCCAGGACGTGATCAGTAATAGCCGCAATATGACCCTGGACCAGGACAAGCTCGACCCTGAGGATGTAAAAAAGTGGTTGGAAAACATCAGTCCTGAGGATCTGGGCAAGTATAAGATGTGAGATAGCCGAGTAGGCCGACCGGTCCTACCACCCCACTAATCAGAGATCTATAGAGAGTCTGGCCTGCAAGCAGCTGTGAACAGGAGAGAAACTCTACTGGAGGGAGGAAGATCAGGTATCTTTAATACTTTACATAATATATCTTATACGACGTTATGCCTGTCGCCATTCCTGCTTCCACTTCCAGTGACCTTGTTAAGGCTTTGGGGCTGGCGGCGGCAGCTTGCGGGCTCGGACCTCAGATTGGAAGCCTGCCCTCCCGTGGGACCCGTCGCAAAAGGGTTTATTGGAGGAATGACCACAGCGGCACAGCGAAATGGCTTCTCGGCCTGAGAGATCAAAGGCGTTGCCGTCCGCATCCTGAATGACAAAGCTGCCCGAAACGCGTAAGGACCCATTCTTCTTACAAATAATTTGGCAATCCGGCATCACTGTTCTCCTATTGCTTGAGACTCCGCTTTCAACTCGTCGTATCGGGACACTTCCCAATTACGAATAGATGTTACAACGTGCCGGTGTCTTTGTATCTACACCTTTCCATGTAGCGTGTGGTTCGCTACGTTTCAGGAATTCCTACTCGTGTTTTCTTTTTTTGTGGGTGGAATTGACGGGTATGGTATAAGGGAGACGCAAACCGAACAGTAAGGCCGACCGGAAAAGGAAGTGTCTCCACCTACAGCGCCCGCCACTTATCTTCGAACCTATAAGGAAAAGAGCCTGGAGGCCCAGAGAGCGGTCTCTGAGAAAGACGTCTCGAGGTTGATCGAGCTTCTGGGGGTGGCACGGGAAGGAAAAAAGCAGATTTTCCTGTGCGGGAACGGGGGCAGCGCTGCCACGGCTTCTCACCTCGCCAACGACCTGGGCAAAGGGGCTTCCTATGATCGCCAGAAACGGTTTCGCGTGCTCTCCTTGACGGACAATATCTCCTGGATCACGGCTCTGGCCAATGACATCGACTACGCTCAAGTTTTTGTCGAGCAGCTCAAGAATTACGCCGAGGAGGGAGACTTGCTGATCGTGTTCAGCGGTAGTGGAAATTCTCCCAATGTGCTGCGGGCCGTCGAGTGGGGCAATGAAAACGGACTCACGACGGTTGGAATTACAGGTCGTCCCGGAGGCAGCTTGGGGAAGCTGGCCCACCATGTCATCTTTGTTGAATCCTCACACTTGGGACACATCGAGGAAGGACACTTCCTCATTCAGCATCTGGTGGGTTACTACTTCATGGAGACGGGTTGAGAGGGCATCAGCGGTACCGCTGGATGAAGATCAGATTGAGGTTTCTTGCAGCCGGGTTGCTCCTGCTGACCGTACTAGGAGCCATCTCCTCGCCCGCAGGGGATCAAGTGCTTCGCCCCCGGCTCCTCCTGTTCCTTAGTTTCGATCAGGCCCGTTACGAATATTTTGTTCGCTTTCGCCCCGCTTTCAAGGGAGGCTTCAAATATCTTCTAGATCAGGGAATCCTCTTTACCGAGGCTCACCAAAACCACGCCGCGACGGTTACTGGCCCGGGGCACGCTTCCCTTTCCACAGGCCTTCATCCACGACACTCCGGAATTATCGGCAACAGTTGGTACGAACGGGAGAGGAAAGAGCCGATATACTGCGTCGGCGACCCCACGCATCCCTTGATCGGTTCCACCCTGGCTTCTTCGGGGAGGTCGCCGCGCAACCTGCTGGGTACGACCATTGCCGACTGGGTGAAGTGGCACACACCTCGCTCCAAGACATTTTCCGCCAGTGGAAAAGATCGTTCTGCCATCCTGTTTGGCGGCAAGAGCGCAGACGCAGCTCTCTGGTATGACCGGCTGAGCGGCCAGTTCATCACCAGCCAGTATTATTGGGATCGCTATCCTCTTTGGATGGAAGAGTTTCACAGGCACAAACTTCCTGACACCTACTTTGGAAAGGCCTGGACGCCGCTCCCCGTAAATCCTCGCCGTTACCTGAGTTTGGGCATCGAAAGGCTTGATGAGAGTCGCGCCGAAAGAAATTTTCCCCATTCCCTGGGAGGGCTGTCGCTGTTTCCCGATTCCTCCTTCTATTCGGCTTTCTTTGCTTCCCCGTTCATGGACGCGTATCTGATCCAGTTCGCACAAGCTCTCATCGAGCATGAGGCGCTTGGGACTGATGAGGATCTGGATTTTCTGGGGCTTTCCTTTTCCGCGATCGATTCGGTGGGGCATGTCTACGGCCCAAACAGTCCCGAGATTCTGGACACCTTTCTTCGACTCGATCAATATTTGGGCAAATTCTTGAATTTCGTGGATGAAAGGGTGGGTCTGGAGAACGTGGTTATCTCCATGAGTGCCGACCACGGTGTGGTGCCGATGCCGGAGTATCGATGGAGGCACAACCTGCCGGGTGGTAGAGCCGGCGTCGAGGACTTTCTCTGCTTTCAGACCGGCGGCAGAAAATTTGAGACGAAGTTCGGCGAGGATGAGTGGTTTCTGGAGAATTTCTACCTCAACTATGAAGCCTTGGGCCGGCGCAACCTGCTCCGCCAGGAAGTGGAAGAAGAGCTAGCTCGACTCTTGAAGCAGTGCCCCTTGGTCGCCAATGTGTGGACCCGAACCCAGTTGGAGTCCCCTGCTGGAAACGCGGATCCTTATCAGAAGTTATTCTGGAACAGCTTTCACGACCAACGCAGTCCGGACCTCTTTGTGCAGCTCAAGAAGTTTTATCTTGGTTTTCCAGGTTGGGGCACTTCTCACGGCTCGGCCTACGAGTACGATACCCATGTTCCGCTCCTCATTCGAATTCCTGGAATCCCCGGCGCCACCATCAACGAGCGCGTCAATACCGTAGACCTGGCACCGACCCTTGCTTCCCTCTTGAAGCTGCCGATGCCGGCGAATCTTGATGGCTTGGACCGCAGCCACTGGCTTATTGCCCGGCAGGAGGAGACAGAACCGTGACCCCGTTCAGAGTTGAGAGGGCAAGCCAAGAGACTGGAAACCCAAAACCTGAAAGCGGGCACTTTCCCCTTGACTTCATTGGAAAAAACCTTATTCTACTACAGGCTATGAAGGAGATTCTGATTACCCATCGAGGCGGTGTTGCAGGGCTGGCAGCGGGCTGGGTGTGTCTCCTCCAAAGCCTCATTATTGTCCTCGTATCGATTACCTCCGGTTCTTTGCGGGCGGATTGAGCCGTCTCCGGTTCGATTCCAACGCTTCGTAAAGAACCGATACTCCCTCAACCAGCATCTGGGAAGATCTTTACGAAGCGTTCGCAGTCCGTCGCTGCAAGAGCGGGGCGATCTGTTTTGAAGGAGGCGGGAATGGGTCAAGTACTTTCCTTGCTGGTCGAAAATAAACCGGGAGTGTTGGCCCGTGTGGTGGGGCTGTTCGGCCAGCGGGGGTATAACATTCAGAGTTTAGACGTGGCGCCCACGCAGGATCCCACCGTGTCACGCATTACGATGGAAACCGACGTCCCGGGCATTGAACAAGTCATCAAGCAAATCAACAAGTTGATTGACGTGATCAAGGTGATCCCTTACGATCCGGCACTGCACGTTGTGCGAGAGATGGCTCTGGTTCGCATTCGAGTGAAGGAGCAGGATCGGGCCGAAATTCTGGCTCTCTCTGAGGTCTTTCGAGCTCGAGTCGTGGACGCGAACCCGCGAAGTTACACCTTCGAAATCACTGGAGAGTCGGCGAAGATTGACGCCTTCTTGCAGAATGTACGCGCCTACGGGATCAGAGAAGTGCACCGCACCGGCAAGCTGGCACTGAGCCGGGGGAAGGATGTGGAGAGAAAACTGTCATCCCCCCACTCCCATTCCCCTTCTGAAAAAGAAAAAGAAAAGGGTGAAGCGTTAAAGAAAACATCAAATTTGGAGGTCAAGACGAATCATGGCTAAAGTGTTCTACGACAAAGACGCCCAATCAAAGCATCTCAAAGACAAAACGGTCGCCATCATCGGTTATGGAAGCCAAGGGCACGCTCATGCGTTGAACCTTCAGGAAAGTGGCATCCAGGTTGTGGTCGGCCTATATCCGGAGAGCAAGTCCCGGCCAAAAGCAGAAGCCGCAGGCCTGCGGGTCGAGAGTGTGCCGGAAGCAGTGAAGCAGTCAGAGGTAGTGATGATGCTCATCCCCGATACCGCACAGCCAAAGGTCTACAAAGAGTCGGTCGAGCCCAATTTCAAAAAGGGGCACACCCTGATGTTTGCCCACGGATTTAATATCCACTTTAAACAGATCCTTCCTCCCTCCTGGGTGGATGTCTCGATGATTGCGCCCAAGAGCCCCGGACACCGGCTTCGAGAGCTCTTCCAGGAAGGTGTGGGTGTTCCTGCACTGTTGGCTGTCGAGCAGGACTACTCGGGAAAAGCTACGGAGAATGCACTGGCCTATTCCCAGGGGTTGGGGTGCACACGAGCGGGGGTCATCCTTACTACTTTTCAGGAAGAAACGGAAACGGATCTCTTCGGAGAGCAGGCGGTACTTTGCGGGGGAGTCACGACCCTCATCAAAAAGGGATTTCAGACCTTGGTGGAAGCCGGCTACCAGCCCGAGGTGGCCTACTTTGAATGCCTGCATGAGCTCAAGCTCATTGTTGATCTCATTTACGAGGGCGGTCTTGGATATATGCGCTACTCGATTAGCGACACCGCTGAATTCGGAGACTACACGCGTGGACCTCGAATTCTCGACGAACGCGTGGACGAAAACATGAGACAAATTCTGAAAGAAGTCCAGGAAGGTGACTTTGCTCGGGAGTGGATCGATGAAAACGAACAGGGATGCTCGCTCATGAAGGAGCACCGCCGGGACGAAAAGAACCAGGTAATCGAGCAGGTGGGCACCCAGCTTCGGGAGATGATGGGCTGGCTTGCGTCGGGCAAGACAAAGGATGAAAAGGTCACGGCTCAAGAGGCTTAATGAGGTTGGGAGTTGCATTGTGAAAAAATCAGGAGCTGAATCACCTCCTCGCTATCGCGAACGATCCGAAATGCCGAACGCACCAAACGACGAGAACCTGGAACCTGGAACTGGAGAGAATACGTCATCTTATTTATGGAACGAGGAACTCAGCCTACCCTACTCGTAACGGAGCGCTTCGATGGGCGAGATGTGAGCAGCCTGGCGGGCGGGATAGATTCCAAAGACGAGTCCTATGGTAGCGGAAACGCCTACCTCCAGGAAAAGCGCAAGTGGGGTGATAATGGTGGGCCACCCCAAATAGGCGGAAACCAGTCCGGAAATGCCGTAGCCAAACGCGATGCCGATCAAGGCTCCGAACAGGCTAATGGCCACTGCCTCCAGGACGAACTGCTGGCTGATGTCCCGACGGCGAGCACCCACAGCTCTGCGCAGGCCGATCTCATTGGTCCTCTCCAACACGGAAGCCAGCATGATGTTCATGATGCCGATCCCACCTACGAGCAACGAAATGGAAGCGATGGCTCCCATCACGATATTGAAGATGCGCTGTGTCTGACGACTTTGCTGGAGCAGCTTTTCCGGCACCAACAGAGAAAAATCATCAACCATGCGGTGCATGCTTGCCATCAGCGCCGAAATGAACGCCGCCTGTTCCGGAAGATCCACCTTTTCCGGAATTCGAATCACAATTTCGTCCAACTCATTCTCCACCGGATTCGCTTCCACTCTGCGCAGCAGCGTCTCGAGAGGTACATAAACATCGTTATTCGGGTTTTCAATCTTCACTCCCTCAAACTCCTCCTTCTCGATCATTTGGTCGGCTAGAACACCGATCACCGTAAACCATAGTTCGTTGATTTTTATCTGCTCCCCAAGGGCGATCTCGAGGCCGAAGAGTTTTCGCCGCGCGGTGATCCCCAGAACGCAAACCTGGTGAGATCGTTTCTCGTCAATAGGAAGAAAGAAGGCACCTTCGACCAGGGTCAGGTTCGACAGATTGGGATAAAGGGCGTTCACCCCCAGCACGCGTGAGTCAGCTCGACCCAGGTTGGATGTGATTGATAGCTCTTCAGAAGCTTCTTTCCGCTGATGAGAGTGTTTTCAGGAAGAGCCTTTCGCAGGGATGCAACATCACGCTGAGAGAGGCCGGGAGAGTCCTGGCGAAGAATCTGCAGCTCTCGCTCGTCAAATTCCTTGGCCTGTATGACCACATTGCGAAGGCCCATTTTCTGAATCACCGAGAGTGCCTCCTTCTCCGCACCCGCGCCAATGGAGAGCATGGACAGAACCGCGCTGACGCCAAAAACCATTCCCAGCATGGTCAGAGCAGTTCGCAGCTTATGTCGCAAAAGGTTACGGGAAGCCACTCGGATCGATTCAGCAAGAAACATCTCACAGCTCAGAACACGAAGCGAGGTCGCCGGGAGGAAGAGGGGGGAGTGCTGAAATCGGGAAGTTGGAGCTTGAGGTCATCGTAGGGGTGCTGCAAGCACACTTCGTCACCCTCTTCAAGTCCCTCGATCACATGAAATCCATAGTCGGTGGCGGTAATTTCCACCTTTTGTTCCTTGTATTCTTCGCCCCGCTTCACGAACACAACGAAATCCGTGTCCCGCCTGATGACCGCACTCTTGGGAACCACCAGGACCCCTTCTCGTTGGTCAAGTTCGATGGTAGCGGTCAGCTGAATTCCAGGTTTGAGTTTCTGCCATAACCTCCAGCGGGACATCCAGTATCACGTCGCAGAGAAAGTATTTGCGGGGGTCCTGACGCGAAATCTGCGCCGCAACGCTGGTAACTCGTTTGATCCTTCCTGAGAACGTCTGCCCCGGGAGAGCTCTCACTCGGACCCTTACAGCATTCCCTACCTCGACACCCGAGATGTCGCTTTCATTCACCCGAACTTGACCCTGAAATTGCCGCAAGTCTGCGATGTCCACAATAGGCATCCCTCGCCACACATCATCTCCCACCTTTAGCTGGGAAAGTCCAGAACGGCGGTAAAGGACTACACCCTCCCCGGGTGCTTTGGCTTCCAGGGAAGAGAGCGTGTGTTGAGCCAAGCCCATTTCCGCCTTGGCTTTTCCTTCCTCGATATTCAAAATTTCAAGGTCCGCCTGGGAAAGCTCTTGTGTGAGCTCTCGCTTGCGGGGGATCATCCCTGCCTTGTAGCGCGCCAGAGCGGCGCTCATGATGGATTCCTGAATATCCAATCGGGAGAAAATCTCTTCATCCTTACGGATCTGCCTCTCCGCAAAATTGAGCTCCAGATCGGCCCCCTGTTCGTCCATCCCCAGGATCTGCATTCGGCTGCGACTCTCCTCTCCCTGTTTTTCTATCTCATACCGATAGCGCGTCAGTTTGTTCCGGTTCTCTTCCAGGGAGAGCAGGGTCTCGACACTGTCAAACCGAACCACCACGTCGCCCGGCGCCACGATCGCTCCCTCCTCCTCGATCCACGTAATTCTCAATGTCCCAGTGCGGATGGATGGGGCAGAAACGAGCCGGGTCTCGAGGCCGGTGAGCTCTCCCCGGGCGGTAGCCGTCACCGTATAGTCACGCAGCTCGACCTTCAAGGTTGGAATGGGATCTTCCTGGACCGGCTGCAGGTAATGAGACACCCACCGGCGCGCCTGATCTCGATAACTGATGCCGCTGGCTCCTGCCAGAAGAAGGAGCAGCCATACTGCAATCCTGTACTTCATGACGTATACAGAGAGTCACTACATCAGAGGTCGGCTCGCCACCTGATCCCCCTCCTCCAACCCTGATTCGATCACGGCTACCATTCCATTGTCCTTCCCAACCTTCACCCGGCGTCTTAACGCCTTGCCTTTTTCCTGTGCCCAAAGATAGGAGTTTCCGTCTTCCCGATAGAGGGCCGAGAGGGGTACGGAGTGAACGTTTTCGAGCTGATCTGCGATTAACTGCAGGCGTACGGCCATGCCTGGTCGCATACGCTTTGGATCCACCCTGTTCAGCTTCACTTGAAACTCAAAGACTTTCGTAGGCCGGTCAAAAGACGCCGGTCTGAAAACGCTGCTGGTTTCGACAATCCTACCGGTGAAGGCCTGGTTCGGAATAGCATCCAGCGTCACCCTGACTTCTCCCCCTACCTTGACTTTTCCCGCGTCGATCTCCGAAACGTGACCTTCAATGAGTAGTGTGCTCAGATCGGGAATCGCCAAAATGGAGTCGTGGACCCTCACGGAGCTACCCACTCTCTTTTTTTCATTCCTCCAATCGGTCCGATAGATCACCACTCCTGAGGCCGGGGCTTTGATCAACAGGGAATCCACAGCCTTTCGGTAGACTTGCACTCGAAGCCGGTAGAACTCTTCCGCTTCCTTCAACAGCTGAAGCCGAAGCCTGGAGTTCTTTCGAACCGACACCAGTTTTTTTTCAGCATCTCCACTTGCTGGCGCTTGAAAAGAGCATCAAACTCGGCCTCCCTGATCTTCAGCATTCCCTCGAATTCCCGGTATTCCCGAAGTTTGTTTTCGGCCCTTTCTCTTTCCACGAGCGCTCCTTCCACCTCAAGCTCCAGATCCTTCAGCTGCAATTCCTGAGAAGACTGTGTCTTCTCGAACTCCTGGAGAGCCTTCTGATAACTGGCTTCTTCATCCCGCAGTTGTTTCTCAATTTCGGTACCGTCAAACTGCAGTAGAAAGTCGTCTCGCTTCACCAGGGTGCCCTCTGCTACCATACGCACGATCTTAAATTCCCAATGACGGGCGACCGGGGGAGGACGAATATCCATGGCTTGTTCGGCCTTAAGGACCCCGCTTCCCGGAACGGTAAGAGCGAAATTTCCTCTTCGGATCGAAATCCATTCAATTTCGTCGAGCGGATCCGGGGTCTCAACGTCAGGGCCGAGTATCCTTTGCCCCTCCTCTAACCTGGTGTCTCCTGCTGGTGCTACCAGGCCCAGAACTGGCGAAGCTGTCATGAAGTGCCATCTGGGACCGTCACCCAACTGGGTTGACCCCCGAGGCCTCTGCCTGGTCCTGCCGATTCTCCTCCTCCAGCCTCCCTTTACGTACGTCCCTGATACCATCCTCCCCGGACACCCTTGGGGAATAGAGAAGCGGGGAGGGAGTGATGAAGAGACACTGGGACGAGCAGGAACTAGCCGAGCACTGGTCTTTGACCCACGATGAGTTCGAGCTGCTCCGAAACCGCACGGAGCGGAGTCGAATTGGCTTCGCTGTCTTGCTGAAGTCTTTCAGGTTGAAGGGTGGTTTCCGAGCGACAGGAAGGAAGTTCCAGCGGTAGCACTTGACTATCTTGGCGACCAACTGGAAGTCTCGAGCTAGGCGTTCTCTGAGTACGACTGGAGCGGTCGCAGCGGCAAGAGGGACCGCGAGCAGATTCGATCCCTTCTGGGATTCCGCCGGGTCACCGTGGATGATTCCAAGACACTGGCAGATTGGCTCCGCTGCGAAGTTCTTCCCGTTGACCCCAAGCCCGAACACCTCCAGCAAGCAGCGCTGGACTGGTGTCGAAGAAATCAGGTGGAACCCCCGACTGCGACTCGGTTGAATCGGATTCTCCGCTCAGCGACCAATGCGTATGAGGAGGATTTCTTCGGGGCGTCGTACGATAAGATTCCCGCGGCGTGTCGAGCCGGGATGGACGAGTTGCTCCGAGCATCTGAGAACGACGGAAACGGCAGCGGGGTCGAGGCCACGCCGTTTGCCCAACTTCGAGCCGACCCGGGCCGCTCGAGCCTTGAGAGTGTCCTCAAGGAAATCTCGAAGCTCCAGAGGATTGCTGCCCTCGGACTGCCGGACGACTTGTTCGCAGACGTTCCGTCCAAGGTTCTTCAGAAGTATCGTCTCCGCCCCGCTGCAGAGCCTCCGCGTGAGCTGCGACGGCATCCGGAGCCGATTCGCTACACGTTGCTGGCGGCCTTTTGCTGGCAGAGACGAAAGGAAATCATCGACGGCTTGGTCGACCTCCTGATTCAGGTCGTCCACCGCATTGGGGCGCGCGCCGAACGCAAGGTGGTGAAGACGCTCCTTGAGCATCTCCGGAAGGTCCACGGGAAGACAACCCTGTTGTACAGAATCGCAGAGGCCGCGGTCGAGAATCCCGACGGCATCATCAAAGACGTTCTTTATCCGATAGTCGGGGAACAGACGCTTCGTGACTTGGTGCGCGAGTTCAAATCCACTGGGCCTGTCTACCAAAGGGAGGTGCACACCACCATGCGGGCGTCCTATAGCAACCACTATCGTCGCATGTTGCCGCCTCTTCTCGGCACGCTTGAGTTCCGTTCGAACAACGCGATGCACCGGCCTGTAATCGACGCCCTGGAATTCCTGAAGGCCCGTCGCGAGAGCAAGCAGCGGTACTTCTCGCTTGAAGAAGGAGCTCCGATTGACGGCGTCGTGCGAAGCGGCTGGAAAGAAATCGTCCTGGAGAATGGCGTCGAGAGGATCAACCGAATCAACTACGAGATTTGTGTTCTCCAGGCGCTGCGCGAGCAGCTGCGCTGCAGAGAGATTTGGGTCGTCGGTGCGGACCGATACCGGAATCCGGACGAGGACCTGCCGTCTGACTTCGAAGTAAAACGCGACGACTACTACGAGGCGCTCAAGCAACCGCAGGTCGTGGAGGAGTTTGTCGCTGGGCTTCAAGGGTCGATGGCGGAAGTTCTCGACCTCCTGGACAAGACCCTGCCGAGAAACCGCAAAGTCAGTGTCGTCGAACGAAGGAGGGGGCGAATCTCGATTTCTCCCGTGGATCCCCAGCCAGAGCCGGTGAACCTCTCGTACCTGAAGACGGAGATCACTCGGCGGTGGCCGATGACGAGTCTCCTCGACATCCTCAAAGAGACCGACCTCAGAGTCGGCTTCACCCAGGAATTCCAAAGCGTCTCGCCCCGTGAGGTCATCGACAGAAGGGATCTGCAGAAGCGCCTACTTCTCTGTCTGCATGGGCTCGGAACCAACACGGGCCTCAAGCGAGTGAGCGCGAACAACCTCGATATCACCTACAAGGAGTTGCTCTACGTCAGGCGCAAGTTCATCCAAAAAGACTCGCTTCGAAGCGCCATTGTGAAGCTGGTCAACGCTATCTTCCGGGCCCGTCTCTCTGAAGTCTGGGACGAGGGAACGACTGCCTGCGCATCGGATTCCAAGAAGTTCGGCGCCTGGGACCAGAACCTGATGACGGAGTGGCACATCCGATACGGCGGCCGCGGCGTCATGATTTACTGGCACGTCGAGAGGAAGTCTGTGTGCATCTACTCGCAGCTCAAGCGCTGCTCCTCGTCAGAGGTCGCCGCGATGATTGAAGGGGTGTTGCGCCACTGCACCGAGATGTCTGTTGAGAAGAACTACGTGGACACCCACGGGCAGAGCGAGGTCGCGTTCGCCTTCTGCCACTTGCTCGGATTCGAGTTGCTGCCCCGTTTGAAGGGGATCTCGAGGCAGAAGCTTTATCGTCCCGAGCCGGGGAACCCTGGGAACTCTCCGAACCTCCAGCCCATCCTCACCCGGCCCATCAACTGGGACCTCATCCGCAGACAGTACGACGAGATGGTCAAGTACGCCACCGCTCTACGCCTTGGAACCGCGGAAACAGAGACGATTCTCCGCAGATTCACGCGAGACAACATCAAGCACCCGACGTACCAGGCCCTCGCCGAACTTGGAAAGGTGAAGAAGACCATTTTTCTCTGTCGGTACCTGCACACAGAGGCACTTCGCCAGGAGGTGCAGGAGGCGCTCAACGTCATTGAGCAGTGGAACGGGACGAACGGCTTTATCTTTTTCGGGAAAGGGGGCGAGGTCGCCACGAACCGTCTCGAGGACCAGGAGGTCTCGGTCCTCTGCCTCCACTTACTTCAGATTTGCCTGATCTACATCAACACGCTCATGATTCAGAACGTCCTTGCAGACCCGGCGTGGATGGGCCGCATGGCCGAGGAAGACTTCCGGGCACTGAGCCCCTGATTTACAACCACGTGAACCCGTACGGTTCGTTCGAACTCGACATGGACAAGCGGTTGTCCCTTGACCAACCGGTGGAGCTGGTGATCCAATGACTTTCCCGAAAAAGCCACCCCGTTAAGGGCCCCAGATGGCACCTCATGACAGCTTCGCCAGTTCTGGGCCAACTCGGTGAGAAGCTCAGCAGCGAGCTCGGCGTAATGTCGATCAAAGTGCTCGTGCCCCTTCTCGGTCAGGTAGTAGCGCTGCAGTGGGCGCCCAATTTTTTCTTCTCTCTTTGAGAAACGATAAGATCGTTTCCTTCCAGGAAGATCAACTGGCGGCGAACCGCCATAGAAGAAACGCTGAGCCTCTCGCACATCTCTTTGACGGCAAGCCCGCCCCCATACTCCTTCAAGAGTTTCAGGACAGCCTGCTCGCTTGAGCCTTGGTCCTTTGACACCCGCTCATTATAGCGGAATCGCTGGTTCTTCGTGCACCCTGCTTGACTCAGTGTCAATGCTATAATGCTCAAGAATGCCTTTTAGGTCGGTTCTTTTTTATCTCCCCCTTCTCATCCCCCAGCAGAGTGCATCCATCAAAGTTCAGGCGGATTACATCAGGGTCCCCGTTACGGTTTTCAGTCATGAGGGACGGATCTTGACCCATCTGAGCCGCAACCACTTCCGGCTCCTGGACGAAAATGAACCTCGCCTCATCGAAAACTTTGTCCTGGACAAGAGCCCGATTCATGTTGTTCTGCTTTTGGACGTGAGTGGGAGCATCCGTGAAGAGCTCGACGAATTCAAGGAAGCAGCTTTTCAGTTTGCTCGATCCTTCGGCAGAGAAGACCGGATCGCCATCATGTCCTTCTCCGATGAAGTCGTCAGCTTGCAGGGATGGACAAACAAGTTGCGTGACATTCGCAGATCACTGGACAACTTAAAACAGGGCTACCGTACGGCGCTTTATGATTCCCTGTTCTGGGTCAGTCGCAACGAGTTGGCAAAGGTGCGTGGAAAGAAAGTCATCATTGTACTCACCGACGGTCTCGACAACGAGAGTGAGACCAGTTATGACATTCTGGTCGATCACCTCGTCGAGGCCAACATTGCTCTTTACATCGTCAGCCGCACACGCCTGGTGCAGACAAGAATCGGGAAGACCCAGCGCGTGGAATTCCTAAATCAAGTGCTCAAGAACGTGCTCAAGGACGGTGAGAACTTCGTTGAAGCTTATTTCCAGGAAAAGGAGAGGGTGATCAGCACCCTGGCAGGAACTACCGGGGGGCGCGTTTTCTTCCCACAGAAGCTCGAGGAACTCCAAAGCAGTTATGCCCAGGTCGCCAGAGAACTCAAGCATCAGTATCTTTTGACCTTCCGGCCTCCCTCCTTGTCCAAGAAGAAATTCCGCAAGATCCAGGTGATTTGTACCGAGCCGTTCGGTAGGCTCTACCATCGCACTCACTACGCCTGGAGGCAGACGAAGGACCACTGACCGGGCTGACCGGCTGACCAGCTGACCCGGGACGACCCCCAACCTGCATTTCTCATCACCCCTCTACTGCATCGGCGTCGCCTTCACCTGAGCGAAGTGAAGAAATCATCCGTCCTGACTGCGTTGCGCTCATTCGGCCTCCTCGACGTACTGCACGAGTACGCCTGTGGGGGCCTCGGTCGCGCGCCTTGTCCGGCCGGCCCTTCCGCCGCTTGACACGAGTGTCTTGACACGAGTGTCGTGACACCAGTGTTCGTGACGAGCCGTGATGAGACAAGCTCACAGTTTTTCCCGTCCAAACGTTATAGGTAGGTAGCACTCTGTCCCTGCGACCACGCCCTGCGATCACCATGGTCATTGGAAGTGTCAGTGGTCAGTGGTCCATCATGATCGACCGGTTTCGCTTCTTTTGCCTTTTGAATCCCTGTTTTATCCTGGCCCTGGTGCTGGCAGGCGGGATGGCTGTCGCCTGGAGACCTGAAAGGCCAGACACTGAGCTGGAAGCGGGGCGAAGTGCAGAGGTAGTGGCCCGGGTAGCCCGACCTCCGCAGGTGCTTGGGGACCGCCTTTATGTGGAGCTGCAGCCGATTCGGTGCGCCAGGGCGAAGTCGAAATTCCCTATCCGGGCCGTCTTGCCCTTTCCATCTACTCTTCCCAGACAGAGCCCGAGACCTTTTTTGATCCTGCTCTGGCCTATGGGGAAATTGTGCGCTTCAGCAGCGCTGGAAGAACCTCCCTATTACGCCATTCCTGGTGTCGAGGATTATCGGGACTACTTCTGGCAACAGGGGATGCTTCACCGGGCCCGGCTCAAATCTCCCCTGCAACTTCACCGCTAGAACCTCTCGGTGGGCAATCCTCTGCTGGGTGCCCTCTACATCTACACAGGAAGGTTTGAACACTTTTGTCGAAAGAACGTTAGTGAAGTTCAGTTAAAGTTAATTCTAAGCCTGTTTCTGGGTCGCAAGAAAATACTGGAGGAGCACGACAAGAATCGGATTCGGGAACTGGGAATTTACCATCTCTTTGTGGTTTCCGGATTTCATATCTCCCTTCTGCTGCTGGTGCTGCATTTTCCACTGCGTTTTTTGGGACTGGGGGGTCGTCTTCTGGCGCTGCTGGGGATGTGGAGTTACGTTATTCTGGTCGGGTGCGAGCCGCCGGTTCTTCGTGCCGGCCTGATGGCCACCATCTTTTACCTACTCGCCTTCTTTGGGCTTTTTCGCCAGTTCTTGAACACGTTGGGAATCACAGCCCTGCTCATCCTGGCTCTGTCGCCCATTTCCCTCTATTCTCCAGGTTTTCAGTTTTCCTTTCTCTGCCTTGCGGCCATCGGGCTATTCCTGCTTCCTTCCGCCCCATTTGTTCGAAATGCATGTCAGGGTTTTGAGGACTTTTTCCGGGAACCGGTTGTGGCGGGCCGCGAACCGGAGGCTGCTGTGAGGCGCCGGGTGCGTTTCTTTCTGGAAGAAAAACTCCAGTTCTGGCCTCTTCGTATCACAGGCTGGACTCTGGGCGGCGCGGGAAAATTCCTGTGCTACTTCTGGGGCCTTGCTTCCTGCGGCTGGTTTCTTCAGTGGTGGACACTCCCCTTGAGCCTTTACTACTCCAACACCTGGGTTTGGACGCAGTGCCTGTTTCAGCTCATTTTTGTTCCTCTTTGCGCGATCTTTCTGCCTCTATGCCTGGCCCTTTTTCTGACCTACTGGCTGCCCGTCGGACCGATCTGGGTGGCAGGGCTTCGCCTCTTCTCGAACATCTTCTCCGGGCTGCTCCTTTCCCTGCAGCGATTTGCCTGGGTGGACTACCTCCGTCAGCCTGAACCAGCAGAACTCGCAGCTTATTTTCTACTGTTCCTGGCAATTTATTGCTCTCCCAGGCGGCTTTTGGGTCGGAGTACCCGGCCGCTTGCCTTTCTGACTCCGGTCTTGTTTTTCATCATCCTGCGGCTGGGATCGGCTCCTCCGGATGGAAAGCTGCAAATTACCATGCTGGACGTGGGCCAGGGGGAGAGTATCCACATTCGCTACCCGGACGGAAGCGACGCTTTGGTGGATACGGGTGGATTCCTTTCCCCAGGTCGAGCCACCTCCAGTCAAGTCGTGGGTCGGCGGCTTGTCTCCCGATATCTTTGGAAAGAGCGATCTGGCCATCTTCAGTATGTTCTTCTCACCCATGCCCATGCCGATCACACCCAGGGATACGATTTTCTTCGACGCGCTTTTCCCATCAGGCAACTCTTTCTTCATGATCTTCGCGAGCAGTATCGCGAACCTTCCGTGCGAATCCTCAGTGCCGGGGATCGGTTTGTTCTGGGCGGGGTAGCACATTTCGTCCTCCACCCACAGGAGGGAGATCCCTATGCGGGTGCCTGGAACCCCAATCGTTCTTCGCTGGTTGTCCTGCTGCGCTACAAGGGTTTCTCCATGCTTTTCACCGGAGACATCGACGCATCGGTGGAAAGGCGGCTCTTTTCAGACCTGCCGCCCCTCACGATCCTGAAAGCGGCACACCACGGAAGTCGCTCCAGCAATTCCCAGGAACTGCTGGAAGTGGCTCAGCCCAAGCTGGCCATCATCTCTGCAGGACGAAAGAACGCCTTTGGGCATCCCTCGGCAGCTACTTTGGCTCGATTGGCGAAAGCGGGGGTGGCAGCCCTCACCACATCTCAGTGGGGAAGCCTAAGGATCGAAACAGATGGCGACAACTGGAAGGTTTTCCACTACTCGATCGATCAGGCCAGATTTCTTGAGGTTCCATTCACCACAGCCCGGCTCACAGATCAGTGACGATCCGTCTGATCAGTCTTCCTTACCCACCTGAAGCAGACTCAACTCGGGGATTCGAAAGAGTTCCCGGAGCCTTCGATCCAGATAGGTTTTCTCCAGGCGGGCATACATTTCCTTGGAGAGGCGTCTCCTATAGATCTTCGTCTCTTTTCTCACCTGAGTCTGAAGCTCTTTCAGCTCTTCCGGACCCAGTCCTTGTTTGAGAGCGTCGAGAATCATCGTTCCCACCTGGGCCAGGTCCTGATCGATCTGTTCATAGTCATCGCTTCCCCGGTGCGCCATTTCCGACTTCAAGGAAGCGAGCCTTTGGGCTGCTCGCTGACAAACCTCATCCGTGCGCTGCCCGATGGAGCACTCGAGCTGCTCCAGATGGCGGAGTACACTCTGTCTGGAGAGCGTCTGCCGGGAACTGCGGAGAGGCTGCTCGGCGACCCCAACCATGCTCTGGCTATGCTCCTGGAAAGCCTCCATCACCGCAGGGTGACAATAGAACAGGCTGCGGGGCACTCTACCTGCTCTTCCCCTCCCGGTTGCCTTTTCAAAACTGCGGTCGATCCCACGCAGCGCGACATGCAGCGGAATACCGCTATCTCTCCACAACTCAATGAGACACCAGTCGAGCGGTGAGACCAGCAGGTTCCTTCCTCGCCGCCTGGCAAAGTGCTCCTCGATCTCCGTGAAATAGTTAAAATAGTTCTTCAGCGCCTACTCTTCTTCCCCTTTGCGCTTTTGTTACTCGCGCATCCAGTCTGCCACTCGTAAAACATTTCCAGACCATACATAGTCAAGTTTTCTTCTACCCGGTCAATCTGTTCCAGCTCCGCCGATATCAACTCAGCCAGTCCACCGGTGGCAATAGTAACAGGCTCACCTAACTCGTTTTTCATCCGGCCCAAGATGCCCTCGACCAGCCCGACGTAACCGAGATAGATACCAGACTGCACGCTTGCGACCGTGCAATCTCCGATGATGCGGACGGGTTTTTTGATTTCCACACGCGGTAGTTTCGCCGTCCGAGCAAACAGGGCTTCTGCAGAGATTCGAATGCCCGGAGCAATGATTCCCCCCACATACTCGCCCTGCCCCGAGATGGCGTCGAAGGTTGTCGCTGTGCCAAAGTCCACCACGACAGCGGGTGCCCCAAACATCCTCACAGCGGCCACGGCATTGACAACGCGGTCTGCGCCGACGTCCGAGACGGGCTTGTATCGGATCGGCAGGAGATCCTGGGAGGCCGGGTCGACGAAAAACGGATCCAGATGAAAGTAGGTCCAAGACATCTTCTGAAAACAGTCATTAAGGGGAGGTACGACCGAGCAGATGGTCACGGCTCGGATGTCAGCGCTTGACACTCCGGAGAGCTCAAAGAGGTCATGCAGCAGGACCGCGTACTCGTCTTCAGTTCGCTCTTTCAGGGTGGCCACTCTCCAGCAGTGGCTCAGCTGGTCCCCATCAAAGACACCCAGGACGACATTGCTATTTCCGATGTCAATCGCCAGAAGCATTCAGACCTCAGTGCTTAAAATGTCTGACCCCCGTAAACGCCATAGCTACGTCCTGCTCGTCAGCGGCAGCAACGACTTCTTCGTCTCGGACAGATCCTCCCGGCTGGATGACTGCTTTCACTCCGATGCGAGCTGCCTCGTCCAGTCCGTCCCGGAAGGGAAAGAAGGCATCACTGGCCATCACGCAACCTGCAAGGGACAACTGTGCCTTCTGGGCCGCCAGGCGAACTGAATCGACACGGCTCATCTGACCGGCCCCGATACCCACCACCTGTCCCTGACGGGCCAAAACGATCGCGTTGGACTTTACGTGCTTGCACACGCTCCAGGCAAAGAGTAAATCCTGGATCTCCTCCTCACTGGGGGCACGCCGGGTGGGTACCTTCAGGTCATCTTGACGAATCGGGTGGCGGTCCCGTTCCTGCACCAGAAATCCACCCGATATTTTCTTAAAGTCGAATTCATTTTGGGGAGGTTCCTTTTGCCCCTTTGCAGCCGGGCCGATCTCCATCACCCGAAGGTTCTTCTTCCGAGAGAAGATCTTCATTGCTCCCGGCTCATAACCGGGAGCAATGACCGCTTCCACAAAAAGGGCACCGACCAGCTTCGCCGCTTCCCCATCTACCTCACGGTTAAACCCTATAACGGAACCAAAGGCGGAAACCGGATCACAGGCGAGGGCCTTTTGATATGCGTCCGAGGGCGCTATCCCCACCGCTGCGCCACAGGGATTGGTGTGTTTCATGATGGCACAGAAGGGACCCTGAAACTCACCACAGAGGCTCCAGGCTGCTTCTAGATCCAGGTAATTGTTAAAAGAGAGTTGCTTTCCCTGCTTTTGCCTGGCCGTGACCAGGCTGTCTGACGATGATTGCAAACGATAGAGCCCGGCACGCTGATGCGGATTTTCCCCGTAGCGCAGTGTCTGTGCAGCCTCCAGCCTGAGCACCATCACCTCTGGCAGAATCGCCTCCTCCTCGCCGATCCTCTCCAGATAGCCGGAGATAGCCGCGTCGTAAACAGCCGTATGCTGGAAAGCTTTTCGCGCCAACCGCCATCGGGTCGTTTCACGAGTCTGGATGTCATCACCTCTCATCTCGGCAACGACTTCAGAATAGTCGGACGGATCCACAAGAACCGTCACATGTTGAAAGTTCTTCGCTGCGGCGCGAATCAAAGTGGGACCACCGATATCGATCTGCTCGATCGCCTCCTGAAGGGTTACCCCTTCTCTCGCTACAGTCCGGGCAAACGGGTAGAGGTTCACCACCACCAGGCCGATGGCCGAGATCTGGTGCTGCAAGAGCACCTTGCGATGCCCGGAAAGATCCTGGCGAGCAAGGATTCCGGCATGAATTCGGGGATGAAGGGTTTTGACTCGGCCCTCGAGAATTTCTGGAAAGCCGGTATATTCGGAAACCGGTGTCACCGGAACTCCTCCCTCCTGCAGAACCTGAGCTGTTCCTCCAGTGGAGAGGATCCTCACGTGCATTCCCACAAGCTGGCTCGCCAGCTCCACGATTCCCGTTCGGTCCGAAACACTGAGAAGAGCCACTTCAATCTTCATGAAACTACCCTGACCCGTCCGCTACCATCTTACTTTTCGATCTCGATAAAAGTCCAGAAACGCGCTTTCCTCAGTACCTTGGGGCTTTCGGACCTGCAAACAAACTCCTTGACTTCGCTCAAACTCCTAGTTTACATTGCCCTCGTCAGTGAATTGGGGGGGAGTTCAAAAGGTTGGTTCCACTTTTTCCTTCTGCGCTTGAAACCATCCATTTCCATGAATGATAGCACCTTTGTTCTGCTACCTAAGCAGGGTGGACTGTATTTTTTGGAGGTCACATGAAAACAACCGGCAAAGTGAAATGGTTCAACAACACCAAAGGGTATGGGTTCATCGAATACGATGGTAGCGAGCGGGATGTCTTTGTTCACTACTCAGCAATTCAGGGAGACGGGTATCGTACCCTGAAAGAAGGGCAGGCGGTAGAGTTTGAGCTGAAAGAAGGGCCCCGCGGACCGCAGGCCGAAGAGGTCGTCAAGGTGATCTAAGTACTCACTTTCATAAATACGATGACGTATGTTGGGAGCGCGACGGGACCAGATCGAGGCGCGACGACGAGTCGATGTGGAAACATCGGCGAGGAGGAGCAACAAAGAGATGGGCCCGTCCCGCCCCAACCCTTTGGGCGGATGGCATCGCCTCCTCCTCTCTTCGTGACCTCACCCCGCAAGCCCCATCCGCATACGTTACCGTATTTATGAAAGGGAGTACTAAGGAAGTACGAAATCCAAAAAATCAGAATACATCTGATCAGCCCTAATAACTTCTAACAACCCTAGCCTGCATTTCTCATCATCCCTCTACTGCATCGGCGTCGCCTTCACCTGAGCGAAGTGAAGAAATCATCTGTCCTGACTGTGTTGCGCTCTCTCGGCCTCCTCGACGTACTGCAAGAGTACGTCTGGGGGGCCTCGGTCGCGCGCCTTGTCCGGCCGGCCCTTCCGCCGCGTGACACGAGTGTTCGTGACGAGCAGTGATGAGAAATGCAGGCTAGGAGCCTGTCCGAGTAATCCGAATATCGACGGGGTGATTGTCTACGATAGTAGGCGATATGGGCAAGAAATTTCGAGAATGGAACGTAGAGCAGAGGTGGCTTTTACCGGCGTCGATTTTGGATTTCGTGGCGGAAGGACACCTGGCGCATTTCGTCCGGGATACGGTGAGAGGATCGCTGGATTTAAGTGAGATCCTGGGGGAATACGAAGAAGAGCGAGGCTACCCGCCTTATCATCCGGTGATGATGACAGCGTTGTTGCTGTATGGGTACTGCCGGGGAGTGTATTCGTCGCGCAGGCTGGCGAAAGGTTGCGAAGAGCGAGTGGACTTCATGGCAGTAACGGGGATGCAGAAGCCGGACTTTCGAACCATAAGTGATTTTCGCAAGCGGCACCTGAAGGCGTTATCGGCACTTTTCGGACAAGTGCTGGGATTGTGTCAGAAGGCGGGTTTGGTGAAGCTGGGGCATGTGGCCTTGGATGGGACGAAAGTGCGAGCCAATGCCAGTAAGCACAAGGCGATGAGCTATCGGCGGATGAAAGCAGCGGAGATCGATTATCAAGCGGTGGTGGAGGAGTGGTTTCGAGAGGCAGAGGCGATTGATGCAGCTGAGGATGAGGAGTATGGAGCGGATCGACGAGGGGATGAATTGCCGGAGTGGGTCAAGGATAAAAAGAAGCGGTTGGAGAAGATCCGAGAAGCGAAGGCAGCGTTAGAAGCAGAAGCTCGAGAGAAGGCAGTGGCTGAGGAGAAGAAAGAATGCAAACCCAAGTATCGAGGAGGTCGTAAAAGGAGGTATCCAAGAGGAGTGCCGAGAGCGCAGGCGCAGCAGAATTTTACCGACCCGGAGAGTCGGATTATGAAGACATCGGAAGGTTTTCAGCAGTGCTATAACGCACAAGCTGCTGTGGATGCCGACAGCCAGGTGATCGTGGCCCAAGGGCTGACGAATGCGGCCACGGATCGTCACCAACTCATCCCTCTGGTGGATGAAATACGACGCCAAACGGGCCGAGATCCCATGGAGATCTCAGCCGACACCGATTACTGGCTGGGAAGAGCCTTTGGCAGAGTTGCAAAGGCGAAAGATTCGAGGATATGTTGCCACGGGCAAGGTCAAACACAGTGAAACGGCTCTCCAGCCGCGCATGAAGATCCGGAAGAACGCTGCCTTAGAACAGATGCATCAAAGATTGAAGCGAGCCGGGCGTCGCAGTCGCTACCGGTTACGCAAGCAGACGGTCGAGCCGGTCTTTGGCCAAATCAAATCCGCCCGGGGTTTCCGCCAATTTCTGCTGCGCAGCCTGGAAAAGGTGCAAACCGAGTGGAGTATGCTCTGCACCGCTCACAATCTCTTGAAGTTGGCAACGGCAAACCGCTAAGAGTTGCCCGGGGTGAGTTCAGGCTCAGACACAAGGAGTCGGAAGTAGGAGCGTTAATCGCTAATAACCCGAAAACCGTTACTCGGACAGGCTCCTAGCCAGGGCGGTGGATCTTACTGAAAAGACTATAATAGAGTCCATGTCCGCCTCGACTTCGCTGCTGCAGCAGCTTCCCTCCGTCGATCAGGTCCTGCAAAGAGAAGCGATCCGATCCCTGACCGAGACCTACTCCCGGGCCGTGGTTCGCCAAACCATACAGGAACACTTCGACGAGCTGAGAGTTCAGATCCGAGAGGGCGATGTTTCCGAGGAGGAGGTGTCTCAGTGGCTGGGCCGGCTGGACGCAACAGTTTCTGCCCGGCTCGAGCGGCGTTTATGCCCTTCTCTTCGCACCGTCATCAATGCGACCGGAGTGATCATCCATACCAACGTAGGCCGAGCTCCCATCGCGCGGGCTGCCGCAGAAGTCATGGTCGAATTGGCCGCGTCCTATTCCAATCTCGAATACAACCTGGAGCAGGGGGGGAGGGGCCAACGGGACCTTCACTTCGAGAAGCGAATGACCCGTCTTTTGGGGTGCGAAGCAGCCACGGTTTGCAACAACAACGCGGCAGCAGTTTTCCTCATCCTGAACACCCTGGCAGAGGGTAGGAAGGTTCTGGTCTCCCGGGGAGAGTTAATCGAGATCGGCGGATCGTTTCGGATGCCCGAGATCATGCAGCGCAGTGGCGCCATCCTTCAGGAAGTCGGAACCACCAACAAAACCAAAATCTCCGATTACTGGCGAGCGTTGGATGAAACGACCGCGCTGATTTTGCGTGTCCATCCGAGCAACTATAAGATCGTTGGTTTCACAGAGCGGCCCGAGCTGGAGGAACTGGTGGAGCTAGCCCACCAGAGGGAGGTACCCCTGCTGGAAGATCTGGGAAGTGGTTATCTTTTTCCGACCTCCCATCCCTTCTTGCGGGAGGAGCCTACGGTGGAATCGACTCTTGCATCCGGTGTGGATTTGGTCTGCTTCAGCGGGGACAAACTCATGGGGGGACCTCAAGCCGGAATGATCGTGGGCAGAAAGAAATGGGTGGATCGTGTGAGGAAGAATCCCTTGATGCGCGCCTGCCGGGTGGACAAAGTAACCTACGGCGCACTGGAGTGGACGCTGATTGAACACGAAAAGGGCACCTACCTGAAATCACTTCCCGTTTATCAAATGCTTTCTGTCAGCCCCGCCGAGATCCGCGAGCGCGCCCTACGGCTTCAGCAGAACCTGGAAACCGGGGTACTTCGATGCGAGTTGAAAGAAGGATATTCCCTCATTGGCGGAGGGTCGGCTCCCGAAGAACAGATCGCTACCTGCCTGCTCGCCATCCAGTCCTCTCAGCATTCTGTCAATGAACTGGAGCTGAAGCTGCGAGAATCTCCGCTTCCCATCTTGGCCCGAATTGAAGAGGATCAACTGATTCTGGATCTACGCACGGTCTTTCCCGAGCAGGATCAAGTCATTTCTTCCGCCTTGGCGGAACTCGCCTCGGGGTAAGAACCGCAGAGAAATCGATCCGGTGGCGTTGACCGTCTACCCTGTCCAAGCGGACCTGGGTGAGATCCCCAATGCGATACACTTTCCGCGTATTCCTTCCCACCAGACAGTGAAGGCGCTCGTTAAAGAAATACATGTCATCCCAAATCGTTCGGACGGGCACAAATCCTTCCACGAAGTGATCCAGCAACTCGACGAAGAACCCTTTGGACTCGACGCCAATGATAAGTGCCTCGTATTCCTCTCCTAACCGCTCCGCCATGAATGCAGCCACCAGCCCACGCATGACCTCCCTCTCGGCCTCCACAGCTTTGCGCTCGCGATCCGAGGACTGCAGGGCAACTTGGGGCAGGCGGCCGTAGAGCCCTTCCAGTTCAGGAGAACGGGTCTCCCCTCGGATCGCTCCCTTGAGAACACGGTGCACCACCAGATCCGGGTAGCGCCTGATGGGAGAAGTGAAGTGGGTGTAGTTTTGAGTGGCAAGCCCAAAGTGACCCGAATTCACTGTTTCGTAGCGAGCCTGCTTGAAGGAGCGAAGCATCAGGTAGGACAGAAATTTTTCCTCACGTTTGCCGGCAACCGCCTCCATGAGCTTCTGAAAGTCGAGGGGACGATACTCGCCTCTTGCGCTTTGCTCGAGCCCATGCCCGAACCTGCGAGCTACGTCGAGAAAATCCTCCACCTTAAGCGGATCGGGAGATTCGTGAACGCGAAAGATGAGAGGAAACCCTTTTCCGGTGAGGTAGGTCGCCACCACCTCATTGGCAAGAAGCATGAATTCTTCAATAATACGATGCGCTTCGTTGCGCTCCGAGCGCACAATGTCGAGAATCTCGCCTGAGACGTCATACTCGATTTCAGCTTCCGGCAAGTCAAAGTCGATAGCACCCCTGGTCTTTCGCTTGGCCCTGAGAATCTCGCTGAGTTCGAGCATCCACTCCAAACGCTCTACAAGGTCAGGCGAATGACCCTGAGAGTCCCGATCAATAAGGATCCTTTTCACTTCGCCATAGCTCATCCGCTCCTTGCTGCGAATCACGGACTCATGAAAGTGAATCCCCCTCACCTCTCCGCGACCGTCCAGGTCCATGACGAGACTGAGGGCCAGCCGATCGCAGCCGGGCTTCAGGCTGCACAGCTCACTGGAAAGTCGAGGGGGGAGCATGGAGAGCACTCGATCCGGAAAATAGACGGACGTACCTCGAAGAAAAGCTTCCTGGTCCAGACGGCTGTTGATGCCAACGTAATGGGAGACGTCCGCAATATGGACACTCAGCGAAAACGATCCGTGAGCTGATCTTTCAATGGCGACGGCGTCGTCAAAATCCCTAGCCGTTTCCCCGTCGATGGTGATGGTGAGCTGGCCACGAAAATCCATTCTCTGGCCCACCTGGTCTCTCTCCGGTTCGCGCGCTGTCTCTGCTTCTTCAAGCACTGCATCGGGGAAAGCCATGGGAATCTGATGGGTATGGCACACGATCTTATATTGGATCTCGGGGTCTTCGGGATCGCCAAGCACCTCAACGATCCTGCCTAAGTACTCCCTTTCACGGCGACTGGCTCTACCCTGGAGAGAGACCGCGACGATCTTGCCCTCCAGTTCCGCTTCTCCATCCATCAGGCGGATCGTATAGTGGTGGCGCTCATCCAGAGGAGTCACGAAAAGCTCCTTTCGATAGCAGAACACCTTCCCCACGATCACCTCATGGCCTCGGGAAAGCACCTCGATGATCTCTCCTTCCGGCCTCTCCGGCGACACGCGAGAGCGGCCTCGTCTCTTCCTCTTTTGGCTTACGGGCAGGAGGCGAACAGCGACCCGGTCACCGTGGACGGCGTCTCCCATTCGGCGAGCAGGAACAAACACGTCCCGACCCACCTTCTCGTCCTCTGGGATCACGAACCCGTACCCGTCCCGGTGGCAATCCAGACGGCCAGTAACGATCAAGGATTTTGGCTCGGACACTGACAACACCATTCGATAAATACAATAACCCATGCTGTATTTACAATGGGAAAGTCATGGTGGATAATCTGGGCAGGTCCTTCCAGGCACCAAACGAGTTGGCGCTGGAGACGCAAGTGGATCTGAAACGCGCCGGAGTGGCGGAACTGGCAGACGCGCTGCGTTCAGGGCGCTGTGGGGTTTTTCCCCGTGGGGGTTCGAATCCCCCCTCCGGCACCACCTACCCAATGCGAGTGACGAAGTTCGACTGACGAACACAAGAGCATAGTCCCGTCACGGAGTGACGGGAAAAGTGCCGCGAACGGAGGTCGCGGCCTACATTGGCTTGGTCCTCCTGGCTATGTTCCGGGTGAGGGCGTATGCATCCAGTCAGAGGCTCGAAGGGGCGTCACCACAAACCGCGCCCCATTGTCGAGCACCCAGATTCAAACACTCTGATCGCCCCGCTGTAAGGTGGCGGGACGGGAGTCCCCCTGGTTCCGTAAGGCAGCCTGGGCCGTGCTCCAGCGTGCAATGGGCACGCGATAAGGAGAACAGCTGACATAATCCATCGCCATGCGCTGGCAGAAAAAAATCGATTCAGGGTCTCCACCGTGTTCCCCACAGAGGCCGATTTTCAAATCTGGTTTCACTTGTCTCGCCTTCCGAATCGCCAGCTCGATCAACCCACCCACTCCTTCCTGGTCCAGGGTCTGAAAAGGATCCGATTTCAAGATCTGCTTTTCCCGATACGTCCCCAGAAACTTCCCAACATCATCACGGGAGAAACCAAAAACCGTCTGAGTGAGATCGTTGGTACCAAAGGAGAAAAAATCCGATTCCACGGCGATCTGATCCGCAAGCAAGGCGGCTCGGGGCAGCTCAATCATGCTGCCTACGGTATACTCGATCCGGGTACCGGTTCGGTCAAAGACTTCCTGAGCAGCCGTTTGAATCAATTCCTTTTGCAAGCTCAACTCACGAGCCACACTGACCAGGGCAACCATCACCTCTACCTGAGGATTCTTGCCTTCCTGCTTCATCTGGCAAGCGGCCTCAAAGATCGCCCCTGCCTGCATCCGTGTGATCTCCGGAAAGGTGATCCCCAGACGACAGCCTCGATGTCCCAGCATGGGGTTCACTTCGCGCAGCTCCTCAACCCGGGCAAGTACGCTCTCGCGTAAGGCGATTTCCTTTTCCTCGCCCCCGCCGCCGCGCAGTTGCCGGATCTCTTCTCTCAAAAGCATCTCATCAGCAAGGAACTCATGCAGAGGGGGATCCAGAAGCCGAATCGTGACGGGCAGCCCATCCATAGCTTCCAGAATGCCTGCAAAATCCTCTCTTTGGAATTCTTTGAGGCGCTCCAACAGGCCTTCTCGCTCTGGCTCGCTGTCGGCCAGGATCAACTGCTGCATAAGGGGAAGGCGGTCCGGCCCGAAGAACATATGCTCAGTACGGCACAGACCAATACCTACGGCTCCCAGTTCCCGAGCCTTACGGGCATCCGACGGGGTATCCGCATTGGCCCGAACACTCATGGACCGGTCCACTTTTGAGCAGAGCCCCAGAACCTGAAGCAGAAGCCCACTTTCGAAATCCTCACCCGTCTTCTCGAGCTCTCCCCGATAAACTTCCCCGGCACTACCGTCGACCGACAGAGTTTCCCCTGCATGGATGACCCGTCCGTTCACTCGGAGTTGCCGCTTCTCCTCATCAACCTCCATTTCCTCGCAGCCTACGACCGCGGGCTTACCCATTCCCCGAGCCACCACGGCGGCATGACTCGTCATCCCTCCTCGCGCCGTGACAATCGCTTTAGCCGCCTGCATTCCGTGAATGTCGTCCGGGGTGGTCTCGCGGCGCACCAGAATAACCTCCTCTCCCGAAACGGACTCCGAAACCGCACTGTCAGCAGTAAAGACGGCACCGCCTACTTCTGCCCCGGGAGAGGCAGGGAGCCCTCGCGCCAGGAGTCTCCGGGACGGCTTCTTTTTAAACCGGGTATGCAGCAAATCCTGGAGCTGAAGCGGGTTGATGCGTTCCAGCGCCTCTTGCCAGCCGATGACCCCCTCCTGAAAAAGATCCCAGGCAATCTGGACCGCTGCCCTTCCGCTGCGCTTTCCCGTGCGCGTCTGAAGCAGGTAGAGCTTCCCTGTCTCAATGGTGAACTCGTAATCCTGCATATCCCGATAGTGTCTTTCCAGATCCCCGGTAACACGCCTTAACTGCTCGTAGATGTCAGGCAGCCTCTCCTGCAACGCGACAAGAGGAAATGGGGTGCGGGTTCCCGCCACTACTTCCTCACCCTGGGCATTGGGCAAAAACTCCCCGTAGAACTCCTTCTTACCTGTCGATGGATTGCGGGTAAACCCCACCCCGGATCCGGAGTCCTTCCCAAGATTTCCAAAGACCATGCTTTGTATGTTTACTGCTGTTCCAAGATCATCCGGTATGTCATAAAGCTTTCGGTAGGTCACGGCTCGCGGATTCTTCCACGATCGGAAAACCGCCTCCACAGCCAACTCCAGCTGCTGTGCGGGCGAGTCCGGTAAAGAGCCGCCCGCACGGGAGATTGCATCCCGCAACTCCCCGCATAGACGCTTCAATTCATCGGGACCAACCGCTCCTGAACCCGTTTTTTCAATTCGCGGCCGAAACTGGTTCAGAGTTTCTTCGAGCTTCCTGCCGTCCATCTTCAGCACCAGCTGAGAAAACATCTGCACGAAACGGAGATAGCAGTCCCAGACAAAGCGTGGGTCACGGCTCAGGGCAACCAGACCGGGGACGACACCGGGAGCCAGCCCGACGTTGAGAATCGTATCCATCATACCCGGCATCGAAAACTTGGCTCCGGAGCGAACCGAGACCAGCAGAGGACTGCCGAGATCCCCAAGCTTCCTACCTGTTACTTCTTCCAGGTGCTCGAGGGCAGCATGAATTTCGTGAAGAACACGATGCCGATAGTCGTCCGGGTCAGCTGAAAAAATCCGACAGGCCTCTGTCGAAATCGTAAATCCGGGAGGCACAGGCAGTCCCACTCGGCACATCTCGGCCAGATTGGCACCCTTGCCACCGAGTAGATCCTTCATCTCGCCGCCGCCATCCAGGCGCTTTGAATTGAACTCGAAGATGAACTGAAATAGCTTCCCTGACATTACTGACTCATTTTCCCATGATCCTACCAGATTCTGGTTGAAAAAATCAGAACCACTCGACGACGAGAAACAAAGAGATCGGCCAAAGTCACCTTCGCCGCAGCTGCGAGCGCAGCGGGCATTTGTCATTCGAATCCGGAAACCCTTGATGATTCCATGCATGGTAAGATGTAGGGAGTAAGGCGACATGATTGGCGGTCCTGGAATGAAACGGATGCGATCATTATTCCTCAACCTGAGCCTGGTGACTTTACTCACGCTTCCTCTATCGGCAGGGCCTGCTCGGCCAAGCCTGCCTCAGCCTCCCTGGTTGGAGAGTTATTCAGAAGCGCTTGATCTGGCCAGGAAGCAAAATCAGTTGATCATTGTCGATCTTTACACGGATTGGTGCATGTGGTGTGCCGTAATGGACCGTACCACCTTCGCCAACCCTTCTGTACTGGAACAAATGGGCTCCCGCTACGTCTGGCTCCGCTTGAACACGGAGAAGCAGGCAGACGGAAGAGCGGCTCAACGGCGCTTTCGCGTTTCCAGCTATCCCACCACTCTTTTGGTCGAGCCGAGGGAACAGCTTTTTGAAAGGGCCGAGGGCTACCTCCCTCCCGAAGAATTCCTCCGGAAGATTCGATCCCTGAACCAGGAACTCAACACCGTTCTCGAGTTGAGGGAGCAGGTGGAGAGCTATCCGGACAAGGCGCAGCTCAGGGTGAAGCTAGCTCGCAGGTACATGCAGAGAGGCCGGTTTGAGCTGGCTACCAATCACTACGAGATTTTGGTCAAGCAGGACTCCCTGGCCCAACTCGATGAGTGCTACTTTTATCAATCCCTCTGCTTGGCCAGCGACGGAAAAAAACTGCGGGCGCTGGAGCGCCTTGGGGAACTCAAGGAGCGATTCCCCCGTTCCAGTTTTGTAGCTGATGCCATGGCACTGCAGGGTGAAATTCACCTGAAACTGGACGAGAACAAGAAAGCGTCCCGACTCTGGAAGGAGTACTTGCACCGATTTCCAGGCCATCCAATGGCTCCGTATATTCGCGACCAACTACGCTCCATCAATTGACCATCCCCCGCCCCTTCCCTCCAGCCGAGGTTGCCAAGCCGTCTCGATCAAAGTACACTGCTCCCAGTTGCGCGGTCCTGTGGGGAAATGTGAGTATCCCAAGGAGGAGGGCTGAGCAGCTGGAGAGAAGGTCGCTTTGTCTAAGGCGACCTGCTCTACTTGATTCTTCGCACTGTGCAGAAAGAAGGAAACATTGAAAACCACCAAGGTCAAACAGAAATTGAAGAAGGGACAGTTGGCTACGGGCATTCAAGGCTCCTCAGTTGACGGCGAGTTGATTGAATTCCTAGGTCAATTTGGTTTCGATGCCGCCTGGATTGAATGCGAGCATGGACCCGTTACCTGGAACCAAATTGGAGACCTCTCGAGAGCGTGCGACCTGTGGGATATGACGGCTCTAGTGCGCGTTCCCTCCAACGAGCCCTGGATCATCACTCGCACTCTTGACCGGGGAGCCAATGGAATTGCTGTCCCTCATGTAAACACGCGCGAGCAGGCGGAGCGCGTCGTTCGCTCGGCCAAATTCGGACCTGTGGGATTGCGAGGCATGTACACCGGGCGGCGCGCTCTGGAGTTGGACACAAGTAGTGAATCTGCTCCTCCGGGAAGCTCCACCTACTTTCAGAAAGCGAACGAAGAAACTCTCCTCGTAATCTTGATTGAGGAAGTCGAAGCACTCGAGAACCTAGCGGAGATTCTTACCGTTGACGAGATCGATGTCTTTTTCGTGGCTCCCGGTGATCTGGCCCAGACAATGGGTTTGACCGGGCAGACCCGCCATCCCCGAGCGATGGCTGCAGTGGATGGTGCGATTCAACAGATTGCGGAAGCGGGTAAAGTCGCCGGTGCCCTGGTTGAGGAAGCGACGGTGGAACATTTCGTGAAGCTGGGAGCTCGATTCCTGATGACTGGGTGGAATTCCTGGATTGCCGCGGGAGCCAGATCCTATCTGGCCGAGGTGACTGCTCAGTCTCCGCCAGACGTATCCGGGGTGCGTAAAACGAAAACCTCAAAGAAGTGACGAGTGGCCAGCGGGCAGAGAAGAACAACTCGCACAGTAAGGTGCCACATCCACATCGGCCCGGCTCGGAGAACAATTGAAGTGGGGGGTTATGGAAAAGTATCACATTTTAGTGACTGACTACATTTGGAAGGATCTCAATATCGAACAGAAGATCCTCGCAGCAGTCGGTGCAGAACTTATAGCAGCGGAGACGGGAGAGGAGGAGGAGCTGCTGGAGTTGGCCCCTCAAGCCGATGGAATCTTCACCAATTGGAAACCGGTCAGAAAAAAGGTGATCGAGCAGGCAGATCGCTGCCGGTGTATCTGTCGTTATGGCATTGGCCTGGACAATATTGATGTTTCGTTCGCTACCGAGAGTGGCATTGTGGTCACCAACGTCCCCTCCTACTGCATAGAGGAAGTCTCCGATCATGCCCTGGCTCTGCTGCTGGCCTGGGCCCGAAAAATCGTGGTTTTCGACCGGGCCATGCAAAAGGGTCGGTACGACCTGCCTTTGGGTATGCCGATGTTCCGGCTGAAGGGGAAGACTCTGGGACTTGCAGGCTTCGGTAAGATCGGCAAGGCCGTATGTAGGAAGGCCCGCTCCCTGGGTCTCGAGGCCATCGCCTTCGATCCCTACCTCACTGCTGAGCAGACGCAGCAGGAACAAACCCCATCGGTTTCATTCCAAGAGCTGCTGGAACAGAGCGACTTCATATCGATTCATGCGCCCCTGACGCCGGAAACAGAAAAGATGTTCGACGCGGCTGCCTTCAAGCGAATGAAAGAGACCGCTTTCCTGATCAACACTTCTCGAGGAGCGCTCGTCGACACTGACGCTCTTTGCCAGGCCCTGGACAGTGGGCAGTTGGCTGGAGCTGCGCTGGACGTCTTACCTCAGGAGCCCCCGCCTCCCGACGATCCACTGGGCACCCACCCTGGCGTGCTGATCACCCCGCACGCCGCCTTTAATTCGGAGGAATCTCTGATAGAACTTCGCAGCACCGTGGGGCGCCAGATGGAAGCGGTCTTGAGGAACAAAAGGCCGGAGGCCGTCGTCAATCCGGATGTGCTCGAGCAGCCCAACCTTCGCGTGCAGTTCGAGGAAAAATAGTCTCAGAGCATTTCTACGGCTAGCGCCACGGCATTGCCTCCTCCCAGACAGAGAGTCGCCAGACCCTTTTTGCCCCCTCTGTCTTTCAGGGCATAGAGCAAAGTAGTCAGGATTCGTGCACCGCTGGCTCCAATCGGATGTCCCAGCGCTACCGCCCCGCCATTGACATTGACCCGGTCCCAATCCCACTTCAATTCTTTTCCATCGGCAAGACACTGGACGGCGAAGGCTTCATTGGCTTCGACCAGATCGAACTGATTGATGTCCTCATTGCGAAGCTTCTCCATGAGGTTTCGCACCGCGTAGATTGGGGCGTAGAAAATCAACTCTGGCGGTGTCCCCGCCGCAGCATAAGCAAGAATTCTTGCCAGCGGCCGGATTCCCTTCTCCCTCGCCTTCTCCGCTGACATCACCACCAGCGCAGAAGCCCCGTCGTTGAGCCCCGGCGCATTGCCTGCCGTAACCGTGCCGTCTTTCTGGAAGGCGGGCCTCAGCTTTGCGAGTTTCTCGATGGAGGTGCCCGCGCGAGGTGCCTCATCGACCTCAAAAATCACCGGCTCCCCCTTTCTCTGGGGCACCGGCACGGGCACCACCTCAGCCTTGAACCGGCCTGCCTTCTGGGCCTCGACGGCCTTGCGGTGAGAGCAGGAGGCATATTCATCCTGTTCTTCTCGAGAAACACACGACTTTTCGGCAGTCAGCTCCGCCGCGCTCCCCATGTGGAAATCATTGAACGAGTCCCACAAGCCGTCCACGATCATCGAATCCAACAACCTCTGGTGGCCAAATCGGAGGCCTCCCCTGGCCCCGTGCAGGACATAGGGTGTGCTGGACATTGACTCCATTCCGCCTGCCACAACGGTTTCCGCATCTCCGCAGCGGATGGCCTGAGCGGCCATCATGACTGCCTTCAATCCGGACCCGCACACCTTGTTCACCGTCACACAAGCCTTTTCCGGCGGGATCCCTGCATGGATCGCCGCCTGCCGGGCGGGCGCCTGGCCGGCTCCGGCCGTCACCACCTGCCCCATGATCACCTCGTCAGCCTCCTCGGGCGAAACTCCGGCTCGACTCACCGCCTCCCTGATGACGACAGATCCAAGCTGTGGAGCCGAAAGGGAGGAAAGTCCTCCCAAAAGGTTTCCTATCGCTGTCCGACAGGCTGACACAATCACAGCATCCCTTAATTCGGCCATATTAGATTTCCATTTCCTTCACGTCCGAGGCAACTTCCAATTCCGCTTCAGTGGCCTCTCTGATCTCCTCGACGGAGACGCCCGGAGCCGTCTCCTTCAGCGTCAGTTTTCCCTTGGAATCATCTACATCCAACACGGCTAAGTCCGTAACGATACGGTGAACCACCTTACGGCCAGTAAGCGGAAGAGTACAGTTTTTGAGCACCTTTGATTTTCCATCTTTGGTTCTATGCTGCATCATCACCAACACGCGCTTCACTCCAGCCACCAGATCCATCGCACCCCCCATTCCCTTGACCATTTTCCCCGGTATCATCCAGTTGGCAAGATTTCCCTCTTGATCTACTTCCATGGCTCCCAGGATCGTCAAATCGACGTGCCCCCCCCGGATCATGGCGAAAGAATCTGCTGAAGAAAAGAACGATGCTCCCGGCAATACGGTGACTGTCTGTTTGCCTGCGTTAATCAAATCAGCATCTTCCTCGCCCTCATAGGGAAAAGGCCCTACCCCCAGAATTCCGTTCTCCGACTGGAAGATCACTTCCAGGCCGGGAGGAATATGATTGGAGACCAGAGTAGGCAATCCAATCCCAAGATTCACATAGAAGCCATCCTTCAATTCCTTAGCTGCTCTTAGGACGATTCGTTCTCTGCTCGATACGCTTTTCATAGTTGTTCCCCTGGAAGATGTATTTGACGTAGATGCCCGGCGTATGGACCTGGTCGGGATCCAGCTCTGCAGGCTGGATCAGATGTTCTACTTCAGCAATGGTGATCTGGCCTGCGGTGGCCATCATGGGGTTGAAGTTTCTCGCACTCATGCGATAGACCAGGTTCCCCAGTGGGTCTCCCTGGTAAGCCTTGACGAAGGCGAAGTCGGCTTTGAAAGGCTTTTCTAAAACGTACTCCCTTCCATCGATCAATTTGGTTTCTTTTCCTTCCGCCACAATGGTGCCCACACCGGTGGGGGTGTAGAATCCTCCGATTCCTGCCCCTCCGGCTCTGATCCTCTCGGAAAAAGTCCCCTGGGGCACCAGCTCCAACTCCAACTCTCCCTCCAGGAACTGCTTTTCGAAAATGGCATTCTCTCCCACGTAGGTGGAGATCATTTTCTGGATCTGCCGGTTGGCCAGCAGGGGCCCCAGCCCAAAATCATCCACTCCAGCGTTATTGGAAATCACCGTCAGATCTTTGTATCCCGAGGCTCCGAGAGCAAAGATAAGATTCTCCGGAATGCCACACAGTCCAAAGCCTCCCATCATGATCGTGCACCCGTCCCCGATCCCCGCCTTATGGATCGCCTCCTTGGCATCAGACACCACTTTCCTGATCACTAGACCTCCCTTGAAAACTGGTGTTGCTTTTGCGTACCGGCAAGCTCGGCTAGATTTTCACCGCCGCCCAGTATACATCCGGCGTCACTCCACACTCAAAGGAATTTCGCCCAGCCCGGATTATTCATAAGTTTTCGTCACGAAGACACTTGTGCTCACATCAGATCGGCCTTGCTTCTTGAAGCAGCGACACCGCATCATTGACAGGCACAAAAGGGATCGACAATGTCCTACCGACCCCGGAGGGCAGTTTCGCCATGAGCAGCTCGAAAATCCTCTCAGTCATCCTCGCCGCGGGAGAGTCCCGACGCATGGGCTTTCCCAAGCCTCTGCTTGAATATCAGGGAAGGTCCTTCCTGCGCCACATCATTGAAACCCACCAGGCGGCCCACCTGCCCTGCTGCGTGGTGTTGGGATACCAGCGGGAGGAAATCGAAAAAAGAACGGATCTTTCTTCTGTAACTGTGTTGGTCAATCCCACCCCCAGCCGTGGGCCGCTCTCCAGTCTACAGATTGCTCTGGAGCACGCCGCTGGCTCCTCTGCCCTCATCCTACACCCGGTGGACCACCCTCTGGTGAGAAGTCGTACCCTTATCTCTCTGGTCGAATCTCACCGGCGCATTCCCCACTGTATCGTGATCCCCCGGTTTCGTGAGAAGAAAGGTCATCCCGTCCTTTTTCCACGCCGCTTCTATTCCGATCTGAAACAGGCTCCCCTGGAGCAAGGAGCACGCTCGGTGGTTCATGAAAACCTCGCCTCCACTCTCCACTTGCCCGTGGAGGACCCCGGCATTCTGCAGGACGTCGACACACCAGCCGAGTTTCAGAATCTGCAATTGAAATTGAAAAAAAATTTCACATAAGTACTTGTTAATCAATAGATTACAGTTTCCATGCCGGGACAGAAACCGCTAACCTGCATTTCTCATCACGGCTCGTCACGAGACACTTGTGTCGAGACACTCGTGTCAAGACACTCGTGGCGAAGCGGCGGAAGGGCCGGTCTGACAAGGCGCGCGACCGAGGCCCCCGCAGGCGTACTCGTGCAGTACGTCGAGGAGGCCGAAGAAGCGCAACGCAGTCAGGACGGATCATTTCTTCACTTCGCTCAGGTGAAGGCGACGCCGATGCAGTAGAGAGGTGATGAGAAATGCAGGCTAGACTTTTGGTGCTTGGGGTGTGAGCTTGAGCGAACAAGCCCATGTCGAGGAACTGGAAAAAATGCTGGGCCAGAACCGTGTGCTGCTCAGGCAAAAGCAGGGTAAGCTGCGCAGCAGAAATTACTGAGAGTAGGTCACTGATAGTAGTCCATCCCTAGGTGCGTAATCTGCTCTTCTCCCTGTAAGTAACGAAGCGTGTTCGTGAGCTTCATGCGCTGGATAAAGAGATCGTGCTCGGGATAGAGCTCCGGCAGAGTCATAGGACTCTTGAAATAGAAGGAGAGCCATTCCTGAATACCGGACATGCCGGCCCGCTTTGCCAGATCGAGAAACAGCGCCAGGTCCAGAATCAGAGGAGCCGCCAGAATGCTATCGCGGCATAGAAAATTGATTTTGATCTGCATGGGGTACCCCAGCCACCCGAAAATATGGGAATATAAGACCTACTTGACGTACACGGTAACGAGGTGTAGTTTGTTTGGGTGCGTTGGCAAAAATGGTCCAGATGGATTGGAGCGAAGCCAGTATCAAGGATTGCAATTATTGCGCTGGTGCCAGGGATTGTCGGTGCGATTGGCGGAGGAATCTGGGAGTACATCATGACTAGGGGACTATCAGGCTGGGTTCCGCTCTATGCAGGTCTGATTTCTGGGTTGATTTCGGGAATCGGAACCCTATTGTTTTCGTGGTATCTGGCGACGGCTCACCCTTTGGACCTGAACCACTGAGAATTCTCACCTCGTAAGCCATCTGAGTTGGTGGCAGAAATTAACGGCCTTACCGGCATAGCCAGGCAATCCGTCATAGACCGACACGCCAACAAATGGTTGCGTGTAGCTGGAACTGTGTACGATGTTTTCGACAAAAACCAGCTAGTAATTGTGTGTTTGGATGGTAGCGATATTGGACCTAACTACTGGTTAGAATTCGACGCTTCCGACTGGCGAGACTCGCTAAAAACACTTAATGTCGGCGACCAAATCAGGGCGACCGGGAAAATAAAATCGTTCAACTCTCTGTATATTGTCCTTGCTCAGTGCGAGAAGGAGCAGGGGTTACACAATCTGAGCGCAATACAATGAGCACGCCCAACTGGGCCAACCAGACCATCTGGACCGGGGATAACCTGCCGATCATGCGGGGCATGAACTCGGAGTCGGTAGACCTTATCTACTTAGACCCCCCCCTTCAACAGCAATACGAACTACGCTGCTCCCATTGGCAGCAAGGCTGCTGGAGCCGAGTTCAAGGACACCTGGACCCTCACAGACATCAACGTCGAGTGGGTGAACCTGATCGAGTCCAAGCACCCCGCTCTCCACCGTGTCCTGTTGGCGGCGATGACTTCCAGCGACAAGTCCTATCTGATCTACATGGCCGCTCGACTTCTCGAAATCAGGAGGATTCTCAAGCCCAAAGGCTCGATCTACCTGCACTGTGACCCGACCATGAGCCACTACCTCAAACTGCTCATGGACGCGGTTTTCGGTAAACGTAAATTCAGAAACGAAATCATCTGGAAGCGCAACTCATCACATAACGACTCGAAGGCATTTGGCCGCGTGGTCGACTCGCTCCTATTCTACGGCCCGCCAATAAGGATCGATTCCGTCCGTGTCCCGCTAAGCACAGATTACACTGAGAAGTTTTACCGTCACCGGGACCACCGAGGGCTGTATCGACACGACAACATTATTCGATCCGCATCGATGGGCGAACGGCCTAACCTGACCTATGAGTACAAAGGCTTTACGCCACCCTTTGGGTGGCGAATGACCAAAGACAAGATAACGGCGCTGGACGCGGAAAACCGAATAGCTTGGTCTGCATCTGGGCGACCCTATCTGAAACGCTATTTGAGTGAGAACAAGGGGCAGGTTCCGTCGGCGATCTGGACCGATATTTCGCCAATTTCAGGCCATGCCAAGGAACGAGTCGGCTATCCGACGCAGAAACCTGTCGCGCTACTGGCTCGCATCATCCAAGCAAGCTCCAACACGGGTGATATGGTTCTGGACCCGTTCTGCGGATGCGCCACGGCCTCCATTACGGCTCAGGGTTTACACAGGCAGTGGGTAGGAATCGATATCTCTCCCAAGGCCGCCGATCTAGTTCAACAGAGAATGCATGACGAACTGGGCCTATTTTCCAAGGTCATCCACCGCACGGATACTCCCAAACGCACGGACCTAGGAACGCTCCCTAGGTACAACTCCGATGCCAATCGAAAGGAGATCTGCGGCGATCAGGAAGGTCACTGCAACGGATGTCGGATCCACTTCGAGCTACGCAACTTGGAGGTAGGCCACATCATCTCCAAGGGCAAAGGCGGGACCGATCACATTGGAAACCTGCAACTTCTTTGTGGGAACTGTAATCGGATCAAAGGAGACCGTGGCATGGAGTACCTGAAAGCGAAGCTACAGATATGAGAAAACGACCTGACTATGGAAACGCAACCCCGGAAGACTTGGTGAGAGCTCTTCTGCGCGTGCACCGGAAGACAGCCCGTTATCGGCAATCAGTTCCTGGTACATCAGTTGTTTCCCAGCCAAGCCCCGCACAACCCGTCTCATCTGGTGCAGAGTGTCCAGCTGGCGAAGGTTGTGCTTCCCAGCGAACTCACGAACATAGCGATCCAGATGTTTAGGACTGATCTTGTGAAAGACTCCCGTATGCGCCCTTTTGAGCATAGACCAGAAGCTCTCGACGCCATTGGTATACGCTTTCCCTCGCACATACTCACCAATCGAGTGCTTAACCGTCTCATGATTCGGAAGGGTGTGGTAGGTCAAAGCGTCATCGGTGTAGATTTTGGTTCCCAGCTTGACGTGCTCCATAATGAAAAGGCTCATGGTCTCAGACTTGGTATTGCGGACAACTTGGGCGGAGACTTGATTAGAGGATCGATCTTTGATCCCCGCTACAGCCATTTTGCCAGTCGGTCCACGACCACTCATCTGAGCTCTCTTGGTCTTGTTCATGTTCCTGCGCTTTCCTCCTATGTAGGTCTCATCGACTTCGACCGGGCCGGAGAAAGACGTTCCACCGTTTTTAGTTCTGGTCCAGGCTTCTCGAATTCTGTGGAGCATGAACCATGCAGCGGGTTGACTGACCCCAATGTCGCTCGCCAACTTGGTGGAGGCGATGCTCTTCAAACTGGTCAGTTCCAGATAAATGGCCATAGCCCATTTGTGGAGCGAGAGGTTTGTTTTGGCAATGGGCGTCCCAGTGCGGACCGAGAAATACCGCTCGCAATCTCGGCACCGATACGGCATGGGCTTTCGGTTGGGCACGGTGTAGGTATTGGTGGACCCGCAATGCCCACAACACCTTTCCTCTGGCCACAGTGTCTTTTCAAACCACTCCTCAGCTGCTTTTTCGTTGGGGAACATGTCCATCAAGTGGATAATGTTGAGTTTCCTGCGTTGCCGGTTTCTTGTTTGTTTTCCCATAGGAGTATTGTATGTCAGGAGAAGGGAAAAGTCAAGTAGGTCTTATAATCCCAGAAAATATCCAGATTGTCCCAGCCCTCCTTGTTGTCGCCTCGAGGAGGATAGTAGTGGATGCGAACCTGGTGGCAGAAGTCATTGTAAAGCTGCGGGTAGATGTCTGGTTGAAGAATATGCTCGAGAACGGAAAGCTTACTCTCTTCCTTGGTTTTGAAGGATCCGGGATCGTCGAGCACCTCTCCGTCCCGATTTCCTAAGAGGTTGCTGGAAAACCATCCCTTCAACCCCAACATTCTGGCTTTCAGGCTAGGCGCGATGATCGTCTTCATGAGTGTCTGACCCGACTTGAAATCTTTGCCGCAGAGGGGAATCTGGTACTCTCTTGCCATCTCCCAGAAGGCAGGCACATCCACGGTCAGGTTAGGCGATCCGTTTGCATAGGGAATGCCGAGTTTTGCAGCGCTGTAGGCGTAAATCATACTGGGAGGAATACGCTCATCGTTGTTTTTGAGTCCCTCCTCCAGATTCTTCACAGACTGGTGAACCTCAGAAACAGGGATGTAGACTTCTGTACTCGCGCACCACAGCATGACCATGCGGTCGAATTGCTTCTCCTCCTGAAACTGACGGATTTCCTCAATCAACTGCTGGGCCAGATCCCACTTCGTCTTCTTGACATGCGCTCCCTGCAGATTTTTGACATAGCGGTTGTCGAAGACGGCTTTCCTGGGACGGACCAACTCCAGATCCGGCCTGAGTTCCTCCAACATACTTTCCTCCAGGACTCCCGCCTTAGCGGCGGCCGTGTATCCATCATCTTCGAAGATGTCCCAGGTCTCAAAGGAGAGATCGTCCAGCCGGGCCAACGGCACAAATTCGGAAATCTTTGGTACCCTGCCTTCCGTGCGCTTGCCCAGACGAATGGTTCCCATCTGGGTCAGCGAACCGATCGGCTCTCCCATTCCTCTTTTGATTGCACTCACGCCGGCGATGAACGTGCTCGTCACCGCCCCCAGGCCGACCAGCAGGACACCTAGCGCAAGTTTACGGAGATTTTAAACGATAAGTCTCCTAACTTACAGGATCTGGGTTCTTTAGGCTCATTCGAGCAGGGTATTACCCATCTGGCGGGCCAGCTTTAAAACGCCCAGGGCTTCGGCCAGCTGCTGCTGCAGATCGTCCCGCTCCGAGAGCACCCGTTCGGCAGCCCCGTTGGTATAAATCACCAGGGTCTCCTGAATCTTCTCGAGACGCTCGAGGCAGCAAGCGGCAGCCATAGCCATCCCCGCCTCCCGCAACTTGAGCTGCACAATGCAAAGAAGCAGCAAAGCAAAATGACAGTACAGCGCATGCACGCGGATCTTACTGTCGGTCCAGTGGAGCATGGGCCACCAAGGGCCTTGCCGTCCCTTACTGAGTCGAAACAGCTGCTCGTGCCTCGAAAGCTTTCGATAGGTCCGAACAATGGCTGTGCTCTCCCACTGCTTTTGATCGGTAAACAAAACCGTCTTTCCCAGATAGCGCCGTTGAATCTCCCGCTTCTTTTCTCGCTCCCAATGCCAGTTGAGCTCGATCACTTTGCCGTGCTCGACTCTCCAGTCGACCTTTAAAAACTCTCCCAGATGATCCCGTCCCGTCCATCGCTTGACTTTCTTTTCCACCGAAGACTCGCTATATCCTGCTCCCTGACGCGACTCCCTCCAGCGCTCAATGGCCGAGGCCAGCTCCAGCAGTCGCCCTTCGACTTTGGCTTGCAGTCGATTCATGGCGGCTCGTTGTTTTCGATAAAAGGAAGGAGAAAACATCACCAGCAGCGTGCGCTCCTTCCCCCAAAGCTGGCGATCAGATCGGTACACCTTCAGGTGCTTCGTCCCCGCCAGAGTCAACCTCTGGTAGGCTTGGCGCGGCACTGTTAAAAGATCGGGCACCCAGCGTCCCGGAAGAGCTCCCACGTAGTGAAGTCTGGCTTCCTCGAACCGGGCCGCGTTGTTTTTCGAGCTGTTGCCCCCATCAAAGACCAGCGTCAGCTGCTGAGCTGTTCTGCCCAGGCCCTTCACCCAGGCCTGGATCATTCCCTGCCAGGCCGCCGTGAACTGGCTCACGTCGGGACGGTTGCCCGCATAACATTGGTGATACAAGGGCAGCCCCGTCTTCTCATCTTCAAAGAGGGCCAGGGAAAGCTGGCGTAAATCGTGGCGCTTCTGCTTATTGTGTCCCCGCTGGGCTAGCTCGGTGCGCTCGTTGAAAGTATCGATAAAGGTAAAGTAATTGGTCGTATCATAGAGAAGCGTCTCCTGGCCTAAAGGAAACAGCTCCCCGAGACGCCCCAGCAGATCCTGCTGAATGGCCTCAATATGGGCCTGTTCCACCTGCTCCATATGATCCCAAAAACGCTGGCTCCTCAGCTCGGTTTCCTGGGCCGGGCACAGGCGTGAGAGCACGCTGTGCTGGTACCAGTGCTCATAAAGGGCTCGTTTGCTGCAGGCATAAAGGGCCCGGTTGATGGCGGCAATCGCCAGATACTCGCCCACCGAGAGTTGGGTACGACGTTTGAGGGGGACGGCCGGCACGTGACGATCCACAATTTCGACCAGTTGCAATCTTTGGACCCAGTGCCAGAGCAGAGCCGAGGCCCCAAACTCCTTGTGGTGCACCCGCCGCAAAGGAGAGGCCCCCGGGGTTTTGCCCCGAGTGTAGGCCTGTTTAATCTCCTCGAGCACGCGCTCTTTGGGGCCTAGGTAGACTTGTTCGACAATGCGAGGTTGGCCTTGCACTCGGGCCGATTGCACCCAATAGGTTGTAGAAGCGACCTTTCTTTTTCTTATCGATGAGACAAGCCATAGTAGGGTAATACATATCATGAATCAGCAAGCATGTAAAGGAAAAAATACAAAATCATAGGGTAATACTCAGGCCTACAAAAAAACTGGGTCCAGCCAGCTAAATCTAATTGGAATCAGCCTGTTAGGAGGTCTCGTTTTGCAAGGAGTAAATCAAGGCTCCGTAAACTTGCGCTAGCTTTCCCTCTGCCTTCTCGATCTTGATATTCTTCTCGACCATCGCCTTTTCTCCAAGGTACTAGGGTTTTTCAAAGTTGCCGAAAAGGGAAAGCTTTGCGCCGGAGGAAATTCAGTAGGTGGGCATCGTCGGATCGACCTTCTCCGCCCAGGCCGCGATGCCCCCTCTGAGGTTGCGCAGTTTCCGAAAGCCCGCCTCCCTCAAGATCTCTATGGCTTGGGCACTGCGCATCCCGGACTTACAGTGCACCACGATGTCGCGAGCACTGTCGAGTTCGTGAAGATGGCTCAAGAGTTCCCCCAGTGGGATCAGATGCGAGTCGGGCAGTTGGCAAATTGCGTATTCCTCTGGATTGCGCACATCCAGAACGTACAAGTCCTTTCCCTCGTCCAACTCCTTCTTGAGCTCTTCCACCCCGATCTCCCACTGCTCGCCGAGTTGCGGTCCTGCTTCCTGTGCAACGCCACAAAACTGCTCATAATCAATGAGCTTCCTGAGGGTGGGGTGATCTCCGCAGACCGGACAATCCGGGTTCCGGCGCAGCTTCAGCTCGCGGAAATCCATCCCCAGGGCATCAAATAGAAGCAACCGTCCGACCAGCGGATTTCCCCGGCCCAGAATCAGCTTGATCACTTCGGTTGCCTGAATCACCCCGACCAGTCCAGGCAAGATACCCAAAACGCCGCCTTCCGCACAGGAGGGTACCAGGCCCGGAGGCGGCGGTTCCGGATAAAGGCATCGATAGCATGGTCCGCCTTCCACTCCAAAGACCGTAGCCTGTCCCTCGAAACGAAAAATGCTGGCGTAAACATTGGGCTTGTTCGTCAAAACACAGGCATCATTGACCAGGTAGCGTGTGGGGAAATTATCCGTCCCGTCGGCGACGATGTCATAGGGACGAAAAAGCTCCATCGCGTTTTCCGAGCTGAGGCGCACTTCATGCGTATCAATTTCGACATTTGGATTCAGGGCGTGCAGCTTTTCGCGCGCCGATGCGAGCTTCTGACGACCCACATCCGGAGTGGAATGAAGAATCTGACGCTGCAGGTTGCTGAAGTCGACCACGTCAAAATCGACAATTCCGATCCGCCCCACGCCCGCGGCGGTTAAATACATGGTCAGCGGAGACCCCAAGCCTCCGGCACCCACGCAAAGCACGCTGGCTTGCTTCAGCTTTTTCTGCCCCTCCATTCCCACTTCCGGCATGATCAAATGCCGGCTGTAGCGCTTGATCTCCTCGTTGGACAGCTCGACAACGGGAGCCTCGAGGTGAATCGATCCCCCGGCAATGGAGGGCACAATGCTGATCGTGTCTTTGTCCTTTACCGGCGTATCCTCTCGCTGCAGATAACGAATATCTTCGTCGTTCAAATAGACATTGACGAAGCTTCTCAGTTCTCCCTGCTCGTTAAACAGATGCTTCCTGAGCCCTTCGTACTCCTGGCTCAGATGCGCGAGGATCTCTCTCACCGTATTGCCTTCCAGCTCAAGAGACTCACGGTTTCCGACATAGGACCTTAAGGGAGTTGGAATGTAGACTGTTGCACCCATAATATTCCTCCTAGAGCGGGCCGGGAAAGGAGGCTTCAGAACAGCCAATATGACCTTGCTCCCCTTTGAGCCCTCTGATCAGAGTGTCCTCGAGCCTTTGCCACTCAGATAGAATTCGTTCTTTATTAAACACGTAAAGTCATACAAATTCCACTGCTTCCGGCTCAAAAACAGAGCGATCCTCCTTCAGTTGCCAGCTCAAGACCTCCCTCACCTTTCTCTCCTTCACGGAAACGATGACATAAGAGTACCAGGGCCAGGCGTGATCTCGATCGTAGGAAGAAGGCCGCGCGGGGACGTCCGGATGACTGTGGAAAAATCCCACGATCTCTTCGCCCCTGTCGCGGATCTCCTCTTCGAGTCGTCTCAGAAACTGAGGCTCAATGAGATACCGATTGGCCGGGCTGTCTGATCGTTGATTCTCGGCCTCCACCAACCGACCCACCACCTTGACGCCTGCGCCTGCCGAGCCTACCAGGATCCCGCAACACTCATGGGGATAGGAGCGCTGGGCGATTTGCTTCATCTGTTTCAAATCCGTCTTGTTCAGTCGAAGCATATTGAAGAGCTGACTAGCTGACTGGCTGACAAATGACTACAACTGACCATTGACCTTAGTACTCCCTTTCATAAATACGGTAACGTATGCGGATGGGCTTGCGAGGTGAGGTCGCGAAGAGAGGAGGAGGCGATGCAGGGGCATCGTCGACGACGAACGACCAAGAGATCGCCCGCAACCCCCATCCGCCCAAAGGGTTGGGGCGGTACGGGCCCATCTCTTTATTGCTCCTCCTCACCGATGTCTCGACATCGACTCGTCGTCGCGCCTCGATCTGGTCTCCGTCGCGCTCCCAACATACGTCATCGTATTTATGAAAGTGAGTACTTAGTCAGCCCGATTCCAGAATTCCTCAGATAGGTACTTATCTCCTCCGTCTGGAAAAACGGTGACGATCGTTCCTCCATTCATGTTCTTAGCGACTTCCAGCGCCGCCGCCATAGCCGCCCCCGATGAGATTCCTCCGAAAAGCCCCTCTTCGCGGGCCAGGCGGATCACCATCTCATGGGCCACGTCTGTCCCCACCTCCAGGTTCGCCTCGGCCAAAGTGGGGTCATAGATCTTGGGCACAATCGCTGTCGGCATATGTTTGAGTCCCTCCAATCCATGAAAGGGAGAGTCAGGCATAAAGGAGAAGAAACGGATGCCCGGATCGAGTTGCCTCAAGCGCCGCGTGGTCCCGACAAAGGTCCCGCTGGTCCCCAGACCTGCCACGAAATGGGTAATCTCTCCCTGAGTCTGTTCGAAAATCTCCGGCGCCGTGGAATGATAGTGTGCCTTCCAGTTGGCCTCATTGCTGTACTGATCGAGATAAACATACTTGTCCGGTGACTTGCGGTGAAGCTCTCGAATGGCACGAATGGCTCCGTCGGAGCCCTCCAGAGGATCCGTCAAGAGGAACTCGGCCCCATAAGCCTTCAGGATTTTCTTGCGCTCCAAACTGGCATTGGCCGGCATGGCCAATCGAACCCGGTACCCTCGAGCTGCGGCAATCAGTGCATAGGCGATACCCGTATTGCCGCTGGTGGAATCAATCAGGATTTTACCCCGCTTCAAACTCCCTTCCTCTTCAGCCTTAAGGATCATGTTGTAGGCAGGACGATCCTTGACCGAGCCTCCCGGATTAAACCATTCGAGCTTGGCAAAAATACGGATTCGATCGGAGCGAAAAATTTTCCGGATTTGAACCAGCGGTGTATTGCCAACTTTTCCAAGGACAGTGCCTTCTGTCTCTGCAACCTTCGGAAGCATCTCAGATATGGTAGACAATCACTTTATCTTCCTGAACTTTACGCTGAACCAGGTCCTCGATTGTGATGGAGCAGAGCTTCTGCAGAAACTCCGTTTCAATTTTCCTCCAAACTCGCAGCACCGTCGAGTTCGGATTCAGTCGAGGATCCAGGAGCCGCAGTTCCCCTTCAACCGCCTCCACTACGTCCCGAAGATGGATCTGCGAGGGCTGCTTGGCCAAAACGTATCCCCCTCCAGCGCCGCGAATACTCCTGACCAATCCCGCCCTCTTCAACTGGATCAGAATCTGCTCTAAAAATCTCTGGGGGATCCGCTGCCGAGTCGCGATTTCACGGGCCTGGACCCGATTCTGCCGCCAGCGCACAGCCAGTTCAAAAACCGCCAGGAGGGCATAGTCGGCACGAGCCGTGATTTTCATGTAATCCCTGCCAATTTAGTCCGAAATTCAAAAAAAGTCCACCTTGACCCTGTGCGGTATGATCCCCGCCCGATAGCCTCGATCGAGCAACAAGCGGACGGCCCGGTGCCCATCTTCGCCGTATCCCAAAGTTCTCTCATTGACGTACATTTGGACAAAACGGTCCACCCTCTCCCGGTCCAGTCCCCGCCCAAACTCCAGCGCGTACTGAAGCGCTTCCTCTCGATGCTCCAGACCGTAGCGGATGCCTTCTTTCAGAATTCGCGAAATCTTCCGCATCGTCTCCGCACCCAGATCTCTGCGCACGGCGTTTCCACCCAGGGGTAGTGGCAAGCCCACGGTTTCCTTCCACCATATCCCCAGATCCAGGATCCCGCGCAGACCGTATTCGCCATACACGAGTTGGCCCTCGTGTATGAGGAGTCCTGCATCGACCTCCCCCCGCTGCAGGGCGGGAATAATCTGGTCAAAGGGAAGAGTTCGATATCGAAGCTTCGGCTCAAAGAGTTTCAAGGTAAGAAACGCGGAAGTCTTCTCGCCTGGGACCGCTACTGTACAGTGAGGGAGATCCTCCAGGGAAATCTCCCGAGGCGCAACGAGCAACGGACCGTATCCTTCCCCCATACTCGCTCCAGTGTCCAGCAGAGCGTATCGTTCATGAAGGTAGGCGAAGGCGTGAATGCTCACGGCACTCACTTCATACTTCCCTTCCTGGGCCGCCCGATTCAGGGTTTCGATATCGGCAAGTTCATGAACAAAACGGAAATCGCCCGTATCGATCTTTTCCGCCGCCAGCGCGTAGAACATGAAAGCGTCATCGCTGTCTGGACTGTGAGCGAGGTGAATGATCTCTTTTCCCATAGCAAAACCTAGCCCGGATTATGAATACGGTGTCTACTGCATCGGCGTCGCCTTCACCTGAGCGAAGTGAAGAAATCATCCGTCCTGACTGTGTTGTGCTCCCTCGGCCTCCTCGACGTACTGCATGAGTACGCCTGCAGGGGCCTCGGTCGCGACGCCTTGTCAGGCCGGCGCTTTCGCCGCTTGACACGAGTGTCTTCGCTACGACACCTTATGCATAATCCGGGCTATTCCAAAAAAGAGATGATGTGGCCCAGGCTTTTGACTCGATCCCGGGCTACCCGCTTCATGAAACGATCTTGGGGATCATAGAGAAGAGCCTTCATGCCTGCTCCGCGGGCGCCCTGAAGATCATCCTCCAGATCATCCCCCACATGAAGGGAACAGTGGGCCTCGCACTGCATTTGTCGCAGGGCATGGGTAAAAATCAAGGGATCTGGTTTGGCGGCTGGACAACCACTGGAGATGGTAATGCTGTCAAAAAAACGAACGATGCCGAGATCGCCGAGCACATCGGTGAGTCGAGAATCGAAATTGGAGATGATCCCCAGTTTCCTTCCTTGATCCTTCAACTGTGTCAGGAGCTCTTTGCAGCCCGGTTCCAGTGCCCAACACTCACCAGTTCGAAACATTTCATAAAGAGAGTCAAAGAGTGCATCCAGATGGGGAAATGACTTTTCCTTCCGGAAGCTCTGCTTTACTACTTCTTTCCACCATTTTCGCTCCAAGGCCGGCAGGGCATGGGCGGGGCTTTCCGGGAAACAGAGCGGTTCCCTGGCACGAAAGGCGGCCCGGAAGGCGTGCTCGATTTCCAGTGCCGAGACCTCCAGGCCGAAGCGCGAGGCCGAGCGACTATAGATCTCCCCTATAGAACCTCGCACTCGGAAGAGCGTTCCTGCGGCGTCAAAAAAGATGGATCGGATCTCCATCATGCGCCTGAGAATTGTAACGTATCGGGCTCTTTCCCGTGTGGAGGAGTTGATCTTTCCCGGGAGGGCATTGAGAATGATTGCCGTGGAGAACTCCATTTTGATCGAGCAGCGTGCCGTCGAGCCGTTTTTCAAGAACGGATATATTGTGGCCTGCCCAGACACCCGGCAAGGAATCTACATTGACCCTGGCCAGGAGGCGGCCCAGCTGATGGAGTGGGTGGAGAAGAATGACGTCGAGCTGACCGCCCTCGTCAACACTCACGCGCACATCGATCACATCTGCGGGATCCGGGACGTCATAAGCCACTGGGACCTTCCTATCTATCTCCATCCTGACGATCAATTTCTATACCAGGGGCTCGAGGAGCAGGCTCGATTTTTTGGTTTGCACTGCCCCGCTGCGCCAGCCGCAGATTACGCTCTGGAAGAAGGAAAGGATCTTGTGGTCGGTCGGCTCCGTTTCCAGGTTTACCACACTCCCGGCCACTCGCCGGGCGGTGTCTGCCTGGAGATACTGGAGAGCGTTTTTTGTGGGGACACCTTGTTCGCCGGCTCCGTGGGCCGGACCGACCTCCCGGGGGGCTCACACGATACGCTGATACGGAGCATTAAGGAGAAAATTCTCCCCCTGGGAGATGAGAAAACTCTTTACCCTGGTCACGGCCCACCTACCACGGTGCGTCGGGAAAGGGAAACCAATCCGTTTCTTGCTGACCGGTTCACCAGCTGACCAGTGACCAGTGACCAGTGACTAGCGCCTCAGTGGTGCACATCCAGGCGGTAACCCAATCCCCAGACGGTTCGAATCCGACGGGCTGCCCTTCCCAGTTTTCTTCGCAAGCGCTGAATGTGAGTGTCCACCGTACGCGCCGTACCACGGTAGGAGCTTCCCCATACTCTACGCAGCAATCGCTTTCGACTCAGTCCTCTTCCCTGATTCTGAAACAAACAGGCAAGCAGGTTAAACTCCGTCGCGGTGAGGTGGACTTTCTTTTTTCGTACGAAGACCCGGCACTGCTCCAGGTCCAATCGAATGTCACCATTTTGGAAGACGGTTTTTGATCTCGGCACGTGCGGCTACTATATAGAAAAAAGAAATCCTCAGCAACGATACCTTTCCGAAGTTTCTGAACGTTTCTTCATTGACTTCCCTTTAAAAACGTCCTATCATCCCTTTCACCCCCCCGAAGTCAAGAGTGTTTTTGACGACCGGTATTCAAGGAGACTGTCCCGGGTTTAGTTGAAAGTTGAGAGGCGGTTCGTCCGACCGACTCGTTAGAATCGGGTTGGTCAACAACCTTTTAAGGAGGAACCGCCATGAAGAAATCATATCGAATTGTCACCCGGAAGAACAGTCAGGGGCTGGCTGATTATCTGGCCCAGAACGGGCAACTGTTGCTCCCGATGGTGGAGCTGATCGAAGCCTCCCGGATGGCCATTGACGAGTTGATCGACATCCTGGGGCGAGCGAGCATGGAAGCGGTCTTGCAGCTTTCTGCCCGAAGTGTCGCCGGCGAAAAGCAACAAGGGCGACCAGGCAAGCAGATCGTTTGGTACGGCACTCAGCCAGGGCGAGTCAGACTTTCGGAGCGGCAAGTGCGGGTTCGAAAGCCACGGCTGCGCAAGAAAGGCCAAGGTCGAGGCGGGGAGGTGGAGATCCCCGCCTATGAGGCGATCAACCGTAACGGGGAGCTGGGCAGCCGCATGCTGGAGATCTTGATGTGCAACGTTTCCACGCGCCACTACAGCCGCGTGATCCCCCAGATGGCCGACACGGTGGGAGTCAGCAAATCGTCCGTGAGCCGTCAGTTCATTGAGCAGAGCGGCCAGCAGCTGGAGCAGCTGGCCGAGCGACACTTTGATGACGTTGAGTTTCTGATCATCTACATCGACGGCCTGGTCTTTGGCGAGCACCACGTGATCTGTGCCGCCGGCGTGGACTCGGAGGGCCAAAAGCACGTGCTGGGGCTGCGGGAAGGGGCCAGTGAAAACGCCGCCACCGCTACCTCCTTGCTGGAAGACCTGGTGGAGCGAGGCCTGGATTCCGGGCGACGCTATCTGTTTGTGATTGACGGCTCCAGGGCCCTGCGATGTGCCATTGACAAGGTCTTTGGCAAGGGCAGTCCGGTGCAGAGATGTCGTCGTCATAAGATTCGCAACGTGTGCGATCGATTGCCGGACGATCTGGCCGAGCAAGTCAAGTCAGTGATGCAGGCTGCTTATCGGCTGCCCTGGGAAGAAGGGAGGGTTCGGCTCAGAAAGCAGGCGGAGTGGCTCGAAGGGCTGCATCCCGATGCGGCAGCTAGCCTGCGAGAAGGTCTGGAAGAGACCTTCACCATCAATCGACTCGAGTTGTCTTCCTCCCTGCGCTTGTGTCTGGCCAGCACCAACCTGATTGAAAGCCCTCACTCTGGCGTGAGGATGCGGACCCGCCGAGTGAGCCGCTGGAAAGATAGCCAGATGGTGCTGCGCTGGGCCGCCTCAGCCTTCCTGGAGACGGAGAAGAACTTCCGGCGCATCCAGGGCTACCAGGACCTCTGGATGCTGAAAGCCAAACTCAGAGACGAGGTTTCTATGGACGCCAAACGAAAGGTGGCTTAAGATCGTGCTCAACCTGAACCGCCCTTCACTTTCAACTGAGTTTGGGGCAGCCTCCATTCAAGTACGCTGTTCCGGTTGACGCGATGAACGATCGAACGTACTCCACGCACGAACTCGCCCAGATGTGGAATGTGAGTGAATCTACAGTCAAGCGTTGGTCCGACGCCGGCGACCTACGCTGCTACCGAACTCCCGGCGGACATCGAAAATTCACCCTCACTGACATCTGCGATTTTCAGATCAAGCGCGGTTTTGAAGCAACCGGCTTGCTGAAGACCGACGAGTGGGAAGACCCGGACCTGGAACTGGCGGTAAATCAGAAGAAATTCAGCAAGGTAAGACAGGCAGTCCTCTTTTTAGCCAGCCAGAACCAGCGCTACAAGGCGGAGAACCTGCTGGAACGTCTTTATATGCGAGGAATGGGGATCGTTGACTTGTATGACGACATCCTGATGCCAATTACGGGAAGTACTCGCACGGCTCTGCAGAAAGGGGAGGTCTCTTTGGCGCAGGAAAAGCTCATCTTGAACAACCTGGAAGAAGCCATGTATCTTTTGTTTCCTCGTATTATCCAGCGCCGCCTGAATGGAAAGATGGGGCTCTGCGCAGCTCCCGAAAACAATTTTTGCACGCTGGCGGTCAACGCGGTTTCACGGATTCTGCAGGTTGAAGGGTGGGACTGTTTGAACTTGGGAGTCCATCTTCCCTTTGACGCAATAGCGGAAATGGTGGAAAAGGAACCGGTCAACATGGTCTGCATTGTTTGTTTTCATTTGCAGAACACAAACGCCGTGTTGAAAGACTTCCGGCGGCTCGTCGAAATGACCAACAGCTACCGAATCCCGCTCCTGATTGGGGGCGCTACCTTTTCAAACAAGAAGACGCGCAAGAAATTCTCCCACGACGATTATTTCCCCAATTTCCGTTCCCTGCGACGCTACCTCAAGAGGCTGGCGCGCTGAAACTCACTTCGCTCGTTTCGTCAACCCCCTAGCCTGCATTTCTCATCATCCCTCTACTGCATCGGCGTCGCCTTCACCTGAGCGAAGTGAAGAAATCATCTGTCCTGACTGTGTTGCGCTCTCTCGGCCTCCTCGACGTACTGCAAGAGTACGTCTGGGGGGCCTCGGTCGCGCGCCTTGTCCGGCCGGCCCTTCCGCCGCGTGACACGAGTGTTCGTGACGAGCAGTGATGAGAAATGCAGGCTAGGAGCCTGTCCGAGTAATCCGAATATCGACGGGGTGATTGTCTACGATAGTAGGCGATATGGGCAAGAAATTTCGAGAATGGAACGTAGAGCAGAGGTGGCTTTTACCGGCGTCGATTTTGGATTTCGTGGCGGAAGGACACCTGGCGCATTTCGTCCGGGATACGGTGAGAGGATCGCTGGATTTAAGTGAGATCCTGGGGGAATACGAAGAAGAGCGAGGTTGCCCACCTTATCATCCGGTGATGATGACAGCGTTGTTGCTGTATGGGTACTGCCGGGGAGTGTATTCGTCGCGCAAGCTGGCGAAAGGTTGCGAAGAGCGAGTGGACTTCATGGCAGTAACGGGGATGCAGAAGCCGGACTTTCGAACCATAAGTGATTTTCGCAAGCGGCACCTGAAGGCGTTATCGGCACTTTTCGGACAAGTGCTGGGATTGTGTCAGAAGGCGGGTTTGGTGAAGCTGGGGCATGTGGCCTTGGATGGGACGAAAGTGCGAGCCAATGCCAGTAAGCACAAGGCGATGAGCTATCGGCGGATGAAAGCAGCGGAGATCGATTATCAAGCGGTGGTGGAGGAGTGGTTTCGAGAGGCAGAGGCGATTGATGCAGCTGAGGATGAGGAGTATGGAGCGGATCGACGAAGGGATGAATTGCCGGAGTGGGTCAAGGATAAAAAGTGGGATTATAAGACCTACTTGACTTTTCCCTTCTCCTGACATACAATACTCCTATGGGAAAACAAACAAGAAACCGGCAACGCAGGAAACTCAACATTATCCACTTGATGGACATGTTCCCCAACGAAAAAGCAGCTGAGGAGTGGTTTGAAAAGACACTGTGGCCAGAGGAAAGGTGTTGTGGGCATTGCGGGTCCACCAATACCTACACCGTGCCCAACCGAAAGCCCATGCCGTATCGGTGCCGAGATTGCGAGCGGTATTTCTCGGTCCGCACTGGGACGCCCATTGCCAAAACAAACCTCTCGCTCCACAAATGGGCTATGGCCATTTATCTGGAACTGACCAGTTTGAAGAGCATCGCCTCCACCAAGTTGGCGAGCGACATTGGGGTCAGTCAACCCGCTGCATGGTTCATGCTCCACAGAATTCGAGAAGCCTGGACCAGAACTAAAAACGGTGGAACGTCTTTCTCCGGCCCGGTCGAAGTCGATGAGACCTACATAGGAGGAAAGCGCAGGAACATGAACAAGACCAAGAGAGCTCAGATGAGTGGTCGTGGACCGACTGGCAAAATGGCTGTAGCGGGGATCAAAGATCGATCCTCTAATCAAGTCTCCGCCCAAGTTGTCCGCAATACCAAGTCTGAGACCATGAGCCTTTTCATTATGGAGCACGTCAAGCTGGGAACCAAAATCTACACCGATGACGCTTTGACCTACCACACCCTTCCGAATCATGAGACGGTTAAGCACTCGATTGGTGAGTATGTGCGAGGGAAAGCGTATACCAATGGCGTCGAGAGCTTCTGGTCTATGCTCAAAAGGGCGCATACGGGAGTCTTTCACAAGATCAGTCCTAAACATCTGGATCGCTATGTTCGTGAGTTCGCTGGGAAGCACAACCTTCGCCAGCTGGACACTCTGCACCAGATGAGACGGGTTGTGCGGGGCTTGGCTGGGAAACAACTGATGTACCAGGAACTGATTGCCGATAACGGGCTGTCTTCCGGTGCACGCGCAGAAGAGCTCTCACCAAGTCTTCCGGGGTTGCGTTTCCATAGTCAGGTCGTTTTCTCATATCTGTAGCTTCGCTTTCAGGTACTCCATGCCACGGTCTCCTTTGATCCGATTACAGTTCCCACAAAGAAGTTGCAGGTTTCCAATGTGATCGGTCCCGCCTTTGCCCTTGGAGATGATGTGGCCTACCTCCAAGTTGCGTAGCTCGAAGTGGATCCGACATCCGTTGCAGTGACCTTCCTGATCGCCGCAGATCTTCTTTCGATTGGCATCGGAGTTGTACCTAGGGAGCGTTCCTAGGTCCGTGCGTTTGGGAGTATCCGTGCGGTGGATGACCTTGGAAAATAGGCCCAGTTCGTCATGCATTCTCTGTTGAACTAGATCGGCGGCCTTGGGAGAGATATCGATTCCTACCCACTGCCTGTGTAAACCCTGAGCCGTAATGGAGGCCGTGGCGCATCCGCAGAACGGGTCCAGAACCATATCACCCGTGTTGGAGCTTGCTTGGATGATGCGAGCCAGTAGCGCGACAGGTTTCTGCGTCGGATAGCCGACTCGTTCCTTGGCATGGCCTGAAATTGGCGAAATATCGGTCCAGATCGCCGACGGAACCTGCCCCTTGTTCTCACTCAAATAGCGTTTCAGATAGGGTCGCCCAGATGCAGACCAAGCTATTCGGTTTTCCGCGTCCAGCGCCGTTATCTTGTCTTTGGTCATTCGCCACCCAAAGGGTGGCGTAAAGCCTTTGTACTCATAGGTCAGGTTAGGCCGTTCGCCCATCGATGCGGATCGAATAATGTTGTCGTGTCGATACAGTCCTCGGTGGTCCCGGTGACGGTAAAACTTCTCAGTGTAATCTGTGCTTAGCGGGACACGGACGGAATCGGTCCTTATTGGCGGGCCGTAGAATAGGAGCGAGTCGACCACGCGGCCAAATGCCTTCGAGTCGTTATGTGATGAGTTGCGCTTCCAGATGATTTCGTTTCTGAATTTACGTTTACCGAAAACCGCGTCCATGAGCAGTTTGAGGTAGTGGCTCATGGTCGGGTCACAGTGCAGGTAGATCGAGCCTTTGGGCTTGAGAATCCTCCTGATTTCGAGAAGTCGAGCGGCCATGTAGATCAGATAGGACTTGTCGCTGGAAGTCATCGCCGCCAACAGGACACGGTAGAGAGCGGGGTGCTTGGACTCGATCAGGTTCACCCACTCGACGTTGATGTCTGTGAGGGTCCAGGTGTCCTTGAACTCGGCTCCAGCAGCCTTGCTGCCAATGGGAGCAGCGTAGTTCGTATTGCTGTTGAAGGGGGGGTCTAAGTAGATAAGGTCTACCGACTCCGAGTTCATGCCCCGCATGATCGGCAGGTTATCCCCGGTCCAGATGGTCTGGTTGGCCCAGTTGGGCGCGCTCATTGTATTGCGCTCAGATTGTGTAACCCCTGCTCCTTCTCGCACTGAGCAAGGACAATATACAGAGAGTTGAACGATTTTATTTTCCCGGTCGCTCTGATTTGGTCGCCGACATTAAGTGTTTTTAGCGAGTCTCGCCAGTCGGAAGCGTCGAATTCTAACCAGTAGTTAGGTCCAATATCGCTACCATCCAAACACACAATTACTAGCTGGTTTTTGTCGAAAACATCGTACACAGTTCCAGCTACACGCAACCATTTGTTGGCGTGTCGGTCTATGACGGATTGCCTGGCTATGCCGGTAAGGCCGTTAATTTCTGCCACCAACTCAGATGGCTTACGAGGTGAGAATTCTCAGTGGTTCAGGTCCAAAGGGTGAGCCGTCGCCAGATACCACGAAAACAATAGGGTTCCGATTCCCGAAATCAACCCAGAAATCAGACCTGCATAGAGCGGAACCCAGCCTGATAGTCCCCTAGTCATGATGTACTCCCAGATTCCTCCGCCAATCGCACCGACAATCCCTGGCACCAGCGCAATAATTGCAATCCTTGATACTGGCTTCGCTCCAATCCATCTGGACCATTTTTGCCAACGCACCCAAACAAACTACACCTCGTTACCATGTACGTCAAGTAGGTCTTATATTCCCCCTTACAAAACAGCCTGGTATCTGTGCCACCGCATCCGCGAGGCCATGGGCAACGACCCGCTGACCGGACCTACGCTGGTTGGGGCCGTCGAAGTGGACGAAACGCTGGTCGGTGGAAAGACGCGAGGCAGGGGCCGCGCCTACAAGGGCAACAAGACGTGGGTGGCCGGAGCCATCCAGCGCGGAGGCCAGATCCGAGTGGAGCGCGTCCCCAACATCCGGCGCCACACGATCCATGCCTTCATCGGTCGCACCGTCAAGGACGAGGCCGAGGCGATCTATACGGATGAGTTGAAGTCTTACCTGGGCATCTCCGATCACGATACTCGCCATGAGATGGTCAACCACTCTGCCGAACAGTGGGTCGTGGGAGACGTGCATACCAACAGCATCGAGGGCGTGTGGAGCCTGTTCAAGCGCTCCATCATCGGCACCTTCCACAAGATGAGCGCAAAGCATCTGGACCGCTACCTGGAGGAGCTGGAATGGCGATACAACAACCGCGACAACCCGAACATCTTCCCGGATACCATGGCGAGGATTATGAACACTGGAAACCTCACCTACCGGAAGCTGGTCGCCTGAATTATTGGCGTTACTTCTCGAATAAGCCATAGAAGAAAATCTCCTCCAGGGATTTTCTGGACACCTGCCAACGCAGATATTCTCCTTTGCCATCCACCTTTGATCTGCACTCACCCTTGTCAGTGAAGGTCAGCGTAAGATGGAACTTATCGGCTAGGTTGCTTGCGTTTTTAGTAACAACGATTATGTCTCTTTGCGCGTGGTCATGTTCAATAAGGCCACCGGAGAGAAGGTGTTCGAGGGAGATTTCGATGGGGAGATTTCTGGAGGTTTCGTGGGTGGCAGTTCCCGCTCGACCGAGAACGCAGTGGTCGATGAAGTCCGGGACTACTTCAAGGAGAGATTTCGCTAGGACCATCTTGGGGGAGAGGTTCATTCCTCTCCCCCTTTCTTGATCTTCGGCCAGAACTTGTAGATGTCGCGGCTATCCACCCATAAATTGCTGTATTCGACTTGTGATTTTGCATCGAAAAGAGAAAACCTGATTCCTTCGGGAGTAGCTGGGACCCGTGGAACCACTACTTCTTGGGGGGAAAGCTCTCTACACTTCTTTGGGGGGATCTTCTGTAGCGTTCCACCTTCGCTAGTAGCTCCCCAGGCAAGGATATCACCATTGCACATGCATTGGTGGATTTGCTTGAACATTGCTCGTTCGGCATAGCTCGACCGATCAAATGAGTGCGGTACCGTTGAAACAAGGTGGTGGATCGCATCACGGATCGGCATATCGGGTAGTACCGGGTCTTGCTTAACCCAAAGACTGCGAATACGAGGCAACCATTGCGGGTATGTGAGTACGATCCCGCCCGACACAATGAGTAAAACGCGAACTACCGGGATGTCCAGAATGGGCTCTAACATAGCTAACCACCGACCCCATGTTTTCGCGTCGTCTGGATATCCTCCAAACCCAATAATTTCGGATAAGACGAAATAGCCCCACCGTAGAAGGTTTGCAAACTTACGCATCCGGCCAGCATAGACCCTCCGCTTTCATTTTTTAAGTATATAATTACCATAGAGACACCTCCAGCGGTTCAATCAGAAACCCTCGGCGCTAGGCTGTCATCCATCTCAATCGATCAATCCGAGACAACAGCCCGGCCCATATATCCTTGCTTACCGCTACCTCCGCCATCTGAAACGTGACGATCCGGCTATGGCGGATCACCTTCGCTCCGATCTTGATCAGTTTGGTCAACAGGCTGCGAAGGGACCAATGTTTGATTTTTCTGGGAAGGACCAGCCGCCGTAGAAAATTGCCCAGGTTGCAGGCCAAGACAAACAGAGCCAACCTCACCTGATTCGGGACAAAGCGCTGGCAGGACAGGCGAGTCCAGTGCAACGCATACTTGCCTTCCTTGATCCACTGCTCGGCTGTGCCACGACCGTTATAGAAGTGAACCACCCCTGAGGCTTGTGCGCTCATATTGGGTTGAGTAGGCCGGGGGAGTCTCACCCCCAGCCCCTCCAAGAACCGGACGTGAACCTCTCAGCTCATCCGGCTCCTATCACTCAAGCCACAAGGAAAGACTCCAAGACGCCAATGAATAAATAGATGCGGATTGGCACGGGCAATCTGGTCGAGGTAACGCCTCGCCCGTTGCCGATGCCCAGAAAATCTTTTGAGTTTCCTTCGCACCCACTGCACAAGATACCGGTTGAAGTTCCGCCACAGTTGACGCAGTGCCGACGCGTGGAAGCAACCATAGCAGGCTTGCCAACCACGGAGTTTCGGATTGAACATCTGAGACAGATCCAACAACGTCTTCTCGTTCTTGAGCTGGACATGCCAGCTACGCATGCATCGATTGATCTCCTTCTTCGAGGAGATACTGATCGCAGGAAGAAAGTTCGGGTGAACCTGCCCTTTCTTGTTCACACACCGTCGCGGACGGAAAGTGTAACCAAGGAAATCAAAGCTGATTCGCGAATGCTCTTCCAGGCGATTCACATCCTTGCAATAGACGATCGACGATTTGTCGGGATGGATCTCCAACCCACACTCACGGAAGCGTTCCGAGATAAGGCTCATCACGTATTCCGCCTGAGACTGGCTCTTGCAGTGCAGCAGCCCATCGTCGGCGTATCGACAAAATGGAACCCCCGGCAGTTGGCGTCTCACCCACGCGTCAAACGCGTAGTGCAAGAACAGATTTGCCAGAATAGGGCTCACAACTCCACCTTGCGGTGTGCCTTTGTCGCGCGCCTGTAGACTGCCGCCGGGCTGCTCAAGTGGAGCCTGCAACCAGCGCTCCACGTACAACAACACCCAACGACACTGACAATGGTGGCGTAACGCCTTCATGAGCAGTTCGTGGTCAATGTTGTCGAACAGGGCGCGGATATCGAACTCCACCACCCAGTCGTATCGCCAACACCGTTTCCGGGTGATGGCAATCGCGTCATGGGCAGACTTTCCCGGTCGATAGCCGAAAGAATCCTCATCGAACACCGGTTCCAGTATCGGCTCCAGGGCTTGCTTCACCACTGTCTGTGCGATTCGATCAGAGACCGCAGGCACTCCGAGAACACGCGTGCCCCCCGATTTCTTCGGGATTGGCACGGCTTTCACGGGTGGTGGAAAATAGCTCCCGGAGCACAGCCGGTTCCAGATTCGATAGAGGTTGTTCCTCAAGTTGTGCTCGAAGAGTTCAAGCGACTCGCCATCGACTCCTGCGGCACCTCCTTTGGACTTCACCTCCAAGTATGCTTGCCCTGCCAGCTTCTTAGAAACCTCAAATGGCTTTGCTACTTTCAAGGGCTCCTCCTGCCTAGCAGTTGGCCGCTTGTCTGTAGCCGAGTGACCAAGCCCCTTCGCTCCGCTGCCATTACGGCAGCCTCATCGCTACTACGAGCTTGTCCGCCCCTGGGCAACGCTTCGATACTGTCGGCCTCGCAGGTTCTCTGCTTGTGCCTTTCTCTTAGCATCGTTGCTCCAGGTTCCCGCAGTTCAACATGAGAGCCCAGATCACACCTCTATGCCGGGTGCCACCTGACCAGTAGACAGGTTTCCGCCAGATTCGTCCCGGGGCAACACCAACTCCCCGGTTTCGACACCATCTCGTCCTTTCGGCACTTGAACGGTGGTTCACTTGTGTTCGTCTTCCTGATCCACACCTGATGCTTCTAGAGCACCTTTTCCGTAACGCTCACGACCGCGGCTTTTAACCACAGCCACTTACGGTGGTTTGCAACCTGCTCCTGCAAGCCGGTTGCGGGAGGCCTACTCCCATCTCTCACGCCGCTTGCTGCGGCACACTGACGATGAAACCCACCCTCGGAAAGAGTTCTCCGCGATGCCACTCGACCTTGGCAATCACCCGGCGAGGCCGGTCCCAACTGGCGGCTTGATATTGGAAATCGGCAAACCAAACGATAGGCTTTCGGGGAGGACGGCCCACAGGCCGGGTAAGCAGGTGTTCAATCTCCGCCTGAAGCGAGACTGTCCCGGGTTTAGTTGAAAGTTGAGAGGCGGTTCGTCCGACCGACTCGTTAGAATCGGGTTGGTCAACAACCTTTTAAGGAGGAACCGCCATGAAGAAATCATATCGAATTGTCACCCGGAAGAACAGTCAGGGGCTGGCTGATTATCTGGCCCAGAACGGGCAACTGTTGCTCCCGATGGTGGAGCTGATCGAAGCCTCCCGGATGGCCATTGACGAGTTGATCGACATCCTGGGGCGAGCGAGCATGGAAGCGGTCTTGCAGCTTTCTGCCCGAAGTGTCGCCGGCGAAAAGCAACAAGGGCGCCCAGGCAAGCAGATCGTTTGGTACGGCACTCAGCCAGGGCGAGTCAGACTTTCGGAGCGGCAAGTGCGGGTTCGAAAGCCACGGCTGCGCAAGAAAGGCCAAGGTCGAGGCGGGGAGGTGGAGATCCCCGCCTATGAGGCGATCAACCGTAACGGGGAGCTGGGCAGCCGCATGCTGGAGATCTTGATGTGCAACGTTTCCACGCGCCACTACAGCCGTGTGATCCCCCAGATGGCCGACACGGTGGGAGTCAGCAAATCGTCCGTGAGCCGTCAGTTCATTGAGCAGAGCGGCCAGCAGCTGGAGCAGCTGGCCGAGCGACACTTTGATGACGTTGAGTTTCTGATCATCTACATCGACGGCCTGGTCTTTGGCGAGCACCACGTGATCTGTGCCGCCGGCGTAGACTCGGAGGGCCAAAAGCACGTGCTGGGGCTGCGGGAAGGGGCCAGTGAAAACGCCGCCACCGCTACCTCCTTGCTGGAAGACCTGGTGGAGCGAGGCCTGGATTCCGGGCGACGCTATCTGTTTGTGATTGACGGCTCCAGGGCCCTGCGATGTGCTATTGACAAGGTCTTTGGCAAGGGCAGTCCGGTGCAGAGATGTCGTCGTCATAAGATTCGCAACGTGTGCGATCGATTGCCGGACGATCTGGCCGAGCAAGTCAAGTCAGTGATGCAGGCTGCTTATCGGCTGCCCTGGGAAGAAGGGAGGGTTCGGCTCAGAAAGCAGGCAGAGTGGCTCGAAGGGCTGCATCCCGATGCGGCAGCTAGCCTGCGAGAAGGTCTGGAAGAGACCTTCACCATCAATCGACTCGAGTTGTCTTCCTCCCTGCGCTTGTGTCTGGCCAGCACCAACCTGATTGAAAGCCCTCACTCTGGCGTGAGGATGCGGACCCGCCGAGTGAGCCGCTGGAAAGATAGCCAGATGGTGCTGCGCTGGGCCGCCTCAGCCTTCCTGGAGACGGAGAAGAACTTCCGGCGCATCCAGGGCTACCAGGACCTCTGGATGCTGAAAGCCAAACTCAGAGACGAGGTTTCTATGGACGCCAAACGAAAGGTGGCTTAAGATCGTGCTCAACCTGAACCGCCCTTCACTTTCAACTGAGTTTGGGGCAGCCTCTAGGAAAGCGTCGCCATGAATCCATAGGTATTCGGATCTTCGTCGCGCAAAACTCGCGCGACCCGCGCGAACTCATCCCAATCGGCGGGTGGTTTGAGGCCCTTCTTTTCAAAGAGATCCTGGTTGTACAAGAGCTGAAAGGGAAAGATATACAGGCCCAAGCCTCGGGTTGTGCCCTTCCACTGGATTGGCGCCTCTCTGGACAGAGTGGCGGCAAACTTGCCATCCGCCGCGAGCCAAGGGCCAAGGTCCTCAAAGTAGCCTAACTCGGTTAAGCTCACAACGAACTCCGGTGCCACGGGGAGGATGTCGAAGGATGCGTCTCCCGCCAAAGCAGCGGCCCTCATCTTGGCGGCCGATTCTGTGTAGGGGACATAGACAAGTTGGACTTTGATTTCGGGATGTTCTGCTTCGAACTGAGCAACAATATTCTCAAAGACCGCTCGTTGCCAGCTTTCCCCCCATGTGTGGAGCCACTGGATCTTGACCACTTCTGTCTCTTGGGCTCCTCCGGGCTGGACCGTATCGGGCGTCTGACGGCAAGCGGACACCGCTGCCAGCATCACCCACAAGATTGGTTTCATCAAGCCTTCTCCTTAGTACTCCCTTCCATAAATACGATAACGTATGCGGATGGGGTTTGCGAGGTGAGGTCGCGAAGAGAGGAGGAGGCGATGCTGAGGCATCGTCGACGACGAACGACAAAGAGATCGCCCGCAAACCCCATCCGCCCAAAGGGTTGGGGCGGGACGGGCCCATCTCTTTGTTGCTCCTCCTCGCCGATGTCTGCGTATAGACTCGTCGTCGCGCCTCGATCTGGTCTCCGTCGCGCTCCCAACATACGTATAGCCGTGAATACCGCCATTGATGACGGTCGTGTTCACCCCTGTGCAGGTTTCAGCAAGCACCTCCTGCAAGAAACCAGGCCACGAATACCTCCTGGGCCCCAATGTGTTCGAGTCTCCTATTGCCAGTACCCTGAATTCTCCATTTGCTTTCTTTTCATTGAACTCCAGGCCACGGAATCCTTTGGAGTTGAATCCCGAGGAGCGGCTGTCTGACACCTTTGGTCTCCATAACAGGAAAGGATCCGGTTCGAAGGTGTCATCTTCGTACATATGATAGTCACGCCATTCCTCTCCCACGTAAACGATTTTTATCGGATGATCATATTTGTAGTCGATAAGCCATAAAATGCCTTCGGTCAGAGCCGCCAGTGAGAGAATCGGAATAAAGATCAGGCTGATCCGAACCAGCACCTTCCTGACACTGCCTTTCATTGGGGGATACCATACCATGCCACAGTTGTAGGCGAAGGGAACATGGCAACGCAGTCAGGACGGATGATTTCTTCACTTCGCTCAGGTGAAGGCGACGCCGATGCAGTAGAACGGTGATGAGAAATGCAGGTCAGAGCCGTTGAACGGTCAGATGTAAACGCTGACAGGTCTCGATGACTGCCCTTTCCAGATCGTCAAGGTCAGAACATTCGACAAGGGTAGATGATTGTCGGTGATCCAGGGCTTCGCCTCCCAGTTTGTCTGCCCAACCCTCAGATCCTTTGAGCGTCAAAATCGGCCTGCCATGCATCCAGGCAAAGCAGATTTCTGAGAGTGTGCCGGCCGCTCCCCCAATGACAATCAAAAAGTCGCCGCTGAGCACGGTAAGGACATTCCTGGCGTCGCCGAGGCCTGTGGGGATGACCACGCGGCACCATGAATTCGCTTCGTTCAGATTCGTTGAGGGGAGAATGCCTACGGTGAGTCCAGCGGTCTCCCTGGCTCCTCGACTTGCCGCCTCCATAACACCGCCGCGCCCTCCAGTGATCACTGTGATGCCCAGGCGCGCAAGCATTCGACCAATCGCCTCCGCTTTTGCACAAACATCGGCTGAAGCATCCGAGCTTCCAATGATGGTGGCCTGTGGACTCCGGCCAACGCCTTCGCTCATCGATGATTCCCCCTTCTCTGAACCCGGATGATTCATATCATAAGGTGTCGTAGCGAAGACACTCGTGTCAAGACACTCGTGTCAAGTAGCCGAAAGAGCCGTCCTGACAAGAAAGGACGGGAAATGGAGACGGCGTGCCCTCACGCCGCACAAGGGGTGATTGCTGGCCAGTGAGTGGTTAACCTTGACAGAATGTGATCTCTAATCTACAAGGGCAAAGTGGAGCAAACCAAATGCTCCTGACAGGGAGGTAAACATGCGGTTCCAGTATGCGCTTGTCTTCTTTTCACTTTGCAGCGTTGCTAGCGTGCTCCATTCACAGCCGTTTCCGGCGCCGGAAAGGCGTGGAGCGGCCCACGTCCTGGCGGGTACGTTCGGGTCGCTCGACTATCGAACGATTGTCACCGTTGAGAACATCGGCTTTCTCAACTGTGAGGTCACACTCAGCTTGGGTCTGGGCGCGGGTAAGCCGCCCGATGTGACGCTTTTCACTAACGGCCAGGACGCGGGAAGTATCACCGTCGAGACCGTTCCACCGTTTGGAGTCAGGAAGTTCGAGGTGACAGCGGCTTCTGGATTTTTTAATGGCGCCGCTACCATTGGTTCTTCCCCTCCTATTTGCGGCGCGACGCTCCTCACACTGGCCGAGTACCAAATCGTCTCTTCTTCCGACGGGCAGCAGTCGCTGGGTGGCGAGCAGCAGGATCTTGTAGAAATTTTCGCTTATCCAATGGTTGAGGGCATACCAGAGGGTTGTTGTGTGAATGTGCCCGTAGACTACGACCCTGCCGACGCTGGCGGCATCACGTTTATCCCGGGACTGGCCCACGTTCGGCGACGAACCCTTCGCACCTGGAGCCCTGATTTGTCACGAGGCTTGGGATAAAGATGGAAACCGGGTTGCCGGCCCCAACTGTTTTGCAGATAGCGGAGATAAGCGGGCCGATCTTCTACCCGAGGTGTTTCCGAATGACCTTCCAGCCCGCTTAGGGGGTCGTGGCGTGTTTGTCCGTTGGGTACTGGCCCCGACGCAAGGCTGCATGTCACATCCATTCAGTCCGGATGGCGGGTTCCTGCCTCTCCCCAATTTGGGTCCCTTCCCTTTATCAAGGACGGTGGCTGCATCCCCAATGAAAACACGTTGTGTTTCCTCGACGATCGGTTTCGCACGACGGTCGAGTGGACCAGCCCGGCCAACTCCGGGTCGGGTGCAGGAACTCCACAAAACAAGACGTCCGGCACCACCGTCTCCGGGGAGGCACAGGCCGTTCCACCGAATATGTTTGCTTTTGGGATCCTGAGAACACCATCATGCTGGTAGAGCTGACGAAAGCCTGCCAGGTGGACAACCGTTTCTGGGTATCTTTGGGCGTGCTGACCAGCAACGGGTTCACACTCACGGTAACCGACACCAAGACCGGCCAGGTAAAGACCTACGATAACGAGCTTGGAACTCCCGCTCAGCCGATTCAGGACACCAGCGCCTTCGCGACCTGCCCCTAGCCCAATGGTGGGTGGTCGCTTAATGCTTTGGTGTCCTGCTGGTAGGAGTGCTCAGACCACCCAGGCAGCAAGGCAAGCCGACAGGAGGTCCCAATGATCCATGCAAGGAGGGCTCCCTTCGCCGTCCTTTGTTTTCTGGCCGCCTCAGTTCACGGGCAGGCGGAGGAAAAAATCCCTCAGGGACCTCCCCTGTTGACGGTCACCGGAAGGGCCGAGGTCCATTTGACGCCCGATGAGGCCACGCTGCGACTGGGGGTGACTCGACAGAGTAAGACAGCAAGGGAGGCTCAGAAGGAAGCGAATCGGGCCGCTCGGAAAATCCTGAAGGCCACCACTCGACTGGGCATCGACCAGGAAAGAATTCAAACTTCGGGAGTGCAACTTCGTCCCATTTACGCTCCTAGGAAACCGGTCTCGGAGAAGGAACCCCGAATTGTTGCCTACCGCGCCAACTACCAGATCTCCTTTCGTCTGGCAAAGATCAGCCTGATCGGGCGCGTCATGGATACTGCACTGGAAAAAGGAGCCAACCGACTGGAAGGAGTCCGATTTAGACTTCATGACGATAGGGCCGCTCGAGAGGAGGCACTTCGAGAAGCGGTCAAGAAGGCGTCCCGAAAAGCTGAAGTGATGGCCAGGGCTCTTGGCGTGAAGCTGGTGGAACTGGTCGGGGTGGAGGAAATCGGTGGGGTTGCCGTTCCGAGGCCCTATGCTGAGGCGAGTCGGATGATGGCGACCTCGGATGCAGCAACACCCATTTCTCCCGGCCAGATCACAGTCACCGCCAAAGTACGGCTCCGTTATCGAATCGGGAACCGACCTGAGTGAGCTAGCCCGGATCGATTACCGTGACTTCGTAACTAAAGTTCCTGGCAGTGTCGTTCATCACAACGTTGTTGATCATGACGGTGTAGGTGACGTCCCCGCTGGGTCGGGTATGGTGGTCGATAATACCCGTTCGCTGCAGCGGCATACCCTGAGGAATCCAGACGATGGTGTTATCAGCAAATCCTTGATCGTTTTTCAGTTCCTCCACATTTAAGGGGGCGGGGTTGCCGTTCTCCGACATCGTGACCGTCGCATTGTCGAAGTTTGCGCCTGCGAGCGAAAAACACCACCTTTCATAAACGATCGGATAGGGCACGTTTCCTGCCGGGGGATAGGGAACTCCGTTGGGGGTCTCCTCTCGTGACCCAAATGGTCCGACAACCCACAGGGCCAAAGCATCGCCACCCGTTTGCGCCGGGTCGCGAACGTCCCCACGGTCAACGGATTTCAATCCAGTAGCCGCAGAGGGGCTCAAGACCTCAAAATGGCTTGGCCCCAGGACTGTACCGTCGCTCTCAGTGTAGCCGGCCCCCATGGTTTCCTGACGGGGATCCAGAATCCATCGGCGGTGACCCACGAGGAAGTTGTTTACCCCCGGATCTGCCATGAACAGGTCGATATGCTGGGCTCTGCCCTTTGGGACAAAAGCGAGACTCAGATTCGATTTCTCGGCGGCCTCCGCTCCGGCATTGTTGTAGCAGGCCCAGGAGGTGTCGGGAAAGTGGGATAAACTCCTTTGGGCAAGCATCATTAAAGTGGCCTCCTGGCATTTGGCATTGAGCCCTTCGTCCAGGGAAACGCCAGCTTGCAGCCCTGCTATGGCCCGAAAGAAATTGGTTCGGCGCAGTAAGGCTTCTCTAAAGTTCCTGCTGATTGTTCCTGCCTCACAGGCATCCACATCCCCGCTAAAGCCAGTCAATTCGGTTTCCGAGGCCTGGTAGATGGTCTGAAAGAATTCCACCACTTCTTCGCGATTCTGGGTATCGACACTGAAGTCGGAAAAGGGTGTCTGTTCCGTGCGGGCCGGCTCCACTTGAAAGGGTGCCAGATTGACAACACGCTGAGGAAACGGACTTCCGTCGTCGTCTTGAAGGAGTGCAACGACGACCACAGGCCGATCGCTCTCCCCGGTGAGACTGCCTACGTTCTCCGGCAGGCCGGAAAAGAATTCGCCTCCTGTAAATTTGGAGACCAGGGATCCTTCGGGTAGCTCGACGATCGTTTCATCCAGGAAGCCAAAAGATTTGTCGTAGATCTTCAGTGCGACACGGGCAAGATTATCTTGCCCGGCAGGCTCCGCGCCGACTGCCGCAGTGGGGGATTTCATTGAAGGCGGGTTCAGGATAGCGAGCCCTGTATTCTTGCTGCCCACCGTATCGACGAAAACACTAAACCCCCATTCACCATATAGGACACCAAAATTGCTTGCCTTAATCGATGTAAACTACTATAATCAAAGTAGATATAGAGCATAAAGGGAGCAAGAAATGGCTGACCCAAAGGGTGAAGGTTTGAAGGCCGGTTTTGATGGCAGTTTGAGGCTTGAATTTCATGGGGCTAAGGTCACCTCGGATGCTGGGCTTCTCGCCTATCGTGATTTGGACGAAGCGTTGGTGTTATTCGATAGTGTTCCCTCCGTTTTTCGCGATTCGCGGACAGGGCGTGACATCCAGCACGACCTGGCGCCGTTGCTGCGCCAATCGGTATACGAGTCGACTGGCTGGCTATGAAGATGTCAACGATGCCCATCGTCTATCGGTGGATCCGACTATGCGGAGGATCACCGGGAAGAAGATGGACAAGAAGAAGGCCGCCAGCGCCAACACCATGGGTCGATTTGAGACCGAGATGCTGTCCGTCCAGGGGAACCTCAAAGCCCTTTCGGAAGTTAATGGCCGATGGGTAGAAAGAGCGCTGGAGAAAACAACTCATCGACGCATCATTCTGGATATGGACAGCTCAGCCAGTCCTGTCCATGGCGAGCAGGAAGCCTCTGCCTACAACGGCCATTTCCGATGTACTTGCTACCATCCCCTGTTTTGTTTCAACCAGTTCGGAGATTGCGAAGGTGCAATGCTTCGGCCCGGCAATGTTCACAGCGCGGATGGTTGGAAGGAGATGCTGGAACCAATCGTGGCTCGCTACGAGAAGAAAACAGTCCGCAAATACTTTCGTGGGGATGCTGCCTTTGCCAAGCCGGACGTTTATGAATACTTGGAGGAGAAGGGCTTTTTGTATGCCATCCGGCTTCCTGCCAACGAGGTGCTTCAGGGAGGCTGCCCCAAACTCAGTTGAAAGTGAAGGGCGGTTCAGGTTGAGCACGATCTTAAGCCACCTTTCGTTTGGCGTCCATAGAAACCTCGTCTCTGAGTTTGGCTTTCAGCATCCAGAGGTCCTGGTAGCCCTGGATGCGCCGGAAGTTCTTCTCCGTCTCCAGGAAGGCTGAGGCGGCCCAGCGCAGCACCATCTGGCTATCTTTCCAGCGGCTCACTCGACGGGTCCGCATCCTCACGCCAGAGTGAGGGCTTTCAATCAGGTTGGTGCTGGCCAGACACAAGCGCAGGGAGGAAGACAACTCGAGTCGATTGATGGTGAAGGTCTCTTCCAGACCTTCTCGCAGGCTAGCTGCCGCATCGGGATGCAGCCCTTCGAGCCACTCCGCCTGCTTTCTGAGCCGAACCCTCCCTTCTTTCCAGGGCAGCCGATAAGCAGCCTGCATCACTGACTTGACTTGCTCGGCCAGATCGTCCGGCAATCGATCGCACACGTTGCGAATCTTATGACGACGACATCTCTGCACCGGACTGCCCTTGCCAAAGACCTTGTCAATGGCACATCGCAGGGCCCTGGAGCCGTCAATCACAAACAGATAGCGTCGCCCGGAATCCAGGCCTCGCTCCACCAGGTCTTCCAGCAAGGAGGTAGCGGTGGCGGCGTTTTCACTGGCCCCTTCCCGCAGCCCCAGCACGTGTTTTTGGCCCTCCGAGTCCACGCCGGCGGCACAGATCACGTGGTGCTCGCCAAAGACCAGGCCGTCGATGTAGATGATCAGAAACTCAACGTCATCAAAGTGTCGCTCGGCCAGCTGCTCCAGCTGCTGGCCGCTCTGCTCAATGAACTGACGGCTCACGGACGATTTGCTGACTCCCACCGTGTCGGCCATCTGGGGGATCACGCGGCTGTAGTGGCGCGTGGAAACGTTGCACATCAAGATCTCCAGCATGCGGCTGCCCAGCTCCCCGTTACGGTTGATCGCCTCATAGGCGGGGATCTCCACCTCCCCGCCTCGACCTTGGCCTTTCTTGCGCAGCCGTGGCTTTCGAACCCGCACTTGCCGCTCCGAAAGTCTGACTCGCCCTGGCTGAGTGCCGTACCAAACGATCTGCTTGCCTGGGCGCCCTTGTTGCTTTTCGCCGGCGACACTTCGGGCAGAAAGCTGCAAGACCGCTTCCATGCTCGCTCGCCCCAGGATGTCGATCAACTCGTCAATGGCCATCCGGGAGGCTTCGATCAGCTCCACCATCGGGAGCAACAGTTGCCCGTTCTGGGCCAGATAATCAGCCAGCCCCTGACTGTTCTTCCGGGTGACAATTCGATATGATTTCTTCATGGCTGTTCCTCCTTAAAAGGTTGTTGACCAACCCGATTCTAACGAGTCGGTCGGACGAACCGCCTCTCAACTTTCAACTAAACCCGGGACAGTCTCCTTTCCTACGGAGAAGTCGTTACCACCCGGATGTTCGGTTATCGCCTGGCTCAGATGGGCGGACGTTTCTTAGATGACGAAGGGAATGTAGCCTTCAATTCGCCGGACGGTGCCGCTGTCCTCAAATGGTGGAAGGATTTTTGGGACGAGGGTCTGATGGCACCAGCTTCACTGAGTGCCCCCTGGCCAGAGATCATGGAGTTGATGGCAGCTCAACGAGTCGCTGCATTCATCGACGGCTTCTTCACCTCCGTCTATCTGAAGCACCTGAACCCGGATCTTCAGCTCTACTATGCCCCCCCCTGGAGGGAGAAGACCGGCGGGATCATGTGGAATTGCACTGGCATCACGATGAACGGAAATTCTCAGCACAAGCAGGAGGCCTGGCAATTGATCAAGTTTCTCTACTCCTGCGAAATAGCCTTGATTTTGACCGAGAAGGCGATGGGAGCCGCCGTGCCCACCAAGGCGGTGATGTCCGCCCTGAAGACCAGTGACAATCCTGTCTTGAGGGCGGTTCCAGACCTCTTCGCTCAGGATCCCGAGCATAATCTCAGACTGCCGGTGCTGCCCAATATGGAGAAACTCGTGGACGCGATGAAGTTGGCGTTCCAGGAAGTGTTTCTAGGCGAGAAGGATCCCGATACGGCTCTGGATGAAGTAGCAAGAATCTGGCAGATGGAGATAGACGCGACCCGTGACTAACCTTTCGGGGAAAGACAAGCAGCCCGAGCGCTTGGAACGCTTCAAGATACGTCGCTCTTTCATTGGCTACTTTCTGGTGGCCCCGGCACTTCTCTATCTGCTGCTGCTCACCTTCTATCCCCTGTTTCGCACCGTCCAGATGAGCTTCGCTGATGTAACGGCCGCTCAATGGCATTTTGTAGGTCTGCAGCATTATAGGGCTCTGCTGCACGATCCCTGGTTCTGGAACAGCCTTGGGGTGATCGGGATATTCACCATTCCCGCCATGATCATGCATTTGTTGGTGGGCTTGGGGCTGGCCCTGCTGTTGAATGAGGCCTGGTTGAGCAAAACCCTGCGAAGCCTCCTGCTGGGATTCTTGATTCTACCCTGGGTCTTTTCTACGGCGGCATCCGCTCTCGTTTGGACCCTGCTCCTGCATCAGCAAGGCCCCCTGAACTATCTGTTGGTCGGAATATCGGGCCGTTCTGCGCCCATTGCATTCCTGGCAGAGCCCGGCTTGGCCATGGCCTCACTGATCGCCGTGAACACATGGCTTGCCTACCCCTTCTTCATGATCATCATTCTGGGCGGGCTGCAGGCGATTCCACCTGAGCTGTATGAAGCCGCAGAAGTGGACGGGGCAAACATCTTGCAGAGGTTTCGCTACGTCACCCTGCCGCAGCTACGCCCGGTCCTGCTCTCCGTGACCGCAATCGATCTGATCTGGACGTTTGGTCATTTCGACTTGATCAACCTGCTGACCAGAGGCGGACCCCTCAGAAAAACTGAGACCATGACCTATTACATTTACAAGACCGGAATGCTGGATGGAAACCTGGGGTACGGAGCGGCAATGAGTACCGTGATGCTGGTGGGGATGACCATCTTATTGCTTGTCTGCGTGAACGGATTCTCACGGGGAGGTGAGAGCGGTGAGACGAGCTTTTAAGTTCCATCTCCAGCGGCGAATTTTGGTGAAGCAGATCGTGGTGACCGGCCTCACCGCACTCAGTGCCCTGATCGTCCTGGTACCGATCTTCATCATGGTCAATGCCGCGTTGCGCCCCATCACGGAGATCCTGGCTTACCCTCCCAAGTGGATACCTGATCGGGTGACTCTGCAATATTTCGAAGCAGTTGTCCTCAACCCGGAGAACCAGCGCCATTTTGTAAACAGTTCCCTCCTGGCGCTGTCCACCTTAATCCTGAGCATCAGCCTCGGTTACCTGGCCGCCTACGCCTTCTCGCGATTCAAGCTGAGGGGTGGGAGGGCAATGTTGTTTGCCATCCTGGCGACGTTGATGATCCCACGGATCATTCTGATCATCCCCTACTACCAGCTTGCCCTCAGCTTTCATCTCAAGGATACCCTTCAGGGGCTGATTCTGGTAAACACGGCCTTTACGCTGCCCGTCGCGATCTGGCTACTGAAAGGGTATATTGACTCGATTCCCGTCGATCTTGAGGAAGCGGCCATGATCGATGGCTGCACACGTCTGGAGGCAGTGTGGAAAGTGCTTGTCCCTATCACCTTACCGGGAATCGTGGGCATAGGCACTTTCGTCTTCATCGCTGCCTGGAACGAATACCTGCTGGCGATTATCCTAACTGAGTCTGTGGCCTCCCAACCACTCACCATCGCGCTTGCGAAATTCTTCGGCTTCGTGGCCAGAGATTGGAACTCGATTATGGCCCTCTCGACCATGGCCAGCCTTCCTCTGGTGTTACTATTTGCTCTCTTTCAGCGATGGGTTGTGCAGGGGATGACCAGTGGCGCGGTGAAATAGATGGACGAAGCCGCGAAAGCAGAGAAGGCCGTCATTCTCTCAGCACCGAAAGGAGGTACCTGATGAGATTAACCAATCATGTCTACCTGGTCGGCAGCGGTAGCGAAGGGTTCCGCATGACCGACGACCTCGATTGCCACGTCTATCTCATTGATGGAGGAAGCGAGTTGGCGGTGGTCGATGCAGGCTCAGGCATGGGTGTTCCCCAGATCGTACAGAACATCCGAAAAGATGGTTGTGACCTGGAAAGGGTCGTTCATCTGCTGCTGACTCACGCCCACATGGACCATGTGGGTGGGGCCAGGAGGTTACGCGCCGCTTTGGGCGATCCACGATCTACATTCACGTCGATTGTGCAGATTTCCTCCGAAAGGGTGACGAGGTGGGTTCCAGCCTGGACGTCGCCAAAAGTGTGTGGGGGTATCCGGTCAACTACCAGTTTGAGCCCTGCCCGGTGGATGTCGAATTGCGTGATGGAGACGCTGTGACGGTGGGAGATCTTCAACTTCAGACCATTGCCACTCCGGGCCACAGCACGGGACATATGTCCTTCCTGATGGAGGAGGGGGACCGCCGGATTCTTTTTGGCGGGGACCACATCTTCTTCGGAGGAAGAATCCGCTTGCAAAACCTGTGGGACTGTGACCTCCGCACCCATCTCGCTAGTCTCGTCAAACTACGAAACTCCCGAATCGACGTTCTGCTGCCCAGCCATGGCACTTTCCTGTTGAACAACGCCCAGGAGCACATCGACCATGCACTCAGGTTCGTGGATCGGTTACTCGTCTCACCCAACTATTTCTGCCTGGGTGATCCGGGATGAAAGTGGTCAGCTGGTCAGCTCTCTTTCTTTCGCCGATGCAGTACAGAGGTGATGAGAAATGCAGGCTAGGTCTCAACGAATTTCAGAACAAACTCCACAGACACCGTGGTCACCACCCGAAACGGTTCCCCGTTGAGCAGCATGGGTGAATACTTCCAGTGGCGAACCGCATCCGTGGCCGCTCCGTTGAGCAGAGGATGCCCACTAAGCAGTCGGATTTCTGCGACGTTTCCCTTTTCATCGACCGTCACCCTGAGTACAACCGTTCCGGTAATCCGTGCCTTTCTGGCCAACTCCGGATATTGCGGCTCCACTCGGTGAACGAGCCTGGACGCCTGAATATTCCCACCCACTCGAATCGGCCGTTTTTTCACTGTGGGTGGCGGTGGGGGCCGGGGAGCGTGAATTCCTCCCAGGACGTTCCCCAGCACACTACCCGGAACGCCTCCCACCACTCCCCCGGGGATGCCACCGCTTACCCCGCCGACGGTATGAGTAATGCTGGGAACAGTGAGAAGGTCATCGGATGGTGGTGGGATTTCCTCAGAAATCTCCGGGAGCACCCATGTAGGAGCCGGCGGGGCCGGAGGCGGGGGTGGCGCCGGAGGTGCCAGAAAGGTCAGCCAACCCTTTCCCAATTCTTTTTCCGGCAGTGTCTGGTAATAGACAAGGGACACAGTAACCAGGGTAAAGGTGATCCCTCCATGAAGAAGAAACGAAATGAGAAAGGCTGTTTTTGTCTTCCCGCCCTGCTGGGACGAGGATTCGATGAGGTCCTCAAACATCTCCCCATTTGCTCCTAGCCCGGATTATACATAATCCAGGCTAACGCTACTCCTAAAGAGAGTTCACGCTCAGCTTTCCTGCGCCTAGGAAGAGGCGTCGATGATATTCGTGGCTCCGCGTGAAGTCAAGCTGGCTCGGACCCCAACGGGGCGAAAGGAAGGCTGACCGGCTGACCTCCTGACCAGCTGACCCCTTTCATCGTAAGGTCAGCTCCGTTCGGTTGCGAGGCCTTCTCAGACCGGCGCTTTCGCCGCTACGACACCTTATGGATAATCCGGGCTTCGTAGGGGCGCACAGCCGTGCGCCCGGATCTTCACCCACTGGGGAGCTCGGTTCCATCGAAGTCAAGTGTTCTCTCTCCCGACAAGATGTTAGCGATCACGAGGATCTGAACTTTTCTGAACACGCGCCGGGTGGCGAACCTCGATCAACGGGTTTTTCCATGGGGTGCCCCTCCTTGGGCTTGTGATGGGCGCGTGGTCTGCGTTCGAGATACTGAGCGTAACCGTGGGGGAGCGGATACTGAAGCAACTCTTCGACAATGGGGAGGAAGTAGTAAAGGGAGCGAATGGGAGAAAGTCGAGGAAGCGCTGGGTCTCGGAAAAGACGGCGGCTGGTCGCCACCAGGAAGGCATCCTGGACGGTGGCCAGAGGGATAGCGCGGTCATAGAAGTGAGCGGCGAGTCGCCGATCCGGCGGGCGTGCTCGAGTGGGCGTATGGGGAAGTTCGAGATAATCCGCCAAGAGGGTCTGGATATGAGCGCGACGCTGGACGGGAGTGCTCATCTTGTTTTCTTGCGACGGGCGGCCGCTTCCTGCTCGCTTTCCCGCACGCGGTAGCTTTGCCCCTCCATCACAGTGACGTCAGCATGGTGGGTGAGACGGTCCAGAAGCGCAATCAAGCAGCCGGATTGGGGAAAGACGCTACTCCACTCCTTAAAGGCTTTGTTGGAGGTCAGCACGAGCGACCGGCACTCATAGCGCCGGTTGACGATTTCATGGAGCAGGTCGGCGGCCTCACTGTCGTAGGTGAGACAGCCGACTTCATCGAGGTAGAGCACCTGCGCGCGCGCGTATTTTTTCAGCTTGCGGCGCTGCAGTTCCGGCGCCTCCGATTGCAGGTCGTCGAGAATCTCCGAGGCGGTTCGAAAGAGCACAGAGTAGCCGGCCAGGACGGACTGGTAAGCCAGATTCTTGATGATCATGGTTTTTCCCAGGCCGTTGGTACCCAGTAAGATGAGGTTGCGGCCTTCCTGGATAAAGTCCAGGGTATAGGCGCGCTCAATGACTTCCCGGTCGATCCGGGTCGGCCAGTTCCAGTCAAAGTCATCCATCGGCTTGAAGTGGCCGATCTTGGCCAGGCGCAGACGCCGCTTGAGACTGCGTTGGGCTTGCTCCTCATGCTCCCGACGAGCCAGTTCCTCCAAGATCTGACGGGGGGACCAGCGCCCCTTGGTGGCGCGGGCCAGAAAATCCTCCAGCTCACCGGCGAGCGTCACCAGACCGGTCTTGTGCAAAAGCTGCATCAGATCAGGATTCGTCGTCATCGGAAGCCAGTTCGTCATAGGTCTCCGGGTTATGGGATTGGACATAGAGGTCCTCCAGTTCGGGACGCTGGCGCAACTCAATGGGTAGAGGCGCCTTTCGCCCCTGAGCGCGCTGGCGCCGGCCCAGCAGAAAGGCCACCGAGGCGGCGCGCGGGGTGCCCCGTTGCAGGGCTTCACGCACCGCCGCCTGCAGCTCTTCGGCCCCATAGAGATCCAAGAGTTCCACCAGCTTGGCCGTCTGGCGGCCGGTGGGCTCTCCGCGCTGAAAGGCCTCGTCCAGCAAGGTTTCCGTTTCCGGAACGGCGGCCAGCAGTCGGCCACTGGGGGTGGCCCCCAGCGCCTGGCGTTTTTCCGCCAGCAGCGCTTCCTGGTGAGCCGGATCGGTGCGGACGTCGTGGCGGTCATAGGAGCGGAGATGGCGGGCGATCTCGGTGCTTCCGTCCAAAATGCGCACCGTCTGCTCGGAGGCCACCAGTGTCAGGGGCCGGCCCACGGCCGAAGGCGGGATCGAATAGTCGTTTAAATCAAAACGGATGTAGATGGTTTTGCGGGAGCGGACCGGCAGAACCAGATCGGTTTCCAGGCGATGAGCCGGCAAGGGAAGAAGGAAGGCTTTTTCTTCTTCCCACACTTCCTCGACGGTGCGCCCATCGCCGCCGGGCCAGGGCCGACGATGCGCTACCTGGTCGCGCCAGAGGAGCGCTTGACGGTTGAAGTCTGAGAGCGTGCTAAAGGGACGGGCGGCGAAGAAGGAATGGCGCACATAGGAGATGGCTCTTTCGACGCGCCCTTTCTCGGAAGCCCGGTAGGGGTGGCAGGGGCGTGGCGCAAAGTGATAATGGGCGGCCAGCTCCAACCGGCGCGGATGAAAGTGAACAGCCTCGCCCCGACGTTCCAACACGACGCTTTTGGTGTTGTCGTACAGGATGGTGTGTGGACAACCGATGTCTTCGAAGGCGTGGATGTGAGCGCGCAGGAAGTTTTCCATTTGCTGGTCAAAACAAAACTCCAGAAACAGCGCCCGCGAATAGGAGGGGGTGAACACAAAGCAGGACAGGATGCGCTCGGCACGGCCCACCCGGACTTTACCGAAGTGCGCCCAGTCGGCTTGACCCGCCTCCCCCGGGAAGGTCCGCAGACGCAGGAAGGCCTCCCGAGGGGTGGGGCGCAGCGTGGCCACCACGCGCCGCAACTGCACGACCGAGCCCGTGTAGCCCCGGGCGCGCAGCATCTCGAACAGACGCGTGACACGAAGCCGAGGGTAGCGCTCCAGGGTCTCTCGGATAAAGGGAAGGTAGGGATCGGTCAGACGGGGCCGTTCCATCTTCTGGCGATTGAAGCGATCGGTCTGGAGAGCCTGGCGCACGGTCTCCCAGTGAAGCCCCAAGTGATCAGCAATGGTCCCGATCTTCCAATGTTCGGCATGGAAAAGATGGCGGATTCGGGCGAGCAGTTCTCGATCGATCATGCTTCACCCTCCTTCCCGAAACAGATGGATCCAGTGGCCGGACCGACCACACACGACACAGCGAACCCGAAAACGGCGGGGACGCTCCCCATGGGATGGGACATGGCGCTCCTTTCGAGGCTCCCCCTCCTTTCCCGGCAGGGAGAACTGGAGGGAGGCTACGGCAGCCATGCTGACGAAGATGCGATCCTCGCGTCTACCTTGATCCGTCACGCGCTCCGGCCGCCGCCGATTGGCTTCCCGGCACTGCTGGCGGCGCGCTTGTTGCCGACAGCGCACACTGCAATAGCGATGGCCTCGGCCGCAACGGCGACAGATCCAAAACAGTGCACCGCAGCCTGCAGCGCGGCACGAGCGGAGGCGGAAAACAACCAGCGGATCGGCCATAGTCCAGTCCCGGCGGAACTGGACAACAGCCCAGGATCATGACAGGCTACAATGAAGTCTGCGGTGGTTCTCCACTTGTAACGGGGTTGCCACAACCGGACCTCGATTCTCGGTCAAAGGGTCGAGGTCCTTTCCACCTTTGGCCCCTAGCAGCCCGTGGTGAAAGTCCCGCGGGTCGCGTTGCGAGCGCCGTGGGCCCGGGTGCAAGACGCGCCGATCGAGGCGATGCCGGGTCATCGTCGAGGAGGCGCTACACGGCAGACGGGCCCACGCCGCCGCAACCCGAAGGGCGCCAGGGATTTGCGGCCGCTGGACCGCGTTACTCGTCATCGCCGATGTCCAGGCATCGACTCCTCCTCGTGCCTTGCCAGCGACCGCAGATCCCTGGCGCGCGACTCCACGCGACTTTCACCACGGGCTGCTAGACACTACACCAACTGTTCAGGAAAAAATGGCCCCGCGCTTTTCAAGCGTGGATGATGAAACGCGCACCTGCGGTGCGGATGATGTTGAGTTAACTACCGGCGGGTGTCCAAAAAACTACGGTTCTCAGTGAGCATTAACAGACAGACGCAAGTATTGTGACAAGAGGCATATTTTCGTTGCAAAATACAGACGGGCAGTGGGCTCACGATCTCTGTCTCGCGATTTCGCAACACGCAATAAAAAAAGGGGTGCGCCTGTGAGGAAGGAGCCGGATCAGCTGAGTTACTACGATCTCATGGCTCAACTCGGGGTTCCTTATTTTCATTGGGGTGGGGTGCGCGCTACTGAGGAACTGCTTCGTCTCTGCCAGATCGACGTCGAGAAACGACTCCTCGTGGTAGGCTGCGGCTCCGGCTACAGTGCCTGCCATGCGGCAAAGAGCGTCGGCTGTGAGATATTCGGTGTTGATCTGTCTGAAGGAATGATCGAGAGAGCGAAAGAAAGAGCCCAACGGATGGCGCTTACCAACAGGGTCGAGTTCCAGGTAGGGGATGCCTATTGTCTGCCCTTCAGGAAGGACTTCTTCGATGGAGTCATCACTGAGTTTGTCACTATGTTTCTCGACAGGCAAAGAGCGTTCGTAGAGTATCTCCGAGTTCTCAAACCAGGGGGGTCCTTGGGGATCAATGAGATCTTCAAGGCGGAGAAGATCCCTTGCGATGCTGAAGTCCTGATTCAAGAAACGGAGAATCGACTGAGGGAGATCACAGGTTTCCCATTTCTATTTTCCACCGTCTCCAGCTGGAAACAATACATGAGAGATACAGGCTTAGAACAGATCCATCTCAAGCAGCTCGAGGATACCTACCACCTGAGCGAATACGCCAAGGCAGCGGGTGGAACCGGTCCGCTCATCAAGATGACGATCCGGGCCATCTATTCCCTGCTGTTCCACCATCGGAGCCGGTTGATGCAGATAGGAAAAGTCAAGAAGGTGCTGATGAGAAACAAAAAGACGAAGCAGTACTTCGGGGCCCTCCTGTGTGCGGGCAAAAAAGGTGCCTGAGTCGGAGCTTGAAGGCTAGTACTCCCTGCCATAAATACGATGACGTATGTTGGGAGCGCGACGGAGACCAGATCGAGGCGCGACGACGAGTCGATGTCGAGACACTCGTGTCGAGACATCGGCGAGGAGGAGCAACAAAGAGATGGGCCCGTCCCGCCCCAACCCTTTGGGCGGATGGGGGTTGCGGGCGATCTCTTTGTCGTTCGTCGACGACGATGCCACCGCATCGCCTCCTCCTCTCTTCGCGACCTCTCCTCGCAAGCCCCATCCGCATACGTCATCGTATTTATGGCAGGGAGTACTAGATCTCCACGCGAAGAATAGGTCTGAGGGCCAGTGCAAAGCTGCTGGAAAGAATAAAGAAAAGAAAAAACCAGTGAATACGCCAGCCAAGGCAGGTGAAGTTTAAGGGAGGATAAGTCACTTCGATCGATTCGATTGCTTTTCCTGGATTCAGTGGCGCTTCTCCTGGGAAGAGCAGCATTTCAGAAAATCGATTGGTTCGCATTCCAGATACGGGTGCCCGAACGTCCCCCACAAGCACTTCCTTTTCAAGCTCTTCATTTCCCCAACGAACGCCGAGCAAGTAGCGCCCACTGCTGTGGGGACGAATTCAACAGGCAATCTCTCTCTGTGAAGGGATGCGAAGGGCTGGAGTCTCCACCTCAATTCCCGAAGGAGCATTCAGAGAGATGTCTTTGGGCAGCAGGAACCGCTCCTTCACGGTTGCTTTCACCACAGCCGCCTGGCCCGGCTGGAGCGGCTTCAGGGCGAAGTACAGGTTCAGCTGAATGACAACGAGCGAGATCGGAACACTCAAGACCAGCAAAGGAACGAACAAGTGGCTCATGTACGTCAGAGTGTCTCTCAAGATTTGAATCTGCAAGCGCAGCACGACCGCCACTTCATGCCGATAGAGTCGAACCGCAAGAAGATTTCCCCAGATCCGGTTCCTGACGCGTACAATGGCCCGCTGATTTGAGAACCTTCCAAAGGTCCAGAGAATGAGCAAGCCGGTCAACAGCGAGATGAAGACCATTCCCCAGATCGGTTCAAAACGCTGGAAGGGCCAAAGAAGCAGACCAAACAATGATGTGGCCGCCTCGTTAACCAGTCTGATGAGTACCGTCACCGTCTAATCTCTAAATCCCAATGTCTTTGAAAGTACAGAAAAGCTGACCTGCTGACCAGCTGACCTCGGGTGCTTCACTCGAGGGCCTCCGGTGGAGCAGGCAGGAGAGATTTCCCGTCACAATATCGGGGAACAGGCACTCCAAAGAGATCCAACACGGTTGGACCAATGTTCTATGATGCTTGGTTTTTCTGCCGTTATCTTTTTGTTACAGAAGAAGACCCCTGGAACATCAGGAGGGTTGAGACAATGGTCTCCACTCCAACTCCTTTCGTTGTCGTCGAAGATCCTTTCCGTAATCGCACCGACTGAGGACTTCCAGGAAACGCGATAGCCGGGCTTAAGACCCACGATCAAATCGGGGCCCTCATCCCTATAGGGACCATCGTAAACTTCCTGGGAGTCGTAGATTTCGGCGACCGGGTTCCTGTCTCGCTCTCTGTCGCAAATCTCGCTCAGTCTTCTTCGGATCTGCCTTTTGAGAGACTGCTCTTCTTCACCCATCTTTACCCTTCCCTGAGATTCTCGACCTTCCAGGTTCAGATAGATTCCTCCCAAGCCAACCGCATAGGCTCTTGTACTCATCCAGTCCACATCCTGAAACCAAGCCGCTCCGGTGGGCCTTCCCTTAACTCGACATTCCCCGGTCTCCCCAGTGAATGACCACAACTTATCAGACCGCCAACCTTGCCTCAAGTGGTCTTTGGTCCTCTGTCCATCAAAAGCGCCTCTGATCCCTCGGTTTTCCAGGTGGCTTTTGGTCACAAACCTGATCAATAGAGACACCTCCAGCGGTTCAATCAGAAACCCTCGGCGCTAGGCTGTCATCCATCTCAATCGATCAATCCGAGACAACAGCCCGGCCCATATATCCTTGCTTACCGCTACCTCCGCCATCTGAAACGTGACGATCCGGCTATGGCGGATCACCTTCGCTCCGATCTTGATCAGTTTGGTCAACAGGCTGCGAAGGGACCAATGTTTGATTTTTCTGGGAAGGACCAGCCGCCGTAGAAAATTGCCCAGGTTGCAGGCCAAGACAAACAGAGCCAACCTCACCTGATTCGGGACAAAGCGCTGGCAGGACAGGCGAGTCCAGTGCAACGCATACTTGCCTTCCTTGATCCACTGCTCGGCTGTGCCACGACCGTTATAGAAGTGAACCACCCCTGAGGCTTGTGCGCTCATATTGGGTTGAGTAGGCCGGGGGAGTCTCACCCCCAGCCCCTCCAAGAACCGGACGTGAACCTCTCAGCTCATCCGGCTCCTATCACTCAAGCCACAAGGAAAGACTCCAAGACGCCAATGAATAAATAGATGCGGATTGGCACGGGCAATCTGGTCGAGGTAACGCCTCGCCCGTTGCCGATGCCCAGAAAATCTTTTGAGTTTCCTTCGCACCCACTGCACAAGATACCGGTTGAAGTTCCGCCACAGTTGACGCAGTGCCGACGCGTGGAAGCAACCATAGCAGGCTTGCCAACCACGGAGTTTCGGATTGAACATCTGAGACAGATCCAACAACGTCTTCTCGTTCTTGAGCTGGACATGCCAGCTACGCATGCATCGATTGATCTCCTTCTTCGAGGAGATACTGATCGCAGGAAGAAAGTTCGGGTGAACCTGCCCTTTCTTGTTCACACACCGTCGCGGACGGAAAGTGTAACCAAGGAAATCAAAGCTGATTCGCGAATGCTCTTCCAGGCGATTCACATCCTTGCAATAGACGATCGACGATTTGTCGGGATGGATCTCCAACCCACACTCACGGAAGCGTTCCGAGATAAGGCTCATCACGTATTCCGCCTGAGACTGGCTCTTGCAGTGCAGCAGCCCATCGTCGGCGTATCGACAAAATGGAACCCCCGGCAGTTGGCGTCTCACCCACGCGTCAAACGCGTAGTGCAAGAACAGATTTGCCAGAATAGGGCTCACAACTCCACCTTGCGGTGTGCCTTTGTCGCGCGCCTGTAGACTGCCGCCGGGCTGCTCAAGTGGAGCCTGCAACCAGCGCTCCACGTACAACAACACCCAACGACACTGACAATGGTGGCGTAACGCCTTCATGAGCAGTTCGTGGTCAATGTTGTCGAACAGGGCGCGGATATCGAACTCCACCACCCAGTCGTATCGCCAACACCGTTTCCGGGTGATGGCAATCGCGTCATGGGCAGACTTTCCCGGTCGATAGCCGAAAGAATCCTCATCGAACACCGGTTCCAGTATCGGCTCCAGGGCTGGCTTCACCACTGTCTGTGCGATTCGATCAGAGACCGCAGGCACTCCGAGAACACGCGTGCCCCCCGATTTCTTCGGGATTGGCACGGCTTTCACGGGTGGTGGAAAATAGCTCCCGGAGCACAGCCGGTTCCAGATTCGATAGAGGTTGTTCCTCAAGTTGTGCTCGAAGAGTTCAAGCGACTCGCCATCGACTCCTGCGGCACCTCCTTTGGACTTCACCTCCAAGTATGCTTGCCCTGCCAGCTTCTTAGAAACCTCAAATGGCTTTGCTACTTTCAAGGGCTCCTCCTGCCTAGCAGTTGGCCGCTTGTCTGTAGCCGAGTGACCAAGCCCCTTCGCTCCGCTGCCATTACGGCAGCCTCATCGCTACTACGAGCTTGTCCGCCCCTGGGCAACGCTTCGATACTGTCGGCCTCGCAGGTTCTCTGCTTGTGCCTTTCTCTTAGCATCGTTGCTCCAGGTTCCCGCAGTTCAACATGAGAGCCCAGATCACACCTCTATGCCGGGTGCCACCTGACCAGTAGACAGGTTTCCGCCAGATTCGTCCCGGGGCAACATCAACTCCCCGGTTTCGACACCATCTCGTCCTTTCGGCACTTGAACGGTGGTTCACTTGTGTTCGTCTTCCTGATCCACACCTGATGCTTCTAGAGCACCTTTTCCGTAACGCTCACGACCGCGGCTTTTAACCACAGCCACTTACGGTGGTTTGCAACCTGCTCCTGCAAGCCGGTTGCGGGAGGCCTACTCCCATCTCTCACGCCGCTTGCTGCGGCACACTGACGATGAAACCCACCCTCGGAAAGAGTTCTCCGCGATGCCACTCGACCTTGGCAATCACCCGGCGAGGCCGGTCCCAACTGGCGGCTTGATATTGGAAATCGGCAAACCAAACGATAGGCTTTCGGGGCGGACGGCCCACAGGCCGGGTAAGCAGGTGTTCAATCTCCGCCTGAAGCACCTCGTTGGCAGGAAGCCGGATGGCATACAAAAAGCCCTTCTCCTCCAAGTATTCATAAACGTCCGGCTTGGCAAAGGCAGCATCCCCACGAAAGTATTTGCGGACTGTTTTCTTCTCGTAGCGAGCCACGATTGGTTCCAGCATCTCCTTCCAACCATCCGCGCTGTGAACATTGCCGGGCCGAAGCATTGCACCTTCGCAATCTCCGAACTGGTTGAAACAAAACAGGGGATGGTAGCAAGTACATCGGAAATGGCCGTTGTAGGCAGAGGCTTCCTGCTCGCCATGGACAGGACTGGCTGAGCTGTCCATATCCAGAATGATGCGTCGATGAGTTGTTTTCTCCAGCGCTCTTTCTACCCATCGGCCATTAACTTCCGAAAGGGCTTTGAGGTTCCCCTGGACGGACAGCATCTCGGTCTCAAATCGACCCATGGTGTTGGCGCTGGCGGCCTTCTTCTTGTCCATCTTCTTCCCGGTGATCCTCCGCATAGTCGGATCCACCGATAGACGATGGGCATCGTTGACATCTTCATAGCCAGCCAGTCGACTCGTATACCGATTGGCGCAGCAACGACGCCAGGTCGTGCTGGATGTTACGCCCTGTCCGCGAATCGCGAAAAACGGAGGGAACACTATCGAATAACACCAACGCTTCGTCCAAATCACGATAGGCGAGAAGCCCAGCATCCGAGGTGACCTTAGCCCCATGAAATTCAAGCCTCAAACTGCCATCAAAACCGGCCTTCAAACCTTCACCCTTTGGGTCAGCCATTTCTTGCTCCCTTTATGCTCTATATCTACTTTGATTATAGTAGTTTACATCGATTAAGGCAAACAATTTTGGTGTCCTATATGGTGAATGGGGGGTAACAGCAAGATATCCATTTTCATAGAGCCACGTGTTGAGATTCACACTCCGCTGAAACGACTTGCACCCATGATCGGGCAGCACCATGACCAGTGTTCCGTCCCTTTCCCGGCGGATCAGCTCATCCACCAGGGCGTCCATTTCCTGATATAGCTTCCTGATCTCACCCCGGTATTTTTCTATGTCTTTTCCCCGGTTGGCCGGATGGTCTTCTTCCAGGTAGCGCCAGAACATGTGATGGATACGATCCGTAATGTCGAACACACAAACCAGCAATCCTCGTTTGGTTTTCTCCAGTGCGTCTAAGAACATGCGTTTTCTTTCTTCATGGATCGAATAGCTTTGCTTCAAGAAAGACTCCTCATCGATCACCCCTTCGTTGAGGGCTAGGCTGTCTTCCGCAACCCCGAGGGTGGCAAACTTTCCCTGAGTCTTGGACAAATAGACCGCATACGTAAAGGGATGTGAAATAGGCAGAGCGGGTTTTTGCGGGTCGACGTGAAGCGGTGACAGATAAAGTTTCAAATTGGGAAGCAATTCTTGAAGATAGAAACGGCACATACCGTGAATCCTTGTTCCTAGCCCGGTACGAAAGCTGAGAGGAATCCAGGGAGTATATTCGTGAAGCTTCAAGGGATATTTCTTTTTTTCGATGGTCAGTTCATAATCTCCATTTTTCTCCGTTTGAATCCGGAAAGGAATTCGCATTTCGTGTCGATCTTTTCTGTATGGATCCTGGGGTCCTGAAATAAAAGATTGAATAGATCCCGGAGCCAGCAGAATTGGAATTTGCATTCCCCCGGTCCATTCACACTTCTCATCCGATGCTGCCGAGTAATACGAAAATATTCCCTGACTTCCTTTGAGATCCGGAACCGACATCCCTGACAATAACAGACCATGAAACTTCTCCGGTGGAAACGTCACGGGAACGCGAATAATGGTGCTAAAGACACCGTGCTCTCCCAAAATCTTCCAGAAAGGCTGGCTCTTCCGCCCGGAGATGATTCTCGGTCGACCCAGAGGAATCCGATAGGGGCCGATTGAGACCGATCGAGAGGGGGTTTCGATGCGGGCGGTCGACAGCTCGGAAAGGTAGGATTTCCGATTGGGCACCAGGAAATCAAAAACTCTATGCCGTCCCGGGTTGCAGCCAGTCTGAAATGAGGACCAAGCTACCGGGGACTCCGCCGGAATGGTCGTTTCCAGGCGCGTATAGCACCCCTGATCTCGCAGCCTGGCAAAGTTCGGCAGAAGCCCTTCCTGAAGGAACTGGTCGGTGAGTTCCGGGTCCTGCCCGTCCAGTCCCAAAATCACGACGCGCCTCACCCGGCTCTTGCCACTCGTCCTCAGCCTGCGAACGGCCTGCAGCAGCCAGCGTACAGGCCAGGTCAGGAGCGACAAAAAGGCCAGAAAGAACGCGATCAATAAAATGAAAAAGGAGGAGACGAAGGCAAACCCCGCACCCGGTCCGATGTACGCCTCGGCTGGAACCGCACTGGATTACCTCCTTCGCAACTTCAAGGAAGGGCTTCTCTTTTTCTACTTTTCCAGTATCGATCAAGGCTCTCATATGCTGTGGAGGCACATCGACCCGAACCACCCTGGTTACGCTCATGACAAAGACTTGATGCAAGGAATCAGGATCCTGTACCAGCAAATCGATGAGGTGATCGGCGACACCATGGATTCCCTGGACGGTGACGACACCTTGATTGTAATGTCCGACCATGGATTCTCGCCTTTCTACTGGGGAGTCAATCTCAATTCATGGCTGCTGGAAAAAGGTTATGTACACCTGAAGAATCCTTCCCAAAAGGGTCGGTATTCCTTCTTTCTGAACGTCGATTGGAGTCGAACCAGGGCTTACGCACTCGGGTTGAACGGGCTTTATGTGAATTTGCGGGGTCGAGAGAAGCATGGAATCGTGTCGCCCGGCGCCGAAGAGCGGAGACTGGTGGATCAGCTTGAAATCGATCTCCTCGCCATGAAGGATCCTCGCAGCGGTCAAAATCCCGTGAGCCTGGTGATTCAGCCTCGTCGTGATTTCGATGAGTCCAACCTCGAAAGCGCTCCCGACATCGTGGTAGGTTATAATTGGGGTTATCGCAGCTCCTGGAAGAGTCCTTTGGGAGGGTTCCCGAAGCCGATTTTTGAAGAAAACGAAGACCCATGGAGTGGAGACCACGGTATCGACTTCCGCCTGGTTCCGGGTGTCTTGATGACCAACCAAAAGGTTACCCTCAGACAGCCAGCTCTACACGATCTGACCGTGGCTGTTCTGGATGAATACGGCGTCCGGAAGGCAGCGGAAATGATTGGCCGTGACTGCCTAGCCCCCCGGGATGGGCCCGACAGATGAGACACAAAAGTCCGAGAAGGGGAAAATCGTGTTCGGTTCAAAGATCAGACTTGACAAGAACCTGTTAGCAAAAACGAAGGAGTTTTCGAAACGGGAGGGCTACTCTTCGGTAGAAGAGTTTGTAGCACACGCCGTGGAAAAGGAAGTCTCCAAACTCGAAGCAGCCGCGGACGAAGAAGAGATCCAGAAACGGTTGAGGGGGCTGGGTTACATCTCTTAGCCCGGATGATGCATCATCCGGGCTGGCTCTAAAAGCAATTGTGAGATCCGAAGAACCCATCATTGTCGTTTCGGGTCTGCCCCGCTCCGGCACGTCCATGATGATGAGAATGCTCCAGGTGGGAGGGATCGAAATCCTCTCGGATCATATCAGAGCTGCCGACAAGCATAATCCAAAGGGTTACTTCGAGCTTGAGCGCGTCAAAAGCCTTCATAAACACCATGACAAATCCTGGCTTGAGGCCGCACAAGGAAAAGCAATTAAGGTAGTTTCCGAGCTCCTGAAAGCCCTGCCCGAATCCTATTCTTACAGAATGGTCTTCATGAACCGAGACCTCCGGGAAATCGTGGATTCCCAGAATAAGATGCTGGCCACGAGCAACGCACATTCCGTTGAGAAGGACCAAGTCCTGCCTCCCTTTCGAAGACATCTGGAAAAGATCAAGCAGTGGCTGGTCGGGCAACCTCACTTCCGTGTCCTCGATGTGGATTACCACGACGTCCTGCAGGCGCCAATCGCGCAGTCTGAGCGAATCCAAACCTTCGTCGAAAAAGAGCTGGATGTCAAAAAGATGGCCAGTGAAGTGGACCCTGAGCTCTATCGCAGCCGGGCGTAGCTGCGATGATCCGGCTCCCTGGGGATTCTCGGTGGTTCTCGTTTCGTCAGCACAACCCCTTATGAGTGAGGCACGCACCTCAGTCCCTTTCTCATCTGTGCAAGGGACGCGCGATTTCTGATATCCTTTTCTCGCTTTCGAATCGGCTTCCTGGAGGCTTCGTCACTTTGGAGGAAATAAAATTGAGCTTCGAGAAAGAGATCAAGCCGCTCTTTCGGCAATTCGACATCGATGCCATGATTCCGTTTGGCTTCAACCTCGCAAGCTACGAAGATGTCAAAGCTCACGCCCAGCTGATCCACGACCGTCTTGCCGACGGCAGCATGCCCTGTGACGAGCCCTGGGCCAATCAGCAGGTCGCGAAGTTCAAGCGCTGGATCGATGAGGGGATGCAGCCCTAGTACTCCCTTCCATAAATACGATGACGTATGCGGATGGGGCTTGCGAGGTGAGGTCGCGAAGAGAGGAGGAGGCGATGCAGTGGCATCGTCGACGACGAACGACAACGAGATCGCCCGCAACCCCCATCCGCCCAAAGGGTTGGGGCGGGACGGGACCATCTCTTTGTTGCTCCTCCTCGCCGATGTCTGGGCATCGACTCGTCGTCGCGCCTCGATCTGGTCTCCGTCGCGCTCCCAACATACGTCATCGTATTTATGGAAGGGAGTACTAGACCAAGCCGGATTACAGCCTGAATACAATAAGAATTCACTTTATCTGATTAGATACAACCTATTATATTGAAATGAGTTTCCTTGCCCTCCCTACCCATGCCTCCTATCCGGGTCGGGGTAGCGGAATCCATGGAGGATTTCCCTACCCAAAAGCCTTCTGCGCCGCCTCTCCCTCCAAGAAAAGCAGCAGCACGCCAATTTGCGGCCCCGCCCACATTTTTCTAGCGGTTTGTCCACTCTTATCTTATAGAGTATTCTGTAGTGGGCGCCTGGCGTGAGCGGGACCAATCGTAGTAGAAACGTTCCGGAAGCTCCGTTTGCGCATCATAGATCCGCTGTAAAAACCGATAAGACGGCCCGCGCCCCCTCCCAATGCCCTGTGGCCAGGCAAGCAAAACCAGGTCCCGCAGCATAAGGGATGCTCTGATCATCACTCATCGAACCGTCGGGCATGCGGTCATTGGCAAAGCCGCCTGAGACCGGATCCTGCCAGCGGAGCATCCCTTCCATGAGTCCCCGAGAGAGGTCGTACTGGCCCGCCATGTGTGCTCCCACAATCAGGGCGGAGTCGCGGTAGGCCCAGGCATCATTCAGGACCCGGTAGGGGGGCCCGATGGTTCCGTCCGACTGAAGCATGTTGCGGCGAATCCAGCCACAGATCGCGCTGGCTGCCTCAGTCTCTCCCACCAGGGAGAAGCTCCAGGCCCCCCGGTAGAAGAAGAATCCCTGCCGCGGGTCGCCAATCGATCCATCCGGGTTCATCTGGGCCAGAAGCCACTCGGCGGCGCGGCGGCGCATGGCTCGGTAGGCGGCAAGCCGTGCCCGTTTCTTGCTGATGGTGGTGCCCGTCACCGTGTCGACATTCATGTGCAAACCTCCCTTTCGCGGCCTGAGGCCGCTCCCACCTTGTTGAATGGAGGAAGGTAGGATAACTAAGTCGACATTCCTCATATCAACTTCGGAAGGACCTTTTCCGGTCTCCCCGGTGAATGACCACAACTTATCAGACCGCCAACCTTGCCTCAAGTGGTCTTTGGTCCTCTGTCCATCAAAAGCGCCTCTGATCCCTCGGTTTTCCAGGTGGCTTTTGGTCAAAAACCTGATCAATAGAGACACCTCCAGCGGTTCAATCAGAAACCCTCGGCGCTAGGCTGTCATCCATCTCAATCGATCAATCCGAGACAACAGCCCGGCCCATATATCCTTGCTTATCGCTACCTCCGCCATCTGAAACGTGACGATCCGGCTATGGCGGATCACCTTCGCTCCGATCTTGATCAGTTTGGTCAACAGGCTGCGAAGGGACCAATGTTTGATTTTTCTGGGAAGGACTAGACGCCGTAGAAAATTGCCCAGGTTGTAGGCCAAGACAAACAGAGCCAACCTCACCTGATTCGGGACAAAGCGCTGGCAGGACAGGCGAGTCCAGTGCAACGCATACTTGCCTTCCTTGATCCACTGCTCGGCTGTGCCACGACCGTTATAGAAGTGAACCACCCCTGAGGCTTGTGCGCTCATATTGGTGACGATGAAACCTACCCTCGGAAAGAGTTCTCCGCGATGCCACTCGACCTTGGCAATCACCCGGCGAGGCCGGTCCCAACTGGCGGCTTGATATTGGAAATCGGCAAACCAAACGATAGGCTTTCGGGGCGGACGGCCCACAGGCCGGGTAAGCAGGTGTTCAATCTCCGCCTGAAGCACCTCGTTGGCAGGAAGCCGGATCGGCATACAAAAAGCCCTTCTCCTCCAAGTATTCATAAACGTCCGGCTTGGCAAAGGCAGCATCCCCACGAAAGTATTTGCGGACTGTTTTCTTCTCGTAGCGAGCCACGATTGGTTCCAGCATCTCCTTCCAACCATCCGCGCTGTGAACATTGCCGGGCCGAAGCATTGCACCTTCGCAATCTCCGAACTGGTTGAAACAAAACAGGGGATGGTAGCAAGTACATCGGAAATGGCCGTTGTAGGCAGAGGCTTCCTGCTCGCCATGGACAGGACTGGCTGAGCTGTCCATATCCAGAATGATGCGTCGATGAGTTGTTTTCTCCAGCGCTCTTTCTACCCATCGGCCATTAACTTCCGAAAGGGCTTTGAGGTTCCCCTGGACGGACAGCATCTCGGTCTCAAATCGACCCATGGTGTTGGCGCTGGCGGCCTTCTTCTTGTCCATCTTCTTCCCGGTGATCCTCCGCATAGTCGGATCCACCGATAGACGATGGGCATCGTTGACATCTTCATAGCCAGCCAGTCGACTCGTATACCGATTGGCGCAGCAACGACGCCAGGTCGTGCTGGATGTTACGCCCTGTCCGCGAATCGCGAAAAACGGAGGGAACACTATCGAATAACACCAACGCTTCGTCCAAATCACGATAGGCGAGAAGCCCAGCATCCGAGGTGGCCTTAGCCCCATGAAATTCAAGCCTCAAACTGCCATCAAAACCGGCCTTCAAACCTTCACCCTTTGGGTCAGCCATTTCTTGCTCCCTTTATGCTCTATATCTACTTTGATTATAGTAGTTTACATCGATTAAGGCAAGCAATTTTAGTGTCCTATATGGTGAATGGGGGTATAGACCACGTCCTGGAACGTGTTCCCGTGCGTCCCGACGGTAGTGTCCAGGTCGTCGCCAGCCGCGCCTTGCCAGGAAAACCCCTCGGCCCCTTCTTTTATTACGGCACACGGAGCGATGATCCCAACGATATTTTCCCCCACCAACACCGCCGAGAACTTAGAGGCCTTCGGCTTTTTTCCGCCTGGTTGAACCACGACGACACGCGAAGCATTAATTCCCTTGACACCTACTTCAGCCAAGGGGATCAAGGCTACGTCAGACATCACCTTATCGACTTCGGATCTTGCCTGGGAAGTGGCAGTGTGCGCATCCAAAGCCGACGAGCGGGCAATGAGTACATCGTGGAGTGGAAACCTATGTTGAAATCGGCTCTTTCGCTGGGACTCTGGGATCGCCCCTGGCGGAGTGTTTCATATCCAGACTACCCGGCGGTGGGCCGCTTTGAATCGAACTTCTTCAACCCGATCCGCTGGAAACCGGAATATCCCAATCCTGCATTCGACAGAATGAGACCGGATGACTCTTTCTGGGCAACACGGATCATCATGCGCTTCACCGACGAGATGCTCCAGTCCATTGTGAGAACCGGTCGAATCTTGGATCCGGACGCTGAGAATTACGTGGTAGAAACGCTGATCCGAAGAAAAGAGATCGTCCGGAACTATCTGAGCCGCATGAACCCCCTAGACCGATTTCAGATTATCGGAGATGGATCTCACCTGAGGTTCCAGAATTTGGGTACGGAGGCCGGTCTTGCCAACGCGGAATCCTACCAGTACCAGTGGTATCAATTCGACAATCAAGAACTCACGATCGAACCACTGGGAAAGGTCGAGTCTACTTCCCTTCCATCGCTCCCCATCCCACAGAGCAAGGGACGCTACCTGATGGTGACGATCCGCACGCTGTGCCCGGATCGAATGGAGTGGAAGAAGAAAGTCGAGGTGTTCGTCCGAAACGCCGATCGCAGAGTGATCGTGGGAGTGGAGCGAGAACAGTGAGAACAAATTCCAATATCAAGAACTTGCTACAGAAAACAGCATTTAGAATTTGGAATTCCGTGATCTGATTTCTTCACTTCGCTCAGGTGAAGGCGACGGCGTTGTAGTAGAGGTGGTGTGAGAAATGCGGGTCAGGGTTGCGCCGGAGCAGAGGCGTAGGCAGTGGGATCCGGTACGCCCACCCTAGCAAAAGCCTCCGCCCTTTCCGTACAGGTGCCACACCTGCCGCAGTGTAGCTTCTCCCCCTTGTAACAACTCCAGGTGCGGTCAAAAGGTACATCTAGATCGTGGCCGATTTTCACGATATCCGCCTTTGTCTTGTCGATGAAAGGCCGCAGGATCTCGATGGGCCGGTAGTGACATAGAGCAGCGGCTTGCGCAAGAGCGTCGACGAACTCGGCCCGGCAGTCTGGATAGATAGCACGATCTCCGGCGTGCGCAGCGTAAGCTACGCTGTCAACTTGCGCGCCGATGGCCCAGGCGATCGCCACCGACAGCATCAGCATATTGCGATTGGGAACCACGGTGAGCTTCATCGTTTCATCCTCATAATGCCCCTCGGGAACCGCAATCTCTTTACTGGTCAGGGAGCTTCCGGCCAGCATGGGAGACAATTTCGACAGGTCAGCAACTCGAAACTCGACGCCACGACTCTCGCAAATCCCCCGCGCCGCAAATAACTCCTTACCGTGGCGCTGACCATAATCGATTCCAAGAGCCTTCACGTGATAGCCATCGGAGAGGAGAAGGTAGAGGAGAGTCGTAGAGTCGATTCCGCCGCTGTAAATCAGCACTGTGGTCTTTGTCATTTTTCTAACGGACGCATGCATCCGTTTCACGCTGAGCGAGCAAGAAGATCGGGCACGATCATCCACCCCATCCGCCAACAGCCCTCGAAGCAGTCCAGTCTTACCAAACCTCCATTTTGAAACCGGACTATTTCCCGATCCCCCTCCACACCCAATAGTCTCGTGAGCAGTCGGCTCAAGTAGGGGAGATGACCCACCAGCATCAAGTTCTTCGATTCCGCTTCCAGTCTGGATACCATGGCTTCTACACTGTCCCCGGGAGCGATTCCCTCGATCTCCCTCGTCCCCTCAGGCGGGCGGAACCGCTCAGCCAGAATCTCCGCCGTCTGTCTGGCACGCAGCTTCCCGCTATGCTCAATCCGCTCCACCCGCAGTCGAAGAGGCTGCAAGAAATCCGCCAGCCGTTCCACCGTCTGCCACCCCCCTTCGGACAGAGGGCGCTGAGGGTCCTCCCCTTCGCTTTTCGCTGCTCCGTGCTGAACCAGATAAAGGTGCATCGATTCCTCCTCTCTTCGCGACCTCACCTCGCAAGCCCCATCCGCATACGTTACCGTATTTATGAAAGTGAGTACTTAGCACTCTCAACCCCAATATACCGAAACTCATTCCAAACGTTCCAGAAAGAGGGGAGGAAGATGGAAACTTTCTGTTTAGAATGGTAAGCTTGGGATAATCCGGCTTAGAGGCGATAATGGAGAGGGTTGGGGACAGAGCGCCGACTGGGCGCCGGTTCCCAATCTTATGGAGGTATCATGATTGTCCTTATTGTGACGATTCAGATGAAGCCAGAGCATCGGGAAGCTTTTCTCGAGTCGATGATCGCCGATGCTCGTGGCTCAGCCAACGATGAGCCGGGGTACCTGCGTTTTGATGTATTGCAGGACAACGAGGATACGAACCGCATCCACTTATACGAAGTGTATCAGGACGAAGCTGCCCTGGAGGCGCATCGCCAGGCGCCCCATTACATCAAGTGGCGCAACACGGTGAAGGACTGGTTCGCCGGCGAGCTGGATCTTCGAGTCGCGACGCCGATCTACTGGGGGGTCTGACCTCGAATGCTTCCTTTTGCTCCGGCAGAGCGCACCGAACAATAAGAAACTTGGAACTTTGGGAGAATACGTCCTTGCCCTTATGCTATCGGCCCGTTTCGTCCAGCGGGAAAAAGGTTTCCAGAATCTGGTCTGTTCGGTTTCTCCAGCTTGCCCAGCCGAAACCCTCATTGACTTCAACCGCGGTCAAGACATACCCTTTTTCTTTTAACAATCGGACCAAGGCACGATTACTGCGGATTCGGTTCGTGTGGCCATACTCGGAGACCCTTTCGTCGTACTTTCCCCACTCCAGATAGAATCGCACAGGCAGCTTCTGACCCGTTTCCACAAGATTTCTTAACTTTTCCCCCGGCTCACTCCTCAGGAAAGCGGATTGTGCGCCCACTAGGCCGAAGATCCCCGGATGTTTGAAGGCGGAATACAAGGCGCTAAAACCGCCCTCACTGGGCCCCATGATCGCTCTCGACTCAACTCTCGCCTCGGTGCGATAGTTTTGATCAATGTAAGGGACGAGTTCTTCCGCAAGCATTCGAGTGTATTGATCTCTCAAGGCGCCCGTATATTCTCGAGAACGATTCTTTTCATTCAAATGGACAAATACGGCAATCACCGGCGGAATCCTTCTGCCGATAAGGTGGTCGAGGGTATTGGGCATCTTTGCCCATTCGACCGCTCTCTTGCCAAAATTGACATACACGACCGGGTAACGGCTATCGTTCTCCGAGTATCCAAAGGGCAGGTAAATCTGGACGGTCCGATCGTTTTCCAGGATCTTGCTCTCAAACTGAATCGTTTCCGTTGTGCCCCGCTCTTTGCCAGCCGGCTCGCTCAGGTGCTTCGGGGGAATCCATTTGGGCATGGCAATTTCCGACAGCTGGCCTCGGCGGGAAGGCACCTTGCGAGAATTCAGGGGATCTGTGACCGGTTCTTCAAGATTTTTGATGAGCTGGTAGTTGATTCGAGCATCCGGTTCGAGAGTGAAGCTGTAATAGTAAAAGTTTGTCCCCTGAACTCGATTCATAGGAACTTCTACGCGAGAATCCAGCATATCTCCTCGAATGGCCAGATCCTCTACGTCGCCGCGATACACCACATGGATCAACGTATCATTCTCAATAATCGGGAATCGCTTCAGGGCTGACATGAATTCGTCAAGCAACTTCTCTTTATCCGGGGCTCGCTCCAACCTCTCTATGAAATCAAAAAAGGCTGATTCGTCCCCAACTCTTGTGGGCGCAACTTTTCGGGTATCGGCTACTCGTTCGTCCAATCTTGCGACCCCGATGCAAGCAACCTCCTGCAGACTGCGAGCATAGATCTTCCCATTTGCAAAGCTGGGTGGAGTCCAGGTGAAAGGCTCAAACACTTTCAGCCTTGCCTTCTCCCGATATCCCTCCTGAGAGGCCTCCGAGACGTGCAGAGTGCCTTCTCGAGTGAGAACGACCAGGTGAGGGTCTACGAAAATCAAAAAGCCTACTCCCGGCGGCCTGGACTTCCAGACAGTCTTTCCCGTGTTCGAATCAATACAAGTGAGGAACCGATTACTGTACCCATAAATATAATTTTGGTAAGGGACTGATAGAGAAAAGGTCTGCCGAATTCCCCTGGTTCGCCAGAGTTCTTCCACCCTATGATCGCCCCCCTCGTTCTTCACTTCTACAAAAATGGATTCCCGACCATTACTTGTCAAAAAGAGTCGATCACCGCCAACAGGCACAGCGTCTCCGGTCGTGCCCAGATTGTGAGTGTATTTCCACAACAGTTGTCCCGACTGCGGTGCAAGTCCAAAAACGTTCTGATTCCCGATGCAGACAACCTGCTCCCCCCCCCCCAGCTTGACGAGAATAGGTGATTGATAACGAATGGTTTCCTTCTCATTGGTCCACAGAGTCTCACCCGTTTTTTTGTCCAAAGCAGCCACCGATTTTCCTTCTCTGCCTCCTGCCTGGAGCAGCAACGTATTCCCATAGACAAGCGGAGAAGTTCCGAATCCGTGGTGTGGTTTCTCCGAATTGAAATCAGTTCTCAGATTTCTCGACCAAACAACTTTGCCGTCTTCTGCGTCGAGGGCCAGGATCTGGCCTTTACGTCCCAGGCCGAAAACCAGATCGTCATCAATCACCGGAGTAGCAATCGGCCCATCGTGAGAATTGTCGTGACCCCGATAGGTCGAATCGATCTTGTATCGCCATAGTTCCTTTCCGCTATGGGCGTCGAGCGCAATCAGATAGTCATAGCTGCCATCGGAGAACATGGTCACGGCGCGATGACCGGCAACTGAAACACTCGAATATCCGGAACCTAATGTTTGTTTCCAAACGACTTTCAGGCCGTATCCCTCTGGCAAATCAAGGACGCCCTTCTGGGCGGATTTCCCATCTTGGTTCTGACCGCGCCACCTTGGCCAATCGTCTTCTGTCTTCAGGGCAAAGGACGTTTCAACCCCTAGAAGCAATGAAAAGACCGCCAACATCCATAAGCGCTTCCAGCGTTTCATTTTCAGCCTTGTTCGAAGCTTCAAATCGCCACCTCCGGAACTCACTACTCCGGTTTACTGCTGTTCCATCGCGAAGAGAGTGTTCCGATTCGCTATATACAGGACCCCATTTGCGGCTACCGGCGTTGTATACACAGAATTCCCCATGTCATTGAGGGCCAGTTCCTGCAACTCCTTCGCATGTTTGAATACCGCCACTTCCCCGTCCTCATCGCCAAGGTACACCTTCCCATCCACGACGTAGGGCGAACCCCACACTGCAGCCAGGGCGTCATAGCGCCAGTACTGCTTGCCGCTCTGGGCGTCGAAGCAATAGAGAAAGCCACTCAGATCCGCGGCGTAGAGTAAACCATTCTCGATGGCGACGGTGGACATTGACCGATGAAACTCTTCGCCTCCCACGTGCCAGATTCGCCCGCTCTCGGTAATATCGCCCTGCTGCGCCGCGTCGACCGCAAACAGGTGTCCCACACCCTCTCCGTGTTCTGGGTCCTGTCCCACGGAGAGAAACACTCTATTCTCATGGATCACCGGGGTGGAAATGATGTTGTTACGGCTGCCGCGGCCCCCAAGCTCCCAGATCGAGTCCTTCGGGTTCAGGTCAAACTTCCAGATCAGCTCCCCTGTCTCGGGTTCGAACGCATAGCACCACCCGTCCCCTCCACCAAAGATCACCTGGGGCCTGCCCTTCACATAGCCGTAGCTCGGAGAGGACCACTGGCCGTGCAGGGTATCCTCGCCGGGATCACTCCGATCCCAGACAACCTCTCCCGTCTTCCGATTGACAGCGAGAAACGCCGGCGCGTCGGGCAAGGGCAGATCCAGGTGTCCTTCGTCCACGCCATTTGAGGTGAGAACAAAGATCAAATCACCATACCCTACGGGTGAAGAGGTTGCCAGATTATGCGGAAACGCTCCCAGCTCTTCGATCATATCCAGCACCCACACGAAGTCCCCGTCCTGTCGATCCCGATATTTCTCTTCCTGAAACGGCCCGTCGTTCTCTTCATCCAGGAAGCCGTTCACGTCGGCGCACACCAGCTCGCAGCGGTTGCTGACGTAGTAAAGCCGATCACCGTCCACGTATGGAGAAGAACAAATTCCCTGATAGGGCCAGTCATTGACCCGGCCCGTGGGCAGCTTGTCGTGGGTGGCCTGCCATAACATCTTTCCCGTATTCTCTTCAAGACAAAGCAAGACACCTTTATCCCCTTCGATCCCCTTTCGGTAATGTCCGTTATTGTTAGTCCCGATGAAGATTTTTCCTTCTACGATTACCGGATTCCCGTATGTCTGCGACCCCAATCCTCGAGTCCACTTGATGTTCTCCTTCGTTTTCACGTCCCACTCGTGAGGGAACCCCTTCTCGTCCGAGGTCATATTCCGGTCCGGCCTGCCTCCCCACATCGGCCAGTCACCTTTCTTGAGCTTGTGCCCCTCGGCTCGGCTGAACGCCCCCATTGCCAGTAGGACCAGAATCCCCAAAAACACTTTCCCTCGGCTCCATCTACTCATTTCGCATCACCAGTAAGTTATCGTAGAAAATTTCGGGCCCGTCACTCCCGGAGGTGGTGCCCGTCGAGTATCCATAAATTCCGGCACTTCCCTCCCGGTTCGGGTAGGGATCGGTTACCTCGATGTTCCAGGTTGAGGGTTCCCCTTCATCTCGCAGCCACACTTTGGCCCGAATCAGTACCTCGCCCTGGATCAGCCTCACGTCAAACTTGACCCGATACCATTGATTCGCAAGCCAGGGAAAAACGACGTCCTTTCGAAGTCGCGGAAGGGGCGCCCAGGTCTCGATCCTCAGCTTCTTTCCCATACCCATCAGGATCAACCGGTAGCGGCTGTTGATCAGTCCCATGTCCGGTCTGAACCGACCCCGTGCCAACATCCCCAACAGGTCTGCCTGCACCGTATAGCCGCCCTCAATCGGAGGAGTGGCATAACCCCTCAACCTCATAAATGGCGGCGAGGGTCGCTTCTTCGACGCCAGCTTCTTGAGCGCTCTCCCGCCCTCACGCTCTACAATGACCGTCTTACTCGCCACTCCAACCCAGCCGGCAGGCACGCTTCCCACAGCCATCGATTCAAAGTCCTCACTGACGGGCAATGTGGGCATCACTCGGACTCTCCCGGAAGCCTGTAATGTGGGAGTTTTTCGCGATGCGGCTGTGATTAGACCCGCCGAGAATGCCTGACCTGCTGCCACCCGCAGCGTACCGTCGGGAGAAATGGATCCCTTCACACCTGTCACCGTCCACTCTACATCCGAATCAGATGGCGTCGATGCTGCCGAGTCAAACCGTAGCGCTCGAAACTGCATTGTCTGAGCCGGCCGCAAGGTCACTTCCGCCGGAACGATTCGCAGCGAGGCAGGTTTCCCTGTCTTTCGCTGCAGCTTCCCTTCTCCGCCGGGTACAGGTTTCTCAATCTGACCGGTCTGCTCCGGCCTACCCAAACAGTACATTCCATACCGAGTCATGAAGTACACTCGCCCCTTCGCCATCGCCGGCGATCCAAAAATCTCATCCACTTTTCCATCTTTCCTGGTAAATACCTGCCGATGCAGGGGAACACACTCGTCTCCCGTGTCGCGAAGGATGTGGAACATTCCATTCTGTTCTCCCACGTAGATGACACCGTCTGCGGTAACGACCGGGGACCCCTTTCCCACGCGCCCCAGCATGTACTCCCAGTACATCTCGCCGCTCCTGCCATCGATACAGTGCAGGCCGGCATTATTGGTGACGACGTAGAGACGTCCGTTGGCTATGGCGGGCGACGCATATCCAACTGGATAACCGTCCAGTCGCCACACCGTGCCCGTCTGGGTAATCTCTCCGGTCTGGGTCGCATCGATGCAGACGATGCTTCCCATCTTGGTGGTGTTCCAGTTCTCCTCACTATGGCAGGCATAAGCATAGTCTCCATCGACAACCAGGGAGGAATTCAGCCCCCTCTTACTCAGCCGAAACGTCCAAACTTTCTCGCCGTTACGGGCCAGCAGCCCGTAGACGTTTCCATCGGCATTTCCAGCGATCAACATTCGCTTGCCACCCACCACCGCAACGGCAGGGGTCGAATAGGTGGTATCGAGGGGACGCCCTCCGGGCGCAGCCCACCAAAGAACCTGACCGGTCCGCTTATCGAAGGCCACGTATCGATGCAGCGGCCGCGCGTGACTCCCCCAACCGGAACTCAGGAAACTCACTACAACGCGATCTTCATCGACGATCGGAGTATGGAGCCGTCCACCGTATCCACTGATCCTACCGAACTCCTCGGTCATGGATACTTTCCAGACGATCTTTCCTTCGCGGTCGAAGCAGAAAAACTCTCCCCCTGTGCCATGGGCATACACATACCCGGTCTGGGGATCTCCCGCCAGAGCAGTCCACCCTACACGATTTTCGACGATATCCGTGTGGAAGACATTGAAGGAGTGCTCCCAAATCTTCTTACCCGTCGCAGCGTCTAGAGCCAGCACCCTCTCCCGGCGTCCCATCCCATCCCCCAGGGGAGTAATGACAAACAGCCTCCCGCCCATCACGATTGGTGTCGTCCTGCCTCCTTGGGGAAGCGTCCAGAGCAGGTTCTTGCCCTCCGGTGACCAGGTAGTCACCACAGCCAGTTCATCACTCGCTCCGTTCTGCCCAGGTCCCCGCCACTGAGGCCAGTCCCCAGCCAACACCTGGGCTGCAAAAAGCCCGGTCAACGCTGTATACAGTGAAGGTCTCCAAAGCATCGTCAGTCTGCTCAACACAATCATGCTCTGAGGCGATCCATGACGGGAAATCCGGCCGCGCACGCGTCATTGTATCATGGGCGGGGCAGAGGCCTCCGAAAGAACCAAGGACACCATTACACAAATATTGTGGCGTATTCTTGATCGATCCAATGTCCCAGGTTCCACGTAGTCCCGTCACTCCGTGACGGGGGAATGGCCGCGAACGGAGTCGCGGCCTACCCTGGCTCTAATTGAGGGCGTGGAAGTTGAAAAGGGTCAAAGGAATCGGATACAACAGTAAGGTCCGATGACGGCAATTCTTGGAATATCAGCGTTCTATCACGACAGCGCCGCCGCCCTCGTGGTCGACGGAGAGGTCGTTGCCGCTGCCCAGGAGGAGCGCTTTACGCGTAGAAAACACGACTACCGTTTCCCACAGCACGCCATCGACTATGCTCTGCAGGCAGCCGGGCTCGAGCCCCAACAGTTGGATTTTGTCGGCTTCTACGACAAGCCGCTTTTGAAGTTTGACCGACTGTTGGAGACCTATCTCGCCTACGCGCCACTCGGCTTTCGCTCCTTTTCACAGGCGATGCCGCTTTGGCTGAGACAGAAGCTCCACCTCCCGCGCGAAATGGACCGTGCACTTAAGGGTGTCTACAAAAAGCGCTACATATTTACAGAGCATCACGAGTCCCATGCAGCAAGCGCCTTTTTCCCTTCCCCCTTCGGGGAGGCAGCGATTCTGACGCTTGATGGAGTGGGCGAATGGGCCACGGCCGCCTACGGTACGGGCAAAGGCAACCGCATCAGGCTCACCCACCAGCTGCAATTTCCACACTCTCTGGGTTTGCTTTACTCGGCGTTCACCTACTACACCGGGTTCAAGGTCAACTCGGGGGAATACAAGCTGATGGGCCTGGCACCGTATGGAGAGTCGAGGTACGTCGGGCTCATCCTGGAACACCTGATCGACCTGAAGAAGGATGGTTCCTTCCGCATGGACATGTCCTACTTCAACTACTGCCAGGGTCTCACCATGACGTCGACCAAGTTCCATAAACTGTTCGGCGGCCCGCCTCGGGCTCCTGACTCGCCCATCACGGAACGCGAAATGGACGTGGCGGCCTCGATTCAGAAGGTGACTGAAGAGATCATGCTCCGCTGCGCGCGCCATGTTCATGCTGAAACCGGGATGAAAAGCCTTTGTCTTGCCGGTGGTGTCGCCTTGAACTGCGTCGGCAACGGCCGCATCCTTAGCGAGGGCCCCTTCGACAAGATTTGGATCCAGCCTGCCGCGGGAGACGCGGGTGGAGCGCTGGGGGTGGCTCTCTTCATCTGGCATCAACTGTTGGACAACCCACGCATTGCCCAACCCCTGGACAGCCAGCAGGGTTCCCTGCTGGGACCGCGCTTCGACGAAGAGCAAATCCGCCCTCTCCTCGACTCGCTCGGCGCGAAGTACCGCTACTTCCCCACCGAGGGCGAACTGTGTGATTACGTGGCCGAGCAGATCGCCTGCGAAAAGGTGGTGGGCTGGCTTCAGGGACGGATGGAGTTCGGCCCGCGCGCGCTGGGCTCCCGAAGTATTCTAGGGGATGCCCGTAGTGAAAGAATGCAGTCGGTGATGAATCGGAAAATCAAGTTCCGCGAGTCCTTCCGGCCCTTCGCGCCCTCCGTACTACGGGAGCGAGTGGAGGAGTTCTTCGAGATGAACCCAGGCGAGGAGAGTCCCTACATGCTCCTTGTGGCACCGGTCCAGAAGGAGAAGCGCATTGGCCTGGACGGAGCGCAGTCGAACCTCAAAGGTATTGAGAAATTGAAGCTGCGGCGCTCTGAAGTCCCCGCCATCACCCACGTGGACTTCTCAGCCCGCGTGCAGACGGTGGACCCCGATCGCCACGGCCGTTACTACCAACTGCTGCGAGCCTTCGAGGCCAGGACAGGTAGTCCCGTCGTCATCAACACCAGTTTCAACGTGCGCGGTGAACCGATTGTCTGTACACCCGAACACGCCTACCGTTGCTTTATGGCCACAAACATGGATATCCTGGTGTTGGAGCGATTCGTGCTGCTCAAGAAGGAACAGCCCAATGCCTCTGAGCACAAGATTAATGAATACTTGGCAGAGTTCGAATTGGACTGATCGATTGGCAGCCAAATACCTGAGAATCTCTCATGGCTCTGATCGAATTCAATAAGAACCCCAGCCGCAGAGAACTCGCCTGGTTCGGCGCTCTGCTGGCACTCTTCTCCGGTGTTGTGGGAGGCCTCTTGTGGATCAAGACGGGATCACTCCAGGCGGCGGCCATCCTGTGGGCCTTCGCAGCGTCGGTGATCGCTCTCTACTCCATTTTTGCGGACCTGCGGCGACCGCTCTACCTTGCCTGGATGTACGCAACACTTCCGATTGGCTGGACCGTCTCTTACCTCTTGCTGGCGATCCTCTTTTACCTGGTCATGACTCCCATCGGACTGGTCATGCGCCTCCTGGGTCGGGATCCGCTGCAGAGACGGTTCGATCGTTCGACCCAAAGGTATTGGACCGAGCACGACTCTTCCAGCCATACAGCCCGCTACCTGAGGCAATTTTGATAGGGAGGCCCAGCAGATGACGAACGGCAGCGACTCTTCAACAAAACAAGACCACTCCGCCCTGGCCCGCCACGCGGAGCAGCCTCCCAGCGGACTGCTGCGTGAATTCTGGGATTTTCTCAAACAGAACAAGAAGTGGTGGCTGACGCCCATCATCTTGATGCTGCTTCTCTTTGGTGCCCTGATCTTCCTGGGCAGCACGGTTACCGCACCGTTTATCTACACCCTCTTCTGATTTCGGCTCGACCGACTCAATTGCTGGCATTTCTGGGAGCCTGAACCTCAGCCGCTGCCTACACTCCAATCGCCATGCCGCCGCTTCCCGAGTCTGCGGCACCGGTCAGACTCCCCGTTTCCGGGTCGATGTGAACGGCATGAACCAGGGCAAGCGCTCCGTGACTTTCGGGAATCCGTTCCATGGCATGCCTCTGGCGCACCTCCTCACATACGTACTCCGGGATGCGAGCCTGACATCGAATCTGATCATCCTGACAGTGGAAGCGGGGCGCCAGCACTGCATCGCTGATACTCATGTCGAAATCGATCACGTTCATGATGACCTGTGCGATCGACGTAATAATCCGGGTGGCGCCGGGTGCACCGATGACCAACAGAGGTTTCTTGTCCTGATAGACGATGGTCGGAGTCATCCCTGTGGTGCGGCCCTTCCGCGGTGCGATTGAGTTCGGGTGCCCCGGCAAGGGATGGAAATTCGCCATGGAGTTGTTGTACATGAAGCCCAACCCCGGCGTAATCACTTCGGAGGAGTACCCCAGTGAATGGGTCAGTGAGACCAGGTTACCCTGTTCGTCGACTACACTGACGTGAGTCGTATCGGGCGGCTCCTGAGGAGCGAAGGAAACGTCAATGAGTTTGCCCCGGTCGATGCGATCCTGCCACTCCCGTGCACGTTGCTTGGAAACCATCCGCTCCAAATCCACATCGACGAATTCCGGGTCTCCGAGGTATTGGTTGCGGTCCGAAAAAGCGGCCTTCATGGCCATTGCGGCCCGGTAGATGTATTGGGGCGAGTTGTGTCCCAAGGCGGCTACATCGTAGCGTTCCAGGATGTTCAGGATGGCCACCAGGGTGGGCCCACCGTGAGGCGGCGGGCTGGTAACGATCGTGTGGCCGCGATAGCTCCCAAGACAAGCTTCACACTGGCGCAGCCGATAATCGGCCAAATCCTCGGGAGTCAAAAATCCACTATTGGCGGCGAAATCTTCCGTCATGCGCCGAGCCAGCCGGCCCTGATAAAAGTCTTCGGGCCCGCGCTGGGAGAGCTGGCGCAAAGTCGCTGAGTAGTCACGGTTTCTGAGGCTGTCTCCGGGCTCATAAAGTGCTTTATCCGCTTTGAGATAAATACGGCTCGTCTCTGTATTTCTCCTGACGGTGTCAGCCAGTGAGGCCTCCTCCGGATGCTTCGGCTTTCTTCTCCAGTACTGGGCCAGGCAACTGTCCACCATGAAGCCTTCCTCAGCGATTCGTGCCGCCGGCTCGGCAGCCTGCGCCCAGGAAATGGTGCCCCAGCGTTTTAGCATAGTGGCCAGTCCCTTCACCAAGCCGGGAACGCAGATCGATTGATAACCTAGGGCGTTCACCTGGCCTTTGAGGAAGTAGCCCCATCCCTCGGGACTGGGGCGAAGGAACAGGTCCTGCCACATCTCCGGCGTGGTTTTCGAACCCGCAAGGGCCGGAACATCCACAATGACGGAACTCGAGTGCGTGGACTTTGACTGCCGGGCGGGGTACAGATTGAGAACCAGGTAACCTCCTATACTCGACATGTGGGGATTCACGACGCCCTGGACGAAGCCACAGGTCACCGCCGCATCGATGGCATTGCCACCCTGCAGGAACACCTTGGCCCCTTCTTCGACAGCGATAGGCTCGGGAGCCACAATCATATTTCTCATTAACTGGCAAGGTTATAGAGCCACTTCCGTCTGGTCAAGACCCCAACAACCAGACTAGAGTGGAGAGTATCGAGGGCTTATGTAAGAATTAGCCATCAGCAAGGACTCATGGAAGGCCCTCGCGCAGCCAGGCTAGACGAACTCAATGGTGTTTTTCGCCTGATTGATGGCATCTTCCGGCCGGGTATCGACCAACACCTGGCTACTGATTATCCCCTGATTTTCCACCCGCGAAACCTGGAGAACATTCGAGTTCTTCTCCAGGGGAATCAGATTGTCAGTCACTCGGCAATGTGGCCGTGCCAGGTGGTTCATGAAGGGTGCCGCTTTGGTGTCGGCATGATCTGCGCGGTAGCATCGGATCCGGAGTTTCGCAATCGCGGCTTTGCGAGCCGGGTGGTCGAGGACTGTCTGGATAGAATGAGAGACGAAGGCTGCGATTTCGGAGTCCTGTGGACAATCGTGCCGGGCGTCTATTTCCGAACAGGGTGGGAAATCGTCGCGTCCAACGGGTGGGCTTACACGGTACCCGAGAGGCAGACCAGGTCCTTGAGGCAGACACATGCAGTCCGACCTTATCGACCAGATACGGACCTGGAACAGATGATCGCGATTCACGAATTGATGCCCTTTCACGTGGTAAGGAGCAGGTCGGCTTACGAGGCACTCTACGCTCTTCCGAAGATCCAGGTGTGGGTAGCCGAGGAGGGGACCACCGTTTCAGGTTACCTGGTCGTGGAGGAGGGCTACAACAAGACAGGTACAGTGGAGTGGGGAGGAAGTCTTGCCGCCCTGGAGTCTTTGCTCGCTCACTCACTCCCAAGAGCGAAAACGAGGCCCCTCGAGATCCTTGTACCTCCAAGGCCAAATCCGATGAGTGAACTCCTCACAAGCCGGGTAAGCCCGAGGCGTGTCCCTGCGGAAGAGATCGACAGCAGTGGACCGAAGATGGTCCGGATCGTTTCCCTAAAGGGCCTTCTGGAGCACCTTGTTCCACACATCGAAGCGCAGTTCACGGAACGCTCGGGTGGTTTCGGACTCGTCCGTCGGCGAGACCGGTGAACGCGTCAGCGTCGAGATCAAGAAAGGGAAAGCAGCCATAGGCAGCGCTCCCACACCCGGTGAGCTGACCCTGTCGCTTCGGGAGATGACCAGGATGATCTTTGGCCCAGAGAAACCCTCGGCCGCTTTTGACCTGCCCTCCCAACTCGGCGAGACACTGGACCATCTTTTTCCCTTTTACTTCCACATCTGGATGTTGGATCATGTCTAGCTTGATGGAGCAAGACACTTGGTGACTCGTTCCATAAGTAAGATGACGATCTTCCCTGTTCCAGTTTCCAAGTTCCAGGTTCTCGTGGTTCGGTGGAGTCTGCGACAGCGAGGAGCTGGCTCAGCCCCTGATTTTTTTCCAATGCAAGCCCCAACCTGGAACTTGGAACCTGGAACGTCAAAAGGATACGTGATGGTATTTCTGAAACGCTGTGCTTATCTGAGGAGGTTATCCCATCGATGACTGGAGATGATGTTTTGGTCAAGATTCTTATAAAGGAAGGCGTCCGTCAGGTCTTCTGCTACCCTATGACACCGATCATCGACGCAATGGCCCGGGCGGGGTTACGGGTCATTACTTCCCGGCAGGAAAGAGTGGCGGGAAACATGGCCGACGGAGTTTCTCGTTCCACAAATGCACGGCAAATCGGCACCTTTACCGTGCAGACGCTGGCGGGTTCAGAGAACGCCTTTTCGGGAATTGCCCACGCCTATACCGATTCTTCGCCCCTGTTGTTCCTGCCCGGTCATCTGGGGATGGAATACTTCGGCACCAGTCCCACCTTCGACAGTACCGACAATTACCGAGCCACCACCAAGATGAGCCAGAAAGTGATCTCTATCGAGCAAATTCCAGCCAGGATGCGTCAGGCTTTCACGGCGCTGCGCTCGGGCAGACCCCAACCGGTGATGCTGGAGCTTCCTCACGAGGTCTGCTCAGCGGAGTTCAAGGGCGAGCTGACTTATGATCCCGTCCCCAGAATGCGGCCCGCCGCGGACCCCGGGGCGGTACAGGAAGCAGCCGAACATCTCCTGGGTGCTTCAGTCCCGCTGATCTGGGCGGGCCAGGGCGTCCTTTACGCCGAAGCCACCGACGAGCTCAGAGAGGTGGCGGAACTCCTCGGTGCACCCGTCATGACCACTCTTCAGGGAAAAAGTGCCTTTCCGGAGAACCATGAGCTCTCCGTGGGAGTGGGCGCCTACGCGATCACCGCTATGGCCGTTCACTATCTACGCCAGTGCGACCTCATCCTGGCCGTGGGCTCCAGCCTCAGCCGCGCTCCCTTTACCCCTCGAGTCCCCCCGGGCAAGACCATCATTCACGCCACTGTCGACCCGTTGGATCTTAACAAGGAATATCCTACTGCGGTCCCCATCCTGGCAGACGCCCAACTCTTTCTGGCTCAACTGGCCGAGGAGTTGCGAGGTCGCGTTGGGGAGCCTCAACAGACGCTTCGCTCCCGGACGGTCCAAACCATCGGTTCCGTGCGCAGGAAGTGGCTCTCCGAATATGAGCCCCTTTTCAGTGACGATTCCCAACCTATCAATGGGTATCGAATGTTTCGCGAGATCTGGGCCTCAATTGACCCGGACACGACCCTAATCACCCACGAATCCGGGGCTTCTCGTGACATCCAGTCCGTTTTTTACCAGTCTACTGTCCCCCGCGGCTATTTGGGATGGGGCCAGTCCTCGCAGCTTGGTTTTTCTATGGGCCTGGCCATGGGTGCCAAGCTTGCCCATCCCGACAAACTGGTGGTCCATGTCATGGGAGATGCAGCGGTAGGGATGACCGGCATGGATTGGGAGACAGCCGTCCGAGAAAATATTCCCATACTCACAGTGATCAAGCATGATTCCATCTTCAGTGGATACGATCGCATGATTCCTGAAGCCGTCAAGCGCTACAAGATCTCCACTCAAAGGGGAGATTACGCCAGGGTGGCTGCTGCGCTGGGCTGTTATACGGAAAAAGTCCAGAAGGTCGCTGAACTACGCCCCGCACTGGAGCGAGCCATAAGCGCAACGCGCGATGGTCAGCCAGCAGTGGTCGACGTGATCACCGCTGAGACGCGCAAGATCTCCCGCGCACCCGAGTGAGCTGTCTTTCTTGTGCCTCAAATGAGGGGCATGGCCGCGCCCAACCCTTCCCTGAGGATTCTTTCCATCAGCCCGGGTAGAATAGACCCCACATCCATCCGGGACTGGAACAGCAGAAGCGGCGGGGTGGGTTCATCCCGGGCGTTCGCCGATGGAGTCGACAGTGACTCTCATGAGCCGGAAGATCAAGAAGCCGTTTCAAAGAAAGGTATCGGCAGATCCATGTCCCCCGGGGAAGGATAGACCTGAAATCCTGCTCTTCGATCGGCGGGGTTTTCTGGCTGCCTGGGCAGGGTTCAGCGCCGGAGCAGCCTTCGTCAGCAGTTGTGCTCCCATACCCAAGCACTGGTTGATCCTGCAGGGAAGGAAGTTCACCGTGGGTGTCGATCAGGACCTGGCCTTAAAGGTCTACCGACGAGACGGGGCCTTGAGCTGGCAAACTTCCACTCAGAGGAAGCCCCAGGCCATAGTGCTCTCGGGTGGGGCACAGCAAGAGCCGATCGCAGTCAGCTTTGAGGAGGCAACTGCTCAGACACCGGTGCCCTTTCACCAAGGACGTCATACGGGCTACCGCATCGGCCTCAGATCGTTTGCAGCGACCGACGTAGCACTTGAGTGAGGTGATCCTGGCTCATGGACAAAGGGAATGACGAGCTTCTGGTACAGCTCCAACCCCTGGCAGGCCGTGACCGTCTGAAACAGGTCAACCACTTCTACTGTCTCGACAAAGCTACCTCTGAGGGCGGCTACATGGTCGTCCCTCACGGGTCAGGCTATCTGATCGATTCTGATACCTCCCAGAGACTGACGGGCAATTCATCTCGAGGCAACGTCATTGGGGGCCGCTACACGCTGCCTGTTTTTGGGATGGTCAAGGGGCGAGATACCCTTTATCAGATCGTTGAAACCTACTGGGACTGCGCGGTGGTGACCCAACACCTGCCGGGGGAGCTGTCTCGCCTGGACTTTCGCTGGCTCCCTTCCCTTGGGAGATTGCGCTACGCCCGGCGCTTTCTCATGCGCTTCGCTGAAGATCTGGACTATGGAGACATTGCCAAAGCTTATCGAAAGTACGCTCAGTCTCAGGGACTCTTCAGAACACTTGAGGAAAAGGCGAAGGAAACACCCGCCCTCAAGAGATATGTCCAGGGTTTTGAATATCGTTGGGTCCACTGGGAACCCGATCAGGAGCAGGAGGTTCTCAAAGATCTAGACCGGTTCCAGAAGCATGACCTGAAAGTCAATTTCTTTTTTCCCAAGTGGTCCTCAGGCACATCCCAGCCGGATGATTTCAGTAGCTGGCAAGCTTTTCTTCTGGATCGCCCGGTACCGGGCGGATGGAAAACTCTGACTCGCCTTGGAGAAAAAGCACGGGCCCGGGGCGCGCTGCTGAAGTACTTCGTCAATAACAACGCCAACCTCCAGGGTGCTCCTTCCTAAGATCCAGCCAAGGCTTCATTCAATGAAGCGGGGGCATTGAATGAGAGAGCCTCCTTCTGGGGTGACGGGCTCAGCCCGTTATTTGGACCGGGAGTTCTCAAACAGGCTCTGGATTCCGCCAAGTTGAAGGGACTCCCGATTGACGCGCTCTATTTTGACGGCTACTCATTTCACGGCGGCCACAAGGAAGACTTCTCTCCTCAGCATCCCGTGAGTCGCAAGCTGGCCATTGAGAAGCAGCTGGAATGCTTTCTGGAAACCCGCCGCCGGGGTATCATGCCAGGCGTGGAGCTGGCAAGATTCTGGTCCGTTCCGGAATGTGATTTCTTCTTCTTCACAGATTGGTCCCGCGACATTCTCCCAGTGGGCGAGCCGGTGCCTCTCTTTCAATTGGTGTTTCATGAGTGCTACACAGCCTGCTTTTCCGGCGGAGGCTACGGCAAGTACGACTGGCCGGAGGAGCAAAATCCGAGGCTTTATGAACTTCTCTTCACCGCCGCTCCCAGCTACAACTGGATGCTTCCCTACAAACCGGAACATCCCGGGACGGGTATGACAGGAGTCCCCATCAAGGAGTGGGACGGGGAACAGATGAAGCAGCGCATTCATTGGCTCAAGCGCTGGAGCTCCTATTATCAGCGGGTCGCCTATTCCGAGATGAACTCGCACGAATCCCTCAATCCAGAACGAACGCTACAGCGCATCCGCTTTGCCAACGGAGTCACAGCGGAGTTCGACGTGGAAAAGGGGAAGTGCCGGATTCAGGGGGTTCCCGGTTTCAGCGGCGACTGGGAAAAGCCCCATGAGGGTTCCTTGTAACGGGGCTAGCCGTGGCGAAGAGGGATGCCGGCCGGTTTTCCCACAGTCTTCCCATTCTCCACAGTTTTCTCTCCGTTCACAAACACATAGGCAATACCCCGAGGCGGTTGGTTCGGCTCCCGATAGTCGCTTGACGTTCCGATCTTTCCGCGATCAAACACAATAAGGTCGGCCCAGTTGCCCACCTGCAACGTTCCCCGGTTCTTCAGTCGAAAGCGGCGAGCGGGAAGACCGCTGATCTTGTGGATGGCGGCTTCCAGAGTCAGCCATCTCTTCTCACGAATGAATTCTCCCAAAAACGTGGGGTAGGTGCCGAAGGTTCTTGGATGTGGCTTCACACCCACGTAAAGTCCATCCGTGCATATTGAGGTGAGTGGATGGGTCAACACCTTACGCAAATTGGCTTCACTCGAATTGAAGGAGAAGATGCGGACCACCCCTTTCTCCTCCAGAAGCAGCGACAGGGCTGCGTCGACAGGTTGCTGCCCTCGCTCGATGGCAATCTCTTCCACGGACCTACCCACGCACTTGAGGTTTTGCGGCTGCCGCGCAGAGGCCACGATAATATCGGCCCAGGTGTTGGCCATATTTTTGTCCGTTTCCTGGGCAATGCGAAGCCGCGCCTCTGTCGAGGAAAGATTGCTCAACAGTTCTCCATTTTCCAACGCCCAATCCGGCAAAAGCTGGGTCATATTGCAGGAACCGGCCAGGTAGGGGTAGGCGTCAATACCCAGATCCACCCCCTCGCTGGCCGCCCTCTCCACTCGCTCCAGGATCTCATCCATCTTGTCCCAGTTCCTGCGGCCCGCGACCTGTAAGTGCGAGAGCTGCACGGGTACCCCCGTGGCCCGTCCCAGATTCAGAGCCTCCTCCACTGCTTCCAAGATACGAAACTTGTAGTCTCTGAGATGGCTAGTGTAGAAGGCACCGTACTTCTGAACGATACGGCACAGAGAAACCAGTTCCTCAGAATCGGCATAACTGCTGGGTGCTTCGTTAAGCCCGGTCGAAAAACCGATCGAGCCCTGCTCCAGGGAGTTGGAAAGCCTTTTACGCAACTCCACCATTTCCGACTCATTGGAGAAAGCCCGGCGAAGGCCCGAGATGCCGATCCTCAAGGTCGAGTGCCCCGTCAGGGCAGCAACGTTTGTATAACTGCCCAAAGACTCGACGCTCTGAAAGTATTCTCCCGCGTGTACGAGGCTGCCCTCGTAGCGTCCGAAGATGCGGTCGTAACTGGCCAATGAACCCTTCCTCTCCACGGTTGGAAAGAGGGAGAACCCACAGTTGCCCACAATCTCTGTCGTCACTCCCTGGGTAATCTTTTCGGTTCTGTGTTCCAGACACTCCAGGTCCCCGTGGCTGTGTACATCAACAAACCCCGGAGCCAGAACCAGACCGGAACAGTCCAGTACTTCGGCGTCCGGAGATGCGGAAACCTTCCCCATGGCGTGAATAGAACCGTCCCGAATGAGCAGGTCTCCCTGCTGGGAGGGCCCACCCGTTCCGTCTACAATGGTGGCCTTCACCAATACCATTTCCGGCATTTGTTGTTCTCTCCTTGGACTCCTGACACCTTGTCGGTCAGAATGTTTTCCCTTCGAACACACCCCTGCCCGCATGACGCATATGGTTTCGCTACCCGGCTGATCTTACGGTGAAAGTGCCCATCTGGTCAGGAGGTCAGCTTTCGCTTTTGCTGATGCAGCGGACACTCACTCATTCCGGTGGACCTACGTTAGGTGGCATCTCGCCCGTGAGGGTCTCCAGAAACGCGATCAGGTCGTCGCGTCTCCAGTTCACCTTCCCGGTGGGCGAAGTAGGTTCCAGAGCCTTCAGCTGCGGGTCCAGATAATCATTGGAATTGCCCCCGCCCACATAGAAGTCAACCACCTCCTGGAGCGTCTGCAGGCTCCCATCATGCATATAGGGAGCACTCAACGCTATGTTGCGGAGCGAAGGCGTTTTGAAGGCACCCCGGTCGCGGTCTTTCTTGGTCACGGTATAGCGGCCCAGGTCGGTCAACTCTCCCTCGTCGTTGACCCCTACTCCGATGTTATGAAAGTCATTGTTCGCAAAAAGCCCCAAAGGATGGCAGGCAGCGCAGTTGCCCTTTTCCGGATTGCGAAAGATCTCCAGACCGCGCCGGGCTGAATCGCTGAGGGCCGTCTTGTCACCACCATAGAAATAACGATCAAAAGGAGAATTTCCGCTGATTACGGTACGCTCAAAGGAAGCAATCGACTTCGCGACCATATCATAGCTGATTGGACCCGGTCCGAACGCTTCTCGGAATTCCTCACGATAGCGAGCATCGGCCGCTAACTTTTTCTCGACTCCTTCAAGCGTATGGGCCATTTCAATGGGATTCTGCACCGGACCCTCCGCCTGCTTCTCCAGGTTGGGCGCTCGCCCATCCCAGAATTGTGTTGTGTAGTAAGCGGCGTGAAACACGGTGGGAGCGTTGCGCCCACCTTTCTGGCCATCCACCCCCTCCGACACAGGCTTGCCATCCGAGAAGCCGAATTCAGGGCTGTGGCAGCTGGCACAGGCAACGGTGTTGTCCACCGAGAGCAGAGGGTCCCAGTAGAGCCTCCGTCCCAGGGCAATCGTTTCCGCTGTGGGCGGATTGTCCACGGGGATCGGTACCGGCGGCAGACCCAGCGGTGTCTGAATTTCGACGGTGGTGCCAATGGGTAGAGCAGGCCCGGCCTTGGGCGGCTCTGTAAGACAGGCGGGATAAATCCACAACATTGCCACCAGCACAGGGATCAAGATGACCGCAGATACAGCTTTTCCAAAAGTCATAGTCGATTTTTCTCCTAGGAATCTTTTTCCGCCGGCCCGGATGGTACATAGTCCGGGGGCTAGTGATCACTCTGATTGTTTCGTCACCTCATTGTCAAGCCTAATCACGGCTTCAAGGAGTGGGCAGTCTTTTCCACTCGAAGGATTCTACGGCGCTCAAGGGCGGCCAACATCTCTTCGACGGAAATGAACTTGACACGAGGTCGGCCTTGGGAGTTTCCCCGGCTTATTTCCAAACCGTCCAGACGTATCCAGTCCTCATAGGAAACGTACTCGGGCTGGCGCTCTCGGACTAGCTTATTGGCCGCCACGGAATCGGGGTGAGGCGGGTCGAGAACCGCGCCCCTCCCTAAATCCTCCACCATGCAGCCTACCGTTTCCTTGGCATCGGGCTTGTTCGTTCCGATCACTCCGCTAGGCCCTCTCTTGATCCAGCCGCTCACATACAGGCCCCGAACCGTTCCGCCCTGTTCAGATTCCACCACCCGTCCTCTTTCATTGGGGACGACACCCCATTTCTCGTGGAAAGGGACTCCTGGCAGGGCCACTCCCCGGTAGCCTACAGATCGAAAGACCAGCCCGACAGGCAGCTCTTCGAACTGATCCGTCGGCCTGGGACGCATCTTGCCCTCTTCAGTGGAATAGAGAGCATTCTTGACCAAGCGCATAGAGGCCACGTGGCCCTTCTCGTCTCCAATCAACTCTACAGGCGAGACCAGGAACCGGATGGTAAGATTGCGCGGCTTGCCGGTGCGCTCTCGTCCGGCAAAATCTTGTAAGATTTCGATCTTCCTCATCACCTTGCGGTCCTGGTTCTTCTCGACCTCGGCCCGGCTCAAGAGATCCAGCTCGGCTTCTTCAGGCAGAATAGTAATGTCGGAGCCTGGCATCTCTCCCAACTCCTTAATTTCAGGATTGGTGAAGGCCGCCTGCGCAGGCCCACGGCGACCCAGCATATACACCTCTTTCACACGACTCTCCCGCAATGCTTCGAGAGCATAGTCGGCAATGTCCGTGGCAGCCAGCTCCTCAGGAGTTCGGCAAAAGATCCGCGCTACGTCCACGGCCACGTTGCCCACTCCGACCACCGCCACTCGCTCCACTGAGAGGTCAAAGCGCCGGTCACAGTAATCGGGATGTCCGTTGTACCAGGCCACGAACTCGGTCGCCGCATGGCTTCTCTCGAGATCCTCCCCGGGAATGCCCATTTGCCGGTCCGTCTGCGCTCCCGTGGTGAAGCAGATTTGGTGGTAATGGTCCTTCAGATCTCCCAGTGAAACATGCCTTCCCAATTCCACGTTGCCGTAGAAACGGAAGTTGGGCTGAGAGGCAGTCTTGCCATAGACGGCGACTACTTTTTTGATCTTCTGATGATCGGGGGCAACTCCGAAGCGCACCAGACCAAAGGGTGTCGGCAGGCGTTCATACATGTCGACTTCGACGGCTAGATCCTGCTGCTTCAAAAGATGATCGGCAACGTAAAAACCCGCCGGGCCAGAACCAACGATAGCAACTCGCAGTGGCCGATGCTTTCCCCCAGGCTGCGACATACGAGAATCCTTCCAGAGATTTCACTACTCCCCACAGAGCAGCAAAAAATGAATCCTACGGTACTTTCCTCCCCCATCGCAAGAGAAACTCTAACCTGCATGTCTCATCACTGCTCGTCACGAGACACTCGTGTCAAGACACTCGTGTCACGCGGCGGAAGGGCCGGCCTGACAAGGCGCGGGACCGAGACCCCCGCAAGGCGTACTCGTGCAGTACGTCGAGGAGGCTGACGGAGCGCAACGCAGTCAGGACGGATAATTTCTTCACTTCGCTCAGGTGAAGGCGACGCCGATGCAGTAGAGCGGTGATGAGAAATGCAGGCTAAGGGCCAGGGCCAGGCATCGCCGGTTGACGCGCTTCTGAGCCAGAAGCCCACATCCTGACCACTCAGGCAAGCTTGTAATTGTGGGGAAAAACATGCTAGCTTGCGTTGCCAAGTCCATCTTGATGCAGTGGGACGATGAGAAAGAGGAGGTTTTTGATGAATCGAACCGGGGCAGGAATGGAATCTCTTTTTCTGATTGGGGTTGGGGCCCTTATCATCCTGGCGGCATGCTCTGAACATGAGACGGAATCGGCCACCACAACGGCTGGTTCCTCTAAGGCCATCACCGCTTCGCCTGCTCAAGCCACCGGGGAATTGAGCTTCACAGCACCCTCCGAATGGATCTCGGAGACCCCTTCTTCGCGCATGCGCCGAGCCCAGTACCGGTTGCCTCGGGTGTCAGGCGATTCGGAAGATGCGGAGATGGTCATATTCTTCTTCCGGGAACAGGGAGGGTCGGTCCAAGCCAACCTCGACCGTTGGATTGGCCAGTTCAGAAAAGCCGACGGCAGTCCAGCCTCGGAAGCAGCCAAGATTTCCCACAAGGAATCGCATGGTATTCCTCTCACCCTGGTGGATGTGAGCGGAACCTATCGGGGATCTGCAGGGCCTATGATGGCACCAGCTGAACCGAAGCCAAACTTTCGCATGCTCGCTGCCATCGCCGAGACCCCGAGCGGGCCCTGGTTCTTCAAACTCACCGGACCTGAAGAAACCGTGACCCAGTGGGAGGAGAGCTTTCACGTTTTTCTGGATACGCTCCATTAACAATTTCAAATTTTGAATGTCGAATGTCGAATCATTCGGCATTCGACATTCGCATAACCTTTCTCAACAATCGCCCACAGATCCACAAGGGAACGGCCAGACCCAGTTCCAGCAAGGTGAACAGCGCTGCACCCTCGGGCGAAAAAGGAGACTCGGCAAACAACCTGTAAAGGGGTACCAGGACAGGCCATCCCGTTCGGTGGTCGCTAAAAGGCCAGAACAACATGACGCCGTGCCGAGCAGCGTCATCCGTACACAAGAGATCGAGAAGACCGTGGCTGAGAAGCACCAGGAAGCACACGCCTGGGGTGAACTCCTCCAGGCGTCTCGGTCTCACCATAGCCCACAGCAGCACGAGGAGAAAAAAGAAGAAAAGCGAATGGGAAAACGACCGGTGGTAGGGGTTTTCAGCAAAATCCAAACCCCAGCCCAGAACAAAGTCACAGTCCGGCAGGATGGCAAATACAGCCAGGCAGGCCCAAGAGACTCGCCTCCGCAGGTCGACCATTCCCAGGGCCAGAGCCCAGTGGGCCACAGGAAGTGCCATCAGCTCCTCTCTTTCTCGCGCATTCGAGAGCCCAAGTTCCCTCCGCAAATGATATGTTATTCCTGGGACAGGACACTAGGCCTGCATTTCTCATCACGGCTCGTGACGAGACACTCGTGTCACGCGGCGGAAGGGACGGTCTGACAAGGCGCGCGACCGAGGCCCCCGCAGGCGTACTCTTGCAGTACGTCGAGGAGGCCGAACGAGCGCAACGCAGTTAGGACGGATAATTTCTTCACTTCGCTCAGGTGAAGGCGACGCCGATGCAGTAGAGGGGTGGTGAGAAATACAGGCTAGTTTCGCCACCGGCAGCGCTGGATCATTCAGGCAGAAACTTGGTCAAGTTTCAGGTCAGGATACAACCGACTCTGGGCCACGGATCGAGACGTTCAGGAGATGGCGGTCGGGGGTGGCCCTTCCATGAGAATGCCTCTGATGGCCAAGCGGATTTCCATTATTATTCCAACCCTCAACGAAGCCAGTCACCTCAGTAGGGCACTAGACAGTACTCTGGAGGCCACCAATGTGGAACGCCTGGTCGTTGACGGAGGCAGCGATGATGGAACACTCGAGCTGGCCAGGGAGTGGGGAGCTCGCGTCCTTTTACCTGAGGCCGGGAGAGCGCGACAGATGAATGCCGGAGCCAGGATCGCCGGAGGGCAGATCCTCCTCTTCCTGCATGCAGACACACGGTTGCCGGAAAGATTCGATGATCATGTGCGAGAGGTGATGGCCCAGCCTGGAGTGGCGGCCGGAGCATTCCAACTACGCATCGACGGTGCCGGCCGGGGTTTCAGAATCATTGAGAAGGCGACCAATTGGCGATCTCGGCAGCTGCAGATGCCTTACGGGGACCAGGGGATTTTTGTGGAAAACAGCCTGTTTTTCCAAATGGGGGAATTTCCCGACATTCCCATCATGGAGGACTTCGAGTTTATTTCCCGGCTCCGCAAACGAGGACGAATTGTGATCGCTGCCGAGCCGGTGACTACCTCCGCTCGTCGCTGGAACCAACTGGGCCCCTGGCGAACGACGCTACTCAATCAAACCATCATTCTAGCCTACTGCCTGGGCGTCGCTCCTTCCCGAATAGCCCGTTGGTATTACTGTGATCGGCCTAACCTGCATTTCTCATCACCGCTTGTCACGAAGCGGCGGAAGGGCCGGCCTGACAAGGCGCGCGACCGAGGCCCCCGCAGGCGTACTCGTGCAGTACGTCGAGGAGGCTGACGGAGCGCAACGCAGTCAGGACGGATGATTCAGCCGATGCAGTAGAGTGGTGATGAGAAATGCAGGCTAGGCCAGCATGCCGGAAAATCTCGAGCTCCAAGAGCCAAATCCTAAACAAATTCTAGGCACCAAGGGCGTATTGCCAAAACTTTTCGCCTGGCCATTCTCCCATTGCCAGTTTAAAATCGGACCAGGAGGTAGTCCATGCAAAAAGGAATGTGGATCCTTGTCATTGTACTGGTCGTCATGATTCTGCTCTCCATCGCGGCTGTATCCGGGCTCTACTTTCTCTTTCAAGGGGTGCCCGAAGTCCAAAAAGGCACCGTAGTAGAAATTGCTGTGCGGGAATCGATCTCTGACCTACCTACTGAAAATCCGGTAACCCAACTTTTCGGCTTCGATTTGAATCTGTGGGAAATCGGCAGAGCCCTTGAGATGGCTTCCAGGGACGACGCCATTGCAGGAGTCTATCTGGAAATCCACCCTCTGCTTCTGAGCTGGGGTCAGATCGAAGAATTGCGCGACTTCGTACGAGAGTTCCGCAAATCAGGGAAGCCCGTGCACGCTCTTCTGGCCGTTGACCTGCTGGGTGAGAAGGAGCTTTACCTGGCATCCGCAGCGAATTCCATCACCGTGAATCCCGATGCCGGTTTCCTGGTCAATGGTTTGACGGTTGAAGTGACCTTCTACCAGAAAAGCCTCGAAAAGCTCGGCATTGAGCCGCAGTTCCTCCAGTTCAAGGAGTACAAGAGCGCCGAACAGTACAGCCGCAGCAAGCTGAGCCCGCAGATGCGCGAAATGTATGAGTCTCTATTAAAGGATCTGCAGGACCGGTTCGTTCAGAGCGTGGCCCGAGAGCGCAGCGTCACCGAAGCACGCTTGAGGAACCTCATTGCCACGGGGATTGGCTCCGCCCAGCTGGCCTTAGAAGGGGGAATTGTGGATGCCCTGGGCTACAGAGACCAGATCGACGCCAAATTTGCGATCCCAGAGAAGACAGACGGGAAGTACCCGACCATCTCGATCCCTCAGTACTTGAAAGCGGCCCCCGGCAGAAGTCCTGGAACAAAGCACAAGGTAGCGCTGATCGGTGGATTCGGACTCATCGTTGCCGGCCAAAGCGATCCCTTCGGGCAAAGCACCGGAGGCATCACTTTGTCCTCGCGTTTGCGCGAGATCCGCAAGGACGAGGGAATCAAAGGGGTCATCCTTCGGGTCAACAGCCCGGGCGGCTCGGCTGTGGGATCGGATATCGTGTGGAGGGAGATTACTCTTCTTGAACAGGCAAATAAGCCGGTGGTTGTCTCGATGTCTGGCGTGGCAGGATCAGGAGGTTACTATATCTCCATGGGGGCTCGTCGCATTGTCAGCCAGCCCTCCACCATTACCGGATCCATTGGCGTCATCTTCGGAAAATTCAATGTCAGGGGTCTTTACGACTGGCTGGGAATCAGCGTGGATCGGGTCAAGCTGGGCCCCAATGCCGATATCTTCTCCCCGGTCACCTCCCTGACCCGGGAGCAGAAGAAACAGGTGGAGTCTTGGATGAGCACTATCTACGAGGCGTTTGTTCGTAAGGCCGCCGAAGGCCGAAAAATGACCTACAGTGAACTGGAACCGAAAGCGCACGGACGAATCTACACGGGCGCGCAAGCCAAGGCTTTAGGCTTGGTGGACGAATTGGGAGGCCTCCGCGTGGCCGTTGAGCAGATGAAGGAAGCCCTTGATTTAAAAGAAGAGGAGGAAATCGAGCTCATCCTGTATCCCAAGAGGAAGAGCGTGTGGGAGTTGTTCAGGAGCGGAAAGTTTCTTGCTGCGCGCCAGCCGCCTTCCTTGCGGCAGTGGCTGCAGGGACAGATCTCTGCATTAGCGACTCCGGCGCCGTGGCTGCTGATGCCGGAGATCCAAATTAATTAGCAATTTCGAGTTTCGAATTTCGAATGAAAGAGTTGCACGGAATCCTGAATTCGACATTCGACATCCGAAAATTCCTACAGTCCCATCACCTGTAGGGCAACCTCACGGTTACGGTTCCGGTTGTCAAAATCGACCAGCACGACCTGCTGCCACGTCCCCAGACGCATTCTGCCCTCCTTCACAGGTATTACCAGGGAAGGTTTCAGCAGCGAGGCCCGCACGTGGGAAAACCCGTTGCCATCGTGCCAGGTTTGCTCATGGTGGTAGTCACGTGTCGGAGGCGCGAGCTTATCGAAAAGATCCTCCAGATCTTTTACAACCCCCGGCTCGTACTCAACGGTGGTAACTCCAGCCGTGGAGCCCGTCACAAACACCGTCACCATGCCGTTACGAATACCACTTTCACCGATACGGCTGCTCACCCGATCGGTGAGATCCACAACATGGCAGAAGCCGCTGGTTTTGATTCGAAGAGTATAGTCTCTGATGGTCATAGAAAGACCTTACACGATTCCCAGAGCCGGCACCATGACCGGTGTAGAATCTTGTGAGAGGGCAGATGGACACCAAGCGTTTCGAAGCAGCTATTCGCGCCTTTGACGACGCCAACAGGAAGGACCCCCATAGAGAAACGGTGCACGGGAAAGCTTACCCCAGGGAGTTACTCCATGCCCAATGGCTCAGCGAATGGGTGGAACGTCTTCAACCTGAAGCCTCCGAAGAGCTGCGTCTGGCGGCTCGTTGCCAGCACATCGAACGCTGGAAGACGCCCCGCCGAAGCTTTCCTGAGGGCCGAAGGGGATATCTGGACTGGCGAAAGTCACTGGCCCGGTACCACGCTCAAAGGGCCGGAGAAATCCTCCAGGGCCTCGCTTACCCTGAGCCGATCATCCGGCGAGTGCGGCAGCTGAATCTGAAAGAGGACATTAAGGGAGACGCAGAGATACAAGTGCTTGAGGATGGCTTGTGCCTTGTATTCCTCGAAAGACAGTTTCACGACTTCGCTCAGACCACAGAGGAGTCCAAGGTGCTGACAATTCTTCGCAGAACCTGGCGCAAGATGAGCCCCCGGGGTCGAGAGACCGCTCTGGGGCTGGACTTGGACCCCAGCGATCGGGAGCTGGTGGTGAAAGCGGTGATGGGTAATCCATGAGGTGCCGGGTTCCAGGTTGCAGGTTCCGAGTTACTCTTAATCGACATTCCTCATATCAACTTCGGAAGGACCTTTTCCGGTCTCCCCAGTGAATGACCACAACTTATCAGACCGCCAACCTTGCCTCAAGTGGTCTTTGGTCCTCTGTCCATCAAAAGCGCCTCTGATCCCTCGGTTTTCCAGGTGGCTTTTGGTCAAAGACCTGATCAATAGAGACACCTCCAGCGGTTCAATCAGAAACCCTCGGCGCTAGGCTGTCATCCATCTCAATCGATCAATCCGAGACAACAGCCCGGCCCATATATCCTTGCTTATCGCTACCTCCGCCATCTGAAACGTGACGATCCGGCTATGGCGGATCACCTTCGCTCCGATCTTGATCAGTTTGGTCAACAGGCTGCGAAGGGACCAATGTTTGATTTTTCTGGGAAGGACCAGCCGCCGTAGAAAATTGCCCAGGTTGCAGGCCAAGACAAACAGAGCCAACCTCACCTGATTCGGGACAAAGCGCTGGCAGGACAGGCGAGTCCGGTGCAACGCATACTTGCCTTCCTTGATCCACTGCTCGGCTGTGCCACGACCGTTATAGAAGTGAACCACCCCTGAGGCTTGTGCGCTCATATTGGTGACGATGAAACCCACCCTCGGAAAGAGTTCTCCGCGATGCCACTCGACCTTGGCAATCACCCGGCGAGGCCGGTCCCAACTGGCGGCTTGATATTGGAAATCGGCAAACCAAACGATAGGCTTTCGGGGCGGACGGCCCACAGGCCGGGTAAGCAGGTGTTCAATCTCCGCCTGAAGCACCTCGTTGGCAGGAAGCCGGATGGCATACAAAAAGCCCTTCTCCTCCAAGTATTCATAAACGTCCGGCTTGGCAAAGGCAGCATCCCCACGAAAGTATTTGCGGACTGTTTTCTTCTCGTAGCGAGCCACGATTGGTTCCAGCATCTCCTTCCAACCATCCGCGCTGTGAACATTGCCGGGCCGAAGCATTGCACCTTCGCAATCTCCGAACTGGTTGAAACAAAACAGGGGATGGTAGCAAGTACATCGGAAATGGCCGCTGTAGGCAGAGGCTTCCTGCTCGCCATGGACAGGACTGGCTGAGCTGTCCATATCCAGAATGATGCGTCGATGAGTTGTTTTCTCCAGCGCTCTTTCTACCCATCGGCCATTAACTTCCGAAAGGGCTTTGAGGTTCCCCTGGACGGACAGCATCTCGGTCTCAAATCGACCCATGGTGTTGGCGCTGGCGGCCTTCTTCTTGTCCATCTTCTTCCCGGTGATCCTCCGCATAGTAGGATCCACCGATAGACGATGGGCATCGTTGACATCTTCATAGCCAGCCAGTCGACTCGTATACCGATTGGCGCAGCAACGACGCCAGGTCGTGCTGGATGTCACGCCCTGTCCGCGAATCGCGAAAAACGGAGGGAACACTATCGAATAACACCAACGCTTCGTCCAAATCACGATAGGCGAGAAGCCCAGCATCCGAGGTGACCTTAGTCCCATGAAATTCAAGCCTCAAACTGCCATCAAAACCGGCCTTCAAACCTTCACCCTTTGGGTCAGCCATTTCTTGCTCCCTTTATGCTCTATATCTACTTTGATTATAGTAGTTTACATCGATTAAGGCAAGCAATTTTAGTGTCCTATATGGTGAATGGGGGCTTAAACCAGAGCTAGTACTCCCTGCCATAAATACGATGACGTATGCGGATGGGGCTTGCGAGGTGAGGTCGCGAAGAGAGGAGGAGGCGATGCCGTGGCATCGTCGACGCGATGCAGTGGCATCGTCGACGACGAACGACAAAGAGATCGCCCGCAACCCCCATCCGCCCAAAGGGTTGGGGCGGGACGGGACCATCTCTTTGTTGCTCCTCCTCGCCGATGTCTCCACATCGACTCGTCGTCGCGCCTCGATCTGGTCTCCGTCGCGCTCCCAACATACGTCATCGTATTTATGGCAGGGAGTACTAGGACTCGGAACTCGGAACCCGAAACTTTTTAGGACCTCGCATTCGAGCGGGGGCGTCGTGGCTGGCAATCGGGACAGAAGTGGCTTCCTCGCTGACTGATGACGACCCGCTCCACCGTGGAGCCACACCGATAGCAGGGCCGATCGGCACGGCCGTAAATCCGGAGTTCCTCCTGATGGCTGCCTTTCTCTCCATCACTGTTCACATAATCCCGCAGAGTGGTGCCTCCAAAAACGATGCCTCGCTCGAGTACGCGGGGAATGGCCTCGAACAGCTTCTCCTTTTCCAAGCGGCGCAGAGAGCCCACCCTTCTTTCCGGGTGAAGACCGGCCTCAAAGAGCGCTTCATCGGCGTAGATATTGCCCACCCCTGCCACAAAGCTCTGGTCAAGCAGTAACGACTTCAGCCGCAGTTTTCGCCGTCGCAGCTTATGCAGGAATACTTCTAGGCGGTAGCTGGAAGTAAGGGGTTCGACTCCCAAACCGGCAAAAAACCGGCTCAGCACATCTTCCTGCTTCCCAACCAGGAAGACCTTGCCAAACTGCCGGATATCCCGAAAAAGAAGTGCCGTTTCCTCTCCAAAAATGAACTGAAGATGGGTGTGTTTATCGGGAGCGTGCTGCGAGGCTCGCTCAAGCCCGGTGAGCGGGTGTCGCAGAAATCGGCGAGAATCAGCCTTAGCTGGATCCCGAAAAGTGAGTTGTCCCGTCATTCCCAGGTGAATGATCAGATGGTGGCGATCCAGTTCGAAAACCAGGAATTTCCCCCGCCGCGAGAGATCGCGAACGGTCTGGCCGCGAATCTCTCGGGCCAGGTACTGGGCATCGATCTGCAGGATTCGACGCACGGCCTCCCTGCGCCCCATCACAAGATCGCAGATAGATCGCCCAATCACCCGAGGGGAGAGTCCCCGTCGGATCGTCTCTACTTCGGGAAGTTCAGGCATCGTCCGGAGCCATCCGTACCGATACCCTGGCCCCCGGCGACACAGAGGAAAGGAGAGTCAACTCGCCCTCGAGACGGGCAAACACGTTGACGTCACTGGCCGCTCGACACTCGTCACTCTGGCTGGCCGGCGTGGGACCGAAAAAATCGCCATGGCTCGACCTGGAGGCCAGTAACCAATCTCACTCTTTTCTACAACATCACGGGCGTCCGGCTCCAGCTCCGCAGCCACGGGGATACTGAAGTAGATTTCCTCACCCCAGCGGTTGACCCGCGAAGAGAAAGGCAGCTTCTGCTGAACAATCTGTGCTGTCGGGGTATTCACCAGCGTGGCTCGAACGGAAAAATCGGAGAATTCGATCTGAATACGCGCCATCAATCACCGACTCCCATCGAGATGCCGCAACCTATGTAGCGAAGTTGCGCTCCTGGGTCAATAGCAACATTAGAAAAAGAACCAATGGCCTTGGCTTCCCAGCTTACCCAGAAAAATGTACGCCTCCCTTTTTTTGTGGGAGAATCGAACCATGAAAGGGAGTGCTAACTCGCTTTTTGGCACCGGTCCTATTTGAGCTGGAAATGGGGATTTATACTATTCCTTCTCCCGTTTGCAGAGAGGGTAAAAGAGATGAGGTCCGGACTCTAAACCCGAACTTGCAGGCAGGTTTTTGTCTGATGCGGAAAAGTTTTCTTCTCTGTCTTCTTGTTCTTTCCTGCGGGGGCCCCGCGCAACCTGGTATTGAACGAATCGAAGACAGTGAGAAGTTGGATTTCTTTCATCAGATGTCGCTGGCCGGAATACGCGACGGCGACCTCTTGCAAGCCAGGCTGGCTTTCACCTCTGGGTCGTCAACCTTGACCATGAGGATGCTCTTTCGGGTCGGCGTTCCGACCAGTCTGGAGAGAGGCAGCTACCGGTGGGCCCAGGAAGATCAGGTGATTGAGGGCTCGATCACAGCTAGCTCCGTGACCTTCCTGGGAGGGCAGTCGGATCGTCCGCATCTGGGAGGTGTGTTTCGACTTCTTTCCTCCCAGGGGATTCCGATCTACAGAGTGACGGTGCCCACCAGCGAGCTGGCCAGGCCTGCCCCGGGTGACGCTGATTTTGAAACAATCTCCGGCCACTTGCCTGGGAAAACTACTGTTCATTGATCTGCCCGCCTGAGATAGAGTAGAAAGGCCAAACACAATACATGTCGGAGAAAGGAGATCATCATGTCTTTCATCGATCTTCAGCAGATTGAACCCCATGAGATCTCGCAGGGCGTGCGAATTCGTGCTCCCTATGGTGAGAATCTCATGTTGTCACTGGTGGACTTTGAGGAGGAAGGCACAGTCGTTCCGCTGCACAGTCATCCCCACGAGCAGGGCGGAATCCTTTTGGAGGGACGGATGGAGATGACCATCGGCTCCGAGACCCGGATTCTTGAACCGGGATCTCTTTACCTCATTCCCCCCAACACGCCGCACAAAGCGGTGGCGGTGGGGGGCCCGGTTCGGGTACTGGATGTCTTCAGCCCTGTGCGCGAAGACTACGCCAAGTCTGGTGTCAGGGCTTGAAAATCAAGCTCCGACCTCCTTCCCGCAGGCGTAAAAGTGAAAAAATCCCGCCTGTAACATAGGGGAGATACTGTAGTGGACGAGACCATCTCACATTACAAAGTCCTCGACGAGAGGCACCTCATGGGACGAAAGCGTTGCCGCAAAAGCAAGTTCTGCCGGCCTGCACTCTTCGCTCTTCTCCTGTGTCCACAGATGATTGGCGCTCAGGACACCGAGGGTGAATATAATCTCGTGGAAACTGTGGAGTCCGATGGAGGCGGGTACTTTGCTGGCGCGACGTCGGCCGATTTCAAACTTATTGCCATTGGTGGCTATGTAAACGACGACCCCCAGGTAACCGCAGACGAGCGATTCCTCACTTTTTTCGATCAGGATGGCAACGTTATCAATACGGTGAACATTGGAGATGGGTCGTGGGCCGTGGCGATGACACCTGACGGAGAAAAGACGGTCGCCGGCTCGGACGATGAAAATCTCTACATTTCGAGTCGACTTCTTTGGTGGCCTCAGGGCGCCCGCTTCCTACAAACCAAGCGATCAGAGGTGTTGCTATAAGCGATGACGGGCGCTACGCCGGCGCATGCGGCGCTAATTTCACCTTACATGACCTGTCGGCAGACGACCCGATCGAGCCGATTTTTGTTGACTCCGGGACAAAGCAGCTTCGGGCGGTCGATTTTTCTGCCAACAATCCACACGTTGCCTATGGCGGACGCGTTGAATTGAACAAAATGTATCTCGGTGTCTACGACCTCGAAGAGGGGAAGCGTGTCTTTACGGATACGATTACTTACAGCAGCGACACCAACGCCGAATTGCGCCATCTTTCCATTTCACCGGACGGGAACCGCATTGTGGGCGGCGACTGGGCAGGGTTTCTTCACTACTACGTTCGCTCCGATCCAGCAGTGAATAATTGGACAAGAGCCGAATCCATCGATCTCGGAAACCGCATCTATTGGACCGATATGGACTCGAGCGCAGAACTGGTCGTGGTGGGAACACAAGGCTCCGATCTGCTTCTGTACGAGCTCGGGGACGCCTCTCTGACACTCCTTTGGGCGCAAACAACAGGACTGGACGGCGGACTGAGATTTGTTTCCATAACACCGGACGGAAATTTCGTTACCGCAGGCACCAGGGGAGGAAGTGGGGCGGGGGCCAGGCCGTGGTTTTCAGTCGCGATGGGAATCTCCTCTTCTCACAGCGGGTAGAGGTGGTCAAGAGCGGTGACGTCTACGTCGGATCCAATGGGGCGGATCCCGAGGTGTGGTTTGCAAAAGTTTCCGATGATGGAAGCAGAATCGTTTACGCTGCATGGACTGGGTTCGCTTACTTCTACAAGCAAGCGGAGCGCCTTTACTTTGCCCAATTCGGAAACGGTCAGGAGTTTACTTCAGAGACGGTACTCACCAATCCGTCAGCTACTGAAACCACTTCCGGCACAGTCGACTACTCGGGCGACGAAGGACTCCCCCTGCCGGTTGGGATTGCCGCTGTGGGGGGCGAGGCAGTTCCTTTCACCACGGGAATTTTATCTTCCCACGTGAGCAGCAGAGTAGACTTCTCCATACCGCCGCTGGGTGCCGTCACCATAGCTACCGACGGCCTGGGAGAGGTGGTGGTCGGCTCTGCCAGGGTCAGCTCCGATAATACTCTTGGAGGAGTCATCCGGTTTAGCATTCCTGGGATCGGGATCGCTGGAGTTGGAGCAAGCCAGCCGCTGAGCGGATTCATCATTCCAGTGCGAAGGAAGGCAGGAGAAATCAACACTGGTGTCGCGATCTACAATACTGAGAGCACGCCGGTCCAGGTCACTTTGAAACTACACCAGGCACTTGGCCAGATCACGCTAGCAGGCTTAGAAGCCCTCCAGGACGGCGAGCCGATTGCTACCACATGCATCGAGGACTTCCCGGCAAGTGGACACGTGGCCAAGTTCGTCAACGAGCTTTTCCCGGACACTGACACGGACAGCTTCGAGGGCACCCTGGTTGTCCAAGTCACGGGCAGGAAAGTTGCTGCCACTGCCTTGGAACTCGGTACCCAGCCTGGAGAGTTCACTACGTTGCCGGTAACAGCACTGCAGGACTGATCGCAGGTTCAGGGAAAGTGTAAGCCCGCCGTCAGGGCCGGGAGCCCTGAGGTCTTGTTCAAGGGAAAGCACCTCGGTAGTGATCAACAACATCGTCGTCAACTGGTTTGAGAACTCAAGCGGCTGGTGCCTACCAACTGATATCGACCAGATTATCGTAGGCGGGATAGACCCAGCTGTTCTTCCAGTTTCACAGGACATTCATTGGAACCAAGAAGCGGGTGATCTGGGTACTTACGACCTTAGAGGACCCGCTTCAGTAGGACAGAGAATCGTAGCCGACCTGAGAAGACAAGAAATAGGGGACAGCATCGCTCAATTTAGGACAAAATAGTTGTACTTCAAGAGTAAGAAGGTGGCAACGGGGTCATGGCAACTGAGTTCAAAGTAAGCTTGGAGAACAAGCCGGGGGCGCTAGCCCGACTGGGCGCGGTTTTAGGAGACGCGCAGGTCAACATTGATGCAATTCAAGGCTTTATACGGGGGGAGGAGGGTATCGTCCAGTTCGTGCCCAGCAGTCCGGACCAGTCCGCAACGGCCCTCCAGGCGGCAGGCATTGCCTACAGCCAGCACGAGGTGTTGATCGTGAAGGTTCTGGACGAGCCGGGCATGCTGGGTGACGTGGCGCTGGTGATGGTGGACGCGGGCATCAACATCGACTCGGTCTACGTGACCGCTGCCGGGCACGTCGTACTCGCTGTGGACGATCTAGATGGAGCCATCCAGGTCGCCGAGGTCATGGCCGTCATGACTCCGCCTTAGTCCGGACGAAGTAGAATTCGGGACCTGGGCTGTCCCGCCCAGCCCCGGGAGCGCTACCTTGTCTATCGAACCACGATTTCCAGCTGGTCCCAGCACATCTTGCCTGTGGGTTCGGAGTATTTTACCCAGACCATGTACGATCCCCTCTTGAGCCCGATGAATCCCGCTCTGTTGGAAACTTTTCCGCCGATCGTGAAGGTGGCTAACCTGCATTTCTCATCACCGCTTGTCACGAAGACACTCGTGTCAAGCGGCGGAAGGGCCGGCCTGACAAGGCGCGCGACCGAGGCCCCCGAGGCGTACTCGTGCAGTACGTCGAGGAGGCTGACGGAGCGCAACGCAGTCAGGACGGATGATTCAGCCGATGCAGTAGAGTGGTGATGAGAAATGCAGGCTAAAGCCGTTACGTCCCGCTGACGAAACTCGCAAATTGAAGCTGTCAATGCTCTTCCGCCTTTGGATGGTTGCCCTTACGTGTTCTACAGCCTCCAAAATTGTCGGTAGCGGTAAGATGGGTAAGGTAACCGAACTTGCTGATACTAAAAGAGTTCTTCTGGCTCGGGGGCCAGGATTCGAACCTGGATCCGCGGCTCCAAAGGCCGCTGTCCTGCCGTTGGACGACCCCCGAACTCGCTTCACTCGTGAACAATAGAACAATAGAGAAAAAGAGGGAAGAGAGATTTCGTTTGCTCTACTGCTCTACTCGCGAAGCAAGCCTTACTGCTTGCCTGCCGTTTCCACCTTTTGCAGGGGTTTGACGATTCCGAGCGCCAGCTTTAGCTTGTGCTCGATCTCGCGGGATAAATCACCATTCTCCTTCAAGAAGCGCTTGGCATTCTCACGGCCCTGACCCAAACGTTCCTCGCCATAGGCAAACCAGGAGCCACTCTTCTCCACAATTTTCTGTATCACTGCCAGGTCCAAGATATCCCCTTCACGCGAGATGCCATGTCCGAAGTTAATATCGAATTCTGCCTGCTTAAAAGGCGGAGCCAGCTTGTTTTTCACCACCTTGACGCGCGTGCGGTTCCCTATGTTTGCGTCTCCTTCTCGGATTGAGGCCACGCGCCGAATATCCAGCCGGATCGACGAGTAAAACTTCAGGGCCTTTCCACCGGTGGTGGTCTCCGGATTGCCGAACAAGACGCCGATCTTCTCCCGCATCTGATTGATAAAGATCAAGCAGGTGGAGGATTTGGCAACGATTGCGGTCAGCTTCCGCAAGGCCTGGGACATCAATCTCGCTTGCAATCCCATGTGCGAGTCGCCCATTTCTCCCTCCAGCTCGGCGCGGGGAACGAGAGCCGCGACCGAATCGACCACCAGGATGTCTATGGCGCTGCTGCGCACCAGCATCTCGGCAATCTCAAGGGCCTGCTCTCCAAAGTCAGGCTGGGAAACCAGTAGTTCATCGACATCCACTCCCAACTGGCCTGCATATTGCGCATCCATGGCGTGCTCGGCGTCGATGAAAGCAGCCGTACCGCCCTCTTTCTGAGCCTCAGCGATGGCATGCAAGGCAAGGGTTGTCTTTCCACTGGACTCAGGCCCAAAAATCTCAGTCACCCTGCCCCGAGGCAGACCGCCGATCCCCAGTGCAGCATCGATGGACAGGGAGCCGGAGGAGATCACAGGAATGCTTAAGTGGGCTCGGTCCCCCAGTTTCATAATGGACCCTTTGCCGAACTGCCGCTCGATCTGGGTCAACGCCATTTCTATAGCCCGTTTCCTGTTTTGCTCAACGCTCATGATTTTCCTCTCTTTGTTCTTACCCTCACAGTATACCTGCTCACCATGAAAAACTGAGCATCTCGCACTCTCTGCGAGACTCCCTTTCTCTATAACGGCCGACCTCGCAAATCTACGAAAAAAACTCCTTCTCGGTTAAGCACGACCCGGCACCATTGGCACGATCCCTGCTTGATGCTATAATCCCCTGATTCTGGTGACGAAACAATGGCAAGAGTTTGCGAGATCTGTGGAAAAGGCCCTCAATTCGGAAATCGAATCTCTCACGCGCATAACGTGACGAAGCGTCGGTGGAATCCCAACTTGCAGCGGGTTCGTGCCGTCGTCGATGGCGCGGTACGAAAAGTCCGCGTTTGCACGCAGTGCCTGAAAGCGGGAAAAATTCAAAAACCCGCTATTGTCTAAGTTCCATCCTAAGTACTCCCGTCCATAAGTACGACGACGTATGTTGGGAGCGCGACGGAGACCAGATCGAGGCGCGACGACGAGTCGATGCCCAGACATCGGCGAGGAGGAGCAACAAAGAGATGGGCCCGTCCCGCCCCAACCCTTTGGGCGGATGGGGGTTGCGGGCGATCTCTTTGTCGTTCGTCGTCGACGATGCCACTGCACCGCCTCCTCCTCTCTTCGCGACCTCACCTCGCAAACCCCATCCTCATACGTCATCGTATTTATGGAAGGGAGTACTAAGTTCCAGGTTCCAAGTTCTAAGGGCGCGTTGCTCAAAGATTTTACTCCTCATTCACCGTACTGAGGCCGCTCCTAGACCCGCGCGCAGCCAACAACGACAACCTGAAACTTGGAACCGGCCTAGCTTGGCCGGCCCCCCCTCTCCACCTGCTGAACGCCTCCAATCCCCTTGATAAAGTTCATCAGCTTATCCAAATGTTTGGTGTCGCCGATCTCGACCGTCATGTCGATCAGGCCGTAGTGATCTTCCAGGGTGTGGGCCCGAACGTTGACAATATTGGTATTGATAGCGGATATAGCCGAGGTAATGTCGGCCAGAACACCGGTTCGATCTTCCGTGTAGATGGAGAGACGCACCGGGTAGCGGATTCCTTCCTCACCAGGAGTCCATTCCACTTCAACCCTGCGTTCGGGGTCGGAGAGCAAATTGTCGACGTTAGGACAGTTGGCGGAGTGAACCGAAATGCCGCGACCTACCGTGATGTAGCCGATGATGTCTTCTCCTCGGATAGGGCTACAGCACTTGGCTCGAAACACCAACAGATCATCGTAGCCTTTGACCTGAATCGCCGACTCGGTTTGCCGTAGTACTCTGCTGACCACCGTGCGCAGCTTTGATTTTCCCGTCTTCTCCGCCTTCTGCAAGGTTACCTCGGGCTCGAGTCGCTTGAGAACCTGCCAAGCGGAGATCTTTCCGTATCCGATCCCAGCCAGTAGATCCTCTCGTTTGGCGACAGAGAACTCGGACGGCAAGGATTTAATCCTGTCCCCGTACTTCTTGAGGTTGAGCCCAACCTTGCGTGCTTCCTTTTCAAGAAGGGCCTGGCCCAGCTCGATCGATCGCTCCTTCTGCTTCAGGTTAATCCAGCGGCGAATCTGATTTCTGGCCCGGGAACTCTTGACGAAGGTCAACCAATCCCGGCTGGGGTGGCTTTCCTTGGAAGTCAGGATTTCCACAATCTCACCGTTACGCAGCCTATGCTTGATCGGTACAATTCGCCCATCGACCTTCGCTCCCATACATCTGTGTCCCACCTCAGTGTGGATCGAATAGGCAAAGTCTATGGCCGTGGCTCCACGGGGCAGCGTGATGACTTCTCCCTCGGGTGTGAAGGTATAGACCTCTTCAGGGTAGAGATCAATTTTGAGGTTGCTTAGAAACTGGTGGGGATCTTGCACCTCCTGCTGCCACTCCAGCAGGTGCCGCAACCAGAGAAACCGCTTGTCATCCTTGTCTTCGTCAACCTTTCCTTCCTTATATCTCCAGTGGGCCGCGATCCCTTCTTCGGCCACCCGATGCATGTCATTGGTGCGAATCTGAATCTCAAAGGGCTGCCCACGGGGTCCAATGACCGTGGTGTGCAGTGCCTGATACATATTGGGTCTCGGCATCGCGATAAAGTCCTTGATCCGCCCCGGAACTGGACTCCACATGTTGTTGACAATCCCCAGAAGAGCGTAACAATCACCGACTGTCTTGACTAACACCCGGATGGCAACAAAGTCGTACACCTGGTGTAGGCCGACCTTTTGCCGCCTCATCTTCTGGTGCATGCTGTAGACGCGCTTGATTCGGCTCTGAACCTCGGCCTCAATTTTCTGCTCCTGGAAGAGCTTCTGCATGGAGCGGATGATCTCTTGGATGAGCTTGTCGCTGCTGAGCTTCCGCTCCTCCGTCTGAGCCACAATAGTCTGATAAGAGATGGGATCCAAGTAGCGAAAGGCCAGATCTTCCAATTCGCTGCGGATCCTGGCCATTCCTAGGCGGTGGGCGATGGGGGCGTAGATGTCGAGTGTTTCCTGAGCAATCGACTTGCGCCTGTCGGCAGGAAGATGCTGTAGGGTCCGCATATTGTGAAGCCGGTCGGCCAGCTTCACCAACATGACACGGACATCATCGACCATGGCAAGCAGGAGCTTGCGAAAATTTTCTGCCTGTCTCTGTCGCTGCGACGAAAAGCGAATCTGGCTGATTTTCGTGACACCATCGACGAGATGGGCCACATCTTCACCAAAATGCTCCCGGATTTTTTCTACCGTTGTCAGCGTGTCCTCCACAACGTCGTGGAGCAATCCCACGCTGACGCAGACGACATCCAGTTTCAACAGGGCCAGGATGTTGGCGACTTCCAGAGGATGGGAGAAATACGGTTCTCCCGAGCGTCGGACCTGTTCCTTATGCTGGCGCGCGGAAAAAAAATAAGCTCTGCGCAGGAGGTCTAGGTCAGAGTTGGGATGGGCCTGTCGAACCTTCTCCAGTAAATCCTCGAAGAGGACCATGAACGTTCATTCCCGAGGAATCCATTGTACCACTTCAGGTTCCAAGTTCCAGGTTCCAGATTCCAAGTTTCTCGTTACCATCCAAACCCGGGTTATGCGCTCAGGGCAGCAAAACCCGCGAGCTTTCAGAATGGGAAATCTCGAAACCGAGAAGCTGAAACCGGAAACTTGGAATCTGAGATTCGAAACCTGGAACTTGGAACCTGGAACAGTCTACCTACTCTTCCCCAGAACCGGTCAGAGTGCGTCGGGCCCGTTCTGCTTCCTCTTCCAGCTGCTTCTTGATTTCCAGGGCCTGAAGGGAGAGCTGGTCTGCCTCGCGTTCCCATTTGTGGCGCTCTTCGGGATCCTCTTTCAACTTGGCCCTTTCCCGATAGAGCAGGTTCAGGTACTGCATGGCTTCGGTATACTTCGGCTGGATCTCCAGGGCTTTCTGAAGCGATTCGACTCCCTCGTCAACAAGGGCCTCTACCTGCGCTCTTTCTTCTTCGCTCAGGTTCGCAACATTGTCGCCCGTCATTCCGGTCTTATCGTAGCAGATCTGCCAATCGATCACGCCAATTCCGTAGAGTGGATCTGCGGTGTTCGGATCGATCTCAATGCGCTTCCCGTACCACTCCTTGGCCTGATCGTATTCGTTCAGTCCCTGGTAGATGCCGGCAATATGAGCCATGGCGCTAATGGAATTGTCGCCGCCCGGATTGTCCTCGAGCGTCATGACCCTTTCGAAAGTGGTGATGGCATAGCGAGCCCGCTCCAGATTCTCCTGGCCCAGATTGCCTGGAACAAACTGGGCTCGGTAGGCCATGCCCAGGTACAGTAAGGGAACGGCAAACTCAGGGTCGAGTTCTGCGGCTCTCTCGAAATGACCGATTGCCTCGGGATATTGCTCCAACGTGTAGGATTTGACCCCTTTATTCAATTGGTCGCGTGCCTGCAGCCAGGCAATCGTGGTACAACCCGCACCCATCAATGCGGTCAAGACCAACACTACGAAAAGCGAACTCTCCGTTCTCTGACTCTTCTTTCTCGCTTCGTCTCCCATCATTACTCCTCAACCGCTCCCTGACGAAAGGTATCTTCCCGCCCAGGCCTAGAGCCCGGCCTAGCTGCCCTCCTCACCCGTCAGCAGGCCAATATCGCCTACCCCGCTTCCCTTGGCGACATCGATGACCCTGACCACTTCTCCGAAAGGAAGGTCCGAATCCCCCTGGATAAACATGTTCTTATTGGCGCGGGCGCTATAGATATCAAACAGACGCTGTCCCAGCTGATTGAAATTGCATGGGTCCTGGTTGATGCGTATCCCGCCATAGGTGTCTATGGAAACGACGATGGCATCGGACTTAACAATCACGTTCTCGGGCAGATCCTCCGGCGCCTTCTGCGGCACTCGGGCCTCCAGGTCATATTGAGTCAGAGGCTGGATGACCATGAAGATAATGAGCAGGACGAGCAGAATGTCGATATAGGGCGTGATATTGATATCGGCCTTGGGTCCCCCAATGGAAACTCCCATCGCCATAGCTACTACCCTCCTTTTTGTTTCTCTCGATCGACGAGCAACCCAATCCTCTCCGCGCCGGCGTCGCGGGCTTTGTTGACGATTTCTACGACCCTTCCATAGGGTGTAGCCACATCGGCCTTGATAAACAGAGGGAAGTCCGGAGCCAGCGCTACTCGCTCCGTCAGCTTTTCCACGAGCTCGCTGTCCGGGATCGCTTTCTTGTTGACATAGACGCTCTGATCCCGTGTGATGGTCACTTCGGTAGCTTCTTCTGCCTCGGCCTCCAGTGCCTCCTGGGCATTTCTCGCCTTGGCCTTATTGACAAAGACTCCTTGCTGGAGCAACGGGGTCGTAATCAAGAAAATGATCAGCAAGACGAGAAAGATATCGGCCATCGGAGTGACATTGATGTCCGAGGTCATGGCGCTAATCGATGTTCCTTTGCGGTCCCCAGTCACTTCTCAGACCTCCGCTTCAAGAAATAATCAATCAGCTCCGAAGAGGAGTTGTCCATTTCCACCACGAAGGACTCGATCCTTTCCGTGAAGTAGTTATACATCCACACCGCCGGCACGGCCACAAAGAGACCGAACGCAGTGGCAATGAGGGCCTCGGCAATTCCTCCCGCCACGGCTGCCAGACCCGTATCCTCTGCCTGGCTCATTCCGCTGAAAGCATTGATAATGCCTATGGTAGTACCAAACAGCCCTACAAAGGGAGCCGTACTGCCAATAGTGGCGAGAGAACCAAGGCCGCGCTTGAACTCCTCCACTCCAAGGGCCGTGGCCCGCTGCAGTGCCCTTCGCGAGGCTTCAATGGTTTCACCGGGAATGTCCGAACTCCCGCTATGGGCTTGAAACTCCTGAAGACCCGCGGACACGACCTTAGCCAAGTGACTTTTGTTGTTCTGCTCCGCCAACTCGATCGCCTCACCGATGTTTTCGCTCCTCAACGCTTCCGCCACAGCGGGAGCAAATTCCCTTGACTGGCGCCGGGCTGCACGATAGGTGAAAAACCGTTCGAACATGATCGACAGTGACCAAATGGACATCAAAATCAGGATAATCACCACTGCCGTGGCGGTCCAACCCATCTGCATCCACATATCGATCAAATTTGCCTGGGCTAGAAAACCCGGGTACTCCCCCAAGATCATTAAACTTGTCATCGTTTTGTTCTACCTCCAATAAGTAATATTTGTGCCCCTCAGATCACTATCTGAGAACAAAATTTACGGTAACCGTTGCAATCACCGGCACAGGTTCACCATTGAGCAAGGTGGGTGAATACTTCCACTGACGGACCGCGTCCAGGGCTGCCTTGTTGAGCAGCGGATGACCTCGCAGCAGTTTGATATCTGCCACATTCCCATCTTCGCCAACGGTGACCTGGAGTAACACGAGTGCCGAAACGCGAGCCTTCTTTGCCAGCTCGGGGTACCTCGGCTCGACTTGGTGAATCAGCTTGGACGCCTGAACATTGCCGCCCACGCGGATGGGTTTCTTCTTCCCCCTGGGCGGAGGCGGAGGCAGAGCAACACTAGGAACTCTTCCCAATACCCCACCCAGCATACCTCCAGGGACTCCTCCCACGACACCTCCCGGGACTCCTCCAGTCACGCCACCCAAAACACCCAGACTGGATATGGTGGGAATGTCCTCGATGGGCGCAGGGATCTCTTTCGGGATCTCTATGGGCACTTGAAATCGCGAAGGATCCATCTTCACCACCTGAACCTTCCTGACCACCTGCGAAGGAGCCGGCGGAGGGGGCGGGGGTGGAGGGGGTGGGGGTGGAGGCACCACAAACGTCAGTATCTCTTTCACCGGCAGCGCCTGGAAATAGATAAGAGGAACAATTACCAGGATGAGGATCAAGAACGCATGAACGATCAGGGAGACAAGGAAAGTCGTCGCTGACTTCCCTCCCCCACCAGCCGAGGACTCAATAAGATTGTCAAACATCTCTTCTGTCCTTTCCTATTCTCAACTCGTCAGCTTTGGAAAACAGCCAGAAGGTTTTCTGCCCTAGACCTGCCTTGTAAGGGCCCGATCTTACTATTCACTTCTAGTTGAGTCAAGCGAAATGTTTTGATTTTTGCCATCTGTAACCTGGTCAAAACTCTCAACTTATTTCATTATTTTTCTCTTCTATCTAGGCATGCGCCTTCCTTCTTTGCATAAAATTCTGCCACCAGAGGACAATTGGACTGGCAATGGCAAGCGTAGAGTAGGTACCCACGATGATTCCCAGCACAAGCGCAAATGAGAAACCGCTGAGCACCTGGCCTCCGAACAGGTACAAGGAGAAGACCGCCAGAAAGGTTAGCCCTGAAGTCATAATGGTTCGATTCAGTGTTTGATTGATACTGGTATTAATGACACTGCCCAGATCGGCACGGCGCATCAGCCTCAAATTCTCCCGAATGCGATCGAAAATGACGATGGTATCGTTTATGGAATACCCCACCAATGTGAGAAGCGCCGCCACAACCGTCAGGGTAATCTCTTTGCCGGTGATGGAGAAGACACCCAAGGTGATCAGGACATCATGAAAGAGTGCGACGACGGCTGCAAGACCGTAGATGGGACGAAACCGAATGGCGATATAGAACAGCATTCCCACTAGAGAAAGGAGCACAGCGTCGCGCGCTCGTTTCTGGAGCTCCCTGCCCACCTTCGGGCCAACACTCTCCACGCTGATCACGGCAAAACTTCCGAGGTAAAACTTCTCTTCGAGGGCATTCACTACTCCCTCGGGTAGACTCATTTGCCTGAATGGAGAGAAGCTCCCCAGGACCCCTCCCTGCTCGTTCCGATAGCGAATGATCCTGCCGGCCATCTCCTCGTAGTGCTCGGCAAACTCGTCGATGGAGAACTGCCCGCGCACGTCTTCGGGGTCCATCTCCTGCAGCCGAGAGCTGAGAGCGCTTCTGGAGAGGTTGTTGAACTCGACCTTCCCCGTCTCGACCTGAATTCGGTCGTATTCGTCACGCAAAGCGAGAAACACTTTTTCGCTCTCGAGCGTCAGCTTCCCGGTCTGTTCGCTTTCCACCAGGGCGGTTCGAATCTGTACCTCATTCTTGGAGAGCGCATCATAGCGCGTTACTTCATCTGCTTTGAGACTCGCGGCGCTCAGGGCCAGACGGATTCGCTCCAACTGGGGTTCTTCCCGAAACTTCACGTAAACCAGTGTCCCCCCGGTAAAATCCAAACCAAAATGAAATCCCCGGGAAGCGATCGAGACCACTCCCGCCAATATCAGCGCCAGCGAGACGGTGGCAAACATCCACCTTTTCGCCAGCCAATCAATTTTCGCGTCTTTGATGATCTCCAAGAGAATCCTGCTTTCGATATCCTGTTATTTACTGGTTTCCTGTTGTTTAGTCACCCAACGCCTGGATCGGGTTCCAAATGCGGGCTAACCTCAAATTTTCCCTTCTTGGAAAGCGGCCCAATCCGAATTATGCATAATCCGGGTTAGAGGAAAACTTCGGGGCAGACCCCTTCTACCCTCCCTTAAATCGACAACTTTTGGACTTCGCGCCGCTCCAGGAACACACTGAAAAAAGTGCGTGAGACGAAGGTCGCCGCAAAAATATTCGCCAGCAAGCCGACCCCAAGCGTCACGGCGAAGCCACGCACAGGGCCTGTCCCCGTCTGATAAAGGATGACGGCAGCAATCAAGGTCGTAATATTCGTGTCCAGGATGGTGGTGAAAACTCGGTTGAAGCCAGCATCCACGGCGCTGCGAACCGTTTTTCCCACCCGAAGCTCTTCCTTGATCCGCTCGAAAATCAGCACATTGGCGTCGACCGCCATACCGATAGTGAGGATCACACCCGCGATTCCCGGCAGGGTTAGAGTAGCATGAAAATAACCGAATGCCCCCGCCAAGATAATCAGATTCAGGATCAGGCACGCCACCGCGTTGACCGCAGACAGCTTGTAGAAGGCCAGCATCACCAGGACCACCAGAGCCAACCCTGTAATGGAGGCCCGGATCCCGCTTCTGATGGAGTCCAGCCCCAAGGAGGGACCTACACTTCGCCGCTCCAGGATCTCAATGGAGGCCGGCAAAGCTCCGGAGCGAAGGACCAGGGCCAGGTCGCTGGCCTCCTCGGCAGTGAACTGCCCGGTAATACGCGCTGATTCTGTGCTGATTCTCTCAGTGATGTTGGGAGAGGAGCGAATCTCGCCATCCAGAACGACCGCCAACCGCTTCCCTACATTTTGCTCGGTGGTCCGCGTAAACAAACTGACGCCGTCCGAGTTGAGGAAGAAAACCACTTCGGAGCGACCGGTAATCGAGTCTTCAGAGCGCCGGGCGTTCTTCAGATGCTGGCCGGTGATGGAAGGGGTTCTGCGCACCACCAGATAACCGCCTTGATCCCGGTTAGGCAGTATCTCGTAGTCGGAAGGAAGCCGATTGTCGAAGGCCCGCCGCGCCTCTTCCCGGCTCTCGTAGCTACCGCCCTTAGACGGATGAACCAATTTGAGCTCCAACTTTGCGGTGCTTTCGATGAGATCGATCACCCTCTCCGGATCGTCTACTCCAGGAAGCTCGACGATAATCTGATCTTTCACATCTCCACTGCCATAGACCATAATGGTGGGTTCGGCCACCCCAAACTGATCGACCCGCCTCTGGATGGTCTCTTTTGCCTGCCGGACCGTTCGGTTCATCGACTGCCGACGCGGCGCGGCATTCATCTCCACGACAAAATCAATCTCACCTTCACCAAAGCGTGGCCGGTAGCTCCAGCCCTCCGAGTACTCACGCAGATAGTCCTCCGCAGCTGTTCTCTGCTCACGAGGCACTCCAAGAATCTCAATTTTCAAGTCCTCCGTGACACGAGTCTGAGCGACAGGAATGCCTTCCTCTGCCAGGTTAGCCTGCATTCGATCCCGAACCTGACCTACTTCCTCTTCGATCGCCTCCCGCGTTTGAACCTGCAGCACCAGGTGGATGCCTCCCTGCAGATCCAATCCCAGTTTGATTTTTTCCTCAGGCGGATAAAACAAAAAAACGCAGAGAAGGACCACTGCGATGATGAAAATCAAACGGCATTGCAAGTTTCGCTTCATCTTTTTTTCACAATGTACGCCTCAACCTCTTGGAACTTGGAACCTGGAACGGTCAAAAGGTTTGTGCTTCGTGCTTCAGGCTTCGAATTTGGCTCCAACACTGCACTCTAACTTTTGCAATAGCTTACTTGGTCGAGCCTCCTGGTGATAGTTGTAAGGACGCTATGGCGCTCTTGGCAACCTCGATCTTGACCTGGTCGGCCACTTTGAGCTGAACCGTAGTGTCTCTGACACCTGAAATCGTCCCGTAAATTCCACTACTCGTAATCACCTTATCTCCATTCTTGAGGCTGGAAATCAGCTGCTCCTGGTTTTTCTGTCGCTTTCTCATGGGGAGGAAAATCAACAGGTAAAAGATGACACCAATAAGGAGGATGGGCATCAAGCCCGCCAGGAACCTCCCCATACCGGCAGGCTCCTGCTGTGCCCAGACAAACTCAACCATCATTCACCACTGTAGTCCTTCTAAAAAGCAGACAATATAGCAGATTTCAGGAAGAGGCGGTATAGCGCTCTCGAAATTTCTTCTCCAGTTGGCTGAGAGAATTGAGCGCGATGCTCTCCCGAATCTGGCGCATCAGATCCAGGTAGAAATGAAGATTGTGATAGCTGCTCAGGATGCTGGAGAGAATCTCCCCAGAGACATACAAGTGTCGCAGATAGGCACGACTGTAGCGACGGCAAACGAAACAGCCGCATTCCGGATCGGGAGGCGCCGGATCCTCACGGTAGCGCGCATTCTTGATGCTGATCTTCCCCAGCGAGGTATACAGTGTTCCATTTCGCCCGTTGCGGGTCGGCAAGACACAATCAAACATGTCTGCTCCCTGCTGTACACAAAAAAGCAGATCGAGGGGAGTTCCCACACCCATCACGTAGCAAGGCTTGGCCTCCGGCGCCGAAGGACAGATTCGTTCAATGAGTTCATACATCAGGGGCTTGGGTTCTCCCACACTGAGACCCCCCAAGGCGACGCCCGAGAAATCCATCTCGCAGATTTGTTCCAAGCTTTGGCGCCTCAGGTCAAGAAAGACCCCCCCCTGAACAATGCCAAAGAGCTCATGCGTGCCTTCCTTCTGAGAATTCTTGCAGCGTAGAGCCCATCGCATAGAGCGACACATCGACTCCTCAGCCTCACGATGGGTCACGGGATAGGGCACACACTCATCCAATACCATCATGATGTCTGCACCGAGTCCCTGTTGGATCTCAATCGCCCTCTCCGGGGTGAGGAAGTGGTAGCTGCCGTCCAGATAAGACTGAAACTCCACCCCCTCTTCGCTAATCCTGCGCAGTGAGCGATGGCTGAAAACCTGGTATCCCCCACTGTCGGTAAGGATGGCTCGAGGCCAGGAGATAAACTGATGCAGTCCACCCAGGACCCGAATCGTTTCGTCTCCGGGTCTGAGAGAAAGATGGTAGGTGTTGCCCAGGATGATCGAGGCGCCGAGCTGTTCCAGATATTCCTGAGGCAACGCTTTGACCGTACCCGCGGTACCGACAGGCATGAAAACTGGTGTCTCAACCGCCCCATGAGAGGTCTCGAGCACCCCTGTGCGGGCCCTGGTGGCAGCGTCCCAATGCAAGACACGGAAATTTGCCTGCATAGGAGAGGTGGCAGACCGGGCTAGCCCAAATCGATCCGATAGAGGTTCTCACTATCTACCAGATACAGCTTTTTTCGTGAATTGTCGTGTACAAAACCTACCAGCATGGGGCCAGACAGCGTCCATTCGGGCTTTCCATTCCGGAATGTATACAGACCCTTTTTCCCCCGGTAGGAAGCAGTCACCTGAAGGTTTCCTTCCAGGTCAAAACCAATCCCCTGGGGGCGTCCCAGCCCCTTGAAGAACACTTCGACCTCCCCTTGTGGTGAGATCTGGTAGATGAAATCCTGGGTTGCCAGGGTGGGCCCGGTCACGTAGAGCCGATCCTGCGAATCCACTGCGAGATGGTAAGCAGATACACTCGGTTCCAACTCACAGAAAACCGAAAGTTCGCGCTCAGGACTCACCTTATAGACTGTCCCACTTCGGTCCCCCACCAACAGATTTCCCGTCGAATCGAACGCCAGGCCAGTGGCTAGTCCCAAACCTTCCGCGTATTTTTCTACTTGCTTGTCCAAAGTAGAGCGATAAACCGTGCTCGTGTGCCGACTCGTGACGTAGAGACAATCGTCGGGACCGATGACCATCCCCGTCGGATTCGTGATGTCTGCCAGGAAGGGATGCCTGCTGCCATCAGGATAAAACACGAAGACACTGACGGGAACGTTCTCCCCTCGAGATCCACTAAAAGTCACGTAGATGTTGCCTAGAGAATCTATCACTGGACTCGCAACCGGGTGCAGTTCCGAAGCAATGATATGACCTACCTTTAACTCCGCCTGCACCTTACCGTGATTGTGGATTACGATTCCGTCTTTTCGATTCGTAGGAGGAACCTTGATGGTTACAGCGGTCGAAGAGAGTCCCAGGATGTCCGCTGGGACCCCTCCTACCGTCACTTTGATTTTCAGCGGGTCCTTTAGGCCGGTCAATTCGATTCGCACCACACCCCCAGGAAGCGCAACCGGAGGAACGACTGAACGAATCTTCATGTAAGACACTATATCATGGGGTTGATGGTCATTGGTCAATAGTCACTGGTCATTGGAGTGGAAGTGGTAGTGGGATAAACTGGTGTGTTGGCTATGTCGAAGGAAAGCAGCAATGACGGGTTCATTCGGATTCTGGGGGCACGCCAGAACAATCTCAAAAACATTGACGTCGACATTGTCGCCAACCGACTGACCGTCGTGACGGGGGTCAGCGGATCGGGCAAGTCCAGCCTGGTTTTTGACACATTGTATGCCGAAGGTCAGAGAAGGTACGTCGAGTCCCTCTCTGCCTACGCACGTCAGTTCCTGGAGCGGATTGACAAGCCCCGGGTGCGGGAGATCCTGGGGATCAGCCCAGCCATTGCGATACGCCAGAAAAATACCTCTCGAAATCCCCGTTCCACAGTAGGCACGGTCACCGAGATCTACGACCATCTTCGCCTACTCTACTCGCGAGTCGGAACGATCGTTTGCGGCCACTGTCAGCGACCGGTCCGGAAAGACACAGTTGACGAAATTGTCCAGCGCTTGGAAAAGCTTTCACACGGAACCCAAATCTATATCACGTTTCCTTTGCAGGGCAGCAGCTTGGTGCCCAATCCCAAAGCCGGCGAGCGGGCGGTTTCCGCGAGTCCTCTCCAGGAAAATCTCCTCAAGAAAGGATTTGGCCGCTTGGTAGTGGACGGAGAGATCCGCCGCCTGCCGGATCGAGCACTCAGGGTACAGAAACTCAACTCAGCCCAGGTGCTCGTGGATCGCGTGGTGTTGACGGAAGAGATCCGAGACCGACTCAGCGATTCGCTGGAAGTCTGTTACGAGGAGGGCAATGGAGTTGCCGAAGTCCATATACTGGCATCCGAAGGCCGGCCGGTTCGATCCCTCCACTTTACGGAACGGTTCGAATGCCAGTACTGCAACATTCTCTACCTCGCTCCCGAACCCCGCCTCTTCTCTTTCAATAGTCCTTACGGAGCATGTCCTGCCTGCCAGGGGTTTGGAAATACGATCAACCTCGACCCCGACCTGATCATCCCTGATCCGAGAAGAACCATTGAAGAGGGCCCCATCGATCCCTTCAACAAGCCTCGCTATCGTCGCTTCCAGAGAAAGCTGGAGCAATATGCCCAGAAAACGGAGATTCCTTTGGACACGGCTTTTCAAGAACTTTCCCAGGATGTCCGCCGCAAGATCTGGGAGGGCGAGGGTTCCTTTCCCGGAGTGAAAGGCTTCTTTCGCTACCTGGAGCGCAAGAAGTATAAGATGCATGTTCGGATTTTTGTCAGCCGCTACCGAAGCTACACGCGCTGCTCGGAATGCCTGGGAGAACGGCTCTGTCCCCAGGCCAGGGATGTCCACGTGGGAGAAAAACGGATTGGCGAACTGACCTCCCTTCCCATTTCTGAAATCCACGAATTCTTTTCCAGCCTGACTCTGACTCCTTCCCAGCAGGATGTCGGCGAGAGGCTTTTGAAGGAGATAGGGCAAAGGATTGAGTTCCTAATCAGAGTGGGTCTCGAGTACCTGACCCTGAATCGCCTCACCGCAACCTTGAGCGGTGGGGAAATGCAGCGCATTCAGCTGGCTGCCTCGCTTGGCTCTTCCCTGGTGGGGACGCTCTATGTTCTCGATGAACCCTCGATTGGCCTTCATCCACGAGACGGAAGACGTCTGATCGAAATCCTCAAGCAACTGCGAGATTTGGGAAACACGATCGTGGTGGTGGAGCACGATCGAGAGATGATCGAGTCTGCCGATCAGATCATCGACATGGGCCCTGGCGCTGGGGAACTGGGCGGAGAGATCATTCACAGCGGAGAGATTTCTTCACTGCTTCCCAATGAGCGCTCCGTAACAGGAAGATATTTAAAAGGAAGCCTCAAGATCGCCACCCCTGTCTTCCGCCGTCCCGCCGACGGCCACTTTCTGACAGTCTGCGGTGCCGCTCAGCACAACTTGAAGGACATTACGGTGCGGATTCCATCAGGGGTTCTGGTATGCGTGACGGGGGTCTCCGGATCCGGCAAGTCCACTCTGCTTCGGGACGTTCTTTATGCCGGCCTCAAGAAGCTCAAGGGGGAATGGAAGGACGCTGTGGGAAGGTTTGAACGACTCGAGGGATGGGGGGAGGTCAGTGAAGTACTCCTCGTCGACCAGAGTCCGATCGGCAGGACTCCACGTTCCAACCCCGTAACCTATATCAAGGCCTTCGATGAGATCCGTCGCATCTTTTCTTTGGTGCGGGAAGCCCGCTCCCGCAATTTGTCCCCCGGCCACTTTTCCTTCAACATCTCAGGCGGGCGATGCGAAACCTGCCAGGGCTCCGGCACGGTCCTGATCGAGATGCAGTTTCTGGCTGACGTGGAATTGACCTGTGAGGACTGCAGAGGTACCCGATTCTCGAAACGGATCCTGGAGATCACCTACAAAGGAAAGAGTATCGCCCACGTCCTTGCCATGACCGTAGACGAAGCTATGGAGTATTTCCGTTCCCGTCCCGGCCTGGTGAGAAAACTAAGGGTTCTCCAGGAGGTCGGTCTTGGTTATCTTCGTCTTGGACAATCGGCCACGACTCTCTCCGGTGGTGAAGCACAAAGAATCAAGCTGGCTGCCTATCTCTCCAAACACACCTCAGGGCGACCACTGTTTCTTTTTGACGAGCCCACAACGGGCCTGCATTTTGACGACATCAACAAACTGCTTCGGGCTTTCGACCGGCTGATCTCTCAGGGTGCCACCGTCGTGGTCATCGAACACAATCTGGACGTGATCAAATGCGCCGATTGGGTGATCGATCTGGGACCAGAGGGAGGAGAAGCCGGTGGTTATCTGGTCGCCGAGGGACCTCCCGAAACCATTGCCGACACTGGCTCCTCCTACACGGGACAATTCTTGAAGAAAATCTTGGGAAGGTAGTCCCCTCCTCCGGAGGGGTGCCGCGAAGCGGCGGTGTAGGTCCGCCGATGCAGTAGAGCGGTAATGAGAAACGCGGGTTACCCCTGAATGTCTAGCCGCCGCACCGAATTGGCCCGACCGGTCGACTCGTCCACGTCAACGATCACCGAGGAAAAACGGGGGGCGCCGGTCGCAGGCTCGAATGGGCGATGCAAACCCGTCAGGAAGCGGGACAAGGCTGCCTCGATCTTGACACCGATGATCGAATCGTAAGAACCGGTCATACCCACATCCGAGACATACGCTGTTCCTCCGGGCAAGATCCGCGCGTCAGCGGTAGCCACATGGGTATGGGTACCGAGGACGGCGGAAACCTTGCCATCCAGGAACCAGCCAAAAGCCACCTTTTCGGAGGTCGCTTCGGCATGAAAATCAACAATGATGACGGGAGTCGTTCGAGCCAGTTTGGGGATCTCACGCTCCGCCAGGCGGAAAGGGCAATCGGTGATGGGCATGAAGACGCGCCCCTGTAGATTCATCACAGCTACGGCCACTCCGGAGCGACACTCCCCGATGAACTGAAAGTCACCAGGCGTCCCCGGCGGATAATTGCCGGGCCGAAGTAAGCGAGGCTCCTCGGAGAAGTACTCAACGACTTCTTTCTTGTCCCAGATGTGGTTGCCGGAGGTCATGACGTCAACGCCGTAAGAGAGAATCTCTCGGCCCAGAGCCGGTGTGAGTCCAAAACCACCCGCGGCATTTTCTACGTTCACCACGGTAAAATCAATTTCATTCCGGCGCTGCGCCTCTTGAAGGTGATCCCGCAGGACTTGTCTTCCGCAACGCCCGACGACGTCACCCACAAACAGGATCTTCATCGGGAAAGCTGACCGGCTGACCGGCTAACCAAGCTGACCGCCCCTTCGTTATCTGTCATTCCTCATTTGTCATTCGTCACTGGTCATCGGTTGTCATCGGTCACTGGTGACCGATACAGCCCGGAAGTGGGAACTTGGAACCTGGAGCTTGGCACTACACTCGCCATTTGTTCAATGCTCGGTGGCATTGGCATTGGTCAGTTGGTCAGCCGGTCAACTTCCCCTATTTCGCGTAGTCAACCACGCGCGTCTCGCGGATCAGCGTCACGCGAATCTGTCCGGGATATTGCAGTTCATTTTCAATCTTCTTGGTGATGTCCTTGGTCAGCCAGAAGGCTTGTTCATCGGAGATTTTGCTGCTCTCGACGATGACGCGAACTTCTCGTCCAGCCTGAATGGCGAAGGCCTTGGAGACTCCGGCGAAGGAGGAGGCCAGCGACTCCAGTTTTTCGAGCCTCTTGATATAGCTTTCCAGCACCTCGCGACGAGCCCCGGGCCGGGCTGCCGAAATGGCATCACCCGCTTGCACCAGCACGGCTTCCAGGGTACGGAACTCTACGTCAAAGTGATGCGCTTCGATTGCGTGGAGAACCTCCGGGCTCTCTCCACATTTTCGGGCCAGCTCCACACCCAGCTGCAAGTGAGTCCCCTCCATGCCCTGGCTCACCACCTTGCCCACATCGTGCAGCAGACCTGCCCGTTTCGAGACCTCTACGTCGGCACCGAGTTCACGTGCCATGATCCCGGCCAGATAGGCCACCTCTTTGCTGTGGTACAGAACGTTCTGGCCGTAGCTGGTACGATATTTCAGTTTGCCCAGGTGCCCCACCAAATCAGCATGCATATCCTGAATGCCCATCTCAAAGACAACCTGTTCTCCCTCCTCGATAAGCTTCGCATCAACCTCTTTCTCCACCTGACCCACGACCTCCTCGATGCGTGCAGGGTGAATTCGTCCATCCCGGATCAAGCGCTCGATAGAGAGCTTGGCAATCTCTCGACGCAGAGGCTCAAAGCCGGAAAGGATGACAGCTTCAGGGGTATCGTCCACAATCAGGTCCACCCCGGTCGCCTGTTCCAGGGCTCGGATGTTTCGCCCCTCCCTTCCGATGATTCTACCTTTCATGTCATCGTTGGGGAGATCCACCACGGAGACCGTGGATTCCACCACGTGTTCGGCGGCGCAGCGCTGGATGGCCTGAGTGATGATTTTTCGCGCTTCCCGCTCCGCCTTCTCGCGGGCTTCTTCTTCAATGCGCTTGGCAATGAAGGCAGCGTCGCGCATGGCCTCGTTTTCAATGGATTTGATCAGTATCCTCTTGGCTTCTTCGGCAGTCATTCCCGATACCGCTTCCAGTTTCTTGGTCTGTTCCTCCAGAAGCTGTTTATATTTGTTCTCCTCCTCCTCCAAACGACCTTCGCGCTTCTGAATCTCCCGAAGGTGTCCTTCCTGGACTTCTTCCTTTTGGAGGAGAACCTGCTCCCTTCGATATACACTGTCCTCTTTTCGGGCCAAGCGGCGCTCAGAGGAGCTAAATCCCCGTTTTTGCGCCTGGATCTGCTTTTCCGCCTCCGAGCGCATCCGAAAAATCTGATCTTTTCCCTCCAGTAGAGACTCCTTCTTAATGCGTTCCGCCTCCCGGACCGAAGAGCGCCGGATTTCCTCTGCTTCCTTGGTAACCTCGGCGATTCTCCGATCTACCAGACGGACCTTGACGAGGTACCAGAGCCCAAGACCCACTATCACTGCAACCACAAAGCTGATGAGTAATTCCATGCACTACTCCCTTGCAGACAAAGGAAAAGGAGAGTCTAAAGGCTGGATGATCCCCCGCTTTGCCGTGTGGCTGGTGAATTGAACCTGAGAAAAGCAGGTGGGGACTCTGCCTCCTATACTAGGCAGATCCGAGGGTCGGATTGCTCACAATAGAAGGACCCGAGTTCCCGTCTCGTTGGTGTTGGCTCAATTCCCGCTCACCATCACGAGCATTGCAGGGGAGAAAAACTATATCGTAGCCATTCCTAGCGGATCAAGGCGCGCTGCGCTCCAGAAGAGGATCAACCAGGGCAACCATTCTTGCGCTTTCCTGAGCCAGGCTTTCTTCGAGTGCTTCCATTTCCCGCTTCGTCACAAAGTATTCGTCGGCAATGTTCAGAGCGGCCAAAATGGCTACTTTCAAGGTATCCACGGTAGGGGTGTGTTCAGAAATCCCCGTCATTTTCTCATTGACGTAGCTTGCAAGCTGCCGTACATATGCCGCGTCTCCTCCGCTACGTACATGGTAAGTCTGATGATAGATCTCAACACCTGTGATCTGTTCTGAATCTTCACCCATGGCTTTCCAACCTACAACTTATCCCCCTGTTGGTTCTTCCAAGGTGGCGATGTTCTGCAAGATCTTCTCCACCCGGGAACGAATCTTGAGACGGTCGTGTTCGAACCGTCCGACTAATTGTCTCTTCGAATCATTCTCCTTTTTGAATTCCTCCAGGTCTTGCTTTAGTTGTCGAATCTCTTTTCTGAGATTCCCGTTTTCGGTCTGGAGCGCTTGAACGAGTTCTCTAACCCGAAACAAACGATCGTGCAAAAGAGCAAAAGGGCTCTCGGCTACCATTTCTGTCCCCTGCCCGGAAGGCTTAGGTACGCCTCCCAACAGCAAAAGTGGACCGCAGCGTGGAAAAGACTGCCTCGCTGTGCCGATTCACGTCCACTTGGGTCAAGGTAGACTCCGAATTTGCAAAGGTTAGGCGAATGGTCAAATTAACCTTACCCTTGGGAAGCGCACCACCTTGATAGAGATCAATGAGCTGAATATCCGCTAAGTCTAAGATATTCAGGGCTTGAATGGCCTTTACTATCTTATCGTACTGCACTCCCTTGTCAATCAGAAAAGAGAGGTCGTTCTGCACGGCGGGAAACCTACCGAATTTGCCATAAACCGGCTCCGGCGGCTCCTGGGCATAGACCGGATCGAGCGCAAGCTCAGCTATATACACTTTCTCAGGGAATTTATAGGCTTCCAGAAGACGAGGATGTAACGGCCCCAACCAGCCTCGGTTTTCGCCTCCAACTGAAATCCCCGCAGCCGCCCCGGGTTGGAGAAAGGGCAATTCAGTGGCGTGGAACTCCGGCTCCTGGTTGAACTGCTGCATCAACTCCTTCACAACGCCCTTCAGGTGGTAAAACTGAAAGTCGTCCTGAAGCGGGCTCCAAAAGGAGTGGTAGAAGGTACCCGTGCCCACCAATCCCAGTCGAGAGACCTCCTCGTAATCTTCCAGCTGTCCCGAAGGGTTGGGAAGAAACACCTTACCCACTTCAAAGAGCCGGACGTTTTTGTTGCCGCGATGAATATTGCGACCGACGGATTGCAGAAGACCTGGAACCAGGCTGGTGCGAAGATGGGTATCCTCTTCAGTCCGAGGGTTGGCCACTGGCATCATGGCGGGCAGACGCCCCCAAAAGAGGGCCTCACTGCGAGGGGTACTAAATACGTAGTTGAGCGCCTCAAAGAAACCAAAACCGCCCAGCAGCCGGGTCAAGAGGCGATCATGAGCTTGGGTGGGAAGAAAACTGCCCGGAATGGAAGCCGCCGGGTAGGTGCTCTGGATCCGGTCATAGCCATAATGACGGGCCAGTTCCTCAATGAGGTCCTCCTCAATACGGACGTCCGGACGGAAACTCGGCACCTGGACCTCTAACCTGCCCTTCTCTTCGCTGACAATCTCAAACCCCAGTCGGGTCAAGATATCCAGCACAAAATCCCGGGAAAACGACTGCCCGACTACCTGCCGGGTTCGCTCATCCCGCAGCTCGGCCAGGCAAGGAGCCTGGCGATTTGGATATTGATCGATCACGGTTCCCACACAAATTCCGCCTGTGATTTCCTGGACCATTCGGCAAGCCCGGTTGAGTGCCGTCACCGGCATTTCCGGGTCAGCGCCTCGTTCGAAGCGAGATGAGGCTTCGGTGCGTACTCCCAGCCGCCTCGCAGTAGCGCGAATGGAGGAGGGTACAAAATAGGCGCTTTCCAAAAGCAGGGTCCGGGTCGATGAAGAGATCTCCGTCTCCTGCCCGCCCATGATTCCCGCCAGCGCGATGGGACGCAGGGCATCGCAGATCATTAACATCTCAGGGTCCAGGGAGTGCTGAACTCCATCCAGGGTCTGGAGGGTCTCTCCTGGCTTTGCCGTGCGGATCACGATGGAATGATTGACGAGCCGCTCATAGTCAAAAGCGTGCAACGGATGTCCCAGCTCCAACAAGACATAGTTTGTAATGTCCACAATGTTGTTGATGGGACGCTGCTCCAGAGACTCCAGTCGATCCTTGAGCCAGCCGGGAGATTCCTGAACCTTAGCATTTCTGATCACGCGGGCGGCATAGCGCGGGCACAAAGCAGTATTCTCAATGGTCACGCCGGCGGAAAGAGAGGCCGTATCCTCCCCCTGAAGGGGAGTGGAACAATCTGGTTCTTTCAACTTCAGCCTGAGCTGCGCGGCAAGCTCACGGGCAACCCCGAGGTGATTCAAGCAATCAGGACGGTTGGTGGTTACCTCGAGGTCAAAAATCCAGTCCTCGCCGCGTCGATCAACCGATTCCACCGCGAGTCCGATTCGATCCAGAGTCTGGGTCAGCTCTTTGACATCCTTAGCGGCGATTTCAAGATCAACGAAAGCCTGTAACCACTGGTAACTGATTTTCATAGTTCGGGACTGGCCCCTCTCGATGATGCAGGCTCTTCTAACTTCGTATTAGAACTGGCGGATAAACCGGATATCGTTCTCAAAAAACAAACGCATGTCGTCTATTTGATACTTCAGCATCGCGATTCGATCGATTCCCATTCCCCAGGCAAACCCGGTGTATTTCTGGTGGTCATAGCCCACCTCTTCCAAGACGTGGGGATGGACCATTCCTGCTCCCATGATCTCAATCCAGCCACTTTGCTTGCAGATGCGGCAGCCGGCTCCTGAACAGAAGATACAGCTCATGTACACTTCAGCGCCGGGCTCGACAAAAGGAAAGTAACTAGGCTGAAAGCGCACGCGGACCTGGGGTGAAAAGAGAGTCTTCAGGAAAATCTCTACTGTCCCCTTCAGGTCTGCCAGAGTGACCCCTTCGTCCACAAGCAGGCCTTCCAACTGGTGAAACATGGGACTGTGAGTGGCATCCACCGTATCGCGGCGAAAGACTTTACCCGGAACCACGATGCGAATGGGCGGTTTCTGTTTCTTCATGATGCGGATCTGCACCGGGGAGGTGTGGGTACGCAGCAGCAGATTCTCCGTCACATAGAGCGTATCCTGGCTGTCCCGGGCCGGATGGCCTTTGGGCATGTTCAATGCCTCGAAGTTGTAATAGTCCCACTCCAGTTCCGGACCGGAGACAACTGTAAAGCCCATACGCACCGAAATCTCCTCCATTTCCTCCTGTATGCGCCGCAATGGATGCGGTTTTCCGTGAGGAGGGGCATACCCTGGCAGTGTGATGTCCACTCGCTCCTTTTCCAACTTCGAACGGCGCTCCTGCTGCAGTAGCTTTCCCTGATGCTGAGCCAGGGTGTCTTCGACGCGGCTTTTCAACTCGTTGAGTTTTTTGCCCGCTCCAGGGCGCTCCCCCGCTGGCAATGAGGCAAGTTTTTTCACCTCCAGAGTGATGACTCCACGTCTCCGGCTCAGATACTGATCGCGCAGGCGAACCAATCCCTCACGATTGGTAGCAGTGCTCAAATCTTGTTGGAACTGAAGCCAGAGGTCTTCTGATGGTTGCGCTTTGAGTGTCAAGATACGAGCATCGGGGAGCTTTTGGATTCACTGCGGGCTGTTTCCACCAACCTGGTGAAACCACCGGGGTCGCGGACCGCCATATCGGCCAGGACTTTTCTGTTCAACTCCAGCCCGGCACGTTTCAATCCACTGATCAGCTGGCTGTAAGACAGATTGTGCTCTCTGGCGGCAGCATTAATGCGAATGATCCAAAGGCTGCGAAAATTCCTCTTTTTTTGCCTTCGGTCACGGTAGGCGTAGGCCAAAGACTTCATCACCTGGTCCTTTGCAGATCGATGAAGCTTGCTCTTGGCGCCCCAGTATCCTTTGGCGTGCCGAAGGATCTTCTTGCGACGTCGAGCTCTTCTGGGACCGCGAGTTATTCTGGCCATGACCTTAACCCATCACTGCAGAGCCAGCATTTTTCTGACACGGACTTTATCCGCAGCAGAGACAGCCGCCCCACTTCTCAACTTCCGTTTCCGCTTCGCCGACTTCTTTGTCAAGATGTGGGAGTGGTGGCTGCGCCTCCTTTTAATGCCCCCCTTCCCCGTCAGCTTAAAGCGCTTGGCCGCCGCTCTTCTAGTTTTCAATTTCATAAGGATGTTCCGCTGTCAGCTACTTTTCTTCCTGGGGGAGAGGACCATCGTCATGGACCGCCCTTCCAGCTTGGGTTCCCTCTCTACATCAGCGATGCCGTCCAGCTCTTCCTGTAACCTCATCAGAATCCCCCGACCTACCTGCTGACGAGTCACTTCCCGACCCCGAAACATCATCGTGGCTTTTACCTTATTTCCCTCCGTAAGAAAGCGTGTCATGTGAGCTTTCTTAAACTGGTAATCATGCTCACTGATCTTGATCCGAAACTTTACTTCCTTGACCTGAATCGTCTTCTGGTGCCGTTTCGCCTCCTGGGCCCTCTTACTCTGCTGGTACAGGTACTTTCCATGGTCCATGATCCGGCATACGGGAGGCCTCGCCCCGGGAGCGACTTCCACGAGATCCAAGCCCATTTCTTGGGCCACCGCGAGTGCCTGCTGAGGGTCCATCATACCGAGCTGCTGCCCTTCCTCATCAATGACTCGAATTTCACGAGCCCGGATTTGTCTGTTTACTCGAGTTCTGTTGATACTGACCCCCTAATGACAAGTGACCAATGATGAATGACAACTGACCCTATTCAAGGTTTTACCACTTTTCTTTCAATCAAGTCTTGTATCATCCCCGTAAATTGCGGTATCTGCATGGTTCCCTGATCCCCCTCGAAGCGGTTCCTCACCGACACGGTTTCACTCTCCACCTCCCGATCGCCGACGATCAGCATGTACGCGATCTTCTTCATCTGAGAGTCGCGAATCTTGTATCCCACTTTTTCGTTCCTCAGGTCGGATTCCGCGCGAAGGCCCTGCTGTTTCAGGGCGCCTTCGACGCTGCTGGCATATGCGTGGTGTTTTTCACTGACCGGGACAACGACTACCTGAACGGGAGCCAACCAGACGGGGAAAGCGCCCGCATAGTGTTCCACCAGCACACCCATAAAGCGTTCCAGCGAACCCAGAAGTGCCCGATGAATCATGACCACATGATGGTTCTTTGAGTCGGGAGCCACATAGGTCACGTTGAAACGAGCCGGGAGGTTAAAATCGAACTGAAAAGTGCTCAACTGCCAAGAGCGTCCCAAGGCATCGATCAAGCTGATGTCGATCTTGGGGCCGTAGAAGGCAGCTTCTCCTTCACATCGCGTATACGCCCACCCTTTCCGATTCAGGGCTTCTATCAACACCGATTCCGCCCGCTCCCAGTCCTGGGCCTGACCTGAATAATTCTCTGGGTGGCCGGGATCCCAGACCGAAAGCGCCACCTCATAGCGATCAAAGCCAAAGCTTTTGAAGAGGTGTTCCGCAAGCGCCAGGGTTGCCAGCACTTCATCCAAAACCTGATCGGGCCGACAGAAGATATGAGCATCATCCTGAGTGAAGCCACGAACACGAAGCATCCCGTGCAGCGTGCCGGATTTCTCATAGCGATAGACGGTCCCGAACTCGGCAATTCGGAGCGGCAGTTCCCGATAACTTCTCCTGGCTGACTGATAAATCAGGATGTGTCCCGGGCAGTTCATGGGTTTGAGAACATATTCGTCCTTGCCGAGCGGTAAGGTGTACATATGTTCCCGAAAGTACTCGTAATGTCCTGAAGTCTTCCACAGGTCGCTCTTTGCAATGTGCGGTGTGTAGACAAATTGGTATCCTGCTTTTTCCAGTTCCTGGTACAGGAAGTCCTCAACCAGGCTTCGCACCTTGGCACCTTTTGGATGCCAGAAAATCAAGCCCGGCGCCACATCTTCCTGGACACTGAAAAGGTCCAACTCCCTGCCTACACGGCGGTGATCTCGCTGCTGAGCTTTCTCTAGTCTCTCAAGATACTGGCTCAACTCCACCTCGGTGAAGAAGGCGGTCCCATAGATCCGCTGCAACTGTTCTCTCTGTTCATTCCCTCTCCAGTAGGAGCCGGCAATAGAGAGGAGCTTAAAGGCGCCCAGCTCGGCGGTGGAGACCACGTGGGGACCCGTGCAGAAGTCCACCAGACTTCCCAACCGATAGTACGACAGGGTCTGCCCATTGCGCTCCTGAATCAACTCAACCTTCAGGTGCTCCCCCTGCCTCTCAAAAAAGTCGCGGGCTTCTGTCGCCCCGACGATCGAGGGCTCGAATGAAAGATTCTGCTTCTGCAGCTCACTCATCTTTTTCTCGATCTTTTTCAAGTCTTCCTGACTAAAGCGATGGGGGGCTTGAAAATCGTAATAGAAGCCCTCGCCTGTGGGTGGGCCAATCCCCAGATGTACTTCCGGATAGAGTTGTGTCACGGCCAGGGCCATCAGGTGGGACGTGGAGTGACGCAGGATCTGCAGACCTTCCTGTTCCTCCTGCACCTCGAAGATGGCCCCATCCCTAGCGATCGCCTTCACAACCCGTTGTGTAACCACACTGTACCCAAGAAACAAAAATGGTAGGTGCGAGCGGATTTGAACCGCTGACCCCTTCCGCGTCAAGGAAGTGCTCTCCCCCTGAGCTACGCACCTACACCGGAAACAAACGAAATGAAATCACATACCAATCATTTCAAGTTTCGAGTCTCCGTTTCGCCCCTCGCCAAAGCCGGGACTCGAAACCCGAAACACACTTGCTACTGGATTCCGTCTTTCAGCCCCTTTCCCGGTGTGAACCTAGCCACTTTTCTGGCCGGAATCCTGATAGGAGCGCCCGTCTGGGGATTGCGCCCCATCCGAGCCGCTCTTTTCGACGAAGAAAACGTGCCGAATCCCACCAGGGCCACCTTCTCCCCCCGGCTCAGGGATCTTCGCACCTGCGCGAAAAAAGAGTCCACAGCATCCTGGGCCTGGCTTTTACTGATCCCTGCGTCGCTTGCGATCGCCTCGACCAATTGACCTTTGTTCATCTCTCCTCCTTTGGGGTGACTAACGGTTTAGAGTTACGCGGCCTCAGACAAAACCTTGCTCCGAAGCCGCTTCAGAGCGGCATTGAATTGTTCTACTTCGACAGCCTCCTGGAGCTTTCGATAAGACTCGTGGTCCAGACTTCGCTCCACGTCATCGGACACACTTTCAGAAGCGAGACCGGAGACGAACTTTTCATCAGGAGAAAGCACATCGGGAACTACTCCGGAATCTCTCAATTTCAAACCTTGAATGAGTTCTCCGCTGGGGCGCTGGTAAAGCTTCGTCGAGATCAACAGAACCGAACCGTCCTGCAAGAAGAACAATTCCTGCGCAGAACCCCCCCCACTCGTTTTCTCACCTATTGTCTCGGCAATCTTATGATCTTGCAAGGCCGCAGCAAACACCTCAACAGACCCACTCGTACCTCGGTCTATGAGTACCACAACCGGGATTCCCTTGATCACCGGATCCGTGGAGGACGAGAAGACAGTTTCTCTGCTCTCGCGGTCCGTAACAGTCAGAATCTTCTGACCCCTGGGTAAGAAAAAGTCCGTGAGCTGGACAACTTCCTGAAGAAGGCCCTGCGACACGCCCCGAACATCGACGATGAGTCCCCGTACTCCCGACGAGCGCAGGATTTTCAATTTCGACAAGATCGCTTCGGCAGAGCCTTCCTTTAAGTGAAAAATCCGTAACACTCCCAGTCCATCTTCTACGATTTTCGCCGTCGGCTGGAGAAACACCCACTGTTCCCTTACCAGGCTGACTTCATGGGGTCTACGAGAGCGTATGACGTTCAACTGAACGCTGCTGCCCGACGGGCCCAGCAGAAAACTCTGTGCCTCTAACAGACTCATCTGACTGGTAAGTTCCCCATTAATCGACTCCAGAAGATCACCCGGGCGCAGCCCTTGTCGCTCGGCGGGACTTCCCTTTAGCACCGAAACCACATGGGCATAACCATAGCGCTTGGACAGAACGATGCCAGGACTCGCGGTGAAACGTTCTCTGAGCTCGCGAACTCTGCCGTAGGTATTGCGATCCACAAAGCTGGAGTAAGGGTCTAGCGCTTCCACCATACCGAGGAGCGCTCCCTCTATCACCTTTTCTGTGTCCGGTACCTCAACATAGTCCTGCTCTATCTTGTTGATGATCTCTGTAAGAATCGAAAGATTCTTGTACGCATCGTTGCCACCGGAAGCTTGCTCAATCACTCCTCCTATCACACCATAAGCGCTGACCAGTCCGGAGAAAAAGATAATAGCCAGTTTTGCTTTACCGAGCACGAGCAAGATTATAACGTAGTAGATAGTGCCCAACAAGTAGGAAAAAGGATAGATGGCGGGCTTCGGCTCTTCCCCGACACGGTGGATGGGATTGGACGTTGGCTCTAAAAAAATCGGCGTCGCAGTTACCGATCCACTCAAAATGACCGCTCGGCCTCTGACCACTTTTCTAAGGCGGGACCTGGCCCACGACGCAAGGGAAATTCTTCAGCTCACCTGCGAACAGCAGGTCGACAAGTTGATCGTGGGGAGGCCCAGCCATCTGGGAGGCGAGGCCAGCGCCACTGCTGACCTGATTCAACAGCTGATCCAACGCCTTGAGCAAATCTGCTCTCTGCAAATTCAATGGGTGGACGAACGCCTGTCGACGAAAGAGGCCGAGCAGCTCATGGCTGAGGCCGGTTTGAAGCTGACGGAGCAAAAGAAACGGCGTAACGAATTTGCAGCCGCGGTGATCCTGAGACGCTATCTTGAAGAGCGCTGATGAGGCGAACACTTGTCCTGATTCTAGCAGTCCTTGGCGCCATCGCATTCAGTTTCTGGCTGGTGGATGTCATCTATCAACCCTACAGCGATTACTCGAGAACGGAGACACTGGTTTCCATCCCCCGAGGGCTGAAAATCTATGAGATCGCACAGATTCTGGAATCACGTGGCGTGGTGTCGTCTGCGCGCATTTTCAGTGTCTACGTGCGGCTGCGTTATCCTTCCGCTTCACTAAAGGCCGGCGAGTATCGTTTTGAACGACCGATAAGCCTTGCCACGGCCGCGGCAAAACTCAAGAGGGGAGACGTCTACTATCATCGCATCACCGTTCCCGAGGGTTTGACGATGGAGGAAATCATAACCCTTCTTGAGCGGAAGGGATTCGGAAGACAACAGCATCTTTTCGAGGCAGCCCGTGATCCAAAGCTGCTGCGCGAAGTAGATTCTCAGGCTTCGGATCTGGAAGGCTATCTGTTTCCCGACACCTATTTTCTAACGCGCAATACCCCTGAAAAAGAAATCATTCGAAAGATGGTAGACAACTTTCAGAAAGTATGGACGCCACAGCGTCAGCAGCGCGCACAGACACTCGGTCTAACCCCGAGAGAAGTGGTGACACTGGCGTCGCTGATCGAAAAGGAGACGCGAGTGGCCGGCGAGCGCACTTTGGTCTCTGCTGTCTTTCACAACCGTCTGCGTAAAAACATGAAACTGGCCTGCGATCCGACAGTAATCTATGCAGTCACGCGGCTGAAACCTTTCGACGGAGTCCTCCACCAGCGAGATCTGGACCTGGACTCCCCCTATAATACCTACCTTTACCCTGGGCTGCCGCCGGGTCCCATCGCCAACCCCGGGGCCAGCTCGATCGACGCTGCCCTTTATCCGGCCCATGTCGAGTACCTTTATTTTGTCTCCAAAAACGATGGGACCCACTTCTTTTCCTCTCACTACCGAGATCATTCTCGGGCAGTTCGTCGATACCAACACTAGCCTAACTTCCGCGGTCCGCTGAGGGATTTTCACCTATTTTGCCTGCTCGGCGTCGGCAAGTCGTTTGTCTTCAGCGAGCGTCTTTCTGGATTGGCCAAATAGTGACTAATATGACTAAGTATAGCACTGGATATGTCAGGTTTATATGGTATATGTAGTGATGAATGTACATCCGAAAAACCAGTCGCATCTACAAGGGCAAGGAATACGCGAACTACCTGCTGGTGGAGTCGGTTCAGACCCCCAAGGGACCGCGCCAAAGAACGATTTGCTCGCTGGGCAATCTGGCCCCGGCGCCTCGAGAACAATGGCGGGCCCTGGCGCATAAGCTGGAGTCGGCCTTGTGCGGCCAGCTTCCGCTGGAAGCTCCCGATGAAAAAACCCGAACCCTTCTCGAAAGGGCTGAGCGGGGCCGACAGCGGCGAGAGCCCGAGCCAGCGGCAGAGCTGGTCACCGTCGATGCGGAGCGGATTGAATTGGAGCAGGCCCGGGAAGCCGGGCCCGTGCACGTCGGGCATCAGATGTGGCGGCGCTTGGGGATGGGCGAGATTCTCAGGCGTGCGGGCTTGTCGGAGCGCGCCTGCCGGTTGAGCGAAGCGATGACGCTCAACCGGCTGATCTGTCCGCTTTCGGAACGGGCCATGCCCGACTGGGTCCGTGGCACCGCGGCGGGGGACATTCTGGGAGAGGACTTCCGCCCGCTGCAGGAGGATGCGCTCTATCGGAACCTGGATCGGCTACATCCGAATCGAGAGCCGATCGAGCGGGAGCTCATGGAGCGGGAGAGAGCGCTTTTCAACCTGCAAGAGACGGTCTATCTCTACGACCTGACGTCGACCTACTTTGAGGGTCAGGCGGAAGCCAACCCCCAGGCGAAGCGGGGCTACTCGCGCGATAAGCGTCCCGACTGCAAGCAGGTGGTGGTGGGACTGGTGCTGGATGGGGAGGGGTTTCCGAAGGCCCACGAGGTGTTTGACGGAAACGTGCAGGACCGTGCCACCGTGGATCAGATGCTGGATGCGTTAGAGAGACGGACGGGCCAGAAAGTAGGCTCCACGGTGGTGCTGGATCGGGGCATGGCGTACGAGGAGAACCTGGAGCAGATCCGGCAGCGCCAGTATCACTACATTGTGGCGGGGCGGCAGTCGGAGCGAAATGAATGGTGGGACGAGTTGGAGAAGGAAGACGAGTGGGAAGAGATCCTTCGCATCCCTTCACCCCGGAATCCGTTTCAGAAGAAGACTCGGGTCGAGATCAAACGGCGCCAGAAAGGCGATGAGATCTACATTCTTTGCCGCAGCGAAGGTCGGGAAGAGAAGGACCGAGCGATCCGGGAGAAACAAGAACAGAGACTGATCCACGACTTGGAGAAGCTCCAGGCCCGGGTGGAGCGGGGACGCCTGAAGCAGGAGGAGAAGATTCAGCAGGCGATCGGTCGTCTGAAGGAACGCTACCCCCGTGTGGCGCGCTACTACGCAATCCAATACGACGCGGAGAAGCGGAATCTGGTTTGGCAAGAGAGGGCAGAGAAGAAGACGATGGCGGAGAAGCTCGACGGCAGCTACGTGCTGAAGACGGATCGGCAGGATCTGAGTGCCGATGAGATCTGGCGCACCTACCTTCTGCTGACGCGTGTGGAACGAGCCTTCCGGGATATGAAGACCCCGCTGATGGAGCGTCCCATTTTCCACCATCTGGAGCACCGTACCCAGACGCACATCTTTCTCTGCGTGCTGGCCTACCACCTGCTGGTGGCCATCGAAAAGTACTTCCTGGATGAGGAGAATCCACACCTCCTGGTCGACGATCCGCCGGCAGCTGAGCACCCACCAGGTGGTCACGGTGGTCCTGCCCACGGCGAACGGCACCATTCTCCGCATCCGAAAGGGAACCACTCCGGATGGCGGGCAGCGGGACATCTACAACGTCCTCAGGGTTCCACTGGAAGTCATGAAACCGATCAAGACCTGGCACGCAGCGGCCAATTTGTAGTGACTGAAAAAAATCGCAACCCAGCATCAACAAAGGATTTTGCTCAGCGGAGTGCGGAAGTTAGGCTAGGCTGCCTGTCCGAGTAATGGGTCACGTTTGCGATCGCAGGGAGGTGGCTCAGCTCCTGATTCTTTTCACAATGCAAGCCCCAACCTGATGGAACCTGGAACCTGGAACTCGAAACGCGGGGAGCATCGTTGTTGTATTTACGGAATGGTGTACTTAGCCTGTCGCCAAGTTTCCGCCTGAATGATCCAGCGCTGCCGGTGGCCGAACTAGTCCGAATTCCTCACACCGGGTCGTAGCAAAACGCCGGCCGCTGATTGTTAGGGCCTGATGGTACAATGGCCTCCAGACGATGACGTGCAAGAAAGAGTGGTTTTTGCTTTTCTCCCTTTTTCTGAATACGGAAATTCTTGAAGCGCAAACCGCCAGGCGCTGGATCCCTCCTCCCTTGCGCGCCTATGTTCCTTTGGAAAGGGCCTGGAACCAGATGCTGACCACCCTGAAGGAGAGAGACCCTGGAATTGTTCGTGACAGCCGAAACCAGGGTTCCATCACTACTGACTTTCACGAGTACAGTTCGGGCCCCCTGACAGAGAGCGACATTGCCAAGATCGGGAGGGAAGTCAAACTGGCGGATGCCGACTGGGTTCGCGTTGAGTATCAGATAGAGGTTCTGATCGAGCCGATCCAAGCCAGGGAAACCCTGATTACTGTCCATGCCAACATCAAGGCCCTGAAAAGAGAGTTTCTGGGTAAAGAAAGCTGGATAGAGATTTCTTCCAATGGCCGTCTGGAAGAAGATCTTTTAACCGAGTTCGGTGAGGCGCTTTTTGGTAAGGGTTTTACTCTACGGACCCAGAAGAAAGGTTATTGGGAGCGCGACGCTGTCTACCTGCCGCATCCCTATGAGAGAATCCCGAAAATTGTAGGTCCAGAAAAGCCACCTGACTGACTGCCCGTCACTGTCAGAGCACAAAACTGGGGGCACAAAACTCAGAGCCTCACCGTTGAATCAGCATGAACGAAAAGGTACTAGAAATCACCGATCAGTCTCTCCAGTATTCGCTCTGGAGTCTCCTCATCTTCTTTTCGCTCGCTCTCTTCTATATCGCCATCCAGTTGCCTAGGCGAAGACAGAGATTCTTCCTGCGCTCCGCGGCACACGCCCTGCTCCTTTCTGGGGCTCTGGGCGTGGTCTTCTTCCTTTTCATTAGCTTTACTCCTCTTCCCTTCCGGGAAAACTTCGCCACGGTCCCTATGCTGGAGGTGACACCCCTGCGGCTTACCGCTCTGACTTTCGAGAGGTTCCACGAAGGCTTTTCTCTGCAAGGAGAAGTCTGGAATCAGACCACTGACCTCATTGAGGGACTCAAGGTCATAGTCCGGGTTTGGGGATCAGACCGACAGCTCCTTGAAGAGGTGGAGCTTTCGGTGACGCCAAGACCTCTACCTGCTGGATCAGCGGGAATCTTTCAACTGCGCTACCCTCGAAAGTCTCCGTTTCTGTACGGCTACGACATCTACTTCATCCACCCTGATGGTGAGGTCATCCCTCATATCAAAGGTTTTGATGTCCACTAGTGTCACTAGCCCGGTCCGCGCCAAGTCTCGGCGGCGACATCTCCTGAGTCTTCTTCCCTACCTGAAACGATACCGGCGGCGCCTCGCCCTGGGCATGTTCATGGTGCTTCTGACTACCACGGCAACCATGATCTCGCCCTGGATTCTCCGCAGCGCTGTCAATGACCTCTACATCGAAATCAGCCGTGATCTGTTGTTCTATTACGCAGCTCTGATTGTGGGCATCAGCATCGTGGAAGGAATTTTTCGGTATTGGATGCGGCGTATCTTGATCGGAGTGTCCCGGTACATCGAGTACGATCTCCGCAACGATCTGTTCGCCCACCTCCAGTCTCTGTCTCGCCGTTTTTACCAACAGAATTTCACGGGTGACATCATGTCGAGAGCTACCAATGATCTCAGTGCGGTGCGCGCGGTGCTGGGTCCCGGCATTATGTACTCGGTCAATACCATCTTTACTACACTTCTTTCGGTCAGCATCCTGGTAGCCATTGATTGGCAGCTGACCCTCCTGACCCTGTTCCCACTGCTGGGCGTTTCTTATTGCGTAAGATATTTCGGCAAGCAGATCCATATCCGCTTTGAGAAGATTCAGGAGCAGCTTGGGGTAATCACGACCCTGACTCAGGAAAACGTGTCGGGTATTCGCGTGATTAAGGCCTACAACCAGGAAGAGGCCTCCCTGCGGCGTTTCAAGACGGCCAACGACGATTTCATTGGCAAGAGTCTCTCCCTGGTGCGGGTATCGGCGGCCTTCCACGCTCTGCTATCCCTTCTGTTGGGGCTTTCCGCAGTCGTTCTCTTGTGGTACGGCGGACGACAGGTGATTCAGGCATCCATTACGCTGGGAGATCTCGTCGCTTTCATGGCCTACCTGACGGGCCTCACCTGGCCTACCATCGCCTTGGGATGGGTCATTAACACCTTCGAGCGCGGCAGCGCCTCGATGGGGCGTATTAACCGGATCCTTCATACCCAGCCCGAGATCCGAGACGAGCGCCCGAAGCGGGTGTCTGAGCTCAACGGAAGCATTGAGGTCAAAAACTTGACCTTTTCCTATAACGGGGCATCCGTCTTGAAAGATATCCAATTTCAAGTTCGTGCAGGAGAAACGCTTGCTATCGTAGGAGGTACGGGCAGTGGCAAATCCACCCTGGTCAACTTGCTGTGCCGTCTTTTCCCTGTTCCGGCAGGGGCCATTCGCATCGATGGTATTGATATCAACGACATTCCGCTCGCCACCTTGAGAAAGAGCATAGGGTATGTGCCTCAGGTCACCTTTCTATTTTCGGAAACCGTGGAGGAGAATATCGCCTTTGGCAGGCCGGAAGCGGATCGTAGAGCCGTAGAAAAGGTCTCCGTGGTCAGTGATATCTGGCCCGATATTCAGGACTTCCGCCGCAAGTTCGACACCTTCGTGGGTGAGCGAGGGATTACGCTTTCCGGAGGCCAGAAGCAGCGCATCGCTATTAGCCGAGCCCTTCTTACCGAACCCAAAGTCCTGATCCTGGACGATGCGCTCTCCAGCGTCGACACCTACACCGAGGAGCGTATTCTGCGACGCTTGTCGGAGGAACTGGCAGGGCGAACTGCGATCTTGATCTCCCACCGGGTTTCGACCGTCAAGCTGGCGGACCAGATCCTGGTCCTCAAGGACGGCCGGATCGTGGAAAGGGGGACGCACCGAGAACTCCTGCAAGCCGGTGGCCAGTATAGCGACCTTTACGAAAAGCAATTGTTGAAAGAAGAACTGGGGATGGAATGAACAGCTACCAAGATGAAGAAGTACTCGGAAAGGCCTACGACGGGCGTTTGGCCCGGCGCCTGATCCGGTATCTCATCCCCTACCGGGGCGTAGTCTCAGTTTCCGTTGTGTTGCTGCTCGTGGTCTCCGCCCTGCAAGTGGTAGCACCTTACCTGGCCAAGGTTGCCATTGACGGTCCCATCAGCAAGGGGGACCCCCATGGTTTGACCGGAGTCGCCCTGCTGTTTCTACTGGTGCTTCTTGTGCAGTTCTGCTTGTCTTTTCTTCAAACCTATCTGATGAACTGGACCGGCCAGAGGATCATGTACGACCTTCGGGTCGCAATCTTCTCGCATATACAACGTCTCCACGTGAGTTATTTCGACAGGAATCCCGTGGGGCGTTTGATCACACGGGTGACCACAGACGTCGAGGTTCTCAACGAACTGTTCACCGCAGGTGTTATCAGCATTTTCGGTGACGTCTTCGTCCTGACCGGCGTTTTGGTAGCCATGGTCTTTCTCAATTGGAAACTGGCTGCGGTGAGTTTCGCCGTGATCCCGCTTCTTTTTGTCGCGACCATGGTTTTCAAGGTCAAGGTACGCGGTTCCTACCGGCGGGTCCGCACCTGCATAGCCAGGATCAACGCCTTTTTGCAAGAGAACATTACGGGCATGTCGGTGGTACAAATCTTCGTTCAAGAGAAGCGGAAGTTTCAACAATTTGACGAACGAAACCGAGACCATCTTCAGGCTAACCTTCAGTCCATTTTTTACTACGCAGTCTTCTATCCGGTAGTCAGCCTCTTGGGAGCGCTGGCCATCGGTCTGATTGTCTGGTACGGAGGAAACCTGGTGATCAGTAATCTTTTGACCCTGGGTTCTTTGGTTGCCTTCATTCGATACTCCGGGCTTTTCTACAAACCCATCAGTGACCTTAGCGAAAAGTTCAACATTCTGCAAAGCGCCATGGCCAGTTCCGAGCGGATTTTCGAGCTGCTGGATACGGAACCTGCCATCCTCCCATCTCCTGACCCGATTCGACTCCCTCAGGTACGAGGGAAAATCGACTTTCGCAATGTCACCTTCTCGTACAGGGAGAGCCTGCCTGTCCTGAAAAAGGTCAGCTTCGATGTCGCGCCCGGAGAGCGGGTAGCCATTGTCGGAGCCACCGGAGCGGGCAAATCAACCATCATTAACCTGCTGTGCCGATTCTACGACGTCAGCGATGGAGAAATTCGAATCGACGGAATTCCGATCAAGGACCTTGCTCTGGATCAGCTTCGTCAATCGATCGCAATTGTTCTTCAGGATGTCTTCCTCTTCAGCGGCACGGTGGAAGAGAACATCCGACTCTGGCAGCACTCCATCGACCGCAAGAGGGTGGAAGAAGCGGCCCGATGGGTACACGCGGACCGATTTATTGCACATCTGCCGGACGGTTATTCACAACACGTCGCAGAACGAGGCTCATCTCTCTCTGTGGGCCAGTGCCAGCTGCTGGCTTTCGCCCGCGCCCTGGCCCACGACCCGAAGATTCTGGTCCTGGATGAAGCCACTTCCTCGGTCGACACCGAAACGGAGCTTTTGATCCAGGACGCCCTGGAAAAACTGATGCGAGGGCGCACCTCCCTGGTGATTGCGCATCGACTTTCCACCATTCAGAGCTGCGACCGCATCATTGTGCTGCACAAGGGAGAAATTAAAGAGGAAGGCTCCCACCGGGATCTGCTCAAGTCCCGGGGAATCTATTACAAATTGTATCAGCTACAGTACAAAGATCAGCTGGCAGTTCCTTTTAGCGGGCTCCCCTGCCCGTGAACACCACCGGAATCGTGCGCAGCATGATCTGCAGGTCGAGCCAAAAGGACCAGTTGTCGATGTACTGTAGGTCCAGATCCATCCACTGCTGAAAATCGATATCGCTGCGACCGGAGACCTGCCAGAGACAAGTGATCCCTGGCTTGACACAGAGGCGACGGCGGTGCCTGATCGAGTAGTGCTTTACCTCGTCCGGCACCGGCGCCCTCGGGCCTACCACACTCATCTCCCCTTTGATCACGTTCCACAACTGGGGCAACTCGTCCAGGCTCGATTTCCTCAGCCCCCGTCCCAACGGCGTTACCCGTGGGTCGTTCCGCATCTTGAAGACGGGCCCTTCCATTTCGTTCAGATGTTTGATTTCCCAGAGTTTATCCTCTGCCCCTTCCACCATGGTCCGGAATTTCGTCAGCTCGAATCTGCGCCCATAGAGTCCGCAGCGAACTTGCCGATAGAAGATGGGGCCGGGAGAGGTAAACTTGACCAAAGCGGCAATCAACAACATGAGTGGCGTCAGGAGAATGAGCAGAAACGCTGCCAGGACGAAATCCATCACACGTTTTGCAACCATGGAAATCCGATGCTCAGGAACCGTCGAAAAGGTGATCAGAGGGAGTTTTTCCAGGAATTCCAGCGAGATTGTTGAGGTCGAGGTAGGAAAAAAATCGACGGCGACACGCGTGCGGATGCCCAGGTCCTCACACAGGGCGATCATTTCCTCAAAGCTTTCCAGATCCTCCCGGTGCGATCCTACAAAAATGATTTCGTCAACGACGATCTTCTCCTGGAGAAGCTGGGGCAGCTCCCGGACCGATCCCAGGATGTTTGCGTCCGGCACCGCCTGCCTGTCCTGGGTTCGGGAAAGATATCCAACCACGCGATATCCCCATATCTTGAATGCCTCCAGATTTTGACCTACCTCGTGCGCCCGATCGTCGGTGCCCACGACCAGGATTCTGACCTGATTGTGCTCGTTGATGTTGCGGCTGCGCAGCACCCAGTGCAGAAGCATGCGACTCGTCACCAAAATGGCTCCGGTAATCCCCAGAAACAGGAAAAAGACAGGTCGACTCACGACAAGCTTGAAGCTGAAGATGAAAAACCCCATAAAGAATCCCGCCGCACCGACAAACTGAAGGGCCCGAGAATACTGCATGCGCAGGGGCAAACGCATCAGGTCGGAATAACGCTGTGAGACTCTCAGGAGAACCATCCAGAAGGGAAGAAACAGCAAGAAGTAGAAGAAATACTCCCGGAAAGGAAGCAGTTCCGGATTAAAATACCGACTCAGACCAGAGGGGACGAACTCAACAACATAGGAGCGGAAGGAATAGGAGACGACCAGCGCTACAAATCCTGCCACGATGTCCGCTGCCCAGAGCAGGTTTGAGTAGAAGAGATACTCGCGGTAAAACATTCAATATGACTCTATTCTCAGTGCTCGCAAAAGTCCATAGCCGGCTTGGAGGGGAACCAGAGAACTGCAATGGTCACTGGCCATTGGTCGCCAGTGACTAGTGACCACTGACCATCAGTTGTCAGTCAGTTCACCATCATGAAGGCCATGGTCTTGGAAAAAGCGGGATGCGCAGAGAGAAATCCCCTTCTCGCCCGGGAATTGCCTTTACCTGCGCCCGGTGCAGGAGAGCTTCGGATTCAGGTCAGATGCTGCGGCGTCTGCCGCACGGACCTGTACATTGTCGAAGGAGAGCTTCCCTTGCCCAAGCTGCCACTGATTCCCGGGCATCAGATTGTGGGTGTCGTGGAAGCAGCGGGCCGAGAGGTGGATCGCTTTCATGAGGGTGACCGGGTGGGCGTCCCCTGGCTGCTCACGACCTGCGGCACCTGCCAGTTCTGCACCCGTGGACGTGAGAATCTGTGCGACAGGGCACGGTTTACGGGCTATCACGCCGACGGGGGGTATGCCCAATACGTCATCGTCCCACAGGACTCCGCGTATCCTATTCCCGATTCCTTTTCCGAGGCCGCGGCGGCGCCACTGTTTTGTGCGGGAATCATAGGATACCGCGCCCTGCGGCTCAGCGAAATTCGGCCCGGAGAACGAGTGGGCCTCTACGGGTTTGGAGGCTCGGCTCACATTACCATCCAGGTGGCGAGGCATTGGGGATGTGAGGTGTGCGTCTTCACTCGCAGCCAGGAGCATCGCGAACTGGCCCGGAAGCTGGGAGCGGTCTGGACGGGCGGAGCTGAGGAGCAGCCTCCCGGGCCGATTGACGGGGCTGTGATCTTTGCACCGGTGGGAAGCCTGGTTCCACAAGCCCTGAGAGTCCTTCGCAAGGGAGGTACGGTGGCCCTGGCAGGCATCTACATGAGCGCGATTCCCGCCCTGGATTATTTCTCGCTCTACCACGAGAAGAAGATTCGAAGCGTGGCCAACAGCACTCGCCAGGACGCACGGGAACTGCTTCGCCTGGCCGGGGAGATCCCGATTCACACAGAAGTAGAAACCTTCTCTCTGGCCAAGGCCAATGAGGCTCTACTGCGCTTAAAACAGAGCCTCATTCGCGGGGCGGGTGTGCTGACGGTAGGCGAGTAGACGGGTGAGATTGGAAAGTAGCCCCAGTTCCTCAAAGCGAGATACAATGTTTTTGGCTGGTAAGGAAAGAGGGTGATCGTCTTTCCAGTGTCTGGGCGAGTTCCAGAGATTGGGGAGAAGGAAAGTCCGAACACCACAGGGCAACGTGCTTCCTAACAGGAAGGGGGGATAAACCCTACGGAAAGTGCCACAGAAAACAAACCGCCTCGGCTTTTTGGGGTAAGGGTGAAAAGGTGGGGTAAGAGCCCACCGCTTCGATGGTGACATCGAAGGCATGGTAAACCCCACGTGGTGCAAGGCCAAATAGGCTTCGATCAAGCTGGCCCGGCTTATCTCCGAAGAGATTTGGAGAAACGAAGCGGGTAGGCCGCTTGAGGGTTGCGGTGACTCAACTCCCAGATGAATGATCACCTCCTTGGAAACCATTCAAGGGACAGAATTCGGCTTACATCTTTTCTTGCCAGCTACCTTTTGGTTTCTCAGTCGGATGAATCTCCAAAAGCAGCGGAATCCCTTCAGGCAGGATCCACTTGTGGGAGGCTTGAAGCCCCTTATTGACGGCGGGCCTCTCTGACTTCATGAAATTGACTCGCCGTCGCTTTGCGAAAGTCGCCGCGGGTATGCCGACCATGCTCTATGCCTACTCTGCCAAAAAAGCCGATCGCGCAGGGGGTATTACCGACGTCAAAGGGATTCGTGTGGGCCACTTCACGGATTCGAGGCGTCCAACAGGATGTACGGTTGTGCTCGCTGAAAAGGGGGCCATCGCCGGTGTCGACATCCGGGGCTCAGCACCGGGAACACGCGAAACGGATTTACTGAACCCCATCCACACGGTCGAGCAGGTTCACGCTGTGGTTCTCTCCGGCGGGAGCGCATTCGGCCTGGACAGCGCCGCAGGCGTCGTCCGGTACCTGGAGGAACGAGGAATCGGTTATCGGACGTCCGGCGGCGTGGTTCCCATTGTACCCGCAGCCATCCTGTTTGATCTTGGCCTTGGGGATGCGTCGATTCGTCCCGATCATCAGGCTGGCTACCGCGCCTGCCAGAACGCCGTGTCAGGTCCCCTCGAGGAAGGCAACGTCGGTGCCGGCAGCGGCGCTACCGTGGGCAAGATGCTGGATCGGAATCGGGCCATGAAAGGAGGCCTGGGAACGAGCAGTATCGGTGTGAAAAAACTGGTGGTAGCCGCACTGGCGGTAGTGAACTCGCTAGGTGATGTGATCGATTCAAAAACGGGGCAGATCCTTGCAGGAGCCCGCACAAAAGATGGAAAATCCTTCGCCAACATTGCCGCCACGCTGAGAGGAACTTCCAGGATCGGACCCTCGGCGCAAGGAGAAAACACGACGCTCGGCGTCGTCGCCACCAATGCAGCCTTCGACAAGGCGGAGATGACCAAGATCGCTCAGATGAGCCACGACGGTCTGGCCCGCTCCATCAATCCCGCTCACATGCCCCTCGATGGTGACACCATCTTCGCCCTCTCTACAGGGGAATGGAGTGGGGCCGATCTGGGCAGGGTCGGTGCGCTGGCTGCCGAAGCCATGGCGGAAGCCATCGTCCGTGCGGTCTTGACCGCACGTGGAATTCCCGGCTATCCCGCCCACTCAGATTTCGCCGGTTCGTGAGGCTTCGCCGCACTGAGGCGGCCCCTACCTACCTTCCCTCATTCCACAAAGTAGGAGCGGCCTTAGTCTGCATTTCTCATCACCCCTCTACTGCATCGGCGGAATGACCCGTCCTGACTGCGTTGCGCTTCTTCGGCCTCCTCGACGTACTGCACGAGTACGCCTGCGGGGGCCTCGGTCGCGCGCCTTGTCAGACCGGCCCTTCCGCCGCTTCGCCACGAGCCGTGATGAGAAATGCAGATTAGCGCCGCGAACAACGGCTAAAGATTCCGCCTGCAATACGCGTCAGAAGACCAAGGGAGCGCAACGAATCGGAAGGTAGTCCCCTCTTGAGAGGGGTGTCCGCCGGAGGCGGACGGGGTGTGTTCAGGGCCTGCCTCGATGTAGTAGACAGTTCATACATCATCAGGGCTGGATGAGAAAATTGCGTCTTGGTGCCTTCGCACCTTTGTGGTAAAAGCTATAATAGGAAGGCACGAAGTCACGAAGAGACCAACTTTCTCGCGGGGACGTAGCTCAGCTCGGAAGAGCGCCTGAATCGCACTCAGGAGGTCGTGGGTTCGAATCCCATCGTCTCCACCAAATTAACCTTTTTAATTACAATAAGTTAAACGTTCCAATCCAAAAGCACCCCCGATGTCTGCTGGCTCTGGTTGCGGATAGGTTGCGGACTCACAGGGAGTCTAAAGATCGAACGAGAATAGTCGCAGAAAAATCGAGAGTGGCCTAATCGTAACCCTGCTACCCCTCGGGCTTATCTTCAACTTATGCAGTTCAGATACCCCACCCTTTCGGTGGGCGATCCGGCGGCAACACTAATCGGTATCGACTCGTTCCTCCCGCCATCTGAAAGGTAACCGTCCGGCTATGGCAAACCACCTTGGCTCCGATCTTGATCAGCTTGATCAACAGGCTGCGAAGGGACCAATGTCTACCGACGCCTCTGGTAAGGCACAGAGAGCAGTTGAGCCGTCCTCTCGTTTGTAAAGGGGTGATTTCGGTGGTCATTTCTTCGGGAGGGATTGACGCCAGGTGGCGTCGATCGCGCAGATCTTGAAGTCGACCAGGCCCGTGGCGAGGCCGAGGGAGCGGACGTCGTTCTGGGTCGCATCGGTGGCGATCCCGGACACCTTCTTGGGCCAGGCGATCCACATCTCATCCTTGCCAACGATCGTTGCCATGCGCTCGACGCGGCGCTCGAGGTCGCGGCGTGACTTCACGAACCACAGGATCAGGTCCGGCTTTCCGTCTTCACCCCAAAGGGCGACTTCCTGCCCTTACCCAGGCTCGATAGTGGCCCGATCTCGACCGCCATCGCCCCGGTCCTACAGCGTCGGCAGCTGTCCGACGTTCAGGTTGATGAACCTGGGTCCGAAGAACACGGGCTTTGTCAGGTCTGTGTACTGATTTATGTCGTGGTACTCGTCCGCGTACAGGTTGAACAGATTGGAGATGATCTCCTCGGGAATCTGTTGGTCCACTATCGCCGGATTGTGGATAGCTTCATCGGGGTTCTTGTCAGGGAAGTTGGGATAGTACGTGGACTTTATTCGGATGGGCACCTTTAGCTCTGTCATGCCGATCACTGCGGCACTCAAACTCGGTCCCTGTCGTTCGATAGGCCCGTTCCAAACGGCGTCGAGATTGGTCATTACCTCAGTGTAGGCTGGTCCAGACCGTCGAGTGCCTGTGTAATATGTTTGGCGCCTTCGGGGTCACGGCCGTTGTATTCCTGAAGAACCTTCTGGTATCCGTCCGCCGGGACCGCAAGGACGTTGATCACGTCGGGCATTATCACGCGGTCACCGCGGAAGAACGACGCCTCGGTCTCCGGGTCCACGCGGCGCAGCTCGGGGTTGACGAACTTCCTGCCATAGAATATCTCGGCGAACTTGGTGTAATGGGACTCCTCGCCCTCGTAATCAGAACTGGCCAGCAGCGTGGTCGTCGTCGCGCCCTCGCCCTGCTCGGCGATCTCGTCGATGCCGCCGAGAATTTCGTTGAAGTCCCTTATGATGGCGATGCCGATGTCGTCTTCTACCTGGTTTGCCGGCCCGCGCTGCCTGATGGCGTTCGATATCTGATTTCCCTCTGATTCTAGATGGATGAATGCCTCCTTGATGGTCTGGTAGAACCTGCCGATGGTGGGGTACTGCTCGTGGGCCATCTGTTCGGCAGTGAGAAAGTTGGGCAGCAGGTGGTCCGGGACCTCAACCCGCATGAAGTTCCTGACCTGCTTTCTCGATAGCGAGGCCAAGCGGGCGTGAACGTCAGGCTCGGCACCACCGGGAAGGCCCTGGGTCGGATAAGCGGGATGCAGGTTTCGGATCTGCGGGACTCCCCCGATGGCCGTCAGCATGTTGGCGGCCACGGCCATGTGGATCATCTCCTCCATGATGATGCTGCGGATAGGTTGTAGGCGGTATAGTTTTGGGTCCGGATGGAGTACATGGAGAAGGTGTAGAGCGGAAGCGTAGCTTGCTCCAGTTCCAGAGCGCTCTGCAGAGCGTGTTTGAGGTCCTCCATGCTCCACTCGTGTTTTTCAATGGCCAGAAATTCGTGTATCTGCTTTCTCTGTTGCATTGCACACCACCTCCTTATGACGTTTGATTTCATTTGTCGAGTGAGAATACATCTTAGCCCCCATTCACCATATAGGACACCAAAATTGTTTGCCTTAATCGATGTAAACTACTATAATAAAAGTAGATATAGAGCATAAAGGGAGCAAGAAATGGCTGACCCAAAGGGTGAAGGTTTGAAGGCCGGTTTTGATGGCAGTTTGAGGCTTGAATTTCATGGGGCTAAGGTCACCTCGGATGCTGGGCTTCTCGCCTATCGTGATTTGGACGAAGCGTTGGTGTTATTCGATAGTGTTCCCTCTGTTTTTCGCGATTCGCGGACAGGGCGTAACATCCAGCACGACCTGGCGTCGTTGCTGCGCCAATCGGTATACGAGTCGACTGGCTGGCTATGAAGATGTCAACGATGCCCATCGTCTATCGGTGGATCCGACTATGCGGAGGATCACCGGGAAGAAGATGGACAAGAAGAAGGCCGCCAGCGCCAACACCATGGGTCGATTTGAGACCGAGATGCTGTCCGTCCAGGGGAACCTCAAAGCCCTTTCGGAAGTTAATGGCCGATGGGTAGAAAGAGCGCTGGAGAAAACAACTCATCGACGCATCATTCTGGATATGGACAGCTCAGCCAGTCCTGTCCATGGCGAGCAGGAAGCCTCTGCCTACAACGGCCATTTCCGATGTACTTGCTACCATCCCCTGTTTTGTTTCAACCAGTTCGGAGATTGCGAAGGTGCAATGCTTCGGCCCGGCAATGTTCACAGCGCGGATGGTTGGAAGGAGATGCTGGAACCAATCGTGGCTCGCTACGAGAAGAAAACAGTCCGCAAATACTTTCGTGGGGATGCTGCCTTTGCCAAGCCGGACGTTTATGAATACTTGGAGGAGAAGGGCTTTTTGTATGCCATCCGGCTTCCTGCCAACGAGGTGCTTCAGGCGGAGATTGAACACCTGCTTACCCGGCCTGTGGGCCGTCCGCCCCGAAAGCCTATCGTTTGGTTTGCCGATTTCCAATATCAAGCCGCCAGTTGGGACCGGCCTCGCCGGGTGATTGCCAAGGTCGAGTGGCATCGCGGAGAACTCTTTCCGAGGGTGGGTTTCATCGTCACCAATATGAGCGCACAAGCCTCAGGGGTGGTTCACTTCTATAACGGTCGTGGCACAGCCGAGCAGTGGATCAAGGAAGGCAAGTATGCGTTGCACTGGACTCGCCTGTCCTGCCAGCGCTTTGTCCCGAATCAGGTGAGGTTGGCTCTGTTTGTCTTGGCCTGCAACCTGGGCAATTTTCTGCGGCGTCTAGTCCTTCCCAGAAAAATCAAACATTGGTCCCTTCGCAGCCTGTTGACCAAACTGATCAAGATCGGAGCGAAGGTGATCCGCCATAGCCGGATCGTCACGTTTCAGATGGCGGAGGTAGCGATAAGCAAGGATATATGGGCCGGGCTGTTGTCTCGGATTGATCGATTGAGATGGATGACAGCCTAGCGCCGAGGGTTTCTGATTGAACCGCTGGAGGTGTCTCTATTGATCAGGTCTTTGACCAAAAGCCACCTGGAAAACCGAGGGATCAGAGGCGCTTTTGATGGACAGAGGACCAAAGACCACTTGAGGCAAGGTTGGCGGTCTGATAAGTTGTGGTCATTCACTGGGGAGACCGGAAAAGGTCCTTCCGGAGTTGATATGAGGAATGTCGACTTGATCCTCTCACAGGCGATTCTTTTGATCCCTCGACGTTCCTATCTTTCCCCGGGGGAATCATACCTACGAATCGAATGGGCGATCCCTTCGCCTGGCGGATTGCCTTCACGGATGCCGTAGTGGAACACCTAGAAGACGAAATGTCAGGAACCACTGCTCGAGTGACGTTTTCCAGTGACCCCGAGGGCACGAGCCTTCTGAGCTCCAGCCGTGACGGCCCTCCACTGCCGGCTTTCTCAAAGCCCGGGGATCCTCCCTTTTACTATGAGGTCGCCACAGAAGGGGAGTTTTCTGACCCGCTCACTGTCTGCATCGATTACAGCAAGACAGCTTACGAAGACGATTCGGAATTGAAGCTGCTCCAGTTTGAAGATGGTGAATGGCAGGATCGCACGGTTTTTTTGGATACTGGGGCAACTACCATCTGTGGGAGTAGCTCCTTCCTCTCTCAAGCGACGACTACGACCACCGCGAATGTCTCATTCGGCAGCGAGCCATCCGGGTCCTACTGTGTATGCGAACTAACCAAGCTCTACTTCGCCCACTTTGGAAAGGGCAAGGGTTTTACATCAGACATTGTGCTGAGCAATCCGAACGGGGAAGAACCGTGCTCTACCGAAGACGAGGAGGCGGAGTGCGAGTTTACGCCGTGCTGCGGCACCGTCGAGTTCTATGACAACGACGGGAAAGCTCTTGAGGTGGGTGTTGATAAAATGGCGCCCAAAAGCAAAGTCACAATCCCCCCCATACCTGCACTCGGTACGGTCACCATTTCAACCGATGGCGAGGGAGGCCTGGCGGCCGGCTCGGTTGTGGTGACTGCTAACAGAGAGTTGGGAGGAGTCATCCGGTTTGGCCTTCCCGGAATCGGGATCGCAGGAGTAGGTGGTAGTAGCGATCTCTTGGAAAAATTTATAGCGCCGGTTCGACGCACCTCAGGAGGCATCAATACAGGAATTGCAGTATACAACCCTGGTGACGCCGTTACGCTCACACTCACGCTGAGAAACATGCAGGGTGTGGTCACCAGTGTCACGGAACCAATCTCGGAGAAGGGCCTCTCATCGGCACTCAGATCCTGCCGATCCGTCTTCAGCACGTAGCTGCCGTCGAGCTTCTCCGCCATCGTCTTCTTCTCTGCCCTCTCTTGCCAAACCAGATTCCGCTTCTCCGCGTCGTATTGGATTGCGTAGTAGCGCGCCACACGGGGGTAGCGTTCCTTCAGACGACCGATCGCCTGCTGAATCTTCTCCTCCTGCTTCAGGCGTCCCCGCTCCACCCGGGCCTGGAGCTTCTCCAAGTCGTGGATCAGTCTCTGTTCTTGTTTCTCCCGGATCGCTCGGTCCTTCTCTTCCCGACCTTCGCTGCGGCAAAGAATGTAGATCTCATCGCCTTTCTGGCGCCGTTTGATCTCGACCCGAGTCTTCTTCTGAAACGGATTCCGGGGTGAAGGGATGCGAAGGATCTCTTCCCACTCGTCTTCCTTCTCCAACTCGTCCCACCATTCATTTCGCTCCGACTGCCGCCCCGCCACAATGTAGTGATACTGGCGCTGCCGGATCTGCTCCAGGTTCTCCTCGTACGCCATGCCCCGATCCAGCACCACCGTGGAGCCTACTTTCTGGCCCGTCCGTCTCTCTAACGCATCCAGCATCTGATCCACGGTGGCACGGTCCTGCACGTTTCCGTCAAACACCTCGTGGGCCTTCGGAAACCCCTCCCCATCCAGCACCAGTCCCACCACCACCTGCTTGCAGTCGGGACGCTTATCGCGCGAGTAGCCCCGCTTCGCCTGGGGGTTGGCTTCCGCCTGACCCTCAAAGTAGGTCGACGTCAGGTCGTAGAGATAGACCGTCTCTTGCAGGTTGAAAAGCGCTCTCTCCCGCTCCATGAGCTCCCGCTCGATCGGCTCTCGATTCGGATGTAGCCGATCCAGGTTCCGATAGAGCGCATCCTCCTGCAGCGGGCGGAAGTCCTCTCCCAGAATGTCCCCCGCCGCGGTGCCACGGACCCAGTCGGGCATGGCCCGTTCCGAAAGCGGACAGATCAGCCGGTTGAGCGTCATCGCTTCGCTCAACCGGCAGGAGCGCTCCGACAAGCCCGCACGCCTGAGAATCTCGCCCATCCCCAAGCGCCGCCACATCTGATGCCCGACGTGCACGGGCCCGGCTTCCCGGGCCTGCTCCAATTCAATCCGCTCCGCATCGACGGTGACCAGCTCTGCCGCTGGCTCGGGCTCTCGCCGCTGTCGGCCCCGCCCAGCCCTTTCGAGAAGGGTTCGGGTTTTTTCATCGGGAGCTTCCAGCGGAAGCTGGCCGCACAAGGCCGACTCCAGCTTATGCGCCAGGGCCCGCCATTGTTCTCGAGGCGCCGGGGCCAGATTGCCCAGCGAGCAAATCGTTCTTTGGCGCGGTCCCTTGGGGGTCTGAACCGACTCCACCAGCAGGTAGTTCGCGTATTCCTTGCCCTTGTAGATGCGACTGGTTTTTCGGATGTACATTCATCACTACATATACCATATAAACCTGACATATCCAGTTCTATACTTAGTCATATTAGTCACTATTTGGCCAATCCAGAAAGACGCTCGCTGAAAACAAACGACTTGCCGACGCCGAGCAGGCAAAATAGGTGAAAATCCCTCAGCGGACCGCGGAAGTTAGGCTAGACGGTAATCCTCATTCTTTCCCAGGATCTGGGCTATTTTCCGCTGCAGATCTACACCGTAATAGTAGAAGAAGGAAGAGACCAGATCCCCGGGGGTTTTTTCCAAGGCAACCCAGTCTCCGGCGTTGCTGTATTTCAGGATCCCACTCTTCGCGCGGGTACGCAAGAATTCCACGTACTTCTTCAGACCCTCATAGTTTTCCTCCAGGATGCGCCTGTCTCCGTAGTGCTGATACATGTACCAGCACAACAGAGGGCTTCAGAGCTCCCGTCAAGAGGTGTGTAAATTCAGCATCAGGCGGCTTCCTCCTGGGTGAGGTTTTGAACCGGAACTCCATTGACATACTTGGCTCCCTGGTAGACCTCTTTCATCAACTCAGGAGCTTTTAGCCGACGAAATCTTTTCTCCGCCACCATCAGCATTTTCCAGATGACGGCTCGAGCATTGGCGACTTTCTTGAACCTACGAGCGGCATCCGTTCGCAGTCGCAGAGCGGAAAAGGGTGACTCCACCGGGTTGGTAGTCCGCAGATGTTGCCACTGCGCTTTGGGGTAGTTATAGAAGGTCACCATCCGATCCCAGTCCTGATCGATCAGATCCGCTGCCGCTTTCAGTGCTCTCTTCCGGCACCAGTGCTGAAATCTTCCTTTCAGGCGCTCCGCCTCCTGGCGTGTCTCGGCGTAGGGAATCTGGCGCAGCATCAGCAGAGCCGATTTCTGCTGACTCTTTGGAATCTTGGCCAGCACATTGACGATGCGATGATTCCAGCAGCGTTGCTCTTCGGCCTGTGGGTAAACATTGCCCCAAGCACCCCAAATCCCTAAATGCCCATCGGCAATGACCAGGCGAGGACAGCCCATGCCGCGTTGCTTTAAATCACGAAGCACTTCTGACCAACTCTCGGTCGACTCTCGATAGCCGCTCGTGACTGACACCATCACTTTGCGGCCATCACTCAAAGCGGCAATGATTACCAGCACCACCGCCTTTTCCTTCTCCAAACCCGCCTTCACGTACAGGCCATCCGCCCACAGGTAAACTACTTCCAAATAGTCCAGCCGTCGGCTTTGCCAAGCCTCCATCTCTCCCTGCCACTTCTCCTTCAACCGGGCTACCGTGCTCGCCGACAGCGCTGCTCCTTCCCCTAACAGCCCTCTTAAGGCCAGATCGAAATCCCCCTCGGCCAGACCATGCAAATATAGTTCTGGAATCAAATCTCGCACCTCTCGCGTTCGCTTGGCAAATAATGGCAAGACTCGACTCTCAAAGTGCTCTTCCAGATCTCGCAAGCGAGGCTGGCGCACTCTAATCGTTCCGCAACTCAACGTCAGCCCACGCGCCTTCCCATAACCGTTTCGATAACCTTCAGGGGCATCGACTCCTTGGCGACGTTCGTGCTTCCTTCGACTCAAGAGCTGGGTCACTTCCTCTTCCAGCAGCTCCTGCACAAAGCCCTGGATCTTGGCCCGTACCCAATCCTCCAGTTCTTTAAAACAGACCCTTGACTCTTCCCTCTCATCAATGCTTTTCTTTTTCATGGCGGTGTTTACTCCTTCCTTTGGGCTTTCACGCCCGGGGTTTATTCACCCGGAAGGTTACTCACCGCCTATGCTATTTACACACCTTTTGAGGGTACCTCTCACGGGCTTACTTCGCACAAACATCTGGCCGAATGGTTACCCGCGCCACAAGCGTTCAACACCGGGACGCAGATGCCTCCTCCTTTACCTAATTTCCTGCATTCTGCGTCGCAATCGTATCTGGCAAGATCCATTTGTTCGTGACACGTTCGATCAAACCATTCGGCGATGTGAAAACGGCTAATGCAGAAGTCTCCCCTGAAAAACTGTCTATTTTGAGTGCAGGCCGGATCCGTGTAAGACCTGTGACAGCCTGCAACCAAGTAGTTATCACCACCGTCTGTCTCGTCCCGGTAATACTGGGCAACACAAAGTTCAGATTCGCACGAGAAACCGGGTGGGCACAGCTGTTTCCCCCCGCAGCCTAATGCGTCTACTGGCAGTGGATGCGGAAGGCCTGCCGCAAGCTCAGTCCGCCCGACAGGCTTGCGTGCCTGGCAAGAAACCGACAAGCCAAGAAACAGCCAGCCCTATCAAGTTCCGAACGATGAAGTATCGCCCAACACGCATTGCTTGGCGCTAAGATGGGCTGAACAAGAGCCCATGTCAAGAAGTGTTTTAGAAGCTCAACGCCGCAGGTTATCGTGTCCGAAACCGCTGATCATAACCAACCAAAGCTTGGCGGCTGATATGGAATGAATCTCAGGGACCCGCTAGAGAGTCGGCGCGAATCATGATCCACTCCACTTGATCGTCAGCACCGGTTCGTTGTAGTGTGCCTATTTCCATACCGATATGAGCACTCCATCAAAACCGTGCTCTCCCCTGGACGAGTTTTATACGCCTGCGGGACTCTCTTTGCCGCGTATCGAACCCATTGAGGTAGACAAAATTCCTCAACCCGACAAGGATCTTCTGGTCCATAAGAGCGACATGACGCGCAAGCTCGAAGCCTTTCATGGCCGGCGCATTCATCTGTGGGTCATCGAAAGTCGGGAGACGAAGGGCGAACTCTCACGGCAGGTGGTGCTGCGATTGGACGGAGACGAGAAACCGGTCGAATTTGGTGCCATTCGGATCAACCTGGATTTTTTTGCTCCGCAGGCCCAGCAGCTGATCCGCGATGGACAGTGGCCGCTGGGGACGATACTGAAAGAACAAGATATCGAACACAGCAGCGATCCCAAGACGTTTCTTCGCGTGACATCGGATCCTGTGATCAATTCTGCACTGAGGCTGACGGGTGCTCATCTACTCTATGGACGCCGTAATAGAATCCGCGATTCCAGCGGCCGCACCCTGGCTGAAATGATCGAGATTCTACCTCCTCAGCTCGGCCGGGAGCTGCGGGGTCTCGGTACAATAGCAGGTAGTCCTGTTACTGGGTGACGGGAACGTGGCCGCGAACCGAGTCGCGGCTTACAGGCGTGAGGGTACGCCGTCTCCATTGGGAGACGAAACACCCTCGTTCCGCCCTATACAGGGGTTTTCGTCTGCGCTTAGAATGACACCGATAGATTGCGGCGGCGGCCCGTCTGCGGTGTAGTGCCTCCTCGACGATGTCCCGGAGCATCGCCTCGATCGGCGCGCCTTGCATCCGGGCCCACGGCGCTTGCAACGCGAGCCGCGGGACTTTCACCACGGGCTGCTAGAGGTTACCATTGGGCTGGGATTTTGAATTGGTGAGTGGACCTTACGGTGGGGTTACCGAGGGGCCCGCGTGGGAAGGCAACGGCCTGCTCTTCTCCCATGTTCCGGCCAGTCGCGTCATGCGATACGACCCTCAGACCCTGACTGCAACTGTCTTTCGCTCCAATACAAACTGCGCCAACGGTTTGATGTTCGATAGGAACGGTCAGCTGTATGCTTGTGAGGGAGGAGCCCGCCGCGTGGTACGTTATGAGCCGGACGGCACGACGACGGTTTTGGCCGATCGATTCGAGGGCGAACTTTTCAACATCCCTAACGATCTCGCCATAGATCTGCAGCGTCGGGTATGGTTCACGGATCCCTACTACGAGGGAGCTGCCGGGCCCTGGAGTGAAGATCGTGCCCACAAGAAGCTGGATCATGAGTCAGTCTATCGACTGGACCCTCAGCCAGAGGGGAGCTGGACGGTCAGCCGCGTTACCTTTGATACCACCAGACCCAATGGTCTGCTCTTCTCGCTGGATCACAAGACCCTCTACGTGGCTCAGAGCGGCCGCAGGCCGGATGAAAAGAGGGAACTCAGGGCATACCCTGTGCAGGTTGACGGTGGCCTGAGCTCCTACAACCTGCTTCATGACTTTGGTGCGCATCGAGGAATCGACGGCATGTGCCTGGACACCGAAGGGAATATCATCGCGACAGCGGGATACAGGGAGGGCGGCCCCGGCCCCATGATCTACGTTTTCTCGCCGTCCGGAGAGGTGCTTGAAACCCATCCCGTGCCTGTGGACCGGCCTACCAACTGCTCTTTCGGTGGGCCTGACCTGAAGACGATCTACGTAACGACGATCGACGGATATCTGTTTCAGGTCCGTACGAATCGCCAAGGACGGCTGCTGTATCCCGGCTAGGATTTTCCAAAATGGACCTAGATCTTCGCAGGAACCTGTACCGCATTTCGTCACTGCTACTGACAAGATCCGTCAACAGCGGTACGGACCAGGGTCACGACTCTGATCCAGCGACAAGCTGCTACTCATTAATTGTTATCGACTTACGCCGGATTGAGGTCTCGGCACGACGAAGTTGGAATAGACTTTGCTTTAACTATTTCTTAGGTGGATGGGTTTTGAAACAAAAAGGATTTTGTGCGTCTCCAGGGAGTTTTTTGTGCTTCCCTCACCTGGTTCTGGGAGTCGGGCAAGGACGAGGCTCACGTCGTCTCCCGGACGGTACCGGGAAAGGGTGCGCAGAGGTTCGTGGTGTCTGCAGGAGCACGGCAGTGACCTTTGAGTTTCGATACTCCACAGGCTTCTTCTTCATTCCCCATTCTGGAGGGCTAGACTCATGTCGACTCGCCTAGGACAGATGCTGGTTCAGAAAAAGCTTCTGACCGCGGACCAACTCAACGCAGCCCTGCAGCACCAGGCGAAGCAGGGAGGGATGTTAGGTTCCATCCTGGTCCAGCTGCACCCCCGGTCAAGGTTCTTGTCGACATTGGATTCCCCCCAGAGGTTGCGGAAAGCGTCACTACTTACCGCGGTACGGGATGCAACCGATGCAACCAGAGCGGTTACAAAGGTCGCATCGGCCTGTATGAGGTTTTGGAGATAACACCCGCCATCGAGAACCTTATCCTGAGAGGCGCCCAGTACACGCAAATCCGTCAACAGGCCCGGCAAGAAGGAATGCTCACCTTGCGCGAAAGTGGTCTAAACAAGATCCGGAGAGGCACGACAACGATCGACGAGGTCTTGAGGGAGACCAACGAGGAAGAGACGTCACCATCCGCTGCGACTGAGCCTTCAACCAGCGCCAGCGATCCTCAGCATTCGAACCTCAACTTTGAACCTGTTCGCTGAGTTGAGAAGGATCGGGACCCTGCATCATCCGAAGTAAGATCTTGACGAGGATGCTCTGATGACATCTTCAAATGGATTCCGATGGATGGGCTTAGTCACTCTGCTGGGCGGACTGGGATGGAGTGTGTCGCGATTTGTTTACCAGTTCAAACCAATCTTTTCCTGGCCAGCTTACGATAACCATTTTTCAGTATCCATAGCGCTGCTGATCGTGGGTGGGTATGGATTCTATAAAATGCCCAAGGCAGCCTACAGCCGTGTCTTTAGGATAGGACATGTCGTGGTTTCCATTGGTCTGGTGCAGATGCTTATAAGCAATATTACGAAGGTGTGGGAACCAGTCTGGATGCCTTTGATTTTTCTATTGAGTTTCATGATCGTGAGCGTAGGTTTGTGTTTGCAAAGCATCGGTATGAGCCATCGACAGGCTTTGCCTGCTTTGATCCGAGCATTGCTGCTGATCATGAGCTTGTTATTGATCACACCATTCATAACACTCTGGACTGGCTTCTATCTGGCCTATAGGGTTTCGTGGCCACTTGCAGGCTTCGGCTGGATGTGGTTGGGTTACTTCGTTTGGAGAAACAGGCACGAACGGGATGAGTTTTCCCCTGAGGTGGTTTGAAGTGCGACGCTGGTGTTCAGCTTACTTCCTTCGCTTCCGATCCAGCGGCGTGTGAGAACCCGCTTTCGCGGAGCTGGAATCAGGATCCCCGTAAAGTTCTCCCCAAGAGATCTCTTCAAGTCCCTTGTCACCTTGACCGGTCACAAGCGATAATCAAGTTGAACAGGGCTAGGATGGGTTTGTCAAGTGTGAGTGAGCCCGTTTCCGATTTATCTGATTCTCGAAGAAAATATCAAAGCGTTAACGTCCGGGTCCTTTTTCTGATCCTCGCCTTCTCCAGGACCCTATCCGCCCAGGATGAGATCAAACCCCTCGTCTTCCCCGCCTCACTTCCGGCAACCAGCCCCTTCTTCCAGGACACCTTCATTGGGGTTGCGCTTCTTAACGGCAGTCCCACTTCCAATAGCGTCCTCATTTCCGGTACGGACGCTGCAGGAAATGCCGAGGAGAAAGTTCCGTTGGGATCCTCTCTTCCTCCCCGAGGCCAGCAGGCGTTCTTAACCAGCGAGGTAGCCGGACTGGAGCCGGGAGCCGTTGCACTGCTGGCAGAGGGCACCAATGGCCCCATTCAGGGCTTCTTCATGGTCGGAGACTATGACCTGAACCGACTGGACGGTATTGGCGGCAAGTTGGAAGAATCCAAGACACTCTATTTTCCAATAGCACGTCATATCACCCAGATAGCGCCCGTTAAAGTTTTTGGTTTTAGGGAAACCACGCTCCTCTTTCTTTCCAATCCGGCTCAGGTGTCCAGTCCCAACGTCAGATTGAGGCTATTTAATCGGGATGGGATTCTGCGCAGAGAGATTTTCCGAACCATCGCCGCGTCCGGTTCGCTTGTTGGAACGATTGACTGGATTCTTGGATTCGATCTCACGGTCACCGAAGGGTATATCGAGGTAACTTCAAGCGTGCCACTCAAAGGATTGGAGCTCTACGCTCGAGACGATTATTTCTCTGCTTTACCCGCTCAGCTTCCTCGGCGGAACTACCGCCTGATGGTACCCCACTTCTTCGCCGACAGTCAGGGTGGAAATACCGAAGTCCGCCTGCTGAATGTCGATAGCCAGAAAGTCCTGGTCAAGATTACGGCTTCGGACAACAGCGCCAACCTGCTGGCGACAGAGGAACTGGAAATCCTTCCCCAGACGCTTCTGGTCGCCAACGTGACCGATCTTCTCGACCTGGACCTGGCGCTGCAGCAATCTGGAGTGATTAGTGGTCAGCTGGAGCTGGAGATGAGCCGCGCTGTGCCGAGCATTTTCGATCCCGAGGTGGTGGGCGCAGTGAGTTTTCTCCCAGCTGGCGAGAGGTCCCATTCCACTTTGCCCATGATTGTCGAAGGTAGGACGGAAACCGTTTTGCTTCATGTTGCACAATCGGTAGCAGACAACATTTTCACTGGTCTTTCCGTCTCGAACATGGAAACGGAGACAGCACAGGTCAGGGTAGAGGCTTTTGCCGACAGAGGTGAAAAAACCGCAGAAACCGAGTTCGAGTTGGAACCGGGCCATCGGCGTGTCGGTTTGTTGAGCGAGGCGAAGTTTTTTGGAAGCACCTTCAGCCAGATCAAGGGGCATCTGCGCATCTCCAGTGATGTCCCTGTAGGCGCCTTTGCCCTCTTTGGAGACTACACCTTCGAGTATCTGTCCGCCATTGAGGGTCAGGATCCGGCTGAGGTTGGTTACAGCGTGAAATCTCAAATTGGCCCGGGAGGCGGCACAATCAGCTCCCTGGGACTCACGGCAACAATTTCTCCAGGCACCCTTGCGAAGGAAACCATCCTTGTTCTTGAATCTCTCTCCTGGGGCGACGCAGAGGATGTGCTGAACCTTGACCTTTCAGAAGAGGGGTTTACTTTCTTACAAGGATTTAGCCTCGAAAGCGGCAATGCCCAGTATTTGAATCCGGTACAGATTTCTACAGACAACCTCCTCGGCCTTCCTCCGGACGCCCAGGTCCTCATTGCGCAAACCGTGCCAGACGTAAGCGGGGACGGCGATCCAGATCTTCTCTTCTTGGATGTGGGTGTAATCGGGGGAGAGACGATCGAGAGTTTTTCATCTTCTCCCGTTCCAGGGGTTCAGGGTGATGGGCAATTCCTGCTTTTGCAGGAGACAACACCCTTACTATTGGTGGTCGGACAGGTAACGAACATCGACGGTAGCCCTGCCGGGAATGCAGCAGCCACAAGCTTCGAGTTGCCCAAGATCTTCGCCCAGACTGACAGCTCTGGAAATTACGCATTGCCTGTTCCCTTCTTACCCCTCATCACGCTGACCGCTGCAGATTCAACGCTGACCTACTTCGGCCTGGAAGGTCAAACTCTCCCATCAACCATTCCTCGGGCGCGGCAGTTACTGCAGGCAAAACCCTTTCCCGGTCAGTAGGGACCTGCCGTTGCTGGAAGCAACCTTCCGCTGGACCAACTGGAGAAGGGGTATGGAGCTGAAAGTCTTCGCCGTAGATGTAGTCAGCTCAGTGATCAGGAGATGCAGAACCGGCTCAAAGGACTCAAAAACCTGGTGGATGAAGTCATTAAAACACTCAAAGACTTCTTAAACAGGCAAAAGGTCGCTTTCGATGAAGACCTCCTCCTCCTCAGCTGTGCGACACCGAAGGGAGTTTTGAAGGCGGTTCTTCCGATCGGACCGTGGAAGGAGGAGCTTGGGCAACTTGCCCGCCAGAGAGCAGCTGAGATAGCAAAGAATCAACAGGTTACCTTCAACTCGGAGGGAATCACTCCCTTTACAGGAGAATCAGCCAAATTGGTTCGAACTGTCCAGATCAGTCAGTTTCAAATGGATGACGCCATCGTGGGTCCGTCAGTTGTCGGTTCAAACAACACTCGTGCCGCCGTGGTCGTGTCTAAAGAAGTAACGGGGGAAGCAGGTTCTCACATAGTGAGTGCAACGGTACAGGCCGTGGATGACGGGGAGGCGGAGATAGAAGGGACAATCAACACCCTAACCTTGGGCTTCAGCTTCACATTCTCCGTTGAGGCGGAAGCCAAAGTTCCTCTGTGTACAGCAAAAGTACGAATCGATGTGAAGGATGAGTTTGCCTTGAAGGCAACGGCTGAAAAAAAACTGATAGGATTAGGTCCCGCTAAAGCGAGCGTCAGCAACTACAGCGCTTGTGAACTTACCGTAAGTACCTCAGGGGAAGGTGAGGTCACCTCCGTACCTCCTGGGATTGACTGTCCTACCAGGGAGAAATGCCGGGCAAGCTTTCAAAGTACGCAGGATGTGATTCTCACCGCCGCTGCCCGCAGCGGTTCGAGATTTGAAAGGTGGTTTTCGAACTGCTCCGCTGCCGGCACCAATCCTTTCGCCACGGTCAGAATGGATGGGAACAAGGCTTGTGAGGCGAGATTCACCGAGGCAGGGGAACCGACTCTCTACAGGCTCAGCGTGGCCAAGATCGGAGCAGGCAAAGGCTCGGTGATCTCCGTACCCCAGCATTAACTGTCCCTTCGACTGTTCTGCAGCGCATCACGATTTTCCGGCGGGCGAACCCGTGACGCTGACTGCTGCTGCACAAACGGGCTCGAAATTTGAAGGTTGGTTCACAGATTGTTCCGGTAGCGATGCTTCCCTTGAGGTCGAGATGGATCAGGACAAGACGTGCACCGCTAGTTTCACCAAAGTAGACGAACCACCACCGGGTTCGCTTTCCGTGAGTCCAACTACTGGATTTGATGCGTCAGGCAATGAGAGTGGTCCTTTTAGTCCATCCTCGAAGACTTACACGGTATCCAATACAGGAGGCACGGCAATCAACTACGGTGTTTCCAAGAACCAGAGCTGGCTGACTCTGTCTGAGACCGGTGGGCCGCTCGAACCTGGCGCCAGCGCAGCCGTTGCGGTTTCAATCAATAGCAGCGCCGAGAGCCTGAGTGCAGGAACCCACTCGGATACCGTCACCTTCACGAACACGACTAACGGCAATGGGGACACGTCTCGTCCGGTGACGGTGACGGTGAACGCAGAGGAGAGTATCGCTTCGGTGACCATCCAATCCGCCTCCTGCACTCTTAGCGGAGCGTTCAGGATCCAGGCGGCAGGCAGTGCGTCCGGGCCTGTATCTACAGTTGTGGATTTTAATCAGAGACCATTTAATCGACATTCCTCATATCAACTTCGGAAGGACCTTTTCCGGTCTCCCCAGTGAATGACCACAACTTATCAGACCGCCAACCTTGCCTCAAGTGGTCTTTGGTCCTCTGTCCATCAAAAGCGCCTCTGATCCCTCGGTTTTCCAGGTGGCTTTTGGTCAAAAACCTGATCAATAGAGACACCTCCAGCGGTTCAATCAGAAACCCTCGGCGCTAGGCTGTCATCCATCTCAATCGATCAATCCGAGACAACAGCCCGGCCCATATATCCTTGCTTATCGCTACCTCCGCCATCTGAAACGTGACGATCCGGCTATGGCGGACCACCTTCGCTCCGATCTTGATCAGTTTGGTCAACAGGCTGCGAAGGGACCAATGTTTGATTTTTCTGGGAAGGACTAGACGCCGTAGAAAATTGCCCAGGTTGCAGGCCAAGACAAACAGAGCCAACCTCACCTGATTCGGGACAAAGCGCTGGCAGGACAGGCGAGTCCGGTGCAACGCATACTTGCCTTCCTTGATCCACTGCTCGGCTGTGCCACGACCGTTATAGAAGTGAACCACCCCTGAGGCTTGTGCGCTCATATTGGTGACGATGAAACCCACCCTCGGAAAGAGTTCTCCGCGATGCCACTCGACCTTGGCAATCACCCGGCGAGGCCGGTCCCAACTGGCGGCTTGATATTGGAAATCGGCAAACCAAACGATAGGCTTTCGGGGCGGACGGCCCACAGGCCGGGTAAGCAGGTGTTCAATCTCCGCCTGAAGCACCTCGTTGGCAGGAAGCCGGATGGCATACAAAAAGCCCTTCTCCTCCAAGTATTCATAAACGTCCGGCTTGGCAAAGGCAGCATCCCCACGAAAGTATTTGCGGACTGTTTTCTTCTCGTAGCGAGCCACGATTGGTTCCAGCATCTCCTTCCAACCATCCGCGCTGTGAACATTGCCGGGCCGAAGCATTGCACCTTCGCAATCTCCGAACTGGTTGAAACAAAACAGGGGATGGTAGCAAGTACATCGGAAATGGCCGTTGTAGGCAGAGGCTTCCTGCTCGCCATGGACAGGACTGGCTGAGCTGTCCATATCCAGAATGATGCGTCGATGAGTTGTTTTCTCCAGCGCTCTTTCTACCCATCGGCCATTAACTTCCGAAAGGGCTTTGAGGTTCCCCTGGACGGACAGCATCTCGGTCTCAAATCGACCCATGGTGTTGGCGCTGGCGGCCTTCTTCTTGTCCATCTTCTTCCCGGTGATCCTCCGCATAGTCGGATCCACCGATAGACGATGGGCATCGTTGACATCTTCATAGCCAGCCAGTCGACTGTATGCCGATTGGCGCAGCAACGACGCCAGGTCGTGCTGGATGTTACGCCCTGTCCGCGAATCGCGAAAAACGGAGGGAACACTATCGAATAACACCAACGCTTCGTCCAAATCACGATAGGCGAGAAGCCCAGCATCCGAGGTGACCTTAGCCCCATGAAATTCAAGCCTCAAACTGCCATCAAAACCGGCCTTCAAACCTTCACCCTTCGAGTCAGCCATTTCTTGCTCCCTTTATGCTCTATATCTACTTTAATTATAGTAGTTTACATCGATTAAGGCAAGCAATTTTGGTGTCCTATATGGTGAATGGGGGCTTAACCCTTTCAATCAGACCATGGATTGCGGTGATTGGACGGTCAACTCTTCTCGAAGCTGCGTTAGATCAGCGGCTGACCCGGAGAAAACAAACTGGACCTGGAGCAATCTTGCTCCCAGTGGAGAAAACACCTTTGAGGCGCGAGTCACATACCTGGACCCTGAGAGCGGAACCGAGAAATCAAAAACCACAACCGCTACCTTAGCCTGCGAGGACTGATCTGAAACTTAGACCTTAGGATTGCGTAGTGGTTCCTCTGCTGGCCCGTGTAGGCCGCGGCTCCGTTCGCGGCTTCTTCCCGTCACCCAGTGACGGGACTACACTCAAAGGAATCCGCGCTTCTCCTTTACTGTACCAGACCGCTTTCCAGCAGTTTTTCGTAGATGGATCGGGCAACGAGCCGGTGCGTAGCCGGATTCATATGTCCGGCGCGCCCGGGCAACACAAGCTCAAGATAACGTTCAAAGATGGGCTTGAGCAGTACTGAAGGAATCCCTAGCTCCTCAAAAAGGCACCCAAACCTCTGCTCTGGATAATCCTGTTCCATATCTAGATTGGGAAAAGATAAGGCAAACTTTGCCCAACGCGGACTGACTCGGATCTCAAAAGGAATCACGATCGGCAGCAAGGGAATCCCTCGTTTTCTGCAGACGGAATGGGTCTCTGTCAGGATCGCCTCGGTCACCTGCCACGCCCGGGCCATGGGGCCAATCTGATGAGCATTTCCGACATAGGTGTAGAGCAAAGGACTGGCTTGCCATCCCTGCTCCTGATACCGAATCTTATGCAGCTCCTCCGCCTTTCGGTTCTCGAATTGCCGCCAAATCATAATCCAGGCTTTCTCAAGAACCCCAAATGAGACGAAGCGGCGCCGCAGCTTGTGCCGTAGCGGATGGTTCCATGTGAGCTGCAGTCCATCGACAGTCTCCACGAAGTAGGGACGGTAGTCGTCGTTTTCGCTTTTGCAGAGACCCGCCAGCTCCATGGAATTATTGCAAATATCATTAAGCGGAAAAATTTGTAAAAGGACAATATCTGGAGAATACGCGAAACCCAGTTCGGTCAATGCAAGCAAGGCCTGAGCGTTTCCGAAATCACCGACTCCAAGATTAATCACCTCCCAACCCTTCTGCTGATTTCCGTTTAGAAGACGTTGCAGCCGGCTCCAGAAGGTCTCTTCCAGATTGACCTGAAGCGCCTCACTGAAGGAATCTCCGATCAAAACGATTCTCTTGACGCCCTCAGGTTTCTCCAAGCCATGTTCTACATCTCTAAATCCCCGTGAGTTGAATTCAACATGTACCACTTCGCCTTCATAGGAGACCTCGTATTCCTTGGCCCGTTCCTGAGTCCAGCCCAGGGTCGGATGAAATCGCCATTGTGGGTATGGATTAAAATCCACGGACAGCATTCGGCAGACCGCTTCGAAGACGACCAGCGCAAAGAGCAGACTAGCGGCGAAAAGGAAAAGACGAAGATGAAGAGCCTTCATAGAAAGATCAGCGTACACACCCCCTCTACAAACTTCCATTATTTAGATCCTGGGCATCCGTTCGGAACCCGCTTGGGTTCCAGAGTCTTCCAGGACTAGAACTCTCCAGTGCTATCTGGAACCAAGCGAGACTTTCGGAATGCACCAGATTTCGTGTTCCTGTCCTTTCATAAGATGACGAAGAAACGGTTGATTCGAGGCTGGAGAGTTGATAAGTTTGATCATTACGGGGAGGTTGGAAGAAGTCATATCTGAAGCTGATATGAGGAATGTCGGTTTAATCGATACCTACAGGAGCAGATTGGAGGATTATCACCGCCATCTTGTCGATCTTCGTGATCTTGCATACGAAGGCAGTGTCGAACGAGAGCAGCGCGAAGCGACATTCCAAAGGGCCGTTGAATTGCTTTCGCCCGTGGTTCGAGAAGTGCTTGAGGAATTCAATGAAATCATACTTGATAATACCGGGAATATTGAGTGGCGAGAAGTAGAGAGTGATGGAGATGATGGGCTCGTGAGCATGTGGCTGATGTCATGGCCGCTCCAGCAGGCGGCTCATCACAGGTCGGGAGGGATATGGCAGCAGGATAGCGAACCGACGTCGCCGCCCGTGCTGAAGGAGACACCGGAAGAATCAATCGATCCTATTATTGTTCGAGCCTTCTTGCCGAAGGAAGGTGTGACTGGATGGATTCATGGCCATATTGCCGGCTCATACCATTCTCAAAATAGCATGTGGCCATTAAACGTCTTAACGCCCGATGATGCAAAACGTCAAGCGATCGTGGTGTGGATGATTGCAGAAGGAGAATTGCACAGATGCACGTACGATCTGGGTCAAGCAGCCATGACATTGTTGCCGAAGTGGTGAGGCTGGTTGTCGAGTAAAAATCCTCGTTGGAAAACCACCCCAATATTTTAAGACAGCCCTTTAGGGCTTCGTGAGTTGGAGGACGTCAATGGTAAAGGGAATGTGGAACTACGCCATCAAAACCCGGGATCTCGAAAAATCGATAGAATTCTACACTCGCTCCATGCGAGCTGAGCTGCGCATCCGTGGAGAAATCTATGGAGCTCAATACGTCCTCCTTCGAATGGGAGAGACCCGGCTCATTCTCTTTGACAAGGCTCCTTACGAGGAAGATCTGGGCCTCGATCTACCTCCCGGGTTCCTCCATGTCGTGTACGAGGTCGATGACTTTGAATCGGAAGTGGAACGGCTGCGCGAGGCGGGCGTAAAGTTCTTTATGGAACCTCGGGTGCTAAGGGCAGAGTTCGGATTGCGCAAGATCGCATTCTTTGAAGCACCTGATGGAATCCGCACCGAGATCATGCAGGTTCTTGAGGATTCCGGTAAAAATTAGGTGACACGCTCGCAATTCGATCTCTGTTGTGCATAAACCCTGGGTCAGAGAGGAGGCCTGGCACCCAATTGGCTCCCTCGGGATGCGAAGAAACTTGTCGGTGTGCGTTCATGGCGGCTCGATTGCGGAGGCTGGGAGATTCCTCCCGGTGCGTTTCGGATCTTTTCAAGCCGAGCCATATCAACGATTCTACTCCTCCCCTCCGCACGGTTAGCATTATGATGGGTTGACAACGAACCAAACAGAGCCCGATGATTCAATACATATCAGATGAACGGATCCCTTTCGCGTCAGGGAGGCAGTATGATTGGACTTGGCATCTGGCGCGTTCTCTGTATCCTAGGATTTCCTCTGATAGGGATCATACTGTTCTCTTTCGCGGCGTATTCGCAAAGCCCTCCACCAGACAACATATTCACCAGCCAGCTAGCTGTTTATCATACAGTCTGTTCAGGTTTGGATGGCGGGGACCACTCCTGTGATCCGGGAGATCCCTGTACCTCCGATGCGGCTAAGTGGGTCAGGCTTTGCGATCGAAATGCCGACCTAGACCGAGACTTTCATGCAACATTGACAAGCCTTAGTGAGTGGGAGGATCTTTTTTGGACTCCCTCGGACTCAACCAAGGCTTTGGCTGAAGAACACTATCCAGACACGGGAGCAGGGAAACCGTATCAGCGGTTCTTCGTACCCATGTGCGAGGATGGCTCCAACACCACAAAGGGTGAGACCACCTGCGCCGACGGCAAACCCATCATCCAGTGCACTGACGGCACCCGCCCTGTTTTCTACTATGACCCGGGGACAACCGACAAATGGATCATTCACATACAAAGTGGAAACATTACATGCTCGACGTCATCGCGCGGTCAAAATTGCTGGCAGCTGGATGAAGAGCAAGGACGGGAAAACTTGGCACATTTTTCCACCGCCTGGGCCGAGAATGACAACACTATCGCTGTTAAGGGCTTGATGCGTTCGAGCAACTCCCCTTTTGCCGACTATAACAGGGTCTTCATCGACAAGTGTGTGGGCGACCGCAATCGCGGCGACAACACGGTCCAGAACTATCCGTTTGTTGCCAAGGATGGTACTTCCGTAGGCCAGGGGACGGTATATTTTCACGGATTTCGCATACTGAAAGCGCTGCTTCCCTTGCTGAATCAAGGGGGTGCCGGGAATGGCATTGCGCTGTTAATGCTCACTGAGAACCGTAGTTTTTTGGACACCCGCCGGTAGTTAACTCAACATCATCCGCACCGCAGGTGCGTGTTTCATCATCCGCGCTTGAAAAGCGCGGGGCCATTTTTTCCTGAACAGTTGGTGTAGTGTCTGGGGGCCAAAGGTGGAAAGGACCTCGACCCTTTGACCGAGAATCGAGGTCCGGTTGTGGCAACCCCGTTACAAGTGGAGAACCACCACAGACTTCACTGTAGCCTGTCATGATCCTGGGCTGTTGTCCAGTTCCGCCGGGACTGGACTATGGCCGATCCGCTGGTTGTTTTCCGCCTCCGCTCGTGCCGCGCTGCAGGCTGCGGTGCACTGTTTTGGATCTGTCGCCGTTGCGGCCGAGGCCATCGCTATTGCAGTGTGCGCTGTCGGCAACAAGCGCGCCGCCAGCAGTGCCGGGAAGCCAATCGGCGGCATCAACAGTCCCCCGGGGGGCGACTGGATCATCGAGACCGTCAGCGCGCGTATCGGTGGCGGCCGGAGCGCGTGACGGATCAAGGTAGACGCGAGGATCGCATCTTCGTCAGCATGGCTGCCGTAGCCTCCCTCCAGTTCTCCCTGCCGGGAAAGGAGGGGGAGCCTCGAAAGGAGCGCCATGTCCCATCCCATGGGGAGCGTCTCCGCCGTTTTCGGGTTCGCTGTGTCGTGTGTGGTCGGTCCGGCCACTGGATCCATCTGTTTCGGGAAGGAGGGTGAAGCATGATCGATCGAGAACTGCTCGCCCGAATCCGCCATCTTTTCCATGCCGAACATTGGAAGATCGGGACCATTGCTGATCACTTGGGGCTTCACTGGGAGACCGTGCGCCAGGCTCTCCAGACCGATCGCTTCAATCGCCAGAAGATGGAACGGCCCCGTCTGACCGATCCCTACCTTCCCTTTATCCGAGAGACCCTGGAGCGCTACCCTCGGCTTCGTGTCACGCGTCTGTTCGAGATGCTGCGCGCCCGGGGCTACACGGGCTCGGTCGTGCAGTTGCGGCGCGTGGTGGCCACGCTGCGCCCCACCCCTCGGGAGGCCTTCCTGCGTCTGCGGACCTTCCCGGGGGAGGCGGGTCAAGCCGACTGGGCGCACTTCGGTAAAGTCCGGGTGGGCCGTGCCGAGCGCATCCTGTCCTGCTTTGTGTTCACCCCCTCCTATTCGCGGGCGCTGTTTCTGGAGTTTTGTTTTGACCAGCAAATGGAAAACTTCCTGCGCGCTCACATCCACGCCTTCGAAGACATCGGTTGTCCACGCACCATCCTGTACGACAACACCAAAAGCGTCGTGTTGGAACGTCGGGGCGAGGCTGTTCACTTTCATCCGCGCCGGTTGGAGCTGGCCGCCCATTATCACTTTGCGCCACGCCCCTGCCACCCCTACCGGGCTTCCGAGAAAGGGCGCGTCGAAAGAGCCATCTCCTATGTGCGCCATTCCTTCTTCGCCGCCCGTCCCTTTAGCACGCTCTCAGACTTCAACCGTCAAGCGCTCCTCTGGCGCGACCAGGTAGCGCATCGTCGGCCCTGGCCCGGCGGCGATGGGCGCACCGTCGAGGAAGTGTGGGAGGAAGAAAAAGCCTTCCTTCTTCCCTTGCCGGCTCATCGCCTGGAAACCGATCTGGTTCTGCCGGTCCGCTCCCGCAAAACCATCTACATCCGTTTTGATTTAAACGACTATTCGATCCCGCCTTCGGCCGTGGGCCGGCCCCTGACACTGGTGGCCTCCGAGCAGACGGTGCGCATTTTGGACGGAAGCACCGAGATCGCCCGCCATCTCCGCTCCTATGACCGCCACGACGTCCGCACCGATCCGGCTCACCAGGAAGCGCTGCTGGCGGAAAAACGCCAGGCGCTGGGGGCCACCCCCGGTGGCCGACTGCTGGCCGCCGTTCCGGAAACGGAAACCTTGCTGGACGAGGCCTTTCAGCGCGGAGAGCCCACCGGCCGCCAGACGGCCAAGCTGGTGGAACTCTTGGATCTCTATGGGGCCGAAGAGCTGCAGGCGGCGGTGCGTGAAGCCCTGCAACGGGGCACCCCGCGCGCCGCCTCGGTGGCCTTTCTGCTGGGCCGGCGCCAGCGCGCTCAGGGGCGAAAGGCGCCTCTACCCATTGAGTTGCGCCAGCGTCCCGAACTGGAGGACCTCTATGTCCAATCCCATAACCCGGAGACCTATGACGAACTGGCTTCCGATGACGACGAATCCTGATCTGATGCAGCTTTTGCACAAGGCCGGTCTGGTGACGCTCGCCGGTGAGCTGGAGGATTTTCTGGCCCGCGCCACCAAGGGGCGCTGGTCCCCCCGTCAGATCTTGGAGGAACTGGCTCGTCGGGAGCATGAGGAGCGAGCCCAACGCAGTCTCAAGCGGCGTCTGCGCCTGGCCAAGATCGGCCGCTTCAGGCCGATGGATGACTTTGACTGGAACTGGCCGACCCGGATCGACCGGGAAGTCATTGAGCGCGCCTTTACCCTGGACTTTATCCAGGAAGGCCGCAACCTCGTCTTACTGGGTACCAACGGCCTGGGAAAAACCATGATCATCAAGAATCTGGCTTACCAGTCCGTCCTGGCCGGCTACTCTGTGCTCTTTCGAACCGCCTCGGAGATTCTCGACGACCTGCAATCGGAGGCGCCGGAACTGCAGCGCCGCAAGCTGAAAAAATACGCGCGCGCGCAGGTGCTCTACCTCGATGAAGTCGGCTGTCTCACCTACGACAGTGAGGCCGCCGACCTGCTCCATGAAATCGTCAACCGGCGCTATGAGTGCCGGTCGCTCGTGCTGACCTCCAACAAAGCCTTTAAGGAGTGGAATAGCGTCTTTCCCCAATCCGGCTGCTTGATTGCGCTTCTGGACCGTCTCACCCACCATGCTGACGTCACTGTGATGGAGGGGCAAAGCTACCGCGTGCGGGAAAGCGAGCAGGAAGCGGCGCCCGTCGCAAGAAAACAAGATGAGCACTCCCGTCCAGCGTCGCGCTCATATCCAGACCCTCTTGGCGGATTATCTCGAACTTCCCCATACGCCCACTCGAGCACGCCCGCCGGATCGGCGACTCGCCGCTCACTTCTATGACCGCGCTATCCCTCTGGCCACCGTCCAGGATGCCTTCCTGGTGGCGACCAGCCGCCGTCTTTTCCGAGACCCAGCGCTTCCTCGACTTTCTCCCATTCGCTCCCTTTACTACTTCCTCCCCATTGTCGAAGAGTTGCTTCAGTATCCGCTCCCCCACGGTTACGCTCAGTATCTCGAACGCAAACCACGCGCCCATCACAAGCCCAAGGAGGGGCACCCCATGGAAAAACCCGTTGATCGAGGTTCGCCACCCGGCGTGTGTTCAGAAAAGCTCAGATCCTCGTGATCGCTAACAAATGCGAGTCAGATCAGCTTTGCAGCAAACTCTAATGGAAGCAATGGGCTTTACATGTATCTCGACCATCTGGCTGACTTTATCCATAGCAGCGGCGCTTACAAGAAAAGCGGACTGGATCTTCCGGATATTGACGTGCGTGGATTAACGTCCAGTTACGTCACTTCATCCGTCGAAACGGAAAACCTCATCAACAACCGGCGTAAGAACATCTTTTCCTGGCGGGCCTACAATTTCATAGACTTTGATGACCATATTTCGGAGGCTGCCCCAAACTCAGTTGAAAGTGAAGGGCGGTTCAGGTTGAGCACGATCTTAAGCCACCTTTCGTTTGGCGTCCATAGAAACCTCGTCTCTGAGTTTGGCTTTCAGCATCCAGAGGTCCTGGTAGCCCTGGATGCGCCGGAAGTTCTTCTCCGTCTCCAGGAAGGCTGAGGCGGCCCAGCGCAGCACCATCTGGCTATCTTTCCAGCGGCTCACTCGGCGGGTCCGCATCCTCACGCCAGAGTGAGGGCTTTCAATCAGGTTGGTGCTGGCCAGACACAAGCGCAGGGAGGAAGACAACTCGAGTCGATTGATGGTGAAGGTCTCTTCCAGACCTTCTCGCAGGCTAGCTGCCGCATCGGGATGCAGCCCTTCGAGCCACTCCGCCTGCTTTCTGAGCCGAACCCTCCCTTCTTTCCAGGGCAGCCGATAAGCAGCCTGCATCACTGACTTGACTTGCTCGGCCAGATCGTCCGGCAATCGATCGCACACGTTGCGAATCTTATGACGACGACATCTCTGCACCGGACTGCCCTTGCCAAAGACCTTGTCAATGGCACATCGCAGGGCCCTGGAGCCGTCAATCACAAACAGATAGCGTCGCCCGGAATCCAGGCCTCGCTCCACCAGGTCTTCCAGCAAGGAGGTAGCGGTGGCGGCGTTTTCACTGGCCCCTTCCCGCAGCCCCAGCACGTGCTTTTGGCCCTCCGAGTCCACGCCGGCGGCACAGATCACGTGGTGCTCGCCAAAGACCAGGCCGTCGATGTAGATGATCAGAAACTCAACGTCATCAAAGTGTCGCTCGGCCAGCTGCTCCAGCTGCTGGCCGCTCTGCTCAATGAACTGACGGCTCACGGACGATTTGCTGACTCCCACCGTGTCGGCCATCTGGGGGATCACGCGGCTGTAGTGGCGCGTGGAAACGTTGCACATCAAGATCTCCAGCATGCGGCTGCCCAGCTCCCCGTTACGGTTGATCGCCTCATAGGCGGGGATCTCCACCTCCCCGCCTCGACCTTGGCCTTTCTTGCGCAGCCGTGGCTTTCGAACCCGCACTTGCCGCTCCGAAAGTCTGACTCGCCCTGGCTGAGTGCCGTACCAAACGATCTGCTTGCCTGGGCGCCCTTGTTGCTTTTCGCCGGCGACACTTCGGGCAGAAAGCTGCAAGACCGCTTCCATGCTCGCTCGCCCCAGGATGTCGATCAACTCGTCAATGGCCATCCGGGAGGCTTCGATCAGCTCCACCATCGGGAGCAACAGTTGCCCGTTCTGGGCCAGATAATCAGCCAGCCCCTGACTGTTCTTCCGGGTGACAATTCGATATGATTTCTTCATGGCGGTTCCTCCTTAAAAGGTTGTTGACCAACCCGATTCTAACGAGTCGGTCGGACGAACCGCCTCTCAACTTTCAACTAAACCCGGGACAGTCTCCTCCACACTCACCTATTATGATGGAGTGGAGTTCGAAAGAAGCCGTGATTGGGGCACTATTGACTTCGGCTCTTCGCCTCCGACGAATGTGCGCCATGTAGAAGGAGCAAAGACGATCGATGAAAGCTGCTTTCATAAGCACCGCCCGCGCGGTAACCGCGGAACGAGTCATCTCGAGGCATGCTTGGACAGCATGCATGTCCTGATCAATCATGTAACGACGCCAGTTTTTGTTGCGGCACAGCTTTTTGATCAAGTGGTGAAGGACACGGTGTTGAATTCGTTTACTTTCATCACGAACTCGTTCGCCACCCGCGGATACGAAGCAGACGCCGACAGCGTTTGCGGGTCACATGATGAGAACTTTGTATGCAGCAATCAGCAGCAGTGTCCTGATGTTGTTGCGGCCTGTGATCCCAATTTGACGCTACCTGCGGTATATAAGAAGGGAGACTTTGCCGAACGCGTGAAGGCCATTGCGGAGGGATTTACAGGAAAAACCCACGGCATTCCTCCGGAAGAATCTCCACTCCGGTCACATGCGGCGGTGGGCCATGCTGCTTTTATTCGGGAGTCCCACTGTCATGATGGCTGGGGTGAGAAAACGAGACTGTCCCGGGTTTAGTTGAAAGTTGAGAGGCGGTTCGTCCGACCGACTCGTTAGAATCGGGTTGGTCAACAACCTTTTAAGGAGGAACAGCCATGAAGAAATCATATCGAATTGTCACCCGGAAGAACAGTCAGGGGCTGGCTGATTATCTGGCCCAGAACGGGCAACTGTTGCTCCCGATGGTGGAGCTGATCGAAGCCTCCCGGATAGCCATTGACGAGTTGATCGACATCCTGGGGCGAGCGAGCATGGAAGCGGTCTTGCAGCTTTCTGCCCGAAGTGTCGCCGGCGAAAAGCAACAAGGGCGCCCAGGCAAGCAGGTCGTTTGGTACGGCACTCAGCCAGGGCGAGTCAGACTTTCGGAGCGGCAAGTGCGGGTTCGAAAGCCACGGCTGCGCAAGAAAGGCCAAGGTCGAGGCGGGGAGGTGGAGATCCCCGCCTATGAGGCGATCAACCGTAACGGGGAGCTGGGCAGCCGCATGCTGGAGATCTTGATGTGCAACGTTTCCACGCGCCACTACAGCCGCGTGATCCCCCAGATGGCCGACACGGTGGGAGTCAGCAAATCGTCCGTGAGCCGTCAGTTCATTGAGCAGAGCGGCCAGCAGCTGGAGCAGCTGGCCGAGCGACACTTTGATGACGTTGAGTTTCTGATCATCTACATCGACGGCCTGGTCTTTGGCGAGCACCACGTGATCTGTGCCGTCGGCGTGGACTCGGAGGGCCAAAAGCACGTGCTGGGGCTGCGGGAAGGGGCCAGTGAAAACGCCGCCACCGCTACCTCCTTGCTGGAAGACCTGGTGGAGCGAGGCCTGGATTCCGGGCGACGCTATCTGTTTGTGATTGACGGCTCCAGGGCCCTGCGATGTGCCATTGACAAGGTCTTTGGCAAGGGCAGTCCGGTGCAGAGATGTCGTCGTCATAAGATTCGCAACGTGTGCGATCGATTGCCGGACGATCTGGCCGAGCAAGTCAAGTCAGTGATGCAGGCTGCTTATCGGCTGCCCTGGGAAGAAGGGAGGGTTCGGCTCAGAAAGCAGGCGGAGTGGCTCGAAGGGCTGCATCCCGATGCGGCAGCTAGCCTGCGAGAAGGTCTGGAAGAGACCTTTACCATCAATCGACTCGAGTTGTCTTCCTCCCTGCGCTTGTGTCTGGCCAGCACCAACCTGATTGAAAGCCCTCACTCTGGCGTGAGGATGCGGACCCGTCGAGTGAGCCGCTGGAAAGATAGCCAGATGGTGCTGCGCTGGGCCGCCTCAGCCTTCCTGGAGACGGAGAAGAACTTCCGGCGCATCCAGGGCTACCAGGACCTCTGGATGCTGAAAGCCAAACTCAGAGACGAGGTTTCTATGGACGCCAAACGAAAGGTGGCTTAAGATCGTGCTCAACCTGAACCGCCCTTCACTTTCAACTGAGTTTGGGGCAGCCTCGAGAAAACTGATACCCGGATCTGCGACAATCCCACACCGCCAAGTTGTGATTTGGAAGCGCTGGCATGTGTTCCTTCCCCATGGACGAGTGCAACGGTTGAACAGGTATTGCAGGCATGGCTGGAAGAGAACGCGGTGGTGATCTGCGTTGAGGAAGATCTCCCGGGCCAGGATCTGGACCGCCCACTGACTGCCTGGTCGGAAACAACACCGGGACCGGTTCTGGACGCTCGCTGTGGGCTTAACCAGCCATAGTAAAAGAGTGACATGCGGTACCTGAATAGCCGTGACTGCAGCAGCAGCGAATATCGCGACCATTTCCATTGTTTCTGTGATTCACAAGCATTTTGGACTCTATCGGGACTCCGGATTTTTCGAAGGGTCGAAAGCGTATCATGGATATTAGTGTAACTAACTGAGGAACAATTATTTTTTACTGGCGTCCCCAGCGGGATTTGAACCCGCGTCGCCGCCGTGAAAGGGCGGTGTCCTAGGCCGGGCTAGACGATGGGGACGCTCAAATGAAAGCGAGATTCTAACACCGGTCTGGAAACAGTGTCCATCGCATCGCCTCACTTTATGAGTGCCGTGTCGGGAAACTGCGCATACCAGCCAAACCAGAAGGCGCGCTGAGCGGACACTCGAGGCAGACGCGTTTCTTCCCCACCCTCCAGAATCAGAGCTTCCTCGGTGACCAGCCAGGTATGACCCTTCCGGTCCTTCACCCGAAAGTCTTTCATACGACCGTCGAAGCGGTTTCGGCCAGCATCATAAATTCGGTTGGCACCCTCGGGGCTGGTAACGACGACCAGATTTCGACGGCCTTGCCGAGTGTGATAGACGGGATGTTTCTCGAGAAATGCCGTTGAAATCGCCACAGGCAGGGACTCGCTTTCCTTCTCTCCGGGCAGCAGCATGACCAGCACTTCCTGTTTGTTCTTCAGACGACGGTCCCTTTTGGGGACCGGGAACATCAGGCGGTCGGTCGCAAAGTAATCGCGGTAAGCGGCACCCTCAGAATAATCCCGCCTATGGCCCGTGTTCCGTGACAAGACCGTGGTGCCGGGATGCCTGCTTTTCCATTCGCCCCAGGTGGTGGTCACCAAGGGATGGGATCGAAGCCGCAGGCCGGATCCTACCAGGCTGCCGACGACAGGTTTTCCCTCCAGCGTAGACCAAAGATTCTTCGATTGTTCATCAAACATCAGCTTGTTGGAGCGGTAAAGAAACCCACTGGTCCCGAACTTGACAAGCTGACCTCCCACTTCACTTTCGTAAGGGATCACCGTACCGCACAGTGTGCAGTACACCAGCGTCAGCTCCACACCGCCTAATCGGTCCAGAGCCATCTCGTGCCAGGCCAGGATTCGCTTCGGGTAGGCTCGTGCTTCGTTATTGATCTCAAGTCCAAACACAACATTTGAATCTTCGAGGTAACCTGCCTCCGAGACGGAGACAGATTCGGGGTAATCAAGCGGAGGGATCCCATTGACCCCGACGCCACCCCACTCCACCTCGTCCAGGCGGATGAGCGAAGGAACCTGGTCCGGAAAGAAAGAGCTCATCTTGGGATCGATCTGCGCATAGAGCATTCCCTTGAATCGTGCCAGATCGGGATGAGGCTTATAGTCCAGCGACCAAGTCCACTTCCGCCAGCGGGCCAGGTCCTTTCCGAACCACTGGCGAGTCTGCTCCGTCAGAAGCTGCAGCAAGAGCTCCAACGTCTTCTCCGAGCCTTTGCCTCCCCGGCGGTTCAGCTTATGAAGCTCCAGCGTCATCAGATCCACTATCAGGGCGGTGTAGCTGTCCTTCCAGAGCGAGGCGATCTGCTCCAGTGCCTTCTTCGCCTCCCCTTCATTACGGCTCAGGGTCTGGAAAAACACCTCGATTTCGAGGACGGCTCCATGTGCTGAAACCTGAGGCCAGAAGGTGAAAAACAGAAATATCACCGGGAGCAAAGTCCTTCGAATCATCCTGCTTCTCATTATCCCACGAGAAAACGCGAAATGGAGTGAAACGAGGACAAGCTCCGTTCGTTGATTTTCACCGTTACTCGCTCTGTTCGCGAATTTCGCGGCTGCAGATGCGGCACTGAATCCGCCTTTTCGCATTGAACGCGCCGCAGGAAGGGCAGCGATTGTACATGCTGCGAGCAAAGAGGTGCGTGGCGAGGGCGCTGATCATCAGGATCGCGACGACCAGTAGAAAAGCGAGGAGGTTCTCAGTCATAATGGTGTCCCATGCCTTCGAAGCAAGATGAGGCACTTCGACTTCTTGAGGAAGGAAATCGCTGCCACCGAGAAGGGGATGTCGAGACCGCGATTGAAAACTACAGGAAGTCGATCGAGCTCCATGCCACCGCCGACGCCCACACCTATCTGGGCTGGATGTACAGTTTTCAAGGAAATCTCCAGGAGGCGATCCAGCACTGCAAGACGGCCATCAAGCTCGATCCCGAATTCGGCAATCCGTACAACGACATTGGCGTCTACTTGATGCAGCAGGGTCGAATCGACGAAGCAGAGTCCTGGCTGAAGAAGGCGATGGTGGCTCAGCGCTACGAACCGCGCCAGTTTCCGCACTTGAACATGGGGCGGATTCATCTGGCTCGAAAGGAATACGGGAAAGCCCTGGGCGAATTCCGCCGAGCCCTTCGCCATGCCCCAAATGACCCGACAGCGATCACTGCTTTTCGGGATCTTGTGGGAAAGCTCAACTAGGAGTCTACTGCATCGGCGTCGCCTTCACTGGAGCGAAGTGAAGAAACCATCCGGCTAGGGTGACCTCTCCGCCCTTGCTTCCCTTCCCAACTCTGCGCCTCGGGCAAGCGGAAAAGGCTGGGACCAACCCGCTTGTGAGAAACAGTCGGCAGCCTCTCCTCGAATCCACTCGCCCACGCTGGGATGGGGTAGAAGAGCCATCTCATCAGCTTCGTAGGAAAGACCTTCGAGCACCTCCCGGTAGGGCCCGAATCCAAAAAGACGAAAGGGCACCACAATTACGCGGCCTTCGTCACGGTTCCCGTAAGCCACAAAATCGCGGATGCGCTCTTCTGCCACCCTGCGCTTTTCTTCCCAATCCTCGCGAAGCGTCTCCACGCGAACCACTCGAAAAGAGTTCCACTGACGAACCTGGTTTGCCAGCTGGTCCAACCTGGCGAGCCAGCGCTCGTTCTCGGCATCGTCTCCGGCCCCATGGGCAAGAATCAATACGGACTCCCTTGAAGGAGATAGGCTCTGGGCACGGACGCGCTCCAACAATATATTGCCCATCCGAGGCGAATCATATAAACCTCCTCGATTGAGAATCAGCTCTACCTCGGTCCGTATGGGTAAAGGAATGGTGTCTTCCTCTTCACCGTCCGAACCGGTGAAGGAGGAATGCCCGGATGCATGAGAACCCGACCCCACGAAGTGTCGAGGCGGGTCCACTCGAAGACCCAACAAATACTCCACCTGATGCCGAAAGGATCGAGGCGAGACGAAAAGCCCCACCACGGCAATCCGAAAAACCCCCTCCGCCTCCAGTTCCCGGATGGCTGCTTTCAGGGAGTGCCTCTGTGCCATCCCGAAAGCGACCGAGACGGGGCAGAGGGAGCGCAAGGGAGCCACCGCCTCTTCCACTGCCTCATTCCACTCGGGACTTCCCCCGTGGGCCATCACCAGAATCCCGGCCTGGTCCCCGCTCGACGAGCAAGATGTGACCAAGAACAGAGGAATGAGGAGTAAAAACAGTTGAGGCATCAAGTCTGTGGTTACGGTTCAGGCGCATCCTGGGGCGCCAGTGCACTGTCCAGGCTGAACCGGCCCGAACCTTTCGTCGCGATCACCAGAAAGGCAAAGAAATAGAGTGCCGCCAGCTCGCCGTCGTTTTCAATGGGCAGCCATCCTCGCGGGAAGTGGACCATAAAGTACGCGACGACCATCTCACCCGCCGTAAAAAACGCAACAAGAGAGGCAAACAGACCCACGGCAATCGCCAAACCCCCAAGAAACTCGATGATACCGACCAGACCCATGAGACTGACCAGGGATGCCTTCGTTCCTCCAAAAAAACCAAAGAGCTTCTGTGCCCCGTGTGCGGCAAAAAGGAGACCAAAACAAATCCGCCCCAGCACAAATGCCTGCTCCTCAAACTTTGAAAAAGTTCGCTCAAACATTTCACTCACCTCCCGGGCAACGCCTCAACCGTCGACAGCAACGATCCGACAATTGGCCGGAAAAAGCAATAGTACAGGGGCAAAAAGTACAGAGGAATGTTCGCTGCAATCGGAGCAAGAATCAGAAGGTGTCCTAGCCTGCATTTCTCATCACCTCTCTACTGCATCGGCGGACCCACCCCGCCGCTTCGCGGCACCCCTCCGGGGGAGGGGACTACCGTCCGATGTGTTGCGCTTCTTCGGCCTCCTCGACGTACTGCACGAGTACGCCTGCGGGGGCCTCGGTCGCGCGCCTTGTCAGCAAAAGGCCAGCCTGCGGCTCTCCAATTCGGTCCAAGGAACAAGGAGACGCTTGTTGGGAGCGTAGTCCCGTCACTCCGTGACGGGAAAATGGCCGCGAACGGAAGTCGCGGCCTACATTAGCTTGTTCCTTGAGAGGCCGGCCCGAGAAAGCTCCGCGATATCCCCACATCCTGGGGATGTACTCACCCAGGAGAAACGAGGAAGGAGTCAGCCTCAAACTGCCGCCCAGGCCTAAAGAGAAGGTGTGGTTGTGCTGGGCGTCGAATCCGGGTCCAAAACATCAGGTTGGTCTCGTCGCGGCTATTGAAGATCATCTCCCTGCTGAAAGGGAGTGTATTCGCCCGCCACATCAATGGTTTTATCGAACTTTGCGCGGTAAAGGCTGACCGCAATGTCTTCGCCCAACCCGTAGTGAAACCCGAAAATGACATTGGCTGCGCTGTCCAGCCCAAAGGCCTGGGAGATCGAACCTTCCCGGAAAACAGGGAAGGTAAAGCGATGGGCAATAAAATATTCGAAGAGGCCACGATGAATGGGGCGGGTGGTGGAAAGATTTACCAGTCGGTTGGAAAAGTCAGCCCCGCGCTCGCGTGTCCTGCGCCGTACTTCCCGAGCCTGGCGTGGCGCTGAAATCCCCACATCGGGGGCAGCGCTGTAAGCGCCCGCCGTATAAATATGGTCTCCGCTGGGGTCACCGCTGGCATCGCTGGCGTTGCCCGCAGCATTGAAGAGAACCGGCCCTGCGGAGGAATCCGGAGCCACCCAGTTGAAAGTGAATTCAATGGGACCATCCACCGTCCCTTCTCGATTTCCCGTCAAGGTGTGCGAGAGATACTGCACGGCCGCCTTTTCGTGGACCTGTGTAAGCTCGTCCGTGGGAACCAGCTGACCGGCTTGTTGTTGGGAGTTGGCGAATCGAGCGGTCAATTGAAATCCCCACCGAGCCTGGCCCAGCTGCCCTATGGATAGGGTGATGGGGTAGGTCACTCCTGAACGATAGGTTGCCGGTACGCCGGAGAGGTAAAAAACCCCGCCCCGTATTTGCCCTTCATTCAGGGAAAAGCTGCTGTGGCAGGAAATGCAGGTGCTTTCCTGAAATCCCCCGCTCAACCCGGGCAAGGGGCCTTTTGAAAACCCCAAGAGCAGGCCTCCCAAAGGCAAAATGCCTATGCCCAAAAGCGCCGCAAGATTCGAACTTTTCATAGGTGTTTTCCTTTCGAATTTCGTACTGCGGATCTTACGCTTCTGAATGATCCAAACTTCGCAGCCGGGTACCGGAGCCCTCTTCCTGACACAGATACACCTTCAGCCTGACTCGAATAGAGTCGTTCCCTCCGGTAAGCGGATCGTGAATGGATGATTATCCGGCGGGTAGGCGCAAGGCCCGGGGACACCCAAGGTGCTTCACGCATGGACCGTCTGACTGCTTCCCTTTCTGCCTGGGCCGTCCCTATTATACATCGCCGCTGCTACTGCCACTTCCACTGCCACCGCCACTTCCATTTCCACATACATTAGCCTGGCAACGCACTGAGCTGCGACCGAGGCAGCGGGAAAGCTGACCCTGGAAAAACACTCTAAAAGATGTTTACAAACGTGGAGAGGGAGGTATAATCCTGGTTTCAAATGTTTTAGGCCAAGGATTTAGGCTCATTTCGACAGGAGGAGGAACATGGCTCATCCAAGGATTGGGTGGATAGTTGGGGGTGCATTGATGTTGGCAGCAACGGGAGGGTGTGTGAATCGACCCCCGGTGCTAAATTGCACGCCGGAACGAACGACAGTGACAGAGGGGGATTCGGTGACGATCGATTCCAAAGCGAGCGATCCGGATCGCAATGATCGATTGACGTACAACTGGAGTGCAGCGAAAGGGAAACTGACGGCTCGGAATGGCACGGCGTCGTTTGACAGCAGCGGGCTGGACCCGGGGACGTATACGGTGAAGCTGGAGGTGAGCGACAAGAAGCCGAATACGGTGAACTGTGCGGTAGACCTGCAGGTGGAGAAGAACAAGATGGCGCCGAAGGTGGCCTGCGAACCGGGACAGGTGAAGGTGACGGAAGAGCAATCGAAAACCCTTCAGGCACGAGGCTCGGACCCCAACGACGACGCCATCAGCTACGCCTGGACGGTGGATGGGAAGAGTATCGATCACACGGCGGCCTCCTTTGAGTTTGGGACTACGGGCCGGAGCCTGGGAGCCCACACAGTGGGCGTAACGGTGACGGATGTGGACAGAATGACGGCCAACTGCAGCTTTCAAGTGACGATCGAGCGGCGGCCCAATGAGGCTCCCACGGTGGCGTTGACGTTAGACAAGACGAGCGTGTATGCGGGAGCGCCGGTGACGGCGAAGGCGGAAGGGAAGGATCCGCATAACGATGAGCTGACGTATGCCTGGAAGCTGAACGGGCGAAGCCGCTCGGAGACAGGCACGAAGGTGGAGATTGCGACGGCAGGGCTGTCGGGCGGAAGGCACAGCGTAGGGGTGACGGTTCGGGATGATCGAGGAGCGACGGGCACGGACACGAAGTCGTTCTCGGTGCGGGAGAAGCTGGTGGTGCAGGTGAGTGGGCTGAGGCTGGACAATGTGGCCAAGGCAAAGCTGGATGAGGTGGCCCTGAAGATGCAGCAGACTGCGGCCCTGCGAGCGACCTTGACCGGACATACGGATGATCGGGGCAGTGAGGAGGGTAATGAGCGCATGGGTCTGAAGCGGGCCCAGGCGGTGCAGAAGTATCTGGTCCAGGAGCACAAGATCGAGGAGGGGCGCCTGACGACGGCCAGCGCCGGAGAAAGCGCACCCGTAGCAGATAATCAGACGGCCCAGGGGCGAAAGGAAAACCGGCGAGTGGAGGTGGAACTGTTCGTTCCTTAACCGCGAAATTCGCGAAGGTTCGCGAAAGTTTGCGAATTTCGTGATTATTGCAGATTCCCGAAAGGCTGTAAGTAGCTGTTTCTGTCACACACATCAGCGCAAGCACTTCGGGAGGGGACAATGACTGCAATCCTGGCATTCATTTATGGGCTCGTTGCTTATGCAGTTTTTTTCGGGACCTTTTTGTATGCGATCGGGTTCGTGGGAAATCTCGTGGTACCGAAGTCCATTGATTCAGGAGAAGCAGGACCGGTTGGTCAAGCGCTTCTCATCAACGCCTTGCTGTTGACACTTTTCGCAGTTCAGCACAGCGGAATGGCCCGACCAGGATTTAAGAGGATGTGGACAAAAATTGTTCCCCAGACGGTCGAACGCAGCACTTACGTGCTGCTGGCCAGTTTGGTTCTGGCCCTTCTCTTCTGGCAATGGCGGCCCATGCCGTCGCTGATCTGGGCGATCGAAAATCCGTTGGGTCAACTGGTTGTGCAGGGTCTATTCGGGCTGGGATGGCTGATCGTACTTCTTTCCACACTCATGATCAACCACTTCGATCTTTTTGGACTACGCCAGGTCTACCTGAATCTGACAGGCAACCAGTACACGGACTTAGGATTCCGGACACCGGTACTGTACAACTATCTTCGGCATCCAATCATGCTGGGCTTTCTGATTGCCTTTTGGGCTACCCCCACCATGACTCTCGGTCACCTGTTGTTTGCGGTCACAACCACTGCTTACATCCTGATCGCTATCCAACTCGAGGAACACGACTTGACGGCTTTCTATGGGGATCAGTACGAGACGTACCGCCAGCGGGTACGAATGCTTTGCCCCCTGAGGCGAACCAGGTAGAGTTCCCGACCCTGGCATAGGTACCTTATCGGGCCCACTGAAGAGTATAGGGCCCTCTGTTTGTCGCGCCCCGCACAGCTTGGCACCCCGACCCGGGTGTGCTACTTTGAGGAATATCAAAGATGGGTCGCTTGTCGAGTACCACAAAGCTTCTCCTAGCCCTCACCTTGAGTGGGATGATTTTGTCTCTCTACATGATTTTTCTTTACGCGCCCACCGAAAAGGTGATGGGACACGTACAGAGGATCTTCTACTTCCACATGGGTTCCGTCTGGGTGGCGACGATCTCTTTCCTTCTCGTCTTCATTGCGAGCATTCAGTACCTGCGAAAGGGGGCCCGCCTCTGGGACATCCTCGCTTACTCCTCGGCCGAGATAGGAGTGATTTTCTTGACGCTGACCATCATCACCGGCAGTATCTGGGCCAAGAAGTCGTGGGGCACATGGTGGACCTGGGACCCACAGCTGACCACCACCTTCCTGCTGTGGATTTTCTACATCGCCTACCTACTCATTCGCTCTGAAGCGGGCAGCGATGTCAAGAAAGCGAAATTTAGTGCGGTGTTCGCAATTATCGCTTTTCTAAATTTGCCTATAGTGTACGTGTCCACGCGTTTATGGACGCGTGGAATCTCTCCCGTGGTTTTCGGCGGCCGAGGGGGCGGGATTGCTCCAGAAATGATGCACGCACTGCTGGTGTGTCTGGTCAGCTTTACCTTCTTCTTTCTTCTGCTGCTCAACCAGAGGATGAACCTGGAGAAAATGCAGGATGAGCTGAGAGGCTTGAGGCTCGCCGAGGGGGCAATGGATGGATAACTTGACCTATCTCTTCTGGGCTCACGCGATTTTTTGGCTGGTGCTCTTTCTTTATCTCTACGGCTTGGTTCGAAAGGTGGAAAAGCTCAGACGAGAGATCGATAGGCTGAAAAATCCTTCCCAGAAACTGTAGTTTCGTCTGTGGCTGTCTTCTTGGTGGCTGAAAGCTTCTTAGCCACCAAGCCACAAAGGCTCCAATGAATCCTGAGCGATCGCACTCACTGGGCTCACTGCCAGCCGATTCATAAGGAATCCATCCTTGCAAACCAGTGACGCATACGTCCAACTGATCCAAAAAGCTGCCTGGAGCCACCAGAACGGCCGAAGTGTCTTTCACATCGAAGAGCAGGACGTGGCCCTGGCTCGACTCTATTGCTATGGCTATCGGTCCCAGACGATAGGAGCTTTTCATGCCTGCCGCGAAGCAGTGCAGTCGGTTCTCGAGTCCGATGGCGATCATTCCAAGGCACTCAGCAATGCCCTTCATCTTCTTGCCCGGTTGGCGGATATGGCCATCCTTTCCGTGCCCCGGGATTTTCGAGCGCTCTTGTTCACACTCCATTACTACCATCTCATGACCCGGGAAACGGCAGCGGCATTGGAGTCTTATTGTGCTGCCGGAAACTCTCCGAAAATGGAAACGATCCTGGACCAGTTCATTTCGAAGATGGGCTAGATCACCTGCGGCAACGGCATCTTCGTTGCCAGGGACAATGTGATGCCCGAACAGGCCAGCTTCAAGGTACCGAATCTGGAAATTATCATCGTCCCGTTGATTTACGGCGACTGTCATTCATGGAACTCAGCGCACGTTCCGGGTCATGCCTCGGCGTTGACCAGCCATCGCCATCGTCAAGGAATGGAGATTCATCTGGGCTTTTCACCGATCCATGGCAAGAGCATTCTGGGTGATTGCTGCGCGGAGCTTCATGAGGGATACGCTATGCCGATTCCCGCTTTGACAGACCATGGGTTTGAGAATCTCTCCGGGCATGATCATCTGGTACCGTTTGTTTTCGGGTCGGCTACACTCGGCGGCTGGGGGATCTTCTTTGATGTGGAACCACGCTCCAAAAGATGTGCGGATCTGCAGGACATCTCCCTTGAGTCCCAGGGCAGTATCTACGTGGAGCGTGAGCTGAGCCGTATGGCAAGAGGGAGTGGAAGCACCCGGGAAATCCTGATTCCTTCCAGTGCGACTGCCTCGAACAGTACAGATGGGTTGGAACTGGGAATCGGCAGGGCAGGTCCCGAGGGCTTTTCCCTCATGGAGGAAGGGTTTCGTATTCTGTCCGTGCAAAGGGGGACGGCTGAAATCAAAATCGGGCCCGTTACGTCTGCCCTGAAAGAGCACGACCATGTCGGAATTCCCGGAGGAATGGAGGCCGAAATGATTCCGAAAGGGAAAACCTCAGTCGTATTTCTAGATACTTTCCTTAGGGACGACTACAATCGTGGCTTCCCTGTTCCTTAAGAAAGAAAATCGATCGAACGGAAAAGGAGACCATTATGCTCGATCAAGATCTGGCCTTCGCGCCCGCCACGGAGCATCTCAAGCTCATTGCCGGCAAACAGGTCTCGCCGGTCGAGTTGGTGGAACTCTATCTTCGGCGAATTCAAGATCTGGACGGCAGGCTGAATTCCTATCTCACCGTCTCTGCCGACGAGGCCATGCGTATGGCGAAGAAAGCCGAGGAGGGAGTGCTCGGCGGGAACGACCTGGGGCCGTTGCACGGCCTGCCGATCTCCATAAAGGACTTGGAGATCACCAGGGGCATCCGTACCACTGGCGGATCCCTGGTGTTCGAGGACTCAGTACCCTCTGAGGACTCAGTGGTTGTGGAAAGGTTGCGGCAGGCGGGCGCCGTGATTCTAGGCAAGACCAACACCCCGGAATTCGGCCTCCTGGGCGCCACAGAGAACCGGCTGGGAGACCACTGCCGCAACCCGTGGAATACGGACAGGACCACCGGTGGCTCCAGCGGCGGCGCCGGTGCTTCCGTGCTGGCGGGCCTGTGCTCCATGGGGACGGGCAGCGACGGTGGCGGATCCATTCGAATTCCCTGCAGTTACTGTGGAATCTACGGCATCAAGCCCACTCAGGGCCGCGTTCCTCGCTACGGAGGGGCCTCAGTACCAGTCGTTGCCAACCAGTTCAGCCAGCCCGGCCCCATGACCCGTACCGTGCGGGACTCGGCCCTGCTCCTCCAGGTGCTGGCCGGCCCGGATCCCAGAGACCCCAATGCCATGCGCGCGGCCCCGCCCGACTTCGTCGCTGCCCTGGAGCGTGACATCAGGGGATTGCGCATCGCCTGGAGCCCGGACTACGGCTACGCCCCCGTGGATCCCGAAGTGATGGAGGTGGCCGGGAAAGCCGCGCGGGTGTTTGAGGAACTGGGGTGTGAAGTCGAGGAGACCGACCTGTCCTTGGATTCACCTTTCGACACGTTCTGGTTCCTGTTCAGCACCAATGTATATGTCTCCTATCGTCAGGTGCTGGAGAACCACGCCGATCAAATGACTGATTACGGGCGCCACTGCCTGCAGCGGGGCGCTGCGGTCACCGGTGCCGAGTACGCGCAGGCGCTGGGCCGGGTCAACCAGCTGGCGGCACAAATGGCCGCCCTCTTTGACCACTATGACCTGCTCCTCTCGCCCACCACCGCCGTGACCGCGTACCCTGTTGCAGAGCCGCCCACCGAAATTGACGGTAAGGCCGTCGACCGCTTCTGGGGTGCTCTTCCCTTTACCTATCCCATCAACATGATCGGCTACACCGCAGCCAGCGTCCCCTGCGGATTTTCCACCGAGAGCCTGCCCGTAGGTCTGCACATCGTCGCTCCCAGCGGAGATGAGGAAACCGTGCTGGCGGCATCGGTCGCCTTCGAGCGCGCCCGGCCCTGGACCCCATTGCGGCCGCCCGTCTCGTGAGAGTCTTGGAGAGGAGGTTTGCATGAAACGGTTCGTTATTTTGATCCCACTACTGACTTGCTGTACGCCGAAACCGCTTCCAAGCGAGATCTGTGAAGGTCAACGAGTAAGAGTCCTTACTCCTGCGGACGGTCAAGTGATTCCCACCCAGAATCTCGTCACTATAGAGGCAGACGTGGTTCCGCCCTTAGACGGCTCTCAGGCAGTTGAGGCGAGGATCGAGGTGATACGGGATGGAAAGGCGACGGTCATTGCGCAAGGCGACATCCGATCCTTCTCTCAGCCCGACCGGATTCGCGCGCTTTGGGACATCTCGAAAGCCGCCCCGGGGCCCTACATGATCAGGGTCAGTCTAACGGATCTTCCCCCTGCCGACGTGGAAGTGAAGGTTCATCCAGCACCCGTGGTTGATATGGAACTTGTGTCCTTTGAAAGTTCTGAAGGTGGTGCAAGGGTGGTGCTTCAAGCTAGGGCCTCTTCACCAGTGGAGGCACGTCTCGTAAAGTACCTTTGGACGCCCGGGGACGGCAGCGAGACCGCGCTCACCCAGGCGCCGAGATTCGAGCATACCTACTCATTGGGGCAGACCTACTTTGTTTGGGTGGCGGTGCACGACTCTCTTGGCGGTTCAACCTTGATTGCACGCGACCTGTCCCTTCCTTCAAGCCTCAAGATAGGGGAGATTGCCTTGAAGGAAACCAAAGACTGCGGGTGTGAAAGGATGACGATTGCTGCAGACGGCGACTCGAAGACCTACTGTGTCCCCACAGTCGATGGAGGAGTGCCCAAGCCGGTTCGGAAAACTCTCATTATCCGTGGATGCACGGCGACGGGCCTCGCCGGTGCTGGAGGCTGTCCTGAGGGGCAAGTACCGTTCCAGTGTCCTCTCGGAGAGAAGGTTGATGCACTGGACAGCATTCTTTGGATTTTCGAAGTGCAAGCCAAGCTCAGCGACGACACCAACGACACATGCGAATGCGAACAAGGTCAATATGCTCGCGGGACAGGCACGCAAAATGGTTTTCCTGCCGCTAATCCGTTGGTGTTCCAGGCTCCTCCCCCCGCTGGCGGTGCTCCCGTCCCGATTCCTCCTTCGGGTGCTCAGAAGTTACCTGACGGTGGGCTCGGCGATGGCGGCTTCAATTTTAAGGCGGTCGGGGCAGGCAGCCGGTATCCCCCGTTTGGGGGACCTGATTGGGGATCGGATGACTATCATGGCCCCGCCTCTACTGCAACAACTATTATTGGGGCCGCAACGCTGGGGCAAAAAAAGGAGTTCATCGCTTTCGTCAAGGGAGACCCCACCTGCTGGTGCCGGTTCAAGATGGAACAAAAGTGGACGAAGGCGGACGGGTTTGCCGCAGACAACACTATCGAGATCCTCGACGGTCAGAACTGCCGTGCGGGGGCTGGGGTCGACGATAACCGCTGATCAAATCTGGAAATCCCCTGCCAGAGGAGCCTGCCCAGTTGAGGTCGTAGCCAAGACACTCGTGTCGTAGCGGAATTCGCGGGGGATTCCGCCAGGGAAGGATGCGGTAGACACCTTCTGCATCATACGGGGTTTGGAGGGGGGGACCAGGATTAGACCAATGGTAGGTTTTAGGGGCACCTATGGGGTAGCCAACCCCAGTCCCTGATTCCTATCTTATTCAGATTTGCAAGAAGTCTTGGTATAACCAAGACATTGCGGAAAGTGGTACTTCGGCCTCTGTCGGACACTTCTCTCGGAATTAGATGCCAGATTCCAGTTCCGATTCAGTCTCTATGCGGCTTCTGGTGCGAATTGCTGGTGGGTCAATATCCCAAGAGCACACTAGTGAGGCTAGGAGATAGAGAGAGGTAGTTTGCCACCTGGTCGGCTCTGGTCCGAATCGAATCCGAAGGGTCTTCCCTGGCTACCCTTCGGAGTCTTGAAATCAATATAGGATCGTTCCAAGCCGGAACGACAGCGAGCACTGCCAGTACCCAACTGCACGAACACCCTATGCTCAGAACGAACAAAGGTCAAGAACTCCCTTGACTTCCTGTGAACCCTCAACCTATCCGCAACCAGAGAACGAACGATGTTTGTGCAGGGCGCTGCTCCCTCTTTAGAGCACTGCTTGCCGCTGGTCAGAATGACACATAGAGACCGGCCCCCGGTCCCAGAGGCAATCCGGCCAGAAGCCAGAGGGCGAGCAGAAAGATCCACACCACGGCAAAGACGAGGGAGTAAGGAAGCATGGTGGCGATGACCGTGCCAATTCCCGCCTTCGTTTCGTACCGCTGCATAAACGCGACGATCAGTGCGAAGTACGACATCATGGGCGCGATAATGTTGGTCACGCTGTCACCCACACGGTAAGCCGCCTGCACCAGTTCGGGAGAGTAGCCGAGCAGCATGAACATCGGAATGAATACCGAAGCCATGATCGCCCACTTTGCCGAGGCGCTTCCCATAAAAAGATTCACCGAGGCTGAAAGGACAATAAAGCACACCATAAGCGGTATGTCTCCCAAGCCCGATGCCTTCAAGACCTCGGCTCCCTTGACGGCGATGATGAGCCCCAGTTTGGACCAGTTAAAAAAGGCGACGAACTGGGAGGCGAAGAAGACGAGCACCATATAGACACCCAGGGTCTCCATGGCCTTGCCCATTGCGTTCATGACGTCGGAGTCGCTGCGGAAGGTGCGGGCTCCGAGTCCATAGGCGATGCCCATCAGCACGCCTCCGATGAAAATGAAGGCGACGATTCCGGAAAGGAAGGGAGAATGCAGCAGGTCTCCCGTCTCCGGGTTGCGTAGAAAGCCTCGGGCTGGGATGGTTCCGGCCAGGATAAAAGTGACAAAGACGGCTGCCGCGGCCAATGCGAAAAGCAGGCCGCGCTTTTCGTCGCGCGACAACTCCGTGATCTCTTCCGCGCTTGCGTGACCAGAGTATTCGCCGAGACGCGGCACCACGATCTTTTCCGTAACCCAGGTTCCTGCCGCTGTGATGGCAAAGGCCGAAGTTGCCATGAAGTAATAGTTGCAGGCAGGGTTGACCCGGTAATCGGGACTGATAATTTGTGCAGCCTCTTCGGATAAGCCAGCCAGCAGCGGGTCGATAGCACCTAAGAGAAGATTAGCGCTGTAGCCTCCTGAGACACCGGCAAATGCGGCGGCGAGTCCAGCAATCGGGTGCCGGCCCGCGGCCAAAAAAATGATAGCTGCCAACGGAACCAGGAGGACATAGCCGAGTTCGCTGGCCGTGTTGGAGAGCACTCCAGAGAAAACGATTACCAGAGTCAGCATGCGCTTTGGAGCGGAAAGTACCAGTAAGCGCAGCCCTGTTCCGATCAGACCGCTTCCCTCGGCGACACCAATTCCCAAGAGTGAAACCAATACCGTGCCCAGAGGAGCAAAGCCGGTGAAGTTGGTGACCAGCGAAGTAAGGATCCGGTGCAGGCCGGCAACAGAAAACAGATTGACCGGTCTCACCAGCTCTCCCGTGCCGGGATGAATGACCTCCAGGTCAAGGCGGACCACAAGCCCGGAGATCAAAATAATGGCTACGGCGAGAATCCCGAAGAGCGTAGCGGGATGCGGCAGAGCGTTCCCAACCCTCTCGACAAGCTGAAGGAATCGGTCCAGGAGGTTGACTCGAAAACGGTGTGTGAACTTCATCTTACGCGAAAAGCCCCGTTGAGGAACTCCGCTGATTCTCCCTCATTTGAGTCGGGAAAAGAAGGAAGACCTCGCTTGAAATTGAGAAAAGGCTACCTCTCCCCTTCCCCTGTCAAACCAGGGCACCGCATCGTGGACTGAAGAGCCAGGCGCTTGTGAACAGGTTGATCGCCTTGATATAGTCCCTCGGCTGAATGCTTGATCTCATGGAAGGAACGAAGAGGTCGCGGCCAAGACGGCAAGGAGGTGCCAGTTGATGGGTGGCGGAGTGAAGCAATGGTTCAGGGCAGCCAGCCTGGTTTTGATCTTGAGTTCAAGTTCGGACTGGGCGGCTGAAGAGGAAGGCATTTTGGAATACCAATACGAGTTTGGGAACATCCAGGTACCCCGAGCCTGGGCATCGGAGCCGAAGCGCGAAGAGTTCTCTCTGCTTCAGGCACTTCGCTATATTGAGCAGGGTGCCAAGGCCTGGACGGGAAGCCGAAAGTGTGTCACCTGCCACACCAACGGCACCTATATGGCCCTTCGCCCCTCGCTCAGCCACCGTTTGGGCGAACCTGCGCCGGAAGTACGCGGGCTTTTCCTGTCGCTTCTCAAACAGGGCACCAGTCGGCTGGGCAGTGAGCATAGATTAAGCGACTCCCAGCGGATTTACATTGCCAGAGGACTGGCGGAATGGGACGCCAATGTCACGAAGAAGTTGTCGCCTGAAACGACACTGGCTCTCGGGCAGATGTTTGAACATCAGCTGCCGACGGGTGAGTGGAAGGCGAGCCAATGTTGGCCGCCGCTTGAGTCAAGCAGTTACCAGGAAGCGACCGTTGCTGCCCTGGCGGTGGCCGTGGCTCCGGGATGGTTGGCGAGCCTCACCGATCCAAAACTGCAGGCCGGAGTGGAGCGCTTGAAACACTATTTTCAAACTATCCCGCCCCCGCACGATTACGCCCGGGTGGTGCTTCTTTGGGCCTCGGCGCAAATGCCTGGATTGCTGGACGAAGCTCAAAAAGCAGAGATCGTCGAGATGATTTGGCGGCATCAACGTCCGGATGGCGGATGGTCCATTCGCACCTTCGCCCAGCCGGAACAATGGGGGAATGGCCACCGCGCGGAGAAGCTTCGGGCCGAACCCGAATTCCAGAATCCTCCAAGCGACGGCCATCAGACCGGCCTGGCCTTGATCGCGCTGCGCAAGGTCGGTGTCAGTGGCCAGGATCCCAGAATCCGCCAGGGCGTTCAATGGCTGCTCAACAACCAGAGAGAATCGGGTCGATGGTGGACTCGATCCCTCAACACCGACCAGTTTCACTTCATCACCTATAGTGGCAGCCTTTATCCTTTGGTCGCGCTTGAACTCTGCAATGCCCTGCCCGAGAAAAGCGACCCGGAATAAAGCAAGCGCGCCTGTCAGAAGTAGTAAAGAGAGGGTGAGGATAAAGATCTGGACGGGTACACTTCAGACAGATTTGATCTGGACGTCAAATCACGAAGAGACTGAAATCGCGTAGTCTCCTCTTTGGCTACGATCATAAAACACAACGTAGACGAAGTACGTTCCGGGCGTAAACTGTTCGTCTATGCGTGCATTGAAATTGTCGCCACCATCGTCATTAGAGCTATACAACCTTTGAGGATTATCCGGACCAGCGATATAAAGCACGACGTCCGATGGCCTGTTGTTTCAACCACTAATCGACTCGCCGCAGCCCGTAAGGTAAAAATATTCGGTCGGGTAGCGGATCCTTAGGATAGAAGGGCTCATGGGCGTGCGAGCATCGGAATCTCAGGCGATTTCCGTTGAGAAACCAGCTTTTGGAAACGGGCTCCCGGTGTGAGGTCGTCGCTCCGGCACAGCGGTGCTGACTCGACCTTCTCCCCAGTCTTATGGAGTGTATCCGAATTCAAGCAGCGTCTCGATAGTAGTATCGAAGCAAGCCACCGAGCCTGGGACGGCAACTTAATTCGCCGTCCTTGCGACCAACTTCATCTCCCGCATCAATGATTCGGTTCGCGAGTCCCTGATGATTCCGTTCGTGGTGAAAGTGCTCTCCGAACTCTCTCAAGGCCCGACGCAATGACGCTTCACCAAAGAAGATCATACGGTTGAGACATTCAGATTTCAGGGAGCGCATGAAGCGTTCCAGATGAGCATTGAGATTAGGACTCTTGGGAGGTAAGACTACCGCCTCGATGTCGCTGGACTTCAAGATCTGACGCAACGGCAAGTGCTTCGTGTCACGGTCAAGGATGACGTGGGCCGAGCTGCGGAAAAAGCCGTCGACACAGCCGGTCAGGTTCCTTCCGGCTTGCTGCATCCATTCGGAGTTGGAGTGAGGCGTCGCACCCGCGATTTCAATGCGCCGCGTCTTTAGATGCATCACCACAAGGACGTAGAACGTGACCAGTCCTGACCGAGTCCAGACCTCAACGGTCGTAAAGTCGGCGGCTGCGATCGAATCCCAGTGAGCAGCAAGGAAGGTACGCCAGGCCGTGCGGCTCTCGCGCTCTGGAGCTGGCTCGATGCCGTGGGCTTTGAGAATGTTGCCAACCGTGGTGTCAGAGATGTGGAAGCCCAGGTTGGCTAAAGCACCCTGGATACGGTCATAGCCCCAGCTAGGATTCTCCTGAGCCATGCGCAGAGCCAAGTCCACAATCTGTTGTCGAATGCGTGGCCGGCCAACGGATTGCCTCTTGTCTGAGTGATCCCACTTGCGAGCGATAAGCTCTCGATGCCAGCGCAGAAGCGTGTCGGGCCTGACGATCTTGGCCAGTTTGCCGAGGCTTTTTCGGCCCAGCACCTTGCCCTTGACGGCCAAGCATCGACGCTGGCCGTCGTTGAGCAGAATGCGGCCCTTGCCGAGCTTTTCTCTGAGTACCTGATTCTCAGTCAAAAGATACTCGATCGCGTCCTGCTGGTCTCTGTTGATCCAACCGGCCAAGATCAGGAGCAGCAGCTGCCAGGGCCTGAGCACGAAGTTCATGGTTGATTAAATGCTCACGTCAAGTGCTCAGACGCAAAGGGGGAAAACATTGGGGCTCAACCAAGGCTGACTTCTGTTTGCCGTTACGGTTATAACTTGTTGCACAATAGAGACTTGTGGGTCGGCTGAATATTTTGACCTTACGGTATCGACCGAAGACCAAGCTAGGCTCACCAGACACCGTAGATCAGGAATCCACCAAAGAAGATTCCAAGCAAACACCAGAGGCTTATCGCCCAAGCAGGAAAGCCCTCGAACCAGTTGAGCATTCGGCCGGTCCGATCCCGACCTGAGACGAGAATGACAATTCCCGCGACGATAAAAACCCATCCGAGCACTTCAAAGACAACCGGGAGCTTCGACGCCGGCGCGGCGAAGATCAGTATGGGCCCCATCACTAGACGCACGATCACCGCAAAGGGGAACGTCGACTTCTTGCCCCAGGCAGACCTGACCCAGTTAGTCAGCTTGAAAGGCGCAAAGACGCCATAGGTGCTCAGGACACAGATCACACCCCCAAGAAGTAAGATAATTCCGCGAAGTACGGAAGTGCTCATATCACCATAGTCGAGGCTGCCCCAAACTCAGTTGAAAGTGAAGGGCGGTTCAGGTTGAGCACGATCTTAAGCCACCTTTCGTTTGGCGTCCATAGAAACCTCGTCTCTGAGTTTGGCTTTCAGCATCCAGAGGTCCTGGTAGCCCTGGATGCGCCGGAAGTTCTTCTCCGTCTCCAGGAAGGCTGAGGCGGCCCAGCGCAGCACCATCTGGCTATCTTTCCAGCGGCTCACTCGGCGGGTCCGCATCCTCACGCCAGAGTGAGGGCTTTCAATCAGGTTGGTGCTGGCCAGACACAAGCGCAGGGAGGAAGACAACTCGAGTCGATTGATGGTGAAGGTCTCTTCCAGACCTTCTCGCAGGCTAGCTGCCGCATCGGGATGCAGCCCTTCGAGCCACTCCGCCTGCTTTCTGAGCCGAACCCTCCCTTCTTTCCAGGGCAGCCGATAAGCAGCCTGCATCACTGACTTGACTTGCTCGGCCAGATCGTCCGGCAATCGATCGCACACGTTGCGAATCTTATGACGACGACATCTCTGCACCGGACTGCCCTTGCCAAAGACCTTGTCAATGGCACATCGCAGGGCCCTGGAGCCGTCAATCACAAACAGATAGCGTCGCCCGGAATCCAGGCCTCGCTCCACCAGGTCTTCCAGCAAGGAGGTAGCGGTGGCGGCGTTTTCACTGGCCCCTTCCCGCAGCCCAGCACGTGCTTTTGGCCCTCCGAGTCCACGCCGGCGGCACAGATCACGTGGTGCTCGCCAAAGACCAGGCCGTCGATGTAGATGATCAGAAACTCAACGTCATCAAAGTGTCGCTCGGCCAGCTGCTCCAGCTGCTGGCCGCTCTGCTCAATGAACTGACGGTTCACGGACGATTTGCTGACTCCCACCGTGTCGGCCATCTGGGGGATCACGCGGCTGTAGTGGCGCGTGGAAACGTTGCACATCAAGATCTCCAGCATGCGGCTGCCCAGCTCCCCGTTACGGTTGATCGCCTCATAGGCGGGGATCTCCACCTCCCCGCCTCGACCTTGGCCTTTCTTGCGCAGCCGTGGCTTTCGAACCCGCACTTGCCGCTCCGAAAGTCTGACTCGCCCTGGCTGAGTGCCGTACCAAACGATCTGCTTGCCTGGGCGCCCTTGTTGCTTTTCGCCGGCGACACTTCGGGCAGAAAGCTGCAAGACCGCTTCCATGCTCGCTCGCCCCAGGATGTCGATCAACTCGTCAATGGCCATCCGGGAGGCTTCGATCAGCTCCACCATCGGGAGCAACAGTTGCCCGTTCTGGGCCAGATAATCAGCCAGCCCCTGACTGTTCTTCCGGGTGACAATTCGATATGATTTCTTCATGGCGGTTCCTCCTTAAAAGGTTGTTGACCAACCCGATTCTAACGAGTCGGTCGGACGAACCGCCTCTCAACTTTCAACTAAACCCGGGACAGTCTCCCATAGTCGGATAAAAGCTCTACTTTTGGATGGTGTCTTTTCTTGGGAAGATTACGGCACCACTTCACTCTATGTTTCTATCTTTTACGAGCTTTACTCGACTTCAAGATAGGGCTGGAAGGCCGGATGAATTGAGTAGCGTGGAGTTTGGCCTGCACACAGACGTTGTCCAACGTCCGGCGCTTCTTCAGGCAACTGTTGTTGAGTTCTGACGGCAGTCCACGGTGGCGTAGAATCGGATCGCTATCAAAACAAACAAAAGAAATGCCGCCCGACTTGTGAAGACCTCTCGGAATGAGAGCCTGTTTTTGGCCAGGCCGCCCTGCATGGCAGGAGTCCTCATCGTTCTACCGAATCTCAGAGCCGAATGCGGACGTGCGAAGTTGTAATAGGCCATCAGCAGCGCCACGTGACCTTCCAAGAACTCCGTACGTCGGGCGTGGCAAAGGTGTGCGACGGCCAAGATAGGAGCAGCCCTGCCGGATGGTTAAATTGTGGCGCTCCACGAAACTGGTGTTCAGTGTGCTGGAATCCTCGGAATGAAACAGTGCTTCTTCCAGTTCGCCTTGTGTTCCGGGAAGCAGTCTACGATCGACACGAACCACCCGATTCTCCCGACGCTTCTTGATGACTTGGCCGTAGATGCAGACTCCCAAGAGCAGCCTTTTCGCAGCCCACTCGTACATCTCGAACCCGTCGGTGGTGAACAGGAAGCGGTGTTTAAGGAGGCCTCGCTGCAGTGTGTTCAGAATTGCGTTCTTGATTTGCTGGAGACTGCGGCGGCCAACGTTTGTCGAGACCCAAAGTCTGGACCACACTTCCAGGGTGGTCAGCACCCAGATCACCCGTTTCTTCGCTCCAACAAAGGTCCTGATCTCGTCGGCCTGAAGTTCATGGATGACGAAACCCCGGAGCATCCGATCATTGAACCGGACAGCGTATGTGGCCGCCGATTCAAGCCAGCGTGCGATGGTGCCCCACGCCATCCGCTTGATTCGAGCCATGGCTGAGATCGCAATTCCGTGGACACACATGCGGACGACTTCATCGAACAAAGACCTGGGCTTGTGCAGCCGATAATAAGGCGTGCCACGGGTCGAGGAGAAGGTTCGACCGCATTCTTTGCAGCGATAGCGCCGGCGTCTGCCCTGCCTGGTGATGTAGAAGGAGTGTCGGATGATGTTGCCCTTGCCGAGCCGTCCTTTCAGGCAGCAATTGGGGTTGGGACAAGTGCGATTGGACTCCTTGCTCCGCTTCATACATGTCTTGATGACAGACAACCGCCAGGAAGTCCAGGTAGGATCATGAGTTGAGGAGACACTGGGAGACGATCAACAACAGTTCCCTGATGAAGCACCGGATGGGACAATTTGGGAGCCAATCAAGGGGATGAGTGGACGGGAAACCTCCCCATCCAGTGTCTTGATGCGTGCCGAAGTAGTCATACGGTCTCTGCGGAAGGAGGAACGGCCGCTCCGGTCAGGACACCCTTGCCGACAGCTCCTTGAGAATTGAATTGAGGATTTGATTGAGCCGAGTAAAGCGATGAGGATCAGACAACATCTGGCCGGGACTCTGAATGAATGGCCTGTCCGCCGTCAGTTCATTAGCACATCCGTGAACGAGGGCCTCAAGATCCTCCTGGGTGGTCTCAAGATGAAATTGAAGCCCCAGGACTCGGTCGCCATAGACAAAGGCTTGGTTCTCACAGGCTTGACTGCTTGCCAAATGAAGAGCTCCTTGGGGCAGGTCGAAGGTTTCCCCATGCCAATGAAAAACCTCGACTTGCGGAGGAATGAGTCTCCCTAGTTCATGACTCTTCGCCTTTTCAGAAAGCTCGATTGGAAACCAGCCGATCTCTGGCTCGGGGTTCTTGTAAACCTTGGAGCCCAGAACGTCTGCGATGAGCTGGCTTCCGAGACAAACCCCCAGGATGGGCTTCCCGGTTGCGATGGCCTGACCGATGAGGTCCTTTTCCGCCTTGAGCCATGAATACTTCGACTCGTCATGGGCACTCATTGGACCTCCCATCACAATCAGCCAGTCAATATCGTTGATGGAGGGAAGCGGTTCATCTCGATAAAGCTCGGTGAGGCTAACTTGCCATTCACGCTCCTTGAGCCAAGGAAGAATGGCCCCCAGACCCTCGAAGGGAACATGTTTTAAGTAGTGAACTCTCATATCAGTGATTCGTCTGTCCCGACGGGCTGAAAGCTACCATACGTAGCCGATCAACATTGCACAAAAAGTATTGCCAATCGAATCAAAAATGCAATACCGTTTCGCAACGCAAGAGCCATTGAAAATCCGTAGGTCGCCGGGTTGTTGCAAAACCGCTCCTTTGTGCACTAGGAGTACCGGCCTACCCGTGCCAGGCCAGCAACTCGCCGGGTGGGGGTATCCTGCTGGTAGAGCAATCTGCCGCCACGCCGCGGCGGACGCCGTTGATTTACTGCGCGTCCGTAATTGGCATGGTGTCCATGCCTACCAGAAAAATCACACGGAAATCATACCGAGATGTCTAACGAGACTTGTCCCCCGGAACTCAGTCTCGACCAAGAGAGACCCCGCGGGCAGCGGCATGGTGTGATTGCCTGCCCGGCGCCGCCTGGCGAAGGGCGTTGGTGCATGAATCGGAACTGGCCCGCAACGAACCCGACTCACAGGTCCATCACCTACCAAGAGCGTACGACGATGGCCTACCGAGCTCGGCCATCCGGTTGAGGATGTGACACCCGATCGCGGCTTCTGTGCGTTGCGCCTTGCTGTGCCTCGCCTTCAGGTCGCCTCCGAACACGGACTTGTATCGGAAGAAGCTGTTCTCAACGCGCGCCTGCTGTCGGTAGCCCGACTCCTTCCGCCACTCCCGTCGCCCGACCTTGCGAATCCTCTGAAGAGACGCTTCACGCTGCGCCCAGGGGCCGTCGGTGGGCCCCGCCGACAGCGCAGAGCGACGAGGGGGGATCACAATCACGACGTTCTCTGTACCGGCCGCGCTGGACCGATCGTAGACCGATCTGTGGTCGTAGGCCCCGTCCGGGTACTGTCAAGTTAACCGATTTGGTGTCTAATCAGCGCCTCGGCCACTCCCTAAGTTGTTGATTCTACATTCGACCGCCGACCGTTTCCGCCTCCAAAACCCGAGAATTCCACTTAACTTGACAGTACCCTTCGCATCCCTTGGCGGCGTGGAGCTCGAACTTCTCCCGCGCGGTCCAATGCGCGAGCCTCCGGACTTCTCCTGAGCGGCCCGTATGCTTGTCATAGATACCAATGTCGCGTCTGAACTCATGCGGCCCGTGCCGACTCCCACCGTCGCTGCGTGGATTGCCGAGCGCGACGCGACAGAGATGTATCTGACAGCGGTCAGTGAGGCGGAGTTGCGTTTCGGCGTCGCGATCCTGCCGGCGGGCAGACGACGAAACGCGCTGGAGGCGGCCATGTGTCGGTGGCTCGACCTTGGCTTCGCTGAGCGGATTCTGCCGTTCGAAAGCGCTGCGACCCGAGCCTACGCGGAGATTGCTGCGAGCCGCCGCCAAGCGGGTCGGCCCATTGGCGAGGCCGACTGCCAGATCGCTGCCATATCGCGCTCGAGCGGCGCCGTCCTCGTTACGCGGAACGTGCAAGATTTCCAAGGCACAGGAGTCGAGGTCGTCGATCCCTGGGCGACGGGATGATCGGCACTACCGAAGCCTTCACGCGGCAGCCGATCAGCCAGTTAGACTGCAACACCGTCGGCATCAGCCGCGCCCAGGGGGCGGGCGGCAGTCTCCACGAGGAATGCCGATGACTTCCCGGGATGCGGGATCGAGGTCATTGACCCGCGGATGAGAACAGCCGAAGCTGCCACGCAACCACGGATGGACGGCGACCAGGAAAGAGAAGACTATCCGTGAACATTCAGACGCACGAAGAGCTGAAAGCCAAAATCTGGAAGATCGCGAACCGGCTTAGAGGCCCGTACCGGCCTGCTCAGTATCGCCTGGTCATGTTTCCGATGGTCGTTTTGCGTCGGCTCGACTGTGTCTTGGAGCCAACCAAGGATGCCCTTCTAAAGAAGCTTGAGGAGCTAAAGGCGCAGCAGATGCCCGAAGCGGCATTGAATCGCCTGCTCGGGAAGGCGCCGATCCAAAGCGAAAACACGCGCTGTACAACACCAGCTCGTACACCTTCGCGCGGTTGCTCGGGGATGCCGAGAACATCGCACCGAACCCCGTATCGTACATGAACGGCTTTTCCGCAACTGCGCGGCACATCTTCGAGCGGCATTGTCAGAGAAAAACAGGCTTGATTCGGCGGGATGCGTCTTGTAAGTGTCTTTGGATGAAGAGCCCCTTTCGCTATTTCAAGACTTCGCCCGAAATCATCCGCCTTGCGGGTACTGTCAAGTTAACCAATTTGTGGACCTACTCAGCTCCCTGGACACGCCATAAGTTGTTGATTCTACGTTCGATCTCCGACCGATTTCGCCTCCAAACCCAGAGCATTCTACTTAACTTGACAGTACCCGCTGGAGGATTGTCGGGGAACAGCCTGACTCCCGGGCGAGTCGTTCGGATTTCATCCCGCTTGGACAAACTCGTAGGCGCATTGAACGAACTCCTGAACGTCCTTCGGTGTGTGCACGGCGCTGGCGGTGACGGAGCGGTCCGCACACGACAGCGGTTCAGCGGCCCCCTGGGCGACAAGAGCTGGCGCCGCGGCCAGGAAGGCGAAGGGAATCAGGAAATAAGATAGTCGACGACGTTTCATCCTTTGGTAATGATAACCAAAATCGAGGGAACTCGAAATCGCGAATTGAAGCCGCGTGGGAGCGTCGGGCGTCGAGGGCGAGGCGATCAGCACCTTACGCTTGCTCAGGACCGCCACTGGTCAGTAAAGTGGATTCTTCACTATGTCGAGACGGGCTTTTCCAGGCACGGCAACCCTTGAGAGGATGGCCAAATTGCTATCGGATTATCGGTTGCCCAAAAATGTCCATGGGTTCAAGTGTTGGTATTGCGATGCGAGGCTGATCGAGGAACGGAGCCAAGCTCGCCTTTATCGGCGTCAACCCGGCTGGAGACCAACACGATGCGGTCGGCACCCGTGAGCTGGTTTCAACGACTTCCCGAAATCCTCGACATCCTACGGGACATGGACGCCGACCACTTGGACCGCTAGGCCGTGGAACGGCGCTTTCGGGTGCGTGCCCGCCGCGCCCAGCAGATCATGGCAGCCCTGGAGGGCTTGCGAGTTGGTAACGCCGTTGCTGAAAGTCCCAGTGAAAGACCGGCGGCAATCAAGTGTATACTACCGTCGGCACTTGAATCCCGTGATCGCCCCTGCGCCCTCTCCCAGTGCCGCTGGCGGAGAAAAGCCCTGGAGAGGTCGTATAGGGCATCCAGAAATCCACCCTCGCGCGCGTCTCACTCGCCCGGTCTGGAGGAGGAATGCCGGTTGGAATTGGGTGAATGCTCCATACGCCCTCGCACTACCCCGACCTGTCTCACACAGAGGATATACGCATGAGAGCTTTTGACCAGCCCGAACCGCTGACGGACGCCGAACTGGACCGCCTCGGAGAATTTTTCCGGAAGTGCAAGGGAGGTAAGACGATGAACATCGAAGAGCTCGACGGATTCTTCTCGGCCCTCATCGCTGGCCCAGAAATGGTGCCACCGAGCGAGTACTTGCCGGAAGTGTTTGGTGGCGAAATGACAGATACTTGCGAGTTTGCTGGGTTCGATGAGGCCAACGATATCTTGGGGCTGATGATGCGGCACTGGAACACGATTGTCGCAGCTCTGCACAACGAGGACGTGTATTTACCGATCCTGTTTGAGGACGAGAACGGCGTCTGCCTTGGCAACAACTGGGCTCGTGGGTTCATACGCGGAGTCGGCATGCGCAAAGAAAGTTGGGCCGAACTCATGACCGATGAGGAACACGCCGGATTGATGATTCCAGTACTGAGCCTTTACCACGAGCACAACAAAAACCCTGAAATGCGGCCGGGGCCGATTGGGCGAGAAAGGCGGGAACAAATCATCGTGGGGATGGCCATCGGGATCGTAGGCGCCTACGGTACTTTCGGCTACATCGGCAGCACGCGGCAGGCGGTTACACCAGCGAACCTCGGAGCAACACTCCCAAGATTGGGAGGAACGATCCGTGCCCGTGCGGTTCTGGCAAGAAATACAAGCGTTGCTGCGGCGGGGCGACGATACACTAAGGTGACTACAACCGAATCACTGAGATTCTGAGAGTCCGTCGGGCAATCACCGGCTATGCGGCCCTGCGCTTGGCCCACTTTTTCGGCTGCATGAGGACGATCATCACATCGCGCGCCTTGTCGTTGAGGCGAGACCAGGGCCGTCGTATACCATTCGTTGACATCGTCGCGGACGGTCTTGGAGCTGGCGTCCTCGGCCTTGAGCGGATCGTCGATAATAATCATGTCCGCGCCCCGTCGCCCATCCTCCCCCAGCACGATTGATCTTCACTTTCGGACTGGACTTCCACCGGGCAACGGAGCGTCAATGGAGGTGACCCGGGCGGCAATCATCGATGACGAGCCTGCCCGGAGGAGGCCACAAGATGCCGACGATCGAGACCCGGATGACCGAGATCCAGGAGATGGACCCGCCGGCGCTGCGCGATGCATGGCGGCGCCATTACCGGGCACCCCCGCCCCGGCGACTCAGCCGTGACCTGCTGATGCGCGCCATCGCCTATAAGCTCCAGGAACAGGTCCACGGAGGGCTCTCCAAGGCGGCGCGGCGGCGGCTTCGGGCCCTGGCCCAGGCCTTCGCCGAGACCGGCCGGGTCGCCCCCGGCAACGGCACCAAGGTGCGCCCCGGCACACGGCTGGTGCGCGAATGGCGAGGCCGCACCCATGTCGTCACTGCGGCGGAAAGCGGCTTCGATTACGACGGGGAGGCCTATGGTTCCTTGACCGCTATCGCCCAACGCATCACGGGCGCGCACTGGTCCGGTCCCCGCTTCTTCGGCCTGCGGCCTTCAGGCGAGAGCGCATCGGCGGCGGAGCATGACTGAGCATCGGAAATCACCACGGGCGAAGAGTCTGGCCACGGTGCGCTGCGCCATCTACACCCGCAAATCCTCCGAAGAAGGCCTTGAACAGGACTTCAACTCGCTGCAGGCGCAGCGGGAGGCCTGCGAGGCCTATATCGCGAGCCAGAAGCACGAGGGCTGGATCGTGCTGCCTACTTTTTACGACGATGGCGGCGTCTCCGGCGCCACCCTGCAGCGGCCGGCGTTGCAGCGTTTGCTCGGCGATGTCAAGGTCGGGCGGATCGACACGATCGTCGTCTACAAGGTCTACCGGCTGACCCGGACGCTGTCGGATTTTGCCCGGCTTGTGGAGATTTTTGATCGAAAAGCGGTCTCCTTCGTCTCCGTCACCCAGCAGTTCAACACCACCACCTCGATGGGGCGTCTGACCTTGAACGTCCTGCTCTCCTTCGCCCAGTTCGAGCGCGAGGTCACGGGCGAACGCATCCGCGACAAGATCGCCGCCTCGAAGAGGAAGGGGATGTGGATGGGCGGCAACCCGCCCTTGGGCTACGATGTGAAGGACAAAAGCTCATCGTCAACGAGGCCGAGGCCGAAACGGTCCGGTCTATCTTCCGCCAGTACCGGGAGATCGAATCCGTGCGTGAACTGCGCGACCGGCTCGCCGCCGAAGGCGTCACCAGCAAGCGCCGAGAAGGGACCCGGCAACCGAGCCTGCTGACGGGGCTTGCCGTTGACGAGCAGGGCGAGGGCCTCTCACCCAGCCATGCCGTCAAGAAGGGACGGCGCTATCGCTACTACGTCTCCCGCCATCTCATCCTCGAGGGCAAGCGAGCCGGCCGCAAGGGGTGGCGCCTCCCGGCGGCGGATCTCGAAGGCCTCGTTACTGTCCGTCTCAGAGACTGGCTCGCTGATGCGGCCGCGATCAGCGCTGTCATCGATGGAGACCCTCAAGAGGCATCGGCTCATGCCGTCTTGATCACCCAGGCGCAATCGCTCGCGGACCGGTGGCCTGAGCTGAAACCGCACCAAGCCAAGGCCTATCTCAATGCGCTTCTCCGGCGGGTGATCGTCGAGTCCGCCCGCATCGTGATCGAGATCGACGGCGAGCGGGCCCTGGCCACCCTCCTGGCAGGACCGGACGCCGTCTCAATAAAAAGATCGAGGCAGGACGCTCAGCCAGCCAAACATCCGATCATCCTGGATATTCCAATCGCCCTGAAGCGCGCTGGCACGGGCATGAAACTAGTCGTCCCCGGCGCCCGCAACAATGCCAAGTGCGCCCCGGGCCTGATCCGGCTGCTGCTGCGCGCCTTCGCCATCCAGGATCGATTGGAGCAAAACCCCGATCTCACCCTGCAGCGGATCGCCGAGGCCGAAGGCGTCTCACCCTCCTATGTCACCCGGTTGCTGCGGCTGAGCTACCTCGCCCCGGACATCGTCACCGCCATCGTCGACGGGCAGCAACCGCCTGGGCTGACCGCGAACACGCTCATGAAGAACACCCGCCTGCCGTTCAGGTGGGAAGCCCAGAGGAAGCGGCTCGGGTTCGCGCCCGCTTAATCTCCGGTCCATCCCAAGCCGGCCGGTTCTGTCGCTGGGCACAGATCATAGAGAGCCGTGTCAACCGATGACGCCCTCGAAACCCGTACCACTAAAAAGGGCTTGAGAGACGGGCGTGTGAAAACGGTACGCCAACGCCACGCAGAAGCGTCTCTGCCAACCGAAGCCCCTCACCAGAGCATCGGCAAGCGCCCGGGATTTGGGCGGAAAACGGGGACGAGATCCACAAAAAACGTAGCAATATCAGAGATATAAGGGCGTGGCGGTGGGCGCAGTCTGGAGCGAACCCGTCTCTGGCCCGATTTCCCTGTTTTACAGGGAAAAAACAGGGAATTTCGTGGATTCGGCCTCGAATAGGCGGGATCGAAGCCTCCTAACCCACTGATATCATGGGGTTTCAGTTTCGAATTCCCTACGCCACGGAACAGGGAATTTGTTTGGTCGAACAGGGAATTTTCTGGGGGGAACAGGGAAAACCAGTTCGTGGAACAGGGAAGACCAGTGCTGTGCGCGCGCACCGGATGCGCTGCGAATCGCAGCATCGATCCGGACAACGGGGTTCCTGCCGGCGGATGGGGTTCGCGCCGAGACTATAGCCCCAGCCGCTAGTTCTCTCTAGCTGCGGAGCAGCCCCAGTGCAACCATCAGTGCATCGTCGAGACACTTGAGTTTGGTGGTGTCGAAGGTCCCGACGAACTGAGTCAACTGCGACTTCCGCAAGCTGACAAGCTCGTCGCAGTGCACGCTGCTGTCGTGTCGAAGTCCTTCGTTCAGTCCGACATCGACTTGCGTTGCGAGTCCGTGGCGCGTTGAGTACACCGGCGCGCAGATGATCGTCGAGAACCGCGAATCGATCAGCGCCTGTCGGCTGACTACGACGAACACGCGAAAGCGCTTCGGATCGCGCGCGGGAGGCCTCGCGACCCGGTAGAGCTCGCCGCGCCTCACGTTTCCACCTGATAACCCAGGACATCGACCGCTTCTTCGTTGAGTTCATCGGCGTGCGCGTTGATGATGTTGCGGTCACGATTGTCGATTGCGGCTCGTTCTCGCACGGCAAGGCTTTGACGAAGCAGCCGCTCAATTGCCTGTGATCGACTTTCTCCTTTGCGGGCAGCCTCTTCAACGGCTGTTACCACCTCTTTCTAAAGTGTGATAGATGTCTTCATCTTCCCGCCAGTACTAAGAAGTGCCGCCGTCGGAGCCCAAAGCGTTCAGATACCCCATCCACCTCCGGGTGGCGCGCCGAAGGGGACGCCTTCCGGATCTGCGATCTAGATCTCGAAGTCATAGCCTGGTTCTATTCCAACAAAGGTACGTAATGCGACATAGGGTCGTGTGTAAGCTCTTCTGAACACGGAAATTTCGCTGCTTTCGCGACTCCAGGTTCCCCAGGGCCGTTCAGGCTGTCAATTCTGGGGGTCGAATTCCCACCGTATCCTCAAGCTTCTCGTCCGAGAAGTCGCAGGAAGCGAAGGATCGACCGGCTGAGACGGTCCAAGCGCCAGACTAAGAGTGTGTCGCCGGCGGTAAGCTCCTGGAGACAAGCCCTGAGCCCGGGCCGATCCGAGCGGCCCCCCGAAGCCTTGTTCCTAAAGATCTGGCGGTCCGAGCAGCCGGCCTGTTTCAACGCGTCGAGCTTGGAGGCTTAGGTTCTGGTCATCGGCACTCATCCGTGTGGCAAGACTCATCGGCTATGCACGGAATCAGGGCCTTTCCAAACCACTCCGTGCTGGAACTCCACAGCGCGGGCGGCAAATGCACCGGTCTGGACAGTCCGAAAGGGGCACACGTTAAAACAGGCCGTGGATCGAAGGATCTGCTCCCATCCGGGGCCACACATTGCCTCGAAAATCCGATGGACTCCTTCCCGATACGGATGATACGGATTCCCGTCGGGCCACTCCTCATCCAGCCAGGCGTTCCACAGCGGATCCCTTTTCTCATAGGGGGCATCCAGGTAGCGCTCCTTCTTGTCGTGTGCGGCATCGTGTTGGTCTCCAGCCGGGTTGACGCCGATAAAGGCGAGCTTGGCTCCGTTCCTCGATCAGCCTCGCATCGCAATACCAACACTTGAACCCATGGACATTTTTGGGCAACCGATAATCCGATAGCAATTTGGCCATCCTCTCAAGGGTTGCCGTGCCTGGAAAAGCCCGTCTCGACATAGTGAAGAATCCACTTTACTGACCAGTGGCGGTCCTGAGCAAGCGTAAGGTGCTGATCGCCTCGCCCTCGACGCCCGACGCTCCCACGCGGCTTCAATTCGCGATTTCGAGTTCCCTCGATTTTGGTTATTATTACCAAAGGATGAAACGTCGTCGACTATCTTATTTCCTGATTCCCTTCGCCTTCCTGGCCGCGGCGCCAGCTCTTGTCGCCCAGGGGGCCGCTGAACCGCTGTCGTGCGTGGATCGCTCCGTAACCGCCAGCGCCGTGCGCACACTGGAGGACGTTAAAGCGTTCGTTCAATGCGCCTACGAGTTTGTCCAGGAAATGGGGTTTGAGGAGGCCCACCGGGCCTTCAACGAGGACGAGCGTTGGAAAAGCGGCCCCATCTATATCTTCGTCTCCGAAGCGACCCCGATGAGCGATCAGGCGCGACTCTTCGTTTTCCCGCCCGCCCGGTCGAGGGAAGGATCATCGTTAGGACTGCTGATCGACGCCTTCGGCAACGACTATTACAAGGAACAGCATCGGATCGTAAGCAGCTTCGGCGCTGGCTGGCTTTACTACTCCTTCACAAATCCGGCGACTGGCCGGGATGAGCCGAAAGCTTCCTACATCAAGGGCATCGACTGGGAAGGAAACCTGGCCGCGATCGGCGCGGGGGTCTACCGCCGCGACCTTCCCGGCACGTGCTGGAGCGAAGAGGTCAACGCCTTGGGGCTCGAGGCCGATCCTTCTCCCGTGAGGCTGGAGGAGTTTGTCCGCTGCGCCGCCCTGGAGCTGGAATCGGAAGGGTACTTCGCCACCCGGGCGCTGTCCACCGACCCGCGTTGGAGGAGCCGCTCAATCTACGTGTTCGGCCTGGATACCTACGGCAACACGCTGTTCAGCGGCGATCCCTACAGCCAGGGGTATGGCGTCCTTGCTCCCGAGTTGAACGACTATCCGGACGGACCCTTCGGCGGCCGGGATGTGGTGAGCGTCGGCGACGCGTTCGGTGAAAGCTTCCTGTACTACTCGACGCGCAATCCCGCCACCGGGAGACTGCAGCGCAAGGTGGCTTTCGTCAAGAGGGTCGTGACCTATGGCCTGCCGATCCTGGTCGGTTCCGGCTATTATCTGGATAGTGCAGGCCAAGGCGGCAGCGCAACACTCCTCTATTGGCAGGCGCCAACAATCCTCAACCCGTATCTCTCCAGCGGCACCAAGGATGCCGAGGCGGCATCTCTCGTCATCGAGCCGCTCGCCGAGTACAACGAGAACGGCGAAATAGTCGCCGTTCTGGCTACCCGGGTTCCGACCCTCGAGAACGGCGGTGTCTCGGCCGACCGGACCAAGATCACCTGGAATATCCGGGAGGATGTGGTCTGGTCCGACGGCACGCCGTTCAGCGCGAACGACATTGTTTTTACGTGGCGATACTGCACCGCACCCGGCGGTGGCTGCGCCCAGGCGTCGAGCTTCGAGAATGTGGCTTCCGTTGATGCCGTCGACGAGCGGACCGTCACCATCACGTTCGATGGACCGACGTCGTTTCCCTATGCCCCGTTTGTGTCCCACCTGAGCCCGATCCTTCAAGCCTCGCAGTTCGCCGCCTGTCTGGGCGGGGCGGCGGGCGAATGTACCGACGCAAACTTGAGGCCGATCGGCACAGGTCCATACGTCGTGGCCGATTTCCGCACCAACGGCACCGTCCTCTACCGGTTCAATCCGCTCTACCGCGGCGTCAAGTCCAGTCTTCCGTATTTCAGTGAGGTGATCCTGAAAGGAGGAGGCGACGCGGCCGTTGCGGCGAGATCCGTTCTTCAACTCAACGAGGCCGACTATGCCTGGAACCTCCAGGTCGAACCCGAAATCCTCGCTTCGCTGGCCGCGGGAGGGGGCGGAACCGTTGTCTCGGCTTTCGCCACGTTAGTCGAGCGCCTTATGCTCAACCAAACCAATCCGGATGCCGGTCTGGGCGATCTTCGTTCCGAGTATGCGGACGGCACGAACCCGCATCTGTTCTTGACCGATCCGGTCGTCGGCCGGGCTCTCTCACTGGCAATTGACCGCGATACCTTGGTCAGGATCGGTTACGGCGAGATCGCCGGCCGGCCGGCGTGCAACGTCTGGCCGGCTCCGCCGGACCAGGCATCGGCGAACAATGATGAATGCCTCCTCCAGAACATGGATCTTGCGAGAGAGGTTCTCGACGATGCCGGGATCGTGGATTCCGACGGAGACGGCGTGCGAGAGCGAGACGGCGTTCCGCTCAAGATCCTTTTCCAGACTTCGACGAACTCGGTGCGTCAGACCACCCAGGAACGCATCAAGAGCTGGTGGGCGGAGCTTGGCGTCGAGACCGAACTGAAGCATATCGATCCTTCAGTATTCTTCGGCGGTGACGTGGACAGCCCGGATACCTTGGGCAGGTTCTACGCCGACGTTCAGATGTACGCCAACAGCGGCGTGGACCCGGAGAGCTACCTGGGCTCCTGGATCACCGACCAGATCGCTGGAGCGGCCAACTCGTTCCACGGTCGAAACGTCCAGCGCTTCCAGTCTGACGAATACGATCGGCTCCATGCCGAGCTGCAGAACACGGCCGATGTCGAACGGCGCAACCAGATCACGATTGCGCTCAACGACTTGCTTGTCGGGAGCTACTCGATCATCCCGCTGATTCACCGTGGAAACGTGTCGGCTCACTCGAACGATATCGAGGGTGTCCGGATGAACGCCTGGGATTCGGAGCTGTGGAACTTCGAAACCTGGACGCGTCGTGACTAGCCGATCGATGGCATCCCGCATCATTAGAATGTTGAACTGGTCCGGCCCTTAGTAAGTTGCGTTAACTCAGCCGGAGCATATCCACAATTCTGGGTGCCATGACGGCATTGGTGCATGAATCGGCGTAAGCGGGCACGCTAGCATCGGCGGAGGGTTCCAGTCCATCATGGAGATCAAGGGGGCAACGTCATGGCCGCAGGGAAGTCGAGCCGAATCAACCGCCAGTACAAGACGAAGTACAGAATCCGGAACTGGAGGGAGTACGAGCGTGGCCTCAGGAGCCGCGGGGACGTCACGATCTGGCTGAGCGAGGATGCGATTGCCGCGTGGATACCACCGAAGAACGGTCTCCGCGGAGGGCAGCGTCGATACTCGAACCTCGCGATCCGGACCGCGTTGACGCTGCGGGTCGTCTTCGGCCTACCGCTTCGCCAGACGGAGGGGTTCCTGGACTCGCTGCTCAGCTTGATAAGCCGCGACCTCAAGGCCCCGGACCACACCACCCTCTCGCGCCGGAACCAAATTGTTGTGGTGCGTCCCTGACCCGAGCCCACGACGGCCCGATCGACCTGATCGTTGATTTCACAGGGCTCAAGATTTTGGGTCGCGGCGAATGAAACGCGCACAAGCACAAGGCATCGAAGAAACGCCGGGATTGGCGGGAGCTGCACATCGGAGTGGATGCGGAGGGGTTCATTGTGGCGGCCGAACTCACAGCGAGCAGCCGGGACGACGCCTCCACACTCCCTGATCTTCTCGCCCCGCTCGAAGTTCCCATCCGGCGTTTCACGGCGGACGGGGCCTACGACCACAGATCGGTCTACGATCGGGCCAGCGCGGCCGGTACAGAGAACGTCGTGATTGTGATCCCCCCTCGTCGCTCTGCGCTGTCGGCGGGGCCCACCGACGGCCCCTGGGCGCAGCGTGAAGCGTCTCTTCAGAGGATTCGCAAGGTCGGGCGACGGGAGTGGCAGAAGGAGTCGGGCTACCGACAGCAGGCGCGCGTTGAGAACAGCTTCTTCCGATACAAGTCCGTGTTCGGAGGCGGCCTGAAGGCGAGGCACAGCAAGGCGCAACGCAGAGAAGCCGCGATCGGGTGTCACATCCTCAACCGGATGGCCGGTGCTTCATCAGGGAACTGTTGTTGATCGTCTCCCAGTGTCTCCTCAACTCATGATCCTACCTGGACTTCCTGGCGGTTGTCTGTCATCAAGACATGTATGAAGCGGAGCAAGGAGTCCAATCGCACTTGTCCCAACCCCAATTGCTGCCTGAAAGGACGGCTCGGCAAGGGCAACATCATCCGACACTCCTTCTACATCACCAGGCAGGGCAGACGCCGGCGCTATCGCTGCAAAGAATGCGGTCGAACCTTCTCCTCGACCCGTGGCACGCCTTATTATCGGCTGCACAAGCCCAGGTCTTTGTTCGATGAAGTCGTCCGCATGTGTGTCCACGGAATTGCGATCTCAGCCATGGCTCGAATCAAGCGGATGGCGTGGGGCACCATCGCACGCTGGCTTGAATCGGCGGCCACATACGCTGTCCGGTTCAATGATCGGATGCTCCGGGGTTTCGTCATCCATGAACTTCAGGCCGACGAGATCAGGACCTTTGTTGGAGCGAAGAAACAGGTGATCTGGGTGCTGACCACCCTGGAAGTGTGGTCCAGACTTTGGGTCTCGACAAACGTTGGCCGCCGCAGTCTCCAGCAAATCAAGAACGCAATTCTGAACACACTGCAGCGAGGCCTCCTTAAACACCGCTTCCTGTTCACCACCGACGGGTTCGAGATGTACGAGTGGGCTGCGAAAAGGCTGCTCTTGGGAGTCTGCATCCACGGCCAAGTCATCAAGAAGCGTCGGGAGAATCGGGTGGTTCGTGTCGATCGTAGACTGCTTCCCGGAACACAAGGCGAACTGGAAGAAGCACTGTTTCATTCCGAGGATTCCAGCACACTGAACACCAGTTTCGTGGAGCGCCACAATTTAACCATCCGGCAGGGCTGCTCCTATCTTGGCCGTCGCACACCTTGCCACGCCCGACGTACGGAGTTCTTGGAAGGTCACGTGGCGCTGCTGATGGCCTATTACAACTTCGTACGTCCGCATTCGGCTCTGAGATTCGGTAGAACGATGAGGACTCCTGCCATGCAGGGCGGCCTGGCCAAAAACAGGCTCTCATTCCGAGAGGTCTTCACAAGTCGGGCGGCATTTCTTTTGTTTGTTTTGATAGCGATCCGATTCTACGCCACCGTGGACTGCCGTCAGAACTCAACAACAGTTGCCTGAAAAAGCGCCGCCCTGGTACCAGGGCTGGTCCGTGACGAGCCGCTCGGTTGCCTTGAAGACAATCGCCTTGGCGACAGCTTCGCGATACCATGCCTCGTTGAAGTCGTCCGGGCCTGTCTTCCATTCCTGACCGATGCGCCGCGCAAAGGCACTAAAGTTCTTCTGTGCCCCGAGACTTACCTCGTGGGGGCGTTCCTCCCAGACGTTGACGAACTTCGCCAAGTCCGTCTTCGTGAAGAGTTGCCGGCGCGGGTTCTCCAGATCGAACTTCTTGCGCTGGGCCTGCGTTAGACCACCGCGAGCGTCCGCGTACTGGCCTCGCGCTCGCTCGTAGAACCACTTCGACTGTCGGAAAGTGCCGTCCGGTGACGGCGCGTGGATACGCCGGGAGAAACCCTCCATGCGAACGTGGAATGGATGATTGGCGAAGAAGTCGGCCGCGCTGACACGGTTCTGGCTGTTGGCGAACTCGGATATCTTGGGCACCAGTCTGTTCGCCCGTTCCGGATCGACCACAGAGAGCTTCATCTGGACGAATGTCTGCGACACGTCAACCTTGCTGCGGTGCGCCGAGTGGATTGACGCCGTCGTCTGGCCGCCGTTCACGATCTGGAAGTTCTTCAGTCGCCGCAGCAGCAGTCTGCCGTCGTCGTCGTCGATCTCGACTTCCTCGGCGGTAGCCGTGATGCCGTTGTTGTAGGCGAAGAACATGTTGGGTTCGTTCTCGATGGTCGCCCTGATCCCCTTGTTGACCTTGCCGCGATGCTGCAGGAAGACCCGCACGTTCTGTTCCAGAAGCCGGGTACCCCACCGGTCATAAATTGCTGCGAGCACCTTCCCGGGCATGATCGCGAGATACGATTCATGGCCGGCTTCCGACTGCTGTGCTGGAAGGACCGAAAGCGGGCCGCCAAAGCCTCCGGCCAGATCAACGTCGATATCCTCCCGGCCGTGTCCGACTGTCGCCTGCCGGTACAGCCGTCCGATGTCCCAGACGCTGTAGGCGATCGTCCTGCCGTCAAGCTCGTCCGCTTCGCGCCCGTCGACTCTTTCGCTCAGCTCGCGATTCGTGATCAGGAACAGGCGAACCCGACCGATGCTGCTCCAGCGCTTGGAAAGCAGATCGGCCAGCCCGAAGGCCGGACTCGTCTCCTCGAGCGCGTCGCGCCACTTGCGATCGAGGGCTTGCCGAAGGAAGTTGGACAGCCGCCGGAAGATCGTGTTCATCTCGCTTCCGCTCAGGCGCCCAACGTCTGCCGAAGGACGGAAGTCGGAGATCAGAAGACTGAAGGTGTCCGAGTCGTCCTCGGCGGGATCACCTCCGTATCCATCGACGCGAATGCCTCTGCCCGGTTGACTCTGATACGAGACCCGGTCGGCCGAGTCTAGCTCACCTGTCTCCATCAGGTGTTCGCAGAACTTGTGGAAGAAGACATCCTCCACGAACTGGCCATCGGCATCGGCTTCGGCGAGAATATCCTGGAAGAACTCGTCCGCGAACTCCTCAACTGTCATCAGGGTCTCCCGAAACGGTGATCGGCAAAGCTGCGGGAACGACGCGAAACGCCTCGCAGTCCGGAAGGGAGACAGAGTACCGCACGTTACCGACGCCTCCCGGGACCATCGCCGGTGTTATTCGAGCGAATCCTTCGCACACTTCATAGAGAGCTTCCTGCCCGACCACCCAGAACTTGTCCGAGTAGTTCAGTGGCGCCGGCGTAGACTGCACGTGCCGCACCAGCAGGGGGATGTTTGCCACTATGAGTAAGCGCGTTGCGTGCTTTGCGCGCCTCGGAAAGGTTAATGAGTGTCTCACGGGGCAACACGCTGATTTGGTGTAGTGCCTCGTGTCGCACGCCAATGCTCCAAGTCCTTGTGTCAGAGAGTTGGTCGGCTCGTCCCTGGATTGGATTGGGGGTCCTAGCTGGCTTCACCATGCGGTGCTCCCAAAGATTTGAGGTGATTTGCTCGACTACAATCCAGAGATTGGCTAAGGCGATACCCCAGTCACATCGTGCGATTCCTGTGATGCCCTTCAATAAGAACTCCCCACTGAGTTCGGGTACCGCTTCCAGTATTGCACGGCCCGTAGCCATCGCCGCGCGCAAATCAACAAATTCAGCCATCCGAGGATCGAGGAGTTTAATGGCTTCAAACGATGAAGCCATGCGCATCCGGATTAATTGGTGAAAGCGGTTTTCCGAGGCTGAGGCGTTGGTGTTCACACGGAGGTACTTCCAGTCGATGATGGAACCAAAGTCGAGTCCATCCAATCCAATGGCTTCGCAATAGACACCGCCGAGCAACATGGCAGCGAAGCAGCGATTGAAGAACTCTACGTCATTGCGCAACTGAGGGATTAGGGGCAACGCGATACCTCCGTCGCGCGAGAAAACCATGTTGTGTGGTTCCGGTAGACCTACATCGACGCTCCCTACCAATTCGTGCAGCGAGGCGTAGTCCCAAGAGAGGCCGTTCACGTCCTCAATTGTGACGTTCCAAGGTTGCAAAGCCGGACTATTCACAAGTCGGAACGGGCTGAGGAAAGAGACCATGCATGGCACACGGCGTTTATCTAGAGACTCCTGGCCTGACGGCAGGACCATTGAGAGCGCCATCAGGGTAGCGCTCCCGCAGCCCCACCGCTTGACCCGCGTACGTCAATCCTCGGTCCCAGGTAGAGCCATCCTCGCTGTTTAGCCATTGCCCGGAGCGACTCAGCCTTGTTTCCCACTTGGCTCCTGGGAAACTTGGAGAAATCAATGACCAAGTGTTCCGGAAATGGTTGTGGATCGGGACAAACCGGCAATCTGAGCTTGCCACACTCGGCCACACTCATGGCCATCACGCTAGCAGATAAAAAACCCAGCATGCTCGTGTAATGCTCATGCACCGTTCGTGGCGCCAACTGATCTCCATCGTAAACAGAGGGGCGTCGTTTAACCTTCGACGTGGGACGGAAAGCCTGGGATGAAACTTGGTCTCCCTGGATAACCCCAGGATTAACCTGGCGTAACATGAGGGTTGCGTTGTCCATTGTTAACACTGTAACCGACATTCCTCATATCAACTCCGGACATGAGTTCACCTGACCTAATCGCGATGAATGATCAAAATCTACCAGTACCCTCACATTGGAGCAAGCGTTTTTCCACCACATTTTGGCTGAGCAGCACCTCTGATCCTTTTTAATCAAGATGCTTTTGTCAAATCCGATCAGTGGAGCCAACTCTCCACCCACTCGATCAGAAACACTTGGGCTAGTACACTGTCAGCATTGTTTTTATTAGTCAGAGGCAGAGCGTAAAAGCTCGTCTTGAGAGGCCTTGGTTCGATAACCTAGGAGGATCAAGATGAGCAAGAGATATGTGGTCCGACTTAGTGAGGAAGAACGCAAGGAGTTGCAGAGTCTGGTCAAGAAAGGGACAGTGAAGGCCTACCGGGTCAAGCACGCTAATATCCTGTTGAAGGCGGATGCCAACGGCCCTGGATGGACGGACGAGAAGATCGCAGAAGCGTTTGGGTGCCACTTCAATACAGTGGTGCAGGTTCGTCGGCGTTTGGTGGAAGAGGGACTGGAGCGGGCCTTGGGCCGCAAGAAGCAACAGCGACTCTCGCGAGAGAAGTCACTGGACGGAGAGCAAGAGGCGCAAATGATCGCACTCAGTTGCGGCCCGCCACCGGAAGGACGAGCCCGCTGGACGCTGCGACTGCTCAGCCAACGGCTGGTGGAGATGGAGATCGTGGAGACGATCAGCCACGAAACGGTGCGCCAGGCTTTAAAAAAACGTCCTCAAACCGCACTTGAGGAAGTGTTGGGTGATCCCGCCCCGGCAGAATGCGGACTTCGTGGCCCATATGGAAGACGTTCTGGAAGTTTACAAGCGTCCCTTGGATGGGAAATATCCGGTGGTGTGCATGGACGAGCAGCCGCAGCAGTTGATTGGAGAAACTCGCCAGCCGATCCCGCTCGGAGGGGGGCGGGTCGAGCGCTACGATTACGAATATGAGAGATGTGGGACGGCGGCCCTGTTTTTGTTCGTTCAACCTCTGGCGGCCTGGCGCAAAGTGAGCGTGCGCGAGCAGCGGACCAAGGTGGATTGGGCACGGGAGATTCAGCAGCTCCTGGAAGAGGATTTTCCAGATGCGGCCCGGGTCATCCTGGTGTGTGACAACCTCAACACGCACAAGGCGGGCTCGCTCTACGAGGCCTTTGAGCCTCAAAAAGCTCGCCGCTTGGCGGAGCGGCTCCGGATTCACTACACCCCCAAGCATGGCAGTTGGTTGAACGTGGCGGAAATCGAGCTGAGCGCGTTGAGCCGGCAATGCCTAGATCGTCGCATCCCAACTCGCCAGCAACTCACCCGCCACACCCAGGCGTGGTGGGAAGATCGCAATCGAATGCAAATCGGAGTAGATTGGCAGTTTAGGATCGAGGATGCTCGCGTCAAGCTCAAGCACCTCTACCCACAATATCTAAGCTGACAAGGTACTAGGCTCTGATCCACCTCAAGCGGTTAATCCGGGACAACAGCTCGGCCCATACCTCCTCGCTTACCGCGACCTCCGCCATCTGAAACGTGACGATCCTGCTATGCCGAACCACCTTCGCTCCGATCTTGATCAGTTTGGTCAATAGGCTGCGAAGGGACCAATGCTTGATTCTTCCAGAAAGGACCAGACGCCGCAGAAAATTGCCCAGGTTGTAGGCCAAAACAAACAGAGCCAACCTCACCTGATTCGAGAGAAAATGTTGGCAGGACAGGCGCGTCCAGTTCAAGGCATACTTGCCTTCCTTGATCCACTGCTCGGCCGTGCCGCGACCGTTGTAAAAGTGAACCACCCCTTGGCTCGTGCGCTGCTCTTGGTCACGATGAAACCGACTCTCGGAAAGAGTTCGCCGCAATGCCACTCGACCTTGGCAATGACCCGACGAGCCCGGTCCCAACTGGCGGCTTGATAGTTGTAATCGGCAAACCAAATGATGGGCTTTCGGGGTGGGCGACCCACCGGCCGGGTCAGCAGGTGTTCAATCTCCGCCTGAAGGACGTCATTTGCGGGAAGCCGGATGGCATACAAAAAGCCCTTCTCCTCCAGGTATTCATCAATCTCTGGCTTGGCAAAAGCGGCATCCCCACGAAAGTATTTGCGCACTGTTTCCTTCTCGTAGCGAGCCACGATTGGTTCCAGCATCTCCTTCCAACCATCCGCGCTGTGAACATTGCCGGGCCGAAGCATTGCACCTTCGCAATCTCCGAACTGGTTGAAACAAAACAGGGGATGGTAGCAAGTACATCGGAAATGGCCGTTGTAGGCAGAGGCTTCCTGCTCGCCATGGACAGGACTGGCTGAGCTGTCCATATCCAGAATGATGCGTCGATGAGTTGTTTTCTCCAGCGCTCTTTCTACCCATCGGCCATTAACTTCCGAAAGGGCTTTGAGGTTCCCCTGGACGGACAGCATCTCGGTCTCAAATCGACCCATGGTGTTGGCGCTGGCGGCCTTCTTCTTGTCCATCTTCTTCCCGGTGATCCTCCGCATAGTCGGATCCACCGATAGACGATGGGCATCGTTGACATCTTCATAGCCAGCCAGTCGACTGTATACCGATTGGCGCAGCAACAACGCCAGGTCGTGCTGGATGTTACGCCCTGTCCGCGAATCGCGAAAAACGGCTTGAAACAACGGCTGAAAAAAATGTTCTAAAGCAGCAACAGCGAATGGCACCAGTGCGTTGTATAGAACACGTGCAGGATCTGCATGTGACAATGGTTCGAGCTTGGTGCCGACAAGACGTTCTAAACTCTTCTGTGACTCTGGAAGTGCAAATCGGACAGCACGAATGCTGTCGGTTACAAATTCATAGGCAAGATAGATTCCACGCGTGGGAGCGTCGCGCGCGTCAGGCGTGACTTTTGTGTACCTATTACGACCAAACGTGCTCGTGCAAGGCGAATGAGATTATTTTGCTGTTCCCTGTCTGCTGGACTCGCGGAGGCACGAGTCCGTGTGTGTAGAGCCCATGTGCAGTTCCCTAGCGTGGCTTTCGCACCTTCTGATGGAGGACAAATTGTAGCCTCAACGCCATCGAAAGATTTATAATCGACCTCGTCAAACCAATGAAAGTGCAACGAACCCTTTGGCCAATTCCAAAGATGCCCGGATGGTGTGAACCCAAGTTCGCGTACGAGCTTCTTGAGCTCGTCTCGAGACGAGCGTGTCGGGTGAAAACTGACTTCAATGCTCATAGTGAACTGCCCCGGGTGGCATGGAGAACTCGTTAGTCGACTCTGGCCACCATGGCGAGAGTCTAGTGCGTTTGATGGTACCACTGTTCACACTCCGCCGACGGCACGTGGCCGATCGGCTCGAGGAGCCGCCGATTGTTGAACCAATCCACTCATTCGAGTGGCGCTCAGCTGCCCGGCTCGCCGTCTAGGTGAGCTGTCCAGTCGTCCATCAGGCGCCGCCGCCGCTCGAAGAGATCACTGCGTGCGTAGGCCGCCTCGGTGGGATTTTGTACCGTGTGGGCGAGCGCGGCCTCGACCACTTCGCGGGGTGTGCTTGTCCGTTCCGCGGCCCAGTCCCGGAAGCTCGACCGGAACCCATGCGGCACGGCGGCGATGCCGAGTTCCTTGATCAATTTCGATAGCGTCATGTTGGAGAGTGGCTTCCCGCGCGGACTGCGGAACACCAGGCCGGTGCGATCACTCAGTCTCTGTACGTCGTGCAGGATCGTGAGCGCCCGCCCCGAGAGCGGGACGCGGTGATTCCGCTTCGCTTTCATGCGCGCGGCGGGGATGGTCCAAACGCCCGCGTCCAAGTCCATTTCGTCCCACGTCGCCAAGCGCACCTCGCCGGACCGCGCCGTGGGGCAGGGCCCGCATGTGCTGGACGACGGTCTGCTGCCGCCCAAGGGCCTGCCCGAGGGCCTCGCCCGCCGGGTTGTCCGGCCGGTAACCCATCGCGACCGCCCATTTCATCACGGCACTGATCCGCTGGCGCACCCGCCGCGCGGTCTCGGGCTTGTCGTGCCAGATCGGAGTGAGGATTGCCAATACGTCGGCGGTGGTCACCTCGGACACGGGCAGCGTCCCGATGCTCGGGAACGCATAGGCGCGCAGACTGCGCGGCCAGTCCCGCGCGTGCTTGGCATTTCGCCAGCCGGGGCGCTGCTGTTCCAGCACCACGGCGGCGGCCTCCTCGACCGTGGGCACGCCTTGGCCGTGGCGCTTCTCGGCCAGCGGGTCCCCGCCCGCCCGGGCCCGCTGGCGGTTCGCGAACGCCACGTTGCGCGCCTCGGCCAGCGACACCAGCGGGTAGCCGCCGAGCCCGAGCATTCGGGGCCGGCCCCGAATGACCAGCCGTTGCACCCACTGCCGCGCCCCGGACAGATCCACGCGCAAGTTCAGCCCGTGGCCATCGCAATAGAACCCCGCTGATGCAGGTACGGGAGGACTTGGAGAACTTGGTCGCTTCCGTGCCGGACGAGCACGTATGGCAGCGTCTGGGCGGCGCCGCGTCGATCGGATTTCACGTACGGCACCTGGGCGGGGCGCTCGACCGGCTGTTGACCTATGCGCTCAAGGCCGCAGGGCTTCGAAACGAAATGATCGCTGCTGGCTTCACCGACAACGGAGGGGCAATTCATAGCGCCGAGCGTATTTTGGATATTCTTGGACAACGCCTCAATTACCCTAGGCTCACACACATCAATAATCTTCGCAGTTATCCCGGCGCAGAGTTCTCGCGTGCAGCCCTCGAAGCTCACGAGCGAGGCGAGAAAGTCTTAATCGAGCACGTGTCGCCGATCAGAGATTTCACGCGCGGCGTGATTGCTGAAATCGACAACGGCGCAAGCGATCAGGAACTCATGGATCATGTTAGACAGCACTACCGTCTTGTCTTGCTAGCTACTGAGGAAACCCAGCGCCTAAACAAAATAAATCACTCTCAGATGACAACTGATCGCTTGGGTCAAGCCGGTATTGAAGTCGTAAGCTTTCCCTAAAAAAGACACCATTGAACGTATCTCAATGGGAGTTCTTAAGTCGTACCGACGGCGAGATACTGACGGAGTTAAGCCATCTGTCCGAAGGGCCTGTCGAGGAGTTCGCTCTGGACTTTGCGCATTTCTCCAATGGGACTTCCATTCACCGCCGACCTGGTGTTGGTGAATATGGGGATCCATCGTCCCGTCCTCCACTTTTACGATCCGGAGGGTAATCAGATTGCAGCGGAATCGGTGGTGGAGGTTACGGAAGATCTGGAGGGACAAGAGGACGGAAGCCTAACCGTTCAGACGGAGATGGAACCCTTGGGAGAGCTCACGATTTCCATCCACGGCCGAGAGGCTGAGCAGCTTTATTGTTCCTGTAAAAGTCTTATCCGGGCACCTCGGGTGACGGTCCAGGTGGTGGCGGCAAAGCCAGCGGACCAGCATCCAAAGCACCATGACAGAAGCAATAAACCAACGTGGTGACATAGGTAACTGGGTCACCTTTCCAGTCCAGGCGCAGCCTTCGTCGCCTGTGTTTCTTTGGGTTCGAGCCGTTTATCCACAGGTTAGTCGCTCTTACTAGTGGTATCAGCTGCCCGAGCGTTTCGGTCGGGGAAGTAGGATATAGTTTCTCTGATGAGATACTTCCCTGAATTGCTGACGGTGGCGTTGGTGGGTTTCGCAAGTTCGCTCCATACTCAGGACTTTACGGTCTTTTGGGGCTTTCAGCATCCGGGCGCCCTCACGCTGAGTTCCGGGTAGCGGACCATTGGTCTTGGGTCGAACTTAGAGAGTGGGCTCGTTCGTGGGGGCAGGCCAGGATGAACTCCTTGTTGAAGACTAGGGGAATGCATGCATAAAGAGGATGGTCAGATTGAGCTGAAGCTGCAGGCGTAGATCGAATCTGCGAGTTCCAGGAGGATTCATGCTGGAAGAGAGTCACCACTACTTCAACAAGGCGGCCGATTTGCTCGATCTCTCCGAAAGGGTACGCAAGATCCTGATTACTCCACGCCGGGTGGTCAAAGTAGAGATCGTAATCGAAAGCGACAGCGGTCAATTACTCCACTTTCTCGGGTTTCGGGTGCAGCACAGCAACACGCGCGGACCCTATAAGGGGGGCTTGCGGTATCACCCCACACTAGACGAGAGCCATGCGGCGGCTCTGGCCAATCTGATGACCTGGAAGACCGCCATTGCCGACGTGCCGTTCGGGGGTGGCAAGGGGGGAATCAACTGCGACCCTGCGCAGCTCTCGAAGTCCGAACTCGATCGTGTCACTCGTGCCTTCGTGGGGCAGATCAAGGAGGTGATTGGCCCGAACCTGGATGTGCCTGCGCCTGACGTCAACACGAGTTCTGAAGTGATGGCCTGGATCATGGACGAGTATTCGAAGTACCAGGGTTTCTCACCCGGGGTAGTCACGGGGAAGCCAGTTCATCTGTTCGGATCAGCAGGCAGGGAGGAGGCGACCGGGCGTGGCGTCTTGTACGTCCTGGAGGAGGCGCTCAGCGATCACAACCTGCCACTTTCAGGTCGAACTGTCGCGCTACAGGGATTTGGAAACGTGGGTAGTAACGCGGCCCGGCTCATTGCCGAAAAAGGGGGAAGAATCGTGGCCGTGGCTGACCATGCCGGAGCCGTCCACAATATCGATGGGCTCGACGTGTCGGCTCTGGTGGATTGGGTCAAAGAGCATGGAACCGTTCACGGCTTTCCGTTTGGCGATACTTTCGACGGCACTGAGATCATCACTTGGCCGGCGGAGATCCTGATCCCCGCGGCTCTCGAGAACGTGATCACAGCAGACAACGCCAGGGACGTTCAGGCCAAGATTGTGATCGAAGGAGCCAATGGTCCCACTACCCCCCAGGCCCACGAGATTCTTTTGGAGCGCGGCGTCACGGTAATTCCGGATATTCTCGCCAACGCCGGTGGCGTTACTGTCAGCTACTTCGAATGGGCTCAGAACATCCAGCGATTCAGCTGGGAATACGACCGAGTGGTCAAGGAACTCGAGAAAATCATGCGACGCGCCTACCGGGCGGTCCGGAGTCTCGCACAGGAGAAGAACATCGACCTGCGAACAGCGGCTTTCGCACTGGCGATTCAACGAGTGGGCAGGGCGGCTGTCTCTCGCTCAACGATGCGCTTCCACGACTTTTGACGAGCAGAGAAAGTCGACCTTGCCCTCTAAAACGAGTCCAAGTTGAATGTTAGGATTTTCGGTTCAGAAAGGCGTCAAGGAATGGCACGGAAGCAGTTTACGGCGGAACAGATCATCATCAAGTTGCGTGAGGCAGAGGTGGGTCTGGCCCAGGGAAAGCGGTCCGAAACCACGGCCAGCAACGGCATCGCTGACCCCACGGGGGGCAAACGCCTGAAGCGACCGTACGACTCCTCAGCGAGTTGTGTAAAGGAACGAGACTGTGTGAAAAGTAGGCCCGAGTCGAATTTTGCGGTGTGAGAGGCTTGGGATTTGGGCCGTGAGTGGGTTGTCGTCGATTCGCTGATGCCATGCGCCCTGATGCGTTGCAACAGGCCCTTGGGGGGGGCGATTCCAGCTGATTTGAACGCCCCACGCGGCGATCACGGACGGACCGCGGCGATCAGTTCCGGGATCCCGACCAAGGTTGTCGCACGGCGGATGTTGTAGGCCAGAGCGGTCAAGCTGAACTCACCCCGAACGTTCTCGAGCCTGCGCATCAGAAACCCGCCGTGGCCCATCCAGTGCTTGATCGAGCCGAAGGGGTGCTCGGCGCGCCTCCCGGCGGCGGTGCAGCACTCCGGGCCGGTCGGCGAGGCGCTCTGCCATGCGGTCGAGCACCGCCTCATCCGCGTACCGTCCAATGCGCCGGTAGCTGTTACTCGCGCACTGCGCCTTCAAAGCGCAGCCCCGGCAAGCCCCGCGATTGGCGTCGTGCATCAACGTCGCGTCGCGCACCCTCTGATGTACAGGGGCTTCAGTTGCTGCCCGTTCGGACAGGCGTAAGTGTCGGTTCCCGCGTCGTAGCGGAACCGCTCTTTCGGAAAGCGGCCACTGCGACGGGCCGGGCTGCGCCGTGGCTTCGGCACATACGGCGTGATCCCCGCCGCCTCGCACCCGGCGATGTCCTCGACCTTGAAGTATCCCTTGTCAGCCACAGCATCGATCCGCTCGACGCCGAGGCTCGTGCGCGCCGCGCGCCCCGTCTCGGCCAACCGCCCGAGATCGGAAACCTGACTATGCACCTGCTGCCCGGCAATCAGCTTGTGCTTCGTGTCCACCGCGATCTGCACGTTGTACCCCCCCCCCCCCCCCCACGCCAGTGCCACTGTGCATCGCCCTGGCGTCGGGGCCGGTCAGCGCGAGCGGGTCCTCGCCACTCTCCTGCAACGCCTTACGGTGCCAGATCCCGCCCCCGCCCCTGGCTGGGGCTCGCATCGGCCAGGTCGGCCGCGTCCATCTCATCCATCTGCCGCAGGTACCGCTCCAGCCGTTGTTGGCTCGCCGCCAGATCGCGCCGCAGCTTGGCCCCGGTGAAGTTCCGGTCCCGGCTGTTCACCGCCTTGATCCGCGTGCCATCGACCGCGATCTGCCTCCCGGCCGAACAGTTCCAGGCTCCGGTGACCTGCCCCCACGAACGAGTCCACCCTCTAAGTTAGACTCGGAGCCATTTGAAGTGCACTCCAAGGGATAAGATCCAGTGCCTGAGACCTAGGTAGTTTGGCCTCTGGTGCCGGCGGCCGATAGGCCAAGGCGCTGTGAGGCCGGATCTGATTGTAATCCCTTCGCCAGCGTTCTACCAACACCTTGGCTTCCCCAAGCGTGTCGAAGATCTCCATGTTCAGCAGCTCATCCCGTAGTTTCCCGTTGAAACTCTCAATGTACCCATTCTCCCAGGGGCTGCCCGGCTCGATGTACAAGGTCCTTACCCCAACAGCCTGCAGCCAGTCCCGGACCGCCTGTGCCGTAAACTCTGATCCGTTATCGGACCGGATAAACTCAGGCACCCCCGATCAACGAATAACTCCGCCAACCGGTCCAACACGTCTTGGTGATTCATCTGCCGTTTCACATCAATGGCGAGGCACTCTCTGGTGTACTCATCCAGGATCGTCAATAGCCGAAAGGCTCGCCCATCATGGGTCCGTTCATGCACGAAATCATAGCTCCAGACGTGGTTCTTGCGAGCCGCTCGTAACCGAACACAGGAACCGTCATTAAGCCATAGTCTCCTTCGTTTCGGCTGTCTGGACGGGACTTTCAGCCCTTCTTGTCTCCACAGCCTCTCCACCCGCTTAGGATTCACCTTCCACCCTTTCCCATGAAGTATCGCCGTGACCCGCCGGGAGCCATAACGCCCGTATTGCGTAGCCAACTCCACCATCCGGGCCACCAATCGGGCCTCATCATCGGGAATTTGCCTTTCCCTTCGCTGGGTCGATCGAACCTGTCCCAGCTCTTGGCAGGCCCGACGTTCGGAGACTCGCTCTGCTCCTAATCGCTCTCGTACCCACATCACCGCTCGTCTCCTGTTCGCCGGGCCTAGAAGTTTCCCGAGGACACTTCCTTCAGGATCTGCTTGTCCAAAAACAGATCCGCCACCAGCTTCTTCAACCGGGTATTCTCCTTCTCCAACACCTTCAACCTCTTGGCCTGGTCCAACCGGAGCCCTCCGTACTCTTTGCGCCACCGGTAGTAGGTCTGCTCGCTCACCCCCATCTGCTTCAACACCTGTCCCACCCTCTGTCCTTGGGCCAGACCCACCTCTGCCTCACGCAGCTTCATCATGACCTGTTCTGCCCTAAACCGCTTCCCTGCCATCCTTGCCTCCTTCCTAAACCAGGAAATCCTAACATTCAAACTGGACTCGTTTTAGGGGGCAAGGTCACCGGAATCGTTCAAGTCCGAGGGCGGCGGGATTGCCGTGCCGGTAGACGTGCGAAGGGCCAAGGAATACCCGGACCCAAACGGTATGGGGATCGATTGGACCGACGCGCTCGCGTGGATTTACGACCTGGATAAAGATGCCCAGGGATAACTGCTAGATTGTGTGTTAGAAACCAAAGGGCCACCGGGGAATCAATCCGGTGGCCTCGGGATAGGGATTCGCATTCTGAGAGTGGTATCAGATCAGATAACAGATAAGGTGTCTCATTGTTTTCTGGAACGTAAACGGCTTGAAGGCGGTTGATTTCCTTTTTTGATAAACAATCAACTCAGTATGGCTAAACAACGTGGAGGCAAGCGGCCTGGAGCGGGAAGACCCCCTGGGGCACGGAACAAGCGGACCCTGGCACAGGCGAAGGAAGCACGAACGCTGACGGAGCTGGCGCGCGAAGCGACAGTTGAGGCGATTTCAACCCTGCGCCGAATCGCGGGAGATGCCCAAGCTCCGGCGTCGGCCCAAGTTGCGGCGGCGACAGCACTGCTAGATCGGGCTTGGGGACGGCCACCGCAACGGATCGAGCTTGACGAGCCATCCCTGGCTGCTGCGGATAACACACTGCGGCTAATCCAGCCCGGTGACGAGGATTACGAATCGTTGCCCTCATGAGCCAGCAGAGCTTTGCCAAGGTTTTCTTCCCCCGAGACGATGGGTCGGTGAAGGTTGAGGAGACGCTGGCCCGGTACTCGGCCACCGACCTGGAAGGCTCGCCCGGCCACCTGTTGCGGGAGATGCGAGCCAGGGGCGGGCGGCTGCCCTGGGTGTCCAAAGGTGCCAGAAACACGGCGGCGCTGGCGGTCCAATCCCTGGCCCTGCCCCCTCGGACCCGCCAAGCCTTGCAACGATGGATTGCTGGTGCTCCATACCTGAGCCCCCCTAAAACCAGCCTTTTCATCTGGGTTAACTTTGTGTCCCCTTTGGGTCCCCGCTGGTGCGGTGGAGTTAATGGCTGCCGTCCGGTGTGGACCCTGACGAGTCCCAATCCTGTGAAGCAGGTACAGACCATCTTGTCTCATGTGAAAAGCGGAAGCCAGGCGCTTCCCTTCGCGACGGCGGCAGATAGATCGGCCTTTGTGAAAACGGCCCGTCAGCACTTGAGTGGCCCGGAACTAGAGGCGGCTGTCGACTATGCAAAGCAGGCGGCCTACCTGTCTACGGGAGCTTGATCAAGCTGGTTGTGGAAGATCCGCCACCCGCCTCTTGAGCCGCGCGTTCTCTTTCCCCAGGGACTTCCAGCATTACATTCTTGCGCCTGATCGTTCCCGGCCCTGATTTTTTCCAGTCATTTGCGCTCTTTTGAGAATGCTGATCAACGACAACTAGAATTGACCACGACGACAATTAGAACTGCCCGCTTTTTCAGAGCTGATCTGGACCATGAGAAGCATGGTTACAGACCAGCAGATTGGCTGATGGGTCGGTTTCACCGGACTGACCGGAAGGGGGTGCACCGCTTTTCACTTGACGGTCATCGTCCTCATGCCACTTGCTCAGTCTGTTTTCGATGGATCTTTTGGAAGGACTCCCGCGAGAAACTCGTGTGCTTCCTCGGCATCGGGACTAGAATCCCACCAAGATCCCGACGCTGGGCTCGAGAACATTCAGGGTTTGCCCCTCGACGCCGCGTATGGAGTGCAGGCGGACATCGAAGCGAAGCCCGATGGGTTCGATTAACCCCACCTTCAATCCGCCCCCATAGTTGAAACTGAACTTCGTTCCGAAGCTAGCTGGCCCTTCACCTCCCACACGAAAGACGCCAACCCCGGCCGTCGCGTAAGGCCGGAGTCTGGGGCCACCGGGCAATTCCACCCGCAGATTCGCACTGTAGAGAAAGGCATTGCCGTTGCTGTCAATGAAGTTCGGGCTGTACGCAACCGTGTGCTCCAATCCCAGTGGCGTCACAGAATGATACAGCCTCGCTCCGAAGACTCCGAAGTCCTTGGGGTCGTCCCTCGCCTGCCCGGCAGCACTACTCACCCCGCCCACTCCTGAACTCAGCGTGAGGGTGCCCGGATGCTGGAAGCCCCCAAAGACCGTAAAGTCCTGAGCATGGAGCGAACTTGCGAAACCCACCAACGCCACCGTCAGCAATTTGGGGAGGTATCTCATCAGAAAAACTATATCCTACTTCCCCGACCGAAACGCTCGGGCAGCCGACACCACTAGTCCCAAAACAAGTACATCAGTATTGATTCCAAGGGCCTGAAAAGGCCTGAAATGCCGGTCCCTACGGGTATTCTAGGGTTATTAAGGGGGATTATATAGCAAACTTTCCAAAATGATGGAGTTGGTATAGCATGACTGGATTGTGTGGGATTTCTTGTTTGAGAAGGGATTTGTTCCAGCTCTCCTTATTCTTCGTACCATTCTCAGCAAGTATTGGAGGAGGTGGAGAATGAAGATTCCATTTTTTCCCGAGAGGTGGATCACCGCTTGGGTTCTGGATACGCGTAAGGAGGAGATTCGCGCCGCAATCCAAGAGAAATTCAACACGGCGTTCCTTCGAAAGATTGAGTGTTTGTATCCTAAATTGGAAGAGCACGGCATTCGAATGTTGAAGACCCGTCCTTTCGTGGATTCGGATAGGTGGCGCAATTACCACGTTGGTTTGCTCACGGATCTGGATACGCAGATTTACCAGATTGATAGTGGTGTTTACTTGGATCTGGAGAGGTGGAACGCCACCGCTGCTCGCCGTGAGGAAGTCAGGGATGTGCTCATTTACCCACCGTCCGATAGTAGTTGAAAGTGTCATAGGTTTATGATATTATACTTTCCATGATGAATCAAACAAAGACAAGTCACAAAGCCCCTGGAAAGCACAACCGTGAGGGTATGACCATCCTCCAACTCTTCGATAAGTTCCCTGATGATGCATCGGCGGAGCGGTGGTTTGAGGGTCAAAGATGGTCAAACGGGAGATGTTGTCCTGATTGCGGTTCCCTGAACTCGGCTGCAATAACTAGCCGGAAGCCCATGCCCTACCGATGCAGGGATTGCAGACAGTATTTCAGCGTTCGCAAGGGAATGGTTTTCCAGTCCTCCAAGATCGGATTGAGGAAATGGGCTATTGCCATCTACATGATGTCCACTTCCCTAAAGGGGGTTTCTTCCATGAAGATCCACCGGGAGCTGGGAGTCACTCAGACCACGGCCTGGTACATGTTGCAGAGAATCCGTGAGGGGTTCTTCAACGACCCTCCTTCAATGAACGGTCCCATTGAAGTCGATGAAACCTACTTCGGGGGCAAGAGAAAGAACATGCCCAAGTCTAAAAGGGAGAAACTGGAGGGGCGAGGGTCTGTTGGCAAGACCACAGTAGTGGGAGCCAAGGATAGGAAGACCAAGATGGTCTCTGCCCGAGTGGTGGAGGACACCAAGGCTGAAACACTTCTGGGGTTCATTCGGAACACGGCGGTTCCCGGGGCCGAGGTCTTCACGGATGATACCTCTGTCTATGAGAATCTTGCCGGGTATATTCACGAATCCGTCAACCATTCAGGCAAGGAGTACGTCAGGGGCGACGTTCATACCAATGGCATAGAATCGCTGTGGAGCATGCTGAAGCGGGGTTACATCGGAACGTATCACAAGATGAGTCCCAAGCATCTTCATCGCTACCTCAAAGAGTTCACGGGACGTCAGAACGTCAGGGAGTTGGGAACCTTGGAGCAGATGAAGCGGGTCGTTCTTGGCATGGATGGAAAGCGACTTCGCTACAAGGATTTGGTTGGATGAGGGGCAAGACAGCCAACCACAGATGGGCAGCCGAAAACCTAAAGGATTTCCATGAAGGGACGCTCCTTCACTGTCCGGTCAGAGGGCCTTTAAATGCCAAGTCACTGGCGGCAGACGGGCTCTCGCCTTCAGAAGAAGCTAGAAGAGTAGACCTGATCAAGTATCTGCTCCACCGCGAGTATCCAAAAGAGAATATAGCCGTAGAAACTGTAGTCTTGAAGAACTTGGGGGAGGGTGGAAGAAACAGCCTTAGAGCGGACTTGATTGTTTTTAACTGTGCCGCCCAATTTGCCTCGTCCCTTCCGCAAGATAAAAGACTGCAAAAAGCTTTGGTGGTTGCGGAAGTAAAGCGCGACTCAGCAAAGAAGAAATCCGCTATCTCTTGCCAGTTAAAACCAGCCTTGAGGCAGCTTCCGAGCAACCAAGTGTTGGGTATTTATTGGGACGACATTAGCCGATTGCTTTTCTTAAAGAAGATCGTTCTCAAGAACGGGGACTCCTTTGTAGAGATCCAACAAGACAATCTTGCGAATCTCCCATCGTTTGGGAAAAGCTACAAGCCTAAGCGTATAACGGTAGATACTCTCACCGCTCCTCAGAACCTAGCTGGAACTTTGCACGGATTAGCAAATGCTATGAGATCGCATGGCGTTTACGACGAGCAATTACGCTATAAGGAGACAGTCAAATTGCTGCTTGCTCGCTACTGTGACGAGAAGGAAGCAAAAGAAAAGAAGCACAAAGAAGTGTTCCTGCAAGTCTATGACGGTGCCGACTCTGGTTTCCGTAATCGCGTCGATAAGCTCTACCAACAGGCATCACGGCGTTATCACAGAGCCAAATCCCTTTTCGGAAAAAATCCAGAATCTACGCTCGACGATGACACGCTCAAAGAAGTTGTTAAGACCATACAGGGCATCAATCTTTCTTTGGCATCCAATGAGGCCATGCAGGAAGTATTCATGTCGTTCGTTCCGGCTGTATTCAAGAGCAGCCTTGACCAGTACTTCACCCCAATTACTCTTGTTGACACGATGGTCTCAATGGCAGAGATCGGTCCGACTGACCGCGTCGCGGACCCTGCAATGGGTACGGCCGATTTCCTGACGGCCGCGATGAGTTACAGGCAGAGCAAAGGGGATGAAGATGCCCACCAAAAAGTTTTTGGAATCGACTCAGACAGTCAGGCTTTTGAGCTGGCTGTCATAAACATGATCTTGAACAAAGATGGCCAAGCCAACCTTTGTCATGGAGATTCAATAAAGGATTTCAAGTTGTGGAATGGGGAGATCGGGGTCGTTCTTTGCAATCCCCCATTCGGGTCGCGTACAGTCGAGAAACGGTGGTCGGTGCTTGCGAATTACGAGCTAGGCCATCGGTGGGAACAAGATTCCGAGGGGGTTTGGAACAACACGGGCTCTCTTCGAAAATCGCAACAATTAGGGGTTCTGTTTATAGAGCGAAGTATACGAATGCTAAGCGAAGGGGGAAGGCTGACCATCATCGTTCCCGAGGGGTATCTGTCCACGAACTCTCACGGTTATATTCGTCAATGGATACTCAGAAACTGTCAAATACTCTCGTTGGTGGAGCTGCCCCGACGTATTTTTGTCAAATCTGATGTTGATTTAAGATCCAACATTCTTGTAGCAGAAAAACATGACAAAGTCAGGTTGGCAGAGATCATCGAGACGGATTACCCCATTCACACCGCACTCGTTCGCAAGATTGGTTACAAGATGGGAAAGGGGTTCAAGGCAATACCAAGGTGCGATCAGGAGACTGGACTGGAAATACGAAACGCGAACAACGAGATTCTGCTCGACTCCGATTTCAGCGGGGTGGTTAATGGCTATAGGCAGTTCAGGGATAAAGTACTGGGAGAGGAGACTGATCAGTGGCCTGGGGCTAGGGTTAGCGATATTTTGGGGCATCCATTACTAGATATGAAGACCAGACGGTTGATGCCAAGGGCATTGAAAAATATGCGGGCGATTACTGAAGGGAGGCATGTACGGCTAAGGGAGATAGCTTCTGTTTTGAAAGAAAAAACCCTAATCTTAGAGGATATCGGCTGTAGTTCGTTCGTGAGATTGGTAGAAGGCCAAGACATTAGAGCGGTTGAGGGCACGGCGATCCCACAAGAACCTGAGCGGTGTTGGGCTGTTACAGAAAGGAAATCCAAGAACCTCTACGTTTTGAGAGACAAAGACATCATCGTTGGGCTGGTGAGGCCGGAACGGAGAAACATCGGAATGCTTCGAGACCCTGGAGAAGATATTGTTGGAGCCCCGGACGGAATAGCGGTTGTACGAATAAAGTCAGATTCCTTAATAACACAGGAGGCTCTTTTCACAATCCTTCGATCTGAAGCCTGTAGGCTCCAATTCTGGACGGGATCTGGTGGCACTAGTTACGGGAAGTTGACCCAGGATCAGATTGAGGATGTCTTAATACCCGTTCCAAGCACGGAAAAGCTCCAGGAAATCACGAGTGCGGTTTCGTCATGGTCGAAGTCATTCGAAGACACTTTGCACTACTGGCAGGCGATAGGAGAGGAATCGGATAGGAAGCCTATAGTGAACTCTCCGACATTCGGATTAGAGGAGGATTGATGGGCAAACGAAAGCAGAGCGACAAACTCAAACCCAAAAACAAAGGTGGAAGACCCATCACTAGGATTGTCAGGATTGACGCTACTGCAGAGGAGATTGCCCAGAGGCTATTTACCAATGCCAAGACTCCTGACCCTTCCATCCGAATCAGGAACAAACCGGAGGAGTGAGGGGGAGAGTTTGGAAAGTTTGCTATATAATCCCCTTATTAAGAGCTCTGGAAAACACCGCAAAGAAAGGCATTTCAGGTGAACTCAAAAGATATCGAAATCCTGCGCAAACGGCAATCCGAAAGTGAAGATCGCTTAGACCAGAGTTGGATACCCGAGAAGGGCAAACGGGTGCTGGGCAACAGCGACATCCATTATGAGATTTCCGATCGTGTGCGTGCGGTCGATTGTGGAGGGCTGGGGGTGATTCGGCTGCTGGTGCAGCAGTTGGAGCTGGCCGAGACGATCGACCAACGGGTGAAGGTGCTGGAGCGGCATCTGCCGTACCGGGAATCAGATCATGTGCTGAACCTAATTTACAACGTGATGACGGGGGGAAGCTGTCTGCAGGATGTGGAGGCTCGACGCCGGGACCCGGTGTATCTGGACGCGCTGGGCGCCCGCAAGGTGCCGGCGCCTTCGACGGAGGGAGACTTCCTGCGGGGGGTTCTGGTGCAGACAGCCAACGGGGATTGGCGATAATGAGATATGGCGCATCGTAAAACGGAACGGAATCCTCTATTTGCCGGACGTTGGTTCGAAGACGACATCATTCTTCTCTGCCTTCGCTGGTATTTCCGCTTCAAACTGAGTTACCGGGACCTGGTCGAGATTTTAGGTGAGCGGGGTTTACCGATTTCGCATACCACAATCTTGCGGTGGGTCGTTCGCTATGCCGAAACCTGCGAAAGGCGTTGGAGCCGATTCGAACGACCGGTGGGTGGGAGCTGGCGGGTTGATGAAACGTTTATCAAGATTCGGGGCCAGTTGATGTATCTGTACCGCGCCGTGGACGGACAGGGCAACACTGTGGAGTTCTTTCTCAGTCGGGCACGTGGCATCGCAGCGGCGAAGGCCTTCTTTCGCAAGGCGCTGAAGCATCATCGGGAGCCACACAGCATCACTCTGGATGGCCACCGGCCGAGCCATAGCGCCCTGCGGCACATGGGAATGAACGGGGAGTTCAACTTCCGGGGGCGGAACCCGGTGAAGATTCGTTGCTGTCAATACCTGAACAACGTTGTGGAGCAGGACCACCGCCGGGTGAAGGGGCGATTGCGCCCCATGTTGGGATTCAAGACGTTCTACAATGCGCGACGTGTCATTATCGGCATCGAGCTGGCGCAGAAGATTCACAAACGCCAGTTCTCAATTCCGATCCCATGGCAGCCGAATCCCGTGGTGATCTGGCGTCACGTCATGGCAACATAGGCCGCATCGCCGGGGCGCACTCCTGGCCTTATCGCTCCGACAATCCTATCTGCACCAGAACCCTCGCGGTAGCAATGGTGCGCCTCGTCGTTGAGCACGAGGATGTTCTTGATGCCCATCAGATCAGGCATGACACGCTGGAGCATCTGGCCTTCGGTCTCAGTGGTGTGCAGCTCGTCGCCGGTACGGCCCTTGAGCAACGCGCGTCCGCCGGAAGATATTTTGATGCGATCGCGTAACTTAAAGGCGTGGTAGTTGGTGATGACGATCTTGGCGCGGTTAACGTCGTCGAGCAGGTCGTGCGGCACAAGTTCGCGGCTGGCGTAGTAACTGTCTGGGTCGTTCGGCTGGAGGACGCGGAGCCGATCCTTGATGGTCAGGCCGGGGGCTACGACCAGGAAACCTCGGGTGAAGTTTTTGCTGGCGGGATGGCGGACCGCATTGACCGTTTGCCAGGCGATCAACATGGCCATGATAGTTGTCTTGCCAGCCCCGGTGGCTAGCTTCAGCGCGAGGCGTTTCAATTCTGGATTGGCGTCCTTGTTGGCTCTGGCCAAGTGGCCGAGCAATCGTTTTCCGCCCTTGAAGTGCGGCGCAACCTCGGTTAGCCAAATCGCGGTTTCAACGGCTTCCACCTGACAAAAGAACGGGCGGATGCTGCCGAACGGGTGGTGCCGCCAGTGCTGGAGCAAGCGCGCCGTTTCCGGGCTGACCTGCCACTGGGCTGGGTTGGGCAAGGCCCGCCACCGATCCACGTTCTGACGCACTTCATTGATGATAGAGGTCGGATCGTATTGCTGCTCCTTAGTGGAGAGGCCCTTCCCTTCGTCGAACACCATTTCGGCCTGCTGCCGGGCTTTTTTTCGCTTCTTCGGCTTCGGGATCGGTGTGATGAACTCGGCACGCCGACGGCGTTCCAAGACCTGCTGGGTCGGCTGCCCCTGGGAGTCCAGCTCCCAGTGCCGCTGTGGGGGCTCGTAGGGCGAGTTCAGGATGGGATGGTCGAAGAATGGGTTAGTCAAAGCGACCCACCCTCTGAAGAAGACTCATGCAACGGTTCTGGCGCAAAGTTCAATTTTAAAATTTTTCCCAAAAATCGAACTTTGTGCCAGAACCGTCGAGTGTCATTTAGCCGCTTGCCCCTCGAACGGAACAAGATTGATGTCATCTTCCCGCTTACGGGTCTGGGCGATGTCGTAGCTGTTCTGCATCCTCATTAACGTATCCATGGATACGCCAAACGCTTTCTCGATCCTGAGCGCCATTTCAGGCGAGAGATGCACACGTTCATTAAGCAGCGCGGACAGTGCTGGGCGCGTAACTCCCAATACCCGCGCCCCATCGGTCACTGACAAGCCAAGGGCCTCGATGATCTCAGTCTTTACGAACCCGCCCGGATGGGCAGGGTTCTTCATCCGGATGCCTTGTATCGCACTCATACCCGCCTCCTAGTGGTAATTCTCGTAATCCAGATCGACGATTTCCATCTCCGCCTGATCGATCCAAAACGTGATCCGCCAGTTTTTCGTGACCGACAGACTCCAGACGCCCTTACGGTCGCCGCCAAGCTGATGAGCTTTCCAGCTCGGAACCGTCCGCAGTTCTTCCTCCCGTTCCATGTCCTGAAGAAACGACAGGATGCGCCGCAGCTTCGGCACAACCGCAGGCTGGAGAGCGGCGGGGTTATCGTCCTCTATGAATCGACGAAGCCCCTTGTGAGCCACATTTCGAATCTTCATGACGCAAGTTACTAGTATTATCCGTTTGGCGTCAAGCGACGCATTACGAATTGTGTTGAGACAAATCAACCCCACTCTCACCAACGACCCGCGCGACGAACAGCATCTGCATAACCTCGTAAGGTAAAAATATTCGGTCGGGCAGCGGATCCTTAGGATAGAAGGGCTCATGGGCGTGCGAGCATCGGAATCTCAGGCGATTTCCGTTGAGAAACCAGCTTTTGGAAACGGGCTCCCGGTGTGAGGTCGTCGCTCCGGCACAGCGGTGCTGACTCGACCTTCTCCCCAGTCTTATGGAGTGTATCCGAATTCAAGCAGCGTCTCGATAGTAGTATCGAAGCAAGCCAACGAGCCTGGGACGGCAACTTAATTCGCCGTCCTTGCGACCAACTTCATCTCCCGCATCAATGATTCGGTTCGCGAGTCCCTGATGATTCCGTTCGTGGTGAAAGTGCTCTCCGAACTCTCTCAAGGCCCGACGCAATGACGCTTCACCAAAGAAGATCATACGGTTGAGACATTCAGATTTCAGGGAGCGCATGAAGCGTTCCAGATGAGCATTGAGATTAGGACTCTTGGGAGGTAAGACTACCGCCTCGATGTCGCTGGACTTCAAGATCTGACGCAACGGCAAGTGCTTCGTGTCACGGTCAAGGATGACGTGGGCCGAGCTGCGGAAAAAGCCGTCGACACGGCCGGTCAGGTTCCTTCCGGCTTGCTGCATCCATTCGGAGTTGGAGTGAGGCGTCGCACCCGCGATTTCAATGCGCCGCGTCTTTAGATGCATCACCACAAGGACGTAGAACGTGACCAGTCCTGACCGAGTCCAGACCTCAACGGTCGTAAAGTCGGCGGCTGCGATCGAATCCCAGTGAGCAGCAAGGAAGGTACGCCAGGCCGTGCGGCTCTCGCGCTCTGGAGCTGGCTCGATGCCGTGGGCTTTGAGAATGTTGCCAACCGTGGTGTCAGAAATGTGGAAGCCCAGGTTGGCTAAAGCACCCTGGATACGGTCATAGCCCCAGCTAGGATTCTCCTGAGCCATGCGCAGAGCCAAGTCCACAATCTGTTGTCGAATGCGTGGCCGGCCAACGGATTGCCTCTTGTCTGAGTGATCCCACTTGCGAGCGATAAGCTCTCGATGCCAGCGCAGAAGCGTGTCGGGCCTGACGATCTTGGCCAGTTTGCCGAGGCTTTTTCGGCCCAGCACCTTGCCCTTGACGGCCAAGCGTCGACGCTGGCCGTCGTTGAGCAGAATGCGGCCCTTGCCGAGCTTTTCTCTGAGTACCTGATTCTCAGTCAAAAGATACTCGATCGCGTCCTGCTGGTCTCTGTTGATCCAACCGGCCAAGATCAGGAGCAGCAGCTGCCAGGGCCTGAGCACGAAGTTCATGGTTGATTAGATGCTCACGTCAAGTGCTCAGACGCAAAGGGGGAAAACATTGGGGCTCAACCAAGGCCTGACTTCTGTTTGCCGTGACGGTTACAACTTGTTGCACAATAGAGACTTGTGGGTCGGCTGAATATTTTGACCTTACGGGATCTAATTTTTGGGAGGAGATCGCTGCTGCCAGCGAATCCATACTGAACTGATCGGATTCCCGAGCCGTGGGATTTTCTGTGCTGTTAGCCGAGTGGCCCTGCCCGAGTTGATATTTTTAGACTCCATGACATCTCAGAGAAGCGCTCGAAGGAGGCCCCTACGGCCACCGGGGAGAAAATTGACGATGTCAAAACCGTTTTAGGGACATTAGGCGGAAAGGACGAGGCTGCCAAGGAACGTCTGATCAGGTATCAGCTAAATGCATTTCCAGATCGGCCAAGCCGACTTCCAGCATTCGGGTAGCCAGTTCCTTGCCACTGACTAGGTGTACCTGATTTCGTTTTGCCTTGTCGCGACACTCTGGGGAAAATTCAAGGGCCGTTGAAATAACCCAGGGAATCTTTGTGTAGTCGTCCTCTCGACTAAGTTCTTTGTTCTCCGCATAACTAGCGATCTGCTCCACCGCCCAGTCGTCCGTGGTCCCGACGTGGTGTTTCGCCTGAATGTAGATGATCGTCCTGATGGGCTCGAAAGTCGCCACGATGTCCGCATCGCCTTCCTTGCCGCTCTCGTTCTTGGCTGGAATGACTACCGACGCCCCGATTCGCTCGAAGTACCATTTGATTAATTTCTCCAGCCGGTTAGGATCTAGTTTTGTTGTGATCAGTTCCAGAACCCTGTCAGCGCAGCTCTCCGTGACCAAATTGGCAATGTTGATCGGGGTTTTCTTGCCCCATCTAGTTATTGCTTCATCCACGTTTTCTCGAATGTCGTTAATCTCGACGTTCGTCTGACGCACCTTCAAGCGGCGAATCAACGCGTTGTCAGCATAACCAGCCCGAGGGATGTCTTTTGCGACCTGTCTGACTTGCCGGAAGAACCCGAGGTCGATCCAACTCCGGTGGCCATTGCCCTCATAGCAAAGCTCGCCTTTTTCTATTTGGACAACGTGGCCTTCCCAAGTTTTGAGGTCGCGTAGGTCAAGGTCGGCAGCAATTAGTCGTTCGTCCGACACGACGTCGTACACGTGGAAGGTTCCCCAACTCGGGACGACGACGCGGTCGCCCACATTCATCTGCAGGAACCGCCGAAGGCCAAACCGAGATTTCCGCTTCCCGAACTGCTGTTCGATGGCCTCTGGGACATCCTCCCATCCCTTCGCCCGGTGGCTGCTGACGAATTCAGGCGTCCCGAAATAAGACCACCCGACCGAGAGGATGCCACGCTCCAGGAGTGGATGCGACAACTCGGCATGATGCGAGATTCTGTGTTGGTAGTATGTCATGGCACAGGACTCCTAAATCTTCCTAGCCCGGATTATTCATAAACCGTACGAAAAGAGAGGAGGGCGAAGAGCTGCTGCTCGGGATAGGAGGAGGCCAGATGGCCCCAGATGGCCGGACGACCTGGCTTGGCCTTGTTTTTTGTTCATGTCGTCTTTCCTCCTTTTGGGAATCACCTACTGACTAGCTCAAAATCCAGCCCTCGCCACCTTCTTCCTTGTATAGGATGTCCAGTGGTAAGAAGTTTTTATTGAAGGCAATTGTGGGATCGCGCAGTGTGCGGCCCTGCCCTGCGTTGTCCAGGTATGAGGTTATTTGCTTGACCTCCATATTGCGGTTGTTGAGATCCTCCACCTCTATGTAAAACCTGCGGCTGGCCGTTCCCCTGAGTACATTCCAGAGGGAGGTGAGGCGTTGCTGTCCGTCCAGAACGAGTTCCTCGATTTCCGCCGGGTCGGCGTCAACGGCGTTCCCCTTCAGCGTACGTGACACAAACTGGGGCCCGCTGTCGCTGGTCTCAAGAATGAGGAATATCCCCGTCGGCTTGTTTTCGAACAAGGCCATCAGGTAATTGGCAATCCGCAGGTTGTCCCATACATAGCTCCGCTGAAAGCTCGGAAGGGCGCTGCGGCCAGTTCCTACGCTGCGGCCATCATCATTCCGGCGGCTCGAGCCGAGCATACTGCACGCTTCTTGCAGCAGCAGCTCATCCCCCTCTTTGAGACCGCAGGTTGGCCGATCCAGCGGGGGCTCACGGACCGGGGCAGCGAGTTCAAGGGCGCCTTTGATGAGGCCTGCCGTCAGTTGGGGATCCGCCACACTCGCATCCAGCCCCGACATGCCTGGACCAACGGCTTTGTGGAGCGCCTTCAGGGCACCATTCTGCAAGAGCATTGGAGGGTGGCCTTTCGGCGGAGCTACTTCACGAACCGGCGGCAACTGCACAACTCCCTGGATCGTTATCTGGCCTTTTACAATGACGAGCGTCCTCATCTCGGATACCGTACCCGAGGACGGACTCCCTCGGAGATCTTGTGGGGAGTCACCCCCGCTCTTGAAAGATAGAAAAGTGTTAACACCTATTCGAAACTGGACACTCTAGTGGGTGACGGTCCGCGCTCCCCTTGGCCAGCGATAACTACAATGGCGTCGGCAACTGTTCCAAACGTCGTCAGTCGTGCCTCTCCCTAATCGCACGACCCTCCATGATCCACCCCGGTTTTAGCATCTCATTGTGCGCATCGGTGTCGAGATTCTCCTGAGAAAGTCCGAGTCCTTCCCTAATCCCTCTATGGCGTTGCGTCATCCTAAAGACCTGCTCCTCAGAGAATCCCATCTTTCTCAGGAAATAGACCCGCATCGCAGCAACCACGAACCGATATATAGAAACGATGTTCTCATCTGTCGGCAACTGCTGGCCATGTGCAGGCGCGTTCCGGAGACTAGAGATCTTCTTCCCAATAGTTGCCACCTCGATGCCCCACGACTCTAGCCCCAAGTCTCTCAGAAAGTTTTCGTATCTCTCCTTGCCCGTGTGGGATGTGAGTGCCTGCACGGCCCCAACCATGAGGACGATACCGCCTTCTGCAGACTCACCTTGGCTGACCACTCTGTCTAGCAGGCGGAGAGCATACCTCTTTTCTGTGTAGAGACGATACCAGTTCCTAATGATGGTGTTCTCATGGCTCGCTATGTCCCGCCATCGGAACAACATATCCCCCCAGCCAGCAAACTGGTGTCCCTGCTCGCTAGTCAGCAATCGCACTCCGATAGGACCGCCGCCATACTTCTCCGGAAGGGCTCGATCCATCCTGAGCAGATATGCACTGCGGACAACGCAGTTCTCACCCGACAAGAATCGGACTAGACCGACAAGGGGACGGACCTTTTCCAACATGAGATCAGCCGTCACAAGGCCCGCCGCGCGAATCTTTGCCACCGTAGCCTGCCGCACGTTCAAATCAAAGAGACCGTTGTCCCCCCAATACGGTTCTGGTGCAGATAGGATTGTCGGAGCGATAAGGCCAGGAGTGCGCCCCGGCGATGCGGCCTATGTTGCCATGACGTGACGCCAGATCACCACGGGATTCGGCTGCCATGGGATCGGAATTGAGAACTGGCGTTTGTGAATCTTCTGCGCCAGCTCGATGCCGATAATGACACGTCGCGCATTGTAGAACGTCTTGAATCCCAACATGGGGCGCAATCGCCCCTTCACCCGGCGGTGGTCCTGCTCCACAACGTTGTTCAGGTATTGACAGCAACGAATCTTCACCGGGTTCCGCCCCCGGAAGTTGAACTCCCCGTTCATTCCCATGTGCCGCAGGGCGCTATGGCTCGGCCGGTGGCCATCCAGAGTGATGCTGTGTGGCTCCCGATGATGCTTCAGCGCCTTGCGAAAGAAGGCCTTCGCCGCTGCGATGCCACGTGCCCGACTGAGAAAGAACTCCACAGTGTTGCCCTGTCCGTCCACGGCGCGGTACAGATACATCAACTGGCCCCGAATCTTGATAAACGTTTCATCAACCCGCCAGCTCCCACCCACCGGTCGTTCGAATCGGCTCCAACGCCTTTCGCAGGTTTCGGCATAGCGAACGACCCACCGCAAGATTGTGGTATGCGAAATCGGTAAACCCCGCTCACCTAAAATCTCGACCAGGTCCCGGTAACTCAGTTTGAAGCGGAAATACCAGCGAAGGCAGAGAAGAATGATGTCGTCTTCGAACCAACGTCCGGCAAATAGAGGATTCCGTTCCGTTTTACGATGCGCCATATCTCATTATCGCCAATCCCCGTTGGCTGTCTGCACCAGAACCCCCAATACAGGGTGTTCTGTATGTGGAGTTTGAAATCATCATCCAGACTCATCTCGAAATTGCTGTCGTCGCATTCAGCCTCAACCCGGGCGTTGCGAGTGAGAGGGATTCCGGTTGTATAGGGGATACTCGGGTAGGGATGTGATAACGCGGAAGCGAACCACTCGGGCAGTCCTACTATCTCGACGTAAGCTTCATGTGCGCTGATCTCATCCGGCAATACTAGCTCTTTGTCGTTGCTCAAGAACACGTGTCCGCTCACCTTAAACGCCATTCGGGTCTTGCGTCGCATCGAGTAGAAGGTGGTGCCTGTATGGTCACACCCTTTCATGCTCACAAACAAACCGTCAGCCAGCTTCCCAACGACACGGCGTTGCCATGCGGGCCTTGTAGCAGGTACCAGAGAGAATGCCGCGGGCAGCCACTCACTATCTAGCTCAAGATAAGTGCCTTCAGCGGAGTGCTTCAGAACGCCTTCGACTAGATCCGCGTCGCGAACACTCTCAGAAGGGAGCCAAAACGAACCCATCCAGCTATTCACTTCCTCGCCCCACGCTGATCCGTTGGAACACCGGCATATCTCCCGCCGGGTCGTCATTTGGTCGCTAAATCCCTAAGTTAATCTGTAAACGCGGCTCTCTCGTGTCGCGTCACCAGTCTGTTGTACTTCTTTAGCCGTCTCACGTCGAGCTGAGATGTCGAATTGCCCGCACTCATAAAGATTGCACGTAAGGAACTGCTCATCTGTCGAGCGCGCGAACCCCCTCCGCCGGCAGGAACCCCGTTGTCCGGATCGATGCTGCGATTCGCAGCGCATCCGGTGCACGCGCACAGCACTGGTCTTCCCTGTTCCACGAACTGGTTTTCCCTGTTCCCCCCAGAAAATTCCCTGTTCGACCAAATAAATTCCCTGTTCCGTGGCGTAGGGAATTCGAAACTGAAACCCCATGATATCAGTGGGTTAGGAGGCTTCGATCCCGCCTATTCGAGGCCGAATCCACGAAATTCCCTGTTTTTTCCCTGTAAAACAGGGAAATCGGGCCAGAGACGGGTTCGCTCCAGACTGCGCCCACCGCCACCCACTTATCTCGTTGATATTACTGCGTTATTCTCAATTCTCTAACCAGATTTGTCTTTAATTTTCAGGCGTTTACGGGCACTTTGGCAATGGACCTCCATTGAAAGAGACGCGTCGTTGCGGTGTGGCGCGCCGTTTCTGCGCCATCGTCTCCCGAGCCCTTTTCAGTGGTCGTCTTTTCGACGTCCAAAACGGTTGACGCAGCTCTCTACGACCTGCATCCAGCGACAGAACCGGCCAGCTTGGGATGGACCGGAGATTAAGCGGGCGCGAACCCGAGCCGCTTTCGCTGGGCTTCCCACCTGAACGGCAGACGGGTGTTTCTCATGAGCGTGTTCGCGGTCAGCCCGGGCGGTTGCTGCCCGTCGACGATGGCGGTGACGATGTCCGGGGCGAGGCTGGCAAGCCGCAGCAACCGGGTGGCATAGGAGGGTGAGACGCCTTCGGCCTCGGCGATCCGCTGCAGGGTGAGATCGGGGTTTCGCTCCAATCGATCCTGGATGGCGAAGGCGCGCGGCAGCAGCCGGATCAGGCTCGGATCTGGTGTGGCGTCCTGGCGGGCGCCGGGGACGACTAGTTTCATGCCCGTGCCAGCGCGCTTCAGGGCGATTGGAATATCCAGGATGATCGGATGTTTGGCTGGCTGAGCGTCCTGCCTCGATCTTTTTATTGAGACGGCGTCCGGTCCTGCCAGGAGGGTGGCCAGGGCCCGCTCGCCGTCGATCTCGATCACGACGCGGGCGGACTCGACGATCACCCGCCGGAGAAGCGCGTTGAGATAGGCCTTGGCCTGGTGCGGTTTCAGCTCGGGCCACCGGTCCGCGAGCGATTGCGCCTGGGTGATCAAGACGGCATGAGCCGATGCCTCTCGAGGGTCTCCATCGATGACGGCGCTGATCGCGGCCGCATCAGCGAGCCAGTCCCTGAGACGGACGGTAACGAGGCCTTCGAGATCCGCCGCCGGGAGGCGCCACCCCTTGCGGCCGGCTCGCTTGCCCTCGAGGATGAGATGGCGGGAGACGTAGTAGCGATAGCGCCGTCCCTTCTTGACGGCATGGCTGGGTGAGAGGCCCTCGCCCTGCTCGTCAACGGCAAGCCCCGTCAGCAGGCTCGGTTGCCGGGTCCCTTCCCGGCGCTCGCCGTTCGTGTTGGCGGCCAGGGTGGCTTGAACCTCATCCCACAGCGCTTCATCGACAATGGCCTCATGCTGGCCGGGATAGGCCTTGTCCTTGTGGACCATCTCGCCCCGGTAGAAGCGATTGTGGAGCAGGTGATACAACGCCCCGCGGTTGATGGGTTTGCCGCCGGCAATACTGCCGTCGCGCCTCACTCTCCGCTTGCTGGCGACGCCTTCGGCGGCGAGCCGGTCGCGCAGTTCACGCACGGATTCGATCTCCCGGTACTGGCGGAAGATAGACCGGACCGTTTCGGCCCCGGCCTCGTTGACGATGAGCTCTTTGTCCTTCACATCGTAGCCCAAGGGCGGGTTGCCGCCCATCCACATCCCCTTCCTCTTCGAGGCGGCGATCTTGTCGCGGATGCGTTCGCCCGTGACCTCGCGCTCGAACTGGGCGAAGGAGAGCAGGACGTTCAAGGTCAGACGCCCCATCGAGGTGGTGGTGTTGAACTGCTGGGTGACCGAGACGAAGGAGACCGCTTTTCGATCAAAAATCTCCACAAGCCGGGCAAAATCCGACAGCGTCCGGGTCAGCCGGTCGACCTTGTAGACGACGATCGTGTCGATCCGCCCGGCCTTGACATCGCCGAGCAGGCGTTGCAACGCCGGGCGCTCCAGGGTGGCGCCGGAGACGCCGCCATCGTCGTAACAGGTGGGCAGCACGATCCAGCCCTCGTGCTTCTGGCTCGCGATATAGGCCTCGCAGGCCTCCCGCTGCGCCCGCAGCGAGTTGAAGTCCTGCTCGAGGCCTTCTTCGGAGGATTTGCGGGTGTAGATGGCGCAGCGCACCGTTGTGGGTCTCCTCGTCCTCGATGGTGCTCGATGCTCAGCCATGCTCCGCCGCCGATGCGCTCTCGCCTGAAGGCCGCAGGCCGAAGAAGCGGGGACCGGACCAGTGCGCGCCCGTGATGCGTTGGGCGATAGCACTCAAGGAACCATAGGCCTTCCCGTCGTAATCGAAGCCGCTTTCGGTCGCGGTGACGACATGGGTGCGGCCTCGCCATTCGCGCACCAGCCGTGTGCCGGGGCGCACCTTGGTGCCGTTGCCGGGGGCGACCCGGCCGGTCTCGGCGAAGGCCTGGGCCAGGGCCCGAAGCCGCCGCCGCGCCGCCTTGGAGAGCCCTCCGTGGACCTGTTCCTGGAGCTTATAGGCGACGGCGCGCATCAGCAGGTCACGGCTGAGCCGCCGGGGCGGGGGCGCCCGGTAATGGCGCCGCCATGCATCGCGCAGCGCCGGCAGGTCCATCTCCTGGATCTCGGTCATCCGGGTCTCGATCGTCGGCATCTCGTGGCCTCCTCCGGGCAGGCTCGTCATCGATGATTGCCGCCCGGGTCACCTCCATTGACGCTCCGTTGCCCAGTGGAAGTCCAGTCCGAAAGTGAAGATCGATCGTGCTGGGGGAGGATGGGCGGCCAGGCCAACACGTCTGAGGCGAACTCCCTCCCCCGGACCGCCGCCTCAACACGCTCATCGTCGTCAGAAACAGCGGGTTTCAGAACGTTGGAGTCAACCCTCCATGAGTACCAGGGTGGGAGCCACGGTGGAGATCCGGCGGTGCCTGCGTTGCCGGCCCCGCTGCCAACCGAGAAACTGCGTGACGCTGTCGACCTGATCGTCGTGCCGGCTGTTGGGAAAGGCGAGCAGCTCATTGAGAAACTCGCCCAGCCAGGGCGCGTGCCTGGGAAGGAGGACTCGTCCCGACTCGAAATCCGTCAATTGAGCCTCGGTGCGCGACAGCTTGTCGCCCTCCGGCTGAATGCCGATGGGAGCCGGCACACACGCGTCGCCGTTGTGGCGCAGCTCCTGAACCAGGTGCAGCCCCGGCCCCGCCTTTTCGATCAGGATCGTGTTTACGCGTTGAGCCAGGGCCCGCTGGACGATGGCGCGCTTGACGCCCGGGTAACCCCGCTGGCCGCGCCACACCTCGACCAGGTAGCAGGTTTGCCGGTGCACCGCCCAGGTCGTGCACACAGAGTAATCGCTGCTCTTGTTGACCGTCGTGGCCACGTCCCAGCTTTGCACGATCTGCCAGCCGGTGTCCCGCTCCGGTAGCTGGTCGTAGTACTTCAGCCATTCTCTTTTGATCAGATTGCCCTCATGGGGCACGGGTCTTTGCTGGTATTGCGCGGAAAAGGTGAGACTACCGACCTCCTCCTTGATGCGCATCAGCGTCTGAAGCGATTCCCGCCCGGGATGGAGCACGTCGTCGCGCTTGCGATCGTGGGTCTGTTCCGGCCCCAGGGCGATCGATTGGTCCTCCTCGGCGATGGCCGGAAGATTCAAATGATGCCAATCGCCGCTTTGAAGCAAATGGCCGGCGAGATCGTCCTCGTGCAGCCGCTGCACGAGGACGATCATCACATCGCGCGCCTTGTCGTTGAGGCGGGAGACCAGGGCCGTCGTATACCATTCGTTGACATCGTCGCGGACGGTCTTGGAGCTGGCGTCCCCGGCCTTGAGCGGATCGTCGATAATAATCATGTCCGCGCCCCGTCCGGTCAGGGTGCCGCCGATGGAGGTCGCCAGGCGGCCCCCGCCCGCGGTGGTCACGCACTCGATCCCGGTGTCTTTGCTAAGCCGCGTGCCCGGAAAAAGGGCGCGGTACCAGCCGCTGTTGACGACCTGCCGGAATTGCCGGGCCAGCGCGGCCGCCAGGGCGTCGGAATAGCTCACGCAGATGAAGCGCAGCTTGGGGTTGCGGCCCAAGGCCCAGGCGACGAAAGCGACGGATGCGCAGATCGATTTCAGGGAGCGGGGCGGTTGCGTGATGATCAGGCGCCGGCACTGGCGATCCGAGCAACGGCCCAATTGATAGGCGATGGCTTCAATGTGCCAGTTGTGCCGGTATCTGTCCTCCGGCGAGACCGTCTGGAACGCTTTCTGGATGAACGCCGCCAGATCCGACCGCATCGCGGCCGCCAGGACGCTCGCGTCAGGCATCGCCGGGCTCCTCCGGTTCGTTCGCTTCAGCATTTGTCCCCTGACGCAAAACCCGCTCTCGGTAGTTTTCGAGAATCTCTTGATCCGGCGCGCCCAATACGCCGGCGGCGGCCGTGGCCAGCTCTTCCTCGTTGTAGGCTTGCGCGAGCTCCACCAGGAGATCCAGCGATCGGGCATCCCCCTTGAGCGCCTTCTCACGCAAGCGCAGGAGCACCCCTTCTTGGGTCGACACGGTCTGCGGCTTGCCATCCTTGACAAGCCGAATGGGGGTCTCAAGCGTCTTTTTCACGTCGCTCTTGAAGTTGCGCGCCTTGGCGGGACGGCCCTTGGGATTGCCCGATTGGCCGGGCTTGAACCGCGTTGTCTTGGGCGGTCTGCGGTAGCCGACTTCGTACTCTCCAGCCATCGTCATGAATCCGTTGCATTTTGTCGGGAGGTGTCGGTCGACCGGCGGCTTGGCCGGATCTCGGCGAAGGCCGCCCCGCTGGCAGCGTGAACCACAGAGTGACCGGTCAGCCGCTCGTAGCGCTCGATGGCGACGTCGACGTACTTGGGGTCCAGCTCGATGCCGAACCCGCGCCGCCCGGCGCGCTCGGCCGCGATCAACGTCGAGCCCGAGCCGGCGAAGCCATCCAGTACGATTCCGCCGCGTCTCGAGCAATCCCTGATCGCGTCGGCGATCATCGCCACCGGCTTGACCGTCGGATGCAGAGCGAGATCGTCCAGACGGTCCGGCCCCCACGCATTGACGCCCGCATACTCCCAAACGTTGGTCCGGTTCCGCCCGTGGCGGCCCAGCTCGACGTTATTGATGTGGGGCGCCGCGCCATGCTTGAAAACGAAGACCAGTTCGTGCCGCGAACGGTAGAGCGAGCCCATACCGCCGTTGGTCTTGCTCCAAACGCACAGATTCTTGAGCTCCGAATAGACCGATTGGCCGGCCGCGAGCACCTCGCCGAGATGGCGCCAGTCCATGCACACATAGTGGATCGAGCCATCGCGGCTATGCTCGGCAAGGTTTCGAAACGCTTTCCCCAGAAAATCCGTATAGGCCCGCTCGGACATCTCGCCCGAGGCCATGACGAACTCTCCATGGCGCGCCTGGCCTCTGCCGCAGACGTTGCCGCGGATCGGCACGTTGTAGGGCGGGTCGGTGAAAACCAGCCCGGCCTTTTCCCCGCCCAGCAGCCGCTCGAACGCAGAAGGATCCCTGGCGTCGGCGCACAGCAACCGGTGGGCCCCCAGGCGCCACAGGTCGCCGATGCGCGAAACCGGCGGCGCGTCGTCGATAGCGGGCAGCTTGTCGGCCGGATCCGTCTCTTCGCCCGACCGCGCCTCATCGAGTAGGAGATCGATCTCGGCCGTCTCAAAACCGGTGAGGGTGACGTCGAAACCCAGCGTCAGGTCCGTCAGGAACCGAAGCTCCTCGGTTAACAGCTCGCTGTCCCACCCGGCGTTCTCCGCCAGCTTGTTGTCCGCGATGACGTAAGCGCGCTTTTGCGCCTCGGTCAGGTCGCCAATGCGGATCGTGGGAACCTGACGGATGCCCAGCAACTTCGCCGCCTCCAGCCGCCCATGCCCGGCCATCACGCTTCCCTTCTCGTCGACTAAGATCGGGTTGGTGAAACCGAACGCGCGGATGCTGTCGGCGATCTGCCGGATCTGCCGTTTACTATGGGTCCGCGGATTGCGCGCGTCAGGCTGGAGGGCCGATATCGCCTGAAAGGTGACCGTTGGCCGGCTGGGGGCGCGACTCGATTGCGGATAAACCGGAGTTTCCATGTTCACTTTGTCCCTCGTCTAAATCCTCTATTATAGATTATTAAATTCCTAGAATCAGACACTGCCACGTCCCCGCGAAAATGCCGGGGACTTTTCAAGAAATCGAGGCACTAGGGCCGCCGCATGTGCGAGCTCCAGCACGAACGTCTTACGCCGCCGGTTGGGCATACGGTCGCTCAGTACCACGCCCAGCTCTTCCACCCCACGGCAGAACGCCGGCTCGAGAAAAATTGGCCTGCCTTTCGGCCAATTCTCCGCCATGCCGGGAAAAAGTTCCAGGAACTCCGATTGATCGACCAGCAGAAAGACCCGGCAATCGGCCACCTCGACTCTTCCGTCCTGGTAGGTCGGGCAATCCGGCCGGTCCTTAGGGTGCAGGCGCTGGCGGAACGCCGGGGGATTGTTCTGAATCCATTCGAAATGCTCGATCAGCCAGTGCCGGATGTGGCGCAGCAGGAACACCACTTCCAACTGCTTGAAGCCCGCCTCCACGAAATCCAAGCCGATCGCCAGCATGAAGACATTGAACGGAGAATAAGCCTGCTCGGCGCCTTTCCCCCCCGGGGGTGTGTCGTGAAAGGCGAAGCGGGCCTGCCTGGTCTCGCTCATGGCGTCTTTTTCCATTTTCCGGTCCAGCTCCAGCAGGCGTTTGACGCGGTTGGCAAACGGTGGAGGGACCGCTTTGGGAGCGCCAAGCCGCGTGGCGGTAAAGTATCGCCACGCGGCCCATTTGACCTGACCGAGCTTATAGTGGATCTGGTTCATAGAAACCCTTATACAGTTTTATTTTTCTGGTGTCAAACCTGGATGCCACTATCTGTCACTCGTATGTGAAATGTCCGGTCTATGTAGCAAGTGAAGTGTCCGGTCCCAGTCACTGGGTCCAGCCCGAGCGATGGAGCGGGCCACGAAGATTCAGGAGGTGATTTTGCGAGCCATCAACAAACAGATTAACTAGTTAGTTCCCATCCGGAAACCATCTAAGTATTTGGAAACAAAAAGGAAAGTGCGCATTTCCAAGCCCCGGTTTTGTCATAGCTGTTTGCTATTCTAATTCTTGCAAGCAACAGATAGCAAATGACTTAGGCAAAACCGAGGGCTCGAAAAATGCGAAAGAACTGTGAAAATCAGCTCCCCCTTTCTCCCCTTTGGCCCGACCATCAACTCGCCAAAGAGCTGAGAGTGATTTCCGAGATCCTAGACAAGAATCCCTCGATCTCGGATCTAGTTTTACAGGATGTGTCTGACAAAGTCAGCGCCGAGAACGGAGCTCGCGGCTTGACAGCCGAGCAGGTGTTGCGCTGTGCCCTCCTCAAACAGATGCACCAGTTCTCTTATGAAAAGCTCGCCTTTCATCTGAGCGACTCGCAAAGTTTCCGCACCTTTTGTCGCCTTCCCTACGGGTACACTCCCTCCAAGAGCGTCCTTCAAGAGAACATCTCCAAGATAGAAGATTCCACCTGGCAGCAGATCAACCGGGTGTTGGTGAGTTGGGCCGATCAGAAAGGTTTGGAAAAGGGGCGCAAGATCCGAGTGGATGCGACCAGCGTGGAAAGTGACATCCGTTATCCCACAGACAGCCAACTGCTGTACGATTCGATTCGGGTCGTAACCCGACTCTTAGGACAACTGAGTCAGCAGCAGTCGGTGGCTTTTGTGGACCACTCAAGGCGGGCCAAAAGGCGGTGCCTGAACATCCGCAACAGCCGGGGCGAGAAACGCAAGAATCACTACCGGGATTTGCTGAAGGTGGCTCGGAAAACCTACGGCTACGGTACCCGGGCCATGGCGGCAGCCCAGCGCTGTCACCATCCCCACACTTTGGCCCTGGCCGTCCAGTTGAGCCACTACCTGGATCTGATGGGACGCGTCATGCAGCAGACACGGCGACGCGTACTGGAGAAGGAAAAGGTGCCTGCTCCAGAAAAAGTGGTCTCCATCTTTGAGGAGCACACCGACATTATCGAGAAAGGGGCTCGGGAGAGTGTTTTTGGGCACAAACTGTATCTCACCCTGGGGAAGTCCTCCCTGATCTTGGATGCCCTTTTGGTGAGAGGGAATCCGGCCGATAGCCGGCAGGTGGAGCCGCTGCTGGAGCGTCAGTGTCTGCTCTATGGTCGTTATCCTCGCCAAGCCAGTTTCGATGGGGGCTTTGCTTCACTGGACAATCTGAAGTGGGCGAAAGGCCAAGGCGTGCGCGATGCGGCTTTCGCCAAGAAGGCGGGTTTAAAGATTGAGAACATGGTGCGATCCAGCTGGAGCGGACCATGTTCTCGATGGTCAATCCGCACTTCTTCGCAAAAGCCACATCCTGCACGCCTTCCTCTTTCGCCCATTTCAGGTTGTTGAGAGAAGCAAAGCCTCCATCGAAACTCGCTTGGCGAGGATAACGACCGTACAATTGGCACTGACGCCGCAAAAGAGGCTCGACCTGTTGACTGTCGGCGGGATTCCCTTGCACCAGAAGCGCATCCAGGATCAGGGAAGATTTTCCGATCGTCACATAAAGTTTATGACCAAAGATACTCTCCCGCGCCCCTTTTTCAATAATGTCGGTGTGTTCTTCAAAGAGCGAGACCACTTTTTCCGACGCCGGTACCTTTTCACCCCCAAGCACCCGCCGTTGTGTCTGATCCATCACTCGTTCCAGCAGATCCAGGTAGTGAGCCAGTGCTTGGCTGATGGGATCGCTCCAAGCTTCGGCCGACTGGATCGCCTCTCGGGCGTAGCTGCGCGTCTTGCCAGCTACCTGGAGCAGATCCTGATAATGTTTTTTGCGTCTTTCGCCCCGGCTGTTTCGGATGTTCAGCCAGCGCCTTTTGGCCCGCCTCGAGTGATCGACAAAAGCGACCGACTGGCGCTGGCTCAGACATCTCATAAGGCGGGTGAGGACCCGGATCGCATCGTACAGCAACTGACTATCTGTAGGATAACGGATGTCACTTTCCACACTGGTTGCATCCACTCGGATCTTGCGCCCCTTTTCCAAACCTTCCTGATCGGCCCAACTCACCAACACCCGGTTGATCTTCTGCCAGGTGGAGTCTTCCATCTTGGAGATGTTCTCCTGAAGGACGCTCTTGGAGGGAGTGTACCCGTAGGGAAGGCGACAAAAGGTGCGGAAACTTTGCGAGTCGCTCAGATGAAAGGCAAGCTTTTCATAAGAAAACTGGTGCATCTGTTTGATCAGAGCACAGCGCAGCACCTGATCGGCTGTCAGACCTCCCGCACCGTTCCGGGCGCTGGCTTTGTCACACACATCCTGTAAAACTAGATCCGAGATCGAGGGATTCTCGTCCAGGATCTCGGAAATCACTCTCAGCTCTTTGGCGAGTTGATGATCGGGCCAAAGGGGAGAAAGGGGGAGTTGATTTTCACGGTTCTTCCGCATTTTTCAAGCACTCGGTTTTGCTTAAGTCTTTTGCTACATGCTGCTTACAACAATTACAATAGCAAACGACTATGACAAAACCGAGGCTTGGAGATGCCCCTCTTCCTCTTTATTTCCAATGCTTTACAAGTCCACGGATGGGAACTAGTTAGGAACAAGAGCGGCCCGGAAGCCTGTATAAAAAGCGGTTTGTTGCCACCCTGTCCGCCAAGCTACTGAGGAGCTAGAAAATGAATAAGCACTTCGGCACTCCGGAACGGCATTGGTGCATGAATCGGCGTAAGCGGGCACGCTAGCATCGGCGGAGGGTTCCGGTCCATCATGGAGATCAAGGGGGCAACGTCATGGCCGCGGGGAAGTCGAGCCGAATCAACCGCCAGTACAAGACGAAGTACAGAATCCGGAACTGGAGGGAGTACGAGCGTGGCCTCAGGAGCCGCGGAGACGTCACGATCTGGCTGAGCGAGGATGCGATTGCCGCGTGGATACCACCGAAGGACGGTTCTCCGCGGAGGGCGGCGTCGATACTCGAACCTCGCGATCCGGACCGCGTTGACGCCGCGGGTCGTCTTCGGCCTACCGCTTCGCCAGACGGAGGGGTTCCTGGACTCGCCGCTCAGCTTGACGAGCCGCGACCTCAAGGCCCCGGACCACACCACCCTCTCGCGCCGGAACCAAATTGTTGTGGTGCCGCCCCTGACCCGAGCCCACGACGGCCCGATCGACCTGATCGTTGATTCCGCAGGGCTCAGGATTCTGGGTCGCGGCGAATGGAACGCGCACAAGCACAAGACATCAAAGAAACGCCGGGATTGGCGGGAGCTGCACATCGGAGTGGATGCGGAGGGGTTCATTGTGGCGGCCGAACTCACAGCGAGCAGCCGGGACGACGCCTCCACACTCCCTGATCTTCTCGCCCCGCTCGAAGTTCCCATCCGGCGTTTCACGGCGGGCGGGGCCTACGACCACAGATCGGTCTACGATCGGGCCAGCGCGGCCGGTACAGAGAACGTCGTGATTGTGATCCCCCCTCGTCGCTCTGCGCTGTCGGCGGGGCCCACCGACGGCCCCTGGGCGCAGCGTGAAGCGTCTCTTCAGAGGATTCGCAAGGTCGGGCGACGGGAGTGGCAGAAGGAGTCGGGCTACCGACAGCAGGCGCGCGTTGAGAACAGCTTCTTCCGATACAAGTCCGTGTTCGGAGGCGGCCTGAAGGCGAGGCACAGCAAGGCGCAACGCACAGAAGCCGCGATCGGGTGTCACATCCTCAACCGGATGGCCGAGCTCGGTAGGCCATCGTCGTACGCTCTTGGTAGGTGATGGACCTGTGAGTCGGGTTCGTTGCGGGACAGTTCCGATTCATGCGCCAACGCCCCCCTTCTTGAAAAGATCGCACCGTGGTCAAGACTGTATCGCACCTTCACGCCAAAAAACAGATTGGATCTCCGTCCGGTGTCTATTCTTATCAATCTAAAGTAAGTTATTAATATAAGAAATTTAATATACTTCAAACAATAATTTATTTTCGACTTACATTCGGTGAGAAGTTCTCTGTTCCTGCCACTCGGTTTCTCCGAAACGCCTCGGAAGGGGATGCCCGGTCTGGTGTTTCTGCCTCAATTGGCATAGAATCCCGCCAATATGAGGCAAGCATTCGGCCTGGTCCTGATCAGTGTACTTCTCCTGCCGCCCCTGGTGTGGGGATGGTGGAGCATACAAGCCACCGAGGGACCTACATTTTGCCGGGCGAAAGGAAACTCCTGCTGCTGTTTCCTTGTCTGCTCCAGGAGCGAAAAGCGGGCGCAGTCTTCCAGTCAAGCCTGTCACAAGGGCCGGGACTCACGATCATTGATGGTTGCAGCTTGCGGGGCTGATGACGATATGGCCTCGGGAACTGCCCTTAAGCCGGCACTCATCCCTGATCTGGTTCAGGCGAACCCACCCACTCGATCCTCTGATCTGACTATGGAGACCTGGCTGGAAGAGGATCAACCCGCTTCTCCTCAGGAGCCTCCTTCCCAGGTTGCCTAGAACCTCTTTCCGAGTTCTCTACAAGAGCTGATTCACCCGGAGTATATGCGCAGGCTTACTATCCTCTCGCTGGGGCTGGTGTCCGTTTCCTCTCTGCTAGGCTACAAGTACGAGCCCATCAATACCGAGTACGCCCCACCAGTGGAGATCTTTATTCTGGATCTGACCCCTCAATATTTTGATGTCAGCGAAAGCGAGGATCTGTACGTCCTTCCTAGAATCGGCCTTGAGATACCCATCGCCACCTGGTCACAGATGGAGGTATCGGTTCCCTACTTGCTTCTGCATCCCTCAGGATCGCAGTCCAGAAAAGGGTTTGGGGACCTCAAACTTGGCTTTCGCACTTTCTTGCCGAAGCTAAGTCGAGGTCCGATCCTGGCCTTCAATCTTGAACTGCTTGCCCCTACCGGAGACAGCCAGGATCATCTGGCAGGGAAAGCGACTGAGGTTTCAGCAGGCCTTTTTGCGACACAGGAGCTTCGCCGGACCCTACTGTTTGGAAACCTGAGCTATGCGGCGGAATTCCCAAAGGAGGAGCACCACCACGAGCACCTACTGGAGTATGCGGCGGCGACCGTGTTTCACCTGAATCGTTTTCTTCACCCGACCGTGGAGATTTTCGGAGATTCCAACTTGACCGTCGGGAGAACAGAACTCTTCCTGGCGCCGGAGATGATCATTGATCTGACTCCTCGTCTCGAACTCAAATGGGCTTTACCTATCGGGCTCACGAATTCCAGCCCCGACTGGGGGCTCCAGTTCCAGTTCACCCTATTCCTAACCAAGCACCCAGACAGGAATCTTCCCCGAACAACGAATGCCAACCGACAATGGACGAGTGTCCGGTCACGTGACCGCTAGCCTGCATTCCTCATCACCGGTCGTCACGAAGCGGCGAAGGGCCGGCTAACAGAGCCGTGGGCTTTAGCCCACGGGTCCGCAGGCTAACGCCTGCGGACCCGACTGGCGCGCGACTGAGACCGACGCAGGCCAGAGCCCGGATAACTACTTCCCTCGCCTGCCGGCAAAGAATTGGGATAGGATCTGACCGCAAGGAGCTTCCAGCACCCCTTCCACGATCTCTAAGTCGTGGTTCCAGAGTCCTGGGGAAAGCGTTGTTGCACAATTCCGGTCGGGTCACGGACCGATCCCAGTCCTGTTTGAATGCTATCGAATTCGCACTGACTCAGGCATGCCCCGGCTTGACATACGATTCAGTACCTCACATTTGATGATGGCCTGGACCCGTTGATTGTCGAATCGTCGGGCCGACAGCTTAGGCCCAAACAACGTCTTGAACCTCGACATCGCATTCTCTGCAAGGCTTTGCCTGGCGCAACCACTGGAGATGCGCCATTCATATCGACCGAGTCTCCTTATTTCTCGTAGATGGGCATCCCGCATTGCCCGCCAGGCAGGCGGGTCCACACTTTCACTCAGCCGCGCACTGCGTCGCGGAGGGATGGTGGCGACAGCCTCCCGCTCGAGTATCGATTGATAACAGGCCCTCGTGTCATAGGCCCCGTCGCCCGAGACTTGAACGATGCGACCCGGAATCTGATCCAGCAGGGCCGGCAACAGACGACAGTCGTGGACCCGGCTCGGTGTAACCTCCACCGCCACAATCTCTTTCGTCCTCTCATCGACACCCGGGTGCAGCTTGCGCCAGGCTCTGCGCCGGCCATGTCGATGCTTTCGGACGTGCCATTCACCCGAGCCGTACACTCTCAGGCCCGTCGCATCCACAACCACGTGCCGAGGCCGACTGCTTGGGCTAACAGTCAAGAACGTCGCCAAGGAACTCTGTCGTCTACTGAGAGTGCTGTAGTCTGGAACTGGCAGATCGAGTCTGAGCAACTCCAGGAGCGAAGAAACGAAGCCCTGCGTCGACCGAAGGCTAAGATGAAACACCGACTTCAATATCAGCGCACACTGAATGGCCGTGTCGGAGTAAACCTTCGGAGCGCCGGGGCCCTTGGGCGGGTCGGCGTTCCGCCAGGCGGCAACGGCGTCCTCATCGAACCAAAAGGTCAGACGCCCCCTGGCGATCAGTGCCCGATTGTAGTCTGACCAGTTGCGTACTCGGTACCGGAACGTGTATTGATTCGGCGTCATTCCTCATGCTGGCACCCTGGCCCATCGGAGACAAGCGGACGTGCCGAAGCGATTTATGCAACAATGCGAGTAGTGGCAAGCCCGGCTTCTCCACAGCTTGGGTCACCGCTTGATCCAGTCCCTGGTCGCGTGCTTCACTCTGAGGATCGGCCGTGTTAGCCTCTCAGTCGGACCAGATCAAAAGAGAAAGGGTATATATCAGTTATGAAAGAATATACGGCGGTTGTCGAACAAGATCCTGAGACTAATCTCTATGTAGGCTACGTTCCCGGATTCCCCGGAGCTCACTCCCAAGCCGACACGCTCGATGAACTCAATAAGAACCTTCGCGAAGTGATGGGCATGCTTTTGGAAGATGGCGAGCCGACACTTGAAGGAGAGTTTGTCGGAACTCAACGAGTCTCTCTCCCCTGACTATGACAAAGGTGCCGGTACTCAAGCCGCGCGAGGTGGCTGCGATTTTGAAGCATCTCGGCTTTGCCGAGGTCCGGCAGCGTGGTTCTCATAGACAGTTCCGTCATCCTGATGGAAGAGGCACAACCGTCCCCTTCCACTCGGGCCGAGACATTTCGCCACTCCTGTTGCGTCGGATCGCAAAGGACATCGGTCTTACCGTCGATAAGTTTCTCGAATATCGATAAGGACTTCCGGGCCTCAACTGAGATTTCCAGATGTAAACAGATTTGAGCGCCTCATATATAGCACGATAAAGTATGTTATCGTGCTATTTTAAGTCCTCGCTTTCCACCTGATCTACCCCGCAAACGAGCCCACTCCCGACGTCAGGACTGCGGGGCTACTCCGGAACCGCTGTGACCCGGATCACAGGAACCGATGAGAGCGATTCTCCCCGCTTCCCAAATCGTATCCCAATCGGAGCGAACAAAGAGCCATCCTCGGATCGCAACAGCAAGATTCCCCGAAAGTCCTGGAGGAACTCCGTATTGATTCCATCCGCATCGAACCACTCTGGGATGGTTCGAGCGACCTGGTTGAAGTTTCCCACTCTTGCAAGCCCCTCCCCCAAAGGGTTGATCCCGTCTTCGCCATAGATTCGGAACTCGATTGTGGAGGACGGGTCCGGTTTGAAAATAGCCAGTCCCGTTCCGATGCCGCTCGATTCCTCAACGAACAGGGCGAAGTGATTTCCCAGCTCGACCGGTTCGACGCTGACCTCTAACCCCGTTCTGGCGTTTCTGTAGGTCAGCAATCCACTCACCGATGCCGTATCGGTCTGGACCTCGATCCACCCGCGCCGGACCTCCCCCAGCCCCGCGCTTCTCAAGATTTGAGTGCCCAGGGACGGAATCCCAAAAGTGCCTTCGGAATCGAAGAACCCCGGAATTGGCTGGCCTTCTCGATCGTAGGCAGTCACGAGGACCGCAGCGTCCTCGGTGGGGGCGATATGGCTGATCGCCAGCTGCACGGACCACCCTCCTCCATCCACGTAGTCTGGGAAGTAGAGCGTTGTCACCTCCAGCGGTCCCACTCTGGCGCGCGCTTCCGGGCTGTACCCCTTCCTGTTACTCGCCCTTATCCCGATGTGAGTATAGACGATCCGGAAGCGATCATCCGAGTGGGCGGGCAAGACTGTCAACGTCCACTCGATCGTTCTCTCTTCGCGTGCCCTCAGCGTCATCTCAGGATCCGCGATCTCTCCCCAGTCGGTCCAATCTTGGACTGGATCCCAAAGCCGGTACTCGTAACTGGCGGTGGGGTCGCCCGGGTCGTCCCAGGTTACCTTCATCTGGCCCGGACCTATCCAACTCGCGGCCAGGTTCAACACGTATACATCAGGCAGATGGTTTAACGGGATTGGGACCGGCCCCGTCAACCGGTTGCCCCGGAAGCTGAACTCCCTCAGCTGGGACAGTCGTCCCAGCTCCGTCGGAATGGATCCCGTCAGCTGGTTGCGCTGGAGGTGTAACTCCCGCAGCTGGGACAGTCGTCCCAGCTCCGTCGGAATGGATCCCGTTAGCTGGTTGTGCTGGAGGTGTAACTCCCGCAGCTGAGAGAGTTGGCCCAGCTCTGGCGGGATCGGTCCCGTCAACTGGTTGTTCTGGAGGTGCAACCACAGCAGTTCGGAGAGTTGGCCCAGTTCCGTCGGAATGGGTCCCGTCAGTTGGTTGTTACTCAGGACCAAATACTGCAGATCGGAGAATTGGCCCAACCCGGTTGGTATGGGTCCCGTCAGCTGGTTGCCGCCGAGGACCAATTTCCACATCCGGGACAGTCGTCCCAGCTCCGCCGGAATGGATCCCGTCAGCTGGTTGTTGTAGAGGTTCAACTCCCTCATCCGGGCCAGTTGGCCCAGTTCCTTCGGAATGGATCCCGTCAATTGATTATTGCCGAGGTACAACTGTTCCAGCTCGGAGAATTGGCCCATCTCGATTGGTATCGGTCCCGTCAGCTGGTTGTCGTGGAGGTATAACCATTCCAGACGGGACAATCGAACCAGTTCCACCGGAATCGTTCCCGTCAGCTGGTTGTCGTCGAGGTGCAACTGCCGCAGATCGGAGAGTTGCCCCAGCTCTGTCGGGGTCGGCCCCGTCAGTTGGTTGTCGTCGAGGTGCAACCACTTCAGCTGGGACAGTCGGCCCAACTCTGCCGGGATCTCGCTCGTCAGTTGGTTGCCACCGAGGTGCAACAGCTCCAGCTGGGAGAGTTGGCCCAGCTCCATCGGGATCGGCCCCGTTAACTGGTTACCGCCAAGGGACAACCGCCGCAGCTGGGAGAGTTGGCCCAGTTCCATCGGGATCGGCCCCGTCAGTTGGTTGCCGCCGAGGTACAACCGCCGCAGATCGGAGAGTTGGCCCAGTTCCGTCGGGATCACCCCCGTAAACTGGTAGCCGGAGACCTCTGTGACACGGCTCGGTGACCCTGAAATGCGGATGTATTGCCAACTAGTCATGGCCAACTGGGTATCCCAGTTCAAGGAGCCACTGCCGGCCAACTCGTCGCGGAGTGCTATCAGGATCTTACAGTCCTCGACCAAGCCGGGATTGTTCCCCGGATCCGGCACCGCCGTGCCGCCATCGCAGGCCTGCAGGGGCGGACTGACTGCCGCCAGCAGAAAGACGACCCCCAGGCCCCAGACCGCCGTGGTAATGGCGGAAGGAATACGTTCTCGCCAAGGTGCTCGTTGATTCATTTTTTGATCGTTTTAAGAAGGGTGCTACTTAAGAAGGCTACCACAGCCCCGCATCTGCATTCTAGCAATCACCGGCCCGTCTTCGCCAACACTCGAAGTTCAGTCTCGCAAGCTGCAAGTTGGAAGTGAAAGCATCCCTACTTGAGTCAGAAAGATCACTTGGATCCGGCCTAGTTTCATCATGGAGCGATCAGGCAGTGTCCGACTTGAAGGGTTCTGATTTTGATCGAGCAAATGTGACCCACTTTTTCCCATTCCGATAACGCAATAGTGACCCGGCAATTTTTCCTTTCAAAGCCTCCAAGTATTTGCGGGAGAAACGTTTGAAAGAAAAAATCTGTCTAAGGGCGGGTCAGATTTACATGATCACGGTGGTACACTTTTCCTTTATCGTTCACAGGGTTCGTTGAAATGATTGGGCTGTGTCCTGATTCTTTGGGGTTTCTGTGGAGCCCTGGAGCGTTTGATTTGATGCACCGATGAAATCGTACATAATGGCCGGGTGAACCTCCGGGCCATCGCCGTCTACCTCCGGGTATCCACGAGCCGTCAAGACCTCCGATCTCAGGAGCCCGAACTCCAGAGTTGGCTTCAGACCAACGCCGCTGACCGCCCTGTCGTCTGGTATCGAGATCGGCATACCGGCCGCTCCCTAGACCGTCCAGCTCTTGGGTGGCTCGAACGGGACATCATCGCCGGCAAGGTAGGAACTGTCGTCGTCTGGCGCAACGACCGGATGGGTCGGCGCGCCCGCTAGCTACTTGTCTTCCTTGAGGACCTGGACGAGTGCAAGATCGACTACATCTCGGTATGCCGACGGATCCATCGACAGCTGAACATAATATGGCGGGCGGGAGCGACCCCCCAGCACACTTGGAGGGAAATCATGAGATCGAAGGCCAGGATTCACGACAGCTTCTCCCCCAGTCATTCGCATTCTCAGTGACTCCCTTCTTGAAAAGATCGCGCCGTGGTTAAAAAACAGATCGGATCTCTGTTCGGTGTCTATTCTTATCAATCTAAAGTAAGTTATTAAGATAAGAAATTTAATATACTTCAAACACTAATTTATTTTCGACTTACATTCGGTGAGAAGTTCTCTGTTCCTGCCACTCGGTTTCTCCGAAACGCCTCGGAAAACGGTTCTTTGACGATCGAACAGGTTCTGGCCGACCATGTGGGCGAACGAAATCTGCCCTCCTGGCGGGGGGCTATGATCGGTCATATTAGCCAGAAATTTACCATCCCTCAGGGGATCCCGGCTGAAATCGACGCCACCACAGGAAGGATACAGTTGCTTGAGGCAGCCGTCGCGTGAAGCCGCTCATCGTCTTGACCGCCTTCCCGCAGGGATGGATCGGACGGGAGCGACCCCCAGGAGACGGGGCGGCGCGTGTGAAAACCGCGACTGCCCTGCGCCCGAACGAGGGCCTCAAACTGGGGTCGCTCCCGTCTACCTCCGAATCGCCTCTGATCGGCCGCGGTCGGCCCGACCAGGGAGGGGTAAGCTGCAGAAACCACAAGGGATTAGCAGCGCCGCCTTTGTGAATCCCTACCGGGGTAATTTGTGAATCGATCCCCCATGTCGTTTTCACATTCCGGGACGGGCATGAGCCGTAGGCTTCTCATCATAAATTCGCCTCCGAAAGCCGGGCTATTTGCCATGTCGTGCCACAGTGGATCCACCCCGGCCAACATGACTCTGGAGCGTACCCCATCTACGCTCTTCTATTCCGGATCGGCATTCACGGACTGAATCCGGTCAGCTCCCAGAGCGATCGGTCGCTTGAGCGGATCCTAGCGCCGGGAATCCCTCGTTGCTCTCGGATTCACCCGCAGGCGCCGGTGTTGGCCTTCGATGCCGAGGGCATCGAAGGCGACAACCTCCATCGCGCTCGAGGACGAGGGTCGGGTGAGGAGCGAGGCGTCGGTCGACCTCGCGGAGACCGAACGCCCCAATGTACCACGGGCCGCCCGGTCGAGGTCCTTCACGGGCAGCGTTAGCACGTCGGCGGCGAAGAGGAAGATGGTCTGGAACAGGACGTCGTCAGTTATCGGCTTGGCTCCCCGGATACACGTTCCCACGACCCGATTCGGTTCCGTCGGAATCGATCACGACACGTGGCCCGCCAAAGCAAATCCACGCCGTGAAGGCGACCGCGCCACCCAATGCCTTCACGTGATCGACGGAGGGATGAAAGTCGGCGACATCGATCGTGAAGGAACGCGTCGACGCGAACCCCATCCGCCGGCAGGAACCCAGTCGTCCGGATCAATGCTGCGATTCGCAGCGCATCCGGTGCGCGCGTACAGCACGGCGGCACCCTACACCCAGCACCTGCTGGTCTTCCCTGTTCCATGAACTGGTTTTCCCTGTTCTTCACAGAAAATTCCCTGTTCGACCAAACAAATTCCCTGTTCCGTGGCGTAGGGAATTCGAAACTGAAACCCCATGATATCAGCGGGTTAGGAGGCTTCGATCCCGCCTATTCGAGGCCGAATCCACGAAATTCCCTGTTTTTTCCCTGTAAAACAGGGAAATCGGGCCAGAGACGGGTTCGCTCCAGACTGCGCCCACCGCCACCCACTTATCTCGTTGATATTACTGCGTTATTCTCAATTCTCTAACCAGATTTGTCTTTAATTTTCAGGCGTTTACGGGCACTTTGGCAATGGACCTCCATTGAAAGAGACGCGTCGTTGCGGTGTGGCGCGCCGTTTCTGCGCCATCGTCTCCCGAGCCCTTTTCAGTGGTCCGTCTTTTCGACGTCCAAAACGGTTGACGCAGCTCTCTACGACCTGCATCCAGCGACAGAACCGGCCAGCTTGAGATGGACCGGAGATTAAGCGGGCGCGAACCCGAGCCGCTTTCGCTGGGCTTCCCACCTGAACGGCAGACGGGTGTTTCTCATGAGCTTTTCGGCGGTCAGCTCGGGCGGTTGCCGACCGTCGACGATGGCGGTGACGATGTCCGGGGCGAGGTAGCTCAGCCGCAGTAACCGGGTGACATAGGAGGGTGAGACGCCTTCGACCTCGGCGATCCGCTGCAGGGCGAGATCGGGGTTTTGCTCCAATCGATCCTGGATGGCGAAGGCGCGCAGCAGCAGCCGGATCAGGCCCGGGGCGCACTTGGCATTGTTGGGGGCGCCGGGGACGACTAGTTTCATGCCCGTGCCAGCGCGCTTCAGGGCGATTGGAATATCCAGGATGATCGGATGTTTGGCTGGCTGAGCGTCCTGCCTCGATCTTTTTATTGAGACGACGTCCGGTCCTGCCAGGAGGGTGGCCAGGGTCCGCTCGCCGTCGATCTCGATCACGATGCGGGCGGACTCGACGATCACCCGCCGGAGAAGCGCATTGAGATAGGCCTTGGCCTGGTGCGGTTTCAGCTCAGGCCACCGGTCCGCGAGCGATTGCGCCTGGGTGATCAAGCCGGCATGAGCCGATGCCTCTCGAGGGTCTCCATCGATGACAGCGCTGATCGCGGCCGCATCAGCGAGCCAGTCTCTGAGACGGACAGTAACGAGGCCTTCGAGATCCGCCGCCGGGAGGCGCCACCCCTTGCGGCCGGCTCGCTTGCCCTCGAGGATGAGATGGCGGGAGACGTAGTAGCGATAGCGCCGTCCCTTCTTGACGGCATGGCTGGGTGAGAGGCCCTCGCCCTGCTCGTCAACGGCAAGCCCCGTCAGCAGGCTCGGTTGCCGGGTCCCTTCCCGGCGCTCGCCGTTCGTGTTGGCGGCCAGGGTGGCTTGAACCTCATCCCACAGCGCTTCACCGACAATGGCCTCATGCTGGCCGGGATAGGCCTTGTCCTTGTGGACCATCCCGCCCCGGTAGAGGCGATTGTGGAGCAGGTGATACAACGCCCCGCGGTTGATGGGTTTGCCGCCGACAATACTGCCGTCGCGCCTCACTCGCCGCTTGCTGGCGACGCCTTCGGCGGCGAGCCGGTCGCGCAGTTCACGCACGGATTCGATCTCCCGGTACTGGCGGAAGATAGACCGGACCGTTTCGGCCCCGGCCTCGTTGACGATGAGCTTTTTGTCCTTCACATCGTAGCCCAAGGGCGGGTTGCCACCCATCCACATCCCCTTCTTCTTCGAGGCGGCGATCTTGTCGCGGATGCGTTCGCCCGTGACCTCGCGCTCGAACTGGGCGAAGGAGAGCAGGACGTTCAAGGTCAGACGCCCCATCGAGGTGGTGGTGTTGAACTGCTGGGTGACGGAGACGAAGGAGACGTCCTTTCGGTCGAAGATCTCCACAAGCCGGGCAAAATCCGACAGCGTCCGGGTCAGCCGGTCGACCTTGTAGACGACGATCGTGTCGATCCGCCCGACCTCGACATCGGCGAGCAGGCGTTGCAACGCCGGGCGCTCCAGGGTGGCGCCGGAGACGCCGCCATCGTCGTAAAAAGTGGGCAGCACGATCCAGCCCTCGTGCTTCTGGCTCGCGATATAGGCCTCGCAGGCCTCCCGCTGCGCCTGAGCGAGTTGAAGTCCTGCTCGAGGCCTTCTTCGGAGGATTTGCGGGTGTAGATGGCGCAGCGCACCGTGGCCAGACTCCTCGCCCGTGGTGATTTCCGATGCTCAGCCATGCTCCGCCGCCGATGCCGTAAGGTAAAAATATTCGGTCGGGCAGCGGATCCTTAGGATAGAAGGGCTCATGGGCGTGCGAGCATCGGAATCTCAGGCGATTTCCGTTGAGAAACCAGCTTTTGGAAACGGGCTCCCGGTGTGAGGTCGTCGCTCCGGCACAGCGGTGCTGACTCGACCTTCTCCCCAGTCTTATGGAGTGTATCCGAATTCAAGCAGCGTCTCGATAGTAGTATCGAAGCAAGCCACCGAGCCTGGGACGGCAACTTAATTCGCCGTCCTTGCGACCAACTTCATCTCCCGCATCAATGATTCGGTTCGCGAGTCCCTGATGATTCCGTTCGTGGTGAAAGTGCTCTCCGGACTCTCTCAAGGCCCGACGCAATGACGCTTCACCAAAGAAGATCATACGGTTGAGACATTCAGATTTCAGGGAGCGCATGAAGCGTTCCAGATGAGCATTGAGATTAGGACTCTTGGGAGGTAAGACTACCGCCTCGATGTCGCTGGACTTCAAGATCTGACGCAACGGCAAGTGCTTCGTGTCACGGTCAAGGATGACGTGGGCCGAGCTGCGGAAAAAACCGTCGACACAGCCGGTCAGGTTCCTTCCGGCTTGCTGCATCCATTCGGAGTTGGGGTGAGGCGTCGCACCCGCGATTTCAATGCGCCGCGTCTTTAGATGCATCACCACAAGGACGTAGAACGTGACCAGTCCTGACCGAGTCCAGACCTCAACGGTCGTAAAGTCGGCGGCTGCGATCGAATCCCAGTGAGCAGCAAGGAAGGTACGCCAGGCCGTGCGGCTCTCGCGCTCTGGAGCTGGCTCGATGCCGTGGGCTTTGAGAATGTTGCCAACCGTGGTGTCAGAAATGTGGAAGCCCAGGTTGGCTAAAGCACCCTGGATACGGTCATAGCCCCGGCTAGGATTCTCCTGAGCCATGCGCAGAGCCAAGTCCACAATCTGTTGTCGAATGCGTGGCCGGCCAACGGATTGCCTCTTGTCTGAGTGATCCCACTTGCGAGCGATAAGCTCTCGATGCCAGCGCAGAAGCGTGTCGGGCCTGACGATCTTGGCCAGTTTGCCGAGGCTTTTTCGGCCCAGCACCTTGCCCTTGACGGCCAAGCGTCGACGCTGGCCGTCGTTGAGCAGAATGCGGCCCTTGCCGAGCTTTTCTCTGAGTACCTGATTCTCAGTCAAAAGATACTCGATCGCGTCCTGCTGGTCTCTGTTGATCCAACCGGCCAAGATCAGGAGCAGCAGCTGCCAGGGCCTGAGCACGAAGTTCATGGTTGATTAGATGCTCACGTCAAGTGCTCAGACGCAAAGGGGGAAAACATTGGGGCTCAACCAAGGCCTGACTTCTGTTTGCCGTGACGGTTACAACTTGTTGCACAATAGAGACTTGTGGGTCGGTTGAATATTTTGACCTTACGGGACCGCCGGGATTCAGTCCGGAACTTCGAACGTGTCCACGCCGGGCCCGTCTCCGCACCCTTCCAGCTTAGGCGAACCGCACACGAGCTGTGAAACGGAAAGATTAGGGCTATGGGCCATTTTAATTTGGGCAACTGCACGGCCCTTGACGCGGCCGTTGCGGGGTCTCGGCGGCAATGCGGGATGGAACGCGCGGTGTATGCGGGAGCCGGCTGGAAGACGCCGCCGGGGCGGCGATTATTGCGCGCTCGGAGGGGGAGAAAGACGTGGACACGGTCGTGGTCCGGGGGTGAGTGAGCTAGATAGGGGCCACAAGCTATTCTGTGGCGTCAAGCATATAATCCCCCAAAATTCGGTGCTTATATACTTGACGCCGCGGCTTCCTCGAACGCCCATTCCCTCCATCCCTGGACCAGAGGGAAATACAGACCCAGACGGATCGGCCGCGGGTCGAGCGCCCGCATGACGCGCGCGTAGCTCTCCATCTGCTCACGGTACCGCGTCTGCTCGTTATCGAGAAATGCATCGCGCCCGCTGCCCTCATGCGTGCTGGTCTTGTAGTCTATGATCCAGCGCACGCCGTCATCCACGAAGGTTCGGTCCAGGACGAAATGCCGGACCTTGCGTTCAACAACGGTCGACAAGGTGTATTCGCGTTGGTCGTCTTCATGCCCGGAAAGAATCCAGCGGCCTCGCTCGTCGGCCACAGTGTTTTCGAGCGCAACAGTGGCGCGGGTGAGAGCTTCATCCAGCTTCTCGTCGTCCAGACCTTCCGACCGGAGAGCCACACGGAGAGTGTCTTCGCGCACAGCCAACTCCTCCCGCGCTTGTACCTCTTGCAACATGCGATGCACCACAATACCGACCCGACGCTGGAGTTCGCTGGCCCATTCAAAGACGGGCCGGTGGACTCCAACCTCCTCCAAATCCGTGGGGGTTGCGGCGTTCCAAGCGATATCTTCGGGTGGGGCGGGAGCCGTCCAATCTAGGCTCAGCCGCCGCAAAGGAATGCCCGCAAGTTCCGCATCCTTTGGAAACCGCGCGTCTTCCCCATCCACCCCCCGGAACGCCTCGACAAAATCCGCCTCCACTGCCCCCCAAATTTTACTCAACACCGCCCGTGGGTCCGGTGCTTTGAAAGCTTTCCCGTCTTGATTGAGCCGGGTGTGTCCCAGAAGATGCAGCCGCCGCCGGGCCCGCGTCGCGGCCACATATAGGAGGCGCGTGCTTTCCTGGTCGCTCTTGGTGGCATGGACCTTGCGCAGGTAGTCGTAGATGGGATCCTTGTTGACCCCCACTTTATGGATCGGCGCAAGTAGAAGCCGCGGTTCCCCATCCCTGACATATTCCAGCCACATCAGCAAGCGCTGGTCGTCCGTTCGGGTCCGGCGACCGAGTCCGGGGAGGATCACCGTGTCGAACTCCAGGCCCTTGGCCTTGTGAACCGTCAGCAACTGCAACCCGTCCCCGGCTTCCACGTCGGACGGAGCGAACAGACGCGCGATGTCGTCGGCAAACTTCCGTTCATCGCGGATGTCGAGACCGACCATGGATTGCTCGAGCAGATCGAGATACGCAGCAGCGGCTTCCAGATCGGTCCGGGTTTCCAGGCACGCCGGTCCCGCTATCGCGATCCACACGCCTTCCACCCACCGCGGCACTGCGAGTGTGCCCCGCCGGTCAATCGCGTCAAAGAGAACGGGAATTAAACGTTCGAGCCGTCCGATACCATCGGGCGACAAACGGGTCTGCCACTCTCCGGTCTTCAAAATATTCCAGATCGGGCGGTTGAAATCGCCGTCGACAAGAGCGTGGAGATCCGCCAGTGTCAGGCCGCACCACGGCGCGCGCAAGAGGGAGAGCCAGGCGATCCGGTCCGCCGGATGCAACAGGGCTCGGGTGAGCGCGACGAGATCCCCGACGACTGGGCGCTCGCCGAGCGCGTCGATCTCGACGGCGCTAAACCGCTCCCCGGCTCTCCGCAGGGCCGAGACGATTCCGAAGAGGTGGGAACGGGATCGTACCAGCACGGCAATCGTGCCGTCCGGATGCTGGGTCCGGGTCTCCCCGATGATTTCCAGAACCCGCTCCGCTTCCAGATCTAGATCGCTCGCGAGGAATGCGTGCACACACACGGCGTCCTTATCGGACTCCGTCCTGAACGGAACGGACGGCTCGTAGGTCACCGCGCCGGTGAACCGGTTCTCGACCGATGGAAACGCTGTGCCGAGCGCGCGGTTGACCCAGTCCACGACCCCCGCGGTGGAACGGAAGTTCACCGAAAGCGTGAGCGGGGTCAGCGCGACCGGCCCGACGCCTTCGGTCCGGGCCCGCAGAAAGAGACCCACGTCCGCCTCACGAAAACCGTAAATCGACTGCATCGGGTCGCCGACGAGAAACAGCGTCCGTCCATCACCGGGCTGCCACTCCCGTACGAGCCGGGTTAAAAGCTCGTACTGGCTCTGGGACGTGTCCTGAAACTCATCGACGAGCAAGTGCTGGATCTGGCAGTCGATGGCAAACGCCAAGTCCGTGGGCTCCGCATCTGTGCCGAGCGAGATCCGTGCGCTGATCGCGATCTCGGTGAAATCCACGCAGCCCTCGTGCTGAAAGACCAACCGGAGCTGACCGACCGCGATGGGAAGAAGCACCAGCAGCGCACCCAGCATGTCCCACTGCGCAGCTTCGAACCGGGGGGGCGGGAGCGAGCGCACCGCGTGCAACCGCTCGACGACCGTGTCGTCGAGCTCAATGGCATTAAGACGCTCTTTGGCGGTCCGGCCTCTGTCGGTGGCCGGAAATCCTTCGTTCTTAGTCAGACGTTGTCGCCGCGTGCCCAGCCCCGTCAGAAACAGTCCGGCCAGTCCCCGCCATTGCTCGAGCGCATCCACCGACGTCGCGGGAAACCCCTGAAGGCCATCGCATGCTAGGACGTCACCGGACTTACCATTGCGGGAGAGGTTCCCGGCGGCGAACTGCGCCAGTTCGACCGTTTCGGTCTTGAAGCGTTCGGGAAAGATGGCTGCCAGTTCTCCGAGCGCGGCTTCGAGGATTTCCCGAAGCGAATCCTCAAGATCGTTGCGCAACCGTTCAACCTCGGGATTCCCCACGACGTGGCGCAACCACTGGTCGCGGCTTGCCAGCATTGTCGCGAGGAGTTTTTCGACGGTCCCGAAGTTGTTGTCCAGATGCGACAGGAGTTTTGAGAGCGCCGCGGCAACCACATCCTGCGTCTGGGGAGAGTCCAGCATCTGAAGTGTTTCGGTCGCCGCCTGACGGTACAGGTGGGCGACATTGTCTTCGGGCTGCAGGGGCGCACCCATGCGCGAGACCCAGGGCATCTGCCGGACGAAGGTGGCGCACAATGAATCGATCGTCTGGATGCGAAGGCGCCCCGGGTACTCGATTAGGCGCCAGTTGAACGTGTCGTTCCGCGCCAGCGCCGCCTGCGCCAGCTTCCAGGTGAAATTCTCGTGCGCGGTTCCTGGGGCAGGCTTCGAAGCGTTCTGAAGGGCGCCAATTACCCGGTGGCGCACCTGGGCCGCCGCCTTCCGCGTGAACGTGATCGCCACAATTGACTCGGGCTGATCCGCCAGGCCCAGCAACGTGAGGAAACGCTGGATCAGGAGCTCGGTCTTTCCCGAACCTGCCGGCGCCTGCACGATAAACGACTGCGAATGATCGAGCGCCTGCCTCCGTTGCTCCTGATCCTGAATGCGGTCAGGCATCCGTGTCCCTCCCGGCAGCATCCGAGGAACGCTCCGTCTCGTTGATCCGGCAAAGCGTCGGCAGTGCGCAGTACTGGCAGGTCTTGCGACGGTCCTTCGGGTCCACTGCGGCCCGGCCCTCCCGGAAATCCTCCCCCAACTGATCGAGCACGTCGTGCCAGTCGTCAATCTTCTCGTCGATGGAAACCGCGTCCCGGGAAGGTTTGATGCCCGGAACCAAGCCTTCAGAATCCGTCACACCGCGGAATGCCACCTTCCCAGTCTTCAGCCGCCCGTAGAACACGCCGGCGACGGGAGCTTCGGCCGTGACGACATAGATTGGAAGCTGAGGATCATTGGGCCGAACTCCGAACCAGTCCGAAGCACTGCACTCGCCGGTCTTGTAGTCAAGAACGACGAAGTCCCCGTTTTCGAGACAGTCCATACGATCGGCCCGGATGCTGAGATCAATCCCTCCCACCGTTACCCGCCGCCGGGCTTCCTGCTGAATCACGGTAAACGGCTGCCGCTCCCTCTCAAGCTGTAACCACTCCCCAATCACGCACTCGAGCCGCTCCTGTTCGATCTCCCTGAACCTCTTCCGACGCAGCGCCCTCCTACGCTTCCCCAAATCATGCAGCTCGGCACCCACCGTCATCCGCACGATATCAGCCAACCGTTCGTCGCCCGTCGAAAGCAAACCGGCATGCGAACCCAACACATCCCAGATCCTCTGGAGCACCCGGTGCATCAGAAGCCCGCGGTCCAGCGCGCTCAATCCGGTTTCGGCCTCATCCAACTCCGTAGCCCCCAGGCGCAGTTCGGCAAACGCTTTGAACGGGCACATCGCCTGGAGCTTGAACAGCGACGTCCCGCCGATGGCAGACGCATCCGCCAACACGGGCCCGTTGTGATCCTCCACAACCTCGCCACGGCGAGACTCCCGGAGCGCATGGATGTAACGATCGGAACCCAGGAGCCCCAGCTCTCCCGCCGCCACTTCCGGCAGCGTCTGGAAGAGCGGACTAACGCTTAGATCGGAATCGTCTTCACGTTGGGGATAGCTGACAACTACGGTAGGTGCGCTGGCCACGAGCAGCGCGCTCAGCATGTGTGAAAATTCCAGTTCCCTGTCCGGCGAGGACCGCGGTAGATCGAACTTGCGCTGCAGCCGAAACGGCAGGAACGCATCGGGACTGGACGGAGGTGGCCATGCCCCATCGTGCATACCCATGATCCAGAGCCGGTCAAAGACCAGACCGGAAATCTCGAACAAACCGAGGATCTGAACCGGTGCCGGGTCGGACTCGGGCTGGAACTGAACGGTTGAGGCCAGGCGATACAACCTCCCGACGGCCGTCTCCAGCCCTATGCTGCCGAGGACACTGTCCAGTCCGGCAAAGTCCGAAAGGAGTTCGTTCCACTTTTTGATCGTCTGGAACTGGACACTATCGAGAGGCCCGGCACCCGGCCATCCCATGGCTTCGAGCAGACCTGAGAGCGATGCCGCCCAGTCGCTGGGCATCTGGTGAGGCTGTATCTCCTGCCAGGATTCGCTCCAGGCAATGAGTTGCGACTGAAGCTCCGGACAGCGGTACGGGGCATCGGCTTGCCCGGCCAAAGCAAGTACGTCCTCCAGTGAAACTTCCGGCTCTCTCAACGAACGAAGCGCGACATCCAGAAGAGCGCGACTCGTCCACTCAGACTCCGTACCCCGAAGGAACGGAGATCGGAGTAACCGGCCCAGCGGTTCCATCGGAATGCCTTGAGGCTGGCTTTCGAGAACCAAAAACGCCGCGGCGATGATCGGGTACTCACTAAGCGGCAACCCCAGGGAAATATTGAACAGGCGGTGAGTATCCCGATCCGGCCGAAGATGGCTTGTGGGATGAAACGCTTCAGAAAAGATGCGCTCCACGCGGCCTCGGCACTGTTCAAGATTGGCCACCACAATCCCTATTCGGAACTCCGGTGAGCTTACCTCCGTGTCGGTCTCCAGAATCCGCCGCGCCCATTCGGCCGCGGCACGGATTTCCCGGTCTGTGTCTACCCGACCGATACGGACAGTATCGCCCGGAGCGAGCGAAACCACCCGTTCTTTGACTTCGGTCCCTCGAGAGATCAACGCATCGAACAGTTGCTTCTGGACCGGCGTTAGTTCCAGGAAACCGACGATCTCAATCTTCTCGGGAACCGGAAGTGCCCCCTCTCCGATACGGTCCGCAATGAAGACCGGCAACTCCGCGTTCGACAACCACCCGTTCTCCCTCGACCGTCGCCGGAACTCCTGCGCCCACCGGTAAAACACTTCCGAGTCGGTGGAGTCGTTCCATTCCGGCGCATCCAATGGAAGGTTCCATTCACAAAGCAGCTCCCACGATTTCAGCGCGGCCTCGGCCGTTGCCGGAACTTCCAGCAGGAGATTCTCTCCATAGGCCCCAATGATGTCCTCCCAGATCGCACGCTCTTCAGACGGCCGAAGCAACCGTAGGGTCCCGCCAACTTCCCCGGAATACACCGACGTATCCCAGAGTTCGGCAAGCCACGCCTGAAACGGAAGGATGTGCGCTGTCGACCACGTCGAAAGACCAGCCGCCACCTGCTCCCGGTCGTATTCGCGCTGGAGCTCGCGGGACAGACGCGTGGTTGCTGTGATGAGGGTCATATAGGGGAAGTTTAAGTCTCAAACGTGATAACACCAAAGGAGATCCTTCTTCTTTAGGAAAGACCCTTCTTTGGGTTGGGGGGCTTGACCCTCTCAGAGGGGCTGTAGCCCTCTCCCCTGCTGTCGGTTTTGTTTCGGTTCTGGTAGCGCCAACGATTGGCGACCTCTTTCAATTGTTCGGAAGACTTCAGTTCACTCTGCCATCCTTTGTCAAAGTCAATGTCGTTCGATTTTGGAATCTGACCATCTGCAAGGTGCCTGATCATGATCCGCGATGGCAACATGGCAGCCTGGCCGACAAAGATAGCCTCTCGTCGCCGCAATCCGGACAGCATCTTGGTCAGCCCAGACATTGAATCAGGAAGCACACCCCGCACATGCTTCCTGTCGGAGTCATTCGTTATGCGTAGGACAATCCACGAATTGCATTGCGACAGCACGGTCGACTCGATCTCGCTCGGTCGCTGGGATACCAACAATAAACCAACACCGTACTTCCGCCCTTCTTTCGCGACGCGGCGTATCGCCTCTTGAGCGGCCTCGTATTGCGCATCTCCCCGGTTTGGCACATAGCGGTGAGCCTCCTCGCACACGAGAAGCACTGGGTCGCTGGCGCGTTCATCGGCCGTCTGCCAAACCTTCAGATTAAACAAAGTCCTCGCAATTACAGCACTTGCCACACCGGCCACTTCATTTGGCACCCCCGAAAGATCGACTACGTGTGGTGGCGGACCTTTTCCCAGAAGTTGTTCAACGATCTTCGGAAATGGATCAGTCCCGCTCCCATCCCACTCAGACATCAGGAATCTCAGTCGCCCATCAGATTGAAGGACGTCGAGCTTCTGGAGGATAGAGTTGTGCGATTCTTGCTTGCTGGGCTGTGGCAGCCTATCGGCTTCGATTTGGCTGCGAAGGGTCGCAAGTTTATACGGCACGGGTGAGTCCACAGTGATCGCGTCTGCTTCCAGGCTTAGAGCCCTGGCCCCCTCAACACGTGCTGCCCGGAGCGCGCTCTTCACGATATTAGCCTGTGAAGTGGCAACAAACTCTGTCTTGCCAATCAGTAGAGCTATTGTCTCCTGGAAATTCAGCAGCCAATACGGCAACACGAGCGATCCATCTTCTGTGGACAAGCGTGAATGAGTAGAGAAAGCTGCCCCGTACTCATTATGCGGGTCGAGAACTATAATTCGCGGATACCATTTCGCGTATCCAGCCTGCTGGCCTCTCTCAAGAATGCTGTGGAGAATCGCGGCGACTGCTCCCGACTTGCCGGCACCAGTTGAGCCGAGAATAGCGGTGTGCTTGCCTAGTAGCTCGTTCAGGTCTGCGTAGTAGAGTGCGCCGCTGGCCCCTACGTGTTCTCCCAGCTCAATGAGTGAGCCACGCGTGTGCCCGTAGATCGAACGGAGTTCAGACTTCGGAGTCAAGTAGATCGTCTGCTGTGGTAACGGATAGGTCGCAACGCCACGCTCAAACTCGAGCCTCGCGTCGCCGGAATCATCGAGGGTCCACTCACCTTCCCCAAACAGATCGGCTTCGACGACCCGCTCATCCGCAGAGGCGCGCGGTGTTGCTCCTCGCTCCGCTTCGTATTCGGCTTTCATTCGAAGTCTGCCGACAAACGCGTAAATTATTCGTCGGCCGAAGTGTATTCGTAGGATCGAACCGAATTGTCCAATGGGATAAATCTCCCCGCCGTAGACGCGCGACAGTTCCGTCAGACCGGGGTGCAATTCAGCAATTATCCGTGAGCCATCCACCTCAATAATTGTCCCGATGGCCAAGTTCTCTATGGGCTCGCCTGAATTGTGTTTCTTGGGGTTCATCTCTCTCCCCCAAGCAAGCGTGTGATGTTCTCAAACTTCCACCACAGGAGATCTTCTGTTGACTCGTCCTCAGTGTCGCCATGAAAGAAGCCCCTGTTTGCAAAGACCAACACTTGGTCTTGGACCATTTCGTCCTCGGTCCAAGTCTTCAATTTCCCATGTGGTTCGTTCTCACTCGTGAACGCTACGACGGTGAGATCGCCTGCAGATTCGCGGAGCGCCCTATCCAACTCGTTATTAATATGCGTGTCGCCGTACCTGTAGCCACAAATGACAAGCACCCGTTGGACGCCTTTCGGAGGCCGCATGACCAGCCGTGCCCGTTCTGCCAGTTGCGCATATGGGTCCAATTGAGTCTCGCGATACTTTGTTGAAGCCGGCCAAATAAGAATCCGACGGTCGGTCGTGTTCTCGACTTCGATACTCGGTGCTATCCGTCGAGGTAGGGGGTCGCTAGGAAGTTCCCACCAATCAATAGATCCGTGAAGCTTGAGAACGCGGGCAGCCAAGCCGTCACGATCAAACGTATCCGGGTTCCACCACCCAGTTCGCCCACCGTCTATTCCATCCGAATAGGAAACCCTCTCCAGTGCTAGAGCGTCTTCGATCGCAGTGTCATAATTGAGTACGAGGTAGTCTATTATGTGGCTCGGTGAGGCCTTGCCCACGCGAATGGGGCGGTGTATCGCCGCAACGAAGGCTTGATGGATCTCAAGCGGGATCTTCTTCTCGATGACGCATGCAATAGCCCTCTTGATCCGTTTGGTAGCATCTAGCAGTTGCGCTGCAGTGTACGACTTACCGCCCAATGCAATCTCGCGCTGCGTTGCGCCCCGCTCGTCCCGGCGCTCTGCGATAGCGAGCAAGTCAATCAGTTCACTCAAGTAGTCCTCTATGTGAGCGTCCCTGGCGCCTTCGAATAGATCTCCAATCGCTCCTAGGATGGCTTTGCTGGTGGCATCGAGCTCAGCGCTAGTCAAGACCTGAGTTGTTAGTTCCGCCGTCAGAGGGAGTCCGGCGCACTTGCTGCAACCGGCACCGATGAGAAATGCGCGGTCATTCTGAACGAGAAGATCTTCGAATTTTGCAACGGCTTCTGAAAACGGTTTCTTGCGAAACGCAAGTAGATCGTCAGTCCCGGTCATGCTGCTGCCGTAACCCAGTGAATCTCGCCCCTCACTCGTGGCTTACCGGAGGCACCTTCAATTCTTGCACTTAGAGAGTTCTTGTCAAGAGCGGAGCAAAATCAGACCAGTTCGCTATACTTAAGCGTATCACTCCACACGATACATTCCTCTAGTGTCTCACCAACATCACAGGAATGTTCAAGGATGGACCACTAGGCTCGGCACTTTGGCGTGTCCCGCCAAGCGCTCATCGAACCGTGGATCACTGAACGACTGCAGTGAGGCAACATCCGAAGCTATGCCGCCAACATGCTACAGCCAGAAAGGGCACTACTCTTTAAGTGCGGCAACTTGAGTAGCAAGCCGTGTAACTTTCGAGTCTGTTGCCAAACTCATCAGCTGCGTGATCGAGTAGTAGTGTCCTGGTCTGGGGCCCACCCTCATGACCGATCAGCATTGCATAAAGGTGTGATCACGCAACTGATTTTCTGTAATTTGACTGGGGAGCAGGTTTCTCCGGTGTACTCCAATCAGCCAGGTTGAGATACTGCCGGCCGGTCAACCACTCCTCGTGAATCTCAGCCAAGACGGCCGAGGTCAATCTCAAGACCGAGTCTTCGTTGGGGAAGATCCCGACCACTCGGGTCCGGCGCCGAATCTCCTTGTTGACCCGTTCCAGTCCATTGACGGTCCGGATCTTCTTGTGAGTCGATCGGGGAAAACGATAGACCGTGAAGCCTTCCGCGATGTTCTCCTCGAGCCACTTCACCCATTGAAGGTTCTCCTTGGCGAACCGTTCGGCTACCCGGGTGAGCATGGCCTCGGCATCGGCCAGGGACGGGCAGTTGAAGATATCTTGAATCGCCTGCCCATCTCCCGGCCTTGTGCCCGGTTGTGAGCATGGGCCTGAGCATTCTGAGCCAGGTGAAACTGGCACCGCTGCCAGGGGACCGAGGGAAACACCGCCCGACGAGCGGCCCGCAGTCCCACGTGATCATCACTGACCACCAGTTCGACTCCCTGGAGTCCTCGTCTTTGGAGAGCTTGCAAAAACTCCCTCCAGTGGACCTCCGCTTCGCTGAGTGTGGCGGAGACTCCCAGAACCTCTCGCTTTCCCCAACGGTTCACTCCCAGAGCTTTTAAGATGGCCAGGTCCTGGACCGTACCGTTGACCCTCACCTTCCCGTAGTGGGCATCCAGGCACACCACCCGGTATTCCTGGGGCATTGTCAAGTTAACGCATCACAAGCTGAGACAGCCCCAAGATATCGTTAGTAGAACCACGCCTGAATACTCGATGGGGCGGCTGGCCGCGCGGCAACCAGTTAACTTGACAATGCCCTCCCGCGCGCGATCCGAAGCGCTTTCGCGTGTTCGTCGTAGTCAGCCGACAGGCGCTGATCGATTCGCGGTTCTCGACGATCATCTGCGCGCCGGTGTACTCAACGCGCCACGGACTCGCAACGCAAGTCGATGTCGGACTGAACGAAGGACTTCGACACGACAGCAGCGTGCACTGCGACGAGCTTGTCAGCTTGCGGAAGTCGCAGTTGACTCAGTTCGTCGGGACCGCATTGTTGCATAAATCGCTTCGGCACGTCCGCTTGTCTCCGATGGGCCAGGGTGCCAGCATGAGGAATGACGCCGAATCAATACACGTTCCGGTACCGAGTACGCAACTGGTCAGACTACAATCGGGCGCTGATCGCCAGGGGGCGTCTGACCTTTTGGTTCGATGAGGACGCCGTTGCCGCCTGGCGGAACGCCGACCCGCCCAAGGGCCCCGGCGCTCCGAAGGTTTACTCCGACACGGCCATTCAGTGTGCGCTGATATTGAAGTCGGTGTTTCATCTTAGCCTTCGGTCGACGCAGGGCTTCGTTTCTTCGCTCCTGGAGTTGCTCAGACTCGATCTGCCAGTTCCAGACTACAGCACTCTCAGTAGACGACAGAGTTCCTTGGCGACGTTCTTGACTGTTAGCCCAAGCAGTCGGCCTCGGCACGTGGTTGTGGATGCGACGGGCCTGAGAGTGTACGGCTCGGGTGAATGGCACGTCCGAAAGCATCGACATGGCCGGCGCAGAGCCTGGCGTAAGCTGCACCTGGGTGTCGATGAGAGGACGAAAGAGATTGTGGCGGTGGAGGTTACACCGAGCCGGATCCACGACTGTCGTCTGTTGCCGGCCCTGCTGGATCAGATTCCGGGTCGCATCGTTCAAGTCTCGGGCGACGGGGCCTATGACACGAGGGCCTGTTATCAATCGATACTCGAGCGGGAGGCAGCCGCCACCATCCCTCCGCGACGCAGTGCGCGGCTGAGTGAAAGTGTGGACCCGCCTGCCTGGCGGGCAATGCGGGATGCCGTAAGGTAAAAATATTCGGTCGGGCAGCGGATCCTTAGGATAGAAGGGCTCATGGGGTGCGAGCATCGGAATCTCAGGCGATTTCCGTTGAGAAACCAGCTTTTGGAAACGGGCTCCCGGTGTGAGGTCGTCGCTCCGGCACAGCGGTGCTGACTCGACCTTCTCCCCAGTCTTGTGGAGTGTATCCGAATTCAAGCAGCGTCTCGATAGTAGTATCGAAGCAAGCCACCGAGCCTGGGACGGCAACTTAATTCGCCGTCCTTGCGACCAACTTCATCTCCCGCATCAATGATTCGGTTCGCGAGTCCCTGATGATTCCGTTCGTGGTGAAAGTGCTCTCCGGACTCTCTCAAGGCCCGACGCAATGACGCTTCACCAAAGAAGATCATACGGTTGAGACATTCAGATTTCAGGGAGCGCATGAAGCGTTCCAGATGAGCATTGAGATTAAGACTCTTGGGAGGTAAGACTACCGCCTCGATGTCGCTGGACTTCAAGATCTGACGCAACGGCAAGTGCTTCGTGTCACGGTCAAGGATGACGTGGGTCGAGCTGCGGAAAAAGCCGTCGACACAGCCGGTCAGGTTCCTTCCGACTGGCTGCATCCATTCGGAGTTGGGGTGAGGCGTCGCACCCGCGATTTCAATGCGCCGCGTCTTTAGATGCATCACCACAAGGACGTAGAACGTGACCAGTCCTGACCGAGTCCAGACCTCAACGGTCGTAAAGTCGGCGGCTGCGATCGAATCCCAGTGAGCAGCAAGGAAGGTACGCCAGGCCGTGCGGCTCTCGCGCTCTGGAGCTGGCTCGATGCCGTGGGCTTTGAGAATGTTGCCAACCGTGGTGTCAGAGATGTGGAAGCCCAGGTTGGCTAAAGCACCCTGGATACGGTCATAGCCCCAGCTAGGATTCTCCTGAGCCATGCGCAGAGCCAAGTCCACAATCTGTTGTCGAATGCGTGGCCGGCCAACGGATTGCCTCTTGTCTGAGTGATCCCACTTGCGAGCGATAAGCTCTCGATGCCAGCGCAGAAGCGTGTCGGGCCTGACGATCTTGGCCAGTTTGCCGAGGCTTTTTCGGCCCAGCACCTTGCCCTTGACGGCCAAGCGTCGACGCTGGCCGTCGTTGAGCAGAATGCGGCCCTTGCCGAGCTTTTCTCTGAGTACCTGATTCTCAGTCAAAAGATACTCGATCGCGTCCTGCTGGTCTCTGTTGATCCAACCGGCCAAGATCAGGAGCTGCTGCTGCCAAGGCCTGAGCACGAAGTTCATGGTTGATTAGATGCTCACGTCAAGTGCTCAGACGCAAAGGGGGAAAACATTGGGGCTCAACCAAGGCTGACTTCTGTTTGCCGTGACGGTTACAACTTTTTGCACAATAGAGACTTGTGGGTCGGCTGAATATTTTGACCTTACGGCATTGGTGCATGAATCGGCGTAAGCGGGCACGCTAGCATCGGCGGGGAGTTCCGGTCCATCATAGAGATCAAGGGGGCAAATGTACCGAAGAGGTGGCGAACTAGTTTCCTTGTTGTGGTTGAAGAAGATGGTTGAGTAGGCCGGGGGAGTCTCACCCCCAGCCCCTCCAAGAACCGGACGTGAACCTCTCAGCTCATCCGGCTCCTATCACTCAAGCCACAAGGAAAGACTCCAAGACGCCAATGAATAAATAGATGCGGATTGGCACGGGCAATCTGGTCGAGGTAACGCCTCGCCCGTTGCCGATGCCCAGAAAATCTTTTGAGTTTCCTTCGCACCCACTGCACAAGATACCGGTTGAAGTTCCGCCACAGTTGACGCAGTGCCGACGCGTGGAAGCAACCATAGCAGGCTTGCCAACCACGGAGTTTCGGATTGAACATCTGAGACAGATCCAACAACGTCTTCTCGTTCTTGAGCTGGACATGCCAGCTACGCATGCATCGATTGATCTCCTTCTTCGAGGAGATACTGATCGCAGGAAGAAAGTTCGGGTGAACCTGCCCTTTCTTGTTCACACACCGTCGCGGACGGAAAGTGTAACCAAGGAAATCAAAGCTGATTCGCGAATGCTCTTCCAGGCGATTCACATCCTTGCAATAGACGATCGACGATTTGTCGGGATGGATCTCCAACCCACACTCACGGAAGCGTTCCGAGATAAGGCTCATCACGTATTCCGCCTGAGACTGGCTCTTGCAGTGCAGCAGCCCATCGTCGGCGTATCGACAAAATGGAACCCCCGGCAGTTGGCGTCTCACCCACGCGTCAAACGCGTAGTGCAAGAACAGATTTGCCAGAATAGGGCTCACAACTCCACCTTGCGGTGTGCCTTTGTCGCGCGCCTGTAGACTGCCGCCGGGCTGCTCAAGTGGAGCCTGCAACCAGCGCTCCACGTACAACAACACCCAACGACACTGACAATGGTGGCGTAACGCCTTCATGAGCAGTTCGTGGTCAATGTTGTCGAACAGGGCGCGGATATCGAACTCCACCACCCAGTCGTATCGCCAACACCGTTTCCGGGTGATGGCAATCGCGTCATGGGCAGACTTTCCCGGTCGATAGCCGAAAGAATCCTCATCGAACACCGGTTCCAGTATCGGCTCCAGGGCTTGCTTCACCACTGTCTGTGCGATTCGATCAGAGACCGCAGGCACTCCGAGAACACGCGTGCCCCCCGATTTCTTCGGGATTGGCACGGCTTTCACGGGTGGTGGAAAATAGCTCCCGGAGCACAGCCGGTTCCAGATTCGATAGAGGTTGTTCTTCAAGTTGTGCTCGAAGAGTTCAAGCGACTCGCCATCGACTCCTGCGGCACCTCCTTTGGACTTCACCTCCAAGTATGCTTGCCCTGCCAGCTTCTTAGAAACCTCAAATGGCTTTGCTACTTTCAAGGGCTCCTCCTGCCTAGCAGTTGGCCGCTTGTCTGTAGCCGAGTGACCAAGCCCCTTCGCTCCGCTGCCATTACGGCAGCCTCATCGCTACTACGAGCTTGTCCGCCCCTGGGCAACGCTTCGATACTGTCGGCCTCGCAGGTTCTCTGCTTGTGCCTTTCTCTTAGCATCGTTGCTCCAGGTTCCCGCAGTTCAACATGAGAGCCCAGATCAAGCTCACGCCACCTCTATGCCGGGTGCCACCTGACCAGTAGACAGGTTTCCGCCAGATTCGTCCCGGGGCAACACCAACTCCCCGGTTTCGACACCATCTCGTCCTTTCGGCACTTGAACGGTGGTTCACTTGTGTTCGTCTTCCTGATCCACACCTGATGCTTCTAGAGCACCTTTTCCGTAACGCTCACGACCGCGGCTTTTAACCACAGCCACTTACGGTGGTTTGCAACCTGCTCCTGCAAGCCGGTTGCTGCGGCACACTGATGTTGGCGACCCTTCGAGCTAAGTATTGCAACGCATTCCTCCGCAACCTGATGAGCCTTGACGACAGCCGCTGTCTCGTGCGCCGATATCACTACCTCATCGACATCCACTGAGATAGGGCTGCTCGACCCGCGAAAGACACCGTAGTTCGGCGCGAACCCCATCCGCCGGCAGGAACCCCGTTGTCCGGATCGATGCTGCGATTCGCAGCGCATCCGGTGCACGCCTACAGCACTGGTCTTCCCTGTTCCACGAACTGGTTTTCCCTGTTCCCCCCAGAAAATTCCCTGTTCGACCAAACAAATTCCGGTGCTTCATCAGGGAACTGTTGTTGATCGTCTCCCAGTGTCTCCTCAACTCATGATCCTACCTGGACTTCCTGGCGGTTGTCTGTCATCAAGACATGTATGAAGCGGAGCAAGGGGTCCAATCGCACTTGTCCCAACCCCAATTGCTGCCTGAAAGGACGGCTCGGCAAGGGCAACATCATCCGACACTCCTTCTACATCACCAGGCAGGGCAGACGCCGGCGCTATCGCTGCAAAGAATGCGGTCGAACCTTCTCCTCGACCCGTGGCACGCCTTATTATCGGCTGCACAAGCCCAGGTCTTTGTTCGATGAAGTCGTCCGCATGTGTGTCCACGGAATTGCGATCTCAGCCATGGCTCGAATCAAGCGGATGGCGTGGGGCACCATCGCACGCTGGCTTGAATCGGCGGCCACATACGCTGTCCGGTTCAATGATCGGATGCTCCGGGGTTTCGTCATCCATGAACTTCAGGCCGACGAGATCAGGACCTTTGTTGGAGCGAAGAAACGGGTGATCTGGGTGCTGACCACCCTGGAAGTGTGGTCCAGACTTTGGGTCTCGACAAACGTTGGCCGCCGCAGTCTCCAGCAAATCAAGAACGCAATTCTGAACACACTGCAGCGAGGCCTCCTTAAACACCGCTTCCTGTTCACCACCGACGGGTTCGAGATGTACGAGTGGGCTGCGAAAAGGCTGCTCTTGGGAGTCTGCATCTACGGCCAAGTCATCAAGAAGCGTCGGGAGAATCGGGTGGTTCGTGTCGATCGTAGACTGCTTCCCGGAACACAAGGCGAACTGGAAGAAGCACTGTTTCATTCCGAGGATTCCAGCACACTGAACACCAGTTTCGTGGAGCGCCACAATTTAACCATCCGGCAGGGCTGCTCCTATCTTGGCCGTCGCACACCTTGCCACGCCCGACGTACGGAGTTCTTGGAAGGTCACGTGGCGCTGCTGATGGCCTATTACAACTTCGTACGTCCGCATTCGGCTCTGAGATTCGGTAGAACGATGAGGACTCCTGCCATGCAGGGCGGCCTGGCCAAAAACAGGCTCTCATTCCGAGAGGTCTTCACAAGTCGGGCGGCATTCCTTTTGTTTGTTTTGATAGCGATCCGATTCTACGCCACCGTGGACTGCCGTCAGAACTCAACAACAGTTGCCTGAAAAAGCGCCGATTAACCGGCCGAAGCGAGACGGAACGAGGTTCGTCAGTCATCTAGAAGGTTGATCAAGCGCAACCCGGGGTATGCCGAAAAACTGCGGTCCAGAGTCACCCATTCGCAGCCGTGTTCGATTGCCAGAGCCGCATGATAGGCATCTGGAATTCGATTGCCCGTTAGTTGGAGCGTCTCAGACATGCCGCGAAATATGCGCCAATGACTACTGCCGGGACGCAATGCCGTGCTCGCGGGCTGCGCAAGCAACGCATCGATGAAGGCGCAGGCCGCCTCGCCGGGCGTGGGGGGGTGGAATATCCGAGGATGCGTCAATACGCGGAGCACACCGCTGAGCACGAGTTCGAACAGGCCGACCCGATCCCGGCCCGATAAAGCTTCGACCAGCCACGTCCGACAGCGTTCGTGGTGGACTGCGTCCTCGCGGAATGCGCTCACCAAGACATTAACGTCAGGACTCTGCATTCATGATAGCTTCGAGCGCCGTGTTGTCCGTCAAGTCCACGCCGGGCTGCACTCCTTGTCCACGAAACACCGGTATGGGCGGAGGATCAGCAACGGCGTTAGCCGGGCCCGCTAGGAACTCGCGAAGAGCCTGCTCGATCGTTACTTTCAGGGTTTTGCGCTCACACGCCGCGTAGGCTTTGACCGCCCGGAGCAACTCCTCATTAACATCTATCGTCGTTCTCATGTGTAGAAGTATATCCATGAATATGCTTTCGCACAATGGCTGTCACTAGAATGACTAGATTACTGGCGCAGTTGATCAAGGAGCCGGTAGAGTTAGGGTCGAACCCACGGGCGCCGGAAGTTGTCGCGCGAAAAATGCGTTCGCGCCACGCGGGGTCTGGTGCAGATAGGATTGTCGGAGCGATAAGAGCAGGAGTGCGCCGCGGCGAAGCGGCCTATGCTGCCATGACGTGATGCCAGATCACCGCGGGATTCGACCGCCATGTGATCGGAATTGCGAACTGGCGTTTGTGAATCTTCTGCGCCAGTTCGATGCCGATAATGACGCGTCGCGCATTGTAGAACGTCTTGAACCCCAACATCGGGCGCAATCGCCCCTTCACCCGGCGGTGGTCCTGCTCCACAACGTTGTTCAGGTATTGACAGCAACGAATTCTCACCGGGTTCGGGCCCCGGAAGTTGAACTCCCCGTTCATTCCCATGCGCCGCCGCGCGCTATGGCTCGGCCGGTGGCCATCCAAGGTGATGCTGTGTGGCTCCCGATGATGCTTCAGTGCCTTGCGAAAGAATGCCTTCGCCGCCGCGATGCCGCGTGTTCGACTGAGAAAGAACTCCACGGTGTTGCCCTGTCCGTCCACGGCTCGATACAGGTACATCAACTGGCCCCGAACCTTGATGAACGTTTCATCAACTCGCCAGCTCCCACCAACCTGCCGCTCGAATCGGCTCCAACGCTTTCCGCAGGTTTCGGCATGGCGAATGACCCAACGCAAGATCGTGGTATGCGAAATCGATAAACCCGCTCACCTAAAATCGCGACCAGGTCTCGGTAACTTAGTTTGAAGCGAAAATACCAGCGAAGGCAGAGGAGAATGATGTCGTCTTCGAACCAACGTCCGGCAAATAGAGGATTCCGTTCAGTTTTGCGATGCGCCATATCCCATTATCGCCAATCCCCTTCGCTGTCTGCACCAGAACCGTGGGGCACAGTTGCTGCATCAGGCGAGCGAAAAACTTTTGCTCCGGATAAGACGAGGCCAAATGAATCCAGATGCGACGAGAGCTCTTGGGCGAGCGGCTTATCGAGACGCTGCGAGGCCTCAAAGACAAGCCGACGGTGGAATGGACCATGCTGCCCGGCTTCGTCTTTTCGTGTGACGAACTCGCGGCCCGCACAAGGCAGCCTGTCAAAAGCGTCAGGGCCGTCGTTGAGGCGCTTACGGTACCCGAAGGCGAGCACAACGCCACCTTCACCTCACTGCACGCCTTCAACGCCGCCTATCCCTTCATACGCAGGGGGCCTGATGAGTTCCTCCTTTTGCATCGGCCCCGCTGATTCAGGCGGCGGTGATAGCTTATATTCTCCATCTACCACTCATGCCGAGATAAGCTCTTCTGCGGTTCCGGGATGCAATGACAAATGTCGGCCGCCGAGTCCCTCGAAGAGCTGCTCCCGGCAGGTAAAAATTATGACTTGGACGTTCCGAGACGCCATATTGACCCCCATTCACCATATAGGACACCAAAATTGCTTGCCTTAATCGATGTAAACTACTATAATCAAAGTAGATATAGAGCATAAAGGGAGCAAGAAATGGCTGACCCAAAGGGTGAAGGTTTGAAGGCCGGTTTTGATGGCAGTTTGAGGCTTGAATTTCATGGGGCTAAGGTCACCTCGGATGCTGGGCTTCTCGCCTATCGTGATTTGGACGAAGCGTTGGTGTTATTCGATAGTGTTCCCTCCGTTTTTCGCGATTCGCGGACAGGGCGTAACATCCAGCACGACCTGGCGTCGTTGCTGCGCCAATCGGTATACAGTCGACTGGCTGGCTATGAAGATGTCAACGATGCCCATCGTCTATCGGTGGATCCGACTATGCGGAGGATCACCGGGAAGAAGATGGACAAGAAGAAGGCCGCCAGCGCCAACACCATGGGTCGATTTGAGACCGAGATGCTGTCCGTCCAGGGGAACCTCAAAGCCCTTTCGGAAGTTAATGGCCGATGGGTGGAAAGAGCGCTGGAGAAAACAACTCATCGACGCATCATTCTGGATATGGACAGCTCAGCCAGTCCTGTCCATGGCGAGCAGGAAGCCTCTGCCTACAACGGCCATTTCCGATGTACTTGCTACCATCCCCTGTTTTGTTTCAACCAGTTCGGAGATTGCGAAGGTGCAATGCTTCGGCCCGGCAATGTTCACAGCGCGGATGGTTGGAAGGAGATGCTGGAACCAATCGTGGCTCGCTACGAGAAGAAAACAGTCCGCAAATACTTTCGTGGGGATGCTGCCTTTGCCAAGCCGGACGTTTATGAATACTTGGAGGAGAAGGGCTTTTTGTATGCCATCCGGCTTCCTGCCGACGAGGTGCTTCAGGCGGAGATTGAACACCTGCCTACCCGGCCTGTGGGCCGTCCGCCCCGAAAGCCTATCGTTTGGTTTGCCGATTTCCAATATCAAGCCGCCAGTTGGGACCGGCCTCGCCGGGTGATTGCCAAGGTCGAGTGGCATCGCGGAGAACTCTTTCCGAGGGTGGGTTTCATCGTCACCAATATGAGCGCACAAGCCTCAGGGGTGGTTCACTTCTATAACGGTCGTGGCACAGCCGAGCAGTGGATCAAGGAAGGCAAGTATGCGTTGCACCGGACTCGCCCGTCCTGCCAGCGCTTTGTCCCGAATCAGGTGAGGTTGGCTCTGTTTGTCTTGGCCTACAACCTGGGCAATTTTCTACGGCGTCTAGTCCTTCCCAGAAAAATCAAACATTGGTCCCTTCGCAGCCTATTGACCAAACTGATCAAGATCGGAGCGAAGGTGATCCGCCATAGCCGGATCGTCACGTTTCAGATGGCGGAGGTAGCGATAAGCAAGGATATATGGGCCGGGCTGTTGTCTCGGATTGATCGATTGAGATGGATGACAGCCTAGCGCCGAGGGTTTCTGATTGAACCGCTGGAGGTGTCTCTATTGATCAGGTTTTTGACCAAAAGCCACCTAGAAAACCGAGGGATCAGAGGCGCTTTTGATGGACAGAGGACCAAAGACCACTTGAGGCAAGGTTGGCGGTCTGATAAGTTGTGGTCATTCACTGGGGAGACCGGAAAAGGTCCTTCCGAAGTTGATATGAGGAATGTCGACTGGCATGATTCCCTCCCGGCGTTCCAGATAGTATAGTGGGTCCAACTTGATGGCGCATCCTCGATTGAGGATGTCAAACATGCGGCTCATCCGGCGGTCATCCGAAAACACAAGGGCGTCATCAAGCACGACCGTCGCCGGGTGTCCTTGCTCGACAAGCATTTCTGCGAATGCAAGACGAACCAGAACGGCGATTTGCTCCTGGGTCCCCATACTTAAGTGATGGAAAGCCTCCTCGTATCCGGCCTCTCGGACCACCCCGGAGATGTGAAGGTTTTCATCAATCGTAATGTCCGCGCCGGGAAACAGGAGTTGTAGATAAGGACGAACGCGATTGAGCACAGGTGACAAATAACGCTCCTTGGCTTCCTGCTCGGCGACACGCAACGTTGACAGTAAGAGAGTGAGAACCTTCACCTCCCGCTCAAAGCGTTTACGCTCTTCTTCGTAAAGTTCCAGCTCACGGGATTTTTGCTGAATCGCCTCGTCGAGCCCGACACCTTCAAGAACCTCTACATGCGATCTTAACCCGCTGATCTTCACCTTGAGACTCTCGCGTTTGTTACGTCTCTCCTCAATGGCCTTTTCGAAGCGTGCGGTGCGAGCTTCGAGTTGCAAGAGCGTCTCATCCGTGCGCTGAGCCTGTAGATCGGTAACAGCCTTCTCCTGGGCTAACAGGTCCGTCCGGGCTACCTCGATGTGGGCCTGAAGTTCATCGTCTGAGCGTTCCTTTTCATCCTCTTCGAGCTGACGCCGGAACTTAGTGAGACGCTCCTTGCCATCTTCGTACCGGGTGCTGACGGTACCGAGTTCGGTTTGAAGCTCGCCCAACGCTTCCTCCGGTCCGCTCAGTGCGGCTCGTGCGTTCGCTAGAGCATGCCGTGCATCGGTGGCTTGTTCCTGGGCGTTCCGCGATGCCGTCTCAGCCTCCTGGTATGCAGGCAACTCCTGTAAGGCAAGCTCATCCACCTCTCGCGCAAGGATTTGCCGGAGGCTTTCGATGTAATCAGCGAGTGCCTGCGCCCCGGCTTCGTGCTCGTCAGTGGCCGGAGCGTGCAGTTCGGCCTCCTGACGGGCAAGCTCTGCCTGCTGCAACATTTTCTGCCGACGGGCGTACTGGTCTTCACTATCGTTGACAGTCGCGGCACCAGCCACGCCCAGGGCGTCTTTCAGTTTAGCTTTGGCTTCCCGCTGCTGACTGATTAGCGTGTCACGATCCTTTATGGCTGGCTCGATCGTGATCCGGCCGCGTTCGGGAATTGTAATCGTGGCCGGCGCAACGGCCTGCAAAGACGACTGGTCCGTCGTCAATGGCGCACCGTCAATTTCAATGCCGGACAGACGCTCCGGTGCTATATCAAAAGTTATGAGGGTTGCGGCAGCACTCAGGCGATTGGTAACCGCCTCCAATCCCTTTGCTGCGGTGCGTATTTGCTCGATCACCCCGCCGGTGACCAGAATGACAGCGGCACCCTGTTGGGCGTCCCGCTGACGTTTTTCCGCGGCCTGGGCTTTCTCACATTGATCCTGAAGCTCGCGAATCTGGGCCGCGCGGTGGACGGTGCTAACGATGCGGCGATTCCGCGAGACGGCCTCATCAGCCTTCGTGACCGCCCTCTCGGCTTCGTGTACAGCGGCGCGCAACTCTTCGAGCCGGGATCGGTCTTGCTTGTCCTGCTCGCGGGCCGCTTCGAGTCGTTTCCTGGCAGCCTCCAGGGTTTTTTCCCCCGTGGCGATATCGTCCTTCACGCGGCGGCGACCCTCTTCTGCCTGCATGGCCTGTTCGAGATTGCGATTTTTCAGTTCCAGGTCACTGGCCACGGCTTGTATGCGGGCTTCCAACTCGGCCAGTTGCCGGTGCCGTTTCCGTGCTTCGTCAAGTTCTTGGTGCTCCTCTTGGTCGCGATCACCGGCCGACAGGCGCGCCAGGGTTTCCTGGGCCGCTTCGAGTTGGTCGAGCGTGTCGGCAAGCTTCCGCCGCTGCGACCGCAGGCTCTCAAGCTCGTCCCGAAGAGAGTCAACTCGCTCGATGAGTTTTTTATACTCTCCCCGGGGCCTACTGGTGCTAGTGACCAGTTCGCCGAGTTGCTCCTCTATGCTTTGTGGGAGCGCCCGGCCACGCCGGCCGCCAAGGACGTTCCCAACCTCGGATTCGAGAGCGCTGTGAAGATTTGAGCGGGCGCTATCGGGGAGATCAAGCGCACTGAAAGATTGACCCTGCTGGACCCAGAGGACATTCCACATACCTAGAGTTTCCGGGTTCGCGCCAGCTCTTCCAGGCTCATCGAAGTCCAGAAGGCCGCGGAGTGTGTCCTCGGCAGCATCTCCTTCAAGCTTCCGCCCGTCGGGACAGGCAAGCCGAGCGTAGGGATGTTTTATGAAGCGCTTGGTAATCTAGTAAAGACCATTATCTAGTTCGAAAGCCAGCTCGACAACCGGCCCGGCCTGGTTGCGGTCATTCTGCAAATCGGTAATGGGCTGCGCCTTTGAGCTGTATTTCTCAAACAGGACAGCGCGCAGCGCGTCGAGCAAGGTCGATTTCCCCATTTCATTGGGACCGACAAGGACGCTGAGCCCGTCGCCAATGCCGTGCAATCGCACCGGGCTAGTAAACTTCTTAAATTGATTGAGTGCCAGCGATCGCAGTTTCATCGGTGCCCCGACCGTAATTTCATATGCTCAATGTAAAGGCGTTGTAAGGCCTCGGCAGCGAGGTCGCGTTCGGTATCGTCGCCCTCGTCGGCCTTGCGCTTCAGGATTTCTGCGGCCGTTCGCACAAATCCTCCCCGGTCGATCTGATCAAGGTCCTGAGCAGTAGGACGGGGGAAAAGCCGTCTGTCATCAACCCGAAAAAAGCAAAGAGCGGCTGAGACACCGTCAACAATCTGCTCTTCAAAGTACTGCCGATCTTCCAGGGACAGAGTTCCCTCTGCTGTCAGATGGACCAAGACTCGATCAAGGTCATCGGCTGCACCACGTAGTTTTTTTGCAAGAAAATCGATGTCCTGACGGCTATTGATCTGCTCTGAAAAGCTGATCCATGCATAGTGTCCTGTATTGAAAGGCGTCACCGTGGGAAGCGCATCCGCCTCCTCGATTTCCACGAGTAGCGCTTGGCCGCCATCAATCACATCAAATGCATCCGTCTCCGGCGTGCCGCTGTACCAGCAACGGCCGTTGATCTTTTTCTGTCCGTGCCAGTCGCCAAGGGCAAGATAGGAAAGGCTGGCACGGGCCGGACGGTCAGGCGCGATGTAATTGGGGATGTCCTTGTCGTCGGAGCCGAAGCCGCTCACGGTACCGTGCGCAAGGCCTATGCGGACGAGGCCGTGCGGAAGCTCTACGTCGTCCATATAGGCGGTTGGATCATCAAGTGTCCGTCGATGATGCAGCGGCGCCGGCAACAGAACGAGCGCCTCTTCCTCAAGGATCGCAGGCTCAGGCAAGGTATATACGTGAACGTTATCCGGCAGGCCCTTGCGAAGAAGCTGGTCCCAAAGCCCGTTCGGACGGTGGGGGTCATGGTTGCCCGGTAGCAGGTGCCACTGGATCCGGTCGAAGTTCCGCATACGCTCAAGGGGCTGGTTGAGCGAGCGGGGTAAGAGGGCCTCCATGTCATAGACATCGCCAGCAACCAGGATATGGCGGACCTCGCGCTCACCGGCAAACTCACCGAGGCGTGTAATCGCCCTTAGGCGCGCCTCCTGGAGAAGCCCCATGGTGGCATTATCAACAAACCGAAAAACCTTCCCTATCTGCCAATCTGCACTATGAATGAATCGGACAGTCATTTCCGGCAACCATTTTTGTTTGCTATGTGACTTGCGTTCAAATGTACGGCGTCCATAGAGTCAAAAATATCAGCGAAGTATCGGCTTCCTTCGGAGTGTCTTCTACCTCAAATCAACTGCTGCGGTGGTACTCCATACGATATCATCCGAACTCCCTTGCACCCTTTGGCGTGCTTATGCACTTACTCTCGACGACACTCCAAGCAAAAGGACCATCTTTTAAGTTTGGATCAGCCAGTTTAGCTCTCCTGCGCGGGCGGGAGCACGATCTCGATTTCACCAGGCTTTGGCAGGAAGGTTCTGTACAATCGTGTCATTTCCGACCGTCAAAAGCTTGAGCAGCTCCTGGACAGGCACGGGAAAACGAGCGGTTGCCTTGCCGTCCGGTTCATATTTCTGGCCGCTGGAACCTACCATATGGCGTGGTCAAAAGCGACTCGGTCTCCAAAAAATTCTGGACAAACGGAAATGTTCAGCTCTTTCAACGCCTGCTCTGCGTGTTGGCGTTTCTTGCCGCGTGTCGTCAGCGCATTGCGTACGGCGGCGATGAGGTCAAGTGTTGTTGAAAAAGTCTCAAGATCGAAGACTGAGGGGCGGTAAGGAACAAGCAACAAATGAGCCGTGCGGGCGGCGTGTTCAGTTCGTGAGATTTCCAGGGCTAAGTCGAATAGCTCGCTCGTGTGAATCGGATGACGCGTTCAGAAAAGCCTTTGAGTTCGGTTTCATTCACATTGGAAAGGTTTCCCTGCCAGTTCGTGGATGTATCGTGATGGAACTGATTAGCGTATTCGCGGAGCTTGTTTAATTCATCGAGGGAACTATCAGAGATGATCGAGGCACCATCTGCCTTGCGCTGGTTCGCGATACTGAAGAAATCCTGTAGCCTCTTTCCCGGAGGAAGATGTTCAGCGAAAGCGACCCGTAAGAAAGCCTCCAGTACAACCCGAAGTGCTGGGGCCGCCTTCTCAGGGTCTCCGGTTGATTCGTAGCTGTACTCGCGGAGGAGCTTGTGCAGACGGTCGTACTCAGTCAGAGCAGCTGACCCGGCCGGGGATTTTTGTACCAGCGAAAGTGAGAGAGAATCTCATGGAGGAGGACAAGACAGATGCCAATGAAGAGGTACAAACCGGAACAGATCGTAACGGTGCTGAGACAGATCGAGGTGGCCATGGCGAATGGGAAGTCGACGCCGCAGGCCTGCAAGGAGGCTGGGATTCATACTCAGACGTATTATCGGTGGCGGAAGGAGTATGGAGGCCTGAAGGTGGAGCAGGCCAAACGGCTGAAGGCGTTGGAGAAAGAAAACACCCGGTTGAAACGACTGGTAGCAGAGCTGTCGCTGGAGAAGCAGGTGTTACAGGATGTAGCGGGGGGAAACTTCTAAGCCCCGAGCGGCGGGGTTGTGCGGTGGAGCGAGCCGAAATGAGATACGGGATGAGCGAGCGGCACGCCTGCCGGCTGCTGGGGCAGTCCAGAGGAACGCAACGATACGAACCGATGCGGCGAGCCGACGAGGATCGGCTGACAGCGGCGGTGGTCGCCCTGGCGAGTGAGTATGGTCGTTACGGGTACAAGAAGATCGCGGCGATGCTGCAACGATCGGGATGGCAAGCAGGCCGGGACCGAGTGGAGAGGATCTGGAGGCGTGAGGGGCTGAAAGTTCCGCAGAAACAGAGGCCTCGAAGACGGTTGTGGCTCAATGACGGTTCCTGTATCCGGCTTCGTCCGGAGCGAGCCAATCATGTCTGGAGCTACGACTTCGTCAATGCCCGGACGCACGATGGGAGGTTGTTGCGGATACTAGCGCTGATCGACGAGTATACGCGGGAATGCCTGGCGCTACGGGTAGCACGGAGGCTGAACTCGCAGGGTGTGATCGAGACGCTGTCGGAGGTGATGCTGTGGCGAGGGATTCCGGAGCATATCCGTTCCGACAATGGGCCGGAGTTTGTTGCCCGGCAGCTGCGGGACTGGCTCCAGGGACTGGGAACCAGTCCCCTGTATATCGAGCCTGGCAGTCCGTGGGAGAACGGGTACTGCGAGAGCTTCAATGGGAAGCTGAGGGAGGAATGCCTGAATGGGGAGATCTTCTACTCGTTGAAGGAGGCACGGATCGTGATCGAGCAGTGGCGGCAGCAGTACAACCGGGTCAGACCGCACGCCGCGTTGGGGTATAGGCCCCCAGCGCCGGGGGCCTATACCCCACCCTGGAACCCGGTTCCAAGGCCTCAAGTGATAATGTAATATGTCTCACATCACTTGGTACAAAATCTCGGCCCGGTCAATGCACCGAAGATGTCCACTGGCTATTCGACAGTTCCGAAGCAGAGCCCGATATCGAGTACTGGCTGTCGGACTCCAAGTTTCATGTTGTTCAGGAGGCATACTTGCACGACGAAAATCGCTTTGCACCTTTCGTCAAGCATGAGTTTGATCTCACCAAGGTGCCTGCATTATCAAAAGTGGAGTTGCTGCTAAACGTAGATCCTTCGCTGGTTGCAGGGATTCCGGTTCTCGTGAAAGAGATATGGTCAATTGATCGCGGCGACTACAGTGACCGTCGCGAAGTAGGGGTCTGAGTAGCAACGGAACAGGAATGTACGCTAAGGGCTGCCGACCGGGAGCAGCCACTCCTCCTCAAGTCCAGCGTTCGGGTCCCGTAGCTCGCGCAGTTCCCCGCCTCTGACGTCCCCGGGAAGGGAGAAGTGGTACCGACCGAGGAAGTTCAGGTGCTTGTGGACGAGCGGCGAGAGTCGCCGGACATCGGCGTCCGCAATGGCGTCTCCATCGGCCTGCAGCTGGCTCAGTACCGCATCCATGTAGCGCGTGTTCCAGAGCACGATTGCATTGACGACGAGGCCCAGCGCGCCGAGCTGATCTTCCTGCCCCTCTTTGTAGCGCTGCCGTAGCTCGCCGCGCTCGCCGAAGAACACAGCCCTGGCGACACTGTGGCGCCCTTCCCCTCGATTGATCTGTCGCAGAATGCGACGGCGGTACGCTTCGTCGTCGATGTAGGCCAGAAGGTGAAGTGTCTTGGCGATTCTCCCAATTTCAGAGATGGCGCGGGCCAGAGAAGGGGTCACATCACGAAACGGAAAAAATCGTACGCTAAGGCCGATTGAGCGGCGGGCGGGGCCGGAACTCGCCCTGTTCAACTTGCTTGTTCAGCCGCCAGCTGTGGTCCAAAGCATTGTCGGTAAAGAACTGATCGGCTGGGACATGCTCGAGTTGGCGTTCCGGGTTCGGGTCGAAGCTGCTCACCCGGACGTAGCCGATGCGGTGACCGTGCATGGCGTTCTCCTGAACCCAGTCTGTCAGGAAGAACTCTATAACCCTGGACGGGATAGTGTCATTTATCCAAATAAGGACTCTATTCTGACACGACTTGGTGGCCTTCCCTGACGACAGGCTAGGGTATACTTCAACCCGACGCTTCCCAAGGCGGCGAGAGTCGCTTAGCGTACGATTATTTCCGTTTCGTGAGGTGACCCCAGGAAGCGTACGACGCACTCACCAATTCTGGTGCTGAGCCCAATGCAGAGATGAAGGCATGGATGCAGGAGTTTCTTGGATCCCTTGAGAGGAGCGGCCCCGATGAACGGCCACCTCGTGCTAAGGGACGACTAGTCCAAACGTTCAAGTTTCTGAAGGAGCTGGCTGAGCTGCGGAATCCCGTGCAACGAGATCTGGACGACTATTCGCAGGTATTGCGACTGGATTTGTGGCCAGTGCACCCATGCATAGCAGTACGGCGTGGCGACCCTAGTGAAGAAAACGACCAAGATACGGCCGGTAAGGAGTTGGAGCCGATCATCCGCATCACTCGGGCAAAATTGACACGCTGTCCAAAGCCACCGCAGTTGCTCAAGGAATGGCTGAAGCCTGGCTGGGATATGGTCAAAGCGGAAGTTGATGTGATTCAAACCCGTAATTTCCTTGACGAGGAAAGGAGGGAGACTGTCACGGTGGGGTTCAGCGACGATCACGAGAGGGTTGTCGCCCTCAACAATTGGAAGGCGACTCGCACGAGATGGGTTGAAGCTGAGCGTCCGGCTGTTTCGGCACGCCAACTCTTCGAGAAGGTCTACGCGCTATGGACGACGATGCAGCGCGAAGGCGATCGTCTGGAACTGGTCGTAGCAGACGGGATGCTCTGTGTCGAAGAGCACCTCGTCAAGCATCCAGTGCTGCTGCAGCGAATCAGTCTGGACTTCGACCCGTCTAGTCCTGAGTTCCGCTTCTTTGCTGGAACGGAAAAGGTGGAACTGCACCGGGCATTGCTTCGGCTTGTGCCGACGATTGAAGGGAAGATGATCGCCCACTTCGATCAGGAACTTGAGGCCGAGCCTGTGGAGCCGCTCGGCGGCGAGGGTACCGAGGGCTTCTTCCGGCGTCTAGTGCAAGGGCTGTTTAACGATGGCGAGTTCCTCGAAGGCGAGGCGCCAAGAACCACTGATAGACCATGCCTTTGGCGGGAACCTGTGATCTTTGTGCGCCCGCGGACGGCGGGGCTCAGCACGACGCTCGATTGTATCATTGAAGACTTGGAAGATGAGGCGACCGAAGTACCAGAAGGACTGGGCCGGATCGTAGGTGTGGAGGTCGACGTCTCAGGTGCAGGTTCGACGGTTCTAGACGAGGGAGAGAACCGGCCGCCGCCGGTTAAGGAAACCGACATCCTCTTCAGCAAGCCAGCGAATACAGAACAATTCGAGATTGCCGCTCGCCTAGAGAAAGCGAAGTCTGTGGTCGTGCAAGGCCCGCCTGGCACCGGGAAGACACACACGATCGCCAACCTTCTTGGCCACTTGCTATCGGAGGGCAAGACAGTACTCGTCACTGCGCACACAACCAAAGCGCTACGCATCCTACGTAGGCAGATGGACGAGGCGCTCCAGCCACTGTGTCTCAGCGTCTTGGAAGGAGACAGCAAGAGCCAAGGTCAACTGTCGCAGGCTGCCCAGGAAATCGCCCACCGCCTGTCCGGTTCGGATCCCAATAGCCTACGTCGAGAAGCGACTGTGCTACGGGGTCAGAGAAAGAAGTTGCTCAACGGCGCTGAGACTCTCCAGAGGCAACTCTGCGCCGCAAGGTTCAGCGAGATTGACGAGATTGTTGTCAGCGGTGAAGCGCTGAGTCCAATCGACGTGGCCAAGCGTGTGAAGGCGGGGTCAGAGGAGGACGGCTGGATTCCTGGCCCTCTTGAACCCGGCATACTCTGTTCCCTAACGGATTCAGAGGTGCGAGATCTCTACGCCTCGCAGAGTATTTTGACGGCCGATGATGAAACACAGTTGGCCGTGGCCCAACCAGACTTGGTAAGGCTGGTCACTCCCGCAGATTTCCGCCTGCGTGCTGGCGAACAGGCCGGCGCAAACTCGCAAGCGCAGACACATCGCCCTGAGTTCTGGGAAGAGGCGGCGGCGGACGGGTACACCGCGGCGGAACTCCAGCAGCTCCACCAGCGGGTCCAGAGCGCGGCTTCGACCCTCGCGGAGGAACAGACTTGGCTCCGTGAGGTTCTGTACGCCGGATGGACTGGCGGAGAGCTGAGCGAGACATGGCAGGACTTGCTTGGTGCTATGGAAACTCTATCCGGTCAAGCGGAGGCCGCCCATCGCCTCGCGGTTGAGCATGGACCGGAACTTCCAAAGGATCAGCCCGTTGAAGACGTCTTCCTAATCCTTACAGAGATAGTGGACTTCATGGAGAGTGGGGGTAGATTTGGATTCAAGACCAAGCTCACTAAGCGCAACTGGCACCAGCTGACCGAGGTCTGCAAGGTCGAGGGACGCACGCCACGGACGCTAGACGAGTTCCGCGCGCTGCGAGCCACTGCACAATTGGAACAGGATCGCGGACGTTTCATCGCCCGCTGGCGGCGGCTAGTAGAGAAGCTCGATGGTCCTTCAATCGAGAGTCTGGGGAACTTTCCGGAGCGCATCGCCCAGGGATACGCGCTGGAGATTCGCAAGCGTTTGGAATGGCGGACCGGGGTGTGGGAGCCGCTGATTGCCAAGCTCCGCAAGATCGGTTTCCGCTGGACCAAGTGGCTGGAGAGTCACCCCCCTGAGCCCGGTGACCACGGTGAGCTTGCTCGGGTGCGTAGGGCCGGCTCGCACGGCTTGATCAGCATCATTGAGGCGCAGGCAGCGCTTCTCCGGCAGGCCGAACTATCCGGAGCATTGCAGGAGCAAAGAACCTATCTGTCGGGCTTCCCGCGGAGCGATGCGGCCTCGGTGATGCTACAGGCGCAGGACGACTGGAACATTGAGATCTACGAGGAGTCGTGTCGAGAGCTCGCACGACTCGATGGATTGCGAAACATCTACGAAGAGCGCCTCGCCCTTCTCGCTAAGCTCAGAACGACGGCTCCTGCGTGGGCTCGCTCGATCGCTCAGCGTGAGGACCCTCACCATGCGGCGCAGCCGCCAGCAGATCCTGACAAGGCGTGGCGTTGGCGGCAGTGGCATCAAGAGTTGGAGAGACGAGCGGACATCTCCATGGACGAGTTGCAGGACCGACTGCACAAGATAGAACTCAATGCTCTGGAGTTGTCAGCGCGAATTATCGAGCACGAGACCTGGGCTGCCCAGTGTGACAGGACCGGCCTTGAGCAACAGCAGGCGCTCATGGGCTTTGTGCAGACCATGAGGAAGGTGGGAAAGGGTACGGGAAAACAGGCGCCGGAACTCTTGCGTCAAGCGAGACAACTCCTCACATCCGCACGTCGCGCAGTGCCCGTGTGGATCATGCCTCTTAACCGCGTATATGAGAGCTTCAATCCTAGAGAGACGAAGTTTGACGTCGTCATTATTGACGAGGCCAGTCAGAGTGATGTGACTGCGTTGGCTGCTCTCTATCTGGGTCGAACTCACATCGTTGTGGGTGACAAAGAGCAAGTGACGCCGGATGCCATCGGCCAGCGTATCGCGGACGTGCAACGCCTCATAGCGGCCGATCTTCAAGGTATTCCGAACAGTCATCTCTACGATGGTCAAACCTCAATATATGACCTTGCGGAGGCAGCGTTCGGCGGTGTTGTCGCGTTGCGAGAGCACTTCCGGTGTGTGCCCGAGATTATCCAATTCAGCAACCACTTGTCCTACAACAACACCATTCGTCCGCTCAGGGAGCCCTTCTCTGCCAGTGTCCAACCTGCCCTCGTACCACAGCGCGTGAACGGTTACCGGGAGTCCCAAGGTAAATCGAACAAGGTAGAGGCGGAAGAGGTCGCTTCTCTAATCACCGCCTGTCTTGAGGATCCGGCGTACGCCAAAAATGAATTGGGTGAACCGACGAGCTTTGGCGTTATCTCCCTCCTTGGTGACGAACAGGCATACTTGATCGAGAGCAAACTCCGCGAACGTCTGGCTCCGGACGTCTTCACCAAACACCGATTGCTTTGCGGTAATGCAGCTCAGTTCCAGGGAGACGAGCGCGATGTCGTTTTTCTGTCAATGGTCGATGGACCGCCCAACAACGGGAAGCTCACGCTCCGCGACGCTGGACCCAAAGACCTTTACAAGAAGCGCTACAATGTCGCGGTCAGCAGAGCACGCAACCAACTATGGGTCATACACTCTCTCGGCCCGGACGATCATCTCAAAAGTGGCGACCTTCGGCGCCGGCTCATCGAGCACGCACGTGACCCGCATGCACTATTGCGTACGATGGAGGAACAAGGCAGGCAGACGGAATCTGAGTTTGAGAAGCTCGTGCTGGAGAGGCTTCTTTCCGCCGGGTACCGAGTGCGGCCGCAATGGCCCGTGGGAGCTTATCGAATCGATCTCGTCGTCGACGGGAATAGGCGTCGTCTGGCCGTCGAGTGCGACGGTGAGCGCTGGCACACTTCGGAGCAGCTCCAGAACGACCTAGAGCGTCAGGCTGTTCTGCAGCGGCTCGGCTGGGTCTTCGCTCGCATACGGGGCAGTCTGTTCTTCCGCGATCCGGATAGGGCGATGAAGCCCGTCTTTGCCAAGCTCGAACATCTCGGCATTGAACCGCTTGGGACGGTTCCGGAAGAAGTTGACCCTATCCCTGGCATCAAGCGTCTGAGGAGACGAGCCGAGACACTACGCCGAGAGTGGGCAGAGGAGTTGCGAGAAGTCGAGATCCAGGAGGCTAGCGACGGCGTCCTCTTCTAGAGTTTGACGAGAGGTCATCCCTGTAGCACCACGGGCGTTTGCTGTCTTTGCCAAAGCAGAGCAATCGAGTAGGGATTATTAACAATACTTGACAGCACAGGATTAGAGGATCCGGTGCCATGGTGTCTGGACAAGGAAAAAGACGACCCTGGTTCCAGCGTCTCGTCGGGATGAGATTGGATGAAAGCAGCACAAAGCTATATAAAGATATCTATTGATAGACATCGCAAGACGGCCCGGGTCGCCATGATCGAATCGGCGAGCTGCGCTTGCTTGAGATGCAACGCCGCGGTATTGTCAAGTTAACGCATCACAAGCTGAGATAGCCCCAATATATAGGTAGCAAGAATTCATCTGAACGCTCGATATAGTGGCTTGGTCCCTCAGCTACCAGTTAACTTGACAATGCCGACGAGGGGGCCAGGGTGAAGTCTATGAAGTCGAAGATGTGGCAGACCTGCTCGTTGGCAAATCAGAAGGAAGTGGTACGGATCCCTATTCAACTACCTTTGGTCGAGCCCCTTAGAATCCATTCTTTTCGGACACCGCATCCGGATTTAAGTTCAGGGGAGGCTCAGCGAGCTGCGCTTGAATTCATCAAGGACTGCTGGCTTGCGCAAATCAACGGGTAGCGGAGGGACCAAGCCACTACATCGAACATTCAGATGAAATCTCGCTACCCATATCTCGGGACTATCTCAGCTTGCGATGTGTTAACTTAACAATACCCTCGGGAGTTCAAGATGCCGGATACACCCGTTGCTGACATTCACCTCCGCCGTCTGTGGGTTACTCTGGCCGTAGTCGTCATCGGGTCGCTTGCGGCCTTGTTGTACTACGGCGGAGAAGTTTACCAAGAAGCCCCACCGATCCCCACATCGGTTGTCACGCCGGATGGGCAGTTGCTCTTCACGGGTGAGCAAATCCAGGCCGGTCAGGACGTATGGAAGTCGATCGGCGGACAGGAACTGGGGTCGATTTGGGGGCACGGTGCTTATACGGCACCGGACTGGACCGCCGACTGGCTCCACAGAGAGGCCGTCTGGATTCTTAATGCGTGGGCGGCCCGCGACTTCGGGCAGATCTATGAGAGCCTGAATGCCGAACAGCAAGCATCGTTGCGGGCCCGGCTGGAGATCGAGTTACGTACCAATACGTATGATTCCTCGACTGAGGCGGTCGAAGTGTCCATGGATCGCGCGGAAGCCATTGGAGCGGTTCAGGGTCACTTTGTGGGCCTCTTCGGAAGTGATCCCGAACTCAATGAGCTGCGGGAAAGTTATGCAATGCCGGCCGACACGGTATCAACCGAATCGCGCCGGATAGACCTCACAGCTTTCTTTTTCTGGGCCACCTGGGCCTGCGCAACCGAACGGCCGGGCAGCGACGTTACCTACACCAACAACTGGCCACCGGAAGACTTGGTCGGAAACCGGCCAACCGGCCTGATCGTCCTCGTGTCGGTCGGAAGCTTTGTGTTACTTCTCGGAGGGATCGGCGCTCTGGCCTGGTTCTATGCGGCGACCCGGAATGTTTGGGCGAGTGAACACGCATCGCCACCGGCGGACCCGCTGATTGACATCCAACCGACGCCCTCAATGCGGGCCACGGCGAAGTACTTTTGGGTTGTTGGGGGGTTACTGCTTGCGCAGATGGTGACGGGCATTGTTACGGCCCATTATGGCGTGGAAGGTACGGGATTCTACGGAATTCCACTAGCGGAATGGGTACCCTATTCGCTGGCCCGCACCTGGCACGTCCAGCTCGGCATCTTCTGGATTGCGACATCCTGGCTTGCAACGGGACTGTGCTTGGGACCTATCGTCGCCCGGCGGGAGCCCCTGTTTCAGAGAGCGGGTGTAAACCTGCTGCTTGGGACATTGATTCTGGTCGTCGGAGGCTCGATGGCAGGGCAGGCCTTCGCGATTCACCAGCGGCTGGGAGGTGCTCAGAACTTCTGGTTCGGGCATCAGGGCTTTGAGTATGTGGATCTGGGCAGATTCTGGCAAATACTGTTGTTTGTGGGTTTGCTTCTCTGGCTGACCCTGATGCTCCGTTCTCTTCTGCCTGCTCTGCGGAATGAGCGAGGTGTGAATCGGCAGCTGTTGACTGTTTTCACGCTGTCGGTCGGCGCCATTGCCCTCTTCTATGGCGCGGGTCTGATGTGGGGGAGAGAAACAAACCTAGCCGTGGCCGAGTACTGGCGCTGGTGGGTGGTTCACCTGTGGGTTGAAGGATTCTTTGAGATTTTTGCAGTCACTGTCATCGCACTCGTGTTCACTCGTCTGGGTCTGGTCCGAGTCCGGTCCGCAACGATGGCGGTTCTCTTTACGATGATTCTTTATCTAACAGGCGGTGTCCTTGGAACGTTTCATCATCTGTATTTTACCGGGACGACGCCTGTGATTCTCGCTCTCGGCGGAACCTTCAGCGCGCTCGAACTCATGCCGCTTGTCATGATCGGTTATGAGGGCTATGAGAACTGGTCCGTGGCGCGGCTCACTTCATGGGTCCGCAACTACAAATGGCCCATCTATTTCTTTGTCGCCGTGGCGTTCTGGAATCTGGTTGGAGCTGGATTGTTCGGGTTTCTGATCAACCCGCCGATCGCTCTGTACTATATGCAGGGCCTTAACACGACTTCTGTTCATGCACACACAGCGCTCTTCGGGGTTTATGGCATGCTGGGTATCGGTTTGACGCTTCTGAGCCTACGTGTGCTGACAATGCGAAAAGAATGGCGTACCGGAGTGCTCGCCGTGGCGTTCTGGTCGATGAACGTTGGACTGGCCCTCATGGTCGTCCTCAGTCTGCTTCCGGTGGGATTCGCGCAGACGTGGGCAAGCGTCGAATACGGGATGTGGTACGCACGCTCTGCCGATTTTCTCCAGACCCCTCTACTTGAAACATTCCGCTGGCTGCGCGCCATCGGGGACACCATATTCGCGGTCGGCATGCTGGCTATGGGCTGGTTTGTTGTGGGCCTCAAGACCGGCTGGTCGGTTCGGGGACGACGTGAAGATGCCACATCTTGAGATCGTTTCCAGTCATCCGATACGCCGTCTACCGCACATAGCGCCGGTTCGGGTCCGTCGGACTCGTTGCTTTTTCGAGCACAACTCCTTTCTGGATCGTAGCTTTGCCTTCGCTGTTGTAGACCCCCAGGGGGTGTTCCACTTTCGCTGACAGGAAACAATCGTGCTATTCCGGAGAGGAAAAACTACATGGTGTTCAGGACATGGGCCTGGTTGCCGGAGCAGGTGCTGATCGACAACCCAGCCCCGTGAAACGGCATGCGGAGGGCAGGTAACCCCTAGCAGCCCGTGGCAGAAGTACGATCCGCCGCTTCAGGGACTGTCACCCTTTTTAGCACCCTCTTAGAATCAATGATTTACACCGGCATCCGATTGCGAAAAAGAGCTGACTGTCCCCAGGGGAGAGATTTACCACGGGCTGCTAGGGAACAGGAAGGGAACTGTGGAACTCCATAAACAACACCGCAGCCCAATGATACGGGGAATTCTGGTGCTGGTTGGAACAGTCTCAGTGGGTCTGGGAATCCTGGGCATCTTCCTTCCAGTCCTTCCTACCACCCCTTTTCTGCTCTTGGCAGCAGCCTGCTATGTGCGGAGTTCCTCCCGTTTTTACCAGTGGCTTCTCACCAACCGTTGGGCCGGTGAGTATATCCGCAACTACGGAGAGAGAAGAGGGATGCCGGTCGCCGCCAAGATCGGTTTAATCGCCCTGCTGTGGTTCACTCTGGGGATTTCAGTAGGGATGGTGGACCACCAGGGGATTCATGTTTTGCTAGCCCTGGTTGCATTGGGAGTCCCCGTGCTGATTCTTTCAGTGCCTACCCTTCGAGATAAGTGACAGGCGCGTCGTCTATCCCCCCAGGCGCAAAGTCGGCACGACTGAACCGCCCCGGGTTTTTCCGGAGACTGTTTTGGTGGCCTCCCGTCACCATGGCAAGAGCCGCCTGATTCCGATAGTAGATTTGCTCGAACCCGCGGGAGGAGATGTCCCCGGTCGGAGTGGGGAGACTATTCGGGGATGGGCTTGCGCAAAGGAGCGGTTTTGCAACGCATCCGCCATCATCGTGTTTTCAAGGGTTTGAGTGGTGCGGAAAGGTGTTGCGGTCTTGATTTGATTGGCAAATGGTTTATGCACTGCTGGGGCATTGTCAAGTTAACTGATTTCCGAGGGACCAAGCCACCACATCGAGTATCCAGGCGTGGTTTTACTATCCGTATATTGGGGTTGTTTCAGCTCGTGATGCGTTAACTTGACAATGCCTGTCGGTGATCTGTCCTCGTCCATGGCCTCTCAGACTTGCATGTCGGGATCGACGAATCGTCCGCTTTGACCGTAGATACTGCATCAGCTCTGCCTTCAGCGCACCACGGGCTTGAACAAACAGGCTGCGGTAGATGGTCTCGTGAGACACGTGATAGGACGGATCCTTCGGATAGGCTCGTTTCAGCCAGTTGGCGATCTGCTCAGGCGACCCGTTTATGCTAAGCTTTCTGGCCACTACCCGTCGTAGTTGTGGGTGCTTGACCAGCTGACACCGCTTCGGACGGCGGGCACTCTCCCAGGCTCGCTCATCGGCCTCCGCTGCTCGATAGTCATCATCGCCGCCATTCCGGCGAATCTCCCGGCTCACCGTCGATGGTGAGCGACCCATCAACCCGGCGATGGATCGTATCGATTGATGTGCCGCAATGCCTCGAGAGATCTCTTCGCGCTCCGACAACGTCAGCGCCAAACATGAACGGCGTGGTGGCCGAGGACGGATGCCTCCGTACGGAGCAAGCTGATGGTAAACAGACGATGGCTGTTTACCAAACACGCGTCCAATCGACTTTAGCGACTCCCCTCGTTTCCACCGGTCCCACACCTCCTCCAGTTCCGCCAGCGTGTAACCGCGACGAGCTCTTTGCTTCATTCGCATACACTCCACCTCCTCCTTTCAAGGCAAAGTGTTGCGTCGATGGGTTGAGACCACCGTCTTTATCGTGCCTTTAGGACCCTCTCTTACCGCGCCCCTTTCACCCGCATAAGCCAATAGAAACGATGTCTCTATTTTTGGGATCGATCCCATTGAGTTGCTTGCGGCAGACCTACCACGAAGGCCGCGCCAGCGGACCACCGGAATCTTGGCCTTGATGTACTCCCACAACTCCCCCAGGCGGTGACACCAACGTGCAGTTGGCCGTTACCGGCGGGGCGAACGCGGTTACGCCGCGAATCGAGAAGCGCTGGCCGAACTCGTCATACTCCCAGCGCTTGTTCAGTGGGGGTGTCAGATAGCTCTTAAGGTCGCTGGCGTCAACAATCGTGTTCAGATCTGCTTTAACTGAACCATCGCTGCCGGGTCAGTAGACGACAGAGTTCCTTGGCGACGTTCTCGACTGTTAGCCCAAGCGGTCGGCCTCGGCGCGTGGTTGTGGACGCGACGGGCCCGAGAGTGCGCGGCTCGGGTGAATGGCGCGTCCGAAAGCGTCGGCATGGTCGGCGCGGAGCCCGGCGTGAGCCGCGCCCGGGTGTCGACGAGAGGACGAAAGAGATTGTGGCGGTGGGGGTCACACCGAGCCGGGTCCGCGACTGTCGTCCGTTGCCGGCCCCGCCGGATCAGATTCCGGGTCGCGTCGTTCAAGTCTCGGGCGACGGGGCCTATGACACGAGGGCCCGTTATCAATCGACACTCGAGCGGGAGGCTGTCGCCGCCATCCCTCCGCGACGCGGCGCGCGGCCGAGTGAAAGTGTGGGCCCCGCCCGCCTGGCGGGCAACGCGGGACGCCCGTCCACGAGAAATAAGGAGACTCGGTCGCTATGAATGGCGCGTCTCCAGTGGTTGCGCCAGGCAAAGCCTCGCGGAGAATGCGATGTCGAGGTTCAAGACGTTGTTTGGGCCTAAGCTGTCGGCCCGACGATTCGACAATCAACGGGTCCAGGCCATCATCAAATGTGAGGTGCTGAATCGTATGTCAAGCCGGGGCATGCCTGAGTCAGTGCGAATTCGATAGCATTCAAACAGGACTGGGATCGGTCCGTGACCCGACCGGAATTGTGCAACAACGCGGTTGACCGGTGCAATTCCGGCCACACTTGGCAACCTGTCCAACCTGGACTTGCTGGCCCTCGACACCGATACCGGCCTATGTCTGGCCCACGACTTCCCACTGACATCCCGTTTTGCCACGGAGTCCGGCCTCCCCGTTTGTGATGCCCCCGACGACGGCGGCGGCGGGCCAGGACCGCCGAGCAACCTGACGGCCGTGGGCGGGAACGCCAGGTCGTGCTGAGTTGGGACGCTCCGTCAAGCAACGGCGGCGCGGAGATCACGGATTACGAATACCGGATCGACCGGAGGAACCCCTGGATCTCCACCGGCTCCACCGAAACCACCCATATGGTCACCGATCTGGTCAACGGCACGGCCTACACCTTCGAGGGGCGGGCGGTCAACCGGCGCGGCAGGAGTTCGCCCTCCAACCGGACCGAGGCCACCCCGGGTGTGTTTACCCTGGACTTTGCCCATTTCGCCAATGGGGCGGGCATTACCTCCGATCTGGTGTTCGTGAATCTATCCACCGAGCGGAGCCGTCCCGCGCCCACCCCCTTTCACGTGGCCATCCCTCCGATCCGGCCCGCCATTTACTTCTACAATAAGGAGGGTAATCCCATTGCAGCCGAATCGGTGGTGGACGTCACGGGCGATCTGGAGGTTCAAGAAGATGGAGGTTTAACGGTCCTGACGGAGATGGAGCCCCTCGGAGAACTCACGACCTCGACCCACGGCCAGGGGGATGTGGTGAGCGGATCGGTGAAAGTGGTCGCGTTCGGTCCCATCGGCGGGGTCCTGCGCTTTGACCTCCCGGACATCGGGGTGGCCGGGGTGGGAGCCAGCCAGCCGACCAGGTTGAGTAGGCCGGGGGAGTCTCACCCCCAGCCCCTCCAAGAACCGGACGTGAACCTCTCAGCTCATCCGGCTCCTATCACTCAAGCCACAAGGAAAGACTCCAAGACGCCAATGAATAAATAGATGCGGATTGGCACGGGCAATCTGGTCGAGGTAACGCCTCGCCCGTTGCCGATGCCCAGAAAATCTTTTGAGTTTCCTTCGCACCCACTGCACAAGATACCGGTTGAAGTTCCGCCACAGTTGACGCAGTGCCGACGCGTGGAAGCAACCATAGCAGGCTTGCCAACCACGGAGTTTCGGATTGAACATCTGAGACAGATCCAACAACGTCTTCTCGTTCTTGAGCTGGACATGCCAGCTACGCATGCATCGATTGATCTCCTTCTTCGAGGAGATACTGATCGCAGGAAGAAAGTTCGGGTGAACCTGCCCTTTCTTGTTCACACACCGTCGCGGACGGAAAGTGTAACCAAGGAAATCAAAGCTGATTCGCGAATGCTCTTCCAGGCGATTCACATCCTTGCAATAGACGATCGACGATTTGTCGGGATGGATCTCCAACCCACACTCACGGAAGCGTTCCGAGATAAGGCTCATCACGTATTCCGCCTGAGACTGGCTCTTGCAGTGCAGCAGCCCATCGTCGGCGTATCGACAAAATGGAACCCCCGGCAGTTGGCGTCTCACCCACGCGTCAAACGCGTAGTGCAAGAACAGATTTGCCAGAATAGGGCTCACAACTCCACCTTGCGGTGTGCCTTTGTCGCGCGCCTGTAGACTGCCGCCGGGCTGCTCAAGTGGAGCCTGCAACCAGCGCTCCACGTACAACAACACCCAACGACACTGACAATGGTGGCGTAACGCCTTCATGAGCAGTTCGTGGTCAATGTTGTCGAACAGGGCGCGGATATCGAACTCCACCACCCAGTCGTATCGCCAACACCGTTTCCGGGTGATGGCAATCGCGTCATGGGCAGACTTTCCCGGTCGATAGCCGAAAGAATCCTCATCGAACACCGGTTCCAGTATCGGCTCCAGGGCTTGCTTCACCACTGTCTGTGCGATTCGATCAGAGACCGCAGGCACTCCGAGAACACGCGTGCCCCCCGATTTCTTCGGGATTGGCACGGCTTTCACGGGTGGTGGAAAATAGCTCCCGGAGCACAGCCGGTTCCAGATTCGATAGAGGTTGTTCCTCAAGTTGTGCTCGAAGAGTTCAAGCGACTCGCCATCGACTCCTGCGGCACCTCCTTTGGACTTCACCTCCAAGTATGCTTGCCCTGCCAGCTTCTTAGAAACCTCAAATGGCTTTGCTACTTTCAAGGGCTCCTCCTGCCTAGCAGTTGGCCGCTTGTCTGTAGCCGAGTGACCAAGCCCCTTCGCTCCGCTGCCATTACGGCAGCCTCATCGCTACTACGAGCTTGTCCGCCCCTGGGCAACGCTTCGATACTGTCGGCCTCGCAGGTTCTCTGCTTGTGCCTTTCTCTTAGCATCGTTGCTCCAGGTTCCCGCAGTTCAACATGAGAGCCCAGATCAAGCTCACGCCACCTCTATGCCGGGTGCCACCTGACCAGTAGACAGGTTTCCGCCAGATTCGTCCCGGGGCAACACCAACTCCCCGGTTTCGACACCATCTCGTCCTTTCGGCACTTGAACGGTGGTTCACTTGTGTTCGTCTTCCTGATCCACACCTGATGCTTCTAGAGCACCTTTTCCGTAACGCTCACGACCGCGGCTTTTAACCACAGCCACTTACGGTGGTTTGCAACCTGCTCCTGCAAGCCGGTTGCGGGAGGCCTGCTCCCATCTCTCACGCCGCTTGCTGCGGCACACTGACGCCATTTTCCCAGCCCGCCGTCAGGCAGGTGGAATCAGTACAGCGGCGGCCATCCACAACCCGAGAGAGGAAGCGATAGTGGTGAGCTGCCGATTGATGAAAGAGGGAGCCGTGCTCGAAGAGGTGGAGATCCCTCTGGAGGCCAACGGGCAGGATGCCCGGTTCATCGAAGAGGTGTTCACCCGCACCGATACGTCCGATTTTGTGGGGTCGGTGCGCTGCACCGCGCCAGGGGAGGGCCTGTTCACCGGAGTGGCGGTGGAGCTGGATGCCGTCAACCGCATCTTCACCACGCTTCCGGTGGTGCCGGTCCCAGAGAGGATGTCTCAGGAATAGAGCGAGGAGGTCCCAACCCCGTCATTTAGGTGCGCGGGGGGAGAATCCCCCTCTGCGTTGCGAAAACCTATCGCCAATCGAATCAGTAGTGCAATACCGTTTAGCACCGCCTAAGCTCTTGAAAGCGCGTCCGGGGCCGTGAGGTTGCAGAATCGCTCCTTTGCGCAACCCCTTCTACCGATGGGCTCCGGGGCGGTTCATTGAAGTTGATGCGGGTCTGTAACGACAAGCGCGGAGTGCCCAAACAGAAGTGTCCGAAAGTCGGGGAAAATACCTGCGGTCTTCGATGCCCCACGGTGGGGCCGTGTCCTAGAAACGTGTGGGTGATTGGTGGAGACCTCGGCAGGTGAGGCCGGCCAAGCCCGAACGCATCTTCCGCGAGAAGTCTTCCGGCGGACGTGGGGACTGGCCCCACCCCTCATATCACCCGACGGCTCAGTCTGGAAACAGGCTGAGCAGATTCCATCTGAAGTTCGGCACATCAGGGAAAGGGAACTCCTGACCCCTCTGTCCCACGACCTTCAGGAGTCGCTTGTCATACTCTCTGAGTTCAACATGAATGGAGTCCTTCTCAGAGTCCCCAAGCGTGGCCAACATGAACGTCTTGTCGATCCGATTGGCAAGCAGACGGCCCTGTACAAACTGGCGGACCAACTGGTGAGTCGCCCCATATTTCTTCTTGTTGCGCTGGAACCTAGGCTTCGCCCCTTTTTTCTTACGGACCTTGGCCTCGATGAATATGAAGTAGTTCGCCGATTCGATGAGCAGATCCACCTCGGCGTCAGCGACCGGACCCAGCATGGCTTTGAGCGATGGGTTCGCGATCTCATCTGACGGGTGGCCGGCCCAATCGAAGATCCGCTCATACACGGCTTTGCTGGACATGTCCCGGTCCTTCGCAAAGTAGAACAGCGGAAAGACACTTGTCTCCCATCTGAACGGGTCGCAGCGCCACGCATTGCGCTCATACGCGGCCAGAACGGCATGGACTAAGGATTGGGCCCTATCGGCGTCCTCGGATCGCCACGGGCGCAGTTTGCGGAGAAGAATGGAGGGTTCCATCTGGTCCTTGTCGATGAGTCGATAACTGTCGTCGGGCATCAGGGAGATCAGATCACAGATGGGATCGAATTTGAAGGGAGTTCTCGTTGCGCCCGCTGCCTCGGCGGCGTGTAGGGTAAAGGGTACGCTCCCCGAAGCAATTTGTACTTCATTTGATATCTTTTTATATCATCCGCGCCTCTCGGCATCCCAACATCAGCTTGCAAGAAAGCTTGCCTATGCAGCATACTGTGTTGCATTAAGTGCGCGCACAAAGGATTGCAACGACTAGCTGGACGGGACGATGCCCGACTGGTGCCGCAAACCCTGACTCGCCGTATCCGTCGCATCTTGACGGAACTGGCGGCGGCGCAATCGGCCCAAGACATTGACCTGCCCGGCTACCGACTGCATCCGCTTAAGGGCGACCGACAAGGGCAATGGAGCGTGCGCGTCTCAGGCAACTGGCGCATTGTCTTTCGCTTCGTCGATGGCGAGGCGGTAGACGTGGACCTGATCGACTACCATTGACTAACAGAGGGGGCCCCAATGATAAACCCGACACACCCCGGCGAAAGCATCCGCAACTGCCTCGATGAATCCGGCTGGACGGTAACAGAGTGCGCCGCCCGGCTCGGCGTTACTCGCAACAACCTGTCTCGGTTGCTGAACGGAAGGATCGGGATATCGGCGCGGGTTGCCCTAGGACTAGAAACAGTCGGCTGGAGCAATGCGGAATTCTGGATGCGCCTGCAAGCCAACTATGACCTAGCGCAAGAACGCCGCAAGCAGGCGGCTGCGTGAACTACGCGAACGCCTGGTGAAGCTGGAAGGGGGCGACGCGATGCTGATCACTTCGTCAATCGCGCCGGCAAGCACTTCCATCCGAACTACATCGCAGATCGCGATCTCGTTTTCGAGCAGGATCTCGACGCGATTGCAGGTCGCGGACCCGGTGTCGCGAAGAAATTCGACCCATGCGGACGTATCAATCAGGATCACGTCGAGCGGCTGATCCGCAACTCGTCCAGGTTCCCTTCCCAACCCGACCCACGAAGACACCGGGCTTCCTCGACACCGAAAGGTTCTGCCGCCAGGGTTCGAAGTGCAAAGTTGACCGCCTCGCGCTTTGTCGCTAGGTGGTAACGGCGCATGACCTCCGCGCACGCCTCATCGTCGATATTCACATTAGTGCGTGACATACACCTGTTATACACCATGAGCGGATATCTGCCGCGCCTTTACGGGCAGAGGCGCTCGATCGCGGGAACTTGATCTTGACTCGGCGCTGGTATGCGCCATCGTTGAACTTCGATTTTGCGGATGGACGCGGCGGTGCGGTCAAGGAAGGCACGATGCGAACACGGGGCCGTCTCCCCGAAATAGGGGTTCATGCAGCCCAGTCGGCGGACAATACCTCAGCTTGCTCTAGGACCGTCTGGGTGGCCTTTTCCTGTTTGTCCGGCGGGTAACCATGCTTGCGCAGAGTGCGCTTGACCAATACACGTAGCTGCGCGCGCACGTTCTCGCGCAGGGTCCAGTCGATGGTGACGTTGTTGCGGACGGTCTCGACCAATTCTTGTGCGATGGTGCGCAGTGTCTCGTCACCCAGCACCTGGACGGCGCTGTCGTTGGTCTCCAGCGCGTCGTAGAAGGCCAACTCGTCCTCCGAGAGTCCGAGCTTCTCGCCGCGGGCGTTGGCTTCGCGCAATTCCCGGGCAAGTTGGATCAGCTCCTCGATCACCTGCGCAGCCTCAACGGCTCGGTTCTGATAACGGCGAAGAGTCCGCTCCAGCATCTGGGCAAAGGAACGCGCCTGAACCACGTTCTTCCTGCGGCGGGTGGCAAGCTCGCCTTTCAAGAGCTTTTGCAATAGCTCGACGGCCAGGTTGCGCTGGGGCATCCCCCGTACCTCGGCCAGGAATTCCTCCGACAGGATGGAGAGATCAGGTTTCTCCAAGCCCGCGGCGGTGAAAATGTCGATCACACCCTCGGAGGCCACCGCACGCGAGATGATCTGGCGCACCGCATGATCCAGCTCCTCTTCGGGGCGCGCAGCGGCCTCAGCGCGCTTGGCCAGCACTGACTGGACGGCCTGAAAGAACGCCACATCGTCACGGATGCGGATCGCGTCCTCATGGGGCAGGCCAAGGCGAAGGGCTTTGTCAAGTTAAGGCGGAGTCAAGCACAATTGACGGATGGAATCACTTTATCGAGGCCACCGCTTTCCGCCTGAAATCATCAGTCACGCTGTCTGGTTGTGCCACCGGTTCACTCTGAGTTTTCGAGACGTAGAAGACTTGCTCGCGGAGCGAGGAATCCTGGTCTCCTACGAAGCAATCCGATACTGGTGTCGGAAGTTTGGACCCAGCTACGCACGAAAACTGAGGAGGAAACAAGGCCGATTGGGCGAGATCTGGTACGTGGATGAACTCTTCATCACCATCCAAGGTCAGCGCCGCTATCTTTGGCGGGCCGTTGATCAGGATGGAGATGTGATCGATATTCTTGTCACCAAGCGTAGAGATCGTCGAGCCGCTAAACGCTTCTTTCGCAGAATGTTGAAACATCAGGGACAAGCACCCTGGCAACTGATTACCGACAAGCTTCGGAGTTATCCGGCTGCCCATCGGGAGATCTTTCCTTCCGTCGTTCATCGCACCGGTCAATACGAGAACAACCGGTCTGAAGTCTCGCATCAGCCAACGCGTCAGCAAGAACGCCAGATGAGACGGTTCAAATCAATAGTACAGGCCCAACGTTTTCTCTCAGTTCACGGTCCCATTCAGAACCTGTTCCGAGTCGGTCGTCATCATCTTAAGGCCGTTCATCATCGACTCCTCCGAGCCCGGGCTTTTTCCGATTGGAGAGAGGTGACCTGCGTCTGTTGAGAGATTGCGGGACTCCTGTCGTTTTGGGAAGAATCTCAACTTGGTTCCGTTAACTTGACAGTGCCTTTTCGATCGCGATCCCGTTCTAAGAAACCATCGAGCCCCTTAATGAGGCGATCTTGCTGGCCGATTTGACGCCCATCGAATATCTAATCAATCACGCCGGAAACGCTACTTTTAAATGGTCCACTTGACGGGGAAGCTTACGGAGACAAGTTGGTTCACTTGATCGAAGTGGGTAAAGCGGTGCCGAGCCTGGGGCAAGGGCTGATGGTAGTCATAGGCTTTGAGCCGCCGTAGTCAGTGATGGTTTCTTAAAACCCAACTCCTGCCCCACTGCCTCACAGATGCTATCCCGCAACTCGTCGTATCGATTCTTGAAATCATCCCAGTTCTTAGTTTCCTGAAAGTGCAGTTCCGCCCAAGCGAAGCAGACACACTTTGCTATATGGACCGTAAGAGCCGGGACAAACACTCCGATCTCGTATCTCTCAACACGATCCAATTTTGCTGCAAGGTTGTAGGCAGGGTGATTGCCATTCACAACAATTTCTCTCGCATCGAAAAGGAACTCATCTTCATTTTCACCCATATTTTCATCTACTCTTACCTTTAACTGCTTCCCTTCAATGAGAGCATATTCACCCGAGACTATGGACGTGAGTGGGCTTGCTGATTTACGCTCTGTGTGTTTTGCCCTTCCAATGTTTCTACTACCACATCCTTCGACATCACGGAGGTCTCCATTTCGACTGACAGCGAACTCCATACAAGCACTAGGGGTTGTCCTTCTAAGGACTCTCCAGCGTGCCTCGCAATCGTTACAACTCCACTCCTCTTTTGACCGCGGCTTCAAATCAATTACAATGGATTCCTGATTTTTGCTTGTCTCGCCGGACTTCCCTTTCTTGCTCCGGTCCAGACTCTCCACATAGTCTCCATAGGCCTCACTTTCCTGGTGATTCAAACATTTCACGACCGTATCAAGTATCTTCTCTACTGTCTGGCGTTTTTGTTTCTGAGACTCTGAACGTGTCTCTTGTTCCAACAGATTGTTCAATCGAGCAATATGGCTTTGAACAAAGGCTTGAAAGGCCTCGAATGTGCTGTTCCCAATTATGCCCGCCTCGCGGTTCGTAGCATCTTTCAGATCTGGATTATCGTTTGCCGAGATGTATATCGATCCAGCCGTATATCGAGGAGTAACGTAGTATTTTCCTCCTGAGCGAGCCTTTTTTGCTTGCATCTGGAGCCAATCATCCGATTCTCCGCCGTAGGGAAGAACCCGGCAGTTGTCCCTATAAACCTTGATTCCCATGTGAGATTCTTCACTGTCCCCGGCCAACGTGCGATCTCCCCGCTTCAATCCTTGTTGGTAGTACTTGATGACCCCTTCAACTGGACCATACAAAGGAGCTTCTCCCTGTTCCTTCTCTTTTGAGATGATCTTGCCGTTAACGTTGGTTTCACACACATAGGCACCGTGCCTATCGATCCTAAAATCGATTCGGTGCGATTCCTGTCCAGCTATCGGATTCTTAAGTGGGCCTGTGAGATCTGGATAATCTGGACAATCAAATAGGATACGGAAGTTCTGATCCTTACGCTCCGCAGCAATGAGATGACGCAGTATGTTCTGTACTTTTTTAATATCTCGCTTTCTCCACCGATCTGTTTCACGGAGCTCAGAAATTTCAAGGATCGTCCCACAATTAAACCCTCTCCGAGGACTTCCTTCTTTGTAAGAAATGTCCATTTCATTGAAATCTTTGTCATCAGTAAAGTTCGCGTAATTCTCAGAGAAAACCAGCTGCAGCGGATTTCCCGGTGGGCGGGTTATTATTTTTACACTGTTGCCAAGTTTTGACAGAGAAAAGCGCCCGATTCCTTTTGCGCCTAATCTTGGGCGCTTAAACTTTGGACTGTGTCGATCCCGCACCTTGTTTTCTCCTCCGGCTCGGCCCCACTTGGTCTCAACATCTTCTACCGTCATTCCCGTACCGTTGTCTTGGATGGAGATAGTGCCACCCTTTTTTTGGGTTTCTCGGAAGCTTATGAGGACCTCTGTAGCGTCTGCGTCAAATCCGTTCTTTACCAATTCACAGAAGGCAGTTTGGGGATCTTTGATCAACTCGTCCCCAAGGCGGTGAAACATCGAGGCCGAGACGGTGCGCTTAATGATACCCTTATACCCATCGCGTCCCGGAGGCTTGATCATTGATATTCCCCTGTCCGTATCTTCTAAACTCATTTCAGTACCCCTTCATACTGAGCCCAAATTTTCCCCGCTTTGGGCCTTCAACTGTTCCGTCCAGCGATATATATTCGGGTTAAAGTCATTGCTCTGCTGCCCCCCCCCATAACCGAGTTCACACTCCATGTTAACAAAGCGGAGTCCTGACTTCCCCTGGGAGAGTCTCACCCGGCCCGCCCGCCGTCTTCGACCGTAATCACCAACTCTTCGAAGCCTTGGCGTCAAGTATATAGTCCCCATGATCTTTGTAAGTATCCGCAAACGGAATTTCCTAGTTTAAGGCCCGCCATATAGTTGGAGCAGACAAGTCAAAAAAGTTTTGCGGGTCACCACCCGCATTAAAACCCCGCTATCCGGACCCCCAGCCAGCCGGCTGTTCCCGCAAGCGGGGCCAGCGAGCACCACGCAAGAAAGATCCATCCGCGCTTGAGGGCATAGGCTCCCGCCAATAGCGCCAGTGGGATCGCGGGCCCGGCCACGGCCATCCAATTCTCGGCTCCGCCGAGATACAGTCCGAACGGGGCTGCCAGCAGGGCTGACACGACGAGCAAGGCGGGGTGTCTGGACACGATCGCAGCCGCGGCCAGCATCAGCGACGCAGCTACCGCTGGCCATCCGAGGACTGCCGCCACCAATTCAAGAATTCAGGCACAACTATATTCCATCTGATGTGCTTCTTGAGACCACGAAGATGCTCCCTTAATATAGATTTTTAATCATCGCCTACCCCAAAAGGCACTTGCTCGTTTGATCTTGGAAAGGCGCGGACAAGGCTTCGCTTGAAGGCTTCCCAGTTCGGGGCAGCTCTCATCAACGCGGTGACGGCGGCTAAATGTTCTTTGAGCTTCGGGTGTCCCAGGTCTGGGGTAAACCATTGGAAAAGCTTGTGCCTACAATATCCCTTAGGTGTCTTGGGGCTTAATCTTCCGAGTTCTTCCAATACTCCAGGAGCAAGCCTGGAATATACAAAATCGTTCGTGTAATGTCCGATCACGGAGGGCTTTTTGACAAAACTAGGAAATTCCGGGCCGACATGACTCTGGAGCGTACCCCATCTACGCTCTTCTATTCCAGATCGGCATTCACGGACTGAATCCGGTCAGCTCCCAGAGCGATCGGTCGCTTGAGCGGATCCTAGCGCCGGGAGGAAGGTGGTCTGGAACAGGACGTCGTCAGTCATCGGCTTGGCTCCCCGGATACACGTTCCCACGACCCGATTCGGTTTCGTCGGAATCGATCACGACACGTGGCCCGCCAAAGCAAATCCACGCCGCGAAGGCGACCGCGCCACCCAATGCCTTCACGCGGTCGACGGAGGGATGAAAGTCGACGACATCGATCGTGAAGGAACGCGTCGGCGCGAACCCCATCCGCCGGCAGGAACCCCGTTGTCCGGATCGATGCTGCGATTCGCAGCGCATCCGGTGCGCGCGCACAGCACTGGTCTTCCCTGTTCCACGAACTGGTTTTCCCTGTTCCCCCCAGAAAATTCCCTGTTCGACCAAATAAATTCCCTGTTCCGTGGCGTAGGGAATTCGAAACTGAAACCCCATGATATCAGTGGGTTAGGAGGCTTAGATCCCGCCTATTCGAGGCCGAATCCACGAAATTCCCTGTTTTTTCCCTGTAAAACAGGGAAATCGGGCCAGAGACGGGTTCGCTCCAGACTGCGCCCACCGCCACGCCCTTATATCTTTTTGATATTGCTACGTTTTTTGTGGATCTCGTCCCCGTTTTCCGCCCAAATCCCGGGCGCTTGCCGATGCTCTGGTGAGGGGCTTCGGTTGGCAGAGACGCTTCTGCGTGGCGTTGGCGTACCGTTTTCACACGCCCGTCTCTCAAGCCCTTTTTAGTGGTACGGGTTTCGAGGGCGTCATCGGTTGACACGGCTCTCTATGATCTGTGCCCAGCGACAGAACCGGCCGGCTTGGGATGGACCGGAGATTAAGCGGGCGCGAACCCGAGCCGCTTCCTCTGGGCTTCCCACCTGAGCGGCAGACGGGTGTTTCTCATGAGCTTTTCGGCGGTCAGCCCGGGCGGTTGCTGCCCGTCGACGATGGCGGTGACGATGTCCGGGGCGAGGTAGCTCAGCCGCAGCAACCGGGTGACATAGGAGGGTGAGACGCCTTCGGCTTCGGCGATCCGCTGCAAGGTGAGATCGGGGTTTTGCTCCAATCGATCCTGGATGGCGAAGGCGCGCAGCAGCAGCCGGATCAGGCCCGGGGCACACTTGGCATTGTTGCGGGCGCCGGGGACGACTAGTTTCATGCCCGTGCCAGCGCGCTTCAGGGCGCTTGGAATGTCCAGGATGATCGGATGTTTGGCTGGCTGAGCGTCCTGCCTCGATCTTTTTATTGAGACGGCGTCCGGTCCTGCCAGGAGGGTGGCTAGGGCCCGCTCGCCGTCGATCTCGATCACGATGCGGGCGAACTCGACGATCACCCGCCGGAGAAGCGCATTGAGATAGGCCTGGGCCTGGTGCGGTTTCAGCTCAGGCCACCGGTCCGCGAGCGATTGCGCCTGGGTGATCAAGCGGGCATGAGCCGATGCCTCTCGAGGGTCTCCATCGATGACAGCGCTGATCGCGGCCGCATCAGCGAGCCAGTCCCTGAGACGGACAGTAACGAGGCCTTCGAGATCCGCCGCCGGGAGGCGCCACCCCTTGCGGCCGGCTCGCTTGCCCTCGAGGATGAGATGGCGGGAGACGTAGTAGCGATAGCGCCGTCCCTTCTTGACGGCATGGCTGGGTGAGAGGCCCTCGCCCTGCTCGTCAACGGCAAGCCCCGTCAGCAGGCTCGGTTGCCGGGTCCCTTCCTGGCGCTCGCCGTTCGTGTTGGCGGCCAGGGTGGCTTGAACCTCATCCCACAGCGCTTCATCGACAATGGCCTCATGCTGGCCGGGATAGGCCTTGTCCTTGTGGACCATCTCGCCCCGGTAGAGGCGATTGTGGAGCAGGTGATACAACGCCCCGCGGTTGATGGGTTTGCCGCCGGCAATACTGCCGTCGCGCCTCACTCTCCGCTTGCTGGTGACGCCTTCGGCGGCGAGCCGGTCGCGCAGTTCACGCACGGATTCGATTTCCCGGTACTGGCGGAAGATGTAGCGAACCGTCTCGGCCTCGGCCTCGTTGACAACGAGCTCTTTGTTCTTCACATCGTAGCCCAAGGGCGGGTTGCCGCCCATCCACATCCCCTTCTTCTTCGAGGCGGCGATCTTGTCGCGGATGCGTTCGCCCGTGACCTCGCGCTCGAACTGGGCGAAGGAGAGCAGGACGTTCAAGGTCAGACGCCCCATCGAGGTGGTGGTGTTGAACTGCTGGGTGACGGAGACGAAGGAGACGTCCTTTCGATCAAAAATCTCCACAAGCCGGGCAAAATCCGACAGCGTCCGGGTCAGCCGGTCGACCTTGTAGACGACGATCGTGTCGATCCGCCCAACCTTGACATCGCCGAGCAAACGTTGCAACGCCGGGCGCTCCAGGGTGGCGCCGGAGACGCCGCCATCGTCGTAAAAGGTGGGCAGCACGATCCAGCCCTCGTGCTTCTGGCTCGCGATATAGGCCTCGCAGGCCTCCCGCTGCGCCTGCAGCGAGTTGAAGTCCTGCTCGAGGCCTTCTTCGGAGGATTTGCGGGCGTAGATGGCGCAGCGCACCGTGGCCAGACTCCTCGCCCGTGGTGATTTCCGATGCTCAGCCATGCTCCGCCGCCGATGCGCTCTCGCCTGAAGGCCGCAGGCCGAAGAAGCGGGGACCGGACCAGTGCGCGTCCGTGATGCGTTGGGCGATAGCGGTCAAGGAACCATAGGCCTCCCCGTCGTAATCGAAGCCGCTTTCGGTCGCGGTGACGACATGGGTGCGGCCTCGCCATTCGCGCACCAGCCGTGTGCCGGAGCGCACCTTGGTGCCGTTGCCGGGGGCGACCCGGCCGGTCTCGGCGAAGGCCTGGGCCAGGGCCCGAAGCCGCCGCCGCGCCGCCTTGGAGAGCCCTCCGTGGACCTGTTCCTGGAGCTTATAGGCGATGGCGCGCATCAGCAGGTCACGGCTGAGCCGCCGGGGCGGGGGCACCCGGTAATGGCGCCGCCATGCATCGCGCAGCGCCGGCAGGTCCATCTCCTGGATCTCGGTCATCTGGTCTCGATCGTCGGCACCTTATGGCCTCCTCCGGGCAGGCTCGTCATCGATGATTGCCGCCCGGGTCACCTCCATTGACGCTCCGTTGCCCGGTGGAAGTCCAGCCCGAAAGTGAAGATCGATCGCGCTGGGGGAGGATGGGCGGCCAGACCAACACGTGTGAGGCGAACTCCCTCCCCTGGACCGCCGCCTCAACACGCTCATCGTCGTCAGAAACAGCGGGTTTCAGAACGTTGGAGTCAACCCTCCATGGATACCAGGATGGGAGCCACGGTGGAGATCCGGCGGCGCCTGCGTTGCCGGCCCCGCTGCCAACCGAGAAACTGCGTGACGCTGTCGACCTGATCGTCGTGCCGGCTGTTGGGAAAGGCGAGCAGCTCGTTGAGAAACTCGCCCAGCCAGGGCGCGTGCCTGGGAAGGATGACTCGTCCCGACTCGAAATCCGTCAATTGAGCCTCGGTGCGCGACAGCTTGTCGCCCTCCGGCTGAATGCCGATGGGAGCCGGCACACACGCGTCGCCGTTGTGGCGCAACTCCTGAACCAGGTGCAGCCCCGGCCCCGCCTTTTCGATCAGAATCGTGTTTACGTGTTGAGCCAGGGCCCGCTGGACGATGGCGCGCTTGACGCCCGGGTAACCCCGCTGGCCGCGCCACACCTCGACCAGGTAGCAGGTTTGCCGGTGCACCGCCCAGGTCGTGCACACAGAGTAATCGCTGCTCTTGTTGACCGTCGTGGCCACGTCCCAGCTTTGCACGATCTGCCAGCCGGTGTCCCGCTCCGGTAGCTGATCGTAGTACTTCAGCCATTCTCTTTTGATCAGATTGTCCTCATGGGGCACGGGTCTTTGCTGGTATTGCGCGGAAAAGGTGAGACTACCGACTTCCTCCTTGATGCGCATCAGCGTCTGAAGCGATTCCCGCCCGGGATGGAGCACATCGCCGCGCTTGCGATCGTGGGTATGTTCCGGCCCCAGGGCGATCGATTGGTCCTCCTCGGCGATGGCCGGAAGATTCAAATGATGCCAATCGCCGCTTTGAAGCAAATGGCCGGCGAGATCGTCCTCGTGCAGCCGCTGCACGAGGACGATCGGTCGATGTCCTGGGTTATCAGATGGAAACGTGAGGCGCGGCGAGCTCTACCGGGTCGCGAGGCCTCCCGCGCGCGATCCGAAGCGCTTTCGCGTGTTCGTCGTAGTCAGCCGACAGGCGCTGATCGATTCGCGGTTCTCGACGATCATCTGCGCGCCGGTGTACTCAACGCGCCACGGACTCGCAACGCAAGTCGATGTCGGACTGAACGAAGGACTTCGACACGACAGCAGCGTGCACTGCGACGAGCTTGTCAGCTTGCGGAAGTCGCAGTTGACTCAGTTCGTCGGGACCTTCGACACCACCAAACTCAAGGGTACTGTCAAGTTAACCAATTTGTGGACCTACTCAGCGCCCTGGACACTCCCTAAGTTGTTGATTCTACGTTCGAGCGACGACCGATTTCGCCTCAAAAACCCGAGGATCTGCTTAACTTGACAGCACCACTGATACTGTTACGAAAAGGGTAGTTATATTGGCTCACCGTTCCGACCGCTTCTAGTATGATCGGGGTTCTTTGGGTCCGCACCGGCGGCGATCCGCTGCAGGCGCTTGGCGTGTTTGTGTTCCTGTTCTTCTTTGGGTTTTGGCCGTCCCGGCTCTGGGTGCGAAGCGCTCCGGGAGGAGCGCCGAGACGATACAGCCGGGGAAAATGCAGAAACCTGTCGCCAATCGAATCCATACTGCAATACTGTTTCGCAACGCGGAAGCCCTTGAAAACTCGTCGTCCGGAGGATTGTTGCAAAACCGCTCCTTTGTGCAAGGACTGTTTGCGGGATCCAATAGCCGTTCCCCCTGGAAGAGGGGCGGAGGGCCTCTCATGCGATCAGCACGTCCAGAGAGATTACGGCCCTCCGCTCTTCGGACCGCCTAGGGCCGTCAACCGGACAGCGCTTCGATCACTCGTTGATAGATGCTTCTTCTCCCGTGGCATTTGACTATCCGTTTGTTGTCGACGCGCGGATACTCCCAGAAAACCACGCCCGAGAGAACGTAGTCTTTGACGACTCTCTGGCCGCGCTCTGTCTGGCCCGGCAGCATGTGCCAAAGTCCGCCGCCGCTACAACCCGCGAAAGAGTCTGGGCCTTCGTAACCCGCGTTGTAAATCGCGGGGAATTCCAAATAGTCAAACCCGCCCTGTTCGTATTCCTTGTTTACGACCCCCACACCTATCATTCCAGGCTGTTCCTTAACCCTAGTAAATCCGGCTTCAGGGGCGGCGTCCTCTGTCCTTTCAGCCGGGGCGCCCACAAGCGCCCATATGCCAGTATCAATCGACCAAGGGTTTCCCATGACTCTCGTGCGGTGCTTCGTTAGATTGTAGAAAAGTTTGGTGGACGGGAGGAATCTAGAGATGATGGGAGTAGGCAAAACCAGGAGGCCAAGATCCGGTCCCTTATCTCCCTTCTTCCTCTGCTAACTCTTTTTTTCTCCAAGTAATTCATTGGAATTTTCGTCGGTGTTCTTGGCGCGGATTGTGGCGAGTTGTCAAAGCGCGTAGGAAAGATTAAATCCACGTCCCCTTCTTGCGGCAGAGCCTCTAAGACGTGATCGGCGGTCAGTATCGCGCTGGTGTTGTTGATTGAAACTAACGTACCGGAGCCGAGGAAGTCGCCGTTTTCTTGAGTAAATGCAATGTAGCAATCGATCAGAACTGTTCTTGCATGATCGACTGAAGCACGGCTAGATCTTCGGGAGTGCGAGTAAGCTCACTAGATGTCATGCTCGATCCGGCAATGCAACAGTCACAATTTATTCAACCTTAGCGTCTCATCTATTTTTTCTTTGGCGGGGGTGGAGGTGGGGGGACCCTTGGTGGATGGGTTGGCTTCGGTGGCTGGACGCTATCTTCCCTGAACTCACCAGGTCCTTGCGGGCGGATCGGCGGTTTAGGTGGTGATTTAGGACTTGGTTTGGGATAGGGTTTTTTCTCGCTCATCGTCCTTTCCTTGCTTGAAAATCGGTCGATCGATCTCAGTTACACGGTCATTAATCTCGTCATCTTTGGTTAGTGCTGTGATAAGCAACCACTGGTCGCCGCGAATGTAAACGAACTGGTTGCTAGTAGCAATGTAGTTCTTCCTTTCCTCATCGAAAACGGCAGGCTCCTCGAGAACAATGTCCCGAAAGTCAGGATTCCTCGCAACGTCAGCTTGTTGCAACATGCCCGCATACGTATCGCCGGAATCGAGCTGGACGACAACCCAGCGGTTCGCGGCATAGGTTGTTACAAATCTATCCCAAGTATCTTCATGGCCAACGGTTGCCGGAAAATAGATCCGAATCGCTCGGAGTCCTGCACCAAGAACAACACCTGCAAACGTCGAAAGAGCAGCGTGGCCAATATAGCCAACCGAAAGTATGGGGATAGCAGCAGGAACGAGGCTTTCCGCCGAATATGTTCCTGGTAGGATGTGAATCGGAAATGGCAAGAAAGAGACAACGCCAGATAGCGCACCATATCCAACCAGTCCAGCCACGCTAAATCCTAAGATACGCGCATAATGCTGGAGGTTTTTCTCTAGCCAACTGCGACCTGTAATCTGACTGAAAAGAGCCTCTCCCAACATACCTGGGAGGCCAGCGACGACCGCAATGAGAACCCCAGTGATCGTTGTTATTAGGGCTGCCATGATCTAGACGAATCACAGTTGCCAGCGATAATTATTCAAAACTGTGCAACTATGAAGAACCGCGCAATTCTGAAACATGTCTACATTGTGGTCAGCGCGCGGAGGTGGATGCCTTCCTGGCTTAAAATTCTTGGCTTTGGAGGTCCCTATCCCTCGGAATATCACCACGATCTTCTTAAGCGAGTAACGTCCCGAGTCTGCGGAAGTCCATGGATCTGCAAGTATAGCAAGTGGGGCTGTCCCCCGCCCTAGAATTTCCTTGGACACGCGATTAGGGCAGAGTGTCCTAGTAGAAGAAGGAGGTGTCCATGACAACGAAGCATGGATCCTTGCCATTCGAGGCCGCTTGATTAGCCGCTAAAAGTTTCGGGTGGCAAACTCCCGGAGCACCTTCTGCGTGGACTATATCGTTCTTGTGATCGTCATCAACTCATCCCTTTGAAGATCTTCTTTCAACTGTTGTAGATTCTTTTCCCAAGGATGTTTTTTATTCCCTCGCTGACGACCCCGATCAGATCTCTGATGAATTCTCGTTTCCCAAGCCTGCCGAGTGGGGCTCTATGAGTCCAGGCTAGCCCTTGACTGCCGAGGATGTGATAGGGATATGGTGTTATTTTCCCATTTGTTCGTATAACTTCCTTCAAGATGTCGATGCCTTCGTTCAAGAGTGTTTCGGCGTCTGTCTGAGATACATTATCGGTCGCCTGCCGTAAGCACGGTATTAGCTCGCCGACCTACTACAAATGGAAGGCCAAATACGGGGGATTGGACGCTTCGAAGCTCAAGCGGATGAAGGAACTCGAATCCGAAGTCTCCCAGTACAAACGGATGTATGCCGAACTGGTTCATGAGAACTACGCGCTGAAGAAGCGGATTGAAAAAAGCTCTAGGGCCGTCGGAGAAACGCCTTGTCGTGGGCTTTCTAGTCGGCCAGGGCCTTTCGATCAGCTCCTCGTGTTTATTCAGGGCTCGTCGTTTCGAACCTTTTGCCGCCGTAGCTGTTCCATGTCTACCGCCTTCCCGCCCCGGCGAACCTCGGGCAACGATGTGCGACCTTTTGCTTGTTCAAGATCCTCAATATCGAGCCGCTGAAGCTCGCGCTTTAGGCGAAAGATCTCACGCTCGGCCTTTATTGCAGCCTTCAGCGCAGGAGCTTTCGCCGTCAGTTCCCGCCGCAACTTGAAGGCGACTTCAGACAGGCCGCCGTGGGCCTCAGCTACCGTTTCGAGCAGGTTCTGTCGTTCGTCTTCGGTCATGTTCCCCAGAATTTTTATGTGTGCCTCACCGGCGCAGATCAAAGGATCTCCAGGATTTTATCAGATCGCAGACGCGTATTATTGAGCGCGTCTCTCACCTGCCGGTAGAGACTTCGAGACAGGTTGTTGACACGAGAGGGCGGTGTTTGAAACGTCGGATCATCATTCTTGCGCAACCGGCTCTTCCACAGCCATGACGGCGGGGATAATTCATAAGATTCCTCACTCTGCATCCGGATTTAAGTTCAGGGGAAGTTCAGTGCGCTAGCGCTTGAATTCATCGAGGACTGCTGGCTTGCGTGATGGGGTTGCACAAACGAGCGGTCCTCGCTTTCTACCCTGTAGTCTTTCTCTTGGGGACGTGGGAGAATGGGCAAATGAAAACCCCTTTCTCCTCCCTCCTACGCACTAGAACTAGAATCTTCGGCCCGCGCCAACGCCCCGGTCCGGTCCTCCGCCTTGTCGCCATCTTCGTGGTCGCCTGCGCCGCAGCCCTTTTGCTGGCGGCGGGCAGTCCGCTCCTGCAGGCCCAGGACTTGAGGACAGCTCCAGCCGACCAGGCGGCGTTCGATGATCTCGTGGTCGGCCAGAGGATGGCATTGGACGACGACCTTTTCTCTTCTTTCTATTATGTGGAGTTTGTGGCCGCTGGTCGTTTCAGGGAAACCGAGAGCCCGAGGATATTTACGGGAAGCTATACCTATGAGAACACGGGTCCGAATACGGGAACGTTAACGTTTAACTTCGATGACGGGGCCCGCTTTACAGAGCGCCTGAAGCTGGTCTTCACCTCGACGACCGCCGGGACCGGCACCTCTACAGTAAACGGCGGAAAGATCCCGCAATTTAACTGGCGTCTGAATCCGATTCCCGAGTCAGAGCCGCTGAGAACGCTCTACTTCCCAGACTACGTGGATGGGGGAGCGTGGTCCGTGCAGCTGGCGGTCAGCCATATCGGCACCACCGAGGACGCTGCGGTCCTCGTGGCTGCCTACGATCGAGACGGCCAGTCGATCCCGGGGTTCTTCGATTTCGACGACCCTTTTGAGATTCCGCCCCTGGGTACTCGAGTCTTCAGAAGCGCTGGAGCGGGGGAGGCCCGGCGCGGTTGGATAGAGGTGAAGACCGATACGGCATCGGTGAGTGGATTGTTGACTTATAGAAACACCGGAACAGGGTTAGAGGTGAGCGTCGAACCGGTCGAGCTGGGAAATCACTTCGCTCTGTTCGTTGAGGAATCGAGCGGCATCGGCACCGGACTGGCCATTTTCAAACCGGACCCGGCCTCCACAATCGAGTTCCGAATCCGTGACGAAGATGGGATCGACCCTTTGGGGGAGGGGTTCGTAACCCACCCTGTAGGGGGGGAGACCTTTCAACAGCGTGTGGGTTCCATCCCGGAATGGTTTGATGTGGAGGGGATCGATACGGAGTTCCTCCAGGACTTTCAGGGAATCCTGCTGTTGCGGGCCGAGGACGGCTCTTTGTTCGCTCCGGTTGGAATACGATTTGGGAAGCGGGGAGAATCGCTCTCAGCGGTTCCTGTGATCCAGGTCACAGATAAAGACGAGAGCAACGACGGAGGCGAGCCGGACACTGATGACCAGACTTGCGCTACCGGGAGCGTCATTCGACCTGGAGCTAAATGCAATCTAAAAGACGCCGACGGAAACACGATAGGCACGTTTGATGTTGCGAATAATGGTACGGGCTGTTTGCGTATAGGGAACTTCACTTCCTGTTCTAGCAGCGGAAGTCATAATCTTAACAATGTGACCATTAATCAATATCGGATTACCTTTGTAGCGAGCAGGGGTGCGGACGGGAACTGGACGATTTCCAAGATCTCGATATCGTAGGATGAACCGGGGGCGGCGACTCCTGTACATGCTGTCCCTCTCGGCGATGCGCTGCAACCCCGATCTGCGTCAATTGAGAGGCCCATCACCGCCTTGTTGACACTATAGATACTGAATAGGGACGTCCCTTGGAGATTGACTATGCGGACAGCAGAGAAAAGGCGCATCAGAGGCCTCATGTCGCTGGGCATTGTCGCGGGCTTGGCGGGCTTGGTCGCTTACTATACGTCCACCGGGGAGGAGTCAAAGCTGAACCCGACGGGAGAGTCGATGGTGACCAACGCCGTCATCGCCCGGATCGCCGCGGAAAGCCGGGGGATCCTCCGGGAGCCGCCCATTGAGGCTGCGCCTCGATCTTCTGAAACGCTGCCCGCCGCCAAGCGGACCGTGCGCGACTCGCATCCCTCGCCGCCCGACGGTTATTCGTTCGTCTCCTACCACGGTGAGATGCCCCGGGCGCGAATCGAGGGTGAGATTGACGCCGGCGGCGAGCGCTCCGATACGAATTTTGACTGGCTTGAGTTGACCACCTCCATCGAGATGCTGGTCACCCAAGCGGTTGTGGCCGGACGGGACTGGTCCTTCGGCTGGATACGACTCGCAGAGGACGCGAGACCGAACGATCTGGCGCGGGCGCTCCAAGGCTCGGGCGCTGAGATCATTGGTTCCTCGGGAAGCCTGATGCGCGCCAGGTTGCCTGGCAACGAAGCTCGTCTGCAAGAGATTGCGGCGTTGCCGGAGGTCGATGGGCTGGGCGCCGTACCCCGGGAGAGAAAACTCGCCGAGGCGTTTGCAAGCGAAGCGCTGGAGGCGCTCCCGCACGAACAGACGCCCGTGTTCATTACCCTGATGACGGACGATCCCGCCGGCCAATGGCGGCAAGCGCTTGAGGACCTGGGGGCGGTAGTGGGCCGCTTCGATCCGGACATCCGAGTCTACACGGCCAACTTGTCTTACGGTGCTATGGAGACGATAGCCGCGGCGGATTTCGTTCTGGCCATCGAGCCCATCGGCATCGTCAAACCCGCTCACGACACGGCCATTCCCGCCATGGGCGCGGATGCACTGCGACGATACGACGGCTCCCCAGGGCTTTTCTCGGGCCTTGGTGGCGCTTCCGTTCCCATTGCCGTGATGGACACGGGGCTCAACATTAACCACTTGGACATCGCGTCGAACCGGCAGAGCATCTGCGGTGCCAATTTCGCTTGGAATTCTTTCTTTTCATCTCCCCTCGACGAGTCCGAGGATTTGTGGATAGACGAAGGTGGACACGGAACCCATGTCACCGGAACCATCGTCGGAAACGGTTACGTCGAACCGCGGTTTGCCGGCATGGCGCCCTCGGTGCGGCACATCCGTTTCGCCAGGGTGTTGACTGCTTTTGGTTTTGGGTCTGGTGACAGCATAAATCGAGGGATGGACTTCCTGGCCGAACCGTCGGGGTGCGCCGAAGCGGGCGGCCCGCCCGCCCGGGTGAAGCCTCTGATCGTCAATATGAGCTTGAGCTCTGCCGCCAGGGTGTTTGAGGGAAGAGGCGTAGGCGAACGCAAGCTCGACTCCATCGTCTGGGGCCACCGCCAGCTATATGTGGTCGCCCAGGCGAATGCGAACATCCATGGGTTCTCCAATTTCGGCACCGCCAAGAACTCGCTCGCTGTCGGTGCCGCGCTGGACAGCGGCGACATCGCAGCGTTCAGCAGCCACGGGCCGACCGCGGACGGACGCTTGGCGCCTCAGATCGTCGCGACCGGTGTGGGACTCTACTCGGCCAAAGGCAGCGGAAGCCGCGGCGAGTATTTTTTGGCCAGCGGCACGAGCATGGCATCGCCCTCAGTGGCCGGGGTGGCCGCCCTGTTGATGGACGCGGTCCCTGGACATCGAGAACAGCCCGCTCTGACCAGGGCGCGGCTGATGGCGAGCGCTATCAAGCCTGACGCATGGTTGGAGAACACAGCGGGATTCCCGGCGAACAACTCCAACGGCCCGGGTGCGCTGCAAGCGCAGTACGGATTGGGCAAGACGTCAGCGCGCACCAGCGTTCTCAACCGGGATCGAACCGACGGCTGGATCAGCGGCGGCGCGATTTCCGAGCTGCGGGACGGCGAGTACGCCTACCAGGACATCGTCGTGCCGGAGGGCGCCAGCCGCCTTGACGTGGTGATGACCTGGGACGAACCTCCGACGGACACGATCGGCAGTGCCGTGCTGAACGATCTGGACCTGTGGCTTGACCGGGACGGCGACTGCGGATCGACAACGTGCGGAGAGCAGGTCTCCGCTTCCCGTGTGGACAACGTGGAGTGGGTCATCGTCAGAAATCCCCCGCCGGGCAGCTATCGAGCGAAAGTGGTGGCGCACCGCGTCTACACCTCATCGCCCCGCGCGGCGCTGGCGTGGACGGTGATACGGGGCGCATCCACCCCGAGTCTCAGGATCGACGCCGATAAGGACATCCTCGAAGGGGACCAGGAACACGAGCTGACCCTGACCTTGACCGCCGACGAGTATGTGGCTGCCGGGACACGGCTTCACATCGACTGCCGCGCCCCCGCCGATTCTTCCGGCTGCAACGATATACGGATCGAGGACACCATGGACGTGTCTCGCGAGGATGGAGTGTCGGTGGATTTGTCGAATGAACTTGATTCTCTGGTTCCTCTCGGGTGGCCCCCAGCCACCAAGATTTCACCAATCCCTCTTGGTTCGTCGATCCCGCTCGGTGAAATCGCTGTCGGTGAAACCCAGGAAATCAAGTTTTTCGTTTCCTACAGCGGGGAGGCGAACGCGGTTCGCCTCTACTTTACCGCGAGCGCCTGGAACGCGACGGCGGCCTCGGTAGCGGTCGGGGTGCGAACAGGCGGCGCAGACCGATTTGAGATTTCCGAAAGGCCCGCCAACGACGACTTCTCGGCTGCTGCCGTAATCGAAGGCGAGCGGGGTTCTCGCCCGGTGGACCTGCTGCTCGCAACACCGGAACCGGGGGAGCCGCTGTTCACCCCCTTGCGGGGTCGGCCCGCCGGTTCGGTCTGGTACGCCTGGACAGCACCGGCGAATGGTCCGGTCCGTTTCGACGCCCCCCCGAGCGCGGATTCCCAGGACGTGCGCAATGATCGCCTCGATATCTTCCAAGGCGATCGAATCTCGGCGTTGGAGCAGATCGCATCCGATCTGTGGGAGACGATATTCTTTGCCGAAAAGGGACAATCCTACCGAATCCGGGTGAGCAACTTTGCCAGAGGAGCTGCCCTGAACCTCCGCTGGTCACAGGGGTCGCGGCCCGCCAACGACGACTTCGCGCAGGCCACCGTGCTTGAAGGCGCGGGAGGCGTTGTCGAGGGCAGCAGCCAGGGCGCCACTTTGGAACCCGGCGAGTGGTTCGGACCGGTGGCGGCTACCACTTGGTACCGGTGGACGGCGCCCAGCGACGGCCAGTGGACGTTCTCCAGCGAGGACCCGAGGCGAGTCCTTGTCTTCGAGGGCGACAGCATTCCCGCACTCCGGCTGGTTTCGGGCTTCCCTGGTTCAAGCGGTTCCTTCCCCGCTGGCGGCGGGAAGGAGTATCGCATCGCTGCCGCCGAGCCCCATGCCTATGCGTCCAGCGGTCCGTACGAACTGAGCTGGAATCCGTTGGAGACAGCGCTTGACCCCTCCAATGACCATATTGTTGACGCAGAACCGATCGAGAGTGTGCCATCGTCCGAACACTTCATCAGCGTCGATTTCAATTCGACGGTCGAGCCCGGCGAGCCGCTGGAGAGCGGAGTTAGGACGAAGTGGTGGGTGTGGGAGGCTCCTGAGGACGGCCGCTACACTTGGCGGCTCCAGGATACCGGCGAGGTAGTATCGGCGTATTCGAAGTTGCGGGTGACCGTGTTCACCGGCACTCCCATGGAAGATCTGCAATTGGTGGCTGCGGCCGGCCCGGATGCCGCGCCGTTCGATTTCGTCTTGCTGGCCGCGGGCGGGCAACGATATTGGATCGCGGCCGGCTTTCCGACAGGAGACATCACAGCGTATACGCAGCGAAGGGCCTCCGCGAGTGTGATCTGGGGACCGACCCCCAGCAACGACAATCTGGCAAGTGCCGCAGCGCTTGCGGGCGGTGCCGGAGCAATCACCGGATCGAACCGTTTTGCGACAACCGAGCCCGGCGAGCGGAGTTCCTTCCTCGGCCACTCGTCTCTATGGTGGACCTACGAAGCACCCGATTCCGGCTGGTATCGCTTCTGGCTGGACGACTTCTTTTTCTTTGCTCCCTGGGTGCTGGCCGTCTACCAGGAAGCCGGCGCCGGGTTCGGATCGCTTGAGTTCGTGAGGAGCAGCCATCAGCCGGAAGGGATCGAGTCCGACGCTATCGAGGTGATCTTTCATGCCGAGGCCGGAGCCCGCTACACGATCCGGCTGGGAACCCGCGCCGCCGCGCCCTTCGGCTTTGCACGCTTGGTCGACACAAGCACCGCCGGCGAGTTCACGATACGCTGGAGCGAGAGCGAAGCCCCGGTCTGGCTTAAATACGTCGGCCGCTTGGCCGATGGTGATCTGGACGCCAGTGGAAACTCGGTGGAACTCCGGGGTCTGTCCAGCTTGGCGCTCAATGGCCGTGGCACGGCGCTATATGCGGCTTCGACGCTTGGACTTCAAGTATTCGAACGCGACCTGGAAAGCGGAGATTTGACGTTTGTTCAATTGCTGGAAGACGACGGTCTGGGAGACAGTTCGCTGATCTGGGATGCTCATAGAGCCAAACTTTATGCCCATCGGTGCGGCGCGTGGCACAAGTTCGCACCTGTCGACGAGACGCACCGGGAGCTCCGGGACGAGGGAACGTTGCTGGTAACAGGCCCCCCGGGCTCCACCAATTGCAACGTCGATGTTTTCATGGACTCTGGAGGATCGTTCATACATACGGTCGATCCTATGTCTGGCCAGCTGCAGGTCCTTGCCTTCGATACGCCGAGCGATCTCCGGCACGTACAGACCCTGGAAGTTTCCGGGCTGAAGCGCGCCCTGATCTCCAACAGCGACAGTCACGTGTACGCTGCCACGAACCGGTCATTACTCGTCTTCGAGCGCGATGCCGAAACAGGGTGGCTCACAGAGACAGGGAAGAATGACGAAGGTCTGTGGGACTTGGAAGCGATCGTGATCAGCGGCGATGACCGGTACTTGTTCGCCTTCGACGGCAACGGCAAAAGGACGGTCGTGTTTCAACTGGAAGACGCCCCTTCCAATCCGCAATTTCTCGACACCCTACCGCCGTTTTGGAACGAGCCGTTTTGGAACTTGGACAACCAGTGCGGGTTCGCCAGTGCTCGAAGGGGAGCCCCGGCGGTAGACGTATTCTGCACGAATATGGCCTTCGGCGTGCGATGGCAACCGGAACCCGGTTATCTCGCGGCAACCGACTATGTTGCACCGTGGCAGCCGGATCGTTTCAACAACCAGTTGCCCGAATTCGGCCACACTCGAAACCTCGCGGCGAGTCCCGATGGCAAGCACGCATACCTGGACACCGAAGATGAAGGGCTCCTGGTCTTCGAGCGCGTCGGATTCGGCGCTGCTGACGCCGGGTCAAGAAACGATGCATATGTGCAGTTGGGAATACTCTCAGTATCGTCTGGCAAGGTTACGTTCGGCCCCATTTCAGCTGGAGGCTGTATCGGATTAGAGGATGTCTTCATCGATGACATCCACTACGCCTTCGTAAATTCGAAGTGGCAGACCCGAGCGAGTTCGGATGTTGAATGGGCGGACATTAGAGGAACCGAAACGACTGAAGCAATTTGTTCGTATTCACCATCGCGCGCAGGCGACTACAGGCTGGCCGTGGAAATCAGGATCGATGGCGAACTCGGCAGGTATTCCAGCAATACCATCAGATGGTGAGCAGCAACCATTAAGCGAGGGGACTCGGCTCGCAGATATTCCCCGTCATGCTAGAACGGGCAGGACTCGATATTAGAATAGACGCGCAAGCCCTACGCTGGGATCGTTGGGAAGGACCGGAGGCCAACCGCCGCCGCCGCCTCGTTAGGGAACTAGCCTATGGGTTCAGCCGGATGCTTAGGCATTATCTTGAGCATCTTAAGCGACCGGAAGAAGATGAAATAGAACTTGAGCGTTATCTGAAGAAAGTAGAGATATTCCTCAGCCACTCGAAGCACGATAAGGACGGAGAGCGTATCACTCGCAAGATCCGTGATTGGCTACATGAGAGCGGTGGTCTGTCGAGCTTTTTCGATGTTCATGACATCCCCGCCGGGTTGCCCTTTCCAAAAGTCCTGCTTCACCAGATCAAGACAAGGGCCGTCGTGGTTATACATACCGACTCCTACTCGTCGCGCGAGTGGTGCCGACGGGAGATCATCGAAGCGAAGCGCTGGAACGTCCCGATGATTGTAGCGAATTGCATCAGGGATATTGACGAGCGCAGTTTCCCCTACATGGGTAACGTGCCAGTCGTCCGAATGGATCCCGACCGAATGGATCGGATCGACCAAATGGTGGGGCGCCTACTTGATGAAGTGTTCAAGGACTTCCTCTGGCGGTGTCGGGTCGAGAGACTCCACCCGTTCCATCCACAGACCCTGTTCATGGCTCGGGCGCCAGAGTTGATCTCCCTCTCAAGTCTACCGGCTCGCGAAGGTGCCACTGAACGATCAATCGTCTATCCTGATCCGCCACTGAGCGCGGAAGAGGCGCAGTTGTTCGCCAACGTTGGGCACAACGTGCGTCTTCACAGCCTCACGGAGTGGCTGGGGGAGAATGGGACATGACTTCGAAGAACATTCAAACTCCAAACGCCATCGCGATCTCAACGTCCGAGAGCCCAGACATGGCGCTGTTCGGGCTGAGCGATGAGCACCTGAAAGAAGCAATGGCCGAGATTGCCATGTATCTGCTCGCGACCGGGGCAAACTTGGCGTACGGCGGGGATTTGCGCCGCAACGGCTTCACGGAGCTACTGTTCGAATTGAGTTTGCGCTACCGCCGTACGGACAGGAACGATGAAACCAGGGTGATTGATTACTTGGCGTGGCCCGTTCACATCCGTATGACAGCCGCTAAACTGAATGCAATCGACGCTGAACTCGGCGGGACGAGTCAACTCGCCCTAATCGGGATCGATGGTATGCGGTTGTCGCTGGAAGAGCGCCGGGAGCTTCCAACGCATGAACCCGATGATCACGAGTGGTCGGCGGGGTTGACGGCGATGCGACAGCTCATGTGTGCGGAAACAGATGCTCGTATTTTGCTCGGCGGGCGTGTGGAGGGCTACAAAGGGTGTATGCCCGGTATTGCGGAGGAAGCGTTGCTATCACTGCAGGTCGGCCAAGCGGCGTTTCTGCTCGGCGGTTTTGGTGGCTGTACGCGGGATATCGCGGAAACCCTTGGGCTTGTCGATGCTTGGGTCGGTTCCCGGCCGGCTTGGCCGGGACGCCGGCGATTCGAGCGCTATGCTCCCGACGAATTGCAGAACGGGCTCTCCGTTGAAGAAAACCAAGCACTCGCACGCACACCTTACATCGATCAGGCCGTGACCCTGGTCCTGCAAGGTCTTCATCGTCTGCGTAACGGTGTATAACCAATGCCACGCCAGGTCAGGGAGGGGGAAAATAATGCATAAAGTATTCATCAGCTATCATCATGAAAGGGACCAGAACCACAAGAACGAGCTGGTTAAACTTGGCGACCGGAATGGGATATTTATTGATATGTCCGTCGATACGAGTGACATATCGGATTGCCTTAGCGATGAGAGCATTCGCGAGAAAATCAGAGATGAATACTTGAAAGATTCGACCGTGACGATCGTCTTGGTCGGGACTGAAACGAAGCGCAGAAAGCACGTTGACTGGGAGATCTATTCAAGTATGTACGATGGGACCGTCAACAAGAAGTCTGGAGTCGTGGTCCTTAATCTGCCGGTGACAGGCAGTGAGCGTGTCACCGCAGCACATGGGGAGGAAGAGAAGAAGCAGATCTATCCAGACATCACTTCATGGACATCAATCCACTCTAGGGAAGAATACGAACATCGGTATCCCTACATGCCGGCCCGTCTTATCGACAATTTGATAAAGCCGGAGGTTAAAGTCTCTGTCGCACCATGGAACAGGATTGAAAACAACGTAGTGGGGTTGGAGTTTCTTGTTGAAGTGGCCTTCCGAGATCGTGGTAGGTGCGATTATGACCTGAGTCGACCAATGAGACGGGTCAACTCCTAATTTTCTGTGGTCCCGGTGTCTGAACGGAAAAGCTCGCGTCGGCCAGCGCGCGTAAGGTAAAAATATTCGGTCGGGCAGCGGATCCTTAGGATAGAAGGGCTCATGGGCGTGCGAGCATCGGAATCTCAGGCGATTTCCGTTGAGAAACCAGCTTTTGGAAACGGGCTCCCGGTGTGAGGTCGTCGCTCCGGCACAGCGGTGCTGACTCGACCTTCTCCCCAGTCTTATGGAGTGTATCCGAATTCAAGCAGCGTCTCGATAGTAGTATCGAAGCAAGCCACCGAGCCTGGGACGGCAACTTAATTCGCCGTCCTTGCGACCAACTTCATCTCCCGCATCAATGATTCGGTTCGCGAGTCCCTGATGATTCCGTTCGTGGTGAAAGTGCTCTCCGAACTCTCTCAAGGCCCGACGCAATGACGCTTCACCAAAGAAGATCATACGGTTGAGACATTCAGATTTCAGGGAGCGCATGAAGCGTTCCAGATGAGCATTGAGATTAGGACTCTTGGGAGGTAAGACTACCGCCTCGATGTCGCTGGACTTCAAGATCTGACGCAACGGCAAGTGCTTCGTGTCACGGTCAAGGATGACGTGGGCCGAGCTGCGGAAAAAGCCGTCGACACAGCCGGTCAGGTTCCTTCCGGCTTGCTGCATCCATTCGGAGTTGGAGTGAGGCGTCGCACCCGCGATTTCAATGCGCCGCGTCTTTAGATGCATCACCACAAGGACGTAGAACGTGACCAGTCCTGACCGAGTCCAGACCTCAACGGTCGTAAAGTCGGCGGCTGCGATCGAATCCCAGTGAGCAGCAAGGAAGGTACGCCAGGCCGTGCGGCTCTCGCGCTCTGGAGCTGGCTCGATGCCGTGGGCTTTGAGAATGTTGCCAACCGTGGTGTCAGAGATGTGGAAGCCCAGGTTGGCTAAAGCACCCTGGATACGGTCATAGCCCCAGCTAGGATTCTCCTGAGCCATGCGCAGAGCCAAGTCCACAATCTGTGTCGAATGCGTGGCCGGCCAACGGATTGCCTCTTGTCTGAGTGATCCCACTTGCGAGCGATAAGCTCTCGATGCCAGCGCAGAAGCGTGTCGGGCCTGACGATCTTGGCCAGTTTGCCGAGGCTTTTTCGGCCCAGCACCTTGCCCTTGACGGCCAAGCGTCGACGCTGGCCGTCGTTGAGCAGAATGCGGCCCTTGCCGAGCTTTTCTCTGAGTACCTGATTCTCAGTCAAAAGATACTCGATCGCTTCCTGCTGGTCTCTGTTGATCCAACCGGCCAAGATCAGGAGCAGCAGCTGCCAGGGCCTGAGCACGAAGTTCATGGTTGATTAAATGCTCACGTCAAGTGCTCAGACGCAAAGGGGGAAAACATTGGGGCTCAACCAAGGCCTGACTTCTGTTTGCCGTGACGGTTACAACTTGTTGCACAATAGAGACTTGTGGGTCGGCTGAATATTTTGACCTTACGGCTCAGCCATATCGCCGCCGCTGACGAGGACGCGGCAGTTCTCGTTACTGCCTACGATCAAGGAGGCCAGCCGATCCCGGGGTTCTTCGATTTCGACGACCCTTTTGAGATTCCGCCCCTGGGCACTCGAGTCTTCAGAAGCGCGGGAGCGGGGGAGGTCCGGCGCGGTTGGATCGAGGTCCGGACCGATACGGCATCGGTGAGTGGACTGTTGACTTATAGAAACACCGAAACGGGGTTAGAGGTCAGCGTCGAACCGGTCGAGCTGGGAAATCACTTCGCCCTGTTCGTTGAGGAATCGAGCGGCATCGGAACGGGACTGGCTATTTTCAAACCGGACCCGTCCTCCACAATCGAGTTCCGAATCTATGGCGAAGACGGGATCAACCCTTTGGGGGAGGGGCTTGCAAGAGTGGGAAACTTCAACCAGGTCGCTCGAACCATCCCAGAGTGGTTCGATGCGGATGGAATCAATACGGAGTTCCTCCAGGACTTTCGGGGAATCTTGCTGTTGCGATCCGAGGATGGCTCTTTGTTCGCTCCGATTGGGATACGATTTGGGAAGCGGGGAGAATCGCTCTCATCGGTTCCTGTGATCCGGGTCACAGCGGTTCCGGAGTAGCCCCGCAGTCCTGGCGTTCTAAGGGAAGATGAGGTCTGGTTCCTGGTGCGCCACGGCGATCCTTTCCGGCGCGAAGGCAGTTTCAATGCCGGCGGCTCGATCCTCGATCCACGCGATGCAATCCTCAAGGTCGTTCGCAAACCGCGTTTCCGTTGCCCCACCGTACATCTCACCGAGGACGCCGCACCAGAACCACTGCCCTAGTCGCTGTTGCGACCCGTAGGATTCCGCCCGGTCTTGCAGCCATCCGAAGATCGCTCCCAGCGGTACTAACTGCGTCGCGTAAGGGAGATCCCGGTAGCGAAAATGCTGTGGTTGTGAAAGAATGGCACCGTTCGGGCCAGAACTTGTTCAGCGAAATCCGCCCAGTGCCGATAGCGGTCGAGCGGTAGGCGCAGTACATCACGGCGCTTGCAGGAGACAGCGGGCACCTTGTCGTCCTCTGGATGGGCTTGCACGTGCGATTGGCGCCGGTCATAAGTCGCCAGCAGCGTGACGATCTGCAGGAAGGCGGAAGCGTCGACTCCTGTGCTGCTTGAGCGACGGGAAGGAGGAACTCGGGTCCGGAGCATCCAAAATCCATGCGAGCCCGGTTCGCTCCAGCCGATACATGGAGTGCGAAATGGTGGCAAGCCGCTCGCCGGCCAGAGCCGATAGACAGTTCCGGGGTATTGTCAAGTTGAGGCCGACGACCGTTTTTGATGCCCCAGCATGGCGGGCGCCAGCCACGACGAGGAGCAGCACATCAAGCTGATCCGACAGCGACTGCTGTCGAGCCAGCTTGAGTAGATCTTGATATCGAAACTGGAGGAGACATCGCAATGACGCACTATGGAGGCAAGGACCTGGCACGAAGCTTTCGCCAGGTTCGCGGCAACACCATTCAGACCGCCGAGGACATTCCGGGGGATAAGTACGGATTCCAGGCGAGTCCCGACACGCGCAGCATCGGCGCCACCCTGGCCCACATCGCGGTGAGCACCGGGTTTCAGGACTATATCCAGCGCAACAAGGTCACCGACCTCAAGGACGTGAACTTCATGGAGCTGTTCCAGAAGTTCAGCGCGGAAGAGGCCAAGCCGCGGACCAAAGCAGAAACGATCGCCTACCTAAGATCACAGGGAGAGGCTTTCGCTTCGTTCCTCGAGGGCCTGTCGGATGAGTTTCTTGCGGAACCCGTCGCGATGCCCCCCGGCGCGGAGCCGGCGACCAAAACGCGTTTCGAGATGCTCCTGTCGCCAAAGGAGCACGAGATGCACCACCGCGGTCAACTCATGCTGCTTCAGCGCATGATCGGTCTGGTGCCGCATCTCACCCGACAGATGCAGGAGCGCATGGCGCAGCACGCGCCGGCGAAGACTACGTCGTAGATCGTTCGGGCCTGCGCGCCCGAACGTCAGCGCACAACAGGGGCGCGGCTTGAGCGACCGCCACCGACGACTGCGTAGCGTAGCGAACCTCCCACCCCTTCGCTTGCCACAGGGGCCTGGGCCGGAAGGCTTCCCCGTCAAGTGGACCACGCATAGTTGGACTCCGGCGCCGCGTTGTTGCATAAATCGCTTCGGCGCGTCCGCTTGTCTCCGATGGGCCAGGGTGCCAGCATGAGGAATGACGCCGAATCAATACACGTTCCGGTACCGAGTACGCAACTGGTCAGACTACAATCGGGCGCTAATCGCCAGGGGGCGTCTGACCTTTTGGTTCGATGAGGACGCCGTTGCCGCCTGGCGGAACGCCGACCCGCCCAAGGGCCCCGGCGCTCCGAAGGTTTACTCCGACACGGCCATTCAGTGTGCGCTGATATTGAAGTCGGTGTTGCATCTTAGCCTTCGGTCGACGCAGGGCTTCGTTTCTTCGCTCCTGGAGTTGCTCAGACTCGATCTGCCAGTTCCAGACTACAGCACTCTCAGTAGACGACAGAGTTCCTTGGCGACGTTCTTGACTGTTAGCCCAAGCAGTCGGCCTCGGCACGTGGTTGTGGATGCGACGGGCCTGAGAGTGTACGGCTCGGGTGAAGGGCACGTCCGAAAGCATCGACATGGCCGGCGCAGAGCCTGGCGCAAGCTGCACCTGGGTGTCGATGAGAGGACGAAAGAGATTGTGGCGGTGGAGGTTCCACCGAGACGGGTCCACGACTGTCGTCTGTTGCCGGCCCTGCTGGATCAGATTCCGGGCCGCATCGTTCAAGTCTCGGGCGACGGGGCCTATGACACGAGGGCCTGTTATCAATCGATACTCGAGCGGGAGGCTGTCGCCACCATCCCTCCGCGACGCAGTGCGCGGCTGAGTGAAAGTGTGGACCCGCCTGCCTGGCGGGCAATGCGGGATGCCCATCTACGAGAAATAAGGAGACTCGGTCGATATGAATGGCGCATCTCCAGTGGTTGCACCAGGCAAAGCCTTGCAGAGAATGCGATGTCGAGGTTCAAGACGTTGTTTGGGCCTAAGCTGTCGGCCCGACGATTCGACAATCAACGGGTCGAGGCCATCATCAAATGTGAGGTGCTGAATCGTATGTCAAGCCGGGGCATGCCTGAGTCAGTGCGAATTCGATAGCATTCAAACAGGACTGGGATCGGTCCGTGACCCGACCGGAATTGTGCAACAACGCGAGACAAGTAGTTAAAAAAACAAGTAGTAGTAGCGACGAGTCTGTGGATAAATCAACCAGAACCAAACTCCAGAACAAGACAACCACAGTCTCGCTAGTGAAAAAATGGCTTTAGAGAACCGTTCAATGTGGATCGGCTTGCAACACCTTGGTAGGTTTATTCTCCCTTGAAGCGGTTTCAGAACCACCCACTACAGTGCTGACAATGCGACGGAGATCCTCTGGCACATTATCCAAGGTAGTGCTGAGGTGCTTGACTAAACTATTCGTTATAGTGGGCACAACCGCAGAGGCGTGTCCGCGACCGCGTGCATACTCCTCAAGGAGACGTTTCCCCGGGAACAAGCTCCGCCAGCCCTCGCCCGTAATTGCCCCTTGCAACTTGGCTTGGCAGCGCTCAAAAAGCCTCTCTACCGCTACGGCTGACGCTGCATCCACGGATTCCTGGAGATTGGCTGCGACTTTCTCAGAGAATCGATCACGCAGCGCACCGACGTTCATTTCGTTCCAGTTCCCGTTCTCATCGATGGACTCCTGTCCCTGAAGCACGTCGCCAAGGGAGAAGTCCTGGAGACCGAAGACACGGTTCATGCGGAAGGAAAGCATCTCCCGAAGCGTCTCCCCGGCGATCCCGTAAGGTAAAAATATTCGGTCGGGCAGCGGATCCTTAGGATAGAAGGGCTCATGGGCGTGCGAGCATCGGAATCTCAGGCGATTTCCGTTGAGAAACCAGCTTTTGGAAACGGGCTCCCGGTGTGAGGTCGTCGCTCCGGCACAGCGGTGCTGACTCGACCTTCTCCCCAGTCTTATGGAGTGTATCCGAATTCAAGCAGCGTCTCGATAGTAGTATCGAAGCAAGCCAACGAGCCTGGGACGGCAACTCAATTCGCCGTCCTTGCGACCAACTTCATCTCCCGCATCAATGATTCGGTTCGCGAGTCCCTGATGATTCCGTTCGTGGTGAAAGTGCTCTCCGAACTCTCTCAAGGCCCGACGCAATGACGCTTCACCAAAGAAGATCATACGGTTGAGACATTCAGATTTCAGGGAGCGCATGAAGCGTTCCAGATGAGCATTGAGATTAGGACTCTTGGGAGGTAAGACTACCGCCTCGATGTCGCTGGACTTCAAGATCTGACGCAACGGCAAGTGCTTCGTGTCACGGTCAAGGATGACGTGGGCCGAGCTGCGGAAAAAGCCGTCGACACAGCCGGTCAGGTTCCTTCCGGCTTGCTGCATCCATTCGGAGTTGGGGTGAGGCGTCGCACCCGCGATTTCAATGCGCCGCGTCTTTAGATGCATCACCACAAGGACGTAGAACGTGACCAGTCCTGACCGAGTCCAGACCTCAACGGTCGTAAAGTCGGCGGCTGCGATCGAATCCCAGTGAGCAGCAAGGAAGGTACGCCAGGCCGTGCGGCTCTCGCGCTCTGGAGCTGGCTCGATGCCGTGGGCTTTGAGAATGTTGCCAACCGTGGTGTCAGAAATGTGGAAGCCCAGGTTGGCTAAAGCACCCTGGATACGGTCATAGCCCCAGCTAGGATTCTCCTGAGCCCTGCGCAGAGCCAAGTCCACAATCTGTGTCGAATGCGTGGCCGGCCAACGGATTGCCTCTTGTCTGAGTGATCCCACTTGCGAGCGATAAGCTCTCGATGCCAGCGCAGAAGCGTGTCGGGCCTGACGATCTTGGCCAGTTTGCCGAGGCTTTTTCGGCCCAGCACCTTGCCCTTGACGGCCAAGTGTCGACGCTGGCCGTCGTTGAGCAGAATGCGGCCCTTGCCGAGCTTTTCTCTGAGTACCTGATTCTCAGTCAAAAGATACTCGATCGCGTCCTGCTGGTCTCTGTTGATCCAACCGGCCAAGATCAGGAGCAGCAGCTGCCAGGGCCTGAGCACGAAGTTCATGGTTGATTAAATGCTCACGTCAAGTGCTCAGACGCAAAGGGGGAAAACATTGGGGCTCAACCAAGGCTGACTTCTGTTTGTATCCCGTCAGCAGCAATGAGACACATTGAGCCTGTGGTCTTAGAGACAGTTTGAAGGGAACTTGACAGCCTCTGTCGGGGTGTCGATGCTGGCCGTGGCGTAACACAAGAGGAGAAACCACCATGGCCACAGACGTCGTTAAACAGATTCGTAGAAGGACCCGCCGGAAGTTTTCCGCCGATGAGAAGATCCGGATCGTCCTGGAGGGACTTCGGGGCGAAATCCCGATCACCGAGCTGTGTCGACAACAAGGCATTCAGCCATCGATCTATTACAAATGGTCGAAAGCCTTTCTGGATGTCGGCAAGAACGGGTTGACTCGGGACACGCACCGGGATGCCACATCCCAGGAAGTGCGACGGCTGAAGGAAAAAAACGAGGCAGGGCAGTGGCTGAGACACAATCAGCGTCTGAAAAAAAAAGTTTGGGACATAAAGGCTACTTGATTGAAGCGGCCATTCGGGTGCATGCCCTGCAGGCGTCCCTCAGCAGGCGGAAGACACGGCGACCTCGCTCGCTGCCCTCGTCTATCTGACGGTCCAAACTGGAGCGACTAGCTCCACGCACCTCTTGTCGTGCGGGTTGCCGGCCCGTCTGACCAGGACCTCCTGGGTCTCGCCTCGCAACGCCGTCGCTCTGTAAGCAGTACTTTCTTGGGGATCCTTCTGTCGGATGCTTGACGTCCTCTGGGCGCTCGAAGAATAACGCACGCATAGCGCTCCGTCGTGCGACTCCATCGACGGTTACAACTTGTTGCACAATAGAGACTTGTGGGTCGGCTGAATATTTTGGCGCTTCTTCAGGCAACTGTTGTTGAGTTCTGACGGCAGTCCACGGTGGCGTAGAATCGGATCGCTATCAAAACAAACAAAAGAAATGCCGCCCGACTTGTGAAGACCTCTCGGAATGAGAGCCTGTTTTTGGCCAGGCCGCCCTGCATGGCAGGAGTCCTCATCGTTCTACCGAATCTCAGAGCCGAATGCGGACGTACGAAGTTGTAATAGGCCATCAGCAGCGCCACGTGACCTTCCAAGAACTCCGTACGTCGGGCGTGGCAAAGGTGTGCGACGGCCAAGATAGGAGCAGCCCTGCCGGATGGTTAAATTGTGGCGCTCCACGAAACTGGTGTTCAGTGTGCTGGAATCCTCGGAATGAAACAGTGCTTCTTCCAGTTCGCCTTGTGTTCCGGGAAGCAGTCTACGATCGACACGAACCACCCGATTCTCCCGACGCTTCTTGATGACTTGGCCGTAGATGCAGACTCCCAAGAGCAGCCTTTTCGCAGCCCACTCGTACATCTCGAACCCGTCGGTGGTGAACAGGAAGCGGTGTTTAAGGAGGCCTCGCTGCAGTGTGTTCAGAATTGCGTTCTTGATTTGCTGGAGACTGCGGCGGCCAACGTTTGTCGAGACCCAAAGTCTGGACCACACTTCCAGGGTGGTCAGCACCCAGATCACCCGTTTCTTCGCTCCAACAAAGGTCCTGATCTCGTCGGCCTGAAGTTCATGGATGACGAAACCCCGGAGCATCCGATCATTGAACCGGACAGCGTATGTGGCCGCCGATTCAAGCCAGCGTGCGATGGTGCCCCACGCCATCCGCTTGATTCGAGCCATGGCTGAGATCGCAATTCCGTGGACACACATGCGGACGACTTCATCGAACAAAGACCTGGGCTTGTGCAGCCGATAATAAGGCGTGCCACGGGTCGAGGAGCAGGTTCGACCGCATTCTTTGCAGCGATAGCGCCGGCGTCTGCCCTGCCTGGTGATGTAGAAGGAGTGTCGGATGATGTTGCCCTTGCCGAGCCGTCCTTTCAGGCAGCAATTGGGGTTGGGACAAGTGCGATTGGACCCCTTGCTCCGCTTCATACATGTCTTGATGACAGACAACCGCCAGGAAGTCCAGGTAGGATCATGAGTTGAGGAGACACTGGGAGACGATCAACAACAGTTCCCTGATGAAGCACCGGCGGCGGGAGCATAACACAGTTCGCCCGCACAGCGCGTTGGGCTACCGGCCGCCAGCCCCGGAAGTGATCCTGCCGTTACCGCCGGGTTCCGCTCCGCTCCACCCGGCTGCAACGGCGTATCGACTAACATGGAAGGTGGACCAATAACCGGGGGCAGGTCAAGGCAACATCGCGTAGAGAAGGACGTCGATCGCCATGGCGTAGGAATCCATCGAAAACAGGCGGAAGAACTCGTAGTCCTCCACTTCACGCTCCCCGCCGTCGGCAATGTCGGTGCTACGGGACATGACAACCATGAGCCGGCCGTGCTCGTCGGCGATGCCTCGAAAACGCTGGCTTCGCTCGAGTAGCCTTGGTCCGACGTGCCGCCGCCGCTCTGCCTCCGTACTGAATGGAGGGGATCCGAGGGATGTCATCCACCTGGAGCAGGCTTCGAAAGATCGCATGGTCCATCGGGACGTCGAAGATCGGATACTCCTGCCGGAAGCACCCTGGAGATCTGGCTGATCCAGTGCTCCCACGTGCGCTACTGCACTATCTTGACGTAGTTGTCGTACGTGTTCTGGATACGAGAGACGTACAGGGCCGGCTCCGTGCCCCGGCAATAGCCGTAGCGCGCCTTCGTGTGATACTGGGGATCCTCCAGCAGAGCGATGGCGTTCTCGACGTTGCCAAACCAGCGATCGGGATCCAGCCCGATCTCAGCCGCGAGGCGCCGTGCATCGACGAGGTGACCGTACCCAACGTTGTAGGCGGCTAGGGCGAAGCGCACCCGCTGCCTGAAGGGGATCGTGGGATCCATGCGCTTGATCTGCCGATCCAGGTACATAATCCCGGCACGCACCCCGCCCTCTGGCGGATCGACCAGCTCCGTGATGCCCATTTCCTGTCCGGTCGCGGGCATGACCTGGAAGAGCCCTAACGCGCCGACCCAGCTCTTCGCGTTCGGATCGAAGCCGCTCTCGTGAAACGCCTGGGCCGCCATCAGTCGCCAGTCTAGCCCGTAGCTTTCGGAGTACTTCTTGATAACGCCGTCGTAGGGTGACAGCTCGCCGCTCACGCCGGTCCGACGCGTTGTCGCAACCGCGATCCGGTGCTTGTCCTCGAAATAGGCTTTCCTCGCCAGGTTGTATTCCAGGCCGCGATAGGTCTTCTTCACGAAACCATCGAGGTACGCTGCGAGCTCGGTATTCTGCGGGCGTACGGCAAAGGCGATCGCCTTCTCGTCGTCTCCGCCGCGAGAGAGCGTCAGCGCGCCAACGATCTCGTCACGATACGTCAGCTCGACGTTGAGAATGTGACTGTCGCTCACAGTGAGCGGTATCTCGCCACGAGCGACCATGCCGATGAGTTGCTCGGTTTCGAGATCTTCGGGGGCCTCGACGATCGTGAACGGGCCGTAGTCGCCCTGCAGGCGCTCGAGCGTGTCGTAGTAACTCGACGACCTGCGCACGTGGAGCGTCGTGCCCTTCAGGTCAGCCAGGGTGGTCATCGGGGGATCCCCCGCCCGGCTCACGACCATCTCATCGACGAAGAGATATGGCTGACTGAATGCCACGTGCGCGCCGCGCTCCTCGGTGATCGTGAACGAGGCTGCAATGATGTCGCCACGGCCTTCCAAGAGCCACGGGATCAGCTGGTCACGGGAAGGTGGCACAACCATCGCCAGACGCACGTCGAGATCCTCGGCGATGAGCTTCGCCAACTCGAAGTCGAAGCCCATCGGCCGACCTCGGTAAAGATAATAGGTCACTGGATTGTTGCGGGTGAGCACCCGCAGCACGCCCCGTTCCCGGATGCCCTCGAGATCGCCAAGGAAGCGTTCATTGGTATGTCCGGTCAAGGACTTCTCGACGAGGAAGGTGTTGGTGGCTGCCAGCAGCTCTGGGTTCTGCCGGCGGACGGCCCAGGCGATCTGGCGTCCCTCGGCGATCTTGAACAAAGGCTCAACGGCGTCGGTATACGCCTGGATAGCATCGAGGGTGTGGCTATCGACGACGGTGAGCGGTCGCTTGCCCTGTGTCACTTCATAGACGATCGACTCGGTGTCCAGATGCTCTTCTACGAAGACCACCTTTAACGTGGCGATGTCCGAGCCCTGCAGCGCTTCCAAGGTCTCCGCGAACGACGAGCTCGGCCGGACGTGGACCTCACGTCCCGCGAGCGCTACCGGAGATCGAGGAAGGTTCTCGGCGCCCCTTTGTCCAACGACCCATTCCTCAACAGTTGCTGTTGGTCGCGCGAACGCAACCTGTTGCTCTCGCTTGTTGGTGACCGTGAGCTGAGCGGCCACGAGATCGCCCTTCCCCTCCACCAGCATCGGGATGAGCTCGTCGCGGCGGTCGACGAGGACGAACTCCATGTCGACGCCCAGGCGCCCGGCGAGCTCTTCCGCCAGGGTCTTGTCCAGGGATGCTGGCATCCCCTGCCTCGGAAGAAACTCCTCTTCGCCGCTTGCGCCCACCAGCACGCGGAGCGTGCCTCGCGCTCTGATGCTCGGGAGATCGCCTTGGTCAATGACCGCCGGCACCGACTCCCCAGCTCGTTCCTCGACGTCCGTCGCCGCCTGACAGGCCATCGTCAACAGCGCGACCAGAAACACCGCGCCACGCGGCACCGACCATGGTGGCCCCGCTGCCGTTGTAGGCTGTCTTCTCATCCTCCGCAACGCCTCAAGACGCTCTCCTGCCATTCCGGTGAATCTGCTCGAAGATATCACGATAGCTCGTCTTTTCATCCGCCGCACCGCGTTGTTGCACAATTCCGGTCGGGTCACGGACCGATCCCAGTCCTGTTTCAGGCGCTTCTTCAGGCAACTGTTGTTGAGTTCTGACGGCAGTCCACGGTGGCGTAGAATCGGATCGCTATCAAAACAAACAAAAGAAATGCCGCCCGACTTGTGAAGACCTCTCGGAATGAGAGCCTGTTTTTGGCCAGGCCGCCCTGCATGGCAGGAGTCCTCATCGTTCTACCGAATCTCAGAGCCGAATGCGGACGTGCGAAGTTGTAATAGGCCATCAGCAGCGCCACGTGACCTTCCAAGAACTCCGTACGTCGGGCGTGGCAAGGTGTGCGACGGCCAAGATAGGAGCAGCCCTGCCGGATGGTTAAATTGTGGCGCTCCACGAAACTGGTGTTCAGTGTGCTGGAATCCTCGGAATGAAACAGTGCTTCTTCCAGTTCGCCTTGTGTTCCGGGAAGCAGTCTACGATCGACACGAACCACCCGATTCTCCCGACGCTTCTTGATGACTTGGCCGTAGATGCAGACTCCCAAGAGCAGCCTTTTCGCAGCCCACTCGTACATCTCGAACCCGTCGGTGGTGAACAGGAAGCGGTGTTTAAGGAGGCCTCGCTGCAGTGTGTTCAGAATTGCGTTCTTGATTTGCTGGAGACTGCGGCGGCCAACGTTTGTCGAGACCCAAAGTCTGGACCACACTTCCAGGGTGGTCAGCACCCAGATCACCCGTTTCTTCGCTCCAACAAAGGTCCTGATCTCGTCGGCCTGAAGTTCATGGATGACGAAACCCCGGAGCATCCGATCATTGAACCGGACAGCGTATGTGGCCGCCGATTCAAGCCAGCGTGCGATGGTGCCCCACGCCATCCGCTTGATTCGAGCCATGGCTGAGATCGCAATTCCGTGGACACACATGCGGACGACTTCATCGAACAAAGACCTGGGCTTGTGCAGCCGATAATAAGGCGTGCCACGGGTCGAGGAGAAGGTTCGACCGCATTCTTTGCAGCGATAGCGCCGGCGTCTGCCCTGCCTGGTGATGTAGAAGGAGTGTCGGATGATGTTGCCCTTGCCGAGCCGTCCTTTCAGGCAGCAATTGGGGTTGGGACAAGTGCGATTGGACTCCTTGCTCCGCTTCATACATGTCTTGATGACAGACAACCGCCAGGAAGTCCAGGTAGGATCATGAGTTGAGGAGACACTGGGAGACGATCAACAACAGTTCCCTGATGAAGCACCTAAGAAGCATGCCAGGGCTCTCGGCTTCCAATCTCACGCCGACGGGATGTGTTCCTTAGGAGAAATGACCCCCTCTGGGGATCGAGTTTGATGCCAAGCAGGACCTGCTGACCAAGATCGTGATTACCCGGTTCGTGTTGTTCGCGGAGGTCGAGCGGGATCTGATCTCAGAACGGACTCCGTAAAGACTCGCCGCCGCGAAGGCCAAGGGGAAGCTGCTCGAACGTGAGAAGGGTGATCTACGGGCCCCGTTGCTTGCTTAGATGTCATAATCTGTGATGCCCAACGCCCCGGCCCAAGCCTAGGAATACGTTCCTCTTGACGCATGGTGCCATATTTGCCACCATGCCTTATGCGCAGCAGAGATACCCGGCCAATCTCGTGGATCAAGGCGGCCCGCAAGGGTTTCGATGGCTTTCCCGAAGGGGCGCAGAATGAGATCATGCGGGCGCTGACGGTAGCGGCCGAAGGCCGTAAGGCCGACATCGCCAAGCCGCTGAAGGGTTTCGGCTCCAGCGTACTTGAGGTGGCGCTCGAGTACCGCACCGATGCGTATCGGACGGTATACGCTCTGCAGCTCGAGGAGCGGCTTTGGGTTTTACACGCCTTCCAGAAGAAGGCGAAACAGGGCATCAAGACCCCGAAGAAGGATATCGACCTGATCCGCGAGCGTCTTAAACGGTTGAAGAAGGAGTTACAACAATGAGTAAAACAGACGACGATTTTGAGCTGGTGTACGGCAGTGGCAATGTCTTCCGTGACTTCGGGCGCGCTGACGCCGACGTGCAGCAGACCAAGGCGCTTCTGGCCGCCCGCATCATCGGCGTTCTTGACGATGAAGGGCTTTCGACGCGCAAGGCCGAGGGCCGCACCGGTGTCAGCCATGCGGACTTTACCCGCATCCGCAACGTGCAGCTTGACCGCTTCACCATTGACCGTCTGATGACCGTGCTCAACAAACTCGGCCAGCACGTAGATGTGCAGATCGACGTTCACCCGCGCGTGGCCGCTGAAGAAGCGCCGACGCATTCGTGAGTTGTCTGCGTGATTTGAACAGTCAATCCGGAAAGTCTTTTCTCTTCACTACAAAGTTCTCTCATCTTGCGATTTCTCTTTCCGGGCACGTTCATGTAGGCCCGCAGTGAGTTCCCCGGAGCTACAGAATCCCTTGAGAACCCGTCGGGCGAGTGATCTGGCCGCTGATCAGTCTGCTTGCCACTACCGTCTTTGGCCTGCTCTACCGGGTTTGTCACTGCCGCCCCTGGTTAGGAGCGGTCCTCTCTCAGAGGGCGTCAGCCCCCTCGTCTCCTGTCGAGCAGAAGCGGCGTGAGTGGGACCGGGGCCGCGATGAACGCGTACACCAGCGCGGCCCTGACTTTAGCCGGTAGTTCTGATTGAGAAAACCGTCTGATAAGGTAAACCCATTCAGCGTCAACCGTGTTTTCGAAAGCCTTGCGGGGGACCTCCAGCATGCCGTCTATTATTAGGCCCTCCGGCCGCGCTAACGAACGAAACGGTGCCCGCTTCGCTGGGGCTTGGATGAGTTTCTCTCAGGGGGCGCTTAGACGCCGTTTAGAGACTTGAGTTCGACTGCCAGCTTCTCCTCAAGTTCCTTGATCTTCGAGTACGTGAGACATCGCTGGCCCCTTGTGTCAAAGCGCAATTCGCTGGCTTCTTTCGCAAGTAGCACTGTCGGAATACCGCAACCCCAAGCAAAACCCACTTCAAGGTAGACATTGGGGTTAGCCTCAGTAAGATCCGCCACTACAAGAGCCGCGGTCTCCTCAAGTTCCTTGATCTTCGAGTACGTGAGACATCGCTGGCCCCTTGTGTCAAAGCGCAATTCGCTGGCTTCTTTCGCAAGTAGCACTGTCGGAATACCGCAACCCCAAGCAAAACCCACTTCAAGGTAGACATTGGGGTTAGCCTCAGTAAGATCCGCCACTACAAGAGCCGCGGTGATATTCTTTTGCGAACCCACGCCATAACATCTCCTCTTCGTGAATGACGAGGCCTCGCGGTCTGCTCCGCGATCTTCACACAGGAGTCCCGCAGTCTTAACAGCGTTGCGAATACCGTAGTGATAAACATCGTCCATGTCTTCGGAGAATGGCATTGCCACGAATACGTGGGCTTTCGAAGCGGAACTATATCCAACTGCGCGAATTCTTTCACTCGCTTCAGGCCCAACGGCCTCGCGCCAAGCCTGATCGTCGTAGTTCAGTGCTCCGCCGTGAATAATCTGATCAAGACTTCTTTTGAGTCGTTTCGCACGTCCTCGGTTTTGTTCAACAAAAGTAATTGATTTAAGTTGCTCTGGGACATCTGAACTGTCGATGGCATCTAGAAAACCTGCAAGTTGCGACTCGAATGCTTCGTCTTCGTCGAGGCCGTATCCCGGGCCATGTACGGTCACGACCAGTCTCCTCGTATCGGATAGTTCACCAGCGAGGCAGGACAAGATCTTCCGCGCAAGGACCGAATCTGTTGGTAACCAAACTGCTGCAGAGGCTCAACCCCCACAAACAGAATGTGTCGCGCCGCAATGCCTTTGGCTTGGGGAAGAATTCTGAAGCCTCCCGGCTTCGGGCTCATCAGACGTTCGGAGTGCCCAGCATCAAGCAACCGCTGTTTGACATACGCATCAAGTCCGTAATAGGCCTGCGCGTACTTGAGGGCGAGCACATCACCCTCTGTTGTGGCGGCATCTCCCTGGAGCACTTCAATTCGCATTAAAGTTTAGGTGCTTATATACTTGACGCGCAAGTACCCTCAAAACGGAATGTCGTTCTCGAACTCCTCGGTGCGCTCGTCGTCCGGCATTGGAACGTTGTGGACGACGAACAGGTGAAGAATGTCAGCCCGATCCGTGAACAGGATCTGACTCCGCTGTGAGGCGTCCAGTCTTTCTCCGAGCCAATGTTTGGCCTGCTTGGTGATTTCGCCCCCGGCCACGATGATTGCATGATCTACGAGCCGTTTCTTGTTGATGTCTGGATCAAATATCTGATGTCCGAGCATCATGGTGATCTGGCGGTGGATCTCCGCGACGTTTTCATTCTTGGTTTTCGCGGTCACATCTATCTTTCCGCGCTTCACCTGCAGGCCAAAGTAGAGCCAGTGTCCGGTGGGCAGACGATGCTTCATCCATAGATCTTTGCCGAACTCCATTGTCTTGTCCTTGTGGCCAGCGATTGAAATCCTCTGAAATCTGAGCGTTTGGAGAAGTGGAAGGATCACCTTCTCGGTGATATCGTCCTCGCTCGCCGCATCCATGTACGACTCGAGGCGGCGGCGGCGATCAATCTCGTCCTTGGACAAGGCGCGATCCACAACCGGGCCGGGCCGCCTCGCCGGTCTTGGTATTGCGTATATAACAGCGGTTGTCCTCGGCGTAGAACGCCTTAAGCCCCTCTCGAGCGAGCGTCATGTTTAGTTCCGCCAGCGCAGCCTCGCGTTCAGGGTCGGCCTCGGTGTGATCCGCGCGATCCATCAAAATCTGGATGACAGTTTGAAAACCCGTCCCAGGCAGAGCAGGATTGTCACTCGGCTCTTTCAGAATCTCGCTGAGGACGTTCGCAACCCACCATTTCCGGGTGGATCCGTCGTGAACATATTGCTCCATGTCACAGTCTTCGAAGAACTCCGACAAATAGGAGCTACTTCTATAGGTGAAGTGATCGTGTTCATTGCCGCAAATCATGTCCGCGACTTCATTGACTGTTTTTTTTCGAAATCCGTTCATGCCAAGTGCATCGCTGACGGCCGTAAGGTAAAAATATTCGGTCGGGCAGCGGATCCTTAGGATAGAAGGGCTCATGGGCGTGCGAGCATCGGAATCTCAGGCGAGTTCCGTTGAGAAACCAGCTTTTGGAAACGGGCTCCCGGTGTGAGGTCGTCGCTCCGGCACAGCGGTGCTGACTCGACCTTCTCCCCAGTCTTATGGAGTGTATCCGAATTCAAGCAGCGTCTCGATAGTAGTATCGAAGCAAGCCACCGAGCCTGGGACGGCAACTTAATTCGCCGTCCTTGCGACCAACTTCATCTCCCGCATCAATGATTCGGTTCGCGAGTCCCTGATGATTCCGTTCGTGGTGAAAGTGCTCTCCGAACTCTCTCAAGGCCCGACGCAATGACGCTTCACCAAAGAAGATCATACGGTTGAGACATTCAGATTTCAGGGAGCGCATGAAGCGTTCCAGATGAGCATTGAGATTAGGACTCTTGGGAGGTAAGACTACCGCCTCGATGTCGCTGGACTTCAAGATCTGACGCAACGGCAAGTGCTTCGTGTCACGGTCAAGGATGACGTGGGCCGAGCTGCGGAAAAAGCCGTCGACACAGCCGGTCAGGTTCCTTCCGGCTTGCTGCATCCATTCGGAGTTGGAGTGAGGCGTCGCACCCGCGATTTCAATGCGCCGCGTCTTTAGATGCATCACCACAAGGACGTAGAACGTGACCAGTCCTGACCGAGTCCAGACCTCAACGGTCGTAAAGTCGGCGGCTGCGATCGAATCCCAGTGAGCAGCAAGGAAGGTACGCCAGGCCGTGCGGCTCTCGCGCTCTGGAGCTGGCTCGATGCCGTGGGCTTTGAGAATGTTGCCAACCGTGGTGTCAGAAATGTGGAAGCCCAGGTTGGCTAAAGCACCCTGGATACGGTCATAGCCCCAGCTAGGATTCTCCTGAGCCATGCGCAGAGCCAAGTCCACAATCTGTTGTCGAATGCGTGGCCGGCCAACGGATTGCCTCTTGTCTGAGTGATCCCACTTGCGAGCGATAAGGAGACTGTCCCGGGTTTAGTTGAAAGTTGAGAGGCGGTTCGTCCGACCGACTCGTTGGAATCGGGTTGGTCAACAACCTTTTAAGGAGGAACCGCCATGAAGAAATCATATCGAATTGTCACCCGGAAGAACAGTCAGGGGCTGGCTGATTATCTGGCCCAGAACGGGCAACTGTTGCTCCCGATGGTGGAGCTGATCGAAGCCTCCCGGATGGCCATTGACGAGTTGATCGACATCCTGGGGCGAGCGAGCATGGAAGCGGTCTTGCAGCTTTCTGCCCGAAGTGTCGCCGGCGAAAAGCAACAAGGGCGTCCAGGCAAGCAGATCGTTTGGTACGGCACTCAGCCAGGGCGAGTCAGACTTTCGGAGCGGCAAGTGCGGGTTCGAAAGCCACGGCTGCGCAAGAAAGGCCAAGGTCGAGGCGGGGAGGTGGAGATCCCCGCCTATGAGGCGATCAACCGTAACGGGGAGCTGGGCAGCCGCATGCTGGAGATCTTGATGTGCAACGTTTCCACGCGCCACTACAGCCGCGTGATCCCCCAGATGGCCGACACGGTGGGAGTCAGCAAATCGTCCGTGAGCCGTCAGTTCATTGAGCAGAGCGGCCAGCAGCTGGAGCAGCTGGCCGAGCGACACTTTGATGACGTTGAGTTTCTGATCATCTACATCGACGGCCTGGTCTTTGGCGAGCACCACGTGATCTGTGCCGCCGGCGTGGACTCGGAGGGCCAAAAGCACGTGCTGGGGCTGCGGGAAGGGGCCAGTGAAAACGCCGCCACCGCTACCTCCTTGCTGGAAGACCTGGTGGAGCAAGGCCTGGATTCCGGGCGACGCTATCTGTTTGTGATTGACGGCTCCAGGGCCCTGCGATGTGCCATTGACAAGGTCTTTGGCAAGGGCAGTCCGGTGCAGAGATGTCGTCGTCATAAGATTCGCAACGTGTGCGATCGATTGCCGGACGATCTGGCCGAGCAAGTCAAGTCAGTGATGCAGGCTGCTTATCGGCTGCCCTGGGAAGAAGGGAGGGTTCGGCTCAGAAAGCAGGCGGAGTGGCTCGAAGGGCTGCATCCCGATGCGGCAGCTAGCCTGCGAGAAGGTCTGGAAGAGACCTTCACCATCAATCGACTCGAGTTGTCTTCCTCCCTGCGCTTGTGTCTGGCCAGCACCAACCTGATTGAAAGCCCTCACTCTGGCGTGAGGATGCGGACCCGCCGAGTGAGCCGCTGGAAAGATAGCCAGATGGTGCTGCGCTGGGCCGCCTCAGCCTTCCTGGAGACGGAGAAGAACTTCCGGCGCATCCAGGGCTACCAGGACCTCTGGATGCTGAAAGCCAAACTCAGAGACGAGGTTTCTATGGACGCCAAACGAAAGGTGGCTTAAGATCGTGCTCAACCTGAGCCGCCCTTCACTTTCAACTGAGTTTGGGGCAGCCTCGCGATAAGCTCTCGATGCCAGCGCAGAAGCGTGTCGGGCCTGACGATCTTGGCCAGTTTGCCGAGGCTTTTTCGGCCCAGCACCTTGCCCTTGACGGCCAAGCGTCGACGCTGGCCGTCGTTGAGCAGAATGCGGCCCTTGCCGAGCTTTTCTCTGAGTACCTGATTCTCAGTCAAAAGATACTCGATCGCGTCCTGCTGGTCTCTGTTGATCCAACCGGCCAAGATCAGGAGCAGCAGCTGCCAGGGCCTGAGCACGAAGTTCATGGTTGATTAGATGCTCACGTCAAGTGCTCAGACGCAAAGGGGGAAAACATTGGGGCTCAACCAAGGCCTGACTTCTGTTTGCCGTGACGGTTACAACTTTTTGCACAATAGAGACTTGTGGGTCGGCTGAATATTTTGACCTTACGCCATCGCCACCTGGTCACAGATGGAGGTATCGGTTCCCTACTTGCTTCTGCATCCCTCAGGATCGCAGTCCAGAAAAGGGTTTGGGGACCTCAAACTTGGCTTTCGCACTTTCTTGCCGAAGCTAAGTCGAGGTCCGATCCTGGCCTTCAATCTTGAACTGCTTGCCCCTACCGGAGACAGCCAGGATCATCTGGCAGGGAAAGCGACTGAGGTTTCAGCAGGCCTTTTTGCGACACAGGAGCTTCGCCGGACCCTACTGTTTGGAAACCTGAGCTATGCGGCGGAATTCCCAAAGGAGGAGCACCACCACGAGCACCTACTGGAGTATGCGGCGGCGACCGTGTTTCACCTGAATCGTTTTCTTCACCCGACCGTGGAGATTTTCGGAGATTCCAACTTGACCGTCGGGAGAACAGAACTCTTCCTGGCGCCGGAGATGATCATTGATCTGACTCCTCGTCTCGAACTCAAATGGGCTTTACCTATCGGGCTCACGAATTCCAGCCCCGACTGGGGGCTCCAGTTCCAGTTCACCCTATTCCTAACCAAGCACCCAGACAGGAATCTTCCCCGAACAACGAATGCCAACCGACAATGGACGAGTGTCCGGTCACGTGACCGCTAGCCTGCATTCCTCATCACCGGTCGTCACGAAGCGGCGAAGGGCCGGCTAACAGAGCCGTGGGCTTTAGCCCACGGGTCCGCAGGCTAACGCCTGCGGACCCGACTGGCGCGCGACTGAGACCGACGCAGGCCAGAGCCCGGATAACTACTTCCCTCGCCTGCCGGCAAAGAATTGGGATAGGATCTGACCGCAAGGAGCTTCCAGCACCCCTTCCACGATCTCTAAGTCGTGGTTCCAGAGTCCTGGGGAAAGCGTTGTTGCACAATTCCGGTCGGGTCACGGACCGATCCCAGTCCTGTTTGAATGCTATCGAATTCGCACTGACTCAGGCATGCCCCGGCTTGACATACGATTCAGCACCTCACATTTGATGATGGCCTCGACCCGTTGATTGTCGAATCGTCGGGCCGACAGCTTAGGCCCAAACAACGTCTTGAACCTCGACATCGCATTCTCTGCAAGGCTTTGCCTGGCGCAACCACTGGAGATGCGCCATTCATATCGACCGAGTCTCCTTATCTCTCGTAGATGGGCATCCCGCATTGCCCGCCAGGCAGGCGGGTCCACACTTTCACTCAGCCGCGCACTGCGTCGCGGAGGGATGGTGGCGACAGCCTCCCGCTCGAGTATCGATTGATAACAGGCCCTCGTGTCATAGGCCCCGTCGCCCGAGACTTGAACGATGCGACCCGGAATCTGATCCAGCAGGGCCGGCAACAGACGACAGTCGTGGACCCGGCTCGGTGTAACCTCCACCGCCACAATCTCTTTCGTCCTCTCATCGACACCCAGGCGCGGCTTACGCCAGGCTCTGCGCCGGCCATGTCGATGCTTTCGGACGTGCCATTCACCCGAGCCGTACACTCTCAGGCCCGTCGCATCCACAACCACGTGCCGAGGCCGACTGCTTGGGCTAACAGTCAAGAACGTCGCCAAGGAACTCTGTCGTCTACTGAGAGTGCTGTAGTCTGGAACTGGCAGATCGAGTCTGAGCAACTCCAGGAGCGAAGAAACGAAGCCCTGCGTCGACCGAAGGCTAAGATGCAACACCGACTTCAATATCAGCGCACACTGAATGGCCGTGTCGGAGTAAACCTTCGGAGCGCCGGGGCCCTTGGGCGGGTCGGCGTTCCGCCAGGCGGCAACGGCGTCCTCATCGAACCAAAAGGTCAGACGCCCCCTGGCGATCAGCGCCCGATTGTAGTCTGACCAGTTGCGTACTCGGTACCGGAACGCGTATTGATTCGGCGTCATTCCTCATGCTGGCACCCTGGCCCATCGGAGACAAGCGGACGTGCCGAAGCGATTTATGCAACAATGCGAGTAGTGGCAAGCCCGGCTTCTCCACAGCTTGGGTCACCGCTTGATCCAGTCCCTGGTCGCGTGCTTCACTCTGAGGATCGGCCGTGTTAGCCTCTCAGTCGGACCAGATCAAAAGAGAAAGGGTATATATCAGTTATGAAAGAATATACGGCGGTTGTCGAACAAGATCCTGAGACTGGTCTCTATGTAGGCTACGTTCCCGGATTCCCCGGAGCTCACTCCCAAGCCGACACGCTCGATGAACTCAATAAGAACCTTCGCGAAGTGATGGGCATGCTTTTGGAAGATGGCGAGCCGACACTTGAAGGAGAGTTTGTCGGAACTCAACGAGTCTCTCTCCCCTGACTATGACAAAGGTGCCGGTACTCAAGCCGCGCGAGGTGGCTGCGATTTTGAAGCATCTCGGCTTTGCCGAGGTCCGGCAGCGTGGTTCTCATAGACAGTTCCGTCATCCTGATGGAAGAGGCACAACCGTCCCCTTCCACTCGGGCCGAGACATTTCGCCACTCCTGTTGCGTCGGATCGCAAAGGACATCGGTCTTACCGTCGATAAGTTTCTCGAATATCGATAAGGACTTCCGGGCCTCAACTGAGATTTCCAGATGTAAACAGATTTGAGCGCCTCATATATAGCACGATAAAGTATGTTATCGTGCTATTTTAAGTCCTCGCTTTCCACCTGATCTACCCCGCAAACGAGCCCACTCCCGACGTCAGGACTGCGGGGCTACTCCGGAACCGCTGTGACCCGGATCACAGGAACCGATGAGAGCGATTCTCCCCGCTTCCCAAATCGTATCCCAATCGGAGCGAACAAAGAGCCATCCTCGGATCGCAACAGCAAGATTCCCCGAAAGTCCTGGAGGAACTCCGTATTGATTCCATCCGCATCGAACCACTCTGGGATGGTTCGAGCGACCTGGTTGAAGTTTCCCACTCTTGCAAGCCCCTCCCCCAAAGGGTTGATCCCGTCTTCGCCATAGATTCGGAACTCGATTGTGGAGGACGGCGTAAGGTAAAAATATTCGGTCGGGCAGCGGATCCTTAGGATAGAAGGGCTCATGGGCGTGCGAGCATCGGAATCTCAGGCGATTTCCGTTGAGAAACCAGCTTTTGGAAACGGGCTCCCGGTGTGAGGTCGTCGCTCCGGCACAGCGGTGCTGACTCGACCTTCTCCCCAGTCTTATGGAGTGTATCCGAATTCAAGCAGCGTCTCGATAGTAGTATCGAAGCAAGCCACCGAGCCTGGGACGGCAACTTAATTCGCCGTCCTTGCGACCAACTTCATCTCCCGCATCAATGATTCGGTTCGCGAGTCCCTGATGATTCCGTTCGTGGTGAAAGTGCTCTCCGAACTCTCTCAAGGCCCGACGCAATGACGCTTCACCAAAGAAGATCATACGGTTGAGACATTCAGATTTCAGGGAGCGCATGAAGCGTTCCAGATGAGCATTGAGATTAGGACTCTTGGGAGGTAAGACTACCGCCTCGATGTCGCTGGACTTCAAGATCTGACGCAACGGCAAGTGCTTCGTGTCACGGTCAAGGATGACGTGGGCCGAGCTGCGGAAAAAGCCGTCGACACAGCCGGTCAGGTTCCTTCCGCCTTGCTGCATCCATTCGGAGTTGGGGTGAGGCGTCGCACCCGCGATTTCAATGCGCCGCGTCTTTAGATGCATCACCACAAGGACGTAGAACGTGACCAGTCCTGACCGAGTCCAGACCTCAACGGTCGTAAAGTCGGCGGCTGCGATCGAATCCCAGTGAGCAGCAAGGAAGGTACGCCAGGCCGTGCGGCTCTCGCGCTCTGGAGCTGGCTCGATGCCGTGGGCTTTGAGAATGTTGCCAACCGTGGTGTCAGAGATGTGGAAGCCCAGGTTGGCTAAAGCACCCTGGATACGGTCATAGCCCCAGCTAGGATTCTCCTGAGCCATGCGCAGAGCCAAGTCCACAATCTGTTGTCGAATGCGTGGCCGGCCAACGGATTGCCTCTTGTCTGAGTGATCCCACTTGCGAGCGATAAGCTCTCGATGCCAGCGCAGAAGCGTGTCGGGCCTGACGATCTTGGCCAGTTTGCCGAGGCTTTTTCGGCCCAGCACCTTGCCCTTGACGGCCAAGCGTCGACGCTGGCCGTCGTTGAGCAGAATGCGGCCCTTGCCGAGCTTTTCTCTGAGTACCTGATTCTCAGTCAAAAGATACTCGATCGCGTCCTGCTGGTCTCTGTTGATCCAACCGGCCAAGATCAGGAGCAGCAGCTGCCAGGGCCTGAGCACGAAGTTCATGGTTGATTAGATGCTCACGTCAAGTGCTCAGACGCAAAGGGGGAAAACATTGGGGCTCAACCAAGGCCTGACTTCTGTTTGCCGTGACGGTTACAACTTGTTGCACAATAGAGACTTGTGGGTCGGCTGAATATTTTGACCTTACGGGTTGGGACAAGTGCGATTGGACTCCTTGCTCCGCTTCATACATGTCTTGATGACAGACAACCGCCAGGAAGTCCAGGTAGGATCATGAGTTGAGGAGACACTGGGAGACAATCAACAACAGTTCCCTGATGAAGCACCGAGAAGGTAGGCTGCGGCAACGATATCGAACCGTTCGTCCGTCTGGTATGCCATGGCATCGCCAACCCGGTACTTGATGCCGAGAGGCGATTCTTTCTCGGCAGCAATAGCCAAGCCGATCATCCCGCTGGACCAATCAACACCGACTACTCGGCCAGCGCCACGCTCTCTGATGAGACGCGAGTAGAAGCCTTCCCCGCAGGCGAGGTCTAGAACCGACTTTCCTCTCACTTCACCCAACAGATTCAGCAGCGAATACCGCTCTAGGTAGGTCCGCCACGGGGCAAGCTTCGAACGCTTATACTCTTCTGCGACCGCATCGTAGTCGGTGCTCACGAAGACTATCCTCAAATGGACCGGCTCAGTTGCCGAACAGGCGTTTGACGGTAAGCGTCAGGGTCCAGTAACGCGAACCGGTGAACGCGTTGTGGTTGGGTAAGTCGGGGTCCCGCTCGTGAAACGGGTGAAGCGAGTATCCGCCGCTGGCTTCGATGTCGCTTATCATCGAGTAGGTCAGCTTCAGTCCCAACAATGTCTTGTCGTTCAGGCCGTAGTCGGCCCCGGCGTGGAGGTGTCCGGCCAAGACCGTATCGGAGAGGTCCGCGTCCTGGCGGCTGTTGTAGAACGACAGGGGAGGATCGTAAGCCTGAGCGCTGCCCGACGTGTCCTGGTAATCGGTGGAGAAATGCACCCCGGACACCTCGACGAACGCGGGACCCAGCCCAGCTCCCAGGTAGGGAGAAATTCCGCGGTACGACGCATCCGGAAAATCGTAGTACGCATTGAACGCAAGGGTACGCACGATCAGATGGTCGATCGAGGCCCGGCCATTGGATACGACCGAACCGCCGCGCCGTGCCTCCATGGGCATTCCATCGTAATCGGTGATGCTGCGGAACATCTGGTTAAGGCCATTCCTCCGCTGCGCGAGCGATAGCTCCAAGCGGATGCGATCAAAAATAAGGCCGGCTGAGATCTCGAATACGGCTCCGGAGGCAGCGTCGATATCGTAACGCCAGCGGTATCCGGAGATTTCGGGAACAGGGTTCGCATCGAAACAAGCGGCTGTCGGATAGCAGGTCGTCTCCCGGTTCCAGCCCTCCTGGTCCAAGTCGGATGCCCAATTTGCTCCGATGCCACCGCCGACGTACCACCCGGAGCGCGGTGGACCTCCGGACCCGCTCTGGGCCGCCACGTCGGAGATGGGACAGAGCATCAGGATCCCACCAACGGCGGATGCAATGAACGATGCAAGACGCATGAGGGTTCCCATATTACACCCTGGGTATGAGAACCCCACGTGTGACTGGGTGGAGGAGAACATGTCTGGAGCCGGATTGTTCCGACAATCCGGCAAGCTAGCAATCTGCCCTTGCCCTCTGAAACGAGTCCAGTGTGAATGTTAGGATTTTCGGTTTCGGAAGGAGGCAAGGTTAGCTCCACTCGTCTCAGCCTCGAAGCTGCGCCTCTTGCCACACGGCCTCCAATTTTGTTAGTTTCCCCCATCAATGAAGCATCGACTGCCTTATTTCCTGATTCCCTTCACCTTCCTGGCCGCGCCGACTTTCGGCTCCGATACATTCTTGTCTTGTGCGGATAAGTCCATCGTCGCCAGCGCCGTGCGCACACCGGAGGATGTCCAGGCCTTCGTTCAATGCGCCTACGAGTTCGTCCAGGAAGTGGGCTTTGAGGAGGCTCGAGGGCCTTCAACGAGGATGCGCGTTGGAGAAGCGGCCCGATCTATATCTCCGTCTCCGAAGTTACACCGGTGCCCGGGGCGGCTCGCGCTTTCGTCTTCCCGCCCGACCCGGCGAGGGAAGGGGTAGCGTGGGGGCCGCTGGCAGCGACGACCCAGCCAACCTGTACCCTGACTTCGCGTCCGGCGGACGCGACGATCGGCCAGGACTCGACAGCTGCGTGCGCGCCCTGAGGAAGGGCGACGGGCTCGTGGTCTGGAAACTCGGCCGTCTCGGCCGGCCACGCTCACTTGGCGCGGGTCGCAGCAGATCGCGCCGCCCTCACCCGAGTTCGGCGAGCGACAGCACCAATCGCACCAGGTCCGCCTGCCGCGAGATGCCTGGCGGAACGCCGACCCGCCCAAGGGCCCCGGCGCTCCGAAGGTTTACTCCGACACGGCCATTCAGTGTGCGCTGATATTGAAGTCGGTGTTTCATCTTAGCCTTCGGTCGACGCAGGGCTTCGTTTCTTCGCTCCTGGAGTTGCTCAGACTCGATCTGCCAGTTCCAGACTACAGCACTCTCAGTAGACGACAGAGTTCCTTGGCGACGTTCTTGACTGTTAGCCCAAGCAGTCGGCCTCGGCACGTGGTTGTGGATGCGACGGGCCTGAGAGTGTACGGCTCGGGTGAATGGCACGTCCGAAAGCATCGACATGGCCGGCGCAGAGCCTGGCGCAAGCTGCACCTGGGTGTCGATGAGAGGACGAAAGAGATTGTGGCGGTGGAGGTTCCACCGAGACGGGTCCACGACTGTCGTCTGTTGCCGGCCCTGCTGGATCAGATTCCGGGTCGCATCGTTCAAGTCTCGGGCGACGGGGCCTATGACACGAGGGCCTGTTATCAATCGATACTCGAGCGGGAGGCTGTCGCCACCATCCCTCCGCGACGCAGTGCGCGGCTGAGTGAAAGTGTGGACCCGCCTGCCTGGCGGGCAATGCGGGATGCCGTAAGGTAAAAATATTCGGTCGGGCAGCGGATCCTTAGGATAGAAGGGCTCATGGGCGTGCGAGCATCGGAATCTCAGGCGATTTCCGTTGAGAAACCAGCTTTTGGAAACGGGCTCCCGGTGTGAGGTCGTCGCTCCGGCACAGCGGTGCTGACTCGACCTTCTCCCCAGTCTTATGGAGTGTATCCGAATTCAAGCAGCGTCTCGATAGTAGTATCGAAGCAAGCCACCGAGCCTGGGACGGCAACTTAATTCGCCGTCCTTGCGACCAACTTCATCTCCCGCATCAATGATTCGGTTCGCGAGTCCCTGATGATTCCGTTCGTGGTGAAAGTGCTCTCCGAACTCTCTCAAGGCCCGACGCAATGACGCTTCACCAAAGAAGATCATACGGTTGAGACATTCAGATTTCAGGGAGCGCATGAAGCGTTCCAGATGAGCATTGAGATTAGGACTCTTGGGAGGTAAGACTACCGCCTCGATGTCGCTGGACTTCAAGATCTGACGCAACGGCAAGTGCTTCGTGTCACGGTCAAGGATGACGTGGGCCGAGCTGCGGAAAAAGCCGTCGACACAGCCGGTCAGGTTCCTTCCGGCTTGCTGCATCCATTCGGAGTTGGGGTGAGGCGTCGCACCCGCGATTTCAATGCGCCGCGTCTTTAGATGCATCACCACAAGGACGTAGAACGTGACCAGTCCTGACCGAGTCCAGACCTCAACGGTCGTAAAGTCGGCGGCTGCGATCGAATCCCAGTGAGCAGCAAGGAAGGTGCGCCAGGCCGTGCGGCTCTCGCGCTCTGGAGCTGGCTCGATGCCGTGGGCTTTGAGAATGTTGCCAACCGTGGTGTCAGAGATGTGGAAGCCCAGGTTGGCTAAAGCACCCTGGATACGGTCATAGCCCAAGCTAGGATTCTCCTGAGCCATGCGCAGAGCCAAGTCCACAATCTGTTGTCGAATGCGTGGCCGGCCAACGGATTGCCTCTTGTCTGAGTGATCCCACTTGCGAGCGATAAGCTCTCGATGCCAGCGCAGAAGCGTGTCGGGCCTGACGATCTTGGCCAGTTTGCCGAGGCTTTTTCGGCCCAGCACCTTGCCCTTGACGGCCAAGCGTCGACGCTGGCCGTCGTTGAGCAGAATGCGGCCCTTGCCGAGCTTTTCTCTGAGTACCTGATTCTCAGTCAAAAGATACTCGATCGCGTCCTGCTGGTCTCTGTTGATCCAACCGGCCAAGATCAGGAGCTGCTGCTGCCAGGGCCTGAGCACGAAGTTCATGGTTGATTAAATGCTCACGTCAAGTGCTCAGACGCAAAGGGGGAAAACATTGGGGCTCAACCAAGGCTGACTTCTGTTTTCCGTGACGGTTACAACTTGTTGCACAATAGAGACTTGTGGGTCGGCTGAATATTTTGACCTTACGGGATTCGCGAGGTCGGGCAACGAGAGTGGCAGAAGCCTCCAGAGCCTCGCCTACGAGCTGCGGGTCCACCTCGTTTATCGCCGGACCGGATTCGTCTTTCCGTCACCTCGAGGAGTCCGTACTCAAAGCGGAGACTCCAGCAGTGGGACAACGTTGTGCTCTACGGGGAATACAAGCTCCGACCAGAGCTGGTCGAGACGGGAAGCGCCTGAACTCTACCGTATACGGTTATACGTTTCTGCGTGCTACCCTGTATACGGAAGCAGGCGGATGACCCTGAAAAAGATCATCTCGATCAAGAATATAGGGCGCTTTCAAAAGTGCTTTGCGGCCGACGATGTCACGTTTAAAGCGGGAACTCTTGTTTTTGCCGAGAACGGCCGCGGCAAGACGACGCTCTGCGCGATCCTGCGTTCCCTACAGTGGGGTGAACCCGCCTACATCCTAGGGCGAAAGACCTTAGGCTATCCCGATGAACCTGAAGTCGAGTTCCTGCTTGAGACCGGCCCGGCCAATTTTCAGAATGGCGCATGGAGTGCGCCCATGGCCGCCCTTGCCGTTTTTGATGAGACTTACATTGCCGAGAACGTCCATGTTGGGAATGCTGTCGATACACAGCAGCGGCGCAATCTCTACCAGGTGATAATCGGCAGCCGTGGCGTGGTCCTTGCACGACGTGTTCAGGATCTTGATGCCCAGATCCGTGAGAAATCCCGAGCGATCAAAGCGGCTCGTGCAGTTGTCCAGAACCACATCCCACAAGGCATGACCAGCGAGGAATTTCTCACACTCGCAGCAGATAACAATATTGACGCCAGGATTAACGCCAAGCAGGGCGACTTAGACGCCGTAAAGAAAGCTGACCAGATAGCCCGGCACGAGGGCCTGAGCACTGTTTCTTTACCAGAACTGCCCCGCGATTTCTCACAAGGACTGGCCAAAACGGTCGAAGACATCGCCGCCGATGCCGAACGGCAGATCGCGGATCATATGCGCACGCACCATATGCAAGATCGCGGAGAGATGTGGCTTTCGGAAGGCCTATCTTATGTCGTCGATGACGACTGCCCTTTCTGCGGGCAGGATCTTACCGGACTTGTCTTGATCGATAGCTACAAGGCTTATTTCAGCGAGGCTTACCACAGCCTGAAAGACGAGGTTGCCAAGCTGGCCGAACAGGTCGATAACGTATTTGGCGATGCCGGCATTGCCACAATCCGGAACACGTTTGAAAAAAATGGCCAAGTCGCCACGTTTTGGAACGACTACTGCACGTTTGAAGCGCTGGGGCTTCCTTCGCAAACTGATTTGTCCGCCATCCTCGCGAATATGCGGTCAGCCGCACTATCGTTGCTGAACCGCAAGAAAGCTGCTCCTCTCGAAACGCTAGCCGCGGACGATAATTTTGTGACGGCAGAATCAGCCTTTACCATATTGACGCGAAATATCGTAGCCTACAACCAATCCATCGCCACGATAAACGGACTCATCGCGACCAAGAAGGAACAGGCTGCTGCTGCGGATGTAGCGGCCGTCGCGGCAGAACTGACCCGGCTCAACGCGCAGAAGACGCGCCACACTCAGGCTGTTGGGGCGGCCTGCCAGAGTTATCGAGACTTACTTGCCGAGAAAAGGGGTCTCGAAGGCCAAAAGGCCGATGCCAAGGCAGAGTTGGATGGGCACACCGAAAGCGTTATCACGCAGTATGGGCGGAGCATCAATCGCTATCTCGACCGGTTCAACACGGGCTTCCGCATCTCAGGGCTGACTCATGACTACAAAGGTAGAATCCCAAGTTCGAGCTATGAAATCCTGATTAACGAAATGCCTGTCGCCCTCGGCAAACCGGACACACTGCTATCTGAGCCTAGCTTCAAGAACACGCTCAGTGCGGGCGACCGCAGCACGCTCGCACTGGCCTTTTTCTTTGCACAGCTTGAGCAGGACCCATCCCGCGCCCAGAAGACCGTCGTCCTGGACGATCCTTTCACCAGTCAGGATGCCTTCCGCCGAACACAGACTGCCATTGAGATTAAGCGCTGCGGCGATCGCTGCGCGCAGGTCGTCCTTCTGTCCCATGATCCGTATTTCCTAAAACTCGTTTGGGATCAACTCCCCCTGGCGGACCGCAAGACGGTCCAGCTTGTTCGCGTCGGCGAAATTAATACGACGATTGCCGAATGGGATATAGAGGAGACAGTCAAGGCTCGTTACCGATTCGACGTGGAAAAGCTCCAGCGGTACTATAGCGACAGGGGGGGCAATGCGCGCGATGTCGTTCAGAAAATTCGCCCCGTGCTCGAAAGCTACTGCCGAAATCTATACCCGAGCCAGTTCCCCGACGGTGACACCCTCGGCACTATGATCGGCAGGATCAGGACGGAAGGAAAGGTGCACCAGCTCTCGGCCCTCGCGGAGGACCTTGAGGATTTGAACGAATATACTAAACGCTACCACCATGGCGAGAATCCCAACGCAGCGACTGAGTCGATCGATGACATCGAACTCTCGAACTACGTCAAGCGAACCCTCAAAATTGTCGGGAACCTGACCTAGTTTTGTATCTGCTGGATTGCGTACACGGCGCGACCGGCGGCGTCACACCGTCCCACAACCCCAGATCGCGCCCTAGCGCCGCCGGCTGCAGATCGGCATGGGAGAACACCGCGTCGCGCTCGCCGTAAGGTAAAAATATTCGGTCGGGCAGCGGATCCTTAGGATAGAAGGGCTCATGGGCGTGCGAGCATCGGAATCTCAGGCGATTTCCGTTGAGAAACCAGCTTTTGGAAACGGGCTCCCGGTGTGAGGTCGTCGCTCCGGCACAGCGGTGCTGACTCGACCTTCTCCCCAGTCTTATGGAGTGTATCCGAATTCAAGCAGCGTCTCGATAGTAGTATCGAAGCAAGCCACCGAGCCTGGGACGGCAACTTAATTCGCCGTCCTTGCGACCAACTTCATCTCCCGCATCAATGATTCGGTTCGCGAGTCCCTGATGATTCCGTTCGTGGTGAAAGTGCTCTCCGGACTCTCTCAAGGCCCGACGCAATGACGCTTCACCAAAGAAGATCATACGGTTGAGACATTCAGATTTCAGGGAGCGCATGAAGCGTTCCAGATGAGCATTGAGATTAGGACTCTTGGGAGGTAAGACTACCGCCTCGATGTCGCTGGACTTCAAGATCTGACGCAACGGCAAGTGCTTCGTGTCACGGTCAAGGATGACGTGGGCCGAGCTGCGGAAAAAGCCGTCGACACAGCCGGTCAGGTTCCTTCCGGCTTGCTGCATCCATTCGGAGTTGGAGTGAGGCGTCGCACCCGCGATTTCAATGCGCCGCGTCTTTAGACGCATCACCACAAGGACGTAGAACGTGACCAGTCCTGACCGAGTCCAGACCTCAACGGTCGTAAAGTCGGCGGCTGCGATCGAATCCCAGTGAGCAGCAAGGAAGGTACGCCAGGCCGTGCGGCTCTCGCGCTCTGGAGCTGGCTCGATGCCGTGGGCTTTGAGAATGTTGCCAACCGTGGTGTCAGAAATGTGGAAGCCCAGGTTGGCTAAAGCACCCTGGATACGGTCATAGCCCCAGCTAGGATTCTCCTGAGCCATGCGCAGAGCCAAGTCCACAATCTGTTGTCGAATGCGTGGCCGGCCAACGGATTGCCTCTTGTCTGAGTGATCCCACTTGCGAGCGATAAGCTCTCGATGCCAGCGCAGAAGCGTGTCGGGCCTGACGATCTTGGCCAGTTTGCCGAGGCTTTTTCGGCCCAGCACCTTGCCCTTGACGGCCAAGCGTCGACGCTGGTCGCCGTTGAGCAGAATGCGGCCCTTGCCGAGCTTTTCTCTGAGTACCTGATTCTCAGTCAAAAGATACTCGATCGCGTCCTGCTGGTCTCTGTTGATCCAACCGGCCAAGATCAGGAGCAGCAGCTGCCAGGGCCTGAGCACGAAGTTCATGGTTGATTAGATGCTCACGTCAAGTGCTCAGACGCAAAGGGGGAAAACATTGGGGCTCAACCAAGGCTGACTTCTGTTTGCCGTGACGGTTACAACTTGTTGCACAATAGAGACTTGTGGGTCGGCTGAATATTTTGACCTTACGGCGTAAGGTAAAAATATTCGGTCGGGCAGCGGATCCTTAGGATAGAAGGGCTCATGGGCGTGCGAGCATCGGAATCTCAGGCGAGTTCCGTTGAGAAACCAGCTTTTGGAAACGGGCTCCCGGTGTGAGGTCGTCGCTCCGGCACAGCGGTGCTGACTCGACCTTCTCCTCGGTCTTATGGAGTGTATCCGAATTCAAGCAGCGTCTCGATAGTAGTATCGAAGCAAGCCACCGAGCCTGGGACGGCAACTTAATTCGCCGTCCTTGCGACCAACTTCATCTCCCGCATCAATGATTCGGTTCGCGAGTCCCTGATGATTCCGTTCGTGGTGAAAGTGCTCTCCGAACTCTCTCAAGGCCCGACGCAATGACGCTTCACCAAAGAAGATCATACGGTTGAGACATTCAGATTTCAGGGAGCGCATGAAGCGTTCCAGATGAGCATTGAGATTAGGACTCTTGGGAGGTAAGACTACCGCCCCGATGTCGCTGGACTTCAAGATCTGACGCAACGGCAAGTGCTTCGTGTCACGGTCAAGGATGACGTGGGTCGAGCTGCGGAAAAAGCCGTCGACACAGCCGGTCAGGTTCCTTCCGGCTTGCTGCATCCATTCGGAGTTGGGGTGAGGCGTCGCACCCGCGATTTCAATGCGCCGCGTCTTTAGATGCATCACCACAAGGACGTAGAACGTGACCAGTCCTGACCGAGTCCAGACCTCAACGGTCGTAAAGTCGGCGGCTGCGATCGAATCCCAGTGAGCAGCAAGGAAGGTACGCCAGGCCGTGCGGCTCTCGCGCTCTGGAGCTGGCTCGATGCCGTGGGCTTTGAGAATGTTGCCAACCGTGGTGTCAGAGATGTGGAAGCCCAGGTTGGCTAAAGCACCCTGGATACGGTCATAAGCCCCAGCTAGGATTCTCCTGAGCCATGCGCAGAGCCAAGTCCACAATCTGTGTCGAATGCGTGGCCGGCCAACGGATTGCCTCTTGTCTGAGTGATCCCACTTGCGAGCGATAAGCTCTCGATGCCAGCGCAGAAGCGTGTCGGGCCTGACGATCTTGGCCAGTTTGCCGAGGCTTTTTCGGCCCAGCACCTTGCCCTTGACGGCCAAGCGTCGACGCTGGTCGCCGTTGAGCAGAATGCGGCGCTTGCCGAGCTTTTCTCTGAGTACCTGATTCTCAGTCAAAAGATACTCGATCGCGTCCTGCTGGTCTCTGTTGATCCAACCGGCCAAGATCAGGAGCAGACGGCGTTGATCAGAAGGCGGCCCAGGTGTTGGGCGCTGATCACCGGGATTCTGTATCAGAGCCAATGGCAGGTCCGAGCATATCTGCCAAACGGACCACGAACGGCACGTCATCCGGGGCGGCAGCCGATGCCCAGTCAGACAGGTAATATTTGAGTTCTCCCGAGGAACTCGGGAATTTGCGGATGGCGTTCCATCCAGCAGGCAACTCCTCGAAAATTGGCAAAAGAGCGTATGCCGCCAAATCGTTCTTATCTCTTTGATATCGGTCTTTACGTAACCCAGATTCGTGAGACAATAGCCAATCGGGAGGAGTGGTGCCTATAGGCAACTGGACCTCTTCACGCTTCTGCCGCTCCGTAGCGTATTCCAGCAAATGCTTCGAGTAATCTGCCCCATCCGGGTAGGGGGGATGCGTGGGCCACTGCGATGCCATTCGACGAAGTGTGAACACCGACGCAAGTTCGCAGATCGTCTCATGAAACCAATTATTCGGATTGCCTTCTAAGACCTCATAACCGGATAGAACATGACAGAATTCATGTGCAAACTGGTATGCATACTGAGCCCAACGACGGTCCTTGCAGTTAAGTTGAATAACGATTGGGCCGGTTTTCGAAGAACGGAGTAGAGTCCTGGGAGTTGGATCCCGAGGCGGCGCGGATCTTACATGAACCTCTCCGGCCCATGGCGTTCTCAGCAGGCCATTTATGTGTGAAGCGACGTCCGATAATAATTTTTCGATATCGGCGGCCCGCGCTACGCCCCATTCTTCTGAGACTACAATCGTGAGCATTCTAGGTGGACCTGGGAGGGCATTGTCACGTTAATCGTGTTGGGCCGCAAAGGCCCGCATGGATTCCCTTTCAGGCGGCCGCACTCGCACTTTCCCATACATTGAATGCGTCTTTTCGAAATCGTTTGAACGTGAATCTGTTGCGTAAATGCCGCTGGACATAAAAGGTGTTGTAAACGGCGGATTGAATGTTCAGAAAGCGTTGGGCCGAACCCGGTGATTTGAAACGCTGCTGTTTTCGTTCTCGACGCCGGACGGGCTGATGCGAATTCTCGGCACGATGATTCGCACGCCTATCGTCGATGTGTTGAGCCGTCAGGCCGAGGGTTCGAATGGCGACGTGATAGGACCTGAGTTTATCGGTTGTAATCCGGGTGGGTGGCCAGCCTTGTTTCTTCAGCAGCTTGCGCATCAACTTCAACGCTGCTTGGGCGTTCCGCTTCGATTGCACGAGGAAATCCAGGACCTCGCCTTCATTGTCGACCGCGCGCCATAACCAATAACGCTGTCCGCGAATCACGATGACCCTCTCATCAAGATGCCAATAGCCGTTGGGAATGGGTCGCGTGTGGCGCAGGTTTCGGGCAATCGGCGCACCAAACTTGAGGAACCAGCGCCGTACGCTCTCGTGGGAAATATCCAGACCTCGCTCCGCAAGAAGATCCTCCACATCCCGATAGCTCAGAGTGAACCTGGCATAGAGCCAAACGGCGCGTCGAATGATTTCCGGTGGAAAGCGGTGACGTTTGAAGGAGATGGTGTCCATCCCAAAAGGCTACACTAGAATCCAGGTCGCGGTTAGATCACTTAACGTGACAATGCCGGTCATAGAGATAGGACGTATCGAGAAGAATGCGCATGGTTTGCCCACCTACTCGTCGTCGAGTCCGAGCACGCGGCGGCTGAGGGCAGGATCGTTAAGTTCCTTCGGCCACCTCTCTCCGTCTCCCTCGATCCCGAGGCGCCGACGCATTGCCTCCAGCTTGCCGAAGTCGATTCCACCGCGTCCATGGCAGCGCACGAACTCGACGGCCGGTTCGCCGTTCGGAGCGGCGACGACGAGCTCGGAAAGACGTGCTTTCGCCTCACGCAAAGCAAGTTCCATGATTAAGTCCTCCTGGGACTCAGATCGTTTCTACTACCATGCGCCAACGCACACCCCATCAGACACTACAGCGTGACCACACTTCGGTCAAGATGCTGATGAGTTCAACACTCATCGTAAGGTAAAAATATTCGGTCGGGCAGCGGATCCTTAGAATAGAAGGGCTCATGGGGTGCGAGCATCGGAATCTCAGGCGATTTCCGTTGAGAAACCAGCTTTTGGAAACGGGCTCCCGGTGTGAGGTCGTCGCTCCGGCACAGCGGTGCTGACTCGACCTTCTCCCCAGTCTTATGGAGTGTATCCGAATTCAAGCAGCGTCTCGATAGTAGTATCGAAGCAAGCCACCGAGCCTGGGACGGCAACTTAATTCGCCGTCCTTGCGACCAACTTCATCTCCCGCATCAATGATTCGGTTCGCGAGTCCCTGATGATTCCGTTCGTGGTGAAAGTGCTCTCCGAACTCTCTCAAGGCCCGACGCAATGACGCTTCACCAAAGAAGATCATACGGTTGAGACATTCAGATTTCAGGGAGCGCATGAAGCGTTCCAGATGAGCATTGAGATTAGGACTCTTGGGAGGTAAGACTACCGCCTCGATGTCGCTGGACTTCAAGATCTGACGCAACGGCAAGTGCTTCGTGTCACGGTCAAGGATGACGTGGGCCGAGCTGCGGAAAAAGCCGTCGACACAGCCGGTCAGGTTCCTTCCGGCTTGCTGCATCCATTCGGAGTTGGGGTGAGGCGTCGCACCCGCGATTTCAATGCGCCGCGTCTTTAGATGCATCACCACAAGGACGTAGAACGTGACCAGTCCTGACCGAGTCCAGACCTCAACGGTCGTAAAGTCGGCGGCTGCGATCGAATCCCAGTGAGCAGCAAGGAAGGTACGCCAGGCCGTGCGGCTCTCGCGCTCTGGAGCTGGCTCGATGCCGTGGGCTTTGAGAATGTTGCCAACCGTGGTGTCAGAAATGTGGAAGCCCAGGTTGGCTAAAGCACCCTGGATACGGTCATAGCCCCAGCTAGGATTCTCCTGAGCCATGCGCAGAGCCAAGTCCACAATCTGTTGTCGAATGCGTGGCCGGCCAACGGATTGCCTCTTGTCTGAGTGATCCCACTTGCGAGCGATAAGCTCTCGATGCCAGCGCAGAAGCGTGTCGGGCCTGACGATCTTGGCCAGTTTGCCGAGGCTTTTTCGGCCCAGCACCTTGCCCTTGACGGCCAAGCGTCGACGCTGGCCGTCGTTGAGCAGAATGCGGCCCTTGCCGAGCTTTTCTCTGAGTACCTGATTCTCAGTCAAAAGATACTCGATCGCGTCCTGCTGGTCTCTGTTGATCCAACCGGCCAAGATCAGGAGCAGCTGCTGCCAGGGCCTGAGCACGAAGTTCATGGTTGATTAGATGCTCACGTCAAGTGCTCAGACGCAAAGGGGGAAAACATTGGGGCTCAACCAAGGCTGACTTCTGTTTGCCGTGACGGTTACAACTTTTTGCACAATAGAGACTTGTGGGTCGGCTGAATATTTTGACCTTACGGGAAACGGTCGGCGGTCGAATGTAGAATCAACAACTTAGGGAGTGGCCGAGGCGCTGATTAGACACCAAATCGGTTAACTTGACAGTACCCTTGGGCGGGAAGCGCGTAGACAACCCCCTGGCCGAAGACGTGACTTTCGAGAAGGCGCAGCGGGTGAGATCCAATCCATCGGAGAAGCAGCAGATTCTACCGATGGAGGGAGAGTCGCCAGAGAAATGAGTGATCCGGGTGGAGTTAGTAATACGGCAGCATTTGCTTACGCCACTAGCAAACTAGACGCGGCGGCAGTACTGTCCGCATCACATCTCCAGGATATGTACCCACCGTACAACCTGGGATTCATCAGCGCCGCCTACACCGCCGCGCATGAAACCATGGAACTGCTGCTGAAAGTGTACCTCAAAAAGGGGCCGAGAGCCATTCCGCGAAAAGAGGCCTGGGGCCACGACCTCGGCGAGCTGTTCATGAAGTGGGATGATCAGAGCCGCACCAAGGCCGAACTCGCCTATCAGGACGGAGTGTTGGGGGATTTGACGGCAAACCGCATCGGTAAGGCGGCGGGGCAGGCGACGCTAAACCTCGGTCGGCATCGGGAACTGCCGCCCGATTACAGCGAACGGAAGGCGGAATATAACGAAGCCTTCCACCAGTATCAAATTAAGCTGCTGCACGAGGGATCCCCCACGGTGCGGGATGTCGTGGTCAAATTGGATGCCGCGTTGGGTCCCAGGAACATCACTCGGATCTGCAAACCGACGCATGCGGAGATGATCAATGGATTTCCATGCAACCCGGAGGTCTGGTATCCAGAAGAATTGCTGTCCACAGAGTGGGGCCGCTTCGCTCAGGCCACCCGGCAAGGCGAGTCACTGGGCTTCGTCGAGGCATTTCTCAAAAGGGAGGGAACCAAACTCGTGTTTGAAGGATGGCGCTACCTGGACGAGATGAAACTTGAGAAAGCGGGCATCGTCTTCCAAGGCCCGCCCGCGAAGATGATCCTAATGGCGCAACAATTGGAAGGAGTCGTGCATGCTGGTATCTAACGCCATTATCAGCACGACCGTCCCAGACCCGTTAAAACGGGGGCGGGCGCTCCCAGGACGGCCACCTGGGCCTGTAACCCTTCTCCCGCCGCCTGTCTTGTCTGAGCCGCATGGGAGAATAAAGCCATGCAGCGTCAACACGGCGAGTTAGTTCCGATCGGGGAAGTCGTGTTCGGCTTGGGCGGCCCGGCCCAGGCGCTCCGCGAAGCCACGCCTCCAGGCGTTGCACCACATGGAGTGTGTGCCGCTGGAAAATGAGTAAGGAAGAAAAAACGCGCAGACAAATCATCGAGCGTGCCTATGACTACCAGATCGCACTTGCCGAAGAGAGCGACAGGGCTGCCGCTATTCTTGCCGCAGCGTATTTCGAAGACAGGCTACGTGATGCGATCATGACAAGATTTGTTGCGTTGAATCGCCGGGACGAAATAGACGAAATATTCAAGACTTATGGACCGCTTTCGACTTTCAAGGCAAAGGTCGATATTGCGTTCGCGCTCGGCCTATATGATCGCAAAATTAGAAAAGATCTGCATACTGTCCGGCGAATACGAAACAAATTTGCCCACTCATCCGAACCGATGGAATTCAACCACAACCAGGTAGCTGCTGAGTGTCGGAAGCTCGATACGAAGGCCGTCCAAGATTCTGACGACTTACGCGAAAGGTATCTGACCTACTTGCGGGAAATTGGGAATCGACTGCTCCAACGGATTGCGGGGGTCGCATGAAGCGTAAACAACAAGACGGCTTGGTTCCCATCGCCGAAGCCCGCTCCGGCCTGAGCGGGCCGGTGAAGGTGATCCGCGACACCTCGCCCCCGAGCGCCGGGAGCTTCGGTGGAAAATGACAACTAGTAGTAGTTGAGTTCAGAGGGAAAAATCGATGGCTGACATCATTAAGTGGGAAGGCGCTTCGGGTAAGACGTACGACTATTGGATTCATCCGATCGGAGCGAATTTCAAGGATGAACCCGGTAACTGGTACTGTCAAGTTAAGTGGAGTTCTCGGGTTTTGGAGGCGGAAACGGTCGGCGGTCGAATGTAGAATCAACAACTTAGGGAGTGGCCGAGGCGCTGATTAGACACCAAATCGGTTAACTTGACAGTACCGAATTGCACATTGTTCGACCGCTCATCGTCAATCCGGATTACATCATCGTCTTCCTCAAGTGCCCACACTTCATTGAGACGGGCATTTCTAGAATGACCGGCACCGCTGGACAGAAGCGGGTGCCAATCGAATATTTTGCGAACTCGCCATTCCCCCTCCCACCCCTCCCGGAGCAGCACCGCATCGTCGTCAAGGTCGATGAGCTAATGATCCTATGCGACCGGCTGGAGGCAAGCCTCGCCAGCGGCGACGACACCCGCCGCCGCCTGCTTGATGCACTGCTGCAGGAAGCGTTGACACCGAGCACGGAGAAAATCCAGCAGGATATCCCCACGATCGCTCAAAAAATGTCGGACAAACCACCCGAGTCACCCAAAGTACTGAGCGAGCCAACGCTGGCTGCGGCGTCACCTGAATGAGCCTACCAGACATCAATTTCGAGAAGATTCGCCCGGTTGACGGAAGCCGTCACGCCGGGTTTGAGGAAATGTGTTGCCAACTCGCCTCTTTGGAGCCAACATCCACGGAAGGAAAATTCTATCGGAAAGGCCGGGGCGGCGACGCTGGTGTCGAATGCTACCGCCGCCGTGCAGACGGGACGGAAGTCGGATGGCAAGCCAAGTACCTCTTTAGCTGGAATGCAAGCCTGACAGCACAGCTTGACGTTTCAATATGCACGGCGTTGAATAGGCACCCGAATCTCGTTAATTACATCGTCTGCCTTCCGTTCGATCTTCCCGATTCCCGAACCGGCAAGGGCAAGACCGCACAAGAGAAGTGGGACGCTTGGTGCACGAAATGGGAAGAGTTTGCCGCATTGCAGAAGCGTGACCTGACTATCAGGTTGTGGGGCAAGAGCGAACTCAGCCTTCGTCTGGTCAGAGAAGACCCCGCCCACTCAGGTCGAGTCCTGTACTGGTTCGGCCACGCGGCCCTAACAACGACTTGGTTCAAGGAGCAATTTGGGAAGGCAAGGGCGTCTCTGGGCAGCCGATACACTCCCGAAACAAACGTTGAACTCCCAATCAGACAGGACTTCCTCGCCTTCGCACGCCATCCTGAGCTTCAGAGGCAGATCGATGGGTGGTTTATACGCGTCAACGAAAAAGGAAGCGGCGCCGTAAAAGCCATACGCGGAACAGGTGCGGAGGAAGCCGAAACCCATATCGATCCTCTGGATGAGGCAATTTGTGCTCTGACGTCTTTGCTTGACGGGGATCCAATCGGCCCCGACCAACCCTATCCTGTAACCGATTGGAGTGCCGCAGCTGCAGACGGTCTCGACCTCGCTAGAAAGGCCCTTCGTTGGTCCTACGACCTTCCGCCTTCCAAGCCCGGCAGTATGGGCATCAAGTCCGAACGCTTGGTGCAACATACCCTCTATGAACTGATGGAGGTACTGCATGAAATCAAGAGCGACCTCGCTTCGAACCGTTGGCGGCTGACCAACGCGCAGGCAGTTCTGCTTCAGGGCCCGGCCGGCATCGGTAAGTCCCATTTGCTTGCCGACATCGTGGAGCATCAACTTCACGAAGGTGGGCCAGCGCTGCTCTTTCTCGGCGAAGCGTTTATCGACGCTGAACTGTGGCCGCAGATTCGCGATCAACTCGATCATCCACCAACGGTGCAGTTCAAATACTTCCTCGCGAGTCTGGACGCAGCAGCGCAGGCCGCGAGCTTGAGAGCAATTGTGTGCATCGATGCTTTGAACGAACGCAACGGCGTTAATGTCTGGCCGCAGCGTCTCGCAGCCTTTCTCAATACTTTCGAGGCTTTCCCGCGAGTCAGCGTGATCGTGTCATGCCGCTCGACCTATGTTCGGCATGTGATCCCGGATGACATAGATGAAGATCGGCTCCTCCGTGTCGATCACAGAGGCTTTGCGGCGAACGGGGGCGAAGCTGCGAAGGTGTACCTCGACAAACGAGGAATGGTCCGACCTGGGGCACCTAATCTCGTTCCCGAGTTTGAAAATCCGCTTTTCTTGAAAATGTGCTGCGACTCCTTGGAAAAGGAGGGAAAAACCGAATTTCCTAGAGGTTTGCGCGGCGTCACATCGATCTTTAAATTCTACAACGAGGCTGTATCTCAGTCGCTGAACCGGGGAATGAGGCTCGACCCTCATCTGGAAATCGTATCAAAGGCTATCGCCAGCTTTGCGCAATTACTCGTGGGCGCCGGCAAAGGATATGCCGCGAAAAGCGACGTAGTTACTCTGTTTGAATCGGTTCTCGACTCGAGAGGAAGCCTTGAGAAGAGTCTGCTAGCGCAGCTGGAAAACGGAGGTCTTCTCACCGTCGAACCCTTGCGGCAAGATGATGGATCGCTTGCTGAAATGGTTCGCTTCACGTTCGAGCGTTTCAGCGATCATGCTATAGCGTCGCACTTGCTCGATGACCATCTCAATACCCACAATGTGGCTAGTTCCTTTCAAGCCGACCAGCCTCTCCATAAGTGTGTTTTCGGGACGGAGAATTATGAACGCGCCGGAATCATCGAGGCGATGACCATTCAACTCCCGGAACGGACCCGCGTTGAGATATTGGATGTTGGATCTGACGCTTCGTATACAGTGCGGGACGCTTTTCTGAATAGCCTCCTTTGGCGTGAGCAGTCTCACTTTACTAGTCACACGTTCGAACTAGTTCGAGGCTTGGTTCAAGCGGACGAGTTGACCGACCTGCTTGTCGCAATCAGCACAGAGACGTCTAACAAATTCAATGCACTCTTTGTCCATAAGCGGCTCATGGGAATGACGATGCCGGAGCGCGATGCGCGCTGGTCGGTCTATTTGGCAGAGCGTGGCTTCGATGAGCCTGTCAAGACACTGATTTCCTGGGCGCTTCAAAGTGATCTTGAGCATATAGACGGGGATCGTGCGTACTTGGCTTCGACAATGCTCACTTGGTTCCTTGCCACATCGCACCGGGAGGTCAGGGATAAGGCTACCAAGGCCCTTGCTAGCGTGCTGAGTCGGCGGCTTTTGCTCGCCGCTCGTTTACTGGGCGACTTTGTGAGTGTGAATGATCCGTATGTTCTTGAGCGTCTGTTGGCTGCTTGCTATGGCGCCGCTCTTCAAGGAACGCGGGAAGCGGGACTCGGCAAACTTGCCCAGGTGGTTTTCGACACGGTCTTTGCCAACGGGAAACCACCGGCGAATGCGCTTCTGCGCGACCATGCCCGATGTATTGTAGAGTACGCAGCGTACTGCGGCGTACTGGATAGCTCAATCGACCTTGCGCTTGCACGGCCGCCATATCAAAGTCCTTGGCCTATCGAACCGGTACCGGACGAATTGATTAAGGGCTATACCGAGGATCATGGGCGCGGGTCCGTTGGCGACGCGATTGTATTCTCCACCGTCCATGAGGGCGACTTTGCGCGATATGTAGTTGATCACAAGGTGAACAAATGGAGTCCTGCAAAAATCGGAGCAATGCCGCTACCGACTTCGCTCGACATTTGCAGAACCTGGATACAGGAATTTGTCGCCAGTGCAACCGCAGACCAACTTGTGGCCTTTAAGGAATATGTTAGCACCACCGAGGGAATTAAGGATGTTCACGGCCATCAGTCCAGTCCGGAGGCGGAGCGGTTGGCCGCCGCCGAGGGGGCTCTTCAGCAGACGATGGCGTCGGACCAATGGGAAGACTTCCGAGTTCGAGCAAAGGACTTTTTCCGGCACAAACTCTTTGCGGATCGAGCCGCACACTTCGACGTTCATTGGGGCCGTCGATGGATCTGCAAGCGAGCCCATGAACTGGGTTGGACATCGAAACGCTTCGGTGATTTCGACAATCACTTCTGCGGCTACGACCGAAACGGCCACAGGATCGAACGCATCGGCAAGAAGTACCAATGGCTTGCACTCCAAGAACTTGTAGCCCGCATGGCGGACAATCTTGCCTTCTTAGACAATCCATGGAAACAAGACGATGACGAACCACCCCTATATCGAGGAGCCCGTGAAGTCGGACTATGCGATATCGATCCGTCCTTCTTGACTACTCAGACCTATTACAAGGGTTGGGCCGAGTGGCGCAAAACGTGGTGGGTGCCTTTCAATCCTACGCTTCGCGCGGTGGATCCCCACGAGCGTCTTGCTTGGCTGGACAGTGACAGCGACATCATCAACAATAAAGCTCTGATTGATTTGTGTAATCCAAAGACGGGCCGAAGATGGCTTGCCCTCTCGGGATTTTCAACATGGAAAGGTGCTGGCGTGCGGGCCGGGAAGAGGGAGATTCAGCGGGAAACGTGGTTTCGGCTTACCTGCATCGTCGTACGCCGCAAAGACCAAGCTAAGATGGTCAAAAGTCTCCAGGACAAAATTCTGACAGATCCCAGCTCATTCCCAAAGATCGAACTTTATTCTGGGTATTTTCACCTCGGAGAATATCCTTGGCACCCAGAAATGAGCGAATTCGGACGGTGGAGTTCGCACGACGATCAGCAGGCCTTCGCCGTGCCAACACGCCCAACGATCGCCTCCTACGCATGCGAGAGCGGCGACTATGACTACTCAATCGATCAGACGATTATATTCAAAATACCTGCTCCCTGGCTAGCCGAGAAAATGGGACTTCGGCTGTCGAGTGGGAGATCGCTGATTTTTGTCGGCTCAGATGGACAAGGCACATTCTATGATCCGTCCGTCGTTGAATCTGGCCCCGCAGGGGCTCTTGTCGATCGCGACGCATTTTTGCAGATGCTCAACCGGCAAGATCTCTCAGCAATCTGGGTGATCGCTGGTGAGAAGAGTGCCTACGGCGGGATTCAAGTGGGCTCTGGGTTTGGTGGCCGCTTGCGTCACACTGCGATCTATCGCCTTGACGACAATCGTTTTAAACGGCACCTCTACACGGATCGGATACATCCGAACTCAAGCCAGCTTGAAGCATTTTCCGGAGATTGACCCCGTACCTTTTGGAATTGTTACTAGGACTAAGGCTCCGGAGGCTTGACCATCAGCGGAGCTGGCTTTTGTTACAACGAAACGCGTTGTTGCATAAATCGCTTCGGCACGTCCGCTTGTCTCCGATGGGCCAGGGTGCCAGCATGAGGAATGACGCCGAATCAATACACGTTCCGGTACCGAGTACGCAACTGGTCAGACTACAATCGGGCGCTGATCGCCAGGGGGCGTCTGACCTTTTGGTTCGATGAGGACGCCGTTGCCGCCTGGCGGAACGCCGACCCGCCCAAGGGCCCCAGCGCTCCGAAGGTTTACTCCGACACGGCCATTCAGTGTGCGCTGATATTGAAGTCGGTGTTGCATCTTAGCCTTCGGTCGACGCAGGGCTTCGTTTCTTCGCTCCTGGAGTTGCTCAGACTCGATCTGCCAGTTCCAGACTACAGCACTCTCAGTAGACGACAGAGTTCCTTGGCGACGTTCTTGACTGTTAGCCCAAGCAGTCGGCCTCGGCACGTGGTTGTGGATGCGACGGGCCTGAGAGTGTACGGCTCGGGTGAAGGGCACGTCCGAAAGCATCGACATGGCCGGCGCAGAGCCTGGCGCAAGCTGCACCTGGGTGTCGATGAGAGGACGAAAGAGATTGTGGCGGTGGAGGTTCCACCGAGACGGGTCCACGACTGTCGTCTGTTGCCGGCCCTGCTGGATCAGATTCCGGGCCGCATCGTTCAAGTCTCGGGCGACGGGGCCTATGACACGAGGGCCTGTTATCAATCGATACTCGAGCGGGAGGCTGTCGCCACCATCCCTCCGCGACGCAGTGCGCGGCTGAGTGAAAGTGTGGACCCGCCTGCCTGGCGGGCAATGCGGGATGCCCATCTACGAGAAATAAGGAGACTCGGTCGATATGAATGGCGCATCTCCAGTGGTTGCACCAGGCAAAGCCTTGCAGAGAATGCGATGTCGAGGTTCAAGACGTTGTTTGGGCCTAAGCTGTCGGCCCGACGATTCGACAATCAACGGGTCGAGGCCATCATCAAATGTGAGGTGCTGAATCGTATGTCAAGCCGGGGCATGCCTGAGTCAGTGCGAATTCGATAGCATTCAAACAGGACTGGGATCGGTCCGTGACCCGACCGGAATTGTGCAACAACGCGTCTCCACCTTTCCTCACGGAAACGCAGTTACCACTGTCGACTTCAGGCCGGTAACGTTGGCCTGGAAGGGAACTTGCACCCTTCTGATCAAACGCCTTCGCAGGCGCACTAGCTTTGGCCTCCAGGCCTCCGTCCGAGCCAAAGACTCAGAAGAATAAGACTTCGGCCTGGAGGCCAAAGCTACTTCTGCGAATGAAGTTTCGGCTTAGATGCGGGCCTGGTAGGTATAGAGTTGGTAGTATCGACCCTTCGCTTCGATCAGCTCGTCATGGCGCCCTCGTTCGACGATTTCACCGTCCTCCACCACCAGGATCTGGTCCGCGCGCCGAATCGTGCTGAGCCTGTGGGCGATGACAAAAGTGGTTCGGCCTTTCAGGAGCTGATCCAGACTCTGCTGGATATAGAGCTCGCTTTCGGTGTCCAGGTTCGAGGTGGCCTCATCCAGAATCAAGATCCGTGGATCGGCTAACAGGGCGCGAGCGATGGTCACCCGCTGCTTCTGTCCGCCCGAAAGCTTCACACCGCGTTCGCCAATGAGGGTGTCCAGGCCTTCGTCGAAGCGATCGGTGAACTCGCTGACATGGGCAGCGGCCACCGATTCACTCAGCTCCGTCGTGCTTGCTTCCGACCTGGCAAACAGGATGTTTTCCCGGATCGTCCCCTCGTAGAGAAAATCGTCCTGAAGGACGACGCCTAGCCTGGATCGATAAGAGTCAAGCGTCACCCTGGAAAGGTCTTGTCCGTCAATCAGAATCTTCCCCCCGTTGGGTTTCAGGAAGGAAGCCGCCAGGCCGGCAATCGTGGTCTTCCCCGATCCGGAACTCCCCACCAGGGCCGTGACGCTGCCGGCTGGGGCTTCGAAGCTGATACCCGTGAGGACCGGATTCCCCTCTTCATAGGAGAAATCGACGTCCTCGAAGCGGATATCTCCTTGCACCTCGTCCAGCGTAATAGTCCTTGACGGCTCAGCGTGCTCGGGCTTCAGGCTCAGAATCTCTTCAGTGCGATCGAGGCCGGCAAAGGCTTCCGTGATCTGACTCCCGATGTTGCCCATCTGGACGATAGGAGCGATCAGGAATCCCAGATAGAGGGTGAAGGCAAACAGGTCGCCCACGCTCAAGTCGCCGCTCATGATCATCGACGCCCCAAGCCCCATGATGCCGACACTGGCTAGACCCAGCAGCAAGGTGGAGGAGCTGGTAACCAGGCTGGTAGCGGTCAGGGACTTCTTGACGTTGTTGAAAATCCGATCGACTCCCCTCTCGAAGACCCGGACCTCCTGCTTCTCGGCGTTGAACCCTTTGATGACCCGAATACCGCCCAGTGACTCTGTGAGGCGCCCGGTGACCTCCGCGTTGATCTTCCCCCGCTCCCCAAAAATCGGACGAATGTAACCAAACGCCTTCAGTGAGACCAAGCCAAAAAGGCTGAGAGGCAGCAGGGTGTAAAGCGTCATCATGGCGTTGATCTTCAACAAAAGTACCAGTGATGCGATGGCCGTCAGGACGCCCCCGAACATTTGCACAAAACCTGTGCCCACCAGGTTTCGGACCCCCTCGACGTCGATCATGATGCGGGAAACCAGCTCTCCTGACTTGGTGTTGTCGAAGAACCGAACGGGGAGGTAGAGGATATGGCGTTGTACCTCTGCTCGGAGGAGAGAAATCAGATGCTGGGCCTCCACGCTCAGCAACCGAGTCAGGAAGAATGCCGTGGAAGACTGAACCAGGATGGCCAGGGTCACACCCGACAAGAGCAGGTACAGCAGCTGTTCGTCGTTCTCGGGGATAACGTTGTCCAACAGGATCTTGCTGGCACCTGGCAAGACCAGGCCCGCTGCTCGATTGATGACGATCAGGAATAGACCTAGAAAAAGGAGCCGGCGACGAGGCCAGATGATATGGTGGAAGGCGTACTTGGCCGTCTGCCAGGACGGCTTTGCCTTCTTCTTGCCTAGATGTTCCATTGCTCAGCTCACCAGGAGACGGTCACCAACGCTGAATTGGACCCCTCAGAGTGCTATCGCCACCATCAAGGAAACCGTCCCGGCTGCTTCTCTGCCCAGGGTCTTCCCTCTTCGAAGACGGCCGAAGCCGCTATGATCGTCTCTTCGTCCCTCAGTCGACCCACGATCTGTAGACCGATCGGCAAGCCGTCCTCGCTGAAGCCGCAGGGAACACTCGCAGCCGGGTTGCCCGTCAGGTTGAAAAGAGGGGTAAAGGGGAACTCGAGCGGGAGGCTGTCGCCACCATCCCTCCGCGACGCAGTGCACGGCTGAGTGAAAGTGTGGACCCGCCTGCCTGGCGGGCAATGCGGGATGCCCATCTACGAGAAATAAGGAGACTCGGTCGATATGAATGGCGCATCTCCAGTGGTTGCACCAGGCAAAGCCTTGCAGAGAATGCGATGTCGAGGTTCAAGACGTTGTTTGGGCCTAAGCTGTCGGCCCGACGATTCGACAATCAACGGGTCGAGGCCATCATCAAATGTGAGGTGCTGAATCGTATGTCAAGCCGGGGCATGCCTGAGTCAGTGCGAATTCGATAGCATTCAAACAGGACTGGGATCGGTCCGTGACCCCGACCGGAATTGTGCAACAACGCGTCGATGCGAAATCAATTCTAGCCAGCATGGAAAATCAACGACTTAGCTAGTACGTCAATCAGGGTAACCTCCAGAAAATCAGTTAACTTGACAGTGCCGTATCGAGCAATACCTGGATTGCCGGCCGGTCCCCTGGCCGGTCGCCGACATGGTGTAGCCGAACGACTCCCTCCGGGTCGACGAGCACGTCGCCTCCCAGTTGGCTGACATCGCCACTCGGCATCCGGAGACGCCGCCCCCGTAACAGCAGCTTCATATAGGCCCACCAAGACGGCGGTCCGAAAATACTCCACCAGTGCCCCCGGTTCATGCCATAGGCCTGATACACCTCCAGCGCACTGTCGATCAGTATCGGCCACTCCAGACGCGTGTCCCGCACATAGGCCTCGGCGACCGGGCCGCTCTGGAAGGTGACGACGACGACCTGGACATCGAGTTTCTTCAACTCCTTCTTGTGCTGTCGCAACTGCGACAGGTGTTCCCGGCACGGCAGTCAGGCTAGGTGCCGGTGAAACACCAGCAGTAGCCAGTGTCCGGAGTAGTCCGCGAGCTGGTGCCAGCGGCCTGTGAACTCGGGTAAACGGAACCCGACGGCAGGTTGTCCGCGTTTAGTTTCCATTTGTCGGCGGCAGCTTCCTGCCCCCCATCTTGCTCGGGGTCGTCTTCGGCACAATGCTTTGGGGTTCCAAGACGGCTTGTTGCATGAATCGCTTCGGGGGGGGCTTGTCTTCGATGGTGACCCGGCCTGGGGGATTTGTACCAACTGAAGTGAGAGAGAATCTTACGGAGGAGGACAAGACAGATGCCGATACGGAGGTACAAGCCAGAGCAGATCGTAACAGTGCTGAGACAGATCGAGGTGGCTGCATGAGACGGAGCCCGGTCGACTCGACCAACAATTCCCCGGCGGCCGACTTGCCCCCATTCATTTACTGGACACAGGAGCCGCAACCTGCTTCTTGATGCCGAGTTTTCTTACAGCTTTTCCTACATCCGGGGGTTTGACCCATAGAAGCGCCCCATAGTGTCCCTCTCCCGTGCAAACGGCGGCCGACGCTGTGACATTGATCTTCGCGTCAGCGAGGCGCGACACCACATCGAAAAACGCTCCGGCCTGGTCTTTTCCTTCAATTAGAAAACACGACTTGCGGGGACTTAGTTTCCAGCCAGATTTTCTGGCTACTTTTCGAAACGCAACGGGGTCTTCAGGTACGAAGTCAATCTGACTTCGACGGCCGCTTGGAAATCCTGAAAATGCCAGCAGGTTAATACCCGCTTCTTTTAGGGTGCTTAATATCCGGACCTCTTCGCCCGATTTGTTGGGTACTGTCAGATAAAAATAGTCGACGCGACGGATGGTTCCAGTCATAGAGTACTCCCTTCAGCACGGGGCCAATGCCACGGGGCCAATGTACTGTAACCCGGCCTGGGCATCAATACCCTTTTGAGACCCTTTGAGACGGGGATGACTTCCCTGAGATTCGTCCTGACGCTGTCTTGCGAAAAGTGGGCTCGCATCCGGCCTCTTTCAGTGCGCCCCGGATCGTTGTCGTTTCTGTCATCTTCTTCCCCATGGGTCTATTTTACCATTCATCCGCCAGCGGGCGCGGACTACACCATCAGCGCGAGAAATCCAACCGCTGCCTTGGCTATGAAGGGGTCACCTCTGTCCAGTTGAGGCATGCCTCAACTGGACAGAGGTGACCCCAAGTAGGTCTGCTCGGTCACCCCGATCTGCTGCGAAACCTGTCCCATCTTCTGTCCTTGGGCCAGAAAATTCTACTTTTGGATGGGGTCTTTTCTGGGGAAGCTTACGCCTCCATCTCAGCGGACCGTTATTGTAGCCAGCTCATGCTCTGTTGTAAAATGCTGTCGCTCCGGACATTGCGCTCCCGCGCGGCATAATGCATTTTCAGGGCCGCTTGTCCGCCTAAATTTCTCTGCCCTTCCTCCCTTTTTTTCCCCCGATTTTTTAGTACATGCCACTTGCAGGAGTTTCCCCAAAAATTCAGGTGAGATTCTGCTAACCAATTGACATGGTTGAGTTAGGAAGATTAACAAGTGGAACGGGTGAACTTTTTGAAAAATGGGGAAACTTTTCGCAAGTGAAATGAGGGTCCCGATCGCTACACTAGTTGAAGGGCATTGGTGCATGAATCGGCGTAAGCGGGCACGCTAGCATCGGCGGGGAGTTCCGGTCCATCATAGAGATCAAGGGGGCAAATGTACCGAAGAGGTGGCGAACTAGTTTCCTTGTTGTGGTTGAAGAAGATGGTTGAGTAGGCCGGGGGAGTCTCACCCCCAGCCCCTCCAAGAACCGGACGTGAACCTCTCAGCTCATCCGGCTCCTATCACTCAAGCCACAAGGAAAGACTCCAAGACGCCAATGAATAAATAGATGCGGATTGGCACGGGCAATCTGGTCGAGGTAACGCCTCGCCCGTTGCCGATGCCCAGAAAATCTTTTGAGTTTCCTTCGCACCCACTGCACAAGATACCGGTTGAAGTTCCGCCACAGTTGACGCAGTGCCGACGCGTGGAAGCAACCATAGCAGGCTTGCCAACCACGGAGTTTCGGATTGAACATCTGAGACAGATCCAACAACGTCTTCTCGTTCTTGAGCTGGACATGCCAGCTACGCATGCATCGATTGATCTCCTTCTTCGAGGAGATACTGATCGCAGGAAGAAAGTTCGGGTGAACCTGCCCTTTCTTGTTCACACACCGTCGCGGACGGAAAGTGTAACCAAGGAAATCAAAGCTGATTCGCGAATGCTCTTCCAGGCGATTCACATCCTTGCAATAGACGATCGACGATTTGTCGGGATGGATCTCCAACCCACACTCACGGAAGCGTTCCGAGATAAGGCTCATCACGTATTCCGCCTGAGACTGGCTCTTGCAGTGCAGCAGCCCATCGTCGGCGTATCGACAAAATGGAACCCCCGGCAGTTGGCGTCTCACCCACGCGTCAAACGCGTAGTGCAAGAACAGATTTGCCAGAATAGGGCTCACAACTCCACCTTGCGGTGTGCCTTTGTCGCGCGCCTGTAGACTGCCGCCGGGCTGCTCAAGTGGAGCCTGCAACCAGCGCTCCACGTACAACAACACCCAACGACACTGACAATGGTGGCGTAACGCCTTCATGAGCAGTTCGTGGTCAATGTTGTCGAACAGGGCGCGGATATCGAACTCCACCACCCAGTCGTATCGCCAACACCGTTTCCGGGTGATGGCAATCGCGTCATGGGCAGACTTTCCCGGTCGATAGCCGAAAGAATCCTCATCGAACACCGGTTCCAGTATCGGCTCCAGGGCTTGCTTCACCACTGTCTGTGCGATTCGATCAGAGACCGCAGGCACTCCGAGAACACGCGTGCCCCCCGATTTCTTCGGGATTGGCACGGCTTTCACGGGTGGTGGAAAATAGCTCCCGGAGCACAGCCGGTTCCAGATTCGATAGAGGTTGTTCTTCAAGTTGTGCTCGAAGAGTTCAAGCGACTCGCCATCGACTCCTGCGGCACCTCCTTTGGACTTCACCTCCAAGTATGCTTGCCCTGCCAGCTTCTTAGAAACCTCAAATGGCTTTGCTACTTTCAAGGGCTCCTCCTGCCTAGCAGTTGGCCGCTTGTCTGTAGCCGAGTGACCAAGCCCCTTCGCTCCGCTGCCATTACGGCAGCCTCATCGCTACTACGAGCTTGTCCGCCCCTGGGCAACGCTTCGATACTGTCGGCCTCGCAGGTTCTCTGCTTGTGCCTTTCTCTTAGCATCGTTGCTCCAGGTTCCCGCAGTTCAACATGAGAGCCCAGATCAAGCTCACGCCACCTCTATGCCGGGTGCCACCTGACCAGTAGACAGGTTTCCGCCAGATTCGTCCCGGGGCAACACCAACTCCCCGGTTTCGACACCATCTCGTCCTTTCGGCACTTGAACGGTGGTTCACTTGTGTTCGTCTTCCTGATCCACACCTGATGCTTCTAGAGCACCTTTTCCGTAACGCTCACGACCGCGGCTTTTAACCACAGCCACTTACGGTGGTTTGCAACCTGCTCCTGCAAGCCGGTTGCGGGAGGCCTACTCCCATCTCTCACGCCGCTTGCTGCGGCACACTGATGTTGGCGACCCTTCGAGCTAAGTGTTGCAACGCATTCCTCCGCAACCTGATGAGCCTTGACGACAGCCGCTGTCTCGTGCGCCGATATCACTACCTCATCGACATCCACTGAGATAGGGCTGCTCGACCCGCGAAAGACACCGTAGTTCGGCGCGAACCCCATCCGCCGGCAGGAACCCCGTTGTCCGGATCGATGCTGCGATTCGCAGCGCATCCGGTGCGCGCGCACAGCACTGGTCTTCCCTGTTCCACGAACTGGTTTTCCCTGTTCCCCCCAGAAAATTCCCTGTTCGACCAAACAAATTCCCTGTTCCGTGGCGTAGGGAATTCGAAACTGAAACCCCATGATATCAGTGGGTTAGGAGGCTTCGATCCCGCCTATTCGAGGCCGAATCCACGAAATTCCCTGTTTTTTCCCTGTTAAACAGGGAAATCGGGCCAGAGACGGGTTCGCTCCAGACTGCGCCCACCGCCACGCCCTTATATCTCTGATATTGCTACGTTTTTTGTGGATCTCGTCCCCGTTTTCCGCCCAAATCCCGGGCGCTTGCCGATGCTCTGGTGAGGGGCTTCGGTTGGCAGAGACGCTTCTGCGTGGCGTTGGCGTACCGTTTTCACACGCCCGTCTCTCAAGCCCTTTTTAGGGTACTGTCAAGTTAACCGGTTTGGTGCCTAATCAGCGCCTTGGCAAGTCCCTAAATTGTTGATTCTACGTTCGACCGACGACCGATTTCGCCTCCAAAACCCGAGAATTCCACTTAACTTGACAGTACCATCAACAGAGACCAGCAGGACGCGATCGAGTATCTTTTGACTGAGAATCAGGTACTCAGAGAAAAGCTCGGCAAGCGCCGCATTCTGCTCAACGACGGCCAGCGTCGACGCTTGGCCGTCAAGGGCAAGGTGCTGGGCCGAAAAAGCCTCGGCAAACTGGCCAAGATCGTCAGGCCCGACACGCTTCTGCGCTGGCATCGAGAGCTTATCGCTCGCAAGTGGGATCACTCAGACAAGAGGCAATCCGTTGGCCGGCCACGCATTCGACAACAGATTGTGGACTTGGCTCTGCGCATGGCTCAGGAGAATCCTAGCTGGGGCTATGACCGTATCCAGGGTGCTTTAGCCAACCTGGGCTTCCACATTTCTGACACCACGGTTGGCAACATTCTCAAAGCCCACGGCATCGAGCCAGCTCCAGAGCGCGAGAGCCGCACGGCCTGGCGTACCTTCCTTGCTGCTCACTGGGATTCGATCGCAGCCGCCGACTTTACGACCGTTGAGGTCTGGACTCGGTCAGGACTGGTCACGTTCTACGTCCTTGTGGTGATGCATCTAAAGACGCGGCGCATTGAAATCGCGGGTGCGACGCCTCACCCCAACTCCGAATGGATGCAGCAACTCGGAAGGAACCTGACCGGCTGTGTCGACGGCTTTTTCCGCAGCTCGGCCCACGTCATCCTTGACCGTGACACGAAGCACTTGCCGTTGCGTCAGATCTTGAAGTCCAGCGACATCGAGGCGGTAGTCTTACCTCCCAAGAGTCCTAATCTCAATGCTCATCTGGAACGCTTCATGCGCTCCCTGAAATCTGAATGTCTCAACCGTATGATCTTCTTTGGTGAAGCGTCATTGCGTCGGGCCTTGAGAGAGTTCGGAGAGCACTTTCACCACGAACGGAATCATCAGGGACTCGCGAACCGAATCATTGATGCGGGAGATGAAGTTGGTCGCAAGGACGGCGAATTAAGTTGCCGTCCCAGGCTCGGTGGCTTGCTTCGATACTACTATCGAGACGCTGCTTGAATTCGGATACACTCCATAAGACTGGGGAGAAGGTCGAGTCAGCACCGCTGTGCCGGAGCGACGACCTCACACCGGGAGCCCGTTTCCAAAAGCTGGTTTCTCAACGGAAATCGCCTGAGATTCCGATGCTCGCACGCCCATGAGCCCTTCTATCCTAAGGATCCGCTGCCCGACCGAATATTTTTACCTTACGGCCCCGGCGCTCCGAAGGTTTACTCCGACACGGCCATTCAGTGTGCGCTGATATTGAAGTCGGTGTTTCATCTTAGCCTTCGGTCGACGCAGGGCTTCGTTTCTTCGCTCCTGGAGTTGCTCAGACTCGATCTGCCAGTTCCAGACTACAGCACTCTCAGTAGACGACAGAGTTCCTTGGCGACGTTCTTGACTGTTAGCCCAAGCAGTCGGCCTCGGCACGTGGTTGTGGATGCGACGGGCCTGAGAGTGTACGGCTCGGGTGAATGGCACGTCCGAAAGCATCGACATGGTCGGCGCAGAGCCTGGCGCAAGCTGCACCTGGGTGTCGATGAGAGGACGAAAGAGATTGTGGCGGTGGAGGTTACACCGAGCCGGGTCCACGACTGTCGTCTGTTGCCGGCCCTGCTGGATCAGATTCCGGGTCGCATCGTTCAAGTCTCGGGCGACGGGGCCTATGACACGAGGGCCTGTTATCAATCGATACTCGAGCGGGAGGCTGTCGCCACCATCCCTCCGCGACGCAGTGCGCGGCTGAGTGAAAGTGTGGACCCGCCTGCCTGGCGGGCAATGCGGGATGCCCATCTACGAGAAATAAGGAGACTCGGTCGATATGAATGGCGCATCTCCAGTGGTTGCGCCAGGCAAAGCCTTGCAGAGAATGCGATGTCGAGGTTCAAGACGTTGTTTGGGCCTAAGCTGTCGGCCCGACGATTCGACAATCAACGGGTCGAGGCCATCATCAAATGTGAGGTGCTGAATCGTATGTCAAGCCGGGGCATGCCTGAGTCAGTGCGAATTCGATAGCATTCAAACAGGACTGGGATCGGTCCGTGACCCGGCCGGAATTGTGCAACAACGCGACTGGACCTGTCAATAAGGTGTAGAATCGTGCAGGTTCTGTGCCCCAGGGAGAGTCCTAGGAATGTCACGGAATCGGTTTACGGCCGAGCAGACCGTCCCGAAGCTGCTGCGCGCCTTGCCCACACCCTCACAGGCGATGGAAACTAAACGCGGACAACCTGCCGTCGGGTTCCGTTTACCCGAGTTCACAGGCCGCTGGCACCAGCTCGCGGACTACTCCGGACACTGGCTACTGCTGGTGTTTCACCGGCACCTAGCCTGACTGCCGTGCCGGGAACACCTGTCGCAGTTGCGACAGCACAAGAAGGAGTTGAAGAAACTCGATGTCCAGGTCGTCGTCGTCACCTTCCAGAGCGGCCCGGTCGCCGAGGCCTATGTGCGGGACACGCGTCTGGAGTGGCCGATACTGATCGACAGTGCGCTGGAGGTGTATCAGGCCTATGGCATGAACCGGGGGCACTGGTGGAGTATTTTCGGACCGCCGTCTTGGTGGGCCTATATGAAGCTGCTGTTACGGGGGCGGCGTCTCCGGATGCCGAGTGGCGATGTCAGCCAACTGGGAGGCGACGTGCTCGTCGACCCGGAGGGAGTCGTTCGGCTACACCATGTCGGCGACCGGCCGGGGGACCGGCCGGCAATCCAGGTATTGCTCGATACGGCACTGTCAAGTTAACTGATTTTCTGGAGGTTAACCCTGATTGACGTACTAGCTAAGTCGTTGATTTTCCATGCTGGCTAGAATTGATTTCGCATCGAAAAAGAGTGCATTTCGGTTAACTTGACAGTATCGTTTCGCGAAGCATCCAGCAGGCTTAGGGGGCTTTATGCTCACGACGATCGCCTCGGACCATATGCATTCGCCAAACTCGGCATTGTCAGAGGAAACTGGCTTGAGTCGGCGAGATGCGCCTTGTAGTGTCTTCGGATGAAGAACCCCTTTCGCTATTTCAAGACCTCGCCCGAGATCATCCGCCTGGCAGTGATGATGTATGTTCGCTTCCCACTGTCGCTACGCAATGTCGAGGACCTTCTTCACGAGCGTGGGATCGAGGTGAGCCACGAGACGATCCGGTTCTGGTGGAACCGGTTCGGCCCGATCTTCGCCGCCGAGATCCGCAAGAAGCGGATGGATCGAATGCGCGCGTTTTCGGGTTGGCGGTGGCACCTCGATGAGATGTTCGTGAAGATCAACGGCGAAGGCCATTACCTTTGGCGAGCCGTCGACCAGGAAGGCGAGGTGCTTGAGGCCTTTGTCTCGAAGAAGAGAGACCGCGAAGCCGCTTTGAAATTCCTCAGGAAACTAATGAAGCGCTACGGCAGGCCGGATGCGATCATCACTGATCGGCTGAGGTCTTACCGAGCGGCGTTGCGCGAACTGGGCGGATCCGGTCTGCAACAAGCCGGCCGCTGGCTGAACAATCGTGCGGAGAATTCACACCTGCCGTTCCGGCGACGAGAACACGCCATGCTCCGTTTCAGGCGGATGCAAAGCCTCCAGAAATTCGCCACCGTTCATTCTTCCGTTTACAATCACTTCAACCAGGCACGACACCTCTGCTCACGAGACAATTTCAAGCTCAACCGCGCCGCCGCACTCGCCGAGTGGCGTCAGCTCGGGGCGGCCTAATTCCCTGTCGTCGGTGGAGAACTCAGTCCTTGCGACTTTCCTCTGACAGTGCCCGAAATAATCCTAATCGACGGAGCAACATGGTTTGGCAATAGCGGAGGTCCGGTGGTAACGAAACCAGCGCCAACGGCACTCGACGGAACCCAGAAATATACCAAAAGCTCCTTACTTGGAATGGTCAGCGGAACGGCACAATGGGAAGGGATACCCGCTGGAATCGGGGTAGTCATCCCGGCGCAGACGATCAACAGAACAATCGACATCGCGATAGAGCGACATGCACGGGAACCAAGCTAAGAAAAACCGAGAGAAACCAATCAACGCCAACGTATGGAGGCATGACGGGTAGTACGTCATTGCGCAGGAACGCTGACCCCAGCGTGTAGGCGTCACCTCACGAAACGGAATCGTACTCTAAGGCCAATTGAGCGGCGGTAAGGGGCGGAAGTCACCCTGTTTGACTTGCTTGTTCTGCCGCCAGTTGTAGTCTCCAGTCAGGTTGATGGGCTCCGAGCCCAGTGGCGACAGGTGGAGGCAAACAGGCTGTCGTCCGCGTTTTCAGCGTCCCACAAAGCGAGCGTGCACTACCCACTAGGTAAACCGTGTTCCATAGCACGATGGCGGCGACCACTAGGTTGAGGACGCTGCGTGTCCATACCTGAAGTCGAGTCGGTAAAAAGCCGATCGACCGGGACGCTAAGGCGTCAGAATAGAGTTCTCATTTGGATTGATGGACACATCCCGTCCAGGGTTCTAGAGTTATTCCTGACAGATTGGATGCACGGTCACCGCCTTGGCTAGGTCCGGGCGTAAGCTTCCCGAGATCCCAGACCCTGGCTCTGCTCCCTGGAGTGGACTTTAAATGGTCCCGGGGCTAACTTAGAGGGTGGTCTCGTTGGTGGGGGCAGGTCAAAAGGTGAAGCTCGTTGCCGTAACCAGCTGTTCGAGGTGGCTGCATGAGACGGAGATTGGTCGACCCCAACCCATCGCTCTCCTGCCGCTTTTTGAAAGTTGCAACACATCCCAATTTGATGATGTAATATGTCTCCTTGACCATAGGAAACCTCATAACCACACATTCGAACACGCGATCGTCGTCGGCACTGGCCCTCTGGCTGTCCGCCGCAGTCCTGACACTAACTGGCGTCGCGCCCTCCCACGCACAGCAGGCCGCAGGGAACGCGCGGACGTTCATTAGCATCAACGGAGGACTGCAAGCACTGACCGGCAGCTTCTCCGAAAGCGTCGACTTTCCGGAATCGGGAGGTGTGTATCGCGAGGTCCTGTCAGCGGCTGCAGCCCAGGAGCAGGCCCGCTTTGAGAGCGACTGCCGCTACAGGACCGGGGCGCTCTTTGATGTGAGCGGCGGCGTGCGCATCGCGCCGTACTTCGCGCTCGGTGCCGGTATATCGTGGTTCAACACCGAGAAAACGGCCAGCGTATCGGCGCAGTTGCCGCACCCGCTCTACTTCAACCGCAACCGCTCAATCTCGGGCGTTTCGTCGCCTCTCACCCGCAGCGAGATGGCCGTCCACCTGCAAGCGTACGTGGTGGTGCCGGCCACGAACTCGCTCACGGTAATGGGCTTTGCCGGACCCACGTTCTTCAACGTGAAGCAGCAACTTGTCACCGACGTGAATTTCGTCCACGCATACCCCTTCGACACGGCTACGTTCTCCAGTGCGGCCGCCAGCACGGAATCCGCCTCGACTATCGGATTCAACGTGGGAGCCGACGTCACCTATTACTTCACTGACCACGTCGGTATCGGCTGGTTCACCCGTTACAGCCGGGCGGCGTTGGAACTTCCGTCCGCGGGCAACGGAACACTGGACATCAAGCCCGGTGGGCTGCATACGGCCGGGGGCCTGCGCTTGCGGTTCTGAATGCGCCTCCACATAGCGAACCGGCAAACTCGTTCGCTTGACCCAAAGGAGATCGACACATAATGAGAGTCGCTCCACGAATCTTTATCGCTCTGGGCCTCATCGGTTTCGCACTCATGGCAACGGGGCACGACGCTACGGCCCAGGAACTCGATGTCGTTTCCATCGCAGCCGGACAAGCTCTAGGCCTCGACACGTTGCAACGGTGGGACGCGACGGTCTACGGCATGGAGCGCACCAGTGAACTCGTCGTCATGTCGCGCCGGAGCGACGCCTCCCTGGAAAGCCGCACCCACGAGTATCTCGCGCAGTACCATGCAGGCATTCCCGTGCACGGCGGCGGCGTATCCCGGCAGCTCGACGGTAGCGGCGTCACCGTGTCGCTGTTCGGCACCTTGCACCAGGGGATCGCCGCGGATACGACGCCGGCGCTGTCCGGGGCCGAGGTCGCCGCGCTTCTCGAAGTGATGCGCGGCGGAGAGTTCGTCGCCGACCGGCAACCGCCGCTGAGTATACTGCCGCGGCCTGACGGCTCATACGTCCTGGCCTATCAAGTCGCCATGAGTAACGGACACTTCTATTTCGTCGGTGCCGCCAACGGCAAACTTCTGCACCGCGTCCATGCGCTCAAGTCGCAGTCGGCGGTCGGGGCCGGCGCAGACTCCACGGGTATGCGGAGGAAGCTGAGTACGACGCAGGGGGGGGCCGGCTTCGGAGCATACGACCGGATGCGGCCGGGGGAAATCGTCACTCTGGACGCCCGGTTCAACCTCCTGCGTGCTAGTCGTCTACTCTTCGGTCATCTCTTCAATCAGATGTCGCCCGGAGAACCGCTCTGGACAATGGACGACGTCTCCGCCGACGCGGATAACGAATGGGATGACCCGGCTGTGGTGGGCGCCCATGTCTACAGCGGCTGGACGTACGATTATTTCTTCGGCAGACACGGTTGGGAAGGCATCGACGGCGCGAACGGACGCACGATCACCATGGTCAATATTGACGCGGATAATGCCTTTTTTGCTCCCCCGCCGTTTGGCCCGGAAGGCAGAGGCATATTCGTTTTCGGCCGGGCTATCGACGAAACGAGCGAGGACCCGTTGATGGTGCTCGATATCGTTGGCCACGAGTTAATGCACGGTGTGACGCACTTCTCCGTGAGCAATCGCACCGGAAGCCCCTTTGGTCTTGCCAACCCCTTCCCTCTGGACACGAGACTCGGTCCGGAAAGCTTCACCGACGTCGACGGTGAAATCTACACGTGCGCCACCGCACGGTTCCCCGGCTTGGGGGCGGCAATGGAGGGGCCGGAAGAAGGCCTGGTCCCGGCCTGGTGTGTCGACGGGCGGTTCCTCCTCGCTTACTCGGGAGACGGCGCCATCCACGAAGCTTACTCCGACATCTTCGGAGAATCCCTCGAATTCTTCTATGAAAATCAAGGCGCCACAGCCGACTATCTCGTGGGCGGCGAAACGAAGCGCGGACCCATTCGCTCCCTGAGCGACCCCAAGTCGCTCCGTGACGGCTTTTATCCGGATGTCTACCGCGACCGCTACGAGTTCGCCCTCACTCTGGACGAAGACGAGAACTGGGACTACTCCGGGTTCGTATTCGTCGATGGCCAGTACATCGACTCTACCGATGATTTTGGATATGGCGGCCACCATTGGAATTCGCTGATACTAAGCCATGCGTACTATCTGGCCGTCGAGGGCGGCACGCATCGCACTAACGGCATGACGGTCGAAGGCATTGGGGGAGCCAACCGGGAAGAGATGGAGCGGATCTTTTTCCATGCGATGAGGGATCTGATGCCTGCTGCTGCGTCGTTGCCGATCGCCGCAGCGGTCCTCCGCCAGGCAGCACTTGATCTCGCTCCGGGCAGCGAGGCGGAACGAGCGCTTGACCAAGCGCTACACGCCGTCGGTCTGCCGCCGGACACGGAGGGCCTCCAGGAGTAGCTCGCCCGTTTCGGCCTGGTCGGCAGCTCAGAAAACTTGCCCATTAAGCAAGCTAGCCGTAGGCGTTGCAAGCGAAAACAGATGCCCACAAGCCGTGTAAGCGCAACGAAAGGAAGAAATTGGTGGAAAAACATGGAAGACGCCTACCTGCTATGAACGCGGCGCAACGATGCTTACCAGCAACCTGCCCTTCAACGAATGGACCTAGGTGCTCGGCTCCGAGCGCCTGACCGGCGCCCTACTGGATCGCTTGACCCATCACGTCCACATCCTGGAGATGAACGGTGAAAACATTCGATGTGCAGCCGTGAGAACTACCGGTCGAAGTCATGGCTACGGCTACGCACCCGGCCTTGGATAAGGCTCTCAATTCTGCTCTCAACGCGGTCCCACCGGTGCCCGGCCTTCCGCTTCTGCTCGGCCTCGGCATGGATTAACGAATGAGCTCTTCCAAATCCTTCACGAGCGTGTTGTAGGAGTTGTTCAGAGCCTCGTAGGCGCCGGTCAATTTCGTGATATGAACCCCCTTTGGTGGTCCGATGCGGGTGTCCAACGGTGCCTCCCAGTTCAGAGACCGCTAACGCCGTCACGCCATCCGCGCCCGTGCGTTTCCCACCGCGCCGAACCATCACTGCCCTCAGCACGAGCCGCCTTGCACCGCCCTCGACGGCGCCTCCACCCCGAATGCTCCTGCCAGCCGTCGCCTCATGACGGCGATCTGGGCAGATTCCCTACGGGATCATGTAACACGAGCGCGGTGGACTCGCTCCCGCTAAAACCTGAACGTGAAGATTCTGATCGTACGTTGTCTCGGGTCGGGCCCGGGGAAGTCCAGGGCCTTGTACTGGTCGGGCACGGTGGACCAGCCTTCATAGATGTTGCCGCCAAAGTAGAAGCGCCGCGTCCTGCCTGGCTCCGTGGTCGGACTGCCCATCGCGAAGAGCTCGTAGGAATGCTCCGGCGGGTGCGGTCCGGTTTGATCGTCATGAGGCACGTGCTCCGTGCGACCGTCGCCGTCGCCGTCCGCTCTAAGCCAGTCAAGATGGAGCAGGCGATGGTAGCTGCGGTCGGCGATCATGCCGCGCAGTTCGGCGTTGAACCGCGAGATGATCGACTCGGCGTCCGGAAGCGACCGGCGGTCGGCGAGGTGCAGCGAGCGTGTGAGCAGCAGCGTCGAGCCGAACGCCAACCGCGTTCGAGCTTCTTCTCCGTGGTTGCTGATGAGGTACTGGATGACTAGGTCATCCATCAGCGTATAGTCCGCCTCACCGTCGAGGAGTTTTGCGACGCTGTCCTCTTCGCTGTTCGAACCAACGAAGATCGGCCCGTCCGTCGTCTCGACTGCCTCGCCATACGCGTATCCGGCGACCAGGGCAATCCGCTTGCCGGCGAGGCCGGCCAGCGAGGTCGCGGACACGTCGCTGCCCTGCCGCCCGACGAGGATCAACCGGTTCTCTAGATACGGCTGCGAGTAAATTAGCGCGCGTTCGCGCTCCGTGTCCTTCCAGAGGCCGCGCTTCCGTCGAACTCGCCGCTCAGCAGTGAGGGCGTCAGCCTGGACTCGTCCACGATGACCGTTTCGGCGATGATCCCCACGCGTTCGAGAGCCACGCCGACTAGATCGAGGGCAAACCGCGGCTGTTCTGGCGCGTTGGTGAACGGCGGCCACACCGTCGACACGAGCTGCAGTTACCGACCCTGCGCTGCTGCCATGATCGGCATGGCGATGATAGGGAGTAGCAGCGCTCCGGTCGTCCACCGGATCCAACGAAGAAACCGAGTTTGGCGCATAGGGGTTCCGACAGTAACGGAGCAAAATCACACGTTAAGGGCCGCTCTTGGGACCGCCTAGCGAGCCAGGACCTGTCGCCCTCGGTTTCTCAAGGAACCATCTGGCGCTACGTAGCGGTAGATCGTCGCCTTGGTTACGCCTAGCTCTAGGCATAGCTCGCTGACCTTCGTGTCGCGCTGCGCCATCGCTGCCTGAGCTAGCCGCACCTGCGCTTTGCTCAGCGCGTGAGGGCGCCCTCCCTTCCTGCCCCTGGCTCGTGTAGAGGCCAATCCAGCGAGGGCGTAAGGTCAAAATATTCAGCCGACCCACAAGTCTCTATTGTGCAACAAGTTGTAACCGTCACGGCAAACAGAAGTCAGCCTTGGTTGAGCCCCAATGTTTTCCCCCTTTGCGTCTGAGCACTTGACGTGAGCATCTAATCAACCATGAACTTCGTGCTCAGGCCCTGGCAGCTGCTGCTCCTGATCTTGGCCGGTTGGATCAACAGAGACCAGCAGGACGCGATCGAGTATCTTTTGACTGAGAATCAGGTACTCAGAGAAAAGCTCGGCAAGCGCCGCATTCTGCTCAACGACGGCCAGCGTCGACGCTTGGCCGTCAAGGGCAAGGTGCTGGGCCGAAAAAGCCTCGGCAAACTGGCCAAGATCGTCAGGCCCGACACGCTTCTGCGCTGGCATCGAGAGCTTATCGCTCGCAAGTGGGATCACTCAGACAAGAGGCAATCCGTTGGCCGGCCACGCATTCGACACAGATTGTGGACTTGGCTCTGCGCATGGCTCAGGAGAATCCTAGCTGGGGCTATGACCGTATCCAGGGTGCTTTAGCCAACCTGGGCTTCCACATCTCTGACACCACGGTTGGCAACATTCTCAAAGCCCACGGCATCGAGCCAGCTCCAGAGCGCGAGAGCCGCACGGCCTGGCGTACCTTCCTTGCTGCTCACTGGGATTCGATCGCAGCCGCCGACTTTACGACCGTTGAGGTCTGGACTCGGTCAGGACTGGTCACGTTCTACGTCCTTGTGGTGATGCATCTAAAGACGCGGCGCATTGAAATCGCGGGTGCGACGCCTCACCCCAACTCCGAATGGATGCAGCAACTCGGAAGGAACCTGACCGGCTGTGTCGACGGTTTTTTCCGCAGCTCGGCCCACGTCATCCTTGACCGTGACACGAAGCACTTGCCGTTGCGTCAGATCTTGAAGTCCAGCGACATCGAGGGAGACTGTCCCGGGTTTAGTTGAAAGTTGAGAGGCGGTTCGTCCGACCGACTCGTTAGAATCGGGTTGGTCAACAACCTTTTAAGGAGGAACAGCCATGAAGAAATCATATCGAATTGTCACCCGGAAGAACAGTCAGGGGCTGGCTGATTATCTGGCCCAGAACGGGCAACTGTTGCTCCCGATGGTGGAGCTGATCGAAGCCCCCCGGATGGCCATTGACGAGTTGATCGACATCCTGGGGCGAGCGAGCATGGAAGCGGTCTTGCAGCTTTCTGCCCGAAGTGTCGCCGGCGAAAAGCAACAAGGGCGCCCAGGCAAGCAGGTCGTTTGGTACGGCACTCAGCCAGGGCGAGTCAGACTTTCGGAGCGGCAAGTGCGGGTTCGAAAGCCACGGCTGCGCAAGAAAGGCCAAGGTCGAGGCGGGGAGGTGGAGATCCCCGCCTATGAGGCGATCAACCGTAACGGGGAGCTGGGCAGCCGCATGCTGGAGATCTTGACGTGCAACGTTTCCACGCGCCACTACAGCCGCGTGATCCCCCAGATGGCCGACACGGTGGGAGTCAGCAAATCGTCCGTGAGCCGTCAGTTCATTGAGCAGAGCGGCCAGCAGCTGGAGCAGCTGGCCGAGCGACACTTTGATGACGTTGAGTTTCTGATCATCTACATCGACGGCCTGGTCTTTGGCGAGCACCACGTGATCTGTGCCGCCGGCGTGGACTCGGAGGGCCAAAAGCACGTGCTGGGGCTGCGGGAAGGGGCCAGTGAAAACGCCGCCACCGCTACCTCCTTGCTGGAAGACCTGGTGGAGCGAGGCCTGGATTCCGGGCGACGCTATCTGTTTGTGATTGACGGCTCCAGGGCCCTGCGATGTGCCATTGACAAGGTCTTTGGCAAGGGCAGTCCGGTGCAGAGATGTCGTCGTCATAAGATTCGCAACGTGTGCGATCGATTGCCGGACGATCTGGCCGAGCAAGTCAAGTCAGTGATGCAGGCTGCTTATCGGCTGCCCTGGGAAGAAGGGAGGGTTCGGCTCAGAAAGCAGGCGGAGTGGCTCGAAGGGCTGCATCCCGATGCGGCAGCTAGCCTGCGAGAAGGTCTGGAAGAGACCTTCACCATCAATCGACTCGAGTTGTCTTCCTCCCTGCGCTTGTGTCTGGCCAGCACCAACCTGATTGAAAGCCCTCACTCTGGCGTGAGGATGCGGACCCGCCGAGTGAGCCGCTGGAAAGATAGCCAGATGGTGCTGCGCTGGGCCGCCTCAGCCTTCCTGGAGACGGAGAAGAACTTCCGGCGCATCCAGGGCTACCAGGACCTCTGGATGCTGAAAGCCAAACTCAGAGACGAGGTTTCTATGGACGCCAAACGAAAGGTGGCTTAAGATCGTGCTCAACCTGAACCGCCCTTCACTTTCAACTGAGTTTGGGGCAGCCTCCATCGAGGCGGTAGTCTTACCTCCCAAGAGTCCTAATCTCAATGCTCATCTGGAACGCTTCATGCGCTCCCTGAAATCTGAATGTCTCAACCGTATGATCTTCTTTGGTGAAGCGTCATTGCGTCGGGCCTTGAGAGAGTTCGGAGAGCACTTTCACCACGAACGGAATCATCAGGGACTCGCGAACCGAATCATTGATGCGGGAGATGAAGTGGGTCGCAAGGACGGCGAATTAAGTTGCCGTCCCAGGCTCGTTGGCTTGCTTCGATACTACTATCGAGACGCTGCTTGAATTCGGATACACTCCATAAGACTGGGGAGAAGGTCGAGTCAGCACCGCTGTGCCGGAGCGACGACCTCACACCGGGAGCCCGTTTCCAAAAGCTGGTTTCTCAACGGAAATCGCCTGAGATTCCGATGCTCGCACGCCCATGAGCCCTTCTATCCTAAGGATCCGCTGCCCGACCGAATATTTTTACCTTACGGGACCCGGGGGTGACCGGATGGGTCGTCTCTCGGCAGAGTCCGGACCAGAGCCGGATGTTCATCGGAGGTTGGGGAGCCGATGTGGAAAACTTCGTCCTGCCTCGGGCCATCGTGGTGTTTCGAGACGGCGAGTTCTTCTACGCGGGTCGCACCGGACGACACAGAAGTGACGTCGTAACACAGTACGGAAGCACCGAGATCGAAAACAGCGGCTATCTGTTCGAATTCTCAATCGACGATTTCGATGATTCCAAGGGTACCGAGATCCGAGTCTTCATCATCTCCCACGATGGGAGGGCTTCGGAGTCAAACTATCCCCGGCCCCAGGACACGGCGAACTGGCACTTTCGGCCCCGACCGAGACCCTGAATCCGCCAGCTCGTAGCCCATGGTGAAGGCCCCGCGTGGCACCGATACCGGGGGCTCGGGCAAAATGTTAGGGGTGCCGCATATCATCGCCACACCCGATAGCGGATTCGATTTTCCATCTCGGCGGGCCATTCTAATTCGATTTCTAAAAAGGACAACCAATGATCCGCAAGAAATGGATCGGCGGCGGGAGTCACCCGGGCGGACAACTAGCCCCCGGGGTCTGCAGTTCTACCACAGAGGCCCCGGGACGAATGCGCCGAGATCCAGTCTTCGACTCCCGCATCGGCCCCCGGAGCCATTTCGGTCCAGCGTCAATCAGCAATCTGGCGAAGGATGTTAGCGTCTCCTTTCTTGGGAAATACGGTGCCTCGCTCTCATGGTGACAACAGCTGCCCAGAGGATCAGGTACAAAAATCTGGGGACAAACAGAAACCCTTTGAGGACCTTCCGCACAACGAGTTTCAGAGCCAAATGATCCAGCTCCCGATGTCCTCCCTTGGGTTGCAGGAACCGGCCCAGGTTGCCTCTTAGCATGTAGCAGTTGAGGTCCTCGTTGAAGACCAGCCGATTCCGGGCACGTAAGGTGAGAAACAGGAACTTCTGCAAGCGGAAGATCGGCCGACCGGTGAAGATGGCACAAACCAGATCCACTCTGGTTCGCAGCAGCCTCACCCACGTCCTCAGATGCCTTAAACTGCTACCTGAAGCGTATGTCCAGACTGCTTCGACGGTGGGAAGATCCTCGTATAAAGGTCGCTTGTCCTCTCTGCAGAAGACCACAATCGATTTAGCGGCAACCTTGGGATCCTGCAGCCTCTCGATGGCCTCTACAGCTTTGGAATCTTCCGCAGTGGGGAAAAACAACGTGGGGCGGGAGGCCCGCCGACTTCGCGTGAGCAGCACGCGGAACAACGTTCCCCAGACCGAAGGTTGGCCTCGACGACCGTGGCGGCCTTTCAGATAGTAGCAGTTGAGATCCTCCTGGTTGAAGGCCAGCCGATGTCTCGCCGGCAGGAGCACAAAGAGCAGCTTCTGCAGCCGGAAAGCGGGCTGGGGAGAGAAGATCGAGGAGACGACTTCCACTCGGGAGCGGGCCAGGGCCAGAACCGCCTTCAGGTTCTCCCGGGTCCGTCCCGGAGCATAGGTCCGAACCTCCTCTACCCCGGGCAGGGCTTCGTACAAAGGGCGCTTGTCCTCGCGGCAGAAGACCCAGATGGGTTGAGGCGAGACCACCTTGGGATCCTGCAGCCTCTCGATGGCCTTGCGGGCTCTGGAGTCCTTGTCCGTGAGAAGAAATAGAATGGGAGAGACAGGTTGCTTCTCGGCTGCGAAAAAGGAGGGATCCTTGCGAAGCGTCCAGAAAAGGGTCCGGGGTGTCAGGCGATAGCAATCCGATCGGGCATTGAAAGCTAAATGATGGCGAATGGGGAGCAGAAAATACAGCAGCTTCTGCTTCCGAAAAACACCCCTTCCCGAAAAGACAGCCGCAACCGCGTCGAACCCCTTCAGATCCCTCCACAATCCCACGTTGCTCCCAACCTTCCGACGGGAGTAGGTCAAAACACTTTCCAGGCCCGATACATTCCGGAATCTGTCGGCGTCTTCCTTCCGGCACAGAAGGCAGATCCGTGAACGAGGGAACATTTCCGGCTTTCTCAAAACTTCGATCGCCCGCCTGACGTAGGTCGGACTTTCGGTCTGTATCACCAGAATGCGAGGGGATGGTTTGGGCAATGGGGCTCCCTGCCAGACGCGCCCCCATAGAAATCGCAGAAGACTGCGGGAGGTGGCATAGAAGTGGTCGCCATGCTCGTTAACTACTAGGATCTTGGGAATCCCTAGGAGGAAGGGAAGCAGCTTCAGATTAGCGAATCCTTTCTCACCTGAGAAAAAGACCACTCCGCTGTCGAAACTCTGTCGGCGTAAAGCTCTCCAGCCTCGCCCTTCTGTCGAAACAGAGATCCTGGTGACCTCGGCCTGATCAGGAATCAGGCGGCCCCATTTCTCTTCACTCGAGTCGGCCAGCGACCGATGACAGGTTTCGACAACGAGGACTTTTTCTCCCAGAGGTCTATGCGGAAAATCTTCCAGGTACTGGACAAATTCTTCAGAAGGCCTGTGAAGGGGCGCGGCAAACGACCGAACCAAGGTCCCCAGCTTCAAGGCTCGATGTTCTCCTTGGTAATCGATTTCATACGCGGTCCCCGGAAGCTGGCGGGCGGCTCTCTTGATACGCAAATAGCCGCGGTTCAAAAGTGGGAACAGGATCTGATCGAACGCACCCGGCATCTCGGGCAACTTCTTATCGAAGAAGAAAAGATGGTCGAAGGGTGGGAACAGTTCCAGGTAGAAACGGACTTGTGGCCGGTCGGTAACGAGAGCTGAGAGGATCCATTCAGGGTTGCGCTGTCGCAGCTTCTCAGCAAGGTAGAAAAACTGGGGAAGATGACAGCATTGAACCAGGAGCACACTTTCGGGAGAAGGGGTCGGCGAAGCTGTACTCATAACACTACAGTCGTATGGCTGCTGCCGTCAAAGTAGTCCAGGCGATCCAGTTAATCGTCTGGTCTCCGGCCCGGCCTGCATGCAGGGGCGGTAGGGGCCGTTGACGCGCCTGTAAAGAAGTCGGTTGCCGGTTGGTGCGGGGCAGACTGCACAGCGCCATCAGCCGCGCCATGAAGCCCCGGTCGGGGTCCGCTTCGCTGGCCGAAACAAGCTGGTGCACCTGATCGGCTTGGGTGAAGTGGTGTTGCGCCGGTCGGGGTGCTTCGCGGAGCGCCTGGACGGGTTCGGGCAGATCGGCGATGACTTCACCAATGGGAACCAACCCGTCTCGTTTACGCACCATAGCTTTATTCTCCCATGCGCCTCAGACAAGACAGAGGCGCCACTTCCAAAGAAACGATAAGCAGCTTTTATCTGACGTTGATCTCCAACGGGATGCCGACGACTGTGGGGGCGGTTCCGGTGTGGATTAACGCCTGATCCAACAAACCGCCGGTTCTGGTGCAGACAGCCAACGGGGATTGGCGATAATGAGATATGGCGCATCGTAAAACGGAACGGAATCCTCTATTTGCCGGACGTTGGTTCGAAGACGACATCATTCTTCTCTGCCTTCGCTGGTATTTCCGCTTCAAACTGAGTTACCGGGACCTGGTCGAGATTTTAGGTGAGCGGGGTTTACCGATTTCGCATACCACGATCTTGCGGTGGGTCGTTCGCTATGCCGAAACCTGCGAAAGGCGTTGGAGCCGATTCGAACGACCGGTGGGTGGGAGCTGGCGGGTTGATGAAACGTTTATCAAGATTCGGGGCCAGTTGATGTATCTGTACCGCGCCGTGGACGGACAGGGCAACACTGTGGAGTTCTTTCTCAGTCGGGCACGTGGCATCGCAGCGGCGAAGGCCTTCTTTCGCAAGGCGCTGAAGCATCATCGGGAGCCACACAGCATCACTCTGGATGGCCACCGGCCGAGCCATAGCGCCCTGCGGCACATGGGAATGAACGGGGAGTTCAACTTCCGGGGGCGGAACCCGGTGAAGATTCGTTGCTGTCAATACCTGAACAACGTTGTGGAGCAGGACCACCGCCGGGTGAAGGGGCGATTGCGCCCCATGTTGGGATTCAAGACGTTCTACAATGCGCGACGTGTCATTATCGGCATCGAGCTGGCGCAGAAGATTCACAAACGCCAGTTCTCAATTCCGATCCCATGGCAGCCGAATCCCGTGGTGATCTGGCGTCACGTCATGGCAACATAGGCCGCATCGCCGGGGCGCACTCCTGGCCTTATCGCTCCGACAATCCTATCTGCACCAGAACCCCCTTTCGAGCAAGCCTCATTGTCAGTTGTTCGTTCTCGGCCGGTCAGCCGGTCCCCGTCATTCCCCAAGTGCCCTTGGGTGGTATTTGTCATAGATCTTCTTGAGACGTTCTCGGCTCACATGAGTGTAGATCTGAGTAGTCGATATGTCGGCATGGCCAAGCATCATCTGGACTGCGCGCAGGTCCGCTCCATGATCCAGCAGATGTGTGGCGAAGCTGTGTCGAAGGACGTGGGGGCTGAGTTTCTTTTCAATCCCGGCCCTCTCGCCGTACTGACTCACGATCGTCCAGAAATACTGACGGCTCATGGCTCCCCCTCTCTGGGTGAGGAAGAGGAAAGGGCTTGGGGGGCGCCTGCGCAGGAAGCACGACCTGGCCTCCGCAAGGTAGCGCCGGATCCGACCTACAGCGGAATCTCCGATGGGAACAATCCGTTCCCTGTTTCCCTTGCCAAGCGTTCTCAGGAAACCGGCCTCCAGACTGACCTCATCACTTCTGAGGTGCACCAGTTCGCTCACGCGCAGACCCGTCGCGTAAAGGGTCTCAAGCATGGCTCGATTCCGAAGGCCATGAGGGGTTTTTGGATCCGGCTGCTCGAGCAGCTGCTCGACTTCCTCCTGGGTCAAAAACTGAGGCAAGGTCCGCCAGGTCCTGGGAGAGTCCAGGGTCTCCGATGGGTCTTTTGTCAAATACCCGTCCAGAAGAAGAAATCGGTAGAATGAGCGCAAGCTGGCGAGGGTTCGGACAATCGTCCGCGGGGAAAGGTCTTCGTAAAGATGTTGCAGATAATGCAGTAGTTCGTCCTTGCCTACCTTCTCCAGAATCCAGCCTTCGCGTTGCAGGAATGACAGAAACCTCCGCGTATCCCGTTCATACGCGTCGACTGTATTGGCAGCCAAGCCCTTTTCAACGCGAAGATAGCTCAGGTAGTTCCCAAAGGCACGCTCTTGCATCTACTCGTATCCTGTCCCACCCACTAGAGATGAAGACGATCGAACAGATAGTTCACTTCCTGTATCCTAAAAAGCCGACAGCACCAAAAATACACTCCTATGCCGACGCATACCGAGACCAAAAGAGCCGAGACTTCCCCAGGAAAACCCATCTCCTCCCAGCGGCCTTCCAACAGGTGGTGGAGAAAAAAGACCAGGAGCCCCATAACGGCAGCCGACGTGACCATCTTTACAATCGTCATGGACACGTGGTAGTGCCCCAGAGAACCGACCTTTTTTCGAAAACCCCGCGCCAGGAGGATGGCATTAAGGCTCACTGAAAAGGCGGTCCCGCATGCGAGGCCAAGGTATTGGTAACCCGAGGGCAGCGTCCAGACAAGAATGAGGTTCGTGATGATGTTGGTGACCACCGCCGTCACGCTGATACGGACCGGTGTGCGGGTGTCATCCAGAGCATAGAAGGTGGGTCCGTAGATCTTGACCAGGCAGTAGGCAAGAAGTCCGAGAGAGTAGAAAGTCAGCGCATTTGCGGTTGATAGGGTGTCCCCATGGGTAAACTCTCCCCGCTCAAAGAGCACCTTCACGATGGGCCTGGACAGAAGGATCAGCCCAACCATCGACGGTACCGCCAAAAGGGAGACCAGCTTGACCGAATGAGCCACAGTTTCCTTCAAATCCTCCCACTCCTGCTCTGCCGCAGAGATAGACACTTCGCGAAGGTTGACAGTACCCACCGCAACCCCAAAAAGGCCAATAGGAAGGTAAACAATGCGAAAGGCGTAGTTCAGCCACGAGATGGGACCGTTGTCTCGCAAAAAAGAAGCAATGAACGTGGTAACCACAATGTTGATCTGCAGAGCACTGATTCCCACCACCGCGGGTGCCATCAGTCGTGCCATTCTGCGCACTCCTTCGTGATGAAAGTCGATCAGAAAACGAAAGCGGTAGCCGTGCCGGCGCAACAGGGGCACCTGCACTCCGTACTGCAAGAAACCTCCTATCAATGCCCCCACCGCCATGGCAAAAATAGGTTCGATACCCCACTCTTTGAACTGCGGCGCCAGAAAAAAACCAGATAGGATCAGCGCGGCGTTGAACAGCGCCGGAGCCAGTGCCGGAATGAAAAAGTGGTTGAGCGCATTCAAGACACCCATGGCGACGGAGGCCATCGCCACCAACATCAAGAAAGGCGAGAGAATGCGGGTCAGGCTGGCCGTGATTTCAATCTTTCCCGGAACCTCTGCAAAACCCGCTCCCAGGAGCAGCACAAAGAAAGTGGGGAAAGTCACGAGAATAAGGGTAATGGTGCCCAGGACCATGAGGAGTCCACTGAACACCAGGTTCGCCAGGAGCCATGCTTCCGAAAGTCCTTTCTGACGCAGATGTCCGGTAAAGGTCGGAACAAAGGCCGAGCTCAGGGCCCCTTCGGCGAAAAGGTCTCTCAAGAGGTTGGGGATGCGAAAAGCGACCAGCCAGGCGTCGTTATAAATACCTGCGCCGAAGAATCGGGCAAAAACCTGTTCCCGGACCACACCCAGGATGCGGCTGAGGAAAACGGCAAGACTCACCGCTCCCGCTGCACGAGCTGACTGAGCACGTCGAATCATGGATTCTTCGTGTCTTTGTGCCTTGTGGTAAGAGCCTTCCACATATTTATGAAAGTTAGTATTAAGTTACGTTATCATCTTTACCTGACTCGGGAGCCAGAGAACTCATGAAATTGGGAGAGGTCGCCAGAAAACTCAACTGCAAGCTTCGAGGAGCGGAGGATCTGGAGATCACCGGCGTCTCCGGCATCGAAGAAGCGGGGCAAAACGAGCTCACCTTCGTTTCCGATCCCAGGTACCTGTCGAAGATCAAGAGAACTGGGGCCGGCGCCATTATCCTGGGGCCAGACGCTCCCGCAAGCTCGATCCCCACACTGGTGTCCGAGAATCCTTATCTCGCCTTCGCCCGGGCAGTCGAACTCTTCTATTCGAGTCCAGAACCCATAGCGGGGATCCACCCTACGGCCACCCTCGCGGAGAGCGCCGTGCTCGGTGAGCACTACTCCATTGGAGCCAACGTGGTCATCGGTGAAGAGGTCCGAATCGGCAACCACGCTGCGCTGTACGCTAACGTCACCATCTATCCCCATGCAGTAATCGGTGACCACTTCACCGCCCATTCCAACAGCGTGGTGAGGGAATACTGCAGAATTGGCGACCGGGTCATCCTGCAAAATGGAGCCGTCGTAGGCGCAGACGGTTTTGGATTTGCACCCCAGGCCGACGGAAGCTACTACAAGATCATCCAGTCGGGAATTGCAGTCCTGGAGGATGACGTAGAAATTGGGGCTCATGCCTGTGTGGATCGAGCCACGGTAGGAGAAACACGTGTGAGGCGAGGCACAAAAATTGATAATCTGGTGCAGATCGGCCATGGCTGCCAGGTGGGGGAAGACACGGTACTGGCAGCTCAGGTCGGACTCGCAGGCACGACGCGAATTGGCAATCAGGTCATGCTGGGAGGGCAGGTCGGCGTATCTCAGAATCTGACCATCGGAGATCACGTCGTGGCCGTCCCTCAGACAGGAATTGCCCGTTCGGTAAAAGCAGGCAAGATGATTTCAGGAAGCCCGGAAATGGATGTATCTCTTTGGAAAAAGAACTACCTTCTAATGCGGGATTTTCCTGATTTAGTGAGAAAAATAAAGCGAATGGAGAAGGAAATCGGCGAGCTGCGCAAGAAACTGGCTGACCTGCTGACCTGCTGATAGCTGACCAGGCTGGTCAGCTATCAGCACAGGGGGCGGTGTCATTCATCATTCGAACCACGAAATTCGCGAATTTCTCGGTCGGCCAGGCTCAATTGCCGGAACTTCCCACCATTTCTGAAATGTCCGCGATGCCAAGGAAAAGCTGCGACAGGTCGTGCAGCAGCCGCAATCGATTTCTGCGCAGTCTCTCATCGTCGGTGAGCACTAGCACCTCGTCAAAGAATCGGTCCACAGGATCTCTCAGGCCTGCAATCCGCCTGAGCGCGCGGGAGTAATCAGACCCTTTCAAGTCGGCTTCCACTTTGGTTTCCAGGTCGCGAAATGCCTGATAGAGGTTCACCTCCGCAGGCTCTACCAGGTCGGACTCCGCCACAGACGAGGCCTCGATGTTCTGATGAGCAAGGATATTCTTGATTCTCTTGTAGGCAGAGGCCACTGCCTCAAAGTCAGCCTCACCCTTCAGATTGACCAGTGCCTGCGCTTTCTGATAGGCCGGATACACCGCTTCGATCCCGACCGCCAGTACTGCGTTGAGCACATCGTAAGGAATTCCTTTGTCCTGGAGAAGGAAACGCACTCGTCGCTGCAAAAACTGCAAAATCTCCTGACGCAGATCCTGCTCGGACCTCTCGGAAGAGAAGTCGTACTGAACCATCTCTACCAGCCGAGGCAACGGATAGTCGAGCTGACAATCAAACAGAATTTTCACTATGCCCTGTGCCTGCCGGCGCAAGGCAAACGGATCACTGGAACCCGTGGGGACGATTCCAACGCTCAAACAACCTCCCACTGTGTCCAGTTTGTCGCTGATCGACAGGAGAGCTCCATTTCGAGTCGAAGGAGAGTCATCCTCCAAAGAGACCGGCCGGTAATGCTCATAAATGGCCTTCCATACCGGTTCCGAATAGCCTTCTTCGCGCGCATACAGGCCACCCATGACCCCTTGCAGTTCGGGCAGCTCACGAACCATTTTTGTGTTGAGATCGGCCTTCGAGAGCTGCGCAGCCGTCTCCAGATCCTGGTCACCTCCCAACTGCCGGCACAGGGCACGAACTCGCTCCGTCTTATCTCGATAACTTCCCAGCTTCTCTTGAAACACGATGTGATCTAACTGCTGCACACGATCCTTCAGGGTTATTTTCTGATCCGTGCCCCAAAAAAAGGCGGCATCCTCCAGTCGCGCCTTAAGGACTTTCTCATGACCTCGCCGGATGATCCCCTCCGAATCTCGACTGGTGTTGACCACCGTCAGAAAATAAGGCTGAATTTCCCTATTTTCGTTCAGGATAGAGAAGTATTTCTGGTGATGCCGCATCACCGTTACCAGTACTTCTTGGGGGATTTCCAGAAATTTTTCATCAAACGAGCCGCGCAAAACGGTGGGATACTCGTTGAGATGAACCACGACCTCCAGTAGATCAGGGTCCGGGAGGATGTGCAGATCATTGGGGGTCTGTTCTCTTATTTCTTCAAGGATCTTGGCCCGCCTCTCCTCCACGTCCGCCAGCACGTAGTTCTCCCTTAACTTCTTCAGGTATCCATCCACGCTGGCCATTCGAATCTTTTTCTTTCCCAGGAACCGATGCCCAACCGTGAACTGAGCTGCTCGTACTCCTTCAAACTCAAAAGGAAGTGTCTTCCCGTTCCAGAGGGTCACATACCATCGCAAGGGCCGAACAAATCGGAACCGGCTCTGCCTCCAGAACATGTTCTTGGACCAGGAAATGGAAGAGATGATCTGAGGCAAAGCCTCCCGCAGGATGTCCGACAGGAGCCTGCTTTTCTGCCGCCTTCGACAGGCCATATATTCACCACGCTCGGTGGGCACGATGACCAGATCCTGAAAGGAGACGCCCATCTTACGGGCAAAACCCTGGCCCGCCCTGGCGGGTTGGCCCTGGGCGTCCAGGGCCTTCGATTTAGGAGGTCCCAAAACGACCTCTTCCCGTTCCGGCTCACGCTCGGGAAGTCCCTCCAGAATGATCGCGAGCCGACGCGCAGTACAGTAGGATTTCATCGAATCGCAGTGGATTTGATGCCCCTTGAACAACTCCTCGAAGCTCTGGCGCATTTCGTCCAGGGCCGGAGAAATCATGTTCGCAGGAATCTCTTCCGTTCCCAGTTCAAAGAGGAACTTGTTCTTCTTCATGCTCCAGGTACTGGTCGGCGATTCTGACAGCGAGGCTCCGAATCCGGGTAATAAGGCCCACTCGCTCGGTGACACTGATCGCCCCTCGACTTTCGAGCAGATTAAAGGTGTGAGAGCACTTCAGGCAATAGTCATATGCCGGCAGCAGGCAGGTACTCTCCAGACATCGAAGACACTCTTGTTCGTAAAGATGGAAGAGCTGGAAAAGCATTTCCTTGTCAGCGAGCTCGAAGTTGTACTTTGAAAACTCGGCCTCTTCGCGCCTTCTCACGTCTCCGTAGGTAAGGTCCGCGTTCCACTTCAGATCGAAGACGCTGTCGACCCCATTGATGAAGGCGGCGATGCGCTCGAGACCATAAGTAATCTCCCCCGAAATCGGCATCAGATCCCGCCCACCCGCCTGCTGGAAGTAGGTAAACTGAGTAATCTCCAAGCCATCGAGCAAGACTTGCCAACCGATGCCCCAAGCACCCAGGGTGGGGCTCTCCCAGTTGTCTTCTTCGAAACGCAAATCATGCTTTTTTAGTGGAATGCCCAGCCTGAGAAGACTCTCCAGATACATCTCCTGTATCAGATCGGGAGCGGGCTTCAAGATTACCTGAAGTTGGTGATGACGATAGACGCGATTGGGGTTTTCCCCGTAACGTCCATCGGTCGGACGGCGTGAGGGCTGCACATAGGTGACTCGGTAGGGCTCGGGCCCCAGAACTCGAAAGAAGGTTTCTGGATGCATGGTCCCGGCGCCCATCTCCACATCATAGGGCTGTTGCACAGCGCAGCCGCACTCCATCCAGTAGCCCAATAACTGGTGGACGACCTCCTGGAATGGGAGTGGCGTGTTTTCCGCACTCTTCATGGCGAAAAAAGTTAAATGGCTATGTGTTTCGCTCCCAAATAGGATGGGTGTAGAAATCCAAATCTAATAACCCTCAACGCAACAGCTCCCTCAACAACTTCCGCGCTTTCAACCGCTTTTCCAGGTGGTATTCTATCAAGTCCCCTGACAGGGTTTCTAACGTTTTCGCCTCATCTGCTGTGAAATCGAAATCCCCAAGTCGTGCTGGGTGAAGCTTCAGCATGGCTTCGATCTTGGCGACCAGATCCGGGGGAAGGTGATCCTCCAGACTGGGCAAAACCCCTTCCAGCCTCAGGAGCCACAATTCGAAATAGCGAGCCACGCATTGAATACTGACCTCCCGAACAGCTTCCAGGACGGCTCTGGTCAATCGAAAGAGCCGCTCGCTCTCCTCTCCCTCCTTTCCGAACTCCACTAACAGCTCGGCAAAATAGCTCAGATGCAGGTTGACTTCCCACTTGAGCCTATGGATCGGAACGGCATGCAGGATTTCACAATTGCGGATAACGGCCAGCTCCTGTCCTTCTTTTCGGGAGAAGGTGAGCTGGACTTGAGTCAGCGGCTCCAAGCTGCCGCCAAAACGGCTCTTCGGTTTCTTAGCGCCGTAGGCGATCCCCCGGACTTTCCCAAATTGTCGAGACAGGAAAACCACAATCTTGTCGGATTCTGCGTACGAGTACGTCCTGAGGGTCAGCGCCTCAGACTGGTGCAGATTCATGTTGTCGGAAGGTGTTGCTGCAGCAGCGTGGCCAATCCCAGAAAGGAAAGAAAACCAATGACGTCTGTGAAGGTAGTGAGAAAGATACTCGAGGCGATGGCAGGGTCGACATTAATCCTCTTCAAGAAGAGAGGTATCAGAGTGCCCACGATCCCGGCGACAAACATGTTGATGATCATTGCGGCCCCAAGGACCAATCCAAGAATGAAATTCCCTTTCCACAGATATGCGACCGCTCCCGCCAGAACTCCCGTGGCCAAGCCATTGGCGGTCCCCACGACGACCTCTTTGAAAATAGTTGAACGGCTCGTTCCCCAACTGATCTCGCCCAGCGCCAATCCTCGGACCATGACGGTGAGAGTTTATGTGCCGCAGTTTCCTCCCATCCCGGCTACTACGGGGAGAAAAACTGCCAGGAAAGCGAAACTCGCTATGGTGGGTTCGTAGAAGGCTACCACGGTAGCAGCGATCAAAGCCGTTGCCAGATTCATCACCAGCCAGGGAAGCCTTTTTCCAATCGAGGCTCTGGGCGATGTGTAAATGTGATCGTCCACGACACCCGCCAGATAGAAAATATCCTCGGTGGCCTCCTCCTTAATGACGTCGATAATGTCATCCACCGTGACTACACCCATCAGCTTGTTCTCATGATTCACAACCGGGATCGCCAACAGATCGTAGAGAGCGATCTGGCGGGCCACTTCTTCCTGATCGGTATCGGTTCCTACAGAGATCAAATCTGTAGACATGACCTCTTTCAAAAGCGCTACGGGAGGAGTCATCAGCAGTTGCCGGAGTGAGACGACACCCACGAGGTGATTCCGCTCATCCACGACATACAGGTAAAAAACCATCTCCAGTTCTTCGGTCGTCTGAATCGTGTGTACGGCTTCGCTCACCGAAAGATCTTCCCGCAATGCAAAAACGTTCGGCGTCATGATTCGACCCGCCGTCTCTTCCTCGTGTTGGAGCAGCTCCTGGATCTCGTTCGATTCCTCAACCCTCATTCCTTCCATGACTTCTTGCGCCAGTTCCTCCGGCAAGGCAGAGATAAAGCCGACCACGTCATCAGTTTTCAGTTCTCGGAGCACCTGCGTGATTTCCTGACTGGGAAATCGCTTCAACAGCTCCAGCCCCACTTCCAGGTCCAGGTCCTTTAGGGTTTCCGCGGCGTGTTGCCGACTGTGCTTCATCAGCACGGTAAAGAGAGAGGACTGGTCGCGTTCATTGAGCTCCATCATGATGGAAGAGACGTCTCCAGGGCGTAGCTTGTCGAGAACCTTTGCAACGTGGCCGTGGGCCTGGCGTCTGAGGAGTTTCCGGACCGATCCTGCTAAAACATGGGGCTTCTGCATCTGTCGGTCTACTCTGGGTAGGGTTCCTGGGCGGGAAATTCTTCAGCCTTGCGAATGCGGTATCTCACAAATTGATAGAGGCGGATGAAAATGCCGGTAGAAATGTAAACCGCGGCAACCGCCATCAGAACGGTCTGGGAATACCAGATCAAGCTTGCCATCAGCAGAGCGAGAAACAGCACGTTCAGATGGGATTTTCCCCGCCCCAGGTCGAGCTGCTTCAAAGAAGGATAACGAATGGTGCTAATCATCAGGAACGCGATCAGAAAAGTGATGATCACCAGATAGAACTTGAAAAGTCCAGTCGCGGGAGGCTGCCCGAAGAAGTGTACGGTGGCGGCCACAAAACCGGCACCGGCAGGAATTGGCAACCCCATAAACTGCCTGAGTTCCTGCACCTGCGCGTTAAAGCGCGCCAGTCGCATGACACCGCAGATGAGAAAAACAAAAGAGGAGAGGCGGGCAAAGTCCCCAAGATCCGCGAGGCCCCAAGAGTAGATCAGGATTGAAGGGGCAATCCCGAAGCTGACGACATCCGCCAGTGAATCCAGTTGAAGGCCAAAGTCGCTGGTAGCGTTTGCCAGCCGCGCCACGCGGCCATCCAGACCATCCAAAAGAACGGCAATCCCTATCGCCACAGCCGCACTCTGGTATTCCTCGTTCAAGGTGGAGATCAGGGCAAAGAATCCGGCGAATAGGTTTCCTACCGTAAAAACGGTCGGAAGCAGATAGATGCTCCGACGCAGCTTTTTGCGAGGACTGAAGACCTGTTCGGCCTCCTTGACCATGATTCGCCTTTTCCTCGTCTTCACGAAGCCCTCCAGTAACCGATCACGCTGCTTCCCCCTCGAACCCGATCGCCCTTCCTGACAGTTACTTCACAATCGGGAGGCAGGAAAAGGTCGACCCGACTGCCGAATCGGATGAAAGCTATTCTATCACCTTTGCAGACTCGGTCCCCTTCCCTTTTCCAGGCCACGATACGACGTGCCACGACTCCAGCGATCAGAGAAAAAGTGAGTTTACGATTCCCTTCGATAGTCACAATCATTCGCTCATTTTCCAGCGAAGCCCGCTGGTCAAAAGCGGGCAGGAACCTGCCCGGTTGATACTCCTGCCTGAGTATCACACCTCCGACGGGCGCGCGATTCACGTGCACATCAAAAACGGAAAGAAAAATGCTCAAGGTTGTTCCGGTTTCGTCCGCGGTCAACCGGATGATCTTTCCATCAGCGGGACTCACCACCACATTGGGATCGGCGGGAACCTCACGGTTCGGATCCCTGAAGAAAAGAGCGAGAAAAGCAGCTAACGCAAACCCGAGCCAGGTGAGTGCTTCCATTCCTGCGTAGAATGCACCGATCGCCAGGGCCATAGCTGGAATGAGAAAGTAGTAGGCATCTTTGACCATGGTGCAGCAACAAAAAAACCCGCTGAAAGACGCAGCTCGCGCCCTCCAACGGGCCAGCTAACGAACTTCCAAAAGCGGGTTCAGCGCAGCGACTGCTCTGATTGATACCGATCAATGAGGATCTGCATTTGATCCTTAATGGCCAGCTTTTTCTTCTTGATCATCGTCTCTTGCAGCCGGTCCTGTTCGTTGAGGTAGGGCCTATGAACTAATTCGTCCAACTGGCGTTCATATTCCCGGTGTTGTTCCGCCAGCTTTCGGAAATCATGATCGCTTCTAATCAAGCGCTCTTTGACACTCGTACCTTCCATATTGATCCCCCCTCTGAGTTGGGTCTTCAGCTTGGCTGGCTTGCCTGGAAGCATTTCCTGGCGCTCAATCTAGCAGATCGAGTTCGTCCAATCAAGAAGATCCCGCGGATCAGCACGCGGATCTCACGGATGGACACGGATAGCCGCGGATAATCTGTGTGATCCGCGGGATTACCCGCGTAAGCATACGTCATCGTATTTATGGCAGGGAGTACTGGCCTGCATTTCTCATCACTGCTCGTTACGAAGACACTCGTGTCAAGCGGCGGAAGGGCCGGCCTGACAAGGCGCGCGACCGAGGCCCCCGGAGACGTACTCTTGCAGTACGTCGAGAAGGCCGAACGAGCGCAACGCAGTTAGGACGGATGATTTCTTCACTTCGCTCAGGTGAAGGCGACACCGATGCAGTAGAGGGGTGATGAAAAATGCAGGCTAGTTCCCATCATCGCTCCGTCGAAAACCGCCGCCGCCGGTACCGCTCCAGGCCCAGCTCAATGAGTTCATCCAACAGCTTCTGATAGGGCAACCCGGAGGCCTCCCAGAGTTTCGGATACATACTGATCTGAGTAAAACCTGGAATGGTGTTTGGCTCGCTGATCCAAAACCGGCCATTCTTCCTGTCCATCAGAAAGTCTACCCTCGCCATCCCTTCCAGCTGAAGGGCCTTGTAAGCTTTCAAGGCAAGGTCCCGAACCTCCTCCATCTCCATTTCAGATACCGGGGCTGGAATCAACAACTGGGTCGTTGTATCCACATACTTGGACTCGTAGGAGTAAAACTCTCGCGAGGGGATGATCTCACCCGCAACAGAAGCCCTCGCCTCTAGATTTCCCAAAACAGCAACTTCAATTTCACGCGCCTCGATTCCCTGTTCGATAACGATAAACCCGTCGTATTGAAACGCAATCTGGACATGCTCCGCCAGCTGCTGACGGTTCTTGCTCTTGTTGATCCCCACGGAGGAACCCATGTTGGCCGGCTTGACAAACATCGGATAATCCAATTTCCTCTCCGCGAGCGCCAGCATGCCCTCTGCTCCCTCCTGCCACTGTGTCGTGGCTACTGCCAGGTGTGGAAGCACAGGCAGGCCGGAACCTGCCAGTAGTCGCTTGCTGTGGATCTTATCCATCCCCACGGCGGAACCCCAAACTCCCGCTCCCACGTAGGGGAGATCCAAGAGCTCAAGTGCTCCTTGCACGGTCCCATCTTCGCCGAAAGGGCCGTGCAGAACCGGGAAAACGATATCGACGGGCGGATGCAGTTGGATCAACAAACCCATCCAGTGATCACCCGAAGGAAACTGGATTTCCCTGCCCGGATCAATCTCCAGCTTGTCTCGTATCGCTTGTGGGGGGTAGAGAGATCCGTCCCTTTTTATTCCGACAACCGAAGTGCGATACTTTGTTCGATCGAGTCTGTTTATGATCGAAGATGCGGAGAGCAGAGACACCTCATGCTCAGCCGATCGACCCCCGCAAAGGGTGAGGACATGTTGCATCATTTCACAGGATCTTCTTTCCCAGTGCCGAGCAGATCAGCTCGACCGCCAATAAACCCGTAATGTTACCTCGGTCCAGCACGGGGTTTACCTCCACAAAGTCGAGGGACAGGAGTTTGCGGCTATCCCAGACCATTTCCATGGCAAGGTGGGCTTCTCGATAGGTCATTCCCCCCCGAACGGGTGTTCCCACGCCCGGTGCCACCTGGGGATCAACAGCATCCAGATCAAAGCTGCAGTGAAATCCCTCCGTTCCCTGCGTCGCCTGCTGCAGGGCCTCTTCCATGACCGATTTCATGCCTCGCATATCCAGCTCTTTCATGGTGATGACCCGCATCTGTTTCTCCTTGAGTCTCTGCCTTTCCCGGGGATCAATATTTCGGGTCCCAATGAGCGTGACGTTTTCCACTTCTATTTTGGGCGAAAAGCCCTCGATTTCACTCAGCTCGCCGGGACCGAGTCCCATGACTGCCGCCAGAGGCATCCCATGAACATTCCCGGAAGGGCTGGTTTCCGGGACGTTCATGTCCGTGTGAGCGTCCATCCAGATCAAGCCGATCTTCTTTTTTTGTCTCCGATGAAATGAAGCAGTTCCGGCAATACTTCCGGCGGCAAGGGAGTGATCACCGCCCAGGATCACGGGAAGCTTCTCTTCCTCCAGAGCCTGAATGAGATAGTGGGCCAACTGCCTGCACACCTGGGAGATTTCTCGAAGGTACATCTGTCTCTTCTCGCCGAAGTGAGCTTCTTCCTGAATCTTGACCTCAATGTTCCCACTGTCCTTGACCCGAAAGCCGATTTCGCGAAGTTCTTGATGCAGCCCGCCAATGCGTATAGCGGAGGGTCCCATATCCACGCCTCTGCGTCCAGCTCCCAAATCCATCGGAACCCCGATGATCTGAACACTGTCTTGTTTCACGGCCTCGACCTGTTCAGGCTCCAGATCATAGAGCCAGCTTACATTCTTATCTATGGACGCAAAAGGGCCGGCCTGAGAAGGCGTCGTGACCGTAGACAGCTGACCTTACGATGAAAGCGGTCAGCTGGTCAGGAGGTCAGCAGGTCAGCTTTTTCTCTCAGCCGGTGAGCCGGTCAGCTTTCTTTTTGGTAAGCCTGGATAATCAGCTTGACCAGCCTGTGGCGCACCACATCCCTCTGGTCAAATTCGCAGAAGGCGATTCCCTCGACGTTACCCAGAAGTTGACGAGCCTGAGTGAGGCCGGAGATTTGCCAAAATGATTCGCTGCACCACTTTGGCCATCAGAAAAGAAATACCCATGGCTACGGCAAGATAGGTTTTTCCCGTACCTGCGGGCCCGATGGCAAAAACCAGAGAGCTGAGGGCCTCGGACACTGATGTTGATGTGAAACAGAGATTCCAAAAAGCGGATATTCTGATCCTGGCCGGAAAAAAGAATCTCCGCACCCCGGTCGGGTAAGACGATTTTCTTCAAATGGCTGGTTCGCTGGCTCCTTTACGAGGGCACGGCGCCCCCGGCAAGCACGCTCAAACGCCGGGTCAGTCTAGACTTATACCGGTCCGCCGTGTTGGAATGAATCACACCCTTCTGGGAGGAACGGTCAATTACGCGGTAGACTTGGGAGAGCATTTTCTGAGCGCCGGCAAGATTTTCCTGCTGCAGGAGGCGCCGAAATTTCTTGATCTCGGTCTTGAGCCGGCTCAGATTGCGCCGGTTGATCATCCTCCGTCTCTCATTCTGCCGCACTCGCTTTTCTGCCGACTTGCTATTGGCCATGTTCGTCTCGCGCCCTCCCGCGCCAAAACAGACGCTATTATAGAGAGCCGGCACGACAGGTGTCAACGACCACCCGTTCCAAATGAGCTCTAGAGTCCGATTGGGTCGTTTTCAAGAGGCGATCGGCTTCGCACAGACGAATGAGAGTTTCGATGAGCAAGCGCGTCGAGTATTGTCTGACCTGACTTTCTTTTCCCTTGTAGCTCCAAATCTTGAGCTCCGAAAGGGCCCTCTGAAAAGACACTCCTCGATCCAGCATTTCCCGGGCAACGAGCAGCCGCCGAAAATTCAAATAGAGCATGGAAAGAATCTGGGCAGAAGACATGCCGGTGTTGCAAAGTCGGTTCAGAATATGCAGCGCCGCCCCCGCTTGCCTCGATGCGATCGCATCGATCAGAGCAAAGATCTCCTCTCCCCGCACCAGGAAGGTCATTTCCATCACCGAATCAAGCGTGATCTCCCGGCCCTCCAGCTGCCACAGAAACTGTTTTTCTAATTCCGAATCCAGGGATTGGAGATCCTCTCCCACCAGGTCGACCAGAGCCTGCGCCGCATCCGGCTCGATCTGATAACCCTCACTTGCTGCTCTCTGTCTGACCCAGCGTAAGCAGTCAAGCCTCTCGCTCACTTGGATGACGGGAAGTGCAGGCCACTTCGAGGGGATTCTCTTAACCTCAAGAATCAGTACCGTGTGGAGGCAGGGATTCTTCAAGTATTCTGAGAATGCCTCCCAGCTGAGATCCGCATTCTTGGCATAGATCCAGCGCCGGGGAGCCATCCAGGGGAGGGTTCGCGCCGTATCCAGGAGCTCCGCCACAGAATCTTTCTGCAGATCAAAGGCGGACCAGTTGAAAACTCGAGTCTCTTCATCTACCTGGGCTGCGCAGTGATCGCGCACTTGCTTCTTCAGATACTCCTGCTCACTCGCAAGCAGGTAAATCGGTTGTGGAGACTGGGCCGACTTCTGAAACTTGGAAAAGTTCATATGAGGAAGAGAGTCTTTGTGTGTTTGTGTCTTTGTGGTGAGAATTTTTTACCACAAAGACACCAAGACACAAAGAGGCTTACCTCCTCCTTTTCCAGTTGAGGAAGGCAATCGTCAAGAAAAGCACGGCCCCGAGGACATTATTGACCGCGATCGGGAAAGCGGAACCCAACAGGCGTTGGCCTGGAAAGAGAAGCAGTCCAGCAGCCAGCAACAATCCCAACCGCATGGCCGTGGACAAGGAAGCAAACAGGTAGGCGGAGATCGCCGCGGCAAAACTCACAATGCCCAGGGATGCAACGATCACGTTAGAAAGAATGGATCCCAGGGCAGCACGCCCGCCCGCCGGGCTCAGCATCAACAGCTCGGGCCGGAATACAAACATATAGGGAAGAGTAAAACCGACCAGGGCGAAACGAAAGGCGGTAACTGCCGTCCGCATGATCCCCGTTTTAGCAATTGAGGCAGCGACATAGGCAGCCAGGGCCACTGGAGGCGTTACCATCGACATCATACCAAAGTAAAAAATAAACAGATGAGAGGCAAGTGGCAGTACATCCAACTCACTCAAAGCCGGACCGATGAGGGTGGCCATCAACAGGTAGCACACCACCGAGGGTAACCCCATCCCCAGAACAATCGTGCAGACCATAATCAGGATCAGCGCCAGACCCAAATTCCCTTCCGCCATCACTATGATGGATGCGGGAAGCCGGGTCCCTATTCCGGTGAGTGTGACCACTCCAATGATCACACCCACGCACGCTGCAGCGCATATGAGGGGGATTACATCCCGGGAGGCGTTGACCAGAGCTTCCAGAATACGAGCAGTGGTGAGGCGTGTGCGCTGGTGAAAGGAACTGAGAAACACAAGAATCAGCAGAGCCAGGCTCACCGCTCGAAAAGGCGTGTAACCCAAAATCAAGAAGACGATCAAACCAGCGATGGCCCCCAGAAAGATGATGCCCTCAAAAAACGGGGATGAGGTGCCCACAGGGCATGAGGTGCCCGCAGTAGGTTGAGTTGCAGCGGAGCTACCCTGATTCAGGCTGCCCAGGCGCCTCGAATAGAAATGGACGATCAAATACAGTGACAAGTAGTAGAGGACGGCTGGAATCAGTGCTGCTTGAATGATTTGAAGGTATGTGACGGGAGGGCTGATCATCTCCAGCATCATGTAGGCCCCTGCACCCATGACTGGAGGTACCAGAGCACCCCCTGAACTCGCGGCGGCTTCAATCGCCCCAGCTACGTGTCTTTGAAACCCTGCAGCCTGCATCAGAGGAATCGTGAAGGTTCCCGTGGTCGCGGTGTTGGCCACAGCACTGCCTGAAAGCGACCCCATGAGACCGCTGCTGAGAACCGCGACCTTCGCAGGTCCGCCTGGGCTGCCGCCAAAAATCTGCCGCGCAAAACTCACGATGAACTGTGTGACCCCAGTCACCCTCAGGAAAGCTCCCAGGATCACAAACAGAAAGACATAGGTAAACATCACCCGCAGCGCCACTCCAAAGACTCCTTGGGACTGGAGAAAAGTTTGTGAAACGATGCGATCCAGTCCGTAGCCCCGATGAGGGAACAACCATTCCGGCAAACCCTGCCCCCAGCAAGCATAGGCTAGAAACAGCAGTGTCAGCAGAACCAGCATGGACCCGATGGAGCGGCGAACCGCTTCCAAGACCAGAACCAATCCCAGCAAACCGATCAGAAAGTCGAGGTTCGTCTCCTGCCCGGCACGATTTCCCAGAGACCGGCCCGCGATCCACCAACTTCGAAAGACCGGCTCGGACTGGACGATGATGAACGAGAAACAAACCAGCGCCAGGAAGGCCAGTAGGGAGTCCAAGTTCCTCACCAGGCGATTCTCTTTCCAGCATTCGGCAAGTGGATTACTCAAGAAGCATAGAATCATCCCCAGCATGGCGAAAAATGCCAGCCGGGACTGAGGTGAGAGCTGGGGATAGTTGACCTCGAGGATCGTCACCAGGCAGAGCACCACACCGAGAAGACGAAGAAGGAACTGGCGGGGGAATCTAGCCTGCATTTCTCATCACCCCTCTACTGCATCGGCGGAATCATCCGTCCTAACTGCGTTGCGCTTGTTCGGCCTCCTCGACGTACTGCAAGAGCACGTCTCCGGGGGCCTCGGTCGCGCGCCTTGTCAGGCCGGCCCTTCCGCCGCTTCGTGACGAGCAGTGATGAGAAATGCAGGCTAGGTGTCCACATCGGAAGATTGACCCTCTATTCGGGCCAGATTCCGATCTCCTGGTAATAACGGATCGCTCCCGGATGGAAATCGGTTCCCGTATATCGGAGGACGTTGGCAGGATTAATCGATTTGCCGGCAGCATGTCGCTTGGCGACGCTGGCCCGATTTTCGTACAGAACTCGAGTGACTTTGTAGATCAACTCTTCATCCTGATCAGCGCCCGTAATCAGATGCATCGAACCCACATTCAGACCCTGGAAATCCTGATCTTGTCCACGATAGGTTCCTGCTGCAATCACAGCAGGATGGAAAAACGGATAATCCTCCACCAATTGTGATCGGGCTTGTTCGTCAAAGGGCACGAAAAAAATATCCTGTGAGACACAGGCCTGAACAATGGAGGCTGTGGGCACCGCCCCTCCCAGGAAGGCTGCCGATGCGGACCCGTCGGCGAGCATGTCCACCGCGACCGCCTGGGTTCCATGCAGAGGAATGAAATCTTGGTAGGAAACACTATGGGCCTCAAGCAGAGGCTTCACGAAGTATTCGAATCCCGCGCCTGCGGGACCCACTACCACTCGCTTCCCTTTCAGGTCGGTAATGGTTCGGATCCCGGAATCTGCCTGGGTCACAAACAAGGCAACGTTGGGCGCCAGGGTCATGAGCGAACGTAAGGGATAGGGTCGCTCCCAGGCCCCCTCGCCACGAACGGCGAAATAACTGATCGAAGCATTGGAAAGGGCCAAATCGAGCTCTCCACTCACCAGCCTCCGGATATTCTCCTGAGAACCCATGGTCGCCTCGGCCGTAGCACTCCAGCCGTGTGGGCTCCGGTGTTCATTGAGAACATCCACGATCGCGCCTCCTACAACGAAAAAGGCACCCCCGGGGGGAGCTGTCCCCATACTCAAGAACCTTGGACTGTCCAGGTGCGGCAGCGAGGCCGACTCCTGGGAATCGGAGCAGCTCAGCGTGCAGAGAATGATCCCCAGGGCCAGATGCCGGATGATTTTCTTCATCATGAAAATACGAAATCCGAACCCGCGAATACCACAGATTAGAACGGATTGACGTGGATCAATATCCGCGAACATCCGTGACAATCCGCGTCATCCGTGGGTTCGCCGATCAGTAGACACTAAAACCCTTCCAGGATCGTGGTTACGACGCTGGATGCAAAATCATGAGCAATACGATCCAGGGCCGGGTTCATCTCAGAGAAGAAATTCTCGACGTCCACGTTAATGACGTACTGTTCCCGAAAGATATACTGATCATTCTTGAACAACACTTTCCCACTGCGGCGATCCTTCATTTCGATGCGCGCACGAAGTGTCACCTGGAAGGTCGAGCCGAAAGAGCGTGTTTTTCCAAAAGTAGTCGGTGTAGCAGTCACCCTGGAGACTGTACCTCTTAGTACCGCATCAGCACCCGCTGGGTTGCTAACGACACGAAAATCAGACCGCTCAACGAACGCCCGAACTAGAGACCGAGTCAAAATCTGCTCTACTTCAAAGGTCGTCGTCTCATTTCGAAGTGGCAGAACCGATACAGTACCAATATTGGGAAGAACTCGATTCTTGGAGGCAACCCGGTAGCCGCAGGCCGAGTGTGCGAGGAAAAGAAAACAAGCCGGGGTGACGAGAAGAGTGAGGCTCGGTCTTGCCAATCGTGATTTCCACATTTTCCAGGTCATCCCACCACGATATTGACCAGTTTTCTGGGAATCGTAACGATCTTCTGGACCTTCTTCCTGTCCAGATGATTCTTTACCTTCTCATCCTTGAGTGCGGCAACTTCCATCTCTTCCTTGGAAATCCCAGCAGAAGCCAAGAATCGAGAACGAACTTTTCCGTTGATCTGGACCACAATTTCTACTTCCTCCTCCCGCGCCAGGTCGGCGTCATACTGAGGCCAGGCAGCGAAGTTGATCGATTGCTCGTGACCCAGCGTTTCCCAAAGCTCTTCGGAAAAATGTGGAGCGAAAGGAGACAACAACAGGAGCATGGTCTCCACCAGTTCCCTCAAGAAAGCCGGATCGGCCTCCCCCTCGTTGACATACTCATAACCGAAGTTCAACAGCTCCATGATTGCCGAAATGGCCGTGTTCTGATGAAAACGCTCCAGATCATGGGTCACTTTTCGAATGGTCTGATGCATCTTGCGCTGCAGGGCACGCTCTCGCGCCGAAGAGCCTTCCTGCCCAGCTGCGCCGGAGGGAAGACGAACGGAGGGAACTACCCTGATCTGGCCATGACAGAGATAGACCAGTCTCCACAGACGGTTCAGAAAACGAAGACACCCTTCCAAACCCTGCTCGTTCCAGTCCAGGTCCCGATCAGGCGGAGCGGCGAACTGAATGAAAAGGCGCAGTACATCAGCTCCATACTTGGCGACAATCTCATCCGGCGCCACCACGTTGCCTCGGGACTTGCTCATGGCTCGCCCCTCTCGGGTCACCATTCCCTGTGTGAACAGGTTTTGAACCGGCTCCCCAAACTCGATCAATCCCAAATCTCGCATCACCTTGGCAAAGAACCTCATGTAGATGAGGTGCAGTATGGCATGCGTGACACCCCCGATGTACTGATCGACCGTAAACCAATAGCTCACTGCTTTCTTCCCAAAGGGCGCCACATCGCTCCAGGGATCGGCGTAGCGATAGAAGTACCAGGAACTGTCCACAAAAGTGTCCATGGTATCGGTCTCACGGCGCGCCGGGCCCTCGCAGGAGGGGCAACTCGTATGGATAAATTCCGGAATGGTGGCCAGCGGGGAGCCTTCCAGCTCAATTCGGTCCAGCCTGGGAAGCAGAACCGGAAGTTCCTCCTCCGGGACCGGGAGAACTCCACAGCGATCACAATAGACGATCGGAATCGGAGTGCCCCAGTAACGCTGGCGGCTGATCCCCCAGTCCCTCAGCCGATAAGAAACCGCTTTGTCGCCAAAGCCTCGGGAGCGAGCCAGCTCAGTCATCTTTTCCTGAGCCACCTCGGACGACTCCTCCGAAAAGGGTCCGCTGTCGACGACCCGGCCGTAATCCAGAAAAGCTTCCTCGAGTTGAGGGCTGATCTCCTCGCCGTGCGGCTGAATCACGATCCGAATGGGTAGTTCATACTTGCGAGCAAACTCGAAGTCTCGTTCATCATGAGCGGGAACGGCCATAATTGCGCCTGTGCCATACTCCATCAATACGAAGTTCGCTACCCAGATGGGAATCTTTTCCTTGTTGAAGGGATTGATGGCATAGTGTCCCGTAAAAACTCCCCTTGTTTCCCCTTCTTCCTGAGTGCGGACCGTTGGGTCTTGAGGACGCATCTCTTCCACGAAGGCGGAGAGTCGCTGACCCTGATCAGAATCATTCGTCCATCCTCCAACCAGCTCATGTTCTGGAGCTAGAAGGACAGAGGTAGCACCATAGATCGTATCCAGGCGTGTGGTGAAAATCTCCACATCCTTGCCTTCTTCGCCGGTCAGCGGAAAACGGATCTTGGCACCTACCGACTTGCCAATCCAGTTGCGCTGCATGATCTTGACCTTCTCGGGCCAGCCTTCCAGCTTTTCCAGGTCCTCCAGAAGCTCATCCACGTAACTCGTGATTCGCAGGTACCACTGTTCCAGCTCTCTCTCCACGACCAGATTTTCATCGCGCCAGCATCGACCATCGATCACCTGCTCGTTGGCCAGGACTGTCTGGCACTTCTCACACCAGTTGACCCCACCCTTCTGCCTGTAGGCGAGACCCCTGTTATACATCTTCAGGAAAAACCACTGGTTCCAGCGATAGTATGCAGGCGCACAGGTGGAGATTTCTCGGCTCCAGTCGTAGGACCAACCCATGCGGAGACATTGCTTCTTCATGGTGGCGATGTTTTGCAGCGTCCACTGCTCAGGTGGGAACTTGTTACGAATCGCGGCATTCTCAGCGGGTAATCCAAAAGCGTCCCAACCAATCGGATGTAAGACATTAAATCCCTGCATCCGCTTAAAGCGCGCCAGCGAATCGCCAAGTGAGTAGTTTCGTACATGACCAACATGCAGTGCTCCGGAAGGATAGGGAAGCATCTCCAGGAGGTAATACTTGGGCCGCTGTGGATCCTCCCTAACCACAAAGTCCTGCCCCCGGGACCAGCGACGCTGCCATTTCTGCTCAATTTTCTCAGAATTGTAATGCTCTTCCATCACGGCTAATCCCGATCCAGTTTCGGTAAAGTGATTTCCTGCTGGGCCTGATATTTCCCCTTCCTGTCCTTATAAGATGTTTGGCACACCTGGTGAGCATCAAGAAAAACAACCTGGGCAATGCCCTCCCCCGAGTAGAGCTTTACCGGAGCCGGACCGGTATTGGAAATGGACATCGTTATGTACCCTTCCCATTCTGGTTCCAGTGGTGTGACATTAACCAGAACTCCACATCGCGCATAGGTCGATTTTCCGGCACAGAAGCTCAAGACGTCACGCGGGATGCGAAAGTATTCAACCGACTGAGCCAAAACAAACGATCTCGGAGGAACGATGCAGCAATCTCCTTCAAAGTCCGAAAAAAGCTCATCTTGAACATTCTTCGGGTCGACCACCAGGAGTGACTCAGCACGAAAGACCTTATATTTCCGGTCGACTCGAAGATCGTAACCATAGGAGGAGACACCGTAGGAAATGCTGGACGCGCGCACAAGGGATTCCTGAAAAGGTTCGATCATGCGCTGCTCTCGTGCCTTTCTAATAATCCAGTGGTCCGGTTTCACGCCCATCAATCCGATCCCCGAGGGAACACGAAGTTTACCCAACTCACAAAAGCTCTTCAAGGCGGACCGAGTAAGCGACTGTCTACTGCATGGTTGAAAACCGCGGATTACGCAGATTAGAACGGATTGACACGGATCAATATCTGCGAACATCCGTGACGATCCGCGTGATCTGCAGGCTGAGCGGACGGTCAGCGCGTCAGCAGGTGAGACTGTCCCGGGTTTAGTTGAAAGTTGAGAGGCGGTTCGTCCGACCGACTCGTTGGAATCGGGTTGGTCAACAACCTTTTAAGGAGGAACCGCCATGAAGAAATCATATCGAATTGTCACCCGGAAGAACAGTCAGGGGCTGGCTGATTATCTGGCCCAGAACGGGCAACTGTTGCTCCCGATGGTGGAGCTGATCGAAGCCTCCCGGATGGCCATTGACGAGTTGATCGACATCCTGGGGCGAGCGAGCATGGAAGCGGTCTTGCAGCTTTCTGCCCGAAGTGTCGCCGGCGAAAAGCAACAAGGGCGCCCAGGCAAGCAGATCGTTTGGTACGGCACTCAGCCAGGGCGAGTCAGACTTTCGGAGCGGCAAGTGCGGATTCGAAAGCCACGGCTGCGCAAGAAAGGCCAAGGTCGAGGCGGGGAGGTGGAGATCCCCGCCTATGAGGCGATCAACCGTAACGGGGAGCTGGGCAGCCGCATGCTGGAGATCTTGATGTGCAACGTTTCCACGCGCCACTACAGCCGCGTGATCCCCCAGATGGCCGACACGGTGGGAGTCAGCAAATCGTCCGTGAGCCGTCAGTTCATTGAGCAGAGCGGCCAGCAGCTGGAGCAGCTGGCCGAGCGACACTTTGATGACGTTGAGTTTCTGATCATCTACATCGACGGCCTGGTCTTTGGCGAGCACCACGTGATCTGTGCCGCCGGCGTGGACTCGGAGGGCCAAAAACACGTGCTGGGGCTGCGGGAAGGGGCCAGTGAAAACGCCGCCACCGCTACCTCCTTGCTGGAAGACCTGGTGGAGCGAGGCCTGGATTCCGGGCGACGCTATCTGTTTGTGATTGACGGCTCCAGGGCCCTGCGATGTGCCATTGACAAGGTCTTTGGCAAGGGCAGTCCGGTGCAGAGATGTCGTCGTCATAAGATTCGCAACGTGTGCGATCGATTGCCGGACGATCTGGCCGAGCAAGTCAAGTCAGTGATGCAGGCTGCTTATCGGCTGCCCTGGGAAGAAGGGAGGGTTCGGCTCAGAAAGCAGGCGGAGTGGCTCGAAGGGCTGCATCCCGATGCGGCAGCTAGCCTGCGAGAAGGTCTGGAAGAGACCTTCACCATCAATCGACTCGAGTTGTCTTCCTCCCTGCGCTTGTGTCTGGCCAGCACCAACCTGATTGAAAGCCCTCACTCTGGCGTGAGGATGCGGACCCGCCGAGTGAGCCGCTGGAAAGATAGCCAGATGGTGCTGCGCTGGGCCGCCTCAGCCTTCCTGGAGACGGAGAAGAACTTCCGGCGCATCCAGGGCTACCAGGACCTCTGGATGCTGAAAGCCAAACTCAGAGACGAGGTTTCTATGGACGCCAAACGAAAGGTGGCTTAAGATCGTGCTCAACCTGAACCGCCCTTCACTTTCAACTGAGTTTGGGGCAGCCTCCGGCCAGGTCCGTTCTGCACTCGGTCGCGACACCTATGCATCATCCGGGTGGGCAAAATAACCTGGGGATACGCCAGGTAAGTTCTTGACACGGTCAATATATTGCAACTATAGTGAAGTTAATCACTTAAAGAGGTGGGGTGGCACAGTGATCAAACAGGATATCGTGGCTCGGGTTTCTGAGGGTATTGGGATTACTAAAGTCAGAGCCGAGGTGGCGGTGGACTCGGTCTTCGATGCTCTTAAGGCGGCAATGAAGAAAGGGGAACGGATCGAGCTGCGAGGCTTTGGAGTCTTCGTCGTGAAACCTCGAAAGAGCGGGATCGGCCGCAACCCGCGAACGGGGGCCGAAGTTCCTATCCCTCCCGGAAAGACTGTGCGCTTCAAACCCGGCAAGGAGATCCGATTCAACGATTAGCTTGATCCTTCCTTGAGACAAGATTCTCTCCCCGGACCACACGACTATCCGACGCCTCCCCTGTTTACCCCAGTCGAAACGCCTGAGAAAACGAATCTTCTTCCGGCAGTCCTTTTTCTTCTGACCTTCTTAACGACCCTCGTGGCCGGCTTTTTGCTCCACATCGAATTCGTCAGCAACACTCCCGAAGAGACGACCCTCCGGTTCGAGGAGCTCCTCCGGCACCCTATATATCTGCTCTACGGACTTCCTTTTTCCTTCACCCTCCTCTCTATTCTGCTCGCACACGAGATGAGCCACTACCTGACCTGCCGCTATTACGGAATTCGCGCCACTCTTCCCTATATGATTCCCGCTCCTCCCCCCTTTAATCCCTTCGGAACTTTTGGTGCGGTGATCAGAATCAAGTCAAACTTCCACGACAGGCGCCAGTTGTTCGATGTGGGCATCGCTGGACCGTTGGGGGGATTCGTATTCATCATTCCCACACTCGTCATCGGGCTGCAGCGCTCCAAAGAGTTTGTTTTCACAGGTCCCGCTCAGGAGATCCTAGAATTTGGCGAGCCAGCACTCTTTCGCCTGGCTGCCCTGCTTCTATGGGGAGAGGGAGAGGGAAGTGAACTGAGCCTTCATCCCATTGGATGGGCTGCCTGGTTCGGTATGCTCGCCACCAGTATTAATCTGCTGCCCATTGGCCAGTTGGACGGAGGGCACATTGTCTACTCTCTTTTCGGCCCCCGTGGCCATCGTATCATCTCCAGAATCACCTTGTTCGGGCTGGTCGGAATTAGTTTCTTTTCCTGGCCCATGATGGGTTATCTGGTCTTCGTGCTGATTTTGGCTTTCATGGGCCTTCGCCACCCACGGCCTGATGTCGAAGTGGTTCGCCTGGGGGCTGCTCGTGGTCTGATCGCGATCATTGGCCTGATCGTCTTTGCTCTCACCTTTATTCCTATCCCGGTTCAGCTTGGGACGCTTTAGGAAGGCTGACCGAGAAATTTGCGAATTTTCGCTAAGGTTCGCGAAGTTAGCGGTTCGATTTTCGATTGACGGATAACAAATGACACCAGCTGACCCAAGGCAGCAAGCGCACCGAGCCGCAGGCGTCAGCCACAGACCCGCAGGCTACCACCCCCGGCTCCAACCTCCGACAGCTATGATCCACTCTGCTGGCGCGGAAGATGGGCTTTTCCACGACGATTACAGTAGGGGCAGCGAAATTCGATTATGGCGTCGCTGAATTCCACATAGTTCACATAGCAATCGTCTATGGGACAACGAAGCACATCACCCAGCCGGTAGCGCTCCAAGAAGTATTCCATCTGTAAAGACTTCCACGGCTGTACCAGTTGAGACTGCTTCCAGGTAAAGTTCCTCGTGCAGTCCGGGCAGGACACATGAATTTGGAAGCCGGGCGCATGGGTCTGGTAATCCGCCTGGAAGAGAAGCACTTCTCCACAGGAAGGACAACGCGGATTCTCTTCTTTACCCGCAGGACCGAAGTATGCACGAATGATGTCCTCTCTCTCTTGGTCGGAATAGCTCATTCGTCAATGGAAGTGGAAGTGGCAGTTGAAGTGTCACTGCTCATTCGTCATTATTCCTCGCGAGTCAACCTGGTCAGCCGGTCAGCTAGGAGCCTGTCCGAGTAACGGTTTTCGGGTTATTAGCGATTAACGCTCCTACTTCCGACTCCTTGTGTCTGAGCCTGAACTCACCCCGGGCAACTCTTAGCGGTTTGCCGTTGCCAACTTCAAGAGATTGTGAGCGGTGCAGAGCATACTCCACTCGGTTTGCACCTTTTCCAGGCTGCGCAGCAGAAATTGGCGGAAACCCCGGGCGGATTTGATTTGGCCAAAGACCGGCTCGACCGTCTGCTTGCGTAACCGGTAGCGACTGCGACGCCCGGCTCGCTTCAATCTTTGATGCATCTGTTCTAAGGCAGCGTTCTTCCGGATCTTCATGCGCGGCTGGAGAGCCGTTTCACTGTGTTTGACCTTGCCCGTGGCAACATATCCTCGAATCTTTCGCCTTTGCAACTCTGCCAAAGGCTCTTCCCAGCAGTAATCGGTGTCGGCTGAGATCTCCATGGGATCTCGGCCCGTTTGGCGTCGTATTTCATCCACCAGAGGGATGAGTTGGTGACGATCCGTGGCCGCATTCGTCAGCCCTTGGGCCACGATCACCTGGCTGTCGGCATCCACAGCAGCTTGTGCGTTATAGCACTGCTGAAAACCTTCCGATGTCTTCATAATCCGACTCTCCGGGTCGGTAAAATTCTGCTGCGCCTGCGCTCTCGGCACTCCTCTTGGATACCTCCTTTTACGACCTCCTCGATACTTGGGTTTGCATTCTTTCTTCTCCTCAGCCACTGCCTTCTCTCGAGCTTCTGCTTCTAACGCTGCCTTCGCTTCTCGGATCTTCTCCAACCGCTTCTTTTTATCCTTGACCCACTCCGGCAATTCATCCCCTCGTCGATCCGCTCCATACTCCTCATCCTCAGCTGCATCAATCGCCTCTGCCTCTCGAAACCACTCCTCCACCACCGCTTGATAATCGATCTCCGCTGCTTTCATCCGCCGATAGCTCATCGCCTTGTGCTTACTGGCATTGGCTCGCACTTTCGTCCCATCCAAGGCCACATGCCCCAGCTTCACCAAACCCGCCTTCTGACACAATCCCAGCACTTGTCCGAAAAGTGCCGATAACGCCTTCAGGTGCCGCTTGCGAAAATCACTTATGGTTCGAAAGTCCGGCTTCTGCATCCCCGTTACTGCCATGAAGTCCACTCGCTCTTCGCAACCTTTCGCCAGCCTGCGCGACGAATACACTCCCCGGCAGTACCCATACAGCAACAACGCTGTCATCATCACCGGATGATAAGGCGGGTAGCCTCGCTCTTCTTCGTATTCCCCCAGGATCTCACTTAAATCCAGCGATCCTCTCACCGTATCCCGGACGAAATGCGCCAGGTGTCCTTCCGCCACGAAATCCAAAATCGACGCCGGTAAAAGCCACCTCTGCTCTACGTTCCATTCTCGAAATTTCTTGCCCATATCGCCTACTATCGCAGACAATCACCCCGTCGATATTCGGATTACTCGGACAGGCTCCTAGCCTGCATTTCTCATCACCACTCTACTGCATCGGCTGAATCATCCGTCCTGACTGTGTTGCGCTCCGTCAGCCTCCTCGACGTACTGCACGAGTACGCCTGCGGGGGCCTCGGTCGCGCGCCTTGTCAGGCCGGCCCTTCCGCCGCTTGACACGAGTGTCTTCGTGACGAGCGGTGATGAGAAATGCAGGTTAGCGGGGCCACCAGCGGCGCTGGATCATTCAGGAAAAAACTTTCCGGCATGTCGGAACTCTCCTACAATCAATTTTGGATGCAGGACCGGCAGCTACGACCCCATTAGACATTGGTGCGGCAATGCTCCAAGGCTAGCTTGGTCCCGATCGGCGATCATTCATTAGTGAGGCCCTCAGGGCACTCCTCTAGATCAGACTCTACATAACGGCCACCTCGGGCCGGCTTCCTGCACCAGGAACGACCCTCCAGCCCTGCCGCAAAGTGGGTCTGTTGAAATCTCCTAGTAGTTCGTCCACACTCTCCCAAAAGCACCCTTCACAAGGCTCCCCCAGAGCCACTCTCGCCATAATAGAACCCTTTTGGCATCTCTCCCCACGTTTCAGAATCCGGTCATAAATAACTAATAATAAGCAGGTTATAGCTGACATTCAGCGCAATCCTAAGGTCTAAGTTTCAGATCAGATGCCAAGTCCCTTAGAACCTTCAGGTTTCTCCGATCCTCTTTCTGCGTTTTCCCCTTCGGCGTCTCAATAATCTTGGGAAGAGTGGTGAAACGTGGATCGGTCAGAATCCAACGAAATCCGGAAGTGCCAATCTCTCCCCTCCCGATGTGCTCGTGGCGGTCTACTCGACAGCCCAAACCTTTCTTACTGTCGTTCAAGTGAAACAAGCGGAGCTTTTTCAAGCCAACCACCCTGTCGAACTTCTCCATTGTCTTCTCGTGACTTTCCAGGTCCCGAATGTCATAACCAGAAGCAAAGATATGACACGTATCCAGACAGACAAAGACCTTCTCCGGGTGGCGACAGGATGCCAGGATATCCCGCAAATGTTCAAAGCATATCCGATGCTGGTTCCCTGGCCGGCCGTAGTCTCCAGCGCCATACGAACGCGAAAACCAGTTGTCTGGCTGTGAATCCGGTCGATGGCTTGCACGATTCTGTTAATGCTCACTGAGAACCGTAGTTTTTTGGACACCCGCCGGTAGTTAACTCAACATCATCCGCACCGCAGGTGCGCATTTCATCATCCGCGCTTGAAAAGCGCGGGGCCATTTTTTCCCGAACAGTTGGTGTAGTGTCTGGGGGCCAAAGGTGGAAAGGACCTCGACCCTTTGACCGAGAATCGAGGTCCGGTTGTGGCAGCCCCGTTACAAGTGGAGAACCACCGCAGACCCCATTGTAGCCTGTCATGATCCTGGGCTGTTGTCCAGTTCCGCCGGGACTGGACTATGGCCGATCCGCTGGTTGTTTTCCGCCTCCGCTCGTGCCGCGCTGCAGGCTGCGGTGCACTGTTTTGGATCTGTCGCCATTGCGGCCGAGGCCATCGCTATTGCAGTGTGCGCTGTCGGCAACAAGCGCGCCGCCAGCAGTGCCGGGAAGCCAATCGGCGGCGGCCGGAGCGCGTGACGGATCAAGGTAGACGCGAGGATCGCATCTTCGTCAGCATGGCTGCCGTAGCCTCCCTCCAGTTCTCCCTGCCGGGAAAGGAGGGGGAGCCTCGAAAGGAGCGCCATGTCCCATCCCATGGGGAGCGTCCCCGCCGTTTTCGGGTTCGCTGTGTCGTGTGTGGTCGGTCCGGCCACTGGATCCATCTGTTTCGGGAAGGAGGGTGAAGCATGATCGATCGAGAACTGCTCGCCCGAATCCGCCATCTTTTCCATGCCGAACATTGGAAGATCGGGACCATTGCTGATCACTTGGGGCTTCACTGGGAGACCGTGCGCCAGGCTCTCCAGACCGATCGCTTCAATCGCCAGAAGATGGAACGGCCCCGTCTGACCGATCCCTACCTTCCCTTTATCCGAGAGACCCTGGAGCGCTACCCTCGGCTTCGTGTCACGCGTCTGTTCGAGATGCTGCGCGCCCGGGGCTACACGGGCTCGGTCGTGCAGTTGCGGCGCGTGGTGGCCACGCTGCGCCCCACCCCTCGGGAGGCCTTCCTGCGTCTGCGGACCTTCCCGGGGGAGGCGGGTCAAGCCGACTGGGCGCACTTCGGTAAAGTCCGGGTGGGCCGTGCCGAGCGCATCCTGTCCTGCTTTGTGTTCACCCCCTCCTATTCGCGGGCGCTGTTTCTGGAGTTTTGTTTTGACCAGCAAATGGAAAACTTCCTGCGCGCTCACATCCACGCCTTCGAAGACATCGGTTGTCCACGCACCATCCTGTACGACAACACCAAAAGCGTCGTGTTGGAACGTCGGGGCGAGGCTGTTCACTTTCATCCGCGCCTGTTGGAGCTGGCCGCCCATTATCACTTTGCGCCACGCCCCTGCCACCCCTACCGGGCTTCCGAGAAAGGGCGCGTCGAAAGAGCCATCTCCTATGTGCGCCATTCCTTCTTCGCCGCCCGTCCCTTTAGCACGCTCTCAGACTTCAACCGTCAAGCGCTCCTCTGGCGCGACCAGGTAGCGCATCGTCGGCCCTGGCCCGGCGGCGATGGGCGCACCGTCGAGGAAGTGTGGGAGGAAGAAAAAGCCTTCCTTCTTCCCTTGCCGGCTCATCGCCTGGAAACCGATCTGGTTCTGCCGGTCCGCTCCCGCAAAACCATCTACATCCGTTTTGATTTAAACGACTATTCGATCCCGCCTTCGGCCGTGGGCCGGCCCCTGACACTGGTGGCCTCCGAGCAGACGGTGCGCATTTTGGACGGAAGCACCGAGATCGCCCGCCATCTCCGCTCCTATGACCGCCACGACGTCCGCACCGATCCGGCTCACCAGGAAGCGCTGCTGGCGGAAAAACGCCAGGCGCTGGGGGCCACTCCCGGTGGCCGACTGCTGGCCGCCGTTCCGGAAACGGAAACCTTGCTGGACGAGGCCTTTCAGCGCGGAGAGCCCACCGGCCGCCAGACGGCCAAGCTGGTGGAACTCTTGGATCTCTATGGGGCCGAAGAGCTGCAGGCGGCGGTGCGTGAAGCCCTGCAACGGGGCACCCCGCGCGCCGCCTCGGTGGCCTTTCTGCTGGGCCGGCGCCAGCGCGCTCAGGGGCGAAAGGCGCCTCTACCCATTGAGTTGCGCCAGCGTCCCGAACTGGAGGACCTCTATGTCCAATCCCATAACCCGGAGACCTATGACGAACTGGCTTCCGATGACGACGAATCCTGATCTGATGCAGCTTTTGCACAAGACCGGTCTGGTGACGCTCGCCGGTGAGCTGGAGGATTTTCTGGCCCGCGCCACCAAGGGGCGCTGGTCCCCCCGTCAGATCTTGGAGGAACTGGCTCGTCGGGAGCATGAGGAGCGAGCCCAACGCAGTCTCAAGCGGCGTCTGCGCCTGGCCAAGATCGGCCGCTTCAAGCCGATGGATGACTTTGACTGGAACTGGCCGACCCGGATCGACCGGGAAGTCATTGAGCGCGCCTATACCCTGGACTTTATCCAGGAAGGCCGCAACCTCGTCTTACTGGGTACCAACGGCCTGGGAAAAACCATGATCATCAAGAATCTGGCTTACCAGTCCGTCCTGGCCGGCTACTCTGTGCTCTTTCGAACCGCCTCGGAGATTCTCGACGACCTGCAATCGGAGGCGCCGGAACTGCAGCGCCGCAAGCTGAAAAAATACGCGCGCGCGCAGGTGCTCTACCTCGATGAAGTCGGCTGTCTCACCTACGACAGTGAGGCCGCCGACCTGCTCCATGAAATCGTCAACCGGCGCTATGAGTGCCGGTCGCTCGTGCTGACCTCCAACAAAGCCTTTAAGGAGTGGAATAGCGTCTTTCCCCAATCCGGCTGCTTGATTGCGCTTCTGGACCGTCTCACCCACCATGCTGACGTCACTGTGATGGAGGGGCAAAGCTACCGCGTGCGGGAAAGCGAGCAGGAAGCGGCCGCCCGTCGCAAGAAAACAAGATGAGCACTCCCGTCCAGCGTCGCGCTCATATCCAGACCCTCTTGGCGGATTATCTCGAACTTCCCCATACGCCCACTCGAGCACGCCCGCCGGATCGGCGACTCGCCGCTCACTTCTATGACCGCGCTATCCCTCTGGCCACCGTCCAGGATGCCTTCCTGGTGGCGACCAGCCGCCGTCTTTTCCGAGACCCAGCGCTTCCTCGACTTTCTCCCATTCGCTCCCTTTACTACTTCCTCCCCATTGTCGAAGAGTTGCTTCAGTATCCGCTCCCCCACGGTTACGCTCAGTATCTCGAACGCAGACCACGCGCCCATCACAAGCCCAAGGAGGGGCACCCCATGGAAAAACCCGTTGATCGAGGTTCGCCACCCGGCGTGTGTTCAGAAAAGTTCAGATCCTCGTGATCGCTAACACGCAATGAGCAGCTCTATCAGTGTGAATCCTCGGTCCATAGGGCGAAAACGCATATTGGCTTCGGATGTGGCCCCCCCGCCCTCCTTATGATGAGTGATCCAAATCTACGGTACTGTCAAGTTAACCGATTTGGTGTCTAATCAGCGCCTCGGCCACTCCCTAAGTTGTTGATTCTACATTCGACCGCCGACTGTTTCTGCCTCCAAAACCCGAGAATTCCACTTAACTTGACAGTACCTCCGTGGTGCTTGTTGCTACCCTAGAGCTTAGCCCGATCCTGATGAGCTTCATAATACGCCCTCAGGATGGCATTAATCCGGCTGTGGTAGCCCTTGCCTTGGTCCTGCAGCCACGCCAGCACGTCCGCGTCCAGACGTATGGTCAGCTGCTTTTTCCCGGGCGGGACCACCACCCGCGCATCCCGAAAGAAGGCCGCATCGAGTTCCGGAATATCGGAGTAATCGATATTCGCATCGCCCATCGCATCAAGGCGTTTCAAGTCGCTCTTGGTAGGCTTTTTCCTCACGGCTATTGCCCTTTCTCATCGAAATTATCCGCGTGTTCTCACAGCGCGGCGTGTGCGCCACCACTACCACATGGCCCTCAAGGTGGCCCAGGGTGATAAATCGTGGTTCGCCGTAGTCGAAGCGGGTATCTTCGAACGTGACGCACGGCCCGGAGAACACGGTGTCTGCATCATCAAAGCTGAGGCCGTGCTTGGACAGGTTCTCTTGGCTCTTGATTTCATCCCATTCATACACGGCAACCACCCTATCATATAGCTACAAGTGTAACTACTAAGCCTGCGCATGGCAAGAGGGAGATAATGGGCATTGTCACGTTAACCGGCATTCCTCATATCAACTCCGGACATGAGTTCACCTGATCTGAATCGTGATGAATGGTCGAAACCTATCACTACCAGAACATTGGAGCAAGGGTTTTTCCACCACATTTTGGCTGAGCAGTACCTCTGATCCCTTTGTAATTAGGATGCTTTTGTCAAAACCCGATCACTTGATACACCTCTCCAGCCGCTCGACCAGAAAACACTGGGCCCTAAGCCGTACTCCATCTCAATCGATCAATCCGAGACAACAGCCCGGCCCATATATCCTTGCTTACCGCTACCTCCGCCATCTGAAACGTGACGATCCGGCTATGGCGGATCACCTTCGCTCCGATCTTGATCAGTTTGGTCAACAGGCTGCGAAGGGACCAATGTTTGATTTTTCTGGGAAGGACCAGCCGCCGTAGAAAATTGCCCAGGTTGCAGGCCAAGACAAACAGAGCCAACCTCACCTGATTCGGGACAAAGCGCTGGCAGGACAGGCGAGTCCGGTGCAACGCATACTTGCCTTCCTTGATCCACTGCTCGGCTGTGCCACGACCGTTATAGAAGTGAACCACCCCTGAGGCTTGTGCGCTCATATTGGTGACGATGAAACCCACCCTCGGAAAGAGTTCTCCGCGATGCCACTCGATCTTGGCAATCACCCGGCGAGGCCGGTCCCAACTGGCGGCTTGATATTGGAAATGGCAAACCAAACGATAGGCTTTCGGGGCGGACGGCCCACAGGCCGGGTAAGCAGGTGTTCAATCTCCGCCTGAAGCACCTCGTTGGCAGGAAGCCGGATGGCATACAAAAAGCCCTTCTCCTCCAAGTATTCATAAACGTCCGGCTTGGCAAAGGCAGCATCCCCACGAAAGTATTTGCGGACTGTTTTCTTCTCGTAGCGAGCCACGATTGGTTCCAGCATCTCCTTCCAACCATCCGCGCTGTGAACATTGCCGGGCCGAAGCATTGCACCTTCGCAATCTCCGAACTGGTTGAAACAAAACAGGGGATGGTAGCAAGTACATCGGAAATGGCCGCTGTAGGCAGAGGCTTCCTGCTCGCCATGGACAGGACTGGCTGAGCTGTCCATATCCAGAATGATGCGTCGATGAGTTGTTTTCTCCAGCGCTCTTTCTACCCATCGGCCATTAACTTCCGAAAGGGCTTTGAGGTTCCCCTGGACGGACAGCATCTCGGTCTCAAATCGACCCATGGTGTTGGCGCTGGCGGCCTTCTTCTTGTCCATCTTCTTCCCGGTGATCCTCCGCATAGTCGGATCCACCGATAGACGATGGGCATCGTTGACATCTTCATAGCCAGCCAGTCGACTCGTATACCGATTGGCGCAGCAACGGCGCCAGGTCGTGCTGGATGTTACGCCCTGTCCGCGAATCGCGAAAAACGGAGGGAACACTATCGAATAACACCAACGCTTCGTCCAAATCACGATAGGCGAGAAGCCCAGCATCCGAGGTGACCTTAGCCCCATGAAATTCAAGCCTCAAACTGCCATCAAAACCGGCCTTCAAACCTTCACCCTTTGGGTCAGCCATTTCTTGCTCCCTTTCATAGATTATATCTGCTGTAATTATAATGGGTTAGGGTGATATGGGGAGGCACGATGAGTGCCCCATATGGTGAATGGGGGGTTAATCGTGTTGGGCCGCAAAGGCCCGCGTGGATTCCCTTTCAGGCGGCCGCACTGGCACTTTCCCATACATTGAATGCGTCTTTTTGAAATCGTTTGAATGTGAGTCTATTGCATAAATGACGTTGGAGGTAAAAGGTATTGTAAACGGCGGCCTGGATGTTCAGGAAGCGTTGGGCCGAACTCGGTGATTTGAAACGCCGCTGTTTTCGTTCTCGACGCCGGACGGGCTGATGCGAATTCTCGGCACGATTATTCGCACGCTTATTGTCGATGTGTTGAGCCGTCAGGCCGAGGGTTCGAATGGCGACGTGATAGGACCTGAGTTTATCGGTTGTGATCCGGGTGGGTGTCCAGCCTTGTTTCTTCAGCAGCTTGCGCATCAACTTCAACGCTGCTTGGGCGTTCCGCTTCAATTGCACGAGTAAATCCAGGACCTCGCCTTCATTGTCGACCCCGCGCCATAGCCAATAACGCTGTCCGCGAATCACGATGACCATCTCATCAAGATGCCAATAGCCGTTGGGAATGGGTCGCGTGCGGCGCAGGTTTCGGGCAATCGGCGCACCAAACTTGAGGAACCAGCGCCGTACGCTCTCGTGGGAAATATCCAGACCCCGCTCCGCAAGAAGATCCTCCACATCCCGATAGCTCAGAGTGAACCTGGCATAGAGCCAAACGGCGCGTCGAATGATGTCCGGGGCATTGGTGCATGAATCGGCGTAAGTGGGCACGCTAGCATCGGCGGAGGGTTCCGGTCCATCATGGAGATCAAGGGGGCAACGTCATGGCCGCAGGGAAGTCGAGCCGAATCAACCGCCAGTACAAGACGAAGTACAGAATCCGGAACTGGAGGGAGTACGAGCGTGGCCTCAGGAGCCGCGGGGACGTCACGATCTGGCTGAGCGAGGATGCGATTGCCGCGTGGATACCACCGAAGAACGGTCTCCGCGGAGGGCGTCGTCGATACTCGAACCTCGCGATCCGGACCGCGTTGACGCCGCGGGTCGTCTTCGGCCTACCGCTTCGCCAGACGGAGGGGTTCCTGGACTCGCTGCTCAGCTTGATGAGCCGCGACCTCAAGGCCCCGGACCACACCACCCTCTCGCGCCGGAACCAAATTGTTGTGGTGCCGCCCCTGACCCGAGCCCACGACGGCCCGAGCGACCTGATCGTTGATTCCACAGGGCTCAAGATTCTGGGTCGCGGCGAATGGAACGCGCACAAGCACAAGACATCAAAGAAACGCCGGGATTGGCGGAAGCTGCGCATCGGAGTGGATGCGGAGGGGTTCATTGTGGCGGCCGAACTCACAGCGAGCAGCCGGGACGACGCCTCCACACTCCCTGATCTTCTCGCCCCGCTCGAAGTTCCCATCCGGCGTTTCACGGCGGACGGGGCCTACGACCACAGATCGGTCTACGATCGGGCCAGCGCGGCCGGTACTGGGGCTGCTCCGCAGCTAGAGAGAACTAGCGGCTGGGGCTATAGTCTCGGCGCGAACCCCATCCGCCGACAGGAACCCCGTTGTCCGGATCGATGCTGCGATTCGCAGCGCATCCGGTGCACGCGTACAGCACTGGTCTTCCCTGTTCCACGAACTGGTTTTCCCTGTTCCCCAAAGAAAATTCCCTGTTCGACCAAACAAATTCCCTGTTCCGTGGCGTAGGGAATTCGAAACTGAAACCCCATGATATCAGTGGGTTAGGAGGCTTCGATCCCGCCTATTCGAGGCCGAATCCACGAAATTCCCTGTTTTTTCCCTGTAAAACAGGGAAATCGGGCCAGAGACGGGTTCGCTCCAGACTGCGCCCACCGCCACCCACTTATCTCGTTGATATTACTGCGTTATTCTCAATTCTCTAACCAGATTTGTCTTCAATTTTCAGGCGTTTACGGGCACTTTGGCAATGGACCTCCATTGAAAGAGACGCGTCGTTGCGGTGTGGCGCGCCGTTTCTGCGCCATCGTCTCCCGAGCCCTTTTCAGTGGTCCGTCTTTTCGACGTCCAAAACGGTTGACGCAGCTCTCTACGACCTGCATCCAGCGACAGAACCGGCCGGCTTACGATGGATCAGAGGTCAAGCGTGCTTGAACCCAAGCCGCTTTCGCTGGGCTTCCCACCTGAACGGCAGGCGGGTGTTCTTCATGAGCGTGTTCGCGGTCAGCCCAGGCGGTTGCCGACCGTCGATGATTGCCGTGACGATGTCCGGGGCAAGGTAGGCAAGCCGCAGCAACCGGGTGACATAGGAGGGTGAGACGCCTTCGGCCTCGGCGATCCGCTGCAGGGCGAGATCGGGGTCTTGCTCCAATCGATCCTGGATGGCGAAGGCGCGCAGCAGCAGCCGGATCAGGCCCGGGGCGCACTTGGCATTGTTGCGGGCGCCGGGGACGACTAGTTTCATGCCCGTGCCAGCGCGCTCAAGGGCGCTTGGAATATCCAGGATGATCGGATGTTTGGCTGGCTGAGCGTCCTGCCTCGATCTTTTTATTGAGACGGCGTCCGGTCCTGCCAGGAGGGTGGCCAGGGCCCGCTCGCCGTCGATCTCGATCACGACGCGGGCGGACTCGACGATCACCCGCCGGAGAAGCGCATTGAGATAGGCCTTGGCCTGGTGCGGTTTCAGCTCAGGCCACCGGTCCGCGAGCGATTGCGCCTGGGTGATCAAGCTGGCATGAGCCGATGCCTCTCGAGGGTCTCCATCGATGACAGCGCTGATCGCGGCCGCATCAGCGAGCCAGTCCCTGAGATGGACGGTAACGAGGCCTTCGAGATCCGCCGCCGGGAGGCGCCACCCCTTGCGGCCGGCTCGCTTGCCCTCGAGGATGAGATGGCGGGAGACGTAGTAGCGGTAGCGCCGTCCCTTCTTGACGGCATGGCTGGGTGAGAGGCCCTCGCCCTGCTCGTCAACGGCAAGCCCCGTCAGCAGGCTCGGTTGCCGGGTCCCTTCCCGGCGCTCGCCGTTCGTGTTGGCGGCCAGGGTGGCTTGAACCTCATCCCACAGCGCTTCATCGACAATGGCCTCATGCTGGCCGGGATAGGCCTTGTCCTTGTGGACCATCTCGCCCCGGTAGAGGCGATTGTGGAGCAGGTGATAAAGCGCCCCGCGGTTGATGGGTTTGCCGCCGGCAATACTGCCGTCGCGCCTCACTCGCCGCTTGCTGGCGACGCCTTCGGCGGCGAGCCGGCCGCGCAGTTCACGCACGGATTCGATCTCCCGGTACTGGCGGAAGATAGACCGGACCGTTTCGGCCCCGGCCTCGTTGACGATGAGCTCTTTGTCCTTCACATCGTAGCCCAAGGGCGGGTTGCCGCCCATCCACATCCCCTTCCTCTTCGAGGCGGCGATCTTGTCGCGGATGCGTTCGCCCGTGACCTCGCGCTCGAACTGGGCGAAGGAGAGCAGGACGTTCAAGGTCAGACGCCCCATCGAGGTGGTGGTGTTGAACTGCTGGGTGACGGAGACGAAGGAGACCGCTTTTCGATCAAAAATCTCCACAAGCCGGGCAAAATCCGACAGCGTCCGGGTCAGCCGGTCGACCTTGTAGACGACGATCGTGTCGATCCGCCCGGCCTCGACATCGGCGAGCAGGCGTTGCAACGCCGGCCGCTCCAGGGTGGCGCCGGAGACGCCGCCATCGTCGTAAAAAGTGGGCAGCACGATCCAGCCCTCGTGCTTCTGGCTCGCGATATAGGCCTCGCAGGCCTCCCGCTGCGCCTGCAGCGAGTTGAAGTCCTGCTCGAGGCCTTCTTCGGAGGATTTGCGGGTGTAGATGGCGCAGCGCACCGTGGCCAGACTCCTCGCCCGTGGTGATTTCCGATGCTCAGTCATGCTCCGCCGCCGATGCGCTCTCGCCTGAAGGCCGCAGGCCGAAGAAGCGGGGACCGGACCAGTGCGCGCCCGTGATGCGTTGGGCGATAGCGGTCAAGGAACCATAGGCCTCCCCGTCGTAATCGAAGCCGCTTTCGGTCGCGGTGACGACATGGGTGCGGCCTCGCCATTCGCGCACCAGCCGTGTGCCGGGGCACACCTTGGTGCCGTTGCCGGGGGCGACCCGGCCGGTCTCGGCGAAGGCCTGGGCCAGGGCCCGAAGCCGCCGCCGCGCCGCCTTGGAGAGCCCTCCGTGGACCTGTTCCTGGAGCTTATAGGCGATGCCGCGCATCAGCAGGTCACGGCTGAGCCGCCGGGGCGGGGGCGCCCGGTAATGGCGCCGCCATGCATCGCGCAGCGATGGCAGGTCCATCTCCTGGATCTCGGTCATCCGGGTCTCGATCGTCGGCACCTCGTGGCCTCCTCCGGGCAGGCTCGTCATCAATGATTGCCGCCCGGGTCACCTCCATTGACGCTCCGTTGCCCGGTGGAAGTCCAGTCCGAAAGTGAAGATCGATCGTGCTGGGGGAGGATGGACGACCGGACCAACACGTCTGAGGCGAACTCCCTCCCCCGGACCGCCGCCTCAACACGCTCATCGTCGTCAGAAACAGCGGGTTTCAGAACGTTGGAGTCAACCCTCCATGGGTACCAGGATGGGAGCCACGGTGGAGATCCGGCGGTGCCTGCGTTGCCGGCCCCGCTGCCAACCGAGAAACTGCGTGACGCTGTCGACCTGATCGTCGTGCCGGCTGTTGGGAAAGGCGAGCAGCTCGTTGAGAAACTCGCCCAGCCAGGGCGCGTGCCTGGGAAGGATGACTCGTCCCGACTCGAAATCCGTCAATTGAGCCTCGGTGCGCGACAGCTTGTCGCCCTCCGGCTGAATGCCGATGGGAGCCGGCACACACGCGTCGCCGTTGTGGCGCAGCTCCTGAACCAAGTGCAGCCCCGGCCCCGCCTTTTCGATCAGGATCGTGTTTACGCGTTGAGCCAGGGCCCGCTGGACGATGGCGCGCTTGACGCCCGGGTAACCCCGCTGGCCGCGCCACACCTCGACCAGGTAGCAGGTTTGCCGGTGCACCGCCCAGGTCGTGCACACAGAGTAATCGCTGCTCTTGTTGACCGTCGTGGCCACGTCCCAGCTTTGCACGATCTGCCAGCCGGTGTCCCGCTCCGGTAGCTGGTCGTAGTACTTCAGCCATTCTCTTTTGATCAGATTGCCCTCATGGGGCACGGGTCTTTGCTGGTATTGCGCGGAAAAGGTGAGACTACCGACCTCCTCCTTGATGCGCATCAGCGTCTGAAGCGATTCCCGCCCGGGATGGAGCACATCGCCGCGCTTGCGATCGTGGGTATGTTCCGGCCCCAGGGCGATCGATTGGTCCTCCTCGGCGATGGCCGGAAGATTCAAATGATGCCAATCGCCGCTTTGAAGCAAATGGCCGGCGAGATCGTCCTCGTGCAGCCGCTGCACGAGGACGATCATCACATCGCGCGCCTTGTCGTTGAGGCGGGAGACCAGGGCCGTCGTATACCATTCGTTGACATCGTCGCGGACGGTCTTGGAGCTGGCGTCCCCGGCCTTGAGCGGATCGTCGACAATAATCATGTCCGCGCCCCGTCCGGTCAGGGTGCCGCCGATGGAGGTCGCCAGGCGGCCCCCGCCCGCGGTGGTCACGCACTCGATCCCGGTGTCTTTGCTAAGCCGCGTGCCCGGAAAAAGGGCGCGGTACCAGCCGCTGTTGACGACCTGCCGGAATTGCCGGGCCAGCGCGGCCGCCAGGGCGTCGGAATAGCTCACGCAGATGAAGCGCAGCTTGGGGTTGCGGCCCAAGGCCCAGGCGACGAAAGCGACGGATGCGCAGATCGATTTCAGGGAGCGGGGCGGTTGCGTGACGATCAGGCGCCGGCACTGGCGATCCGAGCAACGGCCCAATTGATAGGCGATGGCTTCAATGTGCCAGTTGTGCCGGTATCTGTCCTCCGGCGAGACCGTCTGGAACGCTTTCTGGATGAACGCCGCCAGATCCGACCGCATCGCGGCCGCCAGGACGCTCGCGTCAGGCATCGCCGGGCTCCTCCGGTTCGTTCGCTTCAGCATTTGTCCCCTGACGCAAAACCCGCTCTCGGTAGTTTTCGAGAATCTCTTGATCCGGCGCGCCCAATACGCCGGCGGCGGCCGTGGCCAGCTCTTCCTCGTTGTAGGTTTGCGCGAGCGTCACCAGGAGATCCAGCGATCGGGCATCCCCCTTGAGCGCCTTCTCACGCAAGCGCAGGAGCACCCCTTCTTGGGTCGACACGGTCTGCGGCTTGCCATCCTTGACAAGCCGAATGGGGGTCTCAAGCGTCTTTTTCACGTCGCTCTTGAAGTTGCGCGCCTTGGCGGGACGGCCCTTGGGATTGCCCGATTGGCCGGGCTTGAACCGCGTTGTCTTGGGCGGTCTGCGGTAGCCGACTTCGTACTCTCCAGCCATCGTCATGAATCCGTTGCATTTTGTCGGGAGGTGTCGGTCGACCGGCGGCTTGGCCGGATCTCGGCGAAGGCCGCCCCGCTGGCAGCGTGAACCACAGAGCGACCGGTCAGCCGCTCGTAGCGCTCGATGGCGACGTCGACGTGCTTTGGGTCCAGCTCGATGCCGAACCCGCGCCGCCCGGCGCGCTCGGCCGCGATCAACGTCGAGCCCGAGCCGGCGAAGCCATCCAGTACGATTCCGCCGCGTCTCGAGCAATCCCTGATCGCGTCGGCGATCATCGCCACCGGCTTGACCGTCGGATGCAGAGCGAGATCGTCCAGACGGTCCGGCCCCCACGCATTGACGCCCGCATACTCCCAAACGTTGGTCCGGTTCCGCCCGTGGCGGCCCAGCTCGACGTTGTTGATGTGGGGCGCCGCGCCATGCTTGAAAACGAAGACCAGTTCGTGCCGCGAACGGTAGAGCGAGCCCATACCGCCGTTGGTCTTGCTCCAAACGCACAGATTCTTGAGCTCCGAATAGACCGATTGGCCGGCCGCGAGCACCTCGCCGAGATGACGCCAGTCCATGCACACATAGTGGATCGAGCCATCGCGGCTATGCTCGGCAAGGTTTCGAAACGCTTTCCCCAGAAAATCCGTATAGGCCCGCTCGGACATCTCGCCCGAGGCCATGACGAACTCTCCATGGCGCGCCTGGCCTCTGCCGCAGACGTTGCCGCGGATCGGCACGTTGTAGGGCGGGTCGGTGAAAACCAGCCCGGCCTTTTCCCCGCCCAGCAGCCGCTCGAACGCGGAAGGATCCCTGGCGTCGGCGCACAGCAACCGGTGGGCCCCCAGGCGCCACAGGTCGCCGATGCGCGAAACCGGCGGCGCGTCGTCGATAGCGGGCAGCTTGTCGGCCGGATCCGTCTCTTCGCCCGACCGCGCCTCATCGAGTAGGAGATCGATCTCGGCCGTCTCAAAACCGGTGAGGGTGACGTCGAAACCCAGCGTCAGGTCCGTCAGGAACCGAAGCTCCTCGGTTAACAGCTCGCTGTCCCACCCGGCGTTCTCCGCCAGCTTGTTGTCCGCGATGACGTAAGCGCGCTTTTGCGCCTCGGTCAGGTCGCCAATGCGGATCGTGGGAACCTGACGGATGCCGAGCAACTTCGCCGCCTCCAGCCGCCCATGCCCGGCCATCACGCTTCCCTTCTCGTCGACCAAGATCGGGTTGGTGAAACCGAACGCGCGGATGCTGTCGGCGATCTGCCGGATCTGCCGTTTACTATGGGTCCGCGGATTGCGCGCGTCAGGCTGGAGGGCCGATATCGCCTGAAAGGTGACCGTTGGCCGGCTGGGGGCGCAATCGGACGTCGGGCGCGTCGGGGTTCCCGCTTTCGCTGTTTCCTTCATCAAAAACCTTTATCAAGATCTATGAACACCCCGCAAGATCTTCCTACCTGCATTCATTGCTCTTCCTCCTAATTGGTTCACGTCGTCGTTCCGTCCTTAGCGGCCGCTAGAGTCCCGATGGACCGAGGCGGTCGCCCTTCTGATCGCATCCTCCATTATAACACTCCATACCGCTGATCCGCTGTCTAGCGTATTATCATGCCAAAAAAAACTAGCCGAACAAACCAGGAACCGCCGTCTTGACCAATATTCGCCGCTGTTCCAGTCGCACTCGTGCAGCCTCGAGGGACACGTGAAACGCCGCCGCGATGCGGTCCATCATGGCCTGCCCGGCCTCCGATCCGACGGCTATGTTGCTGTACATGAGGCCTTCGGTGGCACGGAACGCCCGGACAACCCGCACATGTTCGGTTCTTGGCATCAACAACGCCCCACAGGCGTACCCCGCCTGCCATTCCATCCAGTCGCTGCTGGGCGCGACGATCGCCTCTCTGTGACAGGTGTTGCGTGTTTTCCGCGGCTCGCCCGCGAACAACCTTCCGAGTCCGTCCTCCAGAGCGAACAGGAAGCCGTGCACAAGCACGTGGCCGCATTCGTGCGTGAGTGTCGTGCGAAGGCGATTTTCGTAATTGGGCGCCTGTAGACGACTGGCGATCTTGACGCGCGGCTTCCTTCGCGGGAAGAAATCCGTCAACCCGTCGACACCGTCCTCGAGCACGCAGCCATTGTCCAGATCGTCGACCTCCCGCTCAAGGAGGACCGTGAGGTCGTCAGTGCTGGCCGGGAAGGCCACCCTGCCGTGACGGTCCCACAGAAAGCGAGTCATCGTATCCTCACAGAGCTGTTCGAGCTCGTCGGGATGGTAGTGTGGTCGCTCTCGAAACCGCCCGGAGTTGTCACGCACCCATTTCACGGCGATACTCCTTTGATCTCGGATTCATGTCTTGTCCTTGAGCACCTTCCGAAAAGCAGTGAAGGCCTTCTCGACTCGCTGCGGATCAGACCCCGGGAGCTTCTCCCGCAGGTCCGTTGGCCAGAGACCCGCCGCGGCGATCAGATGCTCCTTCGAGAGCCCCAAATGTCCTGCGAGCTGCTCGATGATGCGCTCCGACGGCGGATTTCGTCGGTCGTGTTCGATGTCGTTGAGATACTGCGGCGAGATCGCACCCCCGCCTTCTTTACGTGTTCTCGCCGCCAATTCCTTCTGGCTCATGCCGAGCGCCTTGCGCGCGTCCGCAATGATCCGGCCGAATGTGCTCAAGTGTCCCATGCCCCGCTGGCGATCCGCTGATTAGCGTGTAACGCTTGCGACGCCCTGTCAAGTCCCCCCCGCACAACTCAAGCTGGGGTCTGGACCATTCAGCGAAGCGATGAGGACCTTTTTTGACATGAACGACGAGTACGTGTATCCGGAAACTGTACCGGCCCCCAAGTTCGAATACACACTTTTCCACAACCGCTACGGATTGGACTTCGAAGAAGCGTTGTTGCATGGATCGGGGCGGAGATGAAAACCCATGGGTCTATTTTACTATTCATCCGCCAACGGTGCGGACTACACCATCAGCATGAGAAATCCGACGCCTTCCTAAAGCGCGACTTCTTCATCGAGAACCCCTGTTCCATCGCGCCAGAAAGTTCTACTTTTGGATGATGTCTTTTCTTTGGGAGGGTGTGCTGCTGATCTTCCCCCTGAATTAGGTCCACCTTCTGAGTGATAGTTTATCGTCGTCGGGCCTGTGGGAAAGTGGGAAACTCGAAGAGTTTTCCAAGGCTCCAGAGGAGCCGTCTTTTCCATAGGCCGCCTCCCACTCTTTTCGAACCTCCTCAGGGGTCCGATACTGTAAAGCACTGTGAGGGCGCTGACGGTTGTAATGTTCTCGCCAGGACCCGATCATCTCCCGAGCGTCCGCCAGACTGGTAAACCAAGATTCGTTTAAGCAGGTGTCCCGGAAACGCGCGTTGAAACTTTCGACGAAGGCGTTTTGAAGAGGCTTTCCCGGATCAATAAATCTCAACCGAACGCTGGCTTTTTCTGCCCACAAGAACATCGCTTTACTGGTCAGTTCAGGACCGTTGTCGAGTACGATCTCCTCCGGCAGTGAACAGCAGTTCTCCAAGAAGCACGACAAGCGAAGACCGGAAATGGAAAAATCCACGATTTGCCCCTTACACTCCCGCGTGTAGTCATCGACGATATTCAATACCCGAAATCTTCGGCCATTCGCCAACTGGTCACTGATAAAATCCAGGGACCAACGCTGATTAGGCCGAGTCGCTCGTAGCAGTTGAAATCGCCGCTGTCGGGGAAGTTTCCGCCGCCTCCTGCGTCGGACTTGAAGCCGCTCCTGGGTGTAGATCCGGTACGTTCTTTTCTTGTTGATCACCAATCCCTCTTTCTTGAGCATCGGGTGCAACAGTTTGTATCCATAGCGCGGATACTCAACGGCCAGTTCCTTGAGCCTGCTCACTAACCGATCCTCGTGGTTGGCTTTCGCCTCATAGCGCATCACCGAGCGAGAAATCCCCACCAGTTCGCAGGCCCGACGCTCACTCCGTCTTCCCCGCTGCACCAGGTAACGGGCAGCGTGACGTCGTTGCGCGGGCCTTACCAGTTTTTTGCCAACAGCTCCTTCAGAGCGGCCTTATCCAGCTGAGCCTCCCCCAATAACTGCTTGAGCTTTCGGTTCTCCGTCTCCAGCTCCCGCAGCCGTTTCGCTTCGGAAACTTTCAGGCCTCCGTACCGGGCTTTCCAGCGATAAAACGTCTGTTCCCGAATCCCCACCTGGCGGCACAGGTCCGCCGTCTTCGCCCCCGCTTCCGCCTGCCTTAACACCCCGATAATCTGCTCTTCCCTAAATCGCTTCCGCTTCATCTGGGTCCTCCTCTCGCCGTCTATTAAACGGCAAAACTCACTCTACGTGTGGACCTATTTTCGGGGAGAAGATCACTGCCGCTGGTTAGCCCTCACTCTGGAGAAACTGAACGGTTGAAAACGCTTCGGTGAAGACCTGTTGCAGTTTCGCTGGCGTCGGAAGTAGAAAGGTGCATGCGTGGGGGCGGAGGGCGCGCGGATGGGAAAGGTATAGAACTGTTGAATCTTAATGAAAATCAGAGAGTCACAGAGAAGAACTCCTTGGCACGTGGTGAATGTTTACAATTCCAAGTTTCGACAACCAGCTCTGCTCACTCGTATGAGGCGCGCTTCAGCTCGGACCGTTCAGAAAGATTCCGTCAATGCTGGGAGATCGAGAAAGGTAAGTGTGAGGAAATCACGGAAGGGTCGGAGCGGCTAAATGAAGGTCGAGAGGGTTAGAAAATAATCTGTGACACCCAGCGCCCGTATCGGCAGTTCGCTGTCGTTGATGCGCGCTATATGGGGTCACCTCACGAAACGGAAAATCGCACGCCAAGAGCCATCCGAATGGCCGCACGCGGCGGGGCCCTTTCCCTCCGTCAGAGCAACGGTTCGGCAGGCATGGGTTGCACAAAGGAACGGTTATAGCTCTTATTGATTTGAGATGCGAGACATCGAAGGAATCCAAGCAGCCGTTGCGCAGCCATCGAGCAGCATTTCAAGCATGAGAATCGCATCTTCATCGGTCTCATCTCGTCGGCTCACATTCGCCCAGAAGGCCACTCTCCTTCCTAATCGAGCTACGGCGGCATCGTTCGTCAAGCCCGGCATTTTTGAGCTCAACAGAATTCGAAACCGGTTCGCTCATTCGCTTGGAGTTGAGCTGTCGGACCAAGACCTGAGTTCGATGCGTATTGTCTTGGACATCAGGCGCGCGCCCGGGAGGCCGGTTGAAGCGATCGAAGCCTTCACGACGGTGGTCCAACGCAGCCATAGAGAAGCTTCGCCCTATAGCGACCTGTAATAGTCGCGGATCTTCCCGGCCATCAGAAGCCTGCGCTCCTTCAGGAATCCGTCGTAGTCGCCGACTTCGGCCTCTTCCATGCCGTGAGGTATGCAGTGCGCCGCCAGATTCGTGTGCAACTCGTCGGCATCGGTGATTCCGCCGTATCGGGCCTCGCCATTCTCGCATTGACGCCATAGCGCACCGAAATACGCCTTAGGCGGGTCATCGCCGATGGCTATATTGATCTCGCCCTGCATCACGACATAGTTCGCGATCTGGTTGTAGCGGCTACGCACCAGACCTTTCTTCTTCAGGTAGTTCCGCGGAAAGACGTGGTGAACATGCGAGGTGCCCTCGAGCAGGGTCTGCACCGTGTGGCCGTTCGACAGAAACCCCTTGTCGTTTGCCTTGACTTGGCTCGCCAGAAACATATTGAAGTAGGGCTGCTGGCCACCGAGGTGTCCATCTGCTGGGGAAGGCCTGCCTCCCAGAACGCATCCGACAACTCCGCCCGCTCCACCGCGTCCAGGTAGTCCTGCGCGTTCTGTTCGGCAACGTTGCGTATATCCACGCCGAACGCGGTCTCGGGCGAACCCGTGTACCTGCCGGTCAGCACGGACATGACGAACCAGCGCCGCACCAGTGTTTCGATTTGCACCGGATTCGTGTGCCGTGCACGCAATGTCAGATAAAGGATATAAGCGAAATTGACGGTGTTCTGCGACCGGATCATGGACGCGTCAACGAACCCCGCGGAGCGCAGGATCGCCGCCTCAAGCCTGCGGAACGACTCCTCGGCGATGACCTCCTCGAACTCGCGGGTCTCGAAGTTCCGGCCGGAGAGCAAGGCCACCAAGTCGTCGAGGCGTCCGCGCCCGAACTCCGAAGTGAAGGCCACCCGAAGCATGTCGGTGTAGGAGGGATCGTACAGGTCCTCCTTCTCGTGCTTCAGCCATTCCATGGCCTGAAAATACCTCGTGCCGGTAAATTCGCTGTCGCTCGCCAGATTGGCATACGCTTCCGGCGCGACGGCGAGATGGCAGAAGTAGTCGATGCACTTGCGGAGTTGGTGTCCGTTATACCTTTCGTTCGCAGCCATCTTCGACATGGCGAAGTCGGCTGCATTCAGCGGAACACCCTGTGAATTGATGCGGACAAATATCTCCGAGACGGTCTCGACATCCAGATCGGCATTGAGCTCGATGAGGCCGAGCGAATTGTTCAGGATGCCCCGAAGCCGTTCGATACGTTCGTATATCTCGTCCCTGTTCGCTTCCGCGGCGCCCTCGCAATAGGCATCGACAACCCGAAGCAGTTTTGTGCCGGGCGCGAACAGGGAGGCGATGTCGGCAAGCCATGCCCGATCGCGGCGGATTGCGGGGTTTGTAACCTCGAACCGCTCCTCGCCGGGATGGAACGCGATCGTGATGTGCACCTTCCTGTAGTTCTTGTCGACAATCGAACGCCCGAGCATGGCCGCCAGAAGCGCTGTCACACGCTGCTGGCCGTCGATCAGAATACGTTTACCCTCCGACTCCGTTCCATTCTTCAATCGGACCGACGGGTTGCGCCACGCGATAAGGTAACCAACCGGGTAGCCGAAATAGAGCGAGTCGATGAAATCGCGCACCTTCGCCGCATTCCAGACGAACGGGCGCTGGATCTCGGGGATCGCAATCTCGTCGGACTCGATCCAGGTGAGCAGGGTCTGGACAGGATGTTGATTGACCGAATAGCGCTGAATAGTCATAGCTTCTCCCTATATGCGATGGGTACTGTCAAGTTAACCGATTTGAGGATCTACTCAGCGTCCTGGACACTCCCTAAGTTGTTGATTCTAAGTTCGAGTGGCGACCGATTTCGTCCCCAAAACCCGAGAATTCTACTTAACTTGACAGTACCGTGCGGAGAATTCCCACCTGCCGTTCCGGCGACGAGAACACGCAATGCTCCGTTTCAGGCGGATGCGAAGCCTCCAGAAATTCGCCACCGTCCATTCTTCCGTCTACAACCACTTCAACCTGCGACGATTCCTCTGCTCACGGGACAATTTCAAGCTCAACCGCGCCGCTGCACTTGCCCAGTGGCGTCAACTCGGAGCGGCCTAATTCCCTATCGCCAGTGGAGAACTCAGACCTGCTAATTTCCTCTGACAGTGCCCTCGCCATGGTTTCCCTTTCCGCCTCTCAGGGGTCCAAGGGGTGCCCCCATGGCAAGAGTTTATGCGAAGCATAAACACATCATGAACCTTTTGACCGGAGCCATCCCAAAAATCTGATAAATTTTTCCGGGAACATCTGACTAAAATACCTTTGAAAGGCCGGAGGTGGCTCCAACTGAGAGGAGATCGACCGTGAAACCTGAACGGGTAAATAAATTGAGATGTGACGCGTTTGCTTTCCTGAAAATCGCTAAATACGCTAGCCAGAATATTTCCCATATGGACGGAGTGTCTCTGGGTCCGCAAGGAAGAAATAGTATGTTGACAGCTATGGCATTCAACTTCGGGATAAGCCTTGAGCTGACACTGAAGCTGTTACATGTCAAAAGCACCCAGGAAAACCACAGCCATATCCATACCTATGCCGAGATTTTTTTTGCGTTGCCTCGTTCTGTTCAGAACGATGTGAACGCGATCTATTCCAACTTTGGGAAAAAACTCCACTTTATCGCCCTTCGGCTTACCAAAGAAAATGTTCCACCTGCCCCTCCTGAAAGCGAACCTTTGGATACGTTTGAGCTCGTGCTGAGTCACTTCGATCGTCTACGCCTGTATCTGCAAAGATATTCGGCTGAGCAATTTGACCCTGAGGTGTGGGCCGAGTTTCCTTATCCCCTTACTGGCTGGATCGATCTCCTGGGGGAGATGCTCAAGTATAGTGAGAGTCTTTCTGTTCAAACGATAGGCTGCGAGAAATCAAGAGCAAAGGAGGAAACATGAAGGATTTTAGTTTCGCTGAAAGGGAGGCCGTTCATATTCTCAGTTCCTGGGCTTTCACCGAGGGAGTGAAGGCGGAGACAGGGATCACCTGCGACATGGCCTGTGCTGGGTGGTGGGAGGTTTTCTGCTCGGTCAGCGACGCCATTGACAAACACCTGGACGGCCGCGAGCCAAGAAGCGATGAGGAGGCCGACGCCGCGAGCCGGGCCGGGCGAGCCGCGCTGTCTCCTGCCTACAAGGATGAGGCGGAGGCATCCATCACCATGGAGCGACCGGACGAGAGGTGGAGCCGACCCTTCCCGGCCCCAAAGATCATGACGAAGGACCCGGAAGCTCAGACCGACCATAAGAGCAAGGAGGAGGAATGAGAGACGGATATCAATTCACCGGGGCCGAGAGGAGATTTCCACGAGGTATCATTGATGGCCTGGTCCGGATGGCCAAGGGTGGGAACCGGCCATGCCCATCGGCTCATGTCCTCCTCTGGGGCATCACCCGACGGAAGTTGTCTTGTTCCGGTTGATTGATTCACAGGAGTAGCCGTTCCTACTACTTGTTTTTTAACTACTTGTCTTACTACTTGTATGGTGTATCCGTTTGGACGTCTGGGAGGGTGGGAGTGTCCCTGTTTGGACGTATTTGTGGCGCAGAGAGGCAAGGCGAGGTCCTGGATTTACTCGTGCAATCGAAGCGGAACGCCCAAGCAGCGTTGAAGTTGACGCGCAAGCTGCTGAAGAAACAAGGCTGGCCACCCACCCGGATTACAACCGATAAACTCAGGTCCTATCACGTCGCCATTCGAACCCTCGGCCTGACGGCTCAACACATCGACGATAGGCGTGCGAATAATCGTGCCGAGAATTCGCATCAGCCCGTCCGGCGTCGAGAACGAAAACAGCGGCGTTTCAAATCACCGGGTTCGGCCCAGCGCTTTCTGAACATCCAATCCGCCGTTTACAACACCTTTTATGTCCAGCGGCATTTACGCGACAGATTCACGTTCAAACAATTTCGGAAAGACGCATTCAATGTATGGGAAAGTGCGAGTGCGGCCACCTGAAAGGGAATCCACGCGGGCCTTTGCGGCCCAACACGATTAACGTGACAATGCCCTTTATCGTGCTTTTACAAATTACCGGGCTAGCTGGCTAGCGCAGAGCGTATATATGCAAAACCGGTTATTGTTTGCCTTTAGCTGTAACTTAATACCCTTTCTGCTGAAGCCACAACTATCTGCACTGACTGGACACGCACTAACGGTATTGCCTCTTCATAGGCTAGACAGAGATTCAAGTGCACCTTAGGGAACTTGCAAGCAAACCCAATCTCAAACTGGCCTGGAGACGGATCACCACAGGAGGCAATCATCAATACAAGTGGTTTTACCGTAACCTATATTACGTCTACGAAGTTGCACTCGCCGCCAACCTTCGCGACCTCAGGCAGCGGCTTCTCGGCGGAAGTTTCGAGCCTCAACATCCCGAGCGGATCTATGTCCCAAAGACATCAGGGCTTCATCGTCCTCTCGCTCTACTAAATTTGGAAGACCAGATTGTCCTTCAAGCGTTCGCGAATCTGGCGGGCAAGAAAGTGCAGCAGCGTCGTATGCCTCTGCAGCTCAAAGTCATCTTTAGTAATATCCTGGAGAAACCCGACAGTATATTTTTCTTTCGCCAGTGGCAGGAGACGTACAGAGCGTTCCAACGGCAGGTACATAAACACTACCAAAAAAGAATGCAGTGTGTAGGAGACTTTGACCTTGCCGCGTTCTATGACACGATCTCACATGAGCTCCTACTAAGGACGTTGTATCCTCGAACAGATAATGAGGATCTCCGCTGGATTGCCCAATGTCTTCAAACGTGGAGTTCTGACCGCCCGGTTTCAGGTCACGGTCACGGTCTCCCGCAAGGACCAATCGCATCAGACTTTCTTGCTGAGTGCTTTTTGCTGCCCATTGATCTCGCGCTTTATGGTCGGTACGGATACACGCGGTATGTGGATGATGTGCGCCTCTTCGGAACCACTGAAAATGAGGTGCGTGGGAGTCTGATTGAGCTTGAGTTACATTGTCGAGAACGCGGCCTTATTCCTCAGACTGGCAAGTTTGCGATCAAGCGGGCGCGAAGCGTGCAAGATGCGATGGGCATGCTACCCAGTATTTCGGACCCTCAGCACGAAGCCGGTGGCAAGAGGATCGACAAGAACGAGGCACGACAGTTGTTCTTGTCTGCGCTCGACGGCAAGCCATACCGAGTGACGGACAAGACGAGGTTGAGATACGTTCTCTATCGAGCGGAACCCGACAGCAATCTTCTGCGCTTCGTGTTATTGCTTATTCCTCGTCATCCGGAACATGCGGATGTGTTCTTCACGTACCTGGGCCGCTTTGGGTACCGGAAGCCGATCGAACGCCTTTGCCTCGAAATCATCAAGCACAATCCGTATCCCTACGTTCGTGGAGAAGCCTGGCACGTGCTCGCCCGCTATCTCCGGGAAGGGAGATCTTTGATTGTCTGCAATCCGACAAAAATTACGACGAAGGCAAAAGAAATCACCAGAAAAAGGATGCGAGAAAACTTCGCTGAACGATGGGGGGCGAGCCACTTTCTCTGCGTGTTGGATGACACGACCAGTGCCCGATACAGTGCATCCCTAAGGTTCCAGTCACCATTATTACAGTCATTTTTAGCGCCGGTTCTGCCAAATGTTGTGTTTGCTTCAGGCCGCGTTTTGGAGGCTTATCTCCGGCGCGAAACCCCAGAACCTGGACTCTCGTTGTGTGCGGCACTCAATGAGCGAGGACTCACACCCGGAAAATTCGGAATCCAGTTAGAAGGGCTACCTTCCCAGGTGGCCAACACCCTGCGAGAATTGGGCGTCGTTTCGGCACCCTCACCAAGGATCGATCCGATCGCGGAGATTCTCGAGTCGCGATACCGGGTGACACGCGGCAAGTCGTGGCGTCGGTTGCTTGGTGGGCAATATGTGCATGCGCTTGCCCTTCTCAAACAGGCGGAAGCGACATTCGATATCGGACGCTCTCACTGGCTCATGTGCCAGAATTCGTTTAACCAGACCATTTTCCTCGCGCTACAGGTGCATCTGAACGCAACGGGCCACGCAGCGGCGTGCAAGACCAAGGATAAGAGAGGGCAACTGATTGACTTTGGAGTTACGCTCGATGACAAACAATCGTTCTCGAAGAACTGCCCAGATATTGCAAACTGCTTCAGAGAGATGAACGCGCGCCGAAACCGTCTTCCCACGGCGCATCCCTACGAGAAGAAGAAGGTCGTCCAGTCTCAACACCTGAAATCTCAGGAGAGGAATAAATCCGTGGGGAAGTTGCGGGTCGCTTACACTGACTTCGCTGGGTTGATGCCATAGTGGACAACCAGACGTGGAGGGAACCCGAAAGGTGTGCGTTGTGGGCGACCAGCGTTGGCTGCTTGCCTCTCCCTTCCGGCGCTCTGGTAATCTAAAAGATCACCATCTTTATATGGCATTGGTGCATGAATCGGCGTAAGCGGGCACGCTAGCATGGGCGGAGGGTTCCGGTCCATCATGGAGATCAAGGGGGCAACGTCATGGCCGCAGGGAAGTCGAGCCGAATCAACCGCCAGTACAAGACGAAGTACAGAATCCGGAACTGGAGGGAGTACGAGCGTGGCCTCAGGAGCCGCGGGGACGTCACGATCTGGCTGCGCGAGGATGCGATTGCCGCGTGGATACCACCGAAGAACGGTCTCCGCGGAGGGCGGCGTCGATACTCGAACCTCGCGATCCGGACCGCGTTGACGCCGCGGGCCGTCTTCGGCCTACCGCTTCGCCAGACGGAGGGGTTTCTGGACTCGCTGCTCAGCTTGATGAGCCGCGACCTCAAGGCCCCGGACCACACCACCCTCTCGCGCCGGAACCAAATTGCTGTGGTGCCGCCCCTGACCCGAGCCCACGACGGCCCGATCGACCTGATCGTTGATTCCACAGGGCTCAAGATTCTGGGTCGCGGCGAATGGAACGCGCACAAGCACAAGACATCAAAGAAACGCCGGGATTGGCGGGAGCCGCACATCGGAGTGGATGCGGAGGGGTTCATTGTGGCGGCCGAACTCACAGCGAGCAGCCGGGACGACGCCTCCACACTCCCTGATCTTCTCGCCCCGCTCGAAGTTCCCATCCGGCGTTTCACGGCGGGCGGGGCCTACGACCACAGATCGGTCTACGATCGGGCCAGCGCGGCCGGTACAGAGAACGTCGTGATTGTGATCCCCCCTCGTCGCTCTGCGCTGTCGGCGGGGCCCACCGACGGCCCCTGGGCGCAGCGTGAAGCGTCTCTTCAGAGGATTCGCAAGGTCGGGCGACGGGAGTGGCGGAAGGAGTCGGGCTACCGACAGCGGGCGCGCGTTGAGAACAGCTTCTTCCGATACAAGTCCGTGTTCGGAGGCGGCCTGAAGGCGAGGCACAGCAAGGCGCAACGCACAGAAGCCGCGATCGGGTGTCACATCCTCAACCGGATGGCCGAGCTCGGTAGGCCATCGTCGTACGCTCTTGGTAGGTGATGGACCTGTGAGTCGGGTTCGTTGCGGGACAGTTCCGATTCATGCGCCAACGCCACGAAGGGTGGCTGATGAAGTTTGGTCACGGTCACTCACATGCGCATTGTACATGGATTAAGAGTCGCGGCGGGCCCGCATCGTGCTGCCCAGTTTGCGAGCACTGGTTGCTGCAAGTTTTGTCGGCGCATGGCCAACGGACCAAGGGCGCATTCGAGGGCTCCAATCCGGCTACCTGAATCGAACTTCACCATGCCAAAGAAACTCCGTTGGGACTCGAAAGAATTCATCACACTCTCTAAGTAACCTCACAGCACCCAATACTCTGGCACCTGCGCCGTCCAGCCCCGCCACACCTGAGTCCTTCACGGCAGGATAGGGCTTGAGACAATCGATCATGTGTCGGCCTCCGGGTTGCCCATCTGCTTCTCGAATGCCTGAGGCACAAGTCCTATCATGTAGGGCAGCTCGCCTGAATTGCTCATGTCCACCTTCCGCGCGGCGGGCCGCCACCGGCCCCACACGCTTCGGCAGTTTTCCTTCTTCGACGCACGCGCCTGCTCCTGCTTCCGGTAAAGCTCCGACCACTCTCGCTTCGGCCTCGGAGCCAAAGACGATATCGACGATCTCGGTAATCTTGTATTCCCTCACTGGAGGAATAACCACGCAAAGGGCGACATTTATCCCTTGGCACCCGTGCCCGTTCCGGGATCTGATCAATCCACAGGGAACCAGAGGTTGACTTTCCTCCGAGAACAGGGCTAGGACTAGCCCTAGCTCAAGAGTCGACGTCGAACCCAAGAAGCTTTAGCGTCTTGATGGCCGAGTCCCAGTGAGTCGGTCCCAGACGAGGGTGCTCGTCCTCGGCCCAATAGCCCAGCCAAGACGTTGGGCCTTTAATCTCCTGGCTCGACAAGCCTTTCTGCCGACTGGGTTCCGCGAGAAACCGGGCGGCGACAGCTAAAGCATAGGCGTCGTATTTTCTCCCCTTGTGCTTGACGAGATAGGGACCCTTTCGACGACCCTTATTGCCCCGTTGGGCGCCCCGGCCACCGCTAACGAACTTCTTGAGGAAGGCGTCCCGCCCCAGCTGGTCGAACTGCTTCATCGCTTCACGGACGGATTCTTTTGTAACGGTCGAAGGGGAGAACTTTTCGGCTTGTAAGATACGCCCAGTGTAGCAGATATAGTATTGGTCGGTGTTCCCCGTTGGAAAAATTCGCACCCGTAAGGTAAAAATATTCGGTCGGGCAGCGGATCCTTAGGATAGAAGGGCTCATGGGCGTGCGAGCATCGGAATCTCAGGCGAGTTCCGTTGAGAAACCAGCTTTTGGAAACGGGCTCCCGGTGTGAGGTCGTCGCTCCGGCACAGCGGTGCTGACTCGACCTTCTCCCCAGTCTTATGGAGTGTATCCGAATTCAAGCAGCGTCTCGATAGTAGTATCGAAGCAAGCCACCGAGCCTGGGACGGCAACTCAATTCGCCGTCCTTGCGACCAACTTCATCTCCCGCATCAATGATTCGGTTCGCGAGTCCCTGATGATTCCGTTCGTGGTGAAAGTGCTCTCCGAACTCTCTCAAGGCCCGACGCAATGACGCTTCACCAAAGAAGATCATACGGTTGAGACATTCAGATTTCAGGGAGCGCATGAAGCGTTCCAGATGAGCATTGAGATTAGGACTCTTGGGAGGTAAGACTACCGCCTCGATGTCGCTGGACTTCAAGATCTGACGCAACGGCAAGTGCTTCGTGTCACGGTCAAGGATGACGTGGGCCGAGCTGCGGAAAAAGCCGTCGACACAGCCGGTCAGGTTCCTTCCGGCTGGCTGCATCCATTCGGAGTTGGAGTGAGGCGTCGCACCCGCGATTTCAATGCGCCGCGTCTTTAGATGCATCACCACAAGGACGTAGAACGTGACCAGTCCTGACCGAGTCCAGACCTCAACGGTCGTAAAGTCGGCGGCTGCGATCGAATCCCAGTGAGCAGCAAGGAAGGTACGCCAGGCCGTGCGGCTCTCGCGCTCTGGAGCTGGCTCGATGCCGTGGGCTTTGAGAATGTTGCCAACCGTGGTGTCAGAAATGTGGAAGCCCAGGTTGGCTAAAGCACCCTGGATACGGTCATAGCCCCAGCTAGGATTCTCCTGAGCCATGCGCAGAGCCAAGTCCACAATCTGTTGTCGAATGCGTGGCCGGCCAACGGATCGCCTCTTGTCTGAGTGATCCCACTTGCGAGCGATAAGCTCTCGATGCCAGCGCAGAAGCGTGTCGGGCCTGACGATCTTGGCCAGTTTGCCGAGGCTTTTTCGGCCCAGCACCTTGCCCTTGACGGCCAAGCGTCGACGCTGGTCGTCGTTGAGCAGAATGCGGCGCTTGCCGGAGACTGTCCCGGGTTTAGTTGAAAGTTGAGAGGCGGTTCGTCCGACCGACTCGTTGGAATCGGGTTGGTCAACAACCTTTTAAGGAGGAACCGCCATGAAGAAATCATATCGAATTGTCACCCGGAAGAACAGTCAGGGGCTGGCTGATTATCTGGCCCAGAACGGGCAACTGTTGCTCCCGATGGTGGAGCTGATCGAAGCCTCCCGGATGGCCATTGACGAGTTGATCGACATCCTGGGGCGAGCGAGCATGGAAGCGGTCTTGCAGCTTTCTGCCCGAAGTGTCGCCGGCGAAAAGCAACAAGGGCGCCCAGGCAAGCAGATCGTTTGGTACGGCACTCAGCCAGGGCGAGTCAGACTTTCGGAGCGGCAAGTGCGGATTCGAAAGCCACGGCTGCGCAAGAAAGGCCAAGGTCGAGGCGGGGAGGTGGAGATCCCCGCCTATGAGGCGATCAACCGTAACGGGGAGCTGGGCAGCCGCATGCTGGAGATCTTGATGTGCAACGTTTCCACGCGCCACTACAGCCGCGTGATCCCCCAGATGGCCGACACGGTGGGAGTCAGCAAATCGTCCGTGAGCCGTCAGTTCATTGAGCAGAGCGGCCAGCAGCTGGAGCAGCTGGCCGAGCGACACTTTGATGACGTTGAGTTTCTGATCATCTACATCGACGGCCTGGTCTTTGGCGAGCACCACGTGATCTGTGCCGCCGGCGTGGACTCGGAGGGCCAAAAGCACGTGCTGGGGCTGCGGGAAGGGGCCAGTGAAAACGCCGCCACCGCTACCTCCTTGCTGGAAGACCTGGTGGAGCGAGGCCTGGATTCCGGGCGACGCTATCTGTTTGTGATTGACGGCTCCAGGGCCCTGCGATGTGCCATTGACAAGGTCTTTGGCAAGGGCAGTCCGGTGCAGAGATGTCGTCGTCATAAGATTCGCAACGTGTGCGATCGATTGCCGGACGATCTGGCCGAGCAAGTCAAGTCAGTGATGCAGGCTGCTTATCGGCTGCCCTGGGAAGAAGGGAGGGTTCGGCTCAGAAAGCAGGCGGAGTGGCTCGAAGGGCTGCATCCCGATGCGGCAGCTAGCCTGCGAGAAGGTCTGGAAGAGACCTTCACCATCAATCGACTCGAGTTGTCTTCCTCCCTGCGCTTGTGTCTGGCCAGCACCAACCTGATTGAAAGCCCTCACTCTGGCGTGAGGATGCGGACCCGCCGAGTGAGCCGCTGGAAAGATAGCCAGATGGTGCTGCGCTGGGCCGCCTCAGCCTTCCTGGAGACGGAGAAGAACTTCCGGCGCATCCAGGGCTACCAGGACCTCTGGATGCTGAAAGCCAAACTCAGAGACGAGGTTTCTATGGACGCCAAACGAAAGGTGGCTTAAGATCGTGCTCAACCTGAACCGCCCTTCACTTTCAACTGAGTTTGGGGCAGCCTCCGCAGCTTGTCTCGTGGTATGTTAGGCCGACGATAGGAAGTGGCCGTCGCAGGTGAACCACCGTCCGCTGGGCGCACAGACAAATGACGACAGACCCCGCCTTCATGAGCGCACTTGAAGCCAATGTTGCTGAGCAATTGAAGGCGCAGCGCGTGGGCTATCTACTCGGGGCTGGTTCGTCATGCTTGGACAATACCGGATACCCGCTCGCTGTCGAGCTGTGGGACCTCATCAAGAACGGGATCGCCGACACTCAGAAGCGAGCCGACATCCAAGCCAAGCTCGACGACGGGGCGATGGGGATCGAACACACCCTGGACCTGCTCGACGACGGTGGTGCTATGGACACGCCGTACCGCCATCTGGTGACTGCTGCCATTGCGGATCACATACTGACCAAGAAGCCAAATCTAGACCTACACATTGAGTTTGTGCGGCGGCTGTCCCACCATGCCGGCCCATCCGTGAAGGTGTTCAATCTCAACTACGACCCGCTTGTCGAATGGGCAGCAGAGGCCGCCACCGTGCGGCTATCGGACGGTTTTCTTGGCGTGGAGCACGCCTATTTCGACCCGGCAGTGTTCGAGGAGCGCATCGGTCGGATCCGCGGCACCCACAAGGGGCGCCAATTCGACGAGACAGTGAGGCCGATACACCTACTGAAGCTCCATGGCTCACTAGGCTGGTATGAATGCCCTCAACAGGGCGTACGACGCTGCGCGTACGGATCACCACTACCGAACAACACGAAGCGGCTCATGGTGCCCCCGCAGCGCAGGAAGGCGATTGACACCATGCTTCCTCCGTACGCAGCGCTGTGGTCTGCTTTCCGTGGGTGCTTGGGTCACAACACAAATCCGATCAACCGCTTGGCCTGCTTCGGGTACGGCTTCGCCGACGAACATGTGAATGCGTTCATTGAGACCGCATTAGCGCGAACGGATTTCACTCTACTAATCTTCACCAAGGAAATGTCAGATCCGGCGTGGTTTCGTTGGAGCGCGAAACCGAATACGGTCGTTGTGACGGCAGCACGTTGCTCCCTCAAGGGAACGGTTGGACCCGGCCATAACGACCTTTGGCGTTTCGAGCGACTGTGCAAGGAGGTTTGATCGATGCCCAATTCCGCCAATACCGTGATCGGCCACGTCGTAGACGTCCAAGGAGATCTTCTCGTGGCGACCCTGGTCGAGGACGACCAGGGGCACACGCCGACCGTGACCATCGGTGATGAGGACGTGCTGGTCGGACAACTCGGCTCATACGTCGCGATCAAACAGAACGAGGTTCACCTCATTGCGATAGTCACCCGCATGACCGAACAGGAGGCCCTTGCCGCACCGACCATTGAGACACCCGGTGATGACCCCGCGAGATTACCCTTCGCCAAGCGAATCGCTCGACTCACGCCTGTCGGGTCGATTATCGGCGACGGCCAGTTTGATCGTGGCGTAGCGCAATATCCGACGACGGGAGCGGAGGTCCACGCGATTGGCGCAGCAGACATCGCAAGGATGTTCGACCGTTTTCATTCCAAGGGGCTCGCGGTCGGAATCCTCGCCTCGCACCCTTCGCTCAAAGTTTGTCTGGACCCCACAAACCTATTCGGTCGGCACTCTGCCATCTTGGGGCAGACCGGGTCGGGCAAGTCGTGGACGGTCGCCTCACTCGTACAAAAGACGGTAGAGGTCATGTCCAAAGCCCACATCATCATCCTAGACATGCATGGGGAGTACTGCTGGAAACGGGAAGATGGACGCCGACATTACGCGTTTGACGACTCGATCGTCCGTCACGTAGACGCCCGAGACCTAGAGATTCCCTACTGGTTGATGACTTATGCCGAGCTGTGCGACTTGCTGATCGACCGGACCGAGCAAGCGGCCCACAACCAGACGGCGTTCTTCCGTGACACGCTAAGGCACCTCCGCGAGAAGGAAAAGACACCACTCGGGCTCGAGCGGGTGACGGTGGATACGCCAGTCTACTTCTCTTTTAATGAACTCGTCGAGGTGATCAAAACAAAGAACAGTGAAATGGTTACGGGTACAACGGGGCGGTCCAAGCAGGGTAATATGTTTGGGGCTTTTGATCGTTTCCTCGTTCGACTCGAAAGCAGAATGAACGATGTGCGCTACGACTTCTTGCTCAAGCCAAAAGTCCGCACGTCCTCCGCCTCGCTGAGCGCCCTATTGCGGGACTTCGTAGGCTTGGGTACGCCGAAGGCCGCCGTCACCGTGATTGATCTCTCTTCTGTCCCGTTCGATGTAAGGCCAACAGTTGCGGCCCAGATCGGGCGTCTAACGTTCGAATTCAACTACTGGAACCCAGAGTACCGGGAGTTCCCTATCCTGCTCATGTGTGAGGAGGCACACGCCTATATCCCGCGCGATAGCGAGAGCCAGTTTGCGGGCTCTCGGAAGTCGATGGAGCGGATCGCAAAAGAAGGTCGCAAGTACGGAGTCGGTCTGGCCGTCGTCAGCCAGCGACCGCACGAAGTATCCGAGACGGTGCTTGCACAGTGCGGCACTTTCATCTGCCTGCGCATAACGAACCCAAACGATCAGAGCTACGTCCGGAGCTTGGTGCCCGAGAGTGAGGGTGACTTGGTCAGCGTGCTAGCGGGGTTGGGACGGGGCGAGGCGCTCGTGCTGGGTGAAGCGGTTCCCCTGCCTACGCGCTTGCAGTTTGAGAAGCCGAACCCGACGCCAAACAGCGACGATGTAGACTTCTACGATAAGTGGATCACCGGCCCTGACGACTTGGATGTGGACGCAATCGTGAAGCGGTGGCGCAGTCAGGAGCGGTGAATGGACTTGGCAATTCCACGATGATCCGGCGACTGTCGTGTGTCAAACGGACGAAGCGACCTCGCTGCCTTCGAGGCGCGTCTAACAACCGCTGATGCCAGGCCGTTAGGCGACCTGAGAACAGCTCGTGGAGTTCAATGCGACCCGGCCTTTGACGCCGAAGCGAATCAAACATATCGATCAACGTGCTGAACCGCTGAAGAGCGATTTTCAAATTCTCGTTCAGGCGTTTTCTGGGGTTTTTTCTCGAAGGATTGCAGTACATAAACTTTGAGGCTCTTCCGTCTTTGTAGTGGATCGAGGGGCAAGTGGACGGCTCGCGGAATGTTAGATCGGATGTCTTGCCGTCTACGACGGCGTGTTGCCCCCGCACGGATTGGAAAAGGGGCAAGGACACGGCATGGCGCGTCATCAGGGTGTCAAAAAATGCCGTAGGGCCGCCAGCGGTTGATTCTTGGTGGGGTCCGCTCCGGGCAGCTCCTCGGTGAAGTGCCCGGCGAGTCTCAGCGCTACCTGAACGAACTCGATCCCTTGCTCCTCGCACCAAGCCAAGAAGCATCCCACGGCGCGGCCGGTTGGGATGCTAGGTCTAGGGAGTGCCGGATGCGGCAATCCTCTTATAAAGCACGATAAAGACACTTATCATGCTTAATAAGACCCGCCCGGCTTCCCGGCAACTCAGGGCCGCTTTTCAGCACGGCACGGTCTTACGAAACGCAACCAGAATTCACGGATCAACACCGGGAGCCCGACCAGGAGCAGATAAGGCACCAGAGTTCCAATCAGTACGACAGGTGGTCCGAGCAACCCTCCGAACAAACTGAATAGGACCGCGAACGGAGTCGCCAGTACCACACCGACCATCAAGACGGTGCGCCAAACTCCGGTACAGCCCTTCAAGAGGCGTTGTACCAACAACCCCACCATCAGGCCGCACAGGAAGAACATAGCGAGCCCGAACAGTATTGCCGGTATCTCGAACAGGATGGCCGGATTCCAACCCTCCCGGCCGGCGCCAAAGAGCACGGGCGTCTTCCAATAACGCCAGGGAAGGTTCGGTCTCGTGGTTGGTTTAGCGTTTCTTGAGGTTCCTATCGTTGGTTCCATGGCAACGCAACGGACACCAGAAGCACGATCGAGCAGTACTGGGCCGTGGAGAATTTTCCCTCTCAGGCTGTGGCGGCTCTCCTGTATTTGATTCTGCTTTGAGCCGGTTAATTTGTCCACAGGAGGAGTCGCCCCCTATGCGGGGGCGTGGATTTAAAAGTTGCATAATCGCTCCTTTACTCAACCCCACCCCTTCCGCTGATGGGTGCTGGGCCGATTCACCGGGATTGATTCGAATCTGTGAAGCAGTGCGAAGTTCAAGCAGAAGTGTCCCTTCGTTGAGATTCTCGGATCGCCTTGCGCCTGCGGCTCGATCCAACCGGGGCTGATTGCCGGCGGTGAATGCATTGTGTTCCGGAGAGCAAGGGGCTATCCTGTTGCAGCCAGAAGTCCAAATCGAAAATTCCGGATGAATGAACAAAACTCATGATTCTGATCAAGATCATCGATCTCTACTCATTGATCGTTTTCGTCGCGGTCATACTCTCGTGGTTCCAACTCCCATATGACAATCCGGCTGTCCAGATTGTAAACAGGCTTACCGAACCGCTGTTGCAGCCGATCCGGCGCGTTCTCCCGACCATGGGCAGGATGGATTTCTCGCCGATAGTTCTTCTGGTTGGACTGCAGATGTTGAAAGGCTTTCTTTAACCCTTCCTGTAGCGTTTCACGTCCGTATCGGGACTTCCGTTCGCCAGCCACGACCAAACTGGCACCTGTATGAAGGATCAGTGCTCATAGATCCTCTAATTCGAACAGGGGGGGGGTTATCGGTCAGCAGGGGTGTCCGATTCTTCGGGGAATTCTGACCTTGGGGAGAGCTTCTTGGGAAGCCTCGCCAGTGAATGATGGCCTGCTCGGATCCAGACTGTCCATGGGGCAAACGAGTCCAGTTTGAATGTTAGTATTTTCGGTTGAGGAAGGAGGCGAGGGAAAGCCGCACGAGACCACGGCCAGCCCTGGCATCGCCGACCCAATGCGGGTTATGCGTCTAAAGAGATCGCAAAAGTCCGTTAGTGGGTTGCGTAACCGTTCCTTTGTGCAATCCCATCCATCGATATCCTCCAGACTAAATTCCGAGGTTTTCGATGAAGAGGTCGCGCCTTCCTAGGGCATTGCGGTCCCTATGTGAGTAAACTATAGTTTTCGGACATACCGTGATGGCATGCCCAAACTCCTGAAAACACAGCGAGTTTCAACCCCCGATCGCAAGGGGGTTTTTGGACAGGGGGAAAAAGCGCTTCGCGTCGGGCTCTACGCTCGCGTCTCCACCCACGACCAGAAGACACTGCCTCTGCAGCTCTTGGCGATGCGGGACTATGCCGAGAAGAGGGGGCGGTCGCTGGTGGACCTGGTGAACACGCTCCAGGAACTGAACGCACTCGACGTGGGATTCGTGTCACTTTGCGAAGCGCTCGACTAGTTGAAAAGCTCAAACGAGAAACTGTCCACTGAAACGGGGCAAGCCCAATTGATCGGCTTCCTTTTGGTTTTTCCGCTTCGAGCAAGAGCAAGGTAGCTCCTCTCCCTCTTTAGCCATTTGATATTGTGGGTGACTTACACGCCTAATGTATCCAGATAAGAGATCAATCATGAATTCCAGGCCGAACTGGGGAGTGCTGGCGCTCTATAGGGATCATTCAGGAACAGTGGGAGCGCATGGGCCAGTTCTACAGCTCGCTGGCCGCCGGCCACACGACCGCGTCCGTGGCACTGAAACGCTTGGTTGCTTGCACGGCCAAGAATCGTTTCTACCGCGCCAACCGGGATCTGGGCAGGGTCTTCAAGACGGAGTTTCTGCTGAGCTATCTCTCCGAACCACAACTCCGGGCCCGCACCCGGCGCGGACTGCTGAAGGTCGAACAGCTGCACGCCTTAGCGCGGGACGTCTACTACTGCCGGCGCGGGCGGATCAACGCTCGCGAGCTGCACGAGCAGATGAACTCCTGTAGCTGCCTGACGTTGATTCTGGCTTGCATTATCTATTGGCAAGCCAAGTAGATCACGCAGACTCTGCGCTCGGGGGCTATCGCCGAGGAAGGCATCGACGCAACCCTGCTCCAGCACGTCAGCCCGATCGAATGGGACAACGTCATTCTCTACGGCCAGTACGTCCTCGATCGCGCCCTGGTCCGCTAAGGAACGGGTCCTTATGTTGTATTTCAACACGAATGTGGGCGCTACCCTAAAGTCCGCGCTGAACCGACACGGCCCCGCCTCGGTAGCCAACGCCCTGCCCATTCGAAAGGCCCTCGAACCGGAACCTCCCGCACTAAGGGCCAAGCCCCTATATCTTGTGTTTCGGAGACTTCTGTGCTACTGAAGAGACGTTCCAAAACTGGAGGTTTGCCTGGAAGCTGCCACCTGCTGTCTTCAGTGTCAGCACCTGCGACGGGCCGGGGGATTGATGTTTCGCTTCATCAGACGGCTGTTCGGGAACGATGTCACCACGGCCGACAGCCAGCGCGGCGACGCCACGGAGTTGGTCGTTCATCGATCGTCCCGCTCTCACAGGCCCTGCGTCAGCGACACCTATTTCGACACCATGTCCCGGATGCAGGCGGCCGTCTCGAACCGGGATTACGAGGGGGCCGCACGGCTTGTGTGCGAGAACCTTCAGTACATTCCCGACTGGGTAAAGGAGACGCGCCGCGACTACGGGTCCTTTGACATTGGCTCGATTCCAGCTCTCCAGCAGGGCGGAACGGTGCTCGCCCTCGTCGGCGACGAAGAGGGACTCGCTCGGATGCACGAAACCGTCGTGTCCGTGCCGGAGCTCGAACCGTGGGCCGAGGCGGTCGAGCGGCACCAGCACGATTGTCGGCTGTTCAAGGCCATCCAGCAGGTGGTCGTTGCTCAGCCGAACTGCCTACAGACGGAGGTCAAGGGACTGATCGGCGAAGAGGACGGTCGCCGAGTTGCCAACTTAATCTCCTACCTCGACAAGGCTGGGAAGATCGTGCGAATCAAGGTGGGACGCACATACCGGCTCCTGCCGTCGGACTCGCCCGATATTTCGCCGCCGCCTCCGAAGCGGATCGTCGAGTCGCACCGCACCGACCGGAAGCAACCGAGGCTGCGCGAGATCGACGTCGCGTCACTCAGCTATGTGCCGCTACCACGCGCTCCGCTGCAATGGGAGGAGGCACAGGCCAGCCGCGTACGGGCGGCGGTTCCCGAGGCGGAGGAGCATTTCGAGATTCGTGACGCCGACTGGCGGATCGCGACGGTGGAGAAGATACCGCCGGCGCAGCGTCCCGACACCGCCTTCCGCCAGATGCATCCGACCGATTCCGGGCTCCTGATGATCGACGATCTCGGCAAGGCCGACGGTCTCGGCCCGATCGAGGCGGCCGCGCTGCGCTACGACCGCGTCGGCAAGGTGGTGGCAAAGAAGGGGCTCCAGCACGGCGTCTACCGCATCGGCGTCCATCCGCTCGGCCGCGGGCTGATCACCATGTCCCGAGATTGCGTCGTCCACGCCTACGACGAGTACCTCGATCCGATCCTGGAGACGTCCCTCACCGATGCACCCGAGATCCGTGCCCTGAGGAAGCGCTTCGAGACTCCGAATGATCAACTCAAGAACCATATTCGTTGTGTCGCTCTCTCGCGGGATGCGAGGCGCTATCTCTTCACTGCGGTGGACGAGGCGTGGTGCGTGGACATGGGCGGCCGGGGCCTCTGGGGTGCCAAGCTGCCGGTGAAGGAGGGCTGGACACGGGTCGCTACGCCGAGCAGAAAATTCGGGGTGAGCGCCGACGTGGACCAGGCGCTCGCTCTCATGGGCCTCTCCTTCCCGCTCACCCAGGAGGACCTGAAACGGCGGTATCGGGAGCTGGCCAAGCAATGGCATCCCGACCTCAACCCCGGCGATCACCAAGCCAGCGACAAGATGAAGGCGCTCACCGCGGCGGCGGAGGTGCTGACCGGCGTCGAAGCGAGCACGCTCCCGCGCTACACCAGCGCCACCTTCGTCAGCGAGATGGAGCGCACCGAGTTCGAGGCCAACGGAATCAGATTCACCATGGGCATCGACATGCAGGTCGGCGAGATCCACGCCTCCGACTGGATCTACGCCGCCGGCTTTGCCGCTCACTCGGACGCGGTCTATCTCGCTGGCTACTCCGGTCGTGTCGTTTTGGTCGACGAGAAGGGCGAGGGCATCCGGGTGTATGACATCGGCAGCGTGCCCCACAGGATCGTGGACACCGGCGATTATCTCTACCTGCTGACCGGCACGCGGCTCTATGTGCTACATGATGATGCCCTACACGCCTTGGTCGACACGTTCGACGGCGGCGACTTAGTCGTCGCGCAGACAGCCTTTGGGCTGCTCGAGAAGAAGCGCTTGCGCTGGTTCGGCGAGGACGGCCAGTACCTGGGTGGCGTGCTCTCGAAGGATCCGATCCGTCACGTCTACGCGACCGGCGAAGGGATGGTGGTGGAAACCCGTCAGCGGCGTGCCCTCGTCCAAGGCGTTCCTATGTGGTGGGAGTAATACGAGGAACCGAATGAGCCATTGTCAATGGTTAGAGGGAGCGAATCGCTGCCGGCAACTCCTCGTACTGCCCCTCAGGTTTGCCCACGCGATCCAGCATCTTCGTTAAGTTTAGCTGGGTGGGGTCTGAGTGACGGGCTGGGGCTTGCGTTTCTTGACCGGCTCATGCACCGCATTGAACTTGTGCTTCTTGCCAGCTCCATACCACAGAAGCGTGTCATGTCGGTGGTCAAGAAGATCGCCGCCCGTACCAAGCTTGTTCTCGTAATGCCAGACGATCTCGTTGAGTATTCTGCTCTCGCCGAAGATCTCGTCGAGAAGGAGCTTGGCATGGTGGATCTTCTTCAGATCGAGATGTACAAAGAACGTGCCATCATCGCTAAGAAGTTCCCGGATCAGGACCAGCCGCCTTCTGAGGAACTCCAGGAACTCGGCGCCCGCAAGCTTGTCCTGGTAGGCCTTCTGGTCTTCTGTGCCGAGAAAATCCCTTCGCGTGGAGAATAGTGGATCGATATAGACAAGTCGCACACTGGGTGTGCCATCAGCGTTGCGGAGCCGGCCGGCTTTCTTCATCTCCAGCAGCGTCTTCATGGCCTGAAGGTTGTCGCCGAAGATGAGCATGTTGTGCCAGCCGCCGCCGTTGCCGCCGAAGGTGCGGACGGGTTGCAGCGGGACGGCGAGCGTGTCGGCAAGGATGTCTTCCTCCCGTTCTTTGCCGTGATAGACAAGCTCGCACTCCCGTTTTTCGGGAGGGAACAGAATCCGCGACCACGCGGGCGACAGTTCCTCGCCTTTTTGCAGCAGGCGGCGCATTGTTGCATAAATCGCTTCGGCACGTCCGCTTGTCTCCGATGGGCCAGGGTGCCAGCATGAGGAATGACGCCGAATCAATACACGTTCCGGTACCGAGTACGCAACTGGTCAGACTACAATCGGGCGCTGATCGCCAGGGGGCGTCTGACCTTTTGGTTCGATGAGGACGCCGTTGCCGCCTGGCGGAACGCCGACCCGCCCAAGGGCCCCGGCGCTCCGAAGGTTTACTCCGACACGGCCATTCAGTGTGCGCTGATATTGAAGTCGGTGTTTCATCTTAGCCTTCGGTCGACGCAGGGCTTCGTTTCTTCGCTCCTGGAGTTGCTCAGACTCGATCTGCCAGTTCCAGACTACAGCACTCTCAGTAGACGACAGAGTTCCTTGGCGACGTTCTTGACTGTTAGCCCAAGCAGTCGGCCTCGACACATGGTTGTGGATGCGACGGGCCTGAGAGTGTACGGCTCGGGTGAATGGCACGTCCGAAAGCATCGGCATGGTCGGCGCAGAGCCTGGCGTAAGCTGCACCCGGGTGCCGATGAGAGGACGAAAGAGATTGTGGCGGTGGAGGTTACACCGAGCCGGGTCCACGACTGTCGTCTGTTGCCGGCCCTGCTGGATCAGATTCCGGGTCGCATCGTTCAAGTCTCGGGCGACGGGGCCTATGACACGAGGGCCTGTTATCAATCGATACTCGAGCGGGAGGCTGTCGCCACCATCCCTCCGCGACGCAGTGCGCGGCTGAGTGAAAGTGTGGACCCGCCTGCCTGGCGGGCAATGCGGGATGCCCATCTACGAGAAATAAGGAGACTCGGTCGATATGAATGGCGCATCTCCAGTGGTTGCACCAGGCAAAGCCTTGCAGAGAATGCGATGTCGAGGTTCAAGACGTTGTTTGGGCCTAAGCTGTCGGCCCGACGATTCGACAATCAACGGGTCCAGGCCATCATCAAATGTGAGGTGCTGAATCGTATGTCAAGCCGGGGCATGCCTGAGTCAGTGCGAATTCGATAGCATTCAAACAGGACTGGGATCGGTCCGTGACCCGACCGGAATTGTGCAACAACGCGCCATTGCCCCTTAAAACGAGTCCAGGTGAAATGTGAGGGATTTTGATTTTAGGAAAGAGGCAAGGATGGCAAGAAAGCGAATTACGGCCGAGCAGATTATCCTCTTTCAATACATTCAAGCCTGCGGATCGACGCACGGCGGCTCTGCCGCTTCTCCACCGTCCCGTGCGGTCCAGTCTCTTCCAGTAGCGGTGTCGTGTTGCCGATTTGATGTCGGCCGATAAGCATCAGGCCATTCCAATCCGCACCGGCTGCGTCCAGTGACAAACGGTCACGTCGCCCAGTCGGCAGATAGCACCTCCGCTGGTTCGAGCGCCGTCTGTTCCACCTTCTCCTGTTTGTCGGGCGGCTAACCGTGCTCCTGCAGGGCTGCTATCCATCTAACAAACGGGAAGCGACAGTGATGAGGAGTTTGCGGCCACTATGCTCGGCACGGCTCACGGTTCACTCGCCTGCTCGGCCGCCAGTGCGTACACTGTATCGGTCATCGAGCGCCTGAAGTCTGCATTGTCTACGAACTCCTTGTACAGCTGAGTGTCGTCCTTCATTATCGCCGTCATGACTCTTTCTAGGGCCTTGTCGTGCTCAATGCGCGCGTTTTCCCGGTCCGAGTTCTTCTGAGCGTTCTGGAAGGCGATGTTCTGCCCTACCCGTGAAGGAATCGTCTTGGTAATGAGTTCCTTCACGCGGTCGCCATCCTCCCAATCGATGTCGCCGAACAGGTCGTTGAACACCTTGAGGATGTTTGAGAGCCGATCCAGCTCGAGTTCAGGCCGGTGACCGCCACCGCTGATAGGTACTGGGTTGATCTCGGCATCCTCATCCGGCAGAAGAATCTTCTGCATCGCCCGTTTCTCGACCCGGTAGCTGTCCATGTCGATAGCGTCGAGGATGCCCTTGGACAGGTCTTCTTCCTCGGGGGCGGGCAGCTTCGGGATCAGGAAGTTCAGGAAGATCGAGCGCTTCTCCCAGGCGGCGTTCGTGTAAGGCAGGATGCACGACAGAAAGGCATAGGTTCGCACGAACGCCTTGGCGTTGCCCTTAAAATCCACCTGCCCGTCTTCGTTCAGATCCTGAATGTAGGTTGCCACGCATTTATCGAGGACCGGATCGAGCTGGTCTCGGTCGTCCCCACCAAGGTAGCGCTTGACGAAGTCGTCGATCTGCTCAATCGTATAGACTTGCACTCCGTCCAGATCCGCCTGCAGGTCATGTAACTTGTTGGGATCGGTTTCTTCGGCCAGAATCGTCGTGCGATAGTAATCGGCGAAGGCGTGTCGAATGATTTCGGCATCATTCAGGAAGTCGAGCACGAAGACATCGTGCTTTTTCGGATGCGCTCGATTGAGGCGCGATAGCGTCTGCACTGCCTTGATCCCTGAGAGCGTCTTGTCCACGTACATCGTGTGCAACAGCGGCTCGTCGTAGCCGGTCTGAAATTTGTCCGCGCAGACCAGGAAGCGATAGGGGTTCTCTTGAATCTTGGCAGCAATCTGCCGGGACGGAAAACCGTTCAGTGACGCCTCACTGACCTTCACCCCGCCGTATTCCGGCTCGCCGGAGAAGACCACGATGGCCTGATAGGGGCTCTTACGTTCCTTCAGATAGCCGCGGATGGCGTGAAAGTACTGAATTGCGCGTTTCACCCCGTTCGTGACCACCATTGCCCGTGCCTCGCCGCCGATCTTGTTCTTGTTGAGGACTTGGTTGTGGAAGTGGTCCACCATAATCTCGGCCTTGAGACGGATCGCATGGTCGTGGCCCTCAACGAAGCGCCACAGCTTCTTTTTCGCCTTCTTGGCGTCAAACTCCGGGTCGTCCTCCACCGTCTTGGCAAGCTTGTAGTAGCTTTTGACCGGTGTGTAGTGCGCCAGCACGTCCAGGATGAACCCTTCCTGGATCGCTTGCTTCATGCTGTAGGTGTGAAAGGTTTGGTGCTGAACGGTGCCGTCGGACTGTGGATCCGGCTCACCGAAGAGTTCGAGCGTCTTGTTCTTGGGCGTGGCAGTGAAGGCGAAATAGCTGGCGTTGGTCAGCAGCTTATGTGACTCCATCAGGCGGTTGATCTGATCTTCGAAGGTCTCGTCCTCGCCCTCTTCGCCTTCCTCCGACAGTACCTGCGTTATGGCTGTACTGGTCCGGCCGCCCTGACTGGAGTGGGCCTCATCGATGATGATGGCAAAGCGCCGTCCGCGTTGCTCGTTGCCGATCTCATCGAGTATGAAGGGGAACTTCTGGACCGTCGAAATAATGATCTTCTTGCCAGACTCGATGAGCCGCCGCAGGTCTCCGGAACGCTCCGCGTGTCCCACCGTGGAGCGCACCTGGATGTATTTCTTGATCGTATCGTGGATCTGCCGGTCGAGGATGACACGGTCCGTGACGACGATAATCGAGTCGAAGACCGGCGCGCCGTCCTTCTCCAGCCGGATCAGCTGATAGGCCAACCAAGTGATTGAGTAACTCTTGCCGCTGCCCGCCGAGTGCTGGATCAAGTAGCGCTTGCCTGCCCCATGCGTTCCGGCATCGTCTAGCAGCAGCCGCACCACCTCGAGTTGATGGTAGCGCGGCCAGATCTGGTCCCGCTTCTTCTTGCCTGTCTTCGCATCTTTCGACTCCACCACCTGGGCGTAATTCTCCAGGATGTTGGTCAGACTCGTGCGGGTCAGTACTTCGCGCCACAGGTAGTCGATCGTGATCCCATTCGGGTTCGGCGGGTTTCCCGCTCCATCGTTCCAGCCGCGGTTGAAGGGCAAAAACCACGAGGCCTTTCCTTTGAGGTGCGGGCAGAAGTAGACCTCGTTTTCGTCAACCGCGAAGTGGGCAGCGCAGCGGCCAAACTCAAAGAGCTTCTCGCGTGGATTGCGGTCCTTCTTGTACTGTTCCATGGCATCGCTCACCGTCTGCTTGGTGAGGCGGTTCTTGAGCTCGAAGGTGAAGAGGGGAAGGCCGTTGATGAAAAGCCCGATGTCGAGCGCGCGCTGGGTCTCGTCCCGGCTGTAGCGAAACTGCCGGACAACGGTGAAGCGGTTCTGCTCGAAGCGTTGCTTGGCCTTCTTGTTCTCTGCCGAAGGGGTGCCGTAGAACAGATCCAGATCGTATGCGCCGTGCCGGATGCCGTGGCGCAGCACGTCGATGGTGCCGCGCTTAGAGATCTCGCCCTGCAGCCGGGCCAGGAACTTGCGCTGTGTCGGACCGTCCGTGTCCAGCGCCAACGACTCGGCCCCCTCGGGCTGGGTGTCGCGCAAAAAAGCCGCAAGCTGCACCCGATCGACGCAGAACTCGCGGTCGTAGTCATGAGGACTGCCGCAACTCCAACCCACGCCGCCGTACCCGGAGTGCACCTCCTTCACCGTGCCTGCCTTCGGTGGATCGCATGGATGCCCAGTCAGCGCCGTGCAGATGAGGCGTTCCAGACCACGTTCGGAGGTGTCCGTTGTCTTTGCCATAGGGTCTTCGCCGTCAGATCGGGATCTCCATGTACTGTCCGGGTTCAATACGCTCCAAGCCTCCCCGAATCTCGTCAACGCGTCGTTGGATGCGCGGCCAGGACGCGGCCAGCAATACCATGACCGCCAGTTGCCTGCCAGCAAGGTTCTGTTGATGACGGAGATTCTGATCCGTCGTCAACAGGATTTGATAACCATCCGCCTCGGCACGGTCGAGCAAAGCACCATTTCCAAGGTTCGACCATCCCTGTTCGAAGACAGTATCCACCTCGTGACCGGGCAGAAGCCTGCACAGGGGCGCCGGCACGCCTTGATCGAACAGTATTCTCAAGCCACCGGGTTCTTCAGACCCCGGGTTTCGTGATCGAGAACGCTCTCGACCTGCCAGCACTCCACGCCGGGGAACCAATCCAGGAACTGGTCGATGGTGGCGCCGTCCCTGAGGTTCTCGAAAAGCGAAGCCACGGGTACTCGCGTGCCGGAAAACACCCAGGTTCCACTAACCTTCTCCGGGTCCTGCTCGACGGCGGGACAGGTCTTCCAGGTGTTCACAGGGTCACCTCCCTCACGACGTCGGGTTTCTCAAAATTCGAATCCACCTCAGCATCGATTGTATCGTCCACGTCCTCTTCTGAAAGTGGATCCACTTTCAGAAGCTCGGCCACCGTATCCCGCACGTCGAGCTTGCCGGTGACGACGTCGGAGATCAGACGGGTGTGGTATTCGCGAAACAGGTCGACTTGACGGAAGCTACGGCTAACAGCGGTGTTGATCGCGGCGATGGCTTGGTCGAGATAGTGGACGATAGCTGTCTGTTCGGGCAGAGGAGGAAGGGTGCTTGTTCTGGAGCCAATCCGGTCAACATTGAGATTGCCCTGCGTATTCACAGGCGCCTCGCACAGCAATTCGGCTTTCATTGCTCGAAATAGGTAGTAGAGGTAGTCGCGGGCAACGTTCTTGCCGGGCACAAAGCCAACCACGCTGTCGGGAAAACATGCTTCAAAGTCAAGGACTGCCACATCGCCTATGTTAGCAGCGATCGTCATTACGAGCGTCCCTGTTGGAAACATCTTGCTTACGGCCAAGCCCTGCTCATTCAAGGTTTGCTCGTATCCCGTGATCGTCTTTTTTGCGCGTGCTACGTCGCCCGTTTGTATGAATGGATACGGTCCGTCATACAGCGATGGATCGTTGCGTGGCCGATGCGTGAATATGCCTCTGAGAATTCTCGAGATCTGCTTTACACGCCGCACCCCCCAATGCTCCGGCACGTCGCCCAGCCACTCCACACCGGAGGGTTTGTAGGCCGGGTAGGGTTGGCCGGTTCGGACGTCGATCTGACCCGTGACTGCTTGGTGGATGATGGTCTGCTTTTGCTCCTCCAGCAGCGTGACCAGCTTCTGCTTGGCGCGGATGTAGCGCCGGATGCGCCGGTTGGCGTGGTCGAGAAAACGGACGATGGCGGCTTGTTCGGGGAGAGGTGGAACAATACAGGGCAAGCACTTGAAGTCGCGCCAGTCGAGGTTTTGGCGCAGGCCGGAACCCAGGCCGTAGAACACCTTCTTCAGATCGTAGGCGTGGAGGAGGAGGTGTCCGTATGGACGCGTCATCACTTCCTCTGTATGGAGGCGCATGTATGCGGACGTAATGATTCCTCGGGCGCGGCTCAGACCAAACCGAAGACTAGTCCAGTCGTTTTGCAGGTCCGTGGGCCGAACGATGATGTCTCCCGGATTGATGATCTGGTAAGTCTCAAACGAAGCTGGCACCAGCCCATGCAGCTTCTCAGGAGGCTTCACGACAATTTTCCCGTAGCTGAGCGAGAGGACGGTTGTCTCCATCAAACCATTGTTGAGCACCTTCTCTTCCCGGTAACAGGCTCGCCCGGGCATACGTTGTCCAATGGCTCGGCATCTTTCCGATCCACGGCACTCCGGAGTCCTTCATGGCGGGATGGGGCTTGAGTACGGTAATCATCCATCCGCCTCTTGACGCAGAAGGTCTGGGTTCCAGATTTGCTCCGCGAGTTGACGGTACAGTTCCTGCCTGGTATCCAGGTCATGCTTTTTGTACGTCTCGTGAGGCTTGAACGGTAGGCCGGACTCCTTCTGGAACTTGAGAAAGCCAGGGTTGCGATCGTATGCCTTTTCATGAAGGCTCCGGGCGAGAAGATTCTGGCTGTTGTAGTGTTCGCGTTTCTCCTTGTAGATCAAATCTCCATAGCTGGCATTGAAACTCTTGGGCAGAAGCAGCAATCCGCCGATACGGTTGCGATAATCGGCAAAGTCAGCCGGGTGTTCGAACTCGTCCGTATGGCATTCAGGATGGTTAGCCCAGATGTGCTCGACCTCGTACCCGTTTTTACCGCGCCGCTGGATGTATTCGACATAACGGGAGGCTTGGCCAGAACGCGTCTCGACATAGTCCGTCATACGGGCGAGCAGGCGGTGGATCTGCCTGCCGTTCATACCGTGCAGCTGAAAGCGGTCGTTGCTTGCGAAGGTGACCTCCTCGGCGGCCAAGCGCTCGGTCAGAACGGCCGCTAGATCGGAAGCGGACTTGCCCCGGATCTTCAGGATGAGCTGGAATATGCTGTACTGCATGGTCGAGTAGCTAGTGTCTTTCCAGTTCCAGACCCGGCGCGCGATTAGGATATCCAGGTACGTTGAGACGATGCGGAGCTTGCGCCGGATATCCGCGCGGCTGTCACCGAGCCGAAGAGGCGCGAGGAGCAACGGATACTGAAGAGTGAAGTTGCTCTGGGCGTTGAAGTGGATCGGCTCTAGCCCCTCGGTCAGTGTCTCCGCCGCCCGGCGTATGCGATCGTACCAGTGGCTATAGAAAGAAAATTCCTCCTGGATGAAGCGCGTAAAGTCAGCGATCCCCGTAAGGCCCAGATCCTTTTCGTGCGCGCGTACCCAGCGGTGGAATTCGGTTCCAATCAGGTCAAAATCACGCGGCTGTGCTCCCCGCTTACGCTCGCGGATAGTATTAGCGCGCTGGCTGCGCAGCCAGGCCTTGATAGCGTCGGCGTCCTCCTCCTTGCCCAGCTTCTTTAGGGCGACCACTCGATCCCGACAAATCTGGCTCGCATCGTTGCGGAGTTCTCGGTCGGCGATGTTGGCCAGAAGGTAGCCCTTAAGCATCTCCGCCGGGGTAAGGGACAAGCCCCGGTCATTCATGGTCTCGAAGATCGTATAAGCGTCTGAGTCTGAGTAGGCAGTGATCTCGACGAAGTGCACGTTCTCGATTAGCCAATCGGCAAAATAGGGAAGCGCTTCTCCGGCTAAGTCATCCGGGAACTGTTCTTTGATGTCCTGAAATCGGGCCAGGATGTTGACCACAGATTCCGGTTGCTCGTGCTCGGAAAAGGGCTCACCGGTGAATAGTGCGTCCATGCATGCAAGTGCGCTCGGGAACCTCCAGATTAAAGGAGCGCCTGCCGTACTTCTGAGAGAAAATGAGATCCTCGAGTTGTGGCTTCTGCTGATCGTCTTCCAACTGTCGATAAAGAAAGATCAGCAGCAGGGTGACCGACGTAATGCGTTGTTGGCCATCAATGATGAACTTCTGGCCATCCTTGTCGCTGATGATGATTGAACCGAGAAAGTAGTGCCCGTAGTTCTCGACGGCGCTGTGTGCGTGGCCAGGGTCGTGGCTCTCAAGGAACTTCTCGGCGAGATCCTCGATCAGTTCGGCGACCTGCTTGGTTTCCCAACGGTACTCACGCTGGTAGTAGTCGATGGCGAATCTGGCACCACTAAGAAGATTGCGTATGCTCTTGGTGTCACCACGGATCTCTCTCATTTCACGTCCTCCGCGGCACCAATGATCTCGCCGAGCAGCCCCTCCGTATCCTTCTCCAGCGCCAGGATGTCAGCTCGGATTTCCTCCAGCGTGCGCATCGGCTGTGGTTTGTAGAAATAGCGGGTGAAGCTGATCTCGTAGCCGGTCTTGACGCTCCCCGGCATGTACCAGGCATTAGCCGCATAGGGCAGCACCTCGCGGCGCAAGAAGGCATCGATGCCGCCTTCCTCCAATAGCGGTACCTGCTCGGTGTCGCGCAGAGCGCTGTCCGGCTCGTGCTCCACGACGTACCGCTTCCCGCCTATGGTCGCCTCGAACAGGCCAACCAGCGAGTTGGGTCCGACACCTCTCTTGTGGATCTTTTTGATGACGGCTTCGGCCTCCTCGCTCCGCTCGGCCAGTGAGCTTTGCAGCAGCTTCTTCCGCTTGGCGGTCAGCTTGACGCCATGTTCCTTTGCATCCGCTTCGACCGTATCCATGAAGACGTTAAAGTCGCGGTGAGGCCCAACGCCTAATGCCTCTGCCACCCGATCGACGACGTTAGCAAGCGGCTCTTCCGCTTCCCGGCAGGCGGCTCGGAAATGGACGCGTTGTTCGGGCGATAGATCGACGGCCAGCCGCAATGGCTGTTCGACGGTCAGCTTCCAATAACCGAATGCCTGGTTCGGGAAGATCTTCGACTGCTCGGTTTCCTCGAAGACGAGGAACGTGTCGCAGATGCGGGTGATGTCCTCCTCCGACAGTTCGCAGTTCTTCTTACCGAGGTTCTTGCGGAGAGGCTTGAACCACGGTGTGGCGTCGATGAGCTGGACCTTGCCCCGGCGGTGCTCGGGCTTGCGGTTGGTGAGCACCCAGATGTAGGTGGCAATGCCGGTGTTGTAGAACATGTTGAGCGGGAGGGCGACGATGGCCTCCAGCCAGTCGTTCTCGATGATCCAGCGGCGGATGTTGCTCTCGCCCTGCCCGGCGTCTCCGGTGAACAGAGAGCTGCCGTTGTGGACCTCGGCGATGCGGCTGCCGAGCGGCGTGCTTTGCTTCATCTTGGAGAGCTTGTTTGCAAGGAACAGCATCTGGCCGTCGCTGGAACGGGTTATCAAGGAGTACTCGGGGTCGCCATCATGTTCGATCACGAAGCGCGGGTCGCGCATGTCCTTTTTGCCGCCCATTCGCTCCAGGTCGCTCTTCCAGCTCTTGCCGTAGGGTGGATTGGAGAGCATGAAGTCGAATTCGCGCGACGGGAAAGCGTCGTTGGTCAGCGTGGAGTGCTCCGGTCCTCCCACGATGTTGTCAGCTGCCTCGCCCTCTCCCTTCAGCAGCAGGTCTGCCTTGCAGATGGCGTAGGTCTCGGCGTTGATCTCCTGACCGAAAAGGTGCGTGGAAACGTCCTTGCCGTGCTCAGATGCGAGTTGCCGCAGAGTCTCCTCAGCCACCGTCAGCATACCGCCCGTCCCGCAGGCTCCGTCGTAGAGCAGGTAGGTGCCCGACTGGATCTGATCAGCGACGGGCAGAAAGACAAGCTTCGCCATGAGCCGAACGGCGTCTCGCGGCGTCCAGTGCTCGCCCGCCTCCTCGTTGTTCTCCTCATTGAACCGCCGGACCAGCTCCTCGAATATCGACCCTATGCCGTGGTTGTCGAGACCCGGATGCCGGATGGATCCGTCGGCGTTCTTCACCGGGTGAGGACTGAGGTTGACGTCGGGCGAGGTCAGCTTCTCGATCAGTGTGCCGAGGGCATCGGCCTTGGAAAGCCGGGGGATCTGGTTGCGAAACTCGAAGTTCTCAAGAATGTCCTGAACGTTGGGGGAAAACCCGTCGAGGTAGGTCTCAAAGTCGGTCCGGAGTTGCTGCCGGCTGGCACGGGCCCGCAGGTCGCGAAGAGTAAATTTCGAGGTGTTGTGGAATGCCTGTCCCGCAGCCTGCCGCAGGGCAGGGTCTTGTTCGATCACGCCGACCGCGTCCAAAGATGCCTTCATGTCCAGCACGGCTCGCTTGCCGTCTTCCAGCACCGCATCCAGTCGGCGGAGCACAGTCATGGGAAGGATGACGTCCCGGTACTTGCCACGAACGTAGAGGTCGCGAAGGACATCGTCGGCAATGCCCCAGATGTAGTTGGCGATCCAATGTAAATCGTGGTTGCTCATCGGACACGGGGGGATCGCCCGTCGATGTGATCGGACGATCTCTTCCCACGGTAGCATATTACCGTATGATTAAGATGCCTTCGCCCGTAAGATTGGACCACTTCGGATTCGAATCGTGTTGTAGTCCTGCCCCCACCGCTCCAAACTCGCCGCGAACATGGGCCAGCAAGGAAAGACAGATATGTGTTCAGACCATTTTCTAACTGCCCGCTTGCCTCCATCTGGGGTTCGCCTCCCCCCCCCCCCCCCGCAAGAGCCGGTGGCGTTGGAGCGGTAGAGGCGATGCAGCCCTGGAGAACTAAGAAGCGAATATCGCTAAGTGTATGAAGCTCGAGCCAATTTAGTAAGTAAAAAGAGCTCATCCTCGTCAAGACCGAGGCGTCAACCCCGGCGACACTCCTGAATTGTACGAAAAAGGCCAAAAAGGCGAGACTGTCCACTCTGGTGCAGAACGAGGCGGAGCCACGCTGGAGCTGCTCACCGACGAGTTAACCCAGCTAAGGGAAGCATTACGTGGGTTATTTCGTGGGTATAGAACTAAACCTCACTCCGCAAGTCATTAATGTTCAGTTATGGCGTTGGTGCATGAATCAGAACTGGCCCGCAACGAACCCGACTCACAGGTCCATCACCTACCAAGAGCGTACGACGATGGCCTACCGAGCTCGGCCATCCGGTTGAGGATGTGACACCCGATCGCGGCTTCTCTGCGTTGCGCCTTGCTGTGCCTCGCCTTCAGGCCGCCTCCGAACACGGACTTGTATCGGAAGAAGCTGTTCTCAACGCGTGCCTGCTGTCGGTAGCCCGACTCCTTCTGCCACTCCCGCCGCCCGACCTTGCGAATCCTCTGAAGAGACGCTTCACGCTGCGCCCAGGGGCCGCCGGTGGGCCCCGCCGACAGCGCAGAGCGACGAGGGGGGATCACAATCACGACGTTCTCTGTACCGGCCGCGCTGGCCCGATCGTAGACCGATCTGTGGTCGTAGGCCCCGTCCGCCGTGAAACGCCGGATGGGAACTTCGAGCGGGGCGAGAAGATCAGGGAGTGTGGAGGCGTCGTCCCGGCTGCTCGCTGTGAGTTCGGCCGCCACAATGAACCCCTCCGCATCCACTCCGATGTGCAGCTTCCGCCAATCCCGGCGTTTCTTTGATGTCTTGTGCTTGTGCGCGTTCCATTCGCCGCGACCCAGAATCTTGAGCCCTGTGGAATCGACGATCCGGTCGAACGGGCCGTCGTGGGCTCGGGTCAGGGGCGGCACCACAACAATTTGGTTCCGGCGCGAGAGGGTGGTGTGGTCCGGGGCCTTGAGGTCGCGGCTCATCAAGCTGAGCAGCGAGTCCAGGAACCCCTCCGTCTGGCGAAGCGGTAGGCCGAAGACGACCCGCAGCGTCAACGCGGTCCGGATCGCGAGGTTCGAGTATCGGCGCCGCCCTCCGCGGAGACCGTTCTTCGGTGGTATCCACGCGGCAATCGCATCCTCGCTCAGCCAGATCGTGACGTCCCCGCGGCTCCTGAGGCCACGCTCGTACTCCCTCCAGTTCCGGATTCTGTACTTCGTCTTGTACTGGCGGTTGATTCGGCTCGACTTCCCTGCGGCCATGACGTTGCCCCCTTGATCTCCATGGTGGACCGCAACCCTCCGCCGATGCTAGCGTGCCCGCTTACGCCGATTCATGCACCAATGCCGACGAGAAGGACAAATGCGAGATTCCAGCGAAGAAGAAGAGACGAGAGTTACCGGACTCATCCAAATCGGGTGGCCAGGTGGTATGTTGACGCTTCGATATACGGGGATCCCAAACGTCAGCAACAAGGCTCAAGAGGAAATCCGGGACATAATGCAGCAGTTCTCGGCTGACTGTCAGATGATGCTGATCTGGTTTGCTGGCATTCTGGGTAGCCAAAAGGCCATCCAGCGTCATCTCGACGAAGTTGCCGAACGGGACGAACCCTTCTCTATAAACAGTTATCGCCCAGATGGTGGAGTTGACTCCGTGCTGGCTCGCGTTCCGGTAGAGAAAGTCATTGACGCCTTATCGGCCGCCGGCGAGTTTGAGCGCCTATATGCCAAGGCTTTCGTGGTCTTCACATACCAGATTTGGGAGGAGGTTGCTCGTCCCAGAATCGCCACTGCCCTAAAGGTAGAAGACTCCAATCATGTCGCAGCCAACTTGATGGGCGAATGGCGGCACCTGAGGAACTGGCTGGTACATAGAACCGAGACTACCGAGCAGGAGTTCTTCGAAAAAGCTAAAACGTTGCCTCGGTTGTTGCGCATGCCACGGAATGAGCCATGCGTTACTGCCGACATGGTTTTCACTCTGATGCAACGTTTGAACCGGATGCAGGTGGACGTTAATCCGGGGTCGTTGGAGTTTGGGCTCAAAACTGCAACGCTAGACGCAGGGATGATAGCTGGAGTAGCAAAGACTCTGGAAATCGGCGAGGGAATGGACATGCCCGCTACGGCATCGATGTACCCGTCGGCCGTGTACATCATCTTCAACGACGGGCCGACGGCCACCATCCACGAGCGTGACTGCAGTCATAAGGACACCCAGTTCCAGAGTGTTGACGGCGGACGTTGGCTGCGGGTCAGCTCCTTGGAAGTCGCTCGTGCGGTAATCGAGCAGTTGGGAAAACACGAGCGTCGGTGCGAGCATTGCAGCTTCAATACCGAACCAACATGATCCCAGAACATCCAGGGATGAAGATCCGTATTGAAAAGCATCAGGCCGCTGCACAGAGCCGTGCGCCGAACGCGCTCTGGCAATGGTCTGAAAAACCAGGAGCCCCTCTGCTTCGCGTCAGACTCGCGCCGATGGCCGCGGGAAATCTACCGCTCATCAACGTACAGCATAGTCGCAACGTCCGAACGCATTCTGAGGCCGTAGTCTGCTTCGAACTTGGCCACGCCACCGACTATGTTTCTGAACGATGACGCGACCAGCACCCCTTCTGTTCTCGCGGCTTCAAGATCAGTCTTGGTTTCGCGCCAGTCGTGCTGGACGCAGCGAGCCACCGCGCGGAAAAAGTGCGCATCTCCAATTCCGGGAGGGCCGTAATAGGTCGGCATCCCTATGATGGAGATTGCCTTGTCGTAATCCTGAATGGCCTCGTCTAGGGACCCGCCTTCCAGATACAAATTTCCGCGGTCGATAAACGCGGCAGGCAGAACCTGCTGCAACCGCAACGCCTCCTCAAAATCGGCCATCGCCCGGTCGGTTACGGATCGTTGTCTGAAGGCGTTGCCGCGACCGTGATACGCCTCTGCCATCTTCGGGTGTCTTGCCAGGGCCTCGTCAAAATCGCGCATGGCACGCTCGGTCTCCCCTAGGTAAAGATAGGCTTCGCCACGCCAGAAAATGCACTGTTCCGCTCGCATTGCGCTCTGTTTGTTGTCGATTAAGTGAGTAAACAATGCGATGAGTTCGTCTGGTTCGAAATCGAAAGCGTAGCTTGTCCACGGCTCGGTGAGCGATTGGAGGGAGAGCCAGCTCCTTTTCTGGTTTTCGTAGACCATCCCTATCTGGTGAAACGCATGTCGCTCGTTTTTCAGATCAGCAGTGATCAGTTCCATCGCCAAGCAAAATTTCAAGTCCTGACTCGTGTCGCGCTGTGGTCTCTCAAGGGATTGTCGAAACTCTCCCACATAGAGGCTTTGGTCCGGCGTCTGGTGCCTGATAAAACCGTGGATGTCGTTGAAGACCGTTCTCTCCGAAGTTCCGTGAAAGCGCTGCAGGAACGACAAGATGCCTGCCTTCAGGTCACCCGGGACGACGACAATTTCATCCTGCGGGTCCGGCACGATGAACCCCCTTTGAGGACGAACTAACACGCTTTTCTGGAATACGACTCTGTTGATGGTCTGTTTTGGCCTTACGACGGTGTCCTGATCCGGCCAGTGCAACACCACCCGGCCGTCCTTCCCGTCGCTCCCGAAGCTCGCGAAGAACAATGCGATGAGGTAGTCGTCCGTGAAGTCAATCAGGTTTGTGGAGCCGCCGAAGTGCTGGATCTCTGCGAGAATTTCGTCGTCGTTGGTCAGGGTCGTGTGCTGCCGCGCGTTCTCGGTCATTTCCTGCTCGACGCGCGCTATGTCGAACGCCTCGTTCGTGCTGTCCGGGCACTTCCGGTAGAGCCCCGACGACACGATGGGGTAGCACTCCGGCTCGCCCCGATACACGCAGACTTCTTCGCGTTTGGATGTTTTACGCACGACCTCGCCCATCAAGGCTTGGATTCGCTTCAACCCGCAAGTATCGAGTAGCTTAGGTTTCTCGGTCACGACTCTGTGCTTCCGGGCCGACATGACTCTGGAGCGTACCCCATCTACGCTCTTCTATTCCAGATCGGCATTCACGGACTGAATCCGGTCAGCTCCCAGAGCGATCGGTCGCTTGAGCGGATCCTAGCGCCGGGAGGAAGGTGGTCTGGAACAAGACGTCGTCAGTCATCGGCTTGGCTCCCCGGATACACGTTCCCACGACCCGATTCGGTTTCGTCGGAATCGATCACGACACGTGGCCCACCAAAGCAAATCCACGCCGCGAAGGCAACCGCGCCACCCAATGCCTTTACGCGGTCGACGGAGGGATGAAAGTCGACGACATCGATCGTGAAGGAACGCGTCGGCGCGAACCCCATCCGCCGACAGGAACCCCGTTGTCCGGATCGATGCTGCGATTCGCAGCGCATCCGGTGCGCGCGCACAGCACTGGTCTTCCCTGTTCCACGAACTGGTTTTCCCTGTTCCCCCCAGAAAATTCCCTGTTCGACCAAACAAATTCCCTGTTCCGTGGCGTAGGGAATTCGAAACTGAAACCTCATGATATCAGTGGGTTAGGAGGCTTCGATCCCGCCTATTCGAGGCCGAATCCACGAAATTCCCTGTTTTTTCCCTGTAAAACAGGGAAATCGGGTCAGAGACAGGTTCGCACCAGACTGCCTCCACCGCCACCCACTTGTGTCGTTGATATTACTGCGTTATTCTCAACTCCATCCCCCGATTTATCGTTAATTTTCAGGCGTTTACGGGCACTTTGGCAATGGACCTCCATTGAAAGAGACGCGTCGTTGCGGTGTGGCGCGCCGTTTCTGCGCCATCGTCTCTCAAGCCCTTTTCAGTGGTCCGTCTTTTCGACGTCCAAAACGGTTGACGCAGCTCTCTACGACCTGCATCCAGCGACAGAACCGGCCGGCTTACGATGGATCAGAGGTCAAGCGGGCTTGAACCCAAGCCGCTTTCCGCTGGGCTTCCCACCTGAACGGCAGGCGGGTGTTCTTCATGAGCGCGTTCGCGGTCAGCCCAGGCGGTTGCCGACCGTCGATGATTGCCGTGACGATGTCCGGGGCAAGGCAGGCAAGACGCAGTGCCCGGGTGGCATAGGAGGGTGAGACGCCTTCGGCCTCGGCGATCCTCTTCAGGGGGAGATCAGGGTTTCGCTCCAGCCGGTCCCGGATGGCGAAGGCGCGCAGCAGAAGCCGGATCAGGCTCGGATCTGGTGTGGCGTCCTGGCGGGCACCGGGGACGATCAAGGTCATGCCCAGGCCGGCGCGTTTGAGGACGGCTGGGACCTCCAGGATGATTAGGTGCTCAGCGTCCGATGGGCGGTCATGCCTCGATCTCTTCGCCGATAAAGCCTCCGGGCCTGCCAGTAGGGTAGCCATGGCCCGCTCGCAGTCGATCTCGATCACGATGCGGCCGGACTCGACGATCACCCGCTGGAGAAGCGCATTGAGATAGGCCTTGGCCTGATGCGGTTTAAGCTCAGGCCAGCGTTTTGTGATCGTTTTGGCGCTCGTGATCAATGCGGCATGCGCCGATGGATCAAGCGGATCGTTCTCGACGATCTCGCTCACCGCCGCCGCATCGCCGAGCCAGCCCTTAAGGCGGGTCACGACGAGACCTTCGAGGTCCGCCGCCGGTATGCGCCAGCCTTTACGCTCCGCTCTCTTACCCTCGGTAGTGAGGTGATGGGAGACATAGTAGCGGTAGCGCCGTCCCTTCTTGACCGCGTGGCTAGGCGTGAGGCTCTCGCCCTGCTCGTCAACAACCAGGCCCGTAAGCAGACTGGGTTGCCGGGCCTCTTTGCGGCGCTCGCCGTTCGTGTTGGCGGCCAGGATGGTCTGAACCTCATCCCACAGCGCTTCATCGACAATGGCCTCATGCTTGCCGGGATAGGACTTCTCCTTGTGGACGATCTCGCCCAAATAGAGGCGGTTTTGCAGCAGATAATAAAGCGCCCCGCGATTGATGGGCTTGTCCCCAGCAATGGAGCCGTCCCGCATGATTCGCCGCTTGCTGGTGACGCCCTCGGCGGCAAGTTGGGAGCGCAGTTCACGCACGGATTCGATCTCCCGGTATTGGCGGAAGATGTAGCGAACCGTCTCGGCTTCAGCCTCGTTGACAACGAGCTCTTTGTTCTTCACATCGTAGCCCAAGGGCGGGTTGCCGCCCATCCACAGGCCCTTCTTCTTGGCGGCTGCGATCTTGTCTCGGATGCGCTCGCCCGTGACCTCGCGCTCGAACTGGGCGAAGGACAGGAGCACGTTTAGGGTCAGCCGTCCCATTGAGGAAGTGGTGTTGAACTGCTGAGTGACCGAGACGAACGAGACCTCGTGACGGTCGAAGATCTCGACGAGCTTGGCGAAGTCGGAGAGCGCCCGGCTCAGCCGGTCGACCTTGTAGACGACGATGACATCGATCAAATCTTCTTCAATATCGCTGAGCAGGCGCTGCAGGGCGAGCCGCTCCAGGGTCCCGCCGGAGACGCCACCATCGTCGTAAAAGGTGGACAGTGCGGTCCAGCCCTCGCGCTTCTGGCTCGTGATATAGGCTTCACAGGCTTCCCGTTGTGCATCGAGAGAATTGAAGTCCTGATCGAGACCCGCTTCGGAGGATTTACGGGTGTAGATGGCGCAACGCACTGTGGCCGGAATCTGCGCTCGTGGTGGTTCCCGACGCTTAGCCATGGTCCGCCGCCGATGTGCTCTCGCCTGCAGGCCGCACACCAAAAAAGCGAGGACCGGACCAGTGTGCGCCGGTGATCCGTTGGGCAATGGCGCTCAATGAACCATAGGTCTCGCCGTCAAAATTGAAGCCGTCTTCGATCACCGTGACGACATAGGTCCGGCCTTGCCATTCGCGCACCAGCCGCGTGCCGGGGCGCACCTTGGTGCCGTTCACCGGGGTAACGCGGCCAGTCTCGGCAAAGGCCGTGGCCAGTGTGCGCAGACGGCGCTGCGTTGCCTTGCTCAAGCCGCCATGCGTTTTTTCCTGGAGCTTGTAGGCGATTCCGCGGATGAGAAGATCACGACTGAACCGCAGCGGTGGGGACGCCCGGTAATGGCGACGCCATTCATCGCGCAGCGCCGACAGGGCCATCTCCTGGATCTCGATCATCTGGGCCTTGATTGTCGACATCTTGTGGACCCTTCCGGACGGGCCGGTCATAGATGCTTGCCGCCAGGGTCACCCCCATTGACGCTCTCTCGCCCGGCAAAGTCCAGTCCGAAAGCGGGCCTAACAAGCGGCGCTGTTGCACGATTCAATCCCGGCACGAGTAGGGTCGCTCTCCCAACCCCTGGTTCACGACACCACGGCGTAGGATTCAGGCCTACCGAGTTCGGCCATCCCGTTGAGGATGTGGCACCCGATGGTGGCCTCTCTCCGGTGCGCCTTGCTGTGCCTCGCCTTCAGGTCACCTCCGAACACGGACTTGTATCGGAAGAAGCTGTTCTCAACGCGCCCCTGCTGCCGGTAGCCCGACTCCTTCTGTCACTCCCGTCGCCCAACCTTGCGAATTCTCTGAAGAGCCGCTTCACGCTGCGCCCCATGGGCCATCGGTGGGTCCCGCCGACACCGCAGAGCGACGAGGTGGGATCACAATCACGACGTTCTCTGTGCCTGCGGCGATCGCCTGATCGTAGACCGACTTGCGGTCGTAGGCTCCGTCCACAGGGCAGCCCCAGAGACCAACGAGAGCCATCCCCAACCGGACGCGTCCAGTCGCATTCTATTCGATGCATCCGAAGACCCCCGGTTTGAAGCCGCGACGATAATCAATCCTCCCCTTTGCCGGGCTCGTCGTCTCGCTCGCCTTTGTCGTCACTGAAGATCACCTCAACCACGGTGCCCTGGCCTGCGTGCTCTGTTTTGTGCCACTCTTCGTATCTCTCCTTCTCAATCATGCTCAGCTTCTCGATGAAGAGCCGTTGGGTGCGAGAATCGCCTTTGGCGGCGTCGACGCCTTTCGGTCGAGCTTTCGGGACTGGGCGGGCGAGGAAACGGATCATCCCCGCGAGGTGACGGAGGCAGCGGGGGCACACAAGGTCCGCAACCAGGTCGAGGCGGCCTATCGGCGGACGGACCTCTTCGAGCGCCGACGCCAGCTCATGAACGACTGGGCAGCCTAGGTCGCCTGGGAGAGTGCGAGTGCGGCCGCCTGAAAGGGAATCCATGCGGGCCTTTGCGGCCAAACCCTTTCAACGTGACAATGCTATCGGGGAAGATGAAGGTTGAGAAGAAGCCGAGTGGCTCGGAGAACGTCGTGACACTGACTGCTCGAGAGCTGCAGTCCCACTTATGGGAGGCGGCCAACATCCTCCGCGGCTCGGCCGTCGACCGTACCGACTGGAAGGGCTATATCCTGCCGCTGCTCTTCTTCAAAAGGATCTGCGACGTCTGGGATGAGGAAACCTCCGAGGCCGTAGACATCTACGGCGACGTCGACACGTCACAGTTCCCCGAGGTCCATCGCTTTCAGGTGCCAGAGGGGTGTCATTGGCGCGACATCCGTGAGACAGCGGCGAACGTTGGTACCACCCTCACCCACGCGATGCAGCAGATCGAACTGGCCAACCCGGACACGCTCTACCGTGTCTTTGGGGCCGCCGACTGGGCCAACCGAGAAAAGTTTACCGACGAGCTGTTAAAGGACCTGTTTGAAGGGTTCTCCTTGATTTCGCTTGGGAACACCGTCGTCGACACCGACATCCTCGGCGATGCCTACGAGTATCTCGTCGGCAAGTTCGCCGACGTCACCCGCCGCAACAGAGACGTGGCACAAATCGGCGGGGGAGCTCATAGCGCAGGTCGAGACGTCGCGGGTGCGGCTCAAGTATCTGGGGCAGGGCTTTCTCGCCTTGGTTTTCATGATCGGCACCCTGGCCGGGATGGCAGGCGGTTTTCTCGCGCTGCTGGCGTTCCGGCTTGCGGGCGGCGGGGACTGATCCGGTTGCCGTTGCTCTGCGTTCGGGGGTTCCGGCTAATTGAAAATTACCCACAATCATAGAGGTAAACCTCATGAGGATGCTTGTTCAATCTGTAGTCTCCCTTGCCTTTCTGTGCGCCACGCCGCACTTCCTGTCCGCTCAGCTCGTGCCGCGATCGGCGAATACCTGGGCATACTTTTCTCATATCGCCGATGGGGGCGGGTGGCAGACCACCTTCACAGTTTCAAACCCAAACAGGAATCCGGTTTCCGGGAGGATCTTCTTCCAAGATTCTGAGGGTCAGGATCTTTACCTGGATCTCGAAGGGCATGATCTCTCGGACGGTATCGAGTTCGAGATTCCGGCATTGGGCACTGTCGAGTTCACGAGCAGTGCGACCGGCCCCGACGTTCGGGTGGGATGGGCCACGCTTCAGGCATCCAATTCAGTCCAGGGCGTGGCGACCTACAGCGCGCTGCAGAACGGAAGTCCTAGATATTCGATCAGCGTTCCCGCTTCGCTCCCTACAATCCACTACTTCTCGGCGGCGACTCCCGACCTCGGGCTTGCCGTGGGCAACATCTACTCCTCTGAGGTGTCCATCGTCATCAGGGCCACATCCAACGACGGGTCCTCGTTTCACGGAAACATGACACTGCCCGCGCACGGACACCGCGCCAAGCACCTCAGCGAGGTCATCCCGGACTTGCCTCGAGGTTTCGTTGGAACGGTTAGCATAGGGGCGGATATCGGATACTTTTCTGCTTTGACTCTCGGGGGCGTCAGCGGGGTCTATTCTAGTTCCCATCCGGAAACCCCTGTTTTTCAAGGGCTTGGTAAGTTCGTGGAACGTAGCATAGAGGCAACCGGTGTCGCTTTTGGAGTTCATTCTACCAAAGGGGCTTAGGGTTCTGTGAAAGAGTGCTGAGTGCAGAGACCTCAGCTTCGGATGAGCTCTGAGTGGATGCTGGTGGGGCGCGGGGCTCTACAACTGGAGTCGAGCCAGCACGACCAGATTGTAGCTCACGACGGAAAGATGCACGTAGCGCTGAAAGTGGGTCCAACCTTTCCAGAGACAGCGACTCAAACCAAAGACGCGTTTGGCCGTGGAGATGCAGCCTTCAATACCGGCCCGAAAGCGTCGCAGTTGCTTGTACACCCAGCTGGAGCGGACCATGTTCTCGATGGTCAATCCGCACTTCTTCGCAAAAGCCACATCCTGCACGCCTTCCTCTTTCGCCCATTTCAGGTTGTTGAGAGAAGCAAAGCCTCCATCGAAACTCGCTTGGCGAGGATAACGACCGTACAATTGGCACTGACGCCGCAAAAGAGGCTCGACCTGTTGACTGTCGGCGGGATTCCCTTGCACCAGAAGCGCATCCAGGATCAGGGAAGATTTTCCGATCGTCACATAAAGTTTATGACCAAAGATACTCTCCCGCGCCCCTTTTTCAATAATGTCGGTGTGTTCTTCAAAGAGCGAGACCACTTTTTCCGACGCCGGTACCTTTTCACCCCCAAGCACCCGCCGTTGTGTCTGATCCATCACTCGTTCCAGCAGATCCAGGTAGTGAGCCAGTGCTTGGCTGATGGGATCGCTCCAAGCTTCGGCCGACTGGATCGCCTCTCGGGCGTAGCTGCGCGTCTTGCCAGCTACCTGGAGCAGATCCTGATAATGTTTTTTGCGTCTTTCGCCCCGGCTGTTTCGGATGTTCAGCCAGCGCCTTTTGGCCCGCCTCGAGTGATCGACAAAAGCGACCGACTGGCGCTGGCTCAGACGTCTCATAAGGCGGGTGAGGACCCGGATCGCATCGTACAGCAACTGACTATCTGTAGGATAACGGATGTCACTTTCCACACTGGTTGCATCCACTCGGATCTTGCGCCCCTTTTCCAAACCTTCCTGATCGGCCCAACTCACCAACACCCGGTTGATCTTCTGCCAGGTGGAGTCTTCCATCTTGGAGATGTTCTCCTGAAGGACGCTCTTGGAGGGAGTGTACCCGTAGGGAAGGCGACAAAAGGTGCGGAAACTTTGCGAGTCGCTCAGATGAAAGGCAAGCTTTTCATAAGAAAACTGGTGCATCTGTTTGATCAGAGCACAGCGCAGCACCTGATCGGCTGTCAGACCTCCCGCACCGTTCCGGGCGCTGGCTTTGTCACACACATCCTGTAAAACTAGATCCGAGATCGAGGGATTCTCGTCCAGGATCTCGGAAATCACTCTCAGCTCTTTGGCGAGTTGATGATCGGGCCAAAGGGGAGAAAGGGGGAGTTGATTTTCACGGTTCTTCCGCATTTTTCAAGCACTCGGTTTTGCTTAAGTCTTTTGCTACGTACTGCTTACAACAATTACAATAGCAAACGACTATGACAAAACCGAGGCTTGGAGATGCCCCTCTTCCTCTTTATTTCCAATGCTTTACAAGTCCACGGATGGGAACTATTCTAGCCTCCCAAGCGGCGAGATCGCACGGCCCGCTCCTCACTTCTTTGTGATATGGAACGTGTTCTCTCAGCTCCGCTCGACTGTTGCTTCTGAGGAGTTGATTCCGGACCCGCACACGATTGAGCTGGAGATCAAAGAGGAACCTGTGATCAACGCGTTTGGCCACTCCGGTGGCATCCAGATCAACCTCGCCTTAGCCGAGCTGCTCGCGGATTCCGAAAGCGAACTAGCCTTCATCATCGGCCACGAACTCGGTCACGTGTACCAGTTCAGGACCGGAGAACAATTCTACCACCCCGACAACGCAGAATTGGACGCGGATGTATGGGGACTGTGGCTGTCCCTATTGTCGGGCTACGATCCATATGCCGGGGCCGGGACGCTCGCAAAGATGGAAATGTTAGCCGGACGCGCAGACCTTTCTTCGCAATATATTTTACAGATCCTCCACGGTGACGAGCACGGTTCCTTCAACGAACGGCTGGACTTCATCTACGACAACATAGTCGCTATCTGCAAGGAGGAGCAGGTTGCCTGCAATTCTTACCGCGAGTTCTTCCATCCCCACTTTCCCGAAGGGGAGCTCTTCACCACCCTGCCGGTGGTGCCGGTTCCGGAGATGCCGGATCGGGAATAGAGCGCCGGTGGTGTCCCTGTCTTGTCTGACGGGCATGGGAGAATAAGCCATGGCGCGTGAACGCGGCGAGTTGGTTCCCATCGGTGAAGTCATCGTCGATCTGCCCGGCCCGTCCCTCGCGGCTTTCGCCTCGGCCAAGGTAATCGTGTCATCTTCCATCAACCCGATCTGATCCGCCAACTCCCGCGTCAATTCCACCGCTTCACCTGTCGTGATCGCCTTCCTAAATTCATCCTCGGTTTCGACCGAGAGCACCGGCTCGTCGTCGATCCATTTCTTGCGGATCATAGTTTTCCTTCCCTGTTTTTCCGCTAGGTCCAGGCTCGGACCGCTCATAAAAAAGGCTGCTATTATACCGGGTGATGGGGACCGGAGCAGCGAACAGGTCATCCGTCACCGGCTTCCGGGCGGGGTCGGCACCTTGAGCCTGCTCGGGCGCAGGTTCGTCCATCTCAGCAAGGAAAAACCATGAGTGAAGACAAAAGAGAAGCCACCACGAATACACCGCGAAAGTCCAACCCAGCCGACGGAGACATGCGCCGATATTTCGCCCGCGTCCACGATCGAGCGGAGAAACAGGGACAACCAGTATCGGAACTGCTGTTCGAGGATTACTGCGACCGGGTGGGAATCGACTGGAACCGCATCAAAGCAGAGGATGGCGCCAAGACTCCAGATTACGAACTAGTGCTCGACGGTCGGACAATCATTGCCGAGGTGAAAGAAATCACGAGGAACAGGGAAGAACAGGAATCGTATCGGTTGCTGGAGGAACGTGGCTACGGAAAGGTTCTCGATGAGAAGCCGGGTGCCCGAGTCCGAAAGAAAATCAAGGTCTCTTCGCCTCAGATAAAGGCGAAGACGGAGGGCTGTCATCCTGGGATTCTGGTTCTCTACGACAACGGTCAAATCGCCGGACACCTTAGCCAGCGCCAAATCATGATGGCTATGTACGGTCAGGTGGTTGTGGACATGGCCATCCCGCGGGATACTTCCATCAGATCCTACATTACAGGCACTAGGTTCGGGCCGAACCGCAAGATGACGAAAGCAGCCAACACTTCGATCAGCGCTATTGGCACCCTTGTGGTGACCGGTCCGGCCCGGCCCATCGAATTGTGTGTCTATCACAACTCATTTGCCGCCGTTTCCATCAACCCCGCCTTGCTGACGTGCCGCGGAATCATGCAGTACAAGATCGATCCCGAGACCATGACGTGTGTGAAACTACGGTAGCTCACTGAAGTGCCGCACCCGCCACTCAGCCCACGAGGGCCCGCCTGCTGTAGCCGCTTGTTCTACGGTCTCATATTGCTGCCTGGTGCACTGACACCCGCAGCACACTTTCAGCATTGCATAAAGGTATCGCCAATTGAATCCATGCTGCAATACCGTTTCGCAACACCGAAAAGCGTTCGTTCAATGCCGTAAGGTAAAAATATTCGGTCGGGCAGCGGATCCTTAGGATAGAAGGGCTCATGGGCGTGCGAGCATCGGAATCTCAGGCGATTTCCGTTGAGAAACCAGCTTTTGGAAACGGGCTCCCGGTGTGAGGTCGTCGCTCCGGCACAGCGGTGCTGACTCGACCTTCTCCCGCCATTGGGCTGATCTTCGTGCTGATTGTGATTCTGATCCTGTCGGGCGACATCTCACAATTGGCCTCGGCCACGGTATTACTGCTGCTTTTGGTGTTTTCGGTGGTGAACAGCGCACTCGTCATCCTCAAGCGGAGGACCTAGGTTTATATTTCAAGGAAGGTAATCCGTTTGAGACGATGATCGTCTACATCTATGACGACAGGGATACCCCAGAGCCGGAGAAATACCCCGCGATCCGGAACGCGCTAAAGCTTCGTAGTGAGCGGATTGTGGATGTGGTTATTGTTCAGAGACCCAGCATGATTCCCAATCGAAATAATCGTCGAACACCTAGCTGAGGCCGGTTGAACACGTCGGTTCTCAGGCTCCAAGATGTCGCGCTTCTGGATTTCGATCACCTTGCGGTCCAGGTGCCCGGCGACGAAACCCTCCGAGCGATCGCGCGAGAGTTGGTGGAGACTGTGCGTGGCAACGTCACCATTGTCCGCTTCGGTGAAGATCGGGGCAGACAAGGCTTTCGCTTCATAGCCGCCTTCTGGCGATTCCTGAACGGAGAAAATGATTTCCTCAGCCATTTCGCGCCTCCACAGTTGATTCTACCAAGCTCTCCAGTTTGAGGCTGACTTCAGTCGTTGGCCATCGCCTGGGACAGCTTCAACAGCCGGGCCACCAGCTTCGAAGCTCCCCTATGATCCACAGTTCTCCGGGCCGCAACGGGACGGTTTCCATGGACCATATCCGGCTTCGGAGGGTTTTAATAGCCTGATAAAGTGGCTTATCGGCATAAATAGCAAGCGATCTCGTGTTTGGCGGTGGGGAAGCCGTCACCCGGCTTATTCCCCTCGCTCCGTATTCAGTAGCGGTTGCCGGTTATATGTCTGAGAACTGAACGGAAGTCTTCTCAATCTTGACGATCTTCGGTTCGTGGACCTCACAGACCGAAGGATCGAAGAAAACAAGGTTGACGCCTCCCTCGTCCATGGCGCTCGGATACCGGATTCCATCGAAGTGCGCTTCTTGAAGTCGTGACGCCAGCTTTTGCGAGGGGAGATAATCGATGACCGAGTCGTTCCTTTCCAAAGGCGTGCTTAACTGTCTGCCGAACGCGTATAAGAGTTCCAGAAACTCACTCCAATAACCGAGCTCCCCAGATTCGTATTCGAACGGGTTGATCGTGTGAGTGCTCACCAGGTCGAGAATGCTAAGTTCCCGACGCGGGCGGAGCCGACAAACAGAGATCACGAGGCCCGTCGCAGGTCTGACCTCAGCAATGGCAGTCATTTCAGTCTCAGCACAATACAGAACGGGTTCTCCCTCGGGATTTGCTCTTCCTGGTCCCGCCTTTTCTGGGGGAGGTGCACTCATCTCCGGCCAAGGCAACTTCTCTTCGCCTCGCCCCGGTTTGTAACCCAACCTCGCTCGGTACAGAACAGAGTCAATCGGAATGGTCCCGGCAAATCTCCATGCGTCCTCGTCGAATACTTCAGAGAGCGGAACAGAGGCCCCAGGATTACTCTTCATCTGGTGACTGAAGTCGTCCCAGTTAGACGCCATTGAGGTGGAATACCATCTCGATGATCGCTCGGTGTACAGGGCGTGTTGGTCGAATTGAGGTTCACCACTATCGTCGTCCCAGTGAGAATTGGCAATTTCCTCAAGCAGGTCGCCCGCCGCGCCGGAACAAAAGATTTCATCCGCAAAGATGTTCCATTCTTGAACCAAGTCGATCAAGTATTTACCGACGTCCAGAGTGCCAGAATCGAGATAGCGGTAGTTGAGCAGTAAAGGCTCGAAGAGGTCTGCGAGGGATGTGGCCGAGACAAGTGGTTGATCCACAGCGTCGCAGAAATCACACACTCCCGTAGCTTCAGAATTGCTGACCATAAATTCGATGACGGTAGGATGCTGAAAACAACTGGGACAGCAGTACATTCGTGGGAGATAGCCTGCAGGAGGTAGACGTTCATTTACAAGCGGGGAAACTGCGATCTGCCTTGCTTCCAAGAAAAGACCACGGCCGGGTTCCGCTCCCGCTGGGAGAGAGTCCGTGGAATAAAAAGCTTGTAGTGCAAGGCAGGGACTCGGAAACGGAGTGCTGACGTCGCACATGGACCATTGCCGGGCTAGGTTCAGAAGTTTCCCGGCGCCATCGAATAGTTGGTGCCCCGAGGATCTGCGCGAGTTGCTTCCCAGTTGCGACCAGTTGGCATCGTCACGAATCGGCAAAAGGCTCACCTCCTTGAGTATCCGGCCTATATGGGGTCACCTCACGAAACGGAAAAAATCGTACGTTAAGGAAATTTGGGGGCCGGAGGAAGGTGTCGGGTTGAAGTATACGTCAACTGGACACCTTCCTACGTCCCTAAAAACTTCTTAACGCATGACTTTTTCGGGAATCATATATTTGGCTACCTAAGCAATATCGACGACTGGAATATGAGGAAGTCACGATGGGAACACGGGGCAGTCTTTCCGAATAGGAAATCACGCCGCCCAGTCGGCGGACAGCACCTCAGCCTGTTCGAGCACCGTCCGGGTTGCTTTCTCCTGTTTGTCCGGTGGGTAGCCATGCCGACGCAGAGTGCGCTTGACCAATCGGCGGAGATTGGCGCGCACATTCTCACGTAGCGTCCAGTCGATGGTGACGTTGCCACGCACAGTCTCCACCAGTTCTCTCGCGATCGCTCGCAGGGTCTCATCGCCCAGCACCTGGACCGCACTGTCATTGGTCTCCAGCGCGTCATAGAAGGCTAGCTCGTCCTCCGATAGCCCGAGCTTTTCGCCGCGGGCTGCGGCCTCGCGGAGTTCCCGGGCCAGTTGGATCAACTCCTCGATCACCTGCGCGGCCTCGATGGCCCGGTTCTGGTAGCGGCGGAGGGTCTGCTCCAGCATCTCGGCGAAGGACCTTGCCTGAACGACGTTCTGCCGGCGACGGACGGAAATCTCGCCCTTCAGAAGCTTCTGCAACAGTTCGACCCGTAAGGTAAAAATATTCGGTCGGGCAGCGGATCCTTAGGGTAGAAGGGCTCATGGGCGTGCGAGCATCGGAATCTCAGGCGATTTCCGTTGAGAAACCAGCTTTTGGAAACGGGCTCCCGGTGTGAGGCCGTCGCTCCGGCACAGCGGTGCTGACTCGACCTTCTCCCCAGTCTTATGGAGTGTATCCGAATTCAAGCAGCGTCTCGATAGTAGTATCGAAGCAAGCCAACGAGCCTGGGACGGCAACTTAATTCGCCGTCCTTGCGACCAACTTCATCTCCCGCATCAATGATTCGGTTCGCGAGTCCCTGATGATTCCGTTCGTGGTGAAAGTGCTCTCCGAACTCTCTCAAGGCCCGACGCAATGACGCTTCACCAAAGAAGATCATACGGTTGAGACATTCAGATTTCAGGGAGCGCATGAAGCGTTCCAGATGAGCATTGAGATTAAGACTCTTGGGAGGTAAGACTACCGCCTCGATGTCGCTGGACTTCAAGATCTGACGCAACGGCAAGTGCTTCGTGTCACGGTCAAGGATGACGTGGGCCGAGCTGCGGAAAAAGCCGTCGACACAGCCGGTCAGGTTCCTTCCGGCTTGCTGCATCCATTCGGAGTTGGGGTGAGGCGTCGCACCCGCGATTTCAATGCGCCGCGTCTTTAGATGCATCACCACAAGGACGTAGAACGTGACCAGTCCTGACCGAGTCCAGACCTCAACGGTCGTAAAGTCGGCGGCTGCGATCGAATCCCAGTGAGCAGCAAGGAAGGTACGCCAGGCCGTGCGGCTCTCGCGCTCTGGAGCTGGCTCGATGCCGTGGGCTTTGAGAATGTTGCCAACCGTGGTGTCAGAAATGTGGAAGCCCAGGTTGGCTAAAGCACCCTGGATACGGTCATAGCCCCAGCTAGGATTCTCCTGAGCCCTGCGCAGAGCCAAGTCCACAATCTGTTGTCGAATGCGTGGCCGGCCAACGGATTGCCTCTTGTCTGAGTGATCCCACTTGCGAGCGATAAGCTCTCGATGCCAGCGCAGAAGCGTGTCGGGCCTGACGATCTTGGCCAGTTTGCCGAGGCTTTTTCGGCCCAGCACCTTGCCCTTGACGGCCAAGCGTCGACGCTGGTCGTCGTTGAGCAGGATGCGGCGCTTGCCGAGCTTTTCTCTGAGTACCTGATTCTCAGTCAAAAGATACTCGATCGCGTCCTGCTGGTCTCTGTTGATCCAACCGGCCAAGATCAGGAGCAGCAGCTGCCAGGGCCTGAGCACGAAGTTCATGGTTGATTAGATGCTCACGTCAAGTGCTCAGACGCAAAGGGGGAAAACATTGGGGCTCAACCAAGGCCTGACTTCTGTTTGCCGTGACGGTTACAACTTGTTGCACAATAGAGACTTGTGGGTCGGCTGAATATTTTGACCTTACGGGCTTTTTGTACCAGCGAAAGTGAGAGAGAATCTCATGGAGGAGGACAAGACAGATGCCAATGCAGAGGTACAAACCGGAACAGATCGTAACGGTGCTGAGACAGATCGAGGTGGCCATGGCGAATGGGAAGTCGACGCCGCAGGCCTGCAAGGAGGCTGGGATTCATACTCAGACGTATTATCGGTGGCGGAAGGAGTATGGAGGTCTGAAGGTGGAGCAGGCCAAACGGCTGAAGGCGTTGGAGAAAGAAAACACCCGGTTGAAACGACTGGTAGCAGAGCTGTCGCTGGAGAAGCAGGTGTTACAGGATGTAGCGGGGGGAAACTTCTAAGCCCCGAGCGGCGGCGTTGTGCGGTGGAGCGAGCCGAAATGAGATACGGGATGAGCGAGCGGCACGCCTGCCGGCTGCTGGGGCAGTCCAGAGGAACGCAACGATACGAACCGATGCGGCGAGCCGGCGAGGATCGGCTGACAGCGGCGGTGGTCGCCCTGGCAAGTGAGCAGGGTCGTTACGGGTACAAGAAGATCGCGGCGATGCTGCAACGATCGGGATGGCAAGCAGGCCGGGACCGAGTGGAGAGGATCTGGAGGCGTGAGGGGCTGAAAGTTCCGCAGAAACAGAGGCCTCGAAGACGGTTGTGGCTCAATGACGGTTCCTGTATCCGGCTTCGTCCGGAGCGAGCCAATCATGTCTGGAGCTACGACTTCGTCAATGCCCGGACGCACGATGGGAGGTTGTTGCGGATACTAGCGCTGATCGACGGTATACGCGGGAATGCCTGGCGCTACGGGTAGCACGGAGGCTGAACTCGCAGGATGTGATCGAGACGCTGTCGGAGGTGATGCTGTGGCGAGGGATTCCGGAGCATATCCGTTCCGACAATGGGCCGGAGTTTGTTGCCCGGCAGCTGCGGGACTGGCTCCAGGGACTGGGAACCAGTTCCCTGTATATCGAGCCTGGCAGTCCGTGGGAGAACGGGTACTGCGAGAGCTTCAATGGGAAGCTGAAGGAGGAATGCCTGAATGGGGAGATCTTCTACTCGTTGAAGGAGGCACGGATCGTGATCGAGCAGTGGCGCCAGCAGTACAACCGGGTCAGACCGCACGCCGCGTTGGGGTATAGGCCCCCGGCGCCGGGGGCCTATACCCCACCCTGGAACCCGGTTCCAAGGCCTCAAGTGATAATGTAATATGTCTCACATCACTTGGTACAAAATCTCGGCCCGGTCACTGAAGGCGAGGCACAGCAAGGCGCAACGCACAGAAGCCGCGATCGGGTGTCACATCCTCAACCGGATGGCCGAGCTCGGTAGGCCATCGTCGTACCCTCTTGGTAGGTGATGGACCTGTGAGTCGGGTTCGTTGCGGGCCAGTTCCGATTCATGCACCAACGCCGCCCAACACGATTAACGTGACAATGCCGGCTTGTTGCATGGCTTGGCACTGATCGTTCCCCGTCGGTTGCTCGTCGCCAGCAAGCGGACGTAGGGCTTGTTGTGAGCATCTTCGATCGTGGCTGATGCCACCTCGATTTGCTTGACTAGTTTGCGCTCGTACGCGTCGATCGCGTCAAGCCGATAGACCATGTGGTGCTTGGCCGCATGCGTTGCCGAGTAGCGCAACGTGCACAGCGGGTCCATCGCCCCGAGAGCTTCTGCCCCACGCCCGGCCAAGCCACCGTCCACGCTCTGTGGCTCGTCGACGATCAAAATAGGCCGCGTAGCCTTGATGAGATCGACCGGTTTCTCGCCGCCTGTCTTCTCGCTGTCCTTATATAAGTTGTTGACGTCCTTCTTGTTGATCGCACCGACCGTCACCACCATGATCTGTATCTGCGGGCTGGTAGCGAAATTCCGCACCTGACCGAGTTTCGTGGAGTCGTAGAGGAAGTAGTCAACGGGTGTTCCGGAGTAGAGTGTGCGAAAGTGTCCCTCGGTTATCTGGAGCGTCTTGTAGACGCCCTCCTTGATCGCTATGGACGGCACGACGATGACGAACTTGGTGAAACCGTAGCGCTTGTTCAGCTCGAAGATCGTACGCTAGTAGACATACGTCTTTCCGGTCCCCGTCTCCATTTCCACGGTGAAGTCGCCAGAGGCCAGGTGATCAGAGGGTGGCACACCGTTTCGGAGCTGGATTGCGTTCAGGTTTCGCAGGATTTCTTCATCGAGAAGGGTCAGCCGATTTCCGATGCCGAGATCATTTTGGGCGAACGCAAGCCGTTCTTGAGGCCTCTTCGGGTCCCGCGTGACGGTGAACTCTGTCCGACAGATTTCCTGGCCGCGAAAAAGGTCGCAGACAGCTTCAATCGCTTGAAGTTGGAAATCGAGGTTCGGTTCGAAGTGAAGCTTCATGGTTGTAGGGGTCTACATGAAGAACCGGAATTGGTAAGGCGTCCTCCGCAGGCTTGGCATATGCTTGACCACTCGTGCGAGCACCTTCGCATAACTCAAGGTGACTGGCAGTGGGTCATACAGTGAATCATTGTTCCAGTTCATCTTTGAAAGCCCCAGTACGGCACGGGCCGTGTTATCCCAAGGCCCATGACCGGCATGCCGCACCAAGCGCACCGGACGAGGGGTGCTTCTGGCGCCCCGGAAATAGGAGCCTTGCTGACTGATGTCTCGTACGTCACCGTGTGTCCAAAGTAGCGCATCTCGCGGCCCAAGGCCGATTACAGTTCCACGCGAAATCGGATAAGCAGCAGGGTTCCCCTTCCTAGAACCTACAGGGCCGCGATCAATGCGCACACCACGCCAACCCACATCTTCAACAATCTGTACGAGGTCAACTGCCTCGCACAAGTGAAACGCCTCCATGGAGCCCTGAACCTCGTCCGGTTTGAACTCGGTGTTCTTGTGAACCATCACCCGTCGGGGTGATCGTCCGGCGTGGCGGCGCCGATAGAGGTCAAGAGAACGTGTCATTACTCGAAACATCTCGGTGCGTGACAGGAAAGGATTGTCACGTTGCACTTCGACCTCATGGGCGTCGTACGCAACGAACTCCAGACCGCTGCCATCCGCGTCGAACACCTGACTGCAGCAGGTGACAAAACGGGGCTTGTCCGATTCCGTCGGACGAACCGCGTACGAAATGCCTATGTACACCGTCTCCGGGTCAGTCTCCGCAAGCTTCCACGGAACTCCGCCAGCCTTTACGTAGAGTGCCAAGCCGATACGCCACATGACACTGGCTTGGCACTGGTATGCGAGGGCGCTGTCCTCTCTCACTAGCTGAACAGGTAGTCCGAGGGCTGCCGTTGTTGCCTTCAGGTGATCATGAAGGTCAAAGTCTTCATTAGATGCTCCGGTATAGCCGGGATTCCATCGCTGAGGGATGTAGATAAATAGGACATCGAACTCGTTCCTGTGTATCTGCAAACGCTGAATGGTGCGCACAAGTTGGTCAGCCAGCACCGTGTGTGGCTTCGGTGAATTGCAAAAAGCAGTCTCAAATTCCTGGTCAAGTTCGACGCGGCAGTGACGACTTGCCGCTCGCACATGCAGACTGAAGGCACGTTGGAATCCCGGCCATTCGGGAAGGTAATCCTTGCGCTCCTTCGGTTTGTACATCAAATTAAGGCGCTTCAGGAATGTATAGAGGCGGTCACTTTCTCCAGCGGGGCTGATGGTGGCCACTCGGATTGGGTCTGGCACGAGGCCTGATGAGTATGGACCAAATCGCAGCAAGCCACGCAGTGGATGGACCTCCGAGTCTGATAAGCGGCTCGGGTGAAATGCAAGCTTAGGTTCGGGTAGCCACGCGTGGGGGGATATCTCGCTGCTCACGCTCACACTCTCCTTGAGAAGCTCGTAATGTTAGAAAGGCGATAGACGGCGTCGATACCGTCACCGATGCCCAGCGCGCGAAGCTCACCTTGGTCACGGGCTAAGTATTGACCCCAAAAGGCGATAAGATCATTAAGTTTTCTGTTGTAGCGATCGACAGTACGCTCACGGGCGAAGTCCGCAGCGGCACTCTTGTTGTCGTCCGTTATCCCGTCGAACACGGTGCGGGGTTCGATCAATAGCCACAGACGATCATCGGCCCAGTCCAGACGGATGCCGATACCCTCTTGCCACTTTAGCTTTTTATGATTGCCAACGTTCCCCGTAATTGTTCCCACCAGTTTCCTCAATGGCGTCCAGGTGTCTTCCTTTGGGGTGGTAGGTGCTAGCAGATTCGCACTGCGGCGCCGGAACACGTCCAGATTAAGCTGGCGAACAATCGCGCGGCTCAACCCCTCGTACAGGAGGCTCCGCTCGGCGGATTGATACCTTTGGCGCTTAGTCTCGAACGGATGCAGGTCGAATTCCGTAATGCTGTGGGGCTCAAAGGCCGTGCGTACGTCCGCATCGGCACCGAATGCTAATACCCCGGCTTGGGAGCGCGCAGCGACCACGTTAACTCCAGCCCGCTCTATCGCCTCGAGCACCTCAGCAGTACCACCGATATCGCAGACGACGCGTCTGCACACACTTGGCACCTGGGTGACAGGCAGGGCGTTAAGGCGCACCACGGGCCAGCCGCTCCTACCGACTAGACGCGGCGGACCACTCCGCCACCGTCGCTCTTTAGCAAAAGCGTCAAGCTCTGTAGTATCTAACCCCTCGATGAGTCGGATCAAGTCACGCATCGCTTCGTCAAAGTTCTCTATCGGCACTAGCGCTGCTTCTATCCCCTTCTCGTCTGCCTGGGCCAACAATTGACAAACACGAGGCGCCGGCGGGTCTTCGCCGCGGTGCAACCAGAACAGCCCCGCTGAAAAAGCACCCGAGCACTGAACCGCTGCATCAAGAGTGTTCATAACAGAGTCGTCACGACCGCTATAACCCGCCACTACAAGTCCAGATTGTTGGCACGAATCGATGAGCATCTTCCTCAGACCCGTGTCCTGCTGCCGTAATTCATTAGACGTGTTCTTGAGTCTTCGCGAACGGAAGTCCCCATGCAGTTTGATCTCCAAAGGCCATCGCTCGTCGCCCATAGCCTGTTTCGCTAGGCTTGGCGCATTAAGATCCACTGCGGTCAACGAACCAGTGGTCCTCATAGATCTTGGCGCAAGCATCGGCCATTAAGGAGTCAAAGTTTGTCGTCCATACCAAGCGAGTACATTGAGCACGCATCAGGGTGGCGAGCGCCAAGTGCCCGTACGAAGGCTTCGCACCGGCTATTTTGGCATCCAAGTAGACACGCCGATCTGCTTCAGATGGATACACTTCTTCAAACAGCACGGCGTACTCGTCAGCAGCTCCAGATGGGGGTAAGCGCTGCTGGGAGTCAATATGAGCTTGTAATTGGGTCCGAACAGTCGGATTCGAGAGATCCGCCACGATTTGGGGCGACACCTTTCGCTGGCTAACAAACAACTTCTGCTTAAACTCCCACACCATGTCCATGGCAGTGGGTAGTCCAGCGGAGGCCGACGCACCAGCACCTAGCAACCACATCAGTTTTTTGGTACGCAATGAGAAACGTCGTGCGAAGTCATCCGCGCCTATTTGAAGCAGTTTGGATTCAGCAACCATGTATAGCGTTTACATCCCTCTCGTGAGGATTCGTCATAAGTGCGCTTTTACCCCGCCTCCGCCGCATTGTTGCATAAATCGCTTCGGCACGTCCGCTTGTCTCCGATGGGCCAGGGTGCCAGCATGAGGAATGACGCCGAATCAATACACGTTCCGGTACCGAGTACGCAACTGGTCAGACTACAATCGGGCGCTGATCGCCAGGGGGCGTCTGACCTTTTGGTTCGATGAGGACGCCGTTGCCGCCTGGCGGAACGCCGACCCGCCCAAGGGCCCCGGCGCTCCGAAGGTTTACTCCGACACGGCCATTCAGTGTGCGCCGATATTGAAGTCGGTGTTTCATCTTAGCCTTCGGTCGACGCGGGGCTTCGTTTCTTCGCTCCTGGAGTTGCTCAGACTCGATCTGCCAGTTCCAGACTACAGCACTCTCAGTAGACGACAGAGTTCCTTGGCGACGTTCTTGACTGTTAGCCCAAGCAGTCGGCCTCGGCACGTGGTTGTGGATGCGACGGGCCTGAGAGTGTACGGCTCGGGTGAATGGCACGTCCGAAAGCGTCGACATGGTCGGCGCGGAGCCTGGCGTAAGCCGCACCTGGGTGTCGATGAGAGGACGAAAGAGATTGTGGCGGTGGAGGTTACACCGAGCCGGGTCCACGACTGTCGTCTGTTGCCGGCCCCGCTGGATCAGATTCCGGGTCGCATCGTTCAAGTCTCGGGCGACGGGGCCTATGACACGAGGGCCTGTTATCAATCGATACTCGAGCAGGAGGCTGTCGCCACCATCCCTCCGCGACGCAGTGCACGGCTGAGTGAAAGTGTGGACCCGCCTGCCTGGCGGGCAATGCGGGATGACCATCTACGAGAAATAAGGAGACTCGGTCGATATGAATGGCGCGTCTCCAGTGGTTGCACCAGGTAAAGCCTTGCGGAGAATGCGATGTCGAGGTTCAAGACGTTGTTTGGGCCTAAGCTGTCGGCCCGACGATTCGACAATCAACGGGTCGAGGCCATCATCAAATGTGAGGTGCTGAATCGTATGTCAAGCCGGGGCATGCCTGAGTCAGTGCGAATTCGATAGCATTCAAACAGGACTGGGATCGGTCCATGACCCGACCGGAATTGTGCAACAACGCGGCACAACCCATCCGCTAACAGATGTACTATGGGAATCAGGCGTCTCTCGTCATGGTGGCAAGAGGCAACTGGAACAATCTCCAGGAAACCCAGGACGGATCAATGAACGACCCTCATATAGCCGCATTGATCTACAAAATCGAGCATGGTCCGTCGGTTGATTACTGTAAGGCGGAGTCAATAGATCACGAAGAGGCAGGTTTTCGTGTCAAGATTGCGAAGGATCAAGTGCGCTTTGAATTCAAGGAACACTACGCGACGGAAGACGCTGCACGGAAAGCCATTGAAGACTACATCCGCGTTTGGGAGTTCGGTGCGGGGCTCGAAAATGGACCAGACTATTTCAAGCTGAAGTTTGATTACGCGCGGATTGAGGACCGAAAGCCGACGCCGGGCGTGGTGATAGTCCACGCGCACCCGGTTAGGTTCGAAGTGAAGGTAGGGGAAGCAACTGGTGTTGTTTCGCCAGCGTGCTATCCGCCGCCGCCATCGGGTTTTGAGATCACCCTTGATGTTGCAGCTCATGTATGACCGCTACATGGATCATCTGCAGGGCAGAGAAAAGCTGCTGGATATAGCCTATTTTTGTTGGACAATGGTTAAAGACAACCCAGTCACTAAAACGGATTTCTCAAGAGGGGTCCGCAATACGATCAGCAGACTTTCTGGGGGAGGAGGAGGCCCCGAGCATGCGAGAAAGAAGGACGGAATAGACAAAGACCCTCTGACAGATCAAGATCTCCGCTTTTTGGTCGAGGCGATCAAGGCGATTATCCGCCGAGCGGCGGAGAGGGCTCACGACCCTGATCACAATCTCCCCCAAATATCGATGTCGGATCTTCCAGCCCCTAGTTCAGATCCGAAAAATCAATGATAAAGATAATTATCGGTTGTTCTGGCGCAGGTTTCCCGCCTCTGTAAAGTCATTTTTGGACCCGAAACCCCTTCACGCTCCAGGGTCTTGAGAGCTTCATTCATGCGAGCGTTGATTATCCGCAACCATTCGTCCACTCGATGCGCCTTGCTCCTCTCTATACATAGCCAGGTGAGTTCGACCTTCACGCCTCTTCCTCTACTGGCTCTCCACCAGCCTGATACGCTCGCTTCCACAAATATAATGTCGATGCAGAGACTCCGAAATATCGACACGTCTTGATGATGTTTCGGTCTTTCGGGCGTGTTCCAGTATTCAACACTTCTTTCGAATCTCCCGTTGATCGCCGCCCATCGATACAGCCTCCTTTTGGTAGAAAACTCAGAATAAGGTTGTCCGACAAGCTCGTACATATCTACACTTGCTGGACACAAGATGCACTAGCAATTGCACGAGGAATCACCGTGGATCAAGGATGGTTCGAAATGAAAGACATTCGTCGTCGCAACTTAGCGGCGGTGGTCTGGATTCCCTTGCGAGCGGCTCGCGCGGTCGAACGTGTCGGTCAGTTCGGATTTGTCGGGTTCCGCGAAGACTGGCTCGGTGCCAGGTCGTTGGCAGTGCCTGCGGACAATCGCTCGGATGCGCTCACCCTCAGTTGGGATGCCATCGGTATCCATCACAATCACGCGGGTTATGTTGATAACGGACGGTACATCCCTGCTGACGTTTACGAGGACCTCCAGGGGAGGTTTGCCGGCGTTCATCTGGTCCTGAAACAGCGCGGCGGCGGCTCGGAACGGTCTGAATGGCACCTCCATCAGGATTTCGTCACCACGTTAGGCCTGACGCGCGAGGGCGACACGTGGGTTAGGCCAGACGAGGACTATATCGAAGTTGCTCGTTTGCGCCGTGCATCCGATGGGTCGCCGACACTGTTGGAAACGCGCGCGGCACACCTCCGGGACTACTTGCGCGCGCGCAGCATGGGTTTGGTTGTGGGTTCATACCGGGAACGCTCTGAGATCATCGAGGATGCTTCTCACATCTCATGGGCTACAGACGCTGTTGAGGAAAAGGGTGAACACGATCGGTGGATAGGGCGCAGGATGGCCATTCACGAAGGCGGTAAACCGTACGGGCAATCGATGTTCGTCATGCACGCGTCCCGGACCGACGTGAATCCCGAAGACGACGTCCCAGTCTTGGGATTGCCAACTGACGCGAACCTGCAATCGAGTTCTTGGACGAGGCAGTTCCGCGGAAGGAAGCTTTACCGAATCTTGGGTGAGCTACGGCGCACAGAATGGCTCGAACCGGCATCGCAAAGCCCCATTGTCCGTGGTGACAAGCTGCCGGCGTCGGTATCGTTCATCATCGACGCCGAAGGAAGTCGGGCCACCACTGACGCACTCGTTGATTCAGGTCGATGGCTTTGGTTCCGGCCTACAGTCGTTCCCGCGCTCATCGATAGACGCGGCGGTTCGCTCAGGTGGTATACGCGAGATACTGGGGCGGTGGCATGTTCGCCAGGTGACGACGTGCATTTCGGCATCAACGCGATCGGTCTCGTGAACACCTATGCGAAGGACGTCGCCCTACTACCAGAGTGGCAGCAACGAGTGTGGGTCGCCCATAATGCGAACCCCGAAGGAAAGCTGTCGGAAGAGTTGAAGGCCTCGCATGTTGATGCCACACCGGCGACGACGCGCGCGCCAGAGGCGTGTCTGACAGAAGCACTCGCTCGGCTCCAAACGCTTGCTCAGGAGAAATTGAAGATCACGCTTCGCCGACAACATGACTACGTCGCCGAGTTGATACCCCGCATCCATCGATTCCGCGCCATTGACAGGAAAGGCCTGTTCGCACTCGCGAAGGATCTGGCACGCATAACTGCAGACGACATTGACAAAAGGAAGCTACAAGCGATTGTAGCTCCTCCGAAGGGTGAATGCTGGGGCTCGCTGAAGTCACTCGAGAAGGTGCTCGCAACCAAGATCGATCCAGCCAATGCGCGGTCGATGTTGGGGCCGCTGGTGGGTGTGTACGAGCTTCGATTGGCGGATGCGCACCTTCCGTCCGATGATGCTGTCGACGACGCGATGCGTCTGATTGGGGTGGACGACGCGTCACCGTTCGTCGTGCAAGGGTATCAATTGCTTCATGCTGCGGTCGCCGCTATCTACCAGATTGGGACGGTGATTGAAGCTAAGTGGTGACCAGCGCCAACCCGGGCTCGTAGCGCAGAAGGCGCATAGCAGTTGTGTCTCCACAGCTCATCGAAGCTCAAAGGCCATGTTGATGAATGGCCCGACCGATCTCCCAAGCACTGCTATACCCGCGTCGTGTGGAAACGGCAACCTAAAGTGACTCTTTGCGGCCCCGTTGAGCGCAAAGGCGTAACCATCGACGTTTACAATGCAGAACATGTCATCCCGGCATTCAATAATGACTCTATCTGCTCGGAATGGCCACTCCCCTCCGAATTCTGCTTTCGTGACACCTCGCGTCGGCCATTCACCGCCGACAATTTCATCTTCCGGCCGCTTGGTCCAGTTCTCTTTGTCCTGTTCAAGGATCCGCACGGAGCGACGGTAGTCGATCGTTCCGAGCTGCTCGTCGCGTAGGTTTCTAAAGTCGCTGTATACCGGGGACGTCTGGCGAAGTCTTCCGCTTTGATCAGCATGATCGCCGAGAGTGAATTGCATAGCAATGGCTCTGACGAGTCGTTCCATTATTGCAATCAACTGGGAGTGAACGCGCGGATAATAATCTCGATGAAGCGTCTCGAGATCGCTCATGCAGGGCGTAGCGTCCTCAACAGCTCGCTCCAGAGCTTCCCATTCTGTCTTCGGATCGATTGGGGTTTCCGGCGCACCAGTAACGATGTCGAGGTTGTAGTAACGCCCTTTCTTGCCGAACAGAGAGAGAATCCGAATGCACTCCTGCAGCACCTGATCTGTGCTGACGAAATCAAATTCGCTCTGAACGAAAGGCCGCGCCTTCCCACCGTAAAAATCGGCGCAAATTTGTCGAAGGAGATTTTCGAGATTATGCCCTAAAGATTTTATGTATTTCTTGTCTGGATACGAGCCGTATTGACCATCGTAGACCAAGGAGATGTAGCATTTCATTAGCCGCTCAAATCCACTTGCCAACAACTGATGGGGTAAGTGGTAGAATGTGTTGGTCATGTCGATTTCTTGGAGATGTCCAAAGCCAGATCTGATCAATTCACGCGATGTCTCCAGTTCCTCCAAAAGGCAAAGAAACTTCAGCGAGTCCCCTGCCTCGTCGTAGTTGTTGCCTGCTTTCATGATTCTCCTCACGTTGAACCGTTAGGCCGGTCTTTTGACATCATTCTTCCACATTGTCGATGATCGCACTGATCACTCGGCCAAGGCGATCAAGCATCTTCGTCTGCTGAAGATAATCAAAATATGCTTGGAACGAATTTTCCGCAGTATTCCCAGAAAACTTCCGCAGCAATGTATTCACGAATTATGCTGCGCACGAGAAAGCCATCATTCTCGACCGCCGCGAAGCGGTAGATGCCGTCCTGGACAACGATCCAGCCGTCTTCCATGTCCTGTCCCGTCAGAAGTCGGGTCATCATACGGCACCCGACTTCCGGCCAGCCGGGGCCATGGTCAATTGTCAAAAGGCGTTCCAACTCGATCTCGGAAAGGTTTTCAAGTGGCCAGATGCCGACGTTACTCGGCTCACCAAATGCGGGCTGGCCCAGTTCGTAATACACATGCCCACGTGCGTTCTTGACGATGATGTTGCGAACGCGGTCCAACTCCGGGTTCCAAACGATCCTCTGCTCACCGCCTAGTGTCGTGTAGTTCTGCCTTTGGGCGTCGACCCGTTTCCTAAGAGCCTTACTGTGTCTGAAGATACCGGCTGCCGTTGCAGTGTTCTGGGCCTCAGGTTCAGTCGATCCAATGAGGACTGCTCCCAGAAACGCAGCAAAATATTCCTCGTCGCGCGAAAACGACGTATTGCAGTTAGTGCAGATTTCGATGGTCGGGAGTTCGGGAGGATAGTGACCGGGCCGAGATTTTGTACCAAGTGATGTGAGACATATTACATTATCACTTGAGGCCTTGGAACCGGGTTCCAGGGTGGGGTATAGGCCCCCGGCGCCGGGGGCCTATACCCCAACGCGGCGTGCGGTCTGACCCGGTTGTACTGCTGCCGCCACTGCTCGATCACGATCCGTGCCTCCTTCAACGAGTAGAAGATCTCCCCATTCAGGCATTCCTCCCTCAGCTTCCCATTGAAGCTCTCGCAGTACCCGTTCTCCCACGGACTGCCAGGCTCGATATACAGGGGACTGGTTCCCAGTCCCTGGAGCCAGTCCCGCAGCTGCCGGGCAACAAACTCCGGCCCATTGTCGGAACGGATATGCTCCGGAATCCCTCGCCACAGCATCACCTCCGACAGCGTCTCGATCACACCCTGCGAGTTCAGCCTCCGTGCTACCCGTAGCGCCAGGCATTCCCGCGTATACTCGTCGATCAGCGCTAGTATCCGCAACAACCTCCCATCGTGCGTCCGGGCATTGACGAAGTCGTAGCTCCAGACATGATTGGCTCGCTCCGGACGAAGCCGGATACAGGAACCGTCATTGAGCCACAACCGTCTTCGAGGCCTCTGTTTCTGCGGAACTTTCAGCCCCTCACGCCCGGGCCTCCCGGGACTTATGTTGTATTTTTACAGCAATCTGGTCGGTACCCCAGGTCTGTCTATCGCGCCCAGAGCGTTCCCCACAAGGTATTCTGCTAGCAGAGGTCGCGCCGTGTTGCCCCGGAAGTCACTGTAGGCCCAACACCAAAAGTCAACCACCGTTACTGATATACCAAGGATCGGCGTGTTGGATCGCAAACAGGCTGGGACGGTGACTGTGAGCCATTCGGAAATTCTAGCATCGGATTCTGTCTCGAAGTCAGTTGGCCAGCCAAGCAGATCACACGGACGGTGCGAGCGGGGGCTGTCACCAAGGAAGGCATTAACGCAACCCTGCTCCAGCACGTCAGCCCGATCGAATGGGACAACGTCATTCTCTACGGCCAGTACGTCCTCGATCGCGCCCGGGTCCGTTAAGGAACGGGTCCTTATGTTGTATTTCAACACGAATGTGGGCGCTACCCTCGCCCCGGACAATCTCAGCAATCGGTTATTCGCCTCCGCCGCGTTCATTGAATATCGGAGGGATCGACAATGTCTCCTGGAGGCAGGGAGGAGAATACGGGAGCGGCTTCTAAATTCAGCGACAGAGAGACGATGGGCTCCGTGGAGGTGACTTCGATCGATCCGGTAAAGCTGGTGAGACCAAACAGATCCGACATGCCGTGCGCATCATGGCCCTCGGGCAACAGTGTCCGAACGACGCTAACCAGCATCTGCCCAGCCGCATCCCGGACAGTAAAGGTGACATGGGCCGCTGTGTCAGAAGGGTTGGCATAGCCCACTCCGGTCCCAAACTGACCTTCTCCCTGTTCGGCAAAGGTGACAAACCGGGTTGCCGGAACTGCCGCCGCATTAACTCCGGCTTCTGCCACGGGCGTCCCTTCGCTGTCGCGATAACGGTACAGCAGGCTGGCCTTCACCGGCCCGGAACACGTGACCCGAGCCCAGCCTGGCGCAAGAGGAGCGCTCAGGTCCACGTTGGTCTCCTGGTGAACAGATCCCCCGGGTGGCAGAACGTCGGCCCGGCTCTCCACTGTTCCCAGTCCCGCAAACGAGACCATCAGCGGAGTTCCATGATCGGAAAGGAAATCGGTTTGGCAACTCACCTCCTGCGGGGTGTAGTTGATATAGGTGATCGTGGTTTGCCAACTCGCCCCCACGGCAAGATGAGGAAAGTAATAGATCTGATCTCCCGTCGTCGCCATTCCTCCGCCGCACGTGACGGTACGGCTCGGGTCTAAGTTGAGCATCGCCTCCAAGGCATCGCGCTCGGCCGGATTCACCGACAGGCTGTATTTCTGTTTGACGGCCACAACGCGGGCCGCGAACCAGCCGCTGTTTTGCGGCGGTCCCCACTCGCCCGCGTCGCGGTCGGATTTCTGGGTCCGGTTTACGGTGGGATCGGCAATCGTCAGATTGTCTAAGTCTCCAGCGAAGGTCCGGAACTGCGATTCCGCAAGGCCGGAGTCATAGGCTTCCGCCAGCGCGACAATGTGCTCGATATCCGTGGCTGCGGTTCCATCGGCCCGGATATCAAACAGTGTGCAGGTGTAAGGGGTGTGCACCTGCCCGCCGGACTTGGGCAGGCTGTCGATGATCTCGTCTTCCAACGAGCTGTATGCCGAGCCGAAGGCGTCCCGGTCATAACCGACGCGTGCGCCTTCCTGGCAGACTGGCAAGCCCATCCATGTCGGCGATCCGGCTGGACACTCTCGCGTGCTCGGCGGCTGATCCTGCTCCGACCTTTTCCGGTACGCTTCAACCATCTCATCACTTACATCTGTTGGATAGCAAAGAGGGGCAGCACCACCAGGCCTACTATAAGCGCTTCGACCTCCGCAGCGTCTTCCTGCTCTATCCCTGCTATATGGACAAGGGCAACTGCCTGAGTATCTGGCAATCGATTCGTTGATTAAGATTTGTCTGATTTCGGCGTCGGTTTTCCTTTCTTCCTGTCCCCAGACAGTTCCCACCGCGAGAACCAGAAGAATGACTGAAAACTTGATAACTCTTTTCATGGTGTTGTCCCTAGCTGGCCGCCGCCCGTCCGGTGATGGCCTCGCGCAAGCCTTCCAGCAATCCTTCGAGCTTGGCTTGGCTATACTCCACCCGCGCCACGCGCTCCCCTAGTTGCTCGATGTCGTCTCGCAGCCGTGACTCCAGCTTCCCCATGTCCTCCCGCAGCCGCGATTCCCCCTGCTTCATGTCGTCTCACATGTCCTTCCGCAACCCGTGATTGCTGGTCAGGATCACCCCGGCCAAGGTTGCCCCTATTGCCAGGACTGCAACCAAGACACTGATTAGCTCAACGCTCATGCTTCCTCCAATCCATTCTGCTTATTTCTCTCACGGTCTCCACAAGATCAGGAACCCAAAGCCGCCGAAGGCTTCATCTGTGTATCCGTCTGGCGAAAGCCGCTCTACTTGAGAATGGCGTCAAGAGATTGAATGTCAGAGACATCGACTGTCGCACCTGCCAGGGCAAGATCGTAGCTTGTCTGCATATTCATCCAGTAAAGCGGCGTTGTCTTGAATGCTTTCGCCAGTCGAAATGCAGTATCCGGTGTTATTGACGTCTGGCCCTTTACGATGCGCTCGATACGCGTGCGGGGCACGCCCAATTTCTTTGCCAAGGCCCCGGCGCTCATCTCAAGGGGCCTAAGGTACAGCTCGTCCAGAACTTCGCCAGGATGCATCGGAGCAAGAATATCAGCCATTTCCATCGGTCCTCAGTGATAGTCCACAATCTCGACTTCATCCGGTCCACTATCGGTCCAAACAAAGCAGACACGCCATTGCCGGTTGATCCGAACCGAATGTTAACCTTTGCGGTCGCCTGACGATTGCTCAAGACGATTGCCTGGCGGAAAGCGAAGATCTTCCAACTCGACCGCCGCATTCAATGCGGTCAGCAGGGCACGGGTTCTTCGAAGCAAGTCGGCCGGGAATCCCTTTGGGGTTTGACCCCCAGCGATTTTCTCGGTCCGCTTACTCTTAAAACCTTGTATCACGTAATGATACTACCATCAAGCCCGATTGGGTGATCCACCTTGGTACCGCAGTATGGGATCGCGCCTTGTCGTGCCACTCGGCCCGCTTCGCCTCGCTGGCTCGGATCTTCACCTAGACTTCACGCCCCGCTCCCATGATGCTCCTTTCCCTACCTCCCGGATGGGGGTCGAAGGGGGCTTGCCCCCTCGCCAGCCCCTGCCGGGGATCACGCGCATAGCGTGGCCCCAAAGGGTCCTTCAATCTCTACCTTATCAATGTCATCAATGAAGCCTTGGTGTCCTTTGGGGATGAGAGGCTATTTTAGGATATATAAAGATATCAAATTCAATACAAAGCGCTCCTCTTGCGCCAGGCTTGATCTTGGGCCTTCAGTTTCTAGTCGCTGGGGGCGTACCTCGCGGCTTTGATCTCTTCCACGGTGCCCACGTCCTCTTCCATCAAACCGATCTTCTCAGCGAGTTCATGTGTGAGTTCCACTGCTTCACCTGTCGTCACCGCCTTCCAAAGTTCATCCTCGGTTTCCACCGAAAGCACCCGCTCGCCGTCTCTCCATTTCTTGCGGATCATGGTTTTCCTTCCGGGTTTTCCGGCTAGGTCCAGGCCCGGCCCACTCATAAAAGAGGCCACTAGGATCGATCTTGGGCCTCCCTTTCCTCCAACAACCGCGCACCGCAGTCGGCGCATACATCCGCAGGGGCCAGCTCGACTGTCGTGACGGCCTGCATGGTGAGGGTTGCGTCGTTTCTGCTGCGGGCGTCCAGGCGGCATTGCTCACAGACGTAGGGGCCGCCGGTCGACTTCGGGTTGCGCCATGCGCCGCCCCGTGCAAACGTCCAATGCTGAGTCATGGTTCCTTCCGCATTTTTAGCCAGATCTAGGCACGGCACCGCTCATATACGAGCATCCTCGCATAAGGCCGGAAGGGCAGCGATCAAAATCAAGGGGAACGGCAACCGTGGCCTGGGCGTTGCCGCTACTGTTCCAAAGGGTCTGAGCCGATCCGAGGCCTAATATCGCATTACCCTGTAGGAGTAAGTCCCGCGATGATGAAACCATGCCGGATCCAAGCAACCGTTCTGATTCTCATAGGGCGGCTCGCCGTTCCCGCCCGGGCACAGGTGATCCCTGGGCGCGTTGTGCAGGTTTCCCGTAGATTCGGCCATCTCAGCGAAAGGAGAAACTATGAGTAAAGACAAACTAGAAGACGGCGAAGCAACTCCACAGGGATCCGCTAATGTCAGTTCACGTGTGCTCCTGTCCTTGGGGCGTGGGAGAATGGGCAGAACGGATTGGGAGGAAGCATGATGAGGCGAGTGGTTGTCCTGTTGCTGTGCGCGTGCTTGCTGGCGTCATGCAGCATGCGTACTGTCCAGGTTCAAAATCCGGGACGGCCAGGATCAGCACCTGCCGTTGAACCCGCCGACCAGTCGTGGGAGTCTGTGGCTTTCATTCCCGTAGTTTCATCTGTTGAGGTAGACCTCGCGACGGGCGAAACCATCACTGGCAAATTTCGTTCAGCAGATGAGCGGGAGCTTGTTCTCGAACAGGATGGGCTCCTGAGGCGAGTGTCGCGAACGGAGATTCGGCGCGTGATTCTGTATCAAGGGCGCCATACGGGTCGCGGCACTCTGTGGGGACTCGGTACCGGCGCAGCCTCTGGATTAGTCACGGGGGCATTGTCAGAGAAAAACAGGCTTGATTCGGCGGGATGCGTCTTGTAAGTGTCTTTGGATGAAGAGCCCCTTTCGCTATTTCAAGACTTCGCCCGAAATCATCCGCCTTGCCGTGATGATGTAGGTGCGCTTCCCACTGTCGCTACGCAATGTCGAGGACCTTCTCCACGAGCGCGGGATCGAGGTGAGCCACGAGAAGATCCGGTTCTGGTGGAACCGTTTTGGCCCGATCTTTGCCGCCGGGATCCGCAAGAAGCGGAAGGGTCGAATGCGTGCGTTGTCGGGTTGTCGGTGGCCCCTCGATGAGGTGTTCGTGAAGATCAATGGCGAACGCCATTACCTGTGGCGCGCCGTGGACAGGAAGGCGAGGTGCTGGAAGCCTTTGTCTCGAAGAAGAGAGATCGCAAGGCCGCCTTGAAATTCCTCAGGAAACTGATGAAGCGCTACCCTAGACCGGATGCGATCATCACGGATCGGCTAAGGTCTTACCGCGCGGCATTGCGTGAACTGGGCGGAACCGGTCGGCATCAAGCTGGCCGCTGGCTGAACAATCGTGCGGAGAATTCCCACCTGCCGTTCCGGCGACGAGAACACGCGATGCTCCGTTTCAGGCAGATGCGAAGCCTCCAGAAATTTGCCACCGTCCATTCTTCCGTCTACAACCACTTCAACCTGCGACGATCCCTCTGCTCACGGGACAATTTCAAGCTCAACCGCGCCGCTGCACTTGCCCAATGGCGTCAACTCGGGGCGGCCTAAGTCCCTATCGCCAGTAGAGAACTCAGACCTGCTAATTTCCTCTGACAGTGCCAGGCCAAGAGGTTGAAGGTGTTGGAGAAGGAGAATACCCGGTTGAAGAAGCTGGTGGTGGATCTGTCTTTGGACAAGCAGATCCTGAAGGAAGTGTCCTCGGGAAACTTCTAGGCCCGGCGAACAGGAGACGAGCGGTGTTTCGGACCGTGCACGCACACCCATTGACGCTCTGTTGCCCGCTGAAGTCCAGTCCAAAAGCGAATTTATCAGGCTCGTGCAAAAAGGGAGGGCGTCTCTGTGTGGTGAAGCGGCTCATGAGCGTCCAATGTTGTCCGTTCGCAGGCTGTAAGCTTTTACGAACGGCTCCGTCGATGGATCTCGCGGTGGTTACTGTTGGCCCCCTCAATGCAGTCATCGCGACTGAAACAGGGAGCCGCATATGTTAGCGTCATCTTCGGGGTGACCAGTATGGGAGTCACGGTGGAGATCCGTCGGCGCCTGCGTTGCCGGTCCCACTGCCAGCGCAGAAACTGCGTGGAACGGCCTCGAAGGCATGTTCGTCTGGCATCTCGGACCTCGAACGGGGGCTGAGTGCACGATACGCGTTTCAGGTACCTTGCCGCGGCCACCTCACCGCTGCGGCCGTTGCGGTGGCTGCCACCCCAGAAACCGGCGGCGAGGCCCCCACCCAACCTCGCTCGAAGTCCGCCTGCGTCCAGTCACCGCACATCGGGCGGCACCGAGACCCAGCACCCGCAGGACGTCCGGCTTCGTCACCAGCTCGGCGGGCGGCGTTCCATGTCCATCACGCTGTCTCCCCTCCCGCGATCAACGCCCGCAGGCCGCGCAGGTCCTCGTCGGTCAGCGCGGACAGGTCGGGCCGGGTCTCCTCAGGCACGTGTTTTTCCAGCTTCTCGGGCGCGTATTTCTCGATGAGCTGGATCAGCTTGATCTGATCGTTGATCGAGCCCTTGAGCGCTTTGACGACCAGGCTTTCCACCAGCGCCTCGAAAACGCTCACTCGCCGCGTCCGGCCGTTCTCGCGGAGAGTCACCTTGCGGTCGATCACTTCTCGGACGACCGAGCGCTGGTTCCTGCGGCCCCTGGGCCGGCCCTTCGGGTTGCCCGAGCGTTCGGGCTTGAACCGCGTTGCCTTCGGCGGTTTGCCGTAGCCGACCTCGTAGCCTTCCATCATGGCGATTCGCCTATTCCAGCTCGGCCAACGTCCGTCCGGTTTCGGCCTGCACCGGCTCCTCGCCGGTGAAGCCGCGGAAGCGCTTGAGCGCGGCGTCGACATACTTCGGGTCCAGTTCGAGGCCGAAGCCTCGCCGGCCCGCCCGCTCCGCCGCGATCAGCGTGGTGCCTGAGCCACAGAAGGCATCGAGCACGATGCCGCCGCGCCTCGAGCAGTCGAGGATCGCGTCCTCGACCAGCGCCACCGGCTTGACCGTCGGATGCAGCGCCAGCTCTGCGTCGCGGTCCGTCCCGAAGGCGTTGACGCCGGCATAGTCCCACACATTGGTGCGGTAACGCCCGTGCGCCCCCAACGCAACGTTGTTGATGTGCGCCCCGCGCCCCGCCTTGAACACGGCGACCAGCTCGTGCTTGGAGCGGTACAGCGAGCCCAGGCCGCCGTTGGTCTTGTTCCAGACGCAGAGGTTCTTCAGCTCCTCGTAGACCCCGCGCCCCGCCGTCAGCAGCTCGAATAGATGCCGCCAGTCCATGCACACGAAGTGGAGGGCGCCGTCCCGGCTGTGCAACGCGAGTTGGCGGAGCACCGTCTTGAGAAACGCCGTGAACTCCGCTTCCGACATCTCGCCCGCGGCCATGGCGAATTCCCCATGGCGCGCACGGCCCCGGCCGCAGACGTGCCCGTCGATGGGTACGTTGTAGGGCGGGTCGGTGAAGACCATCTGGGCGGTCTCGCCGTCCAGCAGGCGGTCATAGGAGGCCGTCCGGGCCGCATCCGCGCACAACAGCCGGTGCCGGCCGAGCCGCCACAGATCACCGGGCCGGGTGATCGCCGGCGTGTCGTCGATCGCCGGCAACCGGTCGGCCTCGTCCTCGTTCCCGGCGCCGTTGAGTCCGGCGATCAGCGTATCGATCTCGGCCGTCTCGAAGCCCGTGATCTCGATGTCGAAGTCGAGGTCGATGGTCGTGAGCGTTTGCAGCTCAATCGCCAGGAGTTCCTCGTCCCAGCCCGAGAGCTCCGCCAGGCGGTTGTCCGCGATGAGGTAGGCGCGCTTCTGCGCCGCGCTCAGATCGCCAATGCGGATCGTGGACACCTGGGACAGCCCGAGCCGCTTCGCCGCCTCAAGCCGGGCGTGCCCGGCCATCACCTGGCCGCGCTCGTCGACCAGGATCGGATTGGTGAAGCCGAACGTGCGGATGCTGTCGGCGATCCGCCGGATCTGCCGTTTACTATGGGTCCGCGGATTATGCGCGTCGGGCTGGAGGGCCAATATCGACTGATAGGTGATCGACTGCCGGCTGGGGGCGCAATCGGACGTCGAGCGCGTCGGGGTTTCCGCTTTCGCTGTTTCCTTCATCAAAAACCTCTATCGAGATCTATTAACATCCTAGAATCAGCTGCCGGTGCGCGACATCGCCGAGGATCCACGGAAGGATTGGACAGGGTCGACCAACGGTGGAGGAACCGCTCTCGTGAAGCGAAGTCGCATGGCGATAACATACCGGCTCTTGAAAGCTTTAATGTTGGACCTGATCGGTTTCAGTGCAGGATTTTTTGGCGCATTTGGCAAAACCCGCGGGTCATAAGTGGACCCTTCGGGGAGTGTAGTCACTGCTCGGCGCATTGTCGAACTGATGATTCCGGCGGTAATGTTCGTTACGGCTCCAATGTTCATTTCGCCTTTTTCTTGGCTGCGCAGAACTTGAATCTCCGGTGCCGGGCCATTGAAGACGGAGACGGTGTGGCGTCGCTCCTCCCTGTTGCCATCGGCATCGGACACCTCGGGACCGATCAGTCGGTCCGCCTGCACCCGGATCTGATGCGACGTGCGGTAATTGACCCGCAACGTCTTCGACCGGCCCCGAATATCCACACCCAAGGCCAACCACGAGAACGGCTGCTGGAAAATGCGCTGGCCGAGGTCGCCAGCGAAGAAAAGCGCGTCGGACCGATGCCGACCGAGCCCTGCGAAGAACCGGAGATGGGCCACTCCGATATCTTGCGCCTCATCGACCACGGCGAAGTCAAACGGCGGGTTCCTACTTTTCGCAACGGCTGCCGCCAGCTTCGTGAACATTGCTGAGCGCGTGATCATGTTCCGCGCCGCAAGGCCCGCTCGGACCTGCTCGAACATTGACCAGAGGATCTCCCTCTGGGCTTCTGGGAGCCGCGTTTTTCTACCGAGGCGCGCGACATCTCGATACGCTTCCCAGGTGTCCAACTGCCACGCATCAACAACCTGCTCCCACTCGGTGAGCAGGAATCTCCCACTGAACTTGTGGTTCTCTCCACGTTCGCTGGCAACCCGCAACAATTCTTGGACGACCTCTAGCGGCGCCAGATTAATCTGACCGAAGTGGGACTTGTAGAGGCGCTCTCCGGTCGCGTTGATCGAATGGACTTCCAGTCGCTCTGCCAAGCGCGGCTCGTTGCTGATGAGTCGCCTGAGTTGGGTGCGGAGGGCATTCGCCAGCATGTGCGAGAACGTAGTCAGCAAGACGCGCGCATTCTGGTTGGCGCGGGCCAGGAAGACGGCGCGATGCAGCGCCACAATCGTCTTCCCCGTGCCGGCGGAGCCGGAAACCCTCGCGGACCCGGTGTAGTCCCGTTCAACCAGCTGCCGCTGCTCGGGATGGAGGAACACCGACCACCTGTCCCACGGGAACTCCAGGGCGCGCTGAAGTTCCTCGACACTGCTCATCACCCGGAATCGGCGTTGCGCGTCGGGATGATCGAGCGGATTCATCGTCGGCGAGCCCGGCTGAGGCGGAAGCGGCTTGCCGCCAGTGGCCAGTTCCAAGAGCGCCTCGGCGGCCTCGGCTGGTAGTCGGTCGGCCATCGACAGGAGATTCTCCTCGTCGATCTGGCGCACGTCTGACAGATACTCCGGTGGTACCCCGTAGGTCAGCAAATCGTCATCGGACATGCCCGCAAACAGTAGTGGTAGCTTGGCCACCGCTGGCTTCGGAGACTCCACATACGTCGGGATGAGAATCTCCTGAACGGTCTCTCGAATCTCCACGAGCTGGGCGGCACCCGTCTTGGGGTGTGCCTCCAGCCGCCGCCGTTCCGCCCAGTCATACGCCTTGTCGTGATGGCCGACATAGCAGAGCAGGAGGCTAATCTCGCTCTTGTGCACGATCAGTCGGATGTCATCCACTAACCCGCACCGACCAGAAGTTCTTGTCCTTGGCCTTGTTGAGCCTGTGAAAGCTCATACCAGGATTGGCGGGGTTGAGCTGTAAGTCGAAGGCCGTCGTCTTGACAGCCTTCTGCTCGTCGCCCGTTAATCTGGCAAGACTGCCTGTGAAAGTGTCGGCGATACGGAAGTCCATAAGGCTAGACCTTGAACACCTTCATCACTTCATCGCCAAGGTGGTTGATCACCTTCACGGAGATCCGCCCGGATTTTGGTTTGTCAAACGGCCGGGAGGTGTCGCTGTGGAGTGTTTCCCAGGCTTCCCGGTTGACTTCAGCTTTGAGAGTAGTCTTGAGGGATTTGTAGGGGTCGTTGGCACCGAGGAAGTAGGCCCGCCGGACGAAGAAGCTTTCCTCGTTGTAGTCGGTGTCAATGAACCAGCAGGCGATGCCATCGGCGCCGTCGCTACGGACTTCTCCTGTGCTGGGGACAAAGACATCGACGCCCTTCACTTTCACGCGCAATCGGCCATCCTGCTCCGGCAGGAGTTCAATGTCCGGTTCGCCGAAGATGACGAACAGGTTTCCCTTACCAGTATTTTTGAGGTCCTTGGCCATGTGCAAGTCAGCGTTCATCCGGGCTTTGAGCACGGGGATGCGTCCCAGCTTGCTGAATTCCGTGGCGTGGGCCTCGTAATTGAAAGCGCAGGCGATCAGCACATCGAACCCAGCATCGCCGGCCTCACGGGCTCCGGCGACAAGATCGGCGCGTTGCACGGCTCCGAACTCGGGACCAATAAAGATGGCGGCACGCTTCTCAGCTTCTCCTTCGAGATAGCAGCCTTCCGCGCAGACTAACTCGCCGGGCCACGGGGTGAGGGCGGTGAAAGTAATCTGGTCCCCCTTGTTCGCTTGCTGCACACCGGCGGTTTTGAGGTTTTCCAAGATCATCTGTGGGAAGGACTGCTTTGCTCCGTATGCGGAGCTGTCTTCCTTCCCGATGTCGATCAATTCATCGTCCTCACCCACGCCAAGCATGCGGTGGGGGCTTAGGCTCTCGACCGTGAAAGGTCCGGCGACACGGACCTTCTTCTTGTCCTCGTAAGGCTTGTCGTAGAGGTATTCGTAATCGGCCTTAGCGGCGATGGAGGCGTCGACCTCCTTCTGCCGGGCGATGCGTTGTTCCCACCAGCGGCGGCGGAGGTTGGTGGGAGTGGACTCCCACGGGTCGCGGGGAATCTCCCACTCCTCCCAGTCGCGGTTGAGGGAGGCGTTCAGTTCTGCGCGTAGCGGTTCCAGCATCTCCTGCCATTTCTCCCAGATCACGTCGATCTCGGCGTTGTTGGCAATGGACTTGAGCGTGATGTGGGGTACCCGCTCGTACACGAACCCCTGCCGGATGTTGTCGTAGGTGGGCGTGTCGGCGGGTGCCCTGCTAGCGATATCGGCTTCTTTGAGTTGCCCGTCGCGGCTGTCGGAGAGCAGGTAGTAAGAATAGCGCGCGCCCATGATGCGGGCCCGGGCGAGGGCCAAAGCGACGCGGGAAGTGTCAATGGTGATCCAGCGGCGGCCCCATTGTTCGGCGACGTAGGCAGTTGTGCCGGAGCCGCAGGTGGGATCGAGCACCAGGTCGCCCGGGTCGCTGCTCATGAGGACGCAACGCTTAATCACCTCAATAGATGTTTCTATTACATATGTCTTGTCCCTTGCGCCGATTGTATCAGGCCAAGTAGAAGTCAGCTTTGCGTAATTTGCTCCCTCTTCATACACTATTTTTCGCAAATAATTGCCTTCAACCTCTATATGATTTGCGCGAACTAACCGTTGCATATTGGGCAAGGAAGTTGGATAACATTGCCCCGCTGGAGGTAGCCAAGTTGAGCCTCTAAATTGAATTGGGAAAACAGCTTTAGCGTCATAAGATGCAGGCCAAAGTGATACTAACCTGAAGCGTCTCGCGTTGTCCGGAATTGTGAAACCTGAATCAATTTCTCTTCTTGAAATCTTATGCCGGTCCAGCACCCCGCCTTCATAATTGCTCCAGTGAAAATCCCCACTGTAGTCTTTATGTTCGAAGATTTGGCGATACTTGGCCACGGAAGCATCTCTTGCATGCCAGACGATAAAGTCGTACATTTCCTCAATATATTTAGCTCCAAGCGGCATTGTTTTCTTTCTAAACCTGATTGTTGACACATGATTATTTTCCCCAAATACCTCATCCATCAGCGCCCGGACGCGATGCACATTCTCATCCCCAATCTGTACGAAGATCGAGCCGCTCTCCGTCAGTAGATCCCGCGCCACGGTCAGCCGGTCGCGTAGATATGTTAGATAGGAGTGAATCCCGTCCCGCCATGTGTCCCGAAACGCCTTGACCTGCTCCGGCTCGCGCGTGATGTGATCGGCCTTGTCGTCCTTGACGTTGCGGCTGGTCGTTGACCACTGGAAGTTGGAGTTGAACTTGATGCCGTAGGGCGGGTCGAGGTAGATGCACTGCACCTTGCCGCGCAGCCCTTCGCGCTCCGCCAACGACACCATCCCCTGCAGGCTGTCGCCCAGGATCATACGATTGGACCAGTTCTGGTCGTGCTGGTAGAACTCGGTCCTATCCACGCCCTCGGGGATGCCGTTGAAGTCGGCGAAAAGGTTGGTCTGTGCTCCGGGGGCCTCCGCTTGTGCTTCTTTTGTCTGCCGAAGGAGATCGTCGATCAACACCTTCGGATGAACCTTTTCTTGAATATAGAGCGACGGAGCGTAGACAACGAGATCGCTCCAGTCCTGCTCATCTTTCCCGCGCCAGACGAACTGGGGGTCGAGATCGGTGTTCCGTGGATACTTCACCGGCCGTGGCCTGGCATCGTCCGGTCGGAGCACGGACTGATGCTCGGCGGAGGGGATGTTCTTCCGCTTGGCCTCGTCGTGCGTGATCGTTTCGACGGTCTTGCGAGTTCCGCGCTTCTTGGTCATAGCTAGCTTTCCTCAGTCACCGGACGTACGGTCACGGTGGTGATCATCTTGTTGAACTTGTCTCCGATCTTCGCCGCGAAATCGGTCTCGATCATGTAGATCTCGGTGAACTCGGCGAAGGCCCAGCGTCCATACGTCTTGAGGTTATTCACGCCGGGTACCCAGTAGGTATCCATCGTTGACTTCTTTTCCTTCGCGTCCTCGCGCCGATAGCCCTTGATCTCGACGACCAGGCGCAGCAGGTCGCCGGAGCCGTGGCCGTCGTCCACCAGGACGATGAAATCAGGCAGATACTTGCGAGCCTCGGAGCCGTAGCGATACGGCACTTCAAGGCCCAGGTTGTGGTTCTTCGTGTAGGCCACGACATTCGGATGAGACTCGGCGACGCGGCAGAACTCGGCTTCCCAATCGCTGTCGAGCACCACCCAGTTGACGTGATTCTTGGGAGGTGGCCCACTGGTGTCCCAGCGGTCCACCCGGGACGTGTTGAATCTGACATGGGCCGTGGAGCCGGTGGGATTGTAGGGGTCGAGCAGGACTTTGATGGGGCGGTGATCTTCCAACGATCTGGTGATGCCAGCGGTGATGCGGTTGCACGCCATGTCGGCCAGCTCCTGATACATCAGCTGGGCGGGATAAGTGCCGCCCTTGCAGACGAGACAGGTGTCGAGCCATTGCTTCGTGATGCGTTTGAGCTGGCCGAACAGATAGAGCTTCGGCTCTTCCCCCGGATCGCGCCATTTCGTGTAGAGCAGGCGCTGGGTGACGTGGAAGAGCAGCGTGGACGGCCGCATGTCCCCTAAATGCTCCAGGTTCAGATCCACGCCTTCGCCGATGATGCCCGAATTCCGTGTGATGGACGGGCCAACCAAATCGGGGCTGAGTTCAAGAATGGAATCGGCGGTGAAGGCGGCCGTGAGGCGCTCCTCGGGCAGTTCGACGCGGTAGCCTTCGACGCGAGGGAACTGGATTTCAAGACCGTCTCGCTCCGGGCGCATGGCCTTGACCTGAACCGTCTCACGCGGCGGCTGCGGGGGGGGCGATAACGGGCTTGGCCGTGAAGTCGAAAGGAATGCCGAAGATGTCTGCATATTCAACGTTGAAGAGGTTTTCTTCATTGAGGTCGTAGGATTGGCGGCGAAGCGCGCGTCCGATGACCTGTTCGCAGAGGAGCTGGGTGCCAAAAGCACGGATGCCGAGGACGTGGGTGACGGTGTTCGCATCCCAGCCTTCCGTCAGCATGGACACAGAGACGACACAGCGGATGGAGCCGCCGAGTTGGCCGTGCTTGCCCACGGTGTTCATGACCTCACGCAGCAACTCCTGGTCGCTGATGTTGTCCGCTGCACGGGCATCCCCGGTGCGCTCAATGATCTCGCGGCGGAAACGTGCAATCTCATCGGCGGCCATGCCACGAAACTTATCGTCGAGGGCGTCGCCAGCTTCCAACTGCTCACTGTCAATCAGCAATGTGTTCGGACGCGCGAGCGGATTCCCCGTGGTTTCATCGAAATTTCGGAAGAGGGCCAAGCGACCGTTTTCCAGTGTGGTGGTCCCGTCTTCGTTCTTTCGTTGAAAACCGGAGATGAAGTCATAGACCAGCTTCGAGATGGCGGTGTTTTGGCAAACGATGATGAAGCAGGGCGGCACCCGAATGCCCTTCTCTTCCCATAGTTTGAAGGTTTTCTCGTAGTGCCCGTAGAGCGCCTCAAGAGCGGTTTGCAACCGGGTAGGCAGTTTGAGTGGGTCGAGTTCTCCGCCTTGGCCGCGCCCCTTCTTGGGCATCTCCTTGCGGATGTTCTCCCAAAGGTTTCGATAGACGGGCATTTCGTCGCCAGGGATGTTTTGAGCCACCGGGACGCGCGGCAGTTTGACGATACCGCACTCGATGGCGTCCATCAGCGAGAAGTCGCTCATCGTCCATGGGAAGAGTGTGCCCTCGGCATAGCCGGACCCGCTCAGAAAGAAGGGCGTGGCAGACAGGTCGATCACACGAGAGCGGCCGAGCTTGCGATTCACGGTTTCGAGGCCCGATATCCAGAGGCGGGCTGCTTCGTTGTTCTTTTCGGCCTCTTTTCTGTCGTCGCCCTTCAGATGCGCATCGTCCAGCTCCGGTGGCTTCTCGCGGTAGGTTCTGGTGCAGACAGCCAACGGGGATTGGCGATAATGAGATATGGCGCATCGTAAAACGGAACGGAATCCTCTATTTGCCGGACGTTGGTTCGAAGACGACATCATTCTTCTCTGCCTTCGCTGGTATTTCCGCTTCAAACTGAGTTACCGGGACCTGGTCGAGATTTTAGGTGAGCGGGGTTTACCGATTTCGCATACCACAATCTTGCGGTGGGTCGTTCGCTATGCCGAAACCTGCGAAAGGCGTTGGAGCCGATTCGAACGACCGGTGGGTGGGAGCTGGCGGGTTGATGAAACGTTTATCAAGATTCGGGGCCAGTTGATGTATCTGTACCGCGCCGTGGACGGACAGGGCAACACTGTGGAGTTCTTTCTCAGTCGGGCACGTGGCATCGCAGCGGCGAAGGCCTTCTTTCGCAAGGCGCTGAAGCATCATCGGGAGCCACACAGCATCACTCTGGATGGCCACCGGCCGAGCCATAGCGCCCTGCGGCACATGGGAATGAACGGGGAGTTCAACTTCCGGGGGCGGAACCCGGTGAAGATTCGTTGCTGTCAATACCTGAACAACGTTGTGGAGCAGGACCACCGCCGGGTGAAGGGGCGATTGCGCCCCATGTTGGGATTCAAGACGTTCTACAATGCGCGACGTGTCATTATCGGCATCGAGCTGGCGCAGAAGATTCACAAACGCCAGTTCTCAATTCCGATCCCATGGCAGCCGAATCCCGTGGTGATCTGGCGTCACGTCATGGCAACATAGGCCGCATCGCCGGGGCGCACTCCTGGCCTTATCGCTCCGACAATCCTATCTGCACCAGAACCTTCTTGTCGATGCAATCAAGCGAACCATGCGCGCCAGTGACATTATGGCAATCTACGCCGTGATCGTGGACGCCAAAAATAATGCGGCAAAACAGTTCTACGAGGGGTTCGGCTTCGCCCCTATGCAGGACGACTCCATGCGGCTTTTTTACCGCTTGGCTCGATCCATCTTTAAGATCCTGCTTCAGACGAGGCATTGGAATTTGGCTGGTCAGATCGAGTTGGGGAGAAGTTTTTTAACGAGATCATCCGCCACCCCGCGCCTACTTGACCTCCGGAGGGTCGCTCTCGTCCGATTTATCCCTGCGGGAAGGCTCGGAAACGGATCACAGTGGCGGTGCTCACGCCCCAAGGCCCGATAAAATGGCGCACCTTGGATCTTGACTAGCCCTGATGCGAAAATAGTGGAACGGGGGTCGGCCCGCGCCGCGCCGGGTAGATTCTTTTGACAAAGGAGCTTGACAAGTTTTAATGGCACAGAGCCTGCTTCAGATCACGCTGAATATGAATCGCAGGAGGCGCAGTCTGCGTTCAGAAGTGAGCTCTGAGGCGATTGATCTTCTGTCTGTCCCGATTGAGAAGCCGGAGTTTGCGATCACCGGTCAAGAGGCTTACCGCTGTGACGTTTTCGAGCCGGGGGGCTGCTCGGAGTCTCTGTGGGCGGCCTTGCACGCTCGGGCCGCTTTTCTGAATCTCAAGATTAAGACCCAATTGGAGAGTGCTCTCCCTCGGAGCCTCTGGCTTGGTGTCCTTCTCGAACCCCGACTGCTGCCGGGTTACCTGGCGATGGCGTGGCTGGAAGATTTTGCAAGATGCCTGTCTTGGGCGGTGCTAGACCGTGCGCAGAGTCGAGCGGGCCCTGGGTTGGGATGGGTGAATTGATGGGTGCCGGACGCGCCATGACGGATGGAACACCTTGGTACAAACAGCTCCACTGGCAGGTTGCCCTCGCCATGATTTTTGGAGTACTGGCCGGACTCGTCGGGGGCCAAGCCTTGGCGGACAAAATTGGTTGGATAGGGCAGCTGTTTATCAAGTTGTTGAAGATGATCATTGTGCCTCTTGTGCTGACTTCGATCATTTCCGGCGTGGCGTCGGTTGGAGGTGGCGCGGGACTGGGTCGGTTGTTTGGAAAGACCCTGGGTTACTACGTGCTCACCAGCTTGCTTGCGGTGATCACGGGATTGGTACTGGTTAACACACTGCAGCCGGGTGTGGGAGCCGACATTGCCGGAGCCGAAACCCATGAATTGCCGAATCTCACGGTTGTGACCTCTCCAGCGCAACTGATCCTCGATATTGTTCCGGAGAATATTGTCGAAGCCGCGTCGGAAACGAAAATGCTTTCGGTCATTTTCTTCTCGATCGTACTCGGCATCAGCATCTCCCGCCTCCCGGGTCATCATCGCGAACCCCTGTTGCGTTTGATCGGTTCGGCCTTCGAAGCGATGATGAGGCTGACGTCAGGAATTATTCATTTAGTGGCACCGATCGGGGTCTTCTCGTTGATCGTGACTTTGGTGGGGACGACGGGCCTGGCCTCGTTCAAGGCGCTGGGGCTGTATGCCTTAGTCTTGTTTATCGGGTTGTCAATTCACCTGTGCTTGACGCTTCCGCTTTTGTTGAAGTTTTTGGGTGGGATCAATCCGCTCGTCCACTTTAAGAACATGGTTGACCCGATGTTTATGGCCTTTTCGACCAGCTCGTCGGGAGCAACGCTTCCCGTCACGATCAACGCCGTCAAGAACAAAGTTGGGGTTTCAAACCGCGTTACGTCATTTGTGCTGCCGATGGGAGCGACCGTGAATATGGATGGCACGGCGCTGTATGAATGCGCCGGGGTCTTGTTTATCGCTCAGGTGATGGGTGTTTCCATGGGCTTCGATCAACAGATATTGATCGTGATGACGTCGTTGCTGGCGTCGATCGGCGCAGCGGCCGTGCCGTCTGCCGGGTTAGTCGTAATTTTTATTGTTTTGGAGGCTGTCAATTTGACCGGGCCGCAGGTGGCTTTAATTGTCGGCGCGATGCTCGCGATCGATCGTCCACTGGACATGTATCGCACGGTGGTCAACGTGGTAAGCGATTCCTGCGGCGCGGCGATTATTGCACGCTCGGAGGGTGAGAAAGACGTGGACACGGTCGTGAGACCTACGGACCCTCGTCCAGATAATAGCCGGAGCCAACCAGGATCGGCAGGCCATAGGCCACGACCCTCTTGACGAAAGCCACCTTGCGCTGCAGCATCCCGGTGGAGGGATCGCGCGCCGAGTAGTACAGGAAGCTTTCACCGAACGCGTCGCCGACGCTCACCACATCCCGGCCGCCGAAGGATCCGTCCAGATAGTCGTTCAACTCGGGAGTAATGACGCCGTACCACCGGCTGTAGGGATCGCCGCTGAACAGCGGGTTGCCGTGGGTATCCAGGCCGAACAGGTAGATCGAGCCGTTCCTCCAGCGCGGATCGCTTGACAGCGACCGGACGGCGAAGTACCCCTGCGATTCCAGCTTCATCGCGGCGCAGCGGAGGGCGTGCGCGTCTTGCGCCACCGCGAAGATCGAGAGCAGCCCGAAGAAAAAAAGCGGGGGCCGAAGCCGGTGCGGGCGAACCGCCTCCCCGGGAATTTTGCGGTCAGGTTCACACCAGGAAGCCCAGAAGTCTAAAAGAACAGGTTTCAGCTCCCGGTTGGCCTGCTCCATACCGGAGTCATAGTCTCTGGTTCAACTGATTTCTGAAGCGATCGATAGGGTAGCGTTCGCAAACGTTGCCAGCACCATTGCTGATAAGAGGATTCGAACGCGCATAATTCAACTCGGGGTTCCGACAGTAACGGCGCAGAATCGCACGCTAAGCGTCGTTTCCCGGACTCCTTAGGGGTCGGAGACCTGGCGCTCGAGCCTCGATCTCGAATCGGTACTTGCCGTAGGGATTGACGTGCCCGTAGAGGGCAGGCGACAGATGGCCGAGATCGATGTCGCGGCCGATCCTCCCCTCGGCCCGCAGGTGTTCAATGGCGGCGTTCATGTAGACGGTGTTCCAGGTGACGATGGCATTCGTGACCAAGTTTAGGCAGAGGATCTGATTCGTCTGCTGATCTGCTTGACGGCGCTGTACCTTCCCTTCGTGAGCGAAGAATAGGAAGCGGCGCAGTGCGTGGAGGGCTTCTCCCTTGTTCAGCTGGCGGTGGATTCGACGACGATAATCCTGGTTCTCAATCCACCTTAGGATGAACTGGGTCTTGACGAGGCGCCCGAGATCGCGGAGGGCTCGGGACAAGACGTTCTCTCTTGCGCCAGTCTGGAGCTTCGAAATCAGGAGCGATGCGGCCACCCAACCCAACTTGAGTGAGCCGGCCACCCGGAGGAGTTCGTCCCAGTTGTCGAGTAGGGTCTTGCTCCGAACCAATCCCTTCAGCAGAACCGCGACCCCTTCTTTCCGCGGAGGAGCATTGAGACGATACAAGCGCTGAGCGCCCAAGTCCCGGATGCGCGGGGCGAACTGCAGCCCCAGAAGATGAAACAGGGCGAAGACGATCTCGGTGTAGCCAGCGGTGTCCGTCGTGTGCTCGAGGATCGGAAGATCGGTCTGGTTATCGAGGATCTCGTCGAGGACATAGGTCGCGTCACGAACCGTAGACGAGATGACCTTCGACCCGTACTGCGAGTACTGGTCCGAGGTCCAGGTGTAGAAAGTGAGGCCCCTTCCGAGGCCGAAATATTTCGGGAGCGCGGTCGTGTTCTCCGCCGAGCCTCGAACGGGAAATCGCTGGCCATCGGAGGAGGAGAGGGTTCCACCGCCCCAGGCCTCGGCAAGAGGCAGCTGGTGCTGGAAGTCCACGAGAGCCGAGAAGGCAGCTTTGAGCGTCTCCTCGCGCAGGTACCAGTCCGTGGTCCATGCGAGCTGGCGGTAGGTCAAATCGGCGATGTCGGCCATCGTCGTGAGGCCGAAGTTGCAGGCCTGGGCCAGGATCGCCGCGTACACGTGGCGCACCAGATCCGGATTTCGAGATCGAGCCCCACCGGCGTGCCGGAAGAACTGCGTGAACCCGGTCCAGGAGTCGACCTCGATCAGGACTTCCGCCAGCTCCACCCTTGGCAGGCGTTCGGCAACGAGGTCGTTCAGCTGAACGACCTCGTTGGGCAACTCCTCCATTGAAGCGGGCGAGAGCACGATCCGACCCTCCTCCAGGCGCAGGGTCTCCGACTCGGTGATCTCGGTCTCACCGAGATGTTGGATGACTGCCTCCGTCGAGTTGGCGAGTGCTTCGAGGTGCTCTCTGGGTTCCTGCTCGAGACCCAGGATCCGGAGAACCTCGGATCGCCGAGAAGTCCACTGAGAGCTGGGGATGAGGTATGTGGCGGGATCTGCGAATCGACGACTTCCTTGGAGCCAGATGGCGCCGGAGCGAAGGCCGTCACGGAGTTGGTAGAGAACACAGAGCTCGAAGGACCGGCGATTGACTCGCCCGTCGGATCCCAACAATTGGCCGCGCCACTTGGCGGAGGCGAACTCGAGTCCCGCGTCCTCGGGAACCCGCCGTCGTCGCTTGCGATTCAGCTCTCTCAGAATCTCGACTGCATCGATTAGGGGGTCGTCGGTCTTCAGGCTCTTGAAGTCCAGCACCCTCAGGACCAGTGGAGCGAATTTCCTGAGCTGGCCATAGCGGTTCTCGACGAAGTCGAGATGGGAGCCGTCTCGCGGACGGAGAAGCTGCTCGGTTTCCTCGACCGCGGCCGCGAAGAGTTCGCGGGAAGCGACCTCCTCGAAGATGCGTCGACGCAGCTGCTCGTCCGGGATGTCCGGGTCGAGAACGAGACATCCCAGACGTGAGAACAAGCGGACCTTCTCGTTGGTGGCCTGAGCGGTCGAGACTCGCCAGGCCTCGAGCTCCCGTCGCGAGCGGGAGTCGGTCTTCTTCAGCGCTCGATTCAAGAGATCGACGATCTCGTCAACGAGGTCAAGCGTGGTCTCGTGAAGCAAGACCACGAGGATGGGATAACGTCGGCGATCGGGCATCCGCTGGAGGGTCTGACTCGTGGAACGACGACCAACTTGGGCCAAGAACTTTCGGCGATTCGGATTCAAATCGCTGAGGTCCCACTCATGGGCTCCCAGCTGGCGGAGAAACGCCAGTTTGGCCACCTCGCTCTTGATGGAGCCCGGGCTCTCGCCAGAAGCACCCTGCCCGAGCCACTTGAGGGTCGACCAGGGTGTACGTTCTCTCCTGTGGCGACCGCGCGCCGAACTGACAAGTCGTACGATTCGGTCGGGTGCTGGAAAGACGAGCCTCTCGGTGCGCAACCGCTCACGAGCGAGGCGAAAGAGAACCTTCGGAGCCTCGTGCTCAAGGGCCCGTTCGACAAGCCAAGCTTCGAGTTCTTCCAAGTCTCGTGACCGGAGCATCGAGAAGCCAAGGTGTTCCCGAACCTCGCTGAAGTGCTGTCGGCGCGTCTGCTCGCGTCGAGCGTAGGATTGAATCTCGTCCGGGCTGACCTCGAGCTGGTCCGCGACAAAGCAGGCGGCCGATCGCGGAGCTGCGCTCAAATTGCGCGGAACGAAGCCGAGGTAGCGAAGTGCACAAAGCTGAAGCGCGAGCCCCAAGCGGTTTGCTGCCCCCCGCGCCGGATGGCGACGAGGTCCCGGTCGGCACCCGTCAGCGTGAATGCTCTGATCAGGTCATCGCCCGGGATTTCCTCGGGAAAGCTGGCCAACCTAGCCAACTCAGTCTCTGAGAAAATAGATGCCGGCACTGATGTCTCTTCCGATTGGAGCCGAGGGTTTCCGAGTCTTAGTTTAAGATACCGATTGTGAGACCGCCTAAAGCACGGATTTCGCTCCGTTTTCAGGTGTCACAGAAACGGTCGTTTTGGAGACGCCAGTGCTGATCGGCTACGCGCGGATATCGAAGGCGGACGGTTCCCAGAGCCTCGACCTGCAGAGGGATGCTCTGCGCGAGGCCGGCGTCAGCGACGACGCGATCTACGAGGACCAAGCGTCCGGACAGCGTGAGGACCGCCCGGGGCTCGCCGCCTTCCTCAAGGCGGCGCGGCAGGGAGACGTGATCGTCGTCTGGAGGCTCGATCGCCTCGGTCGCAATCTCCGCCATCTCGTCAACCTGGTGCAAGACCTCAACGACAGGGACATCGGGATCCGGGTGCTCGCCGGCCAAGGGGCCAGCATCGACACGACGACGGCCAGCGGAAAGTTGGTCTTCGCGCTCTTCGCGGCTTTGGCGGAATTCGAACGAGAGCTGATCCGGGAACGGACCCTCGCTGGATTGGCCTCTGCACGAGCCAGGGGCAGGAAGGGAGGGCGCCCTCACGCGCTGAGCAAAGCGCAGGTGCGGCTAGCCTAACTTCCGCGGTCCGCTGAGGGATTTTCACCTATTTTGCCTGCTCGGCGTCGGCAAGTCGTTTGTTTTCAGCGAGCGTCTTTCTGGATTGGCCAAATAGTGACTAATATGACTAGGTATAGCACTGGATATGTCAGGTTTATATGGTATATGTAGTGATGAATGTACATCCGAAAAACCAGTCGCATCTACAAGGGCAAGGAATACGCGAACTACCTGCTGGTGGAGTCGGTTCAGACCCCCAAGGGACCGCGCCAAAGAACGATTTGCTCGCTGGGCAATCTGGCCCCGGCGCCTCGAGAACAATGGCGGGCCCTGGCGCATAAGCTGGAGTCGGCCTTGTGCGGCCAGCTTCCGCTGGAAGCTCCCGATGAAAAAACCCGAACCCTTCTCGAAAGGGCTGGGCGGGGCCGACAGCGGCGAGAGCCCGAGCCAGCGGCAGAGCTGGTCACCGTCGATGCGGAGCGGATTGAATTGGAGCAGGCCCGGGAAGCCGGGCCCGTGCACGTCGGGCATCAGATGTGGCGGCGCTTGGGGATGGGCGAGATTCTCAGGCGTGCGGGCTTGTCGGAGCGCTCCTGCCGGTTGAGCGAAGCGATGACGCTCAACCGGCTGATCTGTCCGCTTTCGGAACGGGCCATGCCCGACTGGGTCCGTGGCACCGCGGCGGGGGACATTCTGGGAGAGGACTTCCGCCCGCTGCAGGAGGATGCGCTCTATCGGAACCTGGATCGGCTACATCCGAATCGAGAGCCGATCGAGCGGGAGCTCATGGAGCGGGAGAGAGCGCTTTTCAACCTGCAAGAGACGGTCTATCTCTACGACCTGACGTCGACCTACTTTGAGGGTCAGGCGGAAGCCAACCCCCAGGCGAAGCGGGGCTACTCGCGCGATAAGCGTCCCGACTGCAAGCAGGTGGTGGTGGGACTGGTGCTGGATGGGGAGGGGTTTCCGAAGGCCCACGAGGTGTTTGACGGAAACGTGCAGGACCGTGCCACCGTGGATCAGATGCTGGATGCGTTAGAGAGACGGACGGGCCAGAAAGTAGGCTCCACGGTGGTGCTGGATCGGGGCATGGCGTACGAGGAGAACCTGGAGCAGATCCGGCAGCGCCAGTATCACTACATTGTGGCGGGGCGGCAGTCGGAGCGAAATGAATGGTGGGACGAGTTGGAGAAGGAAGACGAGTGGGAAGAGATCCTTCGCATCCCTTCACCCCGGAATCCGTTTCAGAAGAAGACTCGGGTCGAGATCAAACGGCGCCAGAAAGGCGATGAGATCTACATTCTTTGCCGCAGCGAAGGTCGGGAAGAGAAGGACCGAGCGATCCGGGAGAAACAAGAACAGAGACTGATCCACGACTTGGAGAAGCTCCAGGCCCGGGTGGAGCGGGGACGCCTGAAGCAGGAGGAGAAGATTCAGCAGGCGATCGGTCGTCTGAAGGAACGCTACCCCCGTGTGGCGCGCTACTACGCAATCCAATACGACGCGGAGAAGCGGAATCTGGTTTGGCAAGAGAGGGCAGAGAAGAAGACGATGGCGGAGAAGCTCGACGGCAGCTACGTGCTGAAGACGGATCGGCAGGATCTGAGTGCCGATGAGATCTGGCGCACCTACCTTCTGCTGACGCGTGTGGAACGAGCCTTCCGGGATATGAAGACCCCGCTGATGGAGCGTCCCATTTTCCACCATCTGGAGCACCGTACCCAGACGCACATCCTTCTCTGCGTGCTGGCCTACCACCTGCTGGTGGCCATCGAAAAGTACTTCCTGGATGAGGAGAATCCACACCTCCTGGTCGACGATCCGCCGGCAGCTGAGCACCCACCAGGTGGTCACGGTGGTCCTGCCCACGGCGAACGGCACCATTCTCCGCATCCGAAAGGGAACCACCCCGGATGGCGGGCAGCGGGACATCTACAACGTCCTCAGGGTTCCACTGGAAGTCATGAAACCGATCAAGACCTGGCACGCAGCGGCCAATTTGTAGTGACTGAAAAAAATCGCAACCCAGTATCAACAAAGGATTTTGCTCAGCGGAGTGCGGAAGTTAGGCTAGCTCAGGCAGCGATGGCGCAGCGCGACACGAAGGTCAGCGAGCTATGCCTAGAGCTAGGCGTAACCAAGGCGACGATCTACCGCTACGTAGCGCCAGATGGTTCCTTGAGAAACCGAGGGCGACAGGTCCTGGCTCGCTAGGCGGTCCCAAGTGCGGCCCTTAACGTGCGATTTTGCTCCGTTACTGTCGGAACTCCTAATTAGGGAAAGAGCCGAAGGAGTACCCGACCCGGACATAGTAGTAGGCGCCGTTGAAACCGAACGGCGAGAACTGGCCGTATTGATTGCCGACCGTATTGGCGCCGAACCTGTTCACGTCGGGGTATGTGTTGAGCAGGTTTTCAGCGCCGACCGCCAGCGTGACATTCTCTCCGAATGGAATGCCGAGTTCGAGGTCGAGCAGCGCCTTGCCGGAATAGGTCGGGTACAGCCAGGACGCCACGGGTCCGCCAGGGAGACCGACCGAATTCCGTCCATCCTCGCTGTCCCAGAACTGGCCGAAGTAGTTCAGTCGGCCCATCAGGCTCCACCTCTCGGCGCGGTGGTTGATGCTGAAATTCCACCGGGTATTCGGCAGTCCCCGTTCCAGCGTATTGATGCGGAATTCATCGATCACGACGGATTCGACGTTCTTGACCGCCGTGTCCGTGTAGTTGAAGATCGCGCTGAACATCGTGCGCCCGACCGTCAGGGTCGAAATCAGGTCGATGCCTTGGGTCGTCGTCGAGAAGTCGTTCAGGAAGAACCGGAACACCGGAAAATTCCGCGCCTCGGGGATCCCTTCCGCGAGCAGCGTCTGGATTTCGCTCTCCGTCAGATTGATTTCCTGCGACAGGGCGACACGATCGTCGATGTCGATCCGGAAGTAGTCGGCGGTGAAGGTGAACGGTCCCTGCTCGACGACCGCCCCCGCGCTGTAGTTGAGTGATTGTTCCGGCTGGAGCTGCCCGCCGCCCCTCGCGACGGCCACCGCGGATGTGGACGGGACGACGCCGTTGTTGGTCAACTGCCCGTCGATGAACGCGGTCGTCACGTTGAACGCGTTCTGCTGTCCCGGGGTCGGCGCCCGGAACCCGCTGCTCACGGCGGCGCGCAGCGAGAACGCGTCGGTCAGCTCAACGCGCGCCGCGAGTTTGCCGTTCGTCGTCGCACCGAAATCCTCGAAGTTCTCGAACCGGACGGCCGTGCCGACCGTCCACCGCCCGCCCGGGTCGGTGAACTCGAGATCACCGTAGACCGCTACATTGCTGCGGCCCCAGCTCCCCGCCGTCGTGTCGGCCCGGTAACCGTTGAAGCCGTTCGAGCCGGAGCTGAAGCCCTGTGCGGCGTACGGGCCGATCTCCCATGAGGGCGGCCCGCCCGCGCCGATCGTGAACTTCTCATCGCGCCACTCCGTGCCGCCCGCGACGTGCACGATGTCGTTGACCGGGTACGAGACGTCAAAGTTGAAGTTGACCTCGTCCTGCCGATAGCTGCCGGGCTTGAACGACGTTGGCGTTTCGTAGCCGAGCGACGCGTTGACCGTATCGAAGATGAACTGATCGACCTCGCTTCTGCCAATGCTGACACTCGCATCCCAGATGAGGCCGGAGCTCATGAACCCGCGCAGTCCGCTGACCCACGAATAGTCGATGAGATTGCCCCCGAATTGCGGCGTGAACCCGCCGGGGAACCGGCTGTGGAGCGTGAAGCAGTTCGGGTCCGCCTCGACCGCCGCGAGAGCGGCAGCGTCAGGAACGTTGTCGACGACCGGGATCGTGGCACAGCCGCCGCCGCCGAGGCTGCCGGTGTCCGCCCAGACCCGGTCGCCCACGAGGAGCGATGGGATGCCCTTCTGCCCCGGGAGGCTTGCGACTTGGCCGTTTGCATCGTATACGATGGCGTCACGGTGATCAGACTCCTTGGGGTCGAGCTCTTTGGGGTCGGGGAAGTTCGTGAACCCACCGTCGGCATTGTACACGTTGAGGCGAGAGATAGGGTGGAGTCTGCGACCCCGGAAGACCCCGCCGCGGGTATGCGGATTCCGGAAGTAGAAGCCGCCGGTTACCTTGCGGCTCGCGAAGTTGGTGTGGCCGTAGAACTGCAATCCGTTCTCGAACGGATAGCCGAAGTTGCCGAACAGCTTCAGGTCGTCGTCGAGTTTGGGCGATCCCCAGATCTGCGCCGGGTTGCGCAGGTTCGTATTGCCAGCCGCGATGATGGCCTGCGCATCCTCACGCTGAATGCTGCGATTGGTCGGGTTGGCGCTGCCGTACTCCAGGCTGAGGTTCACGAACCCAGCCGAGCCGAGCGGCAGCCCAACATTCCCGGCGAAGGTGAACACCTGCCCATGTCCGCCGATCCCGTTGCAGGAATGCTGGATGTCACCGATGATGCCCGCCCCGCACGTTGACGGGCTGCCCGGGTTCGCATTGCGGTAGGCTCCCGTGCGGAACTCCAGGCTGCCGCCCGATCGGGAATCCTTGAGCTGGAAGTTCATGACGCCGGCGATGGCGTCCGAGCCGTACTGCGCCGCCGCCCCGTCGCGCAGCACCTCGGCCTGCCGGATTGCAATCGAGGGGATGACGGAGAGGTCCGGTCCCTGCGAGCCGTCCGCGATACCGTTGCCGAGCCAAGTGATGACCGCCGCGCGGTGACGGCGCTTGCCGTTGACCAGGATCAGCGTGTGATCGGGCGCCAGGTTGCGCAGGCTCGCCGGCCGGACGATGGTCGCCGCGTCGCTGATCGGCTGAATGCTCACGTTGAAGGAGGGAACGACGGTCCGCAACTGATTTGCCAGGTCGGCACTGCCCTGGCTGGTGAAGTCCTCAGCCCGGATGACATCGACCGGCACGGCCGACTTGGTGACCGATCGCGGCTTCGCGCGACTGCCGACGACAATCAGTTCCTCGCCTGCGATGCGCAACTGCAGCTTGATCGTAATCTCGCCCTCGGACTGATGCACGAGTTCTTCCGTGATCTGGAAGATGGGTGCGGAGACGATGATCGGATGAGGACCCGCGCCAAGATCACAGAAAATCGCGGTGCCCGATTCGTCGGTCGCTTGCTCCTGATTCCCGACCACGATCGCGGCATTCGGCACCGGGGCATCCAGAGGATCCAGAACCTTTACACGGAGACACTGACCAGCGACGAAGTTCTGGGAGAGTACGACAGTGGTAAACAATAGCGCGAGGCAGAGGGTTCTTCGCATTCCGGCATACACCGCCCCCAGAACGACTAGCAAGAACGACAGAGCGCCGCCTACATCCGAGTTGGGTGCCAAGGTCAGCACCATTGCCACTACAATTGCCAAACTAACGATGATTCTTTGTTGCAATTTTCTTCTCCCTGCATAATCACTAGTGAGTAGCATTTAGCATTGCGCACCCCCGCGAGTCTCGCGGCTGGAAAGGTCTATTGGGGCGCTTTGTCCTTGTCCGCAATGATGGCTCGTGCCCGCTTGGTGAGGAGTTCCTTCTCTTTGGGCGTAAACCGGATATCTCCGCTGACCCAACGGCTGATATCCCGGGTTGCGATCTCGGTGATGCGCATCTGTTCACCCCGAAGTGTGATGGGAATGACGCCGACAACCTCAATCGCCTCCTGGCACTCCCGGATGGATATCGTTGGCGGGGCAGGAGGAATGAGGGGGCGGTCTGCCTCTGCAATGATGGCCCGCGCCTTCCTGGTGAGCTCTTCCTGGCTGGCGCGCGGAAGGCGGATATCCCCGCTGACCCAGCGCTGCCCCTGGGTTCGGAGGTCTCTGGTGATGAGCACCTGCTCACCACGAATCATCAGAGGGATGCCGCCTCCGGCGATCCAAATCGCCCTTCGGCAAGCTCCGATGGATATTTTCGGTTTCATCTTTCCTTTCCTCCGTGGGGTGAAGTAACTTTATCAGGCTGTAGGGAGGGCAGTCGAAGCCGGTGATTACCATAGGCTTAACTGCTCATCCTTGAATTGTGAGACCTACGGACCCTCGTCCAGATAATAGCCGGAGCCGACCAGGATCGGCAGGCCATAGGCCACGACCCTCTTGACGAAAGTCACCTTGCGCTGCAGCATCCCGGTGGCGGGATTGCGCGCCGAGTAGTACAGGAAGGTTTCACCAAAAGCATCGCCGACGCTCACCACATCCCGGCCGCCGAAGGGTCCGTCCAGATAGTCGTTCAACTCGGGAGCAAGGCTGCCCCACCACTGGCTGCTGTAAGGATCGCCGCTGAACAGTGTGTTGCCGTAGGTATCCAGGCCGAACAGGTAGATCGAGCCGCTCCTCCAGCGTGGATCGCTTGACAGCGACCGGACGGCGAAGTACCCCTGCGATTCCAGCTCCATGGCGGCGCAGCGGACAAACTCCTTCAGCCTTTCGGGGGAAGGCGCGGCCTCAAGCCCCATGGCGTGGACCTCTTCGCTCCAGCAGGTGCCGGGAAGGTCACTACGGTAGATTCCAGCGCCTATCGCAGCCGAGTTCCCATCCCAGTCGATGCTCTTGACGTAGGAAGCCTTCGGCTCTTCCCTATCGGTCGCTGGGTTTCTGAAGGCGTAGTAGATCCAGCCTTCATCGACGGCACTCATGACGCGATACAGTTCCTCGTAGTAGTCGCCGAAGGCGTCGATCAACGGTCCCCAAGGTTCCCCTTCCCGCGACGGATCGGGCGGGAAGATGAAAGCTCGGGCGTCCAATCTCATGGTTGTCACTTCGTCGACGAAGACATAGATCGGGCCGCTTTTCCAACGCTCGTCCTCGTTGAAGGCCCGGCGGGCCTCCTCAAAGCCCACTTCCTGGACGAACTCGTAGGCGCATTGAACGAACGCCTGAACGTCTTCCGGTGTGCGCACCGCGATGGCGGTGATGGATTTATCCGTGCACGACAGCGGTTCGGCGCCCCCTTGGGCAACGAGAGCCGGCACGGCGGCGCACAGCAGGATTAAGGGAATCAGGAATAGGGAGAGGCTATGTTTCATAGTCTGCCCATTTTCCCACATCTCCAAGACAAGAACCACAAGAGAAACAAAGCTCAACCACAAAAAAGGGGCTTTACACCCTTGAGAAAGAACTAGCGGCTGGGGCCATAGTCTCGCTCCGGCCACGGCAGTAGCGGCCTTGGCGTGCCCCTTTTTTTGGGGATTATAAATAAACGTTGACATGATCGCAAGCCCGCTATACTACGCTCCGAAAGATTAAATAGAAAACTGATCGGCCAGACCATTTCAGTCGGCGTCATAGGCTAAAATCAATTCAAATTGTCTTGAACTGAAAAGGCCGTCTGGCAGGGCGACCTTGGTAAAAGGTAAGGATGGAGACAACACAGACCTCCGTCCTACATTTTACCCCTGACAGTTGCAAGGGTGGAGTGCGCCCATCGGGGAAATCTCGATGGATAAACTAACTATCGAATCGGCGTGGATACAGGGCAGGAATATTGAGGGACTTGACCCAAATATGTGGCGTTTGGACCCAGAGGGACGCCTGATGAAGCACTCAGAGCTTGGCAAGAAATCTGAGTTTGGGTGGGAAATTCACGAGGTTCCTATTGTATACACTGGAGAAATAGGTCTCTTAGGGCTCTTTCCGATGCACTGGAAGGAAAACTAAAGTTGTGGACTATACCTCTATTAAGGGGCATTGGTGCATGAATCGGCGTAAGCGGGCACAGCTAGCATCGGCGGAGGGTTCCGGTCCATCATGGAGATCAAGGGGGCAACGTCATGGCCGCAGGGAAGTCGAGCCGAATCAACCGCCAGTACAAGACGAAGTACAGAATCCGGAACTGGAGGGAGTACGAGCGTGGCCTCAGGAGCCGCGGGGACGTCACGATCTGGCTGAGCGAGGATGCGATTGCCGCGTGGATACCACCGAAGGACGGTCTCCGCGGAGGGCAGCGTCGATACTCGAACCTCGCGATCCGGACCGCGTTGACGCTGCGGGTCGTCTTCGGCCTGCCGCTTCGCCAGACGGAGGGGTTCCTGGACTCGCTGCTCAGCTTGATGAGCCGCGACCTCAAGGCCCCGGACCACACCACCCTCTCGCGCCGGAACCAAATTGTTGTGGTGCCGCCCCTGACCCGAGCCCACGACGGCCCGATCGACCTGATCGTTGATTCCACAGGGCTCAAGATTTTGGGTCGCGGCGAATGGAACGCGCACAAGCACAAGGCATCGAAGAAACGCCGGGATTGGCGGAAGCTGCGCATCGGAGTGGATGCGGAGGGGTTCATTGTGGCGGCCGAACTCACGGCGAGCAGCCGGGACGACGCCTCCACACTCCCTGATCTTCTCGCCCCGCTCGAAGTTCCCATCCGGCGTTTCACGGCGGACGGGGCCTACGACCACAGATCGGTCTACGATCGGGCCAGCGCGGCCGGTACAGAGAACGTCGTGATTGTGATCCCTCCTCGTCGCTCTGCGCTGTCGGCGGGGCCCACCGACGGCCCCTGGGCGCAGCGTGAAGCGTCTCTTCAGAGGATTCGCAAGGTCGGGCGGCGGGAGTGGCAGAAGGAATCGGGCTACCGACAGCAGGCGCGCGTTGAGAACAGCTTCTTCCGATACAAGTCCGTGTTCGGAGGCGGCCTGAAGGCGAGGCACAGCAAGGCGCAACGCAGAGAAGCCGCGATCGGGTGTCACATCCTCAACCGGATGGCCGAGCTCGGTAGGCCGTCGTCGTACGCTGTTGGTAGGTGATGGACCTGTGAGTCGGGTTCGTTGCGGGCCAGTTCCGATTCATGCACCAACGCCCTTCCCCACACAAACGTCGTCCCTTTCCAGAAGGAGCCTTATTCGGCTGTTCCGCGGGCTGTGAGCAGTAGTGCCAGCGCGTAGATAATCCCGATGGCTGGAACCACCGAAAAGGCCAGCGCAAGCTCCCAATCTCCCCGCACGCTACCCTCCGCAATCAGCTGCGCAAGGCTCAGGTCGGCGATCACGTTCGCCGTCAGGAGCGCCACCAGAGCGAGGATCGGCGTCGCGGCGAGACGGGGCCGCAACACGAGCAGAAGCACGCCCGCGGCGCCAAGCGGGTGCAGGAGAACCAACAGCAGCCGTTGCCAGACGTCCCCGCCGTTTGCGAATGCGCCGACCAGGGACGTGAGTCCTACGAAGGCAGCGTGGATCACAGCAAGCACCGTCACCGAAATTCGGAAGCTGGTCATGAACCCATGATAGGTCTCTGCTGGGGATTTATCCAATCCTCTAAACTGGAGCCCTCCTCTGATCTCATTCTCTCACGCACCGGAACCGCGAAAACCAAAAGGGCTCCCGCTACGATCGCCGAGTGGCCGCACGAATCGCAGCGGTTTTCAGCTCGTCGTCCAACAGCTTCGCATTGGTGCATGAATCGGCGTAAGCGGGCACAGCTAGCATCGGCGGAGGGTTCCGGTCCATCATGGAGATCAAGGGGGCAACGTCATGGCCGCAGGGAAGTCGAGCCGAATCAACCGCCAGTACAAGACGAAGTACAGAATCCGGAACTGGAGGGAGTACGAGCGTGGCCTCAGGAGCCGCGGGGACATCACGATCTGGCTGAGCGAGGATGCGATTGCCGCGTGGATACCACCGAAGAACGGTCTCCGCGGAGGGCAGCGTCGATACTCGAACCTCGCGATCCGGACCGCGTTGACGCTGCGGGTCGTCTTCGGCCTGCCGCTTCGCCAGACGGAGGGGTTCCTGGACTCGCTGCTCAGCTTGATGAGCCGCGACCTCAAGGCCCCGGACCACACCACCCTCTCGCGCCGGAACCAAATTGTTGTGGTGCCGCCCCTGACCCGAGCCCACGACGGCCCGATCGACCTGATCGTTGATTCCACAGGGCTCAAGATTCTGGGTCGCGGCGAATGGAACGCGCACAAGCACAAGGCATCAAAGAAACGCCGGGATTGGCGGGAGCTGCGCATCGGAGTGGATGCGGAGGGGTTCATTGTGGCGGCCGAACTCACAGCGAGCAGCCGGGACGACGCCTCCACACTCCCTGATCTTCTCGCCCCGCTCGAAGTTCCCATCCGGCGTTTCACGGCGGACGGGGCCTACGACCACAGATCGGTCTACGATCGGGCCAGCGCGGCCGGTACAGAGAACGTCGTGATTGTGATCCCCCCTCGTCGCTCTGCGCTGTCGGCGGGGCCCACCGACGGCCTCTGGGCGCAGCGTGAAGCGTCTCTTCAGAGGATTCGCAAGGTCGGGCGGCGGGAGTGGCAGAAGGAGTCGGGCTACCGACAGCAGGCGCGCGTTGAGAACAGCTTCTTCCGATACAAGTCCGTGTTCGGAGGCGGCCTGAAGGCGAGGCACAGCAAGGCGCAACGCAGAGAAGCCGCGATCGGGTGTCACATCCTCAACCGGATGGCCGAGCTCGGTAGGCCATCGTCGTACCCTCTTGGTAGGTGATGGACCTGTGAGTCGGGTTCGTTGCGGGCCAGTTCCGATTCATGCACCAACGCGTTTAAATAGGGGTAAATTGACAACAGAGCGGCATTTTTTCAGAGCAGCGGGAGGGAGAAATTAGACAGATTCCGGAAAAAGAACAAAAGCGGATTGTATAATTAGTTCCCATCCGGAAACCCCTGTTTTTCAAGGGCTTGGTAAGTTCGTGGAACATAGCATAGAGGCAACCGGTGTCGCTTTTGGAGTTCATTCTACCAAAGGGGCTTAGGGTTCTGTGAAAGAGTGCTGAGTGCAGAGACCTCAGCTTCGGATGAGCTCTGAGTGGATGCTGGTGGGGCGCGGGGCTCTACAACTGGAGTCGAGCCAGCACGACCAGATTGTAGCTCACGACGGAAAGATGCACGTAGCGCTGAAAGTGGGTCCAACCTTTCCAGAGACAGCGACTCAAACCAAAGACGCGTTTGGCCGTGGAGATGCAGCCTTCAATACCGGCCCGAAAGCGTCGCAGTTGCTTGTACACCCAGCTGGAGCGGACCATGTTCTCGATGGTCAATCCGCACTTCTTCGCAAAAGCCACATCCTGCACGCCTTCCTCTTTCGCCCATTTCAGGTTGTTGAGAGAAGCAAAGCCTCCATCGAAACTCGCTTGGCGAGGATAACGACCGTACAATTGGCACTGACGCCGCAAAAGAGGCTCGACCTGTTGACTGTCGGCGGGATTCCCTTGCACCAGAAGCGCATCCAGGATCAGGGAAGATTTTCCGATCGTCACATAAAGTTTATGACCAAAGATACTCTCCCGCGCCCCTTTTTCAATAATGTCGGTGTGTTCTTCAAAGAGCGAGACCACTTTTTCCCACGCCGGTACCTTTTCACCCCCAAGCACCCGCCGTTGTGTCTGATCCATCACTCGTTCCAGCAGATCCAGGTAGTGAGCCAGTGCTTGGCTGATGGGATCGCTCCAAGCTTCGGCCGACTGGATCGCCTCTCGGGCGTAGCTGCGCGTCTTGCCAGCTACCTGGAGCAGATCCTGATAATGTTTTTTGCGTCTTTCGCCCCGGCTGTTTCGGATGTTCAGCCAGCGCCTTTTGGCCCGCCTCGAGTGATCGACAAAAGCGACCGACTGGCGCTGGCTCAGACATCTCATAAGGCGGGTGAGGACCCGGATCGCATCGTACAGCAACTGACTATCTGTAGGATAACGGATGTCACTTTCCACACTGGTTGCATCCACTCGGATCTTGCGCCCCTTTTCCAAACCTTCCTGATCGGCCCAACTCACCAACACCCGGTTGATCTTCTGCCAGGTGGAGTCTTCCATCTTGGAGATGTTCTCCTGAAGGACGCTCTTGGAGGGAGTGTACCCGTAGGGAAGGCGACAAAAGGTGCGGAAACTTTGCGAGTCGCTCAGATGAAAGGCAAGCTTTTCATAAGAAAACTGGTGCATCTGTTTGATCAGAGCACAGCGCAGCACCTGATCGGCTGTCAGACCTCCCGCACCGTTCCGGGCGCTGGCTTTGTCACACACATCCTGTAAAACTAGATCCGAGATCGAGGGATTCTCGTCCAGGATCTCGGAAATCACTCTCAGCTCTTTGGCGAGTTGATGATCGGGCCAAAGGGGAGAAAGGGGGAGTTGATTTTCACGGTTCTTCCGCATTTTTCAAGCACTCGGTTTTGCTTAAGTCTTTTGCTATGTACTGCTTACAACAATTACAATAGCAAACGACTATGACAAAACCGAGGCTTGGAGATGCCCCTCTTCCTCTTTATTTCCAATGCCTTTACAAGTCCACGGATGGGAACTAATTAAGCATACAATTCCCTAGCGAACTCATGATCTACACTTTTCTGAGCCAGAAGGGCGGCGTGGACAGGACGCACGGGTCCCGCTTGGCCGCCACGGTGCGCACCGCGTTCGCGCTGCTCGTGGTGTTTCTGTGTGTCTCACCCGGCGCCCTCGCGGCAGTGAACGATGAAACCCAGTTCATCTTCAACACCTTCTCCTTCCTTGTCTGGGGTGGGTTGGTGATGTGGATGGCCGCGGGATTCACTATGCTCGAGTCCGGATCGGTACGCACCAAGAACGCGGCCGTCATCTGTCTGAAAAACATTGGTCTGTATGCAATCGCGGGGATCGCCTATTACGTCGTCGGGTACAGCTTGATGTACGTCGACGTCCAGGGATGGATCGGCTCATTCACGTTCCTCTATGGCCCGTCTCCCGACGAGATCGCGCTGCTGGAAGGCCAGGAGGAGGCGCAGGCAGCCGTGATCGCAAACGGCTACTCCGTGATGTCCGATTGGTTTTTCCAGATGGTCTTCGTGGCGACTGCTGCTTCCATTGTCTCCGGTGCGCTGGCCGAGCGAGTCAATCTGTGGGCCTTCTTCCTCTTCACGCTGGTGCTGACGGCGTTTATCTATCCGATCGTCGGTGCCTGGACGTGGGGCGGTGGCTGGCTGAACGAACTCGGGTTCCAGGACTTCGCCGGGTCGACCATCGTGCACGGCACCGGCGGGTGGGCGGCACTCGCAGGGATCCTGATCGTTGGACCGAGACGGGGCAAGTTCCGGAGCGACGGGACGATCCGACCGACACCCCCATCCAGCATTCCGTTGGTAACGCTGGGGGTTTTCATTCTGTGGTTCGGCTGGTTCGGCTTCAACGGCGGATCACAGCTTGCGATGGGAAGTGCCGCCGACGTGGTGGCGATGAGCCACGTGCTGGTCAACACGAACTTGGCGGGTGCGGCCGGCGTCATCGCGGCCATCGCTGTGTCGCGGTCGATTCTCGGACGGATCGATCTGCTCGCCGGATTGAACGGAGCCATCGCGGGCCTCGTCTCGATTACTGCCGGCCCCGATATCGTCGAGCACTATTGGGCGATCATCATCGGCGCCATCGGCGGTGTCATCTGCACTGTCGGCACCAAACTGCTGGAGAAGGTCCGAGTGGACGACGTGGTGGGCGCGGTGCCCGCCCATTTGTTCGCCGGCGTATGGGGCACACTCGCGGTGAGCATCGCTGCTGGCGGCGACATCGGCGTGCAATTGCTTGGCGTCTTCGCCATTGGATCATTTGCGTTCGGATTCTCATGGCTATTGTGGAAGGGGTTGGAGAAGACCATCGTCGCCCGGGTGTCGACCCGAGTCGAGCAGCTGGGTCAGGATGCCGCGGAACTCGGGATCGAGGCATACCCGGAGTTCGTGCTCATGCCGGAGCAGGATGATGAACCCTGACGCCGCACAGTGAAGGATCGGGAGCTTGGTCAGAACACATCCATGGTTGCGTAACCGCTCCTTTGGGTACTGTCAAGTTAAGTGGAATTCTCGGGTTTTGGAGGCGGAAACGGTCGGCGGTCGAATGTAGAATCAACAACTTAGGGAGTGGCCGAGGCGCTGATTAGACACCAAATCGGTTAACTTGACAGTACCCCTCCTTCATGGCGATGATCCGGGCGCTATGGGATACCGTTTACCGCTTTCGGATCGCGTTGGTGCATGAATCGGAACTGGCCCGCAACGAACCCGACTCACAGGTCCATCACCTACCAAGAGGGTACGACGATGGCCTACCGAGCTCGGCCATCCGGTTGAGGATGTGACACCCGATCGCGGCTTCTCTGCGTTGCGCCTTGCTGTGCCTCGCCTTCAGGCCGCCTCCGAACACGGACTTGTATCGGAAGAAGCTGTTCTCAACGCGCGCCTGCTGTCGGTAGCCCGACTCCTTCTGCCACTCCCGCCGCCCGACCTTGCGAATCCTCTGAAGAGACGCTTCACGCTGCGCCCAAGGGCCGTCGGTGGGCCCCGCCGACAGCGCAGAGCGACGAGGGGGGATCACAATCACGACGTTCTCTGTACCGGCCGCGCTGGCCCGATCGTAGACCGATCTGTGGTCGTAGGCCCCGTCCGCCGTGAAACGCCGGATGGGAACTTCGAGCGGGGCGAGAAGATCAGGGAGTGTGGAGGCGTCGTCCCGGCTGCTCGCTGTGAGTTCGGCCGCCACAATGAACCCCTCCGCATCCACTCCGATGCGCAGCTCCCGCCAATCCCGGCGTTTCTTTGATGTCTTGTGCTTGTGCGCGTTCCATTCGCCGCGACCCAAAATCTTGAGCCCTGTGGAATCAACGATCAGGTCGATCGGGCCGTCGTGGGCTCGGGTCAGGGGCGGCACCACAACAATTTGGTTCCGGCGCGAGAGGGTGGTGTGGTCCGGGGCCTTGAGGTCGCGGCTCATCAAGCTGAGCAGCGAGTCCAGGAACCCCTCCGTCTGGCGAAGCGGTAGGCCGAAGACGACCCGCAGCGTCAACGCGGTCCGGATCGCGAGGTTCGAGTATCGACGCTGCCCTCCGCGGAGACCGTTCTTCGGTGGTATCCACGCGGCAATCGCATCCTCGCTCAGCCAGATCGTGACGTCCCCGCGGCTCCTGAGGCCACGCTCGTACTCCCTCCAGTTCCGGATTCTGTACTTCGTCTTGTACTGGCGGTTAATTCGGCTCGACTTCCCTGCGGCCATGACGTTGCCCCCTTGATCTCCATGATGGACCGGAACCCTCCGCCGATGCTAGCTGTGCCCGCTTACGCCGATTCATGCACCAATGCCAGGAAAGACAAAGAGGCAACCATGAAACCGATATCACCTGCCTTGTCCCGGCGGACCGGTTATCGCGTTCTCTGCGCGACGTGCTCATGATCATGGAGCGGATCGGGGAGGCTGGAGCGGGATTATTCTTTCGATAACAAACCGTCCAGCCATGTTCGGCTGTTCATGGAGAGGGTTGCCCCGGCATCTAAACAATCTCCAGAGGACGCGATGACGAACTCCCAGCGTCACGGGTCTCCTGATTCGTCAGGCCCAAGAACTTTTTTGATACTTTCGAAAGGCTACAAGACCAAGCGGCAGCTACAGCACCTGGACAGCGAATCGCCGCTTATCTTCGTGTAGCCTAGCGCTACGCTAGCAGCCCGTGGTGAAAGTCGCGTGGAGTCGCGCGCCAGGGATCTGCGGTCGCTGGCAAGGCTCGAGGAGGAGTCGATGCTTGGACATCGGCGATGACGAGTAACGCCGTCCAGCGGCCGCAAACCTCTGGCGCCCTTCGGGTTGCGGCGGCGTGGGCCCGTCTGCGGTGTAGCGCCTCCTCGACGATGACCCGGCATCGCCTCGATCGGCGCGCCTTGCATCCGGGCCCACGGCGCTCGCAATGCGACCCGCGGGACTTTCACCACGGGCTGCTAGGAACACGTAGCGCACCACGAAGAGCGCTGCAAGCACATGCACGAGCCAGGAGACCTTGCCGATACGGCCCCGTAAGGGTTCTACCCCGATAAATCGGACATTTCAAAAAACCTGATAATGGGCGAAAGGAATGTCATGACAAAACGCAGAAAGTATTCAGCTGAGTTCAAGAGGGAGGCTGTCCAGCTGGCCAATCATCCCGGTGTCACCAAGAGCCAGATAGCTCGAGAGCTGGGGATCAATTCCAACATGCTGGGCCGCTGGTGCAGACAACTCAAGACCGAAGGCAGCAAGGTGTTTGTCGGCAAGGGCTATGCCCGAGACGATGAAATGGCGCGGCTGAAACGAGAGCTGGCCCGGGTCAAGAAGGAACGGGATTTTTTAAAAGAAGCGGCGGCGTACTTCGCGAAAGAGTCCAGCTGAGGTTTCGCATGATCGATCGTTGTCGCAGATCCTTTCCCGTTCGCATGATGTGTCGCTGTTTACAGGTCTCCGCCAGCGGGTACTACGATTGGCGTGGCCGGGAACCGAGTCGACGCGCTCAGGACAACCAGCGCCTGGGCGAAAAGATCCGGTTGCTGCATGAGCAAAGCGACCGAGTGATGGGCAGTTTCCGGATATGGAAGGATCTGCGCGATGGGAGCGAAACCTGCAGTCTGCATCGGGTTACCCGGTTAATGCGCGTCAACCAGCTCAAGGGAATCCCGCAGAAACGACGGTGGCGCCACAAGCCCTCCGGGGAGCGTCCTGTAGGAGTCGAAAACGTCTTGGAGCGAGACTTCACGGCCAACTGCTGTTAACACGAAGTGGGCCACCGACATCAGTGTGCCGCAGCAAGCGGCGTGAGAGATGGGAGTAGGCCTCCCGCAACCGGCTTGCAGGAGCAGGTTGCAAACCACCGTAAGTGGCTGTGGTTAAAAGCCGCGGTCGTGAGCGTTACGGAAAAGGTGCTCTAGAAGCATCAGGTGTGGATCAGGAAGACGAACACAAGTGAACCACCGTTCAAGTGCCGAAAGGACGAGATGGTGTCGAAACCGGGGAGTTGATGTTGCCCCGGGACGAATCTGGCGGAAACCTGTCTACTGGTCAGGTGGCACCCGGCATAGAGGTGGCGTGAGCTTGATCTGGGCTCTCATGTTGAACTGCGGGAACCTGGAGCAACGATGCTAAGAGAAAGGCACAAGCAGAGAACCTGCGAGGCCGACAGTATCGAAGCGTTGCCCAGGGGCGGACAAGCTCGTAGTAGCGATGAGGCTGCCGTAATGGCAGCGGAGCGAAGGGGCTTGGTCACTCGGCTACAGACAAGCGGCCAACTGCTAGGCAGGAGGAGCCCTTGAAAGTAGCAAAGCCATTTGAGGTTTCTAAGAAGCTGGCAGGGCAAGCATACTTGGAGGTGAAGTCCAAAGGAGGTGCCGCAGGAGTCGATGGCGAGTCGCTTGAACTCTTCGAGCACAACTTGAGGAACAACCTCTATCGAATCTGGAACCGGCTGTGCTCCGGGAGCTATTTTCCACCACCCGTGAAAGCCGTGCCAATCCCGAAGAAATCGGGGGGCACGCGTGTTCTCGGAGTGTCTGCGGTCTCTGATCGAATCGCACAGACAGTGGTGAAGCAAGCCCTGGAGCCGATACTGGAACCGGTGTTCGATGAGGATTCTTTCGGCTATCGACCGGGAAATTCTGCCCATGACGCGATTGCCATCACCCGGAAACGGTGTTGGCGATACGACTGGGTGGTGGAGTTCGATATCCGCGCCCTGTTCGACAACATTGACCACGAACTGCTCATGAAGGCGTTACGCCACCATTGTCAGTGTCGTTGGGTGTTGTTGTACGTGGAGCGCTGGTTGCAGGCTCCACTTGAGCAGCCCGGCGGCAGTCTACAGGCGCGCGACAAAGGCACACCGCAAGGTAGAGTTGTGAGCCCTATTCTGGCAAATCTGTTCTTGCACTACGCGTTTGACGCGTGGGTGAGACGCCAACTGCCGGGGGTTCCATTTTGTCGATACGCCGACGATGGGCTGCTGCACTGCAAGAGCCAGTCTCAGGCGGAATACGTGATGAGCCTTATCTCGGAACGCTTCCGTGAGTGTGGGTTGGAGATCCATCCCGACAAATCGTCGATCGTCTATCGCAAGGATGTGAATCGCCTGGAAGAGCATTCGCGAATCAGCTTTGATTTCCTTGGTTACACTTTCCGTCCGCGACGGTGTGTGAACAAGAAAGGGCAGGTTCACCCGAACTTTCTTCCTGCGATCAGTATCTCCTCGAAGAAGGAGATCAATCGATGCATGCGTAGCTGGCATGTCCAGCTCAAGAACGAGAAGACGTTGTTGGATCTGTCTCAGATGTTCAATCCGAAACTCCGTGGTTGGCAAGCCTGCTATGGTTGCTTCCACGCGTCGGCACTGCGTCAACTGTGGCGGAACTTCAACCGGTATCTTGTGCAGTGGGTGCGAAGGAAACTCAAAAGATTTTCTGGGCATCGGCAACGGGCGAGGCGTTACCTCGACCAGATTGCCCGTGCCAATCCGCATCTATTTATTCATTGGCGTCTTGGAGTCTTTCCTTGTGGCTTGAGTGATAGGAGCCGGATGAGCTGAGAGGTTCACGTCCGGTTCTTGGAGGGGCTGGGGGTGAGACTCCCCCGGCCTACTCAACCCAATGTCGATACTGCCGAAGGCTGGTTGTATCTGTGCGTTGTGCTGGATCTGCACTCGGGTATCGTCGTGGGTTGGTCGATGAGTCCAACTCAGGACCGCCACCTGGTGCTTCAGGCTGTGGTGATGACACTGTGGCAGCGGGACGGCCGCCAGCCGGTCGTGTTGCACTCAGATCGTGGCTGCCAGTTTACCTCGAGCGAGTATCAGCGATTCCTGAAGGCTCACAACCTGGTCTGCTCGATGAGTGCAGTGGGCAGCTTTGCTGACAACGCGGCTGTCGAGGGTTTCTTTGGTCTGCTCAAGCGAGAGCGCGTCAATCGACGAAACTACCGGACCCAGGATGAAGCTAGATCCGACATCTTCGACTACATCGAGCGTTTCCACAACCTACGCAAACGACGTACTCTGGAGCGGTCAAATCAGGAGGAAGCACTCTTTTCTAAACCGTCCGTGAAATCGGGGTAGAACCCCAACGGATCCCGCAGGTTCGTGCCGGTCAGCGCGTACAGGCAGAGGTGCCGGTTCACTGGATCGAACCGGGTAAAGTGTTGAAGCGACTGGGGCGAGGCGTTGCGGAGCGCCTTCTCCGGCGTGGGCAATCCGGAGAAGGTTTCAGCAATGGGAACCAGCCCGTCTCGTTTATGGTTCACGGATCGGCCGGGTTTGCATACAAGTCGACATCGGTGCCCTGCGTGGCGGTAACGAGATGAATTTTTTCGCGCTCTGTAATTGTGTGGAGGAAAGATCCGCTCTTCCGTTGGCCAAAAATTAGTGCCGCAGCGCGGCACACAAAAAAAGAGTGCGTTTGCTCTGGAGAGCGAAACGTGCTAGAGTGAAGGCCAGCTGTAGTTCCTAAACTTCCCACGAGTGCTATCTTCCGCGCTCTGCGTAGCGTGGATGTGGACCCCGAATTGGCCCACTTCGCTGCCGAGGAAAGCCGCCGCCAAGCCGGGGAGAATGTCATCGTCGTTCTCGGAGCCAAGATCGATGCCCAAGCTGCCCGCATCGAGGACCTGCGACGTGTGATCTGGCGCGTGAAGGAGCGGTCCTCGCCGATGGGGCGTTAGCCCCTTGTCTCGGCGTGGGGAAGGTATGGGAGGATGGGCCAAACGGATTGGAGGAAAGTATGGTCATCAAGCGAATCAGCGTCTTAACCGCAGTCTTCGGGCTACTCTTGATCTTTGCGGTAGCGCAAGATGCGCCCGCCCAGAGCGCTACCCAGGTGGGCACCGAACCGCTGTCGTGCGCGGATCACTCCATCATTGCTCGCGCCGTTCGCTCCCCGGAGGGCGTTGAAGCGTTCGTTCAATGCGCCTACGAGTTCGTCCAGGAAGTGGGCTTTGAGGAGGCCCGCCGGGCCTTTAACGAGGACGAGCGTTGGAAAAGCGGCCCGACCTATATCTTCGTCGACGAAGTGACCCCCATGTCTGACCTGTCTCGATCGTTCGTCTACCCACCCGATCCTTCGAGAGAAGGGCTCCCGTGGGGACTGCTGATCGACGCCTTCGGCAACGACTGGTACCGGGAACAGCATCGCATCGTGAACAGCGCTGGAGATGGCTGGATCTACTACTCCTTCTTAAACCCGGAGACCGGCCGGGATGAGCCGAAGGCTTCCTACCTCAAGAGCATCGACTGGGACGGGGCCCTTGCCACGATCGGCGCGGGCGTGTATCGCCGCGATCTCCCCGGCACGTGCAGAAGTGAAGAGGTCAACGCCATGGGTCTTGACGCTGATCCTTCCAAAGAGAAGCTGCAGGAGTTTGTCCGTTGCGCCGCCATGGAGCTTGAGTCGCAGGGATACTTCGCCGTCCGGTCCCTGACCACCGATCCGCGTTGGGGGAACGGCTCGATCTACCTGTTCGGCGTGGATGCCTACGGAATCTCTCTGTTCAACGGAGATCCTTTCAGCCGGTTGTACAGCGTATCCGAGCTAGATCCCTACATCAACACATCGCTTGAAGATCAGGATCTCGTAGGTGTGGGGGCCGCCTTCGGGGAATCCTTCCTCTACTACTCGGCTGTAAACCCTTCCACCAGGAGGCTGGAACGCAAGGTGACTTTCGTCAAGAGGGTCGTGGTCTATGGTCTGCCGATCCTGGTCGGCTCCGGCTACTATCATCCGGATGAGGGTCCGTAGGCCGGGTTAGGGAACTGCACATTTTTCAGGGGCACGTTACCCCCGAGGCCCGATGGCCCGAGTCCGGGTCGCCTATTGCTCTCCAAGCAGAGTGAAAGATCGGATGCGACTCAGGAGATCGCCCCTACTCCGCGATAATTCGCTGAGTTCACGCCCCGGCGACAGGCTGGTGATGACCGACTTGCCGATCAGGTGCCGGCCAGCACTCGACTCATCCGCGGACTCCGTCCTTAGCCCCCAAATCGTGTGAAACGCCACGGGAGAGCCTTCAAACACCCCCAAATAGAGCATGTTGTGGCCGTCCAGGTTTAAAATTGTGCGGAAAGGAACGGCCTCGATCAAAATGCGCTCTCGCTTTTCGGCAGGCGAGAGTTGCTCAATCGTCACATTTCTCCCTGCGCCAGCCTGGCTCCTCGAATTACGAGGAAGCGGTAAAGCAAACGGAAGGAAGACGTCCAGGATCGTGGACGAACAGTCTCGATAACCGCCCAATCCACCCCATCCGTAGGGTTGCCCGATTATTTCGTTGATCACCCTGGCGAGTTGATCCTCAGAGAACGGAAGAGGAACTGGAGCGGCGTCCCGGTCCAACAGACGGACGTGCGTCACCGACGCACGACGGCTTGCATCCGCCACCGGAACTGACAGATGTACACTGGTTTCGGCTCTCGTCGCCAGGGGCAACAGCATGCCGATCCGGCCTTGGAACAGGAATCCGGTCCGGTCGCTTGAGATGGGTATCCGGTCCCGCCGTACAGCGGCCAAGTTTGCAGAACGGTACTTCGCGACGAACTCCTCGCCTGCATACGCGATGTCTCGCGAATCGATCCAACCGCAGGCATAGGGAGATTCCGCAGCGAGAAATCGTCCGTCCTGGGAGATGTGCGAAAGGAACAGGGGCGTTCCCGCCCACACCGCCGAGCTCTGGTTGTAGTCGAACGGGTATCCTTCTCCTGCCTTGCGGAAGTCGTAGAAGAACGGGTCGGCTGAAGGAAGTGCGCGCATCGATGTGTTCCGGACTGTGATCCCGTAGGCGGCTCGACTGGGATATTGGCCGAGTTGCGCGTTCGCCGTGACGGATTCAACACGGGAGGCGGCGACTTCCAACAGGTTGGGACCGAAGATCGACTGTTTTGGAAATGATTCTGCAGCCCAGCTGAACTCTTGCGCTGTACAGATCTTCGGCTCGGTTCGCATCCAAGGGCCGTACCAGTAATCCTCAAACTCCTTAAGCCGCCGCTCATCGATTTTGAGAATCGGAAGGCCTCCGGTTTCCGCAAATACCGTGGCATCCTGCGGAATTTTAGCCAGGTCATCAAGAGGGCCGGTCGATACCAGTGCAATTTCATCAGGCGCACAGCCGATGATCGACAAGAGCGCAACTGCAACCACAAACCTGTCTGGAAACATGAGTCGCCCTACTTCCTGCACTGCAGAAAAATGATTGGCGGATCGTGGAGAAAGTCGTTCCAGTAGTCCATCGGGCCGTCCCATTCCGGGGACAGCTTCGGCCCCAGCCACTCGATGGCCCGCAGGCCCGCGGCCTTCAACGTTCGTTCGTGCACAGCGGGGCTGAGGTAGTAGTTGTCGAAATTAAATGAACCGCCATCCTGGAAAATCGTATAAGTTGCGGTGGCACCGGGCTGGAGTTCTCCCCGCACGCTCTTCACGAAGCCGTACTTCCTCGTGGCCTGGTAACCATCCGGCGACTGGGATGGATTGTTGTTCACCGTCACAAAGCGGCCGCCCGGCTTCAGGGATCGGGCCACGGTTCGGCACATCGCGGCGAGCTTCTCTTCGGTGTCGGCGTAATTGAGAAGGTAGGCTGCGGCAACGATATCGAACCGTTCATCCGTCTGGTATGCCATGGCATCGCCAATCCGGTACTCAATGCCGAGAGGCGATTCTTTCTCGGCAGCAATAGCCAAACCGATCATCCCGCTGGACCAATCAACACCGACGACTCGGGCAGCGCCACGCTCTCTGATGAGACGCGAGTAGAAGCCTTCCCCGCAGGAGAGGTCTAGAACCGACTTCCCTCTCACTTCGCCCAGCAACTTCAGCAGCGAATACCGCTCTAGGTAGGTCCGCCACGGGGCGAGCTTCGAACGCTGATACTCTTCTGCGACCGCATCGTAGTCGGTGCTCACGAAGACTATCCTCACGCATTGTTGCATAAATCGCTTCGGCACGTCCGCTTGTCTCCGATGGGCCAGGGTGCCAGCATGAGGAATGACGCCGAATCAATACACGTTCCGGTACCGAGTACGCAACTGGTCAGACTACAATCGGGCGCTGATCGCCAGGGGGCGTCTGACCTTTTGGTTCGATGAGGACGCCGTTGCCGCCTGGCGGAACGCCGACCCGCCCAAGGGCCCCGGCGCTCCGAAGGTTTACTCCGACACGGCCATTCAGTGTGCGCTGATATTGAAGTCGGTGTTTCATCTTAGCCTTCGGTCGACGCAGGGCTTCGTTTCTTCGCTCCTGGAGTTGCTCAGACTCGATCTGCCAGTTCCAGACTACAGCACTCTCAGTAGACGACAGAGTTCCTTGGCGACGTTCTTGACTGTTAGCCCAAGCAGTCGGCCTCGGCACGTGGTTGTGGATGCGACGGGCCTGAGAGTGTACGGCTCGGGTGAAGGGCACGTCCGAAAGCATCGACATGGTCGGCGCAGAGCCTGGCGCAAGCTGCACCCGGGTGTCGATGAGAGGACGAAAGAGATTGTGGCGGTGGAGGTTACACCGAGCCGGGTTCCACGACTGTCGTCTGTTGCCGGCCCTGCTGGATCAGATTCCGGGCCGCATCGTTCAAGTCTCGGGCGACGGGGCCTATGACACGAGGGCCTGTTATCAATCGATACTCGAGCGGGAGGCTGTCGCCACCATCCCTCCGCGACGCAGTGCGCGGCTGAGTGAAAGTGTGGACCCGCCTGCCTGGCGGGCAATGCGGGATGCCCATCTACGAGAAATAAGGAGACTCGGTCGATATGAATGGCGCATCTCCAGTGGTTGCACCAGGCAAAGCCTTGCAGAGAATGCGATGTCGAGGTTCAAGACGTTGTTTGGGCCTAAGCTGTCGGCCCGACGATTCGACAATCAACGGGTCGAGGCCATCATCAAATGTGAGGTGCTGAATCGTATGTCAAGCCGGGGCATGCCTGAGTCAGTGCGAATTCGATAGCATTCAAACAGGACTGGGATCGGTCCGTGACCCGACCGGAATTGTGCAACAACGCGGTTCACCCGTTCCACTTGTTAATCTTCCTAACTCAACCATGTCAATTGGTTAGCAGAATCTCACCTGAATTTTTGGGGAAACTCCTGCAAGTGGCATGTACTAAAAAATCGGGGGAAAAAAGGGAGGAAGGGCAGAGAAATTTAGGCGGACAAGCGGCCCTGAAAATGCATTATGCCGCGCGGGAGCGCAATGTCCGGAGCGACAGCATTTTACAACAGAGCATGAGCTGGCTACAATAACGGTCCGCTGAGATGGAGGCGTAAGCTTCCCCAGAAAAGACCCCATCCAAAAGTAGAATTTTCTGGCCCAAGGACAGAAGATGGGACAGGTTTCGCAGCAGATCGGGGTGACCGAGCAGACCTACTTGGGGTCACCTCTGTCCAGTTGAGGCATGCCTCAACTGGACAGAGGTGACCCCTTCATAGCCAAGGCAGCAGTTGGATTTCTCGCGCTGATGGTGTAGTCCGCGCCCGCTGGCGGATGAATGGTAAAATAGACCCATAGGGAAGAAGATGACAGAAACGACAACGATCCGGGGCGCACTGAAAGAGGCCGGATGCGAGCCCACTTTTCGCAAGACAGCGTCAGGACGAATCTCAGGGAAGTCATCCCCGTCTCAAAGGGTCTCAAAAGGGTATTGATGCCCAGGCCGGGTTACAGTACATTGGCCCCGTGGCATTGGCCCCGTGCTGAAGGGAGTACTCTATGACTGGAACCATCCGTCGCGTCGACTATTTTTATCTGACAGTACCCAACAAATCGGGCGAAGAGGTCCGGATATTAAGCACCCTAAAAGAAACGGGTATTAACCTGCTGGCATTTTCAGGATTTCCAAGCGGCCGTCGAAGTCAGATTGACTTCGTACCTGAAGACCCCGTTGCGTTTCGAAAAGTAGCCAGAAAATCTGGCTGGAAACTAAGTCCCCGCAAGTCGTGTTTTCTAATTGAAGGAAAAGACCAGGCCGGAGCGTTTTTCGATGTGGTGTCGCGCCTCGCTGACGCGAAGATCAATGTCACAGCGTCGGCCGCCGTTTGCACGGGAGAGGGACACTATGGGGCGCTTCTATGGGTCAAACCCCCGGATGTAGGAAAAGCTGTAAGAAAACTCGGCATCAAGAAGCAGGTTGCGGCTCCTGTGTCCAGTAAATGAATGGGGGCAAGTCGGCCGCCGGGGAATTGTTGGTCGAGTCGACCGGGCTCCGTCTCATGCAGCCACCTCGATCTGTCTCAGCACTGTTACGATCTGCTCTGGCTTGTACCTCCGTATCGGCATCTGTCTTGTCCTCCTCCGTAAGATTCTCTCTCACTTCAGTTGGTACAAATCCCCCAGGCCGGGTCACCATCGAAGACAAGCCCCCCCCCGAAGCGATTCATGCAACAAGCCGCGAACTGGTTTTCCCTGTTCCCCCCAGAAAATTCCCTGTTCGACCAAACAAATTCCCTGTTCCGTGGCGTAGGGAATTCGAAACTGAAACCCCATGATATCAGTGGGTTAGGAGGCTTAGATCCCGCCTATTCGAGGCCGAATCCACGAAATTCCCTGTTTTTTCCCTGTAAAACAGGGAAATCGGGCCGGAGACGGGTTCGCTCCAGACTGCGCCCACCGCCACCCACTTATCTCGTTGATATTACTGCGTTATTCTCAATTATCTAACCAGATTTGTCTTTAATTCTCAGGCGTTTACGGGCACTTTGGCAATGGACCTCCATTGAAAGAGACGCGTCGTTGCGGTGTGGCGCGCCGTTTCTGCGCCATCGTCTCTCAAGCCCTTTTCAGTGGTCCGTCTTTTCGACGTCCAAAACGGTTGACGCAGCTCTCTACGACCTGCATCCAGCGACAGAACCGACCGGCTTGGGATGGATCAGAGGTCAAGCGGGCTTGAACCCAAGCCGCTTTCGCTGGGCTTCCCACCTGAACGGCAGGCGGGTGTTCTTCATGAGCGTGTTCGCGGTCAGCCCAGGCGGTTGCTGCCCGTCGACGATGGCGGTGACGATGTCCGGGGCAAGGTAGGCAAGCCGCAGCAACCGGGTGGCATAGGAGGGTGAGACGCCTTCGGCCTCGGCGATCCGCTGCAGGGTGAGATCGGGGTTTTGCTCCAATCGATCCTGGATGGCGAAGGCGCGCAGCAGCAGCCGGATCAGGCCCGGGGCGCACTTGGCATTGTTGCGGGCGCCGGGGACGACTAGTTTCATGCCCGTGCCAGCGCGCTTAAGGGCGCTTGGAATATCCAGGATGATCGGATGTTTGGCTGGCTGAGCGTCCTGCCTCGATCTTTTTATTGAGACGACGTCCGGTCCTGCCAGGAGGGTGGCCAGGGCCCGCTCGCCGTCGATCTCGATCACGATGCAGGCGGACTCGACGATCACCCGCCGGAGAAGCGCATTGAGATAGGCCTGGGCCTGGTGCGGTTTCAGCTCAGGCCACCGGTCCGCGAGCGATTGCGCCTGGGTGATCAAGCGGGCATGAGCCGATGCCTCTTGAGGGTCTCCATCGATGACAGCGCTGATCGCGGCCGCATCAGCGAGCCAGTCCCTGAGACGGACAGTAACGAGGCCTTCGAGATCCGCCGCCGGGAGGCGCCACCCCTTGCGGCCGGCTCGCTTGCCCTCGAGGATGAGATGGCGGGAGACGTAGTAGCGATAGCGCCGTCCCTTCTTGACGGCATGGCTGGGTGAGAGGCCCTCGCCCTGCTCGTCAACGACAAGCCCCGTCAGCAGGCTCGGTTGCCGGGTCCCTTCTCGGCGCTCGCCGTTCGTGTTGGCGGCCAGGGTGGCTTGAACCTCATCCCACAGCGCTTCATCGACAATGGCCTCATGCTGGCCGGGATAGGCCTTGTCCTGGTGGACCATCTCGCCCCGGTAGAGGCGATTGTGGAGCAGGTGATACAACGCCCCGCGGTTGATGGGTTTGCCGCCGACAATACTGCCGTCGCGCCTCACTCGCCGCTTGCTGGTGACGCCTTCGGCGGCGAGCCGGTCGCGCAGTTCACGCACGGATTCGATTTCCCGGTACTGGCGGAAGATAGACCGGACCGTTTCGGCCTCGGCCTTGTTGACGATGAGCTTTTTGTCCTTCACATCGTAGCCCAAGGGCGGGTTGCCGCCCATCCACATCCCCTTCCTCTTCGAGGCGGCGATCTTGTCGCGGATGCGTTCGCCCGTGACCTCGCGCTCGAACTGGGCGAAGGAGAGCAGGACGTTCAAGGTCAGACGCCCCATCGAGGTGGTGGTGTTGAACTGCTGGGTGACCGAGACGAAGGAGACCGCTTTTCGATCAAAAATCTCCACAAGCCGGGCAAAATCCGACAGCGTCCGGGTCAGCCGGTCGACCTTGTAGACGACGATGACGTCGATCCGCCCGACCTCGACATCGGCGAGCAGGCGTTGCAACGCCGGGCGCTCCAGGGTGGCGCCGGAGACACCGCCATCGTCGTAAAAGGTGGGCAGCACGATCCAGCCCTCGTGCTTCTGGCTCGCGATATAGGCCTCGCAGGCCTCCCGCTGCGCCTGCAGCGAGTTGAAGTCCTGTTCCAGGCCTTCTTCGGAGGATTTGCGGGTGTAGATGGCGCAGCGCACCGTGGCCAGACTCCTCGCCCGTGGTGATTTCCGATGCTCAGCCATGCTCCGCCGCCGATGCGCTCTCGCCTGAAGGCCGCAGGCCGAAGAAGCGAGGACCGGACCAGTGCGCGCCCGTGATGCGTTGGGCGATAGCGGTCAAGGAACCATAGGCCTCCCCGTCGTAATCGAAGCCGCTTTCCGTCGCGGTGACGACATGGGTGCGGCCTCGCCATTCGCGCACCAGCCGTGTGCCGGGGCGCACCTTGGTGCCGTTGCCGGGGGCGACCCGGCCGGTCTCGGCGAAGGCCTGGGCCAGGGCCCGAAGCCGCCGCCGCGCCGCCTTGGAGAGCCCTCCGTGGACCTGTTCCTGGAGCTTATAGGCGATGCCGCGCATCAGCAGGTCACGGCTGAGTCGCCGGGGCGGGGGCACCCGGTAATGGCGCCGCCATGCATCGCGCAGCGCCGGCAGGTCCATCTCCTGGATCTCGGTCATCCGGGTCTCGATCGTCGGCATCTTGTGGCCTCCTCCGGGCAGGCTCGTCATCGATGATTGCCGCCCGGGTCACCTCCATTGACGCTCCGTTGCCCGGTGGAAGTCCAGTCCGAAAGTGAAGAGCAGAAGGCACCCCGCAAAGACACACAGGGCATCCCACCACTCGCGATCCTGGTGGGCGAGTTTGATGTATTCCGGCAACAGGCTGGGCAATAGGTCCGGTTTGAGCAAAGCCACCATAGCTAATTCCGAGCGCACCGGCCCGGCCGAAGTCACCGGTCCATCCCAGAGTGCCTCCCCGGCCGGGTGGCTCGTCACAACCATGTGATCAGCAAAAGAGAGGTAAGCCCGAGCACGTCCGGCGCATCTACGGACTCTGTCTGGGATATGAGGATCTGAACGATCACGACCAACTGCGCACCGATCCAATGCTGGCGGTGGCGGTGGACAAAGCCGATCCGTTGGGGGAGAGGCGGCGGCAGGCCTCAGATCGGGGGAAGGCGCTGGCGGGCAGATGTAGGCTGAACCGGTTGGAGTTGACCGGCGCCGAGGTCGATGAGCAGGAGCGGTACAAGAAGATCGCGATGGACCCGGACCGGATCGACGGCTGGATGGTGGATGCATTTGTGGAGTCCCACGAATCGGCGCCCGAGGAGATCGTGCTGGATCTGGATGCGACCGACGACCCGATCCATGGCCAGCAGGAAGGCCGGTTCTTTCACGGTTACTACCGCCACTACTGTTATCTCCCGCTGTACATCTTCTCGGGGGGGCATCTGCTGTGCGCCCGGTTGCGGTGTTCCAATATCGATGGGGCCGCGGGATCGGTGGAGGAACTGGAACGGATCGTCGGCCGGATTCGGCAGAGCTGGCCGGAGGTCTCGATCGTCATCCGGGCCGACTCTGGCTTTTGCCGGGATGACTTGCTCCGCTGGTGTGAAGACCATCACGTGGATTACGTGATGGGGTTGGCCAACAATGATCGGCTCAAGTCAGAGATCGCCGAAGCGATGACTCAGGCCGAAGCCGAGTTCAACGCCACCGGGCGACCGGCGCGGGTGTTCAAGGATTTCCGCTACCGGACTCGCCACAGTTGGACCTTGGAGCGACGCGTCGTCGGCAAGGCCGAGTTCCTGGAGAAAGGCGCCAATCCCCGATTCGTCGTCACCTCCCTGTCGCCGGAACGCCTGGGGGCCCGCGCGCTCTACGAAAACTTCTACTGTGTGCGGGGCGACATGGAGAACCGCATAAAAGAACAGCAGTTGGATCTGTTCGCCGACCGGACCAGCGCGGCAACGATGCGCGCCAATCAACTCCGGCTGTATCTGTCCTCCGCCGCCTACATGCTCATGCACGCCTTGCGTCGCCTCGGCCTGAAGCAGACCCCCCTGGCTCGCGCTCAGTGTCAGACGATTCGCTTGAAGCTCCTGAAGATCGGCGCCCAGGTCCGCCTCACGGTCCGCCACGTCTGGATCTCCATGTCGGAAGCCTATCCCTACAGCGAGGTCTTCGCTGCCGTCGTTCGAAACCTCCAGGCCATTCCTCTGCGCTGCTGAGGTCTGTCCCGATCAAACGCCCCCAAAAACGAAATCGTTCCATCGCTCAGGCCGAGCTCTGCCTGAATGCATTCCGTCACGCTCTTCCGAACCCGAAAAACGCTCCATTCACGACCATCCACACCACCCCATCACTCGACCTGGACCGGATCGATAGCGAAACTCTCAGAAAACCGTTCCGGCCTGCCAAAATCACCTTCATTTCCAAATCGGTGATCTATGCGGGCTAGAGGAACACTTTGAAAGTCGGGTGTTGCTCCTGTTTGCCAAGCGGACGCGGCAGGTTCGAGAACTGATCCCTGAGCTGTACTTGCATGGTCTGGCGCTGGGGGATTTTGATCTGGCTCTGAGAGGGCTTTTAGGGGAAAAGGCGCACCTGTCGTCCTCCACGGTGGCCAGATTGAAAGAGAAGTGGCAGGCCGAATGGGAGGTCTGGCAGAGTCGACCCTTGAATGATCTGGAAGTGGTGTATTTATGGGTAGATGGAATCTACGTCAAGGCGGGTCTGGAGAAGGAAAAGGCAGTCCTGCTGGTGGTGCTGGCCGCCTTAAGTGACGGAAGCAAAGCCGTGGTGTCGGTCACGAGCGGCTATCGGGAATCGACTCAGAGCTGGTCGGAAGTACTGCGCGACTTGAAGCGCCGGGGGATGGGCTGTCCACGGCTGGTGATCGGAGACGGCCACCTGGGCATCTGGGGAGCTTTGCGCAACGTCTATCCCCAGGCCGAGGAGCAGCGCTGCTGGAATCATCGGATCGTCAACCTGCTGACCAAGCTCCCTAAGCGAGTGCACAAGCCGGCCTTGCTGATCCTGCGGCAGATCCCTTACGCCGAGACTCGAGAAGAAGCACAACGACTCAAGAAGGTTTTTCAGCACTGGTGCCGGCAGCGAGGGCTGACTCTGGCGGCTGAGCTAATCGAGCAGGACTGGGACCGGATGGTGACCTTTTACAACTATCCAAAGAAGCAGTGGCAGCATCTGCGAACCACCAATCCAGTGGAGTCACCGTTTGCCGCTCTTCGGCTGCGAACGGACGCGGCCAAGCGATTCAAGAAAGTGGAAAACGCCCAGGCGGTGATCTGGAAGATGCTGCTGGTGGCGGAGCAGCGATTCCGCCGGTTGAAGGCACCGGAGCTGATGAAAGACGTCTACCAGGGCACCAAATATGTCAATGGAGTCCCGGTCAACCAAGTCCCGGAGGAGAAAGCCGCCTGATGTTTTTCCACACCTATTGACAAGAGCTCATATTGAGATCGTGACTAACGCAGACAAAGTCCTAGTGTACGACAGACCCATTCCAGATACAGGGCTTCGATGGCGAGACCTCCAAGATTGGTGGAAAGAGTACAATGAGTGCGGGACCGACGACGAAGCAAAAAAAACTCTATACAGTCACCTTCTTTTATCTCTACCGGAAGAATCACCTTCCCAAAAGCTACTATTCACGGCCTTCTACGAACACTTCGGAAAGGCTGTTCCGGATCTACCAGCACTGCTTCCAGAAGTATGGTTGCATTACGATCCGAAAACCATCAAGCAACGCGGTCGAGATGCTCTCCTCCGTCAACGGATGGACTTTCTGCTTTTAATCTCGCCCAACACCAAAATCGTGCTTGAGGTAGATGGTAAACACCACTACTCGGATAAAACAGGTCGAGTAGATCCTAGTGCTTACGCGGAGATGGTTGCGACCGACCGGAATCTTCGGCTATGCGGGTACGATGTATACCGGTTTGGTGGAAGTGAACTTCAAGAGCGCAGCGCAGCACAAAAACTCGTAAAGAAGTTCTTTGAAAATCTGTTCAAAAAGCATAATCTGTTGCCCTAGCCATCCTTTTTGCAGCCCCGGCCACTGATGCTCGCCGGGGGAGAGCTGAATCTTCCACGAAACGAGGAAATCCTAGGAAACAGAACCTGCACGGTATAACTATAATATGAAACACACCCACATCATTCGCGCCTCCGACCTTAAGCGCTACGCGGACACCCGAAACAGTCAGGCGGTAATCCCGGAATTGATCTATTTGCTTGTAAGTCAATCCAACCCTTCTTGGTGCCGGATTCCTTATGGCGACTCCGTGAATCAACCGGGTTGGGATGGTCGCGTCCGAACGGAAAAGGGGTTTCTTGGATTCGTTCCCAAAGGTAATTCCTATTGGGAGATCAGTGCTGAAAAGGGCCCGCAGTATAAGGCAACTGAGGTTTTTGAGCAGAGGAAGCACACTGTCTCTGAATCTGATCGAGCTAAGGCGTCTTTTGTTTTCGTGACGCCCCGATCCTCCGGTTCAGGAGGCTGGAACGAGCCAAAACAGACAGAGTGGCTAGAACACATAAAAGACAGCGGCTGGAAACTGATTCAGATCATCGACGGTGACAGGCTCGCCGATTGGTTGCGGGAATTTCCAGCCATCGGCAAGTGGATGGCAAAGGAGATCGGAATCACACCGCACTTGGGCGGTATTTCCACACCGCGTGAGCGCTGGGATTTGGTTGTTGACCGAGGTAACACCGACGACCCTCCTTTGCCACCCGTGTTATTTATGGCGGCACGTTCAGGCGCGTGCGATGCTTTGGAAGACGTGTTCAAAGGCAACACCCAGAGATTGTCGCTGTTCGCGGAAAGTGAGCATGATGTGGAGGATTTTATCGCCGCTTACCTTGCCTCACTTGGTGAAAAGGGGAGCACATACGCCAATCGATGCCTCTTTATCGGTGACGAAGATGCATGGCGTTCTGTTGCTGAAGGACGCCGCCAGCACGTCTTTGTCGCAAGCCCTCGGCTGATGCTTGATTCCGAGAATATGGATCTTCAGACAGTCGCCACAACAAAGGGCCATGCAGTCATAATTCCACTTTGTGGGACATGGCCGGGAGAAAGCCCGGAGATCATCAAACTACGAAGTCCATCCCGAGAACAGATTGAAACTATCCTTAAGGAGGCAAATTACTCGGATGTTCGAGCTCGCGAGTTAGCCGGAATTGGAGGTGATCGAATCTCGGCTATTTGTAGACACCTGTTGGGATTCGGGACTCTTCCTCCCTATGCCACGTGGGACAGCGCTCGACAACTTGCGCAAGCCGGATTGTTTGGCAAATGGGATGGCACGAATAAGGCGGATAAAGCAGCTATAGGAAATCTCCTGGGAAAAGACTACGGGGAGTGGATCGAGACACTGAGGGCTGATGTGTTGCGCTCGGACGCTCCCCTAATTCAACGTGATGAGAAGTGGCGGTTAGTTGTACGAGGGGAAGCCTGGAGCGCGTTGGGCAACCGAATCACGGATGGGGATCTTGATCGGCTTCAAGAGATGGCGGTCGAAGTTCTAGGAGAACGAAATCCGGAATTTGATCTACCGAAGGAACAGAGGTTCGCAGCCAGTATCTATGGGAACCAACTGAAACACTCGGCGCTGCTTAGAGAGGGGCTTGCTGAAACGCTGGCATTAGTTGGAAGTAAATCCGAAGCGCTCTCCTCTTGCTCACAAGATAAGGCGAAAACCACTGCTATTCTCGCTGTGCGACGGCTATTAAGCGAAGCAAGCTGGGATCGCTGGGCAAGTTTGGATGCACACTTGCCGTTACTTGCGGAAGCCGCCCCTGGCGAGTTTCTTGCTGCTGTCGAGTCTGTGCTGGTCGATTTAGATCGAACTCCGTTCCATGAAATTTTTTCCCAAGAAGGAGGCGGTGTACTCGGAGGTTGGAACTACATGACCGGTCTTTTGTGGGCTCTGGAGACGCTTGCGTGGAATCCCGATTACCTTTCGCAGGTCGCGGTTATTCTCGCCGATATTGCGTCTATTGACCCCGGAGGTAATTGGGCAAATCGTCCATCGAATTCGTTGGCTGATATCTTTCTTCCGTGGCATGTCCAGACAACTGCACCCTTTGAGAAGCGGAAGGTGGCCATAGAGGCGGTGCTTAGGGAACAGCCTGATGTGGGTTGGAAGCTACTCCTTCTCCTGTTGCCGCACAATTACAGTGTCACTATTGGATGCCGTCAACCAACTTGGCGCGACTACATTCCAAGAGACTGGAAAGACGGTGTATCACGGGCTGAGTATTGGGATCAGGTCACCGCTTATGCGGAGCTTATGGTGGAAATCGCAAAAGAAAGCGTTGAGAAGGCAGGTGCGCTGATTGAACATTTGCCCGATTTGCCCAAACCTGCCCGCGAGAACCTTCTCAATCATCTCGCGTCGAGCAGTATTGTTGATCTGCCTGAGAGCGAACGTCTTTCGTTGTGGGACAACCTAGACAGCCTTGCGCGAAAGCACCGAAGATTTGCAGACACAGAATGGGCACTCTCCGAGGAAGCGCTATTGAAGATCGAGAAGGCTGTAAAAACCCTTGCTCCAGAAGCCCCCAAGTTACTGTATCAGCGCCTGTTCGGCAATCGAGATTATGCTCTTTTCGAGGAGGAAGGAAACTACGATGAGCAGCGGAAGAAACTTGACGAGGATCGGCAGGCGGCTATTCAGACGATGCTTAAAAGTGGTGGACTCCAGGCCGTATTGACATTCGCTCGCAGTGTCGCTTCACCTTATGAAATTGGACGAGTCTTAGGCGGCATCGAGTATGAAAAACTGGAGACAGATATTCTTCCCGCGCTACTGGACGCGACAGAGGAAACGGAAAAGCAGGTTGTGGAAGGGTTTGTCGGGGTGCGACAGTGGATATTTAAGTGGGCTTGGGTCGACAGCGTACTTGAAAGAGATTGGAGCAAAGCGCAGAAGGCCAAATTCTTGGTACTGCTGCCTTTTGAAGAGGAAGTTTGGCGCCGTGTGGCGAACCAACTAGGCGAAAAAGACGAGGGGCATTATTGGCGGAATGTTAAAGTAGCTCGGTATGGCGTTGGTGCTGATCTAACGATAGCAATTGAAAAGTTGCTCAAATACCAACGTACGGGCGCGGCAGTTTTGTGTGTTGATCGAACGGTAGGGAGTGGCGGCCTATTCGATGAGAGTCTAGCTACTCGTTCACTGCTGGCGGTACTCGAAAAGCCGTCAGACATTAAGCATTTGGACCGGGATGGGACAGTCGAGGTGATCAAGCGTCTTCAGGAATCCCCAACTGCCGATCAGGATGCCCTATTCAAGATTGAATGGAACTTCCTTTTCTGGCTTGACCAATTTTCTCCCGGGTCACCCATCACACTTGAGAAGCGCCTGGCTTCGGATCCCGCATTCTTCGCCGAGGTCGTACGGCTCGTTTTTCGTTCGGAAAAGGACAACCAAGACGACGCTAAACCGGACGAACAAAGGAATAACCTCGCCCGGAACGCGTATCGTCTATTGAGCGAATGGCGAAGGTGCCCCGGCATTCTCGCCGATAGCTCCTTTAATGTTGATGCCTTCACGGCATGGTTAGGTGAGGCAAGACAAATCACCGAAGCGACGGGACACGGTGAAGTGGCCCAAATCCAGATCGGTTGTGTCTTGACCCACGCCCCTCCTGACCCAAACGGACTTTGGATCCATGAAGCGGTCGCCGAAGCATTGGACGGGAAGGATACGGGAACAATGCGTTCCGGATTCACCACAGAGCTGTTTAATCAAAGAGAAGTTCACGGTTTTACTGCTGGAAAGGAAGAACTGGAACTTGCACAAAAGAACCGAGACAAGGCCGCCGACCTGGAAGCGAAAGGCTTTTCTCGATTCGCAACAGCAATGCGTGAATTTGCCCATGGCTATGAACGAGATGCGGAGCGTGAGGCGAATAGAGATCCTTATAATGATTGATTCATCAATGCAAAATAAAAAATCAACCCTCCGGGCCGCTACGCGCCGCCATTGTAAATACCAATGCCGAACCCTTCGCCGATCTGTACGATCGCCCAACGGTCGGGAGGGGCATTGGTGCCTATTAGGGGCTTGAGCGGCAACGGTGTGAAAAATTACTCTAAGCGAGCCCGCTGGTCCCGAAATCGGTAAGTTCCGCTCGGGATGATGTGGCGATGGACGAGCGGCGAGACCCGCGCCAACATCTCTCGAGAGTCTCGCGCCAACTCCTCGTCCGAAGGGTCGCCTGGGAATAGCGGGCTCAAGACCCTTCTTAGGCACCAAATCCGTCATAGCCTAGGTTCCAATGGGTCGAGGTTTCCGTTCCATGCTGCCAAGTAGGGTATACTCTACTTGGCCCTTTTAGCCTGAATCCGTTCTTCCGCCGTGGGAGTGGTCCGGTAAGCGCCTCGCTCCGGGGTCCGTTTCAACACTCCCGAAGCGATCCAATTTTGGAACGTGGATCGCGGTATGCCGTGCTCGATGAGCTCCCGGGCGGTGATCCGGCGGGGCCGTCGTTTCAGTTTCCGCGGCGGCGATTTCGCTTGCCGCGTCATTGCAGTCTTCAGACCACTCTTTGTTTGCCGGCGACTCCCGGCCACGGAACGCTTCGCCGGTCTGCCCGCTTTTTTCGAGTCCTTATCCGGCCGGGAGGAAGAGCCGCCGGCCTTCGGGCCGGAACGTAGCATCTCACGGATCCCCTCGTCGTCGGAATCGGCAATGTCGATCCCGAAAATACTGGACAGAGAGCCGGCATCCAAGATCTGTGCCTTCAAACCTTCGGTGAGTTCACTCAATGCCCCGCCGCGGCCAGCTTGGGCCACCAGGTCCATCGGATCCACACCACGCAACACGAATAACATCTCCGGCGCATGATCGAGACGGGCTCCGATTCCGTACAACACAGCCGCCACGTGCTTGCACATTGCCGCCCAGTCCGGACACGAACAGGTCAGCTCGATTTCGCGGGGTGACGGGAACAGGCCCGTATCGCGCCGCGCCAAAATTTTCATCACCCCCTTCGAGAACCTCCCCTGTAACAGCTCCACCACCGAGTCGATCTTGCCCGCGCACTGGCCTATCAGATCTTTCCAGCGGGCTTTCTTGGCCGGTCGGATCGAGATGTCGACTGCATAAACGGACGACCCGCTGACGAGCGCCGCAACCTGTCCCTTGTCGATTCTCAAGTCGATGACCGAACCGTTTCGGACATAGGTGCGGCCGCGCGGCAAGCGGTTGGCATAGTCACTATAGGACTCAAGGTTTCCACACCATGCCTGACCCCAGAACGTCCGTGCGATCTTTTGTCCGCCGATGTTCACCGGATCGACCGATCGGCCCTTCTTCCGGAGCGCGGCGACCTCGCGAGCCGCCTGCCGTCGGCGCTGGGCAACAGTGATGTAGGGACGCCATCCACCGTGGTCGTCGTAGCCCATGTTTCCTTTCCCGAAGCGTTACATTTCTTCGAGCGTGGTGTGGATGTCCAGGGAAACCAGGTCGAGAAGTTGCTTGTCGTCCAGTTCGGTCAACAGTTTGTCGGCGCTGCCTTCCAGCAGTTCGGTGGACATTTGTTTCTTGCCCGCTATCAGCAATTCTATCTTTTCTTCCACGGTCCCGCGGCATACGAAAGGATGCACCATCACATTCTTTGTCTGGCCGATTCGAAATGCCCGGTCCGTGGCCTGGTTCTCGACTGCCGGGTTCCACCAGCGATCGAAGTGAATGACATGCGAAGCGGCGGTCAGATTGAGTCCGGTGCCCGCGGCCCTGAGCGAGAGAACAAAGAACCCCACGTCGTCGTCTTCCTGGAAGCGCCGCACCAACGCGGCACGTTTCCTTACCGGCGTCTGTCCGTCAAGGGTCACGCCTGGACGACCGAACACTCCGGCTAGGAAGCGCGCCAGCGGTCCGGTCATCTCGCGATACTGCGTGAATACCAGGACCTTTTCCTGCCGCGCGGCCATGGTCTCGCACAGTTCGCCAATCCTGTGGAACTTGCCGCTGTCCCCGGGCCGGTATCCGTTATCGCCAAGCCATTGCGACGGATGGTTGCAGATCTGCTTGAAGCGGGTCAGAAACGCCAGCACCACGCCACGGCGTTCGATGCCGTCCAGGCGAGTAAGTTGCTCGGAGAGCAGATTCACCGATTCCTCATAGAGGGCCGCCTGTATCTTGGTCAATGTGCAGTAGGCGACCACTTCGGTCTTCTCAGGCAGATCCGCAATGACGTTGCGATCGGTCTTGAGCCGACGCAGGATGTAGGGGCGAATCAGTTTGCGTAGCGGCGCGTACCGCGACTTCTCCCTCTGGTCGAGCCGTTTCGAAAAGGTCTTGAACGTCCTGGCGGACCCCAGCAGACCGGGGTTGACGAAGTCGAAGATCGACCACAGATCCGATAGCCGGTTTTCCACCGGGGTACCGGTCAGGACAATACGATTCCGACTCCGCAACTGCTTGACCGAACGTGTCTGCTTCGCCGATGGGTTCTTGATCGCCTGCGCTTCGTCCAGAACGAGCAGATCCCACTGGAACGACTGTACCGACGGTAACCGGGACAGGAACCCGTAGCTGGTGACGACCAGATCGTGCATTGCGATTGTCCGGGCAGTCAGATCGCGGAGCTCTTTCTGTGGCATGGCCGATGGGTGGGCTGCCAGCGCGCGCAGACCCGGTGCGAACCGGTCGATTTCGGCGCACCAGTTACCGATCAACGAAGCTGGAACAACCAACAGGCTCGGCCCGCCAACTCCCCGTTTCTTTCGGAAAAGAAGTAATGCGAGCACCTGTATGGTCTTGCCCAATCCCATGTCGTCGGCCAGGCAAGCTCCCAGCCCCATTTCGCACAACCGCCGGAGCCAGCCCACGCCGGCCTTCTGATACGGCCTCAGCGTGGCCTGCAGCTCGTCTTCGAGCTCCGTTTCATCGAACACAGGCTCGGCGAGGTCCTTGAGCGCCTTAGACAGCCACTCTCCGGACACGCGATTCGACCACTCCTCGACCACCTCGCCGGGCACTGTATCCTCGGCACCGCCAGCGCCCGAGAGCAGACGCATCGCATCCCTAAAGGACAGGCCCTCGTCCGCCGCGCCCTCGACGGTTTTCCAATGGGCCAGCACCTGGTCCAGTTTTCCCCTGTCGATCTCGACCCACCGGCCGCGGATCAATGCGAGACCTCCTGTCGATTCCAGTATTTCCCGCAGCTCCTTCGGGTTCAACGCTTCTCCCCCAAGCACGACATCGACTGAAAAGTCCAACAAGGCGTCCAGGCCGAGTCCGGCGGGTGGGCGGCCGCCGATCTGAACCTGCACGCGCGGTCTTGGGCCGCGCCCCGCCTTCCACCAGTCGGGGACGCGCACCAGGATGCCGCTCGCCTCGAAAGCAGGAATATCCTTTAGGAACCGATACGCCTCGGCCGCGGTCCAGCCCAAGGGATGGAACACACGGCCCGAATCGACAAGCTCCCGCAGAAAGAGGCTGCGGTCCGCGGCTTCATGAACGGGCTTGAGAAGTGCAAGCAGGGCCTGCTTGTTCCGTGTGCCGGCGTACTGTTGAAGGGCCCTCCCGAGCGGATAGTGTTGTGCCTTGTTGTGTTGCCCGAGACGGGCCGTGTAGGTGGCCAGAAACGCGAATGGCGCCGCGTCGTTCGATTTCTGCTCGGCCAGATAAAAGTGGACGCGGCCGACCGAGTGCCACACCGGATTCTTCCGCTGCAGGAATTCCCTGACCGTTCCGGTAAACGCGTCCATCTCCACGCCGCAGGCGGACTCCATCTCCGACCAGAGAGAGCGTAGCGTATCGACAGACAGATATTCGCCACCGGACATCGGAGGCACGGCCTCGGTCAATCTGGTAAGTGCATCGGTCGGGATCGGGATTTGCAACTTGCTGCGGCGTTCTTCAAGATCCGGAACCGCGCACAACGCGGTCATGAAGAGACGGGCGAAGTCGCGCCAGTAGGCCGGCACCGGCGGCAGTACGCTGGTGGCTTCCACCGCGCCCAAGTGGAATAAACCCGGGCCGTCGCCTCTGGCGAACGCATCGCGGATACGCTTGAAGGCCGGTCGATCCGGACCGCTTTCCGAAGAACGCTCCAACTCGATGAGACGGAGCCGTCCGCGGGGTGTCAACGCCAGCCTCAGTTCCGAAGGTATTGTCAACTAAGAAGACCCTCTAACCGGCACACGGCTTCCTTCTTGTGTGCTTCTTGGTGGGGCTCGTGCGGCCGAACATTACAGTCGGATGATCCCACGCTTCATCGACCACCATCAGCGACACATCTCCGGGCTCCCGGAGTCCTTGTTCCCAAGAGAGTGAAGGCTTTATCCTCCACCGCAAACGCGGTGACCATCTGATCGACAGCAAACCCGAGGTTAAGAGACCGCGCGTTGTTGCACAATTCCAATCACCTAGGGTAGCGCCCAGAATCGTGCGAATTTGGGGTTCCGACAGTAACGGAGCAAAATCGCACGTTAAGGGCCGCTCTTGGGACCGCCTAGCGAGCCAGGACCTGTCGCCCTCGGTTTCTCAAGGAACCATCTGGCGCTACGTAGCGGTAGATCGTCGCCTTGGTTACGCCTAGTTGTAGGCATAGCTCGCTGACCTTCGTGTCGCGCTGCGCCATCGCTGCCTGAGCTAGCCGCACCTGCGCTTTGCTCAGCGCGTGAGGGCGCCCTCCCTTCCTGCCCCTGGCTCGTGCAGAGGCCAATCCAGCGAGGGGCCGTTCCCGGATCAGCTCTCGTTCGAATTCCGCCAAAGCCGCGAAGAGCGCGAAGACCAACTTTCCGCTGGCCGTCGTCGTGTCGAGGCTGGCCCCTTGGCCGGCGAGCACCCGGATCCCGATGTCCCTGTCGTTGAGGTCTTGCACCAGGTTGACGAGATGGCGGAGATTGCGACCGAGGCGATCGAGCCTCCAGACGACGATCACGTCTCCCTGCCGCGCCGCCTTGAGGAAGGCGGCGAGCCCCGGGCGGTCCTCACGCTGTCCGGACGCTTGGTCCTCGTAGATCGCGTCGTCGCTGACGCCGGCCTCGCGCAGAGCATCCCTCTGCAGGTCGAGGCTCTGGGAACCGTCCGCCTTCGATATCCGCGCGTAGCCGATCAGCACTGGCGTCTCCAAAACGACGTTTCTGTGACACCTGAGAACGGAGCGAAATCCGTGCCTTAGGCGGTCTCACAATCGGTATCTTAAACTAAGACTCGGAAACCCTCGGCTCCAATCGGAAGAGACATCAGTGCCGGCATCTATTTTCTCACAGACTGAGTTGGCTAGGTTGGCCAGCTTTCCCGAGGAAATCCCGGGCGATGACCTGATCAGAGCATTCCCGCTGACGGGTGCCGACCGGGACCTCGTCGCCATCCGGCGGGGGGCAGCAAACCGCTTGGGGCTCGCGCTTCAGCTTTGTGCACTTCGCTACCTCGGCTGCGTTCCGCGCCATTTGAGCGCAGCTCCGCGATCGGCCGCCTGCTTTGTCGCGGACCAGCTCGAGGTCAGCCCGGACGAGATTCAATCCTACGCTCGACGCGAGCAGACGCGCCGACAGTACTTCACCGAGGTTCGGGAACACCTCGGCTTCTCGATGCTCCGGTCACGGGACTTGGAAGAACTCGAAGCTTGGCAGGCTCGAACAGGCCCTTGAGCACGATGCTCCGAAGGTTCTCTTTCGCCTCGCTCGTGAGCGGTTGCGCACCGAGAGGCTCGTCTTTCCAGCACCCGACCGAATCGTACGACTTGTCAGTTCGGCGCGCGGTCGCGCACAGGAGAGAACGTACACCCTGGTCGACCCTCAAGTGGCTCGGGCAGGGTGCTTCTGGCGAGAGCCCGGGCTCCATCAAGAGCGAGGTGGCCAAACTGGCGTTTCTCCGCCAGCTGGGAGCCCATGAGTGGGACCTCAGCGATTTGAATCCGAATCGCCGAAAGTTCTTGGCCCAAGTTGGTCGTCGTTCCACGAGTCAGACCCTCCAGCGGATGCCTGATCGCCGGCGTGAGGCCCTCGATGGGATCCGTAGGGGACTGTTACGATAACGCTCTGTGTGAGAGTTTCTTTGCCACGCTCGAGTGCGAACTGATCGACCGAAACAACTTTGCGACGCTAGGTGAAGCCCGCAGGGCCGTCTTCGAGTTCATCGAGGGCTGGTACAATCCGCATCGCCTGCACTCGGCTCTCGGCTATCACTCACCCATTCACTTTGAAAGGAACAACCGTCGGGAAAAAATCGCAAGCTAAAAACTGTCCACGAAAGTGGGGTAGGTCCAGACCAATGCCAGTAGCCCTGCATTTAACTGCTTACGAAAGAAGAAACGATGTGGAGTTGGCTTAATCGCATCCCGGGAAGCACGTTTCTTGAACGGGCTCAAAATACCATCGATATCATCAGCAAACAGTTACCCGAAGGCGGCGAGATCACTCGGGCCACGGTGCGGGTTACTTTGAGGCACCCGGCCATCCCTAAAGGTATTGTCGCCTCAGCGTTCTGCCGCAAAAGCCACACCGTGGTTTTACTGCCGGTTCTAGGTGCCTCGCTCGGGATCAAGAAACGGGATCGGGTCGGCAACCCCTTCGTCCGTATCTTCACCGTGGCCGAAGCCGTGGCTCTCGGAAAGCGGTTGGCCAAAGCTATGCCAAGGCAGGACTGATTGGAGGAAAGCATGAGCGGCGATGATCAACATACTGCTTGCGTTCGACGGTGTCTCCGCAACCCCGGCAACCGGAAAAGAGCATATCCATGGGAACGATCCATGAGATATGCCGTGCTGTGCGCCCTGCTTTCCATCGGCGTCGCTTCGGGGCAGGGCCAAGTTGGCCAAGCTTCTCCCAAGTACATCGTCGGTGGCGGGCCCGTTAGCACCAACGAGTTCCCGTTTGTGGCGAAGATCATCTACCGCGGTTCTCAGGTGGGCTGTACGGGTTCTCTGATCGCCCCTGACCGAGTGTTGACGGCAGGACACTGCGTAGCCCGCTATAAGGTGACAAGGCTGTCCGTAGGGTTTGGCGACACTCGCACTTTGGAGTCGCGCTACCCAGTCGCCCGCAGGATATTGCACCCAGAATACTCCAGCCAAGAGAACGACATTGCCATTCTCCAACTGGAATCTGCCGTCTCCATCCAGCCTGTTCGTTTTCTGAACCTGGAAGAAGAACTCCGATACGCCCCAAGCGGTACGACCTCGGGCGCCGCCGTTGGTTGGGGAAGCACCGATAGGTCAGGCGGCGGCGGCGAGTTACCAAGAGAGCTACAAAAGATAACAGACATACCGATTTATACACATGAAGACTGCAGGCGGATCTCGGCTGACCTACAGAGCCAAGGGAAGCAGCCGCAAGCACCCGCTATCCATGAAAAGGTATTGTGCGCGGGAGAGGAAAACCGGGCCACGGGAAAGGGAGACAGCGGCGGGCCCCTGTTGGTCCAGACGCCAACTGGATGGGCGCAGGTGGGGGTACTCTCGCAGGCTACACGCGATCCGTCACCGCAAACAGTCGTCTACATGGGGCAATGGACTCGTACGTCCTACTTTCTAGACTGGATATCCCCCACCTACCAACTGCACTTTGCCCGTTCCGCCACCGGGGGCGGATGGAGGACGGACCTGTTGCTACTCAATGCGCACCGGGACAAGACGGTGGAGGCCTCGGTGGATGGATTTGACTCGAATGGGGTGCCACGGATAACCGGAGAACAACGCAGCCTGCAGAGATTGAGCGTGGTGGAGTGGGAACTACCCGCAGGAGAAGAAGAAGTAGAGACGGGTGGCGTAGTGGTTTCGTCTCCAGAAAAGTTGTCGGGATTTCTGCGCTTTCGGCACCAGGATGGAGCGGCCACTTCCGTCGGGGCATCCCCAGTGGCTGGCAGTTTCATGATCCCTGTGAGCAGTCAGGCCGATCGGACCGGATTGGCCGTCTACAATGCCGACGATAAAGACCTGACGGTAGTGCTGAGGATGGGAGAAAGAGCACTTTATAAGATGATTCCGGCGAGAGGGAAAATCGCGAGGTTTGTCGAGGAGTTCTTTCCCGGCCTAAGCGGAGCCATCGACACTTTAGTGGTACAGACGGACCCACCCGGCGGCCAGATTGCCGTGCTGGCGTTGGAGTTGATCAACGGCAACCTGGTGACCTTGCCTGCAGCAGCTTTGGATGAAGCAAATTGACCGCACGAGCAGGAACTTCGCACGGCGGCGGGGCCTCGTCAAGAACCAGACAGGCTGAACTCTCAATCGCGATGGGGGGAATCAACTGCGGAAATTGTTCCACGTGCGCGAGCGCGACAATCGTGTGCTGGTCGCTTCAATGAGGCCGCAGTCTATCAACTGCGGAAATTTGCAAGTGGTCTGTACGCCTGGGCCGGGGAGTTCGTGCTTCAATGAGGCCGCAGTCTATCAACTGCGGAAATACCGGACCAAAGCAGATCCCCTGCTTTTGTCCATGCTGCTTCAATGAGGCCGCAGTCTATCAACTGCGGAAATCTCCGATCCGCTGGAGGTCCAACCAAGATATGGTGGGACGCTTCAATGAGGCCGCAGTCTATCAACTGCGGAAATTGCCTTAAGCCCCTGAATCTCTTTTTTGATACCAGTAGCTTCAATGAGGCCGCAGTCTATCAACTGCGGAAATGCCGTGCTCGGTCAAGTTGAAGGTGTCCGTCCCGACCTGCTTCAATGAGGCCGCAGTCTATCAACTGCGGAAATGATGCCATTGGATGAGGCGGAAGAAATCGCCCTGGCTTCAATGAGGCCGCGCCCGGTGATGGCGGCGCCATTCATCGCGCAGCGATGGCAAATCCATCGCCCGAATCTCGGCGATCTCGATTCCAACCTCGGTCATGTTACAAACCCTCGTCGACGTGGTTTCGGACCGTGCACGCACACCCATTGACGCTCTGTTGCCCGCTGAAGTCCATTCCAAAAGCGAATTTATCAGGCTCGTGCAAAAAGGGAGGGCGTCTCTGTGTGGTGAAGCGGCTCATGAGCGTCCAATGTTGTCCGTTCGCAGGCTGTAAGCTTTTACGAACGATCCCGTCGATGAATCTCGCGGTGGTTACTGTTGGCCCCCTCAATGCAGTCATCGCGACTGAAACAGGGAGCCGCATATGTTAGCGTCATCTTCGGGGTGACCAGTATGGGAGTCACGGTGGAGATCCGTCGGCGCCTGCGTTGCCGGTCCCACTGCCAGCGCAGAAACTGCGTGGAACGGCCTCGAAGGCATGTTCGTCTGGCATCTCGGACCTCGAACGGGGGCTAAGTGCGCACGATACGCGTTTCAGGTACCTTGCCGCGGCCACCTCACCGCTGCGGCCGTTGCGGTGGCTGCCACCCCAGAAACCGGCGGCGAGGCCCCCACCCAACCCCGCTCGAAGTCCGCCTGCGTCCAGTCGCCGCACATCGGGCGGCACCGAGACCCAGCACCCGCAGGACATCCGGCTTCGTCACCAGCTCGGCGGGCGGTGTTCCATGTCCATCATGCTGTCTCCCCTCCCGCGGATCAACGCCCGCAGGCCGCGCAGGTCCTCGTCGGTCAGCGCGGACAGGTCGGGCCGGGTCTCCTCAAGCACGTGTTTTTCCAGCTTCTCGGGCGCGTGTTTCTCGATGAGCTGGATCAGCTTGATCTGATCGTTGATCGAGCCTTTGAGCGCTTTGGCGACCAGGCTTTCCACCAGCGCCTCGAACACGCTCACTCGCCGCGTCCGGCCGTTCTCGCGGAGAGTCACCTTGCGGTCGATCACTTCTCGGATGACCGAGCGCTGGTTCCTGCGGCCCCTGGGCCGGCCCTTCGGGGTGCCCGAGCGTTCGGGCTTGAACCGCGTTGCCTTCGGCGGTTTGCCGTAGCCGACCTCGTAGTCTTCCATCATGGCGATTCGCCTATTCCAGCTCGGCCAACATCCGTCCGGTTTCGGCCTGCACCGGCTCCTCGCCGGTGAAGTCGCGGAAGCGCTTGAGCGCGGCGTCGATATACTTCGGGTCCAGTTCGAGGCCGAAGCCTCGCCGGCCCTCCCGAGAACGGCGGATCGTTTGCAAGGATCTCGCCGATCGCCTTGAACGCGGCATCGACCGCGAAATGCCAAAAAAGCCCGACTTCGTGGGGCTGGTGCGTTGTACGGCACCGCCCGGGGAGGCGATGTTCACCGGAGTGGCCGTGGAGCTCGATGCCGGCAACCGGATCTTTACCACGCTCCCGGTGGTGCCGGTTCTAGAGAGGATGTCCCAGGAATAGAGCGGGGGGATCCCAATCCCGTCATGGGCGCGCCGGAAGAACAGCAGGTGCGCGGGGGATTCTCCGCTCGATCCGCGCCGCGAAAACCTATCGCCAATCAAATCTTTCCTGCAATATTATTTCGCAACGCCTAACCTCTTGAAAACACATGCGTGGCCAAAGGGTTGCAAAACCGCTCCTTTCTGCAACACTGTCCTGGTGGGGTTCTGGTGCAGACAGCGAAGGGGATGAGAGTGTCCCGTCTTTAGTTGGAAGTAAGAGGCGGTTTGTCCGACCGACTCGCTAGAATCGGGTTGGTCAAACAACTTTTTAAGGAGGAACCGCCATGAAGAAATCATACCGCATAGTCACCCACAACGACAGCCAGGGTCTGGCCGAGTATCTGACCGGCAACGGGCAATTTCTGTTGCCCATGGTGGAGCTCATCGAAGCCTCTCGAATGGCCATTGATGAGCTGATCGAGGTGTTGGGACGTGCCAGCATTGAGGCTGTCTTGCAACTTTCAGCTCAAAGCGTGGCTGGCGAGAAGCAACAGGGGCGCAAGAAGGAGGAGATCGGCTGGCATGGCAGTCAGCGCGGCAGCATCCGCCTCTCGGATCGCAAGGTTCGGGTTCGAAAGCCTCGCTTGCGCAAGAAAGGCCAGGGTCGGGGCGGCGAGGTAGACATTCCGGCCTATGAGGCGATCAACCAAAATGGAAGAGTGGGAAGTCGTCTTTTGGAGATCCTGATGTGCAATGTTTCGACTCGCAATTACCAAAAGGTGATCCCGGAGATGGTGGATAGCGTGGGGGTGAGCAAATCGTCCGTCAGTCGCCAGTTTATCGAAGAGAGTGGCCAGGAGCTGGAGCGTCTGGCCGAGCGACGCTTTGAGGGCATCGAATTGTTGATCCTCTATATCGACGGTCTGGTTTTCGGCGAGCATCACGTGATCTGCGCCGTGGGAGTGGATACAGAGGGTAGGAAACACGTTCTGGGGATCCAGGAAGGAGCCAGTGAGAACGCCGCTACGGCCACCTCTTTATTGGAAGACCTGGTGGGGCGTGGGGTGGATCCTGAGCAGCGATACCTATTTGTTATTGATGGCTCCAAGGCCCTGCGCAGTGCCATCGGTAAAGTCTTTGGCTCCAGCAGTCCGATTCAGAGGTGCCGTCGTCACAAGGTTCGCAATGTGTGCCAGAAGCTGCCGGAGGGTCTGGCGGATCAAGTCCGTTCGGTGATGAAGGCCGCTTACCGACTGCCCTGGCAGGAAGGCATGGCGCGGCTGCGAAAACAGGCCGAGTGGTTAGAAGGGATTCACCAGGATGCCGCCGCCAGTCTGCGGGAAGGGTTGGAAGAAACCTTCACCATTAATCGATTGGAACTCTCCTCCTCGCTTCGTCTTTGTCTCGGTACTACCAACATCATTGAAAGCCCTCACTCAGGAGTGCGTCTGAGGACCGGACGCGTGAGCCGATGGAGAGATGGACGAATGGTGCTTCGCTGGGTGGCCTCTACCTTCCTCGAGACCGAGAAGCACTTCCGTCGAATCCAAGGCTATCGGGATCTATGGATGCTCAAGGCAAAGCTTCGTGATGAGGTCACAGTGGACCGCAAAGGAAAGGTGGCATAAGATCGTGCTCAACTTGAACCGCCATCTACTTCCAACTGAGTTTGGGACAGCCTCGAAGGGGATTGGTGATAATGGGATATGGCGCATCGCAAAACTGAACGGAATCCTCTATTTGCTGGACGTTGGTTCGAAGACGACATCATTCTCCTCTGCCTTCGCTGGTATTTTCGCTTCAAACTGAGTTACCGGGATCTGGTCGCGATTTTAGGTGAGCGGGGTTTATCGATTTCGCACACCACGATTTTGCGTTGGGTCGTTCGCTATGCGGACACGTGTGAAAAGCGCTGGCGCCGATTCGAGCGACCGGTGGGTGGGAGCTGGCGGGTTGATGAAACGTTTATCAAGATTCGGGGCCAGTTGATGTATCTGTACCGCGCCGTGGATGGACAAGGCAACACCGTGGAGTTCTGTCTGAGTCGAACACGCGGCATTGCGGCGGCGAAGGCATTCTTGCGCAAGGCACTGAAGCATCATCGGGAGCCACACAGCATCACCTTGGATGGCCACCAGCCGAGCCATAGCGCCCTGCGGCGCATGGGAATGAACGGTGAGTTCAACTTCCGGGGGCGGAACCCGGTGAAGATTCGTTGCTGTCAATACCTGAACAACGTTGTGGAGCAGGACCACCGCCGGGTGAAGGGGCGATTGCGCCCGATGTTGGGATTCAAGACGTTCTACAATGCGCGACGTGTCATTATCGGCATCGAGCTAGCGCAGAAGATTCACAAACGCCAGTTCGCAATTCCGATCACCTCGCAGTCGAATCCCGCCGTGACCTGGCGTCATGTCATGGCAGCATAGGCCGCATCGCCGCGGCGCACTCCTGAATCTTATCGCTCCGACAATCCTATCTGCACCAGAACCAAATCGGGGTTCTGGTGCAGACAGCGAAGGGGATTGGCGATAATGGGATATGGCGCATCGCAAAACTGAACGGAATCCTCTATTTGCCGGACGTTGGTTCGAAGACGACATCATTCTCCTCTGCCTTCGCTGGTATTTTCGCTTCAAACTAAGTTACCGAGACCTGGTCGCGATTTTAGGTGAGCGGGGTTTATCGATTTCGCATACCACGATCTTGCGTTGGGTCATTCGCTATGCCGAAACCTGCGGAAAGCGTTGGAGCCGATTCGAGCGGCAGGTGGGTGGGAGCTGGCGAGTTGATGAAACGTTCATCAAGGTTCGGGGCCAGTTGATGTACCTGTATCGAGCCGTGGACGGACAGGGCAACACCGTGGAGTTCTTTCTCAGTCGAACACGCGGCATCGCGGCGGCGGAGGCATTCTTTCGCAAGGCACTGAAGCATCATCGGGAGCCACACAGCATCACCTTGGATGGCCACCGGCCGAGCCATAGCGCGCTGCGGCGCATGGGAATGAACGGGGAGTTCAACTTCCGGGGCCCGAACCCGGTGAGAATTCGTTGCTGTCAATACCTGAACAACGTTGTGGAGCAGGACCACCGCCGGGTGAAGGGGCGATTGCGCCCGATGTTGGGATTCAAAACGTTCTACAATGCGCGACGCGTCATTATCGGCATCGAACTGGCGCAGAAGATTCACAAACGCCAGTTCGTAATTCCGATCACATGGCGGTCGAATCCCGCGGTGATCTGGCATCACGTCATGGCAGCATAGGCCGCTTCGCCGCGGCGCACTCCTGGTCTTATCGCTCCGACAATCCTATCTGCACCAGAACCCCCGATTTGACGGGTGTTGTACTGGTGCTACACTAGACTCAAGGAGGGTTCCTTGAAAAACTATGTTTTCAAAATCGTCGTCGAGGATGACAAGCACGAGGACGGGCGACCCGTATTCCGGGCGTACTGTCCCGCTCTCGAATCCATCGGAGCCGCAACGTGGGGTAATACCCGGGAAGAAGCGGTAAAGAACATCGGCGAGGTGCTTCACATGGTCGTGGATGAACTCGCCGAGGAAGGGAAAGAAATCCCGCCGGATGCTCTCATCGCATCCACCGAATCTTCCGCCGTTTTGGTAAGCGCTTGAAACTGCCGAAAGGCGTTTCTGCTCGCGAACTCATCCACGCGCTCAAAGCCGATGGATTCATCCATGTCCGAACTAGAGGAAGCCACCACAGATTTAATCATCCTGACGGACGACGCGCTTCCGTTTCCTACCATAAGAAATCCACAACCCTTCCCGTGAAAACCCTGCGGAGCGTTATCGTGCTCCAAGCCCGATGGGAAGAGGACGATCTTCGACGACTGAAACTTATTAAGTAGCCCCGCCGTTTACAGGTTCACATCGGACCCTGTGGACCGCCACGCGTCCAGGCCGCATTGCCGCCAATCGAGACTCCGTTTGAGCGCCTGCAGCGTGGGAGTTTTTCCAATTAAGACAACTGTTCCGCGGCCCGATTGACGTCACCATATGTAGCCAGTACGTCTTGATTCACTTTGAGAATGGCCTGTTCGACTCCGCTCGATTTCCTGTCCCACTGCACTATCCCGTAAGGTCAAAATATTCAGCCGACCCACAAGTCTCTATTGTGCAACAAGTTGTAACCGTCACGGCAAACAGAAGTCAGGCCTTGGTTGAGCCCCAATGTTTTCCCCCTTTGCGTCTGAGCACTTGACGTGAGCATCTAATCAACCATGAACTTCGTGCTCAGGCCCTGGCTGCTGCTGCTCCTGATCTTGGCCGGTTGGATCAACAGAGACCAGCAGGACGCGATCGAGTATCTTTTGACTGAGAATCAGGTACTCAGAGAAAAGCTCGGCAAGCGCCGCATTCTGCTCAACGACGACCAGCGTCGACGCTTGGCCGTCAAGGGCAAGGTGCTGGGCCGAAAAAGCCTCGGCAAACTGGCCAAGATCGTCAGGCCCGACACGCTTCTGCGCTGGCATCGAGAGCTTATCGCTCGCAAGTGGGATCACTCAGACAAGAGGCAATCCGTTGGCCGGCCACGCATTCGACAACAGATTGTGGACTTGGCTCTGCGCATGGCTCAGGAGAATCCTAGCTGGGGCTATGACCGTATCCAGGGTGCTTTAGCCAACCTGGGCTTCCACATTTCTGACACCACGGTTGGCAACATTCTCAAAGCCCACGGCATCGAGCCAGCTCCAGAGCGCGAGAGCCGCACGGCCTGGCGTACCTTCCTTGCTGCTCACTGGGATTCGATCGCAGCCGCCGACTTTACGACCGTTGAGGTCTGGACTCGGTCAGGACTGGTCACGTTCTACGTCCTTGTGGTGATGCATCTAAAGACGCGGCGCATTGAAATCGCGGGTGCGACGCCTCACTCCAACTCCGAATGGATGCAGCAAGCCGGAAGGAACCTGACCGGCTGTGTCGACGGCTTTTTCCGCAGCTCGGCCCACGTCATCCTTGACCGTGACACGAAGCACTTGCCGTTGCGTCAGATCTTGAAGTCCAGCGACATCGAGGCGGTAGTCTTACCTCCCAAGAGTCCTAATCTCAATGCTCATCTGGAACGCTTCATGCGCTCCCTGAAATCTGAATGTCTCAACCGTATGATCTTCTTTGGTGAAGCGTCATTGCGTCGGGCCTTGAGAGAGTCCGGAGAGCACTTTCACCACGAACGGAATCATCAGGGACTCGCGAACCGAATCATTGATGCGGGAGATGAAGTTGGTCGCAAGGACGGCGAATTAAGTTGCCGTCCCAGGCTCGGTGGCTTGCTTCGATACTACTATCGAGACGCTGCTTGAATTCGGATACACTCCATAAGACTGGGGAGAAGGTCGAGTCAGCACCGCTGTGCCGGAGCGACGACCTCACACCGGGAGCCCGTTTCCAAAAGCTGGTTTCTCAACGGAAATCGCCTGAGATTCCGATGCTCGCACGCCCATGAGCCCTTCTATCCTAAGGATCCGCTGCCCGACCGAATATTTTTACCTTACGGGGAACGATTCCGGTATGGCTGAGCCAACTGAACCAGCTGGCTCAATTGTCCCTCTCCGACAACCAGCTGACGGGAGAGATTCCGGCGGAACTGGGCCAACTCTCCCGGCTACGGGGGTTGCACCTCCAGCACAATCAGCTGACGGGATCGATCCCAGTGGAGCTGGCCCAACTCTCCCAGCTGAGGGAGTTCAGCTTCCGGGGCAACTGGCTGACGGGACCGGTTCCAACCCCGTTAAAACATCTACCCGATGTGTATGTGTTGAACCTGGCCGCGAGTTGGGTGGGCCCGGGACGGATGAAGGTGACCTGGGACGACCCGGGCGACCCCACTGTCAGTTACGAGTACCGGCTGGAGTTGCTGGATTCGACCCCAATTTGGACCGACTGGGCGGAGATCGAGGGTCCGGAGACGACGCTGAGGTCAGGCGAAGGGGTAATGATCGAGTGGACGTTGACGGACCTGCCAACCGATATCGATATCGTCTTCATCGGGGTGAGGGCGAGTAACAGGAACGGTCTCAGTCCGGAAGCAATCGCCACAGTGAGGCCGCTGGAGGGGACCACGCTCTACTTCCCCGACTACGTGGATGGAGGAGAGTGGTCCGTGCAGTTGGCGCTCAGCCATATCGCCGCCGCTGACGAGGACGCGGCAGTTCTCGTTACTGCCTACGATCAAGGAGGCCAGCCGATCCCGGGGTTCTTCGATTTCGACGACCCTTTTGAGATTCCGCCCCTGGGCACTCGAGTCTTCAGAAGCGCGGGAGCGGGGGAGGTCCGGCGCGGTTGGATCGAGGTCCGGACCGATACGGCATCGGTGAGTGGACTGTTGACTTATAGAAACACCGAAACGGGGTTAGAGGTCAGCGTCGAACCGGTCGAGCTGGGAAATCACTTCGCCCTGTTCGTTGAGGAATCGAGCGGCATCGGAACGGGACTGGCTATTTTCAAACCGGACCCGTCCTCCACAATCGAGTTCCGAATCTATGGCGAAGACGGGATCAACCCTTTGGGGGAGGGGCTTGCAAGAGTGGGAAACTTCAACCAGGTCGCTCGAACCATCCCAGAGTGGTTCGATGCGGATGGAATCAATACGGAGTTCCTCCAGGACTTTCGGGGAATCTTGCTGTTGCGATCCGAGGATGGCTCTTTGTTCGCTCCGATTGGGATACGATTTGGGAAGCGGGGAGAATCGCTCTCATCGGTTCCTGTGATCCGGGTCACAGCGGTTCCGGAGTAGCCCCGCAGTCCTGGCGTTCTAAGGGAAGATGAGGTCTGGTTCCTGGTGCGCCACGGCGATCCTTTCCGGCGCGAAGGCAGTTTCAATGCCGGCGGCTCGATCCTCGATCCACGCGATGCAATCCTCAAGGTCGTTCGCAAACCGCGTTTCCGTTGCCCCACCGTACATCTCACCGAGGACGCCGCACCAGAACCACTGCCCTAGTCGCTGTTGCGACCCGTAGGATTCCGCCCGGTCTTGCAGCCATCCGAAGATCGCTCCCAGCGGTACTAACTGCGTCGCGTAAGGGAGATCCCGGTAGCGAAAATGCTGTGGTTGTGAAAGAATGGCACCGTTCGGGCCAGAACTTGTTCAGCGAAATCCGCCCAGTGCCGATAGCGGTCGAGCGGTAGGCGCAGTACATCACGGCGCTTGCAGGAGACAGCGGGCACCTTGTCGTCCTCTGGATGGGCTTGCACGTGCGATTGGCGCCGGTCATAAGTCGCCAGCAGCGTGACGATCTGCAGGAAGGCGGAAGCGTCGACTCCTGTGCTGCTTGAGCGACGGGAAGGAGGAACTCGGGTCCGGAGCATCCAAAATCCATGCGAGCCCGGTTCGCTCCAGCCGATACATGGAGTGCGAAATGGTGGCAAGCCGCTCGCCGGCCAGAGCCGATAGACAGTTCCGGGGTATTGTCAAGTTGAGGCCGACGACCGTTTTTGATGCCCCAGCATGGCGGGCGCCAGCCACGACGAGGAGCAGCACATCAAGCTGATCCGACAGCGACTGCTGTCGAGCCAGCTTGGGTAGATCTTGATATCGAAACTGGAGGAGACATCGCAATGACGCACTATGGAGGCAAGGACCTGGCACGAAGCTTTCGCCAGGTTCGCGGCAACACCATTCAGACCGCCGAGGACATTCCGGGGGATAAGTACGGATTCCAGGCGAGTCCCGACACGCGCAGCATCGGCGCCACCCTGGCCCACATCGCGGTGAGCACCGGGTTTCAGGACTATATCCAGCGCAACAAGGTCACCGACCTCAAGGACGTGAACTTCATGGAGCTGTTCCAGAAGTTCAGCGCGGAAGAGGCCAAGCCGCGGACCAAAGCAGAAACGATCGCCTACCTAAGATCACAGGGAGAGGCTTTCGCTTCGTTCCTCGAGGGCCTGTCGGATGAGTTTCTTGCGGAACCCGTCGCGATGCCCCCCGGCGCGGAGCCGGCGACCAAAACGCGTTTCGAGATGCTCCTGTCGCCAAAGGAGCACGAGATGCACCACCGCGGTCAACTCATGCTGCTTCAGCGCATGATCGGTCTGGTGCCGCATCTCACCCGACAGATGCAGGAGCGCATGGCGCAGCACGCGCCGGCGAAGACTACGTCGTAGATCGTTCGGGCCTGCGCGCCCGAACGTCAGCGCACAACAGGGGCGCGGCTTGAGCGACCGCCACCGACGACTGCGTAGCGTAGCGAACCTCCCACCCCTTCGCTTGCCACAGGGGCCTGGGCCGGAAGGCTTCCCCGTCAAGTGGACCACGCATAGTTGGACTCCGGCGCCGCGTTGTTGCATAAATCGCTTCGGCGCGTCCGCTTGTCTCCGATGGGCCAGGGTGCCAGCATGAGGAATGACGCCGAATCAATACACGTTCCGGTACCGAGTACGCAACTGGTCAGACTACAATCGGGCGCTAATCGCCAGGGGGCGTCTGACCTTTTGGTTCGATGAGGACGCCGTTGCCGCCTGGCGGAACGCCGACCCGCCCAAGGGCCCCGGCGCTCCGAAGGTTTACTCCGACACGGCCATTCAGTGTGCGCTGATATTGAAGTCGGTGTTGCATCTTAGCCTTCGGTCGACGCAGGGCTTCGTTTCTTCGCTCCTGGAGTTGCTCAGACTCGATCTGCCAGTTCCAGACTACAGCACTCTCAGTAGACGACAGAGTTCCTTGGCGACGTTCTTGACTGTTAGCCCAAGCAGTCGGCCTCGGCACGTGGTTGTGGATGCGACGGGCCTGAGAGTGTACGGCTCGGGTGAAGGGCACGTCCGAAAGCATCGACATGGCCGGCGCAGAGCCTGGCGCAAGCTGCACCTGGGTGTCGATGAGAGGACGAAAGAGATTGTGGCGGTGGAGGTTCCACCGAGACGGGTCCACGACTGTCGTCTGTTGCCGGCCCTGCTGGATCAGATTCCGGGCCGCATCGTTCAAGTCTCGGGCGACGGGGCCTATGACACGAGGGCCTGTTATCAATCGATACTCGAGCGGGAGGCTGTCGCCACCATCCCTCCGCGACGCAGTGCGCGGCTGAGTGAAAGTGTGGACCCCGTAAGGTAAAAATATTCGGTCGGGCAGCGGATCCTTAGGATAGAAGGGCTCATGGGCGTGCGAGCATCGGAATCTCAGGCGATTTCCGTTGAGAAACCAGCTTTTGGAAACGGGCTCCCGGTGTGAGGTCGTCGCTCCGGCACAGCGGTGCTGACTCGACCTTCTCCCCAGTCTTATGGAGTGTATCCGAATTCAAGCAGCGTCTCGATAGTAGTATCGAAGCAAGCCACCGAGCCTGGGACGGCAACTTAATTCGCCGTCCTTGCGACCAACTTCATCTCCCGCATCAATGATTCGGTTCGCGAGTCCCTGATGATTCCGTTCGTGGTGAAAGTGCTCTCCGAACTCTCTCAAGGCCCGACGCAATGACGCTTCACCAAAGAAGATCATACGGTTGAGACATTCAGATTTCAGGGAGCGCATGAAGCGTTCCAGATGAGCATTGAGATTAGGACTCTTGGGAGGTAAGACTACCGCCTCGATGTCGCTGGACTTCAAGATCTGACGCAACGGCAAGTGCTTCGTGTCACGGTCAAGGATGACGTGGGCCGAGCTGCGGAAAAAGCCGTCGACACAGCCGGTCAGGTTCCTTCCGGCTTGCTGCATCCATTCGGAGTTGGAGTGAGGCGTCGCACCCGCGATTTCAATGCGCCGCGTCTTTAGATGCATCACCACAAGGACGTAGAACGTGACCAGTCCTGACCGAGTCCAGACCTCAACGGTCGTAAAGTCGGCGGCTGCGATCGAATCCCAGTGAGCAGCAAGGAAGGTACGCCAGGCCGTGCGGCTCTCGCGCTCTGGAGCTGGCTCGATGCCGTGGGCTTTGAGAATGTTGCCAACCGTGGTGTCAGAAATGTGGAAGCCCAGGTTGGCTAAAGCACCCTGGATACGGTCATAGCCCCAGCTAGGATTCTCCTGAGCCATGCGCAGAGCCAAGTCCACAATCTGTGTCGAATGCGTGGCCGGCCAACGGATTGCCTCTTGTCTGAGTGATCCCACTTGCGAGCGATAAGCTCTCGATGCCAGCGCAGAAGCGTGTCGGGCCTGACGATCTTGGCCAGTTTGCCGAGGCTTTTTCGGCCCAGCACCTTGCCCTTGACGGCCAAGCGTCGACGCTGGCCGTCGTTGAGCAGAATGCGGCCCTTGCCGAGCTTTTCTCTGAGTACCTGATTCTCAGTCAAAAGATACTCGATCGCGTCCTGCTGGTCTCTGTTGATCCAACCGGCCAAGATCAGGAGCAGCAGCTGCCAGGGCCTGAGCACGAAGTTCATGGTTGATTAGATGCTCACGTCAAGTGCTCAGACGCAAAGGGGGAAAACATTGGGGCTCAACCAAGGCCTGACTTCTGTTTGCCGTGACGGTTACAACTTGTTGCACAATAGAGACTTGTGGGTCGGCTGAATATTTTGACCTTACGGCCGCAGGAGTCGATGGCGAGTCGCTTGAACTCTTCGAGCACAACTTGAAGAACAACCTCTATCGAATCTGGAACCGGCTGTGCTCCGGGAGCTATTTTCCACCACCCGTGAAAGCCGTGCCAATCCCGAAGAAATCGGGGGGCACGCGTGTTCTCGGAGTGCCTGCGGTCTCTGATCGAATCGCACAGACAGTGGTGAAGCAAGCCCTGGAGCCGATACTGGAACCGGTGTTCGATGAGGATTCTTTCGGCTATCGACCGGGAAAGTCTGCCCATGACGCGATTGCCATCACCCGGAAACGGTGTTGGCGATACGACTGGGTGGTGGAGTTCGATATCCGCGCCCTGTTCGACAACATTGACCACGAACTGCTCATGAAGGCGTTACGCCACCATTGTCAGTGTCGTTGGGTGTTGTTGTACGTGGAGCGCTGGTTGCAGGCTCCACTTGAGCAGCCCAGCGGCAGTCTACAAGCGCGCGACAAAGGCACACCGCAAGGTGGAGTTGTGAGCCCTATTCTGGCAAATCTGTTCTTGCACTACGCGTTTGACGCGTGGGTGAGACGCCAACTGCCGGGGGTTCCATTTTGTCGATACGCCGACGATGGGCTGCTGCACTGCAAGAGCCAGTCTCAGGCGGAATACGTGATGAGCCTTATCTCGGAACGCTTCCGTGAGTGTGGGTTGGAGATCCATCCCGACAAATCGTCGATCGTCTATTGCAAGGATGTGAATCGCCTGGAAGAGCATTCGCGAATCAGCTTTGATTTCCTTGGTTACACTTTCCGTCCGCGACGGTGTGTGAACAAGAAAGGGCAGGTTCACCCGAACTTTCTTCCTGCGATCAGTATCTCCTCGAAGAAGGAGATCAATCGATGCATGCGTAGCTGGCATGTCCAGCTCAAGAACGAGAAGACGTTGTTGGATCTGTCTCAGATGTTCAATCCGAAACTCCGTGGTTGGCAAGCCTGCTATGGTTGCTTCCACGCGTCGGCACTGCGTCAACTGTGGCGGAACTTCAACCGGTATCTTGTGCAGTGGGTGCGAAGGAAACTCAAAAGATTTTCTGGGCATCGGCAACGGGCGAGGCGTTACCTCGACCAGATTGCCCGTGCCAATCCGCATCTATTTATTCATTGGCGTCTTGGAGTCTTTCCTTGTGGCTTGAGTGATAGGAGCCGGATGAGCTGAGAGGTTCACGTCCGGTTCTTGGAGGGGCTGGGGGTGAGACTCCCCCGGCCTACTCAACCAGCCTCTATCCCTTGGGGTGGACTTCAGTTGGTCCCGGGTCTACCTTAGTGGGTGGTACCACTCGTGGGGGCAGGTCAGTCGTTCCGTGCTGCGATAATCTCTTCCAGGGTACCCACGTCCTCAGCCATCAAACCGATCCCTTCCGCAATCTCGGGGCTTACTTCGATGGGAAGACCCAGCGGCAGGGCCTTGTGAAATTCATCCTCGGTTTCGACTGAGAGCACCGGCTCGCCGTCGGTCCATTTCTTGCGGATCATGGGTGTCCTTAGACAGTGTGGCGTGACAGTCGGAGTCGGATTGTCAATCGACGAGCCGCTTGTCACATGTTGTATACTAAAAAGTGCCGTGAGTTGGATGAAGCTTGTGCCGGCCTTGGCGACGGCCCTCGTTCTTCTCGTCGCTGTTCGAACTGACGCTCAGAGCTTGGGTGGTTCGCCGCCTTCCATGAACCGCCAGCACCGGCAGGCGCGGACCCACGGCTTCACGTTCATGGAAAGCGCGGCCCGCATCAGACGTTTCGTGGCAGCCAATCTCATCGTCCCGCTCGAAGGCAACAGCGATTACCTCCTGCATGAGGTGTCCTATCCCTATGCCCGCCCGGCCGTCCGGCTGTTTATCGAGAGGCTGTCGCGGCAGTTCCGCTCAACATGCGGCGAAACGCTCACCGTGACCAGCCTGACGCGGCCCGTTGACGAACAGCCTGGCAACGCGCACGGCCGATCGGTGCACCCCACGGGCATGGCGGTCGATTTGCGGGTGCCCCGCACCCAGCAGTGCCGCGACTGGCTGAACCGGGTGCTGCTCTCCCTGGAGGCCGCCGGCGTGTTGGAAGCCACGCGGGAACGGAGCCCAGCGCACTATCACGTGGCGGTATCTCCCATTCAGTATGAGCAGTATGTCCAAAGGCTGCAGTCCCGTCGCCGCAGCTACGTGGTGCAACGCGGCGACGCGCTGGTGCGCATCGCCCGCCGGACTGGCACCTCGGTGGAGGCCCTAGTGGCCGCGAACGGCCTGACCAGCAACCGGATCTACCCGGGCACGGTCCTCCGCATTCCCAACTGATGGTCTTAACTGACTTCAGCCAGCCGCGAGATTCACCCGGATCGAGCGCGGTCATCCTCCAATGGGACCGGGCTCGGGGAGTATGCCGGTTGCGCCACCCTCGAACACACCCTCAAATTCAAAGACGCAGGCACGCTAGCAGGCCATCGGGATGTGTTGTAACTTTCAAGAAGTGGCCGGAGAACGATGGGTCGAGTCGACCGGGCTCCGTCTCATGCAGCCCGTAAGGTAAAAATATTCGGTCGGGCAGCGGATCCTTAGGATAGAAGGGCTCATGGGCGTGCGAGCATCGGAATCTCAGGCGAGTTCCGTTGAGAAACCAGCTTTTGGAAACGGGCTCCCGGTGTGAGGTCGTCGCTCCGGCACAGCGGTGCTGACTCGACCTTCTCCCCAGTCTTGTGGAGTGTATCCGAATTCAAGCAGCGTCTCGATAGTAGTATCGAAGCAAGCCACCGAGCCTGGGACGGCAACTTAATTCGCCGTCCTTGCGACCAACTTCATCTCCCGCATCAATGATTCGGTTCGCGAGTCCCTGATGATTCCGTTCGTGGTGAAAGTGCTCTCCGAACTCTCTCAAGGCCCGACGCAATGACGCTTCACCAAAGAAGATCATACGGTTGAGACATTCAGATTTCAGGGAGCGCATGAAGCGTTCCAGATGAGCATTGAGATTAGGACTCTTGGGAGGTAAGACTACCGCCTCGATGTCGCTGGACTTCAAGATCTGACGCAACGGCAAGTGCTTCGTGTCACGGTCAAGGATGACGTGGGCCGAGCTGCGGAAAAAGCCGTCGACACAGCCGGTCAGGTTCCTTCCGGCTTGCTGCATCCATTCGGAGTTGGAGTGAGGCGTCGCACCCGCGATTTCAATGCGCCGCGTCTTTAGATGCATCACCACAAGGACGTAGAACGTGACCAGTCCTGACCGAGTCCAGACCTCAACGGTCGTAAAGTCGGCGGCTGCGATCGAATCCCAGTGAGCAGCAAGGAAGGTACGCCAGGCCGTGCGGCTCTCGCGCTCTGGAGCTGGCTCGATGCCGTGGGCTTTGAGAATGTTGCCAACCGTGGTGTCAGAAATGTGGAAGCCCAGGTTGGCTAAAGCACCCTGGATACGGTCATAAGCCCCAGCTAGGATTCTCCTGAGCCATGCGCAGAGCCAAGTCCACAATCTGTGTCGAATGCGTGGCCGGCCAACGGATTGCCTCTTGTCTGAGTGATCCCACTTGCGAGCGATAAGCTCTCGATGCCAGCGCAGAAGCGTGTCGGGCCTGACGATCTTGGCCAGTTTGCCGAGGCTTTTTCGGCCCAGCACCTTGCCCTTGACGGCCAAGCGTCGACGCTGGCCGTCGTTGAGCAGAATGCGGCCCTTGCCGAGCTTTTCTCTGAGTACCTGATTCTCAGTCAAAAGATACTCGATCGCGTCCTGCTGGTCTCTGTTGATCCAACCGGCCAAGATCAGGAGCAGCAGCTGCCAGGGCCTGAGCACGAAGTTCATGGTTGATTAGATGCTCACGTCAAGTGCTCAGACGCAAAGGGGGAAAACATTGGGGCTCAACCAAGGCCTGACTTCTGTTTGCCGTGACGGTTACAACTTGTTGCACAATAGAGACTTGTGAGTCGGCTGAATATTTTGACCTTACGGGAATGACGCCGAATCAATACACGTTCCGGTACCGAGTACGCAACTGGTCAGACTACAATCGGGCGCTGATCGCCAGGGGGCGTCTGACCTTTTGGTTCGATGAGGACGCCGTTGCCGCCTGGCGGAACGCCGACCCGCCCAAGGGCCCCGGCGCTCCGAAGGTTTACTCCGACACGGCCATTCAGTGTGCGCTGATATTGAAGTCGGTGTTTCATCTTAGCCTTCGGTCGACGCAGGGCTTCGTTTCTTCGCTCCTGGAGTTGCTCAGACTCGATCTGCCAGTTCCAGACTACAGCACTCTCAGTAGACGACAGAGTTCCTTGGCGACGTTCTTGACTGTTAGCCCAAGCAGTCGGCCTCGGCACGTGGTTGTGGATGCGACGGGCCTGAGAGTGTACGGCTCGGGTGAATGGCACGTCCGAAAGCATCGACATGGCCGGCGCAGAGCCTGGCGTAAGCTGCACCTGGGTGTCGATGAGAGGACGAAAGAGATTGTGGCGGTGGAGGTTACACCGAGCCGGGTCCACGACTGTCGTCTGTTGCCGGCCCTGCTGGATCAGATTCCGGGTCGCATCGTTCAAGTCTCGGGCGACGGGGCCTATGACACGAGGGCCTGTTATCAATCGATACTCGAGCGGGAGGCTGTCGCCACCATTCCTCCGCGACGCAGTGCGCGGCTGAGTGAAAGTGTGGACCCGCCTGCCTGGCGGGCAATGCGGGATGCCCATCTACGAGAAATAAGGAGACTCGGTCGATATGAATGGGCATCTCCAGTGGTTGCACCAGGCAAAGCCTTGCAGAGAATGCGATGTCGAGGTTCAAGACGTTGTTTGGGCCTAAGCTGTCGGCCCGACGATTCGACAATCAACGGGTCGAGGCCATCATCAAATGTGAGGTGCTGAATCGTATGTCAAGCCGGGGCATGCCTGAGTCAGTGCGAATTCGATAGCATTCAAACAGGACTGGGATCGGTCCGTGACCCCGACCGGAATTGTGCAACAACGCGTCGATGCGAAATCAATTCTAGCCAGCATGGAAAATCAACGACTTAGCTAGTACGTCAATCAGGGTAACCTCCAGAAAATCAGTTAACTTGACAGTGCCGTATCGAGCAATACCTGGATTGCCGGCCGGTCCCCTGGCCGGTCGCCGACATGGTGTAGCCGAACGACTCCCTCCGGGTCGACGAGCACGTCGCCTCCCAGTTGGCTGACATCGCCACTCGGCATCCGGAGACGCCGCCCCCGTAACAGCAGCTTCATATAGGCCCACCAAGACGGCGGTCCGAAAATACTCCACCAGTGCCCCCGGTTCATGCCATAGGCCTGATACACCTCCAGCGCACTGTCGATCAGTATCGGCCACTCCAGACGCGTGTCCCGCACATAGGCCTCGGCGACCGGGCCGCTCTGGAAGGTGACGACGACGACCTGGACATCGAGTTTCTTCAACTCCTTCTTGTGCTGTCGCAACTGCGACAGGTGTTCCCGGCACGGCAGTCAGGCTAGGTGCCGGTGAAACACCAGCAGTAGCCAGTGTCCGGAGTAGTCCGCGAGCTGGTGCCAGCGGCCTGTGAACTCGGGTAAACGGAACCCGACGGCAGGTTGTCCGCGTTTAGTTTCCATTTGTCGGCGGCAGCTTCCTGCCCCCCATCTTGCTCGGGGTCGTCTTCGGCACAATGCTTTGGGGTTCCAAGACGGCTTGTTGCATGAATCGCTTCGGGGGGGGCTTGTCTTCGATGGTGACCCGGCCTGGGGGATTTGTACCAACTGAAGTGAGAGAGAATCTTACGGAGGAGGACAAGACAGATGCCGATACGGAGGTACAAGCCAGAGCAGATCGTAACAGTGCTGAGACAGATCGAGGTGGCTGCATGAGACGGAGCCCGGTCGACTCGACCAACAATTCCCCGGCGGCCGACTTGCCCCCATTCATTTACTGGACACAGGAGCCGCAACCTGCTTCTTGATGCCGAGTTTTCTTACAGCTTTTCCTACATCCGGGGGTTTGACCCATAGAAGCGCCCCATAGTGTCCCTCTCCCGTGCAAACGGCGGCCGACGCTGTGACATTGATCTTCGCGTCAGCGAGGCGCGACACCACATCGAAAAACGCTCCGGCCTGGTCTTTTCCTTCAATTAGAAAACACGACTTGCGGGGACTTAGTTTCCAGCCAGATTTTCTGGCTACTTTTCGAAACGCAACGGGGTCTTCAGGTACGAAGTCAATCTGACTTCGACGGCCGCTTGGAAATCCTGAAAATGCCAGCAGGTTAATACCCGCTTCTTTTAGGGTGCTTAATATCCGGACCTCTTCGCCCGATTTGTTGGGTACTGTCAGATAAAAATAGTCGACGCGACGGATGGTTCCAGTCATAGAGTACTCCCTTCAGCACGGGGCCAATGCCACGGGGCCAGTGTACTGTAACCCGGCCTGGGCATCAATACCCTTTTGAGACCCTTTGAGACGGGGATGACTTCCCTGAGATTCGTCCTGACGCTGTCTTGCGAAAAGTGGGCTCGCATCCGGCCTCTTTCAGTGCGCCCCGGATCGTTGTCGTTTCTGTCATCTTCTTCCCTATGGGTCTATTTTACCATTCATCCGCCAGCGGGCGCGGACTACACCATCAGCGCGAGAAATCCAACTGCTGCCTTGGCTATGAAGGGGTCACCTCTGTCCAGTTGAGGCATGCCTCAACTGGACAGAAGCAAGATAATGCGCGCGGGGAAAGGGCCGTTGTTAGCCACGAGCGGACATCCTGATGGCTCTTTCGTGAGGTGACCCCAAGTAGGTCTGCTCGGTCACCCCGATCTGCTGCGAAACCTGTCCCATCTTCTGTCCTTGGGCCAGAAAATTCTACTTTTGGATGGGGTCTTTTCTGGGGAAGCTTACGCCTCCATCTCAGCGGACCGTTATTGTAGCCAGCTCATGCTCTGTTGTAAAATGCTGTCGCTCCGGACATTGCGCTCCCGCGCGGCATAATGCATTTTCAGGGCCGCTTGTCCGCCTAAATTTCTCTGCCCTTCCTCCCTTTTTTTCCCCGATTTTTTAGTACATGCCACTTGCAGGAGTTTCCCCAAAAATTCAGGTGAGATTCTGCTAACCAATTGACATGGTTGAGTTAGGAAGATTAACAAGTGGAACGGGTGAACTTTTTGAAAAATGGGGAAACTTTTCGCAAGTGAAATGAGGGTCCCGATCGCTACACTAGTTGAAGGGCATTGGTGCATGAATCGGCGTAAGCGGGCACGCTAGCATCGGCGGGGAGTTCCGGTCCATCATAGAGATCAAGGGGGCAAATGTACCGAAGAGGTGGCGAACTAGTTTCCTTGTTGTGGTTGAAGAAGATGGTTGAGTAGGCCGGGGGAGTCTCACCCCCAGCCCCTCCAAGAACCGGACGTGAACCTCTCAGCTCATCCGGCTCCTATCACTCAAGCCACAAGGAAAGACTCCAAGACGCCAATGAATAAATAGATGCGGATTGGCACGGGCAATCTGGTCGAGGTAACGCCTCGCCCGTTGCCGATGCCCAGAAAATCTTTTGAGTTTCCTTCGCACCCACTGCACAAGATACCGGTTGAAGTTCCGCCACAGTTGACGCAGTGCCGACGCGTGGAAGCAACCATAGCAGGCTTGCCAACCACGGAGTTTCGGATTGAACATCTGAGACAGATCCAACAACGTCTTCTCGTTCTTGAGCTGGACATGCCAGCTACGCATGCATCGATTGATCTCCTTCTTCGAGGAGATACTGATCGCAGGAAGAAAGTTCGGGTGAACCTGCCCTTTCTTGTTCACACACCGTCGCGGACGGAAAGTGTAACCAAGGAAATCAAAGCTGATTCGCGAATGCTCTTCCAGGCGATTCACATCCTTGCAATAGACGATCGACGATTTGTCGGGATGGATCTCCAACCCACACTCACGGAAGCGTTCCGAGATAAGGCTCATCACGTATTCCGCCTGAGACTGGCTCTTGCAGTGCAGCAGCCCATCGTCGGCGTATCGACAAAATGGAACCCCCGGCAGTTGGCGTCTCACCCACGCGTCAAACGCGTAGTGCAAGAACAGATTTGCCAGAATAGGGCTCACAACTCCACCTTGCGGTGTGCCTTTGTCGCGCGCCTGTAGACTGCCGCCGGGCTGCTCAAGTGGAGCCTGCAACCAGCGCTCCACGTACAACAACACCCAACGACACTGACAATGGTGGCGTAACGCCTTCATGAGCAGTTCGTGGTCAATGTTGTCGAACAGGGCGCGGATATCGAACTCCACCACCCAGTCGTATCGCCAACACCGTTTCCGGGTGATGGCAATCGCGTCATGGGCAGACTTTCCCGGTCGATAGCCGAAAGAATCCTCATCGAACACCGGTTCCAGTATCGGCTCCAGGGCTTGCTTCACCACTGTCTGTGCGATTCGATCAGAGACCGCAGGCACTCCGAGAACACGCGTGCCCCCCGATTTCTTCGGGATTGGCACGGCTTTCACGGGTGGTGGAAAATAGCTCCCGGAGCACAGCCGGTTCCAGATTCGATAGAGGTTGTTCTTCAAGTTGTGCTCGAAGAGTTCAAGCGACTCGCCATCGACTCCTGCGGCACCTCCTTTGGACTTCACCTCCAAGTATGCTTGCCCTGCCAGCTTCTTAGAAACCTCAAATGGCTTTGCTACTTTCAAGGGCTCCTCCTGCCTAGCAGTTGGCCGCTTGTCTGTAGCCGAGTGACCAAGCCCCTTCGCTCCGCTGCCATTACGGCAGCCTCATCGCTACTACGAGCTTGTCCGCCCCTGGGCAACGCTTCGATACTGTCGGCCTCGCAGGTTCTCTGCTTGTGCCTTTCTCTTAGCATCGTTGCTCCAGGTTCCCGCAGTTCAACATGAGAGCCCAGATCACACCTCTATGCCGGGTGCCACCTGACCAGTAGACAGGTTTCCGCCAGATTCGTCCCGGGGCAACACCAACTCCCCGGTTTCGACACCATCTCGTCCTTTCGGCACTTGAACGGTGGTTCACTTGTGTTCGTCTTCCTGATCCACACCTGATGCTTCTAGAGCACCTTTTCCGTAACGCTCACGACCGCGGCTTTTAACCACAGCCACTTACGGTGGTTTGCAACCTGCTCCTGCAAGCCGGTTGCGGGAGGCCTACTCCCATCTCTCACGCCGCTTGCTGCGGCACACTGATGTTGGCGACCCTTCGAGCTAAGTGTTGCAACGCATTCCTCCGCAACCTGATGAGCCTTGACGACAGCCGCTGTCTCGTGCGCCGATATCACTACCTCATCGACATCCACTGAGATAGGGCTGCTCGACCCGCGAAAGACACCGTAGTTCGGCGCGAACCCCATCCGCCGGCAGGAACCCCGTTGTCCGGATCGATGCTGCGATTCGCAGCGCATCCGGTGCGCGCGTACAGCACTGGTCTTCCCTGTTCCACGAACTGGTTTTCCCTGTTCCCCCCAGAAAATTCCCTGTTCGACCAAACAAATTCCCTGTTCCGTGGCGTAGGGAATTCGAAACTGAAACCCCATGATATCAGTGGGTTAGGAGGCTTCGATCCCGCCTATTCGAGGCCGAATCCACGAAATTCCCTGTTTTTTCCCTGTTAAACAGGGAAATCGGGCCAGAGACGGGTTCGCTCCAGACTGCGCCCACCGCCACCCACTTGTGTCGTTGATATTACTGCGTTATTCTCAATTCCATCCCCCGATTTATCGTTAATTTTCAGGTGTTTACTGGCACTCTCGTAATAGACCTCTATTGGCAGAGACGCATCAGTGCGGTGTGGCGCACGGTTTCCATGCGATCGTCTCTCAAGCCCTTTTCAGTGGTCCGTCTTTTCGACGTCCGGAACGGTTGACGCAGCTCTCCACAACCTGCGCCCAGCAGCAGAAACGGTCGACTTTGTGATGGACCGGGAGATCAAGCGGGTTCGAACCCGAGCCGCTTCCACTGGGCTTCCCACCTGAGCGGCAGACGGGTGTTCTTTATGAGCGTGTTCGCGGTCAGCCCGGGCGGTTGCCGGCCGTCGACAATTGCCGTGACGATGTCCGGGGCGAGGTAGGCAAGACGCAGTGCCCGGGTGGCATAGGAGGGTGAGACGCCTTCGGCCTCGGCGATCCTCTTCAGGGTGAGATCGGGGTTTCGCTCCAGCCGGTCCCGGATGGCGAAGGCGCGCAGCAGAAGCCGGATCAGGCTCGGGTCGGGTGTGGCGTCCTGGCGGGCGCCGGGGACGATCAAGGTCATACCCAGGCCGGCGCGTTTGAGGACGGCCGGGACCTCCAGGACGATCAGGCGCTCGGCGGCCGATGGGCGCTCATGTCTCGATCTTTTCGCCGACAAAGTCTCCGGTCCTGCCAGCAGGGTAGCCATGGCCCGCTCGCAGTCGACCTCGATCACGATGCGGCCGGACTCGACGATCACCCGCTGGAGAAACGCATTGAGATAGACCTTGGCCTGATACGGTTTAAGCTCGGGCCAGCGCTCTGCGATCGCTTTGGCACTCGTGATCAATGCGGCATGCGCCGATGGATCAAGCGGATCGCCCTCGATAATCTCGCTCACCGCCGCCGCATCGCCGAGCCAGCCCTTAAGGCGGGTCACGACGAGACCTTCGAGGTCCGCCGCCGGTATGCGCCAGCCTTTACGCTCCGCTCTCTTACCCTCGGTAGTGAGGTGATGGGAGACATAGTAGCGGTAGCGCCGTCCCTTCTTGACCGCGTGGCTGGGCGTGAGGCCTTCGCCCTGCTCGTCAATAACCAGGCCCGTAAGCAGACTGGGTTGCCGGGCCTCTTTGCGGCGCTCGCCGTTCGTGTTGGCGGCCAGGCTGGCCTGAACCTCATCCCACAGCGCTTCATCGACAATGGCCTCATGCTTGCCGGGATAGGACTTTTCCTTGTGGACGATCTCGCCTAAATAGAGGCGGTTTTGCAGCAGATAATAAAGCGCCTCGCGATTGATGGGCTTGTCCCCAGCAATGGAGCCGTTCCGCATGATTCGCCGCTTGCTGGTGACGCCCTCGGCGGCAATCCGGGAGCGCAGTTCACGCACGGATTCGATCTCCCGGTATTGGCGGAAGATGTAGCGAACCGTCTCGGCTTCAGCCTCGTTGACAACGAGCTCTTTGTTTTTCACATCGTAGCCCAAGGGCGGATTGCCGCCCATCCACAGGCCCTTCTTCTTGGCGGCCGCGATCTTGTCGCGGATGCGCTCGCCCGTGACCTCGCGCTCGAACTGGGCGAAGGACAGGAGCACGTTTAGGGTCAGCCGGCCCATTGAGGAAGTGGTGTTGAACTGCTGAGTGACCGAGACGAACGAGATTTCGTGACGGTCGAAGATCTCGACGAGCTTGGCGAAGTCGGAGAGCGCCCGGCTCAGCCGGTCGACCTTGTAGACGACGATGGTATCGATCAAATCTTCTTCGATATCGCCGAGCAGACGCTCCAGGGCGGGCCGCTCCAGGGTCCCGCCGGAGACACCACCATCGTTATAAAAGGTGGAAAGTGCGGTCCAGCCCTCGTGCTTCTGGCTCGCGATATAGGCCTCACAGGCTTCCCGTTGTGCATCGAGGGAATTGAAGTCCTGCTCGAGACCCGCTTCGGAGAATTTACGGGTGTAGATGGCGCAACGCACCGTGGCCGGACTCTTCACTCGTGGTGGTTTCCGACGCTCAGCCATGGTCCGCCGCCGATGCGCTCTCGCCTGAAGGCCGCACACCAAAAAAGCGGGGACCGGACCAGTGCGCGCCGGTGATTCGTTGGGCGATAGCGCTCAAGGAAGCATAGGTTTCACTGTCATAGTTAAAGCCGCCGCCGGTTACGGTAACGACATAGGTCCGGCCTTGCCACTCGCGCACCAGCCGTGTGCCGAGGCGAATCTTGGTACCATTCACCGGGACGATGCGGCCGGTCTCGGAGAAAGCCTTGGCCAACGTGCGCAGGCGCCGCCGCATTGCCTTGCTTAAGCCCCCATGCGTTTTTTCCTGGAGCTTGTAGGCGATGCCCCGGATAAGCAGGTCACGGCTGAGGCGCCGGGGCGGGAACGCCCGGTAATGGCGACGCCATTCATCGCGCAGCGCTGACAGGTCCATCTCTTGGATTTCGGTCATCTGGGCCTTGATTGTCGGCATCTTGTGGACTCCTCCGGGCGGGCCGGTCATAGATGCTTGCCGCCCGGGTCACCCCCATTGACGCTCTGTAGCCCGCTGAAGTCCAGTCTAAAGCTGAGATTCATCGCGCTTTTCGAGCGTCACGAAACGGCTGATGATGGGCAACTCAAAGGAGGACTGGGCCACCTACGTCAGCGGGCAACCCCGGCAAGAGTTTCTTTCAAGTCGGTGACAGATTCTCTCTGAGGAGGACCCGCATCATCTCCATGGTCATATCTCGGAAGGCCGGGGCGGCAAAGGTCTGGGTCCACGGCTCTCACAACGGGTTCTGGTGACCCGGTCGGGGATTTTTGTACCAGCGAAAGAGAGAGAGAATCTGATGGAGGAGGACAAAACAGATGCCAATGCAGAGGGGCATTGGTGCATGAATCGGCGTAAGCGGGCACGCTAGCATCGGCGGAGGGTTCCGGTCCATCATGGAGATCAAGGGGGCAACGTCATGGCCGCAGGGAAGTCGAGCCAAATCAACCGCCAGTACAAGACGAAGTACAGAATCCGGAACTGGAGGGAGTACGAGCGTGGCCTCAGGAGCCGCGGGGACGTCACGATCTGGCTGAGCGAGGATGCGATTGCCGCGTGGATACCACCGAAGAACGGTCTCCGCGGAGGGCAGCGTCGATACTCGAACCTCGCGATCCGGACCGCGTTGACGCTGCGGGTCGTCTTCGGCCTGCCGCTTCGCCAGACGGAGGGGTTCCTGGACTCGCTGCTCAGCTTGATGAGCCGCGACCTCAAGGCCCCGGACCACACCACCCTCTCGCGCCGGAACCAAATTGTTGTGGTGCCGCCCCTGACCCGAGCCCACGACGGCCCGATCGACCTGATCGTTGATTCCACAGGGCTCAAGATTTTGGGTCGCGGCGAATGGAACGCGCACAAGCACAAGACATCAAAGAAACGCCGGGATTGGCGGGAGCTGCACATCGGAGTGGATGCGGAGGGGTTCATTGTGGCGGCCGAACTCACAGCGAGCAGCCGGGACGACGCCTCCACACTCCCTGATCTTCTCGCCCCGCTCGAAGTTCCCATCCGGCGTTTCACGGCGGACGGGGCCTACGACCACAGATCGGTCTACGATCGGGCCAGCGCGGCCGGTACAGAGAACGTCGTGATTGTGATCCCCCCTCGTCGCTCTGCGCTGTCGGCGGGGCCCACCGACGGCCCCTGGGCGCAGCGTGAAGCGTCTCTTCAGAGGATTCGCAAGGTCGGGCGACGGGAGTGGCGGAAGGAGTCGGGCTACCGACAGCAGGCGCGCGTTGAGAACAGCTTCTTCCGATACAAGTCCGTGTTCGGAGGCGACCTGAAGGCGAGGCACAGCAAGGCGCAACGCAGAGAAGCCGCGATCGGGTGTCACATCCTCAACCGGATGGCCGAGCTCGGTAGGCCATCGTCGTACGCTCTTGGTAGGTGATGGACCTGTGAGTCGGGTTCGTTGCGGGCCAGTTCCGATTCATGCACCAACGCCGGGTTTAGGGTTAGTCGCTGAATTGGATTCAGGTAGCCTGCGTTGCCACTGCTGCGAAACTGCGATCACTGCCGAGAACTTCGGAGGGTTGATACGCCACGGGGGTGAACTTGTGTTTGCCTGCCACAAAGAGGCGTGTCTGCTTAACCTTGGAACTACAGAAATAAACCAAGGATGAATGCCGCGACTCTATTTGACTTTCTTAGAGACTACGGTCCATTAGGTCTCCTGCTTGGAGTAATTTATTTTCTGACGAAGATTCTTCTTGATGAAGACCGTGCTGCGGTATTCCGAGCGAAGTCTTACAAAATAGCTTACAGTTGCACAGGCCGCGTTAATCAGGAGAAACGATATATTTCCAATGACATAAAGGGGAAGCTGAACCTCGCCCGTCGCAATATGCATTTTGGTGATGAAGTCCTTCCCAGAGCGATCGACGTTTCTTGGGTTGATGAGGGATCTAGTATAGCCCGCGATGTAAGAGAGGGAGAATTTGTAATTCGGCTTGATCCAAGTAAAAACCCGCCCGAAAACATTGGTCGAATGGCTGCTGCAATGGTTAAGAGGACCTGTCTTGCAGGCATCAGACGAGCGCCGCAATGAGTTCGACGAGGACATGAACTACGGAGCCAACGTCTCCCAGTGATGCAGATCAACCTTGAAGGGAGAGTCCGCAATGTGTCGCTGCCTCGAAAGCAAGGTTTGAGACCAGTCTTCGAAGCAATAGCGAATTCGATCGATGCCATCGAGGATAAGAATGCGGATGGGACGATTGAGATACGGATTCTGCGCCACCTTTCGCAGCAAGCACTGTTCGACGGAGACACGGGACTGCACCCGATACATGCTTTCGAGATCACGGATACAGGTGTCGGCTTCACCGCGAGAAACTGGCAGGCGTTTCAGGAGTCCGATACCACCGTGAAGGCTGCCCAAGGGGGAAAGGGTATCGGTCGTCTCCTTTATCTCAAGGCCTTCGACAGGGCAGAAGTCGCCAGCACGTTCGAGGAAGATGGCAAGTGGTTCAGACGAGACTTCAGCTTCAGGTTGCCGACTGGCATCGTTGATTCTCAAGTGACTGAAGTGTCCCCTTCAAGAACGACGACGATTGTGCGGCTCGTCGGATTCAACGAAGGATACAGGAAGGAAACGCCAAGAACCGGCAAGGCGATCGCGACGCGAATCTTCGAACATTGCATGGAACGCTTCGTACTCGGTAAATGCCCAGCACTGACACTGCACGACGATGAGGTATTTGACCTCTGGGAGCGTTTCGAGAAGCACATCTCAACATCGGGAGAACCGGTCGAGTTCGAGGCGAACGACCAACGCTTTTCTCTCGTCCATGTGCTTGTGTCGACCGGCTGTGGCGATTGCCACCGAGCGTATTATTGTGCCCAGGGCCGTTCCGTGTTTTCGGAACCACTGAATTTGCCAGATTTACCACCATCCATCAGCTCTGGTGACCGGCAATGCTACTACGCAGCTTATGTGTCAGGTGATTATCTCGACAATAACGTCACACCAGAGCGGACGGGCTTTGTTGGTCAGAGTGAGATGGAAACCTTGCTTGCCGAAGACATTTCCTGGACAGAACTACGAAAGGAGATCATTGAGCGCAGCAAGGAATTCCTGGCCCCTCAGATTGAACCGGTTAGGACTGCCAAGCTTGAAAAGATTCAACGTTATGTCGAGACTCAAGCCCCACAGTATCGACCGCTCATCAAACACAAACCAGAGATCCTCGATGACATCCCTCCTAATCTCAAGGAAGAAGACCTGGAGATTGCCTTATATAAGCACGACCATGCATATCGGACGGGCTTGAAGAAGAAGGGGCAGGAACTGATCGAGGACCTGCGTGAGGGAAGGACGGACAAGCAGGGGTTCGAGGAAGGCCTGCAACAATTCATCCAAGACTGGAATGAAGCTGGAATGGCGGAGCTCGCCAGGTATGTGGCGTATCGAAAAGCCATTCTCCTTTTCTTGGAGGAAGGCCTCGCTCAGAAGGAAGATGGGAAGTATTCTCGCGAAAGCGCGATTCATGAGGCCGTGTTTCCGCTCAGAACAACATCTGATGAGGTGCTGCCGGAACAGGCGAATCTCTGGGTGATCGACGAGAAACTTGTTTACCATCACTATCTCGCATCGGACCTTCCCTTCAAGAAAATGGAGGAAGTCGTCGAGACGGAGAGCGACGACCGTCCGGATCTCATCATCTTCCATTCGGCTTCAGCTCTCGCAGAATCGGAGGCGCCATTTACTTCCATCTCGATTGTCGAATTCAAACGGCCGGAAAGGAACGATTACGCAGAGAACGAAAACCCAGTCACACAGCTCCACAACTACGCGAAGACAGTCCGTGACGGTAGGGCGAAAACAGCAAAGGGTAGACGGATTGCTGTCTCTGAAGGCACGCCGTTCTATGGATATTTGCTTTGCGATTTCACGCCGAAGCTCAAGGAGATGGTCGAAGCTGCGGGAATGACGAAGACCTCGGATGGAATGGGCTACTTTCACTACAACCCAAACGTCAATATGTACATTCAGGTGTTGTCGTTCGACAAGATGCTGCAGGATGCTAAGAAGCGCAACACAATCCTCTTCGAGAAGCTGAACCTCCCAAACGGCTGAGTCCGTTTTGGCGGAGAATCAGAGTACGCCGGGTGCGGAATCTCTTGAGAGGTCTGTGCAGGCGGAAAACGCCAATTAATCAATAATTGCCTTAACCACGATTTTCGGTTGCCCGAAACACCCTGACGTTACCTTTCACGCCCAGCATTCGCCTATACGTGATCTGGTTCAGACCTCTCAGCTGCTGCAGATAAAGGCAGAATGCGCGTTGTTGCATAAATCGCTTCGGCACGTCCGCTTGTCTCCGATGGGCCAGGGTGCCAGCATGAGGAATGACGCCGAATCAATACACGTTCCGGTACCGAGTACGCAAAAGGTCAGACTACAATCGGGCGCTGATCGCCAGGGGACGTCTGACCTTTTGGTTCGATGAGAACGCCGTTGCCGCCTGGCGGAACGCCGACCCGCCCAAGGGCCCCGGCGCTCCGAAGGTTTACTCCGACACGGCCATTCAGTGTGCGCTGATATTGAAGTCGGTGTTTCATCTTAGCCTTCGGTCGACGCAGGGCTTCGTTTCTTCGCTCCTGGAGTTGCTCAGACTCGATCTGCCAGTTCCAGACTACAGCACTCTCAGTAGACGACAGAGTTCCTTGGCGACGTTCTTGACTGTTAGCCCAAGCAGTCGGCCTCGGCACGTGGTTGTGGATGCGACGGGCCTGAGAGTGTACGGCTCGGGTGAATGGCACGTCCGAAAGCATCGACATGGCCGGCGCAGAGCCTGGCGCAAGCTGCACCTGGGTGTCGATGAGAGGACGAAAGAGATTGTGGCGGTGGAGGTTCCACCGAGACGGGTCCACGACTGTCGTCTGTTGCCGGCCCTGCTGGATCAGATTCCGGGTCGCATCGTTCAAGTCTCGGGCGACGGGGCCTATGACACGAGGGCCTGTTATCAATCGATACTCGAGCGGGAGGCTGTCGCCACCATCCCTCCGCGACGCAGTGCGCGGCTGAGTGAAAGTGTGGACCCGCCTGCCTGGCGGGCAATGCGGGATGCCCATCTACGAGAAATAAGGAGACTCGGTCGATATGAATGGCGCATCTCCAGTGGTTGCACCAGGCAAAGCCTTGCAGAGAATGCGATGTCGAGGTTCAAGACGTTGTTTGGGCCTAAGCTGTCGGCCCGACGATTCGACAATCAACGGGTCGAGGCCATCATCAAATGTGAGGTGCTGAATCGTATGTCAAGCCGGGGCATGCCTGAGTCAGTGCGAATTCGATAGCATTCAAACAGGACTGGGATCGGTCCGTGACCCGACCGGAATTGTGCAACAACGCGTGATCTATGAGCACTGATCCTTCATACAGGTGCCAGTTTGGTCGTGGCTGGCGAACGGAAGTCCCGATACGGACGTGAAACGCTACAGGAAGGGTTAAAGAAAGCCTTTCAACATCTGCAGTCCAACCAGAAGAACTATCGGCGAGAAATCCATCCTGCCCATGGTCGGGAGAACGCGCCGGATCGGCTGCAACAGCGGTTCGGTAAGCCTGTTTACAATCTGGACAGCCGGATTGTCATATGGGAGTTGGAACCACGAGAGTATGACCGCGACGAAAACGATCAATGAGTAGAGATCGATGATCTTGATCAGAATCATGAGTTTTGTTCATTCATCCGGAATTTTCGATTTGGACTTCTGGCTGCAACAGGATAGTCCATCTGCTCTCCGGAACACAATGAATTCCCCGCCGGAAATCAGCCCCGGTTGGATCGAGCCGCAGGCGCAAGGCGATCCGAGAATCTCCACAAAGGGACACTTCTGCTTGAACTTCGCACTGCTTCACAGATTCGAACCAATCCCGGTGAATCGACCCAGCACCCATCAGCGGAAGGGGGTTGCGTAAAGAAGCGTTTTCGCAACATTCTGGTGCTCTACGGGTTTTCAAGGGCTTGGGCGTTGCGAAACGGTGTTGCACTATTGATTCGATTGGCGACACCTTTATGCAAGACTGATTGGTGATGTACGCGGCGAACAATCAGCGTTTAAACGGCCCATGACCTGCAATCCGATCGGCCAAGTACCCCAGGGTTATTGCGAAAAAATGCGAACGATTCCAGCGGAAGAAAGCGCGATAGTTTTGGTAAATAAGGAACGCAGGTTCCGGCCCTTCAGACGGCAACACAATCGAGCCTTGGATGTCTGCCAGCGGTAGTGCCGTACCATCGATCCTCCGCACACCAAGCGCCTGCCATTCATCGATGGGCTTCATCGTATCGAGTCCCGCGAGGCTCCGATCGAATCCGGAAGGTATCTGGATCTGCCGGCCCCAGATGTACCCGTGCTGCCAAGCCGATGCCATGAAGCCTGCGGCCGATTCTAGAGCGTCGGCTGGGCTCTGCCAGATGTCCTTGCGGTCGTCTCCATCTCCGTCTCTGGCGAAATCGACGAACGTGGAAGGCATGAACTGAACCTGCCCCATTGCACCGGCCCACGAGCCCTGCATATCGGCCAGAGAGATGTGGCCCTGGTCGAGGATTCTCAATGCATGGATGAGCTCGCGCCGGAACATGCCGGCGCGGCGCTTGTCGTAGGCGAGAGTCACCAGGGCCCGAATAACCGGGAAGCCGCCCTGGTTTGCGCCGAAGTTGCTCTCGATACCCCAGACGGCGACGAGCACGGAGCCCGGTATGCCATGGCGCGCGGTGATCCCGGCGAGCAATTCCCGATGGCCCTCCAACAGTCGCCGGCCTTGCTTAATTCGTTCCTCGGACGCAACCCGATCAAGATAGGTCCAGAAATCCAGCTGAAACTCCGGTTGGTTTCGATCACGTTCGATTACACGTTCGAGCGGCATGATCCCGGACAGCGCAACCTCGACCGTGGCTTCGGAGATACCAGCCTCAAGCGCTTCCTCCCGAAGACCCCTGAGCCAATTAGCAAACTGTACTTCTTCCTGCGTTCCCTCGACTGACCAGCCGTAGGATGCTGACATCCACACCGCCGCTGATGTGGCCAATATCATTAGGATCGCCGCTGTTCGCATTCCCGCGAGCCCACTATCCGATGCGTTGACTGTTCATGGCATTACCCTGCATCCAGTCTGTCAGGAAGAACTCTATAACCCTGGACGGGATGTGTCCATCAATCCAAATGAGAACTCTATTCTGACGCCTTAGCGCCCCGTCCCTGACGTTGGGCTAGCAGCCTGTGGTAAATCTCTCCCCTGGGGACAGTCAGCTCCTTTTCGCAATCGGATGCCGGTGTAAATCATTGATTCTAAGATGGTTCTAAAAAGTGTGACAGTCCCTGAAGCGGCGGATCGTACTTCTGCCACGGGCTGCTAGTGTGTACCTCAGCCGGACGCCGTATAAGCGATAATCTCAAGCCAGAGCATAGGGAGGCAGAAGGATGGAGTCCTTGAGAACGCCCCGCCTGGCAGCGCACATGACCCCGAGGTTGAACTGGGCGACGGTGTGACCCTGATCTGTGGCCAGCCGGTACCATTTCACGGCTTCGGCATCGTTTTCGGGCACACCCTCGCCGTTGGCGTATGCGACGCCGGGAACACCGCCAGGCTTAGTTGCCCTCTTGTTCCTGAGCACGTGCCGGAACTACAAGGTCAGCGACGAAAGAAGCCATCGCATCGCCATCCAGGCCGAACTTATTGAAGACACGCTGAGCCAGATCATTTGTGTAAAGCACCGGCGCTAATGAGACGTCGTCGTCCCGCGTTTCCGATGAGTCCACAGAGACTGCCAACTCATCGTCTCCGCAAACCAGATATACGCCGATCGTAAACAAGTTCGCATGGGTCGAGAAGAGCGACTCGGAGCGGTAGATCACATCATAACCAGTGACTCCTTCTGGACCATCGACCGGTTCTCGTCGTTCGCGGAGTAGCTCGATCACGCGTTGGTGCAGTTTCCAGTAGTTCAGTTTCTTGGGCTTCTTAACCGAGTCCGGATGATGGTGATCTCCTTCCATCCGGAGCGACTCGGATAGGTTGCGGCTCCAGTGGATGTCGTCATCAACGATGACTTCCAGAGCTTCGTCTCCACCCAAGAGAACGTAGAGCGATACGAGCCAGGTTTCCCAGTGCTGACGAACGAGGATGCCTGCCAGCGCTGGCATTCTGGCCTCGTCGAGTACAAGAATGCCCTTCAGCACCGCGCAGCACCGCATGAGTCCTGCCGCAGCGAATTGTTCCGCTTCCCGTGGCGGTCTCGCCCTGAATGCGTTTACATGTCCGTAGACGTGGGCAAGGATCCGATTGGCAGCCTCCTTTGCCTTAGTGTCCTTCATGGGTTGTATCTTCTCCCGGCTTTAGAATCCTCTCTCAGCGACAATCACAGAATCTCTGGTACTAGAAGACCCCTCGAACGCTCAGGTGCGCTGCCGCTCGCTTTGTTGCCTCAGTGAATCGAGTATTTTCAAATCGCCCTCAGACGCGATCCGCGCTGGTATGCCGTGAACAACCTTTACAACGATTGAACGAGAGAAGGCTTCGCGAAAATCAAACTCCCGCTTAGCCGTGAACAAGTCCACGTTGAGGTAGTCTTTGTAGTTTCTACCCAGGCACAGGTGCTTACCAGGTTCGGCGAGGTCTTCCGCGGTGCAGTTCGCTAGGGCACCATCATGAATCCGGCACATAATAGCATCTAAGGCAGGCTTCACCTTTGTTGCATTCTCTGGCGTGGGATTAATTAGCACGTCCATATCGCCCACGCTGGCCAGCGAGCGATAGTGGGACTCAGCTATGCTTCCGAAGAGCAGGTACTCGACGCCTTCTTTGTTGAAGGCTCTCAGTAGATCGGCACAGTTTTCGGTCCAAGACTCCGGTAATCTCATTATCGGCCATACTTAGGGTGTGTACGCGTATAGGATGTTAAGGGTTAAATGTTATACGCATTATCAATGCTCCTTGTCCGTTAGTTCTGCTATCGATGGGAGTCCACGGTCCTTGAATACCCGATCGAGGCCTTCCATCAACAGGGTGGTCAGGCTGAGGTATACTCCAACCCGACACCTTCCTGCCGCCCCCAAATTTCCTTAACGTATGATTTTTTCCGTTTCGTGAGGTGACCCCTTCTCGCGCAAGGCACGGATGGCCTTTACCGAACCATCCAACCCACAGCCTTCTCAAGCCCCTCGTCTCCTGTAGTGGCTTCCCGTCTGTCCCACTTTCGCTGACGACGTACACCCAGAGGAATAAGGACGTGATGAACAAGGAGAAGGGGGTGACAGGAAACCTCTTCAGTAGGAGGATCGGTGGCCGCCGTTCCTCAAGGTAGAATCAAAACCGGAATCGGATGCCGGCCTCGATCTGGTCGGCATCGATCGGCGCCCCCCGGCTGGAGCGAAAGCGATAGCCAAAGTGGAACTCCACGCGCGGGGAGACCCGAGTCGAGAGGCCTGCCATGATCTGATAGGCAAACCGGGAATCCTCGTATGCGACGGTGGTCCTGAGAGGTTCGGCGAGAAAGCCGATGGTGGGAAGCTCGATGTTGGGAAGGCCGATGATGGGAAGGCCGATGGTTCCAAGTTCGCTCTCAACGGTGACGGTGGAGGTGAAGGCCCTATCATGGAAGAAGGCTCCAAGACCGAACCCGGCATAGGGACTCACTCTCCATTTGGGATAGCGGTAGTAGACATTGCCCATGAGGGAATGGGTCTTGATCTCTCCGTCGCTTTCTATGGTGATAGAGGGAAAGGGAATTTCAAAGCCTTCAAAAATCACCCCACCGATGCGTCCAGCACGGGCTTGCCATCTGCTGGCCTGGGAAAGATAGCCGATGGGATTACCGATACCGACTTTCTGGTATCCCCATTCCATCTCCGTCGAGAAGCCCTCTTTGAAGGCGTAGCCGAAGGCCGCTGTAAACCCGCCTCTAGCTTTAAAATTGGGGGATTATACGAATGACTTGACATGCGCCCTGGCAATGCGCTACCATGATTGCCATGCACAACACACCTGGAAAGTCACATCGTCAAGGTCTTACCCTGATCGAACTCGCCCGGATGTTCCCGAATGAACCCTCCGCCAGACGGTGGTTTGAGCGGTTGGTCTGGAACGGCCACCGCTGCTGCGGGCATTGCGGGAGCCTCAAGACGTCTCTAGTCCCGCACGAGACGCCGATGCCCTACTGGTGCTCGGACTGCCGGTCGTACTTCAGCGTCCGAACAGGAACCGCACTCGAACGGTCAAAAGTGCCGTTGCGGAAGTGGGCCTTTGCCGTCTATCTTGAGATTACGAGCCTCAAGAGTGTGTCCAGCATGAAGCTGCACCGCGACATCGGCGTGACGCAATCAACTGCCTGGTTCATGCTGCATCGCATCAGGGAAGCCTGGCACAATCCGCCGGGTCCGACGTTCACCGGTCCGGTCGAAGTGGATGAAACCTATATGGGCGGGAAGGAGCGCAACAAGCACAGCCGACAGAAGTTGCATGCGGGACGAGGGCCGGTCGGCAAGACCGCCGTCATCGGCGCCAAGGATCGGGAGACGAACCGCGTCACCGCCCGCGTCATCGAGCACACCGACGCTCAGACGTTACAGGGATTCATTACGGCCCATGTGGCGCGAGGCGCGACGGTCTACACGGACGATCACGGCGGATACGCTGGACTCCCGCATCACGAAACGGTTCGGCACTCCGTCGGTCAGTACGTCAGCGAGATGGCGCACACCAATGGGATCGAGTCCTTCTGGTCGATGCTGAAACGCGCCCACACGGGCACCTTCCACAAGCTCAGCCACAAGCACCTTGATCGGTATGTCACCGCGTTCGCGGGGAAGCACAACGTGCGCGAGGCCGACACACTGGCCAGATGATCGCCGTGACGGTCGGGCTGGTGGGGAAGCGTCTGCTGTACCGCGATCTGATTGCTGAGAACGGGCTGGCTTCCGGCGCTCGGTCGTAGGGCGCATCAGGGCGCTGGCGAGGTCTTCCGGGGTGGCGTCGCCGTAGTCTGGTCGGTTCCTCATCCTGTGCGCTTCCCCTTCCGCATTACCTCTTTAGCCAAGATGCTTGACGCTCTCTCTAGTTGCCTGTCTCGGGAATCTTGTCCAACTCCTCGCGGAGGTCCTCAACGATCCGCTGAGCTTCTTTCAGCGATGGACCCTTTCCGCGATTAATCGAGATGCTGGAGCCACCCCTGGGCCTCGAGGATGAAGCTGTTGATGTTGTTTCTCCGCTTTATGCGGGCGTTCTCGCCGTTGATTTCGGTAGCGTCGGTCAGTATCTCTCCGTAGTTTCTGCTCATGCTCTTCCCCTCTGTCCTTTCCGCATCTGGGACAACGTGCCAAGAAAATCCTCCAAGCTCCGTGAGCCCCCATCGCTCATGGGATAAACACCTGACTCTCGCACAAGTCCTTGATGCTGTTGCTGAGCTGCTTGGCCCCATCGGCGTAGATCAACAAGTCGTCTTTCCCGAAGACGGCCACGTTATTGCGGTTTCCCCCGAACGTTCCGCCCGCCTGCCGCTCATGCAAGATCAGATAGTCTGCCGCTATTCGATTGGCGGTGATCCGCACGTGTGGACAGAACCGACGAAGCTGTTTCATGACCTCTACGGTTTGCGGTTCGGTCGTTCCGCCCACACTGCTTCCCCATGCATCACCTGACCCGCTGAAGCTCGAAACCGTTGATCCTTCCACGAACACCACCACGGCGGCACGACCTTCTTCTTGAGCGTGAGTGCCGACGGCAAGAACAATCGCCACGACAAAGGCTGCCACCACCACAACTCCGACTACGAATTTCCGCATGTAATAACTCCCTTGTGGATTCCCAGGTGACCTGGAGTGGTCGCCTGGGTCGATGGAATGGTAGATCAGGCGGCTAGTGCGTGTCAAGTCATTTGTATAATCCCCCAAAAATGGAGGAAGGCCCCTCTCTGCTCTTAGGATTTTGTGCACCGATTTCCCTCCCCATTGTCAAGCTCTTAATCCGGCAATTTTCCCACAGGCGGGACGGCGAAGGAAACCATCAACACAAGCGGGAATTTCTATCAGCAGAAAGACTCCCGCGAGACCCCAAACCGCCGTGGCCACGGCGGAAGGACTCCGTTTCCGGCAAGCCGTTGTTGGACTCATATAAAGTAAGAGCCTCCCTGCCAGGATCAGAGAGATTGCTTGAATCCGGCATGGTTTCCTCGTCGCGGCACCTCCTTCTACAGAGGTATGCGAGATTAGACCTCGGATCGGCTCAGGCCCGGTGTCTTTTCGGTGGCAAGCTGTGCAAGATCTGGACGCTGCCGTGCGCAAAGGAGCGGCTACGCAACACTCCCGCGCCCGACGTGTTTTCAAAGACTTAGGCGTTTCGAAACGGTATTGCAGTATCGATTCGATTGGCGATATCTTTGTGCAATGATGATCGGTTCGTCGTCGCCGGGATAGACATCATCCCGCCTTATCTCGATTGGCTCTCATAGGTCTTCGCCCTTGGTGTTGCCCCGATTCGCCGTGCTGTTGCCTTCCACAGCGGTCCATGGCCAGCCTCGTGTCCCGCGATCGCGTGGGCGATCTCGTGGAGCACGGTGTCCCGGATCTGCTCCTCGCTTCCCTCCAGGGCATGGGTGCGGCTGATCCGGATCACGTGGTGTCGGAAATGACAGTCGCCAAGGCGTTTCCTGGCCTCGCCGAACGTGAGGGTCCATCCCGTGAGCCCATGCTCGTCCATCAACCGCCTGGCCATTTCCGCGACACCGTTCAGCCGCTCCGCACCGTTCCTCGCGCTTTTCCTTCCCGCCCTGCGGAGTAGACCATAGGAGATATTCCAGCATGTCTCTTTGCAGCGTACCTTTGCACTCTTCGGGTTGAGCTTCACTATCTTGCCACGCCTTGGTCCGTCGGGACTTGTGAACGTCACCTCGTCCCCCACGCGGTAGTCAGCGCGCTCTCTGTCGTGCCGCGTGATTATCGTGGCTAGTCGCGCTCCTCCCGAGTGCTTTAACGCTGACTCCGGGACTTTCCAGGTCTGCTCTTCCGCGTCGACTACCTTCGCGAAGCGGCGCCGTCCCTGCCTTTGGAGGAGATGTCCGTGGATTGTTTTCCCTTTGTGGGTGAACTGTACGGCAGACCCGACAGATAGCGAGTGTCCCTCCTGCTGATTGGTCATTCGGCCTTCTCCTCTGGGCATTGTCACGTTAAGTTCTCTAATCTCGATCTGGTGATTTCAGTGTAGCCTTTTGGGATGGACACCATCTCCTTCAAACGTCACCGCTTTCCACCGGAAATCATTCGACGCGCCGTTTGGCTCTATGCCCGGTTCGCTCTGAGCTATCGGGATGTGGAGGATCTCCTTGCGGAGCGGGGTCTGGATATTTCCTACGAGAGCGTACGGCGCTGGTTCCTCAAGTTTGGTGCGCCGATTGCCCGAAACCTGCGCCACACGCGACCCATTCCCAACGGCTATTGGCATCTCGATGAGATGGTCATCGTGATTCGCGGACAGCGTTATTGGTTATGGCGCGGGGTCGACAATGAAGGCGAGTTCCTGGATTTCCTCGTGCAATCGAAGCGGAACGCCCAAGCAGCGTTGAAGTTGATGCGCAAGCTGCTGAAGAAACAAGGCTGGACACCCACCCGGATTACAACCGATAAACTCAGGTCCTATCACGTCGCCATTCGAACCCTCGGCCTGACGGCTCAACACATCGACGATAGGCGTGCGAATCCTCGTGCCGAGAATTCGCATCAGCCCGTCCGGCGTCGAGAACGAAAACAGCAGCGTTTCAAATCACCGGGTTCGGCCCAACGCTTTCTGAACATTCAATCCGCCGTTTACAACACCTTTTATGTCCAGCGGCATTTACGCAACAGATTCACGTTCCAACGATTTCGAAAAGACGCATTCAATGTATGGGAAAGTGCCAGTGCGGCCGCCTGAAAGGGAATCCATGCGGGCCTTCGCGGCCCAACACGATTGACGTGACAATGCCCAGGAACGACTAGATCCCCGATTGTCCCATCACTTATCTCTGGCAGCGCGCCGCCATAAAAGTACTCGATCCCGCCCTTAGTACGGATGCGCACTGGAATACGAATTGTTTTCTTTTGCTCCGGCAATTGGCCGGAGAGCGGTTGCCTCGGTCTAGTCACGTTGCCTCAATGCCTGTGAGCCTGAGCTTGACCTAGTGCCGTTAACAGTTTGGTCGATCTATCGAGTCTATCATCTGTCGTCGAAACTTGGCCGGGATGATGCAACTGCGGTTTAGTTCCACACCGATCTGGTTCACCTGATCGGTCTGGGTGAAGTGGTGGCCCTGCTGGTGTAGTTTGCCATCGCGTCAAAGATCTGCAGTCAAGGATTAAGGTATCCTTGATATGTTCAGAGAAGAGGACATAGGTTTTCTCATTGTTGAACATTCCATCACGGATGAATCGGAAAGGAAACATAGTTGAAGATCGCAACATTGAACCTCCATCGATATTTTCTCGTCTTGCTCGCTATCTTATTCTGGCATAGCCCTCCGAGTGCGCAGGCGACTAGCGAAGACGGCCGGTTCTACCTCGATTTTGACGGATCAGCCGTTTTTCCATACACCCCAAGTATCCCCTCGGCCTACTACGGCGATGCGGGGGACGGTTTGAAAGTTGGAGCCGGTTTTACGGCGGCCTTCGGCTACGCCTTCAAAGAGGGCTTCTCGACCGAGATGGAATGGGGATACCAGAAAGTCGGTATCGATCAGCCCCCCGAAACCTTTTTCCAGGGCATTCCCTCGAGGATTGATGTCGGGGGCATCGCAGGCCCCGAAGACTTCCCGTTCCCCTCTCGCTCCATCGCCGTCATTACTTTCAAAATCGACGGAGAAATCAAAACCCAATCCCTCATGGGCAATGTCTACTACCGCTATCCTAAGTGGAGAGTGAGTCCCTATGCCGGGGTCGGTTTTGGAGCCTTTTTTTATGATAGAACCGTCACCTCCACCGTCACCGTTGAGAACATCGGTCAACCCTTCCTTGAAATCTTCCCAATGATAGGCGATCTGCCTCCCGTGTTCGCGGGAGGCGCGACCACATTCACAGACGAGGATTCCCGGTTTGCCTATCAAATCATGGGAGGCCTCTCGGTTCAGATCTCCCAGAACGTGGAGTTTCACTTTGGCTATCGCTTTCGCTCCAGCCGGGGGGACCCCATCGATTCCGACCAGATTGAGAGCGGCCTCCGGTTCCGGTTTTGATGCTACCCTGAGAAACGGCTCCCCACCAATTCTCCTACTCATGCCGGGAGCCGGAGTGTTGCATAAACGTTCGAGACTGTGTGAAAAGTAGGCCCGAGTCGAATTTTGCGGTGTGAGAGGCCTGGGATTTGGGCCGTGAGTGGTTTGTCGTCGATTCGCTGATGCCCATGCGCCCTGATGCGTTGTAACAGGCCCTTGGGGGGGGGCGATTCCAGCTGGTTTGAACGCCCCACGCGGCGATCACGGACGGACCGCGGCGATCAGTTCCGGGATCCCGACCAAGGTTGTCGCACGGCGGATGTTGTAGGCCAGAGCGGCCAAGCTGAACTCACCCCGAACGTTCTCGAGGTTGCGCATCAGAAACCCGCCGTGGCCCATCCAGTGCTTGATCGAGCCGAAGGGGTGCTCGGCGGACTCCCGGCGGCGGTGCAACACTCCGGGCCGGTCGGCGAGGCGCTCTGCCATGCGGTCCAGCACCGCCTCATCCGCGTACCGTCCAATGCGCCGGTAGCTGTTACTCGTGGCATTGGTGCATGAATCGGCTTAAGCGGGCACGCTAGCATCGGCGGAGGGTTCCGGTCCATCATGGAGATCAAGGGGGCAACGTCATGGCCGCATGAACGCAGCCCAACTAAAAAGGATTTCTCAAGCCGGGTCCGCGCGTAGGCGATGGCCACGTAAGCTTCCCTGATTGATCGGCAACCGGAGATAGAAATGGGTGGAATGAATGGGGGAATCCTAGCGGAAAAACGGTGGTCCGATAAGCAACGGGGTGATTCACTATGGCTAGCTTGTCAGCGTCATGTCGCCAATACTCACCGCTAAAAGGGGTTATCGTGTGGTTAAAATAGCAAGCAGCCGAGCCTATCACGGGAGAAATCGGCGCTGAGAGACGAGTAGCAAACTGGGAAATGAAGGTTATGATTCCTTTGGTGCTCTTTCGCTCACGGATGGGGATATACCATCGGCAAACCAGGGATGGTGTTGAATCGCGCTCGGCCCGGCTCATCGACCGGACCCTCTGGACAAAAAATCCCGTTCAACCGTCAATTCGCCGATCTTGGCGTGAAGCTCATGGACCTCGTTTTCATGGTCTCGCCGCCGGCGGTCCACACCGTTCGAGAACACCTCGCCAAGCCCTTCGATCGCTTGGCGCTTCCATGTGCTCACCTGGTTCGGATGAACCTGGTGCTTCGAGGCAATCTCCTGCAGCGTCCGGTCGCCCCGAAACGCTTCCAGTGCCACCTTCGCTTTCAAATCACCAGAAAACCTGCGTCTCCTCCTCATCGCATATCCCTCCTTAGTCGGTGGAATACACCTTAAACAATTGTCCGATTTTCCGGGGCCACCTCAGTGATGTCCTTCAATCCAATAACCCAATGGTCTGACCAGCGCCATCTCTCCGGATCTTCCTTCACATAGTAGCGCGGCACTGGGAAACGGTCGGGATCACGTTTCGCCGAAAAAGGTATAGGTTTCCTGCTGTCCGGGCCGAAAAAGATTCCCCACATTTTGGGTTACGTCTGCCGCCCGATGATCGAACTCCTGCACCATCTTGCCTTCGTAGAGCAGCACCCAGTCCCCGGACGGACTAGAGAAACGATTACCACCGACGGGATAAGCGCCCTCCTGTTCCTCAAGCTCCTCGCGCGTGCGGAACAGGCCTCTGACCGCCGAACGGTCGGCGTATATTCCAGCGGAGTCAATAGAAGAGATCGACAATGTCCAGCGAGAGAAGGAGGGCACCAACAACCAGATTCAGGGTCAGTGCGTGCGAGTGGGCCGAACGCAGGCGACTAGGCCCTGAAGACTGGATTCCTGCCGTCTGAGCCGATGCTCGGAGAATCGCTATAGAAGCTCAATCGAACGTATCGTAGCGCTGACTGACCACGGACCCGTGGAGTGCTGGACGGTCTCTCCAAACACTACACGTACAAAATTGTTGTCTTCAGAGAATGCTTCGGGTATCGAAAAAGCAAGCTGAATCCACTTCCCGCCCTGGCTGTCAAAGGCGTAGGCTTGTACCAGAGGTCTGCCGTTTACACTGATTGAAATTGTTTGGCGGTCGATGGATTCCGGAATGCGCAGTTCCAACTGGAGCTTCTCGAAACCCTCTTGCGGCGGAGTTATCAAGAAAGCAAACTCTTTCCCGTAGACTTTTGCATGCTCCTGATCTGCGTTATTCGGATTCAGACCCAGACCGCGGGTAAACACTCCCGCATCGGCATAGGACATTCGCTCGTATCGAGTCGGGGCCGGCCCCACATTGCGTATCCCCACCAACTGCCAACTGGAGAAGTCACGAGCTTCACCGTCAATCTCGAATTCAGCATACGGCACAGGCTCCCCACTCCAGTATTCTTCGCTCACGTAGCGATGAAATGTCCTCTTCCGCTCGGGGTCGGGATCGCCTCTGAGAGCCGACACGCCCTCGAATTCACCACTCAGCCCGACAAGATCCAGTGCCGTAGGTGCCAGGTCAATCATGGTCGTGGGCCGGTTACTGTACTCCAGAGGTTCGCGATTGTCGCGCTGTTTGAACAAAAACGCCGGCCCGCGTGGCCAAAGAATGATGGACGAAGAAAGGTGGTATAGACCACCTCACCAGTCAAATCATCAGCCGGCACATTGCAGCCATGGTCCCCAGAAATGACAATTGCAGTCTGGTCATAAACATTCAGCTCCTTCAACCTGCGCAGGAATCTGCCGATCCCGCGAAGTACGCATAATGTCTGCCCCTTGTAGTTCTCACGGCTTCGCTCCAGGCCTTCGACGAATTCGCAATCTGCAGTCCATCGTGCGGGTGCATGCGTCCCGTTGAAGTGGTACCACTTGTATCTGGGGGTTTCGTCAGAGATCGACATGTGAGCCACCCACTCCCGGATTACCGGTTCAGGAAAGCGGGAGGCTTCATCCAGCACCGTGTCGGCAAACAGCCAGCTTCCGTCACTGTAGACCCTCTCCTTCAGGTACATGGGGAGGTGACGAAACAGAGTCAGATCAGTGATCAAGCGGAGAGAATACTCGATCCCGTGGTATTCAAAGTAGCCGTGACTAAAGGGACGAACGACGCAGCTCGCAGCTCCTTCTAGGCAATAGACCTTCGAAGGCGTGACAAAGTCGAGGCGAAAGCCGCCATCCGCCAGATGACGCAGATACGATTCCTCGTTGATCTCTCTCATGAGACGCTTAAAGCTGTGGCCAGCCGATAGATCGAATCTCTTACCGTTGAGAATGGTTGGCAGAGAAGGTGCGGTCCCCTGAAACTGTCCAACATGGTTCGTGGACAAAGTAAACCCAACGAACTCCGCCGCGATCTCAGGATGCTGTTCCAGCACTTCGCGGACAATGTCGCCTTGAAAGCCGTCCGGAAGCAGGTGCACCAGATTGAGGTTCCTCGAGAACTCAAACACCCCGCTGTCGAACTCCTCATTGTTCGATAGCTCGAGCGGGCCTTCGGCAAACGATGCCAGTGTCGGCAACAAAAGCAGGATGGAAGAGGCGATCACTATGAGGGGAGTGAGTCTGGGAGGGCGATCGAAGCGCAGAAGCGATCCATACAGGAACGGAATTGCCAGGAGAAACAGCCACAACTCAAGCCAGAACGCCCAGCCATAAGATCTCCAATTGACCACTTCACCGTCGAATTCTCCATAGTCGAAGAATCCATGAACGACGTTGCCCTGAATTGTAAACACGATTGCCAGCGCCAACAGGAAAACAGACAGCCGGCGGTGCCAGGGGTTGGGCAGACGTGAGGAGAGGAGGTAGCTGACCGATACGCCAAGCGTGGTGGCGGCGGCCAGGGAGGCAACCACGACTATCGCCCCCACCTGAACGACCTCTATGTTGTTGAGCGCTACAAAGAGGGGCGTTGCGAACACAAGTGGAAACCAGAACGCCAGATGGCACACCCAGTAAGTGGAGTGGGAGTGGGCAGAAACTCTACCCATGGCGATGCCTTTGCCACAGGATGTCGGGACGACCCTCGGCCCGGTTCAGGGTCCGCGCCATGACGAAAAGGAGATCGGAGAGTCTGTTCAGGTACTGGACCGCCAGCGGCAGCCCCGGATCGTCGTCGCCTCTCAGAGGCTCAAGGTCCTGATTTAGACGGTCAAGAAAACTCTTCGAGTTCGGTAACCTGCTGTGACCGCAGGAGGGAGTACCCGGGTATGCCAAGCTGTCCGCCCAGGTCGAAAGAGCATGCTGAACCTCTTTCAGGCAGTGGCGGATGGGGGTGGGTAGCCGATAAGTCAGCAGATAGCTGATCACACTGTTCAATTCGTCGACTGTTCCAAAGGCTTCGACCCGGGGATGGTTTTTCTGGAACCCTGGAGCCGTCTCCCAGACTCGTCTTCCCACCACCATCCCTTCTTGTGTAAATGCGGCTGAGACGATGGCCCATCTGGCCCCAGACTGTAGCACTTTCAAGTTCCACGTTCCTGGTTGAAGATTTCAGCTCGAATGTCCATGCTCAATCGGACCAGCGGCCCGATCGTTTCCTTGATGATCAGGCCAACCAGATCGTCGGGCGTGTAGTAGCTGCCCGATCCCTTCCGCGCGAAAACATTCGGGCAGACGGCGATCTCGTTGCCATCGCGGACGATCTCCTGTTCGAGCAAGCGCTCATAGATGGAGCCGAGTTGCTGAACTCCAAGATCGCGGTAGTTGATGTAGCGGCGGCCATTTTGGGTTTGTTCGAATGAAAGCGCATCAATGGCATTGGCCATAACGTCATCACCGAGCCGAATGTTGGCGAGCAGCGGTATACGTTTCCGGTCGAAAAGCCCGCCGTTGCACGGCGGCAAGCCGATGGAGGCGTCGCCTTGATCGATGGCCCGGCAAAGACCGTCGATGGCCGACCAGTATCGGGCAGCGCTTGCGGAAAAGACATCACCACGGTCCTTGCGATGGCCGACATCGCCGCGCACCTTCTCGCGTAGCGCGTAGTCATCATAGCTCATGTTACGGACGGGCAGCAAGGTCGCGGTCCTCGGCATAGAGGATGAACAGGAGGCGGTAGAGAAGAATCAGAGTGGCCTCACGCACCTCCGGCAACGAGGCCTCGGGCGCGGCGGCGGCGATGGCGCTGGCAAGCTCGGGAAAGACCTGGCCGAAGACCAGAGCGGAAAGGCTGGCGGCGACGCGTTCCTCGTAAAACCGGCCTTCCTCGATGGCTCGCTGGTGGAATGTGCGCGGGTCGGCCGTTCCGGCAAGGAACGCCTCCCGCCGGAAGACGAGAGCAAGCCCTCATTCTTTCGTCCAAATGTATCCAGTCCACTTCGTCTTGTCCTCCACAACTACCCATCGGATCACCTCTTTATGATGTATGACGACATCCAGCTATTTGGCGCTCAAGCATTTGCTCTCGGCCAGGAACTGACTCTCCACCGGGTCCGTCGAGAGGTCCCAATGACTCTTCAGTTCTACCCACGTCTTCAGATACTCGCAATGATACGCCCGATTAGGCGGGAGCCAGAGTGCGGGGTCTCTGTCCCTCTTCGACCGATTGGACGATGCCGAGACGGCGATGAGCGTGTGGGGATTGACGAGGTCGTTAGCGTACCGCCGCCTTTGCGCCAGCGTCCAGGTGTGGCCCCCACTGCGATGCGCCTCGGCCAACGGGATGAAGTGGTCGATATCCAAGTCTCGAGGATCGGTGAACACACGGCCCGTGTAGGGGTCTTCCCACCGCCCCGCGATAACCTTGCATCCCCAGGCGTCGAGCGTCACAGGAATGTATCTCGACGGCGTCTGGCATGCGATCGATCTCGCGGCTGCCACGACCGGCCGGGTTCCGGGAAAACCGCTCGATGTCGCGATCCTGCAGGATCAGATTCTGGCGCCGGTGCTCGACGTGGCCGACATTCGCACCGATCCGCACGTGACATTTGCCGGCAGTTGCAGCAAAGACAGCTTCCGCTTGGTGCTCTAGGTGTTGAGGGTACCGCCCAGATTGCTGTAAAAATACAACATAAGGCCCGGGCTGTCCCAAGCGGGCCTTTCTCGTCAGTCTGGCACGATCTTGCGAGTCTCGATGAAGGGTACTGTCAAGTTAACCGATTTGGCGCCTAATCAGCGCCTTGGCCACTCCCTAAGTTGTTGACGCATTGTTGCATAAATCGCTTCGGCACGTCCGCTTGTCTCCGATGGGCCAGGGTGCCAGCATGAGGAATGACGCCGAATCAATACACGTTCCGGTACCGAGTACGCAACTGGTCAGACTACAATCGGGCACTGATCGCCAGGGGGCGTCTGACCTTTTGGTTCGATGAGGACGCCGTTGCCGCCTGGCGGAACGCCGACCCGCCCAAGGGCCCCGGCGCTCCGAAGGTTTACTCCGACACGGCCATTCAGTGTGCGCTGATATTGAAGTCGGTGTTTCATCTTAGCCTTCGGTCGACGCAGGGCTTCGTTTCTTCGCTCCTGGAGTTGCTCAGACTCGATCTGCCAGTTCCAGACTACAGCACTCTCAGTAGACGACAGAGTTCCTTGGCGACGTTCTTGACTGTTAGCCCAAGCAGTCGGCCTCGGCACGTGGTTGTGGATGCGACGGGCCTGAGAGTGTACGGCTCGGGTGAAGGGCACGTCCGAAAGCATCGACATGGCCGGCGCAGAGCCTGGCGCAAGCTGCACCTGGGTGTCGATGAGAGGACGAAAGAGATTGTGGCGGTGGAGGTTACACCGAGCCGGGTCCACGACTGTCGTCTGTTGCCGGCCCTGCTGGATCAGATTCCGGGTCGCATCGTTCAAGTCTCGGGCGACGGGGCCTATGACACGAGGGCCTGTTATCAATCGATACTCGAGCGGGAGGCTGTCGCCACCATCCCTCCGCGACGCAGTGCGCGGCTGAGTGAAAGTGTGGACCCGCCTGCCTGGCGGGCAATGCGGGATGCCCATCTACGAGAAATAAGGAGACTCGGTCGATATGAATGGCGCATCTCCAGTGGTTGCACCAGGCAAAGCCTTGCAGAGAATGCGATGTCGAGGTTCAAGACGTTGTTTGGGCCTAAGCTGTCGGCCCGACGATTCGACAATCAACGGGTCGAGGCCATCATCAAATGTGAGGTGCTGAATCGTATGTCAAGCCGGGGCATGCCTGAGTCAGTGCGAATTCGATAGCATTCAAACAGGACTGGGATCGGTCCGTGACCCGACCGGAATTGTGCAACAACGCGAAGTGGACCACTCAAAAGTAGAGTTTCCCGCGTGGTGACGTTCCCCCGTTTGGAGACCATTCATTCCTAGAAATCAGGCACATGTCAGGATCCGGTTTTAGTGATGCCGTCCCACAAATTCGACGGGTGTGAAAGATGCCCCAGGGATCCGTGAGGTCGGCAATGATTGTAATCGAGACGCCATGCGTCGAGAAGCTGCCTGGCGTGATCCAGTGAATGGAACTGATTCACGTTCAGGCACTCGTCGCGGAGGCGGCCGTTGAAGCTCTCTAGGTGTCCGTTTTCCATGGGTTTGCCGGGATACGTAAAATCGATCTTCACGCCCTGCGTCCAGGCCCACGTTTCCAGCGCTTTTGACGTGAACTCCGCACCGTGATCGACCGTGATCGTTTCAGGGGCTCCATGCGCGGCAACCCATCGATCGAGGAGGTCGGCCACATCGCTTCCCCGAAACCGAAAGCGTGGCTCTACGATCACGGCTTCACGACTCCACTGATCGATCACCGTCAAAATGCGGAACGGACGTGCATCGAACAGCTGATCGTGCACGAAATCCATACTCAGCCGTTGGTGTGGGTGTGTCGCCTTCGGAACCACGCCGCGATGGAGACACCTGTGCTTACGTCGTCGCATCCGCATCCGGAGCTGCAGGCCCTCGAGACGATACAGCCGGTGCACGCGCTTGCAATTGATCCGCCATCCCTCACGCCGTAGCATCACGTGGATCCGCAGATAGCCGAACCGCGGCCGCAAATGGCAATCTCACGGATCCGCCGCCGGAGTGCCGCCTGATCCGGAGCCCGGCTCTTCCGGTACCAGGCGGCACGGGAAAACAACCCGTACCCGCAGGCTCTCCGTACGCTGACCGGATAGTGATCGACCATCCAGTGCATTAGTTCCCGACGTCTCACCGGCTTCAAAGCTTTTTTAACCACGTCGTCAGGATTTGCTTGTCCAGCGTCAGATCGGCGACCAGTCGCTTCAGCCGGGCATTCTCTTCCCGGAGCTGCCGCAACTCCCGCAGCTCGGAGACTCCCATGTGTGCGTACTTCTTCTTCCAGACGTAAAAGCTGGCCTCACTGGCCCCGAGCTGGCGACAGATGTCCCCAACCGGAGTCCCGGCGTCATGCTGCCGCAGCGCGTAGGTGATCTGCTCTTCGGTGAACTTCGATCGTTTCATTGCCCTCTCCTTCCGATTCGCGAGGACCTCTGAAATGCGACTTTATTCCAGTTCTAAATGGCTGTCGATTTCGGGGAGAACGTCAGGCAAGGTCATCTCAGGAAAAGGGTCGATCCAGTCTCCAGACAAACTTTTAGCTGCCTTTCCTTTGGAATCTGTAACGTTACAAGGTATATTCTATTAGTCAGATGATCGAATCGTTCAAACACAGAGGCCTAAAGAAGTTTTGGGAAACGGGCAGCAAGGCAGGAATCCCCACCGAAATGGCCGAAAGGGTACGGATTAGGCTCTCTTATCTGGACGTCGCTGAAACTCTGAACGATGTCAATCTCCCCGGATACAGACTGCATCCGATGGGCGGACAGCGTAAGGGAGAATGGTCGATCAAGGTGACAGGTAATTGGCGGATCGTCTTCTGTATGGACGTGCCGGGAGAAGTCACGGGAGTTAATCTCAAGGACTACCACTAGCCCGGGACTTGCTACACTGAAAGGAGTAAACGATGGCAGCAACAACAGGGCGGGGCATCAAGCCCGCACACCCCGGAGAAGTGCTCCGGGATATTTGGGAAGATATGGACCTCACTCAGGTGCAGTTTGCGACCGCTCTAGGAGTATCCAGACAGACGGTAGCTCAGCTCCTGTCGTGTAGGCGCAACGTGTCGGCAGACATGGCTCACAGGTTGTCGAGGGCCTTGAATACTGCCCCGGGAGTGTGGATGCGGCTCCAAGAGGTATTTGATCTCTGGGTAACAGAGAAGAAGAACCGGCAACAGTACGCGAAGATCGCCGTGTTGAAGTCAGTCAAGGCCGGGTACGGTAAACAAGCGGCACCAGCTGGATGACGCTAGGGGTTTACATAGGGAGTGCCCGGGAATATTTCGGGCCTTGCTGTGAGTCCGGTGAGAGACTTCTTTGCCGCCAACAGGCATTGGTGCATGAATCGGCGTAAGCGGGCACAGCTAGCATCGGCGGAGGGTTCCGGTCCATCATGGAGATCAAGGGGGCAACGTCATGGCCGCAGGGAAGTCGAGCCGAATCAACCGCCAGTACAAGACGAAGTACAGAATCCGGAACTGGAGGGAGTACGAGCGTGGCCTCAGGAGCCGCGGGGACGTCACGATCTGGCTGAGCGAGGATGCGATTGCCGCGTGGATACCACCGAAGAACGGTCTCCGCGGAGGGCGGCGTCGATACTCGAACCTCGCGATCCGGACCGCGTTGACGCCGCGGGTCGTCTTCGGCCTACCGCTTCGCCAGACGGAGGGGTTCCTGGACTCGCTGCTCAGCTTGATGAGCCGCGACCTCAAGGCCCCGGACCACACCACCCTCTCGCGCCGGAACCAAATTGTTGTGGTGCCGCCCCTGACCCGAGCCCACGACGGCCCGATCGACCTGATCGTTGATTCCGCAGGGCTCAGGATTCTGGGTCGCGGCGAATGGAACGCGCACAAGCACAAGACATCAAAGAAACGCCGGGATTGGCGGGAGCTGCACATCGGAGTGGATGCGGAGGGGTTCATTGTGGCGGCCGAACTCACAGCGAGCAGCCGGGACGACGCCTCCACACTCCCTGATCTTCTCGCCCCGCTCGAAGTTCCCATCCGGCGTTTCACGGCGGGCGGGGCCTACGACCACAGATCGGTCTACGATCGGGCCAGCGCGGCCGGTACAGAGAACGTCGTGATTGTGATCCCCCCTCGTCGCTCTGCGCTGTCGGCGGGGCCCACCGACGGCCCCTGGGCGCAGCGTGAAGCGTCTCTTCAGAGGATTCGCAAGGTCGGGCGACGGGAGTGGCAGAAGGAGTCGGGCTACCGACAGCAGGCGCGCGTTGAGAACAGCTTCTTCCGATACAAGTCCGTGTTCGGAGGCGGCCTGAAGGCGAGGCACAGCAAGGCGCAACGCACAGAAGCCGCGATCGGGTGTCACATCCTCAACCGGATGGCCGAGCTCGGTAGGCCATCGTCGTACGCTCTTGGTAGGTGATGGACCTGTGAGCCGGGTTCGTTGCGGGCCAGTTCCGATTCATGCACCAACGCCGTCCACCCCCTGAACGACAACAGTACCAAAAACCAGGAATTCCGGCCCAAGTCCCACAACTGGAGGAGAGCGGCCAAGGTTCCCGTTCTCGTTCTGAACTCCACAAGCCTGAACACCGGTCACCTGTGGCAATTCACGGCAACATGGATGGGAGAACCGCCCGGCGACATCAACGTGGCGATCGACAGCAACGAACGCCTCCGTCGCATGTACTACCAGGAGGCGCCACCCGGACATCCAAAAATGCGCCTGGGTTACGCTGTCGGATCGTCAGCCTGCGTTCCGGGTGTCTTCACTCCCTTAAGACTGAAGAATCTGTACCCAGACCGCGATGTGCTTCTCGTCGACGGAGGCGTGCACGACAACCAGGGCACTGCCAGCCTGCTCGAACAGGACTGCACCGTTGTCCTCGTGAGGGTTCTGGTGCAGATAGGATTGTCGGAGCGATAAGGCCAGGAGTGCGCCCCGGCGATGCGGCCTATGTTGCCATGACGTGACGCCAGATCACCACGGGATTCGGCTGCCATGGGATCGGAATTGAGAACTGGCGTTTGTGAATCTTCTGCGCCAGCTCGATGCCGATAATGACACGTCGCGCATTGTAGAACGTCTTGAATCCCAACATGGGGCGCAATCGCCCCTTCACCCGGCGGTGGTCCTGCTCCACAACGTTGTTCAGGTATTGACAGCAACGAATCTTCACCGGGTTCCGCCCCCGGAAGTTGAACTCCCCGTTCATTCCCATGTGCCGCAGGGCGCTATGGCTCGGCCGGTGGCCATCCAGAGTGATGCTGTGTGGCTCCCGATGATGCTTCAGCGCCTTGCGAAAGAAGGCCTTCGCCGCTGCGATGCCACGTGCCCGACTGAGAAAGAACTCCACAGTGTTGCCCTGTCCGTCCACGGCGCGGTACAGATACATCAACTGGCCCCGAATCTTGATAAACGTTTCATCAACCCGCCAGCTCCCACCCACCGGTCGTTCGAATCGGCTCCAACGCCTTTCGCAGGTTTCGGCATAGCGAACGACCCACCGCAAGATTGTGGTATGCGAAATCGGTAAACCCCGCTCACCTAAAATCTCGACCAGGTCCCGGTAACTCAGTTTGAAGCGGAAATACCAGCGAAGGCAGAGAAGAATGATGTCGTCTTCGAACCAACGTCCGGCAAATAGAGGATTCCGTTCCGTTTTACGATGCGCCATATCTCATTATCGCCAATCCCCGTTGGCTGTCTGCACCAGAACCAAGAATCTGGCTTACCAGTCCGTCCTGGCCGGCTACTCTGTGCTCTTTCGAACCGCCTCGGAGATTCTCGACGACCTGCAATCGGAGGCGCCGGAACTGCAGCGCCGCAAGCTGAAAAAATACGCGCGCGCGCAGGTGCTCTACCTCGATGAAGTCGGCTGTCTCACCTACGACAGTGAGGCCGCCGACCTGCTCCATGAAATCGTCAACCGGCGCTATGAGTGCCGGTCGCTCGTGCTGACCTCCAACAAAGCCTTTAAGGAGTGGAATAGCGTCTTTCCCCAATCCGGCTGCTTGATTGCGCTTCTGGACCGTCTCACCCACCATGCTGACGTCACTGTGATGGAGGGGCAAAGCTACCGCGTGCGGGAAAGCGAGCAGGAAGCGGCCGCCCGTCGCAAGAAAACAAGATGAGCACTCCCGTCCAGCGTCGCGCTCATATCCAGACCCTCTTGGCGGATTATCTCGAACTTCCCCATACGCCCACTCGAGCACGCCCGCCGGATCGGCGACTCGCCGCTCACTTCTATGACCGCGCTATCCCCCTGGCCACCGTCCAGGATGCCTTCCTGGTGGCGACCAGCCGCCGTCTTTTCCGAGACCCAGCGCTTCCTCGACTTTCTCCCATTCGCTCCCTTTACTACTTCCTCCCCATTGTCGAAGAGTTGCTTCAGTATCCGCTCCCCCACGGTTACGCTCAGTATCTCGAACGCAAACCACGCGCCCATCACAAGCCCAAGGAGGGGCACCCCATGGAAAAACCCGTTGATCGAGGTTCGCCACCCGGCGTGTGTTCAGAAAAGTTCAGATCCTCGTGATCGCTAACACCAGGCAAGCAGATCGTTTGGTACGGCACTCAGCCAGGGCGAGTCAGACTTTCGGAGCGGCAAGTGCGGGTTCGAAAGCCACGGCTGCGCAAGAAAGGCCAAGGTCGAGGCGGGGAGGTGGAGATCCCCGCCTATGAGGCGATCAACCGTAACGGGGAGCTGGGCAGCCGCATGCTGGAGATCTTGACGTGCAACGTTTCCACGCGCCACTACAGCCGCGTGATCCCCCAGATGGCCGACACGGTGGGAGTCAGCAAATCGTCCGTGAGCCGTCAGTTCATTGAGCAGAGCGGCCAGCAGCTGGAGCAGCTGGCCGAGCGACACTTTGATGACGTTGAGTTTCTGATCATCTACATCGACGGCCTGGTCTTTGGCGAGCACCACGTGATCTGTGCCGCCGGCGTGGACTCGGAGGGCCAAAAGCACGTGCTGGGGCTGCGGGAAGGGGCCAGTGAAAACGCCGCCACCGCTACCTCCTTGCTGGAAGACCTGGTGGAGCGAGGCCTGGATTCCGGGCGACGCTATCTGTTTGTGATTGACGGCTCCAGGGCCCTGCGATGTGCCATTGACAAGGTCTTTGGCAAGGGCAGTCCGGTGCAGAGATGTCGTCGTCATAAGATTCGCAACGTGTGCGATCGATTGCCGGACGATCTGGCCGAGCAAGTCAAGTCAGTGATGCAGGCTGCTTATCGGCTGCCCTGGGAAGAAGGGAGGGTTCGGCTCAGAAAGCAGGCGGAGTGGCTCGAAGGGCTGCATCCCGATGCGGCAGCTAGCCTGCGAGAAGGTCTGGAAGAGACCTTCACCATCAATCGACTCGAGTTGTCTTCCTCCCTGCGCTTGTGTCTGGCCAGCACCAACCTGATTGAAAGCCCTCACTCTGGCGTGAGGATGCGGACCCGCCGAGTGAGCCGCTGGAAAGATAGCCAGATGGTGCTGCGCTGGGCCGCCTCAGCCTTCCTGGAGACGGAGAAGAACTTCCGGCGCATCCAGGGACTACCAGGACCTCTGGATGCTGAAAGCCAAACTCAGAGACGAGGTTTCTATGGACGCCAAACGAAAGGTGGCTTAAGATCGTGCTCAACCTGAACCGCCCTTCACTTTCAACTGAGTTTGGGGCAGCCTCGTAAAAGGCGGCTGATGATTCCGTCAGCAATTCCCTCGCTCAGGTACTCCAATTCGGGGTCCTTACTCGTGTTTTCAAAGGGTAGAACAGCCAGAGAATCGATGGACTCCCCTGGGGCATCAGTGAAGGGCCAAAACAGGACAAGAGCCAAGAGCACAAGGGCCATCACTCCTCCAGCTACCGCTGGCCACAAGTAGCTCCGTTTTTTCGGTGGACTAGCTGCGGCTGCGGCTATTCTGACCGCAGATTCGCCTGACCTATCTCCCTTCAGCCTCTTGTGGTCCACCAGTAAGTCTTTGGCCGACTGGTAACAAATCACTCGATCCTTCTCCAGTGCCTTGTTGATTATTCGCTCCAACTCATCAGGTAACCCTGGATTCAGACGCACTGGAGAGGTGGGAGCTTTGTTCAGAATCTCATCAAAGACAACTCCAGAGGTAGTCCCTTTGAAAGGCAGTGTACCTGTAGCCATTTCATACAGCACCACCCCAAAAGAGAAAAGATCTGTACGACCATCCAACTCTTCTCCTCGCACCTGCTCAGGAGACATATACGATATGGTCCCAAGGGCCGTGCCAGGACTCGTAAGAAGCTCTTCCGATGCCTGGGCCGTAGGTGTTGTTCTAGAATCCACCTCCGGCTGCTCCTGGGTCAGCTTCGCCAGTCCAAAATCGAGGATCTTAGCGTTCCCTCGCTGTGTGATGAAAATGTTGCCCGGTTTCATGTCTCTATGGACAATCCCTTTGGAGTGAGCTGTGTCTAGTGCATCCGCAATCTGAATCCCCAGATCCAATATCTCATCCGTCTCCAGAGATTTGCCTTGGATACGGTGCTTGAGTGTTCGCCCTTCCAGAAACTGCATGACTATGAAGGGTTGCCCTTTATGTTCCCCTATGTCGTAGATAGTGCAAATGTTGGGATGATCCAAAGCAGAAGCAGCACGGGCTTCTCTTTGGAAACGCTCCAGCGCCTGGCGATTCTCAGCAAATTTCTCAGACAGGAACTTCAAGGCGACGTGGCGACCCAGGCGAGTATCTTCCGCCTTGTACACGACACCCATCCCACCGCCACCGAGTTTTTGCAGGATCCGGTAATGGGATATGGTCTGGCCAATCAATGCCTACCTCCAGCTTGTGGGGAGAGCTCCCCTAGCAGATATTAAATCTTCGGATGCCGATGGGCAATGCCACATTTTATCGAAATGACAAGGTAAAAGTGACCTGCGTCAAAACAATTAAGAGCAAACCATTTAGCCTCAACTTTAATCCGTCCCGGCCAACTGCTGATAATAAAGACGTTGGTCAGTGAACGTAACTGACCGCCACACCTCCGATGAAGTTTCTAAACAGCGGGTTTCCGGTTCTTTGATCCAAGTTCACGTCTTAGAGCGGGTTCGCTCCACAAGGTCATTTTCTAGTGTTTCCAAACTTTCAACAGCCGCTCTCAGGTGTTCGGGCGAGAGGTAAGAGTATCGCATGGTCATTTTAGGGTCTTTGTGTCCCAGAAGCTCCTGTACCGTTCGCTGATTTTGGCCACTCATCGTGAGGTAAGAGGCAAAGTGATGCCTGAGATCGTGAAGAGTGAAATCCTCGATGCCGGCTTTCCTACAGGCCCTTTTGAAAGCCATGCTTACTTTATTCGCTGAGAGTGGCTTGCCCTTCTCGTCAGCAAAAATGAAAGTGGTATCCATGCGGGTCGGCAAGCCAGTGATTGCATCGAAAACAATCTGATTCATTGGGATGATCTTGCGCTCGTTATTCTTGGTCTTCTCAACAATGACCAGGCGATTTTTTCTATCAATACGGCCTTTTTCCAAACCGAGAATCTCGCCACGTCGCAGTCCGGTGTTCATATCGATCAAAACAATGGGGCGCAGCCATGCAGGACACGCTGCCATCAGTTTTGGAATCTGCTCCCGCTGCAGGTATCGGACACGTCCCGGTGGCGTCTTGAGAGGCTTCACGTTTGCAATTTGATTGGTTCTGAACTTTCCCCACTCCACAGCTTTCCGGACGATGTGCTTTAGAACCTGGATCTCCTTGTTGATTGTGGCGGATGCGACACCATCAGCACACCGTTTCGTCCGGTATTCCTCTATTTGTTGTGGTGTAATCTCGTTGAGCGAGGTCTTGCCAAAGTGCGGAAGCAAGTGGATATCAATAACCCCACAATCTCTCTGATAGGTGGGTGTGCTTTTTGTCGTACTCGAAAACCTAAGGTACTTTATAAATAGATCATTTGGAATAGCCCCAATGGGATTCGAACCCATGTTACCGCCTTGAGAGGGCGGCGTCCTAGGCCTCTAGACGATGGGGCCCCTGTGAAAAAGAATCTCTAACAGGAACTTCCGGCCGTTGTCAAACGGGTTCTCGCCCAACAGCACCACAAAGACTTAGTGACCATCGCAGCCTTGTGGTTGGATCCGATCCGAGCAGCAGGCCCTGAAAACGGACGACCAGCAGGGACTCAACGCCGGTGAGTGGTTAGCTGCTCGAGCAGGAACCCCTCCAGGCCGGGAGGATCATCCAGGAAGGTCTGCAGTTGATCAAACGAAACGGTAAAGGAGAAGGGTTCCACACGGGTGTGTTCCACATCAAATCGAAGAAATTCACCTTGCTCTTCGACACTCAGCCCGGCATCCGCACCCAGGTGAAAAAAAACAAACGCGTCGAGTTTCTCCTGAAATCCCGCCCTCAAGTCACTGTTTCTCTTCTTCATGATGGGCGAGCTGGACATCTTCAGACTTTTTTTCGGAAGGCATCTTGAAAACGGGGGCTATTCAAAATGCTTGATCTGGAGTTGTTCGGAAACAATGTCGGTCTGATCAATGACCGAGGCACCGCCCACTCCCATAGTGATGGTTATCGCCTCACTGATCTCTTCCTTGGTGGCACCGTACTTGAGAGCCTTTTCCAGGTGCCCTTTCAGACACCCTTCGCACCGAAAACCCAGTGAGGCCGCAATGGCGATCAATTCCTTGGTTTTTCGATCCAGCCGAGAAGTCTTGTAGGTTTCCTGATAGAACTTGAAGTAGATCTTCTTCATCCGCTCTTCGACCATGGTGTAAGAAGGCCACTTTCCCTGTCCACTTTTTCGCTCTGTCATGAGCAGAAAGATAGCATTCGCTGCCAGCCCTGTCCAGAGTTCCGGGTTCCGGGAGGAGCAAACTCGGAACAGGACGAGCCTGTTGCTGAAACGGATCTGGAGAGCATTTGGGGGAACAGGCTCCCCTTTGTTCGCGGCACTTGAGGGGTAGGATCATTTGGGCAACCCGCCCACGAAAGCCGGAACTCGAAACCTTCTTTTGCTATCTTTATTCGGATGCGCTGCGTTTTGGTCTGCGTGGGATGGGTGTGTTTTCTCTGCAGCACCGTCTGCTTTGCCGAGGAGAGAGCCCGCCTGGAGCTTCCCTATCGGCCGGGAGAAGTCTTGACCATTGAAGCAGATCGCCTGATTCGCGAGGAGGAGACTCGTTGGCTTGCTGAAGGCAATGTCGTGATCTACCACCGGGACACCACCGTGAAAACCTCCCATCTCACCTACGACCCCGTCAGCGACGAGGCCATAGCCGAGGGCGAGGTCGAAATCATCCGAGGAACGCAGTGGCTCAGAGGGACACGCGCTGAGCTGCGTCTGAAAGCCGAGACCGGCATCCTTTACGACGCGTATGGGTTTACAGATGATCAGTTCTACGTCCAAGTCAAGCGGCTGGAGAGAACCGGAAGCGAAACCTACGTGGCCTATGACGGGTTTCTGACAGCGTGTGAAGACGCAAAGCCCAAGTGGAGTTTCACGGTAGGCAAGACACAAATCAACCTGAACTCAACTGCCCGACTGAAACATACTCTCTTTCGGGTCAAGAATGTTCCCGTCTTCTACCTCCCCTACGCGATTCTTCCCACCGAAAGAAAAGAAAGGTCGACCGGCTTTCTACTTCCCAGCACGGGAACTTCTAACAAGAAAGGCCGTCGCTTCAGCGAGTCGTTTTATCTGGTGCTGGGCCGCAGCGCCGATGTGATGATGCACGGTGATTATTTTTCTGAGCGCGGCTTTGGTTACGGTTTTACCTTTCGAACTCGGCCCCACGTCGGATCTCGTCTGGAACTGGACGGCTACGGCGTGGATGATCGCAAGGGTCAGGGAGGTGTAGCCTTCAATGGGGTAGCGGAAACACACTTCGCCAATGGATTTCGCGGCGTCGCAGACTTTAATCTTGTTTCCAACTTTGTGTTTCGACAGGTCTTCGCCGACAACTTCTATACAGCGACTCGGCCCAACCGAAGCTCTCGCCTTTTCCTCTCCAACAATTTTCAGGCTCGATCCTTCAACTTCCTGCTCGGGCGCGAGGAGACTCGCTTCACCGGCCCCAACGTTGTCATTCGAAACACCCCGGCCTTCCGCTTCAAGCTGATGGGCCAGCGGTTGTTTCAAACTCCTTTCTACCTCGATCTCGACACCTCAGCGGAAGGTCTCAGCCGCGCCGATCGTCTCATCGAGACCCCGGGAATTACCCAGAGACTCGACCTGTTTCCCAAATTCTACTTCTCCATTCCTCTCTTCCAGGGCCTGCGCTTAAGCCCTTATCTGGGCTTTCGTGAGACTTACTACAGTGACAGCCTGAGGAGCGGCGAGATGGAGTTGAGCCGAGCCAACTTTCGTCGCGAGTATTTTGAGGGTGGCTTCGACCTGAAGGGATGGGGCCTCTCCAAGATCTATCGTCCGGACTCGCGCCCTGCCTGGAAGCATCTGGTGGAACCCGTGGTCAGTTATCGCTATATCACCGGAATCGATGACTTCGATCGGCTCATTCGCTTTGATGAACGTGAGGCGATAGCCAACACTCACGAGGTGGAGTACGCGCTCTGGAACCGAATATTCGTGAAGCGCAGAACTGGAGATGGGTTCTCAAATTACGAATGGCTGTCTTTCAAGCTGGCACAAAAGCACTTCTTTGATCCTGACTTCGGTGGAGCGCTTGAGCCGGGCCGCGTCAATCAGTTCTACCCTCTCAATACACTGACCGGGCTTCCCTACGCTGGCCTGAGACGAGATTACTCACCGGTGACCGGACTACTTCGTTTCTCTCCAAGACGGAGGCTCAATTTCGACGTCCGGGGCGATTTCGATCCCAAGTTCAAGAGGTTTCGTAACTTCTCGGTAAGCGGGTTTTACGGAAGGGGGCGACTGTCCATAGGTACTACTTATTTCGTGATGGAGAAGCTGGAGCCGGGCACCTTCCAAAGCCAGCTGCTGCAAGCACGCATCGCTGTGGGCAACCTGCGGCGCGGCCTCTCCGCATCGGCGCGCTTCAGCTACGACGCGGAAAGCGCGCGCTTTCTGAATTCCCTTTCCCGAGTCAGCTACCTTTGGGACTGCTGTGGCGTCTCTCTCGAGTACCAGCGCTTCAATCTGGGAATCCTTCGACAGGAGAAACAGCTCCGTTTCTCCTTCTTTCTGAAAGGTATTGGTGCCTTTGGGACCATCAGGCGTCCCAGGGCCGTTTTCCCAGGAAATATTTACTAACCCGTGCTGAAGGACATCAGCACCATGAACTCACGCATTTTTCTCTGTCTGGGTTCCAACAGAGGCGACCGAAAAGGCCATCTCGAGGCGGGCTTGGAAAAACTGCAAAGAAAGGGTGTCAAAGTTCGGCAGCAGTCCTCTTTCTATTGGACGGAGCCCGTAGACCTGGTGAACCAGCCGACCTTTCTGAATCTCGTCTGCGAAGTGGAAACCAGTCTCAATCCAGAGAGCCTCCTGCAAGCGTGTCTGAGCACGGAAAAAGAAATGGGCCGAGTTCGCGAAGCGTGGAAAGGGCCGCGAAGGATCGATGTAGACATTCTTTTTTACGGTCAGGAACGGATCCGGAATGCCAACTTGACCATTCCACACCCGGCTCTGTATCAAAGAAACTTCGTTCTGATACCCCTGGAGGAGATCGCGCCGGGATTTCCAGACCCAGTGAGTGGAAAGTCGATTCGGGAGCTAAGGCGGCTGTGCAGCGACCCTTCAGGGGTCAAACAAGCATGAGAAGGTAGGAGCGGCCTTAGCCTGCATTTCTCATCACCACTCTACTGCATCGGCTGAATCATCCGTCCTGACTGCGTTGCGCTCCGTCAGCCTCCTCGACGTACTGCACGAGTACGCCTGCGGGGGCCTCGGTCGCGCGCCTTGTCAGGCCGGCCCTTCCGCCGCTTGACACGAGTGTCTTCGTGACGAGCGGTGATGAGAAATGCAGGTTAGCGCCGCGAAGGACAGCCCATTTCGGATTCGCCGCACTGAGGCGGCTCCTACCTTATGCCCTCGAAACTCAAATCGAAATTGATATAATTGCTGCCCGAGATGACAGAAGAGAAGACAGCGCAGCAGTACAGCACCTTGCGAGAGTACTTCGTCACTACGGTGGTGTGCACCATCTACGCCCTCTTCGTGACCACTTATGTCGTACACCCTATGACGGTACCGACCCCTTCCATGGAGCCCACCATTCTAGTCGGCGACCGGCTGCTGATTGATAAGTTCACCATTCGCAGCGGGTTTCATTCCTCTTTCCCGCTCATTCCCAGTCGCCAGATCCAACGGGGGAGTATCGTCGTCTTCAAGTTCCCCAACAATCCCGAGGTGCTCTATGTCAAACGTGTCATCGGTCTTCCCGGCGAGATTCTGAAAGTCAGGGATCGGACCGTCTTCATCAACGGAGAGCCCCTGAACGAACCTTACAAGTACCATTCCGAGCCGCACCCTCAGGGCCACCGACTGCGCTTTTTCGGCGGAGACCTCCCGCGGGACGATTTCGGCCCCGTAACCATTCCTGAAGACAGCTATTTTGCAATGGGGGACAACCGAGACGATAGTGCCGACAGCCGTGTCTTCGGTTTCCTGCCGCGCAACCACATCGTGGGCAAGCCTCTCGTCGTCTTCTGGTCCTACGAGGATGCTCCGGACGCTTACCTCAAGGACTCTATTCCCGAAATGGTCAAGCTTTATGCTGAGCGTGTGATCTTTTTCTTCACACGCACCCGGTGGAGCCGTTTCGGCCACCTGGTACGCTAAGGAAAAGCTGACCGGCTGACAATTAACCAGTGGCCAGTGACCGGGTTAAGCGGCGGGCCGATTCAGAATCTCCTCATAGAAGCGCTCGTAAAGCGGGATGATCCTTTGCGCGGAATAACAGTCGGTGGCGCGCTTTCGGGAGGCGGCGCCGAACTGTTCGCCTTTCCCATCTCTCAGGATATCCAAGCCTCCCTGCGCCATACCCTCCAGATCTCCCGCCGGATGGAGGTATCCCGTCTCCCCATGGAGGATCAGTTCCGGCAAACCTCCCACCTGAGTGGCCACCACTGGCACCTCACAAGCCATCGCCTCCAGCGCCGCCAGTCCAAAACTTTCCAATTCACTGGGCAGCAGCATCAGATCACAAACCGAAAGATAGCTCTCCACGCTCGCCACCATCCCCAGAAAAAAGACGCGATCAGCAATCCCCATCTCGCGGGCCAGATACTGCGCATTGGAGCGCTCCACCCCATCGCCGATCATAACCAGCACGGCCGGTATTTCCTGCTGAATACGATGAAAGACCCGGATCACACTATCCGTCCTCTTCAGAGGGCGAAAATTGGAAACGTGCACCACCACTTTTTCTCCGGAAGGAGCGAAGCGCCGGTGTGTGTCCTTCGAAAAAATGCGTCGCACACGTTCCACATCCACGAAGTTGGGGATTACACGGATGTCGCAGCTGTCACAAAACTCCCGGATGGTCGCCTGCTGCAGAAAATGGCTCACGGCCGTGACGCCGTCGCTGTGGCGAATCCCGAAACGCGTAATCGGTAGATAGGAATGGTCTCGACCCACCAGGGTAATATCCGTCCCGTGCAGGGTTGTAATCAGGGGCAGACGGCGGGGACGGATCATTTCCCGTGCCAGGTAGCCACTGATGGAATGAGGTATCGCATAGTGCACATGCAGCAGATCCAGATTCTTGAGCTGAGCCACCTCGACCATCTTTGTGGCCAGCGCAAGGTCGTACGGCACATATTCAAAGAGGGGATAGTTCATCGCCTCCACTTCATGAAAGAAGATCCTCTCGCCCAACTCTGCCAAACGGTTGGGCAGACCTGAGCTAATGAAGTGGACGGTGTGTCCCGCTTCGGCCAGGCGGCGACCCAACTCGCTGGCGACGACTCCACTTCCGCCGTAGGTCGGATAGCAGGTGATCCCGATGTTAGACAATTTCCTCTGCCTTGAAATGCAGCTTCTCGAATGCCTCTTTGGAAATCGTCCCCTGCCTTGCAGAATCTCTCCTGCGCGCCAGGTAGCGGTCTCCCTGCCGGGCAAAATCATAGCGCCGTGTGGAGTCGTCCTTGAGGGTCAGAATGACCTCAACGTCGGACTGGGCAAAGGCGCTCCCCGAGCCGTTCCCTTTTCCCTCTCCAATAGATTCAAACCGGATGTCGTCGATGGGATACCAGAATTTGTAGCTGAAGGCCTCTTTCCCTTTCTGCTCTTCGGGCTTTGCTACGATCCACTTCCGTTCCTCATGCCTGAGAACGATTTCCTCACTGCCTGTGCGGATCTCGAGGCGAACCACCTGGTCCTGCTTTACATCGACTACGTCCTTATCTCGAAATTCCCAGATCTTTTGAGTCAGCTTGTCCCGGAGGTCTTGCTCCACTGTAAAGACCGGCGACCGGTCCGGGTTCCTTGCCAGATACCCGCTTTCCCCTTTCCTCCCCAGTTCCAGAGCTTTCCAGCTGTCCCGACCCTCCTCCTGAATGCGCACTATCACCTCCGGTCTGCGCAGGCCATAGGGTCGGAGATCCTCGGCGGACTCCACCACAAACTTCTGGACTTCGGCAAACTCCAGGCTGGAGAGCAGGCTATTGACGCTGGCACTATCGGCTGACTCCTGAAAAGGTGAAAGCAGAGTCCATTGATCGTCCCGTTTCTTGAGCACGATCTTGCCGGCGGGCCTTTCGATCTCGATGGCTCGGACCTTATCTCGCTCCACGACAAGTACTTTCTTGTTTCGCCACTCGAAGAGATCCTTGTCAGCCGTAGTCAGGAGGAAGTCGGAGGTGAGATGCACTTCCTCATCTCCTTCAAACTGAACGTAGACCTGGTTTTCGGTGTAGTCATCCTTGCCGATTCGCAGAACCTTCTCCCCTTCACCGGCCCTGATCTTCACGATCACCCTGGGGCTTTTGAGTCCGTATTCATCCCTCCGGCTCGCCCCTACGGGGAACGTTCTCTCTCTGCGAGCCGTTTCAATATTGCGAAGGAGCGAATCGATCGAGGTGCGGTCAGCAGTAGTTTCCAAGGGACTTTCCATGACCCATCCTTCTCCTTCTTTTCTGAGCAGGATGGGCTCATGCCCTAAGCGAACTACTTCAACAGAAGTCACCTCGTCACGTTCGATGCGAAAGAGGCTCTCCTGCTTCTCTTTGACCTCTTCTCTCTTTTTTTGCCCCTCGATTTCGTAGAAGTACACGAAAGCGAGCAGACCCGAAAAGATGACCAGGAGCACCCAGATTTTTCTCATCTGCGACGACGGTACCAAACGTTGGTTCCGAACACTAGAGTGGCCAGGGGCAAAAGCACCACGATTCCCCAGAAGGCCATCCGCGACTGCCTTTGAGAAAGATTCACTCGTCGATCCTGGGGATCTCTGGGCCGGATCGCAACCAGATCGGCATCTGCGGCCAGCCAACTGATGGTCATCAGGAAAAGGTCACCATTCGCCGCACTGTCAAAGTAGGCATTGGTCGCAAAATCGGAATCACCAAAAAGCGCAAAGCGGGCTTCTTTGTGTTCTTCTTCCTTCTCGTTCTGCTGTACTTTCTCTTTGGTGCCGGTCTTCTCTGTTTCCGACCCCTGACCATCCGCCTCCTCCTGGCTCTCGACAGAGTGCGTCGCTACGGCTCCCAGGTAGAGTGGACCTTGTGCATCCTCTCCCTCCTCAAAGGAGGCTTCTTTGTCCTGAAGATTGGTTTCGCCCCAACTGCTGGGGGAGGTGGAGAGCAGGGTTTGCGTCTCATATCCAAGCGAGCTGGCGGAAGTAATGATGCTCTGCGCCATGGGAAAGAAGGTCATAATTCCTCGCAGTTCCCCGGTAATCGTATGGTCGCCGTATTCCGCGACCAGGGGAGCTGCCGGTCCCAGGCCAAAGAGCTGTCCGACGCCGCTGGTGTCGATGACCACGTTCTCTCCCAATTTCATGCCGTAGTCGTCAAGAAAATCGTTCATGGCAAAGTCGGTCCTGGGATCCACCAGAAGCATGAATGTACCTCCGGAGGCCAGATACTTCTTCAGCAGCTCCATCTCCGTGGGGAAGAAATTGACCTGAGGTCCCGCAGAGACAATGACCGCAGCGTCCTCCGGCAGCTGATTCTCCAGTGCCAGGTTATAGGTCTTGACCTTGTAGCTTTGTCTTTCGATCCCATCACGAACCGAGGAGAATCCCTGTGCACCCGTATCGTTAATGTCTCGCTCTCCATGGCCCTGCAAAAAATAGACCAGTTTCTCTCCTTCTCTCGTCACCTTGATAATGGAGTTGGTAATCTTTTCCTCGGTTGCTCCCTCGACAACTTCTGTTTTTGCTCCACTGACAATGACCACCTGACCGTTGCGCCGCACCTCGTACTGGCTGACCTTTCCAGGATTCTTCTGAGGGTCCATAACCTCATAGTTCACTTTAGGAGTCTCATAACGGTATCCCCTCATCAGGTCTTCAAACTCGCGGGCTCCACCCTCGTCCTGAAAGAACCCGATGACCCGGACCTCACCCTGCAGGTTTTTCACGATTTTCCTGCTTTGGCTGGAAAGCGCGAAGAGCTGGTTCTCAGTAAGATCCATCCGCAGGTGATGACGAAAGCTCAGATAATTCGCCAGCGCCAGGATCCCTACCACCAACAGGACAGTCATGCCGGCAGCGCTGCCGTAGCGCGCGCTGCGCGTTTTCAGAGCGGCGCGAAGTATTCGAAAGTTGGCTACCAAATAGGCCACAAGCAGGGCAGCGCCTCCGTAAACCAGCGTCTGTGCTTTCCAATCCCAAAGGTTGTTCACCGAGTAGTAGACGCCGCCGGCAAATAGAGCCACCGGTCCCAAATAACTCACGACACTTAACCATTCCCGCGTTTTTCTCAACATCCGACTACTGTCTCCACTTCGATGAATCTAGGGACACTGAGGTCAAAAACATCCCCAGAAGAATAAAAGAGAGATAGAACACCACGTGCTGAGTATCCAGGATCCCTTTCGTGAAGTCGTCGTAGTGATTCAAGATGGAAAGATACTTGATCACTTCGTTGGAAAGAGAGGTCCCTGCGCCCGCGGAGGCATCGAGCACCCACAAAAGGAGGAAAACCCCCAAGGTCGCAAAAAATGCGACAATCTGATTCTCGGTAAGAGAGGAAAAAAATACGCCTATTGAGAGCCCTGCTCCTCCCAGTAGAAGCGCTCCCAAATAGCAGGTCAGCACGGGCCCCCAGGCAAAGCTGGGCTCGCTGTAGAAGAAGAGAAGCAGTGTGTTGAACGCGGTGGGCACAAGCATCACGGTCAGGAAAAGCAGCGCCGCGGTGAACTTTCCAAGGATCAGCTGCAGGTTGGTGATGGGCGAGGTAGCCAGTAATTCCATGGTGCCACGTTTTCTTTCCTCAGCAAATGTGCCCATCGTCACGGCCGGAAAGGAGAACAGAAGGAAGGTACTCAGAACGCCGAAGAAGTTGCGCATGACTTGAAAGGAAACATCCATGGGGGAAGGGGCTCCGCCAAACTGCTGAGAACGCATCATCATCTCCCATGTCTGGGCCATGTAGAAACTGAGGATGATGTAGAAGAAGTAGCCCGTGAGGGCGAAGAACACAGCCAGTACGACGTAGGCAATGGGACTGACAAACAGGGCGTGCAGCTCCTTTTTGACAATCGCCAGGTAGTTTCTCATGCCACCTCTTCCTCGGTGGTCAGTTCCAGAAAAATCTCCTCCAAGGTCATCACCTGAGCCTTGAGCTGGTAGAGCTCCAACCCCGACTCGACAACCTTTCGCGCAATCTGGTTCCGAATTTCCTCTTTCCCTTCCACGTCGATGACCACCCGATGGCGCCCCTGCTCCGACTCTGCGATGGAAATGTTCTTGATTTGAGCAAACCCGGCCAGCAAGTCAGGCAACTGGCCCACAACTCCCGCCAGCTCGATTTCAATTCGCTCTCCACCTCGCAACTGGTGAGTCAAATTCTGTGGGGTGTCTACGGCGGCGATCCTTCCATTGTTAATAATGATCACCCGCTCACAAGTCATGCTGACCTCGGGAAGGATGTGGGTGGAAAGAATCACGGTGTGATCCCCACCCAGGCTCTTGATGAGCTCCCGGACCTCGATCATCTGCTTGGGATCCAGGCCAATGGTAGGCTCATCAAGAATCAGCACTTCGGGGTCATGAATCAGGGCTTGAGCCAAACCAACCCGCTGTTTGTATCCCTTGGACAGATGCCGGATCAGACGGCCGCCTACCTCCGCCAGCCCACAGCGCCACTTCACCTTTTCCAGCTGCTCGCCAACCCTTGACTTTTCCAGACCGTTGACGGTGGCCACAAAACGAAGGTAATAATCCACGGTCATTTCGGTGTAAAGAGGAGGATGTTCCGGCAGATAACCCACCCTCTTTTTCACCTCCAGCGGTTGCTCGAAAACGTCGAAGCCCGCCACTACGGCCCTTCCCTGTGTGGCAGGAAAATATCCGGCCAGAATGCGCATGGTGGTGCTCTTTCCCGCCGCATTGGGACCGAGAAATCCCAGGATCTCTCCCTTCTCCACGCGGAAGGTCACATCCTCAATGGCCGTCGTGAGGCCGAATCGCTTGGTGAGATGCTCAGCTTCGATCATGCTGCCTTAATGGTCATTGGTCATTGGTCATCGTTCATTGGTCATTGGTAAATGGTAGTGGAGGTGGAAGTGGTAGTGGAAGTGGTCATTCATCATTCGTCAGCCGTTCAGCTGGTCAGCTTGGTCAGCTCCTCAGCTACTTCCCGTAACGACGATTCACATAGTTCTCGACGATCTCGATAAACTCCTCAGCCATGTGCGGGCCCTGGAGCGTCCTGGCATGCCGGCCGTCCACATAGACAGGGGCCTTGGGCGTCTCTCCGGTGCCTGGCAGCGAGATACCCACGTCGGCGTGTTTCGATTCACCGGGCCCATTCACCACACAACCCATCACCGCCACTTTCAGATCTTCCACCCGCGGGTAGAGCTTTTTCCAAAACGCCATCTTCTCCTTGAGATGTCCCTCGATTTGTTCCGCCAGATCTTGAAAGAAGGTGCTGGTGGTACGACCGCAGCCGGGGCAAGCCGTGACTTGGGGAGCAAAGCTTCGAATTCCCAACGACTGGAGGATCTGCTGCGCCACCTCTACTTCCTCCCTTCGATCTCCTCCCGATCGCGGTGTCAGACTGATTCGCATCGTGTCCCCAATTCCCTGCTGAAGCAGGATGGCCAGGGCCGTGCTGCTGGCCACGATTCCCCTCACCCCCATTCCTGCTTCGGTCAAGCCCAGATGCAGTGGATAGTCACATTGCCGGGCCAATTCGGCGTAGACCTCGACCAGATCGGGAACGGAGGAAACCTTGGCACTGAGAATGATACGGTCGTGGGGCAAACCGTATTCTTCCGCCAGAGCCGCGGATTCCAGTCCGCTTTTGAGGACGGCTTCGATCATCACTGATCGAGCCTCCGCTGGCTCCTGCTGCCTGGCGTTGGCGTCCATAAGCCGGGCCAGCAGGCCCTGGTCCAGGGATCCCCAGTTGACTCCGATGCGAATCGGCTTGTCGTTCTCGAGCGCCACTTCGATCATGCGGCGGAAATTCTCATCATGGTGCCGGCCCATACCCACATTGCCCGGATTGATCCGATATTTGGCCAGCCTGCGCGCGCATTCCGGGTGGCGAGTCAAGAGCAAGTGACCGTTGTAGTGAAAGTCTCCGATGATCGGCACATTCGTTCCCTCGTCTGTGAGCCGATCGGCAATCTCCGTGATGGCAGCGGCAGCCCGGTCTGTGTTCACCGTAACCCGCACCAGTTCCGAGCCGGCCTCGGCGAGGCGACGAACCTGCTCCGCTGTCGCCATGGCGTCAGCAGTATCCGTGTTGGTCATGGACTGAACCACGATGGGGTGATCCGACCCTACGGGGACTTGCCCCACCTGAACCGCAACGCTTTTCCGACGCTGAATCATGGGCAGAATTCTACAACCACTGCCACTTCCACTTCCACTGGCACTTCCACGGACCGGCTGACCAATGACTATTAACCAGTGACCAGTGACTATTGACCAGTGACTATTGACTATTGACCGCCAACCATTAACCATAAATCAATGACCGATTTTCTGGACAAACTGTTTCACTCCACGGATGTGAAGGCGTTTTCCGCCCTGGCCAAGGAAGCGGAAACCAAGTACCCGAATCCGGTAGCATTCCTGGGGGAGGTCGCTTCCTACCTCCCGGTTCGTCTTTACGAACGCTATTATGGAGACAGCGTGCCCCACAGCTTCTTTGGCCTGATCGCCGCCGAGCAGGCTCGATCTCTCTTTTCGGAGGAGAGTCAGTGGCGGCCCTTCATTCAGCAGGCTTGGTTTGTCACGAAAGAGACCAAGAGGACTCCCTGGGATCTGGAGCGGATCACTCCCCGGGGCAATGGCTCACTCGAGGCTCGTTGGCATGGATTCCAGAACAGCGCTGCCGCCGGAGACTTCGAGGAAGCCTTTGCCTGGACCAAGGGCTTTCTGGCTTCGGGTCAGGAGCGCGATTTCTTTCGTGAGCGATCTCTTTCCTACGCCATGGACGACACCGCCTTTGGAGGCTATAAGTTTCTTTATCTGATACAGGCGTGGCGGCTTGCCGAGCTGCTCAAGTGGAACCACTTGGAGAAGATCCTTTTCCCTCCCCTGCACTTCCTCGTCGCTGGACCCAAGGAGCGAGAGCTCTCCAGCATGGCAAAGGAAGAGTGGCGCAGAAACCCCTTACCCTCTCTGCTTCAGAACGAGGCTCCTGTGCCGTCCCAGCGCTACAAGGAGCTCGAACATTCTGTGCTCTTTGCGGCCAGCATCTCCGAAGTATTCGACGTTCTTCGAGATCTCACCCATTCGGGCGTGGGTCTGGAAGGGATACGGGACGCCCTTCTCCTGGCCGGCTCCCAGGCAATCTCCAATGCCCAACTGGGGAGTTGGATCTGGCCCATGCGAGCTTTTCACTTCGGCGTCCTCTCTCCACGCTGGATGGATCTGGTCGAGCCGCACCGCAAGACCTACGGGGTGATCATGACGGCAGCCCTTCTGCACCGGGCCTCTGAGCAAAGCCGCGAGTCCGGGATCAGCCGGCGCCTGGACAAAGTGGCTCAACGACTTTGTCCGACGGACACGCTGAACGTCCTGCGAAGCGTCGTGAGTCACAGTGACCCCTTCGCCTCGGCAACAGCCACTTATGCGATTCTGGGAATGAACGAAGAAAAAAAGGAAGAGCTTTTCCGAATGCTGGTGAGCCTAGCTGCCAAAAACGATGGGCACCTCTGCTGCGGAAATGATCTTCTGTTCGTGCAGGAAGCTGTCAACTGCTACAGACGCTCCTCACTGAGCGAAAAGGATCGCTACGTCGTGTCGTTAGGATTCTTCCTGGGTAGAGTACCGAAGAAGTACGAGCTGTTTAGCGTGTACGGGAAATAGCTGGTCACCCGGTCAGCTGGTCAGCTCATTCGTCATTCGAAATTCGAAATTCATCAGTAGTTCCTCGTCTCCCCATACCTCTTCCAGATCCCCGGTAACCAGGACTGCGCTGCGGCGCAGTTCAGGCGTACAGAGCAGGTGGAAAAAAACATATACAGGAACATCCATACCCAGCTGGAACGCCTGGAAAAGCTGAGCGTACTCTCCCTTTCGCCAGTGCTCGAGCAGAGAGAGAAACCGTTTCGCTCTTCGATAGGCAGCGACTACCTGAATTCTTTCAAATCTGCTGCGACCCCCGACGGGATAGTGCGTTACCAGATGAGCCTGAGCCGGATCCTCGTCGATCCTCTCCCGGACCTCACGAACATCGATCCAATCCCTCCGGAAGATTTCCCTCCCATACCTGTCGGGCTCGGCAAGCTCCAGTGCCTGAACCAGGGCCTCCCATCTGCGCTTCCGGCTGGCCCGCCGCACCCTGGCGAGCCCTTGCCGAGAGAATCTCGTGACCAGAAGCACCTGAGCCTTCAAAGGAAACTCCGACGGCGATGGCAACCGGAACTCGTCCATAATACCGCACTGCAAAGCCATGGTGAAAATCTGACGCAGCCCTTCACGGGAAAACCTCTTCTCGCGACCGTAGGTCCAGGTAAAGTCCGCCTCCTGATCAGCCGTTTCACGCCGGACCAGATGAAAGAACTGGGCCTCGTCCCAGTGATTAGGAAGACTTTTTCAGAGTCTCCGTAGTCTCCACGAGCAGTTTCCCTTCCGGAGTGACGCTCACTGTCTGCCGTTTTTCGCGTTCCGTAGACCTTCTCAGCCGAATCCAATCGAGGATGTTCAAATCAACCACGAATCGCCGACCGCGCACCCGTTCAAAGCTTCCGCTGATGCGGACCTGGGGACTGGAAGGGGGCAGTTCCCCTACCAGCAGCCGGGAATAGGTGCGCTCGAATTCGTCAGAACGGGGCCGGGACCAGACGGCACGAAGCACTTCCTTACGGCGCTTCCAGCGCGTCCTTTCCAGGGTCAGCGCAATTTCGAGGCGCCGGACCAGAGCCTGCTCAAAAGCCTGATTGGCCTTTCTGATCAAGGGGCGGCCCAGGGCTTCGGAGACCGTGCGCAAGGCCGCCGGTCGCTGGGCACCCAGGCGATTGAGACGAATCGGGTTTGCCAGGGAGACACCAGCAGAGAACTCGCCACGCCTCTCCTGCTGACGGCCCCGTCTCAAGATGAAGTCGATTTTTCCATTCCGTTTGAGAACCCGGAGCACAAACCTGCCTTGCTCCCGGACCTGAAAACTTGCAGTCACCCCGGCTCCCGCCGTCACCTCCTTGCGCAACTGGATCAGAGGAAGCCTTCCTGGAATGACCCAGCCTACGCCCAAGCCCCACTCCGCGTCGATTCCCACTTCCACCCGTCCACTCCAGGTCCAGCGCAGCACCTGCGAATCGGAAAGCTGGAAGACATCGGCCGGATCGAGAAGATTTCGATAGCCTTTCCAGGCCTGTTCCAGACCCTCCATGAGGGATAGCTCCTCAGGGAAATTCTGAACCCAGGTGTGATGGAGTCTCGCTCCCTTCTCAAAATGCATCAGAACATTCTTGACCCTCCTCCCGACCGCTCCTTCCACACTGGCATCGATGCCCACTGCACTGCAAAACGGCCCGCGGGAACCCGAAAATTTCCCAGAAAGGCGTTGCCGGGAAAAAGGATTCGAGTGCGGACCAGGCCCTCGGGGGAAACGCGCCAGCGCAATCGCCCGGGAGCTCTGCCCCTGAATCCCTTTGCAGCACGAAAGGTGAGCTCGATCGGCTTGGACCGATCGGCAAGTCCCAAGGGGGAGAGATCCAACCTCTGACTCAGAGGGCCTTCCTGGAGAGTAAGCTCCACCCGCGACCCCTCCAGAAACCTCGAGTAGCCGCCTTCCAGGCGCCAGACAAAACCGGCTCGAAGCATGGGCTCAACTTAACGGATTGCCTCTGCTACTGCCACCGCCACTGCCACAAGCCGGTAACCCGTGACCGCTAAATTCGCGAATTTAGCGGTTTCCCATTGACCATTGACCATTGACCATTGACCATTGACCGATGATCGACTCGCCACCTCTCATTCCTGCTCGAAGCACCCTTGCCATCATCGGCGCTGGGCCGATCGGTCTCGAGACCGCCGCTCGGGCTGCCTCTCTCAATTGGAATTTCGTCCTCTTCGAGAAGGCCGTCCCGGGGCACCACATTCGTCAATGGGGACACATACGGCTATTCAGCCCTTTTCGTATGAATCACTCCAGTTGGGGCCTGGGACTACTTTCGAGAGCGTACCCGGACCGCTCCCTGCCACCCGAATCGGCTTATCTCACCGGTCATGAGTTTGTCCAACAGTACCTTGAGCCGCTGGCCAGGCTGCCGGAGGTTCGAGATCGTCTCTTCACGGGCGTGGAGGTCGTCGAGATTGGAAAGGACCAGATCGCGAAAAAGGATTCCATCGGCAAATTGGATCGGTTGAACCAACCATTCCGCATGCTTCTTCGAGTCAACGGTCGCGAAATCATCCATCGGTCCCAGGCAGTCGTCGACGCTTCGGGCGTCTACTCATGCCCACAATTCCTGGGGAGCGGAAACATCCCTGCCCCGGGCGAACGGCAGGCCCGGGAAGAATCTTCTTCGCGACTTCAGTATGGAGCAGTGGATCTACTGGGCGAGAATCAGCGGCGGTTTAAAAACGAGACGGTGCTGGTGGTGGGAGGAGGGCACACCGCCGCCACGGCTCTGGAAGGGTTTCTACAGCTGGTCGAGTCGGCTCCCCGAACCCGGGTCTTCTGGGTCCATCGGAGCTGCCGTGACAAGCCTTACTTCCGCTTTCCCAATGACCCTCTTCCCTACCGGGACCATCTGAGCAGGTTGGGCAACCAGCTGGCCGCACAGCCACCTTCCTGGCTTCGCTACTTCCCTGAATCCAGCCTGGAGGCTTTTCTTCGCTGGCCAAAAGAAAGCTCTTCCGGAGAGGACGCCGGCCGCTTCGAGCTTTTGATCCACTCACCCCAAGGCCAGCATAAGGTCGAAGTAGACCGGATCCTGGCCTGTGTAGGGTTTCGGCCCGACAACTCTCTCTACCGCCAGCTCCAGGTGCATGAATGCTACGCGACCACCGGCCCCATCAAGCTCGCGGCCTCACTGCTGGGCGCCTCGGCTGACTGCCTGGCCCAGCCGGCCCAGGGTATCGAGACGTTAAAAAATCCGGAACCGAATTTTTTCGTTCTCGGGAACAAGAGCTACGGGACCCATACGACGTTCCTTCTGACCCATGGGATGGAACAGATCGAAACGGTAATGAATTATCTTAAAGTTGGAGGGCTGATAGGGTTTGATCATTCATCACGGGGAGGCCAGAGGAAATCGGATCCGAAGTTGATATGAGGAATGTCAGTCTAACGCTTTTCTTTTTCACGACGTTTTCAGGTATTGCTCTTGCCCAGGCTGAGCACTGGTGTTTGGAACCTGCGTCATATTAACTGGATCTTACCGCATAACGGTCTCCTTGAGTCTGCGCTGTCCGACATTGAAGAGGCTTTAAACTGTAAGTTCCTCGGAGTGTTTCGGATTCCGCTGCAATTCCGGAATCAGGGCTCGTTGAAGTAGAGCACCAGGCGGACATGCGCGCCGTAGACGACATCGCGCTCAACGACCTCGTCCCCGAGTCCGAACTCGGACGAATTGAAAACGATGCCGTGGTTGGCAATAGACTCGGCCATCCAGCGCCGCACGAGATTGGTGGCGTCGTACGTCTCGGTCCACTGCACGCCACCAGGGGAATGCCGGATGCTCCAGGGTACGTCCGGCAAAGGCGCGAGGGCGGTCAAAACTCCAGGGTCACGATCGTGGCGTTCCCGCACAGGTCCGCCAGCCCTCTGGGTGGCGAGGCGGACCTCCGCCAGAGAACCCTCCCAAACCCCTGCCCATTCGTTTCCGATCGGCACGAATCGGGCTTCAATTTCGGCCCGTTGGAGCGTTGCGCCCCTGTCGAGAAATACCTGAACCAGCGTGGCGTAGGTCCCAGCGGATGGAATTGACGTACCGCCATTGTTTCAGGCGCACGCACGGGACGGGGTCGGGCCCCCGATCCAATCGATTCAGGATGCCGATCATGAGGTCTTGACCATCCCTTGGCATGCGAGGACGTGTACCGCTGCGGTCAAGGCCGCACGGACCGCTCAACTCCGAGCTGTTGTGGAGCCAGCGCCCGTCCACCGAACGCGGCACCACGACGGAGTTGGTGCAGCCCGTGACCAGCGATATACCTGCCAATGACGCCAAAACAACCAGTGGCTTCCGGCTCACTCGATGGCCCTCCATCCTCAAGTTAAAAAACCGACATTCCTCATATCAACTTCGGATGTGACTTTCAGCGGCCTCCCTGTGATGAGTGATTGAAATCTATCAGCCCTCCAACCTTGTGTCAAAGATTCTCTCGTCATATTTCCGCTGAAAACAGCCTCTGATTCCTGGGTTATCCAGGTACTTTCGTCAAAATCTGATAAGCAGAGACACCTCTCCAGCCGCTCGAGCAGAAACACTGGGCTCTAAGCCGTACTCCATCTCAAGCGGTCAATCCGAGACAACAGCTCGGCCCATATCTCCTCGCTTACCGTGACCTCCGCCATCTGAAAGGTAACCGTCCGGCTATGGCAAACCACCTTGGCTCCGATCTTGATCAGCCCCGATTATCCTTCGTTTGATCCATCCCGGGCCGGAGCAGAGCTCGCCTTCTTCAGCAGCTCCTCAATCTTCCTCCTCAGAATCCAATAATCGGCCTCACCTTGAACATACTGCCCGCCTGGATGGATATAGCGGATGACTCCTTGCCGGTCGAGCAGAAAGCTCACGCTCGTCCAGCTGCGACCACTTTGCCCATTCAGCCACCAGCGCCGCAGAGTCCGCCATCGGGCATCAATGGCTACCGGAAACTGAAATCCGAGCCGGCCGGAATAGGTCTTGACCTGCTCGGGTTTCAGGGGAGCGGTCGCCTGATGGTGATAGAAACCGATCACGACCAGGCCCCGATCCTTGTATGTTTCAAAGAACTCGTTGAGGGCTGGAGCCGAGGCGTGACAGAAGGGGCATTGAGGAGCCGTCCACCAGCGCACGAGCACCACCTTGCCCCGCAAGTCCTCCAGCTTCAGGGGATGAGAGTTGAACCAATGAGAGACGTTCCAGTCGGGCGGTTTCGTCCCCAGAAGTTCATGATCCGCACCAGGACCAGAGCTCAAAACGACCACTGTCGGCAAAACGGCGAGAAGAGAAAGGATTTTCATCGCTTCACTGCACCCTTCCTTTGATTGATCGATTGCCACAAGAATCCCAGGACGTTTGCCACCTGCGACACCACCAACAACGACGCCGCCGAGGCGGGAGAGTTCTCTCCAGCCCGGCGGAAGGGATAACTTACCAGGTTTCTATAAAAGGATAGCGGCTCCAGCCTCATGCGCGTCGACCCCCGGTCAGTACGCAGTTGGTGAAAACGAAAGGCACCTCGCCCGTAATTGAAGTGCTGTCGACAGAAAGTCAGAAGTGTCAGCGCCTGCGTGTGATACACCAAAACCTCCGCAGCATAGATCAGCTGGTGTCCCTGAAACAGACAGCGGTCACAGAGCTCCCGGTCCTCTCCTCCCGCAAAGCGAAAGGTCGTGTCAAACCCACCGAGCGCGTGGAAGAGGTCCCTGGGCAGAGCCAGGTTGTTTGACAACAAGAATTGCGCCTGGTCAGGATCCGAGTTGTAGTAGCTGCACAGGTAGTCAAGGAGCAACTGACTCGCCTTGCAGTACGGATTCTGAGGCAGCGTGTTGACAGCCCAACCGCCGATGACACAATCTCGCTTCCTGGCAAAGCGCGCGGCCAGCTTTTGCAGCCAACTGGAGACAGGGGCACAGTCATCATCAGTAAAGGCAACGAAATCCCCTCTTGCTCGAGCCACACCAGCGTTTCGCGCGGCGGCGGGGCCGGCACGCTCCTGCCTGAGGAGCGTCACATCGAGCCGGTTGCGAAAAGGCTCCACCACGCGCTCTGCCGGGGTCTGACTTCCATCATCCACCACGATCACCTCCCACCGCTTTGCTGAATAGTCCAGACGCATCAAAGATTGAAGACAAGCAGCAAGACGCCTGGGCCGCCCGTGGGTGGGCACAATGATGGAGAAGAAAGGGGTTTCTGCCACTCAGATGTCGCTCCTATCTCCCGGATTCTCCTGCGTCACCGTTTGTCCACGAATCACGCCGCGGGCCCAGGAGATTTCAGCGGCACTCAACTCACCGAGCAGCAGGAACAGGAGCAGGATGGCAACCCCAACCACGCCCAGTTTCAATAAAAGCAAGAACCCGGGCGTCGGCCAAAAGGCTGCCAGGACGTACGCCATCCCGCACAACAGAAGGCTTCGACACAACGATCCTGCAGGGGGAGCAATTCGGCAGACGCGGTACGCGGTAAAAGTGGTCGTTGCTGCCGCGACTACTGCCGCCCCTGTCGTCACCAGAGCGGCACCAAGCACTCCCAGCCTGGGGATCAGAAAAAGGTATCCCGCGACAGCGACAGGAACCAGCGGCCCGCTCACCGCAAAGGTCAGGCCCGGCCGTCCTGCAGCAGTCAAAACAGCCGTAGTGACCGAGACCATCAGGATACCCAGCGCTCCGAAGATCAAAAGCGCCAGCAAAGGGGCAGCACCCAAAAATTGTGGACCAAAGAGCAAACGGACGATCTCCGGGGCCGCTCCGGCGGCCATCCCCGCAAAAGGCAGTACCATGATGGCTACCCGCATGGAGTTGCAGCCCAATTCCTCTGCCAGGGAGCTGTTCCCCGTGCGCAGAGTCTGAGTCAAGGTGGACAGCAAGATGGGAGAAAGAGAAAGGGCAAAGACGCCAGAAGCCAGGGAAATATTCTGCGCCGCCCCATAGATGCCCGCCTCCGCTGCCGTCGCGCCCAGATACTTGAAAAGAAACAGGTCCAACTTGTCGTAGAGACGCAGGCTTATTGCCAGCAGAAACAGCGGAGTTGCGTAGCTCCAAAACTGGCGGCCCGGAAAGCTGACGTCCCGCAAGAAGGGAGGACGCACATAGGATCGGGCAATCACCAGTTCCACTAGTGAAGCACCAATGCTGCCCAGGATTGCACCCTGGATACCCAAACCCAATTCCACAAGAAAAACAATCAGCACCATCCGGGTGATCCATCGCCCGACGCTCGCCATGGCTCGCTGTCTGAAGCGCCCCATCCCGACCAGGATGTGCCGGTGAGTGATAGCCAGGGCGAAGAGTGGGATGTCCAGACAAAATAAGCGCAGGTAGGCGGCGAGAACCGGTTCGTTGAGCAGACTGGAAATCGGTCCGGCCAGAAGCCAGAGCAGAAGCGCCATTCCACCGCTGACCATCAGCTGCAGACGCACGACTCCAGATCCCACAGTGCGCCAGTCTTCCGCCTGGCTAACCAGCCTGATTGTGGCACGACCAAAAAACGCCGCCAGCACCCACTCGATCCAGCCCACCAACAGTGCAGCCAGTGTCAGCAGGCCGTATCCTCCCGGACCCAGCTGGCGGGTAAGAAAGGCAACCGTGACGATGCTGGTGGGTATGATCAGAGCCTCTGCCAGGAAGACACGGACCACTCCGTCCAGCATATGGCGGCCCGGATGTGAAGGTGCCGAGTTCATGGGCTGCTTGCCAGCCGCCATAGCTTGGCGGCGCTGTACGCAGCTTCAAAACGATAGTGCCCCTCTTTTTGAAGTTTCCGGTGCAGCGGTTCGGGAGGATTGAGTAAGAATATATCCGTGAAACCATCCGGGATCTGCAGCATGTTTGGCTCTACCACCAACCGAAGCCGAACTTTTGGCGTGAGGAGATGGCTTAGGGCGGTTATGTTCCCAAGATTCACGCCGTCGGAAGTACTGATCAAAAGCGGACGGTCTGCCTGGTTCACGATTCGCGCCACTTTCAGCAATTCATCGCTTGTTCCCTTGTTCCACCACATTTCTGCTTGGGAACTAAATGCACAGGACACCACCCCGCCAGCAACAACCACGGCGGTGATGACACGCCATGCGTTGCGGTATAAGACACGAGATGACACCATCTGCGACGAAAGGAGGTAAGCAACTGATATCTGCAGGCCCAAATAAGCAGGGATCCAGTATCGTGGCAGCGCCGATACCCTCCACCCGAAAAGGAGATCCGGCAGTATCAGAGGAATCACTGTTCCCCCAATCACTGCCAACACGAATAACGAAACGGGCTTAGCGGTCTTCCGGTAGAGAAAACAAAGCGAATATCCAGCCAAAACCAAAACCAGTATTCGGGGCCAGTAGTCTAACCAGCTATCCAATCCATGCCGGGTATGGAACCATTCGTGTCAAGAAAAACAGAGCTGAACCCCACAATCCACAATTTCATTAGATACAAAGAATCCATCGGCCTGCCGATCCATGCCGTGTTCTCATAAAGCGCCGGAAGCCTCAGGAAGATGATCACCACCCAGGGTGCAAATGCAGCGAACGCGGTAATAGTGGCAAACCGGTACTCAGGCCACGAGCTTCGGGAATCGCAACTCTTTCCATTCGCTTCTCTGCCAGCAAGTCCCTATGACGTACATTGCATGTCCGACCACCACGAGTCCAAACAACGTGTGCGAGTAAAGACCCACCGCGGCCGCTGCAGCATATACTCTCCAAGAGAATCGGGCCCGGAGTCGCAGCGCTCGCAGCAGCGCAACGCTTGCCAGCAAAATCGAGACTGTCCATAAACTGTATTCCCGCGCCTCCTGAGCATAAAGGACGTGGAAAGGGGATACTGCCATCAGGACCATGACCATCCACGCCGTCCGATCAGACCGAAACAGCTCCCTACAGAGCCAGTAGAAACAAGGAAAGACCAGCAGGCTGATCAGGGAGGACAAGGCTCTGATCGTCCCCACCGAATCTCCCAATAGCTGAGCCCAAAGTCGCACCAGCGCATAGTAGAGGGGCGGGTGTTTCGGATCGTCTGCAGCCAGTGAGAAAATCGTATAAAAGAATCCTCTTTCAGGATTCACTCTCTGGTATTTCTGCACGTCCTGAATGCTGATTTCACGACCATCAAAAATCTGCCGTTTCATTTCTCCCGCCCAGGATCCCGAAATCCGCAGGGAGGTACGGGTCTCGTCATGCCGATAAACCTTCTTGTCCAGATTCGCGAATCGAAAGAACAGACCCATGGCGAGCAGAACTACGATCAGAAACCCTAAACAGATTGGGCCGAACCGACGATCTGGCGTCAGTGCGCTCTGCATATCGTTCAACCGGTGATTATCGAGTCTACTACTCTCCCGACCATTTCCCGCGGGACAGGCTGACCCATCAAAGAAAGGAATGTCGGGACCAGGTCCAGCAGTGAGAGATCACCAATGGCGCCCTTCCCTCGAATCGATGGTCCCGCAGCCGCCACGAAGCCGTTGAGAAGATGGTAGCTCTCCCGGAAGTAGGCTGGCCTGGGCTGGGTTAATTCAGCTCTGGGATGTGTGACGCTTTTCATAAAGTGGCGACCCGGTTCCCATTCCACAAACATATCGGGCAATTTGTCGGGTGGATCGCCGGTAAAAGTCCCGGCGGTTCGTGTGATTTTCTGGATGGCCGGCCGGCCCGTCACCGGGTCGATCAGTTGCTTCAAATCGGCCTCCAACCGGTCGAGCACCAAGTGGTAGTCCTCCCCGGGCTCGACAATCCCCTCTGGCTCTCGGCCGTGCACATTTACATACAGAAAGCTGGTATAGAGGGAGGGGATCGCAAAAGCCACCGTCTTCTGCCAGTTGGCCACACCGCGAAACCGGTCAGCGAGAAGACGCTCCTGCAGCTTCATGGGCAGCCACCGACTGATTGCAACACGCACGCCCTCAGGTACTATTGCGCGAAACAGACCCACTGGGTCTCGCAGGCTGGTGGCACCTCTCGCTGTGGCTTGATAACCCAACCGACGGCAAAAGGCTTCGATAAGATCCGTCGTGGGATATTGATCTTCCATACCGTAGGGAGAAACGACAAAGACGTTGGCGTCACCTGGCAATTCTGCCAACAACAAACCCATCTGCCGGTCTATAGCTTGATAAAGATCGCGGATTCCATGGCTCAGACTGTGATCTGGAGTTCCTGTGAGCTGCAACTCCGGCCGGTACTTCCAAAACCTGTGCCCTCCGGTATGCGCTTCGAAGAACCCGACGACCACCAGGTCAAAGTCATCCTGTGCCAACAAGAAGCGGCACAACATCCCCTTTTTCTCAGTTCGTTCCAGGAAGCGGCGACAGGCCCGCCCGTCTTGCCGCAAGCTATTACTGGGTGCGAATTCGGGAATGAGCATCTGCGGCCCGAAGATGCGGTGGACATCGTTCAAAAGCGCTTCTGGTTCAGCACAGGCTGGAAGGGATGGAAACGGGGCCAAATGGGTGGCCCAGTTGCTAATCTGTATTCCCGGCAATCCTCGCACCAGATAGGTTTCGTCGGCATCGATGATCGCCACTTTCTTCCCTTGTCCACTCAAATAAGACCAGAAAGGAGGGACACCCGTCTGGCGCGCAGCGAAGGGTTCCAGGTCGTATGTCCCCGCTTTCAACTGACGGAAATAGTGACAGCCATGCTGGCTTCGTGACACGCCGCTAAACAAGGAAAGTTCAGTGCCGTGCTCAGCGATCTGCTCCTCGCTGACAATCGTGCCCCAGCAACCGTCTCGCATCATCGCAGCAATGGTGGGCAGGTAACCCTCCCGCGCCCAACGTGTGATCAGACGAGGGTCACCTCCATCGAGTTCTAAAATCACTAACGGGGATCGCCGGTTCTCAGTCTTCATCCTGGTTTTCGCCATCTCGTAAAAGAGTCTGATACAGGGCAACAAATCGATCGAGGACGATCGACTCGCTAAAATGCGCGAGTGCGTGTTCACGCCCCGCTTCACCCATCTGTTCTGCCAGTTCACGATCACACAAGAGGCGCAGCATGGCTTCAGCAAGCGTCTCCGCATTTCCTGGAGGGACGAGGAGGCCCGTCACGCCGTCTTGAACAATCTCCGCGAGGCCGCCCGTCCGGCTGCTGATGACCGCCGTACCCCGCATCATCGCATCAGTAGCAACCAGTCCGAAAGGTTCCGCCCAGAGCGAGGGGACGGTTTGTACCCAGCAGGCAGCCAATCGACTTTCCACTTCAGAGGGTCGCAAATAACCCGTCAGAGAAACGTTTGAGGAGAGGCCAAGATCGCAAACGAGCTGTTTCAAATACTCCTCTTGCGGACCGTGTCCAGTTAAAAAAAGCCGAGCCGTCGGAATCCGCAACACCACCTTGGTGAAAGCTCGTATCAACACGTCTGCTCCCTTTTCCGGGACAAACCGTCCAACGAAAATCACCGATGGCGGTGACGCAAGTGGAGGGCGAGGCGAGCGAACCGGAGAGCCACACCAGACCACCTCCACGGGCGCGATGCCTTCCTTTACCAAGCGGCGCTTCAGAGCTTCACTGTCGGCAACAATCATGTTGAAAACATTAGACCAACGTCGCCACAGTTTGATTTGCAGCATCAGCAGAAACCAGTCGCGCAAGGGTAGGCAGTGACTGTAATAACAGATTGTGCCGGGTGGGACCTGACAAACGGTCCCATCGGGCAACATCTTCGTCCCCAGCGGGCAGATGGGCCGGTACCAGTGGATGTTGTACAGGCTCGGCACACCTCCGAGCAAGGGCAGGATTAACGGTGAAAGTTGTGTCAGGAACATCCCGACATGCACCACGTCGGGGCGGAACTCGGCCAGGACCCGTCGAAACCGCCAGAAGGCCCAAGGGTTCGCTGACTGAAGCAGCGTGCGAAGGCGCGACGTTGTGCCAAAGCATTCGTAATCAGCATAGCTGTCACCCAGGCCGGGGCGGGCACTGCTGGCAAAAACCCGAGCATCATGGCCTCGCTGCTTCAGTCCATCTCGCAACCTCAGCGTGACCAACTCAGCTCCACCAGTGGGGATGGCATAGTCATTAACCAGCAAGATCTTCATCTGCCAGCTCCTCAGACAGAACCATCGTGTCCTCGCAGTCGCAGCCGCTCTCGCAACATTAACGTCATCATTTCAGCTCCACCGGTCGGCGTCGCGTAGTCATTGACCAGTAAGATCTTCACCAGCAATCTCCTCTACCAACACGGTTCTGTCCGTTCCAGCCGACTCCGCCGCCGCCTCGACGACCAATAGCGCGTGGTAGCCATCCCAGAAGTTTGGGCGGCCGGGCCGGTTGCCCCGGCAGGCGGCAACAAAATGGGCCAGAGCCAACCTATAGGAGGGCTCTCGGCTGGGGGAACCTATTTTCTCTCGCACATAGGAACCTCGGACAAGCATCTTTAACCCACGCTTGAGCCATTTCAATCTGGAAAAATCGGCCGCCGAATCAATGATTTCGACATTCAGGGACTGATAACGATCCACCGCCAGCTTTCCTGCCTGACCGTAAATTTCGAAGCGATCTTCATCGACCGAGTTGAGCGAGAAAAATGACTGGACCGGCAAGCCATTCGCCAGCCGTAATCGCAGCATCGCACTATCCTCTTCGCTGGCCTGAGATCGAAGTTCCACAGATACCTCACGAACCTCCTGCCCAAAGAGGAAACGTACCAGATCGATGTGATGCGATGCCAGGTCCAGCAAAGCGCCGCCGCCGCTACGCCTCGTTCGCTTCCACTTCGGCAGGCCTGCCGAAGTGGAAAGGACAGAGCGGGTAGCCACAAGTTCACCGATCTTTGTCTCTTGGATGTACATTCTCGCATCCTGATAAAGGGCGTTGAAGCGTAAGTTGAAACCAATCATCCCCACCAGACTTGTGTTCCGCCAGGCCTGCAGCACGCTTTGAGCCTCATTGAGATTCGTAGCAAGGGGTTTCTCCAGGTAAACGTGCTTACCGTGCCGCAGGGCAGCCACCGCTGCCCCGGCATGAAGCGCGTTGGGTAGGCAGATGACTGCAGCCTCCAGATCCGGCATCTCCAAGAGTTCCCGGTAGTCGGCAAAGGTAGTGGCGCCCGGAGAACGCGGAGACTGTCCCGGGTTTAGTTGAAAGTTGAGAGGCGGTTCGTCCGACCGACTCGTTGGAATCGGGTTGGTCAACAACCTTTTAAGGAGGAACCGCCATGAAGAAATCATATCGAATTGTCACCCGGAAGAACAGTCAGGGGCTGGCTGATTATCTGGCCCAGAACGGGCAACTGTTGCTCCCGATGGTGGAGCTGATCGAAGCCTCCCGGATGGCCATTGACGAGTTGATCGACATCCTGGGGCGAGCGAGCATGGAAGCGGTCTTGCAGCTTTCTGCCCGAAGTGTCGCCGGCGAAAAGCAACAAGGGCGCCCAGGCAAGCAGATCGTTTGGTACGGCACTCAGCCAGGGCGAGTCAGACTTTCGGAGCGGCAAGTGCGGGTTCGAAAGCCACGGCTGCGCAAGAAAGGCCAAGGTCGAGGCGGGGAGGTGGAGATCCCCGCCTATGAGGCGATCAACCGTAACGGGGAGCTGGGCAGCCGCATGCTGGAGATCTTGATGTGCAACGTTTCCACGCGCCACTACAGCCGCGTGATCCCCCAGATGGCCGACACGGTGGGAGTCAGCAAATCGTCCGTGAGCCGTCAGTTCATTGAGCAGAGCGGCCAGCAGCTGGAGCAGCTGGCCGAGCGACACTTTGATGACGTTGAGTTTCTGATCATCTACATCGACGGCCTGGTCTTTGGCGAGCACCACGTGATCTGTGCCGCCGGCGTGGACTCGGAGGGCCAAAAGCACGTGCTGGGGCTGCGGGAAGGGGCCAGTGAAAACGCCGCCACCGCTACCTCCTTGCTGGAAGACCTGGTGGAGCGAGGCCTGGATTCCGGGCGACGCTATCTGTTTGTGATTGACGGCTCCAGGGCCCTGCGATGTGCCATTGACAAGGTCTTTGGCAAGGGCAGTCCGGTGCAGAGATGTCGTCGTCATAAGATTCGCAACGTGTGCGATCGATTGCCGGACGATCTGGCCGAGCAAGTCAAGTCAGTGATGCAGGCTGCTTATCGGCTGCCCTGGAAAGAAGGGAGGGTTCGGCTCAGAAAGCAGGCGGAGTGGCTCGAAGGGCTGCATCCCGATGCGGCAGCTAGCCTGCGAGAAGGTCTGGAAGAGACCTTCACCATCAATCGACTCGAGTTGTCTTCCTCCCTGCGCTTGTGTCTGGCCAGCACCAACCTGATTGAAAGCCCTCACTCTGGCGTGAGGATGCGGACCCGCCGAGTGAGCCGCTGGAAAGATAGCCAGATGGTGCTGCGCTGGGCCGCCTCAGCCTTCCTGGAGACGGAGAAGAACTTCCGGCGCATCCAGGGCTACCAGGACCTCTGGATGCTGAAAGCCAAACTCAGAGACGAGGTTTCTATGGACGCCAAACGAAAGGTGGCTTAAGATCGTGCTCAACCTGAACCGCCCTTCACTTTCAACTGAGTTTGGGGCAGCCTCAGAACGCTGCTCGGCTTCTTCTCGCTGCCGCGGGTCTGGCTCTGCAAGCGCCACCAGCTCCAGACCCGGCAGCGACGTCAAAATTCCGAGATGAACGGTCCGGGCAATCCAGCCACACCCGATCAGGCCGACCCTAAGAGAAGACATTGGTTCTAGACTTCAGACACATTCCGATCTCATTTTTCTTGCTGTGGGATGCACGCCCTGGTCAGCCGGTCAGCTCGACCTCGAATCGGAAAGGCAGTTTTCCGGATCCGCTGTGATGGTTATTTCGAAGTCCAGAAAACGTGCTTAGCCGCTCGCCGCGGACCTCTTACGCTTCGCAAGGCTGAGTTCCGAAGGAGCAACGGAATTGACCCTGGCTGGTGTGATATATTCCGATTTTCTGCGCCTCCCATCCCATCTGATATCGGGTATTAGAGCTTCTTTTCTTGCTTCTACTCGAGCTTTGCCAAATGCATGGCCAAGGGCCACCCCAAGTATCCATCTACTCCAGCAATAAACACTCCCATGCTGCCTTCCCCTTCACCATCGTGGCCCAGACGCGCACGCTTCCCGAGCACGCAACTCAACCCCGCCACATTGTAACTGACGCTGGGCAGAAAAGAATCAAGCATCAGTACTCCCTTTCATAAATACGGTAACGTATGCGGATGGGGCTTGCGAGGAGCCGAAGAAATGTACCATCGAAGCTCGAAGTCTGACCGGGGCTTGTATAATAGCCTCCTATGACACCGGTCCTGGCCACTCTAGCCTGCTTCCTCCTTTACCTGGCAGGCTACCATCTTTACGGAAAATTCCTGGCGAACCGGATCTTCCAGCTGAATGCCGCAGCTTCGACACCCGCTCATCAGCTGCAGGATGGAATCGATTACGTGCCCACCAACCGATACATTCTTTTTGGGCATCATTATGCATCCATTACGGGCCTTTCTCCCATGCTGGGCCCTGCCATTGCAGTCATCTGGGGCTGGCTGCCGGCGCTCCTGTGGGTGGTCCTGGGGACCCTTTTTATAGGAGCGGTCCACGATTTCGGGGCACTGGTGATTTCCATGCGTGCCCGCGGCATGTCGGTTGGAAAGGTGGCAGAAGAGATCATCGGCCTGCGCACCAAAACCCTGTTCCATATCATCATTTTCTTCCTGATCGCTTTGGCCATGGGCGTTTTCGTCGATGTCTGCGCTACCCTTCTGACCAGCGCCCACCACCCCGAGGCGGCGTATCCGAGTGGGACTCTCATGATCGTTGCCGTCGCTGTGGGTTGGTTGGTTTACAGGCGCAAGGTGCCTATCGGGAGAGTCACAGCCGTGGCTTTCGTCATCACCCTGCTGGCCGTTTGGATGGCGACCGCGCTGCCCGCTCCCGAAATGAGCCTGGACTACTGGAAGCTGCTGCTTCTCTTTTATAGCCTTGCCGCCTCAGTCTTACCTGTCTGGCTTCTTTTGCAACCTCGCGACTATGTCAATTCCCTGCTGCTTTACCTTGGACTTTTCTCAATCTATGCGGGTTTTTTTCTGCTGCGTCCGGCCTTCGCGGCGCCAGCGGTTCAACTGCACCCGCCGGGTGCCCCTCCGCTGTTCCCCTTTGTGTTCATTGTGATCGCGTGCGGTGCGGTCTCGGGATTCCACGGGCTGGTCTCTTCAGGAACGACGGCCAAGCAAATCGACAAAGAGACAGATGCTCCCTTGATCGGTTATGGAGGAATGATCGGAGAGTCGCTGCTGGGACTGGTCTCGGTGCTGGCCTGCACCACCGGGTTCTTGACGCGGGATCTGTGGATGAAGCACTACCAGTCGTGGGACCTGGCCCAGGGCCTGGGTCCAAACATGAAGGCCTTCATCGACGGATCGGCCCTTTTCTTAAGCCAGCTGGGAGTTCCGCTGGAGATTGCCCGGGTTTTTGTGGCGCTTGTGGCGATATCCTTCGCCTTGACGACCTTGGACTCTGCCACTCGACTGCTGCGCTTCAACATCACGGAGGTCAGTGAAACACTCCACATCCGCATCCTTTCCAACCGCTACCTTGCCTCTCTCCTTGCGGTCCTCGCAGTTTCCTTTTTCGCCTTTTACAGGGTAGAGGGAAAGGCAGCCGGCCTTGCCCTGTGGCAGCTTTTCGGAACCACCAACCAGGTGTTGGGAGGTCTGACCCTCCTTGCGGTGACGCTCTACCTGATGCAGCGCAAGCGCCCCTACTGGTACACAGGTCTGCCCATGCTTTTCATGCTGGCCACGACCTTGACCGCGATGATCATCAAGCTGAGGGACTTCTGGAACAGCGGGTCATATCTACTCCTGGTTTTGGGAGGGATGATCTTCCTGCTGTCCATCTGGTTGGCAGTGGAAGCGGTCATCCGGGTAGCCAAGAGCCGGAGGGAAAAACTGGGGACAGGCTCCTAGTCTGATTATTCCAGGGAACCATTTCGCTGTTGCTTCGACCGAATGGGAGAGCCACGGCTAGCCCGTATTTCTCACACCACGTCTACTGCACCGCCGTCGCCTTCACCTGAGCGAAGTGAAGAAACGATCCGTCTGGACTGCGTTGTGCTCCCTCAGCCTCCTCGACGTACTGCACGAGTACGCCTGCGGGGGCCTCGGTCGCAGCGCCTTGTCCAGCTGGCCCTTCCGGCGTTTGACACGAGTGTCTCGACACGAGTGTCTCGACACGGGTGTCCTCGCTACGACCCGGTGTGAGAAATACGGGCTAGCAGCCTGTCCGAGTAATCCGAATATCGACGGGGTAATTGTCTGCGATAGTAGGCGATATGGGCAAGAAATTTCGAGAATGGAACGTAGAGCAGAGGTGGCTTTTACCGGCGTCGATTTTGGATTTCGTGGCGGAAGGACACCTGGCGCATTTCGTCCGGGATACGGTGAGAGGATCACTGGATTTAAGTGAGATCCTGGGGGAATACGAAGAAGAGCGAGGCTACCCGCCTTATCATCCGGTGATGATGACAGCGTTGTTGCTGTATGGGTACTGCCGGGGAGTGTATTCGTCGCGCAAGCTGGCGAAAGGTTGCGAAGAGCGAGTGGACTTCATGGCAGTAACGGGGATGCAGAAGCCGGACTTTCGAACCATAAGTGATTTTCGCAAGCGGCACCTGAAGGCGTTATCGGCACTTTTCGGACAAGTGCTGGGATTGTGTCAGAAGGCGGGTTTGGTGAAGCTGGGGCATGTGGCCTTGGATGGGACGAAAGTGCGAGCCAATGCCAGTAAGCACAAGGCGATGAGCTATCGGCGGATGAAAGCAGCGGAGATCGATTATCAAGCGGTGGTGGAGGAGTGGTTTCGAGAGGCAGAGGCGGTTGATGCAGCTGAGGATGAGGAGTATGGAGCGGATCGACGAGGGGATGAATTGCCGGAGTGGGTCAAGGATAAAAAGAAGCGGTTGGAGAAGATCCGAGAAGCGAAGGCAGCGTTAGAAGCAGAAGCTCGAGAGAAGGCAGTGGCTGAGGAGAAGAAAGAATGCAAACCCAAGTATCGAGGAGGTCGTAAAAGGAGGTATCCAAGAGGAGTGCCGAGAGCGCAGGCGCAGCAGAATTTTACCGACCCGGAGAGTCGGATTATGAAGACATCGGAAGGTTTTCAGCAGTGCTATAACGCACAAGCTGCTGTGGATGCCGACAGCCAGGTGATCGTGGCCCAAGGGCTGACGAATGCGGCCACGGATCGTCACCAACTCATCCCTCTGGTGGATGAAATACGACGCCAAACGGGCCGAGATCCCATGGAGATCTCAGCCGACACCGATTACTGCTGGGAAGAGCCTTTGGCAGAGTTGCAAAGGCGAAAGATTCGAGGATATGTTGCCACGGGCAAGGTCAAACACAGTGAAACGGCTCTCCAGCCGCGCATGAAGATCCGGAAGAACGCTGCCTTAGAACAGATGCATCAAAGATTGAAGCGAGCCGGGCGTCGCAGTCGCTACCGGTTACGCAAGCAGACGGTCGAGCCGGTCTTTGGCCAAATCAAATCCGCCCGGGGTTTCCGCCAATTTCTGCTGCGCAGCCTGGAAAAGGTGCAAACCGAGTGGAGTATGCTCTGCACCGCTCACAATCTCTTGAAGTTGGCAACGGCAAACCGCTAAGAGTTGCCCGGGGTGAGTTCAGGCTCAGACACAAGGAGTCGGAAGTAGGAGCGTTAATCGCTAATAACCCGAAAACCGTTACTCGGACAGGCTCCTAGGCTAGTTCCCATCCGTGGACTTGTAAAGCATTGGAAATAAAGAGGAAGAGGGGCATCTCCAAGCCTCGGTTTTGTCATAGTCGTTTGCTATTGTAATTGTTGTAAGCAGTACGTAGCAAAAGACTTAAGCAAAACCGAGTGCTTGAAAAATGCGAAAGAACCGTGAAAATCAACTCCCCCTTTCTCCCCTTTGGCCCGATCATCAACTCGCCAAAGAGCTGAGAGTGATTTCCGAGATCCTGGACGAGAATCCCTCGATCTCGGATCTAGTTTTACAGGATGTGTGTGACAAAGCCAGCGCCCGGAACGGTGCGGGAGGTCTGACAGCCGATCAGGTGCTGCGCTGTGCTCTGATCAAACAGATGCACCAGTTTTCTTATGAAAAGCTTGCCTTTCATCTGAGCGACTCGCAAAGTTTCCGCACCTTTTGTCGCCTTCCCTACGGGTACACTCCCTCCAAGAGCGTCCTTCAGGAGAACATCTCCAAGATGGAAGACTCCACCTGGCAGAAGATCAACCGGGTGTTGGTGAGTTGGGCCGATCAGGAAGGTTTGGAAAAGGGGCGCAAGATCCGAGTGGATGCAACCAGTGTGGAAAGTGACATCCGTTATCCTACAGATAGTCAGTTGCTGTACGATGCGATCCGGGTCCTCACCCGCCTTATGAGACGTCTGAGCCAGCGCCAGTCGGTCGCTTTTGTCGATCACTCGAGGCGGGCCAAAAGGCGCTGGCTGAACATCCGAAACAGCCGGGGCGAAAGACGCAAAAAACATTATCAGGATCTGCTCCAGGTAGCTGGCAAGACGCGCAGCTACGCCCGAGAGGCGATCCAGTCGGCCGAAGCTTGGAGCGATCCCATCAGCCAAGCACTGGCTCACTACCTGGATCTGCTGGAACGAGTGATGGATCAGACACAACGGCGGGTGCTTGGGGGTGAAAAGGTACCGGCGTCGGAAAAAGTGGTCTCGCTCTTTGAAGAACACACCGACATTATTGAAAAAGGGGCGCGGGAGAGTATCTTTGGTCATAAACTTTATGTGACGATCGGAAAATCTTCCCTGATCCTGGATGCGCTTCTGGTGCAAGGGAATCCCGCCGACAGTCAACAGGTCGAGCCTCTTTTGCGGCGTCAGTGCCAATTGTACGGTCGTTATCCTCGCCAAGCGAGTTTCGATGGAGGCTTTGCTTCTCTCAACAACCTGAAATGGGCGAAAGAGGAAGGCGTGCAGGATGTGGCTTTTGCGAAGAAGTGCGGATTGACCATCGAGAACATGGTCCGCTCCAGCTGGGTGTACAAGCAACTGCGACGCTTTCGGGCCGGTATTGAAGGCTGCATCTCCACGGCCAAACGCGTCTTTGGTTTGAGTCGCTGTCTCTGGAAAGGTTGGACCCACTTTCAGCGCTACGTGCATCTTTCCGTCGTGAGCTACAATCTGGTCGTGCTGGCTCGACTCCAGTTGTAGAGCCCCGCGCCCCACCAGCATCCACTCAGAGCTCATCCGAAGCTGAGGTCTCTGCACTCAGCACTCTTTCACAGAACCCTAAGCCCCTTTGGTAGAATGAACTCCAAAAGCGACACCGGTTGCCTCTATGCTACGTTCCACGAGAGACTGTCCCGGGTTTAGTTGAAAGTTGAGAGGCGGTTCGTCCGACCGACTCGTTGGAATCGGGTTGGTCAACAACCTTTTAAGGAGGAACCGCCATGAAGAAATCATATCGAATTGTCACCCGGAAGAACAGTCAGGGGCTGGCTGATTATCTGGCCCAGAACGGGCAACTGTTGCTCCCGATGGTGGAGCTGATCGAAGCCTCCCGGATGGCCATTGACGAGTTGATCGACATCCTGGGGCGAGCGAGCATGGAAGCGGTCTTGCAGCTTTCTGCCCGAAGTGTCGCCGGCGAAAAGCAACAAGGGCGCCCAGGCAAGCAGATCGTTTGGTACGGCACTCAGCCAGGGCGAGTCAGACTTTCGGAGCGGCAAGTGCGGATTCGAAAGCCACGGCTGCGCAAGAAAGGCCAAGGTCGAGGCGGGGAGGTGGAGATCCCCGCCTATGAGGCGATCAACCGTAACGGGGAGCTGGGCAGCCGCATGCTGGAGATCTTGATGTGCAACGTTTCCACGCGCCACTACAGCCGCGTGATCCCCCAGATGGCCGACACGGTGGGAGTCAGCAAATCGTCCGTGAGCCGTCAGTTCATTGAGCAGAGCGGCCAGCAGCTGGAGCAGCTGGCCGAGTGACACTTTGATGACGTTGAGTTTCTGATCATCTACATCGACGGCCTGGTCTTTGGCGAGCACCACGTGATCTGTGCCGCCGGCGTGGACTCGGAGGGCCAAAAGCACGTGCTGGGGCTGCGGGAAGGGGCCAGTGAAAACGCCGCCACCGCTACCTCCTTGCTGGAAGACCTGGTGGAGCGAGGCCTGGATTCCGGGCGACGCTATCTGTTTGTGATTGACGGCTCCAGGGCCCTGCGATGTGCCATTGACAAGGTCTTTGGCAAGGGCAGTCCGGTGCAGAGATGTCGTCGTCATAAGATTCGCAACGTGTGCGATCGATTGCCGGACGATCTGGCCGAGCAAGTCAAGTCAGTGATGCAGGCTGCTTATCGGCTGCCCTGGGAAGAAGGGAGGGTTCGGCTCAGAAAGCAGGCGGAGTGGCTCGAAGGGCTGCATCCCGATGCGGCAGCTAGCCTGCGAGAAGGTCTGGAAGAGACCTTCACCATCAATCGACTCGAGTTGTCTTCCTCCCTGCGCTTGTGTCTGGCCAGCACCAACCTGATTGAAAGCCCTCACTCTGGCGTGAGGATGCGGACCCGCCGAGTGAGCCGCTGGAAAGATAGCCAGATGGTGCTGCGCTGGGCCGCCTCAGCCTTCCTGGAGACGGAGAAGAACTTCCGGCGCATCCAGGGACTACCAGGACCTCTGGATGCTGAAAGCCAAACTCAGAGACGAAGTTTCTATGGACGCCAAACGAAAGGTGGCTTAAGATCGTGCCCAACCTGAACCGCTCTTCACTTTCAACTGAGTTTGGGGCAGCCTCTTCCACGAACTTACCAAGCCCTTGAAAAACAGGGGTTTCCGGATGGGAACTAGCCTAACTTCCGCGGTCCGCTGAGGGATTTTCACCTATTTTGCCTGCTCGGCGTCGGCAAGTCGTTTGTCTTCAGCGAGCGTCTTTCTGGATTGGCCAAATAGTGACTAATATGACTAGGTATAGCACTGGATATGTCAGGTTTATATGGTATATGTAGTGATGAATGTACATCCGAAAAACCAGTCGCATCTACAAGGGCAAGGAATACGCGAACTACCTGCTGGTGGAGTCGGTTCAGACCCCCAAGGGACCGCGCCAAAGAACGATTTGCTCGCTGGGCAATCTGGCCCCGGCGCCTCGAGAACAATGGCGGGCCCTGGCGCATAAGCTGGAGTCGGCCTTGTGCGGCCAGCTTCCGCTGGAAGCTCCCGATGAAAAAACCCGAACCCTTCTCGAAAGGGCTGGGCGGGGCCGACAGCGGCGAGAGCCCGAGCCAGCGGCAGAGCTGGTCACCGTCGATGCGGAGCGGATTGAATTGGAGCAGGCCCGGGAAGCCGGGCCCGTGCACGTCGGGCATCAGATGTGGCGGCGCTTGGGGATGGGCGAGATTCTCAGGCGTGCGGGCTTGTCGGAGCGCTCCTGCCGGTTGAGCGAAGCGATGACGCTCAACCGGCTGATCTGTCCGCTTTCGGAACGGGCCATGCCCGACTGGGTCCGTGGCACCGCGGCGGGGGACATTCTGGGAGAGGACTTCCGCCCGCTGCAGGAGGATGCGCTCTATCGGAACCTGGATCGGCTACATCCGAATCGAGAGCCGATCGAGCGGGAGCTCATGGAGCGGGAGAGAGCGCTTTTCAACCTGCAAGAGACGGTCTATCTCTACGACCTGACGTCGACCTACTTTGAGGGTCAGGCGGAAGCCAACCCCCAGGCGAAGCGGGGCTACTCGCGCGATAAGCGTCCCGACTGCAAGCAGGTGGTGGTGGGACTGGTGCTGGATCGGGGCATGGCGTACGAGGAGAACCTGGAGCAGATCCGGCAGCGCCAGTATCACTACATTGTGGCGGGGCGGCAGTCGGAGCGAAATGAATGGTGGGACGAGTTGGAGAAGGAAGACGAGTGGGAAGAGATCCTTCGCATCCCTTCACCCCGGAATCCGTTTCAGAAGAAGACTCGGGTCGAGATCAAACGGCGCCAGAAAGGCGATGAGATCTACATTCTTTGCCGCAGCGAAGGTCGGGAAGAGAAGGACCGAGCGATCCGGGAGAAACAAGAACAGAGACTGATCCACGACTTGGAGAAGCTCCAGGCCCGGGTGGAGCGGGGACGCCTGAAGCAGGAGGAGAAGATTCAGCAGGCGATCGGTCGTCTGAAGGAACGCTACCCCCGTGTGGCGCGCTACTACGCAATCCAATATGACGCGGAGAAGCGGAATCTGGTTTGGCAAGAGAGGGCAGAGAAGAAGACGATGGCGGAGAAGCTCGACGGCAGCTACGTGCTGAAGACGGATCGGCAGGATCTGAGTGCCGATGAGATCTGGCGCACCTACCTTCTGCTGACGCGTGTGGAACGAGCCTTCCGGGATATGAAGACCCCGCTGATGGAGCGTCCCATTTTCCACCATCTGGAGCACCGTACCCAGACGCACATCTTTCTCTGCGTGCTGGCCTACCACCTGCTGCTGGCCATCGAAAAGTACTTCCTGGATGAGGGAATCCAAACCTCCTGGTCGACGATCCGCCGGCAGCTGAGCACCCACCAGGTGGTCACGGTGGTCCTGCCCACGGCGAACGGCACCATTCTCCGCATCCGAAAGGGAACCACCCCGGATGGCGGGCAGCGGGACATCTACAACGTCCTCAGGGTTCCACTGGAAGTCATGAAACCGATCAAGACCTGGCACGCAGCGGCCAATTTGTAGTGACTGAAAAAAATCGCAACCCAGCATCAACAAAGGATTTTGCTCAGCGGAGTGCGGAAGTTAGGCTAGTCCCATCCTGTAGGGGCGCACCGCTGTGCGCCCCTGACTGAAACAGTGGCACCAATTCTTCACGAGCTCCCGGACGTGAGAAAAGACTTGACCTCGATGAAACCAGGCTGCGCAGTTGGTGGGGATCCGGGTGCACGGCTGTGCGCCCCTACTCAGGAAACCACTCAGTCGTTCCTTGGACTGAATGGGCAAGCGGTTGGCCCACCCCAAGGAACAACGACTCTGCCGGAAAGTAACGCCAGCTTCCAGCCGGCAGCCGCACGCACGGCGACGATACGCTCCCGGTTTTTCACATCGCAGACTCATCCGGTTTGTAGTCACCATTTCTCCATAGGATCCTGAACTGCTCATCGCCCATCCTCTGGCCATCCGAAGATGTGAATCGAACCCTGAGTCGAACGGCCCACGAAAAGGCTTTGTTGTTGTTCACGATCTCGCTGCTCCTGATCGCGTCCAGGCGCAGCTCAGCGAATTGGGGGTGGCCCGCTTCGGGGGCAACCTGAAACCCCTTTCACCTTGACGATGCATCTACCGACCATTGGAACGTTCCCTCTTCACTGGCATCGGCCTGAAACCGGATTACGCCGTAGAGATCCGATGTTTCCAGCCGTCGAGTGGGGTAGAAGACACACCTTTTTCGGTGGGGAGAATATTCAAGAATCCGAACCTGACATCGCTCAGCATCGATCTGCCCGTCTCGTTCAGTTTTTCGATCACCTCTCTCAGCGACGACATCTACGCCTGCATCGGACAAGTCTAGATTTCTCAGACTCTCGGTGAGGTTGGATAATTGCATTGCTGTTTCTTTCGACCTCCTCAAAAGAGAGGAAAAAGAGTCCTCACTTTCTCCAGCCCGCTATTCGCAAACGGCGTGCCAGATTCTGTCGACAACAAAGAAATATCGATAAGTCATTCATGCAAAAGATCTTTATCCTTATTATCGGCAGCATCAGAGCGAGTCCACTACCGACAAATTCCCGCAACGAATTGAGGAAAAATGTCAGTGAAGAATTGAGGGAGCGGTAGTTAGGTGGGACTGTCTTCAACTCCCTGTAGGCTTGGCGAAGATCAGATTCAAAGATTAGTCGCTCGGTTCATGTTTCTGCTCTTTGTGTCCTGGTGGTGAAGCTGTACAATCACTCCTCATGAATCGAAGAAAATATTTGATCGCTCTTTTGGGGATGGGATTGTTTGCCGAGAAGCCTCTTCGCGCAGCTGCGAAGGCGATTCAGCTGCACGTCGACCTCGAAGTCGACCCCTCCAAGGAGAAAGAAATGGTGGAAAATTACCGCAACATTTTCCAGCCAACCATCCGGCAGCAGGCCGGCTTCGTGGATGTGAAATTGCTGAAACTTCGTGAGGCGCTTTTCGGGGCGCGGCAGGGCAAGGCCAAGTATCGTCTCTTGATCAGCTTCCAAACGGAGGCTCAACGCAAGAGTTGGGTCGCGACGGATGAGCACCAGCGCGTCTGGCCCTCTATCGCCGGTACGCTCACGGGATCCAAGTACACCGCCATTTTGTACGACGTGCTGTGAGAAGCGTCTCGTAGCTATCGGGAATGATCCAGCGAGTGTTGGTGCCGGAGACGGGATTCGGCAGAGCGAGTGACGCCGAATGTTGTCTTATACCGAAAACCGCATCGATACTGGATTTCAAGGGCATTCTGAAACCCCTTCAGTCCGACTAATACCACCTAATTATTGGTGGTTCGTTAGCTTTTGATTAGCTACCCCCGCAGAATCCACTTTGTCTACCTTGATTTCACTGGTTAGTAGCAGAATTCCCCGCCAACCGCCACACCACATTGGGCTGGCGTAGCCAGCCTGTAGGTGGCTCGACGAGACTGTCCCGGGTTTAGTTGAAAGTTGAGAGGCGGTTCGTCCGACCGACTCGTTAGAATCGGGTTGGTCAACAACCTTTTAAGGAGGAACCGCCATGAAGAAATCATATCGAATTGTCACCCGGAAGAACAGTCAGGGGCTGGCTGATTATCTGGCCCAGAACGGGCAACTGTTGCTCCCGATGGTGGAGCTGATCGAAGCCTCCCGGATGGCCATTGACGAGTTGATCGACATCCTGGGGCGAGCGAGCATGGAAGCGGTCTTGCAGCTTTCTGCCCGAAGTGTCGCCGGCGAAAAGCAACAAGGGCGCCCAGGCAAGCAGGTCGTTTGGTACGGCACTCAGCCAGGGCGAGTCAGACTTTCGGAGCGGCAAGTGCGGGTTCGAAAGCCACGGCTGCGCAAGAAAGGCCAAGGTCGAGGCGGGGAGGTGGAGATCCCCGCCTATGAGGCGATCAACCGTAACGGGGAGCTGGGCAGCCGCATGCTGGAGATCTTGATGTGCAACGTTTCCACGCGCCACTACAGCCGCGTGATCCCCAGATGGCCGACACGGTGGGAGTCAGCAAATCGTCCGTGAGCCGTCAGTTCATTGAGCAGAGCGGCCAGCAGCTGGAGCAGCTGGCCGAGCGACACTTTGATGACGTTGAGTTTCTGATCATCTACATCGACGGCCTGGTCTTTGGCGAGCACCACGTGATCTGTGCCGCCGGCGTGGACTCGGAGGGCCAAAAGCACGTGCTGGGGCTGCGGGAAGGGGCCAGTGAAAACGCCGCCACCGCTACCTCCTTGCTGGAAGACCTGGTGGAGCGAGGCCTGGATTCCGGGCGACGCTATCTGTTTGTGATTGACGGCTCCAGGGCCCTGCGATGTGCCATTGACAAGGTCTTTGGCAAGGGCAGTCCGGTGCAGAGATGTCGTCGTCATAAGATTCGCAACGTGTGCGATCGATTGCCGGACGATCTGGCCGAGCAAGTCAAGTCAGTGATGCAGGCTGCTTATCGGCTGCCCTGGAAAGAAGGGAGGGTTCGGCTCAGAAAGCAGGCGGAGTGGCTCGAAGGGCTGCATCCCGATGCGGCAGCTAGCCTGCGAGAAGGTCTGGAAGAGACCTTCACCATCAATCGACTCGAGTTGTCTTCCTCCCTGCGCTTGTGTCTGGCCAGCACCAACCTGATTGAAAGCCCTCACTCTGGCGTGAGGATGCGGACCCGCCGAGTGAGCCGCTGGAAAGATAGCCAGATGGTGCTGCGCTGGGCCGCCTCAGCCTTCCTGGAGACGGAGAAGAACTTCCGGCGCATCCAGGGCTACCAGGACCTCTGGATGCTGAAAGCCAAACTCAGAGACGAGGTTTCTATGGACGCCAAACGAAAGGTGGCTTAAGATCGTGCTCAACCTGAACCGCCCTTCACTTTCAACTGAGTTTGGGGCAGCCTCGGAACCGAACCTTTAGGAGGCCAGTAAATACGTCCAATGCCGTCCAAGTATTCCAGCTTCTTTTGGGATGACTTGTTGCGTATTTCATCGGGCAACTCTCAATTAGGTATGGCCCAATGACTCCCCGTTTGGCCAGGATTAACGCCTTTCCACGGTAGACCAGAACTCCCAGTCCTCATCCCAGCACCCTTGAGATCGCCTAACCGATATCGGCGGCCATCCGAATCAAAGTAACGATAGAACTTGTCTAGGTATTCTTTTCCGTGTGGACGATAGGGCTGATTCCACGTGAACGAATCACCCTTAATGTAGTACAGGATTTGATCTATGTTGTTTGCAAATCTCTTCGTGCCACGACCTGTCGGATTGACTCTCCTCCACACAATCTCACTGCGAAAGTTACTACGAGAAAATACCGCATCCATAAGCAACTTCAGGTAGTGGCTAGCCGTGGGGTCACAATGGAGATAGATAGATCCTGTCTCCTTCAAGACCCGGAGCATTTCAAGCAACCGGACGGCCATCATGATCAGATAGGATTTCACACTGGACCCGTGCGCCTCTCCAGACGACTGTATCACTGAGTACACAGCCGGGTTTTGCTCGGCTATCTCGCCGTGCCAAGCCACATCCACATCGTCCAGAGTCCAGGTGTCCTTGAAGGCCGCTCCAGCCGCCTCAGAGCCGATTGGTGCTGCATAGTTTCGGTTGGAGTTGAAAGGCGGGTCCAGATAGATCAGGTCCACGCTCTCGGAGTTTAGGCCCCTCATGACGGGCAGGTTATCGCCCGTCCACATGGTGTGGGATTTGAAGTTGGGTTTACTCATCTTCAAGCGGATCAATCCTCATTTACACCAAAAGGAATTTGCTCCTTTGTCTTTGGAAAGGCTCGGACGAGGCTTCTCTTGAAGTATTCCCAATTTGGGGCAGCCCTCATCAGCGCGGTAACGGCGGCGAGGTGTTCTTTGAGTTTAGGGTGGCCCAAATTTGGCGTGAACCATTGAAAGAGCTTGTAGCGGCGGTATCCTTTCGGCGTTTTTGGGCTTAGCCGCTTCAATTCTTCCAACACGCCAGGGGCAAGGCGATCATAGACAAAATCGTTTGTGTAGTGCCCGATCACGGATGGGCGTTTGACTCCGTGCGGATCAGGCCACCCCTTCAGACGGAAGATTTGCTTGTAGAACTCGTAGGGAAATGTCTTAGTCCATGGTTGAAGCTCCTTAGCGATAAACTTTTCAAGAATCGTGGCTAAGGCGCGTTGTTCTCTGATCTGTTGGTAGCCAGTAGCCTCATCTACGAGGGCAATAATGCCGACAGTTGCCAATCCTCTTATGAGAATTTGTGCCCGTTCAGCAATGTGGATTTGCGACGTAAGAAGTGCGTTAGCATCTCGTGCTTTCAGGTACACATTGCAGACTTCTGGGAGCAATTTGGCGTTGTACCCGACGACCTTCATCCCTTTCCCCAATCGGAAAATAATTGGAGTTGTCGACAAAACTAACTCACTGGAAATAAAGGGAGTTAGTTGAGAAGCACTGATAAAAAAAGGGAGTTTGTCGACACTAGATAGTCCGCCAGTACCAGCCTTCGGAGTCCGCGATCGTCCTATCGCTTGTAAAAACCCTCCCTGAGCTAAGACTCGTGTTTCATCCTCCAAAACATAGCAGGGAATCTCAATGTCGCCGATCACTAAAGGACGATCCGGTGTTCCAGCGATCACCTTAAGCGGTTGTTGTTTCTTCATATTCTCACCCTCAGACACCGATCAATGGTGTAGTCGAAAACGTTATCGGGCTCAATGCCCCTCAAGTTATAGCGGTAGCAGAACTCGTCCACGTACCGCTGCAAGTGGCGGCGGTTGACGCTGTGGAACTGTCCGAACATCCCTCGCTTCAGGAGCGCCCAGAAACCCTCAATTGTGTTGGTGTGGATATCATCGACCACATACCAGTCCTGGTGCTTGATGACGGCGTGAGGGAGAATCCTGGACATTCCCGAGTAACCTTGTACTCATCGGTAATCAGGCTAGATCGTCCCGTGTCCACCCGGTCTCGGACAAAGGCTTTCAAGTGCTTGCCTTTAAGTTTGTCTTTGGTAACGGCTTTTGCAGTCACCCGTCCGCCACGCTCTACTGCCCCAACAACCGGAGCTTTCTTGGTTCCTCGACCTCGCTTTGGGGGATCATCGGGAGAATAGTTTCCCTTTCTGGGCTTTCCTCCGATGTAGGTTTCATCCATTTCGATGACGCCGGTGAGCAGTTTGCGCTGGCTGGCCTGCGTCATGGCCTTGCGGATCTCCATGCAGATCCTCCACGCCGTGTTCTTGTTCACCTTCAAATCGCGGGAAAGCTGAAGCGCAGATACTCCCTTCTTAGCGTTCAGCATGAGAATGATTGCCAGGAACCACTTCTGAAGCGGAAGGTGGGTGTGGTGAAAGATCGTCCCTACTGTGACACTGAAAGAGGTCTTGCAGGCATAACAGCGTCGGCGGTGAGCGGATTTCGCTGTCTGATCCGACCCGCAGTAGGGGCAAAGCGGAATCGAACCCCAGCGTTTGCGCTCAAGGTGCCCGATGCAGTCTTGTTGAGTTGGAAATTTCTCGAAAATCTGTACAATGTTCATGTGACAAGTAGCCTTTCGTTGTAGTTAACCGTTTCTTCCATAAAACGATTCTCTCACAACGGAAGCTGCTTGTCAAGACCTTAAACTAGGAAATTCAGAAAAATTCACTGCCCAGCCTGGCTATCTGCTCCAGGCCGCCCACACTCTCCGAGTGAGGGTTATCGGGAAAGGGCAAAAGCTGCCCATCCGGGCCCCACCCCTCAATCTGGAGTCCGGCATCAATGGTGGAGAAGTTGCTCAAGGCGTAACCCGTGAAATCCTCAAGGTTGCCTTGATAGAAGGGAAACAGTAGATCCACCGTGTTGATTTGTGCAGAATCACTGGGGCTGAAAAGGATCTGCATACCGGTCAAGTCAAAGGAGGAACCCTTGAATACTTCATAGATCGCAAAGTCGGCCGTACCAACAGGTATGGCCTCTGCTGAGAGGTCTGTCAGGCTGCCAAGAGCCGAGTTGCCCGGCGTAATTCCCACAATCGCCTGCAAGTTGCCCGATTCAGGAAAGTCGGGGGTTACGTCGACGCTTACATACTTGAAGAGGATATCGCCATTGGAGAAGAGGGTGACGGAGAAGTGGTTTTCCGGCCGCACTTGATCCGAGGAGAACTCCGGCACATCCTCCCAGCTGAAGGTCACCTTCGTGTCACTGGTGGTCGCCTTGACGTCCTTCCCATCAGCTCTCTGACCTGGATCCAAATCGGTAAACAGGGGCGCAATGCGGGGCAAACCCGACAGGAAACGCTGCTCACTTCGGGCAGCTCCGGGACGGCTGTCGCCTCCCCCAAAAGTCAGATTGCCGTCGCTGTTCACCACCACCTCGGTGTAAGTCTTGCCAAAGAATGGGAAAGAGAAAGCGGAGGGAAATTCGAAGGTCATCTCGTCGTCATCACCCAGGGCATCGAGGTCATTGATGGTCTCATTGGAGATGAGATCGATGTTTTCCACCGTCTGTCCGGCGGCAACAGAGATCACCATCTTCTCCTCCGTATTGTCGGAGTCGTCACCCGATTCGCCCCCGCCGTTGTAGTAATCCTTCACGAAGTTCACAAAGCGGTGTACATAAGGGCCAATGCCGCTTCCATTCGTAAACTCAGTATCCAGCGGCTCAATAAAGACCACATAGTCGCCTGGAATAAGGCCGGGCAGCTCATAGCTTCCGTCGTTGGTGATCAAGAAATCAGAGACCACCGAAACGACCTCATCCAGAGATTCCTTCCCCGTGCCGTCCACCTGAACCGCGACCACATTGGCTCCCAGAAACGGGCCTCCGGTGCGGCGAAAGATCTTTCCGGTAATGGTGCCCGTGCTGGTCGGGAAGTCCGCTTCCGGATAGAGCCAGGAAAGCCAGGCAGAATCGTCCCGAAGCGGGTCTTGAGGTCCGGAGTCGAGCAGGAAGGGATACATGATGGGAACAAACTGGTGGTTCACCATCAGTATGTCTTGAGCCAAACCATGTCCTGCTTGCGTGTGGTCCAAGCCAGCGATGTGCCCAATCTCATGCGTGACCAACTGTCGGGTCGTCGCATCGCTGAACACGGTCAGGACTCCATTGAGAACGAGAAAGCCGGAGATAAACCGGTTGGTATTCTGGTCAAAGGAAGGGATGGGCTCTCCCCGGCGTAGTAGCGATCAATCTTCTGCACCAGTAAGGAGAAGACTGGAAGAGGAATGGGTCCCGCCCTCTGGAGCTGTTCCAGGTCCCGGGCCGTCAGTCCGGAGGCAAGAGCCTAGCCAATGGAGAGATGGCGGCCCAGGTTTCGATTTCCCAGAGGGTTGATGACGCCAAGCCCGCGATCCGGCGTCTTTCTCAGTTGAAAGGTGCCCTGCGCCAGTCCTACCGGACTGGTGAGGCCGAGCCGGCTGTCCCCATGCAGGAAAAGGAGCAGCTCCTCCCCTTTCCGGTAGCGGGGAATACCGGGGATCCCGCTAACGAGCCCGGATCGGGCCTGACGAAAGACGACCCTTTCTCCGCTTTGGACCCCCTTGACCCCCTCTCGCACTTCGAATGTATATTCGACGATGGCCAGGCCGCTCGATGGGTCCACCTTGCCTTCCGCCCCCAGGCACCTGCCCCAAAAGATCCGGTCCGCCAGCCCCACCATTTCCAGCAGGTTCACGGTTCGGACACTGGTGGCCCATCCGATCGTGTTCATCAGAAAAGAGAGGAACAGGGTGAGGGTAATGATTTGCTTCATAAGCGGATCTCCTCTGCTATTATACGATAGCTGATTGCGCCGGCTCATAGACCCGATCAGAAAGGAAACAAATCCGAAATCCGAAGCACGAGGGCTGAGGCGGCGAAGCCAAAAGGTGCTGTTCTTCGCCGCGCCAAGGCCGCTCCTACCTTAGGGAATGCAGGAAGGTGGGAGCCGCCTCAGTGCGGCGAAGGAGAGACAGACCATTTGAGCGACAGGCCCACGAAATTCGAAACCAATTCGAAATTCGAAGCACGATGAGGGTTCGATCACTCGAAGAGGAAGCTCAGGAAATCTTCGGTGCCCAGGACCGAAAGTCGATCGAACGCTGGGCGCGTTATTGGGAGGAGAGCCGAGAGAGAAATCAGCAGTGGCTGGATGCCTTGGGCCGCCTCGTCCTATTGGATTTCAAGGGGAAACGAGTCCTCGACATCGGCTGTGGGACGGGTGGCCTCGGAGAGCTGATCGGAGATCCCTGCCGGCTTTACGTCGGAGCCGACTATCATTTTCACGTTTTGCAGTTTGCTTCTCCTCAGCGAACTCGCTCCTACGTTCAGTGCGGTGCTACTCGCCTTCCCTTTCCCGATCATCTCTTCGACTACATCTTTGCCCTCGACGTCATTGAGCACCTCAAAGGGGGAGCCCACTGGCAGATTCAGTTTCTGCATGAATTGCGCCGGGTGCTGCGTCCCCTGGGAATGATTTTTCTGACCACCCCCAACAGCTGCTACCCATACGAAGGCCACAGTCAGCTTTACTTCCCCCATTACCTGCCTGTTCGGTTCAGTGATCGGTATATCGCCTGGCGCAATCCCGGCTTTCTGCGTGAGCATGGCAGCTTTTCCGAGATCAAGATCCTGACTCCGGGTCGCTTTCGCCGCTATCTTCGCGAAAGTGGACTGGTGTTCCTCCACGATCTGCCCTGCGGTCTGGATCGCGGGGAGTTCTTTCGTCGCTCTCCGCTGCGCGGCTTGCTGGCCTACGCGGGCCTGGGATGGTATCCCCATGCGGAGTTTTGGGGGGTGCTGGTGCATCCAGAGGCATCCTCCGTTCTTCGATTGAAACTGAAGAAGCGTTGGTTCTACGAGCGCAACCAACCTTCTCAGGGTGCACTTTCCGATTTCGGCTCCTGCATCGATTTTCGCACCGCTCCCTTCAGCCACCAGTTGGGTAGCGGCTGGTATTGGTATGAACAGCCGGAGAGCGAGGGCAACGGTAAGATCAGCTATCGCTGGACCAGGAAAGAGGCGGTTTGCTACTTGGAATGCCGGAGCCCGGTCCGATATATCCGTCTCTCGGGATTCTCTCCTCGTGCAAACCGCCTAGAGGTGTGGGTCGACCACATCCGTGTAGGCGAACACCAGGTCGAACCGGGCTCGGAGCTGCAACCGGAATACCTCATCCCCTTCGCCGACACCAAGGATCGTCTCTTCAAGATTCTGATTCGCTGCCATCACGTCTTTCGCCCCGAGGACCCGCGAGATGAGAGAGAACTCGAGTTGATGATTTTTTCCATCGAAATGTTTTAATGTCCAAAAGAATCACGCTGTGGCTGCTCTTTCTTCCCCTTCAGGCCTGTATTGCCGGCCTGCTCTTGCTTTGTGAGCTGCTCCGCTGCTTGAGCGCGCCCTTATCTCTGCTGCGCAAAGGAGGGGAAAGCAGTGAAGATCCGGCTCGCCCGGACGTTTGCTCCATCGTGATGCTCAACTGGAACGGGAAGCGACTGCTGGAGAGCAGCCTCCCCGCCCTGGAAAGGGCGGTACGTTTTACCCGCCAGGAACACGAAATCATTCTGGTCGACAACGGGAGCAGCGACGATAGCGTTCCCTGGCTTCGGGAACATCATCCCAAGGTACGCGTGATCGCACTTCCTGAGAATCTCGGCTTCGGCGAAGGCAACAACCGCGGTGTTGAGGCCGCCCGCCACGAGATCGTTGTACTGCTGAACAATGACATGGTGGTGTCGGAAGACTTCCTGTCTCCTCTGCTGCAAGGTTTCGGGGATGCACAGGTTTTCGCGATTTCAAGCCAGATTGTTTTTCCGGAAGGCAAGCGAAGAGAGGAGACCGGTAATACCCAGGCTCGGTTCAAGAGCGGCTACCTGCATCTTTCTCATGAACCCGTTTTGCCCTGTCACTACTCGAGACGGTACCTTCCCGTACTCTGGGCCGGCGGAGGCTGCTCCGCCTTCCATCGGAGACGCTTTCTGCAGCTGGGCGGGTTCTCGCCGCTCTTCTCTCCCTGCTACTGCGAAGACACCGATCTCAGTTACCGTGCCTGGCGCAGGGGTTTCAAGGTGCTCCTGGCTGCCCACAGCAAGGTACTTCACCAACACCGTTCCAGCAGCAGTGCCCGCTTCAGTGAGGCACAGCTGAAAGAACTCATGGAGAAGAGAAAACTTTGGTACCTCTGGAAGAATTACCAAATCCGCACCTTGTTGTCTCACCTGATTCTTTTCCCACTCCACCTCACCAATCACCTTTCAATCAAGAGTTATCTCAGCTCACTCAGAAAATTACCGAGCGCGCTACGGCTTCGATTCCAGGAAGGAGAGAGAGCCCAGCCCGACAGCTCACTCTTGAACTGGATTCGCCGACCTCTTCTTTACCTGGATCACTCCCCTAACGGACGGCCGACCCGGCGCCGGGCACCGGGATCTCCCCTGCGCATCCTGATCGTGAGCGCCTATCTACCTCACCCACGAAGTCACGGCGGCGCAGGGCGCGTTTTTCAGCTGCTCCGCGAGGTCTCAGAGAAAAACGAAGTGACCTTGGTCACTTTTGTCGAAACCGACAAGGAATGGGAAGAACTCAAACATGTCACGGCCCATTGCAAGCGCATTGAGGCAGTCTATCGGGGAGGGTTCGTCCCCGTTTCTTCCTATCCCTATGAGCCCTTTGAAGAGTTCCACTGCCCCGACCTCCGGTACAGACTCGAGCAGGTTCTGACGGAAGAAGACTTTGATCTGGTGCATTTTGAGTGGACCCAGATGGTGCAGTATGCCCATCTGGTGCCGCATCTTCGAAAACTGGTGACCGAGGTCGAAGTGAACTATGCCGCCCACCGCAGTTTTCTGCCCCTGGAACCCAATCCCCTGCGTAAGCTCAGAAAGCTTTACAACACCCTGCAGACTCTGTACCGAGAAATCGAACTGTGCAGGAAGGTGGACGCGGTGGTGTGTGTGACGGACACGGACCGTGAATACTTGCGAGGCTATCTACCCTCCGACAAACTTCACGTGATCAACACCGGGGTAGCGACAGGATATTTCACTTGTGGGGACCCGGCTGAAATCGATCCCAACGCCATTACCTTTGTAGGCGCCTTTCGCCACGAGCCGAACGTCGATGCCATGCTCTATTTCTGCGCCGAAGTGTTTCCCCTCATCCTGCGCGAATGGCCAAAAGCTCACCTTTATATTGTTGGAGCTGCGCCTCCACAACCGATTCTCCGCCTGGGTGCCCACCCCAGCATCACCGTCACCGGCTTTGTCGAAGACTTGCGTGAATACTACCGGAAAGCTCAGGTGGTTGTGATCCCTTTGAGGACCGGAGTTGGGATCCGAGGCAAGATCCTCGAGGCGTGGGCTGCTGGCAAGGCTATGGTCACGACACCGTTGGCCTGTTGGGGAATCCGGGCAGGACACGGCGAGAATATTCTGATTGCCGAAAGCGCCAAGGACTTTGCTCTATGGACACTAGCCCTGCTGCGCAATCCGGACTTTGCCGACCGGCTGGGCCGAGCAGGTCGCGAAACGGCCGAGCGATACTACGACTGGAGCTTGATGGGAAAAGAGATGCTCTCGCTCTACGAACGTCTGGTGAGCCGTCAGTAGTCAATGGTCAATGGTCAGTTGTCAGTTGAATAGTCGATGAACAATCGTCAATCGCGGGTGCTCGTCATCCAGTGCTGCCACCCGGCACAGTTTTTCTATGTCGTAGAACGGCTGCGAGAGAGGCATCCGGACTGGGAACTCGACGCGCTGGCGGTCGACCGTCCCCAGCTCCATTACTATCTAAAGCGCTTTCGCTACTTCAGCAAGGTGTACTGGTTCCGAAACAGGCTGCCGAAAATCCTGCCTGGCCATGCAACCATCGTTTTTCCCCTTCTCAACCGGGGTTATCCCAGGGTCAAGCGCGCTGCCTGGCGCCTGCCCGGACCTGCCTGCGAGGCGGACTACGAGGGAAATCTCCGCCCTCTGGACACTGACCGGCTGATCCGCTCTCTGTTTGTGCCCCTGGCATCTCCGAGTAAGCCATTTGCTCCCTACCTGAAAGAGTTTCCCTACCCTCCTCTGGGGAAGAGAATCCTGGTCGTAGGAAGCTGCCATCCTTCACTGGTACGCCTCACGGAGAAGCATTTTCGTCGATTCATTCCTGGGACGGCCAACGTCTACCGGGTTGGGGAGGGCTCTTTCTGGAAAGCGTGGAAGGAAGCCCCTGCCCGGAACTATGACAGCGCCGCTGTTTTCTTTTCGGGCGAGAAGGGGTTTGTTTTCTTGAAAATTCTTCCCTTCCTCCTTCGCATTCCCAAAATCCTGGTCTTTAACGAAAATGGCCGCTGCTTTTACGCCAGTGCCAGGAGCCTCGCTCGCTTTCTCTGTGAACGAGTACTCCGGGGCGCCTCCTTGCCCCGATCTTATCCCCGCATCCTCTTCCTTCAGACGGAAGTCCCTTCCTATGTATCGAAAGCGATACCGAAACTGAAAGCGGCGGAGCTATTTCCAAGTCTGAGATCCTGCTTGTCTGCCGGCAGGAAGATCGATCCCTTTTTCAGGATCTCTCGGAGGTGGCCGAGACCCTGACCTATTCGCGACGCAGCCTGAGACACAATCTCAGGCTTTTGAAACAGCTGGCACACTTTGAACCGGACCTGATCAGCGCTGTCTTCTCCGGCCGACCCATCTTCCGCAAGCAGAAGCTCCTCTTTTTCCTTTTCCCGATTCGCCGTCACCTGGTCTTTAACGCCAACCTCGACTGCTATAACCTGACGCCTCTCACCGTCCCGCGGATTCTACGAAAGGAACCACTCTTATCTGAAACCGGCGAGATGGAGGAAGGGAGCCACGAGGTTCTCCTGATTCAAACCGAAGGGGATTTGGAAACCAGGCAGGCCATCCAGACACTTAGCGATCCCCGGGTGGTGACAGGTGCCAGGATTTCGATTTACTGCCGAGACGATAAACGTGCGTTTTTCCAGTCCATGCAGGGAGTCGAGCAGGTATTCAGTTACCAGCGCGGCAAGCCGCTTCAAAATCTGAAGACCGTTTGGAGACTTTTTCGCTTGCGACCCGACGCTCTGGCGGCGATTCAGTCCGGACGACCCGTGTTTCGCAAGCAGAAGCTGCTCTTCTCTCTGCTGCCTGCAAGACGACGTCTTGTCTTCAAGCGGAGCCTAATCTGCTTCGATCCCAAGAACTCGCTCCAACAAAAGCCTGAAGATCTCCGCGGCTTGATTGGCTTCAGCCCCCGAGGCGAGAGCCGCCAGGACATCCCGGACTTTACCGGACGAGGCTTTCCGAACCTGTCCGCTTCCAGGATTGTCCTGTACCTGGTGGGGAAAATCTTTCTGTTCGTTCCAAGATTCTGCTACCTGCTGATCTGGTTCACAATTTGGAAGCTGAGACGGCTTCTGAATAAATTCCAAATTCTAAGCTCCAAATCCTAAGTAAATCTGGATAGCCCAAAGGAGAGGGCCTTTTTCAGCCGAAATATGGGGGAAAACACTTGTTTCTTGGTTAGAGGGTTGATAGGTTTTGATCATCCATCATGGGGAGCCCAGAAGAAATCATATCCGAAGTTGATAGGAGAAATGCAGGTTAATGGGTGAAAAGGATTCGACCAATGGCAAGTAATGGAGCTAAGGGCCTCGACGCCGTCACGGTCAAGATTCTATGGGACCACCTGGCCTCGATTGCCAGCGAGGCTACTACAACACAATATCGCACTGCGTTCTCTACTGTGGTGCGGGAGAGCAATGATTTCGCCTGCTCGATTATGGATGTGGGCGGCGGCACGCTGGCACAATCAGACATTGGATTGCCCTCATTTGTAGCCACGCAAGCCATTACCCTCGAAAACATGCTTAAAAAGTTTCCGTTAGATAACCTCGAGGAAGGCGACGTATTGATTACGAACGATCCATGGATCGCAACCGCCCAGGTGTACGACTTCACGTGTCTGGCGCCGATCGTCAAGAACGGAAAAGTAGTGGCCTTTGCCGGCTCGGTGGCGCATTCGCCAGACATCGGCGGCGTGCAGCGCTGGTCGCTTGCACTGGACGTCTTCGAAGAGGGCCTCTTCGTTCCACCCATGAAGCTGTTCCGAGCGGGTAAACGCAATGAGGACCTTTTCACGCTTATCGCCGCGAATTGCCGCACGCCGGGATACACGCTCGGCGATCTAGATGCGCAACTCTCGGCGCTGCACATCATGGAGCAACGTGTACTGGCGCTGCTCGACGAGCAGGGGATGGATAATCTCGATGAGTTGGTCCCAGAAATTTATGGACACTCGGAGGCAGCCATGCGCGCTGTCATCAGCGAAATCCCCGATGGCACGTACACCAATGAGTTGTGGATTGACAACCGGTTTCCGGATCCGCTCGCACGTGAGCAAGTCCAGGACCGGCCGCCGTTACTGATTCATGCGAAGGTCACGGTGGCAGGCTCGGACATTACAGTGGACTACAGCGAATCGTCGCCACAGGTCGCTGGGGGCGTAAATTCGGGCTGGACGTTCACGGAGGCATACACCGGCTATGGCGTGCGGCTCATGACAGTTCCTTATCTACCGCACAATGCAGGATTCCTGCGACCGCTGAAAGTAATTTCGAAGCCGGGCACGATCATGAATGCTAAGTACCCTGCGGCGGTCTGTACCGGCATGCCATCGGGCATCAAGTCTGCGATGCGTTCTACGGCGCGCTTGCCGATGCAATCCCGGATCGCATCTGGGCGCAGGGCGGCAGCGCACCGGTCTGGATCTTCATTGCGCTCGGGAAGGATCGTCGCGGCAATGCCTACAACCGCCTTCTGCCACTCAACGGCGGCCTGGGCGCGATGCCGCACAAGGACGGTGAAATTGCCACCTTCCCGGCCAACCTTTCGAATACGCCGATCGAAGTCGTCGAAGATACCATGCCCATGATTATGGAATCGAAGGCAGTCATTCCAGATTCCGCCGGGCCGGGAAAATATCGCGGCGCGCCGGGACAACGAGTGACGTTTCGTGCCACTTCAGAAATCATCTTTTCTTTCATGGCTGCGCGGATATTGAATCCCCCGCAAGGCCTACTAGGCGGTCTGCCGGGACGTGGCGGGCGCGTCTGGTTGAATGGTGAAGAGATTTCATCGGGCGACGGTCAACTGAAGCCGGACGATGTGCTCGTATTTGAGACACCCGGTGGTGGGGGAATGCATCCGCCATATGAGCGTGCAATCGGTGCCGTCGTGGAAGATGTACAGGAAGAGATAGTCAGCGTGGAACAGGCGCGCGAGGCCTACTGCGTAGTGATCGATCCGGTTACACTGCAAGCCGATGAAGACGCCACCGCGCAGCTGCGCGGTGGCGGGGTCCGAAGCGAAGAGCCCGATCGGGCTGCCGCTGCCGCCGATTAGCCCACAAACACGACCACGGGCTCGCGCACCAGGCAAGCTTCTTCGCACTTGAGACCATCACCATTCGCTAGTACTCCCTGCCATAAATACGATGACGTATGCGGATGGGTTTTGCGAGGTGAGGTCGCGAAGAGAGGAGGAGGCGATGCCGAGGCATCGTCGAGGCGATGCAGAGGCATCGGCGACGACGAACGACAAAGAGATCGCCCGCAACCCCCATCCGCCCAAGGGTTGGGGCGGGACGGGCCCATCTCTTTGTTGCTCCTCCTCGCCGATGTCTCGACATCGACTCGTCGTCGCGCCTCGATCTGGTCTCCGTCGCGCTCCCAACATACGTCATCGTATTTATGAAAGTGAGTACTAGGTACACCTCAGGAGGTCTGTGACAATGCCGGGATTTCGACTGGGAATCGACGTGGGCGGAACGTTTACCGATCTGTTACTGCTCGAAGATACCGGTGAGGTTAGCACCGAAAAAGTGCTTACGACTCCCCACAATGCATCCGAAGGCGTGCTGAACGGGATCGACAAATTGGTGGCAGAGGGGATGGACCTGTCGAAAGTTTACAGTGTCATCCATGGCATGACGCTGGTCGCCAACGCGATGATCGAGCGCAAGGGAGCGCGAACCGGCCTGATCACAACCAAGGGGTTCCGCGACATTCTGCACTTTGTTGGACGCGAACTGCGCTACGACATGTACGACCCCAATATTGCGTTTCCGAAGCCGCTGGTTCCGCGTGCGTTGCGACGCGAAGTTCCCGAACGGGTTTCCGGCGACGGCGCCGTGGTTACACCCCTCGACGAAGCTCACACTATTCAAGAGATCAAGGCTTTGCTGGACGTGGGGGTGGAGGCTATCGCCGGAGGCTGCCCCAAACTCAGTTGAAAGTGAAGGGCGGTTCAGGTTGAGCACGATCTTAAGCCACCTTTCGTTTGGCGTCCATAGAAACCTCGTCTCTGAGTTTGGCTTTCAGCATCCAGAGGTCCTGGTAGCCCTGGATGCGCCGGAAGTTCTTCTCCGTCTCCAGGAAGGCTGAGGCGGCCCAGCGCAGCACCATCTGGCTATCTTTCCAGCGGCTCACTCGGCGGGTCCGCATCCTCACGCCAGAGTGAGGGCTTTCAATCAGGTTGGTGCTGGCCAGACACAAGCGCAGGGAGGAAGACAACTCGAGTCGATTGATGGTGAAGGTCTCTTCCAGACCTTCTCGCAGGCTAGCTGCCGCATCGGGATGCAGCCCTTCGAGCCACTCCGCCTGCTTTCTGAGCCGAACCCTCCCTTCTTCCCAGGGCAGCCGATAAGCAGCCTGCATCACTGACTTGACTTGCTCGGCCAGATCGTCCGGCAATCGATCGCACACGTTGCGAATCTTATGACGACGACATCTCTGCACCGGACTGCCCTTGCCAAAGACCTTGTCAATGGCACATCGCAGGGCCCTGGAGCCGTCAATCACAAACAGATAGCGTCGCCCGGAATCCAGGCCTCGCTCCACCAGGTCTTCCAGCAAGGAGGTAGCGGTGGCGGCGTTTTCACTGGCCCCTTCCCGCAGCCCCAGCACGTGCTTTTGGCCCTCCGAGTCCACGCCGGCGGCACAGATCACGTGGTGCTCGCCAAAGACCAGGCCGTCGATGTAGATGATCAGAAACTCAACGTCATCAAAGTGTCGCTCGGCCAGCTGCTCCAGCTGCTGGCCGCTCTGCTCAATGAACTGACGGCTCACGGACGATTTGCTGACTCCCGCCGTGTCGGCCATCTGGGGGATCACGCGGCTGTAGTGGCGCGTGGAAACGTTGCACGTCAAGATCTCCAGCATGCGGCTGCCCAGCTCCCCGTTACGGTTGATCGCCTCATAGGCGGGGATCTCCACCTCCCCGCCTCGACCTTGGCCTTTCTTGCGCAGCCGTGGCTTTCGAACCCGCACTTGCCGCTCCGAAAGTCTGACTCGCCCTGGCTGAGTGCCGTGCCAAACGATCTGCTTGCCTGGGCGCCCTTGTTGCTTTTCGCCGGCGACACTTCGGGCAGAAAGCTGCAAGACCGCTTCCATGCTCGCTCGCCCCAGGATGTCGATCAACTCGTCAATGGCCATCCGGGAGGCTTCGATCAGCTCCACCATCGGGAGCAACAGTTGCCCGTTCTGGGCCAGATAATCAGCCAGCCCCTGACTGTTCTTCCGGGTGACAATTCGATATGATTTCTTCATGGCGGTTCCTCCTTAAAAGGTTGTTGACCAACCCGATTCTAACGAGTCGGTCGGACGAACCGCCTCTCAACTTTCAACTAAACCCGGGACAGTCTCTATCGCCGTATGTTTTCTGCAATCCTTCCTGCACCCGGATCACGAACTAAAGGTACGCGAGTTAATCCATGCACAGAACCCGGACATGGCCGTTTCGCTCTCACATGAAGTGTTGCCCGAGATGCGGGAGTACGAGCGCACGTCAGCGACTGTGATGAATGCCTTCGTACAGCCCCTTATGGGCCGCTATCTAAGAGCGCTAGAGTCGGGTCTCAACGAGCGCGGTTTTGCGGGTGAACTGCACCTCATGACATCTAGCGGTGGAACGGTCAGCCGCGAGACCGCCGAAGCCATGCCGATTCAATTGGTGGAGTCCGGGCCGGCAGCGGGTGCGTTTGCCGCGATGTTTCACGGCAAGCGCACGGGACATGAAAACGTCCTGTCCTTCGATATGGGCGGCACGACGGCAAAAGCTGCGATTATCAAGGGTGGTCGGACGCTTGTAAATAAGACGCACGAGGTCGCGCGCGTCATGCGCTTCAAGAAAGGCAGCGGGCTTCCCGTCGGAATTCCCGTATTGGATATGATCGAGATCGGTGCCGGTGGCGGCAGCATCGCCGAGATAAATGATCTGGGGTTGTTACAAATTGGCCCCGCAGCGCGGGTGCGGACCCGGGTCCGGTCTGCTGCTCACGCGGCGGAACGGAACCGACGGTCACGGACGCCGACGTCGTGCTGGGATTTCTCAACCCGGACTTCTTCTTGGGCGGAGAGATGTCGCTCGATGCAGAAGCCGCCGGACAGGTAATCGAAGCCAAAGTTGGAAAGCGACTTGGATTGGACCGGATGGAGGCTGCGGCCGCGATATCGCGCATCGTGATCGAAAATATGGCGGAAGCCGCGCGCGTGCACTCGGTTGAAATGAATGTGGATATCCGTCGGCACGGACTGATCGCGTTCGGCGGGGCTGGACCGGTGCATGCGTACGGCGTAGCGCGGCGTCTGGGTGCGCCCTTTGTACTGTGTCCACGCGATGCGGGTGTGTTGTCGGCGCTGGGCTTGCTGGTTGCGCCGCTCGCCTTTGAGTTCTCGCGGTCGGCAGCCGAAGACCTTAAATTCCTGACAGAGGATCAGGTGGGAGATATTCCGCAGGAATTGGAGGACAAAGGCCGAGCGTTGCTGGAACAAGCCGACGTAATCGACTTTACATTCGAACGCACAGTGGATATGCACTACGTTGGCCAGGGTTTCGAAGTGGCAACGTCAATTTCGGACGAGATGCTGCAACCGCGTGGACTGCAGGTTCTGAAGACCCGCTTCGACGAAACTTATGCTGGCCGCTATGGCATTGAGTTGTCAGAATTGCCGGCTCGGACAGTAACCTGGCATGTGCTGGCTTCGGGATCGACACCCGAAGTAAAACTGGGAACGCCCACAGGAGCGGCGGACGGAGCCCTGGCTTTGAAGGGTCATCGCACCATGCACTTTCCGGAGTACGGATTGATTGAAAAGTGCGCCGTCTACTCCCGACCAGCCTTGGCGCCCGGCGATGAATTCGAAGGTCCGGCGGCGATTGAGGAGAAGGCCTCGACGGTGATTTTGCCGCCTGGCGCAAAGGGGCTTGTCGACAAGAATCTGAATATCAGCTTCACGCTGGGTGATTAGTGACCAGTCGGCAGTGAGCTGTTCACATGCCACTCTTCAGTAAATTCTAACCTGCATTTCTCATCACGGCTCGTCACGAGACACTCGTGTCACGCGGCGGAAGGACCGGTCTGACAAGGCGCGCGACCGAGGCCCCCGCAGGCGTACTCGTGCAGTACGTCGAGGAGGCCGAAGAAGCGCAACGCAGTCAGAACGGATCATTTCTTCACTTCGCTCAGGTGAAGGCGACGCCGATGCAGTAGAGAGGTGATGAGAAATGCAGGCTAAACTCTCTGTACAATTTGTCTGGGATTTGGAGCTTAGAATTTGGAATTTATCTTAGGGTATTTATCCACCCTGCAGTGGATCGGATGACGAGTGCAGGTGAGTCAGTTCCCAGTGGTCGTTGACCTGGTGGTAGATTTCCGTCCACCTCCCATTTTCCCGCACCAGCTGGTCGTTTAACTGATAAGCCAGCAGATACTGCGACGTGATCCAGGCCACTTCGCCGCGGACCTCAATTTGAATGTTGGAGGTGAAGAGCGCAACCTCTTGAATTTGAGTGAAATAACGGTTCAGGGTGTTTTCGAAGGTTTTGAAGTCCGAGAATCGAGGCGGCGGAACGGTGTTGAAGATGATGGCATCCTCGGAATAGAGGTTTCTCATGTGTTCCAGACTCTTTTGCTCCCACGCCTTGACATGCCTCCGGTGCAGCGTGAGCAACGTATCCCTCGGGTTGTTTCGCATGATGCCCAGAAACTGGGGCTCTAATTATAGCAGGAGATACGAATCGCTGCCAGTGTTTCGGCATAACTGACTTAAAAGCAACGGATTATCGTTTCCAGGCTCAGCTAGCCCGGACCAGGTGCCGTCGCACCTGCTTCAGCATGGCAGAGGTGCCGATTGCCTTTTCGCCTTTCAGGGCGATGTCGGCGGTACGATGTCCCTCCTGCAGCGTCTTCTCAACCGCTGCTTCGATTTCGAGCGCAATATCATGGCAATCGAGAGAGTGGCGAAACAGCATGGCCACGGAGGCTATGGTTGCCAGTGGGTTTGCCTTCCCCTGACCGGCGATATCGGGTGCCGTGCCGTGGACGGGTTCATAAAGCGCCGTTTTACCCCCCAGGCTGGCCGAGGGAAGCATCCCAATGGAACCGGTCAGCATGGCAGCCTCATCGCTCAGGATGTCGCCAAACATGTTCGTACTCAGGATGACGTCAAACTGCTCAGGCTGGGCCATCAACTGCATGGCGCAGTTATCGATCAGCATGTGATCGACTCTCACGTCGGGATAGTCACGGGCAACTTCTTCCACCACGCTGCGCCACAGCTGCGAGCTTTCCAGCACGTTGGATTTGTCCACGCTAGTGACGTGAAGGCGTCGCTTGCGACTGGCCTCAAAGGCGATTCGAGCAATACGCTCGACCTCAAAATCAAAATAGACCTCGGAATTGAAGCCCACTCGGCCTTCGGAGCGGGTCTCGAGTCCACGGGGTTCCCCGAAATAGATGCCCCCCGTCAACTCTCGAACGATCAGGATGTCCACACCCGCGATGATTTCCTCCTTCAGCGGTGAGGCTGCCAGAAGAGCCTCATGCGGCCGGATCGGCCTCAGGTTTGCGTACAACCCAAGTTCTTTGCGCAGCCGGAGCAGAACCCGCTCCGGTCTCAGATGCCTGGGATGATCATCAAATCGAGGACCCCCCACAGCTCCCAGCAGCAGGGCCCGGGACTCCCGGCATGCATCCAGAACAGGAGAGGGCAGGGGCTCTCCATGTTTCAGCAGCGCCTGACCGCCCACCTCGAATTCCTGGACCTCCAAATCGAGACGATGGCGGGAAGCACATTCCTTGAGAATCTCAACCCCTGCCTGAACCACCTCCGGTCCGATCCCGTCACCCGGCAAAGCAACAATTTTCTCACCCATCTGCGAATCCCCTGCTCGCCTTGGCACTCTGGTGGTAAAGGTCTGAAACCACTAAGGCTCCAAGGCAGTTGGCACAATGAGGCATGTTATAATAACATGCAAAACAGTGGGGGGAGAGGGGTATATGTCGTCATATTGGTCCGGATCGATTACTTTTGGGCTTGTCTCTATTCCGGTACGACTGGAGACTTCCTTGCGCAGCAAAGAACTCAGCTTTCACCTGCTGCACAAGAAATGCCTTCAGCGGATCAACCAGCACTACTACTGCCCTTCCTGCGAAACACATCTCCAACGGGAGGATCTGGCTCGCGGCTACGAGTACGAAAGGGACAGCTTTGTGGTGCTGCAGCCGGAGGACTTTCAGAAAGTCGCGGGAGCCGATTCACGGGCCATTGACGTCATCGGCTTTGTGGAGCGTGGGGCGCTTGCTCCCGTCTACTTGAACAGAACCTACTATCTGGTCCCGCAGAAAGGAGCAGAGAAAGGCTACCTTCTCCTGCTGAAGGGGATGCAGCAGACGGACAAGGTGGCGATCACCCGCTTCGTCATGCGCAGCAAAGAATACATCAGCGCCGTTGCCTCTTCGGAGAAGGGACTGCTGCTTCATATCCTCTTTCACAGGGGTGAGTTCAAGGATATCGAAGATATTGTCTCGCTTCCCACCGTGGAGGTGACGAAAAAGGAACTGGCGATGGCCCGCCAGATTATTGAAAATCTGAGCGAGGAATTCTCAGAGAAGATGCTGGTCAACCAGCATCAGGAACGTCTACTGGAGGTCATCCGTCAGAAGGTGGATGGCAAAGAGGTAACCGTAGCTGAGAAGAGACATCCCGGCAAGGTGGTGGATCTCATGGAGGCGCTGAAGCGAAGTTTGCAGGAGACGGCCCAGAAAAAACCGGCGGCGCGTGTAGCGGGGGCACGGCGAGCGGGTTCCGCGGGAAAGGAGAAGAGGAAACGGGCCTGAAATGCTGCAGAACTTCAGCCGCAGGGAAGTCTCAAAGATCCTCAGCATTAAGGCAGGTCGGCTCCAGTACTGGGATCGCATCGGCCTCGTCAAACCCAGTTTCCGTAAGAAAGGGAACAGCTATTACACCTTTCAAGATCTCATCTGTCTAAAGACCGCCGGCGCTCTGGTAGGCAAAGGTCTGCCAGCCAGGAAGATCAAACTCAGCATTGATTCCCTGAGGAAAAGGATCCCGGAATCTGACGATCACCTCAACAGCAAGCGCATCCACGTTTTTGGAAACCGGATCATCATCAGCCACAGAAACCAGCTCATTGACACTCAATCCGGCCAGCTTTTTTTTAGGTTTGATGTCGATGATTTAGCGGCGGACATTCGGCGGAAAGTGAGCAGCTTTGAACCGCACCGGGATGCAGAAGACTGGTTTCAGGAGGGCCTTCGCTGTGACGGAAGCAAGGAGACGTATGAGCAGGCTCTGCACGCTTACCGTCAGGTGCTCAAGCTCGATCCGAGTTTTGCCGACGCCTACGTCAACATGGGAACCATCTATTACAACGAAGGAAGATTCGCCGATGCGGAGCACTGCTATCGTCTGGCTCTTGCCCAGGACCCGGATCATGCGGAAGCCTACTTCAACCTGGGGAATGCAATGGACGAACTCGACCGGACGCAGGAAGCAGTGAAGTGTTACGAGAGAGCGCTGGAGTTGGATCCCAACTATCCCGACGCACACTTCAACCTGGCGTCGGCCTGTGAGAAGCTGGAACTCTGGGAGCGAGCCATCAAGCATTGGAAACGCTATCTGGCCTTCGATCAGCAGTCCCGATACGCCGCTGCGGCCCGCAGGCGAATCAAGTTTCTCAAGTCGCAGCGAAATGCTGCCCACGTTCCATGACAAGGATCAGCGGAGCTATGGAAGACTACCTGAAGGCGATCTGCCAGCTGACTTCCGCTGGTCAGAAGGTATCCACCTCTCAGCTGGCCGAGCGGCTGGAATGTACGGCCGCCAGCGTGACGAACATGCTGCAGAAGCTTTCCGAACTGAAACTGGTGCAGTATGCCCCCTACCAGGGCGTGAAGCTGACCTCCACTGGCTCTAAGATCGCCCTCGAGGTCATTCGACATCACCGCCTGATCGAGCTCTATCTTGCCGAGGTACTGGGATTCAGCTGGGATAAGGTGCACGCGGAAGCAGATAAACTCGAGCACGTGATTTCGGAAGAATTCGAGGACAGGATTGATGAAGCACTCGGTCACCCCACACGGGACCCACACGGTGACCCGATTCCGACAAAAGAGGGAGACGTGGGTCAAGAAGACTTCAACTCTCTCTGGGAAGCGCGAGAGGGTCAGAAGGTGACGGTACGTCGGGTGAGCGACACGGATCCTAAGGTCCTGCGCTACCTGGCCTCAATTGGAATTTATCCCAAAGTGACCATTGCGCTTCTCAAGCGGGGGCCCTTCGGTGGTCCGGTCCATATCCAGATTGGATCGGACGAACACACCCTGAGCAAGGAGCTGGCCCGACAGATCTACGTCCTGCCGACTTGAATCTTCTGGAGTTGCCGCCTCGGCACCCGAAGGGGATTCGGCACCTGAGGTGCCTCCCACGCTGTGCCACTCGCAACGCCGCCGTCCCGGCGGCTGGGCTGGAAACCGGCGCTACTTTCCTCGGAGCCACCAGCCTGTAGCGGAATCCGTTCAGGATTCCGCTAGAACTACTCCAGCGGTGTCACGGGCAGGGTGGTAAACCTTCCCGCCTGGGATCCCAGCTCCAGGGCCGTAGCCGCAACCTTCCCGCCTGTGACCTGAACCACCAGAGTTCCCTGAAAATCATCGGTGTCGGCTTCGGGAAACAGCTCGCTGATGAATTTGGCCAGGTGCCCATTGGCTGCGAAGGCTTCGATGGTCGTGCTGGCGATTTCTTCTCCAGCCTGGAAATGCTCCACGGCCGCAGTGCTGATTTCTCCACCCGCCGTACGCAGCGCCAGATCGAGCGTCACTGCCTGGCTTTCCGTGTTGTGAATGGCCACACCGGTATTGATCTCCCCCGCCTTGCGGCGCACGGGCGTGATGAAACCCGTCAGAGGCTGGCTCGCTCCCACTCCTGCAATACCAATGCCGGGAATCCGAAACCGGATGACTCCTCCCAGGTCCCTGCTCGATGTCACCACAGCGGAGCCCGGCTTCAGGAGACCCTCACCATCGGTAGGGATGGTGACCGAGCCCAGGGGCGGGATGGAGAACTCCACCGTGCTTGCCTCTGCCAGGACGCCTCGGGTAAGAAGCGCCCTGTCACCAGGTCCAGCGGCAATCCCCACGAGAAGTGGAAGGCCGTCGTTATCCAGGAAGCGGACGTCGCCGGAGGCTACTTTGGTGGTGGAAGGATTGGTCAAGACAACGTCCGAAGTAAATCCCTGACCGTTTCCGAAGTGCGCAAAGTAGAGCTTTTGTTCTGCGGTGATCTTGGCTACAAAAGCATCAGAAAGACCCGCTTTGGTTTCCTGAAAGCTGGCGATGGGAAAGTCGGTTGAAGAGGTAGACCCGGTAACGTAAGCGCTGCCCTCAGGACCCACGGCGATTCCTCCGCCTGAGTCGCTCGAGCTGCCCGCCAGGTAAGTGGAATAGACGAGGGCGGAGCCTGCGGGATTCAACTGGGCCACGAAGGCATCGGAGAGCCCACCGGGCCCCGGCTGCAGAGGGTTGACTATGGGAAAGTCCGCCGACCGGGTACTCCCCGTGACATAAGCGTTGCCCTCCGGGTCCACGGCGATTCCGTTCCCGTTTTCGATATCGCTTCCGCCCAGGTAAGTCGAGTACACGAGGGCGGAGCCCGGGATTCAACTGGGTCACAAAGGCGTCTTGAGAGCCACCTTTAGCTGCCTGCAAGGGGTTCATTGTCGGGAAGTCAAACGAAGAGGTAGACCCGGTCACATAAGCGTTGCCATCCGGGTCCAAGCCGATGCCGTTGCCCCCGTCGAAGCTCTTGCCACCCAAATAAGTGGAGTAGATGAGCGCGGAGCCTGCAGGATCCAGCTTGGCCACGAAGGCGTCGGCAGAGCCACCCAGTGCCGCCTGCAAGGGGTTCATTATCGGGAAGTCGGCCGACTGCGTGTGTCCAGTCACATAAGCGTTGCCCTGCGAGTCCACGGCGATGCCCCAGCCTGTGTCGTTATCGCTGCCACCCAGGTAGGTGGAGTAGACGAGGGCGGAGCCTGCGGGATTTAACTTGGTCACAAAGAGGTCGATCTCACCACCGAAAGCGGGCTGCAGGGGATCCATTGTGGGGAAATCGGCCGAGCGCGTGTGCCCAGTTACATAAGCGCTGCCCTCAGGGTCTACAGCAATACTCTCCCCGCTTTCGGTATTGCTGCCTCCCAGGTAGGTGGAGTACTCCAAGACCGGATCGATCACCAGAGGTCGGGTCGCGTCATAGACACCCAATTCAAAACCGACGTCGTACTCGCTGTTCACTTTGAAGCCACCAGAGATCTCTTCTCGTATACCGTCTACGTCTTGATAAACCAGCGGCTTTCGCAGTCGGACCTCTCCGTCGGCGGTGTCCAGCAGCAAGTCGCCTTGGGCATCGACTTCTACTCTTTCGGCACCTTGAAAATGAAGCCGGATGGCTTCGGGGTCGGCACCAGGAGCAACGATGAAGTCATACTCGAGCTGCCGCTCCCTGCCGTAGTAGAGCAAGTCGACCCCTGGATAGACTTCCTCATACTTGACTCTGCTGTAGCTGGGAATGTGGGTGTGCCACTGGCTTGGATCACTACCCAGAAAGTAGTGGCTCTCGCCGGGCAACTCATCCAGTCCTGCCATCTGGGACGCGCCGTGGGCGCCCAGGAGCTTCATCCGCAGCACAGTTTCTTGTCCCTGTTTGTTTTGTTCGGCGAGGTTTTCATCCGCTCTTGAGGAACCGCTCGTGAGGACGAGAACCCCCTCCGTGGGAGTCAAAAACAAAGTGTAGCCTCTGCCGCGGGCAAGGAATTTCACCTGAGGGTCGCTCTGCCCCCGGTTGGCCTCAAAGCTCAAAGGCAGCTTCCCATAGGCTTCGCTGCCCGCTGCCCAGCAGAATGCACCGGTTCGACTGAGAAAACCAAAAGCTGTGAGGATGACCACAAGGACCAGCTTCCTAGGGAACTCTCCGCATAGATGCATGAGCAGATCGAATTCTACAACACGAATCTTTATTGTTCTATCGCTCCATTGCCCTTTTGCTCGATGCGCAAAGAGCGTCTTGATGCAGTAGACACCTTATGCATAATACAGGGTAAGGGTCGCCATGACGCAGTCTCAGCGAATCAGCCAAAAGGCAGCGAGTTTTACCGAGTCGGTTATTCGTGAAATGACCCGCCTGGCCGTCCAGCATGACGCCATCAATCTGGCCCAGGGATTTCCGAATTTCTCCGCCCCCCAGGCCATTAAAGACGCCGCTTGTGAGGCCATCCGGCAGGACATCAACCAGTACAGCATTACCTGGGGGTCCCCCCATCTTCGTCGAGCGATTGCCGACAAGTACAAAGATTTCTACGACTGGGATCTTGACCCGGAGAAGGAGATCACGGTCGCCTGTGGCGCGACCGAGTGCATGATCTCTTCCATGTTGGCACTGGTCGATCCGGGCCAGCGCGTGGCGGTCTTCGAGCCCTTTTACGAAAACTATGGCCCCGATGCCGCAATAGCCGGCCCTAACCCGGTTTTCGTAACGCTGGACGAGAAGCGGGATTGGACATTTGACCCTGAGCGATTGGAACAGCAGATTCGATCGACACAGGATCAAGGCGGAACCCGCGCCCTCATTCTCAATAGTCCCAACAACCCTTCCGGCAGGGTCTTCAGCGTTGAAGAGCTTTCAGAACTGACTCGACTGGCCCAGCGCTACGACTTCTATGTCATTACCGATGAGATCTACGAACACATTATCTATGACGGAAATCGCCACTATCCGATCGCACTCTTTCCCGGGATGAAGAATCGTACGGTCACCATCAGCAGCGTATCGAAAACCTTCAGCGTCACTGGTTGGCGGGTCGGCTACGTTGTGGCGCCAGAGGATCTCACGAACGCGATCCGGAAGATGCATGACTTTCTGACGGTGGGAGCGGCTGCACCGCTGCAGGAGGCGGCCGCCGAGGCCCTGGGCATGGACAGAGATTACTACCAGCGGCTTGCCGCTGAGTACACCGAGCGGCGCGATTATCTGGTGCGAGTGCTGCAGGAAGTAGGGTTTCGCGTCTGGAAGCCCTCCGGCGCCTACTACATCATGGTGGACATCTCTCCTCTCACCCCGCTCAGCGATGTGGAATTCACCCAACGGCTGATCAAAGACTTCGGCGTAACCTCCGTGCCGGGGAGCAGCTTCTACCACCGGCCCGAATTGGGGAGACACCTCATCCGCTTCGCCTTTTGCAAGACACTCGACGTGTTGCATGAAGCGGGCAATCGGCTTATGCGATTGCGCGGAACCGGCTGACCGGTGACCGCGAAATTCGCGAATTTTAGCGAAGGTTCGCGAATTTAGCGGTCTGACCCACGAATGACCCATGTCGAATGTCAACTGACCAGTGACCAGTGACCAACAACCATTGACCGATTTTTGCATGGAAAATAAGGATCTTGCCCGCATCTTCAGTGAAATTGCAGATATTCTCGAGATCAAAGAAGACAATCCCTTTCGCATCCGTTCCTTCCGGCGCGTCGCGCAGACTTTGGAAAATCTAAGCTTCCACGCGGCCCGAGCTTCTCAGGAAGATGTAGAGAGGCTTCGCGCCGTTTCCGGTATCGGCGCCGGGACGATTGCGAAAATTCAGGAAATCGCACAGACCGGACAATGCGGGGAGTATGAAGACCTGAAAGCCCGGATCCCCCCTTCTCTATTGACCTTGCTGGATTTGCCCAGCCTGGGCCCCAAGAAGATTGCTCTCTTCTGGAAGTCTCTAGGTATTACCAACATCGAGGAGCTTCATGCTGTCGCTCTGAAGCAGAAGTTGCGGCAACTTCCTGGGGTGGGAGAAAAAAGCGAGCAAAAAATTCTCCAGGCCATTGCAGATTACCGCCGCAGCCAGGGGAGATTTCGATTGGACGACGGTATGGAGATCAGTCAAGCGCTCATCGAGTACCTTGGGTCCAGGGTAACGGTAAGGCGGGCCACTGCCGCAGGGAGCTTAAGGCGAAGGCGCGAGACCATTGGTGACGTGGATATTCTGCTCAGCTGTGAGTCCCCTTCGAAGGCTACCGAGGCATTTGTCCGGTATCCCGGGCTCCGTCAGGTGCTTGCCCGGGGTGACACCAAAGCTTCGGTCATCCTGAGCCGAGGACTGCAGGCGGACCTGCGAGTCCTGGATGACGATTGCTTCGGCGCCGCACTGCAGTACTTCACCGGCTCAAAGACTCACAATGTGGCGCTGCGGGAGCGCGCCAGACGAATGGGCTACAGGATCAATGAGTACGGTCTCTTTTGCCTCTCTGGCAACGAGAAGGTGGCCGGAAACGAAGAGACGGAAATCTACCGCCTGCTGGGACTCCCTTTCATCCCCCCGGAGCTTCGAGAGGATGGCGGAGAAATTGAAGCGGCCGCGGCTGGGTCACTACCCGATCTGGTCGACCTGGACCAGATCCAGGGCGACCTCCACATGCACACCCAGGCCTCCGACGGGCAGGACTCGATCGAGGTGATGGCAACCTCAGCAGCCCAGGCGGGCTACCGGTACATTGCCATCACGGATCACAGTAAGGCCCTGGCGATGGTCGGCGGTCTTGACGAAAAGAAGCTCATCGAGCACATCGAAGAGATCGACCGGGTCATGGCTCGAAATCCCGGCGTCGAAATCCTTAAAGGTATTGAAGTCGATGTGCTTGGCGACGGGGAGCTGGACTTGAGTAATGAGGCTCTGTCGCAACTTGACGTGGTCATTGCGGCCGTGCACAACCGCTTCAACCTGACCCAGACGGAAATGACACGAAGAATCTGCCGCGCTCTGAAGAATCCCTACGTCAATATCCTTGCTCACCCCACCGGCCGCATTCTCAAACGCCGGGAGCCCTATCCGATTGATATCGAAGAGGTGATTCGCACCGCCTGCACCGAGCGTGTCTGTCTGGAAATCAATGCCCACCCGGCCCGCCTCGACCTCAGCGACACTCACTGCCGCATGGCCCGAGACATGGGAGCATTGATCAGCATCAATTCAGACAGCCACGGCCGGGAGATGCTGCACTATCTGCGCTACGGGGTCTTCACCGCCCGCCGCGGCTGGCTCCAACCCGAGGACGTGATCAACACCTACCCGCTGGATCGGTTAAAGAAAGTGCTGAAAAAAGAAGAATACAGGTGAGAGAGTTCCGGGTAGCGGAACCCGGGTAGGGTTCCGATGCGCCTTTGCGTCGGAACGCTTGGCGCGTTCCGCTACCAATGGGGACCTGATCTACTCATTCGGTACCCAGAACTGCTTTTGTTCTATTGCTCTGTTCGCGGAATCTGCGGTATAAGAGGCACTCTGGAGGATCACGGTGATCAAGGATCTGCTTCCCAATCAAACGGTTTGTAATCAGAAGAACCAAAAAGGAAAATCCTGCCTGTCCATGATCAAACGTTACTACCCGTTTGCCAGCTACTACAACGAGCCGGACCAGGAGCTGCTGGAAGAGATCCGCCACGAATTCGGAGAGAACCAGAAATTGATTCTTCTCAAGTGCGAGGTGTGTAACACCGTCTATCGGCTCCCCGAAGTACTGCGGCAAAGGTACGCGCTGAAGCTTTGACTCGTTTCCTTCTCTCTCTTGCTCTTTTGTGTTTCTGGTCGTTTACTCCACAAGCAACGCGAGTCTACGCCTGGGGAGCCGAGGGACACTACTGGATCACTGCCAGGGCCATTGAATGTCTGGAAGGCCGGCTGAAAGAACTCTACTCAAAACGAAGGGCCCTGCTCATCCAGTACTCCGTGGATGCGGATACCCGTAAGAAAAAAGATCCCGAAGAAGGCTTTCGCCACTACGTCGATCTGGACCGGTACGGTCTCTTTCCCTTTCGACGCTTCAGCCTGGACTATGAGAGCCTGGTTGCGAAACTGGGGAAGAAACGCGTGCAAAAAAACGGCGTGGTACTTTGGGCCGCCCAGAAGACGTTCCACAACCTGGTGGAGGCTCTCAGGAGCAAGGACGGGGGGAAAATCCTTCGATACTCCTCCGATCTGAGTCACTACGTCGGTGACCTCCATCAGCCGTTCCATACCGTCCGAAACCACAATGGCCAGTTTACGGGTCAGCACGGAATCCACTTTCGATTCGAGCTGGACCTGCTGAATCTCCATCTCGAAAAGATCCGCTTTGTCCCGGCTCGCCCCTCCGATCAGGGATCGGTTCTTGACGCGCTTTACGCCAGGGCACTCGACAGCTTCATCTGGGTAGACAACATCCTGGTTGCTGATCAGAAAGTCGTGTCCCGCTTGGGGATCGATCGGAGCCAGTTCGCCACGGAGAAAAGCAAAAGGAAGCCGTACCCGGATTCGTACTACGATTCCATGTTTGACGAGGTAGGCCCAGTCATCGAGCGCCAGCTCAATCATTCAGCACACTTCGTGGCCTCGCTTTGGTGGATGGCTTACCAAAAGGCGGGCGAGCCTGCCTTTTGAGGTTCCGAGTTCCGGGTTCCGAGTTCCGGGGTAGAGGGTAGTCCCCTCCTCCGGAGGGGTGCCGCGAAGCGGCGGGGTGGGTCTGCCGATGCAGTAGACACTTTATGCATCATCCGGCTTAAAGCTCCCAGCGCTGAGAAAAATGTGCCTTCATTTGCTCTCGGTACTCGGCATACTCAGAGAGCTGATCCTCTTCAATCTCGAAGCTTTCCGGTTCCAGGGTGGTAGAGATGGTGCGCATCACGCTTCGCGCCAGCGCCGCCAGGTCATATCCTCCCTCCAGAACATATAGAATTCTTCCCTCACACACCTCTTCAGCGGTACGGTTCAACAGGTTGACCAACTCTCCGAAGCCGCGTTCATCCAGATCCATTCCACCAAGAAGATCATCTCGATGGGCATCATAGCCGGCAGAGACCAGGATCAGCTCCGGGCGGTACTGACGAAGAATAGGAACGACGAAGTCACGGAAAAGCGAGCAGTAAAAGGAGTTCCCCGCCCCCGCCCGAATGGGAAAGTTGACAGTCCACCCTCTGCCCGCTCCCTCCCCGACCTCCTGAAAATGGCCGCTACCGGGGTAGAAGGGATACTGGTGCTGGGAAAGATACAGGACATCGGATCGCGAGTAGAAAATCTCCTGGGTTCCATTGCCATGGTGGACGTCAAAATCCACAATCGCTACTCTTCTCAGTCCGAGAGCCTTAAGAGCAAAATCCGCCCCGATCGCTACATTATTCAACAGACAGAACCCCATGGCTCGATCCCGGCCCGCGTGGTGGCCCGGAGGCCTGGCCAGTACGAAACCCGCATCGATGTTGCCAGAAATCAGGTGGTCCGCCAGACGAACCACACTGCCCGCCGCCAAAAGGGCTACCTGGGAAGAGTCGGAGCTGGTGTAGGTGTCCGGATCAAGCTGAACAGACGGCTTTCCTGCACTGCTCCTGATTCGCTGCCAATGAGCCCGCGTATGGACGCTCCGAGTCCACTCTTCCTCCAACGGCGAGGGGGCCACAGACTCGAACTGATCTGTCCCCTTCCAGGCCGCCATTGCTTCCAAAATGGATCGAATCCGATCAGGCCGTTCCGGATGCCCGGAAGGGGGAGCGTGCCGGGTAAACACCTCATCCAGGACAATGGCGTATTTCATGGCGGGTCACCGGTCATTGGTCACTGGTCATGGTCAATGGTCATTGGTCGTCGTCATTCTTCGTCAGCCCAGCAGGACCTCTTCCGAGTCGCATTCCGGGCAGCACTCAGAGCGGTACCAGTCGCGGCCGCCACCATACCAACCACACTGGGGACAGTAGGCGCGCAGTGCTCCTAAGACGATAATATTGTATAATTTCCAGGCTCTTGCTGATTGCCACAAGGGCGATGCCAACCACAAAAAGGGCATAGCTATAGAGCAGGGCCAAGCGTCCACCCAAGTGAGCCAGACTGATGAACATGAGGAGGATCAGACTCGAAGCAACGAGCGCATAGCCAGTCCGCTTCAAGAAGCCTATCGCTCCCATGAAGAAAGTTGTCTGCGGTTGTTTCATCGCTCTGATCTTAGCGCACTTCTCGACCTCCTTCCAAAGCACGGTCTCCAGTGCGGAAGCGAGAGATCTGCACATTGTTCTTCTCCAGGATCTCTCGGTGGCGGAGAAGGTGATGGAGTGGGTTCCCGAGGAGGTGATGGAGTTTCGCCAAACCTCTCTCCGGGGTCCGGCCGCGCGCCGCTATCAGGATTCCCTCCAGCAGAGTCAAGGCCGTTTCGTAGATACTGTCCTCAGCCGCCGAATCGAGGTACTCGATCGTCGTTCTTTTCTGCTCAACATGCTGCTGGTGAGAGGATCCAGGAAAGTGATCGAGGAATTGGGTCACCAGGAGGAGGTGAAGGGGATCTACCCCAACCCGGAACGTTTCCTCCTCATGGACGCGGCACCCACCGTGGTCGGTGCGCCCGACTTCTGGCAGGCAGTAGGCGGCATCGGAAATGCGGGCAGGAATATCAGCATCGGCATCATCGATTCCGGAATCAACCCCGCTCACCCCATGTTCGGCGACGACGGTCTGAATGCCCCTTTGATGCTGTTTTTTCAGTGCCCCCATTGCGGAGACCCGGAATTTACCAACAACAAGGTGATCGTGGCTCGGACCTATGTGAAACCGGTGTATGGGTTGAACCCGCAGTTGAACACTACCCCGGAGGATGAACTGGGCCACGGTTCGCAGGTCGCCTCGGTTGCTGCGGGAAAACCGGTTGCTGCGCCCCTCGCCCAGATACAGGGAATCGCTCCTTTCGCTTTCTTGGGCAACTACAAAGTCTTCGGCACACCTGGAATCAACTCCACCACCACCAGCGCTGCCGTCATCGCTGCCATCAATGACACAGTCGCCGACGGGATGAATGTGTTGGGGATTATAACTAATTGTTGACAAACTGCTGCTCTTTGTGTAGAATAATACCATCGAATAAAGGAGCGCATGATGACTTACAAAGCACCAGGAAAGGCCCACCGCGAAGGACTATCACTGATTGAATTGATGGATATGTTCCCGACTGAGGACACCGCAAAGGCGTGGTTTGAGTCGGTAATGTGGCCGACAGAACGATGCTGCGGTAAGTGCGGGAGTACCCGGACACGGGAAGCCAAACACAAGAGTATGCCCTACTGGTGTTCGGATTGCCGTGGGTACTTCAGTGTCAAGACCGGAACGCCTCTCGCAAGCTCTAATATCCCCCTCCGCAAGTGGGTCATTGGTATCTACCTCTGCCTCACCAGCCTCAAGAGCGTGTCGAGCATGAAGCTACACAGGGATCTGAAGATCAGCCAGAAGGCCGCCTGGTTCATGCTGCACCGCATCCGCGAGGCGTGGGCTAGTGGCGACAGCAGCGGTTACTTCGGGCCGGTCGAAGTGGACGAATCCTATTTCGGCGGGCGAAGGCGCAATATAAGCAACGCCAAACGGAAGACCATGCAAGGACGTGGGCCAGTTGGAAAAACAGCCGTTGTGGGAGCAAAGGATCGGGCAAGCAATCGGGTCGCGGCCAAGGTGATCCGAAACACCGACGCCGAAACTCTGCAAGGCTTCGTGCTCAATCACGCCGCAAAGGGCGCAACCGTCTATACTGACGACGCCCCGGCTTACGATAGCCTCCCCTTCACCCACGCGGCGGTCAAGCACTCAGTGGCGGAATACGTGAACGGAATGGCGCACGTCAATGGTATCGAGTCGTTCTGGTCGATGCTCAAACGCGCCCACAAGGGGACGTTCCACAAGATCAGCCCTAAGCACCTTGACCGCTACGTTCAGGAATTTGCCGGAAAGCACAACATCCGGGAATCAGGAACGCTTGTCCAGATGCGGCACACCGTCTCCCGTCTGGTTGGTCGAAGGCTTCTCCTTCGTGACCTCGTTGCGGACAACGGGCTTGCGTCGAGTGCCCGGTCGTAGGGGTACGATGCGCCGGAGCAGTGCGCGGGCCAGCGTCTCGGGCGTCGCGCCGATCAAATCCCGTTTTGGATCTAGCATGGGCCTCATTGACAATCTCCTTCCGGCAAGCCGTCAAATGACGCAACCTCCGCAGAAGTTATTCCGTTTCCCTGGGCGAGCTGTCATTTGACGAATCCTCTGTCTCAATTTCGGAATTTCCCTGGACGAACCGGCGCAAGCGGTCGGTGTGCCGATATAAGTCTTCAATCGTGTCTAGTCTAATGGTCGGTATCCCGCTCGCCCCTAGTTTTATGAATTCCGGTCGGCGCGCCCACAATTTGAACAGCACGGTTCCGTAATCTTCCTTTTCGGGAGTGCTGTACAGTACGATTGAGACATTGCGTTGCGTTTTGCGTAAATCCAGACATCGAGTGTCCACGATACCGCCGAGGATCGCTTTTATGATATTTAATCCGTCGAGCTCGTTCGACGTGAACTCCGGGCCGGAAGTTTCTTCTTTTTCCTCCTTGGCCTGATCCGCCACTGCATCGCCTTCTTGTTTTAGCGCACTTTGGAGACGATCCCGTATTTTGTCGCTTATGAATTGGTTAAATGCAGAAAAGGCCAAGCCCCGGAACATGTTACGCGCCGCTCCCGTAACTCTCCCTTCGTAAACTTGCTTCATGACAAATTTCACAAAGTCATCGGAAGGTTTGGCTAATTCCTGAGCGAGCACGCGCTTGATCTCGGCGGTGTAGCGTAATTCCCTTGCTGCATCGGTAATCAGTGACGAGTCGAACTCATCCTTCGTAAATCGCTTTAATTCCTTTATATCCAGCTCATTGAATTCCAGCATGTTGAATTCAAAGAATGGGCGAGGATCCATGACATTTGACTGGTCGAGATCGGAAAAGAAACGATACTGAATACCGTCGGTCAAAATACCGACGCGGGTTTCGGTAACGCCAAAATAGCGGAGCAATTGGGAAATTACCTCACTGGATAAATCAGTTCCCAATCTTTTGCACTCGATCAGCATGACGGGCATTCCGTCCTGCAAAAGTGCAAAATCAACTTTCTCGCCCTTCTTGGTTCCGACATCTGCCGTGAATTCAGGAATTACTTCGGCGGGGTTGAAAATGTCGTATCCTAGCATCTGAATGAACGGTAAAATAAACGAGGTCCTGGTGGCCTCTTCGGTCACATCCTTATCCTTCAAATGCTCTACTCGCTCGGTAAATCGATTAGAACGGGTCCGAACATTGTCGATAAAGTCCATGATGCTGCCCTCCTTTCCTCAGGGCAGCCAATTATACCCATTTCTTGCACTTCCGTCAACAATTAGTTATAATCCCCAATGTGTTGAACCTCAGCCTGGGTGGAAACGCCATCGATCCCGCGACCGATCCGGAGCAGATCACCATTGCCAACGCCACGGCCATGGGCGTGGTAGTGGTGATTGCCGCCGGGAATTCGGGGCCGGATCCTGGCACCATCACCTCTCCAGGAACGAGCCCCGCCGCAATCACCGTCGGAGCCGGCAGCAACGGGCGGGTCTTCTCAGGAGCACTGGAAATTGATTCCAGTTCCCCACTCCCTTCCCAGCTGAAACGAATCCCATACCGCCCCGGCGAGCACGTGAGGATCGATGCCCCCATCGGGCCTTCCCCGATCAACTCGATCGCAACCGATAGATGGTACCGAGCTGGCCTGCGAAGCTCTGCCGGCTGGAACACTTACCGGAAAGGTTGCTCTGGTGCAGCGGGGAACCTGCTTCTTTACCTCCAAGGCTACCAATGTGGCCAATGCCGGAGCCGAGGCGATGGTCGTCTACAACAACGTCGATGGACCAACGGTTACCATGGGAGCACAGCAGGAAACAGAGTTTGAAATACCGTCAGTCATGATCGAAAAATCGGAAGGCGAGGCCCTTCGGGACTTTCTCCTGCCGGGGGCGGTGGCCAACGCCACCCTGCAGCCCCTGGCTCCGGTTCCTGCTCAGGCCGACGTCCTGGCCAACTTCGGCAGTCGGGGGCCCAATATCGACCTCAGCATCAAACCGGATCTCACGGCACCCGGCCAGGACATGTACACCGCCTCAAACAATGTCACACCCGAGCCTCAGTATTCCGCCGATGTCAACGGCACCAGCTTCTCCACCCCCCTTGTCAGTGGAGCCGCGGCTCTGGTCAAGCAGCTCCATCCCGGCTGGTCGGCTGAATCGATCAAATCGGCGCTGGTCAATACAGCCGCCAAGACGCCCACCTGGAACGGGCAGCCAGCCCGCATCATTCACACCGGAAGTGGGCGTTTGGATTTGGCGCAGGCGGTAAAGGCCAACGCGACGATCGATCCCGCCAGCGTTAGTTTCGGCATCCAGGGCGAAGACAAATCGATTTAGATCGACCGGGCCATCCGACTCACACACCATGGTTCCGGTACTCAGACCTATCAAATTGAAGTGCAGGAAAACTTCGCCAACCCGAGCGTTCAGCTGGGGGTTTCCCCTCCCAGCCTGACCCTGGCAAGCGGCCAGACGGAAGAGTTTCTGGTCAGCGCCCAGTTCTCTTCCCCGCTGGCACCCGGCACCTTAGAGGGCTACATCCGAGTTTCCCCGGCGAACTCTTCCGACAGCGAACTGTGGGCTCCTTATTGGAGAGGAGTCTCCGTCCCGGACCCCTCCACCGTGCTGCAGGTCTCGAAAACGGGCAACGGCATGTACGAGAACATCGCCGCGGCCCTCGAAAAGGCACAGCCGGGTAACGTGGTGGAGATCAGCGACAGCGAGATTTACTCCGAAGTGGTGGCGATCGGCTTGAACCTTGAAGGACTTCCCCTGCGCGGCCTGACACTGAGGAGCAAGCCTGGCGAGTCTCCCACCATCGACGTGACGGGTGAGAACTCAGCGGCGATCACCATCTTCGACCTGGACGGAATCACCATTGAGGGACTGCGAATCCGAGGAGGAAGGGGAGGCATCAGTTTTGACAACGCCAGTGGGCTCGTCCACGGGAACATTATTGAAGACACAGCAGGTGGGTCTCACGGAGTCAGGTTGATCAACAGTCGTGCCCACATCTTTCAAAATACAATCCGGAACCACGCTCGTACCGGGATTCTTGCCTCCGCCTCCGCGGCTCTGATTCAGAAGAACGAAGTGAGCGAAAACCCGGAACATGGAGTTTACGGCCTTGCGGGAAGCGACCTGGCCCTCTTCGAGAACGACATATTCGAAAACGGCAGTGACAGCAGCGGACAGGGTATTCGGATTGTCGACAGCTCAGCGCTGATCAAGGGGAATACCGTGCGGGATACCCGCGGAGAGTCGGGAGACGGAATTCAAGGGCGGGGAACGCAGGCCCTCCTCCTCATCCAGGACGGTATGATAGAGAGAAACCAGGGTCGAGGGGTGTCCTTGTCTGATGGAGCCCTGGCGGAGATCCTGCGAACCCAAGTCCGGGACAACCAGAGTTCCGGTCTCTATCTGGCCCTGGATTCCACCTCTGAGACCCGAACCAGCCAGTTTGCGGGCAATGCGAAAGGTATTGAGATTTTCGGTTCCAGTCTGACCCTGCTCGACAGTCTGGTGGCCGTCTCCCAGCACCCGAGCCAGGCAGACGGGATTGTCGCCGTCGACAGTGTGGTAAGCCTCCTCAACAGCACCATTGCAGGGAATACGCGTTTTGGGATCAATTTCTCCGGCACCACCGGGACGATCTTCAACTGCATCCTGTCCGGGAACGGAGAGAACGACTTCTCCGGCCCCTTCAATGGAACCTGACCAATAACCTGATTGGAGACGGGCAATACCCCGGTTCCAATGGAAACTTTGCGGGAGATCCCTTATTCACCAACAGCGCCCAGGGAGACTTTTCCCTGCAGCCTGGTTCTCCAGGCTATTGACCGGGGCAACAATAACTCGCCGGCGGGTGGCGAGCCGACTTTCCCGCCCTTTCCAAGACTGGATCTGCTCTTTCATGAATGGGATTATAAGACCTACTTGACTTTTCCCTTCTCCTGACATACAATACTCCTATGGGAAAACAAACAAGAAACCGGCAACGCAGGAAACTCAACATTATCCACTTGATGGACATGTTCCCCAACGAAAAAGCAGCTGAGGAGTGGTTTGAAAAGACACTGTGGCCAGAGGAAAGGTGTTGTGGGCATTGCGGGTCCACCAATACCTACACCGTGCCCAACCGAAAGCCCATGCCGTATCGGTGCCGAGATTGCGAGCGGTATTTCTCGGTCCGCACTGGGACGCCCATTGCCAAAACAAACCTCTCGCTCCACAAATGGGCTATGGCCATTTATCTGGAACTGACCAGTTTGAAGAGCATCGCCTCCACCAAGTTGGCGAGCGACATTGGGGTCAGTCAACCCGCTGCATGGTTCATGCTCCACAGAATTCGAGAAGCCTGGACCAGAACTAAAAACGGTGGAACGTCTTTCTCCGGCCCGGTCGAAGTCGATGAGACCTACATAGGAGGAAAGCGCAGGAACATGAACAAGACCAAGAGAGCTCAGATGAGTGGTCGTGGACCGACTGGCAAAATGGCTGTAGCGGGGATCAAAGATCGATCCTCTAATCAAGTCTCCGCCCAAGTTGTCCGCAATACCAAGTCTGAGACCATGAGCCTTTTCATTATGGAGCACGTCAAGCTGGGAACCAAAATCTACACCGATGACGCTTTGACCTACCACACCCTTCCGAATCATGAGACGGTTAAGCACTCGATTGGTGAGTATGTGCGAGGGAAAGCGTATACCAATGGCGTCGAGAGCTTCTGGTCTATGCTCAAAAGGGCGCATACGGGAGTCTTTCACAAGATCAGTCCTAAACATCTGGATCGCTATGTTCGTGAGTTCGCTGGGAAGCACAACCTTCGCCAGCTGGACACTCTGCACCAGATGAGACGGGTTGTGCGGGGCTTGGCTGGGAAACAACTGATGTACCAGGAACTGATTGCCGATAACGGGCTGTCTTCCGGTGCACGCGCAGAAGAGCTCTCACCAAGTCTTCCGGGGTTGCGTTTCCATAGTCAGGTCGTTTTCTCATATCTGTAGCTTCGCTTTCAGGTACTCCATGCCACGGTCTCCTTTGATCCGATTACAGTTCCCACAAAGAAGTTGCAGGTTTCCAATGTGATCGGTCCCGCCTTTGCCCTTGGAGATGATGTGGCCTACCTCCAAGTTGCGTAGCTCGAAGTGGATCCGACATCCGTTGCAGTGACCTTCCTGATCGCCGTAGATCTCCTTTCGATTGGCATCGGAGTTGTACCTAGGGAGCGTTCCTAGGTCCGTGCGTTTGGGAGTATCCGTGCGGTGGATGACCTTGGAAAATAGGCCCAGTTCGTCATGCATTCTCTGTTGAACTAGATCGGCGGCCTTGGGAGAGATATCGATTCCTACCCACTGCCTGTGTAAACCCTGAGCCGTAATGGAGGCCGTGGCGCATCCGCAGAACGGGTCCAGAACCATATCACCCGTGTTGGAGCTTGCTTGGATGATGCGAGCCAGTAGCGCGACAGGTTTCTGCGTCGGATAGCCGACTCGTTCCTTGGCATGGCCTGAAATTGGCGAAATATCGGTCCAGATCGCCGACGGAACCTGCCCCTTGTTCTCACTCAAATAGCGTTTCAGATAGGGTCGCCCAGATGCAGACCAAGCTATTCGGTTTTCCGCGTCCAGCGCCGTTATCTTGTCTTTGGTCATTCGCCACCCAAAGGGTGGCGTAAAGCCTTTGTACTCATAGGTCAGGTTAGGCCGTTCGCCCATCGATGCGGATCGAATAATGTTGTCGTGTCGATACAGCCCTCGGTGGTCCCGGTGACGGTAAAACTTCTCAGTGTAATCTGTGCTTAGCGGGACACGGACGGAATCGGTCCTTATTGGCGGGCCGTAGAATAGGAGCGAGTCGACCACGCGGCCAAATGCCTTCGAGTCGTTATGTGATGAGTTGCGCTTCCAGATGATTTCGTTTCTGAATTTACGTTTACCGAAAACCGCGTCCATGAGCAGTTTGAGGTAGTGGCTCATGGTCGGGTCACAGTGCAGGTAGATCGAGCCTTTGGGCTTGAGAATCCTCCTGATTTCGAGAAGTCGAGCGGCCATGTAGATCAGATAGGACTTGTCGCTGGAAGTCATCGCCGCCAACAGGACACGGTGGAGAGCGGGGTGCTTGGACTCGATCAGGTTCACCCACTCGACGTTGATGTCTGTGAGGGTCCAGGTGTCCTTGAACTCGGCTCCAGCAGCCTTGCTGCCAATGGGAGCAGCGTAGTTCGTATTGCTGTTGAAGGGGGGGGTCTAAGTAGATAAGGTCTACCGACTCCGAGTTCATGCCCCGCATGATCGGCAGGTTATCCCCGGTCCAGATGGTCTGGTTGGCCCAGTTGGGCGTGCTCATTGTATTGCGCTCAGATTGTGTAACCCCTGCTCCTTCTCGCACTGAGCAAGGACAATATACAGAGAGTTGAACGATTTTATTTTCCCGGTCGCCCTGATTTGGTCGCCGACATTAAGTGTTTTTAGCGAGTCTCGCCAGTCGGAAGCGTCGAATTCTAACCAGTAGTTAGGTCCAATATCGCTACCATCCAAACACACAATTACTAGCTGGTTTTTGTCGAAAACATCGTACACAGTTCCAGCTACACGCAACCATTTGTTGGCGTGTCGGTCTATGACGGATTGCCTGGCTATGCCGGTAAGGCCGTTAATTTCTGCCACCAACTCAGATGGCTTACGAGGTGAGAATTCTCAGTGGTTCAGGTCCAAAGGGTGAGCCGTCGCCAGATACCACGAAAACAATAGGGTTCCGATTCCCGAAATCAACCCAGAAATCAGACCTGCATAGAGCGGAACCCAGCCTGATAGTCCCCTAGTCATGATGTACTCCCAGATTCCTCCGCCAATCGCACCGACAATCCCTGGCACCAGCGCAATAATTGCAATCCTTGATACTGGCTTCGCTCCAATCCATCTGGACCATTTTTGCCAACGCACCCAAACAAACTACACCTCGTTACCATGTACGTCAAGTAGGTCTTATATTCCCCTTCATGAAAGACCCGTGGATGGCAACGGAGATGGCACTGCCGAGATGGATCTTGGCGCAATCGAGTTTGGCTCCAGTTTGGCGCCGCCACTGATTTTGCCCATCCTCTCCAACCAGAGTACCGAATTCGCAGGACTTGCCCTGGCCAATGCCTTCTACGAAACACTCGAGATATCGCTGCTTGCCTATGACAGACAAGGACAGGCAATGGGAACCTACGAAAAGGAGATCGAGCCCGGTTGCCAGCTGGCCTTTCTTCTGGGAGAAGCCTTCCCCGCTCTCAAAGAAGGCTGGATAGAGATTCGATCCACAGGGCCCGATCTGATGAGCTTCACTTTGCTGGGAGACTACGACGGAACCCTCATAGACGGTGCAGCCCTGGCCGGCGCCTCCCATCGAAACCTCCTCTTCTCCGAAGTACGCAACCAACCCGGCGAACAGATGCGCTTCTACCTCATCAACCCACACGAGGGTGATCTCGACGTTACGTTACAGTGGCGTCGACCTGACGGCTCCACCGTGGAGCTGCTGCTTCAACTGGTCAGGAAAGGCATGTTTTCCGGCACCCTGAATGATCTTTTTGGAACCGGAAGTGGATCAGGCGGTTACGTTACGGCAAAAGCGGAACGCCCCCTGTTCGGAATCCAGATTTTCGGGAGCCCGCAGTCTCGTGGAGGTCTCCTGGCGCTCGACCTGGACGCGAAAAACCCGGGCCTTTTTGCTGCCCATCTCGCTTCCGGTCCGGAGGTGGAAACCACACTGAATCTCATCAATACCGGACCGGTCACGGATATTCTCCTGGAAGCCCTGGACGAAAAAGGAGACGTGATCGCTTCGCGCCTCCTTGAAGACTTTCCCCAGGGGACGCAGTACCGGAAACAGGCTGGGGAGATTTTTGACTTTGACTCAGAAACGGTGGTGGGGTGGCTGAGAATCACGACCACCAACGGAACCCTCTCGGGAAACATCAGTTTTGGCGATCCCTCGGATAACTTTCTGGCCGCTCTGCCTCTTCAAGGGGCCACACAAGGCGCGCGTAAGTTCCTCTTGAGCCATGTGGCCCAAACGGCGAAGATGTTCACCGGCGTGACTCTGCTCAATTCCTTCCAGCGTGTGGCATTGGTGAGCCTGGAGGTCTTTGACACGGAGAAGAATCTCACCGGACTCTCCTTTCTGGAGCTCTCACCTCGAGAAAAGGTCGCTCGGCTGCTGAACGAATTCCCCCCCTCGTTACAGGAGCAGGGGGGCGGTTTCATCCGCATCCGCTCCAACGTGCCCATTTTTGCCTTTGAGCTCTTCGGCAGGTACTCACTCGACTTTCTGGCTGCGGTTCCGCAGCAGGTGGTCGTGCATTGAAGCAGCGGCGCTCCGCTGCAACGTAACGCCGGCTTCCAGCCCAGCCGCCGGGACGGCGGCGATACGCTTCCTTCGCCGCACTGAGGCGGCTCCTACCTTCTGGCCCCAAGGAACGTAGGAGCGGCCTCAGTGCCGCGAAAAAATATTCTCATCAGAAGGAAAATGACCCCTCTTCTCTTCTACTCGTCAAGCGCCTTCAACTCTTCCAGCATCTCTTCACGGGCGCGCCCTTCGCCTTTTTCCTCCGCTACCTGAACTCCCTTGCTCAGAACCTCCTTTGCCTTCTCCTCCTCGCCCAGCTGCTTCAAGGTCATCCCGTAGTGGAAGTAGGCCGCAGTATAGCCGGGTTTTTTTCCCAGGAGTTGCTCGAAGGCGTCAGCGGATTCCTGATGCCTCCCCTGGTTCTTATACTCCATCGCCAGGCCGTACCAGGCGAACGAGTCCAGCGGGTTTTTCTCGACCAGTTTCTGAAGGTGCTCCAACCGGCTATCAGAATCCATACCTATTGCTCCTGCCCGGATTATGCATGAGGTGTTGTAGCGAAGCGGCGAAAGCTTCGGCCTGACAAGGCGCCGCGACCGAGGCCCCCGCAGGCGTACTCGTGCAGTACGTCGAGGAGGCCGACGGAGCGCAACACAGTCAGGACGGATGATTTCGCCGATGCAGTAGACACTTTATGCATGATCCGGGCTAGGCATTATCGCTCGCCCCACTTCAACTTCTCCCGCATCACGGTAAAAAAGCTCTTATGGTGGGGGCGAACCAGCTCGATTTGGTAATCAGACCGGGTGCAGATGATTTCGTCCCCTTCGCTCAAGGACAGTCCGACCTGGCCATCCACGGTCAACATCACATCATCCCCTGATTGGAGCACCAGGCGAACCCTGCTCTCGGCTGGAATCACGAGGGGCCGGTTGGTGAGCGTATGCGGGCAGATAGGCGTCATCAGGATGGATTCGAGGGAGGGAAAGATAATGGGACCGCCTGCCGCAAGCGAATAGGCAGTGGAACCCGTCGGTGTCGAAATGATCAACCCGTCGGCCTGAAAGTTGGCAATGAAATCGTCGCTGACAAAGGCATCGATACTGAAGATACGAGCCAGGGCTCCCTTGTTGATCACCGCGTCGTTGAGCGCATGGTAGACGCTGACGTCCCCAGCTCTCGGGTAAACCTCCGTTTTCAACATGCCGCGGCATTCGATGGTGTGCTTGCCGGCCAGCAACTGCTCCAGGGCGGGGTAGAGCTCGTCGAGCGTAACCTCAGTCAGGAAGCCCAGGGAGCCCAGATTCACACCCAGGATGGGTGTCCTGTTCTTACCGATGAGCCGAGCCACGGACAGCATGGTGCCGTCTCCTCCAAAAACGACAATGGCATCCACGAGTGAAGGAATCTCTTCCCGGGCAACAGCGCTCTCCTTCTCCAGTCCGAACTTCTCAGCCACCTCCTTGTCCACAATCACCTCGCAGCCGCGGGCACGAAGCCATTCCAGCGCTTCCTTCAGCGTGCTCGCAAAATCCATCCGGTGGGATTTCGCAATGATTCCGATTTTCACGGGAAGAGACCTCGCGTCAGGTTGGCCTGGGCGACTCGCCCTACCGACAAAACATAGGCACCGGTTCGCAGCGAAGCCTTATGCTTGTGTGCCATCTCCAGCACCTTATAAAAAGCCTCTTTCATCCTGCTCTCCAAAACCTGGTCAACCACCTTCTCGTCCCAGAAAAAGCCTTGTAAATCCTGCACCCATTCGAAGTAACTGACCGTCACTCCCCCGGCGTTGGCCAGGATGTCCGGGAGAATCATCACTTCGTTCCTGGAAAGGATCTCGTCCGCTTCCGGAGTGGTGGGGCCGTTGGCCGCTTCGGCCACGATCTCCGCCTGAATCCGACCGGCGTTTTGTGAAGTGATCTGGTTTTCAAGAGCAGCCGGTACAAGGATGTCACACTTTAACTCCAGGAGCTCCTCATTGGTAATGGACTGGGTCGCTTCCAAACCCTGGAGGGCCCCACTGCGGCGCTTGTGCTCCAAAGCGGTGTAGGGATCAATACCCGTCTTGTTGATGATTCCCCCTTCAGAATCACTCAAGGCAATGATCTTCGCGTCGTCGCGATGAAGAAACCTGGCGATGAAACTACCGGCGTTGCCGTAACCCTGCACGGCGACGGTAGCATTCTTTAAGGGCATCTTCTTTTCCTTACACGCCTCACGGATCACAAACTGGCAGCCGCGAGCTGTCGCCGACTGCCTGCCCTCGGAGCCGCCCAGCGAAAGAGGCTTGCCGGTCACCACTCCCAGGACCGAATATCCCTTCATCATGCTGTAGGTGTCCATAATCCAGGCCATGGTCTGCGAATTGGTGTAGACGTCGGGGGCAGGAATGTCCTGGTCGGGTCCGATGATCGGCAGGATTTCCGAGGCATACCTGCGCGTCATCTTCTCCAGCTCACTCTCGGACATCCGCTTTGGATTGCACCGTACCCCGCCTTTTCCGCCGCCGTAGGGAATGTCCACGGTCGCACACTTCCAGGTCATCCAAGAGGCCAGGGCCTTGATCTCGTCCAGAGTGACATCAGGATGATACCGAATGCCTCCCTTAGCGGGGCCACGCGCCATGTTGTGCTGAACGCGATACCCCTCAAAAATTTCAATGCGCCCATCATCCATTTTGACGGGAACCGAGACGACCAGCTGACGCTTGCATTGTTTCAAGACATTGCGCAGATCGTGAGGCAGACGCAGGATGTCCGCCGCCTCGTCAAATTGTCGCTGAACGATCTCAAACGGGTTCAAGGATTCCATGATTTGCCTTCAGAGAAATATGTAGCGAGGCAAGCCCTGATGAACGCACCCCGTCCGCCTCCGGCGGACACCCCTCTCAAGAGGGGACTCCCCCGCCGCTTCGCGGGCGCCCCTCCGTAGATTCGTTACGCTCCCTCGGCGTCCTGACACGTACCGCATGGGTACGCCTGCGGAGGCTGGAAGACTCGAGCAAAACGGGTTGCTCTACTGTTTGAAGAACTGATCGCGACACTTCTCGGAACAGAAATGGAAGGTCTCTCCTCTCTTCCGCACCGAAATGGCAAGATTCGTGGCCACGTACATTCCACATTGAGGATCCTTGACCGTTTGTCCTGAGACGGTCCGAGCTGATTGGGCGGCCCGCCTGCCCGGCCGCGGACCGGAACTTCTCAGCAGTGGGGCAAAAAGTTTCGTAAAGAGCATCCGTAAGCCCATCAGGAACATCAAAAAAAAGAGAAACTTGATGATCCAAGTCATTTTTAGGTCGGTTCCTTCAGTTGAGCCCTTGCCTTATCCATCTCCTTCTCAATTTCTCCGACATGCGGGTATTCTGGATGCTTTTCGATCAACTTCTGCCAGACCCGGATCGCGTCTTTCAGTTTCTGAATCGACAGGTAGGCGAAACCCATATTCTGCAGGGTCTGCGGGTGATTTGGCCGAGTTTCGAGAGACTCCTGATACATCAGAAGCGCACGGGCCGTGTCACCCGTGTACAGATAGGCAGTCCCCAGATCCGTGCGGACATCCACATTATTAGGATCCAGGCCGAGTGCCTCCGAGTACCAGGTAATGGCTCCATCAAATCGTCCCATATCGTAGTAGAGGTTCCCCAGCAGAACTCTGATCTGATGGTCTTGAGGGTTGGCTCTGGCCCGCTCCTGAAGTGCTGCCAGTTTCTCGACGATCTCGGCAGGAGGGTGATCCTCTGGAAACTGAGAAGGGCTTTCCGCGCCCGTTTGTCTCTCCTCCTCGAGGGCGGAGCGACTTTGCTCCCAATACTGGGAGAGGAAAAACCCCAGAATGAATCCGATCAGAATTCCCAGGATGCCGGTAACAAGCTGTTTACGACCCACGGTGACAGTTTTGAACTTCGATTTTCGAATGTCAATTTCTTTTGCGCTTTTGCTCTGCGAGCAAAGCAATTTCGCGAGTTTATGGTATCACACGCGTGAATTTCGAATTTCGGATCTTGGGGTTCCCGATCACGGTGGCAGTGGTCGGTGGCACTCGTCAGTCGAGGGCGCACGGCCGCGCGCCCCTACGCATACGAGTGAAGCGAGTCCGCGCGTCTTGTCTTACTTGCTGGAAAGTTCCTTGACCAGGCTTTTTGCCGTTGCGGCATTGGGGCCGTTCGGAGACACCTTCCCATACGCTTTCAGGTGGGCAGTTGCCTCTCGGATCCGGTTCATGCCCAGCAGCACAATGCCCAGCTGGTAATGGGCTTCCGCGTGCTCCGGATTCGCCTTGACGGCCTTGTCCAAAGCCTGCACTGCTTGCTCGTTCTTGCCCAGGTTCACGAAGGTGATGCCCATGTTGTAATAGCTCATGGCGGCCTGCCTGGGGTCGGTGCTCAGACTGGCTGCTTTTTCAAAAATCTCGACGGCCTTTTCGACGTTCCCGCTGTTGGCATAGGCGGTGCCCAGGCTCCGATAGAGCGAACCCCTCTCCGGACTCAGCTCAACCGCCTTCTCATAGGCCTCGATTGCCTGGTCCCATCGCTTCATCTGCACATAAGTATTGGCTAGATTGGCCCAGATGTAGTACTCGTTAGGAGCTTTTTCCAGGGCTTGCCGGAACGCGTCCGAAGCCTCCTGATATTGGCCCTGGCCATAAAGCCCCAGTGCCTTGTTGTGAGTCGTCGCGGCGACCTTATCATCCAGCTGGCGCTGCATCCCGGCAGCCGATACGCCTGTCTTCATGATAAAATTGACCACTCCCGGCGGGCCTTGCCGCCGGCCTCTTCCGCCGCCGGTGCCGACACCCAAGCTTGAAAGCGCTCCCGCTCGTCCCGGCCTCACATTGTCCTCGAACTCAGGCTGATAACCGTCCTTTTCAGCAATCACACGGTAGGAATGGCCCACTTTGATCCCGCCGTGGAAAAACTCACCTTTCTTATTGGTCTTGAGCTTGTACTTTCTCCCTGCCGGACTCTCCACCCTGATTTCAACGTCCCGAATCGGCTCTCCCTGCTCATCGGTGACCTTGCCCTGGACGATTCCAAGCTGCGCGAAAGCCTGACCCGCAAAGAAGGGAACGAATAGGAGGGCAGCAGCCCACCCGACTCTGGGTTTCATAAGACTCCCCCTTTGAAACTAGTCGTTTTCACGGAAGAATTTTCCAACTTCTTCAATGCTATCGCTAAGAGGGCAGTTTGGCAAGCTTTTTAGAAACAGTTGGCCATAACTTCGGGTGCGAAGACGGCTGTCGAATATGGCCAGGATTCCTCGATCCTGCCGCGAGCGGATCAGCCTTCCCAGGCCCTGTCTTAAAGTGATGATGGCTTCCGGCACCGTGTACCTCAGAAAGGAATTCTCTCCCTGGCTTTCCAATCGGTGAATGCGGGCTGCCACAACCGGTTCGCTGGGAACCAGGAAAGGGAGTTTGTCGATGACCACCGCGCGCAGGGCGTCTCCCTGCACATCCACTCCCTGCCAGAAGCTGGCGGTAGCACACAGAACGGCGCGCGGAGTCTCTTTAAAGGTTTCCAAAAGTTGATTTTTGGGCATGTCACCCTGCCGGAACAACGGGTAGGGGACGCGTTCGAGCAGGGCGCGGTAAACGGCGTTCATCTGATGAAAACTGGTAAAGAGGAGAAAAGCATGACCCTCGGTAATCTCCAGAATTTTTTCCATCTCGCTCACGGCACGAAGGAAGTAGCTCGGCGAACGAGGCTGCGGCAAAGCCCGCGGAATGTAGAGGATGGCCTGCCGGCTGTAGTTGAATTCGCCGGACAGGATCACTTCTCGCGGCTCCGGAATACCCAAGCGCTCCTTGAGGTAGTCAAAATGGCGATCCGCGGTCAGGGTAGCCGAGGTCAAAATGGCCGTCTCGGTGCGATCAAAGAGCTTTTCCCGCAGAATCGGGGCCATCTCGATGGGCGTGAGGTGGAGAAAGACACCGCGCCCGCGCCTCTCAAACCAACACACGTTCTCCGGCGTGTCGAGGTGGAAGATCTCATCAAGGATGCCGATGAACCGCTCCAGGCGCCGGCTCAACGCTTCCGCCTCGTCCGGCAGATCCGTTTGGTGCTGGAGATGATGGTAGAGCACCTTCTGGACTCTCTGAAAGCGATCGAAGCTTTCCACGAGCTCCCCTTCCAGATCCAGCAGGGCGGCGCCGGGCTCCTGGAAGAAGCTGAGGGAATAGCGGCCTTCCCGCTCCGGAAATGACCCGAAAAAGGAGGCGGCACGATTTTGCACCTCCACCAACTGAAGGAGAGACTCAGGCGACTCGAAGAAAACCCTCTGGAAGTCTCGGCAGAAGTCCTCCAACTGGTAGTTGCTCACCTGCCTGCCGAAATGGCTGGCGGCGATCTCCTCAACCTCATGGGCTTCGTCGAGAATGAGGACTGCGTAGTCAGGCAGCACCTGCCCAATCTCATCCACCTGCAAGGCGAGGTGGGCAAAGAAGAGCGCATGGTTGACTACAATGATGTCCGATTCAAGCGCCTTTTGGCGCATGCGGGTGATGTAGCACCGATCGAAGTGGGTGCACTTCTGCCCCACGCAGAATTCGCTTCGCGCATCCAGGGTCTTCCACAGCGGGTCGTCATCGCTCATCCAGTTCAGCTCGCTTCGGTCACCGGTTTCCGTCTGCGCAACCCAATCGGAAAGTGAGCACCACAGGTCTCGGGCCGGCCTAGGCGCCGTCTCCCGAGGATTGGGCGGCATCTCCTCGTAAAACTTCTTGAGACAGAGGTAATTCTGCCTCCCTTTCATGTAGGTGACCGAAAGCCGGGGAAACAAATAGTGCCGGATAAAGGGGAGATCCTTAAAGAAGAGCTGTTCCTGGAGATTCTTGGTGGCGGTGGAAACAATCACGCGCTTTCTGCTAAAGAGGGCAGGAATGAGATAGGCCAGGGTTTTGCCGGTCCCGGTGCCCGCCTCCACACAGAGATGGTGCTGATTCTGGATGGCTTCCAGGACAGCCTCGGCCATCTCCAGCTGAGAAGGCCGGTACTCGTAGCTGGGCAAGCGGGAAGCGAGGACACCGCCGGGACCGAAAATCTCCGCCAGCATAAGATCCTGCTTGTTCGCTTCGTCAGTCACTGGGTCAACCGCGAAAGACGCCAAGGTTCGCGCGAATTTCGCGAAAGATTCGCGTTTTTCGCGGGATTCATGTGAACAATCTTTTCAATTTTCGAGGTTAGGGGGCAGTCGATAGGCATACAGTGGAAAACGCCGGGTCAGCTCCTGCACTTCCCGTTTCACTTCCTGGGGAACCGCGTCAGTGCCGATGTTGTTCAGAACACCGATGTTGTTCAGAACGCGCCCCATCCACTCCCCGATCTGAATCATCTCTTCTTCCCCCATGCCGCGCGTGGTGAGGGCGGGTGTGCCCACCCGGATTCCACTCGCCACCAGGGAAGGCTGGGTGTCGAACGGAATGCCATTCTTGTTGACGGTGATGGAAGCCTTTTCCAGTACTTCTTCCGCCTGCTTCCCCGTGATGGAGCGGGAGAAGACATCGACCAGAAAAAGGTGGGTGTCCGTGCCTCCCGACACGATCCGGAAGCCCTGATCCTGAATACTTCGAGCCAGTACACTCGCATTCTGAACGATTCGCCTCTGATAGGCGTGGAACTCGTCGCTCATGGCCTCCTTCAAACAGACAGCCTTTGCTGCAATGATGTGGACCAGCGGACCGCCCTGAATGCCGGGCAGGACAATCTTGTCGAGTGCTTTCTTGAGCTCTTTCCTGCACATCACCATTCCGCCTCTGGGTCCCCGCAAAGTCTTGTGCGTGGTCGTGGTCACGAAATCGGCGTGCGGAATGGGGCTTGGATGCAGACCCGCTACGATTAGCCCTGCGATGTGGGCGATATCCGCCATGAGATAGGCGCCTACCCCCTTGGCAATCTCTGCAATCCGGTCGAAGTGAATGACCCGGCTGTAGGCGCTGGCCCCGGCCACAATCATCTTTGGTTTCTCCCGCTCGGCCAGCGCCTCCAGCGCTTCGTAGTCGATCTCCTCACTCTCCCTGGTAACGCCGTAGGGCACAATGTCGAAGAACTTTCCTGAAAAATTCAAGGGATGTCCGTGGGTCAGATGTCCTCCGTGGGAGAGGTTCATGCCCAGAACCTTATCGCCAGGCTGGAGAACGGCCAGGTATGCGGCCATGTTGGCCTGGCTCCCTGAATGCGGTTGGACGTTGGCATGCTCAGCCCCAAACAGCTCTTTGGCGCGCTCGATGGCCAGACTTTCGACTGTGTCCGCATTCTGGCAGCCGCCGTAGTAGCGGCGGCCCGGATAGCCTTCGGCATACTTGTTGGTGAAAACCGAGCCGGTCGCTTCCAGCACGCCTTCACTCACGAAATTCTCTGAGGCGATCAGCTCCAGCGTCTCTGACTGCCGTCGCGTCTCCAGGTCGATGGCCTCGGCCACTTCGGGATCCGCTTCCTGTAAAGGCCGTTCCATTGACTCCAATTTCGAATGACGAATGAGGGATGACGAGCGAAGAATTCTGGATTCCGGATTTCGGGTCTCTTGTTCCAGTTCTTCAATTTTCCGGACTCTGCGCCCGTGGCGCCCACCCTCGAAAGCGGTGGTGAGCCATTCGGCAACGATTTGCAGCGACGTCTTCCCATCCAGAATCCGACCTCCAAGAGTCAGAACATTGGCGTCGTTGTGCTGACGGCTCAAACGCGCTTCCTCCGGGGTGTGAACGAGGGCAGCCCGTATGCCCGGGACCTTGTTGGCAGTGATCGACATCCCAATTCCCGAACCGCAGACCAGGATTCCCCGCTCGGCCTCGCCCTTGGAAACAGCTCCCGCAACCCGGGACGCAAAATCCGGGTAGTCTACGGAATCCGCGTTCTCGGTACCCTCATCCTGCACTTGGTGATGAAGCCCTTCGAGCAGCTTCTTGACCTTTTCCTTGAGTTCAAATCCGGCGTGATCAGAGCCTACGGAAATGCGCATGAGAGGTGACCTTCTCGCTCCTGGCGGCCATGGTAGCTCACTTGACTTGCAGCGGTCAAACCGATAAAAGCCTCTTCATGCGATGGTCGAGCCTGTTCATTCCCACCCTGCGAGAAGTTCCCGCCGACGCGGAAGTTCCTTCCCATCAGCTGCTTCTGCGGGCCGGTTTCATTCGCCAGCTGGGAGCGGGGATCTATTCCTATCTGCCTCTGGCACGGCGCGCCCTGCTCAAGATCGAACGGATCATTCGCGAGGAGATGGATGCCATCGGAGCTCAGGAGTTCTACCTGCCTGCCCTGCACCCCGCCGAACCCTGGAAGGAAACGGGTCGCTGGGACTCCATGGGTGAGAATATGTTTCGCCTCAAGGATCGCGCCGGTCGAGAACTGTGCCTGGGAATGACCCATGAGGAGATTTTTACCTCGATTGCGCGCAGCGAGGTCCGATCCTATCGGGACCTGCCTCAGATCTGGTACCAGATTCAGGTCAAGTTTCGCGACGAGCCCCGGCCCAGGTCCGGTCTCTTGCGGACGCGCCAGTTCACCATGAAGGATTCCTACAGCTTCGATCTTACCGAGGAGGATCTTGATAGGAGCTACAAGCTGCATGGGAAGGCCTACCGGTCCATCTTGGAACGCTGCGGTCTGAGCTACAGGGTCGTGGAAGCCGAATCAGGCACCATGGGCGGCAGCGAGTCTCATGAGTTCATCGTGTTGAGTGAGTCGGGGGAGGACACGGTGGTCTTGTGTGAATGCGGATACGCGGCCAACCTGGAGCGCGCCGCCTCCAGCCTCACAGAGGTGACCGATGAGGCGGCCGATGAACCGCCGCGGGAAGTTCACACCCCGGGCCGGAAGACCATCCAGGAAATCAGCGATTTTTTAAAGATCCCAAAATCGCTTCAGATCAAGTCGCTCGTCTACATCGCCGAGAGAAAACCCCAACTGATTCTGCTCAGAGGTGACCACCAGCTCAATGAAGCCAAGCTGGCACGTGCTCTGGGAACGGACCTGATTCGTCCCGCCCATCCCGAAGAGATTCGTGACGCCTTCGGTGCCGACGCGGGCAGCCTGGGTCCCGTTGCCGTGGAGGGAGTCCCCATTTTTGCCGACCAGGCACTGGAGGGAAGGCATAATCTGGTCTGCGGCGCCAACCGGGACGACTACCATCTTCAAGGAGTGACACCGGGAAGAGACTTTGCCGCAGCCTATCATGACCTGAGGCAGGTCGAACCCGAGGATCCCTGCTCTGGCTGCGGGCGACCCCTCGAAGTAAGGAAGGCTCTCGAGATCGGGCATATTTTCAAACTCGGTTACCGATACAGCAAGTCGATGGGAGCCCTGGTGCTGGGCCCGGAGGATCAGGAAGTCCCCATCATCATGGGCAGTTATGGGATCGGCGTGGAGCGGATCCTGGCCGCCGCCGTGGACCTTTATCACGACGAAAAAGGCACCGTCTGGCCGCGCTCCATCGCCCCATTCCAGGTCATTGTGACCCTGCTGGGCCATGATGACCCGGAACAGGTGGGGGCCGCCGAGAGCTACTACCGGACGCTGACGGAAAAAGGCATTGACTGTCTGCTGGATGATCGGCCTCAGCGTCCCGGCGTCAAATTCAACGACGCTGAACTCATCGGCATCCCTGTGCGGATCACTGTGGGCAAGAAGCTCAAGCAGGGCAAGATCGAGCTTTTTTCCCGCAAAGAAAAGACCCTTCTGGAAGTTCCCGCCGAGCAGGGGGTCGAAGAGGCCCAGCGTCTGCTGGAGTCTTATCCGATTTGAGCTGACCGGCTGACCAGCTGACCGGCTGACTGAGCCCACGGGTTTCCCCGCTGGCTTTTTTCCCTTGACAGGCCCCGGAAGGCCGCCCTATAGTAATTTTGGTCTAATTTGGATCATAAAGGTCCTAGAAGGACTAATACTTTTGTTTGGGAGTACTAAGGCGAATGTTTCGGGGTAACTTCCCTGCCAAACTGGATGCTCAGGGGCGGATCAAGATCCCCACCGCTCACCGCAAGATCCTCGAGCAAACGTACGGGCGGGAGCTTTATGTCACCAGCCTTACCGGGGAGAACGTCCTCATCTACCCCATGGAGGAATGGAAGCAGCTGGAACACAAGCTCCTGGAGCCTCCCAAGATGCGCCCTGAAAAGGTGAAATTCCTGCGCAATGCCAATTTCTATGGACAGGTTGCCAACATGGACAGGCAGGGCCGGGTCCTCATTCAGCCCCATCTGCGGGGAGCGGCAAAGATGGATGGGGAGGTGGCGGTCATGGGGTATCTCAACTATCTCCAGGTGTGGAACCAAGAGCGCTTCCAGGACCTCCTGCACTCGGATCCTTACACCGAAAAGGACGCCGCGGCCCTGGCCGACCTGGGAATCTGATCATGAACACAGTCGCTGAGCACATTCCGGTTCTGGTCAGCGAATCACTGGAACTGCTCCGAGTCCAACCGGGAGGCGTTTATGTCGACTGCACTGTGGGCCTGGGCGGCCATGCGGAGCCAATCCTGTCTCGGCTCGGGGGCAGAGGCCAGCTCATTGGCCTGGATCGCGATGGGCAGGCTCTTCAAAAGGCCAGGGAACGACTGCAGGAACGATTCAAAAACTTTCAACTCTACCAGGAAAATTTCAAGAACCTGCTGCTGGTTCTCCACAGTCTCGAAATTCCGTACATCGACGGTTGTCTGCTCGATCTCGGGGTTTCCTCCCACCAGCTCTCCTCGAAAGAGCGGGGCTTCAGCTTCCGAGAGGATGGGCCTCTGGATATGCGCATGGACCTGGAGCAAAAAACCACGGCCGCCGATCTGCTCAACGAACTGAGCGAAGAGCGGTTGGCGGAGATTTTTCTGCGTTATGGCGAAGAAAGATCGGCTCGAAAGATTGCCCGGGCCACAGCGGAGAGGCGTCGCGGCCTGACATTTCAGACCACCCGGCAACTGGCCCAGCTGGTCGAAGAAGTCAAAGGGTGGAGACGCGGATCGCGCCTCCACCCTGCGACTCAGGTATTCCAGGCGCTGCGCATTGAGGTCAACCAGGAGCTGGCGGGGCTCGACAAGTTCCTGCAAGAGGGAATCGATTCTCTCACCTCCACAGGCAGGCTGGTCGCGATTGGCTTTCACAGCCTGGAAGACCAGATCGTGAAGAGGATCTTTCGGATCAAGGCGGGCAAGTGTGTCTGCTTTCGACCTGGTGAGCTGTGCACCTGCCCCAGGGTGGAAACGGTCCGCATCCTCACCCAAAAGGCCGTGCTGCCTTCGGCCCTTGAGGTCGAGACAAATCCACGCTCCAGGAGCGCTAAGCTGAGAGCAGTGGAGAAGATATGAAAGGCAGTCAATGGTCAATGGTCAATGGCTTCGGAATAGATTCGATGACCATTGACCATTGACTATTGACCATTGACCAAAAGGAGTTTCGCCATGATGGATTTTCAGTTTCAACGATTGAACAATCGACCGCTCAGCGGCGGTTATGTTTCCGACTGGGAAATTGCCCGGTGGATCTGCATCGGAGCTTTCTTCCTGGCGCTGATCTTGACCTATGCGTGGCTGCACACCGAGATCCTCAATATCCACTACCTGCAGGAACAATTCAAAAAGGAAAACAGCCAACTGCGTGAGACGAATGCTGCTCTTCGAGTGGAATCCTCTGTGTTGACGAACCCCGACAAGATCGACCGCCGGGCCCGGCAACTCGGCCTGATCAGCGCCAGCAACCCCCGGGTGCGGATCCTTGAATCGGACGCTCCCCGGCTTCTGACAACGGAGAACCGGATGGCCGAATTGCGTTCTCAGAAAAAGAACCTGAATGAATGAAAACACTGAAATCCACGCTCGTTTCCCGGCTCCTTTTCGTCTACTTTCTCCTTGCCTGCTGGAGCGTCCTCCTCTTTTCCCGCCTTGTTTCTCTTCAGGTTCTCGAGAGCGACAAATATCGTTTACAGGCGGAACAGCAGCGGATCGGATTCGTCGAGCTCAGTCATAGGCGCGGGGACATCCTGGACCGTCATCTCGAAGAACTGGCCATCAGCGTTCAGATGGACTCCGTGTTTGCCCACCCTCGCCAGCTGCTCGATCCGCTTGCGACCGCGCGGGCACTGGCACCCATCCTGGGGCAGGAAAAGGAGGAGCTCTACAAGAAGCTGATTACCAAGCGGCCCTTTGTCTATTTGGCAAGAAAGATTCCACCACAGCAGGCACAGCAGATTCGCAAGCTGAAGCTGACAGGAATCGGTTTTCAAAAAGAGGGGAAGCGTGTCTATCCAAACCGTGAAATGGCGGCACATGTTCTGGGGTTTGTGGGTCTGGACAACGACGGGCTGAGCGGCCTGGAATACCGCTACAACCACTTCCTTAAAGGTAAGAAGCCAACCAGGGTTCCCGTGCGCATGGACGCCTTGCGCCAGAGCTACCAGCGCGACGGTGTGCCCGACACGAGCCAGGGCCACCTCCTGGTTCTCAACATCGATAAATCCATCCAGTACATTGCCGAGCAGGCGCTGCAGGCTACGATGAGCTCGAGTCGGGCTCTAAGTGGAAGTGTGATCATCATGGATCCCCACAGCGGGGAGGTCCTTGCCATGGCTTCCCACCCCTCCTTCAATCCCAATCGTTACAGCGACTACCCGGAAGAGAGGCGCCGCAATCGCGCCATCCTGGAAATCTACGAGCCCGGCTCCACCTTCAAGATCATTACTGCGGCGGCCGTTTTGAACGAAGGCTTGGCCCAACCCTCCGAAACGATCGATTGTCGGGTAGGCACGCTGAGTCTGGCCGGCAAGGTTTATGGTGAAGCCAAACGCAGCTTTGGAATGTTGACCTTCAACGAGATTGTGGCCCGCTCCAGCAATGTCGGTACGATCAAATTGGCCCTGCGGCTGGGAGAAGAAAAACTCTACCGCTACATCAGGCGCTTCGGCTTCGGAGAAAAGACAAAAATCGACCTTCCTGGTGAGCAAAGCGGTCTTCTTCGGCCCCCCTCCAGGTGGTCGAGAATTTCCATCGGTGCCCTCTCCATTGGCCAGGAGATTGGTGTGACCCCTCTGCAGGTCCTCCGGGCCCTGGCCGCCGCAGCCAACGGAGGCTATCTGGTGAAGCCTCAGCTGGTGCGCAGGGTTCTGACTGCCCGGGGAGACGTCCTCCACTCACCCCGGCAGGAAAAGATGCGGATTCTCCACCCTGCGACCGCGGTAAAGATGAAAGAGGCACTTCGGCTGGTGGTGGAAGAGGGCACGGGTAGGAGTGTCCAATTGAGCGGATATTCATCAGGGGGGAAAACAGGCACCGCACAGAAGTTCATTGACGGCAGCTATTCGGACAGTAAATTCATTGCTTCCTACGCCGGCTTCGCTCCGCTCGACAATCCCGCTCTGGCCACAGTGGTCGTCATCAACGAACCGGAGGGAAAATACTATGGGGCTCAAGTGGCCGGGCCGGCCTTCAAGCAAATCATGGAGCGCTGCTTGATCCACCTGAGGATCCCAAAGGATCGTCCGGTACCCCTGGAACTTGTTCGCTCCCAAGACATCTCAACTTCAGAGGTCGACGAGCTTCCTCCCCGAGGACTGGAGAAGACGGTTCAGGCACTCATGGAGCAGGAGAACGCGGCCTCTGAGGCTCAGCATGTGGTGACGCTGCAGATAGGGTCGTTCGCGCTTCCCGATTTTTCCGCCCTGAGCCTGAGGGAAGTGGTTCGGGAAAGCACGCGGCTCGGCCTGCGCCTCAAGGTTTCAGGCAACGGACTTGCCGTCGGTCAGAGACCGGAAGCAGGGACACAGGTTTTCGAAGACACGGTTTGCGAGGTCTTTTTCGCCCCTGGCCCCAAGCTGGGACAAGACCGGAATCATGCGTCTGCACAAACTACTTTCAAAAGTGGGAGGAGCCCAGAGAACCCACACTGAGATGGACCCGGAGGTGTGTTCGCTTGAATACGATTCCCGCCGGCTGCAGAACGACTCTGTTTTTTTCGCTCTGAGTGGGGAAGTAACCGATGGTCATCTCTATATCGACGAGGCAGTCCAAAGAGGCGCCTCAGCCGTAGCCTCGGAGCGAAAGGCACCGCCCGGATTTCCTCTCCCCTGGATCCAGGTTCCCTCCGTACGCCCCTTTCTGGCCGCCATGGCCCAGGAATTCTACGGTCGCCCCTCGGAAAAACTCAGGCTGGTAGGAGTCACGGGAACGAACGGCAAAACGACGACCGCCTTCCTGGTTCAGTCCATCCTCAGTCAACACTCCCCGGCATTGCTTATGGGAACCGTGAAGACCCTCCTGGGAGACGAAGAGTTGGAGTCGGAACTGACCACACCCGAGGCGGTCGATGTGCAGAAAAGGCTGGCCCTTGCTCTGGCACGTGGATGCCGGTGGGGGGCCGTCGAAGCTTCTTCTCACGCTCTCTTTCTGCATCGGCTCTATCAGTGCCGCTTTCCGGTAGCGGTATTTACCAACCTGACCAGAGATCACCTCGATTTTCATACGACCCTAGAAAACTACTTTCAGGCCAAGCGCCTGCTTTTTCAGCACCACTACAACCCCGATCTTCAATATGCGGTCGTGAACGCGGACGACCGTTTCAGCAGCCGCATCAGTACGCCACCAGCTGTTCGAGTGGTGCGCTTCGGATTCTCTACAGACAGCCACATCTATCCAACCCGCTACCACACCGCACTTCAGGAAACGGCAATGGACCTCAATTTTCTGGGCCGCAGGCTTTCCCTGAAGAGCTCTCTTGCGGGCCGGCACAATAGTTACAATATTATGGCCGCTGCCGCCGCCAGCAGCCTGCTGGGAATCCCGGACGATCAGATCCGGGAAGGAGTCGCCCGGCTGAGAAGTGTGCCCGGTCGCTTCGAAAAACTGGAAACTTCTTCCCCTTTTACCGTGATCGTCGACTATGCGCATACCCCGGATGCCTTGGAAAATGTATTAAAATTGTGCACCAGTCTGCGCCCGAACCGTATCCTCTGCCTCTTCGGCTGCGGGGGAGACCGGGATCGAACCAAAAGGCCCGTCATGGGGGCCATAACAGTGCGCTATGCCCACCTTGCCATCATTACCTCTGATAATCCTCGCTTTGAGCCGCCGGAAAGGATTATCGAGGAAATCCGCGCCGGCATACCGAACGAGTTCAGCAACTACGAGACCATCCTCGACCGGAGGAAGGCCATTGCGCGAATCCTTCAGCTGGCACGGAAGGGGGACATCGTTCTCCTTGCCGGCAAGGGCCATGAGACCTACCAGGAAATCGATGGGAAAAAGATACCTTTTGATGACCGCAAGGTCATTACAGAGCTGCTGTGATTGAACTAACCGTCCCTGAAGTCGCCGAACTGCTGGGCCTCTCGCCGCAGAGGAATGCGGGCCGCAAAGCCAGGCCCGCAGAACGATTCCCTTGCGTGTCTACAGACAGCCGCAGAATCCAGCCGGGACAGTGCTTCATTGCCCTCAAAGGAGATCGCTTCGACGGTCACGGCTTTATCGACGAAGCGCTCCGCAAAGGGGCTCGAGTCGTGATTCACTCCCGCCCTTTTGAGGGGCCAGTGCACGGCGACCGGGTTTTCCTGAAGGTCCCGGACACCACCTCAGCTCTTCAGATGCTGGCCCACTATGCGCGCAAGAAGTGGAGCAAGCAGCTCATCGCCATCACCGGAAGCGTGGGCAAAACCACCACCAAAGAGTTCGTTGCCACGTTGCTGAGGCAGAGCTTCCAGGTCTTCCAGTCCTACGGAAATTGGAACAACGAAATCGGGGTTCCCCTCTCCCTTCTGGAAATAACCCCGCAGCATGAGATCGCGGTCCTCGAGCTGGGAATGAATCATCCCGGAGAAACACGAGCCCTGGCCAAGCTGTGTCAGCCAGACGCAGCTCTGTTGACCAACGTGGCCGCCGTCCATCTGGAATTCTTCTCCAGCGTCGATGAAATTGCGGAAGCGAAAGGGGAGATCCTGGAATCCCTGCACTCGAAGGGACGACTCTTTTTCAACGCCGATGACCCCAGAATCGTGCGCCTGGCAACGCGCCATGAGGGGGAAAAGATCTCTTTCGGCCTGAAGGAAGGAGCGATCCGAATCGTCGATTTCTCCTTCCAATCGCAGCGAGAGATGCGCTTCGAGGCCGAGATCCCAGGCCAGCGATTTCAAGCCACCGTTCCCTTCGTGGGAAGACATTTTCTCTATAGCATTGCGGCCGCCATCGCGGTAGCCTCGACCTTTGGGATCTCTCACCAGCAGTTGCTGGAAGGGATTGTGGGGCTGAAACCTGTGGCCATGAGGGGAAGGGTGTTTGAGTGCGAAGGCATCACCGTCTGGGATGACTCTTACAACTCAAACCCGCACGCCCTGAGTTCGATCCTGGAAAGCGCCGCCCGCCTGAACGAATTTGAGCGGAAGATCCTGGCTCTCGGCGAAATGCTGGAACTGGGCCCCACCGCTGCCGAGCTTCACCACCAAGCGGGATGGCTTGTTGCAGAGATGCAACCGGCGCTGCTGGTGACGGTCGGGGAGAACGCCTTCCATTTCGGGGAGGGCGCAAGGGAGAAGGGATATCCTCCCCGGCAGATCCACCACTTTCAGGATTCCCGACAGGCGGCCCACTTCCTCTCCGGCGAGGTCCGCCCTGGAGACTTCCTCCTGGTGAAAGGGTCTCGGGAAGTGCGAATGGAGAGGGTGGTGGAAAGAATCAAGGAGGGGAAAAAAACTTGATTTACCATATTCTCTACTCATTTCATGACCACTTTTCCATTCTCAATGTCCTACGCTACATCACCTTCCGTACCGCCTACGCCTCACTCACCGCGCTTCTGATCAGCCTCCTGCTGGGCCCCTGGCTCATCGCGAAGCTGCGCCAGTTCCAAATTGGACAATACATTCGCGAAGAGGGACCCACGACCCACCGCGGCAAAGCGGGAACACCCACCATGGGAGGCGTGCTCATCATCGTGAGTGTCGTGGTGCCTACGCTGCTCTGGGCGGACCTGCGAAATCTCTATGTCTGGATTGCAGTGATCTCCTTGCTGCTCTTTGGAGCCGTCGGGTTCATCGACGACTACCTCAAGGTGATCCACCGGAGATCCTTGGGTATGAAGGGGAGGTACAAGCTTCTGCTGCAGGCTCTCATCTCGCTCGCCATTGTGGCAACCCTTCTCATCTTGAACGGTCAGGATCTTTACAGCACCGAGCTCAGCGTCCCTTTTCTGAAACGATTCACTCCCCAGATGGATTGGGTCCTATTCGGCACATCCACGTTTCTCCCGCTCATTCTTTTTACCCTCATCGTGATTGTCGGAAGCAGCAACGCCGTCAACCTATCTGACGGTCTCGACGGTCTGGCAGCCGGATTGGTCATTATTGCCGCCTCCGCTCTGACGGTCCTGACTTATGTGACCGGCCATGCGGTCTTTGCCGACTATCTCGATCTGATCAAGAACACATACGCCAGCGAGCTCACTATTTTCTGCGGCGCCATGGTCGGTGCCACCCTCGGCTTTCTCTGGTACAACGGCTACCCGGCCCAGATCTTCATGGGGGACGTGGGATCAAACTCCCTGGGAGGCGCAATCGGGACCGTGGCGGTGCTCATCAAGCAGGAACTGCTCTTGCTGTCCATTGGAGGCATTTTTGTGCTGGAAGCCCTCTCGGTAATCGTACAGGTTGCCGGTTACAAGCTGAAGGGAAGGCGAATTTTTCGAATGACTCCCCTTCATCATCACTTCGAGGAAATGGGCTGGGCGGAGTCCAAAGTGGTGATCCGTTTTTGGCTTCTCGGGCTGATCTTTGCATTGTTTAGTTTGACCACGCTGAAGCTGCGATGAATCTCAAGGGGAAGAAGATTCTGGTGGTAGGTCTGGCGGAAAGTGGCCTCGGGGCCGCCAATTTTCTTCTTCGACATGGAGCCCGAGTGAGTGTCACCGACCTGAAGCCCAAGAGCGAGCTGATGGATCGAATCGAGCATCTCAGTGGGCCCGTCCGCTTCGCGCTCGGCGGGCACCGGGAGGAAGACTTTACCGGGGCGGAACTCATTATCCTCAGTCCGGGCGTTCCCACTTCCCTTCCCCAGCTTCGCAAGGCTTCCCAACTGGGAATTCCTGTTTATAGCGAAGTCGAGCTCGCCTACCGATTCCTGAAAGGAAAGGTGATCGGAGTTACCGGCTCAAACGGAAAGACCACAACCACGGCTCTGATTGGGGAACTCTTCCGGAACAGCGGCCGGGAATCCATCGTGGCGGGCAACATCGGACCTGCGCTGATCGGATCCGTGGAGGGGTCCGTTCCGCAAACCACTTTTGTGGTCGAGCTTTCCTCGTTTCAGCTGGAAACGATCGAAAGTTTCCGCTGCGACGTGGCCCTGGTGCTCAACGTTACCCCGGACCACATGGACCGCTACACCCAGTTTGACGAGTACGTCCAGGCCAAAGAACGGATCTTTCTCAATCAGAATGCCGAAGACTACGCCGTGCTGAATGCGGACAATCCTCACTGTGTTCAGATGACACCAGCACGAATCTCGAGGGTGATGTTCTTTAGCCGTCAGAAAGTCCTGCCGGAAGGAGTCTTTGTCCGGAACGGAAAGATTCACATTCACTGGAAGGGACAAGAACATTGCCTTATGCCGACTGCTGAGATTCGCCTCAGGGGAACACACAACCTCGAGAATGTGCTCGCCGCTGCTGCGGTGGGATATGTGTCGCATCTCGATTTGGGCGCCATGGCTGAGACCTTCCGCACCTTTTCAGGCGTGGAGCATCGTTTGGAGCCGGTTGGCCGGATTCGAGGGGTGGATTTCTATAACGACTCCAAGGCGACTAATGTCGACGCCGCTTATCAGGCCCTGTGCGCCTTCGATCAGCCTTTGATCTGCATCATGGGGGGTAAGGATAAAGCGGGAGATTTCACCGCGCTGCGCTCAGTGATGTCGGGGCGAGTGAAGCTGTTGGTGGTGCTCGGCGCTGCCAGTGACAAGATCTTCGAAGCCCTGGGAAGTACCGTCCCGGCGCGGCGAGTCTCGGGCATGAAGGAAGCCGTGAAAGTGGCCTATCGGAATGCCTGCAAGGGGGACGTGGTATTGCTGAGCCCCGGCTGCGCCAGTTTCGACATGTTCAAGAATTTCGAACACCGTGGCCGGGTCTTCAAACAGATGGTGAAGGAACTGGAATAGTGCTTGGGAATTCAAGGTGGGAGCCGCCTCAGGCGGCGAATGGGACAGGACAATGAACCAAAACAAGTCCTACGACAGAGGAACCCTTCTCATCGTGCTGCTCCTGTTGGGTTTCGGCCTGGTCATTGTCTTTAGTGCTTCTACAGTGATTTCTCGGGAGCTTTATGGGTCGCAGTCTCGGATTTTTCTGCGCCAGCTCCTTTACATTCTGCTCGGTTTCTGCGCGCTCTTTATCACCCTGCGCATCGATTATCATTTCTACCAGCGACCCGGCTTCGTCTACGGTCTCCTCGCCCTGACCATTCTTCTTCTGCTGGCCGTGCTGCTTCTACCCGAGGCACGCGGAACTCACCGCTGGATCAGCTGGGGATCTCTAAACTTCCAGCCTTCCGACCTGGCAAAGCTGGCGATCATCTTTTTTACCTCCTACCACGTGGCGAGCAGGCAGGAAAAGTTTCAATCCTTGCGGGGAGGTCTTCTTCCCTGCCTGGCCGTCCTGGGCGCTGTTGTCTTTCTCGTGCTGATGGGACCGGACCTGGGCACGGCCGTCTGCATTGCCGCCTGCGGCGGGTTTCTCCTTTACATCAGCGGTCTGCGCTATCGCTACATCCTTACGCTGCTTCTGGCGGCTGCTCCTGTCGTCTATCTTCTGATCGTGCGGGTCCCCTACCGGTTTCAGCGCGTGGTCGCCTTCCTCGACCCCCTTCAGGACCCCTATGGCATCGGCTACCAGACACGGCAGAGTCTCATTGCGGTGGGATCGGGTGGGTGGACCGGTCTGGGCTTTGCACAGGGAAAACAGAAGCTCTTTTTCCTTCCTGAGCCGTACACGGATTTCATCTTCTCCGTGGTGGGAGAGGAACTGGGTTTTCTGGGATGCGGCCTGCTGTTGACGCTTTTCGCGCTCTTTTTCTGGAGAGGAGTCCGCATTTCGCTCCGTGCCGATACTCCTTTCGGCACACTGGTAGGGCTTGGGATCGTTTGCATGATCGTCCTGCAGGCATTTGCGAACATGAGCGTGGCGGTAAGCCTGCTGCCGACCAAAGGGATGCCCCTCCCTTTCATCTCCTTCGGAGGATCCTCGATGCTGGTCATGCTGACAGGGGTGGGAATCCTGCTGAACATCTCGCGGCACGGTAGTATTGACAACGCTCGCTGGAAATAGATGGAGGACGGTCACTGGTCACTGGTGACTGGTCAGTTGTCAGCCGGTCAGCCGGTCAGCGGCCAGCTGGTTAGCTCCTCATTCGTCATTCGTCATTCGAAAATGCTAAGACGCGTTCTTTTTGCAGCGGGGGGAACTGGAGGACACGTCTACATTGCAGCCGCCCTGGCGAAGCGGTTGAAGGAGGGCCGTCCCCAAACCCAGATTCTCTTTACGGGCTCAAAAGGAAGAATGGAGAGGCGGATCCTGTCCTCTCTTGGTTTTCCTCTCGAGACAATCGACATCGGCGGGCTCAAGAGAGTAGGAACTACGGAGGTCTTCAGGACCCTGCTGCAGCTTCCACTCAGTCTTTTACAGTCTCGAAGAATCATCAGGCAGTTTTCTCCTTCCGTCATTACCGGTGTGGGCGGCCATAGCTCGGGTCCGGTGGTTCTGGCTGGAAAGCTCTTGGGGATACCGACCCTTCTGATCGAGCCCAATGTGGCTCCTGGACTTGCCAATCGCCTGCTGCGGCACTGGATCGACGGGGCCGCAGTGGCCTTTCCGGAAACTGCCCGCTGGTTTGGCTCGAAAGCGCGGGTCACGGGCACGCCGGTGCGCGAGGAATTCTACAAGATTGAAGCACCGATCTCGACACGGAAGAGCCTGAAAGTCCTCATCTTCGGAGGCAGCCAGGGGAGCCGGGCCATCAACCGGCTGGTGTGCGGAGCCTTGAGTTTCCTCAACCCGGAGCGCGTCTCCATTGTTCACCAGAGCGGAGCAGACGACCTGGAGCGAGTCGAGGAATGCTACAGCAAAGCGGGATGGGATGCAGAGGTCCTCGATTTTATCTTGGACATGCCCAGCTATTTTGCGCACTCGGACCTGATCATCTCGCGATCGGGAGCCTCGACCGTGGCGGAACTCGCCGCCGCAGGGCGCCCCGCGATTCTGATCCCTTTCCCGCAGGCCAGTGATGACCATCAGCGGCGAAACGCGATGGCGCTGGCCCAACGAGGGGCCGCAGTCCTTCTGGATCAGCAAAAGACCTCGAGCCAGGACCTGGCGAGGCTGCTGCTGGATCTGGAGAAAGACCGCTCCAGTCTCCACCAGATGGGGAAGGCAGCGAAAGCGCTGGCCCAGCCCGACAGCGTCGACAAGATGATCCGGTTCATGGAGGAAGTGGCCAACTGAGGAGCTGACCCGCTGACCGGCTGACCGGTGACGACGAATGACAAATGACAGATGACAAATGACAGATGACAAATCACCAATAACCAATGACCTGGGCGACATCCGAAAGATTCATTTCGTTGGAATCGGCGGGATCGGCATGAGCGGCATTGCGGAGATTCTGATTGCAAAGGGCTACGCCGTGTCCGGCTCGGATCTCAGTCGGAGCCTGATTCTGGATCGTTTGAGCGAGCTGGGAGCCCGCATCTTTCTGGGTCATCACGAGACGAATTTGCAGGATGCCGAGATCGTCGTCTTTTCCAGTGCTATCCCGGCAGAGAACCCGGAGCTGAGGGAAGCTCAGAACCGAAACACCCCCCTCATCAGCCGGGCCGAAATGCTGGCCCGGCTGATGCGATTGAAAAAGGCGATCACCGTGAGCGGAACCCACGGGAAGACCACGACCTCAGCGATGATCACCATCCTGCTCCAGGAGGCCGGCCTGGATCCTACGGCAGTACTTGGAGGGAGGCTTAAGGCTCTGGGAAGCAGTGCCCGGTTGGGGAAGGGCTCGTTCTTTGTGGCGGAGGCGGACGAAAGCGATCGAACCTTCCTCAGACTTTCCCCCAGCTATGCGGTGGTGACCAACATCGATCTCGACCACATGGATCAGTATCGCGGTTTGGAGGATCTCCAGGAGGCGTTTCTAGAGCACATGAACAAGGTACCCGCAGAGGGGGCGGTGGTTCTCTGTCGGGATGACGCCAACTTGCGGTCCCTTTTGAAAAAAGTTCACCGCCGGGTGATAACCTACGGCTTCGAGCAGGAGGTGCAAGTGTGCGCGAGCCAGGTAAGAATCGGCCCCCTCTGGTCTCGTTACGATTGCCTACATGAAGGCAACCCGTTGGGATCCGTCGAATTGAACGTCCCGGGTCGACACAACGTGCTCAACTCACTGGCAGCGGTCACCCTTGGACTGCACCTGGAAATCCCCTTTGCCGTCATCGCGTGCTCCCTCAAGGCTTTTCGAGGAGCGGAAAGGCGATTGGAACATAAGGGAGAACGCGGCGGAGTTTGGGTGATGGATGATTACGGCCACCATCCGGCGGAGGTTCGGGCCGCGCTGGAGAGCTGCAAGGCCACCGGTCGGAGGGTGTTGGCGGTGTTTCAGCCTCATCGCTATTCGAGAACCCAACACCTGATGAGGGAGTTTGGGTCCTGCTTTGAAAAGGCTGACCGTCTTTATCTGCTCGATATCTACTCCGCCGGTGAAGAACCCATCCCCGGCGTGACCTCCAAGCGGCTGGCCGGGGAAATTCGTCGCTACCGAGAGGTCACTTATGTGCCCGACACGGAGACGATCGTGGAACTGTTGGAGGATGAGGCCTCCCCCGGTGATCTGTTGTTGACCCTGGGAGCTGGAGATGTCTGGAAAGTCGCGGACGCGTTTCTTGAAAAACACAGCCCAAACCAAGCGTAGGAAGTGGCTGCAGGCGGTAAAGGTCTCGCTTCGGATTCTGATCCTGGCCCTGATTCTCTTCCTGTCGGGTTACTCCGCATACTACGCCCAGAACTCGCCTCACTTCGAGCTGAGGAAGATTCACTACGAAGGACTGGTCCACGTGGACCCCGAGGCACTCGACAACATGATCAGGAAAGTCTTTCCCAGAAACATTCTACTGGTCGATCTGGATCGGATGCGAGGTCTGGTGGAATCGGAGTCTTGGGTGAGACGCGCTCACATCCGGCGCCAACTGCCCAACCAGCTCTTCATCTACGTCGAGGAGCGCCAGGCAAGTGCTTTGGCGACCATCGACGGCGAACTCTACCTGGTGGATTCGGAGGGCATCATCCTGGATCGTTCCGGGCCGCGCTACGATGCCATCGATAAACCCATCGTTCGAGGGCTCAAGAATGTGGCCCGCGAAAATGCGCGGCACGAGAACAGGCTGCGTATGGCTTTGTACCTTCGCGTGCTCAACGAGCTGAAGACCCCGCAAAAGGATTACTCCCAATCGGTCTCGGAAATCAACGTGCAGGACCTCGAACGCTTGGCCATCATACCCGCCGACGAACCGGTGCCCGTCTACCTGGGCCGGGAGAGATTCCTGCAGCGTTATCAGACCTTTCTTGCAAAGAAAGATCTCTACCGCCAGTTGAAGGAGCAGTACGGAAGAATCGAATCGGTCGATGTCAGTTACGACAACAAGATGATCTTTCATACACCCCAGGAGAGCGGGGGAACCGTTGTGAGCAGCGGAAGCGACTACACAGACTATGGCAAAGAAGAAATCGCTTCTAACCGGGATTGACCTGGGGACGACCAAGATCTGTTCCGCTGTCGCCCAGGTCGAGGATGGCCGGCTCCGGATTCTGGGCACCGGATGGAGTCCTTCCCGCGGGGTAAGGAAAGGGATGGTCACCAACCTTTCCGAGACGATCGAAAGCATCAGGGCTTCCCTGGCGCAGGCTGAAAAGCAGTCGCAAGCGGCCCTGGAGGCAGCCTATGTGAGTATCGGCGGCAATCATTTTTGGAGCGTCAACAGGTCGGGCAAGGCGGAGGTGCGGGGGGGAGAAGTGACCGCCCGGGACATCGAGCGCGCCGCCGGCGCGGCCCAGTCCTTCAAGGTGCCTGCCGATTGGCAAGTCACTCATGTCCTGACCCGGAGCTTCGCCATCGACGGCCAGAATGGAATCATCAATCCGATCGGGATGAACGGACGGCATCTGTCGGTCAACCTGCACGTAGTGCTTCATGCCTCCGCCGTGGTGCAGAACATCGTCAACGCAGTAAACAAAGCCGGCCTTCTGGTGAAAGGCGTGGTGATGCAGCAGTTGGCATCTGCCGAGGCGACACTCACTGAAGATGAGAAGGAGCTGGGTGCGGTCGTCGTCGACATTGGAGGGGGTACGACCGACGTGAACATCTACAGCCAGGGAAGTATCTGCCACACCGAAGTGCTCCCCATGGGCGGAAACTTGATTACCAAGGACATTGCCATCGGCCTCAGGTCGCCGATTCAGGAGGCGGAACAGATCAAGAGGGAGATGGCCACCGCTTTTCCGGAGAGTACAGCTCCCGACGAGCGAATTGAGTTGAGTGAGGTCGGGACGGGACGAAGACATACCGTGCCGCGCATGCTGCTCTGCTCCATCGTGCAGGCGCGTTGCGAGGAGATGCTGGATGCCGTGGCCGGTATCATCAAGCGCTTGGGGGTGCAGTCAGACCTGGTCACGGGAGTCGTCATGACCGGTGGAGGCGCTTTGCTGGATGGCCTTGCAGATCGGGCCGAGCAGATCTTCCAGATGCCGGTGCGAGTGGGTTATCCCATCAATCTGGCTTCTCCCCAAGAGGAAATCTTCCATCCTGCCTATTGCACAGCCCTGGGCTTGCTCAAGTATGCCCGGGAAATGCGGGACGAAACCGTGACCAATGTCCTTCAGGAAAAGAAAGCAAAAGAACAAAGGAAGGTCATGCGGATCAGGAACTGGATCCTGGAGAAGATTACGTGAGAGAGCAATAACAAGAAAAGTTTCAGGTTCCGGGTTGGTTTTCGAGTTGACTCGGAACTCGCAACTTCTACGGAGGAGGTCATGTCTCAATTGCAAAAAAGACAGAATATCCGGCTTGCCTTTGACGAAGGTCCACTCAACGGGGCTCGAATCAAGGTCATTGGAATCGGCGGAGGGGGTGGAAATGCGGTGAATCACATGATCGAGGCGGGGATTGAGGGGATCGAGTTCATTTCTGCCAATACCGATCTTCAGGCCCTTCGCATATCTTCCGCCTCGGTCAAAGTGCAGCTGGGAAACAAGTTGACGAAAGGGCTGGGAGTAGGAGCCAACCCGGAGTTGGGCCGCCAGGCGGCTCTGGAAGATACGGAAAAAATCATCGAGGTCCTCGCCGACGCAGACATGGTGTTTATCACCGCTGGCCTGGGAGGCGGGACGGGTACTGGAGCCGCTCCCATCGTAGCCGGTTTGGCCTCAGAGCTGAGCGCCCTCACGGTAGCTGTTGTCACGAAGCCGTTCTCTTTCGAAGGAAGGCAGCGCATGCAGCAAGCGGAAGGCGGACTGGCGGAATTGAAGGAAACGGTCGATACCGTCATCACCATTCCAAACCAGCAGCTCCTGAACACGGTGAGACCCGGCACCTCACTGGCGGACGCTTTCAAGATTGCCGACGATGTTCTCTGCCAGGCAGTGCAGGGGATCAGCGATCTGATTATCGTTCCGGGGGTGATCAATCTCGACTTTGCCGACGTCAAGACCGTCATGACCGACATGGGCATGGCCCTGATGGGAACGGGTGTTGCAGAGGGAGAAGATCGTGCCGCTCTGGCTGCCCGCAAGGCCGTCAACAGCCCGCTTCTGGAAGACACCACGATCAAAGGCGCCCGTGCCCTATTGATCAATATCACGGGCAGTCACGACATGACCCTGCACGAGGTAAGCGAGGCCAGCTCAATTATCCAGGAATCGGCCGACCCGGAGGCCAACATTATCTTTGGCTCAGTCTTTGACGACAGCATGGGAGAAAAGATCAAGATCACCGTGATTGCGACCGGTTTCGAGCACTCCGGGGCGCGGGCAAAAGAACCACTTCCCGCCTCGGCCGTCTCACGTGCCGCCGTCTCAGGAGGGCGGGAGCAGCTGCCTTCCGAGATGGGTTACGCCACTGCCGACATCGAGATCCCTACCTTTCTGCGTCGTAAGGAGGAAGAGTAGAACTGCTAGGGGAGGCTGACCAGTGACTAGTGACCAGTGACTAGTGCCCCTTGACTATTCACCATTGACCACCGACCATTTCCCCCCATGCTCTCCCGGGTTGCCTTCCGCCCTCAGACACTGGCCACTTTCCTCATCATCTGCGGCAGCGTTCTGATGGCCGCTGCTGTCTGGAAAACGGTCTTCCATTGGCACCAATACCAGACTGATTGGGAGTCCGGTGGTGGGCTCGTCCTGGCAACTCGTCTGCTGGTCTTGGCTGCCGGCCCATCGCTGGTACTGGCCGGATGGTTGCGATTTCGACGCTCTGACCATTCCATCCTGCTGCGTCTGGGGAGTCTTTTCCCGTTTCGCGTGGGAGTCTATCTGATCGTTCTTTGCCTGCTGGTCACTTCGCTGAGCCATGCAGCGGGCCTCTTTGGGGAGTCCCGTTTTCTAATCGAAGACTTCTTCAACTCCATTATGCTTCTCGCTTTCACTGTGTGGGCCCTGTTTCTTTTGACCCGGCCCGTCAGGTTCCTTCAGCGACCTCCTAAAGGTCGGCTTGCGAGCGCAGATCTTGTTGCCGCCAACCTATTGGTTATCGCCTTTTCCCTGGAAGTCCTGCTCGACTTCGTCGCAAAATATTCGCCCTCTCCGCTTTTTTGGGATGAAAGGTCGATCACCTCCAGGCTGGCCGCCTTTCGACCCCAACCGGGCCACCCTCATTTCAGTTCTCGATTCAACAGCCTCGGCTATCACGACCAGGAGTTCTTTCCTGAGGACAGCTCATCTCTCGTAGTAGGGCTTCTGGCCGACTCCTTTGGTGTCGGTGTCGTTCCCCACGGTTTCAACTTCGCCACTATCGCGGAGCGAATCCTGCAAGAAGAGCGGCAGGACTCCCTCCCGCGGGTGGTAATCCACAACTTCGGGGTGGTTAGCATTGGGATGCCCGAGTACGCATACCTGCTGAAAAACGAGGTGCTCCCTTACCGTCCTTCGCTGGTGCTGCTCATGGTTTTTGTGGGCAATGACATCATGAGGGATCGATCGCCGCAAATGGGGCGTTATGTCCTGCAGAACTGGTTGTGTTTACGGGTTCCCTACCGGCTTCTGCTGGCCCGTCATCACCAGAACAAGCCCGAGGATTTCCCGCATACTGGAAAACTCGAACTCGACCTCGTTGCTCCCCCGACCGATTTGGAGGAGGGCACAGTGGAACGCCCGACCTTTCCTGACGAGGAGTTCCTGAGAATCGAGAGAAGGCGCCTGGAGGTCTGCAATCCGGAGACGGGCACCACCCCTCATTCCTACCGGGACTTTTTCAAGTGGCTCTCTTTTTTTGAAAGCGAACTTCAGAAAAAACTGGTCCTGGCCATCATTCCCGACGAGTTTCAGGTCAATGACCCACTCTACGACCGGTTGCTCCAGCAGGTTGCAGACCCCTCCGCCTACGTTCGAGACGAACCCCAGATTCGAATTCGCCGCTACTGCGAAAAGAGGGGAATTCCCTACTTGGATTTACTGCCCGTGCTGCGTGCTGCGGAAAAGGAGAAAAGAACCTATCACCTGAACGACACGCACTGGAACGTCTACGGGAACCGGGTGGTCGGCGAGGCGCTGGGACGCTACCTCGTCGCCCACCTAAATAGGTGACACGCTCGTAATTCAGCCTGACGAATTACTGACGCTGGCCAGCCAGTCCGCGAAATCGCTCTTTCGCCACGTGTACTGCGGTTGGTAACCCAGCATCCGGGTGGCCTTTTGATGCGACCAAAGGGAAGCATGGCCTTGCAGGGGCTCCTTTAAGGACACGTCCGGGTAGTGGCGAGAGAGAAGCGCCGGAGTCTCTACCCGGGAACAGGTATCATCACCGCTAAGCAGAAAGACCTCGTGAAGGATCTCCTCATTTTCCACAGCCAGCCGGAAGGCCTGCGCCGTATCCCTGGCATCGGTGAAGGCCCACAAGACCATGCGCGGAGCCGGTGGGCCCGGAACGGGCCACTCCCCTTCAGGAGCATTTTCCACCGTCTTGCGGTATCTCCTGGTCCAAATTTCCTCGACCGTAAGTCCCTTGGCCCAACCCCCCGACTGGGTCGCAACTTCGGCTTCCTCCCTCTTGAGGTACCAACTGTTGTTGACGCGCAGGCAGAGGGTCCGTATCCCGTAGGCATCGGAGTAGCGTTTGCAGGTAACCTCGGCCAACAGTTTGCTCAGTCCATATTCGTCGTGTGGCTCACAGGGATGTTCCTCATCGATAGGAAGGTAGTCAGGAACCATTTCACGTTTTTGAAAGCAAAACCCCGTGGCCGCACCGGAAGAAGCAAAGACCATCTTGCTCACACCGGCCCCAAGGGCCGCTTCCAGCACGCGTACGGTTCCCACCACGTTGACTTCGATCATTTGATCAGGCTGCGCCCGCCCCGGCCCGGACACGGCCGCCAGATGAATCACGGCGTCGTGGCCCTGACACGCTTGCGCGAGCCGCTCCGAATCCATAATGTCGCCCTGGATGAACTCGACTCCTTTCACGAGCGGCGCTCCGCGACTATAGTCTGATACGGTATGCCCGGCGCGAAGCAGGTCCCGGAGCACATAGCTCCCAATGAGGCCACTGCCTCCTGTGACAAGAATTTTCATGTGTCTGTCTTTCCGTCTTTCTGTTGAAACACCACAAGGATACGGAGTCTACCTGAGCACCTCTCGAATCGAGGCTTCCATGCCTTCCAGAGCCTCGTCGATGTCCTTTTCCGTATGCACCCATGAAAAACCATGATGCCAGGCGCTCATCAAGTAGACACCGTGCCTGATGGCCGCGCGATAGAAACGGAGATGCAGTTTCCAGTCGACCTTTGCGATATCCCTCCACTCCCGCAATTTGTCGCTGCTCCCAAAGTACATGCCGAATCGATTCCCCACAGCATGAATGTGCCCAGCGCCGCTGCTCCGGAACAATTCGCCCAGCCCGTCATAAAGGCGTTTTCCCAGTCGTTCCTGGTACTCCCACATGGCTGGGTCGCGGGCGATTTCCAAAAACGCCTCAGCCGCATGCATGACCAGAACCTGACCGTAGTAGGTTCCCTGGTTGATGACCCCACCCACTGGAGCGAGAGTCTCCATCATCTCTCTCTTGCCCACCAGCGCGGATAGCGGCAATCCACCGCCTATGGCTTTGCCAAGGGTAGTCAAATCCGGTGTGACGCCCAGATATCCCTGAGCGCAGCTGGTGCCGGTCCGGAAGCCGGAAAGGATTTCATCAAAGATGAGCACGACCCCGTATTGCTCGGTCAGAGCGCGCACCCCCTCCAGGTAGCCGGTGCGGGGCAGGAGCCCCCCAAGGTTGAAATTGATCGGTTCCATGATGACGGCGGCAGTCCGGTCTCCCTCTCGCTTCAGCAGATCCTCCAAGAGTTCCAGATCATTCCAGGGGAGTACAGACACGTAGTTCCCCACCTCCGGGATGGTGCCGGCGCTCTCTCCAAGGACGGGAGGAGAAGTGCGAGGCCCTGCCTCATCGATCGAAGTCGAGCAGTTGAACTGCAGGACATCGTTATGACCATGGTAGTGCCCTTCGAACTTGACAACCTTGAGCTTTCCCGTGAATGCCCGAGCCACCCTCACGGCGAGTGCCGTGGCTTCCGTGCCTGTAAACATGAGTCGCACCAACTCGGCAGAGGGGATCATCTCCACCAGCCGCTGCGCCACCCGGCTGGGGAGCACAGTCTCTTGCCCGCACAGGATTCCCATCTCGATTCCCTGCTGAAGGGCGGCCTTGATGGCCGGATGGCTGTGCCCAATCAGCGCCGCGCCATGCCCACAATTGAAGTCGACATATCTTCGATTTTCCAGGTCGAACAGATAGGCCCCACTGCCACGGGAGATGAAGAAAGGACGGCCGCCCAGTTCCTCGCGCCGGCGACCTGGAGTGGTCATACCCGCGACCAGGTAGCGAGATGCGAATTCGAAGGCTTCGTCATGCGATAGGTGTCTACCCGCCTCTCTCTCCAGTTCTATTTTCGACATCGAAAAACTCCTTTGTGCTCGAATCGTTTGCCGCTCTGTGCGGTCGTACCCTCAAAGAATAAAGCAAGACAAAGGGATTGGAAAGACGATTGAGCTGGCCAGCTGACCTCCTGACCAGCTGACCACACTCATCATCAGCTAGAGAGTGCCGACCCAGAAAGGACAGAAACCGCTTATAGTCGTCCTGGGGAAGCCCGAAATATTGAAGCAGGCGCCGGTAACTGCCTCCACAGGCGGAGAGTCCCAGAGAGACAATGGCCTGAACTTCATGACGTGAAAACTCTCGCTGCACAAGGCGATCCCCGACAGCCGACCAGAACTGGGAGCGACCCGAGACAAGATCAGCGAGGATGGATTCTGCGCGGGAGGATCCTGATGATCCCGACTCCGATGTGTTTCGCCAAAGCCTCGACGAAATGTCGTCCCCATCGATTCGATCATCCCGGCTCAGGTGATACGCACTCTCCAACAGATTCTCCAGCTCCCGGACATTTCCCGGGAAGGGATAGTCGAGCAAAAGCTTCAGTGCTTCGGGAGTGATTTTTTTCTCTCGTCGCTCCCTTCGGTTCAGCTGCGCCACAAAGTGCTGGATCAGAGGTAAGACATCGGAGCTACGATCCCGAAGCGAAGGGATTTGAAGTTGAAAGACGTTCAGACGGTAGTACAGATCCTCTCGAAACTGCCGCTGCTGGACGCACTGCGCAAGGCAACGATTGGTAGCTGCGATGATGCGAACATCTACTCTCCGTTCCCGGATCTCACCCACCCTGCGGATGGTTCGATTCTGCAGGACACGCAGCAGCCGAGGCTGAACGGCAACCGGCAAACTGGCAACCTCGTCCAGCAGGAAGGTTCCGCCTGAAGCGGCTTCGAACAGCCCCACCTTGTCGGTCAGAGCACCCGTGAAGCTGCCCTTACAGTGACCGAACAACTCACTCTCTACAAGATTTTCAGCTAAGGTGGAACAATCCGCTGCCACCAGCTCACGCTGGCGGCGAGGGCTGCCCTCATGGATGGCGTGTGCCACCAATTCCTTTCCCGTACCCGTTTCTCCCGAGATCAGAACAGTTCCGTTCGTACCTGCAATACAGGCAATTTCCTCAAAAATCTTCCGCATCCTGGGATGCTGACCCACCATCACCTTCCCGTTCAGCAGGGAAAGGGAAGCGGCAGGGTTGCCTGCCCGCATGAGATGGACGGGCTCAGGGAGTACAGGGTTTTGATGGGACGCTGTGCGAAGCGATGGGGCGGATCCCAGAGGGCGCAACCGGTGCCGGTGAGACATCATCTCCTCCGGTGCCCCTTCTTCCTCATCTTTGATACTGCTTTGCTACAGAAAAATCCAGGGCAAAATCTCCGATCTTTGCCAGAAAAGCGAAGCGAATGAGTACGATCGTTACGAGAAGCGCTTGACTTCGAAATCTCTTAGCCTGTCTGATAAGTCTTGCCGGCAATGGCGCGGCGGGTGACGAACTCCGAAAATCGGAGCTATACGCGGGCGATAGCGATTCGGACGATTGATTGGTCAGCATTGTCATTCCCACTTACAAGCGTCGGGATCTGTTGACGCAAGCCGTCCAGTCTGTCCTGGACCAGACGTTTCGGGACTGGGAGCTGTGGGTGGTGGAGGACGGGTCCGAGGACGGGTCCGAGCAGGCCCTCGAGCGTTTTGGCGACGACCGTATTCACTATGTGTATCAGGAACACCAGGGGGTGAGCGCGGCTCGCAATACAGGGATTCGACTGTCTCGCTTTCCCTGGATTGGCTTTCTCGACAGCGACGATTCCTGGCACCCCACAAAACTGGAGCGGCAGTTGAGGGCGCTGGGCCGCCATCCGCACTACCGCGTGACCTACACGGACGAGATCTGGATCCGGCGCGGAAGAAGGGTCAACCCCAAGAAGATTCACCGCAAGTACGGAGGCTGGATTTACCACCGCTGTCTGCCCCTGTGCATCATGAGTCCAAGCTCGGTGTTGATCGACCGACGCCTGTTTCAGGAGCACGGTCCGTTCGATGAGGCCTTCCCGGTGTGCGAGGACTACGAACTTTGGCTCAGGATCAGCTCCCGAAACCCCATCTTGTTTCTGGAGGAGGCGCTGGTCGTCAAAACGGGCGGCCATCGCGATCAGCTGTCGCGCTCCCGTTGGGGGATGGACCGCTATCGGATTCAGGCTCTCGCCAAGATCTTCCGGTCGGGAAACCTCACACCGCAGCAGGGAGTATGGACCGCCCGCGAAATCGTCCGAAAAGCGGGCATCCTGGCTCGCGGCTTTCGGAATCGAGGGAAAGGGGATGAAGCCACCCAGTATGAGAAGATGGTGCGAGAGTGGCTCACAAAAACTGCTTTACTCTAAGCCTGCATTTCTCACCCCACCTCTACTGCAACGTCGTCGCCTTCACCTGAGCGAAGTGAAGAAATGATCCGTCTGGACTGCGTTGTGCTCCGTCGGCCTCCTCGACGTACCGCAAGAGTACGCCTGCGGGGGCCTCGGTCGCAACGCCTTGTCCAGCCGGCCCTTCCGCCGTTTGACACGAGTGTCTTGACACGAGTGTCTTCGCAACGACCCGGTGTGAGAAATGCGGGCTAAAGCTTTTTGATTCCTGCTCGTAGGGGCGACACGGCTGTGCGCCCCTTACTCTCCTGTAGGGTCCCTGCTCTCCGAAGAGACGTCCATTGAACCTTTTCACCGTCATCCCCGACTAACAGTGAACGGGGCTCAAGCAAACGGGGGTCATAGGATGCCAAACAAGGAGGTACACTATGGCAAACATGATTCGACGCCCCTGGGTCCAGGTTCTGGCACTGGCGGTGGTCGCGGTCTCTGCGACCGTACTGATCACGTCAGTGACCTCCGTAGAGGCCCGAGATCCATCCAGGCCGTCTGCCTGGATCCACACCAGCCCGGTCTACGTGAAGGCAGACCATACGGCTCAATTAGCTGTCTTCAACTCCAGCACCACGGGCGGTGTAGTCCACTTTTCGTTTTTCAGCGCCCTGAGCGGTGAGTTGATCAACGAAAGCGGGCCGGTAGACCTGCCGTCTCACACTGGAGCCACTTACGAGCTCCCCTTCCCGGTGGGTCATGAGATCCTGGGACTGATTCACTTTGAATCCGACCAGGTCAGCCCCGACGTCAGCGCAGACTCTGAATCAGACCACGGAAGCGTCCTCGAATCCGACGACGCCAATGACCAGCGTCCCCGTCGACGTCACCCCCATCGGAAGAGACGAATACGCCTACCCGCATCACTTCAGGTATTCGACGAATTCCGACAGACGGACGTCTACCATGCTCTAGGCCGGTAGCGGTTTCGAATTTCGAGTTTCGAATTTCGAATCTTGGCCTCTATCCTTCATCCCCCGCGGCGGGCTCCCCGCGGGGGGCAAAGTAGCCCTTGCGGTGGCGAATGATCACATCGTCCCGACGAACTCGCACTTCGAGCCGACGAAAGCGGCCATCTTTCTTCTTGTTGGTGGGAACGTAGGCCAGATTGTACTGGCTGCGCAGCTCTTCGTTGATCTGCCTAAAAGCTGAATCCAGCTGTTTCGTTGTAAAGGGGAAAAAAGCCCTTCCTCCCGTGCTCTCAGCCAGTTGCTTGAGCACGTTGTCCCCTTCATGGTCGATGTCCGCCCCAAAACGTGACGTGCTGATGGCATAGATACTCACTTCCGCCTTGTGTCCGAGCCGAAGAGCTTCCTGGAAGGTGTGTTGGCTGGTCAGGTCGGCGCCGTCCGACAAGATTACCAGGGTCTTACGTCCCTTCTCCGCAAGCATCTTCTGCTCCGAAATCAGATAAATGGCATCGTAAAGAGAGGTCCCTCCTCCCGCCCTCAAGCTATTGATCTCTCCAACAAGGTCATTGGGGTTGGACGTAAAATCGTGGAGCAAGGTGACCCCTGTATCAAACTCGAGCAGGAGCACTCGATCCCTGGGCTCCATCACGGTAAACAAGAAATCAATGGCCGCTTCCTTCTCGAAGCCAAGCTTGATCTTCACGCTGGCGCTCGTATCGATGCACAGTCCTATCGTCAAGGGAAGATTGGTTTGCTGACTGAAATTCGTGATTAGCTGGTACACCCCTTCTTCGACGATGCGAAAGTCGTCGACTCTCAAGTCGGTGATAAATTTGCGGGTCGTCTTATCGTGAACCGTGACCAGAACATTGACTGCGTCAACCTCGACCCGGATGGGCTCCTTCTGACGGGGGAGACGAGACTCGTCACCATCGCCAGCCTTCTGGGCCAGAGCCCCTGCCGTGGCCACGCAGCAGCATAGGGCAGCACCCAGAAACAGGTTGAATGACCGGTGTTTCACGACAAGAATATTATTCCAGAATCGAGAGCAGCTCTTCAAGATCCTCAGGAAGGGGAGACTCGAAGCGGACCCGCTGACCGGAGCCGGGATGCTCAAAAGAGAGCAAAGTGGCGTGAAGAAAGTGCCTCCCTAATCCTCTCACGGCCTGAAGGAGGTGATCCTCTTTGATCTTCTGATCGGCCCTCTCTCCATAGGTCCCATCACCCACGACGGGATGGCCCAAAGATTGAAAGTGCACTCGAACCTGATGGGTACGCCCAGTGTGAAGTGTGACCCGGACATAAGAAAAAGTCGTTCCCCCTCCGCATAGGGATCGGATCACTCTGTATTGAGTCAGGGCGGGACGCGCCCGTCGGCTTCGGGTCGAGATCCGGGTGCGGGCCCAGGGATCGCGCCCCACGGCGAGGTCAATGACACCCTCCCTTTTCTCCAATCGTCCGTGCAGCAGCGCCAGATACTCTTTTTCCACCTTCCTCCGCTTGAACTGCTCTGCCAGTAATTCGTGCACCCGCTCACTCTTGGCAACCACCAGCAGTCCCGAGGTTGCTTTGTCGAGCCTGTGAACGATTCCTGGACGGATGGTGTCGCGGCGGCTGATCCGCTGAAAGTGGTGAAGGAGCGCATTGGCCAGAGTTCCTGTTGGGTTGCCTGCCCCCGGGTGAACCACCATCCCCGACGCCTTGTCGACCACAATGAGCGCATCGTCCTCATAGACAATGTCAAGAGGGATGGCTTCCGAAACCATCACCGAGGGTTCTGGCGCCGGGATCAGGAGGGAAATTTCGTCACCTGCTCTCACCAGGTACTTCGGCTTTTGCGGATGCCCGTTGACGCTGACCTGACCCAACTGAATCCAGCGCCGAAGGCGGCTGCGACTCACCTCATCCAGCTTTTGCGCCAGAAAAACGTCCAGTCGCAGCTCTGCACATTCAGCCTCCACTTTGAGTTGACGTTGGTCATGGGTCACTGGTACTGGTCAATGGTCAATGGTCAATGGTCGGCCGGTCAGCCCGTCACCCGCCTTCGCGCATAAAAGTAGCCGACGAGAGCAACGGGCACCAGTAGAAGACTGATGAACTGAGAGGTGGAAAGAAGTCCCCCCAAAACGACCCCCCGGTCCAGATCGCCCCGATAAAACTCCATTATGAAGCGAAGGATGGCGTAGCCGAGCAGGTAGAGGCAGAAGACCTGGCCCACAAACTGCCTTCTCCGGTGCACAAAGATCAGCCCCAGGCAGAGCAAGAGAGCAGCTGCCGACTCATAGAGCTGGACGGGATGGAGAGGGACATGCAGGGGCACTCCTACATTGCGGTGCGCATACTCGCTGGTGAAGGCAATTGCCCAGGGGAGGTCAGCCGGCTGGCCCCAGCAGCAGCCTGCCGAAAAACAGCCCAGGCGTCCGATCGACTGGCCCAATGCAATGGCCGGAGCAGCGGAGTCCGTGAATCTCCAGAAGGGAAAGTCGGCGTGTCTCCAGGCATAGAGGGCGCTGCCCGCCACGGCTCCTGCCAGCCCGCCGTAGAAAACGCCCGCCGCCTGCCAGAATTGCAGTGAAAGCAGTCGGGAAGGTCTCGCCAGGTAGCCGCCCGGTTCGGTCACCAGCAGCAGCAGCTTGGAACCGACGATGGCGGAGAGAACAATGACAAACCCGATGTCCCAGACGCGACTGCTGGGGATGTAGTCTTTGCGGACCAGGCGAGCTGCCACGTTGAGCGCGGCAAGAAAGGCCAGAGCCAACAGCAGCCCGTAGCTGTGCAGGGTAATCGGACCAAGCTCGACCAGCTTCGGAAACATCTGTTTCGCCTTCACCGGTTCCGGTCAGGCGCTTTTTTCTTCCTTTTCCTTGCGCGCTTCGGCGATAATCCGCTCTCTCAGGTGCGCTGGAACGATCTCGTAGTGAGAATACTCCATATGGTGGTTGCCCCGGCCGCCCGTCATGGAGGTGAGTACCGGAGCGTAGGTGAGCATTTCCGCCTGGGGGACCTGGGCACGAATCACCTGCGTGTGTCCGCGCACATCCATTCCCTGGATGCGACCGCGCCGACCGTTCAGGTCTCCCATCACGTCACCCGCATTCTCCTCGGGAACATACACCTCAACGTTCATGATCGGCTCCAGCAGCACGGACCGGGCCGCTTCCATGGCCTTCTTGAAGGCCTGCGCCCCGGCGATCTTGAAGGCAATCTCCGAGGAATCCACATCGTGATAGGCCCCGTCGTAGAGCGTTACCTTGAAGTCCACCATCGGGTAACCGGCCAGGAAGCCCTTTCCAGCCGCCTCAACGATTCCCTTCTCCACAGCGGGAATGAAATTTCGGGGAATGGCTCCCCCGAAGATGTCATTCACGAATTCAAAACCCTCACTGCGCCCAAGCGGCTCCACCTTGATCCTGCAGTCCCCGAATTGTCCGTGGCCTCCCGTCTGTTTCTTGTGCCGGCCCTGTACATCCGCCCTCCCCGTGATCGTCTCCTGATAAGGAACCTTGGGAGGCTTCAGGTTCACCTCGACGCCGTATTTCTGTTTCAGCTTGGCGACCATCACCTCGATGTGAAGCTGACCCGTTCCGGAGAGCAGAAACTCCCGGGTCTGCGCATCCCGCCCGAACCCAATGGCTGGGTCCTCCTCGATGAGTCGAGCGATGGCCGTGCCGATCTTGTCTTCATCCCCGCGCGACCTCGGTTCCACGGCGTAGCTGATGGCGGGTTCAGGGAACTCCATTTTCTTGAAAGCCGACTTGAAAGAGCGATCGGCCAGGGTATCTCCCGTGATGGTTTCCTTGAGCTTCAGGACGGCGCACAGATCACCGGCGCGCGCTTCGGAAATCGCCTCGTGGTTTTTCCCCTGCAGCGTCTGCGCGGTTCCCAGGCGCTCGTCCGTCTTTCGAGAGAGATTCCTCAGCGTGGAATCCGACTTCAGGGTTCCGCACAATACCTTGAGCATGCTGATTCGCCCGGCGAAGGGATCGGCAAACGTCTTGAAGACGTAGGCGGCGGTGGGTCCGTCCTTTTGGATCTCGACTTCTGTCTCTTCCCCACTGATCAGGCTAACCGCTGGAACCGGGCCTCGATGAAGGGGGTTCGGGAAAAATTCCACGATGGCGTCGAGCAGTTGCCTGGCCCCGATATTCAACGTTGCCGAAGAACAGAAGACGGGAAAGATGGCGTCTGTCCGCAGCGACTTGCCGAGCCCGGTGAGAAGTTCCTCATCGGAAAGCGTGTCCTTCTCGAAAAACTTCTCCATCAGGGCTTCGTCGCTCTCCGCGATCATTTCCACCAGCTCCCCGCGGCGCGCTTCCGCTTCAGCGCGCAGATCCTCCGGAATCTCTTCCTCCTGAAACTGGCCGCTGCCGTCCTTCTTGTACAGATAGCACCGGTTCTTGATGAGATCGATGATCCCTTGAAACTCTTTCTCCTCTCCAATGGGAAGCTGGACGGGAACCGCCGACCGACCGAAAATCTCCTGGATGGAGTCCAGGCTCCGCTTGAAGCTGGCCCGGTCTCGATCCAGCTTGTTGATCACGATGGCCCGAGGGAGTTTCAGCTCTTCCCCAAAGGACCAGACCTTCTCCGTCTGAACCTCTATCCCTGCCACAGCGTCCACCAGCACCACCAGTGCCTCAACGGCCACCATGGAAGCCTTGGCATCCAGAAGAAAGGCCCGATATCCCGGAGTATCCAGGATGTTGATCTTGGTCTCTTTCCACTCGCAGTGGGCCAGCGCTGTACTGATGGTGATCTTGCGCGCAATTTCGTCCTCGTCGTAATCGGTGGTGGTGTTCCCTTCGTCCACGCTTCCGAGACGATTCACCGCACCCGCCGAATAGAGCAGCGCGCTGGTCAGCGAAGTCTTCCCTGAGTCCCCGTGACCTGCAAGAGCGATGTTTCGGATCTGTTCACTGTCGAATACCTTCATAGGAATCCTTCCTTCGGGTAGTATTTGGAGGGTGAAGAATTTAGCACAGCGGTGGGGAGTTTGCAATTTCGTCTGGCTGTGGGTAATGGCCTGTTCGGGGAGTTCCGCGGAGGTTGCCGAGATCCCGGGAGAGGTGAGCGGAGAAAGCGTGATGCGGCACGTTGAGGAAATCGTTCGCCACGGCCCCCACCCTCCGGGAAGTGAAGCGCAAAGGCGGGTGGGTGCTTATCTCCGGGCCCAGCTGGAATCGTACGGTCTGCAGGTTCACTCCCAAACCTTTGAGCCGTTTACTCCACTGGGAAGACGGGAAATGACCAATCTTTGGGGCGTGACGGCCGCCAGGCGCGATCAGGTCCTCATTCTCGCCAGTCACTACGACAGCAAGTATTTCCAGGATCGTTCCTTTGTCGGAGCCAACGACTCGGGTTCCAGCAGCGGCTTGTTGCTGGAGCTGGCCCGCATCCTCTCGGCAAACAATCCGACCGACTTGACGCTCTGGTTTGTATTCTTCGACGGCGAGGAGGCTTTCGGTGAGTGGACCAGCGCCGATAGCCTGTATGGAAGCCGACAGTTCGTCGAAATGCTTCGCAGCCGTCAGGAATTCGAAAGGATTTCCGCCCTGATCCTTCTCGACATGGTGGGGGCAGAGTGTGTCGCGATTCGCAAGGATGCCAATTCGACGGGCTGGCTCAAGGAGATCATCTGGAGACGGGCGGCGGATCTGGGTTACGACGCTGTTTTCCGGCCCCGGGGGAGAGTCAATGCGATAGACGACCACACCCCGTTTGCCGAGGAAGGGATTCCGGTGATCGATATCATCGATCTCGACTACGCCTTTTGGCACCGGGCCGAGGATACTCCGGATAAACTCTCACCGCGAAATCTCGAGATCGTGGGCGAAGTAGTGCTGGCCAGCCTGCCCGAGATTGCCCGACGCGCCCTGCAATGAGAGGCTGGATCTCGATCTTCCTGGCTCTCGTCATCCACCTGGCCTGTTTTATCCTGACGCTTCACCGGGTGGAGCCGTTCTACACGGATTTTTACAGCCTGGCCTGGTGGACCTATCTCTTCTTTCTGGCCGGTGTGAATCACCTTCGAGGCCGCAACTCACTCCTCCTGGATAATCCGCGGAAGGCTCTGTGGGTCTTCCTCTACTCGACACCGGTGTGGCTGCTCTTCGAGCTCTACAACCTGCGCATCGGCAATTGGGCATATCTCGGGGTTCCCGTCGAAATCTACTGGCGCTGGCCCGGCTACTTCGTGGCCTATGGAACGGTGCTGCCGGGCATCCTTGAGACGGAGACCTTTCTAAGAAATCTGGGTGTATTCCGGCAAGTGACCGGGCCTCGCTTGCGTGCCAAGACTCGGTTGTTGGTGCGCTTCATGATCCCGGGCACCTTGATGATGGCTGCACCTCTGATTTATCCCGACCTGTTTTTCCCTACGCTATGGCTGGGCTTGATTTTTCTTCTGGATCCTCTCCTCTACCGGTGGGGCGAGGGCGAGGCATCCCTTCTGAGGAAAGCCGAGCGGGGAGATTATGCGCTTCTGGTCCGCCTGCTTGTGGCAGGACTGGTGTGCGGATTTTTGTGGGAGTTCTGGAACCACTGGGCCGGGGCCAAGTGGATCTACACCCTGCCCCACTTTCGCTTCTGGCAAATCTTTGAGATGCCGGCGCTGGGCTATCTGGGCTTCCCTCCCTTCGCCCTGGAGTGCTACCTGCTCTACCAGGTCTTCCTGCTCTTTCGCGAGCGTTTTCTCTACGGCCGGCCCTGGACGGCTCCGGTGACAGCCATCCTGGCAGCGATCTACTGTATGGTCGCCTTCCTCGCCATCGACCACCTCACCATCGCTACATTTAAGTCTATTCGGTGAGACTCAACTAAGAACCCTCTCGGTACCGCGCAAGCTTCTTCTGGAATAAGGGACTATCAAGAACTGCCGGATTCGCAAGATACTTCGGAGCGACCCCTTGGGCAATGCCGAGCACACTCCGCGATACGCTCGATCCCACTGCGCGCTTGGTCTCCTCGGTGGTACCCATCGCGTGGGGCGTCACAATCACGTTGTCGAGTGCCAGGATGGGATCATTCGGATCTGCTGGTTCTTGTTCGAATACATCCAGGGCCGCTCCCTGTATCCTGTGCGTCTTGAGAGCTTCTGTTAATGCCGCCTGGTCAACAATCGGTCCACGGGCGGCATTCACCAGGAAGCTGGTCTTTTTCATCAAGGCCAGCTTATCGGCACTGATGAGGCCTCGTGTTTTCTCATTCAGCATACAGCAGATACACAGATAATCTGCGCTGCTCATAAGTGTTTCCAGATCAACCAGTTCCACACCAGCCTCGTCGGCGTCTTTCTGACTCAGGTAAGGATCACAGACCCTCTTCCTCATATCGAATGGAGCGATCAACCTGATCAATTCCCGGCCGATATTCCCCATGCCCACAAGGCCCAGCACCTTGTCCACCAATCCAACTCCGAAAAAATCTACCTGTTCCCTCCATCCTCCAGATCGAACCACGCGATCCTTGCCCATGAGCTGATGGGAAAGAGCCAGAATAAACGCTACATATGTAGAAGCCATCGCTCTTCTGACACCATCGGGAGCGAGACTGACGGCAACTCCGTTTCTGGTGCAGGCATCGGTATCCACCTTATCGTAACCGACACCGTATCGGGCCACCAGGACGAGATCATCCGAACTGCCGACCAACGCCTCCGTCACCTTTTGACCGTGCGTGATGAGGGCACCGTACCCCTCAGTTTCCGTGAACTCAGAATCATTGGCCCCCACGGAACTGATGCTGGTCCTATCAGATTCCGCTAAAGCGTCAAAGCCATAGGCATGCAACAGATCGACAAGAGCTGTTTTCTTATGGTCTCTGGGGATACCCACTCTAAGTACTCGATTCACGTTCCCTCCTAGAAATTTGTCGACAGACTACACTATTTTGGGTGAGCTATCCAACCAGAAATAAGGGGACAGTCTACTCTTTCACCTCCCTCTTTCCGAATTAGGTGAAAGAGTAGACTGTCCCCTTATTTCCTTATTTCCCTGGCCAGAAGGCTCAAGGACGAGCCTGCTGGAAGAGTCCGACTCGGCCTGGGCTCGGTCCAGCGGAAGGGGGTGTCGGCGCGAGGCAAGCCACTCGGGAAGCTGGTCGCCGTAATTCGTGCTGCCAGGGTTTCCGGACTGACCGCTGACATCAACAGACCACAACACCGCCGGGCCGTCGTCCACCTCCGCGACCAGCCGGTAGTTGGGGCCCATCGCCGCCATGTAGGTCGGGTCGTAGCCCGTGTTGCAAACGGTAATGCCCGACCGCCAACCGGTTGGCCTCCCTGGTCCAGGAGCCTTCCCAGGTCGCCGAAGCCGGAGAGACCGTGGGCCAGAGCTACAGTGTGGATGCGGCCCCATGTCCAGCCGGCCATGTCAGATCCGAGCCGATCCCCCAGCTCCTGGAGGGACTCCTTCAGGGCAGAAAGTGCGACCGCTCGCCGATCGGCGGCGGCGAACCATCCGCTTCGATCCTGCGACAGCAACTCCACGCCGAGACCGGCTATCGCCCCGGCCATGAGGGAAACCAGGTCGTCCTCGAAGCGCTGGCTGGCGATGACATGCGTCCACCTTGCAAAGAAGACTTCGAAGATCGCAGCACCCACCTGCTCCGGGTCCATCCGACAGTTCCAGGAGCGAAGGAGGTCGAGAGCAGCCTGCACCTCCGCATCATCCACATCTCCCAGCAGCTCTAGAAGGGCGGGGACGCTCTCCTCTGCCCTGAGGGAGTAAGTGTCCATCTGCATGCGGGCGAAGTCTTCCCGGGAGAGCTTCGGCTCCGCTTCGATCAGGTGGCGGATGCGCCGCGCCCGGTATCCTGTGGCCCAGGTGCCGGAGAGCGGGTAGGGGTAGTCGTCGGGGGCGGTGCGGTTGTTGGCCGTGCAAATCCAGCCTTGGGGCGGATCCGACAGGACCGGCATGCCATCGTAGGGGATAAGACCCTGCCACTGGTCTCCAGGATCCCAACCGCTCCGGTAACCCCTTCGCCAGCCCTCCCGAACGGGGATGCGGCCGACGCACTGGTAGCCGATGTGGCCGTCGATGTCCGCAAACACCAGGCTGACCGTGGGAACGCGCCAGGGACTCAGGGCCTTGCGAAACTCGTCACAGTTATTCGCGCAGTTGGCGTCCAGCAGGCTCGTGATCTCATCGCAAAAGGTCGCGCCGAGCCAGCGGAGCGAAACCGGTCCGGTGTCCCGGGCAGACGCGGGGAGGAGATTGTCGACGATGGGGCCGTTGCGGGAGAAGCGGATGGTCAGGTCGACCGGGTCGCCGTTCTTGACCTGGATGCGCTCGACGGCCTCGCGCGCGGGCTCCCATTGGCCGTCGTACAGGAACTGGCCAGGGTGGTCGGGGTCGGTCTTCTCCTGGTAGAGGTCGCGCTGGGAGCACATGTTGTTGGTGAGGCCCCACGCCACCCGCTCGTTGCGCCCCAAAAGGACGCCCGGGACGCCAATGTATCCTGCGCCTGCCACGTTGAAGCCCGCACCCGATAGATGTGCCTCATACCAGCACGAGACAGCGTTGAATGCGATGTGGGGGTCGCTGGCGATCATGGGATTGCCGGAGGCAGATCGGCTGCCCGCAACGACCCAGTTGTTGCTGCCCAAGGCCTCCTCGGGGTCACCCACAACCTGGCCCGGATCCTCGACGCTGGAGCGCGAGGCTGGGTAGGAACCAGGGGGCAGAATGCTCTCGTCCGTCGCCTCGGCGGTCAGAAAGGCATCATACAGAGGGCCATCGCCCAGCGTTCGGCGGGCGATTTCGGGCAAAGCGATCACGGGAAGGCGTACCGTCAGGTAGTACTGAAACTCGACCCAGACGGCGATGGAGTCCAGCGGCGTCCAAGGATCGGGCTCGTAGGCAAGCAACGCAAACTCGATGGGCAGGCGACCCACGCCGGCCTCCATAGCGGCGTTGATGCCGTCGGCGAAAGACTGAAGGCGGAAAAGGGTCTGTCTGGGCAGGTGTTCCACAGTAGAAGCGGCGATGCGGTGGAATCCTACGGTACGAGCGATCGTGTCGCGCTCGAGGGCAGTGACCGTATTGCCCGTTGCTCTCGGGCGGGCGTCTGCGCCCATGATCTCTGCCAGCCGGCCGTGGGCCTGCCGCCGGAAGTAGTCCAGCTGCCAGAGCCGATCCTGCGCCGTGGCGTAGCCATAGGCAAAGAAAAGGTCATGGTCAGACGCGGCGAAGAGATGGGGAATTCCCCAACGGTCCCGAAGGATCTCGGTACGGCCCTCCACCTCAGCGCTGGCGATGCCGGCGAGCCTGGGCAGCCGCGACTCGAGCTGCTGTCGCCACCACAGGTGGAACTGCTCACTGCTGAATCCGGCCTTTCGCCTGACGTCCTCGATGGATTCGCCCGATCCCATCAAAGCAAGCAAGTCTTCGTCGCATCGAGTTTTCGGAGTCACTGACACCTCCTGTTATTGAGCGGTTTTCAGAGAGAAGCCACATTAACCTATTCTCGGAGAGCGATCCAACGGGGAGGCCCCATTTTGTAGGGGCGCACGGCCGTGCGCCCCTGACGGAAACGCTGGCACCAATTCTTCACTAGCTCCCGGACGTGAGAAAGACTTGACTTCGATGGAACCAAACTCCCAATTTGGTGAAGATCCGGGCGCACGGCCGTGCGCCCCTACTGAGTACTCCCTTCCATAAATACGATGACGTATGTTGGGAGCGCGACGGAGACCAGATCGAGGCGCGACGACGAGTCGATGTCCAGACATCGGCGAGGAGGAGCAACAAAGAGATGGGCCCGTCCTGCCCCAACCCTTTGGGCGGATGGGGGTTGCGGGCGATCTCTTTGTCGTTCGTCGTCGACGATGCCTCTGCATCGCCTCCTCCTCTCTTCGCGACCTCTCCTCGTAAGCCCCATCCGCATACGTTACCGTATTTATGAAAGGGAGTACTCAGGACCCCTCTGTGGGTTCTTCCCGTCGCGAAGTCACGGGACCGCATCCCAGGATCACCGTGTCTCCAAAGACTCCCAAAACTCCCTTGACCTTCCCCTCGACCAGCCCATAGACTGCGACAGCGGCAAGCAGTCAGGACATCCATTGGCCCTTCTATCCTTTCAGGACATTCACAAGAGTTATGGGGAGACCGTGGCCCTTCGAGGGGTTTCCTTCGAGATTCACCAGGGAGAGGTGTTTGGATTACTGGGTCCCAATGGTGCGGGCAAAACGACGCTCATTCGGATACTGCTGGACATCATTCGCCCGGACTCCGGTTCCGTCACCATTTTCGGCCAGCCTTTTCACCGCGACCATCTCAACCGGATCAGTTATCTGCCTGAAGAACGGGGTCTTTACCGAAAGCAAAAGGTGCTTGACGTCCTGACCTACTTTGGTGCGCTGAAGGGACTCACCCGTGCCGAAGCAAAGAACCGCTCCCTTCAATGGCTCGAGAGAGTGGGTCTGCCCGAAGTGGCCGATTGGCGGGTGGAGCGCCTGAGCAGGGGCATGAGCCAAAAGGTTCAGATCGCGTCCGCGCTCCTGCCCAATCCGGAGCTGTGCGTTCTGGACGAGCCCTTTTCCGGCCTCGACCCAGTCAACCTTCGACTCGTCGAGGATTTAATCGGAGAGCGGAGAAAAAGCGGCCAGACGACGATCCTGTCCACTCACCAGATGAATCTGGTGGAGACGCTCTGCGACCGCCTGGGCATGATCCATCAGGGTCGGCTGATGGTTTACGGAGAGGTCGAGCAGGTGCGTCAGCGTTACTCGCTGCCGGAGGTTCGGGTCCAGCTGGGCGGCCCTCTGCCCTCTCTGGAAGGTATCGCCGATTCGGTCCAGGAGGATGAGACCACCTGGCGACTCCGTTTGGCGGACGGGACGCGGCCCGAGGAAATCCTGGCCTCTCTGGTGGGGGCCGGCACAGGGGTAGAGCGTTTCGAAAAGGTGCTGGCCCCGATGGAGGACATTTTTGTACGTGTGGTCGAGAAAGGCACGGCATGATTGCGTGGAGTAAGGTGTGGACGGTCGCATCCTTCGAGTTTCTTTCCACGGTCAAGAGGAAGGGATACCTGATTGCGACCTTCGGGATGCCTGTCTTTCTGCTTCTTTACGCAGGCATGATCTCCGGCATGGGCTTTCTGATGCATAAGAAGGAATCCGAAATAAAAGTCTACGGCGTGCTCGATCGCGCCGACATTCTGAATCTCACTGGCGAGAGCACACCCTCGACCGTCGACATTCCTGAGGATATCCGCGAGGCGGTCGAGGCCCTTGGCCAAGCCGACCTCCTGAGCCAGGGAATGGCCTGGATGGGCAAGGCGATCTTCCGTCCATTTGACGACGAGCAAGCGGCCCGCTCTGCTCTCATCGACGGTCAGATCAAGGGCTATTTTTTGCTTCCGGAGGATTATCTTCAGAGTGGAATCCTACTGGAGTACCTGCCCACGTCCCCCGGACTCGATACTTCAAGGGCACGACAGCCGCTGAAGAGTCTTCTGCTGGAGCGACTCCTGGAAGGAAAAGTCGCCGCAGACCTGGCCGGGCGCATTCGAGAGCCCATTGCTGAGCTCAAGAGTTGGACCGTGAGCGATCAGGGTAAGCTCACCAAGCACAGCAAAGGTGCCTTTGTCGCCCGTCTGGTGGTTCCCATGGTATTCACAGTCCTGTTGTTTATCTCACTGATGATGAGCTCCGGTTACCTGGTTCAGGGAACGGCCACGGAAAAAGAAAACAAGGTTGTTGAGGTCTTGCTCTCTTCAGCCAATCCCGACGAGATTTTGGCGGGAAAACTTTTGGGTCTTGGCAGTGCTGGTTTATTGCAGGTAGCCGTCTGGTTCAGCATGGTGATGTTCGGCGGTCTCGCCTTCGCCGCTGCATTGACGGCGTTTGGCGTGAAGGTTCCCTGGAAAGCCTTGCTTGCCGGTCCCTTCTTTTTCATCGCGGCTTACCTGTTCCTTGGCAGTTTAATGCTGGGAGTGGGCTCCCTGGGCAGCACGCAGCGGGAAAGCCAGCAATTCAGTTCGGTATGGCCGCTGCTTGCAGCGGTACCCTTGATGCTCATGGGCATTTGGTTTCAGGACCCTCACTCCCTTCCAGCCATCATCATGACCTGGATCCCCTTTACCGCTCCGCTGACCGTACTGATGCGCCTCTCTCTCGATCCTTCCGGGATCGCGTGGTGGGAGGTAGTGGGATCACTGCTGGTCCTGGCCGCTTCCACCTGGCTGGCGCTCCGCCTCGGCGCCCGTCTTTTCCGCGTGGGACTGCTCCTGACAGGGGCCCGACCCAAGTTCCGCGAGATTCTCCGCCAAGCGCGGTTGTTTGGTGTTAATGCTCACTGAGAACCGTAGTTTTTTGGACACCCGCCGGTAGTTAACTCAACATCATCCGCACCGCAGGTGCGTATTTCATCATCCGCGCTTGAAAAGCGCGGGGCCATTTTTTCCTGAACAGTTGGTGTAGTGTCTGGGGGCCAAAGGTGGAAAGGACCTCGACCCTTTGACCGAGAATCGAGGTCCGGTTGTGGCAACCCCGTTACAAGTGGAGAACCACCGCAGACTTCACTGTAGCCTGTCATGATCCTGGGCTGTTGTCCAGTTCCGCCGGGACTGGACTATGGCCGATCCGCTGGTTGTTTTCCGCCTCCGCTCGTGCCGCGCTGCAGGCTGCGGTGCACTGTTTTGGATCTGTCGCCGTTGCGGCCGAGGCCATCGCTATTGCAGTGTGCGCTGTCGGCAACAAGCGCGCCGCCAGCAGTGCCGGGAAGCCAATCGGCGGCATCAACAGTCCCCCGGGGGGCGACTGGATCATCGAGACCGTCAGCGCGCGTATCGGCGGCGGCCGGAGCGCGTGACGGATCAAGGTAGACGCGAGGATCGCATCTTCGTCAGCATGGCTGCCGTAGCCTCCCTCCAGTTCTCCCTGCCGGGAAAGGAGGGGGAGCCTCGAAAGGAGCGCCATGTCCCATCCCATGGGGAGCGTCCCCGCCGTTTTCGGGTTCGCTGTGTCGTGTGTGGTCGGTCCGGCCACTGGATCCATCTGTTTCGGGAAGGAGGGTGAAGCATGATCGATCGAGAACTGCTCGCCCGAATCCGCCATCTTTTCCATGCCGAACATTGGAAGATCGGGACCATTGCTGATCACTTGGGGCTTCACTGGGAGACCGTGCGCCAGGCTCTCCAGACCGATCGCTTCAATCGCCAGAAGATGGAACGGCCCCGTCTGACCGATCCCTACCTTCCCTTTATCCGAGAGACCCTGGAGCGCTACCCTCGGCTTCGTGTCACGCGTCTGTTCGAGATGCTGCGCGCCCGGGGCTACACGGGCTCGGTCGTGCAGTTGCGGCGCGTGGTGGCCACGCTGCGCCCCACCCCTCGGGAGGCCTTCCTGCGTCTGCGGACCTTCCCGGGGGAGGCGGGTCAAGCCGACTGGGCGCACTTCGGTAAAGTCCGGGTGGGCCGTGCCGAGCGCATCCTGTCCTGCTTTGTGTTCACCCCCTCCTATTCGCGGGCGCTGTTTCTGGAGTTTTGTTTTGACCAGCAAATGGAAAACTTCCTGCGCGCTCACATCCACGCCTTCGAAGACATCGGTTGTCCACGCACCATCCTGTACGACAACACCAAAAGCGTCGTGTTGGAACGTCGGGGCGAGGCTGTTCACTTTCATCCGCGCCGGTTGGAGCTGGCCGCCCATTATCACTTTGCGCCACGCCCCTGCCACCCCTACCGGGCTTCCGAGAAAGGGCGCGTCGAAAGAGCCATCTCCTATGTGCGCCATTCCTTCTTCGCCGCCCGTCCCTTTAGCACGCTCTCAGACTTCAACCGTCAAGCGCTCCTCTGGCGCGACCAGGTAGCGCATCGTCGGCCCTGGCCCGGCGGCGATGGGCGCACCGTCGAGGAAGTGTGGGAGGAAGAAAAAGCCTTCCTTCTTCCCTTGCCGGCTCATCGCCTGGAAACCGATCTGGTTCTGCCGGTCCGCTCCCGCAAAACCATCTACATCCGTTTTGATTTAAACGACTATTCGATCCCGCCTTCGGCCGTGGGCCGGCCCCTGACACTGGTGGCCTCCGAGCAGACGGTGCGCATTTTGGACGGAAGCACCGAGATCGCCCGCCATCTCCGCTCCTATGACCGCCACGACGTCCGCACCGATCCGGCTCACCAGGAAGCGCTGCTGGCGGAAAAACGCCAGGCGCTGGGGGCCACCCCCAGTGGCCGACTGCTGGCCGCCGTTCCGGAAACGGAAACCTTGCTGGACGAGGCCTTTCAGCGCGGAGAGCCCACCGGCCGCCAGACGGCCAAGCTGGTGGAACTCTTGGATCTCTATGGGGCCGAAGAGCTGCAGGCGGCGGTGCGTGAAGCCCTGCAACGGGGCACCCCGCGCGCCGCCTCGGTGGCCTTTCTGCTGGGCCGGCGCCAGCGCGCTCAGGGGCGAAAGGCGCCTCTACCCATTGAGTTGCGCCAGCGTCCCGAACTGGAGGACCTCTATGTCCAATCCCATAACCCGGAGACCTATGACGAACTGGCTTCCGATGACGACGAATCCTGATCTGATGCAGCTTTTGCACAAGACCGGTCTGGTGACGCTCGCCGGTGAGCTGGAGGATTTTCTGGCCCGCGCCACCAAGGGGCGCTGGTCCCCCCGTCAGATCTTGGAGGAACTGGCTCGTCGGGAGCATGAGGAGCGAGCCCAACGCAGTCTCAAGCGGCGTCTGCGCCTGGCCAAGATCGGCCGCTTCAAGCCGATGGATGACTTTGACTGGAACTGGCCGACCCGGATCGACCGGGAAGTCATTGAGCGCGCCTTTACCCTGGACTTTATCCAGGAAGGCCGCAACCTCATCTTACTGGGTACCAACGGCCTGGGAAAAACCATGATCATCAAGAATCTGGCTTACCAGTCCGTCCTGGCCGGCTACTCTGTGCTCTTTCGAACCGCCTCGGAGATTCTCGACGACCTGCAATCGGAGGCGCCGGAACTGCAGCGCCGCAAGCTGAAAAAATACGCGCGCGCGCAGGTGCTCTACCTCGATGAAGTCGGCTGTCTCACCTACGACAGTGAGGCCGCCGACCTGCTCCATGAAATCGTCAACCGGCGCTATGAGTGCCGGTCGCTCGTGCTGACCTCCAACAAAGCCTTTAAGGAGTGGAATAGCGTCTTTCCCCAATCCGGCTGCTTGATTGCGCTTCTGGACCGTCTCACCCACCATGCTGACGTCACTGTGATGGAGGGGCAAAGCTACCGCGTGCGGGAAAGCGAGCAGGAAGCGGCCGCCCGTCGCAAGAAAACAAGATGAGCACTCCCGTCCAGCGTCGCGCTCATATCCAGACCCTCTTGGCGGATTATCTCGAACTTCCCCATACGCCCACTCGAGCACGCCCGCCGGATCGGCGACTCGCCGCTCACTTCTATGACCGCGCTATCCCTCTGGCCACCGTCCAGGATGCCTTCCTGGTGGCGACCAGCCGCCGTCTTTTCCGAGACCCAGCGCTTCCTCGACTTTCTCCCATTCGCTCCCTTTACTACTTCCTCCCCATTGTCGAAGAGTTGCTTCAGTATCCGCTCCCCCACGGTTACGCTCAGTATCTCGAACGCAAACCACGCGCCCATCACAAGCCCAAGGAGGGGCACCCCATGGAAAAACCCGTTGATCGAGGTTCGCCACCCGGCGTGTGTTCAGAAAAGCTCAGATCCTCGTGATCGCTAACAGGTAGGTAGAGTGAAGTGTGCCCCCTGGTTTTCACCCGATACAAGGCCAACATATTGGAGAACGTGGTTAAGCTCGGCTTTCTGCTCGACCCGGAACGGGCCCGCCCAACATGCCAAGACACGGTTTCCTGCAAGCAACAATGTCACCGGGAGTCTTGAGATACGGTAAGCTTCCGTCTTAGGGTTACGGAGGCTGTCCCAAACTCAGTTGGAAGTAGATGGGTTTTCGACCTTAATCTGCATAAATTGTAGTCCCAAAAATATACTTCCAGACTCCAACTATAACCCTACGAAGAACAGTATTACCATCTCTTCACAAATGTGTGCTTTTTCTGATTTCAGGGAGATGCTGTCTTACGGCAGATTGCGGAGTCTTCCCCATGGTTTCACGATCAAGGAAGTTCCATTCGCGGCACTGAGGCTGCTCCTACATTGAAGAGAAGTACTCCTGGGCCAAAAGGGGTCGGTGACGATGCCGTAGCGATCACCCCAAAAGGTGTCCGTGGCTTCCATCTTCACCTTGGCCCGCGGCCACGGCGCGCTGCATGGCGGCGTCGGTGTCCTCTACGTGGTGGTGAAGGCTCACGCTGCTGGCCCCCAGCGCGGTAGGGCTTTGCGAGGGCCCGCCGAATTCAGGAAACTCGTCCACCAGAAATCATGATTTTCGGGCATGGTGGGTCTCCCTTTTTCACCACAAAGGCACAAAGACACAAAGGTCACAAAGAAACAGGTTATTCGGCTGCGACGGGTTCGACGACTTCCTTGTAGCCGCACTCACGGTTGTTGCAGCGATGGGTGAGGCCTTCTTTTTTGGTGTGGCGCTCCACAAGATAGGGAGCCGCGCAGGAGGGGCACTGCCGGGCCACCGGCTTGGACCAGAGGACAAACTTGCAATCGGGAAAGGTGTCGCAGCCGTAGAAGGTCTTGCCGCGGCGGGATTTGCGCTGCACGATTTCCCCTTTGCCACACTCCGGGCAACCCACACCGGTGGTTTCCTGTTTGATGTAGCGGCACTCGGGGTAGTTCCCGCAGGCAGCGAAGGGGCCGAAGCGGCCCTGCCTCAAGACCAGGTTGCTTCCGCAGCGAGGGCAGGTTTCCTCGAGCGGCGTAGGCTCCTGTGCCTGCGCCTTGCCGTCCTCCCCAATCTTCCGGGTATTTCGGCATTCCGGGTATCCGGAGCAGGCCAGGAAACTTCCAAAACGGCCCTTTTTCATCACCATGGGCTTGCCGCACTTCTCGCAGCTCTCCTCCGGCTCGGCGGCGGCGTCTTCGCCCGACTCACCCGGTGAAGCTTCCTTGGGGATTTCCTGGGTGTTCCTACACTCGGGATACTTGCTGCAGGCCATGAACTTTCCGAAACGGCCCCAGCGGATCACCATCTCACCGCCACACTTCTCGCAGGGAACTCCGGTCGGAATCTCTTCCTTTTTGAGATTCTTCATGTTTTCCGTGGCCTGCTTTAGCTCTTTGGAAAACTCCGCGTAGAACTCCTTCAGGGTGTGGATCCAGTTTTCCTCGCCCCTTTCAATTTCATCCAGCTCTCCTTCCAACTTGGCCGTGTAGTCGTAATCGAAGATTTCCTCGAAATTGTCCACCAGCAGCTCCGTCACCACCTCTCCCGTCTCAGTGGGCACAAAGTGCCTTTCTTCCTTGCTGGCGTATTCGCGCTCCACGATGATGGAGAGGATCTGGCTGTAGGTGGAGGGCCGGCCAATTCCCTTCTCCTCCAGGGCCTTGACCAGGCTGGCTTCCGAGTAGCGAGGGGGAGGCTGGGTGAATTTCTGCTCCGGCAAAATCTGCTCCACGCGAAGCTTTTCTCCCACCGTCACCGCCGGCAGGATTTCTTCGCTCTTCTCCGCTGGCGCCTCTTTCTGCGAGGGCTCCGCCTCATCGCGGCCTTCCTGATAAAGCCTCAGGAAGCCATCGAACTTCATGATCGAACCCACCGCCTTGAAAGTCGTGCGCCCGGCCTGGATGTCGATCTCGGTCTGGTCAAATCGCGCCGGGTTCATCTGAGAAGCCACGAATCGCTTCCAGATCAGCTCGTAGAGCCGATAGGTATCCCGGTCCAGAGCCGCCTTGACCTCTTCGGGTCGGCGCCAAGCCAAGGTGGGCCGGATGGCTTCGTGGGCGTCCTGGGCAGCTTTCTTGCCGCGATAGATCACCGGCCGCGCAGGAAGGTACTCTTTACCGTAGCTCTCGCCCACAAACTCTCTGGCTTCCCGCAAGGCCGAGTCCGCCACCCGGGTCGAGTCGGTCCGCATATAGGTGATCAAGCCTTCCGGTCCCTCCTGGCCCACCTCCAGTCCTTCATAGAGGCGCTGGGCCAGGGTCATGGTTTTCTTGACCGTGAATCTGAGCTTTCGGGACGCCTCCTGCTGAAGCGTGCTGGTAATGAAAGCGGGCACGGGTCGGCGCTTCTTTTCCTTCTTCTGAACGTCGGCCACCACAAAATCCACGCCTTCGAGCTCCGCCAGCAGGGCGTCCGCTTCCTCCTGGCTGGAAATGCGAAACTTCTTCCCCTCCTGCTTGACCGCTTTGGCCTCGAAGGGAGGAGGATCTGCAGCCGCCAGCCGGGCGGTAAAGTTCCAATATTCCTCGGACTGGAAGGCCCGAATCTCCTTCTCCCGGTCGACGATCATGCGCAGAGCCACCGACTGCACGCGACCCGCCGAGAGCCCGCGGCGCACCTTGCGCCAAAGCAGGGGACTCACCTTGTAGCCCACCAGCCGGTCCAGGATGCGCCTGGCCTGCTGGGCCTCGACCTTGTTTTGGTTGACCTGGGAGGGATTCCGGAAGGCCTCCAGAACGGCATTCTTGGTAATCTCGTTGAAGAGAACACGGTGAATCGGCCGTTCCTCGGTTCCCTTCAACTCCTCAGCCAGATGCTGGCAGATGGCCTCTCCCTCCCGGTCGGGATCGGCCGCCAGGTAGATGGCTTTGGACTTCTTCGCCGCCTTCTTCAGTTCGGCAACGATCTTTTGCTTGCCTTCGATGATGCTGTAGGTGGGGCGAAAATCGCGCCGCACGTCGACGCCCAGCCCCCCCTTGGGCAAATCCTTAATGTGCCCGGCAGAAGCCCGGACGATGTAGTCCCCGCCCAGGTACTTCTCGATGGTCCTGGCTTTCGCCGGGGACTCCACAATCACCATCGACTTCGGCATCTAAAAGCTTCCTCTCTGGGGAGCTGACCGGACCGTCCCTATATGACGGTTTTTCCCGTCGCGGAGCGCCGGGGCTACCCAAGCTCACCCTTCTATCATACAACCGGACTCCGCTTATAAAAGTATGCGACTGAAGCAGTGCCCAGGCAAGCGGCGGATTCGCCCCTCCATTTCCAGCTCCAGCAGCGCCCGGTTCAGATCGGCCTGGCCCAGCCTGGAGATTTCGAGCAGCTGATCAAAATGAATGGATGCATCCGCAGCCAAAAGTTTCAAAAGTTTTTCCTGCTCAGGATTGCGGCACTCGACCGGCTCCTCCTCCCTGGCGACCTTTTTCGGAGCCAGGAACTCCAGGACATAGTGCGGCAGCTCCTCCAGAACGTCCTGAGCGCACAGTACAGGCTGGGCTCCCTGCTTGATCAGGTAGTTGGAGCCATAACTTCCGGGGCTGGTCACATTTCCAGGCACGGCAAACACCTCGCGATTCTGCTCCAGAGACAACCTCGCCGTAATGAGCGAGCCGGAAAACTCCGCGGTTTCCGCGATCACCGTACCGTAGCAGAGACCACTGATCATTCGGTTCCGGACGGGGAAGTTCCGGGGTGCGGGGAAGGTGCCGCAGGGGAACTCGCTGATGATGCACCCCTGTTCCCGGATGCGCTCGTAAAGCCGGCGGTTCTCGCGCGGATAGACGACGTCTACGCCGCTGCCCAGTACCGCGACCGTGAGGCCTTCGGCGTCGAGCGCCCCAAGGTGCGCCTGGGAATCGATGCCCCGGGCCAAACCGCTGACGATACCCACTCCCGACGAGGCGAGATCACGAGCCAGCTTCCGGGACACCTCTTTGCCGTAAACGGAGCAACGGCGCGACCCGACCAGAGCGATGGAGGGATGGCAGAGCGTCTCCACGTTCCCCAGACAGTAAAGGATCAGGGGCGGCTCAAAGATTTCTTTCAGCAACTGCGGATACCGGTCATCGAAATAGGAGAGAACCTGAATTCCTTCAGCTCGCGTTTCCTTAAGGGCGTCCTCGGCAGCTCGAAGGGCGCAGCCACTGGCAATGAAGGCCTGGCTCTCCCGGGGAAGCGAGAAGTGACGCACCAGCTCGGCCGGGGAGCGCTGAAAGGCATCCCGGGGCGAGCCCGAGCGGCGGATGAGCCGGTGAAGCCGCGACCTACCCAGTCCCGGCACCAGCGTGAGCGCCAGTAAATGGAACACTTCCTCTTTCATCTGCTCCCTATAACGTTCGAACCGGATAATGTGCGAGAATTCTTTGAGAGCCGAGACCGGAAAGATTCGGCCCAGGCAATGAAAGCAAAAGTCTCCTTCATCGAATTCCTCAACTCCGTCCCGCTGGGGTGGGGATTCCTGCATGGGTCTTATCGGGACGCCTTCGAGCTGCTCTTTGACGTGCCCTCGGAGTGCGCCCGCCGTCTGTCCCGGGGGGAGGTGGACATCGGCTTGATCCCGACCATCGAGTACCAGAACATCCCGGGCCTGCGCGTGCTCCCCGACATCGCCATCGCCTCCAAGCGGGAAGTGAAAAGCGTGCTCTTTGTGAGCAAAGTGCCGTTGCAGCAAGTCGAACGGATCGCCCTGGATACCTCCAGCCGCACCTCCGTGGCGCTGCTCAAGATTCTTCTTCAACACTTCCACGGCAGAGATTCGATCCACTACGGCTCTGAACGGCCGGATCCCCAGAGGATGCTGGAGCAGTACGATGCCGCCCTTCTCATCGGCAATCCCGCCCTGACGGTGTCCCATCACTCCCTGCAGGTCTATGACCTAGCCCGAGAGTGGAACCGCTTTACGGGCCTTCCTTTCGTCTTCGCCTTCTGGGCGGTGCGCCCCGGTGTGGACCTGGGGGAGCAGGCCAAGCTTTTCTCTCTGTCGCGCGACCAGGGGCTCAGAGAAGTGGATTCGATCGCCAAACTCTATTCCCGGAAGCTGGGGGTTCCCGCCGCGGAGATCCGAGACTACATTCGTAACCTGAACTATTCCCTGGACGAATCAAACCTGCAGGGCCTCAACACCTTCTTTGAGCTGGCAGCTCAACTCGGGCTGATTTCCCAGCCCAGACCTCTCGAGTTTTATGAACCCGATTAGCTACCGATCCGAAAAAGGGAGGAAGCGGTTCGCGGCGAAGGTAAAGCCCGGTCTGGAAGTCTTCCTCGAGGAGCGTATTGAGCTGGCCAGGGAGCGGCGCATCGGAATCATCGCCAATCAAAGCTCCGTCAATTCCCGGCTCGAGCACATTGTCGACCTCTTCCTCCGCCACCCCGCTGTCCAGGTGACGGCTCTTATGGGACCTCAACATGGGGTGTGGGGAGAAACCCAGGACAACATGATCGAGTGGGAGGATCATCGGGACACCCGGACAGGCCTTCCCGTCTACAGTCTGTACGGAAAGAGCTGCCGTCCCAGCCCCGAAGCGCTCTCCCGCGTGGACACGATTGTCTTTGATCTTCAGGATGTGGGCAGCCGCTACTACACGTTTCTCTCCACCATGACTCTGGCAATGGAGGCCTGCACAGCCGCGGACAAGGCATTCATTGTTCTGGACCGGCCCAATCCCCTCAACGGGGTGTCCGTGGAGGGCACGGTCCTGGACGCGCGCTTCCGCTCCTTCGTGGGCTGCTACCCCCTGGCCATTCGGCATGGCATGACGGTGGGCGAACTGGCGCTCTACTTCAATGCCGAGTTTGACCTGGGATGTCGGCTCGAGGTCGTGAAGATGCAGGGTTGGAAGCGCGATTCCTTCTTTGACGAGACAGGACTGCAGTGGATCCCTCCCTCCCCCAACCTGCCTACCCTCGATTCCGCGCTGGTCTACCCGGGCATGTGCCTGCTGGAGGGTACCCATCTCTCCGAAGGCAGAGGCACCACCCGCCCTTTTGAGCTCAGCGGTGCGCCCTGGGTCGATCCCCACCAGATGGTTGAGCGCCTGAAGGAAATGGATCTACCGGGGGTCTTTTTTCGTCCCCTCTTCTTTGTCCCCACCTTTCACAAGTGGTCCGGTGAAAGCGTAGGGGGAGTTCAGATTCACCTGCTGGATCGACACCGCTTCAAGCCTTTTCTGACAGGTCTGGCCCTGGTCGGCGTCTATCGAGAATTGGCGGGGGATCGCTTCCAGTGGAAGGAACCGCCCTATGAGTATGAATGTGAAAAGCTCCCTTTCGATATACTTTGCGGCACGGATCGCGTGCGCAGGCTCATTGAAGCCGAGGCGACACTGGAAGAACTCGAGCGCTCGTGGGAGAATGAGCTGGAAGAGTTCAGGAAGGTGAGGGAGCGGTATCTACTGTACTGAAAATAGTCACTGGAGACGGGTCACGGGTCACTGGTAGGAAAACCGGTGACCGATGACCAGTGACCCGTCTCCCATCTTGCCCATGAGAATCATTGAAGGAACCAAAGTAAACGTCCACACCGGCGACATCACGGAAATGGAAGCCGACTGCATCGTGAACGCCGCCAACAGCCATCTCTGGATGGGCTCGGGAGTGGCGGGGGCCATTCGGCGCAAGGGTGGTGTTCTCATCCAACAGGAGGCGGTGGACAAAGGTCCTATAGCCGTCGGGGACGCACTGATTACCGAAGCTGGAAATCTTAAGGCGCGTCATGTGATTCACGCAGCCTTGATGGGACCGGACCTGATCACCGATGCTGAAAAGATCAGGAAGGCCACTGTGAGCGCCCTGGAGAAGGCCCGAGAGACCGATGCCCGGATGGTGGCCTTCCCCGCCCTCGGAACCGGTGTCGGTGGGTTTCCTATTGATGAGTGCGCCGAAATCATGGTCCGTACGGTTTTCCAATACCTGAAGGAGCATGCGGGAGTTTTTACGGAGATCTCCTTTGTGCTGCTCGACAGGAGCGCGGCTCAGATTTTCGAAAGAGTCGTCAATGAGCCTGGAAACTGAGTTCAAAATCCGGATCAGCAGTGAAGATCTGGATCGGATTCGCACCTGCCTGCGAAAGCTCCACGGCCACCGCCTGTCGGAGAGCCGGGAAGAGGCGAATCTTCTTTTCGATTTTCCCGATCAGCATCTTACACGAAGCGGCTGTGCCTTGCGCTTGCGCACCTACGGAGATGAGGCCTTTCTGACCTTCAAAGGGAAGGTCCTGCGCCACTCAGTGCTGAAAAGGAGAGAAGAGTTCGAGGCACCGGTTCGGGAGCCGGGAGCAGCGCGAGAGATACTGGAAGCGCTGGGACTGCAGTTGTGCTTTGAATATTCCAAGTTCCGGGAAACCCATCGCCTGGATGTCAACGGTCAGCAGGTTCTGGTGTGTTTGGACCAGACCCCGGTCGGAACCTTTGTGGAAATCGAGGGACCTGAAAAAGAAATTCAGGACCTGGCAAGGAAATTCGGGTGGCAGCCGGATTCGTTCATACAAAAAACTTACGTGGAGCTGTATGAAGAGGCTGACCAGCTGACCAGTGACCATTGACTCACCTCCCACACGCGGCATGATTCTGGCGGCGGGACTGGGGAAAAGACTTCAGCCTCTCACCCTTTTTCGGGCCAAGCCCGCCATCCCCTTTCTCAATCGTCCCCTGATCTCCTATTCCCTGGATCTTCTGCGGCGCGCCGGCATCGAAAAGATCGTGATCAACCTGCACCACCTGCCCCAGTCGATCATCAAGTCCGTCGGGTCTGAGGACGACGCGGCGGACTCACCTTGCGTGAAGTTTTCTCGAGAGGAGTCCATCCTGGGTACCGGAGGCGCCATCGGTCAGGTGCGCGAGTTTTTCTGCCGCGACACCTTCATCGTGTGCAACGGAAAAATCTACTTCGAAGGGGATCTGTCTGCGGCTCTGCGTTTCCACCAGGACTCCGGTGCCGCGGCGACGCTGGTTTTGGCTCCCTTCCGCCCCTCTGACCCCTTTCATCCCGTTTTCCTGGATGCGGAACAGAACATTACCCGTTTCGGGTCGAAAGAGGAGAGAAACGATGCCGGGGATGGATACGTCTTCACCGGAGTCCACATCCTGTCACGCCACGCTCTGGCCCTCATTCCGCAAGGCCCCTCCGACACGGTGAGGGACCTTTACCCCACCCTGATAAGGAAAGGTTACCCCGTGCGCGGCTTCGTGAGCCGAGCTTTCTGGTGCGAGTGCAGCTCACCGGGTTTGTATCTGGAAAAATCCCTGCAGGTGCTGAGAAGGCAGGGCCAGGAGAATTTGGTGGAAAGCGATGGCCTGCAGGCGCGTTGCCGAAGCGTCGTAGCCGGCCCATTCGTGGAGGCACCTGAAAGCTGTGTGTTGGAGAACTGTGTGATCTGGGATCACGTCAGGGTGGGTCCCGATTCCTCACTGCGCAACGTGATACTCTCGACTGGAGTGGAGCTGGCGCCGGAGACGCATTTGCAGAATGCAGTAGTCACTCCGCTGCCCGAGAAAATCAGCGCCGATGCCCGCCAATGGGTGCAGCAAAAGCATTTGATTCGGCCCCTATGAGGCGAATACGGTATGAGTGAGCTGGATTTTCCACCCCAGTCGGAACGAATCAGGGAGTTTCTTCGCAAACAGTTTCAGAGTGGAGACAATCACCACCCGTTGAGCGAGGTGGGGGGGGATGCGTCCACCCGCCGCTACCTCCGGTATCTGTCCGAGTCGAATCAGTCCTTGATTCTGGCTGTTTATGCGGACGCTTTCCAGGAAGCGCACTTTACTTACAAACAGGTTTACGACCTTTTTCGGGCGCTGGAGCTGCCGGTACCCCGGATCCTGGTCATGGACGGTGAGCTTGGGATCGTGCTGCAGCAGGACCTGGGTGATGAGTCGATGCTGCGGCGGCTGCTCACGGCTGGGGCCGGAGAGCAGAGGATGCTTTTCCGACGCGCCATCGATTATCTGGTGACGATCCAGTGCCAGGGAACATCCGCCTTGAGCCCTGAACATGAGGCCTCGCGCCTGGCCTTCGACGAGGAGAAGCTCGGTGGGGAACTCGACTTCTTCCAGCATCACTATCTGGGCGCCTACCACAAACCGGCGCCGGGGAAGCAAGCCCTTTCCCAGAGGAGGCTGCAGGAGGAATTCTCACGTCTCGCGGCAGAGCTGGCCCAATATCCACGCGTTCTCTGCCACCGCGACTACCAGGTGCGAAACTTGATGCTGAGCGGGGGCGAGCTGTACATTATCGATTTTCAGGATGCCCGCATGGGCCCGGCCTCCTATGACCTTGTCTCTCTCCTCAAAGACTCCGTTCAGCTCAGTGGGGAGGAGATTGACGAATTCATCGACTACTACTTGAGGCGCGTCGGATCTGCGGCCCGGCGGGGTCCGTTTGAGCGGCAATTTCACCTCATGTCGATCCAGCGTCTGCTCAAGGCCCTGGGCACTTACGGCTACCAGATCACAGCGCTCGAAAAGCTGACCTATAAGCAATACATTCCGGGGTCGCTCGACCGCGCCCTGCTCTCGCTCCGCGCCCTACCCGAGTTCCCTTATATCCAGTCGATCCTGGAGAAAGAAATGGAAGGCTAACTCATGTCTCCTGTGTACATCGAAGAAATCGCCCGGCACCTCGGTGAAGAAGTCACGCTGAAGGGCTGGCTCTACAACAAGACGGAAAAGGGAAAGCTGCGCTTTCTTCTGGTTCGGGACGGCACAGGAATCATCCAGGCCGTCGTGTTTCAGAAAAACGTGCCCCAGGCCGTTTTTGAGGCTGTCGATGAGCTGACCCAGGAATCCTCTCTTACCCTTACCGGTAAAGTCAGGGAAGATGCCCGTGCCCCGGGCGGTTTTGAGCTCGACGTGACGGACCTCAAAGTCCTACAGGTGGCAGAGGAGTACCCCATCACTCCCAAGGAGCATGGGGCGGCCTTTCTGATGGACCACCGCCACCTCTGGCTGCGCTCGGCGCGCCAGCACGCCGTGCTGCGGGTGCGAGGTGAGATCATCAGGGCCTGCCGCGACTTCTTCGACGACAGGGGGTTCACCCTGGCGGACGCACCCATTTTTACCCCCGCGGCCTGTGAGGGGACCACTACTCTCTTTGAGACTGAATACTTTGACCGGAAGGCTTACCTGACCCAAAGCGGACAACTCTACAGTGAGGCAACCTGTATGGCCCTGGGGAAGGTCTACTGCTTCGGTCCAACCTTTCGCGCCGAAAAGTCCAAGACCCGACGCCATCTCATGGAATTCTGGATGGTGGAGCCGGAGGTGGCGTTCGCCGAGCTGAACGACCTGATGAAGCTGGCCGAGGATCTCATCTCCTCCGTGGTGGGGCGTGTCCTCGACAAGAAAGCGGAAGAACTCAAGCGCCTGGAGCGCGACACTGTGCTGCTGGAAAAGGTAGCTCCTCCCTTTCCCCAAATCACCTATGAGGAAGCCTTCAAGATCCTGGAAGAGGAGGGTTCGCAGACTCCCGTCGGATCCGATTTCGGCGGCACGGACGAGACTCTGATCGCGAAGCGGTTTGAGCGACCCGTCATGGTGCACCGCTTCCCAGTGAGTGTGAAGGGCTTCTACGTGCAGCCGGACCCCGAGAACCCGGAGCTGGCCCTGTGTGTGGATGTACTGGCTCCCGAGGGCTATGGAGAAATCATCGGGGGGAGCCAGCGTATCCACGACCACGACCTGCTGCTGAAGCGGATCCAGCAGCATGATCTACCCATGGAAGCCTTCCGCTGGTATCTTGACCTGCGCAAGTATGGAAGCGTCCCTCACTCCGGATTCGGGATGGGCATCGAGCGGCTGGTAGCGTGGATCTGCGGCCTGGATCATGTGCGCGAGACCATCCCCTTCCCCCGCATGCTGTACCGGCTTTATCCGTAGGGAGTCAGACCCCTTCTGCTCCATTTCAGTGCGGCGAATGGCTCGCTCGGTCACACTTTTTCACGCTCCGAATTCTGACCTGCATTTCTCATCACCTCTCTACTGCATCGGCGTTGCCTTCACCTGAGCGAAGTGAAGAAATGATCCGTCCTGGCTGCGTTGCGCTTCTGCGGCCTCCTCGAAGTACTGCACGAGTACGCCTGCGGGGGCCTCGGTCGCGCGCCTTGTCAGGCCGGCCCTTCCACCGCGTGACACGAGTGTAGTGACACAAGTGTCGTGACACGAGTGTTCGTGACGAGCCGTGATGAGAAGTGCAGGCTAAAAGAAATCCCCAGATCGCCGGCGACTTTGCCAAGCCGCCGGTCATGGGTCCAGAGCAGCGCCCTGCTTAACAAAGCGGCCGCCAGCAGGTGCACATCCACAAGGCCAATACCTCGACCCATGAGTCTTCTTTTCTCAATGAACTCCAGGATCTCACTCGGTTCCGCGACGGGTGCCTGTGGCAGCACCCGCAGCAAAGACAGAATTTTCCGACGGCGGCGCAGTGTGCCGCAGCCCACCTCGCCGATAAGGAAAGCTCCTTCCGGTCTGCCCATTTCCGTAGTATTCAGTGACGAAAATCGTCACTTTGCCCCCAATCGTCGCACCGCTCATCGTCTCTAACCGATTGAAAAAATGAGGTATCTCACTTTGGCACTTTCTGGCACGGGGCTTGCGATAGACAGTAAGTATCTCGCATCGTTCAAGACGAGAGGAGGGGTTAAAGATGATCGGCTGGATAACCACAAAGCGCCACTACAAAGCACCCGCACTGGGAATCCTCATGGCCGTCTCGGGCCTGGCTGCGGCGACCTTTGCCGGCGGTGAAGGACAGAAACGCGTTCCCGTCATCGTAGTACTCCAGGAGGGAGTGGAACCCGACAGCGCGGCGGCCGACGCAGTGAGACAGCATGGCGCTCGAGTGAGCGCGGTCTATCGTCATGCCCTTCGTGGATTCGCAGCCGTCGTAGCGGAGGGGCGAGTGCAGGCGCTGAGGCACGATCCCCGGGTGGCCTTCGTTGAGCCAGACCTGCCCGTTTCTATAGTGGCACAGGAGCTACCTCCCGGAGTGAACCGCGTTGATGCCGACCAGAACGCGATCGCCAACATTGACGGCATCGACGAGCGGGTGGACGTAGATATCGCCATCATTGACACAGGCATTGATCTCGATCACCCCGATCTGAATGTATTCACCGATCGAGGCTTCTTCGGCGGCGCGAAGAGCGGCGATGACGACCACGGCCACGGGACACATGTTGCGGGGATTGCAGCGGCGCTTGACAACGAAATCGGCGTCGTCGGGGTCGCGCCCGGTGCCCGCCTCTGGGCACTGAAGGTATTGGACTCAAACGGTGCCGGCCGTTTCTCCAGCATCGTCAAGGCAGTCGACTTTGTTACCGAGAATGCCGACCAGATCGAGGTGGTCAACATGAGCCTGGGAGGCCTGGGCAGGGTCCGGTCGCTTCGTACCGCGATCCAGAACAGCGTGGCCGCCGGTGTGGTCTACGTGGCTGCGGCGGGAAACTACTCCATAGACGTTTACGGACAGGACGGGGTGTTCGATACGGGCGATGACGGTTGAGTAGGCCGGGGGAGTCTCACCCCCAGCCCCTCCAAGAACCGGACGTGAACCTCTCAGCTCATCCGGCTCCTATCACTCAAGCCACAAGGAAAGACTCCAAGACGCCAATGAATAAATAGATGCGGATTGGCACGGGCAATCTGGTCGAGGTAACGCCTCGCCCGTTGCCGATGCCCAGAAAATCTTTTGAGTTTCCTTCGCACCCACTGCACAAGATACCGGTTGAAGTTCCGCCACAGTTGACGCAGTGCCGACGCGTGGAAGCAACCATAGCAGGCTTGCCAACCACGGAGTTTCAGATTGAACATCTGAGACAGATCCAACAACGTCTTCTCGTTCTTGAGCTGGACATGCCAGCTACGCATGCATCGATTGATCTCCTTCTTCGAGGAGATACTGATCGCAGGAAGAAAGTTCGGGTGAACCTGCCCTTTCTTGTTCACACACCGTCGCGGACGGAAAGTGTAACCAAGGAAATCAAAGCTGATTCGCGAATGCTCTTCCAGGCGATTCACATCCTTGCGATAGACGATCGACGATTTGTCGGGATGGATCTCCAACCCACACTCACGGAAGCGTTCCGAGATAAGGCTCATCACGTATTCCGCCTGAGACTGGCTCTTGCAGTGCAGCAGCCCATCGTCGGCGTATCGACAAAATGGAACCCCCGGCAGTTGGCGTCTCACCCACGCGTCAAACGCGTAGTGCAAGAACAGATTTGCCAGAATAGGGCTCACAACTCCACCTTGCGGTGTGCCTTTGTCGCGCGCCTGTAGACTGCCGCCGGGCTGCTCAAGTGGAGCCTGCAACCAGCGCTCCACGTACAACAACACCCAACGACACTGACAATGGTGGCGTAACGCCTTCATGAGCAGTTCGTGGTCAATGTTGTCGAACAGGGCGCGGATATCGAACTCCACCACCCAGTCGTATCGCCAACACCGTTTCCGGGTGATGGCAATCGCGTCATGGGCAGACTTTCCCGGTCGATAGCCGAAAGAATCCTCATCGAACACCGGTTCCAGTATCGGCTCCAGGGCTTGCTTCACCACTGTCTGTGCGATTCGATCAGAGACCGCAGGCACTCCGAGAACACGCGTGCCCCCCGATTTCTTCGGGATTGGCACGGCTTTCACGGGTGGTGGAAAATAGCTCCCGGAGCACAGCCGGTTCCAGATTCGATAGAGGTTGTTCTTCAAGTTGTGCTCGAAGAGTTCAAGCGACTCGCCATCGACTCCTGCGGCACCTCCTTTGGACTTCACCTCCAAGTATGCTTGCCCTGCCAGCTTCTTAGAAACCTCAAATGGCTTTGCTACTTTCAAGGGCTCCTCCTGCCTAGCAGTTGGCCGCTTGTCTGTAGCCGAGTGACCAAGCCCCTTCGCTCCGCTGCCATTACGGCAGCCTCATCGCTACTACGAGCTTGTCCGCCCCTGGGCAACGCTTCGATACTGTCGGCCTCGCAGGTTCTCTGCTTGTGCCTTTCTCTTAGCATCGTTGCTCCAGGTTCCCGCAGTTCAACATGAGAGCCCAGATCAAGCTCACGCCACCTCTATGCCGGGTGCCACCTGACCAGTAGACAGGTTTCCGCCAGATTCGTCCCGGGGCAACATCAACTCCCCGGTTTCGACACCATCTCGTCCTTTCGGCACTTGAACGGTGGTTCACTTGTGTTCGTCTTCCTGATCCACACCTGATGCTTCTAGAGCACCTTTTCCGTAACGCTCACGACCGCGGCTTTTAACCACAGCCACTTACGGTGGTTTGCAACCTGCTCCTGCAAGCCGGTTGCTGCGGCACACTGATGCCTGCAGCCTATCCTGAAGTAGCCGCGGTATCAGCAGTAGGGGATACCGACGGACAACCGGGTGCTCTGGGTGCAAACACAAGCCAGGGCACGGTCGATGATACCTTTTATCTCTACACCAACTACAGCAGCAGCGTTGCGAGCGGCAATCCAGTCACCTCGCCGGGTGCAGCAATCGACGCAGCCGGCCCCGGCGTGGACGTCCGCTCCTGCTGGAACGACGGCGGATACAACACCATCAGCGGCACCAGCATGGCCTCGCCCCACGTGGCTGGAGCGGCAGCGCTGGAGATTGCCGCAAACGGAAGGGCGACCAACGCGGCCGGAGTGGCTGCCATTCGGCAAGCCCTGATCGACGCAGCTCAACCGCAGGGGGACTGGAGCGGGGTGAACGCCAACGATCCCGATGCCAACCCGGAGGGTCTGGTGAACGTCGCCGCTGTCGTCGCTAATGAGGAACCGGTGGTCGTCATTTCCGACCCGAACGACGGTGCCACCTTCGACTCGGGAGCCACCCTCGTCGCTGCGGGGACGGCCAACGACACCGAGGACGGAAACTTGACGACAATCCTGGCCTGGACCTCGGACATCGATGGTCCCGTAGGCACGGGAGCGAATTTCTCAGCCGTACTGAGCGACGGTACTCACACCCTCATGGCACAGGTCACCGATTCAGGAGGCAGAACAGGATATGATTCCATCAACGTGACTGTGGGAACGCCGCCGCCAACACCCACCCTCTTTGTCACGGTCGCAACGGATAAGGCCAGCTACGCCGACAGAGAAAAGGTGTACGTTACGGTCACCGCCAGCGACGGAGGCAGCCCGGTGGAAAACGCTTCCGTTTCGATTGAAATCATTTCAGCGAGCGGAAAGACATTCGGACAACAAGCCATCACCGGTGCCGGTGGCACTGCCCAGTTCGAGCGCAAAGTCAATTCGGCGCGGGATGGGCTTAGGACTTGTACCGTAAACGCTTCCACTGATAAACCCAGCTTCCAGGCAGGAGCCGCTTTCACGACGTTCGAAATCACGAACTAGTACTCCCTGCGAGCGGACGAACATCATTCGTTCGGTCCTTCCCTTCGCCCCACAGGTAGCCATCCATCTTGCAGACTTCGCGAAATCCGAGTCTCCGATACACCGGATATCCCTCCGCTGAGGCATGCAGGATACCCACACGGCACCCCAGCTTCCGAGCGTCCTGCAGCGCAGCCATAGTCACGGCGCCGCCGATTCCCTTCCCTCTTACCCGGGGCAGAGACGCCACCCAATAAATGCCCCCCACTCCCGAACTCAGAAAAAGCTGTGAAGCAGCCACCGCCCGAGCCCCCAGCAGCGCGACGTAACTACGAAGGGGAAGAGAAAATCCCAGTTTGAGATGCACCTCATAGAGCCACCGCTCCAAGACCGCCTCATCCCTCTTGAAGAAACCGATGAAACAGCTCGCCACCACCTGACACCAGCCGGACAGAATCTCCTCATTGTCCACCACCTCGACACGGAGCTGAGGAGGCCTTGCCACCGATTCATGAAGCTCGTCTAATTCAAGGGCCATTCCCGGCCGCCCGCTTCCCACTCGAAGCCCTGATTCTCCAGGTACTGACCCAGGTTCGCCGGCTGCATCTCGGGGTGCACCCACCATCTCCACCTGCGGGCTGCGCGTGCCTTGAAGCTTGCGGCGGTTCCCTGGATGGCGGCATCGATCCCCTCCGTGGAAAGCTTGGTCTTGAAGACCGCGTTCATCAACGGCCACGGTATATCCGACTGGATCCATGCCAGGTCGGCTGTTTCATGCAGGAGTACCTGTGATGATCGTGCCCAATATCGGAACAGATCGAACAGGTTGAATTTGATAGCGGCACTCAGGTCGAGTCCAGTCACATGTTCTCCGCGGGGGCGTCCCTATTGGATGCATGCGCAAGGCAAAGGACAGTATAATAGGCGCTCTTTTTCCTCATCTTCAAGCTGGAGCGCGGCGGAGCCGGCAAGGTTTTCGCGAGCGGCGGGTTTTCTGCTACGATAGCGCCTTCACTGGAGCCCGGATTATGCATAAGGTGTCGTAGCGAAGCGGCGAAGGCGCCGGCCTCTCAAGGAACAAGCCAATGTAGGCCGCGACTCCGTTCGCGGCCATTTTCCCGTCACGGAGTGACGGGACTACGCTCCCAACAAGCGTCTCCTTGTTCCTTGGACCGAATTGGAGAGCCGCAGGCTGGCCTTCTGCTGACAAGGCGTCGCGACCGAGGCCCCCGCAGCCGTACTCATGCAGTACGTCGAGGAGGCCGACGGAGCGCAACGCAGTCAGGACGGATGTTTTCTTCACTTCGCTCAGGTGAAGGCGACGCCGATGCAGTAGACACTTTATGCATAATCCGGGCTGGACACTGCCATGCAGACAAGAATGCTGAACGGGAAAAAAGTAGCCGAACAGATCAAGGCCGAAGTGGCTGAGGAACTGCGCGAACTGAAGCGGCAGGACCTGGTCCCCGGTCTGGCTGCGGTCCTGGTGGGTGACAACCCGGCCTCCCACCTGTACGTGCGCAACAAGACCCGCACCTGCGAAAACCTCGGCATGCATTCGGAAAAGATCGAGCTTCCCGACTCGGCCACCACCGAGAAGCTTCTGGGTGCAATCGACAGGCTGAATCAAGCCGAGCACATTGACGGGATCCTGGTGCAGCTTCCTCTGCCGCCTCAGATCGACGAAGAAGCCGTCTTGTCCGCGGTACGGCCCGACAAGGACGTGGACGGTTTTCACCCGGTCAACGTAGCCAAGCTCTGGGCGGGAAACACCACACTGGCACCCTGCACCCCATTGGGCATCGTGGAGATGCTGGAGCGCGAGGGAGTGACCTTGAAGGGAGCCGAAGCGGTGGTGGCGGGCAGAAGCGACATCGTCGGCAAGCCGACCGCGCTGCTGCTCCTGCACCGGCACGCCACGGTGACCCTGTGCCACTCCCGCACCGTGGACCTGCCCGGCGTCTGCCGGCGCGCCGACGTTCTCATCGTGGCCATCGGCCGCCCCGCCCTGGTGACCGGGAACTACATCAAGGAAGGAGCCGTTGTCGTCGACGTCGGCATCAACCGGATTGAAAATCGCCAGGAAGTGATCCGCCTCTTTGGGGAGGAATCAGACAGACTTGAGCAACTGGAAAGAAAAGGGTATACCCTGGTGGGAGATGTTCATCCCCGCGATCCCCTGGGGCTGGCATCGGCCGTAACGCCGGTGCCGGGCGGGGTGGGGCCTCTGACGATTGCGCATCTGATGAAGAACACGCTCCTGGCATGTCGGCTGCGCCGAGGTTAGGTTCCGGGTTCCGAGTTTCTGTTTTATGGGTTATCCTTCAGGACTCAGAACTCGGAAAAGCAATTCGATGAAGAAGCCACTTTCTCTTTTCCTTTTTCTTTCTCTGACCTTGTCCACGCTTTGCGCCGCCACCAGCATCACCCGCTTGCGCACGCTGAAAACCGGCAAAGCTCCCACCTTCGCGGACCTCAGCGCGGATGGCCGCTACCTTTACATCACCAATTTTGCCGACGACGAGGTTCAGGTGGTGGACTGTCAGTCCTTCAAAAGCCTGACCCGGTTTTACGCGGGGTATGAGCCACTCGGAATTGCAGTTTCTCCGGTGGGCGACAAGCTTTTCGTGACCAACCGACCGGGGCTGGTCAAGGTCATCGACATAAAAAGCCACGAGATCATTGACGACATCAAGGTGGGAGGTATGCCCAGCAACATAGTGATCTCTCCGAAAGGCTATCGGGCCTTTGTAACCAACTGGGGACGGGCCAAGATCGGGCACCTCGACATCATCGACACGGCAACCCATGATCTCGTGGATCAGGTCAAGATCGGTATTCGGCCTCTGGCAGCCGCCGTCGCTCCCACCAGTGATCTCGTTTTTGCTGCTTGCGGAGGATCCAACGACCTGTACGTCATCGACGTTTCGAGGCAAAGGGTGGTCAAGAAAATAGGGGTAGGTCGGGCCCCTGACGGTGTGGCGATCTCACCGGATGGCAGCCTGCTCTATGTGTCCAACGGTGGAAGCAATGACGTCTCCGTCATCGACCTGATCGACCTGGAGGAGATCCGGCGCGTTCGCGTCGGTCGAAAGCCCTTCTCTCTCACGGTAAGCCATGATGGCCAGTTGATCTTTGTCGTCGAAACCGGCGACCGGGCCCTCACCATCTTCAACCCGCAATTTGAAAAGATCGAGACCCTGGAGGCCGGCAAAAACCCCACCCATATCGAGCTGGCTCCAGACAGCCGCTACGCCTACGTCACGGCAGAGAGAGAGAACAAGCTCTTTATCTACGAGATTAGCGGGCGCTGATTGCTCCACCGCTCCGCGCGCTATACCATCTCACAAACTTCGGCACCCCTTCCTCAATCGGGGTCTTGGGGTCAAAATCGAGTCCGGCGCGGGCTCGCGAAATATCGGCATAGGTGATGGGAACGTCACCGGGCTGAGGCGGCATCATTCGGACCCGCGCTCTCCTCTTCAGGGCCTTCTCGATCAGGCCGACCAGATCCCTCAACAACACGGTGCGTGAATTTCCCAGGTTGAAGATCTGAAAGCCAGAGGGTCGCTCCAGCGCAGACAATATTCCCTGCACGATATCGTCGATGTAGAGCGAAATTCCCTTTTTTCCGCACCTCCTCGAGATTCGCAAATTTGATGCCGGGATCGTAGAAATCATTGAAGTCATCCAAAATAACCAGCTCCTCGCCGCGCTCGAGGAGCCCTTCGGCAAGATGAGAACCAATGAATCCCGCACCGCCCGTGAGCAGCACCCTCATGACTCCAAGCCCTCTTCCTTCTTGTACAGAGAGTAGATCACCATCCCTGGAGCGGCGGCCGCCAAGACGACCAGGAAATGCAGCAGCGCGAGGCTGACGGAGATTTCCACGGGCAGTCCGATTTGCGAAAAAAGAAGATAGTAGAGGCTCTCCCGCACTCCGATTCCGTTGATGGTCAAGGGAACCATGATAGACAAGGCGATGGCCGGGATGAAGATCAGAAAAACCGAAAAGGGAGCATCGATACCAATAGCCTGGGCGGCGATCCAGATGATTACGACGGAGAGGAACTGGATGATGAGGGAAAGAAAAAGGGAAGTAAAGATTGCCACCCCGCTCCTGCGCAGGGTATTGACTCCCTGATAGATCAGGTCCAGTTTCTCCTGCACGTTTTCCAGATTGCGGCTCCTCAGGAAACGGCTCAACCAGTTTTGCATCCCGGAGTGAAACAGGACCACATTGGCGAAGGCGTAAGCTCCACTGATCAGAAGAAAAAAGTGGAACAAGGAGACCCCCTGTACTTCCATGCCATAGACTGCCGCAAAGAAGGTGCCGATGGTAAGAAGGGCGCAGAGACCAGCGCTGCGGTCCAGCAGAATAGTAGTGAGAGCGGTCGACATCCTGCCACCCGCTTTTCTGGAAAGGTAGTAGGCACGGACAAAGTCGCCGCCGATAGCCGTAGGAAGGAACAGATTGAAAAAGTTTCCAATAAAGGCAAGCTTCGTCAGTGGTAGAAAACCCGTTCCGATCTCAAAATTTCCAAGAATCACGCGCCATCGAGCGACGGAGAGGAAGACCGCAGCAATCTGAACCGTTGCGGCTATCATGAGCACAGAAAGGTTGGCCGAAGAGAGGATGTGCACAAACTTCCCCAGGTCCATTTGGCGGACCAGGAAGACGAGCAAGAGGAGGCTGACCAGAACCTTGGCGAGGATCTTTCCTATGCGCGGCATGGAGGCCGATACTACAACTGACAACTGATAGCTGACAACTGACATCCGTCATTTGTCATTTGTCATTTGTCTCGCATGGCGGATGACGAATGACCAGTGACCAGTGACCGGTGACCAGTGACTAGTCGGTGACCACCGTACCGTGGAAGTGGTAGCATTCACTTGTGCTTCACGTGGGGCTCACAGGAGGGATCGCCTGCGGAAAGAGCTGCGTGCTCACAGAGCTCTGCAAACTCGGAGCCTCTGCCATTGATGCAGATCAGATCGCACATCAGGTGATCGCACCGGGACAACCGGCCTACGACGAGGTCCTGACCTCCTTCGGCTCTTCTATCCTGGGAGACAATCAGAACATAGACCGGAAGAAATTAGGGAAAATCGTCTTTTCCGATCCGGCCTCACGGGAGAAGCTCAACCAGATTGTTCATCCTCATGTTTTCGAGGAGGAGGAGCGGCAAAAGGCGGACCTGGCGGCACAGGCCGACAGCCTGTCCTCGCCCATCCTGGTGGTGGACGCCGCCCTGATGATCGAGGCCGGTTCTTATCGGAGATATCGCGTCGTCGTGGTAGTTTACTGCCAGCCGGCCGTCCAGATCCAGCGTCTGATGGCAAGAGATCGAATTTCTCGGGAAGAGGCATTGGAACGGATCCAGAGTCAGATGCCCATCCTGGAGAAGATTCGCTACGGCGATTACCTCATTGAAAACTCAGGAACACTCGCCGACACGCGCGATCAGGTCAAGCAAGTCTTCTCGGAGCTGCTGAATCTTTACGAGGAGGAGGAAGGCTGAAGCATTTTCGCGGCCTGAGGCCGCTCCTACCTTATTGAATCGAGGAAGGTAGGAGCCGCCTCAGCGCGGCGAGTGTAGTGCTTACCCGGAACCTCACTCCCCATAAATCAGCATTCCCGCCAATAGAGGAACCAGGATTTCATGGTGGCCCGTCAGTGCGATGCCGGTGCCCGAGCCGGAGACGGGACGCTTGAGGACATTTTCCTGGGGCCGATAATGCTGAATGAAATCCAGATTCGCTGTGGTGAAGTCTTCCAGGGGATCGCCGCTGTTTCGAACCGCGGAAACCGCCTTCAGAAACACTTCGGGGAGGAGAACCGCCGAACCCAGATTGAGGTACACTCCTCCCTCGTGAAGCAGGGAAACCTGCCGCATAAGGATTCGAAAGTCAATCATCGATCCCTTACCCAGGGCCTCTCCCGAGGCTTCAGGGTGCACATGGGTGGTGTCCGTTCCCAAAGCTAGATGAACCGTGCAGGGGAGCCCCCTCTTATGGGCCTGCAGGAACAGAGAGAGTTCGGGATGCTTGAGGTCGCTCTGTTCCAGAAACTCTCCCACCGACTCTCCAATACCTTTATCGTGTACAGACCCGCTTCGAATCGCCTGGTTGAGAAATTCTCCCGTTTCCCGCGCCATCCCGAAGGCGCCCGCCTGGAGCTGCCGCTCGACGTCTTCGGAGGTATGCCCACTCCAGGCGATCTCGAAATCGTGGATCATGCCGCTGCCGTTGGTGGCCAGCGCGCTCACGTATCCTCTCTCCATGAGATCGATCAAAATCGGGGCCAGCCCGACCTTGATGACGTGACCTCCAAAACCCCAAATGAGCGCGCGATTTTTCTGCCGGGCCTGTCGAATCTTCTCCGCTAGCAGCCGCAGATCCCGTCCCGCTAGAATATCGGGAAGCGAATTCAGAAAGTGGGAGAGTGAATCCGCGGAAAGAGGCCGGGCGAACTGATTCGTCGCCACCTTGCTCTTTCGAGACTCGAGGGGATGGGTCTTGAGGCGATCGAGCTTGAATTGCTTGTGTTTGGACATCAGGGACGACACTTCCACTTCCAGTGACTCGTGACCGGTTACTTCAGCATTTTCCTCAGCGCCTTCCCCGTATAAGAGCGGCGCGTCTTAGCGACCTCCTCCGGCGTGCCTGCGGCCACGACCCGGCCGCCCTCCCTTCCACCTCCGGGCCCCAGGTCGATGATCCAATCTGCGCACTTGACGACCTCGAGATTGTGCTCGATCACAATGACGGAATTCCCAAGATTGACGAGCGCATGGAGAATGTCAAGGAGTTTCTGGACGTCTTGGAAGTGCAGTCCTGTTGTGGGTTCGTCCAGAATATAAAGAGTCTTTCCGGTGGATCGCTTACTGAGTTCACGCGACAGTTTCACTCGCTGAGCCTCGCCTCCCGAAAGCGTGGTGGCCGGCTGGCCGAGCTTGATGCAACCCAGTCCCACATCCCGAAGTGTGCTCAGTCTTGCCTTGATGGGAGGAAAATTTTCCAGGATGGCGTAGGATTCCTCTATGGTTAGATCCAGGATATCGGCGATCGAGTGGCCCTTATACTTCACGGCGAGGGTTTCCCGATTGTAGCGGGCCGCCTGGCATGCGTCGCAGGTGACGTAAACATCGGGAAGAAAATTCATTTCGATCCGGCGCAGCCCGGCCCCCTGGCAAACCTCGCAGCGCCCCCCTTTGACGTTGAAGCTGAAGCGGCCCGGCCGGTAGCCTCGCATCCGAGACTCAGGAAGCAGCGCAAAGAGCTCCCGGATGGGGGTGAAGAGACCCGTATAGGTGGCCGGATTGGAGCGCGGCGTGCGCCCTATTGGAGATTGATCAATCTCGATGACCTTGTCGATATGCTCCAGGCCGCGGATTTCACGGTGCTCTCCCGGCTCCAGCAGGGAATCATAGAGATGGCGGGAGAGGGCGCGATAGAGAACCTCATCCACGAGAGAGGACTTTCCCGAACCGGAGACGCCGGTGACTGCGATCAACAGCCCCAGGGGAAAGGAGACATCGATTTTCCCGAGGTTGTTGTGGCGGGCACCCAGGACTTCAATGGACCGGCCGCTGCCCTGGCGCCGTCGATCCGGTACCCGAATCTGAGCCTCCTTCCGCAAGTAGGACGCCGTCAATGACTCGGGCTCAAGGAGAATCTCGGACAAACTCCCCTGGGCGACCACATCCCCTCCCCTGCTGCCGGCCCCGGGACCCAGGTCGACCACGTGGTCGGCGTGACAGATGGTCTCTTCGTCGTGCTCCACCACCACAATGGTATTGCCGAGATCGCGCAGCTCCTCGAGCGTCTTCAACAGACTGAGGTTGTCTCGCGCATGAAGGCCGATGGAGGGTTCGTCCAGGACGTACAGCACGCCCCGAAGCTTGGAGCCTACTTGCGTCGCCAGTCGGATGCGCTGACCCTCACCTCCGGAGAGCGACAGCGCCTTTCGATCCAGAGTCAGGTAGGAAAGTCCGACGTTGAGCATGAACCGCAAACGGTGCTGGATCTCCTCCAGAATCTGTCCGACAATGGCTTCTTCCCGGGGGGAGGGGCGGATTTCCTTCAGGGCCACCAGGCATTCGTCCAGCGGCAGGCGGCAGTAGTCGGCGATGGAACGCCCCTGCACCTGAACGGCCCGGCTGTCCGGGCGCAGGCGAGTACCCCCGCAGGCGTAGCAGTCTCCCTCCACCATATAGGTAAGCAGCCGCTGGCGTCTCCGCTCACTGGAGGTCTCCTCGATTTTCTGAAGGAACCATCGATTGAGGCCTTCGAAACGCGCACGGTAGACGTACTCTCCGTAGCGAAATTGAATGGGTTTTTCGATACCGCCCTGAAGAGCCTCCAGAGCTCGTTTGGGGTACTGTGCAAAGGGGGTGGTGGAACGGATCGCAAAGTGGTGGGCGATGGCACGCATTGCTTCCTGAAAAAAGTAGACAAACTCCTTCCCCAGTTCAGCCGGTTTCAGGGTCCGAATCGAGGCTTCAGGATTTTTCACCAGGCGGGCCAGATTGACCTTCAGTTGGGTGCCCAGACCGGCACAGAGATGGCAGGCACCGAAGCGGCTGTTGAAGGAGAAACTGCGAGGCTCCAGAGTGGGGACGTTGATCCCACAGTCCGCACAGGCCATGGCCTCCGAAAAGAGAATCTCAGATTTCCCGATCACAGAAATGCCCACCAGTCCCTCTGCCATAGCGATGGCTGTACGCACCGCGCTTTCGATGCGGTCGCGCGAGGCCTTTCGGACCAGCAGCCGATCCACCACAACCTCCACCGTGTGGTTTCGTCGCCGGTCCAGCCGGGGCGGATCCTCCAGATGAATCAGATCCTCATCCACCCGCGCGCGCAGGAATCCTTCCTTGTGGAAACGCTCGAACAGCTTTTTGAATTCGCCTTTCCGCTCCCGGACCACAGGCGCCAGGATCATCAGACGGCTGTCGGCGGACAGCTCCAAAATTCTCTCCACGATCTGATCGACCGACTGCCGGCTGATGGGCTTGCCGCAGTTCGTACAGTGCGGAACTCCGATACTGGAGAAGAGGAGGCGCAGGTAGTCATAAACCTCCGTGATGGTGCCCACCGTGGAGCGCACGTTGCGGCTCACGGTTTTCTGTTCGATGGAGATGGCCGGGGAGAGACCCTCAACGGAGTCTACTTCCGGCTTTTCCATTTGCTCCAGGAACTGGCGGGCGTAGGTAGAGAGAGATTCGATGTAGCGTCTCCGGCCCTCCGCATAGAGCGTGTCAAAGGCCAGAGACGATTTTCCGGAGCCGCTCAGCCCCGTGATGACGGTCAGCTTGTTTCTGGGGATGTCCAGGTTAATGTTTCTCAGATTGTGCTGGCGCGCCCCACGGACAGAGATATATTGCATGGGTCAAACCCTCTATTTTGAAGAAGGGAGCGGTATGGGTCAAGGCAGGGCCGGTTGCCGTGGGTGCCGGAGGTTCTGAGTTTACACCTGCTGTGGAGTCATTTATGCTTTCGGGGCTTGAGTTGGACATAAGCCCCGGGGGTAGTAGTCCCCTCCTACGGAGGGGTGCCGCGAAGCGGCGGGGTGGGTTCCTCCCGACCTGCTTGAGATAATTGCCTTCAGCCTGATGAGTGTGGAACCGATTGAAGTCAAATTCAATGACCCGAGCTCCAACGATGGTCCATTGTTCAAAGACTTCTTCGTCGAGTTTCAGCATATCCCTCAAGGCCCGGGGGCCACTCTCGGCCAGAACTCTCAAAAGTCGGGGTTGGCCACGATCCGACGGATCTCGGACTTCGAAGCACGTGTGACCTTTTACGGCAGGGTCCTTGGGCAATTCATCTTTTTTAATCTGCAGGGTTTCTGGCTCTCCGTCGCGCTCCCAACATACGGCATCGTATTTATGGAAGGGAGTACTTCAGCGCGGCGAATGGGGGTAAACCCCGCAGGTGTAACTCACGCTGCTTCCGGGGTTGGCCGACCTACCGGTATACCTCTCGCCTGTGGCCAATCTTGACCACCACCACCGTGCGCTGTGCATCGTCCACAGCGTAGATGACACGGTACTGGCCCCGCCGAAACCGATACTTCTCCTCCGCCGACAGTTTCTCGCAACCGGGTGGTCTAGGATCCTGCGAGAGCCCCTGAATCCGCTTCGCTATGTGCTGGCGATGTCTCTTGGCAAGCGCCTCGAGCTCCTTCACCGCTGACGGCTTGATGAGGATCCTATAGGCGGCCACGCTTTTTCAGATCTTTGAGAACGGCCTCGAACGCCAGGTTCGGTTCCTTCGCTCTCTCTTCAAAAGCCGCAAGATCCCCGGCATCCTCGAGAAGACTCACACGCACCGCTTCGCTCACAATAACCGAGACGGAACGTTCCGTCTCGGCGGCCTTCACCTTGAGCGCTTTGTGAAGGTCAGAATCCAGGTAGACGGTAGCTCTCTTTAGTGTCGAACTCATCATCGGAAGTGTACCACTATAGCGTTATAACGTCAACACATCATGTGGCCACTTCCCGGCGCGGGGTTGGCGGTCGCGGGTAAATGGACGACGATGCGATTTGTACTTTAATGCAGGACAAGCTTCTGGGTCTGCACCTGGCGGTCGCGGATGAATCGGATCACTACCACGTCCTCGCGGGTAGAGCGCAGCAGACGTCGGAGGTCGGAAGAAGAGGAGACGTTGCAGCCGTTGATCTGGGTCAGGACGTCGCCGGCCAGGAAGCCTGCCATTGCCGCCATACTGCCCTCCAAGATTGATTTCACCAGCAGGCCACGTCCCCGGGGAGCATGAAGGTAGTCCGCCAGCTGAGATGTGAGCGGCTCCAGTTCAAAACCCAATCGGAGGGGAGAAGGCAGGACCGTGCGGTAGAGGCGAAGACGCTTCGCAGCCACAGGGTTCTCTTCCCAAAAGGAGGGGACTTCCAGGGCCCAGGAGACCACGGGCCGCCTGTCCTGGCGCCGTGTAAGAAGGGCAGAAACCTTTTTGCGCTGCCCCTGCCGGTCAATCGACAACGTCAGCTTCTCGCCTTCACTCTTCCACCGGATGATCCTCACCAGCTTCTCCGCGCTTTCAAGGGGCTGCCCGTCGACTTGCACGATTACATCCCCCGGCTTCAGACCCGCTTTTTCGGCAGGGCTTCCCGGGACCACGTTTCGGATCCTGGCTCGGGAGGACACCTCCTGCCCGGTGAGAGTTCTTTGCCGCTCTACGTCGAGCAAGACGCCCAGCCAACCCGCACGGACGTTTCCCTTCTCTTTTAGAATCCGATCGACAGACCTGCGAATGATCTGGGCCGGCAGAACTCGGCAGACGTCGATCTTGCGGGTCAGTTGATGGTGTTCTGCACGAGTAACGATCCCCAGCAGCTGCCCTTCCTTATCCATGACGAAACTGCCTTCCCAGGCACGCCCGCCTTCCCAGGCACGCCCGCCCATCTGCCTGCTCAGACCAGACACCTGCACTACGTCTTCCGCAAAGCGATCGTCACGTTCCACATGGAAAAGCGAAGGCGAGTGAATCTCCCAGTTCCCCTCCCGGCCGGTAGAGACAAAGAGGGGCGTCTTGCCTCGCTGAGAGGAGCCGAAGGTCAATGCATCACGGGTTTTCCCCTTGGATTCACACACCAGCAGGGCGATTCGCTCATCCACCCCGACCCGGCGAGCGGGCCGCAGCTCTCCATCAGAGAATTCTATGGTGACCCGGGACTCCGGGACACTGAAGTAGGGCCCGTAACTGCCCACATAGGCCACGACATAGCCACGGGCATCGAAGACGGCGCCCTGAAACACCGCCACTTCGCGGACTCGAGTTCGGGGAATGAGTTGGTTCTCATGCAGAAGGCCCAAAAACTCTCGCTTCAGATGGACCTTGACCAGAGACTTGTCAAAGTCGCCTGCGGCGACTAGAGCAAAGGAGCAAAAGAGCAGAAGAGAAAAAGAGAGAGAATAGAGTAACAGCTTGCTGTTTTTTGCTCTTCTGCTCTGCTCTCTTGTTCTACGAGCGCAAGCTGGTCTAATGACTGACATGGCGCAGTTCAAAATCGTGATGGAGTTGGGTTCTTCGGATTTCGATGGTTGGCGGGAGCCGCAAAACATGATCCTGCTCAGAGGACTCATTGAGAAGAATCTCCACATAGGGTGCAGAAAGACTTTCTGCTTCGACAGGAAGCGTAAGAACCTCCTGAAGAGACTGGATCTGCTGAGGAGCTGGAACGGCGGGGTCACCGCTCCCGGAGCCGCTGATCCACATGACTCCCAGAGCAAGGACCGCTGCAACAGCCAGCGCAAAAGCGGGCTTCCAGCGGCGCTGCCAGGGAGACTCGACCCGCCTTCCAACCCTGGGCGCTGAAGGAAAATGAGCCGGCGCGGGGATGCTGCGCCTAAGCTCCCGGCTCAACTCTTGAAGCGAAACCAATTCCTCGCAAAGTGTCTGACATTGCGGGCAGCCGCGAAGGTGCTCCAGCAGCGAACCGTCCTGGCGAGCCACCGTCAGGTCCTCGGTCAGTCGTCTTTGAACACTTTTGCAGTTCATAGTACTCCTGCCAGCTTTTCGCGGAGCAGCAGCTTGGCACGGTGGATCCGAGATTTCACGGTGCCCACCGAGAGTTTCAAGATTTCAGCGGCCTCCTCATAGGAAAGCTCCTGAACCTCCTTCAACACAAAAGTAACGCGGTACTTTTCAGGGAGTGAATCAATCGCCCTCTCAAGGAGTCGAACCTTCTCTTTTCGATTCAGAGCTTTCTCGGGACATTGGCGAGCATCAGCAAGGTGAGGGCTGACCGCGTCCCCTGAAACAGGGCCGTGACATGGTGAAATAGGTACCGCCCCTCTGCGCTGACGGCGGCGAATTTCATCAATGGCCAGATTCGTGGCGATGCGATACAGCCAGGTGGAAAACTGATAGCGTCCCTCATAGCGATCTGCGTTTCGATAGACTCGAATGAACGCCTCCTGCGCCAAATCTACCGCCAGCTCATAGTCATGAATCAGGTTGCACAGATAGCGGACCACTTTGTCCTGATAACGGTGCACCAGCAGCTCCAAGGCAGATTCGTTGCCGTCGAGATAAGCAGAGATGAGGGCACGATCACCGGAGCCCGGGGGTGCATCCAGACAGGCCTATTTGCCATATTCCTCTGCCCCATTTTACATTACACGACCGGGAGGAGCTTTCGGTTCCATAATTATTAGACGTCGAAGCCTGCCCAAGGGGTCTAACCTGCATTTCTCATCACCGCTCGTCACGAAGACACTCGTGTCAAGCGGCGGAAGGGCCGGCCTGACAAGGCGCGCGACCGAGGCCCCCGCAGGCGTATTCCTGCAGTACGTCGAGGAGGCCGACGGAGCGAAACGCAGTCAGGACGGATGATTTTTTCACTTCGCTCAGGTGAAGGCGACGCCGATGCAGTAGAGCGGTGATGAGAAATGCAGGCTAACAGCCCGTGGTGAAAGTCCCGCGGGTCGCGTTGCGAGCGCCGTGGCATTGTCGACGCGATGCAGAGGCATCGTCGACGACGAACGACCAAGAGATCGCCCGCACCCCCCATCCGCCCAAAGGGTTGGGGCGGGACGGGCCTATTTCTTTGTCGCTCCTCCTCCACTATGGCAAGGCATGGCGTTCGTCGTCGCTTCGCGAACTCGACCCGTCGCGCTCGCCACAAACATTGCAGTATTTATGTTCCAGTGTACTTAGCTTCGAACCAGGAGGGACCCAAGGCAAGATCCACCTTCAGCGGCACGATCAGCTCAGCGGCTCCTTCCATATGCTCCCGGACCAGTGTCTGGACCGAATCCAGCTCCGATTCTTCCACTTCAAAGACCAGCTCATCATGTACCTGTAAGATCATACGGCTGCGAAGCTTCCGCTTCGAGATCTCACGGTAGATAGAAACCATTGCCTTCTTAATGAGATCTGCCGCTGTACCCTGGATCGGCGCGTTAATGGCGGTGCGCTCGCCAAAGCTCTTGACGTTCCAGTTCTTGCTGCTGAGTTCGGGGATCTGGCGGATGCGGCCAAAAAGCGTGGTGACGTAGCCTTTCTGACGAGCTTCTTCAAGAGTCTGGTCGATCCACTTCTTCACCCCTTTGTACTTCTCAAAGTAGTCATCAATAAACTGCTGGGCTTCGACGCGCCCGATTCTCAAACTCCGGGCTAACCCAAAAGCGCTCACCCCGTACATGATGCTGAAGTTGATGATTTTGGCCCGCCGCCGCAGCTCGTGCGAATCCAGGATTGCGTCGGCGCCGAAGACCTCCTGGGCCGCCCTAGCGTGAACGTCTTCTCCCTTTCGAAAGGCCTCCACTAAAACGGGGTCCCGGGAGAGATGGGCCATGACGCGCAGCTCAATTTGAGAATAATCGGCTGCCAGGACCTGGCAGCCCGGCTCAGCAACGAAAGCTCGGCGGATCCTCCGGCCCAATTCACTCTTTATAGGGATGTTTTGAAGATTGGGGCTGCTGGAGGAAAGCCGTCCCGTGGCGGCCACCATCTGGTTATAGGAAGTATGAATCCTCCCGCTGCGAGACTGGATCAACTGCGGAAGGGCGTCCAGATAAGTGTTTTTCAGCTTGGCCAACTCGCGATAGTCAAGCACCAGACGAGCGATCTCGTAACTTCCCGCCAACTCCTCCAGGATTTCGACCCCCGTCGCCAGATGACGCGCCTTGCGCGTCTTCTTGGAGAGGGGAAGATTGAGCTTCTCAAAGAGAATGCTTCCCAACTGTCGAGGCGAATTGATGTTGAACTCGGTTCCGGCAATAGAATAAATCCTCTTGGTCAAGGCGCCGATTTCTTCTTCTAACTCTTGGGACATCTGTTTGAGCAGGACGGGGTCCACCTTCACGCCGTGCCGCTCCATACTGGCGAGCACTTCCACCAGAGGAATTTCAATCTCCCTCAACAGTTTCTGGAGCTTTTTCTCCCGAAGCTGCGGAGAAATCGCCTTGAAGAGCTGGAGGGTGATGTCGGCCCGCTCGCAGGCAGCATCTTCCAGCCGGGCACCGAAGAGTTCTTCCTTGTCGCCGCCCGCCTGGCGAAGTTTGTAGCGCAGATAGTCGAGCCCCAGCTTTTCCAGAGAAAAATCGCTCTGGTTCGGAGTGAGCAGATAGGCCATCAGCATGGTGTCCAGCAGTTCCCCGCCGGGGGACCAGCCGTGGCGCCGTGCCGCGAAGAAGAAGGGCTTAAGATCGTGAATTACCCATCGCGCGGGTTTGCTCATGAGGCAAGCGATTTGCTGGGACCACTGCTCGAGCACCTCGCCAGGCAGAAACCAGGCTTTGTGGGCCTGGCTGGCTATGGAAATCCCGCGCAGGGATCCGTCCAGGTACTCAGAGGAAGGGAAAAGCAGACAGAGAGACGCCTCTTTCCCCTCCACTTCCTCGCAAAGAGCATGAAGCTCCTTTTTATCTTTCAGACGACGGTACTCCACCTGAGAGGTTTCGCTGCTGGGGAGAAACTCCTCCAGGAGGCGGGTAAATTCTAGTTCCGAGAAAAGCTTTGCCGCCGCTTCCTGATCGGGTTCGCTGAGACGAAGCTCTTCCCTGTTGAATTCGAGCGGCAACTCCTGATGGATGGTTACCAGTTCTCGACTCTGCCGAACAAGCGGCTCATTCTGTTCGAGACTTTCCCGATAGGTTTTGCGGGACAGCTCATGGCGGTGGGCCAGAAGATTCTCCAAAGTGCCATATTCCCGGATCAGCTGTTTGGCACCCTTCTCACCAATTCCAGGGGCTCCCGGAATGTTGTCGGAGCTGTCTCCCATAAGGCTCAGTACGTCGATGACCTTTTCCGGAGGAGCTCCAAACTTTTCTTCGACCTTGTCCGGATCAAGCCGGCTCATGGTTCGTGTGTCGAATAGGGTGACGCGGTCAGTCACCAGCTGAAACATGTCCTTATCAATGGTCACGATGACCACGTCCAAGTCTTCCTCCACGGCCCGCCGCGACAGGGTACCGATCACATCGTCGGCTTCATATCCCTGGTGAGAAAGAATGGGGATGCGAAGCACTTCACAAACGCGGCGGATGTAGGGAAGCTGCTCTACCAGATCGTCTGGCATGGGCCGGCGTGTGGACTTGTATTCCTCATATTGTTCGTGACGAACCGTAGGTCCGGACAGATCGAACGCCACTCCGAGATATTCGGGCTTTTCTTCGTTGATGAGCTTTCGGAGCATGCTGGTAAAGCCGTAAACGGCGTTCGTGGGAAGGCCCTCTTTGGTGCTGAGGTTGCGAATGGCATGATAGGCCCGGTAGATCTGCGACATCGCATCCACCAGGTACAGTTTCTCTGCCACCCGGGTATGTTAGCTGAAATGGTGGTCACGGGTCACGGGTCACGGGTTGACGGGTGAAATGGTCACTGGTCATTGGTCAATGGTTCAATGGTCAGTGGCAATGGAAGTGGCAGTCGTCATCCGTCATTCATTCGTCGTTTGTCATTTGTATTTGTCAGTCGTCAGTTGTCAGTTGTCAGTTGAACCGCTAAATTCGCAAACCTTTGCGAACCTTCGCGAATTTCGCGGTCATCGGTCAGCCGGCATTGACTATTGACCATTGACCGTTGACTATTATCGGTGATGTCGGTGCTGGCCGGAATCAACGCCCTCTGGCGTGTTCCTTTCATTCTGATCCTCACGGTGGCAATGGCAAAGATCAGTGTTTTCTTTTCATTTCTGGACGGGACAGGAAAGCTGCAGCACGGATGCGCTCGCACCTGGAGTCGCCTCATCCTCGCCATCTCGCGAGTGCGGGTGGATATTCAGGGACTTTCCCGGCTCGAACTCGGCCGCACTTACATTTTTGCCAGTAACCACTTGAGTATGTTTGACATCTGGGCCTTTCTCGGTCTGCTCCCTTTCCAGTTTCGCTTCGTCGCCAAAGCGTCTTTATTTCGCTGGCCCTTTTTGGGCTGGCACCTGAAACGTTCCGGCAACATTCCCATTGATCGCCACAACCCGCGCCAAGCGGTGCGAAGCCTGAAAGAGGCCGGCGAAAAGATCCGCACCGGCGTCTCGATTGTAGTTTTTCCCGAAGGGATGCGCACCCGGGGCGAAAGCGTGGCCCCTTTCAAGCGCGGGAGCTTCCTTCTGGCCCAGGAAGCTGAGTTGCCTATCGTACCGGTGACCATCATCGGCTCTCACCGCTTGCTGCCCCGAGGTTCCATGATGATCCGCCCCGGACGGATGCGGATGATCATTCACCCTCCGGTCGAACATGCCGACTACAAAGACCTGGATCTGGGAACTCTGGTTGAGAAGGTCCGAACCCAGATTGTAAAGAGTTACCAGCGCATTTCGTGAAGAAACTGATTGCGGACATCCAAAAAGCACTGACGGAGTTTCGGGTACCGGCCTGGCTCTTTTACGGTTTTCGCGACCTGGACCCGATTGCCCTCCGGATTCTTCGCTTCGGCCGCGACTTCCACGGGACGCGGCGCTGGTTTTACCTGGTTCCCGCCCGGGGGGAACCGGTGAAACTGGTGCACCACATCGAATCGGCTGCCCTGGATCATCTACCCGGTCGTAAGGAAGTCTATTTGCAGTGGGAGGGGCTCCACTTGCAACTAGCCGCTATTTTGCGAGACGTTCCGGCGGTCGCCATGCAGTATTCGGAAAACAACGCAATCCCCTACGTTTCTCGCGTCGACGCAGGAACGGTCGAGCGGGTCCGCTCCAACCAGACGGACGTGATCTCCTCCGGGGATCTGATCCAGCGCTTTGAGTCCGTATGGACCGAAGCCCAGCTACAACAGCACCTTGCCTCTGCACAGGTGCTTGCATCGATTGCCGCCGCCGCCTTTGAAAGAGCTGCTGACGAGATCCGCAGACGGGGCGAGAGCAGCGAGCGAACCCTTCAGGAGTTCATCCTGAAGCGCTTCCAGGAAGAGGGATGGGTGACAAGCAGCCCCCCCATAGTAGCCGCAGACGAAAACAGCGCGGATCCTCACTACCAGCCAACCGAGAAGAAATATTCAACAATCCACAAAGAGCAGTTCTTGCTGATCGACCTGTGGGCCAAGCCCGACGACACGGATAGCGTTTACGCCGACATCACCTGGACAGGATTCCTGGGGGAGGTGGTACCGAAGCAACATGGGGAGATTTTTAACATTGTGCGCCGCGCCCGCGACCAGGGAGTCGAATTTCTTCGCCAGCGCATGAAAGCGGGAAATCCGCCCCAGGGTTGGGAGGTCGATGATGCCGTCCGGGCGCTGGTCCGGGAGGCGGGCTACGACCAATACTTCGTACACCGAACCGGACACAATCTGGGTCGAGAGGTGCACGGTAATGGAGTGAACTTCGACAACCTGGAGACGCACGATACGCGGCGAATCATCCCGGGAATCACCTGTACCATCGAGCCGGGCATCTATCTGGAGAACTTTGGAGTGCGCAGCGAGCTCAACGTGTATATCGCTGAGGACGGCCCCCAGGTGACCACCCCGCTTCAAGACGAGATTTTGACATTCAGCATTTAGCCCACTGCCTTGCTTCCCAGTGGGATATCGTAAAGATTCACGCGCGGGCTCGATTTCAGGCTGTCGTGGATGAAGCAGACGTGGGTACACCAGCACTGATCCTTGACGATCTGCTCGGTTTCCCGCCGCATCTCTTGCGAAGGGAAAAGCTTTCGGAAGTCGCCTCCCACCTCTTTCAGGTTGGAAACCTTGCCCCTCAGCTCACAGGCTCGCACATCACCGTTGTAGTCGATGACGCGTCTGCAGTCTTACAGCCGAGCAGGAGCCCACCCCAACATGCCATTGCGAGCAGCAAACACCGCATAAAAAGGGACAGTCTACTTTATTCCCTTTTCAGGACTCGGTAGGACGATTGGCGAAACCATCCGTTCGGATCGATGTAACGCCTCTGCGCATCCCCTATCCCCAGATTGACGAATTTCCATGGGTTCGCTACCCTACAAGAGGAACTATGGCCACACACGAAGAACACCAATTTACTGTGCTTTTTGAGCCTACCGAAGAAGGAGGGTATGTCGTCACCTGCCCGGCTTTACCTGGTCTGGTGACTGAGGGCGATTCACTGGAAGAAGCCCGGATGATGGCCCAAGATGCCATCCGCGGCTACCTGGAAAGCCTGCGCAAAGACGGACTGCCCATCCCCCGGGACAAGAAACTTCTTCACGACCCCGTCAAGGACGAAATAAGGGTTGCGCTTGAGCCTGTATGACCTCCCGCCTGCCCGCGTTGAAGCCGAAGCGGGTTCTTCGTGCGCTTCAGCGGGTGGGATTTGTTATTCATCACAGCACAGGAAGTCACCGTATTCTCAAACACCCGGATCATCGCCAACTCCGGGTTACACTCCCCTACCATAACAAGGACCACAAACGCCGCACCCTGGAATCCATCATCAAACAGACAGGACTAACCCACGAGGAATTTCTCGAGTTCTTGTAAAGAGAAGTGGTTAATAGGGCTCTACAAGAAAGAGTAGGTACTCCCTTGCTTCGCCGCCGCGGGTACAAGGTTCCAAGTTGACATGAGGCAGATGTACGGTGGATAGTTTCTCTTCGATGTCCGCTGACAAGCTTAAGGACCGTGTGGCCTTAATCACTGGCGCCGGCCGTGGTATCGGTCGCGCCATTGCTCTGGGCTATGCAGAAGAAGGCGCCCTCATTGCAGGCACGGCTCGAACCGAAAGCGAGTTGAAGTCCCTGGCGGAAGAGATTCGTCAGAAGGGAAGCAAAGCCGTTACCATTTCAGCCGATCTTTCCGAGGCGCAGGCCCCGGCTGAGGTGATCCGTCAGGTCGAAGAGGCTTTGGGGAACGTCGACATTCTCGTCAACAATGCAGGTGTCGGAAGCAGCGCTAATCCGCAACCGGTGGTCGACTTCGATGACGGCCTCTGGCATCGAACCTTAGCCGTGAATCTCACTGCACCCTATCTCTTGTGTAAAAGAGGCTCTCGGCAAGATGAAACCCCACTCCTACCTGATCAATACTTCACGTGGTGCGATTGTCGATGAGAAGGCGTTGGTAAAAGTCTTGCGCCAGGGTGGTCTGGCAGGTGCAGGCCTGGATACTTTCGAACACATTAATGTCCACAGCGAGGTTGAGACTCCGCCGGATCATCCGTTGCTGTCACTGGACAATGTCATTCTCACTCCCCACGTTGCTTCATTTTCCGTCGAATCAGCACAGGATGTCGCCCGTAACGGAATCGAAAATGTGGTGTCTGTCCTCAATGGTCACTGGCCTCGGCGCGAAAACATTGTCAACCGTGGAGTGACTCCAAGATTCCCTCTCGTAGAGCCTAAGAAATAGTTTGCTCTTTTGCTCTTTTGCTCTTTTGCTCTTTTGCTCTACGCGCTGGCCGCTTCCTCTTCCAGGAAGTGGTGATAGACGAGAGCCGCCAGCGAAGCTCCGACGATGGGGCCTACCCAGTAAATCCAGAGTTGGTCCACGCCGCCACCCAGCAGAGCGGGGCCCAGATGGCGTGCCGGATTCATGGCAGCACCGGGGGATTCTTGACTCAAATCACCAATGGCGATGGAAACGTCACCACGATCGAACGGGATGCCATCGGTAATCCCACTGCCATCGTGGCACCCTTCGGCCAGCGCACCAGCTTCACGCTGGATGCCAACGGCTACCTGGCGACCATTTCCAACCCGGCCAATGAGAGCGTCCAGCTGGCCTATTCTGCTGACGGACTGCTGGAAACTCTCACCGACCCCCGAGGCAACCCTTCCCAGTTTCAGTACGACAGCCTAGGCCGCTTGACCCGCGACACCGACGCTGCGGGTGGCTTTCAGGACCTGGCCCGCACCGAGTTGGAGAACGGCTTTGAGGTTAGCAGCACCACGGCCCTGGGCCGCACAACTGGTCATCGGGTGGAGCGCCTGGCCACGGGCGAGCAGCGCCGGTTGACCATCTTTCCGGAGGGCACTCAAACGGAAACCATCATCGGCACCGATCAAAGCCGCGCCCTCACATTTGCCGACGGGACGACCATCAACACCACTCCGGGGCCCGATCCGCGCTTCGGGATGCAGACGCCGATCCTAACCAACCAGACGACTACCACACCCGAGGCTTTGACATCTATCGTCACCACTACTCGCGCCCTCAACCTTTCCGATCCTAGTGATCCTCTCAGCCTGAGTAGTATTAACGACTCCATCACCCTGAATGGTCGAACTTTCACCAGTATCTTTGATGCAGCCACTCTTACCTCTACTGAAACTTCGCCCGAGGGCCGACAGAGTATCCATCCGGATCGACAACCAAGGCCGGGTCGTAGAAGTCGTGGCTGGAAATCTCCTTCCCCTCACGCTAGACTACGATCCCCTGGGTCGCCTGATTCGCACCGCTCAAGGTGCCGGAGCCGAAGAGCGAGCCACCTCCTTCAGTTACGGGGCCGACGGCTTTCTAGCAAGTATCACCGACGCGGAAGGACGTACTGTCAGTTTCAGTCGCGACCTGGCGGGCCGCTTGACGACTCAGACGTTACCCGATAGCCGAGTGATTGCGCATAGCTATGACGCCAATGGCAACGTGACTTCGATCACCCCGCCCGGGCGACCTCAGCACGTCTTCACCTACACACCTGTCGATCTCGAAGAAGCCTACACTGCTCCCGATGTCGGAGCTGGGACGAATGCGACTCAGTTTTTCTACAATGTGGATCGACAGCTGACGCAAATTGCCCGTCCCGACGGCCAGACGGTTACTTTTAACTATGACACCGCAGGCCGCCCCAGCGTAATGACTTTACCCCAGGGTTCTGTGCAGTTTGGTTACGATGTGCAGACCGGAAACCTGACGACAGCCACTGCGCCCGAAGGTGGAGTGCTCTCTTTCACCTATGACGGCACTTTGCCGACGCAAGAAGGCTGGACTGGTGAGGTATCAGGCAGTGTGAGTCGCGCTTACGAAAACAGCTTCCGCGTAATCTCGCGCAGCGTGAACGGGGCAAGTACCATCAACTTCCAATACGACGAGACTGTCCCGGGTTTAGTTGAAAGTTGAGAGGCGGTTCGTCCGACCGACTCGTTAGAATCGGGTTGGTCAACAACCTTTTAAGGAGGAACAGCCATGAAGAAATCATATCGAATTGTCACCCGGAAGAACAGTCAGGGGCTGGCTGATTATCTGGCCCAGAACGGGCAACTGTTGCTCCCGATGGTGGAGCTGATCGAAGCCTCCCGGATGGCCATTGACGAGTTGATCGACATCCTGGGGCGAGCGAGCATGGAAGCGGTCTTGCAGCTTTCTGCCCGAAGTGTCGCCGGCGAAAAGCAACAAGGGCGCCCAGGCAAGCAGATCGTTTGGTACGGCACTCAGCCAGGGCGAGTCAGACTTTCGGAGCGGCAAGTGCGGATTCGAAAGCCACGGCTGCGCAAGAAAGGCCAAGGTCGAGGCGGGGAGGTGGAGATCCCCGCCTATGAGGCGATCAACCGTAACGGGGAGCTGGGCAGCCGCATGCTGGAGATCTTGATGTGCAACGTTTCCACGCGCCACTACAGCCGCGTGATCCCCCAGATGGCCGACACGGTGGGAGTCAGCAAATCGTCCGTGAGCCGTCAGTTCATTGAGCAGAGCGGCCAGCAGCTGGAGCAGCTGGCCGAGCGACACTTTGATGACGTTGAGTTTCTGATCATCTACATCGACGGCCTGGTCTTTGGCGAGCACCACGTGATCTGTGCCGCCGGCGTGGACTCGGAGGGCCAAAAGCACGTGCTGGGGCTGCGGGAAGGGGCCAGTGAAAACGCCGCCACCGCTACCTCCTTGCTGGAAGACCTGGTGGAGCGAGGCCTGGATTCCGGGCGACGCTATCTGTTTGTGATTGACGGCTCCAGGGCCCTGCGATGTGCCATTGACAAGGTCTTTGGCAAGGGCAGTCCGGTGCAGAGATGTCGTCGTCATAAGATTCGCAACGTGTGCGATCGATTGCCGGACGATCTGGCCGAGCAAGTCAAGTCAGTGATGCAGGCTGCTTATCGGCTGCCCTGGGAAGAAGGGAGGGTTCGGCTCAGAAAGCAGGCGGAGTGGCTCGAAGGGCTGCATCCCGATGCGGCAGCTAGCCTGCGAGAAGGTCTGGAAGAGACCTTCACCATCAATCGACTCGAGTTGTCTTCCTCCCTGCGCTTGTGTCTGGCCAGCACCAACCTGATTGAAAGCCCTCACTCTGGCGTGAGGATGCGGACCCGCCGAGTGAGCCGCTGGAAAGATAGCCAGATGGTGCTGCGCTGGGCCGCCTCAGCCTTCCTGGAGACGGAGAAGAACTTCCGGCGCATCCAGGGCTACCAGGACCTCTGGATGCTGAAAGCCAAACTCAGAGACGAGGTTTCTATGGACGCCAAACGAAAGGTGGCTTAAGATCGTGCTCAACCTGAACCGCCCTTCACTTTCAACTGAGTTTGGGGCAGCCTCAATACGACGATGATAACCTGTTAGTTGAAGCAGGGAATCTGACGCTGACTCGTGACCCGCAAAATGGCCTGTTAAACGGTTCTACACTGGGAAGCGTAAGCGACACCTGGAGCTACAATCTCTTTGGGAAACCGACTGCTTATGCGGCAAGCTTCAGTGGTACTGAGGTCTACTCGGTCCAGCTTACCCGTGATCGACTGGGGCGAATCGTGGGGAAGACCGAGACCGTAGAGGGGGTGACAACCACTTGCAACTACACATATGACCTGGCCGGTCAGCTCGCCGAAGCGAAGGAGAATGGTGTCATCGTCTCGACCTATACCTATGACGCCAACAGCAATCGTTTGAGTTTGACGACTCCGTCTGGAACCATCACGGCCAGCTACGATGATCAAGATCGACTAAACCAGTACGGATCAACGAGCTATACCTACACCGCCAATGGGGAGCTCCTGAGCAGGAACGAGGGAATCCAGACCACGACCTACGATTATGATGTCCTTGGCAACCTTCTGAGCCTCGACTTGCCGGACGGCACGCAAATTGAATATCTGATTGACGCCCGCAATCGGAGGATAGGAAAGAAAGTCAACGGCACACTTGTCCAGGCGTTTCTCTATGAGGATCAGCTCAACCCCATCACTGAACTCGATTCCGGCGGCAATGTCACGGCCCGGTTTGTGTACGCGAGCCGGGCCAACGTCCCTGATTACCTCATCAAAGGCGGCAATACCTACCGCATCATCGCCGACCATCTGGGAAGTCCTAGATTGGTGGTCGACGCCGTGACAGGACAGATCGCCCAGCGTCTCGAGTACGACGAGTTTGGCAGAATCGTCCCCGACACCAATCCGGGATTTCAGCCGTTTGGCTTTGCGGGCGGACTCTATGACCCGGACACTGAGTTAGTACGTTTCGGCGCCCGGGACTATGAGGCGGAGACGGGCAGATGGACGGCAAAGGATCCCATCGGGTTTAATAGGCGGCTCTTGGATGGATTGGGTGCAGATCCGATAACTCTCTCAAGCACAGAGGCCAATCTTTACCTTTACATAAGGAACAACCCCATCAACTTTGTTGATCCGACCGGCGAGGGAATATTCGCTGCTGCGGTTGTAGGAGGTGTTTGTGTTGTCTTGGGAATCGGAGGCCTGATGGATTTTTCTGAGCTAGTACACTGTCAGCATTGTTTTTATTAGTCAGAGGCAGAGCGTAAAAGCTCGTCTTGAGAGGCCTTGGTTCGATAACCTAGGAGGATCAAGATGAGCAAGAGATATGTGGTCCGACTTAGTGAGGAAGAACGCAAGGAGTTGCAGAGTCTGGTCAAGAAAGGGACAGTGAAGGCCTACCGGGTCAAGCACGCTAATATCCTGTTGAAGGCGGATGCCAACGGCCCTGGATGGACGGACGAGAAGATCGCAGAAGCGTTTGGGTGCCACTTCAATACAGTGGTGCAGGTTCGTCGGCGTTTGGTGGAAGAGGGACTGGAGCGGGCCTTGGGCCGCAAGAAGCAACAGCGACTCTCGCGAGAGAAGTCACTGGACGGAGAGCAAGAGGCGCAAATGATCGCACTCAGTTGCGGCCCGCCACCGGAAGGACGAGCCCGCTGGACGCTGCGACTGCTCAGCCAACGGCTGGTGGAGATGGAGATCGTGGAGACGATCAGCCACGAAACGGTGCGCCAGGCTTTAAAAAAACGTCCTCAAACCGCACTTGAGGAAGTGTTGGGTGATCCCGCCCCGGCAGAATGCGGACTTCGTGGCCCATATGGAAGACGTTCTGGAAGTTTACAAGCGTCCCTTGGATGGGAAATATCCGGTGGTGTGCATGGACGAGCAGCCGCAGCAGTTGATTGGAGAAACTCGCCAGCCGATCCCGCTCGGAGGGGGGCGGGTCGAGCGCTACGATTACGAATATGAGAGATGTGGGACGGCGGCCCTGTTTTTGTTCGTTCAACCTCTGGCGGCCTGGCGCAAAGTGAGCGTGCGCGAGCAGCGGACCAAGGTGGATTGGGCACGGGAGATTCAGCAGCTCCTGGAAGAGGATTTTCCAGATGCGGCCCGGGTCATCCTGGTGTGTGACAACCTCAACACGCACAAGGCGGGCTCGCTCTACGAGGCCTTTGAGCCTCAAAAAGCTCGCCGCTTGGCGGAGCGGCTCCGGATTCACTACACCCCCAAGCATGGCAGTTGGTTGAACGTGGCGGAAATCGAGCTGAGCGCGTTGAGCCGGCAATGCCTAGATCGTCGCATCCCAACTCGCCAGCAACTCACCCGCCACACCCAGGCGTGGTGGGAAGATCGCAATCGAATGCAAATCGGAGTAGATTGGCAGTTTAGGATCGAGGATGCTCGCGTCAAGCTCAAGCACCTCTACCCACAATATCTAAGTTGACAAGATACTAGCAGCCCGTGGTGAAAGTCCCGCGGGTCGCGTTGCGAGCGCCGTGGGCCCGGATGCAAGGCGCCGATCGAGGCGATGCCGGGACATCGTCGAGGAGGCGCTACACCGCAGACGGGCCCACGCCGCCGCAACCCGAAGGGCGCCAGAGGTTTGCGGCCGCTGGACCGCGTTACTCGTCATCGCCGATGTCCAAGCATCGACTCCTCCTCGAGCCTTGCCAGCGACCGCAGATCCCTGGCGCACGACTCCAGGCGACTTTCACCACGGGCTGCTAGACTCAAATTTGGCTCTAGAAGAAAAACTAGGACGACTAGAAGGAATATTAGAGCGGCAGGTAGACGAGTAGATAGTGTGTCCTTATCCGGACACCAGAAAAATTGAAACGCTTACGGAACAACTAAATTCGTATACCGAAGGGGTGACACGATAGAACTCAGTTTTGAGGACCTAAGGAAACTTTGGAATAAGGCTGGGGACTGTGCTCAAGCGTTACGTGCCAAAGGAACATCGGAAAGCAGCATTGGACGAGGTGACGCGGGCAATGGCTCCTAATCACGAAACCACTCATTGAGACGCTCTTCAGGTGGGGCCGCCAGGCAACAATCCGGGTGTAGTTATGGCTCCCGATAATCGCTTGGGGAGTGACACCACGGCTACCGTGTGACTTTGATTTTCGGGGTGCCGTATTTGTTATATTGATAAACAGGCTTTCCGTTTTCTCCAACACAAGAGAATGAATCCAGATCCTCGGGTAAATCTTTAAATCTATATTCGGCATCACCCGGCCTGCTGGAGTCTAGTGGAAGGTCGGGAACTGCCTCTTCGACATAGCGACAGGTAAAGTTTTCTGGATCAAAACCATCCTCCTTGATTCTCGCCTCCATCTCTTCTTTTGGAGTCATCATTTTGCTCCCCCGTTTTTTCTCTAGATCAACTTTAAGCAGTCCTTATAATCGACATTCCTCATATCAACTTCGGAAGGACCTTTTCCGGTCTCCCCAGTGAATGACCACAACTTATCAGACCGCCAACCTTGCCTCAAGTGGTCTTTGGTCCTCTGTCCATCAAAAGCGCCTCTGATCCCTCGGTTTTCCAGGTGGCTTTTGGTCAAAGACCTGATCAATAGAGACACCTCCAGCGGTTCAATCAGAAACCCTCGGCGCTAGGCTGTCATCCATCTCAATCGATCAATCCGAGACAACAGCCCGGCCCATATATCCTTGCTTACCGCTACCTCCGCCATCTGAAACGTGACGATCCGGCTATGGCGGATCACCTTCGCTCCGATCTTGATCAGTTTGGTCAACAGGCTGCGAAGGGACCAATGTTTGATTTTTCTGGGAAGGACCAGCCGCCGTAGAAAATTGCCCAGGTTGCAGGCCAAGACAAACAGAGCCAACCTCACCTGATTCGGGACAAAGCGCTGGCAGGACAGGCGAGTCCAGTGCAACGCATACTTGCCTTCCTTGATCCACTGCTCGGCTGTGCCACGACCGTTATAGAAGTGAACCACCCCTGAGGCTTGTGCGCTCATATTGGTGACGATGAAACCCACCCTCGGAAAGAGTTCTCCGCGATGCCACTCGACCTTGGCAATCACCCGGCGAGGCCGGTCCCAACTGGCGGCTTGATATTGGAAATCGGCAAACCAAACGATAGGCTTTCGGGGCGGACGGCCCACAGGCCGGGTAAGCAGGTGTTCAATCTCCGCCTGAAGCACCTCGTTGGCAGGAAGCCGGATGGCATACAAAAAGCCCTTCTCCTCCAAGTATTCATAAACGTCCGGCTTGGCAAAGGCAGCATCCCCACGAAAGTATTTGCGGACTGTTTTCTTCTCGTAGCGAGCCACGATTGGTTCCAGCATCTCCTTCCAACCATCCGCGCTGTGAACATTGCCGGGCCGAAGCATTGCACCTTCGCAATCTCCGAACTGGTTGAAACAAAACAGGGGATGGTAGCAAGTACATCGGAAATGGCCGTTGTAGGCAGAGGCTTCCTGCTCGCCATGGACAGGACTGGCTGAGCTGTCCATATCCAGAATGATGCGTCGATGAGTTGTTTTCTCCAGCGCTCTTTCTACCCATCGGCCATTAACTTCCGAAAGGGCTTTGAGGTTCCCCTGGACGGACAGCATCTCGGTCTCAAATCGACCCATGGTGTTGGCGCTGGCGGCCTTCTTCTTGTCCATCTTCTTCCCGGTGATCCTCCGCATAGTCGGATCCACCGATAGACGATGGGCATCGTTGACATCTTCATAGCCAGCCAGTCGACTCGTATACCGATTGGCGCAGCAACGACGCCAGGTCGTGCTGGATGTTACGCCCTGTCCGCGAATCGCGAAAAACGGAGGGAACACTATCGAATAACACCAACGCTTCGTCCAAATCACGATAGGCGAGAAGCCCAGCATCCGAGGTGACCTTAGCCCCATGAAATTCAAGCCTCAAACTGCCATCAAAACCGGCCTTCAAACCTTCACCCTTTGGGTCAGCCATTTCTTGCTCCCTTTATGCTCTATATCTACTTTGATTATAGTAGTTTACATCGATTAAGGCAAACAATTTTGGTGTCCTATATGGTGAATGGGGGGTAAAATGTTAGCGATCACGAGGATCTGAGCTTTTCTGAACACACGCCGGGTGGCGAACCTCGATCAACGGGTTTTTCCATGGGGTGCCCCTCCTTGGGCTTGTGATGGGCGCGTGGTTTGCGTTCGAGATACTGAGCGTAACCGTGGGGGAGCGGATACTGAAGCAACTCTTCGACAATGGGGAGGAAGTAGTAAAGGGAGCGAATGGGAGAAAGTCGAGGAAGCGCTGGGTCTCGGAAAAGACGGCGGCTGGTCGCCACCAGGAAGGCATCCTGGACGGTGGCCAGAGGGATAGCGCGGTCATAGAAGTGAGCGGCGAGTCGCCGATCCGGCGGGCGTGCTCGAGTGGGCGTATGGGGAAGTTCGAGATAATCCGCCAAGAGGGTCTGGATATGAGCGCGACGCTGGACGGGAGTGCTCATCTTGTTTTCTTGCGACGGGCGCCGCTTCCTGCTCGCTTTCCCGCACGCGGTAGCTTTGCCCCTCCATCACAGTGACGTCAGCATGGTGGGTGAGACGGTCCAGAAGCGCAATCAAGCAGCCGGATTGGGGAAAGACGCTATTCCACTCCTTAAAGGCTTTGTTGGAGGTCAGCACGAGCGACCGGCACTCATAGCGCCGGTTGACGATTTCATGGAGCAGGTCGGCGGCCTCACTGTCGTAGGTGAGACAGCCGACTTCATCGAGGTAGAGCACCTGCGCGCGCGCGTATTTTTTCAGCTTGCGGCGCTGCAGTTCCGGCGCCTCCGATTGCAGGTCGTCGAGAATCTCCGAGGCGGTTCGAAAGAGCACAGAGTAGCCGGCCAGGACGGACTGGTAAGCCAGATTCTTGATGATCATGGTTTTTCCCAGGCCGTTGGTACCCAGTAAGACGAGGTTGCGGCCTTCCTGGATAAAGTCCAGGGTAAAGGCGCGCTCAATGACTTCCCGGTCGATCCGGGTCGGCCAGTTCCAGTCAAAGTCATCCATCGGCTTGAAGCGGCCGATCTTGGCCAGGCGCAGACGCCGCTTGAGACTGCGTTGGGCTCGCTCCTCATGCTCCCGACGAGCCAGTTCCTCCAAGATCTGACGGGGGGACCAGCGCCCCTTGGTGGCGCGGGCCAGAAAATCCTCCAGCTCACCGGCGAGCGTCACCAGACCGGTCTTGTGCAAAAGCTGCATCAGATCAGGATTCGTCGTCATCGGAAGCCAGTTCGTCATAGGTCTCCGGGTTATGGGATTGGACATAGAGGTCCTCCAGTTCGGGACGCTGGCGCAACTCAATGGGTAGAGGCGCCTTTCGCCCCTGAGCGCGCTGGCGCCGGCCCAGCAGAAAGGCCACCGAGGCGGCGCGCGGGGTGCCCCGTTGCAGGGCTTCACGCACCGCCGCCTGCAGCTCTTCGGCCCCATAGAGATCCAAGAGTTCCACCAGCTTGGCCGTCTGGCGGCCGGTGGGCTCTCCGCGCTGAAAGGCCTCGTCCAGCAAGGTTTCCGTTTCCGGAACGGCGGCCAGCAGTCGGCCACCGGGGGTGGCCCCCAGCGCCTGGCGTTTTTCCGCCAGCAGCGCTTCCTGGTGAGCCGGATCGGTGCGGACGTCGTGGCGGTCATAGGAGCGGAGATGGCGGGCGATCTCGGTGCTTCCGTCCAAAATGCGCACCGTCTGCTCGGAGGCCACCAGTGTCAGGGGCCGGCCCACGGCCGAAGGCGGGATCGAATAGTCGTTTAAATCAAAACGGATGTAGATGGTTTTGCGGGAGCGGACCGGCAGAACCAGATCGGTTTCCAGGCGATGAGCCGGCAAGGGAAGAAGGAAGGCTTTTTCTTCCTCCCACACTTCCTCGACGGTGCGCCCATCGCCGCCGGGCCAGGACCGACGATGCGCTACCTGGTCGCGCCAGAGGAGCGCTTGACGGTTGAAGTCTGAGAGCGTGCTAAAGGGGCGGGCGGCGAAGAAGGAATGGCGCACATAGGAGATGGCTCTTTCGACGCGCCCTTTCTCGGAAGCCCGGTAGGGGTGGCAGGGGCGTGGCGCAAAGTGATAATGGGCGGCCAGCTCCAACCGGCGCGGATGAAAGTGAACAGCCTCGCCCCGACGTTCCAACACGACGCTTTTGGTGTTGTCGTACAGGATGGTGCGTGGACAACCGATGTCTTCGAAGGCGTGGATGTGAGCGCGCAGGAAGTTTTCCATTTGCTGGTCAAAACAAAACTCCAGAAACAGCGCCCGCGAATAGGAGGGGGTGAACACAAAGCAGGACAGGATGCGCTCGGCACGGCCCACCCGGACTTTACCGAAGTGCGCCCAGTCGGCTTGACCCGCCTCCCCCGGGAAGGTCCGCAGACGCAGGAAGGCCTCCCGAGGGGTGGGGCGCAGCGTGGCCACCACGCGCCGCAACTGCACGACCGAGCCCGTGTAGCCCCGGGCGCGCAGCATCTCGAACAGACGCGTGACACGAAGCCGAGGGTAGCGCTCCAGGGTCTCTCGGATAAAGGGAAGGTAGGGATCGGTCAGACGGGGCCGTTCCATCTTCTGGCGATTGAAGCGATCGGTCTGGAGAGCCTGGCGCACGGTCTCCCAGTGAAGCCCCAAGTGATCAGCAATGGTCCCGATCTTCCAATGTTCGGCATGGAAAAGATGGCGGATTCGGGCGAGCAGTTCTCGATCGATCATGCTTCACCCTCCTTCCCGAAACAGATGGATCCAGTGGCCGGACCGACCACACACGACACAGCGAACCCGAAAACGGCGGGGACGCTCCCCATGGGATGGGACATGGCGCTCCTTTCGAGGCTCCCCCTCCTTTCCCGGCAGGGAGAACTGGAGGGAGGCTACGGCAGCCATGCTGACGAAGATGCGATCCTCGCGTCTACCTTGATCCGTCACGCGCTCCGGCCGCCGCCGATACGCGCGCTGACGGTCTCGATGATCCAGTCGCCCCCCGGGGGACTGTTGATGCCGCCGATTGGCTTCCCGGCACTGCTGGCGGCGCGCTTGTTGCCGACAGCGCACACTGCAATAGCGATGGCCTCGGCCGCAACGGCGACAGATCCAAAACAGTGCACCGCAGCCTGCAGCGCGGCACGAGCGGAGGCGGAAAACAACCAGCGGATCGGCCATAGTCCAGTCCCGGCGGAACTGGACAACAGCCCAGGATCATGACAGGCTACAGTGAAGTCTGCGGTGGTCCTCCACTTGTAACGGGGTTGCCACAACCGGACCTCGATTCTCGGTCAAAGGGTCGAGGTCCTTTCCACCTTTGGCCCCCAGACACTACACCAACTGTTCAGGAAAAATGGCCCCGCGCTTTTCAAGCGCGGATGATGAAACGCGCACCTGCGGTGCGGATGATGTTGAGTTAACTACCGGCGGGTGTCCAAAAAACTACGGTTCTCAGTGAGCATTAACAGATGACACATTCCAATGGAGTAAAAACAACTCTGACCTATGACAATCGCGGATGGATAACCCGGATCCAGGATGGCAGCGTAATAGACATCCAGTACACTCTCAATGCAACGGGCCACGTGACTGGTGCGGACATGACCCTTCCTCTAGACCCCACGAGTCTCCTCACCGCCGGCACCGACCTGCTCAGCTTTGATGACGCCTCTCAGATCAGCTCAGCAGGTTACAGTTACGACACAAGGGGGCGACTCACCGCGTCGCCGAAACATATTTACAGCTGGGACGGTGCATCACGGCTGACGGGGATCGATGCAGTGACCCTCGACTATAATGGCAGAGGGGACCTCATGACCCGTGCCGAGGACGGGACCACCGTGCGTCACTATTACAACTACGCCTTGAGGCTCAATCCCATCGTCGCTGAAAAAATAAGACCTCGGGCGTCATGATCCGATACTACGTCTGGACACCCAGAGGCCGTCTGCTTTACATGATTGACGCAGAAAACGGCAACAAAGTCTTCTTTTACCACTTTGACCGTGCTGGCTCAACGCTAGCAGCCCGTGGTGACAGATTCCTACGCCTATACCCCCTACGGAAGACTCTTACAACACAATGGGAGTAATGAACAGCCCTTCACCTTCATTGGGCAGTGGGGTGTCAGGAAGGAAACTAGCGGAAGCGACCTCTACCAGATGAGGGCAAGATACTATGATGCGGCGGCAGCGCGCTTCATCAGCAGAGAAGAGCTGTCGCAGCCCATTAGCGATCCCAGACAATTAAATCCTTATCAGTATGTTGCAGGTGATCCGATAGGCAGCGTCGATCCGGTTGGCCTGAATATTTTCACTGCTGAAGAAATGGATCTAATTGACTCGGAGGAACAGGAACTGGAATGGAAGGTTACGGCGGCGGGGTGGGACCTCATCGAGGCGCGGCGAGAATTATTTCAGGTGTATGCCCAGATTCCTTTTGAACCAGCCCGGGATGCATTTAAGAAACTCGAACTTGCACTACTCAAAGTAAGAATGGCTGACTTGGTGCTCAGAGCCGCAAAGGAAGACCTTCGGGAATTCGAAGAAGAGTACGGGACTTTTGTTAGAGATCTAATAACACACGATAGGCGTCTTAGGAGAGGTACAAGTAGAAAGGTGGAACTGAGGAGATGGAAACGAATCAACGCATTAGATGCCGAGGTGGAAAGATTGCGTGAGAAAGAAGAGGATGCCTTGGCCAGTTTTAATGAAGCTACGGAAGCGGGCGATTATGAAGCCGCTGAAGCGTGGAAGGAGGAAGCGGAGTATCTTCGCATTCAGGGCATAAAAGCAGGGGAGTTACTCCACGAGGAGCTATATCCAAACCTCCGTCCGAATACTGTCCGTCCGAATACTGAAATGCCAGATCCGGTTGCGCACGGGGCTGTAGGACTCCTGCCCAGTGGGAACTGACTTAGGGTGATATGAGAGACCGGGAGAGATGGGGGGGGTAGAGATGGAGGAGGGAGAGATGGGGACAGAAGTCTTTCCACCCGTTTGGGCAACATGTTCCCTTATGGGAACTTCCTTTCGCGGCCTGAGGCCGCTCCTACATTCTGATTCCTTGCCCCTCCGCAACAACTGCGCCGCACCAGCAGGTGGGAGCCGCCTCAGTGCGGCGAATGGCGAGGATTACGTCCCTTCGGCCCACGAAGTGAGGTATTCTTCCTGCTCCCGAGTGAGCTCGTCAATGCGGACACCCATGGAGGAGAGCTTGAGGCGGGCGATCTCGCGGTCAATCTCTCTGGGCACATTGTAGACCTGGTTCTTGAGCTCCCCGTGCTGCTTTACCAGATATTCCACAGAGAGCGCCTGATTGGCAAAGGACATGTCCATCACGGAGGCGGGGTGCCCTTCAGCAGCAGAAAGGTTAATGAGACGACCTTCCGCCAAAAGGTAGATGCGGCGTCCATCCTTGAACAGATATTCATCGACATAATCACGAATGCGGCGTTTTTCTTTGCACAGGGACTCCAGGGCGGGAATGTCGATCTCCACGTTGAAATGTCCTGAATTGGCGATGATGGCGCCGTCCCGCATAACCTCCACGTGCTCTTTTCCGATCGCATGTTTGTTGCCCGTAAGGGTCACGAAGACCTTCCCCACCTTGGCGGCCTCTGGCAGGGGCAGGACCTCATAACCATCCATAACCGCCTCCAGCGCTCTCACCGGGTCGACCTCGGTAACGACCACATGCGCCCCCATTCCTTTGGCCCGCATCGCCACACCGCGGCCGCACCAGCCATAGCCCACCACCACGAAGCAAGCACCCGCCAGCAGCAGGTTGGTGGCCCGGATGATTCCGTCCACCGTGGACTGGCCCGTCCCGTAGCGGTTATCGAACAGATGTTTGGTGTCCGCGTCATTGACGGAGATGACGGGGAATCGCAGGACATTGTTTTCCGCCATGCTGCGCAGCCGGATGATTCCTGTGGTAGTCTCTTCCGTCCCACCCATGAGTCCCGGAATGAGGTCCTTCTTTTCGGAAAGGACGGTACTCACCAAGTCCGCACCGTCATCCATGGTGACCTGGGGGTCGTGAGCCAGAGCGGAATAAATGTGGGAATAGTAGGTCTCGTTGTCTTCCCCCTTGATGGCAAAGGTGGGAATCTCAAAGTGCTGGACCAGGCAAGCCGACACCTCATCCTGCGTGCTGAGCGGGTTGGACGCGCAGAGAAAGAGCTGGGCGCCTCCTGCCTTGAGCGTCCGCGCCAAGTTGCCTGTTTCCGTCGTCACATGCAGGCAGGCGGAAACCCGCACATTCTTGAGCGGCTTTTCCTTTTCAAAGCGCTGCCGAATCAAACGAAGGACCGGCATGGACTGCTCGGCCCACTCAATGCGGTCGAGACCTTTATCGGCTAACGAGAGATCTTTGACGTCCGAATCCACCATCGTATTCTCTCCTCTGACTTGTTTGTGAAAATGTGCTTCGGGTTTCGGCTTCTGAAGGCTAACCCACAGCTACATCAGCTGCCTTCAGTCCGGCTTCCCGGCGCAGCGCGTCGGCTTTATCCGTCAACTCCCAGGTAAAACCCTCTTCTTCCCGTCCGAAATGGCCGTATGCGGCTGTTTTTCGGAAGATGGGTCGCCGCAGGTTGAGCGCCTTGATGATTTCCTTGGGGGTGAGTCTGAAATGAGCCCGGATGAGCTCGGGGATGGTCTCTTCGTCCAACCGTGCGGTTCCATGGGTATCGACCATGATGGAGATTGGCTCAGCAACCCCGATCGCATAGGCCAACTGCAGTTCCAGGCGATCGGCCAGACCTGCGGCCACACAGTTCTTTGCGATGTGGCGTGCCATGTAGGAGGCCGAGCGATCGACCTTGGAGGGATCTTTTCCGGAGAATGCACCCCCTCCGTGGCTTCCCACTCCTCCGTAGGTATCGACAATGATCTTGCGACCCGTCAACCCACAGTCTCCCTGGGGCCCACCCACCACAAAGCGGCCCGTAGGGTTGATATGAAAATTCGTCTTGTCGTCCATCAGCCGGGCGGGGATCACCTGCCGGATCACCTGCTCGATCACCCCTTCACGGATCTGCTCATTGGTTACCTCGGGGCTGTGCTGGGCAGAGACCACGACGGTATCGACCCGTACCGGCCGATCCCCCTCGTATTCAACCGTCACCTGGGATTTCCCATCGGGACGCAACCAGTTGAGAATTCCTTTCCGGCGACACTCGGTCAGGCGACGGGTCAGCTGGTGAGCCAACACGATGGGCGTGGGCATCAACTGAGGAGTTTCTGTACAGGCATAGCCGAACATCAGACCCTGGTCGCCCGCTCCGCCGCTGTCCACTCCCTGGGCAATATCCGGAGACTGCTTATCGACTGAGCAAACGACGCCGCAGGTCTCGCAGTCAAATCCGTATTTCGCGCGGGTGTAGCCCACCTCCCGGATCGTACTTCGGGCGATCTCGGCAAAATCGACATGAGCGTGGGTGGTAATTTCTCCCGCGATCACCACCAGGCCCGTGGTCACCAGCGCCTCACAGGCCACCCGACCCCTTGCATCCTGCGCCAGAACCGCGTCCAGTACTGCATCAGAAATCTGGTCGGCAATCTTGTCCGGATGACCCTCGGTCACCGACTCCGAGCTAAAACAATGTCGGCCGTCTGGTGCCATTACAATCCTCCTGAGTGAATGATGTGAGGCAGGGCGCAGACAACGTAACACAGGGTCAGGAGAGTGTCAACGTGATCGGACCGGCGTGAGCAAGGGAGTCGAAACGTTGATCTCAGATCCCTTCAGCCAGCAGATGCTACATCATCCGGGCTGAGTCTACATCAACGGGAAGCCGCCGTTCGATCCAGTTGGAAATAGCGCTGAACTTCATTGGGAGCCAGCAGGAGAAGGAGAAGCGCCTTCTGAACGTGGAGACGGTTTTCTGCCTGATCAAATACCAGGGACACAGCGGAATCAATCACGGTATCGCTTACCTCCTGGTCACGATGGGCGGGTAGACAATGCATAAAATAAGATTTCTTACCTGTCCGCGCCATCACTTCAGGAGTCACCCGATAGCCTGCGAATGCGCGAAGGCGCTCACTGCTCTCGACTTCCTGCCCCATGCTGATCCAGGTATCGGTATAGACCACATCGGCCCCTTCCAGCCCCTGCAAAGAATCGGTCCACCGATAGCCCGCGGCGGGAGAGGTGGAAAGACGCCCAAAGTCCGCATCGGCTGCCGGGTAAGGTTGATGTGATTCTGGACTGACTGCGGTAAAGGACATTCCGGAAAGTGCCGCGGCATGAATCAGCGAGGAGCATACGTTGTTGCTGTCTCCGACGAAGGCCAGGGTTTTCCCTTCCAGTTCTCCCCACTGTTCCTGCAGGGTGAAAAGGTCGGCCAGAGCCTGGCAGGGGTGCTCTTCATCGGTGAGAGCATTGATCACGGGAATGGAGGAATATTCAGCCAGATGGAGAACTACTTGATGAGTAAAGGTACGAGCGACGATGCAGTGAAACCAGCGCTCCAGGTTCTTGGCCACATCGTAGAGAGACTCCCGCTGTCCCAACTGTTCCTTTTGGTAGTCGAGATAGACGGCGTCGCCCCCGAGTGATTTCATACCCAGTTCGAAGGTCAGGCGAGTACGCAGCGAAAGCTTTTCGAAAAGCAGCACAATATTCCTTCCACGGAGCATCTGCCGCACATGCGAAGGATGACGCTTCACTTCGTCGCTGAGGAAAAGCAACTGCTTCCACCGGAGAGGGCTGATGTCTTTAAGAGAGAGGAAATCCTGCATGGTGATTGGTCATTGGGCAATAGTCAATGGTCACTGGTCACTAGTCATTGGTCACTCGTCAGTGGAAGTGGGAGTGGGAGTGGCAGTGCCTCTTTGCTCATCAATCCACCGTCTCCAGTCGTCGATCTGCCGCTCCACGGAGGCCAACCCTGTGCTGCCCTTATGTTGGCGCTGCTCGAGAACTCGAGTGGGCTTGAGCACCTCGAGCACATCAGTACCACAGTGGGGAGCGAACTCCTGAAATTTCTCCGCTGGAAGCTCCTCCAATCTCTTTCCCTGCTGGGAGCAGTAGGCGACGAGCTTCGCGACTTGCTCATGGGCGCTTCGAAAGGAAACTCCTCTACTCACCAGGTATTCCGCCAAGTCCGTGGCCATGAGAAAACCCCGTTCCAGTCCGGCCGCCGAACGCGCTTTGTTGACGCTGAAACGAGACAGGATCGCCCCTAGGATCTCGAGTGTTTCTGTAACCTTATCCGCAGCACTGAAAAGATGCTCTTTATCCTGTTGAAGGTCGCGATGGTAGGAGGTGGGCAGACCTTTGATCAGAGCTGCCATAGCCGTCGAATCCCCCAGAACTGATGCCGCCTTTCCCCGGGCCAGCTCAAGCAGGTCGGGATTCTTTTTTTGCGGCATCATGCTGCTGCCCGTGCACAGTTCATCCGATAACTCAATCCAAGCCAACGGGGTACTGGAGAAGTAAATGAAATCTTCGGCCAGCCGGCTGGCGTGCAGCATCAACTGCGTGGCCACCTGTAGCAACTCCAGAATGAAATCGCGGTCCCCCACCGCATCGTAGCTGTTCCCGAAGCTGCGGGAGAATCCAAGCATCTGGGCCGTCTGTTCCGGTTTTAGAGGAAGCGTGCTCCCCGCCAGCGCCCCGGCCCCAAGGGGACTCTCCGAATGCAGTTCCCGAAAATAATGAAGACGCCGAAAATCTCGCCCGAACATCTCAGCAAAGGCCAGCAGGTAGTGCCCCCAGGAGAGCGGCTGAGCGGCCTGCAGGTGGGTCCAGGCAGCAAACAGCACCCCTTTCAGTTCCTTGGCACGGCCCACAAGGATCTCCTGGACTTCCAGAATCTGTCCCTGCCACTGCTGGCTGCTTTCCAGACAAAAGAGCTTCAGATCGAGCGCGACCTGATCGTTGCGGCTGCGGCCGGCATGAACGCTGGCCCCTGCCTCGCCCACGATCTCCTGCAAACGACGCTCGATATTCATATGAATGTCTTCCAATTCTTCCCGATAGGGAAATTGTCCCGACTCGATCTCCTGCTCCACCTGCTCCAATCCCTTCAGAATGGAATCGCGCACGCGGCTGCTCACAATCCCCTGTTCTGCCAGCATGCGCACGTGAGCCCGGCTGCCACGGATATCGTAGCGAGCCAGGCGGCGATCCAGGTGCAAAGAACGGGTAAAGCGGCGCACAAGGGAATCCTGTTCGCCCTCAAACCGCCCACGCCAAAGAGGCTTTGCGCTCTGGGATGATGCGCGCGCGCGTGATTTCCCGTTCGTCATGGATCAATCCTGTGAATGGTCATCGGTCATTGGTCACCGGTCATCAGTCACCGGTGACAGTGACTAGTGACGTCAGTTGCGAGTTGTCAGTTGTCATTCGTCATTCGAAAATCGTCATTCTTCAATCCCCGCAGGGCGGCAATCTTCAGTCGCAGGCCCTGCAGGCGTATAAATCCTTCTGCATCCGCCTGGGAATATACTTCATCTTCCTCAAAGGTCGCATAGGAAGGGTCGTAGAGGCTGCAAGGAGAGCGGCGTCCCAGAACGAAGCAGTTACCTTTGTAAAGCCGCAGCCGCACCTCACCCGTGACCTTATGCTGGGAATCCTTAACCATGCCCAACAGCATCTTCATCTCCGGGGAAAACCAGAATCCGTAGTAGATCATTTCTGCAATCTTGGGAACGAGTTGATCTTTCAGGTGCTGCACCTCCCGGTCCAGTGTGATCGACTCCAAAGCTCGATGTGCTTTCTGAAGAATCGTGACTCCCGGAGTCTCATACACGCCGCGTGATTTCATGCCTACGAAGCGGTTCTCCACCAAGTCTGCCCTCCCCACTGCATTGGTGCCGGCAATCCGGTTCAGCTCTTCCAATATCCTCACTGACTCAAACGGTTTCTGATCAAGCGCAACGGGCACGCCTTGATCAAACGCGATCACCAACTCTGTGACCGAGTCGGGGGCCGCCTGGGGAGAGACGGTACGCAAGAAGATCTCCTCTGGCGGGGCATTCCAGGGATCTTCCAGAATCCCTCCTTCATAGGAGGTGTGCATAAGATTCTGATCGATGCTGTACGGCTTCTCCTCTGTCGAACTGATAGGAATCCCATTGGCGCCGGCGTAGCGTATCAGGTCTCGCCGGCTGCGAAACTCCCAGCTCCTCCAGGGTGCCAAAATCTTGAGCTGCGGTGCCAGCGCCTGGTAAGCCAGTTCGAAGCGCACCTGATCGTTCCCTTTTCCTGTGGCACCATGCGCAACGCAGTCTACTCCCTTTTCTTTCGCGATCCGAATCTGCTCACGGGCGATTACGGGTCGGGCCAGCGAGGTGCCCAGCAGATATTCTCCTTCGTAAAGAGCGTGGGCTTGCAGGGCAGGAAAGACGAAATCCCTCACAAAGGACTCGCGCAGATCGGAGATGACGACCTCGTCGGCTCCCGTCTGATCAGCCTTTTGTTCAATAGCTTTCAGGTCCTCCCCCTGCCCCAGATCCGCCACATAAGCAAGAACCGGACACTGATATTTCTCCTTGAGCCAATGCAACATGACGGAGGTATCCAAACCGCCCGAGTAAGCCAGCACGATTTTTCTTATACCGCCTGAACCCTTTTCCATAATTCCTTCCGTACTTTGCGCGCGTCGTATCCTTCCCCGACCACGGCGAGCAATGTGTCTTCACCAGCTACGGTGCCCAAAATCCCGGGAATCTGCAAATCATCAATCTTGTAGGCCGCAGCGGGAGCCATTCCCGTTTCCGTGTGCAAGATGAGCAGGTTCCCACTGGCCTCACAGCTGCGAACCAACAGCCCTCCCCAATTGTCCAACTGTGTATATTTATACGCCCCTTCGCCCCTTGCCGTCTTGACCACGCTGAGTTCTTTCAAATCCCGTGAAAGCGTTGCCTGGGTCACAATAAATCCCCGCTTGCGCAACTTTTCACGCAGCTGTTCCTGGCTGGGAATGCTCTCCTGCTCCAACAAACTCAAAATCTCCTGCTGTCGCTGCTCCTTGTTCATATGCACCAGTATTGTATATTCATACAAAAAGAGGGCCAAAGTCAAGCAGAATGACGAATGACAACTACAACTGACAACTGACAAGTGACGTCACCCGTCACTACTCACTTTCAGATGACGATTTTCGAATGACGAAGGGCAGTGGAGGTGGAAGTGGCAGTGGTTAGCCTGGTCAACCGGTCAGCTCTACTTGGCGGAGACTTCGGTAGAGGGTATCCCGCTGAGCGGGGACAAAACCGGCCGCCTCGATGAGATGGAGAAGGTCCTCCCGGGTGGCGGAACGGTGAGCTCCGGCAGTGCTGATCACGTTCTCTTCGATCATGATGCTGCCCACGTCGTTGGCGCCGAAATACAACGCGATCTCGGCCACCTTCAAACCCTGGGTCAACCAGGACACCTGAATGTTGCGGACATTGTCCAGATAGATGCGGCTGACCGCCAGAAGCATCAGATATTCCACGGATCCGACTTCCGCTGCAACTGTGGCTGCCATCTCGGTGTCCTCCAGCTGAACGTTCCAGGGGATGAAGGCCACCAGTCCACCGGTCTCATCCTGAAGGCTGCGGATCCGCTCCAGGTGTTCGATACGCTCCTGGGGAGTCTCACCTCCGCCCATCATCATGGTGGCGGTGCTGGGTAAACCCTCCTGGTGGGCGATTCGCATCACCTCCAACCACTCTTCTGCGCTGCATTTCCCAGGGCTGATCTCCTTACGCATCCGCTCCACCAGGATCTCCGCCCCACCACCGGGAATCGAATCGAGGCCGGCCGCCTTGAGTCGGCCAATCGCTTCACCCAAGCTGATCTTACTCAAACGGGCCAAAACCACGATTTCCGGAGGGGAAAAGCAGTGAAGGTGGATCTTGAAGCGTTCTCGGATGGAGCGCAACAGGTTTTCATAGTAGTCGATCTTCAGATCGGGATGCATTCCACCCTGCATCAAAATTCCGGTTCCTCCCAGACGAACCGTCTCCTCGATCTTCTGAAAGATGGTCTCCAGGGGGAGAACATACCCCCCTTCCCGGCCGGGCTTCCGGTAGAAGTTGCAGAAGGTGCAGCGAGCGACACATACATTGGTATAGTTGATGTTGCGGTCAATCAGAAAAGAGACAATATTCTCGGGATGCTTTTTCCGGCGCACGGAATCAGCCACCTGTCCCACCTTCTGGAGCTCCCCTGAGCGCAGCAAAACCACTCCTTCCTCAGGAGCAATCCGCTTCCCTGAAAAAACCTTTCTCAGGATCACATCAACCGATGGCATGGCGATATTTTAGCCCGGATCATGGATAAGGTGTCTACTGCATCGGCGAATCGAAAGGATTACTTTGTGAATCTTTGTGTCTTGGTGTCTTGGTGGTTGAAGAATTCTTGCCACAAAAACACCAAGATGGCACCAAGAAGACTGGTTCACCCGGAACCTAAACTCTCTTCTCCAGCTTCAGAAGCCACTCCTTAATGGGCAACCCACCGGCAAAGCCCACCAGTTTTCCATCTGACCCGATGACTCGATGACAGGGAACGATGATCGGCACAGGATTTCTGGCCGCGGCAATCCCTACCGCCCGGCTTCCTCTTGGATTACCGATTCGTCGCGCGACCCCACCGTAGGAAAGGTTGGAACCGTAAGGGATCTTGAGTAGTTCCTCCCAGACCCGGATTTGAAAGGCGGTTCCGCGAAGATCTAAAGGCAGGTTGAAAACTCGGCGTTTTGCGGAGAAGTACTCCCTCAGCTGCCGGGCAGCCGTTTCCAGCAGGGGCAAGCTTGCCTTTTCAGGAAGATGGGAAAAGTGGCGCTGAAACCAAACAGACCAGTCAGCAGAGGGTCGGGAGTGAAATGAGACCCGGCAAATCCCTCTCAAGGTACCCGCCAGGCGAATTTCGCCCAGCGGTGTACTCAGCTTCCGGCAATGAACCTCCTGCATCAACCCATCCTATCACCGGTCACCGGTCACTGGTCACCGGTCACTAGTCACCGCTCATTGGCAGTGGAAGTGGCGGTGGCACTGGTCGTCCATCTCCGATGTCAGGGCCTTCTTGTAACCTGACACTGGGGTGGAAGGCTTATCAATTCTCATACTGGTTGGAGGTATCGCCGTCGGGTGTATCCTGGTCTTCCTCGTTTTGCAGGCTAGGCTGAGCCACACCTTTCAATCCCTGTCCTCCGCGGCACTCGTCCAGAACAACCAGGCTTTCGTGCAGCTGGCCCAGGCTACCCTGGAGAAATTTCAGGCGGAAGCCAAGGGGGAATTGGCTCTCAAACAGCAGTCCATTCAGAAATTGGTCTCCCCCCTGAAGCAGAGCCTGGAAAGGTATGAGCAGGAAGTGCTCGAACTGGAGCGAAAGCGCGAGCATGCCTACGGCGGGCTGCGCCAGTACCTGGAGAGTGTTTCCACTACCCAGACGGAGTTGCGCAGAGAGACGGGAAATCTTGTCAAGGCCCTGAAAGCCTCCCATGTGAGGGGCAAATGGGGAGAAATCAGTCTCCGCCGGGTGGTCGAACTGGCCGGATTGGTTGAGAATTGCGATTTCAGAGATCAAGCGTCGATTTCGACAGATCAATCGCGCCTGCGTCCCGACCTGATCGTTTTTCTCCCCAATTACCGAAAGATCGTCGTTGATGCCAAGGTTCCCTTGGACTCCTATCTGGATGCTATCGAAGCAGAGACGGACGCGGAACGAGATCGTCTCATGGCGGAGCACAGCCAACATCTGCAACGGCACATCTCCGCACTGGCGAGCAAATCGTACTGGGATCAACTGGAGGGGAGCCCGGAGTTTGTAGTCCTGTTTGTTCCGCTGGAAAGTCTCTACAGTGCCGCTCTGCGCTCGAATCCCAATCTCCTGGAAGAGGCGCTCGGCAAGAATGTCATCCTGGCGACACCCACCACCCTGATCGCTCTCCTTAAGGTCGTGGCCCAAGGCTGGAAGCAGGAAAAACTCGCTCACGGCGCTGAACAAATTGCTGCACTAGGGAAGGAACTCTACGAACGGCTCTCCAAAGTTGCCGAACACCTCTCCAAGCTGGGGACCAGCCTGGATCGGTCCGTCCAGGCCTACAACGAGACCGTAGGCTCCTTCGAGAGCCGGGTTTTTGTGCAGGCTCGACGCTTTCACGATCTAGGCATCACTCCTCGAGAGAAGATCCCAGAGGCAGCATGGATCGAGCGCCTGCCTCGTCAGCTTCAGAATCTCAGCGACACCAAGGCCCTGGATGAAGGAGAGGACACCATCGAGAGCCCGATTTCCTGAAGCGATCTGCCTCCTCCCTGCCCCGCCTTCGCCCACCTCAGGCTAAGAGCAGGAATTTTCTCCAGTGCGATTCCATCCCCAATGCTGATTTACTAAGGCCATCGGCCGACAAACAACCGGATCATCGGTTGGGGATCCGGTCATAAGGAGCTTACTTGCCGGAAGTAAGCAAAAGTGGCTTCGGGCTGGTGGAAATACTGGTTTCGCTGGTCATCGTGGCGCTCATTGCTGGCTTTGCCATTCCCAACATTGAGCGGACGCTGGAACTCTATCATCTGGAAACTAGCGCCGCAATGATCGCGGGCAAACTATCCGATGCCCGCATCAATGCCATTAAACGAAACCGGCAGGTTTGGGTGGAGATTACCTTCAGTGATAACCAGGCGAGGGTTCAGACTACCGATCCGGCTGCTCCCTGGAACAACATCGATGTAGGGGACCCGCTTTTTCTTACCAATAGGGTAGTCTTTGGTGGCTCGGGTGGTTCAGGTGGCTCAAGTGGCTCAGGTGATAGCTGGCGTCTTACCTTCGATTCGGTGGGACGACCAACAGCTCCATCCACCATCACCCTGACGACGATCTCGACCACGAGCCAATGCGACGTCGCCGTGTCTGCGACCGGAAGGATTACGACAGGCCCTATATATCCTGCGGCGGGTTATTGACAGAGGTTGGTGGGGTCCGCTCCGCGGCACTCGCGCCAGCTTGCTACCGTAGGAATGATCAGCCCGCCGGAGTCCTCATCAAAAGTGATGATGGGGCTGCCGCTAATCTCCATGAAGCCACCCGAGAGCACAACCAGGTTGATTCCACCCGGATTGGGGAAAGGCTGATCGTCGCTGTCAGCGGCAATGACCCGTCCATTCATTGTAGGGTTCCCTGAGATTTTCAGCTGGTCGCCGACGAAATACAGACCCGGGGAGGGAAAATTGGGACTGCCGCTGATGCTCAGGTCGGTTCCGGCCACGAGTGTGTAGGAAACGCTTCCCTGTGTCAGGCTGGGAATGATATCGGGGTTGCCCGAGATGTCGATCCAGCCCTCCGCGATCAGGGTCAGCGGAAGTGGGCTGCTGATGCCCGGATTCCCGGACACATCGATGTTTCCTTCCGCATAGTAGAGTGCCTTGGGGAATATCGTTGCCGGCCACCCAGCGCTGTCCTCCCGGATCCCAGGACCAGTCCTGCCAGGCTCCCCCTGTGGCGTCCCCAATCACCGCTCCAGATTGATCTCTGATGAGCCCATCACTTCCCAGAATGGAATCGGCAGAAGGCCGAAGGTCCTGGGGCTCAAGGTCGGGAGCCTCGACGGCTTCTTCTCCCGAATTGATATCAGCAGGATCGTCGTTGTAGTCAGGGGGCGGTCCGGTGTCGGGGCTCCCTGAGATGGTCGCAGCGCCGCCGGCATTGAACGCCTGCTCTGCTTTCGGGTTCCCGTTGAGCTCCAGTTGCCCATTGGCCTGGGCTGCTCCGTTCTGCCCCTGGATCTTGGGATTCCCGTTGATGCGCAGATTCCCTTCCACCAGAATGGCGGGCGCGGCGTTGCTGCCCACGATCAGCTCCAATGCAGCTACCGAACCGTTACGCCCGAAGCCTGTCGAGAGTACCCGGAAGCGCCCGTTGATATCGGTGTTGGGATCGAAGTCGGGAGGATTTAAATTCGACTCGTCATCATCACAGACCTGGACTTCATAGCGGCCTCCTGGGGGGAAGGGATGGCCTCCGGGAGACTGTCCCGGGTTTAGTTGAAAGTTGAGAGGCGGTTCGTCCGACCGACTCGTTGGAATCGGGTTGGTCAACAACCTTTTAAGGAGGAACCGCCATGAAGAAATCATATCGAATTGTCACCCGGAAGAACAGTCAGGGGCTGGCTGATTATCTGGCCCAGAACGGGCAACTGTTGCTCCCGATGGTGGAGCTGATCGAAGCCTCCCGGATGGCCATTGACGAGTTGATCGACATCCTGGGGCGAGCGAGCATGGAAGCGGTCTTGCAGCTTTCTGCCCGAAGTGTCGCCGGCGAAAAGCAACAAGGGCGCCCAGGCAAGCAGGTCGTTTGGTACGGCACTCAGCCAGGGCGAGTCAGACTTTCGGAGCGGCAAGTGCGGGTTCGAAAGCCACGGCTGCGCAAGAAAGGCCAAGGTCGAGGCGGGGAGGTGGAGATCCCCGCCTATGAGGCGATCAACCGTAACGGGGAGCTGGGCAGCCGCATGCTGGAGATCTTGACGTGCAACGTTTCCACGCGCCACTACAGCCGCGTGATCCCCCAGATGGCCGACACGGCGGGAGTCAGCAAATCGTCCGTGAGCCGTCAGTTCATTGAGCAGAGCGGCCAGCAGCTGGAGCAGCTGGCCGAGCGACACTTTGATGACGTTGAGTTTCTGATCATCTACATCGACGGCCTGGTCTTTGGCGAGCACCACGTGATCTGTGCCGTCGGCGTGGACTCGGAGGGCCAAAAACACGTGCTGGGGCTGCGGGAAGGGGCCAGTGAAAACGCCGCCACCGCTACCTCCTTGCTGGAAGACCTGGTGGAGCGAGGCCTGGATTCCGGGCGACGCTATCTGTTTGTGATTGACGGCTCCAGGGCCCTGCGATGTGCCATTGACAAGGTCTTTGGCAAGGGCAGTCCGGTGCAGAGATGTCGTCGTCATAAGATTCGCAACGTGTGCGATCGATTGCCGGACGATCTGGCCGAGCAAGTCAAGTCAGTGATGCAGGCTGCTTATCGGCTGCCCTGGGAAGAAGGGAGGGTTCGGCTCAGAAAGCAGGCGGAGTGGCTCGAAGGGCTGCATCCCGATGCGGCAGCTAGCCTGCGAGAAGGTCTGGAAGAGACCTTCACCATCAATCGACTCGAGTTGTCTTCCTCCCTGCGCTTGTGTCTGGCCAGCACCAACCTGATTGAAAGCCCTCACTCTGGCGTGAGGATGCGGACCCGCCGAGTGAGCCGCTGGAAAGATAGCCAGATGGTGCTGCGCTGGGCCGCCTCAGCCTTCCTGGAGACGGAGAAGAACTTCCGGCGCATCCAGGGCTACCAGGACCTCTGGATGCTGAAAGCCAAACTCAGAGACGAGGTTTCTATGGACGCCAAACGAAAGGTGGCTTAAGATCGTGCTCAACCTGAACCGCCCTTCACTTTCAACTGAGTTTGGGGCAGCCTCGCCTCCGGCTGCAATCGAGGTAATGGGGCCCACCGCACGCCGCTCAACTCGTCACCGTCGCAGGCGGTGTCATTTCCCGCCTGAAGAAAAACGTCTGGGTCTGTGGCCAAATCAAAGATGAGGGCTTTGGCGTGGGTGATCCCCGAGTCCGCAATATAGAAGGCTTCGCTGTTCTCCCAGGTGTTGGTGGAGATGCTGGTGGCGACAATCCCCATGGTGGTGAGAGCCAGGCCCAGCAGGGTGAGCAGGAGTAAGCTAAAAATCGAGACCAACAGAACAATACCCTCTTCCCCGGAGGAGTTGACCCGGTGTGTTGAGTACTCCCTTTCATCAATACGGTAATGTTTGCGGATGGGGCCTGCGAGGTGAGGTCGCGAAGAGAGGAGGAGGCGATGCTGAAGCATCGTCGACGACGAACGACAAAGAGATCGCCCGAAACCCCCATCCGCCCGAAGGGTTGGGGCGGGACGGGCCCATCTCTTTTTTGCTCCTCCTCGCCGATGTCTCCACATCGACTCGTCGTCGCGCCTCGATCTGGTCTCCGTCGCGCTCCCAACATACGTCATCGTATTTATGAAAGGGAGTACTAAGCCTGATTTTTGTTCCCGCACGATCACGGCTCCCTCGTTCTTATAACCGCCGATGAGGAAAATTCCAGGGATGGTGAATCCTGAATGTGGGCTTGGGCACGGATGTTGATGTGAACAATCGACCCCGATTGGGCGGCAGGATCCGCTACTGGGGCACCGTTCACGTCAAAATAACTAAAGGACAAAGACTCGATATCGGAGACTGTCCCGGGTTTAGTTGAAAGTTGAGAGGCGGTTCGTCCGACCGACTCGTTAGAATCGGGTTGGTCAACAACCTTTTAAGGAGGAACAGCCATGAAGAAATCATATCGAATTGTCACCCGGAAGAACAGTCAGGGGCTGGCTGATTATCTGGCCCAGAACGGGCAACTGTTGCTCCCGATGGTGGAGCTGATCGAAGCCTCCCGGATGGCCATTGACGAGTTGATCGACATCCTGGGGCGAGCGAGCATGGAAGCGGTCTTGCAGCTTTCTGCCCGAAGTGTCGCCGGCGAAAAGCAACAAGGGCGCCCAGGCAAGCAGATCGTTTGGTACGGCACTCAGCCAGGGCGAGTCAGACTTTCGGAGCGGCAAGTGCGGATTCGAAAGCCACGGCTGCGCAAGAAAGGCCAAGGTCGAGGCGGGGAGGTGGAGATCCCCGCCTATGAGGCGATCAACCGTAACGGGGAGCTGGGCAGCCGCATGCTGGAGATCTTGATGTGCAACGTTTCCACGCGCCACTACAGCCGCGTGATCCCCCAGATGGCCGACACGGTGGGAGTCAGCAAATCGTCCGTGAGCCGTCAGTTCATTGAGCAGAGCGGCCAGCAGCTGGAGCAGCTGGCCGAGCGACACTTTGATGACGTTGAGTTTCTGATCATCTACATCGACGGCCTGGTCTTTGGCGAGCACCACGTGATCTGTGCCGCCGGCGTGGACTCGGAGGGCCAAAAGCACGTGCTGGGGCTGCGGGAAGGGGCCAGTGAAAACGCCGCCACCGCTACCTCCTTGCTGGAAGACCTGGTGGAGCGAGGCCTGGATTCCGGGCGACGCTATCTGTTTGTGATTGACGGCTCCAGGGCCCTGCGATGTGCCATTGACAAGGTCTTTGGCAAGGGCAGTCCGGTGCAGAGATGTCGTCGTCATAAGATTCGCAACGTGTGCGATCGATTGCCGGACGATCTGGCCGAGCAAGTCAAGTCAGTGATGCAGGCTGCTTATCGGCTGCCCTGGGAAGAAGGGAGGGTTCGGCTCAGAAAGCAGGCGGAGTGGCTCGAAGGGCTGCATCCCGATGCGGCAGCTAGCCTGCGAGAAGGTCTGGAAGAGACCTTCACCATCAATCGACTCGAGTTGTCTTCCTCCCTGCGCTTGTGTCTGGCCAGCACCAACCTGATTGAAAGCCCTCACTCTGGCGTGAGGATGCGGACCCGCCGAGTGAGCCGCTGGAAAGATAGCCAGATGGTGCTGCGCTGGGCCGCCTCAGCCTTCCTGGAGACGGAGAAGAACTTCCGGCGCATCCAGGGCTACCAGGACCTCTGGATGCTGAAAGCCAAACTCAGAGACGAGGTTTCTATGGACGCCAAACGAAAGGTGGCTTAAGATCGTGCTCAACCTGAACCGCCCTTCACTTTCAACTGAGTTTGGGGCAGCCTCCGATATCGTCGAGAAATGCGGTAGCAGCGGAGCCCGCGGGATCCTGAATAAACATCCTGTCATTACTCACGGTAAAAGATCACGTCTTCGTAGGGATCGTCGAGGGCCCCGTCAGGGGGGTTCCAGTCAGAGCGAAGACGGATGCTGTCCCACTGTTGATTTCCATCCGGATCTGGGTCCACGCCTTGAAAGCTAAGATCTTGGGGGTCGTTACCCGCCATTCGGATGAGACGCGTCAAGGTGTCCAACGCGGTCCGCGCACTCTCCTCCGCACGCATCGCCTGCTCCTGTAGGGAATAATCACGATTGACGCGGATTGTCATGGCACCAATGAGACCCAGCACAATGCTGAGAATCAGCAGGACCACCAGCAGCTCGAACAGGGTAACCGCCCTCTCCCCTCTGGACGAACTCGCTGAACAGATCGGACAACTCATACAGCTAACCATCCGGTAGCAAAGTACGGATCTGGATAGTGGGCCGAGGAATACTCTGGGCACCTGGGATTACGGCGACAGTCACATCCTGCTTCCCAGATGGGTCCATGGCCACCGTCCAGCGCCGCGTAAAAGTGGTGCCCGAGGTGGATGAGACAACGTCAAAGTGGTTTGCCACGTCACTCTGAAGATCTCCTCCCAGCGAGCGCTGTGGGTCGGAAGGATCCGTGATGCGGAGTTCCTCGATCTTCTCTCTAGCCAGGGAATTGGCCATGTTGGTATCCCGAGAAGCCATTTGTAGCCTGTGTCCCATAGAAGAATCATTAGCGCGACCGCAACCAGCCCGGTAACAGCCACCAGCGTCGCATGTGTTAATGCTCACTGAGAACCGTAGTTTTTTGGACACCCGCCGGTAGTTAACTCAACATCATCCGCACCGCAGGTGCGCGTTTCATCATCCGCGCTTGAAAAGCGCGGGGCCATTTTTTCCTGAACAGTTGGTGTAGTGTCTGGGGGCCAAAGGTGGAAAGGACCTCGACCCTTTGACCGAGAATCGAGGTCCGGTTGTGGCAACCCCGTTACAAGTGGAGAACCACCGCAGACTTCATTGTAGCCTGTCATGATCCTGGGCTGTTGTCCAGTTCCGCCGGGACTGGACTATGGCCGATCCGCTGGTTGTTTTCCGCCTCCGCTCGTGCCGCGCTGCAGGCTGCGGTGCACTGTTTTGGATCTGTCGCCGTTGCGGCCGAGGCCATCGCTATTGCAGTGTGCGCTGTCGGCAACAAGCGCCGCCAGCAGTGCCGGGAAGCCAATCGGCGGCATCAACAGTCCCCCGGGGGGCGACTGGATCATCGAGACCGTCAGCGCGCGTATCGGCGGCGGCCGGAGCGCGTGACGGATCAAGGTAGACGCGAGGATCGCATCCTTCGTCAGCATGGCTGCCGTAGCCTCCCTCCAGTTCTCCCTGCCGGGAAAGGAGGGGGAGCCTCGAAAGGAGCGCCATGTCCCATCCCATGGGGAGCGTCCCCGCCGTTTTCGGGTTCGCTGTGTCGTGTGTGGTCGGTCCGGCCACTGGATCCATCTGTTTCGGGAAGGAGGGTGAAGCATGATCGATCGAGAACTGCTCGCCCGAATCCGCCATCTTTTCCATGCCGAACATTGGAAGATCGGGACCATTGCTGATCACTTGGGGCTTCACTGGGAGACCGTGCGCCAGGCTCTCCAGACCGATCGCTTCAATCGCCAGAAGATGGAACGGCCCCGTCTGACCGATCCCTACCTTCCCTTTATCCGAGAGACCCTGGAGCGCTACCCTCGGCTTCGTGTCACGCGTCTGTTCGAGATGCTGCGCGCCCGGGGCTACACGGGCTCGGTCGTGCAGTTGCGGCGCGTGGTGGCCACGCTGCGCCCCACCCCTCGGGAGGCCTTCGCTGCGTCTGCGGACCTTCCCGGGGGAGGCGGGTCAAGCCGACTGGGCGCACTTCGGTAAAGTCCGGGTGGGCCGTGCCGAGCGCATCCTGTCCTGCTTTGTGTTCACCCCCTCCTATTCGCGGGCGCTGTTTCTGGAGTTTTGTTTTGACCAGCAAATGGAAAACTTCCTGCGCGCTCACATCCACGCCTTCGAAGACATCGGTTGTCCACGCACCATCCTGTACGACAACACCAAAAGCGTCGTGTTGGAACGTCGGGGCGAGGCTGTTCACTTTCATCCGCGCCGGTTGGAGCTGGCCGCCCATTATCACTTTGCGCCACGCCCCTGCCACCCCTACCGGGCTTCCGAGAAAGGGCGCGTCGAAAGAGCCATCTCCTATGTGCGCCATTCCTTCTTCGCCGCCCGTCCCTTTAGCACGCTCTCAGACTTCAACCGTCAAGCGCTCCTCTGGCGCGACCAGGTAGCGCATCGTCGGCCCTGGCCCGGCGGCGATGGGCGCACCGTCGAGGAAGTGTGGGAAGAAGAAAAAGCCTTCCTTCTTCCCTTGCCGGCTCATCGCCTGGAAACCGATCTGGTTCTGCCGGTCCGCTCCCGCAAAACCATCTACATCCGTTTTGATTTAAACGACTATTCGATCCCGCCTTCGGCCGTGGGCCGGCCCCTGACACTGGTGGCCTCCGAGCAGACGGTGCGCATTTTGGACGGAAGCACCGAGATCGCCCGCCATCTCCGCTCCTATGACCGCCACGACGTCCGCACCGATCCGGCTCACCAGGAAGCGCTGCTGGCGGAAAAACGCCAGGCGCTGGGGGCCACCCCCAGTGGCCGACTGCTGGCCGCCGTTCCGGAAACGGAAACCTTGCTGGACGAGGCCTTTCAGCGCGGAGAGCCCACCGGCCGCCAGACGGCCAAGCTGGTGGAACTCTTGGATCTCTATGGGGCCGAAGAGCTGCAGGCGGCGGTGCGTGAAGCCCTGCAACGGGGCACCCCCCGCGCCGCCTCGGTGGCCTTTCTGCTGGGCCGGCGCCAGCGCGCTCAGGGGCGAAAGGCGCCTCTACCCATTGAGTTGCGCCAGCGTCCCGAACTGGAGGACCTCTATGTCCAATCCCATAACCCGGAGACCTATGACGAACTGGCTTCCGATGACGACGAATCCTGATCTGATGCAGCTTTTGCACAAGACCGGTCTGGTGACGCTCGCCGGTGAGCTGGAGGATTTTCTGGCCCGCGCCACCAAGGGGCGCTGGTCCCCCCGTCAGATCTTGGAGGAACTGGCTCGTCGGGAGCATGAGGAGCGAGCCCAACGCAGTCTCAAGCGGCGTCTGCGCCTGGCCAAGATCGGCCGCTTCAAGCCGATGGATGACTTTGACTGGAACTGGCCGACCCGGATCGACCGGGAAGTCATTGAGCGCGCCTATACCCTGGACTTTATCCAGGAAGGCCGCAACCTCATCTTACTGGGTACCAACGGCCTGGGAAAAACCATGATCATCAAGAATCTGGCTTACCAGTCCGTCCTGGCCGGCTACTCTGTGCTCTTTCGAACCGCCTCGGAGATTCTCGACGACCTGCAATCGGAGGCGCCGGAACTGCAGCGCCGCAAGCTGAAAAAATACGCGCGCGCGCAGGTGCTCTACCTCGATGAAGTCGGCTGTCTCACCTACGACAGTGAGGCCGCCGACCTGCTCCATGAAATCGTCAACCGGCGCTATGAGTGCCGGTCGCTCGTGCTGACCTCCAACAAAGCCTTTAAGGAGTGGAATAGCGTCTTTCCCCAATCCGGCTGCTTGATTGCGCTTCTGGACCGTCTCACCCACCATGCTGACGTCACTGTGATGGAGGGGCAAAGCTACCGCGTGCGGGAAAGCGAGCAGGAAGCGGCCGCCCGTCGCAAGAAAACAAGATGAGCACTCCCGTCCAGCGTCGCGCTCATATCCAGACCCTCTTGGCGGATTATCTCGAACTTCCCCATACGCCCACTCGAGCACGCCCGCCGGATCGGCGACTCGCCGCTCACTTCTATGACCGCGCTATCCCCCTGGCCACCGTCCAGGATGCCTTCCTGGTGGCGACCAGCCGCCGTCTTTTCCGAGACCCAGCGCTTCCTCGACTTTCTCCCATTCGCTCCCTTTACTACTTCCTCCCCATTGTCGAAGAGTTGCTTCAGTATCCGCTCCCCCACGGTTACGCTCAGTATCTCGAACGCAGACCACGCGCCCATCACAAGCCCAAGGAGGGGCACCCCATGGAAAAACCCGTTGATCGAGGTTCGCCACCCGGCGTGTGTTCAGAAAAGTTCAGATCCTCGTGATCGCTAACACGATTCTCGCCACACCTCGTTTCTCTCCTTGTCCCACGTGGGCGCCGGGATGGGTCACAAGGTAGCTCAACCCCAGGCGTTCGCACCTCTCCATCTCTTCCTGGAAGGCCGCAATGGAAAGCCTCCAAAGTTCATCTTGGGGAGAGGCCAGATTGATCAGGTAAGAATCATGCGCCACGATAGAGTGAATCCCCGAATGACAAATGAAGAATGACGAATGACCACTTCCATTTCCACCGCCACTTCCACTTCCAAATGACTATTGACCATTGACCATTGACCATTGACCATTGACCATTGACCATTGACCATTGACCATTGACCATTGACCATTGACCATTGACCATTGACCATTGACCATTGACCATTGACCATTGACCATTGACCATTGACCATTGACCATTGACCATTGACCATTGACCATTGACCATTGACCATTGACAAGAGGGGATTTCCACCCTGCTGCTTTGCGGCACCCCTCCAAAGGAGGGGGTTAGGAAGGTGAAGAGGTAATGGGATACGAATATAACAATCTGCGCGACTTTATCCAGAGGTTGGAAAAGGAAAATGAACTGAAACGCATCCAGATGGAGGTCGACCCCATTCTTGAGGTGGCCGAGATTACCGACCGGGTCTCGAAGCAGATGGGACCGGCATTGTTATTTGAGAACGTCAAAGGATCGAGCCACCCGCTCTTCATTAACGCCTTCGGGTCCTATGATCGCATGAATCTGGCGCTAGGTGTAGATTCTCTGGACCAGGTCGCGGGCCGGATCGAGGAGCTGTTGGAGACACAGCCACCCACGGGAATTGTAGACAAATTTAGAATGTTACCTAGGCTGGCCGATCTGGCCAGCTTCCTTCCCAAGAATGTTCGGTCGGGAGTTTGCCAGGAGGTGGTGAAGACAGAAGGGTTTTCCCTGTTGGAGTTCCCCATCATCCAATGTTGGCCGCTGGACGCCGGGCGATTCATCACCATGCCTCTGGTGTTCAGCAAGAATCCCGAGACGGGTAAACGCAATTGTGGAATGTATCGCATGCAGGTATTCGATGAGACCACCACAGCAATGCACTGGCAAACCCACAAGCACGGAGCTCAGCATTACCGCGAGGCCAGGAAAGCACGCGAAGGGGTCAGGAAAATGGAAGTTGCTGCCGCTATTGGAGCGGACCCTGCCATAGTCTTCTCAGCGATCGCGCCTCTTCCCGATGATCTTGACGAGATGATCTTCGCCGGTTTCCTGCGACAGAAGCCGGTCGAAATGGTCCCTTGCAGGACAGTTGACTTGGAAGTCGTGGCCAATGCGGAAATCGTCCTGGAAGGGTACGTCGACCTGGATGATCTCCGGCTGGAGGGTCCTTTCGGAGACCACACAGGCTATTACTCTCTGGCCGACCACTACCCCGTTTTTCATGTCACCTGTGTGACTCACCGGAAAAACCCAATTTACGAAACCATTATCGTCGGCAAACCTCCCCAGGAAGACTGCTACATGGGCCACGCTGTGGAGCGTATTTTTCTGCCTTTGATGCGTAAGCAGCTCCCAGAAATTATAGACATTCACATGCCCTTCGAAGGAATCTTCCATAACCTCATGCTGGTGACGATTCGCAAGCGTTATCCCGGCCATGCTCGTAAGATCATGAACGCGATCTGGGGTCTAGGTCAGGCGATGCTCTGTAAATGTATCGTTGTCCTCGACGAGGGAACGAACCTGCAGGATTACGGTGAGGTGCTCCTGAAGACCTTAAATCATATTGATCCGGAGCGTGACATCCAGTTCACCCTGGGACCTGTGGATTCACTCGATCACTCCTCGCGGCTACCCAACTTTGGGTCGAAAATGGGGGTAGACGCCACTCGCAAGTGGCCCGAGGAAGGCTTCCAGCGAGACTGGCCCAATGAAATCGTGATGATCCAGGAGGTCAAACGGCGGGTGGATGCCATGTGGCCGAAGCTAGGACTTTGAAAGCACTCACTTTTTGAACCGCAGGGGAGGCCTCAGCTGGATTCGGAAGACTCAGTCCTACCCTGGATTCGCCTCAGGGCCAGGTTGGCCGCGGAGACCACATCGGCGTTTCCGCTGGCAACCATCTCCTGTACTATGGAGAGCGCCGATTCATCTCCCCGCAATCCAACAATTTCAAGAAGCCGAGTCTTCACCGAATCCCTCTCAGTACGGATATAGGGGTACAGTTGGGAAAGTTCTTCCGGTCCAAGCTCCAGCAGATAGTCAAACCCCTGGTTTCCTTTTTTCAAGCCACTCACAAGTTCGACCAGGTATTCGTTTCGTCCCAGCCGATACAACGCAAAGCCCAGGGCCAGCCGTACGGTGGCCGATTCCTCATTCAGGTGCCGCACTTCCACCAATGTGGTGAGAGTCCGGTCTCCGATTCGACCCAACCCTTCGGCTGCATAACGACGAAAGAACGCCTCTTCATGCTGGAGAGAATCCACGAATAAATCCTTACTTTCGGGAGACCCTACGTAAGCCAGGGCTTCAAAGATCTTTTTCAGCAAATCGTCGCTCCCACTGGCAGGGACAATACTGAAGAGCTTCTTTCTCTCCCTAATTCCTGACTGATAGAGGTCCATAAGCACGGGTACAGATTTACTCACCCGGAGACGACCCACCGCAAGAATCGCTTCATCGTGAACCTTCTTATCTGGATCATGGATAAGCGGAATGAGAGTTTCTGCCGCCTTGGGGTCTGCAATCTTGTAAACGGCCCGGATCAATTCGACTTTCACTCCATTGTTGACTTCTCTGGAGAACGATTCCTCAATCTGGGATAAGACCGAATGCGCACGCAAGATACCCAGAGCTCTGGCGGCGTCTTTGCGAATCCCCGTTCTCGGAGAGAGTAGTAATCCGGCCAGGGCACGGACGGCATCCTGACTAACAGGAATGTAAGCTTCCACAATCAACGGATCGTAGTCGTCATCCAGAGGGTTTACCCAGTCTATGAACTTCTTGACTCCACGAACAAAACCACCCTCTTCAGCCACATGAATACTCACGATCCCTCGGATCACTGTTTCCTGAACCTGCCCATTGCTATCCTGTGTGAGTCGAATATAGACATTCAGAGCCCGAGTGTCATTGATATTAACCAGAGCCCGCACTGCTTCCAATCGGATCAGTTCCTCTGTGTCCTGGGTCAGCTCCATTAAGTCCGGCACCGCTTCCCTGACCCGATTCTTTCCCAGCACTCGAGCTGCTTCCTTTCGCCGCCCTCCCTCAGGATGCTTCAAATCGTAGATCAGACCATCGACCATACGCGTTTTCTCCACCGTTTGTGCAAACAAGGGAGTGACCAGGCAACACATCAATAACCCTAGGCAATGTTTTCCGGGGAAAGACATGGTACGAAAATCCTTTCAGAAAATGGAGCGGGAGACGGGAATCGAACCCGCGACGTCCAGCTTGGGAAGCTGGCATTCTACCGCTGAATTACTCCCGCTCCAACCGGGTTCAACCATTCTACAACATCAGGCAAAAGCCTTCTTTTACTTTTATAAGATGGGTGTGACACTGGAAAGGCCGAATCCGTTAGAACTCGCACTTCATAAGGCGTCGTAGCGAAGACACTCGTGTTAGCGTATGGATTGTCTCAGGACCTCTGGGCTGCCGCGTCCACTTTCCAGGCCCTGATAACGAACCCACCGGTGGGGAGTCTCCACTGCAAACCAGAAGTAGATGTCGGACACAAACGCCTTGAAAAGATTCAAAAACCCCAGATTCACGTCCATTTTGACTTTGTAGCAATCCCGTACACCGCTCTTCGTCCCTACTGGATCAATTCCTTTCACTGTGAAGGTGACTTCATAGAGTTTAGGTTCGTCACTAAGAAGATGGACTTTTACGGGGCGCGGCGAATCAAAAGGGAAAGAGCGCAGAGCCACAGCCACACCGTCACTGGTCCAGGTAAACCGCGGCACCTCAAGTTCCACGTCAATGCTGCGGTCACCAATCCTGTCCTCCCGCTCAAATTGAACGGTTCTATTTCTCCAGTCGAAGCGCCTTCGCTCGACCACCACGGGAACTCCCTCCATATCTGTGAACGTCTTCTCATAGTGTAACGGGGAGAAGCGCTGCCCCAACTTCCAGTAAGACTCCACGCTCCACCGTACCCTCTGAGAGAAGGGGCTGTAATACCCTTCTCCCGTTTCTGTGAACTTCACCAGGGACTGGCCATCGGTGGTGATCGGACCCATGGTCCACTGCGCTCTCCAGCGCTCCTTTCCATGCCGATCGTAGGTGATTAGAGAGCCCTCTTCTCTGGCATCGACAGGAGGAGGAGGTAGGGGTCCCAAAAGCAACGCGCAATAGATCGCGGAGAAGATTATCCACATGGACGAATCACCACTGACCAGCTGACCACTGACCAGTGACCCATGACGAATGACCAATAACCATTGACTCTCTCTTACTAGAACAACTCGGTTCCCCACAAATCGTGGAGATGAATCACTCCCATAATTTTCCCCCTTTCATCGGTGACCATCAGTGAGGTGATCTTGCGTTGCTCCATCAGATGCAGGGCAACTGCAGCCAACTCATCTTCGCCGATGGTGGCAGGGTTGGGCGTCATACACTGGGCCGCGGTGCGACGGAGAACCTCCTCCCGTTCCCGCTGTAGCAGCCTCCGGAGGTCTCCGTCAGAGATGACTCCCACCAGGCGCTTCTCTTCGTCCACCACGCTCGTGATGCCCATTCCTTTTCGTGACATCTCATAGATCACCTCATCCATGGGTGAGGAGGTCCCCACGCTAGGAATCTGCTCTCCTCTGTGCATTAGCTCTCCTACCCGGGCCAGCTTCTTTCCCAATCTTCCTCCGGGATGCAAACGCGCAAAATCTTCCATCTGAAAGCCCTTTTTCCGCGCCAGCGTGATGGCCAAGGCGTCTCCGAGAGCCAGCGCCGCAGTGGTGGAAGCAGTGGGAGCCAAACCAAAGGGGCACGCCTCCTGATTGACGCTTACATCCAGAACCATATCTGCGCTGCGGGCCAACGTGGACTCTCCGTTACCCACCATCGCGATCAGAGGGATGCCCAGACGCTTGATGGTTTTCAACAGCTGGACCAGTTCAGGCGTTTCCCCGCTGTTGGAAAGGACGAGGGCGACATCACCTGGAACCAACATTCCAAGATCACCATGAATCGCCTCGGCAGGATGAAGGAACAGAGCGGGCGTTCCGGTGCTCGCCAGGGTTGCTGCAATCTTCTTACAGACGATTCCCGACTTCCCCATCCCACTCGCCACCACTCGGCCTCGACAGCTACCTAGCACTTCCACTGCGCGGTCAAATGATTCGTCCAGACGACCGACCAAGGCCTTAATGGCCGCAGCCTCAATCTCCAGGACCTCCCGAGCAGTCAGACGGGTCGATTCTTCCAGCCCTATCTCTCCAGACTCTCTTCGCTTATCTGCTCGTTTACTCATCTGTTCATCTGCGAGTGAAGCTCGTTTTCACCAATCGGTCGATCTGCTGAACCTCTCGCAAGAGGGTTTCCATCCTATCCAGCTGCAACGCATTCGCCCCATCACTTAAGGCCTTCTGTGGAGAATCGTGAACTTCCAGGAAGAGTCCATCGACTCCTACCGCCGCCGCTGCTCGAGCCAGATAGGGGATGAACTCAGCATGACCGCCACTGTGATCCCCAGCGCCGCCGGGCCGCTGCACGCTGTGTGTCGCATCAAAGACGACGGGAACACCAGATGCCCTCATCATGGGCAGAGATTTGAAGTCCACGACCAGATTGTTGTAGCCGAAAGACACACCCCGCTCTGTGATGAGAAGCCCGCAGGCCCCTACGGACTGTGCCTTTTCCAGAATATTCTTGACATCCCAAGGAGCCAGAAAAGGTCCTTTCTTGATATTGACGATCTTTCCGGAGGACGCAGCCGCCACAATAAGGTCTGTCTGGCGCGAAAGAAAAGCGGGGATCTGGAGGATATCCAAAACCTCCGCAGCCGCGCCCACCTCCTGCACAGAATGAACATCCGAAAGCACAGCCACTTCCAGATCGTGTCTCACTCTTTGCAGGATCTGGAGACCTTTCTTCAGCCCAGGCCCACGATAGGATCGGATTGAGGTGCGATTCGCCTTGTCGTAGGAAGCCTTGAAAATAAAAGGGATTCCCAGACTTGAAGTGATTTCCCTGAGCGCTCCGGCTATTTCAAGACAATGTCCCTTACCTTCGATCACACAAGGCCCGGCAATCAGAAAAAAGGGATGGCTGCCCCCCAGACGCCACTCGCCCAGAGACACCACACCGGGCTCAATCATCGTCATTCGCAAATCATACCGCTAAACTCGCGAACCTTCACGAAAAATTCGCAAATTTCGCGGTCATTGGAAGTGGGAGCGGTCAGTGGTCAGTTGTCAAGACGGGGTCTTCACAGTGGGCTCTGACATAGGAACGGACGGCTCGACGGTCTGCCTGGAACGGTAGTCTAAGGCGGCTTTTACAAAACTGACGAAAACGGGATGAGGTTGGAGCGGCTTAGATTTGAACTCAGGGTGGAACTGACATGCGCAAAACCAAGGATGATCGGGAATTTCAATGATCTCAACAAAATTCTTGTCGGGCGAGTTACCCGAAATTCTGAGTCCGTAACTGGTGAGAATCTGCTCGTACTCCCGGTTGAATTCATAGCGGTGACGGTGACGCTCGGCAATCTCTTTTTTTCCGTAAATCCGATAAGCAAGCGAATCCCCGTCCAGAATACAGGGATAAGCTCCGAGACGCATAGTCCCACCCATTTCTTCGATACCCAGAAGTTCCCGAAGCTTGTAGATCACCCGGTGGGAAGTCGACGGGTCAAACTCCGAGCTGTGAGCTTCCAGAGCACATACATTGCGGGCGAACTCGATGACCGCGCACTGCATACCCAAGCAGATTCCAAAATAGGGCACCTTGTTGACCCGCGCATAGGTGATGGCCCGAATCATGCCTTCGATGCCCCGCTTGCCAAATCCGCCGGGAACCAGGATGCCATCCACTTTTCTCAACTTGCTTTCCCAATCCTCGCCCACCAGACCTTCGGACTCGATCCACCTTAGGTCGACCTTGGCGCGGTGTGGAAGCCCGCCATGCAAGAGGGCTTCATTCAAGCTCTTGTAGGAGTCCTCATACTCTATGTACTTACCGATAATACCTACCGTTGCCTCTCGTTCGGGGTGCTGTATGCGGTGGACCAGGTCTTTCCAGGCACCCATCTCACTGCGGCGATCAGGCAACTGCAGCAATTGAACAATGATGGAATCCAGCCCTTCGGCGTTTAGAACCAGCGGGACTTCGTAAATGCTGGCCACGTCCTTGGCTGTAATCACCGCTTCCGGCCTCACGTTACAGAAGAGCGAGATCTTATCCTTGATGTCACCGGGCAGGAAGCGATCGGTACGGCACAGAAGGATATCAGGCTGAATACCGATTTCTCGCAGTTCTTTCACCGAATGCTGCGTCGGCTTGGTCTTCAACTCACCTGCCGTCCCTACGAAAGGAACCAGTGTGAGATGAATGAAGATCGAATTCCCTCTTCCTTCTTCGTTGCCCATCTGACGAATGGCCTCCAGGAAGGGCAAACTCTCGATATCTCCAACCGTACCGCCGATTTCCACGATGACGACATCGACCTCGTCACGCAACTTCTTGATACTGGCCTTGATTTCGTTCGTGATATGAGGAATGACTTGAACCGTTTTCCCAAGATATTCTCCCCGCCGTTCCTTCTCCACCACCGTTTGATAGATCTTTCCGGTCGTGGAGTTGTTGTCCCGGGTCAGGCGGGCACTGGTAAAGCGCTCATAGTGGCCCAAGTCGAGATCGGTTTCGGCGCCGTCGTCCGTCACGTAAACCTCTCCGTGCTGAAAGGGGCTCATAGTGCCGGGATCCACGTTGATGTAAGGGTCCAGCTTGAGCACGGTAACCTTCAGCCCTCGCGCCTCCAGAAGACACCCAATCGAGGCCGACGCCAGCCCTTTTCCCAAAGAACTTAAGACTCCTCCTGTCACGAAGATAAACTTGGTAGGCATTCCTTCCTCAAAACCATGATGCGATGCTATCTCTTCAATCCTCCGAGGGTATTCTCCAACAGGGGTCTGACACGCTCTATATCCTCCGCTGTGTCCACTCCAATACTATCTTCCCTGACCAGTATCACCTTTATCTCAATTCCCTCTTCTAGAAATCGAAGCTGTTCCAGACTCTCTATCTTCTCCAGAGGAGACGGCTGCAGCTGGGAGAGAGTCAGCAGCAAGTCTCTCCGGTAACCATAGATTCCCAAGTGCTTATAGAAGGTCGGGGGCGAGGATTGAGGATAAGGAATCACAGAACGGGAAAAGTACAGGGCTCGATCCCGTCGATCCACCACGACCTTGTTCACATGGGGGCTTTTCACTTCTGCCGGATCGGTGATTTCCACACGGGCCGTCGTGATCTGGAGCGCAGCGTCCTCTTGAAATGGAAGGCAAATCGCGTTGATCGTTGATGGAGCAATCAAAGGTTCATCGCCCTGAATGTTGACGAAAACGTCGCCCTCGGTAAGCTCGGCCACCTCAGCCACCCGATCGGTGCCGCTGAGGTGCTCGGTCCGCGTCATCTTGGCCTTCCCACCAAAGTCGCTGACCACTTGAAAAACCCTTTCGTCGTCGGTGGCGACGAGCACCTCGGCCAGACGTCCAGCCTGGCAGCTCCGTTCGTAGACCCACTGGATGAGGGGTTTTCCTGCAATCTTAATGAGAGGTTTTCCAGGAAGTCGAGAGGAATGGTAGCGGGCCGGGATGACCCCCACAAAGCGCATGCTCAAGCATATAACAAGCAGATATCCGGTGGCAACCATAGAAAGCGAACCTCTGCAATCGGATCGAGAACTCGCGGTGCGGCTTGTCGTTGCGACCGGGATCATTTAGCCTAGTTCCCATCCGTGGACTTGTAAAGCATTGGAAATAAAGAGGAAGAGGGGCATCTCCAAGCCTCGGTTTTGTCATAGTCGTTTGCTATTGTAATTGTTGTAAGCAGCATGTAGCAAAAGACTTAAGCAAAACCGAGTGCTTGAAAAATGCGGAAGAACCGTGAAAATCAACTCCCCCTTTCTCCCCTTTGGCCCGATCATCAACTCGCCAAAGAGCTGAGAGTGATTTCCGAGATCCTGGACGAGAATCCCTCGATCTCGGATCTAGTTTTACAGGATGTGTGTGACAAAGCCAGCGCCCGGAACGGTGCGGGAGGTCTGACAGCCGATCAGGTGCTGCGCTGTGCTCTGATCAAACAGATGCACCAGTTTTCTTATGAAAAGCTTGCCTTTCATCTGAGCGACTCGCAAAGTTTCCGCACCTTTTGTCGCCTTCCCTACGGGTACACTCCCTCCAAGAGCGTCCTTCAGGAGAACATCTCCAAGATGGAAGACTCCACCTGGCAGAAGATCAACCGGGTGTTGGTGAGTTGGGCCGATCAGGAAGGTTTGGAAAAGGGGCGCAAGATCCGAGTGGATGCAACCAGTGTGGAAAGTGACATCCGTTATCCTACAGATAGTCAGTTGCTGTACGATGCGATCCGGGTCCTCACCCGCCTTATGAGACGTCTGAGCCAGCGCCAGTCGGTCGCTTTTGTCGATCACTCGAGGCGGGCCAAAAGGCGCTGGCTGAACATCCGAAACAGCCGGGGCGAAAGACGCAAAAAACATTATCAGGATCTGCTCCAGGTAGCTGGCAAGACGCGCAGCTACGCCCGAGAGGCGATCCAGTCAGCCGAAGCTTGGAGCGATCCCATCAGCCAAGCACTGGCTCACTACCTGGATCTGCTGGAACGAGTGATGGATCAGACACAACGGCGGGTGCTTGGGGGTGAAAAGGTACCGGCGTGGGAAAAAGTGGTCTCGCTCTTTGAAGAACACACCGACATTATTGAAAAAGGGGCGCGGGAGAGTATCTTTGGTCATAAACTTTATGTGACGATCGGAAAATCTTCCCTGATCCTGGATGCGCTTCTGGTGCAAGGGAATCCCGCCGACAGTCAACAGGTCGAGCCTCTTTTGCGGCGTCAGTGCCAATTGTACGGTCGTTATCCTCGCCAAGCGAGTTTCGATGGAGGCTTTGCTTCTCTCAACAACCTGAAATGGGCGAAAGAGGAAGGCGTGCAGGATGTGGCTTTTGCGAAGAAGTGCGGATTGACCATCGAGAACATGGTCCGCTCCAGCTGGGTGTACAAGCAACTGCGACGCTTTCGGGCCGGTATTGAAGGCTGCATCTCCACGGCCAAACGCGTCTTTGGTTTGAGTCGCTGTCTCTGGAAAGGTTGGACCCACTTTCAGCGCTACGTGCATCTTTCCGTCGTGAGCTACAATCTGGTCGTGCTGGCTCGACTCCAGTTGTAGAGCCCCGCGCCCCACCAGCATCCACTCAGAGCTCATCCGAAGCTGAGGTCTCTGCACTCAGCACTCTTTCACAGAACCCTAAGCCCCTTTGGTAGAATGAACTCCAAAAGCGACACCGGTTGCCTCTATGCTACGTTCCACGAACTTACCAAGCCCTTGAAAAACAGGGGTTTCCGGATGGGAACTAGCCTAGTGTCCTGTCCCAGGAATAGGACACTAATGCCGACATATTGGGGAGAGACAGAGCTTGAAACTTGAATTGTTCAGGCAGAAAATTCAATTTTCCTGGTCTACCCCCATCATAATCCTGGTTTCGCTCTGGGTGGTCTTACTCTTTCTAGGCCCCTATGCCAGAGAACATCAGTGGCCGGGCGCATCCCTCATCCACTTTTTCTTTTCTTCGATCTGCCATCAGCTGCCGGAACGCAGCTTTGCCTGGATGGGCTACCCGCTTGCCGTCTGCCAGCGCTGTTTGGGCCTGTACCTGGGATTCTGGTTGGGCCCATTTTCATGCCACTTCTCAAGAGTGTGAAGCAACTCTTGCTGCAAAGACCGCGCAGCCTGGCGCTGTTCTTTGTCCCCCTTGGAATCGACTTACTGGTTGAGAACACCGCGATGAGCCGACTGGTCACAGGAGTGATTGCCTCTTTTCCGACCGCGGTGTTCGTCCGTGTTGCTGCAGAACAGTTGCAGGAGCGCTTCCTGGAATCGGCCACTTCACCGCGAGGATAGCCATGAACGTCAGAAAACCGGATCTCTGGGCGGCCGGCCCTCATCGGAGGAACGTTTTTGGGAATCACCTCAGCCATCCCTATCCTGGGCTATCTCAACTGCGCCTGCTGTATGCTCGTGATCGGGGGCGGGCTGCTCAGCTCCTACCTCTACCTGCGAACCTACCCTCCTGATGGGGAATATAAGACCTACTTGACATACATGGTAACGAGGTGTAGTTTGTTTGGGTGCGTTGGCAAAAATGGTCCAGATGGATTGGAGCGAAGCCAGTATCAAGGATTGCAATTATTGCGCTGGTGCCAGGGATTGTCGGTGCGATTGGCGGAGGAATCTGGGAGTACATCATGACTAGGGGACTATCAGGCTGGGTTCCGCTCTATGCAGGTCTGATTTCTGGGTTGATTTCGGGAATCGGAACCCTATTGTTTTCGTGGTATCTGGCGACGGCTCACCCTTTGGACCTGAACCACTGAGAATTCTCACCTCGTAAGCCATCTGAGTTGGTGGCAGAAATTAACGGCCTTACCGGCATAGCCAGGCAATCCGTCATAGACCGACACGCCAACAAATGGTTGCGTGTAGCTGGAACTGTGTACGATGTTTTCGACAAAAACCAGCTAGTAATTGTGTGTTTGGATGGTGGCGATATTGGGAGGCTGCCCCAAACTCAGTTGAAAGTGAAGGGCGGTTCAGGTTGAGCACGATCTTAAGCCACCTTTCGTTTGGCGTCCATAGAAACCTCGTCTCTGAGTTTGGCTTTCAGCATCCAGAGGTCCTGGTAGCCCTGGATGCGCCGGAAGTTCTTCTCCGTCTCCAGGAAGGCTGAGGCGGCCCAGCGCAGCACCATCTGGCTATCTTTCCAGCGGCTCACTCGACGGGTCCGCATCCTCACGCCAGAGTGAGGGCTTTCAATCAGGTTGGTGCTGGCCAGACACAAGCGCAGGGAGGAAGACAACTCGAGTCGATTGATGGTGAAGGTCTCTTCCAGACCTTCTCGCAGGCTAGCTGCCGCATCGGGATGCAGCCCTTCGAGCCACTCCGCCTGCTTTCTGAGCCGAACCCTCCCTTCTTCCCAGGGCAGCCGATAAGCAGCCTGCATCACTGACTTGACTTGCTCGGCCAGATCGTCCGGCAATCGATCGCACACGTTGCGAATCTTATGACGACGACATCTCTGCACCGGACTGCCCTTGCCAAAGACCTTGTCAATGGCACATCGCAGGGCCCTGGAGCCGTCAATCACAAACAGATAGCGTCGCCCGGAATCCAGGCCTCGCTCCACCAGGTCTTCCAGCAAGGAGGTAGCGGTGGCGGCGTTTTCACTGGCCCCTTCCCGCAGCCCCAGCACGTGCTTTTGGCCCTCCGAGTCCACGCCGGCGGCACAGATCACGTGGTGCTCGCCAAAGACCAGGCCGTCGATGTAGATGATCAGAAACTCAACGTCATCAAAGTGTCGCTCGGCCAGCTGCTCCAGCTGCTGGCCGCTCTGCTCAATGAACTGACGGCTCACGGACGATTTGCTGACTCCCACCGTGTCGGCCATCTGGGGGATCACGCGGCTGTAGTGGCGCGTGGAAACGTTGCACGTCAAGATCTCCAGCATGCGGCTGCCCAGCTCCCCGTTACGGTTGATCGCCTCATAGGCGGGGATCTCCACCTCCCCGCCTCGACCTTGGCCTTTCTTGCGCAGCCGTGGCTTTCGAACCCGCACTTGCCGCTCCGAAAGTCTGACTCGCCCTGGCTGAGTGCCGTACCAAACGACCTGCTTGCCTGGGCGCCCTTGTTGCTTTTCGCCGGCGACACTTCGGGCAGAAAGCTGCAAGACCGCTTCCATGCTCGCTCGCCCCAGGATGTCGATCAACTCGTCAATGGCCATCCGGGAGGCTTCGATCAGCTCCACCATCGGGAGCAACAGTTGCCCGTTCTGGGCCAGATAATCAGCCAGCCCCTGACTGTTCTTCCGGGTGACAATTCGATATGATTTCTTCATGGCGGTTCCTCCTTAAAAGGTTGTTGACCAACCCGATTCTAACGAGTCGGTCGGACGAACCGCCTCTCAACTTTCAACTAAACCCGGGACAGTCTCGATATTGGACCTAACTACTGGTTAGAATTCGACGCTTCCGACTGGCGAGACTCGCTAAAAACACTTAATGTCGGCGACCAAATCAGGGCGACCGGGAAAATAAAATCGTTCAACTCTCTGTATATTGTCCTTGCTCAGTGCGAGAAGGAGCAGGGGTTACACAATCTGAGCGCAATACAATGAGCGCGCCCAACTGGGCCAACCAGACCATCTGGACCGGGGATAACCTGCCGATCATGCGGGGCATGAACTCGGAGTCGGTAGACCTTATCTACTTAGACCCCCCCTTCAACAGCAATACGAACTACGCTGCTCCCATTGGCAGCAAGGCTGCTGGAGCCGAGTTCAAGGACACCTGGACCCTCACAGACATCAACGTCGAGTGGGTGAACCTGATCGAGTCCAAGCACCCCGCTCTCTACCGTGTCCTGTTGGCGGCGATGACTTCCAGCGACAAGTCCTATCTGATCTACATGGCCGCTCGACTTCTCGAAATCAGGAGGATTCTCAAGCCCAAAGGCTCGATCTACCTGCACTGTGACCCGACCATGAGCCACTACCTCAAACTGCTCATGGACGCGGTTTTCGGTAAACGTAAATTCAGAAACGAAATCATCTGGAAGCGCAACTCATCACATAACGACTCGAAGGCATTTGGCCGCGTGGTCGACTCGCTCCTATTCTACGGCCCGCCAATAAGGACCGATTCCGTCCGTGTCCCGCTAAGCACAGATTACACTGAGAAGTTTTACCGTCACCGGGACCACCGAGGGCTGTATCGACACGACAACATTATTCGATCCGCATCGATGGGCGAACGGCCTAACCTGACCTATGAGTACAAAGGCTTTACGCCACCCTTTGGGTGGCGAATGACCAAAGACAAGATAACGGCGCTGGACGCGGAAAACCGAATAGCTTGGTCTGCATCTGGGCGACCCTATCTGAAACGCTATTTGAGTGAGAACAAGGGGCAGGTTCCGTCGGCGATCTGGACCGATATTTCGCCAATTTCAGGCCATGCCAAGGAACGAGTCGGCTATCCGACGCAGAAACCTGTCGCGCTACTGGCTCGCATCATCCAAGCAAGCTCCAACACGGGTGATATGGTTCTGGACCCGTTCTGCGGATGCGCCACGGCCTCCATTACGGCTCAGGGTTTACATAGGCAGTCTCTAGGAATCGATATCTCTCCCAAGGCCGCCGATCTAGTTCAACAGAGAATGCATGACGAACTGGGCCTATTTTCCAAGGTCATCCACCGCACGGATACTCCCAAACGCACGGACCTAGGAACGCTCCCTAGCCTAACTTCCGCACTCCGCTGAGCAAAATCCTTTGTTGATGCTGGGTTGCGATTTTTTTCAGTCACTACAAATTGGCCGCTGCGTGCCAGGTCTTGATCGGTTTCATGACTTCCAGTGGAACCCTGAGGACGTTGTAGATGTCCCGCTGCCCGCCATCCGGAGTGGTTCCCTTTCGGATGCGGAGAATGGTGCCGTTCGCCGTGGGCAGGACCACCGTGACCACCTGGTGGGTGCTCAGCTGCCGGCGGATCGTCGACCAGGAGGTGTGGATTCTCCTCATCCAGGAAGTACTTTTCGATGGCCACCAGCAGGTGGTAGGCCAGCACGCAGAGAAAGATGTGCGTCTGGGTACGGTGCTCCAGATGGTGGAAAATGGGACGCTCCATCAGCGGGGTCTTCATATCCCGGAAGGCTCGTTCCACACGCGTCAGCAGAAGGTAGGTGCGCCAGATCTCATCGGCACTCAGATCCTGCCGATCCGTCTTCAGCACGTAGCTGCCGTCGAGCTTCTCCGCCATCGTCTTCTTCTCTGCCCTCTCTTGCCAAACCAGATTCCGCTTCTCCGCGTCGTATTGGATTGCGTAGTAGCGCGCCACACGGGGGTAGCGTTCCTTCAGACGACCGATCGCCTGCTGAATCTTCTCCTCCTGCTTCAGGCGTCCCCGCTCCACCCGGGCCTGGAGCTTCTCCAAGTCGTGGATCAGTCTCTGTTCTTGTTTCTCCCGGATCGCTCGGTCCTTCTCTTCCCGACCTTCGCTGCGGCAAAGAATGTAGATCTCATCGCCTTTCTGGCGCCGTTTGATCTCGACCCGAGTCTTCTTCTGAAACGGATTCCGGGGTGAAGGGATGCGAAGGATCTCTTCCCACTCGTCTTCCTTCTCCAACTCGTCCCACCATTCATTTCGCTCCGACTGCCGCCCCGCCACAATGTAGTGATACTGGCGCTGCCGGATCTGCTCCAGGTTCTCCTCGTACGCCATGCCCCGATCCAGCACCACCGTGGAGCCTACTTTCTGGCCCGTCCGTCTCTCTAACGCATCCAGCATCTGATCCACGGTGGCACGGTCCTGCACGTTTCCGTCAAACACCTCGTGGGCCTTCGGAAACCCCTCCCCATCCAGCACCAGTCCCACCACCACCTGCTTGCAGTCGGGACGCTTATCGCGCGAGTAGCCCCGCTTCGCCTGGGGGTTGGCTTCCGCCTGACCCTCAAAGTAGGTCGACGTCAGGTCGTAGAGATAGACCGTCTCTTGCAGGTTGAAAAGCGCTCTCTCCCGCTCCATGAGCTCCCGCTCGATCGGCTCTCGATTCGGATGTAGCCGATCCAGGTTCCGATAGAGCGCATCCTCCTGCAGCGGGCGGAAGTCCTCTCCCAGAATGTCCCCGCCGCGGTGCCACGGACCCAGTCGGGCATGGCCCGTTCCGAAAGCGGACAGATCAGCCGGTTGAGCGTCATCGCTTCGCTCAACCGGCAGGCGCGCTCCGACAAGCCCGCACGCCTGAGAATCTCGCCCATCCCCAAGCGCCGCCACATCTGATGCCCGACGTGCACGGGCCCGGCTTCCCGGGCCTGCTCCAATTCAATCCGCTCCGCATCGACGGTGACCAGCTCTGCCGCTGGCTCGGGTTCTCGCCGCTGTCGGCCCCGCCCAGCCCTTTCGAGAAGGGTTCGGTTTTTTTCATCGGGAGCTTCCAGCGGAAGCTGGCCGCACAAGGCCGACTCCAGCTTATGCGCCAGGGCCCGCCATTGTTCTCGAGGCACCGGGGCCAGATTGCCCAGCGAGCAAATCGTTCTTTGGCGCGGTCCCTTGGGGGTCTGAACCGACTCCACCAGCAGGTAGTTCGCGTATTCCTTGCCCTTGTAGATGCGACTGGTTTTTCGGATGTACATTCATCACTACATATACCATATAAACCTGACATATCCAGTGCTATACTTAGTCATATTAGTCACTATTTGGCCAATCCAGAAAGACGCTCGCTGAAAACAAACGACTTGCCGACGCCGAGCAGGCAAAATAGGTGAAAATCCCTCAGCGGACCGCGGAAGTTAGGCTAACACCCGCGAGAATAACGGTCGAGGGAGGATGTAGAGATCGTTGTGAGTTCCAGGTACGAAATTCAGAGCGATGTGCCAGAAGAAGGCAGGACAGACGATGAGTTTCGCGGATTCATTTACCTTCCGTTTCTTCACGGGACAACGCGTAGCTGCTATGGTAAGGCACAGAGTATGCCGCGAACGGGTGAATTGCCAGTACTACGAAATCAAGTCCGGCAGAGCCGCGAACGACGTGACTGGCGGCACAGAGAGGCCGTGGGTGAGTCACTATCGGATTCTATAGAGTGATATCAGGTGAAATACAAGCGCTAAGATGGGGGGCTTCAGGTTTGATCTTGGGCCTTCCGTTGCTAGTCGCTCGGATCGTCCCTCGCGGCTTTCGCCTCGGCCTCGGTAATCGTTTCATCTTCCATCAAACCGATCCGATCCCCCAACTCCCGCGTCACCTCCACCGCCTCACCTGTCGACACCGCCGCCCAAAATTCATCCTCGGTTTCGACCGAAAGCACCGGCTCGCCGTCTCTCCATTTCTTGCGGAGCATAAGTTTCTTTCCTTCATCGCCCATCTTACGCGACAGGACACCTAAGGGTACTGTCAAGTTAACCGATTTGGTGCCTAATCAGCGCCTTGGCAAGTCCCTAAGTTGTTGATTCTACGTTCGACCGACGACCGATTTCGCCTCCAAAACCCGAGAATTCCACTTAACTTGACAGTACCGTTTTCCGGGATCATGTCCTTTTCTGTGCGTCACAGCTCTAGCGTCGTGGATGCTTCCCACGCCTCGCGGGGTCGTGTTCGGCGGTGAGTCGGGCAACCGCTTTGGTCCCCGGGCGCACGTAGCGCGAGAGCGTCCGGAGGGCATTGTCACGTTATTCGTGTTGGGCCGCAAAGGCCCGCATGGATTCCCTTTCAGGCGGCCGCACTCGCGCTTTCCCATACATTGAATGCGTCTTTTCGAAATCGTTTGAACGTGAATCTGTTGCGTAAATGCCGCTGGACATAAAAGGTGTTGTAAACGGCGGATTGAATGTTCAGAAAGCAATTTGAAACGCCGCTGTTTTCGTTCTCGACGCCGGACGGGCTGATGCGAATTCTCGGCACGATGATTCGCACGCCTATCGTCGATGTGTTGAGCCGTTAGGCCGAGGGTTCGAATGGCGACGTGATAGGACCTGAGTTTATCGGTTGTGATCCGGGTGGGTGGCCAGCCTTGTTTCTTCAGCAGCTTGCGCATCAACTTCAACGCTGCTTGGGCGTTCCGCTTCGATTGCACGAGGAAATCCAGGACCTCGCCTTCATTGTCGACCGCGCGCCATAACCAATAACGCTGTCCGCGAATCACGACGACCATCTCATCAAGATGCCAATAGCCGTTGGGAATGGGTCGCATGCGGCGCAGGTTTCGGGCAATCGGCGCACCAAACTTGAGGAACCAGCGCCGTACGCTCTTGTAGGAAATATCCAGACCCCGCTCCGCAAGGAGATCCTCCACATCCCGATAGCTCAGAGCGAACCTGGCATAGAGCCAAACGGCGCGTCGAATGATTTCCGGTGGAAAGCGGTGACGTTTGAAGGAGATGGTGCCCATCCCAAAAGGCTACACCGAAATCACCAGATCGAGATTAGAGCACTTAACGTGACAATGCCCACCGGGAATCCAATCTTCGAAGCTGTTGTAATCCTTGTACTGCACCCATCCCCATATAAACCTTCCCCACACAAACGTCGTCCCTTTCCAGAAGGAGCCTTATTCGGCTGTTCCGCGGGCTGTGAGCAGTAGTGCCAGCGCGTAGATAATCCCGATGGCTGGAACCACCGAAAAGGCCAGCGCAAGCTCCCAATCTCCCCGCACGCTACCCTCCGCAATCAGCTGCGCAAGGCCCAGGTCGGCGATCACGGTCGCCGTCAGGAGCGCCACCAGAGCGAGGATCGGCGTCGCGGCGAGACGGGGCCGCAACACGAGCAGAAGCACGCCCGCGGCGCCAAGCGGGTGCAGGAGAACCAACAGCAGCCGTTGCCAGACGTCCCCGCCGTTTGCGAATGCGCCGACCAGGGACGTGAGTCCTACGAAGGCAGCGTGGATCACAGCAAGCACCGTCACCGAAATTCGGAAGCTGGTCATGAACCCATGATAGGTCTCTGCTGGGGATTTATCCAATCCTCTAAACTGGAGCCCTCCTCTGATCTCATTCTCTCACGCACCGGAACCGCGAAAACCAAAAGGGCTCCCGCTACGATCGCCGAGTGGCCGCACGAATCGCAGCGGTTTTCAGCTCGTCGTCCAACAGCTTCGCATTGGTGCATGAATCGGCGTAAGCGGGCACGCTAGCATCGGCGGAGGGTTCCGGTCCATCATGGAGATCAAGGGGGCAACGTCATGGCCGCAGGGAAGTCGAGCCGAATCAACCGCCAGTACAAGACGAAGTACAGAATCCGAAACTGGAGGGAGTACGAGCGTGGCCTCAGGAGCCGCGGAGACGTCACGATCTGGCTGAGCGAGGATGCGATTGCCGCGTGGATACCACCGAAGAACGGTCTCCGCAGAGGGCAGCGTCGATACTCGAACCTCGCGATCCGGACCGCGTTGACGCTGCGGGTCGTCTTCGGCCTACCGCTTCGCCAGACGGAGGGGTTCCTGGACTCGCTGCTCAGCTTGACGAGCCGCGACCTCAAGGCCCCGGACCACACCACCCTCTCGCGCCGGAACCAAATTGTTGTGGTGCCGCCCCTGACCCGAGCCCACGACGGCCCGATCGACCTGATCGTTGATTCCACAGGGCTCAAGATTCTGGGTCGCGGCGAATGGAACGCGCACAAGCACAAGGCATCGAAGAAACGCCGGGATTGGCGGAAGCTGCGCATCGGAGTGGATGCGGAGGGGTTCATTGTGGCGGCCGAACTCACGGCGAGCAGCCGGGACGACGCCTCCACACTCCCTGATCTTCTCGCCCCGCTCGAAGTTCCCATCCGGCGTTTCACGGCGGACGGGGCCTACGACCACAGATCGGTCTACGATCGGGCCAGCGCGGCCGGTACAGAGAACGTCGTGATTGTGATCCCCCCTCGTCGCTCTGCGCTGTCGGCGGGGCCCACCGACGGCCCCTGGGCGCAGCGTGAAGCGTCTCTTCAGAGGATTCGCAAGGTCGGGCGGCGGGAGTGGCAGAAGGAGTCGGGCTACCGACAGCAGGCGCGCGTTGAGAACAGCTTCTTCCGATACAAGTCCGTGTTCGGAGGCGGCCTGAAGGCGAGGCACAGCAAGGCGCAACGCAGAGAAGCCGCGATCGGGTGTCACATCCTCAACCGGATGGCCGAGCTCGGTAGGCCATCGTCGTACGCTCTTGGTAGGTGATGGACCTGTGAGTCGGGTTCGTTGCGGGCCAGTTCCGATTCATGCACCAACGCCACTACTTCCCTGTAGCGGTTCCCCCCTTTCCCTCGTAAACAGCGGCCTCCCGGATCGGCCCGGAGCCGTCCAGGGCGCGAAGCGGACCCTTGACGGCGAGGACCGATCTGGAACGATTCGCGGTGAGGGAAAGGAGATCAGAGCCGACCGAGCTTCTGAGCCAGTACACCTGGGCTCAACTGCTCATCCTTGAAATTGTGCGATAGCTAACCCGGCCTACGGACCCTCATCCGGATGATAGTAGCCGGAGCCGACCAGGATCGGCAGACCATAGACCACGACCCTCTTGACGAAAGTCACCTTGCGTTCCAGCCTCCTGGTGGAAGGGTTTACAGCCGAGTAGTAGAGGAAGGATTCCCCGAAGGCGTCCCCCACACTTACGAGATCCTGACCTTCAAGCGATGTGTTGATGTAGGGATCTAGCTCGGATACGCCGTACAACCGGCTGAAAGGATCTCCGTTGAACAGAGAGATTCCGTAGGCGTCCACGCCGAACAGGTAGATCGAGCCATTCCCCCAACGCGGATCGGTGGTCAGGGACCGGACGGCGAAGTATCCCTGCGACTCAAGCTCCATGGCGTTCACCTCTTCACTTCTGCACGTTCCGGGTAGGTCGCGGCGATAGATGCCCGCGCCGATCGCGGCCGGGTTCCCGTCCCAATCGATGCCCTTGATGTAGGAGGCTTTAGGCTCGTTCCTGCCCGTCGCTGGATTCAGGAACGAGTAGTGTATCCAGCCTTCTCCGAATTCCTTGATGACTCTCGACAGCTCGATCACCACGTCGTTTCCGTACACGTCGATCAGCAATCCCAAAGGCATCCCTTCCTGCGAAGGTCTGGGCGGGTAGACGAACGCCCGCGACATATCGGATTCGAACAAGTCTACGACTTCATCCACGAATACGTAGGTTGGGCCGCTTTCCCAACGCTCGTCCTCGTTAAAGGCCCGGCGGGCCTCCTCAAAGCCCACTTCCTGGACGAACTCGTAGGCGCATTGAACAAACGCTTCAACGCCTTCCGGGGAGCGAACGGCGCGAGCGGTGATGGAGTGATCCGCGCAAGACAGTGATTCAGCGGTGCCCCCCTGGGCAACGAGAGTCGGCGCAGCGGCGCAAAGTAGGATTGAAGAAATCAGGGATGAGGAGAAGTTATGTTTCATAGTCTGCCCATTTTCTCACACCCACCCAAACAAGACCACCGGAGAGGACCGCTCCTTAACCAGGGGCGGTAGTGAGAACCCTGTAGAGCAGGCCGAAGACGGGACGGCCAGCAGAACGATCAGCGGCTAGATCACGCGCCAGATCACACGCTGTAGAACGTCGATGCGCGCGTTTGGGCTTTGATTTCAGCCTCGATCCGGGCACCTTGGGCGTCGATCTTGGCTCCGAGGACGGCAACGACATTCTCCCCGGCCCGGCGGCGGTTTTCCTCGGCGGCTTCGTAGGCCAGGTTGGGTTCCACGTCCACGCTACGCAAGGCTCGAAAGAGCGCTCCGGTCGGTTCCGTGGTGACGGGTTCAGCTGGGCTTGCCATTAGGATTCTCTTTGTGGGGCAGATCGAAGAGTTCCCGATCCCGATCCCGTTCTAAGAATACATCGAGCCCTTTCATGAGGCTATCCCGCTTGCCGGGATCGTCGCCGGTGACGTGCTCGAGGTAGGAGCCCAGGAGGACCAGGCGGCGGGTGCGGCGCTTGCGTTGGGCGGCGGGGCTGACCGAAGGGGAGCGGCTGCCTTATACGCTGGCGATCCATCGCGGGGACGGCGAGAACCCCCATGCGCACCTGATGATCTCGGAGCGGGCCAATGACGGGATCGAGCGTAGCGCGGAGCAGTGGTTCAGGCGCTACAACGCGAAAGCCCCGGAGAAGGGGGGAGCGAAGAAGAGCCGCACCATGATGTCGCGAGAGTGGGTGAAAGACACCCGCGAGGTGTGGGAGCGGGCGGGTTGTGGGGAGCGGATCGATCACCGCAGCCTAGCCGAGCGGCGGGACGTGGCGGAGCGGGCCGGGGACCTGGAGCTTGCGGCCCAACTGAGCCGCAAACCCAATGTTCATCTTGGGCCGCAGGCACTCAGAGAGTTGCCGGGGGAGCCGGAATCGTTTGTCCATCAGAAGGCCGAACGGGTGGAGAAGGACAACGAGGCGCTGGTCGAGGAGCGGGACGGCCTCATCGAGCGGATCAAGGAGAGGATCGCGGGGATCTATCAGGAACTCCAGTCGCTCCCGGAGAAGATCCGGGAGGCGGGAGAGCGGGTCAAGCAATGGGTACAAGAGAGAGTTGTTCTCGGCCCCCAGCTTCGCCGAACTAGCACGGAAATATTCTCACGCCAAGGGTCCGCAGATCAGCACCCAGGCCGCGGTCGACGCAGCCCACACGCGGACACGAGCGCGACGTGGGGCCGAGCCGGTAATGGCGGTTATCCACCAAACGCTCAAAGAAGCGCGGAGCCTCTATGCGGAAGCGCTCAAGCTCCAAGAAGCGGTTCTGGCCAGCCACCGGGACCTGAAGGACTGCGTGGCGCAGGTCCAGACGTGGCACAAGTCGGCGGGGGAGCTCATGGCGCAGATCGAGACCTCGAGGGTGCGGCTCAAGTATCTGGGGGGGGTTCTGGTGCAGATAGGATTGTCGGAGCGATAAGATTCAGGAGTGCGCCGCGGCGATGCGGCCTATGCTGCCATGACATGACGCCAGGTCACGGCGGGATTCGACTGCAAGGTGATCGGAATTGCGAACTGGCGTTTGTGAATCTTCTGCGCTAGCTCGATGCCGATAATGACACGTCGCGCATTGTAGAACGTCTTGAATCCCAACATCGGGCGCAATCGCCCCTTCACCCGGCGGTGGTCCTGCTCCACAACGTTGTTCAGGTATTGACAGCAACGAATCTTCACCGGGTTCCGCCCCCGGAAGTTGAACTCACCGTTCATTCCCATGCGCCGCAGGGCGCTATGGCTCGGCTGGTGGCCATCCAAGGTGATGCTGTGTGGCTCCCGATGATGCTTCAGTGCCTTGCGAAAGAATGCCTTCGCCGCCGCAATGCCGCGTTGTTCGACTCAGACAGAACTCCACGGTGTTGCCTTGTCCATCCACGGCGCGGTACAGATACATCAACTGGCCCAAAATCTTGATAAACGTTTCATCAACCCGCCAGCTCCCACCCACCGGTCGCTCGAATCGGCGCCAGCGCTTTTCACACGTGTCCGCATAGCGAACGACCCAACGCAAAATCGTAGTGTGCGAAATCGATAAACCCCGCTCACCTAAAATCGCGACCAGATCTCGGTAACTCAGTTTGAAGCGAAAATACGGCGTTGGTGCATGAATCGGAACTGGACCGCAACGAACCGACTCACAGGTCCATCACCTACCAAGAGCGTACGACGATGGCCTACCGAGCTCGGCCATCCGGTTGAGGATGTGACGCCCGATCGCGGCTTCTCTGCGTTGCGCCTTGCTGTGCCTCGCCTTCAGGCCGCCTCCGAACACGGACTTGTATCGGAAGAAGCTGTTCTCAACGCGCGCCTGCTGTCGGTAGCCCGACTCCTTCTGCCACTCCCGTCGCCCGACCTTGCGAATCCTCTGAAGAGACGCTTCACGCTGCGCCCAGGGGCCGTCGGTGGGCCCCGCCGACAGCGCAGAGCGACGAGGGGGGATCACAATCACGACGTTCTCTGTACCGGCCGCGCTGGCCCGATCGTAGACCGATCTGTGGTCGTAGGCCCCGCCCGCCGTGAAACGCCGGATGGGAACTTCGAGCGGGGCGAGAAGATCAGGGAGTGTGGAGGCGTCGTCCCGGCTGCTCGCTGTGAGTTCGGCCGCCACAATGAACCCCTCCGCATCCACTCCGATGTGCAGCTCCCGCCAATCCCGGCGTTTCTTTGATGTCTTGTGCTTGTGCGCGTTCCATTCGCCGCGACCCAGAATCCTGAGCCCTGCGGAATCAACGATCAGGTCGATCGGGCCGTCGTGGGCTCGGGTCAGGGGCGGCACCACAACAATTTGGTTCCGGCGCGAGAGGGTGGTGTGGTCCGGGGCCTTGAGGTCGCGGCTCATCAAGCTGAGCAGCGAGTCCAGGAACCCCTCCGTCTGGCGAAGCGGTAGGCCGAAGACGACCCGCGGCGTCAACGCGGTCCGGATCGCGAGGTTCGAGTATCGACGCCGCCCTCCGCGGAGACCGTTCTTCGGTGGTATCCACGCGGCAATCGCATCCTCGCTCAGCCAGATCGTGACGTCCCCGCGGCTCCTGAGGCCACGCTCGTACTCCCTCCAGTTCCGGATTCTGTACTTCGTCTTGTACTGGCAGTTGATTCGGCTCGACTTCCCTGCGGCCATGACGTTGCCCCCTTGATCTCCATGATGGACCGGAACCCTCCGCCGATGCTAGCGTGCCCGCTTACGCCGATTCATGCACCAATGCCGCTCGGACATTGAACCGTGCAACTATGTGGTTGACGTTTTGGCTGCGGCTTTGACATCACACAACATCCCCTGTTTGCGAAGGTGAAAGTAAGCAGGATATTATTATTAAATCGGCATCACCCGGCCTGCTGGAGTCTAGTGGAAGGTCGGGAACTGCCTCTTCGACATAGCGACAGGTAAAGTTTTCTGGATCAAAACCATCCTCCTTGATTCTCGCCTCCATCTCTTCTTTTGGAGTCATCATTTTGCTCCCCCGTTTTTTCTCTAGATCAACTTTAAGCAGTCCTTATAATCGACATTCTTCATATCAACTTCGGAAGGACCTTTTCCGGTCTCCCCAGTGAATGACCACAACTTATCAGACCGCCAACCTTGCCTCAAGTGGTCTTTGGTCCTCTGTCCATCAAAAGCGCCTCTGATCCCTCGGTTTTCCAGGTGGCTTTTGGTCAAAGACCTGATCAATAGAGACACCTCCAGCGGTTCAATCAGAAACCCTCGGCGCTAGGCTGTCATCCATCTCAATCGATCAATCCGAGACAACAGCCCGGCCCATATATCCTTGCTTACCGCTACCTCCGCCATCTGAAACGTGACGATCCGGCTATGGCGGATCACCTTCGCTCCGATCTTGATCAGTTTGGTCAACAGGCTGCGAAGGGACCAATGTTTGATTTTTCTGGGAAGGACCAGCCGCCGTAGAAAATTGCCCAGGTTGCAGGTCAAGACAAACAGAGCCAACCTCACCTGATTCGGGACAAAGCGCTGGCAGGACAGGCGAGTCCGGTGCAACGCATACTTGCCTTCCTTGATCCACTGCTCGGCTGTGCCACGACCGTTATAGAAGTGAACCACCCCTGAGGCTTGTGCGCTCATAGTGGGTTGAGTAGGCCGGGGGAGTCTCACCCCCAGCCCCTCCAAGAACCGGACGTGAACCTCTCAGCTCATCCGGCTCCTATCACTCAAGCCACAAGGAAAGACTCCAAGACGCCAATGAATAAATAGATGCGGATTGGCACGGGCAATCTGGTCGAGGTAACGCCTCGCCCGTTGCCGATGCCCAGAAAATCTTTTGAGTTTCCTTCGCACCCACTGCACAAGATACCGGTTGAAGTTCCGCCACAGTTGACGCAGTGCCGACGCGTGGAAGCAACCATAGCAGGCTTGCCAACCACGGAGTTTCGGATTGAACATCTGAGACAGATCCAACAACGTCTTCTCGTTCTTGAGCTGGACATGCCAGCTACGCATGCATCGATTGATCTCCTTCTTCGAGGAGATACTGATCGCAGGAAGAAAGTTCGGGTGAACCTGCCCTTTCTTGTTCACACACCGTCGCGGACGGAAAGTGTAACCAAGGAAATCAAAGCTGATTCGCGAATGCTCTTCCAGGCGATTCACATCCTTGCAATAGACGATCGACGATTTGTCGGGATGGATCTCCAACCCACACTCACGGAAGCGTTCCGAGATAAGGCTCATCACGTATTCCGCCTGAGACTGGCTCTTGCAGTGCAGCAGCCCATCGTCGGCGTATCGACAAAATGGAACCCCCGGCAGTTGGCGTCTCACCCACGCGTCAAACGCGTAGTGCAAGAACAGATTTGCCAGAATAGGGCTCACAACTCTACCTTGCGGTGTGCCTTTGTCGCGCGCCTGTAGACTGCCGCCGGGCTGCTCAAGTGGAGCCTGCAACCAGCGCTCCACGTACAACAACACCCAACGACACTGACAATGGTGGCGTAACGCCTTCATGAGCAGTTCGTGGTCAATGTTGTCGAACAGGGCGCGGATATCGAACTCCACCACCCAGTCGTATCGCCAACACCGTTTCCGGGTGATGGCAATCGCGTCATGGGCAGAATTTCCCGGTCGATAGCCGAAAGAATCCTCATCGAACACCGGTTCCAGTATCGGCTCCAGGGCTTGCTTCACCACTGTCTGTGCGATTCGATCAGAGACCGCAGACACTCCGAGAACACGCGTGCCCCCCGATTTCTTCGGGATTGGCACGGCTTTCACGGGTGGTGGAAAATAGCTCCCGGAGCACAGCCGGTTCCAGATTCGATAGAGGTTGTTCTTCAAGTTGTGCTCGAAGAGTTCAAGCGACTCGCCATCGACTCCTGCGGCACCTCCTTTGGACTTCACCTCCAAGTATGCTTGCCCTGCCAGCTTCTTAGAAACCTCAAATGGCTTTGCTACTTTCAAGGGCTCCTCCTGCCTAGCAGTTGGCCGCTTGTCTGTAGCCGAGTGACCAAGCCCCTTCGCTCCGCTGCCATTACGGCAGCCTCATCGCTACTACGAGCTTGTCCGCCCCTGGGCAACGCTTCGATACTGTCGGCCTCGCAGGTCCTCTGCTTGTGCCTTTCTCTTAGCATCGTTGCTCCAGGTTCCCGCAGTTCAACATGAGAGCCCAGATCAAGCTCACGCCACCTCTATGCCGGGTGCCACCTGACCAGTAGACAGGTTTCCGCCAGATTCGTCCCGGGGCAACACCAACTCCCCGGTTTCGACACCATCTCGTCCTTTCGGCACTTGAACGGTGGTTCACTTGTGTTCGTCTTCCTGATCCACACCTGATGCTTCTAGAGCACCTTTTCCGTAACGCTCACGACCGCGGCTTTTAACCACAGCCACTTACGGTGGTTTGCAACCTGCTCCTGCAAGCCGGTTGCGGGAGGCCTACTCCCATCTCTCACGCCGCTTGCTGCGGCACACTGACGATGAAACCCACCCTCGGAAAGAGTTCTCCGCGATGCCACTCGGCCTTGGCAATCACCCGGCGAGGCCGGTCCCAACTGGCGGCTTGATATTGGAAATCGGCAAACCAAACGATAGGCTTTCGGGGCGGACGGCCCACAGGCCGGGTAAGCAGGTGTTCAATCTCCGCCTGAAGCACCTCGCTGGCAGGAAGCCGGATGGCATACAAAAAGCCCTTCTCCTCCAAGTATTCATAAACGTCCGGCTTGGCAAAGGCAGCATCCCCACGAAAGTATTTGCGGACTGTTTTCTTCTCGTAGCGAGCCACGATTGGTTCCAGCATCTCCTTCCAACCATCCGCGCTGTGAACATTGCCGGGCCGAAGCATTGCACCTTCGCAATCTCCGAACTGGTTGAAACAAAACAGGGGATGGTAGCAAGTACATCGGAAATGGCCGCTGTAGGCAGAGGCTTCCTGCTCGCCATGGACAGGACTGGCTGAGCTGTCCATATCCAGAATGATGCGTCGATGAGTTGTTTTCTCCAGCGCTCTTTCTACCCATCGGCCATTAACTTCCGAAAGGGCTTTGAGGTTCCCCTGGACGGACAGCATCTCGGTCTCAAATCGACCCATGGTGTTGGCGCTGGCGGCCTTCTTCTTGTCCATCTTCTTCCCGGTGATCCTCCGCATAGTCGGATCCACCGATAGACGATGGGCATCGTTGACATCTTCATAGCCAGCCAGTCGACTCGTATACCGATTGGCGCAGCAACGGCGCCAGGTCGTGCTGGATGTTACGCCCTGTCCGCGAATCGCGAAAAACGGAGGGAACACTATCGAATAACACCAACGCTTCGTCCAAATCACGATAGGCGAGAAGCCCAGCATCCGAGGTGACCTTAGCCCCATGAAATTCAAGCCTCAAACTGCCATCAAAACCGGCCTTCAAACCTTCACCCTTTGGGTCAGCCATTTCTTGCTCCCTTTATGCTCTATATCTACTTTGATTATAGTAGTTTACATCGATTAAGGCAAGCAATTTTGGTGTCCTATATGGTGAATGGGGGTCTAAAGTGTGTTTACACAATTCAAGGTACAAATAGCCCCAGAGAGGGCCTGCAGCTCTTCCAAATGTTTCTGCGCTATCTCGATGCCGCCGGAGGAATGCAAGGCTCGATCAAGTTTGAGCAAACCTGCTACTGGGCCGTTTGTGGTAAGCCAAGAATTGTACCACCAACAATCGACTCTATCTCATTTATGAACCGGGCAGAGACCCAAGATTAACTTTAGGTGGGATACACTTGCGCCGCTAAGGTCAACCTGAGGAGGTGCACCGCGGAAACTGCTTCAGGAAACCGCGGCCACGAGTTTCTCGAATGCCTCGATCGACTGCCTCCCGTCCAGCACCCCGATCTCCAGGTCGTATTCCTGGCGCTCTCCCGGCTCCAGGAATTGCAGGGTGCCTCTCTGTCTTTCTTTGTCCCGCCCCTCAACACTGCAGTTGGCCGGGTCCATCCCCACGACATAGTCGCGCTCGCCCATCATCTTCCATTCGATGAACCAGGGAAGCTGGCTCTTTTCGTAGGTCACGTAGAAACCGAACCCTCCCTCAATGTTCTCATTGACCAGTGCGCATCGCACGAGTCCGGCGGCATCCACCGCCATCTCGTGGTAGTAGTCCTTCTCCAGGCAGCCGGGGACAGGAGCGGTGAATCTGGCAAAGTCATCCTTGTCTGTTCCGGCCACCTCATCGCGCGCTCGTACTTCCTGGGTCGGCGAAATCAACCTAGCTCCCTCGTCCACAGCTGGGAAACCACCGTTGATGTGATAGTGCATCATGAGAGGACGCCTCTGGAAGCATTGGTTCTGCACCACGTCGTGAAGCCAGAGCCTGGACTCGCCCAGTCGGGTGGTGATTGTTCTTGTCAGGAGCATGTCCTCGCCGGGAATGGCACTTCTCTCTGCCCTCCCCTCGATCGCGGTCCTTCTTCCGCCGTTAACGCCTTCCCGCATCTTTCCCGTCACAGAGAGGACATAGTCATCCTCCAACCATTCTTCGTTCAAACAGACCTTGTCTGCCGGCACGTGCGAGATCCTGCCATGGAGGCCCAGGTCCTCGCCCTCATCGCGGCAGGGACTGCCGCAGTATGTGATCCCGCACGTCGTGAGCAGGCCCCCAAAGAAGGTGCGGAGCCATTCCAGACTCCGGGGATCGAAGAAGTGGGGATGGGCGTCCCCCGCGGGGGATCGCCAGCAAAGGGATCTACCGCAGTAGCGGGCCTCCGAGATGTCCATGCCCCGGTCGAGTAGTATGGTGAACACGAAACCCGTGCCCGTCCAGAAATCGACGGCCCTGACGCCCCGCCCCTTTCCTTCCAAGAGTTCGTACTGCTTCGTCCCGGCGATCTGAGAGATGTCGCCTGTGAGCCGCATGAGCTCCTCTCGCCGATAGGTCTTGCCGAAAATCTTCGCCATCGTCCTCTTTCCTTGTACGTGTGGTCGCCGTCGTTCAGCGAGTGATCAGATGTGCCACACGCCGCATTCAGTCAGCCAGGAGGGACTCCGTACGACGCTTGAGCTCCCGAGCGAGCTCAACGGGGTCCCACTCCCAATGCTTCGCACCCATTAGCTCGACGGACCACAATCCGTCATAGCCGGTCGCGCACACGGCCGCCGTCGCTTCCTTCAACGGCAGGATGCCGTCGCCCGGCAGAACGTCTCGGTCGTCGTCGGCCCACTCTTCGCCCTTGCGGGGAGTCACGTCGCTGATATGAACGACATGGATAAGGTCCGAATCGAGCGCGGCCACCTCTTCCCAAGACGTACCGCCGGTCCACAAGTGGAAGGTGTCGAGACAGAGCCCCACGTTGTCGCGCCCCGCCGTCTCGAAAATCTCAAGTGCTTGCCCTGGGGTCCGTAGCGGAGCGAATGTCTGCGGCTCCAGGACGAGGCGCAGGCCGAAAGGCGCGGCGATGTCGGCCAGCTCCGCCAGGGACTGGGCAATCCTCTTCCTTATCTCCGGCCAGGGCATGCCCAGCAGGGCACGGGCGGTGGACACCTGCAATATGGAGCAGTTCAGTGTGTTCGCAATGGCGCAGAGCTGCTCGCAGCGCCTCGCTGGCTCGCCGGGAGGCTCTGGTTCGGGATGTCCTAGGTCCTGCAGGCAATTGACCGTGGCGGGTTGCACGGGACCGAGGGCGGCTGGCAGGTCCTCCAGCCGATGGCCTGCCTCTAGGTACCTTTCCAGTTTGGGCACCCAGATCTCGAGCGCGTCGTAGCCGGTATCTCGGGCAACGCGGATATCGGTCAACACGTTAGTGTGCAGGATACAGATGCCATGTAGCCCTAACAACATATCACACCTGCTGAGCACGGCCATTCGTCGCCGCAGTAACGTCGACCTGCGTCACAGAAGCATCTGCTACGACGCGATGGCCTCCTCAATGCCCTTGAGATACCGGATCGTCTTCTCCAGGTAAGGCGCCGGGTCTGGCCTCTCCGTCGTGTCCCTCTGGGCCGCGGCACTGCGGAACCCGCCGTAGCCCAAGCGAGACATGTGGAATACCTCCTGTGAGACCAGCGGCATGTAGACAGCCAGGTACCCCGTGAAATCGATCTCCTTCAACATCCTGAGGATAGCGGTAAAATCAGCATGACCCGTGCCAAGGCCGTAGCGGTTCGTCTCGTTAACATGAACGTGTCGTATCAGGTTCCCTGCCGCCCGCAGCGCGTCGGAAATCGGGCCGTCCGCGATATTCATGTGGTATATGTCCGGCTGAATGCCCATGTTGCCGAGACCCAGCTCTTGGATTAAGCTGATGGCCTCGGGCACGCTTGTCAGAACGCCCGGGTAAGCCTCGTGGGCGTTCACCGGCTCCAGGAGTATGGTGATGTCCCGCTCGCCGGCGTATTCGCATATCTCCTTGAGGGACTCGAGAAATCTGCTTCTCAGCGTCCGGATCGGAAGGTCGGGGAAAAGGAACTGGGGGACGCCCGGCTGAGGCGCGCACACCTGGAAGCATTCTGCTCCCAGCTCCACGGCGAGGTCAACCGCTTCCTTGGCGTGCTGAATGCCTCTCCTTCTTGCCTCTTCGTCCGGGCCTGCCAGATCTCTGCTCTCACCGGCGTGGGAGTAACCCCACACGCCCTGCACTGCCGGGATGTGTAGCCCGAGAGACTCGATGATCGGCAGGAACTCGCTGGCACTTATTCTGTCGAGGTCGCACGGCAGGTCGCAGCCGACGTAGCCCGCATTCTTGATGGCAGTCAGAAGGCCTCGCGGATCTTCCGCTATATCCCATCCAAGAAACCTGAGCGTGTCACATACTACCGAATACTTGAACATTTAACCGATATTCCTCATATTAACCCCAGATCCGAGTTCGCCTGGCTTCTTCGTGATGAATGATCAAAACCTATCAGCCCTCCAACCTTGCGTCAACCATTCTCTTAATCTGATAAGTGGAGACACTTCTCCAGCGACTCGATCAAAAACACGTGGCGCTAGCAGCCCGTGGTAAAAGTCCCGCGGGTCTCGTTGTGAGCGCCGTGGGCCCGGATGCAAGGCGCGCCGATCGAGGCGATGCCGGGTCATCGTCGAGGAGGCGCTACACCGCAGACGGGACCACGCCGCCGCAACCCGAAGGGCGACAGAGGTTTGCGGCCGCTGGACGGCGTTACTCGTCATCGCCGATGTCCAAGCATCGACTCCTCCTCGAGCCTTGCCAGCGACCGCAGATCCCTGGCGCGCGACTCCACGCGACTTTCACCACGGGCTGCTAGACTGTCATCCATCTCAATCGATCAATCCGAGACAACAGCTCGGCCCATATATCCTTGCTTATCGCTACCTCCGCCATCTGAAACGTGACGATCCGGCTATGGCGGACCACCTTCGCTCCGATCTTAATCAGTTTGGTCAACAGGCTGCGAAGGGACCAATGTTTGATTTTTCTGGGAAGGACTAGACGCCGTAAGATGTCTTAGACAGTTCCCATCCGGAAACCCCTGTTTTTCAAGGGCTTGGTAAGTTCGTGGAACGTAGCATAGAGGCAACCGGTGTCGCTTTTGGAGTTCATTCTACCAAAGGGGCTTAGGGTTCTGTGAAAGAGTGCTGAGTGCAGAGACCTCAGCTTCGGATGAGCTCTGAGTGGATGCTGGTGGGGCGCGGGGCTCTACAACTGGAGTCGAGCCAGCACGACCAGATTGTAGCTCACGACGGAAAGATGCACGTAGCGCTGAAAGTGGGTCCAACCTTTCCAGAGACAGCGACTCAAACCAAAGACGCGTTTGGCCGTGGAGATGCAGCCTTCAATACCGGCCCGAAAGCGTCGCAGTTGCTTGTACACCCAGCTGGAGCGGACCATGTTCTCGATGGTCAATCCGCACTTCTTCGCAAAAGCCACATCCTGCACGCCTTCCTCTTTCGCCCATTTCAGGTTGTTGAGAGAAGCAAATGACCCGGCCGGGGATTTTTGTACCAGCGAAAGTGAGAGAGAATCTCATGGAGGAGGACAAGACAGATGCCAATGAAGAGGTACAAACCGGAACAGATCGTAACGGTGCTGAGACAGATCGAGGTGGCCATGGCGAATGGGAAGTCGACGCCGCAGGCCTGCAAGGAGGCTGGGATTCATACTCAGACGTATTATCGGTGGCGGAAGGAGTATGGAGGCCTGAAGGTGGAGCAGGCCAAACGGCTGAAGGCGTTGGAGAAAGAAAACACCCGGTTGAAACGACTGGTAGCAGAGCTGTCGCTGGAGAAGCAGGTGTTACAGGATGTAGCGGGGGGAAACTTCTAAGCCCCGAGCGGCGGGGTTGTGCGGTGGAGCGAGCCGAAATGAGATACGGGATGAGCGAGCGGCACGCCTGCCGGCTGCTGGGGCAGTCCAGAGGAACGCAACGATACGAACCGATGCGGCGAGCCGACGAGGATCGGCTGACAGCGGCGGTGGTCGCCCTGGCGAGTGAGTATGGTCGTTACGGGTACAAGAAGATCGCGGCGATGCTGCAACGATCGGGATGGCAAGCAGGCCGGGACCGAGTGGAGAGGATCTGGAGGCGTGAGGGGCTGAAAGTTCCGCAGAAACAGAGGCCTCGAAGACGGTTGTGGCTCAATGACGGTTCCTGTATCCGGCTTCGTCCGGAGCGAGCCAATCATGTCTGGAGCTACGACTTCGTCAATGCCCGGACGCACGATGGGAGGTTGTTGCGGATACTAGCGCTGATCGACGAGTATACGCGGGAATGCCTGGCGCTACGGGTAGCACGGAGGCTGAACTCGCAGGGTGTGATCGAGACGCTGTCGGAGGTGATGCTGTGGCGAGGGATTCCGGAGCATATCCGTTCCGACAATGGGCCGGAGTTTGTTGCCCGGCAGCTGCGGGACTGGCTCCAGGGACTGGGAACCAGTCCCCTGTATATCGAGCCTGGCAGTCCGTGGGAGAACGGGTACTGCGAGAGCTTCAATGGGAAGCTGAGGGAGGAATGCCTGAATGGGGAGATCTTCTACTCGTTGAAGGAGGCACGGATCGTGATCGAGCAGTGGCGGCAGCAGTACAACCGGGTCAGACCGCACGCCGCGTTGGGGTATAGGCCCCCAGCGCCGGGGGCCTATACCCCACCCTGGAACCCGGTTCCAAGGCCTCAAGTGATAATGTAATATGTCTCACATCACTTGGTACAAAATCTCGGCCCGGTCACAAAGCCTCCATCGAAACTCGCTTGGCGAGGATAACGACCGTACAATTGGCACTGACGCCGCAAAAGAGGCTCGACCTGTTGACTGTCGGCGGGATTCCCTTGCACCAGAAGCGCATCCAGGATCAGGGAAGATTTTCCGATCGTCACATAAAGTTTATGACCAAAGATACTCTCCCGCGCCCCTTTTTCAATAATGTCGGTGTGTTCTTCAAAGAGCGAGACCACTTTTTCCCACGCCGGTACCTTTTCACCCCCAAGCACCCGCCGTTGTGTCTGATCCATCACTCGTTCCAGCAGATCCAGGTAGTGAGCCAGTGCTTGGCTGATGGGATCGCTCCAAGCTTCGGCTGACTGGATCGCCTCTCGGGCGTAGCTGCGCGTCTTGCCAGCTACCTGGAGCAGATCCTGATAATGTTTTTTGCGTCTTTCGCCCCGGCTGTTTCGGATGTTCAGCCAGCGCCTTTTGGCCCGCCTCGAGTGATCGACAAAAGCGACCGACTGGCGCTGGCTCAGACGTCTCGCGTTGTTGCATAAATCGCTTCGGCACGTCCGCTTGTCTCCGATGGGCCAGGGTGCCAGCATGAGGAATGACGCCGAATCAATACACGTTCCGGTACCGAGTACGCAACTGGTCAGACTACAATCGGGCGCTGATCGCCAGGGGGCGTCTGACCTTTTGGTTCGATGAGGACGCCGTTGCCGCCTGGCGGAACGCCGACCCGCCCAAGGGCCCCGGCGCTCCGAAGGTTTACTCCGACACGGCCATTCAGTGTGCGCTGATATTGAAGTCGGTGTTTCATCTTAGCCTTCGGTCGACGCAGGGCTTCGTTTCTTCGCTCCTGGAGTTGCTCAGACTCGATCTGCCAGTTCCAGACTACAGCACTCTCAGTAGACGACAGAGTTCCTTGGCGACGTTCTTGACTGTTAGCCCAAGCAGTCGGCCTCGGCACGTGGTTGTGGATGCGACGGGCCTGAGAGTGTACGGCTCGGGTGAAGGGCACGTCCGAAAGCATCGACATGGTCGGCGCAGAGCCTGGCGCAAGCTGCACCTGGGTGTCGATGAGAGGACGAAAGAGATTGTGGCGGTGGAGGTTCCACCGAGACGGGTCCACGACTGTCGTCTGTTGCCGGCCCTGCTGGATCAGATTCCGGGTCGCATCGTTCAAGTCTCGGGCGACGGGGCCTATGACACGAGGGCCTGTTATCAATCGATACTCGAGCGGGAGGCTGTCGCCACCATCCCTCCGCGACGCAGTGCGCGGCTGAGTGAAAGTGTGGACCCGCCTGCCTGGCGGGCAATGCGGGATGCCCATCTACGAGAAATAAGGAGACTCGGTCGATATGAATGGCGCATCTCCAGTGGTTGCACCAGGCAAAGCCTTGCAGAGAATGCGATGTCGAGGTTCAAGACGTTGTTTGGGCCTAAGCTGTCGGCCCGACGATTCGACAATCAACGGGTCGAGGCCATCATCAAATGTGAGGTGCTGAATCGTATGTCAAGCCGGGGCATGCCTGAGTCAGTGCGAATTCGATAGCATTCAAACAGGACTGGGATCGGTCCGTGACCCGACCGGAATTGTGCAACAACGCGCTGGCAACCCGACAAACTAATATCGTCATAGCGCCTGCTGCTGCTCCCTCGCCAGTTCACAAAGAGGGGCACAACCGTCAACCTGTAAGCTGTGTTGCCTCATGGTCGGCCTTGATCAATGACTCCGCGGGAATGCCGAGCCCCTTGTGCAAACGCCAGATCATCTTAAGACTCAGCGGCCGCTTGCGGTTCAACACCTCGTACACCCGATTGCGGCTGCCGATATAGGGAACCAGATCTTTCGCTGCGAGCCCATTCTGTTCCATGTGGTAGTGGATAGCGGCGATCGGGTCGGGTAGATCAAGGGGATGATTCCGCGCCTCCCAGGACTCGATCAGTGTCACCAGAACATCTAGGCGGTCGCCTTCGGGCGTGTTGCGCTTAGCCGTCATCAGGCCTTCGATCTCCTTGAGCGTGCGGCGGTAGTCTCGTTTGGTCTTAATCGGTACGATTTCCATGGGTGCGGTTCTCAAATCGATTGTGCATCAATGGCATCATATCTCCGGTGCGTCCCGATGAATCGAATGTAGACGACCCGGTAGGGGTAGTTGATCCACACCACGATGCGATACTTGTTTCCGGCGATGTTGAACACCGCCCTCCCGTCCTTCAGGATGCTGACGCTGCGAACATCCCGCTTAACATCAGCCGGGCTCGCCCAATCCGCAGCCTTAACCTGTCTATCCCCCATTCACCATATAGGACACCAAAATTGTTTGCCTTAATCGATGTAAACTACTATAATTAAAGTAGATATAGAGCATAAAGGGAGCAAGAAATGGCTGACCCAAAGGGTGAAGGTTTGAAGGCCGGTTTTGATGGCAGTTTGAGGCTTGAATTTCATGGGGCTAAGGTCACCTCGGATGCTGGGCTTCTCGCCTATCGTGATTTGGACGAAGCGTTGGTGTTATTCGATAGTGTTCCCTCCGTTTTTCGCGATTCGCGGACAGGGCGTAACATCCAGCACGACCTGGCGCCGTTGCTGCGCCAATCGGTATACGAGTCGACTGGCTGGCTATGAAGATGTCAACGATGCCCATCGTCTATCGGTGGATCCGACTATGCGGAGGATCACCGGGAAGAAGATGGACAAGAAGAAGGCCGCCAGCGCCAACACCATGGGTCGATTTGAGACCGAGATGCTGTCCGTCCCGGGGAACCTCAAAGCCCTTTCGGAAGTTAATGGCCGATGGGTAGAAAGAGCGCTGGAGAAAACAACTCATCGACGCATCATTCTGGATATGGACAGCTCAGCCAGTCCTGTCCATGGCGAGCAGGAAGCCTCTGCCTACAACGGCCATTTCCGATGTACTTGCTACCATCCCCTGTTTTGTTTCAACCAGTTCGGAGATTGCGAAGGTGCAATGCTTCGGCCCGGCAATGTTCACAGCGCGGATGGTTGGAAGGAGATGCTGGAACCAATCGTGGCTCGCTACGAGAAGAAAACAGTCCGCAAATACTTTCGTGGGGATGCTGCCTTTGCCAAGCCGGACGTTTATGAATACTTGGAGGAGAAGGGCTTTTTGTATGCCATCCGGCTTCCTGCCAACGAGGTGCTTCAGGCGGAGATTGAACACCTGCTTACCCGGCCTGTGGGCCGTCCGCCCCGAAAGCCTATCGTTTGGTTTGCCGATTTCCAATATCAAGCCGCCAGTTGGGACCGGCCTCGCCGGGTGATTGCCAAGGTCGAGTGGCATCGCGGAGAACTCTTTCCGAGGGTGGGTTTCATCGTCACCAATATGAGCGCACAAGCCTCAGGGGTGGTTCACTTCTATAACGGTCGTGGCACAGCCGAGCAGTGGATCAAGGAAGGCAAGTATGCGTTGCACCGGACTCGCCTGTCCTGCCAGCGCTTTGTCCCGAATCAGGTGAGGTTGGCTCTGTTTGTCTTGGCCTGCAACCTGGGCAATTTTCTACGGCGGCTAGTCCTTCCCAGAAAAATCAAACATTGGTCCCTTCGCAGCCTGTTGACCAAACTGATCAAGATCGGAGCGAAGGTGGTCCGCCATAGCCGGATCGTCACGTTTCAGATGGCGGAGGTAGCGATAAGCAAGGATATATGGGCCGGGCTGTTGTCTCGGATTGATCGATTGAGATGGAGTACGGCTTAGGGCCCAGTGTTTTCTGGTCGAGAGGCTGGAGAGGTGTCTCAAGTGATCGGGTTTTGACAAAAGCATCCTAATTACAAAGGGATCAGAGGTACTGCTCAGCCAAAATGTGGTGGAAAAACCCTTGCTCCAATGTTCTGGTAGTGATAGGTTTCGATCATTCATCACGACTTAGATCAGGTGCACTCATGTCCGGAGTTGATATGAGGAATGCCGGTCTATACCAGGCCATCACCGGCTCACGGGCATCGGCGGGGACGGGCTTGGTGTCAAGGAAGGCTTTCAGCGTCGCCAGTGCGATAACCCTCATGTCGAGATGACAGTATAGTCCCTAATTGGGACCACACGCCAAATCATTCTGGCCTTATGATCTCAACGCTGTAGGATTCTCACTGGAGCGCATGGGAGAATAAGGCACTGTCAAGTTGACGGGGGCTAGCGATTCTTCTCCCGAGAACGCATTGTCCTCGGGCCTTCTCATTAGGTACAAGTCACCTGTCGCCAGTCGGAAAACGCTCGGGCTCGAAGGAGTCGATAGTGGATCGCTTCGAGATGATGCCGGCCAACTCGGAACAAGTTCTGAACCGCACCATGGACAGAGAGAAACCGTTGGATTTGTGTCATTGATTTGAACCTTCGCATCTGGTGTTCCTGTTGTCGAGTCGGTTGATGAGGCACCTCGGCTCGGTTGTTTTCATACTGAGCGGTTCGGTGCATCACCCTCGGAAAGACCTCTCGATGCGCTGCAGGATAGCTTCGAAGTTTGTCCGTGACAAGCTGCCACGGAGGTTTTCCCTGTCCCTTCAAGACTTTGAGAAAGAACCGTTTGGCAGCTCGCTTGTCCCGACGCTTGGTCACCAGGATGTCGAGAACATCACCGTCCTGATCAACAGCTCGCCACAGGTAGACTTGCCGTCCGTTGATCTTCAGGAACAACTCATCCACGTGCCAGATGTCGCCCAGTCGGCCTCGCTTCTTTCGGATTGGTAATTATATACTTGACAAAGACCCGCCACCATGCTACACTTCTCATATGATGTTTTCATCCTCTTTTTTATCAACGCATTCCGATCTTTCAGAGACCAGTTTATCCACCTTTTTCATGACCCGTTTCCCGAATATCTCCTCCATGATCTCATGGTCCGAACGCTGCATGATGTCCTTGGGAAGCAATCTTCTGTTTCGTTTTTTTGGAGTCTGAGCCATGACTGAAATCAACCTCGTTTCATTAATGGATCGTTTCACCAATGATGGCAAGTGCCGCGAAGCGCTTGAGGATGCCCGCTGGCCTGATGGAGTTTCCTGCACCCGATGCGGCGATATGTCGGTTAATGAGCTTCATGGTCATAAGAGATGGGAGTGCAGGTCATGCGGCTATCAGTTCAGCGCCACATCGGGAACCATCATGCACGATTCCCACCTGTCCCTTCGCAAGTGGTTCTTGGCGATCTACCTCATGTGCGAGTCTCGCAAGGGAGTATCGGCCAACCAGCTTCACCGCACCCTGAGCGTCTCCTACAAGACGGCTTGGTATCTGTGCCACCGGATCAGAGAGGCGATGGGAAACGACCCATTTACCGGACCCACTTTGGTTGGTGTCGTGGAAGTGGACGAGACGCTTGTGGGAGGCCGCACCAAAGGGAAAGGACACGCCTACAAGGGCAATAAGACATGGGTTGCCGGGGCCATCCAGCGCGGCGGGAAAATCCGAGTCGAGAGGATCCCGAACATCAAACGGAAAACCCTGCACGGATTCATCCGGCGCACGGTCAAGGATGAGGCTGAGGCGATTTACACCGATGAGTTGAAGTCCCACATGGGGATTGAAGATCACGACACCATACACAAGACCGTGAGCCACTCCTCGGAGGAATGGGTTGTCGGCGAGGTCCACACCAACGGGATCGAGGGCGTGTGGAGCCTGTTCAAGCGTTCCATCGTCGGTACCTTCCACAAGATGAGCGTCAAGCACCTGGACCGCTACCTTGAGGAATTGGAGTGGAGGTTCAATAACCGCGAAAATCCTCATATCTTCCGTGACACTCTGGCGCGAATCATGAACACAGGTAATCTCACCTACCGGGAACTGACCGCAGGAGGCTGCCCCAAACTCAGTTGAAAGTGAAGGGCGGTTCAGGTTGAGCACGATCTTAAGCCACCTTTCGTTTGGCGTCCATAGAAACCTCGTCTCTGAGTTTGGCTTTCAGCATCCAGAGGTCCTGGTAGCCCTGGATGCGCCGGAAGTTCTTCTCCGTCTCCAGGAAGGCTGAGGCGGCCCAGCGCAGCACCATCTGGCTATCTTTCCAGCGGCTCACTCGGCGGGTCCGCATCCTCACGCCAGAGTGAGGGCTTTCAATCAGGTTGGTGCTGGCCAGACACAAGCGCAGGGAGGAAGACAACTCGAGTCGATTGATGGTGAAGGTCTCTTCCAGACCTTCTCGCAGGCTAGCTGCCGCATCGGGATGCAGCCCTTCGAGCCACTCCGCCTGCTTTCTGAGCCGAACCCTCCCTTCTTCCCAGGGCAGCCGATAAGCAGCCTGCATCACTGACTTGACTTGCTCGGCCAGATCGTCCGGCAATCGATCGCACACGTTGCGAATCTTATGACGACGACATCTCTGCACCGGACTGCCCTTGCCAAAGACCTTGTCAATGGCACATCGCAGGGCCCTGGAGCCGTCAATCACAAACAGATAGCGTCGCCCGGAATCCAGGCCTCGCTCCACCAGGTCTTCCAGCAAGGAGGTAGCGGTGGCGGCGTTTTCACTGGCCCCTTCCCGCAGCCCCAGCACGTGCTTTTGGCCCTCCGAGTCCACGCCGGCGGCACAGATCACGTGGTGCTCGCCAAAGACCAGGCCGTCGATGTAGATGATCAGAAACTCAACGTCATCAAAGTGTCGCTCGGCCAGCTGCTCCAGCTGCTGGCCGCTCTGCTCAATGAACTGACGGCTCACGGACGATTTGCTGACTCCCACCGTGTCGGCCATCTGGGGGATCACGCGGCTGTAGTGGCGCGTGGAAACGTTGCACATCAAGATCTCCAGCATGCGGCTGCCCAGCTCCCCGTTACGGTTGATCGCCTCATAGGCGGGGATCTCCACCTCCCCGCCTCGACCTCGGCCTTTCTTGCGCAGCCGTGGCTTTCGAACCCGCACTTGCCGCTCCGAAAGTCTGACTCGCCCTGGCTGAGTGCCGTACCAAACGACCTGCTTGCCTGGGCGCCCTTGTTGCTTTTCGCCGGCGACACTTCGGGCAGAAAGCTGCAAGACCGCTTCCATGCTCGCTCGCCCCAGGATGTCGATCAACTCGTCAATGGCCATCCGGGAGGCTTCGATCAGCTCCACCATCGGGAGCAACAGTTGCCCGTTCTGGGCCAGATAATCAGCCAGCCCCTGACTGTTCTTCCGGGTGACAATTCGATATGATTTCTTCATGGCGGTTCCTCCTTAAAAGGTTGTTGACCAACCCGATTCTAACGAGTCGGTCGGACGAACCGCCTCTCAACTTTCAACTAAACCCGGGACAGTCTCGACCGCAGCGTAACTTCATCTAATCTCCGCTTTCTCAAGGGCGGCGATCAGATACGCTTGATCCCTGTCCCCTTTCAGGCTGTTGCAGGCTCCGCAAAGCAGTTGCAGATTCTCCAGGTGGTCACTCCCGCCCTTGGTCTGAGGAACGATGTGGTCAGTGGTGAAATTTCGGAATGGGAAGGAAACCTTACACCCTCCGCACAGCCCTTCCTGCTTCCCGAATAGAAGGTGCTTGTGGGTCCGATAACTTGGGAGCTTTCCCAGATCCGTGCGCTTAGGAATATCGGATCGGCGGTTCGGTTCGAAGTTGTGGAACAGGTCAATCTCCTTGCGGATTCGGACCTGCACAAGATCGGCTGCTTTCTTGGATAGGTCTATGCCGACCCATTGACGGTCGAGCCGTTCGGCGGCAACACAGGCGGTGGCGCATCCGGCGAACGGGTCTAGGATCATATCTCCCTGATTGCTACTGGCCTTGATGATTCGGTCCAGGAGATTGAGAGGCTTCTGAGTGGGGTAGCCGACACGCTCAGCATCCGAGTTGTTGATCTTCGGGATGTCCCAAACATCGTCAAGTGGAACGCCATAAGCCATAGCGTCATCAAGATATCGCCGTACCCGTTCGCCGCTGCCAGCATCAGAAAGGACATACTCCCTACCTCCTGAATCCAGGTGTACCTTCTGCTTGCGACGCACCACGTACTCATTCTTGTCATTCCAGGGCCGTACTGGATAGTGAAACGTAGTATAAGCATTCATGCCGTAGAACAGGATCGTGTCGTGTCGCTTCTCCAGGTGGCGCTTCATCCGCTTGTTCCACCCGCTATAGTGCCAAATAATCTCATTCCGAACGCTTCTTTGTCCGAACACAGCATCCATGAGTAGCTTCAGGTAATGGCTTGCTGTCTGGTCACAATGTAGATAAATTGATCCTGTGTCCTTCAAAATCCTCCTCATCTCAAGCAGCCTCACGGCCATCATGATGAGATACGACTTCATGCCCTTGCCGTGCGCCTCGCCAGCCGCCCCGACGACTGCGTACACAGCCGGGTTTTGCTCGGCTATTTCGCCGTGCCAAGCTACGTCTACGTCTTCCAGGGTCCAGGTGTCCTTGAAGGCCGCTCCCGCCGCCTCAGAGCCGATAGGAGCGCTATAGGTGCGGTTGCTGTTGAAAGGCGGGTCCAGGTAGATCAGATCCACACAGCCGCTGTTCATGCCGCGCATGATGGGCAGGTTGTCGCCTGTCCACATTGTGTGGTTCGACCAATTAGCTCCACTCATAACATGACGAGCGTTGAATTTCCTCTCTTGGCATGATCCCAAGCATACGGTTCTAATGAATATTCTTGTTTTGGATCTCCAATGGACTGAGCCGTGAATACGAACCTCTCGAAGTCGTCTATTCGCACCCCTTCCTTGTGCTGGAAACACGCCCATCCCTTTATCGCTTGTCTGGCGGGTATTGAAATATCGCTGACTTGCTCCACAAAATCAACGAATGGGTCCGGTTGAAACGCCAAGAACTGGCAGCTTAGGCGTTCCGTATCGGTCTGGATTTCCAGTTCGAGCTTACTGAACCTGGTTTCGACATCAAGACCGTTTTCCACCGTGATAAACACCTCAGCCCTTAAACCATCAGGTCCGTAATAGCTGACTTGGCTTTGCTCTGGATCAACTACAGTGACGACACGCGGCACGGATTTAGAGGGAGTCGGAACTTGATGCGGTGATCGTAATATTCTCCACTTCCAGAAATGGAGCTTGGATACTATGGATTTGGGCGCGAAAGCATAAAAAAAGCAAAAGGAGCCCAGAATGAAAAGGGTTAAGTCAAAGTACGACATGATTAATAACACCTTTCCCCATAGGCAGGTCCATGAAACAGCGTCATCGTAAAGCCCAGGAAGCCCGATAAGATCTCGTACCAGCTTGACCCAAACCAGGACTCCTCCCGCCGCAACCAATTTCCGTCGTCGCATCCCCGCAGACTAGTACGCCTAGTATTCTGTGTCAAGTATATAATTACCTTCGGATTGACCGTGCGTATCCTGCCCCGAATTTCAGACACCAGAAGCGGATTGCCTCGTAGGAGACGATGACCCCTCGTTCGGACAGCAGATCCTCGACGTCTCGAAAGCTGAGTGTGAATCGGTGGTAGAGCCAGACGGCACGACTGATGATTTCAGGCGGGAAACGATGACCTCGATAGCTTGGTTCCATAGCCGTATTGTCGCCGACCGCCGCTCAACTTGACAGCACCGAGCCGAGGTGTCTCATCAACCGACTCGACAACAGGAACACCAGATGCGAAGGTTCAAATCAATGACACAAATCCAACGGTTTCTCTCTGTCCATGGTGCGGTTCAGAACTTGTTCCGAGTTGGCCGGCATCATCTCGAAGCGATCCACTATCGACTCCTTCGAGCCCGAGCGTTTTCCGACTGGCGACAGGTGACTTGTACCTAATGAGAAGGCCCGAGGACAATGCGTTCTCGGGAGAAGAATCGCTAGCCCCCGTCAACTTGACAGTGCCCTCAGACGGAAGGTGTTCCCCCATGCCACACACACGGATTTTCCCGATTGTCCTCGCCATTGGCTTGGTCCTGCTTCTACAGCCTGTCTTTGGTCAGAAGCGTACGGTCGATGTGCGGGCGCTTTGGGGTTATACCGCGGGGTTGGAGGACACGCCTCCTCATGCCTGGGTGGGTGGTGGATCCGTGACGGCGGCCGTCGGGCCCCGCCTCCGGCTCGGCGTGGAAGTGCTACAGGCCAACATGTTCGGTAAATACGGCGATTTCCAGGAACGCGCCACGCTTGTCACTCCGGTGGTGGAGTTCGAATTTTCTCCGGGCCAGCGTTTCAACCCCTACCTGGTAATCGGGGGCGGCTATACTCAGTATCGTGCCCTCGAACCAAACGCGCTACACTTCTTCGATTCCTCGCTTCCAGAGTTCGAGTGGCGCAAGCAGGAGAGCTTCAATCTCGCCGGAGGGCTGGGTGTCCGGTGGTTCTTGACCAAGCGCTTCTTCGTGGCCCCGGAACTCCGTATCGGTTTGATTCCCTTGCTACGTTCAACGGTCGCTCTCGGCTATGCTTTCTGAGAGAGCGTCAGGCAAGATTCGCCCCGAGGTGAAAGTCCAAGCTCGGAGCTTGCCTTCTCTCATAGAAAGCCGGGTGACCCCCTTTCCCCCTTGACATGAAGGCGCTGTCCGCTTGCTAGAATTAAGGCACGATAACATACTTTATCGTTCTATAGGAGGCCGGTTTCTGACCCTCCTCAAGATGGAGTTGTTCATGATCTCGGGCTGATCCTGCTCTTGCTAATCGGGTTGCTTCTGCAACGCCTTTTGAGCGAAGTTGTCGGCTCGTTCCGTTTTGTGGTCGGAGCGATCGGTCCTCATATGTTCCTCTGGACGGACGGCAGCTCTTGACTAGACGTACCGAATTGCGTTACGTTTGCTCGTGATCAAGAGCTTCGCCGACAAGCGTAGCGCGGTCATCTTCGCGGGCCATGCCGTTCGCGGCCTGCCAATGCGGATCCAACAGCGGGCGCGGGCGAAACTCCTGGCGCTTGAGGCCGCAGGCCGACTTGACGATCTGAGGGCGCCTCCCGGCAACCGGCTTGAGGCGTTGCGGGGCGACCGCCGCGGGCAATACAGCATTCGTGTCAACGAACAATGGCGTATCTGTTTCGCCTGGCGCGATGGCGAAGCATGGGAGGTCGAGATTGTCGACTACCATTAAGGAGGTGGAATGAACACGATCATCAAACGTGAGGACATGGACCGGGGGGAGATTGACTTCTCGGACGTGGCTTCGGGGCGGCGGCTACCGCTGGTGCATCCTGGCGAGATCCTGCGCGATGAATTCCTAACGCCAATGAAACTCAGCGTGTACCGGCTTGCCCAGGCAATCAAGGTTTCTCGCCCGCGGTTGAACGATCTCGTGCTCGGACGCCGCGGCGTCACGACCGACACTGCACTGCGCCTGGGGCGCTATTTCGGGACGACGCCGGAGTTCTGGATCAATCTTCAGACCCGTTACGATCTCGACGTCGCCGAACGCACCGTGCGCGCCAAAATCGAACAGGAGGTTGAGCCGAGCGTCGCGTGACGCTTCCATTTACAGCCGAGAAGCAAAGGGAGCACGGGCAAGGGGAGATTGCTGTGCCGTGTACTTGTCAACGGGATGCGAGTAGCGTCGTTGTATCGGCGAGCCTGCGCGGATCGTAGTTTGGATGGTGGTGGCCGAACGCGTCATTCGCGTGCCGATACAGGTTCTGCCCGTCGATGAACAAAACGACGCGCTGGACGTCGGGCTCTGCGGGCATGGCGCGGGCAACAATGACCCCGCCGGGGCCTTGCGGCGAGTCCGGCGGGGACCAATCGCAGACCAGCGTAGACGCGCCGAAAACCGCACGTCAATTCGAAGCAGTAGCGCTCGGAAACAACTCCGCGCGGTCGGCTCAGGGCATGACGGCAGGTCCAGTCACAACTCGAGGTCCACGTTCGCGGCCTTTTCGCGCTCCGGACCAGTGCATCGCGCCCCTTCGGTGCCGATGTAACCCCTTCGCGTTCCTTCCAGGTCCCGCCTGCGCAGATTCGGCACCCTTCGTCGTCGCTTTGCGCGCCATCTCGCCGACGCCGACGCCATGACTCGACCGCGTTCAACGCTCCATGGCATCGCGGACGTCTTCTACAGGTACCTGTCGGAACGATCGCAAGGTCTGCGCATTCCGGGGCTGTGCGGGTCGAACGTACCGCGAGTGCTTTCGCCCGCTAGAGAACGCCAACCGATACGTCCGGCACCATGCCTGCGTGCTGTTCGCGCCGATCAGGTTTCATGCGCCACCCCTCCGAGGCCGTGCCATCACCATCGAATTCACTCCGGCAGTGCGGCTCTCCCCTCGTAACGCGAACAGACGGACCCGACCGGACGCCGTCTACCGGGTCTCGTTCCATACCGGGTCATGGAGCGACCGCGACCACTTCCGGCGTGGAAGACCGGCTCGATTGGACCTGCCTGCCAGAGGCCACCGTAACTCTGTCCGCGAGATCCCGGACAAAGTGAAGCTTCGGTTTGCGCCGCAGCATCACCAACAGTCCGTACCCGTTCCACCAAGCTTTCCACTCGAACCGGAACGCAGCTTTCCCGCAGGTCAGTGAAATCGTATCGCCGTGCATGGGGTCGGAAGCATGGGTAGTCGTCCAATCATGATCCGGACCCAGCTGGAGCGGCAGGTCAATGTCACTGAATTTGCGAAGGAAGTTCGGCGATGCAACAACCTTACCCAGGCGAAGCATTTCGGGATTGAACTTACTCGGCCAATAGGTCACGAGTGCAACAGATTCGTCCTGTTCTTCGACGTAACGCCAAGCTGTTGCGTGACGAGAGGCCTCGTGCATGGCTGCAAGATGGAAGATGGAGTCGAAACCAACGGCGTAGTCTCGAACGATTCGGGTGAAATTGCTGCCCTGAAATATCACTTCGGCCGAAAAGAGGTTCGCCTCCGCGTCGAAGATCTCCTCGGCCTCCCAAGTCAGGCTTTTGTCGTCGTCGAAGCGACCCGGATCCAGTCGGTGCCACGGCAGCACTTGATGGCCAAGTTCGTGTCCCTTAGCAAATCGGATTCTGGTCGGGGTAGTGTTCTCGTCGACGTAAGTTACGCGCTCTCGAAGATCAGCAATGCCATGAACCTTTTGCCACATCGAATTGAACTCTTGCCTTGCTGCAGCCATGAGTCGGCCGGCAAAATTCTGTTTGACTTCTTCGTCGATCTTCAAGTTTCCGATCTCAGCAGCTGCCAGGAGATGGTCGATCGGCGTGGGAAGTTGGCCGACGGCATCCGCAACCCGCAACGCCCTCCTGGCGTATTTCGACACTTCGTCCGCGCTGTGCGGGCGGACAATGACACCTATGCTCGTGTGAACGCTCAATCTTCCTCCTGCGACTGCTGCAAGAAGCGTATGAATTTCTTCAATACCTTCTTCTGCTGATCGCTTAGTCCCGGTGCTTCATCAGGGAACTGTTGTTGATCGTCTCCCAGTGTCTCCTCAACTCATGATCCTACCTGGACTTCCTGGCGGTTGTCTGTCATCAAGACATGTATGAAGCGGAGCAAGGAGTCCAATCGCACTTGTCCCAACCCCAATTGCTGCCTGAAAGGACGGCTCGGCAAGGGCAACATCATCCGACACTCCTTCTACATCACCAGGCAGGGCAGACGCCGGCGCTATCGCTGCAAAGAATGCGGTCGAACCTTCTCCTCGACCCGTGGCACGCCTTATTATCGGCTGCACAAGCCCAGGTCTTTGTTCGATGAAGTCGTCCGCATGTGTGTCCACGGAATTGCGATCTCAGCCATGGCTCGAATCAAGCGGATGGCGTGGGGCACCATCGCACGCTGGCTTGAATCGGCGGCCACATACGCTGTCCGGTTCAATGATCGGATGCTCCGGGGTTTCGTCATCCATGAACTTCAGGCCGACGAGATCAGGACCTTTGTTGGAGCGAAGAAACGGGTGATCTGGGTGCTGACCACCCTGGAAGTGTGGTCCAGACTTTGGGTCTCGACAAACGTTGGCCGCCGCAGTCTCCAGCAAATCAAGAACGCAATTCTGAACACACTGCAGCGAGGCCTCCTTAAACACCGCTTCCTGTTCACCACCGACGGGTTCGAGATGTACGAGTGGGCTGCGAAAAGGCTGCTCTTGGGAGTCTGCATCTACGGCCAAGTCATCAAGAAGCGTCGGGAGAATCGGGTGGTTCGTGTCGATCGTAGACTGCTTCCCGGAACACAAGGCGAACTGGAAGAAGCACTGTTTCATTCCGAGGATTCCAGCACACTGAACACCAGTTTCGTGGAGCGCCACAATTTAACCATCCGGCAGGGCTGCTCCTATCTTGGCCGTCGCACACCTTGCCACGCCCGACGTACGGAGTTCTTGGAAGGTCACGTGGCGCTGCTGATGGCCTATTACAACTTCGTACGTCCGCATTCGGCTCTGAGATTCGGTAGAACGATGAGGACTCCTGCCATGCAGGGCGGCCTGGCCAAAAACAGGCTCTCATTCCGAGAGGTCTTCACAAGTCGGGCGGCATTTCTTTTGTTTGTTTTGATAGCGATCCGATTCTACGCCACCGTGGACTGCCGTCAGAACTCAACAACAGTTGCCTGAAGAAGCGCCGAAAAACGGTTCTGCGCGTAGCGTTCAGCGGCGGCGGGGTTGCCGGGAGACGGCGTGCCATAGAAGAGTTCGACGTGATGCGGCCCATCCTTGACCCCCTTGCGGGAGCACGTCGATCACGCCGCGCCTGCTGATCTCGCCCTGGAGGCGGGCTAGGAACTTCCGGAGCGCCGGTCCATCGTCTTCCAGGCGCAACCCCTCGAAGGCGGCTGGCTGTGTCTCGACGAGGAACGCAAGCAGCTGAGCTAGATCGACCGTGTACTCGCGATCATAGTCATCGGGAGCGCCGCAGATCCAGCCAGCCCCGCCTGAGGGGGCGGTGGCTTCGCCTTCCAGACCTGTCGGCGCCAACACGGCATCGCAGGGACTGCCGGTCAAGGCGGTGCAGATCAGCCGTTCGAGGCCGAGTTCGCTGGTGTCGGTCGTCACACCGCAGCCTCCTCGGGGGTGGTGCCGAGGCCGTCGCTGGGCTCTTCCTCGCCATTGATGAGGCCCTCAGCCTCGTCCGGCAACCCGGCCGCCGTCTCGCGCACATCGAGCTTTCCGGTGACCACGTCGGTGATGAGGCGGGTGCGATGCTCCGTAATGAGTTCGATCTGCCGCTCAAGGCACTCTACGCGCCGAGAGAACTCTGCCAAAACAGCCGTTAGGGACGCCACGATCGCCTTCTGCTCCACGTAGGGAGGAACAAGCATGGGTATCTGCTTAAACCGATCGGAGTAGAGCCGATTGCGCTCATACATGATTCCGTATGAATAACGATAATACTGGCCCGTGTAGAGCGGTGTCCGTAGTAGATTATGAAAGAAATATGCATCGATCTGTCCGAGAGGCTCTGCTACCGCATAAGCTGGGCTCAATACTCCGTCGAATACAGATACCCCTATTGAGCCCATGAAGGCGTTCATCAGATTGTATGCAAATTGACCTGGGCGCACTCGTTTGTAAGTCGATCGATCCTCCGATGCACGCTGCTTCCGGCCTGTCTCGAATTGTCGAACAACACCCACAAAACGATCGATAGATAAGAGTTCTGCGTCTGGATAGCCGGTATCGACCACCTCACGGAACAACCGACCACAGCGCCTCACCTCCCAATGCTCCGGCACGTCCCCCAGCCACTCCACGCCGGAAGGCTTGTAGGCCGGGTAGGGCTGGCCGGTGCGGACGTCCACTTGGCCCGTCACGGCCTGGTGGATAATGGCCTGCTTCTGCTCCTCCAGCAGCGTGATCAGACTCTGCTTGGCGCGGATGTAGCGCCGGATGCGCCGGTCGGCGTGGTCGAGGAAGCGGACGATGGCGGCTTGTTCGGAGAGGGGAGGTAAAGCGAGCACGAGAGCTTTAACCATGCCCGAGTTAAGCCCGTGCATGATCGAACCCTTCCCAGTAACTGAGATCTACTCCTTCACATAGGGGGACTCGTCAATGATTCGCGAGGCGAATCTAACATTGATGCTAGAGTCAGTTCGCAGCCGAAGGAGGTGCGAATCCATAATACCCTCGGAGGCATCGTCCGGCACATAGGCACACCTTCCGCTTGTTCCCATCATCGTCACCAAGAGATCACTTGGGAGCACTTCGCAAGCGGACAGTTCATTGAATTTCTCTTGGTCGACGAATTTCGTGCCACGAGAAAAGTCCCTCGCAATGACATTGGCCTGACCGTACACCTTGTAGCCCGATGGTGACATCTGTTCGAGCTTTAGTTGGCTGCCGAAAGGGCCAATCTTAATCCCGTCATAAGTACGGAGCTTTCTGCGGAGTGCGCTGACCTCCCAATGCTCTGGTACCTCCCCGAGGCATGTCATGCCGGAATACTTCATGGCAGGGTAAGGTTTGAGATTAGCGATCATTGGGAACCACCCGACCGCGTTAACACGCAATCGTCGAGCTTGCGATGGAGCAGTGAGATCAGGGACAGATAGTCCGACGCATCATCTTCACCTTCCCAGAGAATCTTCGGTTCATGAGCTAATGGATTACGAACCGCTCCAAAGCAGCCCTTCAGCAGGGCCGCGAATCCCTTGTGCTGCGAGCGCTCTGTTTCAGTCTGAAGCGTATTCATCGCGAGCATTGGCCGCTCGATGGAGAAGACGCGGTCGACCAAGGCTGCTCCATCCGCTTGAATGCCGACCATATTGCGGATTCGTTGCGCTAGGCCCTTGGTCGCCTCGAATACCGCGTGAAAGTAATTGTCTTGCATTAACTCGGTTCTGCAGTACTTGAGCACTTCCGGATGCAGACGCCGACTCTGAAACTTGATGCGAATCGTCTGGACGCGGCGCTCCGCCTCATCAAGGGTCCGTGCGGTCTCTCGTTGTCTGAACTGGCCATCCGCGCCGAACTCCAAGCCTGAGAATGCGAGAAAAACGTTCAACTCATTGCGATGCTGCTCGAATATTTCTTTGCGCCCAACGAAACGCGCAGGTGTCAGAAAGGTTTGAATGAAATCGAGGACTCGATTCGCACACTTGTCCCGATTCTGCAAGTCGAGGAACACCCAGTAGAGCCGCCGCCACTTGGTAGACTGACCCGAATTGTCAGTCAGCTCTCGGTTTGCCAGCACACGAGTGATATCCGTACCCGTGCCGCACTCGCCCAGCAGTTTTGCTAGCCCTTCGACCTGACCTTCCGATAAACAGGCGACCTTGCTCACGATGCGCCCCCCCCCGACGATCTCCCCCAGCAACCCTGCGGTCTCCTTTTCCAGCGCCAGGATGTCGGCGCGAATCTCCTCCAGTGAGCGTATCGGTTCCGGCTTGTAGAAGTAGCGGGTAAAGCTGATCTCGTAGCCGACCTTTACACCGTCAGGCTGGCACCAAGCGTCGGAGGCGTAGGGCAGACCTCCCGCCGCAGGAACGCCTCAATGCCTCCTTCTTCCAGCAGTGGCACCTGCTCGGTGTCCCGCAGTTCGGTGTCGGACTCGTACTCAACCACGCAGTGTTTGCCTTTGACTGCGGATTCGACCAGGCCACGGATCGGGTCCGGCTCCATCCTGTCCGCCTTGTGGATCTTCTTGATGACGGGTTCGGCCGCCTCGTCCCGCGCCGCCAATGATGTCTGAAGCAGCTTCTTTCGCTTGGCCGTCAACTTGACACCGTGCTCGGAGATGTCCGTCTCGACGGCCGCCATGAAGCGGTTGAAGTCGCGGTGAGGGCCGACACCCAATGTCGCGGCCATGCGGTCAACGACGTTGGCGAGCGGCTCTTCCCTCGCTTCCTCACAGGAGGCGCGGAAGCGGGCACGTGGTTCAGGCGACAGATCGACGGCGAGCCGCAATGGCCGCTCGACTATCACCTTCCAGAACCCGAAGGCCTCGTTCGGGAAGCTCTTTGACTGTTCTGTCTCCTCGAAGGCTAGGAAGGTGTCGCAGATGCGGGTGATATCCTCCTCCGACAGTTCGCAGTTCTTCTTACCTAGGTTCTTGCGGAGGGGCCGGTACCACCCGGTGGCGTCGATCAACTGCACCTTCCCCCGGCGGTGCTCGGGTTTCCGGTTGGTGAGCACCCAGATGTAGGTGGCGATGCCGGTGTTGTAGAACATGTTGAGAGGGAGGGCGACGATGGCCTCCAGCCAGTCGTTCTCGATGATCCAGCGGCGGATGTTGCTCTCGCCCTGCCCGGCGTCCCCGGTGAAGAGCGAGCTGCCGTTGTGCACCTCGGCAATGCGGCTGCCAAGCTTCGTGTCCTGCTTCATCTTGTTCAGCATGTTAGCCAAAAACAGCATCTGACCATCGCTGGAACGGGTGACCAGTAAGTACTCGGGATCGTCCGCATGTTCGATCAGGAAGCGGGAGTCGCGCATGTCCTTTTTCCCGCCCATGCGCTCCAGGTCGCTCTTCCAGCTCTTCCCATAGGGCGGATTTGAGAGCATGAAGTCGAACTCCCTCCCCGGAAAGGCATCGTTCGAGAGGGTCGAGTGTCCCGGCCCCCCAACGATGTTGTCGGCGGCTTCCCCCTCGCCCTTGAGGAGGAGGTCCGCTTTGGCAATGGCGTAGGTTTCGGAGTTGATCTCCTGGCCGTAGAGATGGGTGGCAACCTGCTTGCCGCGCTGCTCGGCGATCTGCGTCAACGCCTCCTCGGCCACCGTCAACATGCCCCCGGTGCCGCAGGCGCCGTCGTACACCAGGTAGGTTCCCGAGTCGATCTGGTCGGCGACCGGCAGGAGGACCAGCTTCGCCATGAGCGTCACGGCATCGCGCGGGGTCCAGTGCTCGCCCGCCTCCTCGTTGTTCTCCTCGTTGAAGCGGCGCACCAGTTCCTCGAAGACCGTCCCCATCCCGTGGTTGTCAAGACCAGGCTGCTTGACCGAGCCGTCGTCGTTCAACACCGGCTTGGGACTCAAATTGATGTCCGGAGACAGAAATTTCTCAATCAGCGTACCGAGGGCGTCGGCCTTGGACAGGCGGGGAATCTGGTTCCGGAACTCGAACTTCTCCAGGATATCCTGGACGTTCGGTGAGAAGCCGTCTAGATACGCCTCAAAGTCGGCCTTGAGCTGCTGTTGACTGGCGCGGGCCTTGAGGTCGCGCAGCGTGAACTTCGAGGTGTTGTAGAATGCCTGACCGGCGGCCCGGCGTAGCGCTTGGTCCTGGTGGATGATCTTCGCCTTGTCGAGCGAGGTCTTCATCTCCAGCACGGCTGGATGGCTGGGCTCCAGGAGCGAGTCGAGCCTCCGCAGCACGGTCATGGGTAAAATTACATCCCGGTACTTGCCACGGACATAGAGGTCTCGCAGCACGTCGTCTGCGATACCCCAGATGAAGCTGGCAATCCAGTTGAGTCGGCTTCCCTCCAAGCTCAGGTCCTCCTGGTATTCTTGGCCTTGAACATAAATTTTCCTCGTTTCCCAAATCCGAACGATTGGGCGAGGTTCAATTCTCCCACACCCTTTACCCAGACCCCAAAATCCCCCTTCTAGCGGACCTCCTTAGCGGCTGGGGCCAAAGTCCCGCTCCGGTCCGCCGCGTTCCGGTCCACGGCGCTCCGGCCCTTACCTCGGCGGTTATCGTCACCACTTCATCCTGGATCTTGAAGGGTTTTCCGCTCTTATTCTTCACCACTCCACCTTCCTTCACTACTTCACAGCCCACTTCATACCTGCCGAACCTCTTGTCTTCCAGGAGTCGTACTTCTTTAAGGCGTAAGATCGGACGCGCTTTTCTCTCTTGACTCACGACTGAATCCTCCTGTTTTGTGTGGTTTCCTTCAGGGTGACTTGACCCTGCGGTTAGTACCACATTGTTTCTCAGTAGCCAACCGCTGACAAGGGATTGCCGAGTTAGCCCCCGCGGCCCGACAGACCGGCCTCCGATGGATCTTGTGCCCGCGTCCTGTGCCAGGAGATGTATTTTGGCTATTAATTAATTATTGAAAATAAAGGATGCCGATGAAGAGTATGGAGATGAGGCTACAAAAGTACTGACAAAAACCGGAGCCGATGGGCACGGAAATCGCCCTTCCTCGCGGTTCGGATTCACGGGTCAAGGGAGAAAGGGCAGGACCCGGGCCCGATCGCGTCTTGTGGGGCCGTCTCGGGGCGATTCCCGGGGAAATTTGGGGGAGTTCAAAGCACGAGACTTCCGGCTGGGGCGAGGCGTCGCGGATCGCCTTCACCGGCCCGTCCAGGCCGCCGACTCTTATCGGCTGAGTATGCGGGTGGAATCCTGCGATCCTGCGCCCGTGCCATGTCAGAAAAAATTTCCCTCTACGTTGAGAATCGTAAGAGAATGGATGCCCAGGAGAAGACACGCGGCACCCCGGCTAGCTCACGAGCGTCCGCAACGACACCGCCACGTCTGCGGCACTGTGCAGGACGAATCTCTCTGGAACGCTTTCTCTGCCACAGAAAAAGACTGGAGCTGTTCAATTTGCTCCCAGGCATCTGCAAACGTCAGATTCCAGGATTGCTCTTTGTCCAGGACTGTTTCACGTCGACCTGTTCTTTTGCCTGTCGCCACCCATCTTGACCCTTGACTCAACCTAGGGCGGAGAAGCTTTACCGATTCTGTCAGGAGTGCGGTGATCTTGGAATCAAGTGAGTTCATGACGCGATCCGAAGCGCTTTCGCGTGTTCGTCGTAGTCAGCCGACAGGCGCTGATCGATTCGCGGTTCTCGACGATCATCTGCGCGCCGGTGTACTCAACGCGCCACGGACTCGCAACGCAAGTCGATGTCGGACTGAACGAAGGACTTCGACACGACAGCAGCGTGCACTGCGACGAGCTTGTCAGCTTGCGGAAGTCGCAGTTGACTCAGTTCGTCGGGACCTTCGACACCACCAAACTCAAGTGTCTCGACGATGCACTGATGGTTGCACTGGGGCTGCTCCGCAGCTAGAGAGAACTAGCGGCTGGGGCTATAGTCTCGGCGCGAACCCCATCCGCCGACAGGAACCCCGTTGTCCGGATCGATGCTGCGATTCGCAGCGCATCCGGTGCGCGCGCACAGCACTGGTCTTCCCTGTTCCACGAACTGGTTTTCCCTGTTCCCCCCAGAAAATTCCCTGTTCGACCAAACAAATTCCCTGTTCCGTGGCGTAGGGAATTCGAAACTGAAACCCCATGATATCAGTGGGTTAGGAGGCTTCGATCCCGCCTATTCGAGGCCGAATCCACGAAATTCCCTGTTTTTTCCCTGTTAAACAGGGAAATCGGGCCAGAGACGGGTTCGCTCCAGACTGCGCCCACCGCCACCCACTTATATCTTTGATATTGCTACGTTTTTTGTGGATCTCGTCCCCGTTTTCCGCCCAAATCCCGGGCGCTTGCCGATGCTCTGGTGAGGGGCTTCGGTTGGCAGAGACGCTTCTGCGTGGCGTTGGCGTACCGTTTTCACACGCCCGTCTCTCAAGCCCTTTTTAGTGGTACGGGTTTCGAGGGCGTCATCGGTTGACACGGCTCTCTATGATCTGTGCCCAGCGACAGAACCGGCCGGCTTGGGATGGACCGGAGATTAAGCGGGCGCGAACCCGAGCCGCTTCCTCTGGGCTTCCCAACTGAGCGGCAGACGGGTGTTTCTCATGAGCTTTTCGGCGGTCAGCCCGGGCGGTTGCTGCCCGTCGACGATGGCGGTGACGATGTCCGGGGCGAGGTAGCTCAGCCGCAGCAACCGGGTGAACCTCATCCCAGAGGCTGCCCCAAACTCAGTTGAAAGTGAAGGGCGGTTCAGGTTGAGCACGATCTTAAGCCACCTTTCGTTTGGCGTCCATAGAAACCTCGTCTCTGAGTTTGGCTTTCAGCATCCAGAGGTCCTGGTAGCCCTGGATGCGCCGGAAGTTCTTCTCCGTCTCCAGGAAGGCTGAGGCGGCCCAGCGCAGCACCATCTGGCTATCTTTCCAGCGGCTCACTCGGCGGGTCCGCATCCTCACGCCAGAGTGAGGGCTTTCAATCAGGTTGGTGCTGGCCAGACACAAGCGCAGGGAGGAAGACAACTCGAGTCGATTGATGGTGAAGGTCTCTTCCAGACCTTCTCGCAGGCTAGCTGCCGCATCGGGATGCAGCCCTTCGAGCCACTCCGCCTGCTTTCTGAGCCGAACCCTCCCTTCTTCCCAGGGCAGCCGATAAGCAGCCTGCATCACTGACTTGACTTGCTCGGCCAGATCGTCCGGCAATCGATCGCACACGTTGCGAATCTTATGACGACGACATCTCTGCACCGGACTGCCCTTGCCAAAGACCTTGTCAATGGCACATCGCAGGGCCCTGGAGCCGTCAATCACAAACAGATAGCGTCGCCCGGAATCCAGGCCTCGCTCCACCAGGTCTTCCAGCAAGGAGGTAGCGGTGGCGGCGTTTTCACTGGCCCCTTCCCGCAGCCCCAGCACGTGCTTTTGGCCCTCCGAGTCCACGCCGGCGGCACAGATCACGTGGTGCTCGCCAAAGACCAGGCCGTCGATGTAGATGATCAGAAACTCAACGTCATCAAAGTGTCGCTCGGCCAGCTGCTCCAGCTGCTGGCCGCTCTGCTCAATGAACTGACGGCTCACGGACGATTTGCTGACTCCCACCGTGTCGGCCATCTGGGGGATCACGCGGCTGTAGTGGCGCGTGGAAACGTTGCACGTCAAGATCTCCAGCATGCGGCTGCCCAGCTCCCCGTTACGGTTGATCGCCTCATAGGCGGGGATCTCCACCTCCCCGCCTCGACCTTGGCCTTTCTTGCGCAGCCGTGGCTTTCGAATCCGCACTTGCCGCTCCGAAAGTCTGACTCGCCCTGGCTGAGTGCCGTACCAAACGATCTGCTTGCCTGGGCGCCCTTGTTGCTTTTCGCCGGCGACACTTCGGGCAGAAAGCTGCAAGACCGCTTCCATGCTCGCTCGCCCCAGGATGTCGATCAACTCGTCAATGGCCATCCGGGAGGCTTCGATCAGCTCCACCATCGGGAGCAACAGTTGCCCGTTCTGGGCCAGATAATCAGCCAGCCCCTGACTGTTCTTCCGGGTGACAATTCGATATGATTTCTTCATGGCGGTTCCTCCTTAAAAGGTTGTTGACCAACCCGATTCTAACGAGTCGGTCGGACGAACCGCCTCTCAACTTTCAACTAAACCCGGGACAGTCTCTCATCCCACAGCGCTTCATCGACAATGGCCTCATGCTGGCCGGGATAGGCCTTGTCCTTGTGGACCATCTCGCCCCGGTAGAGGCGATTGTGGAGCAGGTGATACAACGCCCCGCGGTTGATGGGTTTGCCGCCGACAATACTGCCGTCGCGCCTCACTCTCCGCTTGCTGGTGACGCCTTCGGCGGCGAGCCGGTCGCGCAGTTCACGCACGGATTCGATTTCCCGGTACTGGCGGAAGATAGACCGGACCGTTTCGGCCTCGGCCTTGTTGACGATGAGCTTTTTGTCCTTCACATCGTAGCCCAAGGGCGGTTGTTATCGTATCCTTGGCATTTTTATTTTAATTGTCTATACGATATAATGACGTTTATTGAATTTGACCCAGCGAAGAGTGCCAAGAACCGGCGCGAACGCGGGATCGGATTTGAGCGCTTCGCGGACATTGTCCTCGACACCGCCATCAGTGTCGAGGACGCGCGGAAGGATTATGGCGAACGGCGTGTACGGGTGCTGGGCCACATTGAGGGCCAGCTTCATGCGGCAGTGATCACGGCGCGGGGCGATGCCGTGCGCGTGATCAGCTTGCGGCGAGCGAACACGAGAGAGGAACGAGCGTATGCGAAAGAACGCCAGTCGCCCTGACGTAGAGAATCCGGAATGGACCGCAGAAGAGATTCGCCAAGCACGGCCGTTGATGGACGTGTTGCCCAAGGACACAGCGGAAGCCGTTCGTCGGTATCGAGGTCAGCGCGGTCCTCAGAAGCGCCCGACGAAGGAACTGGTCAGCTTGCGCGTCGACCGCGACGTCGTGGAGGCCTATCGCGCGACGGGCTCCGGCTGGCAGAAGCGAGCGAACGAGGCGCTGCGCGTGTACGCCAAGAAGAGCGGTTTGACTGAAGAATGAAACCTCCCGCGTCGGGGAACCATGGTGCCGGCGGGTGCTCGGTGGCCAAAGCCGAAATAGAGAGTCCCAGTATAGCTGGCACTTACATCATCGGGCTGTTCGATATACTCGGGCAGACGCACAAGCTCCGCGACCTACCAAGTTTCCTCGCCCCACCCGGAACCCCCGCACGCGCCGCCCAGTTCCCGACGTGGTAGCTTGTCTTGGTCTTCGGGTGCACGCTCGATTTCATATCGAGATCCTGCACCTGGCGTCGCCACGGTCCGGTTCCGGTTCCACCAGCCGACCGTCATGACGAGTTTTCGCAGCAGGTGCTGGTGACGAAGCACCAGCGGCATTCAAGTGTCGAGGTTCGGGTATGGCTCGAACGCTCAGTATGGCCGTCGCGTCGCGACGGCGTTTTGCACGCAGTCGTTAGCTGTTGGGCCGGGGCATTAGTGTGCCGCAGCAAGCGGCGTGAGAGATGGGAGTAGGCCTCCCGCAACCGGCTTGCAGGAGCAGGTTGCAAACCACCGTAAGTGGCTGTGGTTAAAAGCCGCGGTCGTGAGCGTTACGGAAAAGGTGCTCTAGAAGCATCAGGTGTGGATCAGGAAGACGAACACAAGTGAACCACCGTTCAAGTGCCGAAAGGACGAGATGGTGTCGAAACCGGGGAGTTGATGTTGCCCCGGGACGAATCTGGCGGAAACCTGTCTACTGGTCAGGTGGCACCCGGCATAGAGGTGGCGTGAGCTTGATCTGGGCTCTCATGTTGAACTGCGGGAACCTGGAGCAACGATGCTAAGAGAAAGGCACAAGCAGAGAACCTGCGAGGCCGACAGTATCGAAGCGTTGCCCAGGGGCGGACAAGCTCGTAGTAGCGATGAGGCTGCCGTAATGGCAGCGGAGCGAAGGGGCTTGGTCACTCGGCTACGGACAAGCGGCCAACTGCTAGGCAGGAGGAGCCCTTGAAAGTAGCAAAGCCATTTGAGGTTTGAGTGATAGGAGCCGGATGAGCTGAGAGGTTCACGTCCGGTTCTTGGAGGGGCTGGGGGTGAGACTCCCCCGGCCTACTCAACCATGATTACGGATCAAGAACGGCAGAACACGCTGAGGGAGCTTGGACAGTGCGTGCTGGATGCCCTCCAGAAGCTCGCACGCTACGCCGCGGACAAGCTCACCCCGGAAAACGAGCCGACGAAGGTGCTTGCGCTGCTCGACAATCCAATGACCGACCAGGGGCGCCGCCTTCGCAGCATCGAGCGCTCGCTGGCAGCCGACAGACAGTACCTCGCGCGACTCACAAGGGAGCCCTTTGTGGCAAGGCTCAAGGTCGAGTGGGAGACTGAGGAGGGGACTTGCGAAACGCTCTACATCACGCGCACGTCGGCCGCTGGGATTGGAGAAGCGATTCAGGACGCTCGTGTCGTGTCGTATCGATCTCCATTGGGGCGTCTAGCGGAGTTCGCCGCCGGTGAGGGCGATGAACTGGACATCGCGGGGAAAAGACGACGCGTCCGTGTTCGCGAGCGCCTCCAACTGCGGCCCAAACTGATAGAGGGTGAATGGGACGGGCTTGACGACCGGTTCGAATTTGAAGACTGGAGTGCTGAGCTTGACTCGATCAGAGCACTCCTCAGCGAACTTGAGGGAATAGCCCCCAGCGACGAAGCCATACCCGACCTTCTCGGACAACTCCTCGACAAGGACGCTGAAACAACGCGTTGGAGAGACGCGCGTCGCCGACGGGTTGTCCAGAGGATTGCCCTACGGGATCAGCCTATCCTGGACCACTACCAGGGCGAGGTCTTCCGCCTGCCGATCAACTCGAGGCTGGTGCTCCTGGGACCACCTGGGACCGGCAAAACAACAACCCTGATCAAGCGGCTAGCGCAGAAGCGCACTCCTGACGGACTTACCGACGATGAAACGGAAGCGCTGACTCGCTCCGGCCTGTCTTCCTCGGTGAGTGGCCTGGACGGCTGGGCGATGTTCTCTCCGACCGAGCTTCTGAAGCAGTACCTGAGGGATGCGTTCACCCGCGAAGGCGTGCCAGCGACACCAGAGAACTTGAGAACATGGCAAAAGCAGCGACTGGAGCTCGGCCGCGGCCCTCTTCGGATATTGCGGGCTCAAAGCTCCGGCCGTTTCCTGCTCGATGAACACACAACACCGTTGACAGATCGGTCGAGTCCGACTGTCACCGAGCTCCAGGCCGAGTTTGAAGCTTTCTTCAACGATGGTGTCTTCGACCGAAGTCGCCAATCGCTGGAACATCTACGCGCCCATGCCAACGAACCTCTGAAGCTCCTGCTGGGCGCGCCGTTCGGGTTCTTTGATCGGGGCCGGACACCCTCGCCGCGCGAACTTGCGGGGGCCCTGGACCAATCAGACCTACATGCTGAGCTTCAACGGCTCCAGAAGGAGAATCGCGACGAACTGAGAGGAATGGGCAATCGGCTCGTGCGTCAACACCCAGCGCTCCTAGACGAAATGGTCGACGCTCTGCCGCAACTGCTCGGCGATGCGGGTGAGGGCGATGAGCCTGAGGACGACGACGGCCTCGATGAGGCGGCACCGAACACCACCGACTCCGAGAATGAGAGAGTGAGGTGCGCCCAGCTCCTCCTCTCTGTGATTCGAGGCCGCTCCCGGTCGCTGGCTGCGCAGCGCGGCGCCCCGAGGGGACGCGTCGGTCGTGCTCTCAAAATGATGGGCACCAGATTGCCTCCAACAGAGCAGATGCAGGCGCTTGGCGCGCGCCTCGTCACCACCGGGCACGTCAGAACCCTCGCTCAACTACCCCGACGCTCGTGATGGGCGCCCCTGTTTGGTTCGATCGCTTCAGGAGAACGAAGGCGCCGCAAGAACGTTTTTTCGCGTCTGAGGTCGACAGCTGGATCGACCGGAAACGTGTCTCCGTGGACGAAGTCGACGTGATGATCCTCACGATGCTGCGCAATGCCAGGCTGCTGCTCGAGGCGAACCGTGGCCATCTCGTTGAGAGATCTCGCTATGACTGGTTGGAGAGCATCAAGGACCATTACTTGCCACAAGTCTTCGTTGATGAGGCTACGGATTTCTCCGCGGTTCAGCTTGCCTGCACCGTTGAGATATCCGATCCCCGCCTTCGGTCATGGTTTGCGTGTGGTGATCTCAATCAACGCATCACCGTCGAAGGCGTTCGCAGTCGGCCCGAATTCGACAGACTCGGCGAGCTTGCCGGAAGGCCGATCGCAATGCGCAGGGTCAATCGCGCCTACCGACAGAGCAAGAAACTCCAAGAGCTGGCCTCTGCCCTAGCGGTGGACGATCTCGGTCCTGATCTGGAGGACCCGGGTTTCGAAGAGGCCGCCGATCTGCCGCCACAACTCGCCGAGGACTGCAGGGGAGCGAATCTAGGAGCATGGCTCGCCTCCAGAATTACCGAGGTTGAGAAGAGGACGGGGTATTTACCGTCCATCGCTGTGTTTGTACACGACGAGAGTGAGATCGATTCACTTGTGGCGCAACTCGGTCCTCGTCTCGCCGGAAACAACATCCCCGTCGCTGGGCTGAAGGACGGTCGGGCTGTCGGAGATGTGTCCGAGGTTCGGGTATTCGACGTACGGCACGTAAAAGGACTTGAGTTCGAGGCGGTATTCTACGTCGGTATCGATCGACTCGCCAATCGCCTGCCTGAGCTATTTGACAGATACTTCTTTGTTGGGATTAGCCGTGCCGCAACGTACCTTGGAGTCACATGTGAAGGTGCACTTCCGCAGAACCTCGAGACGATTCGGAGCCATTTCGAAACCGGGGGCTGGGCGAACTAGGACGCTCTGGCTGACCGGAGGGTCGCGGCGAGGAACCGATCCCGACGAGATGGAAATAAGTGATCTTCTGCGCGTGTTCGAGCGCCCGGGCTTTGATCGTCAGGTTGGTCGTCAACTGCGGGATCTCCTGCCTCCACGACTGATCCACCACTACCATTGTATGAGGAGTGTTTCCGCTGTGCCATACGGGTTTCGAGGGCGTCATCGGTTGACGCAGCTCTCTACGACCTGCATCCAGCGACAGAACCAGCCGGCTTGGGATGGACCGGAGGTCAAGCGTGCTTGAACCCAAGCCGCTTTCGCTGGGCTTCCCACCTGAACGGCAGGCGGGTGTTCTTCATGAGCGTGTTCGCGGTCAGCCCAGGCGGTTGCCGACCGTCGATGATTGCCGTGACGATGTCCGGGGCAAGGTGGGCAAGCCGCAGCAACCGGGTGACATAGGAGGGTGAGACGCCTTCGGCCTCGGCGATCCGCTGCAGGGTGAGATCGGGGTCTTGCTCCAATCGATCCTGGATGGCGAAGGCGCGCAGCAGCAGCCGGATCAGGCCCGGGGCGCACTTGGCATTGTTGCGGGCGCCGGGGACGACTAGTTTCATGCCCGTGCCAGCGCGCTTAAGGGCGCTTGGAATATCCAGGATGATCGGATGTTTGGCTGGCTGAGCGTCCTGCCTCGATCTTTTTATTGAGACGGCGTCCGGTCCTGCCAGGAGGGTGGCTAGGGCCCGCTCGCCGTCGATCTCGATCACGATGCGGGCGGACTCGACGATCACCCGCCGGAGAAGCGCATTGAGATAGGCCTTGGCCTGGTGCGGTTTCAGCTCGGGCCACCGGTCCGCGAGCGATTGCGCCTGGGTGATCAAGCTGGCATGAGCCGATGCCTCTCGAGGGTCTCCATCGATGACAGCGCTGATCGCGGCCGCATCAGCGAGCCAGTCCCTGAGACGGACAGTAACGAGGCCTTCGAGATCCGCCGCCGGGAGGCGCCACCCCTTGCGGCCGGCTCGCTTGCCCTCGAGGATGAGATGGCGGGAGACGTAGTAGCGATAGCGCCGTCCCTTCTTGACGGCATGGCTGGGTGAGAGGCCCTCGCCCTGCTCGTCAACGACAAGCCCCGTCAGCAGGCTCGGTTGCCGGGTCCCTTCTCGGCGCTCGCCGTTCGTGTTGGCGGCCAGGGTGGCTTGAATCTCATCCCACAGCGCTTCATCGACAATGGCCTCATGCTGGCCGGGATAGGCCTTGTCCTTGTGGACCATCTCGCCCCGGTAGAGGCGATTGTGGAGCAGGTGATACTACGCCCTGCGGTTGCTGGGTTTGCCGCCGACAATACTGCCGTCGCGCCTCACTCTCTGCTTGCTGGTGACCGTAAGGTAAAAATATTCGGTCGGGCAGCGGATCCTTAGGATAGAAGGGCTCATGGGCGTGCGAGCATCGGAATCTCAGGCGATTTCCGTTGAGAAACCAGCTTTTGGAAACGGGCTCCCGGTGTGAGGTCGTCGCTCCGGCACAGCGGTGCTGACTCGACCTTCTCCCCAGTCTTGTGGAGTGTATCCGAATTCAAGCAGCGTCTCGATAGTAGTATCGAAGCAAGCCACCGAGCCTGGGACGGCAACTTAATTCGCCGTCCTTGCGACCAACTTCATCTCCCGCATCAATGATTCGGTTCGCGAGTCCCTGATGATTCCGTTCGTGGTGAAAGTGCTCTCCGGACTCTCTCAAGGCCCGACGCAATGACGCTTCACCAAAGAAGATCATACGGTTGAGACATTCAGATTTCAGGGAGCGCATGAAGCGTTCCAGATGAGCATTGAGATTAGGACTCTTGGGAGGTAAGACTACCGCCTCGATGTCGCTGGACTTCAAGATCTGACGCAACGGCAAGTGCTTCGTGTCACGGTCAAGGATGACGTGGGCCGAGCTGCGGAAAAAGCCGTCGACACAGCCGGTCAGGTTCCTTCCGGCTTGCTGCATCCATTCGGAGTTGGGGTGAGGCGTCGCACCCGCGATTTCAATGCGCCGCGTCTTTAGATGCATCACCACAAGGACGTAGAACGTGACCAGTCCTGACCGAGTCCAGACCTCAACGGTCGTAAAGTCGGCGGCTGCGATCGAATCCCAGTGAGCAGCAAGGAAGGTACGCCAGGCCGTGCGGCTCTCGCGCTCTGGAGCTGGCTCGATGCCGTGGGCTTTGAGAATGTTGCCAACCGTGGTGTCAGAAATGTGGAAGCCCAGGTTGGCTAAAGCACCCTGGATACGGTCATAGCCCCAGCTAGGATTCTCCTGAGCCATGCGCAGAGCCAAGTCCACAATCTGTGTCGAATGCGTGGCCGGCCAACGGATTGCCTCTTGTCTGAGTGATCCCACTTGCGAGCGATAAGCTCTCGATGCCAGCGCAGAAGCGTGTCGGGCCTGACGATCTTGGCCAGTTTGCCGAGGCTTTTTCGGCCCAGCACCTTGCCCTTGACGGCCAAGCGTCGACGCTGGCCGTCGTTGAGCAGAATGCGGCCCTTGCCGAGCTTTTCTCTGAGTACCTGATTCTCAGTCAAAAGATACTCGATCGCGTCCTGCTGGTCTCTGTTGATCCAACCGGCCAAGATCAGGAGCAGCAGCTGCCAGGGCCTGAGCACGAAGTTCATGGTTGATTAGATGCTCACGTCAAGTGCTCAGACGCAAAGGGGGAAAACATTGGGGCTCAACCAAGGCCTGACTTCTGTTTGCCGTGACGGTTACAACTTGTTGCACAATAGAGACTTGTGGGTCGGCTGAATATTTTGACCTTACGTCATACTGACTTGCCTCCGTACGTCCCGATTCGGTGTTCCCCTTTGCAAAATACTTGTGTATTATGGAAATATACAAGATTGTGGTCGATCTTGCACGAATTGTTGGCTTTCAATGGGACGAAGGCAACGCCCGGAAAAGCTTTGACAAGCACGGTGTCAGCCAATCCGAAGCGGAGCAGGTGTTCTTCAACGGACCGTTCCTAGTTGTCGAAGACGTCGAGCACAGCCGCCCCGAGCTTCGGTTTCATGCGCTCGGCGTCACCAATTCAGGGCGCCAACTGCATGTAACATTTACACTCCGCGGGGAGAACACCAAGATCCGCGTGATCTCCGCACGGGACATGCATCACAAGGAGCGATCCCGTTATGAAAAAGAAACTTAGATCCATTCCCGTCTTCAAAAGCGAAAAGCAAGAACAGGCGTTTTGGGAGAGTCACGACTCCAGCGGTTATGTCGATTGGAGCCAGGCAGAACGTGTTCGTTTTGCCAATCTCAAACCGTCAACCCAGGCGATTTCTCTCAGGCTGCCGGTCCATCTTCTTGAACAGATCAAGATCGCGGCCCATAAACGAGATGTTCCCTACCAGTCGCTGATGAAGGTCTGGCTGTCCGAGAAAGTCGAATCCTAGGCTCAGCCCTCGGGCATTCCCTGTCAACATTGTATCAGCCTCCCCCTGCGTCATCTTGAGGCAATCTGAATCTCGTAAGGTAAAAATATTCGGTCGGGCAGCGGATCCTTAGGATAGAAGGGCTCATGGGCGTGCGAGCATCGGAATCTCAGGCGATTTCCGTTGAGAAACCAGCTTTTGGAAACGGGCTCCCGGTGTGAGGTCGTCGCTCCGGCACAGCGGTGCTGACTCGACCTTCTCCCCAGTCTTATGGAGTGTATCCGAATTCAAGCAGCGTCTCGATAGTAGTATCGAAGCAAGCCAACGAGCCTGGGACGGCAACTCAATTCGCCGTCCTTGCGACCAACTTCATCTCCCGCATCAATGATTCGGTTCGCGAGTCCCTGATGATTCCGTTCGTGGTGAAAGTGCTCTCCGAACTCTCTCAAGGCCCGACGCAATGACGCTTCACCAAAGAAGATCATACGGTTGAGACATTCAGATTTCAGGGAGCGCATGAAGCGTTCCAGATGAGCATTGAGATTAGGACTCTTGGGAGGTAAGACTACCGCCTCGATGTCGCTGGACTTCAAGATCTGACGCAACGGCAAGTGCTTCGTGTCACGGTCAAGGATGACGTGGGCCGAGCTGCGGAAAAAACCGTCGACACAGCCGGTCAGGTTCCTTCCGGCTTGCTGCATCCATTCGGAGTTGGAGTGAGGCGTCGCACCCGCGATTTCAATGCGCCGCGTCTTTAGATGCATCACCACAAGGACGTAGAACGTGACCAGTCCTGACCGAGTCCAGACCTCAACGGTCGTAAAGTCGGCGGCTGCGATCGAATCCCAGTGAGCAGCAAGGAAGGTACGCCAGGCCGTGCGGCTCTCGCGCTCTGGAGCTGGCTCGATGCCGTGGGCTTTGAGAATGTTGCCAACCGTGGTGTCAGAAATGTGGAAGCCCAGGTTGGCTAAAGCACCCTGGATACGGTCATAGCCCCAGCTAGGATTCTCCTGAGCCATGCGCAGAGCCAAGTCCACAATCTGTGTCGAATGCGTGGCCGGCCAACGGATTGCCTCTTGTCTGAGTGATCCCACTTGCGAGCGATAAGCTCTCGATGCCAGCGCAGAAGCGTGTCGGGCCTGACGATCTTGGCCAGTTTGCCGAGGCTTTTTCGGCCCAGCACCTTGCCCTTGACGGCCAAGCGTCGACGCTGGCCGTCGTTGAGCAGAATGCGGCCCTTGCCGAGCTTTTCTCTGAGTACCTGATTCTCAGTCAAAAGATACTCGATCGCGTCCTGCTGGTCTCTGTTGATCCAACCGGCCAAGATCAGGAGCAGCAGCTGCCAGGGCCTGAGCACGAAGTTCATGGTTGATTAGATGCTCACGTCAAGTGCTCAGACGCAAAGGGGGAAAACATTGGGGCTCAACCAAGGCTGACTTCTGTTTGCCGTGACGGTTACAACTTTTTGCACAATAGAGACTTGTGGGTCGGCTGAATATTTTGACCTTACGCTCCACTGGAACCTTTCGTCCCACCTTGCCGGCCCCCTTCCAGTTTTCGGCGATCGGCAGGTCAGACAGTAGCGCTATATCCGGCCATGACTCGACAAGGGCGTCGACCGGATCGATCTCCGCGGACGAGAGCACCGCGAGTGGTACCCCGTCCGTCATCCAGTGCAATCGGATTCGGGCATCTAGCACTGTGGCTCCCACCGCTGCGAGCCAACCGTTGATCCATTCTGCGGGTAGCCCTGGACAGGTCACCTGTGTCATTTCGGTGCCTCCAGGACCACATCGGCTCCCGCAGACACGGCGTGGTCCGAGCGAATGACGACGGCTTCAAGTAGCGCCAGTCCCCACGGCCCGAACCGTTCGTTGAGCCGTCTAAAGCGGGCCGGCTGATCCCAGTCGACGATGCCAAGGTCAGCCGGTGCCCTCAAGGACACGCCTGCCAGCACCCCGGACACTACATTGGGCGTGCCGTCGGCGACTGGCGGTACGAGTGGTCGGCCCTTGCCGTGATGACTGATCACCAGATGAAGCAGCAGATCTCGCTGCACCGGATCCCCCCAAGCGGGATTCTGTTCGAGCCACGCGTGCGTCAACCGAGCCGACAGGTCCTCGTGACGGCCACCCCGAGGCCATCCGGAGGCGATTCGCATTGCCTCCCACCGGTGGCGTGGCGCATTCGACTTGGCCACGAGCCCGCCCTGCTGCCCGTCGGGATCGAGCCATCGTTGGAAGCGCCGGTCCGCCTTGCCGACATCATGCAGCGTTCCGGCGCGCTCCACGACATCAATCAGATCGGGCGACAGGCCGATGTTGTTAGCGATGTCCCGAGTTCGAGACGCCACCGCTTGACAGTGCAGCGCCAGGTCGACCGCGGCAGCACCGAGCGACGTTTCGTCGAAATCGCCATTGTGCATTTCGGGGTCGGGCATCTTGGCTCGCAACCGGGGCACCTCCTTGTAGGACTCCACGACCTGAGGACTCAGGGATCCAGTGAAGTCGGTCCACTCCTTATGATCCCAGACAGGGGGTGTTGCCGCCGCCCGAACGGCGCTGAGAATCTCCTCCACCGCTTTGGTCTGCTCCTGTGGATCGATATCATCGTCGTCGTTGGCGGTTCCCAACGCTTTGTCGATGAGCCCGCTGACCACAACACCACAGAGGCGCTCGATCGCCCTGGCATCAAGTGGCAATCCGTGGCCGACAAGGGATACGTCCGCTACGGGACCGGAAGCGGCTGGATTCCAGCCGAATTCATCCAGCAGGCCGTGGGTCGGCAACACGATTTGATCGCCCGGTCGCAGGTCTGCGCCTGAGATCGCTTCCACGGTGACACCGTCGGAAGCCAAGCGTCGGAGATCATCTCCTTTCAAGACGTCCCGCGCCGCGCCAATCGGAACATCGACCACTTCGCGATCCGTGGCTCTCGGCCACAACCGCTCGCCGTCTTCCGGTATATGGACGCGCCAGATCAGCGATACCGAGTATTGCGCACCGGTGACGCCGCTGAAGTAGGACTCGACGGGAGCTTCGCCATCCGGTGGATGGGTCGTCTTGGTCCACTCCCACAGGATCCCAGGCAAGATCTCTGGCGCACGGCTGGGGTCATCGCCTGGCGGTCCCAGAATTTCAGCCACTCGCCGCGGGGACAGGTTCACGGTTCTAGTCTCATTGTCTCCATAAGCAGCCTCCAATCTATTGAGTACACTCTTGGGCTCCGTCCCGTAGACCGGCCAGGTGTCCACATCCATGCCGGTAGTCCTGCCCCCTAGCCACTTCTTGGATGGCGGCAGATGAACGTAAACGGCGCGCGCATGCGTGTATCGTCCGAGGCGATTTAGTCGGCCCAATCGCTGCGTGAGCGCACGGATGCCGCATGCCTCCGTGACCAGGTATTCCGCGTCGATATCTGCACCCACTTCCAGGGTCTGTGTCGCGACCACGATGAGATGATGCTGACGACCGGCCTTCATGTGGCGAGGCGCGGCCATGCCGTGGTTTGGATCGAGGATCCTCGTGCGTATCCGTTCCGCCTCCCGCTCTCGTACGAGCCCAGTCAGGAGCAGCACCTCGGCCTCCGCTATCTGCTTTCGCAGGCGGTCGAACGCCGCGCGCGCCGTTTTCGGGCTATTGGCAAAGACCACGCACGCCGCCGGAGCCGGTGCCTCCCGGATCAGGTGAAGTGTGGCATCCGCCAGGCGTCTACCCACGTCACCGGTTTCGATCCGCAACTCCAGAGGCTTCACCGCGTCGAGGCGCTGTCGAACGATCGAGTGCGCTTCGTCTTCGGTGTCGAGGTCAAACCGCTGTCCAACAGCGGCATTCCCAGTCGCCGTCAGCGCCACCATTGGGTACTGTCAAGTTAACTGATTTGGTGCCTAATCAGCGCCTTGGCAAGTCCCTAAGTTGTTGATTCTACGTTCGACCGACGACCGATTTCGCCTCCAAAACCCGAGAATTTCACTTAACTTGACAGTACCTCGAGAACGTTCGGGGTGAGTTCAGCTTGACCGCTCTGGCCTACAACATCCGCCGTGCGACAACCTTGGCCGGGATCCCGGAACTGATCGCCGCAGTCCGTCCGTGATCGCCGCGTGGGGCGTTCAAACCAGCTGGAATCGCCCCCCAAAAGGGCCTGTTGCAACGCATCAGGGCGCACGGCATCAGCGAATCGACAACAACCCACTCACGGCCCAAATCCCAGGCCTCTCACACCGCAAAATTCGACTCGGTCCTACTTTTCACACAGTCTCGAACGTTTATGCACTAGGCGCAAGTTTCCTCCTCCGCAGCTTCGGATAGCGTGAGGCGGATATTCCGGGAGCGGTATCCGCTTGCTGTGGGCAGGGGTTTCCTCTGGGGCCGCCACTTCCGCTCCATTCCGGAACTGGTTCAGGCTCGACAACGGCTTGTTCTTGAACCGGCTGCTTGAGTATGGTGTGTTCTGTCTGTCCAGGAAATCAGGAGTGGTACATAAAGTGATCGGGGTCGCTTCTATTTTCAGGGTGATTCTATTCTATAGAGTTTGGGGATTATTGGTGTTGTGAGAACATCGTCGCTCTCTGCCTTGTGAACTGGTTCTGACGTGGAGGTTTGTGATGTCTCAGGCCGTACTCCTTGCGGATATTGACAATACTCTCTACGACTGGCCGAGTTTCTTCGCTCCGAGCTTCAGGGCGATGATCCATGCTCTATCTAGAGAGCTTGATGTCTCGGAGGATCAGCTATACGACGAATCGAAAGCCATATTTTCTCGTCACAAATCCCTGGAATACGCTTTCGTGATTCAAGAACTCGATTCTGTGCGGTCCGAAAATAGCGAGCGAATCGGACATCTGATCGAACAAGGGCGCGGTGCATTTAAGCGAGTCCAACGAAAACGGCTTACACCGTATCCAGGAGTCATCAAGACGCTCAAGTGGCTTAGGAAGCAGGATGTGCTTGTGGTAGCCGTGACCAACTCTCCTGTCTACAGAGCCCAACACCGTCTATACGATCTAAAACTCGATTCACTTTTAGCTGGACTGATCGGATGGGAAGGCTTTGTTCCTCCGCCGGATGATCCGGCCACGAAAGATTATATACGAGATGGTCAGACCCGAAAACGTACGCGCCTCAGGAACGTATATATGGTGTCAGAAGAGGAATGCAAGCCGAACGAGCTACACTACTTGCGCGCGCTGGAAGCCGTTGGCTCTGATCCCGACAATGCTTGGGCCATCGGCGATAGTCGTGCAAAAGACCTGGAGCCAGCTGCCCGGCTAGGCATCAAGACAATCTGGGCTCGTTACGGGGCAACCTTCGATAATAAGAATATGGCGACGTTGCTCCGCATAACCCATTGGAGTCCGTCACGCATTCACGCAACATACGAAAAAATGATTTCTGCCCTGATGCAGTTCTCGATTCTTTTGAAGAGTTACAAACAATTTTCCCCGAAAGAAACCCAATGCTCTTCTGAGATCCTTATGTACCAGTAGTCGGTGCTTCATCAGGGAACTGTTGTTGATCGTCTCCCAGTGTCTCCTCAACTCATGATCCTACCTGGACTTCCTGGCGGTTGTCTGTCATCAAGACATGTATGAAGCGGAGCAAGGAGTCCAATCGCACTTGTCCCAACCCCAATTGCTGCCTGAAAGGACGGCTCGGCAAGGGCAACATCATCCGACACTCCTTCTACATCACCAGGCAGGGCAGACGCCGGCGCTATCGCTGCAAAGAATGCGGTCGAACCTTCTCCTCGACCCGTGGCACGCCTTATTATCGGCTGCACAAGCCCAGGTCTTTGTTCGATGAAGTCGTCCGCATGTGTGTCCACGGAATTGCGATCTCAGCCATGGCTCGAATCAAGCGGATGGCGTGGGGCACCATCGCACGCTGGCTTGAATCGGCGGCCACATACGCTGTCCGGTTCAATGATCGGATGCTCCGGGGTTTCGTCATCCATGAACTTCAGGCCGACGAGATCAGGACCTTTGTTGGAGCGAAGAAACGGGTGATCTGGGTGCTGACCACCCTGGAAGTGTGGTCCAGACTTTGGGTCTCGACAAACGTTGGCCGCCGCAGTCTCCAGCAAATCAAGAACGCAATTCTGAACACACTGCAGCGAGGCCTCCTTAAACACCGCTTCCTGTTCACCACCGACGGGTTCGAGATGTACGAGTGGGCTGCGAAAAGGCTGCTCTTGGGAGTCTGCATCCACGGCCAAGTCATCAAGAAGCGTCGGGAGAATCGGGTGGTTCGTGTCGATCGTAGACTGCTTCCCGGAACACAAGGCGAACTGGAAGAAGCACTGTTTCATTCCGAGGATTCCAGCACACTGAACACCAGTTTCGTGGAGCGCCACAATTTAACCATCCGGCAGGGCTGCTCCTATCTTGGCCGTCGCACACCTTGCCACGCCCGACGTACGGAGTTCTTGGAAGGTCACGTGGCGCTGCTGATGGCCTATTACAACTTCGTACGTCCGCATTCGGCTCTGAGATTCGGTAGAACGATGAGGACTCCTGCCATGCAGGGCGGCCTGGCCAAAAACAGGCTCTCATTCCGAGAGGTCTTCACAAGTCGGGCGGCATTTCTTTTGTTTGTTTTGATAGCGATCCGATTCTACGCCACCGTGGACTGCCGTCAGAACTCAACAACAGTTGCCTGAAGAAGCGCCACAAATTCATATACCTACTTCAATGCGACCGGAACTGGATGTGACTTATCCTGCCGCTGAGCGAACGTGCGCCACCGAGATTCTAGACGCGGCGCGGACGCTCGGCGGCGGCACGCTCGTGTTCCCGTGCCGGGACGGGAAGCCGATATCCGAAATCAGACTTCCTAAGCTGCTCCAGGTCCACAAGATCGCGGCCGTGCAGCACGGGTTCTGCTCCTCGTTCCGAAACTGGACCTCGGAGCCCACGAACAAGCCGGAAGGTCGTCGAGGCCACGCTAGCGCGGTGGACAGTCGCCCCGCCGCGCAGAGGTTGCGCTACAATAATGTGCTGGGTCATACCGTGGAATCATTTCTTGATTCCGGTAACGACGGAAGAGATGGCACCTTCACGGGGAATCGGAAGCAGACGGGTTAGGAAGACCTGACCGGAACTCCTGGATGAAGACAAGACTCACACCACACTACATATCGCTGGTGTACGAAGCGTGCCTCAAGTCGTTTTGGAGACGAAAGGCTCTGGCCAACTTCCTGCGACAATGTGGTGTATCGGAGCAGTTTCTCCAGACCTGGACTCCTGATGAGTCAAAGCGAGAGGTGCTTGACAGGCTTTTTCTTAAGCTTCCGAAGAGCGACAGCGGGCGTTCGGCCTTGGTGAGGATGGCCAGCTTTCTTATAGAGCAGGGGTCCTTTCCAGATCTTAAGAACTGGGAGGATTCGGCTGCCAAGCTCAAGGAGGCCCACGATGCCGTCTCGCAACTGCGGCGCTATCACTCGAAGCAGCAGCAGGAGATTCAATCGGAGGAGGACAAGGTCGAGGCACATAGGAGGTTCGCCGAGCGACAGCGTCAGGCGACCCAGTCCCAGCAGACTCTCCGTGGCCTCAATGACAGACTGAACGCTCTTGCGCAGTCACTGGGCGAACAGAAGGCCGGTTACGACTTTCAGGACTGGTTCTACGAGTTGCTGGACTTCTTCGAAATCACGAACCGGAAGCCGTACGCCCACAAGGGTCGCCAGATCGACGGATCGCTGACCGTGTCTGGAACGACCTACCTCGTGGAACTGAAATTCACGGTGGGACGGGCTGATGCAACCGACATCGATTCGTTCTACAAGAAGATCACGACCAAGGCCGACAACACGATGGGGGTGATGGTCTCGATCTCCGGTTATTCATCAGTGGCTAAGCAGGAAGCTTCCGGTGAGCGAACACCGATGTTGCTTCTGGATCACAGTCATTTGTATATGGTTCTGGGCGGCATGATGGGACTTGGCGACCTTGTTGACCGGGTTCGTCGACATGCGTCCCAGACGGGAGAGGCGTATCTGGCTGCCGATGACTTTGGTGGTTGATAACACGAGGATAACCAGCGTCTGCAGACTGACGACGGATCCTTCTCGATAAAATAGACACTTCCCTCAAGAGTCCCCGCGCCTGACGGACCCCGAGTGACAATTTGTGGGGCAAATCTGGGGGCATCTTTAGAAGCCTATATTCTGCTGATTCATTAGGATTAACGATTTACAGTCCATATAGAAAGGACGGGAGCGACCCTCCCAGGGGGTGGCACACCAGTGCACATCAGCCCACCCCGCAGTGCCGATCTGGGAGACAATAGAGGGGGGTCGCTCCCGTCCACCTCCCAAGATCTCCGATCGACACGGCGGACTCGGAATTAGAGCCGTAAATGCAAATCAGACAGCGAGATAGAGAGAAGCGTTGGTGCACACTGAAAGGTCTCTCCCGTGCACATACCCCCCTTTGTCCCATGTGCACTTCCCGATCGGCACGAGACTCCACTTATGAGCGGTCAAAAAGCAGGTGAATCTCTGTTCGTGGCGAGCTGGATCCCGAATCATTATGTGCTGAACCTCTTGCCAACGATGGCTCGACTAGGACCGACGCCCACGCCCCCACTTGAACTCGAAGCCCCCCCCCCAGCGCCGCTACGGACTTCCCAGCCTCCAAGGTGATTGGCGGCTCCAAATCTGCAATCGGCCTGTTGGAACCCGTAATCGGCGTTAGATCGACCTGAGTCCCGTCACACCGTACCCTCTTCCTACGCCACCCACTCCTCGCCAAATCCCGTAGCACGCTTCCGGGCCACCGCTTTCTGATAGGAAGATATGATGCCCTGCTGAAGTTTGCGGACTGACTGCGGGCTCTTGAGCTCACGCTTGTAATCGAACGGTGTGCCGGCACTCTCTCGTTCCTCCACTTCCGCGTTAAGGTCGATTACCAGGTCGTTAAGGACACAAGCAAAACTCGCGCGTAGCCGCTCTGCCCCGTTCGGTTCAGAGATAAACTTCGACGGCTCTCGGCAGAAGGTATCTCCCACCTCGTCGATCTCCAACGCCATCCTGAGTAGGTAGAGGAGCGTGGACTGCAGCAGGCGGTACTTCGCCATGACTGCGAGCTTTACACTTGGGAGAACGTCCTCCACGGCCAGGTGGGCTTGGTGGAGGGAAACAAGTCTGTCCGCAGTGACCTCGGGGCGTGCGAATATGTTGGCATAAAGCTCATCGAAGAGCTTGTAGCTCTGATGACAAGACCATGGTTGCATAACGTCAAAAGCAAGGAGGATCCTTGCGGCGTTCTCGTTCGTCAGAACAACAGGGGAGGTCGATTGCTCACCTCGTTTGATCTCGTAGAAGACGCCCGGATATTTTTCATTGATCTCGTTCTGGAGCCGCCGCTGGATCGAACTATTTGACTGCAGATCCCTGGCGCTGATGGAGTTTTGATTGTTGCTATGGCGAGTGATGCGTGCTGCGAGTTCGCTATCCGGCGGAAGCTGGATGAGCCGCCCTAGCAGCCTCAGATCACTGCTTATGGTGCCTCGGTTGTCGAAGAGGCTCGTAATGCTCTGACAGCCATTTACGACCGAATATCCCGAAAGGGTAATGCAGTCCTCTTCGTACTCAAGTTTCGTCGTTAGGATCGTCAATCCATTGTGATAGAGAAGGAAGTTTTTGTGCTCGGCCTGGTTCTTCACACTCTGAGCGATGGCCTTGTTCACCTTCGTCTTCCCCAAGGACTGCCTGACGTTCCAGTCGAACAGTTCGCCACTCCGAATTCCCTTGAGCGAGACGAGCTCTGAGGCCAGCAGTGGTGCCACAAGCACCTTAGCCGTAGCGGTTTGATACTGAATCACATCGAAGCCGGAAACATCGAAGTGCGCTTCGCCAGCTACCGGCTGGGAGGGGCCAACGGGAACGTATCCTTCCGACAGATAATCGGCGTCAAAGACGATCACACGATCATTGCCGGCTGCGAAGCTTCGCGCGTTGTTGTCTGCGATCGCGTTAGTGACGAGTACTCCGCGTACCTCGTAGCCGTTCTGGATCTTGGTCGCGACGTGCTCTGACTCGAGCAGATTCTTCAACTCTCCGTTTATGGTTGTGTCGATGACGTGGTGGATGCCAGCCGACGTGTTGAACTGCCCGACAGAACCAGCAAGTTCACGGAGTGAACGGTCACCTATGGTCTTGGAAGGATTCTGGATGAGACGCGCCTGGAGAATATCGACCCGTTCGAGGTTGTCGTCCACATAGATGCCATCCACCCCCCGGTCATCAGGACCATCGCACACACAATCCTGCGCAGCGGGCTCTTCAAGCCGGTAGTAGTGCTCAAGAACCCACGCCAAGAAGGCTCTGCTCTGGGAGCGCCCCTTTGCCGTGTGGGCCCCGCACTCTTTCAGAATTGCTGGATAGGTGAGATCAGGTTTCTCTGACATCGGCTCATTCCCCGGGTTGAGGTCGTCCTATTTCGTTGGATGGTCCGACAGCAAACCTCGATAGCCTACCTGCTCCGGATCCGGTGCTGTTGTCGCTGACCTCGTAGGGCTCTTCGAAGACCATCGGAGTTGAAGTCGCAGATCGCGGTTCCACGTACAGATCACCTTCGCGCCGCCCACGCGACTGTCGGATAAGATAGCCCTCTCGGTCCAGATTTACCAATCTATTTGCTGCAGCGCTCGGCCGTATACCCTCCGCCGCAGCTAGGCTAGATGCCGTTACTTGGCCGCGCAGCACGCTAATGGTGTTCAAGGTGCTTCTTTGCGTTCTCGTTAGGGCACCAACTGGAGTCCCTTCTCTTAGGTCGAACAGCGAGTGGGAAAGATAAAGCGGCAATTGATGTGCTTGTGCCATATAGCGAATGAAATCACTTCCCCCTAGGTCGGTGGTACTGATGACAAGGCAGACCAGCCCATACTCGCCGCCTCGAATTCGCTGGGCGAGCGGCAGGATCAATTCTTGCAGGGTTGAGGGAGTGAACGCGATTCCCGCCAGATCTAAGACAAGAACTTGCGGACCATCATAAAGATTGAGCTTTGCGGCTAAACGATCGCGAGTGAGTGCGGCAGCCTTCTGACCTTGAGCAAAAGAGGACAGAAAGACGGTTCGCGCTTTAGGGAACTCTGTCGCAATAGAGGTATTATAGCTCATGCAGACGTACTGCTGTATCGGTGCTGTGGGTCGTGGCAAAATTCAATTTTGATGGGAAAATCAAACTACCGGCACCAGGTCTCCCTCACCCCTCCATCGTAGGGCCGCCCGTGGCCGGTTTCGATCAGAACTTCTGTCAAATCCCTTCCATCGGCGCGGTTACTTGAGGGCTGGGGGTTGGGGCGAGTAGAGAAGCAGAATCTTAAATCAGCTCCCGAATCGCGGCGGAGTTCATCTCAATCGTGAAATACCTAAACGACCAGTCGTCAATACTCCCTTCCCAGGCCGCCAACAACCAGGTGTCCTCGGGGCAGGAGCCGTTGAACTTCCTGACTTTCCTGGCAAGCCATTCCGCGACCCCCTTGGAACGGGACTTGTTGAAGCCGTTGAAGATCATCAAACGGACGCCCGCGCGTGCTAGAAGAAGCTTCTCGAAGTCATCCCTAATGGCCCCTTTGTTGCCCCATTCGCACTCCGCAACCAAGTGCGCGTCAACCAATGGACCGTCATCGCCCTCGTATTCAAGCCAAGTGACGTCGTAGAGCCATTCTGGATAGTCGGTGTTGTCCACGCCGCTCGCACAGACTTTGCAGCCGAATTTGTCTCGGCCAATCTTGCACAGTAGGTTCTTAATGCCCACTGTCCACGGCTTATCGCCTTTTTTAGATTCGATCGCAAGACTATTGAGGCCCTCCCGGACCGCGTCCATGATTTTGAGACCTTCCACTTTGCACCCCCGGTGCTGGTTATTCCTTGGGTTCCTTAAGCTTACAGCTCAGCACGAAGCTCGTCTTTGTTTGGATCATCTGAACTTAAGTAATCAGGACAGCCCTCGCAGGCGTCAACTGGTGTATGACTACGGCTAGTGAATCACGTCTCCCTCTGTCAGAAAACGTATATGCCGCTTTGTTGCATAAATAGTCTTTTTACCCAAATAGGTAGGGTTGGAATTCTATCTGATGCCCAATATGCAGTATTTATGCAACAAAGCGTCGATAGCATTCAAACAGGACTGGGATCGGTCCGTGACCCGACCGGAATTGTGCAACAATGCGGCTTCTTTCATCTACCGGTAGAGACTTTGAGACAAGTTGTTGACATGGGGGGTGGGGGCGGTGTCTGAAATGTCATACGTACTGTCAAGTTAAGCAGACGCAGTTCAAGAAGAGGATGAACCTGTGACAGAGTCCCCCAAAACGTGAATCTCCATTGGGATCTTTGATTCGGGAAACAAGGCCTTGAACGACGCAGGCGACCGCGTGGGCCGTGTCAAATGATTTTACGAACAACCTGAAGGACGGCTTTGATCGTGCTGCGTGGTTCACTCCGGCTTATGCTCTTCCACCTGTGGGCGGTAAATTCCGAGACAGTTGTCTCATCGAGTGGCCGACGTACCGCCAACGGGTCAATTCCCGCCCGCTTCGCAGCGATCACGCCAGCTGCCTCCCAGTAGTTGCTGACCCGATGAAACTGGCCAGGAGCCCAAGGAAAGACAGATAGATCATTCTGCATCAGGTTGCGATTTTCATGCACCGCGATTACCGAGATTCCCTGTTCCAACGCGGCGAGCGTGGGTAATCCGAGGCATCCGTCGGGAATGACCAAGCACGAGACATCCTCCGCCGTGAACACTCCCGGTTGGCTCATCGCCTCCGGATCAGTGACAATACGAGGGCTTCGCTGTAAGCCTTTGAGTGTACATTGTAGGAAAGTCGCCGATACTGCCTCTGCTGCCATTCGAGGGTCGACTATTCCTGGGTCCATATTGGCAATCTCTCGTGATTCAAACATGGGCGAGTGGGCGGTCGGAATATTGTACGTACTGGAGAGAGCATGCGTCAGCATAGCCTCGACGCCACCCCAAGGATTCACCATATCGCCTCGAGCGTCAAAGTAACCTTGGTGAAACTCAGGAGGCACGTCGATCACGGACGAAATCGCTACGGCATCATACTGTCCGCGACGATCGTCGAGCAGTCTGCAAAGGCTTTCCATGTCCTCAACACGGCCAGCAGCTCTCCCCGAGGGCGAATGCCGAGCCCGAAGTTTCACAGGTGGATCAAGGCACACCACCTCTGGACACGAGAGACCATAAGCTGCCCGTGCTCCGCCTACCGCGTTCACTGCTGAATTAACGAACAGCTCGTCTTCATGGGCGTCAATCACTACCAGAACTCGATTGGAGCGGACCCGCTGAAGCCCCGCCGTACCCATCAACAGCCGCGTTATAACACTTCCCTCGACATAGAGAGCACCTTGCGGCATTTCATTCAGGTCCGAAGCGTTGACCACGTTCGGATGAAGGACGAGCGTGTCCGATACTTCAGCGAGCATTTGGGCGACTGGCCCGGCATCGCCGGCATGCCCACCGATCTCGGCCCCTACTCCGGTTGGTACGAGAAGCACCACATTGAATCGGCTCCCGTTTTCCACGAGCCGCGGTCGAAAATCGAATATCGAACCGTTTTCTAGGTGTCGTTCGGACGAGCTGCGGATGGCTCCATACTCACACCGATAGCCAGCTGAACTCGTCGAAGTCACTACGAACCTGACGACAGATTCTCCATCAGATACATGCTGCTCACACACGCGCCTGAGATGCGTCAGCAGGCTCTTGTGTCCTGCAATAGCCGGAACTTCAAACCCGGCTTCAAACAACGACATCGGCATCTCTTTTCGCATTCCTCTTAGCGTTACCTCAACGTCTCGTTACGACCTGTGCCGTCCAATCTTCAGAACAAAACCAATCCGCTGTAAATTTTGCCGCTGAATCTGTGTCGAATTCCTTGCAGGAAAAGATGTTTACGTACACAACTTTCACTAAGTCGAGCGCGTGGATGACGATCGTACTCGTGAGGATGAATTGGACGGCACTCGTTCCCTTCGTTCTTGGATCAGTCTGTTGTTCTTCCTCAGACACACCGAGATCGTCCCAGAAGTGTAAATCACACCGTTCCATGCCGATCAGATCGCAAAGGCCTGCGCAGAACCGTTCTATATCTCCCCGGGTGAATTTCGCAACGTCGCAATTGTGAAGATCTAGAATAAGTTCGTAGCCGTAAGCAGGTAGTTTTGCTTGACCCATTGCTATTCCCCAGCCTCAATGGATGTCTGGGATTGTCAACCCGTATTTGACATCGAGTTTCATCGTCCGAGCGAACTCCCGGGCTAAGCCCGCAAATTCACTGCCATCTGAAAGCAAGATCTCAATCCGATCTTTGGCTGACGCGATGAGATGATCAACGCCGCTTTCGATAGCCGCATCCAAATCGATGAATGCCTGAGACAGCCTTCTGACGTGTGCCCTGCGGAGTTTGAAAAAGAAGATCTCATCAATTCCTGTCACAGAAATCGTTGTCTTACCGAGCACACTCGGACCGCGCGGGCAAACCTGGCCGAAGAGGACATCACTAAGCTCTACATGATAATCAAGGTGGGCCTCGGGATTAATCTTAGAAGGATCAATCAATGCCGGCGGATTCCCCGCTGCTTCCTTTGCTTCCGTGACATAGAGAATCTCCTCCTCATTTGCGTTCTCAGTGAGCATCACTGGGAACTTATTGCTTTTTTTACCGTTACATTGGGGACACGCCAAGAGCAAATTAGGCCAGTGATTACGTAGCTCTTTAAATATACTTTTTGGTGCGAAATGCTCGACGTGCTTCTCATGTCCAGCATCAGGGATCTCGCGTTCGCAGTAACAGCATTTCTTATGCTGCATTTCCCAAAGTTCGCGCACAACATCCTTGTATTGATCACTGTCTGTCGCGGCTCCCCGCAGTACTGCCGGACATTCCGGTCGTTGGATTTTAATCATCACGGTCTTTCGTCGATGTCTTTGCCTTAATCACCTCGATCCGCTTCATTAGTTCTTCATCAGCTTCCAGTTCGACGATACGCTCAATGGATGATTTTCCAGCTAGGAACCCTTCCTTCAAGGAATTCTTCACATCCTGAAACAAGCGTTCTTGATCTGGAGTGCGGTGGGATGCTCGTGAAATCTCGGATACCACTCTGAACATTTGTTCCGTCGAGGGAGCATATCGAGTCTGATACCGGAATGCCCGAGAGGCAAGAACTTGGTCCATGTTCCAAGCTCGCATGAATTCGTGTTCAGATCCCTCAACTCGACCATCCTCCGTTGATTCCAAAACGTATAGCGTGTCTGAATTCTTTTCACTTTGATCTCCGATACTTGACGCGATCAATGGGGAGTGGGTACTCACCACAAACTGAATATTCGGGAAAAGTTCCTTGAGATCGTCGACCACTGTCCGTTGCCAGCGTGCGTGGAGATGTTGCTCCAGCTCGTCGACGATGACAATGCCCCGAATTCCAGTGGTTGACTTACGCGTAGGATTGAAAGCAAGCGCCCAACCAATCAAATCGGTAATCCATAAGAACGCGGATTTGTGGCCGTCGGCTAAATCTCTCAATGGCATTCCTTCACCCCAAGGGCCATCAACGCGAATCCCGTCACTGGTGAGCTTGACGTTTGTCGCTCGCGTCGCCTTGCATAAGATATCGAAGAGTTGGTTTTGGTCAACTGGGCTGTTAGAACGCCGACCGAGAAGGCGTCGTATCACCAACTCGGGGTTCTGAAGCCCTTCGGTGTAGTTGAACATGTTGTAGACGGCGTTAATGGGCGCGTACGTTGAGACGTCCCCCGTACCGCTCACACTTCGGCCAGCACCATAGCCGGAAACAAAGAGTTTGTGCCAAGGGAAGCTGCCGCGTTCCGGAGAGGTCGTCTGCTGAACCCGATCAACGAAGATTCCACCGCGATTTGATTCCCGAATTACCTCTGTCGTTATCCGCACTTTGCCGTCACTGCGGTCGGGATCGCGCAAGCAGATCGTGATCTTAGCCGCGCTAGCACCACGCTTGACGTACCCTTCATCTGATTCTTTCATGAGTCCGGCGGCACTTGATTCATCGCACAGGCCGATCGCAATGGCGCGGAGGAGCGTCGACTTTCCAGTAGCATTGTCACCGAGTATTACGGTCCAACTCGCGGTATCACTTGGCGCACTCAGAGTAAGTTCGATATCGTCGAAGCATCGTACATTCTCAAGTCGGATACGGGATACGTACAACATGTTCTTCACCGAAGAGGCCACTCCATGCTTAGTTTGAATGGGGGGAATGTCCGAATGAAAGCATACTGAATCGTGAACTGTGAGGATAGCCTATTGATCGCGAAATATCTGCCAGAGAACGGGCAGTTGTTGCTGCCGATGGTCGGACTGATTGAAGAATACTGTGCTAGGCCCTCTCTCCGGCGCGTCAGCGCCTCGCTGCGGACTTTTATCCGCGCCTTCCAACAGGGGACGGGAGCGCCCCCCCCCTCACGCGGCTCCACAAAGGACCAGGACACCTCACGCAAATCTGTCATTCGCGGTAATCAATTCTTCAAACAGGCCGGGTAGTCATAAAGTAACCCGGCAATTTCGCCTTCCATTCACTCATCGCATTGTTGCATAAATCGCTTCGGCACGTCCGCTTGTCTCCGATGGGCCAGGGTGCCAGCATGAGGAATGACGCCGAATCAATACACGTTCCGGTACCGAGTACGCAACTGGTCAGACTACAATCGGGCGCTGATCGCCAGGGGGCGTCTGACCTTTTGGTTCGATGAGGACGCCGTTGCCGCCTGGCGGAACGCCGACCCGCCCAAGGGCCCCGGCGCTCCGAAGGTTTACTCCGACACGGCCATTCAGTGTGCGCTGATATTGAAGTCGGTGTTTCATCTTAGCCTTCGGTCGACGCGGGGCTTCGTTTCTTCGCTCCTGGAGTCGCTCAGACTCGATCTGCCAGTTCCAGACTACAGCACTCTCAGTAGACGACAGAGTTCCTTGGCGACGTTCTTGACTGTTAGCCCAAGCAGTCGGCCTCGGCACGTGGTTGTGGATGCGACGGGCCTGAGAGTGTGCGGCTCGGGTGAATGGCACGTCCGAAAGCATCGACATGGTCGGCGCGGAGCCTGGCGTAAGCCGCACCCGGGTGTCGATGAGAGGACGAAAGAGATTGTGGCGGTGGAGGTTACACCGAACCGGGTCCACGACTGTCGTCTGTTGCCGGCCCCGCTGGATCAGATTCCGGGTCGCATCGTTCAAGTCTCGGGCGACGGGGCCTATGACACGAGGGCCTGTTATCAATCGACACTCGAGCGGGAGGCTGTCGCCACCATCCCTCCGCGACGCAGTGCGCGGCTGAGTGAAAGTGTGGACCCGCCTGCCTGGCGGGCAATGCGGGATGCCCATCTACGAGAAATAAGGAGACTCGGTCGATATGAATGGCGCATCTCCAGTGGTTGCGCCAGGCAAAGCCTTGCAGAGAATGCGATGTCGAGGTTCAAGGCGTTGTTTGGGCCTAAGCTGTCGGCCCGACGATTCGACAATCAACGGGTCGAGGCCATCATCAAATGTGAGGTGCTGAATCGTATGTCAAGCCGGGGCATGCCTGAGTCAGTGCGAATTCGATAGCATTCAAACAGGACTGGGATCGGTCCGTGACCCGACCGGAATTGTGCAACAACGCGCCGACTATCTGTAAAAAAACACGGATAAAGGCGCGGATCTGGACTCGTCCAGATTGTTCACTTTGAAATCTATGAAGAGGATTTTCTCCCGTCCGAGCGGGCCTCGTCGGACCTCCGAGACTATGTCCGTTCCAAGATCAGTCCCTAATCTCCAGGTAGCTGCGGAAAGGCACGTTAATCTCCAACCTTGCCTGATTTATGTCGGGTGCTATCTTGCGCGACAGTGCCTCAAACTTTAGCTTATCGTCTTCGTCATATCGGCAAACGAATTGGCCCGGCGCAACTTCAATGCCAAGAAAGGTGGCGTCCACAAGAGCATCCACCACGTCTTCCAACGGTGCCGTCACTCCGGCAGTATGTGCCGCCTGTTCAAGTATCTGCCGAGTAATAACTCTCGGCCCTCCAACCAGCTCGTAAATGAGCCCTTCTAAGTTGTCGATCTGGACAGCGTTTTCGACGAGCAGAACATCGAGCGCATACCGAGAATACTGTTGGAGTCCTTTGAGAACATCCCCCTCTTCGATTTTAGAGTGCTTTCGGTTTACCGCCAGAGAGAGGGCACACTTGACGAGGTAAATCAAATCACGCGGCTTGGGCAAGACAGCGTCAACAACAAACTCTGCAGTCGGACGGCTATCAATCGTAGGGCAAAAAAAGTGCTGCCATATTTCATGATCTTGCACTTTCAGATTCCCGGCATGAACGAATCGTTCCTCAATAACACGTCGTAGCGTCTGTCGATCATCCCAAACAATAGTCCGCACAGGAAGCTTATCTTTTTCCTTCGCAAACTTCCGGATTTGAGTGTAAATGTCGCTACGCAGGAAGACTGTGATTGATAGTTTTACCGGTCGTCTCCAGTGTCCCGTCTTTTGGAATTCCTCCGTGATCCGCTCACCAACAGACAACAAACTGAAGATAAAGTCGCCCAACCCCTTGACGTCGCTTTGGGGATCCCAAGCCTTATCCAGATTGTCAACGAGGACTGCGACACGCTCTTTGATACTGAGTACCTTTCCTAGATGTGTCCGCAGTTGAGGGAGGACGCTTCCGTGCAGCAACTCGCTGATGCTCAACCGTTGAGATTGTGCGGATGTCGTCGGCTGGATGTGTTGCAGTGCAGTCACCGCATTTTCAAGCCGGACTGAAAACTCTGACAAGATGATATTTCTATGCGCATCAACGAGGTGGATAAAGTCTTCCTCGGAGATCGTCCGTTCATAGAACGCGGGTTTCAGCACCAGATTTTCGTAATAACTCTTAGCAAGTTCCGTGTAAATCAGGAATTTCCAGAGGCTTTCTAGCAGATAACCCCGTTCTGACATCGCACTGACATCAGCCAAGATACGCAGTAGTCCATCCATTTCATAGGCGACCGGCTTGACGATGCAGATGTGATTACGCATATCACTACTGAGTTCTTCTGCCAACTGAAAGAGGCACGCTGTCTTTCCCGTTCCTTTTCTACCAATGAAGATTGAATATTTTGAAACCAGCGCGTCCTTATAAGCGGCAGTTTCGATGAAATATGCACCGAGCGTATCGGTTTCATGTTCCGCGATTGGATCACCCAAGGCAATATCTTGAAGCGTGCTATAATCTGCCAGTTTTTGGTCTTGGTCCCGGATGCGTATCCGAGTCTCTTGATAGTCCCTCTCTCGTGAGTCCAGCCACCCATTTGCGGCGGCCATGCACTGGCCCGCCGTATTGTGAGTGATTAGCATGTCCTGATAGTCGAGCGGCGATTCGTACGGGGCATGGGCCAACATCAAGACGGGCTGATCAAACCCGTGAGCCATCCCGCAAACAAAGGAGATCTTCGCATTGTGATATTGCCAGCCCTTATGACTCTGGCTGAGGAGATGTGCGACGATCGCGATCGCAGAGCGGGTGTGTTCTGCATACCAACTGAGCCTCTGTATTCTCGCTTCTGTCGGATCATCCGTAGTCGAAGGCAATCGAGATCGATCAATCCGGCGGGAAAGTTTGATGGATGCGTCGGTGCTTATGAGGCTTCGCAAATACAGCAGTTTATTTTCTGGGCGCCCGACTATCGGATGCAAGAGGTCGCGATAAGTCGTGTGGCCGAGAGTCATATATGGGTGGTCATCATGAAAGGCGGCCTCAATCTCGTACTGGTTGTTGTACGTTCGGTATCCGATCGTGCTGAGCAATTGAAAACCCCTCACCTCAGGATGGGGCCGATCGACACCGCCATCTAACATGAGCCATATGCGTCGGTTCCTTGCAATCGCATAGCCGAGCTCGAAGAGGACGTTTGAGTTTAGTTGGGTTATGTCCGCGATGAAGATATCCCGCTAGTCGATCTCGGCACAAATGGGTGAGATCAAAATCCTTCCGCCGATCTGCAACTTAGTCCAACTGAGGATTTCTACAGCATTGCTGTCGTTGAGGCGCCTTGCCGCATCCTCGATCGTTTCCTGGAGTGCCGGTACGCCGGACGCGTAAGCAAGAAACGCTGTGGGTATTCTTTCGTTAGTCATTTGGACAGTCGGATTGGGTTCACATCATACAAGCTGGGGCCAAACAAGGGTACCGCCCAGATTGCTGTAAAAATACAACATAAGGCCCGGGCTGTCCCAAGCGGACCTTTCTCGTCAGTCTGGCACGATCTTTCGAGTCTCGATGAAGTGGTAGAGGGCAGAGCGGGAGACGTCCAGGATCTTGGCAATGGAGGCCTTTGAGACATTCTTGCCCAGCAGCACTCGGATATCTTGCTCCTTGCCATCGAGCCTGGATTTTCCTAAGGCCCCTTGGGCCGTCCGAGCAGCTTCCCTTGGGCCTTCGCGGCGGCGAGTCCTTCCTTGGTCCGTTCCGAGATCAGGTCCCGCTCCACCTCGGCGAACAATCCGAACAGGGCGATCATGACCTTGGTCCGCAGGTCCTGCTGGCCGTCGAACTCGATCCCCTCCTTGATTGCGATAAAGCGGATCTTACGTTCGATTAGCGTGGCAACGATCTGCAGCACCTGACCGAGGCTACGGCCGACCGCCACGATCACGTTGCCCGTCCGAGGATCGCAGCTGCCAATACATGACAGTTCACAGGGGTCGGGCATCAAGTCCTGTGGGAAGGGGCTCGGAGCCGATGACGAGGACTCCAGGAAAATGCTCATCCACTTGCATGGTGCTGTCAAGTTAAGTATAATTTTCGGGTTTTGGAGGAGAAATCGGTCGTCGGTCGAACGTAGAATCAACAACTTAGAGAGTGGCCAAGGCGCTGAGTAGGTCGTAAGGTAAAAATATTCGGTCGGGCAGCGGATCCTTAGGATAGAAGGGCTCATGGGCGTGCGAGCATCGGAATCTCAGGCGATTTCCGTTGAGAAACCAGCTTTTGGAAACGGGCTCCCGGTGTGAGGTCGTCGCTCCGGCACAGCGGTGCTGACTCGACCTTCTCCCCAGTCTTATGGAGTGTATCCGAATTCAAGCAGCGTCTCGATAGTAGTATCGAAGCAAGCCAACGAGCCTGGGACGGCAACTTAATTCGCCGTCCTTGCGACCAACTTCATCTCCCGCATCAATGATTCGGTTCGCGAGTCCCTGATGATTCCGTTCGTGGTGAAAGTGCTCTCCGAACTCTCTCAAGGCCCGACGCAATGACGCTTCACCAAAGAAGATCATACGGTTGAGACATTCAGATTTCAGGGAGCGCATGAAGCGTTCCAGATGAGCATTGAGATTAGGACTCTTGGGAGGTAAGACTACCGCCTCGATGTCGCTGGACTTCAAGATCTGACGCAACGGCAAGTGCTTCGTGTCACGGTCAAGGATGGCGTGGGCCGAGCTGCGGAAAAAGCCGTCGACACAGCCGGTCAGGTTCCTTCCGGCTTGCTGCATCCATTCGGAGTTGGGGTGAGGCGTCGCACCCGCGATTTCAATGCGCCGCGTCTTTAGATGCATCACCACAAGGACGTAGAACGTGACCAGTCCTGACCGAGTCCAGACCTCAACGGTCGTAAAGTCGGCGGCTGCGATCGAATCCCAGTGAGCAGCAAGGAAGGTACGCCAGGCCGTGCGGCTCTCGCGCTCTGGAGCTGGCTCGATGCCGTGGGCTTTGAGAATGTTGCCAACCGTGGTGTCAGAAATGTGGAAGCCCAGGTTGGCTAAAGCACCCTGGATACGGTCATAGCCCCAGCTAGGATTCTCCTGAGCCATGCGCAGAGCCAAATCCACAATCTGTTGTCGAATGCGTGGCCGGCCAACGGATTGCCTCTTGTCTGAGTGATCCCACTTGCGAGCGATAAGCTCTCGATGCCAGCGCAGAAGCGTGTCGGGCCTGACGATCTTGGCCAGTTTGCCGAGGCTTTTTCGGCCCAGCACCTTGCCCTTGACGGCCAAGCGTCGACGCTGGCCGCCGTTGAGCAGAATGCGGCCCTTGCCGAGCTTTTCTCTGAGTACCTGATTCTCAGTCAAAAGATACTCGATCGCGTCCTGCTGGTCTCTGTTGATCCAACCGGCCAAGATCAGGAGCTGCTGCTGCCAGGGCCTGAGCACGAAGTTCATGGTTGATTAGATGCTCACGTCAAGTGCTCAGACGCAAAGGGGGAAAACATTGGGGCTCAGACCAAGGCTGACTTCTGTTTGCCGTGACGGTTACAACTTGTTGCACAATAGAGACTTGTGGGTCGGCTGAATATTTTGACCTTACGGGGGCAGAGTACGGAACTGACCTGCCCCCAGGAACGAGCCACCCCGCGGAAACGCCCAAACCCTGACGCGGGAGGAATAGCGACGCCGGAGCCGGTGACGGACAGGACCGCCAAGGGCAAGCGCGAGTGCCAGACGCCGCGAGGCGAGGGGACCGTGCTGGCGCGAACCTTGCGACGGAACCCGCCGGAACTGGGGAAGGCCAGCGGAAAATGGCGCAACTCAAAACCCGTTTCTCCGGTCGGAGGCGGCAGGCCCGATGGGGGAATGGCAACCGGGACGGAGCACCTGGAACCGGACCGCTATGGTCCGGCGAGTGGAAAGCCGTGCGAAGGTCATTGCAGGATAGATTCTTGCCCGAAGTAAACGGTGTTAGGGCCACAAGCTTTGTTTCAGCAGGAAGCCTCGCAAAGGTAAACACGCGCATCAGCGGGGGCATTCTCCTCCCCTGTCGCTTCCGATCTCAAGCTTCAATATACGGGTTTCGATCCAGTGGTTTAGCAATCAGCTAGCAATGGACTCGCCCCTTCCCGTTGTCCCTGTCGAGGTCGAGTCCTAGTTCCGCGGATCCCAGTGGCGCATCGAAAAGAAAAAACCACAAGGGTGGATCGTGCTACAGCCGTCAGGTGCAGCCACTTGCTCGCTACCGTACCGAGAGGTATGATCTTAATTAAGGAATTGGGGACACTCATGCGCACTCTCGAATCCGTCGTTTGCAATGACCCCGAGGTTCTCGGCGGTACGCCTGTTTTCACTGGAACACGCGTTCCAGTCAAGAACCTTATCGATTGCCTTGTCGGCGGCGACAGCTTGGATCAGTTTCTTGATGACTTCCCGTCGGTTAGCCGACCGCAGGCGATTGCCGCTCTTGAATTAGCGAAAGATCTACTGATATCACGTGCGCATTCTGCTGGATGAGTCCTTGCCCCGCCGGTTTTCCAGTTTGCTGACCGATCATGACGTCCGCACGGCCACGCAGATGGGTTGGTCTGGACTGACGAACGGTGCACTGTTGGACGAGGCAGCGACAGAATTCGACGTTGTTCTCACAGCGGACCAAAGCATCGAGTTCCAACAGAACCTGAAGCAACTACCGATCGCAGTCGTCGTCCTGGCCGCCAAAACCAACCAATTTGAATCCCTCGAGCCTTTAGTCCCTCTTCTACTTAAGACGCTTACTGACATCCAACCCCGAGGATTTGTTCGAGTAGGCGGTTAGCGGTCTTCGACCTGCTCTACAAGGTCGTCACCGGAGAACCGGGGGCTTCCCTTCAATAGGGTAGCGCCCACATTCGTGTTGAAATACAACATAAGGGCGGTCCGACCCTTGGGCGTAAGGTAAAAATATTCGGTCGGGCAGCGGATCCTTAGGATAGAAGGGCTCATGGGCGTGCGAGCATCAGAATCTCAGGCGATTTCCGTTGAGAAACCAGCTTTTGGAAACGGGCTCCCGGTGTGAGGTCGTCGCTCCGGCACAGCGGTGCTGACTCGACCTTCTCCCCAGTCTTATGGAGTGTATCCGAATTCAAGCAGCGTCTCGATAGTAGTATCGAAGCAAGCCACCGAGCCTGGGACGGCAACTTAATTCGCCGTCCTTGCGACCAACTTCATCTCCCGCATCAATGATTCGGTTCGCGAGTCCCTGATGATTCCGTTCGTGGTGAAAGTGCTCTCCGAACTCTCTCAAGGCCCGACGCAATGACGCTTCACCAAAGAAGATCATACGGTTGAGACATTCAGATTTCAGGGAGCGCATGAAGCGTTCCAGATGAGCATTGAGATTAGGACTCTTGGGAGGTAAGACTACCGCCTCGATGTCGCTGGACTTCAAGATCTGACGCAACGGCAAGTGCTTCGTGTCACGGTCAAGGATGGCGTGGGCCGAGCTGCGGAAAAAGCCGTCGACACAGCCGGTCAGGTTCCTTCCGGCTTGCTGCATCCATTCGGAGTTGGGGTGAGGCGTCGCACCCGCGATTTCAATGCGCCGCGTCTTTAGATGCATCACCACAAGGACGTAGAACGTGACCAGTCCTGACCGAGTCCAGACCTCAACGGTCGTAAAGTCGGCGGCTGCGATCGAATCCCAGTGAGCAGCAAGGAAGGTACGCCAGGCCGTGCGGCTCTCGCGCTCTGGAGCTGGCTCGATGCCGTGGGCTTTGAGAATGTTGCCAACCGTGGTGTCAGAAATGTGGAAGCCCAGGTTGGCTAAAGCACCCTGGATACGGTCATAGCCCCAGCTAGGATTCTCCTGAGCCATGCGCAGAGCCAAGTCCACAATCTGTTGTCGAATGCGTGGCCGGCCAACGGATTGCCTCTTGTCTGAGTGATCCCACTTGCGAGCGATAAGCTCTCGATGCCAGCGCAGAAGCGTGTCGGGCCTGACGATCTTGGCCAGTTTGCCGAGGCTTTTTCGGCCCAGCACCTTGCCCTTGACGGCCAAGCGTCGACGCTGGTCGCCGTTGAGCAGAATGCGGCGCTTGCCGAGCTTTTCTCTGAGTACCTGATTCTCAGTCAAAAGATACTCGATCGCGTCCTGCTGGTCTCTGTTGATCCAACCGGCCAAGATCAGGAGCAGCTGATGCCAGGGCCTGAGCACGAAGTTCATGGTTGATTAGATGCTCACGTCAAGTGCTCAGACGCAAAGGGGGAAAACATTGGGGCTCAACCAAGGCTGACTTCTGTTTGCCGTGACGGTTACAACTTGTTGCACAATAGAGACTTGTGGGTCGGCTGAATATTTTGACCTTACGCCGACCGGATTTATGCAACAATGCGCCGTCTCTCGAAAATCAGGTCTATATGGAGTATGATTGTGGTATGAAGATGAAGACATCTATCACACTTTAGAAAGAGGTGGTAACAGCCGTTGAAGAGGCTGCCCGCAAAGGAGAAAGTCGATCACAGGCAATTGAGCGGCTGCTTCGTCAAAGCCTTGCCGTGCGAGAACGAGCCGCAATCGACAATCGTGACCGCAACATCATCAACGCGCACGCCGATGAACTCAACGAAGAAGCGGTCGATGTCCTAGGTTATCAGGTGGAAACGTGAGGCGCGGCGAGCTCTACCGGGTCGCGAGGCCTCCCGCGCGCGATCCGAAGCGCTTTCGCGTGTTCGTCGTAGTCAGCCGACAGGCGCTGATCGATTCGCGGTTCTCGACGATCATCTGCGCGCCGGTGTACTCAACGCGCCACGGACTCGCAACGCAAGTCGATGTCGGACTGAACGAAGGACTTCGACACGACAGCAGCGTGCACTGCGACGAGCTTGTCAGCTTGCGGAAGTCGCAGTTGACTCAGTTCGTCGGGACCTTCGACACCACCAAACTCAAGTGTCTCGACGATGCACTGATGGTTGCACTGGGGCTGCTCCGCAGCTAGAGAGAACTAGCGGCTGGTATAGTCTCGGCGCGAACCCCATCCGCCGACAGGAACCCCGTTGTCCGGATCGATGCTGCGATTCGCAGCGCATCCGGTGCACGCGTACAGCACTGGTCTTCCCTGTTCCACGAACTGGTTTTCCCTGTTCCCCCCAGAAAATTCCCTGTTCGACCAAACAAATTCCCTGTTCCGTGGCGTAGGGAATTCGAAACTGAAACCCCATGATATCGGTGGGTTAGGAGGCTTCGATCCCGCCTATTCGAGGCCGAATCCACGAAATTCCCTGTTTTTTCCCTGTAAAACAGGGAAATCGGGCCAGAGACGGGTTCGCTCCAGACTGCGCCCACCGCCACCCACTTGTGTCGTTGATACTACTGCGTTATTCTCAATTCCCGCCCCCGATTTGTCGTTAATTTTCAGGCATTTACCGGCACTCTCGTAATGGACCTCCATTGGCAGAGACGCGTCGGTGCCGTGTGATGCACGATTTCCATGAGATCGTCTCTCGAGACCTTTTCAGTGGTCCGTCTTTTCGACGTCCGGAACGGTTGTGATGTAGCTCGGCCTCTCGGAGAGTGTCCGGCGGCATGTATTCCCGGAAACTCGCGTGAAGCACGTTCGCTTGCCCAGAAGCTCTTGCCGAAGTCCAAGAGGTCACCGGACAGCGTTATCGGTGACATCCCAATCCCGTCATCGTCGACCTGCAGAATGTAGCGACCATTCGCATCTTCGCGGCGAAGCCGAATCCTGATATTGCCTTCGAAGCTTTGGTCCGTATCGAACACGCGTCTTGCGGCTATAGCGTCCGCAGCGTTCTGGACCATTTCGCGCAATGCGATCGCGAGACGGTCCGCGTCGGTGCCATACAACTGCTCACCGCCGAGTCTGCTCACCAAGGCGGTAACGTCTGACACATGCACGAACGAATTGGTCGGTTCCCATCCGGCCGTCTCAATGTACCTCGCGAGCTCTTTCGCATTGCCTGCTGCTGCGACGCCTTTGCAGGCGAAGGATCGTGTGGGCGCTGTCGCCGAGGCGAGAACGGCGTTGCACTGCTTAAGCTCCTTGTCGAGTTGGGCCACCAAGTCAAAAGCGACCCACCATCCTGGCGCCTCGTCCTGCCGGAACGGTGCCGTGGACGCCACGACGAGTTGTGTCGAGTCGTCATGTTTAACGGTTAGTTGACCGAGATGGTTCTGTGCCACCCAGTGGGCCCTTGAGATGGAATTCATCTCGAGAATCTTGAGGAGAAAGGTCGGTGCCCTGGACGAGTCCATGTGTCCGGCGTCGGCGACCCTTAGCAGGCACGCAACCTTGAGCGGGTCTGCTGTCCAATCTTGGGGAAGGAACGCCGCCGGTGGCCGCCGAACCGAAAACCGCTCTGCGACTTGGTCTATGTTCCAGTGATGCGAAGATGCGATTTCCCCAATTAGCGGTCCATACCGGGTTCTCAGGTCGGCGTCGTCAATGATGTACTGTGGGTCTTTCTCGGCGTCCCACGGCTCGGTTGCAAGGCTTGCCGCTCGCGTCGCGTGTAGGCTCCTGAGAGCTTCAAACTCGACGGCGTCAATGTTGACGCCCTGATTGGCCTTCCGTCTGTTGTACGCATCCTTCCACTGAACCGTTTCCCGCACGGCCTGCCGGCCTCCCGAATAGGCTTCAAAGCAGAGCGCGGCGGCGTGCAATAGGACGGCGCTCCCAAATAGATACCCTTCGAGCGGGTTGAGAAGGAAATCTTTGCCGGCGATCGTGCCTGCGACGGTCCAGAGACCGTCCAGATGCGATGAGTCGTGCATTGTCAGACTTGACAGACTAGCTGCGATTCTTGACGTTAGGTGGCCAACCCGGTCGCGGGCGCCACGAAGAGATGTGACCAGTCGGGTGACGTTGGGGTCGTTGGACTCCGCGAAGGTCCTCTGCCACAGAGGTGACTTTTCCATTGCGTTCGTCATGTCCTGGTCCTAGCCGAGAACCATTACCGGCTCGGGCCAAAGTCTCGCTCCGGCCCGCCGCAAGATGGCGGGGAAAGTCTCGGATAAGCCCGTAGTCGGCGAGATGGTGAGAGGGTAGATTTACTACACCGGAGCGGACCGGCGGAAGCTGCCGAACCAAGCAATGCAACACGGCCCGTGTAACGCAGTATGGACATCACCGACTACAACGCCATTGTTTATGCCACGTTCTCCATTCGCCGGCGCGCTTGCGCCAAGTCATAGTTGCCTTGCTGTCGTATCCATGAGTCCGCTGTTCCCCATCCGACGCGCTCCATCCTCAGCGCCATCTCCGGCGAGATGGCGCCGCGCCCGTTAATCACGCGTGACAAGGTAACGCGGTTCACGCCCAACAGGTCCGCCGCTTCACCTACCGTCCTGCCCTCAAAGCACGCATCTCGGATACTCCGGCCCGGATGTGGCGGGTTACGCAACAGCCATGCGTCCGCCGCCGCCGGCATGCTGGGCTCGTCCTTCGTCCGCTCAAGATGTTCGACTATGCGCCGGTCCCACTCTTCATCCGTCGGTTCAGTTCTCATTCCTTCTGCCATCTCTTCCCTTCCTTTCTTCAGTGGTAGTCGATCAGGTCTACGTCGTAGACGTTGCCGCGCTCGAACCGAAACACAATTCTCCAATTCGCGGAAACACGAACGGACCAGTAGCCCTTGCGGTCACCCTTCAGCGGATGCAGCCGGTAGCCGGGAACACCTAGTGCATCCAGTGCGTCGGACTTGGTCAGCTTTGCCAGGATGTCATCTATCCGGTTCAACCGATCTTGCGGTAGTCGCCGCCCGTCGTTCCCGTCGAAGAACCGTTTCAGCCCGCTGTGCTTGAATCCCTTGATCGACAAACCTAACTATTGTAGCGTGATACAATACGAGCTACAACCCCCTGGTTGCCTCACACGGTCTACCGCTGGCGTTCCTCAAGCAGCCGTTGCAGCGCCTCTACCCCGAGCGCTTGGAGGCTGGTGTCATCGTCGAGGGCGATCTGCCCGCAAGGGTTCTGGTGCAGATAGGATTGTCGGAGCGATAAGGCCAGGAGTGCGCCCCGGCGATGCGGCCTATGTTGCCATGACGTGACGCCAGATCACCACGGGATTCGGCTGCCATGGGATCGGAATTGAGAACTGGCGTTTGTGAATCTTCTGCGCCAGCTCGATGCCGATAATGACACGTCGCGCATTGTAGAACGTCTTGAATCCCAACATGGGGCGCAATCGCCCCTTCACCCGGCGGTGGTCCTGCTCCACAACGTTGTTCAGGTATTGACAGCAACGAATCTTCACCGGGTTCCGCCCCCGGAAGTTGAACTCCCCGTTCATTCCCATGTGCCGCAGGGCGCTATGGCTCGGCCGGTGGCCATCCAGAGTGATGCTGTGTGGCTCCCGATGATGCTTCAGCGCCTTGCGAAAGAAGGCCTTCGCCGCTGCGATGCCACGTGCCCGACTGAGAAAGAACTCCACAGTGTTGCCCTGTCCGTCCACGGCGCGGTACAGATACATCAACTGGCCCCGAATCTTGATAAACGTTTCATCAACCCGCCAGCTCCCACCCACCGGTCGTTCGAATCGGCTCCAACGCCTTTCGCAGGTTTCGGCATAGCGAACGACCCACCGCAAGATTGTGGTATGCGAAATCGGTAAACCCCGCTCACCTAAAATCTCGACCAGGTCCCGGTAACTCAGTTTGAAGCGGAAATACCAGCGAAGGCAGAGAAGAATGATGTCGTCTTCGAACCAACGTCCGGCAAATAGAGGATTCCGTTCCGTTTTACGATGCGCCATATCTCATTATCGCCAATCCCCGTTGGCTGTCTGCACCAGAACCCACTCGTGGCGCATCATCGAACAGAGCCCAAGTGCCAAAGACCTCTTTGGATCCTGAAACCTCGACTTCCAACCCGTCGCGCTGCAGCTGGACCTGACCGTCCAGGACCAAATACATCGCATCTGCAGGGTCGGCCTCTCTGTAGATTTCTGTGCCTTTCGGAAAGGACACCTCTTCGGCGATTGCCGCCAGGTGAGACAATTGTTGAGTGGACACCTCTAAAAAAATGCTCACATTCTGCAGAAGAATGACTTTTTCGATTACCCCAAACATGGCTGCTGTACCTCGCCTATATTAGGGGGAATATAAGACCTACTTGACGTACACGGTAACGAGGTGTAGTTTGTTTGGGTGCGTTGGCAAAAATGGTCCAGATGGATTGGAGCGAAGCCAGTATCAAGGATTGCAATTATTGCGCTGGTGCCAGGGATTGTCGGTGCGATTGGCGGAGGAATCTGGGAGTACATCATGACTAGGGGACTATCAGGCTGGGTTCCGCTCTATGCAGGTCTGATTTCTGGGTTGATTTCGGGAATCGGAACCCTATTGTTTTCGTGGTATCTGGCGACGGCTCACCCTTTGGACCTGAACCACTGAGAATTCTCACCTCGTAAGCCATCTGAGTTGGTGGCAGAAATTAACGGCCTTACCGGCATAGCCAGGCAATCCGTCGTAGACCGACACGCCAACAAATGGTTGCGTGTAGCTGGAACTGTGTACGATGTTTTCGACAAAAACCAGCTAGTAATTGTGTGTTTGGATGGTGGCGATATTGGACCTAACTACTGGTTAGAATTCGACGCTTCCGACTGGCGAGACTCGCTAAAAACACTTAATGTCGGCGACCAAATCAGGGCGACCGGGAAAATAAAATCGTTCAACTCTCTGTATATTGTCCTTGCTCAGTGCGAGAAGGAGCAGGGGTTACACAATCTGAGCGCAATACAATGAGCACGCCCAACTGGGCCAACCAGACCATCTGGACCGGGGATAACCTGCCGATCATGCGGGGCACGAACTCGGAGTCGGTAGACCTTATCTACTTAGACCCCCCCTTCAACAGCAATACGAACTACGCTGCTCCCATTGGCAGCAAGGCTGCTGGAGCCGAGTTCAAGGACACCTGGACCCTCACAGACATCAACGTCGAGTGGGTGAACCTGATCGAGTCCAAGCACCCCGCTCTCTACCGTGTCCTGTTGGCGGCGATGACTTCCAGCGACAAGTCCTATCTGATCTACATGGCCGCTCGACTTCTCGAAATCAGGAGGATTCTCAAGCCCAAAGGCTCGATCTACCTGCACTGTGACCCGACCATGAGCCACTACCTCAAACTGCTCATGGACGCGGTTTTCGGTAAACGTAAATTCAGAAACGAAATCATCTGGAAGCGCAACTCATCACATAACGACTCGAAGGCATTTGGCCGCGTGGTCGACTCGCTCCTATTCTACGGCCCGCCAATAAGGACCGATTCCGTCCGTGTCCCGCTAAGCACAGATTACACTGAGAAGTTTTACCGTCACCGGGACCACCGAGGACTGTATCGACACGACAACATTATTCGATCCGCATCGATGGGCGAACGGCCTAACCTGACCTATGAGTACAAAGGCTTTACGCCACCCTTTGGGTGGCGAATGACCAAAGACAAGATAACGGCGCTGGACGCGGAAAACCGAATAGCTTGGTCTGCATCTGGGCGACCCTATCTGAAACGCTATTTGAGTGAGAACAAGGGGCAGGTTCCGTCGGCGATCTGGACCGATATTTCGCCAATTTCAGGCCATGCCAAGGAACGAGTCGGCTATCCGACGCAGAAACCTGTCGCGCTACTGGCTCGCATCATCCAAGCAAGCTCCAACACGGGTGATATGGTTCTGGACCCGTTCTGCGGATGCGCCACGGCCTCCATTACGGCTCAGGGTTTACACAGGCAGTGGGTAGGAATCGATATCTCTCCCAAGGCCGCCGATCTAGTTCAACAGAGAATGCATGACGAACTGGGCCTATTTTCCAAGGTCATCCACCGCACGGATACTCCCAAACGCACGGACCTAGGAACGCTCCCTAGGTACAACTCCGATGCCAATCGAAAGGAGATCTGCGGCGATCAGGAAGGTCACTGCAACGGATGTCGGATCCACTTCGAGCTACGCAACTTGGAGGTAGGCCACATCATCTCCAAGGGCAAAGGCGGGACCGATCACATTGGAAACCTGCAACTTCTTTGTGGGAACTGTAATCGGATCAAAGGAGACCGTGGCATGGAGTACCTGAAAGCGAAGCTACAGATATGAGAAAACGACCTGACTATGGAAACGCAACCCCGGAAGACTTGGTGAGAGCTCTTCTGCGCGTGCACCGGAAGACAGCCCGTTATCGGCAATCAGTTCCTGGTACATCAGTTGTTTCCCAGCCAAGCCCCGCACAACCCGTCTCATCTGGTGCAGAGTGTCCAGCTGGCGAAGGTTGTGCTTCCCAGCGAACTCACGAACATAGCGATCCAGATGTTTAGGACTGATCTTGTGAAAGACTCCCGTATGCGCCCTTTTGAGCATAGACCAGAAGCTCTCGACGCCATTGGTATACGCTTTCCCTCGCACATACTCACCAATCGAGTGCTTAACCGTCTCATGATTCGGAAGGGTGTGGTAGGTCAAAGCGTCATCGGTGTAGATTTTGGTTCCCAGCTTGACGTGCTCCATAATGAAAAGGCTCATGGTCTCAGACTTGGTATTGCGGACAACTTGGGCGGAGACTTGATTAGAGGATCGATCTTTGATCCCCGCTACAGCCATTTTGCCAGTCGGTCCACGACCACTCATCTGAGCTCTCTTGGTCTTGTTCATGTTCCTGCGCTTTCCTCCTATGTAGGTCTCATCGACTTCGACCGGGCCGGAGAAAGACGTTCCACCGTTTTTAGTTCTGGTCCAGGCTTCTCGAATTCTGTGGAGCATGAACCATGCAGCGGGTTGACTGACCCCAATGTCGCTCGCCAACTTGGTGGAGGCGATGCTCTTCAAACTGGTCAGTTCCAGATAAATGGCCATAGCCCATTTGTGGAGCGAGAGGTTTGTTTTGGCAATGGGCGTCCCAGTGCGGACCGAGAAATACCGCTCGCAATCTCGGCACCGATACGGCATGGGCTTTCGGTTGGGCACGGTGTAGGTATTGGTGGACCCGCAATGCCCACAACACCTTTCCTCTGGCCACAGTGTCTTTTCAAACCACTCCTCAGCTGCTTTTTCGTTGGGGAACATGTCCATCAAGTGGATAATGTTGAGTTTCCTGCGTTGCCGGTTTCTTGTTTGTTTTCCCATAGGAGTATTGTATGTCAGGAGAAGGGAAAAGTCAAGTAGGTCTTATAATCCCCTATATTAGCATTGCCGCGCAGCAGCCTCCCAGGAAAAGAGAGGAGGCTGACCGGCTGGCCACTGGCACTGCCACTACCACTTCCATTGCCAGTGACCGGTGACCAAGCCCGGATTATGCATGAGGTGTCGTAGCGGTGAAAGCGCCGGCCTGACCAGGCGTCGCGACCGAGGCTCCCGCAGGCGTACTCATGCAGTACGTCGAGGAGGCCGAGGGAGCGCAACGAATCGGAGGGTAGTCCCCTCCTCCGGAGGGGTGCCGCGAAGCGGCGGGGTGGGTCCGCCGATGCAGTAGACACTTTTTTCCGCTATCTTGAAGAAGGTGATCCAGTATAAAAGGAGGGTGTCAGATGAAATCAACGACTGAAATGCTCATGGAATTCGTCGCAGACAATTCTAATGGCAGCAGGCACGTCGGGTGCACGGAGGAAAGATCCCGGGCACACCCATGGAGCGCTTCGGCACCGGGTTTCACCTTGATCGAGTTGATGATTATTATCGCCATTATCGCGGCAATTGCTATCCCCAATCTACTTAGGGCACGCGCGAGCGCGAATGAATCCAGCGCCATCTCATCTCTTCGCACGTTGGTCTCCTCCCAGGCCCTATTTTTTCAGACTGAGGACAAGTATGCCACCAGCCTTCAAGAGCTTCTGGATGTCGAGTGGTCTCGAGGTACCTTACAGGAGTCAGTTTCCCCTCCTTAGACTCACACAGATCAGAGTATTCTTGTTACGCGCATAAAGGAGTCCGTTATCAATGGCTGTATGGGCGCGCACTGTGCCGGGAAGGATTTTGGCCTTCGAGATCAGCTCAAACTTCTCCGGAGTGGCCCGGGCCAGCACGAGCTCCCCGTTTTCTGTGGCGACAACGAGGCGATCGCCAGCAAGAGTCACCGTGCCGGCCCCAAATCGCTTCTCACTCCATCGCACCTTGCCTGTCATCAACTCAACGCAGCGGAAACTCGGGCGGTACTCCTGGCGACCATGGAACCCGTAGAGATGACCGTCAAAGTGGACGCTCGTCGCATAATGGTTGGTCAAAGCCCGGTCCGAGGACCAAACTTGTTTCAATTCCCCCCCCTTCACCCGCAGCAGGACTGCACCTGTGCCGTAGCTCGTGGAGAGAAAAATCAGATCGCCAATCACCAGCGGCGTGGCGGCATTGATGGAAGAATCGATCCGAGCACGCCACGGAAATCGAAACAAGACCTCTCCCGTTTGCCTGTCGGTTCCCACAAGACCACTACGAGTAAAGAAGAGGATATGAGGTTTTCCCGAGAACACTGCCGCCGTGGGCGAAGAATAGCTGGCCTTCTCTTTCGTTGCCTTCCAGAGCACTTTCCCGCTGTCCCGGTCAAAGGCAACCAGCCCCGCGCCGTTTCCTCCACCCACATTCAAGAAAACGCCACCGGCATCGACCAGCGGGGAGCAGGCGACACCGAAAAAGCCCTTACGAACACGAAACTTCTTCTTCGTGTCGACACTCCAAATCTCTTTTCCCGTCTCTAGCTGCAAGCAGTGGAGAAATCCCTGAGCCCCAAAGGAGTAAACGCGACCGTTCGCTACAGCCGGGCTGGCCCGCGGCCCCTCGTCAAAACCGAAACTGTCCCGATAAGTGGTCGGGTAGCGAAAAGACCACTGCTCTTTTCCTGTTCTCGCCTCGAGCGCTTGCACAATCTCCTCATCAGCAATTCGGTGAAACAGAATGACGCGCCCGCTGGCAATGACCGGTGCGCTAAATCCCTGACCCACCCTTTTCTTCCAGATGACACGGGGACCTTGCCGGGGCCAGGAGGGAGCCAGGTCCTCTCCCCGGTAGACACCGTTGCGATCCAGCCCCAGAAACTGCGGCCAGTCGGCTGCAAAAAGCTCATTTCGCAGCCCCACAATCGCTGCGGAGGCCAGCAGTACAGATAAGACAATCGCCTGGCAAGTCCTGACTTTTGCTCTCTCTTTCAACCGTCTCACGCTGACAGCGCTCATTTGCCGTAAAGCAAGTAGCAGGTCCTGCAGGGCTTCGGAAAGTTCCGGGAGGCAAATCCCTGTCGAAAAGCCTGGAAGGCGGAGTGATTCCAAACCTCGAGAGAACTTTGCCGCCGGATGTCTCCAAAGAAGAGTGAAGAGGGAGGGTAGAAACGCCCCTCGAAGTAGCGGCTGACATGGTGACCGAAATGGCAGCAGGGAGCCACCCTCCCCTGGTAAGAAAAGTAGGCCGATTCCAGAGGCGTGGCCAGGCAGTGGCGTCCCATCTTTTCCGAGCTCAAAGGAGACTCAGAGTGCATCAACACCTGAATCCCCGCTTCCCGTGCATCCCTGCGTACTTGTGCAATAGTTTCTTCCACCCTCTCCAGCGCGGGCCCGTTTCGTTTCGGAGAGAGGCGGTACTTCAAGAAACTCTTCTCCCAATCTCCGGCGGTTGAGATGACATCGAGGTGCTTGAGATGAAGGACCCGAGCCCCAACGGTTTTCATGAAAGGAACAGTCTGCCCCAGATCACCCTCATTGTCCTCCTGGATGGTAAAGGCGATCCCCAGCAGCAGCGAACTGTGCGCTTCCTCCACCAGGCGTGAGACGTTCTTCAGGTTTTGGGTCACTCTCTCAAAGCTCGCACCGGCACGGATCCTATCGAAGGTCTGGGGTGTGAGCCCATCCACCGAGACGGTCAGGCGATCCATGCCGGCCTCGATGAGAGCTCGAATATTCTTCTCGGTGAAAAGCGTTCCATTGGAGGTCATGGTGGTCGCGCAGCCGCGCTCCTTAGCCAATCGAATCATCTCATAGATATGACGGTGCAACATCGGCTCCCCCCACCCGGTAAAATCGACGGTGTGCGCGTACGACATCGCCTCGTGAATACGCCCATAGGTTTCCATAGACATATCCAGATGGGGATCCTCGCTTGAGAAGCGCGGGCACATCTCGCACTCCAGATTACAGCGAAAGGTGGGTTCCAGATTGAAAGAGATCGATCTGGGCAACGTTTACAGAAATGATTCTACACGCAAAAGGGGTGACCGTGATGGAAGAGGCTCATTCTCCCAGAGGCGTAGCAACTGGATTAAAACCACACCGAAGCGGAGTTGGAATCTTCGCTCCTGCCTACCTCGTTGAAGGCTCGAACCTTGTACGTGAAGGCGCCCGTAATGTATTTTCCAACCTTATCTTCGTAGCGGATGGTATTGGCGCCTGACATTCCGACCACACGAAACTCTCCACCGCTGTTAGAACGGACGATCTCAAAACCCAGTTCACTCTCTGACCGATCCTGCCAGCGGAGGATTGCCACCGCCGTTCCTCCATCAAAGCGGCTCGATACCCTCAGATCAGTCGGTTTTTCAGGCCGGGACGCCTCTTGACCATGAGCAAAAACAAAAGCCAAGCATACCGTCACCCACAAAACCCAATTCCGAACCCTCATCCTAGCAAGTATGATGAGCGAACCCTACGAAAAGTTGCAAGTACAAACTCAGGTACCGAGTTTCCCCTTCCCCGGGTCACCTAGCCCGGATCATGCATAAACTGTCTACTCCATGGGCGTCGCCTTCACCTGAGCGAAGTGAAGAAATCATCCGTCCTGACGGCGTTTCCAAAAAGTCGCCACCGAGGAGCGTATCGCTGCCGTCCCGGCGGCGATAGCCCGGACGCCGAACCTCAGAGCAGACAGCGATCTGAGCCGGCTTTTCCCACCCTCTGAAAGTACTCTGCAATTTGCTGACCGCATCGGAGGAGTTCCTCCTCGGGAACCTTTTTCTGGACCTCCTCAAAGAAAAGACGTTCTTCCTTGCGAATATGACCCTCCAGGAGATCGGCGAATCGCAGCAATAAGCCTTCCACTTCCGACCCCGGAATGTCCCGCAATTGGCCAACCAAGCCCCCCAGCCGGAAGTGCTGCTCGCGAAGAAGGCCTACCATTTCGTTATCAGGCAAAAGATAGGGTTCTGCTAACGGAAACAGGAACTGCTCCTCTGCTCGAAAATGATGAATCAGCTCCGTGTCGAAAAACTCCACTGTCCGATCGCGCTGCAAACGCCGGTCTTGGGGCCAACCGGATCGTGGCGACTTCGATCTTCCCAACTTGATCCTCTGTACAAGGACCAACCCCAGATGATGGTCCTGTGAAAGGGGAATCAGGCTTGGGTGACGTTTCACGAGGAATGGCTAATGAGGTTCGGCTCTAACCAGCTGACCGGCTGACCAATGACGGACACAACTGACAAACTGACCGTTGACTATTGACCATCGACTATTGACCATAAAGCTTCTGGGTTCCGCGTTTACCTTACCACAAAGAAACTCGGAACTCGGAGCCCGGAACCATTCTACCAGTCTCTCAGATTTCTACTAAACTGATCGGGGATCTCAGATATACTAGGTGCCCATGCGTTATTATCCCGTTTTCCTGGACTTATCGGGCCGCCGCTGTCTGGTCATCGGGGAGGGCGAGCTGGCGGACCAGAAGGCTGCTGCTTTGAAAAGGGCGGGAGCCGTGGTCGACCGTAGCCGCCGTTTCAATCCCCATGAGGCCAGGCAGGCATTTTTAATTGTTGCAGCAGAGGAAGATCGCGATCAGGCACAGCAGATCAAGCAGTTCGCCGATGAGAATCGAATTCTGCTCAATGTCGTCGACCAGGCAGATCATTGCAGTTTCATCGCTCCCGCTATCGTGGAACGGGGTGATCTGCTCATCGCTGTCTCCACCTCAGGGAAAAGTCCGGCGCTGGCCAGCAGGATTCGCCAGCAGCTAGAGGAGCAATTCGGTTCCGAATACGCCACCCTGGTGGACATACTGGGTGAGATCCGGCCGCAGGTGCGAGGCCGGTTTGACTCCCTGGAAGAGCGCAAGAACCTCTACCAGCAGCTGGTTCAGTTGGATCTTCTGGAGACGATCCGCGACGGAGGCCGTGAGGTAGCTCGGGCAAGAGTCCAGAAGGCGATCCTGGAAGGGCAGAATGCAGATCCTGGTTTCTAAAGCAAGCCAAGTCTCCCTGGTGGGTGCGGGCCCCGGCGATCCCGAGCTCCTGACCCTTAAGGGCGCTCGCTGCCTGCAAGCTGCCGATGTGGTTGTGTATGATCGGCTGGTGGATGTGCGTCTCCTTGACCTTGCCCCGACTGGGGCGGAGCGCATCCCGGTGGGCAAAAAAGGCGGTCACTACGGCATCCCCCAAGGGAAAATCAACCAACTTCTTGCTCACCGCGTCGCACAGGGAAAAAGGGTCGTCAGACTCAAAGGCGGCGACCCGTTTCTGCTGGGCCGCGGAGGCGAAGAGGCCCTGTATCTGGCGGAAAGAAACATTCCTTTTGAAATCGTTCCGGGCGTCAGTTCAGCCCTGGCCGTCCCGGCTTCGGCTGGGATCCCCCTGACCCATCGCAGTCTGGCCTCTTCGGTCAGTATCGTCACGGGCCATCAGATTTCTGCCCCTGAGTGCCCGGTCCGTTGGGACCATTTGGCGCAAGGCGCAGACACGCTGGTCGTTCTGATGCCGCTTCAAAACCTTCGCTACATCGTCTCTCAACTCGTGCTGCACGGCTGCTCTCTGGAAACGCCGGCGGCATTGATTGAGGCCGGAACCCTGGAGCATCAACGAAACGTCGTGGCCACGCTTCGCACCATTGTCTCCGCGTCCTCTCGGGCGGGTATCCAGTCCCCCGCTCTACTCGTGGTAGGGAAAGTCGTCGAACTCTCTGAGGTCCTTGACGATCTGCAGAGACCTCTTCACTCCACAACTCGCCGCCGTCATTCTGCGGAATTCTCCGCGGATTCCGCTGCATTGAAGCTTAAAGCTCGTAGCGGCTCATAGTAGCGGAATCCGCGGAGAATTCCGATCCGAGCTTAAAGTTCCAATGCTTCTGCTGCCCGCCGGGAGGTAGTTCCGGCTTACAGGGCCGGCGAAACAGTAGGTACAGTTCAAACGCAAATCGTTGTAGAATTCTGAAGCTTCTTGATTGACCGACGTTTGCAAACAAGTAATGATTGCGATGGAAGCGAAGCCATGACAGTCAGGCGGAAAACTCTTTCACGTCTTAAGCAGCGAGTCGCCATACTGGGGATGGGCAAGATGGGGGGAATTCTCGTTCGCGCCTTCTTCAAACAGGGTCTCCTTTCCCCGAGAAACACCGTGGCCACCGTTCATCATCGGGAAAGAGCACGGGCACTCAGCCAGCAGCACAAGGTTCGAGTGACGACGGACAACGGCGAGGCGGCCCGGCTGGCTGACATCATTCTGCTCTGCGTCAAGCCTCAGACAGTGCGCGCGGTGGTTGAAGAAATTTGTCCTGTTGTCAATTCCAAGAAGCTGGTCGTTTCGATTGCAGCCTCCGTTCCCACCCATTACATTGAACGGTTTCTTCCTGCACGGGTCCCCGTTATTCGTGCCATGCCCAACACTCCCTGCATGGTGGGAAGTGGCATCACGGGCCTTTGCAGGGGACGATTCACCACAGCATCACACCTGAATACTGCGCGCCGTTTCTTCGAGACCGTGGGCAGCACGGTAATCGTAGACGAGAAACAGATGGATGCTGTAACCGGCCTCTCCGCCAGTGGTCCTGCCTTCATCTACATTATCCTGGAGTCGCTGGCCGAGGCGGGCGTAAAGGTGGGTCTACCGCGAGATGTGGCTACACTGCTTGCGGCCCATACAGCCGAAGGAGCTTCCAGAGTGGTTCTCGAGACCGGAGACCATCCCGCCCTGCTCAAGGATACCGTCACCACACCGGCCGGATGCACCATTGACGGGATCCTGGAACTGGAAGAGGGGAAACTGCGCGTCACGCTGATCAAGGCTGTCGTCAAGGCCTCCGAACGGGCCAAAGAGCTGCTGGTCGACGAGTAGCCGTCTCAAGTTCCAGGTCGCAACCTCCAGGTTTGGGCGCTTCTATACTGCCACGTCGGCAATGTCGAATCGCGCCGAGGCTGAAACCGCACTTGATGACTCCTACGGAAGATCGGTCTGTCCCATCAGGTAGCGGTCACACTCTCGTGCAGCGCCACGGCCCTCATTAATCGCCCAAACGATCAAACTTTGGCCCCGGCGCATGTCGCCAGCAGCAAAAACTCCCTCCACGCTGGTGGAGAATTTTTCATAGTCCGCCCTGGCGTTGGAGCGTTCATCCTTTTCCACGCCGAGCTGGTCCAGTAGTTCCGGCTCCGGCCCCAGGAAACCCATCGCCAGCAAGACCAGCTGGGCAGGATACACCTTCTCGGTGTTCGGAATGTCCTGGGGGGTCAACCGACCGTTGTTCCCCTTGACCCATTCCACACGAACCGTGTGCAGCTCCTTTACTTGCCCCGAAGAGTCCCCCACAAACTTGTCCGTCTTAATGGAGTACTCGCGGGGATCCCTACCGAATACCGCGGCGGCTTCCTGCTGGCCGTAATCCATGAAGTAGACCTTGGGCCACTGAGGCCACGGATTGTCTGGAGCACGCTGGTCGGGAGGCCTGGGCAGGATCTCAAACTGCGTCAGGCTCCTGCAGTTGTGCCGCATCGCGGTACCCACACAATCGGTCCCCGTATCACCCCCGCCGATCACGATTACATCCTTATCCTTGGCCGAGATGTAGTCACCATCCCGGTGCTGGCTATCCAGCAGACTCTTGGTATTGAGGTAAAGAAACTCCATAGCGAAGTGGATTCCCTGAAGTTGCCGTCCCTCAACGGGAAGGTCGCGCTCATGGGTGGCTCCGCAGCAAAGCACCGCAGCGTCAAACTCCCGGCGGAGCTTCTGGGCGGGGTAGCTTTGACCTACTGCGGTATGGGTACGGAACTGGATCCCCTCATGGACCAGGATCTCGACACGCCGCTCGACAATGGTCTTGTCCAACTTCATGTTCGGGATGCCGTACATGAGCAAACCGCCGATACGGTCGTCCCGCTCGAACACGGTGACCCAATGCCCGGCCCGATTGAGCTGTGCCGCACAAGCCAGTCCGGCAGGACCTGAACCCACCACGGCCACCTTTTTTCCGGTACGCCTGGCGGGAGGCTCAGGCACCACCCATCCTTCCTCAAATCCTCGATCGATAATGGAGCACTCGATCTTCTTGATGGTGACCGAAGGTTCATTGATCCCCAGGACACAGGCGGCTTCACAGGGCGCGGGGCACACTCTTCCCGTGAACTCTGGGAAATTGTTCGTCCTGTGGAGACGATCCAGAGCCTCGCGCCACCGGTCCCGGTAAACCAGGTCGTTCCATTCCGGGATTAGGTTGTAGATCGGACATCCCGAGGTGAGCCCGTCGATGACGCTACCCGCGTGGCAGAAAGGAACCGCACAATCCATGCAGCGGGCTCCCTGCCTATGTGCCATCTGACCGTTTGAGTGCCCATGGAACTCGCGCCAGTCGCGGATGCGCCGGGCAGGGGGCCGATCCGGGGGCCGCTCGCGTTGATACTCCATGAAACCAGTAGGTTTACCCATAGGTAAATTCTAAATTCTAAGCTCCAAATTCCAAGTAAATCCCAAACTCCAAATTCCAAAACAATACCAAGCCGGTCATGACTTGGGATTCGTTTGGTGCTTAGGATTTGGTGCTTTCTTCTAGTTTCCTCCCACCCGAGCTGCATCGGCAATATTTTGTTCGAAAGCGACCATGACCGCTTCCTCGTCCGACAAGCCCGTTTCTTTGACTCGCGCCTGGACTTCAATCACCCGCCTGTAGTCGTTGGGATAAACCTTCCAAAGCCTGGGCAGCATCTCTTCCCAGAAGGCGAGCACGGTCCTGGCGCGTTTACTTTTCGTATACTCCACATGCCTGCGAATCATCTCATGGATCAGGGCCACCTCTTCCTGATCCTCGAGACGGTAAAGCCCTACCATGGAAGTGTTGCAGCGTGTCTCGAAATCCCCAGCCTCATCCAGAACATAGGCAATTCCTCCGGACATGCCGGCGGCAAAATTGCGTCCGGTTCCGCCCAGCACAACGACCCGACCTCCCGTCATGTACTCGCAGCCGTGGTCTCCCACCGCTTCGACCACCGCGTTGAGTCCACTGTTGCGTACGCAGAAGCGCTCTCCTGCCAAACCGTAGATATAAGCCTCACCCGAGGTGGCTCCATAGAAAGCCACGTTTCCGATGATGACGTTCTCCTCGGGTACAAACGGGGAGCCTTGCGGTGGATACACTATGATCTTTCCGCCCGAAAGCCCTTTTCCGATATAATCGTTTGAGTCTCCTTCCAGATTCAGCATGATCCCACGCGGCAAGAAGGCCCCGAAGCTTTGCCCCGCCGACCCCTTGAAGTGAAGCCGGATGGTGTCATCGGGGAGTCCCTGACTGCCGTAACGCCGCGTCACCTCACTGCCCAGAATGGTCGCCACTGCGCGCTGATTGTTCCGGATCGGCAGTGTGGCCGAAACCCGCGTTCCACGCTCCAGGGCCGGTTTGCACAACTCAAGCAGCGTTACCCGATCCACAGTCTTCTCCAGCCCGTGATTCTGGTCCATCTGGCGGTAATGGCCCACTCGGGAAGGAACCTCGGGTCGATGCAGGATCTGGGAATAATCCAAGCCTTGAGCCTTCCAGTGATCGATGACCGATTGCATTTCCAGCCGATCACTGCGTCCCACCATTTCGTTCAAGGTGCGAAAACCTAATCGAGCCATCAGTTCGCGAACTTCCTGGGCCACGAAGAGCATAAAATGGACCACGTGGGCGGGGTCGCCGGTGAACTTTTGGCGCAGTTTCGGATCCTGCGTAGCGACCCCCACCGGACAGGTGTTCAAGTGGCAAACTCGCATCATGATACAGCCCAACGCAACCAGCGGAGCCGTAGCAAAGCCAAACTCCTCAGCACCCAGCAGGGTTGCGATGACCACATCCCGTCCTGTCTTCAGCTGACCATCCACCTCCACAAAGATGCGACTGCGCAGATCATTGAGAAGAAGAACCTGTTGGGTCTCCGCCAAACCCAGCTCCCAGGGAACGCCCGCATGCTTGATGCTGGTTAGTGGAGAAGCTCCTGTACCTCCGTCATGTCCGCTAATGAGCACCACGTCGGCGCGGGCCTTGGAGACCCCGGCAGCCACCGTCCCAACACCCACCGCCGCCACCAGCTTCACGCTGATTCGCGCTTCATGATTGGAGTTCTTCAAGTCATAAATCAGCTGGGCCAGATCTTCAATCGAATAGATGTCGTGGTGGGGCGGGGGCGAAATCAGTCCCACACCGGGCGTGGCAAAACGGACCCGGGCGATCCATGGATAGACCTTCAGTCCTGGGAGCTGGCCTCCTTCGCCCGGCTTGGCCCCCTGGGCCATCTTGATCTGCAGCTCAGAAGCATTCACCAGGTACTCGCTGGTGACGCCGAATCGACCGGAGGCCACCTGCTTAATGGCGCTGTTGCGGGAATCCCCATTGCTTCCGAGCACATAACGCGCCGGATCCTCTCCTCCCTCACCGGTGTTGCTCTTGCCATCGATTCGATTCATGGCAACCGCAAGTGCCTCGTGCGTCTCCTGGCTGATGGACCCGTAGGACATGGCACCGCTCTTGAACCGCCTGACGATTGATTCGACGGGCTCAACTTCCTCAAGAGGGATCGGAGTCTCAGCCCACTTCAACTCGAAGAGCCCACGCATGGTACAAAGTTTCCTGGAGAGATCATTGATCAATCCACTGTATTTCCTGAAGATCTGATAGTCGTTGCTGCGACAGGCTCGCTGCAGCAAGTGAACGGTTTGCGGGTTGAACAGGTGCTGCTCGCCGCCCTGACGCCACTGGTACTGGCCACCGGAGTCCAGCTGATGACCGTTCGAGGCACGCTTGGGAAATGCATGCTCATGTCTCAGGGCGGCTTCTCTGGCAATCACGCCGAGACCGGCGCCTTCCACCCGGGAGGCCGTCCAGGTAAAGTACTTGTCGATGATCTCCCGGCTGAGACCAATGGCCTCAAAGATCTGTGCGCCCCGGTAGCTCTGAACCGTCGAAATACCCATCTTGGACATGACCTTCACCACCCCTTTGGTCACGGCCTTGATATATTTTTCGACGGCACCGTCTCGGTCGAGCTTCGGGATCAATCCTTGCTCAGTTGACTCGCCGAGGGTCTCGAAAGCCAGGTAGGGATTGATCGCCCCGGCGCCATATCCAATCAGGAGCGCAAACTGATGAACCTCGCGCGGCTCACCGCTCTCCAGCACCAGCCCCACCCGAGTCCGGGTTCCTTCCCGGATCAGGTGATGATGCAGACCGGCAACGGCAAGCAGAGCGGGAATGGGTGCTCTCACTCGATTGAGGCCTCGATCCGACAAGATAATGATCTCACAGCCTGAGGCGATCGCTTCGCTCGCCTTCTGACACAGTTCCTCCATGGCCTGCTCGAGCCCCTCTCCTCCCCCACTCACCGAAAAGAGTATGGGCAAGGTGATGGCTCTGAAGCTTTTCCCAGACCCTTTTCCCACCGGGTCGCTACCCTCTAGCTGGCGCAGCTTCTCGAGTTCCTGGTTCTTCAGGATAGGCGTCTCGAGCTTGATCTGGTGAGCCGATTCGGGCAGCGGGCTCAGCAGATTCTTCTCCGATCCAAGCGTCGTTTCCACCGAAATGATCAGCTCCTCGCGGATCGCATCCACTGGAGGGTTGGTCACCTGGGCAAAAAGCTGCTTGAAGTAGTTGTACAGAGGCTGGGGCCGCTCGGAAAGAACCGCCAGCGGCGTGTCGTTGCCCATGGAACCCACTGCCTCGTTCGCGTGGGCGGCCATAGGACTCACAATCAATTTCAGGTCCTCGGTCGTGTATCCAAAGGCCTGTTGGCATACCAGCAAGGGCTGAGGCTCAGGCTCAGGCAGTCCTTCTGGTTCGGGCAAATCCTGCAGTGCGACGAGGTGGCTGCGGAGCCAGTTCCCGTAAGGCCTCTCGGTGGCAATCTGCTCCTTGAGCTCCTCGTCGCCGATGATTCGACCCTGCTCCAGATCTACGAGAAACATCCGTCCGGGCTGAAGTCTTCCCTTGGAGAGCACCTGATCGGCGGGGACATCGAGTACGCCTACCTCGGAGGCCATGATCACCAATCCGTCTTTCGTGACAGAGTATCGTGAGGGCCGCAGCCCGTTTCGGTCGAGCACCGCCCCGATCCTGAGCCCATCGGTAAACGGAATCGAAGCTGGTCCATCCCAGGGTTCCATGAGACAGGCATGGTACTCGTAGAAGGCCTTCTTTTCCTCGCTCATAGTGCGATGCTTACTCCAGGGCTCGGGAATCATCATCATCGCCGCATGGGGAAGTGAACGACCGGTAAGGACCAACATCTCCAGCGCATTGTCGAAATTCGCAGAGTCGCTGCCCTCGGGATCGATCACCGGTAGAATCTTCTTGATGTCCTGGCCAAACAGATCGGATTGAAACATCTGCTCCCTGGCATGCATCCAGTTGATGTTCCCCCGCAAGGTGTTGATCTCCCCGTTGTGGCACAAGTAGCGATAGGGATGCGCTCGCCCCCAACTGGGAAAAGTGTTGGTGCTAAAGCGCGAATGGACCATGATCAATGCCGTCTCCAGCGCCGGGTCGAGAAGGTCCGGATAGAAGGTGCTCAGCTGATCCGCCTTGAGCATCCCCTTGTACACGACCGTTTTGAAGGACAAGCTCGGCACATAGAACATGTCCGCTTCTGCCAGCCTGGAGTTCCTGACCGCATTCTCGACTCTCTTGCGAATCACATAAAGTCGGCGCTCGAAGCTCAACTCGTCGCTGATGCCTTGACGCCCGATGAAAATCTGCCGAATGAAGGGTTCTGCGGACTTGGCGGTAAGACCAACCGGTGAGTCGTCCGTCGGTACGGTTCGCCACCCTAGCACCGATTGCCCTTCTTCCCGGATGATCTGCTCAAAGAGTCCTTCACACATCCGGCGCTGCTCGGTGGCAGTGGGCAGAAAGATCATCCCCACGCCGTATTCGCCATAACCGGGCAATCTGATCCCAAGGCGATCGCACTCCTGGAGGAAAAACTGGTGAGGAGTCTGAAAGAGAACACCCGCTCCGTCCCCGGTGTTCTCCTCGCAGCCGCATGCGCCTCGATGCCCCAGGTTCAACACCACCTGGAGCCCCTTTTGGACCAGATCGTGGGACTTGCGACCCTTCACATCAACCAGAAAACCAACACCACAGGCGTCGTGTTCCAGCCGCGGATCGTAAAGGCCTTGCCGGGGAGGGGGAAGGAAAGCTGCCAATTTTATCACCTCACATTACTGGCAGCCTATAGTAACCGACAAACCAACCATAAGCAAAATAGAATTAAATCATGATTTCAATCTAATTATATTGTGGTAAGGGCCTCTGCTCCGCTATTCAATCAGGGGCTCGAACACACTGAAGTAGGCCCCCAGCAGACCAGAGATCTGCTCACGGTTTGAAGCAGAGACGGTTGTTGAAAAGCCGAATTCTCCTTCATCCCGGTAGTGGTCCACGCTGTAGTCGCCCTCCAGGCCCACCTCGTCCAGGCCGTCTTCCAGAAACTCCTCCATCGAGCCTCCCGCCAGATCCATGATCCGCTGCTCGATTGACTCATTGAGATAACGATTGGAAGTCCGAAACCCAACCGTTACTTCCTGGTCTTGCAGGTTGAGGTCCACCACAAAGTGGCTGCCCTGTGCGACGGGAAAATCAGCGACGCGCCAGATTCCCTTTTTCCACTCCCCGGAAGGAAAAACGGCGTTTTCCCTTCCCTGATTCTGACACTCTTTCTTCATCCATTCCTGCAGCTCTTTACCATCCCCCATAGTGGCCCAATCCTAATTTCTCCTCCACTCCCCGTCAAGAGGACAACCCTTATCATCTACCGCAAAGGACTTCCTGCATGCTGGCACCGTGTCCCGGCGCGATTGCTGTATAATCCTGAAGAACAGGGGGCTAGTACTCCCTTCCATAAATACGATGACGTATGCGGATGGGGCTTGCGAGGTGAGGTCGCGAAGAGAGGAGGAGGCGATGCCACTGCATCGTCGACGACGAACGACAAAGAGATCGCCCGCAACCCCCATCCGCCCAAAGGGTTGGGGCGGGACGGGCCCATCTCTTTGTTGCTCCTCCTCGCCGATGTCTTGGCATCGACTCGTCGTCGCGCCTCCATCTGGTCTCCGTCTCGCTCCCAACATACGTCATCGTATTTATGAAAGGGAGTACTAGCAGCCCGTGGTGAAAGTCGCGTGGAGTCGCGCGCCAGGGATCTGCGGTCGCTGGCAAGGCTCGAGGAGGAGTCGATGCCTGGACATCGGCGATGACGAGTAACGCCGTCCAGCGGCCGCAAACCTCTGGCGCCCTTCGGGTTGCGGCGGCGTGGGCCCGTCTGCGGTGTAGCGCCTCCTCGACGATGTCCCGGCATCGCCTCGATCGGCGCCCCTTGCACCCGGGCCCACGGCGCTCACAACGAGACCCGCGGGACTTTTACCACGGGCTGCTAGACGAAATGGATAGCACTGCATTCTGGAAAAGTCCTTCCCGGTCCATCTCTTTTCCTCGCATGGTAGCGGCCCAGCAGCGCCTGGTCACCGGGCAGGGGTTTCAAAGCAAGTCTTCCCTCTCGCTCGACGACCCCCGGGTGCGCGACAGGATACGTCCCGGCATGAAGATCGCGGTAGGTGTGGGCAGTCGTGGGATCACCCGTCTGGACCAAATCGTGGCATCGGTTTTGGCGAACCTCAAGCAGCTAGGGGCAGAACCCTTTCTGGTACCGGCCATGGGGAGTCACGGAGGCGCGACTGCAGAGGGACAAACTGAGGTTCTAGCCTCCTATGGGATCACAGAAGAGAGTATGGGGGTGCCCATTCGAGCGAGCATGGAGGTCCTCGAGCTGGGTCAGACCCCGGGTGAGGTGACCATTTATTTCGACGCCATCTCAGCCAGAGCCGACGGCATCGTGGTTGTGAACCGCGTAAAATCCCACACTGATTTTCGCGGCGAGCATGAGAGTGGCCTCCTGAAAATGTTGGCCATTGGCCTGGGAAAACAGCATGGAGCCAAGGTTTTTCACCACCAGGGAGTTGACCAGTTTGACCGGCTGATACCCGAGGTGGGCCAAATCATTCTGCAGAAACTGCCCGTACTGTTCGGAGTGGCGATCGTCGAAGATGGGCGTCACCAGCCTGCCATCGTTGAGGTCATCCCTAACGAAGCGATCTTCGACCGCGAAAAGGAGTTGCTTCGGGAAGCGAAACGAATGCTTCCCCAAATTCCCTTCCCTGAAATCGACGTTCTGATCGTGAGTCAGATAGGCAAGAACATTTCCGGCTGTGGTATGGATCCCAATATCACTGGGCGCTTCTTCTCTCCTCCACTCAACCTTCAGGCGCACACTCCTCAAGTGAAGCGTATCGTCGCGCTCAGCCTAACTCCCGAGACTCACGGGAATGCCCTTGGCGTTGGGGCAGCGGACGTCATTACTCGCCGCCTCTATGAGTCGATCGACCACCCGAAGACTTATGCCAACGCGGACACAGCCGGGGAGGTAGCCTGGGCGCGGCTACCCATCAGGGCGGAAACAGACCAGGACGCCGTGACGCTGGCTTTGCGTACCGCTTGCCGGGTTCAACCTGAGACGGCACGGGTAGTGTGGATCCAGAACACCTTGGAATTAGAGCATCTGCACGTATCGGAGGCGCTGCAGGAATCACACATTGACGGGGTTGAGTGGCTGGGGCCGCACCGGCCGATGTTTTTTAATGAAAGCGGCACCCTGCAGTTGTGACCACGGATGGTCATTGGTCACCGGTCACTGGTTACCGGTCATTGGTCACCGGTCATTCGTCAATAGTCAGTGGTCAACATTTCCCTACTGAACCCGTTCCGAAGCGGGTCTCATTGCTTTGAGGCTTACCGCCGCTTCGGAGGCGTACTTCTGCAGCTGGGCATTCAGCTTTTCGTTCAGCAGCACAATGGAGCGAAGGCTCTGGTAATTGAGCCGCTCCTTTGCGCCTTTGTCGTTCAAGACAAAGGAAGAATTCTCCTGAACCAAATACACGAGTAGGGAGATCAAGAAATTACATTCACCTGCAGTAAGCTTCCACCCAAATTCCTTGTTCAGGAACTCCTCAATTCTTCGTTTCTGTTCTTCCTCACTGATAGTCATGGTCATTCGTCATGGGTCAGTTGTCAGTTTTCATTCAGGCTTCCGATAAGACTCCGCATAGATTCGCCTCAGCGGCGCGAGGCAATAATTCTCTACCAGATCCTGCAATAGATCTTCCTGCTGCATCAAAAGATCTTCGTATTCAGAATTGAGAGCGAAGGAAAGTCGAATAATGTCGGCCCTGTCCTGACGAACATCAAGCGAAACCGAGTGTCCCATACGGGGCTCAAATTGAAGAAGGTCACCGTAGGCAAAGTGGTCGACGTCGGGACTGGTCCACGGTTTTTCAAGCCGGCTTTTCCAATAGTAGGACTCCAGCCTTTGTACGAATGCTTCGTAGTCGAAGCCTTCTGATTTATTGTTCACACTTGCCTCAACCACGAGTCGGCCATTCTTCTCCCGAATTCTCAGTCCATAGGTGACATCCAAATCGCCTTTGCGGGAGAATTTGATGCGGTGGTTTTTCGGTTGGTGGAAGCGCTTCAGCTCCGGAGTCACGCCCAGCAGTTCACTATCCTTTTCCGTGACGTAGTTTGGCTTGATCCGCTCGTACCAGATGTCAATGATCTCGCAAAGAATTCGGTTGAGCTTCTGAATCTTCTCTTCCCTCCTGGGCATGAGAGCCTATTCTCTAGAATTGTTTACTAAAAGTAAATATTGTAGGGTTAACAGAAGATGCGGAGAGCTCCCACGGTCCTTTGTACTGCGCTGAGTTTACTCATTTGCAGTTCCTTTCAGCAGCCTCGGATTCGAGTTGAGGTAGAGGTGGTCAACGTCCTGGTCACAGTCACCGACCGAAAGGGCCGTTTCGTTACCGATTTACGCCGCGACCGCTTTCGTGTCAATGAGGATGGAGTTCAGCAGCCGATTAGCAACTTCAGCCACCAGACTGATCTTCCCTTATCTCTTGCCCTGCTGATGGATACGAGTTCCAGTATCCGGACACAGCTCGACTTCGAGAAAAAAGCGGCTACCCAGTTTCTCTACGCAGTCATGGAACCGCAAGATCAGGCTCTTCTGGTGGAGTTTGACGCAGGAGTCTCGCTGCTTCACGACTTCACGAATCGGCCTAGCTCGATCGCAAGAGAAATCAGAAACTTGAGATCCGGGGGAGGTACGGCCCTACTGGATGCCATCTACGCAGTCTGTCGGGACAAACTGATTGATGGCTCAGAACGAAAAGTGATTGTCGTGGTTTCCGATGGCCTCGATCGCAGCAGCAAGCATGGCCTGGAAGAATCCCTGCAGATAGCTCACAAGGCTGGGGCGATCATCTACACGGTAGGAACGACGCGCTTTGTCGCTGATGTCTCTTCAGAAGGGGAAAAGACGCTGAAAAGACTTGCCGAAGAAACGGGTGGAAGGGCTCTGTTCCCTTATTCCATCGGACAGTTGAGCTTAGCCTTTGAGGAGATTAACATGGAACTTCGGAGTCAGTATAGTCTTACCTACGTCCCCATTAACAAGTCCAGAGATGGCCAGTTTCGCCGTATTCGGGTAAGGATCCTGAAGGGCAAACGTCTCAAGATCCGGCATCGAAAGGGCTACTATGCCCCTTCAGAATAGCCAGCGGTAGATCTGGTTATTCCTCTCCCAGCAGAGAGAGAACCTCTGAAAAACGGCGAAGAGTCCACCGGGGCGCTACCGGGAAGCTGGGGTAGTCTTCGCTTTCAACCAGCCAGGCAACCTGAAATCCGGCTCGGGTCGCGCCATAGACATCCGTATGGGGATCGTCCCCGACGTAGAGACAGCGCTCTGCGACTCGACCGGTTTTCTCAAGGACAGTATCAAAAAATCTCTTGCTGGGCTTCCGCCAGCCAACCTCTTCAGAAATAAAAATCGCCTGGAAGCGGTTCTCCATTCCAAATGTTTGCAACGCCCGGCGAGCGGTTACCGCATGATCGAAGTTGGAGACAAGAATGAGAGGATAACCCGATAATTTTTCAAAAACAGCACGCTTCTCTTCAGGAAAGTACATGATCCGAAACATCTCACCCATGTGGACCCGAACCATAAACTCAGCAACTCCACCCTCCTCTAACCCCAACCGCTTCGCCAGGATCTGGAACCGACAAAGGGATGTAATCTCACGGCCTTCCTGCTGCTTCGTCTCGCTCACAACCCGCTGACTTTCCAGAAATTCTTCCAGGAACACAGAGTAGGAAAACCCAACTGTCCACTTCTCCTTGAGCCTGCGATAGACCTCAACGCTGGTGGTGCGAACCTTCTCACCGCGAAATTCTGCCTCCGGTAACTGGTGATAGTCGAAATGCAGAAGGGTATTGAAAAGGTCAAGGAAGATCGCCTCGAATTTCTCCGAATTCACCCGATTCTTGCTCTTCATGGCGACCTGATGCCTTCGTCTCTTTGCAGTGAATGAGGCTCGAACGACACAAAAGCAGGAAGATCTTTCAGGTCTGAGCTGGCCGCAGAGAGTCTTTGACATTCGGATTCGAAATCACTACAGTTTCGAAAACGAAACGGAGGGTAAAACGGATGCCTGAATATGTGACCGTGGGAAAGGCGGGAGAGATCTCCGATGGAGAGGCTCGCGTCGTCGACGTCCGTGGCAGGCAGGTGGCGCTGTTCCGGGTCGGCGGTGAGTTTCACGCCCTGGATAATACCTGTGTGCACCGGGGGGGTCCCCTGGGTGAAGGCGAGCTGGAAGGGAAAACGGTGACCTGTCCATGGCATGGCTGGACTTATGATGTCTCCACCGGTCAGTGTACGTTGAATCCCACCGCCAAGGTTGAGAAACTCGAGGTTCGAGTCGAAGGCGAGGACGTCCAGGTAGCGGTTTGAGACTCGCGTCGCTCTTGTAGGAAGAGCTAGCAGCCCGTGGTGAAAGTCCCGCGGGTCGGGTTGCGAGCGCCGTGGGCCCGGATGCAAGGCGCGCCGATCGAGGCGATGCCGGGACATCGTCGAGGAGGCGCTACACCGCAGACGGGCCCACGCCGCCGCAACCCGAAGGGCGCCAGAGGTTTGCTGCCGCTGGACCGCGTTACTCGTCATCGCCGATGTCCAGGCATCGACTCCTCCTCGTGCCTTGCCAGCAACCGTAGATCCCTGGCGCGCGACTCCACGCGACTTTCACCACGGGCTGCTAGTACTCCCTTTCATAAATACGATGACGTATGCGGATGGGGCGGGACGGGACCATCTCTTTGTTGCTCCTCCTCGCCGATGTCTTGGCATCGACTCGTCGTCGCGCCTCCATCTGGTCTCCGTCTCGCTCCCAACATACGTCATCGTATTTATGAAAGGGAGTACTAGGGTTCCTGAAGCGGATCCGCTTCAACCTGAAGGGCGAGCACAAAACAGTTGATCATGTGGGAAAAGGTAATCAGGGTGATCAGCTCCACTGCCTCATCGGAGGTGAAGTGGTTATCAAACTGAGTCCAGTACTCCTGTGTAATCTCATCCGGCTGCCGAGTGACGAACTCTGCCAGCTGTAGGACTTCCTTTTCGTTGTAAGAGAAAAGATCGCTTTCCAGATAGTTGTCCATCGCCTGAATCTGCTCGTCATTCCATCCAGATTTGCTAGCCAGAGCGCCATGCCGGGTGATGGTGTAAGAGCACTTGTCCAGTTTCGCCGTTTTGAGAATGGCCAGTTGGCGCGTTTTCTCACTGAGGTTGGTCTGGCCCATCAACCGACGGTGCGCATCGGCCACGGCCTTCAGAAAGTTATTACTGTGTGCCAGTGTCTTGATGAAGTTGGGGACCAATCCGATATCCTTTTCCACTTCTGCATAGACAGCCTTGACATGCTCATTGGCAGCATCCAGTTGAACCGGCAGGTATCTCGGCATCGCTTTTTCCAATCGCTGAAATCTTAAGAACGGCCTCTTCCTCTGTCAAGTGAGGGCCGTGTCTTGCTCCTCTCAAACTGTCGATCGGCGAGGTAACTGGAACGTACCAGGGGGCCACTCTCCACATGGCTGAAGCCACTTTCCTCTCCCACCTGCTTCCAGTAACGGAACTCATCCGGGTGATAGTAGCGAGCCACGGGCAAGTGCCATGAACTGGGACGCAGATACTGCCCGAGCGTCAAGATATCCACCTCGCGTTCTAAAAGATCCCGCATCACCTGGCGGATCTCCTCCTGTTTCTCGCCCAGCCCGAGCATCAGCCCGGTTTTTGTCGTGATCTTGGGAGCCAGTTCCTTGGCGCGCCGCAAAACCCTCAGTGAGACCGGATACTGACCCCCTCCTCGCGCCACACTATAGAGCCGCGGCACCGTCTCGATGTTGTGGTTCACAATTTCCGGTTCGGCTCCAACGACACTCTTCAAGGCCTCATCACAGCCCTGAAAGTCGGGGATCAGTACCTCGACGACACATCCGGGAGCGCGCCTGCGAATTTCCTCGACCGTCGAACAAAACAGGGATGCACCGCCATCAGGCAGATCATCCCTGTCGACGGACGTGATGACCACATGTCTGAGGCCCATGGTCTGTACTGCTTCAGCAACTCGTCCCGGTTCCTCTCCATCCAGTGCAGAGGGTTTTCCCTTGCTCACCGCGCAGTAGCGGCACCCCCGCGTACATACGTCTCCCAGGATCATGAAGGTGGCCACTCCGTGAGACCAACACTCACCCATGTTGGGGCACCGCGCCTCCTGGCAAACGGTATGCAGTCGCAGCCTCCCCATCAGCCTCCTCAGCTCATGCACGCGCTCGCCAAACGGTGCCCGGACTTTCAGCCACGGCGGATGCCTTGGTGTCGACTTCTCCTGCCCCTCAGACATTCTTCACACTATAGTCAATGGTCAATGGTCAATAGTCAATGGTCAATGGAAGTGGCGGTTGTCATTCGTCATCCGTCATTCGCAATTCGTCATTCGGAAATCAAACCGCTAAATTCGCGAATTTAGCGGTCAGCTGGTCAGCCGATCATTCGTCATTCGAAATCGAAAAGACGTCCCGAACGTTTTTCCGAAAAACCGCCTTTACATCGCCCACATTGATCGGGTCCCCGGTGATCGCCCGGAAAGAGGTGACGGGACAGTTCACAACTCCACAGGGATGAATCAGCTGAAAATAGCGCAGTTCCGGGTCGAGATTCAGCGCGAAGCCGTGCATCGTGATCCATCTTCGGACACCGACACCAATAGAGGCCAGTTTACCCTTTTTCGTCCAGACACCCGTCAGATGGGCTCTTCGAAAGGCCCTGATCCCGAAACGCCGAATGGTGCGAATCAGGCATTCCTCCAATCCCCGAAGGTAACCGTGGACATCACAGCCCCTCCTGCGTAAGTCCAGGTGTAGATAACCGACAAGCTGCCCTGGGCCGTGATAGGTGATATCCCCTCCCCGGTTGATACGGATCAATTCGATCACACGCCCTTCCCAATCTCTTTCCACCAGAAGGTTTTCGGAATTTCCCGTGCGTCCCACCGTGAAAACATGGGGGTGCTCGACAAGGTAAACGGTCTCCGGGCAGTGCTGCCGAACAATACCACAAACCGTCTCTTCCTGTTTCTGCAGGGCCTTCCTGAAATCGATCATTCCGAGGTCTACAAAGCGCACAACCCGATATTGTAGCTGTTGATTGCCCTGCTGCGATACCTCAGAATGGAGACGGTGAAGAAAATAGACAGCATCCTCTACAAGGAGATCGCAGCTCCTACCCTGATCGCCTTCTTAATCCTGACCTTCGTCGTGTTTACACGGGAATTTGGCAGGCTGGCGGAAATGTTGATCCGCAAGGATGCATCCGCCTTAATTATTCTGGAGGTTATCCTCTCACTTCTGCCCAGCATTTTGATCTTTACTTTCCCTCTTTCGTTCTTGATCGGAGCTCTCATCGGATTCAGCCGTCTCTCTAGCGACAGTGAGATCGTGGCCATGCAGGCCGGCGGCATCAGCCCTTACGAAATGCTCAGGCCAGCATTAAAGTTGGGGACCAGTGTCACCCTCGTCACGCTGTTGCTGACACTTTTTCTCTTTCCCACAGCCAACTGGAATTTGCGGCAGATTCGCCACGAAATAGGTATGCAGCCAGTCCGCTCAAAAATCAAACCTCGCGTCTTTAACGAAGACTTGCCCGGCACAATTCTCTACGTAGAGGACGTCGAGCTGGCGACAGCTTTCTGGAAGGGTGTTTTCCTGGCAGACATTTCCCCCAGCGGCGAGCGCCGAATCATCCTGTCGAAAGAAGGCAGGGTTTTGGTCGCTCCAGACTCCAGACAGCTTCAACTCAACTTTCAAAAGGGGACCATTTATACGTTCAACAAGGAGTCGTCCGAGGAAAGCAGTCTCACACGGTTCCAGGTACAGGACGTAGCGGTACGCTTTCCCAAAATGGAAGCAGTCCGGTCCCAACCCAAGAGAACGAGAGATAAAAGCCTGGGGGAACTTCTCGCGGATCTCAAAAGGGGCAGTCCCGAGACGCAGAGAAAGAGCTCGGTGGAACTACAGAGCCGGCTGGCGCTTCCATTTTCAGCCCTGCTCTTTGCCGTACTAGGCGTCACCCTTGGGATCAGGCCTCATCGGGGCGGCCGCAGCTACGGGTTTGTGCTCAGTATGACAATTGCCTTCGGCTACTACACGCTTTTTGCGAGCGGAAAGCAGATCGCCAGCGAAGGCGTTCTGGCTCCCCTCTGGGGAGTGTGGGGGACCGATATCCTGCTGGCTTGTGGCGCTCTCTGGAGTCTCCGCTCCTCCACCTCCGTTCCGGGTACTCTCAACGTCCTGGCCCACCGTACGCTGTGGGTCCGCTTGATGGAAAGGCTCCGAAACTCCGTCAAGGGCATCGCTCGGATCGTCCTCAGACTGTTCGCCCACCTGCAACAGCTATGGACGTTTCCCAAGCTCGGCCTGAGGATGGCTCGCGTCATCGACCTGTATATTCTTCGCAATTTCCTGTCTTTCCTGCTGCTGACCCTGGGAGTTTGCGCCTCCCTTTTCTACCTCTTCACCTTTCTGGAGCTGGTCGACGACATCTTTACCAATAACATCCCGGGGACCATTGTTTTCAATTACTTCCTCTATCTCCTGCCCCACATCCTGACCCTTCTTGTGCCCATCTCGATTCTTATCGCTACCTTGGTCACCTTCGGGATTCTCGACAAAACCAATCAGATCATTGCCCTCAAATCTTGTGGAATCAGCCTGTATCGAATCTTCGCTCCCGTACTCGGCTTGTCCCTGGCTGTTGGTGCTCTTCTGTATGTCATGCAGGAGCACATCCTCCCCTATTCCAATCAGAGGCAGGACAATCTGCGTAATTTGATCAAGGGGCGCCCCATTCAGACTTTCTACCAGCCGGGACGAAAGTGGATTTTCGGTGAGGGAAACCGACTTTACACCTACAACTACTACGATTCTGAACAGCGGATCTTTGCGGAACTCTCGATCTTTGATTTGGATGTGGGTCAGAGCCGGCTCTCCCAACACACCTATGCGCAAAAGGCAACCTGGAACGAAAGGACTCAAAGCTGGAACCTTTCCAGCGGCTGGACCCGCGGTTTTGAAAAGGAGGGGGGTAGCTTTACAACTTTCAAACAGAGGGATATTGCCCTACCGGAGGGCCCAGACTATTTTGTCAAAGAGTTGTGGGTTAAGGAATCCAGCCAGATGACCTATTCCGAGCTGAGAGCTTATACTCAGGACCTGCGAAAGGGCGGTTTCGAGGTGGACCATCTGAGGACGGAACTTCATACCAAGATCGCACTTCCCGTGGTCAACATGATCATGGCCGTGCTCGGTGTGCCTTTTGCTTTCTCCATGGGACGAAAAGGGGCTCTCTACGGCATTGCGGTGGGAGTCATGATTGGAATTGTCTACTGGGGTGCATTCGGTGTCTTCGGAACATTAGGTGTCCATGGGATGCTCTCGCCACTTTTGGCGGCGTGGGGCCCCAACATCCTGTTTGGATCCGGAGGCCTGCTGCTTCTTCTCACCGCGCGAACCTAGCTCCGCAAATGATATGTTATTGATGGGACAGGACACCAAGCTATGCTACCATAGCGGTAGATGCTCGCCGCCGCTGCGAAAAACCTCCAGATTGCCAGCCGTTTGTTCATCAAACGAGGGTTACCGGTTAATCTGATCTTTTTCGTAACCTCCCGCTGCAATCTGCTCTGCACACACTGTTTTTACTGGGAGGAGCTGAACAAGAAAAAGCACGAGCTGAGCCTGGATGAGATCGAAAGGATCAGCCGCAGTCTACCCAATCTTCTCTCTGTCTCCTTAACGGGTGGGGAGCCCTACCTTCGACCCGACTTGCCGGAGATCGCCTTTGCCTTTGAGAAAAATTCCCACGCTCGCAGCATCCAAATCCCTTCCAACGGACTTTCCGTCGAAAAAACAGTGAGTCGTGCTGAGCGGTTGCTGCAGATGGTTCGCAGGGCAAGGGTGTCGACGGGAGTCTCGCTGGATGGTCCGGAAGAGATTCACAACCAGATTCGCCAGAATCCCAAGAGCTTCGAGCGAGCCCTAGAAACCCTGGGGGAATTGAAAAGACTCAAGACTTTTTTCCCGAACCTCTCTGTGGGTGTAGCACTAACCGTTTCCTCAGCCAACCAGAACAAACTCGACGAGTTTTATCGATTCATTGAAGAAAAGCTTCAGCCGGATGCAATCACCATCACCCTGGTGCGCGGCAACCCGATAGATCCGTCCCTGAAAGCAGTCGACCTGAATACCTACCACGAATTTTCCCGGCGTGTCATCAAGTACCGAAGGGCCCATCGCCTGAGCAATGGATGGACCGACCGGCTGGTGATCGCGAAAGAAGAGGAGACGTACCGACTCATTGGCGAAGCGGCAGCGGCTACGGAGCGGATTTCTCCTTGCTACGGGGGTGAGCTGATCGCGGTTTTGAGCGAGACCGGAAAGGTCTATCTCTGTGAGACGCTCGACAAGAGCATGGGGAATGTTCGCAAGTTCGACTGCAACTTTGCTGAGCTGTGGAATGCACAACAGGCAGATGACGGGCGGCGCTATCAGAAGGAGTTAGGTTGCCAGTGCACGTATGAATGCGCGATGAGCGTCAATACCCTCTTCAATCCCAGACGAGCTCTGCGTATCCTGAGGAATTTTTATCACCAAGACACAAAGACACCAAGTACACTAGCTATAGCTAGCCCTGATTAGGCATAAGAGGTTTACTGCATTGGTTCTACACCCAGAATGTATATGTGATGTTGAACTTATTTACTTAGTACTCTCGTCCATAAATACGATGACGTATGCGGATGGGGCGGGACGGGACCATCTCTTTGTTGCTCCTCCTCGCCGATGTCTGGGCATCGACTCGTCGTCGTGCCTCGATCTGGTCTCCGTCGCGCTCCCAACATACGTCGTCGTATTTATGGACGAGAGTACTAAGTTTCGGAGGTAGCTATGCAGATTCAGGAGATCGTTAGCGAGTCCATCCGTGCCTTCCTGCGGGGAATCGGGGATTTCCTGCCCAATATCCTTGCGGCGATTGTCATTCTGATCGCGGGATGGCTCATCGCCAGGATTCTAAAGGCAGCTGTTGGACGGGGACTGCGGATGGTGCGATTCCCGACGCTTGCTGAGCGAGCGGGGATTGACGGCTTTCTGGAAAAAGGAGGTGTGAAGCAGTCAACGACGGGTCTGCTCGCGGTGCTGGTGTACTGGCTGGCCATGTTGATTGTGCTGCTGACTGCTGTGAACGCCTTGAGGCTCGAGATGGCATCGCAGCTCCTCAACCAGATTCTCCTCTACATCCCGAACATCATCGTGGCGGTCATCGTGGTGGTGGTTGGCCTCTATGCTGCCAATCTTGTTGCCGGGATTGTGAGGACCGCAGCCGCAAACGCCGGTATCGACGAGGCAGAACTAGTCGCGACGCTCGCGCGCTCTGCGCTGGTCATCTTCACCTTCGCGATCGCGTTGAACCAGCTCCGGATCGGCGCGGACATCGTAGCCAACGGGTTCCTGCTCCTGTTCGGGGCAGCGTGCCTCGCCGGCGCGTTGGCGGTCGGGTTGGGAGCTCGGGATTTTGTGGCCCGCTACATAGATGCGCGGTTCCGCAAGAAGTAGGCTGCAGCGCGCGTAGTACTACTCCGGAGCGGCGGCCGGGCCAGACCAAGCGCACTTAGCCTTCCCTGAAGATCGAGAACAGGAGCGAAAGCTCAACCCACAGCATCTCCAGGAATAAAAAACCAATGGCTCCCAGAGCAAACGGCAGCCCCTGGCGCCGCTGTGCGAACCTTAAGAACGACGCATTGCACAGAGTGAAAACCAAAAGGAGGAGCAGGGCCACCACCGAGCAGTTAGAAGAGAGGGGCGTCAGAGCCAGAAGAACGAGCAGGGGACCCGGGATAGCAGCCGAGAGCAGACGACTGATGCGGTGAGCCCGATAGTAGAATCTCCTCTGTCGTCGCGTGACACTGTGCTGTCGCAGAATTCGCCTCAGATCACGCGCGCGCCGCCCATCTTCTCTTAGAATTCCGGCCAAGGAATACCGCTTCCGGTGGATGCCCCGGATCCTGCGATCGATAATGAAGCGATATCCTTGCGCACCCAACACCATTCCCAGTCGGAAGTCCTCGGCAGTGGCCAGCTTTGAGTCAAATCCGGCAGTGGATTTCAGAATTTCTTTTTTGACGCAGAAGATCGGGGTATGCAAGAAGGGACTTCGCGTTTCCGTGGACTCGTAAAGAAAGCAGGTGTACAGATTCTTGAAATTGCTCGCAAAGTCCTGCCAGGGAATCTTCTCTGAGTAAACTCCCAACACCCCCACCACTTCCGGAAGGTGACCATACAGTTCCAATGTCTCTCGAATCCACTGCAGGCTTTTCTCAGGGAGTACGATATCCGCATCCACAAACAGGACATACGGATGGGCGGCCCGTTTCAGACCTTCGTTTCGCGCTGTCGCAGGTCCCGAATGCTCTTGCAGTCTCACGCATCGGATGGAACAATCAGCCGACGACTGCTCAGACGACTGCTCAGACGACTGCTCAAAGGAGGAAACGATTGAAGAGACTGCCTCGGAGGAGGCATCGTCGACCACCACGATCTCCACTGCCGTGAGATCACTCCGAAACAAGGCCTCCAGGCAAAGTCTCAGATCCTCCGACGCATTCCGCACCGGGATGACTACCGAGATGGGGTAGGACTCCGCCAAAGCAAACCCTGGCTTTGATCGGGCAGTTTCCAGGTGTGTATCAGCGACCAACCAAGCTCCTCCAGCTTATGGTAGACGCGATGGTTGAAACGGGTAATATAAGATACTCCCTGAAATCCCGACTTTCCAACCACGAAATCGACCGAAGTCAACAATTCCACAGAATCTTCCGATTGTCCCAGCCGCCTCACTTCCTGGCGACGCCCCCGGCGAACCGCATAAAGTTGCAGGGCGTGGGGATGGAAACGCGGCAGGTCGGGAACAAAGCCTACGGAAGCCGCCGCCGGAATTGCTTCAAGGATCTCATCCAAGTGCCACTCTTCGCGGCGAGGGGGTCCCGCCACCTCGAAGTAAGAGGATTGGTAAAGAACCCACTCCTGGCGCATGCTCCGGTAGTCGGACTTTCGGGCAGGCTCGAACAGGGCGATCCTCTCGGGCAAATACGGGAAGCGGAAGGACACGGTCAGAAATTGGAGAAAAGCCAACAGAAAAATCCCCACAGCCCAACGCATTCGGCCCTTCCAGGGAGCCACCAGCAAGAGGGCCAAAGGGGAGACCAGGGGCATGACGTAGCGCGGATCTTTGGCCTTCAAAAGCATCAAGAGAAGAAGCCCTCCCAAAAGCCAGCACCACAGAAAACCCTGGGGATTCTCCCCCCTGGAAGGAGGAGAGCCGGAGTCGCCTCGTGAACCCTCCCTCCAGTGGCGAGCCATGTTCCAGAGAAAAAGGATCGTCAGGGGCAAGTAAAGGTAATAACCGGATAGACTACGAGGGTAATAGATCCAACCCAGAAGACTGCCCAGACCCGGGTCCCCTTCCTCCAACGCCATCTGCCAGGTGATGGAGAGGCGCTGCAGAAGAAACCTCAGGTTGGATAGATACCACCAGAAGATCAGAGGCATCGCCACGATCAATGCATCGGCCAAGTGGAGCAGCGACCGCTTCCGGTCCTTGGAACAAAGCAGGGCGTACAAAAGCGGGAAACAGAGAAACAGCGCAAAGGTCCATTTGGTCCACATTCCAGCCACGAGAACCCCCGCCCAGGCAAAGGTCCAACTTCGCTTTTGAAGAAAGTCGCTCTTCAGGATCAGGTAGACTGCAGCGGCTACCCATCCTGAAAGGGCGACGTCGAGCAGTGATTCCCGGGTGGTCCAGGCAACAAGGGGAAAAAGCAGGGGCAGCAGGCCTGTCAATTGTGCAGTGCCCGCCTCTCCATAGAGAGCCCCAATGCGGAAGGTACAATAGGCAAGCAAAAACAGCCCCAGCAGATTGGTGAGCAAAGCCAAAAACTGTGTCTGGGAAAAAAGACAGAGGAAGAAGGCCTCCTGAAGGTAATAAAGTGGAGGATAGTAGGAAGAGAGCAGCGAAAACTGCTTGACGAGTTCCCCGCCACGCCAGGCTTGCAGGTATTCCCACCCTTTCAGCTCATGATAGGCCATATCCCAAACGGGTGGAGTGTCGTTTTGAACCTCCCAGAGAACATGAACCAGCAGGATGAGAGCCAATCCACCCCAGAAGGGAACTTGGGAACGCGAAAGGGACCACGCTCCCCGTCCGGCTTCGCCAGACAGCCCTCTCACGATGAGATTTCTGGAGGGAGACCCATCCTTCACCAGTGTCGCTCCTCTTTCGGGATGGCTCCCTGGTAGCTTTTTCTGACCTCAAAAATGTTGAACCACTCCCAGGGTTTATCACTCGTCACGCTAAAGGGAAGGATCCCCCAACCGGTGCTGTAGAAACCAGCGTGACTTGTAAAATCAAGGATCCTCAAGGGAAACCTCATGGGTATATGACGCTGTTCCAACAGCCTGGTGTACTCAGGTGAATCGTAAAGGGTGATCCAGGGAGTGGCGAGATAGGGTTTGACGATGATGTCCCCGGGCTGAGGGCCGGTCGCAGTTCGATGAAGAACCTGCGCCCCGACCCTTTCCAGATAATATCGAAAACCCCACTCACCCGCGAACCAGAGCTTTCTTAGAGATTTTCCCGAGACACCCTCCATTTCATCTTGTGCGATGTTTTCACCTTGTGTGACGTAGTCCTGGCGAATTTCCTTTGCGCTCTTGCGATAGGCCTCTGCGAACTGGTAGTCGGCGGCGCTGATTGCGATCGAGTAGCCCGCGGTGAGAAAAGCGATCAGCCAGATAAGATTTTTCAACAGGTAGATCTCGGGGATGCGCCGTTCCAAGGCCATCATCCAGATCAAGATCACAGCGGGGGAGGCGAGAACCGAATAGCGAACGGATCCGCTATAGTAGAGAAAAAGGGAAGCTGCCAGAACTCCCAGAAACCAGAGCAGCAGAATGGCCTGATCCTGGATGCCATCCGAGGCTCCCCCAGGACACACGGCGTTGCCCGATCGGGGCCGCAAAGATCCGAGATTTCGGGCAACCTCCCAAAGCAGAAGCAGACCGGAAGAGAAGAAGAGTGCGAAAAGGAAGATCTGTGCTTCGGACCAGCCCGAGAACCAGAGGTAAAAAGGGACGAAGCTCAATAAGAACAGCAGCCCAAAAATCCGCAGGCTCACCTTTCCGGCACAGCCTGCCCACAAGGCGAGAGGAAAGATCATCACCCCGCCCAAGTGAAGAAGGAAACTCAGACCGTTTTGCCCGACAATCTCCCATGAGAAGCCCCCCCGTTTGCTCATGTGCAGCAAGGTGTTCACCAGTACCAAGCGGTCGTAGTGGAAATAGGAAGAAAGGTACCAGACGAACCAGAGGAGCGGAGGGAGCAGCAGCAGGAAAACGATAACCGAGCGCCGGGTGGTCCCCCTCAAGACCAGATATCCGGCCATGACTGAGATCAGCACCACCGTCAGCAGAGAAATAAAGCCGGCCGCCAGCAGGCTGAGCCCGCAGATCCACCAGTCAGCACGGCTTCCCGCACCTTCGTGGATCCTCAAGAAATGAGAGATCGCAAGAATCCAAAATGCCAGAAGGGGCACCTCGGTCATCAAAGTATGACTGAGCACATAAAATCCGGGCGCCATGAAAAGCAGGAAGGCAGCCGCTGCGGGAAAGCGCACGTATCTTTGGGCCAGGCCATAAAAGCCCGCTACCGCCATCAAAGGAAACACGAGCAGGGCCAGATGGCAGACCCACTCCTTTTCACTCCCGGATAAACGTTTGATCAGGGCCAGGTAGTAGGAAATCAGAGGCAGGTGGCTATGACTGGCCGCATCAGGTGAGATCAACCCTTCGAAAATCGATGCGTAATCATAAGGGAAAAGTGGCTTATTGAGGATATTGGAGGCCACCTCCAGGTAGATTCGGTCATCGATGTGAAAGGCTTGATTCAGAAAGGGAAGAGATGCGGCGGCTACCGCCAAGAACAGCCAGGCGTAAGGCTTCAGGCTTCGGGCTTGAAACATCAAACTGGGAAAATGCGAAGTCCGAAGCCCGAAATACGAAACAAATCCGAAACCACAAACCTCAATGACCGAAACGGTCCGGGAAACCTACGAGTTGTGATGAATGAGTCACATTTCCGCATCAGCCGCTGTTTGAAATTTCGGCCTTTTGAATTTCGTGCTTGCTTCGTATTTCGAATTTCGTGCTTCGGATTTGCCTCTGAGCCGGGCTGCCTCTTTGGTGAGGCGCGAGAGTTGAGCCTGGTGAAAGACTTTTATGTAGATCCTTTCCAAGAGACGGATGAGGGGAATTTCGGGCATAAACTCGAAGAACCGCCAGTGAAGCCTAAGCTTGAGGTAGCGATAGTAAAGCCCGTAGAGCCCCATCAACACCGGTTTCAGGCGGTGATCGCAAAACCTCTCGAAGGCGCGCCGCTCAAAGAAGCGGCTCATGACGTTCACCTTACCGATGAACCTTTTCTGTCGAGGAGACAGGAAGGGATTGTTATTCTCCCCGAAATGAAAATGGCTCCACCCCTCCAGAGTCTCCGGAAACTTCATGCCGTAGGAGAGACGCGCTTTGTCGTAGAGGGTGGTCCCCGGATAAGGTGTATAGATCGCCACCGGAGCCAGCCCCGCATTGGGGTTGGAATGGAGCAGCTCAAACATGAAATCCACGGTTTCCAGGGTCTCTTTTCGCTCCTCCTTGGGAAAGCCTGCCATAAAACCGTATTTGACGTAGACATCGGAACGCGACAACAACTGGTTGACGTTCCGGACTTGCTCCAGGGTGGTCCGCTTTAAGATCTCTTTGAGCCGTGCGGGAGACCCCGTCTCCACACCTACCCAAAGCTCCTTAAATCCTGCGCGATAAATCTTTTCGATCATCTCATCCTTCTGCCGATAGAGGTAGTCGACTCGACAGGGAACTTGAATGAGCAGCCCCATGTTTTCCTGCAGCAGGAGATCACAGATTTCCTCAACACGGCCCGGATGGCCGAAAAAGTAATCGTCTTCGATGAAGATGGCCGAAATCTCAAACCTGTCGACCAGGTATCGGATATCAGCGACTACGCGCCGGGGGGAATGGTAGCGAAAACGCCGCTCATTAAACTTGAGGTTGTAGCAGAACTCGCAGTCGAAAGGACATCCCCGACTGGTCACGACCTGCAGCTGAGCTTCGCTGGTGGAAGGTGCGCGAGTGAAGTAGTGATCCATCTCCAGCAGGTCGTAGTTGGGCCTGGGAATGACGTCCAGATTCTCGATCATGGGCCGCTTGGCCGTAAACTTCAGATCATCCCCTTCCTTGTATCCGATCCCCGCTACCGCGCTGAGATCCCCGCCCTGTCGCAAACAGTCCGCGAGTTCGATCAGCGTAATCTCTCCTTCGCCCAGGACAATCAGGTCACAGAGCTCATCCTCAAGAGAGGAATGAGGACAGAGGGAAGGATGCACACCTCCCCACACCAGAGGAAGTGCCGGATCGACCTGACGCACCGTACGGGCCGCCTTCAAGCCACCGCGGATCTGCATTCCCGTCATGCTGGAAATTCCGGCCAGAACGGGTTTCTCCTTGGAAATGGAATCGGCCACATCGCGCTCGAAACTTTCCGTGACCCGTTCATCGATGATCTCGACACGGTATCCAGCCTGCTCCAAAACGGTGCCCAGATAGAGGCAGGAGAGAGGCAGTCCGACATTGATTCCGAAGACATCCATTCCCGTGATCGGGTAGATGAGGAGGACTTTGCCTAGGTCCTGCTGTGATGGTCTCTGCCAGGGGTAGCTTATGTTTTGGTCACTGGTCATTGGTCACTAGTCACTGGTCATTGGTCGATGGTCAGTTGTCAGTTGTCAGTTGCTTCATCGCATCAACCACCACTTATAAACATTCTCCGCGGTTGCCACCAGTCGAGGCAGCTTCTCCTTGGCGCGGGGCCGGACTCGAATCAGCGGCGTCATCCAGGAAGGGTGATTGACGTAGTCACAATTTCCACAGAGCTTCTGTTTTTCAAAATCACGTTGATACAGCCAGCGGCGCTTCTGGTCAAACGATTCCGAATGCCAGACTTCGTGGATGCTGTTTTTTCTGAGGTTACCCACCGTATATTCGGCCTCGGAATCAAAACAACACATCGCCACCCGGCCATCGGCCAGAATCGTAATGTAGTGATAGAGACGCTCACAGAAGTTGACTTTGTTTGTACTACGTCCCCCGTTCTCAAGCTTTCCTGCCCAATTGAAGTAGACTGAAAAGCGTACCTCATCGGCCTCTTTCCATTCTTCCCTCAACCGGCTGCGGCTGTGTTTATTCTCCTCAACGGTAACCATGGAGATGGAGACCTTGGGCACCGACTTCCCCAGCTGATTGCGCCGACGAATAAAATGAAGGACATTACGACGCACTTCGTCGTAGCTCAAACCGAGTCGAATGCTCTCAAAGGTGCTGCGGTCTCCTCCATCAATGGAGACGATCACGCTGTCGAGAAGCCCCTCCTGCAAAAAGGTCTCCGTTAGTTCTGAGGACAGCTTGGAACCATTGGTGGTGAGGTTTACGTGGGTCTTCGGAGCGGCCCGTCGAATGTAGCGAAAGTAGTCGAGGACCTTGGGGATGAGGAGCGATTCTCCGTGCAGGAAAGGAAGGATTTTTTTGGCTCGACGCCGGCCGCACTCATCCACAATTTTTTGAAACAGATCCATCGACATCGTCTCGCGCCTTCGCTTCATCATCGGGGTAGCGCAAATGGTGCAGCGCGCATTACAGATGTTGGTCAGCTCAACGTAGACTTGGTCAGGAAAATCGGGGACTCGATACATGGTTCTATGACCTGGACTAATTCACTCGAGATGCCTCACGCTGCAGCGACTCCGGCAAGAAATTTCGCTCGATCGCCTTCAGGTACTTCTTGCTGGAGCGGATACTGAGCAGCTTGGGCAGCATTCTGAGGAAGCGAAAGCGCGTCATGAAGAACATAAAATAGGCTTTACGCTGCATCTTCTTGAGTTTCTTGAAGTCGAAATCGTTCGTCCTGATTTTCACCACTTCGTGCAGGTGATCGGTTGGGTCGTCAGGATCGTATGACCCCGAATCCAGCACCTGCCTGCTCAGCTCCGTCCCATGGTAGGGGATGACGATGCTGAAGAGAGCCTCGTCGAGATTGGTCTCAGCGGCGAAGCGAATCGTCATGTTGATCTCCTCGATCGTTTCCGTCGGGAAGCCGACCATGAAGAAGCCGAGGGTATTGATCTTATACTTGTTGGTCCAACTGATCACGTCCTTGACCATGTGGAGTTTCAGGTTCTTCTTCGTGAGTTTTTGAACGCGCGGGCTTGCCGACTCGATGGCGATGGCCATGTGATGGGTTCCCGCCTCAGCCAGTTTTCGTACCAGCTCCTCATCGAACCGTTCCAGACGCACACCATTTCCAAACTGCAAACCCACCTCGAGCCCTTCCTCGACGATCAAGTCACAGATTTTCTTGGCCCGGTCCATGTCGAAGTTGAAGATGTCGTCTTCAATCATGAACTCCTGGATCTTGTAGTCGTAGTAAAGCATCTTCATTTCCTTCAGCACATTCTCCGGGCTTCGAGGTCGGAACTGTTTTCCGAACAGATCGTGGCAGTAGGTACAGTGCCAGGGGCAGCCTCGACTGGTAAAGATCTGAATGGCCCGAGGATACTTGGGAGTGTAGCGGGCTGATTCGGCTTCCACGTAACGGTCCAGATCCAGAAGGTGATAAGAGGGAAACGGTATCGAATCTACATCCTCAGTATAAGATCTGGGAGGATTCTTGTGAAATCCGCCCTCTCCGTTTTTGTAGGCCAGGCCGCGCACGCGGGACAGATCTCCTCCTGAAGAACAGACGTCCAGAAGCTCCCCGAAGGTTTCCTCTCCCTCACCCATACAGACGAAATCGCAGTACTCTTTGGCCATCACTTCATCGGTGACAATCGAGGGGTGCTGGCCACCGAATAGAACCTTGATCCCCGGGTCAAACGTCTTGACCTGTTTGGCCACAATCTCAGCACCTTCGAACTCTGCTGTCATGCAGCTCAGACCCACAAGATCCCACTGGCGCTCTTTCAGCTTGGTGAATAGGACAGGCTCCGGGTCCTGTTCCAGGCCCAGGTCGAGGATTTCCACGTGGTGGCCCCTTTGCTCGGCAATGGGCGCGATGTAGACCAGCCCGATGGGAATCCCTACGATCATGTCCATAAAGGTCGGCTTGCCGCGGATCAAGAGTACGTTCATCGTTTCTATGTTCATCGTTTCTGTCCCCATTTCAGTTTCCCCATTTCATCGTTTACCTGTCTCGAAAGATGGGCATCTTGTAAAAGATCGCCATTTTCTCCATCCTGGGGATCCATTTCCGCATTTTATAGGTATCCACCACAAAGCTTCCCAAAATGATGGGAAGGCGGGGGTTCGGAGCGTGACAGTTCTGACAATCCGGATAATCACTCAAATCCCCTGTCAGATGGGCCTCGCGCATTCGCTTCATCTGCCCTGAGTTCCATAACTCATAAACGGATTGCTCACTGATGTTTCCGATCGGTTTCGACTGCCAGGTGTGACAGCAGGGAAAGAAATCTCCCTTGTAGTTGACGAAGGCCGGTCCCTGCCACAGTTGATAGCAAGGATGGCGCTTCCGGTCGTGATGGATCCGCTCCTCCAGGGCTACCTCGGGAATGACGATCTCGTCCTCCTTGATGCGAACCTCGTCCACTCCAGGAATCGACCACATGCGGTGGAAATCGCGCACCTGGTGGCGATTCTCGGGCAGACGTACCATCTGAAGTACCACAAACAGATCCGACTTCATCTCCTGCTTGATTTGCAGAAAACGAAGGATGTTCTTCTTCACCTTATGGAACTTGGCACCCTTTCGGTAGGCTTCATAGACCTCAGGGGTGGTCCCGTCAAAGGCGATAATCAAATGATCCAGCCCCGATTCCAGGATGTGCCGGCTGCGCTCCTCGTTGAGAAGCGTTGCGTTGGTGGAAACGACCGTGAAGATACCGGCATCCTTGCAATAGCGAAGCATTTTGCAGAGGTCGGGATTCATGAGAGGCTCTCCCAATCCCCAGGGAAAAACCAGCTCGGTCCGATCGCGTACCTCATCGATAATGTGCTTAAAGAGGTGAAAATCGAAATCTTCCGGGGGATAGTAGCCAAATTCCCGCGGACACATGGGGCATTTGAGATTGCACTTGCCCGTATTCTCGATGATCAGGGTGACGGGATAGGCCTGAAGATCGCTTCGGCCGGTGAGATAGCCGGAGAGCAGCTTCCACCTGTTCTGAACCTGAGAAAACTTCATTCAGATACTTTCACTCCCCTCCAAGGCAAAGACCATGTTAACGCGCTTTGCGCCTAGAGTGAAAGGGAAAAAGAGCTGACGGGCTGACCGGTCTGCTTGGTCAGCCGGTCAGCTCATCTAGTGAATCCAGAAGTCTTTTCCCCTTTTTCGATCTTCACTATCGTAGACCCTGAAGCGTCCCCGCATGCGCCTCAACTTCCATCGATGGTAGCTCTGCCGGAGCCCTCCCAGAGAAAGCAGTCCTTTCAAGTAAAGAAAGGCAAAGACCATCCCGCCCAGATGGGTCACATGGGCAATCGTGCTGCCGGGTGAATTCAAGGCAGAGAGAAAAGCCATAACACCCAGCCCGGCCACAAAGTATTTTACCCTTATCGGAAACAGAAAATAGAGGTAAACCAGACGATTCGGAAACATCATCCCGTAGGCCATCAGGATACCGTAGACGGCTCCACTGGCCCCAATGGTGGGAACGTATGAAAAGGGGCTGACCAGGACGGAAAGGACCCCCGCGCCAATTCCGGTGATCAGGAAAAATCTGAGGAACTGCTGGCTCCTCCAGTACCGTTCCAGCTCACTGCCGAACATCCAGAGCACAAACATGTTCAACAGGATGTGCATGAAGTTTCCATGCAGGAACAGATAAGTGGCAAGCTGCCAAATCCATATCTTCTGAAGTACAAGGACGGGCGTCAAGCCGAAAAACAAGGTCATCTCATCACGTCCCGGGCTTACGGACTGAAGAAGAAAGACCAGAACACAGGTGATAATCAGGTACTTCACCATCGGCGTCAGGGTCGGACCAATGGTGACTCGATAACCCGAGCCGTAGCTCATCTCACGATCATAGCATAAGAAAAGTTTCGGTCTATCCGCGAGGAGCGTTGCTTGGACCGAATTGGAGAGCGACGGCTGGTCCCATCCTGAGTAGGGGCGCACAGCCGTGCGCCCCTACTCAGGAACTCGGAACCTGGAACCAATCATCGTTCCCTCTTTTCCTCTATGAGCGAAGCGAGTTACTCAGATTTCCATTCCTTTTTCAGGTAAGCCTGGATCGCCGAAACGTAGGAGCGATAATTCTGTAGTGCCGTCAGAATCGAATCAAAGACAATCTTGTCATCGATACTTTCGTACTCGTGAACCAAACGGTTCCCGAGGCCCACTGAGCGAGCCAGATCCTTACAAAGTGGCTGGGGCAATATTCCAAGCTGGTCTAAACGAACGAAGGAAAAGTGATGATCCTCGGGAGGTTTGCGGTTCTTTCTGACCACCATGTGAGCATTGATATCGAGATATACCAAGTCGATGCGATCTGTATTGAAGAGTCTGAACAAAGCCTCTTGCAAGGAAAGATCATAACTGGCATTGACTTCACGAGAATGATATGGTTAGCCGTGTGAAGATAACCATAAATATTGCCAATGGTCTTCTGGAGGAGGCGAAGCGCACTGCCAGGGAAGAAAATCGCACCCTTCGCGACGTGGTTGAGGAGGCTCTACAACGCCAACAGCACAGTCAGGAATCCAGGCGGCCTTTCCAGCTCAGGCGTCAAAGTTTTCAAGGAAATGGGCTGCAGCCGGGACTCACAGAAGGGGACTGGGAGAAAGTTCGGGAGCTGATCTACGGATTGGGATAAAGGTGCTGGCAGTAGACACCAACATTCTGGTTTATGCTCACCGCGAAGACTCGAACTGGTTCCGACAAGCGGACAGAGTCCTGGCCGACCTGGCTGAGGGAACCTCTTTTGGGCCATCCCCTGGCCTTGTCTGTACGAATTCTTCGCCATCGTAACTCATCCCCGGATTTACAATCCGCCATCCCCTGCCCCCGACGCGCTGCTTCAGATGCGCCGCTGGCTTGAGTCCCCGAGTCTGGTCGTCCTGAGCGAAGGAACCGGATTTTTTCAGGTCTTCGAGCGTGTCATAAAACAGTCTGCCGTGGTGGGCCCTGCCGTGCACGATGCTCGAATTGCAGCCTTGTGTTTCCATCACGGCGTTCAGAAGCTGCTGTCCGCCGATCGAGATTTCAGCCGATTTCCCGATTTACGAACCCAGAACCCACTGCAGAGAGAATGAGTCACGGATTGATGATGGCAATGACGATTGACGATTTTCGAATGACGAGTGACAGCTGACAGCGGACCGGGCTAACCCAGCTGACTGTTCGTTCTTTTGTTCGTTGGCTCTAGGAAGCCCGTCGCATTCTTGAAGTTCCTTGCTGTTACCGGCCAAGAAGGGCCTTGCTTTAGACGAGGCGCGGAGCGTAGGATACTTTGTTGCTGATAAGAGATCTTCGAGGAAGACGAGATGACTGACACCACCCAGTGCCAGAAACTGCCGGAGCGGCTCTTGGTGGCTCACCAAGGGCGCCGCTGGCTTAGGCTTGTAGCGGGCAGCCTCGCTCTGTCTATAGCCCTCTCCTTGGCCATTTCTTCCTCGCTTGGGGCAACCAGTACGGTGAAGTACACTTACGATGCCGCAGGTCGACTGATCCGTGCCGAGTACGACAATGGGGTGAGCATCAGCTACGCCTATGATCCGGCAGGAAATCTGTTGCGCCCCCAGGTCGCGATCGAAGCTGCTGCCCTTTATTTCCCCTTCTATCAGGCTGACGCCGTCACTTTTTTAGGATTTGCCGTCTCCAACTTCTCCAGCCAGCTGGCGAACCTCGAGTTCACCGCCTTTGATCCGGAGGGCGCACTGGTTCCCTTCCCGCAGAATCCGGCCCTCTTCTCCCTCGACCCTCAGACTCAGCTGGCCAAGCTGGGCAGTGAGATTTTTGGGGTCGCTCTCTCCACTCCCCAGGCGGGCTGGGTGAAACTCTCCACCGACACTGCCGAGATCGGCAGCTTCTTTCAGTTTGGCACCCTTGCTCTCACCCAGATGGACGGTTCAGTAGCCTTCACCCAACAGGGGAAAAAGCTCTACTTCCCACGGGTCTTTGAGGGAATGACCGGCTTTCGAGGGCAAAGTGCCACCACTCGTCTGAGTATTGCCAATCCCAATGACGACGCCATTACGCTGCAGATGAAGCTCTTCGGTCAACAGGCGCAGCAAGCCAGTACGCTCGGGATCAAACCCAGCCAGCAGCCGCTGGGAGAGACAACAGAGACCATTGAAGGCAAAGGGTTTCTCTTCAAGTCGATTTCCGAGCTCTTCGGGGAGGCCTTGGTTCCCGGTGGCTATGTGGAGGCGGAAGTTACCGAGGGCGAGGGAGCTGTGGGTTTTGAGATGATTGAATTGTCGGCGCACGGGACCGTGATTGGCCTCAACACCTCCTTCGGCAACATGATGAACGATTCCTATTCGGCCCAGCTGGCCAGTACCCCGGGGCTCTATACCAATCTGAGTGTGATCAATGTCAGCGACCAGACGAGGAAAGCGACCTTGACGGCGATAGGAGAGGACGGGGGCGATCTCGCCGATCCCGTCGACGTGACCCTGGAGCCTGGGGAGCAGCTGGAGAGGGATGTCCGGGAGCTGTTCTCTTTCTCACCGGCAGGCACTGCCTCACCTTCTTCACAGGACGCGGCGGGTATGGAAGTGGTTGGGTCGCTGCGCATCGAGGCCGACGGGCCGGGCACAATCGGAGATGTCATTTTTGGCGACCCACTGGCCTTCACCTATGCCGCCTCCATGCCCTTGCAGGCACAAAAGTTCACCAAGGCCGTCTTCAGCCAGGTGGCCAACGCGCTCGGTTTCTTCACGGGTCTGGCATTCTACAACCCGAACGCAGAAGCGGCTGATGTGACCATTCAACCCCCATTCACCATATAGGACACCAAAATTGTTTGCCTTAATCGATGTAAACTACTATAATCAAAGTAGATATAGAGCATAAAGGGAGCAAGAAATGGCTGACCCAAAGGGTGAAGGTTTGAAGGCCGGTTTTGATGGCAGTTTGAGGCTTGAATTTCATGGGGCTAAGGCCACCTCGGATGCTGGGCTTCTCGCCTATCGTGATTTGGACGAAGCGTTGGTGTTATTCGATAGTGTTCCCTCCGTTTTTCTCGATTCGCGGACAGGGCGTAACATCCAGCACGACCTGGCGCCGTTGCTGCGCCAATCGGTATACGAGTCGACTGGCTGGCTATGAAGATGTCAACGATGCCCATCGTCTATCGGTGGATCCGACTATGCGGAGGATCACCGGGAAGAAGATGGACAAGAAGAAGGCCGCCAGCGCCAACACCATGGGTCGATTTGAGACCGAGATGCTGTCCGTCCCGGGGAACCTCAAAGCCCTTTCGGAAGTTAATGGCCGATGGGTAGAAAGAGCGCTGGAGAAAACAACTCATCGACGCATCATTCTGGATATGGACAGCTCAGCCAGTCCTGTCCATGGCGAGCAGGAAGCCTCTGCCTACAACGGCCATTTCCGATGTACTTGCTACCATCCCCTGTTTTGTTTCAACCAGTTCGGAGATTGCGAAGGTGCAATGCTTCGGCCCGGCAATGTTCACAGCGCGGATGGTTGGAAGGAGATGCTGGAACCAATCGTGGCTCGCTACGAGAAGAAAACAGTCCGCAAATACTTTCGTGGGGATGCTGCCTTTGCCAAGCCGGACGTTTATGAATACTTGGAGGAGAAGGGCTTTTTGTATGCCATCCGGCTTCCTGCCAACGAGGTGCTTCAGGCGGAGATTGAACACCTGCTTACCCGGCCTGTGGGCCGTCCTCCCCGAAAGCCTATCGTTTGGTTTGCCGATTTCCAATATCAAGCCGCCAGTTGGGACCGGCCTCGCCGGGTGATTGCCAAGGTCGAGTGGCATCGCGGAGAACTCTTTCCGAGGGTGGGTTTCATCGTCACCAATATGAGCGCACAAGCCTCAGGGGTGGTTCACTTCTATAACGGTCGTGGCACAGCCGAGCAGTGGATCAAGGAAGGCAAGTATGCGTTGCACCGGACTCGCCCGTCCTGCCAGCGCTTTGTCCCGAATCAGGTGAGGTTGGCTCTGTTTGTCTTGGCCTGCAACCTGGGCAATTTTCTACGGCGGCTGGTCCTTCCCAGAAAAATCAAACATTGGTCCCTTCGCAGCCTATTGACCAAACTGATCAAGATCGGAGCGAAGGTGATCCGCCATAGCCGGATCGTCACGTTTCAGATGGCGGAGGTAGCGGTAAGCAAGGATATATGGGCCGGGCTGTTGTCTCGGATTGATCGATTGAGATGGATGACAGCCTAGCGCCGAGGGTTTCTGATTGAACCGCTGGAGGTGTCTCTATTGATCAGGTTTTTGACCAAAAGCCACCTGGGAAACCGAGGGATCAGAGGCGCTTTTGATGGACAGAGGACCAAAGACCACTTGAGGCAAGGTTGGCGGTCTGATAAGTTGTGGTCATTCACTGGGGAGACCGGAAAAGGTCCTTCCGGAGTTGATATGAGGAATGTCGACTCCAAACTCTTCACGGCTTCGAGTGACGACATTAACCGTTCCGCCGATGGCATCACTTCCAAAAGAACCGAACTAGGTCCTTTGATGATCTCCAGCTGACCGATGGTGAAGGGGTCCACGGTGTTCCAATATTGATTGGGTCCATCACGAAACACCGAGTTGTTGAGTCGAATTCCATCAATCAGAAGCAGAGTTCTAAACCCGGTGAATCCGCGTTCAAGTGTTTTCCTCGGAAGGCACCAAGACAGGCGAAGAAACCATCACCATACCCTCAGGGCAGCGCATCTCACGCCTGGTACCGCAGCTGGTGCCCTCGACGGCAGGACAGGTCCGAGGCTACATTGTCATTCAGTCGACGCAGCCTCTGATCGCTCAGCAGCTCTTCGGAGAGTTGGGCCTGAATCTCCTTTCCGCCGTTCCGCCCAAGGTGGTGGAGTAGGAAGCGACGGAACCAATCGGGACAAACAGCCGCACACGGGTGCGGAAGGTGTTGAGGTGATGAATCAGAAACTTTGGAAATGGACAAGGGCGGGCTTCCTGCTGCTTGTGAGTTTTTTGCTGGCCTTCAATGCTTCGTCCCTCGCCCAATATGGCGACACAGACAACTTCAATACCAGCAGTTCCGCTAACGTCGGCGATCCTGTCTCGGCCGGCAGCGGCGCCTACCACTTCCGTATGCCACTTTTTTCTCTGGGCGGACCCATGAACTTGGGCTTTGACCTGATCTACGGGTCGCATTTTTTTTCACGGGCTGGTGGTTTCCCGAACAACTTCTTGTGGTGGCCTATGACCACAGCCGGAATCGCCTTCGATCGGGACGGTGTGGTCTTCAGTCAATTCACCCTGCCCAACAGCGATGTCGTGGCTTTCAAGCAGGTGGGAGGCGACTGGGTATTGGTCGGTCCCGATGACGGGAGCCTGGGGTCAAGCACCGGATTTGTCTTCAAGCAGGCGAATGGCCACGCCTACCTGATGGACCCCATTCAGGAGCGGGTTTACGTCTACGAGGATTTCGTGATCCCCAGCCTTTACCGCATCAAGCTCATCGTGGACCGCAATGGCAACCAGCTCATGTATACGTACGCTGGCAATGACAGGACCAACATAAATCCTCACCGCATCCAGGACGGCCTGGGGAGAAGCCTGGACCTGAGCTACGATAAGGAAGGCTTCGGCGGGCACCTGGAGAGGGTCACTGACCAAGGGGGCCGCCAGGTGAGTTTTACCCTATGAGGGGGACTCTATTACTGCGGTCACCGACCCTATGGGTCAGACCACAACCTTTCAGTACAAAGTTCGCATGAAAAGCCGGACGCTGCCCCGAGGCAACACCCCCTTCACCCAAAGCTACGACAGAGTCCGCCTCAACGGCAACCTCGACCGGCGTGTGGTCTCCCAGACCGACGCCCTGGGCAATACGACCACGCTCAGCTACGACCCCGATGCCAATCGGGTCACAACCACTCGCCCGGATGGAACCACAGAGGTCTACGAGCACCACAGCCAGTACAGCCTGCCCAAGGGCATCACCGACCCGACGGGCAAGACGGCCGGTTTTACCAAGAACGAGGACGAGCAGCTGGCGAGTCTCACGGACCGGCTGGGGGACACGACCAGCGTCGCCTATCATGCGGAGACCGGCAAGCTGGCCTCGGTCACGAACGCCAAGGGAGATACGACGACCTTTACCTATACACCCCAGAATCAGACCTTTAGCTCCACGGGCGCCCTCCCGTCCGGTCTGATTCAGACCTCAGGCAATGCGGTCACCTTCACCTTTTATGACCTGACGCGGATCGACTACCCGGACGGCACCAATCAGCAGTTCACCTACGACACCAACGGCAACACCCTCACCATTACAGACCAGGCGGGACAGATCTGGACATATGGCTATGACAGCCAAGGGCAGGTTCTGAGCATACAAAATCCCATAGGTGGGGTGGTCACGAATAGCTACAACGCCGCTGCAACCCTTGACTCAAGCTCGGACTCGGACACGGGGACGACGACCTATAGCTATGACGAATACAATAGGCCCAATAAGACCACCTACCCTGACGACAGCTCGATCCAGATAGCTTATAACTTGAACGACCAGATCACCTCCATCACAGATGAGAACAACAAGACCACCACATACACTTATGACACCAACGGTAACCTGACCAAGGTGACTGATCCTGCCGGTAATGAGACGCATTACGCGTATGACCTGATGGACCGGTTGACTCAGATCACCGATAGGTTGGGGAAGGTGTCAACCGTCGCCTACGAGGCTGCCCCAAACTCAGTTGAAAGTGAAGGGCGGTTCAGGTTGAGCACGATCTTAAGCCACCTTTCGTTTGGCGTCCATAGAAACCTCGTCTCTGAGTTTGGCTTTCAGCATCCAGAGGTCCTGGTAGCCCTGGATGCGCCGGAAGTTCTTCTCCGTCTCCAGGAAGGCTGAGGCGGCCCAGCGCAGCACCATCTGGCTATCTTTCCAGCGGCTCACTCGACGGGTCCGCATCCTCACGCCAGAGTGAGGGCTTTCAATCAGGTTGGTGCTGGCCAGACACAAGCGCAGGGAGGAAGACAACTCGAGTCGATTGATGGTGAAGGTCTCTTCCAGACCTTCTCGCAGGCTAGCTGCCGCATCGGGATGCAGCCCTTCGAGCCACTCCGCCTGCTTTCTGAGCCGAACCCTCCCTTCTTCCCAGGGCAGCCGATAAGCAGCCTGCATCACTGACTTGACTTGCTCGGCCAGATCGTCCGGCAATCGATCGCACACGTTGCGAATCTTATGACGACGACATCTCTGCACCGGACTGCCCTTGCCAAAGACCTTGTCAATGGCACATCGCAGGGCCCTGGAGCCGTCAATCACAAACAGATAGCGTCGCCCGGAATCCAGGCCTCGCTCCACCAGGTCTTCCAGCAAGGAGGTAGCGGTGGCGGCGTTTTCACTGGCCCCTTCCCGCAGCCCCAGCACGTGCTTTTGGCCCTCCGAGTCCACGCCGGCGGCACAGATCACGTGGTGCTCGCCAAAGACCAGGCCGTCGATGTAGATGATCAGAAACTCAACGTCATCAAAGTGTCGCTCGGCCAGCTGCTCCAGCTGCTGGCCGCTCTGCTCAATGAACTGACGGCTCACGGACGATTTGCTGACTCCCGCCGTGTCGGCCATCTGGGGGATCACGCGGCTGTAGTGGCGCGTGGAAACGTTGCACATCAAGATCTCCAGCATGCGGCTGCCCAGCTCCCCGTTACGGTTGATCGCCTCATAGGCGGGGATCTCCACCTCCCCGCCTCGACCTTGGCCTTTCTTGCGCAGCCGTGGCTTTCGAATCCGCACTTGCCGCTCCGAAAGTCTGACTCGCCCTGGCTGAGTGCCGTACCAAACGATCTGCTTGCCTGGGCGCCCTTGTTGCTTTTCGCCGGCGACACTTCGGGCAGAAAGCTGCAAGACCGCTTCCATGCTCGCTCGCCCCAGGATGTCGATCAACTCGTCAATGGCCATCCGGGAGGCTTCGATCAGCTCCACCATCGGGAGCAACAGTTGCCCGTTCTGGGCCAGATAATCAGCCAGCCCCTGACTGTTCTTCCGGGTGACAATTCGATATGATTTCTTCATGGCGGTTCCTCCTTAAAAGGTTGTTGACCAACCCGATTCCAACGAGTCGGTCGGACGAACCGCCTCTCAACTTTCAACTAAACCCGGGACAGTCTCGTCGCCTACGACAATATGGGACGTTTAGCCTCTGCAACAGCTCCTAATGGCATTGCTACCACGTTTGGGTACGACCCTAGGGGTTGGCCCAAGCCAGAGCACAATCGGCGGCGAGACATGGCAAGCAGCCTACGATGATGAGGGATTAGTTGCATCGAGAACTACGCCACTTGAAAATACCGCCACTTTCGAGACAGACAGCCTAGGCAATCGGACAAGCATCACTGATCCTTCTAGGGGGAACCACCCTGTTTACCGTGGATGCCATGAGCCGAATCACGCAGGCTGTTGATCAACTCTCCCGCAGCACAAATTATAGTTTTGACCCCCGCGGGTTTTTATCCAGTGTAGGCATGCCAAAGATCGGCACAGCTACATATACGAGAAATGAACTGGGGCGCGTGAGAGAGATAACAGACCTGAACGGGAAGAATTGGACACGCAATTGCACGCCCATGGGCCGTCTTCAGACAAAAACCGACCCACTAGGGAACACAATCCAACATACCTACAACACCCGTGGGAGGATCTCGCAGACCACCTATTCAGGAGGCGAAAACCACAGCAGGACTTACGACGATGCCGGGAACATCGTCCGAAGGCTTTACTCAGATGGGGCTGATCTACGGTTCACCTACGATGCCTCTAACGCGCTAACGGGTGCAAATGGTTTCACACTTACAAGAGATGCAGAAGGTAAAGGAGGCTGCCCCAAACTCAGTTGAAAGTGAAGGGCGGTTCAGGTTGAGCACGATCTTAAGCCACCTTTCGTTTGGCGTCCATAGAAACCTCGTCTCTGAGTTTGGCTTTCAGCATCCAGAGGTCCTGGTAGCCCTGGATGCGCCGGAAGTTCTTCTCCGTCTCCAGGAAGGCTGAGGCGGCCCAGCGCAGCACCATCTGGCTATCTTTCCAGCGGCTCACTCGACGGGTCCGCATCCTCACGCCAGAGTGAGGGCTTTCAATCAGGTTGGTGCTGGCCAGACACAAGCGCAGGGAGGAAGACAACTCGAGTCGATTGATGGTGAAGGTCTCTTCCAGACCTTCTCGCAGGCTAGCTGCCGCATCGGGATGCAGCCCTTCGAGCCACTCCGCCTGCTTTCTGAGCCGAACCCTCCCTTCTTCCCAGGGCAGCCGATAAGCAGCCTGCATCACTGACTTGACTTGCTCGGCCAGATCGTCCGGCAATCGATCGCACACGTTGCGAATCTTATGACGACGACATCTCTGCACCGGACTGCCCTTGCCAAAGACCTTGTCAATGGCACATCGCAGGGCCCTGGAGCCGTCAATCACAAACAGATAGCGTCGCCCGGAATCCAGGCCTCGCTCCACCAGGTCTTCCAGCAAGGAGGTAGCGGTGGCGGCGTTTTCACTGGCCCCTTCCCGCAGCCCCAGCACGTGCTTTTGGCCCTCCGAGTCCACGCCGACGGCACAGATCACGTGGTGCTCGCCAAAGACCAGGCCGTCGATGTAGATGATCAGAAACTCAACGTCATCAAAGTGTCGCTCGGCCAGCTGCTCCAGCTGCTGGCCGCTCTGCTCAATGAACTGACGGCTCACGGACGATTTGCTGACTCCCGCCGTGTCGGCCATCTGGGGGATCACGCGGCTGTAGTGGCGCGTGGAAACGTTGCACGTCAAGATCTCCAGCATGCGGCTGCCCAGCTCCCCGTTACGGTTGATCGCCTCATAGGCGGGGATCTCCACCTCCCCGCCTCGACCTTGGCCTTTCTTGCGCAGCCGTGGCTTTCGAACCCGCACTTGCCGCTCCGAAAGTCTGACTCGCCCTGGCTGAGTGCCGTACCAAACGACCTGCTTGCCTGGGCGCCCTTGTTGCTTTTCGCCGGCGACACTTCGGGCAGAAAGCTGCAAGACCGATTCCATGCTCGCTCGCCCCAGGATGTCGATCAACTCGTCAATGGCCATCCGGGAGGCTTCGATCAGCTCCACCATCGGGAGCGACAGTTGCCCGTTCTGGGCCAGATAATCAGCCAGCCCCTGACTGTTCTTCCGGGTGACAATTCGATATGATTTCTTCATGGCGGTTCCTCCTTAAAAGGTTGTTGACCAACCCGATTCCAACGAGTCGGTCAGACGAACCGCCTCTCAACTTTCAACTAAACCCGGGACAGTCTCAGGTAAAGTAACTACCACGGCTAATACAGACACTGCATTCGGGGCCACATACAATGATGGTCGTAGGCTGAAGGCGATCACCTACAACAATGACGCCTTCAGTGTCAGCTACACCTATGATGCCAACACCGGCCTGCTTATTCAGGTCACGGATGATCTAACCGGAACTCAGATCACCTTCGCCTACGACAGTGACCGAAGGCTGACAGACATGACTGTTAGCGATCACGAGGATCTGAACTTTTCTGAACACACGCCGGGTGGCGAACCTCGATCAACGGGTTTTTCCATGGGGTGCCCCTCCTTGGGCTTGTGATGGGCGCGTGGTTTGCGTTCGAGATACTGAGCGTAACCGTGGGGGAGCGGATACTGAAGCAACTCTTCGACAATGGGGAGGAAGTAGTAAAGGGAGCGAATGGGAGAAAGTCGAGGAAGCGCTGGGTCTCGGAAAAGACGGCGGCTGGTCGCCACCAGGAAGGCATCCTGGACGGTGGCCAGAGGGATAGCGCGGTCATAGAAGTGAGCGGCGAGTCGCCGATCCGGCGGGCGTGCTCGAGTGGGCGTATGGGGAAGTTCGAGATAATCCGCCAAGAGGGTCTGGATATGAGCGCGACGCTGGACGGGAGTGCTCATCTTGTTTTCTTGCGACGGGCGGCCGCTTCCTGCTCGCTTTCCCGCACGCGGTAGCTTTGCCCCTCCATCACAGTGACGTCAGCATGGTGGGTGAGACGGTCCAGAAGCGCAATCAAGCAGCCGGATTGGGGAAAGACGCTATTCCACTCCTTAAAGGCTTTGTTGGAGGTCAGCACGAGCGACCGGCACTCATAGCGCCGGTTGACGATTTCATGGAGCAGGTCGGCGGCCTCACTGTCGTAGGTGAGACAGCCGACTTCATCGAGGTAGAGCACCTGCGGGCGCGCGTATTTTTTCAGCTTGCGGCGCTGCAGTTCCGGCGCCTCCGATTGCAGGTCGTCGAGAATCTCCGAGGCGGTTCGAAAGAGCACAGAGTAGCCGGCCAGGACGGACTGGTAAGCCAGATTCTTGATGATCATGGTTTTTCCCAGGCCGTTGGTACCCAGTAAGACGAGGTTGCGGCCTTCCTGGATAAAGTCCAGGGTAAAGGCGCGCTCAATGGCTTCCCGGTCGATCCGGGTCGGCCAGTTCCAGTCAAAGTCATCCATCGGCTTGAAGCGGCCGATCTTGGCCAGGCGCAGACGCCGCTTGAGACTGCGTTGGGCTCGCTCCTCATGCTCCCGACGAGCCAGTTCCTCCAAGATCTGACGGGGGGACCAGCGCCCCTTGGTGGCGCGGGCCAGAAAATCCTCCAGCTCACCGGCGAGCGTCACCAGACCGGTCTTGTGCAAAAGCTGCATCAGATCAGGATTCGTCGTCATCGGAAGCCAGTTCGTCATAGGTCTCCGGGTTATGGGATTGGACATAGAGGTCCTCCAGTTCGGGACGCTGGCGCAACTCAATGGGTAGAGGCGCCTTTCGCCCCTGAGCGCGCTGGCGCCGGCCCAGCAGAAAGGCCACCGAGGCGGCGCGCGGGGTGCCCCGTTGCAGGGCTTCACGCACCGCCGCCTGCAGCTCTTCGGCCCCATAGAGATCCAAGAGTTCCACCAGCTTGGCCGTCTGGCGGCCGGTGGGCTCTCCGCGCTGAAAGGCCTCGTCCAGCAAGGTTTCCGTTTCCGGAACGGCGGCCAGCAGTCGGCCACCGGGGGTGGCCCCCAGCGCCTGGCGTTTTTCCGCCAGCAGCGCTTCCTGGTGAGCCGGATCGGTGCGGACGTCGTGGCGGTCATAGGAGCGGAGATGGCGGGCGATCTCGGTGCTTCCGTCCAAAATGCGCACCGTCTGCTCGGAGGCCACCAGTGTCAGGGGCCGGCCCACGGCCGAAGGCGGGATCGAATAGTCGTTTAAATCAAAACGGATGTAGATGGTTTTGCGGGAGCGGACCGGCAGAACCAGATCGGTTTCCAGGCGATGAGCCGGCAAGGGAAGAAGGAAGGCTTTTTCTTCCTCCCACACTTCCTCGACGGTGCGCCCATCGCCGCCGGGCCAGGGCCGACGATGCGCTACCTGGTCGCGCCAGAGGAGCGCTTGACGGTTGAAGTCTGAGAGCGTGCTAAAGGGACGGGCGGCGAAGAAGGAATGGCGCACATAGGAGATGGCTCTTTCGACGCGCCCTTTCTCGGAAGCCCGGTAGGGGTGGCAGGGGCGTGGCGCAAAGTGATAATGGGCGGCCAGCTCCAACAGGCGCGGATGAAAGTGAACAGCCTCGCCCCGACGTTCCAACACGACGCTTTTGGTGTTGTCGTACAGGATGGTGCGTGGACAACCGATGTCTTCGAAGGCGTGGATGTGAGCGCGCAGGAAGTTTTCCATTTGCTGGTCAAAACAAAACTCCAGAAACAGCGCCCGCGAATAGGAGGGGGTGAACACAAAGCAGGACAGGATGCGCTCGGCACGGCCCACCCGGACTTTACCGAAGTGCGCCCAGTCGGCTTGACCCGCCTCCCCCGGGAAGGTCCGCAGACGCAGGAAGGCCTCCCGAGGGGTGGGGCGCAGCGTGGCCACCACGCGCCGCAACTGCACGACCGAGCCCGTGTAGCCCCGGGCGCGCAGCATCTCGAACAGACGCGTGACACGAAGCCGAGGGTAGCGCTCCAGGGTCTCTCGGATAAAGGGAAGGTAGGGATCGGTCAGACGGGGCCGTTCCATCTTCTGGCGATTGAAGCGATCGGTCTGGAGAGCCTGGCGCACGGTCTCCCAGTGAAGCCCCAAGTGATCAGCAATGGTCCCGATCTTCCAATGTTCGGCATGGAAAAGATGGCGGATTCGGGCGAGCAGTTCTCGATCGATCATGCTTCACCCTCCTTCCCGAAACAGATGGATCCAGTGGCCGGACCGACCACACACGACACAGCGAACCCGAAAACGGCGGGGACGCTCCCCATGGGATGGGACATGGCGCTCCTTTCGAGGCTCCCCCTCCTTTCCCGGCAGGGAGAACTGGAGGGAGGCTACGGCAGCCATGCTGACGAAGATGCGATCCTCGCGTCTACCTTGATCCGTCACGCGCTCCGGCCGCCGCCGATACGCGCGCTGACGGTCTCGATGATCCAGTCGCCCCCCGGGGGACTGTTGATGCCGCCGATTGGCTTCCCGGCACTGCTGGCGGCGCGCTTGTTGCCGACAGCGCACACTGCAATAGCGATGGCCTCGGCCGCAACGGCGACAGATCCAAAACAGTGCACCGCAGCCTGCAGCGCGGCACGAGCGGAGGCGGAAAACAACCAGCGGATCGGCCATAGTCCAGTCCCGGCGGAACTGGACAACAGCCCAGGATCATGACAGGCTGCAATGAAGTCTGCGGTGGTTCTCCACTTGTAACGGGGTTGCCACAACCGGACCTCGATTCTCGGTCAAAGGGTCGAGGTCCTTTCCACCTTTGGCCCCCAGACACTACACCAACTGTTCAGGAAAAAATGGCCCCGCGCTTTTCAAGCGCGGATGATGAAACGCGCACCTGCGGTGCGGATGATGTTGAGTTAACTACCGGCGGGTGTCCAAAAAACTACGGTTCTCAGTGAGCATTAACACTATGAGCAACGCACCGACCAACGTGAGCGATAATGACGCAATCGCCAAGACCGTCCAGCACTATATCGATGGAGCCAAGTCTGGCAGAGGCGCCGACATGAAGCCCGCCTTTCACAAGGACGCAACGATCTTCGGCTATATCGGTACCGATCTGTTCGCCGGCCCCATCCAGCAGCTCTTTGACTGGAATGACCAGAACGGTCCGGCGACGGGGCTCCAAGCACGGATCGCCAGCATCGACATCATCGACACGATCGCCACCGTGCGGCTGGAACTCGACAACTGGACTGGCAGCCGGTTCACCGACCTGTTCACGATGCTCAAAGTCGACGGGGAGTGGAAGATCATGAATAAGGTTTTCCATCTGCACCCCTGAGGGATCAGCGAGCGAACCTTGCTCAATTTCCTCACGGGGGACTATCGCAACGTTGTGACGATGAAGAGGCTCTGAGGAATCCGATGATCGCGTTACCAAGACGGTGACCGCTTGTAGGTGGGACGTTTACCTCCAAATTAAACAGTTCTCCCCCTGGGAACATGATCTGAATCCTCCCTGCGGTTTCACGATTCGAAATCGGGAGACGCCCCCCCCCGATTGAGTTCCGAACACTTTTCTCCCCCTCCAGTCGGGGAAGCTCATGTACAAGCCCTATATCCCCATGCTGAAGGAGAACAATGTCAGGACGGGATTCTTTAAGCCCGAGCAGTTCAAGTCAGTCCACACGTACCTTCCAGATTATCTGAAACCCTTCGTACACTTTGCCTATATCACTGGATGGAGAAGAGGTGAAATATCTGGCCTCCAGTGGCGTCATGTAGACTTTGAAAACGACAGAGTGACCCTGGATCCGGGCACGACTAAAAATGACGAGGGTCGCATATTCCCATTCACCCGGGAGCTAAGGGAACTTCTAGAAAATCAGAAGGAACGCACATTGAAGCTCCAGCGCATTGAGGGAAAGGTAATCCCTTGGGTCTTTCACCGGGCTGGCCGGCCAATTGGCGACTTCAGAAAGGCGTGGGCAACAGCCTGCAAGAAAGCTGGTGTACCCGGACGCATTCCTCATGATTTCCGCAGAACGGCAGTTAGGAATCTGGTCAGGGCCGGAATCCCCGAGGCTACGCAACTATTTTCTATAATTTCTTTCAGGGACTGGATTCTCCATCTCCTTCCAATGGGCCAGGTTCAGATACTGCCTGCCCGTCAACCACTCCTCATGAATCTCTTCCAAAACGGCCGAGATGAGTCGCATCGCTGACGCTTCATTCGGAAAAATTCCAACCACTCGAGTGCGGCGACGGATCTCTCGGTTCAGATTCTCTACGCAGTTGATGGTTCGGATCCGCCGGTGAGCACTTCGCGGAAACCGATAGACCGTGAACCCTTCCACCAGATTCTCTTCCATCCACTCCACGAGCGCCGCATTCCTCTTCTGCCACTGGCCGGTCTTCTTCTGAAGCATGACTTCGGCATCTTCCAGGGTGGGGCAGTTGAAAATGTCTCGGATGTCCTGCGCAATCTCGCTTCTCTCCTCAACTCTCCGAGCATACGCCTGAACGTTCTGGCTCAAATGAAACTGACAGCGCTGCCAAGGCAGCGACGGAAACACCGCCTTCCGCGCGGCTCGCAAACCCGCGTGATCATCACTCACCAACAGTTCCACTCCCTGAAGACCTCGTTTCTGTAGTCCTTCCAGAAACTGGCGCCAGTGCACTTCGGCCTCACTTAACTTGGCGGAGACTCCCAGCACTTCTTGCTTTCCAAAGCGATTCACGCCGACCGCTTTCAGGATGGCCAACTCCTGAACCGTTCCCTCTTTTCGCACCTTCTCGTAATGAGCGTCCAGATACACGATCGGATACTCTCCCAGTTCTCGCTTGCGAAACTTCTCCAGCTCCTCGTCCAGCTCCTTCGCCACACGAGACACCTGGGTGGCCGAGATCTCTGTTCCACACAGCTGCTCCGTAATCTGCGTGACTTTTCGAGTGGAGACTCCCATCACGTACATTTCGGCGATGGCCAGCTTCAGGGCTTTCTCCGAATCGGCAGCCTTTCTCCAGAGACTGCGGATAAAACGAAAGCCCTCGCACCTGAGGGATCTTCAGCTCCAATTCGCCGACTCGCGTCTTGATCCGTTTGTCCTTGTACCCGTTCGCATGACCTCGACGAGTATCGGAGCGTTCGTACGGCTCGGCTCCCAAATAGTCGCTCCGCTCAATTCGCATGGCCACGTTGAACAGCTTCTCCAGAACGCTTCGGAATGCCTCCGTCCCCTCTTCCATCAACTCTTCGACAACCTCTTCTGCCATGCTTGCCTTCAGGTCTGGGTTCATGGATTCTCCTTTCAGATTTCGAACGTTTCTGTTTTGGAGAATCCTGTCCCAGACCCCTGTCAGAAAAAATCCAGCGGCCCCTACCTAAACCCTTGCCTCCTTCCAGATCGTCCCGCCTGAGGCAAATAAACGCCAAAATCTTTTCCTCCAGATCTTTAAATTACAGAAAAAAGGATACGCATCTGTCCCCGAGAGGGTGGCTATGCAAATGACAGGTCACAAGACCCGGTCAGTGTTTGAGCGGTACAACATCGTCAGTGAAGGTGATCTAATTGCGGCAGCTGAGAAGCTCGATAAGGCAGCGGGGAGTTAATTTCCTTCGGTTGCGAATGATGGCAGCTATTCTTGTGACTATGTTACAATTTGTCTTCGTTTTCTTCGAACCGATTGAATATTCCCGGAAGTTATGCTGAAAAAAGATTGGCCCTATCAGTTACAAGGTCTTTTTACGAAGGCGCGAACCGCGTGTAGTTTCGGGCACAATTTCGGGCACAGTCGAGCAGTCTGAGAAAAAAGATTGTCAGTAAGTACTTTAGAATCAGTTGTGGGCCGTTAGCTCAGGTGGTAGAGCATCTGCCTTTTAAGCAGAGGGTCGCTGGTTCGAGTCCAGCACGGCTCACCAAATTAACTTACCTATATTCAGCAAGTTACGAATAGACATGGCACAAGCGCCTTCAGGTGCTTCCGGGACTGGGTGCGTATAGGGTGCGGTTTTGGCCTCTCTTCTGGCAGAAGACAGAGGGCGGTTAGGCGTTTGTTGCCCGCCGCGGGCTGACTTGGGCTCATCTCATTAGATGAAATTAGCTGCCGTCTTGTCACCCAGGGGGCGACAACTGGGGCTATTTTGGGGTGAATCGAAGGGACTCAAATTGCTCTGAAACCCGTCCCGGTTGGGGGAGATGACTCGACCCTGGGATGAGCTGCTCAACAGATTAATGGCGGCTGCTCCCCGCTTTTTCACTGTTCAACATTCAAGCGGCCCCAGGCAAAAACTCTGGCCTCAGACTGTCCACTTAAGCCATTAAGCAGCCGCCGCCACCCCTTCAAGTGAATAGATCTGGACTGGTTGCTTGTTTTCGATTCCTCCAGCTCCAATGTCGTGCTAACCTCTCCAGCCCCTCCCGTGCCGCGGTCCAGTACTGAAAATATAAGATCGGAAGCGTACTTCCCAAGCCCTTCTAAGCCCATCCCTGGATAAAGTTTTCTCAGGCGGATGCCGCCAATTGCAGCAGGATTGACAGCCAGTCTAATTCTTGGCTTAAAATGTGAAGTCCTTGTCAACCCTCTAGAATATCCAATCAGCAAGATGCAGCCCGAATTTTTCCGAAAGCTCTCGGTTTCTCGTAGCTCTTCTCGCAATCTAACCGGGAGGCATTCCCGAGACACACCAAACTTCCGGGCAAAGTGTGTAAGGGTCCTGTAAAAGTTTGGCCCCTGATCTGATAAGGCATCCAGCAGCTTATAACGAACGATGAATTCATCTGGGATAAGCACCCGGGCCGCAATTCTGTTGCATGCCCCCTCTTCCAGTCTAGTAAGATAAACACGCCTCCGAATTCGCTCCACAGGTCCGGCCGCGTCAGCAGCAAGATCAATAGCTCGGAGCCAACCATTATCCTTTTTGAATGAAGAAAAACTTGTGTGCTATTTCATGTGCGTACGTGAACCGATATCGTAGGTCTCCTCCCAGTTCTCTTAAGGAAATACTAGGATCGTGACAACACAGCGTAATTCGAAATAAACCGGGTCGAGAATCAAAGCGAAGCTCACCATTGTGATGGCCTTGAACAATTTCCGGCCTGGGGTCTATTAGAAAATCCTTTGCGGCCTTCTTGAGACGAATTGGCGGAGGAAGTTGGGCGTTTCTAGCACGGATCGCAGTAAGAAGATCTGCAACGGTGAGATCTTCTAGAGTGCTAAGGTTCGAAACGCCCAAAAATGAGAAGTATTGCCGCCGTGCCTCAGCCAGTACTCTCCTTCGAGTTAAGTCTTTCAGGCTAGATCTGTGAGCCACAATGACTTTAACTCCTCTTGTACTTTAGGATCGTCCATTCTAGCCGCAGCCCGCTTTACCAGCGCCTCCGGATCCTGCGCCTTTCGAAGTCGACCAACCAGTTCACGGACCTCTTCATCTTTTAAGTAACTGCGGGTCAGCTTGAAAGAGAGAATCAGCTCCTTCAGCAGTTGTCTCTCCTGGTCATTTTGTATCACCTGATCGATTATCACTTCTGGTCCACTGGTACGGTCAAACTTATAGCGGACGTCTCTACACTTTTGTGAGTCGTCACCATGCAGGTATTGAGATATTTTGACGGCCGAAACTAATTTCGGAATGTTCCTCTGACCAAATTCGAACCAGGCATTATCGCTGACAAAAAGGTTTAAGTCGACATTCCTCATATCAACTTCGGAAGGACCTTTTCCGGTCTCCCCAGTGAATGACCACAACTTATCAGACCGCCAACCTTGCCTCAAGTGGTCTTTGGTCCTCTGTCCATCAAAAGCGCCTCTGATCCCTCGGTTTTCCAGGTGGCTTTTGGTCAAAGACCTGATCAATAGAGACACCTCCAGCGGTTCAATCAGAAACCCTCGGCGCTAGGCTGTCATCCATCTCAATCGATCAATCCGAGACAACAGCCCGGCCCATATATCCTTGCTTACCGCTACCTCCGCCATCTGAAACGTGACGATCCGGCTATGGCGGATCACCTTCGCTCCGATCTTGATCAGTTTGGTCAACAGGCTGCGAAGGGACCAATGTTTGATTTTTCTGGGAAGGACCAGCCGCCGTAGAAAATTGCCCAGGTTGCAGGCCAAGACAAACAGAGCCAACCTCACCTGATTCGGGACAAAGCGCTGGCAGGACAGGCGAGTCCAGTGCAACGCATACTTGCCTTCCTTGATCCACTGCTCGGCTGTGCCACGACCGTTATAGAAGTGAACCACCCCTGAGGCTTGTGCGCTCATATTGGTGACGATGAAACCCACCCTCGGAAAGAGTTCTCCGCGATGCCACTCGACCTTGGCAATCACCCGGCGAGGCCGGTCCCAACTGGCGGCTTGATATTGGAAATCGGCAAACCAAACGATAGGCTTTCGGGGCGGACGGCCCACAGGCCGGGTAAGCAGGTGTTCAATCTCCGCCTGAAGCACCTCGTTGGCAGGAAGCCGGATGGCATACAAAAAGCCCTTCTCCTCCAAGTATTCATAAACGTCCGGCTTGGCAAAGGCAGCATCCCCACGAAAGTATTTGCGGACTGTTTTCTTCTCGTAGCGAGCCACGATTGGTTCCAGCATCTCCTTCCAACCATCCGCGCTGTGAACATTGCCGGGCCGAAGCATTGCACCTTCGCAATCTCCGAACTGGTTGAAACAAAACAGGGGATGGTAGCAAGTACATCGGAAATGGCCGTTGTAGGCAGAGGCTTCCTGCTCGCCATGGACAGGACTGGCTGAGCTGTCCATATCCAGAATGATGCGTCGATGAGTTGTTTTCTCCAGCGCTCTTTCTACCCATCGGCCATTAACTTCCGAAAGGGCTTTGAGGTTCCCCTGGACGGACAGCATCTCGGTCTCAAATCGACCCATGGTGTTGGCGCTGGCGGCCTTCTTCTTGTCCATCTTCTTCCCGGTGATCCTCCGCATAGTCGGATCCACCGATAGACGATGGGCATCGTTGACATCTTCATAGCCAGCCAGTCGACTGTATACCGATTGGCGCAGCAACGACGCCAGGTCGTGCTGGATGTTACGCCCTGTCCGCGAATCGCGAAAAACGGAGGGAACACTATCGAATAACACCAACGCTTCGTCCAAATCACGATAGGCGAGAAGCCCAGCATCCGAGGTGACCTTAGCCCCAGAAATTCAAGCCTCAAACTGCCATCAAAACCGGCCTTCAAACCTTCACCCTTTGGGTCAGCCATTTCTTGCTCCCTTTATGCTCTATATCTACTTTAATTATAGTAGTTTACATCGATTAAGGCAAACAATTTTGGTGTCCTATATGGTGAATGGGGGGTTAAAACTACTCGCGGACCGTGAACTGCGAGTCAAGATGGGCGAAGCGGGTCGCGCTTGGTTGGAACGGGAGTATTCCGCCGAAAAATGGGTGGGTCGGTTGCAAGAGATTTATCATCAAACCGTCAGAAGACAGAAGCCGGAGCGAATTTATGTGGTGGAATTCCTGGGGCGTGGCGGAATGATTCACTATGCCTACCAGCTGTGCCGGGCTTTCGCTGAGCAGGAAGTCGAGGTTCATCTCATTACGGACAGGAATTACGAGCTCGAGGATCGGCCGCATAATTTTCTCGTCAAGCGCTTATTCCGTTTGTGGGATCCGAGGCCAGAGCATCCCATCAATTCTCCTCAATCCTTCAGGGGGGTGTTGAAACATGGCGTGCGGCGCGTTGTTCGAGCACTTCAATACTATTCCAGTTGGTGGAAACTGATTCGGCATCTGCGGCGGCAAAAGCCCGGGGTCGTATTGATGGGGGACATTCGTTTTCCCCTCGATTTGTTGCCTTTGCTTCTCCTGCGCTCAAGGCGGAACTATCTGGCTGGCGTCTGTCACAACGTGACCCCTTTCGATATTAGGGCTGATTCTAAGCAGGTGGTGAAAACTTCTGCGCTTTACCGGCTGTGTTATCGCTCTATCTTCCGGTGCTTTGCCTCGATCTTCGTTCATTCTGAAAACAGCCGTCGAGAACTGATTCAAACTTACCAGGAGTCAGGTGAGAAGATCCACGTCATCCCTCACGGAAATGAGGACATCTTCCTTGAAACCAATCGATCTCAAGACAACGGTCAATGGCGCCGCCGGTTGGGGCTTCCCGCCAATGTCCCGACCGCACTCTTCTTCGGAACGATAACCAAATACAAAGGTGTTGATCAGCTCCTCGAAGCTTTTGCTCAGACTGTTAAAGACTTGCCCTCAGCGCATCTCATTATTGCTGGCTATCCCAATCCAGACGTACGAGTCGAGAGTTTGCGTGCCAGGCTGAGAAGCTGGGTATAAGTGATTTGGTGTCGTTTCATCTTCAGTACGTTCCCTACCAGGACGTAGCGGAGCTTTTCAAGCTAGCCGACGTTGCTGTGTTCCCTTATCGGGCCGTGTTTCAAAGCGGCGCTCTCCAGGTTGCGTATGCTTTGGAAACTCCGGTAATCGCTACAGCGGTCGGCGGATTTCCTGAGGTGGTTAAACACGAAGAAACCGGCCTTTTGGTCCCTCCCCGGGATATTGCTGCCTTGGCAGCGGCACTGACGCGCTTGTTAAGGGATCGCACTTTAGCACGACAACTGGGCCGAGGTGCTCGTCGATACGCGGAGCGGTGTCATTCCTGGAAGCGCGTCGCGGAAAAGGTGCTGACTATCGTAAATCGTGAAGCCTTTATTCATTAGAAAGGTGACTGCGTTATGAATTGGGCTGCTCTATTTTTTGGGTTTGCCCTGGTCATCATCGTCTTTGTGTATTTCGGGTATCCTCTGTTGATCGGGCTTCTGGGCCGGCTGCGCCCAAAGCCGGTTCAAAAAAGCCGTGTTCAGCCCACAGTGACCTTGCTAATTGCCGCTTATAACGAAGAAGAGATTATTCTGAGAAAAATCGAAAACAGCCTCAAGCTAAGCTACCCTCGCAAACTCTTGGAAATTGTGGTGGTGAGCGATGGATCCACAGACGCCACCGCTTCAATCGTCCGAGAATTTGCACCTCAGGGTATCGTCTTACATCACCGAAAGGAAAGAAAAGGAAAGGGAGCGGCTATTTCCCGCGTTTTGTCTCTGTGCAGAGGAGAAATCATTCTCTTTTCCGATGCCAACAATTTCTTCTTTGAGGACGTTATCGAAAAGTTGGTGCGAAATTTTGCAGATCCAACAGTGGGGGCAGTTTCAGGGAAAAAAGTGCTGCACAGCGCGGGTTCTGAGCTGGGTAAATCCGAGAACCTTTATTGGCGATATGAATCCTTCATTCGAAGTCAGGAAAGCCGGTTCGGGTCCACCAGCGCTACCCTTGGGGAAGTTCTAGCCGTCCGGCGAGTTCTTTGCCAATCTTCACCAGAAGATGTGATCAACGACGACTTCTTTTTTGCTATCCAGGTGATCCAAAGGGGGTTCCGGGTGGTCTATGAACCAGAAGCCATTTCAGTGGAGTCTTCCACTTTTTCGGAAACGTCTGAAATCACACGGAGAAGCCGGATTGCTGCGGGCTATCTCCAGTCATGGGCCCTACTTCCGATGTTGTTGAAAGAGACCTCCTGGTGGATCTGTTTTCAAATTGTTTCACACAAGCTGCTGCGCCCCTTCACCCCGATCTTCATGCTTGTGGTTTTTCTGACTACTGTTCTCTTGGTTCTAAATGGGAGCTATTTGCCAAACGTGATGTTGGCCGCGGCAGGAGCTCAGGTGCTTTTCTACAGCCTAGCGGTGGTGGGTGGCGTTCTGGCAGTCCTGGGTAAAAGGAAGCAATTGTTCTACCTTCCCTACTATCTTTGCATCACCCATTTCGCATATCTGTTGGAGGCTGCCCCAAACTCAGTTGAAAGTGAAGGGCGGTTCAGGTTGAGCACGATCTTAAGCCACCTTTCGTTTGGCGTCCATAGAAACCTCGTCTCTGAGTTTGGCTTTCAGCATCCAGAGGTCCTGGTAGCCCTGGATGCGCCGGAAGTTCTTCTCCGTCTCCAGGAAGGCTGAGGCGACCCAGCGCAGCACCATCTGGCTATCTTTCCAGCGGCTCACTCGACGGGTCCGCATCCTCACGCCAGAGTGAGGGCTTTCAATCAGGTTGGTGCTGGCCAGACACAAGCGCAGGGAGGAAGACAACTCGAGTCGATTGATGGTGAAGGTCTCTTCCAGACCTTCTCGCAGGCTAGCTGCCGCATCGGGATGCAGCCCTTCGAGCCACTCCGCCTGCTTTCTGAGCCGAACCCTCCCTTCTTCCCAGGGCAGCCGATAAGCAGCCTGCATCACTGACTTGACTTGCTCGGCCAGATCGTCCGGCAATCGATCGCACACGTTGCGAATCTTATGACGACGACATCTCTGCACCGGACTGCCCTTGCCAAAGACCTTGTCAATGGCACATCGCAGGGCCCTGGAGCCGTCAATCACAAACAGATAGCGTCGCCCGGAATCCAGGCCTCGCTCCACCAGGTCTTCCAGCAAGGAGGTAGCGGTGGCGGCGTTTTCACTGGCCCCTTCCCGCAGCCCCAGCACGTGCTTTTGGCCCTCCGAGTCCACGCCGGCGGCACAGATCACGTGGTGCTCGCCAAAGACCAGGCCGTCGATGTAGATGATCAGAAACTCAACGTCATCAAAGTGTCGCTCGGCCAGCTGCTCCAGCTGCTGGCCGCTCTGCTCAATGAACTGACGGCTCACGGACGATTTGCTGACTCCCACCGTGTCGGCCATCTGGGGGATCACGCGGCTGTAGTGGCGCGTGGAAACGTTGCACATCAAGATCTCCAGCATGCGGCTGCCCAGCTCCCCGTTACGGTTGATCGCCTCATAGGCGGGGATCTCCACCTCCCCGCCTCGACCTTGGCCTTTCTTGCGCAGCCGTGGCTTTCGAACCCGCACTTGCCGCTCCGAAAGTCTGACTCGCCCTGGCTGAGTGCCGTACCAAACGACCTGCTTGCCTGGGCGCCCTTGTTGCTTTTCGCCGGCGACACTTCGGGCAGAAAGCTGCAAGACCGCTTCCATGCTCGCTCGCCCCAGGATGTCGATCAACTCGTCAATGGCCATCCGGGAGGCTTCGATCAGCTCCACCATCGGGAGCAACAGTTGCCCGTTCTGGGCCAGATAATCAGCCAGCCCCTGACTGTTCTTCCGGGTGACAATTCGATATGATTTCTTCATGGCGGTTCCTCCTTAAAAGGTTGTTGACCAACCCGATTCTAACGAGTCGGTCGGACGAACCGCCTCTCAACTTTCAACTAAACCCGGGACAGTCTCATCTGTTGGGTCTCTACCAGTGGCTTGCGGGAAACCAGGGGGCCCGATGGAAAAAGGCCAAACGAAAACGGATTTCAGCGGGACCCGGGTTCTGGAGGACATTTGTTATAGCTACCCTAGGCATACTGATGTCGCCGGCCCAAATCTCCGCGGGACCTGGTTCCGAAAAGAGCGCGACTTCCAAGGAGGAGGTCATTCTCGATCCCCAGGGAGATGAAGAGATGAGAGTGCCAGTCAGCCTGCGGTCTCCTAACAAAAAGCGTTTCCGTTTCGAATTTGGTGTATTCCCTCTCTATCGCAGTAACCTTTTTCAAGCTATCGGCGGGGCTCCCAAAACATCCGTACTCATGACCACTACGTCAGTGAAGCTGGAATTGGATTTCATTCAGACGGAGAATTCCACGATGACGGGCGAGTTCCTGTTTCGGCGAAACCTCTTCAGCGGAATTACTGTTAATGCTCACTGAGAACCGTAGTTTTTTGGACACCCGCCGGTAGTTAACTCAACATCATCCGCACCGCAGGTGCGCGTTTCATCATCCGCGCTTGAAAAGCGCGGGGCCATTTTTTCCTGAACAGTTGGTGTAGTGTCTGGGGGCCAAAGGTGGAAAGGACCTCGACCCTTTGACCGAGAATCGAGGTCCGGTTGTGGCAACCCCGTTACAAGTGGAGAACCACCGCAGACTTCATTGTAGCCTGTCATGATCCTGGGCTGTTGTCCAGTTCCGCCGGGACTGGACTATGGCCGATCCGCTGGTTGTTTTCCGCCTCCGCTCGTGCCGCGCTGCAGGCTGCGGTGCACTGTTTTGGATCTGTCGCCATTGCGGCCGAGGCCATCGCTATTGCAGTGTGCGCTGTCGGCAACAAGCGCGCCGCCAGCAGTGCCGGGAAGCCAATCGGCGGCGGCCGGAGCGCGTGACGGATCAAGGTAGACGCGAGGATCGCATCTTCGTCAGCATGGCTGCCGTAGCCTCCCTCCAGTTCTCCCTGCCGGGAAAGGAGGGGGAGCCTCGAAAGGAGCGCCATGTCCCATCCCATGGGGAGCGTCCCCGCCGTTTTCGGGTTCGCTGTGTCGTGTGTGGTCGGTCCGGCCACTGGATCCATCTGTTTCGGGAAGGAGGGTGAAGCATGATCGATCGAGAACTGCTCGCCCGAATCCGCCATCTTTTCCATGCCGAACATTGGAAGATCGGGACCATTGCTGATCACTTGGGGCTTCACTGGGAGACCGTGCGCCAGGCTCTCCAGACCGATCGCTTCAATCGCCAGAAGATGGAACGGCCCCGTCTGACCGATCCCTACCTTCCCTTTATCCGAGAGACCCTGGAGCGCTACCCTCGGCTTCGTGTCACGCGTCTGTTCGAGATGCTGCGCGCCCGGGGCTACACGGGCTCGGTCGTGCAGTTGCGGCGCGTGGTGGCCACGCTGCGCCCCACCCCTCGGGAGGCCTTCGCTGCGTCTGCGGACCTTCCCGGGGGAGGCGGGTCAAGCCGACTGGGCGCACTTCGGTAAAGTCCGGGTGGGCCGTGCCGAGCGCATCCTGTCCTGCTTTGTGTTCACCCCCTCCTATTCGCGGGCGCTGTTTCTGGAGTTTTGTTTTGACCAGCAAATGGAAAACTTCCTGCGCGCTCACATCCACGCCTTCGAAGACATCGGTTGTCCACGCACCATCCTGTACGACAACACCAAAAGCGTCGTGTTGGAACGTCGGGGCGAGGCTGTTCACTTTCATCCGCGCCTGTTGGAGCTGGCCGCCCATTATCACTTTGCGCCACGCCCCTGCCACCCCTACCGGGCTTCCGAGAAAGGGCGCGTCGAAAGAGCCATCTCCTATGTGCGCCATTCCTTCTTCGCCGCCCGTCCCTTTAGCACGCTCTCAGACTTCAACCGTCAAGCGCTCCTCTGGCGCGACCAGGTAGCGCATCGTCGGCCCTGGCCCGGCGGCGATGGGCGCACCGTCGAGGAAGTGTGGGAGGAAGAAAAAGCCTTCCTTCTTCCCTTGCCGGCTCATCGCCTGGAAACCGATCTGGTTCTGCCGGTCCGCTCCCGCAAAACCATCTACATCCGTTTTGATTTAAACGACTATTCGATCCCGCCTTCGGCCGTGGGCCGGCCCCTGACACTGGTGGCCTCCGAGCAGACGGTGCGCATTTTGGACGGAAGCACCGAGATCGCCCGCCATCTCCGCTCCTATGACCGCCACGACGTCCGCACCGATCCGGCTCACCAGGAAGCGCTGCTGGCGGAAAAACGCCAGGCGCTGGGGGCCACCCCCAGTGGCCGACTGCTGGCCGCCGTTCCGGAAACGGAAACCTTGCTGGACGAGGCCTTTCAGCGCGGAGAGCCCACCGGCCGCCAGACGGCCAAGCTGGTGGAACTCTTGGATCTCTATGGGGCCGAAGAGCTGCAGGCGGCGGTGCGTGAAGCCCTGCAACGGGGCACCCCCCGCGCCGCCTCGGTGGCCTTTCTGCTGGGCCGGCGCCAGCGCGCTCAGGGGCGAAAGGCGCCTCTACCCATTGAGTTGCGCCAGCGTCCCGAACTGGAGGACCTCTATGTCCAATCCCATAACCCGGAGACCTATGACGAACTGGCTTCCGATGACGACGAATCCTGATCTGATGCAGCTTTTGCACAAGACCGGTCTGGTGACGCTCGCCGGTGAGCTGGAGGATTTTCTGGCCCGCGCCACCAAGGGGCGCTGGTCCCCCCGTCAGATCTTGGAGGAACTGGCCGACCCGGATCGACCGGGAAGTCATTGAGCGCGCCTTTACCCTGGACTTTATCCAGGAAGGCCGCAACCTCATCTTACTGGGTACCAACGGCCTGGGAAAAACCATGATCATCAAGAATCTGGCTTACCAGTCCGTCCTGGCCGGCTACTCTGTGCTCTTTCGAACCGCCTCGGAGATTCTCGACGACCTGCAATCGGAGGCGCCGGAACTGCAGCGCCGCAAGCTGAAAAAATACGCGCGCGCGCAGGTGCTCTACCTCGATGAAGTCGGCTGTCTCACCTACGACAGTGAGGCCGCCGACCTGCTCCATGAAATCGTCAACCGGCGCTATGAGTGCCGGTCGCTCGTGCTGACCTCCAACAAAGCCTTTAAGGAGTGGAATAGCGTCTTTCCCCAATCCGGCTGCTTGATTGCGCTTCTGGACCGTCTCACCCACCATGCTGACGTCACTGTGATGGAGGGGCAAAGCTACCGCGTGCGGGAAAGCGAGCAGGAAGCGGCGCCCGTCGCAAGAAAACAAGATGAGCACTCCCGTCCAGCGTCGCGCTCATATCCAGACCCTCTTGGCGGATTATCTCGAACTTCCCCATACGCCCACTCGAGCACGCCCGCCGGATCGGCGACTCGCCGCTCACTTCTATGACCGCGCTATCCCTCTGGCCACCGTCCAGGATGCCTTCCTGGTGGCGATCAGCCGCCGTCTTTTCCGAGACCCAGCGCTTCCTCGACTTTCTCCCATTCGCTCCCTTTACTACTTCCTCCCCATTGTCGAAGAGTTGCTTCAGTATCCGCTCCCCCACGGTTACGCTCAGTATCTCGAACGCAAACCACGCGCCCATCACAAGCCCAAGGAGGGGCACCCCATGGAAAAACCCGTTGATCGAGGTTCGCCACCCGGCGTGTGTTCAGAAAAGTTCAGATCCTCGTGATCGCTAACAGTGCTGGATTGCCCGGCAGCAGCAGACAGATCTCCCTTACGGAAGAAGCTACCTTTTCGGTTTCTGCGGTCGCGAGATTCCCTATCGCGAAAAGCAGTATCCAACCGGCGAACGCATAGGACCAACGCTTTGATTTTCCCTTCATCGCAGATTTTCCTCTAAAGCGACCCCCGTTTGGAAGTACTGTACTCTTACGAGGTAGTCATCCCTGACATCGAAAACGCGCATGCCTTCTAACGTCCTACCGTTCTACTCTTCCTTCGTAACCTCCACATGAAACGTGGAATGCTAACGACCGTTATCAGTGTATCAGGATCGAGCACAAAAACGATGAGTATCCACTTCGAGAAACCAAGCGGCAGCATCGAATATCCCACAATGATGAAGACAAAATGGCATCATCTTTGTTGTGGAAAACTAGAGGGGGAGCAGGTCACTCATCCACTGCCTCGATCTGGAAGGTTTCCAAGGATCGGATCTGTTGCTTCCTGGCTTGGAAATATCCGAGTGCCACAATGAGGCCAGTACCGCAACCAATGGCGTGGGTTCGATAGCTCACGCTCGGGGACAAATTACTTGGGACAAGGACTATGAGCGCAATACCGATGGCAACCAGGACTCGTCTTTTAAGTTGGTGGGTTCGTTCGACAAGAACATAGGTAGTCAGCCAGAAACCGGCCATCAGATAAACTAATCCAGAAGCTCCAATTAGTTGGATGTTCTCCGAATAGGACAGAAGCGACAAATAGTTGGTAAGGGAGCCGAGTGCTAATAGAGCAACCGGAAACATCCAGAATCCAAAATATCCGTACAGCAAATACGTAAAGAAGGAAAAGTAGATGGCATTGGAGAAAAAGTGTGCAAGATCAGCATGGATAGCCATCGTCGTTAGCAGTCTCCAATATTCTTGCTCTCCTAGGACTTTGTGTCGGCTGGCGGCTAATAGATTCAGTAGATATGGGTTTCTCCAGCAAAGCAGTGAAACAAACAAAAGCACTATTACACTAAGCAGTGCTATCAATAAGCTCTCTTCTCGAGGCTTTTGGGAAAGCAAGGTGCTCTTGATCCGGACTTCGACGTTCTCCATCAGACGTAACTTGGAGAATAATATCTCACGCCTTTGAAATCGCTAACCTGACAGGGTAGAAGGGTGATGCTTTTCGGCTCGGATCCAGCTTTGGAGAACAAGGGAAAAAATTGATGCTAGCAGCCCGTGGCAAAAGTACCTAATTTGAGCGGGAAAGGGATTCCAGTTCGGGACGGGTGAAAGAGGTCTGTATCCGGAACTGTCCTAAGAAGTTTCCCAAAATCTCGCCCATCAGCTGTTTCGTGACGTAAAAGAGGCCGAAAACCAGCAACATTGCGCGAAGAACCTGGGCCTGCAGGCCCCTGGGAGTCCCTGCACCGACTTGCTTCCGCAGAACCCTCCCCAGATTGAATGCACCGGCCTGAATCAGCAGTCGTTTGATGACGTTCGAGTGCCCTCTGACCTCGGTCCGCCGCATTCCTCCGGTGCGGTAAAGATGGGCAAAAGGTCTCTCCAGTCGTTCCCCCCTCATTCGCAGTAATCTGCGTCCGCGCTCTCCACGAACCCTGCGCCGATTTGCGTAAACCGCATCACGACCTTTGATATCGCCTTTCCACTTCCGGCGTCCTCGATCTGGCTCGGAAACATAGCTATGTAAGTCCAGAGCTTTGAAGTCCTTCATCGTCGACGTACTGTGATACCCCTTATCGGCAACCACCTCCTTGATTTCTCCGTCCTCAGGCATCACCTGCTCGATGTTCTCGGCCGCTTCGATCAGCGTCTCGACCATTGTCGTCGTATCTCCCTGGTCCGCTCCCTGAACCGTGACCGCTACAATCGCTCCCGTCTCCAGATCCACCGCGTGTTCCGCTTTGTATCCCAGATGCGTTCGCCCATCCTTCATCTTGGTGATGCGAGAATCCGGATCGTGGGGGTGTTTCCACTCTTGGTTGGATCCTTTCTTCTTTCGCTTGCGGTCCAACTTCACCAGCTCTTGCCGGGTCGGCGTTTCGATTCCAGACGCTTGAGCCAGTCCCCTCAGAAACTCTTCGTACCCTTCCCCGCTATCGCGTCGAACGATGCTGCGCAGCGCTGCATTGGCTTCCAGCGTTGCTGCATCGATGCCCAGCGTCTTTCCCTTCAGCAGTGCCGCTTCGCCGACTCGCGCCAGCACCCAGCCGAACACTGCCCCATGGGTCTCGACATCGATCAGTCGCCGCGTTCTTGAAAGGGTGGAGTGATCCGGTGGAGATTCACTCAGCTTCAGTCCCAGAAACTCGCGCAGCGCCAGTGAATCTGCCGCCCGCCAGGCGATTCCTCTCTCCGAACCCAAACCTTCGAAATATCCTACCAGCAGCAGCCGAAAGTAGACACCCGGTTCCACACTCGGCCGGCCCATCCGCGCTGCATAGAACTTGGCGCACCGTTGCTCGACGAAATCGTCAAAGTGATGCTCCTTCAGAAGTTCCTCTAAGGCCTCGTAGAACGGGTGTCCCGGAGGAACCGGTATTTCGCTGGTGGCTACCCAAAATCCTTTTGACTCCGCCGCTTTTTCTTTCCCATTGCCATGGACCCATTTTATTGCCTGCACCTGACCAACGAGCAGCGACTTTCACCACGGACAGCTAGGCGTCTCGCTATTCGCCACCTTCAATCTGGATCTGGCTCTGAGTCGACTTAGGAGAACTCAAATGAAAACAGAAGTGACTCAGACGTCAGGCTCCGGCTTTTTTTACCTAATCCTTCACAGGTCTGGCATTTTATGGGGCCGCCGACCGCCGGAGTCTTTACGAGAGCCAGTCCAGCAGCTTCGTAGCACTCGTGGCATGTACACCGACCTGTTCCATTGCAGTGTATACACGTGCCAGATGTCATGGGCACCTCCTTTTTAGATCAGGGGAAAGTTTCAGCCAACTCGATATTACTCCAGACCACGAATTGAAAAAAGGACCACGACTACCGGTGTCGCCCAGTTCTCCGCCCTAAATGCTTGAGCAGCAAGGACGAGCTATTATCCGGTTGCCCTCATAACCCAACGATTTGGTGGAGGATCAAGAGGGCATTGCACTGTGCCCAAACTGTGCGTCTTAGGCATAATCCAGCCCTTTCTTTGCCGACAGAAAGCGGCCAGCAAATCCATCTATACTCACTCCCACTCTGCCTGGCATGATCCGCTGGGCAATGGTTACCATCTGGTCTCGGTAGCTTAGGGATGTCGATTCTGGATCGATCATGGACATGGCGGGAGGAAGTAGAGTCTTCTTGGTTCGCATCCCGTTAGGTGTTCCATCGCCTTCAATGAAATGATCCAAGACGACTGCATCTGCTCTAGCAGCAATGCTCTTGAAAAAGGCTTCTGGGTCCTGGATAGGCAGCAGCGGGGCAACCGTGATCACGACTTTGAAACCAGCTTGTTTGAGAATAGATGCCGCCTCGAAGCGACGTTTCACCGGGCTGGCTGGAGCTGGAAGTCCTGGCAAACGATCGCGGTCGCTTTCGATGGAAATGTGGAAGCGTAATTGACACACATTAGCCAGCTCTAGATAAAGCTTGAGGTAGGTCGTGACCAGGTGGGTGTGGGTCTGGACAATCAGTACATCCGGCGGATTGGCCAGCATCGCTTCGAGGATTTTTTGCGTCACACGAAAGCTTTTTTCTTGGGGAACAAATGGGTCCGTCGAGCTGGACATAAAAATCGAGAACTGTGCTCGTGAGTGACGGGCCCACCTTCGCTCTTTGGAGTATTGGCTTTGATAGGCCTCGGCTGCGTTTAAGCGTGCTTCCAGAAAGCTGCCCCAGAGAGCGCCACGAGTTAAGAAGGTGTTGTGTTGCACGTAACATCCAACGCCACACAGGGAGCTCCCGAAGGTACAGCCGCGGTATGGCTGTAGCGAGTGCGAACAAACGGTCTGAAGAAAACCTGAAGTGCGGGTGAGGATGCTCTTCACGCAGACTTTCTTAGTCTGCATTTGACGCCTCCTTGAAACGGATCAGCATCATCAATCCGCACTCCTTGTCGTCGGGTCGGTCGAGCTTCACAGTTGTCCGATCCATTAGGACCTGCATTGCGCCCAATGTGAGGGTGCTACCTCTTTCCTCAACACTTATCCTACTCACGGATGGGTCTGAACAGAAATAGAGCATCACATTTATTTGCTCGAAAGAGCCGATAGACAAGCTTCAATACTATAATTTTGATATGGCGCGGGTTCTTGCTAAGAGATGGGAAATACAGCATACGCTAGACGAAGGAGGCCAAGCTCACATTTTTCTGGTTACAGACCTGAGCGGTGAATACCGTGACCCTTGTGTCCTGAAGCGAGCAAAGAACCCGAAACGTTTTGGTCGATTTACAGATGAAGTACGAGCACTGAATTCTCTCAACCATCCTTATCTTCTTCCGATTATCGATACCGGAGACGATCGAGGTAGCCCATTCTATGTGGCACCCTTCTACGAGGGAGGCACATTGGAACGCCAAACGGAGCGTTTCAAAGCGAATGTTTTAGAGGCGATTCACCTGAGCCACTTTGGAGTGCGTGCGAAATAAGCTACTCGTAGAGAATGAGAAGAGGATTGAGAACGAGTATCTCCTGAGAGATCGAGCTCAGGCTCGTACAGTGGGAATACGCGGACGGGCCGATCGTCTACCCTCAGGCCTGCGGCGTCCTTGAGCTGGGGCGCGAGCCGAGACAGATATTCGTTCGCTTCCTCGTTCGTGATGGCCCCATCGCCGTCGCGGTCCATTCGCTGTCGCTCCCTTTTGGAGGAAGCACCAAAAAATCTGAGCTCGATCTCGAGGTCGATGTTGGTCGACCCGGCGATGATCCGAGCTTGATGGGTGACGCTGCTGTCAAAAATCTCCGAGTGCGCCCAAACTCGGGGCAAAGCGACCGTCCACATGCAGGACAGAGCCAGGGCCAGCAAATGTACTGTGCTTTTCCAAACAGCCATTGTGATTTCTAGAAAAAGAATCTATGATTTCGAGCCCAAGATAAGCCGTCGCCAGTTGCCTGACAAGGCCATAATAGTGCTGGGACGACTGAGGAACAAGGTGGCTATTGTTAGCGGGGCTATTAGGGAATCGGTCAGGGTATCGCCAGGATCTTCGCGGCCGAGGAAGTTAGAGTGATGGTCTGTGGCCGTACGGAAGTAAGGGAGGCTGCCCCAAACTCAGTTGAAAGTGAAGGGCGGTTCAGGTTGGGCACGATCTTAAGCCACCTTTCGTTTGGCGTCCATAGAAACCTCGTCTCTGAGTTTGGCTTTCAGCATCCAGAGGTCCTGGTAGCCCTGGATGCGCCGGAAGTTCTTCTCCGTCTCCAGGAAGGCTGAGGCGGCCCAGCGCAGCACCATCTGGCTATCTTTCCAGCGGCTCACTCGGCGGGTCCGCATCCTCACGCCAGAGTGAGGGCTTTCAATCAGGTTGGTGCTGGCCAGACACAAGCGCAGGGAGGAAGACAACTCGAGTCGATTGATGGTGAAGGTCTCTTCCAGACCTTCTCGCAGGCTAGCTGCCGCATCGGGATGCAGCCCTTCGAGCCACTCCGCCTGCTTTCTGAGCCGAACCCTCCCTTCTTCCCAGGGCAGCCGATAAGCAGCCTGCATCACTGACTTGACTTGCTCGGCCAGATCGTCCGGCAATCGATCGCACACGTTGCGAATCTTATGACGACGACATCTCTGCACCGGACTGCCCTTGCCAAAGACCTTGTCAATGGCACATCGCAGGGCCCTGGAGCCGTCAATCACAAACAGATAGCGTCGCCCGGAATCCAGGCCTCGCTCCACCAGGTCTTCCAGCAAGGAGGTAGCGGTGGCGGCGTTTTCACTGGCCCCTTCCCGCAGCCCCAGCACGTGCTTTTGGCCCTCCGAGTCCACGCCGGCGGCACAGATCACGTGGTGCTCGCCAAAGACCAGGCCGTCGATGTAGATGACCAGAAACTCAACGTCATCAAAGTGTCGCTCGGCCAGCTGCTCCAGCTGCTGGCCGCTCTGCTCAATGAACTGACGGCTCACGGACGATTTGCTGACTCCCACCGTGTCGGCCATCTGGGGGATCACGCGGCTGTAGTGGCGCGTGGAAACGTTGCACATCAAGATCTCCAGCATGCGGCTGCCCAGCTCCCCGTTACGGTTGATCGCCTCATAGGCGGGGATCTCCACCTCCCCGCCTCGACCTTGGCCTTTCTTGCGCAGCCGTGGCTTTCGAACCCGCACTTGCCGCTCCGAAAGTCTGACTCGCCCTGGCTGAGTGCCGTACCAAACGACCTGCTTGCCTGGGCGCCCTTGTTGCTTTTCGCCGGCGACACTTCGGGCAGAAAGCTGCAAGACCGCTTCCATGCTCGCTCGCCCCAGGATGTCGATCAACTCGTCAATGGCTATCCGGGAGGCTTCGATCAGCTCCACCATCGGGAGCAACAGTTGCCCGTTCTGGGCCAGATAATCAGCCAGCCCCTGACTGTTCTTCCGGGTGACAATTCGATATGATTTCTTCATGGCGGTTCCTCCTTAAAAGGTTGTTGACCAACCCGATTCTAACGAGTCGGTCGGACGAACCGCCTCTCAACTTTCAACTAAACCCGGGACAGTCTCGAAGTAAGGCGACCATGACTGAGGCTTTATCCGCCCTCCATTACGATCAGCAGAACAGCCGCAGCAACCAGTTGACCGACCGCCAGATTCTGCAGAACGAGACGACTTCCAATCACTGGGCGTTATTTCACTCTCATCGAGAGGAGGTCAGTCGGCTCATCACCCTCACTCGGCCTTGCCCTTCAGCCCGTCTCTGCGTGCTCGGTGCGGGTAACTGTAACGATCTTGATCTGGCTCACCTCGAGAGGTCTTTTTCGGAGATCCACCTGGTCGATCTCGACAGCGAGGCCCTTCTGACAGGCACTGCACGCCAGTCTATGGTCCGTCCTTCACGGTTGAACCTGCACGGGGGAATCGATGTCACCGGTGTGTTCGAGACAATGTCAACTTTGCGACCGGGTCAGGTCAGCCAGGAAGGCGTGAATTGGTACCTGCGGAAAGCGCTGGACTTCGAGGGACTTTCGTTTCTCGGCAGTTTCGACACCGTCATATCCACCTGTCTGCTGACCCAGTTGTTTGATTCAGTGGCGTTCCTGTCCGGTTCCCACCATCTCCCCTCAGATCTCAGTCGGGCTTTGCGCCTGCGCCATCTTCAACTGCTGGCAGAGCTGTTGTCTCCCGGCGGGGTTGGCATCCTGGTTACCGACGTTGCCTCTTCCGACATCGTCCCCAGCATGGCCGACGTGTCCCTGAAAGCTTTGCCTGTCCTGATGGATCAACTGAGTCGTCGTGGCTCGATGTTTTCAGGGACCCATCCCTGGGAAGTTCGTTCGCTTCTTGAAGAGCATCCTTTGCTCAAATCGCTGGTTCATCAAGTCCAAGTCGCCGATCCTTGGCTTTGGCAGCTAACGCCTCGGCGCTTTTTCCTCGTCTCTGGTATTCGATTTCGTCGCCGGGCCGAGGGTTCGAGGGTCACCCGCGCCCAAAGCAAGGCATCTGGATAGTAGGAGACGTGACAAAGCGGATGGACAAATCCGATCTCGGGAATCGGATCATTGTCATCTACTCAAAGACCTGCTTCCCTCGGTTCACGCTTTACCCTCCGGACACGGCCGGCAGGAAATAGATCGAGCTTTGAGCGCCCACTTTCCGGCGCAAGCCCTGGTTGGAGATCTCGCCGTCAACGGCCACGGCCACTTCGCGGCGGACCCGGTCGTTTTTGCACAGCCGCGCCTTGATGCCGGGAAAGGCAACCTCGAGGTTATTGATCACTTCGCGCAGCGTGGCACCCTCGACCTCGACCTGATCCTGCCCGTGGGTCAGTTTCCGCATCATGGAAGGAATCCACACCGAGGGCATCTCTTAACCTGCGGCCAGGGGTTCGCCGGCCTGTTTGCCCTGCAGAGCCGCGACCATACGGTTAGGCTTCATGGGCAGTTCCGGCAGGAGCACGCCTACGGCATTGTAGATGGCGTTGGCCAGTGCCCCCGGCGGCGGTGCAATGGAGGCTTCGCCGACGCCGCGCACCCCGAAGGGATGACCCGGATTGGGCACTTCCACGATGATGGTTTCGATCATGGGCAGATCCAAACTGGTGGGGATGCGGTAGTCGAGGAAGGTCGAGTTGGTCATAACGCCCTGGTCATCGTAGTAGTACTCTTCGTTGAGGGCCCAGCCGATGCCCTGCACCGAGCCGCCCTGCATCTGACCCTCCACGTAGCTGGGATGGATGGCCTTGCCGGCGTCCTGGGCCACGGTGAAGCGGAGGATCTCTACCTTGCCGGTTTCCGGGTCCACCTCCACGTCGACGATATCGGCCGCGAACGAACCCCCCACGCCAGTGGCCGGATCCACTGTTGCCCGACCGACGACCGGACCTCCGGTCTCGTCCAGCTGTCCGGCCAGTTCCTTGAAGCTGAGTTTTTTGTCAGCCTTGCTCTTGTGGAAGAATACACCGTCGGCAAACTCCACATCATCTTTGTCCTCTTCCCAAAGCAGGGCTGCCCGCTCGATCATCTGTTTTTTGACGTCGTGGGCGGCTTCATAGGCGGCCCAGCCGGTGGCGTAGGTCACCCGGCTGCCGCCGGTCACGTCGGTGAAGCCGATCTGGCTGGTATCTCCGACCTGAGGATTCACATCCTCCGCTGGCAGGCCCAAAACCTCGGCGAACTGCATGGCGATGGAAGTACGGGTGCCGCCGATATCGGGGGACCCCTCAACCAGATTGACGGTGCCGTCGGAGTTCACACTTGCGGTGACCGCCGATTTCAGGCCTACGTTGAACCAGTATCCGATGGCAATGCCTCGCCCCCGGTTTGGCCCATCCAGCGGGGCCTTGTAGTGCGGGTTGTTCTGGAGCGCTTCCAAGGTTTCGCGGCAGCCTATGCGCGGGTAGACCACTCCGTCCACCCGGCGGGTGCCTTCCTGCGCAGCGTTTTTCAGCCGCAGTTCGAGAGGATCCATGTTCAACCGTCTGGCAATTCCATCCATCACCGTTTCCGTAGCCAGGGCCACCTGGGTGGAGCAGGGCGCCCGATAGGCACAGCTGTGCGGCTTGTTCACCACCACGTCGTAGCCGTCGATCTGGCCGTTGGGGATTTCGTAGCATGAGAAGACGCACATGACACCGCAAAACATCGGCGAGCCTGGATAGCCTCCAGCTTCGAAAGCCAGGTAGGCCTCGCCGGCTACCAGCTTGCCCGACCGGTCAGCACCCAGCTTAACCCGAACATAGGAACCGGGAGTGGGCCCGGTGCCCTCGAAGACGTCGGCGCGCGTCATGATGAGCTTCACCGGATGGCCGGTCTTGCGCGACAGCAGGGCGGCCACCGGCTCCAGGTAGACCGGGATCTTGCCGCCGAAGCCGCCGCCGATCTCCTGCGGCACTACCTTGACCCTGGAGATCGGACGGTCCAGGATGGCGCCTATCTGCCTCTGCGCCGTAAACGAGCCCTGGGTACTGGTCCACACGGTGAGATGCCCATCCGGATTCCACATAGCCGTGGCATTGTGGGGCTCGATATAGCCTTGGTGCACCGTGGCGGTGTTGAATTCGTGCTCGACAACTACATCGGCTTCGGCAAAAGCCCTTTCCGGATCGCCCAGCCGGTGCTGAAGGTGGTGGGCGATATTGCTCTTCCTGCCCGTATCCTCGCCCCCCTCCTGAGTAGTCATGTCTTCGTGCAGGAGCGGGGCGTCATTCTTCATGGCTTCGAGCACGTTCATCACCGGTGGCAGAACTTCGTATTCCACTTGGATCAGGGAAAGAGCCTCCTCGGCGATGTGCGGGCTGGTCGCCGCCACGGCGGCTACGGCGTGGCCTCGGTAGAGTGCTTTGTCGGAGGCCAATACATTGTCCCGCAAGAATTTCAGCCGAGCGGGTCCCTCCCCCAGATCGATTATTTGGTCGCGGTCTGTGGGCGGCAGATCGGTAGCCGAGGTGACGGCGCGCACCCCTTCCAGAGCTTCGGCGCGGGATGTGTCGATGCGCTTGATGCGGGCATGGGCGTGGGGACTGCGCAGCACCTGTCCGTATAGCATGTCCGCCAGGCGAACATCACCTCCATAGACCGCCCGTCCCGTGACCTTTTCGGTACCATCATGGCGGATGGGACGCGTGCCGATGACTTTGTATTTGCCGTTGTTGCCAGATTTCATGAGAGCTTCCTCCACTCAAGAGAAAATAGTGAGATCAGGCGCTGGAACGGACGGCCTGAGCGGCGTCGAGCACAGCGCGGATGATTTTGTCATAGCCGGTACAGCGGCACAGATTGCCGGCCAGCCAAAGGCGCACCTGGTGTTCGCTGGGGTCGGGATTGTGGTCCAGCAGGGATTGGGCCGCCACCAGAAAGCCCGGGGTGCAGATGCCGCACTGGAGGCTGGCGTGTTCGAGAAACTTCTGCTGAAGTGGATGCAGGCCCTGGGGCGTGGCCAGCCCCTCGACCGTGGTGATTTCCTTATCCTGGATTTCAACCGCCAGCACCAGGCAGGAATCCACCAATACTCCATCCAGGATCACGCTGCAGGCGCCGCAGTTACCGTCGTTGCAGCCTTCTTTGGTGCCCGTAAAGCCGAGTTCTTCGCGCAGCGCCTCGAGCAGGCTCTGACGGGATTCGCAGAGAAACTCGGTATCTTCGCCGTTGATCCTGGTCTGGACGTGTATCTTTTTCATTTCTGTACTTCAGCCAGCCGCCTCCTGCACGGCGTTGGGAACGAAATTGCCGCGAGCCCGCTCGATTGCCCCTCGCAGGGCGCGCCTGGTCAGGACTCCGACCAAGTGGATGCGGTACTCGGCCGTGCCGCGCATATCGGTGATAGGCCGGGCAACGGCTTGGGCGGCCTGGGCCGCCTCGGTGATCGCCGCGTCACTGACGGGACGGCCAACAAGCATTTCGCCGGCCTCGCGAGCATGCAGCGGGGTCGGTGCCACCGCTCCCAAGCCGATGCGTACGGATTTGAAATCCTTTTTGCGGTTGGCCAGTTCCACATAGGCCCCGGCACCGACCACGGCGATATCCATTTCATTGCGCGGAATGAAGCGCAGGTAGTGAGCTCCCGAATGTTTCCTGGACGGGGGAATGTTCAGGGCCACCAGCAGTTCTCCCGGCTGCAGCACGTTCTTGCCCGGGCCGGTGCAGAAGTTCTCAACCGGCACCTGGTGCCTGCCGTCGGGACCGGCGATTTCGCAGGTGGCACGGTAGGCGATGAGGATGGGCGTGGTATCGGCGCTGGGCGAGGAATTGCACAGATTGCCGCCAAAGGAAGCGCGCCCCTGGATCTGGATGCCCCCGATAATGGAGGTCGAGTCGATGATGCCGGGGTAGCGCTGGACGACCTCGTCGGCGGCGTAGATGCGGTGGCAGGGCACGGCCGCGCCGAGGGTCAGGCCCTTGCGCTGACCATAGGAAAGTTGGTTGACTTCCGGGACGTTCTTGATGTCGACGACGCGTTCGGGCTGGCGGCGATTGATCCGCATCTGCACGATCAGGTCGGTGCCGCCGGCTAGAATGCGGGCCTGGTCCCCCTTTTCGGACAGCAGCGAGATGGCCTCCCGCAGGGTCCGGGGAGCAAAGTATTCGAAGTTTTTCAAGGTGGCTACCCCCTCTCCATCAATCAGACGGAATCGACTCGGTTCAAAGCACCCGGGCAGAGCTGGATGGGAAATCTATCACCACTCCAACTTTGGAGCAAGCGTGTTTTCGGCACTGTCCAGTGAAACTAGCCAGGGATGCATTTCTTACCCGTTCAGGCAGTGGGCTTTTACAACGATGCTCGGGAAAGCCATCCCCGAGTCGAATCCCTTTCTCTACACTGAGGTGGCTTGAGCCCGGGTCAGCAACAGCGAACTTCGCCAACCAGTACATGGCCTACGAGACCCTTTCGGAGGGTCTTAAGAAGACGCTCGACGGCCTGGTCGGCGTCAACATCTCGACGAACCTGAAGTCGCCAAGACGGTACTGGCCTGCCTGTAGGGTCTGCGCGTTTGCCAGGGTTTTCTGGATGCTCCCAAGATCCATGGTGTCAAGGATCCGGGTCGGCAGCTGGACCGGATGTTCCAACAGGTGATGGCCACCCTGTTTCAGCTCATGACCGATCACGTCGACCAATGGATGAGCGTAACGGAGATCAACGCGTCGGTAATGTTCGGCTTCGGAATGGGTGCGAAGGAACCCCCGGAACTGATCCCCACCGAACTGGCCCGCCTGCACCACAAATTCAGGACCCGCTCAAGGCCAGACGCAAGGAGCTGCGTCTGGTGCTTGGCAAGGAGCAGTATGAATGCCTGAAACAACTCCTGGCGGGGGACCCTTTCGACCTGGAATTGCCGAAACCCGTGTGGGCTCGAATGGTCTACGACTTCTCGGCGGCCTACGCGGTCAAGACCCTGCCACGGAAGCTGCTGGGAGAGCTCCTTCTGGCACTTTACAAGAGGGTGGTCTTCTCCGGGATACAAAATTCGGACTTGACGAAGAGCTGCTAGTTTTGCAACTTGACGTCCGAAGCTTGCACAATCTTCCTCTTTCGCGCCACCATCAGATAAAGCCTTGGCTTGTCCCAGTACGTAATCACATCAAGCCCAAGCGGTCTCAGGAGTATTTGAAATTCTTCTCTCGCGGGTAGCGACTCGATAAACAAGTCGCTGGTGACTCGAAGCTGGTCGACGAAGGCCCGTCCTTCCGGATGGCTAACTACCAAGCGTCCCTCGGGCCGCAGCATTCGAGCTGAGTTTCGACAGGCAGCTGGCTTATCTGCGATATTGCCGTACATTGCGTTCATGAAGATCACATCTACAGCCTCTGATTCCAGTCGCAGCAACGCGATGTCGGCCAGATAAGTTTGTACATCTGGATGTTTCTCCTGGACTCGCTGCAACATATTTTCCGCCAGATCGCAGGCCAACATGGTGGAAGGGTGGTAAGACTTAATCAATGGAATTAAGACTCCGGCTCCAGTTCCCACATCCAGGACCACCTCTCCGGGACGCAATCTTGCGGCACGCACAATCCGCCTCAGTCTTGCGATTACCTCCGGTGGCTGCTGAGTGTCGAATACGTCCACCAGCTCATTGAAATGTCGGCGTTGGTGAGCAGCCACCTGCCTTTTCCTTTCTGGAAGCATGGAGTCTCTTTACGGTATAGCTCATCCCACTCACACCGGCCACGCCTCGCCCTCGGCTGCCATGTCCCAAAAAAGCAACTCGTACTGCCCCGTGAGAAGGAAGATTTCGGTCATTCGGTCGCGCAGGGAGGCGGAGGCGTGATCGGCTAAACCGGCCAATGTGGCTTCAATCCAGGAAATCTACTGTTGGAAAGATTCATCGGACCACCGTTCGATGAAGGGCTGCCAGGGTGATTCCGTCTTCAAATTTTGCCGCACCCAACTCCAGCAATCAAAGTACGCCTTTTCGGTCCCATAGAGCAGTAAAGCCTTCCTCAAAACTCGCCGTGTGTGCCGTAGCCAGCATGAACTGGACATAGGCGTGACAGGTAGGCGTCATCTTCAGATTTTGGAAGGAGAGGTTCTTTCTAGCGGCCATTTGCTCAAACAGATCAAGCTCTCCCTGCAACGCCGTAATGGCGGGTGCCAACCCCGAGCGTATCGCAACAGGAGCCCTTGACACGAGAACCGAGATAAAAGCAATAGTCCCCTGGACATACAGGTAATCCTGCTGCATCCAAGTCGCAAAGACGGCATCCTTAATGCGACCTTCGGCTGTCTCTTTCAAGAAACCATGCTGCAGCATCACGTCCCAAATGGGTCGCGCCTTGGCCAAAAGTTTTTCGTGAAAGGCCATGGGTTCCATTATTTAATTTCCTGCGGACGACCTCCTCGCCTTGACGTGGGGCACATATATCGTAAACAGTAAGCAGCCGTTACGCTACCGGCTTTTCTGAGGAGATGTGCCAAAGACTTCCGATGTGATGAGGAGAGATTGAGCGAATCCAAAGAGAATGAAGAATTCAGTTAAGATTGAGGACGTTCGGCGACTTCCGTAAATCATGGGAGACGGCTTGCCTCCAGCACCACCTCGCCACCGATGGTTTCACGTGTCCACCGGGCTGATCTTTCTTTCTCCTCCGGATTGGATATTCGCTATAATAGGATCAATGAAACGTCGGTTGGGAGTCTGTCCGAGTAATGGTTCGGATTGCGTTACCGGCGCCGTCAGTCCAGATGCGAGGCGTGGCGACGCAGGCGATGCTCGGGCATCGTCGAGGAGCCAGAACAAAGCAGATGGGCGGACGCCGCCGGTAACCCGAAGGGAGCATGTGGGTTGCGGCCGATCTCTTTGTCGTTCGTCGTCGCCGATGCTACCGCATCGACTCGACGATGCACTGCATCGCCTCCTCCTCTCTTCCCGACCTCTACTCGCAAGCCCCATGCTCGCAACCGCAACCCATTACTCGGACAGGCTCCTAGTGTCGTCGATTTTCTTTTTGGGGTTCAGAGATCCCGTTCGAGTCAAAGGAGTGAAGCCATGACGTATGATGAGAATATGGTCCGTCCGATGCGCGAGGAATTGACCGATGCCGGGTTTCGAGAAGCTCGCTCCGCGGAGGAAGTCGACCGGGTTTTCTCTGAAGAAGGGACCACTCTCTTTTTCATCAACTCGGTCTGCGGATGCGCCGCCGGCATCGCCCGTCCGGGAGTACTCGCCTCTCTGCACCACTCGATCCTTCCCAACAAGCTGGTCACCGCCTTCGCCGGCAATGACGTGGAAGCGGTGAACCGGGTTCGCGAGCACTCTGCCGGCTATCCACCCTCGTCTCCCTGTGCCGCCATCCTCCGCGACGGCCGGGTGATGCATATGGTGGAGCGGCATCATATCGAGGGACAGAGCGCCGAGAACGTGGCTCGAATCCTAAAAAGCACCTACGACAAGTACTTCGGCCAAGAAATCGATGAGTCCGTGGAGATTTTCGATCCGGTGGCTGCTTTGCAGATTTCCCAAGAGGAAGCTCGGAAGCGTCTCGCCGCCGGTGGGGATATCGCGGTGCTGGACGTACGGGAGCCCTGGGAAATCCGTGCAGGCAAGATCGAGGGCTGCATCGAAGTCAATCAAGCCAAGGCCCAGGAAATCATCCAGACTTGGCCGCGCGACCGCGAGATTATCGTCTACTGCCAGCACGGGCAGCGCAGCCTGCAGGCCGCCCAGTTCTTCCAGAACGACGGTTTCGAGAACATCAAGAGCCTGGCGGGTGGCTATGCCGCCTGGACAGCCTTCTCGTGAGGCTCGAAGATTTACTATAGGCTGTAAGCTGTGGCCTGAAGTGCGAGGCGTAGGTCTAGCCTGCATTTCTCATCACGGCTCGTGACGAAGACACTCGTGTCAAGCGGCGGAAGGGCCGGTCTGACAAGGCGTGCGACCGAGGCCCCCGCAGGCGTACTCGTGCAGTACGTCGAGGAGACCGAAGAAGCGCAACGCAGTCAGAACGGATCATTTCTTCACTTCGCTCGGGTGAAGGCGACGCCGATGCAGTAGAGAGGTGATGAGAAATGCAGGTTAAGGTCTTAAGTCTAATTTCGAGCCGCCCCAATGCGGCGAATCCGGGCACACGTACCAGCCATGTGCCCCGACGGCGGAGGATTTCCAATGGATCTCTCAAATTTTCGGGGTCTGTCTGACGACGCTCAACTCTGGGTCTTCGGCTTCGACCACCCTCTCAGCGACCGGGACAAGGAAAACATCGAGAAGCATCTGGACACATTCCTACCCCAGTGGATGTCTCACCAGGTCCCGGTGCAAGGCGGCTACGCCGTCCTGTACGATCGTTTCGTCCTCGTGGCCGGGTATTGCCCCGAGGGCTTGTCGGGATGCTCGATGGACAGCTGCGTTTCCAATTTCAAGCAGTTGAAGGCGCGGTGTGGCCTGGACGCCTTGAACCGGAGCCTGGTTTTCTACCGCGACCGGGAAGGACAGGTGCAGTCCCTCGACCGGTCCTCCTTCCAGCGCAAGGTCGATTCTGCAGAAATCACGCCTGCCAGCACGGTCTTCGACACCACCCTGCAGAAGCTGGGCCAGCTCAGGAGCGGCGGTCTTGAGACCACCTTCGAGAAGTCCTGGCACGCCAGGGCCTTTCAGGTTGCGGTGGGATAGACCTTCTCGCTCGAGGCCTCAAAAGACGAGGGCTCCATCCTCCCCCTTCAATCCCAGAAAGGACGCCTGATCGCATCGGCTTGAAAACGAATCTTCCGGAGCTTTTGGCTACCTTTTCCTTTATCCAGCTTTCCCGGAGCGTTCGGCTTGTGCAACATTGCATTCTTTGAAGCATCTGATGGCATACGCACCGAAATCACGCAGGTTCTTGAAGACTTAGCCTGCGTTTCTCATCACTGCTCGTCACGAGACACTCGTGTCACGCGGCGGAAGGGCCGGCCGGACAAGGCGCTCGACCGAGGCCCCCGCAGGCGTACTCCTGCAGTACGTCGAGGAGGCCGAAGAAGCGCAACGCAGTCAGGACGGATCATTTCTTCACTTCGCTCAGGTGAAGGCGACGCCGATGTAGTAGTGAGGTGATGAGAAATGCAGGCTAAACCTTCCCGGCTACCTTCTTCTTGATTAAGTGAGACCGGAGCAGCATGCAGCGAGACTCAGGATCGATTGATCGTTCGATCACCATAGTTCCATTCATTACACCAATAGTACATAATCGATCACAATGAGCCTTTTCTCTGCTTATCGATTACCGATTACACCAGAGCAACAAGAAGAGATCGAGCTCCTGGAAGATGAAGGCTTCGAGTATGTCTCATTGGAGAACTGTCCAACGGGTTGCGCCCCCGGCTTTGCGCTCTACGTCGATTTAAGCGATGCGTCTAACCGGGATTCTGTTATAGGGGAAGCACAGCAAAAGCTCGCTGAGGTACTGCAACAAAGTTGCCCGGATCATGAGAACTTTTATCAGGGATGAGACAAGAATTACTTACAGCGACCATACCGCCCTGAAATCTCACGCCAAGGAGAGGGGGCTCAGCAGGACTCGAACCTACGATCGTCTGATTCTTATCAAGGAAAAGAAGGGGAGTTAAATGACCTATGTGGTTACTGAACGATGTGTCGATTCTCGCTACACAGAGTGTGTGGCCGACTGCCCAGTAGATTGTTTTTACGAAATCCAGGATCCCCACATGCTGATCATAAACCCTGATGAGTGCATCGATTGCGATGCCTGTGTTGCTCTCTGTCCTGTCAATGCTATTTATCCTGCCGATGAAGTTCCCGAGGAAGTTGCGGAATGGACCGAAAAGAACAGCGCGGACTTATGTTCCGATGAAAACAGGATTACTCAAACTGAGGCTTCTCTCCCCGGTGCCGCCACGATAGAAGAAGTCAAAAAGAAAGAAGAGGAAAAGTTTGGACGCACGGTAGCTGATCCTTCCGGAGCGGCCCATTGAAGTCATTAGGCGTAAAGTCGAGTCCGCTCGTTTTCAGCTGGTCGATTTGGAAGAGCAACCCTGATGAGGACTCTGGTGGATGAAAGGGCACTTCAGTGCATGGTGAGCCACAAACTGCATTTTGCTGCCTCCAGGGGCCAGACAACGCGTTTCTCTCCCTTTTGCCACTGGACCAGGAGCATCTGATGACCAATCTGTTGGCCTGTTCGTGGATCAATCCGGAATCTCCCGTAAAAGGTTTGAAAGTCCAGTGACCGACGACTTGGCGCAGCTCAACATCGGACACATCGCCGCTGCGCTCAATGCATTTTTCGACGATGATCCCGGCAGCGAATGACTGTGCTGCTGTGTAATTGGGTAAGATATTAAATTCTCTCCTGAAATGAGCGACGAACCACTGTGAGTCAGGTCCTGCTTCTGGCGAACACTCGGATTCAGGTTCCCACTGGCTCGGTCCGATGACTCCCTCACTCAGGGGGCCGACTTGCCGGCGAAACTCGTTCACGCCAGCTCCGACTGCAGCCAAAAGCTTCACCGGGGGACAAAGCCGATCCTTTTCCTGAGTGATTTTCACGTCGTCTTCAAAACTTCCCACTATGACCGCAACCTCAGGATGAGCGGAAAGTGTCTTTTGACCCCCATTTACCATATAGGACACCAAGATTGCTTGCCTTAATCGATGTAAACTACTATAATCAAAGTAGATATAGAGCATAAAGGGAGCAAGAAATGGCTGACCCAAAGGGTGAAGGTTTGAAGGCCGGTTTTGATGGCAGTTTGAGGCTTGAATTTCATGGGGCTAAGGTCACCTCGGATGCTGGGCTTCTCGCCTATCGTGATTTGGACGAAGCGTTGGTGTTATTCGATAGTGTTCCCTCCGTTTTTCTCGATTCGCGGACAGGGCGTAACATCCAGCACGACCTGGCGTCGTTGCTGCGCCAATCGGTATACGAGTCGACTGGCTGGCTATGAAGATGTCAACGATGCCCATCGTCTATCGGTGGATCCGACTATGCGGAGGATCACCGGGAAGAAGATGGACAAGAAGAAGGCCGCCAGCGCCAACACCATGGGTCGATTTGAGACCGAGATGCTGTCCGTCCAGGGGAACCTCAAAGCCCTTTCGGAAGTTAATGGCCGATGGGTAGAAAGAGCGCTGGAGAAAACAACTCATCGACGCATCATTCTGGATATGGACAGCTCAGCCAGTCCTGTCCATGGCGAGCAGGAAGCCTCTGCCTACAACGGCCATTTCCGATGTACTTGCTACCATCCCCTGTTTTGTTTCAACCAGTTCGGAGATTGCGAAGGTGCAATGCTTCGGCCCGGCAATGTTCACAGCGCGGATGGTTGGAAGGAGATGCTGGAACCAATCGTGGCTCGCTACGAGAAGAAAACAGTCCGCAAATACTTTCGTGGGGATGCTGCCTTTGCCAAGCCGGACGTTTATGAATACTTGGAGGAGAAGGGCTTTTTGTATGCCATCCGGCTTCCTGCCAACGAGGTGCTTCAGGCGGAGATTGAACACCTGCTTACCCGGCCTGTGGGCCGTCCGCCCCGAAAGCCTATCGTTTGGTTTGCCGATTTCCAATATCAAGCCGCCAGTTGGGACCGGCCTCGCCGGGTGATTGCCAAGGTCGAGTGGCATCGCGGAGAACTCTTTCCGAGGGTGGGTTTCATCGTCAGTGTGCCGCAGCAAGCGGCGTGAGAGATGGGAGTAGGCCTCCCGCAACCGGCTTGCAGGAGCAGGTTGCAAACCACCGTAAGTGGCTGTGGTTAAAAGCCGCGGTCGTGAGCGTTACGGAAAAGGTGCTCTAGAAGCATCAGGTGTGGATCAGGAAGACGAACACAAGTGAACCACCGTTCAAGTGCCGAAAGGACGAGATGGTGTCGAAACCGGGGAGTTGGTGTTGCCCCGGGACGAATCTGGCGGAAACCTGTCTACTGGTCAGGTGGCACCCGGCATAGAGGTGGCGTGAGCTTGATCTGGGCTCTCATGTTGAACTGCGGGAACCTGGAGCAACGATGCTAAGAGAAAGGCACAAGCAGAGAACCTGCGAGGCCGACAGTATCGAAGCGTTGCCCAGGGGCGGACAAGCTCGTAGTAGCGATGAGGCTGCCGTAATGGCAGCGGAGCGAAGGGGCTTGGTCACTCGGCTACAGACAAGCGGCCAACTGCTAGGCAGGAGGAGCCCTTGAAAGTAGCAAAGCCATTTGAGGTTTCTAAGAAGCTGGCAGGGCAAGCATACTTGGAGGTGAAGTCCAAAGGAGGTGCCGCAGGAGTCGATGGCGAGTCGCTTGAACTCTTCGAGCACAACTTGAAGAACAACCTCTATCGAATCTGGAACCGGCTGTGCTCCGGGAGCTATTTTCCACCACCCGTGAAAGCCGTGCCAATCCCGAAGAAATCGGGGGGCACGCGTGTTCTCGGAGTGCCTGCGGTCTCTGATCGAATCGCACAGACAGTGGTGAAGCAAGCCCTGGAGCCGATACTGGAACCGGTGTTCGATGAGGATTCTTTCGGCTATCGACCGGGAAATTCTGCCCATGACGCGATTGCCATCACCCGGAAACGGTGTTGGCGATACGACTGGGTGGTGGAGTTCGATATCCGCGCCCTGTTCGACAACATTGACCACGAACTGCTCATGAAGGCGTTACGCCACCATTGTCAGTGTCGTTGGGTGTTGTTGTACGTGGAGCGCTGGTTGCAGGCTCCACTTGAGCAGCCCGGCGGCAGTCTACAGGCGCGCGACAAAGGCACACCGCAAGGTGGAGTTGTGAGCCCTATTCTGGCAAATCTGTTCTTGCACTACGCGTTTGACGCGTGGGTGAGACGCCAACTGCCGGGGGTTCCATTTTGTCGATACGCCGACGATGGGCTGCTGCACTGCAAGAGCCAGTCTCAGGCGGAATACGTGATGAGCCTTATCTCGGAACGCTTCCGTGAGTGTGGGTTGGAGATCCATCCCGACAAATCGTCGATCGTCTATTGCAAGGATGTGAATCGCCTGGAAGAGCATTCGCGAATCAGCTTTGATTTCCTTGGTTACACTTTCCGTCCGCGACGGTGTGTGAACAAGAAAGGGCAGGTTCACCCGAACTTTCTTCCTGCGATCAGTATCTCCTCGAAGAAGGAGATCAATCGATGCATGCGTAGCTGGCATGTCCAGCTCAAGAACGAGAAGACGTTGTTGGATCTGTCTCAGATGTTCAATCCGAAACTCCGTGGTTGGCAAGCCTGCTATGGTTGCTTCCACGCGTCGGCACTGCGTCAACTGTGGCGGAACTTCAACCGGTATCTTGTGCAGTGGGTGCGAAGGAAACTCAAAAGATTTTCTGGGCATCGGCAACGGGCGAGGCGTTACCTCGACCAGATTGCCCGTGCCAATCCGCATCTATTTATTCATTGGCGTCTTGGAGTCTTTCCTTGTGGCTTGAGTGATAGGAGCCGGATGAGCTGAGAGGTTCACGTCCGGTTCTTGGAGGGGCTGGGGGTGAGACTCCCCCAGCCTACTCAACCCAATATGAGCGCACAAGCCTCAGGGGTGGTTCACTTCTATAACGGTCGTGGCACAGCCGAGCAGTGGATCAAGGAAGGCAAGTATGCGTTGCACCGGACTCGCCTGTCCTGCCAGCGCTTTGTCCCGAATCAGGTGAGGTTGGCTCTGTTTGTCTTGGCCTGCAACCTGGGCAATTTTCTACGGCGGCTGGTCCTTCCCAGAAAAATCAAACATTGGTCCCTTCGCAGCCTGTTGACCAAACTGATCAAGATCGGAGCGAAGGTGATCCGCCATAGCCGGATCGTCACGTTTCAGATGGCGGAGGTAGCGGTAAGCAAGGATATATGGGCCGGGCTGTTGTCTCGGATTGATCGATTGAGATGGATGACAGCCTAGCGCCGAGGGTTTCTGATTGAACCGCTGGAGGTGTCTCTATTGATCAGGTCTTTGACCAAAAGCCACCTGGAAAACCGAGGGATCAGAGGCGCTTTTGATGGACAGAGGACCAAAGACCACTTGAGGCAAGGTTGGCGGTCTGATAAGTTGTGGTCATTCACTGGGGAGACCGGAAAAGGTCCTTCCGAAGTTGATATGAAGAATGTCGATTTAAAGCTTTAAATCCTAAATTGCTTCCGCGCTTTGCTGCCGGTTTCCGACCCTCACCAATTCTCAGCGGGACCACGCCAGCCATTTCTTGAAAAGCAACTTGACGAATGGTGTCAGGGGCGTCCGGTTGTACTGGTCGCCCAACTTCCGAATCGCTTCTGCCTGCGTGGGATAGGGATGAATCGTGTTCCCGATTCCCCTAAGCCCCACACGATGGGTCATGGCCAGGGTAATCTCAGTTTGAACAAGAAATAGAGGGTCAACGCCAGCGGCAGGAGCTGCGGGACAATAATGAGTCAGTGACTTGGCAGCACACTTGGTCTGCTGACACGGTGACCAATTTGGGATGGTATCGCCGCTCCTATCAAGCCGAACTCATCCCGAGCGCCAACGATACACCACTATCAGCTAGCCAATTTCGAGAACATGTACGGCAGGGGATCCTGATCAATCTCACTCGCTTTTACAAAGGCCATATGATCAAAGTCGGCCAAAAGCCTTTTTCTGGATTCTTGACGTTGGGCAGGGCCGTGATGGGCAGATAACCATCCCACTCGTAGCGGCCATCGCCGGGAACGGGGACCAGACCACTCCAGCCAGGCCGGATGGGGGAGATGCTCACGGCCTGATAGCCGATGTTCTTGTTTGCGTCTCCCCAGACCATGTTCTCGGCAGGGATGCGGCTGTAGGCACAGGCCTCGACGAACTCTTCCCAGGTCCTGGCCTGGTCCATGCGCAGACTGGCCAGGTAGGGGGAGTTTCCGATCTCCATCCATGCCGCCCTCAAGGCATACGCCTTTCGGTGCTCCCGATCCTCATGAATCACGGGATCATGGCGGCTGTACTTGAGTTCGACCTCTTCGGGAGACTCTCCCTTGATGCGGATCGTCTCGCGAAGGACACGCATGTCCTCCCACCCGCCAAGATAGCGGTATTGATCGGGATTGGAGGGATTGGTGTCATAAACATAAAGGTCCTCGCTGTCCTGACCGAAGACGGTGAGACCCCAACCGCCGTAATCGTTGTGACCGATAGAGATTCCGGGAAGGACAGGTTCGCCGCCGCCGATGACGTTCCATCCCGGGGCGTTCAAGTGAACGAAATAACGAAGTGAGGGCGCGACCGGAGCGCGGTGGGGATCGTTGACGATGTACGGGTAGCCCGTCTGGGTGAAGCGTCCGCTCACCACCCAGTTGTTGCTTCCGATCTCGTCCGTGCCATCGCCGAGGGGAACCGTGTCCCGGACGGCGCGGGCGAGGCGCTGGTAGGTGTCCGGGTCGTTGCGGTAGGCCGTGACGACGTCCTCGGGCTTGAATTTGATCGGCTGCCGGAAAGCTCGGTAGAGCCGCAGTATCTCTTCGTTGAGAAGAGAGCCGTCGATTGCAGGATCCAACTCGAGGACGGGGTCGCCCGGCCGGTACCAGCCAATCTCCTTGACGGCTTCGGCACCAATGGCAGCCACAGCTTGCCCGATGGCGAGTTCCCGGTTCACGTTCGACAGGAGCCCCTGATGGCGGGAGACGACGACCGCCGGCGTCCACTTCTTCGGCTTGATGCCGAGAAGCTCGAACTCGATGGGAAGCAGTCGGGGGTTCCTGACCGTCTGCTCGATGTAGGCGTTGATGCCCTCTACAAAGGCATTGATGATGCGCTCGCCGCGAGGATGGTAGTGGTTGAGCTCCTGCTTCAAGTTCTTGCGAAAGAGGTGGAGTCGGGTTCCGATGTCGCGCTCGAGTTCTCGGCGTCCCAGAATCTCCGCCACTGTGCCCGTGGCTTGTCGGCGCCACATCTCGAATTGAAAGAGGCGGTCCCTGGCAGCGCTATAGCCCTGAGCGAAGAACAAGTCGTGCTCATTCCTGGCGTAGATGTGGGCCACTCCCCAGCGATCCGTGAGGATCTCCACCGGTTCTTCCAACCCCGGAGGGGTGACCTGCCGGGCCAGGAGCGGAGTCAGGAAGAAGACGAGGAGAAGAAAGGTGATTCGTCGTGCTTTCATGGCAGCGCCTTGCCCGACGTCCACGTCTGCGCGGCAGACGAGATTAGCGGGAAGAGGCCGAAACTCATAATAAGAGCATTGCGTCGTTGGTGAGAGACCAAATCGGGCGTGTCATCATCGGTCCTCCTTGTGATCAGGTTGAATAGGCCCTACAGCAATACTCGACTGGCTGGATGCCTCTCCGATCTCTGCCTGATCTCTGCCTTGACTTCTTCGACCGTCGACTATATTAAAAATGCCGTGGTCCGCCAAGGGCGGAGTACATCTAGCCTGCATTTCAGCTCGTTATCGCTGATTTGTAGGGTGTGATGATCTATCAGTTTATCGTCGACACGTACGAAACAGAGCGTCACAAAGTGTTGAGTGTGTGGAGTATGTTCAAAGATGAGGAACTCCCCATCCGTCCTCACTCCAAGGACGCACGCGGTCGCAGCGTCCAAGAACAAATGGTTCACCAGTGTGTAAGTGAGGACTTTTGGTTCAAAAAATCCTGGGTGTCGATGTTGGGGCTCCGCCACTTCCCGGTACGGAGACGCGAATCGAGTTCATTCGTAGATATGCACAGGATTTATTAAGACGACTCGGTGAGCTGCGCCACAAGGATGAGGAGTGGTGGGAGGAAGAAGTTCAATTTTTTGATGTGAAACGCACCCGGGCGTGGATTATGGTGCGGCGAATTGCGCATACCGCTCACCACCGTGGTCAACAAACGGCCATGCTCCGTATGCATCAAGCATGACTTGCATAGCACCTATGGACCGACGGCCGACACAGGCGGCCTCATGCAGCATCATGCCCCCACTCTCTACGCGTATCCAGATGGACAGGCTTTGCTCGATGGGAAAGCAGCGGGTGGTAGAAAGAGTCCCCTTCCTGGGCCAGGAGATACGCCTGCGACAGAGAGGCCTGGATAGGTAAATTTGGAGTTTCGAAGTCGTGATCGCTCTACTCTAGGGCGGCACACTCTCGATATCGAAAGCAGCTGACCACGTGGTCATTCACCATACCCACGGCTTGCATGTGAGCGTACATAATGGTGCTACCGACAAACTTGAAACCTCGCTTCTTGAGATCCTTGCTCAAAGCATCAGATTTCGGTGAGGTAGCGGGGATATCCGCCATTGTGTTCCAGCGATTCTGAATGGGCTTACCGCCGACAAACCTCCAGATGTAGGTATCGAAGCTGCCGAACTCCCTCTGGACGGCCTGAAACGCCCGGGCATTCTTCACAGCGGCAGTGATTTTGAGGCGATTACGAATGATGCCTGGATTCCGAAGCAAGGCTTCGATCTTTTCTTCGCTGAAACGAGCGACCTTGACCGGATAGAAGTTGGCGAATGCTTTTCGGTATGCCTCTCTCTTGTTCAGCACAATTGACCAACTCAAGCCGGCCTGTGCACCCTCAAGAATAAGAAACTCAAACTGTTTGCGGTCATCGTGAACAGGGACTCCCCACTCGGTATCGTGGTATTTGATATACAGGTCGTTTCCTCTTTCTACCCAAGCGCAGCGCTTTTGTCGTCTGGATTTTCCTTTCAATGCCACTTCAACGGGGACGCATCCCGCTCCTCTAACACTAAAAAATACCTACTCGACAAAGGGTGGTATTTAGGCCGTGACCGTAATTTTAGCTGAGAGCTTGTGTTCCGACACCCCCACTGCCAATAAGCTCACCCGTCACAGTGTCGTTCCCAGCATAAATCGGAGTGCTCTCCCGCAGCCATTTCGAGATCCTGCGGGTAGCGGCAAAGCTTGCCCAGGCCACTGTCTTGACCGTTCGATGTGTTCTCCGATCATGTTGATTCTCCTTTCTGATTTGTTTACGAAGGGAAGCATTTGCCAAACGCCAAGAGGAACCGAGGGGAGCCCTTCAAGCGAATCTTCCGCTGCAGGAAGGCCCAGACGAGACTTCGCTCCTTGGCAAGAAAACCCAGCCAGGTGCTGTTGTCGGCGGTGATTCGTAGGTCAGCTTCCCCAATATGTTCCTGTTCAACCCGCAAGGTCTTGTCCCGTATTACTATGGTTGCCTTGCGCTCCTCATCTCCAGTAAAAGTGAAATGGTAGGTGGCGTTGACACCTTCAGACTGATTCTTCTGGAATACCAAAGGTAACCCTTCCAAGAATCCCTCGATCGATCGCGGCCGCAGACTGCCCCCGACTCGCTTGACCGTCTTATTGGGAAAGCGTTTCACCACGTGGGCTTCGGCATCTGAGCCAGGAACCACGTAGATGGGCTCCTCCTTTTGCTGGAGGGGTCGGACGTTCTCTTTGAGATAACCTTTGCGATCGGCCAAGAATGGAGCAATGACATCCTCGCCTGCCGGACACACTGCCATGCAGTAGGCAGCCTTATAGTTCGCTCCGAAAGAGAGGCTCTGCCACATGGAGGCCGACTCAGCATCGCTCACCTTCTGTCGGTAATCCCGAGCATCTTTGCTTTCCGCCACCTGCCCGACCCAGTCCGTGAATCCTCCCATGAACTCCCGGTAGTTGTGCGTGTAGCAGGACGAAAAATTAAAGTCGCCGTCAGGTGAGATGGCTCCCACCGGGCAGGCCGCCACGCAGAGCTTGCACTCGAGACAGGGGTTGTAGTCAACCGGCTGATCGTGTCGAGACACCTGGGCGTCTGTGAGGACTGTGCCCAGAAGGATGAAGTTGCCAAACCTCGGATGAATCACGTTGCGGTGGATCCCCATCTGGCCAAGACCGGCTGCCACTGCTATCGGCTTGTGGGAGACCACCAAGATTTTTCCAGGGAAACGGTCCATTTCCATAGGAAATCCCATGGAGGGGTTGATGGCGCGAAATCCTTTTTCTTCCAGTGCAGTGACAATCTTGCGGGAAATCTCGTTCACGTGATCTCCTGTGTGATGAAATTCCAGATTTGCCACCGAGCGGGCCGGGCTTCGGATCGGTTCCCGATTCATACGGCAGACAAAGCTGATCAGCGTCCTGGTGTGTGGGAAGTAACGGAGGATATCGTCTCTCTGGTCGGCAATTTCGGAGCGCTCGATTTCAACGAAGCCAACGTCGTCAGCTCCCGCTTCAAGACAGATCTGGCGAAGCCCGTCCGCATCGAGGTCGTCTCGTCTCGTCTGCTCCTTTTCAGCAGCCTCCTTTTGCCGGATGAGTTTCACTGTAGGATGTTGAGCAAGATTCAAAGGTTCTCCTTCCATTTATTTGTATATACAATTTATTGGCCAAAAAATCTTCTCCCCGGCGGCTCTCACCCATGTGCTCTGACTCTCTCCGTGGCTCTTACCAGGGCCACTACTCCAGACTGACCGAGTAGCTTCTTTACCTTCGCCTGAGCCTTTTCCCAGGCCGGTTTCACTTTCTCAAGAAGCTGTCGGCCTGGTGCACTCAACCGAAACTGGTGAGCGCGAGCGTCCTGCTCGTCTTCCACGACTTCAATCCACCCCTTGGCTCGCATTCGGTCAACATTTCGGCTCACGGTGGAAATATCCATCTTCAGTCGGTCGGAGATCTCAGCTGGGGGAGCCAAGCCCAGGCGAGCGGTGACTACCAGAATGTTCAGCTGGCTCGTTTTAATGCCCAAGGGACGCAGGGCATCGTCGTACGTCTTGGTAACGACCCGGTTGAGCAGCCGCATTCGTGCGGCGATGCAGTCTTGAGCGATCAGATCAGACGTTGTGTTCTGTGTTCTCATTTTATCAAAATCCACTTAGATTGTATATACAAATAGGTGCACACTCAGCAAGAAAGTTTCAGATTGTTTTTCTTTCTTTTAGTGGACCGTATATGGTGATCCAAAGAATGGATCCATCTTGTTCTACCCAACATCACTTTTTCCAAAGCCCTGGCATGCCCGACCCGCTTCGACTCGTCCATCCGCCGCTCCTCACTACTTTGATTCGTCATGATTCGATCCTCTCCACGAACCGCCATGCGTTCTCTGAAACTGCGACCACTTTGACAATGGAATCGGTCTCAACATCGGTGAAAGTCAGATGCAAATTGCGTTGTCCGAGAAGCCGCCGGAACTACTTGACAGGCGGTAATAGACCCCTTACGTTGAGTGGGACTTGGGCGATCAATATTTCTATCAGTGGACCATGAGATCATGACCAACGCTGACCTGGATGACGCATAAAGTGTCTATTGCATGGGAGAACGCCCGGAACACACCCCGTCCGCCTGCGGCTGACACCCCTCTCAAGAGGGGACTACCTTCCGATTCGTTCGGCTCCCTCGGCCTTCTCTACGTACTGCACGAGTACGCCCGCGGGGGCCTCGGTAGCGCCGGCTTCCAGCCGGCAGCCGCGGCTTCCAGCCCAGCCGGCGGGACGGCGGCGGTACGAGTTCCGGTCGCGACGCCTTCTCAGGCCGGGGCTTTCGCCGCTACGACACGAGTGTCTCGACACGGCCACTCCCCAAGTTCATGAGCTTTCCCTCGGCACAAGTGGCGTTCTATTACATGGCAGCCGCCAGCGTGGCCAGTGCGATTCTGGCCGTGACGCGGAAAAGCCCCGTTCACAGTGTGCTCTGGGTTCTGGCTCTCTTTATGCATGTCGCCGGCATCTTCTTGTTGCTGGGCGCCGAGTTCCTGGCACTGGTTCAAATCATTGTTTACGCAGGCGCCATCCTGGTTTTCTACCTCTTTGTCCTGATGCTGCTCGACCTGCCGAGCGAGGAGGCTCGGCCGCGCTTCGGGGCCTATTGGCCGCTCGCCGCCGCCGGGGGGCTCGGATTCGCAGCCTTGATGTGGCTGGCCCGGATCGAGACTCTCGACCCCGTCGCAGCTAGAGTCGCGCCCTCTGCAGTGGGTACAGGATCGGATTCTCTTCCTCTGGGTTTTGGGAAACTCTCCGAGGTGGGTACGGCGCTCTTCGGTCCTTTTGCACTGCCCTTTGAAATCACCTCTCTGGTCCTCTTGGCTGCCATCGTGGGCGCGGTCGTGCTGGCCCGGAGGAGGGCACAATCATGATCGTGCCCGTGGGTGTGGTTCTGGCCTTGAGCGCTGTCCTCTTTGGGATCGGAGTATTCGGCTTCCTGGCCCGGCGCAACATCATCCTGATGCTGGTCTCGGTTGAGATCATGCTCAATGCAGTAAACCTCAGCCTGGTCGGATTTGCGCGACACCTGGCTGACCCACGTGGCCAGGTCCTGGCCCTCTTCGTGATCGTCGTGGCAGCTGCAGAGGTAGGGGTCGGTCTCGGTCTCGTGATCGCCTTGAACCGGAATCGGCCTCGGGCCGGCGTGGATGACCTGACCCTGCTCAAGTGGTGACCGCGGTGGAAACAGACGGCCTCTCGATATCGGTCATGCCCCTGCTCGCGGTTCTCGTCTCGGCCGTGGGAGCGCTCCTGATCGCCTGCACAGGTGAGCGGCGTGCCAATCTGAGGGAGTTCTGGTCCGTTGCCGCCGGTGTCTTGATGTTTGCTCTGATCGCCGGCATGATCCCGGAGGTCCTGGCGGGCGGCAGTCCAGGATGCGTTCTCTTCCGGATCCTCCCCGGCATTGAACTGGCGTTTCGGGTGGATGCCTTCGGTCTCCTCTTTGCCTCGGGAGCCTCGCTCCTGTGGATCTTGACCTCGTTCTACTCGATCGGATACATGCGTTCCCTTAAGGAGCACGCTCAAACCCGTTACTTTGCCTGCTTCGCTCTGGCCCTTTCCGCCACGGTTGGGGTGGCCTTCTCAGCCAACCTCTTCACCTTGTTTCTCTTTTACGAGGCCTTGACCCTGGTCACCTATCCCCTGGTGGGTCACCATCAGACGGCCGAAGCCAGGGCGGGCGCCCGCAAGTATGTGATCTATCTTCTGGGCGCTGCCAAGGTGTTTCTCCTGGCCGCCCTGATCCTGACCTATAACGTGGCTGGAACGCTGGAGTTTCGCGAAGGGGGAATATTGCCGGTTGACGAGATTAGGGAACAGCCCAAGCTTCTTTATGTGATCTTCGCTCTGTTCCTGTTTGGATTCGCAAAAAACGCGCTCATGCCGCTGCACAGCTGGCTACCCGCCGCAATGGTGGCCCCCACTCCGGTGAGCGCATTGCTGCATGCTGTGGCCGTGGTCAAGACCGGAGTATTCTGCACCCTCCGGGTCTTTCTGTTCGTTTTCGGCGCGGATGCCATTTTGGGAATTGGCGCAAACCAACTGGCATTGGCAGCGGCCTCGGTAACGATTCTGGCCGGCTCGCTGCTGGCGCTTGGACAGGACAACCTCAAGGCCCGGCTGGCCTTTTCCACGGTCAGCCAGCTCTCCTACATTATCCTGGGAGCGGCGCTGTTGAATCCGGCCGGGATTATGGGCGGGATCGCCCACATCTCCAACCATGCCGTATCGAAGATCACGCTCTTCTTATGCGCCGGCTCGATTTACGTCTCCTCGCACAAGACCGAAATCAGCCAGATGTCCGGCCTTGCCAAGCGCATGCCGTGGACCATGGCTGCCTTTGCACTGGCCTCCCTGAGCGTAGTGGGCATTCCGCCCACCTGTGGGTTCGTCTCCAAGTGGTACCTGGCTCTGGGCTCCATGGAGCTCCACAGCCTTACCATACTGGGGGTACTCCTGGTCGGCTCGCTTCTCAGCGCCGCCTATCTCGGCCCCATCGTGTATAAGGTCTACTTCGAGGAGACGCCCCAGATCCACGAGGAGGTCCGCGAGGTGCCCTGGATGGTTGCCCCCTTGGTGATCAGCGCAGCCGCGAGCCTGCTTCTGGGCCTTTACCCAACTCCTGTACTGGAACTGGCCGGAAGGGTAATGCCGTGAATTTTCTGGAAAGGCAGCTGAAAGATCCAACCCGATTCCGTAGGATCAAGCGCTGGTTCTACATAGGCGTGGCTGTGGTGGCTCTGTCGGAAATCGTTCTGCCGCTCGTATTTCCCGGCGATCACTCCCATTTCTGGTTCGAGAGCTTTCCCGCCTGGGGCTCGCTTTACGGGTTCCTCTCCTGCGTGGTGATTATCGTCGTGTCCAAACTTCTGGGGAAGGTGTGGCTCATGCGCCGCGAAGACTATTATGACTCTTGAGTGGGTGCATCCAGGGCTGCTGCTGATCCTCGGTGCCTGGGCATTGCCCTTCCTCAAAGGCCCAGTCCATCGGTTGGCCATGCTGCTGCTGCCTGCCGCGGCCCTGGCCGTCTGCCTGCGTATGACACCGGGCATCTATGGTGAGGTGAGTTTTCTCGGTCAAAGCCTCGTGTTTGGCCGAGTGGACCCGTTGAGCCTGCTCTTTTCTTATGTGTTCTCGATCATGGCCTTCATTGGAATGGTCTATTCACTCCATGTGAAGGATGATACTCAGCATGTAACGGCTTTGACCTATGCGGGGACCGCGCTCGGGGTAACCTTTGCCGGGGACTTTCTGTCTCTGTACGTCTTCTGGGAACTCATGGCAGTTTCATCGGTGCTTCTTGTATGGCAGCGCCGCACACCGACTGCCCTGGCAGCCGGCTTCCGCTACCTCCTGGTCCATGTCTTCGGGGGGCTTATCCTCCTGGCAGGAATCATCCTTCACTGGTCTCAAACCGGATCACTCGCCTTTGCGGATCTGCAGGCTTTCAGTGGGGGCACGGCCTGGGCCCTGATCCTGGCCGCCTTTCTCCTCAACGCGGCTGTCCCGCCCCTGGGGGCATGGCTCCCGGATGCCTACCCGGAGGCCACGGTCACGGGCGCCGTCTTTATGACCGCCTTTACCACCAAATCCGCCGTCTACGTCCTGATGCGCGGCTTCGCGGGAACCGAGATCCTGGTATGGCTGGGAGCGGCCATGGCCGTCTACGGTGTGGTCTATGCGGTGCTGGAGAACGACGCGCGCCGGCTCCTCGCCTACCATATTGTCAGCCAGGTTGGCTACATGGTCTGCGGAGTAGGAATCGGGACTGCGCTGGCCTTAAACGGTGCCGCGGCCCACGCTTTCGCGCACATCCTCTACAAGGCGCTCCTCTTCATGGGAGCTGGCGCTGTCCTGGAGGTGACCCGGCAGCGAAAGCTGAGCGATATGGGCGGGCTCTACAAGACCATGCCCATCACCCTCGGCCTCTACATGGTTGGCGCTTTCGCCATCTCAGCCGTGCCGCTCTTTAGCGGTTTCGTGAGCAAGTCCATGGTGGTCACTGCCGCGGGCGAATCTCACCGGGCAGTGATCTTTCTCATGCTTGCTTTGGCCTCCTCCGGGACTTTCCTGCACACGGGCCTCAAACTTCCTTATTACATGTTCTTCGGCAAAGATTCAGGCGTGAGCGGCCGGGAGCCGCCCCGCAACATGCTCGCAGCCATGGGACTGGCTGCGACCGCGTGCGTATTGATCGGGATTTTTCCCAGCATCCTGTACACGCACCTGCCGAATCCGGTGGGCTACGTCCCATACACCCTGCAGCACATCACCGCCACCCTGGGAATGTTGATTTTCACGTCGCTGGGCTTTTTACTGCTGCTCAAACATCTCGATCCTGAGGCCAGGATCAGTCTCGACACCGACTGGTTCTACCGGCGAAGTTTTTCTACCGCTGTGACCCGGACCCAGAGGCTTCTGGCGCGTCTCGAGTACGGCTTCATCGGAGAGATCTATGAGTTTGCCATTAGACGGCCCGTGTTGAGTGCGGCGGGTTTTTTCCTCCACTTTGATACCCGCGTCGTCGATTCTGCGGCCCTGGGTGTGGGCCGGTTGACGCAGGCTATGAGCCAGATCTTGAAGACCACGGTGAGTGGCAACGTTCAGCACTACGGGCTGATCATGGCGGCCGGAGTGTTGCTGCTGCTCTTTCTGGCGATGATGGCACTATGATGACTTACCCGGTCCTGGCCGTCACAACCTTTCTGCCCCTCGCAGGCGCGACGCTGATCCTGCTCCTGGGTGGCAGGGGGAGGGCGCGCTGGATCGCGCTGGCCACGACCCTGGCCAACCTGGTCATCTCGGCCCCGCTCTACTGGAGTTTCGACAAGACCTCGAGCGCCCTGCAGTTCGTCGAGTCCGCCGACTGGATCCCGACCTGGAACATACGCTACGAGATGGGCGTCGACGGGATCAGTCTGCCGTTCATCTTTCTGGCCGCTGTCTTGAGCGTGCTGTGCGTCGGCGCCTCCTGGACGGCGATCGGCACGAGAGTGCGGGAGTTCTATGCCGCCCTCCTCGTCGCGGAGACCGCAATGATCGGGCTCTTCGCCGCCGCGAACCTTTTTCTCTTCTTTGTCTTCTGGGAGCTCATGATCGTCCCCCTCTTGCTGCTGATCGGCGTCTGGGGCGGCCCGGAGCGAATCTACGCCGCAGTCAAGTTTTTCCTCTTTACACTGGCGGGGAGTGTCTTGATGCTGGTGGGCATCATCGCCCTCTACCATGTCTGCGGCACGCTGGACTTCAGGGCCCTCTCCGGGGCCACTCTTCATCCCCGCTTCCAGGCCTGGCTCTTCGTGGCGTTTTTGGCCGCCTTCGCGGTTAAGGTTCCCATGTTCCCCGTGCACACATGGCTCCCGGACGCCCACACCGAAGCCCCCACCGCGGGGAGCGTGATCCTGGCCGGGATCCTCCTGAAGATGGGTGCCTACGGATTCCTGCGCGTTTCCTTGCCCATACTTCCCGACGGCGTCCAGCTCTTTCTCTATCCCATGCTTGTGATCTCCGCAGTCGCCATCGTCTACGGAGCCTACGTCACCCTGGCCCAGAAGGACGTCAAGCGCATCATCGCTTTCTCGAGTGTCAGCCACATGGGCTTCGTCACCTTGGGGATCTTCACACTCAACCCCAGCGGGGTCGAGGGCGCGATCCTCCAGATGATCAACCACGGAATCATCAGCGCGGCCCTCTTCCTGTGTTTTGGCATGATCTACGAGCGCACCCATACACGGGAGATCGAGGACTACGGGGGGGTTGCCAAAACCGCACCGGCGTACTCCACCTTCCTGGCTCTCTTTTGCCTGGCAGGCGCGGGTTTCCCGGGTTTGAACTCCTTCGTCGGAGAATTCCTGATCATCGCGGGTGCCTTCAAGACCCAAGCCTGGCTCGGAACCATGGCTGTCTGGGGTGTAGCCCTGGGAACCACTTACCTGGTTTGGCTCTATTACCGGGTTGTCATGGGCGAGATGAATCCGGGGCTCGAGGGGCTCAGGCTGGAGCTGAACGCCCGTGAAGTGGCCACTTTGGCTCCCTTGGCCTTTCTCGCCCTGTGTCTCGGTCTCTACCCTGAGTGTGTTCTTTCCTATCTTCGCGTTCCCGTCGCCAAACTCTTGGCTGTAGGAGTCACGCCATGAATAGAGTACGAGCATGACGGACCTGGTCCTGCTCTTACCAGAGCTGATTCTGGTCGGGACCGCATTGGTGCTCCTTCTCGCGGCGCGCCGAATTCAGAAGGCACCCGCTGTGGCGGTCTTTACGGTTCTCGCTGCGCTGGCTGCCGCCCTGGCTTCGGGTTGGCTCCTGTCCGGGGGCCCCAGGATCGGGTTCGGGGGCATGATCACCCTGGACGGCTACTCCCAATACTTCAAGGTTCTCATCGCCTCCGCCCTGGCTCTGGCCGCGCTGCTCTCCGTGAAGCGCTTCCACGCCGGGCATGCCCGTTCCGGTGAATACCATGCCCTGCTCCTGCTGGCCTCGACGGGCATGATGTTCGCCGCCTCGGCCCTCGATTTCCTGACCCTCTACCTGAGTCTCGAGCTCATGACCCTCTGCTCCTACATCCTGGTCGGAATCACGGTGGAGAAGCCCGCCTCAAACGAGGCTGCCATCAAGTATCTCCTTCTGGGTTCCTTCGCTTCGGCCTTGCTCCTCTACGGTATTGCCCTGACCTACGGAGTTGCGGGCGCTACGAACTTCGTAGCCATTGCTTCGGCTCTCTCCGCGCACGGATCGGGGAGTAATCATATCCTTTTGGCGGCGATCGGTCTGTTGGCAGCGGGGCTTGCCTTCAAGATTGCGGCGGTGCCGTTTCACGCCTGGGCACCGGACGCTTACCAGGGTGCGAGCGTTCCGGTTGCAGCCTTTTTGGCGGCCGCCTTCAAGGCCGCTGGTTTCGCCGCGCTGGGACGGGTCTGCCTGGTCGCGTTGCCCTCGGATACCCGCGTTTTACCCGTGGTCCTGGTCGGGCTCGCCGGGCTCTCCCTGATCGTAGGGAGCATCCTCGCCCTCTCCCAAACGGACATGAAGCGCCTACTGGCGTATTCCTCCATTGCGCATGCCGGCTACGCCCTCCTGGGCCTGATTCCCGGGACGCCCGAAGGAGCCTCAGCCACCATGATCTACGCCTTCCTTTATGTCTTCATGACACTGGGGGCCTTTGGCGTCGTCATCGCTCTCGGGGCGCGAGGCGAAAGCCTGGATGGTTATCAGGGCCTGGCCGCGCAGCGGCCGGTGACGGCGGCGCTCATGCTTCTCTTCCTTTTGTCCCTGACCGGCATCCCCCCCACGGCCGGGTTCGTGGCCAAGTTCGTCGTCATTCTGAGCGTCGTACGTGCGGGCCATTGGGTGCTGGCAGTTCTGGCCGTAGTGTGCAGCGTGATCTCAGCCTTCGTCTACTTGCGGGTGGCCGTCTTCATGTACATGAGGGAACCGCAGGCGCCGGAGCCTTCGGGGTACCCGTTGGCGGTGTCGGCGGCACTCGCTATAGCCGCCCTGGTCACGGTGATGGGGGGAATTTTTCCCGAAAGCCTCACCTTCTGGGCGGTGGCCCCGTGACTGGGTTGCGGTCGATGTCGCCCGGTATATAATGTAGAGGGTTGAGTACACCGTTTCACGAATATGACGAGGTATTCTGTTGATGGTTCCAGGTTCCAAGTTCCAGGTTCTGGGTCCCACCTTCCAGGCTAGGCAGTTGACCCAGTTCCCTGGTCCAAAATGCGATCCAGGTAGAGAGTACCTGGAACTTGGAACCTGGAACCTGGAACTTGAGAGATACATGTTTATGGACTGCTACCCAAGACTATGACCGAATACCTCGGCATTGCAGTCTGTTTTCTCCTGGCCGGAGGGATTGCGGTAGCGATGGTGGTGTTGGCCTCCACGCTGGGTGAGAAGAAGCCATCGCCCGTGAAGTCAGAACCGTTCGAGTGCGGAAAGGATCCCTTCTTTCTTCCCGGCGGGAAGCTGGCGATCAAGTTCTATCTGACCGCGATTCTGTTCATCCTATTTGACGTTGAACTCATCTTTCTCTATCCGTGGGCCGTGATCTACCGCAAGATTGGGATGGTGGGCCTGGTGGAGATGGGAATCTTTTTGGGGATTCTGATGGTGGGCTACGTCTACGCTTGGGACAACGGAGGCCTGGAATGGGAGTGACCTGTTGAACGATACCTTCCTGACCAGTCGTCTCAATGAGGCCCTGGGCTGGGCCCGGAAGTTTTCCATCTTCCAGTACCCCTTTGTCACGGCATGCTGCGGAATGGAGTACATGGCCACGGCCTGTTCTCACTACGACGTCGACCGCTTCGGAGCGGGCTTGCCCAGGTTTTCTCCACGCCAGGCGGACGTGCTTTTCGTCGTGGGTACGATCAGTCACAAAATGGCGCCGGTCTTGAAGCGAATCTACGACCAGATGGCCGAGCCGAAGTGGGTGGTTGCCTTTGGAGTCTGCACCTGTACGGGAGGTTTCTACGACAACTACGCAACCGTGATGGGCATCGACACGATCATGCCGGTGGATGTCTACATTCCGGGCTGTCCCCCGCGGCCTGAGTACGTACTGGACGGCTTGATGAAGCTGCAGAAAAGGATTCAGGACCAGCACACCACCGGTCAGCGTTCCGCACCCGAACCTCGACCGGACCTCTTGGAAAAATGAGTACCTCCCCTTTAATTGACTCTGTCCGTGCCCGCTTCCCGGACGCAGTGTTGGCTTCTCACACCTACCGCGGCGATGAAACTGTGGTTTTGAGCCGGGAGTTTCTCCTCGAGGTCGCGCGGTTCCTCAAGGAGGAACCGGCCTTGCGGATGAATTTCCTCATGGACCTAAGCGCTGTCGACTACTCCACCTTTGGCAAGGGTCCTGCCTCGGCCTTCTTTGCCTCTTCGGGCATAACTCTGAGCCCCTCATCCCAGATCCCGGACGAGGATCCGTGGCCCGGGCCGCCCGGCAAGGCGCGCTTCGTGGTCGTGTACCACTTCTATTCGCTGGAGCACAAGCACCGCCTGCGGCTGGTGGTCCCCGTGCAGGAGGCCGAGCCTGAGCTGGATTCCCTGACCTGCCTGTGGGCCGGAGCAAACTGGCTCGAGCGCGAGGTTTGGGACATGTTCGGTATCCGATTCCGGGGACATCCCGATCTGAAGCGCATCCTTATGTACGAGGAGTTTGAGGGGTACCCTCTGCGTAAGGACTACCCCGTAAACAAGCGCCAGCCCCTGATTGGGCCGGTCAACTGATGAGAATCCCAACCTCCAATTCCAGGATACCCAATCCTGACTCCCTGATGATTCGTCATTCAGCCCAATGCCTGCCCAACGCCGAACCAGGAGCGGGGTTATCGCTGCAGATTACGATTCGGGATTTTTCCGAGGTTTGGGATTTCAGCAGTCACCCATCTGTCTCCGGTCGATGACGCTCGATTCAGCCTCCCCCATGGACACATCCCAGACGCCCCAGAGCAAAGCTCCGGATCTCGAGACGCGGGATATGATGCTCAACATTGGCCCCGCGCACCCGGCCATGCACGGCATCATTCGGATCGTGGCTGAACTCGAGGGGGAGCAGATCCGCAACGCCGAAGTGGAGATCGGCTACCTTCACCGAGGCTTTGAAAAGATGGCGGAGGTGGTGGACTACAACGGCGTAATCCCCTACACGGACCGGCTCAACTACGTCTCCCCGCTCATCAACAACATGGGTTACTGCATGACGGTGGAGAAGCTCCTTGGGGTCTCGGTCCCGGAGCGCTGCCACTACGTACGGGTCATCGTCTCGGAAATTTCCCGGATCACCGACCACCTCACCTGCGTGGGAGCGACGGCCATGGAGTTGGGGGCCTTCAGCGTCTTTCTTTACTTGATCAAGGCCCGCGAGTACCTCTGGGATCTTGTAGAGATGGTAACCGGGGCGCGTTTGACCGTCAGCTACTGCCGGGTGGGCGGAGTGAAGGCCGACCTCCCCGAGGATTTCGCTGAAGGCTCCCGCAAGGCATTTGAAGAGACTCGCAAGGTCCTCAGAGAGGCGGATGGGCTCCTCACTCGCAACCGCATCTTTACAGACCGGATGAACGGAACCGGCGTGATCTCCGGCGAAGACGCCATCTCCTACGGGATCACGGGCCCTTTTCTTCGCGCCAGCGGCGTGGACTACGACGTACGCAAGGACTGTCCCTACGCCGTCTACGACCGGCTGCTGTTCGACGTGCCGGTGGGCACCCGCGGTGACAACATGGATCGTTATCTGGTACGCATGGAGGAGATGGAGCAGTCCATGCGCATTGTGGAGGCGGCGCTCGGCGACATGCCGTCCGGACCGGTCCTGGTTCATCCTGAGACCGGGCGTCCCATCCCGGCCTCAGAAATGGTGGATCTGGCCAAGGTAGGAAACATCGCAGGTATAACGGGGAGATGCGCCGTGACCGGTCCAACCCTCGAGGGCTCCGGTCGTGCCCAGCATTCTTCCATTGCGGCTGACGAAAAGCGAGCTTTCCTCCCTCCCAAGGAGGATACCTATGGCAACATCGAAGGACTCATGAACCACTTCAAGCTGGTCATGTTCGGGCACGGCATAAGGCCGCCCAAGGGAGAGGTCTACTTTCCGGTGGAAGGGGCCAACGGGGAGCTCGGGTTCTATGTGGTGAGTGACGGCGCGGGGCGTCCCTACCGGGTTCGGGTTCGTCCGCCCTGCTTTGCGATCATGTCGGCTCTGCCCAAGCTTCTCGTTGGGGACGGGCTGGCCGATATGGTTCCCACCTTTGGTTCAGTCAATATGATCGGAGGGGAGCTCGATCGGTGAAGCTTTCTGAACTGGAACCCAAGGCCGAGGAGATCCTGAAACTTTACGAGCAACCTGAGGCAGCGATGCTGCCGCTCTTGTGGCTTGTCCAGGAAAGCCAGGGTTACATCTCCCAGGAAGCCGAGGCTTGGGTGGGACGCATGCTGGGCGTGGCCCGTTCCCACGTGCGCGAAGCGGTCTCCTTCTACCATATGTTCCACACCAAACCAGTGGGCCGGCGCGAGCTTCGGGTCTGCACGAGTCTGCCCTGCCGTTTGCGCGGTTCCGGAGATGTCCTGGATCAGATCAGGAAGAGTTTGAAGATTTGCCCAGGCGAGACCACTCCGGGTCAGGAGGTCACTCTGACAGAGGTCGAGTGCCTGTGTGCCTGCGAAATGGCGCCCATGGCCCAGCTCGACGAAAGCTTCATTGGGCCTCTGGAAGGAGAGACCATCGACGCCCTTTTAAGGGCCGCACTCGAGAATCCTGAAGACTCGGCTCCGCTGCCGGAACCAGGACCTTTCATTTCCACCGACGGGCCGGTGCTCTCCACGCGCCTGGGAGATCCAACCGGGACTTGGTTGCAGAAGTATGTGGCCGCTGACGGCTACAGCGCGGCCAGGGAAGCTCTCACCTCCATGACCCCGGAACAAATCATCGACGAGATTTCCAAAGCAAACCTGCGCGGTCTGGGTGGGGCGGGGTTTCCAGCCGGTAGAAAATGGTCCTTCGTCCCCAAGGAAACGACCAAACCGAAGTACCTGGTAGTCAACGCGGACGAGGGAGAGCCGGGTACATTCAAGGACCGCTACATCATGGAGCGGGACCCTCATGCGCTGCTGGAAGGCATGATCATCTCAGCCTATGCCATCGGCAGTCATAAGGCCTATGTCTACATTCGGGGTGAGTACTTCCGGTCGGCGAAGCGCTTACAGCGGGCCCTGGATGAGGCCTACGGCCAAGGTTGGCTGGGCAAGAACATCCAGGGGACCGGCTTTGATTTGGAGGTAGTCATTCACCGCGGCGCGGGGGCGTATATCTGCGGCGAAGAGACGGCGCTTCTTACTTCGCTCGAGGGCGGGAAGGGATTTCCCAGGCTTAAACCCCCCTTTCCGGCCATTTCGGGTCTCTTCTCGTGTCCTACCATCGTCAACAATGTGGAAACCCTGGCCTGTGTCCCATTCATTCTGCGCAATGGAGCCGATCGCTTCTCCGACATCGGCACCCAGAGGCAGGGTGGTACCCGGCTCTTCTGCGTGAGCGGACATGTGGTTCGGCCCGGCGTTTACGAGACATCGGTTCGGGTAACCCTGCGAGAACTCATCGAGGCCGCTGGGGGTGTCCGCGATGGCAACCAGCTCAAGGCCGTCATCCCCGGGGGTATTTCAGCCAAGATTCTGACCAAAGATGAGATCGACGTGGCCATGGACTTCGACTCTCTCATGGCCGCCGGCAGCATGGCGGGGTCAGGGGGCGTGATGGTGATGGATGAGACCACCTGCATGATCCAGGCACTCGAGTCCGCCGCCAGATTCTTCGCCCACGAGTCCTGTGGACAATGCTCGCCCTGCCGTGAGGGGACCGGCTGGGTTTATCGCATCGTGCGCCGAATCGCCGAGGGGCAGGGGAGTATTCAAGATCTGGATGATCTGCTCACCATCGCCGGCAATATGGAGGGAAATACCATTTGTGTCTTCGCGGACGCAGCTGCCTGGCCGGTCCAGTCCTACATCACGAAATTTCGGGACGAGTTCGAGGAGTACATCCGCAGCGGCCACGGCGCTGGGATAAAGGAGATGGATGCATGCCCCGCCTGAGCATCGACGGCCGTGAGGCAAGCGTGCCCGAGGGAACGACGGTGATCCAGGCAGCGGAAACGCTGGGGATCTTCATTCCGCGCTACTGCTACCACCCCGGGCTCTCCATCGCAGGAAACTGCCGCATTTGCCTTGTGGATGTGGAAAAGTTCCCCAAGCTGCAGATCGCCTGCAACATGCCTGTGACCGAGGGAATGGTTGTGCACACCAAGAGCGAGAAGGCCGAGGCAGGCCGGCGCGCGGTGCTGGAATTTCTCCTGGCGAACCACCCGCTCGACTGCCCGGTCTGCGACCAATCCGGTGAGTGCGACCTGCAGAACTTCTATATGGACTTTGGGCTCTATAACCCGCTGTTTCGAGAGCAAAAGGTCAAAAAGAAAAAGGCCGTTCAGCTCGGCCCTCATGTGATGCTGGACCAGGAGCGCTGTATCCTCTGTTCCCGCTGCGTGCGTTTCACGGATGAGATCACGAAGACCGGTGAATTCGGCATTTTCAACCGTGGGGACCGGGCCGAGTTGGGACTTTATCCCGGTGATGTGCTCGACAATCCCTACTCCGCCAACGTGGTAGACATCTGCCCCGTCGGGGCTTTGACCGAGAGTGATTTCCGTTTCAAGACCAGGGTCTGGTATCTCTCCAGCGCCCCCACGGTCTGCAACGGCTGCAGCCAGGGGTGCAACATGGACATCCACTTCGTGCTCGACCGGCCCCACCTGAACGACGACGCTCGGGTCGTGCGCATCAAGCCCCGCTTCAACCCGGAAGTCAACCAGTGGTGGCTATGCGATGAGGGGCGCTACGGCTTCGGTTGGCTGGATCAGGCGCGGCTGAATCAGGTGCGCGGGCCGGCGTCGGATGCGACCTGGGATCAAGCCCTCACGGAGATCTCAACCGCCTTGAATGGGTGGGACCAGGAAGAAGGCGACGACCGGAACGAGAAAGGCGGCCGGCTCGGCGTGATCGCCTCAGCCCAACTCACCAACGAAGAGTTGTTCCTGATTCGGGAGCTTTTTCAGAACGCACTGGGCGCCCGGGTCAGCGTCTCCGTCACGGAAGAGCCGGGCTCCTGCGATGACTTCCTGATCAAGGGGGACAAAAACCCGAACACCTCAGGAGCCACGCTCCTGGGCTTGGATGGCCCGGACGCACCCGACGCCGGGCAGCTCGTGGACGAAGCACTGGAGGGGAAACTTAAGGTCCTGTGGGTTTTTGGACACGATCTGGTGAAACTCTTCGGGGAAGGGAAAGTTCGGCAGCTCTCAAAGAAAGTGCCTCTCTTCGTTTTCTCCGGTACGACTGAGAACCCAACCGTGCCTTTGGCCCATTGGGTCCTGCCCAGTGCAGCCTATGTGGAGAAGGATGGGACCTTCGTGAACTGCCACGGCCGGGTGCAGCGCATCGGCCGTGCCTTTCCGCCGCTCGGGGATTCCTGGGAGGACTGGCGCATCCTCCTGGAACTGGCCCGGACGCTGGGTCTGCGTCTCGATTGGTGGGGACCGGAAGAGATCTTCGAGGAGCTTGCCAGAGTATTGCCGCCTTTCAAGGGCTTGAGCTATGAAACGATCGGGGCGCAAGGGGCTGACGTCGCGACGGCCGAGCCTGCCACAGAGACGGCGCAACCATGACGGAAGTCCTGGTCATAAAGCTCCTGTTGGCGGGGATCGTTTTTTTCGCGGTCTTGAACTTCGCGGGGTTTCATACCTGGGTGGAACGGAAGCAATCAGCCCTCATCCAGGACCGGATCGGGGCCAACCGCGCCGACATTTTTGGATTTCGGCTGCTGGGAATCTTCCACGGCATCGCAGATGCGGTCAAGATGTTCACCAAGGAAGACATAATCCCGGACGGCGCCGACAAGACCCTCCACACCCTTGCTCCCCTGTTCTCGGTTTTCTTCGCCTTGGTGGCCTTCGCCGCAATCCCTTTTGGAGACCGGCTCATCCTGGGGGAGGGGAGGGTGATCGAACTCCAGGTCGCCAAAATCGACGCGGCGGTGCTCTACATCTTTGCCATGCTCTCCCTGGGGGTTTATGGTGTGATCCTGGCTGGCTTTGCCTCGCGCAACAACTACGCGATCATCGGGGGGTTGAGGGCCATGGCACAGATGATCTCCTATGAGATCGCCCTGGGCATCGCCGTCATCGGTGTGATTATGGTCTACGGGACCATGGATCTGGCTGAACTGGTGCGGGCCCAGGGCCAGACGATTGGTGGCTGGATTCCTTTGTGGGGCATCGTAGTCCAGCCTGTGGCCTTTGTGGTCTTCGTGACTGCGGCCCTGGCTGAAACCAAGAGGGCCCCCTTTGACCTGCCGGAAGCCGAACCGGAGATCATCGGGTACTTCGTGGAGTATAGCGGCATGAAGTTCGGGATGTTCTTCCTCACCGACTTCCTGGAAACCATAATGGTTGCCTGCCTGGCGACGACGCTCTTTTTCGGCGGTTGGCAGGTGCCCTACCTTATGCCGGACGGCTTCCACTTCCCCTGGGGAGGGGAGTTCCTCGTCTCTAACTGGGTCTACGTCTTGCTGGGCATGCTGAGCTTTTCAATCAAGGTCGTGATCTTTTGCTGGATGTTCATGCAGATACGCTGGACCCTACCGCGCTTCCGCTACGACCAGCTCATGAAACTGGGTTGGAAAGGGCTCTTCCCGATCTCGGTGGTCAACGTCGGGGTAACCGCTGTGGTGCTGGTCTTTCTCGGGGAGGCACCCTGATGGCCGTAAAAGTGGTCCGCAGGCCTGAGCTGACTTTTTGGGAAAAGCTCTACATCCCTCAAATCCTCTGTGGTCTCAAGATCACCACCACTCACTTCTTCCGCAACCTGTTTCTCCACATTGCCCACCTTCTGGGCCGTTTCAAGCACCTTCCCGCCTCTGTCACCATCCAATATCCCGAGGAATTGCGGCCACTCCTGTCGCGGTTCCGCAGCCGCCACAGGCTTACCCTCCGCGAGGACAACACTCCCCGCTGCGTGGGGTGCATGCTCTGCGAAACGGTCTGCCCGGCCAAGTGCATCACCATCGTGGCCGATGAGCACCCCGATCCCAACGTCGAGAAGTATCCGGTCCGCTTCGATATCGACCTGGGGGTCTGCGTCTACTGCGGGTACTGCGTCGAGGTATGCCCCGAGGATGCGATCCGAATGGACACGGGAATTCTTGATGTGGCGGCCTACTCAAGGGAGGAGATGCAACTGGATATTCATGAGCTAATGGACCCAAAGCTTCGCAAGCCGATCAAGGAGTGCAGCCTGAAGTTCCCCCACCAGTGCAGCTTAACCGGTGGAGAGATGAAGGGTGGTTGGGAGGAAATCGATGAGGTCAGTATCACTTTCGGGACCACGACGAAGTAGATCCTCCCTTCATTATCGAAGAGATCGTCTTGCTGCGAGAAGAACTTTGCATCAAGGAATCATGGCGGAGATCGGAGGAGTCCGCATCCAAAGTGGATATGAGGAATGTCGGTTTTTTAGTGTTGATCGCTGCCTTGTGGGCGGCCTGCTCTACCAATAATTCGATTATCGGTCCGAATCTGATCCTGATTTCAATGGATACTCTGCGGGCCGACCATCTGGGATCTTACGGGTACCATAGGGATACGAGCCCCACGATCGACAGCTTTTCCTATGAGAGCATTCTATTTGAACATGCCTATTCCACAAGCGCCTAGACCTTCCCCAGTCACTACTCTATGTTCACCGGGAGATACCCTGACCGGAACGAACTGATTACCTACCCAACGGTCAAGAGGTTTCAGGACGGTCCTGTTCTAGCCGAGATACTCCGATCCCACGGTTGGGAGACAGTCGCCTTCACGGGAGGAGGCTATCTCGGAAAACTCGGTTTTGAGCGTGGATTCGATCGTTACGTGAGCAGGGGGAGGAGGTTCGAAGACAATCAAGAAGAACTGATAGAGTGGCTGCGAGGGAAGGACTCAACCAGTCAGTTCTTTCTTTTTGCGCATGGCTATAACACTCACCGCCCCTATGATCCTCCCAAGTCTGTAGCCGGTTCCTTTGTCAAAGAGATTCCGGGACCCTGTGAGGGCCTGACGTTCGCCAACGATGAGGAGCTTGAGATTGACGACTGTATTCTTGCACCGGGTGGACTGGATTACCTGATATCCCGATATGACGAAGAGATTCTTTTTGTGGATCAGCTGCTGGGGCAGATTCTGGATGTGCTCAGAGGAAGAAAGCTACTCGACAATTCCATCGTAATCGTGACTTCAGATCATGGTGAAGAACTCAAAGACCATGGTTCTCTTGATCACACCAAGACGCTATATCAGGAACTGATTCATGTCCCCTTGATGGTCCGGATCCCTCGCGAAACTCCAAAGAGAATCAAGGAGAGGGTTTCAATTGCTCAGATCATGCCGACCGCTCTCGAACTGTTGGGAGTTCCTTGTACGGAAGAGAGTCTGCATGCCGTGTCTCTATTCCCGGTCGAGGGAAGCGAACGTGCGGATGTATTCTCGGTAACCGCCTTCAGCCATCGCTTTCCTTTCCGCGAGCTGATGTATTCGATCGTACGCGATCGATACAAATTGATTACCTACGAGAACCCATCGGTCTCTTTCCTTCGGCTGTACGATCTGCACGCGGATCCGAAGGAGCAACGGGATCTTTCTGAGTTGCCCGACCATGAGAACACAATCAAGGAGTTGGGTTCTCGACTGCAAAAGTGGCGAGACGAGTTTCAGGGCACCGTCAGCGTGGAAGGGAATTTGGATTTTATGGAACAGCTCGACGAGGAGACGCTTCAGCATCTGCGCTCGCTTGGTTATCTGAAGTAGAGGTCCAGCTGCACAGACCTGCTTTTCAGGATCAGATTGGTAAACTCGTCCACTTCCTCCGTCAAGTCACGGAACGGTCAAGGTCCGCTCCCGCGGGGAAATGCTCCTTATAGACTGTACTGACCTTATGAGGCTCGATCGGTTTGGATAGTTCCATGTGGAAGGCCAAAAACCACATGACAAAGATGCCGTACAGCAGGAAAAGTAGTTGCCACAGCCACAGGGAAGGGATTCCCCAGGGTGCCCATGTGGCCGGCTGATTGGGATCAGAGAAGATAGTGTTCCCGATTGTGGCGAAGGGACCGAAGCCCACCAGAAACCAAACGGCCGTCAGTATCCACGCCCACCCGATTTTTTTCTTCTTCTCCGGCGACATTCCCGACACGGCGCGAAGAAATGCGTGCCGCTTCGCCTTGGCAGCTCTCTCTTCCTTGCTCTCGGGAGCAAAGAAGGACACTGCCAGCACGGTCACCAGATTGGAGAGAATCCCCCAGCCCGCACTGTGAATGGTAAGTGGATAGGCACCCCAGGGCAGGGGAAACAGAGCAGAGGTCCGGTCGGTCAAGGTTACGGCTACCAGCCCGGCTATGAGGCCGGCAACCACGCCCCTGCGCGTGAAGCGTGGAAAATAGCAGATGCCGATGAGGGCGGGGTACATTTGGAATCCATAGGCGACGGCAAGGCCTCCCAGCATGACAATGGCCTGTGTGGACTTGGCCGCCACGATAAGGGCTGCTCCCGCCATCAGGATGACAAATATTCGGCCACTCAGTTTCTGACTCTTGTCCGTGGCCTTCGGCGCAACATATCGCTTATAGATGTCCCGAGTCACCATGCCGCTGAAGGTGGACATATAGGCGGCACCGGTGCTCTGCATTGCGGCCAGAGCACAGACTGCCAGAAGTCCGACAAGCCAGGGTGCCGAATCGGAAAGAAGGTTGATCAGTTGGGGCACAAGGTTCTTGTCATTTACACTCTCCAGAATGCCGTTGGCCACCAGAACGTTGCCCCCCATTCCCTGAAAGATGGTGAATGTGAAAAGCATGAACCCTATGACCAGCGATGATGCTACGACCTGCTGCCAGCGAAACGATCGGCTGGTCTTGTTGGAGAAAGTCCACATGGAAAAGGCGGGAGAGGACTGAATTCCCATGAGGGCAAACATGTAGGTCATGCACATGATGCCGGTCCAGGGTCCTCCCACGGCCCTGGCGCCCGAGGAAACCCATTGGATGCTTCCCGGGACGGCAACAGCCGGAGACTGACCCGTCGGTGTGAGTCCGCTACCGGCAGCCACATCCTCTCTGACGTAGTTGGCCAGGCCCTCTACAAAACCGGACCATCCACCCGCAAAGTGAATGGTGACGACGCCGAGGACGGAAATGCCCAACGCCAAAAGGATGCACTGGACACAGTCCACATAGGCCACGGACCGGAGCCCGCCAGAAGCGACATAGATCACCACCACCGCCGAGAGAGCAAACATGCCGAAGTTAACGCTCACCAGCCCTTCGGTCAGAACATGAAACAGGTCGCCAGAGGCCCGAAGCTGAACACCCAGATAAGGAACACTGAAGAGGAAGGCCACCAGGACCGTCAGGAGTCTCATGGCATTGCCTCCGTAGTAGTCGCTGTACATCTCACCAGGTGTGATGTATTGAAAAGCCTTCCCCAGCACCCACTGCCGCCGAAGGAAGAGAACCCCGGTGAAAGGGATGGTCAAGGCATAAAATGATGCGAAAGCATAGGGAAGGCCGTCGGTCAGGATTTTGCCGGGATGACCAATGAACGTCCAGCCGCTGAAACTGGTAGCCGTGGCTGCCAGAACGAAGACCCAAACGCCGATAGAACGTCCGGCGAGAAAGTAGTCCGCCGATGTCTTCGAACTCCTTGCTCCCTTCACACCCCAGAAAAGACAGTAGATCCAGTAAAGACCTACAAAGGTCATCAGCCAAAAGAGTCTGGAATCCATGTCTGGCTTTCTCGATCTTGAACTATGGCCGCGCAACGCCCACAGGAGCAAATACTCCGAAACTTCGTCACGCTGAATCACATGCTTGTGACCCGAATATTTTCGTTTTAATAGTAGTTCTTGTGTGGTTTGTGGAAAAGATCTCTATCGTTGTGGTATTTCTTTTACTGGATCGGGAGTATCGGGCAGGCTCCTTATTCCTCGTGGGCATAGCCGGTGATGATGTAGCCACCGGACTTCTTGTCACGCTCGAACTGAAGGAGCTTACGCGCTTTTGCTTCTTCCAGGAGTTGTCCGAAGCTGCGGAATCCGTGATAGGCCTCGCTAAAACCCGGCTTTCGTCGCTTGAGCGTCTGCTTGACCATGGAGCCCCAGACTTTCTCTTCCTCGCCCCGCTCCTCAAATAAGTCCTTTACCGTCTCCACGACGAGATCAAGAGCCTCCTGCCTTCTCGCGTCTTCATCCCCCTGAGGATTGACCTTTTTCCGAGTGGCGGTTTTCTTTCCGGTGGGCCGCGCCTTCCGCGCCCCACGCAGGAGGTCATCATAATAGATAAATTCATCGCAGTTGGAGATGAGCAGATCGGAGGTGGAGTTCTTTACGCCGACGCCAATCACGATCCTGTTATTCTCCCGCAGCTTGCTGACCAGCGCAGAAAAGTCTGAGTCACCACTGATGATGACGAAGGTGTCTACGTGCTCCTTGGTATAGCAGAGATCGAGTGCATCCACGACCATACGAATATCGGCAGAGTTTTTACCGGACATGCGTATATGTGGGATCTCGATAAGTTCGAAGGCTGCCTCATGCATGGTTTCCTTGAACATCTTATAGCGGTCCCAATCGCAGTAGGCCTTCTTGACCACAATATTCCCTTTGAGAAGGAGCCGCTCCAGGATCTTGCGAATGTCGAACTTGGCATATTTGGCATCGCGCACGCCGAGCGCTATGTTTTCGAAATCACAAAACAATGCCATCTTGTGATTCTTGGGCTCTGTGATCATCGGCTCCCCGGCTTTCAAGGTCGTACCTGTTGCGAGAAACTCAATTGTATCTCGTCTGTTCCTGCTGAAGGAGATGCTTGGGGAGAGTTTTTGCCCCGTGCTGGTTCTCCTGATAGAGTATATCCTGCCGGACAGACGAATTCAGTGTGATGACCTTGCCTGAGGTTCGAACCTCCTGCTGTCTTCGTCAAAGTTGCTTCTTGCCGTACTTTGCCACCTCGAAGAACCGCTGCCTCCTGCCTGTCTTCATGGTCAGCGGCCTCCTCACCGCTGGCCTGAAGATTAGGTGAGGGTCAGGAGGAGTTTGGGGATTGTGGGGCTACCGAGAGGGCAGTTTTTTTGAGGGGATCTACGGAAGGCGACAGCATGCGCCGTGATCGCCTGGGCGTTCTCGATAGTCCCGCCGTTTTCCAGGTAGGCTGTAATCGTTATCGCCCGCAAAGATCCGCCACGCCTAGGCCTAGTTGCCGTCGCGTCCCTTGCGGTATTCCTCGCGGACCCTTTGCGCGAAACGCTTGAGTCCGAGCCTGGCGTTTTTGATTTTGGGTTGAGCCTCTCGCCAAGCCTGCTTGGCGCGAGGCTTGACGTCTTCTTCCAGCACCTGCGAGACCTTGGCGCGGGCTTTCGGGTTATGGCCCAGTTCCTGGGCGGCGCGAATCACGAATCGGAGAAGAAGACTCATCTCAGGCTGCGTCCATTATAATCGAAACCGGCAGGCTGGCCTGCGGGGATCACCTATACCAAGCGCCAGCTGGTAGAAACAAGGGCGCTGATCGAGTTCGGATCGGGAACTGTCCGGTAATTGCGTTATACGTCCAAGTGGCTGAGGAACTATCTGGCCAGAACCAGCGCGACCAAAATGGCGAGCACAGTGAGCACAGTGACTGCTAATCCAAGTCAACGCTTGAAAAACTCGGAGCCCGCCGACCTGTTCCATCGCGTTCGGAGTTTTTCACAGTTCCCACCGCCTCGGCTGCTGGGATGTCCGAATCACCTACCGTAATTCCAGATGACCCTTATTTTAGAATACCCGCACACCTGCTTTTCTCGCAGGGGTTCTTCTCTTTAAATTATTGATAAATAATTACTTACGATTTTAAGATCGCCTGCTCCCAAAGCACAGGAGGTGGCGTGACGAGTCAGTCGAGTTTTGGCACCATACGGAAGCGAAAAGAGACCCTGGAAACCGTGGATTTCATGTTTGAGCTGCTCCATTCCAACCCCAATGCGGGGCTGGCTCCGGTGGCGATCTATACACCTTATCCGGGGACCACCCTCTACGACAAAGCGCGTCTCTCCTACGGCATGAAGTTTCCGGAGACTCTGGAGGGGTGGAGCCATTTTCATTTCGGGGAGAATAACAATCCCTTCCTGTCTCCTCGACAGAAAAGGTTCATCGGTAAGGTGAACGTCATGAGCCGCTTCTTTGAGCGGCGCGCCTTCGAGAGGTTTTGCGATCACCGCCTGAAACCGGTGTTGATGGGGCTCTACGGGCTTTACTATCGCTACCTCAAGCTTAGGCTTCACTGGCGGTTCTTCGAGTTTATGCCCGAAATTCCCCTCATCCGTCTCTTGGAAAGGATCTACATAAAAGTCTTTCACCAGGCTCAACTCTCGCGCCTCACCAAAGAGGCAGCCCGGCTCAGAGGCAAATCCGAAGCACGAAATTCGAAATACGAAGCAAGCACGAAATTCAAAAGGCCGAAATTTCAAACAGCGGCTGATGCGGAAATGTGACTCATTCATCACAACTCGTAGGTTTCCCGGACCGTTTCGGTCATTGAGGGTGTCCGATGCCATCTGGAGATTGAAACGCTGCGGCGGCGCCTCTTCAAAATCGGTGCCCGGGTCGGGGAAACTTCGCGCCAAATCTTGGGTGTACCTGGCATCGTCTTATCCCGAACAAAAGCTCTTCGCACTCCTGAATTGATTGTCTGTGCCCCACCTGACGTCCGTGGAGTCCCTGCACGAATAGGCTCCCGGCCCTGCAGGCCCGACGTCTCTCTCAAAACAGGCGTTCTGCTCTTCTCCACGTGACCCACCAGCTTGGATGATCTCAAATCCCACACGAAAAGGTGTTGAACCCGAACTTCTCACTAAGAGCCACGATCTCAAAACTTATAGAGGCGGTGTTCGAGGACATGAGAAACGCCCCTCCATGAAATTGAGTCCGGCCGTTCCTCGATTCGCTAAACGCACTTGGCCGTATAGTCGGCTTAGCGGAGAAGTGAGAACCGGTGCCCAAGGCCCCTCCAGATCTCCACGAAGTTCGTCCATCGGGATCTCGAGCGTATTAGTGCAGACACTACCGAAGAAATGGATCGTACCAATATGTGGTGGATCTCCACCATTGAAGCCATAGGTTGCACCAAAACGGCCTTCGGCTTCGCCCCCTTCAGAGCTTCATCCCCTTGGCGGGCGGGCCGCGCAGGAGAAAGGTTTTCGGATGTCTCCCTTCCCCACAGATCTTGAACGATCCAAAGTCCTTGTACCAGAGTCCCTCCGGAGCCTCGGGTTCAGTTTCGCGCCAAAGTTTCAACCGATAGAGGTCCTCGACTGTGATTTTGCGCTCGCGAAGTCGATCGAAGAGATGATCCCGGAGAGCAGGCGGGAGATTCGTCCACTGAATTTTCGGCATCTATTCCCCAAACGCCAGGCGAGCCAGTTCTTCCTTGATGCGCTGCTGCTCTGCTCTATCGGTCGAAGTACTCAGCCGGTCTGCCAATTCAAAGAACCGGCGTTTCTCAGCTTCCTTCGACTCCAGCCCAGTCTCGATGAGCTCAACGAGAACCCGGTTCGCGCTGGTCTTCTGGTGCTTGGCCAAAGCCTTGATCTGCTTGGCCAGGCGAGAGGGCAGCGAGACGCTCTGACGAATGGGTTTTTCCATGGTTGCCATAAGCTCCAAATTATACATCAATGCGCACCACTGTGCACCAAACCTCAACCCTCGGTAGTGGGTCAGTTTCCGGTAGTTGCGTTATACGTCCAAGTGGCCTCACGTCCCACAGTCCGTCTCTGATTCTTTGGCTGGACGCGGGGTGCCCCCTCATCCGCGGCGGGAAGGAACAAAGCTACCAAGGTGGAATCGAGGGCTGAATGGGGGGATGAGTCGTCGCTAAACCCGAGGCAACGACGGAAACGATCGTCGCTCTTGGGAATCAGCGGAAGGCGGCTGTCCTATGATGTTTAGCGCGCATGTAAAAACGCACTTTTTTGATCAAGCGCTAACATTCGCTTAGCCGACATCTCGAGCAGCAAAGAATATCAGCGTGGCTGTGGAGAGCTTGTCGTTGCGTGGATGCGTTCAGCGATTTTTCTTTCAGATACTGAACCTACGCGCACGGAAGCAAGCGGACCTGTGGTGGAGGCGAAGCAACCGGGTCTCGATAGATGCGGGAGACTGTCCCGGGTTTAGTTGAAAGTTGAGAGGCGGTTCGTCCGACCGACTCGTTAGAATCGGGTTGGTCAACAACCTTTTAAGGAGGAACCGCCATGAAGAAATCATATCGAATTGTCACCCGGAAGAACAGTCAGGGGCTGGCTGATTATCTGGCCCAGAACGGGCAACTGTTGCTCCCGATGGTGGAGCTGATCGAAGCCTCCCGGATGGCCATTGACGAGTTGATCGACATCCTGGGGCGAGCGAGCATGGAAGCGGTCTTGCAGCTTTCTGCCCGAAGTGTCGCCGGCGAAAAGCAACAAGGGCGCCCAGGCAAGCAGATTGTTTGGTACGGCACTCAGCCAGGGCGAGTCAGACTTTCGGAGCGGCAAGTGCGGGTTCGAAAGCCACGGCTGCGCAAGAAAGGCCAAGGTCGAGGCGGGGAGGTGGAGATCCCCGCCTATGAGGCGATCAACCGTAACGGGGAGCTGGGCAGCCGCATGCTAGAGATCTTGATGTGCAACGTTTCCACGCGCCACTACAGCCGTGTGATCCCCCAGATGGCCGACACGGTGGGAGTCAGCAAATCGTCCGTGAGCCGTCAGTTCATTGAGCAGAGCGGCCAGCAGCTGGAGCAGCTGGCCGAGCGACACTTTGATGACGTTGAGTTTCTGATCATCTACATCGACGGCCTGGTCTTTGGCGAGCACCACGTGATCTGTGCCGTCGGCGTGGACTCGGAGGGCCAAAAGCACGTGCTGGGGCTGCGGGAAGGGGCCAGTGAAAACGCCGCCACCGCTACCTCTTTGCTGGAAGACCTGGTGGAGCGAGGCCTGGATTCCGGGCGACGCTATCTGTTTGTGATTGACGGCTCCAGGGCCCTGCGATGTGCCATTGACAAGGTCTTTGGCAAGGGCAGTCCGGTGCAGAGATGTCGTCGTCATAAGATTCGCAACGTGTGCGATCGATTGCCGGACGATCTGGCCGAGCAAGTCAAGTCAGTGATGCAGGCTGCTTATCGGCTGCCCTGGGAAGAAGGGAGGGTTCGGCTCAGAAAGCAGGCGGAGTGGCTCGAAGGGCTGCATCCCGATGCGGCAGCTAGCCTGCGAGAAGGTCTGGAAGAGACCTTCACCATCAATCGACTCGAGTTGTCTTCCTCCCTGCGCTTGTGTCTGGCCAGCACCAACCTGATTGAAAGCCCTCACTCTGGCGTGAGGATGCGGACCCGTCGAGTGAGCCGCTGGAAAGATAGCCAGATGGTGCTGCGCTGGGTCGCCTCAGCCTTCCTGGAGACGGAGAAGAACTTCCGGCGCATCCAGGGCTACCAGGACCTCTGGATGCTGAAAGCCAAACTCAGAGACGAGGTTTCTATGGACGCCAAACGAAAGGTGGCTTAAGATCGTGCTCAACCTGAACCGCCCTTCACTTTCAACTGAGTTTGGGGCAGCCTCAATGACTTACGAGATGCTCTAAGGTACTACTCTTACCGCAACCTTATTCGAGAACGGGGCAGTAGCCATCCCATTGTAAGACCCGATAGAGAAAGTGCGATCAGACGCCTCAGTTACTCTGTCAATCTTGTAATTTCCGTCGCCAGGCACACATACATTAGATACTCCAACGCGATGTCTCCTATCAATTTTCGCTATCATCTTAGCCTTGCCGACGGGTCACTCCCGTTTAACTTCGAAAATACGGATAAGGACGAGGTACTTCACGCCAGACGTTTGTTTGCCAGGGAAATAGATCTGCAAGTGTTTCGAGAAGCGCTGGAAACCTTCGTCGAACTTTCAAAACGGCACGCATTCGTTCCAATCGTGATTTACATTCCTTCGACCTATACCGCCTATGCCAAAAATGTGCTTTTCAGTGATCCTGATTTACACACTCTCATGCCATGGTTTAGCCATGAGCAACGCACTTTTTTTGAACGGCAAGGAAAGGAATTGAAGTACCTATTTGTCGATTTAACTTCTCCCTTTCAATCTGCTGCGTCATCCTCCGATTCTCAGAACTTATTCTACCACCGCCGCAACTTACATCTAACCTATCTCGGGCATAAGGTGGTTGCCGAAACACTCAGTGAAATGGTTCGAAGCCTTGACCCTGTAAAGGGAAGGCTGGATAAAGACGGGTTAGCGAAAACTCCGGTCGTCAAACCTAAGAAAAACCATTTCTTCCCGGTCATTTCTCCAAGCCTCGAGGCTACTTTCGAGCTCAGAAGAGATCAACTTCCTGATGCACCTAAGTCGACCAGGAGGGATCGCGGCTTTCTTGATCCTATTGACTTTTGACCCTTGACCCTTCATCCAATGATCCAGCGAACCATCTTTTCATCCCCGGGACGTGCATGGACAGCGGTGGCGCTTTACACGATTTTTCTCTACGCGAGTCTGACTCTTGCATATGACATCTATGTCCGGTTTTTCGATCGACTGGGCAAACCGTTCATGTCCAGTCTCATGATCTGGATCTACCTGCCGGTAGGGCTGGCTTTGCTGGCTTTTGTCATTTTTTCTCTTCCCAGGCGGCCGACAGCTTACCTGTCGTTCCTGCTGATCTGTCTGGCGCTGGTAGCTTGCTTGAATTTCCTCACGGTTCCCGCAAAGCGATTTCACTTCCTTCAATACGGGCCCCTGACCCTGCTGGTCTTCGACGCACTCAGATTCAGGTTTACGGGTCGGCCTCTTTATTTGTGGACGTTCGTGGCGGTAACGATTATTGGTGTGGGAGACGAAGCGCTGCAGGGCATTCTTCCCCAGCGCCACTTCGGCCTACTTGATATCGTCGTCAACTCCACGGCAGGATCGCTGACCCTCGCCTTCATCGGCTGGGTCATTGGAGAAGAATACTATCCGCGGGGCTCCCGTGTCCTGTCCCAGGACACTTAACCTGCATTTCTCATCACCTCTCTACTGCATCGGCGTCGCCTTCACCTGAGCGAAGTGAAGAAATGATCCGTCCTGACTGCGTTGCGCTTCTTCGGCCTCCTCGACGTACTGCACGAGTACGCCTGCGGGGGCCTCGGTCGCGCGCCTTGTCAGGCCAGCCCTTCCGCCGCTTGACACGAGTGTCTTCGTGACGAGCCGTGATGAGAAATGCAGGTTAACTAGAAAAGGTCGTCGGAGGATGGATTGCCGCCTTCTCCACCCAGGGAACTCTCGACCGATTCCGGATCTTCCCCGGCCTCGAGCCGATCAACCGCTTCGCTGAATTCCGGACCCAAATCCTCGCCCATCTCGCTGCCCAGCTTTTTCATCATTCGAGCAACGGACTTGGGATCGTCTTCATTCACGTCTCCCCACTTGGCGGGGTCGGCCATGCTTTCCATGCGGCTTTCTTCCGATTTCATCATCGACACGCGAGAGACGAGCTGCTCGACGCCTGCGCTTCCACATCGGCAGCAGACATCATCCGCGTCCGAAATGCGCCAGAAAAATCTCGAAAAACGGCGATTGCAGTCCGTGCAGCGGTACTCGTAAACCGGCATCGTGAGGAATTATATAATCTTAAAGGGCCGGCGGGCTATCTTAGAACCCAATCCAGACCAAACAGAAAGGTGGCAGCGTTAATACCGAGATTCTCTCCTGCGGTGCCCGCGTTGGAGATGTGGTGGTTGCGAAACTCCACAATCCAACCGGGTCCTTTCTTCTTGACACGCCTCAGCCCCACTCCAAAGAGCAGCTGGAAGTTAAAAATCCGGTCAATCTCCTCCACATCCAGAGAGGTCCATATCAATCCTCCACCCGCACTGACGTAAGGCACCCACTCCCTGTCATTCCAAAAGTGATAGCGCCCTGCGAGCCCTGCCAGCCCCCCAGCCACAGCGACCTGGGGCTGATGGTAAACCAGCAGCGTCCCTTCTCCATAAAGTTCCAGTTGGTCAGTCATGAACCAACCCATTTGAGGATGAAAGGCAGTGAAAGTGATGTCGCTTCGGGTCTTACCGAATCCAGGGAAACCCGGGCCCCAGGAATGTCCCACTCCCCAGATCAGTCCCCGGGTCCGGCTCTCGGCATCAAAGCGAGACTCCGCAGCCAACGCACAAATGGAAAAAAACAGTACGGGAAAGAAGACGTGGCTAAGTACTCCCTTCCATAAATACGATGACGTATGCGGATGGGGCTTGCGAGGAGAGGTCGCGAAGAGAGGAGGAGGCGATGCCGAGGCATCGTCGACGCGATGCAGTGGCATCGTCGACGACAAACGACAAAGAGATCGCCCGCAACCCCCATCCGCCCAAAGGGTTGGGGCGGGACGGGCCCATCTCTTTGTTGCTCCTCTTCGCCGATGTCTCGACATCGACTCGTCGTCGCGCCTCGATCTGGTCTCCGTCGCGCTCCCAACATACGTCATCGTATTTATGGCAGGGAGTACCAAGGCCCATTATTGCGAGAGCAGTTTGCGCAGACCCTCACCATTTTGCTTGAACCAGCCATGAAGAATCGTGATATCTGTGCCTATACAGAAATGACGCACACCCAGGTCACGGTAATAGTTGGCTTCGTCTACGCTTCCAATCTCCGCTCGGGGCGGCACCCCTTTTTTCAAGCATGTCTCGATGACCTGACGCTCGACCTCTTTCACGTCCGGATCATTTCTCCCTCCCGGTCGACCAATACTCAGAGAATAGTCCGTTCCGCCCCACTGAATCATATCAATCCCTTCGACCGAAAGGATCTCCTCCAGCTGATCCACCGCTGATTTCTTCTCAATCATTACGACAACAACGATATCTTTGAGCAGTTGAACGTATTCCTTTGATCCACCGTAGGAAGGGTACGCCATACGTCGAGTGACCGCACCAAATCGGCCACCTGCTTCAGGCGTTTCCGGGCGAACGATGCATACACATTCGCGCACGTCCTCAATGGTTCGACTGTCGGCAAACAATACGCTCTGGAAACCGGAACCAATCGCCCGCTGGGTGAGAAACCCTCTTGATTCCTGCTCAACCTTCACCATTGCCGACATACCAAACAAATCCGCCGCTCGGCAAACATTATCCAGGTCATACAGGTCGTATGGAGCATACTCACCCACAAACTCGATGTAGTCGAACATACCCGTATGCCCCACCATCTCCACTACGGATGGCCACGTGCTGTGGACATGGGTCCCGACACTGGGCTGTCCGGCATTCAGTAACTCTCTCAGCTTGTTCGATCTCATACCATTTCCTCCCATTACACTTTCAGAAGAGAAGGCGCTCCACCAGCGCCTCCGAAGGCCATCATTCCAACACGGCTGGCAGGTAAATAACAACCCACCTTTCCCTTCCGAGAGCCCGGCCAGCGCTATACACTACGTGGAGGATTTCGTTCGTAGCCAAGACACTCGTGTCGAGCGGCGAGAGCGCATAGGGGTCTCGGCACAAGCAAACTCTCAAGGAGGATCGAGTCATGCAAGATCGAAGAGAATTCCTTATCAGGACAATGACCTCGGTCGCGGTGGCGGGGTTGCCGGCATCAAAATACGGAGAGTCCACGCCGCTGCTCAAACCCGGGGGCCGCTCCCAGCGTCGCCGCCTGATTTACAACAATGACGGAGGAGACACTTATTTGCCCCAGTCCACCACACCTGAGAAGTTTCTCGAGCAGCGCATGAAAACACTCCCGGGAACACACGTGGACAGTATCTACTATTGTGGATTCGGTACCCTTCCCTGCTGGGAAACTCAGTATCCCCTCGGTCCGGAGCAGGATCCGATCAGGGTTGCCGGTGGCTTCGCGCGAAGAAATGACATGGAATTCGTCTTCTCAATGCGTATGAATGACATCCATGATTCCTTTCTTCCCGGCCATCTCAACAAGTTCAAGCAAACGCACCCCGAGTTCCTTCTGGGAAACTTTGATGATCGGGCCCTTTTCGAGCACTTTCTCCGCTGGAATCGAAAACAGGGAGACCACCCTTTACGCAACCTCTGGGAAACGGTTGGGCGACCTTCAGCTACCTGGTTTCTCTGGTCGGCTCTCAATTATGCCGCTCTGGAAGTGAGAAAGTGGTTTCTCAGTTACATCGAGCAGGTATGTCAGCGCTACGACCTGGGCGGGATCGAGCTCGACTGGTGTCGTCATCCTTTCTTTTTCCGGCCGGGGGAAGAACGGAAGAACATCCCGCTAATGACAGATTTCGTGCGGGCAGTGCGCCAGCGGATCGGGGAGATTTCGCGTGAAAAGGGCAAGGCCATTCAGGTAGCGATGCGGGTGGCTGACACTCCGGAGCTTTCCTTGAACAACGGCCTGGACGCGGCCTCCTGGATCGAGGAAGGCCTGGTGGATGTTTTGATCGCCGGCGCGGGCTACGTTCCTTTCACCACTCCTGTTCACGAATGGATTGGATTGGCGCACGCCAAAGGGATCCCTGTCTATCCATGCCTGAGCGGTTCGACGCCGGCGTTTTTGAATATCGAGGCGGCCCGCGCGGCGGCTCAGCGCTTCTGGGCTGAAGGCGCGGATGGAATCTACTGGTTCAACCTGTTTGTGATGGCGGGGACTCGTGGAGGAGCCTTACACGACCAGTCCGGCAGGGCTAGACCGGTAGTGAAAGGCGCTCAGGAAGTACATGACCCGCATCAGCAGCAAATCATCGAGGAAACCGGGGACCCCCACCAGCTCTCTCACCTGAACAAGCTCTATACTGTAGATCGAACAGAAAGTGGTGGTTACATCGCCCACATCTGTCCCCCCGTCCCCCTCCCCGTCTCCTTTTCCACCTGGGCAGGGTCAGCAAAGAAAACGATTTCCATCCCGGTGGAAGACAATCTCGAGGAGGCTTCCAGAGAGGGGAGCCTTTCCCGGTTCACACTAAAGTGCCTATTCCAGGAGCTGGCCCCTGAAGATCAGATCCAGATCACCCTGAATCGCCTCAAACTTCCCGGGGATGCGGCTTCGAGCTCGGGAGACCCGACGGGCGGGCAGTGGCTGGAATGGAAGCTTCAGCCGGGTCAGCTGCGAAGCGGCGTCAATGACGTTACCGTGACCCTTCACAAACGCAGTCCCTCGAACTCCACCAGCTTAACTTTGGATGAAGTGCATCTTGGAATCCGTTACAAGTCGTGAGAAAAATGAAGGGAGTGAGAAGGAAAAGGGGGTGGGTGCTGATCGCTCCCACCCCCATCCATGTCAAGTCCCACCAAAGGGGCGCTGTTGAGGAGAGTGTTACTTCGTCTTGACCGGAATCTGTTTCGGCTTAGCCTCTTCCTTTTTGGGAAGCGTTACCGCAAGCACGCCATCCTTCAGATTCGCGGCAACCTCGTCCCCATCAACGGAACGAGGGAGCTGGAAGCTTCGATGGAATTTCCGGTGCGCGCGTTCGATCAAATGATATTTCCGATCTTCCTCTCGCTTGGAATCGCGCTCAGCCTGAATGGTCAGCCAGCCATCCTGGACAGTCACTTCGATTTCATCTCTCCCAAAGCCGGGTAGCTCATAGGTAAACACGAATTCCTTGTCGGTCTCGTGAACGTCTACCCTGGGCGTCCAAGCCGCGCTTGTCCGACTCTCCGTTCCGTCCCTGAAAAGCGAGGAAAATGCATCGTTAAAGAAGCGATCCATTCCCGTTTGGACACCCTGAAATCCATGCCAAGGGGTTACTTTCACCAGGTTCATTTTCAATACTTCCTTTTTTTTTACTACATACCTTGGGTAAGATCCGATCGTATTCGTGTCAAGTGAACCAGACGGGATTATGCATGACGTGTCTACTCCATCGGCGAAAAGAAAACTGACCGGCTGAACTCCTGACCGGCTGACCACTTTCATCGTAAGGTCAGCTATGTACGGTTGCGACACCTGATCAGGCCGGCGCTTTCGCCGCTACGACACGAGTGTCTTGACACGAGTGTCTTGGCTACGTGAAGTAATACAGGGGAGGAAAAGAAACATGGGCCGACATTATTGGATCTTTTTTCTGATCGCCCTGGCTGCAATCGCGGCCTGCGGCAGTCCGCTCCCGGTGGAGGATGAGGCCCGCAAGGCGGCCGTCCACCGCGAGCGCAACCTCATATTCAACAACGACGACGATGACGCCCTGCACTACGGTAAGTTTCTAGATGCGCCAACAAGCAAGGAGGGCTTCCTCTCGATTCGGATGGACCACATAGAGGAGTCGGGTGTCGACAGCGTCTTCTATTGCACAACTCAGAGCTTCAACTCTTTCACTCATGACAGCGAACTTACCGAGGTCTTCAAAGAAAGCGACGGCTTTTTTGACGGCAATCGAACCGGGGAGCTGCTCGAGATGGGTATCGATCCTCTGGTCGCGGTCATCGAGTCCTGCCGCAAACGCAAGATAGAAATATTTTGGTCACTGCGCATGAACGACATCCACGACAATTTTTATGACGAGCTCCTTTCGCAGTGGAAAATGGATCATCCCGAGATGCTGATGGGCAGACCTGAGGACAAGGACACTTACCCACCAACCGATCCTCGCCACATCTGGACCTTCGTTGATTTTGCTCACCAGGAAGTGCGCGACCTGACGGTGACGATTGTCCGGGACGTCTTGAACCGCTACGACGTGGATGGCATTGACCTCGACTTCCTGCGCCACCCCGCTTTTTTCAAGGAGACCCGCCTCTTCTAGCCGGCAACTCAGGAGCACCTGGACATGCTGACGGACATGGTGGCGAAAATACGCCAGGAGGTGCTGGCCGCCAGCGAGCGCAAATCGAAGCCCATTCTCCTGAGCGTTCGCGTGCTGCCTACCCTTCGTCTGAACAGGCTCTTCGGCTTTGCTGTCGAGCAATGGGTCCAGCAAGACCACGTCGATTTCATCATTCTGGGCGGTGGATACGACCCCTTTACGATGCCGGTCAAGGAGATGATTGACCGCGGGCATGAATTGGGAATCCCCGTCTATGTCTGTCTGAGCCACTCGGGTTTCGGGTCAGCCGCACTGGATGTCGAGGACTCCCAGGTGGGCAACACGCCGGAATGCTGGCGGGCCGCAGCTGCCGACGCCTGGTACGCGGGTGCGGACGGCATTATGACCTTCAACCTGTTTCCAAAATCGCCGGGCACCAGCGAGACCCTATTCGCTCGCCAGGTGTGGCAGGAGGTTAGCGACCCGAAAACCCTTACAGGCAAGAACAAGCTTTACTGCATCGAAAAACTCGATAACCTTTGGAACAGCGCCGCCATGGCGCGCTCGGTGCCGATGGAGGGTCGTCTACCGGCAAACATCCGTAACGGCTCTATGGTTCAGCGCATGCTGCCGGTAGCGGATGATCCGGCGGCTCTCGAGGAGCAAACTGGCGCGCTCCGTCTCAGGCTCTGCTTCTCCAAGCTGCACAGGGACGATGACGTCAGGGTGACTCTCAACGGCACAATGCTCGACCCATCCCGGGAGAATCCCCGGTGGCTGGCGGCCGAGGTGCCAGCCGAGGCTCTGCAACAGGGCGACAACGTCCTGGGCATTCGCTTTGAATCAGGGAAATCGGACTCGCTAACCATTGAGTCGGCCGAGCTTGCGGTGAGGTACGAATAAACCTCTCGATGCGCCGCCGTGCGCCCCCGCAGGATGCGAGCAGCCGTGGCGCCCCAATTCGAGAAAGACCTGGTTTCTGCTGGAAAGCCTCCCCGAATCTAGTGCAGAATGGGATCATGAAGGTCTCAGGATGGGGCGGAGCAGTTTGTTTTTTTGTTCCTGGTCCCTTCCACGTTCGCGGCGAGAAAAACGCCCACCTTTGAAGTAGATATCCTTCCCATCCTGGAGGCAAACTGTTTCTCCTGTCACGGCACGGCGTCTCCTCAGGCGAATCTCGATTTGCGTTCTCTCAGCTCCATTTTGAAAGGTGGTAAATCCGGTCCGGCCATCGTGGCAGGATCTGCAGGCAAGAGCCTGTTGATGGAAAAGGTCGCCTCCAAAACGATGCCGCCAACAGAAGAGAAGCTCACCGATGAGGAGATCGAAACGATTCGTGCCTGGATAAAGAAGGGTGCCCAGCGGGATTCTGGAACGCGCAAGCACATGGCGGCCGCCACCAAACAATCGGACGACTCGCCGATCACCGAGCACGATGTCTTGCCCATCTTCCAGATACGCTGCATTGCCTGTCATGGCAAGCGCAAACAGGAAGCAGGAGTCGACCTTCGTACTCGGGCCAGCAGGCTCAAAGAAGGCCCTTCCGGGCCTCTGCTCGTTCCTGGCAAGCCGGGAGAGAGCGGGATCATTGAGCGCATCGTTTCCCGTGAGTGCCCACCGAATGAGCTGCAGCTCAAATATTCGGTACGACCACCCCCCACCTCCGAGCTGGATCAACTGCGCCGATGGATCGCGGCAGGGGCCACTGCGCCGGGCAGACCTCCCTCCTGATGATGACCCGCTGGTAACAGACAAGGATCGCAACTTCTGGTCATTCAAGCCACCCACCCACCCGGCGCTTCCCAAAATACGCCAGCAGCACTTGGTGAGAAATCCGATTGACTCGTTTCTGCTGGAAAAGCTGGAAGCGAAGGACCTTACCTTCTCAGCGCAGGGTGAAACGTTGAAACTGCTTCGCCGTGCCTATCTGGATCTGATCGGAATGCCCCCTTCAGCGGCCGAGGTGGAAGGTTATCTAGAGGATAAGAGGCCGGACGCCTACGAACGGATGATTGATCGCCTGCTGGCATCCCCCCATTACGGGGAAAGGTGGGGGCGATACTGGTTGGATCTGGCAGGCTATTCCGATTCCGAAGGCTTTGGCAACCACGACAACGTCCGACACTATGCCTGGCGCTACCGAGATTACGTGGTTCGATCCTTCAACAGTGACAAACCCTACTCGCTGTTCCTGACAGAGCAGATCGCGGGAGATGAATTGGTCGACTACCGGCGGGAGAAGAAAGTCACCCAGGAGGTGATCGACCGTCTGGCGGCTACAGGCTTCCTGCGTATGATCGCGGACCCCACCGATGCGCCGGAACGGGCCTTTATCAGCGAACGCATGAACATCATCGCCGACGTGATTCAGGTGCTCACCTCGGCGGTGATGGGACTGACAGTGGGATGTGCCCGATGTCACGATCACAAATACGACCCCATCCCGCAGCGGGATTACTATCGTCTGAGTGCCATCCTTCAAAGCGCCTACGATCCCTACGACTGGCTTCCACCGAAAAAGCGCATTGTCGAGATGGGCTTGAAGACGGAGTTGGAAGAAAGGGCGACGTTTAACGCACCCGTGGAGGCCGAGCTTCAGAAGCTCGAGCAAGACCTGGCCTCCAAGGAAGAACCGTTCCGCGAGAAGCTGGTGAACGAACAACTCTCCCGGCTTCCCGAATCGCTGCGCAAGGACCTGCAATCTCTCCTGGAGATCCCTGAGGAAACGCGTTCCGCGATCCAAAAGTATCTGGCCAGAAAATTCGAACAGACGATCCAGCCTACCACTGTGTTTCTGACGGAAAAGTTCCCTGAACTCAAAGCAGAAATTGAACCTCTCCACACCAAGATTACGGAGCTGAAAGGAACACTTCGGCCTGAGCCGCAGGTACGAGTTCTCGCTGATACGGGTGGCGAGCCTTCGGTCAGCTACCTGCTGCTCAGGGGCGATCCACTCTCACCTGATGAACCGGTCGAGCCCGGTGTTCCGTCGGTGCTCAAGACGGATCTGGAACCCTACAGAGTCCGTTCTCCCTGGCCGGGAGCCGACACAAGCGGCAGACGTCTGGCGCTGGCTCGCTGGCTGACTCAGCCCAATCACCCCCTGACCACGCGCGTGGTAGTGAATCAGATCTGGATGCGCCACTTCGGACGTGGCCTGGTGAATACTCCCTCGAATTTCGGACGTTCTGGAACGCCTCCCTCCCATCCCGAATTGCTGGACTGGCTGGCCAACGAGTTTGTACGCCGCGGCTGGAGTATCAAGGCCATGCACCGGCTGATGATGACCTCCACCGCCTATCGGCAGGCCTCCCGGGTCAATGCGGAAATATTGGCTGCCGACCCCGACAATATTCTACTTTCCCGAATGCCGCTGCGGCGCATGGACGCAGAATCGCTCTACGACTCCATCCTGAAGGCCACGGGGCAGTTAGATCCCAGGCAATTTGGTCCGCCCCAACAGCTCGAAGTGAAGACGAACAAAGAGGTCGTTGCGAAAAGCTCAGAGAACGGCTTCCGGCGCAGCCTTTATGTTTTGCAGCGCCGCCAAACCCCGCTCACTCTGCTGGACGCCTACGATCTGCCGCACATGACTCCCAACTGCCTGCAGCGGCGTGAATCGATCGTGGCTACTCAGGCCCTGCATATGATGAACGGCTCCGCGATGTGGGAACATTCCCGCTACATGGCCGGGCGAGTCACCGACGAAGTGGGACCCGACCGGAAAAAGCAGGTTGCTCAGGTCTACCTTCGTGCGCTGTCGCGCCCGCCGACGGCGCTGGAAATCGAGCAGGGCCTATCCGTTCTGGAGGAGTTCAAAGCACACTGGCCGGAACGACTGGAAACTGATCGTGTCGACACGCCGAAAACCTGGACCGCCCGCTGGCTGGCTCTGGCAGGGTTTTGTCACACAATCCTGAACTCTGCGGAGTTCAGCTTCATTGATTGAGGTCTTTGTGCCTTTGTGTCTTAGCCTGCATTTCTCATCACCGCTCTACTGCATCGGCGGAATCATCCGTCCTGACTGCGTTGCGCTCCGTCAGCCTCCTCGACATACTGCACGAGTACACCTCTGCGGGGGCCTCGGTCGCGCGCCTTGTCAGGCCGGCCCTTCCGCCGCTTCGTGACGAGCGGTGATGAGAAATGCAGGTTAGTGGTTAGAAGTTTTCGTTCGGGTCAACAACTCGATCCTGCGAACGTGCAGCAGGTTGTCGGAGCCGGGGCCTCGTTGGAGGAGGCGGATGGACACCCTATTCCGTCCCGGCCGGAGAGCCTTGACGGGAACTCGGTAGCGTAGGGCCTGAAATCGCATGTCGAAGGGCTTTCCGGTGGGGAATCCAAGCATTCCGTTCCCCGGCAGGGGACGGATCTGATAGCCGACCGTTTCCCAGCCGGAGGTCACGTCCCGTTGGGCCGGCTCGAGAACCGTCTCACCGAAGGAAACACTCAACCGATCACCAGGTTGCGAGTAATCCAGTGCAATCCACAATTCCGCGCTCTTGGGAGGATGCGTTTGGAAATCGTCAGCCACCGCGATGAAGACGGTCTTGACTCCCTCAGCTGCATTCAGAGGAAAAGGAACCGGGGCGTCCCTTGAGACCCTATTGTAGCGGACGTAATCTTCACCGGGCGAGCGGGCACTCGCTTCAAATCGCTGAACTACAGTGTAGTGCTTGTTCCTTTTTTTCAGGCGCTGGGGATCCGCGATTTCGTTGAGCAGATGTTTACGCCAGGTACCGTAGAGAAACCAGTTAAAGGTATAAAGGCCATCGGCCCCATCTCTCCAGAGATTGGCGGCACTTCCTCGGATCACTTCATCCGGGCTGATCCGATAACCATTCCCGTAACAATACAGGCTGGGATAAATGGGTAGAATGCGGGACTTCATCAACTCGCGAAATTTATTCAAGTCGGGCAATTCCGTCAGCCCCTGACCCAGAATGAGCATGTCCACCAGGTCTTCCGCGATCCACTTTTCGATCTCGAAGCCTCCCTCCTGACACCAGGTCACACGTTCTGGGATGCGCACGGCAATCTCAATGGGCCTTCCCCGTTGGGCGGCTCTACGATTGAGGCTTTGACGCACGTTGCGCAGGAACTGCGTAAGATATTTGCCATTCTCACGCTCGGTACCGCGACGAAAATAGAGGGAGTGCCGGAGCCAGTCCAGTTCAATGCCGTCGAAATCCCAGCGATCGAAGAATTCCTCCACCACTTTGAGCTTCAAAGCCCGTACTCGCGGGTGTTCGTAATCCAGGGCGCTCCACCAATCGAGGTCTTTCACCAGCCAATCGGGATTGATTCTCTTGAAGGTGGGTAATTCTGGATTGGGCAGACTCCCTTTCGGGTGCTGTCCATCGTGAATATCGTTCATCCTGAGAGAGACAAAAGCATCCAGACCCCGCTTGCGGCATTCCTGCAGGATGACGGCGGGTGGGTTATGCCCGGCATCGGATAGACTCTTCGGGTTGAGATACTGGTCTTTTGGATCGACGGGAATGCCCCCATGCCAAGTCTTGCTTTCCGGGAACTTGAAGCCATCTGCCTCTCCCGGCCATTCCAGGACATGACTCTGATACTCGGCGACGTCTCCGCTCCCAAAGCTAAACAGGAGCGTGTCCACCGCCGTGTTCTCGATGGGTGTGAAGACAAGCCCGGTAAACTCCTCGCGGGTGAGGAGACCATAGGAATGGGGCAGGGCCGTGCGACCCAAACAATGAATCATGGAGCCGTCCCAGTTAAAGAGCAGCCCGGCGTTTCCTGGTGGCCCGTCGCTTTGACTTTGGCTGGTTCCGGGTGGGGACGAACCGGGCCGCTGCACCGGTCCCCATGATCAGAAAGCTACGTCGGGCGATCGGTCTTGTCTTCATTTCTCGTCCAGACCTCCAAAGCGCATTCTCAGACTGGCAGAATCCAGGATAACAACCATCCACAGGAACGGAAGATGCGGCTTCATGGTACCTAGCCTTGGTCGAGTTGATATTTTATCGCTGTTTGGTATAGGTTAAACTCAATTCTCGAGGCACTGATTTCATGAAGAGCCGATTCTCCCTCCTGCTCTTGATCATGGCAACGCTGGGAGACCACGTGGCTGCGGGAGGGTCGCCGCTTCACTTCGAAAGAAACATCCAACCGATTTTCGAAGCAAACTGCATGGCCTGCCACGGCTCACAAACCCATCAGAGTGGATTGGTCCTGGAGACGGTGGTTTCGATCCTCAAAGGAGGCGCCCTGGAAGGACCCGCCATCGTTGCGGCCTGTAGGGTTCAATGTTGTTCGCTCGAACTTCCGCAATACGGGAGGGACAGGCTTTGTGGCAGGCAATACGGAGATGATTGCACGGCGTCTCGCTAACGACGCGCGCCTCCGCAGCCTCGTGGACCCAAGTAGACCAACCCACGAGCGCTGGGCTAGTTCAACGGTAAGTGTGCCCACTGATGACTGGCCTTACCTCTACCTCGAACGTCGAAGCATTCCGCCGTTCTATTTTCTAATGTTTGGCATACTCACGCTCTTCTCCGCCACAGGAGTTCGCCTGGTTTTCGGGCGGCAGCGACGGATAGAATGGCACTTCTTCTTCCTGGGGGCTGGCTTTCTGCTGTTGGAGGTGCAGAACATCAGCAAGCTAGCCCTGCTCTTTGGCACCACCTGGACGGTGAACGCCATCGTAATCTCTGCCGTCCTGATCATGATCATGTTGGCCAACTACTACGTAATGCGGGTGCGGGTGACCTCGCTTCGGCGGTACTACATGGCGCTCTTCGTGAGCCTGCTGATCAACCTCGGCCTTCCGCTCAGCCTATTCGCGGCACTATCCACCGGGCTCAAAGAGGTTCTTATCGGGATAGTCATGGGCCTTCCTATCTTCTTTGTCGGCGTCATCTTCTCGACCTCGTTTGCGAAAGCAGAGAATAGGGCCTCCGCCCTCGCCTTCAACCTACTCGGCGCCATGACGGGCGGTATGCTGGAGTCTCTCGCCTTCCTGGTTGGGCTCAAGGCGCTCTTGATCGTTGCCTTGGTTCTCTACCTTCTTGCACTGCTCTTCGGGAGATCCCCCGAACTGATACGGGGAGCCATTTCTCCTCAACATGTTCCAGGATAGACCGCTGACTCATCTCCGGCGCTGGGCCCTTCTGGCCTTGGTGCTAACAGCTGCTCTGGGATCCGGGCTGAAAAAGAGATGCACGAGTATGCCTGCGGGGGCCTCGGTCGCGACGCCTTGTCAGGTCGGCGCTTTCGCCGCTACGACACGAGTGTCTCGTGACGACACCTTATGCATAATCCGGGTTAGGACTATAATAGCTTTGAAAGCAACTGCTGGTGAGCGACCATGAAACGGATAAGGGGAAACCTCGATTCAGGTCTCATGATCAAGAGAAACGACTCCGAGCCAAATTCCCTGAACTGGAGTGACCCGAGAAGGGAAAAGATACTTTCACGGCGCGACTTCTTCTCCAACCTGGGAGACGGCCTGCACGGCGCGGCGCTGGTCTGGCTGCTGGGCGCCGAACTGTTTCCTGCAAACCCGGCTTTGGCTGCAGGTGTCGATCAAACTCGGAAATTTTTCGACCTGAAGCCCCGCGCTCAGCATTTCGACGCGAAAGCCAAGGCCGTCATCCATCTCTTCATGAACGGAGGCCCCAGTCAGGTTGATCTCTTCGATCCCAAGCCCTTGTTGAACAAGTATGCGGGCAGCGCGCCGAGTCGGGATTTGAGCGCGGACATCACGTCTCCCATTGCGGCCGGAGGTCTGCTGCCTTCTCCCTTCGAGTTCTCCCGCCACGGCCAGTCTGGAATGGAGATCTCCGAACTCCTTCCTCACCTGGCGACATGCGCGGACGACCTTGCAGTCGTCCGATCCATGTATGGCGGCCATTTCAATCATGAACCCGCGCTCTTCCTAATGCATACCGGACGGACCATCTCCACTCGGCCCTCGCTGGGCGCCTGGGTCGCGTATGGTCTGGGCACCGAAAACCAGAATCTGCCCGCTTATGTCGTCCTGGACGATCCCAAGGGACTCCCCATCAACCGGATTTCCAATTGGCAGGCGGCATGGCTGCCTCCCATCTACCAGGGAACCCGATTCCGCTCCCAGGGTCCTGCCGTCTTGAACCTGGAACCTCGCCCGGAACTGCCGGATTCTCTCACGCAAGCGCAGCGGCAGCTGCTAGGCCGTCTCGATGAAGCCCATCGACTGCAGCGGCCTCATCAACCCGCCCTTGATGCGCGCATCTTAAGCTACGAGCTGGCGACGCTTTGGACCTCTCCAAGGAGAGTGAAAAGACCCGGGAAGCGTACGGACTGAACGACCCGCTGACCGCATCCTATGGCAAACGCTGCTTGATGGCTCGACGGCTGGTGGAGCGCGGGTGCGTTTCGTTCAGATCTACATTGAAAGCCAAATCTGGGACGCGCATGCAGAACTCGAGAAGAGCCTGCGCTATAGCTGCGGGAAAACCGACAAACCGATCGCGGCACTCTTGAACGACCTCAAGCAGAGAGGCCTGTTGGACTCCACATTGGTCATCTGGGGAGGAGAGTTCGGACGCCTGCCTCTGTCTCAATTACCTGAGACCGGAGATTTGTCCCAGGCCGGTCGCGACCATGGACCAAGTGGATTCAGTATCTGGATGGCCGGCGGCGGCACCAAGGGTGGCGTCACCCATGGCGCGACGGACGAGCTGGGACACAAGGCAGTGGAGAATCGCGTCAGCGTCCACGATTTTCATGCAACGATGCTCCACCTTCTGGGAATGAATCACCGCGAGCTCGTCTACGAGCGCCACGGACTCAAGGAACGACTCACCGACCAGTTCCCCGCCCGTGTCGTATCTGAAATCGTGGCATAGTTTCTCCAGCCCCGCTCACGCTGCTGAACTCTTACCGGAAAACAGATTGTAGAGCCAGCCCAGGACCAGGCCTCCAATAAAGCCATCCAGAAGACCATAAACCGGGATGTCCTCCGCACGAGCGTGTCCAAGGGTAGTGTTTTCGTCCATGGTGGACAGCGCCAAGACAACATCGGGTGGATTGCCACAACCTGTGAAGAGAGTGCGCGACATATTTGTAGGGGCGAGGGCAAAGATGCTCCTCTCTTATGAGATTTCTCCGCGACGGCCAAAATACCCGAACTCTTCCCCGAAGGGATTAATCGACATTCCTCATATCAACTTCGGAAGGACCTTTTCCGGTCTCCCCAGTGAATGACCACAACTTATCAGACCGCCAACCTTGCCTCAAGTGGTCTTTGGTCCTCTGTCCATCAAAAGCGCCTCTGATCCCTCGGTTTTCCAGGTGGCTTTTGGTCAAAGACCTGATCAATAGAGACACCTCCAGCGGTTCAATCAGAAACCCTCGGCGCTAGGCTGTCATCCATCTCAATCGATCAATCCGAGACAACAGCCCGGCCCATATATCCTTGCTTACCGCTACCTCCGCCATCTGAAACGTGACGATCCGGCTATGGCGGATCACCTTCGCTCCGATCTTGATCAGTTTGGTCAACAGGCTGCGAAGGGACCAATGTTTGATTTTTCTGGGAAGGACCAGCCGCCGTAGAAAATTGCCCAGGTTGCAGGCCAAGACAAACAGAGCCAACCTCACCTGATTCGGGACAAAGCGCTGGCAGGACAGGCGAGTCCGGTGCAACGCATACTTGCCTTCCTTGATCCACTGCTCGGCTGTGCCACGACCGTTATAGAAGTGAACCACCCCTGAGGCTTGTGCGCTCATATTGGTGACGATGAAACCCACCCTCGGAAAGAGTTCTCCGCGATGCCACTCGGCCTTGGCAATCACCCGGCGAGGCCGGTCCCAACTGGCGGCTTGATATTGGAAATCGGCAAACCAAACGATAGGCTTTCGGGGAGGACGGCCCACAGGCCGGGTAAGCAGGTGTTCAATCTCCGCCTGAAGCACCTCGTTGGCAGGAAGCCGGATGGCATACAAAAAGCCCTTCTCCTCCAAGTATTCATAAACGTCCGGCTTGGCAAAGGCAGCATCCCCACGAAAGTATTTGCGGACTGTTTTCTTCTCGTAGCGAGCCACGATTGGTTCCAGCATCTCCTTCCAACCATCCGCGCTGTGAACATTGCCGGGCCGAAGCATTGCACCTTCGCAATCTCCGAACTGGTTGAAACAAAACAGGGGATGGTAGCAAGTACATCGGAAATGGCCGTTGTAGGCAGAGGCTTCCTGCTCGCCATGGACAGGACTGGCTGAGCTGTCCATATCCAGAATGATGCGCCGATGAGTTGTTTTCTCCAGCGCTCTTTCTACCCATCGGCCATTAACTTCCGAAAGGGCTTTGAGGTTCCCCTGGACGGACAGCATCTCGGTCTCAAATCGACCCATGGTGTTGGCGCTGGCGGCCTTCTTCTTGTCCATCTTCTTCCCGGTGATCCTCCGCATAGTCGGATCCACCGATAGACGATGGGCATCGTTGACATCTTCATAGCCAGCCAGTCGACTCGTATACCGATTGGCGCAGCAACGGCGCCAGGTCGTGCTGGATGTTACGCCCTGTCCGCGAATCGAGAAAAACGGAGGGAACACTATCGAATAACACCAACGCTTCGTCCAAATCACGATAGGCGAGAAGCCCAGCATCCGAGGTGACCTTAGCCCCATGAAATTCAAGCCTCAAACTGCCATCAAAACCGGCCTTCAAACCTTCACCCTTTGGGTCAGCCATTTCTTGCTCCCTTTATGCTCTATATCTACTTTGATTATAGTAGTTTACATCGATTAAGGCAAGCAATTTTGGTGTCCTATATGGTGAATGGGGGATAAAGCGTCTCCACCATCAGCTGCACAAAGGAGGCGCCTCCTCGGTATCCTGGGTAAATGGAGGCAACCGTCTTCAAGAATGCTTCTCCATACCCCGGCCAGATGAGGTTGGCCAGACCCGTTACAAAGATCGCACCCGCCCAGGCAAGCGCAAAAGTAAAGGCAAGTGCTTTAACGTTCAATCTCATAGTCCCTCCTATTTCATTGGGGATTCACGAAGAGGAACATCCCAGTGAGCTTCCAGCAGCTCAAACCGGCGCTGCTCCTCCTGCTGAAATTTTTCCTGATCGGGAAACAACTCCTTGACCAATTTTTGTCCCTCCGACCTGTCGGCCATGATGTTCCAACTCCTGAAAACCAAAACCGACATGAAGGTCCAGTCACTGCGACCATCTCCATGAAACCTTGGTGTAAAGATATTCACGCTCAGAAGCCGACCACTCTTGACCATCGCCTCCATCACTGGGTAGTGATTCTTCTTGTAGAGTTCCACAAATTCCTCCTGGTAACCCCACTTGACTTTGTAGAAGTAAGCGACAGTCACCGGCTCTTCCTGCACCGCATCTTGCGCCTTCATGTTGACGGAAAGGATCGAAAAAACCACGAATAGCAACACTCGGAATCTCATATCCACCTCCCTATCGATCGACACGGGTAGTCTATATCGATTCATCTGGTTATGCACTGAGCTCCGAACAGGATGGGTGTCAACTGAGTTCAATTGTGAGAACCCTGGGATTTTGCTGATTTCCTGGAGTTCATGATGGGAGAGACATTCTCGTCGTGAAGTGATACTTTTGTGCGAGCTGGGGGCCAGGATGAATGGAAATGGGAGAGAATAGTGAAGATATTATTATTATAAAGTAGAAGGGGAATGATGATGCGGAAGAAAGAGAAAAGTACCGTTCTTGCGGTGGTGGCCGTTCTGGCACTATCTTCGTGTCACCAAGTCGAAACGGAAAGGGTTTGCATGAATACCCTGACGAAAGAATCGTTCGGCCAAACTCCTGATTACCAGGAAGTCTCCCTTTACACGCTCAGAAACAACAATGGCCTGGTGGCCAAGGTAATGACCTGTGGAGCTCAGCTGACTGAACTGCACGTTCCGGACCGACACGGAGAAATGGCAGACGTCGTCCTCGGCTTCGATACCCTGGATGGCTATCTTGGCGGCTACTGCCTTGGCTGCACCATCGGCCGTGTGACCAACCGCATCGCAGGAGGGAAGTTTACGCTTGATGGCAAGGAAGTGACCCTGTCAACCAACTGGGGACCCCACCACCTTCACGGCGGGGAGAAGGGGTGGGACAAACGCGTTTGGAAGGCTAAAGAGATCGAAAGCGAGCTCGGTCCCGCGGTGAAGTTCAGTTACTTCAGTCCCGACGGCGAGGAGGGCTACCCCGGCAACCTGGACGCCGAAGTAACCTACACGCTGACGCACAATAACGAATTGCGAATCGACTACAGGGCCACCACCGACAAGGCCACACCGGTCAACCTGACCAACCATGCCTTTTTCAGCCTGTCCGGTGCCGGCAACGGCACGATTCTCGATCACGAGTTAACCATCCATGCCGATCACTACACCCCTGCCGACAGCGACGGCTTCCCCACCGGCGAGATCAGACCGGTCAAGAGCACCGTCATGGACTTCACCGAACCAACAGCCATAGGTGAAGGGATTCACCAGCTTCCTGGCGGCGGCTATGATCATAACTATGTACTCAACAGCCAGGACGGCTCGCTGGCCTTGGCCGCGCGCGTGTACCATCCAGAGTCGGGTCGCGTGATGGAAATTTACACCACAGAACCCGGTGTTCAGCTCTATACCACCAACGACCTGGACGAACCGATCACGGGCAAAGACGCTAAGGTGTATGGGAAACACTATGCCCTGTGCCTGGAAATGCAACACTACCCGGACTCGGTCAACCATCCAAACTTTCCCTCTACGATTCTCAGACCGGACCAGACCTACAAGCAGACCACGGTGCACAAGTTCTCCGTGAAGTAGATAGAGGGTGGGGACTCGCTCCCGCCCGATAAGAGATCGGCCCACATTCCGTCCGCCCTGCGGGTTGCGCCCGCAACAAATGGCACGCTATTTATGGGACAGGACACTAGCCTAGTTCCCATCCGGAAACCCCTGTTTTTCAAGGGCTTGGTAAGTTCGTGGAACGTAGCATAGAGGCAACCGGTGTCGCTTTTGGAGTTCATTCTACCAAAGGGGCTTAGGGTTCTGTGAAAGAGTGCTGAGTGCAGAGACCTCAGCTTCGGATGAGCTCTGAGTGGATGCTGGTGGGGCGCGGGGCTCTACAACTGGAGTCGAGCCAGCACGACCAGATTGTAGCTCACGACGGAAAGATGCACGTAGCGCTGAAAGTGGGTCCAACCTTTCCAGAGACAGCGACTCAAACCAAAGACGCGTTTGGCCGTGGAGATGCAGCCTTCAATACCGGCCCGAAAGCGTCGCAGTTGCTTGTACACCCAGCTGGAGCGGACCATGTTCTCGATGGTCAATCCGCACTTCTTCGCAAAAGCCACATCCTGCACGCCTTCCTCTTTCGCCCATTTCAGGTTGTTGAGAGAAGCAAAGCCTCCATCGAAACTCGCTTGGCGAGGATAACGACCGTACAATTGGCACTGACGCCGCAAAAGAGGCTCGACCTGTTGACTGTCGGCGGGATTCCCTTGCACCAGAAGCGCATCCAGGATCAGGGAAGATTTTCCGATCGTCACATAAAGTTTATGACCAAAGATACTCTCCCGCGCCCCTTTTTCAATAATGTCGGTGTGTTCTTCAAAGAGCGAGACCACTTTTTCCCACGCCGGTACCTTTTCACCCCCAAGCACCCGCCGTTGTGTCTGATCCATCACTCGTTCCAGCAGATCCAGGTAGTGAGCCAGTGCTTGGCTGATGGGATCGCTCCAAGCTTCGGCTGACTGGATCGCCTCTCGGGCGTAGCTGCGCGTCTTGCCAGCTACCTGGAGCAGATCCTGATAATGTTTTTTGCGTCTTTCGCCCCGGCTGTTTCGGATGTTCAGCCAGCGCCTTTTGGCCCGCCTCGAGTGATCGACAAAAGCGACCGACTGGCGCTGGCTCAGACGTCTCATAAGGCGGGTGAGGACCCGGATCGCATCGTACAGCAACTGACTATCTGTAGGATAACGGATGTCACTTTCCACACTGGTTGCATCCACTCGGATCTTGCGCCCCTTTTCCAAACCTTCCTGATCGGCCCAACTCACCAACACCCGGTTGATCTTCTGCCAGGTGGAGTCTTCCATCTTGGAGATGTTCTCCTGAAGGACGCTCTTGGAGGGAGTGTACCCGTAGGGAAGGCGACAAAAGGTGCGGAAACTTTGCGAGTCGCTCAGATGAAAGGCAAGCTTTTCATAAGAAAACTGGTGCATCTGTTTGATCAGAGCACAGCGCAGCACCTGATCGGCTGTCAGACCTCCCGCACCGTTCCGGGCGCTGGCTTTGTCACACACATCCTGTAAAACTAGATCCGAGATCGAGGGATTCTCGTCCAGGATCTCGGAAATCACTCTCAGCTCTTTGGCGAGTTGATGATCGGGCCAAAGGGGAGAAAGGGGGAGTTGATTTTCACGGTTCTTTCGCATTTTTCAAGCACTCGGTTTTGCTTAAGTCTTTTGCTACGTACTGCTTACAACAATTACAATAGCAAACGACTATGACAAAACCGAGGCTTGGAGATGCCCCTCTTCCTCTTTATTTCCAATGCTTTACAAGTCCACGGATGGGAACTAGCCTAACTTCCGCGGTCCGCTGAGGGATTTTCACCTATTTTGCCTGCTCGGCGTCGGCAAGTCGTTTGTTTTCAGCGAGCGTCTTTCTGGATTGGCCAAATAGTGACTAATATGACTAGGTATAGCACTGGATATGCCAGGTTTATATGGTATATGTAGTGATGAATGTACATCCGAAAAACCAGTCGCATCTACAAGGGCAAGGAATACGCGAACTACCTGCTGGTGGAGTCGGTTCAGACCCCCAAGGGACCGCGCCAAAGAACGATTTGCTCGCTGGGCAATCTGGCCCCGGCGCCTCGAGAACAATGGCGGGCCCTGGCGCATAAGCTGGAGTCGGCCTTGTGCGGCCAGCTTCCGCTGGAAGCTCCCGATGAAAAAACCCGAACCCTTCTCGAAAGGGCTGGGCGGGGCCGACAGCGGCGAGAACCCGAGCCAGCGGCAGAGCTGGTCACCGTCGATGCGGAGCGGATTGAATTGGAGCAGGCCCGGGAAGCCGGGCCCGTGCACGTCGGGCATCAGATGTGGCGGCGCTTGGGGATGGGCGAGATTCTCAGGCGTGCGGGCTTGTCGGAGCGCGCCTGCCGGTTGAGCGAAGCGATGACGCTCAACCGGCTGATCTGTCCGCTTTCGGAACGGGCCATGCCCGACTGGGTCCGTGGCACCGCGGCGGGGGACATTCTGGGAGAGGACTTCCGCCCGCTGCAGGAGGATGCGCTCTATCGGAACCTGGATCGGCTACATCCGAATCGAGAGCCGATCGAGCGGGAGCTCATGGAGCGGGAGAGAGCGCTTTTCAACCTGCAAGAGACGGTCTATCTCTACGACCTGACGTCGACCTACTTTGAGGGTCAGGCGGAAGCCAACCCCCAGGCGAAGCGGGGCTACTCGTGCGATAAGCGTCCCGACTGCAAGCAGGTGGTGGTGGGACTGGTGCTGGATCGGGGCATGGCGTACGAGGAGAACCTGGAGCAGATCCGGCAGCGCCAGTATCACTACATTGTGGCGGGGCGGCAGTCGGAGCGAAATGAATGGTGGGACGAGTTGGAGAAGGAAGACGAGTGGGAAGAGATCCTTCGCATCCCTTCACCCCGGAATCCGTTTCAGAAGAAGACTCGGGTCGAGATCAAACGGCGCCAGAAAGGCGATGAGATCTACATTCTTTGCCGCAGCGAAGGTCGGGAAGAGAAGGACCGAGCGATCCGGGAGAAACAAGAACAGAGACTGATCCACGACTTGGAGAAGCTCCAGGCCCGGGTGGAGCGGGGACGCCTGAAGCAGGAGGAGAAGATTCAGCAGGCGATCGGTCGTCTGAAGGAACGCTACCCCCGTGTGGCGCGCTACTACGCAATCCAATACGACGCGGAGAAGCGGAATCTGGTTTGGCAAGAGAGGGCAGAGAAGAAGACGATGGCGGAGAAGCTCGACGGCAGCTACGTGCTGAAGACGGATCGGCAGGATCTGAGTGCCGATGAGATCTGGCGCACCTACCTTCTGCTGACGCGTGTGGAACGAGCCTTCCGGGATATGAAGACCCCGCTGATGGAGCGTCCCATTTTCCACCATCTGGAGCACCGTACCCAGACGCACATCTTTCTCTGCGTGCTGGCCTACCACCTGCTGCTGGCCATCGAAAAGTACTTCCTGGATGAGGGAATCCAAACCTCCTGGTCGACGATCCGCCGGCAGCTGAGCACCCACCAGGTGGTCACGGTGGTCCTGCCCACGGCGAACGGCACCATTCTCCGCATCCGAAAGGGAACCACTCCGGATGGCGGGCAGCGGGACATCTACAACGTCCTCAGGGTTCCTCTGGAAGTCATGAAACCGATCAAGACCTGGCACGCAGCGGCCAATTTGTAGTGACTGAAAAAAATCGCAACCCGGCATCAACAAAGGATTTTGCTCAGCGGAGTGCGGAAGTTAGGCTAGCCCACTCCGGGAAGGTACCGGGATCAATTCCAAAGACCACTGTCGCAAGCAGATAGACGACCGCCGTGACTACCAGTACACCTAAGAGATTGAGCACCACTCCAACCTTGGCCATCTCGGATACTTTGATCCGGCCCGAGCCGAATACGATTGCATTGGGCGGAGTTGCCACCGGCATCATGAAAGCACAAGACGCCGAAAGCGTGGCCGGAACCATGAACAGGAGTGGGTGAACCTGCAGGGTGACGGCCATCGACGCCAGAATGGGAAGGATCATCTGCGTGGTGGCGGTGTTGGAGGTCAGCTCGGTCAGGAAAGTGAGAATCAAACAGATCATAGCAACCATCACAATGGGCCGGACGTCAGCCAGTCCGGCAAGCTGGCTCCCCACGAAGATGGAAAGCCCCGTTGCCTGAAAGCCTTCTGCCAAAGCGAATCCTCCCCCGAAAAGAAGCACGATGTGCCAGGGAAGGAGCTTGATCTGATCGGCGCTCATCAGAGTCGACGTGGAGGCATCCTTACTGCGGGTGGGGATCAAGAAGAGGACCAGAGCCATGATCAGAGCCACCGTGCCGTCGTCGACCAACTCGGGATAGGGAAGCAGGCAAGACCAGCCGGGGATGGTGACGAAGCCCAAGGCAATCCCCTTCCGGAAGACCCACAGGAAAGCCGTAATCAGAGCTACCGAGAGCACCGCTTTCTCCTCGAAGCGCATGAGCCCCAGCTCTCTGTATTGATTTTCCATCAGGGTTCGGTCCACCTTCAGTCGCGCTAGATCGCGGAGAAACACTTTGGTCAGTAAAACCCAGCAAATCACCAGCATCGAGGCTGTGAGAGGAATGCCTATCATCAGCCACCCTCCAAATGTGATGGGTGGTGCTTCGGGAAAAGTGATTTCAAAGATCCGTATCAGAGAGAGATTAGGGGGAGTCCCCACCAGAGTGGCGATGCCTCCCACAGAGCAGCCGTAGGCAATACCAAGCATCAATGCGACCGCAAAACCGTGGGTGTTTCTCTTGTCAAACTCCTGCTCCATCTGTCGGATAATGGCCAGTCCCATGGGAACTATCATAATGGCGGTCGCAGTGTTGGAGATCCACATGGATAGAAAAGCAGAGGCACCCATAAAGCCCAGGATGATCGTGGAGAGACCTGTTCCAACGATACGAATGATCCAGAGCGCAATTCGCTTGTGCAGATTACACTTTTCCATGGCCACGGCAATCATGAAACCGCCCAGGAAGAGAAAGATGACACTGTTCACATAGGTGGGCGCGGTATCTCTGCCGCTCAAAATACCCAGCAAGGGGTAAAGAACCATGGGGAGCAGTGCCGTCACGGCCAGGGGAATGACCTCGGTGATCCACCATGTGGCCATCCAAATGGCCACCGCAGCCATTCGGGTAACCGCGGGATTACCCGGCTCCAGGTCGGTGAGCAGCACCAGACCAAAAAGAAGAGGTCCCAGAACCAGACCTGCCTTCTGTACCGTGGTCCTCTTACTCAACAACGCGTCCTCGCATCTCAATTTCCTCTACTCATGCCGTACGTCGATTGCCTTGACTCACAGGGCGACGATACCATAGAGAGAGGGTTAGCACCGCTTGAAGAACAGTTCGAGAATCCCCATCAATCGAGAAGAGTCTCCTATGCCGGACAGTGGTGAAGGACGCTTCAGTCCAGCACTCTATATCACGCTGCTTGCGGGAGCTTTAATCTGGTTCATTCCAGCACCAGAGGGGGTGAGCATCAGGGCGTGGCATCTGCTGGCCATCTTTGTCGCCACTATTGTGGGGTTCATTGCCAAACCCTTTCCCATGGAGGCCATTGCGATATTGGCTCTTGCGGCAGTCCCGTTGACGGGCACGCTCACCCTCAAGGAGTCGTTGAGCGGCTTTGGTCACCCGGTCCTTTGGCTGCTTATGATCGCCTTTTTCCTTTCGGGCGGCTTTGTGAAAATGGGCCTGGGCGCTCGAATCGCCTATTGCTTCATCGCTGCTTTCGGCAGGAGGTCACTTGGCTTGGGTTACAGCCTGATCGTTACCGACCTGCTGCTGGCACCTGCAATCCTCAGCAATACGGCCCGAACCGGCGCCATTGTGTTCCCCATCCTGAGGTCCATCGCCAGATCTTACGGCAGCGAGCCCCACGATGGAACGGCTCGCAGGATCGGTGCCTTTCTGATCCAGACTTCCTTCCAGGGAACTGTCATTACCAGTGCCATGTTCCTGACAGCCATGGCAGCCAATCCGCTCGCTGCTGAGTTGGCTGCTCACTTCGGTGTCGAAATCACCTGGGGAGCCTGGGCGCTGGCCGCGGCGGTTCCCGGTCTGGTCAGCCTGGCTGTCGTGCCTTGGGTTCTGTACAAGACCTACCCACCGGAAATCAGAGACACGCCGGAAGCTGCACAGATAGCCATAGATCGACTTGCAGAAATGGGAAGGCTGAAGCGGCGCGAGTGGATCATGCTGGGGACATTCACTCTGTTGCTGCTGTTGTGGATCTTGGGTGGGACACTAGCCTAACTTCCGCACTCCGCTGAGCAAAATCCTTTGTTGATGCTGGGTTGCGATTTTTTTCAGTCACTACAAATTGGCCGCTGCGTGCCAGGTCTTGATCGGTTTCATGACTTCCAGTGGAACCCTGAGGACGTTGTAGATCTGCCGCTGCCCGCCATCCGGGGTGGTTCCCTTTCGGATGCGGAGAATGGTGCCGTTCGCCGTGGGCAGGACCACCGTGACCACCTGGTGGGTGCTCAGCTGCCGGCGGATCGTCGACCAGGAGGTGTGGATTCTCCTCATCCAGGAAGTACTTTTCGATGGCCAGCAGCAGGTGGTAGGCCAGCACGCAGAGAAAGATGTGCGTCTGGGTACGGTGCTCCAGATGGTGGAAAATGGGACGCTCCATCAGCGGGGTCTTCATATCCCGGAAGGCTCGTTCCACACGCGTCAGCAGAAGGTAGGTGCGCCAGATCTCATCGGCACTCAGATCCTGCCGATCCGTCTTCAGCACGTAGCTGCCGTCGAGCTTCTCCGCCATCGTCTTCTTCTCTGCCCTCTCTTGCCAAACCAGATTCCGCTTCTCCGCGTCGTATTGGATTGCGTAGTAGCGCGCCACACGGGGGTAGCGTTCCTTCAGACGACCGATCGCCTGCTGAATCTTCTCCTCCTGCTTCAGGCGTCCCCGCTCCACCCGGGCCTGGAGCTTCTCCAAGTCGTGGATCAGTCTCTGTTCTTGTTTCTCCCGGATCGCTCGGTCCTTCTCTTCCCGACCTTCGCTGCGGCAAAGAATGTAGATCTCATCGCCTTTCTGGCGCCGTTTGATCTCGACCCGAGTCTTCTTCTGAAACGGATTCCGGGGTGAAGGGATGCGAAGGATCTCTTCCCACTCGTCTTCCTTCTCCAACTCGTCCCACCATTCATTTCGCTCCGACTGCCGCCCCGCCACAATGTAGTGATACTGGCGCTGCCGGATCTGCTCCAGGTTCTCCTCGTACGCCATGCCCCGATCCAGCACCACCGTGGAGCCTACTTTCTGGCCCGTCCGTCTCTCTAACGCATCCAGCATCTGATCCACGGTGGCACGGTCCTGCACGTTTCCGTCAAACACCTCGTGGGCCTTCGGAAACCCCTCCCCATCCAGCACCAGTCCCACCACCACCTGCTTGCAGTCGGGACGCTTATCGCGCGAGTAGCCCCGCTTCGAGACTGTCCCGGGTTTAGTTGAAAGTTGAGAGGCGGTTCGTCCGACCGACTCGTTAGAATCGGGTTGGTCAACAACCTTTTAAGGAGGAACAGCCATGAAGAAATCATATCGAATTGTCACCCGGAAGAACAGTCAGGGGCTGGCTGATTATCTGGCCCAGAACGGGCAACTGTTGCTCCCGATGGTGGAGCTGATCGAAGCCTCCCGGATGGCCATTGACGAGTTGATCGACATCCTGGGGCGAGCGAGCATGGAAGCGGTCTTGCAGCTTTCTGCCCGAAGTGTCGCCGGCGAAAAGCAACAAGGGCGCCCAGGCAAGCAGATCGTTTGGTACGGCACTCAGCCAGGGCGAGTCAGACTTTCGGAGCGGCAAGTGCGGGTTCGAAAGCCACGGCTGCGCAAGAAAGGCCAAGGTCGAGGCGGGGAGGTGGAGATCCCCGCCTATGAGGCGATCAACCGTAACGGGGAGCTGGGCAGCCGCATGCTGGAGATCTTGATGTGCAACGTTTCCACGCGCCACTACAGCCGCGTGATCCCCCAGATGGCCGACACGGTGGGAGTCAGCAAATCGTCCGTGAGCCGTCAGTTCATTGAGCAGAGCGGCCAGCAGCTGGAGCAGCTGGCCGAGCGACACTTTGATGACGTTGAGTTTCTGATCATCTACATCGACGGCCTGGTCTTTGGCGAGCACCACGTGATCTGTGCCGTCGGCGTGGACTCGGAGGGCCAAAAGCACGTGCTGGGGCTGCGGGAAGGGGCCAGTGAAAACGCCGCCACCGCTACCTCCTTGCTGGAAGACCTGGTGGAGCGAGGCCTGGATTCCGGGCGACGCTATCTGTTTGTGATTGACGGCTCCAGGGCCCTGCGATGTGCCATTGACAAGGTCTTTGGCAAGGGCAGTCCGGTGCAGAGATGTCGTCGTCATAAGATTCGCAACGTGTGCGATCGATTGCCGGACGATCTGGCCGAGCAAGTCAAGTCAGTGATGCAGGCTGCTTATCGGCTGCCCTGGGAAGAAGGGAGGGTTCGGCTCAGAAAGCAGGCGGAGTGGCTCGAAGGGCTGCATCCCGATGCGGCAGCTAGCCTGCGAGAAGGTCTGGAAGAGACCTTCACCATCAATCGACTCGAGTTGTCTTCCTCCCTGCGCTTGTGTCTGGCCAGCACCAACCTGATTGAAAGCCCTCACTCTGGCGTGAGGATGCGGACCCGCCGAGTGAGCCGCTGGAAAGATAGCCAGATGGTGCTGCGCTGGGTCGCCTCAGCCTTCCTGGAGACGGAGAAGAACTTCCGGCGCATCCAGGGCTACCAGGACCTCTGGATGCTGAAAGCCAAACTCAGAGACGAGGTTTCTATGGACGCCAAACGAAAGGTGGCTTAAGATCGTGCTCAACCTGAACCGCCCTTCACTTTCAACTGAGTTTGGGGCAGCCTCCCCGCTTCGCCTGGGGGTTGGCTTCCGCCTGACCCTCAAAGTAGGTCGACGTCAGGTCGTAGAGATAGACCGTCTCTTGCAGGTTGAAAAGCGCTCTCTCCCGCTCCATGAGCTCCCGCTCGATCGGCTCTCGATTCGGATGTAGCCGATCCAGGTTCCGATAGAGCGCATCCTCCTGCAGCGGGCGGAAGTCCTCTCCCAGAATGTCCCCCGCCGCGGTGCCACGGACCCAGTCGGGCATGGCCCGTTCCGAAAGCGGACAGATCAGCCGGTTGAGCGTCATCGCTTCGCTCAACCGGCAGGAGCGCTCCGACAAGCCCGCACGCCTGAGAATCTCGCCCATCCCCAAGCGCCGCCACATCTGATGCCCGACGTGCACGGGCCCGGCTTCCCGGGCCTGCTCCAATTCAATCCGCTCCGCATCGACGGTGACCAGCTCTGCCGCTGGCTCGGGTTCTCGCCGCTGTCGGCCCCGCCCAGCCCTTTCGAGAAGGGTTCGGGTTTTTTCATCGGGAGCTTCCAGCGGAAGCTGGCCGCACAAGGCCGACTCCAGCTTATGCGCCAGGGCCCGCCATTGTTCTCGAGGCGCCGGGGCCAGATTGCCCAGCGAGCAAATCGTTCTTTGGCGCGGTCCCTTGGGGGTCTGAACCGACTCCACCAGCAGGTAGTTCGCGTATTCCTTGCCCTTGTAGATGCGACTGGTTTTTCGGATGTACATTCATCACTACATATACCATATAAACCTGACATATCCAGTGCGATACTTAGTCATATTAGTCACTATTTCGCCAATCCAGAAAGACGCTCGCTGAAAACAAACGACTTGCCGACGCCGAGCAGGCAAAATAGGTGAAAATCCCTCAGCGGACCGCGGAAGTTAGGCTAGGAATCCAGAGCACAACGGCCGCCCTACTGGGCCTGGCTGTGTTGCTCATGACCGGCGTCTTGAGCTGGGAAGACCTTCTCCAGCAGAAGGCGGCCTGGAACACGCTGGTTTGGTTTGCCACTCTGCTGATGATGGCAACTCACTTGAACGACTTGGGGCTGATCCCCTGGTTCGGTGAAGCAATCTCTTCGCTGGTGGCAGGCACCAGTTGGGTCAAATCCTTCCTCATCCTGAGCCTGATCTATTTCTACAGCCACTACCTCTTTGCCAGCAACACCGCCCATATAAGCTCCATGTACGCTGCCTTCCTGTCTGTAGCCATTGCAGTAGGCACACCACCAACGTTGGCGGCTCTGGTACTGGCTTTTTTCAGCAATCTGTTCAGCAGCATGACCCATTACGGTACCGGGCCCGCTCCTGTGCTCTTCGGGTCGGGTTACGTGGAGATGCGTACCTGGTGGAAACTGGGAGGGCTCATCAGCATCATCAACATCATCATCTGGCTGGGTATCGGCGGCCTGTGGTGGAAAATTCTCGGCATCTGGTAACGTGACACGCACGGAATTCGCTTCTATTTGTTTTGGGGTGGGCGATGGGATTCGAACCCACGGCCACAGGGGCCACAACCCTGTGCTCTGACCAACTGAGCTACGCCCACCACAATCGATTCTCCCAACCACGGGTGGGGTTGGTATTGTATTACAGTAGCACGCAGATGGGCTGCCGGGCTAGAGCACTGCTATGGCCGAGCGGAAGGCCGCAAGAGTCTCCTCGACGTCCTTCTCGTCGTGTGCGGTCGAGACGTAGAACTTGGCGTCGTTCTTATATACGCCTCGCTCCCTCAGAAGCTTCACGAAGCGGGCACCCTTCTGGACGTCATGACGCATCATATCGCGGTAGTCTTTTACCTCTCCCTCCAGGAACAGGGCATCGAACATGGGCGGCTCGCCCAAAACTTGAGCGGGAATTCCCGCCTCTAAGAGAAGCCGCGTCAGCCCCTCTTTGACCATGTTGCTTATCCTGAAGAGGTTTTCGTAGGTTTTTCCACCCTTGAGCACCCTCAACGTGGCCAGTGCGGCAACCGCGGCCATGGGGTTACCATTCAAGGTGCCCTCCTGGAGGACCTTGCCATACGGATGGGTTTGATCTGCGCCGAAGCGATCCATGATCTCAGCCCGACCGGCGATCACCGACAGGGGGTAGCCTCCCGAAACCGCTTTGCCCAAAGCGCACAAATCCGGTACCACCCCGTAGTACTCCTGGGCACCGCCGTAGGCAAAGCGAAACCCCGTCACGACCTCGTCGAAGATCAGCGGGACTCCATACTCCCTGGTGATCTCGCGCAGGCCTTGGAGAAACCCTGGGACCGGAGGGATAACGCGCTGCAGCGGCTCAATGATCACACCGCCCAGCTCCTGGTGGTGCTTTTCGATGATGGCGACGGTGGTATCGAGGTTATTGAACGGCACGATCAGGACCTGCTCTTTTATGACTTTCGGAATCCCCATGGTGTCCGGGACCGCGGCGGGAAAGTCCGCGGGCTCGGACGGTGCCATGCTCATGAGGGCATAGTCGTTCATACCGTGGTAGCCGCCTTCGAATTTGAGGATCTTGTCTCGGCCACGGTAAGCCCTGGCCGCACGCATGGCATGGAACGTCGCATCGGTGCCGCTGCAGGAGAACCGCACTCTTTCCGCACAGGGCACAGCATCCACGATCTCTTCTGCCAGCAGAACGGCGTGCTCGTTCAAGCCGAAGAAGGTCGTGCCCCGGCCGATCTGCTTCGTAACCGCCTCCACTACCTCGGGATGTTCATGGCCCAAGATCAGCGGCCCGGAGCCTAGAGAATAGTCGATATACTCATTGCCGCTCAGGTCCCGGACCCGGGAGCCCCTACCTTCCTTGATAATGAGCCCCTGGTAGATGGTGTTCCCGTTGCTGCCACCTGGGAGATACCTGGCAGCCTTATCGAGCAGCTCTCGTTCCTGGGCGCTCACTTTCCTCTCTGACACTACGGCCTCCTTCACTTTGGGCTCAGACGGCGGTGGCAGCGGAATCCTCCGCGGATTCCGCTGCCAAAATCCTAGACTGGCAGGAAGACCAACTTCACCTGCCGCTGTTCGCCGCTGGACTCTTCCAGAAAGTCGGCTTTCACCGGCATTCCGACTCGTACCGGATGCTGGGGGCTCTCGATGCGGGCCGGGACGGTCGGGCCCTCCTTCAACGCCACAAACCCGCTGATCAAGGGGTTGTCGCGACCGTAGCCTCGTTGGGCCATGGCGGGGGGAACCACAACAATCGAGCTAAAGGCCACAACCACTCCCTCTCCCGACAGTTCCACCCATTCCATGTTCCGGGACTGGGAGTCTGGACAGATCGGCCTCGGTGGCAAATAAATCTGCCCGGAGTCCAGGCAGCGGCATGCCATAATCTTTCGCTGCTCCAGAAACTGGCGATAGCCGGCGATGTTGAAGTCCGGATCGGCCATCTCAGGCTCGCTCCAAAATATGGATCACGCAGGTACCTCCGGTACCACCCACGTTGTGGGTCAGACCCAAACGAAGGTCCTTGTGAGTGATCTGATGCCCACCGGCACTTCCCCGCAGCTGGCGCCACACTTCCTGCAGCTGTGCCAGGCCTGTCGCTCCCACGGGATGTCCCTTCGCCTTCAGTCCGCCAGACACGTTCACCGGGCGATTGCTTTGTCTGGAAGTCTGACAATCCGCAGCGGCGAAGGCTCCTTTACCCGGCTCAAAGAAGCCCAGGTCCTCAATGGCGATGATTTCGGCAGAGGTGAAACAGTCGTGTACTTCCGCGAAGTCTATGTCCTGTGGCTGGACAGCAGCTGTCTCGTAAGCCCGCCGCGCAGCCAACTGGACTGCGGGCAAGGCCGTGAGGTCGGAATTCCAGTTGGCTGCAGGGGCCGCGCTGGTCTGGGAACTGGCCACTACCCGCACGGTGTCGCCCGTGAAGTTTGGAGCGATCTCCTCGGCTGCCAGGATCATACATGCGGCACCGTCCGTGATGGGTGAACAGTCAAACAGATGCAACGGTGAAGCAACCGGCGGATTGACCCTTTCATCCCTCAGGAATTCGAATTCGTCCGCCCAATCCGGTACGGGCTTGCCCCGCTGGCGGGCCTTCTCTTTACGCTTCTCCATGATGTCACGGAGAGACACGTTGAAATGAGCCTTGGCATTGAGGGCGCCGTTGTCATGGTTCTTCTTGGCCACCCTCATGAGGTGCTCACGTGAGACGCCGTACTTCGCGAAGTACGCCGAGGCCATTGCAGCGAAGATGCCTGGGAAGGTAAGCGCTGCCTGGTCTACTTCCATGGGGACGTCGCTGGCTACGGCCAGAAAATCCTGGACATCCGCCGTGCTCACATTCGTCATCTTTTCCACGCCACCTACCAGTACGACATCGTACATGCCCGAGGCGATCGCCATGACACCCTCTCGAAAAGCAAGCCCGCCGCTGGCACAGGCCCCTTCGATCCGCGTCACCGGCTTCGGTGTCAGCCCCAACCAGTCGGCGACGAGGTGCCCCAGATGCGACTGTCCTTCGAACAGGTCGGCGCAAAAGTTTCCGATGTAGAGCGCTTCAATTTCCTTGGGATCGAGCCCCTTGTCAACGGAGTCCAGCGCTTCGATGTAGGCTTCTGCCATCAAGTCACGGCTGCCCTTTTCCGGAAATACGCCGAACCGGGACATCGCTCCACCGATCACGGCTACGCTCCTTCCCAGCTTCCTCTCTTTGCGAACCATGGTTCCCCCTTCTCGGCTGCGACTGGCCCTGCGACGACATTCTAGTTCGGGGGCCAGTTGTCAATTCTCAGTGCTGCTCTACCTTAATGATAACCTCTTAATAACATCTGGTGATGATCACAGCTGCGTATGAGAGTGGATTCTGAAAAAATTCTATCCCATCCTGGAAGGACGTTCTACCCGCAGCGGCGACCGCTTCTCGGGAACTTGACCCTGTCGAGGGCAAGGGATAGAATCGGCCGACTTATGAGCCGCAAAGAAGAGATTTTTTAAGGCCTGTACCAGCGCACGCTGGAGGGTCACGCTCAACCAGTGAAGGAGCTCAGGAAAGAGGGTCTTGCCTTAGGCCTGAACCCGCTGGACATCGTCGTGCCCGGAAAACGAGCGTATCGATATAAGGAGAACGAATATGGATAGTATGTCCAAATGGATTTCAGTCTTCTTGATGGGAATCGTCGCCGTCATGATTGGCACATCTGCTACTGCTAAGGACAAAGACGGGGAAGTGCCGACCGCCCTGAAGTTTAGGATGAAGTCACTGCAGGGCGAAGAAGTAGACCTTGCCCGGTACCAGGGCAAGGTGGTGCTCATGGTCAACGTGGCGAGTGAGTGCGGATTGACCCCACAGTACCGGCAACTCCAAGCCCTGCACGAAAAGTACGGAAAGAAGGGTCTTGCCGTACTCGGTTTTCCCTGCAACCAGTTCGGCGGCCAGGAACCTGGGTCGGCAGAGGAGATCCGCAAATTCTGCTCGAAGAACTACGGCGTGACGTTTCCCATGTTTGCCAAGGTGAACGTGAACGGAAAGGAGGCCTGTCCCCTGTATCAACACCTCAAGTCACTCGATACCCAGCCAAAGGGATCGGGTGAAATCGACTGGAACTTTGAAAAGTTCCTTATCAACCGCAGCGGGGAGGTCATTGCGCGATATGAGCCGCGCACCAAGCCGGATGCGCCCGACGTAATCCAGGCCATCGAGGCAGAACTGAAGAACTAACGACCTGAGGCTGAGCCGATTCCAAGTTCCAGGTTCTCCTTGTCCCGTGCCTTCCTACTCCTAATCAACACTGAGGCCGGGAAAGTCTGCGGATTCCGCTACATTGAAGCTTGAAGCTCGTAGCAGAACCCAGAATCTCTTCTTTACTTCCCCTACTGCCCAAGTGGCAGCAGTTCGCATTGCTTATATAAGATTACCGATCTAGACTGGATCATAATTATGGCTCAAAGGCCCAAGTGGCGCAGGCAGCCGTGGCGCAAGAAAAAGAAGGAGAAGGATCACCCCAAGCGTCAGGATCAGAGGAAGACTCGAACGGATGCCCTTGAAGTGTCAGGGATTGTCACTGATCCAATGCCAAACAACGTGTTCCGAGTGGAGCTCCCAAATGGGCGTGTCGTTCTGGCCCATATCGCCGGCAAGGTGCGCCGTGACCATATCCGAATCGCCAAAGGAGATAAAGTCACTGTCGAGCTTTCTCCCTATGACTTAACAAAGGGTCGTCTCGTACACCGTTTCGAATAGACGACTTCTCGACGCTGCCGAACGGTCATACTATAGGCTAGGAGCCTGTCCGAGTAACGGTTTTCGGGTTATTAGCGATTAACGCTCCTACTTCCGACTCCTTGTGTCTGAGCCTGAACTCACCCCGGGCAACTCTTAGCGGTTTGCCGTTGCCAACTTCAAGAGATTGTGAGCGGTGCAGAGCATACTCCACTCGGTTTGCACCTTTTCCAGGCTGCGCAGCAGAAATTGGCGGAAACCCCGGGCGGATTTGATTTGGCCAAAGACCGGCTCGACCGTCTGCTTGCGTAACCGGTAGCGACTGCGACGCCCGGCTCGCTTCAATCTTTGATGCATCTGTTCTAAGGCAGCGTTCTTCCGGATCTTCATGCGCGGCTGGAGAGCCGTTTCACTGTGTTTGACCTTGCCCGTGGCAACATATCCTCGAATCTTTCGCCTTTGCAACTCTGCCAAAGGCTCTTCCCAGCAGTAATCGGTGTCGGCTGAGATCTCCATGGGATCTCGGCCCGTTTGGCGTCGTATTTCATCCACCAGAGGGATGAGTTGGTGACGATCCGTGGCCGCATTCGTCAGCCCTTGGGCCACGATCACTTGGCTGTCGGCATCCACAGCAGCTTGTGCGTTATAGCACTGCTGAAAACCTTCCGATGTCTTCATAATCCGACTCTCCGGGTCGGTAAAATTCTGCTGCGCCTGCGCTCTCGGCACTCCTCTTGGATACCTCCTTTTACGACCTCCTCGATACTTGGGTTTGCATTCTTTCTTCTCCTCAGCCACTGCCTTCTCTCGAGCTTCTGCTTCTAACGCTGCCTTCGCTTCTCGGATCTTCTCCAACCGCTTCTTTTTATCCTTGACCCACTCCGGCAATTCATCCCCTCGTCGATCCGCTCCATACTCCTCATCCTCAGCTGCATCAATCGCCTCTGCCTCTCGAAACCACTCCTCCACCACCGCTTGATAATCGATCTCCGCTGCTTTCATCCGCCGATAGCTCATCGCCTTGTGCTTACTGGCATTGGCTCGCACTTTCGTCCCATCCAAGGCCACATGCCCCAGCTTCACCAAACCCGCCTTCTGACACAATCCCAGCACTTGTCCGAAAAGTGCCGATAACGCCTTCAGGTGCCGCTTGCGAAAATCACTTATGGTTCGAAAGTCCGGCTTCTGCATCCCCGTTACTGCCATGAAGTCCACTCGCTCTTCGCAACCTTTCGCCAGCCTGCGCGACGAATACACTCCCCGGCAGTACCCATACAGCAACAACGCTGTCATCATCACCGGATGATAAGGCGGGTAGCCTCGCTCTTCTTCGTATTCCCCCAGGATCTCACTTAAATCCAGCGATCCTCTCACCGTATCCCGGACGAAATGCGCCAGGTGTCCTTCCGCCACGAAATCCAAAATCGACGCCGGTAAAAGCCACCTCTGCTCTACGTTCCATTCTCGAAATTTCTTGCCCATATCGCCTACTATCGTAGACAATCACCCCGTCGATATTCGGATTACTCGGACAGGCTCCTAGCCTTCGTGAAGTGGGAACCTTGGACCCTCTCATTATCGTCAAAAGGAAGGAAAAATGAATCTCTGGTACTCCAAATTCGGCATCACAGCAATGGTCGGTTAAGGCAACGGGTCGAGACATCGGCAGAAGGATCGTCGTACTGCTTGCTGAAAAGGTCATCCAAGTCAAAATAGGAAAAAGACAGCTATGACCCACTCGAATCAAGCCGTCAGCTCGACGAAGGCAGGGAAACTTTACGCGTTTTCTATTGCGTTTGTTGCGGCTGTTGGTGGGTTTTTGTTCGGTTACGATCTGGCCATTATCTCAGGAGCTCAAGTTTATCTCAGAGAACAGTTCTTCTTACAAGGGGCCAGCTTCGGATTCGCGACCAGCAGCGCTGTTCTCGGCTGTATGGCTGGTCCCTTTTTAGGGGCACGGCTATGCGACAAGATCGGCAGGAGACAGACCTTAATTTTCTCTATTCCTCTGTTCGGTATTAGCGCCATCATCACTGCCATTGCTCCGGACATGACCACGTTTAATATTTTCCGCATCATCGGAGGACTCGGAGTGGGTCTCTGCTCAATCGCGTCCCCCATGTACATTGTCGAGATCGCTCCCCCTCGTACTCGAGGGGGTCTGGCGATCATGTACCAGTTGGCGATTCCGATCGGGGGTACGACATCTGCCATTGCAGCATGGCTCTTCGCAAAATACCTTCCGGAGACCATAAGTTGGCGGTGGATGTTTGCTTCGGAGATACTGCCTGTCGTCTTTTTTTTAGTATTGCTCTGTTTCGTTCCTAGGAGTCCAAGATGGCTGGCTGAAAAGGGGCGTTGGGATGAAGCCCTCGCTGTTCTTACCCGACTCCAGGGGCCGGAATATGCAAAAGAGGAACTCGATCAAATCAAGGAATCTCTGAAGGAAGAACCAGGAACATTTTCCGAGCTGATTCGATCCGGGATAAAGCTAGCTCTGTTTGTGGGAATTTGCCTCGCCCTCTTCAACAACTGGACCGGATTGACCGCCATCGGTATCTACAAGCCGACCTTACTCAAAATGGGAGGTTTTCCTGATACGGTCGACGCTATCTTTCAGTCCATCCTGGTGGCTGGCTGGGAGGCTTTTTTAACCATTGTCGTGATTTTCCTGGTCGACCGATTCGGAAGAAGGCCCTTATGGCTGATCTGCTCCGCGGCCATGATGGCGTTCATGACCATTTTCGGCTTGATCTTTCATTACAACATTACTGGTTCATTCGTTCTGCTCATGTTTTTTCTCTGTTCCATGCCCCATGCCTTTGCTCTCGGTCCTCTGCCGTGGTTAATGATGTCGGAGATTTATCCCACCCGTATCCGTGCAAAAGCGGTAGCGGTCACTACAACCGTACTTTGGTTTGCTGGATGGTCGGTACAGTTCATTTTCCCCATCCTTTTTGAATTCTCTCAAGAAATGATCGGTTCCATTGGAGCTGCATTTTGGATTTTTGCCGGCATTGACATTCTTGCCTTCATTTTTGCAATAAGATTGCTGCCCGAAACAAAGGGGAGAACTCTGGAAGAGATCGGAGAGTCCTGGACGAAGAGGAAAGCCTGACCCCACCTTTCAGCTTGGAACCTGGAACTGGAGAGAATACGTTGCCGTATTTACGGAATCGTGCGCGGACCGTCAGCCTCTGGGCTTTGCAACTCCGCTGTCAGCGCGCGGATCCGAACCGCCGTCCAGGTTGCCGTCCGGCCCGATCGTCACGAGCTGAACCCGAGCGAGAAACCTTCCATAGGAGTTCGGGTCCTGGATGACGGTGTGGCCGGCTTCCCGCAGCCCTGTGACTACATCGGAACGTATTCTTGCCTCGCACCAGACCGTCGATTCCTCAGTGTGGATGCGGGAAGCTGAGACGGCCTCAGTCGCGTTCATGCCGAAGTCGACGACATTGGTGAAGGTCTGGACCAGCGCGGCCAGAATTGCGTTGCCGCCGGGGGCGCCGAAAGCCACCGCCGGGGCGTCGTCTCTAAAGGCGATACTTGGCATCATGAGGTGTAGTCGAGCCTTTCCAGGCGCGAGGGAACTCGCCCGGCCCGGCCTCGGGTCAAATCGGTTCATGCCGTTGTTGTACATGAAGCCCATCCCGGGAGTTACGACGCCCGAGTACTCACCGTTGCTGTGAGTGATTGACGCCACGTTCCCATCGGTGTCGACCGCTACCAGGTGGGTTGTGTCCGGTCCTTCGAGAGGTGCTGCCTTCCCGCCGACCGCTCCCTTCAAGACCGCGCTTCGAAGCTCGTCAGCCCGTTGTTTCGACATCAAGATTTCGATCGGCGAGGTGCCAATCACCTCGGGATCACCCAGAAAGTCCCGTCGATCCTGGTTAGCCAGCTGGAGTGTGGAGGCGAGAAGTCTGAGGTAGTCAATGCCCCCGTGCTCCATCGAGCCGAGATCCAGCTCATGGAGAACGTTCAGCACCTCGATAAGCAGGGGACCGCCGCCGGGCGGCCCGTTGGTGTAGACATCGTAGCCATGGTACGAAGTCTTGTTGGGTGGGTAGGAGTTGATTCGGTACTCGGACAGGTCGCGTCGCGTGACGAACGAGCCATTCTTCTCCAGATCGGCCACGATAGCATCGGCGAGTCCACCCCGATAGAAGTCCTGTGCGCCTTTGTGCGCCAGCCGAGTCAGTGTATTTGCGTAGTCCGGATTCCGGATGGTCTCGCTCTCCTCGGGAACTGAGCCGTCGGGCCGTAAGTACATACGCGCGGAATCCCTGGTTGCAGAAATTATCTCGACTGCACTGGGTTGGCAGGCTACCCCTGGAGTCAAGAGCAAATCACGAGTTGACCTCGTTACGGGAAAGCCTTCCTTCGCGACCTGAATGGTCGGCTGGAGCAGCTCGCTCCAGGGCATCGAACAGTGCCGTTCGTGGACTTCGGCCAGGCCGGCTACGCTTCCGGGCGCACAGATGGACGTGTAGCCCATGGCGCTACGGTGATCTTCGAAAAGACTGCCCCGTTGAATTCGGCCTCGCCTTTGCAGTCGGCCGCCCACATATCCTCGCTGACCTTCGAGCCGGCGCGCAGGCAGCCGTCGATTATCGAGTGGCTGCCATGGGTGGGAGAGTATAGGTGGGCCGACACCATGCCGCCGACCCCGCAGGAAAAGGGGAGGATCACCGTTTGTACAAAAGCGGTGGTGATGGCAGCGTCGAAAGCGTTGCCGCCTGCCTCCATCACCCTCGCGCCTTCCTCGGCGGCCCGAGGACCCTGGCACACCACTATTCCCTTCATGACAGTTCTCCAGGGAACCATTCTACCGGCCTCCCACCTTCGGCCTGCTCGCCTAGATGCTTGTCGACCAGGTAGTGAACGGTGGGCGGCACCCAGAGAGAGAACATCAAAGACCTGGTGTTTCGGAACGATGTCCTCTTTATGCTCAATAAGCTATGGGTTCCAAAAGATTCCACCAATAAAAAAGCGATCGAACAAATTGAAATAGTAGACGATAAGAATCTTTCCGTCGGGCAGCTGTAGAGATTCCGAGTACCCAATATCGAGATTAAAGTAGGTCATCGCGCTTTCCACTCCCGGTTTTGCCATGGGATTCTGTCAGATTGAGACAAGGAGATCCAGGAGCCTCTTGTTCGTAAGTCGGCAAAGGTCAAGATGATCTGGATCGTTCCGCCTTCCAAGTTCCGACATGTGACGTAAAGAGAACAATTGATCCCCCATTCACCATATAGGACACCAAAATTGTTTGCCTTAATCGATGTAAACTACCATAATTAAAGTAGATATAGAGCATAAAGGGAGCAAGAAATGGCTGACCCAAAGGGTGAAGGTTTGAAGGCCGGTTTTGATGGCAGTTTGAGGCTTGAATTTCATGGGGCTAAGGTCACCTCGGATGCTGGGCTTCTCGCCTATCGTGATTTGGACGAAGCGTTGGTGTTATTCGATAGTGTTCCCTCCGTTTTTCTCGATTCGCGGACAGGGCGTAACATCCAGCACGACCTGGCGTCGTTGCTGCGCCAATCGGTATACGAGTCGACTGGCTGGCTATGAAGATGTCAACGATGCCCATCGTCTATCGGTGGATCCGACTATGCGGAGGATCACCGGGAAGAAGATGGACAAGAAGAAGGCCGCCAGCGCCAACACCATGGGTCGATTTGAGACCGAGATGCTGTCCGTCCAGGGGAACCTCAAAGCCCTTTCGGAAGTTAATGGCCGATGGGTAGAAAGAGCGCTGGAGAAAACAACTCATCGACGCATCATTCTGGATATGGACAGCTCAGCCAGTCCTGTCCATGGCGAGCAGGAAGCCTCTGCCTACAACGGCCATTTCCGATGTACTTGCTACCATCCCCTGTTTTGTTTCAACCAGTTCGGAGATTGCGAAGGTGCAATGCTTCGGCCCGGCAATGTTCACAGCGCGGATGGTTGGAAGGAGATGCTGGAACCAATCGTGGCTCGCTACGAGAAGAAAACAGTCCGCAAATACTTTCGTGGGGATGCTGCCTTTGCCAAGCCGGACGTTTATGAATACTTGGAGGAGAAGGGCTTTTTGTATGCCATCCGGCTTCCTGCCAACGAGGTGCTTCAGGCGGAGATTGAACACCTGCTTACCCGGCCTGTGGGCCGTCCGCCCCGAAAGCCTATCGTTTGGTTTGCCGATTTCCAATATCAAGCCGCCAGTTGGGACCGGCCTCGCCGGGTGATTGCCAAGGTCGAGTGGCATCGCGGAGAACTCTTTCCGAGGGTGGGTTTCATCGTCAGTGTGCCGCAGCAAGCGGCGTGAGAGATGGGAGTAGGCCTCCCGCAACCGGCTTGCAGGAGCAGGTTGCAAACCACCGTAAGTGGCTGTGGTTAAAAGCCGCGGTCGTGAGCGTTACGGAAAAGGTGCTCTAGAAGCATCAGGTGTGGATCAGGAAGACGAACACAAGTGAACCACCGTTCAAGTGCCGAAAGGACGAGATGGTGTCGAAACCGGGGAGTTGGTGTTGCCCCGGGACGAATCTGGCGGAAACCTGTCTACTGGTCAGGTGGCACCCGGCATAGAGGTGGCGTGAGCTTGATCTGGGCTCTCATGTTGAACTGCGGGAACCTGGAGCAACGATGCTAAGAGAAAGGCACAAGCAGAGAACCTGCGAGGCCGACAGTATCGAAGCGTTGCCCAGGGGCGGACAAGCTCGTAGTAGCGATGAGGCTGCCGTAATGGCAGCGGAGCGAAGGGGCTTGGTCACTCGGCTACAGACAAGCGGCCAACTGCTAGGCAGGAGGAGCCCTTGAAAGTAGCAAAGCCATTTGAGGTTTCTAAGAAGCTGGCAGGGCAAGCATACTTGGAGGTGAAGTCCAAAGGAGGTGCCGCAGGAGTCGATGGCGAGTCGCTTGAACTCTTCGAGCACAACTTGAAGAACAACCTCTATCGAATCTGGAACCGGCTGTGCTCCGGGAGCTATTTTCCACCACCCGTGAAAGCCGTGCCAATCCCGAAGAAATCGGGGGGCACGCGTGTTCTCGGAGTGCCTGCGGTCTCTGATCGAATCGCACAGACAGTGGTGAAGCAAGCCCTGGAGCCGATACTGGAACCGGTGTTCGATGAGGATTCTTTCGGCTATCGACCGGGAAAGTCTGCCCATGACGCGATTGCCATCACCCGGAAACGGTGTTGGCGATACGACTGGGTGGTGGAGTTCGATATCCGCGCCCTGTTCGACAACATTGACCACGAACTGCTCATGAAGGCGTTACGCCACCATTGTCAGTGTCGTTGGGTGTTGTTGTACGTGGAGCGCTGGTTGCAGGCTCCACTTGAGCAGCCCGGCGGCAGTCTACAGGCGCGCGACAAAGGCACACCGCAAGGTGGAGTTGTGAGCCCTATTCTGGCAAATCTGTTCTTGCACTACGCGTTTGACGAGTGGGTGAGACGCCAACTGCCGGGGGTTCCATTTTGTCGATACGCCGACGATGGGCTGCTGCACTGCAAGAGCCAGTCTCAGGCGGAATACGTGATGAGCCTTATCTCGGAACGCTTCCGTGAGTGTGGGTTGGAGATCCATCCCGACAAATCGTCGATCGTCTATTGCAAGGATGTGAATCGCCTGGAAGAGCATTCGCGAATCAGCTTTGATTTCCTTGGTTACACTTTCCGTCCGCGACGGTGTGTGAACAAGAAAGGGCAGGTTCACCCGAACTTTCTTCCTGCGATCAGTATCTCCTCGAAGAAGGAGATCAATCGATGCATGCGTAGCTGGCATGTCCAGCTCAAGAACGAGAAGACGTTGTTGGATCTGTCTCAGATGTTCAATCCGAAACTCCGTGGTTGGCAAGCCTGCTATGGTTGCTTCCACGCGTCGGCACTGCGTCAACTGTGGCGGAACTTCAACCGGTATCTTGTGCAGTGGGTGCGAAGGAAACTCAAAAGATTTTCTGGGCATCGGCAACGGGCGAGGCGTTACCTCGACCAGATTGCCCGTGCCAATCCGCATCTATTTATTCATTGGCGTCTTGGAGTCTTTCCTTGTGGCTTGAGTGATAGGAGCCGGATGAGCTGAGAGGTTCACGTCCGGTTCTTGGAGGGGCTGGGGGTGAGACTCCCCCAGCCTACTCAACCCAATATGAGCGCACAAGCCTCAGGGGTGGTTCACTTCTATAACGGTCGTGGCACAGCCGAGCAGTGGATCAAGGAAGGCAAGTATGCGTTGCACCGGACTCGCCTGTCCTGCCAGCGCTTTGTCCCGAATCAGGTGAGGTTGGCTCTGTTTGTCTTGGCCTACAACCTGGGCAATTTTCTACGGCGTCTAGTCCTTCCCAGAAAAATCAAAGGCTACGCAACTATTTTCTATAATTTCTTTCAGGGACTGGATTCTCCATCTCCTTCCAATGGGCCAGGTTCAGATACTGCCTGCCCGTCAACCACTCCTCATGAATCTCTTCCAAAACGGCCGAGATGAGTCGCATCGCTGACGCTTCATTCGGAAAAATTCCAACCACTCGAGTGCGGCGACGGATCTCTCGGTTCAGATTCTCTACGCAGTTGATGGTTCGGATCCGCCGGTGAGCACTTCGCGGAAACCGATAGACCGTGAACCCTTCCACCAGATTCTCTTCCATCCACTCCACGAGCGCCGCATTCCTCTTCTGCCACTGGCCGGTCTTCTTCTGAAGCATGACTTCGGCATCTTCCAGGGTGGGGCAGTTGAAAATGTCTCGGATGTCCTGCGCAATCTCGCTTCTCTCCTCAACTCTCCGAGCATACGCCTGAACGTTCTGGCTCAAATGAAACTGACAGCGCTGCCAAGGCAGCGACGGAAACACCGCCTTCCGCGCGGCTCGCAAACCCGCGTGATCATCACTCACCAACAGTTCCACTCCCTGAAGACCTCGTTTCTGTAGTCCTTCCAGAAACTGGCGCCAGTGCACTTCGGCCTCACTTAACTTGGCGGAGACTCCCAGCACTTCTTGCTTTCCAAAGCGATTCACGCCGACCGCTTTCAGGATGGCCAACTCCTGAACCGTTCCCTCTTTTCGCACCTTCTCGTAATGAGCGTCCAGATACACGATCGGATACTCTCCCAGTTCTCGCTTGCGAAACTTCTCCAGCTCCTCGTCCAGCTCCTTCGCCACACGAGACACCTGGGTGGCCGAGATCTCTGTTCCACACAGCTGCTCCGTAATCTGCGTGACTTTTCGAGTGGAGACTCCCATCACGTACATTTCGGCGATGGCCAGCTTCAGGGCTTTCTCCGAATCGGCAGCCTTTCTCCAGAGACTGCGGATAAAACGAAAGCCCTCGCACCTGAGGGATCTTCAGCTCCAATTCGCCGACTCGCGTCTTGATCCGTTTGTCCTTGTACCCGTTCGCATGACCTCGACGAGTATCGGAGCGTTCGTACGGCTCGGCTCCCAAATAGTCGCTCCGCTCAATTCGCATGGCCACGTTGAACAGCTTCTCCAGAACGCTTCGGAATGCCTCCGTCCCCTCTTCCATCAACTCTTCGACAACCTCTTCTGCTATGCTTGCCTTCAGGTCTGGGTTCATGGATTCTCCTTTCAGATTTCGAACGTTTCTGTTTTGGAGAATCCTGTCCCAGACCCCTGTCAGAAAAAATCCAGCGGCCCCTACCTAAACCCTTGCCTCCTTCCAGATCGTCCCGCCTGAGGCAAATAAACGCCAAAATCTTTTCCTCCAGGTCTTTAAATTACAGAAAAAAGGATACGCATCTGAATCAAACATTGGTCCCTTCGCAGCCTATTGACCAAACTGATCAAGATCGGAGCGAAGGTGATCCGCCATAGCCGGATCGTCACGTTTCAGATGGCGGAGGTAGCGATAAGCAAGGATATATGGGTTGATTCAAGGTTGAGGTAGTGATAGATTTCGATCATTCACCACGGGAAACCACAGGAACTCATATCGAAAGTTGCTATGAGAAATGTCGGTTAACTCTGGTGCTCAAGGAGAAATCACCATGATCGATGGGATCTTCGTCTTCGACAACGTGGTCCACATGTTTAATGCTTCGGAGGAGCAAATCATCAAGCCTTACGGCCGCGACGGACAGGAGCACTAGCTGGTATTAACCGATTCCGCACGACCACAGGGAGATAACAAACGCTATGGTGGAGAACCCACACGATACGCGTGGGCCAAGGAGTGGACCGTCGAGAAGGTCGGGCAGATGGTTTTTGAGGATTCCGACACGGACCTTGCCATGGCCCAGACGGTAACGCTCTTCGATTTCTGGAAGGATGGGCTTTCTTCGGTGGAGACGCAGTACGAGCTCTACAAGGCTTTTCCTGATCGCGTACTCTTCTGCGGCGGAGTCGACCCGGGTTACCAGACGATGAAGGACTGTCTGAAGCAGGTCGAGTTCCAGATCAAAGAGTGGGGAGCAACGTCCATGAAGTTTTACAACGCGCACATAGGCGACAAGAGCTGGCGCTGCGACGACCCGAAACGGGCCTACCCCGTCTACGAAAAGGCGATGGAAGAAGGAGTCAAACTCCTGCAGTTTCACAAGGGGATTCCCATCGGTCCCGTCAACATGGAAGATACGGCGCCGAACGATTTGCAGGCGGTGGCCCGCGACTTCCGGGACGCTGACATCGTGATCCACCACTTGTCGATGCCTTACTTCGAGGAAACGGTTTCGATCGCCCAGCGCTTTCCCAACGTGTACCTCGCCTTGTCCGGGAATCTGCATCAGCTCCTGTTTGCGCCGCGCGCCGCCCAGGAGTTTCTAGGGCGGCTCCTTCGAGACGTGGGGGCTCACAAGTTGCTGTGGGGCTCTGAAGCGCCCACGGTCGGGTGTCCACAGCCCGTCCTGAAGATGTTCATGGAGCTCGAGATCCCTGAAGACCTGCGGCGCGGCTACGGTTATCCCCAGATTACGCGCGAGGATAAAGCGATGATTCTGGGAAAGAACATGGCGCGTCTCACAGGGCTGGATATCGAAAAGAAGAAGAAGGAGTTGGGGCTTACAGGCTGACGCTGCAGCACTTAGGAACATTTCGTTTATCTGCCTGCTGACCCTCGAAGAGATGACGGCTCTGAATATCCAGTATGACACCTGAAGAAATCGCGACGACGGTGCAGCGAATGCTCGACGGGGAGGTGCGACCTCTTCTTCAGTTTCATGGTGGCGACGTTTGTGTCGAGGAGATCACGCCAGGCGGGGTCGTTCATCTCCAGTACTTCGGCGCTTGTCATGGCTGTTTCCTGCAGCCGGTGACTCACTTCGTGACCGTGCGCCGGCAACTGCTGAGAGTACCGGGGGTTACCGAGGTCGTGACCCGCGGGGTTCGCTTATCGGCGGAAGCTGCTGAGCGCATCGCCGAAGTGTACGGTGCAGTGCAGTGAGCTTGTGAAGTTCTTTTCAGCGAACCACAACATTTAATCCGGCAAGGCCGCCAACGAGCTTCCGCAAGGAAAGAAGGAACCGCATGGCACTCAAGGACTATCGCACCGCCTTGGTGACCGGCGCCTCCAGCGGCATCGGTGCCGCGGTCGTGACGGCGCTGATGCAAGGGGGCCTCAGCGTGCACGCCGTGGCCCGCCGCAAGGAGCGGCTGGACGAACTGGCGCGGGCCACGGGCTGCACGACCCACGTCCTCGACCTGCGCGAGACGCCGGCACTCTATGAGGCCTTCGGCGCACTGGAGATCGATGTCCTGGTCAACAATGCAGGGCTCGGTCGGGGTCTCGAGGGGCTGCAAAATGCGACGCCCGAGGATATCGAGGCGACGCTTGCGACCAACGTCATGGCGGCGGCCCATGTGCTGCGTGCCGTGTTGCCCGGGATGGTGGCGCGCAAGAGTGGCCACGTGGTCAATATCGGCTCCGTCGCCGGTCTCTATCCGATCCGATCCGTGGTCTACGGCGCCAGCAAGGGCGCGCTCCACCTGCTGTCCCAGAACCTGCGCCTCGAACTGCAGGGCAGCGGCGTGCGCGTGACCGAAGTTTGCCCCGGACGGGTCAGCACTGAGTTCTTCGACGCCGCTTTCGACGACCCGGTGGTACGAGACAAGGTCAAGCGTACCGGCATCAATGAGCTGAAGCCGGAGGACGTCAGTGCGGCCATCGTCTTTGCGCTGGATGCGCCCTGGCACATGAACGTCAGCCTGATCGAACTGTCACCCACGGAGCAGACCTTCGGCGGAATGAACCTGGTCCCCGTATAGAATATAGGACTTTGATTCTTGAGGCTGGTCCGTCTCGGGTTGATGAATGGCTTTGAGATGGTGGCGGCCGACTCGGAAAGTACCGTATCCAATCCTAATTCTGGATGACTTGTGGCTGCTCGACGGAAGCGATGATAGCCATACGAGAGCGGTATTGGGAGCAGCTCAAGGGATCGACCTCATAGATCTTCTAGCCTGCATTTCTCATCACCCCTCTACTGCATGGGCGAACCCACCCCGCCGCTTCGCGGCACCCCTCCGGAGGAGGGGACTACCTTCCGATTCGTTCGGCTCCCTCGGCCTCCTCGACGTACTGCGCGAGTACGCCTCCGGGGGCCTCAGTACCGCCGGCTTCCAGCCGGCAGCCGTGTCGCCAGCGGAATTTTCTTGGCGCTTTACCACATTATCCGTTCACCGGCTCGGTCCCGGCAATGGTTGTGCGGTGCATGACCCGTCGCTCGCTCCCATGGTCGAAAGGTACTACGACGTGTATCATCCAACGATTGTCCCACATGAGCACGTCGTGTGGCTGCCAGCGGTGCCGATACACAAAACGATCCTGGGTCGCCCATGCCATAAGATCATCGATGAGCTGTTTGCTTTTCTCCTCACTGACGCCGATGATACGCTCCATGTAAGTCGCACTTACATATAACGAGCGACGTCCGTCCCTGTGGTGACGCACGAGAGGATGGTCAACTGACGGCACCTTGGCTGCCTCGTCAGGGTGCATGGGTGGCAGGCTTCGCAGTCTGCGAGAGTATAGGAAGCTGTGTCGCGCTTTGAGACCGGTGATTCTGTTCCTGAGTTCTGAGGGCATTTGATCATACGCGGCGTACATGTTCGAGAATAAAGTGTCGCCGCCCCGCTTTACCACCTCCATGGCGTGCAATATCGCTCCCTTGCTCGGGACCTGCCGGTAACTGCTGTCGCTGTGCCATTCCCAGATCAAGGTGCTGTATTTCGCCTCGGGGGTTTCGACGGGGCGGATCTTGTCGTCGTCGCCAACGTTGGTCACGCGAAAGATCTCGGGGATTTGAGAGGAACGATTGTTGGCCTGGGGGAAAATCTCCAGTTCACCGAAATTGCGGCTGAAGTCGACTTGCTGTTCGTCAGTGATTGCCTGCTGAGGAAAGACGAGCACGCCGTACTCCTGCCAGGCGGCGTCAATCTCGTTAATTGTATGCGGATCGAGCGGTTTGTGGAGGTTGATGCCGGTTACTTCCGCTGCGAGCAGTGGATGCAGTTTTTTGATGCTAATGGACACATCGAGCATCAGTATCGGGTCCTACAGATTGTGGATCAGTAGTTCGACCGCTGGTTCCTTCCATCCTATCAGATTTTCAGGACTCAGAAGCCAGATGCTCCAGGGACGAAAAAATGGGAGGGAAACATCTCCAGAGTCGAAGTAGTGATAGATTTCGATCATTCACCACGACCAACCAGACGAACTCATATCGGAAGTTGATATGAGGAATGTCGACTCTATCGTGTTTCGTGCCGTTACCACGTTGACAGATCAAGCTCTTGGAGCGAGAGTGTGCTCTCAACCTTGTAGCCTTGCCTAGCGAGGCAGAAAGTACAGCAGGGTCGCAGGCCGGTCAGTCTCGGAGGTGATTTATGGGTCACAATACCTACTCCATCATTACTTGCTCACGGGATTGCAAGTAGCAACCGAGTCCGGCTTAACCTCAAGAGGACTGAACATTGGATTATCCTTTTCACTCTGACGGATGCAGCGTCGTCCCAGATTACGACCAGACGGAATGCTGTGTGCGCCATGATTGGCTGTATTGGAAGGGAGGGGGCTTTAAGGATCGGCTTGTGGCCGACGAGGAGTTCTTTGAGTGTGTGAAAGAGACTCAAAGCGGTTGGTTGGCCCCCTTCCGTTGGCTAGGTGTCAGGATTGGAGGTGTTCACGTCCTGCCGTTTCGAAAGTGGCGATGGGGTTACGGTTGGAAGTGGCCCCGTTATAAAGCTTCTGTAAGCGACGATTCGCCCTACTCCGTTGAGAACCAAAAGGCAACATATGAGCAGTTGCTCGAGAAGGCCAGGGAACAAGACCGACAGAGAAAACAGGTGTAAAAGTCAGTCAATGATTCCTCCCATTGAGCTGATATGGATTGCAGGAAGGTGTGCCGGGGTGGCCCAGTTTGATCCACCCTACACGATTGTTCCTGTTGCGGCTGTAAGTGACCATCATAGGGGAAAGAAAGATATGGCAGACTGGAAAAACTGGGGCGCGAACCGTGCATCACACGGACTTGGAGAAACAGTACAAGCCGAAGACACTCCAGGACCTGATGTCTAACGTCAAGGAAGCAGCTAAGAAGGGCTGGAAGTTGCGAGCCGTCGGTTCTGGACATGCCTGGTCGAACCTCGGTCTTCCCGCCCGATGCAGGGGCGCGATTATCGAGATGAAGGGTATGAACAGGATTCTTGCTTTGAGAAGATGATTTTCATGCCGGCCCCTGTCCGAGCAGCTCCTGCCAGCTCTCTTCACTGATCGATTGAGCCTTCATTTCACCCAAGAGTGCCAAGGGAAAAAGCGACGCTCTTCACCACATGTGTGTCCCGCCCGTAACACTGATCGCCAGGCCGGTCAGATAATCAGACTCGGCGGAAGCCAGGAAGGCCACGGTTGCGGCCACGTCACAGCGTTGAGCTACGCGACCCAACGGGATTTCCGCTGACCGCTCGTCCAGCATCCGCCGCCGGCGCTCTTTCGCAGAAATGTCTTCCGACGTCAAGGCTGCGGCGATATGGCTAATACGATCGGTGTCCACCATGCCGGGACAGACCGCGTTCACGTTGATCCTGCGGGGCGCTAGCTCTAGGGCCAGCGATTCCGTGAATCCGATGATGGCGAACTTGGATGATGCGTAGGCTGCGTGCAGTGCGGCTCCTCGCTTTCCCTTGCTGGAGGAGATGTTGATTATCTTGCCCCCCTGGTCGCGGTCGATCATCCGGCGCGCGACAGCGCGACAGCAGAGAAAAGTGCCTCTGACGTTCACTCGGTGCACCAGATCCCAAGCGTCCTCGTCCAGCTCTACCACAGGTGCGCGGTCTCTACCCGGCGGAGATGCCGCGTTGTTGATCAGAATGTCAATGCACCCCAAGCAGTCCGTTGCTTGGCGCACCATGTCATCCACCTGAGTCGCATCCGCTACATCCGCCAGAATGCCAACCGCCCGGCGGCCGCATTCTCGGATCTCGCGCACCACATCGTCCAGCACACCTCGATCCGAACTGTTCGATTCTCCGGGTTTGGGGTCGATGTCATTTACGACAACGTCTGCACCTTCCGCCGCCAAACGCAGGGCGATGGCCCGTCCGATGCCACGCTTGCCTCCGGCACCAGTCACAAGCGCCACCTTGTCGCTCAGATCGTACATCGTGCGCTCTGTCAACTGGGTGTGAGTGTAAAGAGGCCGATGGAGGCTGTCAAACGGCCCTGAACTCACCCTTCCCTTGGCTTGATCTAACTCGACCAACCCGCACCGCTCGTTCGAGTTCTGGTTTTCCAGTCTTTGGCGTAAGGCGTCTAAGGGCGAGGCTGTTTTCACCGAAATATGACGAGAGAATCGTTGACCCAAGGTTGGAGGGCTGATAGATTTCGATCATTCATCACGGGCAGAGGTCAGAGGAGGTCGGATCTAAAGTTGATATGAGGAATGTTGGCTAGTCAGCATTTCTCACACCGGGTCGTAGCGAAGACACTCGTGTCGAGACACTGGTGTCAAACGCCGGAAGGGCCGGCTGGACAAGGCGTTGCGCGGGCTAGAGCGTTAGACCGATGGAGTAGAACTTATACGAAAGATAAGGCAGAAAGCGAGGCCCTGATCGGCGGCATTGAACAAGGAGATATCGAGATTCTGGATTACAATCCACTCTGGCAGAAAACGTTCCAAACACATGCGAACATTATTGCCGAAGTGTTGGGTGATGCGGCATTGCGCATCGAGCATATCGGGAGACTGTCCCGGGTTTAGTTGAAAGTTGAGAGGCGGTTCGTCCGACCGACTCGTTAGAATCGGGTTGGTCAACAACCTTTTAAGGAGGAACCGCCATGAAGAAATCATATCGAATTGTCACCCGGAAGAACAGTCAGGGGCTGGCTGATTATCTGGCCCAGAACGGGCAACTGTTGCTCCCGATGGTGGAGCTGATCGAAGCCTCCCGGATGGCCATTGACGAGTTGATCGACATCCTGGGGCGAGCGAGCATGGAAGCGGTCTTGCAGCTTTCTGCCCGAAGTGTCGCCGGCGAAAAGCAACAAGGGCGTCCAGGCAAGCAGATCGTTTGGTACGGCACTCAGCCAGGGCGAGTCAGACTTTCGGAGCGGCAAGTGCGGGTTCGAAAGCCACGGCTGCGCAAGAAAGGCCAAGGTCGAGGCGGGGAGGTGGAGATCCCCGCCTATGAGGCGATCAACCGTAACGGGGAGCTGGGCAGCCGCATGCTGGAGATCTTGACGTGCAACGTTTCCACGCGCCACTACAGCCGCGTGATCCCCCAGATGGCCGACACGGTGGGAGTCAGCAAATCGTCCGTGAGCCGTCAGTTCATTGAGCAGAGCGGCCAGCAGCTGGAGCAGCTGGCCGAGCGACACTTTGATGACGTTGAGTTTCTGATCATCTACATCGACGGCCTGGTCTTTGGCGAGCACCACGTGATCTGTGCCGCCGGCGTGGACTCGGAGGGCCAAAAGCACGTGCTGGGGCTGCGGGAAGGGGCCAGTGAAAACGCCGCCACCGCTACCTCCTTGCTGGAAGACCTGGTGGAGCGAGGCCTGGATTCCGGGCGACGCTATCTGTTTGTGATTGACGGCTCCAGGGCCCTGCGATGTGCCATTGACAAGGTCTTTGGCAAGGGCAGTCCGGTGCAGAGATGTCGTCGTCATAAGATTCGCAACGTGTGCGATCGATTGCCGGACGATCTGGCCGAGCAAGTCAAGTCAGTGATGCAGGCTGCTTATCGGCTGCCCTGGGAAGAAGGGAGGGTTCGGCTCAGAAAGCAGGCGGAGTGGCTCGAAGGGCTGCATCCCGATGCGGCAGCTAGCCTGCGAGAAGGTCTGGAAGAGACCTTCACCATCAATCGACTCGAGTTGTCTTCCTCCCTGCGCTTGTGTCTGGCCAGCACCAACCTGATTGAAAGCCCTCACTCTGGCGTGAGGATGCGGACCCGCCGAGTGAGCCGCTGGAAAGATAGCCAGATGGTGCTGCGCTGGGCCGCCTCAGCCTTCCTGGAGACGGAGAAGAACTTCCGGCGCATCCAGGGCTACCAGGACCTCTGGATGCTGAAAGCCAAACTCAGAGACGAGGTTTCTATGGACGCCAAACGAAAGGTGGCTTAAGATCGTGCTCAACCTGAACCGCCCTTCACTTTCAACTGAGTTTGGGGCAGCCTCCATATCGGATCGACCTCGGTGCTTGTTCGCCGTCGACGACACGATGATCTGAAGCCAGCGTTAAGGTCATTTCGGGTCTGATTCCCAGAAGATTGTCGTGTGCAAACGGACGTTCTGTCATGGCTCCGATGGCCGGAAGAAGGCATTGGGGTGGATTCATATTGAGCGAGGCGAACTATAATAGCTGAGCTAATTCAGATCCGAAGTTTCAAAAACGTCTCTTGCTGGTAGAGTGAGTACCGGGTGAACATGACTTCGTTAAGAACTGGTTAGGAGGATCCTATGAAACTTGGATTCTTTAACATGCCAATGCATCCGCCGGGTGGTGACTACACACAGGGGCTGGACAACGATCTGGAGCAGATCATTACAGTAGACAGACTGGGTTTTCAGGAAGCATGGCTTGGAGAACATATCACCAGCGAGTGGGAAAACGTTCCTGCGCCTGACTTGTTAATTGCCAGCGCCTTGCGTGAAACCAAAGACATCATCTTGGGGACGGGTGTCAACTGCATGCCCTATCACCACCCGGTGATGCTTGCCCATCGTATAGCCCAACTGGATCACATGGCCCACGGACGCTTCCATTGGGGTGTTGGGGCCGGGGCTCTCCCCGCCGATTTGGGGCTGTTCGGCTTTGACATGGGCAGTTTTGGGGTGGTGCGGGGCATGATGCGCGCTGCGGTCGATATGGTGCTTCAACTATGGAATGACCCAAAGCCCGGGCTCTACGAGCACAAGTTTTGGCGCTTTACGATACCGGAACCGGATCCTGAAATCGGTCAGCGCGTCCATATCCAGCCTTACCAGAAGCCTCATCCTCCGATCGCTGTGGCCGGTGTGTCGCCCAAATCAGATACGCTTGTACTGGCGGGGGAGCGGGGCTGGATCCCTATGAGTATCAACATCGTACCGTCAAGGATTCTGAAGTCACACTGGGAGGCCGTGGAAGAAGGAGCTCAACAGACCGGCAAGAAGCCGGATCGTTCCCTATGGCGCATCGCGCGGAACATTTTTGTCGCCGAAACGACCGAGGAAGCCAGGCATCAGGCCCTCCACGGGACCTTGGGGAGGGATTATCGAGACTACTTTATGAAGCTATTGCCCAAATGCAACATGCTCGACCTGATGAAAACCGACCCCAACATGCCCGATGCAGATGTCACATTGGAATACCTAATGGACAACGTCTGGATCGTGGGCAGTCCCGACGAAGTGACCGAAAAGCTGCAGGAGCTGCACCACGATGTCGGAGGGTTCGGCGTTCTGTTGGCGATGGGGCATGAGTGGAATCCCAAGGAGCAATGGGTGAAATCGATCACCCTGTTGAAAAACGAAGTTCTGCCTCGACTGGCCACCGGTGGTTAAGGTCACAACGCTCCCTGGCTACCGCTCGCTTTGCGCACAGAGGACGCGGCAGGTCCTGTGTGGGAGGAATCTGAACCACTGGATGAAAGCATGAACCTGCATTTTCTGATCGGTCCAATGAAACTGCGGCCGCGTGGAAAACATGGACGGGTCCGCTCGGCCTTCCCAAGTGCACAAAACTCCCACTCCCCTTCAGCGGGGTGAGACCCTTCTACGCCAAGAGTTTCTTCAGCACCTTCACATTTTCACCCTGCAGCAACTCGGGAGGAAGGCTTACCAACTCATGGCTGGCCACCAAGTTGAAAGGCACGGCCGGTATCTCCACGTTCCGGATACCCAGTTGTGGGAAATACCGATAAGCGATCAAGGGATGGTACCCTGGAAAACAGAAAGGGGTCGCCGCGATAATGTTTGTCGTCGGGTCAAACATGGAACGATTCCCTAAAGACTATGAATCTCTGGCAAAGAACAAGGGGAAGAGATGAAAATCTCAGCGATGCACTATTCGTTCAGGCAGGCACTGGAGTCAGGCGAGCTCGACACGGCTGCGATGATCCGCTATCTCAAACAACTTGACGTCAGTGCCGTGGAGCTATCCGAGCCCTTTGTTCGCGACCGGGATCTGGATGCAATTCAAACCGCCCTCTCCGAGACGGGGACTGAAGTGGTCTCTTATGTCACCTATTGTGACTTTATCAACTCGGACCCGATGGCGCGCCAGTCGCAAGTCACCCGCGTCAGGAAAAGCCTAGCGCGGGCGGCAGTGCTTGGAGCGTCACAATTGATGGTTTTTCCTGGTATGCTAGAAGGCGATATTTCACCCGAGGTTGCCCGTAACTGGATTAGTGAAGGGCTAAAAGATTGTCTTTCTGACGCTTCACGCCTGCAGATCACACTGACCATCGAAAACCTGGGTAGCCAGACGATTGTCTATGGACGCAGCGATCATCTTCAGGCCATTTGCGACTCCGTGGGGCCGGAATTGAAGGTGACCTACGACGTCGAAAACTTTTTGCTGGCCGCGGAGGACTCACTTCAAGCGCTCGATCGGCTCGCCCCGCGAGTTGTGCACGTCCATTTTAAGGACTGGCAGGTTCTACCCGTAAGAGGGGAACTCCCGGAGCACGTGCTCACGGGTGCCGACGGCCGATATTATGAGGGGGCGGTGCTGGGCCGGGGCGTTGTCGATCTAAAAGGGCCGGTGAGACGGTTAAGGGAACTCAATTACGACGGCGATCTCTCGGTTGAATATGAGGGCATCGGTGAGCCAAAGGAGTCGGTAAGCCGGAGCGTGAAATACCTTCGATCGCTGCTGGAAGGAAGCGTATGACACGGGATCTTTCGCGTGATGTCAATCATCACTTTGAATTCTTCGCTGCGATAACCGCATCATTTCACTTTCATTTTATCGGGGGGTAAAAATGAAGATTTCCGGATACAGTTACCCTTTCGGGGGAATAATCAAACGGGTCGAGGTGGATCATCCCGCAGTCATACGATTTTTTCGTGATCTGGATATAAAGTCCATCGAGATTTACGATCCCTTGGTAAGGGACGCTGACCCACCCACAATCATCGACGCGCTCGGCGAGGCGGAAATGACCGTGTCAATGTATGATGTTACATACGATGTCGTGTCCCGCGATCCCTCCATCCGTCAAGCAAGAACGGAGGGATTCCATGAGCGCCTCAGACTTGCGAGTCAAGTAGGGGCGACAAAAGTGCTCATCCTTCCAGGCGACCCCACAGGTGACATCAGAGTAGAGGAGTGCCATGAGTGGTTAAGTGAGGCGATCACCAAGAGCCTACCTGTCGCCAAAGAGCTGGGGATAACGCTCACTATAGCCAACCTTGGGTTTGCTACGAAAACATACGGGTCGAGCGATTACCTGCTCGCCACCTGCAGAGCGGCCGGACCGGAACTGAAACTCACCTACGACGTGGGAAACTTCCTCATGGCTAACGAGGATTCCATCGAGGCGCTGAACAAGGTTTTTTCCCACACCATCCATGTCCATTTCAAAGACTGGGAAATTGTGCCTTCCGAGCGCGAGGGTGCCTGGCCAGGGATGGACGGCCGCCTCTACATGGGAAAGGCTCTCGGAGAGGGAATCGTGAATTTGCCCGGTGTTGTGGCCCGACTGAGAGAACTCAACTACGATGGATACCTTTCGATTGAATATGAGGGCATTGAAGATCCCTGGAAGGCGACCACGCGCGGGATCACCTATTTGCGCACACTTTTATAGAACCTCTCCTTTTCGCGCTACCAGCGTATCGAATAGGGCGAGAAGAATCTCACCCTCAAGATATCATTGGGCATATCCAGAAGACGGTCTGTACTTTTCCGCTAAGAGCAGAGTTGGTCACCGATCCCAACCTCCTTTGGCGTCCGTGGCCAATTAGGCGACTTCTTCTGGCGGACACAACCGGTCATCATCTGGTGCGTCAGTGTAGAAGAATCAGCGGTTTAGGCAAGACTTTTTCGAGGGGTTTTGGCCATTTCCATACGCGTGCCTCATGCGATCCAGAAAATTGCTTCTGCCGTCTTGGCTTGGGCTTCAAGTCGGGCGGAAAATCGCCGGGCCGATAGATGGAACGATGCGGGTCATCAGTTGCCATTGCCTTCTAACCTCCCAGGGTCCTAACATTTTGGGGGTGTTTTAACCCGCATTCGCCAAGTGGGACACGACGATTGCTTCCTTGAATCGATAGAAGACTTCATAAATTAGGGGAGATGTGGCGCATAAAGGAGCAAGAAATGATACTGCAGGTAGAAAAGATCCTCTGCAAACCACCGTTCGTTTATGAACGATGATGTCAGGAAAGACTGATTTGTCGCGTAGCTTCTTCGGTACTCCCAAATTGCGATTGTATTCTGGATCTACGTTCCAGCACGGGAATTCACCCTGCAAATAACCAGCAGATGAGCTGTAATCGTTCGTTCATTTACATCTTGTACGAACAATTGCCTATCATTTTCAAGTAGCTTTGCTATGGCAGCCTCGACCTTGGCTTGTACGTCACGAGAAGTCACAACTGAAATTCTACCAGGACTTGCCGTCATCTTGGTCAGCCCGACCGATAACCTTTAAAATTTGGTAAGCTAAACAGAATTAAAGGGTGAAGAAGTATGGAATACGAAATCATTCTTGAGCCCGACCCGGAAGACGGTGGCTACATGGTCCACTGTCCTGGAGGCTGCCCCAAACTCAGTTGAAAGTGAAGGGCGGTTCAGGTTGAGCACGATCTTAAGCCACCTTTCGTTTGGCGTCCATAGAAACCTCGTCTCTGAGTTTGGCTTTCAGCATCCAGAGGTCCTGGTAGCCCTGGATGCGCCGGAAGTTCTTCTCCGTCTCCAGGAAGGCTGAGGCGGCCCAGCGCAGCACCATCTGGCTATCTTTCCAGCGGCTCACTCGGCGGGTCCGCATCCTCACGCCAGAGTGAGGGCTTTCAATCAGGTTGGTGCTGGCCAGACACAAGCGCAGGGAGGAAGACAACTCGAGTCGATTGATGGTGAAGGTCTCTTCCAGACCTTCTCGCAGGCTAGCTGCCGCATCGGGATGCAGCCCTTCGAGCCACTCCGCCTGCTTTCTGAGCCGAACCCTCCCTTCTTCCCAGGGCAGCCGATAAGCAGCCTGCATCACTGACTTGACTTGCTCGGCCAGATCGTCCGGCAATCGATCGCACACGTTGCGAATCTTATGACGACGACATCTCTGCACCGGACTGCCCTTGCCAAAGACCTTGTCAATGGCACATCGCAGGGCCCTGGAGCCGTCAATCACAAACAGATAGCGTCGCCCGGAATCCAGGCCTCGCTCCACCAGGTCTTCCAGCAAGGAGGTAGCGGTGGCGGCGTTTTCACTGGCCCCTTCCCGCAGCCCCAGCACGTGCTTTTGGCCCTCCGAGTCCACGCCGGCGGCACAGATCACGTGGTGCTCGCCAAAGACCAGGCCGTCGATGTAGATGATCAGAAACTCAACGTCATCAAAGTGTCGCTCGGCCAGCTGCTCCAGCTGCTGGCCGCTCTGCTCAATGAACTGACGGCTCACGGACGATTTGCTGACTCCCACCGTGTCGGCCATCTGGGGGATCACGCGGCTGTAGTGGCGCGTGGAAACGTTGCACATCAAGATCTCCAGCATGCGGCTGCCCAGCTCCCCGTTACGGTTGATCGCCTCATAGGCGGGGATCTCCACCTCCCCGCCTCGACCTTGGCCTTTCTTGCGCAGCCGTGGCTTTCGAACCCGCACTTGCCGCTCCGAAAGTCTGACTCGCCCTGGCTGAGTGCCGTACCAAACGATCTGCTTGCCTGGGCGCCCTTGTTGCTTTTCGCCGGCGACACTTCGGGCAGAAAGCTGCAAGACCGCTTCCATGCTCGCTCGCCCCAGGATGTCGATCAACTCGTCAATGGCCATCCGGGAGGCTTCGATCAGCTCCACCATCGGGAGCAACAGTTGCCCGTTCTGGGCCAGATAATCAGCCAGCCCCTGACTGTTCTTCCGGGTGACAATTCGATATGATTTCTTCATGGCGGTTCCTCCTTAAAAGGTTGTTGACCAACCCGATTCCAACGAGTCGGTCGGACGAACCGCCTCTCAACTTTCAACTAAACCCGGGACAGTCTCCTGTCCTGCCCTGCCAGGTTGTTATTCCCAGGGCGACACGAGGAAAGAGGCAATCGAGAACATCCGAGAAGCCATTACCGCTTACGTCGAGAGCCTGAAGAAAGACAACCTCCCAATCCCGCCGAGTGTAGAGCCTGAGATCGTCCGCGTGAGCGTTCATGACTAAACTCCCTGTCCTCTCCGGACAGGAGGTAGTGAAGGCACTTCTTAAGAAAAGATTCGTCGTCCATCACCAGCGCGGAAGCCATATAATCCTGAAGCAAGAATCTCCTCTGTTAATGCTCACTGAGAACCGTAGTTTTTTGGACACCCGCCGGTAGTTAACTCAACATCATCCGCACCGCAGGTGCGCGTTTCATCATCCGCGCTTGAAAAGCGCGGGGCCATTTTTCCTGAACAGTTGGTGTAGTGTCTGGGGGCCAAAGGTGGAAAGGACCTCGACCCTTTGACCGAGAATCGAGGTCCGGTTGTGGCAACCCCGTTACAAGTGGAGAACCACCGCAGACTTCATTGTAGCCTGTCATGATCCTGGGCTGTTGTCCAGTTCCGCCGGGACTGGACTATGGCCGATCCGCTGGTTGTTTTCCGCCTCCGCTCGTGCCGCGCTGCAGGCTGCGGTGCACTGTTTTGGATCTGTCGCCGTTGCGGCCGAGGCCATCGCTATTGCAGTGTGCGCTGTCGGCAACAAGCGCGCCGCCAGCAGTGCCGGGAAGCCAATCGGCGGCGGCCGGAGCGCGTGACGGATCAAGGTAGACGCGAGGATCGCATCTTCGTCAGCATGGCTGCCGTAGCCTCCCTCCAGTTCTCCCTGCCGGGAAAGGAGGGGGAGCCTCGAAAGGAGCGCCATGTCCCATCCCATGGGGAGCGTCCCCGCCGTTTTCGGGTTCGCTGTGTCGTGTGTGGTCGGTCCGGCCACTGGATCCATCTGTTTCGGGAAGGAGGGTGAAGCATGATCGATCGAGAACTGCTCGCCCGAATCCGCCATCTTTTCCATGCCGAACATTGGAAGATCGGGACCATTGCTGATCACTTGGGGCTTCACTGGGAGACCGTGCGCCAGGCTCTCCAGACCGATCGCTTCAATCGCCAGAAGATGGAACGGCCCCGTCTGACCGATCCCTACCTTCCCTTTATCCGAGAGACCCTGGAGCGCTACCCTCGGCTTCGTGTCACGCGTCTGTTCGAGATGCTGCGCGCCCGGGGCTACACGGGCTCGGTCGTGCAGTTGCGGCGCGTGGTGGCCACGCTGCGCCCCACCCCTCGGGAGGCCTTCCTGCGTCTGCGGACCTTCCCGGGGGAGGCGGGTCAAGCCGACTGGGCGCACTTCGGTAAAGTCCGGGTGGGCCGTGCCGAGCGCATCCTGTCCTGCTTTGTGTTCACCCCCTCCTATTCGCGGGCGCTGTTTCTGGAGTTTTGTTTTGACCAGCAAATGGAAAACTTCCTGCGCGCTCACATCCACGCCTTCGAAGACATCGGTTGTCCACGCCCCTGCCACCCCTACCGGGCTTCCGAGAAAGGGCGCGTCGAAAGAGCCATCTCCTATGTGCGCCATTCCTTCTTCGCCGCCCGTCCCTTTAGCACGCTCTCAGACTTCAACCGTCAAGCGCTCCTCTGGCGCGACCAGGTAGCGCATCGTCGGCCCTGGCCCGGCGGCGATGGGCGCACCGTCGAGGAAGTGTGGGAGGAAGAAAAAGCCTTCCTTCTTCCCTTGCCGGCTCATCGCCTGGAAACCGATCTGGTTCTGCCGGTCCGCTCCCGCAAAACCATCTACATCCGTTTTGATTTAAACGACTATTCGATCCCGCCTTCGGCCGTGGGCCGGCCCCTGACACTGGTGGCCTCCGAGCAGACGGTGCGCATTTTGGACGGAAGCACCGAGATCGCCCGCCATCTCCGCTCCTATGACCGCCACGACGTCCGCACCGATCCGGCTCACCAGGAAGCGCTGCTGGCGGAAAAACGCCAGGCGCTGGGGGCCACCCCCGGTGACCGACTGCTGGCCGCCGTTCCGGAAACGGAAACCTTGCTGGACGAGGCCTTTCAGCGCGGAGAGCCCACCGGCCGCCAGACGGCCAAGCTGGTGGAACTCTTGGATCTCTATGGGGCCGAAGAGCTGCAGGCGGCGGTGCGTGAAGCCCTGCAACGGGGCACCCCGCGCGCCGCCTCGGTGGCCTTTCTGCTGGGCCGGCGCCAGCGCGCTCAGGGGCGAAAGGCGCCTCTACCCATTGAGTTGCGCCAGCGTCCCGAACTGGAGGACCTCTATGTCCAATCCCATAACCCGGAGACCTATGACGAACTGGCTTCCGATGACGACGAATCCTGATCTGATGCAGCTTTTGCACAAGACCGGTCTGGTGACGCTCGCCGGTGAGCTGGAGGATTTTCTGGCCCGCGCCACCAAGGGGCGCTGGTCCCCCCGTCAGATCTTGGAGGAACTGGCTCGTCGGGAGCATGAGGAGCGAGCCCAACGCAGTCTCAAGCGGCGTCTGCGCCTGGCCAAGATCGGCCGCTTCAAGCCGATGGATGACTTTGACTGGAACTGGCCGACCCGGATCGACCGGGAAGTCATTGAGCGCGCCTTTACCCTGGACTTTATCCAGGAAGGCCGCAACCTCATCTTACTGGGTACCAACGGCCTGGGAAAAACCATGATCATCAAGAATCTGGCTTACCAGTCCGTCCTGGCCGGCTACTCTGTGCTCTTTCGAACCGCCTCGGAGATTCTCGACGACCTGCAATCGGAGGCGCCGGAACTGCAGCGCCGCAAGCTGAAAAAATACGCGCGCCCGCAGGTGCTCTACCTCGATGAAGTCGGCTGTCTCACCTACGACAGTGAGGCCGCCGACCTGCTCCATGAAATCGTCAACCGGCGCTATGAGTGCCGGTCGCTCGTGCTGACCTCCAACAAAGCCTTTAAGGAGTGGAATAGCGTCTTTCCCCAATCCGGCTGCTTGATTGCGCTTCTGGACCGTCTCACCCACCATGCTGACGTCACTGTGATGGAGGGGCAAAGCTACCGCGTGCGGGAAAGCGAGCAGGAAGCGGCCGCCCGTCGCAAGAAAACAAGATGAGCACTCCCGTCCAGCGTCGCGCTCATATCCAGACCCTCTTGGCGGATTATCTCGAACTTCCCCATACGCCCACTCGAGCACGCCCGCCGGATCGGCGACTCGCCGCTCACTTCTATGACCGCGCTATCCCTCTGGCCACCGTCCAGGATGCCTTCCTGGTGGCGACCAGCCGCCGTCTTTTCCGAGACCCAGCGCTTCCTCGACTTTCTCCCATTCGCTCCCTTTACTACTTCCTCCCCATTGTCGAAGAGTTGCTTCAGTATCCGCTCCCCCACGGTTACGCTCAGTATCTCGAACGCAAACCACGCGCCCATCACAAGCCCAAGGAGGGGCACCCCATGGAAAAACCCGTTGATCGAGGTTCGCCACCCGGCGTGTGTTCAGAAAAGTTCAGATCCTCGTGATCGCTAACACCATCACCACCCAACACGACTTTTACTTCGTGACTCGTCAACTCAGACAGATAGTACATGACGACAGCGAGGGAGTCGGAGGGCTCGTCCAGGTGCCAGACTACCTTGGGAAGAGTCCTGGCTAGTGAGGGAGCAAATGTAAGCTCGTGCCTTTGGGTGTTGAACTTCTCCGAGACTAGTCTTGTAAATGGAATCTCACTGTAGTCTTCATACGGGACATCACCGCTAAAGGTAATGGTCGAAAAAGAGGCATCAGATATTTACCTCAGCGTCGACCTATGCCCCACCTACCGGATCGAAGGAATCACTCAGTCGTTTGGAGACGAAAAGTTGACCCCTAAGCTTGTAGAGCAACTCACCCAGTCAGTCATGGACGAGAAGCAGAAGAGGGAGTTCGCGGAAAGAAAAGAGATGAACCTGGCGCTTTACTACGAAGACCTGGGCCGATTTCGCGTGAGCATTTTCCAGCAGCGAGGCAATCCGGGGATGGTCATTCGGCAGATCAAGGTCGAAATCCTGACCGTCGGTCAGCTCGGTCTCCCTCCTATCTTGCAGGATATCGTCATGAAGAAGCGAGGTCTGGTTCTGGTAGTGGGTGCGACCGGATCCGGCAAGTCTACCTCACTGGCAGCGATGATCGACCATCGCAACTCGAATTCCCCCGGTCACATCATCAGCATCGAAGACCCGATAGAATTCGTCCATCCCCACAAGAGGTGTGTGGTAACCCAGCGCGAAGTCGGCTACGATACGGAATCCTTCCAGATTGCCCTGAAAAATGCCTTGAGGCAGGCTCCCGATGTGATCCTAATTGGCGAAATCCGGGATCGCGAGACCATGGAAGCAGCCATTACTTTTGCTGAAACGGGACACCTCTGTCTGGGAACCCTCCATTCCAACAACGCCAACCAGGCCATTGAACGCATCCTCAACTTTTTTCAAGAAGAACGCCATCCTCAGATTTACCTTCTCCTCTCGCTGAACTTACGTTCTATTGTTTCTCAGCGCCTGATTCAAACCACTGAAGGCAAAAGGACCGCAGCCCTGGAGATTCTGCTGGACACCCCCCGAATTAAGGATCTGATCAGGAAGGGAGACGTGGATTTGATCAAGGAAGCAATGCAGCAGGGCGAGCAGGAGGGCTGCCAAACCTTCGATAAAGCCCTTTTCGATCTCCACATGGCTGGCAGAATCAGCCTGGATCAGGCCCTGGTCAATGCCGACAGCGCCAATAACCTGCGCCTGGCGATCAAGTCCGCGCAGCTGAAAAAGGGTGTTGGCCCCAAGGAAGAGGAGAGGTCTGACTTTCGCATTCGCCGAGGCTAAGTACTCCCTTGGTGTCTTTGTGTCTTGGTGGTTAAGAGTTTCCCACCACAAAGGCACAAAGAACACAAAGGGACACAAGGAGGCACAAAAGGTTTCTGCTCAGGATCCAGTCAGTTCCCTGGCCAGCCGGGCAAAGTCCTGAGCAGCAGGGCTCATAGGTGCATGATCCAGAATGGTCTTATGTTTGAGTGTGGCCCTCGTGAGTTCTGCATCATCCCCGATTGGGCTGAACACCCGGATGCCATTCTGCCGAAAAGTGGACTCAAGATGGTGAAGCAGCTCATTCGACTTGCTCTCGTTTCGATCTACGAAGGTAGGCGCAACGCCCAGGATCGCGTACTGTAAACCGACGTCATCCAACATCATTCGAGCCAGCTCCAGCGTCTGGGTGGCCCCCCGTAAGGCGAGGTAACTCATCGAAACCGGAATGAGGAGGCCTCGGGTGTAGACCAATGCATTCTGCAGGAGCACGGACAGTGCAGGAGGCGTGTCCACGAGGACAAAGTCATAGTCGACGACTCCCTGCAGGCGCTGAGCCAGCACACCGGCGCGGCCCCGCAGGGAGGCCAGCTGTTGTGCGACTGCTGCTGTGCGCTTGTCGGAGGGAATGACGTGAATTCGATCCGTCACCCGATGAATCACCTCCTCGGGACCGCGTCCTGCAACCATAAGATCCCATAGCCCCATGGACTGATTCATCTGAAAAGACATCGCGACGTGACCCTGAGGATCGGTGTCAATCAGCAGGACCCGATGACCCGCAGCTGCCAGGGCTGCTCCCAAGCTTACGGTGATCGTGGTCTTGCCCGTTCCACCTTTCAAATTGCTGACCGTAATGGCCTTCATCAAACGCTCCCGGCTTTCGTGTCTGTGTGCCTCTGTGTCTTTGCTGGTGATAGAGTTCTCCCTACCGCAAAGCCACCAAGACACTCGATTTTACAACGGTGTGGCACTCTGCAATGCAAAATGTTCGAACCTAACAGGCTAGGGCGCCGACGTGAGTCTCCAGCGAACGACCTGGGCGCTCCAGGTTCGAATCGGTTTGGAGTCTTCCAGTGTCTTTCGCAGAGGCAAATCCTTTCTCTTAGGTTCCATCTGAGTGTTGCCGACTACGGTGACAATTGTCCCGTCGTCGAGTGCCACGCTGGAAGGATACCCCAACCCCTTGCTCAGGTGGTACTTGTCCGGCGACCAGGTCCTGCCTCCATCGAAACTTGCAAAAGCGACGGTCTCCGCACGGTGGTAGGGGTAACGGTGATCAGTCACCAACACAACGGTCTTGTCCGAAAGTTTGACTAACTGGCCGTGAGCCTCTCCAAAAACCAACAATGGACGAGCCCTTTGAGACTGTCCCGGGTTTAGTTGAAAGTTGAGAGGCGGTTCGTCCGACCGACTCGTTAGAATCGGGTTGGTCAACAACCTTTTAAGGAGGAACCGCCATGAAGAAATCATATCGAATTGTCACCCGGAAGAACAGTCAGGGGCTGGCTGATTATCTGGCCCAGAACGGGCAACTGTTGCTCCCGATGGTGGAGCTGATCGAAGCCTCCCGGATGGCCATTGACGAGTTGATCGACATCCTGGGGCGAGCGAGCATGGAAGCGGTCTTGCAGCTTTCTGCCCGAAGTGTCGCCGGCGAAAAGCAACAAGGGCGCCCAGGCAAGCAGATCGTTTGGTACGGCACTCAGCCAGGGCGAGTCAGACTTTCGGAGCGGCAAGTGCGGGTTCGAAAGCCACGGCTGCGCAAGAAAGGCCAAGGTCGAGGCGGGGAGGTGGAGATCCCCGCCTATGAGGCGATCAACCGTAACGGGGAGCTGGGCAGCCGCATGCTGGAGATCTTGACGTGCAACGTTTCCACGCGCCACTACAGCCGCGTGATCCCCCAGATGGCCGACACGGTGGGAGTCAGCAAATCGTCCGTGAGCCGTCAGTTCATTGAGCAGAGCGGCCAGCAGCTGGAGCAGCTGGCCGAGCGACACTTTGATGACGTTGAGTTTCTGATCATCTACATCGACGGCCTGGTCTTTGGCGAGCACCACGTGATCTGTGCCGCCGGCGTGGACTCGGAGGGCCAAAAGCACGTGCTGGGGCTGCGGGAAGGGGCCAGTGAAAACGCCGCCACCGCTACCTCCTTGCTGGAAGACCTGGTGGAGCGAGGCCTGGATTCCGGGCGACGCTATCTGTTTGTGATTGACGGCTCCAGGGCCCTGCGATGTGCCATTGACAAGGTCTTTGGCAAGGGCAGTCCGGTGCAGAGATGTCGTCGTCATAAGATTCGCAACGTGTGCGATCGATTGCCGGACGATCTGGCCGAGCAAGTCAAGTCAGTGATGCAGGCTGCTTATCGGCTGCCCTGGGAAGAAGGGAGGGTTCGGCTCAGAAAGCAGGCGGAGTGGCTCGAAGGGCTGCATCCCGATGCGGCAGCTAGCCTGCGAGAAGGTCTGGAAGAGACCTTCACCATCAATCGACTCGAGTTGTCTTCCTCCCTGCGCTTGTGTCTGGCCAGCACCAACCTGATTGAAAGCCCTCACTCTGGCGTGAGGATGCGGACCCGTCGAGTGAGCCGCTGGAAAGATAGCCAGATGGTGCTGCGCTGGGTCGCCTCAGCCTTCCTGGAGACGGAGAAGAACTTCCGGCGCATCCAAGGGCTACCAGGACCTCTGGATGCTGAAAGCCAAACTCAGAGACGAGGTTTCTATGGACGCCAAACGAAAGGTGGCTTAAGATCGTGCTCAACCTGAACCGCCCTTCACTTTCAACTGAGTTTGGGGCAGCCTCAGCCCTTTTGTCGAGTAGGGGACGCAAGTGGTTCCACGTCAATCCTCCATCCTCTGAATCTGCCACAAACACGTGCTTAAAAATGCGCCCAATCCCGTCGGGCATTTCGGCAGCCCCCCACACCTGCGCCTTCAGTTTGTGCCATTCTCGGTAGGGACCGCTGAAGCGAAAAGCGCCCAACAGCCTTCCCGGCTCCAGTTCCAGAAGGTGGGTCTCATAGACCCCGTCAAACGTCCGCGGCCCATCGATCCACGTCTTTCCGCCGTCGCTGGAAATAAAGATCAGATGATGATAGTCGAGTTCCAGGCCAGACCACCGGCCTACCGGAAACAGCACATTACCGTTGGCCAATTGCGTCGCGCTCAGAGCCCCTTCACTAATATTTGTGTAGGGTGCTGCTGGAATCGTGGAAACCAGCTGCCAGCTTTCAGCCCGGTCTCGAGAATGAAAGATGCTGACCTGTGTCCGCTTCTTCTTGCCCCCCGCGCGACCGCGCAGCAGTAGCAGCGTATCGTCGGAGAGAACCGCAAAAGCCAGTGTTTGCTCCTCCCCCTCCGCATCAATACGCCTGGAATCCCAGGAGAGGCCCTTATCGCGAGACCAGAAGATGCGTTCAGCGCCTATCGTAAAGGTGCCCTCTGAGCCGGTGTTGTAACTGATCACTGCCCAGATTGTGGCGTCACTGCTCATTCCTGCATAGGCTTCTCCTCGCGCTGCCAGCTCCGGATACTCCAGGGGAATCCGCTCAGCCGGCAGGCGAGCCTGAACCCTGCCGTCGCGTTCCACCGTCACCTCATGCGGATCGTCATAAAAGTCCTGACACAGTGCGGGTGCTGTGTGGATCACCACTATGGGGACCACCAGGAGTGCGCCCAAAATTTGCCTTGCTAGCTTGGCCGCCAGCTTGCCCCTCGGCCTCACTGTGGTAGAAAATCGACGTCGCTGTGAGTTCATGGCACTGCCTCCTCTTTGACCTTTCAATGTACCTCTTATGAGGCAAGTTCCTAAAGCAAATCGCAGCCTCTCCAGCGGCGCGTAGAGTCGTGCAACTCTGCACCACTTGTGGGCCTGGTCCAAGAATACGCTGATTCATCTTTCGCGGGAAACTTCCACTTCCTGTCCCCGAAAAACTGGTGTAGCCTACCCACCAATAACAAGGAATATCATCCTTTTCGACAAAGGGAGGAACCCATGGCAGAGCGCTTGAAAGACAAGGTTGCCATCGTAACCGGTGCGGGGTCGATTGGACCAGGGTGGAGTAACGGCAAAGCAACAGCCGTACTCTTTGCGCGCGAAGGGGCCAAACTCTTCGCTGTCGATATCAACCTCAGCGCCGCTCAGGAGACCGAGGCGATCATCGACCAGGAAAATGGTGAATGCTCTGCCCACAGGACAGATGTTTCCAAGGCGGATGAGGTCGAGGCCATGGTCAAAGGTTGTCTTGAGACCTATGGCCGCATCGACATTCTTCACAACAACGTGGGCATTCTCGAAGTGGGCGGCTGCGTCGAAGCAAGTGAAGAAAGCTGGGATCGAGTGAATGCCATCAATCTCAAGAGCATGTTTTTGACCTGTAAGAACGTCCTGCCCCAAATGGAACGCCAGGGGGGTGGGGTCATCGTCAATATCTCTTCCATCACCTCAATCCGCTGGCTGGGGGTGTCCTACGTTTCTTACAGTGCCACCAAAGGGGCCGTAAACCAGCTCACCCAGAGCATCGCTATGGAGTACGCGAAAAAGAACATACGGGCCAACGCCATCCTGCCTGGCCTTATGAACACGCCGATGGTTGTTCAATCACTTACCGAGGCGTATGCGCCCGGGGACGTCGAGAAGATGATCGAAACCCGAAACCAGCAGTGTCCGACGGGGAAGATGGGAGATGCCTGGGATGTGGCCTATGCGGCTCTGTTTCTCGCCTCTGAAGAAGCCAAATACGTGACGGGCGCCCAGCTCGTCGTGGACGGCGGGCTTACCTGTGGATGTGCCTAGCGATTCTTGTGGATGGGTAGGGTCTCTGTGGATTTGGGTTGGAAGTACTGAAAACAGTAAGGCGCGCTAGAGTTCCAGTTCCCCGTTGTACAACATGTTCTTCAGCTTGAACTTGCGCTTGACTTCCAGCGAGCCGATCTTGGTCACAAATTCCACTTTCTTGTCCTCGAGCGTGATGACATGGTTGCCCCGCTCGCCGCGTGGAAAGAGCAGGTAAAACTCTGCTCCGGAGTGCCACGGACCCAAGCGGAGATTGATGACGTTCCTTTTCGGCGGGATCCAGAGACCGCCGGCGGCAATTGGCTCCTGATCTCCGATCTTGAGAAAAGACTCCGATATCATTTTTTCAAAAACTACCCTCAAATACTCGACATCATCGCTGAACCATTGGGGGGGGATGCCGGATATGCCAATGATGTAGGCAGATATCCTTCTACGATTTTCCCGCTCTTTCTCTTCCGGAGGCCAAAGTTCTGCCCACCTGGTCCTCGCGTGCCGAAGGGGCAAGGCATACCATCGTACGGTCAGCTTCAGAAGGAACCGCCCCTGGTCTGAACGGCGGTTCTGATCTGGAGTGATGATGGAGGTGCTCCCGTCTTCGGGCGCCATAACCTGTGGCCGACGGGCCAGCCTCGATAGGTCGGGCACTCCGGGGATTCCTCTCCGCCTTTTGCCCTCGGGAAAGGGGTCTTGAACCGTTCCAAAATAGTCGCCGCCCAGCCCCAAGTCCCCAGCAGGACTGCCTCCCGGGAGTGGGATGATGATCGCACGCGCCCAGGGAGACTTGGTCATCATGCGGATGACTTCCTTTTGAGTCCATTCAGTGAACTTCTTCTCCTTCCAAAAGCTCTCTCCCGAGAGGGTGACTGTCCCCGCCAGTAACGTTAGGAGGAATGAGGCAAGACGTTTGTCCATGTCTGACCTGAACAACTCTGACCCTAGTTTGACAAGATCGAAGCGAAAAGTCGAGTCAAAAATGATCCTTCTGACCACTATATGATTGCTCCAGTAGCGATTCCTCCAGCGGCGCTCGCTTCGATGCGAGGAGTGGTATACTACCGCCGGGGCGCTCAGCAGCGGTCAGCCATTCCAGAGAGATCTCAATGCCGCAGCTTTTGAATGAAACGGCCGTCACGCAATACCATCGGGATGGATACTATTTCCCGGTCCAGATACTGGACGACGAGCAGGCAGCGGCCAAACGGACGCTGCTCGAGAATTTCGAAGGCACCCAGGGCAAACCGATTGGAGGCGCACAGAGGAGCAAGTCTCATTTGCTCTTCAAATGGGTTGACGATCTGATGCGTCATTCAAAGATGCTGGATGCGGTCGAGGATCTGATCGGACCCGATATCCTGTGCTGGAACACGCTCTTCTGGATCAAGGAGGCGGGAAGCGAGAGTTTCGTCTCCTGGCATCAGGACCTGCGTTATTGGGGCCTCGATACCAGCGACCTGGTCAGTGTATGGTTGGCGCTTTCACCGGCAACGCTCGAAAGTGGGTGTATGCGGGTGCTGCCGCGCAGTCACAAGGGGGATCTGCTCCCCCACAAGGATGAGTATAAGTCGGATAATCTCTTGACCCGGGGACAGGAAATTGCAGTCGAGGTGGATGAGGCAGAGGCTGTGGCCATGCCGCTCAAACCGGGTCAAATTTCGCTGCACAATGTGCGCCTGGCGCACGCATCGGGTCTCAACCGGTCCACCGATCGTCGTATCGGCCTCTCGCTGCATTACATGCCCACCAGCACCAAGCAGATTCTCGGCGAATGGGACAGCGCGGCGCTGGTCCGCGGCGAGGATCGGTTCGGTCACTTTCACCTCACCCCGCGTCCAGCCAGAGACCTCGATACCGCGGCGGTTCAGTTTCACGAGAAGGCGACCAACACGCTTCGCGAGATCCTCTTCAAGGACGCTGAGAAAGTACGCAAGACGATCTAATATTGGACCGTAGCTACTGATACCCCAACTTGTAGCGCGGCTCATAAAGCTCGGCTGCGACTGCACCCGGCATCCGAAAATGAACGATGAGGCCGAAACCAGCATCCGTGATCTCGTCCGTGAACTCTACTCCTTTCGCCTTCATACTGTGGATTCATCCTTCCAAACTTCCGGGTTTAAAAGGTGTGGAGGTTTCTCTCCCTGGCAAACCTGTATCACTTGATTCATCGCTGTCGTCCACAAGTTGTCTCTGCTCACATCGGTAATACCCGCAATATGCGGGGTGGCGACAATATCAAGGCGATTTAAGTACGGATGATCGGATGGCGGCGGCTCCTGCTCATAGACATCAATACCGGCTCCTTGTAAATGACCGCTGTCGAGGGCATCGAGCAAAGCTTTTTCCTCCAATAGTCCGCCACGCGCACAATTGATGAGGTAAGAGCCTTTCTTCATCATCCCTATATTCTCAGAGTGAATCGTATGGTGCGTTTCATCGGATAACGGCAGGTGCAAGGAAACCACATCCGCGCATTTCAATACTTCCTCAAGCGTTGAGACCAACTTGACTCCTATTGTTTCCGCTCGATCCTTAGAAATAAAGGGATCGTAAACGATGATCTCCATCCCGATTCCACGGGCAATTTTTGCGACGTGACCTCCTATGCGGCCCAGTCCGACCAGGCCCAGTACCTTACCTGCGAGTTCCCACCCCTGATAAGCGTAAATATAGTCCCGCTTTTTCCCATCGAGCATATCGGATTCACATTGTTTCATCTTCCGGGTAGTCGCAAAAAACAGAGCGATCGCATGTTCGGCTGTGGAGATGGTAGGCGCATCGGGAGCATTGCAAACAGCGATGCTGCGCTCCGTGGCATCGGAAACAACGATGTTATCGTATCCAATCCCGGTACGTGAGATGACTTTTAGAGTGGGGACCCTGTCAAATAATGCCCCATCGTATTTTATTCTTGCGGACACAACAGCACCATCTGCTCCCGGCAGACTGGCAGTAGGGTCGTCAGGGGTTTCAGAGCGTGTTCCTGTCGCTTCGGCCACACCATTCAACAAAGGAAGATATTTTTCGGGGATTGCCCTGTCCGACCAGATTTTAATCGACATTCCTCATATTAACCCCAGATCCGAGTTCACCTAGCTTCTTCGTGATGAACGATCAGAACCTATCAGCCCTCCAACCTTGCGTCAAGCATTCTCTCGTCATCTTTCCGCTGAAAACGGCCTTTGATCCGTGGGTAATCAAGGTAATCTTGTCAAAATCTGATAAGTGGAGACAACTCTCCACCCACTCGATCAAAAACACGTGGCGCTAGACTGTCATCCATCTCAGTCGATTAATCCGAGACAACAGCCCGGCCCATATATCCTTGCTTATCGCTACCTCCGCCATCTGAAACGTGACGATCCGGCTATGGCGGATCACCTTCGCTCCGATCTTGACCAGTTTGGTCAACAGGCTGCGAAGGGACCAATGTTTGATTTTTCTGGGAAGGACTAGACGCCGCAGAAAATTGCCCAGGTTGTAGGCCAAGACAAACAGAGCCAACCTCACCTGATTCGGGACAAAACGCTGGCAGGACAGGCGAGTCCGGTGCAACGCATACTTGCCTTCCTTGATCCACTGCTCGGCTGTGCCACGACCGTTATAGAAGTGAACCACCCCTGAGGCTTGTGCGCTCATATTGGGTTGAGTAGGCCGGGGGAGTCTCACCCCCAGCCCCTCCAAGAACCGGACGTGAACCTCTCAGCTCATCCGGCTCCTATCACTCAAGCCACAAGGAAAGACTCCAAGACGCCAATGAATAAATAGATGCGGATTGGCACGGGCAATCTGGTCGAGGTAACGCCTCGCCCGTTGCCGATGCCCAGAAAATCTTTTGAGTTTCCTTCGCACCCACTGCACAAGATACCGGTTGAAGTTCCGCCACAGTTGACGCAGTGCCGACGCGTGGAAGCAACCATAGCAGGCTTGCCAACCACGGAGTTTCGGATTGAACATCTGAGACAGATCCAACAACGTCTTCTCGTTCTTGAGCTGGACATGCCAGCTACGCATGCATCGATTGATCTCCTTCTTCGAGGAGATACTGATCGCAGGAAGAAAGTTCGGGTGAACCTGCCCTTTCTTGTTCACACACCGTCGCGGACGGAAAGTGTAACCAAGGAAATCAAAGCTGATTCGCGAATGCTCTTCCAGGCGATTCACATCCTTGCAATAGACGATCTGCCGGGGGTTCCATTTTGTCGATACGCCGACGATGGGCTGCTGCACTGCAAGAGCCAGTCTCAGGCATCGTTGGCCAGATCGGCAAAATTGGGAAACCGGTCGGAATCGATGTTGCCGGAGCGATCGAGAAGCGATCGCAGCGGCAGTTCGTCAAAAATGACCATGACAATCGGGACATCCGCTTTGCCGCTTTCAAGAGCCGTGCTCCCCGGCCTCCCGGGGACAACAATCCCGTAAATTGCTGGGGCCATTACAAACAGCGTCGGAATGATGAGTATCGCCGGCGACAGAATGGTGAGGAATAGACGAACGGGTTTGTGCTCGAAGAGTTCAAGCGACTCGCCATCGACTCCTGCGGCACCTCCTTTGGACTTCACCTCCAAGTATGCTTGCCCTGCCAGCTTCTTAGAAACCTCAAATGGCTTTGCTACTTTCAAGGGCTCCTCCTGCCTAGCAGTTGGCCGCTTGTCTGTAGCCGAGTGACCAAGCCCCTTCGCTCCGCTGCCATTACGGCAGCCTCATCGCTACTACGAGCTTGTCCGCCCCTGGGCAACGCTTCGATACTGTCGGCCTCGCAGGTTCTCTGCTTGTGCCTTTCTCTTAGCATCGTTGCTCCAGGTTCCCGCAGTTCAACATGAGAGCCCAGATCAAGCTCACGCCACCTCTATGCCGGGTGCCACCTGACCAGTAGACAGGTTTCCGCCAGATTCGTCCCGGGGCAACACCAACTCCCCGGTTTCGACACCATCTCGTCCTTTCGGCACTTGAACGGTGGTTCACTTGTGTTCGTCTTCCTGATCCACACCTGATGCTTCTAGAGCACCTTTTCCGTAACGCTCACGACCGCGGCTTTTAACCACAGCCACTTACGGTGGTTTGCAACCTGCTCCTGCAAGCCGGTTGCGGGAGGCCTACTCCCATCTCTCACGCCGCTTGCTGCGGCACACTGACGATGAAACCCACCCTCGGAAAGAGTTCTCCGCGATGCCACTCGACCTTGGCAATCACCCGGCGAGGCCGGTCCCAACTGGCGGCTTGATATTGGAAATCGGCAAACCAAACGATAGGCTTTCGGGGCGGACGGCCCACAGGCCGGGTAAGCAGGTGTTCAATCTCCGCCTGAAGCACCTCGTTGGCAGGAAGCCGGATGGCATACAAAAAGCCCTTCTCCTCCAAGTATTCATGAACGTCCGGCTTGGCAAAGGCAGCATCCCCACGAAAGTATTTGCGGACTGTTTTCTTCTCGTAGCGAGCCACGATTGGTTCCAGCATCTCCTTCCAACCATCCGCGCTGTGAACATTGCCGGGCCGAAGCATTGCACCTTCGCAATCTCCGAACTGGTTGAAACAAAACAGGGGATGGTAGCAAGTACATCGGAAATGGCCGTTGTAGGCAGAGGCTTCCTGCTCGCCATGGACAGGACTGGCTGAGCTGTCCATATCCAGAATGATGCGTCGATGAGTTGTTTTCTCCAGCGCTCTTTCTACCCATCGGCCATTAACTTCCGAAAGGGCTTTGAGGTTCCCCTGGACGGACAGCATCTCGGTCTCAAATCGACCCATGGTGTTGGCGCTGGCGGCCTTCTTCTTGTCCATCTTCTTCCCGGTGATCCTCCGCATAGTCGGATCCACCGATAGACGATGGGCATCGTTGACATCTTCATAGCCAGCCAGTCGACTCGTATACCGATTGGCGCAGCAACGGCGCCAGGTCGTGCTGGATGTTACGCCCTGTCCGCGAATCGAGAAAAACGGAGGGAACACTATCGAATAACACCAACGCTTCGTCCAAATCACGATAGGCGAGAAGCCCAGCATCCGAGGTGACCTTAGCCCCATGAAATTCAAGCCTCAAACTGCCATCAAAACCGGCCTTCAAACCTTCACCCTTTGGGTCAGCCATTTCTTGCTCCCTTTATGCTCTATATCTACTTTGATTATAGTAGTTTACATCGATTAAGGCAAACAATTTTGGTGTCCTATATGGTGAATGGGGGATTAAAGGCTACGGTGAGTTCCACCGTACGGAATCGATCTTGAAACACTACCTGGCCCGCCCGCTGACGGAACAGTCCGCGATGCAACACCATAGGGTTGACTCCTATTGCCACTGCAGGTCCCCACATCAATGAAGTGGAGGTGGAAGTGGAAGTTGCCGTGGCAGTATCTACCCATCCCATCCGTTGATAATTGTCTCTCGCAAATCAAAACCAAAGGCGCGGCTCGAAATCACAATAATGGGCGCGCCCTGCAGTCGCTTGTAGACGGAGCGGTTCAGACTGAGATAGAGCTTTTCCGCAAGCTGTTGAAACCCGTCTTTATCGTATCGGTTATAGAGCCCCCCCCGGACCGCGTACTTCTCCTCGTTCAACTTTCGCTCCCGGAAACGCTCAGTAAGTTCCACAGGTCCCACTCCCTCTTCGACAAAGTCGCTGACCAGAGGACCGACCACATCATATTCAAAGGGATCCGACTGATCCTCTCGCAGCTCGGCTGAGGCCGTAATGGTAAAGGTCTCCTCTGGAATCATGGCCTGTCCCGACTTCCGGTTGACGTAGCGGGCCAGCCGGTAGACATCTGGCTTTGGCAAATCCCCGATCACGGAGAGCCCTCCCACCATGTCTCCATAGAGGGTAGCATAGCCCAATGCGATCTCCGTCTCATTTCCATTGGTGAGCAGCAGTGCCTGCTGATCATTGGATTCTGCCATCATGATCAGCCCGCGCACCCGCGACTGGAGGTTCTCCCGAGTCACTCCACTCTGAATGGGATGGAGATAGCGTTCGAACTCGCTACTGATTCGATCCACCATTTTCTGGATGGGAATCACATGGTAGTCGAGCTGGAAGTTCTCGGCCAGCTGTCGAGCCAATTGCTGCGTCTTGGGAGAGTTGTATTTAGAGGGGAGGTTATACACCGAGAGCGCTCCCTTCCCGACTGCGTCGACAGCAATCGCCGTTCCGAGGGAAGAATCGATACCGCCGGAAATCGCCTCCAGGACTCTTTTGAAAATGCCCAGCTTGTCGTAATAGTCACGAACACTCATGACCAGGGCGCCGTAGATTTCCTCTTCTCGGTCAAAGGGCCGCATGGCGACAGTCGCTGCCCGACCCGCCTCAAAGCAGACCGACTTCTGATCCTGGGAGAACTGCTCCAGTTGGCTCACCAGGTTTCCGTCCCCGTCATAAGCCATACTGAAGCCATCAAAAGGAATCACGTTTTTCCCATTGTCTCCCACCCCCACCGTATTGACATAGATGATGGGCACCCCGTGGCTCTGGATCTGTCGCAGAATCACCTCTTCCCGCTCAAATCGCTTACCGTCCCTCCGACCTGGGCTGCTGCCCACAAAGGGGCTGGCGTTAACACAAAACAGATAGTCCACTCCCTTTGCCTTATAAATCGAGCAGGGTTTCAGAGGGTACCCTTCCTCCCAGAGATCCTCACAGATCAAGACACCGATGGAAATGGCTGCCTCGCCGAGTTGAATCTCCACCGGTTCCACGCTCTCGCCAGGCGTGAAGTAGCGCTTGTCTTCAAAATAGCGATAGGCAGCCAAAAGACGCTTGTGGACCACCTGAAGCAGGCGTGTGTCCTGAATGACTGCGGCCGCGTTGTGTCGAACCCACTGCCCGTCCGGTCCCCTGCTCTCCTCGTCAAAGTCCACAAAGCCGACAATCGCTGCGATCCCTTGAGAAGCGGGTTGAATCTCTTCGAAGAGAAGGCGTCGGTTTTCTCTCAAAAACTGCCTATTGGTCAGCAGTTTCTCGTCCAGACAATAGCCGGTCAGACACATTTCCGGGAACACGACCAGGTCACAGCCCTCTCGTTTGGCTTGCTCGATCCCCTTGAGGACCTCCCGAGCGTTTCCGCGAATATCGCCGCTTTTCGGATTGATCTGGGCCAAAGAGACCTTGAATTTCACCGGTTTCCATCCCCTCCGCAGTTCCCTCTGAATATACCGCCACTGGCACCGCCATTTCCACTGCCACTTCCCGTCCCAAAACAACAGTGGAAGTGAAAGTGAAAATGGCAGTACAATACCCAACCCATGGCCTTTGAGTTCAAAGACGGGACGATTACTGCACATCACGAGCTCGACGAGCTCAAATTAGTCTATCGAGTGCTGCACGAGAGCTTGCTCAAACATTTCGACCTGATGGACACCAGGTTCCTTCACCAACTTCAGCACTTCTTGCATGAGTGCGCCCGCAAGGAAGGAATCGACGCTTCCGACCACAGTCAATGGGACCGCTGGCTGGGCAACGAGGATGCTTTGCCCTGTGAGGAGCGTGTCTCCCGGCGGGAGGTCCTGCGCGAGAAGTATTCCTGACCTGAAACTTGACCTACCGGGTGACCAGAAAACTTTCCCTGGCCAGCAAGTTTCCGACTGAATGAGGAACTGATCTGAAACTTAGACCTTAGGATTGCGCTGAATGTCATCTATAACCTGCTGATTATGAGTTATTTATGACCGGATTCTGAAACGTGGGGAGAGATGCCAAAAGGGTTCTATTATGGCGAGAGTGGCTCTGGGGGAGCCTTGTGAAGGGTGCTTTTGGGAGAGTGTGGACGAACTACTAGCGCAAGTTTACGGAGCCTTGATTTACTCCTTGCAAAACGAGACCTCCTAACAGGCTGATTCCAATTAGATTTAGCTGGCTGGACCCAGTTTTTTTGGAGGCCTGAGTATTACCCTACTATGGCTTGTCTCATCGATAAGAAAAAGAAAGGTCGCTTCTACACCTATTGGGTGCAATCGGCCCGAGTGCAAGGCCAACCTCGCATTGTCGAACAAGTCTACCTAGGCCCCAAAGAGCGCGTGCTCGAGGAGATTAAACAGGCCTACACTCGGGGCAAAACCCCGGGGGCCTCTCCTTTGCGGCGGGTGCACCACAAGGAGTTTGGGGCCTCGGCTCTGCTCTGGCACTGGGTCCAAAGATTGCAACTGGTCGAAATTGTGGATCGTCACGTGCCGGCCGTCCCCCTCAAACGTCGTACCCAACTCTCGGTGGGCGAGTATCTGGCGATTGCCGCCATCAACCGGGCCCTTTATGCCTGCAGCAAACGAGCCCTTTATGAGCACTGGTACCAGCACAGCGTGCTCTCACGCCTGTGCCCGGCCCAGGAAACCGAGCTGAGGAGCCAGCGTTTTTGGGATCATATGGAGCAGGTGGAACAGGCCCATATTGAGGCCATTCAGCAGGATCTGCTGGGGCGTCTCGGGGAGCTGTTTCCTTTAGGCCAGGAGACGCTTCTCTATGATACGACCAATTACTTTACCTTTATCGATACTTTCAACGAGCGCACCGAGCTAGCCCAGCGGGGACACAATAAGCAGAAGCGCCACGATTTACGCCAGCTTTCCCTGGCCCTCTTTGAAGATGAGAAGACGGGGCTGCCCTTGTATCACCAATGTTATGCGGGCAACCGTCCCGACGTGAGCCAGTTCACGGCGGCCTGGCAGGGAATGATCCAGGCCTGGGTGAAGGGCCTGGGCAGAACAGCTCAGCAGCTGACGCTGGTCTTTGATGGGGGCAACAGCTCGAAAAACAACGCGGCCCGGTTCGAGGAAGCCAGACTTCACTACGTGGGAGCTCTTCCGGGACGCTGGGTGCCCGATCTTTTAACAGTGCCGCGCCAAGCCTACCAGAGGTTGACTCTGGCGGGGACGAAGCACCTGAAGGTGTACCGATCTGATCGCCAGCTTTGGGGGAAGGAGCGCACGCTGCTGGTGATGTTTTCTCCTTCCTTTTATCGAAAACAACGAGCCGCCATGAATCGACTGCAAGCCAAAGTCGAAGGGCGACTGCTGGAGCTGGCCTCGGCCATTGAGCGCTGGAGGGAGTCGCGTCAGGGAGCAGGATATAGCGAGTCTTCGGTGGAAAAGAAAGTCAAGCGATGGACGGGACGGGATCATCTGGGAGAGTTTTTAAAGGTCGACTGGAGAGTCGAGCACGGCAAAGTGATCGAGCTCAACTGGCATTGGGAGCGAGAAAAGAAGCGGGAGATTCAACGGCGCTATCTGGGAAAGACGGTTTTGTTTACCGATCAAAAGCAGTGGGAGAGCACAGCCATTGTTCGGACCTATCGAAAGCTTTCGAGGCACGAGCAGCTGTTTCGACTCAGTAAGGGACGGCAAGGCCCTTGGTGGCCCATGCTCCACTGGACCGACAGTAAGATCCGCGTGCATGCGCTGTACTGTCATTTTGCTTTGCTGCTTCTTTGCATTGTGCAGCTCAAGTTGCGGGAGGCGGGGATGGCTATGGCTGCCGCTTGCTGCCTCGAGCGTCTCGAGAAGATTCAGGAGACCCTGGTGATTTATACCAACGGGGCTGCCGAACGGGTGCTCTCGGAGCGGGACGATCTGCAGCAGCAGCTGGCCGAAGCCCTGGGCGTTTTAAAGCTGGCCCGCCAGATGGGTAATACCCTGCTCGAATGAGCCTAAAGAACCCAGATCCTGTAAGTTAGGAGACTTATCGTTTAAAATCTCCGTAAACTTGCGCTAGGAGATTTCAACAGACCCACTTTGCGACAGGGCTGGAGGGTCGTTCCTGGTGCAGGAAGCCGGCCCGAGGTGGCCGTTATGTAGAGTCTGATCTAGAGGAGTGCCCTGAGGGCCTCACTAATGAATGATCGCCGATCGGGACCAAGCTAGCCTTGGAGCATTGCCGCACCAATGTCTAATGGGGTCGTAGCTGCCGGTCCTGCATCCAAAATTGATTGTAGGAGAGTTCCGACATGCCGGAAAGTTTTTTCCTGAATGATCCAGCGCCGCTGGTGGCCCCGCTAGGAGCCTGTCCGAGTAACGGTTTTCGGGTTATTAGCGATTAACGCTCCTACTTCCGACTCCTTGTGTCTGAGCCTGAACTCACCCCGGGCAACTCTTAGCGGTTTGCCGTTGCCAACTTCAAGAGATTGTGAGCGGTGCAGAGCATACTCCACTCGGTTTGCACCTTTTCCAGGCTGCGCAGCAGAAATTGGCGGAAACCCCGGGCGGATTTGATTTGGCCAAAGACCGGCTCGACCGTCTGCTTGCGTAACCGGTAGCGACTGCGACGCCCGGCTCGCTTCAATCTTTGATGCATCTGTTCTAAGGCAGCGTTCTTCCGGATCTTCATGCGCGGCTGGAGAGCCGTTTCACTGTGTTTGACCTTGCCCGTGGCAACATATCCTCGAATCTTTCGCCTTTGCAACTCTGCCAAAGGCTCTTCCCAGTAGTAATCGGTGTCGGCTGAGATCTCCATGGGATCTCGGCCCGTTTGGCGTCGTATTTCATCCACCAGAGGGATGAGTTGGTGACGATCCGTGGCCGCATTCGTCAGCCCTTGGGCCACGATCACCTGGCTGTCGGCATCCACAGCAGCTTGTGCGTTATAGCACTGCTGAAAACCTTCCGATGTCTTCATAATCCGACTCTCCGGGTCGGTAAAATTCTGCTGCGCCTGCGCTCTCGGCACTCCTCTTGGATACCTCCTTTTACGACCTCCTCGATACTTGGGTTTGCATTCTTTCTTCTCCTCAGCCACTGCCTTCTCTCGAGCTTCTGCTTCTAACGCTGCCTTCGCTTCTCGGATCTTCTCCAACCGCTTCTTTTTATCCTTGACCCACTCCGGCAATTCATCCCTTCGTCGATCCGCTCCATACTCCTCATCCTCAGCTGCATCAACCGCCTCTGCCTCTCGAAACCACTCCTCCACCACCGCTTGATAATCGATCTCCGCTGCTTTCATCCGCCGATAGCTCATCGCCTTGTGCTTACTGGCATTGGCTCGCACTTTCGTCCCATCCAAGGCCACATGCCCCAGCTTCACCAAACCCGCCTTCTGACACAATCCCAGCACTTGTCCGAAAAGTGCCGATAACGCCTTCAGGTGCCGCTTGCGAAAATCACTTATGGTTCGAAAGTCCGGCTTCTGCATCCCCGTTACTGCCATGAAGTCCACTCGCTCTTCGCAACCTTTCGCCAGCCTGCGCGACGAATACACTCCCCGGCAGTACCCATACAGCAACAACGCTGTCATCATCACCGGATGATAAGGCGGGTAGCCTCGCTCTTCTTCGTATTCCCCCAGGATCTCACTTAAATCCAGCGATCCTCTCACCGTATCCCGGACGAAATGCGCCAGGTGTCCTTCCGCCACGAAATCCAAAATCGACGCCGGTAAAAGCCACCTCTGCTCTACGTTCCATTCTCGAAATTTCTTGCCCATATCGCCTACTATCGTAGACAATCACCCCGTCGATATTCGGATTACTCGGACAGGCTCCTAGCCTGCATTTCTCATCACCCCTCTACTGCATCGGCGTCGCCTTCACCTGAGCGAAGTGAAGAAATCATCCGTCCTGACTGCGTTGCATCGGAAGGTAGTCCCCTCCTCCGGAGGGGTGCCGCGAAGCGGCGGGGTGGGTTCGCCACGAAGGCCTCCCGTTGGACCACTTCCACTTTCACTGTCTTGGGTCAGAAAAATTGATCATCCTGGCCCACTTCCCCCGGCGAGCGAGCGCACCTTTTCCAGCTTCTCCTCGACCAGCTGTTTGACGCGCGTGTCCCGGGTATTCTTCACGAAGTACTCCAGGTCTCCCAGAGCCTCCTGGTACCGGCCCAGATCGAACCAAATCCACCCCCGTTCCAGGATCTCCGGTAGGGGATCCTCGAGGAGAGGTATCCTCCGCTCCACAACCTCCAGAAGCAACTCTCGATTTCCCGAGCTGCGATAGATCTGCTTCAGATTCAGAAGCATTCTGACGACAACTGGCTTTTTTCCAGTAACTCGGAGAAAGTTTCTGTGAAAGGAAAGTTCGCGACGATATACCTGCTCCAGGCGCTCCCGGCAGCCCTCCTCCAGTAACATCTCGCCCCGGTGGAAGACATCGATAAAAAGTTCCTGGAAGGGCATTTCGTACTTGAGAAGAAAATGCCCCGGCATATCCACACAAAGCAGCTGGATTCCCAGTCTTGCGGCAATCTCTTGGTATAGAATGGACAGTGTGATGGGAATTCCCTTCTGCTCGTCCAGAACACAGGTCATGTAACTGTTGTTCGGATTGTAGTAATCCTCCTGGTTTCCACGAAAGCCGAGCTCCTCAAAAAGTGCCTGGTTCAGCGTGTTCAGAACGTCATATGGATGGGTGGAATGAGCCAACCGGGTCGCGACCTTCCCGGAGATCTCATTTATGTGAACCTGATAGGGCTGCAACTCCAACTCCGGCTCAATGATTCGGCACAGATGGAGCGAGATCTCAAAAAGGTTCCATCCCTTCCCGGGACGAGAAATGACCGATCGGTATTCCTTGAGTAGATGTGTCATCAGCTTCCACTACCACCGAGATAGAAGTGGGAGTGGCAGTGGTTACCCTTCTTCCCGGCTCTCGAAGATGCGTCTAAGCAGTATCCCCAGCTCACGCTCCGTCAATCGCCTTCCGTTCCGACCATCCGTGTCGACGCGATGCACGATCACCAGGTCGCCATCCGGCACAACCAGGAGAAAGTGGCCTCCTGAACCCCTTGCAGAAAAGGCTCCGTCCTTCAGATGCAGGAAGGGAAAGTGTTTCCCCTTCATTGCAACCCACCACATATATCCGTAGCCGCCGGCCTGGCCGACGTCCGAGTAGGATCGAGTACTCTCCCCGACCCATTCTGGTGGGATGATCTGCCTCTCGCTCCACTTGCCACCGCGCAGAAACAGCAGGCCAAAACGTGCCATATCTCTTGCGCTCATACGAAAGGGGTAGGCTGGATGGATCGACTTCGGACCTCGAAAATAGGTTCCATCCTTCACTCGAAAGTCTTGCATCTGTAATGGCTCCGCAACTCGCTTTTTGAACTCTTCAAAAATTCTGGTTCTGGTTTCCTGTTCAAAGATGGTCCCCAGCGCATTGAAGTCCCAATTGTTGTAATACCAGAAGGTACCCGGAAGATGGCTTCCCCTGCGGGGCCGCAGGGCCGCCATGGAAGGGCTCTCATAAAGAGCGGGATGATAGACGCCGGAACGAGCTTTCAGGAGATCGGAGACGGTCGCCTGTTTTTCAATCGGAGTCAGCGAAGGCTCAACGTCTTCGATTTCAAGCTCATGCAAGGTCCTGGACAGGTGAATGTTTCCTTCCTGGACGTGAATGCCGTAAAGGGCGCTGAGCAAACTCTTTCGGATGGAATGACAGCGAAAGCGTCGCGTCGTTTGCCCCCACTGGTCGAGAATCAAGCCATTGACGATCACCATTACCGCGGCGGATCCGATCGCCTCTGAATACTTCCTTGCTCTTTTCAGTTTCTCCGAAGACCACCCAAGCTCCTCCGGCGAGCGCGCTTGCTGCCAGTTTTTCCCGGGATAGCGGTGCTGAGAAAAGGCCGGCAGACACCACAAAATCAAGATCGTCAGCAGGAACAAGTGCCGGGTCTGATGGATTTTCAAACGGGCCGTTTGCCGTTTCATCTTCCCACTGTGAAGGACCGGCAAGAAGACATCCGCCGTACTGAGACGGCTCCTACCTCATTCAACAAAGTAGGAGCGCCCTCAGCGCCGCGAAAAGAAATTCCCATCAGGGAACCTCTTGGCCTTGTACAGAGAAGACGAGAAAGTGCTGCTTCTTCAGGAAATGAAACTCCTGGTCCAGCTGATAACCCGCTTCCTTCATTTCCTCTTCGATTTTCTCGCGCTCGACCCAGTGACCCAGCAGCCTTTCCAGCCAGCCTGCTCCATTGTAGTCAATGATGGCGATGCGCCCCTCCGGATGCAGATATTGCCGCGCTTTGGCAAAATAGCTGGCACGCTCTTCGATGTGGTGATACGTATTGCATGTGAAAATCAAGTCGACCCCGGATTCGGGCAGCAGAGGGTCGTCATACCTTGCCAGAATCACCTCCACATTCTCAGCCCCCTCTTTCTCCGCTCGGCTCGCCACCAGCTGATTCATCTTTTCATCGATGTCTACCGCATAGACCTTGCCGGCGGGAGAAACCGCTTCACCCAGGCGAAAGGCGAAATAGCCGCTTCCCGAGCCCAGATCGGCCACCTGGTCTTGTGTCCCAATCCGCAGAGAGCGGATTACTTGCTCGGGCCGCTGCCAATCGTCTCGGTTAAAGCCCTCGTAGTCCCACTGCTTGAGGGTGGTACAGGCGGCAGTGGTCGCCATGAGAAGTAAGAGGACGATGCCTCTTGGCATATCCTCGGCTCGCATCATGCAGAAATCATACTACGAACCACTCCTCGGAAACCCTACTCCGGTACAAAGGTGTATGGAGCGTATGGATGAAAATTCCAAATCGACCGTTCAAACAGATTCTGATAATCTACTGAAAGCCTATGCGCCCGTAGCTCAGCTGGATAGAGCGTTGGTCTACGAAACCAAAGGTCACCAGTTCGAATCTGGTCGGGCGCTCCATTTGTTTTCAATTACTTACACAAGTTTCGGTCTGCTCAAATAGGCCAAAAACACCCTTTATCTAGTTCCCATCCGTGGACTTGTACAGCATTGGAAATAAAGAGGAAGAGGGGCATCTCCAAGCCTCGGTTTTGTCATAGTCGTTTGCTATTGTAATTGTTGTAAGCAGTACATAGCAAAAGACTTAAGCAAAACCGAGTGCTTGAAAAATGCGAAAGAACCGTGAAAATCAACTCCCCCTTTCTCCCCTTTGGCCCGATCATCAACTCGCCAAAGAGCTGAGAGTGATTTCCGAGATCCTGGACGAGAATCCCTCGATCTCGGATCTAGTTTTACAGGATGTGTGTGACAAAGCCAGCGCCCGGAACGGTGCGGGAGGTCTGACAGCCGATCAGGTGCTGCGCTGTGCTCTGATCAAACAGATGCACCAGTTTTCTTATGAAAAGCTTGCCTTTCATCTGAGCGACTCGCAAAGTTTCCGCACCTTTTGTCGCCTTCCCTACGGGTACACTCCCTCCAAGAGCGTCCTTCAGGAGAACATCTCCAAGATGGAAGACTCCACCTGGCAGAAGATCAACCGGGTGTTGGTGAGTTGGGCCGATCAGGAAGGTTTGGAAAAGGGGCGCAAGATCCGAGTGGATGCAACCAGTGTGGAAAGTGACATCCGTTATCCTACAGATAGTCAGTTGCTGTACGATGCGATCCGGGTCCTCACCCGCCTTATGAGATGTCTGAGCCAGCGCCAGTCGGTCGCTTTTGTCGATCACTCGAGGCGGGCCAAAAGGCGCTGGCTGAACATCCGAAACAGCCGGGGCGAAAGACGCAAAAAACATTATCAGGATCTGCTCCAGGTAGCTGGCAAGACGCGCAGCTACGCCCGAGAGGCGATCCAGTCGGCCGAAGCTTGGAGCGATCCCATCAGCCAAGCACTGGCTCACTACCTGGATCTGCTGGAACGAGTGATGGATCAGACACAACGGCGGGTGCTTGGGGGTGAAAAGGTACCGGCGTGGGAAAAAGTGGTCTCGCTCTTTGAAGAACACACCGACATTATTGAAAAAGGGGCGCGGGAGAGTATCTTTGGTCATAAACTTTATGTGACGATCGGAAAATCTTCCCTGATCCTGGATGCGCTTCTGGTGCAAGGGAATCCCGCCGACAGTCAACAGGTCGAGCCTCTTTTGCGGCGTCAGTGCCAATTGTACGGTCGTTATCCTCGCCAAGCGAGTTTCGATGGAGGCTTTGCTTCTCTCAACAACCTGAAATGGGCGAAAGAGGAAGGCGTGCAGGATGTGGCTTTTGCGAAGAAGTGCGGATTGACCATCGAGAACATGGTCCGCTCCAGCTGGGTGTACAAGCAACTGCGACGCTTTCGGGCCGGTATTGAAGGCTGCATCTCCACGGCCAAACGCGTCTTTGGTTTGAGTCGCTGTCTCTGGAAAGGTTGGACCCACTTTCAGCGCTACGTGCATCTTTCCGTCGTGAGCTACAATCTGGTCGTGCTGGCTCGACTCCAGTTGTAGAGCCCCGCGCCCCACCAGCATCCACTCAGAGCTCATCCGAAGCTGAGGTCTCTGCACTCAGCACTCTTTCACAGAACCCTAAGCCCCTTTGGTAGAATGAACTCCAAAAGCGACACCGGTTGCCTCTATGCTACGTTCCACGAACTTACCAAGCCCTTGAAAAACAGGGGTTTCCGGATGGGAACTATCTAATGAATATCTAATGACTCGGAGAGATTTCTGGGGAGTCCTCGAATAGTGAAGGTGCAAGTACACGCGTGGGGCTGGTCCGCATCAAGAATGAACGCCTCGTGCAAAGGGTGAACCTGCCTCCTCCACTTGATTGCGGGGATAGTGCTTCCCCAGGCGGGACGCGTCGAAACCAACGGTGTCGTCGTCGGCAAGCTCTCTGACGAAGACCGCCGGAGCTTCCGCATCAAGAAGGTCGGGCTCGTCTTTCAGGAGTTCGAGCTTCTCGAGTATCTGAGTGTTCTGGACAACATCCTGTTGCCCTACCGAATCAACCCATCACTCCAGCTCAACGGCTCGACACGGAAGAAAGCGGAGCGAGTTGCCGAACAAGTCGGTATCGGAGACAAGCTGGGGCGCTACCCACGAAAACTCTCTCAAGGGGAGAGGCAGCGGGTCGGGGTTTGCCGCGCCTTACTGACCGATCCCGTGCTCCTTATGGCCGACGAACCCACCGGCAATCTGGATCCCGTCAACCGAGAGCGCGTTCTGGATATTCTCTTTGACTACGCGCACGAGAGCGGGACGACACTCCTCACCGTTACGCACGACCACGAGATCCTAGACCGCTTCGAGCATGTGGTGGATTTCAAGACGTTTCATGGCGAGGTGACAACATGAGGCAGATCCTTTACCTTGCCTGGAGGTATCTAGCCTTTCACCGCATCAAGACCGTCATCCTGACGACGGCCATCACTCTGATCCTCTATCTGCCGGTCGGCCTGTGGGTACTGGTGGAACAAAGCTCGCAGCAACTCACGGTAAGGGCAGGAGCAACTCCCCTCATCGTGGGATCGAAGGGGAGCCCTCTCGAACTTGTCCTCAACAGCCTTTACTATCGATCGGAGTATCCAGAGCCGATGGCGTACTCCGAAGCAGCGCGGGTCATCGAGTCGGGGCTCGCCCAAGCTGTCCCAATGTATGTGCGTTACCAATCCCGCGGCCACCCGATTGTAGGCACGACGCTCGAGTATTTCGAGTTCCGAGGACTTCGTATCGAATCGGGTCGTCACCTGGGCATGCTCGGAGAGTGTGTTCTCGGAGCCCGCGTGGCAAAGGCACTAGGAGTCGGATCCGGAGGTTATGTCATCTCGTCACCGGAAGGCGTCTTCGACATTGCCGGTGTTTATCCGCTGAAGATGCCCGTGGTGGGCGTGCTTGCTTTTTCCGACAGTCCCGATGACGATGCCATATTCGTCGACATCAAGACCACATGGATCATCGAGGGCATCGGACATGGACATATGGATATGTCGAGGCGGGAGGCAGTGCCGAGTGTCTTGGCTGTCGAGGGAAGAAACGTCGTGGCTAATGCTTCCGTGATGCTGTACAACAAGATCACGGAAGACAACGTCGACTCGTTCCACTTTCACGGGGACCTCTCGGACCTGCCCATCACTGCAGTCATCGTGGTACCACCAGATCAGAAATCCTCGGCCCTTCTCCAGGGCCGATATCAAGGTGGAGAAGAACTGGTGCAGATCGTGCCACCCGCTACTGTCATGGACGAGCTCCTCGACACGATTCTCACCGTGCAACGATTCGTCATTGCTGGGGCCGTTATCGTCGGTCTGGCCACGTTGGCATCGGCGGCGCTGGTCTTCTGTTAATGCTCACTGAGAACCGTAATTTTTTGGACACCCGCCGGTAGTTAACTCAACATCATCCGCACCGCAGGTGCGCGTTTCATCATCCGCGCTTGAAAAGCGCGGGGCCATTTTTTCCTGAACAGTTGGTGTAGTGTCTGGGGGCCAAAGGTGGAAAGGACCTCGACCCTTTGACCGAGAATCGAGGTCCGGTTGTGGCAACCCCGTTACAAGTGGAGAACCACCGCAGACTTCATTGTAGCCTGTCATGATCCTGGGCTGTTGTCCAGTTCCGCCGGGACTGGACTATGGCCGATCCGCTGGTTGTTTTCCGCCTCCGCTCGTGCCGCGCTGCAGGCTGCGGTGCACTGTTTTGGATCTGTCGCCATTGCGGCCGAGGCCATCGCTATTGCAGTGTGCGCTGTCGGCAACAAGCGCGCCGCCAGCAGTGCCGGGAAGCCAATCGGCGGCGGCCGGAGCGCGTGACGGATCAAGGTAGACGCGAGGATCGCATCTTCGTCAGCATGGCTGCCGTAGCCTCCCTCCAGTTCTCCCTGCCGGGAAAGGAGGGGGAGCCTCGAAAGGAGCGCCATGTCCCATCCCATGGGGAGCGTCCCCGCCGTTTTCGGGTTCGCTGTGTCGTGTGTGGTCGGTCCGGCCACTGGATCCATCTGTTTCGGGAAGGAGGGTGAAGCATGATCGATCGAGAACTGCTCGCCCGAATCCGCCATCTTTTCCATGCCGAACATTGGAAGATCGGGACCATTGCTGATCACTTGGGGCTTCACTGGGAGACCGTGCGCCAGGCTCTCCAGACCGATCGCTTCAATCGCCAGAAGATGGAACGGCCCCGTCTGACCGATCCCTACCTTCCCTTTATCCGAGAGACCCTGGAGCGCTACCCTCGGCTTCGTGTCACGCGTCTGTTCGAGATGCTGCGCGCCCGGGGCTACACGGGCTCGGTCGTGCAGTTGCGGCGCGTGGTGGCCACGCTGCGCCCCACCCCTCGGGAGGCCTTCCTGCGTCTGCGGACCTTCCCGGGGGAGGCGGGTCAAGCCGACTGGGCGCACTTCGGTAAAGTCCGGGTGGGCCGTGCCGAGCGCATCCTGTCCTGCTTTGTGTTCACCCCCTCCTATTCGCGGGCGCTGTTTCTGGAGTTTTGTTTTGACCAGCAAATGGAAAACTTCCTGCGCGCTCACATCCACGCCTTCGAAGACATCGGTTGTCCACGCACCATCCTGTACGACAACACCAAAAGCGTCGTGTTGGAACGTCGGGGCGAGGCTGTTCACTTTCATCCGCGCCGGTTGGAGCTGGCCGCCCATTATCACTTTGCGCCACGCCCCTGCCACCCCTACCGGGCTTCCGAGAAAGGGCGCGTCGAAAGAGCCATCTCCTATGTGCGCCATTCCTTCTTCGCCGCCCGTCCCTTTAGCACGCTCTCAGACTTCAACCGTCAAGCGCTCCTCTGGCGCGACCAGGTAGCGCATCGTCGGCCCTGGCCCGGCGGCGATGGGCGCACCGTCGAGGAAGTGTGGGAAGAAGAAAAAGCCTTCCTTCTTCCCTTGCCGGCTCATCGCCTGGAAACCGATCTGGTTCTGCCGGTCCGCTCCCGCAAAACCATCTACATCCGTTTTGATTTAAACGACTATTCGATCGATAATTATATACTTGAAAAATAATAAGTCAAGTATTATAATCCCTTTGTGATTGATTTAACACCTTTATTTTCAACATCTTTAGCGTTTTTTTCCACCAAAGAATCCACTTCTTTCATCACCCTTTTTCCGAAGATCATTTCCATGATGTCGTGCCCGGTCCGGCTGGAGATGTCCTTGGGAACCTTGTGTCTTTTCTTAGGAGGTTGAGCCATGAATCTTATTACCTTAATGGATCGTTACAGTTGCAATGAAAAATGCCGCGACACGCTTGAGAAAATCAGGTGGCCGCATGGCGTGGCCTGTCTTAAGTGCGGCACCATCGGCATTCCTGAACTCCCTGTTGGGGGAAAGTTCCAGTGCGTTGCCTGCCGCTACCAATTCAGCGTCACGACGGGAACTATCATGCACGATTCCCACTTGCCGATTCGGACGTGGTTCCTGGCCGTCTATCTCATGTGCGTGTCCAAGAAAGGCATGTCGGCTCACCAGCTTCACCGCACCCTGGGCGTCTCTTACAAAACAGCCTGGTATCTGTGCCACCGCATCCGCGAGGCCATGGGCAACGACCCGCTGACCGGACCTACGCTGGTTGGGGCCGTCGAAGTGGACGAAACGCTGGTCGGTGGAAAGACGCGAGGCAGGGGCCGCGCCTACAAGGGCAACAAGACGTGGGTGGCCGGAGCCATCCAGCGCGGAGGCCAGATCCGAGTGGAGCGCGTCCCCAACATCCGGCGCCACACGATCCATGCCTTCATCGGTCGCACCGTCAAGGACGAGGCCGAGGCGATCTATACGGATGAGTTGAAGTCTTACCTGGGCATCTCCGATCACGATACTCGCCATGAGATGGTCAACCACTCTGCCGAACAGTGGGTCGTGGGAGACGTGCATACCAACAGCATCGAGGGCGTGTGGAGCCTGTTCAAGCGCTCCATCATCGGCACCTTCCACAAGATGAGCGCAAAGCATCTGGACCGCTACCTGGAGGAGCTGGAATGGCGATACAACAACCGCGACAACCCGAACATCTTCCCGGATACCATGGCGAGGATTATGAACACTGGAAACCTCACCTACCGGAAGCTGGTCGCCTGAATTATTGGCGTTACTTCTCGAATAAGCCATAGAAGAAAATCTCCTCCAGGGATTTTCTGGACACCTGCCAACGCAGATATTCTCCTTTGCCATCCACCTTTGATCTGCACTCACCCTTGTCAGTGAAGGTCAGCGTAAGATGGAACTTATCGGCTAGGTTGCTTGCGTTTTTAGTAACAACGATTATGTCTCTTTGCGCGTGGTCATGTTCAATAAGGCCACCGGAGAGAAGGTGTTCGAGGGAGATTTCGATGGGGAGATTTCTGGAGGTTTCGTGGGTGGCAGTTCCCGCTCGACCGAGAACGCAGTGGTCGATGAAGTCCGGGACTACTTCAAGGAGAGATTTCGCTAGGACCATCTTGGGGGAGAGGTTCATTCCTCTCCCCCTTTCTTGATCTTCGGCCAGAACTTGTAGATGTCGCGGCTATCCACCCATAAATTGCTGTATTCGACTTGTGATTTTGCATCGAAAAGAGAAAACCTGATTCCTTCGGGAGTAGCTGGGACCCGTGGAACCACTACTTCTTGGGGGGGAAAGCTCTCTACACTTCTTTGGGGGGATCTTCTGTAGCGTTCCACCTTCGCTAGTAGCTCCCCGGACAAGGATATCACCATTGCACATGCATTGGTGGATTTGCTTGAACATTGCTCGTTCGGCATAGCTCGACCGATCAAATGAGTGCGGTACCGTTGAAACAAGGTGGTGGATCGCATCACGGATCGGCATATCGGGTAGTACCGGGTCTTGCTTAACCCAAAGACTGCGAATACGAGGCAACCATTGCGGGTATGTGAGTACGATCCCGCCCGACACAATGAGTAAAACGCGAACTACCGGGATGTCCAGAATGGGCTCTAACATAGCTAACCACCGACCCCATGTTTTCGCGTCGTCTGGATGTCCTCCAAACCCAATAATTTCGGATAAGACGAAATAGCCCCACCGTAGAAGGTTTGCAAACTTACGCATCCGGCCAGCATAGACCCTCCGCTTTTATTTTTCAAGTATATAATTACCATTCGATCCCGCCTTCGGCCGTGGGCCGGCCCCTGACACTGGTGGCCTCCGAGCAGACGGTGCGCATTTTGGACGGAAGCACCGAGATCGCCCGCCATCTCCGCTCCTATGACCGCCACGACGTCCGCACCGATCCGGCTCACCAGGAAGCGCTGCTGGCGGAAAAACGCCAGGCGCTGGGGGCCACCCCCGGTGGCCGACTGCTGGCCGCCGTTCCGGAAACGGAAACCTTGCTGGACGAGGCCTTTCAGCGCGGAGAGCCCACCGGCCGCCAGACGGCCAAGCTGGTGGAACTCTTGGATCTCTATGGGGCCGAAGAGCTGCAGGCGGCGGTGCGTGAAGCCCTGCAACGGGGCACCCCGCGCGCCGCCTCGGTGGCCTTTCTGCTGGGCCGGCGCCAGCGCGCTCAGGGGCGAAAGGCGCCTCTACCCATTGAGTTGCGCCAGCGTCCCGAACTGGAGGACCTCTATGTCCAATCCCATAACCCGGAGACCTATGACGAACTGGCTTCCGATGACGACGAATCCTGATCTGATGCAGCTTTTGCACAAGACCGGTCTGGTGACGCTCGCCGGTGAGCTGGAGGATTTTCTGGCCCGCGCCACCAAGGGGCGCTGGTCCCCCCGTCAGATCTTGGAGGAACTGGCTCGTCGGGAGCATGAGGAGCGAGCCCAACGCAGTCTCAAGCGGCGTCTGCGCCTGGCCAAGATCGGCCGCTTCAAGCCGATGGATGACTTTGACTGGAACTGGCCGACCCGGATCAACCGGGAAGTCATTGAGCGCGCCTTTACCCTGGACTTTATCCAGGAAGGCCGCAACCTCATCTTACTGGGTACCAACGGCCTGGGAAAAACCATGATCATCAAGAATCTGGCTTACCAGTCCGTCCTGGCCGGCTACTCTGTGCTCTTTCGAACCGCCTCGGAGATTCTCGACGACCTGCAATCGGAGGCGCCGGAACTGCAGCGCCGCAAGCTGAAAAAATACGCGCGCGCGCAGGTGCTCTACCTCGATGAAGTCGGCTGTCTCACCTACGACAGTGAGGCCGCCGACCTGCTCCATGAAATCGTCAACCGGCGCTATGAGTGCCGGTCGCTCGTGCTGACCTCCAACAAAGCCTTTAAGGAGTGGAATAGCGTCTTTCCCCAATCCGGCTGCTTGATTGCGCTTCTGGACCGTCTCACCCACCATGCTGACGTCACTGTGATGGAGGGGCAAAGCTACCGCGTGCGGGAAAGCGAGCAGGAAGCGGCCGCCCGTCGCAAGAAAACAAGATGAGCACTCCCGTCCAGCGTCGCGCTCATATCCAGACCCTCTTGGCGGATTATCTCGAACTTCCCCATACGCCCACTCGAGCACGCCCGCCGGATCGGCGACTCGCCGCTCACTTCTATGACCGCGCTATCCCTCTGGCCACCGTCCAGGATGCCTTCCTGGTGGCGACCAGCCGCCGTCTTTTCCGAGACCCAGCGCTTCCTCGACTTTCTCCCATTCGCTCCCTTTACTACTTCCTCCCCATTGTCGAAGAGTTGCTTCAGTATCCGCTCCCCCACGGTTACGCTCAGTATCTCGAACGCAAACCACGCGCCCATCACAAGCCCAAGGAGGGGCACCCCATGGAAAAACCCGTTGATCGAGGTTCGCCACCCGGCGTGTGTTCAGAAAAGTTCAGATCCTCGTGATCGCTAACATCTTCACGCTGTCGCTCCGTCTGCGGCGGCGGGAGATCGAGACCCTTTTCAAGATCGGAGGCTCATGGCTGAGCGTTGCTGCAATTATGGCTTCGGAGATTGTGGCTGTCTTGTTTTCCGGTGTGGTCTTGGCAAGTGTCCTAACCGTGGTGACAAGTCAGTTCGGGTCAGCGGTGATCCGGGCTTTGATACGCATGTAGTCAATGCGATACAGGGAGAAGCCGCGAGAATGCTTCAACTGTACCTAGCTCTCATGACGATGTTGCTACTAGCAAGTTGCGTCGAACAAGAATCCTCCGTGGGGCCGGCGCGCCCGGAGGCCGACGACGCAAAGCTTAACGTCTACGTCGTCAATTATCCGCTCCAGTATTTTGCCGAGTGGATCGGTACCGGGCTGGTCAAGGTGACGTTCCCCGCTCCTTCCGAGGGCGATCCAGCTTTTTGGTCGCCCGATGCGGCTGTTGTCGCTGCCTACCAGGGAGCGGATCTCATCTTGCTCAACGGTGCGGACTACGCCAAATGGGTGCAGCGGGTAACACTTCCACCTTCAAAGATCATCAATACCTCCCGGACGTTCCAGGATCGTTATATCGTGATCGAAGACGCCCTCACCCACAACCACGGTCCCGCTGGAAAGCACACCCACGGTGAAACCGCCTTCACGACCTGGCTCGACATGACCCTGGCGATAGAGCAGGCAAGAGCCATTCGAGATGCTTTGGCAAAGGCGAGTCCAGAGGGCCAATCGGTTTTCCAGGAAGGCTTTGCTTCTCTCGAGCGCGATTTGCTCAGTTTGGACGAGAGATTACGGAGCCTGACCTCTGGCAAAGCCGAGCCTTTGCTGGGTTCACATCCCATTTACCAGTACTTGTCGCGGCGTTACGGCCTTCACCTCAAAAGCGTTCACTTCGAGCCCGACGAGGTCCCGGACGAGAGCGCATGGCATGAGCTCAAGCAGCTCCTAGAGGGGCACCCGTCGAAATGGATTCTTTGGGAAGGCGTGCCAATGGAAGAAACGGAGACAAAGCTCGAAGAGCTCAGTATAGAGAGCATTGTCTTCGATCCCTGCGGCAACAAGCCCAAGAAAGGCGATTTTCTGGGGGTTATGGAGACCAATCTCTCTAACCTCGAAAGGATTTATGGCCGGTCGGATAGTCTGCAGTAGAACGTGAGAGCCCCGTAATAGTACATGGCGATAGCATGAACAGATTCATTGGCCGAACGGGACGCTTCCTGAAACTTGCCTTAGGCCCTGATTTGACGGTCGATGTTCAACTTCAACTTGATGAAGCTCACAGCTGAAAAAGTCAAATCGGGTACGCCTTTAGGCGAGACGTTGGACCAGGCAGAAGGGAGCGTATATGGTTAACCGATGAATGGTTCCGTCCATCCTACCTGCGATAAGTCTTGGAGAGGTTCTGCATCAGTCCGGCCAGCGGGTTTTTGGTAGGAAGAACACCCTCGTGTGTAACTTCGACTTGGATAGAGTTGGTTTGGCGCGGTTACATTTTTGGTTACGAACAGCTGATTTCAGACTTCCCAGGACGAGCAGGAACTTCCGTAACTTACTGATTATAAAGTGCCCGGGGCGGGGATCGAACCCGTAAGGGCAAATTAGACCGCGACCAGACCCAACTCCCTCCAACTAAATCCCTTTTTGCTTTGCACTTCCGTAGATTCGTATTTACGAGTCAATCCCCCTCTTAGTTGAAATTCCAGATCGGGATCCACGAAGGCTGTATCAAGAGGGTGAAACCCATGAGGAAGAGAGGGAACAGGCCGGCAAATCGAATGGGTCCAAGATCGGTCTGTGAGTTAGACGGGTTCATTTGTCGATATTCTTGCTCTAACTTGGCAGACACGCCCACCACGTCGGAAAGAACATTGACAGTATCTTCACCCGCTCCTTAAAGTGTTAACATTGGGTAGCTTCCATGCTACTACCGTTGATGAGGAGAAGGCTTTTGAAGACATTCCTGAATCACATGATTGGTTGCGTTATCCTTCTTGCGCTTTTCTCGTTGGTGACTTCTGCCCCCACACCACCTCTCACCGACTCAGGCCAAAGGGACCAAATTCCCGCCCGTAGCGTTGCCAAGCAAGGCGCTAAGGCTCAAGTGGTGGAGGCCTACGGCAAGCTGCCGCTGAGCTTTGAGGCCAACCGGGGTCAGAGCGACCCTCAAGTGAAATTCCTTGCCCGCGGCAAAGGCTACACGTTGTTCTTGACTCCCACCGAGGGGATCCTCGTCCTCAGCGACGGTACGGATGGAGCGGACGAGAATTCAGCCGGGCCCGACAAAAAATCGATGTGATCATCATCCGTAATGGTGACAAGTTGACAGGCGAAATTAAGGAGCTGGCACGGGGGAGGTTGAGAGTCAGCACCGACTATATGGATACCGTCTCAATTGAGTGGAACGAGATCGAACACATTATGAGCCCCCAGCTCTTTGAGGTGAAGGTGAGCAGTGGAGCCAGGTGTGTGGGATCCATCCCGGAAACCACTGAAACCGGGAAGATGACCGTTGTAGGTCCGGAAACAACCACTCTCGACTCACCTTTGGTGGTCGAGATCACTCCCATGGAGGAAGGATTCTGGGATCGTGTCGATGGCTCACTGGACTTTGGAGTCAGTTTAACCCGTGCCAACAGGACGACTCAGTTTACCCTCGGCTCGGAGATGAACTATCGAACCTTTCGCTCACAGACGGGCTTCCCGTGTTGCCCGTTGTTCCTTGTTGACATGCCGTCATCCACCACCCCGGCGAAGCGGTGCGAACTCGTCGTCCAGACAAAATATGTTCGCCCCGTGCCAGCCTTCCCCCAGTCCAGGCAGGGTCGGCCTTCGCATCGTGCCTTTCGGGGCCGCCTCGATGTTCACGCATGTTACGGCCTATCAACTTGCAGATGGCCTTGCGCCGTCTTGTGTCTCCCAGGCTTCGACCATTTCGTTACCTCCATGGCCGCTGGGATAGCTACCCGGTCGGGACGACCTTTACCGGGGCAGGACTTGCACCTGCTGGAACAACGTGCCTTTGCACGGCACACCTGGACCAGCACACCCGTGGGAAAGATCGACGAAATCATTGCTTCACCGTGTCGGTTCGATAGTAAGGGACAAAGACTCCCGCATATCTCCCCTTGGGCGCTTGGGATCCGGCCAGGAGGCCGAAGTCTCCCAGGAGATTGTGGCCTGAGTATTGCGCATGAACCGTCTTAATCCGCGGCAACAACACCACGATTGTTACAAAGGCAGAGCAGACAAAGTTACGCAAAGCAGAGTTCGATTGGAATTTTCGATTCATTCGAGTTAGCTCCTTAGATCTTCAGTTCCAGTTGCCAGGATTGAACCCGGTCAAGTCGGAATTGGTTCATCATATGTAAGGCAGGTCTTCACTTCACTCACATCCCCGCTTGCCAGAAGCTCGAGACCCGCTGGATCGTCCAGAATGCCGCGACAGCACCGATACCGTAGGCCGTCGTGGTCTGCCAGGGAGACTGTCCCGAGCAGTGATGTAGCGCCTCAGGTCCAGAAGTTGGCTATCGGTGCTCTGGTCAGTGGTGGAAACCCGGGCATAGATGGCAACTCTGTGTTGGGATAAACTTTGTGAAGCCACCACAACCTCCTTCGTAGGTTGTGGTGGTTAGCCCTTGTTGGCTGTCTCAGCAGCCAGCAGGGGCGCTATTTCCACCAGTCAACGTTTCTTGCCCTTCTGCTTTCGAGGACAGTGCGCCTGCCCAGTTCACAGGCAAAGACGACCGAAATGGAAATCTCGCTGTTGCTGTATGGACACTTCAGCCTTCTACTTACACCCGACCGTTCTAATGGAATCGGACCCCTGGATCGCTTGACCCCCAAAAGTCTGCCCTGTGAGGGAAGCAGAGGTATCTCCACACGAAATGCCTGTTTCCTGGGTCCTGAAGTGAAGCACGAGGTCGAGATCGCCATCCCCATCCACATCTTCAAGATGGCGCACTCCGTGAGCTTCTATCGCCCCGTTGGGTCCAAATTGGACACTGATAGCGTCTACGGTGGTGGCACCAAAATCCAAAGGCTCCCCTTGCGCAGTGCTAGTCGTCAGAATGGCCACCGCGATAAGCCCTTTGCTCTTCAGGTTGATGGAGTTGGGGAAGCTGCCCGGCTTGATGTCAATGTTAACAGAAATTATGGGAGGAACATCATCAAGTATGAAAGCGACATAATCCAGAATCAGGTGGAAGGCACGAACTCGGAATGTGGGAGGAGCCTCAGGCTCCGAAGGGGCGGCGAAACCCCGCCCCTTGGTCTCCTTGCAGTTCGGCACCTGAGGTGCCTCCCACGCTGAAGGCGGCTTTCTAACTCACCGTTCGCAGTGAATTGCATAACCAGATTTGCAACATTGTGTAGAGGCGGTTGAACATATCGAAACATTTGGATTTCGTAGTCAACCTCGGTATTTGCAAGATGTTACCAAAAGTAAGAACTGACTCAACCGGACAGTAGTGATGAGGAATGTCGGATTGATCCTTGGTTTCAGTACAAACTGCTTTCTCAAAAAAACGCGAGAATCTTCCTCAAGGGCTGACTGTTGAACTGGGACGAAGAAGGAGTTCGCCGCTACCAGGTTGACTGAAATGACAGCTCCGCTACCACTGCCGCTTCTGCCGCCATTCCCATGCCTTTTTTTCTGAAGCTTAAGGGGCGCAAAGAATTCGCCATCTACGCGATTTCCTGCCTGACGGAGTGCAGTCAAATGCTTTTCGTTTTCTCGATCACCCGCCTCATGGCCGAGAGGGGTTCTACTCTGTTGGAACTGGGGATCTTGGGCGGGATGGGTGAAAAGCCACCTTCTGGATGATCAGCGACAATTAGAATTCCCGTCCGTGTTGCCCCGTGTTGCCCGTGTTGCCTCATGAAAATGTTACCGAACCGTATCCAAGGCGATACCCTCATGCAGCTCCGTTACCCTGCTCTGCACCACTGTAGAAAGAGATGTAACGGAATGAGGGCGTAGCCCGAATGGAGTTACAGCTCTTCTCCAGACCGCGGGTGGAGCCAGGGCCTCTCTCCTAGTCACCGTTGTAAGCGGATTAGTCCCAGACTTGCCGGTTTTCGGTGCTACTCCAGATGAGGGCCAGGTCGAGATCTCGGCGCTACGGCCCAATAAACGGAGATTTTTCAATCCGAAGCGCCGGGAGGTCATGGATTTATTCCATTCTGGGCTGACTTGTACAGGGACGCATCCGGGTAGCTCGTCAATGACTCAAGTTCTGGGTCAAGCCATTCTGTCTTAAATGAAATCAAAGTTTCCCGTCGCCACTGCTTCACCCGCCTCTGTAAGGTGCGGAGTTGTCCGTCCGTGAAGCACCCCGGGTGTTCTTGCTAGAGTTCGACAAATAACGACTTGGGTGTCCGCTCGGGCTCGGCCTCTAACTTCTGCTTGACTTCTGCCCAGACACCTTCGAAAGGATCTTTTCGAGTGCGCCAAGTATGAGGAACCCGAGGCTTTCCGCTTCGCCGATATCTTCGCTTTCGACGCTCTTCGACCTCCCCAAGAACGGTAGCCGACGTGGAGGAAGTTTCGACTTTTCGCTGTGCCTGAGGGAGCTTGGAAGACTGAACTTCCAAGAGTCGGACCAAAGGCATCTGGCCGAACCGGATCTTGCCGCTTCTCACCTGCATGGCGTGTTGCCAAAAGACGTCCTACAATCTCTCCAGCTGACGCAAGAGTTCCACTGGATCTAACACTCGATAAAAGGACTGGAGCTGTTTCCGGGCTGTCTCATCCAGAATCCCCGCCAGCAGCAGTCTTTGATAAGGGGTCTGGGCTTTATCGTACTGCTTCGTCACTTTGGCTCCGTCTCGCTTCTTAAAAAGGAGTTTCATCGAGGGCTGGAAGAAATTCACGTAGAGGCGAATGACTCGGTACAGCTCGGCCAGCTGCCGACGGGCCAAAATACCCTCGAAGCGGTCGTAGCCGACCAGCTGTCGGACAATGGAGCCGTTTTTCTGCTCCACGTAACACTGGTCGTTTTTCTTGTAGGCGCGGCCTCGGGTGAAAGTAATCCCTTCTTTTCGGCAATAAGCTACAAGACCCTGGTTAAAAATTCCGAGCCGTTGTCCGTATCCAGCCCGAGCAAAGGAAAAGGAAGCAGTTTCCGGACGAGTTCCAGGGCTTGTAAGACCTCTTCTTCACTTCGACACAGCAAGGGCAGGCACTCCGTCCAACTCGTAGCAATATCCGTAAGTACCAGTGTGTTCAGAAAAGCTCCCTCGGTTCGATCACCGCAGTGCGCCACCAGATCGGCTTCCATAAACCCGGGACGAGAGTCTTCCCAATCGGCAAACGTGCGTACGTTTACTTGGTGCTTGAGTAAACAACCACTCTTGCTGGTATTCTTCCCCGAACCTTTGCTCCGATAGCGGCTCAAGATCCGGTCCGCTGTAGCCGCACTCATCGTTAACAACTTACTTCGTATTTCGTTAGCAACAACCAAATGGCCGTGTTGTTCCAGGACGGGGATCAACTCAGGTAGATACGGTACGAGCCGTTTAGCACAGATGTAATTGGCGGCCCTCCACAGAGTCACCAACCCCTCTTCGACCTCCGCTCCATACCAGCGCGCTGTCGGGGGATCACTGATCGTTTGTCCTCGCCTTGGGTCAGCAGGCGGATGGCATACTTGCGCGCATAGCCCGTGCATCGTGTGAACTCATCTAAGCGTCGATAAACCAGGTCTGTCACGTCCTCGCCATCAAGTGATCGGTCGTAAAGAGAGGCCGGCAATGAGGGTATCCACGTGCATGGCGAACTCAAAGGCGTTATGAATCAATTGCCCCTGCTCGATAGGTTTGCCGGTTAGCCAGTAGCCATCCGGATGCTGGCATTTCAGGAACCAGTCGCCCATCCGATAGCTCCAGGCTTCATAGGCAGGCTCTCCTGTGACAAGGTAAAGAAGAGAACTGCCCCAGCCGCTCTTACACACGGGACCGTAATCGAACTGCCGCTCGGTAGCGGACATCGAGAACGCCTGATAGCGGCGCGCCAGCTCGAGGTACTCGGGCTTCGGCTCCGCCAGGTGGAGCCGACAGAGAAAGCCGGCTGCGATGCCTCCAATGGTCCAGCGCTGAAGACGCGCCACCTGGTTCTCGACCACATACCAGAACTGTTTCTCCTCAGAGTATTCTGTAGTGGGCGCCTGGCGTGAGCGGGACCAATCGTAGTAGAAACGTTCCGGAAGCTCCGTTTGCGCATCATAGATCCGCTGTAAAAACCGATAGACGGCCCGCGCCCCCTCCCAATGCCCCGTGGCCAGGCAAGCAAAACCAGGTCCCGCAGCATAAGGGATGCTCTGATCATCACTCATCGAACCGTCGGGCATGCGGTCATTGGCAAAGCCGCCTGAGACCGGATCCTGCCAGCGGAGCATCCCTTCCATGAGTCCCCGAGAGAGGTCGTACTGGCCCGCCATGTGTGCTCCCACAATCAGGGCGGAGTCGCGGTAGGCCCAGGCATCATTCAGGACCCGGTAGGGGGTCCCGATGGTTCCGTCCGACTGAAGCATGTTGCGGCGAATCCAGCCACAGATCGCGCTGGCTGCCTCAGTCTCTCCCACCAGGGAGAAGCTCCAGGCCCCCCGGTAGAAGAAGAATCCCTGCCGCGGGTCGCCAATCGATCCATCCGGGTTCATCTGGGCCAGAAGCCACTCGGTGGCGCGGCGGCGCATGGCTCGGTAGGCGGCAAGCCGTTCCCGTTTCTTGCTGATGGTGGTGCCCGTCACCGTGTCGACATTCATGTGCAAACCTCCCTTTCGCGGCCTGAGGCCGCTCCCACCTTGTTGAATGGAGGAAGGTAGGATAACTAAGCCCCCATTCACCATATAGGACACCAAAATTGCTTGCCTTAATCGATGTAAACTACTATAATTAAAGTAGATATAGAGCATAAAGGGAGCAAGAAATGGCTGACCCAAAGGGTGAAGGTTTGAAGGCCGGTTTTGATGGCAGTTTGAGGCTTGAATTTCATGGGGCTAAGGTCACCTCGGATGCTGGGCTTCTCGCCTATCGTGATTTGGACGAAGCGTTGGTGTTATTCGATAGTGTTCCCTCCGTTTTTCGCGATTCGCGGACAGGGCGTAACATCCAGCACGACCTGGCGTCGTTGCTGCGCCAATCGGTATACGAGTCGACTGGCTGGCTATGAAGATGTCAACGATGCCCATCGTCTATCGGTGGATCCGACTATGCGGAGGATCACCGGGAAGAAGATGGACAAGAAGAAGGCCGCCAGCGCCAACACCATGGGTCGATTTGAGACCGAGATGCTGTCCGTCCAGGGGAACCTCAAAGCCCTTTCGGAAGTTAATGGCCGATGGGTAGAAAGAGCGCTGGAGAAAACAACTCATCGACGCATCATTCTGGATATGGACAGCTCAGCCAGTCCTGTCCATGGCGAGCAGGAAGCCTCTGCCTACAACGGCCATTTCCGATGTACTTGCTACCATCCCCTGTTTTGTTTCAACCAGTTCGGAGATTGCGAAGGTGCAATGCTTCGGCCCGGCAATGTTCACAGCGCGGATGGTTGGAAGGAGATGCTGGAACCAATCGTGGCTCGCTACGAGAAGAAAACAGTCCGCAAATACTTTCGTGGGGATGCTGCCTTTGCCAAGCCGGACGTTTATGAATACTTGGAGGAGAAGGGCTTTTTGTATGCCATCCGGCTTCCTGCCAACGAGGTGCTTCAGGCGGAGATTGAACACCTGCTTACCCGGCCTGTGGGCCGTCCGCCCCGAAAGCCTATCGTTTGGTTTGCCGATTTCCAATATCAAGCCGCCAGTTGGGACTGGCCTCGCCGGGTGATTGCCAAGGTCGAGTGGCATCGCGGAGAACTCTTTCCGTAGGGTGGGTTTCATCGTCACCAATATGAGCGCACAAGCCTCAGGGGTGGTTCACTTCTATAACGGTCGTGGCACAGCCGAGCAGTGGATCAAGGAAGGCAAGTATGCGTTGCACCGGACTCGCCTGTCCTGCCAGCGCTTTGTCCCGAATCAGGTGAGGTTGGCTCTGTTTGTCTTGGCCTGCAACCTGGGCAATTTTCTACGGCGGCTAGTCCTTCCCAGAAAAATCAAACATTGGTCCCTTCGCAGCCTGTTGACCAAACTGATCAAGATCGGAGCGAAGGTGATCCGCCATAGCCGGATCGTCACGTTTCAGATGGCGGAGGTAGCGGTAAGCAAGGATATATGGGCCGGGCTGTTGTCTCGGATTGATCGATTGAGATGGATGACAGCCTAGCGCCGAGGGTTTCTGATTGAACCGCTGGAGGTGTCTCTATTGATCAGGTTTTTGACCAAAAGCCACCTGGAAAACCGAGGGATCAGAGGCGCTTTTGATGGACAGAGGACCAAAGACCACTTGAGGCAAGGTTGGCGGTCTGATAAGTTGTGGTCATTCACTGGGGAGACTGGAAAAAGGTCCTTCCGAAGTTGATATGAGGAATGTCGATTAAATATACACCCAAAGAAGTTAATACAAAAACGAAGCTGGGCACTGTGCGAAGGAACGACAAGGCCACTCTCGGTTTTTCTGCGACGGTTTCTCTCAGCCGTTTTTGCAGCTGCGCCAGATACCGACACCCTTTAATGGAGTTATCCGCGATAAATGGCGGCGTCCTGCTGATCATTGGAAGTTGGAAGTTTGCGGAAACCACCACAGCGCCTCTTGAGGGACATGATCTTGCTATTGAGACCCTCGGCCACGGTGTTCGTTAACCCCGCCTGCAGCAGGTGACGATGTTGTCGTGGCACTTCTTGAGCCGACGAGAAACGTCTTTCATGGCAGGGATTGAGGGAGGCTATCCCCGTTCTCCAGGTCATAGGCTGAATCGTCCCTCCAAAACGACTCAAAGCACCATATGTAACGCGGCCTTTCGAGATCCAGCTCCGGGTAATTGCTGAAAGCTGATAGCTGGCGGCTGAACGCCTAAATATACGGGCGCTTCTTGATGACCAGCTTGAGGGGGCTTGGAGTAATGACCTCCTCGGTCCCCAAAAACTCCTGCGCCACTGCGAAGATGCCCAACGTGCCGTTGAGCGTATGCACGCCCAAGTCCCCGGTCACGAAAGGCCTGCCGGCGCGTCGCTTCGTCCATGACCCGCTCCAGGGCCAGTGCAGGCACGCCCCGAACGCAGTTCCGGACATCGTCCACCCGATGTCCGGTGTCGGCTGCGGCCTGGGTCAGCATGTAGATAGAGTCGAAGGGCATCCACCAGGGATTACCGGGGTCCCAGTCTCCGTCGGGCCGCTGGAGACCCAGAATGGAGTCTATCCGCTTCTCACCGTAAGGCATCTGCCTTCCGTGATACTCCCAGAAAAAAGCGAAGTGGAAGGTCCCGCCTATCTGGTCCAGGGTTCCCTCCGGAGGGGTACCGCGTCCGACCATTCCATTGTTGCTGTCGAAGAGGTTGGTGTCGAAGTAGTCCATGAACCACGTGACCCAGTCATCCGTCACAGTGCCCGGCACCAGGGCGAAAGCCGACGCCAGTCCGACCACGTCCTCCCCGCCCGAGTAGACGCCGTTGGCCCAGTCGCGGGACTCTATGTACTCGCCCATCTTTTCCGGAGTGTCGAAGTTGCGGGAGAACACCAGAGGATGCGCCGGCTGGGCGTCGAACAGGTCCATCGCTCCCAGGGTGAACGCGGTGTTGTGCACCTTGCTCAGATACGCGGTCTTGGCGATGAGATACCCTGACTCAGGGTCCTGGAACGCGCGTAGTTGCGCGACCCACTGTGCCCGCTCCGACTCCGACGGATCCAGCTCGTCCAGGGTGTAGAGAATGCAGGCCATGTCGCCAGCTCCGTACACCTCTACGAACTCGCCGCCCACACGACGGGCGTACTCGCCCGCGCCCGACCCCACACGCACGGAAGGCTTGAACTCGTCGATTATCCACCGCACAAAGGGTCTGAGATCATATGCCATGGTCACTGACTCCTTCTGCTGGAGGCTGCAAGCGGGTCTCTCGGTGAGGGAACCGGCCAGGCCAGCCGCCAGAGATGCCCCTAGTCCTTCTCTACGCGCCCACGGCCTGTTTCAGGAACTTGAATACCGTCCGAGGAGGGGAAATCGGAGTTTCGGACGTATGTGTAGTTCCCGTCCATCAGGTCGTTCACCTTTGACTCCCACTCCTTGTAGTAGTCCTGCTGATGGTGGGCCTCCAAGGCATCCTCGTCTTCGAACACCTCGAACACGTGGGCCACGTTCTCGTCGTTAGGATCAACAAACATGCTGGTTGCGTAGCAGCCTGGGCCGTTGATCGAGCCTCGCGAGTTGGCGAGACTGACTTGTATAAACTCGTCCATGCACCCGGCTTTCACCTTGAACGTGACAAACAGCGCAAGCATGAGCTATTCTATTTCTTGGTGTCTTTTGTGTTCGGTCTCAGGCAGGGTGATTGCGCCGGTTTCCCACGAAGCCGAATGACCCCGCCTCCCCGACGGCAAGGCAATCGCCGCACGCCTCTCACAGTCCGGTCATGTCTTTTAGAAACTCCCTGGCCAGTGTCGCGTACAGGTACGGGTTCGCCGTCTGCGGGTTCTGCTCCGCCTCCACGATTATCCAGCCCTCCCATTCGTTCTTCTTCAGGGTCTCGGCGATGGGAAAGAAGTCGATCCCGCCGTCACCTGGAACCGTGAAAGCGCCCTCGATCTTGGCCCACATCCAGGGCATCGGCTCTCTCCTGGCCCGGGCTATTATGTCGGGCCTGACGTTCTTGAAGTGGAGGTGGACGGTCTTGTCCATATACTTCTCAATCAGCCTGTATGGGTCTATGCCGGCAAAGTAGAGGTGGCCTGTGTCCATGCAGAATGTCAGGAACGGCGCCTCCTCCATCAGCCGCTCGATCTGCCACAGGTCCTGGACCAGCGTCTGCGTGTGGGGGTGGTAGGCCAACTTCATGTTCTGGGCCTCGGCCAGGTTGTAGAACTCCTCCAGCCCCTCGGCAAGCGTCTTCCACTCGTGGTCTCGAAGGAAGGGCAGCGTGTACGGGAACAGGTTTTCAGTCAGGACATCTCTGTGCGGGTGGTCGGCGTAGGGCAGGCCGATGGGGACATGGGTGATCTCGGCGGTCACCACCGTGGAGCAGCCCATCCGCTTGAGGTTCATTATGAACTCGATGAACCGCTGTTTCTCCTCGGCAAGTGGCTTGGCGAGTAGCTCACAACCGAACCAGCCCCCCGCCAGCTCGATGTTGTGGTGATTGAGCAGCGGCTCCAGCTGGGCTGGGGTACTGGGGATGACGCTCCCAAGCTCGGTGCCGGCGTAGCCGGTCTCCTTCATCTCGCCAAGAATATGATCGGCGCTGGGAATTTCCTTCTGCGGGAGCGGAAGCCCAAAGTACCAGTTAGCCTAACTTCCGCGGTCCGCTGAGGGATTTTCACCTATTTTGCCTGCTCGGCGTCGGCAAGTCGTTTGTCTTCAGCGAGCGTCTTTCTGGATTGGCCAAATAGTGACTAATATGACTAGATATAGCACTGGATATGTCAGGTTTATATGATATATGTAGTGATGAATGTACATCCGAAAAACCAGTCGCATCTACAAGGGCAAGGAATACGCGAACTACCTGCTGGTGGAGTCGGTTCAGACCCCCAAGGGACCGCGCCAAAGAACGATTTGCTCACTGGGCAATCTGGCCCCGGCGCCTCGAGAACAATGGCGGGCCCTGGCGCATAAGCTGGAGTCGGCCTTGTGCGGCCAGCTTCCGCTGGAAGCTCCCGATGAAAAAACCCGAACCCTTCTCGAAAGGGCTGGGCGGGGCCGACAGCGGCGAGAACCCGAGCCAGCGGCAGAGCTGGTCACCGTCGATGCGGAGCGGATTGAATTGGAGCAGGTCCGGGAAGCCGGGCCCGTGCACGTCGGGCATCAGATGTGGCGGCGCTTGGGGATGGGCGAGATTCTCAGGCGTGCGGGCTTGTCGGAGCGCTCCTGCCGGTTGAGCGAAGCGATGACGCTCAACCGGCTGATCTGTCCGCTTTCGGAACGGGCCATGCCCGACTGGGTCCGTGGCACCGCGGCGGGGGACATTCTGGGAGAGGACTTCCGCCCGCTGCAGGAGGATGCGCTCTATCGGAACCTGGATCGGCTACATCCGAATCGAGAGCCGATCGAGCGGGAGCTCATGGAGCGGGAGAGAGCGCTTTTCAACCTGCAAGAGACGGTCTATCTCTACGACCTGACGTCGACCTACTTTGAGGGTCAGGCGGAAGCCAACCCCCAGGCGAAGCGGGGCTACTCGCGCGATAAGCGTCCCGACTGCAAGCAGGTGGTGGTGGGACTGGTGCTGGATGGGGAGGGGTTTCCGAAGGCCCACGAGGTGTTTGACGGAAACGTGCAGGACCGTGCCACCGTGGATCAGATGCTGGATGCGTTAGAGAGACGGACGGGCCAGAAAGTAGGCTCCACGGTGGTGCTGGATCGGGGCATGGCGTACGAGGAGAACCTGGAGCAGATCCGGCAGCGCCAGTATCACTACATTGTGGCGGGGCGGCAGTCGGAGCGAAATGAATGGTGGGACGAGTTGGAGAAGGAAGACGAGTGGGAAGAGATCCTTCGCATCCCTTCACCCCGGAATCCGTTTCAGAAGAAGACTCGGGTCGAGATCAAACGGCGCCAGAAAGGCGATGAGATCTACATTCTTTGCCGCAGCGAAGGTCGGGAAGAGAAGGACCGAGCGATCCGGGAGAAACAAGAACAGAGACTGATCCACGACTTGGAGAAGCTCCAGGCCCGGGTGGAGCGGGGACGCCTGAAGCAGGAGGAGAAGATTCAGCAGGCGATCGGTCGTCTGAAGGAACGCTACCCCCGTGTGGCGCGCTACTACGCAATCCAATACGACGCGGAGAAGCGGAATCTGGTTTGGCAAGAGAGGGCAGAGAAGAAGACGATGGCGGAGAAGCTCGACGGCAGCTACGTGCTGAAGACGGATCGGCAGGATCTGAGTGCCGATGAGATCTGGCGCACCTACCTTCTGCTGACGCGTGTGGAACGAGCCTTCCGGGATATGAAGACCCCGCTGATGGAGCGTCCCATTTTCCACCATCTGGAGCACCGTACCCAGACGCACATCTTTCTCTGCGTGCTGGCCTACCACCTGCTGCTGGCCATCGAAAAGTACTTCCTGGATGAGGGAATCCAAACCTCCTGGTCGACGATCCGCCGGCAGCTGAGCACCCACCAGGTGGTCACGGTGGTCCTGCCCACGGCGAACGGCACCATTCTCCGCATCCGAAAGGGAACCACCCCGGATGGCGGGCAGCGGGACATCTACAACGTCCTCAGGGTTCCACTGGAAGTCATGAAACCGATCAAGACCTGGCACGCAGCGGCCAATTTGTAGTGACTGAAAAAAATCGCAACCCAGCATCAACAAAGGATTTTGCTCAGCGGAGTGCGGAAGTTAGGTTAAGGGGCGAGGCGCCGATCTTGATGGGTAGATGACTCAGCATTTATCCCTCCTGAGCAGTGGAGCCAGCATCCGGTCTCGATAGCGGCTCGGAGCCTCATCTCCTGGAGTTTCCCTCTGGCGCGGCCCGGGACTGCTTGCAGTCCACTGCAACGTCCTTGAAGCGCTTCTTCGTGCCGATTGCGCTAACCGATTTCGGAGACCAGGCATCAGATGCCGTCGAGGCCTATTGGCAGCTCCTTGCCGATGATGTTATAAGCCGATTTGGCGGCGATGGCGACCGCGGTCAGTGTCGGGTTCGATGCCATTCTGGTGGGAATCACGCCTACGCTGCCCAAGTAGAGGTTGTCGAATCCCCAAACCTTCGAGTTCGTGTCAACGACGGTGTCCTCCGGGTTCGTGCCCATCCGGACGGTGCTCTGGAAGTGGAGAGAGGAGCCCTGCTCGTTGAAATGTGGCAGGCCGTCCGGAGGCAGGAACCCGCCTATTGCCTCGGCCGCGGTGAGCATCTCCTCTATCTTGTGGTGGGCGCGCGCGCGATCCTCTTCACCCAGCTCGTACTCGAAGGTTATCTGCGGCATGCCGAAACGGTCTAGCTGTTCGTCGCTGAAGGTGATGCGGTTGTCGGGGACCGGATCAACCATACCAAACCACCCGAGGTCGAGGATGAGTCGAACGTCTGCGGCGCCGCCGTACTTGGACCGCCGCCCATCGCCGTGCATCTGGACGTGCCATAGCCTGCCTTTGGACACCGGAATCCAGATCATAGGTTCCTGCCAGTCATCAGGAATCGGTATGGGATCGTCCTTGGCAGGATTGTCGGGTAGGGTGCGCAGCTCCTCGATGATGTTCCTGTTGTAGATTATCTTGCATCTTATATTGGTATTCTCATTCAGGTATCTCCCCAGCGCCCAAGGTCGGATGCTGGACTTGTAGAGCAGCTGAGGCGTCAGGCACGGTCCGGCGGCGACAACCACGATGTCTGCGTGGATGTTCACCGTGCGCCATTCGGCGAGGTTCTGCACGACCACATGGTCCACTTTCCCGTTGCGCCAGACCAGCTCCTGCGCTCGATGTTCGGGAAATATCTGGAACTTATCCGGGGTATAGGTCTCACCCTCGTCCAGCAGAGGTCCCATCACGGTATCGGCGCCGGTCCAGTGGACGTAGCTGGGATTGTCGGAACGACGCTGTGCACCCAGGGGTGTGCGCTGGACGGGCCGGTTCGGTTCCAGACGGTCACCTAACCGCTCTTGCAGCCGCCGTATCAATATGTCGCTCAGAGGAGACTGGAAGGTGTCTTTATGGACGTTCAGGAACTTCTCGGCGATGCCGAATAGCTTTTCCCACTCATCCGGGGCGATAAGATTGGACCTCTCCGGCGGGTACTGCCTTGGCGCGCTGCCGGTCCAGTGGGTGAACATCCCCCCTACAGCGTACGTCGCCGCGGCGTGGGGCATGTTTTTTGTCGGCTCCTGAAGCGGGTTTTCGTAGTTGGCTTGCTTGGACTCCGCCCAGAACGCAAAGGGAGAAAGCTCCGAGTTGTACGTCGAATGCGTCGGAACGGAGAGCGTCTGCAAATGCCCCTCGATCACGTTGGCGAACAGGTTGGTCATCTGCTGGTGAACGAACGCGTTCAACATGTGCCTTCCCGGGCGGCGACCGAGTTGAGGACCCGCGTCGATCATTGTCACCTTGCGTCCATCAGCAGCGAGGATGCGGACGAAGGTGCTTCCCAGAGGACCAGTTCCTATCACCAACACGTCGGTGTGGGTCGGCTCATCTGTGCTGGCCGAACGAAACCTCAGTACCATTGTCCTGCGCTTCCTTTCTTACGAGTTCTTGGCCAATAAGGAAACCGAGGAATTCTGCCGCAGCCCTGCGGGTTGCGGCAGACCCCTTTGATCTGAACCTGCCAACGGGATGGCAACTGATCGGCCGGTGGAAGTGGGTCGGTTTTATCAGCGCTGCACTTGTCGCGATCGTGCTCTACCAGTGGGTGCTGATTCAGTCGGAGCGCCGTGTGATTCCCACTCAAAGCGGCTTCGATCCGGAGCGTGTGCAGCAGCACCAGCACAGGACGTCACGATAAACGCCGATGATCCCTTTCTGGGTACGCTGAACGCGCCGGTGCAGCTGGTGGTCTTCAGCAGCTTCCAGTGTCCGGGATGTCAGACATTCGCACACGCAATGCGACATCTCGTTGAACGGTTCCCCGACAGGCTTGCAGTCGTGTTCAGGCATTATCCGCTGGGGACGGCCTGTAACCTGGCCCTGCAAGTGGATCGACACCCGCGCTCCTGCCAGGCCGCCTGGGCTGCCGAGGCTGCGCGCCGACAGGGCGAATTCTGGGCCTTTCACGATGGCTTGTTCGCCTCCAACCTCAACGCCAGGGAGAGCACAATCCATGGGGTCGCCCGAGGAGCCGCACTGGATATGGAGCGCTTCGAGACGGATCGGGCCGCCGAAACGACCCTAGCGAGGGTAAGATCCGATATCGAGCTGGGTGCGCGGCTGGGCGTAGACGCGACTCCCTCTGTTTTCCTCAACGGGCGGCGAGTGAGAGACATCAGTGGCCGGGCGCTCGAGCTGCTGATCCGGCGGGAACTGGAGTGAGCCGGTGATGATCTTCATTACTCAGTGTCAGATTCCTTAGACACAGTGATGTATTTTCTAAAGTTTAAAGCTTCAAGTTACTGTTGCTAAATGATTTTTTCCTCATTCTCCGCGGCCTTGGCGCCGCGAAAAGACGTGCCCATCAGGGAACCCGGAACTCGGGTCCTTGCCGATTGTTCGAGTGTCGCTTTTTTGTGCTTTTCTTGAGATTGACTTTCCCGCCCAGCCGTGATCAAAGATACGAATTCCCAGGCTAATTTCGGATTTTAACCAAGGAGGCAGAGAATGATGAAGAAACCATCGGAGCTAATGTAAACGTGAAGAATATCCGCGGCCTCACACCGTTGCACGGGGCAGCCCAGGCGGGTCACCGGGAGATGGCAGAGTGGCTCCTAGCGGAGGGGGCGGACCCGAACGCGCAGATCCAGCGAGGCCGCACGCCACTGCACTCGGCAGCCGAGCAAGGGCATAAGGAGTTGGTAGTGTTGCTCTTGGCCAATGGAGCCAGTGTGAGGACTCAAGACAAGCTCGGCTTGACGCCCCTGCATAGGGCCGCAAAAGAGGGCCATAGGGATGTGGCCGAGCTTCTGGTCGCCGAGGGAGCCGTCCACGACATCCTGACCCGCTCAGCCCTTGCAATGCGCAAGGAAGCGGCAACTCTCCTGGAAGCGGATCCCACGCTTGCCAATGCGACCATCGCCGGCGTGCCGCTGCTGCGCGATGCGACCGAGAAAGAGAACAAAGCCATAGTAGAGCTCCTCCTGGCAAATGGGGCCGAGGTCAACACCAGGGATAACTTCGGCGGGACACCTCTATACGCAGCGGCGTCGAAGGACAGCAAAGACCTGGTGGAACTGTTCCTGACCTACGGAGCTGATATAAACGTGAAGGATAACCGCGGCCTCACACCGCTGCACCGGGCGGCCCGAGCAGGCCACAAAGAGATGGTGCAGTTGCTTCTGGGAAAGGGGGCCGACGTGAATGCAAGAACTAAGTCGGGTGGGACACCGCTACATGTTCTCCTCACCTTGGATTCGAAGGAGTCGAGAGATCAGCAAAAACGTAGTGCGATCCTTCCTCATAAAGAAATCCTCGATCTACTCCTGGCAAAGGGCGCCGACTTAAGCGCCAAGGACAACACCGGCTGGTCGCTGCTCCACGAGGTGGCCTGGAGGGGCTACAGGAGCGTAGTGGAACTGTTCCTAGCCAAAGGGGTCAATGTAGACACACAGGACAGCTTGGGCCTCACGCCGCTGCACGGGGCAGCGCGGGCAGGCCATCAAGGCGTGGCCGATCTGCTGGTGGCTAGCGGAGCTGTCCACGACATCGCCACGGCGTCAGCTCTTGGAATGCGCCGAGAAGCGGTGGCTTTCCTGGAAGCGGATCCTGAACTTGCCAACATGAAAATCGCCGGTAGGACTCCTCTGCACCACGCTGTCGAAAAGGGCGACAAACATCTGGTGGAGCTACTTCTCGCAAAAGGTGCTGATCCGAACGTAAGAGATGCGAGGGGGCGAACGCCGCTGCATACCGCAGCCGAAAAGGGCGACGGGCACCTGGTGCAGCGACTCCTGGCGCACGGCGCGGACGTGAACTCCATGGAGGCAAAGGGAGTCGGGGCAAATGTGATTCCTAAGAGCGGTTGGACACCGCTGCACGGGGCGGCCCTGGCGGGCCACAAAAAAGTGGCGGAAGTGCTTCTGGCCGAAGGCGCCCCTGTAAACAGCAGAGATAAGGGGGGAAATACGCCATTACATTGGGCAGCCAAGAGGGGTCGGAAAGAGGTCCTGGAACTGCTCCTCGGCAAAGGGGCCCAAGTGAACGTGAGGAACAAGTCGGGTGAAACGCCGCTGCACCTAGCAGCCAGACCTACCGACAAAGACATGGCAGGGCTGCTTAGAAAGCTTGCAGCAGATCAGTAAAGTATTTGTACGAAGCGAGCGGTTCACACCCTTCGCTGTTTATCAATTCTTCGATTCGTGTCAGCAGAACTTCAAAGAAAGGGGACTCAGTCAATGCCAAAGGTTTTGCGGAAGGCGCCTGAAATAGTGCTTCAGTCTTCTATCGCCTTGCTGTTTGGAATGTGGGTTCTCGCACCAGGAGGGCTGTTGCCTGTCACGGAGGCGGCGATGCATCCCATGGATCCTCTTTCCGCGCTCGAATACTCAGCCGTCATTGCAACATTGCAGGAGCTAAAATACGTGGATGACTCGAGCCGCTACCCCTTGATTACTCTTCGCGAGCCCCCTAAGGCCCGGGTCTTGCAGTGGAGACCCGGCGACGGGCTGGCGAGGCAGGCGTTTGTTATCGTCAAGAACGGCGCTAAGACCTTCGAAGCCGTTGTGAACGTTACCCAGCACAAGGTGTTCTCCTGGAAGGAAGTCGAGGGTGTGCAGCCCGGTATTCTGCCCACGGAGGAATGGGCATCAGCCCAGGAAATCGTGCGCGCAAATCGCGACTGGCAGGCAGCGGTGAAGAAACGGGGCATAGAGAATTCCGAAGATGTGGTCTGTATGCCACTAACCGTTGGTTATTATGGCATGGAGGAAGAAGGACAGCGGCTGGTCAAGGTTGCCTCTTTCGATTCCCGTGGCGTCAGAAATTACTGGGGCCGTCCCATTGAAGGCTTGACCGCGGTGGTAGACCTGGACCGGCAAAAGGTGATCAGGCTGATCGACACCGGCGTGCTCCCTATCCCCCGGGCCACAGTCGACATCGATGAGGATTCCGTAGGCAGGCTGCGGGAACCTCCCCATTCCATCTCGATCACCCAGTCGCAAGGTCCGAGCTTCAAGCTCGACGGCCATATGGTGCGGTGGCAGAAGTGGAGATTCCACTTCCGTATCGATCCGCGTCTGGGGCCGGTCATCTCAGTAGTCCACTACAACGACAACGGCAAGGAAAGGTCGATCCTCTATCAGGGCTCTGTATCCGAGTTGTTTGTTCCCTACATGGATCCAGACGCCGGGTGGTACTTCAGGACCTACATGGACGCTGGAGAGTATGGTGTGGGCAAGCTTGCCGCGCCAATGGAGCCGGGCCTGGACTGCCCGTCGAACGCCGTATTTCTGGATGCACTCTTCGCCGACGATCGGGGAGCCTCCTATATCCAGCAGCGCGCAGCCTGCGTTTTCGAGCGCTATGCCGGGGACGTCGCCTGGCGCCACTACGAAGCGGTGAACGGGCAAAGTGAGGTGCGCAGGTGAACCGATCTTGTTTTGCGTCTCATCTCGGCAATCGGGAATTACGACTACCTCTTCGACTGGATCTTCCGCCAGGATGGAACGATTAAGGTCGCCGTTGGCACCAGTGGCATCGAACAGGTCAAAGCGGTCAGGAGCCGCACCGCCAGAGACGACAGAGATGGCAAGGACACCGCCTATGGCCGCATGGTGGCGGAGCACACTGCAGCCATCAATCATGACCACTTCTTCTGTTTCCGCATCGACTTGGATGTTGGGGGCCCGAGAAACAGCTTCCTCTATGAGCGTTTGAGAACAAAGAGGCTGGAGAAGGAAAGCTCTCGCAGGAGCGTCTGGGTCGTGGATTCGCGCACGGCTGCCCGGGAGCAGGCCGGGAAGCTGCACATCGACCTGAAGCAGCCCGCTCTCTGGCGCGTCATCAATCCCAACCAAATCGGGCCGCTCGGCTACCCGGTCAGCTATCAGTTGAAGCCAAAGACCAACGCGGTGTCGCTGCTCAGCCCGGAGGATTTCCCCAGCAGCGTGCCGGCTTCACCAATTTCCATCTCTGGGTGACCCCCTACCATCCCCAAGAGCGATACGCAGGGGGCACATACCCCAACCAGAGCAAAGGAGGAGACGGTCTGCCGAGCTGGACGAGGACCAACCGCCGCATTGAGAATACGGACCTCGTGCTCTGGTATACGCTTGGATTTCACCATGTGGTCCGGGCTGAAGATTGGCCCGTCCTTCCCACAGCCTGGAGCGAGTTCGAGCTGAGGCCGTTTGACTTCTTCCAGAATAACCCGGCACTAGACCTGCCCAAATAGACCCAAAAGACGCGTATCCACTAGTACTCCCTGCCATCGCGTTTTGCCAGGCCAGAACGTCCCAAAAACAACACCTTCTTGCACCTCGGGCACACTTCGGATAGAATCTGCCCACTGCCTCCTTTGGGAAATGGCGAGGGGACATGAAGAGAGAGGCTGAAAATATCTCCCTGCAAGAGCTTGCGGGAGATGGCTCCGTTAGCGGAATTCTGGAATCCTTTGCACCTTCTCAGCCAGATTGGAAGCTGCAGACAGCTCCCGTACAAGACCCCTCTCGGGAGGTAAAGGCAGCTCTTTTGATCAGTATAACCCTGCTGGCACTCGGGGTTCTTTGCCTCTGGGTTTGGCCAAGCAACAAATCCAAGGCCTCAGCCGAATGAAAGACACACCGGGTAAGAGGAAAGAAGAAAATGGCCACAAGCCCATCTGGTCCATCGGTGGAGGAAAGGGAGGTACGGGAAAAACCTTCGTTGCCGCCAGCTTGGGACTGCTGTTCTCAGAGAACCAGGTTGAGGTCAGCCTCATCGACGCAGATCTGGGGGCCGCCAACCTACATACGTTCCTGGGTATCCGAAATCCTCAGCTGAGCTTGGGAGACTTCATTTCCAAGAAAGTATCCGACCTCTCCAAGGTGATGCTGAATACGTCGCATCCAGGCCTGAAGTTGGCAGCCGGCTGCAACCAGCACCACGATCTGGCCAATCTTCCCTACCTCCAGAAACAGAAACTGCTGAAACATATCAAGGGACTCAACCACCGGCGTACCATCATAGACACCGGAGGCGGCACCTATTTCAACTGCCTCGATTTCTTCCCCATCTCCGACATCGCGATCCTTGTCGTCAACCCAGATCCCGCTTCTATCGAGAATGCCTATCAGTTCCTGAGGTCCGTCAGCGTCCGAATTCTGCAGTTCAGCATTCGCCGACACGAGTTCGCTAACCTCATTGAACGGGCGGCGCAATCACGAAGTCAGGTTCCTAAATCCATCCAGGGCCTCTTGAAGTTGGTATCTTCCCAGAACCATTATTATGGGGAACTTCTCAAGGAGGCACTGGGGAAGTTCCGACCCTGTCTTGTCATCAATAAGGCCTACGGACAAGATGATGCGGTCCTGGGAAAATCGATCGTCGACGTCGTCAAACGCTATCTGGCCATTGATGTTCACTACGTTGGTGCCATTCCCCATGACGAGAATATTCGACGCTCGCTGGTAGACTTCAAACCCTTTGTAACCGCCTTTCCCTGTTCCAAAACGACTTACGCCCTGCGCCTGATTGCGGATCGGCTCTTGGATTATGAATCCGCTAGCAAGGCAAATTCAGCATGACGGCAACTCTCGAGGAAACATCACCCTACGAATTCTTCAATCTGAAAAACGACGCCACTCCGGAAGAAATTCAAGAAGCCTATCTGCTTGCCGTCGCAACCTATCGTCCGGGTTCACTCGCCACCTATACCTTGGTTTCGGAGGAGGAAAGAGAGAAGATCCTGGGTCGAATTGAGAAGACCTATCAGGTATTGTGTGATCCCGCTCAGAGGCAGAAACGCGATCTGCATCTTTCCCCTCACAACTCAGACGAAGCGCCTCACGAGGTCCGTGTCCAGGGTCAGAAAAAAAGGAAGGAAAGCCAGGAAAAACCATACAAACACAAAATCTTGTGGAGCCGGTTGGCCTTGCTTCTTTCCTGGATTCGAAGGCCGCCCACGCCCCAGCCCCAACTGGTCAGACTTCACCCCCAGAGCCATGATTCCTCCCCTGTCGAGAGGGAATCTTCACTCTCCTCAGGGCGATATCTCCAGTATGTTCGCAAAATGAGAGGACTTACGCTGGAAACCATCTCGGATGACACGAAGATCAGTAAGCGGTACCTGGAAGCCTTGGAAGGAGAGGAGTACGGAAAACTCCCGCAGGGAGTCTACTTGACCTACATCCTGGGCGCCTATGCCAAGGCCCTCAGTCTCGATGCCAAATCCATTGTTCAGGATTTCAGCTCACGCCAGTCGTAGTAGAGATCTTCGTGTCTTTGTGCCTTTATGCACAGAGTTTCCTTACTGTCTATCGGGGCACTTTCGCTCTTCGCGATTTCCCTCACTTTGACCGGATCCGCCCAGAAGAAAGAGGGGGCGCTCGAGCATCAGTTTCTTTCCAACCTTCGCCAGGTTACCTTTGAGGGCCGCCGCAGCGGCGAAGGCTATTTCAGCTCAGACGGTTCAGCACTGGTCTTTCAGAGCGAGCGGGAACCGGGCAATCCCTTCTTTCAAATCTATCGCCTCAACCTCGAAACCGGGGATACGAAACGTATCTCACCGGGACACGGGAAAACAACCTGCTCCTGGATTCACCCAGGCGGGAAGAAGGTTCTTTTTGCCTCCACCCATCACGATCCCGACGCCCGACAAAAACAGGAGAAGGAGCTGAAGCAAAGAGCGTCCGGCAACGAACGCCGCTATTCATGGGACTATGATGAATATTTTGATCTTTATGAGGCAAACCTGGAGACGGGCAATCTGTTTCGTCTCACCCAGAGCTTGGGATACAACGCGGAAGCCTCCTGGTCTCCTGACGGCCAACTGATCGTTTTCTCCTCCAATCGTCACGCCTACTCCGAGCAGGCCTCCCAGCAGCAGGAAGCCATCCTCCAGAAGGATCCATCCTACTTTGTCGACATCTACATCATGAACTCCGATGGCTCCAATGTCCGCCGCCTGACCCATGCCAACGGATATGATGGCGGACCCTTTTTCAGCCCGAACGGAGAAAAGATTTGCTGGAGGCGATTCTCGGAGGATGGCGCGACTGCTGAAGTCTACACGATGAGTATCGACGGCACAAAGAAGGAGCAGATCACTCAACTGGGCGCAATGTCCTGGGCTCCATTTTTTCACCCCTCGGGAGGCTATTTGATCTTTTCAACCAATCTTCATGGCTTTTCCAACTTTGAACTGTACCTGGTTGACGTTCGTGGGAAAGAAGAGCCCGTTCGGGTTACCTACGCGGAGGCGTTTGACGGGCTTCCCGCCTTTTCGCCCGACGGAAGGTTTCTGGCCTGGACCAGCAACCGGAACCCGAGGCGGAAATCCCAGATTTTTTTTGCGCGGTGGAACGACACAAGGGCTCGCCAATTGTTGGGGCTCCCCCATCTGCCCCAGACAAGAAGCGAAATCAGCGCGGACGATCTTCGATCCCAAGTCGCAATTTTGGCGTCTGAAGAGATGGAAGGGAGAATGACGGGAAGCGAGGGTGCGAAGCGGGCTTCCCGTTATGCCGCATTAATACTCGAATCCCTAGGTCTCGAACCCGCCGGTGACCGAGGCACCTTTTTTGGAGAGTTCGAATTCACGGCTGGCGTGTCGCTCGGCTCTGAAAACCAGCTCACCCTCCTCGACCAGGAAGGCCGGCAAAATCGAGAGCTAATCCTGGACCAGGATTGGCGTCCCATCGCATTCTCCAAGACCGGTCGATTTGAACCGGCATCTCTCTGCTTTGCCGGCTACGGGATCATTGCCCCGGCCGAGGGTTCACAGCCTGGCTATGATTCCTACACTCACCTGGACGTTACAGACAAGTGGCTTCTGATTTTTCGGTATCTGCCCGAAAACATTTCTGCCCGGCGCCGTCAGCACCTGGCTCGCTACTCCAGCCTTCGCTACAAGGCGATGCTGGCAAGAGAACGGGGAGCGCGAGGAGTCCTCATCGTGAGCGGCCCCACGTCAAAAGTCAGGAACCGGCTGGTGGAACTCTCCTTTGACGCTTCTTTAGGGACAACTGGAGTGGGGGTTATCTCCATCTCTGATACAGCGGCTCAGGATCTGCTGCAATCCTCTGGCAAGCGCCTGGGAAAGCTTCAAGAGGAACTGGACTCGGAAAAACTCCTTATGGGTTTTGATCTCCCCAGTCTAAAAGTCGAAGCACACATTGCCATTGCACAGGAGAAGCGCATTGGCCGCAATGTGCTTGCCCGGCTGCCTGCGGGTGAGGACTTTTCCACAGCCCCCGCCATCGTGGTGGGAGCGCATCTCGACCACCTGGGGCACGGACTGGCCACCACCTCACTAGCGAGGCCTGGCGAAAGAGGCGCAATCCATTATGGGGCGGATGACAACGCCTCGGGAGTGGGAGGTCTGCTGGAGATGGCCGAGTATCTGACCGAGCAGAAGAAGGCGGGGAAACTGCCCATGAAGCGGGACCTTGTGTTTGCCTTCTGGTCCGGAGAAGAGCTGGGCCTGCTGGGTTCCAATTCTTTTACCCGAAGCCATGAGGGGAACGGTGAGGACGGGTCGAACCTGAAAAAGCACTTTGCGGCCTACCTGAACCTGGACATGATCGGACGGTTGCGCGATCAGCTGATCATTCAGGGAATAGGCTCCAGTTCGGGATGGCCAAGAGAGATTGAGCGCGCGAATGTCCCCATTGGTCTCCCCATCGTGTCTCGTGACGAGGTTTATCTGCCCACAGACGCTACATCTTTCTATCTGAAAGAGGTTCCCATCTTGAGCGTCTTCACCGGGGCGCATGAGGACTATCACACCCCCCGGGATACCGCCGAAAAACTGAACTACGAAGGGATGAAACAAATTGTCGGTTTGATGGCCCAGATCACGAGCTCCCTGTTGACCAGTGCAGAGCTCCCCGACTACAGGCGGGCTGAGAAACCGGAAATGAGCGCGAGCCGGGCTCGACTGCGCGTCTACCTGGGTACCATCCCGGACTACGCTCAGACGGCAACAGAGGGTGTCCAGCTTGCGGGCGTCGCTGGCGGTGGTCCGGCCGATCGAGCAGGACTGAAGGCAGGCGATATCATCATAGAAGTTGCCGGAAGAAAGATTGAGAACATCTACGATTACACCTATGCCCTTGATGCGCTCAAGGTTGACGAGCTGGTTAGTGTAGTGGTCCTGCGAGCGGATCAGCGGATCACACTCAAAATTGTCCCTGAATCTCGAGAGTGACGCAGGGCAGCCAACGGTACAACAGACCCGGAAAGGCTCAAGGTCCTGGCGGCAACCCAACCTTTCGACCACTGTAACTTTACCGTATTGAATCGCGTTGCAGGCTAGCAACCTCCACCAACTTCTAGTAACCTCTCACTCCATGAACATCCTGGGGCTGAACTTTTTTCACGCCAACGCATCGGCTGCCATTTTCGTCGACGGCCAGCTCATCGCGGCGGTGGAAGAGGAGCGGTTCAATCGCGTCAAGTTCTCGGCCGGAATTCCCCTTTCGTCAATCCGTTTTTGCCTGACCAAGGCGGGACTCGAGTTCAAGAACATTGACGTGATCACCTATGCTCGCTCCACCAACACGCGAATCGTCAACAAAGACCAAATTCATTTCCAGGACCGAATCTACAAGATCAATTCCCTCTATGACCGCTACCGGATCAACCTGAAACTGATCAATTTCAAGGAAACCCTCGCGCAGCACTTTGAGATCCCTGTCGAGACTCTTGTCTTCAAGTTGAGTGAGACGGACCATCATCTGTCCCATCTTCTGTCAGGTTTCTTTTACTCCCCATTCGAAGAGGCTCTTCTCGTTTCCTGCGATGCCTTTGGCGATTTTGTCTCACTCAAGGCGGGAATTGGACGCGGCCATGAGGTAGAAATCCTGCGGCAGGTTCCCTTCCCTCACTCCGTAGGGCTGTTTTATACGATGGTCACGCAGTTCTTGGGATTCCCTGGTTACGGCGATGAGAGCAAGGTGATGGGGCTGTCGACCTTCGGCTATCCCGAATATACAGATCGGCTGCGCACCATCGTTTCGTTTGAGGGCGACTCGCTGGAGCTGAACCTGAAGTATTTCAACCATGAGAGCGGGATCGGTACGTCCTGGGCCCAACAGACTCCAGACATCAGCCAACTTTACAATGACAATCTATTGCATCTGATTGGCCCCAAAAGGCATGTCGAGGAGGAGATTTCCAGCCATCATCAAAACATCGCCAGCTCATTGCAGCATCTCAGCGAGGAGATCATCTTTGCGATCGTCGATGATTTGTACGCTCGCTACCCGATTCCCAATCTAGTCTTGACGGGAGGACTTGCTTACAATTCGCTTCTGAACGGACGCATGCTGACCGAGACTCAGATCGAGCGGCTTTATGTTCCTCCCGCTCCTGGAAATAGCGGGTTATGCGTCGGCTCCCCCCTGGCCTTCATGGGAAGCTCGGCGCCTCGCTCGGAGATGAAGCATGCCTCCTGGGGTCCAGAATACTCCTCGCCCGGAATCGACCGACTGCTCCAGAAAAGAGGGATTCCATTTGAGAAGCTCCCCCAGCCGGCGGCGCAGGCCGTGGAGCTTCTCGTTTCCGGCCAGACTCTGGGCTGGTTCCAGGGACGGATGGAATTCGGACCGCGGAGTTTGGGAAGCCGCTGTATACTCATCAGTCCCACAGCCCCTGATCCTCACAAGATCAAGGCGAGGGACTACTTGAAACCATTCGGCATCTCCATTCTGGAGGAGCGTGCCGGAGAATATTTTCACGACATCCACCCCTCCCCCTTCATGTCATTCATGGGGAGGATCCGTGGAAGGTACCGGCGAGACTTCGAAAACATCCTCTTGAACAACTATTGCCGCTACCAGACGGTGGGTCCTGAAAACCCCCTACTCTATGATCTCCTGGGTCGTTTTCAGGAGCGTACTGGCGTACCATTCCTGATCAATACCTCGCTGAACCGCGAGGGTGAACCCATTATCGAGTCGCCGCAGCAACTTTTGGATGGTTTCGACCAACTACATCTGGACGCAGCTATTCTCAATGACGCGTTAGTTCAAGCCCCCACAAATTGTGCATGAACTGTCTACTGCATCGGCTGAGAAAGCTGACCTGCTGACCGAAAGGCCTGACCAGTCCTTCGCTGCTACACCTTATGCATCATCCGGACTAGAATCCTCCGATGCGACTTGTACTCTTCGACATTGATGGCACTCTGCTTCTTACGGGAGGATCCGGAAGTGCGGCCTTGGAGCTTGCCCTAGGCGAGATCTGTGGCCTGAACGGAGGAATGCAGGGGATTGTTCCCCACGGGAAGACGGATCGGGAGATTGTGCGTGAAGTCCTCGAGCGCAAGGGCGACGGCCGCAAGCTGAGCGCTGACCTGCTTTCTTCCCTATTCTCCGCTTACGCCTCCTTGTTGAGACAGGAAATCAACAGCGGACGTCGCCGATTTGTCGTTCTTCCCGGAGTGCCCAGCTTCCTCTCTCGACTCACCCGGGAATCTCAGTTTCTGTTAGGCCTCGCTACCGGCAACATCGAGGAGTGTGCCCGCATCAAACTCGAACACGCCGGTCTGAATCACTACTTTGCTTTCGGAGGCTACGGTTCGGACGCCGAAGACCGCACTGAAGTGATCGAAGTGGGCATACGCCGCGGGATTGAGAAGATGCATCCCAGGGAACCGGAGGCGGTTTTCGTGGTTGGAGATACTCCACGTGATATCGTTCACGGCAAGCAGGCGAGGGCTCAAACCGTGGCAGTAGCAACCGGTTTCTACAGCCGGGAGGAGCTCGAGGCGTGTCGGCCCGACCTGGCGGTGGGCAACTTGAATCAGATGGATCGTCTGCTCTCTTTTCTGACCCACTAGTACTCCCTGCCATAAATACGATGACGTATGCGGATGGGGCTTGCGAGGAGAGGTCGCGAAGAGAGGAGGAGGCGATGCGGGGGCATCGTTAGGCGATGCAGAGGCATCGTCGACGACGAACGACAAAGAGATCGCCCACAACCCCCATCCGCCCAGAGGTTGGGGCGGGACGGGCCCATCTCTTTGTTGCTCCTCCTCGCCGATGTCTCGACATCGACTCGTCGTCGCGCCTCGATCTGGTCTCCGTCGCGCTCCCAACATACGTCATCGTATTTATGGCAGGGAGTACTAGTGTCCTGGGACCGCATGAAACATTCCTCTTCCTCGACCGCTCCTGTTCGAGGAGCCCAGTTGGAACCCCAGATGGTGTTCATCCCGGAAGGCGACTTTTTGATGGGGAGTGAGGAAGGCAGGGAAAACGAGAAGCCGGTTCATCGAGTCTGGCTGGATGCTTTTGAGATCGCTGCGGCGAGCGTCACAAATCAAGAGTATCTCCGTTTCATTGAGGAGACAGGGCACAGGCGACCCGGCTACATCGATGACCCGGTCTTTAACCATCCGGAACAGCCCGTGGTGGCCGTGAGTTGGCGCGGCGCAGTGGCTTACTGCAAATGGTTGAGCAGGAAAACCGGAAGGCATTACCGGCTTCCTACCGAAGCAGAGTGGGAAAAAGCGGCGCGGGCGGGTCTAGAAGGCAAGCTCTATCCTTGGGGAGACGAATTTCCAGCCGAAACGAGGCACTACGAACGCGGCTGGAAGACGGATCGACCCGACCCGGTGGCCCGACACGAGCCGAATGCCCTTGGACTGTACAACATGGCGGACAACATCCATGAATGGTGCCTGGATTACTACGATCCCGAATACTACGGCCACTCACCGACCCACTGCCCTCAGGGCCCCTCACAGGGCATTCGCCGTTCTTCTCGAGGTGGCTCCTGGCGCCATCAGATCAAAATTACCCGCTGCGCCGCGCGAAGCAGTATCCCACCCGATCACTGTTATGCTGACTATGGTTTCAGACTCGTGCGGCGCGTCGATGCGCCTCAGAAATGATAGCTCAAGCCAAGGAAATACTCGCGCCCGCGGCCGAAAATCTCACGGCTGCGCAACCAGCCACGGTTGGCTTTCAGCACGCTGTCGATGAACTCGTCCGACCACAAACCCCCAAACATCTGCTCGTAAGAAAAGCGTCGTTTTGCCAAACCGATGCGAACGCGATCGTCAAGCAGCCGCGCCAGATAAATCCCCTTCACGTAGCACTGTTGGGTCCTCCAGTGGTAAAGAGGGCCCCACTCGGAGGAAATCGAGGTGACACGATCCCGATAATGAGGATCGTTCATCTTTCGCCGTAGTTCGTGGTCCCCAGTAAGGAAATCCAGGAAGCCCTGCACCGGGCTGATCTTCGCGATGGCTTGCCTACCCTCGAAGTCGGACTCGCTCACCCTGGACACAAGTGCAAGAGGCGCCGTTTTTTCTTCGATCAGGTTCCAAAGTCCCTTCACACTCATCCATCCCTCGAACTCACCTTTGCCCACCTCCACCCATCCCTTTTCCACGCGCAGCACTTCAAAGCTTTCCTCGGAAAAAAACATCACCAGGCTCGCCGCCTCCGAGTCAGGTCGCTCGCGAAGAGAAGCACTCGTTGATCCTCCCCAGAGACAGGCCAAAGTCTGGATCACCAAGAATGCAGCGTATAGTGGTCTAACCCGCATTTCTCACACCACCTCTACTGCAACGCCGTCGCCTTCACCTGAGCGAAGTGAAGAAATGATCCGTCTGGACTGCGCTGTGCTACGTCGGCCTCCTCGAATGTGGGAGGAGCCTCAGGCTCCGAAGGGGCAAGCTTCCCGGCAGTTCGGCACCTGAGGTGCCTCCCACACTCGCAACGCCTTGTCCAGCCGACCCTTCCACCGTTTGACACGAGTGTCTCGACACGAGTGTCTTCGAAACGACCCGGTGTGAGAAACACGGGTCAGGTAAATTCATGGAGGGTACTCTATCTGCTTGATCATACCACAGAGGACTGAAAAGCCCTGTTGTTCGCGGCGCCGAGGCCGCTCCTACCTTGTTGAACACTCAGTTCCGGGTTGGCGACTCCATTGCTCTAGAGTCGGTCGCTGGTTATATTGGTCCGGGATGAAGTTGCCCGACGCGTCGAAGTACCTCGACTATTCCCTGATCCTTCCGGTCATCTCGAGATTTCCCGTCAAAACCGCCTATCGCCTGGCCGATCTACGCGGCTGGCTGATCTGCCGATCTAGACACGATTCCCGCCGCCACGCGGAGAAAAATGTCTACCGAGTGTTTCCGTCTCTTGGCAAGGAGGAGATTCAACACATCGTCTTGGAACATTTCCAGGTTGAGTCCCGAAACGAGATGGAGGCCTTCTGGTACAGAAATCCTCTTTCTTTCTTTCAAAGATTCGTCCGCATTGATGGTCTTGACCTCTTACAAGAGGCTCGTGAGTCCAGGCAGGGAGTTCTGCTTTTCTCCGGACATATGGGCAGTACCGGACTGTTCTTTGCGCGCATGGGTAAGCATGGAATCCGACTCAATGTGGTAGGCAGGTCGATTGAGCCGAACGAAAATCCTTTACATCCAGCGGTACTCCATTACAACCGGAAGCGCGTTCGGTGGATTGAAGAGACAGTAGGGCGGCCGTTTCTGCTGATTGGACGAGGCAACTATCCCGTCATACAAGAAAAACTGGAACAGGGCGAAGTGATCGTGATTCTAATCGACGTACTTCCCACCCTCCTAAGACGAGCTGTCCAGGTTCGCTTCCTGGACCGTCAAGCATTCTTTGCCGATGGTATCGCCAGCCTCTTTCAGCAGACTCAAGCAAGGCTCCTGCAGTGGACAATTCATCGAGATGAGAACAGCGGACGACAGAAAATCGAGATCCTCGATGTGACCCGGCACACCCATCCCTCTTTGAACCGATCTGAGATTGTTCAGAAGCTAGTGGAATTGTTGGAGGAAAAGATCCGCAGAAACCCAGGTCACTGGCTTTCCTGGGACTCTTTGGAACAGTTTTACTCAGTTCCAGAGGTCTCCGATCTCAGGTAGCTTTGGTGGGTTTGGAAGGTTCGGGCCACCGGCCTGGAATGAGGATCCTCTCAGGCAGGTCGGAGACACTGCTCAGGATCCGGTTCACCGTATGCTCCGCAAGAGGCCCCTTCTCCAAAAAGGCCAGGTTGGATTCAAGCTGCTCGACCGTTTCCATTCCCACCACAATCCCGGTCACTGTCTCCAAGGACTGTACGAAGCGCAGACCCAGCTCCATGAGCGAAATCCCCAGACTTTCAGCAGTGTCCTGTAAGCTTCTGCGCACCGCTACAACCGCTTCCAATTCCGACGGAATCTCATCTTCAGGAAGTGCCAGCAAGCCTTGTAGGTAGATGCTCCGGGCGAAAATCGCGATCCCCTTCTCCCGGGCCCGCTCAAAGACCCCGGCACGCAGGAATCTCTGATCCAAGACGCTGGTAGGACATTGAATCGCTTCAATACCCGGCGTTTCAATGGCTCGCAGGGCATCATTAGGAGTGTAGAGCGACACACCCACGTGGCGAACCAGGCCTTCCTCCTTCAAAGCCAAAAGGGCGTCCAGGTAAGGCAGATCGTCGCCTTGATGCAATGAGCAGAGAGAAAGCCAGTCCACACCCAGATGGGTCAGCGAAGCAACGACCGATTCGCGAACATAACGGCCGACCGCCTTGGAAGTGTCATCCGTATATCCCTTCACAAACCGAACTTTGCTGCTGATGAAAGCTCTTTCCTTTAAGCCCAGTTCACTCAGGACACGGCCCAAAACCGCTTCACTGTCACCATAGAGTGCGGCTGTGTCGAGCGCATTGACTCCTCTTGCGAAAGCACTTCGGACGATCTCCACAACTGATTCGTAGGATGGCTTTCCGAGACGGTTGGCAATTCCGTACTCGGAACCAAACTGCACTCCCCCCACGACCAGATGGGACACCCAAAAGTGTTTGGAGTTTCTTTTTTCCATCCAATGCAAATGTTCCCGGCAGCCGACTCCAGTTTTCCTCAAGTTGCACGAGGCAATGGCGACCTCGGGATGAGAGTGGCCAGATCTCGTCAACGGAAAAGAGTAACCGATCTCGTGGCTTTTTGCACAAGAGCGATCTTTCGAGAAGATCTTTGACGCAGCAGCTCGACCATCTGCTCAGCGTGTCCGCTTTCTCTACGTCTGTTCACTGAAAACCGAGTATGTTAGCATCTGTTCCGCGACTGCCGTACACCATCACCTGATTCAAGAAAGGAGCGCAGCCTTGACTTGCGGAAAACTAAGACGTTGTCTAGACGAAGGAAATGTATCCCTGGGATCCTGGATCGGCAGCACCGATCTTTACATCATTGAGATTATGGGGCAGACGGGATTCGATTGGGTACTGATTGACGTGGAGCACTGCCCCATCGGTATTTCCGATCTTCGTGCCATGATTCCGATTCTTGAGGCAACGGGTACTTCCACTATTGTCCGAGTGCCCGATCGGGGTGAGTACTGGATCAAGCAGGCACTTGACGTGGGAGCGGACGGGGTCATGGTGCCGCGGGTGGACTCGGCCGAGCTCGCCCGCCAGGCAGTCTACTACAGCAGATATCATCCTCTCGGCGAGAGGGGTTTCGGCCCCACCCGGGCGGCTGGTTTCTTCAAGGGATCCGATTACGTCCAGACTGCCAACCAGCAGTGCTTGCTTTTCGTACAACTGGAACACCGCCTGGCAGCGGAAAATCTGGACGAAATCCTGGATGTGAATGGGATCGACGGATACTTTATCGGCCCGGGTGATCTGAGCCAGTCGTTGGGGTTTCTCGGGCAGACAGGGGCAGAAAAGGTACAGCAGGTCAGGCAGGGAATCATCGACAAACTGAATGAGCGGGGCAAAGTCTGGGGATCGGTAGCCCTGGATGCGGAAGATTTTCGCCGCTATGTCGATCTGGGAAGTCGTATTACGACCCTGGGGGGCGATCTTGTGTGTGTTGGCCAGGGGGCCCCAAGAAATCTTGACGTGATGCAAAAAATCGTCGCTGAGTGCCAGACTCCGTAAACAGGGCAACGTGTTCTCTGGAACCTGGAACTCGGACAGGCTCCTAGCACCTACTCACAGCTCCGGACGCGGCAAGACGAAGCCCCCATCAATTCGCAGCACCGTGCCGGTCACGTAGCTGGCATCCCCGCTGGCCAAATAGCCGACTCCTTTAGCGATCTCCTCAATGGTACCGAGTCGCTTCAGCGGCAGGACCTTTTCTTCCTTACGCAGTTGCTCTTCGCTTGCATACTCCCGTTCCCCGGGAGTATCGATCCACCCCGGCTCGACAACATTCACACGGATACCGTATGGCGCCAGCTCCCCAGCCATGGTTCGCGCCATGTGATTGATGCCTGCCTTGGCGGTGTTATAGGGCAGAGAGTTCCTGAAGGGCAGAAAGGCGTGCACGGAACTGATCACCACAATGCTGCCTTCTCCCCCCTGGGCCACCATCTGGCGTGCGGCAAACTGGCTGCAGTGAAACACACCCCAAAGAGATACGCCCAGGGTCCACTGCATGTCCTCTTCGCTCAGCTCAAGAAAGGGCTTGCGCACGCTTTTCGCAGCATTCGCTACCAGAATATCGAGCCTGCCCAGCTCTGAGACCGTCTGCTGAACCATTTCTTCGTCCCTGGAGCGATCGGAGACATCGCCCTGTAAGAGGATGGCTCGGCTGCCCATTTCGCGAATCTCCTCGGCGACCTCAGCAGCCTCCTCGGCGTGCCGACGGTAGTTTATAGCTACGTCAGCACCCCTACGGGCCAACTCCAGGGCACAACCCCTCCCAATACCCCGGTTAGCGCCCGTTATCCATGCCACTTTCCCTTTTAGATCCATCTCTTTTCCCCCTGCCATCCTTTCTTTTCTGCTGGCCTCAGAAGGCTACGTAAGAACAGCCTGGCCCGGATTATTCATAAGTAAGTCAAGAACTCCTACCCCACCAGTGGAAGTGGAGGTGGCAGTGGCAGTGGCAGTCGCACCGTTCACATCATTTGGCGGAGAACATAGGGCAGGACACCCCCGTGGCGGTAGTAGTCGACTTCCTGGGCAGTGTCGAGTCGGGCAATGACTTCGAACGTCTTGGCCGGTTTCCCAGTTTCGGAGACATGGACGGTGAGCCGTTTTCCCGGCACCAGACCCTCAGCGACGCCGCGGACGTCATAGCTTTCCAATCCGCTCAGGCCCAAAGTCGCAGCATCCTGATCCAGATTGAACTCCAACGGAAGCACTCCCATTCCCGCAAGATTACTGCGATGGATGCGCTCAAAGCTCTTGGCGATGACGGCTCGGACCCCGAGCAGGGCCGTACCTTTGGCTGCCCAATCCCGAGACGAGCCCGTTCCATATTCGCTACCGGCGAGAATAATGAGCGGCAGGTTCTCTTTTTGGTACTGGGTGGCGGCATCGTAGATGGTGGTCTTGCGACCTGCCGGCAGCTGCACCGTCCAGCCCCCTTCCGTTCCCGGCACCAGAAGGTTGCGAAGACGAATGTTGCCAAATGTTCCACGAACCATCACCTCATGGTTGCCTCGCCGTGAACCGTAACTGTTGAAGTCCTTTGGCTCCACGCCATGTGCAATCAGATACTCACCGGCGGGGCTCTCAGCAGGAATCACCCCGGCTGGGGAAATGTGATCGGTAGTTACGGAATCACCCAGCAGAACGAGCACTCGCGCTCCCTGGATGTTCTCGAGGGCAGGTGGTCCCGCAGAGAGAGCCTCAAAAAAGGGTGGCCTGCGAACATAGGTGGAGTCGGGAACCCACTCGAACAGATCTCCCTGAGGAACGGGCAGATCTCTCCACCGCTGGTCTCCCCGGAAAGCCTCCGAATAAACCTTCTGAAACATTGGTGATCTGATGGAAGTTTGGATGGTTTCCTCGATTTCGGCGGGACTCGGCCATAACTCGCGCAGAAAAACGGGCTCGCCGCGGGCATCCGTGCCAAGAGGCTCGGTATATAGATCGACATCCATGTGCCCGGCCAGGGCGTAGGCAACCACGAGAGGCGGAGAGGCCAGATAGTTGGCTTTCACAAGCGGATTGATGCGGCCTTCGAAGTTGCGATTGCCACTGAGAACGGCAGCGGCCACCAGATCACCTTCCCGGACCGCCTTGGCCACCGGCTCCGGAAGAGGTCCACTATTACCGATGCAGGTGGTACAACCATATCCCACCAGATGAAACCGAAGCTGCTCCAGATAGGCCAGCAATCCAGTTTCCGCCAGATATTCCGTCACCACCTTGGATCCCGGTGCCAGGCTGGTCTTGACCCATGGTTTGGTTTTCAAACCCCGCTCCACCGCCTTCTTGGCCAGCAATCCCGCCCCTACCATCAGTGACGGATTGGAGGTATTCGTGCAGCTGGTGATGGCTGCAATGACCACTGTCCCGTGACCGATCTCAAAGCGATCTCCGTTTGAGGAAACGCGAACCTTGAAATCCAAGGCTTCCTCGAGGGGAAGGTCACCCAGAAAGATGCCCAGCGCCTGCCGGAACTTCCCCTTGCTCTCTCTCAAGGAGACTCGATCCTGGGGACGCCGCGGTCCTGCCAGGCTGGCTTCCACCGAGGCCAGATCCAATTCCACCTTTTCCGAAAACACCGGGTCCGGGGTCTGCTCGGTCCGGAACAAACCCTGCTCCTTGCAGTAGGTCTCCACCAACCGCAGAAGTTCCTTCTCTCGACCCGTAAAACGAAGGTAGTTCAAAGTTGCCTCGTCGACCGGGAAAAAACCGACGGTGGCCCCATACTCCGGCGCCATGTTGGCAACGGTGGCACGATCAGCCAAGCTCAGGTTCGAAACTCCAGGACCATAGAATTCCACAAACTTCCCTACTACTCCCCTCTTGCGCAGCATCTCGGTCACTACCAGTACCACATCTGTGGCTGTAGCTCCCTCCCCTAGCTCGCCGAAAAGTTTGAAGCCCACTACCTCAGGGACCAGCATCGAGAACGGTTGTCCCAACATTGCTGCTTCCGCTTCGATACCGCCCACACCCCATCCCAGAACTCCCAGGCTATTGATCATCGTGGTATGTGAGTCGGTTCCCACCAAAGTATCGGGAAAGGCGAGAACCTCTTGTTCCACCTGCTCCACGAAAACCACCTTGGCCAGGTGTTCCAGGTTGACCTGATGGACAATCCCGGTGTCAGGAGGAACCACACGAAAATTTCGGAAGGCTTTCTGTCCCCAGCGCAGAAAGGCATAGCGCTCGCGATTTCGTGCAAATTCCAGCGCCGCATTTTCGCCAAAGGCCGAGCGCGATCCAAAATGGTCCACCTGAACAGAATGGTCGATCACCAAATCGGCAGGCTGGATCGGGTTGATTCTGCCAGGATCTCCCCCCCTCGCCGCGATTCCGTCGCGCATGGCAGCCAGATCGGCAATGACCGGAACTCCAGTGAAATCCTGCAGCAGCACCCGTGAAGGCTTGAAGGCAATTCCCTGCTCCTGCTTCCGGGAAGGATCCCAGCAAGCCAGGGCGCGAATGTCCGCCTCCCGAGCCCACTTGCCATCCTCGTGCCGGAGAAGGTTTTCCAATAGGATCTTCAGAGAAAAGGGCAGCTGTGCCAGGGAGTCACACACTTCTCGCTGGAGTTTGCGGAGACTAAAAAATTCAAAGCTCCGGTCGGCAACACGAAGCGTGGAAAGAGTTCCAAAACTGTTCATCGACTGATCGTACATCCTGCCGTGATTATCGTCTCTGCCCGATCCGAAAGCAAGGATGCGAGATGAAGGAGCGCATCAAACCTCACATTTCTGACTGGAGTTTTCCGGGGAACTTCAAGCAGAATGAGAACGGGGAAAACTTGTGGCCCATCGAGAAAAAGGGTTGACGAAACTCAACCACCAACTATCCGAACATATGGAGGTCATCTGGAGATGCACCGTGGAGTCGGACAAATATGGAAGACTGCTTCTGGCGACTCCACCCGAAACGCGTTATCCCTACATCTATCCCCGAGATACGAGTTCGGCTATAGCCCTTTTTCGTCGACTCAGCTCTTCTCCTCATGGATACGATGCCGCTCCCCAAGCTTTCGAACTGATGAGGTCGATGGCGCACTTTCTACGGGACGTGTTCGACGAGCAGCGAGGATGGGGACAACGGTACAGTCTGGAAGGCGAAGACAAGAGTATCTATAAGCAGGAAGACAACGTCGCCCACGGTATGGCGGTTCTTTGCAATTACCTTCTGACGGCCCACACACTGAAGAAAGACATCGAGGATTTGGATGGATTTCTGCGTTTAATCAACCGGGCGGCAGCCTGGAGCCTGGAGGACCTGTACGGGCAGGAGCTGCACCTTTTTCAGTCCACTACCGCCATTCACGAGTCTGCTCTGGAGCAGGGTTACACCTGCTGGGTGAATTTTTCCTTCCTCTATGCCTTTTCCCTGGTCCATGAAGTGGCAAATATATTGGATCCCGAAGGAATCATCTCTCAGTCGCATCTCGGTTTTCGCCGACACTTCCTTTACTCAGTAAGTCAATTGTTCATGTCGGGACAGCGTTACGTGCGCCGCATCAGCCCGGAAGGACACTTCGACCTCAGGCCGGACTTCACCCTGCTGAGTCCATTCTATTTCGGATTTCTTCAATACCCGGAGCAGCTACACAACGGTGTTCGCTTTCTTGAAAAGCAACTTTGGGACTCCGAACTCTCGATGATTATGCGTTACCTTCCCTTCCGAAATGATTTCGCAACTCATCTCCACGCCGGCAATGGCCCCTGGCTCCAGTACAGTGCCGTTCTCGCACAGTTTCACTACTGGTATGGGGACCGTAGGCGCGGCGACGAGATCCTGCACTGCATCGACCAGTACAGAAACTCTCAAGGGGAAATCCCGGAGCATATCTCGACCTGCAGGAGATTCGAAGAATTCATGGAGTCGGAGTGGAAGACGGGTTTGGATTTCAGGAAGGAGTTTCACAAACCTATCCTGCTCGAGAAGGTTCATTTTGACAGAATTCTCGAAGAAACAAACAACATGTCCCGCTCCTATGAGGACACCGCCAACAGGTGCATGTTCGCTGATCAGGCCCAGGCCGGAGGTGGTTTCACTCAGTTCGCAACCCCTCTCATGTGGTCTCACGTCGAATACGCCCGCGCCCTCCTGGTTCGAGGCCGAGACTGGTGGAAAGTGAAAAAGGCGACAAACTGATAGCTACCCCCTTATCTCCTATCTTTGTGTCTTGGTGTCTTTGTGGTTGAAATTTCTAACTACGAAGACACCCGCAGAGTGAACCCTGGCAGTCGTTGTACCATCAGATAAAAGCAGTAAGGAGAATTTGCCTGGCCGTCTGGGCCTAGCTGGTTCCTTTAGCCCAGATTATACATAGTGCGGGCGAGATCAAAACCCAATGAAAACAGCAACACTGGCCAGCGAAGGATTATGGCCACGAAAGGACATCAGCACTTCTTTTCCCAGAAATCTAGCCCGCGCAATTCTGCTCCAGGCCTTCCGGGACGCCATACCACTTAACGGATCACCCCCCAGAGAATGGAACTCCTGGCGGCAAGATGCGATCGCATGGTTTTTCTCTGACACAACGCATCCCGGAAGTCTCAGCTGGATCTGCGAGATTTTTCAGCTCAAACCATGGACCCTTCGCCAGTGGCTGATCACCTACGAACGAAGCCCCTTCAATCGCAAGGCCGAAATGGCCACAACATTGTTTCGTTACCTGAGGTCTCAACGAATCATCAATGCCACTCCCGGGAGTTTGTCGTAGCGAAGACACTGGTGTCAAGACACTCGTGTCGTAGCAGCGAAACCGCCGGCCTGACCAGAGCGTCGCGACCGTACCTTATGATGGAAGTGGTCAGCTGGTCAGCGTTCTTTTCGCCCATACAGTAAACACCTTATCCATAATTCAGCACCAAGGGCACATGCAATCATTGACTAATCTACAGCCTCCACATAACCTTTAGGCGCGTCTCCGATCCTCTGGCTGGGGACAGCAACTGAAACGTCGTGGAGTCTTCCAGACTAAGACTGGTTTCGCTGATACTGCTGGCGGGGGTACTGCTTGCAGCGGCGATCTATTTTGACGTACAGGAGCTGCTGCGCGCCTCACTCAGCCACATTGCGCTGCTGGGACCGTGGGGAGCCGTGGCCTTCATCGCCCTTTACATCCTGGCGACCATCCTTTTCATCCCCGGTGTGATCCTCACCATGGGAGCAGGATTCGTGTTTGGCGTGCTGCGAGGTTCGATCTTCGTTTCCATTGCTTCCACCGTAGGGGCCTCGATGGCATTTCTCATTGGGCGCTACCTGGCGCGTCAGTGGGTTTCCAAGAAGATTGAGAGCAACGAGAGGTTTTTAGCCATTGACGAAGCGGTGGCCAGAGAGGGATGGAAAATCGTGGGGCTGCTTCGCCTTTCTCCTGTGTTTCCCTTCAACCTCCTGAATTACTCGCTCGGGATCACCAGGGTTTCCCTTCGCGACTTTTTCTTTGCCTCCTGGATCGGGATGATACCGGGCACCGTGATGTACGTTTACATCGGCTCCCTAGCCGGAGACCTGGCAGCTCTGGGGGCGGATGCTCGATATCGTACCCCCGCCGAGTGGACGCTTTACGTTATTGGACTACTGGCTACAGTGGCCGTGACGGTCTATGTAACCAGGATCGCTCGAAGGGCGCTTCAGAAACGGGTTTCGTGAGGAGAATGAAATGACTCAGACGGCGATTGGGGCGGTCAAGATCCAGCCCATGGATGAACATAACCAAACTCTGGTTTCCAATGTCCATCCCTCGGATTGGGTCAATGCAGAGCCCGCTGGGCGCTACAATCTGGTAGTCATTGGCGCCGGTACGGCAGGCTTGGTGACAGCGGCGGGCGCGGCAGGCTTGGGGGCGAAGGTGGCTGTGATCGAGAAAAACCTTCTGGGAGGCGACTGTTTGAACGTAGGATGTGTTCCTTCCAAGTGCCTGATCCGCTCTTCTCGAGCCTATGCCGACGTTCGCGACGCACACCAGTTTGGAGTTCGAGTGCCCGAGGGAACTCATGTCGATTTTTCAGCGGTCATGGAGCGTATGAGACGCTTGCGTTCCCGAATCAGTCATCACGATTCCGCCCGGCGCTTCCAAAGCCTAGGAATCGACGTTTGGCTGGGAGAAGGTCGATTCACGGGGCCAGACACGGTTGAGGTAGACGGAAAAAGCCTCAACTTCAAGAAGGCGGTTCTGGCCACCGGGGCCCGCGCAGCAGCACCTCCCATCCCGGGTCTGGCGGAAGCCGGATACCTGACCAATGAGACGGTGTTTTCTCTGACGGAACTTCCCAGACGTCTGGCGGTAATCGGTGCCGGCCCGATTGGATGCGAGCTGTCCCAGGCCTTCCGCCGCTTTGGGTCGGAGGTTTCTCTTCTGGAGATGCAGTCCCAGATATTGACCCGGGAAGACCCGGATGCCGCCGAGATCTTACAGCGATGCCTGCTCAGCGACGGAGTCCATCTGGTTCTGGGCTGCAAAATCCAAAAGGTGGAAATGCGAAACGGCGAAAAGGTGATCCAGCTCGAATGTGGAGGAGAGTGCCGAGATCTGCCCGTAGACGAGATCCTGGTGGGCGCAGGCCGGGCACCCAACGTGCAGGGACTCAATTTGGAGTCGGTGGGAGTTCACTATGACGAGAGGAAGGGCGTAGAGGTCAATGACCGCCTTCAGACATCCAACCCCCGCATCTATGCGGCCGGAGACATCTGTTTTCCCTACAAGTTCACGCATACGGCCGATGCCCTGGCGCGGATCGTGATTCAAAACACCCTTTTCCTGGGCCGCAAGAAAGCCAGCACCCTTACCATACCCTGGTGTACGTATACAGACCCTGCCATTGCTCACGTGGGAATGTATGAACGGGATGCCCAAGCCAGGGGCATCGAGGTGGACACTTTCGTGAGGCCGCTGAAGGAAGTGGATCGAGCCATTACCGACGGAGAGGAGGAAGGTTTCGTCAAGGTCCACGTCAAGAAAGCCACTGACAAGATTCTGGGAGCAACTATCGTGGCCCACCATGCGGGAGACATGATCAGTGAAATCACCCTGGCTATGGTCGGAAATCTCGGCCTGGGGACACTCGCCAACGTCATCCACCCTTATCCCACGCAGGCTGAGGCCATCAAGCAGGTGGGCGATGCTTTCAATCGCACCCGCCTCACGCCCGGCGTGAAACGGGTCCTCTCTCGCTGGCTAAGCTGGACTCGATAGTGCTCACGGCTGACCTGCTGACCCGCTGACCACTTTCATCGTATGTTCGCCGCGGACGGGAAGTTCGTCAGGCGAAACCAGGAGAGGGCGGTGCTGAATTGCATCACTGGTTTTCTGGAACCCGTTTTGCGAGAATACATAGGGAGCGGCCCAGTGCCAGTTCCATATCTCCCTTACGACTGGTCTCTCAACGAGTCGAAGAGCCAATGGAGACATCGAACCATGAATAATCAGATCATCTCTGACACCTACTCCAAGGCAGCGACCGCAACCGAGGAGAGTCTTTGCTGTGCGGTTGATTACCGAGAGGAATTCAGCGCCGAGGAGCTGGACCACATTCCGAAAGAGGTGCTGGATCGCAACTACGGCTGTGGGGTTCCGCCGCAACTCAGTTCTTTGGGCGCAGGGCGCAGGGTCCTCGACCTGGGACCCGGCCTGGGAAGAGACTGCTTCATCGCCTCCCATAAGGTCGGGCCAGAAGGACAGGTTTTCGGACTCGACATGAACGAGGAGATGCTGCGTCAGGCAGAGCGCTACAAGAACCGGGTCGTCGACCGACTGGGATACGACAATATTCAATTTCTCAAAGGGAAGTTCGACGTCCACATTCCCCTGGAAAAGGAAAGTATCGACGTTATTTTTTCCAACTGCGTGAACAATCTGGCTTTGGACAAAGACACCGCTTACCGAGAGATGTTTCGAGTACTCAGACGCGGAAGCAGCCTTTCTTTCTCCGACATCGTTTCCTACCAGCCCCTACCCGAACCGCTGAGGCAGAACGAGCGGGCCTGGGCGGAGTGCGTGGCCGGCGTGCTTTCCTTTCAGGAACTCACCCAGGTGCTGGGCAAGGCGGGTTTTCATGGCGTAACACTGAGAACCGATTACCTGTGGAAGACCGGAGAACAGGTCCTGGAGGAATATTTCAGTTCCACCAGCACCTTCTCCCCCGAAGAACGTTCGGACCTGAAAGCCGTCCGACTGTATGCCGTGACGGTCGAAGCCTTCAAACCCGTACTCGACCCAAAAGGGGAGTGCTACTGGCGAGGCCAGTATGCGATCTATCAAGGTCCCGGAGTTGGGTTTCAGCTGGACGAAGATCCCGACCATCTTTTTACCAGAGGCGTTCTCAAAGAGGTGTGTGAGAAAACAGCGACCCTTCTGAAATCGGAGCCCTTTCGGCAGCACTTCACGGTTTTTGAGCCTGCCGGAGAAGTCGAGGCACGGCTTTGCGTGCCCGGGGCCAAGTGCTGCTAAACCGGACGCGACATCCTCGCGTGATGAAAGGGTTCAACTGGTGGGCATGAGGATTCTTGCCGTAGTTCCCTTTCCTTCCACACTGTCGATTTCGATTTTGCCACCATGTTCGGCGATGATGCTCCGCGAGACAAAGAGTCCCCAGTTGGTAGTCGAGACTCTACTTAAATCGGGCTTGAGCGAATGAGTTCCGGTACCCATAAGATTCCCACCAGTCTGATCAACAGGGAGGCCCCTACACCCACAGCTGCAATGGCGCGCAGTCCGGTCATCGACACGGCCCATAACTCTTGCCGGAATACCCGATCGAGCTCTTCTTCCTTGGGAAACAGATACTGCTTCCAGTCTCGCCAGTTCATAGCGCTCACTCCGATACTCCTCATATTAACATCGGATCACTACTGTCCGGTTATAACTCGAATAAAACCAGCTGGTTATGAACTTCGACCCTTTCATATTTGTAGTTCGTTTCTGTAAGTACCTGAGAAAGCAGGATTCTCTCCAAAAGCGTGACGCTCAAAATTTGCAAGATCTGGTGATTCACTTCACTCCGGAAACGCTGTGTCGATATACAGAGTGGCAAGCAACAGAGAATCGGGTGGAAGGCACGAACTCGGAATGTGGGAGGAGCCTCAGGCTCCGAAGGGGCGGCGAAACCCCGCCCCTTGGTCTCCTTGCAGTTCGGCACCTGAGGTGCCTCCCACGCTGAAGGCGGCTTTCTAACTCACCGTTCGCAGTGAATTGCATAACCAGATTTGCAACATTGTGTAGAGGCGGTTGAACATATCGAAACATTTGGATTTCGTAGTCAACCTCGGTATTTGCAAGATGTTACCAAAAGTAAGAACTGACTCAACCGGACAGTAGTGATCGGATATGAGTTCTTCTGCTCTCCTCGTGATGAATGTTCAAAACCACCCAGGTCTTGAACCCAGGGCCAAAGGGCGTTCGAAGCCCCAAAGACCACATCTCAAACCGGTAACATGCGCACCGGTATGACCCTTCCGCCCGGACAACCATGATACTATGCTGGCCAGTATATTCACTGTTGGCTGGCCCCGTCCATGGAACGAATAGCTCGCCTGTTTTTCACAGCTCTATTCCTGGTGCCCATACCCACCGCCCATGCTGCTCGAGATGTCTGGAGAGGAGTCGAGCGCATGGTTGGCTATTGGTGACGTCCACGGGGACTATCATCAGTTCGTCACCCTCCTTCGTCAGGCTGAAATCATCGATTCCAGAGAAAATTGGTCTGGGGGCGCTACTCACCTGGTACAAACCGGTGACGTTCTTGATCGCGGGCCCGATTCTCGCATGGTCATGGACCTGCTCATGAAACTCGAGAAACAGGCTCCCAACTCTGGCGGGAGGGTCCACGCTCTAATCGGCAACCATGAGGCGATGAATCTTTATGGCGATCTCCGCTACGTATCACCCGGGGAATACGAGGCTTTCCAGGACGAAAGATCCGTAAAGGCTCGTCACAAATCTTACCGAAAGGCTCTCAAGGAAGCGACGAAACGGGAAGAAGAGGAATCGGACAAGCCCATTTCTGAAGAGATCTTTCGCCGAAAGTGGGAAGCCGAGCACCCCCTTGGCTACTTCGAACATCGTCGGTATCTGGGTCCCCGCGGGAAATATGGAAAGTGGATTCGAAGTCACAACACAATCATCCTCATCAACGACACTCTCTTCCTGCATGGCGGAATCAGTCCGGAGTATGTGACCTATTCGATGGGTAAGATCAACCGTGCCATTCGAGGGGAGTTGGGTGATTTCAGCAAACTGCGAAAGGGAATGACCATTGATCCGAAAGGACCCCTTTGGTACCGAGGATTGGGTGAAGAGGAAGAAAATACACTGCGGACCCACGTGACAAACCTTTTGCAGAGGCACAAAGTCCGCCGTATCGTGATCTCTCATGTCACCACGCAGGGCGCGATTGTCCCTCGTTTCAAGGGACGGGTTCTGATGATCGATGTCGGGATCTCGAAATCTTACGGCGGCCGTCTTGCCTGCCTACTGATCGAACGAAACAAGGTCTTCGCTATCCACAGAGGCGAGAAACTGGAAATTCCCTCCGATTCCGGCGAAGGCTTGCTACGCTATCTAAAGGATGCCGCCCGGTTGGATCCTATCCCCTCACCACTGGAAGAGATCATACTTGCTTTGCAGGAAAGGCTGACAACCCGGGTCAGCCCTACCCGACGTCGATGAACGGGTTCTGTTATCTATCAGCCCGTGGTGAAAGTCGCGTGGCGCTCGCAACGCGACCCGCGGGACTTTCACCACGGGCTGCTATGGGGCATGAAGGAAACGTTCTACTGAACCATCAGGACGGGAGCAGGCTGGAAGATAGTCGTACAAGATTCCTGTTTCTCCTTTTTGAGCGACTTTCTCGTCGAACATCCTCACAATCTCATCTCTCCGGACCAGCAAGGCCTCGATCTCCCGCTTTTTCAGATAGTGGATGAGCGTCCCCCACAGGCTTTCTGTTTCCAAATTACGCAACCGCACCAGCAATCTACGATCACATCGGGTGAGACCCTCCCGACTGGAAAGGCTCTTGTGAACCCGAAAGGCCCTGGTGTGATCGATGAGCCAGATCTTCCAGTCCTTACCGATGAGTACGTTACCCAGATTTCTGTCCGTGTTGTAAATCAGCTGATCAAAGACCCGAACAAGCCCTATCTGCTGATTCCAGGCATCACGGTTGGGTGGCTCAGTTTTGGTCAAGAACCGATCATGCTCACTCATCGCTATGTCATCCACCCACCAGGTGACCGCGGCGGACTTACCTTGAACTTTCCGCTCCACCGAGACGGGTACCATGTTCAGACAAAGGATCCTGTCAAGAAGATAGGCGGCAATATTGTATCGGTAACTATCTCGGAAGTTGAGCTCCGCTCGGCGGGCACCTCGAAACAGGCGGCGATACTCGTCCACGGTCTGAAGGTGGACATCATGCGTGATCTTCCCATCGAAAAGGGTCGCCCGTCGGGACCTCGTCGTTCCCTCGGCAAGCGTCCAGACCTTGACGATTTCCGCCGTCCGCAAAAAGTGCTCTATCTCAGAATGGGTTACGAGCTCCTGGGGGAAGAGGGCTGCTGGACCTGCCAGGAGCCCAGCGGGGAGCAGTCCAAGAAAAAGCCAGACTTTCATTGAAACTTCAGGCCATATTGAGTTCTGCACTACCCTGCGCCAGTCCACGTGAGCTTGGCAATCACGTTTCCATCTTCTTGCAAGAGCACAGTGGCGCTATCGACTATTGGTTTGAACTCCTGTAAGCTGAGCCGATATTTACATTGTTCATAAGGAGCTTCTTCTTTACTCCACGATCTCGACCGCCAGAACTGAGACGTCGTCTTCCAGCCTCGTATTGCCGCACCACTCTTCGACACTCTCCAACAGGTACGAAAGGCTTTCCTTGAGTGACGGTCGCTTGCCTTCTCCCTCGAATGACTTAGCCGGTGGCGGAGTTTGCGTCCCCTCTCTCACCTGAACCATTTCGTCCATTGAAATCGGATAGGTACAGCTTTGCTGCAGTCCATTGATGAGTCGCCCTTTGCCAAATTCCTCGTCGTCTTCGTTCCTCGCTTCAGTGATCCCGTCAGAATACAAATAGAGTCGATCCCCTGCCTTCATGCGAATCGAGCGTTCCTTGTAGCTAACCTCTTTGAAGAAGCCTATCGGGAACCCTGGTGCTTCGACAAACACTGGCTCCGCAGTGCTTGACAGGTAAAGAGGGCTGGGGTACCCAGCAGAAACGTAACGAAACTCGTGCGTCTCCAGGCTTAGGATTCCATAAAGAAGCGTAAAGTACTGCCGCGTTGTCGGGTCCATAGGAAATTCCTTGTTCAATTCTTCGGCAACTTCTCCAGGAGGCAGGAGATGATACCTGGAGCCTTCGATATGCTGCCAGAGGAGAGAGTGTTGACTCGCGACAGGGGACAAAACGTGGTTGAGGGTTACGGATCGCAAGGCAGCCACAACACCGTGACCACTGACGTCCGCAAGATAAACACCTACCTGGCTCTCATCGAGCAGAAAGACGTTGAAAATATCGCCTGCTAGTTCCTCACAGGGCTTGAAGGCCCACCTGAATTCCACTCCCGCGAATTCCAGGGGTCCTCTGGGAAGCAGGGATTGTTGGATCTTGGCAGCCGCAGCGAGATCGTTTTTCATCCGCTCGCTGGCCCTTTGGATCTCACGACGAAGCCGTATATTCTCCAAGGCCTGGGCCCCTTCGTTCGCCAACGTAGAAAGAACGAACTGTTCCCGCGAGCCAATATCCCAGGATCCACCCGTTCCCACCATAAGGGTCCCAAAGTCTTGATGAATCGTGCGCACAGGAAGTCGCACCAGGTGACGGATCCCACGACCAGTCAGGTCAGCCGGTAAATTGGATTTCTGGAGTACCGCCACCCTGCTTGACTTTAGGGAAGCGGGCCACTCTGTTTGAGCCAGCTTGGCTATATCTCTCGCTACAGCCTTGGAAAGGAAAGAATCCCCAATCTTCCCGTATACTGACCCAGACCTTTCTTGTTCTGTGGGCGCCAGTGCAATTGCTGCTAGAGGGGTCCCCAACAGAGATGTCGCGGCGTCACACACCCAGTGACAAATGCCGCTCGGGGTCCTGTTCCGCGCTCATAGCCTGTCCCAGAAAGAGAAGGGTTTGCAGCTCTCCGGGAGCTAGATCTCTTCCCTCATCCTGGTCGGCCATTTCTCCTGCCTCAACCGATACGCGTGGGTTAATCTCTACCAAGTAGCCTGAGGGCTACCTACGCATCACTTACTGACAGCTCTTGGAGAACCTCATCGGGGTCTCTGTAAAAGGGGTTTTCTTGTACGATGTTGCCGATGATGGAAAGCGGGTGAGTCTGAAGGGCGTACATGATGGCGCTTCCTTGAAAGCGGTTATGATCGTACTGGCAAAGCGCAACGAAACTGGCGCGACGACCAACGTACCGGTCGTAGAAGGCCTCCCACTCGAGCAGTTTTTCGGCACTGGGCATCTTACCCAAAGCCCAGGTCATGTCCCCTCCAATGCGGATCACCTCTCGGCCCGCATCTCTCGCCTTAGGGATCACTGCTTCGAACATAGAGGCCATCTCCTCCACTTTGGAACCGCCTTCAGATACTATTAACCGGCCTGAGGCCAAGGCTGGCTCAGTACTGACTCCCAGCTCCTCCAAGCGTTCTTTCATGGACCGAATGCCTGTCGCCTCAGCCACCATAACACACTGGTCACCCGCTTCCAGGCCTGCCTTGATAAAGGGCGCCAGAACGGTCAGACGTTCCGCCTCTCCGTGAAAGAAATGAGCTATATGGGAACCCTTGGCCACGTGTACTCCAGGTAGGCCTAAAAACACCGTGCCCGAAGTTCTCGGCCTACCTTCGCTTAGATTCGCAGATTGCGACACTTTCACCTCCCAGAGAAACTCATCCCTAAGATTGACCCTAGCACTCCCTTAACGGGTGGTCCAGTTTTGTGACAACCTCGTGAGGAGCGGCGGGGCGCCGCTCCTGCTGAGATAACCATTGTGAGGCCGGCACAGCAAGGAGCTCATTCCTCTGGCCCACTGTGAATTTCGGTCGAGTCCCCCGACCTGCCGAAAGAACGTTCCGAGATCGCGTTCGAGTTGCTCGACTGTGGCCAGATCCTGAGAACGATGGCTCCAGATGTTCCGCGCAGCAGCCCCTATTGCGCAGCTGCACCGCGTAGCGCCGGCAATGACGACACATCGCCAGGTGAAGCCGGACGGCCATTCGGTCCCTCCATCCTGCCTCTGCGAACTCGTCGCTCGCAATCTTTCGCGCAACCTCCTTACATCTCAGCATGGCAGCTATCTCTTCACTCCTTTTGCCTCCAGGCACTCCCGAAGACGGTTGCGGGCACGGTACATCAGTACCCCCAGGTTAGTGCGAGTCACACCCAAAATCTTACAGATTTCTTCGCTAGCGAACTCCTCAACCTCCCGTAGCACAAAAGCCATCTTCTGCTGGGTGGGAACTGCCCCAAGGCATCCCTCCAGGAATCCACCGACTTCGCTGCTGTAGAGCTTCATGTCGACAGGCTGAGGTGGGCGCACCCAGCTCCCCTTGGGATCGAACCGCTGCTCGACAATCTCCTCGATGTCATCCATTTGTCGCTCTCGCTGGAGCTGTCGGCGAGCCTCGGCGATTTTCCTATAAAGGATCCCGAACAGCCAGGTTCGGACATGGGACCTTCCTTCAAACTGGGCCGCTTTTTCGATAAAGGTGAGGAAGGTATCCTGTGTCACCTCCCGTGCGCGCTGGAGCTCTAGACCGGCGCCGAGGGCAGCACGGAGGAGCTGGGGGAGATAAGTGTGCACCACCGCCCGCAGCGCCTCTGAATCCCGGCGGCGGATGCGAGCCCCCAACTGCGGATCATCCATAGATATGCCGAAGGTCGCCGTGCTCACGACCTATAGATTATCCCTCTTTTTCCGTTTCAAGTGTAAGAATCCGCGCCGCCAGGCCACTCACTAGTGAATCCGGAAAATGTTTTCCGGAGAACAGGCCGAGAGGCCTGAAACGAATGGTGGCGAAGCGGTTGGTTGGAACAAATCAACTCCACATGGACTGCCTTCCAAAGAATCCTGCCTGCAACCCACTGACGGCAACCCGATCCCACACTGTGTTCGGGTTGCCGCTCCCCTTTTTGCAGCTTTCCGCTCTCGCGAGATTGGGCAGGCGTTTGCGATGTTCGCGACCACCGCAAGGTGAACCCTGCAAACCTGGAGCCCATCTAAGAATAAAGACGATAACAAAGAGCGGACCAAGCAACGCTTCAGATGATATGGAATCGAGAGAATAGGAGAAAAGTGTGATGAACAAAATAATTCGAAACCCACTTGTTTCTTTTTTTATCTTTCTCTTGGCATGTACTCCTTACACTCTTGCGGATCGCAAACACGACGACGTGGAGAACATCGGCAACCGCAAGATCAATGGCAGAATCGCGGGGATCTTCCCGAACTTTGTCTCTCTGGGAAAGGAAATTCAACTGGGGGCACAGTTTGCTCAACAGTTTGAGCAGAGAGCGCGCCTGGTGCAAGACCCGCTGGTGGTGAAGTACATCGATGACTTGACCCAGGAGATCGTGAAACACTCTGATGCCAAGGTTCCCTTTGTGGTCAAGGTGGTCGACGCCGACGAGGTCAATGCCTTCGCCCTTCCGGGCGGTTACTTCTACGTCAACAAAGGATTGATTCTGGAAGCCGACACCGAATCTGAACTGGCCGGCGTGCTGGCTCATGAGATCTCCCACGTTACGGCCCGACATGCCACCGAGCGTATGACGAAAGGTCAACTAATGCAGTTTGCAGCCCTGCCGGCTCTCTTCGTGGGGGGCTACTGGGCCCAGTACGGAATTCGCCAGGGCCTGGGGCTCGGTCTTTCCCTAGCCACACTGGGAATCACTCGAAAGTCCGAAGCGGAAGCGGATCAGCTGGGCGTGCAGTACGCCTGGAATACGGGTATTGATCCCCACGGCTTTATCACCTTTTTCGAGAAGCTACAGGCCAGGAAAAAAGACAAACCGAACAAGTTTGCCGGTTTTTTCCGCACTCACCCTCGCGTGGAGGATCGCATCACCAAGGTTCAGAAAGAAATCTCCTATCTACCCAGAAAGGACGAGTACCGCGTCAACACGATGGAATTTGACAAAATAAAGGCTCGCCTGATCGCGACGGATAACAAGAGGACAACCGCGAGTTCCCAAACTGGTGGCAGCAAGCGTCCTACGCTGAAACGGAAGAGCGAGACCGGCCGCACCGACACCGGAAAACCCAGTCCTCAGAAGGAACGACCCACCTTGAAGCGCAACAGCCAATAAAACTCAATCGGGCCGGGCCCCATCCGAGGGACTCGGCCTGAGGAATTGTGCTTTCCCGAGAAGGCGCGCCTCCGAGGTAGCCTGGGATCTGTCCATTGGACCGCTCCAGGTTCCAATTTCCAGGGGATGTTGCTCAAAGGTTTTTGGAGACCGTTTGGGCAACAGGATCCCTGATGGGAACTTCTTTTCGCGGCCTGAGGCCGCTCCTACATTCTCACCCGGAACCAGAAGGTGGGAACCGCCTCAGCCCAAGCACCTTCCTGTTCGCGGCGCCAAGGCCGCTCCTACCTTGCCTGGTGCTCTGTAAGGTACTCGGGCAGACGAGTATACTTGTCCCTTAGAGTCGACCCCAACTGGTCGGAGCTGAGGTTTCGAGCCCCGCTGAAGTCGGCCGAGCACAGGTCCGCTCCACGCAAGGTCGCGCCACCCAGATTCGCTCCTTCGAGAACCGCCTCGCTCAGATTGCTCTCCTTCAGATTGGCTCCCCGCAAGTCGGCTCCGCTGAGATCCGCCGCGCGCAGCCTTGATCTGCTAAGGTCTGCCTCTCTCAGATTGGCTCCCTTGAGACGGGCCTCCTCCAGGTCCGCTCCGCAGAGCTTGACACGACTCAGGTTGACGCCTGTGAGGTCTGCACTGCGAAGGTGGGCTCCAGTGAGATCGACTCCGCGCAGGTCCACCCTGCGCAGGTCCAGGCCGCTCAGGCCTGCTTCCCCGAGGTCCGCCCCGCGAAGGTCGGCCCACTCCAGGTCTGCGGCTCGGAGGTTTGCACCCCGAAGATCCGCACTTTTCAGCAGCGCTCCACGCAGACCTGCCCTGCTAAAGTCTGCCCCTAGCAGGCTTGCTTTGTGAAGGTCCGCCCTCTCCCCTTCTCTTCCTCCCGTCGTTTGCCATCTCTGATGCGCCCTCAGAATTGATTCCAGCTCCTCCCTTGTCCTCACCTTTCCATCATGATCTTTCCAGGACCATTGATTTTCCTGAGCGATCCCAATTCCAATGAGAAAAGGAAACAGAACAGCAGGAACTGCTGGGGGTCTGACCCCGAAAATTTCCATCCTCGGAGTGTTTCGCAAGCTACTTCGCCGTCTTGGCCCTGAGCCCCACCGACTTCGGCAACTTCCCTATGGGCACACTTACATAGCCGGTGAGTCGATCTTTCGTCACCTGGTTGATCACCAGCTCACACTGGATCTTGTCCCGACCCACGTAAAAAACCAAAGGAGTGTTCGTGTACACTTTCTTTCTGTCGACGCGCTTATCGTCGTAATAGAGTCACAGATCCGCGCTGTGCTTTTTGCGGTCTGCTTTCCGAAGTTCTATGACAATACTTCCGACCGTGAGCCTCTTCTTCTTTCGAGCATCGAATTCAAGATAGTCTCTCTCTCCACGTAGTTTCAGCTCTTCCAGGGCATCCCCAGTCGTAGCGATCAATCTCCCCTGCTCCGACACGCGAAGACCTATCGCCGACAACTCCTTCCACGTTTTTTCCAACTCCTTCCGACTGGTTTTTACTTCCTCTTGAACTCCCGTGATCTGGTCACCAATCTCCTGAAACTTTACATTCGACTTCTCGTCCAGGGCGACCACTTCTTGGGAATCGGCTTTGCGAATAATTTGACTGGTAAGCACTTCTACGTCTTTTTTCTGTTCTTTCCGTAGCTGCTCGGCCACCGCGCGCGCCCTTTTGATCTCGTTCTGGGTCAGGCCGACACGCTTCTGAACCAATTCCACATCTGCATTCAGAGAACCGATGGACTGGTGACTCTCATCCAGCCGCTCTCCAATCAGGCTTAACATACTCCTGATTTCAGCAACTTGATCGCTTACTTCCTTCCCCCGGATCTCATTTTCTTCGTTCATCCTTACGAGAAAGAAAACAAGTCCAAGACCTAAAGCCAGAGCGCTGATTGACAACAATCTGGACAGCAGATGAGAACCTCCCTGAGGTGATTTCACTTTCTCAGACGGATGTGTCAAACGTTCCTTTCTAAGCTCAGTTGGATCAATCGTCATGGTATCATTCTCCTTCCATGGAGATACCGCCTTTACAGGGCTCCCTCAGGGACAACCTTTATCACACCGGGGCATGCGCTCCCAACCTACCTACAAGGGCGCACCATTGCGCGCCCCTACCACCCCACGAAGTACGGCGTTTCCGAAATTCATCACTCGCACTTCAAAGTTCGTAATTCGAATCAGCCTCCGCCGCACTTTTCGGGAGCCGTACCGAAGGCTCGACCGGCTTTTCCCATTGCCGTCTCGAAGTTTGCCCGGGCCTTCTTCCACGTCTCGGTGCTCAAGGGCACCGCACACTCCCCCTGGCCTTTGCAGGCGTTGTCACCCGGATTCTCACCACAACCAGCCTGTCCGGCACAGGTGTTCTGCCCCTTGCAGGTGTGATGCTCGGCCGTGGCGCAACTACCCACACCCGCGCAGTCGTTGTCCCCACCGGCGCCCTGTCCTTTGCAGGTGTTCAGTCCGCAGCATACATGCGGCTCCTGCAGCAGTGCACTCTCCTGCTCGGTTGGTGCCATCGCTGCCGACTCCTCTTCGGCTGCTGGCGCGGGCTCCTGGCTGCTGCAACCAGCAATCGCACCCCCAAAGGCTGCAAAGGTGAGCTTGTAGAAATCACGTCTGCTTAAATCGAATCGACTCATTTTTGCCCCCTTCCTTAAGCTTCGCTGGGACCGATTTCGTCATCCTGGTGGCACTTACCGCCACCGGACGATCTCCCGAAAGGATGTCCTCTTCAAAGCCTGCCTGGCCCAAGCGAATTGGTAAGACTTCTACAAGAAGGCAGCGCATGTGTCAACTACCGTTTCCCAGCATATCCCAGCGTAGACAGATAAGGGTGGGAGACAACGAGTTATCCTACGCAAGCAAGTGCCTCATTTTAAAGGAAAAACGGCGCTCAGCTTGGGGACTCATCTCATGGTGTGGTGTTTTGAACACAAACCAAGGAAAACGCATCAGAAGTAACGAACAAAACAATTGAGCCCAAAAACAGGAGGAAAACATGAGAACTTGCATTCGGCACCTGGCAGTTGTTTTCGCCATCAGTTTCGTGGCGTTTTCTGTTCTTTCCGCTGGAGCCGCTCAGTCCCAGTCCGCAGACTTATCCGCGCTGGGAGCAAAGGTGCGCAAGCAGTTGGTAACTCTCCCCTACTACGGCATCTTTGACAATCTGTCGTTTCGCATTGAGGGTTCTGAAATCACTCTCCTGGGACAGGTCCAGTGGCCTAACCTGAAAAACGCCGCCCAGCAGATTGTGGCTCAGATGGAGGGCGTGACGAGCGTCGAAAACCAAATTGAGGTTTTGCCTAACTCATTCTTCGACAACCGCATTCGGCGCGCAGTGGCGGGGGCAATCTACTCCCATCCCGTGCTGGATCGATATACTCTCCAGGTAGTCCCTTCCATCCACATTATTGTGAATCGAGGGAATGTCACACTGGAAGGCGTGGTCGCTCGAGAGATGCACAAAGCCGTCGCCAATCTCCAGGCCAACGCAGTGGCGGGCGTTTTAACAGTAACCAACAATCTCAGGCTGGAGAAAGACAAGAGCGAGGAGAAGAGTTAAATCGGTCCAGGCAAGCAGAATCCTCTTCGAACTCCGCCCAGGTAACCGGCACCTCCGGTTGCCTGGGCCTTTTCTCTTTCAAAACGGGGCACCCGAAATATCTCACCAGGCGGAAATCAAGAATGAGATCTCCCTGGTTCCTATTCGGAACCAGCATGAATCAGGCTAGTACTCCCTTCCATAAATACGATGGCGTATGTTGAGAGCGCGACGGAGACCAGATCGAGGCGCGACGACGAGTCGATGCCCAAACATCGGCGAGGAGGAGCAACAAAGAGATGGGCCCGTCCCGCCCCAACCCTTTGGGCAGATGGGGATTGCGGGCGATCTCTTTGTCGTTCGTCGTCGACGATGCCACTGCATCGCCTCCTCCTCTCTTCGCAAGCCCCATCCGCATACGTCATCGTATTTATGGAAGGGAGTACTAGATTTTGGTGACGAGAAGCGTCAGTCGATACTCGGAAATATCAATTCTTCTTGTGAAGATGGGAACGGGTTCCACCTTGATCAACCGGATGGAGTAGGCACCAACAGACTCCTCATTTCCATCCAGGGTGGTGGAGAGAATCACCTCTCCCAACGTCTGACCGCTCTGTAAAACCCGGAGCATCACACGTGCCTGCCCGGCCTGGATACAGGTCACATCGATCGGACATCGAGACTCCAGAAAATGCTCAAAGTGGAACGAAGGTGGCGGGAACGAAGATGACGGGAGCGAAGGCGGCGGGAGAGAATCGTAAGTGAGTTGGCCCACCTGAACAACGGTCCGGACAGCCAGATCTCCTTCAAATTGAACCTTCGCCCACCCCGCATATGAATCAGAAGAGGGGGAAACCAATGCCAACTCCAGCGAGGAGCCTGTTGGAACTGAAAATTCCACCTGGTTTCCGTTCTGCTGTAAAGTTCCCTCTTCTCTCGCCCAGTTCGACGAAGTTGTGATCTCCTGCGCGCTTCCGTCTGTGGAGAAGACCAGCAGTTGAGCGGTGAGTGTTTCACCGCTTTCATTCATGAAATGAAAGACGGTTCGAAAGAGGAGACCTTCAGAACCGCTTGCGCCGATAATCGCATAGGAAAGAGTGGTCTCCGAGTTGGCCTGCAGCGAAGTACAGGTCCAGAGAGCAAAACAGAAGAGCAGTGCAACAACTACCCCCACCCACAGACATGCCTTTGCCCATCCGCGAATGCTCCAGACAATAGATTCTGCCGACATTGTTTTCCTATTCAGATTTACCGAAGTGCACAAACGTTCATGAGGCGGCGGCTCCCACCTTCTGGTTCCGAAGGAAGATAGGAGCGGCCTCAGTGCCGCGAACCTCACACTTCACACTCTTTAGCGAGTGGAAATCACATCTTCGTCGAAGTAGTCCACCTTGTGAAGAGGCATCACCACGCTGGAAAGCACATTCAGAAGGTGTCCACCAATACGCTTATAGTAGCGAGTGCCGAGGATCAGAGTAGCTGTGGTACGAGCGTCGTAGCTTCCTCGTGCAATTCGCTCGATGAGGGCATCGCTCTTGTGGGCCATACCGCGACCGTCACGAATCAGGCGAAGAGCCCGCTCCTGGTCGGAAGTGGCAAGAACCTCTGAGGCGGCTTGGAAAGCATCCTCAACTCCGCGTCGGATCGATCCCAGCTCGTCCGCGATTTCATCCTCGGGGATCTTCTCAGGACGGAAATCGGCTAATTCCAGGAGATTCTTTGCATAGTCCCCCAAGCGCTCAACGTCCTTAACCAGACTCATCAAGAGAAGGCAGTAGGGAACATCCGGAGTATTCCCCACTACGGACAGGTGGGCAACAACTTGCTTGCGTACGGTTCGCTCCAGCTGATTGACCCGAACATCCTGCTCGTAGATACGTTCCTTCTCCTCCGGAGGTCCCTTTTTCCCGAAGACCACGCTGCCGGCATTCAGCGTCATCTCTTTGGTGAGTTTCAGCATTTCAGTGAAGTTCTCACCCATCGCTGCAAGCGGATGCTTGGAACAAAAAATACTAAGTAATTCGCGAAACATTTCCCCTCCTTTATGATTCCAAGAGTTTGTTCAAAATGATTAGTGCTGCGGGAAGACCGTAGAAGAGACCCGCTATGTAAAAAAGAGCCCATCTGGGGGACTTCACCGCCACCTGAGCCAGACGCCGCGCTGCGCCCAGTGGGAGGCGCCGGATGAAGGGCACAGGGTAGATGAGGATCATCCCCGAGAGGTTGAAGAGGAGATGGACCAGCGCGATTTCCAGGCCCGCATGCGCATTTTCTCCGCTGACGGCCAAAGTGGCCAATAGAGCCGTCACCGTAGTCCCGAGATTGGCTCCTAGGGTGATCGGGAAAGCCCGCTCCAGGGTAATCAGACCGGCGCCTCCCAGTGGAACCAGAAGCGAGGTGGTGATGCTGCTCGACTGAACCATCACGGTCACTACGATCCCTACCAGCATCGAAAAGATCACGCTTCGACCCAGAAAGCTGGCAATGAAAGCTTCCACCCGGGACTGCATTGCCAATCGCATGACCCTGACCAGAAGCAGCAGCGCTCCAAAGATCAGAAAGGCACTGACGACGATCAGGAACAGCCCCTGCACCTGCTCGAGTTCGAAAAGCATCGCCGCAAAGCTCTTCACGGGTCCAATCCCCGCCATGAGGGCCGTCTTGAGTGGACTCTGATATTCGACACCACTGATTTCGGTGTAGGTTGATGCCAAGGTCCCCGCGGTTTGGTGAAGGTAGCCCGTGAAGTACTCGAGTGGCAAAAGGACCGCAACGATCATAAAATTGAAAAAATCGTGACAGGTGGCCACCGAAAAGGCTCGCAGAAACTCGTTTCTACGACCAATATGAGCCAGGGAAACGATAGTGTTCGTGACCGAGGTTCCGATGTTAGCTCCCATAACCATCCACACCGCACTGGCCACAGGGAGTGGGTTCTCTGGCGCAGCAACGAGGCCCACAATCATGGATGTCGTCACGGAGGAGCTCTGTACCAGCGTCGTGGCCAGAATACCCACCATCAGCGCGATGAAGGGATTTTCGGTGACGGTAAAGAAGGCACCCAACAGATCCTTTCCCAACAGCTTAAAACCATCACCGAGGCCCTGCACCCCCAGCAGAAAAAAGACCAACAAGACAACGACCTGTACCGCTCTTTTCATGCCACTCTCCCACACTCCATACGGTATGCCTCTCCGGGCAGACAACCTGCCCTAAGCACATCGGCTCGGCCGGTGGCTACCCTATTTTTCTTGTGCAGATTGTAACTATGCTACCATCTCAATCGATTGGGACAAATGTGCAATGATCTCGTCACCAAAAAAAACGGAACGGTCCTGAATCCCATCCCGAAACTCCTTTTTTTCAGTTTCTTCTTTAGCCAGTGGCAGCTGTTCCCCTTCTCCGGGTTGCAATCCGCGCTTACGGCGACGGCAGAGGAGACGACAAAGCAAACGCAGGAAGAACCGTCCCACCGGGAGTCACAGACCCCCGGATCCGCCCAAAGCCGGGCTGAGCAGTGGCGCCAGCGACGACTTGAAAAGTCCCCGAGAGCTGAGCCTTACCAGCGAACAGGGCTGGAGAAGGCTCTTCTCTGGATGGAAAATCGAGGGCTCAGGATACTGCTTAACCCACACTTTAAGGGCTTTTATCCGCAATTCGGTGGGCTCCCTACCGGCTCGGGCTTTGCCTTGGGGTTTCGTTATTGGAATCCCAACCTCAACGATTCGATCTTCGATCTTCAGAGTTCCGCGACGCTCTCGTTTCTAGCCTATCAGCTGTACGATCTTCAGCTTGGAGAGCTGCAGCAGGAAAAGCTGGGGCCTTTCCTTTACGCGGACCTCTGCTACCGTAATTTCCCCAAGGAGAGATTCTTCGGTATTGGACCTCAAACCCTTCCAGAAGACCGCACCAATTATCGGTTCGAGGATGCCTCCTACAGTGCTGTGTTAGGGTATCGGTTTACGCGACGATTTCATCTAGAAGTGGATGCCGGGTTTCATCAGATCAAGATCGGCCCGGGCACGGATGACCGCTATCCAAGCATTGAAGAGCGGTTTGATGACGGCTCCGCCCCGGGTTTAGCGCATCAACCGGATTTTTTTTCGACTGACTTCCTCTCTCGTCGTTGACTACCGCGACAAGCCAGGAAATCCACATCGCGGGGGAATGATTGCTCTCGCGCTGGCTCGGTCTGAGGATCTGGAAGGAAGCGAATTTGATTTCAATCGTCTTGCTTTTGATGCCCGCCATTACGTGCCGCTGGGCTCCAAGTGTTAATGCTCACTGAGAACCGTAGTTTTTTGGACACCCGCCGGTAGTTAACTCAACATCATCCGCACCGCAGGTGCGTGTTTCATCATCCGCGCTTGAAAAGCGCGGGGCCATTTTTTCCTGAACAGTTGGTGTAGTGTCTGGGGGCCAAAGGTGGAAAGGACCTCGACCCTTTGACCGAGAATCGAGGTCCGGTTGTGGCAACCCCGTTACAAGTGGAGAACCACCACAGACTTCACTGTAGCCTGTCATGATCCTGGGCTGTTGTCCAGTTCCGCCGGGACTGGACTATGGCCGATCCGCTGGTTGTTTTCCGCCTCCGCTCGTGCCGCGCTGCAGGCTGCGGTGCACTGTTTTGGATCTGTCGCCGTTGCGGCCGAGGCCATCGCTATTGCAGTGTGCGCTGTCGGCAACAAGCGCGCCGCCAGCAGTGCCGGGAAGCCAATCGGCGGCATCAACAGTCCCCCGGGGGGCGACTGGATCATCGAGACCGTCAGCGCGCGTATCGGTGGCGGCCGGAGCGCGTGACGGATCAAGGTAGACGCGAGGATCGCATCTTCGTCAGCATGGCTGCCGTAGCCTCCCTCCAGTTCTCCCTGCCGGGAAAGGAGGGGGAGCCTCGAAAGGAGCGCCATGTCCCATCCCATGGGGAGCGTCCCCGCCGTTTTCGGGTTCGCTGTGTCGTGTGTGGTCGGTCCGGCCACTGGATCCATCTGTTTCGGGAAGGAGGGTGAAGCATGATCGATCGAGAACTGCTCGCCCGAATCCGCCATCTTTTCCATGCCGAACATTGGAAGATCGGGACCATTGCTGATCACTTGGGGCTTCACTGGGAGACCGTGCGCCAGGCTCTCCAGACCGATCGCTTCAATCGCCAGAAGATGGAACGGCCCCGTCTGACCGATCCCTACCTTCCCTTTATCCGAGAGACCCTGGAGCGCTACCCTCGGCTTCGTGTCACGCGTCTGTTCGAGATGCTGCGCGCCCGGGGCTACACGGGCTCGGTCGTGCAGTTGCGGCGCGTGGTGGCCACGCTGCGCCCCACCCCTCGGGAGGCCTTCCTGCGTCTGCGGACCTTCCCGGGGGAGGCGGGTCAAGCCGACTGGGCGCACTTCGGTAAAGTCCGGGTGGGCCGTGCCGAGCGCATCCTGTCCTGCTTTGTGTTCACCCCCTCCTATTCGCGGGCGCTGTTTCTGGAGTTTTGTTTTGACCAGCAAATGGAAAACTTCCTGCGCGCTCACATCCACGCCTTCGAAGACATCGGTTGTCCACGCACCATCCTGTACGACAACACCAAAAGCGTCGTGTTGGAACGTCGGGGCGAGGCTGTTCACTTTCATCCGCGCCTGTTGGAGCTGGCCGCCCATTATCACTTTGCGCCACGCCCCTGCCACCCCTACCGGGCTTCCGAGAAAGGGCGCGTCGAAAGAGCCATCTCCTATGTGCGCCATTCCTTCTTCGCCGCCCGTCCCTTTAGCACGCTCTCAGACTTCAACCGTCAAGCGCTCCTCTGGCGCGACCAGGTAGCGCATCGTCGGCCCTGGCCCGGCGGCGATGGGCGCACCGTCGAGGAAGTGTGGGAAGAAGAAAAAGCCTTCCTTCTTCCCTTGCCGGCTCATCGCCTGGAAACCGATCTGGTTCTGCCGGTCCGCTCCCGCAAAACCATCTACATCCGTTTTGATTTAAACGACTATTCGATCCCGCCTTCGGCCGTGGGCCGGCCCCTGACACTGGTGGCCTCCGAGCAGACGGTGCGCATTTTGGACGGAAGCACCGAGATCGCCCGCCATCTCCGCTCCTATGACCGCCACGACGTCCGCACCGATCCGGCTCACCAGGAAGCGCTGCTGGCGGAAAAACGCCAGGCGCTGGGGGCCACCCCCGGTGGCCGACTGCTGGCCGCCGTTCCGGAAACGGAAACCTTGCTGGACGAGGCCTTTCAGCGCGGAGAGCCCACCGGCCGCCAGACGGCCAAGCTGGTGGAACTCTTGGATCTCTATGGGGCCGAAGAGCTGCAGGCGGCGGTGCGTGAAGCCCTGCAACGGGGCACCCCGCGCGCCGCCTCGGTGGCCTTTCTGCTGGGCCGGCGCCAGCGCGCTCAGGGGCGAAAGGCGCCTCTACCCATTGAGTTGCGCCAGCGTCCCGAACTGGAGGACCTCTATGTCCAATCCCATAACCCGGAGACCTATGACGAACTGGCTTCCGATGACGACGAATCCTGATCTGATGCAGCTTTTGCACAAGACCGGTCTGGTGACGCTCGCCGGTGAGCTGGAGGATTTTCTGGCCCGCGCCACCAAGGGGCGCTGGTCCCCCCGTCAGATCTTGGAGGAACTGGCTCGTCGGGAGCATGAGGAGCGAGCCCAACGCAGTCTCAAGCGGCGTCTGCGCCTGGCCAAGATCGGCCGCTTCAGGCCGATGGATGACTTTGACTGGAACTGGCCGACCCGGATCGACCGGGAAGTCATTGAGCGCGCCTATACCCTGGACTTTATCCAGGAAGGCCGCAACCTCGTCTTACTGGGTACCAACGGCCTGGGAAAAACCATGATCATCAAGAATCTGGCTTACCAGTCCGTCCTGGCCGGCTACTCTGTGCTCTTTCGAACCGCCTCGGAGATTCTCGACGACCTGCAATCGGAGGCGCCGGAACTGCAGCGCCGCAAGCTGAAAAAATACGCGCGCCCGCAGGTGCTCTACCTAGATGAAGTCGGCTGTCTCACCTACGACAGTGAGGCCGCCGACCTGCTCCATGAAATCGTCAACCGGCGCTATGAGTGCCGGTCGCTCGTGCTGACCTCCAACAAAGCCTTTAAGGAGTGGAATAGCGTCTTTCCCCAATCCGGCTGCTTGATTGCGCTTCTGGACCGTCTCACCCACCATGCTGACGTCACTGTGATGGAGGGGCAAAGCTACCGCGTGCGGGAAAGCGAGCAGGAAGCGGCCGCCCGTCGCAAGAAAACAAGATGAGCACTCCCGTCCAGCGTCGCGCTCATATCCAGACCCTCTTGGCGGATTATCTCGAACTTCCCCATACGCCCACTCGAGCACGCCCGCCGGATCGGCGACTCGCCGCTCACTTCTATGACCGCGCTATCCCTCTGGCCACCGTCCAGGATGCCTTCCTGGTGGCGACCAGCCGCCGTCTTTTCCGAGACCCAGCGCTTCCTCGACTTTCTCCCATTCGCTCCCTTTACTACTTCCTCCCCATTGTCGAAGAGTTGCTTCAGTATCCGCTCCCCCACGGTTACGCTCAGTATCTCGAACGCAAACCACGCGCCCATCACAAGCCCAAGGAGGGGCACCCCATGGAAAAACCCGTTGATCGAGGTTCGCCACCCGGCGTGTGTTCAGAAAAGTTCAGATCCTCGTGATCGCTAACAGTAAGGTGCTGCGGGAAATCACAGAAACGGTGGGACAGGTCAAGATCTCAGAAACGGACGACGGTTCCTCAGTAGGCACGGTCGTCTCTGGATCGGACGTGAAAATCGCTGACTTGGTCCGGAACTAGCCTGCATTTCTCATCACCGCTCTACTGCATCGGCGTCGCCTTCACCTGAGCGAAGTGAAGAAATCATCCGTCCTGACTGAAACTACCAAGACGGAGAGAAACTGGCTGGGGGACAGGGATTCGAACCCCGATAACGTGATCCAGAGCCACGTGTGTTGCCATTACACCATCCCCCAACGAAAGCTGATCAGCTGACCGTCTGACCAAAAGGGTGCGGTCAGCTAGGCAGTTGCTTCTGCGCAACTTCCAGCCGAGTGACTGCTTGCCGAAGGGCTACCAACGCACCCGCATAGTCAGTGCCCGGGTCCCGGGAGCGCAGCAACTGCTGGGCGCCCTCTTTGTCTCGGCGTGCCTGATCGACATCAATCTCACCCGGCCGTTCCAGCAGTTCGGCCAGCACTGAAACACGATCTGGGAGAACTTCGATGAATCCCCAACTGCAAAAAAGGTGAGTATCCCTTCCCTCTTGTCTGTAAGAAACGATCCCTATTTGAAGTTCTGAGAGCAGGGGGGCGTGCCCCGGCAAAATTCCCAGATACCCTTCCACTCCAGGTACCGTTACTTCCTCAACCTCTCCGCGAAACAGGAGTTGCTCCGGAGTTACAATTTCCAGTTCGATTACCGTGCCTGACGTTTGAACCATCGACTCTGCATCCCTACTCGTCGAGGGGAGAAACTGTCTGCTCCTGCTACGTCGACTCTTCTTTTAAGCTTTTCGCCCTTTCCAGTACTTCATCGATACTTCCCACCATGTAAAAGGCCTGTTCGGGAAGGTCATCGTGCTTGCCCTCACAGATCTCCTTGAATCCCCTCACCGTTTCCTCTAAAGAAACGTACTTACCGGCAATACCGGTGAACTGTTCAGCGACGAAGAAAGGTTGGGAGAGAAATCTCTGGATCTTCCGTGCCCGGTTCACCGTCAGCTTATCCTCTTCGGAGAGCTCATCAATGCCCAGGATGGCAATGATATCCTGCAAATCCTTGTATCGCTGCAGGATTCCCTGCACGCTCCGGGCCACACTGTAGTGCTCTTCTCCGATCACTCGCGGATCCAGGATCCGGCTGGTTGAGGCAAGAGGATCGACTGCCGGATAAATACCCTGTTCGGCAATGGAACGTTCCAGATTGGTGGTGGCATCCAGGTGGGCAAAGGTGGTTGCGGGCGCAGGATCCGTATAGTCATCGGCAGGGACATAAATTGCCTGGATAGAGGTGATAGAGCCTTTCTTGGTTGTAGTGATCCGTTCCTGCAACTCTCCCATCTCCGCAGCCAGATTCGGCTGGTATCCCACTGCCGAGGGCATTCGTCCCAGCAGGGCGGAAACCTCCGAGCCCGCCTGAGTGAAGCGGAAGATGTTGTCGATAAAGAGCAGTACATCCTGACCCTCTTCATCGCGGAAGTATTCTGCTACGGTCAGACCCGCCAGACCGACCCGCAAGCGAGCCCCAGGGGGTTCAGTCATCTGGCCGTAGATCAGCGCTGTCTTATCGATGACACCGGACTCCTTCATTTCCAGCCACAGATCGTTCCCCTCGCGAGTCCGCTCGCCCACACCGGCAAAAACAGAAAAGCCCCCATGCTGGGTGGCGATCCGGTTGATCAGCTCCATGATAATGACGGTTTTTCCAACTCCGGCGCCGCCAAACAGGCCGATCTTTCCGCCTTTGGAAAAAGGTTCGATCAGGTCGATGACCTTAATGCCCGTTTCCAGCATCTCCGTCTCGGTGCTCTGATCTTCAAAGCTGGGCGCGGGCCGATGGATGGGATATCGTTTTTGGCTGGGCACGGCTCCTAATTGGTCGACTGCATCACCCAGCACGTTCATGACGCGACCCAGGGTCTCGCGTCCCACCGGGACCGAAATCGGTTCTCCCGTATCAATCGCCTTCATACCGCGCACAACTCCGTCGGTCGGTTCCATGGAGACACACTTGACCATGCCCTCTCCCAGGTGGTGAGCCACCTCCAGAGTCACATCAATGGGCAGGGGTGAATCAAACCCCTCCGAAGTCACCTTTATGGCGTTATAGATCTTGGGTACGTAGCCCTCCTCGAACTGCACGTCAATGACGGGACCGATGATCTGCACCACTTTTCCTGCTGTCTCTGCCATCTGCTATCTCCTAGGAGCCCGCATTTTTCAGTTTTCTTTGTGCCGGGACATGGTCCCGGCCCCCCATTCTAATCTTCTTGTCCTTTCAGCGCTTCCGCACCGCTGACGATTTCGATCAATTCCTTAGTGATCTTAGCCTGGCGCAGACGGTTCATGTGAAGGGTCAGACTTTCAATCATGTCCTTCGCGTTTCGGGTAGCTGCATCCATAGCCGTCATTCGCGCCCCATGTTCGGCCGCCTCGGATTCTAACATAGCTCGAAAGACCTGCGTTTCCACATGACGGGGAAGTAAATGGTCGAAAATGACTCTGGGTGGTTGTTCGTAAAGATAGTCGACGAGCACATCCATCTGATCATTCTCCAGGCGCCGGATAGGTAACAAAGGCTCAATGACTACCCTCTGTCGAATGACCGACTTGAATTCGTTGTACACCAGAAAGACACTATCCAGCTCGCTGCTCGAATAATATTCAATGACGCTCCCCGCAATCTCCTGAGCATACCGGTAGTCGACCCGGCTCATGACGTTCAGATATTGATGTTTCACGGGCCAGGGGCGTCGCCGAAACCATTCCACCCCCCTGCGCCCTACCAGTGTGAGACTCAGCGTTCTGTTGACCGATTCATCAATGATGTACTGGGCCGCCGCTTTCACGATGTTGTGGTTGAAGGCACCGCACAAGCCCTTGTCGGCGGTGATCACCACCAGCATGGTTCTGTCCCCCTGAGTTTGAACGAGGAGGGGATGCGAGGACGGATCCACTCGACTTGCAAGCGAATTGAGCACCGACAGCATACGGTTTGCATAGGGTCGGGCGGCAAAAATTCGATCCTGAGCCCGCCTCAACTTTGAGGCGGACACAAACTTCATGGCGCGAGTGATTTGTTGAATGTTCTTGACCGATCGAACTCTGCGTCGGACGTCGAGGATATTTCCACTCGGCATCAGGCGGCCTTCTCTTTAAATATTGTCTTATATTCAGTGATTGTGTCGTGCAGCTTCTTCTTCAGACCCTCATCCAGGCTGTGCTTTTCTCTCAGTTCCTCCAGCACACTGGGCCGGTTGGTTTCAATGAAATCGTAGAGACCCTCCTCAAAGGGGCGAATCTCGCCAATTTCCAGATCATCCAGCAGACCCTGCGTACCCGCGAAGATGATGCAGACTTGTTTCTCCACGCTCAGGGGCTCATATTGACCCTGCTTGAGGACTTCGGTCAGTCTGGCCCCCCGGGCCAGCTGACGCTGGGTGGCTTTATCCAAGTCTGAGCCGAACTGGGCGAAAGCCGATAATTCGCGATATTGCGCAAGCTCAAGACGCAGTGTTCCGGCCACCTGTCTCATGGCTTTGATTTGAGCGGAGCCTCCCACGCGACTCACGGAATTGCCCACATTGATAGCCGGCCGGATGCCGGAGTGAAAGAGGTCGGTCTCTAGAAAGATCTGCCCGTCCGTGATCGAGATCACATTAGTGGGAATATAGGAAGCGATGTCGCCGGCCTGAGTCTCGATCACTGGAAGCGCCGTCAAGCTGCCCCCTCCCAGCTCGTCGTTCAGTTTGGCGGCGCGCTCCAGCAGCCGACTGTGAAGGTAAAAGACATCACCTGGAAACGCCTCCCGGCCCGGAGGACGCCGCATCAACAGAGACATTTCCCGGTAGGAGGCAGCGTGTTTGGAAAGATCGTCGTAGATCACCAACACATGCTGCTTCTGATCGCGAAAATACTCTCCCATGGCACAGCCTGCATAGGGTGCCAGGTACTGCATGGTAGTGGGATCAGAGGAGGCGGCAGACACCACGATAGTCTTATCCATGATTCCATGATCATTCAGCGTCTTCACTACTTGTGCCAGGGTCGACCTTTTCTGTCCGATGGCCACATAGATGCAAAAGACATCGGTGTCTTTCTGGTTGATGATGGTGTCGACAGCTATGGCCGTCTTCCCCGTCTGGCGGTCACCAATGATCAGCTCCCGCTGGCCCCTTCCGATAGGGATCATCGAATCGATCGGCTTCAAACCGGTGTGAAGGGACTCACGAACTGGAAGGCGACTCACTACGCCTGGCGCCAACCTCTCCACAGGGTTGTACTGATCGGTGATGACAGGGCCTTTTCCATCAATGGGACGGCCCAAAGCGTCCACCACCCGGCCCAGCAGAGCTTCCCCTACGGGAACCTGCATGATCCGGCCCGTCCGCTTTACCTGCTCGCCTTCCCTGATCTCGTGAAACTCACCAAAAAGAACAGCTCCGACGTTGTTCTCTTCAAGATTGAAGGCCAGACCGAAAACGTCGTGAGGGAACTCCAACAGCTCCTGCGCCATCACCTTTTCTAAACCATGTATGCGGGCGATCCCATCACCCACGGAAATAACCGTGCCCACTTCACTGACGACCACACTGCTCTCGTAGTCTCTGATCTGTTTTCTGATGATCTTGCTGATTTCCTCTGCTTTGATGGTCACTGTTTGTCTCCTAGCCTTCGGCCAAGTGCCGACCAATCTCACTGAGCTGAGCTCGGATTGAAGCGTCCAGTATGGTGGAACCGAATTGTATCTTGAAACCACCGATCAGAGACGCGTCCCGATGAACATTCAGCTTCACCTCTCCTCCGGTAAAATTCGAAATCACTTTCTGAAGACGCTCTCTTAGGGCCTGACTGACCTCCTGACAGGAAAACAGGTCCGCCTGAACCACACCTCTCCGTTCATCCAGAACTATCTGATAGGCAGCGATCATCTGTTCGAATTGATCCATGCGAGCGTTTTCCAGAAGAACCAAGATGAAATTCAGGACAACCTGCGACAGAGGAACTTTCTCAGCCACCCGCTCTATCACTCCACGCTTGGCCGAGAACGGAATCGCCGGGTTCACCAGCACATCCATCAGTTCGCTCCCCGGTTGAAGAAGGTTGCTACAGATTCGCAGCTCTTGGAGTACTTCATCCTGCCCATTCTGTTCCCAGGCAACTTCGAGCAACGCTCTGGCGTACTTGAGAGCTCTTGAAGAAACCATCAGTTATTCCTCTCTCTTCCATCTGGGCTAAATCTGGCAAAGAAGCGCTCCGCAACTCGCTCTTCATCCTGTTCGGAGATTTCCTTCCTAATGCGCTGTTCAGCCATCTCCAGGGAGAGCTGTGCCGCATAGTCTTTCAGCTGCTTTCGTGCCGCGCGAGTCAGTGAGTCAACCTCTCGCCGAGTACTCTCGATGATCTTTTCCGCGTCTCGTGCTGCCTGATCCAGCAATCTCTCTCGCTCCAACCCGGCCTCTTTTTCAGCCTCCTTGCGAAGTGCCGCCAGTTCCTGGTCGAGGTTCTCCATACGTGTCTCGACGGAATTTAGCTTTTTTGCAGCCGCTTCCCGATCCCGACCCGCCTGTGACATCTCCTGCTGGATGCTCTGGCGGCGATCAGCGAAAAACTTCTTGAAGGGTTTGCGGACAAAATAGCAGATCACACCGAAAAGGATGAAAAGATTGGTGAAGCGACCCACACCCTCAAGCCATCCCCATGTTTCCGCTTCTGCAGAAGCCGACGCTTCGACGGACAGGGTCGACGTACCGAGAATGCCACAGCAGATCAGGAAAACCCGCACTAACCCTCGCATAAAGATTCCTGAGGATGTTGAAGTCTCGAGCTTCGATTCTCCAATTTTCGTTCTGAGTCTTAAGTACTCCCTTCCATAAATACGATGACGTATGTTGGGAGCGCGACGGAGACCAGATCGAGGCGCGACGACGAGTCTATACGCAGACATCGGCGAGGAGGAGCAACAAAGAGACGGACTCGTCCCGCCCCAACCCTTTGGGCGGATGGGGGTTGCGGGCGATCTCTTTGTCGTTCGTCGTCGACGATGCCTCTGCATCGCCTCCTCCTCTCTTCGCGACCTCTCCTCGTAAGCCCCATCCGCATACGTTACCGTATTTATGAAAGGGAGTACTCAGGTTCTCTCGAAACCGGGCGCAACTCGCGACTGGAGCTTGAGGCAAGCAACGCGCGAGGGACCCTATGCTCGCTCCAGGACCTTTGCGGCAATGATTTGAGCGATTCCTTCTGCCTCCCCTTTGATCTGTCTCTGGGCAAAAGCCAACTCCTGAAGAATTTCGTCTCTGGCTCGTTCTCGCTGGCTTTCCGCCTCGGCTCGGGCCTCAGAGATCCTGCGCTGGCGTTCCTTCAACACCTCGTTACGGAGTGATTCCGCCATCTTGTAGCCGGATCGCTTCTCTTCCTGAACTCTCTCCTGGTACTTCTCCAAAAGCAGCTGATATCGATCGAGCGTTTCTTCTGCTTGCTGGCGGAGGTCGGAGGTTTGCTCCCGCCGCTCATCAAGGACCCTGAAGAGCGGCCTAAAGAGCAGCTGAGTGAGGGCGAAAAGAGTGACTAAAAAAATCGTCGCCGCAGCCAGAATCGTCCAATCTATAGTGATCATCCTGAAAGCCCCAGTCCTTCGTAAGGGCTAATGTCTAACACGTTTTCTCCAAACAGGTCAAGACCGCTCAACCTCTTCTACCAGTACCAGTTGTCCTTCCCCCGTGTTAGAATCAATCCTCAAAGTGGCAGGAAAAGAAGAGACTCATTCCGGGCAGGAACCGCAACAGACAGACGTCAAGCCCATCAGCCCTTTCCGGGTTCTTCATGTCGACCTTCCTTTCTTCTCGGACCCAGACTGCCAGAACGAAGTGACGGATGCTCGTCTGATCATCATCCAGTGTGAGGATCCAATAGAAACAGTGAAAGATCCAGAGCCTCTTCCTACCACCAAACGATACCGCAAGGGGCAGATTGTGCTGTGGGTTTTTAATGAGAAACGGATCTTCGAGGAGTGCTGGTATCGAGAACCCGACCACGGTGAAATCAGGCGGGCCTGGACCCACTCAGGTGAATTCATCGGGAAAGTCTACCTGCAAAAGAAGAGCTGACCAGCTGACCGGCTGACCGGCTGACCGGCTGACAACTGACAATAAACCGGTGACCAGTGACCGATGACCAGTGACTAACAAGCAGCTGCTCAGCTAATGTCCTCGGGCGTTTCCCGGCCTAAACGCTGATGCAGGATCTTCTCCAGGGTTCCACGAGTCTCTTCGTCCTCTTCTCTCTCCATCCGCTGGCGCAATGCTTCCAGTGCTTCCAAAGTCCCGATCCGGGCAAGTGCCCAGGCCGCATGGCGACGCACCATGGGGTCCTCTAAGTTCAGCATCGATTCGAGCTCCGGGATCATTTCCGGGTCCCGGGAGTTTCCCATAGCCACAGCCACGTTTCGCATCAGACCACGCCATCGGGTGCGTTTCATGGGGCTGCCCCGATATCGTTTCCGAAAATCCTGGGCTGACAAGCGGGCGAGCTCTTTCAGTTCAGGGGCACGGTTCTCTTTCCTGGGTTTGAACTCCTCTACCCGGGAGTCCGGCGCCTGCCGATTCCAGGGGCAAACGTCCTGGCAGATGTCGCAGCCAAAGATGAGATTTCCCATAGGCTCCCGCCACTTTTCTGGTATATCTTCTCGCAGCTCGATGGTGAGATAAGAAATGCAGCGGCGACTGTCTAGCCTATAGGGCTCAACAATGGCTCCGGTAGAGCAGGCTTCGATACATCGGGTGCAAGAACCGCAAAAATCAGGGCTGGGAAGGTCATATTCCAAGTCCAGCGTGAGGAGGATCTCTCCTAGAAAAAACCAGGAACCCAGATTGCGCGCCAGAACGTTGGTGTGCTTCCCCAGCCAACCCACACCCGAACGTGCCGCCCAGTACTTATCGAGCACCGGGCCGGTATCTATATAGATCTTTGCCTGAACTCCCGGCTCTCGCTCCCGCACGAAATCCAAGAGCTCCTGAAGCTTCTTTTTGAGGACCTGATGATAGTCATCTCCGGACGCGTAGCGAGAAATGCTTCCCCGGGTGGATCTCTCATAAGGAAGTTCATAGGGGTGGAAGTAATTGAGAGCCAGGGAAAGGATAGAGCGTGCTCCAGGCAGGAGTTTCTCAGGGTCGAGGCGTTTTTCAGTGTTGCGTTCCATATAACCCATCTCGCCGTGGTATTGGTCCCTGAGCCAACCTTGCAGGTGGTCTTCGGGAATCGCCGCGATGGGTGCGATTCCGATTGAGTCGAACCCCAACTGCCTCGATTTTTCCTTGATCTGCCGGGTTAGATGGCTGGGCCCCATCGTTCTGGATCGATGCTGATCAAAAACCATTGTACGCTTGGGAAGAGATAACGGGAAAGCTGACCTTACTGTGGAAGCACTAAATCCCAAATCCGAAGCATCAAACAGATTCCAATTTCATCAGTTCAGAAAGAGATCTTCTCTTGCTCATTCTGCGGCCCGGATAGCCTATAATTCTTCTGCGGGTCCACTTTCACTGCCAGTAGGCAAAAAGCCTGGAGGTGCAAGATGCTTGCTTTCTGCTTCCTTTTTTTATTCTCGTCGATTCCCCCCGTCACACAGTCGCAAGAAACCCCCGAGATCGTGATCCAACTGGGTATCTTCGAAAAGATTCAAGAGAAGGATTACAAGGTCATAAAGCGGCCGGAGAGATCGGAGGTAGACATACTGGTGAGAGTTCAGGAGCGGGAGGACTGATCAGAAACATTCATTTCGGCCCTAGCCACCGGCCTTGCTGGATCATTCAGGCAGAAACTTGGCTTAAGTTTCAGGTCAGGTGATTCTGAACTGGCGCAGCATGTACTGGTAGAAGGGATCGGTGGTGTACTCGCGGACCCAATTGAGCGAGAGCACACAGCGCTCAAACTTCCCTGCCAACTTGCGGAACACAACCGTGCGCTGTACGTCTCCCTCCAACTCGCCGGCCGCTATGTAGCTTCGCCTTCCGGTGTGCGCGTAGTAGGAATGATCCCTCATGCGCCGACTCCGTGCGAGATGCTCAGGAAACATGCCCAGAATGAACAGGCTGTAGTCCCCGATCTGCTGATAATAGGATTTCCTGTGGTCCTTCTCCGCCTTCTCCGCTCGGCAAAGCATGTCGATAAGATATTCTAGCCGTCTGCCTCGCTCATCCCTCAGTTTGTAGAGATTTTCGATATGCGTGAAATGAATGAGCAGGTCCGAAAGGTAAAGTAGAATGTCTCTGTCTTCGAGAGAGGACTGCGTCAAGGCCCTGTCCGTCAGATTCCAAAAGAGCCTCTTGAGGGGATGATTCTCGGGAAGCTGTGAGGATTCAACTCTGGGCACTCTCGCTACCATAACCAATTAGTCTGACGTTAGGGCGGATCAATTGGTTCAATTGGATCCATCTCGTCGGTCCTCTGTTTCTCTCGATTATGTTCATAAAGTTCTCCTGCATAGGCGAAGATCAGCATCGCATCACCACACACTGCATGATCCGGGTTCACAGAGATAGAGCCGTGTGATATGGTTTCCTTCCATGACCTTGCAAAACTTTGAACTAGACTTGGCCTCGATCACCATCGTAATGATCGCGCTTCTCCTTCTGCAGACCCTTTTCTTCATTGTGATCCTGCTTCAGTTCATCAGGCGGATCGGATCCCTGGAGCGCCATTTGAGCCCCCTTCTGACCACAGCCAGCACGAATCTGGCTTCCTTGCGCTCGATGCTGGCTGCCGTAGCGCCAGCGGCGAAAGAATTGGCCGCGCTTCAGGAGGAAGTAATCTCTATTCTCAATGTGGTTGGGAAAACTATGCGCCATGGAGACGAGTTGCTCGGTCGCTCCGTCTCTCTTCTCCGATCATTCCGGAAAACTGCCGACCGGACGGTCGGAGAAATCTTGAACCAATTTTCAGAAAAAAGCTTCACTGTCTATCAAGCGGTGCTTCACCCTGCGCATAAGGTTTCGGCAGTTCTGCGCGCGCTTCATGAGACTGTGCAGCATCTATTTTCTCGCCGCAGACCTGAGACCCCCGCCTGGCACCTTCAGGACCAGGACCTTTTTATTTAGAGTTCTCGCCCGGCCCGACTGTCTTGAGGATCTGAACCGCTAAATTCGCGAACCTTCTCGAATTTAGCGGTCACAGGTCAGCCGGTCAGCTACCCTACGGCTCTCCCAGCCTCACCATGATTTGTAAAGCGGGATCACCGACGAAGACCTTTGTCTGTGAGTGAACTCAGTTCCACGATTGACTTGCTCAAAGTACTGATCGAGGATTCATCGAATTCGGAAAGGTCCACGACCCCCGGAGCAGGGTTAAAGAAGTAGTCGTCGAGCTGCTGCCCTAACCTGCGGTTCAGGCGATCCAGCTGCAGCAGGTAGTGGATAAACAAGACATCTCTGGCCTTGTGCCCCCGAAAATTGAACTGGTACGGCGAATCACGCAGATCGAGGAAATAGTCTTGAAAAATCTTTCCCAGTTTCTTCGCCGAATCAGCAACATCTCGAACCATTTTCCGTTCCTCCCGCCCGGAATTGCCACTGGCTGCCAACCTTCTCCCTTCTTGAATCAGGGTCCCAATCCGGGTGTCCAGCTGCAAGATTTTCACTATTTTCTCCATCAATAGCTTCGGCGGTGGGCTCACCGCGAAAGAACTTTCGTTGAGCCTGTTGAAAAGGATGAATCGAAAATTTGAGCCCACTACTTTTTCCAGATCCTTCTCGGACAATCCCAGACCCCGGCTGAGACCCTCATTCATCAAGGGAGTAAGATCCACCTCACGCAGGAGTAGGAGGGAATACCTCGCTCTCAGACGCTGCCTATCGAGAGAGGAACGTTGCCCCTGCAGAACCGAAGAAAAGAGCAGAAAGTGAGAAACGAGGAGTCCGATCAGCATCGCCCGCATCACGGTCTATTTAACCGAGCAGCAAAAGCCCGTGTCAATCCCCAATCTGATATCATGGTTGTCGAGAACGTGGTGAACCGCGAGGCTGCCGACTCCCCGTCCAGATTGACCACTGTCCCCAGGTTTGGACTGGAACTTCGAAGAGATTTTCAAGCTCATCCTGAATGGGAAATATACCGCCCAGTAGATCGTCCGGCTGATCCATCAAGGCATCCAGTGAAGTTGACTGGTTGGCGGCGAAATCCCGCGCAGATTCCGCTACCGTAGCGGAACGCGCGCAGCGTTCCGGCCGCCCAGACAGGTCAACTCCGGGACCGATCGGGTCGCTAGCGATCAAGGTAAAAATGAAGCTGAGAAGTATAAAAGAGGAGTTTCACGCTCAGGCGACCCACCATGTAAAGCTGCTGCCACAGGACAACAACCAGGATCGCAAGCCAGTGCTGCTGGTGCATGAGGGATTCCCCGACGCTGTAAACGACCATCCAGAAAAGACCCAGTCCGGTGATCAGTAGATAGAAGGCCAGAGCTGGACGGGCATAGGTGATGCAAAAGGTGAGGGCGGACAGGAAGGCCAAGATGATGCTGGTTCGATCCTCAACTATGGTCTTGATCCGGGCATAGTCGAAGACCATATTCACGAACAGGAAAAGCAGGAGCAGGAGCACAAAGCGAGCGTTTTGCCAGTAAAAAACGGACGTCTCTTGAAGCGCGTCGGCTGAGATATAGCGGATCAGTGCACCCAGGGGCTCTCCAACCCAGGCATTCAGAAACCAAAACGTCAAGAAAACCAGTATGGTGAGACGGATCATGCGGCCAAAAAATCCCCCTCCATTTCTAAAAAATTCTCGAATCGTGGCTCCCTTTGGATCCAGCGTAAAAGATGCCAGGGAGGCCGAAAGAAGAAAGGAATTCAGAACCACATACGTGCCCCCCAAGGCCAGAAGGGTAACAGGAAAATCAGAGAGTTTCCCATCCAGCAAGGCCTGCAGATTCCTTACAAAGGGGCCCACTCCCATGACGGCGGGGGAGAAAGTGGAGGCGAAGCCCGTGACTCGATCCTGAAAGAGCGTAAGCCAGTCGTAATCCAGACTCTCGACAAGCTTCTCACGATAGAATCCTGACCCCAGCGAACGCTCGAAAACCTTCATGAACGGAAGGGCGACAAGACCCGCAACCGACAAATTCCCGATATAGAAAAACATCACCGCTTTCTTGTGGCAGCGCAGGAGACCATACCCTTCTTTGAGCAACCTCAGCATTTCGTGACCTTGGCCTGCATTTCTCATTACCCCTCTACTGCATCGGCGTCGCCTTCAACCTGAGCGAAGTGAAGAAATCACCCGTCCTGACTGCGTTGCGCTTCTTCGGCCTTCTCGACGTACTGCACAAGTACGGCCTGCGTCAGTCTCAGTCGTGCGCCTTGTCAGGACAGCCCTTCCGCCGCTTGACACGAGTGTCTCGTGACGAGCAGTGATGAGGAATGCAGGCTAGCTGATAAAGGCAAAGGTTTCCAGCAGGTTTTGTAGCCAGAACAGCCACTTGGCCGTCCATTTCTTCGTGGCCAGAGAAAAGTGATTGCCCTTCTCCACCCATCGGCTGTTGGTGGTGGGATCAATATCCAACAGCAACTTGCGCAGGGGATCCACGACCGCATACTGCAGCCGAACCGACTTCTCGAATTTGTATCTTTGCCAGCGGTACTGCCCGTCCCAGTGTCGCCTTATCTGTTCCCCATTTTCAAAAACCATGAGGACGTCCACCGGCAATCGGGCACCCCCCAGACGCCGTACCACAACCTCGGTCCGGTACGTTTTCCTTTCCTTCTCCTTCTTTTCTTGTTCTTCCCGGGAGACATAAGTGGGCAAGCCGTCAAGATCGAACATTCCTTTGCGGGGTGGAATCGGCTCCGAGCGGACTGTTTCCACAGCGTAATCGACCAGCTCGGAGCTAAAAAACGTCTGCTCGAAGAACCATCTCATGTCTCTGCCTGTGACTTCATCGACTGTGGAAACAAAGTCTTTCGTGGTCGGATGTTGAAAGCGGTAGCGCCGGTAGTAGGTCCTCATCACCTTCAGCATCAGCTCTTCACCCAAGATCCGTTCCAGTGTCCACAGGGCAATTTCGGGTTTAGAGTAGGAGTTGACCAGGTAACTGCGCCGGCTATGATACTTCCACCCTGGCCGAACCATGACGTCGAGATCTCCCGATACCCTCAGCCTTCTTAGATTCGTTGTTTCGAAGGGAATTTTGACAGACTGAAAGACGAGCGGAATCCCCCAAAAGAAGCGCTCCAGATAGCGGCTGGGTTCATAGGCCTGCTTTTGGACACGGGCCTCTGCCCAGGAGTTGATTCCTTCATCCAGCCACGCTTCTTCAAACTCGTTGTTGGCGACCAGCCCGTACCAGTACTGATGTCCGAATTCATGGATGGTCACCCCCTCAGGAGAGAGAACCTTTTGAGGAGCCCAAGAATGGGTTCTTCCCGTAATGAAGGTCGGATACTCCATGCCACCGGTGGCGCTCTTGTAGGCCGGATCAACCACAGTCAGGGTTGGGTATGGATAGGGGCCAAACCACTCTCCAAAATAGCGTATCGCATGCATCACGGCGTCAAAATATCGCGACTGCAGATGCTCATGCTCCGGAAGCAGGAGAAGCGTTACCTCTACCGGGGGGAGCCCGGGGTGAGTGAAACGCCGTTTCCTTTCCAGAAAACGAGGATTTGTAGTCCAAGCGAAATCGTGAACATCGGCCTGATAGTAGCGGTAAGTCGTGGTGCCATCTCGGTTCTTTCGCTGATCGATTCTCTTTCCTGTTGCTCCCACGATGAAGTGCGAGGGGACGGTCATCGAAACATCGTAGACCCCATAGTCGGCGAAATACTCCGTAGCATTGTGGTATTGATGACAGTTCCAGGCACCATCCTTCCAGATGCCGATTTTGGGGAACCACTGGGCCATGAAAAAGTAATCCTCTACCCAGCCGGTGCGTCTCGTGCCCCTGGGCAGCTTGGAGACGAACTCAATCCGGAACCGGATCCTCCGGCCCGGCTCCAGGGGACGGCTGAGAAGAACCCTCCAGACCGTCTGATCCAGGTCATCTCCATCGTCGGGCCTGACATACCCGGAGCCGGATATCTCGGGCACCGGGAGCTCTCCATCGGGCAGTACTTCGATCGACCCAATCCGGGTGTATCCCCATATCTCCTCTGTTTCGGTCACTCCCTTCCAGGGCATCTCCAAACCCGCTTCCTGAATGAATGTGGACCGGTTGTTCTTGAATGCGTTCAGGTAAAGATGAAACCAGAATTCACCCACACGATGCTCACTCTGGTTCTTCCAGGTGAGGATTTCGAAACCCCGCACCGTCCTTTCCCTGGGATCCAGACGCACCTCCATACGATAGCTTGCGATTCGCTCACTGAGAGCTGGGGAGCTATCGAGGGCTTGTGGAACTTTCTGCTCGCTCCCCTGCAGCGGCAAGTGAGCCAATATAGGAAGGAGTGCGAAGAAAAGCTTCACACTAGTGTCCTGTCCCAGAAATAACATATCATTTGCGGGGGAAATTTTGGCCGATCTCTTTGTCGCGACCTCGGCTCAAAACTCCCTCCGCAAATGATATGTTATTTCTGGGACAGGACACTAGTTGACACGTGGATCCTCGGGCTTCAAATGGCGAAACTCTGCAACGAACTGCTTTTCTCCAAGCCATTTCTTCAGTACTGTGAGAGTTGTCTCGGCTCTCACTTTCAGATCCTTCAACTCAAGTAGTGACTGCTTTTCGTAGACCGAAAGTTTAAGAGACGAACAGATGGAGTTGACCAGTGTGGAAAAGTCCAGTTTTTCAAGTACTGCAATATCGCTCCCGGGAGGCAGCCTTCCTTGAGATCCTTCGCTGAAGCAGGAGATCAATTCCCTCGAAATCCTCACAACACACTCCGGGCCAGGAACTCGATCCTGCAGCAACTGCACACGGGCAACTCGATAAGGCTTCTCCTGGAGCATCTCCACGATCTTGTATCTGCTGTGGCCGCTTAGCTGAATATTGTATTCGTCCCCTCTCAACTTCTGCTCATCGACGATTTGCCCTACAACCCCGATAGGGTAAATCTCAGGATTCTCATAATAATCGGCTTCCCAACCCGATCGCAGCAAGGCCATGCCGATTCGGCGCTCCTCCCGCAGCGCATCGGAAACCATCTGCTTGTATCGCGGTTCAAAGATGTGAAGGGATAGGAGGGTGCCGGGAAAAAACACCACATTCGGCAGTGGAAAAATCGGCAGCCGAGCAATCTCGTCTGATTTCTGTTCCTCTAACATTCAGCCCTTTTCTTGCCTATGGCGTCCTTACACGGAAGTACCCCACCAGAGCACCCGAGGCAATAGCTGTGAATTGACTACCTTTTTCACCAAATCATCCATTGCTCCCTGTAGGGGGACATTGATGAAGTTAAGAAAGTATAGGAGCCCGATCCAGGTAACCCCTGCCATGACGTGCAGCCACCGGATCAGAAGATGAAGATTGGCAAACAGATCTGAAAGTGCCACGCCGTCACATCCTCTACGAGGTGAGTCGAAAAGTCAAAAGCTCTTCTTCAATGGCGCCTTCAGATTCATGTTTCGTATGAGACTCCTGCCAGGAGGGCGAAGCTTATCGACCCTCGTTGGCACTGTTGTCTACGCTTTGGTTCTTATCCCAGCTGTCATTGCCGCCCTCAACGCCTTGCAAATAGCACTAAGGGCATGAGTCCCCCTTTTTTACAGATCCCAGGAGAGAAACTTTTATGCTTGTGCGAAGCTGGATCCGCCTGCGGGCTTCGCGCCGACTGCAACCCACAAGGATCCCGGTTTTCAGCCACACTTCGCCCTCCTCAGGAGCGGGAACATCCTCGCGAACAGACGTGAGGCGAAGCTGGAAAATGCTCTGGGAGTCATACTGCGCGACAAAGCGCGATCTACCCTTCACATAATAAACGAAGTCGCTCTCCACAAAGATGAGCGCGGATCGACCTCGCTCCTTCAGAAATGCAGCCGAGCGACTCGCTGAATCCAGGAAAAAGAAGAGAGATCCATTCTGATAAATGAGTTCAAAATAGGAAAGCAGAGCGACATGGGGAAATCCCTGGGTGTCAATGCTGACCAAGGGTACCGCCGCAGACTTGGGAGATTCTTCACAGAGCCTGTCAGCCAAAGGGGTCGGCAGTTTGAGTTTGAAAGACATCCGAGCACATCCTACACTTCAACTCCAGACTCGACAACGATCTCGATCTCTCCGGTCTTGTGCAGGTTCCCCAGCTCAGCGCTATTCTCATCCAAACCCACTTTCGATAGACTGATTACACTCGGATGGGGCCAAGGCCGTGAAGAAATGGGAGGAGAAGTGAGCCCTCAGGCACCCACTTTTGAAATAGCCGTTGCCATACTCTGGTCCGCAGGCAAGGTCTGGATTCAGAAGCGAACACAGACCAATCATTTGGACGGCTATTGGGAATTCCCCGGAGGCAAGATCGCTCCAGGAGAGACGCCCAGGAAGGCAGTGTGCCGTGAGATCAGGGAAGAGGTCGATCTTGAACTCCCTCCCGACCGTCCCCAGCTTCTGCTAATTCAGGAGTATGCTTACCCCGAACGCAATCTTCGCATTCACTATTTCTTGTGCCGATTGCCGACGACTCCCCAGTTGGAGAATGGCCAGTGGGTATCGCCGGCGGATCTCGAGCGCTACCCTCTGCCCCCTGCAAATCTGGCGGTGCTGGAAGAGATTCTGTCGAAAGTCAAGACGCTAGAAAGCGACACTCCGGGAGTTCCAAATTCTAGCCCGGATAGGGTATCGTAGCGAGAGCAGAGCTGACCCGCAGCCCACAGATCACGCGGATCGTTACGGATGTTCGCAGATATTGATCCGCGTCAATCCTTGCCAATCTGTCTTCGACGTTTCGACTGACTTCCGCAGGCGCGAAGGTCAATGAGATTGAAGGGTTAAGTTGGTGTGACGTGCAATACGGGTGAATACCTGATCTTTCGTGAGCAGTATCGCGTCCCGATCAAGCGCACACTGGGCCACGTGGGCATCCGGAGTGGAAATCGAGACACCTTTCTCAAGTAAGCTGAGGCGAAGCATGCCCACTCGGACCCAGTGGGCACGTGGTGTTTCGTGCAGAGGCAGATCCGCAAGCAACTCCTGAAGGGCTGTACGCTCCCGGGGGCGACGAGCGCCGCTGACCAGCTCGGCTACCACCACCGGAGGCAAAATCACCAATCCTTCGGCAAGGGCGTCTTCAAGAGCGGCCGCGGGCCGACCCGAAAAAAAGTCGATCCAAACCGACGTGTCAACGACGACGCTCACGGGACTGGTCCAAGTCAATCTGTAACTGAAGACGTCCGCGCAGCGCCAAGGCTTTCCCGTGGGCCCGTTTTCGACACACCCGCGATAATCCCTCAATCAACGTGTCGGTGATGCCCTTGCCAGTCACTTCCATGGCCCCCTCTAACAGGTCCTCCGGGAGATTGGCGGTGACTCTTTTTGTCATGTTAGTGATACTAACACCCATCAGTACAAGCATCAATACAATTGGGACCTAACTCAGGATCATGAAGAGCAGGAGAATCACCCCCGCCGCCAGGAGAAAATAGAAGAACTTACTGAAGTTGAGCCTTTCCTGGAACCCCTTACCGTTCTCTTCCTGGTTCTGATCCCCCAGTCTCAATTTCAGTTGCTCCTCTGGGCTGATTCCATCCGAGAGCTTCAGTCTCCCGGGAATGTGCTGTAGATCGATCAGGCGGGGTAGAAACCAGAAGAGGCACAGCAGCCCAATCACAAAAACGGGGAGAAGCCAGGGGTTTTTTCCCGGCACCCAGCCAATGATGAACAGACACAAGACGACAAGAACGAGGACCACGATCCTAAAATAGCCCCAGGGGACGGTGGACTTGAACACCGCTCCACAACGTGGGCAATGCAGGCGAGCCGGCGTAAATAGAGAATCGGTCCACAAGGGGGTCTTACAGACGGGACAATGCATCAGTTAGTGGCGATGGTACGGCTTAAGCGAAGGAATATGGTCGACGATAGAAGCAGCCACCACGGACGCAACCTTCTTGCGCAGGGAAATCACGTCTCCTTTCCCTCCGGGGTGAAGACGATTGGTAAGAAGGATCACCTGGGTCTGTGTATAGGGATCCATCCAAACGGAAGTACCGGTAAAACCGGTATGACCAAAGGAACCCACTGGGAAAACATCTCCAGCGGCCCCGCTGAAACGACTTCTCAGATCAAAGCCAAGTCCTCTCCACTCGAGGGCTCCCTGGGGCGACTGGCGGGTGGTCATTTTCAGAACAGACAGGGGCGACAATACCCGGACGCCGTTATAGGTTCCCCCATTGAGGATCATCTGGCCGTAGATGGCTGTGTCCTCAACGGTAGAGAACAGGCCGGCATGCCCACTCACACCACCCATACGAAAAGCGGTAGGGTCATTCACCTGCCCTCTCAGTACGCCCTCTTCGACCTGTGTGGGAGCAATACGAGGGACCATCTGCGGGCCAGGGTTAAAACTCGTTTCGTTCATCCTCAAGGGTTTCAAGATCCGCGCCGCCACAAAATCCTGGAGATTTTCACCGCTGATCCTGCGAACCAGCTCGGCCAGTACCAGATAGTTGATGTCGCTGTAGATGAAGCGCTCCCCGGGCGCTGTCTCCAACTTTTCATCACAAGCCTTAGCCAGTGCAGTGTCATAACCGCTCCAGGGCTGGTCCAGATCCAGGTCAGGCCGCAAGCCAGAATAGTGAGTCAGCAGATTGAGCGGAGTAATGGCCCCCTTGCCGTGCCGTGCAAATTCAGGAAAGTAGGTATCTACCCGATCCGTCAGTGAGATCTTTCCCTCTTCCACCAGGATCATGATGGCCGGGGCTGTGGCGACAACTTTGGTTAAAGAGGCCAAATCAAAGATCGTATCCACGGTCATAGGCTCCCGTTTCGGAAGCAAGGCTCGATAGCCAAAGGCTTTCTTGTAAACAACCCTCTCGTTTCGCGCCACCAAGACCACCGCTCCCGGCGTTTCCTCTCGGGCAATGGCTGACTGGATCACTTCATCCAAACGAACCAGACGCTCCTGAGACATCCCTACCGCGCTCGGTTTCGCTGATCGTAGTGGCCCCGCCCCCGCCGTGGCTGCGAGAAGAATGCCGATCAGCAGGATGACAACAAAAGATAGAGCTCTTCGACCGACAGCGTCGACCTTACCGTGAAAAGGGACGCAAGGATGGCCGGGCGGCCTATCCAAGTGAAAGGTTTCCATTGTTACGTTTACGAAGACAAAAGTAGCGCCGACTTCCAGCCCAGCCGCGGCTTCCAGCTCAGCCGCCGGGACGGCGGCGTTACGCTCCTGTGTGGCGACTTTTGGGCAAGGGTGCACCCCGTGGACAGGAGTCATCGGGACGCAACTACATCAACTCCCGCATCGCCTCTTGGAGGGCCTTGGGTCCGGGTCGCAGCTTTTCCCGAGGGAGCGAGACAAGAGGTTCATCAACCAGCCCGAGCAGGTCAAAGAAATTTTGAGTATCGGGATTGACATAAATCAGTCCCGTCAAGAATTGCTGGGCATCCCGAGACTCATGAAGCATCCTCAGAGCCGCGTTTCGATTGCTCGGATCATAGTTTCGATCCACCTTGCGCAAAGCAATGCGGGAACCATCATGCATGGCAATCTCTTTCACCTCGCCTTCGGCATAATCAATCTGCTCGACTGGCTCGAAGTAAGGAACGAAATCGATCTCGTGGAGCAGCTCTTCATGTTGCTTGCCCCAACCGTAGCTTTTTGTCGAGCCTTCGTGGTTGTTGAAGGTGACACAGGGGCTGATCACGTCCAGCATGGCAGTACCCTTGTGACTGAGGGCTCCCTTCAAGAGAGCAACCAGCTGTTTCGGATCCCCAGCGAAAGAGCGGACCACATAGGAACATCCCATTTCGATTGCCAGTGTGCAGCAGTCGATTGCCGGCAGTTCATTGAGGACACCGGTTTTCAGTTTCGCACCGAGATCAGCCGTGGCGGAGAACTGGCCCTTGGTCAGACCATAGACGCCATTGTTTTCGATGATGTAGATCATGGGAACGTTTCTTCGCAGCAGATGGCAAAATTGCCCCAATCCTATGGAGGCAGTATCACCATCTCCACTGACTCCGATACAGACGAGCTTCCGGTTGGCCACCATGGCGCCCGTGGAAACCGACGGCATACGCCCGTGCACGCTGTTGAATCCATGCGAGTTACGCAGAAAGTACGCCGGTGTCTTGCTGGAACAACCAATTCCACTCATCTTCACAACCTGATAGGGATGAATGCCCATCTCATAGAACGCCTTAATGATCTGGCTGGTGATTGCGTCGTGCCCACAGCCAGAGCACATGGTGGAAGGCTCCCCTTTGTAGTCGGCCGGAGCTAAGCCGATTAGATTGACGTTCCTCGGTCTTTCCATTACTTCCTTTCTCCCTGCTCGGAGGCGACGATTCGACTGGTGATGAATCGGGCATCGACGGGCCAGCCGCTGTAATGAAGCACTTTCCTGATTCCCGCCGCCTCAGCGCCCAACTCAAACCTGATTAGTTTCTCCATCTGCCCGTCAGGATTCTGTTCCACCACGTAGACGCGCTCGCAGGCGTTCACGAACTCTTTCAGCTCCTCGGTCAGAGGGAGCGCCCGAATTCGAAAGTACTGGGTTTCGATTCCATATTCCGTGCGAAGCTGATCTCGACACTCCCCCATAGCCGCGTTTGTGGAGCCGTAGGCAATCAGACCCACCTCAGCACCTTTGTTGTACTCAACTACAGGTGGAGGAACCCATTCTCGAGCGGTCTCGTGCTTCCTTGCTAACCGGTCCATGAGCTTTTTGTAATCGTCCGGGCTTTCCGTGTACTCAGCCTTCTCGTCATGACCACTGCCGCGGGTCAGATGCGCAGCCAGAGGATGCTCGGTTGCAGGCAAGGTCCGGTAGGGAATACCATCTCCATCCACATCCCGATAACGGGCAAACTCTCCCAGTTTCTCAAGCTCCTTTTCGCTAAGCACCTTCCCCCGGTCAAAGGACTTTTGCGGGTAATCGAAAGGTTCCGACATCCAGTTGTTCATTCCCAGATCCAGATCTGAAGCGACAAAAATCGGCTGCTGAAGCCGCTCGGCAAGATCATAGGCCTGCATAGAAAGTTCAAAGCACTCTTTCATGGACCCGGGAAAGAGAACGATGTGCCTGGTGTCGCCGTGAGAGAGATAGTAAAGCGACAAGATGTCCCCTTGAGACGTCCGCGTGGGTAGACCCGTGCTGGGCCCGATACGCTGGATGTCGAAAATCACGCAGGGGATCTCGGCAAAATAACCCAATCCGGCAAACTCAGCCATCAAGGAAATTCCTGGACCAGAGGTTGAGGTCATGGCCCGAGCACCAGCCCATCCGGCACCCAGTGCCATGCCTAGCGCCGCCAGTTCGTCTTCTGCCTGCACGATCGCAAACGTGACCTTGCCGGTCTCGGGATCCAGACGAAATCTCTTCATATAATCCGCCAGCGTCTCACAGAGACTGCTGGAGGGAGTGATCGGATACCAGGTCACCACGGTCACACCGGCAAACATACACCCCAGCGCGCAGGCGGAGTTGCCGTCGATGATGATCTTTCCCTGCGTCTTGTCCATCCGCTGAATCCGGTAGGAGTCCTTCTTGGCGATGTTCTCGCCCACGTACGATGCCCCTACCTGAGCGGCGCGAATGTTTAGATCGATCGCCCTCTTCTTCGTCTTGAACCACTTTTCAATCGCCCGCTCCACCTCGGTCATCTCAATTCCCAGCAACTCGGAAACACTTCCTACATAAATCATGTTGGCGATCAGTTTCCGCATCCGTGTCTCCTGAACCACTTCCGAAGCCAACTTGGCAAAAGGAACCGGGTAGTAGACGAGATCACTCCGCAGCCTGGAAAGATTCAGTTTCTCTTCATAGACCACCACCCGTCCCGGGTGCAGCGACTCGACATCTTCCCGGGCCGTCTCAGCATTCATGGCCACCAGGATGTCGATCTCCTTCTTACGCCCTGAATAGCCATCTTTGGAGGCCCGAATGGTAAACCAGGTGGGCAGGCCGGCGATGTTGGAGGGAAAAAGATTTTTTCCGCTGATGGGAACGCCCATCTGAAAAATGGCTCTCATCAGCACATTGTTTGAAGACTGGCTTCCCGAACCGTTGACCGTCGCCACCTGAATACTGAAATCATTGACGACCTGGCTCTCGGATTCTTGTCCCGTCGGCCTGGGATAGGGCTCAACCTCAGTCGTACTCACGGTCTTGGCTCTGACTTCATGCGGCGCTCAATAGGATCTTAGCGTCCTGTCCCAGGACACTAGCGTCCTTTATATTAGCAGAGAAGGGGACTGTTTTCACTGCCTGGGAGACACCGCACCCCCACAGATCACAACGACGGCACGTAATCCCGGCCCTGGAGTTGGACCTTTTTGGAGACCGCGAAATTCGCGAATTTTTGCGAATAAACAGATGACAGATGGCAACTGTCCACTGATCCAGTCGCTAAAACACTGTCAGGACGGATGATTTCTTCACTTCGCTCAGGTGAAGGCGACACCGACGCAGTAGAGGGGTGATGAGAAATGCAGGCTAGCAGCCCGTGGTGAAAGTCGCGTGGAGACGCGCGCCAGAGATCTGCGGTTGCTGGCAAGGCACGAGGAGGAGTCGATGCCTGGACATCGGCGATGACGAGTAACGCGGTCCAGCGGCCGCAAACCTCTGGCGCCCTTCGGGTTGCGGCGCCGTGGGACTTTCACCACGGGCTGCTAGCTGTCCACCAGCTTCCGAGACGTCACCTTGGCTTGTGTGAAAAGGAGCAAATAGTCACGGCCTCCCGCTTTCGAATCCGTGCCACTCATGTTGAATCCTCCAAAGGGGTGGACTCCCACAAGGGCGCCCGTGCATTTGCGATTGATATAGAGGTTACCCACGTGAAATTTCTCCTCCGCTTCCGCAATCCTTGACTCGTTACGAGTGTATACGGATCCCGTCAGCCCGTACTCAGTGTTGTTGGCAATCTCAACGGCTTCGTCATAGCTGCCCGCTCTGATGACCGCCAAAACCGGTCCAAAGATTTCCTCTTGAGAGATCGTGGCTTTCGGGTCAATGTCGGCAAAAATGGTGGGACGGATGAAATATCCGTCGGAACTGCCGCTCTCCCCGCCCATGAGAAGCCGGCCTTCCCTTTTTCCAGCCTCGATATACTTCAAAATTGACTCGTGAGCCCCTTGATTGATCACGGGGCCAAAGTTCACTTCTGCTTCTTCCACATTACCCTCTTCGATCATGGCGCCGGTCTTCTCAGAAATCTTTTCAAGAAAGGCATCATAGACGGAGTCGAGCACCACCGCCCGAGAACACGCCGAGCATTTCTGACCCTGGAAACCAAAGGCCGCAGCCACCACATCAGCGGCCGCATCATCCAGATCCACATCATCGTCTACGACAATGGTATCCTTTCCCCCCATCTCGGCAATCACCCGCTTGATCCAGATTTGTTTCGGCCGAGTTCTGGCCGCCAGCTCGTTGATCCGGAGCCCAACCTCCTTGGAACCGGTAAAGGCAATGAAACGGGTCCTGACATGAGTAATGAGTGCGTCACCAATCTCCTCACCACTACCCGTCAGGAAATTCACGACGCCTGGCGGAAACTCGGCCTCTTCTAGGATTTTCACCAGCTGCGCCGCTATGGCAGGGGAGTCGCTGGAGGGTTTGACTACGACCGTGTTCCCACTCACCAAAGCGGCAAAGGTCATCCCTCCAAGAATCGCCAGAGGAAAGTTCCAGGGAGGGATGATGATTCCTACTCCCAGAGGGATATAGCGAAGCTCATTGTCCTCAGACTCAATTCGCACCAACGGTTGGGACCCTGCCAGGCGGAGCATTTCACGAGCATAAAACTCCGCGAAATCAATACCCTCAGCCACATCGGCGTCCGCTTCCAGCCACGACTTGCCCACTTCAACCACCATCCAGGCTGCAAGTTCCAACCGTTTTGCCTGCATCATTTCTGAGACTCGCAACAGCCGCTCCACACGCTGCTCCACATCCGTCTGGCTCCAACTTGGAAACGCCTGCTGGGCAGCAGCGACGGCCCGATCGACCAGCTCCGAAGTCCCCTTCTGAAACACTCCTATGACCTCATCTTTGTGTGAGGGGTTAAGGGACTGAAACTTGCCCTCGCAGCGGATCGACTCTCCGCCAATCCGAATATCATATTCCTTCCCAAATTCGCTTCGCACCTTGGCAACTGCTTCTTCCATGGCCCGACGGTTCTTCGATTGGGAAAAATCAGTGAACGATTGATTCCTGAACTCTGCTAACTTCACGACGTCCTCCTCTTACTCACAATTCGTTCGCGAACATCATCTGTGATTATCGCCTCCGATTATCCTCGCCACGCTTTCTCAATGAGCCTGTCTCGATGGTGTTTCATTTTATCTGCCTTGTCAATTGAGTACGCTCACTCATGTAGAATGACTCTACTATGCTCATTTCGGAAAGTAACATCCACGTAGTACTTGTCCGCACACGGTTCGCATCCAATCTCGGCTCGGCAGTCAGAGTGATGAAGAACATGGGCTTCGAAAACCTGATTCTCGTGGCACCACAGTGCGAAATCGGAATTGAGGCACGCGCCCTGGCCATGAAAGGGACAGAGATCCTGGACCGGGCGGTTTGGAAACCACAAACAGGGCATGCTTTCCTGCCGGACCTGTTGTGAACAGCTGATCCCCCGACTCAGCGCCGCAAAGATTGGAATCGCCTTCGGGCCCGAAGACAATGGACTTCGCCGGGATGAGCTTCGCCTCTGCCAGTGGTGGGTGAACATCCCAGTCGGATCCGACTACGGTGTCCTCAATCTGGCCCAGGCAGTAGCGATTGTGGCCTACGAGCTGAACATGGCACTCGAGCAGACTGCACCCGCCAACAAATTCTTACAGGCCGCCTGTCCTCATCAGGTGGATGCTCTTTTGGCCCATGCCCAGCGAACTTTCCATTCTCTCCGTTTCCCACGACACATCTCCATCCAACGACTCATAAGACGAGTGCGGAAAATCTTCGGACGGGCCCAACTCGAGCAGCAGGATGTCAATATGCTGGACGGCCTGCTTACTACAATCGAAAAACGCCTCGAGAGTTAATGAATTTTCAGGCTGAGATGGCGGCTACGGCATTTTGAAGATATGGAGAGTTGGAACTTGGAACCTCCTACACGTGGATCACATCCATGAAGGAGGACACGGAGAAGACCGCGCGACCGATGCCGGGCGAACCGTAACCAGGAGGAGGAGGTAGGCGATATTTTTCGTGTTTTTCCCTCCAGGCCCGAAGCAGGCGCACATGGTATTCGAGGGGAGCCCCTTCCGGATTCTGCTTACCCAGAACACTGAGGGGCTCAGGGCACCAGGTTGTAAAACGCGGAATCACACCCCGCGACATGAAGTAGTCTAAGCCTTCTGATGTGGAAGCAATCGCCTTCTCGATCGATTCAAAACCATAGGGACGCGCCATTTCAATACCCGCCACAAAGTTGGGGATGACCTGAGAAGGAGAAAAGATCTCCGCCGCCTCCAGAATGCGACGAATCCACTCATCCCGACCAATGTAGCGGGCCTTTCCGGGACAAAGAACCTCAAAGAGATTCGGGTCCCAAACTTCGTAATTAGGATGGTAGATCTGAACCCCGGCTTCTCTGAAGCGGCGAACGTCTTCCCTGGGAAGAGCCTGAACAACGACCTTGCTAATCCAGCGGCCAGGGAATCGCTTTTCAATAGCCTCCGGATAGCGAACATAGAAATCCATCTCACCTTTCCCGTCCAATACCGCAGTGACACTTCCACCCGTAACCGTATAGGCCTGGCTCTCACGATCCGTTTCATTGATGATTTCCAGGGCTTCCAAAACTTCCTCGATCGTTTTGACAGCAGTATAGGAGCGACCACTCTTTTTCTGCTGTCGATAATTTTCGTTGATGTCACAGAATTGGCACTCCTCCTGAAGACCAAAATACTGGCACTTTCGGAAAATCGTCAGGTAGAGAAGATATCCCCACTCTATAGTCGGAGCAATGTCCATAACCGGCTTCCCATTGCCCAGGGTGCGCCGATAGCATTCGGGGACTTTCTGAAATTCGACCCCGGCAATCTCCTCACCCTCCACTGTCAGTACCAGCTCACCTTGAGCCGAGAGGCCCACTTCGTAGGGAGAAGCGGGATTGACGCGAACGGAGACAATGGTTTGGCGAAACTTTCTGGGCCCTCCCGTCAGACAGATTTCCTCTGGAACCCTCAAGTGTTCTCGGCGCTGCATATCGGAAATGGGGACCAGATCGAAGGAGAAAATAAAGTACGCCTTCGGTTTGAAACCGGAAGCGACCGACAAAGCGTCTTCGGAAAACGATACACCCGTCCGCAGGAGATCTTCCTTGAAGATCACCTCGGGCGGCAAATCCCGATACTGCTCAATGAGCCATTCGACCAACTCCCGCCTCTCGCCCATGGCCGGATAGCCTAACAGTTCCAGGTTCCAAGTTCCAAGTTCCGAGGTTGAACCGGGAACCTGGAACCTGGAACCTGGAACCTGGAACCTGGAACCTGGAACCTTTAGCCTCGAGAGTTTGACTCGCCGCCACCAGACTCTATAATATCTGGAATCGCCAACAAAAAGAGGAGGAGTCGTTCATCATGGCCGGTGGCGGACAGAAAAAGATAGCCAAGAGGAAGATCGCCAGGAAACAATCTGCAGCTCGACCTCAAAAGAAAGCGGTTAAGCAGTCAAACAAGAAGGCAGTTCCTCGGTCTGCCCAGAAAGCGGCACCTCAGAGGGAAGTCTATCGACTCTACCAGAGAGCACTGTCCCTCGTGCATGAGAAGAAATATCAGGACGCACAAAAGATGCTGCTAGGGATCCGGGATCAGTTTCGGAATGAACTCGATGTTCTCGACCGTGTCAACACTTTTCTGAGCATCTGCGAAACGCACCTCACAAAGAAAAAGCAGACGCGCCTGAGTCAACCTGAGGAATTCTTCGACCAGGGAGTCGTCTACCATAACTGGGGTCAGCACGAGGAAGCACTGGAATACTTTTCCACGGCCTTAAAGCGTGGTAGTCGGAAGGATTCCGGCCACATCCACTACGCCATTGCTGCAGCGGAACTTCATCTGGGAAACCATGAGAAAGCACTTGAAAGCCTCAAGAAGGCCATCGAATTAAGGGAAGACAACCGCTTTTTTGCACGTAACGATCCGGATTTTGTCCCATTGGCTGCAGATGAAAGGTTCCATGACCTCATTCGGTCCTCGAAGAAGTAAAGTGAGCGGAAATCTGGGACCCACAACTGGATTCTGCAGACACCGTCAGGTCTGTTTGCTTTGATCATCCTGCGCCTCTCCGGAGAATCAAGGTAAAGGGAGAAATGAAATCGGCCCGCTTGAGCCGTCGGGAACGCTATGCGCTCATCCTAGCCGCCGGGCAAGGCGCCCGTATGAAATCCCGAAAGGCTAAGGTTCTACACCCCCTTTGTGGCCGACCTTTGCTCACGTACGTGCTCGACAAGCTGACCAGCCATCTAAAGATCGACCGGATCTTTGTGGTCATCGGTCACGAAGCCGCGGCCGTCAAACGGGCCCTGGAAGGTTACCCGGTCGAGTTTATCCTGCAGGAAAGACAGCTGGGGACCGGCCACGCCCTTCTGGCTGCTGCGCCCCGCCTCAGAAAGCTCTCGGGGAGCCTGCTCGTCCTCTACGGCGATACACCTCTGATTGATCGTGGAACACTTGGCCGGCTGTTGAAAGTGCGGAAAGAGGAAAACGCAGATCAGGTCTTGTTAACCGCCACCTGCGAAGACCCTGAGGGATATGGGCGGATTGTCCGTAACGAGCAGGGAGAGATCGTGGAAATCGTTGAAGAGAAAGAGGCCTCAAAGAAGCAGAGAGCCATTCGGGAGATTAACCCGGGATTCTACTGCTTCCGAATTTCGTCTCTCCTGAGTGGTTTGGCTCTCCTTTCACGCAGCCACCGGACCCGGGAGTATTATCTAACGGATCTTCTCCACATCTTGCGAAGACAGGGGAAGAAGATCATCGCCCTTGAGGCACGCTCCCCCCAGGAAGTCCGTGGAATCAACACCCGACAGGAGTTGGCCGACATGGAGTTGATACTGCGGCTCCAGATCATCCGGAAATGGATGAGTCGAGGAGTTACCATCATGGACCCTTCCTCGGTCTATATTGACGATTCTGTCGTCATCGCCGCCGACGCGGTAATTTATCCGGGCGTGGTGATCGAAGGGCGAACACGAATCGGCCGGAATTGTGTCATTCGCAGCTTCTCCCACCTGAGGAACACAGTGCTGCAGGAGGGAGCCGTGGTGGATCACTGCTGTGTGGTACGCGAGAGCACCATTGGACGCGAGAGCAGAGTAGGCCCTTTTGCTCATGTGAGACAGAATACCCTTATCGGCTCTGGTGCTCGAATTGGCAACTTCGTGGAGGTCAAGAAATCAAGCATTGCAGAAGGGACCAAGGCGGCCCACCTATCCTATCTGGGAGACGCAAAAATCGGTCAAAGGGTCAATATCGGCGCCGGCACCATCACCTGCAACTATGATGGCTTCAACAAGAACCAGACAGTCATCGAAAACGACGTTTTCATAGGTAGTGACACCCAGCTGGTGGCGCCTGTGACCATTCGCAAAGGTGCCTACGTGGCCGCCGGTTCATCCATTACTATGGATGTTCCCTCTCATTCACTTGCCATCGCACGAAGTAGGCAGATCAACAAGGTCGGCTGGAGCAAAGCGAAGGAAAAGGAATTGGGGGGAGAGAGCAAGAAGAGGGTAAGGAAGCGGAAAAGAGGCTGACCGGCTGAAAGAGCTGACCACCTGACCGGCTGACCTCTCAGCCGGTCAGCTCTCAGCTCGAGTCCCGAACCCAGTGGTTCACCTCATGATACTCCTGCAAACTCTTGACGTTGATTTCCTCCCGCTGCAGAGCCTGAGCAGCACTCACCGCCGCGGCGCCCCCGGACAAAGTCGTAATGCAGGCGGTATTATATTGAGTACAGGCCCGCCGGATCGCCTTTTCATCAAAGAATGATTCTCTTCCCAAAGGCGTATTGACCACAAGATCAATTTTCTGGCTCTTGATCAGGTCCACAACATTGGGCCGACCTTCGTTCACCTTGTAAACCGATTCCACTTCCAGTCCTGCTTCTCGAAGAACCTTGGCGGTGCCGCGGGTGGCCACGATTCGAAAGCCAAGCTCTTGAAAGTCTCGGGCGATATTCGCGACATAACGCTTGTCACGCTCACTAACGCTGATAAACACAGTTCCCTTGGTGGGGAGATTGACCCCCGCGCTGATCTGGGCCTTCGCATAAGCATAGCCAAAGCTGTCTGAGGCACCCATCACCTCTCCGGTGGATTTCATCTCGGGACCGAGGATCGTATCCACTCCCGGAAACTTGGCAAAAGGAAACACCGGAGCCTTGATAAAACAATGGCGCACCCTCAGCTCATCCCCAAGTCCGAACTCTCGCAGCTTGCACCCTACCATCAACTGGGCAGCGATCTTCGCCATTGCGACCCCGGTGGCCTTACTGACAAAAGGCACTGTGCGGCTAGCCCTCGGATTGACTTCCAGCACATAGACCCTGTCCCCGATCACCGCAAACTGCACGTTCATAAGACCCACCACATTCAACGCTTGCCCCAATCTCCGGGTGTAGTCGCGAATCGTGTTCAGATGCTCCTCCTCGATGACAATGGGCGGCAGGACGGAGGTACTGTCACCGGAATGAATCCCGGCTTCTTCGATATGCTCCATGATCCCGCCAATCACGACCTCCTGGCCATCCGCCAGTGCATCGACGTCATACTCCCGGGCTCCCTCCAAGAATCTGTCGATCAGAACGGGGTGTTCCGGCGCCACATCCACAGCGGAACTTACGTACTTTTCCAGGGATTCCTCATCATAGACAATCGCCATGGCCCGACCTCCTAAGACATAGGAGGGCCGGGCCAGCACCGGGTAGCCGATCTGCCGAGCAATCTGACGAGCATCCTCCACCGACATTCCCGTGCCATGATCCGGCTGAGGAATCCGCAGGTCGCTCAGAAGCTTTCCAAAGCGCTTCCGGTCCTCCGCCAGATCGATCGACTCGGGGGAGGTTCCAATAATGGGCACACCCGCCTTGGAAAGATTCAACGCCAACTTCAGCGGGGTCTGACCTCCGAATTGAACAATCACCCCTTCCGGTTTTTCCAGTGTTACGACAGTCATCACATCTTCCAGGGTCAGAGGCTCAAAATAGAGACGGTCCGAGGTGTCATAGTCGGTGGAGACGGTCTCCGGGTTGCAATTGATCATGATGGTCTCAAAACCAGCTTCTCTTAAAGCGAATGAGGCATGACAACAGCAATAGTCGAACTCAATCCCCTGACCGATCCGATTGGGACCGCTTCCCAAAATGATGATCTTCCGCCGATCTGTCGGAGCCGACTCATCCTCCTCTTCATAGGTGGAATAAAGATATGGCGTATAAGACTCAAACTCCGCCGCGCAAGTATCCACTCTCTTGAAAACGGGCAGGATGTTGTTCTTTCTTCGATGGTTCCAAATCTCCAATTCCCCCAAGGGGGAACTCCCCCCGGGCAGAGCATTCCGACTTTTGTTTCCCGAGCCCTGCGAGTGATCCTCACGATCTTTCTTTCCAGAAACGATTTGAGCCAGGCGAAGGTCAGAAATACCAGCTCGCTTAGCGCGGGTAACCAACTCCGGTGTGAACATGTTCAGACCCTGCAGGGTCAGTTCCTTGCCCAGTTCAACTACCTCCTGGATTTGGTTCAAAAACCAGGGATCCACCCCGGTCAGTTTCCGGATTTCGTCGACACTGTACCCCTCCAGAAGGGCCAAGCGGATGTAAGCCAATCTATGAGGGTTGGGTTGAATCAGGTTCTCACGGATTCGTTCTTTGGATAGGGTCTCATCAGCCAAGGTCTTCCCCGTTTCCAGGGAACGTAATCCCTTAAAGAGAGCCTCCCTAAAAGTCCGGCCAATCGCCATCACTTCACCCACCGATTTCATCTGAGTACCCAGAACCGGCTCTGCCTCGGGGAACTTCTCAAAATTCCACTTGGGGATCTTGACTACCACATAATCAAGGGTGGGTTCAAAGGAGGCAGGCGTTTTTAACGTGATGTCGTTCGGAATCTCATCCAGTGTGTAGCCAACGGCCAACTTGGCAGCAATCTTGGCGATCGGGAATCCGGTGGCTTTCGAGGCCAGCGCGGAGCTGCGACTCACCCGGGGGTTCATTTCGATTACCAGCATATGCCCAGTGTCCGGGTGAGTCGCAAACTGAATATTCGAACCTCCGGTTTCTACACCGACCTTGCGGATAATTTGGATCGCAGCATCTCGCATCGACTGGTATTCTTTATCCGTCAGCGTTTGTGCTGGGGCAACGGTGATCGAATCGCCGGTGTGCACGCCCATGGGGTCAAAGTTCTCGATTGAGCAGATAATCACCACGTTGTCATTGAGGTCCCTCATTACCTCCAGCTCGAATTCCTTCCAGCCGATAATCGATTCCTCGACCAGAATCTCATGGATGGGGGAGAGTTGAAGCCCCCGGCTTGCGATGGCTTCAAACTCCTCGTTGTTAAAGGCAATACCCCCTCCCGTACCGCCCAGTGTAAACGACGGCCGGATCACGGCGGGGAGACCCACTTCTTCGATGACTGCAGCTGCTTCTTTCAGGCTGTTCGCGAAGCCGGAGCGCGGCACCTCCAGCCCGATCTCCTTCATCGCGGCGCGGAACAACCGCCGATCTTCAGCCACTTTGATGGCATTCAGTTTGGCTCCAATCATTTCCACGCCAAATTCATCCAGAACACCACTCTCACAAAGCTCGACGGAAAGGTTTAACCCGGTCTGACCTCCCACTGTGGGAAGCAGGGCATCCGGGCGCTCCCGGCGTATGATTTCCGCCACAAACTCTCGGGTCAAAGGCTCAATGTAGGTCCGGGTGGCCAGTTCCGGATCGGTCATGATCGTAGCCGGGTTCGAGTTGACCAAGATGACCTGGAATCCATCTCCTCTCAGGGATTTACAGGCCTGAGTCCCTGAGTAATCAAATTCACAGGCTTGGCCGATGATAATCGGGCCCGACCCGACGATGAGGATTTTTCCAATATCACTTCTTCGCGGCATTGTGGAAACTCAACCCTTCACACGCTCCATTCTGAGCCGTACCATTCATCGTCACTTGAGCCCGCGAATTTTCGCAAAGCTTCGCGAATTTCGTGGGCTAACCCGCCCCTGCCTCTGATGCCGTGGCTCCCCTACTGCTCCCTCATCAGCCTTATGAAATCGTCAAAGAGATAGAGTGAGTCGTGCGGACCGGGGGAGCCTTCAGGATGATATTGAACCGAGAAAACGGGCAGATAACGGTGGCGAAATCCCTCCAGTGTCTGATCATTGAGGTTGAAATGCGTCAGCTGGATCTGGTGATCATTGAGAGAATCTGGGTCAACCGCAAAGCCGTGGTTATGGGCCGTAATCTCAATCTTGTTGCTGATCAGGTTCTTCACGGGCTGATTTCCTCCTCGATGTCCAAACTTCAACTTGTAAGTCTTGCCTCCTAAAGCCAGACTCAGCAACTGGTGCCCCAGACAAATCCCAAAGATCGGCTTCTTGCCAAGCAGCTTCTCTATATTGTGGACAGCGTAATCCAAAGGTTCCGGGTCTCCCGGGCCATTGGACAGAAAGATTCCATCCGGATCGAGTGCCAAAACATCCTCCGCGCTGGTGGCAGCAGGGACCACCGTCAAGCTGCATCCTCGCGCAGCCAGAGATCGCAAGATGTTGCTCTTGATTCCAAAATCAAACGCCACGACCTGAAACTGGATGTCCCTGGCCTCCCAATGATACGATTCTGGAGTGGTCACACATCGCACATAATCGCTACCGGACATAGTTGGGAAGGCCAATACTTTCTGTCTCAAGGAATCCGGAACGAAATCGCTTGCCGAGATCATTCCACGCATAGCCCCTCGACTCCGGATGTGGCGAACCAGCGCTCGAGTGTCGATTTCCGAAATCCCAGAAACAGAATGCTGACAAAGGTAGTCGTCGAGCGTCTTTTCGCCCCTCCAGTTACTGTAAATAGGGCTGCATTCCCGGACCACGAATCCTTCCACAAAGGGCCGCCTGGATTCCTCATCTTCAGGATTAGTACCATAGTTTCCGATCTCCGGCTGGGTCATGACAACAATCTGGCCAGCGTAAGAAGGGTCGGTCAACACCTCCTGGTATCCCGTCATGGAGGTGTTGAAAACCACTTCCCCCAAACACTCTCCCTCCACCCCAAAGCCGCATCCCTGGAATAAGGTTCCATCTTCGAGATAGAGGACCGCTTTCCGATTTTTCAGTTTATGATCCCCAACTTAGAAACGGGCCAGTAACGGAAAACCGCTTTCCCAAAAATGTTCCGGTGGGGAACGAAACCCCAGTTGCGGCTGTCGCTACTGGAGCGGCGGTGGTCACCCAGCATAAAATAATGACCGGGAGGGACGACATCAGGAAAATAGAAGGAATCGTCCAGGCGTTCGGACACTATATACGGTTCAATCAACCTTCTGCCGTTGATGAAAGTGACGCCCGATCGAACCTCGACCTTTTCTCCAGGAAGTCCAATCACACGCTTGATAAACGACTTGCTGAGATCTTTCGGATACCAGAAAACAACAATGTCACCGCGTTGAATATCAGAAAAATAATAGACAAATTTATTGACAAAAATGCGCTCCTGATCTGCCAGCTTTGGCTGCATACTCGTACCTTCCACTTTCACAGGCTGAATGATAAAGACCACGATCACGATGGCGATCAAGGCCGCAAAAAAAATGTCTCTGGTCCAGCCTCGGACGCCTTCGAGAAGAATCTGAAAGATTCTATCCCTCCCTTCCCCTTCTTCCTGCCCTACAGCGTTGGGTTCGGCTCCCTCAGGAGCCACATCCACCTCATGCGACATGCTCTGATGCTCTTGTAGATCTCATGACGATAGATATCATATCCAAAAAAATAATCATAGTGGACTTTTGGAGCCGAGCGTGATATCGTCCCCGGTTTTCTAGGGGAGGCCAACAGTTGATCGCCAAGCAGATTTTTCTCACCAAGGGAGTAGGCAAGCATCGGGAAAAGTTGACCAGTTTCGAGCTGGCTCTGCGAGATGCGGGGATCGCTGCCTTCAACATCGTGCGTGCCTCAAGCATTTTTCCTCCTCGCTGTAGGCTGATCTCGAAAAAACAGGGCCTGAAACTGCTCCAGGCCGGGCAGATTGTCTTTTGTGTCATCAGCGAGTGCGCCACCAATGAGCCCAACCGCCTCATTGCTGCGGCCGTGGGAATCGCCATGCCGAAGGATCCCAGACTATATGGTTACCTCAGTGAGCACCACACTTACGGGCAAACAGAACGAGCCGCCGGCGATTATTCTGAAGACCTGGCTGCCGAGATGCTCGCGACAACCTTGGGTGTAGACTTCGACCCCCATCAGAGCTGGGACGCGAAGCGAGAAACGTGGAGAATATCGGGCCAGATCGTAAAAACGAGAAACACCACTCAGTCGTCCGTTGGCGATAAGGAGGGTTCATGGACGACCGTAATTGCCGCCGGGGTTTTCATCATCGACTAGCCTGCATTTCTCATCACCACTCTACTGCATCGGAGAACCCACACTCTAATCTGGATAATCCGCGGGTTCGCCGATGCATGCATAGCCCAAGCTAGCCTAACTTCCGCGGTCCGCTGAGGGATTTTCACCTATTTTGCCTGCTCGGCGTCGGCAAGTCGTTTGTTTTCAGCGAGCGTCTTTCTGGATTGGCCAAATAGTGACTAATATGACTAGGTATAGCACTGGATATGTCAGGTTTATATGGTATATGTAGTGATGAATGTACATCCGAAAAACCAGTCGCATCTACAAGGGCAAGGAATACGCGAACTACCTGCTGGTGGAGTCGGTTCAGACCCCCAAGGGACCGCGCCAAAGAACGATTTGCTCGCTGGGCAATCTGGCCCCGGCGCCTCGAGAACAATGGCGGGCCCTGGCGCATAAGCTGGAGTCGGCCTTGTGCGGCCAGCTTCCGCTGGAAGCTCCCGATGAAAAAACCCGAACCCTTCTCGAAAGGGCTGGGCGGGGCCGACAGCGGCGAGAACCCGAGCCAGCGGCAGAGCTGGTCACCGTCGATGCGGAGCGGATTGAATTGGAGCAGGCCCGGGAAGCCGGGCCCGTGCACGTCGGGCATCAGATGTGGCGGCGCTTGGGGATGGGCGAGATTCTCAGGCGTGCGGGCTTGTCGGAGCGCGCCTGCCGGTTGAGCGAAGCGATGACGCTCAACCGGCTGATCTGTCCGCTTTCGGAACGGGCCATGCCCGACTGGGTCCGTGGCACCGCGGCGGGGGACATTCTGGGAGAGGACTTCCGCCCGCTGCAGGAGGATGCGCTCTATCGGAACCTGGATCGGCTACATCCGAATCGAGAGCCGATCGAGCGGGAGCTCATGGAGCGGGAGAGAGCGCTTTTCAACCTGCAAGAGACGGTCTATCTCTACGACCTGACGTCGACCTACTTTGAGGGTCAGGCGGAAGCCAACCCCCAGGCGAAGCGGGGCTACTCGCGCGATAAGCGTCCCGACTGCAAGCAGGTGGTGGTGGGACTGGTGCTGGATGGGGAGGGGTTTCCGAAGGCCCACGAGGTGTTTGACGGAAACGTGCAGGACCGTGCCACCGTGGATCAGATGCTGGATGCGTTAGAGAGACGGACGGGCCAGAAAGTAGGCTCCACGGTGGTGCTGGATCGGGGCATGGCGTACGAGGAGAACCTGGAGCAGATCCGGCAGCGCCAGTATCACTACATTGTGGCGGGGCGGCAGTCGGAGCGAAATGAATGGTGGGACGAGTTGGAGAAGGAAGACGAGTGGGAAGAGATCCTTCGCATCCCTTCACCCCGGAATCCGTTTCAGAAGAAGACTCGGGTCGAGATCAAACGGCGCCAGAAAGGCGATGAGATCTACATTCTTTGCCGCAGCGAAGGTCGGGAAGAGAAGGACCGAGCGATCCGGGAGAAACAAGAACAGAGACTGATCCACGACTTGGAGAAGCTCCAGGCCCGGGTGGAGCGGGGACGCCTGAAGCAGGAGGAGAAGATTCAGCAGGCGATCGGTCGTCTGAAGGAACGCTACCCCCGTGTGGCGCGCTACTACGCAATCCAATACGACGCGGAGAAGCGGAATCTGGTTTGGCAAGAGAGGGCAGAGAAGAAGACGATGGCGGAGAAGCTCGACGGCAGCTACGTGCTGAAGACGGATCGGCAGGATCTGAGTGCCGATGAGATCTGGCGCACCTACCTTCTGCTGACGCGTGTGGAACGAGCCTTCCGGGATATGAAGACCCCGCTGATGGAGCGTCCCATTTTCCACCATCTGGAGCACCGTACCCAGACGCACATCTTTCTCTGCGTGCTGGCCTACCACCTGCTGGTGGCCATCGAAAAGTACTTCCTGGATGAGGAGAATCCACACCTCCTGGTCGACGATCCGCCGGCAGCTGAGCACCCACCAGGTGGTCACGGTGGTCCTGCCCACGGCGAACGGCACCATTCTCCGCATCCGAAAGGGAACCACTCCGGATGGCGGGCAGCGGGACATCTACAACGTCCTCAGGGTTCCACTGGAAGTCATGAAACCGATCAAGACCTGGCACGCAGCGGCCAATTTGTAGTGACTGAAAAAAATCGCAACCCAGCATCAACAAAGGATTTTGCTCAGCGGAGTGCGGAAGTTAGGCTAGTACTCCCTTTCATAAATACGATGACGTATGTTGGGAGCGCGACGACGAGTCGATGTGGAGACATCGGCGAGGAGGAGCAACAAAGAGATGGTCCCGTCCCGCCCCAACCCTTTGGGCGGAAGGGGAGTGCTAGACTTCCAGAATCTCTTCTTCCTTTTGGCGGGCCAGAGCATCGATCTTTTTGACGTAGGAATCAGTCAGACGCTGGACGTCCTCTAGACCCTGATGCTCTTCGTCTTCGGAAATCTGTTTCTCCTTCAGCAGCTTTTTCAGCTGTTCGTTGGCGGCGCGGCGGATCTGCCGAAGGGCGGTCCTGTGCTCCTCCGCCACCTTCCCCACATGCTTCGCCAGAGACTGGCGTCTTTCCTGTGTCAAAGGAGGGATGGGAACCCGAACGATGCTTCCATCGCTGGAGGGATTCACGCCCAGATCGGAGCTCCTGATGACCTTTTCGATGTTTTCTATTTGGGTGGGATCCCAGGGTTGTACCGTGATCAGTGTGGGTTCAGGCGCATGTAGAGTTGCGATCTGAGCCAAGGGAGTCTGCGTGCCATAGTAGTCGACGGTGATCTGGTCCAGTAGATGGACCGAGGCACGGCCTGTTCGAACCGACGCTAATCCCCGCGCCAGATCTTCGGCGATTCTTTCCATGCGCCTCTTTGCCTCTAAAGTGATCTCCTTGACCATAGTTAGTACTCCCTTTCATAAATACGGTAACGTATGCGGGTGGAGCTTGCGAGGTGAGGTCGCGAAGAGAGGAGGAGGCGATGCAGTGGCATCGTCGACGACGAACGACCAAGAGATCGCCCGCAACCCCCATCCGCCCAAAGGATTGGGGCGGGACGGGACCATCTCTTTGTTGCTCCTCCTGATCTCCGTCGCGCTCCCAACATACGTCACCGTATTCATGAAAGTGAGTACTTAGTGTCGGATCTTCGAACCTACTTTCTCACCCACAACCGCTCGCTTGATGTTTCCCTCTTCGCGAAGGTTCAAGACGATGACAGGAAGATTATGATCCATGCACATCGAGATGGCTGTGGTATCCATGACCTTGAGGCCCTTTTCCAGGACTTGAAGATAAGTGAGCTCCTCAAACAAGTTGGCCTGCGCGTTCTCAGTAGGATCGGAATCGTAAACGCCGTCTACCTTGGTTGCCTTCAGAATGACTTCCGCCTCAATCTCCATCGCTCGCAGCGCGGCGGCTGTGTCGGTGGAAAAATACGGGCTTCCCGTACCCGCTGCGAAGATAACGATACGCTTCTTCTCCAGATGCCGGATAGCTCTTCGACGAATAAAAGGCTCCGCTACGTCCGCCATCTGAATTGCACTCAGCACGCGTGTATCCACGCCTTGTTTTTCCAGCGCACTTTGAAGGGCAAGAGCATTAATCATGGTGGCAAGCATGCCCATGTAGTCTCCGGTGGCCCGATCAAACCCCGCTTTGCTGACGGCCACCCCTCGGATGATATTTCCTCCCCCCACCACGACACCTACCTCCACACCCAGCTCATAGACTTCTCGGATCTGGCGAGCAATCCCCTCGATGACGACTGGATCAATTCCAAAACTTTGGGATCCGATCAGGACTTCGCCACTGAGCTTGATGAGTACCCTTCTGTAACAGGGTTTCCCGGATTGCCCACGATCGACCATAAGGGCTGGTTGCTGAATTTCGCCTCTGCCCATGCTTTTCCTCGCCTTCCCCCAACGCGTTGGTACAAACTATTCGCCCACTTTCCATCGAACGAATCGTCGCACCTCGATGTTTTCCTTCAGCTTCGCTATTTCCGAAGCAATCAACTGGTGGACAGTACGTTCAGGTTCTTTAATAAAGGGCTGCTCGTATAAGCACACCTCAGCATAATATTTGTTCAGCTTTCCTTCAACGATCTTATCCATAATAGCCTCGGGTTTACCAGAAGCCAGTACTTGCTTGCGGTAGATCTCCCGTTCTTTCACTACCAACTGTTCGGTCACCTCCTGACGGGAGACAAAGAGGGGATCACTGGCGGCGATCTGCATTGCTAGATCACGGACAAGCTCCTGAAACTCATCCGTGCGAGCCACGAAGTCGGTCTCGCAGTTCACCTCCACCAGAACTCCCAGTTTCCCTCCCGCGTGAATATACGAGCCGATGATTCCCTCCCGAGTGGTACGTCCGGCTTTCTTGGCCGCAGCAGCTAACCCTCGCTCCCGAAGAACGGTAAGGGCACGATCCATGTCACCGCCTGCCTCCGTGAGGGCCTTTTTGCATTCCAGCACGCCAGCACCGGTCTTCTCCCGTAATTCCTTAACCTGTTCCACGCTAACAGCCATGAATTCCTCCTGACCTGCAGATAGCCCTCTGGAGCGCCCTCTGTTTTGTAATCCTTCGCTGGTGTGGTAGTCGTTGGGCGAAACGGCTGAGAGAGCCTCCGCTCGGTCAACACGGACCCCGAGGGAACTTTCGCTCTAAGTACTCACTTTCATCAAGACGATGACGTTTGTTGGGAGCGCGACGGAGACCAGATCGAGGCGCGACGACGAGTCGATGTCGAGACACTCGTGTCGAGACATCGGCGAGGAGGAGCAACAAAGAGATGGGCCCGTCCCGCCCCAAACCTTTGGGCGGATGGGGGTTGCAGGCGATCTCTTTGTCGTTCGTCGTCGACGATGCTTCAGCATCGCCTCCTCCTCTCTTCGCGACCTCTCCTCGCAAGCCCCATCCGCATACGTTACCGTATTGATGAAAGGGAGTACTAAGATTCGGACTTGAGCTTTTCTTTGGCTTCAGGATCGGCCACGGTGGGTTCAGCCACAGCGACCTGTTCAGTAACCTCCGCCACCGGTGCTGTCTTTTCCTTGCCGGCGGACTCTGCTCTGCCGGCCGCTGTCGCGCTTTTTTTGCGAGTCGTTGTCCTCTTTCGAGGTGGTTTTTTCGACTTCTCCGCCACCGGTTTCTCAGGCCGATCCTCACCTTCCGCAGCCTGTCGTTCACTTTGCTGCAGTTCTTGAGCCGCTTCCTTGGCTTCCTGTGCGGCACGGCGAGAGGCAGCTTCTCTTTCCGCCTGCTCCCGGGCTTCCTGCAGTTCCTCTTCTACCTTCGCCTCATAAATGCCCCGTCCTGCCAGAATCGCGTCCGCGACGGTGGAAACAAAGAGTCGTACCGCTCTCAATGCATCGTCATTTCCTGGGATGACGTAGTCGATCTGGTCAGGATCGCAGTTCGTATCGACAATCGCGATGATAGGAATGCCCAGCCTGCCGGCCTCCCGCACCGCAATTGCCTCCCGATTGGAGTCTACGACGAACAACGCATCGGGCAACCGATCCATATCTCGAATGCCCCGAAGATTCTTCTCCAGCTTCTTGCGTTCCCTCTCCAAGCGAGCGACCTCCTTCTTGGAGAGCTTTTCGTGGAAGCCATTATCCCGCATGTTTTCCAGTTTTTTGTAGCGCTTGATGCTGTTCTGAATGGTCGAGAAGTTGGTGAGAAGCCCCCCAAGCCAGCGATTATTTACATAATACATGTTGCAGCGCTCGGCCTCTTCTTCGATGGCCTCCTGCGCCTGCCTTTTCGTCCCTACGAAGAGAACTGTCTTGCCCTGCGTCGAGATTTCGGAAACAAACTCGATTGCACCCTTGAACAGCTTGAGAGTTTTCTGCAAATCGATAATGTGGATGCCATTACGTTGCCCGAAAATATAGGGCCTCATTTTGGGGTTCCACCGACGCGTCTGATGGCCAAAGTGAACACCCGCCTCGAGCAGTTGCTTGATCGAAATCGCTGCCACACTTCCTCCTGGACTACCTCTTAGAGAACTGAAATCGCTTTCTGGCACCCTTTTGGCCGTACTTCTTGCGCTCCTTAATACGCGGATCTCGAGTCAGCAGACCCGCTCGTTTCATTCTCTGACGCAGTTCCGAATCAAACTGAAGGAGAGCTCGAGAGATCCCCAGGCGAATGGCACCCGCCTGCCCGGAGCCGCCGCCCCCTGCAACATTGATGAAAGCATCAAGCTTATTCAGAGTCTCAGTAACAAGAAGAGGTTGAATCACCAACATCTGCTGGGTCTTGCTCTTGAAATACTCCTGGTAAGCGATGCGATTGACGACGATCTGACCGCTGCCCGGCCTGAGAAACACACGAGCCGTCGAAGTTTTCCGCTTTCCAGTACCGTAATATTGAATGTTCTCCAAGCAGCCTCCCTACAGCACCCGGGCAACTGGCTTCTGTGCCTGATGTGGATGGTCCTGGCCGGCATACACCTTCAGTTTCTTCAGCATTTTCTTCCCCAGCTTGTTCTTCGGAAGCATGCCTTTGACCGCATATTCAACCAGTCGTTTCGGGTGTTTCTTCAACAGCTCGCCGGCGCTGATCTTCTTAAGGCCACCCGGATAACCGCTGTGAGAATAATACATCTTCTCCTGGTACTTCTTTCCCGTCAGCTTGATCCGATCCGCATTAATGACAATCACAAAATCACCGGTATCCATAAAGTCCGTGTAAGTGGGTTTTTCCTTGCCCATGAGAATCGAGGCGACTCGTGACGCAATCCGCCCCAACACCCGATCGCGCCCATCGACGACGAACCACTTTCTTTCAATTGAGGCCACCCTGGGCAAGAATGTTTTCAAGATTCTGGTTCCACGCGCAAAACGCCGGGAAAAATGAGCGTTAAAACTACCGGAATTCGGCTGCACTGTCAAGACGTACTGCATGAGTACGCCCCCGGGGGCCTCGGTCGCGCGCCTTGTCAGGTCGGCCCTTCCGCCGCTTGACACGAGTGTCTTGACACGAGTGTTCGTGACGAGCAGTGATGAGAAATGCAGGTCAGTGAGCTCCTATTCTCCAACAACTCGGCATGCGACCCAACAAGAACCCTCCGTCTCATGTTTCGTGAACCAGTACAAGTCCTTGACAAAAGTGACTGAGTTTCCGAGAATCTAGCCGGACTATGCACGAACCGTCTCCTTCACTTCTCCCATGGAGAACGTCTGGAGTACATGGTTGCGACCAAGGCCCAAAACAGTGGTGGGAGTGGACATCGGTTCCTCGTCCGTCAAGGTGGTGGGACTCAAGCGCGCTTCAGGAGATGGCTATGAGCTGGAGGCTCTGGGGATTGACCCGATTCCCCACGATGCCATCGTCGACGGAGTTATCGTCTCGAAATCGGTGGTCTCAGAGACCATTGACAGGATCTTCAAGCGAAATCAAATTCGTAATACCAGAGTGGCCGCTTCTGTTTCTGGTCACTCCGTGATCGTCAAGATGGTCACCCTGCCCGCCCAGAACGAAGCAGAACTCGATGAAGCGATTCAATGGGAAGCGGAGCAGTATATTCCTTTTGACATTTCCGATGTCAATCTGGACTACCAGGTGCTGCGCAGCACACCCGAGCAGAAGAAAATCGAAGTTCTCTTGGTGGCTGCGAAAAGGGATCAGATCACTGGTCAGACCGAGGTGATTTCGATGGCGGGCAAGAAGCCCGTACTCGTCGACGTTGACGCATTTGCGCTTCAGAATGCTTACGAGACCAACTACCAGCCCGAACCCAGCACAATCGCGGCTCTGTTGAACATCGGCTCCGCAACAATAGAACATCAGTATTGTTCACGGGTCTAAATTCCTATTTACCCGCGACGTTTCCATGGAAGGAAACCACTACACACAAGCCCTCCAGGACGAATTCAGCATTTCCTTTGAAGAAGCGGAGAAGTACAAGCGGGAAGAAGCGCCTTCTGCGGAATTGGAGGAGAGAACAACCAGTGTCCTGGAGTCAACGTCCGAGATTCTGACTTTGGAGGTGCAGAAAACCTTCGATTACTTTAGAACTACGGTTCACTCGGATGAGATTGGGGAACTTTATCTCAGCGGGGTGCAGGCCGCACTAAGGGCTTGCGAGACTATCTCGGTCGCAGGTTTGAGCTCCCCGTGAGGATTCTCGATCCCTTCAGGCGCGTTCGTGCCCTGCCGGACCTTCACCCACCTGATCTTCTGAGCAGCCTTGCCTTCGATTTTTCCATAGCCGTGGGCCTGGCATTAAGGTCTCTCGGGGATCGATGATTCGAATTAATCTTATCGGTCAACCCCCGAAGAAATCGGCGCTCTGGCCTGCGCAACAGCCGCCAGTCGCTCTTTACGCCATCATCTTGTTGCTGACATCTTTGCTGGCGATGGGTTTGTGGTACTGGTCTCTCCACTCCCAGTGCAACGATATGCTCGCCCTAAAAGAGGAACTCGAACAAGAGGTGCGGCAGCTGGAAGTGGTTAGAGCCGAACTCGAGAAACACGAGGAGCTGAAGCAAAATCTGTCCGAGCGGATCAGCGTAATCGAACGCCTGAAGACCAGTCAAAAAGGTCCTGTCCTGCTGATGAACGGCGTGATTTCCAGTATCCCTCAAAACCCCACCCTTTGGCTGAGCAGCCTTACATTCCGCACTTCTCGACCGTATTATCTGGGGATTTTCTTTCCTGCCTGTAGGGGAGGCCGGAAGGCACGCTCGGGGACATGGAGGAGTGCCAGGATCTGCTTTTGCAAGGCCGTCAATTCGGGAGGGAAGACCTGCACGACCTGACCGGCCCGCAGGAGGGTGTGGCGTTCCGTGAGGCTGAAGAGTCGCAGCACCTGTTCGGTGGTCGGCCGTTTCGATTGTCTCTCCTCGGGGTAGAGGGGCAGTTGCGGGATCTTCTCTCGTTTCATGGCCCGGCGCAGATCGCGCTCGATCAGAGCCTGGACCAGGAGCGCGAGGAAGTAGAGGGTAAAGAGCGCTTCGATCCGGCCCTCGTTCTTGAGCAGGACCGGGGCGATCTCGTGCACGGTCTTGATCTGCTGGAAACGTTTCTCGATCGCGGGTTGGCCCTTGTGGGCTTGGAGGACTTGCGGAGCGGGGAGGGACCGATCGTTGCTCAAAAGCGGGTACATCCCGTCACTCTTCCGGTCATAGTCGATCGCCGCCTGCTCCAGCTTCCACTCCAGATCCCAGCGCCGGCGCGTGATCCTGCGGTAGGGCGTCTGGGATCCGGGCCGTCCTCGGCGCAACTGCCGGAAGGTGTGCTCTTCCCGTCGCAGGCGCCGGACGCGGAGATAGCGGGCCAGCTGACGGCGCTGGAGAATCTCCTCGACCCTCTGGTCGACCTCGGAAGCCTTGCGCAGGCGCGACTTCGGACTGCGGAGGCGTTCCTTCAGATCCGACAGCTCTTCCTGCGCGGCGGCCAGGCTTCCCGCGAAGGGAGCGGTGCGCGGCAGACATACCATCGGTCCCGGGGACCCCCTTTGCGCCGCGGGTTGGGACGATCCCAGACCTTCTCCCACTCGGGCTCGTGGGTCTGAATCCACTTGCGAAACTCTCCATCCTCGAGCCGGGAGCGGGGAAGGACCGTGACAAACCGCCCTGCGCGCCGATAGATGTAGTCCATGTTTTCCCGGCTGCACAGCTTGGAGTCGGCCACATACAGGAAGTCGGGCCGACCGGCCACGGCCCGCAGGGCCTCCCAAGTCTCGATGTGGGTCACCGAGTCGTTGGTGTTCCCATCGCTGCACCGGAACTGCACCGGGACCCCGCCGTCCGCGCTGGCCGTGAGGGAAAAGAGCAACTGCTTGAGGTCGGGCCGATGATCTTTCGAGTAGCCGTAGGTGATGAAGGGCGCTCGCTGGCCCCGCATCCGTCGGCCCTGGGCGCGGCGGTACTGCCCCGTGAAACGGATGGTGGTGGAGTCATTGTGCAGCTCGTCGCAGCGGACCTCGAAGCGCTTCGCGACGGCGATCACCACTTCGGTGAGCAAGGCCGCGCGGTCCGCATCGAAGAGCCGGTCCAGCGCTCTGCCGATGCGGTCGTCGCTCACCTGATCCACCCCCTCCGGGTGCAGGGCATACATCTCCGGCGCAAACGTGCGCACGGTCTCCTGCTGGCGATAGATCGGCTCCCGCTCCACCAGGATCGAGCGCAGCAGGCCGAGCCCTAAGGCATAGGATAGGGTGACCCGGCGATCCTGGGTCGGGACGTGGCGTTGCAGGATCTCGCCCAGACCCATGCGGGACAGGAAGTGATTCACGATGGGAAGCGGCCCCAGCCGCTCCGTCCGGAGCCCAAAGGAGCCCCGGGATAATAAGCCTTGCACCCGACCCATATCTGTCGCTAATATAATAGACAGATATGACAAAATCCAGATCTGGAAAACACCTCGATCGAGTCCGCAGTCGTGCCCTCGACCGGATCGCCCGGATCCAGCAACAGATCGGACAACTCGACTGTCTGTGTTCCGGAACCTTGGTGAAGAGGAAGAAGGTCTGCGGCAAAGTCAACTGCCGCTGCTTTCGGGATCCCCGAGCCCGCCATGGCCCCTACTACGAGTGGGGATGCATGAGCGAGGGGAAACAGGTCCACCGGATGATCTCTCCCCAGCAGGCGGCCCTCCTGCGAAAGGCGCTTGCCAACTACCGGACCGTCCGACGTCTCTTGCGCCGTTGGGAGACCGAAACCGTGCGCCTCATGGAAGCTGAAAAAACCCACAACCCATGAAGGACCAATCGGTTACACAATCAACAAATCACCCTCGAGAAGTGCGGAATGTAAGAGCAGCCTGGCGCAAAGGGAGAATCTGGTGACCATTGAGGGACGTGCTTTTGATCTCGATTCGGTAGCCGACTTCATCGCAAGACTCGATGAGATACCCCTTTTCAAGCGGGTAGAGCTTAACCACCTAGAGGAGGACGAAAGCAGCGTTCTATTCGCGCTGAGTTGCGAACTTCTCTAATCGTTATGGCCGTGGAATCGCTTTCCATCAGCAAACTACCAGAGCGGACTCAGCTGCTGCTGTTCGCGCTGATCACTCTGGGCTTTTGTTACGTCTCCATTTCCTGGTGGATCAAACCGATACAATCGGAGGTCGAAGAGCTTCAGGAGGATATTAGCACCCTGAGTTCAGAAAAACTAAGGGGGGAAGTCGAGAAAGGAAGGCTTCCTGTGCTTAAGGAGGAGGTCCGCCAAAGTGAGAAAAAACTCAGTAAGCTGCGCGAGATTCTTCCTGAGCAGAAAGAAACAGCAGACATCATTCGTAAAATCCAGAGGCTGGCGGTGGAATCCAACTTGAAGATTAAGAGCTTCATCCCTCAGAAAACCATTCGAAATGATTTTTATGAAGACTGGCCTATTGTGATTTCTATGGAAGGCACCTACGATAACCTCGGGGTTTTCTTTGAGAGGGTGGGACAGTTTGCGAGAATCATCAACGTGGACAATATCACGATTAAGGGACTTCAAAACCCTGGCAGTAGAAGGACGATCACAGCCACCTGCACTGCTACCACGTTTGTGTTTCGGGAAGACACACCAACGTAGAACGTAGTGAGAATGAGGCCTTTAGTTGTGATGATTCTTGCGGGAAGTCTCATCAGCCTTGATGGGAAGGTAGGCGCCCAAGTCTACGATAACCAGGGGAAGCGGGACCCTTTTCTCGTCCCTGAGGTAGAGAAAGAAGAAGTGGCTCAGATTCTGGAGCCGCCCCCGCTGGACAAGAGGCCTCCTGGGCTGGCCGGTCTGCTCATCTCCGAGGTGAGCCTGGTGGGCAGAGCCTTCAGCGATGAGGAACAAATTGTGATCCTCCGGGGCATCGATAACTTTACATACTTTGCCAGAGTGGGAAGCCGGCTCTTCGACGGTTCCCTGAACGAAATCGTGGATGACGAGGCGATCTTTACACGCGAGATTGTCGACACCCTGGGAAACAAGAAGCTGACGAAAGTGACTAAGAGACTGGGGAGATCACTCCCAAGAGAATGAACAACATGAGACGTAGTCTACCGACCCTAGCCGCCTTGTTCGCTTTGTCCGTTTGCACCCTGGCCGGGTTGAGATCTCCTTACCCGGTTCAAAGCGAGCCCGAACAGGCGCCTTCCAGTCCCTTCCAGGGAGAACCCATCAGTCTCGACTTGGTGGATGTTTCCCTGGTGGACTTTTTCCGAACCATCTCCGAGTTGAGTGGTCTGAATATCCTCATCGATCCTGACGTCGAGGGTCAGATCACCATTCATGTTGAGGAAATACCCTGGGACCAGCTCTTTGAGGCTGTCCTCAAGAGTCATCAGTTGGAGAGAAACATTGAAGGGAATCTAGTACGCATCTCGACAAAGGAGACGCTGCAGAGAGAGGAAGAGGCCAAGGAAAGCTTGAAGAGGGCATCTCTTCTCGCTGCGGACACCCTGACCATTACCCGGCGACTGAATTACGCAACCGCCAAGGACACTGCGGAAACGCTGGCAGATCAGCTTACCCTGGAACGGGGACAGATGAATGTCGACGAGCGAACCAATACTCTGATTATCACCGACATTCCGGACAGCGTTCGCAGGATCACCAGCCTGCTGGACGCTCTGGATGTGCCGGAGAAGCAGGTGGAGATTGAAGCTCGAATTATCGAGGCTACCACTAACTTCTCTCGGCAACTGGGATCGGAACTGGATCTGGTCGCTGGAAAAATTACAGACCGGGTTCAGGGTGTCGGAGTGGTTCGGGGGGGGAGTGACGACCCCGTCGGAGTAGGCGCCCTGGTGGTCGGTAAGCTCATCGATACGGTCCGCCTTGACATCATCATCGGAGCCGCCGAGGAGAGAGGAGAAGCTCGCATCCTATCGAAACCCAGGGTAACCGCTCAGAACAATGCAGAGGCAATCATCACGCAGGGTGCCAAGATTCCCATTCCGGTTCAACAAAATTTCACCACCACGGTCCGTTTTGAAACGGCCGCTTTGGTACTGACCGTAACGCCTCAGATCACCGATCAGGACACCGTCCTGCTGGGAATCAAACTGGAGAATAATTTCCCCGACTTTACGCGAACGGTATTGGGGATTCCCACCATTCTCACCAGTGAATCGCAGACGCTGGTCCTGGTGCCTGACGGCGGAACCACCATTATCGCAGGAGTCTTTGTGGAAACCGACCGGCATGACGAAAACAAGGTGCCAATCTTGGGAGACATTCCTGTCCTTGGTTATCTTTTCAAACACACCAGAACCGAGCGGGAAACCCGTGAGATTCTGTTCTTTATCACCCCTAGGATAAAAAAATAGCCGCCCACAGTTTTCATTCCCGTTACCGGCGATTCTTGCGCAAACTGCAAGCCCGGCATCTGGACGGGTTCGTCGTAACTTACCCTCCCAACCTCTCCTATCTGTTCCAATTCTCGGGTTCCTCCGGCCTTGCCTTGTGCATGGATGGCGAAACGCGCCTTCTGGTCGATTCGCGCTACATCGAACAGGCAGACTCTCTGGCAGTAAACTGTTCTCCCCAACGCGTTCGGACTTCGCTCGAGGAAAGCCTCAAAACTATCCTTCGTCGCTACTCCCGCAAAAGAATCGGCATCGAAGCCAAACATCTTTCCCATTACCGGATGCTTCAAATCCAGTCTCGGCTGGGGAGCCGATCAGGCTCCCAGTTGGTCTCCACGACAAACTTTATCGAGGAACTTCGCATTATTAAGGAAGTAGCGGAAATCGAAACGCTCCAACAAGCTTTCCGTATCGCAGGGAGGGCTTACCGTCGGACGAGAAAAACAATCCGCGTCGGACTCACGGAGCTCGAGGTGGCAGCAAAACTGGAGTTTGAGCTGCGCCGTGCCGGAGGAGAAGGGATCTCATTTGAAACCATAGTCGCCTCCGGATCCCGCTCATCTCTCCCCCATGGCAGCGCCAGCCGCAAAGTGCTTCACCGGGGCGAATGGGTTGTCATCGACTTCGGAGTGAAATACCAGGGTTACCACAGTGACCTAACACGGGTTTGCTTTCTGCCCGGCGCCCAAAAGCCTGCTCTCTATGAAATCGTGCGCGAGGCTCAGGAGAGGGCTCTACGAGTCATCAAGCCCGGCGTTCGCTGCTGCGACGTGGACCATGCGGCTCGATGTTTCCTGCGCGAGAAAGGTTACGGAGATCACTTTGGACACAGTACCGGGCATGGCTTGGGTCTCGAGGTGCACGAGCTCCCCATCATATCGAGTCGAAGCCGTAGAGAACTCCGTGAGGGAATGGTATTTACCGTTGAACCCGGCGTCTACCTGCCGAGTCGACACGGCATTCGGATTGAAGATGTCGTCGTCGTGACACGGAACGGCTGTCATCTACTATCGGGGAAGAATGCTGACCAGCTGACCAGCTGACCAGCCCAGTCAGCACAACTTTACTTGTCAAGCCCCAAGAAACAAACTTACAATGAGCCCTTTCGTCTTCTCTCTTCCGGGAGATTGAATGAACATTCAGGAAATTAAAGAATTGCTTGAACTGATCGAAGAGGCAGCCATCGAAGAATTCGAGATGGAAAGATCAGGCGTTCGGATACGAATCAGGAAATCCGGACCTACACCGCCCAACCCTCTTCCCGCCGCGACCGAAGTATCCCAACCCACTCGGCCCCAGGTTGAGACACAAGCCGAGGAACCCGCAGAACAGCAGGAAGTACTGCACCTTTTCAAGGCCCCCATTGTTGGAACGTTCTATAGCGTCGCCAAACCCGATGCGGAGCCGTTCGTTCATCCCGGGGACTCCGTCCAGAAAGGTACTGTGCTCTGTATTATTGAGGCAATGAAGTTGCTGAATCAGATCGAATCCGATGTGGATGGCGAAGTGACCGGGATTCTCGTTGAGAATGGCCAACCTGTCGAATATGGTGAGCCACTCTTCGAGATTCGGCCTAGGCCGATGCAGTAAGAGGGCCCAGCGGTGCATGTTTAACAAGATTCTTGTTGCCAATCGGGGAGAAATCGCGCTCCGGGTTATCTGCGCCTGTAGAGAACTTCAAGTCCAAACAGTGGCAGTGTACTCGGAAGCAGACCGTGATTCGCTTCACGCTCGATTCGCGGATGAGGCCATCTGCATCGGGCCCGCCCGAAGCTACGAAAGCTACCTGAATATTCCCAGCCTGATTAGCGCCGCTGAAATCACCAACGTCGATGCTATCCATCCCGGCTATGGATACCTGGCAGAGAGCGCCTACTTTGCAGAAGTATGTGAGACTTGCGGAATTAAGTTCATTGGCCCCTCCCCCTCGGTGATCCGACTCATGGGAGATAAGGCAAAAGCTCGTGGGGTGATGCAGCAGGCTGGACTTCCCGTTGTCCCGGGCACAAGCCCGCTGGAAGAGGGAGAAGACGATCTGGAGAAGGCGGCCGCAGAGGTCGGCTACCCTCTTCTGATTAAGGCGACCGAAGGAGGTGGAGGAAGAGGGATGCGGGTCGTGCGTCAGCCGGACCAATTGAGAGATTCATTTGCAACCGCTCAGTCGGAAGCTCAGAGCACCTTCGGGAACTCATCGGTTTATCTGGAGCACTGTCTGGAAAATCCTCGTCATATCGAGTTTCAGATTTTGGGCGACGAGTTCGGGAATATTGTACACCTGGGAGAGCGCGACTGTTCCATCCAGCGCCATCACCAGAAACTCCTCGAAGAGTCGCCCAGCATGGTCCTTTCTCCTGACCTGAGGGAGGAACTGGGAAAGAAGATTATTCACGCTGTTCGGGAGGTTGGCTACAGCAGTGTCGGAACCGTGGAGTGCCTTTTCGACCAAGAGGGAAACTACTTCTTCATTGAAATGAACACCCGAGTTCAAGTGGAGCATCCGGTGACCGAGATGATTACCGGAGTGGACATGATTAAAGAGCAGATCCGGGTCGCGGCCGGGGAAGAACTGAGCTTTTCACAGGAAGACATCCTCTTCTCGGGACACAGTATTGAATGCCGCATCAACGCGGAATCACCGGCGAACTTCGCGCCTTCTCCGGGGAAAATCACAGCCTATCACGCCCCCGGCGGCCCCGGAATCCGCGTGGATTCTTCAGTGTACTCCGACTGTGTCGTATCCTCGCATTATGACTCGCTCATCGCAAAACTGATCGCCCATGGCCGAGATCGAAAGGAAGCTTTGGCACGTCTCAGTCGAGCCCTGGACATGTTCGTTGTGGAAGGAATCGAAACCAGCATCCCTCTGCACAAGTCTATTATCTGTCACCCAGACTTCATTTCCGGGCAGTTTGGAACCTCTTTCTTAGAGAAGATACTCTGAGTTTGGTCTCGAGGGCTTGGTACTCCCTTTCATAAATACGATGACGTATGTTGGGAGCGAGACGGAGACCAGATGGAGGCGCGACGACGAGTCGATGCCAAGACATCGGCGAGGAGGAGCAACAAAGAGATGGGCCCGTCCCGCCCCAACCCTTTGGGCGGATGGGGGTTGCGGGCGATCTCTTTGTCGTTCGTCACGAAGCGGCGGAAGGGCCGGCCTGACAAGGCGCGCGACCGAGGCCCCCGAGGCGTACTCGTGCAGTACGTCGAGGAGGCTGACGGAGCGCAACACAGTCAGGACGGATGATTCAGCCGATGCAGTAGAGTGGTGATGAGAAATGCAGGCTAAGGCTGATGAGGAAGTTGCAACTAGGGAAGGTTTATCCCATTACCGATTCGGGAAATGACAGTGCACTCACTCACCTTCACTTGGTGGAAAAGTTTCTTGAAGGAGGTGCGCGCTTTCTTCAGGTAAGGGACAAATCGCTTCCCGATTCGCTCCTTTACCAGCAGCTATTACGAATCAAGGAGCTGTGTCGAAGGTGTCGAGCTCAGTTCGTGATCAACGACCGAGTCGATCTTGCGCTCAGAGTACAGGCTGACGGCGTACACCTCGGGCAGAGTGATCTACCCGTTGAGATGGCTCGCAGGAGGTTAGGAGAAAGGGCTCTGATCGGGCTTTCTACTCACACCCCGGATCAGTTCCATCAGGCACAGAAGCAAGACATTGATTATGTGGCCATCGGACCGATCTTTCCGACTTCCACAAAACAGAGTGGACACCCTCCTCTCGGAATCGAGCCTCTTCAAGATCTCGTCACAGCATCCAGGTATCCCGTCGTGGCTATCGGTGGGATTCACCTGGGAAACGCTGCAGCGCTGTGGGGAGCGGGTCTGGATTCGGTCGCGGTCATCTCGGACATTGTCAATTCTCCCAGCCCCGCTCAGCGAATTCACAGTTATCTGGAATTGGCCGAGCAATGAAGTGCGATTGATCCTTACATGAATCTCCTCCTGTTCAAAAACCACAGACAAGAACTTTTTCCCGTCCTGGAGTCGTCTCCTCGGCATCTACGCAGTGAGGCGCCTCCTCGATCGAGTCGCTGGCAACGACTCAAGGCAGAAGTGAAACGATACTACCAACTGCTCGAGGAAAAACTGGATTATCAGGAAAGGCTCTGCAACGATCTACGGTATGCCGAAGATCTGAAGGTACATCATGCTTCATCACTCAGGCAGGAGGAAGCACAGAGGGATTTCAAGGAGTTTCTCAAAAGACGCTACAAAAAGCACTTCAGGTGGCTCTGGATTGACGGAGTGCTGGCGATGCTGGGAGGCGCCTTGACCCCCGTGCCCGGTCCTAATGTCTTCTTTTTTTATCCCGCGGCACGAACCCTGGGGCACTACCTTGCAATGAAGGGGGCAAAAAAGGTTCTGACAGCCACTTCCTTTTCCCTTCAGAGCGAGCCACTCATTGACGAGATTCAGGAGCGACTGGATGAACTGGAAACCGCCAGAGCAATCATTGAGGCCCTGGAAAAGAGATATAACATTTCCTCGTTAGAGGGCCACCTGAGGAAGCTTGGTGGTAGGCATTGAGACACCGGGAGCTTGGAACTCAGTGTGTCAGATATCCTTCAACCAGGAAGTCGGGAGACAGGCGTCTCAGTCGGAGGTCGTGCAGCTGCAGAGCCTGCTGAAGACGATGAACCCCCAGGTCGGCAATCCCCCCGATGCCGTTCGCTCCTACGATCTTGGGACCGTAAAAAAATGCAATTTTCTGTACAATGCCGGCCCTCAGGGCAGATGCTGCAACCTGACCACCTCCTTCGATGAGCAGACCCGTGATGTGAGCTCGTTCCAGGTATGCGAGGATTTCCGACCAGTCCAACAGGTTCTCTCTCTTTCCAACACAAGCGAGCGTGGCTTTCTCTGCCAAAGGTTTGATCCGACTTTGGGAGATAGGGTCGCCATGGAAAATAATAACGGGATCAGTGGCTTGAAATACCTTGGCATCAGGTGGTGTGCGAAGCCTCGAGTCCAGAATGACACGGGTAATCGGTTTCCGCCGGATCCAGCGGACATCGAGCGAAGGGTCGTCTCTGAGAACTGTGTGAACACCTACCAAAAGGGCATCATACTCGTAGCGCAACCGATGGGCGTACCTTCGCGCTCGGCTTGCCGTGATCCATTTTGAATCACCCTCGGGAGCCGCAATTCTTCCATCCAGTGTCAGCGCCAACTTGAGAAGAACGAAAGGACGGCGCTGAGACACAAAGTGAAAGAATTTTTCATTCAAATGAGTCGCCTTCTGCTGGCACAGCCCTACATCCACCCGGACTCCTTTTTCACGCAGCCTTCGAATACCCTTCCCTGATCCCAGAGGATTCGGGTCTAGTGTGGCCACAAAAACCTCTCTGAGACCCGACTCAACGATCCGGTCCACACACGGTGGGGTACGACCATGGTGGGAACAAGGTTCAAGGTTCACATACAGGGTGGCGCCTCGGGCCCGTCCTCCGGCACGGCCGATTGCCACGATTTCGGCGTGCTGCCTGCGCTCAAAGATATGATAACCTTCTCCGACCGACACCCCGTCGTTTACCACCACGGCTCCAACCAGAGGATTCGGACTCACCCTTCCCATACCCCGGCAAGCCAGAACAATGGCCCTTTCCATAAACTTTTGGTGAGAGTCTCTTCCGGAAATCTTCAATGCAGGCTCCTAGGCTAGATCACGGCTTCGTCAAGCCTTGTGACTCGCACGGTGTGAATCTTTCTTCGATCTGAACTGACTATTTCGATCTGGATTCCGTTTAGCTTTACCCTCTCTCCTGGCCTGGGCACCCTTCCCAGATGACCCACAATCAGCCCGGAAACGGTGGTCACTCTCCGATCTCCCAGATCCATCTGCAATGCCTGCTCCAGGTCTTCAATCTCCGCTCTACCCCACACGATGTAGCTGCCTCCTGCCTCTTGGATCAGTTCGGTTTGCTGCAGCTCGTCCTCATCCCTTATCTCACCCACGATCTCTTCCACCACGTCTTCTATCGTCACAAGCCCCGAGACCACCCCGTACTCGTTGACCACGATAGCCACATGTTCTGTGTTTTCCTGCATCTCCTTTAGGAGTTTTGAGACTCTTTGGGTTTCCGGAACCAGCATTGGCTCCGTCACCAACCGAGTAATGGACTCCTGGCCCTTCCCCTCGTGCACCCGGACCAGGACGTTCCTCAAGTAGGCAACGCCCACGATCTGATCCAGCTGATCTCGATAGACAGGAATTCGTGAATGCTTGCTCGTAATCATGAGTTCCTGCAACTGGGAAAGATTGGCACCCTCCTCAATGGCCACCATGTCTGCGCGAGGGGTCATAATTTCCTTGATCAGGGTGTTCCCAAACTCAAGAGCTGACTGGATCAGCTCGCTCTCCGCTTCCTCGATGATCCCTTCTTCCTCTCCCACGTCGATATAAGCTTCAATCTCCTTCTCGTTGGGTTCTTCTTCCTGGCTTGTCGACATCCGCCGCTTTTCCTGCGCGGCATGAGCAGAGCTCAAGACAGCCTCCAGAGGCACACTCAACCACACAAGGAGCTGATAGCACTTGCCAAAAAACGGCAAGAGTCTTAAAAGCACTTTCCCCGGATCACCCTGGATCAGCATCTTCGGGATCAACTGACGGAACAGGAAGACCACCGTGAACATGATTAAGAGTGCCCAGCTCACAGGATAGGGCATAGACGAGATCAGGCAGAGGGTGCATACAAGCACCGCGATCACACTCTGGACCACTTGGATCCCAAACTGGAGAGGGAGAAGAAACTGGATGCGGTCCCTTGAAATATTCTCCAAGAGCCGAACCCTTTCGTGTTCCCGTTTCTCCGCTAAAACCTTAAGGGAGACCTGCGAAAGGCGCGAGATGGAGCTCTCGATTAGAGACAGGAAGAACAACACGATGATCAGAAAAACAACGAAGAGGAATCCGAGCTCGATCCAGGTCAAAGAAGTTTGAATTCCTTTCTCAATTGGGCCTCCAGTTTCAGCATCTCTCCCCGGTCCGTTTCATGGTCGTGGCCGAGCAGGTGCAGGAGACCGTGAAGAGACAGAACTTTCAGTTCCGTCAACAGTGACTCTCTCTTCTGGCGATTGGCCGTTTCCACGGAAACCATAATATCGCCCAGATAAGAGTCCTCCTTTTCAAAATCCTCTCTTTCGTAGGGAAATGAAAGCACATCGGTGACCCCTCTCGTGCTGCGGAACTGGAGGTTATATGCCCGCATGGTCCGATCATCAACCAGAGCGACGGAACATCCTGCAGTGAGCTTCATCCGACGCCCTAGCGTCTGAAGGAAACCTGTAAGAGAGGTGACGTCCACACCAATCTTCTTCTGCCTATTGAATACGTTGATCTGAAGGTCGCTTTTCTTCAACTTCCTTACTAAAGTCAAAACCGGGATATTCGATCCGATGATGGTACATTGTCGTTATGGTGCGTTCGAAACTTCGCGCGATCCTTTCCAGCTCGCTCATGGTGATGTCGCATTCGTCGAATTGACCATCCTGAATGGTCGACTGGATCAGGCGCTTGATCATGCTTCGAATCTGACCCGGATTGGGATCTTGCAAGGTTCGCGCCGCCGCTTCCACCTGGTCTGCCAACATCAGGATCGCGGCTTCCTTGCTCTGCGGTTTTGGCCCGGGATATCGAAAGTCATTCTCGCTTACTTCCCTAGGCTTCTCTGCCACAGCATCCCTGGCCTTCTGATAAAAATAAGTCATCAGCCGGGTCCCGTGATGCTGAGGGATCATGTCCCGGACCACAGGGACCAAATTGACCTGCTCGGCCATGGCCAGACCGTCCTTGACATGGCTGGCGATCACCAGACTCGACATGCGGGGAGAGAGACTCTCATGTTTGTTGGAAGAGTAGATCTGGTTCTCGACATAGTACTCAGATTTATTCATTTTCCCGATATCGTGATAGTAGGCCCCCACTCTCACCAGCAGGGCATTGGCATCAATGGCCTCGGCCGACGCTTCCGCGAGAGTGCCCACTGCCAGGCTATGGTGATAAGTCCCGGGCGCCTCTACCGCGAGCCGTCGCAAAAGGGGCTGGTTCAAGTTGGACAACTCAAGCAGTCTGATGTCCGTGGTGATTTCGAACAACGATTCCAATACCGGCAGCAGCAGGGAGGCCAACATGGCGGAAAAGAGGCCACTGGCCAAGCCACCCGAGGCCCAAAGGGCGACACTAACCCACTGAAAACCCTTTCCAGAAAGATAGAATTGGAGAGCAACTGCGCTGAGAAGGTTTATGGCTCCGATTGCCAATCCTGCCTTCACAATCGCAGAGCGTTCCCGGTACTGATCCAGTGCATAAATGGCCGCCAGGCTTCCCGTGATCGAGTAAACCAGTAGCAAGCTCTGACGGGTCAGAAAAACCACAAAAACCGAGAAGACGAGGGCACATAGAACCGCCAAGTTCACATCAAGAAGTAGAATCGTGAGAAGTGACCCCAGAGCAAAGGGCGCAAAAAGGTAGAAAAGGGTCGGATCCACCTTTAGGCTCTCCGCAACTGCGTCCCCCACCGCCAAGAACACTTTGGTCACGATCAGGCTCACCGTCACCACCAGAACGACCAGCAGACAGGAGCTTCTGACTTTTTTTCTTCCCTTCCCATGAACGATCAGATAGTGCCAAAACCCAAACAGGAGAAAGCACACCAGCCCAAAGATGGCGAAAAATTCCCCTACCAGTCGCCGAGGCTGCTTTCGCTCTTTCAAGATTTCGAGCAGCATCAATTCTTCGGATCCGATTTCGTCACCTTCTCGAACAATGGTTCGACCCTTCTTCACCTGAATCAGGATGGGTTCTACTTCCTGGCGGGCACGATCCTCTCGAGCCTGGGTTTCCTCTTGATTGAAATTGAGATTGGGCACTACCCAACCGTCCAGAAAGCTGATGATCTGTCTTTTTTCGGCCTCGCTCAGGCCCGTCAGCTCGTAGTGGTGGAGCCGTAAGACGTCCCGCGCCTGGCCAAGCTCTCGGATAGCCAGCCAGTCTTTCAAAAGCTCATCCTGACCCGTGATGGTATGGCGCAAAAGAATTCCTCGATCCTGGTAGGACGACAAGGTATCGCGACTCAGCACCACTCCGGGATGTTCCAGCGCTTCTCTCAAGAGCTTCACCATCTGATTTTCCAGCTCAGCATCAAACTCATGGGCCAGATAGACTTCGAGGACTCCACCTCGATTCAGCAGTGGAACGAGCTCGACAAGCTCAGGAAAGATCCCCTGGCGTGCCCGCTTGGAGAGTGCCCGCGACGCCGGAATCCGGCGTTTCTTTTTTTCTTCCGCGATCCGCGCCCGAGCCCGAGCAAAGGAGCTTCGCAAATCCGACTCAATCCGGGAATTTACCTTGAGGTCCAGATTGAAAACCCCAGGGACCTTCTCGATCACCTCCTGCTGCTTCTGAAAGGTCGCTTCACGATCCTGCACCGTGAAATCATAGGGCGACTCAATGGTCCGGTCTGCGATATCCCGGATCTCGTAATCGGGAATGGTCTGAAACTGGTATCCCACCAGCAAGGAGGCGACAAGGATGGCGATCCCCAGACCGATCCCAGCCTCGACGGTGGTCAGCTGAGTAAAACCGAGGCGCACTTTTCCAAATTCAGCAAGGCCTCTGACAAATGCACGCCTCGTGCTCCAAATCGCAGTAGGCTTCTCAGTCATTTGGGAAATGTCTTAGACTGAACGCGGGGCAGGCGAAGGCGTGGCTCCCCTCATAATACACAGGCAGTATAACACAGTCCGGTCTATTCTGCGTACCTCTTGAATACGAGTGAAGCGTTGGTACCCCCAAAGCCAAATGAGTTCGACATGGCGTACTGAACCTCGGCCTTGCGAGCCCGGTCGGACACATAATCCAGATCACATTCCGGATCGGGATTTTCCAGATTAATGGTAGGAGGCAGAAGCTGATCGCGGATAGCCAACGCCGTAATGCCACCTTCCAGCCCCCCGGCCGCACCCAAAAGATGCCCTGTCATGGACTTCGTCGAACTGATTGCCAGCGTGGAAGCCTTCTTCCCGAAGACGGTCTTGATCGCTTTGGTCTCTATCCGATCGTTAGCCGGGGTGCTGGTACCGTGGGCGTTGATATAGTCCACCTCACTGGGATCGATGCCTGCGTCTCGCATCGCTTCCCTCATCACCCGCACTGCCCCCCAGCCATCGTCCGGGGGCGCGGTGATGTGATGTGCATCGCCGCTCATGCCATAGCCAACGACTTCTGCGAGAATTTGCGCCTTTCGTCTTTGTGCGTGCTCCAATTCTTCCAGGATGAGAACCCCCGATCCCTCGCCGATTACAAAGCCGTCCCGGTCACGGTCAAAGGGCCGGCTGGCTTTTTCTGGCTCATCGTTTCGAGTCGAGAGGGCTCTCATTGCCGCAAACCCTCCGACGCCCATGGGAGTAATGGCCGCTTCAGAACCACCTGCAATCATCACATCGGCGGCGTCTCGCTGAATGATCTTGAGAGAATCTCCCAAGGCATGCGTCCCTGCCGAACACGCAGTGCAGGATGCGGAATTGGGACCCCTGGCCCCAAAACGGATTGAGACCTGACCAGCGGCCAAATTAACAATGGTTGAAGGGATAAAAAAAGGAGAGATTTTTCGCGGACCCTCTTCTAAAAACTTCTCGTGTTCTCTTTCGATAGTTCGAAATCCACCAATGCCCGACCCGATATAAACACCCACTCGCTCTGCTTTGTGAGACGAAACGGTCAGGCAAGCGCTGCGCACCGCATGCTCGCTGGCAGCGACAGCGTAATGGATGAAAGGATCCATCTTGCGAGCACTCTTGGCGTCCAGAAATGATAAGGGGTCAAACCCACTCACTTCCGCAGCGATTCGGGTCGAGAAACTCTCGGCATCAAATCGTGTGATTGAAGAGACACCACTCCTCCCCTCCAGCAAACCTTTCCAGGTGCTTTCTGTATCCACACCGAGAGCCGATATCAAGCCGACTCCGGTAACTACGACTCGCCTCTTCAATCTTCCCTTTCCTTGAGGATCTCCTATTTCCGATGAGCAGTTATATAGTCCATGGCATCCTGAACAGTCTGAATTTTTTCGGCATCTTCGTCCGGGATCTCGATGTCAAAGTCCTCTTCAAACTTCATGACGAGTTCCACCGTGTCGAGAGAGTCGGCTCCCAGGTCATCCACAAAGTGAGCATCCGGAGTCACGTCAGACTCGCCCACTCCTAACTGGTCGACAATGATCGATTTCACCTTTTCCTCAACCGATGCCATACTCCCTCCTTCGCGGTAGTCTCTGGTTCACCTATCGTGTTTGTGGAACGAGCAAAAATACTACGTATACATGCCGCCGTTTATATTTAGCACATGACCGGTGATATATCCAGCCTCTTTTGAGGCGAGGAAAAGCACACCCCAGGAGACATCTTCAACAGTACCAATCCTTTTCAGAGGGATCCTCTCTTGCAGCTCCTTTTGGACTTGACTGCCCAAGGAACGGGTCATCTCGGTATCGATAAAGCCCGGCGCCACCGCATTCACCGTGATATTTCGAGAAGCCACTTCACGGGCCAGCGCTTTCGTAAATCCGATCATGCCCGCCTTGCTGGCCACATAATTCACCTGCCCGGGATTCCCCATCTGGGCAACGACAGAGGTGATGTTGATCACTCTCCCGTAGCGGCGGCGCATCATCCCGGCTAACACTTTTTTTGTGACGTAGTAGAGTCCATCTAGATTGGTGTTCAGAACTTCTCGCCACTCCTCCTCCTTCATGCGCAGAAGGAAATTATCCCGAGCAATCCCTGCATTATTTACCAAGATGTCGATATGACCAAAACGTTCCAAGATCTTGGAAAGCGCACTTTCAACCTCCTCCGGCTGAGACACATCCATGACGATCGAGAAGGCCTCCTGATTCCGCTCACGGATCTCTTCTGCACAGGCTTGCACCAAGGCTTCGGTCCGGCTGGTGAGAACAACGCAGGCTTCGTGGGCGGCCAGGTCTTCGGCTACCTTACGGCCGATTCCACGCGAGGCGCCCGTTACCAGAGCAACCTGGTTAGAAAAGTGAAACATGGGCTTGTAATTGTTTTCGGCTACTGCTGCAGAAACCGCGGATTACACTGATCAGAACGGATTGACGAAGATCAGTATCTGCGAACATCCGTGACGATCTGCGTGAGGCCAGCTCTGTGCTTCCTAGGTATTAGACTTCTTCCACTTCGATTACTTGCTTGCCTTTATAGTAACCGCAGTTTGAACAAACTCGATGTGGAAGCACCCGGGAACCACAGTTGCTGCAGACAGAAAAATTTACGCTGCGCAAAGCGTCATGAGCCCTACGTTTTCCCTTGCGTGACTTGGAGTGGCGCCTTTTCGGATTTGGCATAGTCAGTGGATCAGCTTTTTCTTGATATCCGCCAGTAATTCCAATCGGGGATCCGTACCCGGAGGCTGGCAATCACACAGTCCTTCATTCAGATCCTTGCCACACTGGTTACACAGACCTCTGCAAGCTTCAGAACAAACCGGTTTCATCGGAATTTCCAGGACAATCTGCTCGGAAACTACTGCGCTCAGATCCAGCCGATGGTCGCGGTAAAAGCCGACCACAAGATCCGGGTAGGTCAGCCCTAGCTCTTCACCTTCTCCCGGGACCACCGGGTCAGGCCAGTATTCAAGCTCAAATCCCTTCTTAATGCTGGACGCAAACTGCTTCAAACAGCGAGAACAGGTCAGCTTCAATTCAGCCTGAAGCGAGCCTCCCACGCAAACCTGCCTTTCCGAGTGGAGGGAGACTTTCATACTAGAGTGGACAGGCCTCTCGAGCACAGTGACCTGGCTTCGAATTTTCAGCTCCCTGTCTGTAAAATCCGCCTCGACAAAAAGCGGCTGCTCTCGCTTTCTAAGCTCATTGATGTTGACCAACATTTTGATTGAGTCACTATCCTCGGCAAAAGATTCTCGAATCTACCTCACTTTTCCCCGGCCTGTCAAGAAAGAGAGCAGGCCAAAGTCTCGTCACAACACTATCTTCCGGAGATTTCGCGACCGAAAACCTGCTCATATTTTTCCTGAACGTAGTTATCGGTCATTCCCGCGATATAGTCGCAAACTACGTTATGCAAAGGCTGACTCGAAAGACGGGAATAGTGACCCTCCGGAAGATTCTCCGGTTTTTCAAGATAGTACTCAAAGAGCTCCTCGATGAGACGGCGAACTTTGCGGCGACTTTCCCTGAGAACCTCGTGGTTGTAGAGTCTCTTCTTGAGAAAATCTTCAACTCTTGTTTCTTCCCATTGATTTCGTCTCCAAAGCAGAGAAGCCGCCGTGGAAACTGCCTGACCCTCTCGACACTGTCAATCCCTTCTACTTCAATCACCTTTTGGCTTTCAGAGATGAATCCCGTCGTCAACACATCAATCAGCCGCCTGATCGCCTCGCTGATCAACAATTTTTCGCGGACCCCACGGTATTGTGCCCAAATGTTTTCATAGATTTCTCGGAAAAGACCCGATCCATCCAGAATCCTCTCCAAAGTCAGGAAGCCCGATTGGTAACCGTCATCCAAGTCGGCGGAACTGTAGGCGATTTCATCCGCCAAGTCGATCAGCTGGGCTTCCAGAGGTGGCCGCTCACCGAGTCGATATTCACGAATATCCACATATGCCGTCTCCCCCTCGGTGTAATCCCGGCTGTGTTTGACAATGCCTTCGCGCACTTCAAACGTAAGGTTCAAGCCAGGAAAGGCAGGATATTTTTCCTCGAAATTCTCCACGATTCTGAGGGTGTGGAGATTGTGGTCAAAGCTCGAATCATGATTCCTCATGATCCGATCCAGGACTTTCTCTCCCGTGTGGCTGAAAGGGGGGTGCCCCACATCGTGGGTCAAGGCCAAGATCTCGCAAAGGTCGGTGTTGAGCCCCAGCGCTTCGCTGATCGTGCGGGAGATCTGACTCACCTCAAGGGTATGAGTCAGCCGGTTGCGGAAGTGATCGGAGTAGGCTGGATCAAAAACCTGCATCTTCTTCTCCAGCCTTCGAAATGCCTTGCTGTGGATGATCCGATCGCGGTCACGCTGATACTCGGACCGGTAGGGGTGAGACTTTTCCGGGTAGCGCCTCCCCCGGCTGTACTCCTCGCGCATGGCGTAGGGAGCAAGTCTCATAATCTATTGGTGTCCTGTCCCACCAATAACATATCATTTGCGGAGGGAACTTTGAGCCGAGGTCGTCGCGCCTCGAATCAGAACGGTTTCACCCGCAACAAATGGCATGCTATTGGTGGGACAGGACACCAGTTAGCATGAATGAGCGATTTTTGCTATACTAACCCGCTTTAGGCGCCTGTAGCTCAGGTGGACAGAGCAAGGGGTTCCTAACCCCTGTGCCGCAGGTTCGAGTCCTGCCAGGCGCACTGTTTTCTCACTCTCAAAGGGAAAACCTTTTGACTGCGAAACGGCTCACACGCAGAGGAATCGTCCAGTCCGACAAGATCCAGATCACACTGCGCCAACTCTATGGGTGGGGTACCCAGAACGCAAAGTGGATTGTCTCTGTCATCGTCTTGGCCGCAATAGTCCTTTCTGGATCTTATCTTTGGCGTAACTATCGGCAAAGCCGCGAAACAGAGCTACAAAGAGAATTCGCGGAGGCCCTTCAGATCTATCACTCGCCGCTGGCAGGGGAAACAGATACGGAATCGGATAACCGAAAAAGGAAGGGCAAGTATCAGTTTGCATCTGCCCCGGAACGTCATCGGGAAGCCCTGGCCCGATTCGATGCGCTGGCACAGGAGTATCCCTCTCGACGAATGGGTCAGCTGGCCCGCTACTATGTCGCCTTGAATAAAAGAGAACTGGGCCAGCCGCAAGAGGCCAAGAAGATTCTGAATTCAGTGATCGATCATTCAGACCAGACTGAAGTGAAGAATCTGGCCCGCCACTCTTTGGCTCAAATCGCTCTCCTGGAGAGGAACCACGAAGAGGCCATCAGGTTACTCAGCGAAGTCCTTGAAGCACCTTGGCCTGATTTCCCACGACAGATGGTGCTCCTCGAACTAGCACAAACCTACGAAGCTCAGGGCAATCCAGAGGAAGCCTTGAAACAGTACCGCAAGATCGTCACTGATTATCCCTCCTCGGAATACGACCGTCAGGCTCAGCTGCGAATCAGCCAGCTGGAGGAGAAGTAGGGGGTCTGACCCCGAAAATTTCCTTTTCTAGTACTTCAAGATCGAAAAAACGTCGTAACCTTCAAGCTTCTCACGGCCTTTGAGAAAATCCAGTTCCACCACGAAGGCCAGACCGACCACTTCTGTGCCCAGCTGAGAAGCCATCTCGACCGCAGCAGCAGCCGTTCCCCCCGTAGCGATAAGGTCATCGACAATCAGCACCCGCTCCCCTTTCTCCACAGCGTCCTTGTGAATCTCGAGGGCATCCTGGCCGTACTCGAGATCGTAGCAAAGAGACAGGGTATCGGCGGGTAGCTTGCCAGGCTTTCGGATGGGGACAAAGCCCGCCCCAAGGTTGTACGCTAATGAAGGGGCGAAGATGAAGCCGCGTGATTCAATACCCAGGATCTTTTTGATTCGCTCGTCTCGGTATTTCTCAGTCAGAATATTGATCACGGTACTGAAACCCTCGTGGTCCTTCAAAAGAGTCGTCACGTCATAAAAGAGAATCCCCGGTTTGGGAAAGTCAGGAATCTCTCGGATTTTCTGTTTCAGTTCCTCCATAGCTCACCTTCCGATGGAAAAGTTAGTGTGCAACTGCGGCTCTACCTCTGTGACCTCGACTTCGCTCACCACTGCCAAGGATGGACCTTGATTCATCCAAACCTGGAACTTTTCCATCGCCTCTTTGCTTCCCTGAGCATGGATTTCCACCTCTCCGCTGCCGAGATTCTTGACCCAACCCTGAATTCCCAGCTCGCCAGCCGCCTGCCTCGCGAAGTAGCGAAAACCGACCCCTTGAACTCGACCCTTCAGGATGAAATGACGGGCCATCATGATTCACCGCAAACCTGACCTGCATTTTCTGCCGATGCAGTAGAGCGGTGATGAGAAATGCAGGCTAGAAATCTTTGATCGGTGCTTCCTGGTCACTGGGTTCGATTCTTGCGAAAAATGAAAGGATTGATGGTCGGGGCGAGAGGATTTGAACCTCCGACCTCACGGACCCGAACCGTGCGCGCTACCAAACTGCGCCACGCCCCGATTGATGACACCAGCCATTGCTAGTGTCCTGTCCCAGGACACTAGCATATCTCACAATGCAAGATCCATGATCAGCGGAGATGCCTTTCCACACAAATCCTATTTTTCACTTTCCTGGCGATACCACTGCAGGGTCTGGTAATCAGTCTGATCGCGCTGCAGCGGAGTGATCGAAACCACTCGATCCTTGACGGCCTGGTAGTCCGTATCCGATTCAACGATCCACCGGCTTTCATCCGGGCCGATCCAGTAATGTTTCCGACCCTGGCGATCACTTTTTTCCTCAACAGAACTGGCCATCAGTTTGCTTCCCTGCCTCGTGAATCGATACTCCTTCAAATCGCCCTCCGGTAAGTTCACATTAAGAATCGTTCCCTTCGGAATTCGCTCCGGATAAAACTCGCAGATGAGCCAATAAACAAACCGTGCAGCGGGAGCATAATCAGGCGCCTCACCCGTCCTTACCAAAGATGTGGCAAGAGCAGGGATACGGTACAAAGCGGCCTCCCGAGCCGCTGCCACCGTACCTGAGTAAAGAATGTCGTCTCCCAGGTTCGGACCGTTGTTGATCCCGCTCACCACCAGGTCTGGAAGCCGAGGTAAGAGTTTACGGATCGCAAAGAGCACGCAGTCTACCGGGGTTCCGGTCAGAGCATAATGGTTCTCCGAAGTCTCCCAGAAACGAATGGGATGATGCAGGGTCAACCCGTGACTGACCGCACTGCGCTCCTTCTCGGGTGCAACAACCACGACTTTTCCCAAAGTCGACAGTTCCTTCTTCACAGCGAGCAATCCTGCAGCTCTCACCCCGTCGTCGTTCGTCAACAATAAAAGCAAGTCACCGGCAGACATCTTGAAAGACTGGAATTATAACGTAAATACCATGTCATTTACGGAGGGCTTTCGGCGCTCGACACGAGTGTCTTGACACGAGTGTCTTGACACCGTTGCTTTCGCTACCACACTCTATGCAATACTCGGGCTAGTACTCCCTTCCATAAATACGATGACGTATGTTGGGAGCGCGACGGAGACCAGATCGAGGCGCGACGACGAGTCGATGCCCAGACATCGGCGAGGAGGAGCAACAAAGAGATGGTCCCGTCCCGCCCCAACCCTTTGGGCGGATGGGGATTGCGGGCGATCTCTTTGTCGTTCGTCGTCGACGATGCCTCAGCATCGCCTCCTCCTCTCTTCGCGACCTCACCTCGCAAACCCCATCCGCATACGTTACCGTATTTATGAAAGGGAGTACTAGAATGGGACTCTGATTCGTGGTGATTTTCTCTCCCGCTGTGCGGAATAGAAGCCTTTGCACCTGATTCAGAATGTTTGTCCATAGTATCGATCCTATCCTTGGGAGGTTGGAGGGGCTGTACCTTTGGTGGTACGGCCTCAGCTACACCCTCGGGTTCCTACAGATGCATCTCTTCCTGAAGCGCCACCGTGACCGGCTCGCGCTGACGCCGCGTGAGGTCTATAGCCTGAGTCTTTTCATCGTGGTCGGGGTGCTCGTGGGCGGCCGCCTCGTCGAGGTGGCGTTCGATGAATGGCCCTTCTATTGCCGGCATCCCTGGTTGATTCCAGCTTACTGGCTGGGGGGCATGGCCTCCCACGGAGTAATGCTCGGCGCGACTGCGGGTGCGTGCGCTTTCGCCCTCAAATACAAGAAGCCCTTTCTCGCCCTCGCCGACGAGCTCGTCATCCCGGGGGCGTTCCTGATGGGGCTTGGCCGGATTGGGAACTTCATCGACGGGCAGATTGTGGGCGGCCTCACCGATGTGTGGTGGGGCGTGAAGTTTCCCGGCGCTGAGGGGATTCGCCACGCGGTCGTGCTCTACGACGGTGCCAAGAATCTCCTGCTGGTTCCCTTCCTTCTCTGGGTCCGGAAAACAAATCCGACTCCCGGAGCGACCGCGGCCCGATTCGTCTTCTGGTACGCCTTCCTGCGGATCTTCATCGACCTCTTCCGCGACTATCCGACTCACCGACTCGACATCGGCACCGGGCAGACGCTGAACATCATCATGGCATTACTCGGCTTCGTCCTCCTGGTCCGGTCGCGCCTGCGTCGGTTGGGACGTCTGGGGATCGGCACTCCTCCAGCGCCACGGCCAGGAGCCCTTCCCGACCAAAAACCGCTCCTCTCTCAGCGGGTGGCTCTTGCCGGCGTGCTCTTGTTCTGTTTGACACTGCCGAGCAATTGGACGCAGGACGTTCCGGCCCGGTACGGCAGTCGCCATCCTGGCCTCAAGCACTCGTGGTTCTACCCGGAGATCGACACGGCACCCCCCGAGCAATGAATCGGGATATTGCCGTCCTGCAACATGCTACTATGGAACAAGTAGGTTACAAGGACTGGAACCTGATAGTACGCGACGCGGAACCGACAACCAGGTGCACCATAGAAGTAACCTGCCCACGATATTCATCGTCGCCCTGGACAAGGAGACCCGTTTGGTTTTGAGCTCAAGCGAGCGGCCCGGCGACGGGTTCTCAAGGCGGAGGCGAGCGCCGTGTTTGCGGAGTCTCTGGAGGACGATCATTTTTTTCTGAGGAGTGATTTTGCAACCATCGTTTGCCGAGAATCCCTCTGACCCAGCGGCGAAAGAGGCATTTTGGGGCCTAAAAAAAGAGGATCTCGACACCCCGGTATTGCTCATCGACCTGAAGGTGTTCGAATCCAATATTCAGCGAATCGCACAATTCTGCCGCCGGCACAAAACCCAGTGGCGTCCGCATAGCAAGGCCCACAAATCGCCGGAAATTGCCCGCTTGCTCATCGAAGCCGGCGCCCGTGGCATCACCTGTGCAAAGCTGGCCGAGGCCGAGGTCATGGCGTCCCACGGAATTAGCGACATCCTTGTGGCCAACAACATCGTCACACCCCCAAAACTGCGACGACTGGCAGCCGTGCAGCAGCGGGGTCGCGTCCTGGCTACGGTCGACGACGCGAGGGTCGTCCAGCTTATGGGTGAGGCGGCCACCGCTGCCCAAACGACCACTCCGGTGATCATCGACATCGACATCGGAATGCACCGAACCGGCGTGGAGCCAGGTGCCGTGCTCGAATTCGCCCGACTGATCGGCTCAACCCCCAGACTTGATTTTTGCGGCATCATGGGCTACGAGGGCCACGTTCTCGAACTGGCACCGAGGGAGGAAAAGGTGCGTGCCTGCAGGAAGGCCCTGAGTCTCCTTGTCGAAGCCCGGGATCTGCTGCAGGAAAACGGCTTTCCGGTGGAAATTGTCAGTGCCGGCGGAACGGGTTGTTACGATATCACCGCTGCCTACGAAGGAATCACGGAAATTCAGGCGGGCGGAGGAATTTTCATGGACAATATGTACCGGAACAGGTTCTCTGTCGACGATTTGGATTTTGCTCTGACCGTGCTGGCCACGGTGACCGGTCACCATCCCGGGCACGTGGTCACCGATGCCGGTTTCAAAACCATGTCGTCGCACTGCCCTCCGACGCCCGTAGGTCGAGACGATCTGACCATGCGGTATTTGTCGGCCGAACACGGTGTCTGGGACCTGAAACCGGGCTGCCCCGGTCCCCGTGTTGGTGAACAGATCGAGTTCATTGTCGGTTATAGCGATTCGACGAATTTTCTTCACGATCGCTTTCTCGGCATTCGCCACGGACGAGTCGAAGTGGTTTGGGAGTTGATGGCCAGGGGAAAACTGACCTGATGAATCTGTTGCGGTTAGTCGTCAGCCAACTTCTTCCGGGAATCGATTGCCCACCAGAAAAGTCCGCTGGCGAAATACATGGCGGCGAACAGGTAGATGACCACATTCCAGTCCCCGGAGCTGCGCTCGATATAGGCAATCAGATACCCCACCAGGGCGGGGCTGAGAAAAGCCCCCGCTACCCCGGCCATGTTCATGACAGCCATGACGAGAGCGGTACTCCTCCCTGCAATATCAATGGCCACGGCCCAGGAGGCCGGCCCTGAAGGTGAGTAAAAACACACCCAGGGTCATCATGGCAACCAGCTGTCCGGGGGAACAGGTCCATGTGGAGGCCAACATGAATAGGCCGCACAGCATCATCCCTCCACAACCCACCAGGCTTCGGCTGACCCGCTTATTCCCCGTTCTTGCCAAAAGCACATCCAGCACCAGACCCCCGGCCAGATAGCCGATAACGGCGGCAATGAGGGGGGACATGGCCATCAACCCGGCATTCTCGCGTGTCAGGCCATATCTCTTCTCCAGGAGGGCCGGAAACCATGTCAAGAACAAGGAGTAGGCAGCAGCAGAGAAAAATTGCTGACCACAGATCAGCCACATATTCCGACTTCGAATCATCAGGGCCCACATACCGGAGGATCTGCCGGCGGAGGCTTTCGCCTGCGCCGCCGAAGGGGGGATGTCCCGTGCAACCGTGTCCTCCTGCGAGGATCCCGGCGCAAGAAGGAGATTCCGCTCGGCCTGATTGACTCGAGGGTGCTCATTGGGCCGGTTCCGAAAGTAGAGAAAAAACAGGACAGCCCACACCACTCCCACCAGGGAATAGAGTCGAAACACCGTGCGCCAGTCAGAGTACTCCAGCAGTTTCGCCGTCAACCCCATAGTCACGATCGCACCCACGGACATCGACATGACCATCAAGGCGCCAGCAATCCCGCGGCGGGCCAGAGGAATCCAGTGGTTTACTGCGAGCGGTGTTGCCGAAGCGGTAAGGCAGGGACGTGAAATCGCGGGAGGGCCCGTTCTGCTGTTGGACACGGCCGATACCACCAGCGGGGGTGCGGCCGGAGACGGGGTCGGGTTGATCAAGGGATTGCTGGAATGCAAAGTCACCGAACCCTGCCATGCGATGGTGGTGGATCCGGAAGCCGCCCAGACCTGTCTCCGGGCCGGAGCAGGTAAGGAACTGATGCTGGAACTGGGTCATCGGGTGGATCCGGTCTGGGGATCTCCGCTGAAAGTGATGGCCAAGGTGCTGCGCACGTCCGACGGACGGTTTCAGTACCGGGGAGGAATTCTCGGGGGCACCTGGGCATCGATGGGCCCCTCGGCCACGCTTCAGGTGGGGAGCATCCAGATTCTGGTAGCAAGCTACCCCACCTACGACTGGGCCGACGAGCAGTATCGGTGCATGGGCATGAATCCCGCAGAGGCCAAGTTTGTGGGTGTGAAGAACATGATGAATTTCCGGCTGGGTTATCGCGACGTCATGAAAGGGTTCTTCGTTCTGGACTTGCCCGGGCCCACGCCGCCCGACATGAGGATGCTGCCCTTCCGACGCCTGAAGCGGCCCCTGTTTCCCTGGGAACAGGAGATCCCCCAGACGGAGATGCGCGTTCACCTTAGCAGCCCATATTCTTCTTCCTAAGTATCCCTTTCATAAATACGATGACGTATGTTGGGAGCGCGACGGAGACCAGATCGAGGCGCGACGATCATCTTCAGGTTTAGCCAGCATTTCTCACACCGGGTCGTTGCGAAAACACTTGTGTCGAGACACTTGTGTCGAGACACTCGTGTCAAACGCCGGAAGGGCCGGCTGGACAAGGCGTTGCGGCCGAGGCCCCCGCAGGCGTACTCATACAGCACGTCGAGGAGGCCGACGAAGCACAACGCAGTCCAGACGGATCATTTCTTCACTTCGCTCAGGTGAAGGCGACGGCGTTGCAGTAGAGGTGGGGTGAGAAATGCGGGTTAGAGTCCTTCAATGAACTCCAACCAATTCCCTTCCGGGTCCTGGGCATAGACAGCCCCTACTTTGCGACCATCGATATCCCGATACTTGGGCCCGGTGGCAAACCGCACTCCCCGGGCAGTGAGCGACTCATAGCTGTGGCGAAGGTCGGCTACGCGGAAGCAGACATGGGTGAAGCCCAGCTGATGTTTGTCGAGGTGGCCGTCTTCGGCAGGGGGATCGACGTAGCAAATGAGCTCGATTTGATGGTCATTCTCCAGTCCCACGAAAACGAGCCTGCGGCGTGCTCCGGGGACGCCCGTGTGATCGCCTCCCGGCGGCGCGACCGAGTCCACCTCGCGGAGCACTTTCAGCCCCAGCTCTTCCGTATAGAATCGGACCATCTTGTCCAGATCGCGCACGGTAAGGCCGGTGTGATGAAAGCCGGAAATCATAGGACTGTCGTTCATAATATATTAGGCGATTATCCCCTCTTGACAAGTAAGTTGTTTTCCTGTACACTCCTATTATGTCATACACATTCCAACACATTGAAACCGATTATCCCACAAACGATGCCTGCCTGGACAAGATCATGGAGCTTCGCTACGGAGACAATCCATTCTGCCAGGAGTGCAAAAGGCACACCAAGTTCCACCGGATCAGGAAGCGTCGGGCCTATGCCTGCCAGTTTTGCGGCGCCCACGTCTATCCATGCGTAGGCACCCCGTTCGAAAAATCGACCACATCTCTCCGCAAATGGTTCTACGCCATGCACCTGTTCACAACAACGCGACACGGTGTACCCGCAAAGGAACTTCAGCGTCAACTCGGAGTCACTTACAAATGTGCTTGGAGAATGGCCCATGAGATACGCAAACTGATGGCTGGGATCGAACCTGCGGCCCTATTCGGAGAGGTTGAGATTGACGAGACCTATATCGGTGGCAAGCGAGCGGGAAAGCGGGGGCGTGGGGCATTTGGCAAAACTCCTGTCCTGGGAATGAAGCAACGGGGAGGGCCTGTAAAAACACGCAAGGTCGAAGATGCCAAGAGATGCACTGTGGAGCCGATAGTACGGCGTAACGTGCGCCAGGGTTCGACCGTGCATACCGACGAATGGTGGGCTTACCGATTACTCTTCTTGCGTGGATTCAGGCACCGATCCGTTCATCACGGCATCGCGCAATGGGCCAAAGATGGAAGCCACACCAACAGCATCGAAGGATACTGGTCGCAGTTGAAGCGCAGTATCCGAGGCACCCACATTCACGTCTCCGGCAAGCACCTTCCGAAATACCTAGCTGAGTTCGACTTCCGGCACAACACCCGATTTATTCCGGATCGGATGTTTCACGTTTTGGTGGAGTTGCTTCGTCCGGCACGGCTTGCCTGAGCAAAGCATCAAAGAGGCCTTTTTTGCCGTGCGGTGCGTCCTTGCTCGGCTCGGTAACAGTCGATTCCGGGTTGCTTTTCTGCTTACGCTTGAGACTTGTTATAGCCATGCGAAACCTTGATGAGATAGTAGCCTGAGCTTCTTTTTATGATCCGTCTCACGACCACTCTGTCTATTGTACCATCCGGCTTCATGGGAAGCTTCACCCGAACATCCGTGACGATACGCTGTAGGCCGGACTTCCTGAAATAATCAAACCTCCAAGCATTAGAATTGATGGACTCGCAAATGTACAGACAGAACGCTTGATCCTTGCTGTGGCGGGGATTTCTCCAAGTGCAAACCAGAACGTCGGGAACCGCTGAGAAAGGGTAGGGATGCCAGAATGCCTTTCCCGCTCCTTCAGACCCATTTGCGCTGATTGTGATGCAGTGAGTGTGAATCAGGCGATCCTCCACACAGTGGTAGTCGCTGATCCCGTTGATTTGTTCGCTGGACGTGATGACCGGAACGTCGCCTTTTCTCAAATACTTCAGCGGTGGGCACTTTCCTCGCTTGACCTCAAATAATTCCTCTAGCTCAAACTCTCGGCAACGGGTGGGAACCTCAGTAGGTTTCTGTTTCTGCCTTAACTGCTTATTGGCGAGAGCTAACACCAGTCCTTCGACGGATTGGCATCTCCCGTCTGTGAGAGCATCTCCTTCGAGATAGGATTCCGGTGCAAAGTCGTAACTCAACTCCATTCTCAGCGTTGAGACTCGAACCTCCTTTGAAATGCTGTCTATCTGTGCATCTGCGAACAGAAAGCCGGAAAGCAACCGCCCTAATCGGTCCATATTGTCTTGAGTGCTCTCGACGCCTAGCAGCTTCGATTTTCGTCCGGCGTGTTCATCGTCATGGAGTATTGCAAAGAACACCGGATCGTGAGGCACGTGAGGCCGCCATGCTTCCAAGACCAGAGCATAGGTTCCCTTGTGGGTATTCGGCATGAACAGATCGTCTCTCATCTTCACGACGGCCCTGACGGTGTGGTTTCTCACTACTGCCTCCCGCCAGTGAACCCCATCCGTTCCGGTGATCGTTCCATTTGGGAGAATGGCAAAGAGCAAACCCCCAACCCGCATCTGTTGCAAGGCGTAGTCTACAAACTGGTATTCCTTTTCCTCGATTGCAAAGGGAGGGTTCATTAAGACTCTGGTGAACGCCCGTGCCGCTCCTTCGGGAATCGCATCGTATTCTTTGAGCCGCAGGATTTGCCCGTCGTGCCGGAAAAACTGATTATCGAAACAGTTCCCGTTGTGTATGCGGCTCTTTCCATCGCCACGAAAGATCATGTTGACTAACGCCAGCCCGAACACCCCGTCATCTTGTTCCACTCCGAACAGGCAATCGTTTCGGAAAGCATCATATACGTCGGGGTGGCGTCCGTAGTGGGATGCCCTGATGGAATCAAGAGCTGCGACGAGAAAACCTCCCGTCCCGCAAGTTGGATCGAAAATCACATCCGTATTTTGAATCTTCATCACATCGACGGAGAATTTCGTGATATGGCGCGGGGTCAGAACGATCCCCATTTCGCTGGCATCGTTTGCGTACTTCAAAAAAGTCTCATAGAACTGCCCTAGGGCGTCCGTACCGCTGTTGATTGCCGAGCGGATATTCATTTCTCGAAGGTGTTGCAGCGTGAGAACAATCGCAGACCAGTATTTACGGTGATTCTCCGGTGTGTTTGGAAGTTTGAGCTGAACCTCGGCTGCAAAATCTTCTTTGCCGTGCCGAATCAGTAGCGTCTTGATCCTGGAATTGACATCCCCGATCAGTGTTACAGGACTGTTGCTCAGAGACATTGTGCTATCTTGTGCCAGGGCGAGCAGAAGTCCGGAAACCAGTTTTACCCGATCGCGAGCAGCGACGCCGTTGTTGTGCAAAGTCTCGTTGATCTGATTCGCCTTAGTCAAGAACGTGTTGAGATCGACATGGTAGTGGATGATGTTTGGGCTGTTCTGATCCAGGACTCCACGGCATTGTTCTGGGGTGAGAAAACCCGTCACGTTGTAGTTGTTGATCGCTATTTCATTCCACTTGGAGTTGTCCCAGTAGGTCGTCAGGACATAAAACGACTGGTTGGAAGTTCCGGCAATCCCTGTGGCAAAACGGGCTGTTCCAGGTTCTATTCGGTTGACTTTATCAGCGTAGGATTGGGCCTCTCTCCCTAACGCCTGAGTCAGCAGAGAATCATGGCGGCGAAACTCTCCCTGGGTGTAAACTGACCCACCGTTAGCAGGGTTTTTCGTGTCCCAGCCTAGATTTTTAAGGACTTCTTCAATGTAGTGATAGGTGTGGAACTCACTGTCCCTTGCCATCTGGACCATTAGACTGCATTAGACGCACAAAGGCAACTTACTTGTCAAGAGGGGATAATTGCGATATATTATATTTCACTACTGTCCGGTTGAGTCAGTTCTTACTTTTGGTAACATCTTGCAAATACCGAGGTTGACTACGAAATCCAAATGTTTCGATATGTTCAACCGCCTCTACACAATGTTGCAAATCTGGTTATGCAATTCACTGCGAACGGTGAGTTAGAAAGCCGCCTTCAGCGTGGGAGGCACCTCAGGTGCCGAACTGCAAGGAGACCAAGGGGCGGGGTTTCGCCGCCCCTTCGGAGCCTGAGGCTCCTCCCACATTCCGAGTTCGTGCCTTCCACCCGATTCTCTGTTGCTTGCCACTCTGTATATCGACACAGCGTTTCCGGAGTGAAGTGAATCACCAGATCTTGCAAATTTTGAGCGTCACGCTTTTGGAGAGAATCCCGCTTTCTCAGGTACTTACAGAAACGAACTACAAATATGAAAGGGTCGAAGTTCATAACCAGCTGGTTTTATCCCCCATTCACCATATAGGACACCAAAATTGTTTGCCTTAATCGATGTAAACTACTATAATTAAAGTAGATATAGAGCATAAAGGGAGCAAGAAATGGCTGACCCAAAGGGTGAAGGTTTGAAGGCCGGTTTTGATGGCAGTTTGAGGCTTGAATTTCATGGGGCTAAGGTCACCTCGGATGCTGGGCTTCTCGCCTATCGTGATTTGGACGAAGCGTTGGTGTTATTCGATAGTGTTCCCTCCGTTTTTCGCGATTCGCGGACAGGGCGTAACATCCAGCACGACCTGGCGCCGTTGCTGCGCCAATCGGTATACGAGTCGACTGGCTGGCTATGAAGATGTCAACGATGCCCATCGTCTATCGGTGGATCCGACTATGCGGAGGATCACCGGGAAGAAGATGGACAAGAAGAAGGCCGCCAGCGCCAACACCATGGGTCGATTTGAGACCGAGATGCTGTCCGTCCAGGGGAACCTCAAAGCCCTTTCGGAAGTTAATGGCCGATGGGTAGAAAGAGCGCTGGAGAAAACAACTCATCGACGCATCATTCTGGATATGGACAGCTCAGCCAGTCCTGTCCATGGCGAGCAGGAAGCCTCTGCCTACAACGGCCATTTCCGATGTACTTGCTACCATCCCCTGTTTTGTTTCAACCAGTTCGGAGATTGCGAAGGTGCAATGCTTCGGCCCGGCAATGTTCACAGCGCGGATGGTTGGAAGGAGATGCTGGAACCAATCGTGGCTCGCTACGAGAAGAAAACAGTCCGCAAATACTTTCGTGGGGATGCTGCCTTTGCCAAGCCGGACGTTTATGAATACTTGGAGGAGAAGGGCTTTTTGTATGCCATCCGGCTTCCTGCCAACGAGGTGCTTCAGGCGGAGATTGAACACCTGCTTACCCGGCCTGTGGGCCGTCCGCCCCGAAAGCCTATCGTTTGGTTTGCCGATTTCCAATATCAAGCCGCCAGTTGGGACCGGCCTCGCCGGGTGATTGCCAAGGTCGAGTGGCATCGCGGAGAACTCTTTCCGAGGGTGGGTTTCATCGTCACCAATATGAGCGCACAAGCCTCAGGGGTGGTTCACTTCTATAACGGTCGTGGCACAGCCGAGCAGTGGATCAAGGAAGGCAAGTATGCGTTGCACTGGACTCGCCTGTCCTGCCAGCGCTTTGTCCCGAATCAGGTGAGGTTGGCTCTGTTTGTCTTGGCCTGCAACCTGGGCAATTTTCTACGGCGGCTGGTCCTTCCCAGAAAAATCAAACATTGGTCCCTTCGCAGCCTGTTGACCAAACTGATCAAGATCGGAGCGAAGGTGATCCGCCATAGCCGGATCGTCACGTTTCAGATGGCGGAGGTAGCGATAAGCAAGGATATATGGGTTTATTCGAGTTATAACCGGACAGTAGTGATTATATTTATTTCTCGGATGTTCCGGTGCACGACCAAACTCAGATAAAACAGCTGATCGGCGCAGGTCCTGTCAATTATTCTCCCGGCCATTCCAACTGGAGAAACTTAAAGGGCTCGTCACCCAATACCTTGTAGCCGTGCTTTACCCATTCGGGGCAAAAAATCACGTCTCCCGCAGTGACCTCTACCTCGCTCTCGCCAAGCTCCCACAAAGCGCGCCCCGATACCACCACCTGGACCTGCTCCATCTTCTGATGATAGTGCACGGAAGTATGCCCTCCAGGACCATATTCCACCAATGCCACGACCGCGGCCTGAGAGTTCAGAATGGGATGGACGAAAAGTGCTTGGGAGATACCCTGGTGCCCACCCGCCTTTTTCTGACCCAGTCTTACCAGAGGGTGGGTCTTCTCGGAGAGGACAAACCCCACCGGTCGGGCTAGAGTCAAAGCCGTCGCTTCTCCGCCTTCCCACAGGTCGGTGCTTCCCTTCGGCCTGGCACTCCAGTCGGTAAAGCGTACCAGCACGAACTCGAAGTGAACCAGGTCATGAGCTCCACCCCTGGTGTTGGCCACAAACAGCTCCCCGTCCCTATTGAACTCGAGACTCCCCGGGGACTCGAGATGGTTCCCGGTGATGGAACCACTGGATTTCAGGGAACCGCCAAACAGGTGCACCCGCTGGATCGCTTTTTGGGCCGCATCCGAAAGGAAAGCTTCCTGCCAGGGACTCACCGCTGCATGAGTAAGATTGCTTCCCGGCAGCACAAGGGCCTTCTTCGAAGAGACGGCACCGGTCGAGCTGTCCAGGGAAAGTCGGTCGATCTGATCTCCCTGAATTCCGAAAACCCGACCTTCCACGAGAAAAATATCCCGGTACTTGTTCCCAACCGCCCTCCGAAACTCATCACGGGTCAAACTGGCATGATAAGAACTGTGATCCTTGTAGAGACCACTTTCCTGTCGGAATTTCTCTTCCAGCACAGGGCTTTCCAGGATTCGCCCTCCCCGATCTTTGGGGTCACCAGGATTCCCATCGTACGCCAACAGGGCATCCGCGGCAGGATCGTAGCGAAGACGACCCGTCAAGGTCCCCTCCCGGTCATAGACACAAAGGATGTTGCCGCTTTTCATTTCCATCGAGACTGCGGGAAAGAGCTGTGGAAAATCGGTATCCGAGTAGCTGTTCATCCGTTTCCAATCTCCTGATTCCTTACGAAACTGGACGATTTCGCTCGTTCCCTTGATAACGAAGAGACGCTCAAGTGTCACCCCCTGGAGTGGGCCAACAGATGCAGTCAATAAGAGCAGCATGGCGCTGCAAAATTTATAGGGCATTCTCTTCCTTCCTCCCGCGCTGGGCGGGTTCCATTGGAAAGCATGAGGAACCATTGTGAGGTCCCTGTTGCTTCGTTTTGATCAGCTCAACTCCAGTTGAACCCATCGGACGTGGGTCAGGCAGTTCTCTTCACACCAAAAGACGAGATAGACCTTTCCTGAAGCCGTTTCCTTGAAACTCGGATATCCGAACTTCAGTCCGCTCAGCTCGTCCGCTCCCCCCCAGAGGAGGGCCTGCGACAGGTCGACCCACCGTCTGCCTTCAAGGCGAGCCAGGCTCGCCCAAAGCCCGGGCTGGTCGTGACTGCGGTACACGGCGAGAATCCGTCCGTCCGCCAGCTGGATCACCTTACATGTCTGAGCATGAAAACCGGTGTGCATGGGCTCACTGAAAGTCTCACCCCGATCTTCGCTGAGGGAGTATTCCGAGGCGAGCGTGGTTTGGGAGTGGCAGTCATAAACCCAAGCGACGGAGAGAATTCTCCCATCCTGGAGTTCGATGACGGACACTTCGAAGTGGGTCACCCCTGTGCTTCGGCCGTCGAAACAGCGGCCGAAAGAAGTCCAATTTGAGCCCCGATCGTCGCTGATGAAAACCACAGTTTGTTCCCCGGAAGGATTTTCCCCATTCCAGTCTCGCCAGGTGGCTGTGGGAGCCAGCCATCTTCCATCGGAAAGCTCCACGATTGCGTGGCAGATCTCCCAGCAGGAACCCTCCAGGGGAGGGTTGATTCGGCTCGGAGCAGACCAGGTTCGCCCCTGGTCCTTCGAATGAACCCAGAGGAGATTCTTGGGAGAAGTACCGAAGGTCTCGCGGTTCAGGGCGCCCACTTCGGGATTGTCGCGATGCGAGAAGGATCCGAATCCCAACAGGGTCCCGTCGGCCAAGCTACTGACCCGAACGGCGTTTGTGGTGGCAGGAGGCGGATCACGCAGGAGTGGACCTTCGAGATTCCAGTGGAGCCCGGCATCGAGAGAACGGGCAACCACAGTGTGATAGTCCAGCGCTTCCACCGCCTGGCCAACATCAAAACTCGCCAGGAATTCATCCCCTCCCAACACAACTAGTGATGGATGGTAGGCGACTATACTGCGCAGATAAGGCTTCGGGTTTTCGTATAAGATTCCGGTTGCGGCAACAGAAACAGAATTCTTCAAAGGGTTCCCGTTCTGGAGAAAAAATGATCGTGGTGATGCCCAACCTCATGGCGCGACCCTCCTCCCGCGATCACCGACCCGTAAAGCGAATGCCAACGCCACAAAGCAGTAATCATATTGCACTCGTGTTTGTGAACCAAGCCGAAAAGAGAATGGCCGTGACCGCACTTTCTTCTCGATACCGGCCTTATTGCCGACACCGGCAGAGGCCGAGGCTTGGGTGCTTGCGATCGGATGAGAAGGCGCTTGTCGGCGTTTCGCCCTGCTGGTAACATTGTGCTCTGGTACCCTTTTAGATCTTCCGGCAACCCACGAAGGAACTCCGGCTCAATGTGCGGAATCGTAGGCTATCTAGACAAGACCGTGAATTCACAAGCTCCCATAGGGGAGATACTCATGAAGATGCTGACGGCCCTCTCCTGTAGAGGTCCTGATTCCGCCGGGGTGGCGATCCTGGGAGAACCACAGGAGCCCAATCTCGTTCTTCGCATCCAGCTGGGCGAAGTGGGAGACCTGGAAGAAAAAGGGAAGCAGGTGGCCGAGCAGGTGGGGCGCTTGGTACCGATCCATCAGCAGGAGGTGTTTTCTACGTATCTGCGATTGGTGGTGGGAGCCTTTCCTGATCTCCAGGAGCTGATCACCCGGGTAGAGGATTCGGCAGCAGGCGTCGAAGTGGTCAGCGTGGGAGGCCGCCTCGAAGTCGTCAAGCAGGTCGGTTCCCCTGCCCATCTGGAGGAAAGCTACCAGGTTGGCTCTCTTCGAGGAACCCATGGAATTGGCCATACGCGTCTCTCTACCGAGAGTCGGGTGAATCTCAGCCATTCCCAGCCCTTCTGGGCGCGCCGCGTCCCCGATCTGGCGACGGTTCACAATGGCCACATCACGAACTACCACAAGCTTCGCCGTAGATATGAGCAGAAGGGTTATCGGTTTTACACGGAAAATGATTCGGAAATCATCGGCATCTACCTGCACGATCAGATGACCCAGGGTCTCTGCCTCAGGGAAGCTCTGGAGAGTTCGCTCACTGGTTTCGACGGGTCGTTCTGTTATCTGGTCGCCAACGCAGACTCCTTCGCCTACGTCAAGGATCGCTTTGCCTTCAAGCCGTTGACGGTGGCCGAGTCAGACACCTTCGTGGCCATCGCCACGGAAGAAACTGCCCTGCGTAGAAGCCTGCAGGGAGATTTCGAGGTCTGGGAACCGCCAGCTCAGAAGGTACAGCTGTGGTCGGTACCCGCCTATGCCGCGGAGAGGGTTTGATGTCCGCCAGGAAAACTGTCGCAGTTGAGATATCGGTTCAAGGAAAGAACACCAGGGAGATCAACCAGCAAATCAAGGATTCGGTCGCCTCGGGGGCGAAAGAAATTCGGGTTGTCGACTGCCGGGGGGAACACAATCTGGCTGTGGGCATTGTGACCGCAGCGAACATTGTTTTCGAGGGCAGCGTAGGTTACTACTGCGGCGGCCTGATGGATGGACCTGATCTGACCATTCATGGAAACGCCGGCTGGGGTCTCGGTGAGTCAATGACATCGGGAACGATTCGAGTCCGCGGGAATGTGGGAAACAGTTGCGGAGCCTCTATTCGTGGGGGCACCATTGTCGTTCACGGCAGTACAGGTGCTCGAGCCGGATTGGCCATGAAGGGAGGACTCTTGATCATCCAGGGAGACTGCGGCTACATGACGGGATTCATGATGCAGAAAGGAACCCTCATTGTCTGTGGCAACAGCGGTCCGGCACTGGCCGATTCCATGTACGAGGGTTGTATCTACGTTGGCGGGGAAATCGAAGAATTGGGCAATGATGCCGTGGTCGAAGAACCCAGCGAAGAAGTTTGGAAGTCTCTTCGCCAGGAGCTCCATGGTTGGGGAATCCCTGCTGAGCGCCCCTTCAAAAAGGTCGTGAGTGGAAGGCGACTTTGGAACTTTGACAAGAAGGAGATAGATCTATGGAGGAAAGCTCTGTAAAGGAGCGTCAGATACTCCGGCGAAGCGGAATCTGGCAGCCCGAGACCATTGAGGATATCCAGACCAAGGCAGATTTAGGCCGTTATCGGGTTCGTGGGTTCAGCTCGCTTCGAACCCGGCCCATGCCTACCCTGGATGATCTCGTTTTCATTCCCAGCACCCTGACCCGGATCCCTCTTGAGGGATACCGGGAACAATGCAGCACCAGGACGGTTTTGGGAACGCGCCTTCCGAAGAAACCGATCGAACTGGAGATTCCCATCATGGTCACGGGCATGAGTTTCGGCGCACTTTCCTATAACGCCAAGGTTGCGCTGGCACAGGGGGCCACACAGGTAGGGACTTCAACCACCACCGGAGATGGCGGGATGCTCCCCGCCGAACGGGAACACTCCAAGATCTTGATCTATGAGGTCCTTCCCAGCCGCTACGGGATCAGCATTCACGACATGAAAAGGGCCGATGGCATTGAACTGACCATCGGACAGGGGGCTAAGCCCGGAACCGGAGGGCTTTTGCTGGAAGGCAAGGTCTCGGAGCAGATCGCCACAATGCGCGACCTTCCCCCGGGAGTAGACCAGAGAAGCCCCTGCCGACACCCCGATTTCCTGGGACCGGACGACATGATCATCAAGATTGAAGAACTGCGGGAGGCCACCGATTGGCAGGTTCCCATCTTCGTCAAGATGGGAGCAACCCGCGTCTATGACGATGTCAAACTGGCAGCCAAGGCGGGCGCAGACGTGATCGTGGTGGACGGAATGGAAGGGGGAACCGGAGCCTCTCCCGAACTGCTCATGGACCATACCGGAATCCCTACCCTGGCCGCTGTCTGTGAGGCTCGGGTAGCTCTAGAAGATATCGGACTGTATGGAGAGGTCCAACTCGTCATTGCGGGTGGGATCCGCAGTGGGACGGACGCAGCCAAAGCGCTGGCCCTGGGGGCGGACGCTGTCTACGTGGGGACTGCTGCTCTCATCGCGCTCAACTGTAATAAACCGATCTATGAGGACGATTACCATAAGCTGGGCACCGAGCCTTACTACTGTCATCACTGTCATACAGGACGATGTCCGGTCGGAATCACCACTCAAGACCCCCAGTTGGTGGCCCGTCTTCCTATTGATGAAGCAGCCCAACGAGTAGCCAACTTTTTCCACGCTATGACCTTGGAAGTCCAGATGCTGGCCCGTGCCTGCGGAAAATCCGATGTCCATGATCTGGAGCCGGAAGATCTGCGTGCCTTGACCCTGGAAGCATCCATGATCGCCGATGTTCCACTGGTGGGCACCCGACAACCCTTCGGCGGCGGTCCGGGCTGGAAGGAGTCCAAAAGGACTCTTTAGAGCCTATTTGCACGACCAAGAAATTCGAAATACGGAACAGGCATAAGAATCGAGAGGCCAAAACTTCAAACATCGGGAACGATGGGAGACTCATCATGAATCAGCTCGACTCTGTTACCCAGCTTGTCCAAGAGAAAGGAATCGAGTTTTTTCTCTGCTCCTTTGTGGAAATGGGAGGGATGCCGAAGGCGAAACTGGTTCCGGCGTTCCATCTTCACGACATGGCCCAGGGAAGCGCCGGCTTTGCCGGTTTCGCAGCGGGTGCTATGGGGCAGGGGCCTCACGACCCCGACATGATCGCGAGACCCGATTTTGAGAGCCTGATGCAAGTTCCCTGGCGCAGGGATGTGGCCTGGGTGGCTTCAAACATTGAGGTGAACGGCCAGCCCTGGCCCTACTGCCCGCGCACGATCCTGCAGAGCCAACTCGACCGCGCCCTCAAGAAGGGATATGTGTTTCAGACAGGAGTTGAGCCCGAGTTTTTTCTGCTTCAAAAGAATCAGGAGGGAAGCTATCGGCCCTACGATTCTCTCGATGTCTTGAAAAAGCCCTGCTATGACCTGGGGGCTTTGAGTCGAAACCTCGACCTCATGACGACCCTGCTCAAATACATGCAGGAGTTGGGCTGGGATCCATATGCCAACGATCACGAGGATGGCAACTGCCAGTTTGAAATCAACTGGACTTACTCGACTGCTTTGCGCACAGCCGATCGGCATACTTTTTTTCGCTGGATGGTGAAGATCTGTGCCGAAGAAAAGGGACTCACCGCAACGTTTATGCCTAAGCCCGTTGCCGACTTGACCGGCAACGGAGCCCATTTCCATATGAGCCTCTGGAGTGGCGAAAATGAGACGAACCTGTTCCTGGATGAAACCGATGAGAATGGGCTCTCCCAGTTGGCCTACCATTTTATCGGCGGCCTGAAAAAGCACGCTCGAGCTCTTGTGGCGGTAACGGCTCCCACCGTAAATTCTTATAAGCGGTTGATTCGTGGCGCCCCTCGTTCAGGAGCTACTTGGGCCCCCGTGTTTGTAACCTACGGTGGATCCAACCGGACCCAGATGATCCGGATCCCGGATGCAGGAAGGATCGAAAACCGAACCGTTGACGGATCGGCCAATCCCTATCTGGCAGCTGCGGCGTTGTTGGCTGGGGGACTGGATGGGATCGAAAACAAGATTCCGGCCGGCAAACGCAATGATCAGAATCTCTACGAGGTCTCTCCTCAGGAGCTCAAGGCGCAGGAGATCGAGCTCTTACCGGAGAACCTCAGTCAGGCCCTGGACGCATTGGAACAAGATCCGGTCATCCTGGCGGCACTGGGTTCTCCCTATGCGGACTACTATTTGCGCGTCAAACGGGAGGAGTGGAAGCAATACCACGATTCCGTTTCCCAGTGGGAGATCGATACCTATTTAGGTCTGTATTGATAGGTGAACGGCAAGGATGAACGATTCAGCAGTTTGGTGAATTAATCCGCCCATTTCGAATCTCTCCTTTCACGGACACACACCTTCGTATCTCCCCGCTGTGCTCCCTCATTTGCTGAAGAACCTGTGTACGGTTACCTGCTTGTAGGTTTGGCCCGGGCGAAGAATGATGAGGGGAAGTGGGGGATATTGACGGAGTTTGGATAGTGCTGGGTTTCAAGACAAAGGCCGTAGTGTTTGCCATACACCTTTCCTCCTTTGCCGGACACCGTGCCGTCGAGGTAGTTGCCCGTATAGAACTGGATACCAGGCTCGGTTGTGAAAATCTCCATCACCCGCCCCGACCCGGGGTCATACACGCGTGCAGCCAGGGCGAGTGGGCCATCCTGACTTCTCAGCACATAGTTGTAATCATACCCCCCGGGTCTCCGCCAATCTGGTCGATTCGTGCTCCTATGGCGATAGGCTGACTGAAATCCAGAATGGTGCCTTTCAATGGGCGGATCTCTCCGGTGGGAGCCAAGCTGTCGTCGAGCGGTGTGTAGTGGTCCGCTCTGATCATCAGCTCATGATCAAGAACGCTGCCGTTGCCAGCGTCGGACAAATGGAAATAGGAGTGGTTGGTGAGGTTGACCGGAGTAGGCTGGTCAGTGGTTGCCTGGTAATCAATTCGTAACTCGTCGGCGTGGGTCAAAGTATAAGTGACCTGGACCGAAAGGTTGCCGGGATAGCCTTCTTCGTTGTCCCCACTCAGGTAACGAAACCGCACCGCCGGGCCCAACTCGCTTTGAAACTCTTCGCCTTTCCAGACGCGCTTATCAAATCCTTTCTTTCCTCCGTGCAGATGATTGGGGCCAAAATTTGCGGCCAGGATGTACTCTTTCCCATCCAGCGTGAACCGGGCATCCTTCAGCTGGTGCGCCACACGGCCTATGGTTCCGCCAAAATAGTTACGATCCGTGAGATAACCTTCCAGATCATCGTAGCCGAGGACAATATCAGCCAGATTGCCCTCTCGGTCGGGAACATGCAGTTCGGTCAGCAAGGCTCCGTAAGTGATTAGCTTGGCAACCACACCATTCCGGTTGTGCAGCAGGTAGCGATCGATGATCTGCCCATCGGGCATGCTGCCAAAGGACTCCTTCACGACCGTATTTTGCGGAGCCTTTTCCCCAGTGCCGCAGGAGGTGACTCCCCAACAGAGAGCCGCCACCAAGAGGATGCGGAGCAGCGCTGATTTCTTTTCTTTGTGATCTCCTGCCTCGAACCTCTCTCTACGACTTTGCATCGTCCAGGCTGTTGCCCTAACCTGCTCTGCATTCTACAATTCAACCGCGTCTGGAACAAATACAGGTCCTGGGGCTTACCGGCAGCACTGTTCAAAGTTCCCGGATCATGAACCGTCGTGAAATCGCTTTGGACGACAAACGGATGCATTCCCCAGGAAATCGCCACGCGGGAGCGCATCGCCGCCGTCCCGGCGGCTGCCGGCTGGAAGCCGGTGTTACTTTCCAGGGGAGCCGTTGCTCCCTGGGAGGATATCGAGGAGGACTGGATATGACAGCATTAAAATTTCTTTCCACCATCGCGGCAGTGATGGGGCTGGGTTGGGTCACGTCGGCACCGGGCCAGACGGTACCCGTGATGGAGGTGATCGCCGAACCCACGGTCAGGACCAGGGAGATGGGCGGCGTGCCGCTACCCTCCAAGGATGAGCTGGAGAAGATGCATCGATCCCAGTTACATCCTGCGTGCGAGCAACGGCAGGATGACGCGCGTGGCTGTAGAGAAGGTACTGCTGCCCCATGACCAGCCCATGACCCCCAGGGGGCTCAGATCGACGTGGGTCCTGACGGCACGCTCTACGTGAAGCTGGTCAGCAAACTGGCCAAGTCTGTTGACGGAGGGCGCACCTGGACGTCGCAGCACATCAACCCGCCGGCGGGATATGCGCTGGGGCAGACGGGACGGTGGAAAGTGCTGAGTGACGGCAGCTTCATCTGCGTGACCGTGATCCCGGGTGAAGAGGAGAGAGCTCCGGCCAAGGTCTGGGTGTCGAAGGACGAGGGGCTCTCCTGGAGAAGGATCGCACAATTCCCGCTGGACATGAAGATGCCCAAATCCGGGCAGCCCTATGATTCACGCTACTGCCATCGCGGACTGGACCGCCTGGGCAATACCCTGATTTGGACCATTGAGCTGCGGGAGTATTCCCGCCGGCAAACGGGAGAAAAGATTTCGCGCAACGTACAAGTGGTGGGATCGGTGAAGCCTCTCCCGGAGATTATCCTGAAGGACCATGAACTTTTCAGTTTTCGCTCCACGGACGGCGGCAGGAATTGGCAGGGCCCTCTACACATGTGGGATTGGGCTTCCAAGGGAAGTGCAGCGCGGCTGCCTTCTGGAGAAATCCTGGCCACGGCGCGGGTGCAGCGGCACAAATTGCCCCAGGACCCGCCCCAACTGGTGAAGTACATGGGGTTTTACGCCACCATGCCGGATCAACCGGGCCTCAAGAATGTCTTCCTGATGAACTCCAGGGACGATGGGGTCACCTGGTCGCCGCCCCGCATGCTCACCACAGTCTATGGCCAGACCTTTGGCTATCCCGCGGTGCAGAGCGACGGCACCGTGGTGGTGGTTCATGATACCCGCTACGGTCCGGGCCCTCCCGGCAGCCGGGCCCTGATCAGCCGCGATGAGGGCAAAACCTGGAAGGATGAGGTGTATTATCTCGACTCCACGAACTTCTCGGGAAGCTACAGCGCCAGCGTGGTTCTGGCCGACGACACGATCCTGACCCTGGCCGGCTCTTGTACTGAGCCCTCCGTCGGAGGTCATTCCGACCGCGATTGGAAAAAAGTGCGGAACACAACTGATTTTTACGCCATCCGCTGGAAGCCGGTGAAGGAGTAGGGGTTCGCCACTGACCACTGACCCTTTCCGCCCTCACAAGGGACGACGGCAATACGCTCCTATGTGGCGACCCCTCCCGGGAAGGGCGCACCGCCGTGCGCCCCTACTCATGCCCGGATCTCGACCACGCCGTAAAATATGCCGTGAGCGCCTTGATTGATTGCGGGATCGTTGTAAAATGATGGGTCCAAGGGCAGATTCTTGATTCTAATGATTCGGTAAGATCAGTCAGATCAAACAAAAGGAGGAGGTGCAATATGACCACTGCAACCCAGGAGGCTCTCTTGCCAGAAGTCACATCGTTTCTTTCCCAAAGTCCTCTCAAAGGATTCATTGGTGGAAAAGCCACAGAATCCTCCAACAGAGAGACTTTCACCACCCATGATCCGGGCAGCGGAGAGACGCTTGCGGAGGTGTTCCATCTGCAGTCTGATGATGTGAACAACGCGGTCGAGGCAGCGGAGAAGGCTTTTCGCGAGACAGTCTGGGCAAAGCTCCCTCCCAACGAGCGCGCAGTCTTCCTGCACCGGCTCGCGGACGAAGTGGAAAAACGCAAATCCGTGATCGGGCAGCTGGAAGCCTTGGATGCGGGAAAGATCCTGTGGCAGGCCGAGGGTGACGTGCAGAATTTTGTGGACACCATGCGCTATTTCGCCGACATGGCCCTTTACGTGCAGCCGCGCGATGTGCTGGCGGTAAAGGGACACGAAGCCTGGACGAGGAAACATCCATGGGGCCCGTGCGGATTTATTTTTCCCTGGAATTTTCCATTCCTGCTTGTGGGCTGGGGAATTGCCCCGGCTCTCGCTGCGGGAAATACGGTGGTGATCAAACCTGCTGAGGACACCCCGCTGTCCACCCTCTATCTCGCACATCTGGCACAGGAAGTGGGAATTCCGGATGGCGTGATCAATGTGATTCCGGGGTATGGGGAAACCACGGGAGCGGCTCTGGCCGGTCATCCGGGCCTGAAAAGAATGTCATTCACGGGATCCCCGGAGGTAGGAAGGCTGGTAGCTGAATCCTGCGGGCGCAATCTGGTACCCGTCAAACTGGAGCTGGGTGGAAAGGGCGCCGCGGTGGTTTTTTCCGATGTGGATGTTCAGGATACCGCTGAAAAACTGGTCGGCGCCATTACCTTCCATACCGGGCAGGTGTGCTGCGACGCCACACGATGGCTGGTCCATAAAGACATTTATGGCGATTTTGTCGATGCCTGTGTGGATCGTTTGCAGAATGTGGCCGTCGGGTATCAGCTCGAAGACACCACCCAGATGGGTCCAGTGGTGAGTGAAAAGCAGAGAAAGCGGGTTTTGGGCTACCTGGAGAAAGGCAGGCAGGAGGGAGCTGAGGTTGTCCTGGAAGGTGGAACCCTCCAGATCAAGGGCCGGGATGGGCATTATGTCAAACCGGCTCTGCTGTCCGGTTCCCTGGATAACGTCGCTGCGCGGGAAGAAATCTTCGGCCCGGTTGCTTACCTGGCTTCTTTTGACAAAGAGGAAGAAGCCGTTGCCATGACGAACAGCACGGATTATGGATTGGCCAACAGTGTGTGGACGTCGGATGCATCGCGAGCCAACCGGGTCGCCGAAGCACTCTGCTCGGGGAACAGCTGGATCAATGCCCATAATGTATTTCCGCACGGGGTTCCGTACGGGGGAGTCCACAAAAGCGGCATGGGAGGTGGAGTCAACTCGATTGAAACCCTGTTTGACTACTGGCGCAGCATGTCCGTAGTGAGACCTCTGTAACGGTTATGCGTGATCGCGAAAAGGATCTGAATAAGAAAACTGTATTCTGCCCAGCAATTCCTAAACAGGCCGCACTTGAAACGGCTCCGTAACCGGCAGTGACCGCACGGACTCTTGTCGTAGTCAGCGTAAACATCTTCGAATCGACCACTGAGTGTCCTGTTCCTCGCTCAGCTCCATGAGTTCAATCCAGTTCCGCTCGGGGTCCTGCAGATAGCATGCTTCTACCTTACTCAATGATTGATCTCCCACCAGGACAAGAGGAAGCCGTCACATGAGAATCGGTTCAGAGGAGCATTTTCATTGGTTGTGGTTGATCCTCGCAGTGACCATTGTGCTCAATCTTATTGACGCCGTGTTGACGCTGATCTGGTCGGCACTGGGTGCCGCCGTAGAGGCCAACCCACTGATGGAGATACTGTTGATCTGGGGCCCGATTCCTTTCGTGCTGTACAAGCTGGCCCTTGTAGCTGGCGGCAGCTACCTCCTCTGGCAGCATCGCCAGCGGGCGTTCGCGGTGATCGGCATTTTCCTCGGCTTTTTGATGTACTACTTTGTTCTGATCTACCATCTCAGAGTGATGAATCTGCGACTGGTGGAGCGCCTGTGGTCTTGACTGGGCTCAAGTCTTGGTGCGCCCGGCACACAACCTACAAGGATGCTCCCCGACAAAGCTGTCCATCGGCCCGGAAAGAGCCCTTGTTCTCGTAGAGGCATAGAATATGAAATACGTGGACTTTGGCCGCACCGGCACAAAAGTCTCCGAGATGTGCTTGGGCACCCTGATGTTTGGTGATCCCCGATGCGACGAAACCGAAGCGGATCGCATTCTGGGGACAGCTATAGAGCACGGAGTCAACTTTATCGACACTGCCGCCATGTATCAGAACAGCGGCACAGAGAAAATTCTGGGGCGGATCCTCAAGGGAAGACGAGACAAGCTGTTTATCGCTACTAAAGTCGTCAAAGGCGTCGACGCCAACAGTATTCTGGAAAGCATCGACGAGAGCCTGGATCGGATGCAGATCGACCATGTGGACCTCTATCTGATCCATTGGCCCGTTGTGGGGATGCGCCCTGAGACAACTATGGAGGCGCTGAACAAGGTCGTTACCCAGGGGAAGGCTCGCTACGTGGGCTGCTGTAATTATCCGGCCTGGCTGTTTGCCCACTCGAATGCGATTGCCCAGCAGAGAGGCTGGGCCTCTTTCGTTTGCAATCAAATTCCCTACAACCTCATTGAACGAGGCGCCGAGATTGAAATCCTGCCCCAGGCCGTCGCTGAGAAAGTAGCGATCACAACGTACCGGACCTCGGCAATCGGTCTGCTGTCGGGCAAGTATAAACCTGGGGAGGAACTGCCGCCCAATACTCGGAGCCTATCCATTTCACAAATCATTACCTGGCTGTCCCAGCATGGCGAGGGGATAGAGCGCTTCCACCGGTTCGCCGCCGACCGCAATATTCACCCGGTTCACCTGGCCGTCGCCTGGGTGCGATATTCGCCCGCAGTTACCTCACCCATTGTGGGAGTCAGTTCCCTGTCACAGCTCGAGACCGCCATTGGCGCCTTCGACTTCGGCCTGAGCGCCGATGAGCATGACGAAGTGACCCGCATGTTCGATACGGCTGTCAAGGAAGAGGGATTCCAGAGATTCCCAGGCTTGAAGTACAACTTTCCGCGCCTGCGCCGTAACCTGAATCTGATTGGTGATGAGTGAAGTCTCTACGGTCTAGGACAGATCACTGTTCTATTTCTTCCGCGAGGAGATCAGACATGGATGAGTCATTCTTTGCATCTGAGCAGACATTCGGCACGCCGGAGCTGCAGATGCCCGAGCATCTTCAGGAACCGGTACGACGGCACCTGGAGGAACTTCACGAACGCTACCGACAAATGAACTGGGCCCGCAGGGTGGGCTTTGGCAAGCGGCCCGCCCTGGTGGTGATCGACCTGGCTCTCTTTTGGACAAAGCCTGAAACCCAGATGGGCACTCACCTTGACTCGGTGGTGGAAGCGACCTGTCGTATTCTGGCAGGAGCACGCGCTGCCAAAGTCCCCATCTTTTTTTCCACCAGCGATTTCGACCCGGATGAGCTCCCCGACTTCAACTCCAAAAAGTCAGTAATGGAGGCCGATGCATCCCTTTTCGAACTGGATCCCAAACTCCAGCGCCGACCCAATGAGAAGCTGCTGCGAAAGCGATACTCCTCCTGTTTCAAAGGGACCAATCTGCTTCAGATGCTGGCAGCACTGGGAACAGACACTTTGCTTGTGACAGGCGTGAGCACAAGCCACTGCGTCTACGCGACCTGCCGTGACGCCTGCGAGAGCTTTCGGGTCATCGTGGCGCGCGAGGGAGTCGGCGAGCGCTGCCAGATCATGCACATGGTAAACCTGCTGGATATCGACATCGACATTGGAGACGTCGTTCCTGCCGACGATGTGATCGCCTACCTGGGCGCTTTGAGCAGCGTATGAGAGCCCCGTTGGGGCTGGAGCCAGCTCCGAAGGAGCGGCAGAAAATGGCCCAGGGCGTCAGCCCTGGGTGAGGACCATGCGTCCATTCAGAGCCCTGAAGGGGCGGCACGGCAAATCCTCTCCCACAGTTGACCTTAATTTCCATTTGGATTCGAGTAAAGCCCGCGCATACAGTTGACATCGGTGAACCTCTGGGTGACACTGGGAAAGCGCTTGGGAGCTTTCCCCGACCTATGCCAAAGGCCTTTCCTTTCCATAAAATAGCCCGGATTCCCGGGCCGAACGACAACACGGCCATCGCCACCCGACGACTGGCCGAGGGCACTGAGGTTCGTTTCCAAGACTCCACCTGGACTCTTGACTCCACCGTCCTGGAGGGTCACCGTTTCGCGATCCGACCCATCTCTCGCGGTCAGTCGTTGTTGTCCTGGGGCCTGCCTTTCGGCTCGGCTGTTTCGGACATCGCTCCAGGAAGCTATGTGTGCAATGCGGTGATGATCGAAGCACTCAGGGAGCGCGATCTGCACTTTAACTTTCCCGACAAGCCGAACTTCGAGGAAAGGATCATCCCCTACCGCTTTGACGAAAAGACCTTCAGGCCGGGAGAACAGGCGCCGCCATACAAAGAAAAAGGGTATTTCAGGGGCTATCGGCGCAGCCCATCCCGCGGTGTGGGCACCCGAAACTATATAGTGATTCTCGGCACTACTTCCCGAACCGGCAGTTACGCCAAGCTCCTGGAGGAACGATTCAGGGAACTGCCGGCAGCGTATCCGAACATCGATGGCATCGCGGCACTGGCGCATACCGAGGGTGGCGGCGGGGATCCACTGAACAATCACGAGATCGTGTTGCGCACCCTTGCCGGTCTGGTCGTCCATCCGAACGTGGGCGCTCTGCTGGCGGTTGATTACGGTTCGGAGCAGATCACCAATCAGATTCTGGCTCGCTACATGGAGGAACACAACTATCCCCTCCAGGAGATCCCCCACCACTTCTTGACCTTGGAACAGACGTTTCAGACGGATCTGGAAAAGGGCGAGACAATCGTCCGGGGATGGCTGGAACAGGTGAACTCAACGCCGCGTACTGAGGAATCCCTGGAGCATTTGAACATCGCTCTGCAGTGCGGCGGCTCCGACGCATTCTCGGGAATCTCCGGCAATCCACTGGCGGCATCCGTGGCGAAGGAAATCATCCGCCATGGCGGTTCCGCCAATCTCGGAGAGACCGACGAGCTGATCGGGGCCGAATCCTACCTGCTGGAAAACGCCAGGGACGTCGAAACCGCCCATCAGTTCCTCAGCGCAATCGAGCGCTTCAAGGAGGTGATGTCCTGGCATGGAGTCAACCCTGAGGGAAATCCTTCCGGGGGGAACCGCTATCGGGGTCTTTACAATATCATTCTCAAATCGATCGGGGCCGCCAGGAAGCGTGATCCTGCGGTGCGCCTCGACTATGTTGTGGATTACGCCGAACGAATGTTGAAACGGGGCTACTATTTCATGCATACACCTGGCCACGACCTGGAATCTGTCTGCGGTCAGGTCGCTGGTGGCTCGACCATGATTTTCTTCATCACCGGGAACGGCTCGATCACCAACTTTCCATTTGTTCCGACCCTCAAGTTTGTCACCACCACCCGGCGGCACAATCTCCTCAAGGGTGAGATGGACGTGAATGCCGGTGCCTACCTGGACGGCGCACCCATGGATGAGCTGAGCAGCCAGACCCTTGAATTGGCCGTGGCTGTGGCTTCCGGGAAGCGGAGCCTGGGAGAGAAGGCGGGCCACACCCAGATCTCCATTTTGAGAAACTGGATGCAGACCGATACCAGCCGGCTTCACGACTTGCTCGCTGCCGCCGAGCCTGCCGGACAGCCGCTTTCCATCCGGACCGGCGATGGAATGGGCGTGGACGCCCGCTTTCAGGCCTTCCGTTGCGGAGTCGGGTACAGTACCGATCAGGTGGGACTGATTATGCCGACCAGCCTCTGCTCGAGTCAGATCGCGCGCATGAGTGCATCGCGATTGAACCAGGCGGGCCCGGGTCTGGAGGAAGGACTTTCCCGCTACGCAGCACTGGTGCACACGGAGGGTTGCGCCATCGACGGCCGCACCACCAAGGAGCTCTACTACCGTACGGTGTTGAATTACATGGCCCATCCCATGGTGAGGTACGGGCTGCTTCTGGAGCACGGGTGTGAGAAAACCCACAATGATTTCTTCCGATTGCAGCTGCGCCAGCGGGGGAAGGATCCAAACCGTTACGGCTGGGCCAGCGTGCAGTTGGACGGTGGAATCGAGAAAGTTCTTGCCAAGATCGAGGTTTGGTTCCGCTCAGTCTTAAGGGACGCCGAAGAGTCGGTTCAGACATCGGTGGGACTGGATTGTCTGCGGCTTGGACTGCATGCCTGCGACTCAATCCGGCCCAGAACTGGCGAAGCTGTCATGAGGTGCCATCTGGGGCCCTTAACGGGGTGGCTTTTTCGGGAAAGTCATTGGATCACCAGCTCCACCGGTTGGTCAAGGGACAACCGCTTGTCCATGTCGAGTTCGAACGAACCGTACGGGTTCACGTGGTTGTAAATCAGGGGGCTCAGTGCCCGGAAGTCTTCCTCGGCCATGCGGCCCATCCACGCCGGGTCTGCAAGGACGTTCTGAATCATGAGCGTGTTGATGTAGATCAGGCAAATCTGAAGTAAGTGGAGGCAGAGGACCGAGACCTCCTGGTCCTCGAGACGGTTCGTGGCGACCTCGCCCCCTTTCCCGAAAAAGATAAAGCCGTTCGTCCCGTTCCACTGCTCAATGACGTTGAGCGCCTCCTGCACCTCCTGGCGAAGTGCCTCTGTGGAGACTGTCCCGGGTTTAGTTGAAAGTTGAGAGGCGGTTCGTCCGACCGACTCGTTAGAATCGGGTTGGTCAACAACCTTTTAAGGAGGAACAGCCATGAAGAAATCATATCGAATTGTCACCCGGAAGAACAGTCAGGGGCTGGCTGATTATCTGGCCCAGAACGGGCAACTGTTGCTCCCGATGGTGGAGCTGATCGAAGCCTCCCGGATGGCCATTGACGAGTTGATCGACATCCTGGGGCGAGCGAGCATGGAAGCGGTCTTGCAGCTTTCTGCCCGAAGTGTCGCCGGCGAAAAGCAACAAGGGCGCCCAGGCAAGCAGATCGTTTGGTACGGCACTCAGCCAGGGCGAGTCAGACTTTCGGAGCGGCAAGTGCGGGTTCGAAAGCCACGGCTGCGCAAGAAAGGCCAAGGTCGAGGCGGGGAGGTGGAGATCCCCGCCTATGAGGCGATCAACCGTAACGGGGAGCTGGGCAGCCGCATGCTGGAGATCTTGACGTGCAACGTTTCCACGCGCCACTACAGCCGCGTGATCCCCCAGATGGCCGACACGGTGGGAGTCAGCAAATCGTCCGTGAGCCGTCAGTTCATTGAGCAGAGCGGCCAGCAGCTGGAGCAGCTGGCCGAGCGACACTTTGATGACGTTGAGTTTCTGATCATCTACATCGACGGCCTGGTCTTTGGCGAGCACCACGTGATCTGTGCCGCCGGCGTGGACTCGGAGGGCCAAAAGCACGTGCTGGGGCTGCGGGAAGGGGCCAGTGAAAACGCCGCCACCGCTACCTCCTTGCTGGAAGACCTGGTGGAGCGAGGCCTGGATTCCGGGCGACGCTATCTGTTTGTGATTGACGGCTCCAGGGCCCTGCGATGTGCCATTGACAAGGTCTTTGGCAAGGGCAGTCCGGTGCAGAGATGTCGTCGTCATAAGATTCGCAACGTGTGCGATCGATTGCCGGACGATCTGGCCGAGCAAGTCAAGTCAGTGATGCAGGCTGCTTATCGGCTGCCCTGGGAAGAAGGGAGGGTTCGGCTCAGAAAGCAGGCGGAGTGGCTCGAAGGGCTGCATCCCGATGCGGCAGCTAGCCTGCGAGAAGGTCTGGAAGAGACCTTCACCATCAATCGACTCGAGTTGTCTTCCTCCCTGCGCTTGTGTCTGGCCAGCACCAACCTGATTGAAAGCCCTCACTCTGGCGTGAGGATGCGGACCCGCCGAGTGAGCCGCTGGAAAGATAGCCAGATGGTGCTGCGCTGGGCCGCCTCAGCCTTCCTGGAGACGGAGAAGAACTTCCGGCGCATCCAGGGCTACCAGGACCTCTGGATGCTGAAAGCCAAACTCAGAGACGAGGTTTCTATGGACGCCAAACGAAAGGTGGCTTAAGATCGTGCTCAACCTGAACCGCCCTTCACTTTCAACTGAGTTTGGGGCAGCCTCCCTCTGTGTGCAGGTACCGACAGAGAAAAGTGGTCTTCTTCACCTTTCCAAGTTCGGCGAGGGCCTGGTACGTGTTAATGCTCACTGAGAACCGTAGTTTTTTGGACACCCGCCGGTAGTTAACTCAACATCATCCGCACCGCAGGTGCGCGTTTCATCATCCGCGCTTGAAAAGCGCGGGGCCATTTTTCCTGAACAGTTGGTGTAGTGTCTGGGGGCCAAAGGTGGAAAGGACCTCGACCCTTTGACCGAGAATCGAGGTCCGGTTGTGGCAACCCCGTTACAAGTGGAGAACCACCGCAGACTTCATTGTAGCCTGTCATGATCCTGGGCTGTTGTCCAGTTCCGCCGGGACTGGACTATGGCCGATCCGCTGGTTGTTTTCCGCCTCCGCTCGTGCCGCGCTGCAGGCTGCGGTGCACTGTTTTGGATCTGTCGCCGTTGCGGCCGAGGCCATCGCTATTGCAGTGTGCGCTGTCGGCAACAAGCGCGCCGCCAGCAGTGCCGGGAAGCCAATCGGCGGCATCAACAGTCCCCCGGGGGGCGACTGGATCATCGAGACCGTCAGCGCGCGTATCGGCGGCGGCCGGAGCGCGTGACGGATCAAGGTAGACGCGAGGATCGCATCCTTCGTCAGCATGGCTGCCGTAGCCTCCCTCCAGTTCTCCCTGCCGGGAAAGGAGGGGGAGCCTCGAAAGGAGCGCCATGTCCCATCCCATGGGGAGCGTCCCCGCCGTTTTCGGGTTCGCTGTGTCGTGTGTGGTCGGTCCGGCCACTGGATCCATCTGTTTCGGGAAGGAGGGTGAAGCATGATCGATCGAGAACTGCTCGCCCGAATCCGCCATCTTTTCCATGCCGAACATTGGAAGATCGGGACCATTGCTGATCACTTGGGGCTTCACTGGGAGACCGTGCGCCAGGCTCTCCAGACCGATCGCTTCAATCGCCAGAAGATGGAACGGCCCCGTCTGACCGATCCCTACCTTCCCTTTATCCGAGAGACCCTGGAGCGCTACCCTCGGCTTCGTGTCACGCGTCTGTTCGAGATGCTGCGCGCCCGGGGCTACACGGGCTCGGTCGTGCAGTTGCGGCGCGTGGTGGCCACGCTGCGCCCCACCCCTCGGGAGGCCTTCGCTGCGTCTGCGGACCTTCCCGGGGGAGGCGGGTCAAGCCGACTGGGCGCACTTCGGTAAAGTCCGGGTGGGCCGTGCCGAGCGCATCCTGTCCTGCTTTGTGTTCACCCCCTCCTATTCGCGGGCGCTGTTTCTGGAGTTTTGTTTTGACCAGCAAATGGAAAACTTCCTGCGCGCTCACATCCACGCCTTCGAAGACATCGGTTGTCCACGCACCATCCTGTACGACAACACCAAAAGCGTCGTGTTGGAACGTCGGGGCGAGGCTGTTCACTTTCATCCGCGCCTGTTGGAGCTGGCCGCCCATTATCACTTTGCGCCACGCCCCTGCCACCCCTACCGGGCTTCCGAGAAAGGGCGCGTCGAAAGAGCCATCTCCTATGTGCGCCATTCCTTCTTCGCCGCCCGTCCCTTTAGCACGCTCTCAGACTTCAACCGTCAAGCGCTCCTCTGGCGCGACCAGGTAGCGCATCGTCGGCCCTGGCCCGGCGGCGATGGGCGCACCGTCGAGGAAGTGTGGGAAGAAGAAAAAGCCTTCCTTCTTCCCTTGCCGGCTCATCGCCTGGAAACCGATCTGGTTCTGCCGGTCCGCTCCCGCAAAACCATCTACATCCGTTTTGATTTAAACGACTATTCGATCCCGCCTTCGGCCGTGGGCCGGCCCCTGACACTGGTGGCCTCCGAGCAGACGGTGCGCATTTTGGACGGAAGCACCGAGATCGCCCGCCATCTCCGCTCCTATGACCGCCACGACGTCCGCACCGATCCGGCTCACCAGGAAGCGCTGCTGGCGGAAAAACGCCAGGCGCTGGGGGCCACCCCCGGTGGCCGACTGCTGGCCGCCGTTCCGGAAACGGAAACCTTGCTGGACGAGGCCTTTCAGCGCGGAGAGCCCACCGGCCGCCAGACGGCCAAGCTGGTGGAACTCTTGGATCTCTATGGGGCCGAAGAGCTGCAGGCGGCGGTGCGTGAAGCCCTGCAACGGGGCACCCCGCGCGCCGCCTCGGTGGCCTTTCTGCTGGGCCGGCGCCAGCGCGCTCAGGGGCGAAAGGCGCCTCTACCCATTGAGTTGCGCCAGCGTCCCGAACTGGAGGACCTCTATGTCCAATCCCATAACCCGGAGACCTATGACGAACTGGCTTCCGATGACGACGAATCCTGATCTGATGCAGCTTTTGCACAAGACCGGTCTGGTGACGCTCGCCGGTGAGCTGGAGGATTTTCTGGCCCGCGCCACCAAGGGGCGCTGGTCCCCCCGTCAGATCTTGGAGGAACTGGCTCGTCGGGAGCATGAGGAGCGAGCCCAACGCAGTCTCAAGCGGCGTCTGCGCCTGGCCAAGATCGGCCGCTTCAAGCCGATGGATGACTTTGACTGGAACTGGCCGACCCGGATCGACCGGGAAGTCATTGAGCGCGCCTTTACCCTGGACTTTATCCAGGAAGGCCGCAACCTCATCTTACTGGGTACCAACGGCCTGGGAAAAACCATGATCATCAAGAATCTGGCTTACCAGTCCGTCCTGGCCGGCTACTCTGTGCTCTTTCGAACCGCCTCGGAGATTCTCGACGACCTGCAATCGGAGGCGCCGGAACTGCAGCGCCGCAAGCTGAAAAAATACGCGCGCGCGCAGGTGCTCTACCTCGATGAAGTCGGCTGTCTCACCTACGACAGTGAGGCCGCCGACCTGCTCCATGAAATCGTCAACCGGCGCTATGAGTGCCGGTCGCTCGTGCTGACCTCCAACAAAGCCTTTAAGGAGTGGAATAGCGTCTTTCCCAATCCGGCTGCTTGATTGCGCTTCTGGACCGTCTCACCCACCATGCTGACGTCACTGTGATGGAGGGGCAAAGCTACCGCGTGCGGGAAAGCGAGCAGGAAGCGGCCGCCCGTCGCAAGAAAACAAGATGAGCACTCCCGTCCAGCGTCGCGCTCATATCCAGACCCTCTTGGCGGATTATCTCGAACTTCCCCATACGCCCACTCGAGCACGCCCGCCGGATCGGCGACTCGCCGCTCACTTCTATGACCGCGCTATCCCTCTGGCCACCGTCCAGGATGCCTTCCTGGTGGCGACCAGCCGCCGTCTTTTCCGAGACCCAGCGCTTCCTCGACTTTCTCCCATTCACTCCCTTTACTACTTCCTCCCCATTGTCGAAGAGTTGCTTCAGTATCCGCTCCCCCACGGTTACGCTCAGTATCTCGAACGCAAACCACGCGCCCATCACAAGCCCAAGGAGGGGCACCCCATGGAAAAACCCGTTGATCGAGGTTCGCCACCCGGCGTGTGTTCAGAAAAGTTCAGATCCTCGTGATCGCTAACACCCAAAGAACGCACGTGAGGAATTTCGGATGGTGTCTGTAATGCCAAAATCATGCTGGGAACCTTGGGGGCTGTTCCGAAAACCTTGTGAAGGGCGCGTTCAGGATAATTTGCGGAAATGGAGAACGGGAGGACTTCGCAGGATTTCAGAGCAGGAGCCCTTCAGGGACCTGATCCATTCACACCCTACTCGACGACAGGAATTCAAGATTGCTCCGCATCCTTCTTTGAAGCCTCAGTCATTCCTGCGCCAAGTCGTTCAGACTGCATTACCACTGGGTGAGAGGACCATACTCGATCCGTTCATGGGCTCTGGTTCGACGATCGCGGCCGCAATAGCATGTGGCTTGAACGGTATTGGGGTTGAGAAAGATCCGAAATACTTTGAGCTTGCAAGTAGGGCTATTCCACAACTAGCAGCTCTAAGGGCCGGATGGTAAAGGCTTCCGACTTTCACGCACAGGTCACCGAGCCTGCCACCTGGATTGACCCTATCCGCGATTCGCAAATCCATCGAATATATCGAACGAGAGATGACTGCCTTTGTCGATGTCTATCTGGAACAACAGAATGTTTTCAGCGCACTGGTTGGGATTTTTGGTGCAAAGGCCTTGAATGTCCACAGTGTCTACGAAAGGCGAAAACACACCGCTCTGGCACAAACTCGTTTCCCAGACCTCAAAAGAAGAGGAAGTTCTGAACCTCCGGCACCAGAAGAGTCCTTGGAATCGAAAGCAAGCAAACGTCCTTGGACTTTACAGGCTCACTATGACCACGCAGGGTGGTATATCGCCCGGAGATACATGGTGGACATAACCGAGTCGATAGAAGCAAGCAAATCAGCGATCATTTGGCGCGTCGATGTCGTTTACCTGACAAAGGAGAACTGGAAATACGAAGGCAGTAAGGCAGGTGAGAGAGGCGGTGGAAGTCGTGTCTCAACTTTCGGGCATGGAAAAGACGCTTTCGTCCACCTTCACATTGGCCTCGATCTTGTCGAAGATATGAACCTGGGTGAACAAGCCTTCCTCGATCTCCACGTTGTGAGGCAGCATTACCCCGTTGACGGGGCGGTAATCGGAAAAGAACCAGGACTGGGGTCTGAACATGTGCTGCTCAGGCACGGATTTTTTGACGGGCAGGAAGGTTTGGGCGGCCAGGTACCAGTCCTGGGTGCCCCACGCTGGCAAGAGTGACCTGAAGATGGTAGACCTGTTGCCCCTCCAGATCGAGGCTGCCCCAAACTCAGTTGAAAGTGAAGGGCGGTTCAGGTTGAGCACGATCTTAAGCCACCTTTCGTTTGGCGTCCATAGAAACCTCGTCTCTGAGTTTGACTTTCAGCATCCAGAGGTCCTGGTAGCCCTGGATGCGCCGGAAGTTCTTCTCCGTCTCCAGGAAGGCTGAGGCGGCCCAGCGCAGCACCATCTGGCTATCTTTCCAGCGGCTCACTCGACGGGTCCGCATCCTCACGCCAGAGTGAGGGCTTTCAATCAGGTTGGTGCTGGCCAGACACAAGCGCAGGGAGGAAGACAACTCGAGTCGATTGATGGTGAAGGTCTCTTCCAGACCTTCTCGCAGGCTAGCTGCCGCATCGGGATGCAGCCCTTCGAGCCACTCCGCCTGCTTTCTGAGCCGAACCCTCCCTTCTTTCCAGGGCAGCCGATAAGCAGCCTGCATCACTGACTTGACTTGCTCGGCCAGATCGTCCGGCAATCGATCGCACACGTTGCGAATCTTATGACGACGACATCTCTGCACCGGACTGCCCTTGCCAAAGACCTTGTCAATGGCACATCGCAGGGCCCTGGAGCCGTCAATCACAAACAGATAGCGTCGCCCGGAATCCAGGCCTCGCTCCACCAGGTCTTCCAGCAAGGAGGTAGCGGTGGCGGCGTTTTCACTGGCCCCTTCCCGCAGCCCCAGCACGTGCTTTTGGCCCTCCGAGTCCACGCCGGCGGCACAGATCACGTGGTGCTCGCCAAAGACCAGGCCGTCGATGTAGATGATCAGAAACTCAACGTCATCAAAGTGTCGCTCGGCCAGCTGCTCCAGCTGCTGGCCGCTCTGCTCAATGAACTGACGGCTCACGGACGATTTGCTGACTCCCACCGTGTCGGCCATCTGGGGATCATGCGGCTGTAGTGGCGCGTGGAAACGTTGCACATCAAGATCTCCAGCATGCGGCTGCCCAGCTCCCCGTTACGGTTGATCGCCTCATAGGCGGGGATCTCCACCTCCCCGCCTCGACCTTGGCCTTTCTTGCGCAGCCGTGGCTTTCGAACCCGCACTTGCCGCTCCGAAAGTCTGACTCGCCCTGGCTGAGTGCCGTACCAAACGACCTGCTTGCCTGGGCGCCCTTGTTGCTTTTCGCCGGCGACACTTCGGGCAGAAAGCTGCAAGACCGCTTCCATGCTCGCTCGCCCCAGGATGTCGATCAACTCGTCAATGGCCATCCGGGAGGCTTCGATCAGCTCCACCATCGGGAGCAACAGTTGCCCGTTCTGGGCCAGATAATCAGCCAGCCCCTGACTGTTCTTCCGGGTGACAATTCGATATGATTTCTTCATGGCGGTTCCTCCTTAAAAGGTTGTTGACCAACCCGATTCCAACGAGTCGGTCGGACGAACCGCCTCTCAACTTTCAACTAAACCCGGGACAGTCTCTCCAGATCTTCTTTGCCGACGAGTTTCAAGGTGCGGTCCCTATGATGGGGATCGACGAGGGGGCTGACCAGATTAGCCTCAATAGTGATGGGCCGGCCCGTTCTTCGGGGTAGGGTTCGGCCTTGCCGCCCCTGGCAGGGTTGATGCGCCAGGCTACCTTGCCATCATAGGCACGGGTGACGATTTTTCCCGGTGTGACGGAGGTGGCGTATTGTTGCAAACCGTCATATCCATGCGCACCCGGTTGGCCTGGTGCAAAACGGTGAGTGGGTGTTCCAAGCCGTTGTAGATATAGATGCCGGTTTTTTCAAGGTGATGATCTTGTGGACTTTCTTCTCACCACCCAGCGCCTTGAGGTAGCCCTTCATCACGGTGTCCAGATCGGGTTCCCCGGCCAGGCAAAAGGAGCCGAGCAAAGCGAAGACAAATACTAAGGTGCTCCAACGCATGATGTTTCTCCTCCCTCAACGTTCTTGCAGGTCCAAGCAGACCATTTCCTTCTGGTTGCGCACGTAGAGTCGACCGGCGGCCAGCGAGGGCTGGGTCCAGCAACGCCCGATCAACACCTGATGGGAGGCCAACTCCTTGTAGGCGGTGTGATCCGCCTCAACCAGATGTAGCTTGCCCCGTTCGCTGAGGGCGATCAACATGCCGTCCGCCTCGATGAGCGAGCCCTTCCCCAGACCACGCTGAACCCATTGCTGCTCACCATTGCGGGCGTCGATGCATTTGAACATGGCCTTGTCAAATCCGAAGACATAGTGGTTTTGGGCCACGGAGGTATTGAAGTGGTTGCGCATCACCCGACGATTCTCCCAAACAGTTTCCACGGACACGGATTGGCCCTCCGGCTTCATACGCACCACCTTGGCACCCCCGTTGTAGGATGCGGAGATGAAGATGAGATCCGGGGTCACAAACAGAGGCATGGCGGGTGAGATGCCCACTGGGGGCACAAAGGAGGGTGTAGACCACAGTTCCCGGCCTTGGATGTCGAGGGCAAACAGTTGGCTCCTGGTCAGAAAAACTAGTTGGCGCACCCCGTTGAAGTCCATGATCTGGGGCGAGGAGTAGGCGATCTGGTCTTCCTTGAAGCTCCAATTCAGTTTGCCGGTGTTTTGATCAAAACTGGAAACGGCGCGGGCTCCGCTGCCACTCGTTTCTACGATGAGCTGGTTATCCAGCACCAGCGGGGAGGCACAGAAGCCCTGCCCGGGCAGCGCGCTCTCTAATTCTTTTCGGAAATCCACTTCCCAGATCTTGGCACCGGCGGCGGTTTGCACGGCCATCAAGCGACCCATGGAGCCCAGCACGTACACCCGGTCACCGTGGATGACGGGCGTGGAACGGGGACCGTCCCCGAAGTTGTCTTTGAAAAGATCGCCGACCTGAACCCGCCAGACTTCCTTGCCGGTTTGGGCATCCAGCGCAAAAGCGTATTCGGACGTGTCGTCCGAATACATGTTGTAGACCCGATTTCCCACCACGGAAATGCCGGAAAAAGCAGGGCCCACGGGCACGCGCCACACTTCCTTGGGGCCGGCTTCTCCCCAGCCGCGCACCAGACCGGTCTCCTTGGATATGCCGTCCCGATTGGGGCCCCGGTACTGGTGCCAGTCGCTGCCGGCTGCGCTGAGGATGCAGAGCGAGCCCAGCATCATCAGGCAAACCGCAGTGCCCCTTTTCAATTGGAATCCCATGTGAATCCCTCTCGATGGTCAAAATATGATGACGTTGATTCCTACGATTGCATGGCGTTCCGGTTGCCCGCCATCCTAACACGAAACCGAAATTTACAACTTTTCACAACCCCGGGCCGCGGGGTGTGGATGCTCCGAGGGGGTATAGAACGATGGGGGCGGCCACCTGGGATAATTTGCCAACTTCAGATTTCCCTGAGTTGCTGTGCCGCACAGGTTGAAGCAGATGCTCGATCTAGACGGAGGCGAGCCGTATATATTTATCCGGACAAACGTCCCAATTTGCTTTGAAAGCTACCATATAAGAATAAGACTGAAACAGACTGGTCAGATGCGCAATCTTGTTAAGGCAACTGAGGCAGCACTTAAAAGCCGGCCTGCGTATTGACCAAATTGGCTCCTCAGGTAGGACTCGAACCTACAACCCTCCGGTTAACAGCCGGACGCTCTACCAATTGAGCTACTGAGGAGCAGTGGGACGGAAATATATCGAATCCAGCTATAGCGGGTCAAGTGCATGCCTTGACCGACTTCCAGCGCTAGGCCCAGATTATGCGTAAACTGTCTTCAATGTGCGCCTCCAGTCGCCGGATGCGAGGCTGGAGCTACTCCAACCACTCCCAGAGCTCCTCTGCCGTCTCTGGTAATCCCGCCCCAGCCCTAGCCCCTGTCGCGCCGGTGAAAGAATTCCCCGCGCTCATCCTCCCGCTGTCGAAGTTTCCGGCTGAGAAACAGAAGAATCTGTTTGGCCTCAGCCTAGCAAAAGGGAGGATAAGGAGCTCCTGGATCGCAACAGAGAAGATCCCGGGTGTTGTCCAGGGATGGGTCACCCAGATAGCTCGAGTTGGCATAAGTCTCATCGATATTGGACGGCTTTGGCTCATAGCCCAACCAACTGACGAAACCAAACACCAGGATAACGAAAAAAAAGTATAGAAACATGTCTCTAGGCCTCCTTTCTTGCAGTTCTCTACTCTTGACCAAAAAATGATGCGTTTGCAATAGGTTTTGGAAATACCAAGACCTTATTGTTGTGTTCCCTAAACCTTTCGAACCTATTCAACTCCGATTCTTGGTTTTGCCAAGACTTTAAACTACAATGGTGCCTGAGGCTTCGGAGGGGACTATTGAAACGCTTCACTGAGGATAACATTAACAGTTTCATCCGGCAGCGGTTGAGCTCCTTTCGCAAGGAGAAGAAACTTTCTGTTCGTGAGTCGGCCTCTCTAAGCGGCATCCCCGAAAGTTCCTATTCCTGCCTGGAAAGGGGGTATTATCGGATTAGTCTACACAATCTGTATCGGATCCTGCACGTGTTGGGGGTCAGTATTGATCAAGTCTGGCCATCCGGGCACCCCTTGGGTGAGACCCCTGTGGCCTCTCGTTCCGTTCCCGATGCCGATACCCTGAACTACTTTCGATTCAGAGAATTCGTGACCCTGCCCGACGCCGGGCAGGCTGCCCTCCTTCTCCGAAAAAACCAGAAGATAGAGTTGGTCTACTCATTTAATCTGAGTGAGTCGGAGGAGGAACGCCTACGAAAGCTTACGTTCACTGGTTTGCCTCGGGGGTGGAAAACATACCGGAAGAATTCCAATGAAGTCGAGACTTATCTGGCCCTCAAAGATGCCTTCGTGAGCGACCACCTGAAACGGATTCTATCTCTCTATATGGATCTGTGGTTGGCCACACAGCTCGCCTAGTCGGTCTCTTTTTGTGCTAAAGATTCGTGCCTGAACAGCTCGACGAGCTACAGTGAGCCTCTGACCGCCGCCATGTTCTTGACCAACATCAGCTCGATCCCTGCCAGAAGGCGCAGGTCGTGAGCGTTGGAGTAGATTTTGTGCTTGAGCATCAGTACCGTGTAAAGGAACCGGAAAAACAGATAGTAGAGAAGGGCACTGGCCCCCAGCGGCAACCCTGCCAGCTCCCTGATGTCCTGGTTCAAGTTTCTGGCATAACTTACAAAGAGGTGATCTCGGTATTTCCTGCTCTGCTTCGATAACAGTCTGTAGTCCGGGCTCTCCAGGATTTCGAGAATATGGAGAAGATAGAGATTCTTTTGGCGCAAAAAGCTCACATCAACCCGCGCCGGCTCCACATGGTTCAAAAAGTTCAAGAACAGATAGATAAGCAGCAAAAAGCTGGAAACAGCGACTAAAAGAAGTGGAATCATCGGACAGACCTCACAGCTCGTCCAAAGTCGGTTCCAACGGCAGCCAGTTCATCCACCAGCTCCCTCGGAAGAAGTCTTGGCAAATCAACTGTCCTCAGGCAGAAAGCATAACCGATCCAGGGAATTAAGGCCAGGGCCTGAAGAGAAACAATGAAAGACTGGTGGGGAAGGTATTCAAAGAGTCGCAGAGCGTAATTGAACGACTGCAAGGCAATCATGATCGAAAGCCCATAGAGAATTCCGGAATAGTTCCTGCCAAGGTAGAACTGCCGATTTTGCTGCAGTTGGAAGTGGACGAGCAGGCAAAACAGAACCTGAAAATGAAGTACAACCGTTTGGAAGACAATGTAGGAGTTAGACCCCTGCTGATGAAGACAATACCAACTCATCATGCCCGCAAAGAGGGCCAGGACGACCCAATGCCCCGCATCACGGCGAGATTTCACCTGATAGTAGATTTCCACTAGAAGCAGGATTTGAACCACAGGTGTGAATAGACCGAGGATATGGTAGCAATGATAATAGACGACCGAATCGTAGCCCCAGCTGAAAATGACCACCCAGCGCAAAGCATCTCGGATCAGGCACCAGATGACGAAGGCGTAAAAGAAGGGAAAACGGCGCAGTAGCCCGCCCCGGAGACCAATGTACAGGATATAAAAATAGATGACAAAGGCCGCCAAAGACAGGAGGTACTGAAGAGAACCAACCTCCACGGCGTTATTCTCTCATATACTGTTTGAAATTTCAGTAATTCTTTTCCGCCTCACCCCTACCCAGTGTCCTGGACGGTTTTACTTTCTGATTTTTCAGCCTTTGGGCTTGTTTTCTCAGCTTTCTCGGGTTGGTGGTACTCGCTGCCGATCAACTCGATGAGGGCCAACTCAGCACCGTCCCCTTTTCGTGGGCCCAGGCGCAGAATGCGCGTGTAACCACCGTGGCGGTCTGCAAAGCGAGGCGCCAAGGTCTCAAACAGCTTTTTGACGACCGCCTTGCTGCGAATCACGGCCAGGGCCTGGCGGCGCGTGTGCAGACTCTCGCGCTTTCCCAGCGTGATCATCTTCTCAGCAAAAGGCCGCAGTTCTTTCGCTTTCGGCACAGTGGTAATCAGCCTTTCCTTATCCAGGAACTGTGTCACCAGATTGCGCAGCAGAGCCATCCGGTGACTCGAGGTACGTCCCAGCTTCCTACCTGCTTGGCGATGTTTCATATTGAACCCGGGCTCTTACCCTTCGGTTTCCTGCCGAACGGGTCGTCCACGCTCATCAATCTTCATGCCAAAAGACAAACCCATCTCGCTTAAGATCTCCTTAATCTCGTTCAAAGACTTGCGGCCAAAGTTCTTGGTCATGAGCATTTCTCCCTCGCTCTTCGTCACCAGTTCACCGATGGTACGGATGTTGGCGTTCTTCAGGCAGTTGTAGGAACGAACCGACAGTTCCAATTCTTCTACGGACTTGTTCAGATTCTCATTGACCGCCTCCATTTCCTCATCCACTTCCTGCTCGACGATCTTAGGTTCCTCTTCGAAGCTAACGAAGATATACATGTGATCCTTAAGGATCTTGGCAGCCTGTCCAATCGCATCTTGTGGCAGGATACAGCCGTTGGTCCACACGTCCAGGTTCAACCGGTCGTAGTCGGTCGCCTGTCCCAAGCGAGCCGCTTCGACATGAAAGTTGACCTTTCTAACGGGAGAATGCACTGAGTCTATAGGAATATAGCCCACGGCCAGATCTTCATCAAAGTTTTCATCAGCAGAGACGTACCCTCGCCCCCTTTTCACGCGCAGCTCCATCTTTAACTTAGCGCCTCCCCCCAGAGTCGCAATGTGAATGTCCGGGTCCAGTATTTCCACATCCGGGTCGGGTTTCAGGTCTCGGACAGAGACCGCACCCGGCCCTTTCGACTCCAGATAAAGCGTTTTGGGATGATCGACGTTCAGTTTCAGAGGAATTTGCTTGACGTTCATGATCACGTCCGTGACATCCTCTGTGACGCCGGGGATAGAGGAGAACTCATGCAAAATGCCTTCGATTCGTAGTGCCGTAACAGCTACTCCCTCAATGGAAGAAAGCATGATCCGGCGCAGGGCATTCCCAATGGTCGTTCCGAACCCTCGCTCAAAGGGCTGGGCATAAAAGTGCCCAAAAGTAGGACTTAGGGTTTCAGGGTCACTGGCCAGTCTCTTGGGTCGTTGAAAACCTTTCATCGCTCAGCTCTATTCCTTTCTGTCCTGAGCCCTGAGGCCTAGCCCGGATTATGCATAATCCAGGCTAGTGCCCTGTCCCAGGACACTAGCATCTGCCTCACTGGCATCCTTTTGTTGATGGGCCTCCACTGGCGTGGACTTCCCGGAGCTTCTACTCAAAAGCCTCGGACTCCAGGCCCTTGCGCATCGATCCGGGTTATTTTGAATACAACTCCACAATAAGAGATTCCTCGATAGGAATCTTGATCTCCTCTCGGAGTGGCACCTCGAGCATTTTACCGCTGAAGTTTTCACGGTCCAGATGCAGCCAGCTCGGTACATCGCGGCCGACGGATTCCTCAAGAGATCCCTGGATCAAAACGTTATCTTGACTTTTCTGGCGTATGGAAATCTCATCCCCCTTACTCACCAGGTAGGAAGGAATATTGACTTTTCGTTCATTGACCAGGACATGCCCATGGCGCACCAACTGCCGAGCCTGCCTTCTCGAGCTAGCAAATCCCAACTGATAAACGATGTTATCCAGGCGGCGCTCCAGAAACTGAAGCAGCAGTTCCCCGGTGATGCCCTTCATGCGAGCTGCCCGGCTGAAGTAGCGCCGAAACTGGCTCTCCATAATCCCATAGGTTCGCCGGACCTTCTGTTTCTCTCGGAGCTGCAGACCGTAGCCGCTGGTCTTACTCCGCATGTATCTTCCATGCTCGCCAGGCACGAAGTTCCTCTTTTCGATGGCGCAGCGCTCCGTAAAACATCGCTGCCCCTTCAGAAATAGCTTCATCCCTTCGCGTCGGCAGAGCCGACATACTGGACCTGTATAGCGTGCCAAATTGTCTCTCCTGATCACTCCCACCGCCACTCACCACTGCCGTGCGATGGCTGCTGCAGCTGCGGGTCACACTGGAAGTATTCTCTTATACTCGACGGCGTTTGGGAGCACGGCACCCATTATGGGGAATCGGAGTCACATCTTTGATGGAGCGGACCTCCAGGCCTGCCGCCTGGAGAGACCGTACGGCCGATTCCCGACCCGAGCCTGGACCGTTGACGCGCACATCACAGTACTTCATCCCGTACTGGCCTCGAGCTGTCGCCGCCGCCGCCTGTCCCGCCTGGGAGGCGGCGAAAGGTGTGCCTTTGCGACTTCCCTTGAAACCTCGAGCGCCGCCACTCGAAGCGGTAAGAACATTCCCCTCCAGGTCGCTGATGCTGATTACCGTGTTGTTGAAGGTTGCGTGGATGTGAGCGACACCGTGCGCAACGATCCTCTTTTCTTTCTTCTTACCGCCCTTCTTCCTGGTGGGCTTCTTTGCCGTCTTTGCCATTGATCTCCTTCCAAACTATTTCTTCTTCCGGATCCCTCCCTTGCGCGGACCCTTTCGGGTCCGAGCATTGGTATGGGTTCGCTGGCCACGCACGGGGAGACCCCTTCGGTGCCTCAATCCCCGGTAACAGCCAATATCCATCAGACGTTTGACGGACAATTGGACTTCTTTGCGAAGATCTCCTTCGACCCGGCCTTCATCCTGAATAATGGCGCGGATGCGAGTCGCTTCTTCTTCGCTTAGATCCTTTATTTTCTTATAAAAATCGACTCCTGCCTGCTTCAGGATGCGGCCGGAGCGAGATCTCCCAATACCATAGATGTAGGTCAGACTCACCTGGGCCGGTTTGCCGTCTGGAATGTTCACGCCCGCTACACGCATGTTTCTTCAGCCCTGCCGTTGCATGTGCTTTGGGTTGGGGCAGATCACCCGCACCACACCTTTACGCCGAATGATCCTACATTTACTGCACATTTTTTTCACTGCGGCTCGTACCTTCATGATCTCTGACAGGCCACAGATCACTTGGATCGTTACGGATGTTCGAGGATCTTGATCCGTGTCAATCCGTTCTAATCCGTGTAATCCGCGGTTTCTCCTTATGCATCATCCAGGCTACTCAGAATCCAGGGACCATTTTGGGTCACTGCCACCGAGTGCTCAAAGTGAGCGCTATAGCCTCCGTCGGCAGTAACCATAGTCCACTTGTCATCCAGCATCTTGACCTCATGACCCTTGCTGTTGACCATGGGTTCGATGGCCAGCACCATCCCCGCCATCAGCCGGGGTCCACGACCCGGCTTTCCATAGTTCGGGACCTGCGGCTCTTCGTGCAGCGACTTACCGATGCCATGGCCAACGAACTCCCGCACCACAGAAAAGCTGTGATCTTCCACGTATCCTTGGATGCTGGAAGAAACATCCTCGACTCGATTCCCCACGCGCACCTTTTCGATCCCGATGTATAGGGATTCCCGCGTCACCTCCAGCAGACGTTTCACCTCTTCGGAGATCGTACCCACGGAAAAAGTCCATGCCGAGTCTCCGTAAAACCCTCTATAGTAGACTCCCACGTCAAGCCCGACAATGTCTCCTTCCCGGAGGGGGTGTCGATTCGGGATCCCGTGCACAATCTGTTCGTTCACCGAAGCGCACAGCGTCGCCGGGTATCCCCGATACCCTTTGAAAGCTGGGCGAGCAGCCGCTTTGAGAATCATCTCCTCAGCCACCACATCGAGTTCCGCCGTCGTAATTCCCGGCCTGATCAAACTCCCCAAATGATCGAGCACCCTGGCTACGATGAGGTTTGCCTCTCTCATAGTGGCCAGTTCAGCGCCACTCTTACAAACGATCAAACTGCTGACTCTTCAAAAACTCCACAAAGGTCCTGAAACACCGCCTCGGCGTCCCGGTTGCCGTCGACGGTGAAATAATTGCTCTGCGCCTTATAGAAATCGATGAGCGACTCCGTTTCCTGGCGGTAGACCCTCAGTCTTTCTTTGGCTGCCTCTTCGCGATCATCCTCGCGTTGCACCAGCTCCGATCCGCATACGTCACAACAGCCTTCTTGCTGAGGGGGAGAGAAGCAAATATTGTAAATCTTACCACACTTCACGCAGCTGCGCCTTCCCGTCAGCCGTTTCAGCAGCTGAGACTCGCGGACCTTAAGGATAACTACCAGAAACGAAACATTCGGTGCGATCTCTGATAGGAACCGGGCCTGAGCCAGAGTTCTCGGAAAACCGTCGAGAACAAAATCTCGTCCCTGCTTTTCTCCGCTCACCCGTTCTCGAACAAGCTCTGCGACCAGCTCATCAGGCACCAACCTACCGGCCTTCATGATGGTCCCAACCTTCTTTCCCAACTCGGTTCCGGCCCTGACCGCCTCCCGCAGGATGTCTCCAGTCGAAAGGTGAGTAAGGGAACACTTTTGGGCCAATTCTCTTGCCTGGGTCCCTTTGCCCACGCCAGGTGCGCCCAGCAGAAGAACCATCTTCATCGAAGCCCACCTATCCTCGTCTTCCTCGAATACGACCCTTCTTCAAGAATCCTTCGTAATGGCGCATGATCAACTGCGACTCGATCTGCTGTACGGTGTCCATGGCCACTCCGACCACGATGAGCAGTGAGGTCCCTCCGAAATAAAAGGTGACTCCCAACCCCGTGGTCACAAAGGCCAAATTATTCTCATTGAGAAAGTTATCCAACCCCTGGCCAAACCAAGGAATCGGCTGAACCTTGAAACCGGTTATCAAGAACTCGGGCAGCAGGCACACCAAAACGAGGTAGACGGCCCCGGCCGCGGTCAGCCGGCTAAGGATTCGGTCGATATATTCGGAAGTGCGCTTCCCGGGCCGAATTCCCGGAATAAATCCCCCATACTTACGAATGTTATCGGCAACCTCATCTGGATTAAAAATAATGCTTACATAGAAGAAGCAGAAGAACATGATGCCGCTAATATAGATCAGATTATAGAGTGGATACCCTTGCCGAAGCTGCTCAGCAACAGACTCCATCCATGTAGCGGGAAAAACCAGTCCCAATGTGGAGGGAAAAGCGACAATGGAAGCCGCAAAAATAACGGGGATCACCCCGCCTGAGTTTACTCTCAAAGGAAGGTGAGTAGACTGTCCCCCGTACATCTTTCGGCCCACCACTCTCTTGGCGTACTGAATCGGAATCCTTCTCTGGCCACGCTCTACGAAGACAATGGCTGCTACCACGAGGACCATCATGAGAATCAAAACCGCGATGGTAATGATGTGGCGCTCGCCGGTATTCCAATCACTCCAAAGAGAATGGGCGGCCTGGGGCAGCCCCACCACGATACCGGCAAAAATAATCAACGAAATCCCGTTTCCGATGCCGCGCTCTGAAATCTGTTCTCCCAGCCACATCACGAAAGCGGTTCCGGTGGTGAGCGTCAGCATCGTCATCAGACGAAACCCCCAGCCGGGATCAGGCACAATAGGCGGAGTACCTCCGCTTTTCTCGAGAGCAACCGAGGTGGCAAAACTTTGGAACAGACTCAAAGCTACTGTCAGGTAACGGGTGTACTGGGTGATCTTCTTCCGTCCCAGCTCTCCTTCCTTGGACAGACGCTCCAGGAAGGGCCAGACGACGGTTAGAAGCTGGAGGATGATGGAGGAGGTGATATAGGGCGTAATTCCCAGAGCAAAGATGGAAAGTCGGCTCAGGTTGCCGCCTGAAAAGATGTCCAGGAATCCAAAGATCGTTCCCTCCTGTTGCTGAAAAAACTCCTGCAAAGCAGCGCTGTCAACTCCCGGCGTAGGAATCCAGCTTCCCATACGGTAGACGGCCAGCAATGCAAGCATGAAAAAGACCCGCTTACGCAGGTCGGGGATATTTAGGATGTTGCGAACACTGGTGAGTAGAGGGGTGAAATCCATCAGGAAATCACCTCTGTTGTCCCGCCCGCCTTCTGAATCTTTTCAGAGGCAGACTTGCTGAAGTGGTGAGCTCTTACAGTCAGCTTCTTCTGGAGTTCACCTTCTCCCAAGATGCGCAGTCCATCCCTGATTTTCTTTACAAAACCCTTTTCGACAAGAAGTTCAGGAGAAACCGTCACTCCCTCCTCAAAGCGGTTGAGATCTTTCACGTTGAGAATTACGAATTCCTTCCTAAAGGGGTTTCGGAAACCTCGTTTCGGGACTCGCCGATAAAGGGGCATTTGGCCCCCTTCAAAACCGGTCCGCTGCGAGAATCCGGAGCGAGATTTTTGCCCCTTCTCACCTCGACCGGAAGTTTTTCCACACCCGGAGCCCGGCCCTCTGCCAACTCGCTTGCGCTTCCGGTTGGCTCCTCGGGCGGGTCTCAATCCATGCAGCTTCAGACTCACTTCTGCTCCTGGTCCAGAATCTCCACGAGATGGGAAATCTTTGCAACCATTCCCCGAGTTTCAGGCCCATCGACCCTTTCCACCACCTGGTTCAGCTTCCTCAGCCCAAGGCCTCGAAGCACCTTCTTTTGATGCTGAGAGCGACCAATAGCACTACGAACGTACCGAATCCTAATCTTCTTTTTCGCCTTCATAGCTCTTCAACGGATCGGCCGCGGATCCGAGCCACCTGCTCGGCACTACGCAGCAGCCGAAACCCAGCAAAGGTCGCTTTGACCACATTATGGGGATTTGGGGATCCCAATGACTTGGTCACGATATCTTTGATCCCGGCTGTTTCCATCACGGCTCGCACCGGACCTCCGGCGATCACACCCGTTCCTTCCCTGGCCGGCTTAAGAACGACACGGCCGGAGCCGAAGCGCCCCACCACGGCGTGAGGTATGGTGGAACCAGCCAGAGGAATTCGCACCATTGATTTCCTAGCTTTTTCAATACCCTTACGGATGGCCGCCGGAACTTCCTTTGCCTTTCCCATGGCATAACCCACATATCCCCTCTGGTCACCCACTACCACCAGGGCACTAAAGCTCAAGTTCTTACCTCCCTTGACTACCTTGGTCACCCGATTGATGGCAATGACCTGGTCGGTAAGTTCCACTTCCGCCGTTTTAATGTCTGGCATGACTCCTCATCAGTTAGTGACTAGTGACCAGTGACCAGTGACAACCATTGACCATTGACTAAAACTTCAATCCTGCCTCTCGGGCCGCTTCGGCCAGTGCCTTGATACGTCCATGATAGGCGTACCCACCTCGATCGAAGACCACCTGCTCGACTCCCCCGGCTTTGACCTTCTCGGCAATGGCCTTGCCCACCCTCCGCGCCGCCTCCACATTTCCACCTTTTTCGAGCTTCTTGTCCTCCAGCTTGAGTGTCGAAGCGGCTGCCAGTGTGTGCCCACTGAGGTCATCGACCAGCACCGCATAGACGTGTCTGAGGCTGCGGAAAACGCACAACCGCGGCCGCTGCAAGCTCCCCTGGATCTTCCTGCGTACTCTGCGGTGAACCCTACCCCGGCGCTCGGCTCTGGTTGGTGGCTTCATACGCCCTTCTTCCCGACTTTTAGCTTCACAGTTTCACCCTTGTAACGGATTCCCTTCCCCTTATAGGAGTCCGGAAGACGCAAGGATCGAATGTCGGCGGCAACCTGTCCGACCCCCTGCTTGTCAATTCCGCTCACAGCTATCGTGAAGACGTAGTTCTGAATGGCCCTTGCCTGGCGTTCCACCTTGATGTGGATTCCCTCAGGAACCTGAAATTCCACAAGATGCGAATACCCGAGGGAAAGATCCAGGGATTTTCCCTTCATCTCAGCCTTAAATCCAATGCCGACAACGTCCAATTCCTTCTGAAAACCCTCGCTGACGCCCAAGACCGCGTTGGCCAGTAGAGATCGTGTCAGCCCGTGCAAAGCTTTCGAGGTGTCCTGGTCATTCTCTCTGTGTGCGACCAGGGTGCTGTCGACGACCTCCGTCGTGATGCCTTTCGGCAAGCGGGTTTCCAATTTGCCCTTGGGACCTTCCACGAGGACCCGATCCTCCTCCACAGCGATCGTCACGCCTGATGGAAGCTCAATGGGTCGCTTTCCGACTCGAGACATTTCGTTAGCCCGGCTGACCAGGCTAACCGGCTGACCGCGTTGTCGTATCTGCTTTGCAGACCCGGAGCAGGTCAGCTGGTCAGCTGGTCAGCTGGTCAGCTCTAGTACACCTCACACAAGACCTCTCCGCCCACTCCGAGTTCCCTGGCTTTTTTCCCAGTCAGGATACCTTCCGAGGTGGAGAGGATGTTAATTCCCAAACCTCCCAGAACTAGTGGGATTTCGTTCTTGCCCGCATAAAGCCTCAGGCCGGGCCGGCTCACCCGACTCAGATGCCGGATCACCGGTTCCCGTTCCGGTCCGTATTTCAAGACAAGAGTCAAGGTCGAAACAGGCTGTTTCTCATTTCGCTTATACCCTGCAACATAGCCTTCCTTCTCCAAGATTTTGACAATTTCTCCCCTCAGCTTGGAATAGTGAATTTCGACCGAATCATGTCCGGCCATCTGGGCATTGCGAATCTGCGTTAAAAAGTCTCCAATGGGGTCCGACACTACCATCTCAGTTACTCCTACTGACCACCGCCACTGACCACCTCCACTCGTACCCTGTTCTGCCATGGGAGTGGCAGTGGAGGTGGAAGTGGCGGTAGCCTCACCAACTTGCCTTGATCACTCCGGGGATTTCCCCCTGCAAGGCCAATTCACGGAAGCAGATCCTGCACAGCTCGAACCTGCGAAGATAGCCGCGCGGTCTTCCGCAACGCCTGCAGCGGCTATATTTTCGGGACGAGAACTTCGGATCTCGTTTCTGCTTCACGATGAGCGATTTTTTTGCCATACAACTATTTCTAGGCAGAGATCTGTTCCAGCCCGGAGCGTCCCTCCTGTCTGGGGAAAGGCATCCCCAGCTGAGCCAGCAGAAAATGCCCTTCTTCATCGGTCTTCGCAGTCGTCACAATCGTGACGTTCATTCCGTGGATTCGCTCCGTCTTGCCAATATCAACTTCCGTAAAAATCAACTGGTCTTTCAATCCAAGAGTGTAATTTCCGCGCCCATCGAAAGATTGTGCGGAAACTCCTCTAAAGTCCCGTACTCGGGGTAAGGCAATATTGAAAAGGCGATCAAGGAACTCGAACATCCGGTTGCCCCGGATCGTGACCATGACTCCGATGGGCATCCCTTTGCGCAGTTTGAACGCAGCGATTGCTTTCCTAGCTCGTCTGACTACTGCTTTTTGGCCTCCAATGGCAGCGAGTTCTTCCGCAGCCACTTCCAGTAGCTTTGCATTCTGAATTGCCTCCCCTACGCCGATGTTGATCATAACCTTCTCGATCCTGGGAACCGCCATGACATTCTTGTACTGAAACTGCTTCGTCATGGCAGCAATCACTTCCTTCTGGTATCGCTCTTTCAACCTCGCCATTCTACTTATCGATTGTGCCTCCGCATTTCCTGCAGATGCGGACTCTCTTTTCATCCGAGAGCTGCGCGTAGCCCACTCGAGTCGGCCTGTTGCATTCGCCACAAATCACCTGCAGATTGGAGAGGTGGATGGATGCCTCACGTTCTACCACTCCCCCTTTAACGTTGCGCTGGGGGTTGGCTCGGGTATGCCTGTGAATGAAATTGATATTTTCTACAACAACGCGGTTCCGCTGGGGAAAGACCCGAAGTACCTTCCCCGTTTTTCCCCGGTCTTTGCCTGCCGTGACAAGAACCTGATCGTCTTTTTTAACGTGTAACATGATTTCACTCGCTTCGCTAGCCCAGACTATGCGTAGCAAAGACACTCGAATCCAGGACCTTTGTTCTCAGATCACCTCCGGCGCCAACGAAACGATTTTCATGAACTGTTTCTCCCTCAACTCGCGGGCCACCGGCCCGAACACTCGGGTCCCAATCGGCTCCTTCTGGTTGTTGATCAGAACCGCCGCATTTTCGTCGAACCGAATATAGGACCCATCGCGGCGCCTCGTTTCTTTACGCATCCGAACGATGACGGCCTTGACCACTTCTCCCTTCTTAACCGCACTAGCTGGCGCAGCTTCCCTGACGGAAGCGGTGATCATATCTCCCAATCCAGCTCCTCGTCCCGTACCTCCTCCAATCGGTAGAATACAAGCAATTCTTCGAGCGCCGGAGTTATCCGCCACCCTCAAAACGCTCCGCATTTGAATCATGTCTGCCCGCTATCCTTTTGCCTTCTCCAAAACTTCGCGAACGATCCAGCGCTTCCGCTTGCTGAGGGGGCGAGTTTCCTCAATCATGACCTTGTCGCCGACATTGCACTCATTGTTTTCGTCGTGGGCCATGAAGTTACTGGTGCGTCTGATCGTCTTGCCATAGAAGCGATGCCGAACCAATCGGTCCACGGAGACCACCACAGACTTCTGCATGGCGCTTGACTTCACACGACCTACCTTCACACTTCTCTGTTTTCTTTTCTGCTCTTGCTGCACTGAGTTCTCCTCCACCTCTACTTCCACCTCTACTTCCACCATCATGGAAGTGATGAAGTGGAAGGAGCAGTGGTCACTGGCTCGGCTCTCTCCGTCTCTGGGTCAAAACGGTCTTCACGCGTGCCAGGTCCTTGCGGACATGTCGGATCTTAAGGGCGTTTTCCAGCTGTCCCGTCGCCTTCTGAAATCGGAGCCGAAAGAGCTGATCGGACAGGTTCTCTATCTCTCGTTCCAGCTCCTCGAGCGACAATTCCCTAGTCTTTGAGATCTTGGCCATCAGACGACACGCGTCACAAATTTCGTTCGGATGGACAGTTTATACCCGGCAAGTCTCATTGCCTCCCTGGCCACAGGTGCGGGCAAACCCTCCATCTCATAGAGAATCCTTCCGGGTCGGACAACAGCAACCCAACTATCCGGGGACCCTTTACCCTTTCCCATACGAGTCTCGGCCGGCTTCTTGGTGATCGGCTTGTCCGGGAAGATCCGGATCCAGATCTTACCGCCACGCTTGACATAACGAGTCATGGCAATACGGGCTGCCTCGATCTGGCGATCAGTCACCCAGCCCGGCTCAAGCGCCTTCAATCCGAACTCGCCAAAGGCCACGCTATTGCCACGCAAGGCCTTCCCGCGCAATCGGCCTTTCTGCTGCCTGCGAAATTTGACTTTCTTCGGCATCAACATGAAGCTGCTCCAGTCTTACCTAACTTCCTTCTGAGTCTCGGGCTCAAAGAGCTCGCCCTTGTAAATCCAAACCTTCACACCGATGGTGCCATAGGTCGTAAAAGCCTCAGCCAATCCGTAATCGATGTCGGCCCGCAGTGTATGCAAAGGCAAACGACCGTGCAGATACCATTCAGAGCGAGCGATTTCGGCCCCGTTGAGTCTCCCCGCGCAGCGCACTCTGATTCCCTGGGCACCAAATCTCAAGCTGGTATCCACGGCCCGGCGCATTGCGCGACGGAAGGCGACCCGTTTGACCAGCTGCTGAGCAATCGACTCAGCGACCAGCTGGGCATCCAGTTCGGGTTTACGCACTTCCTGAATGTTGATAAAAACCTCTCTTCCGGTGGCAGTTTGGAGGTCACTTTTCAGCTTGTCAATTTCGCTTCCTTTTCGGCCGATGATGATACCGGGACGCGAAGTATGAACCACCACCGTCAATTTATTGGCCGCTCGCTCAATCTCAATCCGGGAAATGCCGGCGTGAGAGAATCTCCTTTTGAGGCTCCTCTTGATCTCCAGGTCTTCGTGCAAGAGCCTGCCATAGTCCTTCTTGGCGAACCAGTGGGATTTCCAGGTTCGGTTAAAACCAACACGAAAACCGTAAGGATGTACTTTCTGCCCCAATTTAAGCCTCCTCTTTCTCTCCATCCGAGACACGGATGGTAATATGACTCTGCCGTCTCATCTGCCGGTGAGCCCGCCCCATGGGTGCGGGCCGGATCCTGCTCCTCGATTTTGTTGGACCCAGATCGATGAAGGCTTCCTTCACGAAAAGATCCTCCAGGCTCACGGCGGCTGACTTTTGTTCAGCGTTGGCAATCGCCGATCGCAGCACTTTCTCAATCGGTTTCGCAGCCCGCTTTCGAGAAAACTGCAGAACATTGAGGGCATACTCCACACGTTTACCCCGGATCAGGTCAATCACCAAACGGGCTTTCTGAGGTGATCCCTTGATGTACTTTGCGATCGCTTTCGCTTCCATTTCTGCCACTGCTCCTGTCACAGCCGGGAAAAGCAGAGATTTCACCTGGACGGCGCAACCGCCGTCGCTTTCTCCGTCCTGGTGCTGTGTCCCCGAAAGGTACGGGTTGGGGCAAACTCCCCAAGTTTGTGTCCGACCATATTCTCGGTGAGATAGATGGGGATGAACTTCTTTCCGTTGTGTACAGCCACCGTATGTCCCACCATTTCCGGAATAATCGTGGACCTGCGGGACCAGGTCTTGATCACCATCTTCTCTCCGCTTCTGTTCAGTCGATCGATTCTCTTCAGGAGGTGGTCATCAATAAAAGGTCCTTTTTTCACTGATCGAGGCATTTTAATCACTCCGTACCATGTTGCTACTCTCTTACAGCTGACCGGATGACCAGTTAAGGGCCAGGTGGTCAGCCGGTTAGCTGGTCAGCTCTTCCCTCTTCTTCTCACAATAAACTTCTCTGTCCGCTTATTGTTTCGGGTCTTGCGGCCCTTCGTTTTCCAGCCCCATGGTGAGCTGGGATGTCGTCCCCCCGAAGCCTTACCTTCACCGCCACCCATGGGGTGGTCCACTGGGTTCATGGCGACCCCCCGTACCTTGGGACGGCGTCCCAGCCAGCGGGCGCGCCCTGCCTTTCCCAAGGATACATTTTCATGATCCAGGTTGCCCACCTGGCCCACGGTGGCCCGGCACAAGATGTGGACCTTACGCATCTCTCCGGAAGGAAGCTTGATCTGTGCATAATCCCCTTCTTTGGCAACCAACTGAGCAGAAGATCCGGCGCTTCTTGCCAGTTGTCCTCCCCTCCCCAGGCTGAGCTCAACGTTGTGGATAACCGTACCCAGGGGGATATTGATGAGCTGCATACTATTGCCGGGCAAAATATCCGCTTCTGCGCCGGAAACGACCCGATCTCCCGGCTTGAGCCCCATCGGGGCCAGAATGTACCGTTTCTCGCCATCCAAATAGTGAAGCCGGGCAATGCGGGCGCTTCGGTTGGGATCGTACTCGATTGTCGCAACTTTGGCCGGAATGCCATCCTTCTCTCGCCGAAAATCGATGATCCGGTATTTACGTTTGTGGCCCCCTCCACGACGCCGCACCGAAATCCGGCCCAGACTGCTGCGACCGCTGATTCGGCGCTTACCGACGGTGAGGCGTTTGAGCGGCTTGACGTCGGCAACTTCATCTCGCGTCTGAATCGTCTGAAAGCGGATCCCGGCGGAAGTGGGTTTATACTTTCTGATCGCCATCTCATTTATTCGCGAATTTCGCGGTCACTGGTCACTGGACTTTGGGTCCCGATTCGTCGTTAAACATTCTCAAAAAACTCGACCGGTTTCTGCTCAGGACGGAGAGTTACATAAGCTTTCTTCCAGTCGGGCCGAGGGCCCCGAAATCGTCCCTGCCTTCTGATCTTGCCCTGGAAGTTGGCTGTACGGACCTTTTCCACCTTGACGTCGAAGATCTTCTCCACCGCTTCTTTGATCCGCTGACGGGTGGCATTTTTTCGAACCTGAAAAGTCAGCACCCTACCTTCGCTTTCTTCCTTTTTTCTCGTGCTCTTCTCCGTAATGTATGGGTAGCGCAAGATTTCGTAAATATCGACGCTCATTTTCCCAATCGAGCCTCAAGTTCCACAAGTGCACCTCTGCTGATCAGAAGATGTTCACAGTTGAGCAGATCAAAGACGTTCACACCCTCCGCAGGAACCATCTTCACTTCAGGCAAATTGCGACAACTCAGATAAAGGTTACGATTGTCGCGGCTGTCGACCACGAGAACTTTTCTATTCAGCTTCAGGTTTTTCAGCACCTGCAAGAACTCTTTGGTCTTATGGCTCTCGAGGGGGAAGGCTTCCACGACCACCAATCTCTGATTTTTCAATTTGTCCGTGAGGACCAACTTCATCGCCCCTCGGCGCTTTTTTCTTGGAAAAGACTGTGTATAGTCCCGGGGTTGTGGTCCAAATATTGTCCCGCCCTTCCTCCAGAGCGGACTACGGATACTGCCGATCCGGGCGCGACCGGTACCCTTCTGTCTCCACAATTTCCTACCGCTCCCACTGACCTTCCCGCGCGTTTTGGCAGCATGGGTACCTTTGCGTTGAGAGGCACGGTAGGCGTTGACCGCCTCCCAGACAAGCGTTTCGCTGGCCTCGTACCCGAACACTTCACCGGAGAGACGCAGTCGATCCACCACTTTGTTTTCCAGATTTCTAATCTTTACTTCAGCCATGCGATTTCAGAAAAGCTACGGCTTCGTCTTCTTCGAACGGCTCACATAAACATAGCTCCCTCGGCTACCGGGAACTGAGCCCTTCAACAGCACCAGGCTGTTTTCCGTGTCCACTTCAATGACTTTAAGGCCGCGCACCTTTACCCTTTGATTACCCATCCTACCCGCTCCACGCATCCCGGGGAGAACGCGACTAGGGAACGAACTCGCTCCGATCGATCCCGGTGCTCGGTGAAACATGGAACCATGAGTGGCAGCCCCACCTCGAAACCCATGACGCTTCATGACTCCCTGAAAACCACGTCCGATGGTACGGCCGACTACGTTTACCAAGTCATCTTGCTGAAAAACGTCCTGAACCAGCACTTGATCTCCTACCTTTATCTTTTCTTCCTCACTCTCCTCACACTCAAACTCCTTTAAAACGCGGGTCGGAGGAACACCGGCCCGATTGAAGTGCCCTTCCAGAGCTTTGTTCACTCTGGGGGCTTTCTTGGCTTCCACGAGACCCAACTGTACGCAGCCATAGCCGTCCTTCTCCTGGGTCTTCTTTTGCACAATCACGCAGGGACCTGCCTGAATCACGGTGACAGGGATCGAGTTTCCATCTTCATCAAAAACCTGGGTCATGCCCAGTTTCTTTCCGATCAATCCGGCAATCATCGATCATTCTCTTTCTGTTCCGAAGGCCTTGATCTCAACATCAATGGCCGCCGGCAAGTCGAGCTTCATCAAGGAGTCAACGGTCTGGGGAGTGGGTTCGAGGATATCCACCACCCGCTTATGCGTCCGCATCTCAAATTGCTCACGCGACTTCTTATCGACATGGGGTGAGCGCAAAACCGTATACCGATTGATTTTGGTGGGTAATGGAATGGGCCCCGAGACCCGGGCTCCAGTCCGTTTCGCAATCTCCACGATTTCAGCCGTCGACTGATCCAGAATCCGGTGATCATATGCCTTGAGTCGAATTCGAATCTTCTCGTTAATCATTGTCTGTTTTCCTGTTTCAAGTTCCGGGTTCGTCTACTTCGTAATCTCCGTAATGGTTCCGGCACCCACCGTGTGGCCTCCTTCTCGAATCGCAAACCGTAACCCTTTCTCCATCGCGATCGGCGTGATCAGCTCCACCGAAACCGAGACGTTATCTCCCGGCATCACCATCTCCGTCCCTTCACTTAGCTTCGCTACACCCGTCACGTCCGTCGTCCGAAAGTAAAACTGGGGCCGATACCCCGTGAAAAACGGCGTGTGCCGTCCACCTTCTTCCTTCGTCAAGATATACACTTCCGCTCCAAACTCCGAGTGCGGCGTGATCGACCCCGGCGCCGCCACCACCTGCCCTCTCTCTACGTCATCCTTGTCCGTCCCTCTCAACAGCAACCCTACGTTGTCTCCTGCCTGCCCCTCATCCAACAACTTCTTGAACATCTCCACTCCCGTCACCACCCGCTTCATCGTCTCCCGTATCCCCACGATCTCCATCTCTTCCCCTACCTTCACCTTCCCTCGCTCCACTCGTCCCGTTACCACCGTCCCTCGTCCACTGATCGAAAATATGTCCTCGATCGGCATCAAAAACGCCTTGTCGATTTCTCGCTCCGGTACCGGTATCGACTCGTCCACCACCTTCATCAACTCCCGTATCTGCTCCTCCGCCTCTCCTTCCCCCTCCATCGCCTTCAGCGCGCTCCCCTTCACCACCGGTATCTTCTCCCCCTCAAATCCATAGTTCGTCAACAGCTCCCTCATCTCCAACTCTACCAAATCCAATAACTCCGCATCGTCCACCATATCCACCTTGTTTAAAAATACCACGATATACGGTACCCCTACCTGCCGCGCTAACAATATGTGCTCCCGCGTCTGCGGCATCGGTCCATCCGCCGCCGATACCACCAGGATCGCTCCATCCATCTGCGCCGCTCCCGTTACCATATTCTTTACGTAATCCGCATGCCCTGGACAGTCTATATGCGCATAATGCCGCTCTCCCGTCTCATACTCCACGTGTGCCGTCGCGATCGTGATCCCTCGCTCCTTCTCCTCCGGCGCATTGTCTATCGAATCAAACGTCCGTACCTCCACCCCCTCATTCTCCTTCGCCAATACCTGCGTGATCGCCGACGTCAGTGTCGTTTTCCCGTGATCCACGTGCCCGATTGTCCCCACGTTTACGTGCGGCTTCGTCCGTTCGAATCTTGCCTTCGCCATATCTCAATCCCCCATTTTTTCTACAACGACCTTCTCCGGACTATGCATAAATTGGCTTTCGCCGCTTGACACGAGTGTCTTGACACGAGTGTCTTCGCTGCGACACCTTACGCATCATCCGGACCAGCAACAAGCTGTCCTCAACGACCCACCAATCTCCCCCTGACCTTAGTGATGATCTCTTCAGCGATCGCCTCCGGAACGCTCTTATAAGAGGCGAAATGCATGCTGTAGGTGGCACGGCCCTGGCTGAGAGAACGCAAAGCAGTGGCATAACCAAACATGTGCACAAGTGGAACACGAGCCGTAATGACCTGGCTCCCACCGCGTGGTTCCAGCTGACCAATCCGCCCTCGGCGACCGTTCAGATCCCCAATCACTTCGCCCATATATTCCTCCGGCACTACTACTTCGACTCTCATGATCGGCTCGAGCAGGACTGGCTGGGCCTTCGCAGCGGCGTTCTTGAAGGCTACGGAGCCCGCGATCTTAAAAGCAATCTCCGAGGAGTCCACCTCATGATAGGAACCATCGTAAAGGGTGGCCCGGACATCCTCCATTTCGTAGCCGGCCACGGTGCCGCTTTCCATAGCTTCTCGAATACCCTGCTCCACGGAGCCAATAAACTCCCGCGGAATCGCTCCTCTGACGATCTCGTCCTCAAATACAAAACCGCTACCGGCTTCGAGCGGCTCGATCTTCACCTTGGCGTGGCCATACTGGCCCCGGCCACCGGTCTGGCGGACATACCGACCCTCGCCCTCCGCGGCTCTGGTGATCGTCTCCCTGTAGGCAACCTGAGGCGTACCCACACTGGCACGGACGTTAAATTCTCGGAACAAGCGGTCGACGATAATCTCCAGATGGAGCTCACCCATTCCTGAGATGATGGTCTGTGCCGTATCAGGGTCCGAATGTACTTTGAAGGTGGGATCTTCCTTCATTAGCTTACTCAAAGAGAGCCCCAGTTTTTCCTGATCCGCCTTTGTCTTGGGCTCGATGGCGACGGAGATGACCGGGGCAGGAAAATCCATAGCCTCAAGAATAACGGGATGTGCTTTGTCGCAGATGGTCTCTCCCGTGGAGACATCACGAAACCCCACTGCTGCCGCAATATCTCCAGCGAAAACCTCGGTAATTTCTTCGCGCTTATTGGCATGCATCTTCAGTAACCGTCCGATTCGTTCTCCCCGTCCCTTGACTGAGTTGAAGACGGTAGAACCAGACTCCAAGGAGCCCGAGTAAACCCGCAGGAAAGCCAAGTGACCCACAAACGGGTCAGTCATAATCTTGAAAATAAGTGCCGCGAAAGGCTCTTTGTCCTCAGCACTACGAGTGACTCTGGTCTGGGTTCTGGGATCGGTCCCTTCCACCGGAGGGATATCCAAGGGGGAGGGCAGGTAATTCACAATGGCATCCAGAAGGGGCTGTATCCCCTTGTTCTTGAAGGCCGCACCGCAGAGGCAGGGGGTCAGCTGTAGGGAACAAGTACTCCTGCGCAAGCTGCTGCGCAGGTCTTGGGGACTGAGTTCACTGCCCTGCAAATACTTTTCCATCAGCTGATCATCTGTCTCCACGACCATCTCAATCATCTTCTCTCGCCATTCACTGGCCTGGGACTGGTATTCGGCAGGAATGTTCACTTCTTCGAATTGAGCTCCCAGAGTCTCAGCCTGATAAACGAGGGCCTTCATCGTGATCAGATCAACCACCCCTTCAAATCCTTCTTCTCCCAGTGGGATTTGAATGGGAACCGGTTTCGCCTCAAGCTTTTTTCTTATCGACTCGACCGCCGCGAAGAAATCGGCTCCGGCGCGATCCATCTTGTTGACAAAGGCGATGCGCGGAACCATGTACTTGTCTGCTTGTCGCCATACAGTCTCGGACTGAGGTTCTACCCCTGCTACTCCATCGAAGATTGCTACCGCACCATCCAGAACGCGGAGCGACCGTTCCACTTCGGCGGTAAAATCCACATGCCCGGGTGTATCGATGATGTTGATCCGCACCTCTCCCCAGAAACAGGTTGTGGCTGCCGAGGTAATAGTGATTCCTCGTTCCTGCTCCTGAACCATCCAGTCCATCGTTGCGGTCCCCTCATCGACTTCACCAATCTTGTAGGTGATTCCGGTGTAGTACAGGATGCGCTCGGTGCTGGTCGTCTTCCCGGCATCGATGTGCGCCATAATCCCGATATTTCTCGTGTTCTCGAGGGGCACTTTCCTGGGCATTTCTCAATCACCTGGCTCTTTGGTTCGCAGTTCTTAAGGCTCTCGGGCGTCGCCTCGAATCGGAAAGGGTTCACCACCGAAAATGTGCAAAGGCTCTATTGGCATCCGCCATACGGTGGACGTCTTCTTTTTTCTTTACGGCCGCGCCTCGGTTGTTGGAAGCATCCAAAAGTTCATTGGCCAATCTCTCGGCCGTGGTTCTTTCACTTCGATTCTTGACAGAAGTGACAATCCAGCGGACTCCCAGTGACGTTCGCCGACTCTGATTGACTTCCACAGGAACCTGGTAGGTCGATCCCCCCACACGACGGGCCTTCGTTTCCAGCATCGGTTTCACGTTATCGAGCGCCTTCTTGAACACTTTCATAGGATCCTCTCCCGTTCGCTGCTTGACGAGGTCAAGTGCCTGATAGAAAGCACGCTCGGCTATGCTCTTCTTCCCCCGCTGCATAATCTTGTTGATGAACCGGCTTACCAGCTCACTGTTGTACGTTGAGTCGGGTAGAACCTCTCGCTTTGAAATCTCTCTTCGCCTAGGCATCTACTCAATTCCTGAAAACCAAAATGCTGCCTTCCTCAAGATGCGGGCCCACTTCCGGGCCTCTTGACTCCGTACTTGGAGCGACCGCTGTGACGGTCTTCTACACCGACCGCATCCAGAGTGCCGCGAACTACGTGGTAACGGACTCCGGGAAGATCCTTGACGCGACCTCCGCGAATGAGCACGATCGAGTGCTCCTGGAGGTTATGGCCGATCCCGGGAATGTACGTCGTTACTTCGATCCCATTGGTCAGGCGCACTCTCGCCACTTTTCTCAGTGCCGAGTTCGGCTTCTTGGGTGTCTGAGTATATACTCGAATGCATACACCCCTCTTTTGAGGACACGCCTGTAGAGCAGGGCTCTTCGTTTTCGCCCTGAGCTTCTTGCGACCCTTGCGCACTAACTGGCTAAATGTAGGCACCTGCTCCCCCAAAAACTAAAGATGACTTCTGATTCAACTTGGCAGAGATTCCGATACCGTTTGAAGGGGTCTCTGCTGCATGGGTTACCAAAATGTCCGACGTGAAGGCGACGACGAGAGTGCCGCCGTCAGCGTCTCAACAGACTGCAGCAGGCAGCCCTACGAGGGATCGAACAAGATGGATTGCGATTCGTCCTCTGGAGTTAAACCAACACCCTTCGAAATAAAAAAATGACGCCCAAGCATCATTTTTCAACTCACTTGAATATCAAACAGCGAGCGTCGAATCTTAACTCGACGGTTCGAGCTTGTCAAGCCAAGCGAACTCTTATTATCCCCCATTCACCATATAGGACACCAAAATTGTTTGCCTTAATCGATGTAAACTACTATAATTAAAGTAGATATAGAGCATAAAGGGAGCAAGAAATGGCTGACCCAAAGGGTGAAGGTTTGAAGGCCGGTTTTGATGGCAGTTTGAGGCTTGAATTTCATGGGGCTAAGGTCACCTCGGATGCTGGGCTTCTCGCCTATCGTGATTTGGACGAAGCGTTGGTGTTATTCGATAGTGTTCCCTCCGTTTTTCGCGATTCGCGGACAGGGCGTAACATCCAGCACGACCTGGCGTCGTTGCTGCGCCAATCGGTATACGAGTCGACTGGCTGGCTATGAAGATGTCAACGATGCCCATCGTCTATCGGTGGATCCGACTATGCGGAGGATCACCGGGAAGAAGATGGACAAGAAGAAGGCCGCCAGCGCCAACACCATGGGTCGATTTGAGACCGAGATGCTGTCCGTCCAGGGGAACCTCAAAGCCCTTTCGGAAGTTAATGGCCGATGGGTAGAAAGAGCGCTGGAGAAAACAACTCATCGACGCATCATTCTGGATATGGACAGCTCAGCCAGTCCTGTGTTAGCGATCACGAGGATCTGAACTTTTCTGAACACACGCCGGGTGGCGAACCTCGATCAACGGGTTTTTCCATGGGGTGCCCCTCCTTGGGCTTGTGATGGGCGCGTGGTCTGCGTTCGAGATACTGAGCGTAACCGTGGGGGAGCGGATACTGAAGCAACTCTTCGACAATGGGGAGGAAGTAGTAAAGGGAGCGAATGGGAGAAAGTCGAGGAAGCGCTGGGTCTCGGAAAAGACGGCGGCTGGTCGCCACCAGGAAGGCATCCTGGACGGTGGCCAGAGGGATAGCGCGGTCATAGAAGTGAGCGGCGAGTCGCCGATCCGGCGGGCGTGCTCGAGTGGGCGTATGGGGAAGTTCGAGATAATCCGCCAGGAGGGTCTGGATATGAGCGCGACGCTGGACGGGAGTGCTCATCTTGTTTTCTTGCGACGGGCGGCCGCTTCCTGCTCGCTTTCCCGCACGCGGTAGCTTTGCCCCTCCATCACAGTGACGTCAGCATGGTGGGTGAGACGGTCCAGAAGCGCAATCAAGCAGCCGGATTGGGGAAAGACGCTATTCCACTCCTTAAAGGCTTTGTTGGAGGTCAGCACGAGCGACCGGCACTCATAGCGCCGGTTGACGATTTCATGGAGCAGGTCGGCGGCCTCACTGTCGTAGGTGAGACAGCCGACTTCATCGAGGTAGAGCACCTGCGCGCGCGCGTATTTTTTCAGCTTGCGGCGCTGCAGTTCCGGCGCCTCCGATTGCAGGTCGTCGAGAATCTCCGAGGCGGTTCGAAAGAGCACAGAGTAGCCGGCCAGGACGGACTGGTAAGCCAGATTCTTGATGATCATGGTTTTTCCCAGGCCGTTGGTACCCAGTAAGACGAGGTTGCGGCCTTCCTGGATAAAGTTCCAGGGTAAAGGCGCGCTCAATGACTTCCCGGTCGATCCGGGTCGGCCAGTTCCAGTCAAAGTCATCCATCGGCCTGAAGCGGCCGATCTTGGCCAGGCGCAGACGCCGCTTGAGACTGCGTTGGGCTCGCTCCTCATGCTCCCGACGAGCCAGTTCCTCCAAGATCTGACGGGGGGACCAGCGCCCCTTGGTGGCGCGGGCCAGAAAATCCTCCAGCTCAGCGGCGAGCGTCACCAGACCGGTCTTGTGCAAAAGCTGCATCAGATCAGGATTCGTCGTCATCGGAAGCCAGTTCGTCATAGGTCTCCGGGTTATGGGATTGGACATAGAGGTCCTCCAGTTCGGGACGCTGGCGCAACTCAATGGGTAGAGGCGCCTTTCGCCCCTGAGCGCGCTGGCGCCGGCCCAGCAGAAAGGCCACCGAGGCGGCGCGCGGGGTGCCCCGTTGCAGGGCTTCACGCACCGCCGCCTGCAGCTCTTCGGCCCCATAGAGATCCAAGAGTTCCACCAGCTTGGCCGTCTGGCGGCCGGTGGGCTCTCCGCGCTGAAAGGCCTCGTCCAGCAAGGTTTCCGTTTCCGGAACGGCGGCCAGCAGTCGGCCACCGGGGGTGGCCCCCAGCGCCTGGCGTTTTTCCGCCAGCAGCGCTTCCTGGTGAGCCGGATCGGTGCGGACGTCGTGGCGGTCATAGGAGCGGAGATGGCGGGCGATCTCGGTGCTTCCGTCCAAAATGCGCACCGTCTGCTCGGAGGCCACCAGTGTCAGGGGCCGGCCCACGGCCGAAGGCGGGATCGAATAGTCGTTTAAATCAAAACGGATGTAGATGGTTTTGCGGGAGCGGACCGGCAGAACCAGATCGGTTTCCAGGCGATGAGCCGGCAAGGGAAGAAGGAAGGCTTTTTCTTCCTCCCACACTTCCTCGACGGTGCGCCCATCGCCGCCGGGCCAGGGCCGACGATGCGCTACCTGGTCGCGCCAGAGGAGCGCTTGACGGTTGAAGTCTGAGAGCGTGCTAAAGGGACGGGCGGCGAAGAAGGAATGGCGCACATAGGAGATGGCTCTTTCGACGCGCCCTTTCTCGGAAGCCCGGTAGGGGTGGCAGGGGCGTGGCGCAAAGTGATAATGGGCGGCCAGCTCCAACAGGCGCGGATGAAAGTGAACAGCCTCGCCCCGACGTTCCAACACGACGCTTTTGGTGTTGTCGTACAGGATGGTGCGTGGACAACCGATGTCTTCGAAGGCGTGGATGTGAGCGCGCAGGAAGTTTTCCATTTGCTGGTCAAAACAAAACTCCAGAAACAGCGCCCGCGAATAGGAGGGGGTGAACACAAAGCAGGACAGGATGCGCTCGGCACGGCCCACCCGGACTTTACCGAAGTGCGCCCAGTCGGCTTGACCCGCCTCCCCCGGGAAGGTCCGCAGACGCAGGAAGGCCTCCCGAGGGGTGGGGCGCAGCGTGGCCACCACGCGCCGCAACTGCACGACCGAGCCCGTGTAGCCCCGGGCGCGCAGCATCTCGAACAGACGCGTGACACGAAGCCGAGGGTAGCGCTCCAGGGTCTCTCGGATAAAGGGAAGGTAGGGATCGGTCAGACGGGGCCGTTCCATCTTCTGGCGATTGAAGCGATCGGTCTGGAGAGCCTGGCGCACGGTCTCCCAGTGAAGCCCCAAGTGATCAGCAATGGTCCCGATCTTCCAATGTTCGGCATGGAAAAGATGGCGGATTCGGGCGAGCAGTTCTCGATCGATCATGCTTCACCCTCCTTCCCGAAACAGATGGATCCAGTGGCCGGACCGACCACACACGACACAGCGAACCCGAAAACGGCGGGGACGCTCCCCATGGGATGGGACATGGCGCTCCTTTCGAGGCTCCCCCTCCTTTCCCGGCAGGGAGAACTGGAGGGAGGCTACGGCAGCCATGCTGACGAAGGATGCGATCCTCGCGTCTACCTTGATCCGTCACGCGCTCCGGCCGCCGCCGATACGCGCGCTGACGGTCTCGATGATCCAGTCGCCCCCCGGGGGACTGTTGATGCCGCCGATTGGCTTCCCGGCACTGCTGGCGGCGCGCTTGTTGCCGACAGCGCACACTGCAATAGCGATGGCCTCGGCCGCAACGGCGACAGATCCAAAACAGTGCACCGCAGCCTGCAGCGCGGCACGAGCGGAGGCGGAAAACAACCAGCGGATCGGCCATAGTCCAGTCCCGGCGGAACTGGACAACAGCCCAGGATCATGACAGGCTACAGTGAAGTCTGTGGTGGTTCTCCACTTGTAACGGGGTTGCCACAACCGGACCTCGATTCTCGGTCAAAGGGTCGAGGTCCTTTCCACCTTTGGCCCCTAGCAGCCCGTGGTGAAAGTCGCGTGGAGTCGCGCGCCAGGGATCTGCGGTCGCTGGCAAGGCACGAGGAGGAGTCGATGCCTGGACATCGGCGATGACGAGTAACGCGGTCCAGCGGCCGCAAACCTCTGGCGCCCTTCGGGTTGCGGCGGCGTGGGCCCGTCTGCCGTGTAGCGCCTCCTCGACGATGTCCCGGCATCGCCTCGATCGGCGCCCCTTGCACCCGGGCCCACGGCGCTCGCAACCCGACCCGCGGGACTTTCACCACGGGCTGCTAGACACTACACCAACTGTTCAGGAAAAAATGGCCCCGCGCTTTTCAAGCGTGGATGATGAAACGCGCACCTGCGGTGCGGATGATGTTGAGTTAACTACCGGCGGGTGTCCAAAAAACTACGGTTCTCAGTGAGCATTAACACTTGACCAAGTCAGCGAGCCGATCTCGCCCTTGCGCCAGCCCGTCATGTACCCAAATAAGGTGAAGTCCTTGAGATAATTGGGGAGGCTGTTCACCAACGCCTTGATTTCCACCTGCTCAAAGAATCCTTATCTTGCGTTTCCTTTACCAAACAGTCGGTAGGCAAAATCAACTCCCACGACTCAACGCTCACGAAGTTCGCCTGATTGCTCAGCATTTATGGTAGATTTAGCCGCCGGGGGCGGCCGGGAACAATCGGGAGATCTAAGGAGATTCTCGCTACCGATTCGGATGACGGAGCTCTGTCGAAACATCAGGTTCGTTCGCCAGCAGCCAGAGCCTGATGGTTTGGCTGCCACCACCCGAAGCCAGGATCCACACAAGGACGTGAGCAAATTTCAAAAGGAGATCACTGCCATTCTAGAGGGTACGTCCTAATATATATTAGGGGAATATAAGACCTACTTGACGTACACGGTAACGAGGTGTAGTTTGTTTGGGTGCGTTGGCAAAAATGGTCCAGATGGATTGGAGCGAAGCCAGTATCAAGGATTGCAATTATTGCGCTGGTGCCAGGGATTGTCGGTGCGATTGGCGGAGGAATCTGGGAGTACATCATGACTAGGGGACTATCAGGCTGGGTTCCGCTCTATGCAGGTCTGATTTCTGGGTTGATTTCGGGAATCGGAACCCTATTGTTTTCGTGGTATCTGGCGACGGCTCACCCTTTGGACCTGAACCACTGAGAATTCTCACCTCGTAAGCCATCTGAGTTGGTGGCAGAAATTAACGGCCTTACCGGCATAGCCAGGCAATCCGTCATAGACCGACACGCCAACAAATGGTTGCGTGTAGCTGGAACTGTGTACGATGTTTTCGACAAAAACCAGCTAGTAATTGTGTGTTTGGATGGTAGCGATATTGGACCTAACTACTGGTTAGAATTCGACGCTTCCGACTGGCGAGACTCGCTAAAAACACTTAATGTCGGCGACCAAATCAGGGCGACCGGGAAAATAAAATCGTTCAACTCTCTGTATATTGTCCTTGCTCAGTGCGAGAAGGAGCAGGGGTTACACAATCTGAGCGCAATACAATGAGCACGCCCAACTGGGCCAACCAGACCATCTGGACCGGGGATAACCTGCCGATCATGCGGGGCATGAACTCGGAGTCGGTAGACCTTATCTACTTAGACCCCCCCCTTCAACAGCAATACGAACTACGCTGCTCCCATTGGCAGCAAGGCTGCTGGAGCCGAGTTCAAGGACACCTGGACCCTCACAGACATCAACGTCGAGTGGGTGAACCTGATCGAGTCCAAGCACCCCGCTCTCCACCGTGTCCTGTTGGCGGCGATGACTTCCAGCGACAAGTCCTATCTGATCTACATGGCCGCTCGACTTCTCGAAATCAGGAGGATTCTCAAGCCCAAAGGCTCGATCTACCTGCACTGTGACCCGACCATGAGCCACTACCTCAAACTGCTCATGGACGCGGTTTTCGGTAAACGTAAATTCAGAAACGAAATCATCTGGAAGCGCAACTCATCACATAACGACTCGAAGGCATTTGGCCGCGTGGTCGACTCGCTCCTATTCTACGGCCCGCCAATAAGGACCGATTCCGTCCGTGTCCCGCTAAGCACAGATTACACTGAGAAGTTTTACCGTCACCGGGACCACCGAGGGCTGTATCGACACGACAACATTATTCGATCCGCATCGATGGGCGAACGGCCTAACCTGACCTATGAGTACAAAGGCTTTACGCCACCCTTTGGGTGGCGAATGACCAAAGACAAGATAACGGCGCTGGACGCGGAAAACCGAATAGCTTGGTCTGCATCTGGGCGACCCTATCTGAAACGCTATTTGAGTGAGAACAAGGGGCAGGTTCCGTCGGCGATCTGGACCGATATTTCGCCAATTTCAGGCCATGCCAAGGAACGAGTCGGCTATCCGACGCAGAAACCTGTCGCGCTACTGGCTCGCATCATCCAAGCAAGCTCCAACACGGGTGATATGGTTCTGGACCCGTTCTGCGGATGCGCCACGGCCTCCATTACGGCTCAGGGTTTACACAGGCAGTGGGTAGGAATCGATATCTCTCCCAAGGCCGCCGATCTAGTTCAACAGAGAATGCATGACGAACTGGGCCTATTTTCCAAGGTCATCCACCGCACGGATACTCCCAAACGCACGGACCTAGGAACGCTCCCTAGGTACAACTCCGATGCCAATCGAAAGGAGATCTACGGCGATCAGGAAGGTCACTGCAACGGATGTCGGATCCACTTCGAGCTACGCAACTTGGAGGTAGGCCACATCATCTCCAAGGGCAAAGGCGGGACCGATCACATTGGAAACCTGCAACTTCTTTGTGGGAACTGTAATCGGATCAAAGGAGACCGTGGCATGGAGTACCTGAAAGCGAAGCTACAGATATGAGAAAACGACCTGACTATGGAAACGCAACCCCGGAAGACTTGGTGAGAGCTCTTCTGCGCGTGCACCGGAAGACAGCCCGTTATCGGCAATCAGTTCCTGGTACATCAGTTGTTTCCCAGCCAAGCCCCGCACAACCCGTCTCATCTGGTGCAGAGTGTCCAGCTGGCGAAGGTTGTGCTTCCCAGCGAACTCACGAACATAGCGATCCAGATGTTTAGGACTGATCTTGTGAAAGACTCCCGTATGCGCCCTTTTGAGCATAGACCAGAAGCTCTCGACGCCATTGGTATACGCTTTCCCTCGCACATACTCACCAATCGAGTGCTTAACCGTCTCATGATTCGGAAGGGTGTGGTAGGTCAAAGCGTCATCGGTGTAGATTTTGGTTCCCAGCTTGACGTGCTCCATAATGAAAAGGCTCATGGTCTCAGACTTGGTATTGCGGACAACTTGGGCGGAGACTTGATTAGAGGATCGATCTTTGATCCCCGCTACAGCCATTTTGCCAGTCGGTCCACGACCACTCATCTGAGCTCTCTTGGTCTTGTTCATGTTCCTGCGCTTTCCTCCTATGTAGGTCTCATCGACTTCGACCGGGCCGGAGAAAGACGTTCCACCGTTTTTAGTTCTGGTCCAGGCTTCTCGAATTCTGTGGAGCATGAACCATGCAGCGGGTTGACTGACCCCAATGTCGCTCGCCAACTTGGTGGAGGCGATGCTCTTCAAACTGGTCAGTTCCAGATAAATGGCCATAGCCCATTTGTGGAGCGAGAGGTTTGTTTTGGCAATGGGCGTCCCAGTGCGGACCGAGAAATACCGCTCGCAATCTCGGCACCGATACGGCATGGGCTTTCGGTTGGGCACGGTGTAGGTATTGGTGGACCCGCAATGCCCACAACACCTTTCCTCTGGCCACAGTGTCTTTTCAAACCACTCCTCAGCTGCTTTTTCGTTGGGGAACATGTCCATCAAGTGGATAATGTTGAGTTTCCTGCGTTGCCGGTTTCTTGTTTGTTTTCCCATAGGAGTATTATATGTCAGGAGAAGGGAAAAGTCAAGTAGGTCTTATAATCCCACAAAATTGGATAGAGTCTGGCACCGAGTCTTGCTTTTTGGATCGCTAGCAGCCCGTGGAGAGATAGGTGAATAGAATACTCCATCCTCCTACCGTCAAGTTTCTTCTGTGTACCTGGCTCATAGCTTCCATCCCGGTGGCACAGGGCGAATCTTTGGCAGAAAAGTCCTACCAGATTGGAGACAAGCGACTGGAAAGACCGGTACTCGTCTCTAACCTAACTTCCGCACTCCGCTGAGCAAAATCCTTTGTTGATGCTGGGTTGCGATTTTTTTCAGTCACTACAAATTGGCCGCTGCGTGCCAGGTCTTGATCGGTTTCATGACTTCCAGTGGAACCCTGAGGACGTTGTAGATGTCCCGCTGCCCGCCATCCGGAGTGGTTCCCTTTCGGATGCGGAGAATGGTGCCGTTCGCCGTGGGCAGGACCACCGTGACCACCTGGTGGGTGCTCAGCTGCCGGCGGATCGTCGACCAGGAGGTTTGGATTCCCTCATCCAGGAAGTACTTTTCGATGGCCACCAGCAGGTGGTAGGCCAGCACGCAGAGAAAGATGTGCGTCTGGGTACGGTGCTCCAGATGGTGGAAAATGGGACGCTCCATCAGCGGGGTCTTCATATCCCGGAAGGCTCGTTCCACACGCGTCAGCAGAAGGTAGGTGCGCCAGATCTCATCGGCACTCAGATCCTGCCGATCCGTCTTCAGCACGTAGCTGCCGTCGAGCTTCTCCGCCATCGTCTTCTTCTCTGCCCTCTCTTGCCAAACCAGATTCCGCTTCTCCGCGTCGTATTGGATTGCGTAGTAGCGCGCCACACGGGGGTAGCGTTCCTTCAGACGACCGATCGCCTGCTGAATCTTCTCCTCCTGCTTCAGGCGTCCCCGCTCCACCCGGGCCTGGAGCTTCTCCAAGTCGTGGATCAGTCTCTGTTCTTGTTTCTCCCGGATCGCTCGGTCCTTCTCTTCCCGACCTTCGCTGCGGCAAAGAATGTAGATCTCATCGCCTTTCTGGCGCCGTTTGATCTCGACCCGAGTCTTCTTCTGAAACGGATTCCGGGGTGAAGGGATGCGAAGGATCTCTTCCCACTCGTCTTCCTTCTCCAACTCGTCCCACCATTCATTTCGCTCCGACTGCCGCCCCGCCACAATGTAGTGATACTGGCGCTGCCGGATCTGCTCCAGGTTCTCCTCGTACGCCATGCCCCGATCCAGCACCACCGTGGAGCCTACTTTCTGGCCCGTCCGTCTCTCTAACGCATCCAGCATCTGATCCACGGTGGCACGGTCCTGCACGTTTCCGTCAAACACCTCGTGGGCCTTCGGAAACCCCTCCCCATCCAGCACCAGTCCCACCACCACCTGCTTGCAGTCGGGACGCTTATCGCGCGAGTAGCCCCGCTTCGCCTGGGGGTTGGCTTCCGCCTGACCCTCAAAGTAGGTCGACGTCAGGTCGTAGAGATAGACCGTCTCTTGCAGGTTGAAAAGCGCTCTCTCCCGCTCCATGAGCTCCCGCTCGATCGGCTCTCGATTCGGATGTAGCCGATCCAGGTTCCGATAGAGCGCATCCTCCTGCAGCGGGCGGAAGTCCTCTCCCAGAATGTCCCCCGCCGCGGTGCCACGGACCCAGTCGGGCATGGCCCGTTCCGAAAGCGGACAGATCAGCCGGTTGAGCGTCATCGCTTCGCTCAACCGGCAGGAGCGCTCCGACAAGCCCGCACGCCTGAGAATCTCGCCCATCCCCAAGCGCCGCCACATCTGATGCCCGACGTGCACGGGCCCGGCTTCCCGGGCCTGCTCCAATTCAATCCGCTCCGCATCGACGGTGACCAGCTCTGCCGCTGGCTCGGGCTCTCGCCGCTGTCGGCCCCGCCCAGCCCTTTCGAGAAGGGTTCGGGTTTTTTCATCGGGAGCTTCCAGCGGAAGCTGGCCGCACAAGGCCGACTCCAGCTTATGCGCCAGGGCCCGCCATTGTTCTCGAGGCGCCGGGGCCAGATTGCCCAGTGAGCAAATCGTTCTTTGGCGCGGTCCCTTGGGGGTCTGAACCGACTCCACCAGCAGGTAGTTCGCGTATTCCTTGCCCTTGTAGATGCGACTGGTTTTTCGGATGTACATTCATCACTACATATACCATATAAACCTGACATATCCAGTGCTATACCTAGTCATATTAGTCACTATTTGGCCAATCCAGAAAGACGCTCGCTGAAAACAAACGACTTGCCGACGCCGAGCAGGCAAAATAGGTGAAAATCCCTCAGCGGACCGCGGAAGTTAGGCTAGCGTGTACTTGCTGGCATTGTGGATCTTGACGTATTTCGGCAGGCCGTTTGAGTAGGATGCGGGTGCATCTAATCGCTAAACACCATATTCTGCCTTCACCTGGCCTCTTGCTTCGGACGTTAGCAAGAAACCAACATCCTTCAAATGTTTTAACGTGATTTCATATATGTCTCTGAGCTTGACATTAGTAATTGTCGCCTCCCCCACCTGGCAAGTGGTGAGAATACCTTCCCGTGCTAAAACATCGTCCATTTTACCCAGATCGTAGCCGTCAGCGTAGGCTGCTTTTCTTTGAAATTCCAGCGAGCGACAAGGTTCTTCACTCCCATCAGGCAAGATAACTTTACAACCTGTGAAATCTCGATACTCTCTGAAAGGGACTTTCAAATGTTCCTCCGGCATATGTAAGGCAGTGCATGAATTAAAGCCGCATCCCAAGAATAAATTCCAGCTATCCAGTTTATAGAGTCGATCAAACGAGCTGCCCGGGCCATAGGCTGAAACGCCCTCCCCCATCACATATTCTGCTTGAGGCCCAATGGCCGCCACCGAATGGCAGATATGAGGGCTTCTGATCGCTTCCTTTCTCTTCCGAAACACTTCTGGGATGATGCCTGTTGATTTCTCAACCGGGGTATTTGCCACGTCGAATACTGCTTCTATTCCAATCTCCATCTCAACGGGATTTCCAGAGAATGTCGGCACAGTCACGGTGCCAATTGAACCAATCGTTTCCAACAAAGCATCAATAACCGCATCAGCTCCACCTTCAACGTAGCCAAATGAACTCAAAGAAGAATGAACCAAAACGACTTCGCCTTCGTTCAGTCCAACACTCACTAATCCTCGTTTAATATCATCTTTGGTGACATGAACTTTTTCCTTCTTTCTCGTTTCAATATCCATTTTCATTCTTTCCTTATCTTAATGCGCTTGATGAGTGACCCTTCCAACCCTGGGACTTTCAATTTCGGTTTGGATTTTCAACGGCTGCCAAGGTAACACTCGTGTCGAGGTTGCTGTGGATGCCGCTTGCAACGTCTATCTGGCAGTGATTCATCTGCCTCCAGGTTTCCTTTAGAAACTCGGGAGTGATTAGATAATATATTGGGATTATAAGACCTACTTGACTTTTCCCTTCTCCTGACATACAATACTCCTATGGGAAAACAAACAAGAAACCGGCAACGCAGGAAACTCAACATTATCCACTTGATGGACATGTTCCCCAACGAAAAAGCAGCTGAGGAGTGGTTTGAAAAGACACTGTGGCCAGAGGAAAGGTGTTGTGGGCATTGCGGGTCCACCAATACCTACACCGTGCCCAACCGAAAGCCCATGCCGTGTCGGTGCCGAGATTGCGAGCGGTATTTCTCGGTCCGCACTGGGACGCCCATTGCCAAAACAAACCTCTCGCTCCACAAATGGGCTATGGCCATTTATCTGGAACTGACCAGTTTGAAGAGCATCGCCTCCACCAAGTTGGCGAGCGACATTGGGGTCAGTCAACCCGCTGCATGGTTCATGCTCCACAGAATTCGAGAAGCCTGGACCAGAACTAAAAACGGTGGAACGTCTTTCTCCGGCCCGGTCGAAGTCGATGAGACCTACATAGGAGGAAAGCGCAGGAACATGAACAAGACCAAGAGAGCTCAGATGAGTGGTCGTGGACCGACTGGCAAAATGGCTGTAGCGGGGATCAAAGATCGATCCTCTAATCAAGTCTCCGCCCAAGTTGTCCGCAATACCAAGTCTGAGACCATGAGCCTTTTCATTATGGAGCACGTCAAGCTGGGAACCAAAATCTACACCGATGACGCTTTGACCTACCACACCCTTCCGAATCATGAGACGGTTAAGCACTCGATTGGTGAGTATGTGCGAGGGAAAGCGTATACCAATGGCGTCGAGAGCTTCTGGTCTATGCTCAAAAGGGCGCATACGGGAGTCTTTCACAAGATCAGTCCTAAACATCTGGATCGCTATGTTCGTGAGTTCGCTGGGAAGCACAACCTTCGCCAGCTGGACACTCTGCACCAGATGAGACGGGTTGTGCGGGGCTTGGCTGGGAAACAACTGATGTACCAGGAACTGATTGCCGATAACGGGCTGTCTTCCGGTGCACGCGCAGAAGAGCTCTCACCAAGTCTTCCGGGGTTGCGTTTCCATAGTCAGGTCGTTTTCTCATATCTGTAGCTTCGCTTTCAGGTACTCCATGCCACGGTCTCCTTTGATCCGATTACAGTTCCCACAAAGAAGTTGCAGGTTTCCAATGTGATCGGTCCCGCCTTTGCCCTTGGAGATGATGTGGCCTACCTCCAAGTTGCGTAGCTCGAAGTGGATCCGACATCCGTTGCAGTGACCTTCCTGATCGCCGCAGATCTCCTTTCGATTGGCATCGGAGTTGTACCTAGGGAGCGTTCCTAGGTCCGTGCGTTTGGGAGTATCCGTGCGGTGGATGACCTTGGAAAATAGGCCCAGTTCGTCATGCATTCTCTGTTGAACTAGATCGGCGGCCTTGGGAGAGATATCGATTCCTACCCACTGCCTGTGTAAACCCTGAGCCGTAATGGAGGCCGTGGCGCATCCGCAGAACGGGTCCAGAACCATATCACCCGTGTTGGAGCTTGCTTGGATGATGCGAGCCAGTAGCGCGACAGGTTTCTGCGTCGGATAGCCGACTCGTTCCTTGGCATGGCCTGAAATTGGCGAAATATCGGTCCAGATCGCCGACGGAACCTGCCCCTTGTTCTCACTCAAATAGCGTTTCAGATAGGGTCGCCCAGATGCAGACCAAGCTATTCGGTTTTCCGCGTCCAGCGCCGTTATCTTGTCTTTGGTCATTCGCCACCCAAAGGGTGGCGTAAAGCCTTTGTACTCATAGGTCAGGTTAGGCCGTTCGCCCATCGATGCGGATCGAATAATGTTGTCGTGTCGATACAGCCCTCGGTGGTCCCGGTGACGGTAAAACTTCTCAGTGTAATCTGTGCTTAGCGGGACACGGACGGAATCGGTCCTTATTGGCGGGCCGTAGAATAGGAGCGAGTCGACCACGCGGCCAAATGCCTTCGAGTCGTTATGTGATGAGTTGCGCTTCCAGATGATTTCGTTTCTGAATTTACGTTTACCGAAAACCGCGTCCATGAGCAGTTTGAGGTAGTGGCTCATGGTCGGGTCACAGTGCAGGTAGATCGAGCCTTTGGGCTTGAGAATCCTCCTGATTTCGAGAAGTCGAGCGGCCATGTAGATCAGATAGGACTTGTCGCTGGAAGTCATCGCCGCCAACAGGACACGGTGGAGAGCGGGGTGCTTGGACTCGATCAGGTTCACCCACTCGACGTTGATGTCTGTGAGGGTCCAGGTGTCCTTGAACTCGGCTCCAGCAGCCTTGCTGCCAATGGGAGCAGCGTAGTTCGTATTGCTGTTGAAGGGGGGGTCTAAGTAGATAAGGTCTACCGACTCCGAGTTCAGAGGCTGCCCCAAACTCAGTTGAAAGTGAAGGGCGGTTCAGGTTGAGCACGATCTTAAGCCACCTTTCGTTTGGCGTCCATAGAAACCTCGTCTCTGAGTTTGGCTTTCAGCATCCAGAGGTCCTGGTAGCCCTGGATGCGCCGGAAGTTCTTCTCCGTCTCCAGGAAGGCTGAGGCGGCCCAGCGCAGCACCATCTGGCTATCTTTCCAGCGGCTCACTCGGCGGGTCCGCATCCTCACGCCAGAGTGAGGGCTTTCAATCAGGTTGGTGCTGGCCAGACACAAGCGCAGGGAGGAAGACAACTCGAGTCGATTGATGGTGAAGGTCTCTTCCAGACCTTCTCGCAGGCTAGCTGCCGCATCGGGATGCAGCCCTTCGAGCCACTCCGCCTGCTTTCTGAGCCGAACCCTCCCTTCTTCCCAGGGCAGCCGATAAGCAGCCTGCATCACTGACTTGACTTGCTCGGCCAGATCGTCCGGCAATCGATCGCACACGTTGCGAATCTTATGACGACGACATCTCTGCACCGGACTGCCCTTGCCAAAGACCTTGTCAATGGCACATCGCAGGGCCCTGGAGCCGTCAATCACAAACAGATAGCGTCGCCCGGAATCCAGGCCTCGCTCCACCAGGTCTTCCAGCAAGGAGGTAGCGGTGGCGGCGTTTTCACTGGCCCCTTCCCGCAGCCCCAGCACGTGCTTTTGGCCCTCCGAGTCCACGCCGACGGCACAGATCACGTGGTGCTCGCCAAAGACCAGGCCGTCGATGTAGATGATCAGAAACTCAACGTCATCAAAGTGTCGCTCGGCCAGCTGCTCCAGCTGCTGGCCGCTCTGCTCAATGAACTGACGGCTCACGGACGATTTGCTGACTCCCACCGTGTCGGCCATCTGGGGGATCACGCGGCTGTAGTGGCGCGTGGAAACGTTGCACGTCAAGATCTCCAGCATGCGGCTGCCCAGCTCCCCGTTACGGTTGATCGCCTCATAGGCGGGGATCTCCACCTCCCCGCCTCGACCTTGGCCTTTCTTGCGCAGCCGTGGCTTTCGAACCCGCACTTGCCGCTCCGAAAGTCTGACTCGCCCTGGCTGAGTGCCGTACCAAACGATCTGCTTGCCTGGGCGCCCTTGTTGCTTTTCGCCGGCGACACTTCGGGCAGAAAGCTGCAAGACTGCTTCCATGCTCGCTCGCCCCAGGATGTCGATCAACTCGTCAATGGCCATCCGGGAGGCTTCGATCAGCTCCACCATCGGGAGCAACAGTTGCCCGTTCTGGGCCAGATAATCAGCCAGCCCCTGACTGTTCTTCCGGGTGACAATTCGATATGATTTCTTCATGGCGGTTCCTCCTTAAAAGGTTGTTGACCAACCCGATTCTAACGAGTCGGTCGGACGAACCGCCTCTCAACTTTCAACTAAACCCGGGACAGTCTCCCGAGTTCATGCCCCGCATGATCGGCAGGTTATCCCCGGTCCAGATGGTCTGGTTGGCCCAGTTGGGCGTGCTCATTGTATTGCGCTCAGATTGTGTAACCCCTGCTCCTTCTCGCACTGAGCAAGGACAATATACAGAGAGTTGAACGATTTTATTTTCCCGGTCGCCCTGATTTGGTCGCCGACATTAAGTGTTTTTAGCGAGTCTCGCCAGTCGGAAGCGTCGAATTCTAACCAGTAGTTAGGTCCAATATCGCTACCATCCAAACACACAATTACTAGCTGGTTTTTGTCGAAAACATCGTACACAGTTCCAGCTACACGCAACCATTTGTTGGCGTGTCGGTCTATGACGGATTGCCTGGCTATGCCGGTAAGGCCGTTAATTTCTGCCACCAACTCAGATGGCTTACGAGGTGAGAATTCTCAGTGGTTCAGGTCCAAAGGGTGAGCCGTCGCCAGATACCACGAAAACAATAGGGTTCCGATTCCCGAAATCAACCCAGAAATCAGACCTGCATAGAGCGGAACCCAGCCTGATAGTCCCCTAGTCATGATGTACTCCCAGATTCCTCCGCCAATCGCACCGACAATCCCTGGCACCAGCGCAATAATTGCAATCCTTGATACTGGCTTCGCTCCAATCCATCTGGACCATTTTTGCCAACGCACCCAAACAAACTACACCTCGTTACCATGTACGTCAAGTAGGTCTTATATTCCCCTATTTATTGGGATATCTACGTGTCCACCTGTATCCCCGACTTTATCTACATTGGCATCCCTCATGGCTTTTCGGGCTTCTTTGGAACAGGGCCCATCGGAGAATTTGGAATCAACCTGGACCGGGAGGGTGCCGACGAGTTTTTCTTCAGAATCCAAGGAGCCGGTTCGCTGGCCTTTATCGATTTCGATGGAGATGGCTCATTTACCCCATTCGTGGATATCCCAATCCACTGGAATCCGACGGAGAACCGATTTGAAATAGAGATGCTCGACGGCGGGTTTGGGCTTTGTCCGGGATACTATTATGTCCGCTTCATTCCGGGCTTGCTGGAGCTTCCCGCTGGTGTACCGTACTGGGATATTTATGTGGATTTTGTCGGAGGGAGCGAGACGGTCCGAAGAAGCAAACTGATGCTCATGGACACGTGCATATTGCCTCACATGGGCTTCGGACCGGGCGGAGGCGGGATCCTGGGAACTGACCAGGTCTTTTACAATGCGACCCCCTTTCCGAACACTGTTGTGTATCAGTACTTCAACCAGGACGGGACCCCGGCTGATGTTATCCTGAACGGCGTGACGGCATCGACGCACACGACGACCCTGGCGCCACACACTACCAAGCGCGAGTTCCCTACTGTTCCTGACCCAACCAAGATCATCTGGGCCCTCTGCTACGGTACCTCTCCGGTTGTTTGCGCGCTGGATTTTCGAACGGCGGCGGCTGGATCGTCAAGTTCAGGCTCTGAGAAGAATTCTCTCCAAGACTCTAATGGTTTGCTCGGAGAAGCGGGTATTGCCGACGCGGACCTGGACACGACGCACCTCCTGAACGTGATCAAAAAGAGTAATCCCAATTTAGACCTGGCAATCGACACCGCTCTGGCGGTGGTCAATCCAACGAGTGCGGAGGCCACAATCAACTTCACCCTGCTGGACAAAGACGATGTAGAGGTGAGCAAAGGCCAACTGGTGCTCCCGTCAAAGAACCAGCAGGCATTGTTTTTTTCAACGCTCTTTGAAGGGTTCAATGAAGCCGACTTCACGGGAACCCTTATTGCCAAAAGTACGGGCACCGATTTTGCGATCCTGACCCTGCAAACAGATGGAAAAGGCTTTCAGCAGGCCAGTCTCCCCTCGGTGGTTCCGGGGATGGACTGACGGGGTCTGACCCCGAATTTTCCTTTCGCGGCGCTCCTGCCTTGTGGAATGAAGGAAGGTAGGCGCCGCCTCAGTGCTTAGAGGCAATGCATTTACTTGAAGAACTGCAAACATTCCTGCATCCAAAAAAGGAGGTCACAATGAAGCGTTTTGTGCTGACCAGTGCCAGTCTTTTTCTTCTGGTCTTGTTTGTTTTTTCCCACCCGCTGTACGCCCAGAAACCCATTTGGACGGCCAGCGGCTCCATTGACAATGACGGGGATGGAGTGCCCGATCGGACGCTGAGTCGAGAAGGCTTCGATGATGACGGAGACGGGAAAGCCGACAGGAAGGTCACCAAGGAGGACAAGAACGGAGACGGAGATTTCGACGACCCGGGCGAGACGGAAACGGAGATCGTTACAGGCAACGCCAAGGCAGAGATCGAGATGACGGATCCTGTGACGGGTGTGACCACCAACATCAAGGCGGAAGATACAAACGGCAACGGGAAATTTGACAAAAAGGAGATCAAGATCACTCACCCGAAACCCAAAGTTCTTGCCATGGCCAGCACGGACTGCACCGGGTCCAGCCCTGTCGGAGAAACGGTCCCTCTGGGCGGATCTCCTCTGGGACCTCCCGGGGGACCCCCTCCTTGCGCTCCTGACGATCAGGTCATCAACGTAACCTGGGGCAGCAACGTTCCCCACCCCGATGGAGGTTGTGAGAACCCGCATGATAAGGATGCCGAGTGGCAGCGTGACATAATAACTTTTTGGTTCGATGATACGACGCAGGTGAGGGGGAGCGTCCTCGTTGATTTGGATGGAGACGGCATCCGTGATGATGCGTTCGGTCTTTTCCCTACCAAAGCGGCCCGGACAGCACGGCACGGCCCGCCGGGCAGCTTTGGTTTCCCTTTCGGTTCTCACCCGAGCCTTTGCGAAACCATTGAGAATGATACCGGTATGGTGCAGGTAGTCGACGAGAATCTGGACGGAGGAGTAGACGGTTTGCTAATGGATTTCGACCCGGGGGCAACTACCATTAAAGCGGAGATCAGGGACATCGTGCCGATTTACCTACCTCACTGGGGCACGGGAACGGGGGGGCGGTACCACCATTAGCTCCACGCTCACTATGGATAATCCCGGCCAGCAGACGGTCGACGGCGCCGTGGATGTTCTTGGCGACGACGGCAGCCTTATCAACAGCTTCGGCTTTAGCATCCCGCCCTTGGGAAAGGTCAACTTTACCGGCCCCAGCGAGGCAGGCATCGTCTCGGGATGGATTCAGATCTTTGCCAACGGGCCGCTGGGCGCGGTCTTGCGATTCAGCATCTCCGGTATTGGAATTGCCGGGGTGGGCACAAGAACGGCGCAGCTTGGAGTGATCATTCCGGTGCGCAAGGAGGGCGGCGTGAGCACCGGTGTGGCTTATGGGAACACCACCGCTTCCGAGATCGAGCTCACCTTCGTCCTCAAGGACGCATCCGGCACCGAGGTGGGCACGACCACGAGAACCGTGGTGGGGAACGGACACGGATCCATCTTCTTCAACCAGCTTTTCCCTGCCCTAGACCTGACCGGTTTTCAGGGAACGTTGTGCGTGACCGGTACCGGTGGCTTCGCGGCGGAGGCTTTAGAGCTGGGAGCAAAGGCCGGGGAATTTACCGCTCTGCCCGTTACGCCGCTGCAGTAGACATCGAGGGGATTTTTTTTCGCGGCGCTGAGGCGGCGAACAACCACAAAGACTATCCGAGATCCTTCCCCACGGACGCCGTATAGCGCTTGAAGGCCTCTGCAACCTGGACCCTGCGGCCGCTCCACTGCGTGGCTTGACTGCCCCGATACTGGGCCCACTGTGTGTACCAGGAAATCAGCTTACTCTGGGAACGTAAGGCCCGAAGCGCGGCGATCTTGGTCTGGAACACGTCCGTGATGTCCACATAGGTGTCTGGATCGAAACCCGTAACGTCGTCTCGGGGTACGGTCGGCTCAAATCCGAAGATGTGCGGAAAGGGGAGAACCTCCTTGGGAGCCGCATCGAATCCAGGCACCGCCGCCATGGTTGCGGCTCGCATCACCGATGCCCCCGTCACCTCGTGGCCGACGTTGTAGAGATCCACCTTCACAGTGAGTCAATATGATATCCGGTCGTTTCTGTCGCATGAGGCGGGCCAGCGCCTCCAGACGCTCGCGATCGATGGTGAGAGGATAATCATCGTAATCCAGAAACTCAATGGTCGCTCCCAGGATCCGTGCCGCTTCCCTGGCCTCTCGGGCCCGCACTCTCTTGGCGCCGGAAAGCGACTTTCGCCCCTTGCCTGCCCAGTAATCCTCCGATTCCCCTCTCTCTCCAAAGGTGAGATCGACCACATGGACCGGGGCTCCGCGAGCCGTGTAGAGGGCAATCGTCCCGCCGCTGCGCGAGCAAAAGTCTGCAGCATGAGCGCTCAAGACCAGGATCCTGGGTTCACCCACAGTGGATTGCTTTCTCACTTTCCATTAGACGTGAAAGACAGCGGCGGAGCATATCACAGCTTTCAGGCAGTGCCCAAACGGCCGATCCGGTGCTCTCGACCGTAAGCTCTCCGCTTTCCCTTGACAAGAGAAAGAAGGGCCCCTTATACTGTGCTGTTGAAATTGATTTTCAATTTCATTTAAACAGCCGACGATGCTCAAAACAGGCAGATCTTGTCTTCTCCTTGCCCACTTCTCCGCTTTGGTCGCAGCCTTTCTGCTGTCCGCCCACGGGTCCACCGGTCAGTCCGCCAACCGGCCCGCTCCCTCCCCACAGGCAGAACAAAAGCTGCCGGCGTTTGACTCGCAACAGTCCACCCTGCAGCTGGCGGATGATCGCGGTTCCATCCTGGGGCACGTTCGGGACCAGCGAGGGAAGGCCGTCAGCGGAGTCACCCTCATCTTACGCACCCAGGAGAGTGGCTTTCAGCGAAAAGTGATGAGCGATTCCTCCGGCACCTTTCGATTGGAGAGGCTTCCACCCGACCACTATTTTCTGAGCGCGGAGAAAAAAGGCTTTGAAGGTTTCCGCATAGAGATCTTCCTTTCCCCCAACCATGACCGCCAGATCGAGATCCCGCTTCGATTGGCTCGAATCCGAAACCAGATCGAGATCGTGGGTCACCCCCTGGGGGAAAGGATACCCGGTTCGGCCCACTACCTTGACTCACAGCTCCTGAATCGACAAAAACTCGACTACGACGATGTTCATCACTTCCTGCGGCAGCTCCCCGGCGTCAACGTGCAGGAGGAGGACGGCTATGGACTTCGACCCAACATCGGCATGCGGGGCACGGGAGTGGAGCGAAGCTCGAAGATCACACTCATGGAAGACGGAGTCCTGATCGCTCCCGCACCCTACGCCGCGCCGGCTGCCTATTACTTTCCCATCGCCGGGCGCATGGAGGCGATTGAGGTTCGAAAGGGTTCCAGCCAGATCAAGTATGGCCCCCGAACCAATGGCGGTGCCCTGAACCTGATCTCTACCGGTATTCCAGCTCACTTTGGCTTGGCGGGCAGCATGGCCCTGGGGGCGGACAGCACTCGCAAGATTCACCTGAACCTTGGGGATTCCTACCAGAACTTCGGCTGGGTCGCGGAAACCTACCAGATCGCGACCGATGGCTTCAAACAACTGGACGGTGGAGGGGACACCGGTTTCAGCGTGGGCGATTACTTAGGGAAGTTCCGCATCAATAGCAGCAGCTCGGCCCGGATCTATCAGGAACTGGAAATCAAACTGGGAAAGACGAACCAGCTTTCCCACGAAACCTATCTGGGTCTGACCGACCTCGACTTTGGCAGAAATCCGTTCCGGCGTTATCGGGCTTCGCAGCAGGACGAGTTCCGCTCAGATCACGAGCAGTACCAGGCACGTTACTTCCTCGCGCCATCCAGCAGCGTCGATGTCAGTACCCTCTTCTACCGAAACAACTTCCGGCGCAACTGGTACAAGCTGCAGGCCGTATCGGGAAGCAGCATTAGCGAAATTCTCGACGATCCTGAGAAATACTCGTCTCAGCTGGCCGTGATCAAGGGCGCAGACAGCGATGCGGACGAACTGGCCCTGCGAGCCAACAACCGTAGATATTACTCGCAGGGAATTCAAACCGTCCTTGGCCTGCACCTTGACAGCGGGATCAGGCGGAACCGTCTTGAAATCGGATTTCGCTATCACCAGGACCAGGAAGACCGCTTTCAACACGAAGACCAGTTTCAAATGCGAGAGGGTCGAATGGCCCTCACCACGAGGGGTGCACCGGGCAGCCAAGCCAATCGGATTAGCGATGCACAGGCCTGGGCGTTTTTTCTCCAGGAGCGGATCGAGTGGGGCAGATGGAGTTTCCTCCCGGGCCTGAGGTATGAAAACGTCGACTTGGTCCGCACCGACTTTGCTACCACCGATCCAAGCCGGGCAGGGCCGACAGGAATCCGAAAGAACAGCCTCCAGGTCTTGATTCCCGGTCTCGGCGTCCACTTCGATGTGACCCCCAGGCTGGGCCTTTTCGGGGGCGTACATAAGGGTTTTTCGCCTCCCGGGCCCGGATCCAGCCAGGACACGAGGGCAGAAGAAAGCCTGAACTACGAACTGGGGCTTCGCGTCCAGAGCCGACCACTGAGTCTCCATGTAGCCAGCTTCTTCAACGATTACAATAGCTTGCTGGGAGCGGACCTGCTGGCGATCGGAGGCACGGGAGAGGGTGAGCTTTTCAATGGCGGCAAAGCCCAGGTCATGGGGCTGGAGACGTCGGGAAGCTTCGACCTGGGCCAGGCCTTTGATTCGAGCTTTCGCATTCCCACTCGCTTCACCTATACCTTCACGGACTCTGAATTCCAGGAGAACTTCCAGAGCGCCTTTGCACCCTGGGGCAATGTTATGGCTGGCGATGAGATCCCCTACCTGCCGCGGCATCAGTTCTACGCCAGCACCGGCCTGGAGAAGTCACGCTGGAGGACTCGTCTGGAAGCCCAGTCCGTCAGTCGAATGCGCACCCAAGCGGGCCGAGGCCCCATACCTCTCTTCGAGGCGACGGATGCCTATCTGGTCTTGAACCTCTCAGGCGAATATGACGTGACCGCGGAAGAAAAGCGTGCCAGTCTCTTTCTCAGCCTGCGCAATCTGACGGATCAGCACTACATTGTCGCCCGCCGACCCGCAGGCGTGCGCCCCGGATTGCCACTCACTCTCATGGGCGGCATCAGGTTCCGCTTGGGAAAATAGGGGGGTCTGACCCCCTTCACCTTGGAAAGCGAAGCGAAATACCCAGGCCCACAAACCAGTCATCCGCACCGTCTGAAATTCCTACCCCGCCGACCACATCTAGCTGCACGTTCTCGCGCAGCAGATAGGTAATCCCGCCGTCGAAGGAATGGGCCGCCACTTCATCCACATCAATGGGAACGTCTCCGAACAGCTCCACGAACACGCCCGCTTGCTCGCTGAGCCCGATACCGAGAGCAGCCGTGTAGTTAAGCAGGGAAAACCGGTCGCTGCTCGCCTCCAGATCCGATTCCCAGCTCGCTCCCAGGTTGTAGCCAAAGGAGACCCGTTCGGAAAGTGTATGGGATAGGCAGACCCGGAAAGCGGGGTCGGCTCTCCCACTGGAAAACTCTTCGCGGCCAACCGGTAAAGAGACTCCACCCAACAGCGCCACCTCGGGGATCCAACCCTGCTCCTCCCCCACATAAAGCTTGGCCCCGATTTCCATATCTCCCGCTCCCGCCAGGTTCGTCCTCTGCACTCCCGATTGGGTTTCCTCCCAGATCCCACCAGCCCAGCCTAGGCGAAGTTCGACGCGGGGCAAAACCCCCAACCGAAGAAGACTCCCCGGAAACTGGTGATTCTCAACCCGTAGGCCCGACGCTTCACTGCGTGAAAAAGTTCAGCCCGTCTCAAACTGCGCATAACCCACAGGGACAACCCGGCTCGATTCGGTCTGATCGGGTCGGTCGGTTACCAACTCAGGCGTTGCCGAGGGAGGCGCGCCCATACACCTGCTCACAGCAAGAATCGCCAGGAAAAGCAGGATTACCGCACGGTGGTAATGAGAATGAAAAGTCGGCCGCTTCGATTGAGTGAACTCCATAAACCAATATTTAGTCAAGGCTAAATATTCTATTAGATTTAATGAACAAGTCAAGTCCCCTCTCCGCAGGGGTTCTCGATAGGCACTGCCAGGAGACCGGGAGCCCTCCCCCTGGCAGCTTGCACGAAGATTCGAAATATCCGAGAATGAAGGCTTATGCATATAAGAGCGTAACATGAAGGATTCTCAAGACATCGCCGAGCAACTGGAGGTTTTCTCCAGCTACCTTAAGGAGAAGGGCCTGAGAATGACGCCGCAGCGTCAGCTGGTGGCCGGGAGTTTCCTGTCGACGGACGGGCATTTGAGCGCCGAGGAGCTCTATGAGCTGGTCAAAAAGAAGGACAAGAAAATTGGTTTTGCCACGGTTTTTCGGACCCTGAAGGCCCTAACCGATAGCAGTTTGGCTCGAGAGGTGAATTTAAGTGACGGCCGCACCCGCTTTGAGCGTCTCTACAAACGCCCCTCCCACCATCACCTCATCTGCGTGCAGTGTAGTCGGACCACGGAGTTCTTGAGCCCCAAATTGGAGCAGGTTCAGCGTGAAATAGTCTCCCGCTATGATTTCCTGCCCCAGCAGCAAACGCTGCAGATCCTGGGGGTTTGCCGAGACTGTCAAGACGAGAAAAGAACGACCCGCGAGGTTTTTGATTCCGACCTGGTATTCGCGAGAGACGCCTTGAAAATTGCCATGGAAACGGAAAAAAGGGGAGTGAATTTCTATCGGACGGTTTCCCAGACAGCCACCCATCCTTCAACGGAATCAACCTTCCGCAAGATGCTCGAAGACGAAACGAAGCATCTCAGAAGGTTGGAAGAGGAATGGGAGGAGCTGATCCGAAAGGACAAAAAGGTGCTGAATGCACCTGTTTTCCTGCACTTCGACTACGATTCTCTAAAGCGTATTTTCCCTTCCCGGGAAGAGACCAAGCGACGGCTCCAGGAAAACCTCGGTGTTGCCGAAGCCCTGCAGCTGGCGATGAAAATGGAAAAGGAAGCGCACTACTTTTTCAAAGAATACGCCGAGAAATTTGAGGATACCCGGGGCCGGGATATCTTTTTGCAGTTCGCCGCCGAGGAGGAGGAGCACTACAGCCTGATCAAGCAAGAATATGACCGGTTAGTGGAGCAGTCGGCCAAGTAATGTTAATGCTCACTGAGAACCGTAGTTTTTTGGACACCCGCCGGTAGTTAACTCAACATCATCCGCACCGCAGGTGCGCGTTTCATCATCCGCGCTTGAAAAGCGCGGGGCCATTTTTTCCTGAACAGTTGGTGTAGTGTCTGGGGGCCAAAGGTGGAAAGGACCTCGACCCTTTGACCGAGAATCGAGGTCCGGTTGTGGCAACCCCGTTACAAGTGGAGAACCACCGCAGACTTCATTGTAGCCTGTCATGATCCTGGGCTGTTGTCCAGTTCCGCCGGGACTGGACTATGGCCGATCCGCTGGTTGTTTTCCGCCTCCGCTCGTGCCGCGCTGCAGGCTGCGGTGCACTGTTTTGGATCTGTCGCCATTGCGGCCGAGGCCATCGCTATTGCAGTGTGCGCTGTCGGCAACAAGCGCGCCGCCAGCAGTGCCGGGAAGCCAATCGGCGGCGGCCGGAGCGCGTGACGGATCAAGGTAGACGCGAGGATCGCATCTTCGTCAGCATGGCTGCCGTAGCCTCCCTCCAGTTCTCCCTGCCGGGAAAGGAGGGGGAGCCTCGAAAGGAGCGCCATGTCCCATCCCATGGGGAGCGTCCCCGCCGTTTTCGGGTTCGCTGTGTCGTGTGTGGTCGGTCCGGCCACTGGATCCATCTGTTTCGGGAAGGAGGGTGAAGCATGATCGATCGAGAACTGCTCGCCCGAATCCGCCATCTTTTCCATGCCGAACATTGGAAGATCGGGACCATTGCTGATCACTTGGGGCTTCACTGGGAGACCGTGCGCCAGGCTCTCCAGACCGATCGCTTCAATCGCCAGAAGATGGAACGGCCCCGTCTGACCGATCCCTACCTTCCCTTTATCCGAGAGACCCTGGAGCGCTACCCTCGGCTTCGTGTCACGCGTCTGTTCGAGATGCTGCGCGCCCGGGGCTACACGGGCTCGGTCGTGCAGTTGCGGCGCGTGGTGGCCACGCTGCGCCCCACCCCTCGGGAGGCCTTCGCTGCGTCTGCGGACCTTCCCGGGGGAGGCGGGTCAAGCCGACTGGGCGCACTTCGGTAAAGTCCGGGTGGGCCGTGCCGAGCGCATCCTGTCCTGCTTTGTGTTCACCCCCTCCTATTCGCGGGCGCTGTTTCTGGAGTTTTGTTTTGACCAGCAAATGGAAAACTTCCTGCGCGCTCACATCCACGCCTTCGAAGACATCGGTTGTCCACGCACCATCCTGTACGACAACACCAAAAGCGTCGTGTTGGAACGTCGGGGCGAGGCTGTTCACTTTCATCCGCGCCTGTTGGAGCTGGCCGCCCATTATCACTTTGCGCCACGCCCCTGCCACCCCTACCGGGCTTCCGAGAAAGGGCGCGTCGAAAGAGCCATCTCCTATGTGCGCCATTCCTTCTTCGCCGCCCGTCCCTTTAGCACGCTCTCAGACTTCAACCGTCAAGCGCTCCTCTGGCGCGACCAGGTAGCGCATCGTCGGCCCTGGCCCGGCGGCGATGGGCGCACCGTCGAGGAAGTGTGGGAGGAAGAAAAAGCCTTCCTTCTTCCCTTGCCGGCTCATCGCCTGGAAACCGATCTGGTTCTGCCGGTCCGCTCCCGCAAAACCATCTACATCCGTTTTGATTTAAACGACTATTCGATCCCGCCTTCGGCCGTGGGCCGGCCCCTGACACTGGTGGCCTCCGAGCAGACGGTGCGCATTTTGGACGGAAGCACCGAGATCGCCCGCCATCTCCGCTCCTATGACCGCCACGACGTCCGCACCGATCCGGCTCACCAGGAAGCGCTGCTGGCGGAAAAACGCCAGGCGCTGGGGGCCACCCCCGGTGGCCGACTGCTGGCCGCCGTTCCGGAAACGGAAACCTTGCTGGACGAGGCCTTTCAGCGCGGAGAGCCCACCGGCCGCCAGACGGCCAAGCTGGTGGAACTCTTGGATCTCTATGGGGCCGAAGAGCTGCAGGCGGCGGTGCGTGAAGCCCTGCAACGGGGCACCCCGCGCGCCGCCTCGGTGGCCTTTCTGCTGGGCCGGCGCCAGCGCGCTCAGGGGCGAAAGGCGCCTCTACCCATTGAGTTGCGCCAGCGTCCCGAACTGGAGGACCTCTATGTCCAATCCCATAACCCGGAGACCTATGACGAACTGGCTTCCGATGACGACGAATCCTGATCTGATGCAGCTTTTGCACAAGACCGGTCTGGTGACGCTCGCCGGTGAGCTGGAGGATTTTCTGGCCCGCGCCACCAAGGGGCGCTGGTCCCCCCCCGTCAGATCTTGGAGGAACTGGCTCGTCGGGAGCATGAGGAGCGAGCCCAACGCAGTCTCAAGCGGCGTCTGCGCCTGGCCAAGATCGGCCGCTTCAAGCCGATGGATGACTTTGACTGGAACTGGCCGACCCGGATCGACCGGGAAGTCATTGAGCGCGCCTATACCCTGGACTTTATCCAGGAAGGCCGCAACCTCGTCTTACTGGGTACCAACGGCCTGGGAAAAACCATGATCATCAAGAATCTGGCTTACCAGTCCGTCCTGGCCGGCTACTCTGTGCTCTTTCGAACCGCCTCGGAGATTCTCGACGACCTGCAATCGGAGGCGCCGGAACTGCAGCGCCGCAAGCTGAAAAAATACGCGCGCGCGCAGGTGCTCTACCTCGATGAAGTCGGCTGTCTCACCTACGACAGTGAGGCCGCCGACCTGCTCCATGAAATCGTCAACCGGCGCTATGAGTGCCGGTCGCTCGTGCTGACCTCCAACAAAGCCTTTAAGGAGTGGAATAGCGTCTTTCCCCAATCCGGCTGCTTGATTGCGCTTCTGGACCGTCTCACCCACCATGCTGACGTCACTGTGATGGAGGGGCAAAGCTACCGCGTGCGGGAAAGCGAGCAGGAAGCGGCCGCCCGTCGCAAGAAAACAAGATGAGCACTCCCGTCCAGCGTCGCGCTCATATCCAGACCCTCTTGGCGGATTATCTCGAACTTCCCCATACGCCCACTCGAGCACGCCCGCCGGATCGGCGACTCGCCGCTCACTTCTATGACCGCGCTATCCCTCTGGCCACCGTCCAGGATGCCTTCCTGGTGGCGACCAGCCGCCGTCTTTTCCGAGACCCAGCGCTTCCTCGACTTTCTCCCATTCGCTCCCTTTACTACTTCCTCCCCATTGTCGAAGAGTTGCTTCAGTATCCGCTCCCCCACGGTTACGCTCAGTATCTCGAACGCAGACCACGCGCCCATCACAAGCCCAAGGAGGGGCACCCCATGGAAAAACCCGTTGATCGAGGTTCGCCACCCGGCGTGTGTTCAGAAAAGTTCAGATCCTCGTGATCGCTAACAGGTCAGACGCGGACCGGGAGGTCCGGGTTATCAGACTCCGACCCGAGGCGTCTAAGAACGGTCAAGCGCGCACAGTGGCATTGGAAGGAGAACTCTGGGCCATCATTGAGCGCCGTTGGAAGAGCCGTGAGATCCACGCTCCTGACGGGACCGTGCGACTTTCGCCTTATGTCTTCCACCGAAACGGAAAATCGATTGGTGATTTCCGAAAAGCGTGGGCCTCGGCCCGTGAGGCCGCTGGGATGTCTGGTAAATTGTTCCACGACCTTAGACGACTGCTGTGAGGAACATGGTCCGAGCAGGTGTCCTTGAGACGGTAGCTATGGCGATCTCCGGCCACAGAACCCGGGCTATCTTTGACCGTTACAACATCACGGATGAACGCGACCTGCGGGAGGCAGTGTTAAAGACCGAGCAGTATCTCGATTCGAGACCTCCTCAGCGAACACTCGTACCGTTCGCAAAAACGTCATCAGAGGGAAGGTCTTAGTGAGCTTTTCTGGAGTTTTCGGTGAGTTTTCGGTGAGCAGCACGATGTTAGGGCAAAAAGACTATCAAATAAACTTCTCTATATCTGAAATAAACCATAATGAAATCAATGGATTAGGATGGTACGCCCGGCAGGATTCGAACCTGCGGCCTTTGGTTCCGGAGACCAACGCTCTATCCAACTGAGCTACGGGCGCATAGTTGATTCTAAAGGACTTACTGATTAGTCGGTTTGGGGAAATAGGACAACCGTGCCCAAAACCATGCCCGAAATCGAATCCACGCGGTTCGCGGTTTCGCCGAGGGACCTTGTAACTGACAACGCCAATCTCGACTTTTCAGTATAACTCCCGAGCATACTCAATCGGCTTTCCATCACACCGAAAAAACAAAGACAAATTGTAACACGGTCACGCGATGGGAGGCTGGTCGAGTAGCCATTCGACCCCTCTCTTACCAGGATCTTTGATGGTGTAGTGAGCTCCTCTGGTGTGATCGCAGTACGAGCAGCGATACATGGACTCCCCAACTCCATCCGGGCGAGGGTGTCCGGGGGGATTCCTTGGGCGGCTGGATCAACAACTTCACGAATCCTCCACGAGTCACCGAAAATTCCTTAGGCGGACCTAGGAGGATACCCCCGAGTTCTGCACTCGACCCCGCCACGACCCACCGATCGATGGCACAGACAGGTGATGCCAGGCATCTCCTGGCGACCGCGCCAGATAACAGATTTTATCTTGCATAGTCAAGGCACATGTCCACAGGGGTGATCAGCGAGCTTCGGAGGGATGTGGCCTATAACAAAAAACCGCCCCGGGGGCGGTTCAGCAGAGCATAACGTCCTTTATGCAACCTTAGTCTAGCATACCAGAGGAGGCTGTCAAGGCGGGTTATCCACAGGGTCACGAGTTGTTCGATTGACTCAAGAACGATTCTTGAAAGAATTCGTATTGACCCCTTCGGGAGGATAAAGAACGGGTCAGAGCAAGGGGGGCGTTAGGAAGAGAGCTGGAAGAAGGCAGAGAATAGCTTGATATGAGCATTTTTAATTACAAGGAACAGCCTGGCTACCTTACACGGCTGAAAGAGCTCGTCGGATTCTCGACCTTGATCGCAGCAGGCGGCTTGAGTGCAATGATCCTCGTTTACCGACTCGCGGAACATGTATACATCGGGATAATCGGGGTAGGTGCTGTTCTCGCTCTGCTACTGTCACTACTGTCACTCCGGGCTAAGGCCCGACACCACAGGGCCGTCCGCCTGATTGAACAAACCCCTGTCACTACCATCGTCGATCTGGTCCAGGCTTCCTCCACAGCGCACGCTGACCCTTCCACCCGAACCCATGCCGCGGTACAGGGCCGCGTCGTGGCAAAGGAGACAACACGCCCGACGGCTCCGATCACAGGTAGCTCCTGCGTTGCCTACAAGGTCTGGGTATTCGATGACAACCAGGGTGAAGCTGCCGACGAAGATTTCATAAAAGACTCCAAGTGGGGGGTGCGGTGGGCGGTCGATGATGGCACGGGCCTCGCCCTAGTGGTGCCCAGCAATCCATGGCACTGGCATCTGGTGGAGCCGTGGAGGTTCGTTTCGGGGTGGCCAGGCGTGGAAAGCTCCGAGGACACATTCGCGAATACCCCCACCCACCTCGTCGAGCGTGTAATCTCGCACTATGGTCGCGAATGCTTGCCGTCAGATCCCCATGAGTCGCCCACCCTCACGTGGTTCGAGACCATTCTGAGGGAGTTCCGGGATGAGGAGGTCTTTCTCCTGGGCCCGTGGACGGTCCACGACGGGTGTGCTCACTTCCAGCATGGAGACTCACTCGTTTGGTTTGGGAGCAGGGCGGATGCTCTCTCGGAGCAGCAACTGTCTATGGGGAAGCGTGCACGGTGGGCTTTGATCTGGTTGACCCTATCGGCTATTTGCGCCGGCGCGTATCTCGACTTGTATTGGTACCCCTTGTAGCGGGCAAAGAGGGAGGTTTAAATCGGAAATTCCAGAGAATATGCGAAGAAGCTTCTTCCCGCAGATCCTCGCGGCTTGTGGGAGGTCAAGCAGGTCTTAATCGACATTCCTCATATCAACTTCGGAAGGACCTTTTCCGGTCTCCCCAGTGAATGACCACAACTTATCAGACCGCCAACCTTGCCTCAAGTGGTCTTTGGTCCTCTGTCCATCAAAAGCGCCTCTGATCCCTCGGTTTTCCAGGTGGCTTTTGGTCAAAAACCTGATCAATAGAGACACCTCCAGCGGTTCAATTAGAAACCCTCGGCGCTAGGCTGTCATCCATCTCAATCGATCAATCCGAGACAACAGCCCGGCCCATATATCCTTGCTTATCGCTACCTCCGCCATCTGAAACGTGACGATCCGGCTATGGCGGATCACCTTCGCTCCGATCTTGATCAGTTTGGTCAACAGGCTGCGAAGGGACCAATGTTTGATTTTTCTGGGAAGGACTAGACGCCGTAGAAAATTGCCCAGGTTGCAGGCCAAGACAAACAGAGCCAACCTCACCTGATTCGGGACAAAGCGCTGGCAGGACAGGCGAGTCCGGTGCAACGCATACTTGCCTTCCTTGATCCACTGCTCGGCTGTGCCACGACCGTTATAGAAGTGAACCACCCCTGAGGCTTGTGCGCTCATATTGGTGACGATGAAACCCACCCTCGGAAAGAGTTCTCCGCGATGCCACTCGACCTTGGCAATCACCCGGCGAGGCCGGTCCCAACTGGCGGCTTGATATTGGAAATCGGCAAACCAAACGATAGGCTTTCGGGGAGGACGGCCCACAGGCCGGGTAAGCAGGTGTTCAATCTCCGCCTGAAGCACCTCGTTGGCAGGAAGCCGGATGGCATACAAAAAGCCCTTCTCCTCCAAGTATTCATAAACGTCCGGCTTGGCAAAGGCAGCATCCCCACGAAAGTATTTGCGGACTGTTTTCTTCTCGTAGCGAGCCACGATTGGTTCCAGCATCTCCTTCCAACCATCCGCGCTGTGAACATTGTCGGGCCGAAGCATTGCACCTTCGCAATCTCCGAACTGGTTGAAACAAAACAGGGGATGGTAGCAAGTACATCGGAAATGGCCGTTGTAGGCAGAGGCTTCCTGCTCGCCATGGACAGGACTGGCTGAGCTGTCCATATCCAGAATGATGCGTCGATGAGTTGTTTTCTCCAGCGCTCTTTCTACCCATCGGCCATTAACTTCCGAAAGGGCTTTGAGGTTCCCCTGGACGGACAGCATCTCGGTCTCAAATCGACCCATGGTGTTGGCGCTGGCGGCCTTCTTCTTGTCCATCTTCTTCCCGGTGATCCTCCGCATAGTCGGATCCACCGATAGACGATGGGCATCGTTGACATCTTCATAGCCAGCCAGTCGACTCGTATACCGATTGGCGCAGCAACGGCGCCAGGTCGTGCTGGATGTTACGCCCTGTCCGCGAATCGAGAAAAACGGAGGGAACACTATCGAATAACACCAACGCTTCGTCCAAATCACGATAGGCGAGAAGCCCAGCATCCGAGGTGACCTTAGCCCCATGAAATTCAAGCCTCAAACTGCCATCAAAACCGGCCTTCAAACCTTCACCCTTTGGGTCAGCCATTTCTTGCTCCCTTTATGCTCTATATCTACTTTGATTATAGTAGTTTACATCGATTAAGGCAAGCAATTTTGGTGTCCTATATGGTGAATGGGGGATCAAGGGATTTGATCGCCGTCGTGGAGGCATCTACTTATGGTGCCAAAATGCCGAGAGCAAGTTGGGATTTCATCGGAAATCTTCCAATGCTGCTTCCTCCAGAGGACGAACAACGCTCCATCGCCGCGTTCCTCGACCGCGAGACGGCGCGAATCGACGCGCTCATCGAAAAGAAGCAGCGGCAGATCGGCTTGCTCCAGGAGAAGCGCTCCGCTCTCATCAGCCACGCCGTGACCAAAGGGCTCGACCCGAATACTTGGATGAAGGACTCCGGTATTGAGTGGCTGGGTGAGATTCCTAAGCACTGGCGCATCAGCCAACTAAAATACGTAGTAACCTTCCAGAGAGGACACGATCTTGCGGACTCTGTACGCAGGCAGGGGCCCATCCCAGTTGTCTCATCGGGCGGGATCACCGGAAGTCATGACGAATGCCGGGTAAAGGGGCCCGGGATCGTCACCGGTCGATATGGTACAATCGGTACTCTTCACTACACCAAGAATGATTTCTGGCCGCTCAATGCAACTCTGTATTGCATAAATCCACGTGGGAACGATGTGAGATTCCTTTGGTATTTTCTCCAGAACATATCCAGCTTATTTCTGGCGAACGCGGGTAAATCGGCCGTTCCAGGCGTGGATCGAAACGACCTTCATCCAATTGCTGTGGCAATTCCCCAGGCTATTCAGGAGCAGAAGCAGATTGCCGCCCTCCTTGACAAGGAAACAGGTGCGATCAATGTACTTCAGGACACGATCAAAGGCTCCATATCCATACTTCGGGAATACCGCACAGCGCTCATCTCGGCAGCCGTGACCGGGAAGATCGATATCCGAGAGGAGGTCGGTGCATGAGCCGCGTGGCCGTGAATGAAGGGGTCTTGCGCTGGGCGGTGCACCGCTCAGGGCTGAGGCTCGAGGAACTTCAGAACAAGTTTCCGAAAATCAGGCAGTGGGCTACTGGCGACAGCCACCCCACACTACGCCAGTTGGAATCCCTGGCAAAAGCAACTCTGACGCCGCTTGGATTCTTCTTCCTCGATGAACCGCCTGAGGAAGGCTTGCCTATTCCTCACTTCCGGACGCTTCGGTCTGAAACCCCGGTCGGACCCAGCCCTGATCTTCTTGAGACCATCCAAATGATGCAGCGCCGGCAGGCCTGGATGCGCGAGTTTGTAATCGAGCAAGGTCAGGATCCCCTCCCGTTCGTGCGGTCTGGGCAGGCGGATGATCCACCCGCGTCGATTGCGCAACGTATGCTGCTCCCGCTGGGCTTCAACGAGGGCTGGGCGGCCCGGCAGACAAGCTGGACGGACGCCCTCCGGGCCCTGCGTGAAGCGATCGAAGCCGCTGGCATCCTGGTTGTCGTCAACGGCATCGTCGGCAACAACACTCATCGCAAGCTGGAACCAGGTGAGTTCCGCGGCTTTGTTCTGGTGGACGAATACGCACCTCTGCTATTCGTCAATGGCGCTGACGGTAAAGCGGCGCAGATGTTCACGCTCGCACATGAGCTGGCGCATGTGTTCTTCGGGGTCAGCGCGGCATTCGATCTGCGTGAAATGCAGCCGGCGGATGATCCGACGGAATTGGCGTGCAATCGGGTGGCTGCGGTATTTCTCGTTCCGGAACCAGAAATACGCCGGATCTGGCCTTCAGTTCGGAGGGATCCGGAACCTTTCCAGTCCATCGCACGGGAGTTCAAGGTCAGTGTCCTCGTAGCCGCACGCAGGGCGTTGGACCTGCAACTAAGTAGTTCCCATCCGTGGACTTGTAAAGCATTGGAAATAAAGAGGAAGAGGGGCATCTCCAAGCCTCGGTTTTGTCATAGTCGTTTGCTATTGTAATTGTTGTAAGCAGTACATAGCAAAAGACTTAAGCAAAACCGAGTGCTTGAAAAATGCGAAAGAACCGTGAAAATCAACTCCCCCTTTCTCCCCTTTGGCCCGATCATCAACTCGCCAAAGAGCTGAGAGTGATTTCCGAGATCCTGGACGAGAATCCCTCGATCTCGGATCTAGTTTTACAGGATGTGTGTGACAAAGCCAGCGCCCGGAACGGTGCGGGAGGTCTGACAGCCGATCAGGTGCTGCGCTGTGCTCTGATCAAACAGATGCACCAGTTTTCTTATGAAAAGCTTGCCTTTCATCTGAGCGACTCGCAAAGTTTCCGCACCTTTTGTCGCCTTCCCTACGGGTACACTCCCTCCAAGAGCGTCCTTCAGGAGAACATCTCCAAGATGGAAGACTCCACCTGGCAGAAGATCAACCGGGTGTTGGTGAGTTGGGCCGATCAGGAAGGTTTGGAAAAGGGGCGCAAGATCCGAGTGGATGCAACCAGTGTGGAAAGTGACATCCGTTATCCTACAGATAGTCAGTTGCTGTACGATGCGATCCGGGTCCTCACCCGCCTTATGAGATGTCTGAGCCAGCGCCAGTCGGTCGCTTTTGTCGATCACTCGAGGCGGGCCAAAAGGCGCTGGCTGAACATCCGAAACAGCCGGGGCGAAAGACGCAAAAAACATTATCAGGATCTGCTCCAGGTAGCTGGCAAGACGCGCAGCTACGCCCGAGAGGCGATCCAGTCGGCCGAAGCTTGGAGCGATCCCATCAGCCAAGCACTGGCTCACTACCTGGATCTGCTGGAACGAGTGATGGATCAGACACAACGGCGGGTGCTTGGGGGTGAAAAGGTACCGGCGTCGGAAAAAGTGGTCTCGCTCTTTGAAGAACACACCGACATTATTGAAAAAGGGGCGCGGGAGAGTATCTTTGGTCATAAACTTTATGTGACGATCGGAAAATCTTCCCTGATCCTGGATGCGCTTCTGGTGCAAGGGAATCCCGCCGACAGTCAACAGGTCGAGCCTCTTTTGCGGCGTCAGTGCCAATTGTACGGTCGTTATCCTCGCCAAGCGAGTTTCGATGGAGGCTTTGCTTCTCTCAACAACCTGAAATGGGCGAAAGAGGAAGGCGTGCAGGATGTGGCTTTTGCGAAGAAGTGCGGATTGACCATCGAGAACATGGTCCGCTCCAGCTGGGTGTACAAGCAACTGCGACGCTTTCGGGCCGGTATTGAAGGCTGCATCTCCACGGCCAAACGCGTCTTTGGTTTGAGTCGCTGTCTCTGGAAAGGTTGGACCCACTTTCAGCGCTACGTGCATCTTTCCGTCGTGAGCTACAATCTGGTCGTGCTGGCTCGACTCCAGTTGTAGAGCCCCGCGCCCCACCAGCATCCACTCAGAGCTCATCCGAAGCTGAGGTCTCTGCACTCAGCACTCTTTCACAGAACCCTAAGCCCCTTTGGTAGAATGAACTCCAAAAGCGACACCGGTTGCCTCTATGCTACGTTCCACGAACTTACCAAGCCCTTGAAAAACAGGGGTTTCCGGATGGGAACTAATTAGTAAAGTGCAGTTCCTGGACTTCTACCGAGCTTATCAGGAAGATAAACGTCGTTCTGCTGAGGACAGGCCGAAAGGTGGCGACTTCTACGCGAACCAGAATCTGCGCGTGGGTCAACGTTTCGCCTCCGCCGTAATTCGCGCGGCCAAGGAAGGCAAGCTCCTGTATTCCGAAGCCTATCATCTGACGGGGCTGTACGGTAGGACCTTCGAGCGTTACGCGGCCTCGCTTGAGATAAGTGGGGCGTCGTGACGGATGAGGTTACGTATGTTCTCGATTCCAATGTGTTCATCGAAGCGGCACGTCATTACTATGCATTCGACCTGGTTCCCGCGTTCTGGGAGAACCTGATCCGCAACGCAGCAAATGGGCGGATTCAAAGCATCGATCGCGTCAAGAAGGAACTGGACAGAGGGAAGGATGAACTCGCGGGGTGGGCAAACGAGCGCTTCAGTCATGCGTTTGCTTCGACGGATGACGAAGATGCTATCGAATCGTACAGGGAGATCATGGTTTGAGTGCAGGCTCAGGATCAGTTCTTAGCTGCAGCCAAAGCCGACTTCGCCCAGGGCGCGGACGGGTGGTTGGTGGCCTACGCTGAGGCTAAGAGATGCGTGGTTGTCACCCATGAAATTCCGGCCCCTGATGCCAGAAGAGAGGTTCCGATCCCCAATGTTTGTCCGGCATTCAATGTGCAGTTTGTCGATACGTTTGAAATGCTGCGAAGGCTCGGAGTGCGGCTTGCGTAGTCATGCCACCTGGTCCGACAGCGACATGCAGCGAATAGATGCGCTGAGTGGCAGGATCAGAAAATCCATTGACCTGCTTCGCGAGTACTGCACGGCACTTGTCTCTGGGGCAGTGACCGGCAAGATCCACGTCCCAAAGGAGGTCGTGTGATGCCCGGCCGCCACACGGAGACCGCTTTCGAAGCTGCCATCGAAGAGCATCTCGTGAGTTATGGCGGCTACTCGAAGGGCAACCGCGAGGCCTTCGACCGCGAGCGTTGCATCGACGCCGGAACGTTCCTCTCTTTCGTCCGGGAGACCCAGCCCAAGGAGTGGGAGTACTTGGAAAACCTCCAAAAGGACAGGGCCGAGGAAACGCTCCTTGACGATCTCTGCCGGGCCCTCAACTCTGCGCACGAGGGATGCCTTTCTGTCCTCCGCCATGGGTTCAAGTGCTTCGGGAAGCTCTTCCGCGCCGCCTACTTTGCCCCGGCGAGAGGCATGAACCCGGAAACGCAGCGGGTCTACGCCGCCAACTGGCTGACCATCACGCGCCAGCTCCGTTACTCGAACCGCCAAGGAAATACCCTGGACGTCACCCTGACACTCAACGGCATCCCGGTCGCCACGGCCGAGCTCAAGAATCCGATGACCGGCCAGACTTGGCGGAACGCGGTCCGCCAATACAAGCACGACCGCGATCCGGCGGACCTGATTTTTCAATTCAAGAAACGGGCCCTCGTCCATTTCGCTGTGGACCCGGACGAGGTCTACATGACCACCCGCCTGGCGGGCCGGAACACGCACTTTTTACCCTTCAACAAGGGCTGCGCCGGCGGCGCAGGCAATCCGGAGAACCCCGTAGGTTGGAAGACGGCCTGCCTGTGGCAGGAGGTCCTCGAACGCCACAGCTTCCTCGACATCCTGGCGCGCTTCACCCACCTCCAGATCGAGGAGAAGCAGCTCGGCGGCAGGAAGGTCAAGCGCGAAACAATGATCTTTCCCCGCTATCACCAGCTCGACTGCGTGCGAAAGCTCGTCGCCGATTCGCGCCAGAGCGGCGCCGGCGTCAACTGCCTGGTCCAGCACTCGGCTGGCAGCGGCAAGAGAAATTCAATTGCCTGGCTGGTCCACCGGGTGGCGAGCCTTTACAACGAGAAGGACGAGCAGGTTTTCGATTCGGTCATCGTCGTGACCGACCGGGTAGTGCTCGACCAGCAGCTTCAGAACACAATCTGTCAATTCTAGCACAAGCAAGGAGTCGTACAAAAGATCGACGTGGATTCCGCGCAGCTCGCCCAGGCGCTGACGGCCGGCGTACCCATCGTTATTACTACCCTTCAGAAGTTTCCCTTCGTGACAGAGAAGATCGGCGATTTGCCCAAGCGCCGCTACGCCGTCATCATCGATGAGGCCCACAGTTCGCAGGGCGGCGAGACCGCGACCGAGATGAAGAGCGTGCTGGGCGGGGCCGCCACGAAGGAAGAGGCCCGTAAGAAAGCCGAGGAAGAAGGACTCCCGGAACTACGAGGAGAAAATCCTGCGCACTATGGCGAAGCGTGGGCGGCAGCCCAACATCGGTTTCTTCGCTTTCACTGCCACGCCCAAGTACAAGACGCTGGAGGTTTTCGGAAGACCCGGGGCTGACGGAAAGCCCCAGCCGTTTCACCTCTACAGCATGCGGCAAGCCATCGAGGAAGGCTTCATCCTCGACGTGCTTCAGAACTACACGACCTGCAAGACCTACTATCGGCTCATCAAGTCCATCGAGGACGATCCGAAAGTGGAGAAGCGGAAGGCCGCACGGGCACTGGCGCGCTTCATGAGCCTGCATCCGCATAATATCGCGCAGAAGACCGAGGTCATGCTGGAACATTTCCGCCACTTCACGATGCACAAGATTGGGGGTAAGGCCAAAGCTATGGTGGTGACTTCAAGCCGCCTCCACGCCGTTCGCTACAAACAGTCCTTCGACAAGTACATCGCCGAGAAAGGATACAAGGGCATCAAGACGCTGGTGGCCTTCTCCGGCACGGTCATCGATCCGGACGCACCGGGCATCGAGTACATGGAAGTGCGCATGAACCAGGGCATCCGGGAAAAGGAGCTGCCGAAGCGATTCGCCACCGAAGAGTACCAGGTGCTGCTTGTCGCGGAGAAATACCAGACGGGCTTCGACCAGCCGCTTCTTCACACGATGTACGTGGACAAGCGCCTGGCGGGCATCCAGGCTGTTCAGACACTGTCACGTCTCAACCGTACGCACCCAGGCAAGGAGGATACCTTCGTCCTGGATTTTGTCAATGAGCCGGAGGAGATCCTCGCAGCGTTCCAGCCCTACTACGAGCAGACCCTCATCGGGGAACGGGCCGAGCCGAAGCAGCTGTATGAGCTTCAGGCGAAGCTCGACGCCCAGCAGGTCTATCACACATCGGAAGTCGAAGAATTCTGCAAGGTCTTCTACAAACCGACCAGGAATCAGACGCCGGCAGACCACGCACGGATGAACACCTGCATCGACCCGGCGGTAAACCGTTACAAGCAACTCGACGAGGAAGTCCGAGAAGAGTTCCGTAAGACACTTGTCGCCTACCGCAACCTGTATGCCTTCATGTCGCAGGTTATCCCATTCCAGGATTCCGACTTGGAGAAGCTGTACTCATACATTCGTTTCCTGCTGACGAAGCTGCCGAGGGGCGACCAGGGACCGGGCTACCGTTTCGACGACGAGGTGGCGCTTAAGTTCTACCGGGTCCAGAAGATCAGTGAGGGATCGATCCAGTTGGAGGCTGGCAAGGGGGGTGAGGTGGCCGCTCCCACTGCGGTCGGGACGGGGGTGGTGCGCGGTGAGCAGATCGAGCTCTCAAAGTTGATCGACATCCTCAACGAGCGGTTCGGTACCGACTTCAAGCCCGCCGACCAGCTGTTCCTGGAATCTATCCGGGAAGACGCGGTAACCGATCCGGGCATCCGCCAAGCCGCCTTGGCCAACACCATGGAGAACTTCGGCTACGTTTTCCTGAAGGCGCTGGAGGGCCTCTTCATTGACCGCATGGAGCAGAACGAGGATATCACGGCCCGATTTATGAACGACAGCGACTTCCAGGACGCGGTCGGCAAACATCTTCTCAAGGACGTTTACAAGCAGATCCGGACGGAAGAACAAGCCGTTGATCAGGTCCTACCATTCCGACCGGTGACACCGGATGAGAAGGACAAGTATGGTAGCTGTGTCCCCCTCTTTACGCTCAAAGCCGCAGCAGGCGGCTTCGGTGATGTTCAGGAGGTGGAGCCCGATGGCTGGGTTGAGCCCAACACGCAGCGGCGGCTGCGGCCCGGCATGTTCGTCGCCCAAGTCATCGGCCGATCGATGGAGCCACGTATTTCTGATGGAGCCTGGTGCCTCTTCCAGAGCCCGGTCAGGGGAACTCGGCAAGGACGGATTCTGCTCGTCCAGCACCGCGAGATTCAAGACCCTGAGACTGGAGGGAGCTACACGATCAAGCGATACCGCAGCAAGAAGGAAAGCGACGGTACCGGAAGCTGGCGCCACGAGGAGATTCGGCTCGAGCCGGAGAATCCTGAATTCAAGCCGAAGGTTTTGGAGAACGTACTCGACAACGAGTTCCTGGTCATTGCCGAGGTAGTCGAAGTGCTTAATCCGGGTCCATGACGTCTTTTACAATGACACCGCGGCAGTGGGAAAATGCTTGGACGCCCACCAAAGCCGAAACGAGGAACAGTGGTTCGATATGCTCCCACAGGGTTTCCATTCTGATAGACAACCTAACGGGAGTGTTATGCCGCGTCAATAGCACTCCTTTTATTTACCTCGCCGAGACAGTCTGCCCTCCGGAGTGAAACGGAGTCAAGTTTCAGATATGCTGCACAAGTGCCATACCACGGACAGTAGTGATGACTGATTACTGACAACTTTTCCATGACCAACATCGACCAATTCGAAAGCGTCTTCAAGGCCGCCGCAAAGATTGTCTTCAAGCATACCTCGATTGATTTCCGGGAAATCCTGGTCGTGACGGATCGAGTTGGGCCGGACGTCAAGGCGTTCGGCAACAGAGTCCGATCGTTTCTCGAGGTTTTGGGGGATCGGCGGAACCTGACTTGGCGGGACGTTTCGGGGGACGAATTCCAGACGGTTGAAAATCTGCTCCACCTGGTGCTGAACGAGGCTCCGGACCTGATCTGTACGTACCGAAACCTCCATAGTACGGCGTGGAGATGGCCCTACAGCCTGGGTTCGCATCTGGACGTCCTGACCCAGCATACCGCCGTCCCTGTCATGGTGATGCCCCATCCCGAGGCTGAGAGATCGCTCGACCATGCTATCCAGAACACCGATTCCGTCATGGCAATCACAAACCATCTTCTCGGCGATCAAACTCTTGTGAACTATGCGGTCGAGCTAACGCAGCGGGACGGGATGCTTTACCTCACGCACATAGAGGACCGGGACACCTTCGAACGGTACATGGACGCCATTTCCAAGATACCGTCCATCGACACGGAGAGCGCACGCGAGGAGATTGAGAAAAAGCTGCTGAATGAGGCCCATGACTACGTTCGTTCCTGCCGGGAGGCACTGGAGAAGGAAAAGTTTCCTGTCAGAATCAAGGAGGTCGTAACGATGGGGACGAGGATCGAGGACTATAAGAAGCTCATCCAGGATCACGAGGTCGATTTGCTGATTATGCACACCAGAGACCAGGACCAGCTTGCAATGCACGGCATGGCGTATCCGCTCGCCGTCGAGCTTCGCGAGATTCCCATTCTTCTAATCTGATGACCTCAATCTTAGCTGCCCCGAACCCCGAACCCGAAGTATCCCTGGGTATCACGCTCCTTTTCTCCGGACTTCTGGTGGGATTGATTGGCTGCCTCGCGCTCGAAGAGAAGATTCATGCCAAGAAATCGGTGATTGTTGCGGCCTTCGCGATCCTGTGCCTATTTCTCGCGCTGGCGCTCGACGTCATCCCGGAGCAACTCAAGACGGAGATCGAGGGATTTCATCTTCCACTGTATATTCCCGGCATCGACTGGAACGTGATCGCGATCATTCTTGGAGCAAGCCTCTTTGTCGACGTGACCTCCAAGTCGGGTTTGTTCACCTGGATTGCCATTACGGTCACCAAGATGTCGGGCGGAGATCCTCGCAAGCTGTTGTGGGCCTACGGGGTGATGACGGTCGTCTTCTCCGCGGTTCTCAATAACGTGACCGCGATGATCATCGTCGGCTCCTTGACGGCGGTGTCGCTCGACAAGCTGGAGCGGCAGGAGAAGCTCTTGGGTTTTCTGCTGATCGAGGGACTCTTGACGAACGTAGGGGGCCTGCTCACGCTCATCAGCTCGGTGCCCAATATTATCGTGGGCGACGCGGCCCATATCGAGTTCGTTGAGTTTTTTCTGAGAACGGCGCCGTACGTCGTCGTCTCCACCGTCGTCACGATCATGATGGGATCATGGTTCTTCGAAATTCGGAAGCTGGCCACGGACGAAGAGCGTGGGAGGGCGCGCGAGCTGGTAGCCGGCTTCGACGAAAACGACGGGATCGAGAGCAGGTTTTTCTTCTGGTTCGGCGCGGTCATGACGGTGCTTTTCCTACTGACGCTGGCGGGAACATCCGAGATTCCCAAGATCAATGAACTTGGTATGGGATACGTTGCGCTGGCCTACGCCACGGTCATGCTGATTCGGTACAAGGCGGTGGCGGACAAATTTTATCAGGCCATCGACTGGGACCTTTTGGGCTTTTTCGCGGGCCTGTTCTTGGTCATCAACGTGATGGAGCACGCGCAGGTCCTTCACTTGATAGGCGCCGGATTGGAAAAGGTCATCGGGCTTGGTCCCACCTTGGGTGCCGGGTCTCTGCTTCTGTCGTCCGCCGTTTTCAGCTCGGTCACCGACAATATCCCGCTCTCCGCCATGCTTGCGAAAATCCTCACGGGACTTGGAACGCAAGAAGGCTCGACTCTCTGGTGGTCCGTCATTTTCGGCTGCAATCTCGGCGGGAACATCACGCCGATTGGGTCCGCCTCGACGCTCGTGGCCGTGACGATCATTCACAGGCATAAGCTGCCGATGTCGTTTGGCGGGTTCGTGAAGGTCGCCCTGCCGTACGCGGCGGTGCAGATCGTGTTGGCGACGGCGTATGTGCTGAAGTTTCTATGAGGGGCATGAGGTGTCAACCAAACAGTTTGATTGCTGACAAACTCCCTTTCCGACCCAGATTATGAAATCATGAAAACTCTCATGATGAACAAAAAATGTAACAAACCCTCCCTGGCGACCGTTCGATATGCCTTTAGGACAATTGTCTGGCCCAGAAGAAAACTGCTCCTGTTGGGACTTGTCCTCATCGTGATCAATCGACTGGCTGGCTTGGTTCTACCCGGGTCGAGCAAGTTTGTCATTGACAATGCCATCTCCAAGGGTGATCTATCGTTGTTGAAGCTCATTCTTCTCGGAGTTGCGCTGGCCATTCTCGTCCAGGCTGTGACATCGTTTTTCTTGACCCGGCTCCTGAGTGTCGAAGCACAACACCTGATTTCTTTTTTGCGAACGGGGGTCCAAAGACACATCATCTACCTGCCAATCGGTTATTTTGACAACACAAAATCGGGCGAGTTGGTCTCTCGTATTATGACCGATGTGGAAGGAGTTCGTAACCTGGTGGGGACTGGCCTGGTTCAGCTGGTGGGAGGAACTTTCACTGGGGTGGTGGCCCTTGCCTTGTTGATCAGAATTAATGCCTCAATGACCCTGTATGTGCTCTTGCCGCTTGTGGCTTTCGGGGTGATCTCACTGAGGGCATTCGGTTACATCCGGCCTGTTTTCAGGGAGCGCGGACAGATCAACGCAGAGGTCACCGGACGACTCACCGAGTCTTTAAATGGAATTCGGGTGATCAAAGGCTTCAACGCAGAGACACATGAAGTTAAAGTCTTCGAAAAGGGAGTCGATCGACTCTTTCAGAACGTGAAAAAATCCCTTGCAGCCACTAGTCTGGTGACCAGCACAGCTACTCTCTTGCTGGGTCTGGCTGCCGTTCTTATTATTGGCGTTGGCGGCTCAAAGATTATGGACGGAGAAATGACTCTGGGAGACTTCTTTGCGTTCACCCTTTACCTGGGATTCTTGATTGCGCCCATTGTTCAAATGAGCAACATTGGTAGCCAGATGACCGAGGCCTTTGCCGGACTAGACAGAACTGAAGAGATTTTGAATACAGACAAGGAAACTGACAACAGCGAGAGAACGATCGCTTTCGGAGATTTCAAAGGGGATATCTCATTCGAGAACGTCACCTTTTCCTATGAGGAAGGCGCCCGAGTACTCGAGAACATCAACTTCGGAGCTCCAGCTGGTACGGTCAGCGCATTGGTGGGAAGTTCCGGTTCTGGGAAGAGCACGATAGCCGGGCTGGCAGCTTCCTTTCTTGAACCGAACCAGGGGGTTGTCAGAGTCGATGGCCATGATCTATCCAAGGTGACCCTTGACAGCTATCGCAGCCGCCTGGGTGTTGTCCTTCAGGAGAATTTTCTTTTCGATGGAACCATTCGGGAAAATATACTCTTCGGTAAGCCGGATGCCAGCGATGCGGAAGTAGAAGAAGCGGCTCAGGCGGCACACGTCAAGGAGTTTACAGATCGTTTCGAATCAGGTCTTGAATCAGTGATTGGCGAGCGCGGAGTTAAACTGTCCGGGGGGCAGCGGCAGCGTGTCGCCATTGCTCGCGCTCTGTTGGCGAACCCAAAGGCTCTCATCCTGGACGAGGCGACGTCCAATCTGGATGCGGAGAGTGAACGGTACATACAGGAGAGTCTGAAGACCTTAATGAAGGGTCGGACGACACTGATGATCGCTCACCGCTTAAGCACCATACGGCAGGCTCATCAAATCCTGGTAGTAGAAGGCGGTCAGATCGTGGAACGGGGAACCCACCATGAACTGATCAAAAGAGAAGGCCGTTATCACCAGCTTTACAGGTACCAGGCCAAAATCTGATCTGAGTCCACCCTTTTTCCACCTAGAAGTTTTCCCTTGTCGGGGTCCGACCCTCTCTCCGGCACCAGGTTTTTCATCAAAAACAATTTCTGTCCCCTTCATTAGTCCTGTTCCTCGAACCGGTCTACTTTCGCCGTGAAGCCTGAAGAACCTTCTTGCACAGCCGAAGCGCCTTGGGAGTCACTTCCACCATTTCGTCATCCCGGATGAACTCCAGAGATTGTTCGAGACTCATCTTGCGGGAGGGGATCAGATGAACGAGGACCTCCCCAGTGGATGACCGGATGTTGGTCATCTTCTTTTCTTTTGTGATGTTGACATCCAGATCCTGAGGGCGAGAGTTTTCGCCGACGATCATGCCCTCATACACTTCTTCTGCCGGTGAAATAAAGAGTTCGCCGCGGGATTGAAGGTGCTCCATCGCGTAGGCGGTGGCCTTTCCGGCTCGGTCTGAGACTAGCACTCCGCTGGGACGGTGAGGGATCTCTCCCTGCCATTCGGCATACCCGTCGAAGATCTGGGTCATGATGGCCGTGCCTCGAGTGTCGGTCAGAAGCTCACTGCGAAAACCCAATAGCCCTCGTGAGGGAGCCCGGAATTCCATCCGCACGCGGCCGGTTCCGTGGTTGACCATTTTGACCATTCTGCCTTTTCGAATCCCCATTTTTTCACTGATCACTCCGATATAAGAGTCGGGGCAGTCCACCACCAGTTGTTCCATTGGTTCCATTTTGATGTTATCAACCGTGCGAGTGATGACTCTGGGGCGGCCTACACACATCTCGTACTGTTCTCTCCTCATCATCTCAATCAGGATGGCCAGTTGAAGCTCACCGCGCCCTGACACTTTGAAGGTATCCGATGCGTCGGTCTCCTCCACTTCAATGGAGATATTCGTGAGGCTCTCCTTATGGAGTCGGTCCTTCAGTTGACGGGCGGTCAGGTGCTCTCCGTCTCTTCCGGATAACGGGGAGTTGTTGACGGTGATCACGACCGAAATGGTGGGTTCGTCAACCTGAACCGGGGGCAGGGGTCTGGGATCCTCGATACTGGACAGGGTCTCACCGATATTGATGTCTTCCACTCCTGCGAAGGCAACGATATCTCCCGGCCCAGCCTCCTTAATCTTTTCCCGGTTGAGACCTCGGTATCCATAGAGGGCTGAAATCTGCACCTCCTCGAAGGTTCCGTCTCTTCGGCATAGGGCGGTGCGTGCCTTCTCACTGATCTGTCCGTTGAATACCCGTCCAATAGCCAGGCGGCCCACATAGTCGTCGTAGTCTAGCCTAGTGATCAGCAATTGAAGTGGGGCCGTGTCGTCAAAGCGGGGAGCCGGCACCGTGGCGAGGATTTGCTCAAAGAGTGGCGACAAGGACTGGTTCTCCCCCTCCTGGGATGTTCGGCAGGTCCCCGCCTTGGCGTTAGTGTAGAGGACCGGAAACTCCAGTTGCTCCTCCGTGGCATCCAGGTCGATGAAAAGGTCATAAATTTCATCCAGGACCTCTGCCGCCCTGGCATCGGAGCGATCGATCTTGTTGATGACGACTATCTGAGGCAGTTCTGCCTCGAGTGCCTTTCTCAGAACGAACCGGGTTTGTGGAAGAGGCCCTTCGCTGGCATCCACCAGGAGGAGCACTCCGTCCACCAACTTAAGAGTACGTTCCACCTCGCCCCCGAAATCCGCATGACCGGGAGTATCAACGATATTGATACGAACATCTCGGTAGAGAACCGAGGTGTTCTTGGCCATGATGGTGATACCCTTCTCGCGCTCGAGGTCGATGGAATCCATAACGCGTTCCACAACCTGCTGGTTCTCTCGGAAAACTCCGCTTTGCCAAAGCATGGCATCCACGAGGGTGGTTTTTCCATGGTCCACATGGGCGATAATGGCCAGATTTCTGATGTCCTTCCTGGTGTTGATGCTCATAACTTATATTCGCATTGTGCCCTGCCGGTCTCGACAGTAAAGAATAGACCTACAAGTCCCATCGGCTGGGGTTGATCCCCGGGGCGCACCGAGCCATGTTGGGGGGACGGTTGGGCACTTCAAAGTCGATCTTGCAGGTGTTCAGGCTCTGGAAATATTTTCTTACTTCCGGACGCAGCTGAGCTACCTTTTTCGCGTCCCAATCGGGGACCTCGCCAATGGGCCCGGCCCAGGCGGGCCGGTAAGCGATGGCAAGCATGCGGCGATCCCGCAGGCTGTAGTTGGGGTAGTTGCCGTGAAAGATCTTTTGATTGATGACTGCTGCCCAGCCCGCTTTGCAGGTCACCATGATCTCCTCGGGATGGGAAAGATAACGCTTGTAAGGAATGGCATCGGCGTGCATGGATAGATGCGAACGGGGGATCACTTTGAGCGGGGAACGCTCCGGTAGCAGGTCGTCGAGATAATACAGTACACGGACCAGGCAGGGAGAGCTGGCCTGCAGACCGAAGATCTCTGAGCCGTAGGGTTGTGCGTCGGTGTGAACGGCAATGCCGGGGTGACCCGGCTGCGACAAGCTGTAAGAACAGGACGAGCAGATTAGTGCCTCGCCGAATAGCGTGGATAGAAAATCGATCGTGGCGGGCAAAGCGATTACCCCGATCGCGTGGGGCGACTCGGTCCACTGAACGTCCGGGTGACCGCGCTGGTGTTCGCTGTAGTCCGTTGCCGTTGTGGGTAATCTTGACAGTTCCCATCGGATCTTTTCCAGCAGATCCGGCGGGAGCAAGTCAGGGAGGACCACATAGCCTTCCAATTCCAAGGAACGAATGCGCTCTCGTGTTGAGAAGCTGGCCCAGTCGGTATTGTCAATCCTTGCTTTGCCGATCTCTTCACGGCTGTTGGTAAAGAGTGTTGCCATCGGTTCTGATCCTTTCTCGGAAATGTCTTCTGCCGATTGTATTGCTCCCTGTCTGAAGCCCCGGGATTGGGTGAGCCGGGTTCTCAATCGGATTCTTCTGAATCGGCATCATTTTACATCTCACCCTCCGCATTGCGCATTTCCGGCAGGAACCGAGCTAGCCGCGGTAAGAGCCAGCCCAGCAGGAAAGTCACCAGGGAGGAGCAGGGAATGACCCACATCCAGGAGAACTTGCGGGGATTACCGAGTGCATCTACACCCAGATCCAAAAAGGGGAGCCAATGTCCCAGAGCCAGGACAAAGCCCACCGCCATTCCACCCAGGGCACTGGCTATGGCCTGTGGTCCTGTGCAGGGCCTCAGGAAAATGGCGATGAGGAAGAGGCCCCCCAGGCCACCGACTATGAAGGTATTGATCTGGTTGGTGAGATCCAGAATGTTGCCTCGCTTTTCCCCGGGCATCCAGCTCAACATGACACAGAGGAAGACCGCTACGGAGCCGGTTGCCACGGTGGCGATACGACCCAGGATCAATTCCGTGCCAGGATTGGGGACAGCAGCCTTCAAGCGGCGAAAAACATCTGTGATGATCACAGTCGAGATGGAATTCATGCCCGAATCGAGACTCGACATGGCAGCCGAAAACAGAGCCGCTACCAACAGGCCGGCTACTCCTCTGGGCAGTCCCTGCCGGATGAAGTGAGGAAAAACTTCATCGGGTCTGTCAGGTAGATTGCCCTGATAGTAGGTAAATAGAGCAATCCCGCACAAGACGAGTAAGCTCATCACTACCAAATCTGTCAGCAGGTTGAGGGCAAATGCTCGGCGGGCGGCTGGTGCGGAAGGTGTGCTGAAGAAGCGCTGAATGGTGACCTGATCTGAGTTGGCGGTACAGATCCACCAGAAGAAGGCTGAAATCAGTACGCCGCCGTAGGTCACCCGTGTGAATGGATCCCAGCTCCAGACCGGCTGAGGAGTGCGCTGCAGCGTGGCTGCCGTCGCATTCTGCCACCAGGTCCAGGGTCCGCTGCCCGTGTCCAAGGCAACATACAATACGGTAAAGAGGGCTCCACAGAGCAGGATCAGCACCTGGAGTACGTCGGTCCAGATCACTGCTCTCATTCCTCCCAATGTGGTATAGATGATCGCGATCACACCAATGGCCATGGACAGAATCCAGGTATATTCCAGTTTCAAGGCGATGATGTTGGAAAGGGCCAGTGAGGCGCTGAACACGATGATCCCCATCCAGCTCAGCCGGATGAGTATGAACAGTGATGCAGCAAACAAACGTGTAGTCAGGTCGAAGCGGCTTTCCAGGTACTCATAGGCACTGATGGCACGCTTCCGCATGAAGTAGGGGATGAACACATAACCCACCAGCAGAAGTACCATAGGGTAAGAGGCTACGATCGTCACCACGGCGACTCCGTGTTTCAGTACTTCTCCAGGAATGGACAGATAGCTGATGGTGGAGAGCAGTGTGGCGAAAATGCTGAGGCCTACCGCCCAGGAGGGCATGCTGCGTCCGGCAACGAAATATTCCTGGGTGTCCTGCTGCCGCTGGCTGAAGTAGTACCCCATCGCCAGCACCAGAAGGAAGTAGCAGGCAATGGTCGCATGGTCTACCCCAGTGAGCCCTTCGTGAAAGCTCTCCATGGGGGTAACGTCTTGGGTCATCTCCCTTGGAGCCTACCCGCGAGACAAAGCTTGAAAATGTGGAATTTTCAGAAGCCCAGTCGTACAGAGTGGATCCAAGATTCATCTCATGGATCCTGGCGGCTAAAAGAGAGCAATGGGATTCAGGGGAGAGCCCGTGCCTCCCTCTACTGCCAGCGGGGCGACGGTGAGCAGGAAGGACCATCGCTTACGAGCCGCCGCCTCCCTGCTGAGGTTTTCCATTTCCAAATTATCCAGTATGGGCATTCCCATGGCCACGATGGATACCAGATGGACCGGGTATCCTACTCCCTCCACTCCGGAAGGGAGAGCATCCAGAGCCAGATCGCTTCCGACGATCGCCACGTCGCGCTGCTTGAGCCAGGGCAAGCAGGAAGCGTGCAGACCGGAAGAGTTCTTTTCGATCTCCCACTCACCTTCCGCCCGGCGTCGAGCCCAGCGCCCGGTGTAGATCAAGACCGCGTCCCCGCTTTCCACCTTCAGGCCGGCCTTCTTTTCCCATGCGTCCAGATCTTCCGGGTAGATGGCTCTTGAGCCCGTCAGATACGTTTCTCCCAAAAGACGGGGGATGTCCATCAGGACGCCCCTGGTGAAGATGCCGTCCTTGGCGGTGATGACGGAGACCTTCCCGGCACCTTTCTCGGTTACCTCGTCCAGGGAAAAGCCGTTGTACAGCTTGCCCTGGTAGGCAAAGTGGCAAAGCGCGTCCATATGCGTGTGAGCGTAGCCGTGATAACTCACCGAGTACTCATCGGAAGATCCGCCAATTCCTTCTCCTGCCTTCCAAAGGGTCGTCTTGTGACGAAAGGGGTCGGAGCCGTCGGATCTGACCTTGCTGACATTTCGGGCCAGTGAGAAGGATACTCCCTCCCGGACCAGAGCCGCCGCCTGGCGTCGCTTTTGAGGGGTAATCAGATTGAGAGCGCCCCGCTCGTCCTCACTTCCCCAGCGGCCCCAGTTGGAAAGCGAGGTCAGCATCTTTTCGATATCGCTCCGGGTCAGCTTGGGCTTGGACTTGTGGTGAGTGGCTCCCGTCGCGGCGGGTCTTATTGCAAGCCCAGCCCCTAAAATGACGATTGCGAGTAGGATCCCTTTTCGATTTTGCATCATTTCCTCCGAGGCCTGTGTGGCCGGATTTGAGGGTCACTTCGAAGATCTGGATGTAGCGCCAGTGGGGGAGGTCCATGGCGCGCTTCGGAATCTCCCGATAGGGGAGACGGACAGTGACCCGGTCAATCTGCTCGACGGTAAACTCGCGCGTTGACTCGATTCCCGCCGCCGCGAGAGCTCGGCACCAACCAATCGGCAACGCCAGACCGGTGAGCCCGGCAACGGACGCGGTAAGGAAATCTCGTCTTGTCGCTATCATGGACATCTCAAGCTTCCCTTCCGGAGCTCCTAAAAGATGACAGACTGAGCGATGCGGCGCAAGGTCGACCGAGAATAGGAGTGCAGGAGGTCCGGCAGGGTATTGCAATCGGGACGTTTTCTGGCATAGAATTCTGGCTTGTTTCTTCTGTTTGCACTTCTGGGAGTCCCCGCCGTCTCTGACACACCACCTTCATACAAAGGGGAAATGCAGATTCCCGTTGACCTCTACACCGCTCAGGGAATCCGATTGGAAGCGGGGCGCTACGAATTGGAGGTCAAACAGCAGGAAAGCGGCTATACCCTTGTTTTCACGACTTCCGGCCGGATCAGTGCAGTCGTGAAGGAGGTAAAAGGGGAAGACTCCGCTGTAGCGGCTGCGGAAATCCCTCTGGTCGGCACGCACTACATGCGATCTTCGAATGAACCTGTTTTAACCGCGTTCGAGCGGCGCACGAGCAGGACCGGCAAGCCGCGATACGAGGAGGAGGCCCGTGACTGGAAGGCGGCTCTTCGGGTCTATCGATCCCAGGCAGACGATGCCGTCTTCTTTACATTTCAGGAGAGGCGACCGCGTGGACAGTGGAGCCGCGCCCATTTCCAGCTCTTCTCGTCGCTGGGCCCAGCTACCGGCTCCAAGCCCTCCCCCCCAGTCAGGCCGTAGTGGTTCCACAAGGATAAGGCATATCGGTTCGAACATGAGCCAGGTGGCAAAAAGGGTTCAAAAGCGGATTGCATGACATCGTCAAAGATCAAACAGGGTGTCATTACAATGAGCATCCAACCAATCAAATAGGAATGGGAAAGGTCGCCAATGATCTTGAGAGAATGGCAAGACTATGTGAAGCCGGCGTTTCAACACCGATTTTGCTCATCGGGAGATCAGCATCGCCACTCGAGGCGGCTCGGTGGTCGCTTCGCGGTGCATATCACCTCGACAACAGGACGGGTGATGCAAGAGGATGTCCTGCTTGCCGTCCTTGTTGAGGTCTACCAGCCAAGCGTATTCCCCGTGGTCGGGCATGGGGACCGCCACATCCTGAGGCAGCCGGGAGAACAGGTCCGGCCCCGGCACGCCGATATAGACTTTGAAGAGATCGGCAGGGTGGAATTCGAGACCCGGCAGGGATCTACGGTCGAACCCGAGAAGCAGGTCTGAGCGGCCGTCGCCGGTCACATCCCCGATGAGCAAAATCGAGTTGAACGCGCGCAAGTATCCCTCCTGACTGTTCCGGCTTTCGTGCTTCCCGCCTCGAAGCGCTAGGTCCAGGGGCACCCACCCCGGCCCCCTATGGGCACCCGGGTATTGGAGGTTGATTCTGCGGGTGGCGTTGGGTTTGTCAGCGTAGAGGCCGCCTTCCATGCGGTAGAACTCGAGATCCAGCTTGATTTCACCGCCCATGAACCCGCGGAAGCGCCTGTACAGGTTGTTCTTGAGGAACCCGACCTCGATACTTTTGAACATCATGTCGACCTGGCCGTCGCGATCGAAGTCGTGCCGATCCATCGCGAGCTGGATGCCGTCCGACTGGATCGCGGTGTCAACCTCCCGTGCGAACTTGGTGTGGCCATCGGGGGTTGGCGCGCCGAAGTGCACTTCGTAGATGGATCGCTTGCTGGCTATTCTCCTGCCCTCCAGCTTGAAAACCACCAGGTCGGCCACGCCGTCGCCGTTCAGGTCGGTGAACGAGTGCAGCATCTTCCCCGTCATGTCTCCGCTGGCTAGCGAGGAGAGCTCGTCAGAGTCGAATGCCACGTCGGTAGTGAAGGTCTCGGCTACCGGGGCGAATAGCCCACGCTCGTCCTGGTGATGAACCTCGAAGTGGTCCTCGCTCCAGAACACCAGGTCGCTGCGACCATCTTGGTTGTAGTCCACCTCGTGGACACGGCTCTGAGACCAGGGATCGTAGCGATATCCGTCGGCTCCCAAGATCCTACCCATCTCGGTGGAGGGGCCGATCTTCACTGGATCGGCGAACGCGCCGCCCTCCATCTGGATGAACACCCAGAAGCCATCGAAGTCCGGCACCACCAGGTCGTCGCGGTCGTCGGCGTTCACGTCCCGAGTGAGGTCTACATGGGGGATTTCGCCTCTGCGAGGCGGGCTGAAGTTGGAAGTAACCGCCACCAGTGAGCGTTCCGTCGCCGATTCGGGATCGAACCAGTTCAGGCGGCCGCGCTCGTAGGTGACCAACCGGTCGCGTCCGCCGATGTTGGCCACGTCGACGAACAACACTTCGGGACGCAGCGTTGCCTCGAGTCTCGGCGCCCAGGCGCCGTCGCCGAACGCGTAGATGCGCAAGCGGCGCTCGTCGTTCTCGTCGATGTTCAGCACGGCAAGTTCTGCGACAGCGCCACCGAGAAGGAATCCCGTCAAAACGGTCTGCCGTTTCGCGGAGCCGGTGACGAACTCGTACTGCTCGAAAGTGAATTGCGCGGCGGCAGGCGTGCCCGAAATCGCAGCTATGGGGGGTTCGCTCATGTATCCCGATAGGAATACTCCAAGAGCCAGTATGAAGAACAGGCTTCGTCGATAATGCCTCGTGTGGTCGGTTGCCGAGCTAACCAGCATTTCTACCACCGGGTCGTAGCGAAGACACTTGTGTCGAGACACTCGTGTCAAACGGCGGAAGGGCCGGCTGGACAAGGCGTTGCGACCGAGGCCCCCGCAGTCGTACTCTTGCAGTACGTCGAGGAGGCCGAGGGAGCACAACGCAGTCCAGACGGATCATTTCTTCACTTCGCTCAGGTGAAGGCGACGGCGTTGTAGTAGAGGTGGTGTGACATCGGATCTCAGGTATTGCTTCTCGATCTTGGCAGCCACGGTACCGATGCCGTAGTATCCCACCGAGATCCGTCCCACATGGGTGAGGATGTCATAGCTTTTCCAGCGATTCCACCCGTAGTCCTCCTCCATCCACAGAATCAGTCGGGCGTAAGCTTCTGCGACGGAGCGTTCCATAGGGCAGCCGGTGGCCACCGCCATGATCTCCTTTGGAGATTCAATGCGCACGCCAGGAATCCTTTTCTCTTTGATCAGCTCGATCGTGATGGTGGTTTCCGCCGCCATTTCCAGACCCGTAGCCGACAGCTCGCCTGCTCCCATGGCCGCATGGGCATCCCCGAGATAGAGATAACCTCCCTCGACAAAGACGGGTAAGTAGATTGTATTGCCGGGACAGGTTTCCACAAGGTCCATGTTTCCTCCGTGCCGACCCGCGGGCAAGGTCGAGGGTACGCCGGTGTCGGGAGCCGTTCCCATGCAACCCAGCATGGGACGGTAGGGAATGGTGACGGTTTCGCTCCAGTAGATCCGTTCCTCGCGGATGGGGCACACATGGGTGCCATGGGGACAGTCTGTTCCCAGCCATTCGCTCAGCTGTTTGGGATCGCTGGTCCGTGTGGCGCACTGGCCGATGCTGGGAAGAATCTTTTCAATTGTCACGCCGAGAATGTCGCCCGGTTCCGCTCCCTCGACCCAGATAGGGCCGGTCTGCGGATTGCCGTAGGGCCGCGTGGTTTTGTTTCGGCGATCCTGATTGCTGCGAATCTGACCTGAGAAGGCATCCTCTGTTTCGACAACTACCTTCTCGGGAGGAGTAATCCGCAACCGGGGTTCGTTATGGCGGCTGAATTCGTAGTACAGTGGCCCTATAGGAAGTCTTTTCACCGTGGAGATACTGATCGAATCACCGAATCGCGGTCAAGAAGATTATGGTCCCGATGAAGAAATGCAGGTTAGACTTTTTGACTCTTGTAGGTTTAGACTTCTTGGACTTCAATCCATGATCTTGAAACCCAATCATTTTGGGTGAGACTATGTTGGCCCAGAATCTAGGTAGCAAACTCTTCGCCTACATGATCGCGTTTGTCGCGGCCGTCGGAGGCTTTCTGTTTGGCCATGATCTGTATGTCATTTCGCCGTCGGTGATCTTTCTCAAAGACGTGTATGATCTGACGCCCACCCAGATAGGGTTCGCCATGAATTCGGCGGTCGTCGGATGCATTGTGGGACCCATTTTTGCTGGATGGCTGAGCGATGCGATTGGCCGAAAATATTCTCTGATCATGGCAGCGATTCTTTTCGGTTTCTCTGCGCTCGGCTCGGCGCTGTTTCAAGACATGGCTGAGTTTTATGTTTATCGCTTCGTTGGGGGTGTGGCGATCGGGATCGCGTCGGTGGTCTCACCGATGTATATCGCTGAGATCTCCCCCTCCCGCAGTCGCGGGGCACTGGTGACCATGAACCAGCTGGCCATCACCGTGGGTGGATTGTCGTCGGTCATTGTTTGTTACCGTCTCTCTTTCGCTGCACAGTGGCGATGGATGTTCGCCTCGGAGCTGGTTCCCATTGTTTTCTTCGCCATAGCCCTGTTGTTCATACCGAGGAGCCCGCGCTGGCTGATGGAAAAAGGTCGAGCTGCTGCTGCAATGGATGTCCTCACAAGGATTCAGGGCCCGAGAGAAGCAGAGATTGAAATCAACAGAATGAAGGATTCCCAGTCGGTGGGCACAGGATCGACGGCCGAGCTCTTTCAACCCGGCTTTCGGAGGGCACTCCTGATCGTGGGAGGCCTTGCTTTTTTCACCATGTGGACAGGAGGCAGCCCGGTTCAGACCTTTGCTCCCATTATTTTTTAAAAGGCAGGATTCCTCGCTGCCAGCGAGGCCATTTATCAGACATTGTTTGTTACCGGGGTGAACACTGCCGGGACCGTGGTTGCGCTTCTGCTGTTGGATCGCGTAGGCAGAAGACCGTTTCTTATCTTCGGCGTCAGCGCCATCGGCCTGAGTCAGTTCATGATCGGTTCCGGTTTCTATTTTGGGAGGTGATTATCCCTTTGACAATGTAGATTCCTTTCGTTACTATCGCTGAGTACGGAGGATATTGCTATGTCTCTTGACCTCACATATCCAGGGATTCTCAAGACAATCGGAGATCACGTCATGAAAGAGCGAACCGAATCGCGTGCTTTCTTGGCATGGTTCCTTCAACACTTTTATCGGCTTGACGAAACCGAGGTCTACGATTGCATCTGTGACGGTAAAAACGACCAAGGAGTTGATGGAATCTATGTCAACGATCAATTTGATCAAGTGGACATTTTCCAAGCGACCATTGCACAGGGAGGAAAAACTTTAGGGGATGCGAATTTGAAACAGTTCTCTGGATCGCTCTCCCAATTTCAAATTTCCGCCTCAGTAAAAAAGATCCGTGAAAGCAGCCAGAATGCTGAGCTGGTAGGGATTCTCAAAAATAAGGATATTGAGTCCAAAATTGAGAAGGGTTATGAAGTCCGCGGAATATTTCTAACAAATATGAAGCGGGATCATAACGCAAGTCATTTCTTGGATCTATGCCCAAACATTGTTCTATACGATCGGCTCGAGTTGGACCGCTCGCATCTTCCCATAGATAAAACAGGTCCAATACAAACAGAAATATCGTTTAGCATAGCAAGTGTTAATCATCTGGAGCATGCAATAGGGACTGACTTAAAAATGGTTATTGCACCTATTTCGGCGCAAGAGTTGGTCAAGATTGATGGAATTAACAATGGAGAACTGTTTGCGTGGAACGTACGGCAATGGTTGGGGAAAAGAACAGGTGTTAACAAAGACATTTAGAAAAGCATCAAGGACAAAACAGAGCACATGTATTTTCCTGCGTTTCACAACGGACTAACCGTGTTGTGTGAACAGCTAGATATCAATGGTGCAAGGGTAAAGATTAAGGGATATGCGGTAGTCAATGGCTGCCAAATCCTGACCGGACTCTATGAAAACCGCAACCACTTAACAGACGATCTGAGGATACTAACCAAATTTATTGAAATTCATCCAGACAGCGATCTTGCCCTGAAGATCACAGATCATACAAACAACCAAAACGGAACCACTCACCGAGACCTTCGATCTAATACGCTTATCCAGACAAGACTTCAGACGGAAGTGCATAAAGAATATACGGGAGACCGCTTTTACAAGATAAAGCGGGGAGAACACCCAGAATGGCCGAGTGATAAAGTCATTGAGAACGAGTTGGCTGGGCTTATTTTATTGGCTTTTGATTTGAAGAATCCATCCAGTGCACACCAAAAATACAAATTATTCGACGAGTTTCACTCCGATATATTCGGCAGACCAGAAGTGAATGCTGATCGGATTGTGATTCTCCACGACCTATACGAGTCCATTGCGAATGGTATGGGGGCAATGACTAATCAACTCTTTGGGTCGTATAGGAGCACAAGATTTTTTTAGTCTACCTTGTTAGAGAAGCGTTGGAAAGGGACGAAAAGGGTAAGCGATTTTGTCAAAACTCCTCTGAGTTTGCTGATATCAGGGGCGCTTTGAGGAACGACATTTTCCCGCGACTGGTCCAGCCAATAATCCGAGTACTTGACGGTGAAGCAACCCGCAGGAATGAATCAGAAAATGGAGGTTTTGATTATAAAAGAGAGTTAAAAAGTCCCAAGGCTGTTCAAGATATGAAAGGGGTAATTATCAGTCAATATCAAGTAATTCTCGACAATGATTATGCACCTAGCTTCTCAAAACTCTTGGAACTTTCTTCTTAATAGCATTCTTCTAATACTCGGTCCATTATGTTGAACTGGTCGCGGTTGTTGAATCGGAGGGAGAACTCGTTGATGTAAAGAGGTAAGTATTTGGCCGAGACTTTGTGGAAAATGCCAGTGATCCCGCGCTTGAACAAACTCCAGATGTTTTCGCATCCTTGGGTGTGGACACCATGAGGGGAAACGTAAGTTTTGGAATGCTTGACTACACCGTGAGTGAATTCGGAGCTATCCAGCCACAGATAGGAGCTCAGTTCATCGGTGTGAATCTCAGACCCTGGCTGTGCGGTTTCACGGATAAACTCGGCCAGACTAGTGGGAAGAAACATCGGTCAGGGCCTTCATACAGATTTTTCCTGATGTTCTCTCTTTCATTGCAACTACGGGAACTTTATTGGCGGCTCCGCGCCCGCGTTTCCCTTTTCGTTTGCCACCTATATAAGTCTCGTCAACTTCGACGGTCCCGGAGAACTTCTGACAGAAGTTCCCGTCTTCCTGCATAGCAAGGCGAACACGATGAGCCATGTACCAGGCAGTCTTATAAGTCACATCCAGTTGTCGCTGAAGCTGCTTTGCGGAGACTCCTTTCTTGGCCGAGCAAATCAAATAGATCGCCAGAAACCACTTAGTAAGTGGAAGGTGGCTGTTATGAAAAATGGTGCCAGTGGTGACTGAGAAGTTGTACTTGCAGTCAAGACATTGGTGTAGATGGCGGACTTTTCCAGTCTTACCAGTAGTCTCATATTCGGTCAGCTTAAGGCTACCGCACTGGATACAGCACACACCGTTGGGGAATCGAATCTGCTTGAAGTGCTCACGGCATTTATCTTCGGTGTTAAATCGTTTAAATACCTCAATCAACGATGGTTTCTCTTTCATAATAAGAGCATTTTATCAAGAGAGCCTGACATTGTCAAAGGGATAATCACCTTTTGGAAAGACTGACGCACTGATCGTCTTCTCGATTCTGTTGAATGTGGTTGGCTTTTGCGTCAGCCTGGCTCGAGGCTGCCCCAAACTCAGTTGAAAGTGAAGGGCGGTTCAGGTTGAGCACGATCTTAAGCCACCTTTCGTTTGGCGTCCATAGAAACCTCGTCTCTGAGTTTGGCTTTCAGCATCCAGAGGTCCTGGTAGCCCTGGATGCGCCGGAAGTTCTTCTCCGTCTCCAGGAAGGCTGAGGCGGCCCAGCGCAGCACCATCTGGCTATCTTTCCAGCGGCTCACTCGGCGGGTCCGCATCCTCACGCCAGAGTGAGGGCTTTCAATCAGGTTGGTGCTGGCCAGACACAAGCGCAGGGAGGAAGACAACTCGAGTCGATTGATGGTGAAGGTCTCTTCCAGACCTTCTCGCAGGCTAGCTGCCGCATCGGGATGCAGCCCTTCGAGCCACTCCGCCTGCTTTCTGAGCCGAACCCTCCCTTCTTCCCAGGGCAGCCGATAAGCAGCCTGCATCACTGACTTGACTTGCTCGGCCAGATCGTCCGGCAATCGATCGCACACGTTGCGAATCTTATGACGACGACATCTCTGCACCGGACTGCCCTTGCCAAAGACCTTGTCAATGGCACATCGCAGGGCCCTGGAGCCGTCAATCACAAACAGATAGCGTCGCCCGGAATCCAGGCCTCGCTCCACCAGGTCTTCCAGCAAGGAGGTAGCGGTGGCGGCGTTTTCACTGGCCCCTTCCCGCAGCCCCAGCACGTGCTTTTGGCCCTCCGAGTCCACGCCGACGGCACAGATCACGTGGTGCTCGCCAAAGACCAGGCCGTCGATGTAGATGATCAGAAACTCAACGTCATCAAAGTGTCGCTCGGCCAGCTGCTCCAGCTGCTGGCCGCTCTGCTCAATGAACTGACGGCTCACGGACGATTTGCTGACTCCCACCGTGTCGGCCATCTGGGGGATCACGCGGCTGTAGTGGCGCGTGGAAACGTTGCACATCAAGATCTCCAGCATGCGGCTGCCCAGCTCCCCGTTACGGTTGATCGCCTCATAGGCGGGGATCTCCACCTCCCCGCCTCGACCTTGGCCTTTCTTGCGCAGCCGTGGCTTTCGAACCCGCACTTGCCGCTCCGAAAGTCTGACTCGCCCTGGCTGAGTGCCGTACCAAACGACCTGCTTGCCTGGGCGCCCTTGTTGCTTTTCGCCGGCGACACTTCGGGCAGAAAGCTGCAAGACCGCTTCCATGCTCGCTCGCCCCAGGATGTCGATCAACTCGTCAATGGCCATCCGGGAGGCTTCGATCAGCTCCACCATCGGGAGCAACAGTTGCCCGTTCTGGGCCAGATAATCAGCCAGCCCCTGACTGTTCTTCCGGGTGACAATTCGATATGATTTCTTCATGGCGGTTCCTCCTTAAAAGGTTGTTGACCAACCCGATTCTAACGAGTCGGTCGGACGAACCGCCTCTCAACTTTCAACTAAACCCGGGACAGTCTCCCTGGCTCCGTTGACGTGGTTTATCATGTCGGAGATTTTTCCTACACGGCTCAGGGGAAAGGCCGTGTCGTTCGGTGCCATGGTTGTCTGGGTCAACATGGCCATCACGAATCAGCTGTTTCCGATGGCTGCGGAATACTTCGAGAACCACTATGGCCATACGGGTGGAATCTTCTGGATCTTTGGCTTCATTTCCGTTGGAGCGCTCCTCTTTGGATGGAAACTGGTCCCTGAAACGAAGGGGAAATCTCTGGAAGAGATTGCAGTAGCTCGCCACCGAGAGGGTTCATGAGTTTCGGCTTGCCCACCTTTCGTCGCGTCTTCGTACTCGCTCTTTTGGGCACGCTTGCCCTGTCCCTCGGTTGTAAAAAAACGAGACCTTTCGGATTGGTCTCACGGGAGCTTCAACCGGTGTGTACTACATCAGCTGGCAGGCATTCTATGAGGGGGTTCGCCTTGCGGCTGAGGAGATCAATCAACAAGGGGGTGTGTTGGGCAGACCCATCGAGCTTTTCCCGACGGACGACCAGGTAAAGGTCGACGTCGGTGTCAGCGAAATGAGAAAGCTCATCCTGAGGGATCGGGTGCACATCGTGGTAGGAGGGTCCTCCAGCCACGTTGCCGCCGCACAGTCAGAATTGGCCCGCCAGTACAAGGTCCCGTATATCATTGCCAATTGCAGCAGCGCCGTGCTGGCCGAGGACAAGGGCCATCGATATCTTTTCCAGCTGACCCCAAGCACGCGAATGGAAGGCTACGCAGTGGCGGTCTTTGTGGCCAAGCAGGGTTGGAAAAAATCTGGTACCTGCTGCCTAATTACGAGTGGGGACACACGCTGAAGAAGATGATCGACCTGAAACTGAGGGAGATCGCCCCGGGGACCCAGATCATGGGAGAGTTCTGGCCCAAACTGGACGAAACAGAGTTCGGACCCTACATCACGGCTATCCAGGCTGCCAAGCCCGATGTCGTGATCAATGGGATGGGAGGCGGTTCCAGTATCAGCTTTACCAAGCAGGCCTTGGGATATGGGCTATTTGAGTCGACGCCTGTGGTGGGTACTTACGACCTCCTCCTTCTCGAGGCCCTGGGGAAGGACATGCCGGAGGGTGCTGTGGGTTTTAACCGGGGTGATTTCTTCTGTATACGGGGAGCGCCGATGGAACGCTTCGTGGAGAAGTTCAGGAGGGCCTACAACAAGTATCCAGCCGCCTATTCTGTCTTTGGATATGAAGGGATCCATGTGGCCAAGCTGGCAGCCGAGAAGGCGGCCACTCTGGAAGATCGAGAGAAAATCACGGATGCCCTGTCAGGGCTGAGTTTTGAAAGTCCCCGTGGAGAGATATACTTTCGCCGCTATCACAACCAGGCCAATGCGAGCGTCTACATCGGTTTTACGTGGAAAGATCGAAACTATCCCTTTTTGATCTACCGGGACCCCTTGAGAATTCCTGCCGAGCAAACGTGGCCGGAGATCGAGACCATTCAAGCTCTGCGCGCGGCTGCCCGCGACGAGTAACCTTCCCGGGAAGACGTGGAAGAATTCTGGACATTGCTGGCGGCACAGTTTTTCAGCGGCTTGACCCGAGCCATGATCTATTTCCTGATCGCGTCGGGCCTTTCCCTGATTTTCGGCGTCATGAATGTTCTGAATTTTGCCCACGGAGCATTTTACATGTTGGCCGCCTTCTTGTGTTACTCGACTTTTCAGCTCTTCCCATCGACCACAGTGACGTTTTTCGTGGCCGTCGTGGCGGGTGCTCTGATGGTGGCTGTCATAGCCGGCCTTTTCGAATCGACAATACTTCGCCGAACCTACGCGGTAGGACACATGGCCCAGATCTTGATCACTTATGGCCTGGCTTTGATTCTTGCCGACATGGTCAAGCTTTTTGGGGCGGGCGTTTTTACAGTGTTTCGATGCCCCCGGGCTTTCAGGGAATGAGTTCGTTCGGATTGCTCCAGCTTCCCACCTATAACCCTGAAAAGGTCCGAGTGATGCACCAGGGCAAAATCTTCGCAGAAGGCACGCCTGAAGAAGTTCGGCGCGATCCACAGGTACAGGACGTCTATCTAGGTTGGGACACGTGAGTTTGCTGGAGGTGAGAGAAATCAAGACCTTCTACGGCCGGACCCAGGTCATCTTTGGCCTGAGTCTATGCGTTGAACCTGGAGAGGCGGTATGCTTGCTCGGACGAAACGGCGCCGCCAAAACGACCACCCTGAGAAGCATCATGGGACTCACCCCTGCGCAAGAGGGACAAATTGTGTACAAGGATGAAGAGATCACAAGGGAGCCGCCCCACCAGATCGTCCGTCGAGGAATCGGCTATGCGCCCCAGGACAGGATCATCTTTCCCGATCTGACGGTAAAGCAGAATCTGGAGCTGGCGCAGAGGGGCGGACACGGCGGCCAAAAGGGGCGCGACGTGGAAAAGGTGTATGAACTTTTCCCTCCCTTGGAGGAACTGAGTTCGAAGCCGGGATTTACGCTCAGCGGGGGGCAGCAGCGGATGCTTGCCGTTGGGCGAGCTCTCATGGGGGATCCCGATCTCTTGCTCCTTGACGAGCCCGGAGAGGGATTGTCCCCGGCGGCTGTCGCCGAGTTAGGATCGGCGTTGCGAAAAGTGCGGGCCATGGGCCTTACCTTGATTTTCGCGGAACACAATCTACGGTTTGCCCTGGAGCTGAGCGACCGGATCTATATCATAGAACGAGGGGTGGTTCGGTATCAGGGGGCTTCCTCCGAAGTGAGGCATCATCCTGACATCCTCAGGACCCATCTTGGGGTCGAGCCCAAGTGGACCGTAGACAGCTGACCTTACAATGAAAGTGGTCAGCTGGTCAGGAGGTCAGCCGGTCAGCCGATCAGTCGGTCAGCTTTCTTAATAATTCGGGCTAATTTGCAATCATGTCGAGGAAAATCAGCCTGCGAGAATTATGCCACTCCCGTTCGGGCAACAAGGGCGATGATGTCAACGTGGGAATCGCCGTATACGATCCGAGCCACTATCAATGGATGAAAGATCAGCTCAGCGAGGATCGTGTCGAGGAGCATTTCAAGGGGCTTACTTCGGGCCCGGTCAGGCGCTTCGAACTTCCCAGGCTGGGCGCCTTGAACTTCCTCATCCCAGGGGTGCTTTCGGGAGGCCATTCGGGAACACTCGTCCTCGATACGCTGGGCAAGAGCTTCAGCTCCAGTCTCCTCAGCATGGAGATCAACCCTCCAGACAGCGACGCGGAGTTCTCCGCGCAGAGAAGCAAAGTCGGCAGAGCCCCAATTGACGGAGGCAATCGGTGATTCCGCTCTCCGGCACTCCCGAGGGGAAAACGCGTGGGATCCGCCCAATGAGCGCCGCATGCGAATGATTCTTCCCGCCTGCGCGGCCACAAAGACAAAGGTGATCACCAACATGGGGGCAGCCGATCCGCCTGGGACGGCGAAGTGGCTGGCCGACCTTTGTCGAGAATTGGGCATATCGCACCTCAAGGTGTTTGCTGTCGTCGGAGATGACGTGATGGGCCCCATCAGGGAGCTGGATCCGGCCGTCCAGGAGACGGGAGAACCCGTCTCTCTTTTCGGAGAGCGACTGGTTTCCGCCAACGCCTACCTGAGCGCTCAACCCGTGGTCGATGCGCTGCGCAAGGGAGCTGATGTTGTGGTTTGCGGCAGGATTGGGGATGCCACGCAGTTTCTGGCGCCATTGTTGTATGAGTTCAACTGGCCGGCTGAAGACTACCATCTGTTGGGGAAGGGCCTGGGCATTGGGCACCTAATGGAGTGCGGGGCGCAGGTCACAGGCGGCTACTTCCCTGATCCACCTTACAAGGAGGTGCCGGACCTGCACCGTGTGGGTTTTCCGATCGCTTTGGTCGAGGCGAACGGAGATGCCGTCATCACGAAGCTCCCCGGAACGGGAAGCATGGTCAACAGGCTGACTTGCCTGGAACAATTGCTGTACGAGATTGGGGATCTCTCCGACTACAAACATACGGACGCGGTGGTTGACTTTACGACTACTGAGATCACGGAGATCGGTCCTGACAAGGTCCGCATCACGGGAACGGAGAGACATCCCAGGCCGGCCACCATGTTGGTGTGCCTGCACGTACGCGAGGGATACCTGGGCATTGGCGAAATATCCTACGGCGGTGGGGGCGCTTACGGACGAGCGCAGCTCGGCGCTCGGATTGTCGCCGGACGCCTGGCCTCCCTGGGAATCGATGCTTTCAGGGTTCGCTTCGACTACGAGGGAATCAATTCCCTTTTTAGTAATTATATACTTGAAAAATAATAAGTCAAGTATTATAATCCCTTTGTGATTGATTTAACACCTTTATTTTCAACATCTTTAGCGTTTTTTTCCACCAAAGAATCCACTTCTTTCATCACCCTTTTTCCGAAGATCATTTCCATGATGTCGTGCCCGGTCCGGCTGGAGATGTCCTTGGGAACCTTGTGTCTTTTCTTAGGAGGTTGAGCCATGAATCTTATTACCTTAATGGATCGTTACAGTTGCAATGAAAAATGCCGCGACACGCTTGAGAAAATCAGGTGGCCGCATGGCGTGGCCTGTCTTAAGTGCGGCACCATCGGCATTCCTGAACTCCCTGTTGGGGGAAAGTTCCAGTGCGTTGCCTGCCGCTACCAATTCAGCGTCACGACGGGAACTATCATGCACGATTCCCACTTGCCGATTCGGACGTGGTTCCTGGCCGTCTATCTCATGTGCGTGTCCAAGAAAGGCATGTCGGCTCACCAGCTTCACCGCACCCTGGGCGTCTCTTACAAAACAGCCTGGTATCTGTGCCACCGCATCCGCGAGGCCATGGGCAACGACCCGCTGACCGGACCTACGCTGGTTGGGGCCGTCGAAGTGGACGAAACGCTGGTCGGTGGAAAGACGCGAGGCAGGGGCCGCGCCTACAAGGGCAACAAGACGTGGGTGGCCGGAGCCATCCAGCGCGGAGGCCAGATCCGAGTGGAGCGCGTCCCCAACATCCGGCGCCACACGATCCATGCCTTCATCGGTCGCACCGTCAAGGACGAGGCCGAGGCGATCTATACGGATGAGTTGAAGTCTTACCTGGGCATCTCCGATCACGATACTCGCCATGAGATGGTCAACCACTCTGCCGAACAGTGGGTCGTGGGAGACGTGCATACCAACAGCATCGAGGGCGTGTGGAGCCTGTTCAAGCGCTCCATCATCGGCACCTTCCACAAGATGAGCGCAAAGCATCTGGACCGCTACCTGGAGGAGCTGGAATGGCGATACAACAACCGCGACAACCCGAACATCTTCCCGGATACCATGGCGAGGATTATGAACACTGGAAACCTCACCTACCGGAAGCTGGTCGCCTGAATTATTGGCGTTACTTCTCGAATAAGCCATAGAAGAAAATCTCCTCCAGGGATTTTCTGGACACCTGCCAACGCAGATATTCTCCTTTGCCATCCACCTTTGATCTGCACTCACCCTTGTCAGTGAAGGTCAGCGTAAGATGGAACTTATCGGCTAGGTTGCTTGCGTTTTTAGTAACAACGATTATGTCTCTTTGCGCGTGGTCATGTTCAATAAGGCCACCGGAGAGAAGGTGTTCGAGGGAGATTTCGATGGGGAGATTTCTGGAGGTTTCGTGGGTGGCAGTTCCCGCTCGACCGAGAACGCAGTGGTCGATGAAGTCCGGGACTACTTCAAGGAGAGATTTCGCTAGGACCATCTTGGGGGAGAGGTTCATTCCTCTCCCCCTTTCTTGATCTTCGGCCAGAACTTGTAGATGTCGCGGCTATCCACCCATAAATTGCTGTATTCGACTTGTGATTTTGCATCGAAAAGAGAAAACCTGATTCCTTCGGGAGTAGCTGGGACCCGTGGAACCACTACTTCTTGGGGGGAAAGCTCTCTACACTTCTTTGGGGGGATCTTCTGTAGCGTTCCACCTTCGCTAGTAGCTCCCCAGGCAAGGATATCACCATTGCACATGCATTGGTGGATTTGCTTGAACATTGCTCGTTCGGCATAGCTCGACCGATCAAATGAGTGCGGTACCGTTGAAACAAGGTGGTGGATCGCATCACGGATCGGCATATCGGGTAGTACCGGGTCTTGCTTAACCCAAAGACTGCGAATACGAGGCAACCATTGCGGGTATGTGAGTACGATCCCGCCCGACACAATGAGTAAAACGCGAACTACCGGGATGTCCAGAATGGGCTCTAACATAGCTAACCACCGACCCCATGTTTTCGCGTCGTCTGGATATCCTCCAAACCCAATAATTTCGGATAAGACGAAATAGCCCCACCGTAGAAGGTTTGCAAACTTACGCATCCGGCCAGCATAGACCCTCCGCTTTTATTTTTCAAGTATATAATTACCAAAAGAATTTGCCAAAAACCAGGCCAAGACGTTTCATAATCCTCTCCTATTAACTATTGATTCCTGTATAAATAATGTCTTACCAGATACAGAATGTGACTTCAGAGCAGCCCGGGTTGGAGGTGCTTCTCGGTCATCTCTGGTCTAATGTCCCATAATTAACGCAACCTTTGTCGTGGTCAAGAAGTCTTGGAAACACCAAGAGTTTTCCGCCAGGTTAGCCAGACCATCATCCCACCGAAGAAGCAACTTCGCCGTCAGGTGAGACCTCGTAAACGAGGCCATCATCCCCGCGAAAAAAGGTGAAAAAGTAGACTGTCCCTTTTTTAGGCCGTCCTTATTGATGGGCCCAGTGGCAGGAATCCCGAGCGTGTCACCTATATAATGCCTCTCCATGAAGAAGTTCCAGACCGAGGTCCAGCTCAGCCGCGAGATGGGCTTGATGGACGTCACCATGATCGGCGTCGGCGCCATGATCGGTGCCGGAATTTTCGTCCTCACCGGAATCGCGGCTGGAGTGGCGGGGCCAGCGCTGATCCTGGCTTTTCTGCTCAATGGATTCGTGGCTCTGCTGACAGCGATGTCCTATGCAGAATTTGGGTCCTGCTACCATGACGCCGGCGGTGGATATTTGTGGGTCAAGGAGGGCTTGCCGAAATGGAATGGCTTTCTCTCAGGATGGATGAGCTGGTTTGCGCACGCCGTCGCCTGCAGTCTCTATGCGCTCGGCTTTGGAGCCTATTTTGAGCACGTCCTGAAGGAGATGGGTCTCACTATTCCCCATTGGAGCTTTCTTTCGCCTCAAAAAACCCTCGCCGTCGGAATCGCCATCCTTTTCGCCTACATCAATTTCCGTGGAGCATCCGAAGCCGGAAAGATAGGAAACCTGGTCACCAGGCCAAGATTGTGATCCTGGAATCTTCGTGCTCTTCGGCTTACAGCTGATCCTGGGACAGGGGGAGTGGAGTCGAGCCTTCACCCCCTTTATGCCCCACGGCTGGGGAGGAGTTCTCAAGGCGATGGGACTCACCTTTATCGCATTCCAGGGATTCGAGGTAATCTCACAGTGCTCGGAAGAAGTGAACGCTCCCAAGAAAAATATTCCGCGTGCCGTGTTCCTCTCGCTAGCGATCGTCGTTCCCATCTATCTGTTGGTCGCCGTGGTGTCCCTAGGTTCTGTCCGACCGGAAGGTCTTATCCCCTGGGACTACCTGGCAGCGCACAAGGAAACAGCCCTGGTCGAGGTGGCAAAGACATTTTTCCTGGGAGGTGGAATCATGCTTTTGGCAGGGGGACTGATCTCAACTATGTCCGCCCTGAACGCAACAATCTATTCCTCCTCAAGGGTCGCCTTTGCGATGGGGCGTGATCGGAACTTCCCGGCATTCTTCAGCAAGGTACATGCGCGACGCTTCACCCCTCATTTCGGGATCGTCTTTTCTTTGCTGATCGTTGTTCTTATGTGCGTCTCCCTTCCTCTTGAAACCGTCGCCTCTGCTGCGAACATCATGTTTCTACTCCTCTTTCTTCAGGTCAACCTCACCTTGATTCGTCTTCGGAAGAAACGACCCGACTTGGATCGTGGTTTCCTGGTGCCGATCTTCCCCTGGTTGACCATTCTAGGAATCGGGCTGCTTCTGTTTCTCGCCCTTTACATGTTCAACTACAGCCCACTTGGGTGGCTGATCACGGGAGCATGGATCGGGACGGGCTTATTGATCTACCAAGGGCTATGCCTCTACTAAGGAGGTGGAGCATGCTCGCAAAGTCGAGGCTTTGGAGCGACTGGAACGCGGAGAATATCGGATCCTGGTGTCTCTGGCAAAACCGTCGTCCATCCCCAGCCTCGTCGCCATCGCCACTGCCATTGCCAGGAAGCACAATGCCCAAATCATTCTCTTACACGTCATCGAAGTGGATGAGGGGCTTCCGCTTCGAGCAGGTCTAGGAGAAAGTGATCGTGCCGCCGAGCTTTTGGCTCGGGCAGTGTCGCTTTTAGAAGGAACCGGAATCCGCGCCCACCCCATGGCCCGCGTATCTCATAGGATTTCACGCGGAATCGTGGAGACGGCGGTAGAACAAGACTGTAATTTTGTCATTCTGGGGAGAGAGAAGAAACCGACTTTCATGAATCGCTTCTATTCTTCTTTAGTCGACAGTGTCATCAACAAGTCTCCTTGCGAAGTTGCCATACTTCACGGAGAACTGCCCAAGGGGAAGATTGACAACATCCTCATTCCCTTTCGGGAAGACATTCACGTGCGGCTAGCGCTGGATCTTGCACCGGCCATTGTGGAACACTTCAAGAGCTCGGCACGCGTGGTGATCGTTTTTGAGCCGGGGGTTCCCGCCAGCGTGCGCGAGGAACGGATCATGAAGATTGAGGAATCGATCACAACATCTGGACTTGAGGTGCCCCTGAAGATTGTGAAGAACCGGGGTACTCGGCAGGGGATCCTGCAACAGTCAAGACAAGCGGATCTGATCCTGATGGGGAGACGAAGCGGAGATTTCCTGGGTCTCCTCCTGGGTCAGTCCCTTACCCAGGAAATCACGGAACAAGCCAGATGCCCGGTCCTGTGGGTCAAGGAATACGAAGAAAAGGCATCCTTCTGGGCCTCCCTTTTTCAACCTTATCGCAGGGAGATTGAGCAGCATGAATAGCATGTTAAGAGGTGTCCTCCGCAATCTGGGCAGCGAGATCGTTGAATACTTGCCCAATCTGGCTGCTGGTCTGGTTTTGATCGCGATCGGCTGGCTTCTCGGCTGGCTGGCCAAACGCGTGGTCATTCAGATCTGTATTGTCCTCCGTCTGGATCGGCTGCTGCAACGATTTCGCTGGGGAGCGGCGTTCTCTAAAGCGGATGTCCGACATGCGTTCTTCAACTCTGTGGGCAATATTGCATTTTTTCTGGTCTTCCTGGTCCTGCTCAATGCCTCCTTCGAGGTGCTGGAACTGGCGGCACTCTCTCAGTTGCTCGAACGTGGGATGCTGTTTTTCCCCAGATTACTGCTTTGCCTGCTCATCGCCGGCCTGGGATGGATCATTGCCGGCTGGGTGGCAATCGCCATGCAGAAGGCTCTAACCAAGGAAGAGGTTCCCCGTGCCGCGCTGATCGCCCGGTTTTCCAAATCAGTAGTGTTTCTCTTTTTTGCCGCAATGGCTCTTGCCGAGCTGCGCATCGCGCGCGAGATCGTGGTGATCGGATTTACGGTGACTATTATCACTCTGGGACTCTTGGCTATTGTGATCACCCGGCTGGGTGGGGAGGGTGCGGTGAAGAAGGTCCTGGAAAAATTCGGAGAGGACTAGGAGCCTAGCAGCCGTGACTTTGTGACCAGGGTAGGAAGACACCAAGGGCGGCGGTGCGCCCCGATTCCTCTTTTCGCTTTACTAAATCCTTACGCTTCAAGTGGACTTTTTCAAAGCTGTCTGAGGAAATGACGTAGTACCAGTCGGCAAATCGAGCGTTCAGCCGCTCGGAAAGTTCCCTGCCCTCTTTCACTTTTTTCTGCCACTCCTCATGTCGGTCATTCAGTTCCTTGTTCTTCTTGTCGGTACTGGTCCACTCAGACTCTGCCTTGTTCAAAAACTCGGTGCTGTCCGGCTTTCGGACCTTTGGGAAACGATCGGGCAGGAAGGAGGTCGTCACAAACAGATATCGGTTTTCTCCGGGTCCGCTCTCCTTATCACCGCTTGAATCCGTTCCCGCGGTGATTGCTTCACCCGTTCCGTAGACGATCTCGCCAAAACGCAGGGTGTATCGGATACCCTTTTGGGTGAGGAGCTGAAGTTCTCCCTCGTTTGAGACCAGACTGCCGTCGCGTGTGAAATAGTATCCTTTGCTTTGTAGAGAGAGGATATCATTCTGCGAAATCGCCACTTCCTCACCCGAGCTCTGCAAGTTTCGTGACAGACCTTCGGGCTTTGGCCTCACACCGACGATAGACAGCTCATCGACAGCTCTCACAAGATCATCCATCTTGGTTCGGTCGACTTCCTGATTGCTGGACATTCGATTGGCCGTCCACTGATCTTCCTTCTTCTGCAATACGACATCACCCCCCTGTTTGATCCGACCGGTTAACTCGTCAATTGAATAATTTTTCAGAATGATCCGATCAATGTCTTCCTTATCAACTTCCAGAAGGTCCCGTTCGATCCAGTCCTCAAACTTCGTGGAGATGTCGATGTCCATGCGCGAAACGTAGACCCTTTTTTGGCCGGGAACTCTCACAAAGCGAAGGTTGCCCTTCCCTTCTGGGGTCTTGCCAATGATCAAATCCGCCAAAACCTGCTGGTTCTTTCCTTTGATGGTAACCCTCTTTCCCCTGCCCTTGAGAGTCGTCGCTGTCTCCTCAAGCGGATCGATGACGCCGCACGCCTCGTGGTCAGCGACATTGCTGGTCCTGAAGTCGTCCTTGCCGATCCCGATCACACCTGCAGCTGTTTCGGCAAGTCGATCTTTCGCATCCGCCGGATAGTCGTGGTGAGAGGGAATGGTCCATTTTCCATCCTGAAATGTGACCTTGAAAGGACTCGCTGCCGCGGTTGCTTCGTCAAACTCTATGACCTCCAGAGTGGTGGCCGCATTCGGATCCGTGAACTCCGGGAAAAAGCCTTCCCCCTGGTCCAGAAAGGCATCAGGTGTCGCTTCTCTGGGTGCCGTGAAGAGGGCCAGCAGAAGAAATCCAATCGCAACTGCCCCGTAGGTAAGGGTTTTTCTTCTCTCGCTCATCCTCACGTCCTCAATCTTCGCTCTGCCGCCGCACCTTCTCTCTCCCTGCGCTGACGACGAACGAAAATGGCCACCCCCAGGGCAAGAACCGGAATGGGGGGAAGCAGAACCGCAAAGACCCTGATATTCCCCTGAATCCGGCGAATCTGCGTTTCCATGTTTTCCTTGCTGGCCTGAACCTTAACCTCTTTTTCGGCTTCAATATTGGCCTTCAAGACCTCAAAGCGGCGGTTCTCTACCTCCTGTAGATTGCGGGCCATGATCTGCTTGGTCTGGCGGTCCAGATCAGGTCGCCCGCGCACTTCCTCAACTCGTTCATCGAGGCGGCGCTGAGCATCAGCCAGAGCTTTCTCTGCTTCTGCTTCGGCGTCCTGTTCCTCCTGGATGCGCCGCTCGATGAAATTTCGTGTCTGTTCTTCTACTCTCTTCAACGTTCGATGTCGAACACGCTTGCTTCGAAGGGCTACAAAAGATTCATCCCCTACCAGAATATCGATGCAGTTTAGAAAGAAGGTTACATTGTCAAAGTTGAGGTTCTCCGGTCCCCTCTCCCGAATTCGAAAGAATTGATCCGAAATGAAATCCACATCTGCTATGACGATGACATTGACCTGCTCGACCGATTCCTCCGAAGCCTGATCTTTCCCCTCTTGGGGTGATCCATCTGAATCTCCATTGGGCTTCTCTCCCTCTTCCGCAGTCTGGGAATCCTGGGCGGGGCCTTTCACATGGGCGGCAACGACGTAGTCTTTCTCATCAGGCCGATGAGAAAGATTGCGATTCAGCTGAACCCCTAAGAAGTTCCTTTGAACCATCTGGTAGTAACTGAGCCGCCCCGAGACTTTTCCCGATCTCAAAAGGGGCTCGAATTCGTTCTGTGCGTCTGCCGCCTGTGTGATCTCTCCGGGGTAGAGAAGAACCAGCTCTTGCAAGTCAGCACTCGATTTATGCTTCTCATTGAATGTCTCCTCGTTCTCGTTTCCCTTCCCCAGAAAGACCACTTCCTGGGGCAATTCCGCCAGATCGGGGTGGGGGTTGTAGGAATCCCACACGACTTGCGTAGAGTCCCAGCTCACACCGATATCAGACATGAATCGGCGAATATCGCCCTTCTCCTTGGGCGGAGGCCCTTGACTTCTCATGAACGGATTCATATTGGCGCCACTTCTTTCCGTCGGGGAAAGGCCGATGTTCACGATCGGCAGCGGATCAACGAGCAGCAGCGTGGGATTTCCCGCCTGAACGTAACTGGAAAGCTGATCCATCTCCTGCTGGGAGAGTGAGGAGGGAAGGGCCACCAATAGGCTGTCCAATCGCTCGGTGGAGAGCGAACTGGGTGGAATCTGGACCACGTCGTACTGCTTTCTCAGTTCCTCAACCACAGGCCAGGGCGGGTCGCTGCGCATAACCTGAAAATCAAAGCCACCAAAAAGCTTGACGGCGGTGTCCAGGACTCCTATTTTTTTTCGCTCTGTGTTGGCAACCACCCGGATACTACGCGTAATTTCGTATTCAGCCGACAGCCCGCGGTCCAGAAAACGAATCACCTGCTCTTCCGCTCCACAGGTAAAAGCCATACCCAAAAAAACGTCAGAGAAGACGACTCGGGCGGTTCCGGGGTTGGGGATCTGCAGGGGAACAATTCCAAACTTCTCCCTGGCATCCCGTGCCGCATCCGAGTAAGACTCGGTATCCTCAAACAGAACCTGTACTGCAGCACCACCAATGGCATCGATCTCGCGCAAGACACTCACCAGGTTGGCTCGAGTCTGCACATACTGCTCGGGCACCTCCGGACTCACATAGGCCTGAATAAACACAGGACGGTCTTCGGAGAGGTGACCAATCAGTTGGCGGGTCTGCGCGCTGATCGAGTGCAGTTCCTCAGCAGTAGCGTCAAACCTGCCCACCCGAGCGAGGACTCTCCCCAAAATGGCATTCAGGCTCACCACCAAAACCAGCAGAGCCAAGGCACGAACGCCGTGATGCAGCCACATCGGATATCCGTCTGCCCGGCGGGGCCAGTGCCGCCTTTCCACAAGCTGAACATTCAGATAAAGCATCAGGCCTGTGACACTGCAAAAATAGAGAAATCCGGAAAGACTCATCACGCCCTTGGCAAAGTCGCCGAAGTACCCGAAGATCCCCAGGGGAGCCAGAAACCTCTGCAGAATCCCGCTGAAAGCCGCCGTGGAGTCAATGAAGGTGAAGGAGGAACAGAAGAGGGCCCCAAGAATGAAGGCTATGGTAGCGTTCGCGGTCAAGAGTGACGCCAGCATGCCCACGGCAATCATTGCCGAACCAGCCAGCCAGTAACCGAGATAGTTGCTGAACATCAAGCCCAGATCCGGGCTTCCCAGCCCCAACACCAACACCAGTACGTGGCTCAAGGAGAGCAGCAGCGAGACGCTGTAGATCCCAAGAGTGGCCAGATACTTTCCCAGCACCACCTCCAGACTGGTGGCGGGAAGCGTGAGCAGGAGTTCGTCCGTAGCCTGCTTTCTTTCCTCGGACCACACCGCCATCGTGAGTGCCGGGATAAAGAAGAGCAGAAGATACGGGAAAACGCGATTGAGCTGATCCAGATTGGCCAGATTGTTTAGAAAGAAACGGTCCTGCCAGAATGCGGCCGCTGCACTCAGGAAAATAAAAAGTGTGATGAAGACGTAGCCTGTGGGATTACTGAAATACTTCCAGAGATCTCGCTTGACCAGAGCCCGAACAAACCTATAGTTGAATTGGCCAAGTTTGACCAGAGCCTGAGCAAAGCCATACTTGATTTGGCCGAGCATCAGTCCGCCCCTCCTGAAGGCTGTTCCTCCTCTCTCTCACTTCTCTGCCCGTCTCCGTCCCCGGATGAGGCCCTACCATAGTCGGTCATGCGATAAAAGCGCTGCTCCAGCGAATCGCTCTCCTTCAGTTCCCTCACCTCGCCATCGAAAACCATTTTTCCGTTGTGCACAACCAGGACGCGATCCGCTATCGCATCCGCCTCCTGCAAAATGTGAGTGGAGATGAGGATGGTTTTCGTCTTGCCCAGTTCCCGGATGTTTTCCCTGAATTCACGAATCTGGTTGGGATCGAGGCCCGCCGTGGGCTCATCCATGATGAGCACTTCCGGGTCGTGAAGCAGGGCCTGGGCCAAGCCGACCCGCTGACGATACCCTCTGGAAAGTTTGCCGATCGGCTTTTCGAGTACTCCGCGCAGGGCGAACTGCTCGGCAAGCATCTCGATTCGATTTTTCAGCCTGTGCTCTTCGAGTCCCCGGGCCTCGCCGAAGAAATTCAGGAGTTCCAGCGGCGTCATGTCCAGATAGAGGGGTCCATTTTCCGGAAGGTAGCCCAGCTTCTTTGATGCTTCAATTCTCTCTTCACGGATATCCAGACCAGCGATGGCGGCACTTCCTTCGCTTGCAGCCAGGAAGCCGGTCAGAATCTTCATGGTTGTCGACTTACCTGCCCCATTGGGGCCCAGAAAAGCGGCAATCCGACCTTCGCTGATGGTGAACGAAATGTTCTCGATCGCCACAAAGGGGCCATAGTACTTACTCAAGCCCTTTGCTTCGATCATGATCCGTGGGGCAGTGGCTTCCATGGTGAGCATAGATCCTGGTGTCTCTTGTCTTTGTGTCTTTGTGGTTCAAGCCCTTTACCACTGGACACCAAGGCACAAGGACACTATTCCTTCGCTTCCGCCTCTCTGATTAATCTAACGATGTTGAGGTACCCTTCGTTCCCTGCCATCATCGCCGCCGACCAGCCATTCCTCTCTCTCACAGTCACATCCGCTCCAGCTTCCAGCAGAACTCTTACGGTGTCGACGTGGCCCTTCGTTGCCGCCCACATCAGAGCAGTCCAGCCAAACAGCTTGTCTTTCCCATTCACGTCGGCACCTTGAGCCAGCAACTCTTTGACGGCGCCGGCGCTTCCTTCCTTCGCCGCTTCGACCAGTTGCGAATCCACGTCGCCCGCATCCGTATGAGACGAAAATACGACTACATCTTTTTGGAAGCGAACCTCGCGGATCGTTCCATCCGAGTCCTGGACGACAGTGTTTTGGAGCATTCCCTTCTGGAGCGGCTTCACTTGTGCCCTGGTCTTGAGAATCATCTCTTTGCCGCGATAGATCTGGGCTTCTCCCTCCTCGTTGAGCTTGAGCGTATACGTCCCCGCTTCCAGCCGGGTTTCATTAATCTTCGATTCCCGGCTCACTTCCAGCCTGTAGCTCTTTGCTCCGGCAGAACCCATAGCCGCTGCCCCAGCCAGCAGCAGAAGGAGAGCCACCCTGTAAGGTCCACTCATGACATAAGATTGGAGAAGGTTTTTCATCTGCGACCTCGGCCTACCTCGACAAACCGACTATTGTATGACCCACTTATTACGATCAGAACGTCCTGTTGTCAAGCTACGCGGCAGCAAGCTGGCTGGCTGACCAGCTCACCCAAAGTAGGAAACGAATCTTAATTCCCACATCAGTTTGGGATTTGGCGCTTAGTACTTGAAATTTTTCGCAGCAGCCCGTGGTGAAAGTCCCGCGGGTCGCGTTGCGAGCGCCGTGGGCCCGGGTGCAAGGCGCGCCGATCGAGGCGATGCCGGGACATCGTCGAGGAGGTGCTACACCGCAGACGGGCCCACGCCGCCGCAACCCAAAGGGCGCCAGAGGTTTGCGGCCTCTGGACGGTGTTACTCGTCATCGCCGATGTCCAGGCCATCGACTCCTCCTCGTGCCTTGCCAGCGACCGCAGATCCCTGGCGCGCGTCTCCACGCGACTTTCACCACGGGCTGCTAGGGCCAGCGTTCGACCACCACCTTTGCCGCTGTATAAAATTCCACTCCCTGGCGACCCTGCGCATGCAGATCGCCAAAGAAACTCTCGTTCCATCCACTGAAAGGAAAGAAGGCCATCGGCGCCGCCACGCCTACATTGATACCGATATTTCCGGCTGCGGCTTCATAGCGGAAGCGACGGGCTGCCGCCCCACTCCTCGTAAACAGGCAGGCCATATTCCCATAGCTGGAGTTGTTGACCCGGCCGATCGCCTCTTCGATGCTTTCAACGTGGGCCAAACTCAACACGGGGCCGAATATCTCAGCCCGATCCACCTCACCCTGCAAAGTGACGTTCTCAAGAATGGTGGGAAAAAGAAAATGGCCGTCGTCGTAACCGGGCACCGTCTTCCCTCTTCCCTCCACCAGCAGCTGAGCGCCCTCACGTTGACCCGCGTCCACGAGCTTTTCAATACGGGCCTTGCTCTCAGCTGTGATCACCGGCCCCATCTCCACTCCTTCATCCAGCCCATGGCCAACCGGGCGGCGGCTCGCCGCCTCCACAATCGCATCGGTGAACTGCAACCGAGCCTCGCCCACCGTAATGGCCACAGATGTTGCCAGACACCGTTGACCCGCGCAACCAAATGCACTTTCGGCAACCACCTTGCTGGTCGCCTCAATGTCGGCATCCGGCATGATGATGACCACATTCTTGGCGCCTCCCTGGCACTGAGCTCGTTTCCCGTTGGCAGCGGCTCGACTGTACACATAGCGGGCCACAGGGCTTGATCCAACAAATGAAATGGCGCGAATAGTGGGATGATCCAGCAGAGCATTCACGGTCTCCTTCTCGCCGTGAACCAGTTGAGCGACGCCTTTAGGTAAGCCGGTCTGCCCGAGCAGCTCAAACAGTTTGCTGCTGGTCATGGGCACTTTCTCACTCGGCTTGAGAATGAAGCAGTTGCCACACGCGATCGCATAAGGGAGGAACCATAGTGGAATCATGCCCGGGAAATTAAACGGGGTGATCGCCGCAACGACTCCCACCGGCTGACGGAACCAATGCTCATCGATCCCGCGAGCGATGTCTTCGTTGTTGTAACCCTGCATCAAACTGGGGATGCCGCAGGCCACCTCTACGTTTTCAATGCCCCGACGCAATTCTCCCAACGATTCGGCTAAGGTCTTGCCACATTCCTCGGTAAGGATTCGAGCCAGTTCTTCGATATTCTCGTCCAGCAGTGTCTTCAGGCGAAAGAGATATTGGACGCGCTCGGTAGCAGGCACGGATCGCCATTCACGAAACGCCGCTGAGGCATGACGAGCTGCTTCATCCACCTCTGAAGCGCTGGAGATCGGCACGCTGATGATTTGTTTCGCCGTAGCAGGGTTGTGAACAGGCAGGCAGTTGCCCGTCTGAGAGCGGCACCATTCTCCATTCAGATAATTTCGCAACATGTCAGGATTAGCCCGCATTTCTCACACCACCTCTGCTGCAACGCCGTCGCCTTCACCTGAGCGAAGTGAAGAAATGATCCGTCCTGGACTGCGTTGTGCTCCGTCGGGTCAGGATCCTGCCAGCGAGAGACAAATCATCTCCTCGTCGTTGCGAACGTAAATACGTCGGTTTGCGTAGGCCGGATGTGCCCACGTAACGGGTCGCAGACCGAGCACGCCTTGTGTGGGATCCAGCAGCCGGGTCCGGTCGATCTCACGATACCCCTCGGGAGTAAACTGAGCCAGGATAAGCTCCCCTCGCTCGTTGAAGAGAAATACGCGATCGCCATGTGGCGTCAGGTGGGCATTGGCCCAGCGTCCTTTTTCGACCACTGCCAACGTCTCCCAGACCCTTTTTCCGGTTGAGATCTCCAGGCATCGAAGTTCCCCGTAGCTGTCGAGCGCGTAGAAGTGCTCCCCTTCAAAGTAGGGGTTGCTCATGAGACAGTGGACAATCCGTGTGACGCGCTCGCTGGAACGGGGTTCCCGCCACAGGAGGGTTGCTCCAGGTCCTTCAGAATGAAGCTTGACCATCATGGATCCATCGTAGAAGGAGGAGACAAACAGATAGCTCCGGTGGCGTACCGGCGTCATGACGCTCATATCCGCCTTACAGCGAAAAGGAATTCTCCAGTACTTTTTCCCCGTTTCCGGATCGAGGGAATTGAGTGCCTGCGGAGACCAGAAGATAAGTTGCCGTACCCCACCCGCCTCGAGCACAATCGGTGCGGAATATCCTGCGCGGTCGGACAGGGCTCGCCACACCTCGCGCCCTGTGTACTTGTCAAAGGCCACCAGGCCGCCATCCGGCTGTCCGCCCACCACGGCAATCAACAGTCGACCTTCCACCAAGGGAGCACTGGCGAGGCCCCAGCCGGGTACTGCACTTTGATACTCGGAAACGAAGTCCTTTTTCCAGGCCAACTTTCCGTCGCTCACCCGGAGGCAGGACAGATGCCCCATGGTGCCCAGAGTGTAGACTCGGCTGCCATCCACCGTGGGGGAAGCTCGAGGACCGTTGTCGTAATCAACCCCATGATATCGGGCTTCATACTCGTGTATCCAGAGAAGCCGTCCTGAGCTCTCTTCAAAGGCAAGAACCCGCTCCGTGTTCCGATCTCGCTGGCGGTCAGTCACAAACACGGAGCCAGCGGAGACGACTGGGCCGGAGTAACCCGGGCCGACCTTGACCTGCCATCGAACCGGAAGTCCCGCTTTGGGAAACCGCTTGACGATGCCCGTCTCACGCCAGGTTCCCGTGCGGTCCGTTCCCAGCCACTGCGGCCAGTCCTCCGCCCGAGCCTGCACTGAGCAGGCACTCAACCAGAGGGCTGTAATCAGTAAAGGAGAGAGCAGGGCCATGGCCAGTCGCTTCGCATCATCGAGACACATCCACCGGCTCAGTTTGATCGCTTTGCTTTCCACGTTGCCAGGAGGTTAAACGATTCTGACCGGCTCGGCAAGGCCTAGCGCGGATGATGCATAAGGTGTCGTAGCGAGGACACTCGTGTCGAGACACTCGTGTCGTAGCGGCGAAAGCACCGGCCTGACCAGGCGTCGCGACCGAGGCCCCCGCAGGCGTACTCATGCAGTACGTCGAGGAGGCCGACGGGAGCGCAACGCAGTCAGGACGGATGATTTCTTCACTTCGCTCAGGTGAAGGCGACGCCGATGCAGTAGACAGCTTATGCATCATCCACTCTAACACTGTTGCGGCCCTGCTGTGGCGATGTTAGTGTTGGCCGTCATGTCCCCGGAAGGCGCCTCCCAGCATGGCCGAGAGAACAGTCTGGGCGGCAGTGGCGTTCATCGAATCGTCTCCCTGCTGACACGCTTTACAGAGAACTACATCCCGAGTTCTTTTAGCATCGCCTGCATTCTGACGCTGGTTGTTTTCTGTGCCGGAATTCTGATTGCCGGTCAAGGCCCTCTTCAGTGTCTCCATCACTGGGGGCAGGGGTTCTGGGTGCTACTGAAGTTTGCCATGCAGATGTCGCTCATGTTGGTGACTGGCTATATGGTCGCGTTATCGCCCTGGGTCAATCGTATGCTGGCCCGCCTTGCTCAGGTAGCCCGGACTCCAACGCAGGCAGTGGTGTTGATGGCGGTGATCTCCATGCTCTTTGCCTGGTTCCACTGGGGGCTGGGACTGATTGTCAGTTCCATTTTCTTGCGCTATTTGGTTCGTAGACAACCAGAGGTCGACTATCGGGTGATGGTGGCGGTCGCCTATTTCGGACTGGGCGCAACATGGCATGCTGGTCTTTCCGCTTCCGCACCTCTGCTCTCCGCCACACCGGGCCACTTCCTGGAAGACGAAATAGGTGTCGTGCCCTTGACCGCGACCGTCTTCTCCTCCTTCAACCTGATTCTGTCGGCCATCGTCATGGTCGCCCTGGCTGGTCTCTCCCCTTTTCTTCAGCCGTCCCGAAAGGAAGATCGCTTTAGGGTACCCAGCGGAGTGCTGGACCAGCTCAAGATCTTTCAACCACCCCAACGACCCCCCAGAAGGTCGCTTGCCACCCTGATTGATTACAGCTACGGGATTAACCTTCTGATTGGACTCGCCGGGGCAATCTGGCTGCTGAGCCAGTTTGCAACCTTTCGTCTCCAGTAGGTTTCCATCGACACAGTCAACTTCTTCTTCCTGGTTGCCGCCATTTTGCTGCATCCCAATCCGGCATCAGTGGGAAGAGGCGCCGAAGAGGGAGTACGCTTCATTCATGGAATCGTCATCCAGTTTCCTCTCTACGCGGGGATCTACGGGATTATCCAGGGTACGGGCCTCTCTGAAATCATTGGCCATTGGTTTGTCTCTGTTGCCAGCAAGGACACTTTTCCGGTCATCGTTTACTGGTATTCGGGATTCCTCAACTATTTTGTCCCTTCGGGAGGCAGCAAGTGGGTCATTGAGGCTCCTTACCTGATTTCGGCAGCTCAGACTCTTCACGTTTCATCCAGAACGCTGCTGATCTCATACGCCTGGGGGGACATGCTGACGAACCTGCTTCAACCGTTCTGGTGCATTCCTCTGCTGGCTGCGGCCAAGCTCGAATTCCGCGAGATCCTCGGTTACGAGATTATTGCCTTTGCCCTTTACGCGACTCTCTGTTCTCTAGCGTTCTTCTTTTTTGCAGTCCACTAGCCTGCATTTCTCATCACCCCTCATGCTATCCTTCCACGATGGTCGACTTGCGCACCATTTGTACCGGCTTTTCGCTCTTGTTTGGCTGTGATGCTGTCAGGACCTACCGCTTTATCGGAACTCCCGGAGGGAAGCGCTATCTCAATCTGGGCTACTGGGAGCGAGAGAATCTACGCTGGGAAGAGGCTTCCGATGAGCTGGTTCGAAAGGTGGGGCAACTGGCCAAAATACAGAGAGACGATCACATTCTGGATGTGGGATTTGGATTTGGCCAACAAGATCTCCTCTGGACTCGAGAATGGGGCTACCACAAGCTGTTTGGGATTAACATCACCCCGCATCAAGTAAAAGAAGCCCGCCAGCTGATCCGGCAACACAAACTGGAGGAATCGGTTCGCTACCAGCTAGGTGATGCTGCGGCGATTCCTTTCCAAGAGGACAACTTCGATAAGGTGATTGCTCTCGAATGCGCCTTTCACTTCAGGACCCGGGAGAAATTATTTCGAGAAGCCTATCGAGTGCTCAAACCGGGAGGATTGTTGGTGACGGCGGACATTATTCGAGGAGAACCACACCTTCCCCGGCAATCCCCGTGGCGCAATACGATCTTCCGTTTCCTGCAAGAGCGCTTCTGGCAAATTCCCGTTGAAAATCGTTACGATGCTCTTCACTACTGTCACTATCTTGAGAGTGCCGGATTCAAACAGGTGAGCGTGCTCGACGTTTCGGACAAGGTCTTTGACCCGCTGGCCATCCATCACCTGAATTAGATGGCGGCCAGAGAACGGTTTCCGATGAGCCTTTTCTGGAGGTGGGTGGAGAACTTTTGTCGCTCCGGTTTTTTCCGCTATGTTCTGGCCATCGGAGAAAAACCGAGAGGCAGACGGTAACGGATTTTTATGCAAGGCACCATTCTGGCTTTAGCGCTGGGCTCCTCGCTGGCACTTGCTCAGTCGGGTCAAGAGTCGGAAAAACCGGCACAGGTAAGCGTGCGAGGCCGAGTTCTAGTCCTGGAGGAATCGGACCATCTTCTTGCTTCCGGACAGGATGGCGTCAAGCGGGCACCTCAGTACGGCCTCCAGACGAGTGATGGAGAACTGTATCGATTCCTGCGCACGGATCCACTGACGAAAATGTTCTCGGATCCCCGAGTTCGAGAGCGGAAGATTCAGATCACGGCTCGTTTGCTTGCCGAGAACCAGCTTGAAATCATTCGAATCCATACGGTTGAGGGAAAAAGCCTCTACAAGATTTTTTATTACTGTGACGTATGCGGTATCATGGCCTTCGAACCGGGCTCCTGTTACTGCTGCCACAAAGAGTTTGAGCTTCGAGAAGATCCCGTAACCAACCTACCCCCTTCATCACCTCACTGATGCCAATTCCAGGTTCCAGGTTCCAAGTTCTAAAACGGTGTACTCAGTGGACATCTGTGTCACTCGATTTGTCCCGGAACTCGTAAATGTCGGTCCCCTTTCCCACAAGAACGACTACCCGGATGTGCCCATTCTGCAGGACGACGCTGGGAATCCCCTGAACGTTACACTCGTCGCTTACGCGACAGACGGACATCACTTTTCTCCCGATCGAGGCCCGCAATTTCCTCTTTCGAAGGAATGCCACCTCGAGCCCCATAGCGTGTACAGGCCAGGCCTCCGGCTGCATTGGCAAAACGGAGACAGTGCTCAACGCTCCAGTTCTGGAAAAGGCTATAGAGAAAAGCGCCGTGGAACACATCTCCCGCGCCTGTCGTGTCGACGGCGTCCACACGAATCCCGGGGATCTCAATGATCTCTTGATCCCATACAGCGGCCGCTCCTTCCCTTCCCCGCGTCACCGCCAGGAAGCCCGGCGTGTCCTTGGAAACGGCCACAGCGGCGGCTTTCCAGTTGCTCATCCCGGAGAGCTGACACACAAACCCGATGGTCACGATGGTGAAGTCGCTGAGCTCCAATAGCTCCTCCACGCCAGGCTGGACTCGGTCAATGTCCAGGGAGACTTTCATCCCCGCCTCTTTGGCCCAGCGCGCCGCCTGAATAGAGGCGGGCTGATCGTGCCCGTCCAGATGTAGAATCTGACTCTGAACGATCCACTCACGCTTCAGCTCACCCTCCTGGTAATGCATTTTGGGGTCGCGCTTCCAAAGGATGGTACGCTCGCCGGTGAGCCGATCTACCAGGATCACCGCAAGTTGGCTGAAAGCTCCCTGCACAATATCGACACAAGAGGTATCCATGGATTCCTTTTCCAGATCCTGCATCGAAAACCGCCCGATCTCATCATCCCCAACTCGGCCCACGTAGCGAACCTTCAGACCATAGCGAGCGCAGAGAGCCGAAGAAGTGGCGGCCTGCCCTTGGGCCACTTGATCTCGAATCGGACCCGGTCAAGTTCTGTCATGGGTCATTGGTGAATGGTCAACGGTCATTGTTATTGGTCACTGGTCACTGGTCACTGGTCACTGGTCACTGGTCACTGGTAGTAGTAGATGGTCAGTTGTCAGTGGCAGTGGCAGTGATCATTACAGAATCCCCTGATCGGCAAAACTGAAGTAGTTGTGGGCACCAATAATAACATGGTCCAAAGCACGGATCCCCACGATCCTCCCCGTCTCGACGAGCCGTCTCGTGATCTGGATATCCTCCCGGCTGGGAGCCGGGTCACCGCTGGGATGGTTGTGCACAAAAAGGATTCCGCCAGCAGCCTCCTGTATAGCTGGCCTGAATACCTCTCGGGGATGAACCATTGAAGAGGTCAGACACCCTTGGGAGATTTGGACCACCCGTAGGATACGGTTTTTTCCATCCAACAGAACACTCCAGAAGCACTCTTTCTTCATCTCTTCCAGCTGGGGCTGAAAATGGCGGAAAATTTCTGTGCTTGAGCGAAACACCTGCCCGGGGAAAAGGGCTGTCCTTCGAATGCGGCGGAACAGATGTACGGAAGCGAGAACCGCCAGCGCCCCCTTCTGACTGAGCCCGCATTTCCGAAGATCGTGGTAGCTGAGCTGCTCCAGATTTCGGGTACTGCCCGCCCAGTCCAGGAGGCACTGAGCATCTCTGAGCGCTTTGGACGGCGAGCGGCCGGGGCCCGTGACCAGTGTCAGAAGCTCGAGGTCCGACAGAGACTCCCAGCCCACTTCAAAGAGCCTGCGGTCCGGAAGATACTCTGGCAGTGCACCCATCCTACTTCTATAACGCTTGAACAAAAAAAACGCGAGTGATCACGCCAACTCGCAAAGCCGGCTTACGTTTCTGGGTCCCGACCCCGATGTATCCGCGGTTTCACCGATCTATTTCAATGAGGGTTAGCGCTTGAGGCTGATGGAGATTCCGTCCCGGATGGGGAGAATAGTGGAGAAGAAATCCGGGCTTTCAAAAATGAGCCGAGTGTACTCCTGAATCCCTCGCGCACTCTCGTCCGGATTCGGTTCCAACACTTGCCCCTGCCACAGTATATTGTCCGAAATGAGAAGACCTCGAGGACGCACGAACGGAACGGCCTTGTGAAACACCTCAGGATACTGATACTTCTCGACGTCATTGAAGATAATATCGAATTCTCCGTCGAGCTGTCCCAGAACTTCAAGAGCCTCCTCCTGCCGAAAGTGCACTCGCGAGAGAATCTTCCCCCTGCGAAAATAGTCTCTGGCCAGACTCACGTTTTTTTCCGAGAATTCCGTAAGCGTGATCTCTCCTGATCCGCCCAGAGCCAGGGCAAACCAGTAGGCGGAGTAGCCGAAGCCGGAGCCCAGCTCCAGAATCCTGCGCGCGCCGCCGAGTTTGACGAGCTGAAAGAGAACGCGTCCTACCAGTGGGCCGACGATGGGAAAACCCTCCCGCCGAGCCCGTTCCTCCATCTCCCCAAGGATGGGATCCTCCTGGGGACTCACCTCTTTTATGTAGTCTTCAATGGCGGGTGTGACAATCTCCATCGCAGATTCAGAATCGTCTCGGGCGTCTTCGTGCCGTTTCATGGGGCGTTACACAAGAGGAAGCTTTGAGGTACATTGGACTTCTCATGAGTACACTCCGAATCATGGTTTCGCGACATTCCGCCTTCTATACTCCACTCATCTCCACCATCGCTGCCGGCTTCCTCAAGGAAGAGTCCCTGGAAGCAAGGTACCATGTAAAGCCGACCGGGCAAAGCATTCACGAGCTGATCGGTCGAGGTGAAGTCGACATTGTCCAAGCCGCTGTTTCCACGAACTGGGGACTTATGGAGAAAGGCGGATGCAGTCCCGCCCTGCACTTTGCCCAGATCAACCAGCGGGATGGCTTTTTTCTGGTAGGCCGCAAAGCCGATCCGGGATTCCAATGGAGAAAACTTCAGGGGGCCTCCTTACTGGCCGATCACGGCCAGCAGCCCCTGGCAATGCTCCACTATGCCGTCCACCTGAAAGGGCTTGGCTGGGACCGGATCCGGGTGATCAATGCCGGAAACATCGACCAGACGGATGCCGCTTTCCGAGCGGGCCAGGGGGACTATGTCCACCAGCAGGGCCCCCTGGCTCAGCAGCTGGAGAAGGAGGGAATCGGTTCTATCGTGGCCTCGGTCGGGGAAACGATCCCACCGCTTGCCTTCAGCAGTTTGGCAGCTTCAAGAGAGTGGCTGGCAAGGGACGAGGCTTCCGCTTTCATAAAGGCTTACCGAAAGGCGCTGCAGTGGGTCAAGAGGACTCCAGCTCAGGAAATCGCCCGGCGGGAAGCCGGATTCTTTCCCGAAATTCACCTTGACGTTTTAACCGCTACCATCGCCCGTTACCAGGAATTGGCAACCTGGAACCCTGATCCCGCTATTACTCGCGAGCGCTACGAGAAATCGCTTAAGGTGCTCCTTCTCAGCCACGCGATCTCCCGTCGCCACCCCTACCAGGAAGTGGTTGTCCCACCTCCTTAGACGGATTCAGACATGTATTTCGCGGCACTGAGGCGGCTTCCTACCTTCCTCCATTCAGCAAGGTAGGAAGCCGCCTCAGTGCGACGAATGAGCGATAAAATCACCTGGGCAACACGCCCTTGAAACCTGGGACTTGAGACCCCACTTCCTCTACAATCCCAAACGACTCACCTCTGATGGACTCCATGATTAGCAAACATGACGCCATCGCGATCGGGACCGGCCAATCAGGCCCCTCCCTGGCGGCCCGACTGGCCGCATCAGGCCTGGATGTGGCCATCATTGAGCGCAAACTGTTTGGCGGCACCTGTGTCAACACGGGCTGCATTCCCACCAAGACGCTGGTGGCCAGTGCCCGCGCGGCCTACATGGCTAAGCGGGGGCAGGACTTCGGCGTCCTGATTGATGGCTCCATCACCGTTGATATGAAGAGAGTGAAGCAGCGCAAGGACGGGGTGGTACAGAAGTCGAATCAGGGAGTAGAGCAGTGGCTCAAGAACATGGGAAACTGCACCGTGTACGAAGGCCACGCACACTTCAAGGGACCGAGCACGGTCAGCGTGGACAAGCGGCTCCTGGAGGCCGAAAAGATCTTCATCAACACCGGAGCGCGCGCGTTCGTGCCCCCTTTTCCAGGAATCGAGAGCCTGGACTATCTGACCAACTCCAGCATGATGGAGGTCGACTTCCTCCCCAAGCATCTCGTCATCGTCGGGGGCAGCTACATCGGTTTGGAATTTGGCCAGATGTATCGGCGCTTCGGCAGCCAAGTGACCCTCATCGAGAGAGGTTCTCGACTGATCGGACACGAGGACGAGGACGTCTCCGCCGCCGTCAAGGAGATTCTGGAGCGGGAAGGAGTCCACATCCACCTCGAGTCCGCATGCATCCAAGCGGAAAGGCACGGTAGCGACGTGGTGACCCAGCTCGACTGCGACGGCATGGAGAGAGAGGTGACCGGATCCCATTTACTCCTCGCCGTTGGACGCACTCCCAACACCGACAGTTTGGGTCTCGACAATGCGGGCATCAAGGTAAACGAGCGAGGCTACATCGTGGTAGACGATCAGCTCCGTACCAGCGTACCCGGGGTTTGGGCCCTGGGAGATTGCAACGGAAGAGGGGCCTTTACGCACACGTCCTACAACGACTACGAGATCGTAGCCGCCAACCTGCTCGACAACGAGCCCCGCCGTGTCAGCGACCGGATCAGCGCCTACGCGCTCTACATCGATCCTCCATTGGGACGGGCGGGAATGACAGAGACCCAGGTTCGCCAGTCTGGTCGCGGGGCGCTCATCGCCAAGAGGCCAATGACGCGCGTGGGACGCGCCGTAGAGAAAGGAGAAACAGAGGGGTTCATGAAGATCCTGGTGGAGGAAGAAACCAAACAGATACTGGGCGCAGCCATCCTGGGCATCGGGGGAGATGAAATCATCCACTCCATCCTGGATGTGATGTACGCCAGAGCACCCTATACGGTGATTGAGCGGGCCATGCACATCCACCCGACGGTGTCGGAACTGATTCCGACCATGCTGGGTGATCTCAAGCCGTTGGAATAAGGCTCACGGAACTTGGCCTCCGCCTCCGCAAACTTCCGGTATTTATGAAAGGGAGTACTACGCAGGGGGGTCCCGCAAAAGGCCGAAGCGACCCTCGAAGAGGAGCCTAGACCAGAGACCGACGGGCCCATAGCGGTTCTTGAGAGTTCCCACCTCAAGCGGAGCCTCTGTGGGCACTTCAACCGTCTGGCCCAGTTCCGCTCGGTAATCCATTGCATAGTTGAGCAACCCCAAAACCAGAACAGCTTCCTCTTCACTCCCTCCCTCCTTCAGGTGATGAAGCTGAGGACGGCGCATTCGGATTACCTTCTGCACGGCCTCCTCCCCGAAAGAACGGTCTGAAGGGATCTTCCGGGCAGAGCGCACGGCCTGTCGGCCAATTTGTCCGGTTGCCACCACAGGGCAGGAGAGTTCCCCGGCAAGTGCCTTGAGACGGGCGGCTACCGCAGAAACCTGAAGGTCACGCCTCCCCCGTGTGCCCCGCGGCGGTGGAACGCGCTACAGAGTATCCACCAGAATGGCGCCTACCGCATGTCCTTCTGCCAGGCCCCGGGCATGGGCCTCCATCTCCGTAATCGACCAACTGGGTCGATGGACAACGTGGAGACTCCCTTCCCATCGGCGCAGGCATTCTCGACACCAGCCCAGCACTTCATGATTCAGCAAGCCCGCACCGAACTGTGGCGGGCCCGAATCCCGCAGATAGTCCCGAACTTCATTAGGCGTCCAACCTCGGCCTTCCCAACCCGTCAAAAGACTCAGAAGCCGATGGTAAATCCGCACCTCCGACTCCTCCATCGCGTAGAAGAGAAAGAGCTCCTCGCTGCCACTCCGATCTGCCTGGCTCAGCCAATTCACCAGCAATCCGATCAGAAACGACGTTTTTCCGTGGCCGGGCCTGCCGCCCACGACTACCAGTTCTCCCGGATTGAAACTGACCCCCATCCAGTCCACGGCGCTCCAACCGGAAAGCTTCCCTCGTGAAGCCTTTCGATCCTCCTCCTCCAATCGCTCTACCGAGAAGGCAGGGGGCGGTTTGACCGGGGGTGCAGGAAGTTGCCGAATTTCCCCGGCTAGTTCTTCCTGCTCTGCTCCGGAAGCATCCGAGAGTCTCCTCACAAGCCCTTGAGGCAGAGCACCCAGAAAGCCCTGGGCTATGCGCTGCCCAATTTCTTCGGCTGCGCCGAAGATCGATTCCAGAATGCCGACTTTGGCGTGACCCGATCCACGAAACACTTCAGACAGCTCGGGCCAGCCTCTACCCAGCAACACCGTTGTCTGAGGGCTCATCTCTACCCTTCGTTTCTCAAGGATTTTTCGAGAGACTGTCCCGGGTTTAGTTGAAAGTTGAGAGGCGGTTCGTCCGACCGACTCGTTAGAATCGGGTTGGTCAACAACCTTTTAAGGAGGAACCGCCATGAAGAAATCATATCGAATTGTCACCCGGAAGAACAGTCAGGGGCTGGCTGATTATCTGGCCCAGAACGGGCAACTGTTGCTCCCGATGGTGGAGCTGATCGAAGCCTCCCGGATGGCCATTGACGAGTTGATCGACATCCTGGGGCGAGCGAGCATGGAAGCGGTCTTGCAGCTTTCTGCCCGAAGTGTCGCCGGCGAAAAGCAACAAGGGCGCCCAGGCAAGCAGATCGTTTGGTACGGCACTCAGCCAGGGCGAGTCAGACTTTCGGAGCGGCAAGTGCGGGTTCGAAAGCCACGGCTGCGCAAGAAAGGCCAAGGTCGAGGCGGGGAGGTGGAGATCCCCGCCTATGAGGCGATCAACCGTAACGGGGAGCTGGGCAGCCGCATGCTGGAGATCTTGATGTGCAACGTTTCCACGCGCCACTACAGCCGCGTGATCCCCCAGATGGCCGACACGGCGGGAGTCAGCAAATCGTCCGTGAGCCGTCAGTTCATTGAGCAGAGCGGCCAGCAGCTGGAGCAGCTGGCCGAGCGACACTTTGATGACGTTGAGTTTCTGATCATCTACATCGACGGCCTGGTCTTTGGCGAGCACCACGTGATCTGTGCCGCCGGCGTGGACTCGGAGGGCCAAAAGCACGTGCTGGGGCTGCGGGAAGGGGCCAGTGAAAACGCCGCCACCGCTACCTCCTTGCTGGAAGACCTGGTGGAGCGAGGCCTGGATTCCGGGCGACGCTATCTGTTTGTGATTGACGGCTCCAGGGCCCTGCGATGTGCCATTGACAAGGTCTTTGGCAAGGGCAGTCCGGTGCAGAGATGTCGTCGTCATAAGATTCGCAACGTGTGCGATCGATTGCCGGACGATCTGGCCGAGCAAGTCAAGTCAGTGATGCAGGCTGCTTATCGGCTGCCCTGGGAAGAAGGGAGGGTTCGGCTCAGAAAGCAGGCGGAGTGGCTCGAAGGGCTGCATCCCGATGCGGCAGCTAGCCTGCGAGAAGGTCTGGAAGAGACCTTCACCATCAATCGACTCGAGTTGTCTTCCTCCCTGCGCTTGTGTCTGGCCAGCACCAACCTGATTGAAAGCCCTCACTCTGGCGTGAGGATGCGGACCCGCCGAGTGAGCCGCTGGAAAGATAGCCAGATGGTGCTGCGCTGGGCCGCCTCAGCCTTCCTGGAGACGGAGAAGAACTTCCGGCGCATCCAGGGCTACCAGGACCTCTGGATGCTGAAAGCCAAACTCAGAGACGAGGTTTCTATGGACGCCAAACGAAAGGTGGCTTAAGATCGTGCTCAACCTGAACCGCCCTTCACTTTCAACTGAGTTTGGGGCAGCCTCCTTTTCGAAACCCGTCGAGTCCCTTTTCCCCTCCACCCTGAGCAAGGATGAACTCATCTATGCTGACTTTCGTTTTCACTTTTCCGTTACCGGTCAGGAGACGGGGATCGACTACATAAACCGGAAAACGCACTTCATTCAAAAGTTTCAGCGTTCGAACCGTCTGCTCCTTGGCCGTTCCATACGTCTCCGGATCATAATCCCAGCACAGGGTCAGGCTACCCTCATCGTGGAGGTAGTTCTGCAGAGTCGTTATCTGCGGCATCGTGAGCTCTCCGGCGACCGCCACCGGAAAGGGATTCTCCAGTCCCAGACAGTATGCGAGCAGGGCCTTTACGGGCCCTTCAATGAGAACCAAGTCCCGCTTTTCCAGTCGAGCCGCACGGTGGAGGAGGAAGGGCATTCGGGTAGCGCCCAAGGGATCGCGATCATCAAAGAGCAAGATAGATCCTTCCCAGCGAGGTTTTCCAACTGTGGTCTTCCAGGGCTGCCAACCCCAAAGGTTCACCGTCCTTCCGTGAAGGTCTTTCCAGGCGCCCAGAATGCGACCGGTCCATCTTGCGTCAAAGAAACCTCTTTCCTGAAGCTCACCCAAATCCCGCCTGGATTCCTTCAGGTGATGCCACATATCTTCTGGGGAGAAGTAGAGTCCGAGGCCCAAATCTTCAAGCCTTGCTTCGGGGAAACCGCGTCGCCGCACCAGGAAATGACGAATCGTTTCGCCCGCGGAAGACAAGAAGCCGGACTGAGCATGGGAAATGAGAATCCCAAGCAGGCTGGAGCGCTGCTCAAGATCTCTATGTCGCTGGAAATCTTCTTCAGTCCAACGGCCCTGCCAGGGGTCCAGGACTGCAGGATCGATACCAGCCAAGAGGGCTACCTCTCCAGCCGCTTCCATCCAGGCCAGCCCTTGCACCAGTTGCAAATACTGGACCGGCCCTCCACCGCCACACCCAAGGTGACAGTTCCATTCCAAGCTCTGCGCATCAATCGAAAAGGCGTTGGGTGCTTCACGACCGTGAATCGGACAGCAAGCCTGCCAGAGGTTTCCTTCCTGCTTTAGGGAGGGCAGATCGCCAAACAGTTTCTCAAATGAGAGATAGGGAAAAATTTCCTCGTCGAAAACCTCCCAGGGTTGCTTGTCCGTCCATTTATGATCTTCTCTTCTCACTCTGATACTCGATAGTTACAACCGCCGCGAAGCTCACTCAGAATGTCTTGCACAGCACCCCACCGTCCACGACCAGTACTTCCCCGGTAATGTAGCTCCCGGCTTCACTGGCCAGCAGCAGAATGGGACCTGCCAGCTCGTTGGGTTCCCCCCAGCGGCCCAAGGCGGTTCGATCGGTCCACTCTTTCATCTTCTGGCCGGAGGCGGGAACCGTTCTTCGGGCCAGGTCCGTCAGGAAGGGGCCCGGAGCGACGCAATTGACCGTGATGTTGTACGGACCCAGGTCCAGAGCACCGGCTCGAGCCATCCCCACCAAGGCGGCTTTGGTAGCCGAATAGGCGCTCCGATCCTTGTTCGAAGCGAAGGCCATAATGGAAGAGTTATGAATGATCCTGCCCCACCTGCGTGCTTTCATCTGCGGCACCAGGGCTCGGGTCAAGGTCATGCAGGAGCTCAGGTTCAACTCCAGAATTCGATCCCAGTCTTCATCAATGATCTGGTCAATCCCCTGCGGAGCGTTCGACCCGGCATTGTTCACCAGAATGTCCACCCGGCCCATCGCATCCAGCGCCGAGTGAGCCAGCTCCTCCACCTGGTCCCGCTGGGTCATGTCGGTCACAAAGTACTGCCCGCGTACTTCCTTGCCTTCCAGGATCTCCTGCAGGGCCTTCTGCAGTTCATTCTCGTGTCTGCTGCAGATCACCACGTCCGCTCCGGCCTGGGCCAGGGCCCGAGCCATCGCCTTTCCCAGGCCCTTGCTCCCACCGGTGACCAGGGCCACTCTTCCACTGAGATCGAAAATCGTACCTTTCATGAGGAACTCCTGACCCACTGTCCAATACGCTTGATCTGGGGATGGAGATCAGACGGGAAGGCGCCGGTTACCGTCACCTGGTCCGCCTTTCTCCATATTTCACTGCTACTTATCTTCTCACAGGGCACCTTACTGCAACCAGCGGCAAAAAGCACTTTCTGAATTGGGTGGTATTTTCAGAACAGAGGACCAATAATGGTTTGAGTGAGTGTAGTTCAGGGAGGTTGTTCCACAAATCCATGCGCGTAGGTTACGGCGAATATCAATACGAGGTGAGCCCCGACTGGATGAAGACCCCAGCCGGATGGGCGTTCGGGTGGATTCCGAGCGTTGCCGTGGATAGTCATGACCGGGTCTACGTCTACAGCCGTAGTGTGCATCCTATGGTGGTCTTCGACGACGAAGGGAACTTTCTGACCTCGTGGGGTGAGGATCTTCTGAAGGATGCACACGGCATTTTCATCGATGGTGAAGACAATATCTACTGTACTGAGCGAACCACTCACTGCGTTCACCGCTTCAACTGTGAAGGAGAGCTGATGTGGACACTCGGTACGCCGGGTGTTCCTCGCCCTCCGGGAGTTCCCTTCAATATGCCGACCGATCTGGCCATCGCCCCCGACGGCTGCTTTTTCGTCAGCGACGGATATGGAAACTTCAAGGTACATAAGTTTTCCCCGGAGGGTGTACTCCTCCTCAGCTGGGGAGAGCAAGGAACCGAACCCGGGCAGTTCAACCTGGTGCACAGCGTGTGGGTCGATTCCAGCTACCATGTTTACATCTGCGACCGAGAAAACAATCGCGTTCAGATCTTCGACGGCGACGGCCACTTCATCCGTGAGTGGACGGGATTCCTGCAACCTGACAAATTGTGGTTCAACCAGCAGGAATCCGTTTTTATGGCGGAGATCGGCCATCGTGTCAGCGTTTTGAACCGCGACGGTGAGATCTTGTCTCAGTGGGGCGAGGCTGGTGAACGGCCGCACCAGTTCCAAAGTTCTCCCCACGGAATTTGGGGCGACAGCCAGGGCAATCTGTATGTGAGCGAAGTCGGGTCGGATGGCCAACTGAAAAAATTCCTGCGAGTGTAGGGTGATCCTAAATTCCAAATTTTAAATCCTAAATCCTAAACAAATTCTCACGACTGTCCGGTTATAAATCGAATAAAACCAGCTGGTTATGAACTTCGACCCTTTCATATTTGTAGTTCGTTTCTGTAAGTACCTGAGAAAGCGGGATTCTCTCCAAAAGCGTGACGCTCAAAATTTGCAAGATCTGGTGATTCACTTCACTCCGGAAACGCTGTGTCGATATACAGAGTGGCAAGCAACAGAGAATCGGGTGGAAGGCACGAACTCGGAATGTGGGAGGAGCCTCAGGCTCCGAAGGGGCGGCGAAACCCCGCCCCTTGGTCTCCTTGCAGTTCGGCACCTGAGGTGCCTCCCACGCTGAAGGCGGCTTTCTAACTCACCGTTCGCAGTGAATTGCATAACCAGATTTGCAACATTGTGTAGAGGCGGTTGAACATATCGAAACATTTGGATTTCGTAGTCAACCTCTGTATTTTCAATAGGTTACAAAAAGTAAGAACTGACTCAACCGGACAGTAGTGACAAATTCTAAGCAATTTTTACTTGGAATTTGGTGCTTAGGACTTACCCTGCATTTCTCATCCTCGCCGATGTCTCGACATCGACTCGTCGTCGCGCCTCCTCCTGGTCTCCGTCGCGCTCCCAACATACGTCATCGTATTCATGAAAGTGAGTACTAAGGATTTGGGACTTATCTAGACCCCGGTTTCAAGGTAACGGGTCAACCTTTCCCTACTCATCCCTTCGATCCCCAGTTCCTTCACCGTACGTGCCGTTTGCCAGAAATCCTTGCCCAGAGTGGCGGAGGCGAGATCCACCAGGGACCGCATCAGTGGCGTGGGTACGCCAAACTGCTCGCCGATGGAACACCAGGCGGCAAGACCATAAGGCACATCTTCCGTCAGCCATCGCATGTTCAGTGTCCCAGGCGCGCGCAGCGCCGTCAGCATTCGGCTTCCGTTGATGGTTGCCCAAAGATCTCCTTTGGGCCCGAAGCCGGCACGGTAAAAGGCTTCCTCCACCGGGATCAAATCCAACCCCAGATTTTTTCCGATCGCTCGCCTCTCAGCATCCAAGGTGCCTATTGCGCGACATACTCCAGGTGTGACACCTTCTTCGTAAAAATAAAACTCACCTCGCGAGTACTCGACTCGCCCTGCATTCATCAAGACTCCCAGCGGGTGGACAACCGGATTCATCGCGCTCAGCCCGCACTCAAGCACGCTGGAGTAAAGGCTGATTGCAGAGGAATGCTCTCCGCTCGTTGAAGAACCCTCGCTTGCTGGCACAGAAGGCCCAAGTGCGTCCTTCGTGAAAAGGGGTGCAAGGAGAGCCGCAACCCTGTCCGTCTCAGTTGCCGGAAGGACTCCTAACCCCAGGCTACCGACAACGCCCCAAATATGAGCGGAATCGGGTGCGACCTTGCGGCAGACATAGGGAGCCGTATCCGTCTCAGCCAGTATCACCTCCGGACCGCCTGCGCCGCTGAAGTTCACGAGGCGAGCCAGTTCCATAGTTCCAAGAGTTCCAGGGAGAATCACGAGAATGTGTCCCCGCCGAAGATAAGGAGCGCAAGCTTCCGCAAACGGCTTGTGTGCATAGGCCGGAACGATGAGCAGGAGTAAATCGTTTTGAAGCGCTTCGGCAAAGTCTGTTGTCGCTTTGTGTATGCTCGCCGCTCCCCGCCCTGCCACCCCGTCAAGACGAATCTCTTGTGTTCGGCCCAGCGGTTCCAGCGTCCATGCAAACGAGGGGTGCTCGCAGAGGGTGACTTCAAAACCCCTCAGGGTGAGATTTGCAGCGGTCGCGAAAGCGGTGTTGCCACCACCCAGAATCGTCAGTCTCGCCATCATTACTGTCCCTTTCAGAAAGGCTTCCCGTGACCGCTTGCTCCGCAAAGGGTATCGAGACCCGCAAGAGAATCAAGAAACGGTTGGGCACTGGAAACAGATCAGTGAATGGGTCATGGGCAGAATTCGATGAAGCTCATTCACTACCAGGGCGCATGCTTGTAGCGCTTGGCCCAGTCGACACCCTGCCAGGTCGTCATCTTCAGAGGACGGACGAACAGCAGCCAGCGTGGTTCGACCATCGTCGGTTCCAGATAGTCAGGGCCCCGGTCCCCCAGATAGCGAAGCGACATGCGACGTCCAATCTCCACCCAACGGCCGCCAAGGTTGGGCTCCTCGAGAATCGCGGCCCGGCCTTTGACCAGAACCCGGCGATTGTACCGCGTGGAGTCATCGATACACAAAAAGACGCGCGGGTCCTTTTGAATATGGCGGGCCCACGCCGATCGTTCGCGCGGAATGATATAGAAGCCCCCGTCTCGATGTTCAAACCAACAGGGCACCACGTAAGGCCACCCATCCCCATCAAGACAACCAAGACGACAGAAGGGACTTCCCGAGAGAAAGTCAGCAATCTCCTCTTCAGAAAGCTTGCCCACCTTACCTCGCCACTGGTCGCTACCGGCCATAGTCTGCTCCTTTCCCGCGAACCCTCCACTTTGGAAATTCGAAAGTCAAAGCAGCGAATTCAAAAAAATTAAACGACAGTCACAGCAGACGGTCAACCAGGGGTCGTCCATAATGAAGGCATGAGAAGGTTCCTCATCGTCTTTCTCTTTGTCCTCCTGGCTCCCGCCTGGCTCTCAGCTCAGGAATCCAGGAAAGAGCCTTCTCTAGTCGAACTCGTTCGCCGTCAGAAGGGACAGCAGAAAGAGACTGCCGGTAAGAAAAAGGTGACCATTACCAATGCCGATCTCAGAACATTCCGGCGTGCACGTGTCGCTACAAGCTCGGCGAGGCATCTGCCCACAGCTAGCGATGAAGAGTCCACGCCTCAGGCCGAGACAAAAGATTCCCCGCTGGAATCGTCTCCTCAGTCCAGAGAAAATATGGAGTTCTGGAAGTCGGCCTTGAAGGAAGCACGGCTCAACCTGAAGAATACAGTGAACCGAGGCCTGAGCCTGCAACTCCAGATGAACAATCTGCGGAATGCCTTTTTCGCTGAGGCAGATGGAGCCAGTCGGAACGTCATTCAAGCCGGGGTGGATGATGCCCTGCGGCGCCTTGACGAGAACCGCCTTGAGGTGGAAGAGGCGAAGAAAGCGTTGGCCACCCTGCAGAAGGAAGCCAGGAAATCAGGGGTAGCGGAGAGCATGATCCGGGAACTGACCAAAGAAATCTCAGATAGTGCAGAGATTGGGCTGCCCGGTTTCTCCGGCTTTCGAGTCTCAGATGAGGACACCGGTCGGTAAGCAAATGTCCAGGAGTTTATGATTCGAAATTTATGGAATATACAAGCAGGATCATCCCTAACCTGATTACGGTCCTGTTCCTGACGATCCTGCAGCTTCAGGCTTCTCCTCCGGGCGACATTTCGGCAGACCTGTCCCACAGCGCCTTCGGTCTCGGCGCTGATCCCAGCGGCAGCAGGTTGCCTGCAGGACCTTACGATCTCCTTCCTCTGTTATCCTCGGGAGATCCAATTCCGGGAACAGCCAACACGGTCATCGAGCGAATCTTCTCTGCCACTCTCAATGACGCTGGACAGGTGGGCCTCGTCTTGGAATTGGATGATCCCACAACACCCGAGCGCGAGCGTATCTACGACTTGTTTGTCCATGACGGCAAGGGACTGAACAGGATTGTGGGCACGAAAGGGTTCAGGCCCAGTGGAAGTTTCGAGCTGAACGAAAATGGGACGATGGCCTTTTTTGTAGAGGATTTCCTGGTCGTCGCCAATTCCGACCGCCTGCTTTACATGATCCGATCTGGTGACCCGGCTCCGGTTCTCTCAGCATCGGGAGAGGAGCTGACACTCGGAAGGCCACATGCTCCGGCGCGTTTTTTCAACGACCAAGAAGAGATCGTCTTCGTCTCGCAGCTATCTGACGGCCGGTCTGGAATCTTCCGGGCGGGCCTCGACCGGATTGAAGCCATTGCCGTGGAGTTTGAACCGATCCCGGGACTACCGGGACAGGTTTTCCCAAGGGACTCGCTGGCGCGTGCTCAAACGATTTTACTCAACGATTCGCTGGTGGTGCTTCTGGACCACGGCATCAATGGAATCCTGGTCTTCAGTGAGTCCGGAGGAGTTCCTCTTGCTTTTGAAGGTGAGCGAATCTTACCGGGGCTCACCGTCAAGTCGCTGGATTTACTGGACGCCGACGCTTCAGGTCGGATCCTCTTCGTTGCCAATAGCGAACACTTGTTGCTCTGGACAGGTGCGGTATTCGAGCAGCTTCTGGATCCAGCAACGGTTCTCCCAGGCCTGCCTGGAGAACCCCGAGAAATCCCCTCGGGCTACATTACGCCTGAGGCTGCGGTCTTCTTCACCGTCGTGCGGGAACCGTTGGGAGGGATTTTCTTCTGGGAGCGGGGACAAGTACACAAGATCGCCGTGGACGGCGATCCCTCGCCCATCGGCGATAGCCTGCAAATCTCCTACAGGAGCAGCTACGCTCCATTCCTTGGTCGCCAGTTCCAGGCCTTTCCTCGTCCGGCCTCGGCCTCGGAGGCGGTGTTTAGCGCCACGATTGTGGGGGAACTTTTCAACGTTCCGATAGTATGGCAGCGCGGGACACTTTTGCCCATTGACCTAACGCTTGAACTAGTGGCCAAAGATCCGGCGGGGTTGCTGGAACATCTGACCCCCTTGGGAACCGACGGGACTGGATCCATTCTGTTGCGGGGTCATCTGTGCTGTCACCACGACATTCTCTTTTGGGCCCAACCCGCATCGCCTCGCACCTATTACATCCCCTTTCTAGCCAAAGGAATACTGGGCTCGTTGCAGTACGGATCGACCCTGGAGGTGCTCAACATTTCACCTTTCCCGGCCATCATCCGGGTAGAGCTTTTCAGTGCCATGGGTGCTTTGCTACAGGCCAGTGAGAGTGAACTTCTGGTCCCGTCGGACGGTGCCTTGGCAGTTTCGATTCAGGACCGGCGACTGTTAACCGGGTATGCCAAAGTGACCGTAGAAAATGGTGCCACGCTGATTCTTTCCATCGACTTGAGGCTCTTCGAGGGCCAAGCCTTACTCAGCCGAACAGTGATTCCGGCTGAGACTCCGGCGGCCGAGTCTGACCTGATTGTTGCCAGTTCTTCCGGCTCCCGGCTGCCGCTTGCCGTGACCAACCCAAACCAGATTCCGTTAGTACTCGAACTGGAACTCCGCGACCGTGCAGGAGTCGTGGTCGACGAGGGCGAGATCCGCATTGACGAAGGACAGCAAGCTAGCTTTTACCTCAGCACTATTTTCCCTTTCCTGGCTTCTGGAGATTTTTCGGGCGCCTCTCGCTCCGAGCCAGTGAGCCGTTTCTAGCATCGGCTTTCAGCCAGTTGGGACTCAAGCTTTCCCATGTGCCGCTGTTTAGCGAAGCAGAGCCGTCGCCACAATGGGGCTTTAAGACCCTTTTCCCACTGGTGCGGAGGGCCGAGAGTTTTGGCCTCGTCCGCGCCAACCGTCAAGGGACTACAGCTTTTACCGTCGAGGCCGATCGTATCCCGACCCAGCTTTGGGTGCTCAGTCCCGAAGACAGTCAACAGTTGCTGCCCGTTTCATCGTCCCCTCTATCCACTCCTGGGCCTCCGTATAAAGCGGCTCAGGTTGTCGCGGTCAATGAGTCGGGGCAGGTGCTTTTTGCCCTTCAGCGAGCGGATGATCAGGTCTCAGAACTCTTCCTTTTTCAAGAGGGGAAGCAACGAAAGATCTACGAGTGGGTGGGCGGTTTCTCAACACCGCTTGGAGCCGCCCTCAGTCCCACCGGGCTGGTGGCCTTAAAGGGTGAGCAGCTCTTGCTGATTGACGGCCGGACGCAACTTCTGGTGCGCTCGACCGACCCTCTCCCGGACGGCTCGGGCGATGTTTGGGGACGCATTCAGGTCGTAGGTTTCAACCGGAACAGCGACGTGGTATTCGGCACCACTTTTGGAGCTGGCTTATTTGCCGAAGGAGAGGTGCGTCTTCTGGCTCGAGCGGATCAATTTCCGGGAGTCCTCGACAATCGGGTCGATATTTTGGATGTCCGCCTCAATGACTCGGGGCAAGCTTTTTTCGGGGCGGCCTGGCAAGAGTCCGTTCTTACCACGAAAACCGGCCTGTTCGTGCATCACGAGGGATGGACCCAACCGGCGGTCCTGTCGGGAGACATTTTGCCGGATTCAGCCAGCCTGAAGGTCGCATGGGTAGGTGGATTCCGACTCGACTCACAGGGACGGGCCGTGGTGGCCGTCACCCTTCAGGAGGGAGAATCCCGGCAATACGAGGCGTTTCTGCGAGTGTCGGCCGATACTGGGGTGATGGAGACATTGCTGATACTTGATCCCCAGACAGGTATCGATGCGATTTTCGACTTCGACATCGATCCGAAGGGGACCTTTTTTTTCATGCTGGCGAGACGGATGGTTCCCTGTCCGTTTGGTTGTGGGGCTCCGGGGTTCTCCGGAAAGTGCTCGGGCAGGGGGACGTACTCCCGGGCGAGCCCTCCGGCACACCGGGATTTGTCCGACGGGTTAACTCTGTCACGATGCTCGAATCGGGCCAGATGGTGCTTAATTTGGGGGCTTATATACCAGTTTACTTGAAAAGTTTGGAAATATCTGTTTTCAGTGCACTTAGCTCGCAAAAATATCATACCATTCAAGTAAACTACTTCCACGATGAAAACAAATAAAAGACGAGGGGAGGCCCCCGGAAAGCACTACCGCAAAGGGCTATCCCTCAAAGAGTTATTCAAGATGTTTCCGGACGATCTCACCTCCGAGAAGTGGTTTGTCGAGAACCGCTGGCCTCATGGAGTTCACTGTCCCGGGTGTGGATCGGACAACATTCAGGAACGTACCTACCGCAAACCGCAACCTTACCACTGCCGTTGCTGTCTCAGAAACTTCTCGGTGAAGACCGATAGCTTGATGCACAACTCCCCTCTGGGGTGCCAAACTTGGATGATTGCCATCTACCTGATAACCACCAACATCAAGGGTGTTTCCTCCATGAAACTCCACCGTGACCTGAAGATCACCCAAAAGTCCGCTTGGTATCTGGCACACCGGATTCGGGAGCACTTCTCGGAACACGGAGAAGTGTTCTTTGGGCAGGTGGAGGTCGATGAGACCTTCATCGGAGGCAAAGAAAGAAACAAGCACGAACACATCTGAACGTGACCTGTAGCCTTGGCGAGGAAGGTGCCGGCTGCACTCCTCACTGCCTTACCCGAGGGGGAGGTAAGCCTCGTCGCTTCCATCCAGGGTTTTGCGGGGAACGTATCCGAGCCGGCTCAGGTCATCTTTACCGTGGATACCATCCCTCCTTTGCTTGCCCTTACGGCTCCTCCAGACGGTGCCATCCTCAACACCAACCTTCCCGAGATCCGGATCAACTACAGCGATATCGGATCCGGAGTCGAAGTAGCCACTCTAAACATTCAGGCCAATGGCACGAGCCTGCCCGTGAATTGTGCCTTTGCTGCCACGAGTGCCACCTGTACCCCCAACTCCCCCCTACCCGAGGGCGTGGTAACCCTTACCGGCACCCTCCGGGATTTTGCCGGCAATCTTTCCCCGCAGGCCCAAGTCAACTTCACAGTAGACACCACCCCTCCCCAGCTCGCCTTTACGGCTCCTGCCGAGGGCAGTACCGTGGGGACGACCACGCCCACCACCCAGATCAGTTACAGCGATGCCGGCTCGGGAGTCGATACGGCGACGCTGTCGATCCAGGCCAATGGCGGTGCCCTGGGGGTGGACTGCAGCTTCGGCCCGGCCAGCGCCTCCTGTACGCCCACAGAGCCCCTGGCTGAGGGCCCCGCTACGTTGACTGCGACCCTCCGGGATCTGGCCGGCAATCTCTCGCCCGCGGCTCAGGTCAGCTTCACCATCCAGGTGAGTGTGCCTCTGCCTCCCGATCCGGCCTCGGTGGCTTCTGCCGTCAACCGAACCGTCACCACCACGCTGGGCACAGCCACCGAGTTTCTCTACACGGGCAACGATCCCATTCAAACCGGTGTCGTGGCGGGCACCATCGAAGCCAGGCGAGCCGCCGTTCTGCGCGGCCAGGTGCTGGATCGGCAAGGCGCTCCCCTTCCCGGTGTCACCATCAACATCTTGAATCACCCGGAACTCGACCAGACCCTGAGCCGTACCGATGGAAGGTTCGATTTGGCCGTCAATGGCGGCGAGCTCTTGACCGTGAACTACGAAAAGGGAGGCTTTCTGAGCACCCAGCGGCAGGTCGACGTCCCCTGGCAGGATTACGTCCTGATTGAGGACGTGGTGATGGTTGCACCCGACTCTCAGGTAACCCCGGTGGATCTTGCTTCCGGTACGCCCCAGGTGGCCCGGGGCAGCCCGGTTACGGACGCGGATGGAACTCGTCAGGCCACTTTGTTCTTTCCCGCAGGGACCGGCGCTGAGATGGTTCTTCCCGACGGGAGCACCCAGCCTATTAGCTCACTTGCCGTGCGGGCCACCGAGTACACCGTGGGCGACGCGGGCCCCCAGACGATGCCCGCTCTGCTTCCCCCCACCAGTTTTTACACCTACGCCGTAGCCCTGACGGTCGACGAAGCCCTGGCGGCCGGCGCCACCCGCGTGAATTTTACCCAGCCGGTGCCCTTTTACATGGAGAACTTCCTCGACTTCCCGGTGGGAATTGACGTGCCGCTGGGAAATTACGATCTGCAGCGCGGTGAGTGAGACTGTCCCGGGTTTAGTTGAAAGTTGAGAGGCGGTTCGTCCGACCGACTCGTTGGAATCGGGTTGGTCAACAACCTTTTAAGGAGGAACCGCCATGAAGAAATCATATCGAATTGTCACCCGGAAGAACAGTCAGGGGCTGGCTGATTATCTGGCCCAGAACGGGCAACTGTTGCTCCCGATGGTGGAGCTGATCGAAGCCTCCCGGATGGCCATTGACGAGTTGATCGACATCCTGGGGCGAGCGAGCATGGAAGCGGTCTTGCAGCTTTCTGCCCGAAGTGTCGCCGGCGAAAAGCAACAAGGGCGCCCAGGCAAGCAGATCGTTTGGTACGGCACTCAGCCAGGGCGAGTCAGACTTTCGGAGCGGCAAGTGCGGGTTCGAAAGCCACGGCTGCGCAAGAAAGGCCAAGGTCGAGGCGGGGAGGTGGAGATCCCCGCCTATGAGGCGATCAACCGTAACGGGGAGCTGGGCAGCCGCATGCTGGAGATCTTGATGTGCAACGTTTCCACGCGCCACTACAGCCGCGTGATCCCCCAGATGGCCGACACGGTGGGAGTCAGCAAATCGTCCGTGAGCCGTCAGTTCATTGAGCAGAGCGGCCAGCAGCTGGAGCAGCTGGCCGAGCGACACTTTGATGACGTTGAGTTTCTGATCATCTACATCGACGGCCTGGTCTTTGGCGAGCACCACGTGATCTGTGCCGCCGGCGTGGACTCGGAGGGCCAAAAGCACGTGCTGGGGCTGCGGGAAGGGGCCAGTGAAAACGCCGCCACCGCTACCTCCTTGCTGGAAGACCTGGTGGAGCGAGGCCTGGATTCCGGGCGACGCTATCTGTTTGTGATTGACGGCTCCAGGGCCCTGCGATGTGCCATTGACAAGGTCTTTGGCAAGGGCAGTCCGGTGCAGAGATGTCGTCGTCATAAGATTCGCAACGTGTGCGATCGATTGCCGGACGATCTGGCCGAGCAAGTCAAGTCAGTGATGCAGGCTGCTTATCGGCTGCCCTGGAAAGAAGGGAGGGTTCGGCTCAGAAAGCAGGCGGAGTGGCTCGAAGGGCTGCATCCCGATGCGGCAGCTAGCCTGCGAGAAGGTCTGGAAGAGACCTTCACCATCAATCGACTCGAGTTGTCTTCCTCCCTGCGCTTGTGTCTGGCCAGCACCAACCTGATTGAAAGCCCTCACTCTGGCGTGAGGATGCGGACCCGCCGAGTGAGCCGCTGGAAAGATAGCCAGATGGTGCTGCGCTGGGCCGCCTCAGCCTTCCTGGAGACGGAGAAGAACTTCCGGCGCATCCAGGGCTACCAGGACCTCTGGATGCTGAAAGCCAAACTCAGAGACGAGGTTTCTATGGACGCCAAACGAAAGGTGGCTTAAGATCGTGCTCAACCTGAACCGCCCTTCACTTTCAACTGAGTTTGGGGCAGCCTCCGGTGAGTGGGTGGCCGTTGACAGCGGACGGGTGATCCAGATTCTCAGTATCACGGGCGGTCTGGCCGATCTGGACCTAGACGGCAGCGGCCAGCCGGCTGATGCCTCTGCCTTGGCGGCATTGGGGATCACCGATGCCGAGCGGCAGGAATTGGCGAGTTTATACCTGCCGGGCCAGAGCCTGTGGCGAGCAGCGATTTCCCACTTTTCGATTTGGGATCTCAACTGGGGCGTGTTTCCCCCGTTGGATGTCATCTTTCCGCCCGACCCTCTGGTGGAAATCCCCTTGTTGGACAAGCCATGTCCTGTGTGATCAGTAGCTCGATTATCGAATGCCAGAATCAGATACTGGGTGAGGTGGTCGATGTCACCGGCACGCCCTTCACCTTAAACTATCGCAGTGACCGGGTGCCGGGGCGCATTGCCTCCAATACCCTGGAGATTCCACTCAGTGAAGACACCGTCCCGGCCAGTCTCAAGCGCATCGAGCTGGAAATTCGAGTTGCCGGCCAATCGTTCCAGCAGACCTTCCCGGCGGCTGCCAACCAGCAAACGACCTTCACCTGGGATGGGCAGGATGCCTATGGGCGCGAGCTTCAGGGCCGCCAGCCGGCCATCGTCCGCGTCGGTTTTGTCTACGATGCCGTCTACCAGACGACCGACCGGAGGCTGCCCCAAACTCAGTTGAAAGTGAAGGGCGGTTCAGGTTGAGCACGATCTTAAGCCACCTTTCGTTTGGCGTCCATAGAAACCTCGTCTCTGAGTTTGGCTTTCAGCATCCAGAGGTCCTGGTAGCCCTGGATGCGCCGGAAGTTCTTCTCCGTCTCCAGGAAGGCTGAGGCGGCCCAGCGCAGCACCATCTGGCTATCTTTCCAGCGGCTCACTCGGCGGGTCCGCATCCTCACGCCAGAGTGAGGGCTTTCAATCAGGTTGGTGCTGGCCAGACACAAGCGCAGGGAGGAAGACAACTCGAGTCGATTGATGGTGAAGGTCTCTTCCAGACCTTCTCGCAGGCTAGCTGCCGCATCGGGATGCAGCCCTTCGAGCCACTCCGCCTGCTTTCTGAGCCGAACCCTCCCTTCTTCCCAGGGCAGCCGATAAGCAGCCTGCATCACTGACTTGACTTGCTCGGCCAGATCGTCCGGCAATCGATCGCACACGTTGCGAATCTTATGACGACGACATCTCTGCACCGGACTGCCCTTGCCAAAGACCTTGTCAATGGCACATCGCAGGGCCCTGGAGCCGTCAATCACAAACAGATAGCGTCGCCCGGAATCCAGGCCTCGCTCCACCAGGTCTTCCAGCAAGGAGGTAGCGGTGGCGGCGTTTTCACTGGCCCCTTCCCGCAGCCCCAGCACGTGCTTTTGGCCCTCCGAGTCCACGCCGGCGGCACAGATCACGTGGTGCTCGCCAAAGACCAGGCCGTCGATGTAGATGATCAGAAACTCAACGTCATCAAAGTGTCGCTCGGCCAGCTGCTCCAGCTGCTGGCCGCTCTGCTCAATGAACTGACGGCTCACGGACGATTTGCTGACTCCCACCGTGTCGGCCATCTGGGGGATCACGCGGCTGTAGTGGCGCGTGGAAACGTTGCACATCAAGATCTCCAGCATGCGGCTGCCCAGCTCCCCGTTACGGTTGATCGCCTCATAGGCGGGGATCTCCACCTCCCCGCCTCGACCTTGGCCTTTCTTGCGCAGCCGTGGCTTTCGAATCCGCACTTGCCGCTCCGAAAGTCTGACTCGCCCTGGCTGAGTGCCGTACCAAACGATCTGCTTGCCTGGGCGCCCTTGTTGCTTTTCGCCGGCGACACTTCGGGCAGAAAGCTGCAAGACCGCTTCCATGCTCGCTCGCCCCAGGATGTCGATCAACTCGTCAATGGCCATCCGGGAGGCTTCGATCAGCTCCACCATCGGGAGCAACAGTTGCCCGTTCTGGGCCAGATAATCAGCCAGCCCCTGACTGTTCTTCCGGGTGACAATTCGATATGATTTCTTCATGGCGGTTCCTCCTTAAAAGGTTGTTGACCAACCCGATTCTAACGAGTCGGTCGGACGAACCGCCTCTCAACTTTCAACTAAACCCGGGACAGTCTCAACGACCGCTTTGGCTATTCGGGTGGAGGGGCGATCACGGGCAGCCGTACGCGAGGGGAGCTGACCTTTCCACGGGCGAGTCGTGTCCCGATCGGGCCCTGGGATGCTCAGGCGCAGGGCCTGGGAGGCTGGACGCTCAGTGTCCACCACGCTTACGATCCTTTGGGGCGCATCCTCTACCTGGGCGATGGGCGCCGGAGATCTGACGATGGTCTCCCGCCGGTAATTGACACCGTGGTGACAGAACCGGATGTGAATCCGAAAGATGTCGAGGTGGGTCCGGATGGGAGCATCTATACCGCCGATAAACGACGAGTTCAAAGAATCACCCCCGACGGTGTGGTCGCCACGTTTGCCGGCACGGGGAGCCAGTTTGGTCCACTGGGTGACGGGGGCCGGCCACACAGGCGAGGCTGATTGCTCCCTCAGGTGTGGCGCTCGCGCCTGACGGAAGCGTGTATATTTCCGATAACAATGATCAGCGCATCCGCAAGGTGGATCCCAATGGGATCATCACCACGGTTGCGGGCACGGGTGTGCCTGGTTTCAGTGGCGATGACGGGCCTGCTGCTCAGGCCCAGATCTCGGTTCCGGAGGACGTGGCGGTTGGGTCCGATGGCACCCTTTACATCGCCGACTTCAACAATCACCGCATCCGGCGGGTGACCCGGGAAGGGATCATTTCCACGGCGGTCGGCACGGGCCAAATTGGCTCCACAGGCGATCGTGGCCCGGCCACCGAAGCTACACTTCGGGGTCCACAAAGTCTGGCCGTCGATCAGGACGGCAGCCTCTACATCGCTGATGTTCAGGCCAACCTCATCCGGCGCGTCTCACCCGATGGCATCATTACCACGGTGGCGGGAACAGGTGGTTTTGGCCCCCTTGAGGATGGCATTCCCGCCACCCAGGCCCGGCTCTTTAGTCCCCAGGGCGTCACCCTTACCGCAGACGGCGGCTTTCTGATTTCCGAAATCAGCGCCCCACTGGTCCTGCACCGAGTGCGTCAAGTCTCCCCCGAGGGGGTCATCAATACGGTGGCCGGCACGGCGACCCTGGGCAGTGCAGGAGATGGCGGCCCGGCGACCCAAGCCGAACTGCAAGGGCCGCAGGGCCGCAGCGTGGCTCCAGATGGCAGCCTTTACATCGCCGTCACGGGCCGCGTTCGCCGCGTCTTCTCGCCGCTTCCTGCTTTCTCGGCCGCCACGATATCGATCGCCTCAGAGGACGGAAGTGAACTTTACCAGTTTGATGCCGAGGGACGGCACCTGAGCACGCTAAACACTCTGACGGGAGCGGTTCTTTTCCAGTTTGCTTACGACGCCCGGGGATTCTTGACTCAAATCACCGACGGCGATGGAAACGTCACCATCATCGAACGGGATGCCAGCGGCAATCCCACTGCCATCGTTGCACCTTTCGGCCAGCGCACCAGCTTCACCCTGGATCCCAACGGCTACCTGGCAACCATCTCCAACCCCGCCAACGAGACCGTTCAGCTGGCCTATTCGGCTGAGGGACTGCTGGAAACGTTCACCGATCCCTTAGGCAACCCTTCCCAGTTCCTCTACGACAGCCTGGGCCGCCTGACCCGAGATACCGACGCCGCAGGTGGCTTTCAGGATCTGGCCCGTAGCGAGTTAGAGAGCGGCTTTGAGGTCGCAAAGACCACGGCCCTGAACCGTACTACTGGTCATCGGGTGGAACGCCTCACCACCGGTGAGCAGCGCCGACTGACCACCTTTCCGGAGGGCACCCAAACGGAAACGATCATTGGCAATGACCAAAGCCGCGCCCTTACCTTCGCCGACGGCACGACGATCAACACAACTCCGGGGCCCGACCCGCGCTTCGGGATGCAGACACCGATCACGGCTAGCGAGACGACCACGACGCCCGCCGGGCTGATCTCGAACATAAATCGGGAGCGCAGTGTCAGCCTCTCCGATCCCGCCGATCCCTTAAGCCTGACCAGTCTCACGGACACCGCGACCGTCAACGGCCGCATCTTCACCAATGTCTTTGACAGAACAAACCTTGAGTTTACCCTTACCTCGCCCGAGGGTCGTCAGACTACCCCGAGGATCGACAACCAGGGCCGGGTCGTGGAGGTCTCGGCGGGAAATCTTCTTCCCATGAGGCTGGAATATGATCCTCTCGGGCGTCTGACACGCGCGGCTCAGGGTGTGGCAGGCAACGAGCGGGCGATCTCTTTCAGTTATGATGCTGACGGATTTCTGGCATCCATCACTGACGCGGAAGGGCGTACGGTCAGTTTGAGCTACGATTTGGCAGGCCGTTTCACTAGTCAGACCTTACCAGATGGGCGAGTCATCGCCTATAGCTACGACGCCAATGGCAACGTGACTTCGATCACACCGCCTGGGCAGACGCAGCATATCTTCGCGTACACGCCCGTCGATCTTGAAGGAGCTTACACTCCCCCTGACGTCGGAGCTGGCACGAACGCGACTCAGTTTTTCTACAATGCTGACCGACAGCTGACGCAAATCTCTCGACCCGATGGGCAAGCCATCGTTTTTGACTACGACACCGCAGGCCGTCGCAGCTTGATAACGTTACCCCGCGGCTCGGTACAGTTTAACTATGACGTCAACAGCGGTAACCAGACGACAGGAACCGCTCCAGACGGTGGGATCCTGTCCTTCGCTTATGATGGAGGCTTGCTCACGCAAGAAAGCTGGACCGGTGAAGTCTCCGGCAGTGTGACCCGTGCTTACGACAACGACTTCCGCCTAACCTCGCTCAGCGTCAACGGCACAGGTACCGTTGATTTGCAGTATGACAATGACAACTTCCTGGTTACCGCAGGGGATCTGACGCTCAGCCGTGATGCCCAAAATGGTCTCTTGATCGGATCCACGCTGGGAGGCGTGAGCGACAGCCAGACTCAAAACACTTTTGGGGAACCGACTGATTATGCCGCAAGCTTCAGCGGCGCCGAGGTCTACTCGGTCCAGTTTACGCGCGATCGGCTGGGACGTATTGTGGAAAAGATCGAAACCGTAGAGGGGGTGCCGACCACTTTCAACTACGCGTACGACCTGGCAGGTCGGCTCGCCGAAGCGAAGGAGAATGGTCTTGTTGTCGCAACCTACACCTATGATTCCAATGGTAATCGTTTGAGTTTGGCGACCCCATCCGGGACCATCACTGGCAGCTACGACGATCAGGATCGGCTGACCCAGTACGGATCGATGAGTTATACCTACACGGCCAATGGTGAGCTGCTCATCAAGAACACAGCTGGGCAGACCACAAGCTACGATTACGGTGTGCTGGGCAACCTTCTGAGCGTCGACTTGCCCAACGGCACGCAAATTGAATATCTGATTGATGCTCGCAATCGAAGGATAGGCAAGAAAGTCAACGGCACGCTTGTCCAGGCATTTCTGTATCAGGATCAGTTCAACCCGATAGCCGAACTCGATTCCAGCGGCAATGTCACGAGCCGGTTTGTGGAGGCTGCCCCAAACTCAGTTGAAAGTGAAGAGCGGTTCAGGTTGAGCACGATCTTAAGCCACCTTTCGTTTGGCGTCCATAGAAACCTCGTCTCTGAGTTTGGCTTTCAGCATCCAGAGGTCCTGGTAGCCCTGGATGCGCCGGAAGTTCTTCTCCGTCTCCAGGAAGGCTGAGGCGGCCCAGCGCAGCACCATCTGGCTATCTTTCCAGCGGCTCACTCGGCGGGTCCGCATCCTCACGCCAGAGTGAGGGCTTTCAATCAGGTTGGTGCTGGCCAGACACAAGCGCAGGGAGGAAGACAACTCGAGTCGATTGATGGTGAAGGTCTCTTCCAGACCTTCTCGCAGGCTAGCTGCCGCATCGGGATGCAGCCCTTCGAGCCACTCCGCCTGCTTTCTGAGCCGAACCCTCCCTTCTTTCCCAGGGCAGTCGATAAGCAGCCTGCATCACTGACTTGACTTGCTCGGCCAGATCGTCCGGCAATCGATCGCACACGTTGCGAATCTTATGACGACGACATCTCTGCACCGGACTGCCCTTGCCAAAGACCTTGTCAATGGCACATCGCAGGGCCCTGGAGCCGTCAATCACAAACAGATAGCGTCGCCCGGAATCCAGGCCTCGCTCCACCAGGTCTTCCAGCAAGGAGGTAGCGGTGGCGGCGTTTTCACTGGCCCCTTCCCGCAGCCCCAGCACGTGCTTTTGGCCCTCCGAGTCCACGCCGGCGGCACAGATCACGTGGTGCTCGCCAAAGACCAGGCCGTCGATGTAGATGATCAGAAACTCAACGTCATCAAAGTGTCGCTCGGCCAGCTGCTCCAGCTGCTGGCCGCTCTGCTCAATGAACTGACGGCTCACGGACGATTTGCTGACTCCCACCGTGTCGGCCATCTGGGGGATCACGCGGCTGTAGTGGCGCGTGGAAACGTTGCACATCAAGATCTCCAGCATGCGGCTGCCCAGCTCCCCGTTACGGTTGATCGCCTCATAGGCGGGGATCTCCACCTCCCCGCCTCGACCTTGGCCTTTCTTGCGCAGCCGTGGCTTTCGAACCCGCACTTGCCGCTCCGAAAGTCTGACTCGCCCTGGCTGAGTGCCGTACCAAACAATCTGCTTGCCTGGGCGCCCTTGTTGCTTTTCGCCGGCGACACTTCGGGCAGAAAGCTGCAAGACCGCTTCCATGCTCGCTCGCCCCAGGATGTCGATCAACTCGTCAATGGCCATCCGGGAGGCTTCGATCAGCTCCACCATCGGGAGCAACAGTTGCCCGTTCTGGGCCAGATAATCAGCCAGCCCCTGACTGTTCTTCCGGGTGACAATTCGATATGATTTCTTCATGGCGGTTCCTCCTTAAAAGGTTGTTGACCAACCCGATTCTAACGAGTCGGTCGGACGAACCGCCTCTCAACTTTCAACTAAACCCGGGACAGTCTCGGTTTGTGTACGCGAGCCGGGCTAACGTCCCGGATTACCTCCTCAAAGGCGGCAATACCTACCGTATCATCGCCGACCATCCGGGGAGCCCCAGATTGGTGATCGACGTTGCCACGGGCCAAATTGCACAGCGTCTCGACTACGACGAGTTTGGCCGGGTCATTCTGGACACCAATCCCGGATTTCATCCTTTTGGCTTTGCGGGAGGACTCTACGACCCGGACACTGAGTTAGTACGTTTCGGCGCTCGGGACTACGATGCGGAGACGGGCAGATGGACCGCGAAAGATCCCATTGGTTTCTCCGGCAGCAGAAATTTCTACACGTATGCTCAAAATGATCCAACAAACTTGGTGGATCCAGACGGATTACAAGTCATTTTCTTTGGAGTTGGAGGAGGTTTAGGCCTGGGAGCTGACCCTTCTCTTGGGCCCGAAGATCCGCCCAATTACGTTTCGACGTCGGTAGCCGCGTACTTGGGAACGAGAAAACAAGGTGGAGAGGGTGAAGTGGGTATTCTCCTTACAGGTGGAGTTGGACGAATAGTTGGTGGCGCGGCGGCACCTGGATTAATAGTTGGTGTGAGTTTTGGTGACGTCGAGGATTTAGCCCGAAGTTCCCCTAAGAAAGCACCCATTTTTCTCCAATAAGTACTTGGGCAATGGACATTTAGGTGTCAAAGGCGGCTCCATAGTGTTCCCATGTACATCGACGTGGTTCCCAACCGAGGCTCCCGACCGGCCATCTTGTTGCGCGAAGGTTGGAGGGAAGGCAAGAAGGTGGTGAAGAAAACTTTGGCCAACCTTTCCGACTGGCCTGCACCCAAGGTCGAAGCCCTGCGCCGGGTCCTCAAGGACATTCCCCTAGTCAGTCCTGGCAAGTGGTTCCACACCATACGCACTCTCCCTCACGGCCATGTGGAAGCCATTCTGGGAACCATCCGCAAGTTGGGTTTGCCGGTCTTGATCGGCTCCAAGCGGACCCGCCAACGCGACCTGGTGCTGGCCATGATCAGCGAGAGGTTGATCCACCATTGTTCGAAATTGGCCACCACACGGTTGTGGAAGACAACGACACTGGCCGAAGAGCTTTCGGTTTCCGATGCGGACGTGGATGAGCTCTACCAGGCTCTGGACTGGTTGTTGGGGCGGCAGGGACAGATCGAAAAGAAGCTGGCCCACAGGCATCTCGGTGAGGGGGCGTTGGTCCTGTATGACGTCAGCAGCAGCTACTACGAGGGGCGCACCTGTCCTCTGGCCCAGTACGGTCATGATCGCGATGGCCGGAAGGGTTTACCGATCATTGTCTATGGGGTGCTGACCGATGGCGAGGGTCGTCCGCTGGCGATCGACGTCTATCCTGGAAACACGGGAGATCCAAGCACCGTGCCGGAGCAGGTGGAGAAGTTGCGCCAGCGATTTGGCCTCTCCCGTGTGGTGTTGGTGGGGGATCGCGGGATGCTCACCCAGACCAAGATAGAGCTCCTGAAGCAGCATCCGGGATTGGGATGGATCTCGGCCTTGAAAAGCCAATCGATCCGAGCTCTGATCGAGGGCGGCCAACTTCAGCGATCCCTCTTCGATGAGAAGAATCTGGCTGAGATCACCTCCCCGGAGCATCCCAAAGAACGGCTGATCGCCTGCTACAACCCGATTCTGGCCGAGGAGCGCCGGCACAAGAGGCAAGCCCTGTTGGAGGCCACCGAAAAAGCGCTCCAGCCAATCGTCAAGCAGGTCGCGCGCCGTACCAAGACCCCTCTGAAAAAGGCGGAAATCGCCCTGAAGGTGGGCAAGGTGATCAACCACTACAAGATGGAAAAGCACTTCGAACTCCAGATCGAAGACGGTTTTTTCAGTGGTCCCGAAAGGAGAAGGCCATCCAGCGCGAGGCTCAAATGGATGGAATCTACGTGATCCGCACCAGTGAGACGGAGGCCACTTTATCCCCCGAAGAGACGGTTCGAAGCTACAAGAGCTTGGCCCATGTCGAGCGCGCGTTCCGCTGTTTAAAGGGGATGGATGTTCGAGTACGACCGATTCGGCACCGAACGGAAGATCACGTGCGAGCTCACATTTTCCTTTGCATGCTGGCCTACTACGTGGAATGGCATATGCGCAAGGACCTTGCGCCACTGCTCTTCCAAGACGAAGAACTCGACCATAATCGGAGAACACGAGATCCGATGGCTCCAGCGAAGGCCTCCGCATCGGCCAAGCGAAAGAAGCGTACTCGGCTCACTCCCGATGGACCCACCTTCAAGCAGGTAACCGAATTTACACCCCTACAGGCCAAGGCCATGCAACTACTCGGTCTGACCCAGTAGACGGAAATGACAAATCCCCTGGATGTCCTTAATAATCAATCAAATACTCTCTTCTTGCCAGGGGAACTTCGGTTTAGCGGCCGATGATACCGTAGGAATAGCGATATTGTACAAAGGTTTTGCTTTAGAGCTGACTACGGACGAATGTGTGACCTCCTTGAGAGGTATTACATTTGGATTCGGTGGCAAGGGATTTGGGTTTGGCGTATTTGCCGAAATGCTGAGGAGTGTTCGAATTCCGTTGCCGTTTCATTGAGTTCCTGTGATTCTTGTGGGCTGGTGTTGTTTCTTGGCCTTTTTAGATGGAATTTCTAGAGTGCCCTCATTGCAAGGAACAAGCAGTAAGGATTTGGAAATTGTTCTTTTTGCTGTCCCCGTTTTGGCTTAGAAAGCGTTGCAGAAGCTGTAGTAAGAAAATCAAGTTTGATTCTAGTACAGGTGGCTTTATGCTGTGGTCATTGATTCTTGGGATAGTCTTAGCAAATGTTATCCACGCCCTGATTCCAGCAGCAGACTCAAACATTTTTGATGCTATCTTCTTGGTCGGATGCATATGTATCCCCATTTTCCTTGGGAAAAATCTTTTTTTGAAAAATGAATAGACAGATTGAATAGACAGATAAAGAAGACACTCACTAGAACCCAGGCGCGTGTTTCTGCACTCCGCACGTTTTTTGTCCGTTTCCACGCGTCAGATCGGTCTCTTTGATCCGCACCAGACTCATCAGCATCAAGGCTCTTGGCTAGAGTCGCCGTGAAGCAAGTCTCACCCAGCCCCTGCCACGAAATTGAAAAGGATGTGGATGGGGCAACATCTACGATCAAGACGACATCCTGCTGGAGCTAAGTGTTCCAGAGATTTAGAAAAGGAATAGATAACGAAGCACAAACAGGATGGAGAACACTGAAATCAGTATCGGTACCTCCTGCAGCTTTCCCTTTACGGCCTTCAGCAGAGTATAAGAAATAAAACCGAAGGCGATCCCCTCGGTGATGCTGAAGGTCAAGGGCATAATGAGAATAGTGAGAAAGGCGGGAATCGCTTCGCTGAAATCGTCCCACTGGATGCCGCCCACATTCTTCATCATCAAGCAGCCCACAATGATCAGAGCGGGCGCAATCACCGGATAGAGCTGCAGTCCCTCCCCGTATTGCACCCCACTTGCAATCATTGCGACCAGGGGCGAAAAGAAGATCGCTGCCAGGAACAGCGTGCCAGTGACGAGATTCGCCAGTCCCGTGCGGGCGCCGACGGTAACTCCAGCCGCGCTCTCGACGTAGCTGGTAACGGTGGAAGTCCCCAGCAGAGCGCCGGCGCAGGTGCCGAGAGCATCTGACAGCAGGGCTAATCGAGCTCGAGGCAGCTCACCATCGGGCTTGAGAAATCCTGCTTCCTGGCTGACCCCAATAAGCGTGCCTACGGTGTCGAACAGGTCCAGAAAGAAAAACACGAAGATGATCGACAGGGTGCCCAACTGCAGGGCGCCAGCGATATCCAACTGCAATAAGGTAGGCCGAATGGAGGGAACACCACTGACCAGCCCCTGGTACTTCACCAGTCCACTCCCCAGGGCCAGCACGAGGGTGACCAGGATTCCGATCAGGATGGCACTTCTGATGCGCAGGGCAAGCAGCGCGATCACAGTTGGGGCTGAAGTCAGGTCTCCCAGACCCACCAAGGTCCCGGGATGGTCAACGACAATTCCGCTCCATTCCAGTCCCGCTACCGCAATCAGCAAACCAATCCCTGCGGCGATGGCATTTCTCAACACAGGCGGTACGGAAGTCAACAGACGTGCTCTCAATCCGACAAAGGAGAGAAGAACGAAAGCAGAACCCGATAGAAAAATGGCGCCCAATGCCTGTTGCCAACTGTAGCCCATGGCCAAGACCACCACGTAGGTAAAAAAGAAGTTGTGTCCCATGGCGGGTGCCAGGGCTATGGGGTAGTTGGCCAGAAACCCCATCAGAAAGGTGGCCAGTGCGCTGGACAGGCAGGTAGCCACCATTGCGGATTCGAGATCCATCCCGGCGGCACTCATCACCACAGGCTGAACGAGAATGATGTAGGACATGGTAACGAAGGTCGCGAATCCTCCAGCAACCTCCCGGCCCAGCGTGCTGCCCTGATCCCGGACCCGAAAAACCCGTTCCCACATGTTCCGTTTTTCCTTCATCTGTTTCTAATTCCCGAAAGCCCTTGTCCGGGTCTTCCCGCTTCTGTATATTGAAGCACCACGTAAAAACGATTCTGCAGGTCCACTTTCTTCAATAACTATTTAGAATAGGGTCACCGAGAAACAGAAACATCGACATTGCTCCCGACCCCACTGGTCGGGCTCAGGAAGGGTCACTTTATCGAGCTTCCCAAAAACGCCATGACAGCAGAGATGCTCATTCTCAGTGCGATTATTCTTGCCGCCGCAGTCTTGTTCGCACTGGACTTTTTTCCAGTCGACAAAGTGAGCGCTCTGGTCCTCTCTGCTCTGGTGGTCTTCCGTCTGGTCTCCGCCGAGGAAGCTGTCGCCGGCTTTGGTAACGCTGCAACCATCACCGTTGCCTGCATGCTGGCCCTAAGCTATGGCATTCAGAATACGGGCGCGTTGAACTTCGTGGCAAACAAGATCGTGGACCTGTCGGGAACGGGTGAATCGAAACTTCTTCTCGCCATCATGCTGGCAGTGGGCCTACTTTCGGCTTTCATCAATAACACGGCCGCCGTTGCCCTGTTTCTCCCCCTGACCATTGCCGTGGCTCGAGAACGACGTCTGGATGTGCGCAAGCTTCTGATGCCTATGTCTTTTGCTGCTATCTTCTTTGGCACCTGTACCCTGATCGGCACTTCCACGAACCTGCTAATCTACTCCCTGGCTCTCCAACATTTGGGCTGGAAGATCAGCATGTTTGAGTTTACCCATGCGGGAATCATTTTTTCCATAATGGGGGCTCTGTATCTTCTCTTTGTGGGTTCTCGCTTGCTTGCCTCGCGGCCCTCGCGAGAGAGCCTTACCGAAGAGTACCATCTGCGCCATTTCGTTACCGAGTTACTTGTTCAGGAAGGTTCTCCGCTGACGGGCAAATCCCTTACCGAGAGCCAGTTGGGCGAAAAGTATGATTTGGAGGTAATCGAGATCATCAGGAGCAGCACCAGGCTGTTACCCACAGCGCAGGAGACCCGACTACGAGCCGGCGATATTCTCCTGGCGCATGGAGACCCATACACCCTCATCAAAATCCAGGATTCCCAAGGAGTCACGATCAAGGCCCTGGATGTGCAGGATCAGACTCTGGAGGACGAAAATATCGTATTGGTGGAAGCGTTCATCTCCCCTACCTCTCAGCTGGTGGAAAGCACTCTTAAAGAAATCAATTTCCGCCGCACCTTCAAGGCGAACGCCTTGGCAATTCGCAGCCATGGACGAACGATTCGTCAGCGAATTGGCTCATTCCGGTTCGAATATGGAGACTCTCTGCTCATACTCACCAGTAGAAAGCAGTTAAGTATGCTGCGGCAGAGTCCCGACTTTCTGGTCATGGAAGAAGTCCGGATCACTTCCCTGCGCAAAGAGAAGGTCTATTATGCGCTGGCCAGTTTTGCGGGGGTCATCTTGCTGGCCGCATTCGGGATCCTATCGATTGTGGAAGCAGCTCTAGTAGGGACCGGAGCCATGATCTTGACGGGCTGTCTTCGACTGCGTGATCTTTACAACCATCTCTCCTGGCAAACCATTGTGATGCTCTCCTGTCTGATCCCTCTGGGGACGGCGACGGTAAACACCGGTCTGGCAAACCTTATTGCCTCGCAGCTTGTAGAGCAGTTGAGCGATTGGGGGCCCACCGTTGTTCTATCGGGAATCTACCTTCTCACTGCCCTTCTGACCTCGATCATGTCGAATCATTCCACCGCGGTGTTAATGATTCCCGTCACCATCTCCGTCGCTTTCCAGTTGCAGGTGGATCCGAAACCTTTCGTCATGGCCGTTTTGTTTGGCGCTTCGGCAAGCTTCATGACGCCCGTGGGCTATCAGACCAACCTCTTCGTCCTCGGCCCGGGAGGATATAAGTTTAGTGACTTCCTGAAGGTGGGCGGACCTCTCAATCTTTTTTTCTGGATCCTGGCATCCTTCCTGATTCCCTTCCTGTGGCCGTTCTGATCGGCAAGAACAAGATCCCTCCCAAGGACCTCGCTGGAACTGGGCTTCCCAGTTGGTGAAGATCCGGGCGCACGGCCGTGCGCCCCTACTCAGGAACCACTGGAGGTGGCAGTGGGAGTGGCAGTGGCAGTGGAGTTGCGAGCCACAACAACGATGTAGTCTCCCCAGCAGCGTGAGCGAAACATCCGGTTGATCGGTACATAGAGGAACCGGTCCTTTTCGTCCTTGACGGTGCGAGGCCAGGATTCCACCAGCAAGCACTTCAGTCCGGCTGCTTCTATTAGTCGGGTCAGACTCTTACGGTCAAAGGAGTACACGTGCCAGGGAAAGCCGAAGTGGGTGAAACCCGGCCGCACTCTGATTTTCGACAGAAAGGCCTTGAAGCGATTGGAGAGCCCCAGATGATTGGGGACCTGGGCGAACAGGTACCCGCTTGGGACCAGCATTTTCCGGCAGCGGCGCAATACTTCAAGTGGGTCATTGAGATGCTCCAGAACGTCCCAAGCCATCACCCCGTCGTACTGATGAGAAGGATAAAAATCTGCAATCTTTCCGGTGTGGACGGTGGCGCCAATCCGCTGTCGGGCGATCCGGGTCAACATACGGCTCGGATCGAGCCCTTCGCTGACCAGACCCTGCCTTTCCGCTTCCACGACCGCCAACCCTGCCCCGCAGCCCATATCAAAGAACCGCTGACCCGGTGCCAGATATCGTCTCACCAACTCCACTTTGAGCCGAGTCTGCCGGTAGGCTCGGGAATTGGCCCGCTTCCACGATTCGTAATCCCATTCTGGGTGGAAGCTGAGCGCGAAGAAGGCTGGATTCTCGTAGATCTCAAGCGATGAGGCTTCGGTAAAGCGGGGCGACGCATACATGAGATTGCAGGAAGAACAGAGATGGTAACCGATCCCTTCCGAGGTCTGGTAGAGACAGCGCGGCCTCTCCGGATTCACGCAGATCGGGCACGTTGCAGCCTCGAGTTCTCCCTCGAATTTGCCAATCCGCACCCGTCGATTCGACCCAGGTATTCCCATAACAAGCTCCAGCAGGACATCCCGCCTTGGGAGCAGCCGATCGTGTCGTAGCGAAGACACCTGTGTCAAGACACTTGTGTCAAGACGCTTGTGTAGAAGAATTTGACTTTCGAGCGATCTCCTTTTAAACTCCCGCTCCAGGTTTCTTCTCAGTCCTTTAGCAGTGTGAGATGAATCAGCCTGTTCCCCCAAAAACACGCCTAGTTCCCATCGGAGCGGGAACTGCAGATGAATCCCTCCCACCCACGATAAGCCGACTGGACCATTTGGCTCTCGGTTTGGCTGCCGGAATACTTTGCGGCTTGGCCCTTTTCATTGTCACCCTGCTGGTGATGTGGAAAGGAGGATCCCGCATCCAGCTGAGCCTTCTGGGGCAGTATTTTCCCGGATACGCATTGACCTGGAGAGGGAGCTTGCTGGGCTTACTATATGGGTTCATGGTTGGATTCATGTGGGGGTGGCTTGTTGCATTTTTGCGCGACCTCTTTTTGGGAGCCTGCCTTTCCGTGGTCAGACTGCGGGCTCGTCTCTCACGTCTCAACGACTATTTGGATCGTCTTACCTAGTGTCCTATCCCAGGGACAGGACACTAGGTAAGACAATGCCGGTAGGTGGCGAGACAAAAGTTGTTCTGATCGGCGGCGGGCCCGCTGGTCTGACTGCAGCATACGAGCTCTGCAAGGCTGGAATCCGCTCGATTGTTCTGGAGAAGGACCACACGGTAGGCGGCCTGGCACGAAGCGTCAATTACAAAGGCTACCGTTTTGACATCGGCGGCCATCGATTTTTTACCAAGGTGAAAGTGGTAGAGGACTTATGGCATGAAGTCCTTGGCAGCGACTTCCTGAAGCGGAAACGCCTCTCCCGCATCTACTACCGTAGGAAGTTCTTTTACTACCCTCTTCGCCCTTTTAATGCCCTCCTCCAAATGGGGTTGTGGGAGACCCTTTTCATCCTTGCCAGCTATTTCAAGGCACAAGTGTTTCCGCAAAAACCGGAACAGACGTTTGAACAGTGGGTCTCCAATCGCTTCGGAAAACGCCTCTTTACAATCTTTTTCAAGACCTACACAGAAAAGGTATGGGGAATCCCTTGTAGAGAGATCGCTGCCGACTGGGCTGCTCAGCGAATCAAAGGACTGTCTCTTCTCTCTGCGCTTAAAAGTGCTCTGCTACCAAGGGGAGACACAAAGAAAAATGAGGTCATTACAACGTTGATTGACTCTTTTGGCTACCCCAGGAAAGGACCAGGAATGATGTGGGAAACGATGGCGAGCATAGTCTCGAAGCAGGGAAGCGAAGTCTGTCTGGGGGCAGAGGTAGGCAGGATTCTTTGGAAGAAGAATAAGGTGACTGGAGTCGAGGCTCGGTTTGATGGCCGGGAAAAGGTCGTTGAGGGTACTCACTTTATTAGCAGCATGCCCATAAGGGAACTCATCGGCGGTTTTGAGCCTGCAGCTCCCGCGGACGTGCTCAGGGCGGCCGGAAGCCTCACCTATCGAGATTTTATTATGGTCGCTCTGATCGTCTCTCGCAAAGAAGTCTTTCCCGATAACTGGATCTACATTCACGAGCCCGACGTGAGGGTCGGGAGGATTCAGAACTTTAAGAATTGGAGCGAAGAGATGGTTCCGGACTCCAGCAGAACTTGCCTGGGACTGGAGTACTTCTGTTTTGAAGGAGACGGTCTCTGGACCATGAGGGATGAAGAACTGATCGAGTTGGGAAAAAAGGAGTTGGAAGTACTGGGTCTGGCTCGAGCGTCGGAAATCGAGGACGGCGTGGTGGTCAGGATGCCAAAGGCCTATCCCATCTATGATTCCCACTACAGTCAGTCTCTTCAGACTGTGCGCAAATTTGTTGCTACCGTTCCCAACCTCCAGCTGGTCGGCCGAAATGGAATGCACCGGTACAACAACCAGGACCACTCCATGCTCACCGCTATGCTTGCGGTCCGCAACATCCTGGGAGGAAACTATGACCTGTGGAGAGTCAACGAGGAAGAGGAATACCACGAGGAGCTCAGAGGGCAGAACGAGAAGGGCCTGGAAGATTGGGCACTTGCCGGTTCTACGCAGCCTCGAACCCCCTCTCAGATTAGAAAAGGATGAGATCGATGAATCAGGAAAATTACCAGGATTTTGATCAGGAGCAGTTGATTCAGGCAACCCTGCGGCTCAATGCCAAGCTGTTCGGCATGGCGTTCGGGATTCTCTCTGGGTTGACCCTCTTTATTGCGACCAACTGGCTGCTGATTAAAGGTGGTGACCCGATCGGGCCACACCTTTCCATGTTGAACGAGTTTTTTATCGGCTATTCCGTATCGTTTGTGGGTAGCCTGGTCGGATTCGGTTACAGCTTCGTTGTCGGATTTGCTGCCGGTTGGTTCATGGCCAGGGTCTACAACCTGATCACATCCAAAAGGAATCCGTAACCGTTACCTTCTGATGCCGCAAGAAAAAGGCGCAGCCATCGGGAGCGGTTCCATACTCTTTTCCATTCTGATTCCCGTACGCAACAACCGGGAAAACCTATTCAATTGCCTAGCTCACCTGGAGCGGAGTGATTTGAAGGATTGCGAAGTCCTGGTCTGTGACGACGGGAGCGATCCTCCTCTTACCTCATCGGATCTCAGAATCAATATTCCGCTGCTGCGGGTTTTTCGCCTGAGTGGCCAAGGTCCGGCCGCCGCCCGGAATTTCCTGGCCGGGCAAGCCAGGGGAAGGTACCTTTTTTTTCTTGACGCGGACACACAGCCTTTACCCGACACCTTGGCTTGTGCCCGCCGCATCATTTCCGAAAACCCGGGAATGGAGGCCTTTTTTGGCTCATACGACGATGCCCCCAGCCATCCCTCGCTGGTCTCAAAGTACAAGAACCTTCAACACAACTACATCCACCAGCAATCAGGGAGGGAGGTTTCTACCTTCTGGTGCGGTTGCGGCGTCATCCTGCGCCGCTTGTTCCTCGCATCAGGAGGACTCTCTGAATCCTATCGGCGACCTTCCATCGAAGATATCGAGCTGGGAATGCGCCTAAGCAGAAAGGGGACAGCGATCCATTTTTTTCCCCAACTACAGGTCAAACACATGAAGCGCTGGACGTACCGGACCTGGCTTTCCACTGATTTGCTTCGCCGCGGCATTCCATGGGTGCGTCTGATGAGATTCAACAGGGAATTTGCCAGTCAGCTCAACTTTACCTGGACCCAACGCGTGGCAGCGCTGGCCGGAGTCGGGTTTCTGGCCACGCTCCTGGCAGCCGCCCTTTGGCCCCGGGCACTGCTCATGGCACCTCTACCCTTCGCTCTCTTCTTTTTTCTCAATTACGGATTTTTTCGCCTGATGGCTCGAACGAGCGGATGGACGGTGGCAGCCAGGGTGATTCCTCTGCATTTGGTCTATGCGCTCGTGTGTGTGATCTCGGTCGCTGCCGGACTTCTCTCCCCTCCGCTCAAGTTGAAATACCGCTCTGGCTCGCTGAACACGCAGGTCCGCGGATAGCCGCGGGTGGACAACTGCAGGCTGGTCCCATCCTGTAGGGGCGCACGGCCGTGCGCCCCTACTCTCCGCGGGTTAAAACCATGCGGTCTTGTTGACGACATTTTCCAGCGGCTCCTCTTGCACGAAGCGGCGAATATTTTCTAAGAGAACCTGAAGGTGCCGTTGAGCGATCCTGGGAGCCCGGCCGGAAACGTGTGGCGTAATGATCACGTTTTTCATCTTCCAGAGCGGATGCTCCAGCGGCAATGGTTCCAACTCAAACACATCCAGACCCGCGCCGGCGATCTCACCTGACTGGAGTGCAGCGGTCAAATCGGCCAGGTCTACAATCTCCCCACGACCGATGTTGATCAGATAGGCACTCGGTCTCATCTGCTGAAACTGTTTGTGCCGAAAGAGCTTGCGAGTCTCCGGAGTGTGGGGGGCAGCAATCACTACATAGTCGCTTTCCCGGAGAAGCTCAGGGAGGCGATCGGGTTTCCACTGCGCCGACAGGCCTTCTACGGGTTCGGTCGCAACGGGATCCACTGCCAGCACACGCATGCCAAACAACACACCTCGCCGGGCGATCTCGGACCCGATATGGCCCAATCCAACAATTCCCAGCGTGGCTCCAGCCAGATGGAAGTGAGACTGATCGACCGTGTCGGTATGCCCGGGATCCCCGTTGGCCACGGACTCCTGCTCACTCCGGATCGGTTCCCATCGCGGGACAGCCTGCTGGCGGATGTACCGGTGAAAGTTCCGTGCGAAGCAAATAATGTAGCCAAACACATGCTCCGCAATCACGTCCGAGTAGAGCCCTCGCATGTTGGTGAGCACACAGGGGTGCTCAATCAGTTCGGGGAACATGTATCGCTCCAGGCCCGCCGTAGGGGACTGCACCCATCGCAGCTGCCGTGCCGCTGAAAGAATCCTTGGAGTCATCTTGCCGAAAAAGGCGTCCGCATCAACCACAGCCTGCTCGGCCCCTACCTCGTCCTGTGCGTTCACAATACTCATACCGCGCGAAGCGGCGACAATCTGGTGGAGACGTTCGGTTTCGACGGCAGGATAAATGACCAACTTCATGTCTGAGGCGCGTCCCTGAGTCACAGCTGAATATAATAGCACCCACCCCGAAGAGGCAGGTATAGCAACGGGCCGGCCTCTGCGAATATACTGTTTGCGGCCGCAGTCAAAAATCCCGGCGAATCTCGAAAAGTGTGGTGAGCCGGTCACAGGGTCAGCAGTTCAACTATGTACTAGAAATTTAAAGGGAGGCTTCGAATGCGAAACGGACTGATTGGGACCACCTTTCTGTGCGGATGGACTCTCCTCGGTTTACCTGCCTTCGCGGCAGCCGAGCTGGCCGTTCTCACTCCGGACAACTGGAAAGACCTGGCACCCGGCGGCAAAGAAGCCGACGCAATCTACGGCGACCTGGTGCTGCGCAACGACCGGATTGTCGCTGTGATCGCTTTTCCTTCACAACATCGCAAAGCCAACCTGACAACCGGAGCTGTGGGGGGTGCACTGATCGATCTCACCCTGCGCGCACAGAGCAACGATCAACTCACCGCTTTTTATCCCGGCGGACCCCCCGGGCCTTATCCCCTATTCGAGCCAGAGGATCAAACCTTCACCTATCACTTTCTGGGCGCGGAAGTGGACGGTCAACGGCTCGAGAATCCTGAGCTGAACCAGCTCAAGTTGAACAAGCTCAACATGAGTGGCAAGGCGGTGGCTCTGTATTTCGTCTCGAAGGCTTCCGGCCAGCTTCCACGGGCCGAGCTGAGTTATCACCTGGAGCAGGGTTCCCATTCGCTTCTGGTGAAGACACGCTACCTGAACCCGACCCTGTCTGAGATCCAGGTCAGCCTAGCAGACTCCGTGAGGATGGACAACAGCCGGGACCAAATGGCGGTGGATCAGTCACCAGACGGTCACACCAGCCTCTTCTGGGTCTATGACAAATGGTTCGGCCAGGCCTACGGCGTCCTAGGCGAGCGAAATGAGCTGCAGATTGAGACTGGCGGGAGGTCCGGTTCACAACTGGCCTATCTGGTTGACGACGACAGTCAGATTATGCTTCGCCCGGGTGAAACCTACAGCTTGACCAGAAGGATCATCCCTGGGGCCAGTCTCCTTGAGGTGAAAGGCGAGGCGGCTTCGCTGCTGGGTATTCCCCAGGAGCTGGTGAGGGTTCACGTGAGCGACGGGTCCGGGGAGTCGGTAGCCGCCGCCGACATTGAAGTGGAACTCAACGGGCAACGATACGGATGGGGCCGCACGGACAACGAGGGCGCTATGCGAATCCAGCTGCCTCCGGGAAAGGCCGTTGCCCGAATCTCAGCCCTGGCCAGGGGATCCGCCTCGATTGTGCTGGATCGCTCCCAGTCCCATCCCCACCGAGTCATCCTGGCAGAGCCGGGCAGAGTGGTGGCTCGGATCCGGGACGAGCACGGGAAAGGGACTCCCTGCAAAGTTCAGTTTTTCGGCCGCTACGGCACCTCCGATCCGTTCTTCGGCCCTGATACAGGCGAGCACGGAGTGCACAACGTCTACTACAGTCAGGACGGGAACTTCGAGCAGATCCTCGCACCCGGAAGCTACGATGTCATCGTGAGTCACGGTCCGGAGTATGACGCGGTCTTCACGGAAATCGTCATGGTCACTGGCAGGAAGACTCCTCTGGAAGCAACCCTGCTGCGCCGGGTCGATACGAGGGGCTGGGTCAGCGCCGACTTTCACAGCCACTCCTCCCCATCCGGAGACAACACCGCCAGTCAGCTGGGCCGTGTTCTCAATCTCCTTGCCGAACACATCGAGTTCGCACCCTGCACGGAGCACAATCGAGTCTCCACCTACCTCCCACATCTCCAGACTTTGGGTGTGGAAGATCGCATGGCGACGTGCCCCGGCATTGAGTTGACCAGCGCCCCAGGCTTACTCAATCACCACAATGCCTTTCCTCTCATTCGAAAGCCTCATACGCAGGATGGCGGCGCACCACGGATCTCGCTCGACCCAGAAATTCAGATCGAACGCCTGGCTCTGTGGGACAGCGAGAGCGAAAAGCTGGTGCAGCAGAACCATCCGGACATCGAGCTTCTTTTTTTCGATCGGGATGAGGACGGCGTCCGAGATGAAGGCTACAGCCGCATGTTCGGTCATATGGATGTGATCGAGGTTCATCCGGCGCGTCGATATGGCAGACTTTCCGCCATATTCCGGTCCCCTTTCACCCAGAAGCGTGGACCCGACGCCGACCCTTTTTCGCCGCACCACAGTCGAATCTATTCCTGGATTCGAACGCTCAATATGGGCCACCGCATCCCGGGTGTGGTCAATACCGATGCTCACTACACCTTTCATGGTTCCGGCTGGCTTCGAAATTATCTGAAAAGCTCGACAGATGATCCAGCCCGGATTCAAACCTTGGAGATGGTCCGGTCAGCGGAACGAGGCAATGTCATCATGACCAATGGCCCCTTCCTCGAGGTGAAAATTCGGGCTCAGGAATCCAGCTCAAAACCGCAAGGTACGGCCGGTGACGATGTGGTTGCCCCTGCTGGCCGGGTTCAATTGTGGGTGCGCGTGCAATGCCCTAACTGGTTCGACATCGACCGCGTACAGGTACTTCTCAATGGACGTCACAGTCCCGAACTGAATTTCACTCGCAGCAGCCATCCTCTCCTCTTTTCCCGGGAGGTGGTGCGGTTCGAGAAGGAGATGAAACTACAGTTAAAACAGGACACGCACATCATCGTCGCCACGATCGGGGAAGAATCCACGCTGGGACCAGTGATGGGGCCAACCCATAAGGAAGATCAGCCAGTGGCGATCTCCAACCCTGTTTTCATTGATGTCGACGGCCAGGGCTTCGAACCCAATCGCGATCCTCTCGACTTCGAGTGACCTATTCGCCGCACTTCCTACATTCTTGGTTTGCAAGAGAAGGTAGGAGCGGCCTTGGCACCGCGAAAAGAAGTATCTATGGAATCTCGCACTCAATTCCGACGGCCAAGAATGCATCCATGAAGAGAACGAGGTTTCTTGCGCTGGTTTTGCTGGTTTTGGGTATCGGCCTTTGGCGGTTGGTCACCCTGAAGCTGACTCTCGTCGATGAGTGGACCCTATTGGCTCACGAGGCTCGATGAATCGTTCCTGGGTCGAAATCTCGCTCTGTCAGCTGGCGGAAAATGTTGAAGCCATCCGGCGCCACACTTCCTCAACACGCATCATTGCTGTGGTTAAGGCGAACGCTTACGGCCACGGCGCTCAGGTAATCTCCCCGATTCTTCATTATTGTGGAATCAGCGATTTCGCCGTAGCCAGCCTCGACGAGGCCATCGAGCTGAGAGGAATTGTCCCTGACGGCACAATCCTCGTGCTGGGGGGATGTGATAAAGGCGAAACTGAGCGCTTCCGTCAGCACAATCTGACGGCCACCGTGTTTGACCGCCGACCTTTACCCGATGACCTGAGAGTTGAGGTCAAAGTCGACACGGGAATGGGACGGCTGGGGATTGGGTGGAAAGAGGCCTCCCATTTCATCCGTGAGCTAAAGGGATCGGTGTGCGGCGTGTATTCACATTTTTCGGCCTCAGGACATGACCCTAATTTTTCGCGCTCGCAGCTGGAGCGATTCTTGCAGGCGACCCAGGGACTAAACTGCCCGCGTCATATCAGTGACAGCGCCGGTCTGCGATACCCACAGGCGCACCTTGACGCGCTGCGGCTCGGCTTGGCCCTGTATGGGATCTCCCCCTGTCCCGAGGTGAATTACGTCCAGCCAATCCTGCGCTGGAAGACGTACATCCTGAGCCTGCGTGAAGTTCCCAAAGGGATGCCCGTCGGGTACGGCCGAAGCTTCGTGAGCCGGCGAAAGAGCCGAATCGCAGTTTTGCCTGTGGGGTATGCCGACGGTTACCGCCGCAGGTTCTCCAACCGCGGCCGGGTACGAGTTCGTGACCGCCTGGTTCCTGTGGTGGGACGCATCAGTATGGATCTATCCACAATCGATGTGACCGATCTTCCGAAGGTAGAGTTGGGTGAGGAAGTTGTTCTTTTGGACAACGACCCTGCGTCACCCATCTGTGCGGCTGCCCTCGCCCAGACCCTCGGCACCATCCCCTACGAAATCCTCACTTCGATCGGCAACCGGGTCGCCCGTGTTTACGTGGACGATCCCCGGCACTGACCATTCAGGGTCCTTCCCCCGGAAAATGGCACCCACCCCCAATGAAGACAGCTCTGAATCCCTTTGCTGTGCTACAGGGTGGTACACTGGTGCTGAAAGATGGAACCTAGTAGGCAAAGGTTTCCAGACGGACTATGCGGGATTGAAAGGAACGAAACGCCATGAACCAGCTGCTTATAGCGATCCTTGCCGCTGCAGCTCTTGGAACTTTTGGGCCAATAATGGGTACAGGGTTTTCTACTCGAGAAGGCCCAACGGTGGAGTTAGGAGCAAGCCAGGAGTCTGCCGGAGAGAAGGAATTTTTTGTAGCCGGCATGTCGTGCGATGGCTGCGCCGACTCCGCTACGAAGGTGTTGAAAAAGATTCCGGGAGCTCGCGAGGCCAAGGTGGATTTCTCCTCGAAAAAGGCCACCCTCAAAGCGGATAGGGAGGTCACCAGGGGTGAAATTCGAGAAGCCCTGGGCAGTTTGGGTTTTGAGGCCCGTTTCCCGGGTGACCCAGTGGTGCAGCCCCTTTCTGAGGAGGAAAAGGCTGACTTGGATATCAAGACAGCGTCCCACGGCGAGGCGATCAAGATCAAGGATCACCTGGCCCCGGGAAAGATCACAATCTTTGACTACCACGCGGATTGGTGTGGGCCTTGCCATCTGCTCACTCCGAAGCTGGAACGCCTGCTTTTGAAGTACGAGAAGGTTGCCCTTCGCAAGGTGGACATCAGCCACTGGGAATCGAAGGCGGCAAAACAAGCGGTGAAGAAATTTGGCCTGCCGGGTCTGCCCTACGTTCGTATTTATGGTCCAAAAGGAAAGTTGATTGGTACGGTACACGGGAACCAGATTGAAAAGATCACAGAAATAATGGAAGGGCACACGAAACGATGAGATTCCTGATGGTCCTGCTGATCTGGCTTATGGCCGAGCCCTTCACAGCTTCGGTCTTTGCCCAAAGTTGACCTGCTTGAAGCAACCCCTCCATTGTACGGGGGGTGGGGGCCGGTTCGGTCCTCGAGAAGGGCTCGCTTCGCTTCTCTCTCAATGGTATCCGGGGGTTCGGTTTTGAGGGAGGGCATCCAGAAACAAAAGGCCTGCACGCCAACGGTCAGATCATCACGGTCCCGCTACACAACCATGAGGTTTCGTTGGACTACCTGCGCTTGGAGGCGGAATTGGAATACGCATTCCGGGACAGCTGGGTTCTTGTATTCCGTGCTCCCTATGACATCAAGAATCAAAAGGCTGGGGTTGAATTCATAGAGCCCGCCACCTCAGAAGAAAAGGAAGCGATGCTGAGCAATATGAACATCCACCACCGCACCGAAATCTATCGGGGCCTGAGCGACCTGATGCTTTTGGCTAGCCACAACAGACGTGACTTATTCCGAGAAGGTGATTTTTTGAAGATCTCTTTGGGGACGACACTGCCTACCGGGAGGACAGAGGAGAATCCTTTCGAGCTCGGAGGCCACGGCTTGAAACACCTTCATATCCAATTTGGAACGGGAACATTTGATCCACTGCTGGAGCTGAGTTACAGGATGCCATTGAAGCGGCAGTTTTCACTGGGGGTCTACGCCTTGAGCCGCCTGCCATTCTACGAGAATGGCAAAACCTACCAAGGACCGGCGGAGATTACGCCTGGTCTTATCCTGGGATACCGTCTGAACAGCCGAATTTCTTTTCACCTCAACCCCACGGCTCATTATCAAAATTTCGCCTACTGGGAAGGTCAAAGGGACATCAACTCGGGTTTGGTCGCCACCAGTGTTGTCCTTGGAATGGCCATCAAGGCCCGGGAGGACATGACTCTCGCCTTTGATGTGAGATACCCTTTATCGCAAAGGACACTCTCGGAGGGTGATACCTTCAAACAAGGTCCAACCTTTCTGTTTCGAATCTCACGGGACATGTTCCATTGACGAGTTTATCTTTCTGCCATGTGGTTAGCGAGTAAGAGGATCTGGGCCACGGGCTCCGCATCGCTTTTCCTTTTCTGCACGCTGCTTACTCTCACACAAGATTCGTGGGGACAGACGAATGCAACGGGAAGCCGGCAGGCGCCCCGGATGAGCGCCTATCCTCTCAAGTCGCCGCCGCGTCTGGACGGGGTAGTGGATGAAGAATGGATGTGGATGGAGCCAGCCACCGATTTTGTCCAGCAGCTTCCCAATGAGGGCCAACTGTCCACGGAAAACACGGAAGTGCGGATCGGTTTCACCCAGGATGCGATCTATATTGGAGTGATCTGCTTTGACTCAGAGCCGGAAGCGATTGTCTCGACTCAAGCCAAGAGGGACGGTTTGCTTCGGGAGACTGATTCTTTTGAAGTGTTACTGGACACCTATAACGACAACCAGAATGGCTACATCTTTGCGACGACTCCTGCCGGTATTGAGTACGATGGCCAGATCATCCACGGTGGTCAGAGCCGAGGTACGGGTGGACCGACCCGGGCCGGGGGCGGCGGCGGCAGCGGCTTCGGCGGAGCCCAGCGAGGAGGAGCTTCAGCTTTTAATCTCAACTGGGACGGCGTATGGACGGTCAGGACTCAAGTTACCCAGCGAGGTTGGGAAGGCGAGATTGCCATCCCTTTTCGCACTCTCCGCTACGCTTCGGGGACTGGTCAGGTCTGGGGCGTCAATTTCAAACGCAATATCCGCCGAAAAAACGAACAGGTTTTCTGGGCTCCAGTTTCCCGAGGCTTTCAATTTCACCGCGTGTCTCTAGCCGGAAAACTGCAAGGGCTGGATGTCCCGTTGCACCGCAATCTACAGGTGATTCCCTTCTTCCTGGGCGGGTTCCAGCAGGACTTCACACCAGAGCGTGCGTCAAAGGAAGCCGTTCACGACCTGGGTCTGGACATGAAGTACACCTTGACTTCCAGCCTGACCCTCGACCTGACGGTCAATACCGACTTTTCCCAGGTGGAAGTGGACGAGGAGCAGATTAACCTCACCAGATTTGACCTCTTCTTTCCAGAAAAGCGGCCCTTCTTTCTGGAAAATGCCGGCTACTTCGAGGTAGGGACACCCCGTCAGGTAGAACTTTTCTTCAGCCGGCGCATTGGTATCGACCCTTCGGGAGTCCAGACCCCCATTTTGGGAGGGGTCCGAGTGTCCGGGAAACATCGCGAATACAACATTGGCTTCCTGAACATGCAAACGGAAGCCGTACCCGGACTTGTTCCGGCAAACAACTTCACCGCTGGACGCATCGCCCGGGAATTCGGGCGGCGCAGCTCGGTTGGTGTCCTGGCCATCAACAAAAGTGCTACCGGTGAAACGCCGGATTCAGCCCTGTTCAACCGAACCTTCGGCCTAGACGCCAACATTGGGCTGGGGGAGCACCTGACCCTTTTCAACTATCTGGCAAAAACCCAAACGCCCGGCCTCAAGGGCCGCGATCATGCGGCTAGCTCGGAGGTGAGATACGATTCGGACCTGCTGGCCTGGCAAGCAGGCTACCTGGAGGTGGGTGAAGACTTTAACCCCGAGGTGGGATTTGTGGGGCGGGTGAACTATCGCAAGCCTTCTTACGGCGTTTATCTCAGCCCCCGGCCCAAAAATAGCCGACTCATTCGCCGCTTCTGGCCCCATCATTCCTGGCAGGGGTATTACCGGTTTGACGGGCAGCCCGAGTCCGGCTTCCGGCATAATGACATGCGCGTTTTCTTCCAAAACGGAAGCTCCGTCGGGTTTGCCTACAATCAAAATTTTGAGCAGCTCTTCGAGCCCTTCGAGATCTTCCCGGGAGTCATCCTGCCTGTGGGGCCCTACCACTTTGACAACTGGGTTTTGCTTCTCGAGTCGGACAGGAGTGCCCGTCTTTATGGCAGGGTCAATTTCTCGAAAGGGGAGTTCTACTCGGGAAGAATCCAAACTCTCGATCTGCGAACTGGAATTCGCTCCGGAGCGAAATTCCTGCTTTCGACACGCTATATCCGCAACAACGTTACCTTACCCGCTGGCGATTTCACTACCCATCTGGCGGTTTTGCAGTTGAACTACTCTTTTACCGCCAAGAGTTACATCCAGTCTCTCCTTCAATACAACAGTGCCTTCCATCAGATAGGGGCCAATATTCGGTTTGCTCTACTGCGGACCAGCAGCACAGGCCTCTTTGTGGTTTATAACAGTCACTTCGACACCACCGGCTTTGACCTCCACGAGGACAGTCTGTCAGGCTCCCGAGCTCTCCGCCGCACCCAGGATCGGGCACTGATTGCAAAGTTCACCTATCTGTTCGATTTCTAGTCCTATCCTCGGCGGTGGACGATCGGCGAGACACCGTAGTGCTTCTTGAAGGCGCGCGAGAAGTGGCTGCGGCTAGAGAAACCAACGCACTGGGCCACCGCGTCGATTGACAGCTCATCGTGCTGCCGCAGCAAACGGGCGGCCGATTGCATGCGGATGTGGTGAACCAGCCTCATGGGCGGGAGCCCAAAGACGGCGGCGGAGCGCTGTGCGAATGCGGACCGGCTCATCGACGCGACGTCGGCGAGGGAATCCACCGTGTGATACGCACCCGGATCCTCGAGAACCCGGTCGACCGCCTGCGCCAGCCGCGGGTTCTCGAGCACCGTCAGCCAGGGCAGCGGGCAGTCGGGGTCGCGCAGAGGTGCCGGAGCAGATCCACGAGGCACTGGCTCATGAGGGCCTCCTTCATCGCCTCGCTGCCGGGACGGCGCCGGGATTCCTCCACAAGGATACTCTCGAACGCGGTACGCACTTGCGGAGAGTCCGACAGATCGACAGCCACCATATCCTGGAGGTGCTCGAACAGGTTCAGCGCCTCGCCGTAGCGCACGCGCACGAGTCCGCAGGCGACGATTAGGTTGGGGGCCTGGGACGAGCCAGCAACCAGAGACGCGGGCGGAGCGCCCTCGGGCGGGGCGTCGATCCGCCGCTCGTGTTGGATTTCACCGTCCGACTCCAGCGCGTGCATCGCCCCCTGCGGTACCACCACAAGCCAGCCCGGCGCGACCGGGTGCGGGCCGCCGTCCGGGCCACGCACCGCGCCGTGCCCCTGTAGCACGAAGTGGAGCATCACGCACGGAGGCCCAGGCAGACGAAGCCGCCATCCCATGCTCACCAGGCACAGCGAAAAGGGCTCTACGGGACGCCAAGATTGGAAAGCAGCTTGTCCAGCAGCACTCTCCCAGAACTATACCTCGCAGCAGGCTCCCGGGCAACGCTGAAACGGACGATTGAGCACACCTTCAGGACCCTTTCGCACCTAAGCCGGCATAAGAATGAAGTCAAGAATGAGGTCATCGGCAGCCGGTGGTCGGCTCGCCAACCTGGCCTCAGACATGAAGAAGGAGGAAAAGATGAGACACATGAAAATGATGGCAGCGATGGCGGTTGCAATCGCCACACTGGCAGCGGGAAGTGCGCAGGCGCAGCTGCCGGACCCCGGCTTGATGATCGACCGACACCGCACAGCTCTGGTGCTCACGGATCCGCAGAATGACTTCCTGAGCCCAAAGGGCGTGACCTGGGGACACGTCGGTAAGAGCGTCACGGCAAATGGCACGGTGGAGAACATCGAGAGCCTTCTGAAGACCGCCAAGAAAACGGGCATCCCCGTGTTCGTGTCCCCTCACTACTACTACCCGACCGATCAGGGATGGAAGTTCGGCGGCGCTGTCGAGACGATGATGCATGCTGTCAAAATGTTCGACCGCAGGAGCCCCTTGACCGGCGAGGGCTTAAAGAATTCGGGGGCGGACTGGCTGGAGCGCTACAAGCCGTATCTCGAGGAGGGCAGCACTGTTGTGGCGAGTCCTCACAAGGTCTATGGACCCGAGACGAATGACCTCGCCCTTCAGCTCAGGAAGCGCGGGATCGACAAGGTCATCCTGGCAGGGATGTCGGCCAACCTCTGTGTGGAGTCCCACCTCCGCGGCCTCCTCGAGCAGGGCTTCGAGGTGGCTGTGGTCAAGGACGCAACAGCCGCCGCACAGACGCCGGACCTGGACGGATACGCTGCAGCGCTCGTCAACTATCGATTCCTGGCAAGCGCCGTGTGGACAACGGAACAGGCTGTTAAGGCCATGGACACCAGTGCGAAGGAGCCGCAGCCCGCTGGGTAAACAATTGGGGGTCTGATCCCGATGTTTTCCTTTTCCTAACTCTGGCAGTAGCGAAAAGGAAAAATTCGGGGTCAGACCCCTAGGAGCCTGCGCGGCAGGAATGTTTGAATAGGGAGATTGCTACCTTAAACTGACGTCGCATTCTCTTTAAAGATCGTCCTGAGTGAAGTGGACGTTTGTGCTTGCGTGCGAGCTCATACCCAACACACCAGAGCATGTAGGCGTTTCAGGTTGACTGCCGTGCAGACCAAGTTCCATTCTCCAAGAACCTCCTCCAATCCCCTCAAGCTGAAGCGTCGAAAACCCAGGATTTCTTTAATCCAGCCATAGACCGGCTCCACAATGGCCTTGCGTCTCCTGTAGTACGCTCGGCCCGGTTCACTTTGAAGCTTTTCATACATTCGCCGGCTGGCGGGGTGCTTGATGCTGGGCTCATGAGGCGCTTTCTTCCCCCCTCGTCCCAGGGCTACGTAACATTGTTGAAAGCCTTCCGTGGACGTTTTCATAATCCGGCTCTCCGGATCAGTAAAATTCGCTTGTTGGGAATCTTCCGGTTCACCAAAATCTCGTTGGAAGGGACGTCCGCCTCTCGGACTCTTTCTGCCATCTCCCTCGAATCGTCCCTTCTTGCCATCCTCTTCCGCCTGAGCCGCTTCTAAACGTGCCATGGCTGCCTCGATCTTGGCCAGCCGATCCTCACGCCGCCTCAACTCCTCTGGTAACTCATCCCCCCGCTGCTCCGGTCCATACAGCCGGTCTTCTTCCGCATCCGTGGCAGCCGCCTCCGCCAGGATCTGCTCAATCTCTTCTCCCAGTCGCTCCCGTTGCTCTTTCATCCGTCCATAACTCATCGCCTTGCGTTTGCTCGCATTGGCTTTCACCTTCGCTCCATCCACCGCCACCGTCCCCAATCTCAGCAAGCCCGCCTCGCTCGCAATCTGCACTACCTGCACAAACAGTTCCTGAAATTCCTTCAAGTGACGCTGCCGAAACTCTGCAATCGTCCGGTGCGCCGGAAAGTTCCCCGCTGCCAAAATCCGAAAGGCCACGTCCTCCTCCAGCTTCTTGGCGATCTTTCGCGACGAGCGCACCCCCTCGCATACCCGTACAGCAGAACCTTCACCATCATGCAGGGATCAAACGGGCAGTTGCGCCGACCGTCTCCTTCGTAACCCCTGTAAAAAGCGCTCACATCCAAACGATCCACCGTCTCCGAGATGAAATAAGCCAAATGATCTTCTGGCAACCAATCCCTAGGAGACGGAGGCAGTAGAAACGACTGATCCGGTTGGTAGGGGCGAAATGTTGTTGACATATCTTACCTTACCCCAGAGGTCTGAATTTCCTGCCGCGCAGACTCCTAGCCTGAATTTCTCATCACCACTCTACTGCATCGGCAGAATGATCCGTCCTGACTGTGAACGTTCGGGGACATAGGTAACACTTTAGACCGGGAACATAGGTAACACTTTTTTCCATTTAGGCGGTTTCGGAGCGAGCCCGTAGGGCGAGCGCAGAAGCCGCCTAAGTCCTGTGCAAACGTTGCTGGCGTTCATCATAACGGGCCAGGAGGACGGGTCTAAAGTAACAGGACCAAATTCCGTCTTCCACCTCCTCCAGGCCGACTTTCTGGCCTTGCAGAACTTGGCTCAGAAACCACTCCTTGCCTTGAAAGCCCATACATCCATTGGAGCCCACACTACGAATTTCCCAGTGCCCCGGATACTCCAGCGGCGGGAGCCGCCTCGGATACGCTCGCGGCGAAGGGCGATACACCTGTGCCGGGGTCTTCTCCTGCAGCCCCTGGTGGGGTCGCTCCTGGTTGTACTCGAATCGAAACCGATCAAACACCTGCTGTTGCGCCTCTCGGTTGCGTGCGGGAGGTCGCGCAGTTTCTTCCTTCAGGGTCCGGTGCATCCGCTCATGACGAGGATTTTGCTCCGCATGTCCTGGCTGGATCTGCAGAGGCTGGATCCCCAGCCGGATCCACCACACCGACAGCCTAGAGAGTCGCGCCACTCCCGTCGTCGCAAAAGGAGTCCCATTATCGGTCACAATCGCCCGGGGCAGCCCATACTCTCGGAACATCTCCCGAAAGACCCGCTCCACCGGCTCTCCCGCCGTCGAAGAGAAGGCTCGACAGGCCAGCAGATATCGGCTCTGATAGTCGGCGATGGTGAGCGGATAACAGTAGCATCGATCCTGGGTTCGAAACTCTCCCTTGAAGTCGGCCGTGAGCACCTCGTGGGGAGCCACCGTTCCCAGTTGCAGAGGCGCTCTGGGTGGACCTCGACGTCGTCGTCGTCGTCGTTGGGGAGGAGTCACTCCGGCCTGCTTGAGGATCTGCTGTGCCGTCGAGGCGGCCGGTCACTTCCCTTCAGGCTCTCGCCGACGCAGCCAAGCCAGCAAGGTCCGAGCTCACCAGTGCGGGTGCTGACGCCGAGCCGCAATCAGGGCTTCGCCCACAGCTGCCGGGGTGCGATGCGGGCACTGGTGGGGAGCCCGGCTCCGATCCTGCAGTCCTGTGACTCCTCCCTCCCGGTAGCGCTGCAACCACTTGTAGGCTGTCTTCCGACTCACTCCATAGTGCTCACTGAGCTCGCTCATCTGAAAAACCTCACTCCGTGCTTCCATCACAAACCGTATGCGTTCTTCCATGGGATCTGTCCTTTTCCAGGGCATGAGCTCCTCCTTTCAGGAGCCCATACTCCCTCACCAGACTGTCACCCATGTCCCCGGTCTATTCTGTTACCTATGTGCCCGGTCCATACCCTGCGTTGCGCTCCGTCGGCCTCCTCGACGTACTGCACGAGTACGCCTGCGGGGGCCTCGGTCGCGCGCCTTGTCAGCAGAAGGCCAGCCTGCGGCTCGAGGCTGCCCCAAACTCAGTTGAAAGTGAAGGGCGGTTCAGGTTGAGCACGATCTTAAGCCACCTTTCGTTTGGCGTCCATAGAAACCTCGTCTCTGAGTTTGGCTTTCAGCATCCAGAGGTCCTGGTAGCCCTGGATGCGCCGGAAGTTCTTCTCCGTCTCCAGGAAGGCTGAGGCGGCCCAGCGCAGCACCATCTGGCTATCTTTCCAGCGGCTCACTCGGCGGGTCCGCATCCTCACGCCAGAGTGAGGGCTTTCAATCAGGTTGGTGCTGGCCAGACACAAGCGCAGGGAGGAAGACAACTCGAGTCGATTGATGGTGAAGGTCTCTTCCAGACCTTCTCGCAGGCTAGCTGCCGCATCGGGATGCAGCCCTTCGAGCCACTCCGCCTGCTTTCTGAGCCGAACCCCCCCCTCTTTCCAGGGCAGCCGATAAGCAGCCTGCATCACTGACTTGACTTGCTCGGCCAGATCGTCCGGCAATCGATCGCACACGTTGCGAATCTTATGACGACGACATCTCTGCACCGGACTGCCCTTGCCAAAGACCTTGTCAATGGCACATCGCAGGGCCCTGGAGCCGTCAATCACAAACAGATAGCGTCGCCCGGAATCCAGGCCTCGCTCCACCAGGTCTTCCAGCAAGGAGGTAGCGGTGGCGGCGTTTTCACTGGCCCCTTCCCGCAGCCCCAGCACGTGCTTTTGGCCCTCCGAGTCCACGCCGGCGGCACAGATCACGTGGTGCTCGCCAAAGACCAGGCCGTCGATGTAGATGATCAGAAACTCAACGTCATCAAAGTGTCGCTCGGCCAGCTGCTCCAGCTGCTGGCCGCTCTGCTCAATGAACTGACGGCTCACGGACGATTTGCTGACTCCCGCCGTGTCGGCCATCTGGGGGATCACGCGGCTGTAGTGGCGCGTGGAAACGTTGCACATCAAGATCTCCAGCATGCGGCTGCCCAGCTCCCCGTTACGGTTGATCGCCTCATAGGCGGGGATCTCCACCTCCCCGCCTCGACCTTGGCCTTTCTTGCGCAGCCGTGGCTTTCGAACCCGCACTTGCCGCTCCGAAAGTCTGACTCGCCCTGGCTGAGTGCCGTACCAAACGATCTGCTTGCCTGGGCGCCCTTGTTGCTTTTCGCCGGCGACACTTCGGGCAGAAAGCGGCAAGACCGCTTCCATGCTCGCTCGCCCCAGGATGTCGATCAACTCGTCAATGGCCATCCGGGAGGCTTCGATCAGCTCCACCATCGGGAGCAACAGTTGCCCGTTCTGGGCCAGATAATCAGCCAGCCCCTGACTGTTCTTCCGGGTGACAATTCGATATGATTTCTTCATGGCGGTTCCTCCTTAAAAGGTTGTTGACCAACCCGATTCTAACGAGTCGGTCGGACGAACCGCCTCTCAACTTTCAACTAAACCCGGGACAGTCTCTGCGGCTCTCCAATTCGGTCCAAGGAACAAGGAGACGCTTGTCGGGAGCGTAGTCCCGTCACTCCGTGACGGGAAAATGGCCGCGAACGGAGTCGCGGCCTACATTGGCTTGTTCCTTGAGAGGCCGGCCCTTCCGCCGCGTGACACGAGTGTCTCGTGACGAGCGGTGATGAGAAATGCAGGCTAGCCCTTTTCGACGTCCACGGCGCCGCGTCTGAGACGAATGTTCACCGTGGGGTTACTGGGGTCCTGGGTCTCAATGACGATGCTGACCTGGAGCCTGTATTTGCGCAGCGAAAGCACGTATTGACCGGGCGGGACCGTGACCTGGCTGACGGCCACACGCCGCTGGAACTTGATGGGGGAGGAGCGGTAGGACTTACCGGTCTTTTGGTCGGTCAAAACGAAGCTCAAATTGGCTAATCGATAGATATCAAAGTCGAAATTGGCAGCCTTGGAAACCCGAATGGCAACCCGCCGTGGGTTGTTTGCCACGCGATCCCTCTCCAAACGCAGGCGTGGCGGCCTTCGACTTTGGCAACCCGATCCCCGACGTGCTCACTGACCCATTGGGCAATCTGACCCTCCGCTTTGGTCTCGGTAATCACCTCATTGACCAGCTCCCGCAGATCACCATCCCGCTTTCGCATTGCGACTCCACAATCGATCTTCCCAACGGTTCCGGGGAGAATCTCCAGATGACTCATCCCGGGAACCGTATCCAGGGTATAAGCGGCCATGTTCCGATCGTCAATCACCGCGTCCACATCACCCCGCCTCAATGCCAGAACCGCGTTATCCAATGTCTTGAAAGGCACAACGGTACTCTCAGGAAACTGTTCTTCTACCAGACCCTGAACTGCCGTGGAGTCCGAGACTGTCCCGGGTTTAGTTGAAAGTTGAGAGGCGGTTCGTCCGACCGACTCGTTAGAATCGGGTTGGTCAACAACCTTTTAAGGAGGAACCGCCATGAAGAAATCATATCGAATTGTCACCCGGAAGAACAGTCAGGGGCTGGCTGATTATCTGGCCCAGAACGGGCAACTGTCGCTCCCGATGGTGGAGCTGATCGAAGCCTCCCGGATGGCCATTGACGAGTTGATCGACATCCTGGGGCGAGCGAGCATGGAAGCGGTCTTGCAGCTTTCTGCCCGAAGTGTCGCCGGCGAAAAGCAACAAGGGCGCCCAGGCAAGCAGATCGTTTGGTACGGCACTCAGCCAGGGCGAGTCAGACTTTCGGAGCGGCAAGTGCGGGTTCGAAAGCCACGGCTGCGCAAGAAAGGCCAAGGTCGAGGCGGGGAGGTGGAGATCCCCGCCTATGAGGCGATCAACCGTAACGGGGAGCTGGGCAGCCGCATGCTGGAGATCTTGATGTGCAACGTTTCCACGCGCCACTACAGCCGCGTGATCCCCCAGATGGCCGACACGGTGGGAGTCAGCAAATCGTCCGTGAGCCGTCAGTTCATTGAGCAGAGCGGCCAGCAGCTGGAGCAGCTGGCCGAGCGACACTTTGATGACGTTGAGTTTCTGATCATCTACATCGACGGCCTGGTCTTTGGCGAGCACCACGTGATCTGTGCCGCCGGCGTGGACTCGGAGGGCCAAAAGCACGTGCTGGGGCTGCGGGAAGGGGCCAGTGAAAACGCCGCCACCGCTACCTCCTTGCTGGAAGACCTGGTGGAGCGAGGCCTGGATTCCGGGCGACGCTATCTGTTTGTGATTGACGGCTCCAGGGCCCTGCGATGTGCCATTGACAAGGTCTTTGGCAAGGGCAGTCCGGTGCAGAGATGTCGTCGTCATAAGATTCGCAACGTGTGCGATCGATTGCCGGACGATCTGGCCGAGCAAGTCAAGTCAGTGATGCAGGCTGCTTATCGGCTGCCCTGGGAAGAAGGGAGGGTTCGGCTCAGAAAGCAGGCGGAGTGGCTCGAAGGGCTGCATCCCGATGCGGCAGCTAGCCTGCGAGAAGGTCTGGAAGAGACCTTCACCATCAATCGACTCGAGTTGTCTTCCTCCCTGCGCTTGTGTCTGGCCAGCACCAACCTGATTGAAAGCCCTCACTCTGGCGTGAGGATGCGGACCCGCCGAGTGAGCCGCTGGAAAGATAGCCAGATGGTGCTGCGCTGGGCCGCCTCAGCCTTCCTGGAGACGGAGAAGAACTTCCGGCGCATCCAGGGCTACCAGGACCTCTGGATGCTGAAAGCCAAACTCAGAGACGAGGTTTCTATGGACGCCAAACGAAAGGTGGCTTAAGATCGTGCTCAACCTGAACCGCCCTTCACTTTCAACTGAGTTTGGGGCAGCCTCTGGAGTCCCGCACGCCAACTGTAGCTTTTCTCAGCTGGTCCGTACCGCGGATATCCCGCCGGAAGGTCGGATTAATCAGCAGTACCAGTTCAGACGTATAGTACGGATCCGAAAACTGTACGTCCTGCTGGGCCTCCTGCGTAATCCCGAGGCCGGCAACTGCCAGTTCCGCTTCCCGATTTTCGAGCGCCGCGATCCAACCACCATAGCTCTTGCTGACCCAACGTAGTCTGATGTGAGCCGGCTGACCTGGACTGACCTCTATCCTGTCCAGATGCTCGACAATCTGCTTGGCCAGCTCGGCGTCCAGACCCACGAGTTCCTCTTGGCTCTGGTAAATCAGGGGTCCCCCGTGCGGATCCGTGACTACATGGACAACCCCAGCCTCCTTGATCCTTTCAACCGCCCTTGAACAGGAGACTGCCAATGGTGCGACCAGGATCAAGAACAGTAAGGAAACCGCTCGGACAGCGGGCCTGATCCCCCGAACATGGCCCTCCCTCCTCAAAATCCCAATGGTACGCTTAGCAGCTGCCCCGGCTTTCCTCCTCCCTCTCATAGTCTCTGTTCCACGAACCCAAGAAGTATGGCACTAGTGTCCTGTCCCACCCTACACCTCGCCGTCAAGAGTTATAATTGAAGTGAAGCGACTTAAATGAGGTTTTTAATGGAGTCTACCTCCCTCAAGCTAAATCACCTCATTTTAACCTTCAATCTCAGCAACACCAAATCTCAATCTTTTTTTCTCTTTCTTTGACGATTGGCAGCCCTGCTTCAGAAGAGAACCAGTGGAAAAGCAACGAAGATATCCGCGCATAGAGATGAGTCCCGACGAAAATATCAGTTTGGGTGGTATGTTTATTGCCACCGGAAAACCTCGTCCGAAAGGAACCTACATTGTCGTGGATATTGGTATAGGCTCGCCCAACGAGCCCGCTATACGCGCAAAGGCCATTGTGAGATGGAGGCAAAGATAGTCCAAGCCTCGGGGCATGGGTCTGGAATTTATTGAATTTGAGGTGGAAGGACAAATCCGATTGAAGGATTGGTTAAACGGCTTTCATTTCGTAGACCAGGAAAACTTACAGATTGCTGGAATTGAAGAGTTACTGGCACAAAATCCTCTCAACCAAGAGTCACCTTCCCGCTGGTGATCTTTCCTCTTACCAAGTGCGGTCGATGCCTACCACTTTGAATCCTGCAGTTTCTCTTCTAAGAAAAACGGTCACTGTCTTGGTCTCGTCTTCTCCCTCAATGCGTGCGGCAAAATTGGCTCCGGCAACGGCGCCGAGAGCCGGCCTGGGAAGGAACAGTCCTGTGGCATCGGAGATGGGAGTGTGGACTTCGTGTCGTTGTCGAAAAGAGACCACTGTACGGAGTAATCGCGAGAGGCGCGAAAGCCGTACCGGATCTCGAGGTCTTCAAAGGTCAACTTGCCGTCGACGACTTTGAATCCTTCCAGCGGCAGAACCTTGGCAAAGTAGCTCTTTCCGATTTTATGGCGCCGTTCGGTGAGACATTTCACCATCCAGACTTCCGCTTCCGGGTTGGTGTATTGGCCGGTCTTCACAAGAGCACGAATATCTTCATCGGTGAAGCGCATGACCTGTTTGGCAGCCCAGAAGGTGTCATCGGGCAGCCGGTTTTCAAAGGCGGGAATCGGGTAGTTGGGCTTCCACTTCTCCGGCTCGAATACCTCATATTCAAAATTCCCACAGGAGGGGAAGTTCGGATAATGAGCTCGGGCCCAGCGGGGAACATAAAATCCCATGCCCAGGAGGTTCTTGATCATCGGCTTCCAGGCAAATAAGTACGCGTACCCGGCCCTGGGGCTCTTTTGGGTGAAACTATCGCTGCCAAGACTGGCACCGAAGTCGAGCAGGTGATGCTTGATGTACCGGACACCATTTTCTTCGACCAGGGTATCCAGTGAGTTCAGCGACTTGATGTCGTTGTGTCCGAGCCAGGCGGCAAAAACGAAGAGGCCTCGCAAATCACGACGATGCTCGTGTAGGACGATGTCATTTGGATCGTCTTTTCGCGTCCCGTAGTAGAGAAAGGGGCCTACCGGTTTCCCGGTCAAATAGAAGCTTGCAACGCCTCGGTATCCCTTCTTTGGATCCCTCGGAACGCGAATGAGAAGCTCATCGATGTCCCGATTCTTCATCTTGCGCTCCTTGCCCGTCGAATCCACAAAGGTGGCATCGGGAGAAATCGCAATTCGGTCTCTGTCGAAGTAAACGATGTAGTTCTCCGGCACATGGTAGCCCAGTGCGTAGAGAAACTTGGAGCAGATCACGTCGGCCGCCGAGGCGAGCTCCAGATTGGCAAACGGATCGAACTTGACCACATAGCGCCGCCCTTTGATGTCCTCCATGGTGAATCCAGGGGTCACTCCTTCCGTTTTTGCACCAACCACCCTCCAGGACCCCGGACCAGCTCCTCGAGACTCATTCGCGTTCGCCCCTGCCGGTTGACGTACCATGGACCGTCCGGCACCTCACCCAGTGTGTTGACTCCCTGAGCAGGAATGATTCCGTTCTCTGGCTGCCGCTCACCAAGCTTTCCGAAAATGCTCCCAAAGGAGTCGACGTATTCATTCAAGCGTCGCAGGTCGGCCTCTTCAACGTGCATCGATGCAGGCTCTTTTTGGAGTGGATCGTCCGGATAAAATCTCTGGGCCAGGACGGATTGTCCTGTGATCAGGAGCGACAATAAGAGTTCCAGGACCATTACCTTCTGCATTCGAGGCAAGTGAAAATGGTTCCTCTTCAGCATTCCCGTATCTCCAATCGCATGGGTCAGCGACGAACCTTCATCAGCGGTCTGAATGGCTTCCCCCAGGTCCACCAGAACATGAATCCCTCTCGGCCAAAGGCGGTGTCCAGTCGCATGAAGGTATTGTTGCGGGCATTGAACCGGAACCCAAACCCCCATGACATCTCGAGATCCTTGAAATTGACTTGCGAGCGTTTCTCTGTGACCTTCCCCGCATCGAAGAAGAGGGCCATATCCAACCCTGCAAAGGACTCCCAACGATGCTCGGCACTCACGTGGATCGAATGGTCGTCATGGAAGCGATAGCGCCGGAACCCTCTCAGATCGTGGGAGCTTCCCAGCGTTGGCTGCAGATGGAAAGGGACTCTCTGGTTGCGGTTGGGAAAGGACAGAACCGAGAAGAGGCGCAGCGCGAGGGCGCGTCTCTTGTTGAAATAGGGAATAAACTGTTGAAAGTCTAGATCCAGGCGCCGATGGCTGTACAAATGGAAATCGACGTCCTTGTAATAGACGAACTTCGTGCTGTAGTAACCTCCGGAACGGGGCCCGCCAGAGTTGTCCCGGTAGTCGAGCTCGACAAAGCCACTGCCACGGAGAAAGTCAGATTGCTTGTCAATTCCCGGTGTCATTGCCGGGGTGTAGATCTCTTCAATCGAAGAAACTCCCGAGCGTGTGCCGGGACCGGTGTTGACATTCAGATAGCCCCCCGAGACTCCGAGACGCAGCACCGTCAATGGCACGAGACCAAATGTAAAGTCGTAGGATGTATCCTCGAGGCGATAGCTTGTACGGCTTCCCTTTTTTGAATCGGGACCGGGTCCATAGTAATCCATCTGTGGTGAGTTTTCGTGAATGGCCAGGAAATCGAAGAACAGCTTCTCGTTTGCCAGTTTCGACAGGCCAAACTGGAGGTCGAAGAGATATCCCAGACTCAGCGAGGCGCGGGCCGATGTTCGGAAATGGACCCTGCCGTAGGCCAGGTCCTGCCTCTTGTACCCAATGCCCTGGGATGAAGCCCTGACCCGACCGGGTTCCACCTAATATGACCGGCTGGAAACCGTTGAGCCCCCCACCCCGGAACAATCCCTCGAAAACCTTACGCTCGGTGAGAACGTTTAAGCGGCGGACCAGAGTCGCCGTCTGCTCAGGCTCGAGCTGAGCAGCCTTTTCCTGCCTGGCCTTGCGAATCTCGTCGGCCCTTGTCTTCGGCTGAGCATACAAAGAATCCGCACCAAACCACAGGAAGAGGCAAGGGAGGAAAATGAGCCGGCCAAGGATCGCGACTGGATATGAAATGTCGAGTTGAGTAGGCTGGGGGAGTCTCACCCCCAGCCCCTCCAAGAACCGGACGTGAACCTCTCAGCTCATCCGGCTCCTATCACTCAAGCCACAAGGAAAGACTCCAAGACGCCAATGAATAAATAGATGCGGATTGGCACGGGCAATCTGGTCGAGGTAACGCCTCGCCCGTTGCCGATGCCCAGAAAATCTTTTGAGTTTCCTTCGCACCCACTGCACAAGATACCGGTTGAAGTTCCGCCACAGTTGACGCAGTGCCGACGCGTGGAAGCAACCATAGCAGGCTTGCCAACCACGGAGTTTCGGATTGAACATCTGAGACAGATCCAACAACGTCTTCTCGTTCTTGAGCTGGACATGCCAGCTACGCATGCATCGATTGATCTCCTTCTTCGAGGAGATACTGATCGCAGGAAGAAAGTTCGGGTGAACCTGCCCTTTCTTGTTCACACACCGTCGCGGACGGAAAGTGTAACCAAGGAAATCAAAGCTGATTCGCGAATGCTCTTCCAGGCGATTCACATCCTTGCAATAGACGATCGACGATTTGTCGGGATGGATCTCCAACCCACACTCACGGAAGCGTTCCGAGATAAGGCTCATCACGTATTCCGCCTGAGACTGGCTCTTGCAGTGCAGCAGCCCATCGTCGGCGTATCGACAAAATGGAACCCCCGGCAGTTGGCGTCTCACCCACGCGTCAAACGCGTAGTGCAAGAACAGATTTGCCAGAATAGGGCTCACAACTCCACCTTGCGGTGTGCCTTTGTCGCGCGCCTGTAGACTGCCGCCGGGCTGCTCAAGTGGAGCCTGCAACCAGCGCTCCACGTACAACAACACCCAACGACACTGACAATGGTGGCGTAACGCCTTCATGAGCAGTTCGTGGTCAATGTTGTCGAACAGGGCGCGGATATCGAACTCCACCACCCAGTCGTATCGCCAACACCGTTTCCGGGTGATGGCAATCGCGTCATGGGCAGACTTTCCCGGTCGATAGCCGAAAGAATCCTCATCGAACACCGGTTCCAGTATCGGCTCCAGGGCTTGCTTCACCACTGTCTGTGCGATTCGATCAGAGACCGCAGGCACTCCGAGAACACGCGTGCCCCCCGATTTCTTCGGGATTGGCACGGCTTTCACGGGTGGTGGAAAATAGCTCCCGGAGCACAGCCGGTTCCAGATTCGATAGAGGTTGTTCTTCAAGTTGTGCTCGAAGAGTTCAAGCGACTCGCCATCGACTCCTGCGGCACCTCCTTTGGACTTCACCTCCAAGTATGCTTGCCCTGCCAGCTTCTTAGAAACCTCAAATGGCTTTGCTACTTTCAAGGGCTCCTCCTGCCTAGCAGTTGGCCGCTTGTCTGTAGCCGAGTGACCAAGCCCCTTCGCTCCGCTGCCATTACGGCAGCCTCATCGCTACTACGAGCTTGTCCGCCCCTGGGCAACGCTTCGATACTGTCGGCCTCGCAGGTTCTCTGCTTGTGCCTTTCTCTTAGCATCGTTGCTCCAGGTTCCCGCAGTTCAACATGAGAGCCCAGATCAAGCTCACGCCACCTCTATGCCGGGTGCCACCTGACCAGTAGACAGGTTTCCGCCAGATTCGTCCCGGGGCAACACCAACTCCCCGGTTTCGACACCATCTCGTCCTTTCGGCACTTGAACGGTGGTTCACTTGTGTTCGTCTTCCTGATCCACACCTGATGCTTCTAGAGCACCTTTTCCGTAACGCTCACGACCGCGGCTTTTAACCACAGCCACTTACGGTGGTTTGCAACCTGCTCCTGCAAGCCGGTTGCGGGAGGCCTACTCCCATCTCTCACGCCGCTTGCTGCGGCACACTGACGTCCTTTTCTCAGTCGTTTGCAGCTCCCTCATTCTGCCCGATTCCCAGGGCAGTCACCGCGTTGCGCCAGAAGATGTCCTCGATCTGATCTGCAGAAAGCTGAGCGATCTCGGCTGCCTGCTTGAGGGACACGAGCTGTTCATACACCGCCAGAATGGGACGCCCGTCACAGTGAGGGTACTGAAGCGCACTCTGATCGGCATCGAAATGTTGCCAGGCTCGGCCCAGAGCGGCGTAGTAACCGTGGAAGAAGGCCGCGCTCTCTCCGTCTGTACCCCAAAAGATGCGCTTTGGATCCTCTTTTGTCAGCAGAGTGATGTAGGGCCGCACGTCCGTCACGGCCGAAGTGTCATAGTGAATGTTCGGCATGTCTCGCAGCCGCTCCACGGCATGACGGATGGGCCAATAGGTAAAGCTGCGTGCACAGTGCGCCAGAAGCCACTTGATGTTTGGATAGCGCCTGGTGGTGTACTCTTCCAGGTCGTCGAGGTTGTAACGATCGGCGCACCCGTCAAAGCGGGAAAGGTGCATCGTCACCCAGAGGTTATGCTGGTTAGCAAACTCCATCTGCTCGTGCGGGAGAAACTCGTGGATGCGACACTGATGGATATCCCCGCTAACCGAAAAGGTGCGGTAGGGCTTGAGGCCGGTGAAGTGGGGATGCTTGAGGTCGCGTTCGATGTCCTCGATCTTGCACGACGGGGTCACCGCGCGGTGGTGTCGGATCCCGGATCTCCCTTCTATCTCTTCCTTCACCGACTGCACGTGCTTCGCGATATCGATGCCCCGGGCAGGCGTTCCCAAGATGAGGTACTGTATCCGGCGCCCCGGATAGAGTACCTCGGCCCAGGCGTTCAGCGTGGAGAGGTCTGAGTCGTGCCGGGACCAAGTTTGCTGGCTGGGTTTCGCCAGGTTCGAGTTCCAGAAGCAATGGATGTGGGCGTCGAAGATCCGGTCGGGAACAAAGTCCGCCAGTTCCTCCTCCCAAGTTTGTCGATCACAGTCCCGATAGTCGATGGTCCCCTGGCTCATGTTCATCACCTCGCTTCAAAGTCTCATCGGGCAGCTGAAGATGAATCAAGAACTCTCTCATCCCGTCATACCAGCGCCATTTGTATCATAGTTGGCAAGAATTCGCGAACCAGCAGCGTCACCAATGGTGCCGCTTCCCTTTCCGGTTGATATCCGAGATTCTGCCACTCGCCCACCAGGATCTTCCCACCCCCAATTCCTGGTTTACCGCGTCGGACCATTGCTTTACAACGCCCCTATCGTTAAGATTCGATCCGAGGCAAAACGGTTCGTCGGAGTTTCGATGAGTACAACTATCCGTGCCGGGGGTCGTAAGAGGCGCTGGAGATGCGGTGCCGCAAGTATCTTCCCGTGGCAGCATCTTCTCACTCTATCGGTATGGCTTTCCTCGAGCGGGTATGCGAGCGGAGAGGACTGGCCTCAGTTTCGAGGCCCGAACTGTACCGGAGTCTCCCGGTCCCAGAAGGCCTTGCCGGTGGAGTTTTCCGATACCGAGCACGTGCGGTGGTCGGCAATGGTTGGGGACGGAGTGAGCTCTCCGGTGGTGGCCGCGGGGAGGGTCTTCACAACGGCGATGGTGGACGAGGGGTCGGTGGCCTTGTTCTGCTTTGACGCAGAGACGGGCGAGAAGCTGTGGCAAAGGGATTGGGCGACAGGTCCTCTGCCGCCCATCCACAAGGTGAACAGTCACGCCTCGGGGACACCTGCAGCCGATGCGGAACGGGTTTACTTCTACTTCAGTACCCTGGGACTCCAGGCCCTCGACGCAGAGACGGAGGAGCTCGTGTGGAAGACCGCTCTGCCGGTACCCTATTTCGTATTCGGTTGGGGAGCCGGCATGTCTCCTGTCCTCTTCGAGGACGAGGTGCTTTTCTGCCAGGACGACGACCTCCATCCGGCCCCCTACGCCTTCGACAGGGAGACCGGGCATATCCTTTGGAAGGACGACCGGTACGATATGGCGGTCAACTACTCGCATCCGATCGTGTGTGACACCGGAAACGGTCCCGAGATCGTCGTCGCAGGCACGGGCAAGTTGATCGGATACGACCCGCGCGACGGCCGGCGACTGTGGCATGCCCGCGTCCTGTTGCGAAACATCAAAACGACTCCGGTGAGCCGTGCGGGTATCCTCTACATTTCTCTCGAGAGCGGCGGTATAGCCAACCAGTGGCTGGGATTCGCAGACAAGAACAAGGACCTTAAACTCACCTGAGACGAGATTCGGGAGGCCGTCAAGCCCCAGGCCGTCCCCGACGCGTTCTTCAAGAACAAGTTCGACCGCGGCGACACCGATGGAGATGGAATCCTCCAGGGCGAAGAGCTCGACAAGGCGTTCCTCGACCCGGGAAACATCGCCGGAGGGCGCTGGGACGCTGAGAATCCTTCCGATAGTTATGTTCTGGCTGTTCGCGGCGGTGGCAGGGGCGAGGTCACATCCACTCACGTGCTCTGGAAGCACCGGAGCCGGGCACCGGATCATGTCGTTTCGCCGCTGGTGGTCGAAAACCGCATGTTCGTCGTCAAAGGCGGTGGAATCTCCAGCTGCTTCGAGACTGCAAGGGGAGAACCCCTGTGGGCCCGCCAGCGCATCGGCAATACCGCCAGCTATTTCGCCTCGCCGGTTTACGGCGACGGCAAGATCTACGTTACGGGAGCGAACGGGATCATCGTCGTCCTGGAAAGCGGCCCCGAGTTGAAGATACTGGCAAAGAACGATATGGGCGAGGGCTGTGTCGCCACTCCGGCCATCGCCGGCGGAAAGCTGTTCATCCGCACGCGGAAAAAGCTCTACTGCGTCGCCAACCCTTGACGAAATAGGTGACACGCTCGCAATTCGGCCTCTGGAGTACGGAAACGTTAGCCTAAGCAGTGAGCCTGGCACCTAATTCGGTCAGTCAATGGTTCGCTCCTCTTTCGAGTTGTCGACTGGAGCCCAACCTTACCTTCGAAGGCTATTCCCGTCCTGTAGCTGCTGCTGTCCGCACAGTGTTCTCCATGAAGCGCGAGGAAGGAAGGGAGATATCGGCCTGGGCCCACGCTTTCCGGAACCGTTTCTCAATCGCTGCCGCTTTTTTTCCCCTGTGCGCGCAGGCTTTGCATTAGCAGCCCGTGGTAAAAGTCCCGACTCCAATAGTTCCATGGTCTCAAATCCATGAGCGCTTCTGCATAGAGTGTGGCGACTAAAGTCAACGCGCCATGAACTGGGGTCTGACCCCGAAAATGTCCTTTTTCATTTCGGGAACCTTTATTCCCCCATTCACCATATAGGACACCAAAATTGTTTGCCTTAATCGATGTAAACTACTATAATCAAAGTAGATATAGAGCATAAAGGGAGCAAGAAATGGCTGACTCAAAGGGTGAAGGTTTGAAGGCCGGTTTTGATGGCAGTTTGAGGCTTGAATTTCATGGGGCTAAGGCCACCTCGGATGCTGGGCTTCTCGCCTATCGTGATTTGGACGAAGCGTTGGTGTTATTCGATAGTGTTCCCTCCGTTTTTCTCGATTCGCGGACAGGGCGTAACATCCAGCACGACCTGGCGTCGTTGCTGCGCCAATCGGTATACAGTCGACTGGCTGGCTATGAAGATGTCAACGATGCCCATCGTCTATCGGTGGATCCGACTATGCGGAGGATCACCGGGAAGAAGATGGACAAGAAGAAGGCCGCCAGCGCCAACACCATGGGTCGATTTGAGACCGAGATGCTGTCCGTCCAGGGGAACCTCAAAGCCCTTTCGGAAGTTAATGGCCGATGGGTAGAAAGAGCGCTGGAGAAAACAACTCATCGACGCATCATTCTGGATATGGACAGCTCAGCCAGTCCTGTCCATGGCGAGCAGGAAGCCTCTGCCTACAACGGCCATTTCCGATGTACTTGCTACCATCCCCTGTTTTGTTTCAACCAGTTCGGAGATTGCGAAGGTGCAATGCTTCGGCCCGGCAATGTTCACAGCGCGGATGGTTGGAAGGAGATGCTGGAACCAATCGTGGCTCGCTACGAGAAGAAAACAGTCCGCAAATACTTTCGTGGGGATGCTGCCTTTGCCAAGCCGGACGTTTATGAATACTTGGAGGAGAAGGGCTTTTTGTAAGCCATCCGGCTTCCTGCCAACGAGGTGCTTCAGGCGGAGATTGAACACCTGCTTACCCGGCCTGTGGGCCGTCCGCCCCGAAAGCCTATCGTTTGGTTTGCCGATTTCCAATATCAAGCCGCCAGTTGGGACCGGCCTCGCCGGGTGATTGCCAAGGTCGAGTGGCATCGCGGAGAACTCTTTCCGAGGGTGGGTTTCATCGTCACCAATATGAGCGCACAAGCCTCAGGGGTGGTTCACTTCTATAACGGTCGTGGCACAGCCGAGCAGTGGATCAAGGAAGGCAAGTATGCGTTGCACCGGACTCGCCTGTCCTGCCAGCGCTTTGTCCCGAATCAGGTGAGGTTGGCTCTGTTTGTCTTGACCTGCAACCTGGGCAATTTTCTGCGGCGTCTAGTCCTTCCCAGAAAAATCAAACATTGGTCCCTTCGCAGCCTGTTGACCAAACTGATCAAGATCGGAGCGAAGGTGATCCGCCATAGCCGGATCGTCACGTTTCAGATGGCGGAGGTAGCGGTAAGCAAGGATATATGGGCCGGGCTGTTGTCTCGGATTGATCGATTGAGATGGATGACAGCCTAGCGCCGAGGGTTTCTGATTGAACCGCTGGAGGTGTCTCTATTGATCAGGTTTTTGACCAAAAGCCACCTGGGAAACCGAGGGATCAGAGGCGCTTTTGATGGACAGAGGACCAAAGACCACTTGAGGCAAGGTTGGCGGTCTGATAAGTTGTGGTCATTCACTGGGGAGATCGGAAAAGGTCCTTCCGAAGTTGATATGAGGAATGTCGACTATAAGGATTGCCTCGCGCAAGGTAAGGAACCTAAATCGATCTACGTGAGTCTCGCAAGGCGACTTCATGACCACAGTATTACCGACTCACTGATGGAAGCCATAGAGGGGAAGCGTGTCGTAGCTGTGATGGGCGGACATGGGATGGAGCGACAAGACGAGTTTTACACGAAAATTGCCAAAGTCTCACGCCGGTTGACCCAAGCAGGATTCTTGATAATCAGCGGAGGTGGTCCAGGGGCTATGGAAGCATCGCATCTGGGAGCATTTTTCGCTGGCCGCGATGAGGAAGAACTGGAAGCGGCTCTTGCCGAGATCAAAGTGCGACCGCAGGGAGCTGAACCACAAAGAGAATACAAGGACCTTGATTGGCTGATAAGGGCTTGGCGAATCCGCGACAAGTATCCCATTCCGGACGGCCAGGAAACTCATTGCATGAGTATAGGGATTCCTACATGGTTGTACGGCCACGAGCCGCCTGCTCCGTTCGCTACACACATCGCGAAGTACTTCGCAAACAGTGTTCGCGAAGATGGGCTGTTAGCCATTGCGAGACACGGCGTGATATTTGCCCCAGGGAGCGCTGGGACGACACAGGAGATCTTTCAGGACGCAGCTCAAAACCACTATGGCACAAATGGTTATTACTCGCCGATGATTCTATTTGGGAAGCAGCACTGGACAACGAATCGGCCAGTTTGGTCACTCCTCTCGAAGGTGGCAAGAGGTCATGGTTATGGCGAACTCCTGGTCTTGACAGATAGCGAAGACGAGATCATACGGCGTATCTTGGCTAAAGGGTTATCGGATTGGAACGATGCTGCGATTTCACCTTGATGACGTGCGTCAATTCCTCTCCATGCGCTCTACCACGAACGCGCAAGAGAGGCAGGAGGGTTAGATCTATGTACGAAGAATTCTGGGGATTCTCCCGGAATCCGTTTGACAACGTTCCCGATCCGGGAATGTATTTCAAAATGCACTCGAGCGCAGAAAGAACTGTGTCGGAACTTCTCTTTGCAATTGAGGAGGGAAATGAATGTATAGCAGTCGTAGTTGGGGAGGTCGGACTGGGCAAGACTATGGTTCTCAGGATCGTTCTCGATGAGCTCGACCCTGAGAAATACCGGATCGCATTTGTGACCAACCCGGACCTCACCTTTCCACAACTGCTGCGCGAGATCATCGGGCAGTTGAAAGGTGAGCCCTGTACGATCCGCAGTAAGGAATTCCTGCTGGAGGAGTTCAACAGGATTCTCTTCGAGACGGCTGATGGGAACAAAAAGGTTCTCCTTTTCATCGACGAAGGCAATGTGCTCAAAGGCCCAAATCTGGAGTCCCTGCGTCTGCTGACTAATCTTCAGGAAGACACGAGAAATCTGTTTACAATGGTTTTGGCGGGTCAGCCAAAGCTGGCCCAGAGACTCGAAGATCCCCAACGGGTGAACCTGTTTCAACGGGTGGGGATCTATTCGAGGCTGGAACCCCTGGGATCTGTGGACCTGGTGCGCGACTACATCGAGCATCGGCTTGAGCGAGCCGGCTCGACAAGGAGAATCTTTACGGATGCCGTTGTGCAGGCAATCCACCACCACTGCGAGGGAATTCCGAGGCTCATCAACCGGCTCTGTAAGCTCTGCTTGAAAGCCGGTGAAACCAACTTATTATGAGACACATTGTCCGAAATTCCTCATATCAGCTTCGGATCCGAGCTCCTCTGACCTCCACCCGTGATGAAGATCAAAACCTATCAGCCCTCCAACCTTTGGTCAACGATTCTCTCGTCATATTTCCGGTGAAAACAGCCTCTGCCCTGGGTGTTTGATCCTTCTAGGAAGGACCAGACGCCGCAGGAAATTGGCCAGGTTGTAGGCCAAAACAAACAGAGCCAACCTCACCTGATTCGGGACGAAATGTCGGCAGAACAGGCGCGTCCAGTTCAACGCATATCGTATTTATGAAAGTGAGTACTCAGGGACAAGACGCGCAGTCCGTCGAGCCGCTGTTCGTGGGTACCGCGCCCTCACAAACGGCATCAGCTCCGCGGGTGCAGGCGATCGCTTCCAGACTGCTATTGGTCAAGACAGCGTTGGAAAAGCCGTCAAGACCTACGTCTAGCAGGGTGGTAAAAATTGGTGCTGGACCACCGCAATCGTCGCAGTTCGTGAACAAATAAGAATCATTTCTGAAATTGTTCCGACGGGGAGTGATTCCATCCGGCTCCAGGCCCAATCCAGTCTGTTCCACCCCATTTAGAAAAAGCCTGGCGCCAGCAAAGTTCAGGGAACCATCAAGGGTACCCCTGCGCACCGTAATCGTGGCGGCGTTGCTTACGGCATTGAGACTGTCGCGTGTTGCTGTGATCGAAGTATCTCTCAAATCGCACCGTGCGCCGTTGTTGCAACGTACTCCATTCCTGATGTTACTGATGGTACTGTCTCTCAGAACACCTACCGATGCCTGGTCCGCGATCAAACCGATCCCCTGATCGGGATCGGTCCCCGTAAGGGTGCAGTTTGCGCATCGTACGAAGCCGGCTTCGTCCACAATCACGCCGATAACGTCTTCGTTAAACGTAGTATCATCGATTCTCACATCCGAATCGGTCGCAAACAGCCCGACTACTCCATTATTTTGCGTCAGGCAGTTGGTAATTTGGTTCTGGACGCGAGAGCCGATGAAAAGAACTCCGCCCCTGCCTCCGGTGAACTGAAGGTTTTCCAGCGTCACCCGAGTCGACCCTTGGACTGTGAGAGCGGCGCAAAAGAAGGTGTTGAGGCAATCTGGCGTAGCAGCCTGAATGCCATCTGTCGCCGGGTCAGTACCTTGCAGGATGACGTTGTCTCGACGGAGAACTTCCACGTCCTCTACACAGATCCCCGTGATCTGAATCGTCAATTCTCCTGCAGGGGTCTTTAACGCATCATTGATGCTGTCGCCAGGACAATTGACCACTACGGTTGCCGTTGCGGGTATTGGTGGTCCTGCCCCACCAGGTGGTCCCCCACCAGGAGGTCCCTGCGCCTAGGCCAAGACCTGGGGCCCGATAAACAGACACAAAATGAGGGTTAGATACACTCTCTGAAATGACATAGTCTCGCTCCTTTGGGTGAGTTATGAAGGAGCCCCTAAGAAAGGCTAATCCGAAGGAGAAAATGTGTCAAGAGCAGCTTGCCCGGCCTCACTTGATCTTGACGACCCACGTGAAACTCGGGCTGGCGATTTTGTCTTCGTGAGGCCCTATAACGTGCAGATCAGTCCTGCAGCGTTGTTACCGGCAGGGTGGTGAAATCGCCCGGCTGGGTGCCGAGTTCCAAGTCAGTGGCGGCAACCTTTCCGCCACTGACTTGGACGACCAGGGTGCCCTCAAAGTTGTCGGTATCCGTGTCCGGGAAAAGCTCGTGGATGAACTTGGCCAGGTGTCCCCCCGCCGGGAAGTCTTCTACGTTTGCGGTAGCAATCGCCTCGTCGTCCTGGAGGGTTTCGAAACCTGCCGACGTGATCTGGCCAAGTGTCTGGTGTAGTTTTAGAGTGATCTGGACCGGCGTGGTTTCCGTGTTGTAGATCGCGACACCAGTGTTGATGCCTCCTGCCTTCCTTCTAACGGGTATGATGAATCCGCTCAGTGGCAGGCTTGTCCCCACCCCTGCGATCCCGATCCCGGGAATGCTGAACCGGATGACGCCTCCCAAAGGATTGTCAGAGGTCACCACTGCCGCACCTGAGGTTACCGGTCCCTGGCCGTCGGTCGAGATCGTAAAGGCCCCAAGTGGAGGTATGGAAAAGTTCACGCAGCTGGCAATGGTAAGGGGAGCGATGCCCTGTCCTGCAGCCGTAATCCCCACAGGCAGAGGATTGCCGTCGTCGTCCGAATAGGCGACTGTGCCGGCAGCGGTCTCAGTGGGCGAGGGATTGGTCAGAACCGTATCCGAAGTAAACCCCTGGCCGTTTCCAAACTGGGCGAAAAAGAGCTTTTCCTGCTGGCTCGATAAGGGTGGTCCCAGGTGAAACTGATAGATGGCCCCGGTTCCGTAATCCAAGACGTAAAGCTCGCCATTTTCATCCTCGCCAAAGGAACTGATGGATAATCCGGTTTGAAGCAGCTCAGCACGTTCCCAGGTGGCGTCTGGTTTTTCTGTCAGCGTCCATACCCGTCCCGAGACGAAGTCGCCGAAGAAATAGGAACCTCTCAAAGGGGTGTCCTGTCGGCCCTGATAGACGTATCCGCCAGTTACAGAGGCCCCTTCGGAGTGACTGTATTCAGCGATGGGAGTCTTCAGAACAGAATTCTGACAGCCCATCTCGCCTGGCGGGTAACAGTGATTGCCCTCCATGATCTTCCAGCCATAATTTCCCCCCTTCTCGATCAGATCGATCTCCTCCCAGCTGGACTGTCCCACATCGGCTGCGAAGAGTCGCCCGCTGGCGCGGTCGAAAGAGAAGCGCCAGGGGTTTCTCAGCCCGAAGGCCCAGATCTCCCCTCGGATTCCCAGCTGGCCCGGAAACGGGTTGTCCACGGGAACTGCGTAAGGATCTCCAGTGTCGATATCGATCCTAAGAATCTTTCCCAGAAGCGTCCCCCTGTTCTGCCCGTTTCCCAGAGGGTCACCGCCTGAGCCACCGTCTCCCGCCCCGATATACAGGGCGCCATCCGGCCCGAAGGTCAACATCCCGCCGTTGTGGTTATTAAAGGGTTGGTTGAATTCAAGAATGATTCTCTCCATCGGATCGGCCTGATCCAGATTGCTGCCCGAGACTGTGTACTCGGCTACAGTGGTCCGGAGCTGGCCACCGACTGCTCGCGTGTAGTTCACGAAGAAGCGACGGTTCTGAGCAAAATCAGGATGGAAAGCCAGGCCCAGCAGCCCTCGTTCTCCGCCTGATGTCACTTTATGCCGGATGTCCAGAAAAGCGGTTGGAAGCAACTCTCCATCCTTGAGAATCCTGATTCGGCCTGCCTGCTCGACAATGAAGAGCCGACCGGAGCTGTCACCCGCATGCGTCAAAAAGACAGGCTGGGAAAACCCGCCGGCCACCACCTGTAATTCGGCCGTGACGCTGCCCTCTGCCGGACTGGTGGCAAGTGCAATCAACCCCAGGAGAGCCGCCCCTTTCGTCATGGGAAAAAGGATAGCACCTCTGTCAGAGTCTTGAGGACAAGCGTATGTTCCAGCCTGTCGTCGTGAGCAGAGCTTTCAGGTGGTGAAGGAGGTCTCCACCCTGTAGCCAGGTGGAACGATCCATTGAAAGGGCAGCCCGTTTGATTCAAGGGGGGGGAGGCTGATAGGCTTTGGTCATTCATCATGGAGAGGTCAAAGGAACGAATGATCGAAGTGGATAGGAGGAATGTCGATTCATGAAGGCCAGGTGGGGCCTGATATTGCTCAGCGGCCTGGTAGCGATCACGAGTCTGTGGGGCACTGACTTTTGGGAGGAGAAGGACTTTAAGGAATGGAGTGAAAAAGAGGTTATTGGGATCATGACCCAGTCCCCTTGGGCCCGTCGGATAGAACTGAGAATGCAGGGTCATGGATCTTCCGGAGGAGATGACCACCACGGACCCCAACTCCACACCAATCGTGACGGGAGTGCGTACCTTCGGTCTACCGGGTCGGCTTCGGATGAGCTTCGAGATCGGGGGATACGTGTTCCCCGGGAGATGGGTTCCCCCCGGGGTGCGACCAATCGGACGGTAGGGCCAAGACCTCCGGCTCTGGATGGATGGGTTCTTGAACTGACCCTGCGATGGTACGCTCTGCCCCTCAGAAATGCTTTGGATCGCTGGGACGAACTCCGACCCGATGGGGAAGAACGGAGACGTCGTGGCAGACCTCCCTTTTATCTTCTCGGCATCTCGGGCCTGCCGCCTGAGTTGTTTCGAGGGGATTCGGATCGATTGAAGAAGTTATCGGAACTCATCACCAGGCAGTCTTTTCTCAAGATCAAAGGCCAGGAGCCCATCGCAGCACGTGGTACTTTCATGCCGGCTCAGGGGGCGAGAGTCTTCAATATTCGCTCGAGACCGTGGTGCCCGGGAGTGGAGATCTTTGTGATGTTTCCTCGAGGCCAGAAGGGGAGCCATGTCATTTCTCTTGAGGATAAGAAGGTAGAATTCGTAACCCAGATCGTCTCACTGAAGCTGAAGCAGAAGTTCAAGCTAAAGGAAATGATCTATCAGGGGAAATTAGAGCTGTAGCGCCGCCTGCGGAGGCCTCGGTAGCGCCGGCTTCCAGCCGGCAGCCGCCGGGGGGCGGTACGAGTTCCGGTCGCGACGCCGGGTCAGGCCGGCACTTTCCCCGCTATAACATGGGTATGCTGTGAAGAAAGGAAGCTGCGATGGAGAGGACAGTGAGGACGATGCATAGAAGGGCCACCACGAAATGGTCCATACGTTCCTCTACAAAAGGGTCGAGCCACCTCGCCATCAGGTAACCTCCGGCGAATCCGCCCAAGTGGGCCCAGTTGTCGATCCCCGGCACGATGAACCCAAAAGCACCCAAAATGATGGCGTAAGTGAGCGCTTGGCGTCCGATCATACTGCTGCCGCCCCGCCGGCCGGAATAGACGAGCGCTCCCAGCAAGCCAAAGATAGGAGCCGAAGCCCCTATCGTAAAGCCGGCTCCACGCAGAATGGGCAAAAACCAAAGGTAGAGTCCTGCCCAAGTACTTAAAAGAAATCCTGTGATGGAGGAGACGGTGTAAATGATCACCAACCGGCCCGGTCCATAGACGTCCGCCGTTAGCGGGGCGAGTTGCCGAACCCACCACATGTTAAAGAGGATGTGCAGCAAGCCCCCGTGAAGCCAGGCCGCGCTCAATACGGTCCACCAGCGCCCAAACTCGAAGACGGGGACCGCCCCACTGGCCCCAAAAACAAAGAGGCTCTTGGTACTTGGCGAAAGCATGGAAAAAAGGCCGCTGGCCTTGATCCCGCCAGGGTCAAATAGAAGACAGGCTGCATAAAGTCCGCTGCAGCCCCAAATCACCAAGGGTACAAAACCCAGGTCCTGGCCCAAATGCCTCACCAAGGTGGCAAAACCCCACAGACCGGGGTTGCGACGTCCACAGTTAAAACATCGCTCATCGTTGACGGCCGCCAGCCGGCCACAGGAGGGGCAGACGACCGATCCGGTTTTTTGCCGCTTGAACATCACAAGTCTCCTTTATCATTATGGGGTCAAGGCTTGAAAACTGGAAATTCAAACTGGTGGTGCACTGAACTCCGCGTAGGTGACGGTGCCGGTAAAATTGGCTTCTTTGCCCGACGCATCCTGTGTCAGCAGTTTCTTCCCCCGTGGGATATCTACTCCTCTCGGGCCTTCTCAGCCGAAGGCGACCAAGCCATGCAAGCCACAGTTGATTCAGGTTTGGGGTAGTGATAGATTTCGATCATTCACCACGGGGAGTACTAGACAGGACACCAGAAACTCATACCTGAAGTTCACATGAGGAATGTCGGGCAAAATTAGAAGAAACACCCGAGGCTGGGAAAGATGAGCGAAAACCGAGATGCAGCCGGTCAGAGCCCCGCCTCCGGAGTCAAACTGACTCCGATCTCGCAGATTCTGAAGGAGCATCAGAAGTGGCTCCACACGAAGGGAAGGGAGGGGACTCAGGCTAGCCTCGACAAGGCAGAACAGCTCCCATGCGTCCGAGCTCAGAAACTGGCTCATGTCGCGTGGCAAGCACAAGACAGGCTCCCGGATTATGGGCGTTCAGGGGGTGCGGGAGGTCAACCTCTGTCGAGCCGACTTCCGGGCAGCCAACCTGGAGGGAGCCAATCTGCAAGGGATCGATCTTCTCAAGGCCGATCTTCGAAAGGCACAACTGAAGAACGTCGATCTGAAAGGTGTCAATCTGCGTGGGGCTCAGCTGCACGGAGCCGAATTACTCCAGGCAACTCTACGCGAGGCGATCCTGCAGGACGCCGATCTCACCGATGTTAGGGGTCTTCTTTCTAATCAATTAGCAGGAGCAAACCTCTCGGGTGCAAAGCTGCCGGAGGTGGTGGGCAAATTTGAGGCGCTACACATCGTCGAGGAGAAATCGCAAAATGCAAAGCGGGTGCTGCTCTCGATCATGCTGGGGCCATCTATGCCTTGCTCACCGTTACCATTACCACGGACCTCGAACTCATCACGAACTCCGCTTCTTCGCCGTTGCCGATCATCGGCAGTGCGATTCCGATCGTAGGGTTTTACTGGGCGGCGCCCCTCATCCTGGCCGGCGTGTTCCTCTACTTCCTCATTTACCTGGAACGGCTTTGGGAATCACTGACTAAGCTGCCCGCTGTCTTTCCCGACGGGACGCCACTGGACGAAAAGATCTACCCTTGGCTTCCGAACGGCATGGTGCGATCTCATTTCCTTCTCTTGAGGCAATTGCGCCCACCTCTTTCCGGACTGCAAGCGCTTGTTTCCATCATCATTGCCTACTGGACCGTCCCGTTAACGCTCCTTATCGTATGGGCTCGGTATTTGACCCGCCATGAATGGTTTGGTACCGGAGTTCAGATCGCGCTAACGGTCCTCTCAGTCGTAAGCGCGATCATGTTCCACAGGCTTGCTCGGGAGACGCTCAGAGGCAAGGAGGGGGAACCGTTTCAGTGGAGGAGAGCCTTCACTAAGAAAACCTACCTGGGAGCGGCGCTTGCCGGGCTGCTTGGCTGCGCCTTTTGGATGTTGTCTCACGGAGCTATCAATGGCGTGGATCACAGTTTCATCGTGGAAGAGGAAAGCGACGAGTTTCGACTGTGCAAGGAAACGGCCGGGACCCTCAGTCCTCGCGGCTGGATACCAAAGATCTTGGCAGGGACGCCCTTCAGCCCTTTTGCCGATCTCGCCAGTGCAGAAGTTTCCACCAAACTGGAAGGAGGAGGGGTCAAAGGGGCCAACCTTGGCGAGGCCGACCTGCGTTATGCGCAAGCGGAATCTGCCTTTCTCGAAGAAGCTCACCTCGAAAAGGCTCACCTCGAACACGCGAATCTTGGGGATGCCAACCTCCAGGGGGCCTTCTTAGAAGGTGCCCATCTTATGTGTAGCGACTTGTTAATGCTCACTGAGAACCGTAGTTTTTTGGACACCCGCCGGTAGTTAACTCAACATCATCCGCACCGCAGGTGCGCGTTTCATCATCCGCGCTTGAAAAGCGCGGGGCCATTTTTTCCTGAACAGTTGGTGTAGTGTCTGGGGGCCAAAGGTGGAAAGGACCTCGACCCTTTGACCGAGAATCGAGGTCCGGTTGTGGCAACCCCGTTACAAGTGGAGAACCACCGCAGACTTCATTGTAGCCTGTCATGATCCTGGGCTGTTGTCCAGTTCCGCCGGGACTGGACTATGGCCGATCCGCTGGTTGTTTTCCGCCTCCGCTCGTGCCGCGCTGCAGGCTGCGGTGCACTGTTTTGGATCTGTCGCCGTTGCGGCCGAGGCCATCGCTATTGCAGTGTGCGCTGTCGGCAACAAGCGCGCCGCCAGCAGTGCCGGGAAGCCAATCGGCGGCGGCCGGAGCGCGTGACGGATCAAGGTAGACGCGAGGATCGCATCCTTCGTCAGCATGGCTGCCGTAGCCTCCCTCCAGTTCTCCCTGCCGGGAAAGGAGGGGGAGCCTCGAAAGGAGCGCCATGTCCCATCCCATGGGGAGCGTCCCCGCCGTTTTCGGGTTCGCTGTGTCGTGTGTGGTCGGTCCGGCCACTGGATCCATCTGTTTCGGGAAGGAGGGTGAAGCATGATCGATCGAGAACTGCTCGCCCGAATCCGCCATCTTTTCCATGCCGAACATTGGAAGATCGGGACCATTGCTGATCACTTGGGGCTTCACTGGGAGACCGTGCGCCAGGCTCTCCAGACCGATCGCTTCAATCGCCAGAAGATGGAACGGCCCCGTCTGACCGATCCCTACCTTCCCTTTATCCGAGAGACCCTGGAGCGCTACCCTCGGCTTCGTGTCACGCGTCTGTTCGAGATGCTGCGCGCCCGGGGCTACACGGGCTCGGTCGTGCAGTTGCGGCGCGTGGTGGCCACGCTGCGCCCCACCCCTCGGGAGGCCTTCCTGCGTCTGCGGACCTTCCCGGGGGAGGCGGGTCAAGCCGACTGGGCGCACTTCGGTAAAGTCCGGGTGGGCCGTGCCGAGCGCATCCTGTCCTGCTTTGTGTTCACCCCCTCCTATTCGCGGGCGCTGTTTCTGGAGTTTTGTTTTGACCAGCAAATGGAAAACTTCCTGCGCGCTCACATCCACGCCTTCGAAGACATCGGTTGTCCACGCCCCTGCCACCCCTACCGGGCTTCCGAGAAAGGGCGCGTCGAAAGAGCCATCTCCTATGTGCGCCATTCCTTCTTCGCCGCCCGTCCCTTTAGCACGCTCTCAGACTTCAACCGTCAAGCGCTCCTCTGGCGCGACCAGGTAGCGCATCGTCGGCCCTGGCCCGGCGGCGATGGGCGCACCGTCGAGGAAGTGTGGGAGGAAGAAAAAGCCTTCCTTCTTCCCTTGCCGGCTCATCGCCTGGAAACCGATCTGGTTCTGCCGGTCCGCTCCCGCAAAACCATCTACATCCGTTTTGATTTAAACGACTATTCGATCCCGCCTTCGGCCGTGGGCCGGCCCCTGACACTGGTGGCCTCCGAGCAGACGGTGCGCATTTTGGACGGAAGCACCGAGATCGCCCGCCATCTCCGCTCCTATGACCGCCACGACGTCCGCACCGATCCGGCTCACCAGGAAGCGCTGCTGGCGGAAAAACGCCAGGCGCTGGGGGCCACCCCCGGTGGCCGACTGCTGGCCGCCGTTCCGGAAACGGAAACCTTGCTGGACGAGGCCTTTCAGCGCGGAGAGCCCACCGGCCGCCAGACGGCCAAGCTGGTGGAACTCTTGGATCTCTATGGGGCCGAAGAGCTGCAGGCGGCGGTGCGTGAAGCCCTGCAACGGGGCACCCCGCGCGCCGCCTCGGTGGCCTTTCTGCTGGGCCGGCGCCAGCGCGCTCAGGGGCGAAAGGCGCCTCTACCCATTGAGTTGCGCCAGCGTCCCGAACTGGAGGACCTCTATGTCCAATCCCATAACCCGGAGACCTATGACGAACTGGCTTCCGATGACGACGAATCCTGATCTGATGCAGCTTTTGCACAAGACCGGTCTGGTGACGCTCGCCGGTGAGCTGGAGGATTTTCTGGCCCGCGCCACCAAGGGGCGCTGGTCCCCCCGTCAGATCTTGGAGGAACTGGCTCGTCGGGAGCATGAGGAGCGAGCCCAACGCAGTCTCAAGCGGCGTCTGCGCCTGGCCAAGATCGGCCGCTTCAAGCCGATGGATGACTTTGACTGGAACTGGCCGACCCGGATCAACCGGGAAGTCATTGAGCGCGCCTTTACCCTGGACTTTATCCAGGAAGGCCGCAACCTCGTCTTACTGGGTACCAACGGCCTGGGAAAAACCATGATCATCAAGAATCTGGCTTACCAGTCCGTCCTGGCCGGCTACTCTGTGCTCTTTCGAACCGCCTCGGAGATTCTCGACGACCTGCAATCGGAGGCGCCGGAACTGCAGCGCCGCAAGCTGAAAAAATACGCGCGCGCGCAGGTGCTCTACCTCGATGAAGTCGGCTGTCTCACCTACGACAGTGAGGCCGCCGACCTGCTCCATGAAATCGTCAACCGGCGCTATGAGTGCCGGTCGCTCGTGCTGACCTCCAACAAAGCCTTTAAGGAGTGGAATAGCGTCTTTCCCCAATCCGGCTGCTTGATTGCGCTTCTGGACCGTCTCACCCACCATGCTGACGTCACTGTGATGGAGGGGCAAAGCTACCGCGTGCGGGAAAGCGAGCAGGAAGCGGCCGCCCGTCGCAAGAAAACAAGATGAGCACTCCCGTCCAGCGTCGCGCTCATATCCAGACCCTCTTGGCGGATTATCTCGAACTTCCCCATACGCCCACTCGAGCACGCCCGCCGGATCGGCGACTCGCCGCTCACTTCTATGACCGCGCTATCCCTCTGGCCACCGTCCAGGATGCCTTCCTGGTGGCGACCAGCCGCCGTCTTTTCCGAGACCCAGCGCTTCCTCGACTTTCTCCCATTCGCTCCCTTTACTACTTCCTCCCCATTGTCGAAGAGTTGCTTCAGTATCCGCTCCCCCACGGTTACGCTCAGTATCTCGAACGCAAACCACGCGCCCATCACAAGCCCAAGGAGGGGCACCCCATGGAAAAACCCGTTGATCGAGGTTCGCCACCCGGCGTGTGTTCAGAAAAGTTCAGATCCTCGTGATCGCTAACACTCAGCGGTCAGCCGTCAGATCAAGCTCCTGGAGGGGGAGTTAGGAGATCAGATTTTCAAGCGGATTCACAGGAAGGTCCATCTGACACCCACCGGTGAGGTATTACTCCAATATAGCCGCAGGATTTTGGGGGACATTCGTCTTATGGCCTCCGAGATTGCCGACTTGGCGCATTTGCGTCGAGGAAGTCTGTGCATTGCCGGAGGAATGTCCGTCTGCACCTATCTGTTTCCTCTTTTGCTCAAGGGATACCAGCACCACTACCCCAACATTCAGCTCACGATTGCCACAGGAACCAACGAGGAGATCCTCAAAATGCTGCGTGCCAACAAAGTGGATCTGGCTCTATTGAGTCTTCCTTTTCATGACGATGACCTCGAAGTTCGCCCGGTTCTGACAGAAGAAGTAGTGTTGGTGATGGACCGCAACCATCCTCTGGCCCACAAGGAGAAAATTCTCTTTCAGGACCTGTGCCCCTACCCTTTTATTCACTTTGAGCGAGGATCGAATACCCGCAACCTGATTGATCAGATCTTCTCCGAGGAGGGAGTACACTTTTCCAGCACCATGGAGCTTCAGAATGTCGAGATCATGAAGCCCCTGGTCGAGATTGGCCTGGGCATCAGCTTGATTCCGTATCCTGCGGTGGTCAAGGACGGTGGCGCTTCTTCAGTCTTCTGCCGGCGCATTGAGGATCGAAAGATCCACAGGGAACTGGGCTGGGTATCTCTGAAAAGTGATTATATGTCACGTGCCATGAAGCAGCTCCTTTGGCTCTTCGATCAGATGAAGGAGGAATTCACTCCTGCGGAACGGTCATTGGATTCGCTCCGATGAACTGTTCTGGTGCTCCGAAAAAAATCAATCGCATTCGCCGCACTGAGGCGGCTTCCACCCTTCTGGTTCCAAGGAAGGTAGGAGCGGCCTCAGCGCCGCGAACGGAAACCGCGAACAGAAGTTCCCATCAGGCTAGTCTCTCAAAACTGTTTGAAGTCGTGAAACAATCCATATTTCTCCCGTAATATACTTCAGGGGAGATGGCCAGATCGGATGTGGAGCTGGTGGCAGCGGTCCTGCGAGGTGATCCCCACGCCTTTGAAGAAATTGTGGCGCGGCACCAGAGACTGGTTTTCAACATCATTTTTCGCTACCTGGGCCGCCGGGATGAGGTAGAAGATCTGGCTCAGGAGGTGTTTCTGAAAGTGTTTGCGTCTCTGCGGAGCTTTGACAACAGCCGTCCTCTGCTCCCCTGGATTTCGCGCATCACAGCCAACCGCTGTCTGGACGAAGTCTGGAAGATCCGGCGCCGCAGACTTACGCTCTTCTCCGATCTGAGTGAGAAGGAAGAAGCACACATCGAGTATCTGTTTGGGCAGTTCAACCAGGGTTCCCTGAGCCAGGAGCAGGCGGAGGAGTCCTTTCTGTTGATGCAGAAAGTCATGGGTAAGCTGTCCAGGAAGGAGAAGAGGGCTTTTGTGTTGCGGGAGCTTCAGGGGCTCAGTTATTCGGAAGTGGCTGAGGTTCTGGGGACTACTGAATTGGGAGCGAGAGTTCGAGTGAGTCGATCCCGAAAGAAACTCCACCAGGAGTTTGGTAAGATCCTTTTTGGAAAAGGGGAGAAGTCGAAATGAGGGATTCGCATATCGTTTTTTCCAAGCTAGAAGGAAATGAAGCCGTCGATTCTTCTCACCTGGCCACTTGTGAAGAATGCCGCAGGAATTGGGAACTCTTTCGATTTGTTCGCTTTCAGGCCAGGGCGACGCGCGGGATCGATCCTCCTCCCTTCTTTTCCGCCCGGGTGGCTCATTTGGCTCGAAGCGAAAGACCATCCTTTCTTTTTCTGCTGGAGCGCGTGGCGCGTGGAGTGGCTGTGGTTTTCATGACCCTGATGGTGCTCACGGTCATCCTTCTGTTCCGTTTGGAGCGGGAGACGCAGCTCGATGTGCAATCTGAAGCTCTTTTTGAGTCACCCCCAGAGGTGTCTCTTTCACTGGAGAATGTAGTCGATTCATTGAAGGAGCCACTGGAGGAAACCACAGTTGACGAGCCGTAACAAGGCTATTCTCTGGGTCGCTTTCGTCTTCTTGATGGGAGGGCTCTTCGGAGCCGCCCTGACGCACCTCTTCATTCATCACTCACTTGGGCGCAGCGGCTATTCCTTTCTGCCTTTCATGCACCGTCGGCCCTCACCCCAGAAGGTAGTGGAGCGTTTTTCGAAACGGCTTGACCTTGACCCCGCCCAGCAAGACGAGCTGCAGGAGATCCTGGAGCGAAGCCGAGAACGCTACCAGTCGGCGAACAAAGAGACGAGGAGGCTCTACAGACGGGTCCGACGGTCCACTCTTCAGGAAAATCGAGCAATCCTGAGAGCTGAGCAGTTGCAAGGGTTCGAAGACTTCGTGAAGCGCCACGATCGCCGCCGGAGACGACCCCCCAAGGAGTCCTTCCACCGCTAGCAGCCCGTGGTAAAAGTCCCGCCCGCGGGTCGCGTTGCGAACGCCGTGGGCCCGGATGCAAGGCGCGCGACCGAGGGGACTACCTTCCGATTCGTTGTCAGATTTTTCGACTTTTGTCGGGAAGCTGCATCAAAATAGCTATATTGAAATGGTATAGTAAGGCCGCTGATGAAGAAGGTTCTGCTCGGTGGGATTTCGGTTCTTTGGCTTTCCCTGATCCCGGTCTGTGCCCAGATTCGGCTTCCTTTCTACAAGAACCACTGGGAGTTTGGCGGCTTCGTGGGTTTCAGTCATCTTTCCAAGGGTAACTTTGTCACTCCGATTGAGGGAGGAGGCACACAAACCGTGGTTCTGGATCCCGACAACCGCTATGTGGCAGGTGTACGCATCACGGAGAATCGCTGGGAGCACCTCGGAGCAGAGTTCGAATACGGTTTCGCCAGTCATCCTTTCGTTTTTCGAAATTTGAAACCGACTCTTCCTCAGATGCGAGTGAAACAGAGAGTCCACAAGCTCGCTTACAGCGTCCTGTTTTACCCCCGCCAGCGCCAAGAGCGAGTCCGACCCTTCTTTTCTGTGGGTGTGGGGAGTTCGTTTTACCAGGTTTCCAGCGATTCTGCGCAGGCCTTGGCGGAGGGGGTAGACCTGAAAGGTCGATGGAAGTTTGCCTTCAGTTATGGGGCCGGCGTCAAGGTGATGATGGGAAAAAATTGGGGGATTCGTGGAGGCTTCCGGGATCACGTCACCAGCATTCCCGATTACGGGCTTCCTTCCGTGGCGCCCCAGGGAAACTCAGGAGCGGGATTTTGGCCCCAAGGTTCTTTCCATAACTGGCAGATCACCCTGGGCATGATGTACACCTTCGATAGCCTGTGAACCTTTTCCGAACTACCACTACATGTTCTCCAACAGTGGTGGTGGCAGTGGTCAGTGATCTCAGTCTCTTCTGCCTCCCAGAATTCCGGACCGAAGCAGAAAGTAGAGTAGGGTCAACAGCGTAGAAATCACAGCCGCTACATAGGTCAGAGCCGCAGCGTTGAGCACCTTGTTCATCCCCTCTTGTTCCCGGCTGCTGACAATGCCGTGTTCGAACGCTAGGCGCTTGGCCCGAGCCGATGCGTCGAACTCGACCGGTAGGGTTACGATCTGGAATAGGAGCACTGCGGAAAAGAGTAGAGCACCCACCAAGACCATATTCACGGAGCTGAGAAACAGGCCCAATAACATTACCAGATAGCCAATGGATGAGCCGAATTTGGCTGTGGGCACCAGCGTAGACCGGAGCCAGAGCGGGCCATAATTTTGAGCATGCTGAATCGCGTGCCCTGCCTCATGGCAGGCCACACCAATCGCTGCCACAGAAGAAGATTCGTGGACGTCTTTCGACAATGCCAAAGTTTTGGTGAGCAGATTGTAGTGATCCGAGAGTAGACCCCTGTTGGTGACAATCTTAACGTCCCCAATCCCGGCACCATCCAGCAGTTGCCGGGCTGCCTGGGCACCAGAAAGCCCGCGGGCCGAAGGAACTCGGGAATATCGAGTAAAGTTGGACTTCGTTTTCCAGCTCGCCCATAGGGACAGCAGCAAGCCCGGTGCTATGATGATGAAGTAAAGTGGGTCGAAATAAAACACGTACCGAAACCTCTATGAGAGATCATTCTTCGGGGTTATAGCACGGACAGATCTGGAACTTGTGGGCTCGGTATCTGCTTTGGCGAACCCACTCCGCCGATTCGCGGCACCTCTCCGGAGGAGGGGACTACCTTCCGATTCGGTGCGATCAGTCGGCCCTCTCGACGTCCAGCTTTCTCCGTTCGATGCGGACCCCTCGGATAATTTGTTTGCCTGCGGGCTGGTTCGCGAGCTTCGGATTCTTCGAGCGAGGCGCTTTGGAAATTTTGTCTGCCACCTCCAACCCCTCGATTACCTCTCCGAAGATGTTGTATTTTCCGTCCCACTCGGCTTTGCGTTTTAGGACAATAAAAAATTGGCAGCTTGCTGTGTTCGGATCGGACTCTTTGCGCATCATACCGACAGCCCCCCGATCCACCTTATAGCTTTTGTCGAACTCAGCTTCAACCCACTCCCTCGCATTGCCAAGCCCATCATTGAATGGATCGTTGTCTCTTGAGAAGGGATCGCCTCCCAGAATAAAACCTGAGCTCACAAAGTGGAATGTGGTACGGCCATAGAAGCCCAAGTCAGCAAGTTTTCTGAACTGTGCTACCGATTTGGGCGCGATTTCAGGAAGCAAGCGCACCGCGATATCTCCCCTCTCCGTAGCAATAAGGGCAACCAGATCTCCCTCTCCTTCTTCCGGTTCCAGGGCTTCTTCTTGAGAAGTCGTGGGTGCCACGGAAGAAGCTGGTTCAGTTGAGCAGTGAGAAATCACCAAGCTCAAAAAGGGAAGCAGATAGATGAATCCTCTTCTGATCATGGCCATCGCTCCTTCGAATTCGAATCTTCATACTTTTTAGCACACTTGACTACAAAAGTAACTTCCTTTCCCAGATTGATCCAAACTGCAAAAAATCGTCATACCAGTTAGATATACAATTAAGCGGATATTATTTTTAAGAAAGGAGAAAATATGCCGACCAAGAAGGCTACGACCAAGAAGACGACGGCCAAGAAGAAGACGACGGCCAAGAAGAAGACGACGGCCAAGAAGAAGCCCGCCAAGAAGAAGCCTACGATGAAGATGAAGAAGAAGGCTGCCCCGAAGAAGAAGGTTGCCCCGAAGAAGAAGGCAAGAAAGAGAAAGTAGTCCCGTCGCGGGCTCAGTCTTCCTAGCCTGGGCCCGCACCGTTCCTCCTCGCTAGGGAGCAATCCCCAGAGTGTGAAATGCCTTCACTGCCTCCTCTTCTTTTTCAAACCATAGGTAGGAGGCAAATTGGTTGCCGGCGGCAACCGTTTCAATAGCGTGGATGTTAACACCGGATCGAGCCAACTGCTCCAGCATATCGACCAGGGCACCCGTTTCATCAGGCCCATAAGCGTAGATGGCCCGACCTTCCTGAAAAGAGTAATCCTTGTTGCGCAGAAACTCTTTCAACTCCTCAAGATCATTCGAGACGCAAAAAAGGTGAGCCTCATTTGTACCTGTGGCCAATCCCAAGAGACCGCGCAGACTAATACTCTTCCACTTGAGCTCCCGTGTAATGTGGGCCAGCACACCCGGTTTGTTTTCAACTTTAATATTGACGTAGCGTGTTGCTTCTAGAGAAGTCATGCTTCCTCCAAAGAGAAGAATAACATAGCTGACCTGTTGACCTTCTGGCCTTCTGACCACATTCCAGAAGAGTAGCGGCCTTGGTGCCGCGAACCATAAACGCCCTTTGCATTCGCCGCTCTGAGGCGGCTCCTACCTTCCTGTATTCCACAAGGTAGGAGCGGCCTTGGCGCCGCGAAAAAAAGGTTCCCATCAGGGCGCATGTTTCCTGATGGAAGTTGGAGAAGGGCGAGATCCGGCATCCTAGACAACTCCGACGATGTGTTTCAAACTGTAGTCACATGATCTATGTGGGCACTTCCGGTTTTTCCTATCCCGAGTGGAAAGGGATCTTTTACCCGGAGAAGCTTTCTGCAAAAGGGTATCTCAATTACTACGCCAGGTATTTTACGACCACTGAGATCAACAATACCTTTTATCGTTCCCCTCGGGAAACGACGGTGAGAGCTTGGTCCGAACAGGTTCCTGACAATTTCCGGTTTGCGCTGAAGCTCAACCGGAAGATCACTCATGAAAAGCGCCTCAAGGAGGTTGAAGAAGGGATGACTTGGTTTTTGACGGGTGCCGCCGCCTTGGGTGATAAGCTGGGCACAATCCTCGTTCAGTTGCCTCCCTATTTTCGAAAGGATTTGGCGCTGCTGCGCAGTTTCCTTGAGAAGTACTCTGAAGCGGCCCGCCTGGCCGTGGAATTTCGCCACGAGTCCTGGGTCACCCGGGAGACGCTTGGACTGCTTGAAGAACACGGGGCTTCTCTGGTGGTAGTCGAAGCTGATGAGCGGCCGGCGCTGCGGGAGGTGACGGCGCCTTTTGTCTATCTGCGTCTGAGGAAATCGGGATACACAGAAGAGGAACTTCAGGATTGGGTTCGTTGGATCAGATTGCAGAAACGAGAAGTCTTTGTCTATCTCAAGCATGAAGAGCAGGCGCCAAGCTTGGCTCAGCGCCTGCTCCGGGCCCTTTCTTGAGGAAAGGCGCAGTTCTTCCGCTACGGTTATGAGAGGTTGAAAGTGGTGAAGTGAGGCGAGCGAAAAGAACATTGTTAGCAATAAAAAGACTGACCTCTTCAGGCAAAAAGATCATGATCCCCAGGAAAAATAGCTAAAAAGACTCTTTTGCTTCTTCTTCTGCTTGCCCTGGTGGCCGGTGGCTACAGCGACGGTGGGGACCGGAAGAAGAGTCTGCCCGAGTTCACATTCTTGCGCCTGATCTATTCCGGGGCAGGTTGGGCAGGTTGGGCTACCGACTATCCAAAGGCAGATCTGCAATTTTTGTACGGCCTACGGGAGCTCAGCGACTTCGGTTTCATCGATTCGCGGCACAGAGCCCTGGAGATTACCGACCCCGAGCTTTTCCACTATCCTTTCCTGTATGCCGTTGAGGTAGGCTACATGCGCCTCTCTCAGAAAGAAGTGGTACAGCTTCGGGAATACCTGCTTCGAGGCGGTTTTCTGGTTGTGGATGACTTCCACGGGCCTTACGAATGGCAGAATTTTTACCACCAGATCAAGAAGGTCCTTCCGGAATACGAGGTATTTGACCTCCCCACCTCTCATCCTATCTTCCATTGTTATTACGATATTGAAGAGCTGGTTCAGATCCCGGGGGTTCAGTATCTTTTCAGCGGCAGGACCTGGGAAAAGGGAGGCTACAGGCCCCATCATATGGGAATCCAAGACGAAAAGGGGAAACTCCTCGTCATGATCAACCACAACGTGGACCTGGGGGACGCGTGGGAATGAGCGGACTTGGAGTCTTACCCGCGCCAATATGCCAAGCTGGCGTTCCAGCTGGGGATCAACTACATCATCTATGCGATGACACAGAGGCTGCCCCAAACTCAGTTGAAAGTGAAGGGCGGTTCAGGTTGAGCACGATCTTAAGCCACCTTTCGTTTGGCGTCCATAGAAACCTCGTCTCTGAGTTTGGCTTTCAGCATCCAGAGGTCCTGGTAGCCCTGGATGCGCCGGAAGTTCTTCTCCGTCTCCAGGAAGGCTGAGGCGGCCCAGCGCAGCACCATCTGGCTATCTTTCCAGCGGCTCACTCGGCGGGTCCGCATCCTCACGCCAGAGTGAGGGCTTTCAATCAGGTTGGTGCTGGCCAGACACAAGCGCAGGGAGGAAGACAACTCGAGTCGATTGATGGTGAAGGTCTCTTCCAGACCTTCTCGCAGGCTAGCTGCCGCATCGGGATGCAGCCCTTCGAGCCACTCCGCCTGCTTTCTGAGCCGAACCCTCCCTTCTTCCCAGGGCAGCCGATAAGCAGCCTGCATCACTGACTTGACTTGCTCGGCCAGATCGTCCGGCAATCGATCGCACACGTTGCGAATCTTATGACGACGACATCTCTGCACCGGACTGCCCTTGCCAAAGACCTTGCCAATGGCACATCGCAGGGCCCTGGAGCCGTCAATCACAAACAGATAGCGTCGCCCGGAATCCAGGCCTCGCTCCACCAGGTCTTCCAGCAAGGAGGTAGCGGTGGCGGCGTTTTCACTGGCCCCTTCCCGCAGCCCCAGCACGTGCTTTTGGCCCTCCGAGTCCACGCCGGCGGCACAGATCACGTGGTGCTCGCCAAAGACCAGGCCGTCGATGTAGATGATCAGAAACTCAACGTCATCAAAGTGTCGCTCGGCCAGCTGCTCCAGCTGCTGGCCGCTCTGCTCAATGAACTGACGGCTCACGGACGATTTGCTGACTCCCACCGTGTCGGCCATCTGGGGGATCACGCGGCTGTAGTGGCACGTGGAAACGTTGCACATCAAGATCTCCAGCATGCGGCTGCCCAGCTCCCCGTTACGGTTGATCGCCTCATAGGCGGGGATCTCCACCTCCCCGCCTCGACCTTGGCCTTTCTTGCGCAGCCGTGGCTTTCGAACCCGCACTTGCCGCTCCGAAAGTCTGACTCGCCCTGGCTGAGTGCCGTACCAAACAATCTGCTTGCCTGGGCGCCCTTGTTGCTTTTCGCCGGCGACACTTCGGGCAGAAAGCTGCAAGACCGCTTCCATGCTCGCTCGCCCCAGGATGTCGATCAACTCGTCAATGGCCATCCGGGAGGCTTCGATCAGCTCCACCATCGGGAGCAACAGTTGCCCGTTCTGGGCCAGATAATCAGCCAGCCCCTGACTGTTCTTCCGGGTGACAATTCGATATGATTTCTTCATGGCGGTTCCTCCTTAAAAGGTTGTTGACCAACCCGATTCTAACGAGTCGGTCGGACGAACCGCCTCTCAACTTTCAACTAAACCCGGGACAGTCTCATGACACACTGAGTGAGCCTTAGCCTGCATTTCTCATCACCGCTCGTCACGAGCGGTGATGAGAAATGCAGGTTAGGAACATCAGCCGGCCTGCTGTCCTGGTCGGCTCGCTGCCGCTTGGCTGTCCACTTTTTTAATAGAGCTCGCGCACTGTCAAACACGATTTGCGGTGTGTAGCGGGTTAAACAGTGAACATCACCAAACTGGCAGATTTCCTCCATACATTCACCACAGGGCAGGTCTGCAGAGCTCAGACACAGGGAATGATCTCCTAGTGGTGCCGACCAGCTGCTTCGACTGGCACCGAACAAGGCCAGAGTCGGTATTCCAGAAACCCATCCCATATGCATGAGTCCGGAATCTTCTGAGACCATGAGCCTCGCTGTTGAAGAATCCCGAATGCCTCGGCCGGGGTTGTCTGGCCGGCCAAATTGATCAAACGGTTGCCCAGGCGCTCCTTGAGGAACTGAGCCCGATCGAGAATGGACTCAACGCCTAGCACCAGGAACTGGGTCTCTCTTGTACATTCCCTCAGCCAGAGCCTTGCAAAATCAACATAGTGACCTAAGGGCCAGTTCTTGGTGGGAAAGCACCCGGCGGGATTTAAAATCATGAGGTCAGCCTCTGGCTTCCAACCTCTGGTCCTGAGAAGATCTCGCCCCAGAGAGGGATCTCTTAGTTTTGGTTTTCGGGAACAGCTCACCGGGCCCAGTTCCAGAGCCTCTATCGTCAATCGCGTCCGTTCCCCTGCAGGGATGGGGGAGAAACGATCAAACTGCTCCAGGACCGGGGACGAAGCAGCTTTCGAACCCACTGACTGATTGGATTATCCTGCAGATCGATGACCACGTCGTAATGCCGTACCCAAAGCTGCGGTAAGAGAGAAACTGTGCTGAGAACTTGCTTCTTGAAATTGCGTTCCCCGCCGATTGAAAAGACATGACCAAACAAATCAAGGTTTCTGGGAATGTCATCCACTTCCCTTCTCGTCAAGAAATCAAGGTCCGCCTGAGGAAGCCTGGACTTCAGGCTCTCAAGATAGGGGAGTGTGATGACCATGTCTCCCATAGCCTGAAGACGAATCGCCAGAATCCTCTTCGGGTTTTCTGTGTGCCGCCAGGGCCTGTACCTGATATGGGTTCTCATGGATGCAAAAGCACATTCTGCTCGGTTTCGTGTCGGCCAACCCGGATGATGCATAAGGTGTCGTAGCGAAGACACTCGTGTCAAGGGCCCGCCGTTTTTCATCCTCATCCGAAAATCCATCTGTTGTAGAAAATACACGAATCTGGTTGTGCTCTTCACTCTGGAAACACTACTCCTGGCCCGACTGACATTTTTTGTTACTCGTCCTAGCGGAGTAGGTCGAGATCTCTCTCCTGAGTGGCCCGACCCATTCCTGCCTGGCAGGTGCTAAATCCATTATGGTCAACATTTACCAGAATGTTCCCGGCCAGACACAAAGCTGGCACAAGTGTTGCTTGTATTCATTCTGAAATGAAGCCCTTACAGAGGTGTCAGATTTCGATCAACTCCCAGCGAGCCGCAAAGGTGAGCATGGGGCAGGGGCGAGCCGGCCGGTGCTCAACCGCTCAGTCACAGGGAAGGATGCTTGAGAAGGCAGGTTTTAGTGGAATTGAATTCTTGATTGCCGCGCTTTTGATCAGCATTGCGGTGATGATTTCACTTCCCGATTCGGATAGATTTCTGTCGGCGTTTCGCGTTCACAGCGCGGCCAGAGAAGTCGCATCGGAACTGCAACTGGCACGTATGAGGGCCATTGCAAAGAATACCCGGTTTCGCATTACTTTTGATACGAATAACGAAACCTACCAGCTGGAAGAGGACGTCTCAGGTGTCTGGCAAAGCGCAGGAGTGGTCCGAGACGTGCCTTCTGGAATTGACTTGGTCAGTGCGGGAAATCCTGTATTTGAGTCCATGGGAGGCGCACCCGGTGGAGCAACGGTCACTCTGCAAAATTCGGAAGGTGTGGTCACGACCGTGACGGTATTGGCCGGAGGGCGAGTCAAGATTGATTGAGAGGACGATGGAGATGAGTTGCGGTTTGCAGGCAAAGGACAGGAGTAAGGGTTTTTCCATTCTCGAAGTCGTTGTCGCGATGGTGGTCGGACTGATCGGACTGCTGGGAGTGGCTGGGATGATGCTGATGATGGTGAGCAGTATCGACGTCAGCAAGAAACTATCGATCGCAACCGCCTTGGGACAGGAACAGCTGGAGCGGATCGTGGCGGCAGGCTACACCAATGCCATTGCGGCCAACTATCCCGATCAGGACTACGGGACCATAACAGGAAATCCTCAGTTTCGCAGGACGGTCTCCATCAGCACCTCCAATCCTGAAGCAAACATGAGGACGATCACCGTCACCGTCTCCTGGATCGGCCCCGATGGAAGCGCCAGGGATGTCCTCCTGAATACGATCCTGGTCAGAGAAGGTACGGGGTAATGTTTGACTCCTAGAGGTAGAGACGGTTTGGCCGTTTGAGGTGTTTCAATGGCGTTTGGCGCCCGCAGAAAAACTTGCTGTCAAAATGAGGGGTTCGCTCTAATAGAGATCATGATCGCCCTGGCGATCGGGGTCATCGTGTTCATTGCCTTTAGCCAGTTCTTTACAAGTCAGCTGGAAATCTATTCCCTTCATGAGCAGGTGGCGGAGATGCAGCAGAATGGTCAACTCGGAATGGCCATCATGCTACGGGAGATTCGAATGGCGTGCTACGATCCAACCGACAGCTCGGGTGCGGCGATTACTACGGCCAACTCCAGCTCTTTCGCCTTCACTTCGGATATCAATGGTGACGGCGACTCGGACCTTGGACGCAGCACCGATTTCGAAGAATTGATGTGTCCTTGACTACCAGAACTCCGGAGCCCGATCCCGATTATTCGAGTAATGGCAGCCACCGCACCTGGACGATTTCGGGCGTCGCTCTGCTTCGGAATCTGGCCCTTCAGGACAGCTGGAACGGCCGAGCCATGGGGGGGGGGGGGGGGGGGAATCCATGATGCAATCGGAAGAGCAACCGCGCACGGTCGGTCCTTCTACCACTTGCTGTAAAGATCAGGGATTCGTGTTGATCACCACTCTGGTCTTACTGGCACTGATGACTGCTCTCGGACTGACCGCCTTAAAGATGACCGATCTTGAAGTGGAAATGGGTGCCAACCTGCACTCCGGCACCGAAGCTTTCTACCTGGCCGAAGCCGGGCTTCAGAGAGCAATTGAGAAAATAGCCGAGGACAATGACTGGCCGTCGGATCTTGCGGATCCCAGCGATGCCTTCGCCGGCGGTAACACACTGGGTGGGGGAACCTATGTGGTCGAGGTTTTTGATGATGAGCCGAACGTCGGTGAGGCCAGACTGAGATCTACCGGAACGACCACCGGATTAGACACCTCTTCCGCGACGGTGGAGCTCGTGGGAACGAAGGCTACCTTCCCACCTGTTAATGCTCACTGAGAACCGTAGTTTTTTGGACACCCGCCGGTAGTTAACTCAACATCATCCGCACCGCAGGTGCGCGTTTCATCATCCGCGCTTGAAAAGCGCGGGGCCATTTTTCCTGAACAGTTGGTGTAGTGTCTGGGGGCCAAAGGTGGAAAGGACCTCGACCCTTTGACCGAGAATCGAGGTCCGGTTGTGGCAACCCCGTTACAAGTGGAGAACCACCGCAGACTTCATTGTAGCCTGTCATGATCCTGGGCTGTTGTCCAGTTCCGCCGGGACTGGACTATGGCCGATCCGCTGGTTGTTTTCCGCCTCCGCTCGTGCCGCGCTGCAGGCTGCGGTGCACTGTTTTGGATCTGTCGCCGTTGCGGCCGAGGCCATCGCTATTGCAGTGTGCGCTGTCGGCAACAAGCGCGCCGCCAGCAGTGCCGGGAAGCCAATCGGCGGCATCAACAGTCCCCCGGGGGGCGACTGGATCATCGAGACCGTCAGCGCGCGTATCGGCGGCGGCCGGAGCGCGTGACGGATCAAGGTAGACGCGAGGATCGCATCTTCGTCAGCATGGCTGCCGTAGCCTCCCTCCAGTTCTCCCTGCCGGGAAAGGAGGGGGAGCCTCGAAAGGAGCGCCATGTCCCATCCCATGGGGAGCGTCCCCGCCGTTTTCGGGTTCGCTGTGTCGTGTGTGGTCGGTCCGGCCACTGGATCCATCTGTTTCGGGAAGGAGGGTGAAGCATGATCGATCGAGAACTGCTCGCCCGAATCCGCCATCTTTTCCATGCCGAACATTGGAAGATCGGGACCATTGCTGATCACTTGGGGCTTCACTGGGAGACCGTGCGCCAGGCTCTCCAGACCGATCGCTTCAATCGCCAGAAGATGGAACGGCCCCGTCTGACCGATCCCTACCTTCCCTTTATCCGAGAGACCCTGGAGCGCTACCCTCGGCTTCGTGTCACGCGTCTGTTCGAGATGCTGCGCGCCCGGGGCTACACGGGCTCGGTCGTGCAGTTGCGGCGCGTGGTGGCCACGCTGCGCCCCACCCCTCGGGAGGCCTTCCTGCGTCTGCGGACCTTCCCGGGGGAGGCGGGTCAAGCCGACTGGGCGCACTTCGGTAAAGTCCGGGTGGGCCGTGCCGAGCGCATCCTGTCCTGCTTTGTGTTCACCCCCTCCTATTCGCGGGCGCTGTTTCTGGAGTTTTGTTTTGACCAGCAAATGGAAAACTTCCTGCGCGCTCACATCCACGCCTTCGAAGACATCGGTTGTCCACGCACCATCCTGTACGACAACACCAAAAGCGTCGTGTTGGAACGTCGGGGCGAGGCTGTTCACTTTCATCCGCGCCTGTTGGAGCTGGCCGCCCATTATCACTTTGCGCCACGCCCCTGCCACCCCTACCGGGCTTCCGAGAAAGGGCGCGTCGAAAGAGCCATCTCCTATGTGCGCCATTCCTTCTTCGCCGCCCGTCCCTTTAGCACGCTCTCAGACTTCAACCGTCAAGCGCTCCTCTGGCGCGACCAGGTAGCGCATCGTCGGCCCTGGCCCGGCGGCGATGGGCGCACCGTCGAGGAAGTGTGGGAAGAAGAAAAAGCCTTCCTTCTTCCCTTGCCGGCTCATCGCCTGGAAACCGATCTGGTTCTGCCGGTCCGCTCCCGCAAAACCATCTACATCCGTTTTGATTTAAACGACTATTCGATCCCGCCTTCGGCCGTGGGCCGGCCCCTGACACTGGTGGCCTCCGAGCAGACGGTGCGCATTTTGGACGGAAGCACCGAGATCGCCCGCCATCTCCGCTCCTATGACCGCCACGACGTCCGCACCGATCCGGCTCACCAGGAAGCGCTGCTGGCGGAAAAACGCCAGGCGCTGGGGGCCACCCCCAGTGGCCGACTGCTGGCCGCCGTTCCGGAAACGGAAACCTTGCTGGACGAGGCCTTTCAGCGCGGAGAGCCCACCGGCCGCCAGACGGCCAAGCTGGTGGAACTCTTGGATCTCTATGGGGCCGAAGAGCTGCAGGCGGCGGTGCGTGAAGCCCTGCAACGGGGCACCCCCCGCGCCGCCTCGGTGGCCTTTCTGCTGGGCCGGCGCCAGCGCGCTCAGGGGCGAAAGGCGCCTCTACCCATTGAGTTGCGCCAGCGTCCCGAACTGGAGGACCTCTATGTCCAATCCCATAACCCGGAGACCTATGACGAACTGGCTTCCGATGACGACGAATCCTGATCTGATGCAGCTTTTGCACAAGACCGGTCTGGTGACGCTCGCCGGTGAGCTGGAGGATTTTCTGGCCCGCGCCACCAAGGGGCGCTGGTCCCCCCGTCAGATCTTGGAGGAACTGGCTCGTCGGGAGCATGAGGAGCGAGCCCAACGCAGTCTCAAGCGGCGTCTGCGCCTGGCCAAGATCGGCCGCTTCAGGCCGATGGATGACTTTGACTGGAACTGGCCGACCCGGATCGACCGGGAAGTCATTGAGCGCGCCTTTACCCTGGAACTTTATCCAGGAAGGCCGCAACCTCGTCTTACTGGGTACCAACGGCCTGGGAAAAACCATGATCATCAAGAATCTGGCTTACCAGTCCGTCCTGGCCGGCTACTCTGTGCTCTTTCGAACCGCCTCGGAGATTCTCGACGACCTGCAATCGGAGGCGCCGGAACTGCAGCGCCGCAAGCTGAAAAAATACGCGCGCGCGCAGGTGCTCTACCTCGATGAAGTCGGCTGTCTCACCTACGACAGTGAGGCCGCCGACCTGCTCCATGAAATCGTCAACCGGCGCTATGAGTGCCGGTCGCTCGTGCTGACCTCCAACAAAGCCTTTAAGGAGTGGAATAGCGTCTTTCCCCAATCCGGCTGCTTGATTGCGCTTCTGGACCGTCTCACCCACCATGCTGACGTCACTGTGATGGAGGGGCAAAGCTACCGCGTGCGGGAAAGCGAGCAGGAAGCGGCCGCCCGTCGCAAGAAAACAAGATGAGCACTCCCGTCCAGCGTCGCGCTCATATCCAGACCCTCCTGGCGGATTATCTCGAACTTCCCCATACGCCCACTCGAGCACGCCCGCCGGATCGGCGACTCGCCGCTCACTTCTATGACCGCGCTATCCCCCTGGCCACCGTCCAGGATGCCTTCCTGGTGGCGACCAGCCGCCGTCTTTTCCGAGACCCAGCGCTTCCTCGACTTTCTCCCATTCGCTCCCTTTACTACTTCCTCCCCATTGTCGAAGAGTTGCTTCAGTATCCGCTCCCCCACGGTTACGCTCAGTATCTCGAACGCAAACCACGCGCCCATCACAAGCCCAAGGAGGGGCACCCCATGGAAAAACCCGTTGATCGAGGTTCGCCACCCGGCGTGTGTTCAGAAAAGTTCAGATCCTCGTGATCGCTAACACTTTACCCGACAAATTGACGAATGTCGGGTGTTTGCTATCGCTTTTTCCATTCATCAGGGAGTTTGGTCTCTTCATCTATGATCGCCAACGCGATCTGTTCTTGCGTAAGCCCTTTCACTCCACTCAGGTCCGCCCCACTCAGATTCGCCTCAGCCAGGATCGCTTCGCTCAAGCTGGCTCGATATAGATTCGCCTTCTGGAGCCGTAGCCTGCTTAGATCCGCCTTACTCAGATCGGCTTGACGAAGTTGAATGTCAGCAGATGCGCCTGGCAGTTTGCCTTGCAAGCCCATCTGCGTAGCGTAGGTCCCCACGCACAGAAACAGCAATATAGGGAAACCCACCACAGAAAGCCATCGCCATCCAACCCCCTCACTTCTTACTGTGGCGCGAGCGCTCTGGTAGAACCCAAAAGTAAATGCTATCGAAACGGTCAATACCCCGAGCAGAACGTAGCTGAGAGACGCGTCGCCTCTGACAAGAAAGCGATACGCGGTAGCACCTATGGTCAAAGGTAAGAAACCCCATCCAAGAAACATCGCAATCCATGCCCGATTGCGCCTAATCCCAAACCCCTTGATCCACTTCCAAACGCGCTTGACAATCAACAACGGTCCAGTTACGACATACTCCCACCCTTTTCTCCAGCGATTGTCTCGACGCTCCTGTAGCCTTTCCTGTCTCCACTTCCCTAACGCCTTCTCTCCCCCTTGTCACTCCTCTACCACTAGGTTCAGCATCCACGGGTAAATTTTTCGGCGAAGCGGCAACCCGTCTGGAAAGTACGACGGCAGCTCAGACACTAACTCCCAGAGGTGGGCTAGGTAGAGGTGCAAGTACACAAAGATGAGGAGTCCTAGAATCAGAGGCGCTTTTGATGGACAGAGGACCAAAGACCACTTGAGGCAAGGTTGGCGGTCTGATAAGTTGTGGTCATTCACTGGGGAGACCGGAAAAAGGTCCTTCCGAAGTTGATATGAGGAATGTCGAACAGTACAAAGAAGAGGGCTACACGATCTTTCGAGAAGTCCTCGACTCTCGACTGATTGCTGAAGTGGCGGCTCATCATCAATGGGCTCTCTCTCAGCAGGAAGTCGAATCGGTGGAGCATTTTCGGGTGCGGGACGTCTTCATCGCCCGTCTCGTTTCCGATCCCCGTCTCTTAGACATCGCTGAAGCTTTCATCGGAGAGGACATCGGATTCTTCGGGATCGGTCACTGGTACAAACCGCCCCGTGAGGGCCTGAAGGTCTTATGGCATCAGGACATTAAGTATTGGCCCCTCGATCCTCCCGCGGTGGTGACCCTCTGGCTCGCGGTCACCGACAGCGATGAGGAGAAAGGCTGCATGGAAGTCATCCCGCGCAGCCACCTGGAACTCCGCGAGCATCACATTGAGCCTGGCAGAGATCATGCATTCTTCGATGGCGCGAAAGTCCTCAAGCTTTCAGAAGAAGAAGAAGAAGAGTGCCGTGAAATTCGTGCTCAGTGCTGGAGACATCAGCATTCATCACCTGCAGGCAATTCACGGAAGCAAAGCAAACACCTCAGATCGCCCGCGCTTTGGCACTTCAATCAATTACATACCCGCCCATGTCACCGTGACCGACCCGCCAAGAGAATGGCACTGGCTCCTCCGCGGAGAAGATCGAGGTGCGAAGCACGACTGGCAACCTGTTCCAAATTACCGAGGCTGCCCCAAACTCAGTTGAAAGTGAAGGGCGGTTCAGGTTGAGCACGATCTTAAGCCACCTTTCGTTTGGCGTCCATAGAAACCTCGTCTCTGAGTTTGGCTTTCAGCATCCAGAGGTCCTGGTAGCCCTGGATGCGCCGGAAGTTCTTCTCCGTCTCCAGGAAGGCTGAGGCGGCCCAGCGCAGCACCATCTGGCTATCTTTCCAGCGGCTCACTCGGCGGGTCCGCATCCTCACGCCAGAGTGAGGGCTTTCAATCAGGTTGGTGCTGGCCAGACACAAGCGCAGGGAGGAAGACAACTCGAGTCGATTGATGGTGAAGGTCTCTTCCAGACCTTCTCGCAGGCTAGCTGCCGCATCGGGATGCAGCCCTTCGAGCCACTCCGCCTGCTTTCTGAGCCGAACCCTCCCTTCTTCCCAGGGCAGCCGATAAGCAGCCTGCATCACTGACTTGACTTGCTCGGCCAGATCGTCCGGCAATCGATCGCACACGTTGCGAATCTTATGACGACGACATCTCTGCACCGGACTGCCCTTGCCAAAGACCTTGTCAATGGCACATCGCAGGGCCCTGGAGCCGTCAATCACAAACAGATAGCGTCGCCCGGAATCCAGGCCTCGCTCCACCAGGTCTTCCAGCAAGGAGGTAGCGGTGGCGGCGTTTTCACTGGCCCCTTCCCGCAGCCCCAGCACGTGCTTTTGGCCCTCCGAGTCCACGCCGGCGGCACAGATCACGTGGTGCTCGCCAAAGACCAGGCCGTCGATGTAGATGATCAGAAACTCAACGTCATCAAAGTGTCGCTCGGCCAGCTGCTCCAGCTGCTGGCCGCTCTGCTCAATGAACTGACGGCTCACGGACGATTTGCTGACTCCCACCGTGTCGGCCATCTGGGGGATCACGCGGCTGTAGTGGCGCGTGGAAACGTTGCACATCAAGATCTCCAGCATGCGGCTGCCCAGCTCCCCGTTACGGTTGATCGCCTCATAGGCGGGGATCTCCACCTCCCCGCCTCGACCTTGGCCTTTCTTGCGCAGCCGTGGCTTTCGAACCCGCACTTGCCGCTCCGAAAGTCTGACTCGCCCTGGCTGAGTGCCGTACCAAACGATCTGCTTGCCTGGGCGCCCTTGTTGCTTTTCGCCGGCGACACTTCGGGCAGAAAGCTGCAAGACCGCTTCCATGCTCGCTCGCCCCAGGATGTCGATCAACTCGTCAATGGCCATCCGGGAGGCTTCGATCAGCTCCACCATCGGGAGCAACAGTTGCCCGTTCTGAGCCAGATAATCAGCCAGCCCCTGACTGTTCTTCCGGGTGACAATTCGATATGATTTTTTCATGGCGGTTCCTCCTTAAAAGGTTGTTGACCAACCCGATTCTAACGAGTCGGTCGGACGAACCGCCTCTCAACTTTCAACTAAACCCGGGACAGTCTCAAATTACCAACCGGGCACCGACTTTCCTTTCGAGGGCGCAGAGCAATGGCAAGGATGAAGCGGGTTCTGGATAGTGAATCCTTCTAAACCCGATCAATAAAGTTTGCGCCATCCAGGTCAGGTCTGTTGCTCGACAAGGTATGGCCGAAGGATATAATTCCCGCCGCTTCAGCCCAAAGCTATCCGCGTTAAGACCAGCACACCTGAGAACAGCACGCCCCTCAATCTCTCAATACTACCTCGCCAAGAACAGTAAGAACGACAGGACCCTAGCAGCCCGTGGTGAAAGTCCCACGGCGCTCGCAACCCGAAGGGCGCCAGTGGTTTGCGGCCACTGGATCGCGTTACTCGTCATCGCCGATGTCCAGGCATCGACTCCTCCTCGTGCCTTGTCAGCAACCGCAGATCCCTGGCGCGCGACTCCACGCGACTTTCACCACGAGCTGCTAGCCCTCTCGATCGTGTAATCTCCCTTAAGGTGATCGCCGCTGCGAACCCAGATACCCAGGAGTATCTGTGGACCATTCGAGAGACCATGGCTCGTGTGAGTGAGGTTAACCGGATGACTTGGGAGGACGTGAATCTGGATGAACGGCATGTGATCTGTTACACCTGAAAAAAGAAGGGCGGAAATCTCACGCCACGGAAAGTGCCCATGACAGAACGTCTGTACAAGATTCTCTCACGGCGATATGCCCAAAGAGACAAGCGGATACCTTGGGTGTTCTGGCACACCTACCGAAGCCGAAAAACGGGTGAGATATGTCAGGGGCCTTATGGAAGACGGAAGAGGCTGATGCCGGGGTTGTGTAAGAAGGCGGACATCAGATACTTCAATTTCCATGCTCTCCGGCACTCTGGCGCATCGGTGATGGACAGTCTTGGCGTTCCCATTGGAAGTATCCAGCGAATCCTCGGCCATGAGCAGCGAAGCACAACGGAAATTTACCTGCAAAGTATTGGCAATTCCGAGCGCCAAGCCATGGTTGTTTTCGAGGAAGCCAGCAGAAATTCACACACAGATTCACACACTGAAGCACCAGAGAGAGAAGGGCGTTCGGGCTAACCTATTGAAAAGACTGGTCGGGACGGCGAGATTCGAACTCGCGACCCCCTGAACCCCATTCAGGTGCGCTACCAGACTGCGCCACGTCCCGACTTATTTTTTTTTCAACAGCTTGCGGTAATTCGACGACTTCCGGATTTTCAGGTGTAGTGAATAACGTCGTGAAATGGATCGATGCAATCGCTCTTCGTTTGTGCTCCTCAGAGGGATTTGCATATCGTTCGACCATCTCTAAGCTCTTCCAGCCCCCGAGTTCCTTGACTGTGACTAGATCTACCTTCCCTTCGGTTACCAGCCATGTAGCAAAGGTATGTCGCAAGTCGTGAATCCGTAGACCGGAGATTTTAGCACGTCTGCACGCTGCTACTAGCTTTCGTGCATCGTCTGGCGTGAGAATTCGTTCTCTCTTTGTCTCTTCAAATCGTTCAATGCCAGTTGTCGGATTCTCTCTCTCAAACTTTTTCTCTTTAATGCAACAGTTAAATAGACTACTCAGACAAGCCATTAGGCGTACTCATGCAGTACGTCGAGGAGGCCGACCCAGCACAACGCAGTCCAGACGGATCATTTCTTCACTTCGCTCAGGTGAAGGCGACGGCGTTGCAGTAGAGGTGGTGTGAGAAATGCGGGCCAGTGTCCTGTCCCAGGAATAACATGTCATTTGCGGAGGGAACTTTGAGCCGAGATCGCGAAGCGAGGAGGAGGCGACGCCACGGCATCGACTCGTCGTCACGCCTCGAATCAGAATCCGTTTCGCCCGTAACAAATGGTATGTTATTTCTGGGACAGAACACTCGAGACTAGACGGAGAAGGATTCGCCGCAGCCGCAGGTTCCCGTTACATTGGGATTACGGAACTTAAATCCCGCCTCCTGCATCGTTTCTACGTAGTCGATTTCAGTCCCCTCCAGGTACATCGAGCTTTGCGGATCGAGGAATACCTTCAGACCCTCGATTTCCAGGACCTGGTCATCTTCGCGAGAGCCACGCTCAAAATTCATGGTGTATTGGAAGCCCGAGCAACCTCCGGCGACGACCGCCACTCGCAATCCAAGATACGACTCCGACTGCTGGGACAGGTTCTCTTTCACCTTGTTGACGGCAATTTCAGTCAGACTCAGCATAACTCTTTCGTCTCTCTCTTTACAGTCTAGACATTAACCATTATGGAAGGTTTCGTGCAGCTTTTCAACCCCGACCCTGTTGATCTCGCTGGAGCCGCCCTTTGTTAGGCTAGTTCCCATCCGTGGACTTGTAAAGCATTGGAAATAAAGAGGAAGAGGGGCATCTCCAAGCCTCGGTTTTGTCATAGTCGTTTGCTATTGTAATTGTTGTAAGCAGCACGTAGCAAAAGACTTAAGCAAAACCGAGTGCTTGAAAAATGCGGAAGAACCGTGAAAATCAACTCCCCCTTTCTCCCCTTTGGCCCGATCATCAACTCGCCAAAGAGCTGAGAGTGATTTCCGAGATCCTGGACGGGAATCCCTCGATCTCGGATCTAGTTTTGCAGGATGTGTGTGACAAAGCCAGCGCCCGGAACGGTGCGGGAGGTCTGACAGCCGATCAGGTGCTGCGCTGTGCTCTGATCAAACAGATGCACCAGTTTTCTTATGAAAAGCTTGCCTTTCATCTGAGCGACTCGCAAAGTTTCCGCACCTTTTGTCGCCTTCCCTACGGGTACACTCCCTCCAAGAGCGTCCTTCAGGAGAACATCTCCAAGATGGAAGACTCCACCTGGCAGAAGATCAACCGGGTGTTGGTGAGTTGGGCCGATCAGGAAGGTTTGGAAAAGGGGCGCAAGATCCGAGTGGATGCAACCAGTGTGGAAAGTGACATCCGTTATCCTACAGATAGCCAGTTGCTGTACGATGCGATCCGGGTCCTCACCCGCCTTATGAGACGTCTGAGCCAGCGCCAGTCGGTCGCTTTTGTCGATCACTCGAGGCGGGCCAAAAGGCGCTGGCTGAACATCCGAAACAGCCGGGGCGAAAGACGCAAAAAACATTATCAGGATCTGCTCCAGGTAGCTGGCAAGACGCGCAGCTACGCCCGAGAGGCGATCCAGTCGGCCGAAGCTTGGAGCGATCCCATCAGCCAAGCACTGGCTCACTACCTGGATCTGCTGGAACGAGTGATGGATCAGACACAACGGCGGGTGCTTGGGGGTGAAAAGGTACCGGCGTGGGAAAAAGTGGTCTCGCTCTTTGAAGAACACACCGACATTATTGAAAAAGGGGCGCGGGAGAGTATCTTTGGTCATAAACTTTATGTGACGATCGGAAAATCTTCCCTGATCCTGGATGCGCTTCTGGTGCAAGGGAATCCCGCCGACAGTCAACAGGTCGAGCCTCTTTTGCGGCGTCAGTGCCAATTGTACGGTCGTTATCCTCGCCAAGCGAGTTTCGATGGAGGCTTTGCTTCTCTCAACAACCTGAAATGGGCGAAAGAGGAAGGCGTGCAGGATGTGGCTTTTGCGAAGAAGTGCGGATTGACCATCGAGAACATGGTCCGCTCCAGCTGGGTGTACAAGCAACTGCGACGCTTTCGGGCCGGTATTGAAGGCTGCATCTCCACGGCCAAACGCGTCTTTGGTTTGAGTCGCTGTCTCTGGAAAGGTTGGACCCACTTTCAGCGCTACGTGCATCTTTCCGTCGTGAGCTACAATCTGGTCGTGCTGGCTCGACTCCAGTTGTAGAGCCCCGCGCCCCACCAGCATCCACTCAGAGCTCATCCGAAGCTGAGGTCTCTGCACTCAGCACTCTTTCACAGAACCCCAAGCCCCTTTGGTAGAATGAACTCCAAAAGCGACACCGGTTGCCTCTATGCTACGTTCCACGAACTTACCAAGCCCTTGAAAAACAGGGGTTTCCGGATGGGAACTAGGCTAGACATCAGGTGTCCGAATTTCTGAATTTCGAGATGTGCGCGTGCGGGAATGGCCCAATCGCTGGCAGACTAGTATCTTGTCAACTTAGATATTGTGGGTAGAGGTGCTTGAGCTTGACGCGAGCATCCTCGATCCTAAACTGCCAATCTACTCCGATTTGCATTCGATTGCGATCTTCCCACCACGCCTGGGTGTGGCGGGTGAGTTGCTGGCGAGTTGGGATGCGACGATCTAGGCATTGCCGGCTCAACGCGCTCAGCTCGATTTCCGCCACGTTCAACCAACTGCCATGCTTGGGGGTGTAGTGAATCCGGAGCCGCTCCGCCAAGCGGCGAGCTTTTTGAGGCTCAAAGGCCTCGTAGAGCGAGCCCGCCTTGTGCGTGTTGAGGTTGTCACACACCAGGATGACCCGGGCCGCATCTGGAAAATCCTCTTCCAGGAGCTGCTGAATCTCCCGTGCCCAATCCACCTTGGTCCGCTGCTCGCGCACGCTCACTTTGCGCCAGGCCGCCAGAGGTTGAACGAACAAAAACAGGGCCGCCGTCCCACATCTCTCATATTCGTAATCGTAGCGCTCGACCCGCCCCCCTCCGAGCGGGATCGGCTGGCGAGTTTCTCCAATCAACTGCTGCGGCTGCTCGTCCATGCACACCACCGGATATTTCCCATCCAAGGGACGCTTGTAAACTTCCAGAACGTCTTCCATATGGGCCACGAAGTCCGCATTCTGCCGGGGCGGGATCACCCAACACTTCCTCAAGTGCGGTTTGAGGACGTTTTTTTTAAAGCCTGGCGCACCGTTTCGTGGCTGATCGTCTCCACGATCTCCATCTCCACCAGCCGTTGGCTGAGCAGTCGCAGCGTCCAGCGGGCTCGTCCTTCCGGTGGCGGGCCGCAACTGAGTGCGATCATTTGCGCCTCTTGCTCTCCGTCCAGTGACTTCTCTCGCGAGAGTCGCTGTTGCTTCTTGCGGCCCAAGGCCCGCTCCAGTCCCTCTTCCACCAAACGCCGACGAACCTGCACCACTGTATTGAAGTGGCACCCAAACGCTTCTGCGATCTTCTCGTCCGTCCATCCAGGGCCGTTGGCATCCGCCTTCAACAGGATATTAGCGTGCTTGACCCGGTAGGCCTTCACTGTCCCTTTCTTGACCAGACTCTGCAACTCCTTGCGTTCTTCCTCACTAAGTCGGACCACATATCTCTTGCTCATCTTGATCCTCCTAGGTTATCGAACCAAGGCCTCTCAAGACGAGCTTTTACGCTCTGCCTCTGACTAATAAAAACAATGCTGACAGTGTACTAGGAGCCTGTGGTGAAAGTCCCGCGGGTCGCGTTGCGAGCGCCGTGGGCCCGGATGCAAGGCGCGCCGATCGAGGCGATGCCGGGTCATCGTCGAGGAGGCGCTACACCGCAGACGGGCCCACGCCGCCGCAACCCGAAGGGCGCCAGAGGTTTGCGGCCGCTGGACCGCGTTACTCGTCATCGCCGATGTCCAGGCATCGACTCCTCCTCGTGCCTTGCCAGCGACCGCAGATCCCTGGCGCGCGACTCCACGCGACTTTCACCACGGGCTGCTAGGGGCCCTCCGTGTTTGAGATATCTTTGAAGTGGAATTTCTGATCCACGGTGTCGCTGATAGGCTTGCCATCCACCTCCACGTACGGGTAGACGAAATAATTGAGTGGATCACCTTGTTGCTGCGGTCGCAGAACGATGTCCCTGCCAATAGAAAACTGTACTCGATTTTCGTCGTGACCACCGAAAAAGTAGTCTCTTTTTTCGGGATGCTTCCAGGCCTCACTGGCATCAACAGGCACCCAACCGTATCCCTTTAGATAGAATCCGGCCCAGCAATGATATCCAGGAATCTCCCCGTGACCGCGTTCTGAGGGAAGAGACAAACCAATCGCAAAGCGAGCAGGTATTCCCACTGCTCTGCAAAAGCCGGTGAAAAGCGCGTGAAAATCGGTGCAGTTGCCGCGCCTCTTATCGCATGCATAAAGGAGGTCTCCCCGGCCCCATCCCTGCCCACTTCTATCGTACTTGAGTATGGATATCGCGTAATCATAGATCGCTCTGGCCTTGTCAAGATCAGTCTTTTTACCCCTAGTGACCTCTCTTGCCCATTCTCTGATCTCATCAGTAATCGGGACCAGTGTTTCCGCTGTCAAAAACTTCTTCACCTCCGGATCAAAGGAGCCGATCCCTTGTCCCTCGGCCTTGCTGAAATCTTTGCGTAGATACTCGCGGCGCTGTACTTTGAATTTCAGCTGAATGTCGTATGGCGGGGCTTTCGGATTATTAATTGACGCATGGAGAATCGAGTTGTCGTAGACCGGTTCCGTATATACAACCGCGTTGGCTGGGCAATCGATTTGGATATCAAAGATCTCCTGGTTTTTGTCCGACTTCGGATACGGGAGCCACACTTCTAGATTTTTCGTGCCGCGGGGCACTCCGGTGATTGTGGCCGTATAAGTTAACTCGAAGGTTCGCGTCCTAAATTCCTTTGTGGTATCTATTCGCTCGGACAGCGCAAAGATATCAGCTGGAATTGAGCCAGAGAAAACTCCAAGCAACAAAATTGTCTTGAAATGCAGCAGGTCTCGAGCCATCCTTAAGCTTATTCAGATCCTCCTTTCGACATTCAGCACACCAGGTTACCGAACCGGGTGGGATTTTCCAATAGGTATTTCCGATCGGATGTCCTTATAGATATTGCAAGATCACCACCTTTGGCTCCGCTGTAGGTTCCTTGCTACTTCACTTTGCTGAGCTGCTGCAGATCTCTTGAATTAGGTGCCAGGCTCCGATACCGACTCAGTATCTATGGGGCTTCTGACGTGAATTCCGAGCGTGTCACCCATTCCCCCGGATCGCCTGACCCAGGTCCTCTATGAGATCTTCCGTCGCTTCCAGCCCGACGGACAGTCGAATCAAGCCGTCTCCAATCCCCACCGCTCGCCGTTCCTCCGGAGAGAGACCGGAATGAGAGGTAGTTGCGGGCCGAGTGATCAGCGTCTCCACACCCCCGAGACTGGGAGCAATAGCTGGAAGTTTCACCAGTTCAAGCAAACGTGCAGCTCCTCGAAGACCACTTTTCAGCTCGAAGCTCAGGACGCCGCCGAAACCGTCAAACATTTCGCTAGCGATCGGATACTGAAGATGACTTTCCAGCCCGGGATAATTGACCTGGGCAACCGCAGGTTGATTTTTCAAAAATCAGGCGATTATGGAGGTGCTTTCATTCTGATACCTCACGCGCACTCCCAGGGTCTTCAGGCCTCGGTGAAGCAAGAAGCAGGCGTGAGGATCCAAAGATCCGCCCAAATGGGCCAGGCGGCCTCCGATCCCCTCAATCAAGCCCCCCCGACCAACGATAGCGCCGGCGACAATATCGGAATGTCCGTTCAAGTACTTGGTGCAACTGTGCAACGACAGGTCAAAACCCCAATCCAGCGGGCGGAAATTGACCGGACTGGCGAAGGTATTATCAATCACGGCGAGCAAGCCGTTTGTCCTCGCGAAGTCAACGACAGCCCTGAGATCAGCAACCTCCAGAAGCGGATTGGTGAACGTTTCCACATAAACGGCCTTCGTGTTGGGCTGCAGTTTTTCTTTCCACGAATTAGGGGAATTTCCATCGATGAAGTCAAACCCTATCCCGAATGAGGGGAAATCCTTGGTAATGAAATCATGCGTCCCGCCGTATAGATCTTTTTGAACCAACAGGTGATCCCCCGTTGAGAGAATCGTCAGCAGTGTGGTCGCTATGGCAGCCATCCCACTACTGGTGACAATGGCGGCTTCTCCACCCTCCAATACCGCCAGTTTCCGATGAAGGACCTGGTGATTGGGGGTATTGTTCAAGCGGATATATCGGATGCCGTAATAGTCGGTTCCACCAGAATACTCGAAAGTGGAGGACTGAAAAACGGGCATGCACACCGCTCCCTCAATGCGCGGTCTCGGTTCGCCCGCATGTATCAGTTGGGTGTTGAGGTGTTTGAAGTTTTCCGTCATTGACTAAAGGAGAGATAGCCCGTCTTAAGGTCTCCTGACCGACATTCCTCAGCCTGAGAGTCGCATCATCCGGGCCAGAGGAGCTTTACGGCCCCCCGTTTGGCGCGTCCGCGCAACCTACCCCGTTTAGTGAATCACTCTCTCCAGAAAACCATTTGTTGCGCTGGAGTGTACTCTCCAAGGAAAAGAACGTCAATGCAGCGTCAATCTGTTCTCTTTCTCCAAAGCAGTCAACCGCTCCAGCAGCAGAGCGTTCTGCTCGGCCAGTCGAGTAATCTGTGCCTGTTTTTCCTGCATCAACTGATAAAGTCCCTGGATGGCAGCCAGAGCTACTCCATCGGCATCCACCGTGGTGATGTGACGGTCGTCTTCGCCGACTTGAAAAGCCTCATAGAACTCCTGAGCGGTGGGGCCTATATGGCGAATCTCCCGCCCCTGCGCCTTGTAATTCCAGGCGGTGACCGGAATTGTGCTGAGCCGTTCCAACACGTCTCTCACATCTATTGTCGAGAAGTTTTCCTTCGCCTCCCGGTCACTGATGCTTGACCACGATCCACCCCCCGCGGGTACGCTCACCCCGGCTGTCCAACTCCCGAACGAGTCGATGCCCGTCACAAAACTCACTCCGCCCGTCGCCCGCACCAGAAAGCGGTTATCCAGAGCGGGCAACTCGCCGTCGGAACTGAACTTGACCTGATTGGAGCCAGCCCAGACAAAACAGCCGCGGCACAATGCCTCCCCGAAGTGGCCTCCGGCAAAACTGTAACTCCCGACCGCCTTGTTTGAGCAGCCACCTGGCACAGTAGAGTAATTGCCGCTGGCCGTGTTGCTCTGACCTCCGCTAACGGTGGAATCCTCTCCGCTGGCCGTGTTCCTGCTGCCTCCGCCGACCGTGGCGTAAGACTTATTGGAGGTAGAACCCAAGCCATCGCCCGCCTGATTGCCCACTCCGCCCCCCACAGTTCCGAAATTGTCCATAACTTTGTTTGGGGCGCTCCCGCCCCCGCCGATCGTGGCCCCCACCACGCCTTCGGTGACGCTGTTGGTGCTCTTCCCGGCAAGGACATTGGGACTCCCCGAGGTTGTCTGGGACCAATAGTGGGAGAGGGCTTCCACGGAAACCGTGGCGAGGTCACCCCTGGGCCCCTGTGTCAGGGAGAGCATCGCCACCGGATGAGGAGAGGCGCTGATTTCCACCGTGCCCTCATAGTTCGTGAGAGCCGCTCCGAAAAATACGTCTTCGTTCAAAAAGGCTGCTATGGATTCGAGCGTACCGATCATCCGCCTCAGTTCCTCAAGGAGCATTTCCCCCTGCTGGTCCTTCAAACGCAGCGTTACCTCCGTGGCGTCAGTCTCACTCGGGTTGTGGAAGGCGATGCCACTCCGGAAGTCACCGTTGACCAAGCCGGCGAATCGGAGTTCCCTGGTCGGAGAGCTCGGGGGCAGCCCCACTCGAGGCTTCAAATCACCGACAACAAGCTGGAAAAAAGTACTCACGACAAACGCGTCCTCCGAGGTCAGCCTGGCCCATCCTCGAGTCAGAGGCTCTTCCGGTTCTCCGAACTCCTGGGTGCGGGCTGCCCCGGGCTCGAGACTGACTTCCCGGCTAGCCAGAGGATCTCCTTGTGGATCATACAGCTGAATCTCGACCGAAATGGAGTCTGTACTGTTGGGATTATGGACCGTGAAGGACGTTACGTAACCCTGGTTCAGGACCACCTGGGCAAAATGCTGGACGTTCCTCCCAAACTGGCCCGACAAGGGAAGATTTGCCGTTTGAAAGATCAGGAAAAGCCCCAACAGATGGCTACCTCGACGGAGAGTCTGCCTGGATGTTTTGAAAGCTTGGCGAAAAGCGTACACGTTTCTTACCTCCTCATGGCTGAAGAGAGCCGCTTCACGGTGCTCTCTGTTTCTTAGTACAGGTGGTCTCAACCCATCGACGCAACACTTTGCCTTGAAAGGAGGAGGTGGAGTGTATGCGGATGAAGCAAAGAGCTCGTCGCGGTTACACGCTGGCGGAACTGGAGGAGGTGTGGGACCGGTGGAAACGAGGAGAGTCGCTAAAGTCGATTGGACGCGTGTTTGGTAAACAGCCGTCGTCTGTTTACCATCAGCTTGTTCCGTACGGAGGCATCCGTCCTCGGCCACCACGCCGTTCATGTTTGGCACTGACTTTGTCGGAGCGCGAAGAGATCTCTCGAGGCATTGCGGCACATCAATCGATACGATCCATCGCCGGGTTGCTGGGTCGCTCACCATCGACGGTGAGCCAGGAGATTCGCCGGAATGGCGGCGATGATGACTATCGAGCAGCGGAGGCCGATGAGCGAGCCTGGGAAAGGGCCCGCCGTCCGAAGCGGTGTCAGCTGGTCAAGCATCCACAACTACGACGGGTAGTGGCCAGAAAGCTCAGCATAAACTGGTCGCCTGAGCAGATCGCCAACTGGCTGAAACGAGCCTATCCGAAGGATCCGTCCTATCACGTGTCTCACGAGACCATCTACCGCAGCCTGTTTGTTCAAGCCCGTGGTGCGCTGAAGGCAGAGCTGATGCAGCATCTACGGTCCAAGCGGACGATTCGTCGATCCCGGCATGCAAGTCTGAGAGGCCATGGACGAGGACAGATCACCGACATCGTATCGATCCGTGAGCGCCCGGCCTCGGTCGAAGATCGTGCCGTGCCCGGTCATTGGGAAGGCGACCTGCTGTCCGGATCGAAGAACAGCCACATTGCGACTCTGGTCGAACGTCATACGCGCTACGTGATGCTTACGAAAGTCTCCAGCAAGAAAACGGAAACGGTCGTGTCGGCGCTCATCAAGCACGCGAAGAAGCTGCCGGCGGAGCTGTACAAATCTCTGACTTGGGATCGAGGCCTGGAGCTTGCCGAGCATCGACGGTTCACGTTGGCGACCGACATTGATGTATACTTCTGCGATCCTCAGAGTCCATGGCAGCGCGGTTCGAATGAGAACACCAACGGTCTACTCCGACAGTACTTCCCCAAGGGAACGGACTTGTCGGTGCACTCTCAGGCGCATCTGAACAAGGTGGCACGTCAGCTGAACGAACGGCCCCGTCAGACGCTGGAGTTTGAAACTCCGGCAGAACGATTTAACGCTTGTGTTGCATCGACCGGTTGAGCTGGCACTTCCCTTTCATAAATACGGTAACGTATGCGGATAATAGAGTCACCTGCACTGTATAAGCTCGATGGGATCGGTTCTCGGTCGCAGCCGACGGCCGGTCTCCCGATTCTCTTCTTCTTTCCACTGCGGGAAAATGCCTCTCAGATTCACTAATCCATTGCTGGCTCAAATGACGCCTCAACTGAAGCGGAAGATCGAGCGGGCCTACATGGAGTTCCCGGAACTCAGTAAGCACCCTGTCTTATTCGGCATTACGCGGAAGCGTGGGATCGACGGCTATGCCGTTATAGAAGACTTCTGCATTCGCCTCAAGATCCGTCGCGGGACTGGGACTTCCTACAACACAATTGGGCATGAACTGACACATCTGCTTCAGAAACCGGGGCTGGGAATCGTTCCCAGCGGGGAAGTACAGTGCGATATTTGGACGCTGGCCCGCAGTGAACTCTTTGTCGACGAGATGCCCAGTTATCTTGACGTTCATCCCTGTACGGAGGAGAGATGGAAACAACACGCCAGGACGGTGCGCAAGTTTTGTATCCAGGCTATAGAAATGAGGAGGTTCAATCGCAGGTATATCGTCTGGCTCAAGAACATGCTGCGCTGCCATCTCACAGGTCCCGTGCAGCTAGACCTGTTTCAACCGGACAGCATGAATGGTGCTTCGCCCACTCCCTACCTTCCGCCGCCTATAGCTGGTCAATAGTCAATGGTCAACGGTTGTCACTGGTCATTGGTCACTGGTCTGTTGTCAGCGGTCCCTTGGTCAGCCGGTCAGCTTGGTCAGCCGGCTTCAGTCCCCTCCTCCGGAGGGGTGCCGCGAAGCGGCGGGGTGGGTTCTTCACTTCGCTCAGGTGAAGGCGACGTCGATGTAGTAGACAGCTCCGGCATCATCCCAGCTAGGCCACGATCAGCAGGCCCGTGCCGTACATCACCGCCAGCCCGACCATGAAGCCCGAAACGTTGTAGGCGCTGACCAGATCCAGCTCTTCCCGGCGAAACAGTTGCATGATTTCATAAATCACCTGCAGGATGGCTCCTGCGCCGACGGCCAGAAAGAAGGTCGCCCAAGTGGGTGAATAGCTGAATCCTCCAATCCAAGTTCCTATGATGGTGGGCGCTCCAGCGATCGTACCCAACCCGGCCAGCCGCGCAATGGACGGCCTATCCCCGGCAATCGGTGCCACAATTCCCAGACCTTCCGTGATGTTGTGGAGCGTAAACCCCACTACCAGAAAGGCCCCAAGAGCGATCTCACCCAACGAGTAGGCCGAGCCGATGGCCAAGCCCTCCCCAAGGTTGTGCAGACCGATACCCACGCTGATCATCAGGGCCGTCCAGTATCGCCCCTGGATAGTGGTCTTGTCGGATCGGGAAGTTTTGGACCGAGAGAGGTAGAGGAGAAACAGCAGCGCACCCAAAGTTCCCATCGCCACCAGCGCCACGCCTTGAAAAGCGCCAGGTACATCCTGGGTGGTTTCCAGCGCTTCGGCAAGCGTGTCCACAGCCAGAAAGAACAGTAGTCCCACCGTCAGGCTGAGGAAGAAATAAAGCCAGCGGGAGGACAAATCCCGAAGAAACGGATACCACAACAGTCCCAGGAAGACTGGGATCACGCCAGCATAGATCCCGAGCAGTGAAAAAGTCGAAAAGTAGGTCCAGTCGGTTCGAGGAGACTGGGTGGCCACGGGAATCTCCTTGCTGAAGGTCAAGCCGGAGGAGGTGAGAATCGTCACCTCGTGGGTGTCTCCTTCCACCCAGGGATAGGGGACATTGATCCTCATGCGCCCCAGACGGTGGATCGTTTTTTCTTCCGGCTCTGTGTGAAATTCCCACAAAGCATCATCCACGATCACCTGAGCCACGGTAACCGGATCCACCCCCCCATTGACGACATGAAGGATCATCTGACTGGGCCCCGGGATCTCGATTCGTTCAATGGTCAGGTCTTCGACTGGAGGGAAAGCGGCCTGGAAAACCCCAAGTGGCCCAAAGGCGAAGAAGAGAGCCAACAAGCCCGCCAGCAAGACGAGAGGAAACAACCCGCGAAACCACTGTTTCATTGCGCTACCCCTTTACGTCAAAGAATCCCATCCACCCCAGTTCGGCGAACTCGCTCTGATGAGCGTGAAACATGAACTTACCGGTATGCCGGAAATTGAGCTCAAGAATGTGGCGCTCTCCCTGACAGAGCATAACCGTATCGGTGAAATCATCCGGTTCGAGTTTTGTTCCAGTCCGATAGACATCGAAAAAGTGGCCGTGGACGTGCAGCGAGTTAAGCAGGTCAAACTCCAGAACATTGACCAGATAGATTCGAACCGGTTCCTGTAGCTTTACCTCGATGGGATAGCGGTGATAATGGAAGGCAACGGTATTGACCGCATAGATTTCGTTTTCCGCATCAAAATTCGTATCAAACCCGTTCATGACCAACACCATCTCACGGGCAAGAGCCCTTCCCTGCTTGGGATCGATAATGAAAGCCCCGTAGAGACCTTTGTGAATGTGACGCTTCAGCGGAACGGAGTGACAGTGATAGAGGTGGAGCCCGAACGGGTCTGCATCGAACTCATAAATAAACTCGTCTCCGGGTTGGACGACCTCAAAGACGCCGTCCATGTTGGCAGGGTGAAACCCATGAAAGTGCATCGTGTGAGGGTGGGTTCCCCCATTGGCAAAACGGATGCGTAAAAGATCACCTTCCGTGCAGCGTAGGGTAGGACCGGGCACCTGACCGTTGAAGGTCCAGGCCGGGAAATAAACCCCCGGGGCAATTTCAATCTCTTTGTCCACCGCTGAAACCTTCCACTCGCGCAGCGTGCGGCCATCCGGCAACTTGCTGACCTTGCCGTAGTCGAAGTGGTGAAGAAACTCCGAGGGATTGAAACGGCTCAGGTCCACATCACCATGGGCCGACATCATCTCCACATCGTGGGCGTGACGCGCAGGTTGATCGGGCGAGGATGAAAATCCACCCAGCAGGGCCCGAGCCCCGGAGATGCCGGCTGCGGCTCCCACGGTGCCTCCCAAAACCCTTCGTCGGGTCAGTCTGCTTTTCATAAAAACCCACCTCCCCAAAAGATTTAGTTTAACCTAAATATTTTATTAGTGACTACTAGAAAGGTCAACCCCGACGGCTTCGCCGGATCGCCTAAGTACTCCCTTCCATAGATACGATGACGCATGCGGATGGGGCTTGCGAGGTGAGGTCGCGAAGAGAGGAGGAGGCGATGCAGTGGCATCGTCGACGCGATGCAGTGGCATCGTCGACGACGAACGACAAAGAGATCGCCCGCAACCCCCATACGCCCAAAGGGTTGGGGCGGGACGGGCCCATCTCTTTGTTGCTCCTCCTCGCCGATGTCTGGGCATCGACTCGTCGTCGCGCCTCGATCTGGTCTCCGTCGCGCTCCCAACATACGTCATCGTATTTATGGCAGGGAGTACTTAGTACTGGTCCGGGCCAAGGAGTTCAAGAATCCCCTGCAACTCTTTTTTGATCGAGGCCAGAGCCGATTTTTGGCTGCGGCGAAAGGGTTTCTTGAGAGGCGGCACATTGCCGCTCAGCCTGTTGCCATTTTCGAGGAGCATTCGATTGGCGCCTGCAATCGTGTATCCCTCTCCGTAGAGAAGAAGCTTGATGGCCTGGATCAACTGCAGGTCTTTTTGCCTATAGATACGCTGGCCAGAATTGTTCTTCGTGGGCAAAAGCAGGGAGAATTCGGTTTCCCAGTAACGAAGCACGTGCGGCTGAAGACTGCAGATTTCACAGACTTCCCCAATCTTATAGAACAGCTTCTTGGCGGGTCTTCCCATTGAAGAAACGCTAGAATTTCACAATTCGAGAGGGTCGAAAGGTCACATACTTGCTCGGTTTGAGCTGGATCCGAGCGCCTGTTTGTGGATTGCGCCCCAAACGTCCCTTCCTGCGGACCACATTGAAGGAGCCAAATCCGGACAACTTGACGTTCTCGCCCTGGATCAAACTGGCCTTCATTCGATCGAGCATCATCTCCACGAGATCTTTCGCCTCCCGATACGAAATCCCGCCATGCGCTTCGTAAATGATCCGTGCTAAGTCCGCCTTGATCATACCCTCGTCCTCTACCGTACGATGTCGTCCTGGAGGACTAATTTTTCGATCATAACAGCCACACATGGAGTGTCAAGAAAATGCGACTACGTCTTCAGAGTTTTTTTCCGGGAGCGAGACAGGATGCGTATTGGTGTGGCGTAAAATGAATAACGTCGCCGAAGCTGGTTGACCAGATACCTTTCCTTGGAGAAATGAAGTTTGCGACCTTGCCTTGTGAACAAAACAAAAGTTGGCGGCTCAATTCCTACCTGAACTGCGTACTTGACGGGAAACTTTCTTAAGTTTCCCGCGGCAGGGAGAAGGGCTTGAAGGTGTTTCTTGAAGAATTGGTTCAGCTCGGCCGTAGGCACTCGCCTAGAGCGAGCCCTATGGGCCTGGTCCACCTGGTCCAGAACGCGAAAGACATGATAGCCCGTCTCGGCTGAGACGACCATCAGTGGTGCGTAGTCGAGAAAGCGTAGCTCTGTCCGAAATGCTTTCTCAAGCTGGCGGCACGAAGCGCCCCTGTCGACGAGATCCCACTTGTTAACCACCAGAATGATCGATTTGCCTGCTTTTTGTGCGTAACCCCCAATTGTGGCGTCCAGCTTCGTTACTCCCTCCACGGCGTCCAGAATCAAGAGCACGACATCCGCTCGCTCCAGACTTTTTCGTGCCATAATCACGCTCAGTTTCTCCGTCTTTCGCTCCGTCTTCCCTTTTCGGCGAATCCCCGCCGTATCAATCAAACGATAGCGCTGTCCCTTGAAGCGGAAGAGTGTGTCCACCGCATCTCGCGTCGTTCCAGGAAGAACGGTAACAATCGCTCTTTCCTCACCGAGAAATCGGTTCAGCAGTGACGATTTGCCCACATTGGGTCGACCGATGATGGCAACCCCGATCTCCCCATGCTGAACTTCGCCTCCACTCTCGGGCACTCGCTTTAGAATTTCTTCGAGAAGATCAAAGACTCCCTCCTTATGTTCAGCCGAGATGGAGAAAAGGGTCTTGGCACCCAGGGCATAGAACTGCAGCGCATCTTCCTCGAAGCGAGGTACATCGACCTTGTTCACCACCAGCAGGTGCTCCTTATCTCTAGACCGGAGAAGTGAATTGAGCGCTTCGTCGAGGGGAGTGATTCCACTGCGCACGTCGACCACGAACAGAATAAGATGAGCCTGCCCAATGGCTATTTCCGCCTGCTCGAGCACCTTCTTCGGGATCAACTCCCGTTGATGAGGAATCATTCCGCCGGTGTCGATGACCTCGAACCGTTTTTGATCCCAGTGAGCAACCTGGTGAAGGCGGTCTCTGGTGATTCCCGGCTCGTCCCCGACGATCGCTTTTCGAGTACTCGTCAAGCGATTAAAGAGGGTCGACTTACCAACGTTTGGCCTTCCGATGATGGCGACTCGATACATCTCTGGATGGGCTGACGAACTCTCGGTAGCGACCTCGCTCAACCGAAGAGAGGAGGGCTCTCAAGTGAATTCCGTCCTGGCCGTACTCTTCCGACTGTACCCGAACCCGTTCCCGAAGAGCGGCCAGAAGATCTCCTCGATGAAACGGGATGGTGAGATCGACCGACTCGTGGTCACAAGCCATCATCGATTCCAACTGGTCGAGCACGTCGGGCAATCCCTCCCCCGTCTCGGCGGAGGCGAAAACATGTTCGCTCAAGGCGTCTACGCGAGGAACACCTCCCAGGAGATCAATCTTGTTATAGACCTCCAGAATCGGTTTGTCCTTCAGACCGATCTCCTCCAAAACCGCGTACACGGAGCTTCTGAGTTCCTGGTAATTTTCACGGGAAACGTCGATCACGTGCAGGATCAGATCCGCCTCCAGGGTTTCTTCGAGTGTGGCATGAAAGGCTGCCACCAGACTGTGGGGGAGCCTGCGAATGAAGCCCACGGTGTCGCTGAGCAACACATCGCGCCCACCGGCAAGCGTGATTTTTCGAACCAGCGGGTCCAGCGTGGCGAACATACGAGGACTCACATAGGTTTCCTCCTGGGCAAGCCGGTTGAAGAGCGTTGATTTGCCGGCGTTTGTGTATCCGGTCAGACTGATGACGGGAATAGCCATTCTCTTTCGATTTAGACGATGCAGGGAACGACGCTTTTCCAGTTTTTCCAGTTCTCTCCTAATACGGGAGATCTTCTCTCGGATGGTGCGGCGATCCACCTCCAGTTTTGTCTCCCCGGGCCCTCGAGTGCCAATGCCACCTCCCAGCCGCGACAAGGCAACTCCCCTTCCCATGAGCCGGGGCAGCAGATACTCAAGCTGTGCCAGCTCCACCTGAAGCTTACCCTCCCGGCTGCGTGCTCTCTGGGCAAAGATATCCAGGATCAGCTTGCTTCGATCCACGACCTTTGTCTGAAGTGACTCTTCCAGGTTTCTCTGCTGTGCCGGGGTCAAGTCTTCATCCACAATCACCAGATCCGCGTCGTGGACCGTGACGGACTCCCCAATCTCCTGCAGCTTGCCGGTTCCGAGCAGACGGGCCGGGTCGGGACGGGCCCTTCCCTGGATGAAGTGCTTTACCACCTGCGCTCCCGCGCTGTGGGCAAGCTCTCTGAGCTCCTGCAGCGACTCCTCCCCCACAGACCGCCGGGATGAGCTGCGGTACAAACCTACCAGAATAGCGCGCTCGGTTTCGGTCATTGGTCATTCCTCCCCGGTCAGTTCCTGGAAGATCTGCTGCCCATGAAAGCGACCATTTTCAATAAAAATGCGATTGGTCATTTTCCCTGAGACAATGGCACCAGCTACATAAATACCCGCCACATTACTTTCCAGAGTCTTGGCATCGTGAGTGGGAACATAGGTCTCGGGATCCACATCGATTCCCAGCTTCGACAAAAAGTCCCGGTCCGGGCGGTAGCCGGTAAGCGCCAGAACAAAGTCGTTTTCCAGGATCTTTACCCCCTTGGGCGTAGACAGGACAATCTCCTTTTCCCGAATCTGCTCAACCCGGCTGCAAAAGAATGCAGAGATCTCCCCGCGGCGGATTCGGTTATTAATGTCCGGCAGCACCCAGTATTTGACTGTTTTCCCCATGGCCTCGCCCCGGTGGATGATCGCGACCTGAGTTCCATTCCTGTACAGGTCAAGCGCTGCCTCTGCAGCTGAGTTGTTGCCTCCGATAACCGCAACCTTTTTGCGGTAATAAGGATGCGGATCAGAGTAGTAATGACTTACCTTGGGGAGATTTTCGCCCGGAATGTCCATCCGGTTGGGGGTGTCATAATAGCCGGTGGCGACGATTATTTTTCGGCAGTGGTAGCTGTGTTCCTCTCCAAAACGATCGCGGCTGCTTACCACAAAATTATCCTTGCTGCCCGTGACAGACAAGACGTGCTCGTAGTTTTTGACCGGCAACTCAAAGTGCTCTGCCACGCGGCGATAATACTTGAGACCATCGATCCGTTTGGGCTTGCCGTCGGAGACAATCATTGGGATCTCTCCAATTTCAAGCAGGTCCGCCGAGGTAAAAAAGGTCATCTCCGTAGGATAGCGATAAATGGAATTGACCAGACAACCCTTTTCCAGCACCCAGAAGCGAAGGCCTCTTTTCTTTGCCTCTATAGCACACGCCAACCCTGCCGGTCCCGCGCCAACGATAATGAAATCGAGCAGCTCGCCCATGCGACTATCTTAGCAGATCCATTGACCACTCCCACTGCCCTCTTGAGACTGTCCCGGGTTTAGTTGAAAGTTGAGAGGCGTTCGTCCGACCGACTCGTTAGAATCGGGTTGGTCAACAACCTTTTAAGGAGGAACCGCCATGAAGAAATCATATCGAATTGTCACCCGGAAGAACAGTCAGGGGCTGGCTGATTATCTGGCCCAGAACGGGCAACTGTTGCTCCCGATGGTGGAGCTGATCGAAGCCTCCCGGATGGCCATTGACGAGTTGATCGACATCCTGGGGCGAGCGAGCATGGAAGCGGTCTTGCAGCTTTCTGCCCGAAGTGTCGCCGGCGAAAAGCAACAAGGGCGCCCAGGCAAGCAGATCGTTTGGTACGGCACTCAGCCAGGGCGAGTCAGACTTTCGGAGCGGCAAGTGCGGGTTCGAAAGCCACGGCTGCGCAAGAAAGGCCAAGGTCGAGGCGGGGAGGTGGAGATCCCCGCCTATGAGGCGATCAACCGTAACGGGGAGCTGGGCAGCCGCATGCTGGAGATCTTGACGTGCAACGTTTCCACGCGCCACTACAGCCGCGTGATCCCCCAGATGGCCGACACGGTGGGAGTCAGCAAATCGTCCGTGAGCCGTCAGTTCATTGAGCAGAGCGGCCAGCAGCTGGAGCAGCTGGCCGAGCGACACTTTGATGACGTTGAGTTTCTGATCATCTACATCGACGGCCTGGTCTTTGGCGAGCACCACGTGATCTGTGCCGCCGGCGTGGACTCGGAGGGCCAAAAGCACGTGCTGGGGCTGCGGGAAGGGGCCAGTGAAAACGCCGCCACCGCTACCTCCTTGCTGGAAGACCTGGTGGAGCGAGGCCTGGATTCCGGGCGACGCTATCTGTTTGTGATTGACGGCTCCAGGGCCCTGCGATGTGCCATTGACAAGGTCTTTGGCAAGGGCAGTCCGGTGCAGAGATGTCGTCGTCATAAGATTCGCAACGTGTGCGATCGATTGCCGGACGATCTGGCCGAGCAAGTCAAGTCAGTGATGCAGGCTGCTTATCGGCTGCCCTGGGAAGAAGGGAGGGTTCGGCTCAGAAAGCAGGCGGAGTGGCTCGAAGGGCTGCATCCCGATGCGGCAGCTAGCCTGCGAGAAGGTCTGGAAGAGACCTTCACCATCAATCGACTCGAGTTGTCTTCCTCCCTGCGCTTGTGTCTGGCCAGCACCAACCTGATTGAAAGCCCTCACTCTGGCGTGAGGATGCGGACCCGTCGAGTGAGCCGCTGGAAAGATAGCCAGATGGTGCTGCGCTGGGCCGCCTCAGCCTTCCTGGAGACGGAGAAGAACTTCCGGCGCATCCAGGGCTACCAGGACCTCTGGATGCTGAAAGCCAAACTCAGAGACGAGGTTTCTATGGACGCCAAACGAAAGGTGGCTTAAGATCGTGCTCAACCTGAACCGCCCTTCACTTTCAACTGAGTTTGGGGCAGCCTCGCCCTCTTGGTCCAGGCTCGGGTTGCCGCACGGGTTACCTCGAAGGCGGTGACAGGAGTCTAAGGAAATGCTTATAATCCAAACGTTGGCAACTCGCTGCCCCACCGCTAAAGCTCACCTATCATGAGGATAAGAGGCCTAGCGCTGGTTTCCACGGGCTTTCTATTCTTTTCCTACCTCCTTGGACAGCCGAATCTAACACCCGTGACTCCTCTGTCCTGGTCAGCACCAATTGTAGTGTCCACCGAAAAAGAGACCAACCTTGACAGTCCTACTCTGACTTCTTCCGATAGCCTCTTTGTTGATTGGGCTGTCTGGAACGACGGCACAGCACAGACAACCGTATCCTACCCAGTAACTTTGTCGCTAAATGGACAGATCCTCGCTACCTGGACGGTCGATTCTCCCCACACTCCTGGAATTGCTCTTGGGGTGCAAGACTTTTCAATGGGAATTATAAGGCGTTTTACCCAAAAACGTCACCCCTCTTGGGTAAAATAGTTTCATGGAAATAAAGAGAAAAGCTCCGGGGAAGGCGTTCAGAGAGGGTTTGTCGCTGGTGGAACTGTTCGATAGGTTCCCCGACAATGCAACGGCTGAGAAGTGGTTTACCGAGAACCGCTGGCCGCGCGGGGTTCATTGCCCTGGGTGCGGATCGGAAGATATTCAGGTCCGCAAGACCAGAAAGCCCCAGCCTTATCGGTGCCGCGATTGCCGCAAGGATTTCTCGGTGAAAACTGATACTCTGATGCATAGCTCCAATCTAGGCTATCGGGTCTGGGTCATTGCCATGTATCTGGTAGCCACCAACATCAAGGGAGTTTCCAGCATGAAGCTCCACCGAGACTTGAAGATTTCCCAGCCCTCAGCCTGGCACCTAGCCCACCGGATTCGAGAGAACTTCGCGGATGGGAAAGCCCGTTTGCCTGGATTCACCGGACCCGTCGAAGTGGACGAAACGTATGTCGGGGGCAAAGAGAAGAACAAGCACTCCCACAAGAAGCTCCACGCCGGTCGCGGGGCCGTAGGGAAAACGCCAGTCGTCGGAGCCAAGGACCGAGCCACCAACCAAGTCAAGGCTACGGTCGTCGAGAGCACGGACCAGGAGAGCTTGCAAGGCTTCATTCAGGATCGGGTTGAGCCTGGGTCCACCGTCTACACGGACGACCACGGCGGGTATGCCGCTCTCTGGCTAGACTTCGAGCACAGTTCCGTCCGTCACAGCGTCAGAGAGTATGTCGGCGGCCAAGCCCACACCAACGGAATCGAGTCCTTCTGGGCGCTACTGAAGCGCGGCTACTACGGCACCTATCACAAGATGAGCGAGAAGCACCTGCAACGCTATGTTGATGAGTTCGCCGGTCGCCACAAGCCGATCTTGACGCAAACACCCCGCCCCCACTACGACAGTTCCGTATCGTGATCTTAGGGATATTCTCTTTCTCGGAAGGAACGGACCAAGAGTTTATTGATAAGATTACCCCATTGAATCAGGCCTCAATTTTATATGGGATCGCTCGGGGTTTAGCGGCCTCTATCCCTATCAAGGAAAGAACCGGAGCCTTGTTGCTTCCATCCGTGAATTTTTGGGAAGTCCTTAGAGCTAAGGCTAAAGAGAACAGCCCGACACAAGAAGAGTCCTCTTAGCCCCCCCCCCCTCAAGTTGACCCTGGTGTTGTCGTGCATCTACCAAGTTTACTGAGGGGGTACAAGTCGGCCCACCACACCAACAGTGCGAAGTTGGAAGAGCAGGAGAAGACGGCCCTGATGTGCATCTATGAGTATTGGATCGACACCGGACTTGTGTATACTCTGGATACCAACGATGAAGGAGACAACAACACATGGAAAATGGAAACGTGAGCCGCAAAGTCGCTCGGACCCACCCAAAGAGGAAATCCAAGTACGAAGAACTGATCCACGTTGACGCAACCCCGGAAGAGATCGCCCAGACCATCTTCATGAGGAAGCCCAAGCCCAAGGATCAGTGGCGCTACCTAAAGCGAGAAAAATAGAGTTAACACCCTAGTTTTCCTGATTCTAGGTGCGTTTAGTACAGTTTTGGGTAAAACGCCTTATAATTCCCTTTTCAATAGGCTCCTTAGACCCAGGTACGCATACCCTTACTCTGGTGGCCGACAGCACTTCACAAATCGCAGAATCAAACGAATCCGACAATAGCTTTACGAAAACCATCACCGTCCAATCGCCCGCACTGCCCAATCTCAGACCCTTTCGACCATCGGCATGGTCAGATGTAATCGTCGTGTCCAACAAACGCGAGACCCACTTTGACAGCCCCACTTTATCCTCCGTGGACACCCTTTTTGTCGATTGGGCTGTTCTGAATGATGGCCTGACATCTATAGACACGGCCTACTCGATCATTCTTCGGGTAGATGGTCAGCAGGTGGGGATATGGACGGCTGACCCGCCCCATAAGTCCAATTTCTACTTTTTTGTGGAAGATTTTGAGTTGGGTACTCTCTCTCCCGGGATCCACTCAATTCAGTTGATCGCAGATAGCCACTCCGAAATAGAAGAGACTTCGGAGATGGACAACAGCTTCACTAAATCCATTTCAGTACTGGAAGCTGTACCCAATCTAACTTCTTACCGCCCAGCCGGCTGGTCTGCTCCAGTTGTGATTTCCAAAAGGACGGGGACCAATCAGAATAGCCATCCATTCGAAGCCGAAGACACCGTATTTGTTGATTGGGCGGTAATCAATAACGGCAATGGTCCGACCAATCAAACCTACAATGTGACGCTGCTGCTGAACGAGCAGATAGTCGCCGCCTGGCCTTTAGAGCCGCCACACCAATCGAATTTCTTCAGGTTCGTCGAAGATTTCAGTCTCGGTCAGCTGGAGCCTGGAAACTACACGATCAAGCTGGTTGCAGACTCATCTGACACAGTCAAGGAAAGCAATGAGGCGGACAATACCTTCATGAAGAGCTTCACGGTCAAAGAAAGCCTCCCCAACCTAACACCGTTTCAACCTGATGGCTGGAGCAGCAAGATCGTTGTATCCAAAGAAAACGGAAACAACACAGACAGTGAGAACCTTATATCGACTGACAATCTCTCAATCGACTGGGCGGTTATCAACGGCGGCCAGGGCTCCATAAGTAGTCCCTATAGGGTTGGTCTGTTTGTGGATGGCCAGCCGCAGGGCAGATGGATTGTTAACCCTCCACATGATCCAAACTTCTTTGTCCCTGTGGAGGATTTTCAACTGGGTACGCTCCCGCCTGGAACACATACCCTGACTTTAAAGGCTGACAGCGAGTCAGAAGTGGAAGAATCCGATGAGACCGACAACGCATTTACACGTCAGGTTCACGTGGATCCTGCTCCAGATCCTGATCAGCAAATCTTCATCGTCTTCCCTCGCATCGAGAGCGGTACTTCCTCCGGCACCAGCGCTGCGAATGCTGATCCTACGAGTACTACCTTTGGCACAGGCGTTGCGATTGCGAATCCCACTGACAAAACGGCCGAGGTAGAGCTTCTTCTGGTAGGAGATAACGGTTTTCCTGTTGAGGATAGTGGAATCGTGAATCCTGTTACCCTGAAGATCTCCCCTGAGAGTCAAATCGCACGCACAATACCAGAGCTATTTGGTTCGGGGGCCGCCGAGATAGGGGCCTGGATGTTTGCCTCCTCAAAGAATCTGGGCATTGTCGGCTTTTTCCTGACGTTTTCCCAGGATGGGTCGAGGGTCGACGGTGCAGAAGCGAATGTCTTTCCCGCGACGACCAGTGTTGTGTTCCCAGAGGTGTCTACTGGTCAGGACCGATTTACCGAACTGGTTCTTATCGGGTCCGGTGCTGTTGATCTTGAACTCTATGACAGCGGTGAAACACTTGTCGAATCCAAGAAGATTGAACTCCCGGGCGATGTTCCTGGTCGGTTTGTCACAAAGCTGGACGAGATTTTCCCGGGCCCTTTCCCTGAAAGCAGCTATGTGTTAGCCCGTGCCTCACAGTCCCGCATCATGGGCTATGAGAATTTTGGCTCAGCCAGAGCTCTTGCGGGCCGCAACGCTATACCCGTCACGGAAACAGGCCGAGAGGTTCCTATTGCCTTGTTCGGTGCTCAGCTGGCAGAGGTACTGGAGTTCCAGTCAACGATCACTGTGATCAATCCCACCAACAGGATTGCGAACCTGACCTTCTCCGCCTTTATGACTGGTGTGACCGGTACACCAGCTTCAACGGCCTCGATTTCGCTCCAACCGAAGGCCATCCTGCGAGTAAGAGCAAACGAACTGCTTGATCTGCCCGAAGATGGATTTGTCGGTTGGCTCAGAGTTGACAGTGACATATCAGGGATCGTTGGCAACGTTACGTTTGGGGATGCCAACGGGATCTTCTCGTCCTCGGTGCAACTTCAACAATCCCCAGTCCGGGATGTCGTATTCCCATATATTGCCGATGGTCAAGGTTTCCTAACAGGCCTCACATTCCTAAACGTCTCTGCTGATCCAGCCGTCGTTGAACTGGATGTATTCAACGCTGAGGGTGAGAAGACTGGCAGTACCCGTTTCATATTACAGGCGTTTGAGCATCGTCCAAGACCGGGCTTTGAACCTCAGATTGGTGGGTATATCAGATTCAGATCAGACATCAGCATCTTTACTTTTGAGCTACTCACCTTCGTCAGAGATGGGCAGGTTGAATCGTTGGCAGCGGTTCCTCCTCAGAGAGGATACGGAGACATCAGTGGAAGGGTTACGCCGATCGAGATTGAGGAATCTTCCAGTCAAACATACTCCAACTCCTTTGAGGCGAGCAGGGCCAAAGGAGTGGACCTGGATATGGCAAGTGAGTTTGTTCCGGGCCAAGCGATCGTTCGATTCCGCTCTCCAGCCCGCTCCAGGCAAGTACTGAGAGACTTCGGCGATTTTCACATTTTGGCTCAAAGCCCTGACGGTGTTTCCTTGCTTCGATCAGATGAAACTGTTGGAGTTTTCCCGCTCTTTGATCCTCAGTCTTCCTCTCTCGAATTTCTAAAGCTCACCACACTGGAGCTGATCGAGCAGTTAAACTCCCGGCCTGAAGTCCTGTATGCGGAGCCGAACTATCTCTACCATGCCTTACGCATACCGAACGATGAGTACTACTCACTGCAGTGGCACTACCCAAATATCGACCTTCCAGCCGCCTGGGACATCGCCACTGGTGATCCGGGCATAGTCGTGGCTGTCATAGACACCGGAGCACGGTTCGACCATCCAGATCTTGGTCCCAGGCTGACCGGGGGGCAGTTTGATTTCATAAGCGATCCTGTAAGGGCTCTGGACGGAGATGGTATTGATCCTGACGCGACAGATCCTGGCGACCCTTCTGACTTCTTCGATTCTTTCCACGGGACACATGTTGCCGGAACGCTGGGAGCGGTTACAAACAATGGCGCTGGAGTGGCAGGTGTCAATTGGCATTCGCCCCTGATGACACTGCGTGTACTGGGAGCCGGTGGCCAGGGGGCCAATTTCGACATCATCCAGGCTGTTCTGTATGCCGCCCGACTCCCCAATGTTTCCGGCCAACTCCCCGCCAAGAAAGCGCGTGTCATCAACATGAGTCTCGGAGGGCCAGGTTTTAGTCTGAGCCTGGCAGAGGCAGTTGCGGCAGCGCAAGCTGCAAACGTTGTGGTTGTTGCCGCTGCCGGAAATGACAGCAGTGCCCAGCTTATGTACCCGGCAAGTTACGATGGAGTCGTTTCAGTGGGAGCTACCGGAGTGAGCGGGAAAGCCCCCTACTCCAACTACGGTTCCAGGATTGACGTGGTAGCACCAGGAGGAAGTTTTCAAGGAGATCAGAACGACGATGGGTATGTCGATGGGATTCTCAGCACCTGGTGGGATGCACCTTCTGACTCTCCGGCAACTCTTAGATTCAAAGTGGGCACTTCTATGGCAAGTCCTCACATAGCGGGGGTCGCCTCACTGATACAGTCAGTAAATCCGGGTTTATCGCCATTCCAGGTACGCAAGACCCTTCAGGAAACCACAAGAGGCTGCCCCAAACTCAGTTGAAAGTGAAGGGCGGTTCAGGTTGAGCACGATCTTAAGCCACCTTTCGTTTGGCGTCCATAGAAACCTCGTCTCTGAGTTTGGCTTTCAGCATCCAGAGGTCCTGGTAGCCCTGGATGCGCCGGAAGTTCTTCTCCGTCTCCAGGAAGGCTGAGGCGACCCAGCGCAGCACCATCTGGCTATCTTTCCAGCGGCTCACTCGACGGGTCCGCATCCTCACGTGTTAGCCTAACTTCCGCGGTCCGCTGAGGGATTTTCACCTATTTTGCCTGCTCGGCGTCGGCAAGTCGTTTGTCTTCAGCGAGCGTCTTTCTGGATTGGCCAAATAGTGACTAATATGACTAAGTATCGCACTGGATATGCCAGGTTTATATGGTATATGTAGTGATGAATGTACATCCGAAAAACCAGTCGCATCTACAAGGGCAAGGAATACGCGAACTACCTGCTGGTGGAGTCGGTTCAGACCCCCAAGGGACCGCGCCAAAGAACGATTTGCTCGCTGGGCAATCTGGCCCCGGCGCCTCGAGAACAATGGCGGGCCCTGGCGCATAAGCTGGAGTCGGCCTTGTGCGGCCAGCTTCCGCTGGAAGCTCCCGATGAAAAAACCCGAACCCTTCTCGAAAGGGCTGGGCGGGGCCGACAGCGGCGAGAACCCGAGCCAGCGGCAGAGCTGGTCACCGTCGATGCGGAGCGGATTGAATTGGAGCAGGCCCGGGAAGCCGGGCCCGTGCACGTCGGGCATCAGATGTGGCGGCGCTTGGGGATGGGCGAGATTCTCAGGCGTGCGGGCTTGTCGGAGCGCGCCTGCCGGTTGAGCGAAGCGATGACGCTCAACCGGCTGATCTGTCCGCTTTCGGAACGGGCCATGCCCGACTGGGTCCGTGGCACCGCGGCGGGGGACATTCTGGGAGAGGACTTCCGCCCGCTGCAGGAGGATGCGCTCTATCGGAACCTGGATCGGCTACATCCGAATCGAGAGCCGATCGAGCGGGAGCTCATGGAGCGGGAGAGAGCGCTTTTCAACCTGCAAGAGACGGTCTATCTCTACGACCTGACGTCGACCTACTTTGAGGGTCAGGCGGAAGCCAACCCCCAGGCGAAGCGGGGCTACTCGCGCGATAAGCGTCCCGACTGCAAGCAGGTGGTGGTGGGACTGGTGCTGGATGGGGAGGGGTTTCCGAAGGCCCACGAGGTGTTTGACGGAAACGTGCAGGACCGTGCCACCGTGGATCAGATGCTGGATGCGTTAGAGAGACGGACGGGCCAGAAAGTAGGCTCCACGGTGGTGCTGGATCGGGGCATGGCGTACGAGGAGAACCTGGAGCAGATCCGGCAGCGCCAGTATCACTACATTGTGGCGGGGCGGCAGTCGGAGCGAAATGAATGGTGGGACGAGTTGGAGAAGGAAGACGAGTGGGAAGAGATCCTTCGCATCCCTTCACCCCGGAATCCGTTTCAGAAGAAGACTCGGGTCGAGATCAAACGGCGCCAGAAAGGCGATGAGATCTACATTCTTTGCCGCAGCGAAGGTCGGGAAGAGAAGGACCGAGCGATCCGGGAGAAACAAGAACAGAGACTGATCCACGACTTGGAGAAGCTCCAGGCCGGGTGGAGCGGGGACGCCTGAAGCAGGAGGAGAAGATTCAGCAGGCGATCGGTCGTCTGAAGGAACGCTACCCCCGTGTGGCGCGCTACTACGCAATCCAATACGACGCGGAGAAGCGGAATCTGGTTTGGCAAGAGAGGGCAGAGAAGAAGACGATGGCGGAGAAGCTCGACGGCAGCTACGTGCTGAAGACGGATCGGCAGGATCTGAGTGCCGATGAGATCTGGCGCACCTACCTTCTGCTGACGCGTGTGGAACGAGCCTTCCGGGATATGAAGACCCCGCTGATGGAGCGTCCCATTTTCCACCATCTGGAGCACCGTACCCAGACGCACATCTTTCTCTGCGTGCTGGCCTACCACCTGCTGCTGGCCATCGAAAAGTACTTCCTGGATGAGGGAATCCAAACCTCCTGGTCGACGATCCGCCGGCAGCTGAGCACCCACCAGGTGGTCACGGTGGTCCTGCCCACGGCGAACGGCACCATTCTCCGCATCCGAAAGGGAACCACCCCGGATGGCGGGCAGCGGGACATCTACAACGTCCTCAGGGTTCCTCTGGAAGTCATGAAACCGATCAAGACCTGGCACGCAGCGGCCAATTTGTAGTGACTGAAAAAAATCGCAACCCAGCATCAACAAAGGATTTTGCTCAGCGGAGTGCGGAAGTTAGGTTAGCGATCACGAGGATCTGAACTTTTCTGAACACACGCCGGGTGGCGAACCTCGATCAACGGGTTTTTCCATGGGGTGCCCCTCCTTGGGCTTGTGATGGGCGCGTGGTTTGCGTTCGAGATACTGAGCGTAACCGTGGGGGAGCGGATACTGAAGCAACTCTTCGACAATGGGGAGGAAGTAGTAAAGGGAGCGAATGGGAGAAAGTCGAGGAAGCGCTGGGTCTCGGAAAAGACGGCGGCTGGTCGCCACCAGGAAGGCATCCTGGACGGTGGCCAGAGGGATAGCGCGGTCATAGAAGTGAGCGGCGAGTCGCCGATCCGGCGGGCGTGCTCGAGTGGGCGTATGGGGAAGTTCGAGATAATCCGCCAAGAGGGTCTGGATATGAGCGCGACGCTGGACGGGAGTGCTCATCTTGTTTTCTTGCGACGGGCGGCCGCTTCCTGCTCGCTTTCCCGCACGCGGTAGCTTTGCCCCTCCATCACAGTGACGTCAGCATGGTGGGTGAGACGGTCCAGAAGCGCAATCAAGCAGCCGGATTGGGGAAAGACGCTATTCCACTCCTTAAAGGCTTTGTTGGAGGTCAGCACGAGCGACCGGCACTCATAGCGCCGGTTGACGATTTCATGGAGCAGGTCGGCGGCCTCACTGTCGTAGGTGAGACAGCCGACTTCATCGAGGTAGAGCACCTGCGGGCGCGCGTATTTTTTCAGCTTGCGGCGCTGCAGTTCCGGCGCCTCCGATTGCAGGTCGTCGAGAATCTCCGAGGCGGTTCGAAAGAGCACAGAGTAGCCGGCCAGGACGGACTGGTAAGCCAGATTCTTGATGATCATGGTTTTTCCCAGGCCGTTGGTACCCAGTAAGACGAGGTTGCGGCCTTCCTGGATAAAGTCCAGGGTAAAGGCGCGCTCAATGGCTTCCCGGTCGATCCGGGTCGGCCAGTTCCAGTCAAAGTCATCCATCGGCTTGAAGCGGCCGATCTTGGCCAGGCGCAGACGCCGCTTGAGACTGCGTTGGGCTCGCTCCTCATGCTCCCGACGAGCCAGTTCCTCCAAGATCTGACGGGGGGACCAGCGCCCCTTGGTGGCGCGGGCCAGAAAATCCTCCAGCTCACCGGCGAGCGTCACCAGACCGGTCTTGTGCAAAAGCTGCATCAGATCAGGATTCGTCGTCATCGGAAGCCAGTTCGTCATAGGTCTCCGGGTTATGGGATTGGACATAGAGGTCCTCCAGTTCGGGACGCTGGCGCAACTCAATGGGTAGAGGCGCCTTTCGCCCCTGAGCGCGCTGGCGCCGGCCCAGCAGAAAGGCCACCGAGGCGGCGCGCGGGGTGCCCCGTTGCAGGGCTTCACGCACCGCCGCCTGCAGCTCTTCGGCCCCATAGAGATCCAAGAGTTCCACCAGCTTGGCCGTCTGGCGGCCGGTGGGCTCTCCGCGCTGAAAGGCCTCGTCCAGCAAGGTTTCCGTTTCCGGAACGGCGGCCAGCAGTCGGCCACCGGGGGTGGCCCCCAGCGCCTGGCGTTTTTCCGCCAGCAGCGCTTCCTGGTGAGCCGGATCGGTGCGGACGTCGTGGCGGTCATAGGAGCGGAGATGGCGGGCGATCTCGGTGCTTCCGTCCAAAATGCGCACCGTCTGCTCGGAGGCCACCAGTGTCAGGGGCCGGCCCACGGCCGAAGGCGGGATCGAATAGTCGTTTAAATCAAAACGGATGTAGATGGTTTTGCGGGAGCGGACCGGCAGAACCAGATCGGTTTCCAGGCGATGAGCCGGCAAGGGAAGAAGGAAGGCTTTTTCTTCCTCCCACACTTCCTCGACGGTGCGCCCATCGCCGCCGGGCCAGGGCCGACGATGCGCTACCTGGTCGCGCCAGAGGAGCGCTTGACGGTTGAAGTCTGAGAGCGTGCTAAAGGGACGGGCGGCGAAGAAGGAATGGCGCACATAGGAGATGGCTCTTTCGACGCGCCCTTTCTCGGAAGCCCGGTAGGGGTGGCAGGGGCGTGGCGCAAAGTGATAATGGGCGGCCAGCTCCAACAGGCGCGGATGAAAGTGAACAGCCTCGCCCCGACGTTCCAACACGACGCTTTTGGTGTTGTCGTACAGGATGGTGCGTGGACAACCGATGTCTTCGAAGGCGTGGATGTGAGCGCGCAGGAAGTTTTCCATTTGCTGGTCAAAACAAAACTCCAGAAACAGCGCCCGCGAATAGGAGGGGGTGAACACAAAGCAGGACAGGATGCGCTCGGCACGGCCCACCCGGACTTTACCGAAGTGCGCCCAGTCGGCTTGACCCGCCTCCCCCGGGAAGGTCCGCAGACGCAGCGAAGGCCTCCCGAGGGGTGGGGCGCAGCGTGGCCACCACGCGCCGCAACTGCACGACCGAGCCCGTGTAGCCCCGGGCGCGCAGCATCTCGAACAGACGCGTGACACGAAGCCGAGGGTAGCGCTCCAGGGTCTCTCGGATAAAGGGAAGGTAGGGATCGGTCAGACGGGGCCGTTCCATCTTCTGGCGATTGAAGCGATCGGTCTGGAGAGCCTGGCGCACGGTCTCCCAGTGAAGCCCCAAGTGATCAGCAATGGTCCCGATCTTCCAATGTTCGGCATGGAAAAGATGGCGGATTCGGGCGAGCAGTTCTCGATCGATCATGCTTCACCCTCCTTCCCGAAACAGATGGATCCAGTGGCCGGACCGACCACACACGACACAGCGAACCCGAAAACGGCGGGGACGCTCCCCATGGGATGGGACATGGCGCTCCTTTCGAGGCTCCCCCTCCTTTCCCGGCAGGGAGAACTGGAGGGAGGCTACGGCAGCCATGCTGACGAAGATGCGATCCTCGCGTCTACCTTGATCCGTCACGCGCTCCGGCCGCCGCCGATTGGCTTCCCGGCACTGCTGGCGGCGCGCTTGTTGCCGACAGCGCACACTGCAATAGCGATGGCCTCGGCCGCAACGGCGACAGATCCAAAACAGTGCACCGTAGCCTGCAGCGCGGCACGAGCGGAGGCGGAAAACAACCAGCGGATCGGCCATAGTCCAGTCCCGGCGGAACTGGACAACAGCCCAGGATCATGACAGGCTACAATGAAGTCTGTGGTGGTTCTCCACTTGTAACGGGGTTGCCACAACCGGACCTCGATTCTCGGTCAAAGGGTCGAGGTCCTTTCCACCTTTGGCCCCTAGCAGCCCGTGGTGAAAGTCGCGTGGAGTCGCGCGCCAGGGATCTGCGGTCGCTGGCAAGGCACGAGGAGGAGTCGATGCCTGGACATCGGCGATGACGAGTAACGCGGTCCAGCGGCCGCAAACCTCTGGCGCCCTTCGGGTTGCGGCGGCGTGGGCCCGTCTGCCGTGTAGCGCCTCCTCGACGATGTCCCGGCATCGCCTCGATCGGCGCCCCTTGCACCCGGGCCCACGGCGCTCGCAACCCGACCCGCGGGACTTTCACCACGGGCTGCTAGACACTACACCAACTGTTCAGGAAAAAATGGCCCCGCGCTTTTCAAGCGCGGATGATGAAACACGCACCTGCGGTGCGGATGATGTTGAGTTAACTACCGGCGGGTGTCCAAAAAACTACGGTTCTCAGTGAGCATTAACAGTCATAGGGACGCGCGGCCTGCACCAGTTCTGAGGCGTGACCGCACGCAATTTCGGCGATCCGTTGCGCGTCACTTGATTTCATGGCGGCCCTCAACAGTTCTTTCTCAACGCTATACTGTCGAGACAGGTTCTGGATCGGACCGTGAACTGAGAGAAAACGCTGAGTCTGTCCCATTGATTTGAACCTTCGCATTTGCCGCTCTTGTTCACGAGTGTGTTGATGGGAGACCTCAGCCCGATTGTTTTCGTATTGGCCTGTTCGATGGACCACGGAAGGAAAAATCTCCCGATGTGCAGCCGGATAACTCCGAAGCTTGTCGGTGATCAGTTGCCAGGGTGCTTGTCCTTGATGTTTCAAGGCCCGACGAAAGAAGCGTTTAGCGGCTCGACGATCTCTACGCTTGGTGACCAGAATATCGATCACGTCTCCATCCTGATCGACGGCTCGCCAAAGATAGCGGCACTGGCCTCGGATATTAATGAACAATTCGTCAACATGCCAGATGTCGCCCAGTCTTCCCTGTTTTCGCCGCAGAGTTCGGGAATAGGCCGGTCCGAATTTCCGACACCAGTATCGGATCGCTTCATAGGAGACGGCGATGCCACGTTCAGCGAGCAGGTCTTCGACATCGCGGAAACTGAGCGTGAACCGATGGTACAGCCAGACGGCGTGAGCGATGATTTCCGGGGGGAAACGGTGGCCTCTGTAAGCTGATTCCATGGGTCGATTATCGCTGAGGTCGCCTTAACTTGACAGTACCGGAGAGGGAGGCTTCGGGCTATTCCATAAGTATCCTAATTTCCTCCTGGAACGGGCTTCATCTGCTCAAGGAGAATCTCCCCTCGGTAATCAAAGCAGCCAGGCTGTACAGGAGTCAAACTGGAGCGTCCACAGAAATCCTGGTTGTCGATGACGGCAGTCACGATGATACCGGCAGGGATCTACCAGCTTTATTCCCCGGTGTCGAACTGGTACGAAGGGAACAGAACGGAGGGTTTGCAGCTGCCTGCAACACGGGTTTCCGGAAGTGTGGAAAAGAGCTTGTTGGGTTGCTGAACAACGACGTTCGAATCCACCCGAACTACTTCGTTTATAAGGCTCAGCATTTCTTAAATCCTAACGTTTTCGCGGTCACTGCCAAGGTCTATGAATGGGACCGGGAGGTGTTCGCAGCGGGAGGCCACTTGGGTCGTTTCCGACGGGGTTTTTGGAGGGGGATTATAAACAAAGCTTGACATTCCCGCCCGTCTGATCTACCCTTTCATTGACCCCGGCGTCCACTTCCGGTCACCTGGGAATCCACAAAGGAGTTATTACATGAACAAATTAGTGGCAGCCTTTCTCGCAGTGGCGATCGTTGCCGTTTCTCCAGCCTTTGGGCAAATGAAGTTTGACAAGGTGGAGCTTAGAAACACATTCGGGAACACTAAGCATGGCAAGAAGAGGCGCCTTGTTATCGACGGAAAGAAAATCGAATTTCAGAGCAAGAATGGACGGGAGTACTTTTCTATTCCAACCAGTGCCGTTCAGGATGTATTTTACTCGCGGGTATCAGGAAGGCGAATCGGAGCAGCTATTCTCGTAACACCCTTCTTGCTATTCAGCAAGGGCCGGAAGCACTACATGACGCTCACCTTCAACGATGGAGAGGAAATGGTGGGAGCCGTGGAGTTCAAACTTCACAAGGGAAATTACCGCAGTTGCCTTCGTTCTACGGAACAGGTAACGGGGTTGACTATGGGCTACGATCAGGAAGGGATCAAAGAATCCGAACAGGAAGTTTCAAAGAGAAAAGAAGTTGAGAAGTAGTACGAGCTAAAGCAATAGCCCGTACAGCGAAACGCCCCGGTTGCTGCCGGGGCGTCAACTTGATTGGTCGGTTAGCAGCCGACCGGAAAGGCACGGACAAATGCCAGAACAGGATCAGTCTACCTACAGCCGGCACTACCGTCAAGAGGCGGCCTGATGGCTGCCGATATCCCGGATGAGTTCCTTGGCCCGCAGGAGATGGGGATTCGCTGCCCTAAGTGCGGCAATCAGTTGCACGAGACGATCGCTCGTTTGAAAGAGAATCCGAAACTCGTTTGCTCTTGCTGTGGGGCGACTAGTGAATTTTCCGAACTCAAGGGGACCACCGACAAGATGAATAAGGCCATTGATGACTTCAGGAAGAATTTTAGAAAGCTCAGCAAGTGACGCGAGATCATGTTCAAAGGCGTCACTGTTTAGTGTCATTTTGTACACTGATGATGCTTGAGTGCTTAGTTTTGATGACATTGTGAAGGTAGCATACAGGATTAGATCGCTATGAAACAGGAGAATTCTGCCCATGAAACCCATGCTAAATCCAAAACGCGACCTGGCGGGTGCCACTCCTGAGAAGCTGGCGAGAGCCTTACTGCGATCAGTCCCGAGCAAGGCGGCTAAGGCCGTTGTCGGCGATCAGGTCACGGTAGATAAGGTTCTTGCCGACAAGCCTAGCAACCGTGTCCCTCATCTGCGCAAGCGTTCCTGAATTCCTCATGTTGTGCTTGGCTGCGAACTCCTGGACGTAGCGGTTCAGGTGCTTGGGTGAGAGCTTGTGAAAGGTTCCCTTGTGCGCTCGTTTGAGCATGGCCCAGAAGGACTCGATTCCGTTGGTGTGGGCCATGCCGTTGACGTATTCCGCTACTGAGTGCTTTATCGTCGCATGGGCGAACGGGAGGCTGTCATAGGCTGGGGCGTCGTCAGTAAACACTGTCGCGCCTTGGGCAGCGTGATCGAAGACGAAGCCTTGCAGAGTCTCCGCATCGGTGTTGAGTACCACCTTGGCCGCAACCTGATTACTCGCCCGATCCTTTGCGCCCACAACGGCAACCTTCTCAACGGGACCGCGCCCAGTGTCGGCCAGTGACTTGCGGCGCCTGTTGCTCATGTTCCGGCGAGTGCCCCCGAAATACGATTCGTCCACTTCCACCGGACCCGCAAAGCCGCTGTTAGGTTCGTCTCCCCATGCTTCACGGATTCGATGCAACATGAACCAGGCCGTAGGTTGGGACACCTTGATATCCCGGTGGAGCTTCATGCTGGACACGCTCTTGAGGCTGGTTAGGCATAGGTAAATGGCAATGGCCCACTTGCGGAGAGACACCTTAGAGTGTGCAATCGGAGTGCCGGTGCGGACACTGAAGTAGGACCGGCAATCCTTGCACCAGTAAGGCATGGGCTTTTGGTTGGGAACCTCGCTGGTAGAGAGGCTGCCGCAGTGATTACAGCACCGCTCGACAGGCCAGACCTGATCCTCAAACCATTTGGTTGCGGCTTCCTCATCGGGAAACATCTCGAACAGTTCAATAAGGGAGAGACCTTCTCGGTAGGATCGTCCTGTTGCTTTCTTTATCATGAGAGCAGTTTATAGGAGTGATTAGGATTTGTCAAGCCATCTTTGTAATTCCCTTTCTATTTATGCCGTGGGAGGCTTCGCCACCTACCGCCGCCGTCACTTGGACGCCGGACTTCCAACTCATGAAGAAGGGGAAAGTCAAAGTGAGGGGTCCCAGAGAGATTAGAGGAGGCGACCCGACCTGACGCCTCCCCTTTTTAGACTTTCAGAGGCAAGGTCAAGAGCTACCAGCGATCGCCCCCGTAGCCCCCGCCACCGCCACCGCCACCGGATCGCGGCTGCTGAGGTTTGGCCTCGTTCACTGTAAGGCTCCGCCCTTCTAGGTCAGTGCCATTCAGTTTCTGAATCGCCTCTTCAGCTTCGGACTGAGAACTCATTTCCACAAAGCCAAAGCCTCGTGACCGACCGGTCATCCTGTCCGTGATCACCCGGGCTGACTCTACAGTTCCGTGTGCCGAGAAAATTTCCTGCAGCTGCCCGTCCGTATACGAGTAGGGCAAGCCACCCACGTATAGTTTGTTACTGTTCATGTTCTTCTCCTTTGAGAATGCTGTTGTCATCAACCCTGAAATACTGAGACCACGAAAGGAGCAGAACATAGTAGGTTTCGAATGCGAGTGCTGCGGTTCCGGTCGGTTGTTCCTTGGGGATCTTCACAAGGTGTGACTTCATGGGGCCCTCAATTCTCCATCTTGTACTACTCCAGGAGGGCTTAAACTGAAGAAGTCAAGCGTCAGCGTACCGGTTCTACTAACACATGTCAACTAGCTCAAATTGGTTCAGCAGTTGCCAGTCGAGCTCATCCACTATGAGGATGAGCCGGATTTGTACTTGGTGGTTCTCAACAAAGGCTAAATCCAGCTAGGATTGCCTTCAACTCCCTGTAGACTTATCATTTGGGGCAAATTCCTTCTGTACAGGAGTTATTGTCAAAAGTTGTGGATGGAGTCATCAGGCGGCGACCTCATCCTCCCGGATTCCGTTGACGAATTTAACGTTTTCGATGACCTCTCCCAGGCGCCGATACCCTTGCAGGCGTCGCCATCTTTTCTCCGCACTTCGGCACAGTTTAAAGACCATGGTGAGCATGGTTTGTCTAGACAGACATCCTCGAGTTTTGGCTGTCCGTAGCTTGACGGTGGCAAAAGTCGACTCGATAGGATTGGTGGTCCTCAGATGAGGCCAATGCTCGGCCGGGAAATCGTAGAAGGCCAGGAGTTCCTCCCGATCCTTGGCCAAGCAAGCCGTGGCTTTGGGAAACTTCAGCTCATAGGTCGTCATGAACTCATCAAAGGCTTGGTAGGCAGCCTCCCGAGTCTCCGCCATCCAGATCTGATGCAATGCGTTCTTCGCCTTGGGCTGCACGGCTTTGGGCAGATAGTTGAGCACATTACCCGTCTTGTGCATCCAGCAGCGGCCTTGCCGAGTGTTGCCGTAGACCTTGGTCAGGGCCTTCCAGAAGCCCAAAGCCCCATCGCCAATGGCCAGTTTCGGTTCCATCGTGAGCCCTCGGGAGTACAGATCTCTTAAACCGAAGTTCCCCTAAGAAAGCACCCATTTTTCTCCAATAAGTACTTGGGCAATGGACATTTAGGTGTCAAAGGCGGCTCCATAGTGTTCCCATGTACATCGACGTGGTTCCCAACCGAGGCTCCCGACCGGCCATCTTGTTGCGCGAAGGTTGGAGGGAAGGCAAGAAGGTGGTGAAGAAAACTTTGGCCAACCTTTCCGACTGGCCTGCACCCAAGGTCGAAGCCCTGCGCCGGGTCCTCAAGGACATCCCCCTAGTCAGTCCTGGCAAGTGGTTCCACACCATACGCACTCTCCCTCACGGCCATGTGGAAGCCATTCTGGGAACCATCCGCAAGTTGGGTTTGCCGGTCTTGATCGGCTCCAAGCGGACCCGCCAACGCGACCTGGTGCTGGCCATGATCAGCGAGAGGTTGATCCACCATTGTTCGAAATTGGCCACCACACGGTTGTGGAAGACAACGACACTGGCCGAAGAGCTTTCGGTTTCCGATGCGGACGTGGATGAGCTCTACCAGGCTCTGGACTGGTTGTTGGGGCGGCAGGGACAGATCGAAAAGAAGCTGGCCCACAGGCATCTCGGTGAGGGGGCGTTGGTCCTGTATGACGTCAGCAGCAGCTACTACGAGGGGCGCACCTGTCCTCTGGCCCAGTACGGTCATGATCGCGATGGCCGGAAGGGTTTACCGATCATTGTCTATGGGGTGCTGACCGATGGCGAGGGTCGTCCGCTGGCGATCGACGTCTATCCTGGAAACACGGGAGATCCAAGCACCGTGCCGGAGCAGGTGGAGAAGTTGCGCCAGCGATTTGGCCTCTCCCGTGTGGTGTTGGTGGGGGATCGCGGGATGCTCACCCAGACCAAGATAGAGCTCCTGAAGCAGCATCCGGGATTGGGATGGATCTCGGCCTTGAAAAGCCAATCGATCCGAGCTCTGATCGAGGGCGGCCAACTTCAGCGATCCCTCTTCGATGAGAAGAATCTGGCTGAGATCACCTCCCCGGAGCATCCCAAAGAACGGCTGATCGCCTGCTACAACCCGATTCTGGCCGAGGAGCGCCGGCACAAGAGGCAAGCCCTGTTGGAGGCCACCGAAAAAGCGCTCCAGCCAATCGTCAAGCAGGTCGCGCGCCGTACCAAGACCCCTCTGAAAAAGGCGGAAATCGCCCTGAAGGTGGGCAAGGTGATCAACCACTACAAGATGGAAAAGCACTTCGAACTCCAGATCGAAGACGGTTTTTTCAGTGGTCCCGAAAGGAGAAGGCCATCCAGCGCGAGGCTCAAATGGATGGAATCTACGTGATCCGCACCAGTGAGACGGAGGCCACTTTATCCCCCGAAGAGACGGTTCGAAGCTACAAGAGCTTGGCCCATGTCGAGCGCGCGTTCCGCTGTTTAAAGGGGATGGATGTTCGAGTACGACCGATTCGGCACCGAACGGAAGATCACGTGCGAGCTCACATTTTCCTTTGCATGCTGGCCTACTACGTGGAATGGCATATGCGCAAGGACCTTGCGCCACTGCTCTTCCAAGACGAAGAACTCGACCATAATCGGAGAACACGAGATCCGATGGCTCCAGCGAAGGCCTCCGCATCGGCCAAGCGAAAGAAGCGTACTCGGCTCACTCCCGATGGATTCAGATGCGTATCCTTTTTTCTGTAATTTAAAGACCTGGAGGAAAAGATTTTGGCGTTTATTTGCCTCAGGCGGGACGATCTGGAAGGAGGCAAGGGTTTAGGTAGGGGCCGCTGGATTTTTTCTGACAGGGGCCTGGGACAGGATTCTCCAAAACAGAAACGTTCGAAATCTGAAAGGAGAATCCATGAACCCAGACCTGAAGGCAAGCATAGCAGAAGAGGTTGTCGAAGAGTTGATGGAAGAGGGGACGGAGGCATTCCGAAGCGTTCTGGAGAAGCTGTTCAACGTGGCCATGCGAATTGAGCGGAGCGACTATTTGGGAGCCGAGCCGTACGAACGCTCCGATACTCGTCGAGGTCATGCGAACGGGTACAAGGACAAACGGATCAAGACGCGAGTCGGCGAATTGGAGCTGAAGATCCCTCAGGTGCGAGGGCTTTCGTTTTATCCGCAGTCTCTGGAGAAAGGCTGCCGATTCGGAGAAAGCCCTGAAGCTGGCCATCGCCGAAATGTACGTGATGGGAGTCTCCACTCGAAAAGTCACGCAGATTACGGAGCAGCTGTGTGGAACAGAGATCTCGGCCACCCAGGTGTCTCGTGTGGCGAAGGAGCTGGACGAGGAGCTGGAGAAGTTTCGCAAGCGAGAACTGGGAGAGTATCCGATCGTGTATCTGGACGCTCATTACGAGAAGGTGCGAAAAGAGGGAACGGTTCAGGAGTTGGCCATCCTGAAAGCGGTCGGCGTGAATCGCTTTGGAAAGCAAGAAGTGCTGGGAGTCTCCGCCAAGTTAAGTGAGGCCGAAGTGCACTGGCGCCAGTTTCTGGAAGGACTACAGAAACGAGGTCTTCAGGGAGTGGAACTGTTGGTGAGTGATGATCACGCGGGTTTGCGAGCCGCGCGGAAGGCGGTGTTTCCGTCGCTGCCTTGGCAGCGCTGTCAGTTTCATTTGAGCCAGAACGTTCAGGCGTATGCTCGGAGAGTTGAGGAGAGAAGCGAGATTGCGCAGGACATCCGAGACATTTTCAACTGCCCCACCCTGGAAGATGCCGAAGTCATGCTTCAGAAGAAGACCGGCCAGTGGCAGAAGAGGAATGTGGCGCTCGTGGAGTGGATGGAAGAGAATCTGGTGGAAGGGTTCACGGTCTATCGGTTTCCGCGAAGTGCTCACCGGCGGATCCGAACCATCAACTGCGTAGAGAATCTGAACCGAGAGATCCGTCGCCGCACTCGAGTGGTTGGAATTTTTCCGAATGAAGCGTCAGCGATGCGACTCATCTCGGCCGTTTTGGAAGAGATTCATGAGGAGTGGTTGACGGGCAGGCAGTATCTGAACCTGGCCCATTGGAAGGAGATGGAGAATCCAGTCCCTGAAAGAAATTATAGAAAATAGTTGCGTAGCCATGGATTCGAAGTTCATAGCTTCGAGACGCTCCTCGCTGAGCTCGGCACCCGATGTCTCAATACTCACCGCATGAAAGCTGATGCTCCCGATTGACCCACCTTCAAGCAGGTAACCGAATTTACACCCCTACAGGCCAAGGCCATGCAACTACTCGGTCTGACCCAGTAGACGGAAATGACAAATCCCCTGGATGTCCTTAATAATCAATCAAATACTCTCTTCTTGCCAGGGGAACTTCGGTTTAAAAGCTCCCACCAGGATTGTTCACTTTCTCGATACCCATCCTCCACGGCAATGAGCTCCTTTTTGCCATCCGCACGCGCCCCGATCAGCACCAGCAGAGCAGGCTTTCAAGGATGTCTTCGTGGATATGAGAATAGACTTCTAGCGCCGGGACTCTCGGCTAGGGTCAAAGATCAAATTGTGGTCGCAACCGTCCCAGGAATCATCGGACTACTTCTCGGGATCATTGGCAAAAGACTGCTTGGAATCCTGTTCCCTCATAGTGCTTTAAGTCAAGATCCGCGTTATGAAAATGGGATTTTCAGGCTGGATTGAAACAATCGGAAAATGGTCAGCTGGCAGCTCCGCCCACTTCTTAATGCAGATTCCCCCACACCCGACTTGACGATGCCGAAAATGACTGCACTACTTCGAAGCCGCCGGCTCCAAAAGATCTAAGCGGCTCAGGTGAAACTTCCAGGACCACATACATCGGCCCTCTGATCCGAGCTGGGCTGAGCGGATGTTCCACTCACGGCGAAAGTGGAAAGTAGCTTTTCTACTTCTGTGCAGCTACAGGTAGGACAGGTGATGTCGTTTGAACTGCGAAAGACAATCTTTTCAAATTTCATCTCGCAGCGTGCGCATCGGTACTCAAAGATCGGCATAGTTCAATTATACACAAGTAGCGTTCTCAATGGTCGCGTGCTGTCCAAAGACTAGACCGAATCGTAAACACTTGACCTATTGGCACTTGAAAGAGGCGATGGGCCCGGCAATAGGGACCAACAGGATCGTAAGACCCCATAACGCCTTAGCGACATCATCAATCTTGAGATGCCTCAGTCTCCAATGAGCCAGGACCTTTAGACCTGCTTCTCATCGTCCTGCGACTGCGATCGGCTGATCTCGGCCGTTGGGGTGAACTTGATGGAAACCACTATCCCCCTCTTGAGTGCTTCGAGCACGTCCGGTAATGAAAAGCGCAGCGTCCGGTGTCCAATGCGAAGTGAGGGTATTTTCTTTTCGCGCCGGAGCCGTTTGAGCGCCAAAACACTGACTTTGAGCACCCTTGCTAATTCCTTCTGAGTCAAAAGAGGTTCATTGGTCCGGTAGTGTACAAAAAGGGTCTGAAATGAAAGCCAAAAAAATGTCAACTTTTCTTTGCTAAGTAGAAGAGAAGAGAGTCCAAGAGTCGTTTCTCCCCATTTGCCCCTCACAAGCAGGATCCAGTCCTCGGATTCGCGTTCGAGAGCCCCAGTGAGGGGAGCTCCACAGTTTTGGCAGTGGAAAGTCATGGACATGTGGAGTTACTTATTTTGTTTTCACTCATTGATGATAGCGAGAATGACTAGATCGGCACATCATGCGATGCTTGTTGAAAATCCAGAACATGTCGAAGCGAGGGATATTGTTTGGAGCCTGGACTCCCGGGAAAAGGTTCTCAAGGATCTCAGGTACCGTCGGCTTGTCTGGGTAAACCAGCAATCCGTTCAGCAGATCATCCCTGGGGTGAGTGGCGTTGAATAAGTTCTTCCACTGCAAAAACTCCGGGGCAGCCCAGATCAGCGAAGAGCTGGTGGCCGGCGCCATCGGCCAGCTCATCGGTGCGGGAGAGAGAATCCGTCAAGAGGATCGACCTTAGAAATCGCCTTTCTAATAGCAGAAAATATCCGCGTTCGGTTTATTGTTTCATATATGCTGTGCGTGTGGGGAAGGGGATCTCGATGGCATTTTGGTTAAGGGTATTGTAGATTAACTCCTTCATTTCAAGCTTTTTAGCAAACTGTTTGTTATAATCATCCACCCACACTCGAGCAGACATAGCTAGGGAAAAATCGCTCATATCCAAGAAGAGCACCTGGGGTTCAGGTTCTTGCAAAATATCGTCCACCTTTCTAATTGCATCCAAGACAAGGTCTTTAACCTGAGCCACGTCACTCCCGTAAGCCACTCCAAAATTGACTGTTACTCTGATACGCACATCGGGTTTGGTGAAATTCTTGATCCGCGCATTAGATAGTTGCGAATTGGGAAGAGAGACCACTTCATTGTCATAGGTCTGTAGTTTGGTACTGCGAAGGCCAATGTCCAGCGCCACTCCCAGTTCACCACTTTCCAGCATGACTTTGTCACCAACATTGATAGAACTATCCAAAATCAGCTGAACGCCACCAAAGATATTGGAGAGGCTGTTGTTCAAGGCCAAGCCAATGGCCAAACCACCTATACCTACGGCGCCCAACATGGGGAGGCTGCCCCAAACTCAGTTGAAAGTGAAGGGCGGTTCAGGTTGAGCACGATCTTAAGCCACCTTTCGTTTGGCGTCCATAGAAACCTCGTCTCTGAGTTTGGCTTTCAGCATCCAGAGGTCCTGGTAGCCCTGGATGCGCCGGAAGTTCTTCTCCGTCTCCAGGAAGGCTGAGGCGACCCAGCGCAGCACCATCTGGCTATCTTTCCAGCGGCTCACTCGACGGGTCCGCATCCTCACGCCAGAGTGAGGGCTTTCAATCAGGTTGGTGCTGGCCAGACACAAGCGCAGGGAGGAAGACAACTCGAGTCGATTGATGGTGAAGGTCTCTTCCAGACCTTCTCGCAGGCTAGCTGCCGCTTCGGGATGCAGCCCTTCGAGCCACTCCGCCTGCTTTCTGAGCCGAACCCTCCCTTCTTCCCAGGGCAGCCGATAAGCAGCCTGCATCACTGACTTGACTTGCTCGGCCAGATCGTCCGGCAATCGATCGCACACGTTGCGAATCTTATGACGACGACATCTCTGCACCGGACTGCCCTTGCCAAAGACCTTGTCAATGGCACATCGCAGGGCCCTGGAGCCGTCAATCACAAACAGATAGCGTCGCCCGGAATCCAGGCCTCGCTCCACCAGGTCTTCCAGCAAGGAGGTAGCGGTGGCGGCGTTTTCACTGGCCCCTTCCCGCAGCCCCAGCACGTGCTTTTGGCCCTCCGAGTCCACGCCGGCGGCACAGATCACGTGGTGCTCGCCAAAGACCAGGCCGTCGATGTAGATGATCAGAAACTCAACGTCATCAAAGTGTCGCTCGGCCAGCTGCTCCAGCTGCTGGCCGCTCTGCTCAATGAACTGACGGCTCACGGACGATTTGCTGACTCCCACCGTGTCGGCCATCTGGGGGATCACGCGGCTGTAGTGGCGCGTGGAAACGTTGCACGTCAAGATCTCCAGCATGCGGCTGCCCAGCTCCCCGTTACGGTTGATCGCCTCATAGGCGGGGATCTCCACCTCCCCGCCTCGACCTTGGCCTTTCTTGCGCAGCCGTGGCTTTCGAACCCGCACTTGCCGCTCCGAAAGTCTGACTCGCCCTGGCTGAGTGCCGTACCAAACGATCTGCTTGCCTGGGCGCCCTTGTTGCTTTTCGCCGGCGACACTTCGGGCAGAAAGCTGCAAGACCGCTTCCATGCTCGCTCGCCCCAGGATGTCGATCAACTCGTCAATGGCCATCCGGGAGGCTTCGATCAGCTCCACCATCGGGAGCAACAGTTGCCCGTTCTGGGCCAGATAATCAGCCAGCCCCTGACTGTTCTTCCGGGTGACAATTCGATATGATTTCTTCATGGCGGTTCCTCCTTAAAAGGTTGTTGACCAACCCGATTCTAACGAGTCGGTCGGACGAACCGCCTCTCAACTTTCAACTAAACCCAGGACAGTCTCAACATGGGACCAATTTGGATATCCCATTGCTGCAAAATTAGCAAAACACCAACAATGACCACCACTGTCTTTAGGGCTTTGGCCATAAGAGGGAGCAGAGCATCATCCCAATTAGACTGGGTTTGATTGACCCACGTTTTTTTTAGCCACTGGGACAGCTCCTCAACCAACCCAGTTGCGCTCCTCATCAACAGTACGGCAAGCAAAGAAAAGAGAGCCCGCTGAGGAATAGGTGTATGTGAAGAAAAGGGCCTAAGGGCCACCATCAGACCAATCAAGGGGATCAAATAGGTCACAGTCTTCTTGATCGTCCTCATTATAATATCATCCACTTCAGTCCTGGTTTTATGAACCAACGGCGACAGGATAAACCGCAAGGTCCAGCGCAGAGCGACAGTCAGAACCAGCGAAAGGATGACGATCCCAAAGGATTGGATCCAAGGGTTCCCCCAATAGGCACTGATCTCTTTTATGTCGGCAAAAGAATCCATAATAAGCCTCCTCGTTTCTTGCCAATCTATGTAAACTTTGTTGTCAAAGCAAAAAAAGACCGCGAAACGTTGCGAAGGGAGGCCAGAGGAAACTCATAAAGGACGTTATGACCCCTCAATTCCTCCTGAGGGTATGAGCCCAAAGATCACCCCCTACAAACGAAAAAACTCGCCCAGGTGACGAGAACGCCCTGGGATGAGGTGGAGCTGATTGGAATTTAGTGCCTAGCTTGAATCTAAAGAAAAACACCCCTTACAACAAAGAAGGTGGCGGAGGTGGCCCTGGTGGTCTGGGCGGCGGCGTCACGGAGTTTCCCCGTCTCAAAAGGGGATGTCGTCATTGGTGAGTTCAACTTCCTTGGTTTCACTTTTCTCTGCCACGCTTCCAGTGGTTTCCTCGGCCTGGAATGGGGCAGGTGGAGGATCGGGTGCAGTCGGAGGAAGCGCTGCTGCGAGTGGTTCGGTCACGGCTACCATTTCTCCTTCCACTGATTCTCTATTTCGAGGTCCGAGCATGCTCATATTTGAAGCTACAATTTCCGTCGTACGGCGCTTATTGCCATCGCGGTCGTCCCATTCTCGGGTCTGAATCCGTCCTTCAATGTAAACCAGCCGGCCCTTGCTCAGATACTGGTTGCAGATTTCCGCCAGTTTGCTCCAGACCACGATATTGTGCCACTCTGTTCTCGTCTGCCGTTCCCCGTTTTGATCCTTCCACCGCTCGTCCGTCGCCACTGAGAAGTTCGTGACCGGAGTTCCTGAGGATGTGTAGCGCATTTCTGGGTCTTTTCCCAGACGTCCCACCAACATTACTCGATTGACCATGATTGCTTACCTCTTTACGTACTATACTGTTCGACCCTGAAAAACTTCTCACGCCTTTCACAGGCCCAAGCCTGGTTGGCAATCATATAGCAGCCCGCCATGGTCATGTCCCTACCGATGCCTCGCAAACAATGCTGAAAGACCCTCCCCTGGGAGTTCTCCACCGCGTATGGTGCCAAAACTCGACTGACTCGTCACGCCGCCTCCCGATAGTAATAGCTGAGCATTCCACCGAGGCGCTCTCGGCGTTGGACCGGGCCTTTGGTCAGCGTGTCTTTCCGCAGCGATTCGATTAACCCCCCATTCACCATATAGGACACCAAAATTGCTTGCCTTAATCGATGTAAACTACTATAATCAAAGTAGATATAGAGCATAAAGGGAGCAAGAAATGGCTGACCCAAAGGGCGAAGGTTTGAAGGCCGGTTTTGATGGCAGTTTGAGGCTTGAATTTCATGGGGCTAAGGTCACCTCGGATGCTGGGCTTCTCGCCTATCGTGATTTGGACGAAGCGTTGGTGTTATTCGATAGTGTTCCCTCCGTTTTTCGCGATTCGCGGACAGGGCGTAACATCCAGCACGACCTGGCGTCGTTGCTGCGCCAATCGGTATACGAGTCGACTGGCTGGCTATGAAGATGTCAACGATGCCCATCGTCTATCGGTGGATCCTACTATGCGGAGGATCACCGGGAAGAAGATGGACAAGAAGAAGGCCGCCAGCGCCAACACCATGGGTCGATTTGAGACCGAGATGCTGTCCGTCCAGGGGAACCTCAAAGCCCTTTCGGAAGTTAATGGCCGATGGGTAGAAAGAGCGCTGGAGAAAACAACTCATCGACGCATCATTCTGGATATGGACAGCTCAGCCAGTCCTGTCCATGGCGAGCAGGAAGCCTCTGCCTACAACGGCCATTTCCGATGTACTTGCTACCATCCCCTGTTTTGTTTCAACCAGTTCGGAGATTGCGAAGGTGCAATGCTTCGGCCCGGCAATGTTCACAGCGCGGATGGTTGGAAGGAGATGCTGGAACCAATCGTGGCTCGCTACGAGAAGAAAACAGTCCGCAAATACTTTCGTGGGGATGCTGCCTTTGCCAAGCCGGACGTTTATGAATACTTGGAGGAGAAGGGCTTTTTGTATGCCATCCGGCTTCCTGCCAACGAGGTGCTTCAGGCGGAGATTGAACACCTGCTTACCCGGCCTGTGGGCCGTCCTCCCCGAAAGCCTATCGTTTGGTTTGCCATTTCCAATATCAAGCCGCCAGTTGGGACCGGCCTCGCCGGGTGATTGCCAAGGTTGTTAGCGATCACGAGGATCTGAACTTTTCTGAACACACGCCGGGTGGCGAACCTCGATCAACGGGTTTTTCCATGGGGTGCCCCTCCTTGGGCTTGTGATGGGCGCGTGGTTTGCGTTCGAGATACTGAGCGTAACCGTGGGGGAGCGGATACTGAAGCAACTCTTCGACAATGGGGAGGAAGTAGTAAAGGGAGCGAATGGGAGAAAGTCGAGGAAGCGCTGGGTCTCGGAAAAGACGGCGGCTGGTCGCCACCAGGAAGGCATCCTGGACGGTGGCCAGAGGGATAGCGCGGTCATAGAAGTGAGCGGCGAGTCGCCGATCCGGCGGGCGTGCTCGAGTGGGCGTATGGGGAAGTTCGAGATAATCCGCCAGGAGGGTCTGGATATGAGCGCGACGCTGGACGGGAGTGCTCATCTTGTTTTCTTGCGACGGGCGGCCGCTTCCTGCTCGCTTTCCCGCACGCGGTAGCTTTGCCCCTCCATCACAGTGACGTCAGCATGGTGGGTGAGACGGTCCAGAAGCGCAATCAAGCAGCCGGATTGGGGAAAGACGCTATTCCACTCCTTAAAGGCTTTGTTGGAGGTCAGCACGAGCGACCGGCACTCATAGCGCCGGTTGACGATTTCATGGAGCAGGTCGGCGGCCTCACTGTCGTAGGTGAGACAGCCGACTTCATCTAGGTAGAGCACCTGCGGGCGCGCGTATTTTTTCAGCTTGCGGCGCTGCAGTTCCGGCGCCTCCGATTGCAGGTCGTCGAGAATCTCCGAGGCGGTTCGAAAGAGCACAGAGTAGCCGGCCAGGACGGACTGGTAAGCCAGATTCTTGATGATCATGGTTTTTCCCAGGCCGTTGGTACCCAGTAAGACGAGGTTGCGGCCTTCCTGGATAAAGTCCAGGGTATAGGCGCGCTCAATGACTTCCCGGTCGATCCGGGTCGGCCAGTTCCAGTCAAAGTCATCCATCGGCTTGAAGCGGCCGATCTTGGCCAGGCGCAGACGCCGCTTGAGACTGCGTTGGGCTCGCTCCTCATGCTCCCGACGAGCCAGTTCCTCCAAGATCTGACGGGGGGACCAGCGCCCCTTGGTGGCGCGGGCCAGAAAATCCTCCAGCTCACCGGCGAGCGTCACCAGACCGGTCTTGTGCAAAAGCTGCATCAGATCAGGATTCGTCGTCATCGGAAGCCAGTTCGTCATAGGTCTCCGGGTTATGGGATTGGACATAGAGGTCCTCCAGTTCGGGACGCTGGCGCAACTCAATGGGTAGAGGCGCCTTTCGCCCCTGAGCGCGCTGGCGCCGGCCCAGCAGAAAGGCCACCGAGGCGGCGCGCGGGGTGCCCCGTTGCAGGGCTTCACGCACCGCCGCCTGCAGCTCTTCGGCCCCATAGAGATCCAAGAGTTCCACCAGCTTGGCCATCTGGCGGCCGGTGGGCTCTCCGCGCTGAAAGGCCTCGTCCAGCAAGGTTTCCGTTTCCGGAACGGCGGCCAGCAGTCGGCCACCGGGGGTGGCCCCCAGCGCCTGGCGTTTTTCCGCCAGCAGCGCTTCCTGGTGAGCCGGATCGGTGCGGACGTCGTGGCGGTCATAGGAGCGGAGATGGCGGGCGATCTCGGTGCTTCCGTCCAAAATGCGCACCGTCTGCTCGGAGGCCACCAGTGTCAGGGGCCGGCCCACGGCCGAAGGCGGGATCGAATAGTCGTTTAAATCAAAACGGATGTAGATGGTTTTGCGGGAGCGGACCGGCAGAACCAGATCGGTTTCCAGGCGATGAGCCGGCAAGGGAAGAAGGAAGGCTTTTTCTTCTTCCCACACTTCCTCGACGGTGCGCCCATCGCCGCCGGGCCAGGGCCGACGATGCGCTACCTGGTCGCGCCAGAGGAGCGCTTGACGGTTGAAGTCTGAGAGCGTGCTAAAGGGACGGGCGGCGAAGAAGGAATGGCGCACATAGGAGATGGCTCTTTCGACGCGCCCTTTCTCGGAAGCCCGGTAGGGGTGGCAGGGGCGTGGCGCAAAGTGATAATGGGCGGCCAGCTCCAACAGGCGCGGATGAAAGTGAACAGCCTCGCCCCGACGTTCCAACACGACGCTTTTGGTGTTGTCGTACAGGATGGTGCGTGGACAACCGATGTCTTCGAAGGCGTGGATGTGAGCGCGCAGGAAGTTTTCCATTTGCTGGTCAAAACAAAACTCCAGAAACAGCGCCCGCGAATAGGAGGGGGTGAACACAAAGCAGGACAGGATGCGCTCGGCACGGCCCACCCGGACTTTACCGAAGTGCGCCCAGTCGGCTTGACCCGCCTCCCCCGGGAAGGTCCGCAGACGCAGCGAAGGCCTCCCGAGGGGTGGGGCGCAGCGTGGCCACCACGCGCCGCAACTGCACGACCGAGCCCGTGTAGCCCCGGGCGCGCAGCATCTCGAACAGACGCGTGACACGAAGCCGAGGGTAGCGCTCCAGGGTCTCTCGGATAAAGGGAAGGTAGGGATCGGTCAGACGGGGCCGTTCCATCTTCTGGCGATTGAAGCGATCGGTCTGGAGAGCCTGGCGCACGGTCTCCCAGTGAAGCCCCAAGTGATCAGCAATGGTCCCGATCTTCCAATGTTCGGCATGGAAAAGATGGCGGATTCGGGCGAGCAGTTCTCGATCGATCATGCTTCACCCTCCTTCCCGAAACAGATGGATCCAGTGGCCGGACCGACCACACACGACACAGCGAACCCGAAAACGGCGGGGACGCTCCCCATGGGATGGGACATGGCGCTCCTTTCGAGGCTCCCCCTCCTTTCCCGGCAGGGAGAACTGGAGGGAGGCTACGGCAGCCATGCTGACGAAGATGCGATCCTCGCGTCTACCTTGATCCGTCACGCGCTCCGGCCGCCGCCGATACGCGCGCTGACGGTCTCGATGATCCAGTCGCCCCCCGGGGGACTGTTGATGCCGCCGATTGGCTTCCCGGCACTGCTGGCGGCGCGCTTGTTGCCGACAGCGCACACTGCAATAGCGATGGCCTCGGCCGCAATGGCGACAGATCCAAAACAGTGCACCGCAGCCTGCAGCGCGGCACGAGCGGAGGCGGAAAACAACCAGCGGATCGGCCATAGTCCAGTCCCGGCGGAACTGGACAACAGCCCAGGATCATGACAGGCTACAATGAAGTCTGCGGTGGTCCTCCACTTGTAACGGGGTTGCCACAACCGGACCTCGATTCTCGGTCAAAGGGTCGAGGTCCTTTCCACCTTTGGCCCCTAGCAGCCCGTGGTGAAAGTCCCGCGGGTCGCGTTGCGAGCGCCGTGGGCCCGGATGCAAGGCGCGCCGATCGAGGCGATGCCGGGACATTGTCGAGGAGGCGCTACACCGCAGACGGGCTCACGGCGCCGCAACCCAAAGGGCGCCAGAGGTTTGCGGCCGCTGGACCGCGTTACTCGTCATCGCCGATGTCCAGGCATCGACTCCTTCTCGTGCCTTGCCAGCAACCGCAGATCCCTGGCGCGCGTCTCCACGCGACTTCACCACGGGCTGCTAGACACTACACCAACTGTTCAGGAAAAAATGGCCCCGCGCTTTTCAAGCGCGGATGATGAAACGCGCACCTGCGGTGCGGATGATGTTGAGTTAACTACCGGCGGGTGTCCAAAAAACTACGGTTCTCAGTGAGCATTAACACCCGTCGAGTGGCATCGCGGAGAACTCTTTCCGAGGGTGGGTTTCATCGTCACCAATATGAGCGCACAAGCCTCAGGGGTGGTTCACTTCTATAACGGTCGTGGCACAGCCGAGCAGTGGATCAAGGAAGGCAAGTATGCGTTGCACCGGACTCGCCTGTCCTGCCAGCGCTTTGTCCCGAATCAGGTGAGGTTGGCTCTGTTTGTCTTGGCCTACAACCTGGGCAATTTTCTGCGGCGTCTAGTCCTTCCCGGAAAAATCAAACATTGGTCCCTTCGCAGCCTGTTGACCAAACTGGTCAAGATCGGAGCGAAGGTGATCCGCCATAGCCGGATCGTCACGTTTCAGATGGCGGAGGTAGCGGTAAGCAAGGATATATGGGCCGGGCTGTTGTCTCGGATTGATCGATTGAGATGGATGACAGCCTAGCGCCGAGGGTTTCTGATTGAACCGCTGGAGGTGTCTCTATTGATCAGGTCTTTGACCAAAAGCCACCTGGGAAACCGAGGGATCAGAGGCGCTTTTGATGGACAGAGGACCAAAGACCACTTGAGGCAAGGTTGGCGGTCTGATAAGTTGTGGTCATTCACTGGGGAGACCGGAAAAGGTCCTTCCGAAGTTGATATGAGGAATGTCGACTAAAGAGAGCCCGCAAGCTACGGGCTGAGATGTCCGAAGTCTATCTCCGCGACTTTCAGCTCTTGTTCGGAGCAGATGAGCTTGTCCCCGATACAGCCTATGACTTCTCCTTCCGGTTCTCAGGGACGGCGCGGGACTTTTCCCGAGTGCTCTCCAAGCGCCTCTGCGATTTTACCGCCCTGGCATTTGGTCTTACCTTTGAAGCACCCGTCGCAGAAGCCGTGACCCTGCTCACATTTCCTTGTGGCGTTATTCTTCACGATGTTCTTATACCGCTAACTGAGAAGCTTGAAGACGAGGGACTCTGTTTTCTAGCTTCACTCTCGCAAAAAACAAATCGCCAGGCCTCTTGACGCACCGCTTCCTTGGTCTCCGGGCTGGTCTCCTCGATTATGTCAACGGCCGAGCAGCGATCACAAACCATCTTCAGCGAGCCATCGTTGAGCTCGTCACCGCCGAGGCCGAGTTTGATGAATACCTTGCTTGGGAGTACAACCGACAGGTCATATTCAACCTCTTCACCTCAACGGGTACACTTCATCTATCAGCCCACCCCGTTGTAAAGGTCGGCTTCAACATCCTTGAACACTTGTCTTACGAAGTCGATGCTGAAAGTAGGGAGGCTCGTTGTCACCATCCCTAAACCCACCATTCTCTCAATTCGACCGAATCTTCGAGTCCAGAACATCGACGACGGATTCTTCGTTGATATAGACGAACCCAAGATAAACACCGCCATCCGAGAAATTGAAAAAAGGGCTCAGGAGCGCGCCTTGGAGGCCGGTATCTTGGACAAGGCCAAGGGCAATGCCCAAACAATCGCTCGTCAACTCTTGGCACCGATTGTGACCACCCCTCTCGGGGCGTACGGAATCCGGGTAGAGTTCCTGGCTGACGTTGGGGTAAATCCTGCAAAACGAACAATAGCAGAACCTATCCCCAAAAGTGAAGCATATCTCCAACCTTCAGCTGTACCTTAACGCTCCCGCTACGGTCAGACCCAGCCCGACCACCCCAGACTCCGAATTCTCGACCTGACCAGTACCTAACCATTCCCAAAAATCCCATGAAATGGGCTGATCGCTTCCGAAAACCTACACTCACCCCTACAAGGGCAGATGAGTGCGTGGCCCCACTCAGGGGAGATCGATGTACTCTTCACAATTCTCGTTTTTTGGGAGCTGTTCGAGAACGCTCGCTTCAGTGGCCGCCAGGGATATTATTTTTAAAGGAGCAGAGACTGGCGGCCTATCTGGGCCGCCGCTGTCAGGTAAAGCCTATCGGTGTGATGTTTGTCAAGGCTTCTATCGGTCGTGGGGTATTAGTATCCCGCAATGGAGGCCAGCATCACCGATCACGTCTGGACGGTTGGGGAACTGCTGGAGGCAGCCCAGCCTAGCAAAGATTAGGCTGCGCGGGGAAGATTTACGCTTTCGACCTGACCTTCTTCGAGAATGGGAATGACAAGGTTACTGACCACAAAATCGACTGTGTCTTGACCAAGTTCCCGTACAACAGCGTCCAAGAGTTCGGTGAGGATGACGAGTCCTTTCCTTGCAATACCATGTTTCTTACAGAGGTATAGGGCTCCTTTGATGGTGAATCCGACGAATCTACTCCCCGTTTCGGAGGTATGGCTAGCTTCAAGGAGAGTGATGTACTTGTTTACCCTGGTCTCAATGGTCGAACAATCCCGAATCAGCACACGAATACAGTCAAGTCGGTCATGATAAACCGCAAAAGGCTTGAACTCTTGGTTTCCCAAAAGCTCACTGACACGCTCTTGGATTTCAAGGAATTCTCCATTAGGACTCATGATGGTTTGCTCCATATTTTTGCATCATAACGGCTTTGCCAGCCGTCTGGCCCCTCAGAAAGACCACTATCTTCTCTCACCCAGGCTCCATGTTCAATACTCCCATCGGCATTTCCCTCCAAATGCTCCACCCTAATCGGTTCGTCGTGTAGACGAACTAAGACAGTAAACACAGTATCTGGAACGGGTTCTAATCCACGAATTGTCCCATGTGTTGGGTCTTCTGTCCATTCAAAATCCCAACGAGGTTTCCATCTGTAGACGTATGTGTCTTTGTCAGCTCGCATATTTCCATCCAAATAGAGATCACGTCTGACTCCTCGAAAGATATGAACAGCAGTAATAAGACCGGGTTTGACGATCCCATAATATTGGCCAGCCAGCGTTTTAGCCCTCATCAGATGGGGAAGCCTAGGTACACCTAAGGAGATGACTGTTTCAGGGTCAAGCGGATTCTTAGCGTCGACAAGGTCGAAATACTCATACTCCACACCTGTTTATCCTACCATAATGGGAGGACACGGATTCGACAGTAGTAAGAGATCGCCAGTGTCCTGCGAAATCAAACGGATCGCAGCCTTCCTCGATCTCGGCCACTTCGACTGTGAACGTTTTGGCCGATCGGCCTCTAACTGCCACGACAACTTCAAATTGTTTGTCGTTCTCCACGCGACCTGAGAGCTAGAGACCGAATGCCTGCTCAAATGCCGAAGCGGATTCCGCTCCCTCGTTCAACAGTCCGATGAACTGGACCAGTAGAGGTTGTCTTTGCGCTTTCTCACCCAGCATGAGCCAGTGCACCAGCGCCCAGGACTGAGCATATAAAATCCCCCGTTTTGTGCCTTCGTTGTACTCGCTCGAACCACGGTCGATGTTGAAGAGAACAAGGAGTGGAAGCGGGGTTCTTCGCCTCAGAAGCTCGAGATGATGTCGTGGAGGGGTGCCCACGACCGCCTCTGTTTGGATATGAGCTTGAAGGTCGAGTAGAACTCGGCCAGACCCTCGTTGAGCCATACGGGGAGGGTGTAGGAGGACTCTGCCGTGATCAGATGGACGTATTCGTGATAAATGAGGTTGAGCGGATTTCCGCTGTTCACATTCAGGGCGATGTAGTTGCGCTCCCGGCCTCCCCGAAAAAAGCCAGCCAACTTCACCGGCTTCCCTTGATAGAGTGGCTTAAAAGGAGTGAACGATTTGTCGTTCTTAAAAATAATCACGATGACCGGGGCGCGCTCCAGCTTCTTGAGTTCAAAAATCCGGACCATCACCTCGCGGAACTCCTCGAGTTCTGAGAGGACCCTCTTGGACCGCCTTTCCCCGGCATTGCTCACGGCCTGAAAATGGGGACTCTGCAGCGAAATCCATTTGTCGCCCGCGTAAAGGTCGAGCAGGCAGAATACGGCCGGAATGAGAAGAAGAGGGACGAATCTGACCTTGGGTTGGCACATTCGGCAAAAGACTAACATATGGGCATCTTGAGCACGCCTATCGGGCCCAGAACTGGCGAAGCTGTCATGAGGTGCCATCTGGGGCCCTTAACGGGGTGGCTTTTTCGGGAAAGTCATTGGATCACCAGCTCCACCGGTTGGTCAAGGGACAACCGCTTGTCCATGTCGAGTTCGAACGAACCGTACGGGTTCACGTGGTTGTAAATCAGGGGGCTCAGTGCCCGGAAGTCTTCCTCGGCCATGCGGCCCATCCACGCCGGGTCTGCAAGGACGTTCTGAATCATGAGCGTGTTGATGTAGATCAGGCAAATCTGAAGTAAGTGGAGGCAGAGGACCGAGACCTCCTGGTCCTCGAGACGGTTCGTGGCGACCTCGCCCCCTTTCCCGAAAAAGATAAAGCCGTTCGTCCCGTTCCACTGCTCAATGACGTTGAGCGCCTCCTGCACCTCCTGGCGAAGTGCCTCTGTGTGCAGGTACCGACAGAGAAAAATGGTCTTCTTCACCTTTCCAAGTTCGGCGAGGGCCTGGTACGTCGGGTGCTTGATGTTGTCTCGCGTGAATCTGCGGAGAATCGTCTCTGTTTCCGCGGTTCCAAGGCGTAGAGCGGTGGCGTACTTGACCATCTCGTCGTACTGTCTGCGGATGAGGTCCCAGTTGATGGGCCGGGTGAGGATGGGCTGGAGGTTCGGAGAGTTCCCAGGGTTCCCCGGCTCGGGACGATAAAGCTTCTGCCTCGAGATCCCCTTCAAACGGGGCAGCAACTCGAATCCGAGCAAGTGGCAGAAGGCGAACGCGACCTCGCTCTGCCCGTGGGTGTCCACGTAGTTCTTCTCAACAGACATCTCGGTGCAGTGGCGCAACACCCCTTCAATCATCGCGGCGACCTCTGACGAGGAGCAGCGCTTGAGCTGCGAGTAGATGCACACAGACTTCCTCTCGACGTGCCAGTAAATCATGACGCCGCGGCCGCCGTATCGGATGTGCCACTCCGTCATCAGGTTCTGGTCCCAGGCGCCGAACTTCTTGGAATCCGATGCGCAGGCAGTCGTTCCCTCGTCCCAGACTTCAGAGAGACGGGCCCGGAAGATAGCGTTGACCAGCTTCACAATGGCGCTTCGAAGCGAGTCTTTTTGGATGAACTTGCGCCTGACGTAGAGCAACTCCTTGTAGGTGATATCGAGGTTGTTCGCGCTCACTCGCTTGAGGCCCGTGTTGGTTCCGAGCCCATGCAGACAGAGAAGTAGGCGCTTCTGCAGATCCCTTCTGTCGATGACCTCACGGGGCGAGACGCTTTGGAATTCCTGGGTGAAGCCGACTCTGAGGTCGGTCTCTTTGAGGATGTCGAGGAGACTCGTCATCGGCCACCGCCGAGTGATCTCCGTCTTCAGGTACGAGAGGTTCACCGGCTCTGGCTGGGGATCCACGGGAGAAATCGAGATTCGCCCCCTCCTTCGTTCGACGACACTGACTTTGCGGTTTCTCGGCAGGGTCTTGTCCAGGAGGTCGAGAACTTCCGCCATCGACCCTTGAAGCCCAGCGACAAACTCCTCCACGACCTGCGGTTGCTTGAGCGCCTCGTAGTAGTCGTCGCGTTTTACTTCGAAGTCAGACGGCAGGTCCTCGTCCGGATTCCGGTATCGGTCCGCACCGACGACCCAAATCTCTCTGCAGCGCAGCTGCTCGCGCAGCGCCTGGAGAACACAAATCTCGTAGTTGATTCGGTTGATCCTCTCGACGCCATTCTCCAGGACGATTTCTTTCCAGCCGCTTCGCACGACGCCGTCAATCGGAGCTCCTTCTTCAAGCGAGAAGTACCGCTGCTTGCTCTCGCGACGGGCCTTCAGGAATTCCAGGGCGTCGATTACAGGCCGGTGCATCGCGTTGTTCGAACGGAACTCAAGCGTGCCGAGAAGAGGCGGCAACATGCGACGATAGTGGTTGCTATAGGACGCCCGCATGGTGGCGTGCACCTCCCTTTGGTAGACAGGCCCAGTGGATTTGAACTCGCGCACCAAGTCACGAAGCGTCTGTTCCCCGACTATCGGATAAAGAACGTCTTTGATGATGCCGTCGGGATTCTCGACCGCGGCCTCTGCGATTCTGTACAACAGGGTTGTCTTCCCGTGGACCTTCCGGAGATGCTCAAGGAGCGTCTTCACCACCTTGCGTTCGGCGCGCGCCCCAATGCGGTGGACGACCTGAATCAGGAGGTCGACCAAGCCGTCGATGATTTCCTTTCGTCTCTGCCAGCAAAAGGCCGCCAGCAACGTGTAGCGAATCGGCTCCGGATGCCGTCGCAGCTCACGCGGAGGCTCTGCAGCGGGGCGGAGACGATACTTCTGAAGAACCTTGGACGGAACGTCTGCGAACAAGTCGTCCGGCAGTCCGAGGGCAGCAATCCTCTGGAGCTTCGAGATTTCCTTGAGGACACTCTCAAGGCTCGAGCGGCCCGGGTCGGCTCGAAGTTGGACAAACGGCATGGCCTCGACCCCGCTGCCGTTTCCGTCGTTCTCAGATGCTCGGAGCAACTCGTCCATCCCGGCTCGACACGCCGCGGGAATCTTACCGTACGACGCCCCGAAGAAATCCTCCTCATACGCATTGGTCGCTGAGCGGAGAATCCGATTCAACCGAGTCGCAGTCGGGGGTTCCACCTGATTTCTTCGACACCAGTCCAGCGCTGCTTGCTGGAGGTGTTCGGGCTTGGGGTCAACGGGAAGAACTTCGCAGCGGAGCCAATCTGCCAGTGTCTTGGAATCATCCACGGTGACCCGGCGGAATCCCAGAAGGGATCGAATCTGCTCGCGGTCCCTCTTGCCGCTGCGACCGCTCCAGTCGTACTCAGAGAACGCCTTGCTCGAGACTTCCAGTTGGTCGCCAAGATAGTCAAGTGCTACCGCTGGAACTTCCTTCCTGTCGCTCGGAAACCACCCTTCAACCTGAAAGAACTTCAGCAAGACAGCGAAGCCAATTCGACTCCGCTCCGTGCGGTTTCGGAGCAGCTCGAACTCATCGTGGGTCAAAGACCAGTGCTCGGCTAGTTCCTGCTCGTCCCAGTGTCTCTTCATCACTCCCTCCCCGCTTCTCTATTCCCCAAGGGTGTCCGGGGAGGATGGTATCAGGGACGTACGTAAAGGGAGGCTGGAGGAGGAGAATCGGCAGGACCAGGCAGAGGCCTCGGGGGTCAACCCAGTTGGGTGACGGTCCCAGATGGCACTTCATGACAGCTTCGCCAGTTCTGGGCCTTGAAGCACTGGACGAAATAGACAATGCCGAAGGTTGTCCTCTCTCTGTGGTCAGGGACTTCATGGTTCATTTTCATCTGGACGATGATGGCACTTTTGAGCTGGAAGGATTATCCGATTCTGGACGAGACGTTAGACCATATCTTTGAGGCAACTGAAGGAGCCCAGTTGACCCGTCAACACATGCAGGTGATCGGTGAGGCTGTCATCAAGGAGCGAGAACGGGTTAAGCCTAAAAAGGCAAAACAGCCAGAGACCCGCCTGGGACAGAAGATTAAAAGGACCATGGATACACCGACTACCCTGATTGACCGAGAAGTCAAAAAACGAGCCAAAGAAACGCTCAAGAACTTCAAGCCGAAGGGTAAGCCAAACTGATTTTGTGTGTGAATCCGTGTGAGAAAACGCTTCCAAAACCTGCCAAAGCGTGGAAAATCGACGAAAATGTGGAATTAGCAAGCCTTGTTTTATCAGCAACTTACTGAAAATGAGTAGGTTGTGAAACTCAAGGGGGCCTTGCATGGGGTTCAGGGGTGCGCGAGTTCGAATCTCGCCGTCCCGACCAGAGACTCGAGCGGTTTGTCGATGAACCCCTGGTACAGAAACCAAACGTAGACCAACGCGAAAACTACGGGTACCAACGGATACCCCAGCGTCTTGAAGGGACGCTCCTGTTGCGGACGGCGATATCTCAGAACAATCACCGCCAGTACTCCCAGCGCGTAGAAGATGCTCGCCGAAAAGATCACCAGATTGGTCAACAGAGCGAAAATGGAATCGTTCTGCAGGCTCTCGATGATGAGCGACGCCGTTCTCGAATGGTAGGAGTCGATGTTGATGTTCCGCACCAGCCTCTTGGCCACCACGACAGTCATTACCAGCGTTATTCCCAGAATTGCCTTAACCAGAATAGCGACCGCGGGAGTCCGATATCTGGTGTGCACTTGCCCCAGAACGCGGAAGAAAGCCCCGTCTCGTCCCATAGCGAAAGTCACCCGCGGAGCCTGCAGCAGAGTCGAGTTGATGGCACCAAAAGTGCTGCACATGATCACTCCCGACATGAGCGTGAGGCCCATTGGTCCCAGAAGCTTGCGCAGCATCTCTTCTGCAGCGTGATCGCCGGCCGCTTTCATCTCTCCCATGGTCAAGACCCGTGGTAAGCAAGATTTGCCGAGATGTACAACACAATCAAGATGCCGATGCCACCAAAGAGGGAGCGAGGGATGGTACGTCCAGGATCTCGAATTTCTTCGGTAAGCGGCGTAATGCCGTGCCAGCCGTTGTAAGCCCACATGACCGCCAGGAGCGCGGCGCCCAGCTGCGACGAAAATCCTGAATACCTCGGGACGGCTGTGGAAGCATAATTTGCCAGCTCGATGCCCACGCCGGTGAAGCGGAAAAGCAAGACAGGAGCTGCCGCCATTAATCCCAGGGAGGTCCCTTTGATCAGAGTGGTGACCATCTGCACCCTCCCGCCCCAGATCACGCCGACGATATTCACCCAGGCCATGCCACCGATCAAGGTCAAGACGAGCACCAGTTCCGTGAGCTGAGAAGCTCTCCAATCGAGCGCCAGGGTCAGAGAGCCGATGAAGGCGGCCGAGAGCGCGCCCAGCGAGGCAGGACGACTCAACAGGAATTCCATCCAGCCGAACAGAAAGGCCACCGTCTGACCATAGGCCTCACGGAGGTAAACATAGAGCCCGCCGGCACGTGGCAACAGGGTCGCCAGTTCGGCGAAGCACAGCGCTCCCAGAATGCAGAGCAATCCGCCGAACAACCACACGGAGATGATCAGTCCGAATTGTCCCACCTCCGCGGCGATGGCTCCCGGCTTCAGGAAAATGCCGGAACCGATGACGTTTCCGACCACGATGACCAGTCCCATGGGAAGCCCCAGGGCACGCTTCAGGGTGGGTGTCGTCGCAGGATCGGATCCCTTGGATGGGACCGTATGCTCAGCAGACATAAATGTTCATATCACACGGGAGCGCCGGGCTCTGTCTTTTGTGGAACGCCACTCATTCCCGCAGGGAGAATTCGTTCCTCCGGCCAACCGGGCGGAAAGTGGGAGGACGATGCGATCGCAACGCTCCTCTGGGGTCTTGCTCGGCCCAAACCGCTCAAGAATGTTCTGTTGACCTACTTTTTTCTGCCACATAAACTAACCTCTATTCGAGTCGGCGCCTACCCATTATCGGCTCAACTGGTGCCACGGCGGGTATTATAAAGCGCTCTTTTTCATTAGGAAGGGATTTGCGATGAAAAACGTGCGAATCGTGGACTGTGACGTTCACATTCACGAGTTGCCAGAAGAGCTCGCAAAGCATTGTGAGATGCCCTGGCGTAAGGCTGTGGAGGCAATCGTACCAGAGTCCGCCGTCTCCAATCGATTCGGCTCCGTGGGTGACTACGTTGTGCCCGGTTTGGCACAGGGGGCCGGGGGTCAGAATCGCCCCATGTTTGTGACATCACCTACCGAGTGCCGGGAGGGATTGGACTCTATGGGTATCGATTCGGCCATTCTCTTTCCTGATCATCTTTTGAAGCTTCCTCTCCAGGTGAATACCGACTATGCCATGGCTCTTGCGAAAGCCTACAACAGATGGTTGATCGATAAATGGTTGAGCGGGACGAAAGGATTCTACGGCGCCCTTTGCATTGCTCCTCAAGACCCGGAAGGATCCGCCGAGGAGATTAGAAAGTTGGGGAAAACCAATAAAATGGTTTGTGCCTACCTGCCCGCAGCTGGAGTGAATCCCCTTTACGGAAATAAAAAATACCACCCTATATACGAAGCCGCCGAAGAGGTGGGGTTGCCCGTTGCGTTGCACGGATTGGCCATATGCCATCCGGTATTCCCATGTCAGTTGGAGCAGTTTGACGAGGTAGGTCGCCATGGGTTTGGGCATTCCTTGGAAATGGTAGCCAATTTCTTTCACATTATGAGCAACGGAATCCCGGTAAGATTTCCAAAGCTGAAAGTCAGTTTCAATGAGGGGGGTATTGCCTGGGTTCCCTGGATCATGATGAGGCTGAACAATGAGTACTATGAGTGGCGGGGACGCCTTATGCCTTTCTTCAAAGAGCGCCCCAGCCACTATTTGAAAAATTTTCTCTTTTCCACCCAGCCTGCTGAGGAGCCGGACAAACCGGGTGACTATCTGAAGCTCATGGAGCTCATTGGTAGTTTTGACAACATCATCTATGCGTCAGATTGGCCTCATCATGATTTTGATCACCCTTCCAGGATCCTGGATTATCCGATGCCGGAAGAAGTAAAGCGACAAATCATGGGTGAAAATGCGGTTGAATTTTTCGATATTCCCGAGAGTTGAATCATCATGGCCGAACATGAACTGATGGATGGATCAGAGATTGCGGAGGGGTCGAGTCGAATCGTTACCCTGAATGGAATAGAAATAGGGATCATCAAGTCAAAGGGACACTACTATGCCTTTAAGAATGTATGTCCCCATGAGGGTGGGCCGGTTTGTACAGGTACGATCACGGGCACCCTTGTCCAAGGTCCGGAGACCCGATGGAAACTAAAATGGGAAAGAGAAGGAGAGATTCTGTATTGTCCCTGGCATGCGACCGACTTCGAGATTCGCACAGGGAAATCAATTTCCAGAAAAGGTTTACGTCTTCAGTCGTATCCACTCAAGGTAGAAAACGGGAAATTAAAGATCACAGTATGAGGCTTGGTCCAGACTGAGACCGGCACGACAGGCATCTGGGTTACGAAACTTCAAAGCCACTCAGAACTGCAGTCAACCGATTCGTACTCATCAATGGGTCGTGAGAACTCTGTGGCTGCGTGCAACCAGTGGTGCTGCTTTCGGAGCAAACGCCGATCGTTCACTTGTGAACCCTACTCCTTCCCAGGACCAACCACGAATCGCACCTGTCGGAACCCTGCAACTTCTCCGTCATTTGGGCCCGGGGATGATCATCTCCGGGGCCATAGTCGGCTCCGGGGAGCTCATAGCGACGACGACGCTGGGAGCAGAGGTAGGCTTTCAGGCGTTGTGGCTGATCCTCCTCAGCTGCATTGTCAAGGTGGTTGTGCAGGAGGAGATGGCGCGCTATACCATCGCCTCCGGAGAGCCCGCCCTCAAAGCGTTCAACCGGGTTCCGGGTCCACGTTGGCGGGCTTCCTGGGTGGTTTGGAGCTGGGCCGTCATGGCACTTTCGGTACTCTTTTCGGGGGGCGGCATCATCGGCGGCGTCGGCCAGGTTCTGGAACTGGTATGGCCCTTCCTGACTTCGGGACAGTGGATGGTGCTGGCCTCGGCGGTGGGAGTAGGTCTTTTGATGGTTGGCGAGTATGGGCTGTTTGAAAGGGTATCGGTAGGAATGGTCATGCTCTTTACGGCACTGACCGTGGTTTGTCCGGTGCTGCTGCAGTGGACCAGTTACCCGGTTCGAGAGGCAGACCTTTGGGAGGGTCTGCGTTTTCATCTCCCCAGGGGAGGAGCCGCTATAGCTGCGGCAGTATTCGGCATGACCGGCGTGGGAGCCACCGAGCTGGTGATGTATCCCTCCTGGTGCCTGGAGAAGGGCTACTCTCGCTTTACGGGCAAAGACGACGGCTCGGGAGCGTGGCTGGAGAGGGCCCGGAGCTGGATCCGGGTCATGCATTGGGACATCCTGGTGGCCATGGTGCTGTACACCCTGGCTACGGTAGCCTTTTATTTCCTGGGCGCCGCGGTGCTGCACCGAGCCGGGGTGACCCCCAGCGGGTTCGAGACGGTGGTGAAACTATCGGAGATGTATACGGTCACCTTGGGTCGAGGAGCACTGGGCTTATTTCTGGTGGGAGCTTTTTTTATTCTCTTCTCCAGCTATTTTGTGGGTCTGGCCTCACAGGCACTGCTTTGGACCGACTGTCTTGAAGTCATAGGAATCGTTCGTCCTGGCTCTGCCAGAGAGCGTCGCCGAGTGTTTCGCATTCTGGTCCTGGTGATGGCCATCGGGTACGCCTCGCTGTACCTTTTTTTCCAGGAGCCGGTGATCCTGGTGATGATCGGAGGAATGGCAGGAGCGTTGCTGCTTCCCATCATTGGAGGTTCGACGCTGTTCCTGCGCTACCGGCACCTGAATCCCCTTTATTGCTCCCCACCCCCTCACCACTCTGCTGCTCTGGGTAGCTGCCGCTCTGATCCTTCTGTATACCCTCGGTTCCCGATTGGTGTAGCGGGCTGGAATTCTTCGGAAAATGTAACGCCGCCGTCCCGGCGGTACTTTCCGGGGGAGTCGTCGTTCCTTGGGAAGTCCGTAGGGGCGCACGGCCGTGCGCCCTTCCCGAGAAGATCGCCACAAAGGAGCGTAAGGCTACCCCGCCTTCTCCATCATTGCCGAGACGTGTAGCCCACGAGAAAATAATAAGGTCTGACGCAGAAGCCTATTTGTCGGCTATTTGCAATTTCCCATGTTACTCTTCTCTCCTTGCTGCTTGCACAGACACTGATCCTGGGCGCGCAAAAAAGAGAGTGGCTCTGGCCCTTTCAGAAACCGATCCCGCACAAACCTCCTGCCGTGGACAATGCCCCCTGGGTACGGAATCCGATTGACGCCTTTGTGTTGAGACAACTGGAAGAAAAGGGCCTGACTCCGGCACCCCTGGCATCCAAGGTGACCCTGGCGCGGCGGCTGTACCTCGGCCTCATCGGCATGCCTCCCTCCCCGGAGGAAATCAGGGCGTTTCTCGACGACCCTTCGCCGGAGGCTTACGCCCAACTGGTGAATAGACTTCTCGACGATCCCAGATACGGTGAGCGTTGGGGACGTTACTGGCTGGACCTGGTTCGCTACGCGGAAAGCAACGGTCTGGAAGGTGATCCCGATCTGGGCAACGTCTGGCGCTATAGAGACTGGGTCATCCAGGCGTTTCGTTCCGATATGCCTTACGACCGGTTTCTGATCCTGCAAATTGCCGGCGGTGACGATCACAGTCAGACCCGAATCAGTTATCAGCCCGACCTTCAAGATCACATCCCAACCGGTTTCCTGCGCCTGGGTCCGTGGAGCTTTCTGGACAATTCGGAAGCGGGCCTCAACCGGCAGAATTATCTCGATGAGGTCACCACCACCACTGCTTCCGTCTTCCTCGGGATTACCATGGGCTGCGCCCGCTGTCACGATCACAAGTACGATCCCATACCGAGCAGGGATTACTACCGCTTTCAGGCTTTTTTTAATGCAATCAAGATTCCCTATTCCTTTGTGGGCGGCCGACCGACGGAGAAGTATTTGGAAATTCCCGATCAGGGTCCGTTTCCGTTTTCCAGGGCCGGCTGGTCTCCCCACCGCCTGATATCGCTCCGAAGCAGGCACACCGGGCCGGGTATCCCTAAAGGGCGCAAAGTTGTGAGTCCCTTCTCCCATCCAGACAATATTGTTGCTTTTGGAACCGCGGAATTCGAAAGGCCCAGAGCAGGCCTCGTCCACTGAATGCCATCCCGGCTTTCAGCGTAGCAGGTGACCTCCCACGCTTTGCCCTCCGCAACCGGCCCACTACTGCCCCGGTAGTACATCCTGTAAAGATCGCCGTCCTGAAAGACCGTGACGTAGGCGCTGGGGGGACCTTCCCAGGGTTGATCAAAGGTCATCACCTTTTCTGCCATCCGGGGTGGGTGAAGCCTCAAGCTCACTCCTGACATTCGCTCAATTAGAAAGTCATCGCCGAAAAGCTCCAGACGCGAACCCATCTGGACGGGTGCGTCGCCCTCGACGCCAGCGCCGTTCGCCATCTGGATCAGCACCGTTAAGGTGATTAAACGCAAGACATGCCTTTTCATCGAGGTCAGACCTCCTGAACTTCTGATTTCCATTCTCCGCCAGGGAGCATGATGACGAACCCCGACCGTCATTTCAACGCGAATTTTCCATTTCAACTTTCACTCAGCTCAAGCTTATACGCCGCCGTCCCGGCGGCTGCCGGCTGGAAGTCGGCGGTACATTCTGGAGGCAAACAGGCCCCTCCCACTTTCTTCCGGTTTTGCAACCAGACCGGCCCGTACCGGATTATCATGAATGTAATCGATCAAATAGTGAAACTGTCTCGCGGTTCTCACCCCAGTGTCGTAGAAACCCTCATGCCAACAGCAGCCAAAAGCTCTAAGGGTAGGAGTCGTCTTGGCTGCGACAAAGCTCATCAGACGATGCATCCACACTGGAAGAGTGTGTCCTTGCAACAAATCCACAAGCACATGAAAATGATCCGGCATCACTACGAAGGCCGCTACCTCGATGTCTCCACCTCCAACGAAGAACCGGAATGAAGAGACAATAAGATTTCGTTCCTTATTCGTGAGAACCGGTCGCCTGGGTTGAACGCACTTGGTAACGGCGAAGATTCCCCCAGGATCCTTCTGTCTTTGGAGCCGCAGGCGGTGCGATACAAATCTTTTTCTCCTCACATTCATAGTAACGCTCTTGCAGAGCAGAAATGCGAGGTTTTTTGTTCGGGGCCTGAGGCCCCTCCCACTTTCTTCCGGCCGGGTCCCGTCCCCATAATCAAAGAGAACCCAAGCGAAATGCGCGCCGTGCGTTCTCGCAGAATAGCTTGTGCTTGTTCTCTTCAGAAACGTCCGAGATGGCCCAGTGGAGGGCCTGCAGCCAGGCCTGGTAGCCTCCTGCCAGATTGCAGACCGGCCAGTCGCTTCCAAACATCACCCGATCCCAGCCGAAACAGCGAAGGACATGATCGATATACGGTTTGAGTTCTTCCTTTTTCCAATGGGCGTGGTCCGCCTCCGTGGTCAACCCCGAGACTTTGCACAGGATGTTGGGGAACTCAGCCAGTGCAGCGAGCTGCTCTTTCCAGGGATGTTCTAACTTTCTCCTGATATCGGGTTTGCCGAGATGATCCAGAATAAACCGTGTCCGGGGGCAGGCTCCTACCAGTTCCAGGACCGCGGGAAGGGAATCATGGTAGAGGACAAGATCGAAGGAGAGTCCATACTCGGCCAGGGTTTGCGCTCCCGCGACGGTCTCTTCACGGCTCGGAAAATCGGCCGGCTCAAACTCAAAGGAGCGGCAAACACCAACGATGTTCTGGTCCTCATCGAGTTCCAGAATCCGGTCCAGGTATTCTCGAAGATCGGGTTGCTCGAGGGGTGCCCAAACCACCAGCCGGGTTACGGTCAAACTGCGCCGACACTGATCGAGCAGCCATATCGTTTCGGCGGAGCCATCGGCCGCAGCGGCTTCGACGCAGATGGAATGAACGACCCGATTCTTCCTGGCAACGACTTCGAAGTCCGGGGGTGGAAAAGGGCGATCCAAAATCGGATTGGATCGAAACAAGGGATAGTCTAGATGATCCGTATCCCACAGATGATGGTGTGCGTCGATGATCTCCAGAGCCGCTCCTACCTTGGATATTCTCTGTTCCCGATAGTATAGTCAAAAAAGTGGCCGAATCTGGAATCTACAACCCGATCGACGAGATCAACAAGATTGTGGCTGCGGTAGCGGGATGGGATCCAGGGGTGAAATCATGAGGACAGCCGACGCCGTGGTGATCGGGGCCGGGGTCAACGGGGCTAGCATCGCTTTCCATCTGCTGAAAAAGGGACTGAAAAAGGTCCTGATCCTGGAAAAGTATCTACTTGCCTCGGGCGGCACGGGAAAATCGGCTGCAGTAGTTCGGCAACACTACTCCAACGAGTTTCTGGTCCGAATGATGAAACGCTGTATCGAGATTTTTTCGAATTTCCAGGACTGTGTGGGAGGGACTTCGGGGTTTACCAACACAGGCTGGGTCTTTCTTGTACCTCAGGAAGCAGTGGCCGGGTTTGAGAAAAACATGACCATGCAGAAAGAGGTGGGCATCAACACCAGGGAAATTTCCAGGGAAGAGTTACTGGAGTTGGAGCCCCGGTTTCATCTGGATGATGTAGCCCGCATTGGCTATGAGCCGGACTCAGGATATGCCGATCCTTATTCGACTACCACCAGTTATATTGAAGCCGGCCGGAACCTGGGAGCCGAGATCATGCAGTGCTGTCCGGTGACCTCGATATCGAGGGACCACAGCCGCGTGGCTCGGGTAGACACGGCGAAGGGCGAAATCTCCACGGAAATCGTAGTCAATGCTGCCGGACCCTGGTCTGACCAGGTGGCGGCAATGGTGGGATTGACCCTTCCTCTGAAGGTGAGCCGAGAAGAAGAGATTCTGCTTCTGCCTCCTTCGGGAGAGGGGCCTCCGAGACTAACGGTCTCCGATATGGCAAAGGCCATCTACTTTCGCCCAAACTCGGGGCGTGTGCTGGTAGGGCGAGGATATCCGAAGGAATACGAATACGTCGATCCCGATCACTATCAAGAGGAGGCCAATTTCGAGTTCATCGATGAGGCGGCAGCCCGGATGTCGGCTCGCCTGCCGGCCTACTCCCATGCCATCGTCCAGAGCGCTCATACCGGGCTCTATGATGTGACTCCGGACTGGAACCCGATCTTGGGACGAACCTCGGTGCAAGGATTTTTCCTGGCGGCAGGCTTCAGCGGCCACGGATTCAAACTGGCACCCGCCATTGGAGAGTTGTTGGCGGAGGAGGTCGTGGAGGGTCGGGCCACCAGTGTGGACATTACACCCTTCGGCCTGGACCGCTTTGAGAGGGGACAGCTCTTGACGGGTGCCTACGGCGGGAATCGAGCCTGAAGGCGAGGGATAGTCAATTCTTTCTTGCAGCGCCTCCGCCGCGGCGGCTGGGCTGGAAACCGGCGTGAAGGAAAAAATTCCCACTACCCAGACAGATGGCAAATCATCCAGGTCGTGATTGTTCTCTTGAGCAGTCTCTGGTCGCCCAGAAGGTGCCTCCGGAGATGCTCGGTGTGGTGGGTCCGGCCGGAGTCGGCCAGGTAATGGGGTGGGCAGTGCTCGGCTTTACCATCACTGTCGGCTATCAAAGCATCATCCAGAGGGGACTTGCCGCCGTTGACCAGGAGGTGGCGAAGCGGGGTTTCTTCTACGGCGGATTGATCGGTTTTTTCTGGTACATGTCGTTGCCCTTGCTGAGAATTCTGGGACGAGCCATCTATGGCGGCCAAGTTTCCTCTGAGGAAGTGTTCCTGCACCTGATGTTCGATCTGGGAGGCCCACTGGCAAGTGTCCTGGTCATCACCATTCTTGCCGCCAGTATGTCCACCCTCGACTCCACGATCAACACCATCGCCTCGAATTTCAGCTTTGACATCTATTCCCGGTATATTCATCCGCAGGCGAGCCGGCGGCGACAACTGTGGGTCTATCGATTCAACATTCTCCTGGTAGGTCTCCTGGCCGCGCTTTTGTATTATGGGATTCCATTGATGCTGGAGTTGTTCTGGCTCCCAAAACGGTCCTTCTTTCCATGCTGGTCGGTGCCTCGGTGGTCACCGTCTGGCAGCTATTCCTGGGGGATGTCAAGGAAGTAGGAACTATGGTGGTGATTTGGTCTCTGGACCCCATCCTGCTGGGCCTTCCCCTTGCCATCCTCTGTTTGTGGATGGGAGTGAGAAGAGAGGTCGGAAGGAAATAAGGGAAGAATGTCCAACCAAAAGAAAATTATCCTTCTCACCTGCTACTGTCACTTTCTCACTCATCTTTCCATGCTGGTGTTTCCCGCTCTGGTGACACCCTTGGCAGAGGAGTTCGGGATGCCCGTAGCAGACGTGGTGGAGCTGGGTTTCTGGATGTATCTTTTGTACGGAGTGGGAGCCTTGCCCATGGGTATGCTCACCGATGTCTGGGGAAGCCGGCGCATGCTGGTTCTGTTCTTGCTGGGACTGGGCGGATCCTTCCTGATGGCGGGTCTATCGGATACTCCCAGGCAGCTGCTGATCGGCCTCACGGCAATGGGTATGGCCGCTTCCATCTTCCATCCCGCCGGCATCAGTCTCGTCAGCAGGGCGTGTCGAAGGCGGGGAAGAGTTCTGGGTATTATGGGAGTCTTCGGGAGTCTGGGTTTGGGGTTTGGCCCTCTCTTGGCTGGTGTCATCACCTACCAATGGGGTTGGCAGGTCGTTTATCTGGCGCTGGGCGCTCCCATAGCTTTTACGGGTGTGTGGCTATTTTTTGTCCCTATAGAGGAGACTTCTCTATATGCGGATTCGGCCGACAGTGAGGAGGGTCGAAGGCGCCAGCGAACCGGTTTTGTCGTGCTGTTGGTCTCCATGATGCTGGGGGGCTTTTGCTATCGCGGCACTTCGGTGATCCTGCCCTCCTATTTCGAACGGGTGGTTCCGTTCCTGCACGAGACTCTCCAGGAGACCTCGTTAATGGGGTCAACGGGTACAGAGACACTGGCGGCCACTTTGCTGACTTCACTGGTCTATTTCGTGGGTATATTCGGCCAGGTGGCAGGCGGCCGTTTTGCCGACCGGTTCGATTTGCGTCACGGCTATTTGATTTATCACCTGGCTTCACTCCCTTTCATGATTCTGATGGCCCTCTTGACCAACATTCCCCTGGTGCTGGTTGCCTTAGGCTACGCCTTTTTCACGTTTGGGACACAGCCCATCGAAAACAGCCTCGTGGCCCGCCTCACCCCTACCGGCACCCGGGCCACCAGTTATGGGCTCAAGTTTATTTTTACTTTCAGCATCGGCGGAGCCGCTGTGTACACCACCTCCTATCTTGTCGAACACCACTCCTACGCGTCTGTCTTCTGGCTGCAGTCGGGGCTCATCGTCCCGCTGGTCGCATCCATTGGTTTGCTCATGTACCTGACCCGAGGGACGGCGGTTCGGAATGAATGAGGTAGGCCGCGACTCCGTTCGCGGCCATTTTCCCGCCACGGAGTGACGAGACTACCAGCTTACTCTTCCACCACGATAACCAGGCGCTCGGCTGGGAGCGTAAGAGAGACAGGGAGCTTCAGATTCTTCGCCTCGCTGTAGGGTTGGTATACCCGAACCGTGCCCTGAGTATTTCCCTCGAAACTGAGCAGGGAGGTCTTTCGGGGGGCGATATCGTAATTGACCGCCACCCAGGCGCGCTTTCCCGTCTCGGTGTTGCGAAACACACTGTAGCCCACTTTCTCGTTTTCCTTTACCTCAACTCCTAGGGTATCCAGGAAGTCGCCTCGGAAGATGAGACTGTCCCGGGTTTAGTTGAAAGTTGAGAGGCGGTTCGTCCGACCGACTCGTTAGAATCGGGTTGGTCAACAACCTTTTAAGGAGGAACCGCCATGAAGAAATCATATCGAATTGTCACCCGGAAGAACAGTCAGGGGCTGGCTGATTATCTGGCCCAGAACGGGCAACTGTTGCTCCCGATGGTGGAGCTGATCGAAGCCTCCCGGATGGCCATTGACGAGTTGATCGACATCCTGGGGCGAGCGAGCATGGAAGCGGTCTTGCAGCTTTCTGCCCGAAGTGTCGCCGGCGAAAAGCAACAAGGGCGCCCAGGCAAGCAGATCGTTTGGTACGGCACTCAGCCAGGGCGAGTCAGACTTTCGGAGCGGCAAGTGCGGGTTCGAAAGCCACGGCTGCGCAAGAAAGGCCAAGGTCGAGGCGGGGAGGTGGAGATCCCCGCCTATGAGGCGATCAACCGTAACGGGGAGCTGGGCAGCCGCATGCTGGAGATCTTGATGTGCAACGTTTCCACGCGCCACTACAGCCGCGTAATCCCCCAGATGGCCGACACGGTGGGAGTCAGCAAATCGTCCGTGAGCCGTCAGTTCATTGAGCAGAGCGGCCAGCAGCTGGAGCAGCTGGCCGAGCGACACTTTGATGACGTTGAGTTTCTGATCATCTACATCGACGGCCTGGTCTTTGGCGAGCACCACGTGATCTGTGCCGCCGGCGTGGACTCGGAGGGCCAAAAGCACGTGCTGGGGCTGCGGGAAGGGGCCAGTGAAAACGCCGCCACCGCTACCTCCTTGCTGGAAGACCTGGTGGAGCGAGGCCTGGATTCCGGGCGACGCTATCTGTTTGTGATTGACGGCTCCAGGGCCCTGCGATGTGCCATTGACAAGGTCTTTGGCAAGGGCAGTCCGGTGCAGAGATGTCGTCGTCATAAGATTCGCAACGTGTGCGATCGATTGCCGGACGATCTGGCCGAGCAAGTCAAGTCAGTGATGCAGGCTGCTTATCGGCTGCCCTGGGAAGAAGGGAGGGTTCGGCTCAGAAAGCAGGCGGAGTGGCTCGAAGGGCTGCATCCCGATGCGGCAGCTAGCCTGCGAGAAGGTCTGGAAGAGACCTTCACCATCAATCGACTCGAGTTGTCTTCCTCCCTGCGCTTGTGTCTGGCCAGCACCAACCTGATTGAAAGCCCTCACTCTGGCGTGAGGATGCGGACCCGCCGAGTGAGCCGCTGGAAAGATAGCCAGATGGTGCTGCGCTGGGCCGCCTCAGCCTTCCTGGAGACGGAGAAGAACTTCCGGCGCATCCAGGGCTACCAGGACCTCTGGATGCTGAAAGCCAAACTCAGAGACGAGGTTTCTATGGACGCCAAACGAAAGGTGGCTTAAGATCGTGCTCAACCTGAACCGCCCTTCACTTTCAACTGAGTTTGGGGCAGCCTCAGGAAGATGGTCTCCTTGAGGGGGATACGGATGCGAAGGATCTCCTTGATATACGCGGAGAGCCGTTGAAAGGGCTTATACTCCATCGACTCGGTATAGTTTCCGGGACCCACAAAGATCACGTACCCGTAGCGGACGGCATTGTTCACGGCGGTGTAGTCAAAAGGCTGCTGCGCGGACACCGTGGGCAGGTAGTGGTGCGGAAACGTGTATTTGAATACCGGGACATGCTCGCCTGCAGGCCAGTGCCAGGACCAGCCTACGCCGGAGTACTCGAGCAGCCGATCCCAGATGCACTCGGCTGAGATTGCGAAGTCCGGGTTGATCGCGGTACATGCCTTATGGATTTCCTCCACCGAGAGCAACTGTCCTTCCGAGACGGCCCGATCGGAGGTCATCTTCCGTCCGCCCCGAAAGCCTATCGTTTGGTTTGCCGATTTCCAATATCAAGCCGCCAGTTGGGACCGGCCTCGCCGGGTGATTGCCAAGGTCGAGTGGCATCGCGGAGAACTCTTTCCGAGGGTGGGTTTCATCGTCACCAATATGAGCGCACAAGCCTCAGGGGTGGTTCACTTCTATAACGGTCGTGGCACAGCCGAGCAGTGGATCAAGGAAGGCAAGTATGCGTTGCACTGGACTCGCCTGTCCTGCCAGCGCTTTGTCCCGAATCAGGTGAGGTTGGCTCTGTTTGTCTTGGCCTGCAACCTGGGCAATTTTCTACGGCGGCTGGTCCTTCCCAGAAAAATCAAACATTGGTCCCTTCGCAGCCTGTTGACCAAACTGATCAAGATCGGAGCGAAGGTGATCCGCCATAGCCGGATCGTCACGTTTCAGATGGCGGAGGTAGCGGTAAGCAAGGATATATGGGCCGGGCTGTTGTCTCGGATTGATCGATTGAGATGGATGACAGCCTAGCGCCGAGGGTTTCTGATTGAACCGCTGGAGGTGTCTCTATTGATCAGGTCTTTGACCAAAAGCCACCTGGAAAACCGAGGGATCAGAGGCGCTTTTGATGGACAGAGGACCAAAGACCACTTGAGGCAAGGTTGGCGGTCTGATAAGTTGTGGTCATTCACTGGGGAGACCGGAAAAGGTCCTTCCGAAGTTGATATGAGGAATGTCGATTAAAAGGAATGCCTCGCGCAAGGTAAGGAACCTAAATCGATCTACGTGAGTCTCGCAAGGCGACTTCATGACCACAGTATTACCGACTCACTGATGGAAGCCATAGAGGGGAAGCGTGTCGTAGCTGTGATGGGCGGACATGGGATGGAGCGACAAGACGAGTTTTACACGAAAATTGCCAAAGTCTCACGCCGGTTGACCCAAGCAGGATTCTTGATAATCAGCGGAGGTGGTCCAGGGGCTATGGAAGCATCGCATCTGGGAGCATTTTTCGCTGGCCGCGATGAGGAAGAACTGGAAGCGGCTCTTGCCGAGATCAAAGTGCGACCGCAGGGAGCTGAACCACAAAGAGAATACAAGGACCTTGATTGGCTGATAAGGGCTTGGCGAATCCGCGACAAGTATCCCATTCCGGACGGCCAGGAAACTCATTGCATGAGTATAGGGATTCCTACATGGTTGTACGGCCACGAGCCGCCTGCTCCGTTCGCTACACACATCGCGAAGTACTTCGCAAACAGTGTTCGCGAAGATGGGTTGTTAGCCATTGCGAGACACGGCGTGATATTTGCCCCAGGGAGCGCTGGGACGACACAGGAGATCTTTCAGGACGCAGCTCAAAACCACTATGGCACAAATGGTTATTACTCGCCGATGATTCTATTTGGGAAGCAGCACTGGACAACGAATCGGCCAGTTTGGTCACTCCTCTCGAAGGTGGCAAGAGGTCATGGTTATGGCGAACTCCTGATCTTGACAGATAGCGAAGACGAGATCATACGGCGTATCTTGGCATATAATCCAGAAGTGTATAGGAGAACAGACTAACCCGTTATCTCGCACAAAGTGATCGACGTCGACCAGCTGACCTTCACCTACCCCGGCGGAGACCGTCCCGCCGCAAGAGATCTCAATTTTCAATTAAAGGAAGGGGAGATTTTCGGTTTCCTGGGCCCGAACGGAGCAGGGAAGACAACGACGCAGAACATCCTGATCAGGTTGCTGCGTGGATACTCGGGCCGTGTGACCGTGATGGGCCGTCCCTTGGAGATGTGGGGGGACGATTACTACGAGTTGATCGGAGTGTCCTTTGAATCACCGAACCACTATCTGAAGCTCACGGCCTGGGAGAACCTGAATTACTTCCGGTCGCTCTACCGTAGCCCGAGCGAAGACCCAGGAGATCTGCTGGCGCTCGTGGGCTTGAGCGATCATGCCAACAAACGCGTCGCTGAGTTCTCGAAGGGGATGAAGAACCGTCTCAACTTCGCGCGCAGCCTGCTGCACCGTCCAAAGCTTTGGTTTCTGGACGAGCCCACCGCCGGGCTCGATCCCGCCAGCGCCAAGAACAACCGTGAGATCATCAGGGCGCGGCGAGAGGAGGGGACGACCGTGTTTCTCACGACGCATGACATGACCGTGGCCGACCAACTTTGCGATCGCGTTGGCTTTATCGTGGATGGAGCCTTGGAAGTGATCGATTCTCCCACGGCGCTCAAAAGACAGTACGGAAAAAGAAATGTGCTGGTCGAGTTCGAATCAGACGGCCCTGGCCCCGAAACACGGGAGTTTCCGTTTTATATGACCTTTCTGATTACTTGATCGAGGTGGAAAAGGGAATCGGCAAGTTGTCGTTGGGTCATATTTCCCAGGGTACCCAACGCCATCTCATCAGTGGCTTTGGGAGTCGTGGCGTCAGCCTGGGCCTCGGTTTTGGCCCCTGGGGTGACTTTGCTGTGGCCGTCATGAACGGAAGCAGCATTGTGGGCTGGGATAATTTCATGGGTCTGAACCGTACAGAACACCAGGTTACCAGTGCCTCTTTGGGAATCGACTTCCTGGCCAAGTTACCCGGACGGCTCCGTCTGGAAACTACTCTGATGAACGGTTCCCTTCTCCCGCTCAGCGATTTTAATCAAGGCGTGATTAATGACGCTTTATAGATGTTCGTCAGGACCTCTCGACCCTCCGCATCCAAAACCGCAAGTCGTGGACTGAAGCGCTGAGGCACAACGTCAGGGGTTTCAATCTCGAACGCCAGCGCCTGTTCTCCTGCCAGTTTGAAGCGAAACGTGTCGATTTCACCGGGGCGTTCCACTGCTCCTTCAAACACCGTGGGAATGGATATCTCCAGGGCCTGCTCTCTCGTTTCGTTCGGCTCCTGTTCTTTGACAGTGGTCAGAGTGGCGGACCGATCTTCGCCGTCTTCTCGATCGGAAACTCCATCTGTGGGCCGGGAAATCGTTCGCGACCGGAGTTGTTCGAGCCAGTCTGTTTCGATCTTTCGGCTGAAGCCTCTTTCGCGCCACTGCCCTGCTGTCAACCGAGAAGGAGTCTTCTCTTCTACGGGGGCAATGCGCAGCCGGTAAGAGGAGTCGGGCCCGCCGCCGCCGCCCACCTTGAGCAGGTACCGGCCCTCCTCAGCGAACCGAAAGGTGAGTTGCGGCCGGGAGTCGACATCAAAAAGCAGCCGGCTGGCGCGGTTCGGATCAAACCAGCTGCCGGTGACCTTGTACAAAACGGGTTCCGTTTCGGTTCCTTCGATTTCGAACACCAGCTCCTGGCCGCGGGTCGCCTCAAATCCATAGTAATCGGATTCGCCTCCCGTGCCGATCCTTCCGTTGAGGACGAGGGAAGACTTACTTCCTGTGCATCTCTTGGTGTCTGATGGGGGCGGGAAGTTTCCGTGACCACGGGACCGGAATGAACCCAGAGAGGGAGAGCGTTGGAGATTCCCTGTGGCGAGACCAGTCGCAGTGATTGAGCGCCGGTCCGAGCCTCGGGCTTGACACGAAGCTGCAGGGTGACGCGATGGCCGATGCGGCTCTTCTTGGCCGTTTCTCCTGCTTTCTGGTTCTTCTCGTTCTTCTCCGACTGGTCCAGGTCGATCTGTTCCACCCCGATGACCCGTCCTTGTACATCACCACTGTCGAACCAGACGGCATAGACACTGGCAAGGGTTCGGCCCCGAATGGTGGCCTGGACCGTCGAGCCGGATCTCCCCGCCAGAGGAAACATGGAAATCAGCTCTGGTTCTCTGGGAGGAGTGTCGGGTTTCTTTTCGTCCTGTGCCCACAGGAAGGTTCCCGAGAAGAGAAGAATCCATCCCATCAAGCGAGAGTTTCTCGGCCTGGTCAATATCACTCGGGATTGCATGGTTGCCCAACCTTCCTTGACGTCGTGAGTGGTATGTGAAGGCTTTTCAATGATACCCGATGGGCGTCAGTCAGTAAAGCGATGGACGCCTTGTTTTTCCCGGAGCGAAGCTTCGCCCGGGTTCATCATCCTGTAGGTGCACGGCCACGCTCGCAACGAATTGACTCCCTGCCGACAAACTGCTACAAAGCTTGCGTTCAAGGAGAACTCGTGGGAGAACCACTCGTCGTCGATTTGCATTTGGATTTGGCGTGGGACGCGATTTTCTGGAACCGCAACCTGACGCTGGATCCCCACCAGGTGCGGGAACAGGAGGCCAGTGAGCCTCCCCAGGTTGCCGCGGACATCAGCTGTGGTCTTTGCACCGCAACCTTTCCTGAGCTTCGCCGGGGCAGGGTAGGGGTGATTCTGAGCACCATCATGAGCCGAATCAACGCACGCGGCGACGTGATGCGCGATGGCATGCAGACCCAGGAGCAGGCCATCGCCATGGGGCGAGGCCATCTGGCCTATTACCAGATGATGGTGGAGCGAGGGGAGATCAAGCCGGTGGGGGGAGTGGCCGATCTCGAAGAAGCTGTGAAAGCCTGGACAAACCCTGGGGAAAAAACCCCCATCTATCACATTCTTTCCATGGAGAGTGCCGACCCCATTATCGACCTCCACGATGTGGAATTCTGGTGGGACGCGGGCCTGAGGGTGGTTGGGCCGGCCCACTTTGGGGACAATACCTACATTCAAGGTACGGGAACGGAAGGAGGTCTCAAGGCTGCCGCTGCCGCGCTCTACAAGGCCATGCGCGAGAAGGGGATGATCCTGGATATCACTCATATGGCCGATCAGGCGGTGTGGGAGTCGTTTGAGATCTGGGACGGGCCGATTTTGGCGTCGCATCGCAACTGCCGTTCCCTGATCCGAGGACAGCGGCATTTGAACGACGACATGATTCGGGAGTTATTCCGTCGCGGCGGCATCATGGGGCTCGTTTTCTGCCATTTCATGTTCGATCCCGACGTGGTTTGGGAAACGCAACCGGCCAAGCGGGACTACGTGTCCAAATACACAATGGAAGCGTTGCTCCCGCACGTCGAGCACCTGGGCAATCTGGCTGGCGGATCACTGGAACACATCGCGATCGGCACCGACATAGACGGGGGGTTCGGTGCGGAACTGACTCCCACCGACGTGGACACCATTGCCGATGTATCCCGGTTCGGTTCCGTGCTGCAAGAGGCAGGCTATTCGGAACAGGATGCTGAAGCAATTTTGAGTGGCAATGCCCTGCGGTTTTTCCGAAAATCGTGGCAGGGATGGAACGACGTGAGTTCTGTGAGCCCCCGGTCTACGGTTAGTGCAGCACGTTCGTGACGGATTTTGACGGGTTTTATTTGTTGCGGAGGTCTCATTGCAGGAATCGGAAGCCGTGAAGGTGAGTGAGAACGACCGGCTGCTGGCTCCACCTCGGCCCCTCCTCTCCCGCAATCCCATGCAGTGGCTGCGATTCTTTGGCCCCGGGGCCATCATCGCCTCACTGAATGTGGGAAGTGGAGAGGTACTCTTCCCCTCTCGCAGTGGAGCCATATTCGGCTACGATCTCCTCTGGATCTTCCTTCTCTTCTCCGTCCTGAAGTGGGCCATGGCGTACTCCAGCATGAGGCACATGATGCTCACGGGAGCCCACCCTTATGAGCGTTGGAGCTCCCTGCCCGGGCCGCGCGGCTGGCTGCCGCTGTTTATCATCATCGTTGCTCTACTCTGCTCACCGGTTTGGAACTCCTTTATGCAGGGAATTCTGGGTTCGGTCAGCACCTGGATTTTTGGAGTTGGCGACCTGCACATCTGGGCCACCGTGTGGGTCGCGGTCTCACTGGTTCTCCTCGCCATGGGGGGGTATAACTTTTTGGAAAAGACACAACTGGTGATTCTGGGGTCGATGCTGGTGGCCGTTTTTGTCGCGCTGGTCTACGTTGGCCCGGACTGGTGGGGAGTACTCAAGGGGCTCTTCTTGCCGCAGGTGCTGGTTTATCCCGATTGGGTGCCCCAGCTGTACCCGAGTTTCCGAGACCGCTCGGAATGGGTTGAGTATACCGTATACGCTGCTGCCATCGGAGGTCAGAGCTACGACTACTTCTGCTATGCCTCGTTTTTGCGGGACAAGAGGTGGGGGCGGGCCGACATGGGTATTGCAAGCGCAGAGGAAGTGGCGCGAATCGCGGAGAGCAAGAAACATCCCGTTCGAGTCTGGGTTCGGGCAGGAGTGATCGACACGGTCTTGAGCTTTGCGATGATTGTCTTGATCGCTGCCGCCTTTGCCATCCTGGGGGCCATGATCCTGCAGCCCCAAAAACTGGTCCCCGACGGTGTGGACCTTTTGAACCACCAGGCGCAGTTCCTGACCACCTTGAGTCCGGCGCTGCTGCCCCTGTACCAGCTCGCGGTTTTTCTCGCCTTTTTCGGCAGTCTGTATGCCGGACCTGAAATGGGCTACCGCATCTATAACGAGTTCTTACTGACACTGCCTCGCTGGCGTGACCGCCTGCCTGCAGGCAAAATCCGGTGGGCCGTGATCTTCTGGACGCTGGGGGGAGGATTGTCGATTCTGTGGTTGAGTCGCCCCTTTCCAGGGGTCACGCTGATTGACATCATTACTCCTGCCGGTCTCTATACCGGAGTGCTGCTGTGTGGTTTCTACTGTCTGGCCAATGTCTGGGTGGACTGGCGTTTTCTTCCGGCTCCCCTCCGCATGCCCGGCTGGCTGGTGGCCCTGAACGTCATTGGGGGCGTGATCTTTGGATACATGGGACTGACGGCACTTTGGGATCACACCGTCTGGCATGCCGTGATTTTTCCGGCTGTGCTCTTCGCTGCGATGTTTCTGGCTTTCCAGCTGCGCTTCCTGTATCAGCCTCCAAGGACAGGCACCGAAACCAGAAATCTAAGGTGAGAGCCATGAAAGTGGATCTGGAAGGGAAAGTGGCCCTGGTCACAGGATCAGCCGAGGGCATTGGCCGTGCCATTGCTCTGGCTATGGCGCAGAACGGTGCCTCCATTATTGTCAATGACCTGGAGGGCCGGGGGGAAGAAACCAGGGACGAGGTCACGAAGCTGGGTCGGCAGGCCGTGCTCATCCATGCCGATGTGAGCAAGCGTGAGGAAGTGGATCATCTCATTTCGGAGGCGGAGCGAGAGTGCGGTGCTATTGACATTCTGGTGGGCAATGCGGGAGTCAATACGCCGGCCGAAGAGCGCCGACCCGTCCATGAATTCAGTGAGGTAGAGTGGCACCGTGTGATCGACATCGATCTGCACGGATTGTTTTATTGCTGTCGAGCCGTTACACCGGGGATGGTAAAGCGCAAGCAGGGTACCATCATTACCATAGCCTCAACCATGGGTATCGTCCCCATAAGAAAGCAGTTGTCTTACGCTTCTGCCAAGGCGGCCGTCATCAATTTCACTCGATCCATCGCGTTGGAGCTGGGGCCCCATGGGATCCGGGCCAACGCCGTGGCGCCGGGCTCCACTCTGACTGAAGGGGTTCGGAAGCTCTTCTACAATCCTGACAAACAAGATCTGGCGGAAAGCTTACTCAGCCATGTACCCCTGGGCAGGGTCGGGGAGCCGGAAGAGATCGCAAATGCCGTCTTGTTTCTGGCGTCGCCCGCCGCTTCCTACATTACCGGCACCGTCCTGGTGGTCGACGGCGGCTGGACGGCCGGATTTGCCAGAGACTGGTGAGCGCGGCTCGGGGAGCTGTGTAGGCCGGGACCGCCTCCCGGCGCTCCGGGAATGTGGGAGGCACCTCAGGTGCCGAACGGCAGTGAAACCCGTAACCTTTTTTCGGAGCCTGAGGCTCCTCCCACACTGAGGCTCCTCCCACGTTCGTTCTCCGTTGGGGCGGGTGGATCAGGGCATCAGCCAGGGGCTGGGCTGCTCCACACAGCTGCGAACCGTGTCAAGGAATCGAGCGGCCGGTACGCCGTCAACGACACGGTGGTCAAATGTCAGACTCAGAGAAAGCATCTCCCGGACGACAATTTCGGCATCCACAACCACAGCTTCGGGAAGGATTCTTCCCAGGCCCAGCACGGAGCACTGGGATACGCTGATGATGGGCGTGAACGTATCCACACCGTAGTTCCCCAGGTTGGAAATCGTAAAAGTGGCTCCCTGCATTTCCTGAGCAGCCAACTTTCGACTCCGAGCCCTGCTGATGAGCGCGCTGGATTGGGTGGCCACTTCCCGCAGGCTCAGTCTGCCGACGTCGCGGAGCACGGGCGCCAACAACCCATCTTCCGTTTCGACGGCGATGGCAATATGAATCTGCTCGGGAATGAAGATTCCGTCCTTTCTCCACTGCGCGTTGAGCATCGGGTGTTTTTCCAGGGCAACGGCAGCCAGTTTGACGATCAGATCCGTATAGCTGGGGACGACATCATCTGGAGAGGAAGAGGAAGTGAACTGGCGACGCAGGTTCACCAGGTTGGAAGCGTCCCCTTTGACGGTCAATGTGACGGGAGCGGTGTCCCGCACAGCGGCGAGCATCCGCTCGGCAATGGTCCGTCGAATCGGCGTCACGGGCACGATCTGTCCGGCGTCTGCCAGATGCTGGGCGGGAGCGGATCGAGTGGAACCTTGCGCCAGCGCAAAGGTGCGGATGTCACGTTCCCGAATCCGACCGTCGCGACCGCTTCCCCGGAGGGTGGACCAATCCACGCCCAATTCCCGAGCGAGATGTCGCGCACGGGGGCTGATGGCAATAGAGCCCTGCTTTCTCGTCGATTTCTCGTCTCCTTCTCGGGCGGCTGGCGCGGCGTCTTTCTCCCGGGTCTCGGTTCCGAGATGGGTAGTTTCTTCCACCGACTTGGAGTCACCCATCGGAGAGATCGCTGCTTTGGGTGGAGAGGGGACGGCCTCTCCTTCTTCGACCAGGTAACCCAACAGCTGACCCACCACCACCGTGTCGCCAGGCTTGGGCGCGTGGGGAGGGATCCGCAAGACACCCGCGTCCATCGATTCGACTTCCTGGGCCGCCTTGTCGCTTTCCAGCACGAACAACAGGTCCCCCTCCTGGACAGCCTGGCCGTCCTCTTTGAGCCACTCGCTGAAGACGCCTTCGTCCATCGACCAGCCCAGGCGAGGCACAATGATCTCAACTGCCATTTCCCAATTCCTTACTCAGCTGCCAAATTGCGGATGGCTTCCACGATCTGCTCTTTTTGGGGAAGGATCGCCTTTTCCAATGTGGGACTGTAGGGAGTCGGGGCGAATGCGCCGTTGACCCGACGAATCGGCGCATCCAAGTCATCGAAGCCCTCATCCGCGATTCGGGCCGCGATCTCCGCTCCGATGCCGCAGCTTGCAAAGGTTTCGTCCACGATGAGCAGACGGCCGGTCTTGTGCACCGACTGTCGGATGGTTTCCACATCCAGCGGCGCAACAGTACGCGGATCGATCAATTCCACTGAAATCCCTTCTTCCTCCAACGCCCTGCAGGCCTCCAGGGACTCATGCAGCATTCGGGCAATCGCCACCACCGTGACGTCGTTCCCTGCACGCACGACGCAAGCCTTGCCGAATTCGATTTCGTATTCTTGTTTGGGTACGTGTCCTTTCAAGGCAAGCAATTCCCGGTGTTCCAAAAACAGCACCGGGTCATTGCAGTTCAGTGCTCGTTTGAACAGACCCTTGGCGTCATAGGGAGTTGCAGGGACGACCACGCGGAATCCCGGGAAATGCGAGTACATGGGATAGTAGTTTCCCGAGTGGTGGGTCGATGCCGAATGGCCAATGCCGATACAGCCACGGAGAAGAACCGGCATCTTGAGCCTGCCGCTGCTCATATACTGCATCTTGGCGATCTGGTTGATCAGCTCGCCCACGGTGTCCAGCATGAAGTCCGCAAAGATGAAATCGATCACCGGCCGGGTGCCGGTCATGGCAGCTCCCCCCCCCAACCCCACGAAACCGCGTTCGCAAATCGGCGTATCGCAGAGGCGTTCCGGACCGTAGAGATCATACAGACCCGTGGTGGTGGCAAAATTGCCGCCCCGTTTGCCCACACCCTCTCCCATGACAAAGATTTTGGGATTCTTTGCCATTTCCTCGGAAAGCGCTTCCAGCGTGGCTTGCATGAAAGTGATTTCCCGCGTCTTCTTCGGATCCTGATGGGCTGGCTGGTTCACCACGGGATTCTTCCCGCTGCCTGAGGAAGCGGCGGGTCCCTCGTAGAAAACGTGAGTCGTTGCCGTGGCCGGATCCGGCCAGGAGCTCTTCTGAGCAAATGCTTGAGCCTCGCGAACCACCTCGCGAACTTGCTCTTCAATCTTTGCCAGCTCCGACTCCTCCGCGCTCCCCTGCAGCAGCAGTTGCTTCAGGCGCAGGATCGGGCAGCGAGTCCTCCATTCCTGCACGTCTTCCCGACTGCGATAGGTGTAATCCGGGTGCCCTTCCGCATGGGCGCGGGTGCGGTAGGTCTTACATTCGATCAAGGTCGCGCCCTCTCCTTTGCGGGCCCGGCGCACAGCCTGTGCAGCGATCTTGTGCACGGCAAGAACATCATTGCCGTCCACTTCAAAGCCCGGCAATTGGTACATCTTGCCCCGGTCCCCGATGCGGGGATTGGCGCTGGCATAGGAGAACGGCACCTCCGTAGCGAATTGATTGTTCTCGCAAACAAAGAGCACCGGTAGTTTCCAGATGCTCGCCATGTTCAAGCCCTCATGGAAGGCCCCGTTGTTCACGGCACCGTCGCCGAAGAAGGCGACCGCAACCTGATCGGTTTTGAGCAACTTAAAACTGTAGCCTGCTCCAGCCGCCTGCAGGATAGAGGGCCCCACAACGCCGCTGGTTCCCATCAAACCCACCTCGGGAGCGAAGAGATGCATGCTGCCGCCGCGACCCTGCGAGCAGCCCGTCTCGCGACCAAACAACTCCGCAATCAGTTCACGAGGAGAAAGTCCCTTCGCCAGGGCGTGGCCGTGTCCGCGATGGGTGCTGAACACGGCATCGTTGCTGCGCAGATGGGCACAGACGCCGGAAGCGATCGCTTCTTCACCTACATAGGTATGACACGCTCCAAGAACCAGACCGCGTTGATGGGCTCGGGCCAGCTGCTCCTCGCACTGGCGAATCAGCTGCATCACACGGTACAAGTCCAGTAGTGCCTTCTTGCTGAGCCTGGGTTTTGCCATCTTTGCCATTCCTCCGATACCCTGGCACATAGGAAATCCCTTTTCAAGCAAGGACCATCTTGGAAGCGCGCTTCCGTCACTCGCTGCTATGTGGCGACTTGGGGCTTTTGAGGTGACTCATATCTCTGGGGATTCTCGCGCAGCTCTCGAAGAAAATCATCTACCATTTCTTCCAGCTCATAAGACGGCTGCCACCCCTACTCCTCTCGGGCGCACCGGTCGTCGATCGGCTTAAGGAAATTGTCGAGGAGCGACTGAATTTCCTCGTCGACCTTGAAGTCGATTCGAGCTTCCGGAATCTTTCTTCGGACCACGTCCACCAGTTCACTCGCGCTCGGAATCGGTGTAGGACCCGCAACCAGATAGTTGACTGTCTTCATGCGCTCGGCCGAAGCCTGTGCCAGCGCGACTATGGCAAGGGCGGCGTCCTTAAAGTAGAGCATGGGTGCTCTGGTGTCCGGCCTGGCCCAAATCGTGAAAGGGTTGCCTTTGAAGCTCTCCTCCAGGACCCACGAGGTGTACTGGGTCGCGCCGGGTGATCGAACACCAGGTCCGAGGATGGACGGGTATCGGATACCTCGGTAGTCGATTCCGTACTTGCGCCGGTAGAAGAGGCCCATGTGTTCCCCAAAGAGCTTGCACGCGCCATAGATCAGCTGTGGTCTCTGAAGCGTTAAGTCATTGAGCGAGTCCTCGGTCAGCCCCAGGCCGTAGGTGCCGATGCTGCTCGTGAAAATCACCTTCTGTACGTCAAACAGGCGCGCAGCCTCCAGCACGTGAAACGTCCCCATTGCGTTGACGGAAATCGCCGCCTGCGGATCCTTTTCCGACGGCACCGAGAGCATGCCGCCCAGGTGGTACACGACTTCCGGCGAGCTCTGGCGCACCACATCCAGGACATGGCTGAAATTCCCCAGATCCCCTGGGACCAACTTCACATCTCCGGCGATCTCGTCCAGGCGCTGGGTGGAGGCGCTGATATCGAAGACAGTAGTATCGTCTTCCCCCCGCTTGAGCAAGAGACGCGCTACTTCGGCCCCTATGAATCCAGTACCGCCTGTAATCAGCGTTGCCATGTCTCCCTCCTCCGGAAAGTAACGCCGGCTTCCAGCCGGCAGCTGCCAGTTGGCTTAGTTGATCTTCGGGAAAGAGTTTTTTACCACAAAGACACCAAGACACAAAGAGGCACCAAGAGGATTACTTTGTGAACCTTGGTGTCTTTGTGTCTTGGTGGTTAACTGTAGAGCCCGAATTGAGTTCGACCTGCCGCCCTTTCTGTTTCGTCCCTTCTCTTACCACAATCAACTGGTTGCATTCGATGGGCCCCATCTGATCCACGACGCCGCTGGGCCAGTGAATCTCCAGTTTACTGACTTTCTGTTGCTCCCTCAGGCCGAAATGAAGTCTCAGATCGTTGCTGGAAAGGTAGCTTCCCCCTTCCGCCAGCACGGTTTTCTGAATGCCCGCTTCCGTTTTCAGAGTGAGAACCGCGCCAATTCCATTGCGGTTACTTTTGGTTCCCTGAAGGCGAATGCTGAGCCAGTGCTTCCGATTGCCCCCGTCATTGCGCAGAAGTGCAGGTTTCTCCCCACCGTTAGCAACGAGAACGTCGACATCGACATCGTTATCGTAGTCACCGAAGGCCACCCCCCGGCTGAGTTGTGTTTCGAGCAGGGCTTCGCCGTGGTGTGAGGCAACTTCCCGAAACCTCCCTCGCAGATTCTCAAACAGGAGCTTCGGCTGTTTCAGGGAGATATTCTCACCCGTCAGGAGAACATCGTTGATGTGCCCGTTGCCGACAAACAGATCCAAATCTCCATCATTATCAAAATCGAAAAATCCCACTCCGAATCCCACGTACCTGCTGCTGGCACGCTTGATGCGGAGTCGCGCGCTCACATCCTCAAAAAAGAGGTGACCCAGGTTGCGATACACCGCAAGATATTCCGGTACGTCAAGATTGGTCACGGCCAGATCGAACAGGCCATCCCGGTCATAGTCGGCACAACCAATACCCATACCCGATTGTGCCTTTCCGTTCTCGCTGAGGGCCACCCCCGCCAGAAGGCCCATCTCCCGAAAGGTTCCGTCCCCGTTGTTGCGAAAAAGATAATTCGGATCCGTATCGTTTGCCACATAGAGATCCGGCCAGCCGTCTTGATCGAGATCGGCTCCCACCACACCAAGGCCTTTGGCCGGCAACACGGAAATACCACTGGCGACACTGACGTCGGTGAAGGTACCGTCTCTGTTGTTTTGGAAAAGCAGATCGGAAACGCCATCATAAACCTTGGGGTTGCAGTAGCCCCGGTGTCCCTTCTCCACGGGTCCACAGACTCGGTTGCGATCATAGTGAAAATCCGTGTAGCGGGTAACATAGAGATCCAGGAACCCGTCATTGTTGTAGTCAAAAAAGGCGGCACTCGTGCTCCACTGGCCATCACCCCCCACACCGGCCCTCCTGGTTACGTCGTCGAAGCTTCCGTCTCCACGATTGCGGTAAAGCTGGTTTGGGCCTCCGAAGTAGGTCAGGTAGAGATCATCGAACCCGTCATTGTCGTAATCGCCAACCGCCACACCCATGCCATAGTGGGATGGTTTTCGGATTCCGGATCGACGGGTCATGTTCTGAAACTTTCCGTTGCCGAGATTTCGATAGAGGGCGTGATCGATCGCTCCCGGGTAGCGGAAGCCCGGGACCGCGCCCCCGTTCACCAGAAAGATGTCCAACCAACCATCTGCGTCGTAATCGAAAAACGCGCAACCGGAGCCCATAACCTCCACCAGGTATTTCTCAGAAGTCGAGGCCCTCACATGCTGGAAATCAATTCCGGAGGCCCCGGTCACATCGACGAATTCCACTGACGCAGGAGCATCCTGGGGTGATTGCGCCGGCCCCGCTTCAGTGAGAACGGGAAAAAGCAGCAGAAAACCCAGCGTACCTTTGAGGATTCCCACTTCTACTCCGACGGTTTGGTGAGAAGCTTTTGATACCGTTCCTTCTCCTTCTTGCTTTCATCGAAGCGGTTAATTTTCGCTAAGGCGGAGGAGAGGTTCAGATGGTACAGGGCATTCAAGGGCTCCAAATCCACCGCCTTCCGGTAAGCAGATACGGTTTCCTGGTACTGGCCGTTGCTGAAGAAGAGATTCCCCAGAAGATTGTGGTATTGGGCCAGAGAGGGATCCAGGTTGATGGCGTTTTCCAGCGCCTCGAGGGCAGCGGTAATGTTTCTGAGCCCCTGTAGGCAGAGGGCTCGAATATAGTGGCAGTGGGAGTCGTAGGGTTGCAGTGAGAGAGCCTGATCAATATGGTTTAGCGCTTCCCGGGGACGGGAAAGATCCAGATAGCCTTGAGCCAGGCCGGAATGAGCTTCATGATAATCGGGTGAGAGTGCCACTGCTTTCTCAAATACCCTGAGGGCCTTTTCCACGTTCTTTTGGTTGTTGTGACCCACGTCGCCACGCTTCAGATTCTCTGTTCCTTCCTTATAGAAGGCCTGAGCTTTTGCCCGGGATCTCTCCCAGAACCGGTTCTTGGAGTCGAGTGTGTGAAAGCGGGAAAGAATCCGTTCGGTTTTTGCAATGTCGCCCTCATTGCGGTAGGCGGAAGCAAGGCGATAGTACGCTGCTGCGGAATCGGGAGCCAACTCAACCGCCTTTTCCAGATGGGCGATGGCCTGGCGGCTCTTCCCTATATTGAGCAGGGTTTCCCCAAATTTCAGGCGGGCAAATGCCGACTCGGGCAGTAGTTCCACTACCTTCTGAAAATGCAGGACTGCTCTCTCCTTGCTCTCCGGCATCAGTGTGTACAACTGTGCCAGATTGAGATGGGCTTCGGAAAAGTCGGGATTCCACCCGATCACCTTCAGGAAATATTTCTCTGCTTCTCCGTAGCGTTCACTATTGAGTCGATTCCTTCCCAGCAGGTGCAGCGCGTACGCTCGAATCGGGTGGTCCTCGGAGACCTTTCCTTCCAGTTCCGACAATACCATCTGAGTCTCGGTTTCCGCCTCTTCCAGCTTTCCGGCCTTCTGCAGAAGAGAAGCGAAATTGAGACGTACCCGCAGCAGCTCTGGATGATCGCGCAGGAGCTGGCGGCTGACGGCGTAGGCCTCCTTATGGCGACCCATACCATAGAGAAGGCTCGTAAATTCCAAGGCTGCCGGTTCATGAGTGGGGTCCCACTGCAGTGCCCGCCGGTACTCGGACACGGCCTTCAGAAGCTTCTCTTCCCGGGCGTACCGACGCGCCAAGCTCACCGCTTCTTCACTATCCTCCCCTTGTGGGAAGGCCCGCAGTTGCGTTGGTCCCGGAGCCGGACTTAGTACTCCCTTCCATAAATACGATGACGTATGCGGATGGGGCTTGCGAGGTGAGGTCGCGAAGAGAGGAGGAGGCGATGCGGTGGCATCGTTAGGCGATGCAGAGGCATCGTCGACGACAAACGACAAAGAGATCGCCCGCAACCCCCATCCGCCCAAAGGGTTGGGGCGGTACGGGCCCATCTCTTTGTTGCTCCTCCTCGCCGATGTCTCCACATCGACTCGTCGTCGCGCCTCGATCTGGTCTCCGTCGCGCTCCCAACATACGTCATCGTATTTATGGAAGGGAGTACTAAGAGTTGCCAAGGAGAACATCAGAAGCAGAGATTTGCTCATGGATCAAAAACGAAGCCTCTTCAGAGACAAAGTCGTGTACTCGCTGCTGGCTTCAACAATCTGAATGATCTGATCGAAAGGGATGTTGGAGAAGACTTGGGTAAGCCCGGTCGCCGGCCAGAAGACCTCGAGCACCCGAATCTTGCTGGCCCTTCCCAGGCCGATGGTTTGACGGAGGGGATTACCGCCAAAGCTGCCGCCGCTGTCGACGTCTCGGTAAATCGACCGCATCTTTCCCTCCTCCAGGATCTCGACTCGGATACGAGCTCCCAATGCCGAGCGGTTGGACTGGACCCCGACCAGCTTTACCGTGATCCAGTGATTGCCAAACCCCGGGTTTTCATAGAGAGCATCGCTGAAGGGATCGCCGGGGAAGGCGCCCCCCATTTGCTCGAAGATGTCCAGATCTCCGTCGTTGTCCAGATCGGCAAAGGCCACCGAGTGTCCCTTCTGCAGGTGGCCAAAACCGCCCCCCATAGTTACATTGGTGAACCTTTTGCCTCGATCATTCAGAAACATGATGTTGGGCATCAGGCTTTTGAAAGCCGGATCGCCCGTACCCAGGTAAAAATCGAGGTAGCCATCGTTGTTCAAATCACCGAAATTCGATCCCATGGGAAGCATCGGATAGTCGAGATTGTACTCTTTGGCCACCTCCTGGAATCCACCTTGCCCGTCGCCGCGATACAGGCAAGCCAATTCAAACTTGGGAGGTAGGCCCAGGTAATATGCCGCAACATGCTCGACGAACCCTTCGTATGTGGGGACAAACAGATCCCGCACGCCGTCATTGTCAAAATCCCAAAACCAAACCGGAAAACTCACCTTGGGCCTGCCCACCTGCAGCCGTGGCGCCACGTCCGTAAAGGTTCCGTCGCTGTTGTTGTGGTAAAGGCGATTCGGACCCTGGTAGTTGGAAACGTAAAGATCGGGAAATCGATCGCTGTTATAGTCTCCCCAGGCTACCCCTTTGGTGTAGCCCTGATTCTGGACGCCCGCCTGGGCGGCTACGTCTGTGAAGGTGCCGTCGCCGTTATTGCGAAACAGCTGTCCGGGAGCGGCAAAGCCTGCCGTTGCCTCATTGCCTATGTAAAGGTCCAGATCACCGTCGTTGTCGTAGTCTGCCCAGGCAGCCGTTTGAGTCGGGTAGTGGACCTCACCCAGTCCTGCCTCAAAGGTCACGTCCCGAAACGTCCCGTCTCCCTGGTTGCGAAGGAGCGAGTTGGGATGTCGCCCCGCTTTTCCCGCCCAGGCGCCACGCAGCACCAGGATGTCCAGGTTGCCGTCATTGTCATAGTCGGCTTGCTTCAGGTTGAGACCTCCATACAGGCCCGTCAGCCCGGCCTCCCGGCTGCGCTCAGAGAAGGTACCGTCCCGGTTGTTTCGGAACAGGCGCATCGGTCCGGAAACGTCCCAGCTCGAGGTGACGATATCCAGAAAATCATCGTTGTCAAAGTCATCGACGATCGCGCCTCCGGACAAGCTCATCGTGTCCAGCCCCAGCTTCGGAGCAATGTTCTGGAAACGAGGGAAGTCGATCTCAGATTCGAATGCCTTGGGTGGGATCAGGTGGCGCCCGGGCACATCGTCGGGATAGCCCCCGATCGTCATGTAGGCGATGTTGAGCAGCCACCGGGCCGAGAGGTGTGAGGCTTCTTCCTCCGAGGTCTCGTTCAATAACTCGAGAAAATGCCGAATGGCCTTTCTCGAGCCTTCCTGCAGCACATGCACACCTTCTTTCCGGATCGGTACAATACAGCTTTCGGCCGTGTGGCGCAGCGCGCAATTCTCGATCTCGCCTAACCGCAGGTAGCCCATCCCGAGCTGGAAAATCGTCTCATTGGCCCAAAACGGTTTGATCTTCGCTTTTACCTGGGGTAGGAGTTGATGAGCCCGAGAAAGATGCTCGATGCCGGTTCGCACATTCCCCAAATCCAGCTCAGCGGCTCCCAGGCGGAGGTGGAGTAGCCACCGGTCGAGAGGATCCGCGTCCTCCTCCTCCTCGTCCAAACTCGCCAGCTGCTGCCGCAATTCACGTGCCCTCCGGTCTCCCAGATAGGGATGCTCCTCCGGCGTGCGTCGAGCAATCTCAGTGAGAAGATCGAGCATCCTGCGATGCCCCGGGGTCTGGGTCCTCGGCAGCTCTGATGCGGCTGGCTTTTCCGGCACCGGCTCTTCTGCGCCGGAAGTATCTCTTCGCTCCTGAGGCAAGACATGATTACAGCCAAACAGGAACAGGCACAAGGTGGCAGTGACCAGGCTGGGGAGTGACTCCCAGGTCCCATGAGTATGATTCATCCTACGTACACCATTCCTTAAATATAGTAAGGTATGCTCGCTGAGTTCCAAGTTCCATCAGGTTCCAAGGGCGCGTTGACCAAATGATTTTACCCCTCGCCGTCTGAGGCGGCTTCCATAAGAAGGCCAGTAAGAATTCGCCACCACACTCATGCAGTTTTTCTTCGTTGATGATAGTCTAGCCCGTCCAGCTTGCGGAAGGCGGGCTTCGAAGTAGGACATAAGGAGGCCAACTTGACTACTCCCCCCAGTGGCAGACTCTTCATCGAAGGCTACCCTGACCAGTTGAGCGTTTCCGCAGGGGACGAGATCGGGTTTCACATTTCCACCAACGCACAGAAATACTCGATCGAGATCGCTCGTGTGGGAGCCGAGAGGCAGGTGGTTTGGACCCGGGACGATGTATCGGGGGTTGAGTATGAGATTCCCGACAATGCGTCCTCGCATGGATGCGGCTGGCCGCTGACAGTGGCAGTGCCGGTGCCGGAAGAATGGAAATCCGGGTACTACAGCGTGATGCTGCGGGCAAGCCGCGGGGGACAGACCACCGAGGGGGAAATGTTCTTTGTGGTGCGTGCCATGCATCCGGGACGGGAAGCCAGGATCCTGTTGCAGCTGACTACCAACACCTCCAATGCCTACAATACCTTCGGGGGCAGCAACCTGTACCGTGGTCCGGAAGGCCCTGCCCGGAGAGTCTCCTTTGACCGCCCCTACACAGGTTTCCCTTCCTCCGAAGGAATCTTCCTGTTTCCCATGGCGGGAGAATTCCAGGATGTGTTGGAGGCGGGTACGGTCACGGCCAGCCTTCAGGAGGAATTCCATCGGAAGGCGGTAGAATATCGAGTTCCCGGACCCTACATTCACGCCTCTCCCATTGCCCTCTCGGAGAGGGGAACCATTACTACCGACCGGGAGGGTGAGCAGTGGCGCATCGAAGATCTCTCCGGGAACGGACCTCCAGAATACAAGATACGGAAGGAAGCGGACGGGCTCAACGTCCACGAGGCAACAACCGCCTGGGAGAACGAATGGAGGCGATGGGAACAACCGTTCGTGGCCTGGGCCGAGCGGCAGGGGTACCGGATTGAGTACGCAGTCAGCTCGGACCTGGAATTTCACCCCGAAATCCTCCCCCATTATCGCCTCATACTCAGTGTTGGGCACGACGAGTACTGGTCCTCACCCATGCGGGATCATTTGGAAGAGTTCATTGCCGCCGGCGGCAATGTGGCCTTCTTCAGCGGCAACGCTGTATGGTGGCAGGTTCGTTCTGAAGACAACGGCAGAGCACTGGTCTGCTGGAAGGAGGCCTACAAACAGGATCCGGTCTACGAAAGCGGGGACCACAAACTGCTGAGCACCATGTGGTGCCACGGGCTGATTGGCCGACCGGAGAACCAGTTGACAGGAGTCAGCTTTGCCTACGGAGGCTATTACAACTTTTTCGATCAGTTCCTTGACAGCCCCGGAGCCTACACGGTCCATCGGCCCGAGCACTGGATCCTTGAGGGTACCGGGTTAACAGGGGGGGATCTTCTGGGTCAGCAGGACCGGATTGTCGGCTACGAGTGCGACGGCTGTGACTTTGAACTGCGGGACGGGCTTCCGGTTCCCACCCACCGTGACGGGACCCCGGAAGGGTTTGAGATCCTCGCCACTGCCCCGGCGGGCTTGACCACTCAAGACGACTCGCTTGGTTTGGTCAGCGGGGCTCTCTATGGTGAAGGCTCAGGGAAGCAGCATCCTCAACCCGGGGCAACCGTTCTGGGTACCTACACCCGTGCCGGCACCGTGGTCACCACGGGTTGCACCCAATGGGCTTATGGCCTGCGGGGCAGAGACAAGACCGTGGAGAGGATCACCCGAAACATCCTGGATCGCTTGTCGGTGTGAAGGGCTGACACAGGAGCGCAACGCTGTCCGGGCGGAATCCTCCGCGGATTCCGCTACATCCCGGCCGGCGGGAAGCCGGCGCTACTTCCCGGCGAAGTGCCATCGATTATACGGAAAAAGTCGTCGATCGAATGTGCCGTACAGGTCGAAAAACCCGACCCGCTCCGGTTGACTGCCGCAACCGGCCACCCAGACCCCCAACCCTGCTGCGGCAGTTCGGGTGAGCAGGTGACGGCGATTCATTCTGCCTTTCCCTGACATGATCTTCTCTACTTCCTTGAGTTGCCCTCCCGTACCGCCGAGACGGCGGCGTTACAAGAACTCCTACGGGCACGTGCTCAACCAACCCGGCGGCTCAGCTCAGAATTTCGCGGATCACGCGGCCGTGCACATCCGTGAGGCTGACGTCGCGGCCGCCGAAACGGTAGGTGGTTCGCTTGTGATCGAGGCCGAGCAAGTGAAGGATGGTGGCGTGCACGTCGTGGACGGCGGTGATATTCTCGACCGCGTGCATTCCGGTCTCATCGGTGGCTCCGTGAATGACACCGCCCTTGACGCCGGCGCCCGCCATCCAGATCGTGAAGCCGGTCTCATGGTGATCGCGGCCATGGCCGTTTTTGGTATGGGGGGTGCGTCCGAACTCAGTTGCCCAGACCACCAGTGTCTCCTCCAGCATGCCTCGCACCTTCAGATCCTGCAGCAGTGCCGCCACGCCCTGATCGGTGATGAGAGCATTGCCTTCATGTCCCTTCTTCAACTCGGTGTGCTGATCCCAGGTCCCGTTGTTGTCACCGTAGACTTCCGGGCAGGTGATTTCGACGAAGCGGACTCCGGCTTCGATGAGCCTGCGGGCCCGAAGGCACTGCAGGCCATAGAATTGCTTGTTCTTGTCTGAAGCTTCGAGCCCGTAGAGGCGCCGGGTAGCTTTGCTCTCTTTGTCGAGGTTCAGAACATCGGGAACCAGCGACTGCATCTGGTAGGCCATCTCGTAATTGTGGATGGCGGACTCGATGGCGTCATTCGATCCCAGGGAAGCAAGGAATCGCCGGTCCTGCCGGAGCAGGAGATCCAGCTTGGCACGCTGCACTTTGGGATTCTTGTCGGCCGGCTCGATGTTTTCGACGGGAGTTCCCTCCGCCTGCATGGGCATTGCCTGGTGGGAAGCAGGCAAAAAGCCGTTGGCGAAGTTTTCGAGTCCTCCGGGTGGAACCGCGCCCGCGTGCAGCAGCACATAGCCGGGCAGATTCTTGTTCTCGCTCCCCAGGGCGTAGCTGATCCACGACCCGAGGCTGGGGTGGCCGCCCATGGTGCGTCCCGTGTGCATCAGCAGATTGGCCCGCGGATGCAGGGGGAATCCGGAAACCATGGAACGGATGATGGCAAGATCATCCACGCAGGTGGCGATGTGCGGGAATAATTCGCTCACGGGGATCCCGGATTGGCCGTACTCAGTAAATTTCCAGGGGCTCTTCATCCACGTGCGGTCTGTCTCCCGCTTAGCTCCCACCTGATAAAAGCCGTCGAACGGTTTGCCGTCGAATTCCTCCAGCTTCGGCTTGGGGTCGAATGTGTCGATGTGTGAGACCGCGCCGGGCATGAACAAAAAGATGACGTTTTTGGCTCTGGGCGGGAAATGGGGTCCCGAGTGAGGAACCAGGCCCGCATAGGTCTCGTCAGCCATCAGTGCCGACAGCGCCAACATGCCGAATCCGTTGGAAGCAATTTTTAGGACGTCCCTGCGCGTGAGAGGAGTTCGAAGGCATCCGGGGCACCCACCGTGATGGTTCTGCTTCATGGCAATCGCACCTCCAGCCTCGTCTATCGAGTATAAATGAATTCCTTCAAGTTGAACACCGCGTGACAGATGTCTTTCCACACCTCCCGGCTGGCGAGGATCTGGTCGTCCTCCACCTCATGGAGCTTTGCCAGCTCTTGGGTCAGCCCCTGGAACTGCTCGCTTTCGGCAGCGTCTGGAAGCCGGCCTAACGCTGTTCGAAAGAGGGACTCGATGCGTGCTTCCATGGAGACAGTCTGGGCCAGGAGACGATCCGCCCAGACACCGGCCTGGTCGAGTACGAAGGGATCGTTCATCAGGGCAAGGGCCTGGGTTGGCACGTTGGTCACGTCGCGGGTTCCCCGCGTCACCGTGGGATTGGGAAAATCGAAAATTTCAAGGAAACGCGGGCCCTGGTGGCGGGTGACCTTCAGGTAAATGCTGCGCCGGCCATTGCCGTCGAGCGGACCCTGGAACAACCTGCGGTAAGGTTTGGGCTGCTCCCGGTAGGGCTGAATGCTTGGTCCATACAGCGAGCGGTCGAGACGACCTGAGACGGCGAGGATGGCATCCCGTATGGACTCTCCTCCCAGGCGGCGCACGGGGTAGTGGGACAGCAGCCGGTTCAAGGGATCGACACGACTTGCCTCCGGTGTATCCTGGCTGGATTGCTGAAAGGTCCTGGAAAGCACGAGGAAGTGGATGAGCTTCTTGACGGACCAGCCCTCCTGAACGAAGCGCTCCGCCAGAGAATCGAGCAACTCGGGATGTGAGGGCGGCTCGCCGTAGGTACCGAAGTTATCCGCAGTCGCCACGATGCCCTGCCCGAAGAGTTGTTGCCAGATGCGGTTGACCATGACGCGGGCTGTGAGCGGATTGTCAGGGTTGGCGAGCAGCCTGGCCAGCTCACGCCGGCCGCTGCCGAAAGCCTGGAATCCCTCCCGGGATCTGCTGATGAGCTGCAGGAAACCACGCGGGACGGTCTTTCCGGGGTGGTGGGCGTCGCCGCCGGGCAACACCGGAAAGTCGTAGCCGACATCGAGATCGGCCATCCCGTGGAAGACCCTGGGCGGCGTAATACGGGACTCCAAGGCGCGGTACTGATCAATCAGCACTCGCAGCTGCGGGCTGAGATCTTTCGAATTGGTGACGAGTCCGTTATACAACAGCCAGCCGATCCAGCGGGCATCATCGTCGGAGGCTTTACCCCGGGCCCATACGCCAAGCGCCCGGCTCGCAAGGTCCGAGTAGTGGTGTACGAGCAGGGTGAGGTTGACCGGAGACTCGCCAGTGAAGAGCCGGTTCATATGGGTCAGTTCGTCCTTCGGCGTCTCGTCGATCTCATGCAGGACGGCTCGGGTGATGCCAAAGTAGGAGTGGGGCGAGGCCAATTGCTCTGGCGAGGCTTTCAGGCGTCCCGGGCGACCGGGGATGCGAGGATTGTCCGACTTGGTAACCAGCTCGATGTAAAAAGGCAGGTCTTTCTGATCGTCGCGATTCGGGATCTTAAGCCAAGCAAGAGAATCCTGATCAAGAACCTCATAGTCCTCGTTGAGCATACAGTTGTCCAGGACCGTGCGACGTGCACCCAAATTGCCGCCCAGGATCCGTAGACTGACAAACTTCTTGTCTTTGGGAACCAGGGGCGAGCGGAGAGCTCCATTGAGGCGCTCCGACAGTGGATGCGTATAAGTGCCGGCAGGGAAAACCCCAGTGACCGCTTCCGGTCCGCGGTTGGCTACTGCGAATTCACCACTCGGCGAGGCCCCATCCCTCAAGGCATTTCCGTCAGGATGCCAGTTTCCGAATCCAGCCAGGGAGAAATCCCCGAAGGGCTGGAAGTTCTCGCGATTAAAGGCGACGCGGGATCGGCTCTCTTCGAGGTAGCGGACAGCCAGTTTCTGCCACTCGGCCGGGGAGACATCGGCCCTGGACTGCGCCACCTGGATCCATGGGTAGAGGAGATCTTCCATCTCCGGTTTGGGTTTTTCCAGTAGACTCAGCCAGGCCTGAACCCGGTCCAAAGATAGTTCGGTGAGGTCCTTCACTTCCGGGGGAAGTCCCTTCCATGCCCTGTGGGCAGCCAGCAGATAGCGGGGTATGGTTGCCGTCTCGCGGATCCACTCGCGAGCCAATTCTTCACGGATCTGCGGCTTCATCTCCCGCAATCACTGTTTGAGAGCGGTGTGGACTTCCGGCAGGTCAACGGTGCGCGTGAGCAGACGGGAACTGGTCAGCACACCGTATAGGGAATAGTAGTCGCTGGTGGGGATGGGGTCGAGCTTGTGATCATGGCAGCGCGCGCAGGCGATGGTCAGTCCCTGGAACGCCTTGCCCAAAGTGTCGATCTGATTGTCGACAACGTCGGTGCGGATCTCCCGGAAGCGTACACAGTCATCGTGACCCTGCTCGCCCAGACGAAAGAAAGCCGTTCCGATTTCCGATTCGTTGATCCCTTCTTCGAGGTTGAGGCGCGGATTTTCGAGCAGGTCGCCGGCGAAATGTTCGCGGACGAACTGATCGTATGGGAGATCCTGGTTGAAAGCGCGGATCAGGTAATCCCGGTACATCCAGGCACCGTGGAGTTCATAGTTCCAGTCGTTGCCCAGGGTTTCGGCGAATCGCATCACATCCATCCAGTGCCGGGCCCACTGCTCACCGAAATGGGGCGATGCCAGCAGGCGGTCCACCAGCCTCGGGTAAGCCCCGGGAGATTGATCGCGGACAAATAGGTCGACTTCCAAAGGAGTAGGAGGGAGGCCTGTAAGAACGAAACTCAAGCGCCGGACAAGCGTCCGCCGATCGGCCGGCGGAGACGGTTTCAATTCTGCCTTTTCCAATGCGGTAAGGATGAAACGGTCTACCGGATGGTCTGACCCGGAGAGATCTCGTAGCGGCGTTTTTGATTTACGCACGGGCTGAAACGCCCAGTGCTCTCTGGTGATCCTTTCATAGAAGCCAGGATCACCGGGTCCGAGAGCGTCTTCGGCCACTTTCTCCTGCCAGGGGGCTCCCAGGTCGATCCACTTCTCGATAGCTGCAATCTCTTCGTCCTTGAGCTTGCCGCCGCCCAACGGCATCTCGAGTCCCTGGTGGCGAATGGCCCTCATCAGCAAGCTGTCCGCAGCACGGCCGGCGACAATGGCGGGTCCCCTATTTCCGCCCTTCAACATCCGCTGTCGGGAATCGAGCCGCAGCGAAGAGAGCTGCTGTGAGGGTCCGTGACAGGAGAAGCAATTCTTGGCCAGGAGGGGGCGGACCTGATTCTCAAACAATTCGACAAGCCGAGGGTCGGGCTTCGTATCTTCAGCGACCACGACAGGGGTGCTAAGCGCAATGAAAAGCAGAAGGGGCGCCAGCGTAAAGGTCGACACAAACGTATAGACCCGAGCTGGCCTGAAAAGTGATGTAAGGGTCATTGGCCCACGCCCTGGTCCATGATAACCCAAAACGCGGAACCCGAAACCGGGAACGCAGAACCTCATTCCACGACACTGCTATAATTTCATGATCAAGATCCATAGTCATCCGGGAGTTGTGATGTGAGAATCTGTTGGAGTATCGCCTGCCTGCAGCTGTCACTCTTCGGCATCGTCCTGGGTATGGAGACCGGAGTGGAAGCGGGAGTGGCCAACCCAACCCATGTGTACGTTCCGCGCTCGCCGGGTACCTTGACCTTTACACGGGACATCGCTCCCATCATCTTTCGCAACTGCGCCGTGTGTCATCGCCCCTCCGGATCGGGACCATTCCCTTTGCTCACGTACGGTGACGTCAAGAGGCAGGCCCGGCAGATCGCAGCGGTCACCAAGAGTCGATTCATGCCTCCCTGGCTGCCCGAGCCAGGGGATCTTGAGTTTGCCGCTGAGCGCAGACTCAGCGTCGATCAGATCGGTAGGGTAGGACAATGGGTGGAAGAAGGGGCCATGGAGGGGAACCCCTCCGACCTGCCGCCTGCTCCCGTATGGAAGGAGGGTTGGCAGTTCGGAGAACCGGACCTGGTCATCCGTATGGATGAATCCTACACGCTCCCCGCTGCGGGTCGCGATGTGTTTCGTAATTTTGTGATCCCGATCCCCGTCTCGACCGGACGGTATGTGGTAGGCATGCAATTGCAGCCGGGCAATCCCAAGATCGTGCACCACGCGGTATTGATGATCGATCGAACGCCGGCCTCCCGACACCTCGACGAACAAGATCCTGGAGTGGGCTTCAACGGCATGTTCACCCCCAGCAGTGCCCACAACCCCGATGGCCATTTCCTGGGCTGGACGCCAGGCAAGGTGCCCTTCAAGGTACCCGAAGAGATGGCCTGGCGTCTCAAGAAAGGCAGTAACCTCCTCCTTCAGTTCCACATGCTACCCAGCGGAAGGCCGGAGCAAATCGAGGCCAGGGCCGACTTTTACTTTACCGACAAGCCGCCCACCCAAATCCCCGTCTTGATCCGGCTGGGCTCTCGTACCATAGACATTCCCGCCGGAGAGAAGGATTACCGAATCGAAGACACGTACCGACTCCCCGTGGACGTCGAGGTGCTGAGTGTGTATCCACATGCCCATTATCTGGCCCGAGAAATGAAAGGCATTGCGACCTTTCCGGATGGATCTCAAGCGACACTTCTCCATATCAAGGAATGGGATTTCAACTGGCAGGACGAATATCGCTACGCACAACCGGTGCGTCTGCCTCGTGGTACGATCCTGTCGATGGGGTTCACATACGATAATTCCGCCGCCAACGTTGGCAATCCGCACACTCCTCCCCGGCGTGTGCTGTACGGCCCGGAATCCTCCGATGAGATGGGGGATTTCTGGGTTCAGCTCTTGCCGGAAAACGGCGAGGACCTTGAGGTTTTGAGGCGTGATTTTGCGGCCAAAGAGCTTCACGCTCAGCGCGCCGGCTACGAAAAAGAGCTTGAGGTCGATCCCGACGATGTTTGGGCCCGCTACCATCTGGGCGCACTGCTGCACTCGGAGGGAAAACTGGAGGAAGCGATCGCGCAGTTTCGTGAGGTACTGCGGCTCAGCCCCGACGATGCCCAGGCGCACAACACGCTGGGTGCAGCGCTCTCCTCTCAGGGCAAAGTGGAGGAGGCGATCCGGCACTTCCGCAAGGCCCTACAGCTAAAATCCGATTACGTCCTGGCACACAACAGTTTGGGTATTGCACTGGCTTCGCAGGGCAGGCTTCAGGAAGCGATCGAGCATTTTCGCCAGGGACTGGAGGCGGATCCCGACTTGGTCGAAATGAACGCCAACCTGGGCAGTACGTTGAAAGCACAGGGGGAGCTGGAGGAGGAGGCTCGTCACTACAATCAGGCGCTCGAGCTCAATCCCGATTATGCCCCCGCCCATAACGGCCTGGGGATTTTGCTGGGCTCTCAAGGCAAACTGGAGGAAGCCATCCGGCACTTTCGTCAGGCCCTGAAGACGGAGCCGAACTTTCCCAACGCCCATTTCAACCTGGGCCTGACAGTTCAGTCTCAAGGCAAGCTGGCCGAAGGACACTACAGCCAGGGCAGGGCGCTTAGCCTGATCGGCCGAATCCAGGAGGCACTGTGGGGCATTTCCGAGAAGCAATTCGTCTCGAGCCGGACTATATAGCTCCCTTGAAGAGCATGGCCTGGATCCTTTCCACCCATCCCGACCCCAACCTCCATGATGGCGAAGAAGCGCTCCGTCTGGCCCAGCACGCATCGAAGCGGGTCGGCGGGCACGACGCCGGAGTTCTGAAGACACTGGCAGCAGCCTATGCCGCGACCGGGCAGTTCGACCGCGCCATAGCCGCCGCGAAAGCCGCGCTCGAGCTGGCCTCGGTAAAAAAGGATGAGAAACAAGCCACGGATCTGGACAGGCATCTCGACCTCTACCGGCAGGGCAAACCTCTTCGAGAGGTCCCACCGGCACAAGGTATCGCTCGCCCCCTGTCGGTGATTCTTGCAAAGTAGGAGAGGAAGCCCGGACCGGCTGACCGAAAAAGCTGACCGCTCTGTTACGGTCGCCCCATTCAGCGTGGGAGGCACCTCAGGTGCCGAAACCTCATTCCCTTACCAGGTAAGCCTCACGCAGCTGTAGGATTGAGCACTGGAAGCGCTCCATTCTTCCGGTTTTGCAACATCAGGTTTTTGACGAAAAGCACCTGGAAAACCGAGGGAGCAGAGGCGCTTTTGATGGAGAGAGGGACCAAAGACCACTTGAGGCAAGGTTGACGGTCTGATAAGTTGTGGTCATTCACTGGAGAGACCGGAAAAAGGTCCTTCCGAGAATGATATGGGGAATGTCGGCTAAGAGGTATGGCAGTGGCAGTGGTAGTGGTAGTGGTAGTATCCCTCCATGCCTCCCGTATCCAGGGCCCTGACCATCGCTGGTTCCGACAGTGGTGGATGTGCCGGAATTCAGGCGGATATCAAGACTTTCGCGGCTCTGGGAGTGCACGGGATGAGCGTGATTACCTCGGTTACTGCTCAGGACACTCGACGTGTCTACGCAAGTGCAGATTTGCCTCTAGACAACATCGAAAAACAGATTCAGGCGGTGGTGGAGGATATCGGAGTGGACGCAGTGAAAACCGGAATGCTCTCTTCTGTGGAGATCATCTGTCTTGTCGCCGCCAAGATGAAGCACTACAGGGTCGAGCGGCTGGTGGTCGACCCGGTAATGGTCACCACCAGTGGCAGCCCGCTGATTCGAGAAGATGCCGTTGAGATCCTGAAAAGAGAATTCTTTCCACTGGCCTTGACGGTAACTCCAAACCTCCGGGAGGCTGAGGTTTTGACGGGACAAGAGATCACAAACGAAGCAGAAATCAAGGAGGCCGCTCGGCAAATTTTCCAGCTCGGTCCCCGTTCGGTCATTGTGAAGGGGGGGCACTTCGACGATCCGAACCAATGTACGGATTACTTTTTCGACGGTCAGGAATTCACTCCATTTTCTGGAGCGCGCTTGAAGACGCCGAACACTCATGGTAGTGGTTGCACGTTCGCCTCGGCCATCACGGCTTATCTGGCACGCGGTCTGGAACTGAAAGAAGCGGTGGGCAGGGCGAAGGAGTACATTGTAGAGGCGATCCGGCACTCCTTTCCTCTGGGGGCAGGACACGGACCACTGGGTCACTTCCACCGCTATTGGAAGGTCGACTAGCCCGGATCATGCATAAGGTGTGGTAGCGAAGGTGTTAGCGATCACGAGGATCTGAACTTTTCTGAACACACGCCGGGTGGCGAACCTCGATCAACGGGTTTTTCCATGGGGTGCCCCTCCTTGGGCTTGTGATGGGCGCGTGGTTTGCGTTCGAGATACTGAGCGTAACCGTGGGGGAGCGGATACTGAAGCAACTCTTCGACAATGGGGAGGAAGTAGTAAAGGGAGCGAATGGGAGAAAGTCGAGGAAGCGCTGGGTCTCGGAAAAGACGGCGGCTGGTCGCCACCAGGAAGGCATCCTGGACGGTGGCCAGAGGGATAGCGCGGTCATAGAAGTGAGCGGCGAGTCGCCGATCCGGCGGGCGTGCTCGAGTGGGCGTATGGGGAAGTTCGAGATAATCCGCCAAGAGGGTCTGGATATGAGCGCGACGCTGGACGGGAGTGCTCATCTTGTTTTCTTGCGACGGGCGGCCGCTTCCTGCTCGCTTTCCCGCACGCGGTAGCTTTGCCCCTCCATCACAGTGACGTCAGCATGGTGGGTGAGACGGTCCAGAAGCGCAATCAAGCAGCCGGATTGGGGAAAGACGCTATTCCACTCCTTAAAGGCTTTGTTGGAGGTCAGCACGAGCGACCGGCACTCATAGCGCCGGTTGACGATTTCATGGAGCAGGTCGGCGGCCTCACTGTCGTAGGTGAGACAGCCGACTTCATCGAGGTAGAGCACCTGCGCGCGCGCGTATTTTTTCAGCTTGCGGCGCTGCAGTTCCGGCGCCTCCGATTGCAGGTCGTCGAGAATCTCCGGGGCGGTTCGAAAGAGCACAGAGTAGCCGGCCAGGACGGACTGGTAAGCCAGATTCTTGATGATCATGGTTTTTCCCAGGCCGTTGGTACCCAGTAAGATGAGGTTGCGGCCTTCCTGGATAAAGTCCAGGGTAAAGGCGCGCTCAATGACTTCCCGGTCGATCCGGGTCGGCCAGTTCCAGTCAAAGTCATCCATCGGCTTGAAGCGGCCGATCTTGGCCAGGCGCAGACGCCGCTTGAGACTGCGTTGGGCTCGCTCCTCATGCTCCCGACGAGCCAGTTCCTCCAAGATCTGACGGGGGGACCAGCGCCCCTTGGTGGCGCGGGCCAGAAAATCCTCCAGCTCACCGGCGAGCGTCACCAGACCGGTCTTGTGCAAAAGCTGCATCAGATCAGGATTCGTCGTCATCGGAAGCCAGTTCGTCATAGGTCTCCGGGTTATGGGATTGGACATAGAGGTCCTCCAGTTCGGGACGCTGGCGCAACTCAATGGGTAGAGGCGCCTTTCGCCCCTGAGCGCGCTGGCGCCGGCCCAGCAGAAAGGCCACCGAGGCGGCGCGCGGGGTGCCCCGTTGCAGGGCTTCACGCACCGCCGCCTGCAGCTCTTCGGCCCCATAGAGATCCAAGAGTTCCACCAGCTTGGCCGTCTGGCGGCCGGTGGGCTCTCCGCGCTGAAAGGCCTCGTCCAGCAAGGTTTCCGTTTCCGGAACGGCGGCCAGCAGCGCTTCCTGGTGAGCCGGATCGGTGCGGACGTCGTGGCGGTCATAGGAGCGGAGATGGCGGGCGATCTCGGTGCTTCCGTCCAAAATGCGCACCGTCTGCTCGGAGGCCACCAGTGTCAGGGGCCGGCCCACGGCCGAAGGCGGGATCGAATAGTCGTTTAAATCAAAACGGATGTAGATGGTTTTGCGGGAGCGGACCGGCAGAACCAGATCGGTTTCCAGGCGATGAGCCGGCAAGGGAAGAAGGAAGGCTTTTTCTTCTTCCCACACTTCCTCGACGGTGCGCCCATCGCCGCCGGGCCAGGGCCGACGATGGCGCTACCTGGTCGCGCCAGAGGAGCGCTTGACGGTTGAAGTCTGAGAGCGTGCTAAAGGGGCGGGCGGCGAAGAAGGAATGGCGCACATAGGAGATGGCTCTTTCGACGCGCCCTTTCTCGGAAGCCCGGTAGGGGTGGCAGGGGCGTGGCGCAAAGTGATAATGGGCGGCCAGCTCCAACCGGCGCGGATGAAAGTGAACAGCCTCGCCCCGACGTTCCAACACGACGCTTTTGGTGTTGTCGTACAGGATGGTGCGTGGACAACCGATGTCTTCGAAGGCGTGGATGTGAGCGCGCAGGAAGTTTTCCATTTGCTGGTCAAAACAAAACTCCAGAAACAGCGCCCGCGAATAGGAGGGGGTGAACACAAAGCAGGACAGGATGCGCTCGGCACGGCCCACCCGGACTTTACCGAAGTGCGCCCAGTCGGCTTGACCCGCCTCCCCCGGGAAGGTCCGCAGACGCAGCGAAGGCCTCCCGAGGGGTGGGGCGCAGCGTGGCCACCACGCGCCGCAACTGCACGACCGAGCCCGTGTAGCCCCGGGCGCGCAGCATCTCGAACAGACGCGTGACACGAAGCCGAGGGTAGCGCTCCAGGGTCTCTCGGATAAAGGGAAGGTAGGGATCGGTCAGACGGGGCCGTTCCATCTTCTGGCGATTGAAGCGATCGGTCTGGAGAGCCTGGCGCACGGTCTCCCAGTGAAGCCCCAAGTGATCAGCAATGGTCCCGATCTTCCAATGTTCGGCATGGAAAAGATGGCGGATTCGGGCGAGCAGTTCTCGATCGATCATGCTTCACCCTCCTTCCCGAAACAGATGGATCCAGTGGCCGGACCGACCACACACGACACAGCGAACCCGAAAACGGCGGGGACGCTCCCCATGGGATGGGACATGGCGCTCCTTTCGAGGCTCCCCCTCCTTTCCCGGCAGGGAGAACTGGAGGGAGGCTACGGCAGCCATGCTGACGAAGATGCGATCCTCGCGTCTACCTTGATCCGTCACGCGCTCCGGCCGCCGCCGATACGCGCGCTGACGGTCTCGATGATCCAGTCGCCCCCCGGGGGACTGTTGATGCCGCCGATTGGCTTCCCGGCACTGCTGGCGGCGCGCTTGTTGCCGACAGCGCACACTGCAATAGCGATGGCCTCGGCCGCAACGGCGACAGATCCAAAACAGTGCACCGCAGCCTGCAGCGCGGCACGAGCGGAGGCGGAAAACAACCAGCGGATCGGCCATAGTCCAGTCCCGGCGGAACTGGACAACAGCCCAGGATCATGACAGGCTACAGTGAAGTCTGCGGTGGTCCTCCACTTGTAACGGGGTTGCCACAACCGGACCTCGATTCTCGGTCAAAGGGTCGAGGTCCTTTCCACCTTTGGCCCCCAGACACTACACCAACTGTTCAGGAAAAATGGCCCCGCGCTTTTCAAGCGCGGATGATGAAACGCGCACCTGCGGTGCGGATGATGTTGAGTTAACTACCGGCGGGTGTCCAAAAAACTACGGTTCTCAGTGAGCATTAACAGCGAAGGCACTCGTCGTCAAGACACTCGTGTCAAGACACTCGTGTCAGTAGACAGTTTACGCATAGTGAGTCGGCTTTCGTCGCAAGCTTCCCGCAAAAATAAGGAGCGAAACCATGTCTGTTAAGAAACCTGCCTTCTGGATCGTGCTGGCTTTGGCGGCCCTGATCGCGACTGTTTTCAGCTTTCAGTATTTTCCACAGGCATTTTCCTTGGTGAATCTGGATATTCAGATGAACCGCGAGAGTGCTCTTCAGAAAGCCTCTGCTCTGGCGGAGAAATACCACTGGGGGCCCGAAGACTTTGCACAGGCTGCGTCCTTTCTATTGGAGGGGGAAGTACAGACCTTCGTGGAGCTGGAGGGAGGCGGTAAAGAAACGTTCAACCGCATCCTCCGAGAAGGGCTCTACTCTCCTTACACCTGGCGTGTACGCCACTACCGAGAGAGGGAGACCAACGAGACAGAGATCCGTTTCACCCCGGCAGGCCAGCCCTATGGGTTTACTGAGAAGATTCCGGAAGACGAACCAGGGGCCGCTTTGCCCGCTGAATCCGCTCGAACCATTGCCGAAACAGCGGCCGTTAGAGATTGGAAGATCAACCTGGGTAGTTATCATCTGGTGGAAGAGTCTCAGGAGGTTCGCACGGGCGGTCGGATCGATCATAGCCTGGTCTACGAGCATGGCAGTCAGAAGCTTGGGGAAGGGCGCTATCGACTTAGGCTGATCGTCAGCGGCGATGAATTCACTGAGCTTTCGCACTTCATCAAGATTCCGGAAGGCTTCCAGCGCCGTTATGGAGAAATGCGATCCGCCAATCGGACCATTGGAGTTATCGGCAACGTTGCAATGGCGCTGCTTTATATCCTGGGGGGGTGCATTATCGGATTGTTCTTTCTCCTTCGCAAAGGCTGGGTCCTCTGGCGAATGGCCCTCTGCTGGGGAGTATTCGTGGCTCTTCTGCAAGCTCTTGCCATGATCAACCAGTGGCCGCTTGCCTGGATGATGTATGACACGGCATTGTCAGTGAAAACTTTCATGGTTCAGCAGATGGTGACGATATTTGGCCAGTTTGTGATCCTGTCGATCTTGTTGAGCCTGTCCTTTATGGCTGCCGAGAGTCTGTCCCGTCGAGCTTTTCCCCATCATATCCAGTTGTGGAAATCGTGGTCCCGGGGAGTTGCGAATACGCCTGCAGTCATGGGGCGGAGTGTGGTGGGTTATCTGCTGGTGCCGCTCTTTTTTGCTTACGAGGTGATCCTTTACTTTTTTTCAAACAGGGTATTGGGTTGGTGGACGCCCTCCCACACGCTCTTTAGCCCTGATGTATTGGCGACCTATTTGCCCTGGTTTTCTTCGATCGCGATTTCTTTTCAGGCGGGATTCTGGGAAGAGTGCCTCTTTCGAGCGGTGCCGATTGCGGGTGCGGCCTGTATCGGGCAGCGCTTTGGCCACCGCCGGGCTTGGATTATCGCTGCCTTCGTGATCCAGGCCCTCATTTTCGGTGCCGGGCACGCCGCATATCCCAACCAACCTGCCTACGCCCGAGTTGTTGAGCTGATTATTCCCTCATTGTTCTTTGGCCTGCTGTACCTTTATTTCGGACTTCTTCCGGGAATCGTTTTGCACTTCGCATTCGATGTGATTTGGTTTGCCCTTCCGCTATTTGTCTCATCGGCGCCGGGAGTCTGGTTGGATAAGGTGCTGGTGGTTGCTCTAACGCTGATTCCTTTATGGGTGGTGTTGGGGAGGAGATGGCGTGCCAGGCAATGGGACAAGGTCTCTCCGGAACACCTCAACACCTCCTGGAGTCCTCCGCTTCAGGAGGAGCTGGAAGTTGTCGAAGCACCGTTAGAGGAACCGGCTGATACTGCTGCAGTGAGGCTTAGGCCCGGCGTTTTGCGTTCTCTTCAGGTGGGAGGAATTCTGGGATTGGGGATTTGGGTGCTGGCCGGGGATTTTCAAAATGACGCTCCGGCTCTGAAGGTTTCGCGCCAAGAAGCAGTAGGCCGGGCCCACCAGGTCTTGTCAGATCGAGGGGTCGAACTGCCGGAATCGTGGGAAGTCCTGAGCTCTGTTCAGGCAAGGGTGGGCGTACAGCACCGATTCATCTGGCAGACCGGAGGTGAAGAGCTTTATGGGAAGCTCATTGGAAATTTTCTGAGTCCACCACACTGGCGGGTTTGCTTTGCCACCTTCGAGGGCGATGTAGAAGAACGAGCTGAGGAACATGTGGTGGGCATTGGTCAGGATGGTGAGACTCTGAGGTACCGCCATCAGCTGCCTGAGGCTAGATCCGGAGAGACGTTGTCGGAAGATGAGACCAGAAAGATGGCCTTTTCAGTTGTGGAGACGAATTATCGGCTCGGACCATCGCAGCTGAGAGAAATCTCCGCCAAGCCCTCGAAACTTTCCGCCCGTCGGGATTGGTCCTTCACTTTCGTAGATGAAACTTCTCCCCTGCCGGAAGGTGAAGCAAGAATCGTTGTGGAAATCGCAGGCCAGGAGATAGTGGATTCCTATCGCCATATCCATGTGCCGGAGGAGTGGCTTCGTGAGGATCGCAGCAGAAACAGCGCCGCCCGGATCATCGGGATTCTGAGCAGCTCGATTTTGGGTCTGCTGCTTTTGGCCGGTGTCGTAGGCGCTGTGGTGAGATGGAGCCGCCGGCAGTTTGCTGTACCTGCCTTCCTCACTTTTCTGGGTCTCTCTTCTCTCGTAAACCTTCTTGGCCGTATTAACGAATGGCCAGCCATGAAGGCGGGCTTTTTCACAGATCAGCCTATAAGCAACCAAATCTTAACCGCCATTGCTGTGGGATTTCTGAGCCTTCTGTTTCTTTCCGCATTGATCGGACTGATGGCAGGGTTTCTCCACCAATGGAGGGCTCCAGTAGCGAGTGAAAAGGATTGGACCCGATTCTGGTCAGGTCTTTCCCTGGGTTTTATTGCGGTAGCGTTAAGAACACTCGCATTGGGTCAGATGCCTTCTCTCTCTCCAAACTGGGGCCACTATGGCGCTGCTGACGGGGTTCTCCCGGTCTTGGGTTCCGCCTTGGATTCACTTCTCAATTATCTGTTGATGACCTCTTTTGTCCTGCTCGTTTTTCTCGCAGTGGATCACTACACGGGTGGTTGGTCCCGAAAAAAGGGTCTCTTTTCCACGCTGCTGATTGTGCTCGGTTTCGTTGTGAGCGGTACATCTGTCGACGCTCCCCTGGGGTGGCTCGCTTCAGGACTCATTACCGGAATGATCCTTCTGCTGTGCTACATTTTCGTTTTCCGCTTTGACCTGACGCTGATTCCAGTCTCGACTGCGGCGGTCGTAATTCTCTCTCAACTCCAAGAGGGTTTTTATGAGGCCTATCCATCGGCCTTTGCAGGGGCAATTCTCGCGTGATTCTGGTTGCTCTATTGGGATTTCACTGGTGGGGCCGCTACCATCGGGAATGGACCGCTCAAACCTGATGAAGTAGCCAGCAGAAATTTGACAGACCACTGGGAGTTGACTCGCTTTTTCACTCCAGTTATGGTTCTAGGAGCCTGCATTATGCATAAGGTCTTTTCGGAGGTCACTTATGGAAACGTCTAGTTCAGGTCTTAACGTGAAGCGGCTCGTCATGGTTCCCGCATTGATCGCTCTGGCGGTCACGATTGCTCGCCTGGTTGGTGAGTTGGGCGGTGGACCATCGGCTCTTTTCAACAGGGAGGCCGGGGGCCAGGGAGCACTGGTAGGTATTGTTTGGTTGATCCCCATCTTTGGGATTTACTTTGCCGTCAAGCTGGCCCGGAGTGGTCATGCACCGGAGAGTGCCGGCAGAGTGATTGGGTTCTCTGTGCTGGGGCTGGTAGCAGCGATTGCGATGAGCATAGCGGTGGTTGCCCTGACTGGGAACCCTGATGTGAGCGTTAGCTTCGGTGGAGCGATTGCTCAACAGCTGGGATTCGTAGCTGCCTCTGTGGTCGCTCTCTGGATCTTACGCAGCGTGTGGCCCGCTTTCTTTCAAACCATGCTCAGCTACGCCTTTGCGTCACGTATTCCTGTGTTGATCGTGGCGTTCGTTGCCATGGTTGGCAATTGGGGGACCCATTACGAGCTGGGACCTGCCGGGTACCCGGAGATGGGCTTTTTGGCGAAGTTTCTTCTGCTGGCTCTGCTGCCCTAAATGACCTTCTGGATTATGTTTACCGTGGTGTTCGGGACTCTGTTTGGTGGCATTGCCGCTGCCTTGATGCGATCCAAAGCCGGGGATGGGGAAGCGCCTCAAACCGTTTGATCGAAACGGGCAGTTCAGGCGTCCCGGGGCAGGAAAAAGAATTCATCCGTTCCCCTCTGGCTGTAGCCTGGATTGAGAAACTGTTCGCTTACCCAATCGGTAGCTTGAGGTGGCGGTTGGCATCGGTGCTCAGGAAAACCTCGTGAACTTCAAGCTGACTAGACCCAGCGAACATCTCTTTGGGTGGCTTGTTCTTGTGGGCCTCAGCGAAGGCGCTGCTCTGAGTCCAGGCCACGAAGTCGTCGAAGGAATGCCACCAGGTCTTGACCTCGTAGTATCCCTGCACGTCAGAGTCCTCCCTCCAGTTGCCGGTCTCGTGATCGAACCGCATGGGTTTCGGGCGGTGGACTTCGTTCCGAATGAATCCTGGTGCCTGGTCCACGAGATGCACTCGGTTCCTGAAGCGGTCCTCGAAATCAATCTCGTGGCCGGAAGTCACAGGGATTCGGTTGGTGACGACGATCATAACTGCTCCATTTTTCAAAATGATTCCGAAACTGGGATTTGGTATGACTCATGACGAAACAACCTCAACACCCTTCCAAAAGACGACACGGCCTTTGATCTCCGCTGCCGTCTCCTTGGGCTCTGGGTAATACCAGGCAGCGTCCTCATTGCGCTGGCCATCCACGGTGATGTGGTAGTAACTGGCTTGCCCTTTCCAAGGACAAGTGGTGTGTGTGTCGCCTTCTTCAAAATATTCCCTGTTGATGCAGTCGGGTGGGAAATAATGGTTCCCCTCCACGACAATGGTCTGGTCACTTTCAGCAAGAGTGACATTCTTCCAAACGGCTCTCATTGCGCAACACCTCCTTCGACCTCGTATGTGTCATATATCACATAATCTATCACTATATTACCAGTTGGGCTGCTCCTCCAGCAGTCTTGAGACAACCGTCATGATAAGGGAAAAAGGTACGGTTTTTGATCCCGGTACCACGCACCAATAGCTTGCGGTTACAATAAACAGGATATGCTCTTTCAACAATACTACCTGGGTTGTCTCGCACATGCCTCGTATCTGATCGGAGATGAGGAAAGCCGAACGGCTGTGGTTGTGGATCCTCAGCGAGATATAGACCAATACTTGAAAGATGCCAGGCGACAAGGCCTCCAAATCCGCCACGTGTTTCTCAGTCACTTCCATGCCGACTTTGTGGCTGGTCATCTGGAACTGAGAGATCGGCTTGGAGCCAGGATTCACCTGGGTGCCCGGGCCCAAACCGAGTATGAGTTTACCCCGGTAAAGGATAGGGACGCCTTACAGTTCGGCAAGGTACGCCTTGAGATCCTCGAGACACCGGGCCACTCGCCCGAGTCGATCTCGATTGTCGTATACGATCTGAAGAAGGATGCCCGCAATCCACATGCCGTCCTCACAGGAGACACCCTCTTTATAGGCGATGTGGGGCGTCCTGACCTGAGGGCTTCCCTCGGATGGTCCTCGAGGAAACTGGGACGCATGCTCTACGACTCACTTCACAAAAAGCTCCTCCGCCTTCCGGATGAAACCTTGGTCTATCCGGCACATGGAGCCGGGTCGATGTGTGGCAAGAACCTGAGCGAAGAAACCCGGTCCACAATCGGAATCCAGCGCCGATACAACTACGCACTCCAACCCATGAGCCCGGAAGAATTTGTCCAGATTGTGACTGCCGACCAGCTCGATGCACCACACTATTTTACCTATGACCTATGGTGCCGTCCTGAACATGAAGGAGCACCCACCCTCGAGGAGACGCTCAAGCAGACACTTACACCCCTTACTGTCAAGGAAGTACTTCGATTGAAAGAGGGTGGAGCTCAGTTTTTGGACGTACGCGATCCCGCGGACTTTGCGGGCGCACACTTGGTTGACGCCATCAACATTGGCCTTGGTGGAAAATACGCGACCTGGGCCGGAACGATCCTCGATGAAAAGGACCCGATTGTGATTATCGCCGAGCCGGGACGTGAGGAAGAAGCAGCGATGAGACTGGGTCGCATCGGTTTTGACCATGTGGCCGGCTATCTCAAGGGGGGAATGCAGGCGCTCGAGGCAACCCCCGATCTGGTGCGACAGACTCTTCGTATCACGGCTGCCACGCTTGTTGAAGAACTTGCCTCGTCGCAACCGCCGCTTGTGCTGGATGTCCGCACAGGGAAGGAGTGGCGGGCCAAACAAATCGAGAGAAGTCTCAATATTCCCTTGAATCACCTGCAGGAACAAATCAATAGGGTTTCCAGCGATCGAATGGTGGTCGTGCACTGTGCAAGCGGATACCGCTCCTCGATCGCTGTCAGCCCCTCCTGGAGCGGCACAAGGTGACGGGCAGTGCTGATCTGGTGGGTGGGATAGCGGCATGGGAAGCAGCACAGCTTCCAACCCTGGCCGAGGGGGAACCAGGACCCGAATAACTCACGAGTGTCGCAACGCAGTCAGGCCAGATGCTTTCTTCACTTCGCTCAGGTGAAGGCGACACCGACGCAGTAGAGGAGTGATGAGAAATGCAGGCTGCTAGTGGGCTTTGCGTTGCGACTGTTCCACCGGTGCCGACCTGAGGACGTTGGCCTCAACGCTCGTGCGACCTTTTCTATGTTCAGCTAAGCCTTCACCCATTAACTGCATCAAGGTCCTCCGGTTGCTGAACAACAGGGAGATCCAGTGCCATGCCGTCATTTGGGGAAAATAGATGCCGCGAAAGGCGAGTTGCGCGAAGAACAGGGTCAGGCGTTCACCAAACGGGCGTTCCTCGATCTTTTTGAGAGCAGACGCAATCGCCTGTGAGCTGTAGCGTCGATCCCAGGCCTCGTGAACTTCGGCTTCCGCCTGTTCCACGCTCATGTTCTTGGGCGTGAAGGCCATCCGGAAAGGACGGAAATCGAGCCAGTGCTTGGGCCGTGTGAGGCGGTTCTGTTGGAGCAGGCGATCATAAAGGGGGGTGGCCGGGTAAGGTGTGAGGAGCCCGAATACGGGAAGGCCTGGGGGCCAAGACTCTATGGCCTCAAGTGTCTTTGCTGCGACCCCAAAGCGGTCCCCGTCCATACCGAAAATGAAGGAAGTGATGGCATAAATTCCTCGATGTCTCAAGCGGTTTATAATCGCTCCGTATTGAGCCGGCTTGTTGAACCCTTTGTTGACATCTTTCAGGGTCTCCGTGTCAATCGATTCGAGTCCCATGAATATCCAACGGCCGCCACTGGCAGCGATCAGGTCGACCAGCTCTTCGTCACGAAGTAGATTCGCACTGATTTGAGCCACCCATGGCAATATGGCATTACGCGCGATGATTTCACGCAGCAGCGACTTGGTTCTTTTTACGTTGATGGCGAAGTTGTCGTCGATGAAGAAGACCGCAACCCTTCCTCCTTCGGCCTTGGCTCGATTTTTGATGCGGAGCAGCTCATCAACCACACTCTTGTCTGTCCGAAACCGAATGGAGTCTCCGAAGAAACCAGTCACCGTGCAAAAGTCACAGCCGTAAGGACAACCGCGCCCGGATTCGACGGGGAGCACATAAAAGCTGTTCCAGAGGTGGATTCCCGCTCGTTTCATAACGCGGCTCACCCAGCCAGGTATCTTCTTGATGAGGTCGAACTGGTCCAGATCCAACCGCTCCCAGGGTATAAGTGGATAGTTTTCCAGGGACGGCTTGATCTCCTTTCCCGTTGCATCCACGGGCAAGTAGACTTCCCGGAGCTCGCCTCGTTCGGCGTCTTGCACGACTTCCGGCCAGGTATTATCAGCCTCTCCGAGAGCAACAGCATCGGCGTGGCGAGGCTCGCTGTCTCGTCCTAAGGGTTCATCCGGCACCTCCGTGACGTGGGGCCCTCCCATGACGACCTTGGCGCCAGCGCCGCGGATTGAATCCGCCATTCGATAAGCACGGGCCGCCATGCGAGTCATGGCACCGATTCCAGCGAGCTTGATCTCATTCTTCCTGACGAAATCTGCGATTTCTTTTTCCGTCAATGGTTGAACATTCCCATCGATGAGAAACACTTTGTGTTCGGGAGGAGTCAATGCTTGCAGAACGAACATCCAGAGGTGTGGCATATAGTTCCGTGTCACTTCATTGTCGGGGTTGTACAGGAGAATGTTCATTTCTGATCCTCGATCACATGTCCTGTAGTTGGCAAGCCACGTCGGTTCGATCCCTTTTCATCAATGACAAGGCAAGCCGCCCCAAGAAGGTGGCGAATGTTCGCTTGGTCCCGCGTACCGCGCTGTCGGCCGAAAGCCCGTAACGGCGGTAGCGCGTCAGCAGCCCCCTGCAAACCACAAGGTAGGCCAGAAACTTCCTCGGATCCTGGACGAAACGAAAGCGCTTGGCCCGTTTCAAGATCGAGAAGACACCGTAGAAGTCTTTCCAGGCCCTTTCGACTCGCTCCAGAATCTGCCCCTCCTTCATATGCGGGTGGTGGTAAAGAATTCGTGGGTGTTGGGGATCGAGCCAATAGTCGTAATCCGGCCTGATCTCTTTAAACGCCTTTTTTCCCTTCCTCATCAAATTAAAGTCCACGGTTCCAGGCAGTGGAGTCATCGGAATGAACTGGGCCAGTGCAATCCCGCAGTCCCTCGCAAATTGGATCGTCTCGTCCAGGCTCTCAATCGTATCGCTTTCGATCCCGAAGATAAAAGCTCCCATGATGTACGGGAACCCGTCTCTTCGGATTGTCTCCAATTTCTGTGCAAGCGTTTCGCCGGTGGAGTTGAAAAACTTGCGAGTTGCCTTCAACCCTTCTTCCGTAATCGTTTCGATGCCAATCAACGCACCTGCGACTCCGGCTTTTTTCATGGCCGCCAGGTATTCCGGATCATCGGCCACCTCCATCGTGATCTGCGTACAAAAAAACATGTCATTGGGGACCTCGAACTCCAGGCGGCGGAGGAGTTCTAAACGGTGCTCCATTCCCTCTTCCAGCTGTTTTCTTTCCTCCGTTGAACGGGCCTGCTCGATGTCGGTTAGGGTGTATGGATAAAAGTTATCGTCAGCAAACATCACCAGACGAAACCCGGCCTGATAAAGGTATTGAACCTCTTGCAAAATGGCGTCGTTGGTGCGAACCCTGGGGACGCGGCCATCCTGCACCCAAACCGAGCAAAAGGAGCACTGTTTCGGGCAGCCGCGCACCGTTTGGATGGAGGCACAGAGATACTTTTCAAGAGGCAGAAGGTCCCAACGAGCCGGTCTAAAATCTCCCGGGCTGACCCGGCCCCCTTTGTAAATGGTGCTCAGAGACCCTTTCCAATAGTCCTCTAGCAACTTCTCCCAAATCACCTCACCATCTCCCGTGACGGCTGCATCTCCGAAGCGCAGCGTCTCTTCGGGGAAGACCGACGTGTGCGGCCCGCCAAAGACCACCACTGCCCCTCGTTTCTTGGCCTTGCGGGCCAATTCATAGCCATGAATCGCATTAAAGGTGTGGATGCTGATCCCGACGAGATCCCCAGATCGCAGTTCGTCAAGGGGAAACTCTTCCAAAGTTTGATCGATCAGCCTGAGTCTTTCAGAGAAACGCTCGGGCGTGGCAGCCGCCAGCACGGGCAAGGCTCTGGGAGTGATAAAAGAGAACTGAATTCGCTCCGCTGCGGGTGCCGGATTGACCAAAAAGATGCTCGCGTCGTTGTTGGGTCGCGGAAGTCCCATGGAGAAACCCCTTTCTGTTCGCGTCTTGACTATTCCAACATTGAAACTCATGCAGACTATACAACTAAGTACTCACTTTTACAAATACGATGACGTATGTTGGGAGCGCGACCCAGACCAGATCGAGGCGCGACGACGAGTCGATGTCGAGACATCGGCGAGGAGGAGCAACAAAGAGATGGGCCCGTCCCGCCCCATCCGCATACGTTACCGTATTTATGAAAGAGAGTACTCAGTGTGAAATGAGTGTGAAGCAAAGCTGCCGCACGGGGATCCCATATAGGAGATCCCTTCCAGATCAATGGCAGACTCAGCATCGGGCACTATGCCATGGTTTCCGCAGCTTGCGCAGTGCCTTGACCTCGATCTGGCGAATCCGCTCTCGGGTGAGCGAGAAACGTTGGCCCACCTCCTCCAAGGTATGTTCACTCCCATCCCCGATGCCGAAGCGCATGCGAATCACCTGCGCTTCGCGTGGAGTCAAGTTTTGTAAGACCGCTGCCGTCTGATCCTTTAAGAGGATATCAGTTGCGATGTCAGCCGGTGAAATCACCCCGCGGTCCTCAATAAAATCACTCAAGTACCTGTTTTCTCCTTCCCGGATGGGTGTCTCCAGGGAGATCGGCATTTGGGTGGTTTTGAAGACTTTCCGGACCTTGCTCACCGGAATGTCCATTTTCTTGGCGATTTCTTCCCAGGTTGGCTCCCGACCATACTCCTGGGTCAAAGAGTGTGATGTCCGCATCAACTTGTTCACGGCATCGACCATGTGGACGGGAATACGGATGGTTCGGGCCTGGTCAGAAATGGCTCGAGTAATGCCCTGGCGAATCCACCAGTGAGCATACGTGGAAAACTTATAGCCTCGTCGGTAGTCGAATTTGTCCACCGCCGTCATCAGCCCAATGTTTCCTTCCTGGATGAGGTCCAGGAAGTCGAGCCCTCGTTTGCCATACTTTTTGGCGATTGAGACGACCAGCCGCAAGTTGGCCTCCACCAGTTGTTTCTTTGCGATCTCCGCTCCCAGTTCTGCCTGCCTAATGGTGGCTAGGGTCCTTTTCAGATTCGCAGGAGAAGCCGGGACTTTCTCCACGATCTCCTTCATCTCCTTTTCAATTTCCCGCAAGCGGAGCTTGGTGTGTTTCGTCTCAATGACCCTCTGCGTGGAATCGTGCACCCTTTTCAGATTGTTTCTTTCTCGCTCCAGCTCCACGATTCGGCCTACGGCATCTTTTATGGTACAGACCAGTTCGGCACGAGTGGCCGGATTGAGATTCACCCGACAGATCCCTCGTTCCATGCGCATCCGATAGAGGGCCAGCTGGGAAAGAAGTTTCTTAGATGTCCGTCCATCCTTGCGAGCCTTGCACAACCGTTTTTGGACTTTCGCAGCTTCCTGATCCTCGTGTCGGATCTTGTTGATCCTACGTAAAACCTCTTTGCGGCGCCTGACCAGGACCTCCTCGGTGATCTCCTCATTATTGAAATTGACCAGATCCTTGATATTGATGTCGTCCTTTCTCAATTCATCGCCGTACCTCAACACTTCGGCCACCACGACCGGGGATTGAGATAAAGCTTTCAGCACGGTCTCCTGGCTCTTTTCAATCCGCTTCGCAATTTCCACTTCGGCCTGTCGGCTCAAGAGAGGCACCGTGCCCATTTCCCTCAGATAGATTCGAACCGCATCATGGTTTTTGTCCAGGCTCTTAGCCCACAGAACTACATCCTGATCCTGGTCTTCCGTTTCAGTCTTAGTGAGGATTCTCTTTTGGATTGCTTCGAACCGCTGCCTGGGTTCGATCATTTCGATCCCGGCATCCTCAAAAAGATTGAAGATGTCATCCAGATTTTCCGAGGAACAAACGTCGTGAGGGAGGACTTCGATCACCTCGTCGTAAGCCAGATATCCTTTTTGTTTGCCCACATGAATCAATTCTCTGATGGCGTCGTAGTGGTCTTCTATCGACAAGATCTTTGTCCTTCCTCTATTGCCCGAAGCCCAAGACAGATCGTTTCGTCTCTGTCCGTTGCAGGCTAGGTTGCACCACTTTCGGCGCACGAAACACATCAAGGCTCTTCCAGACAGCTTGGTCCCAGTTTAGAGTGCGGTACGGATACCTGTTCTTCCGGCAGAAGTCTTCCACGAGTTTGCTCATCTTCGGATAATAGACGTGACTCACACCGGGGAACAGATGATGCTCGATTTGATACTCCAGGCCGGAGCAAATGAATCGCCCCAACAGTCCGGTCCGAAAGTTGAGCGTAGTCGCGGTTAACCGCAATACGGAATCCTGCTCTCCGTGATCCTTCGCAAGGCAGACTGCTTCGGCGGGGTAGTGGCCGGGGGCTAGAACTGCGAACATCGCGTAACCTATCAACCCGATCCGAAGTAGATAAAACAACACTACGTCCGTGGCTGGAAAGAAAACCATGGGAACTCCCAGCCAGATCACCCAGTAGGTCACCATGGCGCCCAGATCGATCCAGTGAATCTTCTTCCGCTTCTGTGTATTTCGGAGAACGGCAAGCAGGTGCCGCCACCCGGCAATTTGAAAGCTGAAACCATTGAGCACCAGTGCGAACGGGAATGCAATCGATTGAATTCGCTCATGGTAGAAGCGGCGGAGCCCGGTCGTTTTCTGGACTTGTTTCTCGATCATGGAGAACCATGGCATGAGATCATGATCCATGTCCATTCCCATGACGTTGGGTGCAGGGTGATGACGAATCACGTGCATGTAACGCCAGTAGCTGGCCGACAGTCCAAGAAATACAGGAAAACCGAAGTAAGTGAGAAGCTCATTTAGCCATTTCTTGTCGCTTGTTCCATAGTGAGACGAGGTGTGGCTGTTAGTACCCACTCCCATGGAACCAGCCGTGGAAAGCAGCATGGCGCACGCGCACACAAAGATGGAGTCTGAAATGATGAAAACGGCTATTCCACCCAGGGCTACGGTCAGCTGCAACGCCAGCTCGAGAAGTATTTTGCCAGTCGCCTTTTTGTACCATCCACGCTGCTTGATTTCCATTCGAAGCGATGAAATGTTGTCCATCTTCACCTTTTCTGTCGGATTGCGGCGGCACGCTCCGACCCTCGTCTCCAAGGCTTGCTCAAGATGCACTATACCAGGAACTCAAGCGCCTCGCCCCGACTGAGGAGTGACGCCATGTAAGGTTCATGGGTTTCACAATCCCAGCTATCCTGCCAACCATAGTACCAGGCTATGCCCGCTGGGGTCAGGTAAAGGTCATCGACCTGAAACCATTTCCTGGTAATAGGGGCACAGATCGGCCAGCACGCACTGTTTACAGTGGGGCTTTTGGGCTCGACAGACACGGCGCCCGTGATGAATCAGCCAGTGGGAGAAATCAATCCACTGCTCCTGAGGGAGTTGATCCATGAGTTCCTTTTCGATCTTCTCGGCGTTCTCTGAGCTGCTGAGGCCGAGACGACGGGAGAGACGACTGACATGAGTGTCCACCACGACCCCGCTGGGGATTCCATAGGCTGTTCCTAAGACCACGTTGGCCGTCTTGCGGGCTACCCCGGGCAGCTGCAGAAGATCCTCCATCCTTTTCGGTACCTCCCCTGCAAACTCGCCGACCAGCTTTTTCGAGGTTCCAATCAGGCTCTTGGCCTTGTTTCGAAAAAAGCCAGTACTTCGGATCTGTTTTTCCATTGCAGGCTGCTTCGCACGGGACATGGCTCCCGGGTTTGGATAACGCCGGAACAGTTGGGGAGTAACCATGTTGACGCGGGCGTCAGTGCACTGCGCCGAGAGAATAGTGGCCACAAGAAGCTGGTAGGGGGTTTCGTGGTAGAGGGCGCAGGTCGCGTCCGGGTACTCATCGGCCAGGCGCCGAACAATTTCCGATACCCGATACTGCTCCTTTTCCTGCCCTCTACTTTTTCTTCTTACCACCAAAGCACCAAGGCATAGATTCCTAAGGGGATTATAAGACCTACTTGACTTTTCCCTTCTCCTGACATATAATACTCCTATGGGAAAACAAACAAGAAACCGGCAACGCAGGAAACTCAACATTATCCACTTGATGGACATGTTCCCCAACGAAAAAGCAGCTGAGGAGTGGTTTGAAAAGACACTGTGGCCAGAGGAAAGGTGTTGTGGGCATTGCGGGTCCACCAATACCTACACCGTGCCCAACCGAAAGCCCATGCCGTATCGGTGCCGAGATTGCGAGCGGTATTTCTCGGTCCGCACTGGGACGCCCATTGCCAAAACAAACCTCTCGCTCCACAAATGGGCTATGGCCATTTATCTGGAACTGACCAGTTTGAAGAGCATCGCCTCCACCAAGTTGGCGAGCGACATTGGGGTCAGTCAACCCGCTGCATGGTTCATGCTCCACAGAATTCGAGAAGCCTGGACCAGAACTAAAAACGGTGGAACGTCTTTCTCCGGCCCGGTCGAAGTCGATGAGACCTACATAGGAGGAAAGCGCAGGAACATGAACAAGACCAAGAGAGCTCAGATGAGTGGTCGTGGACCGACTGGCAAAATGGCTGTAGCGGGGATCAAAGATCGATCCTCTAATCAAGTCTCCGCCCAAGTTGTCCGCAATACCAAGTCTGAGACCATGAGCCTTTTCATTATGGAGCACGTCAAGCTGGGAACCAAAATCTACACCGATGACGCTTTGACCTACCACACCCTTCCGAATCATGAGACGGTTAAGCACTCGATTGGTGAGTATGTGCGAGGGAAAGCGTATACCAATGGCGTCGAGAGCTTCTGGTCTATGCTCAAAAGGGCGCATACGGGAGTCTTTCACAAGATCAGTCCTAAACATCTGGATCGCTATGTTCGTGAGTTCGCTGGGAAGCACAACCTTCGCCAGCTGGACACTCTGCACCAGATGAGACGGGTTGTGCGGGGCTTGGCTGGGAAACAACTGATGTACCAGGAACTGATTGCCGATAACGGGCTGTCTTCCGGTGCACGCGCAGAAGAGCTCTCACCAAGTCTTCCGGGGTTGCGTTTCCATAGTCAGGTCGTTTTCTCATATCTGTAGCTTCGCTTTCAGGTACTCCATGCCACGGTCTCCTTTGATCCGATTACAGTTCCCACAAAGAAGTTGCAGGTTTCCAATGTGATCGGTCCCGCCTTTGCCCTTGGAGATGATGTGGCCTACCTCCAAGTTGCGTAGCTCGAAGTGGATCCGACATCCGTTGCAGTGACCTTCCTGATCGCCGTAGATCTCCTTTCGATTGGCATCGGAGTTGTACCTAGGGAGCGTTCCTAGGTCCGTGCGTTTGGGAGTATCCGTGCGGTGGATGACCTTGGAAAATAGGCCCAGTTCGTCATGCATTCTCTGTTGAACTAGATCGGCGGCCTTGGGAGAGATATCGATTCCTACCCACTGCCTGTGTAAACCCTGAGCCGTAATGGAGGCCGTGGCGCATCCGCAGAACGGGTCCAGAACCATATCACCCGTGTTGGAGCTTGCTTGGATGATGCGAGCCAGTAGCGCGACAGGTTTCTGCGTCGGATAGCCGACTCGTTCCTTGGCATGGCCTGAAATTGGCGAAATATCGGTCCAGATCGCCGACGGAACCTGCCCCTTGTTCTCACTCAAATAGCGTTTCAGATAGGGTCGCCCAGATGCAGACCAAGCTATTCGGTTTTCCGCGTCCAGCGCCGTTATCTTGTCTTTGGTCATTCGCCACCCAAAGGGTGGCGTAAAGCCTTTGTACTCATAGGTCAGGTTAGGCCGTTCGCCCATCGATGCGGATCGAATAATGTTGTCGTGTCGATACAGCCCTCGGTGGTCCCGGTGACGGTAAAACTTCTCAGTGTAATCTGTGCTTAGCGGGACACGGACGGAATCGGTCCTTATTGGCGGGCCGTAGAATAGGAGCGAGTCGACCACGCGGCCAAATGCCTTCGAGTCGTTATGTGATGAGTTGCGCTTCCAGATGATTTCGTTTCTGAATTTACGTTTACCGAAAACCGCGTCCATGAGCAGTTTGAGGTAGTGGCTCATGGTCGGGTCACAGTGCAGGTAGATCGAGCCTTTGGGCTTGAGAATCCTCCTGATTTCGAGAAGTCGAGCGGCCATGTAGATCAGATAGGACTTGTCGCTGGAAGTCATCGCCGCCAACAGGACACGGTGGAGAGCGGGGTGCTTGGACTCGATCAGGTTCACCCACTCGACGTTGATGTCTGTGAGGGTCCAGGTGTCCTTGAACTCGGCTCCAGCAGCCTTGCTGCCAATGGGAGCAGCGTAGTTCGTATTGCTGTTGAAGGGGGGGGTCTAAGTAGATAAGGTCTACCGACTCCGAGTTCATGCCCCGCATGATCGGCAGGTTATCCCCGGTCCAGATGGTCTGGTTGGCCCAGTTGGGCGTGCTCATTGTATTGCGCTCAGATTGTGTAACCCCTGCTCCTTCTCGCACTGAGCAAGGACAATATACAGAGAGTTGAACGATTTTATTTTCCCGGTCGCCCTGATTTGGTCGCCGACATTAAGTGTTTTTAGCGAGTCTCGCCAGTCGGAAGCGTCGAATTCTAACCAGTAGTTAGGTCCAATATCGCTACCATCCAAACACAAAATTACTAGCTGGTTTTTGTCGAAAACATCGTACACAGTTCCAGCTACACGCAACCATTTGTTGGCGTGTCGGTCTATGACGGATTGCCTGGCTATGCCGGTAAGGCCGTTAATTTCTGCCACCAACTCAGATGGCTTACGAGGTGAGAATTCTCAGTGGTTCAGGTCCAAAGGGTGAGCCGTCGCCAGATACCACGAAAACAATAGGGTTCCGATTCCCGAAATCAACCCAGAAATCAGACCTGCATAGAGCGGAACCCAGCCTGATAGTCCCCTAGTCATGATGTACTCCCAGATTCCTCCGCCAATCGCACCGACAATCCCTGGCACCAGCGCAATAATTGCAATCCTTGATACTGGCTTCGCTCCAATCCATCTGGACCATTTTTGCCAACGCACCCAAACAAACTACACCTCGTTACCGTGTACGTCAAGTAGGTCTTATATTCCCAATTCCTAACCTAAAAATGTCGTAGCAAAGACACTCGTGTCGAGACACTCGTGTCGAGCGGGGAACCCGCGGATAATACAGATGAGAACGGATTGACACGGATCAATATCTGCGAACATCCGTGACGATCCGCGTGATCTGTGGGTTCCTCGATGCAGTAGACGCTTTATGCATAATCCGGGTTAAAGTCTTTTCGGTGCTCCGTAGTCACTGCTGCGGGAGGAGCTCGGCGACGGCGGCGAAAACTGACTTCTGGAGCGACGGCGGAAGCCGAAGAGAAGGCCAAAAAGGAAGATTCCCAATAGGCTTCCGGCAAGAAGCGAGGGTAGAGACCAATGCTGACGCAGCTGACCCACCATTCCTCCCGGCTCTACCACAAATTCCTGGGCTGGCAGCGAAATCTTTTCCCCGTCCGCGCTGATCAAATCGATGTGCAGTAGGACCCGCTCCGGCCGAGCGAGCTCGCCCTCCAGGCGCCAGGGCCACTGAACCTTTTCCCGGGGAGCCAGGCTCTGTAGTGCTTCCTTCTCCACCAGCTCGGCGTGCAAGCGGTCAGAGGTAGTTGACCAGGCTGTCTCGATCTGCAGTTTCTCTCCCAAACCCTCGTAGAGTGTGCGCTCTTCTTCGGTGAATTGAACCGTGTCGGGCGATTCTGCCGAAAACTGGACGGGACAGGCCTCTCCGGGATGTTTGGGCACCCGGACCTCGAAGGTTCCCACCCTTTGACTGAGCAGGTACAGATTGGCCACCTGATAAGTGCCTTCGGCTCTCTCTTCCATACTCTTGTCCAGTCTCATAGCCTGGGCAAGCGCGTCCGCATTTTCCAAAGCTTCTTTCCGCTTCTTGGTTTCAAGGTAGCGCGCTTCCAGGCTCTCCCGATTTGAAGTGAGCGCCCGCAGGTCCTTACTCAGTCTGGTGTTTTTCTGGCGTGCCCGCCTCAGCTTTGCCTCAAGTTGCCTGTTCTTTTTGCGAAACGTTTCGAGTTCCTCACTTACTTGATCCAGCTTTTGGGAAAGGCTCGCCCGCTCCTCCCGCAACAATTGAATCGCGGTACTGAGAGCCTCTACTCGTTTGCCCAGATCGGCATTGGAGGTGGTCTTCACGTCCAGGGTTCTGATCAGTTCGTCGACACGATGTTCATACTCCCGGTTCGTCTCTTGAAGCTGCCTCAACTGTCTGTTCAGGGAGTCGTTCTGTTCGGAAAGCCGCCGGGAATCCATTTTCGCAGAATCCAGCCGAGAATCGCTCTGGGTCAACTTCTCTCTAAGTCCCGACAACTGGGATTCCAACCCAGCCCGAGCCTTCCCTTGCCGCTGCAACTCTTCCTCTACATTCGCCAGTTTTTGTCTCAACCCGGTGGCCTCTTTTTTCACGGCCAGATAGTCCGGATTCTTCTCTGAGATCGTCTTCCTCACGAAATCGGTTGAGCTACCCGACGCTCGGGCAAAAAGCTGCAGCATCTTTTCAAATTCATCCAGAACAAATTGCTCCTTGGCAGAATCCAGTTCAGCGTAGTGAAGACCCTCCGTAAAGCTGTACTCCAGAGCTCGATCGAGAGAGTCTTTCTGGATGAAATTTTCCTGGAGACGTGAGGGGAATCGGAAGACCACTTCGCTTGCTCTCCGCAAGTCGATTGAGGCAATCTTGAAGCGTACGTAGTCTGCACCAAACTTCACCTCTGTAATTCGTACCTGGTCCCCTACTCTGAACATGAGTGATTCAGTGACGTTGCCTCGATTCAGGCTTGGCCCTGCCGCGGTCACGAAGACCACTTGCTGTAACCCTCTGACCGGGACTCTGAGAAAGATTGCCTTATTCTCGTATTTCTGGACGTAAGCAGACTCGATCTCGCGACGTACTCCAGCGCTCACTGCCAGATTGGAGGTCAGAAAAATGGCGAGGAAAGTGAGCTTAATGTCGAATGGTTGAGTTTGGAATTTCAATCGAATCGCGCCTCTCAAATTCAGACCTGGGAACACTGATTGCTTCGCACCGAATTCTAGCATAAAGACCGTGCGGCGAAGGAATGGCTGAGTAGTGCTGATGATTTAGGATTTATAATTTGTTTAGGATTTATGATTTATGATTTTCAACTCCCAGCACTTCTGAAATCCTGCTTTCCAGAACCAGACCGGGGTGAAAGTTCTCCAGCCGCAGGTGCCTGAGGACGGAATTGGGGAGAGCCTCCCGGGGAACCAAGCCGATCACCTCGCTGGAAACCACCTGGTAGCCTAGTCGAGAGGCTTCCTCGCACACCTTTTCGTACACAGCAAGCAAAGGTGTCTGCCGGTAGTTGGTCACGTTGGTGGAAACCTGGGCCTGGTTTCGGCTGGGCAGGAGAAAGCCGAGTGCCCTGACCCCGGGAAGCCCCCTGCTCGTTTCGCGAATCCGAGCGGCAATCTTCTTTGCCACCCCGGCCTCAGAGGCATTCAGGTAAATGTTGAAGGCAATGAGGGGGTCCCGGGCTCCGATGACCGTGGCTCCGGCTGAAGGATGCAGTCGCAGAGGACCAAAATCGGGCCTACGCGAGGGATCCACCACCTGGTGCAAGAGCAACTCGAATCCACCCTTCCGGATTTGGGAAAGGCTTCGGCGCTCTGGGCGCAGGGCAGCCCGCTCGTAGAGATAGACGGGGATTTGTAGTTTGTGGGCCACCTTTTTCCCTAGCCGGCGGGCTAGCTCTACGCACTTTTGCATCGAGACTCCCTTCAAGGGAACGAAAGGAACCACATCTACGGCTCCGATACGGGGATGAACACCCCGATGGTTGCCTAGATCGATCAGATCTACGGCTTTGTGAATGGCTGCAAAGGTAGCAGCCAGGATTGAGACAGGAGTTCCTATGAAGGAGTAGACGGCTCGGTGGTGATCGCCATCTGGGGCACAGCTCAACAAATAACTCTCGGCCGCTCCCTCGATCTCTGCGGCGATGGCCTGGAGTTTGGCAGAATCCTTTCCCTCGCTGACATTCATGACGCACTCGATAATCTGTTTCATGGGAATTTCAAATCGAAGAGGGAGACTTACGGAGCCTCTTTCTGGACAGATTTCTGTACATTTTGTCTGCCCTCTTGTAGTACATTGTAACCTTCTATTGGGGAGAGGGCGGCAAAGCTTCCCGATTCGCTTTAAGAGCAGAAAGCAAGAAGCAGCCAGTTGTGGACAACCGTTACTACGAAATGTTCAGGAATGCAACTCAGGAGAAATCCTATCAGTGTATCAACAACCCTGAAGAGGAACTCTATGATGTCATATGGGATCTCTTTGAAAGAGTGGCGATTCAAGCTGCCGAGATCTTTGACGCGGACTTTCGTGACCACAACCAATTCCGTTACTCAATCAATTCGGCTGCGACCATGGAATTCTTTCCCGAAGCCGCCTATTTTCGAAAGCGTAAGGCTCCGGATCCCTATGAAGGACGGAACCGATGCAGCCGGAGTCCACCTGAAGTTTTCGATCCTGCCGTATAAGAGTTGCCTCTTCTCAGTAGGATTCCAGGTGTGGGGAGGATCTGAGCGGCGGGCATTCAACAGGTTGTGGCGCCAGCACCGCAGGGTGTTGGCTGATCTGTTTCGGCGTGCCAAGCCAATGGTGTTGACAGGAACCCCTTTATCGGTGTTGGATCACGCCGCTGACCTGGAAGAACTGCTGGATCGTTACTTCTCGATCGGTGATCCCGAGACCTGGATTGAGCTACAGTACCCGTTCGCTGAGTTCGACGAAGCGGACACGGCCCAGAACTTCATGATTTACATGGCGCTGCTTTACCACTCAATTCGAGACCATTGCTACAAGAGAAGGAATCTTCTGGGACACTGGCGAGGTCGTATGAAGGACTTCTTCTCGGGCCGCCTGCCAGAGCTGCCTGCGCCGCTGCCTTGCGTCGAACTGGCCATTACGTCAGACTCTGACAAGCAGTAGTGACAAATTCTAAATCCTCAGAGTAAGTTCTAAATTCTAATCCCAAATCCCAAATTCCAAATCCCAAACCTTCTGACCTGCATTTCTCATCACGGCTCGTCACGAGACACTTGTGTCAAGACACTCGTGTCAAGCGGCGGAAGGGCCGGCCTGACAAGGCGCGCGACCGAGGCCCCCGCAGGCGTACTCGTGCAGTACGTCGAGGAGGCCGAAGAAACGCAACGCAGTCAGGACGGATCATTTCTTCACTTCGCTCAGGTGAAGGCGACGCCGATGCAGTAGAGAGGTGATGAGAAATGCAGGCTAGGATTTAGAATTGAGAATTTATTTGGAGCTTGGTGCTTGGAATTTAGGATTTAGGATTTAGGATTTACTTCAGGATTTATTTCTTCAGGAGCCGGCTCGATTCGAAAGGAGAGGCTGTTCTCTGCCGTCCTGTCTGCGCTGAGCCTGGCACGCAGAATGTAGTTTCCGGGCGGCAGTGGCTGGCCTTGTTCATCGATTGTGGAGATGTTTTCTCGATAAATCCACGGTTCTTTGCGCAATTCTCGTCTGACGATCATCATGGTAAAGAATTTGCCTATCGACCATTTCCAGTAAAGGCGACCGCCTTCGTCCTCAACAGTGAAGTCGTAGAGTTGACCGTTGTTGAAAACAAGTGGAATCGGCTTGGAGCCAATACTCCGAACCGTGAAGATTGCCTTTAGGAAGTGATCAGGTCCAGCGGGGAGTGAGGCGGGATTCACCTCGAGAATGGATACCATATCACCATGGTCCATCTTGCTCTTCCGCTGAGTGCAGGATAAACCCATCATTTCCCCGACCAGGATCAGCCAGAAGAAGCTCATCAATAGGCCTCGATAGTTCAAGAGATTCTCTCCTGTCGCTGAAATCATCTATTCTGTCTGCGTCTCCTTCAATGGCGGCCCTGACAGGGACGCGCTTAAAGAGAAGAGAGCAGATGGACGCGGGCTACGGTGAGCACCGTAATCGTGTCGATGTTCGACTGCTGTCGAAGCAATCGGGAAATCTCTGTAACGGTCGTCCCTGTGGTCATTACATCATCGACGAGAAGTATACTGCGTTGGTAAAGCAATTGGGCATCCCTCAGTGAAAAGGCACCAGAAATGGTACGGCCGCGCTCACCAGCATCGAGACCGAAGAGGGCAGGCGTATTTTTCACCCGCCGAAGTCCTTGGAACAGGGGCACTCCAAGCCGCCGAGAAAGGAGCCGTCCAAGCAGCAGAGTCTGGTCGAAACCTCTCAGCCTCCTTCTCTTCTGATGCAAGGGAACAGGGAGGATCCAGTGGGGCTGCAGATCCAGTCCACTGTTCTGGTAACACTGCTCCAGCAGGGTGGCCAGTGGGTGCACCAGGCGCTGAAAACCCTCGAATTTCAGTTTGCGGATAACCTTGCGAAGCTTTCCTCCATACGGTCCATAGGCGCGTGCGAAATCGAAAATCCGGGCGCCGGAGCGGCACTGGCTACAGATGGCCAGCTCTTCCAGCAGGTTTCCGGGCAGGGAACGCCACAGTAGTAGCAGATGGGAGAGGAAAGGTTCTCTAGAGACTGGAAACAAGCCTGGCACAAGGGGCTGAAATCGGCGTTAAGCACGTACTCTTTGCAGGTGACACACTCTTGAGGGAAAAAAAGAGCCTGGCAACATTTGCACAGTGTCTCTCGGAAGGTCACATAATAGATAACGCGGGAGTGGAAGAATCTGCGAATCCACCGCCGTCAGTTCTCAGGCAGCTTCCCCTCTTCTTCGAGTTCCTGGCACTTGAGGCACAAATGGGCCCACGGCACCGCTGACAACCGTTTCCGTTCCACTTGCTCCTCACAATTGACGCATTCACCAAAGGACTTAGCTTCGATCCGCTCCAAGGCCTCGGTCACTCTCTGCAGCAGCTGTCGGTCCGTGTTGCTTTTGCTGAACATAAATTCTTTGGTGTACGAGCTTGAGGCTTTATCGGCAATGTCCATGGCCTCACCCTCGGCGTCAGCTTCACGACCATAGGTCTCGGTCTTCTGAACCGCAACGATCAATTCCTCTCGTTTCTCCAGCAGCTTCTTCTGAAAACTCTTCAATTCCTTGGCTCGCATCGTACCACCTCCGTCATTTGTGGTATGGCCAACCTCTCAGGATGGTCAAGGCACGGTACACTTGCTCCAAGAGCAGAATTCGAGCCAGTTCATGAGGCATCGTGAGTTTACTCAACGAAAGTCTCAGATGCCCCAAATCTTTTATCTGATCCGGAATGCCATGGCAGCCTCCTGCCAGGAAGGCCAGTTCCGAAATTCCTTGATTCATCGACTTCTCCAAAAGGGAGGCCAATTGCTGGCTGTTGTACTGTTTCCCTTCCTGGTCAAGAACCACCCGATAACCCGCCCTCAAGAATTTCTCTTCAATCGACTCTGCTTCCTTTCGTATACGTGCCTTGTACTGGCGAGGGTCGGTTTTCTTCAAGTCCCGCACTGTGGTTCTTTCGGTCGGAAAGAACCGGCGAAGCCTCTCCAGGTATCTTTCCTCAAGTCCAACCCAATGGGGATCCCTTGTCTTCCCGACCCATAGAAACCTCAAGCGCATTCGCAAAAGGAGACCTTATACTAAATTCTTCTCGCCGGGACAAGTGGGAAAAGCTGACCGGCTGCCACTGCTACTGCCCTGGAACATCTAGTCAATGACGAATGACCAGCTGACCAGTGACTACGAATGACAACTAACGAGAGACTAGAGTCTCTTTAGGCACTGAGGGCTCGAAACTTCACCATCTCTCCGTCGCTCCACAGCTTTTCCAACTGATAGAATTGGCGAGCCTCTGGGGAGAAGATATGAACCACGAAGCCGAGGTAATCCATGAGGATCCACTCTGCCTCCTGGTACCCTTCGATATGGCCGGCAGGGAGCTGCTCTTCCTTCTTCAGCTTCTCCTGAATTCCACCGCAAATAGCCTGGTTCTGCTTCTGATTGCGACCCTGGCAGATTACAAAATAGTCGGTGAAGGAGGAGATTTTCGAGATATCCAGGATCACAACCTCTTCCCCCTTCTTGTTGTCAATTGCCCGGTAAACCTTTTTAACAACGCTTCTTGTTTCGTTCATACAGTCTGTGTTTCTGGAGGTAACGGAGAACCGACGGAGAGACCCACCGCTGGCTGGGTTCCTTTCCTGCGACAATCATCTCTCGAATTGAGGTTGAGCTGATGGGGGGAGGGTCAAGAGAGACCAGGAAGGATTGCCCGGCCTGGATGGCAGGCCTTTCTCCATCTTGAACGATCTTGATCGCTCCCTTCAGAGGCCCGGGGATCGTTAGCTCCTGAAGCTTGATCCTAGCACCGGGCCGCTGCACAAAAATCAACGTGTACTTTCTTAGAAGCCTATCATAATCTTTCCATAGGTGGATCTCCTTAAGGGAATCACTGCCTGCGATGAAGCAGTAGAGATGCTGGGGTTGTGTCCGGGCGAAGTGTCGAAGCGTGTCCACGGTATAGGAGAAGCGCCCTCGCAGCAGCTCCCACTGTGACGTGTAGAGCCGCTTCTGGCCAAGCAGCGCCAGAACCACCATCGCATAGCGGTGAAAGGGGCTGCTGATTTCCCCTCCAGGCTTATGAGGAGGGAGACGGGATATCATAAAGAGGACACGATCGAGCTTGAAGATTTTCAGCACTTCCTTGGCAAGGTAGGTATGTCCCTGGTGAATGGGATCAAAAGTTCCTCCCAGAATGCCAATCCTCAATTCCCTGTAACTCCGAGTTGTTGAGCGATTCTCTCCTTCAGTTCCCTGATTCCTTTTCCCGTCACGGCCGAAATTTGACAGAAAACTAACCGGTGCTGCCGGCAGTAGCGACGCAAACCGTTGAGTTTTTTGAGATTCACTGAGTCCACTTTGGAGGCGGTGATGATCTGCTGTTTCTCCAGTAGTGACGGATTGTAAAGCTCTAGTTCTCGATTGATCGCCTTAAGAGCGCCCACAGGACTCTCCTCACCTCCTTCTGTGACATCGATCAGGTGGACCAGTAGTCGAGTCCGCTCCACGTGTCGCAGGAATTGGTCTCCCAGGCCAGTTCCGCTATGGGCTCCTTCGATCAGGCCTGGAATGTCGGCCACCACAAAGTTCCCATAGTCTCCATAGGAGACGACCCCGAGTGTGGGGGTGAGAGTGGTGAAAGGGTAATCTGCAATTTTTGGCCGGGCGGAGGAAATCGCTGAGACAAGAGTGGACTTACCCGCATTGGGGTAACCGATCAGCCCCACATCGGCCAGGATTTTCAGTTCCAGGACCAGGGTCCGCTCCTGTCCGGGTTTTCCCTCCTCGAAATGCCTGGGTGCCTGGTTCTTCGAAGTGGCAAAGTGAGCGTTTCCCCGCCCGCCTCTTCCTCCTTCGGCAGCCAACTCCAGACGGTTGGGGCGATCAAGATCACAAAGCATTTCACCGCTGGCCTGCTCGCAGATCTGAGTGCCGACAGGCACTTCAACGATCATCGATTTACCATCTTTGCCACGGCGCTTGTTGCCTGACCCGTGGCGGCCTGATCCAGCTTTGAAGTGCTGTTGGTATCTAAAAGGGAGGAGGGTATTGAGTTGGGTGGTACTGCGGAAGTAGATGTCGCCCCCTTTACCGCCGTCGCCGCCGCTGGGGCCTCCTCTCGGCACAAACTTTTCTCGCCGAAAGGCTAAACAACCATTTCCGCCATCCCCCGCTTTGATATAGATCCGGGCGTGGTCGATGAACATCCCTCCGAGCAAGCCGCCGAATAGTCCGGGCTAAACTTCCTGGCCCGCCAGGACGTGAACGTAACGGCCCCTCCGGCCTCGATTTTGGAACTTGACCATGCCGCCGATCTTGGCGAAGAGTGTGTCGTCACTGCCCCGGCCGACGTTTAGACCCGGCTGAATCCGCGTACCGCGCTGGCGCACTAAAATGGCGCCGCCCGTGACGAATTGCCCGTCGAAACGCTTTACTCCTAGTCGCTTGGACTGACTGTCGCGACCATTTCGGGAACTGCCTAACCCTTTCTTATGCGCCATGCAGTCTATTCCTTGACTTGTCTCTTTTTCTTTGGGGTCCTTGTCTTACTCGGTGCGTTTCTTAGCTGCTTCCTTCTTGATCTTTCCTTCTGCGACCCGTCCCTTTGCTGCTTTCTTGACTTCTTTCTTTTTTATGGGCGTCTTTGGCGCAGCCTTCACCTCTTTCTTTGGTGTCGCCTCTTTCTTTCTTTTTCGCTCTGCGGGTGCAGCGAGTTCTATTTTCTCGATCCTGACTTCGGTAAAAAGCTGCCGATGTCCTTTTGTTCTCCGGTACTTCTTGCGCCGCTTGTATTTAAAAACCAGAACCTTCGCTGCTTTCCCCTGCTGGGTGATCGTGCCCACCACGCGGGCTTCAGGGACCAGCGGAGTACCAACCCGTATCTCATTCTCATTTCCAACGAACATCACTTCCTCGAATTGTATCTGTTTGCCCACATCTCCAGTGAGGCGTTCCACACGAATCACATCGCCCTGGTTGACCCGCCACTGCTTGCCCCCCGTTCTGATAATCGCGTACAAGACAGGTATCTCCTCAGAAGAAGTGTTCGACAAAGTCGACAAGTCGTTGAGAAAAGGGATTATACCTTCCGAATTTGACTGCTGTCAAAGCAGAGACCGCGGATCCGCGGATCGGAACAGATCGACGCGGATCATATCTGCAAAAATCCGTGACGATCTGCGTGATCCGCAGTTTCATTTTCTCCAAAAGCTGGGAGTGAAGAGGACAAAAAGGGTGTAGAACTCAAGTCGTCCTGCCAGCATACAGATGCTCAGAACCCATTTCGCCAGGGCAGGGAGGTGGCCATAATTTTCTGTGGGGCCCACCTCACCGAGCCCCGGGCCAATATTGAACATCGCGGCCGCCACCGCGGAAATCGCCGTCAGAATATCGATCCCCACCAGTGTGAGCAGGAGACAACTGGCAAAATTGACGAGAAAAGAAAGGTAGATCAGATTCAGAAGACTCTGGATCGAGACTTCGCTGACCGTCTGATTACTGAACCGAAGGGTAAACACGCCTCGTGGTTCCACCATGTGTCTAAATTGGCGCCCCACCACCTTTGCGAGCAGCACCAGCCGGGCCGTCTTGAGACCGCCGGCGGTGGAGCCGGTGCACCCTCCAGCGAACATGAGGGCCAACAGCAGCAGTTGGGCGAAGGAACTCCACTGCTCGAAATCGGTGGAAGCGAAGCCCGTTGTGGTCGTAATCGAGACGACCTGGAAGAGTGCCTTTCGTGTACCTTCCCAGAAGGGATCTGAGGACGACTGAAAAATCGACAGCGTGATGACCAGAGTAGCTGCGGCAAGAATGACACCATACACACGAAGCTCCAAGTCGCCGAAAAACCCGGCCGGCTGGCGCTCCACCAGAAAACGATAATGGCGGGTAAAGTTAATTCCGGCCAGGATCATGAAAAACACAATGACCATCTCGACGTGGGGACTGGCAAAAGCTTCGATGCTCTCGTTTCGAGTGGAAAAGCCTCCCGTTGCCATGGTGGTGAGGGTATGGCAGACGGCATCGAAGGGGCCCATCCCCGCCCAACGCAAGGCCAAATATCCTGCCACGGTAAAGGCAGCGTAGATTTTCCACAGAGCGATCGCTGTTTCGGCAATCCGCGGTCTGAGCTTCTCGGAACGAGCACCGGAGAACTCCGCTCGATAGAGCTGGGTACCTCCCACCCCAATTAAGGGAAGAATCACAATTCCCAGCAAGATAATCCCCATGCCTCCCAGCCACTGGGTGAAAGAGCGCCACAAGAGCAAGCTCTTGGGAAGCGCTTCCACGCTGGCAAGTACCGAAGCTCCGGTGGTCGTAAATCCGGAGATCGATTCAAAAAACGCGTCTGTAAAGCTTGGGAAATAGGGGGAGAAATGGAAGGGGAGTGCCCCTAGAAGACTGGCTGAGAGCCAGCAAGCCACCACCAGTAGAATTCCCTCCCGCCGTGTCAATTCATGAGGAGGTGTTTGAAAAATCCAGAAAAGAAAGAATCCGAGACCTGCAGTGGTCAGCGTTGCCTTGAGCAGGGAACTGAATCCACTATCACCGAGGATAAAAGCGATAAGCAGGGGGAGGCTCAGTGCGAGGGCAAGAAAGAGGATCAAGAATCCCAGCAAGCGCAGGAAGCCGAACCAGTGGGTCACACTTTTTCTCTCTTACCCGCAACCTCGTGGGGTTCGCCAATGAAGACCGACTCCAGTTGGGCAACCAGGTTTTCCAAGCACACGAAAATGACCCGGTCGCCGGCCTGGATCACGACTTCGCCACGGGGGACGATCTCTTCCCCGGAAGGTCGAGCGATAGCTCCCACGATGGCTCCGTGGGGAAGGTGGACATCTTTCAACTTCTTTCCCACGTATTTCGCGCCGGGTGTCGCAACCAATTCAATGGCTTCGACTTCTTCCTCTCGGAAGGTAGTCACGGAAAGCACGTGTCCTTTTCGCACAAACTGCAAGATCCGGTCCACTACGGTGGAGCGGGTACTGAAGGTGGAATTGATTCCCAACAGTTGCGCCATGGAGAGGTAGTTCAGTCGGTTGACAAGGGCCACGGCCTTACGAGCTCCCAACCGCTTGGCCAGGAGGGAGGCGATAATATTGTCTTCGTCGTCTCCGGTCAAAGCCAGATAGGCGTCAATTCCTTCGATGTTTTCCTCCTCCAGAACACGCTGGTCTGTTCCGTCAGCGTGAAGAACGACGGTGTTCTGGAGCAGACCCGAGATCATCTGACAGCGGACAAAATCTCGCTCAAAAACTTTGACCTGGACTCCCTTCTTCTCCAACTGCAGGGCGATCTCGATGCCGAGCTGCTTTCCACCCAGAATAAACACTCGCTCCACCTTCTGAGGTTTGGGAACGCCCATGAATCTCAGGCACTCGTCCAGTTCCGCACTGGGCACGACAATGTAGACGTGGTCTCCGGCGCGCAGCCGGTCGTTGCTTCGCGGAATGATCGCTCGATGGCCGCGAAAAAGAATTGCCATCAGCGAGTTTTTGGGAGGACTGGAATGGTCCAGCTCCGACATACTCTTGTCGAGCACCCAGCTGTCGTCGTCGATGTTCATTCCGAAAAGCTTGACTCGTCCCTCAGCAAACTCAACGATATCCGAGATCCCCGGTAAACCCAGCACCCCCAGAATACGCTGAGCAGTCTCGCTGTCGGGATGGATCACGAGATCGATGTTCAAAACACGATTCCTACAAATTTCTCTCCAACGGTCGACCTCATGGGTGCGCAGGCGTGCCACCTTGATCTTCACATTGGAGTGAGCCTGGGCAATGAGGCAGCCTAAGATATTCGCCTCGTCGCTGCGGGTGACGGCTATGAGCATCTCGGCGTGGCGCAGACCCACTTTCTCCAGTGTCGTGATGCTGCTGGCTTTGCCCTGAACAATCTTGGCATCGAGGATTTCTTCCAGGTCGGCACAGCGCTCCTCGTTGCTTTCCACAATCACCACTTCATTTTTCTCCCGAATCAAGCGACGGGCAACCAGTGTCCCCACTTGCCCTCCGCCCAAGATCAGAATCCGCATAATGGGTGGCAGCATACACGCAAGAATCGATGCTCGTAAAGTCCTCGCTGCGAGCTCTTGGCTGATGCGGATTCTTTGGATTTCGTGCTTCTTGCCGTATAAGTCGAACTTCGGCAATTAAGGGCTAGCGAGGGCGGGACCGTCCTCTTCACCTAGCCACCGGAACGACAGCAGCATTTCTTGGAAGGGCCCCAGGGCCGAGCGAATGACACTCTGGTCTCGGGAGGAGAGGATGAAAACGCCAAAAACCCCGGGGAGCTCAGTGAAGGCGACCACTTCGTTTCTGCCCTCTGGACAGCCATAGGCCTTGGTCAGAAATTTCCGTTTGCCGGCCAGCTTCAGCGTTAGATCACCGATCTTCAATGGTGGACATCGTTCTGCAAGGTGATCCAGGTGTGACTTGCCGAAGTCAGCCAGGGTCTCGCCCTCTGCCTTTTCGATGAAGCGTGCGAACACGACGACTTCAGCTTCTCTCCACGTTGTTCCTCTCTTGTGCATGACCAAACTGGCAATTTGAACTGCGGACCGAGCGTCGATTATCCAGCCTTCCGGCTCGGTCACCAGGAAGGAAAAAGTATTTGTGTGAATTCTCAGAGTCCTTCCCGCCTCGAGCTGCCCGGCGAGGATCCACCAGAGAAGGACCAAAGCGATCTTCCGCATGAGAAAACTCTAGCACGCAATTGAGTTTCCCAGAATAGTTGGCTATCATTGAGCTTCTTGAACCCACCTTTCTCGCCGTGGGGCTGTGCGAGGTGGCGCAGATACTGTCCTGACGAGCTCACGCCCTCGAAAGGCGTAATGAAACAGTACGTCGGGGAAGCGACGGAGCCCAACGCAGTCAAGAGATCGGGTCTGACAAATGCGGGTTACGGGCTTCGGTCCAGCGATCAGCTCGATCACAGAGAGAAGAATGCCGCAGAATACCTTGTCCATCACTGATAATCGCTCGGGCAAAGAGTACGAGATTCCGGTTACCGACGGCACCATTCGCACTGCGGACCTGCGCCAGATCAAATTATCGGATGACGACTTCGGGATGATGGGTTACGATCCTGCCTTCTCGAATACCGCCAGCTGTAGCAGCCGCATCACAGAGATCGACGGTGAAAGAGGAATCCTTCGTTATCGAGGCTATCCCATTGAGCAGCTGGCGGAAAGATGCACGTATCTCCAGACAGCGTATCTCCTTCTCTTCGGTGAGCTGCCCACTGACGCCCAGTACGCGGAGTGGACTTCCACAATCGCCGAGCGAGCCCCTCTCCCTGAAGAAGTGAAGAAACTGATCGATGCCTTTGCGCGTGGCGCGCACCCTATGGGAATGGTAATCAGCGCTGTGGCTGCGCTGTCTACCGTCTACCCAGATGCCAAGAGAGTAAAAGAGAAGGAGAACAGGCATCTGCAGATCCATCGGCTGATTGCCCACATGCCGGGGGTCGCGGCCAATGTCTGTCGTCACAGCAGGGGTCTTCCTCATGCTGAACCGGATCAGACACTTTCCTATGCCGCTAACTTCCTCAATATGATGTTTCAGGAGGGCGGGAAGGAATCTCCGGTGAATTCGGTTTTGGAGCGAGCCCTCGACGTCCTCTTTGTCCTGCACGCTGACCATGAGCAAAACTGCAGTACCAGTGCCATGCGCAGCGTGGGAAGCTCGCTGGCGGACCCTTACTGCGCGGCTGCAGCTGCCATCGGTGCCCTTTACGGTCCGCTTCACGGAGGAGCCAACGAGGCGGTGCTGCGCATGTTGCAGCAGATTGGTTCCAAGGATCGGGTCCCCAAGCACATCAAGGGCGTAAAAGCAGGAGAAGTACGCCTGATGGGCTTTGGCCATCGCGTTTATAAGAATTACGACCCTCGAGCCAGGATCATTAAGCGCCTGGCGGATGAAGTCTTTGAAGTGACTGGAACTAACCCTTTGCTCGAGGTCGCCCTGGAGTTGGAAAGGATTGCTCTGCAGGATGACTACTTTGTCAGCCGAAGACTTTACCCCAATGTGGACTTTTACTCCGGATTAATATACGAGGCGATGGGTTTTCCCTCTACTATGTTCACCGTGCTCTTTGCTGTCGCTCGAACTTCGGGATGGCTGGCTCAGTGGCAGGAGATGATTCTCGACTCAGAGCAGAAAATCGCGCGGCCTCGCCAGGTTTACCAGGGACCTCCACTTCGGGAGCTGACCGAATAAAGAACGGATCAAATGAGATCGATTTGCATGGATTGGTTCATGAGTGGCCTGACCTCTTCAAATACGGCGAGCATCGCTTCTACCAGATCCGGGCCTGTGGAGTGTTGCACCTCGCTTGCCCTCATCGGATAGTAAACCTGAAAGCCGCTCCATTCGCGGTCAGGGACCTCCCTCAATACCCGCAGGAGTCGGTTTCGTGAAGGGAAATTCGAGCGCGAGTATTCGTTGGCGGCTTCCCAGGCTCCGGAATGCAGGCGGAAGCCTTCCTGCATCACGAGTCCGCGAACTTCCTCATAAAGAGTGGATTTTCCCTTCAGCGAGCGGATCAATCGCTGCCAATCCCAGTCTTCGCACAGTTGGCAGGATTGGTATCCTTTGGGTGCCCTGACAAAACCTCGCTCCACCTGCGTTCCAGACTGGAACACCTCTTCCTCGCGATCGATCATGATGAAGAATTTGGAGCACCCAAAGTTGACGTGACTGGAAAGTGGCTTCGCTGAGCGGTTGGCCTTGGGGAGGAAGCAGATCCATTGCCAGTAGACTCCACGTCCCCATCGGTCGGTCACAAAAGGCTGCTGGTACCTGCTCTCCAAAGATCGCTTCAGGATTTGAGTGATTCGCTGATGAGGTTCCAGACGACCGACTCGAATTCCGCGTTGAAAGTCGAGAAACTCGGGGCGAAAACCATCCAAGCGCACATCCGCTTCACGACCCACTCCGTCAGAGCCCTTCGCCCGGCGAATCATTCCTTCGCTGTACCCGGTAGCCAGCGACGTCGATGATAAGCAGAGTCCCAGAACATCCACTCGTAACGAGCACTGCGGCGAAAGTGCTCCCTCATCTTCTGGACCTCGGCGGCACCGGCAGTGACGGCTACCTCATTCGCGATGTTCAAGATGGCCTTGACGGTCGCCCCATAGTCTTGCGAGGAATAAGCGTCGATCCATTTTTGATAGATTGGATTCTTGGATCCCCGCTTTTTCAGCTCCTTTCCCACCTCCCAGTAAATCCAGTAACAGGGGAGAAGTGCTCCCATCGATTCGGAAAAAGGGCGGCTGTGGGCGGTTGCGACCAAGAAGTTGGTATAAGCAAAGGCCTCAGGCGCAGGTTCCGTGTGCATCACATTGCTGGGAGTGATGCTATATTCTTTGAAGACGCTTTCGTGCAGCTCTCTTTCGTAGCGGAGAGTGTCTGCCGCGTGCGTATTGAGCAGTGCAGCCCATTCTTCTCGGGGCGCCTTCGCGGCTGTGACACTGAGAGCCCTGGCAAACTCGCGCAGATAGTGGGCGTCCTGAATCATAATAGAAAGCAAACACGTCGCGCTTCAGGCTGCCCTCAACCAACCCCTCTAGGAAAGGATGTCCCAGGATCTCCGCGTAGATATCCCGATTCTCCTCCCACAGCTAGTCAGTGAAGCTTGGCGGAGGAAGAGCCAGGGGAAGGATTATTATGAGAGAAAGAAAAGGCTGAGACATAAGCGAGTACTAGGATAATATCCCTTGTATAATATAGCCATGCCGATCTTCGAATATCGCTGCACGAGCTGTGACGCCCGGTTTGAGAAAATCGTCTTCCCTAATTCTGACGGGGTGGAGTGCCCCAACTGCCAGAGTCCCGAGGCGGAAAGGCTATTGTCGACCTTTGCTGTCGCGGGCGGTTCGCCTAAGGCCTTTTCCGACGAAAGTGGGCCTTGCGGCGCATGCGGGGCACCTCGGCGAGGCATGTGCCAGGAATAAGGGGGCGTTCTTCTCATTCGGACATCTGGTTCCCACTGCCAACTCTTCCCCCCGAAGGGACACAGTAGACTGTCCCCTTTTTCATGACCAATTACTTTCAGTTGATATCCACCAGATTCTTCTTTTCTTTCAGAACATCGATCCCGGCTACGCGCTCGGGTAGCGGGAGCTGAATCCGGCTGCTGATAGCATGGTTTGGACTTTTTGGCAGCGGAATCCGCGGAGGATTCCGCTATGGAAGCATCGAACCTGAAGAGGGAGCGGAGCCCGAAGCGTCTAAATCGATATTCCCTTCCGCATAGTAGGTGCCTTGGGGGATATCGTTGCCGGCCACCCAGCGTTGTCCCCCCGGATCCCAGGACCATCTCTTCCAGGGTCCGCCTGTGGCGTTCCCAATCACCGCTCCAGATTGGTCTCTGATGAGCCCATCACTTCCCAGAATGGAATCGGCAGAAGGCCGAAGGTCCTGGGGCTCAAGGTCCGGAGCCTCGACGGCTTCTTCTCCCGAATTGATATCAGCAGGATCGTCGTCGTAGTCAGGAGGCGGTCCGGTCTTGGGGCCCCCTGAGATGGTCGCAGCGCCGCCGGCATTGAACGCCTGCTCTGCTTTCGGGTTCCCGTTGAGCTCCAGTTGCCCATTGGCCTGGGCTGCTCCGTTCTGCCCCTGGATCTTGGGATTCCCGTTGATGCGCAGATTCCCTTCCACCAGAATGGCGGGCGCGGCGTTGCTGCCCACGATCAGCTCCAATGCAGCTACCGAACCGTTACGCCCGAAGCCTGTCGAGAGTACCCGGAAGCGCCCGTTGATATCGGTGTTGGGATCGAAGTCGGGAGGATTTAAATTCGACTCGTCATCATCACAGACCTGGACTTCATAGCGGCCTCCCGGGGGGAAGGGATGGCCTCCGGCTGCAATCGAGGTAATGGGGCCCACCGCCACGCCGCTCAACTCGTCACCGTCGCAGGCGATGCCATTTCCCGCCTGAAGAAAAACGTCTGGGTCTGTGGCCGAATCAAAGATGAGGGCTTTGGCGTGGGTGATCCCCGAGTCCGCAATATAGAAGGCTTCGCTGTTCTCCCAGGCGTTGGTGGCGACAATCCCCATGGTGGTGAGAGCCAGGCCCAGCAAGGTGAGTAGGAGCAAGGCCAAAATGGAGACCAGCAAAACAATGCCTCGTTCCTTGGACGATTTTGCGCGGTAAGTTGATCCTGATTTTCGTGCCCTCATGGTCAAGGCTCCGTGGGCAGGGGAATACTCTGGCCACTCGGTATCAGGGCGACTGTCACGTCTTGTTTCCCGGATGGGTCCAGGGACCACCATCCAGCACCGTGTAAACGTGGTAGCCGAGGTCGACGAGACAGTGTCAAAGCGATCTGCCACCTTGCTGTTAGGCGCACACCCACCCAAAACACGAACGTCCATGGGGTTAACCCACAGCGATAACCCGGGCATGTATATCGATTGCCGGCTTTTTCTTCCTGGGCAGCTCGATCTCCACACCCTGCTCCATCATGTTTTAGCGTTTTCTTAAGTGCAAAACCCATGCCGGACGCCTATGGTCGGGCACTGACACATTAAATATACACCCAAAGAAGTTAATACAAAAACGAAGCTGGGCACTGTGCGAAGGAACGACAAGGCCACTCTCGGTTTTTCTGCGACGGTTTCTCTCAGCCGTTTTTGCAGCTGCGCAAGATACCGACACCCTTTAATCGACATTCCTCATATTAACCCCAGATCCGAGTTCGCCTAGCTTCTTCGTGATGGATGATCAGAACCTATCAGCCCTCCAACCTTGCGTCAAGCATTCTCTCGTCATCTTTCCGCTGAAAACGGCCTTTGATCCGTGGGTAATCAAGGTAATCTTGTCAAAATCTGATAAGTGGAGACAACTCTCCACCCACTCGATCAAAAACACGTGGCGCTAGACTGTCATCCATCTCAGTCGATTAATCCGAGACAACAGCCCGGCCCATATATCCTTGCTTACCGCTACCTCCGCCATCTGAAACGTGACGATCCGGCTATGGCGGATCACCTTCGCTCCGATCTTGATCAGTTTGGTCAACAGGCTGCGAAGGGACCAATGTTTGATTTTTCTGGGAAGGACCAGCCGCCGTAGAAAATTGCCCAGGTTGCAGGCCAAGACAAACAGAGCCAACCTCACCTGATTCGGGACAAAGCGCTGGCAGGACAGGCGAGTCCGGTGCAACGCATACTTGCCTTCCTTGATCCACTGCTCGGCTGTGCCACGACCGTTATAGAAGTGAACCACCCCTGAGGCTTGTGCGCTCATATTGGGTTGAGTAGGCCGGGGGAGTCTCACCCCCAGCCCCTCCAAGAACCGGACGTGAACCTCTCAGCTCATCCGGCTCCTATCACTCAAGCCACAAGGAAAGACTCCAAGACGCCAATGAATAAATAGATGCGGATTGGCACGGGCAATCTGGTCGAGGTAACGCCTCGCCCGTTGCCGATGCCCAGAAAATCTTTTGAGTTTCCTTCGCACCCACTGCACAAGATACCGGTTGAAGTTCCGCCACAGTTGACGCAGTGCCGACGCGTGGAAGCGACCATAGCAGGCTTGCCAACCACGGAGTTTCGGATTGAACATCTGAGACAGATCCAACAACGTCTTCTCGTTCTTGAGCTGGACATGCCAGCTACGCATGCATCGATTGATCTCCTTCTTCGAGGAGATACTGATCGCAGGAAGAAAGTTCGGGTGAACCTGCCCTTTCTTGTTCACACACCGTCGCGGACGGAAAGTGTAACCAAGGAAATCAAAGCTGATTCGCGAATGCTCTTCCAGGCGATTCACATCCTTGCAATAGACGATCGACGATTTGTCGGGATGGATCTCCAACCCACACTCACGGAAGCGTTCCGAGATAAGGCTCATCACGTATTCCGCCTGAGACTGGCTCTTGCAGTGCAGCAGCCCATCGTCGGCGTATCGACAAAATGGAACCCCCGGCAGTTGGCGTCTCACCCACGCGTCAAACGCGTAGTGCAAGAACAGATTTGCCAGAATAGGGCTCACAACTCCACCTTGCGGTGTGCCTTTGTCGCGCGCCTGTAGACTGCCGCCGGGCTGCTCAAGTGGAGCCTGCAACCAGCGCTCCACGTACAACAACACCCAACGACACTGACAATGGTGGCGTAACGCCTTCATGAGCAGTTCGTGGTCAATGTTGTCGAACAGGGCGCGGATATCGAACTCCACCACCCAGTCGTATCGCCAACACCGTTTCCGGGTGATGGCAATCGCGTCATGGGCAGACTTTCCCGGTCGATAGCCGAAAGAATCCTCATCGAACACCGGTTCCAGTATCGGCTCCAGGGCTTGCTTCACCACTGTCTGTGCGATTCGATCAGAGACCGCAGGCACTCCGAGAACACGCGTGCCCCCCGATTTCTTCGGGATTGGCACGGCTTTCACGGGTGGTGGAAAATAGCTCCCGGAGCACAGCCGGTTCCAGATTCGATAGAGGTTGTTCTTCAAGTTGTGCTCGAAGAGTTCAAGCGACTCGCCATCGACTCCTGCGGCACCTCCTTTGGACTTCACCTCCAAGTATGCTTGCCCTGCCAGCTTCTTAGAAACCTCAAATGGCTTTGCTACTTTCAAGGGCTCCTCCTGCCTAGCAGTTGGCCGCTTGTCTGTAGCCGAGTGACCAAGCCCCTTCGCTCCGCTGCCATTACGGCAGCCTCATCGCTACTACGAGCTTGTCCGTCCCTGGGCAACGCTTCGATACTGTCGGCCTCGCAGGTTCTCTGCTTGTGCCTTTCTCTTAGCATCGTTGCTCCAGGTTCCCGCAGTTCAACATGAGAGCCCAGATCAAGCTCACGCCACCTCTATGCCGGGTGCCACCTGACCAGTAGACAGGTTTCCGCCAGATTCGTCCCGGGGCAACACCAACTCCCCGGTTTCGACACCATCTCGTCCTTTCGGCACTTGAACGGTGGTTCACTTGTGTTCGTCTTCCTGATCCACACCTGATGCTTCTAGAGCACCTTTTCCGTAACGCTCACGACCGCGGCTTTTAACCACAGCCACTTACGGTGGTTTGCAACCTGCTCCTGCAAGCCGGTTGCGGGAGGCCTACTCCCATCTCTCACGCCGCTTGCTGCGGCACACTGACGATGAAACCCACCCTCGGAAAGAGTTCTCCGCGATGCCACTCGACCTTGGCAATCACCCGGCGAGGCCGGTCCCAACTGGCGGCTTGATATTGGAAATCGGCAAACCAAACGATAGGCTTTCGGGGCGGACGGCCCACAGGCCGGGTAAGCAGGTGTTCAATCTCCGCCTGAAGCACCTCGTTGGCAGGAAGCCGGATGGCATACAAAAAGCCCTTCTCCTCCAAGTATTCATAAACGTCCGGCTTGGCAAAGGCAGCATCCCCACGAAAGTATTTGCGGACTGTTTTCTTCTCGTAGCGAGCCACGATTGGTTCCAGCATCTCCTTCCAACCATCCGCGCTGTGAACATTGCCGGGCCGAAGCATTGCACCTTCGCAATCTCCGAACTGGTTGAAACAAAACAGGGGATGGTAGCAAGTACATCGGAAATGGCCGTTGTAGGCAGAGGCTTCCTGCTCGCCATGGACAGGACTGGCTGAGCTGTCCATATCCAGAATGATGCGTCGATGAGTTGTTTTCTCCAGCGCTCTTTCTACCCATCGGCCATTAACTTCCGAAAGGGCTTTGAGGTTCCCCTGGACGGACAGCATCTCGGTCTCAAATCGACCCATGGTGTTGGCGCTGGCGGCCTTCTTCTTGTCCATCTTCTTCCCGGTGATCCTCCGCATAGTCGGATCCACCGATAGACGATGGGCATCGTTGACATCTTCATAGCCAGCCAGTCGACTCGTATACCGATTGGCGCAGCAACGGCGCCAGGTCGTGCTGGATGTTACGCCCTGTCCGCGAATCGAGAAAAACAGAGGGAACACTATCGAATAACACCAACGCTTCGTCCAAATCACGATAGGCGAGAAGCCCAGCATCCGAGGTGACCTTAGCCCCATGAAATTCAAGCCTCAAACTGCCATCAAAACCGGCCTTCAAACCTTCACCCTTTGGGTCAGCCATTTCTTGCTCCCTTTATGCTCTATATCTACTTTGATTATAGTAGTTTACATCGATTAAGGCAAACAATTTTGGTGTCCTATATGGTGAATGGGGGCTAAATCAGTTCCTTGATGGGAGCTCCCATTTTGTCGTCAAATCCGTTGGCGATGTAAATGGGGCGTCCTACAGGCGTCATGTAGGTTTTCGACCAGTCGATGCCCAAGGCCTTGTAGATGGTTGCATAGAGATCGCCGATCGACACCGGTCGCTCCGCGACGTAGGCACCTCTCTCATCGCTGGCGCCGACGATCTGACCCCCTTGGATGCCACCCCCTCCCACTACCAGAGACCAGCAATCCGGCCAGTGATCACGGCCGTTACCGGGATTGACGTTTGGCGTTCGGCCAAATTCGCCGGTGGCGATGACCAGGGTGGAGTCCAGAAGGCCCCTCTGATCGAGATCCTCCAGCAGAGCCGAGAGACTCTGGTCCAGCATCGGAGCCAGCTCGTCGCGCAGCCTGGTTTCATTGTCGCCGTGGGTATCCCACTGGCCGTGCTTGTAGCCTGCGGCGGTGACAAACCGGCATCCGGCCTCGACCAGGCGGCGGGCCAGCAGGACGCTCTGCCCAACTCGATGACGACCGTAGCGATCCTTGGTCTTTTCCGCTTCCTGGGACAGATCAAAAGCCTTCTTGACATGGGCCGAGAGAAGCATCTGCAAGGCCTGTTCCTGGAAGGCATCCATTTTGGCAAACTCGCCGAGATTTTCCCTTTGCCGGTAGTGTCGATCCACGATACTCAGCAAGGCTCGGCGGTCCTCAATCGCCTCACTGGAAATCGATTTGGGGAGGCTGAGGTCCGGAACAGAAAAATCCGGCTTAGTGGGATCGGGAAGAATCATGGCGTCGTATTCGCCTCCCAGGAAGGCCGCCTTATAGGCCTCTTCGTAGCTGAAAAAGTCGAATTCTGTTGGTGTGGGCACCAGCACATAGGGGGGAAGGTTCTTCCTCGCGCCCAATTCCTTGGATACGATCGATCCCACACTGGGGAACTTCATTGCCGGATTGGGTCGGTGGCCGGTCAACGTCTCAATGGTTCCCTGGGCGTGGTTTCTTTCCTGGGTCTTCATGGAGCGAATGATCGACAATTTGTCCATGTGCCGGGCCAGCCTGGGCAATATTTCCGAGATCTGAATTCCGGGAACATTCGTAGAGATCGATTGGAATACGGTGTTACCTTTCGGATCCCAGGTATCGACCTGGCTGACTCCACCTTCCAGCCAGAGCAAGATACAGGCTTGAGCCTTTCCCGGCCTCTCCACGACACTCTCGGCCGCCAAGGCCGACACGCTGCTCAGCCTGAGATAGTCACTGAGAGTGATCCCGAGAAAGCCAAGGGACCCCATGCGCAGAAAGTCTCGTCGGGTATGGGCCACGCCTGGGCAGGTGTAGCTGAGAGACGGTTTCATCCTATTCGCCCCTATCTAATGATTGTAGGCAAATTCTCGCGAACTGATCAACGCCCAGACGAACCCTTCCAGAGTCTCCTGGCGGCGCGAAGACCGTTGCCTCAGAAACTCCAGCAAGTCGGCCCGCTCCTGGGCAGTCGGGAATCTCGCAAGTGCAGCCAGGTAAAATTCTTGGATCATCTCCTGGTCGGAAGCGTCCTGCTTGAGCAGCCGGTCCAGGCGGCCGCCCTTCTGGGAGATCTTGCTCGTGTAGGTCGGACCGGCCCACATGTGCAATGTCTGGCCCAGACTGGGTGCCGGGTTTCCGGAAGCCGGTGTTTTCCGCATCGACCGCCCGTAAGCATCGAGAAACTGGGAAGGAGAGAAATCGGGAATCAGGTGCATGGCACGCGTACCGGGCACAGACGTTCCTGCTCCTGCCCGATCATGGAAACGAAAAACTTCCTCGACACCCGTGGCGCGCGATATGGCATCCAAAAGCACCGCCGCCTGCAGCAGCCTGGGCAGTGCCCGTGAATAATTGATCCGATCATCCTTATTCGTTTCGTTGGATGTAGCGGCAAGCTGATAGGTGCGTGACCGGACGATGGTCCTCATGAGATGTTTCAGATCATATCCATGATCCTTGCAGTCCTTGGCGAGCGCTGCCAGAAGCTCGGGGTGGGTGGGTGGGTTTGTGGTCCGGAAGTCGTCCACCGGATCCACAATACCCCTTCCAAAAAAGTTCCCCCAGATGCGATTCACCGCGGCCTCACCAAAGTAAGGATGAGAAGTCATCCATCGTGCAAGTCTCAGGCGCGGATCGGTCCATTGATCCTCGGGCAAACGCGTGCCGTCGAAAAAGGTGGGCAGGACCTTTTCTTTGCTGCGAGGGTGAACAACACCCGCGCCGTCCGCTCGATCCACATGCCCTCCACCCAAACCGTCGAAAATGATGCGAGAATTCCTCAATTGCCTCACACCTCCATAAAAAGCCGTGAGTCCCCAAAACTGGTTTTGGCTCCACTTCTCATAGGGGTGGTTGTGACACTGTGCGCAATCGATCCTGCGGCCGAAAAACACGCGGACGTGCTCAGCCATGATTTTCTCCGGCGCCATCGGCTCCGAGAAGAAAAAGAGATTCCTGGCCGGAGCCGAGTAGCCCTGGGCCGCAATCCGCTCGGTAGCCATTTTGTCATAGGGTTTGTTGGCCGCAATGCTGTTAATGATCCAGTCCTCATAGGCTTTGGTCAGGCTGGGAGAACCGACGGAGGTAGAGGTCACACGCATGAGATCGCTGAAGAAGAAGCCCCAGTAATCCACATACTCTGGAGAACTCAGCAGCGTCTCGATCAGTTCGTCTCTCTTTCGCAGGTTCCTGCTGGCGAGAAATTCACGCACTCTCTGGGGCGGTGGAAGTGTGCCTGTGAGATCCAGGCAAACACGCCGCAGAAATTCTTCATCACGGGAAAGTGGTGAGGGAATGATGTTGAATTTCTGCAGTTTCTCGAACACAAAATCATCGATGAAGTTGCGCCGCTCGACCTCGGGATAATCCGCGATGGGCGCCTTGATCACTCCAAAGCCGGCGCTGGCCGCGTGTCCAGCTGCGCGAATCAACACGGCCGTTTCCCCCGTCTTGACGGCTCGGACCAAACCGGTTTCGTTCACCTCCACAACCTTGGGGTCGTTCGAGACATACAACACCTGGTCGGTAATATCCTCCTGCCGTCCGTTGGACAGGTGCGCCGTTACCAGAAGCTGCTGGCGGCCCTTCCCATCGAGCACGGTCTGACCGGGGAAAACCTCCACCCTTTCGATCGCAATGACCTGTTCTTCCCCTTCTTCCCCATAAGGAGCATCAGCCCGAATCCAATTCAGAAGCATCTCATAATCTGAAGAATCCTCCTCGAACCGCTTGCCTCCTCCGTGGGCGGCAGCCATGGTGGGTTTCAAAAGGAGCAGGCTCTTTTCGGAATCCTTCAGATTAATGCGAGGAACTTTCTCTCCCTTCGATTCTGCGCTGAGGACCTGATAGGTTCCTCCCTCAACCACCCAGCGGTAATCTTCCCTGGGGTCGAGAGCATTCTTGGAGAGTTTGAACCCACCCTGGCCTTTGACGCCGCCGTGACAGTCACGGCTGTTGCATCCCCTTTTGGTAAAAACCCCGCCGATATCCTGTGCAAAACTGAAAGGTCGCTCTTCTCCCGCCCTTTCGATGCGGACACTCGATTCCACCTCAAGCCCTCCAAAGCGGGCCCTCATCACTACCTGCCCCCTGGCCAGCGCCGAAAACCGGCCGGAATCATCCATTTTCCCTTTGGCAGGATCCGAAACCAAAAAGATGCTGTTCCTGGTTACGTCGCGCTCCAACCCATCAGCGTACCTTCCCAGCACCAGGAACCGCTGTGATGCCTTGTTTCCCCACAGAGTCACTCTCTCCGGAGTCAGGCGAAGGGACAGAAGTTTGGCTTTCACTTCCCCTTCCTCCGCAGACCGGGCCAGGAGTGGGACCAAGGTCAGAATCAGCGACAGGAAAAACCCAATGCTCCGAGCGGAAACGGCTGAGGCCAGAAACCCGCTGCTTTTCTCAGAATGGAAAGCCCCAAACCTGGAACCTGGAATCTGGAATCTGGAACGGTCAGAAGGGTACATCATCGTGTTTCCGAAACGGTGTACTCACTGCCCATGACTTCGCCGCCTCCCTTATCCATCCGGCTCCATGCCCTTCACAACCATAAGAGGGATCTCCCGAACCAGAAGTGTCGAACCGGGTTTTCCCTTCAGGATGGGCCGGCAATGGAGCCGAACCACTACGGGTGTGCGGGTAAGCGGAGCGTCCCCTTCCGGAAGCAGAACAACGGTGGTTTCCTGCCTTTTGGGCAGAACGATCTCTGGCTTTACCGTCACGTCTGTGGGCGCTGTTGTATCGTTGACCTCTGCAGCCGGGAACGCTTCCACCCCCGGCGGAAGGCCGGTCATAGAAAAAGACACGTCGCCCGTGAATCCTTCTTCGTGAGAAGTAAAGATGGTTAATTTCTTTGCCTGGCCGGGAACCAGGTTGATCCGATCCAACACGGTCACTTTGCCGGTAATCCGGTTGGCAGGCTCCAATTCACCGAGCAGAACTTCTCCGACATGCTGGATCTGAGACCGAACCAGTATCCGGTAGGAATAACTGGGATCCCCATATCGAGAGGTGATATCGCGGACCTGCAGAACATACTCGCCTCCGGCATCGAAGGTGTAGATCACCTTCGGTTCCACGGATTGGAAGTACACCTGCCGCTCTGCGTTGTTGTTGAAAAGCGATATCTTCTTGTGGACATTCGTGAAAAGCTCCTGGTCTTCCGTGTCCACGATCCCCAATCGGGGATGGAAATGAGGCGGCTCCGCCTCAGGAGTCTCAATCTCGAATGCCAGTCTCTGACCGGCTTTCACCTGAAACCGAAAGCTGTCGATGTCTCCGGGCTGCTCAATCGTACCCTCAAGGATGGAGGGAAGGGAGATCTGCAACGCCTCCTCGGGGTTATTGTTGGGATCGCGTTCTCGTACCAAAGAAGGACTTGCCGCCGCCTCGACCCCCTCCACTACCTCAACCGCTTCATCAGAAACAGCACCCCGGGCACGCGTCGAAGCTCCTTGTGTCCCGGTAGCCGATGAGCCTTCTGTTTCCACCATCCGCGAACGAAGGGTGGCAATCCAATCATTTTCCAATTTCCTACGGAAGCTTCGCGCCCGCCATTCTCCCGGAGGGATCTGAGGCTCCTGTCTCAAACCAGACGGCTCCGCGGAAGGAGCCATCCGGAGCTGGTAGGAGCAATCGGGAGAACCTGTGCCGAAGAGCGAGGAAACCTCCAGGGCGTACCGGCCCCCTTGAAGCACTCGATACGTCAACCGGGACCTGACGGGCACCATGTCCGAAGATCGTTCTTCCTGGAAAAGGACGCGGGTCGGTCGATGGGGATCCAGCCAACTCCCGTTACCCCGGTAAAGACTCAAGCGGGGATATATTGCAGCTCCTTCAGGAAATCGATCTGCTTTATCACAGCCTTCGGTCATGACCACCTCAAAGGCGATCTCCTGACCCTCAGCTGCATCGAACGAATAATAGTCCGCTTCCCCAGCCTTCGTAATGCGCCCGAAGAGGGTAGCGGGGTAACCGATCGGCTGTGCCTGTTGGGCGGTTTGATGGGATGCTTCGCCTTCCACGATAACCGGCTCATCCACTACGCGGAACCACACGGCATTGGACAGGCCCTTTGGGGAAACCAGTCGGATGGGGTGAGTTCCGATTCGAGCGGTGTGGTCGATGTCGATCCGCACGACAACTCGGTAGACTGGCAGCTTCTCCTCCGTCTCGTCGCCGGAAGGATCTTCCTCCTTTTCGTCCTCGGCCGACCCTTCTTCCACTTCTTCCACCTTCTTAATTCGAGCCGTGAGACCATCAGATTGGGGCCAGACGGCATAGGATCCGCCCAGTTGTCGCCCTCGAATCTGCGCTTCGACGGCCGTGCCTCGCTGCCCCCCCAGGGGAAACAGAGATAACAGCTCCGGATCGGGAGTCTCTACTTCCTGTGCGGACCATAGGGGGCCTGTAAGGACACAAAGAAGAAAAGAAAAAAAGAAGAGAAAATGCACCGTGCCTGCCGGCTCGAGCGCTCTGACTGTTCTGACTCCTCTCATGGAATTGCGCTGCGGCTCCCACCTTCCCGTCACCCCTGGCGACTTCGTAGGCCTCTTAGCTCGGATGATGCATCATCCGAGCCAGGTGCCGACGGTTCCAGTTTGTCGTCATTATACCGCATCACACCCGGGGTTGAGCTATACTGCGCTGACGATGCCCAGATTCATTGAGATTGAGCTTCAAAAACGCGGAGTCAGCTGCACTGCCCAGTTGTTGGACGAGAGGGCGCCCAGGACATGCGAGGCTGTCTGGCAGGCGCTACCGATCGAGGGGAACGTATTTCATGCGAAGTACGCCAGCAATGAGATCTACACCCTTGTGCCTCCCTTCGCCGACAGTGAGCCCGGACTCGAGAACCCGACGATGCTGCCAACCACAGGAGACGTGATGTATTTCTTCATCCCTCCCGGAACGGTGTGTATCCCGGAGGTGCGCGAGCGGGCAGATCGTACCGGCCTGATCGACCTGGCGATCTTCTACGACCGTGACAATTTCCTCTTTTCACCAACCTTGGGACCCGTTCCCGGAAGTCGGTTCGCCACGATCACCGAGAACATGGAGGCTATGACGAAGGCGGGCGATAACATTTGGCGCGAGGGGTTCAGCGGCGAGCGCCTGATCTTCCGCCAGCACGAATGAGGGCGGGCAAAACGGGCCTGGATCAGAGGCGCTTCTCAGCCGAAAGAGGACCAAGCAGCAGTTGATTCAAGGCTGGGGTAATGATAGATTTCGATCATTCGCCACGGGGCAACCAGAGGAACTCATATCGAAGGTTGATATGGGGAATGTCGACAGACATCTGCTGGAGCGGGATCGCCGGTTCCTTCAAGCACGCTTCAGCCGGAGAAGAAGGAAACAGTGGGGGCTCTTGCCCTTTCTGGCTTTCCTTTCTCTGACCTGCCTGGACGTCCAGATCCGGGGAGACACACCTCCGGGAGAACCGGAGGTGAGTTCGATTTTTCCTCAGACAGGGCAGCGCGGCACAACCCTTGGGGCGGAAATCCGGGGCGAAAATCTGGAAGGAGCCTACGCGGTCTGGTGGGAGACCGGCGGTCTTCGAGCCAGGATCAAGAGCGTTGAGGAGATTGCGCCGGAGAAAAAGGAAGGAACCCCACAAGAGCAAACCCAAGCAGCAGAAAAACACCCAGGCCATCTCGTCTCGCTGCAGCTGGAGATGGATGCCCACGCTTCCATCGATCATCACCGCCTCAGGATCATAACCCCCGCCGGTGTTTCCAACGCCTTGGATTTCTTTGTGACGGAGGAACCGTCCCTGGTAGAAGGGGAAGCGAGCCATGATCGACCGCACCAGGCCCAGATGGTGAGATTTCCCGTGCTGGTGAATGGGAGAATCGAAAAGGGGGGGGGGAAGTCGACTACTATGCTTTTGAGGCCGGGAAGGGACAGGAGCTGACCTTCGAAGTGATGGGGACGGGTTTCGACCCCCACCTTGCGCTCTATGAGCCTACCGGGAGCTGGTTCGACCCTCGGCAGGTGACTCGTCTGGCGTTCAACGATGAACGCGGATCCCGGCTCTCTGATCCCACTCCTCGATTGACCTATCGGTTTCCCAGGGATGGCCGGTACCTGCTCAAAGTGGGCTCATTTTTGGCCCGAGGGGGGCCCGATGCAGTGTACAGGCTCCGGATTATGGCCCGCCACTCGAGCTCAAGGGAAATGGGAAGCCCCTCCGACAGTGGGTGACGGGAAAACACCTTTATCCGCAGCATCGGCCAGAAGCGACTCCAGGAGCTGCGGTTGAGAACGATCACCGAAGTGCGACAAGACAGGGAAGAACAACAGGAAACCTCCCCGGCCGACGATCCTGCCGCCATCTTGATCGATCCCGGTGTGGCTCTGGCTCCGAAAGAGGAAGAGGAGCCCAACGACACTCTGGATCACGCCCAGCCCGTGCTGCCTCCTGTTGTGATTGAGGGAGCGATTAATTCCCGCGCAGACATCGACACTTTTCAGTTTCCCGTGAAGGCCGACGGAAAGCTTGCCTTTGAGATCGAAGTCCTCCAGTCGGAACCCCCCTTTTTCAACCCGAGAATGGAGCTTCTAGACGCAAGCGGGCGCAGGCTGTGGAGGAAGATCGAGGAGAGGACTCGGCCCAAAGCAGAGTACACTTTTGAAAGCGAAGGAGAATACATCCTTCAGATCGACGACCTTTCCTCGCGCTACCATCCGAGTTTCCGATATCGGTTGCTGATCCGGCCCCAGATCCCCCATGTGGGCGAGATCCGGATTCAGGAAGATCGCATCAACCTGCCCACCGGACAGGCCAGGAACCTGACCGTGACCGTGGAGCAGGAAGAGGGCTTTCGAGGGGAGATGGCCCTGTTCATAGAGGGGCTCCCGGCGGGAGTGCAGGCGTTGCCTGGCGCGGCGCTGGCACCGGACCAGAAGGAGAAGGGGAGAAAACAACAGGTGACGCTCGTGATTCTGGCAGAAGAGAACGCTCCACTCACGGAGCTTCCCCGGATAGTCAGGGTATCCGGTCGCCCCATCGCGGCCGAACGCCCGGGGCTGACCCTGCCGGCCGGAGAGATACCTCTTATGGTAATCGGACCTGCGGAGTACGGATCGGCAGATGAGACGGGGGGTAAAAGGAATGTGCGCTAGGCAGCCCGTGGTGAAGGTCCCGCGGGTCGGGCTGACAGGGGCACACAGGCTCGCAGATGTCGCAGATCGTCACGGATGTTCCCGGATATTGCTGACCACTCTGGTATTCTCCACTTTTCTCCTTTCTTCTTCGCTGTCAGCAGAATCGTCCCCGCCTTCTTTTACAAAGACCGCTCCCATTCCCCGGTTGCTCGACTTGTGGATGGTGCCGAGAGAGGCAACCCTGCGGGGCAAAGGGGCAGCGCAGCGTTTTCTGGTACTGGGCAGATACGAGGACGGGTTGGAACGGGACGTCACGGCGCAAAGTTCCTTTGCGATAATGGATGAAGGAGTAGCAAGGGAAGAAGGAACAGGACGTGTACTTGCGGTTTCCGACGGAGCGACGGAAGTGCGGGTGGAGCTGGAAGGAAAGGTGGCAAGGGCAGGGCTGCGCGTGCAGGGATCCAGAGAGAAACGTCCCTTGAGCTTTGTCCGGGATCTTGAGGGCATCTTCACCCGACGGGGCTGCAACGGGAGTAGCTGTCACGGCAGCGTGAAGGGAAGAGGGGGTTTCAAACTTTCGTTGAACGGACTGCATCCCCGGGAGGATTACCTGTGGGTCCTCCAGGGGGGAGTATACCGGGTGCTGAGCGCGGAACCGGGGGAGCCCCAGGTTTCGAGAATTGACTTGAAGGAGCCCGAACAGAGTGTGCTTTTGCTCAAGCCCACAGCCACAGTAAGCCACGGAGGAGGTTTGCACTTCGAGGAGGGATCGCAAGATTACCGGATCATACGAGAGTGGGTGCGACGGGGCGCGCCCTTTGGTGAGGAACAGGATCGTCTGCAGCTGCAGCGCCTGGAGGTCACTCCCGAGGACGTGGTGGTGGAGCGCAAAGGAGAGCATCGGCTGTTGGTGACGGGATGGATGGCGGATGGGAGGCGGGAGGACCTGACGGAGCAGGTTCGTTACCTGTCGAGCAATCCGGAGGTCGCCCGGGTGACCAGAGAGGGAGTGATTCAGGGAAAGAGGCGCGGCGAGACGACAGTGCTGGTGTTTGCTCCGGGGCACTTTGCCAGCACCCGGGTGGGAGTTATTGACAGACCGCTCGGCCAATACCCGGAGGTGGAGCAGCACAATTTTATCGACCAGTATGTCTTTGCCAAGCTCCGTAAGTTTCACCTCGTTCCTTCGGAGCTTTCCAGCGACGGAGAATTCCTGCGTCGGGTCTGCCTGGACCTGACGGGAACACTGCCTCCGCCGGAGCGGGTACGAGAATTCTTGACCAGCCGTGATTTGGCAAAGAGGGACAAGCTGATCGAGATTCTCCTGGACTCTCCGGAGTACATCGACTACTGGACCTTTCGATTTGCCGATCTCTTTCGCGTGGCGTTTTGGGCTCAGGCTTCCTCTCACAAAAGCAGCTCGGCGTACTGGGAATGGATTCGAGACGGTGTAGCTCGCAACAGACCTTATGATGAAGTTGCCCGGGAGCGCATCGCGGCCCAGGGTATCGACGGTCCGGGCGGAAACTACTTTGCGTCGAGCGGATTGGCCCGGCCCAATAACATCATGGCCGAGCAGATACAGGTTTTCCTGGGCCGGCGACTGGACTGTGCCCAGTGCCACAACCACCCGTACGAAGCCTGGACCCAGAACCAGTATTGGGGACTGGCTGCCTTTTTCAGCGGCCTGAGCAGTCAACAGGTGTCGGGACGCTATGTGATCTTCGATGATCCCACGGGTCAGGATGAGAAGATGGTTCATCCCCGCACACAGAAAGAGGTCCAGCCCGCTTTTTTGGACGGGAACGTCCTGTCCCGGAAAGACCGCAAGGACGTGCGGCAGCGTTTGGCGGACTGGATGACTTCTCATCCCTACTTTGCTGAGGCTGCCGTGAACCGGATATGGAGTTATTTCCTGGGCAGGGGCATGGTCCACCCCGTGGACGATTTTCGCAGCAGCAACCCAGCCAGCCATCCCGAGTTGCTGGCAGCGCTGGCGAGGGATTTCCGGGAGCATGGCTTCGACCGAAAACGGCTGATCCGGCTCATCGTGCGCTCCAGGACCTACCAGCTGTCCAGTACCCCGAACGGTTCCAACCGGGATGATGAGATAAACTACTCCCATGCCCCGGCGCGGCCCTTGGATGCAGAAGTGCTGCTCGATGCGGTTTCCCAGGTGGCGGGTGTGGAGGAGAATTTCCCCCATTACCTGGACAAGCAGATCCGTTTGCCTTCCGGGACTCGAGCCATTCACCTCATTTGGCCGGATCATTTTCCCTCCCGGTTCCTCAAGGTGTACGGACAGCCGAACCGGCTCACTGTTCCTGAGCGAAATATGGGACCCGACCTGAAACAGGCTCTTGCCATGCTGGCGGACGCGACTTATACAGAGAAAATCTCCCGGGCGGGAGGGAGGCTGGATCGCCTGCTCAATAGGGATGCCTCCGGAGAAGAGATCATCGAAGAGCTTTTCCTGAGTGCGCTTTCCCGCTTCCCGACCGAAGAGGAAGCGAATCGAGTGCAATCTGTAATCAGTCAGCAGTCCTGGCGACGGGAAGCCTTCGAGGATCTGATGTGGGCACTGATCACATCCCGGGAGTTTGCTTTTAACCACTAGGAAAAGATCATGAAAGTGCAAACGAGTTTCAGTTGTATGGGCACCGATAGTTGGGCACGACGGGACTTTCTTCGGGTAGGGTCACTGAGCCTGCTGGGGATGAGCCTGAGTCAGTATCTTCAACTGAAGAGTCTTATGGCTGCCTCGGGAACCGACATGGAAAAGAAAGCCAAGGCCCAGGCCTGCATTCTCCTTCTTCTGGAGGGCAGGCCCAGCCAGGTCGACACCTGGGATCCGAAACCGAACAGCGGCTTCCAGCCCATTGCCACCAACGTGCCGGGAATCCAGATTTCCGAGCTCTTTCCTCGAGTGGCCCGGCACATGGACAAACTCTCGGCCATCCGTTCCATGCATAGCAAAGAAATCGATCACCCCGAGGGAACTTATTATGCGGTAACGGGACACCGACCCACTCCCGCCATGGAATTTCCGAGCCTCGGATCGATCATCAGCAAGGAAGTCGGACCCCGCAACACGGTGCCTCCTTACGTAGTGGTTCCCGAATTGATCGAGCTCCATCAGCCCTTTTTTGGGTCGGCATTCCTGGGAACGGAATATGATCCGATGACCATTCCCCTGGCTTCTTCCAACCGGGGACGCATTGCCGAAGCCGCTCGGGAGGAAGAGTTTCAGTTGCCCCATCTGAGTCTGCCCAAGTCCCTTTCCCTGGAGCGCATTGAAACCCGGCATTCTCTTCTCAAGATCGTGGATGAGAGCTATCGCAGCAAGATGGAACAGGCTCGCTACTCGAAAATGGATAAGTTTTCCGAACAGGCCTTCGACCTCTCGCAGGAGTCGGAAAAGACGAAGGAAGCTTATGGGCGGCACACCTTCGGGCAAAGCGTCTTGCTGGCTCGGCGACTGGTGGAGGCCGGGAGTCGCTTTGTGACGGCGGCAGGCTATGGGCATGGTGGCTGGGATACACACGGCAACAACGACAAGAGCATTAAGGAGGATTTGGCACCTCCCCTGGATCAGGCTCTTTCGACTCTACTGGAGGACCTCGAGCAGAGAGGGCTGCTCGAGTCGACCATAGTTTTGGTCCTGGGAGAGTTCGGCCGAACCCCGGACATCAACAACCGCAACGGCAGGGACCATTGGCCGCACTGCTGGTCGCTGCTTGTGGGAGGAGGTGGAATCCGGGGAGGCCGGGTGGTCGGAGCAAGCGACGAAAAAGGAGGCTACGTGGCGGACCGGATGGTGACCATCGGAGACCTCTTTGCCACGATTTACCAATCTTTCGGTGTGGACTGGACCAGGGAATACATGAGCCCCATTGGGCGGCCGATCAAGATTGCCAACTCCATTGACGATGAGACGGGTGTGCCCATAGCCGAACTACTCTAACGGCAAATCATTCAATGGCCTGGTACGATTTCAGAACCGACCACATCTTCCGAGAAGGGAAAGCCACGGCTCCAGTAACGGCGCTCTCCGTGTGATTGATTCCTCCCCAGTCGGGTCATGACCTGCGCGACTCCCACCTCACGGTGACACCCGAATAAGATATGAAAAGGCACCGTACAATCGCTTTCCTGGCCCTACTCACGCTGATCCTGAAGAGTCTGATCTTTGAGCCGATCGGCTTCTGGCCAGCGGCGTTTGTGTGCCTGGTTCCATGGCTCGTTATGATTGCAGGTGCAGCCAATGGCCGGCGTGTCTACGCCTACAGTTTCCTGACCGCCTTGGGGTTTTTTCTCTTCAACATGCATTGGTTAGATGCGGCAACTCGTCTCGGCTACATCTCGCTGTCCGTCTACCAGGCCCTTTTTTTTCCACTGATGGCTTGCGTGCTGCGTCACGCGATTCGAACCCGGGGTTGGGCAATGGGACTAGTTTTCCCGGTTGTGTGGGTAGGGACCGAGCTAGTGCGCGCCGTAGCCCTCTCAGGTTTTCCATGGTTCTTCCTCTCTCACAGCCTTTACCGGGTCCTGCCCCTTATTCAGGTGAGCGATCTCGCCGGTGCATACGGCGTTAGTTTTGTAGTGGCAGCGGTGAACGGAGCGATAGCGGACAGTGTATTGGCCGTCGGAGCCTCAAATCGAAAACAGCAGTTTGCCCGACCCAGTGTTCCGTTCGCGCTTGCGCTCGTAGTAGTCACCCTGATTTACGGCCAGGTTCAATTGTCTCGGGACACGATGTCAGAGGGACCCAGGATCGCAGTTTTCCAGGGTGACTATCTTTGCTCGGCTGATCCCAGCGCCCTCGATGACCATGAGCGGGCAGCGGAGACGGAGAAGATGAATCTTTATCTCGACATGATGAAAGCGGCCGCAAACAGACAACCCGACTTGTACGTTCTCCCGGAGTCGCCTTGGGGTATGTTTTTAAATGTGGAGGCACGTCATCTCTCGTCTATTTCGAGGGAGAGTTTTACCGCTATTCAACAGCATGTCATCCAGCACAACGCATACGTTGTGACAGGAAGCCATTCTTTCATACCTACTCCCAAGGACCCGCTGGCGAAGAACCGGCAGTATAACTCTGCGACGTTCTTTCGCCCCGACGAGTCTGAACCGGGGCGCTACGACAAGGTTCACCTTGTCTACTTCGGAGAGATCGTGCCGTTTCGCTTGGGACGTCTCAGGTTCCTATATCTATGGCTGAATAAGCTGATGCCGTTCAGCGGGTCGGAGGGCAATGTCGAATACTCGATATTCGCCGGCGAACAGTTCCGGGTTTTCAAGATGAATGCGGCGTCACAGGACGGTCTGGCCTACAGGTTTGGCATACCGATTTGTTACGAGGATGTAATGCCTTATGTGAGTCGCGAATTTGTCTGCGGCGGATGCGCGGAAAAAAGAGCCGACTTTCTGCTGAACATTAGCAACGATGGATGGTTCGGCCGCGGCACCCAGCAGCCGCAACACCTCGCAATTTCCGTGTTTCGCGCGGTGGAAAATCGGGTCGGGATCGCCCGGGCCGTCAACACGGGAATCAGCGGATTTGTGCGGCCCACAGGTCAATTACACGATCTGGTCACGAATGATCCTTCGCGATCGCAGCCTAGCAATAACGGCTATGCCGTGGCGCGGGTCACTGTTGACTCGCGAGATACCGTTTATTGTCGCTACGGTGACTGTTTCGCCTGGATGTGTTTGCTCATCAGCCTGGGAATTTCCCTCGACTGTTGGATCGTTCGGACACGATCTGGAAAGCGGAAGGGTCATTCAAAGGAGTCACCCTGAACCATTTCGGTCCCACGGTGCAGCATATATAATGGATTGAAAAGGAGGGAGTTTTGATACGTTCTCCTTCATCCGGAGCGGTCACCCCTGTGCTCCGGCGATCCAGTACAGGGAACCCTGAAGGGATATCGAAACTGATCCATCTTTCAAAGCCATGGCTTGGCCATGAGCTGTCATCGTGAACCCGGAACGGTTTCGGCAGATAAGGGAGCTGTTCCTGGAGGCTCTGCAGCAGAAACCAGAGCAGCGCGACGATTTTCTGTAGCGGGCATGCCTTGGCGACGAGGCTCTGCACCAAGAGTTGGCCTCTCTACTTGCCGAGCATGACAAGAAGGACCACTTCCTGGAGCCTTCGACCCCCAACCTGAAAACACAACCCACGATGGAAGGGCGATCCATCGGTCCCTACCGGATCGACCGGGAGATTGGGCGAGGCGGAATGGGAGTCGTTTATCTGGCTGAGGATACGCGGCTGCACCGCTCAGTCGCTCTAAAAGCGTTGGCCCCGGCTCTGCTGGTTGATGCAAAGCAAAAAGAGCGATTGCGGCGGGAAGCGAGAGCTGCTGCTTCGCTGTCGCACCCTTCCATCGCCACCGTTTACGCGCTTGAGGAGTTTGAAGGAGATCTCTACGTAGTCAGCGAGTATGTGAGGGGGGGGAACTTGCGTGCCTATCTCGAGAAGGGCCCTCTACCGCTGGCTACCCTACTCGAGGTTGCGGTTCAGACCGCAGAAGGACTCGCCGCTGCGCACGAAAAAGGAGTCATCCACCGCGACCTGAAGCCTGAAAACATCGTGCGCTACGAGCAGGGCAACGTCAAGATTCTGGACTTCTGGATAGCACTTCTGTCTACGCCCGACCCTGGCACACAACGGCTGACCGAGGTGGGTACTCTCATCGGAACGCCCGCTTACATGGCACCTGAGCAACTGGAAGGAGAGAGCGTAGACTTTCGATCCGATATCTTTGCCTTTGGCATCCTGCTTTACGAACTGGCATGCGGTTCCAATCCCTTTGAAAGCCAGACAGCCATCTCCACCATAGCCCGGATTCTGAGGCTGAGCCAAAACCGGTACCGAATCTGGCACAGCAGGCTCCGGAGTTGGACCAGATCATCCAAAAGTGTCTGCGCAAGAATCGGGAAGAAAGATACGCGTCGACACAGGAATTGCTTGTGGAACTTGAAAAACTGCGTAGGGATCTCGGCAGCGACACGAACAAGCAGACTGAGATAAGCAGAGATGCCAGTGAGAGAGCATCTGAACAGAGGCTTCTCACCCTTTGGTGGGTGGTTCACCAAACCGCCGTCATGGTGCTTTATGGCCTGATGGTTTTTGCCGGATGGAAAATCAGGGAGTGGACATCAGGAAATTGGAGTTTACCGCTTTTCTTTGGGATTTTGATCTGCGCCGCCGTAAACGGCACCATGCGCACCCACCTTTTATTTATCGTCCGGTTCCAGCGCAGAGAGATCAAAAGACAAATCAAGTGGTCCGCTCCATGGATCCGCCGATGCGACTGGGGTTTTGTCGCCCTCCTGCTGGCCTCTGCCTTCGTTGTCGCTGCCAACCACCACGCCATAGCAGGCCTGCTGGGCGGGGTAGCCATCGGCTACCTGGTAGTCTCTTTGGTTGTAGAACCTGCCACAACAAAAGCGGCTTTCTCCCCACGAAGGAGATCCGGCAAGTGACGGGCGAGAGCTGCTGGTTAGATCCTTTCGCGATGTAGTCCCGACACTCCGTGTCGGGAAGAGCCGTCGCGGGGCGACAGCCTATTTTTGCTCTTTTGAGCCCATTTCCTCCTCCTTTTCGCATTTCATCACAGGAAGCACAGAAAAAGGTTCTGCGCGGGCTGAATCACTGAACAGGACCAAGGAGATAAAGTGAAAAGTCAACACGTTCGTCAACATGGAAGCATCCTCGCCAATGCGGAAAAAAGAGCACTTGTCTGGCTTGCGGAACGACTCCCGAGGTGGGTCACGTCAGACCATCTTACGCTCTTGGCACTCTCTTCAATGTTCATGGTGGGGCTCGCCCTACTGGGCGGCGCGATGGACCGATCGAGCTCTCTTCCTGGTAGTTGTAGGGCTGGCTCTGAACTGGTTCGGCGACAGCCTGGATGGCACCCTTGCCAGGGTTCGAAATCAGGAGAGACCGCGCTACGGTTTTTACGTCGACCATGTAATGGACATCGTAGGAGCCCTGTTCTTGCTTGGCGGTCTGGCCGCATCTGGTTACGTGACCCCATGGATTGGGGTAGCTCTGCTGGTGGGTTACCTGATGGTTTCAGCGGAGAGCTACCTGGCAACTTATTCACTGGGGATATTTCGTCTTTCTTTCCTGGGCATGGGCCCGACGGAGCTGCGCATCCTCCTGGCGGTGGGCACGCTGTATCTATTCTACAAACCGGTTGTCCAGTTGGGAGATTTCGGGGCTTTCCGCCTCTTCGACATCGGAGGTCTTTGTGGCGTCGCAGGTCTCGCGCTCGCCCTGACGGTTTCGGCGGTTCGCAATACGCGAGCCCTCTACCTGGCTGAGCCTCTGCTGCAAAGATCTCACGCTGTATCCCCTCATAAGTGATCCCGACGATGCAGGAACGACACCAGGTTCTCCGGCGCTGGGTTAGCTTCAGCATAGTAGGAGTCATGGGCGCCGGGATCCAGCTATTCACACTGTCAGCGCTCCTCAACTGGTCCCCTGTGCACTACTTGCCTGCCACGGTGTTGGCCGTGGAAGCTGCACTCCTTCATAACTTTCTGTGGCACGAGCGTTGGACCTGGTCTGATCGAGCCTCGGGCAATGTCAGTGGAGCGCTTTCTCGACTGCTCCGATTCAACCTGACGAGCGGCACACTGTCTATGGGGGGGAACCTGTTCCTCATGGCACTACTGGTGAGTGGTCTCCACATACACTATCTGGTCGTAAATCTGATCAGCATCACCTCCTGCTCGCTGTTGAATTTTCTTGCTGCCGACCGACTCGTCTTCAGGGATGTCCGACAGGTGACCCATAAGCAGTACCCACTCGCGTCTGGAGGCAACCCCTTGCCCGAGGCACTTCGGTTCTGGAGGTAACAATGAAAAACTGGGTCTTGGCGGGAAATGTTCTTTTCCTTATGGCGACGACTACTTTTGGCCAATCAGATATAGCGGAACCGAAGAGGTGGTCCGCGTACTTCTTCGCAGCTCCAGGTGCACTCGTGTGCGATGGCTTCATCGGGACGCTGCAGTTTGGTGGAGGAACCGAAGTGTTGCTGAAGGGAGGTCTGGGACTCGCAGGCGAATTGGGGCACCTGGCTCTCTTCCGTAGTCTCGGCAAGGGAGCTGGAACCTTCTCGCCCAGTCTCTTCTACCAATTCGGCTCCCCCCCCAAGACAGTCCCTTTCCTGACAGGTGGATATACACTGGCATTTCGGGAGGGTACTGCTCACTTCATCCACTTCGGTGCTGGTCTCAATCACTGGTTTAGTGACCGCTGGGGCTTGCGAATTGAAGCACGCGACCACCTTCACCCACCTATGCCGGCGTATCACTTCCTGCAGATTCGGGTAGCTGTCTTGATTCGGTAAGATGCGCTCGACTTGCCTTCATCACAGTAGCCGTTTGATTAGGGGCTGACAACTTTGTCAGTTTTGGTGAAGTAAGCTACACAATTGTCGTCTTCGGCACGCCACCCCACTCCGTGCCCTCACCCTATCAGACCTCACCGTTACCCCCCATCAGTTGGTTAGAATCAGTTCAGTACGCCGTTTCAGAAATACGATCACCACCTCACCGTTGTTCGCGGTACTAAGTACTCACTTTCATAAATACGATGACGTATGTTGGGAGCGCGACGGAGACCAGATCGAGGCGCGACGACGAGTCGATGTCAAGACACTCGTGTCGAGACATCGGCGAGGAGGAGCAACAAGGAGATGGGCCCGTACCGCCCCAACCCTTTGGTAGAATGTGGGTTGCGGGCGATCTCTTGGTCGCTCGTCGTCGACGATGCCTCTGCATCGCCTCCTCCTCTCTTCGCGACCTCACCTCGCAATCCCCATCCGCATACGTTACCGTATTTATGAAAGGGAGTACTGAGGCCGCTCCGACCTTGTCGAGGAAGGTAGGAGCCACCTCAGTGCGGCGAATGTAAAATCATTCGGGCAAAGAATGAATACCAGAAAGTGCAGCCGAGGCTCCAGCCTGTAACGGCGGGCACTACCACTCCCGGCTCCCATTCACAGCCGGCCGCCAAAAGCAGGACTTCCGTAACCCGCTCAAAAAGAGAAGTTTATCCACGTGCCCATGCAATCTTGTAGGAATGGAAGAGAGAAAACAACGAATTTGTCTGCCGCTTTGAGGGACCCTCACTGAGCTTTCTTAGAGTTTCCGCCTCCTGCAGACCGGAAGGACTCCTCTGGAAGGAACTGGCACGATTTTTGCAAGGATGAAAGAGCGTAGCAGGATGGGACGGTGAACACGGCTCAGGAGGGCTTGCCCGACGGAAGCCTTTCCAGCGTGCGTACCGTGGTCGTGCTCCAGTTCAAAACTGATTCTGTTATGAGGAGTCTGATGAGAAAACTTTTCAACAAGGCGTTTCATTTGGTATTGCTGATCGTATTACTGGGCTGCTTGATGGCACCAGCGCTGGCTCAAGGTACGAGCGGCAAATCGATCTATTCCTTCTCTGGCTCTGGCGATGCGGCAATGGTGAGCAAGTACATCTGGCGCGGGCAAAGACTGACGGACGATTGGAGCCTTCAGCCGTCGGTGACGTTAGGCGCGGGTGGCTTCTCCTTCAACGTGTGGGGAACGATCGACCTCACGGCTGTCAACGAGGGGGATTCCCTCTTCTTGCCTGAGAATCCGATCATGGCCGGGGACAGTAGTTTGAAGGGCAAGTTCACAGAGGTCGATTACACCTTTTCCTTTGCGCATTCTTTCGAGAAGGCCTCGATCGATGTAGGTACCATTTTCTATTCGTTTCCAGAGCGCTCGGCTTCACTGGCGACCACCACAGAGATATACGGAGGTGTCACTTTAGACACTGTGCCATTGGCTCCTTCGGCTACCCTGTATGTGGACGTAGATGAAACGGGGAAGAGTGGAAGCACGGGTGTCTACTTTTTGCTAGGCGCCGGACATTCCCTCCCCTTTTCCCATAGTGCTTTCCCTGGAGTGGACCTGTCTTTCTCGCTTGCCTTCGTCAATGGAGGCTTCGGGGATTTCCACTACGGTACCGAAACGGGGGGGGGCCATGATTTCAACTTCACCGTCAGTCTACCCATCAACCTGAACGAGACCTGGTCGGCCAGTGCCTTTTTCTCATCCAGCTCCTTGCTGAGCGACTTTCGTGATTCTCAGTACCAAAGCCCGCGAGACATATCCCGCGGAACCGCGGACAGTCCGCGGGATCTTGCGGATACTTTTTGGGGTGGATTGACCCTGAGCCTTGCTTTCTAGAGCTGGGCGCTGATCGATTTTGAGATGAAGCAGGTTGGGAGGAAAAAATGTTAAGAAGGGCCTTAACAGCAGGATCACCAGTGACCACGCTTGTACTGATGGGAGCGATCTGCCTGAGTTTCTTCGCTGCTGCTCAAGCGGCCACGGGCGATGAGGCCATGTTCGTGGTGAATAACGTCTGGATGATGGTAGCGACTTTCCTGGTATTCGTCATGCACCTCGGGTTTGCCACTTTGGAATCGGGTCTGACCAGAGCGAAAAATACGGTCAACATCTTGTTCAAAAACACCATGATCATATCCATCGGGCTACTCACCTATGCCTTATGTGGCTTCAACCTGATGTATCCTGGTGACGCATGGTGTCTTGGAACGTGGCTGGGGTTTGGAGGTTTTGGGCTGCCCGTACCTGAGGGAGCCGCCGGCCTCATCGAATATGCCGATGGGGCTTACACCTACTATACAGACTTTCTTTTCCAGGCGATGTTCGCGGCAACCGGAGCAACCATTGTCTCGGGAGCCGTGGCCGGAAGAATCAAGCTGCGCAGTTTCCTTCTCTTCACGACGGTTTTTGTCGGTTTTGTCTATCCTTTTGTGGGAAGCTGGAAATGGGGAGGTGGATGGTTAGACCAACTGGGTTTTTATGACTTCGCGGGCTCGACTTTGGTCCATTCCGTCGGGGGATGGGGAGCTTTGGCGGGGGCGCTTCTTCTGGGGCCCAGGATTGGCAAGTATGTTGGAAGCAACGTGAACGCAATCCCTGGATCCAGCATGCCCCTGGCAACCATTGGTGTGTTCTTACTCTGGCTGGGATGGTTCGGATTCAATGGGGGCTCCGTTCTATCAGCAGATCCTGGAGCTGTATCTCGCACACTCGTGACCACCTGTCTGGCGGCGGCAGCAGGTATCATCGGCGCATACTTCACCTCCGAGTGGGTTCAGAAACGGCCTGATCTGTCTATGGCTTTGAATGGATGTCTGGCGGGTCTTGTCGGCATTACAGCCGGAGCGGATACTGTTTCGGTGGGATCTGCGGTTATTATTGGACTCGTCGCGGGCGCACTGGTTGTGCTTTCCGTCATTTTTATCGACTCCAAACTCAAGATTGATGACCCGGTGGGCGCGGTCTCCGTGCACTTGACCTGCGGTATCTGGGGGACGTTGGCAGTAGGTATTTTCAGTTTCAACTCCCAACACACTTTCCTCAAACAGCTTACCGGTGTGGGGGCATACGGCATTACGGTTTTTGCCTGTGCTCTTCTCATATTCTGGATTCTAAAAATGCTCGTCGGTATCCGCGTGCCCAGAGATGAGGAGCTGAAAGGACTGGATATTGGAGAGCATGGGATGGAAGCTTACGGTGGTTTTCAGATTTTTATCTCCGATTAACCGCAGCGAGCAAAGGGTTTGTATTGTTTAACCGACAGATGAAAGGAACCATGAAATGAAACTGATCATCGCCATGATACAGCCTCACAAACTTCCGGACGTCAAACAAGCTCTTTTCGATGCGCAAGTCTACAAGATGACCGTTACAAATGCCTTAGGAGCTGGAGAGCAGAAAGGATATACGGAAGCGTATCGCGGCGTGATCCAGGAAGTGAATCTCCTGAAAAAAGTAAAGTTGGAGATTGCCGTCAATGAGGATTTCGTTGAACCAACGGTTGCTGCGATTATTAATGGAGCCAGAACGGGAAACATTGGCGACGGTAAGATTTTTGTTGTAGACTTGCCCGAGTGCATCAGGATTCGAACTGGCGAACGAGGCTCCCAGGCGATTGGTTAGATTGGTTAGATCGAAATCAAATCAGGAGTTCTAGGTGATGCCCCCAAAAAATCCCGAAGGTGAGAACGACATGACCTACCAGAGCTTACTCAAGCTGACCAAGGAGCAAAGGGTTGAATTCTTGGATCTGAAATTTACGGATCTTCCCGGTTTGATGCAGCACTTTTCGATGCCGGTTAAAGAACTTGAAGAGGATTTGTTCCTTCACGGCGCCGGATTTGATGGTTCTTCCATCCGAGGTTTTCAGTCTATCGATGAAAGTGACATGCTGCTGAAACCCGATATGCAGACAGCTTTTCTCGATCCTTTCACGAAACATGTGACTTTAAGCTTCATCTGCAATGTGAAGGATCCAATCACCCTGGAGATCTACTCCCGTGACCCACGTGCCGTCGCCCAGAAGGCGGAAAAGTATCTGGATAGTACTGGAATCGCTGATACCGTTTATTTCGGCCCAGAGGCGGAATTCTACATCTTTGACGACGTTCGCTTCGATCAAACCTACAACCAAGGTTTTTACTTTATCGATTCTGAGGAAGGTTTCTGGAATTCAGGAAATGGCGAGAAACCCAACCTGGGATATAAACCTAGATACAAAGAAGGTTACTTTCCGGTTCCCCCCATGGACAGTCATCAAGATCTGCGCTCGGCCATGGTCAAAACCATGCTGCAGATTGGTGTTGATGCTGAGTTACACCACCATGAGGTTGGAACCGCTGGACAGGCAGAAATTGATATTCGATTCAATACCTTGACCAGCATGGCCGACAGTCTCATGAAGTACAAATACGTCACCAAAAACGAGGCTCGTCGTCACAACAAGACGGTTACTTTCATGCCCAAGCCGATCTTTATGGATAACGGCTCGGGGATGCATGTCCATCTGAGCTTATGGAAAGGCGGTAGCAATCTATTTTTCGAATCTGGCCGTTATGGGGATATCAGTGAATTAGCTGAGTATTGCATTGGAGGGATCCTTCATCATTCTTCAAGCCTTCTGGCCTTTACCAATCCGACCACAAATTCATTCCGAAGGCTGGTCCCTGGATACGAAGCACCGATCAACCTGATCTATTCTCGACGCAACCGAAGTGCCTGTGTCCGCATCCCGATGTATTCACCAAGTGAAAAGGCGAAAAGGATCGAATTTCGAACGCCCGATCCATCGTGCAATCCCTATTTGGCCTTTTCCGCCATCTTGATGGCTGCCTTGGATGGAGTCGAGAATCAGATGGTACCACCGGCACCCATAGACAAGAATTTATACGAATTGCCCCCCGAAGAAAGAGCAAAGGTGAAATCAGTACCTGGTTCTTTGGAAGACGTGATCGATGCCCTGGAAGAAGATCACAAATACCTGCTCAAGGGGGGGGTCTTCACGAAAGACCTACTCGAAATGTGGATCAACTACAAACGGGAAAAAGAAGTGGATCACGTCAGGCTCAGACCTCATCCTGCCGAGTTCGCTCTGTATTTTGATATCTAACCCCTGCGCAGTTCACGCTAGCGCCGAAATCGCTCACAGCTGATATTATATTTTTTGACCTTGTAACCGATGACCCGCTCGGTGGTGTTGAGAAGTCCGGCGGCTCTGGCCCGGTTACCTCGCGTGGTTTTCAGCGCATCCTGAATCAGATCCTTCTCGTACGCAGCAACTGCCTCTTCGAGAGAAATGTTCATGACCGTGCCGGAAGCCTCAGCGGTTTGAAGGGTAGGGGGCAGATGATAGCCGTGAATCACCTGGTCGTCACAAACGAGTACTGCTCTCTCGACAGCGTTCTCCACCTCACGAACATTGCCCGGCCAATGGTATCTCATCAACATATCAATCGCCGGTGTGGAGATTCGACGAATATTCTTGCCGTGCCGCGTTGAGTATTTCTCCAGAAAGTAGTCCGCCAGGAGCGGAATGTCCGGTTTTCGTTCTCTGAGAGGGGGCACGAAGATGGTAAAGACATTCAGCCGGTAGTAGAGGTCCTGCCGAAAAATCCCTTCAGCCATAGCCGGCTCCAGATCCTTGTTGGTGGCGGCAATCAGTCGGACATCAACCTTGATGGTTTTGGTGCCCCCCAGTAGCTCAAACTCCTGCGTCTGAAGCACCCGTAGCAGCTTCGCCTGTGTGAGCGGGTGGAGTTCACCGATTTCATCCAGAAACAGAGTGCCTCCATGAGCCATTTCGAAACGCCCTTCCTTGCGCGACTGAGCACCGGTAAAAGCCCCCTTCTCATAGCCAAACAGCTCTGATTCGATAAGCGTATCGGGCAGGGCGGCACAACTGACCTTGATAAAGGGCTGCTGGGCCCGAAGTGAATTGTAGTGGATGGCGTGGGCAATGAGATCCTTGCCGGTTCCCGACTCCCCTCGGATCAGGACAGTCGTGCTGGAGTGTGCCACCTGGGCAACCTGCTCATAAACTTGCTTCATCCCACCGCTGGTACCGATGATATTGGCGAAATCGTAGCGACCTTTCAGTTCCTCGAGCAGATGGCTGTGCTCCTGTGAGAGGCGCGCCCTTTCAGCCTCAATCAGCCGGCCAACCCGAATCGCCTGGGCAATCATCGAAGACACCACATTGAGGAAGTGACGCACTCTCTCGTAGTCTCGGTTCTTGCGAAAAGGAAGGTCGACGCCGAGGGCTCCTACTGCTTCATTGTTGATGAGAATAGGGACACAGACAAAACTGAGCTCGCGCTTTCTGAGCTCTTCCCTCCGATCCGCACGCTTCAGAAAAAGCGGCTCCCTACTGACCTTGGGGACCACGATGGGTTTTCCGCTTTCGACCACACGACCCGTGATTCCCTCCCCCAGGTGATAGCGGGCCCGGCGACCACTGGCGGTAAGACCACTTGCCGCCTCGATGTAAAGCTCCTGCCGGTCCGGCCGGAGCAACGTGGCGGCACTTCGCAGAAACTCGTCGCGTCTTCCCAGAATCTCCAAGACTCGATGCAGGAATCTCTTTGAATTTGAGCTCTTCAACAGCAGCTGACTGATCTCCAGTAGGATACCCAGTTCTACAACCCCATCCGCTGGGGCCGCTAATGCTGCGCTCACGACCGGCTTCTTGCGCGCCCGACCCATTTCCCACAAGTAAAACAGCCCCTGTAGGAATGTTCAAGTTCCGGTTCCTGGTTTCGGGTTCTATTGAACGGGAGCGCTACGAATCGGAAGGTAGTGACCTCCTCCGGAGGGGTGCCGCGAAACGGCGGGGTAGTCCCCTCTTGAGAGGGGTGTCCGCCGCAGGCGGACGGGGTGTGTTCAGGGCATCCGCCGATGCAGTAGACACTTTATGCATCATCGCTCTTTCCGCCGAAGCGTGGGTCGGGATTCGGCAGGCTCTCAGTTCCGAATCTCCTGCCACCTCAGGAGAAAAAAATCGGGCGTGGCCTCCATCAGATTCGAATCCACTGCGGGAACCTGATTGATCTCCAAGGTTGTGGCAGCTTCCGAAGTAATGTTTCCATTGAGGACAGAAACGCTTCCATCTACGTTTAGTTTTATACTGTCGTGCAGCTCAAAGTTTCCACCCTGAAGGCCCGTTCCGTCTTGATTCACCGTGCCTACCTGGACGGAACCGTCCAGCTGAAAATTCCCGTTACCCTCGACTACGAAATTACCGCTCGGGACCAGAAAGGTCACTGTGGAACCGGCAGGACTGCTTTGTATCTTGCCCGGGCCTGTGATCTTCGTGTTTCCGTCCACGATAAAGATCACATTCCCCGTAAGCGTCATGTTGCCCGACAGCTCCAGGTTTCCTGTGACGTGGGCAACGCCTGTGTATGGAATGGACCCGTTCGATTGGATGTAATTGCCGTTGACTGTGGAATCGGCATTGTCGCGGTAGTCTTGAATACTTTCGGCAGGGATTGCCGTCTTGGGAAGTTGAGCGGGATCACACAGATCGGTAACCGGGGCAGGCGACACGTTCGCGGTTGTGGTCCCAGTTACAGTACCGGAACCACTGACACTCCCTCCCGATGCGAGGTTGCCGTCAATGTTGGGATTGAATTGAGAGTCCAGACTGGCATTTCCGTTGACAAAAACCGTTTCCACCTCGAATCCATCCTTTGCCCAGATTGAGATCACCGGTAACATAGACATTGCCATCTTCGATTTTATTGTTGCCAGTCCCATAGAGGTCGAGATCGCCATCAACGAAAATATCTCCATCATGAATATCGTTCTCACCGTTGGTGAGCGAGAAGTCTGAACAACTAAACATCGCATAATCCAGTATTGGTGGGATGTTAGCGATCACGAGGATCTGAACTTTTCTGAACACACGCCGGGTGGCGAACCTCGATCAACGGGTTTTTCCATGGGGTGCCCCTCCTTGGGCTTGTGATGGGCGCGTGGTTTGCGTTCGAGATACTGAGCGTAACCGTGGGGGAGCGGATACTGAAGCAACTCTTCGACAATGGGGAGGAAGTAGTAAAGGGAGCGAATGGGAGAAAGTCGAGGAAGCGCTGGGTCTCGGAAAAGACGGCGGCTGGTCGCCACCAGGAAGGCATCCTGGACGGTGGCCAGAGGGATAGCGCGGTCATAGAAGTGAGCGGCGAGTCGCCGATCCGGCGGGCGTGCTCGAGTGGGCGTATGGGGAAGTTCGAGATAATCCGCCAAGAGGGTCTGGATATGAGCGCGACGCTGGACGGGAGTGCTCATCTTGTTTTCTTGCGACGGGCGGCCGCTTCCTGCTCGCTTTCCCGCACGCGGTAGCTTTGCCCCTCCATCACAGTGACGTCAGCATGGTGGGTGAGACGGTCCAGAAGCGCAATCAAGCAGCCGGATTGGGGAAAGACGCTATTCCACTCCTTAAAGGCTTTGTTGGAGGTCAGCACGAGCGACCGGCACTCATAGCGCCGGTTGACGATTTCATGGAGCAGGTCGGCGGCCTCACTGTCGTAGGTGAGACAGCCGACTTCATCTAGGTAGAGCACCTGCGGGCGCGCGTATTTTTTCAGCTTGCGGCGCTGCAGTTCCGGCGCCTCCGATTGCAGGTCGTCGAGAATCTCCGAGGCGGTTCGAAAGAGCACAGAGTAGCCGGCCAGGACGGACTGGTAAGCCAGATTCTTGATGATCATGGTTTTTCCCAGGCCGTTGGTACCCAGTAAGACGAGGTTGCGGCCTTCCTGGATAAAGTCCAGGGTAAAGGCGCGCTCAATGGCTTCCCGGTCGATCCGGGTCGGCCAGTTCCAGTCAAAGTCATCCATCGGCTTGAAGCGGCCGATCTTGGCCAGGCGCAGACGCCGCTTGAGACTGCGTTGGGCTCGCTCCTCATGCTCCCGACGAGCCAGTTCCTCCAAGATCTGACGGGGGGACCAGCGCCCCTTGGTGGCGCGGGCCAGAAAATCCTCCAGCTCACCGGCGAGCGTCACCAGACCGGCCTTGTGCAAAAGCTGCATCAGATCAGGATTCGTCGTCATCGGAAGCCAGTTCGTCATAGGTCTCCGGGTTATGGGATTGGACATAGAGGTCCTCCAGTTCGGGACGCTGGCGCAACTCAATGGGTAGAGGCGCCTTTCGCCCCTGAGCGCGCTGGCGCCGGCCCAGCAGAAAGGCCACCGAGGCGGCGCGGGGGGTGCCCCGTTGCAGGGCTTCACGCACCGCCGCCTGCAGCTCTTCGGCCCCATAGAGATCCAAGAGTTCCACCAGCTTGGCCGTCTGGCGGCCGGTGGGCTCTCCGCGCTGAAAGGCCTCGTCCAGCAAGGTTTCCGTTTCCGGAACGGCGGCCAGCAGTCGGCCACTGGGGGTGGCCCCCAGCGCCTGGCGTTTTTCCGCCAGCAGCGCTTCCTGGTGAGCCGGATCGGTGCGGACGTCGTGGCGGTCATAGGAGCGGAGATGGCGGGCGATCTCGGTGCTTCCGTCCAAAATGCGCACCGTCTGCTCGGAGGCCACCAGTGTCAGGGGCCGGCCCACGGCCGAAGGCGGGATCGAATAGTCGTTTAAATCAAAACGGATGTAGATGGTTTTGCGGGAGCGGACCGGCAGAACCAGATCGGTTTCCAGGCGATGAGCCGGCAAGGGAAGAAGGAAGGCTTTTTCTTCCTCCCACACTTCCTCGACGGTGCGCCCATCGCCGCCGGGCCAGGGCCGACGATGCGCTACCTGGTCGCGCCAGAGGAGCGCTTGACGGTTGAAGTCTGAGAGCGTGCTAAAGGGACGGGCGGCGAAGAAGGAATGGCGCACATAGGAGATGGCTCTTTCGACGCGCCCTTTCTCGGAAGCCCGGTAGGGGTGGCAGGGGCGTGGCGCAAAGTGATAATGGGCGGCCAGCTCCAACAGGCGCGGATGAAAGTGAACAGCCTCGCCCCGACGTTCCAACACGACGCTTTTGGTGTTGTCGTACAGGATGGGGCGTGGACAACCGATGTCTTCGAAGGCGTGGATGTGAGCGCGCAGGAAGTTTTCCATTTGCTGGTCAAAACAAAACTCCAGAAACAGCGCCCGCGAATAGGAGGGGGTGAACACAAAGCAGGACAGGATGCGCTCGGCACGGCCCACCCGGACTTTACCGAAGTGCGCCCAGTCGGCTTGACCCGCCTCCCCCGGGAAGGTCCGCAGACGCAGGAAGGCCTCCCGAGGGGTGGGGCGCAGCGTGGCCACCACGCGCCGCAACTGCACGACCGAGCCCGTGTAGCCCCGGGCGCGCAGCATCTCGAACAGACGCGTGACACGAAGCCGAGGGTAGCGCTCCAGGGTCTCTCGGATAAAGGGAAGGTAGGGATCGGTCAGACGGGGCCGTTCCATCTTCTGGCGATTGAAGCGATCGGTCTGGAGAGCCTGGCGCACGGTCTCCCAGTGAAGCCCCAAGTGATCAGCAATGGTCCCGATCTTCCAATGTTCGGCATGGAAAAGATGGCGGATTCGGGCGAGCAGTTCTCGATCGATCATGCTTCACCCTCCTTCCCGAAACAGATGGATCCAGTGGCCGGACCGACCACACACGACACAGCGAACCCGAAAACGGCGGGGACGCTCCCCATGGGATGGGACATGGCGCTCCTTTCGAGGCTCCCCCTCCTTTCCCGGCAGGGAGAACTGGAGGGAGGCTACGGCAGCCATGCTGACGAAGATGCGATCCTCGCGTCTACCTTGATCCGTCACGCGCTCCGGCCGCCGCCGATACGCGCGCTGACGGTCTCGATGATCCAGTCGCCCCCCGGGGGACTGTTGATGCCGCCGATTGGCTTCCCGGCACTGCTGGCGGCGCGCTTGTTGCCGACAGCGCACACTGCAATAGCGATGGCCTCGGCCGCAACGGCGACAGATCCAAAACAGTGCACCGCAGCCTGCAGCGCGGCACGAGCGGAGGCGGAAAACAACCAGCGGATCGGCCATAGTCCAGTCCCGGCGGAACTGGACAACAGCCCAGGATCATGACAGGCTACAATGAAGTCTGCGGTGGTTCTCCACTTGTAACGGGGTTGCCACAACCGGACCTCGATTCTCGGTCAAAGGGTCGAGGTCCTTTCCACCTTTGGCCCCCAGACACTACACCAACTGTTCAGGAAAAAATGGCCCCGCGCTTTTCAAGCGCGGATGATGAAACACGCACCTGCGGTGCGGATGATGTTGAGTTAACTACCGGCGGGTGTCCAAAAAACTACGGTTCTCAGTGAGCATTAACATAAAGGGTTGTGCCCCTCGGATTGTCTGAACCACTTTGACCTTGTCAGGGTCCTTCGAGTCGGTAAAGCCGATCCCGAAAGAAGGGGTACCTCTCATCCCGGCCTTGGAGCCGGCTGCCATATCCTTCCGGATCTCGTCGGCATGTTTTCCGCTCCCCAGGCAATCGTCGAATTTCGACATGTCCAAACCGAGTGCCTCTGCGTAGGTCTTGAGTTGTTCGGGAGCCAGCGCCTTCTGATTGGCAAAGAGACGGGCATTCATCTCCCAGAATTTGCCTTGTTCGGCAGCGCAGTTCGCTGCCTCAGCTGCTTTGAATGCATGGCTATGGATGGATTCCAAGGGAAAGTCGAAGATCACGTATTTGAGCTTTCCGGTGTCGATATACTCTTTCGCGATTTGGGGCAACGTCGCACGGACGTGTCTGGCGCAAAACGGTCACTGGTAGTCGGTAAAGTCGATCACCGCCAGTTTCGCACTCCGATCCCCTTGAAACGGGTCGTCCCCGAGGTCGAGGACAAATTCAACAGGAGCGGCCGGAGCCTGTTTTTTTGTGAGAAGGGCCTTGATTTCTTGAAGCTCCTTTCTCATTGTCTGGATCTCTTTTCTCAACTCTTTCAAGTCTTCGCTCGATGTCGTTTGCGCCAGACTGGGTGTCACATACAGGAGGGTCAGAAGAGTCGATCCCAAAAGGGCTCCGAACGGTGTTTTCATCATTAGCCCCCATTCACCATATAGGACACCAAAATTGCTTGCCTTAATCGATGTAAACTACTATAATTAAAGTAGATATAGAGCATAAAGGGAGCAAAAAATGGCTGACCCAAAGGGTGAAGGTTTGAAGGCCGGTTTTGATGGCAGTTTGAGGCTTGAATTTCATGGGGCTAAGGTCACCTCGGATGCTGGGCTTCTCGCCTATCGTGATTTGGACGAAGCGTTGGTGTTATTCGATAGTGTTCCCTCCGTTTTTCGCGATTCGCGGACAGGGCGTAACATCCAGCACGACCTGGCGCCGTTGCTGCGCCAATCGGTATACAGTCGACTGGCTGGCTATGAAGATGTCAACGATGCCCATCGTCTATCGGTGGATCCGACTATGCGGAGGATCACCGGGAAGAAGATGGACAAGAAGAAGGCCGCCAGCGCCAACACCATGGGTCGATTTGAGACCGAGATGCTGTCCGTCCAGGGGAACCTCAAAGCCCTTTCGGAAGTTAATGGCCGATGGGTAGAAAGAGCGCTGGAGAAAACAACTCATCGACGCATCATTCTGGATATGGACAGCTCAGCCAGTCCTGTCCATGGCGAGCAGGAAGCCTCTGCCTACAACGGCCATTTCCGATGTACTTGCTACCATCCCCTGTTTTGTTTCAACCAGTTCGGAGATTGCGAAGGTGCAATGCTTCGGCCCGGCAATGTTCACAGCGCGGATGGTTGGAAGGAGATGCTGGAACCAATCGTGGCTCGCTACGAGAAGAAAACAGTCCGCAAATACTTTCGTGGGGATGCTGCCTTTGCCAAGCCGGACGTTTATGAATACTTGGAGGAGAAGGGCTTTTTGTATGCCATCCGGCTTCCTGCCAACGAGGTGCTTCAGGCGGAGATTGAACACCTGCTTACCCGGCCTGCGGGCCGTCCGCCCCGAAAGCCTATCGTTTGGTTTGCCGATTTCCAATATCAAGCCGCCAGTTGGGACCGGCCTCGCCGGGTGATTGCCAAGGCCGAGTGGCATCGCGGAGAACTCTTTCCGAGGGTGGGTTTCATCGTCAGTGTGCCGCAGCAAGCGGCGTGAGAGATGGGAGTAGGCCTCCCGCAACCGGCTTGCAGGAGCAGGTTGCAAACCACCGTAAGTGGCTGTGGTTAAAAGCCGCGGTCGTGAGCGTTACGGAAAAGGTGCTCTAGAAGCATCAGGTGTGGATCAGGAAGACGAACACAAGTGAACCACCGTTCAAGTGCCGAAAGGACGAGATGGTGTCGAAACCGGGGAGTTGGTGTTGCCCCGGGACGAATCTGGCGGAAACCTGTCTACTGGTCAGGTGGCACCCGGCATAGAGGTGGCGTGAGCTTGATCTGGGCTCTCATGTTGAACTGCGGGAACCTGGAGCAACGATGCTAAGAGAAAGGCACAAGCAGAGAACCTGCGAGGCCGACAGTATCGAAGCGTTGCCCAGGGGCGGACAAGCTCGTAGTAGCGATGAGGCTGCCGTAATGGCAGCGGAGCGAAGGGGCTTGGTCACTCGGCTACAGACAAGCGGCCAACTGCTAGGCAGGAGGAGCCCTTGAAAGTAGCAAAGCCATTTGAGGTTTCTAAGAAGCTGGCAGGGCAAGCATACTTGGAGGTGAAGTCCAAAGGAGGTGCCGCAGGAGTCGATGGCGAGTCGCTTGAACTCTTCGAGCACAACTTGAAGAACAACCTCTATCGAATCTGGAACCGGCTGTGCTCCGGGAGCTATTTTCCACCACCCGTGAAAGCCGTGCCAATCCCGAAGAAATCGGGGGGCACGCGTGTTCTCGGAGTGCCTGCGGTCTCTGATCGAATCGCACAGACAGTGGTGAAGCAAGCCCTGGAGCCGATACTGGAACCGGTGTTCGATGAGGATTCTTTCGGCTATCGACCGGGAAAGTCTGCCCATGACGCGATTGCCATCACCCGGAAACGGTGTTGGCGATACGACTGGGTGGTGGAGTTCGATATCCGCGCCCTGTTCGACAACATTGACCACGAACTGCTCATGAAGGCGTTACGCCACCATTGTCAGTGTCGTTGGGTGTTGTTGTACGTGGAGCGCTGGTTGCAGGCTCCACTTGAGCAGCCCGGCGGCAGTCTACAGGCGCGCGACAAAGGCACACCGCAAGGTGGAGTTGTGAGCCCTATTCTGGCAAATCTGTTCTTGCACTACGCGTTTGACGCGTGGGTGAGACGCCAACTGCCGGGGGTTCCATTTTGTCGATACGCCGACGATGGGCTGCTGCACTGCAAGAGCCAGTCTCAGGCGGAATACGTGATGAGCCTTATCTCGGAACGCTTCCGTGAGTGTGGGTTGGAGATCCATCCCGACAAATCGTCGATCGTCTATTGCAAGGATGTGAATCGCCTGGAAGAGCATTCGCGAATCAGCTTTGATTTCCTTGGTTACACTTTCCGTCCGCGACGGTGTGTGAACAAGAAAGGGCAGGTTCACCCGAACTTTCTTCCTGCGATCAGTATCTCCTCGAAGAAGGAGATCAATCGATGCATGCGTAGCTGGCATGTCCAGCTCAAGAACGAGAAGACGTTGTTGGATCTGTCTCAGATGTTCAATCCGAAACTCCGTGGTTGGCAAGCCTGCTATGGTTGCTTCCACGCGTCGGCACTGCGTCAACTGTGGCGGAACTTCAACCGGTATCTTGTGCAGTGGGTGCGAAGGAAACTCAAAAGATTTTCTGGGCATCGGCAACGGGCGAGGCGTTACCTCGACCAGATTGCCCGTGCCAATCCGCATCTATTTATTCATTGGCGTCTTGGAGTCTTTCCTTGTGGCTTGAGTGATAGGAGCCGGATGAGCTGAGAGGTTCACGTCCGGTTCTTGGAGGGGCTGGGGGTGAGACTCCCCCGGCCTACTCAACCCAATATGAGCGCACAAGCCTCAGGGGTGGTTCACTTCTATAACGGTCGTGGCACAGCCGAGCAGTGGATCAAGGAAGGCAAGTATGCGTTGCACCGGACTCGCCTGTCCTGCCAGCGCTTTGTCCCGAATCAGGTGAGGTTGGCTCTGTTTGTCTTGGCCTACAACCTGGGCAATTTTCTACGGCGGCTGGTCCTTCCCAGAAAAATCAAACATTGGTTCCTTCGCAGCCTGTTGACCAAACTGATCAAGATCGGAGCGAAGGTGATCCGCCATAGCCGGATCGTCACGTTTCAGATGGCGGAGGTAGCGGTAAGCAAGGATATATGGGCCGGGCTGTTGTCTCGGATTGATCGATTGAGATGGATGACAGCCTAGCGCCGAGGGTTTCTGATTGAATCGCTAGAGGTGTCTCTATTGATCAGGTCTTTGACCAAAAGCCACCTGGAAAACCGAGGGATCAGAGGCGCTTTTGATGGACAGAGGACCAAAGACCACTTGAGGCAAGGTTGGCGGTCTGATAAGTTGTGGTCATTCACTGGGGAGACCAGAAAAGGTCCTTCCGAAGTTGATATGAGGAATGTCGATTTAATTAGTTCCCATCCGGAAACCCCTGTTTTTCAAGGGCTTGGTAAGTTCGTGGAACGTAACATAGAGGCAACCGGTGTCGCTTTTGGAGCTCATTCTACCAAATGGGCTTAGGGTTCTGTGAAAGAGTGCTGAGTGCAGAGACCTCAGCTTCGGATGAGCTCTGAGTGGATGCTGGTGGGGCGCGGGGCTCTACAACTGGAGTCGAGCCAGCACGACCAGATTGTAGCTCACGACGGAAAGATGCACGTAGCGCTGAAAGTGGGTCCAACCTTTCCAGAGACAGCGACTCAAACCAAAGACGCGTTTGGCCGTGGAGATGCAGCCTTCAATACCGGCCCGAAAGCGTCGCAGTTGCTTGTACACCCAGCTGGAGCGGACCATGTTCTCGATGGTCAATCCGCACTTCTTCGCAAAAGCCACATCCTGCACGCCTTCCTCTTTCGCCCATTTCAGGTTGTTGAGAGAAGCAAAGCCTCCATCGAAACTCGCTTGGCGAGGATAACGACCGTACAATTGGCACTGACGCCGCAAAAGAGGCTCGACCTGTTGACTGTCGGCGGGATTCCCTTGCACCAGAAGCGCATCCAGGATCAGGGAAGATTTTCCGATCGTCACATAAAGTTTATGACCAAAGATACTCTCCCGCGCCCCTTTTTCAATAATGTCGGTGTGTTCTTCAAAGAGCGAGACCACTTTTTCCCACGCCGGTACCTTTTCACCCCCAAGCACCCGCCGTTGTGTCTGATCCATCACTCGTTCCAGCAGATCCAGGTAGTGAGCCAGTGCTTGGCTGATGGGATCGCTCCAAGCTTCGGCCGACTGGATCGCCTCTCGGGCGTAGCTGCGCGTCTTGCCAGCTACCTGGAGCAGATCCTGATAATGTTTTTTGCGTCTTTCGCCCCGGCTGTTTCGGATGTTCAGCCAGCGCCTTTTGGCCCGCCTCGAGTGATCGACAAAAGCGACCGACTGGCGCTGGCTCAGACGTCTCATAAGGCGGGTGAGGACCCGGATCGCATCGTACAGCAACTGGCTATCTGTAGGATAACGGATGTCACTTTCCACACTGGTTGCATCCACTCGGATCTTGCGCCCCTTTTCCAAACCTTCCTGATCGGCCCAACTCACCAACACCCGGTTGATCTTCTGCCAGGTGGAGTCTTCCATCTTGGAGATGTTCTCCTGAAGGACGCTCTTGGAGGGAGTGTACCCGTAGGGAAGGCGACAAAAGGTGCGGAAACTTTGCGAGTCGCTCAGATGAAAGGCAAGCTTTTCATAAGAAAACTGGTGCATCTGTTTGATCAGAGCACAGCGCAGCACCTGATCGGCTGTCAGACCTCCCGCACCGTTCCGGGCGCTGGCTTTGTCACACACATCCTGTAAAACTAGATCCGAGATCGAGGGATTCTCGTCCAGGATCTCGGAAATCACTCTCAGCTCTTTGGCGAGTTGATGATCGGGCCAAAGGGGAGAAAGGGGGAGTTGATTTTCACGGTTCTTTCGCATTTTTCAAGCACTCGGTTTTGCTTAAGTCTTTTGCTATGTACTGCTTACAACAATTACAATAGCAAACGACTATGACAAAACCGAGGCTTGGAGATGCCCCTCTTCCTCTTTATTTCCAATGCTTTACAAGTCCACGGATGGGAACTAGTCTATGTGGGAGGGGAAAGTAGGTCAACAGAGCATTTTTTGAGCGGTTCGGGGGCGACCCGCTTGAAAAGAGGAGTTGACCTCATTCGCCGCACTGAGGTGGCTCCTATTGTTGAAAAGGGGACGTTTGATTCAACGTTGGAGGTTTGATAGGGTCTATCATTACATCAGGGAGCCCTATGAAAGTTGCCACGTCTTCTTATACTTGGGGGAAACTGAGAAACCCGGCAGATGTTGCCAGGATGCTGGATGAAGTCATAGAAGCTGGTTTGAGGAACCTGGCCGTCCAACCGGTGGACCTCCTGCCGGCTGAATTAATGTCCGATCCGACGCCATTCATCGACCTGGCAAGGGAAAAAGGAATCGAGATCATGGCACTGGCCGGTGATAGCAGAGACTTGGGTCCGAAGGTGGCACAGGAGTACGGGGTCAAGTTGATGTGGATTGTCATTGAGAAGGATAGCTTGGAGGATTGGGTACGGGAGTCGATAGCGCTCGCCAAGCAGGTCCTGGATCTGGGCGTGGAAGTCGCTATTCATCCTCATCTCAACTCACCCGTGGATACCCGTGAAACGATCCTGGAAATGTTCTCAAGGCTCAGGGATTCCAACCTACCCAACCTCTCTCTCTGTCTAGACCCGGGACACATGGTGGGTGCTCCAGTCAACGTCATTGACGTGATCGAGGACTTTAAGGACAACATTGGAATGGTGCACGTTACCGACTACGTACCTCCACCCCCGGGAAAACCGATTGTATTTGAGGAGACCTTTGTGGACCTGGGAGAGGGAACCGTTGATTATCGACCCATCTTGAACCATCTCAACAAGATTGGTTATGACGGATGGTATGTCATTGAGGCTCACTATCCAATGGGTAAGAGCACTCCCATGGAGACCGTACGGTTGAACAGAGTGAGGTTCGAGGAAATGGTATCCACTCTTGCCTGACTGGAGGTGATCAGCCGGTCTGAAAGGTGGCGTATTGTCCTGAAGCTTAATTCGCCAACCCCGTTCCAGGTTCTAGGTTCCCGTTGTTGGGTGCGTGCTCTGTTAGAGCGAGCCTGGATGACACGGATCCTGAGGCCGGAAAAGTCGAGAGTTTTTTTCAGAAACGAAAAGCCCTTGCCTGGAGTTGCAACTTGGGACCTGGAACCTGGAACTTGAGAGAAGCGCTACGGCACGAGTGTCTCGACACGAGTGTCTCGCGACGAGCAGTGATGAGAAATGCAGGTCAGCCCAGCAAGCCTTTCAGGTACTTGATGTTGTGCTCGAGTGCCGGACGCGGATCGTCCTCTCCCTGATACTCGACCATCAGCGCGCCCTCATACCCGAAACTGCGAAGTTCGGCCACCACTGCCTTGATGTCCACGATCCCGGCGTCCAGGAGCGTCCCTGTGTAGCGCTGGCCACTGTTGGCCTGAATGACCCGCTGCACCTTTTCATCCGAGGCCACCGCGCGAAAGTTTTTCAGGTGAACATGAGCGGCATAGGGGAGCATGGTACGCAGCGCTTCCAGTGAGTCCTCCTCCACGAAGAGGGGTGCACCGACATCAGCAATCAGCCGAAAATGTGGGGAGTCGACTGTGACGCAGAGGTCGCGGCAATCTGCCGCTTTCCCCATAAGTGGACGAATGGGCGCCCAATCACAGTTCTCACAGATCATCATCACTCCGATTGACCCGCCATACTCCGCGCACTCGCGGAGCCCATCGGCAAGCCACCCACGCTGGTCATCAAGTGGTAGGCCCTGCTTGGCCATCACCGGGAGGACGAAAGCATATTGGGCGCCCATTTCCGCCGTTCGATCCAGCAGGAAGCGAACCCGGTCGACGACCGCCGGTCGCATATCCGGGGGCACAGCGAGGTCCGTATCGAACAGGTAGCTGAATATGGGGGAGCCGGCGTCTGAAGCAAGCTGCTTCAGATGTGCCGGCGAACAATCCCGCCAATAGTCGTGTCGGATTTCCATTCCGTCCACGGGCTGTGTTCCATAGAAGGCAAGCACCTCCTCGCGGGTCAGGTAGCCGGGACCGGATCCGGGCTCGATGGAATACTCCTTCAGGACCCAGTCCGTATTGTAGTCAAATAAGGTGATCGGGTTGGTCATAGTCTCTACTCCAATTTAGTAACGCCGGCTTCCAGCCCAGCCGCCCGGACGGCGGCGATACGCTCCTGTGTGGCGACCTTTTGGGGAAGGGCGCACGGCCGTGCGCCCCTACAGACTTCCCTTTCATAAATACGGTAACGTATGCGGATGGGGCTTGCGAGGAGAGGTCGCGAAGAGAGGAGGAGGCGATGCAGTGGCATCGTCGACGACGAACGACAAAGAGGTCGCCCGCAACCCCCATCCGCCCAAAGGGTTGGGGCGGGACGGGACCATCTCTTTGTTGCTCCTCCTCGCCGATGTCTCGACATCGACTCGTCGTCGCGCCTCGATCTGGTCTCCCTCGCGCTCCCAACATACGTCATCGTATTTATGAAAGGGAGTACTAAGTGCATCACCTTTACATCAACCTCTAAATGAGGAGCCCTTTCAGGTACTCGAGATTGTGCTCGAGCGCCGGCCGGGGGTCGTCCTCTCCCTGGTATTCGATTAACAGGGATTGTTCGTAGCCCAGGCGATGAAGTTCCGACACGATCTTTTTGATGTCCATGATGCCGGCATCCAGAACGGTTCCGTAGTAGCGCCGACCTCCATCTGCCTCGATGTAGCGCTGCACTTTTTCGTCCGAGCCCAGGGGGCGGAAATTCTTGAGATGGACGTGGGCAGCGTAGGGAATCATCTCGTGCAGTGTAGCCAGTGAATCCTCCTCGACGAAAATCGGTGCGCCCACATCACATATCAGCCGAAAGTGTGGAGAATCGACCGCTTTGCAGATCTCAACGCAGTCTCGCCCTCGGCCCATCAGGGGACGAATGGGCAGCCAGTCGCAATTCTCGAAGATAATGGTGACCCCGACTGATCCGGCATGCTCAGCAGACTCGCGAAGTCCCTCTACAAGCCAAGCGCGTTGTTCCTCAAGCGGGATACCCTGTTTTGTGAGCAGCGGGAGAACAAAAGCAAACCCGGCGCCCATCTCCGCGGTCCGATCCAGCATGGAGCGAACGCGGTCAATCACGGCTCGACGCTGGTCGGAAGGCACGGCGAGATCGGTGTTGAAAAGGTAGCTGAATATGGCGATGCCTGCGTCAGAAGCAAGTTGCTTCAGTTGAGCCGCGGAGCAATCGGCCCAATAGTCGTCGCTGAGTTCCGCCCCCGCCACTCCCAATGCTCCGAAAAAGGCCAGTACTTCCTCGCGGGTCAGGTAGCCGGGTATGGATCGGGGATCGAGGAAGTTTTCCTTCAGAGCCCAGTCTGCATTGTAGTCAAACAATGTGATTGAGTGAGGCACCTCTATACTCCGTTGTGGACAGGACGTTGTCGGCGCGCGCGACCATGCGACACGGATACTATTCGAAACTCTCCAGGAGCTCCTTGAGATAGTCGAGATTGTGCCGCAGTGCCAAACGAGGGTCGTCTTCCCCCTGATACTCGATCAGGAAGCATCCCTCGTACCCGGAACGATGAAGCTCTGAGACGACTGCTGGAATGTCCACGACGCCCTCGTCCAGAAGGGTGCCTGTGTAGCGCTGGCCATCGTTTGCCTCCATATAGCGTTCTACCTTCTCATTCTCACCCAGGCGGCGAAAGTTCTTAAGATGGACGTTGACCGCGTAGGGCATCATCTCTTGCAGTGTTGCCAGAGGGTCCTCTCCAACGGAGAGCGGCGCACCGACATCGTAAACCAACCGAAAGTAGGGGGAGTCGACTGCTTCGCAGATCTCGCGGCACTGTGAGGCTCGACCCATGAGCGGACGAATGGGGTCCCAGTCGCAGTTCTCACAGGTGAGCGTGAGTCCAATCGACCCACCGTACTCAGCGCACTGGCGAAGCCCCTCCACAAGCCAGGAACGCTGCTCGCTGAGCGGTATACCCTGTTTCGCCAGCGCCGGGACGATAGAGCCAATTTTGGAGCCCATTTCCACGGTTTTCTTTAGCAGCGCGCGAACGTCGTTGACAACGGCCTGCTGCTGGTCAGGAGGCAGGGCGAGATCCCTCGCAGACCAGTAGGTGAAGATCGGCAAACCGGCGTCGGAGGTGAGCTGTTTCACATGCGCAGCTGAGGCAGTTCCCCAATACTCGTCCTTGAGTTCCACTCCATCGACTCCCAGTGTGCCGAAGAAGGCAATGACATCCTCCCGGGTCAGGTAACCGGGAGTGGATCTGGGGGTGAGGAAGTTTTCTTTCAAGGCCCAATCAGCACAGTAATCAAACAAGTTGATCGCATTGCGCATGATGGATTCCTTTCCCTTGTTCACCGATTGTTGAGGATAGCCGAAAGGATTCAAGTCCCTTCTTTACGCAACTGGAGCAAATCCACGGTAAGCTCGCCGCGACGCAATCGCTCCAGGTAGGTCGTTTCCTTCTCAACGCGGGCCTGGGCTTTTTCCAGTACTTGCAGAGCCTTTTCCTTATCAACCACTGCCACCCCGTCGTCATCGCCCACTATAAGATCACCCGGCCGAATGAGGACTTGTGTCAAAACGACGGGTTCATTGAGTCTGCCGGGCAAGGTTTTGGCTGTACCCGGGATCGCAGTGCCGGCGCAAAAGACCGGAAAGGAGCGGTTTCGAATGGCCTCGGTGTCGCGTACGGCTCCATCCGTCACCAACCCGCGCAGGCCGCGCGCCAGAGCGGCCTCCGTCATGATCTCTCCCCAGAAGGCCTTTTCCACTTCCATTCCGGAGGCGACTACCAGGACCGAGTCCGGCGGGGCTTTCGCCAGAGCCAGATGGACCACCCGATTATCGCCGGGGTCGGCGAGGACCGTATAGGCCGGTCCCGAGAGGCGAATGGGGCGATAAAGGGGTGCAATACCGGGAGCCAGCGCCGACACCTCGTCCCCTACCTCGAAAAGTGTCGCCGCGGAATATTGGGCCAGCCTTTCGACGATGTCACGCTCAGACATGGTTCTTCTGGATTTCTACATCCATCCTGTTCCGAGTTCCCAGTTCCAAGGGTGCGTTGCCCTCATTCGCCGCGCTGAGGTGGCTCCCACCTTCCTACATTGGACAAGGTAGGAGCGAACCTGGAACCTGGAACTTGGAACCCGAAATATTGATTCTATCGCCCACTCTAATTTTCCGGCAAGGAAATACGCCCACCAGGACACAAAAGGCATCGGGACACCGCGATGAGTCTTACCCGACAGCTTGATGAACGATCCACCCTTTGCTAGTATCAGCTGCGCCGAACTGCGATTTCTGAAGCAGGAGTAGCAGTGCCACGATTTCGACCCGATGCTCTTCGACGGATCGGCTGCCAGTACTTCGAAGCAGCCGGTTGCACCCGAGAAGAAGCCCGAGATGTAGTCGACCACCTGGTTGACTCCAACCTTTATGGCCATGATTCTCATGGAGTCATCCGTTTCCTCCAATACCTGAACGGAATTCGGAAGGGGCACTTTCGTCCTGCCGCCACGCCGAAGGTGGTGCGGCAGACTGCCTGTACGGCCGTCGTGGACGCAGAGGGTGCCCTGGGGCAGGTGGGAGCGATTTTCGCTTCAAAGCTGGCCATTGAAATGGCGCGGCAACAGGGCCTTGCTGCCGTGACCCTGCGCAACACCAGTCACATCGGCCGACTGGGCGCCTATCCTCTGATGGCGGCGCGCGCGGGAATGATTGGCCACATTTTTGTGAACGCAGGGCGTTACGGAGCCCAGGTCGCGCCCTTTGGAGGGATCGACGGTCGACTCGCTACCAACCCCATCGCCTTCGCCGCTCCCCGCCGGGATGCGGAGCCGATCCTCTTGGATATGGCGACTTCGGTGGTGGCCGAGGGCAAGCTTCGGGTCGCCGAAAACCGTCAGGAGAAGGTCCCGGAAGGGTGGATCATCGATCGCGACGGGAATCCCAGCAGGGAGCCGGCAGATGTCAAGGCAGACCCGCCCGGTGCAATCCTTCCCTTGGGAGGTGTGGCGGCTCACAAGGGATACGGGTTGGGCGTCTTTGTGGAAGTGCTGGGAGGGGCGCTCAGTGGCCAGGGATGTGCGGCCGGAGAGGACTCCTTCGTGAGCAACGGCGTGCTCATTACCGTCTACAGCATCGAGCACTTTGTCGACCTGGAGACCTACTATGAGGAGATTGAGTCCTTGGTCAGGCACTTGAAGTCCAGTCGCCTGCAGCCCGGATACAAGGAGATTCTGCTTCCAGGAGAGCCGGAATTACAAAGAGAAGAGAGACGACGGGTGGAGGGAATCGAAGTGGAAGAGACTACCTGGGCGCTCATCTGCAAGGAGGCGCAGGCCTTGGGGCTGGATCCCGGCTCATGGGCGGATGGATGATATGGAGGGAAATGCTATGGCGAAACAGGGTGGTACCGGGGCACATTCCAGCGCTGGATCTTTATACCCGGAGGGGGGACCGGGTCGGCATCTGAAGGCTCGATTCCGCTCTGGAGAGGTGCTGCTGGGGGGAATGTTGGCGGAGTTTCTACGGCCTTCTCTGGTAAAGCTCTATCGTCAGGCTGGCTTCGATTTTCTCTACATCGAGTACGAGCATGGTTTCCTCGATCCGGCTCGGTTGGTCGATACCGTGCTCTGTGCCCGGGACAGTGGGCTGCCGGTGATTGCCAAGACGCCGCAGCTGGAGCGCGCGGAGGTGGCAAAGCTTCTGGAATGCGGCATTGTAGGGATTCAGCTTCCCAGAACCGAATCACGATCCGAGGTGGAGACTCTGAGAGGCTACATCAAGTTTCCGCCCCTCGGCACGCGGGCCATCGCGCCCGGTTATGGCAGCAGCGACTACGCCCAGCCGACGGATTGGAAGAGCTGGATGAAGGAGCAAGACGCTGAAGCCACTCTGGTGGTCCATATCGAAACCAAGGTCGGATACCAGAATGCGGAAGAGATCATCAGCACTCCCGGGGTCGACATGGTCTACGTTGGACCCGGCGATTTTTCCGTTGAGATGGGACATCCAGGTGGATATGATCACCCCGATGTGTCTGGACCGATGGAGGAGATTTTGGGAATTTGCAGAAAACATGAAATTCCATTCGGGACAACGGCGTCGGGCAGCGAGGCGCTCTCTTCTTCGAGACGGTCGATGAGCTGCAGCTGATCCTGGAGGGCGCTTCCAGGCTGGTTCGCGACTACCGCGCTATTCTCAAGCTGGATTCTGCATAAATTCTATTCGGGCACGAATTTCTGAACGCGCCTTCCCTGAATGTCTGTGACGTAGACGTGTCCATTCAAACCGACATCGACATCATGGGCCCAATGGAACTGACCATCATATCTCCCGTAGGAGCCCCACACCGCCAAGATATCTCCGCTCAAATCCAGCTTGACGACCCTCCCACGGTCGGGAGGATTACGTTTGAAGTCCCCTCCGTCGACAACATAGACGCCATCTGAGCCGACGGCAACACCCCAGGGACGTCCCAGTTGGGAGGATTTCCATTGCTGAAGAAAGGTACCATCACCTTCGAAGACCTGGATGCGCAGATTGGAGCGGTCGGCGATGTAGACGCGCCCTTCTCTGTCCAGTGCGATGCCGTGAGGCAGGTTGAATTCCCCCTCCGCTTTTCCTTTTTGCCCCCACTCCAGGAGAAATTTCCCCTCAGCAGAGAATTTGGCTACCCGGTTGTTCCCATACCCATCGGTAACGTAACATTCCCCGCCAGGAGTGACGGCGATATCGGTAGGAGCATTGAAGTGATTCTTGTCCAGGCCGGGAACACCTTCGGTTCCCAACGTCATGATCAGTTTGCCATCGTGACTGAACTTGAAAACCTGATGACGCTGGGTATCGGTGACCCAAACATTGTCCTGCTGATCAACTTCCAGGCCGTGTGGCGTTCGAAAGAGACCCTCTCCCCAGGACGCGATGATCTTCCCGGTATTTCCATCGAGACAGATGACCGGCTGCTCGCCGCGATGGAAAACGAAGACATGATTGTGAGAGTCAACGTCTACTCCAGGGACCTGTCCAAAGGCAAATCCCTCGGGCAGGGACGGCCATCCGTGAACCACTCGGTATGAACCGGGACCGGGTTGAACCGTGGTAAGAGCGTTGAGACTCATAGCCAGGAGAATGCACCCTTTTCTCAATTGCTTCATCCGTTTCTCCTTACTGCAACTACTTCCACCTCCACCTCCACTTCACTACTACGGGAGGGGGAGTGGCAGTGGAAGTGGCAGTCCCATCACCAGATCAGCGATTTCCCTGACACGAATCGGGTCACTTCCTTCGTGGGTGCCCGGTCCTTCCTGTAATGGTCCCTCTGGTAGATGGGGTTGATCTTTCCTTTGGGGTCAATATCCACTACGGTGTTCCCCTTGAGGATGAGCCTGTAGGGAGTGTTCTCGATGACCCGAAAGACGGTTTTTTCTCTCACGGGAAACTGGACCGTCACGGTGTCGCCTTTTTTCAGGCCTTCGAACTCCACATAGTTTCCCGACCAGACCGTCTCTTTCTTTTCACCGTTCACCTGGCAGCGGACCTGGTTGCGATCGGTCCACTCTGGAATGCGCAGAGCCACCTCTCGCGCTTCCTTGATCTTCAGCGCCACCTTTCCCTCATAGGGGAGGTAGCTGTCCACATCCAGCCAGGGAGAGGCGCGGTTCAAGAGCAGGTTCACCTTCACCTTGCCGTCCCTCCGGGTCAGGATGCTGTCCCAGATCCAGTAGAGCGTTCTGCCCGCATTGCCCGAGCAGCACATGTGCATGCTCCCCGGTCCCCAGTCGTTGGGAAGCGCGTAGCCGGCGAAGGATCCGATGGCCCTCTCGACTTCGGTCGTCTCCCACGCCTGGACTGGCTTTTCCTGCAACTCGCTCCAATGTTGATCAAACGATTCCGGTTTCAGATCCTTTGCCCAATCGACCGAGGTCAGCTGGTTCTCCACAAACTGGTTGCGCACCCAGCGGTCAGCGTCCTCCCAGTACTCTCCCACACCCGCCTGTGTGAGCTTGAGGGCCAGGCCGAGCATGTCCGCCACCTCGCAGGTCTCGCTGGTGTTGACGCTGCGTTTCAGATACTGCTCTGATCCCGGCACGTATTCCGGAAAAAAGCCGAGGACGGAATCACCCACCACCTTTCCATACTCATAGCCCTTCCGGACCAGCTCCATGAGTTCTGCATCCTGGGTGATCATGGCGTATTCCAGCAGGGCAAGCAGCGAGGCCGTCATGGTATGGAAATGGAAAACCCGCCACCGGCCATCGTCGTCAAAGCCCTTACGAGGTTCTATCAGAACGTCTCGGACGATTTTTCCTGCCAGGTCCAGAGCCGGTTCGTGACCTGTGACGCGGTAGACCACGCTCAAGCTTCGGGAGAGCAGAAAATTGGTGTGGTGGACAGAGTAAAGGCTCTCGAATCGAAATTTCCTGATCGAAGCATCCTGGGCGGGACCTGTGTGCTTTTGAGTAAAATAAACTTCACTGCCCGCACCGTACACGGGATCTTCATAGGAACGGTTTGCAAGGTAGGCGTAGTCGTCCTCCTCGATGGCGATCTGGGCCAGCCGCTTGATCTTTTTCTCGATCAGCGTCTTCCAGAGGGGATTCTTGTCGTGCTGATACCACATCGCCAGGGCCAGAATGTTGCGTCCCTCTCCCTCCACACTGGCGTAGGGCTCGGAAAACACCGGCCCGAATCTGGTGTTGAGGTTGTGCTTGGCGATGGGCAGATACATGCAGCCATCCGTGGCCGTCATCCCCAGCTGGCTTTGCATGAACTGCTGGTCCACTTCGATGTTGAAGGTACTGCCGCTCATGAGGCGCAGCAGGGGCAGTGACTCCAGATGCTTGTTCCCGCAGGAGAGAATCTCCTCCGGCCAGGAGATGGTCATTACCGGCGGTTTTCTGTTGAACCAGGCATGATCAAACATAAGGTAGTCCGTTTCCGGATCGAGCATTTTGGTGATGCCATGGATGGCCAGATCCGCCCGCTCAGAGAGGTCCAGTGTATCGGGAACCTCGGCCTGATACCTTTCCCCTTCGAACCGCGGAAGGGGGATCTTGGGCAAACTCTTGTCTGCATGTTCCCAGGGCGGCTTGATGGCTGCTCCCCTACTTTGCGGGGCTTGAGCCTCGAGGGGAACTCCGGACACGCCGAAAATGGCAAGCGCGAGACAAACAGCAACGACCTTGGAGTGCTGAAACGTCATGGACATTTCCTCCTTACTTTTTTGGGCAGTGAAAGCCGAGCCCATTTTAGTCGATTGGGGCCTGTTCGGACACTTGGAAATAAGGGGACAGTCTACTCATTTCCCTTTTTTTCTCGACCCACACACCCTCCCTCATCAAAAAGGGAAATAAGTAGACTGTCCCCTTATTTCTTCTGAGGCGGTACGTCAGGCGCGATTCCCTCCGCCCCATGCCGAGGAAAGGGGTTCTCCTTCAATGAGACGGGTAGGTCGAAGCTCGTGGATGTCGATTTTGGGCGTCTCGCCTGCAATGACGGCGGCCAGTGCCTCCCCGATGGGTGGACCCAGTTTAAAGCTGTGTCCGCTGCCCGCAAAAAACGCGTAGTATCCTTCAAGATCCGGTTCCGCTCCCACCACCGGGTGCCAGTCATCGCTGATCGTGTATATGGACGCATAGCCGTGATGATATTGTGCGGATTGCAGGGCCGGGACTCGTTGGAAGAGTTTCCTTTCTATGCGTTGACGAGTTTTGGGATCCAGATCGTGGTCGTAATCATCGATATCCAGCGGTTCGATCTCCTTAGGATAGCCAAGCCCTGCCAGCACTGTGCCGCCCGCATGGGGCCGAAAATAGAAACCTAAATGTGGATCCGAAACGACCGGGAGTGGTCCGAAATCGGTGGGCTGGCGAACCACCAGCTCCACCTCCCGACTCCAACGAATGGAATAATTCAGACCCACCCACTGCCCTACCTGACGGCCCCAGGGCCCTGCTGCATTCACCACCACCGTCGTCTCGACGGGTCCTTGTTCTGTCTGCACGGAGGTGACCCGGCCGTTCTGAAAAGTGATTCCCGTGGCGCCAACACCTAAGTAGGTCACCAGGCCCCACTCCTTTGCCCGGTTCACCAGGTTTTCCGTCGTTCTGACAGGATCCGTGTAGCCTGAGCGGGGCTCGAAGATGCCTCTGATGATCCCGTCCAGATTAAGCTGTGGCGCGATTTCTTTGATACCTTCCAACGAAACCTCCTTCACCTCTACGCCATGCCTCCGCTCCATTTCGAGAATCTCCTTGCCGGTGTGTTCCCATCTTTCATCGAGTAAAAGCACAAAGCCAACCTGGCGAAAGCCACAATCGCCGCCTAACTCCTCCTGAGCGTTTTCAAACATTTCAAGGGCACGGCGGGCAAGTTTCATGGTCACGGGGTTGGAATAATAGGTGCGAACATTTGCCGCTGAAGCTCCGGTGCTCACCGCGGCCAGCGACCGCTTTTCCAGCAGTACCACCTTGCCAAACTTCTTCTTAGCCAAAAAATGAGCGACACTGGACCCCATGATTCCACCACCGATGATTACCGCATCGGCCTTCTTTTCCATAAGGCTGAGCTCCTTGTTGCTGGGTTCTATACCATAGGTACAAACGTTACTTCCAATTCCTGGTGCGCCTCACGAGCCAAGTATGCGCCCTCTTTCTGGTATCGCTCAGCCGCCTGATTGACCCGGTCGGGATCGAGTTCGACGCCGATACCGGGACCATGGGGTACTCGCACACAGCCCTCTTCAATTTCGGGGAGCCCTCCTTTGATGATGTCCTCCTCGCGCATTCCGAGGTAGCTCTGATTCGCATACAGGAAGTTCGGACTGGAGGCGACCACGTGGAAGGCAGCAAAATGACCGACGCTCGTCTCACCCCAGGAGTGATGATTCATTCCGATGCCGTAGGCTTCCGCCAAGGCCGCGGACTTCTTGTAGGCCGAAAGCCCTCCAACCTGCCACTGATCGATGACCAGAACATCCGCCGCACCCTGATGCAGGACATCCTTGACATCGTAAAGTGTCCATGAAGACTGGTTGGCCGCAATGGGGGTCTTCACCGCGCGCCGGACATGGGCCAGCGCGCTTAAATCCTTCATCATGACCGGTTCTTTCACCCATTCGATATCGTACTGTTCCATTTGTTTGATCACTCGGATGGCGGTTCCCGGGGTCCAGGCTTCGTTGGCGTCGATTCGAATGTTGATCCGCTTTCCCACTGCATCCCGAACCGCTTCTACCGCTTCGATATCACCGTGGATGTCATGCCCTACCTTAAAAAAGACGGTTTTGTACCCTTCCTCGACGGCTTTCCTGGCCCTGAGCGCCATCTCATCGAGGCCAAGACGAGGCAAGTAGTAGAATATGGGTATCCGCTCTCTCAGGAGTCCCCCCAGTAGGGAATAGAGCGGCAGTCTGGCGAATTTTCCGAGGATGTCCCAGAGTGCAGTTTCAACGCCCCCCAGCACCACATTTCCGATCCGCTCAAAGAAGTTCCAATTCCCGAGGTATTTGAAGTTACTCACGATGGCATTGATATTTCGAGGGTCCTTGCCGATCAGGTACGGTTGGGCGGAGAGCACGGCGGCTTCGATGACCTCGGCATTGGGGCGGCAGATACACTCTCCCAGTCCCGTGATTCCTTCGTCCGTCTCGATCTCGATCAGGAGTTCAGTTACGCCTCTGCGTATTCCGGTTGAAACGTATTCAGGTTCTTTGTGAGGTATCGAGAGCAGGGTGGTCTTAAGATCGGTGACTTTCATCTCTGTTCCTCTCTATATACCGCATGGGAGAAGACTGGGGTCTCTCCAGTTCTATCCAAGCAGCGACTGAGTGGTTCCTCAGTAGGGGCGCACAGCCGTGTGCCCTTCTCCAAAAAGTCGCCGCACGGGAGCGTATCGCCGCCGGGTCTCCTCCGGGCTTTTCGCTGTCCAATGGACGCAACACCCATTTTAGTTTTTGTGATGACGGGTATGATCAGACTGGTTTTCTTTGGCTAATTCTAAAGCAGCTAGAGGATGCGGCATCATTTCAGATCTACCTTCAACAATCTTGACTGGCTGGTCCATTTTTACGTTCCTGAAGATTTGCTTTTTACCCGTCTTGGGCCATGTGATTTCAATTCGCTCGATGGCATGGGCATTGCCAAGTCCTATCTCCTGCCGTAAAGAAGAGGAACCGAAGCTTCCTCCTGTAGATACAGTCGCATAAATGTCTCTTTTGCCCTTTGAGGTTTGAACGGTTACCTTGATCCGCGTTCCAATTGCATATTTATTGGATTTCACTCCTTCAAGGAATAGGGTAATCCAGTGGTTGCTCGTCCCGGGGTTTTCAAACAGGACGTTTTGAAAGACATCGCCTTCATAGGAACCACCCATTACAGCGTATATATCCTGATCTCCGTCATTATCCAGATCGCCAAAAGCAACTCCATGCCCTTTCTGCAGATGCCCAAATCCGCCTGAGGTGGTGACATCCTGAAAGGTTTTACCCCCGGCGTTCCTGAACATGCGGTTAGGAATAATGGAGCGAAGGTCGGGTTCGCCCGTTCCCAGGTAAAAATCAAGATAGCCGTCATTATCCAGGTCTCCGAAATTACAGCCCATAGTAAACAATGGTTTATCCAGACCCGCTTTTTTGGTGACATTCGTAAAAGTTCCGTCCCCATTGTTTCTGTAGAGCCGTGGTGTTTCCACTTGCTGTTTCATTTGCAAATACTCGGCAGCAGCATATGCTGCAAAGAGACCGAGCCGGTCAAAATCATATCCTGACACAAAAATGTCCAGCCAGCCGTCATTATCATAGTCAAAGAACCAGGTGGGAAGGCTATGAACGGGTTCTTCCACACCAGCTTGCTCGGCTACATTTGTGAAACTCCACTTGCCGTCATGATCAGCGCCATTGTTTTTGAAGAAATAGTTAGGTCCCTGCAAACAGGATATATAAAGGTCTGATAAGCCATCATTATCATAATCGCCCCAGGCGGTTCCCTTTACATATGCATGGACAGCTACCCCAACCTCCTGAGCCACATTGATAAAAGTGCCTCCGATGTTCTGAAATAGTTCGCTCGCATGGGCTCCTCCCTCTTGTGTAGATTCATTGCCAACAAACAAATCCAACCAACCGTCATTGTTGAAATCAGCCCATGCAGCCGTTTGTGTAGGATGAAAGGAAAGGACTCCTGCCGCTCTGGTTACATCTGTAAATGTGCCATCCCCATTGTTTCGCAAGAGGGAATTGGGATGGTCACCATACCTATAGAACCATGCCCCTCTCAACACAAACACATCCGGGTAACCATCATTGTTGTAGTCTGCATGAACCAGGTTGATTCCACTTACGATGCCTTTGAGCCCCGCTTGCAAGGTGAAATCCGAAAAGGTGCCATCACCATTATTGCGGAAGCAGCGAAGCTGGTCTTTCAATCCCCAGGAGGAAGCCATAATGTCCAGATAGCCATCTCTGTCAAAATCTTCCATGACGCTTCCACCGAGCAGCCCGGTAACATCCAGTCCTAAATTGGGTGCGACATCAGAGAATCGTTTCAGTCTATAGTCCGATTTGAAAACTTCTGGAGGTATGAGCCATTTTCGAGGTACTTTGTGGGGGTATTCACCTAAAGTCATATAAGCTACATTCAAAAGCCACCCGGAATCCAAATCGTCCGGGAACTGATCCAACAGTTCGAGATAGATCTTGATGGCGGCACGAGAGCCGCGCTCAATCTGATGCACTCCTTCTTTACTGATCGGCACGATACAAGATTCCGCAGAATGATTCAGGATACAGTTTTCCTGTTCACCGAGCCGCATATAAGAAACGGCCAATTGCTTCTTGATGTCTCTTAGAAACCTGATGTCAGTCTTATCTTTGTGCTTACTCGCCATCTGCAGCGTCATTTCATATTCTTTAATGGCTTCTTCGGTCTTGCCGGCATGCAGCAATTCTGTAGCGACTGAGAATCTTAATTCTGCTTTTCGATTGGGTTGGGCTGATTGAAGAACATTTCGGAAATAATCAGCCCTTTGACTGTTTAGGTAAGGATTTGTTTTGGGTGTGGCTCTCTGTACAACGTGTTCCAGAAGTTGGATCATTTCCTGGGTGCCGTCTTCTAGAGAGTCCTTACTACCAGATTGCATGATCCGGTCATTACGACCTTGTTTTTCACTCTCGGGAGGAGAATCGGAGCTACAAGCACATATCACTGCACATAATGCAAGCACATAAGCGATTAAATGAATCTTTCTCTTCATTTTTATCCGACATTCCTCATGTCGAGGTCGGATCCCTCTTTCCACCGGACTCCCTGAACGAGCCTATCAAGCCTCCGACCCTGGATCAACTGCCGCCTTCGCCGGGACATTGAGCCCGTTTGACAGCTGGTGTCGGTTTGAATTATAGAGAAAAAACACTGATTGTGAGCAGGGCAGTTGAAGTGGCAGCGGCTAACCTGCATTTCTCATCACCGCTCGTCACGAAGACACTCGTGTCAAGCGGCGGAAGGGCCGGCCTGACAAGGCGCGCGACCGAGGCCCCCGGAGGCGTACTCGTGCAGTACGTCGAGGAGGCCGAATGAGCGCAACGCAGTCAGGACGGATGGTTTCTTCACTTCGCTCAGGTGAAGGCGACGCCGATGCAGTAGAGGGGTGATGAGAAATGCAGGCTAGGAGCCTGTCCGAGTAACGGTTTTCGGGTTATTAGCGATTAACGCTCCTACTTCCGACTCCTTGTGTCTGAGCCTGAACTCACCCCGGGCAACTCTTAGCGGTTTGCCGTTGCCAACTTCAAGAGATTGTGAGCGGTGCAGAGCATACTCCACTCGGTTTGCACCTTTTCCAGGCTGCGCAGCAGAAATTGGCGGAAACCCCGGGCGGATTTGATTTGGCCAAAGACCGGCTCGACCGTCTGCTTGCGTAACCGGTAGCGACTGCGACGCCCGGCTCGCTTCAATCTTTGACGCATCTGTTCTAAGGCAGCGTTCTTCCGGATCTTCATGCGCGGCTGGAGAGCCGTTTCACTGTGTTTGACCTTGCCCGTGGCAACATATCCTCGAATCTTTCGCCTTTGCAACTCTGCCAAAGGCTCTTCCCAGCAGTAATCGGTGTCGGCTGAGATCTCCATGGGATCTCGGCCCGTTTGGCGTCGTATTTCATCCACCAGAGGGATGAGTTGGTGACGATCCGTGGCCGCATTCGTCAGCCCTTGGGCCACGATCACTTGGCTGTCGGCATCCACAACAGCTTGTGCGTTATAGCACTGCTGAAAACCTTCCGATGTCTTCATAATCCGACTCTCCGGGTCGGTAAAATTCTGCTGCGCCTGCGCTCTCGGCACTCCTCTTGGATACCTCCTTTTACGACCTCCTCGATACTTGGGTTTGCATTCTTTCTTCTCCTCAGCCACTGCCTTCTCTCGAGCTTCTGCTTCTAACGCTGCCTTCGCTTCTCGGATCTTCTCCAACCGCTTCTTTTTATCCTTGACCCACTCCGGCAATTCATCCCCTCGTCGATCCGCTCCATACTCCTCATCCTCAGCTGCATCAATCGCCTCTGCCTCTCGAAACCACTCCTCCACCACCGCTTGATAATCGATCTCCGCTGCTTTCATCCGCCGATAGCTCATCGCCTTGTGCTTACTGGCATTGGCTCGCACTTTCGTCCCATCCAAGGCCACATGCCCCAGCTTCACCAAACCCGCCTTCTGACACAATCCCAGCACTTGTCCGAAAAGTGCCGATAACGCCTTCAGGTGCCGCTTGCGAAAATCACTTATGGTTCGAAAGTCCGGCTTCTGCATCCCCGTTACTGCCATGAAGTCCACTCGCTCTTCGCAACCTTTCGCCAGCTTGCGCGACGAATACACTCCCCGGCAGTACCCATACAGCAACAACGCTGTCATCATCACCGGATGATAAGGCGGGTAGCCTCGCTCTTCTTCGTATTCCCCCAGGATCTCACTTAAATCCAGCGATCCTCTCACCGTATCCCGGACGAAATGCGCCAGGTGTCCTTCCGCCACGAAATCCAAAATCGACGCCGGTAAAAGCCACCTCTGCTCTACGTTCCATTCTCGAAATTTCTTGCCCATATCGCCTACTATCGTAGACAATCACCCCGTCGATATTCGGATTACTCGGACAGGCTCCTAGGCCCTAATCGTGATGATTTCTGATCGCGTTCCAGTGACCGAAGAAGCGGTTCCCGATTCGGTCATCCCTCACAAAACGCTTCCGCCCCTTCGCTATCGCGATTTGCCTGAAGCGATTCCATGGACCAGGATGGTCGGACCCAGCATCGTCCTGGCCGGACTCGCGCTCGGCTCCGGTGAATTCATCCTCTGGCCCTATATTACTTACAAGACCGGCTTTGTCTTCTTTTGGGCCTGCATGCTGGGGGTGATTACCCAGTTCTTTGTGAACATGGAAATCGAGCGCTGGACGCTGGTCACCGGAGAGAGTGCCGTCACCGGATTCTGCCGGCTGAGCAAACACTGGGCCTGGATCATGCTCATTTTGAATGTCGTGCCCTGGGTCTGGCCGGGCTGGGCGACGGGAGCGGGTACGTTGCTCAGCTGGATCTTGTTTCCGCCCGGGGAGGCCGCTGCCGAGCAGGGGTACGCTGCAGCGGCGCGCTATGTCCCCCACCTCGGAATCGGTGGACTGTTTCTGGTTGGGATCATTCTCACCTTGGGGCCGGTGGTCTACAAGACGGTGGAAAAGATCCAAACGTGGCTGGTGGGTCTGATTTTCGCACTGGTCCTCATGCTGAGCATTCTGGTGATTCGACCTGATGCGGTCGGAGCGATGCTGGAAGGATGCCTCAATATCGGTGGCATGCCTTCGGCAGACCAGGCCCAGGAGCTCGGGATCATCACACTGCTCGGGGCCTTGGCTTTTGCCGGGGCCGGAGGCACGACCAACCTCGGTCAAAGCAACTTCATCAAGGATAAAGGTTACGGGATGGGGAAATACATCGGCCGCATTACCAGCCCCATCACCGGCAGGGAAGAAGCGATCAGCCAGATCGGCTACCACTTCCCCCCCACACAAGAGAACATGACGCGCTGGAGACAATGGTGGCGGGCCGCCAATATTGAGCACTTCTTCACCTTCTTCCTCACCTGCACCATTTGCCTGGTGCTGCTCTCGTTGATCTCCTACTCCCTCTTCTACGACCCTGCCGGACAGCTCGAGCCGGGAATGGAGCGTTTCGGGAAAGGTATGGACTTTGTGTGGGGAGAGGCGGATGTCCTGCAGGGAATCTCTCCAACGCTTGGGGGCGGTGTCAGGCTTCTTTTTATGATCATGGGCATTGCCATCCTGCTCACCACGGAGCTTGGGATACTGGATGTGACGGCCCGCATCTCGGCCGATATCGTCAAAGTGAACCTCGTGCGTGAAAATGCCTCCTGGTCAGCCAGCAAGCTCTACTACCTGTTTTTGTGGGGCGAGATTCTGATTGGAGCGGGGATCCTGCTCTACGCCGCGTTCGACCCCAGCTTCCGGCAGCCACTGTTTCTGCTGAAAACCTCGGCTGCCATGAACGGGGGCGTGATGTTCATCTACTCACTGATTCTCCTCTACATGAACAACAAGATCCTCTCCCGCAGTTTGTCCATGAACCCGATTCGATTTGTTGCTGTCGTCTGGTCGTGCGCGTTCTTTGGTTATTTCAGCTTCCAGGCCTTGAAGATCGAGGTGCTGCCGTTTTTGGCAGGATGGCTTTTCGGGGTGGTGTGAGATCACTTCCACCTCCACTGCCATCACCACTTGTGGCAGTGGAAGTGGAGGTGGAAGTGGAAGTGCCCCTCATTTCCCCTTCTTCCAGTATTTATCCACATAATGCTGGAGTTTTTCGCGCATGAAGCGGGAGGAGGGAACCGCTTTTTCAGCCATGTAGGCAAAGACCTGGCTGGTCATGATCCCATCGAAGTTCACTTCCGCCAGGGTCTTGAAGAAAACCTCCCAGTCGACTTCTCCTTCTCCCATATTGAGGTGCTGATGGATCCGGGTGGTACAGCCGGGGGGGTTCATGACATAGCGCCAGCCCAGCTTGTGGTTGAATGAGTCCGCTACGTGGACATGAGCCAGCACGGGAGCGGCGTAACGGATCATCTCAGCCATATCATCGCCCAGATGAAAGGTATGGGGCGCACAGTAGAGATACTTCATATACGGCGAGCCGATGGCGCGTATCACATCCACGCCCAGGTTGTTGTCTTCGATGAAATCGTCCGGATGGGCCTCGATATGGCAGGGCAGGCGCTCGCGCTCAAAGATGGGCACCAGCTCCTCCATGGATTTCCAGAAGGCGATTTCACATTCTTCGGCCATTTCAGGACCTACTCGAAAATTACAGCTTTGAGGCGAAGGTCCTCGATCGAAGATGGAATTGACGGTCTGGCACTCCAACTCGACAGCAATTTCGATGGCCCTCTTCCAGTAGCGGACGGCTGCCTCGCGCTCCTCTTCGAGCGGGCTGGACCAGCGATAGGTCACGAGCATGGTGCACAGCTCCACGTTGGCCTCGCGCAGCGCCTTCTTGAACTCTTGAATGCTCTCCTTGTTGGCTCGAGGAGGGAAGTAGTCCGGTAGGAACTCGTCACGGGCACACATCTCTAGGTACTCGTATCCGAGTTCGGCTGCCACGCCCGGAATCTCCTTCATTGAGAGATCAGAATGCATAAGGGGATCTAAAGAGATTTTCATTGGTTGGTTCCTTTCTTTAGCCTGCATTTCTCATCACCACTCTACTGCATCGGCGGACCCACCCCGCCGCTTCGCGGCACCCCTCCGGAGGAGGGGACTACCTTCCGATTCGTTGCGCTTCTTCGGCCTCCTCGACGTACTGCACGAGTACGCCTGCGGGGGCCTCGGTCGCGCGCCTTGTCAGACCGGCCCTTCCGCCGCTTCGTGACAAGCGGTGATGAGAAATGCAGGCTACTCAGTAAGTGGGCGTCCCTTCGCCCTCCCGTGCATGAAAGCTGCCTCGGGTGAGACCCTCACCCGAGGCAATGTACTCATCGAGCTTCTTCTTCAGGTTGGCCACGACCTCAGGGTGTTTCTCCGCGATGTTGGTCAGCTCGTCCGGGTCCTTTTCGCGACTGTAAAGCTGGGGTGGGTACTTCTCCTGAGACTCGGCGGCGTAAGCCTGTGGGTTCCAAACCGCGCTGAAGTTCCATTCCGGTGTCCGCACAGCACCGATCCAGCCGTATGCCATCACCGCATGATCCTTAACGCGATTCGTCTCGCCGCCAACCAGCGGCCAGAAATCCTTTCCGGTCACCCGAGAGGGAGATTCGAGGCCGAGCAGCGACAGCATGGTGGGCATGTAGTCCGGGATTTGAACAAAACCTTTTACTCTCTTTCCCGCGTTCTCTTTTCCGGGCAGTCGGAACAGCAGCGGCAGATGGGTCACCTGCCTGCGTATCCGCTTCGGACCCTTGCAAAACTGCCCCTGCTCGCCAAGCAGCGCGCCGTGATCGGACATAAATACCACAACAGAATTGTCGAACAGGTCCAGCTCTTCAATTGTTTTCAGAATTTCTCCCAACCAATAATCCACGCACTCCGTCTCGCCGAAATAGTTGGCGCGTAGTCGCTGGACGCCTTCCGGGGGCAACTCAATGTCGTCATACGGCGGCGTGGTCCAGGTCGGGCCCTTGGCGTTGGGCAGGTATTTGTCCAGAAAGCGCTTGGGCGGGTCCCAGGGCTCGTGAGGGTCGAAGGCTTCCATGTGAAGGAAGAAGGGCGTCTCCTGGTGGTTCTCTTTCAACCATGCAATGACCTTCCTGGCAGTCAGCTCGATCAGTGACTCGCCTTTCTGAAGCCATCGCCGCATGTTGAGTTTGTACTGGTTGATGTGCCATTGGATGTTGCCTTTGGAGAAGGCAGTCCATTTTTCCAAGAAGTCCTTGGGTACGACATCGGTCACCTCGAGAAGTTTATGCGGCACGGTGGCCCAATAGTCGAAAGCGTGGCCTCGTACCCAGTCGAAATACCGAAAGCCTCGATGAAAATTCCTACCCGGCCGCGTAAAGTGGAGGATATCGGCAATGAACGCGGTCGCGTAGCCCGACTCGTGCAGGGTATCAGCCAGTGTGACGTCTTCGAAGTAGAGCTGATGCCACCCGGGCATTTGAACCGGATCGTCAAGCTGCTGGTAGTAGTAAAAGGGCAGGATTCGCCGGCCGGTCATAAGGTTTCGCCGGATTGCAACGGTCGGCAGGGCCTCCGGGTAGGCGTCCTCAAAGATCACACAGTCGTTGGCGAAGCGGTTCAGGCGAGGGCACTCGACGAACTTGCTGCCGTAACACTCCAGATTGTCGGCCCGAAACGTGTCCACATCGATCAGAATCAGATTGCGCCTGTTTCCTTTGCCCCGCTGATCGGGAGGCTTTTCCCAGATTCCTCCCGAAGCATGAGAGTGACTCGCGCTCCCCCCTGCGTCCCCGCCCCCGCTGCAGCCGGCTAAACCCGCTGCAGCCGCAGCTGCCGGACCCTGCGCCAGGAATGTTCTTCTCGAAAACTTGGCTTTTCCCATGCTGAACCCCTTTCTTGTGTAAGACTCCCATCAGTAGGGGCGTACAGGCGTACGCCCCTACCAAGGCATGTGCGCCGTATCCAGGCTCGAACACCGCTCTGATTCTTGATCGCGCCGGGATGGGTACTCTTTCGCCGCCATTCTTCCAAACGATAAAAACGAAGAATCGGGAAAACGATAAACGGGTCTGTTAAAAGAAGTCACCCAAAGCGCACGGCTGAAATATAAAGATTCGCTGTATGGGCGTCCAGTGTTTTTTTCGTTCTTTGGACGCCCGACCCTGGATTCCGATGTCGGAGAGCCGTGTTGACCCTATCTCTTTTTGATTTCCTGCAGTTTCAATCCCTGGCGGCTGAGGTAGTAGAGGCCCACCAGAGTGACCGGCACATACTGATTCAAATGGTAGTATATCGAGGAAGCAAAGGCATCGGCCTTTTCCACCCCGAAGAGCCTCAAACTCACCCAGAAGCAGAGCTGGATCACTCCGAAGACCATGTCGAGGATTCTCTCCAGGACCACGCTCGAGAGGACTGCGGCTTTCGAGAGGGCGAATGTCCGCCCCAAAACGAAGACCCGGATCAACTCCCCCAGGTGAGCGGGAAGCACATTGTTCCCCATGAATCCGATCATTAGCCCGAAGTTCCCCTAAGAAAGCACCCATTTTTCTCCAATAAGTACTTGGGCAATGGACATTTAGGTGTCAAAGGCGGCTCCATAGTGTTCCCATGTACATCGACGTGGTTCCCAACCGAGGCTCCCGACCGGCCATCTTGTTGCGCGAAGGTTGGAGGGAAGGCAAGAAGGTGGTGAAGACCTTCTGGTTCGATGAGGACGCCGTCGCCGCCTGGCGGAACACCGAGTCGCACAGAGGTCCGGGTGCGCCTCAAATCTACTCCGATACCCCCATCCAATGTGCGCTGGTCTTGAAGTCGGTGTTTCATCTGAGTCTGCGATCGACGCAGGGTTTCGTTTCTTCGCTCCTCGATTTGCTGGCACTCAATCTGCCGGTCCCGGACTACAGCACTCTGAGCAGACGGCAGAGCTCCGTGGTGCCGCCGTTGTCGGTCAATCCTGGCATCAGAGCTCGACACGTAGTCTTGGGTGCCACGGGCCTGAAAGTCTACGGTGCTGGTGAGTGGCACGTCCGAAAGCATCGATGTTGTCGCCGGAGAGCCTGGCGTAAGTTGCACCTGGGTGTGGACGAGACGACGAAAGAAATCGTGGCTGTGGAGGTCACACCCAGCCGGGTTCATGACAGCAGTATGTTACCGACAATGCTCTCCCAGATTCCGGGTCGCATCGGTCAAGTCTCCGGCGACGGTGCCTATGACACGAGGGCCTGCTATCGGTCGATACTGGACCGAGATGCTGTCGCAACAATCCCTCCTCGACGCAATTCAAGGCTGAGTGAATGTGTGGACCCGCCTGGCTGGCTGGCAATGCGCGATGCCAGATTACGACAGATTGAGAAGCTTGGTCGCTATGAATGGCGCGTCTCGAGTGGTTGCACACGCCAAGCCCTTGTAGAGAACGCGGTGTCGAGATTCAAGGCCATATTCGGGTCCAAATTGTCGGCCCGACGATTCGATAATCAACGGGCCGAGGCCATCATCAAGTGTGAGGTGCTGAATCGGATGGCAAGTCGGGGAATGCCTCAGTCGGTCCGAATTCAGTAGCATTCACTACAGAAGCTCGGAATCCGTCAAGTGACAGGAATTGTGCAACAACGTGGAGACAGCTCTAACCCCCCATTCACCATATAGGACACCAAAATTGCTTGCCTTAATCGATGTAAACTACTATAATCAAAGTAGATATAGAGCATAAAGGGAGCAAGAAATGGCTGACCCGAAGGGCGAAGGTTTGAAGGCCGGTTTTGATGGCAGTTTGAGGCTTGAATTTCATGGGGCTAAGGTCACCTCGGATGCTGGGCTTCTCGCCTATCGTGATTTGGACGAAGCGTTGGTGTTATTCGATAGTGTTCCCTCCGTTTTTCGCGATTCGCGGACAGGGCGTAACATCCAGCACGACCTGGCGTCGTTGCTGCGCCAATCGGTATACGAGTCGACTGGCTGGCTATGAAGATGTCAACGATGCCCATCGTCTATCGGTGGATCCGACTATGCGGAGGATCACCGGGAAGAAGATGGACAAGAAGAAGGCCGCCAGCGCCAACACCATGGGTCGATTTGAGACCGAGATGCTGTCCGTCCAGGGGAACCTCAAAGCCCTTTCGGAAGTTAATGGCCGATGGGTAGAAAGAGCGCTGGAGAAAACAACTCATCGACGCATCATTCTGGATATGGACAGCTCAGCCAGTCCTGTCCATGGCGAGCAGGAAGCCTCTGCCTACAACGGCCATTTCCGATGTACTTGCTACCATCCCCTGTTTTGTTTCAACCAGTTCGGAGATTGCGAAGGTGCAATGCTTCGGCCCGGCAATGTTCACAGCGCGGATGGTTGGAAGGAGATGCTGGAACCAATCGTGGCTCGCTACGAGAAGAAAACAGTCCGCAAATACTTTCGTGGGGATGCTGCCTTTGCCAAGCCGGACGTTTATGAATACTTGGAGGAGAAGGGCTTTTTGTATGCCATCCGGCTTCCTGCCAACGAGGTGCTTCAGGCGGAGATTGAACACCTGCTTACCCGGCCTGTGGGCCGTCCGCCCCGAAAGCCTATCGTTTGGTTTGCCGATTTCCAATATCAAGCCGCCAGTTGGGACCGGCCTCGCCGGGTGATTGCCAAGGTCGAGTGGCATCGCGGAGAACTCTTTCCGAGGGTGGGTTTCATCGTCACCAATATGAGCGCACAAGCCTCAGGGGTGGTTCACTTCTATAACGGTCGTGGCACAGCCGAGCAGTGGATCAAGGAAGGCAAGTATGCGTTGCACCGGACTCGCCTGTCCTGCCAGCGCTTTGTCCCGAATCAGGTGAGGTTGGCTCTGTTTGTCTTGGCCTACAACCTGGGCAATTTTCTACGGCGGCTGGTCCTTCCCAGAAAAATCAAACATTGGTCCCTTCGCAGCCTGTTGACCAAACTGATCAAGATCGGAGCGAAGGTGATCCGCCATAGCCGGATCGTCACGTTTCAGATGGCGGAGGTAGCGGTAAGCAAGGATATATGGGCCGGGCTGTTGTCTCGGATTGATCGATTGAGATGGATGACAGCCTAGCGCCGAGGGTTTCTGATTGAACCGCTGGAGGTGTCTCTATTGATCAGGTCTTTGACCAAAAGCCACCTGGAAAACCGAGGGATCAGAGGCGCTTTTGATGGACAGAGGACCAAAGACCACTTGAGGCAAGGTTGGCGGTCTGATAAGTTGTGGTCATTCACTGGGGAGACCGGAAAAGGTCCTTCCGAAGTTGATATGAGGAATGTCGATTGATGCCATATAGTAGAAGAGAAAAGCCTGTGTCACTGACCTTGGCTCAAGGACAAGCAGTTCACCTGTGCAAATGCCTTCCTCGTGCGCACGCAAAACTTTCGCGAGGTAGGGACGAAGCTTTCCAAAGAGGACATCACCGGGGCGAAAGAGGCTTGATTGTCCCTCGCTGGTGGCTGAACCATCTGAAGGAATTCTTTTTCCTGTCCAAGACTCGATGTGCTCTAAACCCGTGTACGGGAGATCCGATTCACGCCCGTCAACCTTCGCATTGATAAGGTGCACACAGTACTTGAGGCGCTTGATGTTCCAGTGAGAAGGTATCTTCCGAAGCCATCGGACTCCAGAATCTCTGTGGTGCAGATATTCTGAAAGACGCCTCCCAGAAAGTCTGGCCATTGTTCCAACAGCCCAGTCTGTGACCTGCCTGCTGTTCGTCACGTGGTCACCTCGTCGACCATCTCGGCGATCTCCTTCTCGATCCGCTTGAGGTTCGCCTCGATCTTGGGCAGCGGGCGTGGAGGCGTGTACTTGTGGAAATAGCGTTTAAACCTGCGTTGCCGGAACAGGTTTCTGCGGTCCGGAAAAAATACCAATTGCCTTCCCAATATGTTCTCTACGTTGGGAACATAGAACCTCGCAAGAATCTGACGCGACTGGTTCTGGCCTGGGAGTCTGTCTGTTCCGCGGGCAGCTGTGAGATTCCTCTGGTGCTGGTGGGACGAAGGGCCTGGCTATACCGCGAAACCTTGCGGGTCATTCGGGCGAGTCGACAAACCAGGCGCATTCACCTGACCGGATACGTGGCCGAAGAAGATCTGCCGGCCCTTTATTCAGGTGCCCGTCTCTTAGCATACCCTTCGCTGTTCGAGGGATTTGGACTCCCTGTCCTGGAAGCGATGGCTTGCGGCATTCCAGTTCTGGCGTCCGACATCAAACCTCTTCGCGAAGTGGCCGAAGGGGCCGCGTTGCTGGTAGATCCGACAGACCCGCGTGCGCTGGGAGAGGCCCTGCGCACTCTGGTGGAAGACGAAGTCCTTCGCTCCTCTCTTCGTGAGCGTGGCTTCCAAGTGGCTTCCCGGTACAGTTGGGAAAACACGGCTCGCGAAACCTTGAGTGCATACGCGGAGGTTCTGGATCAGAGTAAGCGAAAACCAGGAATTCCTCTCCGCGCCTCACCCATGATCACTTCCTTGCGCGCTCCTCGACTGTCCGAGGAGGAATCCGCGATTCTTCGTACCGTCCTCTATTCCTCTCTCTTCGAATATCCGCTGACTCTGAGAGAACTCCGCCTCAGCCTGCTCGAATCCTTGCAGGATGAATCTTCCATTCTTGAACACTACCGCTCCAGCAAGGCCTTGCAACGTGTTCTCGACTTTCGTCGCAACCACTTTTTCCTGCGGGGTCGAGACGATCTGCCCGAGGAAAGAAGACGCCGAGAAGCAGGAAGCCAGTCACTTCTTAAGGAGAATCGCCGCCTGCTCACTCTGATCTGTGCCATTCCCTACACTCGCATGGTAGCGCTCTCGGGAAGTGCAGCCCATCTGAATCTTGACGGCGAGGGAGATGTGGATTTGCTCATTATTACCCGGGGTAAGAGGGTGTGGAGCGTGGTGCTCGCTACGCTCATCCTCACCAAGCTGCTCCGCCGGCGTAGGATCATCTGCTTGATTTCTAAGATCAGTCGGTTCTTGTTCCACAGATCCCCGGTGGTGTCGCCGACCTCGGCTTGGAAGGAAACGTGGCCGAAATGGTGAACGTATACGTACTTGACCCAAACGGCTCGGAAGTCGAATCTGCAGGCCCGGAGGATGAAATCATCCTCTTCCGCGCCTCCAAGCCCGAATCGCTCATCGAAGTATCCGACTTTCCTCACTACCTCGCGCTTGAACATGAGGCAGAATCCGCAGAGGGTGAGTAGGTCCTCCGTCTGACCCTGGAAGTGGTTCGCTACGGCACTCGCCAAAGTGGCCGCTGAATCGAAGTTCAGATCGCGTCGGTTGACACTCGGACCAGAAAGGGACTGTCGCGTGTGCGCCCACGAAGTGGATGGTCCCACCAGCCCTATCCTCTCGTCGCGATTCAGCGCTTCAACAAGCTGACTGTCCCAATCGGGCGTCACCAGTGTGTCTGAGTTCAACAGACAAATGTTCGCTTCGGAGCTGTTGTAGATGATTTCATTGCAGCAGTATGGAACGCCGCGCTGCTCGCTGTTGACGATCAACGCACTATCCGGCGTCCGGTCAACAAAATCGTGTAGGTAGGCGACACATTCCGGCTGACTGGCGTCGTCAACAATGAGAATCGAGGTACTGGCGCTACGCCGAGAACTCAGTGCCTTGAGACAAGCCTGCACATACCGCAACTGGTTTCGCACCGGCACACCGACCACAGTCTTCTGCCAGATCGGGGATCCCTCATTCGGCACCCTCGATCAGCTATACTATGGGGAATCCGGGGAGGCAAGGTGATCGGAGCCACCGACGAGATTGGATTCCGCGCCGTGGAGGACAAGGTCCATGTGCACGATCTTCATGCCACCATGCTGGAGTTGCTGGGGCTCGATCACAAGAAACTACACATCTTGGTTTCCGGACTGGAAAAAGGGCTCACCGGGGTAGGTGAGGAAGGGGAACACAGCATCGCCCGGCGGCTCCTCGAAGTCTAGCAGCCCGTGGTGAAAGTTGCGTGGAGTCGCGCGCCAAGGATCTGCGGTCGCTGGCAAGGCTCGAGGAGGAGTCGATGCTTGGACATCGGCGATGACGAGTAACTCCGTCCAGCGGCCGCAAACCTCTGGCGCCCTTCGGGTTGCGGCGGCGTGGGCCCGTCTGCGGTGTAGCGCCTCCTCGACGATGACCCGGCATCGTCTCGATCGGCGCGCCTTGCATCCGGGCCCACGGCGCTCGCAATGCGACCCGCGGGACTTTCACCACGGGCTGCTAAGTACTCACTTTGATTCTTCTTCTGTTTGCTCTTCTACAAATTCCCACCGTCTCTGACACACCACCTTCAAACAAAGGGCAAATCCAGATTCCTGTTGACCTCTACAGCGGCCAGGGAATCCGATTGGAAGCGGGGCGCTACGAATTCGAGATCAAACAAGAGAGCAACTCGGAAATTCGCCGTGTCGGCGCTCTTGCTGAAAGGAATTTCCTATGCGTATTGACAGACTGGATGTCTACCATGTCGCCATGCCCCTGATCTACAGCTGGCGCACCGCCTATGGCGTGGACTACGACATCCACTCGGTGCTGGTCAAGGCCAGCAGCGGCCAGCACGAGGGGTGGTCCGAGAGCACACCCTTCTTCGCACCCACGTATCTCCCCGAGAGTGCCGGCTCGGTCTTCTACCACACTACCGAGATTTTCGGCCCCCACGTGGTCGGCCACCAATACGACACGGCAGCCGAGCTGAACGCCCGTCTGGACGTGTTCAAGGGCAATAGTTTTGCCAAGGCCGCTCTGGAGATCTCCTGGTGGACCCTGGAGAGCAGCATGACCGGCACGCCGCTCCATCGCCTTTTGGGGGGACAGACCCGCGAAGTCGGCGCCGGTGCCGACTTCGGCATACAGGACAGCTTCGACATGTTGCTGGGCAATATACAACAGGCTGTCGACGCCGGCTTCCCGCGCTTCAAGCTCAAGGTGGCCAAGGACTGGGATCTGGAGATGCTGCGCTTGGTCCGGGGTACTTTTCCCGACACCACCTTTCACATCGACTGCAATGCCGGCTATACCCTGGACGACCTGCCCTTTTTCAAGGCCATCGACGATCTGGGACTGGCCTTCATCGAGCAGCCGCTGCACTACGCCGACGTCCTGGACCACGCCGAGCTGGCCCGGCATATCGCAACGCCGATCTGCCTGGACGAGACGATCGTCAGCGTCAAGGCCGCCGAGCAGGCCATAAGTGTAAAATCCTGCCAGTACATCAATTGGACATCTTTCATCGTCACACCGAGAAGATCGCCATGGCAAACATTTCCGAAGCCGCCAATCGGCAATATCCTAGCACCGCACCGTCGATCCCGCTGAGCCGCTGGGAATCCACCCCGCCCGAGGGGAATGGCTCGAGAAACAGCTCCGCTTGATCCGACCCGCCCTCTGCCGACCCTTCCAGGCCGATCAGGGGGGTCTGAGGAAACATACCGCGCTTCGAATAGAGAGCATTGGAAGCGGGATTGATGGCCTCGGTGACCACGGTGAGGATGCTCTCTTCCGGGCTTGCTGCCCGGCAGCGCCGAAGCAGCTCGCCCCCGACTCCCTGTGCCTGAAACTGAGGGATCACATGGAGAGCAGCCAGATACCAGACTTGTTCTCTCTGGGTGGCGATTCCGGAGCCGACCAACTCCCCATCCGACTCGGCAACCCAAAAGCGCTCCGCATCGTAGCGGAGAACATTGCGTCGAAAGGCTAGAGCCCGTGCTCTGGAGGCGATGCGGCCGCGAGTGGTGCCGCGACGGCGTTTCTGATCCAGATCGCGGGAAGCCTCCACGACGATCTCATAGCTTCGTTCAAAATCTTTCTCACATGCGCGTCGATAAACCAGGTCTGTCACGTCCTCGCCATCAAGTGATCGGTCGTGAAGAGAGGCCGGCAATGAGGGTATCCACGTGCATGACGAACTCAAAGGCGTTATGAATCAATTGCCCCTGCTCGATAGGTTTGCCGGTTAGCCAGTAGCCATCCGGATGCTGGCATTTCAGGAACCAGTCGCCCATCCGATAGCTCCAGGCTTCATAGGCAGGCTCTCCTGTGACAAGGTAAAGAAGAGAACTGCCCCAGCCGCTCTTACACACGGGACCGTAATCGAACTGCCGCTCGGTAGCGGACATCGAGAACGCCTGATAGCGGCGCGCCAGCTCGAGGTACTCGGGCTTCGGCTCCGCCAGGTGGAGCCGACAGAGAAAGCCGGCTGCGATGCCTCCAATGGTCCAGCGCTGAAGACGCGCCACCTGGTTCTCGACCACATACCAGAACTGTTTCTCCTCAGAGTATTCTGTAGTGGGCGCCTGGCGTGAGCGGGACCAATCGTAGTAGAAACGTTCCGGAAGCTCCGTTTGCGCATCATAGATCCGCTGTAAAAACCGATAGACGGCCCGCGCCCCCTCCCAATGCCCCGTGGCCAGGCAAGCAAAACCAGGTCCCGCAGCATAAGGGATGCTCTGATCATCACTCATCGAACCGTCGGGCATGCGGTCATTGGCAAAGCCGCCTGAGACCGGATCCTGCCAGCGGAGCATCCCTTCCATGAGTCCCCGAGAGAGGTCGTACTGGCCCGCCATGTGTGCTCCCACAATCAGGGCGGAGTCGCGGTAGGCCCAGGCATCATTCAGGACCCGGTAGGGGCCCCCGATGGTTCCGTCCGACTGAAGCATGTTGCGGCGAATCCAGCCACAGATCGCGCTGGCTGCCTCAGTCTCTCCCACCAGGGAGAAGCTCCAGGCCCCCCGGTAGAAGAAGAATCCCTGCCGCGGGTCGCCAATCGATCCATCCGGGTTCATCTGGGCCAGAAGCCACTCGGTGGCGCGGCGGCGCATGGCTCGGTAGGCGGCAAGCCGTTCCCGTTTCTTGCTGATGGTGGTGCCCGTCACCGTGTCGACATTCATGTGCAAACCTCCCTTTCGCGGCCTGAGGCCGCTCCCACCTTGTTGAATGGAGGAAGGTAGGATAACTAAGTCGACATTCCTCATATCAACTTCGGAAGGACCTTTTCCGGTCTCCCCAGTGAATGACCACAACTTATCAGACCGCCAACCTTGCCTCAAGTGGTCTTTGGTCCTCTGTCCATCAAAAGCGCCTCTGATCCCTCGGTTTTCCAGGTGGCTTTTGGTCAAAAACCTGATCAATAGAGACACCTCCAGCGGTTCAATCAGAAACCCTCGGCGCTAGGCTGTCATCCATCTCAATCGATCAATCCGAGACAACAGCCCGGCCCATATATCCTTGCTTATCGCTACCTCCGCCATCTGAAACGTGACGATCCGGCTATGGCGGATCACCTTCGCTCCGATCTTGATCAGTTTGGTCAACAGGCTGCGAAGGGACCAATGTTTGATTTTTCTGGGAAGGACCAGCCGCCGTAGAAAATTGCCCAGGTTGCAGGTCAAGACAAACAGAGCCAACCTCACCTGATTCGGGACAAAGCGCTGGCAGGACAGGCGAGTCCGGTGCAACGCATACTTGCCTTCCTTGATCCACTGCTCGGCTGTGCCACGACCGTTATAGAAGTGAACCACCCCTGAGGCTTGTGCGCTCATATTGGGTTGAGTAGGCCGGGGGAGTCTCACCCCCAGCCCCTCCAAGAACCGGACGTGAACCTCTCAGCTCATCCGGCTCCTATCACTCAAGCCACAAGGAAAGACTCCAAGACGCCAATGAATAAATAGATGCGGATTGGCACGGGCAATCTGGTCGAGGTAACGCCTCGCCCGTTGCCGATGCCCAGAAAATCTTTTGAGTTTCCTTCGCACCCACTGCACAAGATACCGGTTGAAGTTCCGCCACAGTTGACGCAGTGCCGACGCGTGGAAGCAACCATAGCAGGCTTGCCAACCACGGAGTTTCGGATTGAACATCTGAGACAGATCCAACAACGTCTTCTCGTTCTTGAGCTGGACATGCCAGCTACGCATGCATCGATTGATCTCCTTCTTCGAGGAGATACTGATCGCAGGAAGAAAGTTCGGGTGAACCTGCCCTTTCTTGTTCACACACCGTCGCGGACGGAAAGTGTAACCAAGGAAATCAAAGCTGATTCGCGAATGCTCTTCCAGGCGATTCACATCCTTGCAATAGACGATCGACGATTTGTCGGGATGGATCTCCAACCCACACTCACGGAAGCGTTCCGAGATAAGGCTCATCACGTATTCCGCCTGAGACTGGCTCTTGCAGTGCAGCAGCCCATCGTCGGCGTATCGACAAAATGGAACCCCCGGCAGTTGGCGTCTCACCCACGCGTCAAACGCGTAGTGCAAGAACAGATTTGCCAGAATAGGGCTCACAACTCCACCTTGCGGTGTGCCTTTGTCGCGCGCCTGTAGACTGCCGCCGGGCTGCTCAAGTGGAGCCTGCAACCAGCGCTCCACGTACAACAACACCCAACGACACTGACAATGGTGGCGTAACGCCTTCATGAGCAGTTCGTGGTCAATGTTGTCGAACAGGGCGCGGATATCGAACTCCACCACCCAGTCGTATCGCCAACACCGTTTCCGGGTGATGGCAATCGCGTCATGGGCAGAATTTCCCGGTCGATAGCCGAAAGAATCCTCATCGAACACCGGTTCCAGTATCGGCTCCAGGGCTGGCTTTACCACTGTCTGTGCGATTCGATCAGAGACCGCAGGCACTCCGAGAACACGCGTGCCCCCCGATTTCTTCGGGATTGGCACGGCTTTCACGGGTGGTGGAAAATAGCTCCCGGAGCACAGCCGGTTCCAGATTCGATAGAGGTTGTTCTTCAAGTTGTGCTCGAAGAGTTCAAGCGACTCGCCATCGACTCCTGCGGCACCTCCTTTGGACTTCACCTCCAAGTATGCTTGCCCTGCCAGCTTCTTAGAAACCCCAAATGGCTTTGCTACTTTCAAGGGCTCCTCCTGCCTAGCAGTTGGCCGCTTGTCTGTAGCCGAGTGACCAAGCCCCTTCGCTCCGCTGCCATTACGGCAGCCTCATCGCTACTACGAGCTTGTCCGCCCCTGGGCAACGCTTCGATACTGTCGGCCTCGCAGGTTCTCTGCTTGTGCCTTTCTCTTAGCATCGTTGCTCCAGGTTCCCGCAGTTCAACATGAGAGCCCAGATCAAGCTCACGCCACCTCTATGCCGGGTGCCACCTGACCAGTAGACAGGTTTCCGCCAGATTCGTCCCGGGGCAACACCAACTCCCCGGTTTCGACACCATCTCGTCCTTTCGGCACTTGAACGGTGGTTCACTTGTGTTCGTCTTCCTGATCCACACCTGATGCTTCTAGAGCACCTTTTCCGTAACGCTCACGACCGCGGCTTTTAACCACAGCCACTTACGGTGGTTTGCAACCTGCTCCTGCAAGCCGGTTGCGGGAGGCCTACTCCCATCTCTCACGCCGCTTGCTGCGGCACACTGACGATGAAACCCACCCTCGGAAGGAGTTCTCCGCGATGCCACTCGACCTTGGCAATCACCCGGCGAGGCCGGTCCCAACTGGCGGCTTGATATTGGAAATCGGCAAACCAAACGATAGGCTTTCGGGGCGGACGGCCCACAGGCCGGGTAAGCAGGTGTTCAATCTCCGCCTGAAGCACCTCGTTGGCAGGAAGCCGGATGGCATACAAAAAGCCCTTCTCCTCCAAGTATTCATAAACGTCCGGCTTGGCAAAGGCAGCATCCCCACGAAAGTATTTGCGGACTGTTTTCTTCTCGTAGCGAGCCACGATTGGTTCCAGCATCTCCTTCCAACCATCCGCGCTGTGAACATTGCCGGGCCGAAGCATTGCACCTTCGCAATCTCCGAACTGGTTGAAACAAAACAGGGGATGGTAGCAAGTACATCGGAAATGGCCGTTGTAGGCAGAGGCTTCCTGCTCGCCATGGACAGGACTGGCTGAGCTGTCCATATCCAGAATGATGCGTCGATGAGTTGTTTTCTCCAGCGCTCTTTCTACCCATCGGCCATTAACTTCCGAAAGGGCTTTGAGGTTCCCCTGGACGGACAGCATCTCGGTCTCAAATCGACCCATGGTGTTGGCGCTGGCGGCCTTCTTCTTGTCCATCTTCTTCCCGGTGATCCTCCGCATAGTCGGATCCACCGATAGACGATGGGCATCGTTGACATCTTCATAGCCAGCCAGTCGACTCGTATACCGATTGGCGCAGCAACGACGCCAGGTCGTGCTGGATGTTACGCCCTGTCCGCGAATCGAGAAAAACGGAGGGAACACTATCGAATAACACCAACGCTTCGTCCAAATCACGATAGGCGAGAAGCCCAGCATCCGAGGTGACCTTAGCCCCATGAAATTCAAGCCTCAAACTGCCATCAAAACCGGCCTTCAAACCTTCACCCTTTGGGTCAGCCATTTCTTGCTCCCTTTATGCTCTATATCTACTTTGATTATAGTAGTTTACATCGATTAAGGCAAGCAATCTTGGTGTCCTATATGGTGAATGGGGGATAGAAGGGCTGAGTAGAAAGGGACAGGTGAGCCTGAGCACTTGCCGAGTCAATTCTCAACTGTTAGCAACCATCCAGGACAACGGTACAGGGCTGTCTGCGGAAGAACTAGTCAATATTTTTGATCCTGCTTTCAGAGTCAAGAGCGCCCGTGTCTCCACGGGGAACTGGAGTCTTTTCAGTTCTCGTCAGATTGTGCGCGAGCATGGAGGAGAGATCGAGATTCAAAGCTCCCCAGGCAAAGGGACTACCGTACGGGTCTCGCTCCCCTGCGCTTTTAGGGAGGCTGCCCCAAACTCAGTTGAAAGTGAAGGGCGGTTCAGGTTGAGCACGATCCTAAGCCACCTTTCGTTTGGCGTCCATAGAAACCTCGTCTCTGAGTTTGGCTTTCAGCATCCAGAGGTCCTGGTAGCCCTGGATGCGCCGGAAGTTCTTCTCCGTCTCCAGGAAGGCTGAGGCGGCCCAGCGCAGCACCATCTGGCTATCTTTCCAGCGGCTCACTCGGCGGGTCCGCATCCTCACGCCAGAGTGAGGGCTTTCAATCAGGTTGGTGCTGGCCAGACACAAGCGCAGGGAGGAAGACAACTCGAGTCGATTGATGGTGAAGGTCTCTTCCAGACCTTCTCGCAGGCTAGCTGCCGCATCGGGATGCAGCCCTTCGAGCCACTCCGCCTGCTTTCTGAGCCGAACCCTCCCTTCTTTCCAGGGCAGCCGATAAGCAGCCTGCATCACTGACTTGACTTGCTCGGCCAGATCGTCCGGCAATCGATCGCACACGTTGCGAATCTTATGACGACGACATCTCTGCACCGGACTGCCCTTGCCAAAGACCTTGTCAATGGCACATCGCAGGGCCCTGGAGCCGTCAATCACAAACAGATAGCGTCGCCCGGAATCCAGGCCTCGCTCCACCAGGTCTTCCAGCAAGGAGGTAGCGGTGGCGGCGTTTTCACTGGCCCCTTCCCGCAGCCCCAGCACGTGCTTTTGGCCCTCCGAGTCCACGCCGGCGGCACAGATCACGTGGTGCTCGCCAAAGACCAGGCCGTCGATGTAGATGATCAGAAACTCAACGTCATCAAAGTGTCACTCGGCCAGCTGCTCCAGCTGCTGGCCGCTCTGCTCAATGAACTGACGGCTCACGGACGATTTGCTGACTCCCACCGTGTCGGCCATCTGGGGGATCACGCGGCTGTAGTGGCGCGTGGAAACGTTGCACATCAAGATCTCCAGCATGCGGCTGCCCAGCTCCCCGTTACGGTTGATCGCCTCATAGGCGGGGATCTCCACCTCCCCGCCTCGACCTTGGCCTTTCTTGCGCAGCCGTGGCTTTCGAACCCGCACTTGCCGCTCCGAAAGTCTGACTCGCCCTGGCTGAGTGCCGTACCAAACGATCTGCTTGCCTGGGCGCCCTTGTTGCTTTTCGCCGGCGACACTTCGGGCAGAAAGCTGCAAGACCGCTTCCATGCTCGCTCGCCCCAGGATGTCGATCAACTCGTCAATGGCCATCCGGGAGGCTTCGATCAGCTCCACCATCGGGAGCAACAGTTGCCCGTTCTGGGCCAGATAATCAGCCAGCCCCTGACTGTTCTTCCGGGTGACAATTCGATATGATTTCTTCATGGCGGTTCCTCCTTAAAAGGTTGTTGACCAACCCGATTCTAACGAGTCGGTCGGACGAACCGCCTCTCAACTTTCAACTAAACCCGGGACAGTCTCCTTTTAGGCCGTGCCGTAGGCCAACAGCTCCGTTGCAGCTCCCGCCACAAACGAAGTGGTAAAACGTACACCTACAACTTCAAGCTGCCCGGCAGCGGATCGAACTACATATCCCCGTGCCGACGGAAGCGATCATATATAAAGAGACCCAGGTTTGCCGCTGAAAGGACCACCAGGCCTGCCAAGCCTGTCACACCCACCGTCAGGTCGCTACCCCCTCGCACTGGTAGAAGAGCCAGCCCTCCTGCGGCATTGAGTGAGCCATGCATGATGGCGGCGGCAATGACGGAGTTGGCTCGAAGCCTCACATAGCTGAACAAAGGGGATAACAGGATGCAGAAAACGGTCATGAGGACGACACCTGCTCGCGGATGCTGCGGATAGTTGTGCCCCTGCAGAATGAGTGGAGCGTGCCAGAGGCCCCAGATAAGGCCAATGAGAGCGGAGGATTTCCAGAAACCCAACTGACTCAGCTCCTTCTGAAGAAGTCCTCTCCAACCTAGTTCCTCTCCGAAGGCGGCCACCGCATTAACGGTGATCCCTGCCACCAGACCTTGCAGGAGTCCGATCCAGAAAGGGTGGAAGGGCAAAGCCGCCGTTCGTTCTCGCATCTCATTCGCCTGCTCCACTGACAACATCGACTCCAGTCTTTCGTAGATCGTCTCAAGTTCCCCGGAGTACTCGATGCCAGGCAGCGTCAGGCTGGCGCCGATCGTCAGCATGGCAAGAGCCACCGGAACGAGCCAGGCCACCAGGAACCAGCGGTTGATCCGGAAAGAAACGCCCAAGGGTTCCTTTACGGGTTCTTTGTAGATCTTCTTCTGGACAAAGAGGGCAACCGTCATGGGAACGAACATGTAGACCAGACTGAGAATCAGTGAGCCGGGGAAAGTCCACTTGCCTCCCAGGGCGAAATACAGGATGACCAGGAGGTAGCTGGCCAGGAAGGTCAGAACTGTGAAGAGCGTCGCTTTTCGGATATTCTTACCCATTGCTCTACTATCAATACGGATGCAGGGGAGATTTTATTCGGCAGAAAGTCTTCGTGTCTTCGTGTCTTGGTGTCTTGGTGGTGGTAGTCTTTTTACCACAAAGACACCAAGACACAAGCCCGGATTATGCATAAGGCGTCGTGACCAAGTGCAGAGCCGACCTGCTGACACTTTATGCATAATCCGGGCTAGACAGTAAGGGCCACGTCGAACCCCCGCCTTTTGAAATACCCCTGCCACTCAGAAAGAAAGCGTGAGCGGGAAAAACGCCGCCCGTTTTCTGCCGCTTTTGCGGGGTCCCACGGCCTCCTTTCGAACTGCTGAACCGCTTCGCACAAACTGGCTGTGCTTGCCTCGGTAAAAAAGAGCCCCGTTTCGCCTTCGATCACCGTTTCGGTTGCCCCGCCTTCCCCATAGGCGATGACCGGACAACCACAGGCCTGCGCCTCCACGGGAACCAGTCCAAAATCCTCCGTCCCGGGGAAGATGAGAGCCTTGGCACGGCAGTAAAGCCGCCGGACTTCCTGGTCCGGCTGCCATCCCAAGAAGCGCACGTTCGACCTTGCCTTCCTGGCCAGATGGCGGCGAAGAGGACCCTCCCCCACGATCAGCAAGGGCTTTCCGTTGCGGTTGAAGGCCTCAACGGCCAGATCGATCCATTTATGAGACACCAGGCGCGACACAACCAGGTAGAAGTCCTCTCGATCCAGATCAAGGGGCTGGAGCAACTCCAGATCCACACAGGGATAGATGACATCGGACTGCCGCCCGTAAGTCCGTAGGATCCGGTCCTGAACGGTCCTCGAGATGGCGACCCAAAAGTCCACGCCGCGGTTTGACTCCAGGTCCCAATCCTGCAGACGCTTGGAAAACATCTCCAAAAGCCTTTCTCGAATCGACCATTGAGAGTTCCGGAAGTACAGACTCCTTTCAGACCAAAGGTAGCGCATCGGGGTCAGACAATAGCAGATATGAGGTATCCGGGATTCATGAGGGATGCCCTTTGCCACGGCATGACTGATGCTTAACAGCAGATCGACACCTGCCACGTGAAAATGATCTATCCCGGACGGGAACCGGGGAAGAAGATACCGGTAGTAATACCGGACACCGGGCCAGCGCCCGAGGGGAGAGACATAGACGGAGTGTTGCCGGATCGCGGGATCAATCGCTTGGGGAAGCAGGAACAGGGAGTAAATAGAGATATCTTCGAAGGCGAGGCAGAATTCCTTGAGAACCTTTTCTGCGCCTCGCTGGCGAATCAGCCAGTCGTGTGAAATGGCAAGTCGCAGGCCCATGGGCGAATAATGTTCGTTTGCTTTTTATCTCAGCGATCAGTTACTCTATCCATTATGAAAGAGCTTATTTTTCTTGGCGTTCTGCTTCTGTCCTTTTCTCGAGTCCCGCTGGCACAGCAGACCTTCTATTTTGCGCAAGTGGCGACGGGGTAGCAGGGACGATTATCTTTACCACCACTCTGATCTTTGTCAACACCGGCGAGGACACCAACGTCAAGGTGGAATTTTTCCTTGAATCAGGCGATCCCATGACCCTTACCCGTGAGGGCAGTCAAAGAAGTGAAAAGAGATTTTCCCGTCCTGGCACGCACAGTGGTGCAGAAGTTAAACTGCAAGGATCTTCCCGACACGGTCGCCTATGCTCATGAAATCGGTCTCGACGGCATCTCCTTTTTGGCAGCTGACGTCTCCACCAGCGCCTTTAACCGACCCATGCACTGGGGAACAGACAGAGTGGCTCAGGTGGCCTTGTCTGAGTCCGATTTGCCCAGGCTGGTTCGAAGCATTGAAACCCTGCTGCGTGATTTTTCTCAGGAGTTTTCGTCAAGGTTTGTTCGCGACACGCCGGAGAAACTTTGGGATATTTACTGTTATTACAAGGCCCTGCTGGGGCTGAACGAATTTCCACCTGTTCGCTGCAACGCTCCCTGGGTCTCCTCTGTGGTTGAAGCTGACGGCACGGTGCGGCCCTGCTTCTTCCACAGGCCTTTAGGGAACATCCACCAACAAGACTTGGTCAACATTCTCAACTCTCGCGAAGCGATCCAATTTCGCCGACAGCTGAATGTCTCCGAAGACCCTGTGTGTCGCAAGTGCGTGTTCGTTGAACCTCCGTATTCGATCCCCTGAGCGTGACCTGCTGTAGGGCGTAAAAGGCGCTGTCGACACTTACGAGTAAGAGTCGGTCTCCCAAGGGCGTATACCATTCGCCTTCACCTTGGTGTCTTAGCCTGCATTTCTCATCACGGCTCGTGACGAAGCGGCGGAAGGGCCGGTCTGACAAGGCGCGCGACCGAGGCCCCCGCAGGCGTACTCGTGCAGTACGTTGAGGAGGCCGAAGAAGCGCAACGCAGTCAGGACGGATCATTCCGCCGATGCAGTAGAGAGGTGATGAGAAATGCAGGTTAGGTGCCTTTGTGCCTTAGTGGTTCCGTAATCAAGATCCCAAAACGAGCAGGTTCCCGTCTCCCCAGCAGAGCTGCCCCCCAACGCCGTAACTTCCACCGTAGACCGTAATCGGGCTCGATCCATTTCCATGTCGCCAGCTGATCCAGCTGCTCCCAGGTCAAGTACCCGCGAGAGGGCAAAGCATCAGCTACCCGACCAAAGTTTTCCAAAAAGCACTTTCGATGCTCCTCGAGCATTTGCTCTCCGCTTGAAACATCCTGATAAATTGGGCTGTCCATAATGACGATCTGAGCCCGCGACTTCAGCACCCGAAGACCTTCCCCTAAAGTTTTGGCGTAATCGGTCGAATAGTGAAATGAAGCATTGTAGACGACCAGGTCGAACTGCTCCGCTTCAAAGGGCAGCGACTCGAACTCCGCCTGCACCGATTCAATTTTGCAGGGATAGTGTCGATGAGCTCCCAGTCCATCTACTTCGCTGACGGAAATGTCGACCGCCGCCAAAAGGTGGCCCCGTCGCGAAAGCTGGTACGACAGCCACCCGTTTCCCGCCCCTACATCCGCCACCAACAGGTTCTGGCTAGATTCCTCTTTTTCCTTGAAAACAGCATCCAGCAACGCCCGAAAGGAGCAAGTCCGCATCCGCCACTCATCGGAAAAAAGAGCGGTGCAGTCGCGGAAGGGAAGATTACGATAAAACTCGGGATCCGTAGAGCCTCGACCTTCCTTCTGTCGGATCGCTTCGTAGTCATCCAGAAACCTTGAGTAATAGTGGAGCCGATCCGACGGAAGCATTTCCCAAATGCCGCCGCGCTTCGCGTATGTGTGACCCTGCAAACAGTACAGTGTCTCCCGTCCTTGAAGGGGTGATTTGCAAAGAGGGCAGATAAACTCCAATTCAGACAAAGGAAAACTCCCAGTGTCCAGTCTATCCGTTCCGGGCGGTCATGGGGCGCCGCGACCTACCAACCCCCGGGAAAAGTGAGCTGAATCCAAGTATATACCCGCGATGAAGAATGTTTCTGACCGTGGTCCAACTGATTTGGCGCAGAAAGAGAACCCGATAGACTGGCCAAGAAAAATGATGCACTCTAGCCCGAATTAGAGACTGTCCCGGGTTTAGTTGAAAGTTGAGAGGCGTTCGTCCGACCGACTCGTTAGAATCGGGTTGGTCAACAACCTTTTAAGGAGGAACCGCCATGAAGAAATCATATCGAATTGTCACCCGGAAGAACAGTCAGGGGCTGGCTGATTATCTGGCCCAGAACGGGCAACTGTTGCTCCCGATGGTGGAGCTGATCGAAGCCTCCCGGATGGCCATTGACGAGTTGATCGACATCCTGGGGCGAGCGAGCATGGAAGCGGTCTTGCAGCTTTCTGCCCGAAGTGTCGCCGGCGAAAAGCAACAAGGGCGCCCAGGCAAGCAGATCGTTTGGTACGGCACTCAGCCAGGGCGAGTCAGACTTTCGGAGCGGCAAGTGCGGGTTCGAAAGCCACGGCTGCGCAAGAAAGGCCAAGGTCGAGGCGGGGAGGTGGAGATCCCCGCCTATGAGGCGATCAACCGTAACGGGGAGCTGGGCAGCCGCATGCTGGAGATCTTGACGTGCAACGTTTCCACGTGCCACTACAGCCGCGTGATCCCCCAGATGGCCGACACGGTGGGAGTCAGCAAATCGTCCGTGAGCCGTCAGTTCATTGAGCAGAGCGGCCAGCAGCTGGAGCAGCTGGCCGAGCGACACTTTGATGACGTTGAGTTTCTGATCATCTACATCGACGGCCTGGTCTTTGGCGAGCACCACGTGATCTGTGCCGCCGGCGTGGACTCGGAGGGCCAAAAGCACGTGCTGGGGCTGCGGGAAGGGGCCAGTGAAAACGCCGCCACCGCTACCTCCTTGCTGGAAGACCTGGTGGAGCGAGGCCTGGATTCCGGGCGACGCTATCTGTTTGTGATTGACGGCTCCAGGGCCCTGCGATGTGCCATTGACAAGGTCTTTGGCAAGGGCAGTCCGGTGCAGAGATGTCGTCGTCATAAGATTCGCAACGTGTGCGATCGATTGCCGGACGATCTGGCCGAGCAAGTCAAGTCAGTGATGCAGGCTGCTTATCGGCTGCCCTGGGAAGAAGGGAGGGTTCGGCTCAGAAAGCAGGCGGAGTGGCTCGAAGGGCTGCATCCCGATGCGGCAGCTAGCCTGCGAGAAGGTCTGGAAGAGACCTTCACCATCAATCGACTCGAGTTGTCTTCCTCCCTGCGCTTGTGTCTGGCCAGCACCAACCTGATTGAAAGCCCTCACTCTGGCGTGAGGATGCGGACCCGTCGAGTGAGCCGCTGGAAAGATAGCCAGATGGTGCTGCGCTGGGCCGCCTCAGCCTTCCTGGAGACGGAGAAGAACTTCCGGCGCATCCAGGGCTACCAGGACCTCTGGATGCTGAAAGCCAAACTCAGAGACGAGGTTTCTATGGACGCCAAACGAAAGGTGGCTTAAGATCGTGCTCAACCTGAACCGCCCTTCACTTTCAACTGAGTTTGGGGCAGCCTCCCGAATTATGCATAAACTGTCTACTGCATTGGTGTCGCCTTCACCTGAGCGAAGTGAAGAAATGAAGATGCGTATCCTTTTTTCTGTAATTTAAAGACCTGGAGGAAAAGATTTTGGCGTTTATTTGCCTCAGGCGGGACGATCTGGAAGGAGGCAAGGGTTTAGGTAGGGGCCGCTGGATTTTTTCTGACAGGGGTCTGGGACAGGATTCTCCAAAACAGAAACGTTCGAAATCTGAAAGGAGAATCCATGAACCCAGACCTGAAGGCAAGCATAGCAGAAGAGGTTGTCGAAGAGTTGATGGAAGAGGGGACGGAGGCATTCCGAAGCGTTCTGGAGAAGCTGTTCAACGTGGCCATGCGAATTGAGCGGAGCGACTATTTGGGAGCCGAGCCGTACGAACGCTCCGATACTCGTCGAGGTCATGCGAACGGGTACAAGGACAAACGGATCAAGACGCGAGTCGGCGAATTGGAGCTGAAGATCCCTCAGGTGCGAGGGCTTTCGTTTTATCCGCAGTCTCTGGAGAAAGGCTGCCGATTCGGAGAAAGCCCTGAAGCTGGCCATCGCCGAAATGTACGTGATGGGAGTCTCCACTCGAAAAGTCACGCAGATTACGGAGCAGCTGTGTGGAACAGAGATCTCGGCCACCCAGGTGTCTCGTGTGGCGAAGGAGCTGGACGAGGAGCTGGAGAAGTTTCGCAAGCGAGAACTGGGAGAGTATCCGATCGTGTATCTGGACGCTCATTACGAGAAGGTGCGAAAAGAGGGAACGGTTCAGGAGTTGGCCATCCTGAAAGCGGTCGGCGTGAATCGCTTTGGAAAGCAAGAAGTGCTGGGAGTCTCCGCCAAGTTAAGTGAGGCCGAAGTGCACTGGCGCCAGTTTCTGGAAGGACTACAGAAACGAGGTCTTCAGGGAGTGGAACTGTTGGTGAGTGATGATCACGCGGGTTTGCGAGCCGCGCGGAAGGCGGTGTTTCCGTCGCTGCCTTGGCAGCGCTGTCAGTTTCATTTGAGCCAGAACGTTCAGGCGTATGCTCGGAGAGTTGAGGAGAGAAGCGAGATTGCGCAGGACATCCGAGACATTTTCAACTGCCCCACCCTGGAAGATGCCGAAGTCATGCTTCAGAAGAAGACCGGCCAGTGGCAGAAGAGGAATGCGGCGCTCGTGGAGTGGATGGAAGAGAATCTGGTGGAAGGGTTCACGGTCTATCGGTTTCCGCGAAGTGCTCACCGGCGGATCCGAACCATCAACTGCGTAGAGAATCTGAACCGAGAGATCCGTCGCCGCACTCGAGTGGTTGGAATTTTTCCGAATGAAGCGTCAGCGATGCGACTCATCTCGGCCGTTTTGGAAGAGATTCATGAGGAGTGGTTGACGGGCAGGCAGTATCTGAACCTGGCCCATTGGAAGGAGATGGAGAATCCAGTCCCTGAAAGAAATTATAGAAAATAGTTGCGTAGCCAAAAATCATCCGTCCTGGCTGCGGGTGGAGCTGTTTTTCAAGGCCATCAAGCAGAATCTGAAGCTCAAAACCTTCCTGGGGACGAGCTCCAACGCGGTCAAGACCCAGATCCCTGATCGCCATGCTCGAATCCTTGCTTCTTGAGCTCCTGGACACCCTAACCGGTTTGTAAAATTCTGGCGAGGGGAGTTCTAATGCCAACTTTTTGTCGTACAATTTTCCCCGACCTTCAGGAGAGGAAACGAATGTTTGTAAGACGACAACCGATTGCGGCATCTTTGATCCTGGCAGTGACATCCGTGCCGGTCCTGGCCGACGAGATGACCTTCACCCCCAGCAAAGACAATACGCTGTACCAAAGCAATACGGGTGCTCTCAGTAACGGCTCCGGGGAACGATTGTTTACCGGTCGTGCTGGCTTCACCGGCAGCGCCAGCACACGCCGGGCTCTGATCGCCTTCGATGTGAGTGTAATTCCCGCAGGGAGCACCGTCAACAGCGTCACTCTTACCCTCAACCTTTCCCGGACTCTATTCGCCGCCCTCCGCAGCGTCAGTGTTCACCGCGTGTTGCGGGACTGGGGAGAGGGAATCTCCGATGCGGTGGGGGAGGAGGGACAGGGAGCTGCGGCAACAGCCGGTGACGCAACCTGGCTGCACACCTTTTCCCCAGCCAGCTTCTGGCAAAGCCCGGGGGGAGATTTTGTCCAACAGGCCAGTGCCAGCCGGGGGGTCGGACCGGTCGGTTCCTACACTTGGGAATCCACCGCAGAACTGGTGTCCGACGTCCAAAGGTGGGTCGACGATCCCTCCAGCAACTCCGGTTGGCTTCTCCGAGGGGATGAATCGGAACCCTCCACGGCCAAGCGCTTCGACAGCCGCGAGAGCTCGGCCTCAACCCGCCCCATGCTGACGGTCGATTTCACACCTCCGGCACCCACTCAGGCCGGCACAATCCAGTTCGGCTCAAGCGCTTTCAACGTGAGTGAAGGCGCAACAAATGCCCCCATCGTTGTCACGCGAAGTGGGGGGAGCGAAGGGCAGGTCTCGGTGGATTTCGCCGCCACGGACGGCACCGCTATCGGAAGCCAGGACTATACCCCCACCTTGGGTAGGATCATTTATGGGATTATAAGACCTACTTGACTTTTCCCTTCTCCTGACATATAATACTCCTATGGGAAAACAAACAAGAAACCGGCAACGCAGGAAACTCAACATTATCCACTTGATGGACATGTTCCCCAACGAAAAAGCAGCTGAGGAGTGGTTTGAAAAGACACTGTGGCCAGAGGAAAGGTGTTGTGGGCATTGCGGGTCCACCAATACCTACACCGTGCCCAACCGAAAGCCCATGCCGTATCGGTGCCGAGATTGCGAGCGGTATTTCTCGGTCCGCACTGGGACGCCCATTGCCAAAACAAACCTCTCGCTCCACAAATGGGCTATGGCCATTTATCTGGAACTGACCAGTTTGAAGAGCATCGCCTCCACCAAGTTGGCGAGCGACATTGGGGTCAGTCAACCCGCTGCATGGTTCATGCTCCACAGAATTCGAGAAGCCTGGACCAGAACTAAAAACGGTGGAACGTCTTTCTCCGGCCCGGTCGAAGTCGATGAGACCTACATAGGAGGAAAGCGCAGGAACATGAACAAGACCAAGAGAGCTCAGATGAGTGGTCGTGGACCGACTGGCAAAATGGCTGTAGCGGGGATCAAAGATCGATCCTCTAATCAAGTCTCCGCCCAAGTTGTCCGCAATACCAAGTCTGAGACCATGAGCCTTTTCATTATGGAGCACGTCAAGCTGGGAACCAAAATCTACACCGATGACGCTTTGACCTACCACACCCTTCCGAATCATGAGACGGTTAAGCACTCGATTGGTGAGTATGTGCGAGGGAAAGCGTATACCAATGGCGTCGAGAGCTTCTGGTCTATGCTCAAAAGGGCGCATACGGGAGTCTTTCACAAGATCAGTCCTAAACATCTGGATCGCTATGTTCGTGAGTTCGCTGGGAAGCACAACCTTCGCCAGCTGGACACTCTGCACCAGATGAGACGGGTTGTGCGGGGCTTGGCTGGGAAACAACTGATGTACCAGGAACTGATTGCCGATAACGGGCTGTCTTCCGGTGCACGCGCAGAAGAGCTCTCACCAAGTCTTCCGGGGTTGCGTTTCCATAGTCAGGTCGTTTTCTCATATCTGTAGCTTCGCTTTCAGGTACTCCATGCCACGGTCTCCTTTGATCCGATTACAGTTCCCACAAAGAAGTTGCAGGTTTCCAATGTGATCGGTCCCGCCTTTGCCCTTGGAGATGATGTGGCCTACCTCCAAGTTGCGTAGCTCGAAGTGGATCCGACATCCGTTGCAGTGACCTTCCTGATCGCCGCAGATCTCCTTTCGATTGGCATCGGAGTTGTACCTAGGGAGCGTTCCTAGGTCCGTGCGTTTGGGAGTATCCGTGCGGTGGATGACCTTGGAAAATAGGCCCAGTTCGTCATGCATTCTCTGTTGAACTAGATCGGCGGCCTTGGGAGAGATATCGATTCCTACCCACTGCCTGTGTAAACCCTGAGCCGTAATGGAGGCCGTGGCGCATCCGCAGAACGGGTCCAGAACCATATCACCCGTGTTGGAGCTTGCTTGGATGATGCGAGCCAGTAGCGCGACAGGTTTCTGCGTCGGATAGCCGACTCGTTCCTTGGCATGGCCTGAAATTGGCGAAATATCGGTCCAGATCGCCGACGGAACCTGCCCCTTGTTCTCACTCAAATAGCGTTTCAGATAGGGTCGCCCAGATGCAGACCAAGCTATTCGGTTTTCCGCGTCCAGCGCCGTTATCTTGTCTTTGGTCATTCGCCACCCAAAGGGTGGCGTAAAGCCTTTGTACTCATAGGTCAGGTTAGGCCGTTCGCCCATCGATGCGGATCGAATAATGTTGTCGTGTCGATACAGCCCTCGGTGGTCCCGGTGACGGTAAAACTTCTCAGTGTAATCTGTGCTTAGCGGGACACGGACGGAATCGGTCCTTATTGGCGGGCCGTAGAATAGGAGCGAGTCGACCACGCGGCCAAATGCCTTCGAGTCGTTATGTGATGAGTTGCGCTTCCAGATGATTTCGTTTCTGAATTTACGTTTACCGAAAACCGCGTCCATGAGCAGTTTGAGGTAGTGGCTCATGGTCGGGTCACAGTGCAGGTAGATCGAGCCTTTGGGCTTGAGAATCCTCCTGATTTCGAGAAGTCGAGCGGCCATGTAGATCAGATAGGACTTGTCGCTGGAAGTCATCGCCGCCAACAGGACACGGTGGAGAGCGGGGTGCTTGGACTCGATCAGGTTCACCCACTCGACGTTGATGTCTGTGAGGGTCCAGGTGTCCTTGAACTCGGCTCCAGCAGCCTTGCTGCCAATGGGAGCAGCGTAGTTCGTATTGCTGTTGAAGGGGGGGTCTAAGTAGATAAGGTCTACCGACTCCGAGTTCATGCCCCGCATGATCGGCAGGTTATCCCCGGTCCAGATGGTCTGGTTGGCCCAGTTGGGCGCGCTCATTGTATTGCGCTCAGATTGTGTAACCCCTGCTCCTTCTCGCACTGAGCAAGGACAATATACAGAGAGTTGAACGATTTTATTTTCCCGGTCGCCCTGATTTGGTCGCCGACATTAAGTGTTTTTAGCGAGTCTCGCCAGTCGGAAGCGTCGAATTCTAACCAGTAGTTAGGTCCAATATCGCTACCATCCAAACACACAATTACTAGCTGGTTTTTGTCGAAAACATCGTACACAGTTCCAGCTACACGCAACCATTTGTTGGCGTGTCGGTCTACGACGGATTGCCTGGCTATGCCGGTAAGGCCGTTAATTTCTGCCACCAACTCAGATGGCTTACGAGGTGAGAATTCTCAGTGGTTCAGGTCCAAAGGGTGAGCTGTCGCCAGATACCACGAAAACAATAGGGTTCCGATTCCCGAAATCAACCCAGAAATCAGACCTGCATAGAGCGGAACCCAGCCTGAGAGACTGTCCCGGGTTTAGTTGAAAGTTGAGAGGCGGTTCGTCCGACCGACTCGTTGGAATCGGGTTGGTCAACAACCTTTTAAGGAGAAACCGCCATGAAGAAATCATATCGAATTGTCACCCGGAAGAACAGTCAGGGGCTGGCTGATTATCTGGCCCAGAACGGGCAACTGTTGCTCCCGATGGTGGAGCTGATCGAAGCCTCCCGGATGGCCATTGACGAGTTGATCGACATCCTGGGGCGAGCGAGCATGGAAGCGGTCTTGCAGCTTTCTGCCCGAAGTGTCGCCGGCGAAAAGCAACAAGGGCGCCCAGGCAAGCAGGTCGTTTGGTACGGCACTCAGCCAGGGCGAGTCAGACTTTCGGAGCGGCAAGTGCGGGTTCGAAAGCCACGGCTGCGCAAGAAAGGCCAAGGTCGAGGCGGGGAGGTGGAGATCCCCGCCTATGAGGCGATCAACCGTAACGGGGAGCTGGGCAGCCGCATGCTGGAGATCTTGATGTGCAACGTTTCCACGCGCCACTACAGCCGCGTGATCCCCCAGATGGCCGACACGGTGGGAGTCAGCAAATCGTCCGTGAGCCGTCAGTTCATTGAGCAGAGCGGCCAGCAGCTGGAGCAGCTGGCCGAGCGACACTTTGATGACGTTGAGTTTCTGATCATCTACATCGACGGCCTGGTCTTTGGCGAGCACCACGTGATCTGTGCCGCCGGCGTGGACTCGGAGGGCCAAAAGCACGTGCTGGGGCTGCGGGAAGGGGCCAGTGAAAACGCCGCCACCGCTACCTCCTTGCTGGAAGACCTGGTGGAGCGAGGCCTGGATTCCGGGCGACGCTATCTGTTTGTGATTGACGGCTCCAGGGCCCTGCGATGTGCCATTGACAAGGTCTTTGGCAAGGGCAGTCCGGTGCAGAGATGTCGTCGTCATAAGATTCGCAACGTGTGCGATCGATTGCCGGACGATCTGGCCGAGCAAGTCAAGTCAGTGATGCAGGCTGCTTATCGGCTGCCCTGGGAAGAAGGGAGGGTTCGGCTCAGAAAGCAGGCGGAGTGGCTCGAAGGGCTGCATCCCGATGCGGCAGCTAGCCTGCGAGAAGGTCTGGAAGAGACCTTCACCATCAATCGACTCGAGTTGTCTTCCTCCCTGCGCTTGTGTCTGGCCAGCACCAACCTGATTGAAAGCCCTCACTCTGGCGTGAGGATGCGGACCCGCCGAGTGAGCCGCTGGAAAGATAGCCAGATGGTGCTGCGCTGGGCCGCCTCAGCCTTCCTGGAGACGGAGAAGAACTTCCGGCGCATCCAGGGCTACCAGGACCTCTGGATGCTGAAAGCCAAACTCAGAGACGAGGTTTCTATGGACGCCAAACGAAAGGTGGCTTAAGATCGTGCTCAACCTGAACCGCCCTTCACTTTCAACTGAGTTTGGGGCAGCCTCCAGCCTGATAGTCCCCTAGTCATGATGTACTCCCAGATTCCTCCGCCAATCGCACCGACAATCCCTGGCACCAGCGCAATAATTGCAATCCTTGATACTGGCTTCGCTCCAATCCATCTGGACCATTTTTGCCAACGCACCCAAGCAAACTACACCTCGTTACCATGTACGTCAAGTAGATCTTATATTCCCCTAAAAAAACCTTCACCAGCAAGATCAACCAAGCCAACTTATTTGAAAACGAGGAGAGGTGAACATGTAGTAGAAGAAGCGCGAATCAATGCGGATCACAACACCTCGAGTAAGGGCAGATCCAAAAAGAGGTCCTGCACCTGCGGCCTTATGGCCGGGTCGCTCAATAGTTCTGTGAGAACTACCGGCGGCAACATCACCAACTTATGCTGGAAACCCCAGTCAACAGCATCCGTGTCCCTTTGGTCAGGACGAAGGCTTGTAGTAGAGGACCATCCCTGCCCCGAGTGCCAGCATCAGAAAACCCAGAAAGAGAAAAGGGCTGGGTGCCACTTTGGGTGGATGGAGCCACATGGAGACCAGCACATTCACCAGCGGGGCACCGCCAAAAACGAGCGGCATCACATAGGTAGGCAGCCCGCCCGCTTGAAAAGCGAAGATGATGCCGATCGCTCCAAGCGCACCCAGCGCTCCTGCCAGCGTCGCCGTCAGGGAACCTGGGAACGTAAAGCCACCCAGATTTCCCTGAGACCAAAGGGTGACAACGGGCACCAGCACGCCGATCAGAAAATACGCGACTCCCACACAGAGTAAGGCTCGCAGGGGATGTCCCAGTTGTACCTGGCCGCGATGCAGCGTAGGACCATACATCCCCCAGGAAAGAACCGCTCCCAAAACAAATACCATCCATGTCATAGATGCCTCCCTCCATGGAGACTCAGCACAATTTCCATCGTTTCGCCTTCATTTCAAATCGAGGCAGAGTACCTCGAGGAACCACCGAAACCGGTATACGCAGCGTAGTCACCGAGCGCAACCTGCTTTCCAATTCTCTTGCCAGTTCCCCTTCGTCCACGACCTCCGGCGAAGGCTCCACTTGCATTCTTGCCTCCGGTAAAGTCGTGTCTCTCCTTATTTCCACGCGATATTCGGCTACTCCCTTTACGGCCCGGGCCACTTCCTCAAACAGGCTGGGAAAGAGATTGACGCCTTTTATCACCACCATGTCATCCGTTCGCCCTACAATCCCGCCCTCCAGCGCCAGGTCGGATCGACCGCACTCACAGGGAACAGCCAAGCTCGCTTTGACCACATCACCGGTACGATAACGCAGCAGTGGAGAAGCAATTCGGCTCAACGTCGTCAAAACCAGTTCTCCCAGATTCCCCGGCTCAAGGGGTCGACCTGTATCGGGATCAATCACTTCAGCAATATAGGCTGATTCGATCACGTGCAGGACACCTGGTCGCCGGGGACATTCATAACTGACGGGACCGACTTCGGTCATTCCATGATGGTCGACGATCCGAGCACCATTCCACAGGGTTTCCATCAGGGAACGGGTAGAAGCAATACTGCCTCCCGGCTCTCCCGCCGTAATGATGGTTTGGATGCTGCTTTTCTCCAGCTCGATCTGCTCTTCTGCCGCCACTTCTGCGAGTCGGATGGCATAGGTGGGAGTGCAGCAGAGGACGTTCACATCGTTCTCAACGATGGCCTGCAAACGTGCCTGACTGCTCAGACCTCCACCAGGAATGCAGAAGCACCCCCTTCGAAGCGCGGATTCAAAAGCCGTCCAGAAGCCTAGAAAAGGTCCAAAGGAGAAGGCAAAGAGAATTCGATCACTCCGCTTCACCTGAGCCGCACGGTAGACCTCTTCCCAATTGTCCAGCATCCCTTCCCAGCTTTCCGAGGTATCGAGCCAGCGCAAAGGGGTACCGGTGGTGGCACTGGTCTGGTTCAAACGAGTGTATCGTTGCAGGGGAAAGGTCAGGTTGGTTCCGTAGGGCGGATGGGCAAGCTGGTCCTCGACCAGCTTGCTTTTGACCGTAAAGGGCATCTGTCTCAGGAAATCCGAAAGAGTTGGAATCTCAGGCGTCAAGCCGGCTTCACGGATCTTGCTGGAATAGAATCTGTTGCCGGGCACAAGTGCAGAGATCAAGGTTCTGAGTTTGGATAGCTGTTCCGCTTCAAGCGAAGATCGATCCGGGTAGGCGATCGTGCCCATCAGATTTTGCAGGGGTCGTCCGCTGGCCATTCTGTTGGGGCGAGACCGCCTGGCCCCTACACCTATCAATTTCAGCTTCCGGTGATCTCTTCCGGTGCAACTTCGATCTTATCCGCGATCTCTCGCGGGATCGGAACCGCGATCATTTCGTCCTGAGGCCTTTTCCGGTGGACGCAGACCACCTTCAAGGATCCCCTTGCCAGTTCCCTGACTCTCTGCTCATTTACCTTATGGAACAGGAACGTGAATTGGAGTGATTTCTCCGTTTTCTCTTTCACCAGGAGATGGATCTCGACTACGTCCTCGAAACGGAGGGGCGATCGATATTCACATTCGGCGTAAACGCGCGGCCAGCCCACGTCTTGATTTTCTCCTCGCTCATAAACGGAAAATCCCAGAGAACGATAAAAAGCGTGCTCGGTTTCCTCCATGAAGCGGAAGAAATTGGAGAAGTGCACAATGCCCGCCATATCTGTATCCACAAATTCCACCCGCCGATTCATCTTAAACTCGTAGGCCATCTATTACGCACTCCATATCAGCGACCCGCCGCTAACGGCTTCTCTTCGCTGATCGGCTCAGGAAGTGCAGCAAATTCTGAAATCGCCTTGAAGAGATCCCCAAAGTCTCTGAACAAATTTCCGATCAGACAGTCGGTGAGGTCCCCTCTCAGATGAGAATGTTTTTCCATCAGCTGACGAAAGCTGAACTCATGATCGTAGAAGGCATAAACGAGCTGACGCATGGCTTCAATTCCCTTCGACAGGTAACTGCCATATTCGGTGAATTGAGCCGCGCGGTAGTCCCGCCTTTCGAGAGCGGAGTTTACAGCATGGCCGGCCAACTCACCGCTTTTTAAGGCCAGAAACACGCCGGAGGAGAAGACTGGATCGAGAAATGCAAATGCATCTCCTGCTAGAAGCAACCCCTCGAAGGCACAGTATTGTGAGCGGTAAGAGTAATCTCCCGTCACCCGGTAGGGGTGGCAACGACTACCAGTGGAGAGATGCCTCTGTATCCAGGCATTCTTTTGTACTTCCCTGCCAAAGATCGCGGCCGGATCGCGCTTTACACGATACAGATAACTCTTTTCCGCCGCCACCCCGACACTGACCGTGTCCTCGGGCAGCGGAATATACCAGAACCAGCCCTTCTCCGGCAGATAGGCGATGGTAGTGGCTCCCTCGTCGAGTCCCGGATCCCGGATGGCTCCCCTAAAGTACGTCCAAATGGCGATCTTGTTGAGCCGTGGATCCCGCACTCTGCAGCGATGTTCCGCAGCCGATACGGCCGCCCTCCCACTCGCATCAATGGTCATGGGGGCACGAAATTCGGAGGTCCTGCCGTCGCAGCCGCGCGCCCGGACACCCACCACAGCTCCCTTCTCTTCGATCAACTCCCTCACGGTGGTTTCCTCGAGCACCCGGGCACCTTTCATTCGAGCGTTCTCGAGAAGCATCTGGTCGAATTCGCTGCGCACCACCTGCCAGGATGTGGACGCTTCATGATCGAGATGTTGGAAAAAGTAAAATGGCTGAGACACCCGGCCATCCGTGCTCACGAACTGCACGCTGTATTTTTTTGGAAAATGAGATCCTTTCACCTCATTGATGACGCCAATTCGCTCCAGGGTAAAGTAGCAGTACGGCATGAGAGACTCGCCGACACTGTAGCGGGGGAATTTTTCTTTTTCCAGGACTAGCACCTTTCGACCCTTCTGGGCCAGCACGGCGGCAGCCGTTGCACCAGCAGGTCCTCCGCCGATGACGATGACGTCGCAAGTATTGCTCAATACCTTCACCATCCCTTTGTGCCGCGGTGTCTTAGTGTGGTGAAAAAAGCTGAACCACCAGGACACAAAAACACCAAGCAGATCTCACGTATATCGCGCGTCCCGATGCTGGGGAAGGAAAAACTGGGGCAACAGCCTGTCGACCTGCAGCAGGCCTTCTCGACTCAAAGTTACCGTCTCGCTAGCCACGCTCATGAACCCCGACTGCTGCATCTGTTTGAAGGGAACCGCAAACCGCCGCAGAATGTCCAAGCCGAATTTCTCTTGAAAGTAATCCTTCCTCACCCGGCCCAGTTTCAGCTGGAGAATCAGTTCACGGAGCATGCACTCCTCCCGGGTTGGGGTGAGAGCTCGGTAGAGAGGAAGTTCTCCCTGGCCGATTCGGGCAACGTAGGGCTCAAGATCGTGCTCGTTTTGGAAATGGGTGCCCCCTACATGGGAAAAGGAGGCCACACCCAGGCCTACAAGATCTGCTCCCGTCCACAACTGATCCCGGTAAAGGAATCGGGCATGTTGGGGATCTTTGACGGCTGTATAACCACTGCTTATCTGGTAGCCCGCCCTTTCCAGTTCCGAAAAGGCATAGTTCACCCACCTGCGCTTGGTAGGCCAATCCGCAATTGGAGCCACCCTCTCTCCCTGCCGCTTCATCTCACTGGAAATCGGCGTATTGTGAGGGAGTTCCATCTGGTAGATGGTAACGCTCTCTGGTCCCATAGCCACCACCTTGTCGACGCAGCTTTGCCAGTTCTCCTCAGTCTCACCCACCATTCCCGCGATGAGATCGACGTTGATCTGAGGGAAATCCAGCAATTGAGCGGACCGATAGGCAGACCAAATTTCCTTCGACCGATGTGCGCGGCCATTGATTTCCAGAATCTGATCATCAAAGTTTTCCACACCAAGACTGAGCCGGGTGACTCCCATCTTGCGAATGATTTCCAACTTGCTTTCGGTCAGGGTGCCTGGCTCGCATTCAAACGTGATTTCCCGAGCCTGTCCCCAGGGAAGAATGGCATTCAATTGCTGTGCAAGTGATCGGAGCTGTTGGGAGGAGAGGTAAGAAGGCGTCCCTCCGCCAAAATAGATGAAGCTGAGTTCCCGGTCACCGATGAAGGCTCGGCGAGCATACAGCCGAAGTTCCTTGATGACTGCCTCGAGGTAGGTGTGGATGTCAGCGGAATTTCTACCCGTGTAAACCCGAAAGTAGCAAAAATGGCAGCGTTTGCGACAAAAAGGAATATGTAGATACAGTCCGAGCGGGGTCCCTTTTTGGGGAGGACGATCTACTGCGGCAAGAGCCTCGCCGACACAATCCGCTCTCCAGAAGGAAAAGGGAGGATAGTTGGAAATAAAGTAGTTGCCAACGGTGGTTTCTTCACTCGATGCGGAACTGTGGAGTGCAGAAGTCTCTGCAGGCATAGTAAATCTCCGTAACAACCTACAATGTCAATAGCTTAATGCTATCAGCTTTTCGGGAAGCCCGGCAAGGTCACAGCGCGGGTAGCCATGATATGTTATTGGTGGGACAGGACACTGACCTGCATTTCTCATCACCGCTCGTCACGAGACACTTGTGTCAAGACACTCGTGTCACGCGGCGGAAGGACCGGCCTGACAAGGTGCGCGACCGAGGCCCCCGCAGGCGTACTCGTGCAGTACGTCGAGGAGGCTGACGGAGCGCAACGCAGTCAGGACGGATGATTTCTTCACTTCGCTCAGGTGAAGGCGACGCTGATGCAGTAGAGCGGTGATGAGAAATGCAGGCCAGAATTCACCATTCGGGGTCAGACCCCAGGATTTCCAAATGAAGCGAGTCGCACTCATTCTTCTAGTGGTAATTCTTTACGTCCTGCACCAGGATTTCTGGTTCTGGGATACGGCCCATCCCTTGATCTTCGGGTTTCTCCCGATCAGCCTTTTCTATCACGCCTCCTTTTCTCTGGCGGCATCCCTGCTCATGTGGCTGCTGGTGAAGCACGCATGGCCTTCACAGCTCGAAAGGGAGACTGAGGGCGAGCCACGGGAGGGGGGTGAACCCCATTGATCCCGGCCCTGATTGTCTTCTCCTATCTGGCCGTTGTCCTTTACATCGGCATTTTTGCTTTCCGAAGGTCTATGGGCCGCGGTAAGCCCGAAGACTACTTTCTGGCCAGTCGTTCCCTGGGACCTTTCGTCTTTCTTCTCTCCCTGTTTGGAACCAACATGACTGCTTTTGCCATCCTGGGTTCCTCAGGGCATGCTTTCACCCACGGGATCGTCACTTACGGACTCATGGCCTCCTCCTCTGCCCTGATCATTCCGCTGACCCTCCTGCTGATCGGGACCCGTTTGTGGGGAGTGGGGAAGAAATTCGGTTTCATGACCCCTGTGCAGCTTTTTCGTGACCGCTGGGAGTGTGGCCACATTGGAACCCTGATTTTTCTGGTCCAAGCTGCCCTTCTCATCCCCTACATCATTATCGGCGTCATGGGTGGAGGGACCACCCTGTACGCGATCAGCGGAGGTCTCGTGCCTTACTGGCTGGGAGGGGCTGTGGTGGCCATGGTGGTGATGAGTTACGTTTTTTTCGGTGGAATGCGGGGGACTGCCTGGGTGAATACCCTCCAGACGCTGCTATTCCTCTCCTTTGGAGCCATCGCCATCGTGATCATCGGGGTAGGAGTGGGAGGTTTTGAGCGGGTGGTGGAATCGATCGAAGCTTCGGCTATTACTGCAGCTCTGCTTACCCGCGAAGAGACTTCACCTCTTTACTTTTTCAGCTACACGTTCATTCCACTTTCCACGATCGCTTTCCCCCACATCGCGATTTTCTGCCTCACGGCCCGCAGGATGCAGCAGTTCAAGAAGACGGTCATTTTCTACCCTTTGTGCATCCTCGCCATCTGGCTGCCTTGTGTTTTTCTGGGGGTTGTCGCCAACAGTGTCAGCGACGTCCCTGGCATTCAAGAAAAGCTGGAGGCACGAGAGATCCTTGCCACTGGGGGGGCCACCTTGCAGGATCCGGAGCGGGACAATCTTCGGCAAAAGATGCGCGGAGACGATGTCCTTCTGTTGTTACTGGGACACTACGCCCCCCTGTGGCTGGCAGGAATCCTGGGGGCGGGCATCATGGCCGCCGTCATGGCCAGCGATTCGCAGATTCTTGCCCTTTCCGCGATGTTCACCGAGGACATCTTTGCCTACTACGGGGGAAAGAAACGGTTTGGCGAGGCTGTACAGGTACAGACGGGACGGATCTTCGTCGTTCTTCTTACTGTCGTGGCCTACTTGATCGCACTTCAGGCACCGGCAAGTATTTTCGAGTTGGCCATCCAGTACGCCTTTTCCGGATACGCAGCGCTCTCACCTCTTCTTGTGGCTGCACTGTTGTGGAAGGGGAGTACCCAGTGGGGAGCCTTGGCATCGACGGTCTGGACCGCTTGTGCGGTCGTCGCCGTGGCCCTGTTTCAGTATCTAGTTCCGGCTCCACCCCCCGGGGCTCCGACAGTAGTTTGGTCCGTAGGAGACCTCGTTATCCTGTCTCGAACCGCTGGTGGCACAGCCGTTTTCGGCTTGTTGCCGGTAGTCCCGATGACGGTGATCTCGGCTCTACTGATGGTCATCTTTTCCCAATTCACTCCGAAGCCCAAACTTAGCACAGTGGCAAGATACTTCTCCTAGATTAGTTCCCATCCGGAAACCCCTGTTTTTCAAGGGCTTGGTAAGTTCGTGGAACGTAGCATAGAGGCAACCGGTGTCGCTTTTGGAGTTCATTCTACCAAAGGGGCTTAGGGTTCTGTGAAAGAGTGCTGAGTGCAGAGACCTCAGCTTCGGATGAGCTCTGAGTGGATGCTGGTGGGGCGCGGGGCTCTACAACTGGAGTCGAGCCAGCACGACCAGATTGTAGCTCACGACGGAAAGATGCACGTAGCGCTGAAAGTGGGTCCAACCTTTCCAGAGACAGCGACTCAAACCAAAGACGCGTTTGGCCGTGGAGATGCAGCCTTCAATACCGGCCCGAAAGCGTCGCAGTTGCTTGTACACCCAGCTGGAGCGGACCATGTTCTCGATGGTCAATCCGCACTTCTTCGCAAAAGCCACATCCTGCACGCCTTCCTCTTTCGCCCATTTCAGGTTGTTGAGAGAAGCAAAGCCTCCATCGAAACTCGCTTGGCGAGGATAACGACCATACAATTGGCACTGACGCCGCAAAAGAGGCTCGACCTGTTGACTGTCGGCGGGATTCCCTTGCACCAGAAGCGCATCCAGGATCAGGGAAGATTTTCCGATCGTCACATAAAGTTTATGACCAAAGATACTCTCCCGCGCCCCTTTTTCAATAATGTCGGTGTGTTCTTCAAAGAGCGAGACCACTTTTTCCCACGCCGGTACCTTTTCACCCCCAAGCACCCGCCGTTGTGTCTGATCCATCACTCGTTCCAGCAGATCCAGGTAGTGAGCCAGTGCTTGGCTGATGGGATCGCTCCAAGCTTCGGCTGACTGGATCGCCTCTCGGGCGTAGCTGCGCGTCTTGCCAGCTACCTGGAGCAGATCCTGATAATGTTTTTTGCGTCTTTCGCCCCGGCTGTTTCGGATGTTCAGCCAGCGCCTTTTGGCCCGCCTCGAGTGATCGACAAAAGCGACCGACTGGCGCTGGCTCAGACGTCTCATAAGGCGGGTGAGGACCCGGATCGCATCGTACAGCAACTGACTATCTGTAGGATAACGGATGTCACTTTCCACACTGGTTGCATCCACTCGGATCTTGCGCCCCTTTTCCAAACCTTCCTGATCGGCCCAACTCACCAACACCCGGTTGATCTTCTGCCAGGTGGAGTCTTCCATCTTGGAGATGTTCTCCTGAAGGACGCTCTTGGAGGGAGTGTACCCGTAGGGAAGGCGACAAAAGGTGCGGAAACTTTGCGAGTCGCTCAGATGAAAGGCAAGCTTTTCATAAGAAAACTGGTGCATCTGTTTGATCAGAGCACAGCGCAGCACCTGATCGGCTGTCAGACCTCCCGCACCGTTCCGGGCGCTGGCTTTGTCACACACATCCTGTAAAACTAGATCCGAGATCGAGGGATTCTCGTCCAGGATCTCGGAAATCACTCTCAGCTCTTTGGCGAGTTGATGATCGGGCCAAAGGGGAGAAAGGGGGAGTTGATTTTCACGGTTCTTTCGCATTTTTCAAGCACTCGGTTTTGCTTAAGTCTTTTGCTACATGCTGCTTACAACAATTACAATAGCAAACGACTATGACAAAACCGAGGCTTGGAGATGCCCCTCTTCCTCTTTATTTCCAATGCTGTACAAGTCCACGGATGGGAACTAGATTAGAAATGTTTGTGTCTTTGTGAGTCTTTGTGCCTTTGTGTCTTTGTGGTAAGAATTCTTTAACCACCAAGACACCAAGACACAAAGAGGCACCAAGTCCTCATAAGAGCAAGATACTTCTCGTAGATTCGGATCGGTCAGGCGTTATAGAGACTGGATGGGTAATCCTGACGGAAACAAAGCGCCGATCCCAGAAAAGGTCAACCGAGCGGCATCCCTGGTTGTTGACGCGGTTTTGGCAGTTCACTCCAGGCTCGGCCCCGGATTGCTGGAAAGCGTCTACGAGATTTGTCTCGTGTGTGAGCTGCAAAAGCGCAGGCTCTCAGTAGAACGGCAAGTCGCCGTGCCAGTCTGTTACGAGGGAATCGACATGGAAGTCGGTTTTCGTGTGGACCTTCTGGTTGAGCGGTGTTTGATCGTCGAGCTCAAAGCGGTTGAAGTGATTCTCCCAGTTCACTGGGCTCAGGTCTTGACATACCTAAGACTCACGGGTCACCGTTTGGGCTTACTCATCAACTTCCATGTCCCACTGATCCGAGATGGCATCAGGAGGATTGCTTTGTGAATCTTTGTCTCTTTGTGAGTCTTTGTGCCTTGGTGTCTTTGTGGTAAGAATTCTTTAACCACAAAGACACCAAGACACAAGGAGGCACAAAGCCTAACCAAAACAATACAGCTGCCCGTCCTGCGAGCCGATTACCACGCGGCCTGAGGCGATGGCCGGCGAGGCTGAGATGGGAGCACCCGCGTGGAACTCCCAAAGCTTGGCCCCGCTGGCGAGATCCAGAACATAAAATCTCCCGTCGCTGGAGCCCACATAGACTCGACCGCCGGCGACCGCAGGTGAGGATTCCACCCGACCCAGCGTGGGAAAGGTCCAGAGAGCTTTTCCCGTCTTGGCATCCAGACAGTGGACCATCTTGTCCCTTCCCCCCACAACTACCTTTCCATCCGCCAGTGCCGCCGAAGAATAGAAGGGAAATTGCCGGCGCTCCTGCTGGTACCGCCAGCTGACGCGTCGGGAACGCAGGTTCACAGCGATGACCTCATTGCTAAACGTTCCGTAATAGGCACCGTCTCCCGATAAGGCGGGCGAGGCCGCGGTATAGGATCCTGAGGCGATCTTGAAGACTTCCTGACCATCGGAAACCCGGATGGCGCGAAAGAACTCATCGCACCCCGTAATATAGGTGAGACCCTCCCATACACCGGCTGTACAGTGAACCGGACCCTCAGTCTTGAATTTCCAGATGAGAGCCCCTTGGTCCGCGGAAAGACAGTACAGATGTCCATCATAAGATCCAATCAAAACTCTGTCTCCCACCAGAACCGCTGATGACTTGATTTCACCGTCTGTTTGGAACGTCCAATCCGCTTTACCGCTACCCACGTCCACAGCATGGACGGTTCCCGACAGATCTCCAATGTAAACGGTTCCCTTCCCTACACAGGGAGAGGATTCTCCGATCCCCTCTTCCACGTGGTATTTCCAGCGAGCCTTTCCACTTTCAAGATCCAGGGCCAGAAGATGGCCTGACAGTACACCGACAAAAGCCGTCCCTGCAGCAATGGCTGGAGAGGATTCGATACCATCGTCCGCCTGATAGGTCCACAGGAGCTTCAGGTTCTCCGGCAGAACCGAAGAGGACTGACCATTCAGGTGTGGGTTGCCGCGAAACTGGGACCAGCGGTCAGGAGACGGCGCAGACTCGCCCGAATACAAAAGGAGAGTGGAGAGGACAAAGAGGAGCAGAAATCCAAACAAGGCACTCCTTGAAAATCGATTTAGAAGGCGCACCGGTAGATCTCCAGGGCCCCCGCGGCATGGAAAGGCCGGGGATTGAACTGGCCCGTCCACTGTTCCTCAGCTTCTTCAGCAAGGACGCCGATATCCTCCTTGCGAACACCCAGCGAACTCAGGCCGCCGGGCAATCCACCGGCTTCAGCGAGTCGCTCCAGCCTGGCTGCCAGGCGTCGGCTGGGATTCACGTCGCTGGAATCGGCAGGACACAGGTTACAAAGCTCTCCGTAACGAGCTCCCGCAACCACCCCATTCCAGCGAACCACAGAGGGGAGCAAGGAGGCAATGGCCTCGCCGTGAATGGTGCCATAGCGGGCCGTCAGCGGATTGGCACAAGCATGGGTGGCACCCAGCATGGAATTCTCAATCGCCACACCCGCACAGTAGGCCCCCAGCTGCATAGCCCCTCGCGCTTCGAGGTCATCCGAGCGGGCCAGGACCCGTTCATAGTTCCCTTCCAGCAGCCGCCACGCTTCACGAGAGAATGCCTCCGAGATCGGGGTTCGCCTGGTGGTCACGTAGGTTTCCACGGCGTGGGCAATGGCATCAAAACCCGCTGCAGCCGTGACACTGGACGGCTGCGTTACCGTCAGATGGGGGTCGAGGATGGCAATTCGAAAAGCTGCCTTGGGATCTCCACACGCCATTTTCACCTTGGATTGGGCATTTGAGATCAAGGCGTAGCACTGTGCTTCACTGCCCGTCCCGGCCGTGGTGGGCACGGCGATCATGGGCAGCATGGGCTTGCAGGCCTTTCCGAAGCCCCAATACCGCTCGATGGTTCCGCCGTTGGTAAGGACAAAATTAATGCCCTTAGCACAGTCCATCGAACTTCCGCCTCCCAAGCCAATGATCGAATCGATCCTGCCGCCAGCCGCAAAGGCACTACCCTCTTCGACCATATCCGAGTCGGGATTCACGTCAAAACCGTGGAAAGGAATCACTTCTACATCAGCCTTGGCTAGAATTCCTGACGCCTTCTCCACATGGCCGCAGACGACCAGACCTTGATCGGCCACCAGGAGTGAGCGGCGAAACCCCAGCTGGCGGGCCACATCGCCCAGTTTTCGCAGCGCCTCCTCGCCAAAAATCACCCGGGTGGGCAAACGAAAGTCAAAGGGTTGCATTGCAACTTCAAAACAGGACTTTCACTCCGAACTGAATGTGGCGTGGACTCTGGGCAGAGAGGATCCGGCCGAAAGTCGGAGAACCTAGAAAATTGTCCGGCAAGTCGAAATTGGGATGATTGAAAAGATTGAAGGCTTCGGCCCGAAGCTGCAGATGCCATCCTTCGGTGAGGACCACATTCTTCAGGAGCGACAAGTTGACGTTCTGATATCCGGGTCCGTCCAGAATATTCCGTCCCACGTCTCCGAAGCTTCCAAAGGGTGGAAAGGCAAAGGCTGCCGTGTTGAACCAGCGGTCGGGCATAGGATCGGAAAGCCCGGGATCTCCAGCCAAATTGGGGCGATCATTATATCCGAACCCCAAAATCGACCGTCCGGTGTTGCTGTTGTTGAACTCCGGAACGATAGCCACCGTGAAGGGGCGGCCACTCTGCAACGCGACCATTGTGTAGATTTGCCATCCCCCAGAAACGCTGGACAGCCAGCCCCGATTTCCCAGCAGAGTATGGCCTCTGCCCACTGGAAGATCATAGGAGAGAGCCAGGGAGAGACGGTGTCTCACATCAAAGTTGGAGCGGCCTCGCTCCGCCCGGACGTTGAAACTGTCCTGTGGAAAATTGGGGTCACCAGCACTGGAGAAAAAATGGGACGCCGTGTCAATCGATTTCCCCCACGTGTAGGAGGACAACACAGAAACACCGGAAGCAAGCGGCTGCTGAAATCTCACCTGCAAGCTGTGGTAACTGGAATCAGACCGAGACTCGAGGAGGTTAATGTCATCGAAGGATGAGACGGGTCGAGGATTCTGTGGCAGCGGGCTGGGGCGAGGCTGATTGATGTCCCGGGCCGTCAGCAGCTTAGTTCCCTTCGACCCGACATAGGCCAGCTCTATTACGCGATTCTGGCCGATTTCCTGCTGAAGACTCAGGTTCCACTGCTGGACGTAGGCTGTCCGCAGATCACGCTGAAAGGCCAAAGCGGAAGAGGGAATCGGGAAGGGAAAAAAGCTGGGAAACGGATCATCCAGCGTCAAAGGCAGACCAGGAAAAGAGAAAAACAGCCTGAAATCGAAAAAGGGCGGATTAAAGTAGAGGCCCTCCCCAGGGGCCAGGGCGGATTGATCGTAATAGATGCCGTAAGCGGAGCGCAACACCGTGCTCCCTTTGCTTCCCAGGGACCAAGCCAACCCGATTCGCGGCGCCCAGTTGTTCCAGTCCGGGTCATAACCGCTGCGGGGCACTCCACCCGACCCGACCGGAATGAGCGACTGAGTCTCAGGATCATAAGTATTTGCTCGGTCCTCCACATCGACCGGAGGAGAGTTGTACTCGTAGCGGATTCCCAGCGACAGGGTGAGAGAAGGAAGAATGCGATAACTGTCGTGAAGAAAGAGATTGTAACTCTCGGTTCTCAGACGCTGTTGGTTGTCTAGGCGCGCTCCACCGGTGAGAAGCGGAAAGCCGAGCAGTAAATCGGCTAGGCCGTTTCCCGTGATTGAAACCTGATTGGAAAAAATCAGAAAACCCCGCGATTGCACATCCCGGAACGCATTCTGCTGGACCGCGCGAAAGTCGAATCCGAACTTGAAAAGGTGATTTCCACTGCTGTAACTCGCATGATCGACGACTTGAAAGATATTGGTGGCGCTGTGCTGAGGATTGTTGAATTCGTCACCCAGTGGTGAAAACCCCGAAATGGTAATAAAACTGAGACCAAAATCTCGTGGGTTCTCAGAAAGCTCCGGCAGCCCCACAGAACGATTCAGGCTGTTTCCCATATTCTCGTGGAATGCCCCGGCCGCCACCCGGCTATAGGAGAAACGCGCCTCGTTGACCAGTGCCGGGGAAAAAATTCCGGTTCCACTCACAACCAGGTTTTGAGCCCGTCGCGGGACGTTGGTCCCAAAGCCGGGGACCAAGGCGAAAGCTGGACCGGAGAAGGGATCAAAGAGGCGTCTGTCTTCAAAACTGTAGCGCAGGAAAAGCTGCCAGGAAGGCGTGTTGTCGCCGCCCAGTGAGTGATCGAGACGCACATCAAAGTGATCCTCCTGGTCTCGAAGGGAGGGTGAAGAAACGAAGTTCTGCAGGGGAACCGATCGGTTCGGTTCCGGATAGAGCGCGGCAATCTTTAGGCCGATTGGATTCAGCCGCTCAACGTGGATCTTGTCATCAGGAAAAGGCTGTCCAGTGAAGGGGTCGATCGGCCTGCCGAAAAGGCTCTGGGAAAAATCCCCGGAACGTTCCAGCAAAGTAGGAACGTTGGTGGGACGAGTGATCCCTTCCCGCACCCGGCGTCCCTCGTAGTTGGAAAAAAAGAAGGTTCGATCCTGGCGGATGGGACCACCGAATGAGAAGCCGAATTGATTCCTCCAGTACTCGGGAGCCTCTTCCCCTTTGGGAGCAAAGAAATTACGCGCGTCCAGAGCTCCATTGCGGAAAAACCCGTAGGCGGTACCGTGGAATTGGTTGGTTCCCGACTTGAGGATCACATTGACCTGGGCCCCGGCGTGGCTCCCGAAGGAGGCATCATAACTGCTGGCCAGAATCTCAAATTCCCGGACTGCGTCTACCGGAGGCTTGACTCCATAGGTATTGAGTTTCGGATCCACATTGTAGGCACCGTCCAAAAGGAAATGATTCGCATCTTCGCGGGCTCCGTTGACATTGAATGTGAAGTCGCCCCGCTGAGAACCGGCCGAGCCGAATGCTGCGGGGACCGCACCGGGCACGAGCAGACTGAGTTCCAGAAAATTGCGACCATCCAAAGGCAGCCCCGTTACCTGACGGTTCTCGATCACCGCACCCAGCGCTGCCGAATCCTTCCTCAGGAAGGCACGCGGAGCGACGACGACAATCTCTTCAGTAAGCATCCCCACGGGCAGCGAGAGATCCATCCGAAATTCCTGGTTGACTTGCAACACGACGCGTTCGATGTGTTTCTTGTAGCCTTCCAGCTCCGCTTCCAGGCGATAGGGACCTGCGGGGAGAGAGGAGATGGCGTATTCCCCCTTCTCTCCACTGGTGGTGATTCTTTCTTCACCTGTCTCTTCCTGAATCAGGGTAAGGGACACTCCAGAAAGGCGGCTCTGAGAAGTGTCCGAGATGATGCCGCGAATCGAGGCTCGATGGGTCTGACCCAAGACGGGGCATCCAAACCACAAAACCGCTACCAGCAGGATCGACGCAGTTCTGGTTTTCACAATACCTGGATCCGCTGCCTCATGAGATAACGACTTGCAGGTTCAGGAGGGAAACCCATTCTCACTGACTCGCGGCCAGAGCATTCGTTTTCGCGGCCATAATGAAGTCGTTGCGGTGCAGCCCGCGAATCTTGTGAGTCCACCAGCTCACCGTCACTTTGCCCCATTCCGTCAAGATGGCGGGATGGTGTGCCTCCTGTTCGGCAATCTCCGCCACTTTACTCGTAAACTCCATGGCCACAGCGAAGTTCTCAAACCGAAACATCCGCTCCAGAGTCGGAATACCTCCCCGCTCCACCACATCCCAGCCCGGAACTTGAGGGAGCAGCGTCTCCACTTCTTCTTTCGTTACCCTGGGCGCGTCCTTCCGACAAGCCACACATTTCTCCTGGACAATCTCATTCATTCCTGGTATCTCCCCCACGGCGGTGCTCGATGTACTTTCGGGCGAAATCAGCCAAACCCGGGTTGCGCAAACCAATCCGACGGGCCTCCTCTTCTGCTTCCTCGAAACTCCAGTGATCCTGAAGGACCCGGTAGATTATCCAGAACCCACCCACTCGGTTAGCGCTGCCGCAGTGGATCAAAATGGGACGATTCGCCTCATCGGCCACGACCCTTACGAATTCGTCCGCATCCTCCTCCTGAAGGTTGGAGGAGTCTACAGGAATGTTGAAATACCGAAGCCCCAGAGCCCGGGCTTTCTTCTCCTCCTCCGCCAAAATGGGGTCTTCACTCGGCCTCCTTAGGTTCAGGATGGCCCGAATCCCTTCTTCCTTGAATCTGGACAAATCCTCAAGGGAGGGCTGGCCGGAGGTACAGATCTCGGAATTGATGCGCAAAAAATTTCTGGTAGAAATCTTGGAAGCCTGCCCTGCCACCGTCAGCGTAAAGACACCAAGAAGAAGGAAGATCCTGAAAAAAAGTCTTGTTTCAGCCACGGACGATAAGTATAACCCAAAGCCGGGCCCGGTGTTGACCACAGGATCCATCCACTCGGATTTTCTTTACTTCTTGCCATTGAAAAAGTGCTATGATGGAGCCGAATGTTGATAGGATGAGAAGATTATTGAATATAGAATAAGAGCATGAAGAACATCAGGAGCATTTTTTTACTTTGTCTTCTGTTCTCTGTTTTCCTGGTCTCCCAGGACCGCGCCTCCATGACCGCCCCTGTGATCAAGACTTCGACGGAAGAGGTCACCTTCAGCACCGAATTTTCTGATTTTGTCCCTGGCGCAGATTACCGTTTGGGTGTGGGCACAGCCGGTCCCAAGCTAACCGTCAAGCTTGAGCTGCTCAAGAACGAAGTGGCAGTCGAGAAAGCTACTTTCACTTTCGTACAGGGATTCACCAGCAGTTGGTGGGATGTGGAGCGTGTTTCCGTACAAGGCTTTGCTCTGAGCCGGGCCGAACTTCCGCGCAAGGGAGAAAAGCTGAGATTAAAAGTAAGCCTTTCAAGAGAGCATGCCAACCAGCACAAGAAGATTTACGTCCTGGTGGCAAGAAAATATGGCGCAAGTCGCTGGTACATAGAGGATGGAGTAGAAATGGATGATTCGCTATGGTAGTCTGCTTCACCCGATTCGTGAGCTGAAGAGATTTCCTCACCAAGAGTGCTTCCAACAAGAGCTTTCCTTAACTAGTCGGGACATAGTCCCCCCCCGGGCTAGGCGAAATTTTCCAGGAGCGCGGCCACGTCAAAGGAGCCTTTCACCTTTACGCTCACGGCAAAGCGTTCGCGCGGATCCGAAGGACGCTCCAGCGTGTACCTGGCCCCTTGATAGAGCCGCTTCAGGAAGATCTCGAGCTCCGGTGTGAAGAATGAAAAGGTCTCCTCCGTGTTGGGAGCAAGAAGCCGGTCATTCATTACCAGCCGAACCTCACCTCCGCTGAACCTTACTCTTCCCTCCAGGAGCGGATCCTCTTCAATACGTCGGCAGGCAAGAAGTGCGGAGCGCACGACTTGCTCCAGCCGCTCCTGGGCGCCTCCCCTCATCACGGCCTTGCGATTGTAGAGCAGGCCCAGGCGGTCTCCCTCATTGTCGATGCTGTAGTTTGCCTCGTGACCAATGAGCACTACTCCGGGCCCGGCAGCGACATGTTGATAATCCGCCACATCAATGAGCAGTTCCTCGCCGACCTGAGTCTGAATCCAGCCGCTGAAGAGGGAAAGGAACACTGCCAGGTCCACTGCCCGCGGATCCTCGACAAAGAACTTGACGTTCAGATGCTGTACGTCCATTCCATTGGAAAGGGAGGAGGACTCTGTATCCATGAGCGTCCGACCCACGCGGGATGGCGGGAGGCCTTCCTTGCCGTTACCCTTCGCCAGCCATCACCGTGTCCTTCGGGCCGGAGGAGACCGGTGTCTGGGTGGCTGCTGCGGACGTCTTGGTACTTAAGCGCGCTCGGCAGCTGTAGGCGGCCTCAATGAAGAGCTGGGCCTCCTCGATGCGCTGGCGAGCCGAGTCGGGAGTGAGGGGAATACCCGCTCTTTCGTGAGCGCGAAACAGGTACTGACCGAACTTACCGTGGGCGTAAGGATCGAAAAACAGCTTCGTGTCGTAGAAACGAGTCCGAAATTCGTTCACGATCTTTGCGGCGTCACTGGAGATGTCATAAAACTGCGTCCTGACCAGTGCCCTGGCTGTCTGGAGCATGGAGTCGTAGGCTCTCTCTCCGGCCTTTTGAAATTCTCCCTTCTCCAGTGCCACCTGGGATTCGAAGACTTCACGCTCGGCAGAGGCCAGTTCGAAATCAACACGGTCTACCACCTCTCCAGCGCATTCTCCGATTCCCATGTCGCCCGTGGTGTACTCTCTCGGATCGGCCCAATCGCTGTAGAATGAGGCGTCCTCGTCGTGGCCAGGGACCTGGGTCAGATCTTGAAGCAGATTCTTGATTTCACTTTTCCCCACACGCTTGACAAAATCCTGAAACCTTTCATCGCCGACCCGATCGGCCACATAGCGACCCGTCAAGCGAAGAACCGCCTCAGGAACCCTCCTGGAAGGAATCGCCCCCACGGGTAAACCATAAGAGCCGGCGTTCTCAGTCCACTGGCCTCCCAGCACCACCTGAAAATGGGGGACCGTGTAGCCCCCTACGTGGCGACTGACTCCATAGAAACCGAGATCCGCAACGTGATGCTGACCACAGGAGTTGAAGCAGCCACTGATCTTGATGCGCAGATCCTGGATCGACTCGTCCAACTGCAGGCTCTTCTCCGCCAGCCGCTTGCTCAGTTCTGCAGCCAGGCCGCGCGAAGAGGAGATGCCCAACTTACAGGTATCCGTCCCCGGGCATGCCGTAATATCCACAATGGTCCCGGCGCCCGACTCGTCAAGACCGATTCCCTTGAGCGCCGCATAGAGCTCGGATAGATCTCCCTCGCTCACCCAGCGCAGAACGATATTCTGCTCCACCGTAGTGCGGATCGTATCTTTGACAAAGCGCCGGGCGATATCGGCCAGGGCACGCAATTGAGACGACGTAATGTCCCCCAGGGGCAGCCTCACCGTCGCCACCACGTAGCCCGCCTGCCTCTGTCGAAACACGTTGCTCTGCACCCAACGCTCAAATCCCTCCGCAGGCGTCTCCCCATTGAGAGAACTGGGCGGGTTAAGAGGCTTTTCCTCATTCTCCTTGAGCTGATCCAGGTAGGCCGTCCAAGCCGGGTCATGGGGCAGCCTCTGACGTTCTTCCAGGACAATCCGCCGGAACTCCTCGATCCCCAGTTGACTGACCAGAAACTTGATGCGCGCCCGATTGCGATTTTTTTTCTCTCCCAGGCGGGCGAAGGCACGGGCCACGGCCTGGGCCATAGGGAGCAGCTCTTCTTCCGGCAGAAACTCCTCAAACAACTTGGCCTGATGAGGGACGGTACCCAGACCCCCTCCCACGTAAAACTCAAAGCCCCTTCGCTCTTTACCATTGTCCACCCGCGTCACGGCAATGCCTCCCAGATCATGCATGCTGACGAGGCCGCAGGCGCGATCTTTACAGCCGGAGAAGGCAATCTTGAACTTGCGACCGAAATCCTGAACGTCCGTATGTCCCAGTAGAAAACGGGCACAGGCATCCGCGTAAGGGGTTACATCAAACGTTTCCTCCGGGCAGACACCCGCATAAGGACAGGCCGTCACGTTGCGCACGGAGTTGCCGCACGCTTCGCGCGTTGTGATTCCCACCGCGGCCAGACGGCGCATCAGAGACGGTGTGTCGTCGATGTGGACAAAGTGTAGCTGAAAGTCCTGTCGGGTGGTGACGTGACTAATCCCATCCGAATACTCCTCGGCCACTTCCGCCAGGACCTCGAGTTGGCGAGTGTTCAGACCACCGAAGGGAATCTTGATGCGCTGCATACCGGGCGCATCCCAGACGGTGCTCGGTCCCTTGGTCAGATCACCTGAAGGGTACCCCAGCTGCTGGCTCTTGAGGCCATCCCAGCGCTGCCCGTTGTCGTAGCGCTGACCGTAGACACCTCTGCGCAGCCGGGTTTCCGCAAACAGCTTCTCCTCCACCTTACCCTGCTTCCTGAGCTCTATCTCTGTCTCGAAAATGTCCACTTCCCGAGCCAGCTGAGGCGACATCTCCTCAAGCAGCCTCTCCCTCCACAGTACATTGCTGGCTTTCATGTCATCACCCCTCGAATTCCGACTAAGTCAATCGGGATAATATTTTACAACTGTTTGGAATTTAGTGCTTAGGATTTAGGATTTACTTGGAATTGGTGCTTGGGATTTAGAATTTAGTGCTTAGGACTTTAGAAATTGGTGCTTTCTTTACTCAGATCCCTTCATTGACTATATTGAGTCATCTCATGGAAGCCATTCATCCAGCAGAGGGCTGGTTTGTTCTTCACCTTTTCTATCGGGTCGATCGCCGCTCCTGGGATCAAATGGCACCCCAGGATCGAATGAAGTGCCGGGACTGCTTTGCCCGGCAGGTGGAAAGATTCGACAAGACGGAAAACTGTCAACTCAATGTCTACGGGGTTCTGGGGCACAAAGCGGATCTCGCGGTCATGATGGTAACCCCCGAGCTGCACCACTTGAACCAGGCCGAGAACGAACTGCTGGCCGCTTTTTCCGACAACGTGCTTCAACCGGTGCATTCCTACTTTTCCATGACAGAGACCTCCGAGTATCTGACCCGGGAGGATAACTACGATCGCCAGCTGCGTGAAAAGGAAGGACTCACACCGAACTCTCCCGATTATCAAAAGAAGATGGAAAGCTTCCGGGACAGAATGAAAGTCTACGTCGGCGAGCGACTCTATCCCCAGCTGCCGGAACACAAAGTAATGTGCTTTTATCCCATGAACAAGGCGCGCGCCGAGACCAATAACTGGTACGCGCTGGCCTTTGAGAAGCGCAGAGAGCTAATGGGGGGGCATGCGGTCACCGGACGAAAGTATGCGGGCAAAGTAAAGCAGCTGATTACCGGATCCACAGGGCTGGACGCCTGGGAGTGGGGAGTCACTCTCTTCACGGATGATCCCTACTATTTGAAGAAGATCGTCTACGAGATGCGCTTCGACGAGGTAAGCGCGCTTTACGGTCAGTTCGGAGACTTTTTTGTCGGGGTTCGGCTGGAAGCCGAGCAACTGTTCGCTCGCCTGAAACTGGACTGAGCGGATCACACGGATGGGTATGGATACTCACGGATATGGATCCGCGTTGATCCGTTACGATCCGCCTGATCCGGGGGGGAGGCTGCCCCAAACTCAGTTGAAAGTGAAGGGCGGTTCAGGTTGAGCGCGATCTTAAGCCACCTTTCGTTTGGCGTCCATAGAAACCTCGTCTCTGAGTTTGGCTTTCAGCATCCAGAGGTCCTGGTAGCCCTGGATGCGCCGGAAGTTCTTCTCCGTCTCCAGGAAGGCTGAGGCGGCCCAGCGCAGCACCATCTGGCTATCTTTCCAGCGGCTCACTCGGCGGGTCCGCATCCTCACGCCAGAGTGAGGGCTTTCAATCAGGTTGGTGCTGGCCAGACACAAGCGCAGGGAGGAAGACAACTCGAGTCGATTGATGGTGAAGGTCTCTTCCAGACCTTCTCGCAGGCTAGCTGCCGCATCGGGATGCAGCCCTTCGAGCCACTCCGCCTGCTTTCTGAGCCGAACCCTCCCTTCTTCCCAGGGCAGCCGATAAGCAGCCTGCATCACTGACTTGACTTGCTCGGCCAGATCGTCCGGCAATCGATCGCACACGTTGCGAATCTTATGACGACGACATCTCTGCACCGGACTGCCCTTGCCAAAGACCTTGTCAATGGCACATCGCAGGGCCCTGGAGCCGTCAATCACAAACAGATAGCGTCGCCCGGAATCCAGGCCTCGCTCCACCAGGTCTTCCAGCAAGGAGGTAGCGGTGGCGGCGTTTTCACTGGCCCCTTCCCGCAGCCCAGCACGTGCTTTTGGCCCTCCGAGTCCACGCCGACGGCACAGATCACGTGGTGCTCGGCCAGCTGCTCCAGCTGCTGGCCGCTCTGCTCAATGAACTGACGGCTCACGGACGATTTGCTGACTCCCACCGTGTCGGCCATCTGGGGGATCACGCGGCTGTAGTGGCGCGTGGAAACGTTGCACATCAAGATCTCCAGCATGCGGCTGCCCAGCTCCCCGTTACGGTTGATCGCCTCATAGGCGGGGATCTCCACCTCCCCGCCTCGACCTTGGCCTTTCTTGCGCAGCCGTGGCTTTCGAACCCGCACTTGCCGCTCCGAAAGTCTGACTCGCCCTGGCTGAGTGCCGTACCAAACGATCTGCTTGCCTGGGCGCCCTTGTTGCTTTTCGCCGGCGACACTTCGGGCAGAAAGCTGCAAGACCGCTTCCATGCTCGCTCGCCCCAGGATGTCGATCAACTCGTCAATGGCCATCCGGGAGGCTTCGATCAGCTCCACCATCGGGAGCAACAGTTGCCCGTTCTGGGCCAGATAATCAGCCAGCCCCTGACTGTTCTTCCGGGTGACAATTCGATATGATTTCTTCATGGCGGTTCCTCCTTAAAAGGTTGTTGACCAACCCGATTCTAACGAGTCGGTCGGACGAACCGCCTCTCAACTTTCAACTAAACCCGGGACAGTCTCCCGCATTTCTCAGTGCGCCGTGAAAGGCGCAGATCTTCAGTGGGTGCGAAACGGCGGAAGGGCCAGCGAATCTTGCGGGCGCTACTATCCCGCAAAGGGTAAGGCGGCAACATGAGGAGGTGGGAATGGAGGACACCGAGAGCCCGTACAAGGTGCGAATCTGGCCGAGCGTCGGCGAGCGTTACGACTTTCCAGAGCTGACCTGGAACTCCGGAGCGCTTGTTGCGCGCACTGCCAATAGTGGAGTGTGCTTCTCCGGTGGGGGCACGCGGGCGCAAGCCGCAGGCATGGGACAGCTGCGCGCGCTCCAAACCCTCGGGGTGCTGACACGGGTGCGATACATCTCGTGTGTCTCGGGTGGGTCGTGGCTGGCGGCGCCGTTCACCTACTACCGGACGGGCCCGACCAGCGAAGAACAGTTTCTCGGTCCGGTGACCGAGCCGGAAGACATCACGCTGGCCGGCCTGAAGGAGCTCGATGAGCGATGTGCCGGTCACACCGCGACGACGAGCCTCCGCGACGCGCTGTGGAAGATGATCGAGGAAGGAGTACCGGAGGATCGACTGTGGCTGGAAGCGGTCGGCCGCACCTTCTTCGAGCCGTTTGGCCTGCACGACCGCAGTCAGCCAGCACTGTTCAGCCTGGATGAGGCGTCAGTCGCCGACATCCGACAGCGTAACCCATCCTTGGCACAAGTTCCCATCCACACCGCCCGCTCGCCTCAGGAGCTGCCGTACCTAGTGGTCAATGCGTGTCTCATCGGCCCGGTCGACTTGGCTCCCTTCAGCAAGGAGGCCGTAGCCGTCTACCAGGTGACACCTCTAGCTTGCGGCAGCCCTTACGGCATGGACGTCACATACGATACCAAGGTGACCGAACCGCCGAACCCGGTTCGTATCGGCGGAGGGCTTCTCGAACCGTTCGCCTACGCCAGCGAAGCGCCCGCACGGCCATCGATCAATGGGGTCGTCGGCGTGGAGCCACCCGCCCGGCCGTTCTCCATCGCCGATGCCAGCGGTCTCAGTAGCTCGGCATACGCCGGCTTCGTCGAGCAGCCGCACCTCTCAGGTGGGCTCGACTGGCTGGACAAGCTGTCACCAGAGGCACCCACCTGGCCAGTGACCGGAGGGGGTGGGCAGCCGACGACGAACTTCGCCTACGGCGACGGCGGCGTGCTGGAGAACTACGGTCTGTTGTCGCTTCTGCAGCGCGGCGTCAAGAACGTGGTCGTGTTCATCAACACCGATACCAAGCTCGACGTCGGCTACGATCCTGCGACGCGTCCCCCCACCACGAAGGATCTCGACAGCAGCCTGCCTCCGCTGTTCGGCTATCAGGTGCACTCGACTGGGACGGCGACCAGCCACAACCAGGTGTTCGCAAGGCAGCACTTCGCGACCGTGGTCACCGCTCTCCAGCAAGCGAAGCGCGCCGGCCGACCACTCACCACGACGATCGAACTGCCGGTTCAAGCAAACCCGTGGTGGGGAATCCAGAGTGGCAGCGTCACAGTGCAGTGGCACTACCTCGATCGGGTCCACCAGTGGGAGGCGAAGCTCGCACCAGACGTCCGCCGCGACATCGAGCGCGGCAACCATTCATGGCTGTTTCATGGACCGTTCGCCCACTTTCCGAACTACAAGACCATGGTAGAGAATCTGCTGGACCTGGTGGAGCTCACTCCATCGCAAGTCAATCTGCTCGCCGATCTGACGTGTTGGTCGGTGCTGCAAGACCGAACGAAGACCCGGGACCTCCTGACCGGCTGAGCTTCAATGCTCGAACCTCGATGACCCTCTCCTACCCTAACCGACGTAGCGCGTCAAAGTTCCATAATGGGCAAAACAACCTCCCTAGAGTGCTCGGCGCAACTGACTGTCTGGTGACCGCAGACTTCAAACGCGGGTGTTCGCTCCTCTTGTAGACAACCTCCTCAAGTGATGACCTGTTCCCCAAAACGGGACCATTCATAATGCGAAAATTCATATCAACTTCCGATATGAGTTCCTCTGGTTTCCCCGTGGTGAATGATCGAAATCTATCACTACCCCAACCTTGGAACAAGCGTGTTTTCCCCACCTTTCGCCTGAAAAGGGCCTCTGCCCCACCGAGTTTCTCTAGGATGTTGTAATGGCTGATGGTCTGGCCGACCACGGCTGCCTCCCCTGCGTATAGTGGATTTGCTCTCACTGCTAAGGCTTGAGGGGGTCAAAGGCAACCAAAGTTGCCGGTGCATAGACTCTGTCGAGTCAGGTTCTTATGTCTTTGCAAGTTACCCTGCAAATGGCTCTTAAATTGACCCTGAGTTGGCTGGAGTGAGTTGGAGTTGGTTTGCCGCGGGTCGCGGTAGGGACGATCATCACTGATCGCCCCCCGCACAGATCCGTACGAGCGCAACTCACGCATACGGCTCCTGCCTCGGATGAGTGACGTCGAAGCGTTGATACGGATAAGGATGCTGCGTCCGCGGTGGGGGCAAGTAGCGGCCACAGACACGCGTGAACCGGTTCCAGTCCATCTTTCGTTTGTCGCCCCGTCGTCGCAGCGTCTGCCGCCAGAGGCGACTGAGCCGGTTCTGGAGGAGCGACAAACCGGCCAGATTCCCGGGGACGGCGTGGTAGTTGTAGTAGCCGGTGACGACTCGCTGCAGCCACTTGCCTGCCTGGGAGATCGGCTCGTGCTGGCGCACCCGAAGCTGCTGCTTGATCTGCCTCAGCTTAGCAACCAGGCGTTTTCGAGCCGTTTTCCGCCAGACACAGAAGCAGCCCTTCCGGTGCTTGCCACAGTAATGCGTAAACCCCAGAAAGTCGAATGTCTCCGGTTTTCCTTCCCGCCGCCGCTTCCGATCCCGCTCGGCCCAGCGGCCGAACTCGACCAGCCGTGTCTTGTCCACGTTCAGTTCCAGTCCGAACTGCGCCAATCGACCCTGCAACTCCCGTTGGAATCGCTCAGCGTCCCGCCGATGCTGAAACCCCACCACCACGTCGTCGGCATAACGCACGACCACCACCGTGCCGCGCGCCACTTTCCGCCGCCAGGCGTGGACCCACAGGTCGAACACATAGTGCAGGTAGATGTTCGCGACCAGGGGTGAAACTACCGCCCCTTGCGGAGTCCCTACTTTCGTCTGCAACCACTGACCGTCTTCGCACACCCCCGCCTTCAACCACTTCTGGATCAAGCGAAGGATGCGCCGATCGGCCACCCGATGTTGGACGAATTTCAGGACCCATTCGTGGGCTACCTTGTCGTAGAACCCCCGAATGTCCGCATCCACAATCCACCTCACCGGCCTCCGCTCGATCGCCACATTCAGCGCATCCAGCGCCTGATGCGGCCCACGTCCCGGCCGAAACCCGTACGAGAATCCCAGGAAGTCCTCCTCGTAAATCTGTTCGAGGACCCTCACCACCGCCCGTTGAACGATCTTGTCCTCCAGTGCGGCGATGCCCAGCGGACGTTGCCGCCCGTCGGCCTTCGCTATGTAGACTCGTCGCGAGGGCTGAGCCCGGTACGTGCCTCGATGGATACGCCCATGAAGATCGGCCAGCCGATTCTCCAGGTCCTGCTTGTACTGCCTCCATGTCACCTCGTCCACTCCGGGTGCTGCCTGCCGCTGAAGTGCACAGAAGCACTCCCGAAGAAACGGTATCGTCACATGATGAAGCAAGGCCGTGAAGCGAATCTTCTTATTCCGTCTCGCGGCTTCGCGTACTCCCCGCCATCCCTGGGACATGCCTCTCCCGCTCTGAGTCAGGGACATGTGGGATGACGAGGAGTTCTCCTTGGCCTCCGGCCTTCCCTCCCCAGCCTCCGCCGCGGATGACGGGTCCACTTTGTTCGGCTGGTTCATCGGTACTACTCCGGAGTCCGACTCCTCCGCAGCGTGCCTGGGGTCATCAACTACGCAGGGCCGTAACGGGAACTCTCGTCTATCGCTCCCGCCCGTGTTGCCTTCCCCATATGTGCACAGGGTCGGCGCCCCGAATTTCCCATTTTCGAAGCTCATTAGCCCAGCCCGCTGATGCCTCTGTTTACGCTTCGACTGCCGCCTCACGGCGACCGTCGCAAAACTCGAGGTCAGGATGGTTCGCTACTCCTTTCCCGTAGGACTCTCCCATTCCCTACTGCATGCCGGTTTATCCCGGCGCACGCACACTTCGGGCACAATTTGGGGTATTTTGGGGCAGGTCGAGGCTTCGGCTGGAAAGGCCCCATCAGCGGAAAGCCCTGTCGGACGGGCATCTTCAAAGTGCCCGGGGTGGGACTCGAACCCACACGAGGGATAACCCCCACAGGATTTTAAGTCCTGTAACGGGCAAATCCAAAGTATCTGTAAATACTATATTTATCAATTATTTAACCACGGTCTATGTTGGCTGGAGTGGGCTGGAATTGGGTGTTCTTGGGTTGGCACGGTTACAAAATGGTTACAGTCACAACCCCAATTATCCAACCTGCGACCTTGGGCCATGAGCCTACCTGAGTGTTAGCTCGTCTTTTCTGCTTATTGCTTCAGGTTCTTCTTTCCTGGCTTTTCCTGTTGTTCGGGCGGTTTACCCACCTTGTTGCCAACTTCCGTCAGCAAGATTACAGTCACCGAAATTATGTGGTTGAAAACTTGTGGCACACTTATAGAGCGATGATCCGAATTTTTGTGGATTTTGACGGTACGGTCACAGATCGGGATTCTATTGTCTTCCTCACGGAGAGATTCGGTGCAGGGCCGGAGTATCGTAGGAGCATTTTGAGAAAGTTTGACAAGGGGGAACTCAACGTCTTTCAAACGATTGAGAAGGAACTGGCCTCAATACATGTCTCTTGGAAGGAAGCGGCCCGCGCCCTGAAGGAAAACATCTCCGTCGACCCAGAATTTTCCGGTTTTGTACACTGGTGCTGTCGGCGCGATTATCCTATATCGGTCGTCAGCTCAGGAATACGACAAGTCCTTTCCCTGTTCATCGGTCATCTGGATGTTCCTTTTCATGCACATCCCGTCAAGATAACGGATAGCGCCTGGGTGTACCGTAAAGATGAACGTGCCGATAAAGTAAACATCTTACGCAAGGCAAGACGAAACGGAGAGATTGTCTACATCGGTGATGGGATCTCCGACGTTTGTGCGGTGCGCTATACCGACATTCTTTTTGCCAAGAGCTACCTCGCCAAATACTGCAAGCAAATGTCCATCCCCTTCCTTCCTTTCGAGTCTTTTCGGCAGGTTCAAGAACGGCTAGAGAAACTACTCTGAGTGTTCTGGTCTGCGGCGTCTGGTCCTTCCCAGAAGAATCAAACATTGGTCGCTTCGCAGCCTGTTGACCAAACTGATCAAGATCGGAGCCATGGTGGCTCGGCATAGCCGGATCGTCACGTTTCAGATGGCGGAGGTCGCGGTAAGCGAGGAGGTATGGGCCGAAATGTTGTCTCGGATTGACCGCTTGAGATGGTTGACAGCCTAGCCTGCATTTCTCATCACGGCTCGTCACGAGACACTCGTGTCACGCGGCGGAAGGGCCGGTCTGACAAGGCGCGCGACCGAGGCCCCCGCAGGCGTACTCGTGCAGTACGTCGAGGAGGCCGAAGAAGCGCAACGCAGTCAGGACGGATCATTTCTTCACTTCGCTCAGGTGAAGGCGACGCCGATGCAGTAGAGAGGTGATGAGAAATGCAGGTCAGAGCCCGTGTTTCTGAGTGAGCGGCTGGAGAGGTGTCTCCACTGATCAGGTTTTTGACGAAAAGCACCTGGAAAACCGAGGGAGCAGAGGCGCTTTTGATGGAGAGAGGGACCAAAGACCACTTGAGGCAAGGTTGGCGGTCTGATAAGTTGTGGTCATTCACTGGAGAGACCGGAAAAAGGTTCTTCCGAGAATGATATGGGGAATGTCGGATGAACATCGATCTGGAGGCCAAAGCAGCGAGAGGGGCAGCGAAGAGAATAAGTCTGATTCTTCCTACCATCGTCCTCTTGCTTCCCCTGAGCTTGAGGGCGCAGGAAACACAGAAACCTGTTTTGCATGGGCGGCACTGGCTGGCCATTACCGGGAAGCCTCTGGGCGCAACGGCTGGAGCCATGATGTTCCAACGAGGGGGAAACGCCGTTGATGCCGCCTGCGCAATGTTGGGTGCCACCTGCACGATGTGGGACGCACTTGGCTGGGGGGGCGAGACGCAGGCGCTCATCTACAATCCGCAGACCGGTAAGATAATTGGTATCAACTGGTTGGGCGTGGCTCCGAGTGGCGCTACGCCCCTGTTCTTTAAGGATCGTGATCCGCCCTATCCTCCCGATTACGGTCCTTTGGCAGCGGTCACGCCCGGAACTCCCGGTGCTCTCCTGGTCATGCTGGCTGAATACGGGAAATTGAGTCTGAAGGAGGTACTGGAGCCGTCGATAAGGATGGCGGAAGGTTACCCTATCGAGGCTCAGGCAGCCGACAGCATCGAAAGCCATAAGGAACGGATCAAGAAATGGCCCTACTCCCGCAGGGTTTTCCTGCCCCATCTGGGTGAAAGACGGGAAGCACCCTCTGCGGGCGAGATTTTTCGGCAGGACGATCTCCTGAAGACTCTTCTCAAGCTGGTTGAGGCTGAAGAGCAGGCGCTGCTCCAGGGTGCGAGTCGAAGAAAGGCCATTTATGCCGCCTATGAGCGTTTTTACAAAGGCGATATCGCGAGGGAATTCGTTCGAGGTGCCCGGGAACAAGGTGCCCTGATTACGCTTGATGATCTCGCTAACTGGCGGGTCCACCTCGAGGATCCCGTGATGACGACGTACAGAGGCATCGAGGTTTACAAGCTCACTACCTGGGTACAGGGTCTGGTAATGCTCCAAGCCCTCAACATGTTGGAACACTTTGACCTGAAGGCAATGGGTTACAACAGTGTCCGGTACATTCATACCCTCTACCAGGTGATGAACCTGGCCTTCTCCGACCGGGATTTCTACTACGGAGATCCCTACTTTCCGCCCGAGGAGCCGATCCGGGGACTGTTGTCCAAGGAATACGCAGAGGAGAGAATCAAGCAGATCAACTGGGAAAGAAATGATCCTGACGTCAAGCCCGGGGATCCGTATCCTTTCGAAGGCAAGAAGAATCCTTACCTGCATCTGTTGGAGAAGTGGCACAGCGTCGCAACGGTGACTCCTTCGCCTTCTGTGCTGGCAGAGCGTTCCTTCAAAGAAGGTTTTCTGGCAGGGACAACCTCCGTTCAAGCCGCTGACCAAAAGGGATGGGTGGTTTCTATGACCCCAAGTGGGGCGTGGATTCCCGCCACCATTGCTGGACGAACCGGCATTGGAATGAGCCAGCGCATGCAGAGCTTTGTTCTTGATGAATCCCAGAATCCTTTCAACGTAGTGGAACCGGGCAAGCGGCCCCGCGCCACGCTGACACCGGGCATAGCTTTGAAGAACGGGAAACCTTTTCTCTCTTTCGCGGTTCAGGGAGGGGACACGCAGGATCAGAATTTGTTGCAGTTTGTCTTGAATGTTGTCGAGTTTGACATGAATGTGCAGGAGGCGGCTGAGGCTGCCAACATCACGAGCTTTCAAATGCGAAGCTCATTTGGTGCGCACGGATCGAAACCGGGACACCTGACGCTGAATCAGTCTGCTCCCCCATGGATCCGCAAGGAGTTGGGCCGGATGGGGTACAAGTTGGATTTCCGAAGTCGCACCTCGGGCCCTGTCAATGCCGTTTTCTTTGACAGAAAGCATGGAACGCTTTGGGGTGGATCGAGCAATCACGGTGAGGATTACGGAATTGCATGGTAAATCTAGTACTCTGGGACAGGACACTGACCTGTATTCCTCATCACTCCTCGTCACGCAAAGCAGTCAGGATGGAGGATCCCGCTTAATATGAGGAAGTTCGGTTTACTCCTTTTCTCTCATTGATCATTTTCTTTTTTCACATATTCGCCATAGTCAAGGCGATCAAAGGGGAACGACTAACAATTCCCGTCATCTCCGACTACGCTGACAAGTGGTAATGAGAGGCTGGCTGCTGACCAGCGCTGGACTTATCTTTTTCCCCTGATCTATTAGGAAGGACGCATGCAACATTTTGACATTTTTGTCATTGGTACAGGACCAGGCGGGCAGCGAGCTGCAATCCAAGCAGCCAAGTTGGGGAAGAAGGTGGGGATATGTGATCGCCGGGAATTGCTTGGTGGTGTCTGCATTAACACTGGAACCATTCCCTCCAAGACACTCCGAGAAGCTGTGGTCTATTTAACGGGTTTTAGGCAGCGCAGTATCTACGGCCGCTCCTACACGGTGAAAGAAGAGATTCTGATGGAAGATCTTCTCTTTCGCTGTCGACACGTCATCAAACGAGAGGTCGAAGTGATCCGTCATCAGCTGAGCCGCAACGGCATCACGATGTTTGGCGGAAAGGCGTCATTTCTCAAGCCACAAGCCCTACTGATAGAAGGTCACGAGGAAACGACCGAGATTGAGGCGGATCACATTGTCATCGCAACCGGGACTATTCCAACCCAACCAGAAGAGGTGGAAGTAGATGGGGACACGGTGATCACGTCCGATATGCTTCTGGGTATCAAACGAGTACCGCAAACCATGACCGTTGTAGGAGCAGGCGTGATCGGAACAGAGTATGCATCTATCTTTGCCGCCCTTGGAGTGGAAGTGACCTTAGTGGACAAGCAGCCGCAATTGTTGGAGTTCGTAGATGTCGAGATTGTGGAATCGCTCAAGTATCAGATGAGAGACATGAATTGCATCTTTCGGCTGGGAGAGGAGGTCGCCTCCGTGACGATTGAAGAGCCGAAACGGGCGGTGGCAACGTTAAAGTCGGGAAAGAAGATTATCTCCGAGCTGTTGCTTTATTCAATAGGCAGGGTCGGTGCGACTCCCGCCTTGAATCTTGAAGCGGCCGGCTTGACAGCCGACAAACGTGCCCGATTGAAGGTCAATGAGATGTACCAAACCGAGCAGCCCCACATTTTCGCAGTTGGCGACGTCATCGGGTTCCCAGCTCTGGCTTCAACATCTATGGAGCAAGGTCGAATCGCAGCCTGTAACGCCTTTGGAGTGCCGGCAACCTCCATGCCCAATCTCTTTCCTTACGGAATTTATGCCGTCCCGGAGATCTCGATGGTGGGTCAGTCGGAGGGAGAACTGACTAAGGCAGAAGTCCCGTACGCAGTGGGTGTTGCCCGTTACCGTGAGATCGCCCGGGGTGTGATCCTGGGTGACAACTCAGGTCTGCTTAAGCTGCTGTTTCATAGAGAGAGCCGGAAAATTCTCGGAATTCACATCATCGGGACCTCTGCCACTGAACTGGTCCATATTGGGCAGGCGGTAATGGCTATGGGTGGTACCCTCGATTATTTTGTCAACACCGTTTTTAACTACCCGACCTTTGCAGAGTGCTACAAGGTTGCCGCCTTGGATGGCTACAACAAGGCGGGAAAGACTGTCCCGGGTTTAGTTGAAAGTTGAGAGGCGGTTCGTCCGACCGACTCGTTGGAATCGGGTTGGTCAACAACCTTTTAAGGAGGAACCGCCATGAAGAAATCATATCGAATTGTCACCCGGAAGAACAGTCAGGGGCTGGCTGATTATCTGGCCCAGAACGGGCAACTGTTGCTCCCGATGGTGGAGCTGATCGAAGCCTCCCGGATGGCCATTGACGAGTTGATCGACATCCTGGGGCGAGCGAGCATGGAAGCGGTCTTGCAGCTTTCTGCCCGAAGTGTCGCCGGCGAAAAGCAACAAGGGCGCCCAGGCAAGCAGATCGTTTGGTACGGCACTCAGCCAGGGCGAGTCAGACTTTCGGAGCGGCAAGTGCGGGTTCGAAAGCCACGGCTGCGCAAGAAAGGCCAAGGTCGAGGCGGGGAGGTGGAGATCCCCGCCTATGAGGCGATCAACCGTAACGGGGAGCTGGGCAGCCGCATGCTGGAGATCTTGATGTGCAACGTTTCCACGCGCCACTACAGCCGCGTGATCCCCCAGATGGCCGACACGGCGGGAGTCAGCAAATCGTCCGTGAGCCGTCAGTTCATTGAGCAGAGCGGCCAGCAGCTGGAGCAGCTGGCCGAGCGACACTTTGATGACGTTGAGTTTCTGATCATCTAACAACGAACATGGGTAGGAATTGGCATTAAGGAGGAGACAGGCTAACTGTCACATTGTCAACGTGAGTCAACGCATGTTTCCAAAAACTAAAGTAGGTTCGCATCCTTATAGAGGTTTCTGATTCCCGTGTTGACATACGTTGACAGTGTGACCTTGAAGTAGGGTCGCGGTAGGGACGATCATCACTGATCGCCCCCCGCACAGATCCGTACGAGCGCAACTCACGCATACGGCTCCTGCCTCGGATGAGTGACGTCGAAGCGTTGATACGGATAAGGATGCTGCGTCCGCGGTGGGGGCAAGTAGCGGCCACAGACACGCGTGAACCGGTTCCAGTCCATCTTTCGTTTGTCGCCCCGTCGTCGCAGCGTCTGCCGCCAGAGGCGACTGAGCCGGTTCTGGAGGAGCGACAAACTGGCCAGATTCCCGGGGACGGCGTGGTAGTTGTAGTAGCCGGTGACGACTCGCTGCAGCCACTTGCCTGCCTGGGAGATCGGCTCGTGCTGGCGCACCCGAAGCTGCTGCTTGATCTGCCTCAGCTTAGCAACCAGGCGTTTTCGAGCCGTTTTCCGCCAGACACAGAAGCAGCCCTTCCGGTGCTTGCCACAGTAATGCGTAAACCCCAGAAAGTCGAATGTCTCCGGTTTTCCTTCCCGCCGCCGCTTCCGATCCCGCTCGGCCCAGCGGCCGAACTCGACCAGCCGTGTCTTGTCCACGTTCAGTTCCAGTCCGAACTGCGCCAATCGACCCTGCAACTCCCGTTGGAATCGCTCAGCGTCCCGCCGATGCTGAAACCCCACCACCACGTCGTCGGCATAACGCACGACCACCACCGTGCCGCGCGCCACTTTCCGCCGCCAGGCGTGGACCCACAGGTCGAACACATAGTGCAGGTAGATGTTCGCGACCAGGGGTGAAACTACCGCCCCTTGCGGAGTCCCTACTTTCGTCTGCAACCACTGACCGTCTTCGCACACCCCCGCCTTCAACCACTTCTGGATCAAGCGAAGGATGCGCCGATCGGCCACCCGATGTTGGACGAATTTCAGGACCCATTCGTGGGCTACCTTGTCGTAGAACCCCCGAATGTCCGCATCCACAATCCACCTCACCGGCCTCCGCTCGATCGCCACATTCAGCGCATCCAGCGCCTGATGCGGCCCACGTCCCGGCCGAAACCCGTACGAGAATCCCAGGAAGTCCTCCTCGTAAATCTGTTCGAGGACCCTCACCACCGCCCGTTGAACGATCTTGTCCTCCAGTGCGGCGATGCCCAGCGGACGTTGCCGCCCGTCGGCCTTCGCTATGTAGACTCGTCGCGAGGGCTGAGCCCGGTACGTGCCTCGATGGATACGCCCATGAAGATCGGCCAGCCGATTCTCCAGGTCCTGCTTGTACTGCCTCCATGTCACCTCGTCCACTCCGGGTGCTGCCTGCCGCTGAAGTGCACAGAAGCACTCCCGAAGAAACGGTATCGTCACATGATGAAGCAAGGCCGTGAAGCGAATCTTCTTATTCCGTCTCGCGGCTTCGCGTACTCCCCGCCATCCCTGGGACATGCCTCTCCCGCTCTGAGTCAGGGACATGTGGGATGACGAGGAGTTCTCCTTGGCCTCCGGCCTTCCCTCCCCAGCCTCCGCCGCGGATGACGGGTCCACTTTGTTCGGCTGGTTCATCGGTACTACTCCGGAGTCCGACTCCTCCGCAGCGTGCCTGGGGTCATCAACTACGCAGGGCCGTAACGGGAACTCTCGTCTATCGCTCCCGCCCGTGTTGCCTTCCCCATATGTGCACAGGGTCGGCGCCCCGAATTTCCCATTTTCGAAGCTCATTAGCCCAGCCCGCTGATGCCTCTGTTTACGCTTCGACTGCCGCCTCACGGCGACCGTCGCAAAACTCGAGGTCAGGATGGTTCGCTACTCCTTTCCCGTAGGACTCTCCCATTCCCTACTGCATGCCGGTTTATCCCGGCGCACGCACACTTCGGGCACAGACATGGCAGAAAAGGCTGAATCAAAAGGAAAAATAAACGGGACATCGGATAACAAAACCGTTGCTCCCTGGTGCACAGGCATTGGCTTGACTAACCAACGACATTCCGGCACTGCACAACCGTAGGAAGCCGCTTTTGAAGAAAAAAGAACATGATCGGTAAACCACTCGCTTTGATACAGATTCCGAATCAAGCCATGTTCAGTCCAAAGGCAGCGGCACGGTATTTGGGTATCAATGTGAAAACGTTGAAGCAGTTGACCGATCTTGGTGAGATTCCAGCCCGTCGATTCAGGAATCGCCGCGCATATCTACTAGAAAATCTAGAAAGCTTCAGAACGAATCTGCCACAGTGGTATGATTTCGATCAACGTGGCGAGAATCCGGGTCAAGAAAGGAGGAACGATGGGAATTCGAAAATGGCACCACCGAGGGCGTGAAAAACTCGTTCTCTCAAAGATATGGCAGGACGGGACCCGGTTCCGACGGTTCATGCCCAACCGAACGGTGGCCAAACAATTGGAGACGCGGATCGACTACACGATTGCGATGGGCACGTGGCCAAAGTTAAGAGAGGAACTCGCAAAAGGTTCAGACGCCAACGGAACATACCTTTCAAATGGGAATTATATACGAACGTCCCGAACCTCAGCGCCTCCGGTTCCGGGGCTTGTCAATTAGGCGGACGTTCACAGTATCGAGCAAGGCCCCGACGACCTCTTCCATGCTGGGGTTCGATCCGTCTCGCTTCCTCAGATTGGCGTCCATGCCCTCTTTGAGTTCCCGCTTGGTCGGCTGGTAGGTGGACTTGACTAGCTCGACGGTCTTTGGCTTCTTCATGGTTTTACTCCGATCAGAACCAGTGGCAAAGTCAGGGTGACCAAGTGTCCGTGAGTGTTCCTTTTTCTCCGGCTTCAGACGAAACTTGAAATGCCCGTTGCTGCGATCTTCCTGTCGATAATCTCCATGTGATGCATAATGCTCCATTGCTTCAATTTTCCGAGGCCGGGATAGTGTTTCGGAGAGTTGGATTGGTGGTACTCGCATACCCCCTGAGTATCGAGATCGGCACTGGGTGGAGTCCCTGTATGGGACACCAAGAGCCTAAGAGCGCTGAAGTACTTCGCCTGGTTGTTACCTTTCTGTGGTGGGGTCCCAGAGACAAAGTGATTCGCCACGATAGTGGTTTTTTCAAGTTCAGTTAGGTGGATTGCAACGTGTTTGGCGGCACCGCCACCCGGTGAATATACATCGCCAACGATGGAGAAGTCTGAGAAGCCATCGAACCCGCGGCTTCTGTATGTGTATAGCAAGTCGTCAAAGTTGCTTCGGTTCGGATAGTCTGCGTTCCGCGCACATCTATTGAATCCATCCCTCAAAAGCACCCTGCCGACTGCGGGAAGAGCTTTCACCACGTCGAGCGAAGCACCCCCCGTCCAAGAGGATCTGGACGGGGGGTCGGGAAAGGGGACTAAGGGCTTTGCGGAGCTCCGTTTTGGAGTGAGTGTGATTCCGGTGAACAAGGATGCATTGCTGGGACGCGAACTTTTTAGTAAATTCCTGTACTTCTGAAACCGGTCGCCCAGCACGAATCTCAAACGCAGGCAGCACGGCACCCGGCACATGTGATTCAAGATCCTTAAGCACCTGAATGGTGGTAGGCTGTTCAGGGCGTGGCTTTCCACTAACGCTGTTGACGATTACGGAAAACTTCACTCCGTTATTAGCTATGTGCCGGAACCGATTAAGCGTCTCGACTGAAAGATTTGTTGGCTCGAACACAGGGATAACCCTGTTGCTCGAAAGAAACCCTGATGCTCGCACTGCGAGAACCTCATACTGCTTACCCCTGAGATATGGGAAACACATTTTCAGTCCGCTCCGGTGTAGTGAGTGGTGGCCGTGAAAGCACACTGATCAGGTTCTCCCAGTCCTGCTTTCTCAGACGATACGAAAACACGCTGGCGTAGAGGCTGTGTGGCAATCTTCTGCAAAGTTCCGCCAAACGTTTGGTTCGCTGGCGCCCGCGCAACGCTCTTAGGACCAGATCGTAGGCCTTCTTCACGGGGAGTGTCGAGAAACGCTCTAGCGCGGCTTGGTAACAGACCGAAGGATCGATGCTCAACAGATCCATATTAAGATCGGAAGCAGCATCATAATACTCTCTCTGGCGTAGTAGCGCGAACATCTGGGCATGATCGAGCTTCTCGGACATTTCCCTGGGTGGCCTCCTGACCTTAATCGAAAACCTGGAGGTCAGTGCTGAGACGCCTACATGGTCCGGAAGCTCCCGAGTGTAACGCTCGGATTGGTCTTCATCCACAACGACGCTCACAGACCTGAAACAGCGGTAATATTCCGCCAGCTGAATATTGAGTCGTGTGGCATCATCAAGCCGTGTTTTCACTTCAAATACCTTCGCATCCCCGTTCACCAACAGAATGTCGGCTCTGGCACCGGCGACCGGAAACTCCATGTAGAGAGCCGTTGTGTTCGGGCTGTAGGTGCCGAATATGGTCTTCTTCAGCAGGCATGTTTTGTACACGTATTCGATTGGGTGTTCGTGAAAGAGCATCTTAAATGCATCATCTAGCACATCAGCTACCGTAGATCCCCGAGAGATCCTACCTTCGTGCTCAAGGAAGCTAACGGACGCAGAGAGGGTTTCAGACCATCCGTACCATGCCAACTGCTGAAGGTGGGCCGAGGTGAAAAGCTCCGCCAGGATTCGGGGATCAGACATGGCTACCCCACCAAATCCCGGTATCGCAAACGCTTCCCGTCCATGCCCTTGGCGATCTTCGCCATCTGGTCAATGGTGTCCAGCGACCTCGCGTTGTGACGCCCCACGAACTCGTCTACATAGCGGTGCAGATGCTTTGGAGAAAGCCGGTGAAAGGTTCCCTTGTGGGCGCGCTTCAGCGTTGCCCAAAAACTTTCAATTCCGTTCGTGTGAACCTGGCCGCGCACGTACTCGGCCACGGAATGCTTGACTGCTTTTTGATTGGGAAGATTCGTGTATGCCCTGGCGTCGTCAGTGTAGATCGCCGTGCCGGGAAGGACGTGCCGCATGACGAATCCCCTCAGCGTAGCGCCATCGGTGTCCGCAACCACCTGAGCGGAAACCCGGTTCGTTGTCCTGTCTTTCACTCCAACCACCGCTACTTTACCGACTGAGCCCCGACCTGTCAAGGTGGCTCTTGCCGATTTTGGTACGTTGCGCCGCTTCCCGCCGAAGTAGGTCTCATCGCACTCGACCGGCCCCGAGAACAACTGTGCGTCCGGGTCTCTCTTCCAGGCGCGGCGGATGCGGTGATTCATGAACCACGCTGTTTTCTGCGTGACCCCGAGGTCACGATAGGTCTTCATGCTCGCCACGCCTTTGAGGTTCGTTGCCGCCGCGTAGATCGCAAACAGCCACTTCCTGTAGCCGACCTTCGCGCCGTGCATGAAGGTGTTGGTACGAACGCAGAACTGTTCCCGCAGCCTTTCTCGCGGCATCGATACGGCGCACGCTTTCGCTTCGCATCTGTTTGGACGTTCAGCGAGCCGCACACAACGCAGCAGACTTCCTTCGGCCATCTCTGTTTGACGAACCACTGCTCGGCGGCGGCATCGTCGGGGAACATCTCGAAGAACTCGGCGACCGTCATGCCCTTTCGGTAGTGTTTTCCTGGGGCTTTATTACTCATTGATTACCTCCTACTTACAAGACTATATTACTAAATAGTCCCGGATTTGTCAAGAGGTTTTTCGGGACGTTCGTATATAATTCCCTTTCAAATCCAACGTTTCGGGAGTTCGCAGGTGAATACTTGAAATACTACCACTCTAGAAACCGTGATCTCGATTTTAAACAAAGGAATGTAGATCACATAGTTCGAATGTTGGGACATGTGCGAATCAAAGATTTCAGGCGTCGTCATGCGGACAGATTCATCGATGAGCGATCGAAGGAAGTCAGCCCTCCGACAATCAACCGAGGTCTGGCCGTTCTCAAGAACATGCTCAGTCTCGCAGTGGAGCGCGAGTATCTGAAGAGTCACCCGCTTCTGAGGTATCGGATGCTCCCCGAGGTCCAGGAACCCCTCCGTATCATGACTTATGGGGAATACAGGAAGCTGGTCAAGGCAATCGCAGAAGAGGATCTCGTCATCGGGGTTTACACCTTCATTCTCGGTGAAACGGGCCTACGTAAGTCTGAAGGTCTAAGGTTACGATGGGACCACATCCATGATGATCACGGTGAAAAGATAGTTGCGATTGGAAATGGGAAAAGTGGCAAAGCTAGGTCTGTTCCTCTTTCAAATCTTGCAGTGGAATGGTTGCAGAAACTCGTCCGGTTCATCGATATCCCTTACGTTTTCGTGGATCCAATACGACGCAGACCCTGGAAGGATCCCCGTGGTCCGTTCTTCACCGGCAGGGCGAAGGTCGGATTGGATTGGATCAGCTTTCACGATCTGAGACACTTCCGGGCCACCCAGTGGTTAATGAACAATGTCGATGTGAACACGGTGAGGGAGCTGCTAGGACATTCGAGCATTCAAACAACCATGCGTTATGTTCACTATGTTCGGACCCACGCAGCGAAATCGGTTCGCGAAGCCCAGAGACAAGAGAGTGAATTGTGGCAACAGGATCAGTCAGTGGATACAAACTGGATACATTCAAAATGATGCTCTGGCACCCCGGTCTTCAACCTGTTCGTAACCTGTTGATTTCAAAGTGCCCAGGGAGGGACTCGAACCCTCACGGGGGTTACCCCCCACAGGATTTTAAGTCCTGTGCGTCTGCCAGTTCCGCCACCCGGGCCTGACGCCATTCTACCCGAGCTTTGGCGACTGAACACATGCGATCATTCTTTTAAAGGCTCTTCTCCTTTCTGATCTGGCTCACTCAGATTTGCTGAACTGCACTGATCTCATCGCGTGAGATCTTGTAGACGCTTTTCGGGTTGAAGGTCTGTCGGGTACCCTGTCGCAAGGCCACTTCAATTCTTCCGCCTGAGAGCACGAAGAACTGGAGCAGGAATCCCCCGCCCTGCATCACTTCCAGTTGATACTGATCCTCGTCGAGGCCTTCTACCCAGCCGGGGAACTGATCGGCATAGCGGAGATTGTTTCTGACAGATTCAGGCAGTGCAGCGATGAGTGTGCCCGGCTCCTCCCCGATCGCTTCTCCAATTCGCCTGCGCGCCTCCACCATGAAAGGGACCACCTGACTCGCGTACTCGAAGTCATCCCCGCCGGCCGGTTCCGGAGGGACGATGCCCCAGGTCAGATGATGGATGAAGGGATTCCCATAGCCCTGACTCAGCATATGGGCTCGCGCCTGCTCGTCGACTGGATGAACCACCGCTGCGTAATCGAACCAGCCTCTGTTTCGCATAGGGTGATCCGAGGGCAACCGGGCCGAAACGTTGATATAGTCACAGCCATCCACGGGCGAGGGATAACATCGAGAATCCCAGCCGGAGACGTAGCCCAATTCTTTCAACGGTCCTGCCACCAGGTACGGTGGATCCGAAAAGATCGCTGCGTGATCGAGGTTCGATCGCAGGGACACGCCCGCTGCCATGATTTTCCGGGACACCGCAGCTGCTTCCTGAAATCTCTGCGCTGCATTCTCAATGGTCAAATGTTCCCCGAAGTCCCGGGGAAGAATCGCTGATCCTGCCATGTTCACTCCTTTCAGCCCGGTTCAAGATAGATCATCGGTGAAGAAGTGGCAAGACCTTTGCCACTCTAACGAAAACCTACCAAACCTTTTAACCATCTGAGTTTTCACCATTCCAACCGAGTGATTTCTATCGATGTGGCTGCACACCCAAGGCGCATTGGCACGACCGACCTCGCCACGCGGATGGGCGTGCCGGGCACGATGCCTCACTGAGTCACTTACGCCCCGTTACTTGTGACCGGTGCGGCGACTCCACCCGCCCCTAGAGGTCCCGGCCCGCCAGGCACCGGTGCGGCGGCTGGCGTCGCAACTCCGCCATTCGCATTCGAGCCGCCAACCGCATCGGCCCGGCCGGAAACGCCGCCATCACTAAAGGTAGGGTCGAGAGCTGGCGCAGTAACCCATAAGGCCCCGTTTCCAGCTCCCGCCTCGTCAAACGCAGCATGCAGATTTCCCGCACTGCGCTTTCCTGTCGGCTTCACGAAAAGGCTTATGAGACCTATCGAGCTGGTTTGGCCATCCGCGGGGCTGAAAGCGCTGAACCCTGTACTGATCGTACAAGCCCAACCCCTGATACAACCACCGCCGACTCCACCTCTCCCAACCGAAGCCCCGGAGTTTCCGGGCACGCATCAGATGCCGCCGCACCTTCTTTTCCACCCAGTCACGAATGAAAGAGAAACATCGACTCGAATGCCCTACCGCAAAGTAGTTGACCCAGCCTCGGAGAATCGGGTTGATCAGTTCGATTACCCGCCCTATAGGTTGGGATTGAAAGCGCCGGAAGATCTCCTTGAGCTTCCGCACCAGTGCCGTTCGCTTCTTCAGCTTGGGCACACAATGCGGCCGCCACCGTCCCCGCAAGCTGCGCACACGGTGGAACCCAAAGCCCAGGAATCCAAAGCTTTCCCCTTTGCTCAGGTCTACGATTCGACTCTTCTCTTCATTGATCTCGACTCGGAGTTTGGCAAACTCCTCCCGGAGCCGCTGGCGTACCGCCCGCACAAGCCAAGCATGCCGCCGATAGCCATCGATGAGAATGACCAGATCATCCGCGAACCGGGCATATTCCACATAGGTGTAGCGGCCACATCGCGTGACCTGCTTGGCCCGTTCCAGCATCCGATCCACGTCATTCAAGTAGAGATTGGCGATCAGCGGTGAGATCACTCCGCCCTGGGGAACACCTCGTTTGCCACTCGCTTTCACGATCAGCTTCAGCAGGTGCAGGATCTCTCGATCTTGTACTCGTGCCGCCACCTTCGCAAACAAGATATCGTGCCGAACGTTGTCGAAGTAGGACTTCAGATCCACGTCCAGCACCCGGGTTTTGTTCTCCACAATGGCTTGAGCTACTCTGTGAACCGCCTGATGAGCGGCCCGCTTCGGGCGATAGGCATAGGACCCCTCCTGGAAGTCCGCCTCGAAGATGGGTTCCAGGATCAGCTTGAGCGCCCCCTGGACCACACGGTCCCGGATGGTCGGGATCGATAGAACGCGAGCTTTGCCCCCGTCCTTCGGAATCTCCTGTTTCCGGACCCGCTGCGGCCGATACGTGCGTGAGGTCAACTCGTCCCGGATCTGCTCCAGAAACTCCTCCACTCCGCTCTCTTCGATGGCCTCAAAGCTGACCCCATCGATTCCTGGGTCTCCATTGTTCCTCTTGGCCAATCGATAAGCTTCACGAAGGGTTTCCATTTTGCAGACATGGACGTACAACCCCCAGAAACGCCAGAACGGTTCAGCCTTCGCCTTGACGTATATCCTCCGTCTCAGGTCTTGCAGATTGTCGGACGCCTTTGTCATCTCGTCCCTGCCTCCCCTTGTTGACCGAGGCACTACCGAACAGCTGGGTCCCTTTGCTCCACGGGCATTACCCTGCTTCACAGCTAATACAGACCCATCCGCCACCCTCTCGCCTTCAGTCCGACTTCCCGGTGTCTCCGGTTATACGGCCTACCTTCTCCGTCGATTTCCCGACGGGACGAGGAGGGCTTCTCCAGTTGCTTGGCGTGTCCTTGTCACCGTGCCGCCGCTACCACCCCGCCGGAGTGGACCACCGCCTCAGTCAGTCTGCGGTAACCCATGCTGCCTTCACCCTCCGGTTGTAGGCTCGGCCTCCGGGGCTTCGCACTTTCGGGGCCACCTCTGCGTTCGTTTGCATTACGGCCCGGTGACTCGCTCACCACCCTAAAGATGGCTTTGTCGATGGGCTTCAGAGTTTCAGTTTCCCTCCACCCTGCCATCCAAGCTACAGAGCTTCTGACTTTTACCCTGGCAGGACTGACTCCTACCGAACACACCAGCCTTAGCTGGACACACAACCGGGACGTGCCCCCGGTGCCACCCTTGCCCCCACCGGCCGTCGCCTTTCCTCCGCTCCCTCCAAGCATGGTGGGAAGCGCGGATGCGCCGCCTGCCGAGCCGCCCGGTTGCGCGCGCACCACTCCCTCGATCACCACACTGGGAGCGACAATCTTGACGAATCCCGCCGTCGCTCCAGGCGTTCCGAGAGCCTGGGCATAGACACCGGAGACGGCGTTCACCGGTACCCCTAAAGTAGCGGGGAAGGGGGTGATTCCGCCCGTAGATCCGATGGTGACCGTCCCGTTGAGACTGACCAGAGTAATGCTGTCGCCCTGCACAGGCGTGATGCGGCCGTTGATCGTGAGGTCTCCAAACGCGACGAGTGTGAGATTGGCAGGGGGCAGAAGCGTCACCCCCGCCGGCAACTCGATGCTCCTGCGCCGGATGTCGCTCTCGGTCTCGTTGCCCGTGAGAGTGAGGTCAGGAAAGGTGTCGTCCGGAAGACTTCCGGCCGGTAATGAGCAGTCGAGCGGTGGACGGGCTGACGCCAGGGGCTCGAGGGGCAGGCGTAAGAACTGGCGATAGAGGAAGAGGCCCATGCCCGCGAGGATCACAAGGATGAGGATAAAAATCGCCAAGAAGAGGAGACCCATCAGTTCCTCACATTCTCACACGAGACCCGGCGGCGACATGGGAATGCCGCCGCAACGGCGGGTATCGTCTTCGCAGTGTTAATGCTCACTGAGAACCGTAGTTTTTTGGACACCCGCCGGTAGTTAACTCAACATCATCCGCACCGCAGGTGCGCGTTTCATCATCCGCGCTTGAAAAGCGCGGGGCCATTTTTTCCTGAACAGTTGGTGTAGTGTCTGGGGGCCAAAGGTGGAAAGGACCTCGACCCTTTGACCGAGAATCGAGGTCCGGTTGTGGCAACCCCGTTACAAGTGGAGAACCACCACAGACTTCATTGTAGCCTGTCATGATCCTGGGCTGTTGTCCAGTTCCGCCGGGACTGGACTATGGCCGATCTGCTGGTTGTTTTCCGCCTCCGCTCGTGCCGCGCTGCAGGCTGCGGTGCACTGTTTTGGATCTGTCGCCGTTGCGGCCGAGGCCATCGCTATTGCAGTGTGCGCTGTCGGCAACAAGCGCGCCGCCAGCAGTGCCGGGAAGCCAATCGGCGGCATCAACAGTCCCCCGGGGGGCGACTGGATCATCGAGACCGTCAGCGCGCGTATCGGCGGCGGCCGGAGCGCGTGACGGATCAAGGTAGACGCGAGGATCGCATCTTCGTCAGCATGGCTGCCGTAGCCTCCCTCCAGTTCTCCCTGCCGGGAAAGGAGGGGGAGCCTCGAAAGGAGCGCCATGTCCCATCCCATGGGGAGCGTCCCCGCCGTTTTCGGGTTCGCTGTGTCGTGTGTGGTCGGTCCGGCCACTGGATCCATCTGTTTCGGGAAGGAGGGTGAAGCATGATCGATCGAGAACTGCTCGCCCGAATCCGCCATCTTTTCCATGCCGAACATTGGAAGATCGGGACCATTGCTGATCACTTGGGGCTTCACTGGGAGACCGTGCGCCAGGCTCTCCAGACCGATCGCTTCAATCGCCAGAAGATGGAACGGCCCCGTCTGACCGATCCCTACCTTCCCTTTATCCGAGAGACCCTGGAGCGCTACCCTCGGCTTCGTGTCACGCGTCTGTTCGAGATGCTGCGCGCCCGGGGCTACACGGGCTCGGTCGTGCAGTTGCGGCGCGTGGTGGCCACGCTGCGCCCCACCCCTCGGGAGGCCTTCGCTGCGTCTGCGGACCTTCCCGGGGGAGGCGGGTCAAGCCGACTGGGCGCACTTCGGTAAAGTCCGGGTGGGCCGTGCCGAGCGCATCCTGTCCTGCTTTGTGTTCACCCCCTCCTATTCGCGGGCGCTGTTTCTGGAGTTTTGTTTTGACCAGCAAATGGAAAACTTCCTGCGCGCTCACATCCACGCCTTCGAAGACATCGGTTGTCCACGCACCATCCTGTACGACAACACCAAAAGCGTCGTGTTGGAACGTCGGGGCGAGGCTGTTCACTTTCATCCGCGCCTGTTGGAGCTGGCCGCCCATTATCACTTTGCGCCACGCCCCTGCCACCCCTACCGGGCTTCCGAGAAAGGGCGCGTCGAAAGAGCCATCTCCTATGTGCGCCATTCCTTCTTCGCCGCCCGTCCCTTTAGCACGCTCTCAGACTTCAACCGTCAAGCGCTCCTCTGGCGCGACCAGGTAGCGCATCGTCGGCCCTGGCCCGGCGGCGATGGGCGCACCGTCGAGGAAGTGTGGGAGGAAGAAAAAGCCTTCCTTCTTCCCTTGCCGGCTCATCGCCTGGAAACCGATCTGGTTCTGCCGGTCCGCTCCCGCAAAACCATCTACATCCGTTTTGATTTAAACGACTATTCGATCCCGCCTTCGGCCGTGGGCCGGCCCCTGACACTGGTGGCCTCCGAGCAGACGGTGCGCATTTTGGACGGAAGCACCGAGATCGCCCGCCATCTCCGCTCCTATGACCGCCACGACGTCCGCACCGATCCGGCTCACCAGGAAGCGCTGCTGGCGGAAAAACGCCAGGCGCTGGGGGCCACCCCCGGTGGCCGACTGCTGGCCGCCGTTCCGGAAACGGAAACCTTGCTGGACGAGGCCTTTCAGCGCGGAGAGCCCACCGGCCGCCAGACGGCCAAGCTGGTGGAACTCTTGGATCTCTATGGGGCCGAAGAGCTGCAGGCGGCGGTGCGTGAAGCCCTGCAACGGGGCACCCCGCGCGCCGCCTCGGTGGCCTTTCTGCTGGGCCGGCGCCAGCGCGCTCAGGGGCGAAAGGCGCCTCTACCCATTGAGTTGCGCCAGCGTCCCGAACTGGAGGACCTCTATGTCCAATCCCATAACCCGGAGACCTATGACGAACTGGCTTCCGATGACGACGAATCCTGATCTGATGCAGCTTTTGCACAAGACCGGTCTGGTGACGCTCGCCGGTGAGCTGGAGGATTTTCTGGCCCGCGCCACCAAGGGGCGCTGGTCCCCCCCCGTCAGATCTTGGAGGAACTGGCTCGTCGGGAGCATGAGGAGCGAGCCCAACGCAGTCTCAAGCGGCGTCTGCGCCTGGCCAAGATCGGCCGCTTCAAGCCGATGGATGACTTTGACTGGAACTGGCCGACCCGGATCGACCGGGAAGTCATTGAGCGCGCCTATACCCTGGACTTTATCCAGGAAGGCCGCAACCTCGTCTTACTGGGTACCAACGGCCTGGGAAAAACCATGATCATCAAGAATCTGGCTTACCAGTCCGTCCTGGCCGGCTACTCTGTGCTCTTTCGAACCGCCTCGGAGATTCTCGACGACCTGCAATCGGAGGCGCCGGAACTGCAGCGCCGCAAGCTGAAAAAATACGCGCGCGCGCAGGTGCTCTACCTCGATGAAGTCGGCTGTCTCACCTACGACAGTGAGGCCGCCGACCTGCTCCATGAAATCGTCAACCGGCGCTATGAGTGCCGGTCGCTCGTGCTGACCTCCAACAAAGCCTTTAAGGAGTGGAATAGCGTCTTTCCCCAATCCGGCTGCTTGATTGCGCTTCTGGACCGTCTCACCCACCATGCTGACGTCACTGTGATGGAGGGGCAAAGCTACCGCGTGCGGGAAAGCGAGCAGGAAGCGGCCGCCCGTCGCAAGAAAACAAGATGAGCACTCCCGTCCAGCGTCGCGCTCATATCCAGACCCTCTTGGCGGATTATCTCGAACTTCCCCATACGCCCACTCGAGCACGCCCGCCGGATCGGCGACTCGCCGCTCACTTCTATGACCGCGCTATCCCTCTGGCCACCGTCCAGGATGCCTTCCTGGTGGCGACCAGCCGCCGTCTTTTCCGAGACCCAGCGCTTCCTCGACTTTCTCCCATTCGCTCCCTTTACTACTTCCTCCCCATTGTCGAAGAGTTGCTTCAGTATCCGCTCCCCCACGGTTACGCTCAGTATCTCGAACGCAGACCACGCGCCCATCACAAGCCCAAGGAGGGGCACCCCATGGAAAAACCCGTTGATCGAGGTTCGCCACCCGGCGTGTGTTCAGAAAAGTTCAGATCCTCGTGATCGCTAACACGCTAGCTCTTGACGCGCATTTTCGTACTTGCGTTCGAGGCTGTTCAAGACCTTGATTTCATTTGCACCGGACTCCCAGATGCCAGGAGGTATTAGCAATCTGGACTCCGTTCTGGAAATGAGGATGTCTTTCTGGAGGCGCGCACGATCTGCATGTTGCATAACATCTTCATCGCCGAGCACCTCGTTGATTAGCTTGTCAAGCTTAGTGGGATCCTTGCGATAAGGCATGGCTCACCCCTCCCTCATCACTTCAGGACAGCGTTAGCTTTCAATCCAGGATGGCACTCCAACCAGGGAGACTGTCCCGGGTTTAGTTGAAAGTTGAGAGGCGGTTCGTCCGACCGACTCGTTAGAATCGGGTTGGTCAACAACCTTTTAAGGAGGAACCGCCATGAAGAAATCATATCGAATTGTCACCCGGAAGAACAGTCAGGGGCTGGCTGATTATCTGGCCCAGAACGGGCAACTGTTGCTCCCGATGGTGGAGCTGATCGAAGCCTCCCGGATGGCCATTGACGAGTTGATCGACATCCTGGGGCGAGCGAGCATGGAAGCGGTCTTGCAGCTTTCTGCCCGAAGTGTCGCCGGCGAAAAGCAACAAGGGCGCCCAGGCAAGCAGATCGTTTGGTACGGCACTCAGCCAGGGCGAGTCAGACTTTCGGAGCGGCAAGTGCGGGTTCGAAAGCCACGGCTGCGCAAGAAAGGCCAAGGTCGAGGCGGGGAGGTGGAGATCCCCGCCTATGAGGCGATCAACCGTAACGGGGAGCTGGGCAGCCGCATGCTGGAGATCTTGACGTGCAACGTTTCCACGCGCCACTACAGCCGCGTGATCCCCCAGATGGCCGACACGGTGGGAGTCAGCAAATCGTCCGTGAGCCGTCAGTTCATTGAGCAGAGCGGCCAGCAGCTGGAGCAGCTGGCCGAGCGACACTTTGATGACGTTGAGTTTCTGATCATCTACATCGACGGCCTGGTCTTTGGCGAGCACCACGTGATCTGTGCCGCCGGCGTGGACTCGGAGGGCCAAAAGCACGTGCTGGGGCTGCGGGAAGGGGCCAGTGAAAACGCCGCCACCGCTACCTCCTTGCTGGAAGACCTGGTGGAGCGAGGCCTGGATTCCGGGCGACGCTATCTGTTTGTGATTGACGGCTCCAGGGCCCTGCGATGTGCCATTGACAAGGTCTTTGGCAAGGGCAGTCCGGTGCAGAGATGTCGTCGTCATAAGATTCGCAACGTGTGCGATCGATTGCCGGACGATCTGGCCGAGCAAGTCAAGTCAGTGATGCAGGCTGCTTATCGGCTGCCCTGGGAAGAAGGGAGGGTTCGGCTCAGAAAGCAGGCGGAGTGGCTCGAAGGGCTGCATCCCGATGCGGCAGCTAGCCTGCGAGAAGGTCTGGAAGAGACCTTCACCATCAATCGACTCGAGTTGTCTTCCTCCCTGCGCTTGTGTCTGGCCAGCACCAACCTGATTGAAAGCCCTCACTCTGGCGTGAGGATGCGGACCCGCCGAGTGAGCCGCTGGAAAGATAGCCAGATGGTGCTGCGCTGGGCCGCCTCAGCCTTCCTGGAGACGGAGAAGAACTTCCGGCGCATCCAGGGCTACCAGGACCTCTGGATGCTGAAAGCCAAACTCAGAGACGAGGTTTCTATGGACGCCAAACGAAAGGTGGCTTAAGATCGTGCTCAACCTGAACCGCCCTTCACTTTCAACTGAGTTTGGGGCAGCCTCCAACCAGGGCAAGTAAAGTCCCGCAACAAATGGTATGTTATTCCTGGGACAGGACACTAGGATCAAAACCTTCCGGTCCTGGATCAGGTGGAAATTCCAGCAACTGAACAAAGAGTGAAGGTGAAAGGGGAAAACGTGACCTGCAAGAAAAATGCGAGTTAAATGGTGTCAGAGATGTATTTCAAATTTCAATTTTCTGGGTCCGACCCCCTGAGGATGCAGACCCGCACAAACTCCCTCTTTCCCTTGCGCAGAACAAATTCGGGCTTTTCCTGAGTCGAGACGGCGCAAGCAGGGTCCTGGATCTTCTCTCCATCCACTGCAATGCCGCCCTGTTTGATCAAACGCAGTGCTTCAGCATTCGAGTGGGCCAGACCGCTGTTGACGACCAAGGTAGAAAGCCGAACTGTCTCACCTGTGCCCAAAGCAACCTGAAAGACCCTCATTTTCTCCGGCTCCTCTTTTCGCTGAAACACTCGCTCAAAGTGCTTTCGTGCCTTCCCTGCGGCGCTCTCCGAATGGAAGTCCTGAACGATTCGAAAAGCCAGCTCCCCCTTAACCTCCATGGGATGACGGTGGCCGGACTTCACTTCTCCTCTAAGCTGGCCAATCTGATCCAGGGAGAGGTCGGTGAGCAATTCGTAGTAACGCCACATCAAATCGTCGCTGATCGACATCAGCTTGCCGTAAACCTCCTCAGCAGCCTCCTCGATTCCCACAGAGTTCCCCAATGATTTGCTCATTTTCTCGACTCCGTCCAGCCCTTCCAGGATGGGAGTCATGACCAGGACTTGAGGATCCTGGCCAAACTCTCTCTGGATGTCCCGACCGACGAGCAAGTTGAATTTCTGGTCGGTCCCTCCCATTTCAACATCGGCCTCCAGGAACACACTGTCGTATGCCTGTGCCAAGGGGTATAGCAGCTCGTGAATGGAAATGGGGCGGTTTTCCGCCAGCCGCTTGCTGAAATCATCGCGCTCCAGCATTCGGGCCACTGTGTATTTGGCGCTGAGACGGATCCAATCTTCGCTTTTGATTGACCCCAGCCACCGACTGTTGAAGTCGACGATCGTCTTCTCCGGATCGAGGATCTTGAACACCTGTTCCTTATAGGTTTGGGAGTTTTTCTCGATCTCCTCCTGAGACAGGGAAGGACGCGTCTTGGTTCGCCCGCTGGGGTCTCCAATCATGCCCGTGAAATCACCCACCAGAAAGATTACGCAGTGGCCCAGATCCTGAAAATGCTTCATCTTGCGGAGCAAGACCGTGTGGCCCAGATGAAGGTCAGGCGCGGTGGGATCAAAACCCACTTTGACGGTAAGCGGCTTCCGGCTCTTCTGAGACTTCTCCAGCTTCCTGCGCAGTTCCAGCTCGTTGATGACCTCAGCGGCACCTTTGACAAGGTACGCCATCTGCTCATCCAGCGTCATCTTTCCCCCGGGCTCGAACGACGGCTACAAGGTCTTTTTTTCAAGCGCCAAATAGGGCTTGATGCTGGCAACGATTTCCTCAAACTGCGCAGGCAGTAGTGCCTGAAAACCGTCCGAAAGTGCTTCTTCCGGGTTAGGGTGAACTTCAACCATGAGTCCGTCCGCACCGGCGGCAACAGCGGCCTTACACATGGTCGGAATCAGTTGACGCACACCCGTTCCGTGGGTGGGATCGACAATGACCGGCAGGTGGGACCACTCCTTGAGAAGCGAAACGGCCGAGAGATCCAGAGTGTTGCGCGTCGCATCTTCGAAGGTGCGGATGCCCCGCTCGCACAGAATGACCGAGGGGTTTCCGCTGCTCAGAATGTACTCAGCCGACATGAGAGTTTCCTTAATGGTGCACATCATGCCACGCTTGAGAAGAATGGGTTGCCCGATTTTTCCTACTTTCTTCAGCAGGGAAAAGTTCTGCATGTTTCTAGCGCCAATCTGGAGCAGGTCCGCGTACTCTGCTACCAGCTCCACATCATCGGGAGAAAGAACTTCCGTGACTATGGGAAGGCCCGTTTCCTTTCGAGCCTTGTCCAGTAGTTTCAGTCCCTCTTGCTCCAGTCCCTGAAAGCTGTAAGGGGAGGTTCTGGGCTTGAAGGCACCTCCCCGAAGCATGTTCGCGCCCGCCTGTTTGACCTCTCGCGCAGAAGAAAGGATCTGCGTTTCACTTTCTACCGAGCAGGGCCCCGCAATCAGTGCGAAGCCTCCGTTGCCTATACGGACGGACCCCACCTGAATCGCGGTCGATTCTGTCTTCATCTCCCGAGAGGAGAGTTTAAAGGGTTTGAGGATGGGGATGACACTTTCCACGCCCTCAAAACTGCGAAGACCCTCCAACACCGTCTTACCCCGTTCATCTCCAATGGCACCGATGACGGTGCGCTCCACCCCGAAGATGGGATGGGGGGTGTAGCCGAGCGCCCGGATCCGATCCATTACGTGTTCAATGTGCTGGCGCGAAGCCCCCGGCTCCATCACGACAATCATTGGGAAACTCCTCTACTCACCTTCAAACGACTCAGGATAGCACGAGTCACCGTTCTCGGGCCATGTGCCACGAGGAACACCAGGGTATCTTTGTGTCTTCGTGCCTTTGTGATAAAAAGCTTTCACCATCACAACATCAGGGTGGGTTCACTGCTGATGAGGTATCGTCGATTGGCCACTTTGACCTTGAATTCCCAGACTGGAAAGGTGGACTGGCGGGTCCTAGCTATCGTCTCAGCTCTGGTATTGCCCATTCTTCTGCTCATACCTCTTCAGGTATTCTTCAACAACATTACGGAGCTCTCCGCGGAATTCTCTCCCTTGCTTCTCTTCTTTCTGCTCACGTCCCTCACCCTCATCGGCCTGCTCTATCTTGCGACAATCAAGATTTCCAGTCCCTTGGTTCTCGCTTTAGTCACTCTGCTCAGCGTTGCTTGTTTCCTCGAATCCAGGGTCTTCCTCTCTCTTGCACGTCACAGACCGTTCGATGGCCAAGCGATTGACTGGACCGCACTCCGTGCTCTTTCTATCCTCGAGTGGTCGGCGCTGGTAGTGTTGGCGATACTGGCCTTCGTGCTGCGGAGACGAAAGGAATTACTCTTCTCCATTTCAGCGTTTGTTCTGCTTTTTTACGCAACATTGTTGCTTTACACCACATTTTCCAAGTGGGATGCAATCCAACGAGGAGGTCAGAATTATCTGAGTCAGTTTTACCAGGTCTCAAAACAGCGAAACATCGTTCACATCGTTGTCGACCATACCCAGAGCTCTCTAGTCTACGAGATCCTCAATTCGGACTTGGAGCGATACTCCGAAGTGTTTGACGGTTTTACGCTGTTCACTCAGGCGGCCGGGAAATATCCTGGCACTTATCCGGCAGTGCCCTTCTATATGACGGGTCAGTCACCCCCCGTTGGTGTCAACGTGATCCCCTCCTTACCCTATACTCACGATTACGTCCGCAGTCTGCTCAGAGATCGTTCCTTTGTGAAAACTCTGGCCGAGAATGGATTCCGCACTTTTGCTTTCCAACTCTCCAACCTGTACTGCCAAGGGGACTACACTGCTTGCACCAGTGGTCCGATTTTTGAGGGTCGATCCGTTACTTCTACCAGGATGGCGGAAACGATAAGAAACGCCTATAGATTGCTGGATGTCACTCTCTTTCAGATCACACCCGTCGCCCTTCGACGCCACATCCACAACAATGCGCAATGGTTCTTGAGTCAACTGGCGAAGGAGCAACCTACCCCGTCCGGTATCTTGGATTTGTTCATCGATAGCCTCCAGGCCAACGACCTCCCTGGTTCCTACAACTATTTTCATCACGCTGGGGGACATCCCCCAATCCAGTTTGACGAGCAGTGCCAGTTTATCGGCACCAAGAAATGGAACTACGAAAACACGCGTGCGCAGATCGGCTGCTTCCTACTGCAGCTGGAACGTCTGGTAAGAAAGCTGAAGGAACAGGACATCTACGATCAGTCTTTCATACTCGTAAACGGAGATCACGGCAGCCAGTGGGTCACGCCTTTGGTGAAATCCCGCACAGGAAGCATCGTGCAGACGCGAATCATCACCTCCGCGAATCCTCTTCTCTTCGTTAAGCCAAGGGAAACTCGTGGGCCTTTGAGATTCTCGAACGCTCCGGTAAGTATTGGAGACATCCCGGCAACGGTAAATCACGCCTTTGGGTTGGACGGAGATTTCCCAGGCATTCCCATATTCGATATTCGTGAGAGCAACGAACGAGAAAGGATCTACCTCTGGTACAAACCGAGACCCGAGGTGTTTATGGAACAGAAGCTGTCCCGGACGATGCCCTACCGGATCCGCGGAAATCTTTTCAACCAATACGACTGGATTCCACCTTCGGGCTGGAAAGGGTTTCCTAACATACGTCATCGTATTTATGAAAGTGAGTACTTGGGAAGCAGGGTTCCATGGATGACCTGATCGGCAAGCTTTCCCCTCATGCCAAAGTCCTCGATCTTGGAGCTGGACCCGGCAGCTTCTCTTACCACTCGACTCCGGCTCAAGTCATTGCCATTGACATCGCCTTCCCTTCTGCGTCGCAAGACTGCTTTGCCCGCGTGATCGCAAATTCCGGAGAAATCCCCTTGAAGGACTGCAGTGTCGACGTGGCAATTTGCCACCACACTCTGGAACACTTCGAAAACCTGCAGGGGGCCCTTAGAGAACTCAACCGAGTCATCCACACGAAGAGCTGCCTGTGGGTTGCCGTGCCCGACGGTTCTTCTTTCGACGACAAGCTTTATCGCTACCTGTTTCGCGGCGGAGGGCACCTCCACCGTTTCACCCTGCAGTCTCTCATTCAAACCGTGGAATCTGGAACCGAGTTGCGCGCACAGCGATACAAGAAACTTCACAGCGGCTTTGTCTATTTGAATCCGCCCGATCCTGAAAAACTGCCTTACTATCCCGATCGGGCCCATTTTCTCACCCGGGTGCCTCCTCGAGTCCTGGAGAGTCTACTCAAATGGTTCAACTATCTCACCCGTCTCACGGACCAATGGCTGGGATCGAGCCTAAGCCACTATGGTTGGGCAGTGATTTTCCGATGTGCCGAATCGGACGCTACGCTTCAGCCAACGGACCTCAGCCGACTGCAGGTGATCCCTGCTAATCTCAACGTCTGTTTCTCCTGTGGCGCAGGACATCCAGTTTCCACTCTTATCCCCCACCTGAAACGCTCCCTGTTCTGGAAAGTCTACGACTGTGGAAACTGTGGGAAGGAAAACGTCTTTTTTCAGTAATGCCGTGAGGTCACCAGGTACACCTTCCCATAAGGCGTTCCGGGTTCCAGGTTCCAATGTCAAGGGGCGTTGCCCAAATGATTTGATCCTTTATTCGCCGCGCTCTCTTCTCCATTCCACAATGTAGGAGCGGCCTTGGCGCCGCGAACCACAGTGCCCTTGGGCTAGCCTGACTCTTTCTTTCTCATGAAATAAAGAGTCCGTTGGCTGTCTCTGACGGGAACCGCTTCCAATATGGAGAACTGACGCTCAAATTCCTCTTCGAATGTTTTCTGGCTGTAATCCTCGAAAACGTCCTTTCTCATAGCCAGCATTCTCTGCACCTGGGAGTCATGTTTGGGAACAAATTCGATGATCAAACAGTTGCAAAACAGGCTGAAGAAGTGAGCGATTCCAGCCACAGGAACGTTGTTGGTAATAGCAAGATGATGAACCAGTGCCAGAGCAAGGGCGGTGTCGATCGGCCCCCGCTGCAAGAAGGAAAGTCGCTCCTGATGCAGCCAGCCAACGGAAGGAGAAGGATTAGTAAGATCCATCAAGAGGGGCAGCAGATTCCTCTCGCCTTCTTTCCTACAGTTGAGATAGTTCGCCTGGACAGCGACCGGATCAGAATCAAAAGCAACGGTTGGGATCCCTTTTTTGCTGGCGATCCGGCTGAAGAGCCCCGTGTTGGCTCCCAAATCCCAAACTCCGGAAGGAGAAGCTCGGTCTAAAAATCCAGCGACGATTTTCTCCTTATGCTCCAGGGCTTGTTGCGAATAATTCGTCTCTTGGTAGTAGCTTGACCATACCGTCTTCCCGGGTCTCCACTCCAGGCTCCGGACCGCCGATCTGAGATGATCGATAATTCCCACAAGTCCCCTTTGTGAAACCCTGCGCCGGGTGGACACCGTTTTCCCTTCAAAGTGCTTCTGGGTTCTCGCATGCAGATGAATATGGGTGAGAAGGGAAAGTCGGAATCGACTCCGAAAAGGGAGCAGTCGACTGGCGTGATCGAGGGGAATCCCGTCCAGACAGGTCTGCAGGAGCCGGCTCAGATGAACACCAGTGAGTGCAGCCAAGGCCAAAGGCGCCAGGAAATGCTGGCAAAATTGACGATAAGCGACCCAAGGTTCTCCTTCCTCACGGGTCTCAAAGGAAAGGCTGTCGATCAGAATGGGCCGGCCCTGGTAAAACTGGATGTTGTAGGCGCTACTGTCTTTCAGCGACATTCCATAGTTGAGGGCAATGGCCTGAATGCGAAGGGTAAGCAGCGCAGCATCCTTAAGTTGAGCAAACGACCACTCGTAGGGGTAGGAAACAAAGGAAACTGGTTCCGGTTTCAAAACCTTGAAGGCCGTCACCGGTTCTGCAGGATCGGTTGCTGCTTCCGTGTGGGGGATCAGCAACTGCCTGCGGGTCAGCTCTTCGTACAGTCCCGATCCTATGAGCTTGTGGTAGTTGAGCTCATAAGTTCGATTCACCTGCCGGTAGAGGGTTCCGTCTCGGACAAAAACAAACCCATCAGGATCCCGAAAAGATCCGGAGACCCTTCCTTCAATCATGCTCGTCTTCCTCTCGCCTTTGATCAGAAGTTAGAGCCACAGATTTTCGCAGGCGGGCCCGTGGAGTTTGGGCGTTTTGGGTGGCGGAATCCGCGCAGGATTCCGCTGCTCTCCCTTCAGTCCGATATGTGCTTGGGCACAGGAGTGCTGAAAGAAGAAACATCATAGCCATTTTGAGCCAAGTGGCTGAGGATCAGCCTTTCTACTTCTCCCTGTCCGGAAGCTCTGCTCCCGGACAGGGAGAAGTATGGTCCTCGATCGATGAAACGTGCATCATACGGTTTCGTAAACTGAGGCGAAACGATTTATGACATACAATGACGCGAACCATCCCCAGCGAATAGAACGGTGGCGGCGTTTTCTCCGCATCAATCTCGAACAATCTTCCGCGTTTCACGGTGGCTCCAGGGCGGCGGCGCACGCTCAAAATGGGATGCAGAGAATCAAGAGAGGAAGAAATCAGAGATCTCCCTTTCATCCAGTCGGGGGTACTGAGGCCCAGGTAATCGAGTATGGTCGGCGCGATGTCCAGGTTCTGAACGTTTTCAGAGATTCGGCCCGATGGTTCGCCCCCGGGAAACCTGAAGATCAGGGGCACCCGCTGGTCGGTTCTGTAGCGCTGCGCGTGATCCGTATGGATAATGATCAAAGTCTCCTGAAGCTGCTTTCGAGCCTTCAAATGATCGACAATCTTTCGACAATTCCGGTCGAAGTCTCTGATTGAATCGTCATAAAAGTCGGGCATCCAGGCCTTGTCCTGTGTCTTGCCTTTGGAGAAATAAGGCTCTTTAGGACGAAACCTCCGACCGTGTGTGCCCATCAGATGAACGTGGGCAAAAAAGGTGAAGGTGTTCTCTCAATAAACGAAGACAATTCCTTCGAGAGTGTGCTGTCACGTAAATAGCGAGCACCCGCGTTTTCTACAACTTCGTCGTATACATTCTCCATCTCTCTGTAGAAGAAGGTGTGGAGAAGACGGCTTTCTAATCGATCTCTCAGCTGATCCAAAAAATAAACACTCTCCTGGCCAACGATCGCACTCATGAACTGGGAGGCCTGGAATTTGACTCCATCCCGAAAATTGGCCGAGTCAAACGATTCCCGCATGTTCAGATCGTAGACATCCGCGTAGTGCCGCATGCTCAGATGTATGCTGTGATAACCATAGTTTCGAAGCAGCAGCGGTAAATGCTGGTAAGCGTCTCTCCCCCGAAGTATCTCCGGCGGGAAGATGAGACGGATTTCTGTGGGGAGTTTTCCCGTGAGTAGAGATGCAATGGAAGATCCGGTGTGAGCCGAATTGGAGAAGGCGTTTTCATAAACCATCGCGTCTCTGGCGAACTCTTCGAGAAAGGGCGTCGTCTCCCTCTCATATCCATAAACCGACATATTCCCCGCGTTGAGTCCGTCGCTGGAGAGAAGAATGATATTGGGAAGCTTATAGGAGGTCCCGCCCATCGAATCTACTTCGCTCTGAATCCGATCCGCCGAGCCGAGGGAAAGAACCACCCCAACAAACGAAATGCCGAACACGCCCACAGCGACCCAAATTATCCTTCGCTCATGCCGGGCATTCTTCTCGAATTTCCAGACAAAGCGATAAACAAAAGCAAAGAAGAAGAGAAACAGAAGGGTGTAAAGCAAGCTCTACGTTCCTCTTGTGGACCGGATCCCGAACCCAGTACCGTATTGGTAAAGTTGTCCGTGAGGAGCAGAGCAGAGGACGACAGGATGAACACCGGAACCAGCCGAGCGATTCCCATCCAGGCTGTTTGATAGTTAGGGTCCCCGATCAGCAGGCTCTCCGCCCGGCAGACAAGTACAGCTGCGAAACCGATCAAGCCGATAGGTAAAGGAGCCACTGAGAGAATCAGAAGAGAACCGGGGATGTCCAGAGCTGACATGAAGGAGGGTTTGGTGGCAAAGAACAGCCACTCCATCAAGACGTAGAAATACACGCTGAAGACAGCCAATGCCGACAGAAGTTTCCACTTCACACTCATCCTGTCGCGCGCGGCGCTGGCTTCTTCCGGCATCGATGCTCCACCTGCCTTCTCCTGCTGCGACCTACCCGTGGCGGACATGCTTGATCTGCCAGATCAAGAAGAGACGCAGGAGGCCTCGTCAGTCCTTCTCGTCCTCCGGTTGCTCAGAAGGGGCTCTGGAGAAGATGGATCTGATTTTATCCCAGAAATACTTGATCCCCAGCAATGCAGCTGCAACGCTGGCCAGGATGATCTGAAGGAGGTAACTCCCAGTACCCGGATCGACGTAGGCTTGAACCGAGCGGGTAGAGAAGAAGAGAAAGAAGACCGCCGCAAGGGCCAGTGTGAAGACTCTGCCTGGTACTTTCACCAAGCAAGTATAAAGCACCTGGCAAGGGAATTGCGAATGATGCACTTCGAATGACGATTGAAGGAATCTGAGGTGGGAACCGCCTTGGTGCCTTGATGTCTTTGTGTCTTTGTGGTAAGAATTCTTCCACCAGCAAAACACGGAGGCACAAAGAAGCCTATACTTCCTATCACCCCGGCGGTGACGGAGGATGCCTTCATCATGCCCGAGTTCTTCTCAGAAAAAGCCAGCCAGGAAGAAACATCTTTTCTTTCCTATCTCCACATCTTCGTTCTGGCAGGTTTCAGCGTAGCCCAGCCTCTGTTCGATCTTCTTTCCCGTCACGCGGAATTCTTTGTGGTCCACGACACTGAACCGATAGACATTCTTCTTCTCACTGTACTTCTCAGCGTGCTCATCCCTCTGCTGACGGTTGGCCTCGAGCTGCTGGTCGGATCGATCCACTCCGCGGCGCAAAGGATGCTGCATGTTTCGCTGGCCGGTTTTTTCACCGCGCTTTTCACTCTTCACACTTTGCGAAACCTCAAGGTTGACGCCTCCATTATTGTGGCATTTGCCATGGGAACGGGAGTTCTCTTCGGTCTGTCCTACAGGAATTGTCCACCAGTACGGACCGCAGTCACCTTCTTAACCCCTTCCATCCTCCTCTTCCCTGCCTTGTTCCTGTTGGATCGGGAAGTATCCAAGCTGGTGTTCCAAGGCGAGGACAAACCGGTAGTCTCGATTCAGACTGGGTCCAAAACCCCCGTCGTCCTGGTGGTATTCGATGAACTCCCGACGATTTCCCTACTCGACGCCGAGAGACGAATCGATTCGAACCGCTACCCCAACCTTCATTCGTTGGCCAGTGGCTCCTACTGGTTTCGCAACGCAACCTCGATAAACGCGGGCACACTGATTTCGGTTCCAGCTATTCTCGACGGCCTCTACCCTCCTGAGGGCGCTAGCCGAATGCCCAATAGAAGCGCCCATCCCCACAACCTGTTTACCTTGATGAGCAGCTCCCACCAGCTGCGTGTATTCGAGAACATGACCGAGCTCTCTCCTGAATCCAGGGTGAGTCTGAATCTGAGCCAGAGAATACGAACGATCACCTCGGACATCGCCATTCTTTATCTTCACCTGCTACTGCCGCCGGATCTGGCCTCACAGCACCTGCCCGGAATCACGGAATCCTGGAAAGGCTTCGCAGGACTGGACACCCGGCCAACTGATGTGAAATCCAAGCTTGAACATTTCCCCGCCGACTGGTCTGAACGACATTCGAAGTTTCGGCGTTTCGTGGATTCAATCGGCCGGACCCAGAGACCTGGTTTGTACTTTTTCCATTCCCTGCTGCCGCATGCCCAATGGACCTATTTACCCTCAGGCAAACAATACACCCTCAAGAAGAACGCTGGAGTTCGCGGACTCATCGGTCTCAATAATCGGGGAATCGACAGAAACCAGTGGGTGGCGGATGAATGGCTCGTCGTCCAGGGATACCAGCGGCACCTCCTGCAGTTAGGATTTGTGGACAAATTGCTGGGAGACCTGGTAGCTCGTCTCAAGGAGGTGGAACTCTACGACGAGACCCTCATTGTCATCACTTCAGATCATGGCGCAAGCTTCAGACCCGGGGATTTGCGGCGGGATATCACACTCACCAACTATCCCGACATTCTCTTGGTTCCCCTGATCATCAAGGCTCCCTTTCAGCGCCACGGTGTAATCAGCGATCGGAATGTGGAGATCGTCGACATTCTGCCGACTATTGCCGATATTCTTCAGATCGATCTTCCCTGGCCCGTAGATGGTCATTCCGCTTTGGATCCCACTCGACCCGAAAGAACCGAGAAGCGGATTCACGTCCGCCACAATGGGTGGGTCTCCTTTGACGCTCGCCTGCCTGCGCAGCAAGAGAGCCTCGAGCACAAGCTGGCACTCTTTGGCTCCGGACCAATGGACAGGCTGTTTCAGGTGGGATTTCATCGCAACTTGGTGGGACGAACATTGAGCGAACTGGACATTGGCGACCCCACCGATCCAGTTGCTGAATTGGATGGAGAGTATTTTTTCAGAAATGTCGACCTCGACAGCCCGTTTATCTTGGCCCACATTACCGGACACATCAGGAATGGCACGCGTTCCAGCGCGCCGCTTCATCTGGCCGTTTCCATAAACGGAGTGATTCGGGCCGTTACGAGAACGGCGTCTGCCAGAGGTGTGGAAGGGTTTGCGGCCCTCGTCCCGGAAGATTCCTTCCGCAGCGGGAGCAATGACGTCTCAATTTATCGGATCCGTGAGTCCACTGGAAGGGTCGTCTTGGAACCGTTATGGAGATCAAATCAGTAAACTGGAAACCTGAATGACACAAGTGTCCTGTCCCAGGAATAACATGTCTGCGACACCTTATGCGTGATCCGGGCTATCATTCGTACTCATTTCGAATTTCATGATTCGAACTTTGGCTTTTCTTCCCAGGCCGATAGAGGAAACGGCGTACCCAGACTCCTCCCAATTCGGAAACCGGCTCGGGTACCGCAATTTCTTCCCACTCCGGTAGCCGCTCCAGGTCGGCCTCGATCCGTTTTCGCTTGGCCAGCATCACCCCGCCTCGCTGCCTGACCCGGCCCACCACATAGAGCTGCTGCTTGCCGGAAGCCTGCTGGATTCGGCGAAGGTGGTCTGGTCCGCGGTAGTTGTACAGCTCGTAGACAAACCCCTGTTGGCCATTCGCGAAGCAGTAGATGGGATAGGCCACTCCCCAGTTCCCGGCAATAAAAACGGCTTCATTGGAACTCCGCGCCGCGAACTCCGCGAGAGAGAGAACGTCCGGGTGCCACCGCGCGGAGCTCTTGCCCTGGTAAAGTGACTGTTCCAGTGAAATGACGTTGGCGACCCGCAGCGGAACCCACAGGGCGAAGAGAGCAACAACCAGATAGCGCAGCGTCCGTCGGCCAGGTAACCCTCTCAGGTCCTTTGACAGGATGGCTTGTGTTGCGAGGACGATCGCCAGATACTGGAATGGTGTGCCCAGGATCCAGTGATGTGCCCAGGTTGCCCGTGGCAACAAATAGAGGGCGATTCCAATGCTGAAATAGGACAGGATTGCAGTTCGAGCTTGACGAAGGTTGACGTCCGGGTCGCGACGGTGAAGGAAAAGAAGGGCCAGGATCAGTATTAGAATCAAGCCGATCAGAAGCAGCTCCAGTCCATCCGTCCATCTGGCCGGATCACCGAGAATAAAACTCCTGATCAGACGCCCGTTGCCCAACTCCAGGTAGCGCTCGATCATGCCCAGAAACCTGGACCCGTCAAGAGCTGGCAGATCTCCCTTCAGGAAGTCCCTTAGGGAGATCAGATACCCTTTTGCATGAAGCGAGTAAAGGTTCACGATCACCAGGGGAATCGAGGCGGCGGCGAGGCCACCAAGAGCTGATAATCCATGTTTCAAACTTCGTCGTTTTGCATTTTGGAGAAAGATCCACCCCAGGGGAAAAATGAGAACAGAAGAGCTCAACTTCTCGAAGACCGAGACCCCCACAAGGCACCCCAAGGCAAAGGAGTTGCCGAGGGACGGAGCCATGCCCTTCCCTTCGCCGGACAGCCAGACCGAAAGGAACAGGAGCCGCAAGAACAGCCCCAGTGCTACCGGACCCCAGTCGTGCCGGGAAGCCAAAAGCACGGAGACGTCAGTAAGCAGCAGCACAAGAAAAACAGTGTTGGCAAGCGGATTGAGGGACCCACGGGCTACAGAGAAAAAGAGCAGGATACCCGCCGCCACAAACAGAATGCCGAGGAGCCTCCAGCTCACCAGTGAGAATTGAGGATCAACGAAACGAAGGTACAGCCCGTATACGGCAGTCTTGATCGCGCCACCGTATCTTGTGTTCAGTAGCGGAATGCCCCCGATATGAAGGGATACACCCTTCTCTGGCGGTGTGCCAAGATAACAAAAGCTTCCCGCAGCCTGATGAAGTTCGTCCTGATAGGGGCCCTGCGCCGTCAGATTCAGGCTGCTCAACAGGACAAACAGAAGCGCCCCCAGAATTCCCAAAACGAATGGAAAGCTGGCTCGGATGTTTGGGTTCCCCGGGCTATTGGCGAGATAGCGCATCGAAGAGAGCAAGGTTTCCCACCTGAGATCGATCGAAGCTAGTACTCCCTGCCATAAATACGATGACGTATGTTGGGAGCGCGACGACGAGTCGATGCCCAGACATCGGCGAGGAGGAGCAACAAAGAGATGGGCCCGTCCCGCCCCAACCCTTTGGGCGTATGGGGGTTGCGGGCGATCTCTTGGTCGTTCGTCGTCGACGATGCCTCGGCATCGCCTCCTCCTCTCTTCGCGACCTCTCCTCGCAAGCCCCATCCGCATACGTCATCGTATTTATGGCAGGGAGTACTAGTACACATTATGTTGTTCTCCTCTGTGATTGCTACCTTCTTTTGACTTATCATTTTAGAAAAGCATGCCTACGGATCACGCGGATCGTCAAAGATGTTCGCAGATATGAATCCGCGTCCATCCGTTCTCATCTGCGTAATCTGCGGTTTCGCCGATGCAGTAGGCACTTCATGCATAATCCGGGTTAGCCGGAGGGATGCGATATGAGTGTGACCATTGAAAATGAACAAGATGTGGTCGCTGCAAAAGACATCCACGTGGTTTACAACATAGGTGAGCACCCAGTTTCGGCCTTGCGCGGCGTGGATCTGGACATCCAAAAAGGGGAATTTGTAGCTCTGATGGGGCCCAGTGGCTGCGGCAAATCTACCTTGCTTTATGTCATTGGGGGACTCCTAAGACCCAATCGGGGTCGAATCTTCATTGAAGGGATAGAGATTGGTTCCATGAGTGACGCGCTGCGAACCAAGGTACGGCGGGATCGGATGGGTTTTGTCTTCCAGAACTACAACCTCCTTGCTTCGCTGACTGCATGGGAGAATATCGAGCTGGCCAGACGGATCCGCGGCAATGGTCACTACGAAAAGGGAGGTGTCTACGAAACTGTACGGCTGCTTGGATTAGAGGAGAAGATACATCACAAGTCCTCGGAGTTATCCGGAGGCGAGCAGCAGCGCGTGGCCATCGCTCGAGCAGTGATCAATCAGCCTTCCATTTTGCTTGCGGACAAACCAACTGGAAATCTAGACTCGCACAGTTCAGGTATGGTTCTGAACATACTGAAGGATCTGAAACTCAATCATCGACAGACGATCGTGATGGTCACTCATGACTCTCAGGTTGCTTTGGCTGCAGACCGCATCATCAAGATGCGCGATGGAAATGTTCTCTGAAACGGGTTTTATGAAAGAGCGCCGCGAGAATGATCACTCACAAAGCTGTTCGCTGCCGCCCCGACTGTGCCTGACGTTTTTCGTCACTCGCCCTGCCGGAATCCGTCGGAAACCTCTTGCCTGACTGGAAGAACCGTTCCTGGATGGAAGACGCAACTCACTTCTGCTCAATCATTAACCAGAATTTATCCAGCCAGACACAAAACTGGCACAAGTATTGCTGCTATCCATATCCAATGGGGACATTCGATGGGGTAGGTAGCACAACCCGATTCCGCGCCTTTTACTAGTACTCCCTGCCATAAATACGATGACGTATGTTGGGAGCGCGACGGAGACCAGATCGAGGCGCGACGACGAGTCGATGTCGAGACATCGGCGAGGAGGAGCAACAAAGAGATGGACCCGTCCCGCCCCAACCCTTCGGGCGGATGGGGGTTTCGGGCGATCTCTTTGTCGTTCGTCGTCGACGATGCTTCAGCATCGCCTCCTCCTCTCTTCGCGACCTCTCCTCGCAAGCCCCATCCGCATACGTTACCGTATTTATGAAAGGGAGTACTCAACACACCAGGTAAGCTCATCTGGTGAAGAGGGTATTGTTCTGTTGGTCTCGATTTTTAGCTTACTCCTGCTCACCCTGCTGGGCCTGGCTCTCACCACCATGGGGATTGTCGCCACCAACGCCTGGGAGAACAGCGAAGCCTTCTATATTGCGGACTCGGGGATCACCCACGCCAAAGCCCTCATCTTTGATTCGGCCACAGACCCAGACGTTTTTCTTCAGGCGGGAAATGGCATCGCCTGCGACGGTGACGAGTTGAGCGGCGTGGCGGTGGGCCCCATTACCTCGATTGCAGCCGGAGGCCATCCCTTCCCCCCGGGAGGCCGCTATGAAGTCCAGGTCTGTGATGATGACGAGTCGAATTTAAATCCTCCCGACTTCGATCCCAACACCGATATCAACGGGCGCTTCCGGGTACTCTCGACAGGCTTCGGGCGTAACGGTTCGGTAGCTGCATTGGAGCTGATCGTGGGCAGCAACGCCGCGCCCGCCATTCTGGTGGAAGGGAATCTGCGCATCAACGGGAATCCCAAGATCCAGGGGCAGAACGGAGCAGCCCAGGCCAATGGGCAACTGGAGCTCAACGGGAACCCGAAAGCAGAGCAGGCGTTCAATGCCGGCGGCGCTGCGACCATCTCAGGGGGCCCCAAGACCGGACCGCCTCCTGACTACGACGACGATCCTGCTGATATCAATTCGGGAGAAGAAGCCGTCGAGGCTCCGGACCTTGAGCCCCAGGACCTTCGACCTTCTGCCGATTCCATTCTGGGAAGTGATGGGCTCATCAGAGACCAATCTGGAGCGGTGATTGGGAACGCCACAGGCGGACCCTGGAAGAGATGGTCCTGGGATCCGGGGGGACAACGCTGGGTGGCCGGCAACGATATCCCCCAAGGCACCTACTATGCGGAAGGAAACATCGATGTGTCCGGGAATCCGGGCATCAGCAGCCCACTTCCGCTGACCCTGATCGCGGAGGGCTGGATCGACATCTCGGGCAACCCCGATATCATTCCCAGCCTGACACAGGGAAGCGTTTCCTACACACTCGTGGCCGGAACCGATCTGAGCATCAGCGGCAGTCCCAATTTTCCCTCCCCCGGTCTGTATTTCGCCGGCGACCAGCTGAAAATCTTAGGGAACCCTACAATGAATGGACGGGTCATTGCCGCTGACAGCGACGATCAGCCTTTCCCCAATCCGGGTGGAATCAACCTGGTTGTGCTCTCGGGTGGCTTCATGGAGATTAGCGGCAGCCCCATCATCACTTTTGATGACGACTCCGATGGGCTGATCATTCCTACGGTAGCGAGCTGGCGCGAGTGCCGCGGAGCGGACCCCACCAACCCCTGTCAATAGTCCTTGCAATCACCACACGGCATAAACTTTTCGGCCTTCCGCCCCTCTGTGATGGGGAGGAAGGGTATGGTGGGCTTTGTCAGAGGAAACTGGCTTGAGTCGGCGAGATGCGCCTTGTAGTGTCTTCGGATGAAGAACCCCTTTCGCTATTTCAAGACCTCGCCCGAGATCATCCGCCTGGCAGTGATGATGTATGTTCGCTTCCCACTGCGCGTTGTTGCACAAATCGCTTCGGCACGTCCGCTTGTCTCCGATGGGCCAGGGTGCCAGCATGAGGAATGACGCCGAATCAATACACGTTCCGGTACCGAGTACGCAACTGGTCAGACTACAATCGGGCGCTGATCGCCAGGGGGCGTCTGACCTTTTGGTTCGATGAGGACGCCGTTGCCGCCTGGCGGAACGCCGACCCGCCCAAGGGCCCCGGCGCTCCGAAGGTTTACTCCGACACGGCCATTCAGTGTGCGCTGATATTGAAGTCGGTGTTTCATCTTAGCCTTCGGTCGACGCAGGGCTTCGTTTCTTCGCTCCTGGAGTTGCTCAGACTCGATCTGCCAGTTCCAGACTACAGCACTCTCAGTAGAACGACAGAGTTCCTTGGCGACGTTCTTGACTGTTAGCCCAAGCAGTCGGCCTCGGCACGTGGTTGTGGATGCGACGGGCCTGAGAGTGTAGGGCTCGGGTGAATGGCACGTCCGAAAGCATCGACATGGCCGGCGCAGAGCCTGGCGTAAGCTGCACCTGGGTGTCGATGAGAGGAAGAAAGAGATTGTGGCGGTGGAGGTTACACCGAGCCGGATCCACGACTGTCGTCTGTTGCCGGCCCTGCTGGATCAGATTCCGGGCCGCATCGTTCAAGTCTCGGGCGACGGGGCCTATGACACGAGGGACTGTTATCAATCGATACTCGAGCGGGAGGCTGTCGCCACCATCCCTCCGCGACGCAGTGCACGGCTGAGTGAAAGTGTGGACCCGCCTGCCTGGCGGGCAATGCGGGATGCCCATCTACGAGAAATAAGGAGACTCGGTCGATATGAATGGCGCATCTCCAGTGGTTGCACCAGGCAAAGCCTTGCAGAGAATGCGATGTCGAGGTTCAAGACGTTGTTTGGGCCTAAGCTGTCGGCCCGACGATTCGACAATCAACGGGTCGAGGCCATCATCAAATGTGAGGTACTGAATCGTATGTCAAGCCGGGGCATGCCTGAGTCAGTGCGAATTCGATAGCATTCAAACAGGACTGGGATCGGTCCGTGACCCGACCGGAATTGTGCAACAATGCGTGCACCTCCCTTTGGTAGACAGGCCCAGTGGATTTGAACTCGCGCACCAAGTCACGAAGCGTCTGTTCCCCGACTATCGGATAAAGAACGTCTTTGATGATGCCGTCGGGATTCTCGACCGCGGCCTCTGCGATTCTGTACAACAGGGTTGTCTTCCCGTGGACCTTCCGGAGATGCTCAAGGAGCGTCTTCACCACCTTGCGTTCGGCGCGCGCCCCAATGCGGTGGACGACCTGAATCAGGAGGTCGACCAAGCCGTCGATGATTTCCTTTCGTCTCTGCCAGCAAAAGGCCGCCAGCAACGTGTAGCGAATCGGCTCCGGATGCCGTCGCAGCTCACGCGGAGGCTCTGCAGCGGGGCGGAGACGATACTTCTGAAGAACCTTGGACGGAACGTCTGCGAACAAGTCGTCCGGCAGTCCGAGGGCAGCAATCCTCTGGAGCTTCGAGATTTCCTTGAGGACACTCTCAAGGCTCGAGCGGCCCGGGTCGGCTCGAAGTTGGACAAACGGCGTGGCCTCGACCCCGCTGCCGTTTCCGTCGTTCTCAGATGCTCGGAGCAACTCGTCCATCCCGGCTCGACACGCCGCGGGAATCTTATCGTACGACGCCCCGAAGAAATCCTCCTCATACGCATTGGTCGCTGAGCGGAGAATCCGATTCAACCGAGTCGCAGTCGGGGGTTCCACCTGATTTCTTCGACACCAGTCCAGCGCTGCTTGCTGGAGGTGTTCGGGCTTGGGGTCAACGGGAAGAACTTCGCAGCGGAGCCAATCTGCCAGTGTCTTGGAATCATCCACGGTGACCCGGCGGAATCCCAGAAGGGATCGAATCTGCTCGCGGTCCCTCTTGCCGCTGCGACCGCTCCAGTCGTACTCAGAGAACGCCTAGCTCGAGACTTCCAGTTGGTCGCCAAGATAGTCAAGTGCTACCGCTGGAACTTCCTTCCTGTCGCTCGGAAACCACCCTTCAACCTGAAAGAACTTCAGCAAGACAGCGAAGCCAATTCGACTCCGCTCCGTGCGGTTTCGGAGCAGCTCGAACTCATCGTGGGTCAAAGACCAGTGCTCGGCTAGTTCCTGCTCGTCCCAGTGTCTCTTCATCACTCCCTCCCCGCTTCTCTATTCCCCAAGGGTGTCCAGGGAGGATGGTATCAGGGACGTACGTAAAGGGAGGCTGGAGGAGGAGAATCGGCAGGACCAGGCAGAGGCCTCGGGGGTCAACTCAGTTGGGTAACGGTCCCAGATGGCACTTCATGACAGCTTCGCCAGTTCTGGGCCAAGTAGTAAGAACAAGTAATAAAGAACAAGTAGTAGGAGCGACGACGACTGTGGATAAATCCCCGGATCAAAAAACCAAAAACCAAAACCATCCTGTTGAGAGGAAACACCTGAAAACCAGAACCCCGGAGATAGCCTCCGCAAAGGGGCGGGTCAAGAGCGCTCCCGCGTCTCCTACGCTTCGCTACGGCTCAGGCGGCTGGTAGGGCCGAAAGGTTCCCTTCCGGCCCGTCACCGGCCCGAAGCCCCCCTTTCCCTCGTATAAGCGGCCCCTCCCCGGATCGGCCCGGAGCCGTCATAGGGCGCGAAGCGGCAAAGCTGGACCCTTGACGGCGAGGACCGATCTGGAATCATGCGAGGCGAGGGGAAGGGGATACCGCACCAGTGCCTTTCTCCCTCCCCTCAGCGCCGCCGTTGTGGTCCTTTTCCGAGCCTTCCCGCAGGGATAAATAGGGACGATAGCGACCCCGCATGGGGCCGGATAGTGGCGTGGGACATCGAGCCGCTATTTGAGGCCGCAAGAGACCCCAGTTTCGGGGGGGGGGTCGCTATCGTCCCCGCCTTTTTTCCTGGATCGGCACGGCGGCGGGCAGCTAGTAGGGGATAACCAGATAAGAATGAGATAGATAAACGAATGCGACTGTGTTACACCTGTCCCGCGATTTATGTCACACCCCCCCCTTTTGTGTCTGTGGCATCCTGGATCGGTCGCTGTGGCACCCGGAAAACCCCTCGATTTGGCTGTGATTTCAGGGTGCTTTGGCCGCGCGGATGATTGACACATCTGTAGCTATGGCCATAATGGCTATCAAGTCCACGTATTCGCTGGATGTCGAATCCGTGCGCGTGCTGGAGGCATTGGCGAAACGCTGGAACGTCTCGAAGTCCGAAGTGCTGCGCCGCGCCATCCGAATCGCTGCGACGGGAGGGGAACCCGGCGAGAGTGCGTCCCTCGGCACCCTCGACCGATTGCAGGCTTCCCTGCGCGAGCGCCAGGTCGATGTCCCCCGATGGGCGCGGGAGCAGAAGGCCGAGCGCCACGCGGCGGGCCGTTGGCTGCCTTTCAAGTCCGAATGATTCATTTGGACACCAGCTTTCTGATTCGGGCGCTGGACCGGGGGTCGCCTGAAGACCACAAACTGCGCGGCTGGATCGCGGAGGGTGAAACCATGGGAATGAGCGCCGTCGCCTGGGCGGAGTCGCTGTGCGGCCCACTCGCCCGATCCGAGATGGAATGGGCTGCCGAGATCGTGGGACAACGCCAGAACTTCACAACGGAGCACGCCGCGCTGGCCGCCCGTTTGTTTAATGAGTCGGGAAGACGACGCGGCTCCTTGATCGACTGCATGATTGCGGCCACGGCGCTGGCCGCCGCCGCGTCCCTCGCGACCGCGAATACCGCGGACTTTCTCCGGTTCAAGGATTCCGGCTTGACGATGGCGTAAAGCCATTGCCACTCGGACCCCCATTTTAACCAGCGCCCCGCTTCGTACTGCTAGTACAGGTTCTTCGGCGATCCGGCAAACCGGGTGGCCCGACACGTTAAGTGGTCGTCAATCGTAGCCCCTTCCGTCACCCGCGCCTCCGGGAGACGGTGCAGCGCCGCAAACCGTTGCACGGCCTTACCGAATCCCCCATACTCCGCCAGAACGTCTCCATCATGGCGGTGGATGGCGTCTTCAATGCGCTTCATTTCCTGCTTCACCGTCAACTCCTCGCCCGGCTTCCATCGGGCGGGAGCCGCCCAAACCTGTAACACCCTGTACGCCCGGTCCAACGCCTCATTTTCCGCCGCAATCCCGATCACCCGGACCTGCCGCCCTTTCTTGCGGAGGGCCGTCCAAAGCGGGCCGTGCGCGACCCCCCAGGAGCGAAGCTCGCTATCCGTTTCGCGCCCCGGATCGGCGTAGACGAAGGTGACGCTCTCAGTGTCTCCGGCCACCGGCATCTTGAGCGCGAGATAGCGTTGCCGGTTTCCCACGGTCCCATGATAGAGACGCCGGGGGATCAGCCGCCGATCCAGGCCGATCTCTTCAAAAAACTCGACCTTCTCCGGCTCGGTGGGAAGCCAGGGCATCCCCGGATGTTCCAGAACGAAATCGAGCGAGAGCAGCCGCCGCATCATGACATCGCGGTGCGCCTTTCGCCGGTGGCGGATATGCTCGGCCCCCAGTGCCCGGTAGATCGGCTTGCTGGATATCCGGCACGGCTTGGCCCCCCCGGAGAACACCAAGGTTTCGCTCTCCACCGCCTGACGCCGCGCCACCAATGCCTTGACAAAGCGCAGCGCACGCTTGCGATCCGTATCGAAGTAGTGACAGAACTGCGCCCGCGTGAAGACGCCACTGTGCAAACACACCAGCGCGATCCATTCCGCCTCCCGTCCCGTCCATCCGAATTGTTCCAGAGCCTTTTCCCGCTGACGCAAATGTTCGATCATGGGTAGGCGCTCTCGATCCCTCCTGTCTGTTCTCGTACTGTACAAACAACGATGGATTTTCTCCAGATCGCCCTTGGCAAATGGATGTGAAAGAAGCCGCGCAAACGGCGAAAGAAATCATGTTCAGCGGTCTTGATGATAGTATCATTACGTGATACAAGGTTTTGAGAGTAAGCGGACCGAGAAAATCGCTGGGGGTCAAATCCCAAAGAGGTTCCCGGACGACTTGCTTCGAAGAACCCGTGCTCTGCTGACCGCATTGAATGCGGCAGTTGAGTTGGAAGATCTTCGCTTTTCGCCAGGCAATCGCCTTGAGCAATTGTCAGGCGACCGCAAAGGTCAACATTCGGTTCGGATCAACAGGCAATGGCGTATCTGCTTTGTTTGGACCGATAGTGGACCGGATGAAGTCGAGGTTGTGGACTACCACTGAGGACCGATGGAAAATGGCTGATATTCTTGCTCCGATGCATCCTGGTGAAGTTTTGGACGAGCTGTACCTTAGGCCCCTTGGGATGAGCGCCGGGGCCTTGGCAAAGAAATTGGGCGTGCCCCGCACGCGCATCGAGCGCATCGTAAAGAGCCAGACGTCAATAACACCGGATACTGCATTTCGACTGGCGAAAGCATTCAAGACCACGCCGCTTTACTGGATGAATATGCAGACGAGCTACGATCTTGCCCTGGCAGGTGCGACAGTCGATGTCTCTGATATTCAATCTCTTGACGCCATTCTCAGGTAGAGCGCCTTTCACCAGACGATTGGGGGGGCGTGAGAGAGAATGGGCCGAACGGATTGGGAGGAAGCATGAGCGTTGAGCTAATCAGCGTCTTGATTGCGGTGCTGGCGGTGGGAGCGACCTTGGGTGGGTTGATCCTGATCGGCAATCGCGGGTTGCGGCAGGACATGCGGCAAGACATGGCGCGGCTGGAGTCACGGCTGCGAGAGGACATGGGGAAGCTGGAGTCTCAGTTTGGCGAACTGCGCGAGCGCATGGCGCATCTGGAAGGCTTGCTGGAAGGGTTGCGCGAGGCCATCACCGGGCGGGCGGCGGCCAACTAGCGACGGAAAGCCTAAGCGAGCCTCAGGTCCTCATCCGAGATCGTCTCCCTTCGCGGATTCACAAATCGCTATGGGTGATTCTATTCCCAAGTTATGAGTACTCAGAAAAGAGCCTGGTTGATTGTGGCCTGTTGTCTGTTGTTGTTTGCTAGCGAGGGCTTGGCACAAGCATGGGAAGTAGATCGAGAGATCGACCCGATTACGGACGAAAAAAAATGACTGCGACGTTGTACGGTCAAATAGTGGACGCGATGTTGGATGGTCAGGCTATTGATGGCACCCCGGCCAAAATAATGATCTCCTGCGATAACATCGGTTCGTTTGTCGTTAAGGGCCTTGTTGTTGAGGGTCTTGTCATTCAGGAATTTGCATTGAACGCTGGTATCGGTGTTCCTCCATTGAGTCTGGATGCCATCAATAAACTCAAGGCAGACCCTCCTAAGGGCGTTTTGGACACATGGAGTGTCGCTGATCGTGACGTGATATTGCGGTTTGACAGCGAGGAACCAAAAACTGAGCATTGGTTGTCGCATGAGACAGATTACCTTGGTTTTACAGACTCTGTATCGCCACACCAACCCTATGCGTTCCTCGAACGACTAGCTACGGGATCGCACCGCAAGTTGGCGGTGCGCTCCACGCTCCACGATATAAAGTGGACCGCCGTATTCGATCTATCGCAGTCCGCTCCCGTGGCCCAAGAAGTGCTAGAAACCTGCCCTGAAAGCGGTTGGGAGATAGGCCCTAAGTGGTCCATGCCGGCCGCCAAATAGCCATGACGAAAACCGAGGATCAGATTATCGAGTGCATTGAATACTACGTCGGATGGAAACGCGACCCCGAGGACTTCCAAAACTGGTACGGCGGGATCACTGCGAATCCGAAGGAGCGCCTGTTCAATGACCACAATGTCAATGAAGACGATAAAAATGATTGGATCTGGGAACGGGCCGAAAGCGACAAAGTTGCCCGAGAGGTGGAAAATCACTTGAAAAAAAGGGGGATGCAAGGCGGGCCGGGCGGTGGTGATGCTCGTTCTCCATTTGTATACGCCTACAGGGTGAGTTCACATACTAAACAGGACGTATAGTCATCTATCTGAGGCCCCCAGTCTGGGCGCGAAGAACGGCCCCGCCATGTCTTGCCCTGTCTTGTCTGGGGAACATGGGAGAATGAGCTATGCAGCGTGAACGAGAAGGCTCGATTTCCATTGGTGAAGTCTTCCCCGATCTGCCCGGCCCGGTCCAATCGCTCCAACCATCGACCCAGGCGCGGCATCACTTCACCCAAGCCGACCAGGTGAACCAACTTGTCGGGGACAGGAAAGTGGCGGGTCAGAATGCCAGATAAAACCAAGAGAGATTTTGAAGAATACTGGGGTGGTGAGTTTGCGAATGAATTAAATCGGGAAGTCCCAGGCGTGATCGTCCAGAAGACGGGACATGGTCAAGGCTCGCCCTTCTTGCGCGGATTCACCGGGTTTAGAACTCTGCTTCTGATTGATGGAATTCGACTCAACAACTCGGTGTTTCGTGATGGACCCAATCAATATTGGAACACCGTGGACCCCTTCACCATCGGTCAGCTGGAGATCATCAAAGGACCTAGTTCGGTTCTTTTTGGAAGTGATGCCATCGGCGGAACGGTTAATGTCGTCACTCGAAGCCGTGAAGAGTTTGGAGTCGACATTCCTCATATCAACTTCGGAAGGACCTTTTCCGGTCTCCCCAGTGAATGACCACAACTTATCAGACCGCCAACCTTGCCTCAAGTGGTCTTTGGTCCTCTGTCCATCAAAAGCGCCTCTGATCCCTCGGTTTTTCAGGTGGCTTTTGGTCAAAAACCTGATCAATAGAGACACCTCCAGCGGTTCAATCAGAAACCCTCGGCGCTAGGCTGTCATCCATCTCAATCGATCAATCCGAGACAACATCTCGGCAAAGATCTCCTTGCTTACCGCTACCTCCGCCATCTGAAACGTGACGATCCGGCTATGGCGGATCACCTTCGCTCCGATCTTGATCAGTTTGGTCAACAGGCTGCGAAGGGACCAATGTTTGATTTTTCTGGGAAGGACCAGCCGCCGTAGAAAATTGCCCAGGTTGCAGGCCAAGACAAACAGAGCCAACCTCACCTGATTCGGGACAAAGCGCTGGCAGGACAGGCGAGTCCAGTGCAACGCATACTTGCCTTCCTTGATCCACTGCTCGGCTGTGCCACGACCGTTATAGAAGTGAACCACCCCTGAGGCTTGTGCGCTCATATTGGTGACGATGAAACCCACCCTCGGAAAGAGTTCCCCGCGATGCCACTCGACCTTGGCAATCACCCGGCGAGGCCGGTCCCAACTGGCGGCTTGATATTGGAAATCGGCGAACCAAACGATAGGCTTTCGGGGCGGACGGCCCACAGGCCGGGTAAGCAGGTGTTCAATCTCCGCCTGAAGCACCTCGTTGGCAGGAAGCCGGATCGGCATACAAAAAGCCCTTCTCCTCCAAGTATTCATAAACGTCCGGCTTGGCAAAGGCAGCATCCCCACGAAAGTATTTGCGGACTGTTTTCTTCTCGTAGCGAGCCACGATTGGTTCCAGCATCTCCTTCCAACCATCCGCGCTGTGAACATTGCCGGGCCGAAGCATTGCACCTTCGCAATCTCCGAACTGGTTGAAACAAAACAGGGGATGGTAGCAAGTACATCGGAAATGGCCGTTGTAGGCAGAGGCTTCCTGCTCGCCATGGACAGGACTGGCTGAGCTGTCCATATCCAGAATGATGCGCCGATGAGTTGTTTTCTCCAGCGCTCTTTCTACCCATCGGCCATTAACTTCCGAAAGGGCTTTGAGGTTCCCCTGGACGGACAGCATCTCGAGACTGTCCCGGGTTTAGTTGAAAGTTGAGAGGCGGTTCGTCCGACCGACTCGTTAGAATCGGGTTGGTCAACAACCTTTTAAGGAGGAACCGCCATGAAGAAATCATATCGAATTGTCACCCGGAAGAACAGTCAGGGGCTGGCTGATTATCTGGCCCAGAACGGGCAACTGTTGCTCCCGATGGTGGAGCTGATCGAAGCCTCCCGGATGGCCATTGACGAGTTGATCGACATCCTGGGGCGAGCGAGCATGGAAGCGGTCTTGCAGCTTTCTGCCCGAAGTGTCGCCGGCGAAAAGCAACAAGGGCGCCCAGGCAAGCAGGTCGTTTGGTACGGCACTCAGCCAGGGCGAGTCAGACTTTCGGAGCGGCAAGTGCGGGTTCGAAAGCCACGGCTGCGCAAGAAAGGCCAAGGTCGAGGCGGGGAGGTGGAGATCCCCGCCTATGAGGCGATCAACCGTAACGGGGAGCTGGGCAGCCGCATGCTGGAGATCTTGATGTGCAACGTTTCCACGCGCCACTACAGCCGCGTGATCCCCCAGATGGCCGACACGGTGGGAGTCAGCAAATCGTCCGTGAGCCGTCAGTTCATTGAGCAGAGCGGCCAGCAGCTGGAGCAGCTGGCCGAGCGACACTTTGATGACGTTGAGTTTCTGATCATCTACATCGACGGCCTGGTCTTTGGCGAGCACCACGTGATCTGTGCCGCCGGCGTGGACTCGGAGGGCCAAAAGCACGTGCTGGGGCTGCGGGAAGGGGCCAGTGAAAACGCCGCCACCGCTACCTCCTTGCTGGAAGACCTGGTGGAGCGAGGCCTGGATTCCGGGCGACGCTATCTGTTTGTGATTGACGGCTCCAGGGCCCTGCGATGTGCCATTGACAAGGTCTTTGGCAAGGGCAGTCCGGTGCAGAGATGTCGTCGTCATAAGATTCGCAACGTGTGCGATCGATTGCCGGACGATCTGGCCGAGCAAGTCAAGTCAGTGATGCAGGCTGCTTATCGGCTGCCCTGGGAAGAAGGGAGGGTTCGGCTCAGAAAGCAGGCGGAGTGGCTCGAAGGGCTGCATCCCGATGCGGCAGCTAGCCTGCGAGAAGGTCTGGAAGAGACCTTCACCATCAATCGACTCGAGTTGTCTTCCTCCCTGCGCTTGTGTCTGGCCAGCACCAACCTGATTGAAAGCCCTCACTCTGGCGTGAGGATGCGGACCCGCCGAGTGAGCCGCTGGAAAGATAGCCAGATGGTGCTGCGCTGGGCCGCCTCAGCCTTCCTGGAGACGGAGAAGAACTTCCGGCGCATCCAGGGCTACCAGGACCTCTGGATGCTGAAAGCCAAACTCAGAGACGAGGTTTCTATGGACGCCAAACGAAAGGTGGCTTAAGATCGTGCTCAACCTGAACCGCCCTTCACTTTCAACTGAGTTTGGGGCAGCCTCAGCATCTCGGTCTCAAATCGACCCATGGTGTTGGCGCTGGCGGCCTTCTTCTTGTCCATCTTCTTCCCGGTGATCCTCCGCATAGTCGGATCCACCGATAGACGATGGGCATCGTTGACATCTTCATAGCCAGCCAGTCGACTGTATGCCGATTGGCGCAGCAACGACGCCAGGTCGTGCTGGATGTTACGCCCTGTCCGCGAATCGCGAAAAACGGAGGGAACACTATCGAATAACACCAACGCTTCGTCCAAATCACGATAGGCGAGAAGCCCAGCATCCGAGGTGACCTTAGCCCCATGAAATTCAAGCCTCAAACTGCCATCAAAACCGGCCTTCAAACCTTCACCCTTTGGGTCAGCCATTTCTTGCTCCCTTTATGCTCTATATCTACTTTTATTATAGTAGTTTACATCGATTAAGGCAAGCAATTTTGGTGTCCTATATGGTGAATGGGGGCTGAATTGGAAGCAGTAGTTTGTTTATCCATTGTTTAATTTTCTCCATTCGGAGGATCTGACATGGCGAAAGTATATCTTGTCACAGACGTTCAAGTGCAGGCTGTAGACATCGATCTAGATAGACTAATTACTGATGCTCAACGGTCATATGGCACGTCAAGTGCTGTCGCGCAGCCGATCAAGAACATCGTGTCCCTGCCACGTCATGCGCGTGATTAATACCGGAGCCTTGTCGTGCGCCGAGAGGACGATATCGAGAAATCCTGCCTCCTCGCAGAGTTTGACGTGGTGGCCGATTGCGCATTTCGTGTAATCGGCGAATTCCGGGATGGGGATGTCGCCGGTGCTTTTCGCTTTCTCGACATAGGCGAGAATCAAGCGGATCAGTTTCACTTCCCGTCTCACAGTTCTTAAATTATTGGGAATATAAGACCTACTTGACGTACACGGTAACGAGGTGTAGTTTGTTTGGGTGCGTTGGCAAAAATGGTCCAGATGGATTGGAGCGAAGCCAGTATCAAGGATTGCAATTATTGCGCTGGTGCCAGGGATTGTCGGTGCGATTGGCGGAGGAATCTGGGAGTACATCATGACTAGGGGACTATCAGGCTGGGTTCCGCTCTATGCAGGTCTGATTTCTGGGTTGATTTCGGGAATCGGAACCCTATTGTTTTCGTGGTATCTGGCGACGGCTCACCCTTTGGACCTGAACCACTGAGAATTCTCACCTCGTAAGCCATCTGAGTTGGTGGCAGAAATTAACGGCCTTACCGGCATAGCCAGGCAATCCGTCATAGACCGACACGCCAACAAATGGTTGCGTGTAGCTGGAACTGTGTACGATGTTTTCGACAAAAACCAGCTAGTAATTGTGTGTTTGGATGGTAGCGATATTGGACCTAACTACTGGTTAGAATTCGACGCTTCCGACTGGCGAGACTCGCTAAAAACACTTAATGTCGGCGACCAAATCAGGGCGACCGGGAAAATAAAATCGTTCAACTCTCTGTATATTGTCCTTGCTCAGTGCGAGAAGGAGCAGGGGTTACACAATCTGAGCGCAATACAATGAGCGCGCCCAACTGGGCCAACCAGACCATCTGGACCGGGGATAACCTGCCGATCATGCGGGGCATGAACTCGGAGTCGGTAGACCTTATCTACTTAGACCCCCCCTTCAACAGCAATACGAACTACGCTGCTCCCATTGGCAGCAAGGCTGCTGGAGCCGAGTTCAAGGACACCTGGACCCTCACAGACATCAACGTCGAGTGGGTGAACCTGATCGAGTCCAAGCACCCCGCTCTCTACCGTGTCCTGTTGGCGGCGATGACTTCCAGCGACAAGTCCTATCTGATCTACATGGCCGCTCGACTTCTCGAAATCAGGAGGATTCTCAAGCCCAAAGGCTCGATCTACCTGCACTGTGACCCGACCATGAGCCACTACCTCAAACTGCTCATGGACGCGGTTTTCGGTAAACGTAAATTCAGAAACGAAATCATCTGGAAGCGCAACTCATCACATAACGACTCGAAGGCATTTGGCCGCGTGGTCGACTCGCTCCTATTCTACGGCCCGCCAATAAGGACCGATTCCGTCCGTGTCCCGCTAAGCACAGATTACACTGAGAAGTTTTACCGTCACCGGGACCACCGAGGACTGTATCGACACGACAACATTATTCGATCCGCATCGATGGGCGAACGGCCTAACCTGACCTATGAGTACAAAGGCTTTACGCCACCCTTTGGGTGGCGAATGACCAAAGACAAGATAACGGCGCTGGACGCGGAAAACCGAATAGCTTGGTCTGCATCTGGGCGACCCTATCTGAAACGCTATTTGAGTGAGAACAAGGGGCAGGTTCCGTCGGCGATCTGGACCGATATTTCGCCAATTTCAGGCCATGCCAAGGAACGAGTCGGCTATCCGACGCAGAAACCTGTCGCGCTACTGGCTCGCATCATCCAAGCAAGCTCCAACACGGGTGATATGGTTCTGGACCCGTTCTGCGGATGCGCCACGGCCTCCATTACGGCTCAGGGTTTACACAGGCAGTGGGTAGGAATCGATATCTCTCCCAAGGCCGCCGATCTAGTTCAACAGAGAATGCATGACGAACTGGGCCTATTTTCCAAGGTCATCCACCGCACGGATACTCCCAAACGCACGGACCTAGGAACGCTCCCTAGGTACAACCTCCGATGCCAATCGAAAGGAGATCTGCGGCGATCAGGAAGGTCACTGCAACGGATGTCGGATCCACTTCGAGCTATGCAACTTGGAGGTAGGCCACATCATCTCCAAGGGCAAAGGCGGGACCGATCACATTGGAAACCTGCAACTTCTTTGTGGGAACTGTAATCGGATCAAAGGAGACCGTGGCATGGAGTACCTGAAAGCGAAGCTACAGATATGAGAAAACGACCTGACTATGGAAACGCAACCCCGGAAGACTTGGTGAGAGCTCTTCTGCGCGTGCACCGGAAGACAGCCCGTTATCGGCAATCAGTTCCTGGTACATCAGTTGTTTCCCAGCCAAGCCCCGCACAACCCGTCTCATCTGGTGCAGAGTGTCCAGCTGGCGAAGGTTGTGCTTCCCAGCGAACTCACGAACATAGCGATCCAGATGTTTAGGACTGATCTTGTGAAAGACTCCCGTATGCGCCCTTTTGAGCATAGACCAGAAGCTCTCGACGCCATTGGTATACGCTTTCCCTCGCACATACTCACCAATCGAGTGCTTAACCGTCTCATGATTCGGAAGGGTGTGGTAGGTCAAAGCGTCATCGGTGTAGATTTTGGTTCCCAGCTTGACGTGCTCCATAATGAAAAGGCTCATGGTCTCAGACTTGGTATTGCGGACAACTTGGGCGGAGACTTGATTAGAGGATCGATCTTTGATCCCCGCTACAGCCATTTTGCCAGTCGGTCCACGACCACTCATCTGAGCTCTCTTGGTCTTGTTCATGTTCCTGCGCTTTCCTCCTATGTAGGTCTCATCGACTTCGACCGGGCCGGAGAAAGACGTTCCACCGTTTTTAGTTCTGGTCCAGGCTTCTCGAATTCTGTGGAGCATGAACCATGCAGCGGGTTGACTGACCCCAATGTCGCTCGCCAACTTGGTGGAGGCGATGCTCTTCAAACTGGTCAGTTCCAGATAAATGGCCATAGCCCATTTGTGGAGCGAGAGGTTTGTTTTGGCAATGGGCGTCCCAGTGCGGACCGAGAAATACCGCTCGCAATCTCGGCACCGATACGGCATGGGCTTTCGGTTGGGCACGGTGTAGGTATTGGTGGACCCGCAATGCCCACAACACCTTTCCTCTGGCCACAGTGTCTTTTCAAACGAGACTGTCCCGGGTTTAGTTGAAAGTTGAGAGGCGGTTCGTCCGACCGACTCGTTAGAATCGGGTTGGTCAACAACCTTTTAAGGAGGAACCGCCATGAAGAAATCATATCGAATTGTCACCCGGAAGAACAGTCAGGGGCTGGCTGATTATCTGGCCCAGAACGGGCAACTGTTGCTCCCGATGGTGGAGCTGATCGAAGCCTCCCGGATGGCCATTGACGAGTTGATCGACATCCTGGGGCGAGCGAGCATGGAAGCGGTCTTGCAGCTTTCTGCCCGAAGTGTCGCCGGCGAAAAGCAACAAGGGCGCCCAGGCAAGCAGATCGTTTGGTACGGCACTCAGCCAGGGCGAGTCAGACTTTCGGAGCGGCAAGTGCGGATTCGAAAGCCACGGCTGCGCAAGAAAGGCCAAGGTCGAGGCGGGGAGGTGGAGATCCCCGCCTATGAGGCGATCAACCGTAACGGGGAGCTGGGCAGCCGCATGCTGGAGATCTTGATGTGCAACGTTTCCACGCGCCACTACAGCCGCGTGATCCCCCAGATGGCCGACACGGTGGGAGTCAGCAAATCGTCCGTGAGCCGTCAGTTCATTGAGCAGAGCGGCCAGCAGCTGGAGCAGCTGGCCGAGCGACACTTTGATGACGTTGAGTTTCTGATCATCTACATCGACGGCCTGGTCTTTGGCGAGCACCACGTGATCTGTGCCGCCGGCGTGGACTCGGAGGGCCAAAAGCACGTGCTGGGGCTGCGGGAAGGGGCCAGTGAAAACGCCGCCACCGCTACCTCCTTGCTGGAAGACCTGGTGGAGCGAGGCCTGGATTCCGGGCGACGCTATCTGTTTGTGATTGACGGCTCCAGGGCCCTGCGATGTGCCATTGACAAGGTCTTTGGCAAGGGCAGTCCGGTGCAGAGATGTCGTCGTCATAAGATTCGCAACGTGTGCGATCGATTGCCGGACGATCTGGCCGAGCAAGTCAAGTCAGTGATGCAGGCTGCTTATCGGCTGCCCTGGGAAGAAGGGAGGGTTCGGCTCAGAAAGCAGGCGGAGTGGCTCGAAGGGCTGCATCCCGATGCGGCAGCTAGCCTGCGAGAAGGTCTGGAAGAGACCTTCACCATCAATCGACTCGAGTTGTCTTCCTCCCTGCGCTTGTGTCTGGCCAGCACCAACCTGATTGAAAGCCCTCACTCTGGCGTGAGGATGCGGACCCGCCGAGTGAGCCGCTGGAAAGATAGCCAGATGGTGCTGCGCTGGGCCGCCTCAGCCTTCCTGGAGACGGAGAAGAACTTCCGGCGCATCCAGGGCTACCAGGACCTCTGGATGCTGAAAGCCAAACTCAGAGACGAGGTTTCTATGGACGCCAAACGAAAGGTGGCTTAAGATCGTGCTCAACCTGAACCGCCCTTCACTTTCAACTGAGTTTGGGGCAGCCTCTTTCAAACCACTCCTCAGCTGCTTTTTCGTTGGGGAACATGTCCATCAAGTGGATAATGTTGAGTTTCCTGCGTTGCCGGTTTCTTGTTTGTTTTCCCATAGGAGTATTATATGTCAGGAGAAGGGAAAAGTCAAGTAGGTCTTATAATCCCATAAATTATAGCACGGCTGATATGATTGATCTTTAGTAAAGTAGGGTTATACCAACCATGAGACCACCGATGTTAGACCCCAAACGAGACCTCAAAGGAGCGACCCCTGAGAAGCTGGCGAAGGCCCTGCTACGGAGATCAGTCCCGAGCAAAGGGACTAAGTCAGTTGCCAGCAATCAGGTCACGGTAGAGAAGGTTACGACCAACAAGACGAGCAACAGTGTTCCGCATCTGCGCAAGCGTTCCTGAATCCCGCATGTTGTGCTTGGCTGCAAACTCCTGAACGTAACGGTCCAGGTGTTTAGGTGACAGCTTGTGGAAGGTGCCCTTGTGCGCCCGCTTCAATGTGGCCCAAAATGACTCCACTCCATTGGTGTGGGCCATGTCTTTGACGTACTCGGAAACGCTGTGCCGGACCGACTCATGGGTAAACGGCAAGCCGTCATAGGCTGAGGCATCGTCCGTGTAGACCCTGGCTCCTGGCTTGGTATTCTCGATAACGAACCCTTGCAGATGCTCCGCATCAACCCGCTCTGTAACCTTTGCTCGGACCTGCTTGGTGGCCCGGTCGCGGATGCCAACAACAGCGGTTTTCCCAACAGTTCCACGGCCAGTGTCGGTCAATGCCTTGCGGCGGCTGTTACTCATGTTGCGGCGGCGTCCGCCGAAATAGGACTCATCCACTTCAACCGGACCCTCGAAGTCACCCACGAGGCTGGTTGGCCCACGCTTCACGGATACGGTGCAACATGAACCAAGCCGTAGGTTGGGACACCTTAATATCTCGGTGGAGCTTCATGCTGGATACCGACTTCAGGCTGGTCAGGCAGATATAGATGGCAACAGACCATTTCCTGAGAGGCACGTTGGATCGGGCAATCGGTGTCCCTGTGCGGACGCTGAAATAGTGCCTGCAATCCGTGCACCAGTACGGCATCGGCTTCCGGTTGGGAACATCTCCGGTCTTGGTGCTACCACAGTGACCACAGCACCGCTCAGTCGGCCAGACTTGGGATTCAAACCACTTAGTTGCTGCTTCCTCGGTAGGAAACAACTCGAACAGTTCAAGAAGGGAAAGTCCTTCTCGGTGGGATCGTCCTGGTGCTTTATTCATCATAGAAGTAGTCTACAGGACTAGAGAGGTTTCGTCAAGTAAACTTTGTAATTCCCATGACATTCAGGATAGCCCGCGCTCTTGCTTATCATAACCGCCGCGATGATGTCGACAACCGGTCCAAATATTCCTCGCAGCCCAGGTGAGCCGTCAGGTTCAGGCCGGTGCCTGTGAGGTACTCGGTTCTTCGGTGGCGAAGCGGACTGCTTGCTCCGCTATGTCCAGGCCTACGCCCTCGCTCCAAGCAGCCAGCAGCCGCTTGGTCACAGGACCGGGTTTCCCGTCCCCGATGGAGCGCCTGTCAACCTGAGTGACCGGTACAACACAGAAGGTGGTGCTGGCGAAAAAGGCCTCATCGGAAGTGTACAGATCGTACGGCTGAAGGTTTTCCTCAGCGATTGGAATCTTCAGTTGCCCGGCTAGATCAAAAACCATTCCACGGGACACGCCTTGCAGGATGCTTCTTTCTCCCGGGGTCCGGATCGCCCCATCGGTGACTAGAAATACATTGAAACCGGAGCCCTCAGTCAGATTGCCCCTTTCATCTCGCAGAATCGGAAGTGCTCCTGGGTCGATGTCGTTTGCTTCGAGCTCTGCCAGGTTAAAGTTCATGCGGCTGTAATGCTTGATCTTCGGGTCAACAGCCTCCGGCGGGTAGCTGAGCGTCCTGGTAATCACCCCATGCAACCCCTCTTCGTGACAACGGGGGTAGGAGCCAAAGTTGATGGGGGCGATCCTCACGCAGACAGTTGGCTTCGTGGCCCCCCATGACCTCAGGGCCACCCCGCGAGTGACCAATTGGTGGACGTAGAAATCTCCCACCTCGGCCCGCAGGGGCTCGTTTTTCCGAATCCCCTCCTCGCTGATGCGCAGCATTTCTTCCACAGACAGCCGGCAGTCGATGCGTACGTACTTGAGCGATCGATAGAGCCGGTCGATGTGTTCCTTCATTCGGAAGCTCCTGCCGTTAAAGGTACGGGCGACGTCGAACACCGCGTCGCCCACTACAAAACCTCGGTCCGTCGGGTCGATCTTGACCTGACTGATTGGCATCCACTCCCCGTTGAAATAAGCGATGTAGTCAGTCATCTCTACTTCTCCAATCTCCAGGCAACTCCAATTATAAGGGTATCTGGTGATTCACTGAACTCCGAACAGGATTCAGGGTGACAGGAGCATATCGCCGCCGTCCCGGTGGTTGTCGGCTGGAAGCCGGCGTTGCTTTCCGGAGGAGCCGTTGTTGCAAAGCCACGGCTGGTCCAATCCCGTAGGGGCGCACGGCCGTGCGCCCCTACTCCACACACATCCTGTTCAGAGTGAAGTTCATATCGAGATAAGCGTCTTGATTCTAGAAGAGATGAGAAGGCGGGTCGGAAAAGTTGGAAGGGACTCTACACAGTGCAAAAACCGATTCACGAGGTTCACCCTCCAGATCAATGGGACTGACTCCCTCCGAGTCCACATCCACCCTACAGATAGATGCGGGGTTCTGGTTACCGATTAAGAAAGTAGAATCATGCAGCTGCACCAACCCACGAAGAAAGCCTTTCCTCCCGGGAATCTTGATGCGTCGCTTCTTCCCGGGTCGCTCTTCCAATGGATGAATGACCACCTCGTTGCTGTTGCTGTCGTTGTAGACGAGCCGATCCTCCCATTGGACCACGTTGTGGTTCGGGACGCTGGTAGATTGTTCCCTGCTCAAGAGGGATGTTCTGCCGTCTTCCCCGACCAGAACCATCGCCGAAGTTGAACCTCTCATTCCGTTACCAGAAAGGATGTGACCAAAGGAGAGGAGAAGCCCGAATGGTGCTCGCGTTACCGCATTCAAATGCACCAAATTGCGAACCGTACTCCTTGCTGATTCTGGATCGCGATGGTCGACAGCTCGCTCAACGCGAGGGAGCTTCCTAAATCCCAGTGCCGCTACTAACTGATTATCCTGCCGCCACTCCCACAGGTGAGAGATCTTACCTTGCCAATCCACTTTGAGTAGGAGGTCCGCGCTGGTACAGGTGACCCAAATACCGTCCTCCTCCACCAAGATTTCATGAATTCCTCCCATAAGTGGATGGGTTATTTCGCCAACCAGCTTCCAGGTGCTGTCAAACACAAATAAACGCTCGCTGTTCGCAATCACCAGTTTATCCCTACAAGCCCCAATGCCTCTTGCTCCTCGCAGACCACCTCGTGGGTTTGTATCTTTCCAACGGTAGACACTTTCAGGAACCGCTGATTTCGACAGAGTCCTGCCTCCGTCAACATCAACAATCCTAATGAAGCCGCTCGCCTGCTCCAGGCCAGCATGGCGCACAATCGAAGTGGCAACGATTCGAGACGATTTCATTGTTGAAGGGGCCACAAGAACCCTGCCGAATCTCCGTAAAACATCACTCTGGCACCTTTCCTTCGGTGAGCCACTCCAGATTCATGCGGGCGAAGCGGATCTTTTCGTAGGGACCTGACTCACCCATCTCGAAGACCAGGCCTATCGTTCCGTCTGATAGTACCGTAAGACAGGAGTAGGCTGAGGGACCGGCATAGACGGTCCGGGAGACAGGCCAGGTCTCACCCTCATCGTAGCTCAAGAGCACGCTCATGTTGATGCGCCTTGAAGCGTGAGCGGGATTGGAAAAAAGGAGGCGATTTCGATCCCCACCGCCCTCCCTTTTCTTGCTATGACGAAGAATACTGCCTTGACAACAAGGGGTGATCAGGGCCTTGTCCAGAAACGCCCGAGGCCACGTCAGCCCCCCATCCCGACTCAAGGCAACCTTGCGATAATGGTGTTGCTTCCCACAGCCGCCGCCGGAGTCGGCTCGAATGCTCATCATCACCGATCCGTCCGCCAATTCCACGAGCTGATTCTCGCTTCCAAAACCTTCCACCCTCTCTCCCCGCCTCCAGGTCTGCCCACCATCATCACTGAAAATCACGCTGTTGAGGAAGTCTCCTTCCATGCCCGGCCTGAAATACCACAAAGGAACCAGCAACCGTCCATTAGCGAGTTGTATAGCCACCCCTGGCCCCACCTCCAAAGCGGCCTCCCACACCTTCTTGTCGGTGACCTGGTCGGTGAGATCGATCGGGTCGGACCAGGTAGCCCCGTCGTTGTCGCTCTTCAACAACAACACCCGAACGGCGCCGGGTTTATACTGCACATGCATATTGGGATGAGGGTTACAGAACAGGAGAATGGATCCGTCCCGCCTGTCAATCACCGGAGTCGGATTCATGATTGCCTCACCACCTCGGCCGCCCAGGACGATTCGCGCCTCCTCCCAGGTCGTTCCCTGGTCGAAGCTGCGCTTCAAGACCAGATCTGTCGGCGTTTGATCGGAGCTGCTTTTCTTTCGTGCTTCGCAGAAGGCCAGCAAGGTCCCCTTCTGTGTCGTAATCAACGACGGAATTCGATAGGTGTGAACACCTCCTTCACCTGCCACAAACAGGTCCGTCTGGCGAAACAGCCCGCCTCCCTGAAGCATGGGCAGAAAACACAAAAGGAGAACGGCCATCAGCAGTTTTCTCCCCCTGAAACAATTCATGGGAACCTCCTCCCCGTTTCTTCTCATCACCGATCTACTGAAAGAACCCACATCATCTGTCCACGATCCAGGTTAGAAAAACTCTGGCACGCCCGGCAGGATTCGAACCTGCGACCTACGGATTAGAAGTCCGTTGCTCTATCCGGACTGAGCTACGGGCGCATGAAGAAAAACGCAAGGCCGATCATACCATGCTTCCCGATGGATTCTCGGACGTCCCCACCGTAGAGTCGTCGACCCGGTTTCTCCAACGGACGGTGAAAGCGGTCCGCTGGTCAGGAGGTCAACGGGTCAGCTTTTTTAGTTCATGCATCCTCCAGACCATCCCACCTTTCAAACCTTGGCCAGCAGATGCCGGGCGATCTCATCCCATTCCTGGTCCAGGTTCTGCATGGACTCGGTACGGCCTGCCCGGCCGTACCAGTAGCGAGCATTACCGAGATCGCCCCCTTTGCGGTGTAGATAGGCGTGAACCCAGGAACTCTCCGCGTCGGCGACATCCTGAGCAATCTGGTGAGCCTTATTCCAATTGCCCTTTTTGTCATGCCAGAGGGCCTGTAGGGCTTTCTCCAGACCTTGGGCAGGCTGATTTTCCTCTCCTGTGGATTTTTTGAATTCCTCAAGAGTCGTGATGTGAGGCGGCTTAGCTGCACGGCGGGAATTATAACAAGACCCTTACAATCTGATATACTTTCGAAACAGAATACCTGCTTTCTGCTTCTTTCAGAGAGGTCGGTTATGAACGTGAGCAAGATCGCTCAGATTCCCGCGCCTACGGTTTCTCCCTCCGCAACGGTGTTGGAAGCGGTTCGTGCCATGGAAGCTGCCCGCAGCGGTGCTGCCATGGTAGTCGACGGGGAAAACCTGGTCGGAATCATCTCTGAACGCGACGTGATGCTCCGTGTAGTCGCCGCCGAGCGCGATCCCAAGCACACGGGCGTAGCGGAGGTTATGACCAGCTCGCTTCAGACGCTCGCTTCCGACGCAACTGCCGCTGAGGCTCTCGAGCTGATGGTCTCACAGCACATACGTCATCTTCCGATTCTGGACCCGCAGGGGAAGGTAGCCGGATTGTTGTCTGTTCGCAACCTGCTCCGGAGCCACGTCGAGGACCTGGTCGATCAACTCCAGTCCCTGGAGGCCTATATCTCGGCAGACGGACCCGGCGGGTGACCCAGGCCGTGGTACTGCCACTACCATTGACCTTTGACCAAACGACCATTGACCATTGACAACGGCTCAAGGAGCCAAGTATCTTACCCAAGTTCAGGGAGGTGAACCTATGAAGAAAGCGATCTGTTTGACTGCGGCGATCCTGGTAGTGAGCTTTTCGAGTATGGCTTTTGCCGGCGAGGCAGGAAGCTGGAAAGGCTGGATCGCAGACGAGAATTGCGCAAAGAGCTATGAGAAGGCAGCAAGTGCCGGTCATGTGGGCTGCGCCAAATCTTGCGTGAAGAATGGCGCCAAGTGGGCATTGGCCACCGAGAGCGGCGCTTTCATCCTGGAAATGGACGGCTCCGAGGCGGAAAAGCATTTAGGACACGAGGTGACCGTGGAAGGCAAACTCCACAAGGAGAGTAAAACCATCAAGGTCAGCTCTGTCGCCGCGACCAGCTAGAGGACGTTCGCCGAGCGGGAAGCGACATTCAATACTGCTTCCCGCTCTCTCAGACTCCTAGCCGGGATTATGGATAGGGTGAGCGAGTGCAGAGCTGGCTGCTGACCCGCTGACCACCCGCTCAGCCCACAGCACGCGGATCTTCACGGAAGTTCGCGGATATGAATCCGCGTCAATCCGTTCTGATCTGTGTAATCCGCGGTTTCTTCTGATCAGTGAGAGAATAGGCGCATGAGCAATAAACCAAGATTCAGGCGGCTTCGGTTTCTCGTCCTGCCGCTCTCGGCCCTCCTAGCGACCGTCCCGCTGGCCAACAGCGCTTTGCTGCTTGCCGCGACCACTGCCGGCGTGCTTCCGGCCAGACAGAGCTATTTCAATGTGAAAGGGACCGACTTTCTGGAAAAGACGGAGCTGATCTTTATGGGCAGACTGGTGGAAAAGAAGAGCTTCTGGGGCGAAGATCGCCAAGTCATCTTCACCCGTCATCTCTTTGAGGTCGAGGACGCCATCAAGGGAGCGCCGCAAGGCCAGGTGGAGATCATTGAGTACGGAGGCACGGTGGGAGAAACGACCATTAGGCTTTCTCATCATCCCCATTACGTCCTGGGCCAGGAATACCTCGTTTTCTCTTACATTGATCTACTCAGACACAATCGCACCCTGGCCGAGCCTCTGGGTCGACTTCCTGTGATTCGAGCCAAATCGGGACGCCGCACTGTTCGAATCTATCCTTCCCATCCCCTACGGGAGATTTGGGGTGCAGCAGCAATCTTCCAGGAGTTATCGGCCTTCTCACAGGGCCTTCGTCAAAACTTGAAAAGAATTTCCGATGGAACCCAATAGGCCAAAGCGTGCTTTCCTTCTGGCAACGGTTCTTGTGGGCTCCTGTTGACTGCCTATTGGGTACAGTGGGCCAATGTTGGAGTCCCGATCGTATGGCCAGACAGTTCCTTCCCCGTGGTGTTCCGGATGTGGGAAGGCTCTACGGACGCTCTTCCCAATGTGGTCAGTGGAAGCAATCTGAGGCCTGCCCTGCGCGAATCCCTGCGGCGTTGGGCTGAATGTTCCTCCCTTACAGTAATCCTGGGACCCGATACCGCTGTCAAAGAAGCGGTGTTTGGAGACAACGTCAATGTCCTCACATTCGCCGACACCATAAACAACCGTAACCAGGTGGGTGGGGCGGCAGGAGTCTCAGCCACTCAATGGATTGGATCCAATATCCAGGAAACCAACATCATCTTTAATCCTGACATCAACGGGGTACGATGGAGCCCGAAGGATTTGGAACGAGCAGCGTCTTTCGCACGGCTCTTCACGAGGTCGGACACAGCCTTAATCTGCATCACACCATCGGCCGACGCCCCATCATGAACGGCGGAGTGGGGGCATTTTTTGACTTCGGGTTCAACCAGCTCGGCTAGGACGATTACGCAGGAATCAACCTGACGTACCCTTTGCCGGGTCTAGACCAGATCACGGGGACCATCAGTGGAACAGTCACCCGGGACGGTCAGCCCGTACCCGGGGCCTTCGTGGTTGCCATAGACGAGCACGGCTTGTTCGTAGCTTCTGCGATCACACTGGCCGATGGAACCTACCAAATAAAGTTTCTTCCGCCCGGCAAGTACGCCTTCTACGTGGAGGCGACGGATGGGCCCTTGATGAGAGACGTGACCAACCCGGGACTGAGCCAAGCCCAGATCGTGACGGATTTCCTTCCCAAGTTTTACAACGACAATATGGAGGCCACAGTGGAGGTGGCTTCCGATGTAACGGAAATCGATTTCGAAGTCACTCAGGGTGATTCTGCCGTTGACCCTATCTGGCTGGGGACCGTGGATGACCCCAATTCCGGGTTCTCGGTAAAAACTTCGTTCGCCGAGGTATTCCAGGGCACCGATACCAACCTGGTCGTTGGGGGAAAGGGAGTGGATGCTCTACTCAATGATCAGGGAGTTTTTCTCTTAGGAGGTGACCTGGTAACCGGGCCTATCGCGGGCACGGGAGCCTTTGGAAACGGAGATCCTTTCGCGACCGTTCCTGTTGAGGTGCCGCTCGACACACCGAAGGGAGAGCGCAGCATATTCTTGCAAACCAACCCGGAGCTCGGAGTGGTAACGGGTGGCCTGGAAGTCTTCTCTCCCTGGCGCTTCCTTCAGGCCTTTGGGCAGTACGCTCATGATCCGGTCAGCAATACGTCTTCAGGGGTTTTCCTGATCAACATGAATCTCGAGAAAGCAGCCACGGGGAAGATCTCAGCCAGAGCCAGCGAAGGCGCACGAACCGGGATCACCTTAGGTTCTTTGGGGAAAGACGCCAACAACGACCTGGATTTTGCGTTAAACCCCGGGGGGTCGCTTTCAGCCAAGAGTGGCGGAGCGTCTAGCTTTATAGGGTCCCTACGGGCGTTGGCGGATCGCTTCATCGTAGGGACGGTTCTTTTTGAATCCGCTGCTGGAACGACCGGAGTTGGAGCCAGTCGCCCTCTTCTTTTCGGCGTCGCCCCCGTGGTCCTCGACAACACCAAGGGTCAGGACACCGGTGTGGCAATCACCAATCTGGACGATCGGCCGGTGAAGATCTTCATTCAGATCCAGGATAAGGGTGGCAACGTAATGGCCAGCACCACTCTGGAGCTTGCCGGCAACGGACAAGTCGCCAAGTTCATCCGTCAATTCGACTCACTCGACGTCGTACCCAGGAAGTTTTCAGGAACGGTCGTGATCACGGCCAATCGGAAAATCGGAGCGACCGTCATTCGCCTCGCTCCCGGCGTCTTTACCACCTTTCCAGTCATCCAGAATCGGGTAACCTCCGCAAGTTTTTACGCACAATTTGCCCACGCTCCGGCGGCCAATCTCTCTTCAGAAATGCTGCTGGTGAATCCATCCCCTGTTCGCGCGGCGAAGGTGCAGATTCGGGTGCGCAATACGGACGGGACGGCTGCATCGGTCACGTTAAGCGGCGAGCTGCTTGCCGACGGAACCAAAACGGTGACCATCCCTCCTTTGGGCTGCGTGACTCTGAAGACGGAAGGAGCAGCTCAATTTGTTGGTTCGGTGGAGGTCAGTGCGGAGGAACCGGAGGGCAACGGGATCCTAGTGGGTGGAGTGGTTCTTTTTAGCTCCCCCGACGTCGGGACCGCAGGCGTGGGGGAAAGCTTTCCTCTCTCCAAGGCCGTCCTGGGCATCGAGCGAAATACCGGCACGGGAACCGACACCGGGATCGCAGTCGTCAACACCAAAGACCAGGATGTGACCCTGATCCTCACAGCACGGGATTCCAGCGGAACCGTAGTGGCGGGGCCGAAAGAAATCACTCTGAAGGCAAGAAATCAGCTGGCACGCTTTCCCAACCAGGACCCGCTGTCGCTGAATCTGTCCAACACGTTTACCGGAACACTCTGGATCGAAGTGAAAGAGGAAGGCTGCGAGGTCGCGCTCACGGTCATCCGACAGTCCCCCGGGGTACTGACTACCTTCCCTGCCGTCTCGCCCGATCTCCCCGTCACTCCGGCGGATTGATCCCAGTGACCAGTGACCAGTGACCAGTGACCAAGACTCACACCATTAAATCGCCGCCGTTGATATCCAGCGATGCACCGGTAATGTAGGCCGCCCGATCGGAAGCAAGGAAAGCCACCAGCTCAGCGACCTCTTCAGGCTCTCCCAGTCGCGAAATCGGGAAACTCTCGGCGTACTCCCGTGCCTTCTGGGAACTCACGGTGGCCTGCACCATTTCCGTGTCAATCAGACCGGGGCAGACGGCGTTGACGGTAACACCGAATGGGGCCACCTCTTTGGCCAGGTGCCTGGTGAATCCCAGGATACCGGCCTTGGCCGCCGTGTAGTGAGCGCCTCCAACGGTGCTGACGTTCTTTCCGGCCGTCGAGGAAAAATTGACAATGCGACCCCAGCCGGCCTTCAGCATCGAGGGCAAAACGGCCTGCGAGCAAAGGAAGGTTCCCTTCAGGTTGACCCCCACCACCCAGTCCCACTCCGCTTCCTCGATATCGATCACCTTGGTGGGGCGAAGCACACCCGCATTGTTGACCAGGATCTGAATCGTTCCGAACCGCTGGATCGACTCCTCCACCATCCTTAGCACAGCGGACAAGTCGGTGACATCCGCCGCTATGGGAAGTACTTTGGCCCCGGCTGCTTGAAGTTCTTCAGCTGCCTTTTTTACTTTCTTTTCATCCACGTCGTTGAGGACAACATGGGCGCCGCGAGCCGCCAGCGTCCGGGCCACGGCCTTCCCCATCCCCTGCCCTGCTCCGGTCACAATCGCCGTCCGAGCTTCAAGATTCTCGCCCTTCATGAGTGTCACTCCTCCTCAGATGACCCCCATCTCCTTCCCCACTTCTTCGAAAGCCCCGATTACTCGATCCAGCTGAGCCCGCGTGTGATCGGCGCTCATCTGCAGACGGATGCGCGCTTTCCCTTTGGGAACGATCGGGTAGGTGAATCCGACCACGAAGATTCCGCGCTCATTGATTGCCCGGGCCATCCGGAACGTCATCCTTTCCTCACCGAGCATGACGGGGACGATGGGATGGTTCCCTTCTACAATCGGAAATCCACGATTTTTCATCTGGGTTCGAAAGTAGCTCGCATTCTCGTGAAGCCTGCGAACCAGATGGGGGCTTCCTTCCAGCAACTCGAAGGCCTTATGAGACGCTGCCACGATGGAGGGAGCCAGGCTGTTGGAAAAGACATAGGGCCTGGAACGCTGCCGAAGCAGGGCGATGATTTCCTTTCGACCCGTAGTAAACCCCCCTGAGGCGCCGCCCAGGGCCTTACCGAGGGTGCTGGTGAGGACGTCGATCCGATCGGCGAGACCAAAGTGTTCGGGAGTGCCTCGTCCCGTCGCACCCACAAATCCAGTAGCATGCGAGTCATCCAACATGACCAGAGCCCGATACCGTCCCGCCAGTTCGCAGATTTCGGGCAGAGGAGCCAGATCACCCAGCATGCTGAACACGCCGTCAGTGGCAATCATGCGAATACGAGCATCCCGGGTGTCCTTCAGTTTTGATTCCAGATCTGACATATCCCCATGCTGGTAGATCTCTCTGCGAGCTCTGCAAAGCCGAACCCCGTCAACGATACTGGCGTGATTGAGGGCGTCGCTCAGTATGGCGTCTTCCTTCCCCAGAATGGTTTCGAATAGTCCTGCGTTGGCGTCAAAGCAGGAACCGTAAAGTATGGTGTCTTCGAAACCCAAAAACCCGGAAATCCTCCGCTCCAGACTCTTATGAAGGTCCTGTGTCCCGCAAATGAAGCGAACGGAGGACATGCCAAATCCATGTTGGCGAAGCCCCGCAACCGCCGCCTCGACGATTTCCGGATGGTTGGCAAACCCCAGATAATTATTGGCACAAAAATTCAGCAGCTCTCCTTCGTTGGAGTCGATCTCCACCCCTTGAGGGGAACTCATCACGATTTCCTTCTTGAGCAGACCGGAGTCCTCGATTGCCTTCATTTCCCGGTCAATCACCTCTTTCATCCCTGAGTAGGCTTCAGAAACCGCTTCCCTGCCACGATTTTCCATCTTGCTCTCCATGTCTCTTTCCAAGATCTTCCTCCTTCTGAACGCCTCCTTTATCGACGAAAAGGAGGAAGGTGTCAAATCTTCGTCTTGACGATTGAGAAAGATGGCGGTAGATAAAGATATCCTAAGAGAAGGGCTAGCTTTTTGTTCACAAACGAGGTAGGAGATGCGCATGCGTGATTTTGACTATGTGGCGCCGACGAGCTTGAGAGACGCGATCGTGCTGCTGGCGAAGGCAAAGGGCAAGGCTCGTCCCTTCGCAGGCGGCTCGGATCTGATCGACCAGATGCGTGTGGGGCACCGAAACCCATCGCTGGTGGTAGATGTCAAGCGGATTCCCGAACTCAACCGCCTGGAGTACGAGTCCGGCAAGGGACTTCACATTGGTGCCGCGGTGTCCTGTGCGCGGATCTACTCACAGCCCCTCATCCGGAAGCGTTATCCGGTGATTACCTCCGCCTGTGGGCTCATCGGCGATGTCAAGATTCAGAACCGCGCAGGCATCGGCGGCAACTTCTGCAACGCAGCTCCCTCCGCAGACACCGCGCCGCCCGTGATTGTCTGTGGCGGGATCTGCATCATCGCCGGGCAGCAGAATGGACGGTTGAGACGACGTCGAGTGCTCGCCGAGGATTTCTTCGTCGGCCCCGGCAAGTCCGTGCTTGGACCTGGTGAGTTGCTGGTCGAGATCCTGCTTCCTCCTCCCCTCAGGCGCAGCGCCGGCGCCTATCAACGCTTCATCCCTCGAAACGAGATGGACATTGCAATTGCCGGGGTGGCCTCCTGGATCCAGATGGGGCGGGGTCGGATCATTGACGCCCGCATCTCACTTGCTGCGGTCGCGCCCGTGCCCATGCGGGCCCGCGGAACCGAGAGGGCACTGATCGGCAATACCTTGAGAGCGGATCTGGTGCGCCAAGCGGGCCAGGCAGCAGCCCGAGAATGTAGACCCATTGACGACGTCCGGGGGGCGGCCTGGTATCGGAGAGACCTTGTCAATGTCCTGACCGTCAGGACTCTTGGGACGTGTGCCCACAGTCTTGGGGTGACACTTTAGCCGGAGAGCGAGGAGCGCGCGATGAGGAAAACGATTAGCTTCACCGTCAATGGGCAGGAGACCGCACTGGTCGTAGACACTCGCCAGACGCTTCTCGATGCGCTGCGCGATAACCTTCACCTCACGGGAACCAAGGAGGGCTGCAGTAACGGAAATTGCGGGGCTTGTACCGTTCTTGTGGACGGGGTGGCCGTGGACGCTTGCCTGGTTCTGGCCTGTGAAGCGCAGGGGCGGGAGGTCATGACCGTGGAAGGGATCGCAGAAGAAGGAAGGCTGCATCCTCTTCAGCAGCAGTTCGTCGGAATCGGAGGCCTGGAATGCGGCTTCTGTACGCCAGGAGTGCTCGTCTCTGCCTATGCCCTCCTCAAGGCCAATAGGAACCCCGGCGAGGAAGAGATACGCATCGCCCTGGCAGGCAACCTGTGCCGCTGCACCGGCTACGACAAGATCGTGCGCGCCATTCAGGCTGCCGCAGAAGACCTGCGGAGGGATGGGGTCTGACCCCTTTTCAACAGGAGGACTTGCATTATGGCCAAAGCCAGTACCCAGAAGCGGAGAACTCCGGTAAGGAAGAAACGCAGACGAACCTTTCGCGTTATTGGTAAGCGCGTGCCCAAGGTGGGCGGCGTGGAGATGGTTACCGGGCAGGCGCAGTACGGGGCAGACGTTTACCTTCCCGGCATGCTTACCGGGAGAATTCTAAGAAGTCCATACGCCCACGCCCGCATCCGACGCATCGACACTAGTAAGGCGGAGAAACTCAGAGGGGTTCACGCGGTCGTGACCAGCGACGACTTCCCCAGGATCAAACCCACTGACTCGTTTCCCATAGGAGAAGTCCATATCCCGTTGGGAGGCATCTCTACGCTTGTGATGGCCAAAGAGAAGTGTCTCTTTGGCGGACACCCCGTCGCTGCCGTAGCAGCGTCCGAGCCCTGGATTGCAGAAGAAGCACTGAATCTGATTCAGGTCGACTACCAGGAGCTCGAACCTGTGGTAGACATCGAGAGCGCTATGCACAAGGGCGCACCCGTTGTTCTGGACGGCGTTTCCACGATGAAGGCAGATCTCAAGACGAAGAATGCCTTTGGCGGGATTATATCGAAGAAGCCCAGCAACGTGGCGCAGATTTTCGAGATGGGTTGGGGAGACGTGAAACGGGGATTTGCGGACGCCGAGGTCATTGTAGAGCGTGAATACCGGGCCGCTATGGCACATCAAGGCTACATCGAACCCAATGCGGCCGTGGCGCGTTGGGAGCCCGACGGCCATGTCACTGTCTGGGCATGTACTCAGGGCAGCTTCGCCCTCCAGCTGCAGATCGCAGGTCTGCTGAAACTGCCCCTCAATAAGGTCAATGTGGTGCCCACAGAGCTAGGCGGCGGTTTCGGCGGGAAGTGTCTGGCCATGCATGAACCGGTAGCCGTGTTGCTCTCGAAGAAGGCCGGCCGGCCGGTACGGGTTGTGATGAGCCGCGAAGAGGTGCTGCGAGCCACTGGTCCCGGCTCACCCGTCATCGTTCATTTCAAAACAGGTTGCAAGCGGGACGGAACGCTCACGGCAGTCGAGGCAGACCTCAAGTATGACGCGGGTTGCATTCCCGGCAGTGCAGTGGGAGCGGGATGCCAGACATTCATCGCACCCTACAAGACACCCAACCTGAAGGTCACCGGCTACGACGTGGTAACCAACAAGACAAGAGTCCAGGCCTATCGCGCCCCAGGTGCGCCCCAGGCAGCTTTCGGTATGGAGCAGAATGTGGAGGAGATGGCCCGAAAAATCGGAATGGACCCACTCCAGTTTCGGATGAAGAATGCCACCCAGGAAGGTGACAAGCAGGCCAGTGGGGTCGCCTTCAACCGCATTGGGTTGAAAGAGTTGCTGCGGAAGATGGCCAGCGGTGACCACTGGAAGTCATCCCTGCCCAGTCCAAGCAACGGAGGCAAAGTGGGACGCGGGGCAGCAGTCGGCTTCTGGTTCGGAGGCCAGATGACGTCGACAGCAACGATGAATTTGAACTCCGACGGAACGGTCTCCATGCTGGTCGGCAGCGTGGATATGACAGGTACACGCACGGCCATCGTACAGATCTGCGCAGAAGAGCTGGGTGTGAAGCCCGAGCAGGTCTTTATCACCGTGGGAGATACCGAGTCCTCAGGTTATACTGACGTGACGGGCGGCAGCCGTATTACGTATACCATGAGCCAGGCTGTGTACAATGCCTGCCAGGATGCGATTGCCCAACTTCGCGAGCGAGCGGCGAGAAAACTGCAAACCAAATCGGGGAGCGTGCAGTGGAAAGCTCCCTATTTCCGCTCCACTACAAACGGTGCCGGCAGAGTGCACTGGCGAGAGCTGACACCGGTGGGTGATGATGCCGTCATCGGACGGGGCATGACCTCGAAGCTGAAACCTGCGCCTGCATTCGCCGGCCATCTTGCAGATGTGGAAGTGGATCCCGAAACCGGGAAAACCCAAGTCCTGCGCTACACCGCCTTTCAGGATGTAGGGTGTTGTGTGAATCCCGACCGTGTAGAAGCACAGCTTCAGGGGGGCGCTGTACAGGGCATTGGCTGGGCATTAACCGAGGAGTACGTCTTTGACGACAAGGCCTGTCTCCTCAACCCAAGCCTGCTCGACTATAAGCAACTTACCTCGCTGGATGTGCCGTTCATTGATGCCGAAATCGTCGAAGTTCCAGCCAGTGATGGCCCTTACGGGATTCGCGGTGTAGGAGAAGCACCCATTGTTCCTCCGCCCGGTGCAATCGCGAACGCAATCGCTGATGCCCTTGGCTTTCAGCCCGACACCATGCCGATGACACCGGAACGGGTGCTGAAGGCTCTCAAAGAGAACCGGGTTGGGCGCTAGCCTGGACCTGAACCTAACAAGGCCCGCGAAAGGCGATACGTTCCCGTGTGGCTACCTGTTTGGGGAAGGGCGCACCGCCGTGCGCCCCTACAGACTGGCTCCGGTGGAAAGTAGCGCCCGCTTCCAGCCGGCAGCCGCCGGGACGCAGGAGATACGATACCTTATGAATATTCTGGATGAAGAGGAGCGAATCGACCTATCGCCCCTTTTTCTCGCTCAGAGTTTAGCGCTCAAGACTACCAGCGATCTCGCCCAAAGTCCCTTTTTTCGGATCGCTCTCGTTGTGGCTGGGCCTCATTCACGGTAAGAGTCCGCCCTTCAAGCTGGCTGCCGTTGAGAGCCTGGGCCGCTTCTTGAGCCTCGGTCTGAGAACTCATTTCCACAAAGCCAAAGCCTCGGGACCGTCCAGTCATCCTGTCCGTAATCACCCGGGCTGACTCCACAGTCCCGTGCGCCGAGAAAAGTTCCTGGAGCTGCCCTTCCGTAACGGAGTAGGGCAAACCACCGACGAATAGTTTGTTACTATTCATGTTCCCCTCCTAAAGAGAATGTTGTCACCATCAACCTTAAGAGACTGACCACAAAAGGAGCAAAAGACGATATGCTAGTGTCCTGTCCTTCACTCCATTGTCAAGTGGCAAGCCCGCATAAGAAGCGACTTCCTTGTCAGAGGTTCGTCTATTTGAAACGGTACACCAGACGGCCCCTGGTTAAGTCATAAGGAGAGAGTTCGACCGTGACCTTATCCCCTATCAGGATTCGGATACGGTGGCGACGCATTTTGCCGGAAATATGGGCCAGAACGACATGCCCATTCTCGAGCTCCACGCGGAACATGGTGTTCGGCAGCGGCTCGATGACGGTCCCTGATACTTCAAGGGTATCATCTTTGGTCTGCTTACGTTCTTGGGGCTTCGCCTGAGTTTGCTTCTTTTTCTTCCTGCGCCAGGGCTGCCGGCGCCTGATCGGTCTTCGAGCCATATATGGTTATCTAGTGTAACCGGTTCATCTTACATGACCGCCGCGGCATAGAGGAGCGAAGATCTTATCAATACCCATAAGATGGCGTCAATCATGGTGCTGCGATTCGCCCCCTGGCGAAAAGCGCCCCCGAACCAGAGCTCCCTGCCCTGCTCATCCGAGAGCCACGCAGCGGACAGGTGGAAGTCCCTCTGCTACGCTTTTCCAGCTCGCGCCCTCGTCTGTGGAGAGATAGACCGAACCCTCTTCAATACCGAAGACGACGCAGGATCCCGAGGCAGCCAGGCAAAAGGTGTCGATGTTCTGGGAGAACCGGGCAGGCAAACCTTGACTGCATCGCTCAAACGCTGCCGAACGGTTCAAAGGCCTTCGATACACAGCCGCATGGTCGGTAAAGGGTCCGGTGGAGGCAGTGACCAGGATCGTTTTCCCGGCTACAGCAACCGCGCGCAGATAACTTCCGTGCAGCCGCTTGCGATGAAATCCCCAGCTACTGCCACCATCCTCGCTGAGGGCCAGGCCAACGGCCGAAGCCGCCAGCAGCAGACCCGAGGCAGCATCAAAGAGAATCTGATGAACGTCCGCGTCGATGTCGATGGCCGCTTTCCAGGTGGTTCCTTCGTCGCTCGAGCACACCACACCTCCGACGTGAACGTTGACATAGACAGTACCGGTGGGATCCGCTGAGATTGATCGGACCTCAGGTGGGCCTCCCCAGGGGGTATACCACTCCGAGCGCCCTTCCGCTTCCTCAAAAGAAGGGAGCGGCTCCAAAGTATTCCCTTGCAGTCTGAGCAGATGAGCCTGCGAAGTGCCTACAAAGAGGCCGCCGGGAATCGGGAACAGACAGTTCAACGTCAGGTCGCTCACCGAGGCGACTTGCTTCCACACCCCTGGCGCGCGAGCCTGCCGAACCTGCCGACCGTCCGTAATCGCCCACCAACCGGAACCGCTTTCCAGCAGCGAGTCCACTTCATGACCGGCAAGCTCAACGGGGCAAGACGCATCCAACCTGTGCAGCCCGTCTGCTGTACCTACGAGAATCTTTTTCTTTGTCACCTTACTTCTCGCGCCTACCAACAGCTTCAGGATTTCCTGGATAAAAGGACGCTGCGACTGAGATTCGTCCCTAGGCATCTCTCGGCCCGATAGATCGACCACCCTCAGGTTCATCTGCCTGGCAGCTTTTTCGGGATCGGCCTCCGTTTGCTCCCGTGTGATCTGATAATAGTCCATCGCTGCCTGGATGTTTTCCAGATTCTCAACCTTCGCGCTGCAAAATAAGCATTCTTCCATGTGCCTCCCGAAGGCTTCCGATTCCTCTGAGGGCAGGGAGCGCCGAAGATACTCCTCCAGCAGAGTCCCCACCTCGGGCTCGGCGCACTTCGCTTCGGTCTTTACAAAATAGAAGCGCCTCTTTGTGCCCCGCCCCAATTCGATTCTCCCCCGGAAGCGATGCCCGCACACCACAATGTGTCACGCTATTGATAACGAGACTTCTTTCTCATGTCAATCGGCTAAATTTCCTGTGAAGGGGAAAGGCTTTTTCGCCCCCTGAGGACCGCTCCTATATTCTCATTCGGGACACGGTCCTGGTCGGTGTGAGAAATACGGATTAGTGACGAAAAACGTCATATTCCCCAGTGTCTCTAATTAATAAATTATTGATAAACAGTAACTTATGCTCTACGGGAGAGTTTGGCACGGGGCGTGCGCTTAAAAACGAACAGAAGGAGGCTAAGCAGCCAGAACGTCAATGTCCAGTGCAAGCTTTCAGGTAAGAAACGCGCAGGCAAAAAATTACCAGTTGCTGGAGAGGTATATACATGGGGTTGGACCGGAGATCCCTCTCACAGACCTGAAAGGGTATTTGAACGATCTGGCACAGAAAATCAAAAGGGCACAGGGCGTCCCGGGGAACAATCGCCAGTGGAAAACGCTTTTTTTGGAGAGTACCTGGAAGTTTTTCTTGATCCTCTCGCGCCGTGCTCGCCCCTCCCTTGCCCTGTTTGGCCCGGAGGACGTGGCACAGGATCTTTTTCTGGAAATTTCAAACAACTACCTGGGCCGCCTCCTCTGCCTGAAAACGGCCACTTGGACCACTTACCTTCACAGCTGTGTCCGTCACAAGGTTTCCGACGCCATTCGTACCGCCGAGAAAAGAAAACACGTCCCCATTGCTCTGGAGGATGATGAGGCAGACCTCGCCCAGGCCGAAAATGCAGGCAAGCTGCAGGACAATGAGGATGAACTGTGCAACAAGGTAGTGTTGGACGAAATCAAAGAAAAGCTTTCTCCCCGAGAATTTTTCCTCATCAGCAGCACTACCACTCTACGAAAGCTCGCTGATTTATCCGGCCGCAAGCCCTGGCAAATTCACCGCGAGAAACAGCGCATCATCGCTCGACTACAAAAGCTCTTAAATCACCAGGGAGCAGAGAATCTCAAACACTGAATTCCAGACAAATTCTAAGCTCCAAACTCCAAACAAATACTGAATCTCAAACCTCATTCGCGGCACTGAGGCCGCCCCTACCTTCCTTGGAACCAGAGGTAGGAGCGGCCTCAGTGCCGCGAAAAGAACTCTTCTTCAGAGAAGTCTCGTGCCCCATTCGATGTGTGCTTTGAAATTTTTTTTGCAAAATCCTCCCCGCTGCCACGACTCAGGTAGTAGGAGTGTCCAACATGCGAGCAGCAGGAACATGGCACCATACCCACATAAGTGGAACCCCCCTGGTCAAAAGGCCCCCTACCAGGGTATTCCCGCTGCTCGCCTCCCCTCTGCTCAAGGCAGTGGTGTTAGATGTCACGCGAAGGCGTTCCGATTCGAATCGATGCCGACCTTTGGGCGTGGGGAAAAACGAAAATGCCAATGATGGGAGGCAAAAGGAGGATTTTACGATGAAAGCTCAATGGGTCAGAGGCAGTCTTGAGAGGCTCGTCAACGACGAGTCGGGTCAGACGGTGATGGAGTACTCGCTGATGGTCGTGCTTGTCGCTCTCGCTATAGCTGCAGCCTTTCCACCTGTGCAGGCCGCCATCGTCACCGTATTCACGAACGTCCAGGCAGCACTCGGAGGCTAACTAGTTCCCATCCGGAAACCCCTGTTTTTCAAGGGCTTGGTAAGTTCGTGGAACGTAGCATAGAGGCAACCGGTGTCGCTTTTGGAGTTCATTCTACCAAAGGGGCTTAGGGTTCTGGAGGCTGCCCCAAACTCAGTTGAAAGTGAAGGGCGGTTCAGGTTGAGCACGATCTTAAGCCACCTTTCGTTTGGCGTCCATAGAAACCTCGTCTCTGAGTTTGGCTTTCAGCATCCAGAGGTCCTGGTAGCCCTGGATGCGCCGGAAGTTCTTCTCCGTCTCCAGGAAGGCTGAGGCGGCCCAGCGCAGCACCATCTGGCTATCTTTCCAGCGGCTCACTCGGCGGGTCCGCATCCTCACGCCAGAGTGAGGGCTTTCAATCAGGTTGGTGCTGGCCAGACACAAGCGCAGGGAGGAAGACAACTCGAGTCGATTGATGGTGAAGGTCTCTTCCAGACCTTCTCGCAGGCTAGCTGCCGCATCGGGATGCAGCCCTTCGAGCCACTCCGCCTGCTTTCTGAGCCGAACCCTCCCTTCTTCCCAGGGCAGCCGATAAGCAGCCTGCATCACTGACTTGACTTGCTCGGCCAGATCGTCCGGCAATCGATCGCACACGTTGCGAATCTTATGACGACGACATCTCTGCACCGGACTGCCCTTGCCAAAGACCTTGTCAATGGCACATCGCAGGGCCCTGGAGCCGTCAATCACAAACAGATAGCGTCGCCCGGAATCCAGGCCTCGCTCCACCAGGTCTTCCAGCAAGGAGGTAGCGGTGGCGGCGTTTTCACTGGCCCCTTCCCGCAGCCCCAGCACGTGCTTTTGGCCCTCCGAGTCCACGCCGGCGGCACAGATCACGTGGTGCTCGCCAAAGACCAGGCCGTCGATGTAGATGATCAGAAACTCAACGTCATCAAAGTGTCGCTCGGCCAGCTGCTCCAGCTGCTGGCCGCTCTGCTCAATGAACTGACGGCTCACGGACGATTTGCTGACTCCCGCCGTGTCGGCCATCTGGGGGATCACGCGGCTGTAGTGGCGCGTGGAAACGTTGCACATCAAGATCTCCAGCATGCGGCTGCCCAGCTCCCCGTTACGGTTGATCGCCTCATAGGCGGGGATCTCCACCTCCCCGCCTCGACCTTGGCCTTTCTTGCGCAGCCGTGGCTTTCGAACCCGCACTTGCCGCTCCGAAAGTCTGACTCGCCCTGGCTGAGTGCCGTACCAAACGACCTGCTTGCCTGGGCGCCCTTGTTGCTTTTCGCCGGCGACACTTCGGGCAGAAAGCTGCAAGACCGCTTCCATGCTCGCTCGCCCCAGGATGTCGATCAACTCGTCAATGGCCATCCGGGAGGCTTCGATCAGCTCCACCATCGGGAGCAACAGTTGCCCGTTCTGGGCCAGATAATCAGCCAGCCCCTGACTGTTCTTCCGGGTGACAATTCGATATGATTTCTTCATGGCGGTTCCTCCTTAAAAGGTTGTTGACCAACCCGATTCTAACGAGTCGGTCGGACGAACCGCCTCTCAACTTTCAACTAAACCCGGGACAGTCTCGGGTTCTGTGAAAGAGTGCTGAGTGCAGAGACCTCAGCTTCGGATGAGCTCTGAGTGGATGCTGGTGGGGCGCGGGGCTCTACAACTGGAGTCGAGCCAGCACGACCAGATTGTAGCTCACGACGGAAAGATGCACGTAGCGCTGAAAGTGGGTCCAACCTTTCCAGAGACAGCGACTCAAACCAAAGACGCGTTTGGCCGTGGAGATGCAGCCTTCAATACCGGCCCGAAAGCGTCGCAGTTGCTTGTACACCCAGCTGGAGCGGACCATGTTCTCGATGGTCAATCCGCACTTCTTCGCAAAAGCCACATCCTGCACGCCTTCCTCTTTCGCCCATTTCAGGTTGTTGAGAGAAGCAAAGCCTCCATCGAAACTCGCTTGGCGAGGATAACGACCGTACAATTGGCACTGACGCCGCAAAAGAGGCTCGACCTGTTGACTGTCGGCGGGATTCCCTTGCACCAGAAGCGCATCCAGGATCAGGGAAGATTTTCCGATCGTCACATAAAGTTTATGACCAAAGATACTCTCCCGCGCCCCTTTTTCAATAATGTCGGTGTGTTCTTCAAAGAGCGAGACCACTTTTTCCGACGCCGGTACCTTTTCACCCCCAAGCACCCGCCGTTGTGTCTGATCCATCACTCGTTCCAGCAGATCCAGGTAGTGAGCCAGTGCTTGGCTGATGGGATCGCTCCAAGCTTCGGCCGACTGGATCGCCTCTCGGGCGTAGCTGCGCGTCTTGCCAGCTACCTGGAGCAGATCCTGATAATGTTTTTTGCGTCTTTCGCCCCGGCTGTTTCGGATGTTCAGCCAGCGCCTTTTGGCCCGCCTCGAGTGATCGACAAAAGCGACCGACTGGCGCTGGCTCAGACGTCTCATAAGGCGGGTGAGGACCCGGATCGCATCGTACAGCAACTGACTATCTGTAGGATAACGGATGTCACTTTCCACACTGGTTGCATCCACTCGGATCTTGCGCCCCTTTTCCAAACCTTCCTGATCGGCCCAACTCACCAACACCCGGTTGATCTTCTGCCAGGTGGAGTCTTCCATCTTGGAGATGTTCTCCTGAAGGACGCTCTTGGAGGGAGTGTACCCGTAGGGAAGGCGACAAAAGGTGCGGAAACTTTGCGAGTCGCTCAGATGAAAGGCAAGCTTTTCATAAGAAAACTGGTGCATCTGTTTGATCAGAGCACAGCGCAGCACCTGATCGGCTGTCAGACCTCCCGCACCGTTCCGGGCGCTGGCTTTGTCACACACATCCTGTAAAACTAGATCCGAGATCGAGGGATTCTCGTCCAGGATCTCGGAAATCACTCTCAGCTCTTTGGCGAGTTGATGATCGGGCCAAAGGGGAGAAAGGGGGAGTTGATTTTCACGGTTCTTTCGCATTTTTCAAGCACTCGGTTTTGCTTAAGTCTTTTGCTACATGCTGCTTACAACAATTACAATAGCAAACGACTATGACAAAACCGAGGCTTGGAGATGCCCCTCTTCCTCTTTATTTCCAATGCTTTACAAGTCCACGGATGGGAACTAACTAAGCTTTTCCGATCGGGTGGTGGGAACTGTTTGCCGCTCCTTTCCTGCCACCCGGGTCTCCTCAACAAGGGGATCTCTGGCGCTGGTTGTGTGAAAAACAGCTCTCTTGGAGGTGAATCGACTGTGAAACCGTCCCAGACCATTTCCATCCGCGGAAGCGCGATCATTGAGGCAGCCTTCACTACGCTCCCCTTCCTGATCCTTGTATCTGGGATTATCGAAGGGGCCCACGTTCTCCGTGTGCAACAAGCGCTGACCAATGCGGCTCGTGAGGGCGCCCGCTTTGGAGTGGCCCCTGAAAGAGGGACCAGCACCCTTCCCGGCATCGACGAGATTGAGACTCAAATCCGGCTCTTCTTGCAGGCAGCTGCCCTGGAAGAGAGCATTATCACAATAGAGCGACCGGTGGTCATCCAAATGGGAAGCGTTCCGACCGAATTTACCCGGGTTACCGTGACGATCCCTTACGAGGTCGTGACGGTTTCGCTGTTCAGCGATCTCGAAATGACTCTCTCCGGTCAGGCCTTGATGCGAAATGAGACCAGTCCCTAACCAGAGATCCCCGCAAAACAATCGGGGCTCCATTATCGTCGAACTGGCTATGATAATTCCTTTCATGGTGGTTCTGTTTCTGACGGTGATCGACCTGGGTTTGCTCCTTCGGGAACATCAGCTTCTCGAGAACGCAGCCCGGGAAGGAGCTCGCCTTTCCGCACTGACGGAAAACCGAATTGATACTTCTGAAGACCCGGCAACTACCAAATCTCGGATCCAACAACGGGTCGTTGAATATCTCTCGAATGAAGAGATTACCATCGACCTCGGGTTGAGTAGGCTGGGGGAGTCTCACCCCCAGCCCCTCCAAGAACCGGACGTGAACCTCTCAGCTCATCCGGCTCCTATCACTCAAGCCACAAGGAAAGACTCCAAGACGCCAATGAATAAATAGATGCGGATTGGCACGGGCAATCTGGTCGAGGTAACGCCTCGCCCGTTGCCGATGCCCAGAAAATCTTTTGAGTTTCCTTCGCACCCACTGCACAAGATACCGGTTGAAGTTCCGCCACAGTTGACGCAGTGCCGACGCGTGGAAGCAACCATAGCAGGCTTGCCAACCACGGAGTTTCGGATTGAACATCTGAGACAGATCCAACAACGTCTTCTCGTTCTTGAGCTGGACATGCCAGCTACGCATGCATCGATTGATCTCCTTCTTCGAGGAGATACTGATCGCAGGAAGAAAGTTCGGGTGAACCTGCCCTTTCTTGTTCACACACCGTCGCGGACGGAAAGTGTAACCAAGGAAATCAAAGCTGATTCGCGAATGCTCTTCCAGGCGATTCACATCCTTGCAATAGACGATCGACGATTTGTCGGGATGGATCTCCAACCCACACTCACGGAAGCGTTCCGAGATAAGGCTCATCACGTATTCCGCCTGAGACTGGCTCTTGCAGTGCAGCAGCCCATCGTCGGCGTATCGACAAAATGGAACCCCCGGCAGTTGGCGTCTCACCCACGCGTCAAACGCGTAGTGCAAGAACAGATTTGCCAGAATAGGGCTCACAACTCCACCTTGCGGTGTGCCTTTGTCGCGCGCCTGTAGACTGCCGCCGGGCTGCTCAAGTGGAGCCTGCAACCAGCGCTCCACGTACAACAACACCCAACGACACTGACAATGGTGGCGTAACGCCTTCATGAGCAGTTCGTGGTCAATGTTGTCGAACAGGGCGCGGATATCGAACTCCACCACCCAGTCGTATCGCCAACACCGTTTCCGGGTGATGGCAATCTCGTCATGGGCAGACTTTCCCGGTCGATAGCCGAAAGAATCCTCATCGAACACCGGTTCCAGTATCGGCTCCAGGGCTTGCTTCACCACTGTCTGTGCGATTCGATCAGAGACCGCAGGCACTCCGAGAACACGCGTGCCCCCCGATTTCTTCGGGATTGGCACGGCTTTCACGGGTGGTGGAAAATAGTTCCCGGAGCACAGCCGGTTCCAGATTCGATAGAGGTTGTTCTTCAAGTTGTGCTCGAAGAGTTCAAGCGACTCGCCATCGACTCCTGCGGCACCTCCTTTGGACTTCACCTCCAAGTATGCTTGCCCTGCCAGCTTCTTAGAAACCTCAAATGGCTTTGCTACTTTCAAGGGCTCCTCCTGCCTAGCAGTTGGCCGCTTGTCTGTAGCCGAGTGACCAAGCCCCTTCGCTCCGCTGCCATTACGGCAGCCTCATCGCTACTACGAGCTTGTCCGTCCCTGGGCAACGCTTCGATACTGTCGGCCTCGCAGGTTCTCTGCTTGTGCCTTTCTCTTAGCATCGTTGCTCCAGGTTCCCGCAGTTCAACATGAGAGCCCAGATCAAGCTCACGCCACCTCTATGCCGGGTGCCACCTGACCAGTAGACAGGTTTCCGCCAGATTCGTCCCGGGGCAACACCAACTCCCCGGTTTCGACACCATCTCGTCCTTTCGGCACTTGAACGGTGGTTCACTTGTGTTCGTCTTCCTGATCCACACCTGATGCTTCTAGAGCACCTTTTCCGTAACGCTCACGACCGCGGCTTTTAACCACAGCCACTTACGGTGGTTTGCAACCTGCTCCTGCAAGCCGGTTGCGGGAGGCCTACTCCCATCTCTCACGCCGCTTGCTGCGGCACACTGACGTCAACATCACCCAGAACCAGCCAATCGTCGTCGGCGCAGTCACGGTGACCGCGTCTGAAGTGATCGTCACCTATGATCGTTCTCCGCTCTTTCTCGGGGCTCCACTTCTCTCGGGTGGAGTGTTCACGCTGAGAGGGCGAGCTGTATTTCGCAATCTTTATTGAAGCGTTTACAGAACTAGGCCGCCAAAACGGGCGCGGCCGAGGATATTAAGATGAATCGCACTCGAATGATCGTTTTTGCCTTCTCTGCTCTGGCACTCAGCGTGCTGGTGAGCCTAATCGCCTATCGCCTCTTGCAAAATCGCTCCGCTCCCAGCGAGGAGACAGCACAGGTGGTGGTTGCCGCGGAGAGGCTCCCCTTGGGCACCCGGCTGACCAAGCGACATCTGCGCCTGGCTCCCTGGTCCAAGACAGTCTCGCTCAAGGGCAGCTTCACCGACCCCAAGGAGATTGTCGGTCGAGGGGTCATCGTTCCCATGATCTCCAACGAACCTGCACTGGAATCGAAGCTGGCACCAAGAGAAGCCGGCGCGGGACTCACCTCCGCTATTCCTGACGGCATGCGAGCTGTTGGGGTGAAAGTAAACGACGTGATCGGGGTGGCCGGTTTTGCACTACCGGGCACCCGGGTCGACGTCATCCTGACAGGCACCAACAATAAGGTTGAAACCTCGAAGGTCATCCTGGAGAACATACAGGTTCTGGCTGCAGACCAGAACGTGGAGCAGGATGTAAACGGGAAGCCCAGGAAAGTACAGGTGATCACTCTTCTGGTGACACCGGAAGACACGCAAAAAGTGGCTCTGGCATCAGTGGACGGTCGCATCCAGCTTGCCTTGCGCAACCCCCTCGACCTGGAATCCCGGAACCCATCTGCAGTGCGTAAGCCCTCCCTTTACGGCTCCCCAAGCAGCGCATCCTCTTCTTCGAAAAGGCGACAGGCTCCATCCCGTCGGCCTCGCCGAGCTAAGCCGGCGGAGCCTAAGGTAGCGAAACAAACGCCCGCCGTGCCTACGCCCCGCACTCTCGCAGTGGAACTTATCCAGGGTACCCAACGGGAAACCTACACATTTGAAGTGAAATGAAGCCATTCGTAAAGATTATTCTTTTTTCTCTGTTTTCCTTTTCTTTAAGCGGTCTGGCTGTGGCCACAGGCATGCCGACATCAGTCCCTTCCAGCACGACAAAACTTCCCGATGAGGAGGCGGTGGTGAAGGAGTTTTCCTCATCCGGCATTTCCCATCTCAAACTCAATCATCCGGGAGACCTGCAGGTGCTGCCGATGCCAGTAGGAAAATCTCTCCTCCTGAACTCGCCGAAGTCATTGACTCGAGTCTCGGTAACCAACCCTGCGATTGCCTCCGCCATCATTCTGTCACCCCAACAGGTCTTGATTCACAGGAAGCTTCCCGGAAACGTCATCCTTCTTCTCTGGGACGAAGATGGGAACGTGCATTCATTTGAACTTCAGGTGGAATTTGATCTTCGCACTTTGCAGCAGACGGTAGGCCGTATTTTCCCGAAAGAAGACATCCGTGTTGCGCAGTCGGGTTCCGCGCTGGTCCTGAGTGGAAAAGTATCTTCGGAAGAAGACGCAAAGCAGATTGTCGCCCTGGTCCAGACGGAATCTAAAAACGTCGTCAACATGCTCAAAACTGAGCAAAGTGACCAGGTACTGCTACAGGTTCGCTTTGCTGAGGTAAACCGGGCGGCCATTGAAAACCTGGGAATCAACATCATCAGCACCGGAGCGGCCAACACTCCGGGCGCCATCTCGACACAGCAGCAGGGAAATGTGTTGGGAAACGTGGGCGCCGTGCCCGCGGATGTACAGAGGGGTTCGGATCCCCAGGCACCGAACCTCATCAGCGGCGGGGTGGGAAACCGGCTGGGAGGAAGTCCCAGTGTGTTCGGTCTTAGCGACCTGCTGAACATCTTCGTATTCCGGCCGGATCTCAACCTCGCCCTTGCCATTCGAGCTCTGCAGCAGCGCAATCTCCTGCAGATCCTTGCAGAACCCAATCTGTTGGCCATAGACGGCCAGGAGGCAAGCTTTCTCGCCGGCGGTGAATTTCCATTTCCTGTCGTGCAAGGTGGAACAGACTTTACGGCAGTCACGATTCAGTTCAAAGAGTTTGGCGTGCGCCTCACCTTCACGCCCCGTATCCTGAAGGATGGGAAAATCCGCTTGAAGGTTTCACCCGAAGTCAGCGCGCTTGATTTTTCAAATGCGTTGACGGTCTCCGGCTTTCTGGTTCCAGCTCTCTCCACACGCCGTACCACAACTGAAGTGGAACTTCGCAGTGGACAGAGCTTCGCCATCGCCGGGCTCATTGATAATCGACTGACGGAGATTGCTTCAAAAATCCCCATATTGGGCGATATCCCCTTTCTTGGGAAGCTCTTCCGCAGTCGTTCCCTGAATCAGACCAACACCGAACTGCTGGTCATGGTAACTCCCCGACTGGTCAAACCACTGTCACCGGATCAGGTACCTTCATCACCTGATTTCCCGGAACTTTTTCTCGATAAGGAGAAGTTTGACCGAAAAACCAGGTGAAGTTCATTTGAACCCAACAGACTTGAAAAGCGAGGGAATGAAGTAAACAAATCAGCGGTTGGAGGGCTCATGAAAAACAACCAGCAAGGCTATCTCATTATGACGTTCGCATTGACCCTGGTCGTTGTACTCGGCTTCGGCGCCCTGACGGTGGACGTGGGAATGCTCTACAGTGCGCGAACCGCGGCGCAGCGGACAGCTGACGCCGCTGCTCTGGCTGGCGCCTTCACGTTTACAGCCAACCCCTCAGCTCCCCAGCCACAGACGGCCCAACAGCAGGCCATCCAAGTCGCTTTGAACAACACCATCTTCGGTACCCCAATCCTGGACTCCGATCTAGCTGTGGCAGTGGATGTTCCCAGCCGAGTGGTTACCGCGCAGCTGACTCATACACAATCCACCTTCCTGGCGCGTATAGTGGGATTTGACAGCGTCCAGATCTCCGTACGAGCGGATGCCGAGGCTTCGCAAACGGCGACCGGGTCCAGCTGCGCAAAGCCCTGGTTTCTTCCCAACACGGTCCTGTCCAGTACTTCTCCCTGTGAGACTTGCGCTCTGGGAACGGAACTTTTGATCGTCGCTGGCATCGTCACCGCCTTTGCCCAGTCACAGACGGGGGTACAGTTTTCGGCCCCACCCGACCTGAGGATGCACTGGCCCCAAGCCAGTTCTATGCGATTCAGATCGGCGGTTCCGGCGCCGCACTGTACCGTGACAATATCGCCTTTTGCGCTCCTGAGGCCATCTACTGCCAACAGTTTTATTCAGTAGAAACAGGAAATATGGTCGGTCCAACCCGACATGGGGTGGAGGATCTGATCGGAGCAAACCCCGATGTTTACCTGGTGCCGGGCCAGTATCAAAGTTCGGGCGGGACCGTGAGCGACACCAGTCGCTCACTCCTTGTGGTTCCCATATGGGATGTGTGTAACTCGCCGGACTTTGAGTGTCCAGGCAACAATTTCCCTTCCGGAACCGATGTGACGATACCGGTAGCTGGGTTCGCGCTGATTTTCATCGAAGGGATTCAGGACAATGACGTCCTGGCTCGTCTGATCGGAGTCCTCCCCTGCACGGGGCCGCCGGGAGCCGGACCGGCGCCACCTGAAACCGGCCCCTTTGCAATCCCTCTACGGCTGATCCGTCCAACTTAACCCGAATGGTGCATAAAGTGTCTACTGAATCGGAGAAAACCTCAACGGAAATCAGATTGGGTGTCTTGTCGCCCTCCTCCCACCTTCGCGAGGTGCTTCGAGAGCAGGTGAGTCAGACGGGACTCGCCTCTGTCGTGCTAGAGCTCGATCGGTACTGTTCCGGGCGCGCTGACTTTTCGCTCCTGATGGAAAACCCCCCGGACATTTTTCTGATCGACATGCAAGATCCTCCCCATGCCATGGAAAGTATCCACTTGCTGCACCTCTCGTTGCCCCAGACCTGGATACTGGTCAGTGCAGAAAGCGAGGACTCCAATCTGATTATTGAGGCAATGCGTTCCGGAGCGCGTGAATTTCTTCCTCAGCCTGTCGAATCCGTCGGTCTCACACGAGCGATCCAGCGATACCTTGTGGAACAGAAAAAAGAGGGAGGAGCAGAAACCCTTGGAGAGATCTTCTGCGTAACAGCGGCCAAAGGCGGCTCCGGCGCCACTAGCCTCGCTGTCAATTTGGCGGCTTCCCTGGGGAAGGTGTCCCAAAAAGGCGTTGCCCTGATCGACTTGAAGGAGCCGCTCGGAGATCTGGGCATCCATTTGAATGTGAAACCGCAATTCACGATCCTGGAACACCCTTGCCTCAGCCTCTCGTCTGGATTCCGTACTGCTGGACAGCTACATGAGCCATATCCACGGAATCTCGGTGCTTCCCGGATGCAGAGATTTCCGATCCGCCCCTGCCCGCGACAGTGACGCGCTGGCAAAAATGCTCGAAGTTGCCCGCAGAACCTACGCCCATGTCCTGGTCGATCTTCCCGTCCATGCAGGCGAAACAGAAATTCGACTCGTGGGCGAGATGGCCGATGTTCTGATTTTCGTATTGACCCCTGAGCTGCCTGCCGTTTGGAGAACCAAACGCTTCCTGGAGTCTTCGGCCCCCTGGAGTGATCCCGAGAGGCTTCGACTCGTTCTCAATCGCAGCCAGAGCACGGATGAAATCAGCCAAGGAGATATCGAGGAGGTTCTCAACTTCCCTGTCTTCTGGGAGCTGCCCTACAGCAGCGCTTCCCTCCGAGCCATCAATTCAGGCCAGCCCCTCGTCTGTATGAATCACTCCGAGCTGTCCCACGAATACCGTGGACTGGCCTGCAAGCTGGCTGGGATCCCAGCACCGAAGAAGCGGCACAAATTCTTAGGATTTCTTTCTTGACCGTCAAGGAGAGCTCGATGCCTGTCAAAGAGTACCAGCAACTGAAATCAACCCTGCATTCGAAAATCCTCGAAGACATTGATTGGGAAAGTCTGAACAAACTCGGTGAGAAGTCCTCGCGCGAACAGGTAGCTCAGCACCTGCGCAACATGCTTGAGCGCGACAAGACTCCACTGACGCACGCTGAGCGCCAGCAGATCGTCCACGAAGTACTTGATGAGTTATTTGGGTTGGGGCCCTGGAACAACTGCTTATCGACCCAACCATCTCTGACATTCTCATCAATGGGCCTGAGACTGTCTACGTGGAGCGGGGAGGCATTCTCGAGTCTACCAGCGTCAGCTTCAGCGACACAGCCCATCTGATGCGGATCATCGAACGGATTGTCTCCCGGGTGGGACGCCGTGTCGATGAATCATCCCCAATGGTGGATGCACGACTACCGGACGGCTCACGCGTCAATGTGATCATCCCTCCCCTTTCTCTGGACGGTCCCGTCGTGTCTATTCGTCGCTTCGGCCGTGATCCACTCACGGCCGACGATCTGATCAACAGCAGTTCGTTGACAGCGACAATGCTTGATCTGCTGAGATGCACGGTACAAGGCAAGCTGAATATCCTGGTTTCCGGTGGCACGGGTCTTACATTCCGCACTTCTCGAGGGTGATTTGTTGATTGTGTAACCGATTGGTCCTTCATGGGTTGTGGGTTTTTTCAGCTTCCATGAGGCGCACGGTTTCGGTCTCCCAACGGCGCAAGAGACGTCGGACGGTCCGGTAGTTGGCAAGCGCCTTTCGCAGGAGGGCCGCCTGCTGGGGAGAGATCATCCGGTGGACCTGTTTCCCCTCGCTCATGCATCCCCACTCGTAGTAGGGGCCATGGCGGGCTCGGGGATCCCGAAAGCAGCGGCAGTTGACTTTGCCGCAGACCTTCTTCCTCTTCACCAAGGTTCCGGAACACAGACAGTCGAGTTGTCCGATCTGTTGCTGGATCCGGGCGATCCGGTCGAGGGCACGACTGCGGACTCGATCGAGGTGTTTTCCAGATCTGGATTTTGTCATATCTGTCTATTATATTAGCGACAGATATGGGTCGGGTGCAAGGCTTATTATCCCGGGGCTCCTTTGGGCTCCGGACGGAGCGGCTGGGGCCGCTTCCCATCGTGAATCACTTCCTGTCCCGCATGGGTCTGGGCGAGATCCTGCAACGCCACGTCCCGACCCAGGATCGCCGGGTCACCCTATCCTATGCCTTAGGGCTCGGCCTGCTGCGCTCGATCCTGGTGGAGCGGGAGCCGATCTATCGCCAGCAGGAGACCGTGCGCACGTTTGCGCCGGAGATGTATGCCCTGCACCCGGAGGGGGTGGATCAGGTGAGCGACGACCGCATCGGCAGAGCGCTGGACCGGCTCTTCGATGCGGACCGCGCGGCCTTGCTCACCGAAGTGGTGATCGCCGTCGCGAAGCGCTTCGAGGTCCGCTGCGACGAGCTGCACAATGACTCCACCACCATCCGTTTCACGGGGCAGTACCGCCGCGCCCAGGGCCGACGGATGCGGGGCCAGCGAGCGCCCTTCATCACCTACGGCTACTCGAAAGATCATCGGCCCGACCTCAAGCAGTTGCTCTTTTCCCTCACGGCCAGCGCGGACGGCGGGGTCCCGGTGCAGTTCCGGTGCAGCGATGGGAACACCAACGACTCGGTGACCCACATCGAGACTTGGAAGGCCCTGCGGGCCGTGGCCGGTCGGCCCGACTTCCTGTATGTGGCCGACTCCAAGCTGTGCAGCCGGGAAAACATGGACTACATCTATCGGCGCGCAGGGCGGTTTGTCACGGTCCTTCCCCGCTCCCGGCTCGAGGATGGAGAGTTTCGCAAGTGGATTCAGACCCACGAGCCCGAGTGGGAGAAGGTCTGGGATCGTCCCAACCCGCGGCGCAAAGGGGGTCCCCGGGACCGATGGTATGTCTGCCGCGCACCGCTCCCTTCGCGGGAAGCCTGGCCGCCGCGCAGGAAGAGCTGTCGGATCTGAAGGAACGCCTCCGCAGTCCGAAGTCGCGCCTGCGCAAGGCTTCCGAGGTCGACCAGAGGGTCGAGGAGATTCTCCAGCGCCGTCAGCTGGCCCGCTATCTCCGCGTCCGGCGCCTGCGACGGGAAGAGCACACCTTCCGGCAGTTGCGCCGAGGACGGCCCGGATCCCAGACGCCCTACCGCAGGATCACGCGCCGGCGCTGGGATCTGGAGTGGAAGCTGGAGCAGGCGGCGATCGACTACGACCGGAAGAGTGACGGGATGTACCCGCTTTTGAGCAACGATCGGTCCCTCCCCGCTCCGCAAGTCCTCCAAGCCCACAAGGGCCAACCCGCGATCGAGAAACGTTTCCAGCAGATCAAGACCGTGCACGAGATCGCCCCGGTCCTGCTCAAGAACGAGGGCCGGATCGAAGCGCTCTTTACCCTCTACTTCCTCGCGCTCCTGGTCCAGGCTCTGATCGAGCGCGATCTGCGCCGGGCCATGAAACGAGAGAAGATCCCGCAACTGCCCCTCTACCCCGAGGAGAGACAATCGAAACGGCCGACCACCGAACAGGTGCTGCGACTCTTCAGCCTCACGGAACGCCACACCCTCCTGCGGGCCGGTCAGGTCGTGCAGGTCTTCCCTCCCGAATTGACGGCCTTGCAAAAGCAGATCCTGGCACTCCTCCATGTCCCCGAGCGTGCCTTCCGGCCTCCCCTACAGGCAGGAAAGAAAATCCCCAGATAATACGGTCGAGAAGTGCGGAATGTAAGACGGGTTCGGGTAAAACAACGCTCTTGAACGTGCTGTCCGCTTTTATCCCTCCACAGGAACGGATTGTTACGATCGAGGATGCAGCGGAACTGCAACTGCGGCAAAAACACGTGGTGCGGCTTGAGACGCGTCCACCCAACATTGAAGGAAAAGGAATCGTCAAACAGCGGCAGCTGGCCATCAATGCCCTGAGAATGCGGCCCGATCGGATCATCGTGGGCGAGGTTCGAGGAGAAGAAGCGATCGACATGCTGCAGGCAATGAATACCGGTCATGACGGTTCGCTGACCACCATACACGCAAACAGCCCTCGTGATGCATTGACCCGACTGGAAACGATGGTCTGCATGGCCAACTTCAACTTATCGGACAAGGCCATTCGACAGCAGACGGCCTCGGCGCTGGACCTTATTCTGCAGGTTGCTCGTTTTCCCGACGGTTCTCGCAGGGTGGTCAATATCTCGGAAATTACCGGCATGGAGGGCTCGATCATCACCATGCAGGAGATTTTCGCCTTCGAAAGGCAAGGCTACGACGAATCAAACCGGGTTCGAGGACAATTCCGGCCCACCGGAATTCGTCCTAAGTTCAGTGAACGATTGTTTTCGCGCGGAATTCGTTTGCCTGCCAACATGTTTGCTGCAGAGAGGTATCCGGTGGTAGCCGGGCAGCGACGCTAAGAAGGTCAGAAGGGATGACACTTATTTTCACCACCGTTCTAATTTTTTTGGTCAGTCTCGCTCTCCTGATCAGCGCTTTTTACTTTTTTGTTGAAGCACCGGCAGCCAGGAAAAAAATGCGGGCACGTCTTCAGGCCATCCAGGAGTCCTCGGTCCATCCACCCGGCACGGCTGAAGTGCACGTGGTACGCAAAGAAGTACTCAGTCAGACCTCCCCCGTCGGCCGCGTTCTTCTGAAGAGCACACTCATGGTCCGCCTGAACCTTTTGTTGCGGCAGGCCGCGATCAGAACCAGCGTGGCCACACTCTTTACCATCTCGGCAACCCTGACATTGTCTGTACTCTTGCTGGGCATGGGGATGAACCTACCGGTACCATGGCTGGTGATCCCGATGATCGCCGCTGCGTCTGCTCCCCTCCTGTTTGTCCTCGGGAAACGTCAGCACCGCTTCTCGAAATTTGAAGAATCCTTTCCCGATGCCATTGACTTGCTGGCTCGCGCGGTTCGGGCCGGGCACGCTTTCACCACAGGATTGGAACTCATTAGCCGGGAGATGCCCGAGCCCGTTTCAGGCGAGTTTGCCGTCACCTATGAGCAACAGAACCTTGGGATGCCGCTGAGTCAAGCACTTCAAAACCTCACCCTACGGGTTTCCCTTCCCGACGTTCAGGTTTTCGTCTCGGCTTTGCAGGTACAGAGTGGATCGGGAGGTAATCTGGCGGAGATTCTGGACAATCTTTCGTCAGTGATTCGAGAGCGTTTCAAAATAACGCGCCAAATCAGAGTCTTCACCGCTCAGGGACGAATGACCCTCTACTTTCTAACAATGCTTTCCCCGCTGGCAGCAATTCTGCTCTTCCTCGTCAACCCCGACTACATCATGCGTCTCTTTCAGGATCCACTGGGACATAAAGCGCTCGCCGCGGCGATCACGCTGCAGATACTGGGATTCGCCGTGATCCGCAAAATCATTCGAATTAAGGTTTGAAAGGTCTGGAAATGGCGCTTATCCTGTCAGCTACCCTCATCGGGCTGCTTGCTTCTCTGGCAATCGTAAGTATAGCCCATTGCCTCTGAAACAACCCAACAGGCTGGAAAGGTTCTTCCGCGAGCCGGAAGCTCGACCGCAGGTCGTCAGGTGGAGTTGGCGAGATTACGCCAGAAAGATCGAGCGGCTTTTCAAGCCACTCGGTGAAATCATTCCGAGATCACCAGAAGAAATGTCTCGGCAGGAGCGAAAACTCTGCCAGGCAGGAATCCGGCGCGAAGACGGACCGGTTCTCTTTTATGGCTCGAAAGTGGGGATTATGCTTATTTTTATCACCGCCTTCTTTCTGACCGGACACCTGGAGAGCAACCCACCCCTCTTCTTCCTGCTTCCTGTTTTTGGGGGGGCGTTTCTTCCCGACCTATGGCTGGCACGCCAAATACGAGGCCGTAAAGAGCGCATTCAGTTAGCTCTTCCCGACACCCTGGATTTGGCCGTTGTCTGTGTGGAAGCCGGTCTGAGCCTTGACCAGTCGTTGATGCGAATCAGTGAAGAAATCTCCAACAGTCATCCCGACCTCAGCGACGAACTGGGAGTCTTCAATCTCGAAACGAGGTTGGGCCAGAGCCGGTCCCGCGCCTTGCGAAATCTGGCCGAAAGAACGCAGGTGGATGATCTCAGATCACTGGTGACCGTTCTCATCCAGTCGGATCGCTTTGGGACAAGCATTGCCCAGTCGCTGCGCGTGTTTTCTGAAACCTTTCGAACCAAGCGAAGGCAACGGGCGGAAGAGCGCGCCGCCAAGATGCCCGTCAAGATGATCCCGGCGCTGGTCTTGTTTATCTTGCCCGCTCTTATGGTGGTGGTGATCGGTTCTGCCGTCATCGCTGCCATAAGGGAGATTCTACCGGGTCTTACGGGAGGTTAATGAATGGGGCTCCGCGAAAAGCAGGGCAGGTACTTGGTATTCAATCGCAGTAAAGAGACGATTCTGGGCTGTAGAGTGAAGCTGGCAGCCAGTACCTGGACGCGGGTGAGAGGGTTGCTGAGGCTTTCGCCCCGGGACTTTCAACCGGGCAGCGGTTTGTGGCTCATCCCTGCACATGCGATTCACACCTTCTTCATGTCCTTTCCCATTGATGCGGCCTACCTGGACTCGAAAGCAAGGGTCATTCATGTCTGTCACCAACTCGCACCGTTTCAAATGGCGCCGCTGAAATGGGATGCCCAAAGTATTCTCGAGCTGCCCGCCGGGATGCTGGATCAGACGGGAACTTGCGTCGGCGACCAGCTAGAAGTCAGAAAGATTCCTTCAGGATGAGAGGTGAGATGTTGTCCTTTCGCTTGATTCTGATCCCGATTTATATTCTTCTTTTCAGCCCTCCCTCCTGCGTGCGGCGCACAGTGGTCACAGGGAACGCTGGCCCCGGAAAAAAAGCCTATCATCCACTTCCCCTTCGCGACTTTCAGAGCATATCCGCAGTGTCATTAGGATTTCGAGCCAGAATACCCCAGCTTCGGGGAAGCAATTGGAGGCATTTTTGGACCACGATCCGAAGCTTACAAGCCTGTATCGTCAGATCTCCCAGAACCCGGAAGACCTGGCTTCGCGTCGCATGCTGGCAAGAGCCTACATGAAGGACAAGCTCTACCTTCATGCCTTTCGACTGTACCAAGAAATCCGGGTCAGGGCAGGGTCTGATCCAGACCAGGAACAGGCCCTGGCACATATCTGGGAGGAATGGGGTGACCATTCGATGGCTCGGCAACACGCGGAACGCGCGCTCGAGTTGAACCCCAACTCCGAGGACAGTCTCGAATTGCTGGAGCGAATTCACGCTGCCCTCCGCGACTCCATAGAAGAGTATCCAGCGGCGACAGACGTGAAGAGCCCCGCAGCGCCTCCAAAGGTGAGGTATCCCACGGTTGTCCATCTTTCGCTGCCCGAGTCTTCCCCAGCAGCTGATCCGACAAATTTCCAAGGAGATTCACGGGAATGGGTCGAAAGAAGGAAGCCGACGACTCCGATGGGGCGCACCGTGAGCACCGGAGGAATGCAAGCGCTCTCCCTCGCGACGGCCGAAGTCGTGAGCACTCCTGAGCGCGGCCCGCAACAACAGTTTCCTCTCCAGGTAGAGTTTTCTGCTGCCAAGAAACTGTTGGATATTCTCTCCGATGATCGGCGATTAGATCTTCCCGGACTTTTGGACTTGCACAGGGGCTTTTCTCAAGCCGAGTCAGGGAACCATTTCACGGCACAGGCTGCTGGCAAGTCCCAGCTGCTCCATCCCCGCACTTCATCAGAGCCCATGCACGATCCCTTCAATTCCACTGCGTTTGTTCTTGCGACGCCCTTCAAACGGGTTCCGACTCTGGCAATCAGGGAACTTCTCGAGCTGACCCCGGCCTGGAACGGCACGCGTCTCAGCCAAAGCACGATCGTTCCTCTTGGGCTGACTGCTGGCGGGGGGCTGCGGGAAAGCGGCCCCGCTTTTCCCCTCACCGTTGTCGCGTTTCTCTTTGCAATGGCAACGGCTCCCGCTGCCAGCCGAAGGCGTCCGCCATCCCCCCCAGGCCGCTCAACACACTCCGTCCCCCGCCGCCGCCGAGCGGACGACTCCCAAGAAGGGAAAAGCAGCAAGGGCCACCCTGAGAGGAAACACGATGCTCATCAAATCAGGAAAAAAGAGAGTCGCACTACCAAGCTGGACGAGTGTCCCGCAATGGATGGCTTTACAAAAACAGCGAATCTCCACGCGGCACCAGAAGATCTCAAGAACGGAAATAGAAAGATCAGCCCCACTCACGTTCTCGCCTGCATCGTCTTCGCCTTTGCTCTGGTGAGTCTTCTGAAAAGGAGGGAACAATGAACAAGATTAGCATCGTTCGACGCAGGTTCGACTGTCCGCGCCTCGGCTTCACGCAGGCGGAGGTAAGGGCATCGAGGCGCGAAGCACGCAACACCGCTCCTGGAATCGAGTCTTCCGAAGAGCGACCGATCAGAACAGGAGAAGAAAGGCAAGACTTTCCCAGGCTCAACGCTGCCTTTCTCCTCTCACAAAAGCAGGCAAGTTCGTTTGAATCAATCATTGAATCAGCCCAAGCGACGGCGAACGAAATGAGAGCGGTCTTCAAAAGGACCGGGTCTCTTCTTGTGCTCAGGTTATACGCGGTGAGACAGGAGAAGCACAAATATCTGACGAGCAAGGATGTGGCCGAGATGCTCGCTCTGAGTCGGGACACCATTTACCGCCTTGTGCGGGAGAGAGATCTTAGCCCCATTCACCATATAGGACACCAAAATTGTTTGCCTTAATCGATGTAAACTACTATAATCAAAGTAGATATAGAGCATAAAGGGAGCAAGAAATGGCTGACCCAAAGGGTGAAGGTTTGAAGGCCGGTTTTGATGGCAGTTTGAGGCTTGAATTTCATGGGGCTAAGGTCACCTCGGATGCTGGGCTTCTCGCCTATCGTGATTTGGACGAAGCGTTGGTGTTATTCGATAGTGTTCCCTCCGTTTTTCGCGATTCGCGGACAGGGCGTAACATCCAGCACGACCTGGCGTCGTTGCTGCGCCAATCGGTATACAGTCGACTGGCTGGCTATGAAGATGTCAACGATGCCCATCGTCTATCGGTGGATCCGACTATGCGGAGGATCACCGGGAAGAAGATGGACAAGAAGAAGGCCGCCAGCGCCAACACCATGGGTCGATTTGAGACCGAGATGCTGTCCGTCCAGGGGAACCTCAAAGCCCTTTCGGAAGTTAATGGCCGATGGGTAGAAAGAGCGCTGGAGAAAACAACTCATCGACGCATCATTCTGGATATGGACAGCTCAGCCAGTCCTGTCCATGGCGAGCAGGAAGCCTCTGCCTACAACGGCCATTTCCGATGTACTTGCTACCATCCCCTGTTTTGTTTCAACCAGTTCGGAGATTGCGAAGGTGCAATGCTTCGGCCCGGCAATGTTCACAGCGCGGATGGTTGGAAGGAGATGCTGGAACCAATCGTGGCTCGCTACGAGAAGAAAACAGTCCGCAAATACTTTCGTGGGGATGCTGCCTTTGCCAAGCCGGACGTTTATGAATACTTGGAGGAGAAGGGCTTTTTGTATGCCATCCGGCTTCCTGCCAACGAGGTGCTTCAGGCGGAGATTGAACACCTGCTTACCCGGCCTGTGGGCCGTCCGCCCCGAAAGCCTATCGTTTGGTTCGCCGATTTCCAATATCAAGCCGCCAGTTGGGACCGGCCTCGCCGGGTGATTGCCAAGGTCGGGTGGCATCGCGGAGAACTCTTTCCGAGGGTGGGTTTCATCGTCACCAATATGAGCGCACAAGCCTCAGGGGTGGTTCACTTCTATAACGGTCGTGGCACAGCCGAGCAGTGGATCAAGGAAGGCAAGTATGCGTTGCACTGGACTCGCCTGTCCTGCCAGCGCTTTGTCCCGAATCAGGTGAGGTTGGCTCTGTTTGTCTTGGCCTGCAACCTGGGCAATTTTCTACGGCGGCTGGTCCTTCCCAGAAAAATCAAACATTGGTCCCTTCGCAGCCTGTTGACCAAACTGATCAAGATCGGAGCGAAGGTGATCCGCCATAGCCGGATCGTCACGTTTCAGATGGCGGAGGTAGCGGTAAGCAAGGATATATGGGCCGGGCTGTTGTCTCGGATTGATCGATTGAGATGGATGACAGCCTAGCGCCGAGGGTTTCTGATTGAACCGCTGGAGGTGTCTCTATTGATCAGGTTTTTGACCAAAAGCCACCTGGGAAACCGAGGGATCAGAGGCGCTTTTGATGGACAGAGGACCAAAGACCACTTGAGGCAAGGTTGGCGGTCTGATAAGTTGTGGTCATTCACTGGGGAGATCGGAAAAGGTCCTTCCGAAGTTGATATGAGGAATGTCGACTATAAGGATTGCCTCGCGCAAGGTAAGGAACCTAAATCGATCTACGTGAGTCTCGCAAGGCGACTTCATGACCACAGTATTACCGACTCACTGATGGAAGCCATAGAGGGGAAGCGTGTCGTAGCTGTGATGGGCGGACATGGGATGGAGCGACAAGACGAGTTTTACACGAAAATTGCCAAAGTCTCACGCCGGTTGACCCAAGCAGGATTCTTGATAATCAGCGGAGGTGGTCCAGGGGCTATGGAAGCATCGCATCTGGGAGCATTTTTCGCTGGCCGCGATGAGGAAGAACTGGAAGCGGCTCTTGCCGAGATCAAAGTGCGACCGCAGGGAGCTGAACCACAAAGAGAATACAAGGACCTTGATTGGCTGATAAGGGCTTGGCGAATCCGCGACAAGTATCCCATTCCGGACGGCCAGGAAACTCATTGCATGAGTATAGGGATTCCTACATGGTTGTACGGCCACGAGCCGCCTGCTCCGTTCGCTACACACATCGCGAAGTACTTCGCAAACAGTGTTCGCGAAGATGGGCTGTTAGCCATTGCGAGACACGGCGTGATATTTGCCCCAGGGAGCGCTGGGACGACACAGGAGATCTTTCAGGACGCAGCTCAAAACCACTATGGCACAAATGGTTATTACTCGCCGATGATTCTATTTGGGAAGCAGCACTGGACAACGAATCGGCCAGTTTGGTCACTCCTCTCGAAGGTGGCAAGAGGTCATGGTTATGGCGAACTCCTGGTCTTGACAGATAGCGAAGACGAGATCATACGGCGTATCTTGGCTAAAGGGTTATCGGATTGGAACGATGCTGCGATTTCACCTTGATGACGTGCGTCAATTCCTCTCCATGCGCTCTACCACGAACGCGCAAGAGAGGCAGGAGGGTTAGATCTATGTACGAAGAATTCTGGGGATTCTCCCGGAATCCGTTTGACAACGTTCCCGATCCGGGAATGTATTTCAAAATGCACTCGAGCGCAGAAAGAACTGTGTCGGAACTTCTCTTTGCAATTGAGGAGGGAAATGAATGTATAGCAGTCGTAGTTGGGGAGGTCGGACTGGGCAAGACTATGGTTCTCAGGATCGTTCTCGATGAGCTCGACCCTGAGAAATACCGGATCGCATTTGTGACCAACCCGGACCTCACCTTTCCACAACTGCTGCGCGAGATCATCGGGCAGTTGAAAGGTGAGCCCTGTACGATCCGCAGTAAGGAATTCCTGCTGGAGGAGTTCAACAGGATTCTCTTCGAGACGGCTGATGGGAACAAAAAGGTTCTCCTTTTCATCGACGAAGGCAATGTGCTCAAAGGCCCAAATCTGGAGTCCCTGCGTCTGCTGACTAATCTTCAGGAAGACACGAGAAATCTGTTTACAATGGTTTTGGCGGGTCAGCCAAAGCTGGCCCAGAGACTCGAAGATCCCCAACGGGTGAACCTGTTTCAACGGGTGGGGATCTATTCGAGGCTGGAACCCCTGGGATCTGTGGACCTGGTGCGCGACTACATCGAGCATCGGCTTGAGCGAGCCGGCTCGACAAGGAGAATCTTTACGGATGCCGTTGTGCAGGCAATCCACCACCACTGCGAGGGAATTCCGAGGCTCATCAACCGGCTCTGTAAGCTCTGCTTGAAAGCCGGTGAAACCAACCAGCTGAGAGAAATTGACAACGAGGTGGTTGACAGCGTCGCCGCACGGTTTGAACCCATTTCCTCCTCAGGAAAACCTCATCGAACCCCTGTCGAAGCCGATCTTCCACTGACGCCCGCTGCGCTCGACGAGCCCCCTCTTCCTCCCCTGCCCGAGCCGGTCGTGAAGGATGAGCGGGCCGTTGAGCCTGCGCCTCTCGCGGTACCGTCTCCTGCGCCGCTGATGGAGGACGAGGAGTGCGACAAGCTGAGACTGAAGCTCCTCAACCGTACCGAGACCGCGAAGGAATCGGGCTCCTTGCGAAAGGCATTCCTGAAGATGTCCGGCGGGTAGCGGAATCCACGCAGGATTCCGCTCCGGGACACAGTCCCGGCCCTGTCCCGTCACGGAGTGACGGGACTACGCCCCCACCTCTCTCATTTTGTCCAGGATCTCTTCCGAAACGTGGAGCGCAGTGAACAACGAGAACCTGGAACTTGGAACTGAAACTCAAACCTTCGTCTTCTGACGAACCTTTTTCCCCAGTTCTTCAATGCGGCGCATGCACTGCTGGCGGGCATCCTCCAAGGCCTGAAGGTCTGCATCCTTGCTTTGAAGGCAATCCAATACCACTCCTTCCGCCGCAATGAATTCTTCGCATGCATGGGCGACGGCGGCGGTAATGGTCTCCGGGATGGTCGTGACGCCGTTGCCATCCCCGTGAAGCAAATCACCGGGATAAATGGTCATGCCGCCCACATGAACCGGGATATTCACGTCAAGGAAATGGCAGTAGCCATGGGCACAGATGGACTGGCTCGTAAAGACGGGGAATCCCAAGGCTTTTACCTGTTCGAGGTCGCGCCCGGCGCCGCTTGTAATCAACCCCACGCATCCAAATCTCTGATAGCTGGAGCACATCACTTCACCAAAGGTGGCGGCGGCCGGAGGATTATCCAAATCCTGGAACACCACCACGTGCGGCTCCGGGATCTCCTTCATGGCTTCCATCTGCGCTTCGAAGCCCTGATAAGCCTGGCCAGCGCGTGGGGGCGAGGCAGATCGAAAGGTTGCCGTGCAGGAATAACCCACCATGGGGGGAAATTCAGGAAAATCAGCCCGAATGCGGCCATCCATGTAGCCCCTGTTCCGTGGCCGAACATCGAACAATTCGATCACGTTGCAAATGGTTGGAGTGTCGAACTTGCCCAGCAGGGCCAGCTCATCAGAGGTCAAAGCGGATTTCTTACCCATGGGATGCCCTCACAAGTTTCAAGAACCATTTCAAGAATCAAGAACCATCTCAAGAATCGCGTTTGCAGCCGACAATCGTAACCCGCCCGGTCCCCCAAGTAAACCCTGACACGGCCCAATAGACCGCTGCACTTACTACAAGAATTTCTGCCCTATTCCGTTGCATAAATACGAATAAGGGGAGAGACTACTCCTTCACTTATTTTTTCCTGCAATGTCACCACTCCTCGAGATGTCCAACCCTGGAACCGACAGCACCCTTCACAGCCTCGACTGGACGGTGCTGGCACTCTATCTGCTGGCAATGCTCCTCCTGGGCGCTTCCTTCTATAAAGGTCAGAAAACGACCAAGGATTTCTTTCTGGCCGGCAGGTCGATGACCTGGATTCCAGTGGGTCTCTCATTGGCCGCCACCATCTTCAGCGCCATCAGTTACATGGGATTCCCTCCGCCATCCAGAAGTATGGTCTGATCTTCATTGTCAGTGCACCCATCGTTTTCATTTGCCTGCCCATCGTCAACCGGATTTTCCTGCCCTTTTACAACCACATGAAGCTCTACAGCGCCTACGAATACCTCGAGCACCGCTTCGATGTTCGAGTCCGATGCGTGGCCAGTGGTATTTTTATTCTGTGGCGGATCTGCTGGATGGCAACCGCGCTTTACGCTCCTTCTCTGGCGCTTTGGGCGGCGACCGGGGGCACAACAATCAACCTTCACGTCACCATCATTGCCCTGGGCGTCTTCGCTACGCTCTACACTACCCTGGGTGGCATGAAAGCGGTCATCTGGACGGATGTGATTCAATTCGGCGTGCTCTTCGGAGGAATGGTTCTGGCTGTCAGCTGGATTATCTTCGAGACCCCTGGCGGAACCGGAGCCATTTTTCAGGACATGGCCCGGGCGGGCAAACTGAGCCTGGTGGCCTCCATCCCCGAAATGCAGGGAGATCTCAGTCTCTTCGCCAAACTAAAGGTCTATTTCTGCGTGCAAAACCAGGTGACTTTTCTTGCCCTGATCGTCTCCAGTCTTGTAGCGAGCCTCGGGTTCTATACAGTGGACCAGACCATGGTGCAGCGTTATTTCAGCGCCCGAGATCTGCGAACCGCCCGTCGCGCATTCTGGCTGAAGGCTGTCTCCGGAACGATGATCACCATTAGCCTAGCCCTTCTGGGGATGGCTCTTCTTTCCTACTATACAAGTTTCCCACTGCCTGAGCGGCTGGCCGGGATGGAGTTTCAAAGTGACTGGAAATATCCCTACTTTATTGCCAGCGCAATGCCGGCGGGTCTGGTCGGCCTGCTGATTGCGGCCCTCTACGCCGCCACTATGTCGAGCGTGGACTCGGGGATCAACTCCTGCACAAGTGGCCTTCATGGTCGACTTCTGGCAGCGCCTGAAGCATGGAGAGATTCGCCCCTCTGAAAAAAACCAAATCGGCACTTCATCGGAGCGCGAAAAGGTAGTCATGCCCAGGATGATCACGGTCATCCTGGGCATCACCGTCACCCTACTGGCCTGCTTTGTGGGAAAACTGGGCGACATCATCGAGATCACCAACAAACTCGTCAACAGCTTCTGTGGCCCCATGTTCAGCATTCTCCTGCTCGGCATGCTGACCAGGAGTGCCCAGTCCGTAGGAGTGTGTGTGGGAGGACTGCTGTCTGTGGCTGTGATGGGGTGGCTGATTTTTGCGACCCGCCCCAACTTTCTTTGGCCTTCCAGCTTCGGTCTGGCCGTGGCATTGATCTTCGGCTACGGGATCAGTTTGTTCGAGCGCCCCCCCGAGCCAAGAAAAACTCCGATGGACGCTTGCCGAGCAGCAAAAGCTGTGGAAGTAAAACCGCGGATTATGCGGATCATCACGGATGTTCGCGGTAGTCCCCTCCTACGGAGGGGTGCCGCGAAGCGGCGGGGTGGGTTCATCCCCGGCCTGTCTCGTTCAAATAGACACAGTAAACCGCACCCGGCGAAAGCGCCGCGCCAGCGCAGTAGCCCGCTCCCTGACCTCCTCCAGATTCCGCTGTTTCAATACATCGACGATACAATCGGCGACCTCCGGTACATCGGACTCGGTCATACCCCAGCGCGTGACTTCCTGCACTCCAAGGCGCAAACGGTGCCGCCCCAGCTTCTCAGGAAGGCTGGTGGTGATGATATGGCACGCCTCAAGCCGATCAGCGAGCATTTTGCCATCACCGAATTCATCCACGATCAACAAAAGCGTGTGTGACTCCGTAAATCCAAGCTCCGCCCCAACCACAGGAATCCCTCGCTCCTGGAGCGCTCTGCCCAACGCCTTTGCATTCGTGATAATCGCCTCCGCATGTTGGGGGCCAAAGGTAATCCATTCCAGAAAGGTCGCAGCAAGCGCAGGCAGGCGACCGAGGTGGTGGTTGGCAATCATCAAAGGAGAAGTTGCCACTGCGATTCGTTCCGCAATCGATCGGTCGTGGGTCAGAATCATGCCACCCTGCGGGCCTGCAAGGGTCTTGTGAGTGCTGCTGATCATGACGTCAGCCCCTTCTTGCAGCGGGGACTGAAAGCGCCCACCGGCAATCAAACCCAAAACATGGGCTGCATCGTAGATCAGATACGAATCACTGCAGTAGCGATCCATGGCGTCCCTGAGTTCCCGCACCGGCTGGGGAAATAAAAATAATGCCGACCCAATGAACACGAGCCTGGGACGGTGTTGGCGAATGAGTGAAACGGTTGTGTCGAGATCAATGTTGAATCGCACTTCATCCCAGGGAATCGGAACTGTCTGCAGGTCCACCTTCAGCCCGGATGAGGCGAGCTTCTCAGCGTACCGGTGCGCGTACTCAACCTCGAGCACCGTAGTGCGGGGACCACCCAGGGCGAAGGCGGCAATCAGCCCGGCGATATTGCCCGACAGGGGACGGAGCTCCGCAAATGCCGCGCCAAAGAGCTGCTTCGCCAGTTCCTGTGTGAGTACTTCAACCTCTGCAACCAATCCGCTTCCCTGATAAAACTGCTCTCGCGCATCGGTACCATAGTAACTCGCGTAACGACGATCCAGATCTTCGGTGATCAGCCTTTCCACCAGTGGGCTCGGGGTGTTCTCAGACGCGATGAGGTTTAAACAGTCTTCTCGAAACCTCCTGTGCTTCTCAATGAGCGATTCGATTTCGCGGATCTTGAGATCAAAACTCATGGTAAACCCTGCTGGGCACTTAAACACAGAGGGATCCACCCGTCAACAAGAAGCATCACGGCGGGCTACCTCTGATCAGCGCTGGCATGGTTACATCCCAATTGCGGGTGGATTTCAAATTCATTACGATACGGAGGTCGACTTCGATGATGTTGTCGACACCTGTCTGCGGGGCCCCTTCTTTGGCTCTGTGGCCGCAGCCCGGAGGATGGAGGCTGGACCCTGCAGGGCCATGCTCCGGACATGTCCGATTTCGATTTTTCCATGGAGCGCGGGCGGGAATGAGAAAAGGACAGACAGGAATTGGTCCCAAAGAAAGCGTGATGCGGAAAAGCGAGTCCCTCGGTGGATCTTTGTGTCTTTGTGTCTTCGTGGTTAAAGAATTCTTACCACCAGGACACAAAGAGGCACAAAGATCTACATTTTCAAACCCGCAAGAGTTGTGTACTCTCTGTGTGTGAGGCATCTTTAGTTTGGCATTTTGCCCAACGGGAAGACATGTGAAACACCTGATGGAAACAAACCGGTTATGATTCCCGGCAAAATCATCAGTTTCTTGGAAGAGGAGGCGACAGTTGCTGTTGCGGGCACTCGTGACAAGAACCTGATCCCGCAGGTTCACAGAGTGTCGGGATAGAGCCTGGATTCCGACAAAACAACCATCAGCTGCCTGATCCCACAGGAATACACCAGCAACTTGATCAGCTCTCTCGAAGACAACGGTCAGTTTGCTCTCACAGTCGAACAGATCGGTTCCCATGAGACCTATCAGTTCAAGGGGAAATATGTCGACTCCAGGCCGATCAATGAAACCTGGAGGATCGGGTTCGCGGGCGCACCAGGGAACTCGAAAAAGCCAATCGAGAAGGATCGACAGCTCACTGACGCTGCTGCACCACCTGCTCAAGGATCGGATCAAGGTGATGAAACATTACGGCTCCCTGCCCAAGGTGCAGTGCTACGCGAGTCAGATCAATCAAGTGTTCATGAAACTGCTCACCAATGCGGCCCAGGCGATCGAGGGGAAGGGTTCGATCACAATCACCACCCATCAGGATGGAGAGTGGATTGTGGTCCAGGTCTCTGACACGGGCAGCGGCATCGCCCCCGATAATCTGAAGCGTGTCTTTGACCCGGGATTTACAACCAAAGGAGTGGGAGTGGGGATCGGCTTAGGTCTCTCCATCACCTACCGGATCATCGAGGAACACCACGGCTCCATCGAGGCCCAAAGTGAGTTCGGAAAGGGGTCCACATTCACGCTGCGTCTGCCTATAGATTAGTGGACTTCCTTGGCGGGCAGGAGACGTGGGAAAAAGGAGAACAAATTATGAAAACTATCCGAAAAAAGGGAAAGTCGTTACTTTCTTACCTGCTCGTTCCTGTCGCCGCCACGATCGCTACAGGGTATACGCTGGCCCAAGACCCAACCTTCAGCCGGCACGTCGAATCCCTTTTCCCAAGCAGGAATTTCAGGACTTGTCTCCAGTTCGAGTCAGGCGATACCTCTGCCTTCGAGTCGGGCGATACCTCCGCATGGTCCTTCAAAGCCCATCAATCGGGCAACCTGTCTGTTATCTTCAGCGCCGTGTCGGTTAATCCTCAGGAAGGCGGGAGTCTCATCGCAAGGATCACCAAAACCGGAAGCGGAACACTCAACCTGGGTCAAGTGGAAGTGAACTACCCCACCGGCCGTGGAGTCAATCCGGGCGCAGAGAATACGGGTGTCCTCAACATCCAAGTCACAGAGGAGACCATTTACCAGATTGAAGTCACCCACACCGGCCTGGCTCGCCACTTTGCACTAGGCTTTGCTTACGACCCTTCCTTCTCTGGAGGAGCAGTGCCCAGCGGGGCGGCGGTATTAGCAGGTTCCGTACCAATTACTCTCGGCGTAGAAAGTCCCACCTTCTACTGGGAAGAGATCCGTCAGGTTTTCCATTTCAATATCCACGAGGGAGAAGTTTTCCAGTTGACAGTATTGGTAGACGGACCGGAACAGTCTCCCCAGGAGACACCAGTAGAGCCGCTGCAAGGCATGGGAGCAGTGCCTCACCAAGCCACGTCGGTCACGCTTGAGATCTTCGCCCCTTTTCCAAGCAACAGTTTGTTCTCGGTGAGAAACCTGCCGGTCTCCACCGACCAACCCATGGTTGTGGATATTCCCGATGCCCCCCCCGGGACAACTCACGGCGTTTATCCGGGCCAACGGTCACTATCGCCTGGAGAATCGCACTGGCGGTGTGGACCCCGGCATCTACGCCGAAGCTTGCCTTCCACGGCCAAGATTTCTGGGCCAGATTAGAGATGGTAACGGGTTCTTCTCGGAGCTGGTCCTCACCAATCCTTCCCCTGACTTTTCTGTTTCCGGGATCGTCCGCTTTTTGGATGACGAAGGCGATGCCTTCCCATCGGCCTTGCAGCCAACGGCGGAGCTCGTCTGGCGGCAGGAGTTCTAGAGTCCGAGGCGAGCAGCAGCGTTATCAATATCCCGCCATTGGGTAGCACTACGCTCGAGACGGATGGACTGGGGGCTCTAATGGTGGGCTCTGCCGTGTTGATGACAAACGGCAGCGTGGGAGCCGTTATTCGGTGGAACGATCGACAGGATGGCGAAACACCCAGGCCTCTCGGTACAGTGGGAGAAAGTGAGTCTTTGCAAGGGTTTATCATGCCCGTGCGATGGTCACCGGGGGACATCAACACTGGAGTTGCAATGCACAATACCGACGTCGTTCCCGGAACGTTCGAGCTGACGTTGCGCGACCAGGAAGGCAATGAGAGAGGCACCACGATGGTCACTTTGCCACCGGGCGGGCATCGGGCTCAGTTCCTCGACGAGCTGTTCGGCCAGGATACGCTGAGAAATCCTGCGGGTTCCCGCAATCCTCAAACCCACTTCAGGGGAGGCGAGTTTTTCACCGGAACCGTAGTCGGGATTATGACCAATGTGGCGAGCCTGAATGACTCGTCTCCTCTCGATGAAGATTCAAGAGAGATAGCAATCACACGACCACAGGCACAGGCTTCGCTCCCCGCGGTTGGGCCGTTACCGGGTTGCAAACAGGTGGAGGAGCGGGGGTGTTCCACTTTATACCCGTGACAGAGACAGAATTCTCTTCACTGGGGGGAGATTTGCCATGAAACCACGCTATCGTGTGACACTGACGCCGCAAGAACGCAAGGAACTTGAAGCGTTGACCAAGACCGGCAAAACGGATGCCAAGGCTTCGGATTTTACGCCTCTGGAGAGAGATCATGGCAAAAATATTTTCCGTAGCATCCTGGAACGTTGAGAATTTCGGCAAGAAGAGTACCCGGGATAAAGTCGACCGGGTGGTGGATTTCCTGAAGGACAGGGTGAAGCCTGACGTGTTCGGAATCTACGAGGTCAATGGCAAAGATGTTTTCCTGACGCTCACACAGAAAATGCCCAACTACACCTTCCACATTACCGAAGGTCCTCAGGTTCAGGAGATCCTGGTGGGTGTGAAGCAGAGCCTCACCGCTTTTTTCACCCAAAAGGTAGAATTCAGGAGCGGGCCTGCAATCCTTCGCCCCGGCGCTGTTCTCTCTCTGGTGGTTGATGGCAAGAACTACACCCTCCTCTTCCTCCACACCAAGAGTGGAACCGACCCTCGGGGAATGGGACTGCGAGACGACATGCTGAGGCGAGCTGCGAAATTTCGAGCATCCCTCAATAAGATGGACAAGGCGGCCGGAGGAACCGGCCAGCAAACTACATCTTCCTGGGAGATCTGAATACGATGGGGAAGGGGTATCCCTTTGACAGGAATATTGAAGCCGACATTGAGCTCAGGAGACTCGACGGCAGGGTCAAACGCCGCAAGATGAGACGTTTGAAGAAAGACGGGCCGGCAACCTTCTGGAACGGCAGCCAGTCTTCCCTGCCGCCTTCAGACCTGGACCACGTAGTTGCCGCCAATCACCTGCAATTCAGACAGTTCGGCGGGAACGACGTAAAGCTGATGGGTTGGCCGAAAGAGCCCAGCAATGCCAAAAAGGACCGATGGATACGCAACTTTTCCGACCACGCTCTTCTCTTCTTTGAAGTTCAGAAGGTCTAATCCGCATTTCGCGGTTATTCAGAGAGCATGGGCAACCCGATCGCAATGATCCCCAGGAAAGCGAACCCGCAGCAAAGCAGACCGAACTGCCGAAACCAGCTGGGCCGCAGTTCGCGCGGCAGGAGGGTGCGATTCACATACCACGTGTGCAGTGCCGAGGCACCCAGGGCTATGTTTCCCAGGCCGGCACCGATCTTCGCAATTTGTAGCGGGTCGAAAAGCGACAGGGCGAATAATCCCCACACTCCATACACAGTCATGATGCCGTAATATATATATTTTACCTGGTTCCCTTTCATCTTCCGAACTCGGCTACTGACCACCCAGATCATGTCCGTCCAGCGACGGGCAATCGAATCGGATCCGAAGATCTGACCCGGAGCCAGCACCAGAAAGCCACACAACAGGGTCAAAGACCAGAAAAGCTCTGCCTGTCCGGGGTAGCGGTCAGCCATACCCTGAGCCGTCATGGCGGCCACGCGGTCGCCCGCAACCGCGGCGTTGCGAATGAATTCCAGGGAGAGCATGCAAGGAAGAGCCATGCCCAGGAAGGAAGCCATCATCCAGATCCAGATCTGGTCTTTCGTGATGTGCCTCATCCATCCACGCCAGCGAGCACGGGTTTGATCGCTGAGACGAAACACCTTGCCCACGTGGGAGAGGGTGATCTCCATGCCGCCGACAGCACTGGGAATTGCACCCACTTTCGCACCCATGCCCCAGCCTTTATCGCGGACATAGTTGGAAAAGAGCGTGTTACTCATGCCACCCGCCCCGGCAATGGCAAAGAAGGCAGCCAGCAGAGCCCAGGGCAGGGCCGGCAATCGACCATGTTTCCAAATGTAGGTCAAGAGATTCTGATGTTCCAGTCCTTGGTTTGCGACCAGGGCCTCGAATCGTGAGGCCATGGGGTCAGGGATCTGATCCAGTCGGTCGTAGCTGCGTACAAGGCCTTCTTTTTTTACCAGAAAGCGCTTTGGCTGCCACCTTCCATCCGCAGCGATCTCGCCCCGGACCGTCAGAGTGATGCCTGCGTCATGCTGCTCGACAAAAAAGCGATCCCTTACAGCCAGGGCCTGCGCTTGCCCAACGATCCGCCGCAGAGAACCTTGAAGATGAGGCGGCACCGTTTCACCCATGCCGTAGGTTTGGACAGTGCCGTTCTGTTTCACCGAAAACGACGTCACAAGGGGTCGACCGTTCTCCACTGTTCCCTTGACCTCGTAGATGGCCTGGCCCTCCCGCTCCGTCCACGTGAAGTGGGGGCCAGCGACTACCGTGCCCGCTCGGAAGGGAACCGTTCCGAAGCGAAAGAATCCCGTCGCTACCTCCCATGCGTTTGGTCCTGAAACCATAAAAACGGAGACGACGGTCAGGTAGCCCAGCACCAGCACTATCTTAAGCGTCATGATTCGTTCCAGCATCCTGTAGACCGCACCGCCAAAGATCAACGGGATAAAGGCGCCGATAAAGATACAGTAGCCCAGAACTCTCACCAGCTGGGTTTCCAATAGAGGTATCCCCAAGAGGCTGGTCATGGCATCGCCCGGCAGATGACCCAGCATGGCTGCCGCCAGTGGAACGGCAGTATTCGATGCCATGAATGGCCAGAGATTGGGCGTCTCCATGATCAAATAAAAGATGATCCAGACCCTCGGCCCCGGCCAGGTGCGAAGGAACCCGATAAAAACAGGCTCGCCGCAGTAAACTGCGTAGCGCATTACTTCCAGGTTCAGGAAGACCTGACACAGGATGCTGATGGTGGCCAACCACAACAGCGTCCCACCAAACTGAGCGCTGACTGCCGGACCGAACAACCACTCGCCGGCGGCTACCGAAGCTCCGGCAAGCAACACGCCCGGCCCCAAAAATTTCTTCCATTGACGTATGCCGGACAAAGGCGGGGCCGGCAGCTCATCCACATCCCAGGGGGGCAGCTTTCCCGCCTGGACGGAGTCCGGTGCAGTCTCTTCGGCGCGTTCTGAGAATGAGTCAGTCATGGATCCTCCTTACAGTGCGCATCAAGTAACCGGATATGAGCCGACATTCTATTGAGTCTGTTTCCTGGATAGCAAGTGGCTCATGGAACATTCCCTGATGAAAAGAAAAACTTCGGGGTCTGACCCCTCATTGACATGGACAAAACAAACGGATAGACTTCAGCCGCCTGCCTCAGTTGAGAGGCCTCCTGAAGCAGTATAGAGAGAACAGTCTTGAAGGCCAAGTCAGTCACACTTGGTAAAGGATCTCCGAGGAACAGCCGACCAGCATCGTCGCATCGGGCGAGGAACCATGTCCTGTTTTGCTCCTTTGCGGTCAGTATCTCAGGGTGGATGGCGACAACAACTCTGTTTAGGAGGAGAACATGACCAGTAATAAACTCTACGTTGGTGGTTTGCCCTATTCCGTCACGGATGCTCAGCTGTCGGAGCTTTTCGCGGCACATGGAGCGGTCGAATCGGCTCGGGTGATTACGGACAAATTCACCGGTCGATCACGGGGTTTTGGTTTCGTGGAAATGAGCTCTCAGTCCGAGGCTGAACAAGCGATCGCGAGCCTGAACGGCAGTCAGCTTGAAGGGCGGGCGCTGATCGTGAACGAGGCTCGACCCCAGCAGCAGGGATCCGATAGAAGGAGCTATTAGCAGAGCCACTGGTAGCTGGGCTGGTGGCGGAAGGAGTCTCGCCTTCTTTAAAGAAGCTTCGTACCTATGCAGAGATCACTCCTAGCTGCGACTGCTCTTCACTCGTTTTTTTCGATCTTTCTGACAGCCGCTCCCGATCACCTTTTGGCGGCGCCGATGGCCTCTCTCCAGCCGGTTGCCTCCGGTTTGATTCGCCCGGTCGCCGTCGAGCACAGTGGTGGCGGTTCGGGAAGGCTTTTTGTGATTGAGCTGGATGGACGAATTCGAATCATTCGAGATGAAAAACTGCTGGAGACTCCCTTTCTGGATCTGACGGACAAGGTGGTACAAGTTGGCGAAGGAGGTCTTTTGGGCCTGGCCTTCCATCCTGACTTATAAGAACAACGGGCGATTCTTCGTGAATTACACGACTACCGATGGTGGTCAGCTCAAGACCGTGGTTGCCAAGTATAAAACTTCCATCGGAGATCTCGATCAAGCCTCTCCGGAAGAAAAAAATGTGCTGGAGTTTGACCAGCCCGACGACACTCATAACGCGGGAGACCTGTCCTTTGGTCCGGACGGATACATCTATATCAGTTCGGGCGACGGCGGACCTCCCGGAGATCCGTTCGGACGCGGACAGGACCGAAGCTCCTTGCTGAGAAAGATCCTTCGCATCGATGTTGATGGAGATGAGCCTTACCGGATTCCCCCTGACAATCCCTTTGTGGGCGAGGAGGGGATACGCGAAGAAATATGGGCCTACGGTCTGCGCAACCCTTTCCGCTTTGGCTTCGACCGGGTATCGGGTCGCCTTTTTACCGGCGATGTAGGTGAAGCACGCTATGAAGAGGTGGACATCATCATCAAGGGAGGCAATTACGGTTGGAGTCGCCTGGAGGGACTTCATTACTACCCCTCCGAGCTGATTCCCTGCGATACCACTGGATTGATACCTCCCATCTTCGAATACGACAGAAGGAAGATCAAAGCTGCGGTGATCGGCGGCCGCGTGTACCGTGGCTCACAGCCGACTGGTTTATGGGGAGCCTACATTTTTGCTGATTTTGTTTCCGGGCACATCTGGGCACTGGAAGAAATGAGCGGAGGGATCTGGGAACGTCGAGAGTTGCTCAAAGTCGTTTTCTTCCGGTTGCATTTGGAGAGGACGAGACGGGGGAACTCTACGTGGTTGACCTGGTAGGAGGAAACATTTACCGACTCGAATTCGGATGGCGGGAAGTGCTGGCTCACGTCGGGGACGGCGTGTCTTCGCTGGGCGTCTTCCGGAGCTTGATCTTCCTTTCCAACAACCAAGATCAGGAAGCGACTGGTGAACTGCGCTTTTATGGTTCGGATGGAACGCCCCGGGAGGTAACTGTCGGTGAGGTGACCGCTGCGGTCTTTCCCTTTGTTTTACCTCCTAGGTCGAGCCGTTCCTTTTCGACGGCGGGGCTATCCGATCCTCTCTTTTCGGGTTGGGCGCGGGTCGTCTCTAGCCGCCGAATCACCGGGTCGGTTCTCTACCGGCTGAGTTCTTTCGAACAGATCATCGCTGAGGCAGGAGTAATAGGTTCCGTTGAAGGGGAAAAGCTTACGGGTCCCGTGACTCGAGGATCCGCTCTGGACACCAATACCGCCTTCGCGATTGCTAATCCATCTACTCAGGACACTGCTGAAGTGCAGGTGATCATAAAGGACTCGGAAGGAGCAGAAGTGGCCGACTTGAACCTTACGCTCGGTCCACTTCAGCACTTGGCCTTGTTTATTGACGAGATCGGCTCCCTTCCAGCCGACTTTGAGGGAACGCTCTACCTGACCTCCAGCAGGGAGATTGCAGCGACACTTCTCCTGACTTTACACCAGATCCACTCGGCCAGTTTACCTTTAAGTAACTAGTACTCCCTGCCATAAATACGATGACGTATGCTTCATTGACAAAGCTCAAATGCCGATCACAACATTGAGAAAAATGATTAGATTGGGAGAACCGAACATGAAAACAACAATGTCCTTGACATCTTTCACCGCTCTGTCCGCTCTTGCCTTGCTGGCGCTTTCTCAGCATGAGGGCTTTCCCCAGAAACCTTCCACCAGACTGAAAAATTACGAGCCGATCTTGGAGAATGAAACCGTTCGAGTTGGCCGGGTAACCCTCGAAGCGGGCGACTCGGATGGTTTGCACGTCCACCCTTATCCTCGTGTACTGGTCTGCATTGAAGGGGCGACGATAGAAGTCCAACGCCAGGACGGTTCTGTTGAGCGAACCACCTACAGACCCGGAGACGCACGATATCAAAGCAACACAGACCCACACGAACCGGTCAATGTAGGGAAGACTCGTTTCGAAGGCGTTGTCATCGAACTCAAAAAGTAAAGCCAGACCTGAAAGGAGGCAGAGAAGCAACAATGAAAACATTACTGTTGTTACTACCGGTCGTGGCATCATTTTTGGCTACGCAACTATTTTCTATAATTTCTTTCAGGGACTGGATTCTCCATCTCCTTCCAATGGGCCAGGTTCAGATACTGCCTGCCCGTCAACCACTCCTCATGAATCTCTTCCAAAACGGCCGAGATGAGTCGCATCGCTGACGCTTCATTCGGAAAAATTCCAACCACTCGAGTGCGGCGACGGATCTCTCGGTTCAGATTCTCTACGCAGTTGATGGTTCGGATCCGCCGGTGAGCACTTCGCGGAAACCGATAGACCGTGAACCCTTCCACCAGATTCTCTTCCATCCACTCCACGAGCGCCGCATTCCTCTTCTGCCACTGGCCGGTCTTCTTCTGAAGCATGACTTCGGCATCTTCCAGGGTGGGGCAGTTGAAAATGTCTCGGATGTCCTGCGCAATCTCGCTTCTCTCCTCAACTCTCCGAGCATACGCCTGAACGTTCTGGCTCAAATGAAACTGACAGCGCTGCCAAGGCAGCGACGGAAACACCGCCTTCCGCGCGGCTCGCAAACCCGCGTGATCATCACTCACCAACAGTTCCACTCCCTGAAGACCTCGTTTCTGTAGTCCTTCCAGAAACTGGCGCCAGTGCACTTCGGCCTCACTTAACTTGGCGGAGACTCCCAGCACTTCTTGCTTTCCAAAGCGATTCACGCCGACCGCTTTCAGGATGGCCAACTCCTGAACCGTTCCCTCTTTTCGCACCTTCTCGTAATGAGCGTCCAGATACACGATCGGATACTCTCCCAGTTCTCGCTTGCGAAACTTCTCCAGCTCCTCGTCCAGCTCCTTCGCCACACGAGACACCTGGGTGGCCGAGATCTCTGTTCCACACAGCTGCTCCGTAATCTGCGTGACTTTTCGAGTGGAGACTCCCATCACGTACATTTCGGCGATGGCCAGCTTCAGGGCTTTCTCCGAATCGGCAGCCTTTCTCCAGAGACTGCGGATAAAACGAAAGCCCTCGCACCTGAGGGATCTTCAGCTCCAATTCGCCGACTCGCATCTTGATCCGTTTGTCCTTGTACCCGTTCGCATGACCTCGACGAGTATCGGAGCGTTCGTACGGCTCGGCTCCCAAATAGTCGCTCCGCTCAATTCGCATGGCCACGTTGAACAGCTTCTCCAGAACGCTTCGGAATGCCTCCGTCCCCTCTTCCATCAACTCTTCGACAACCTCTTCTGCTATGCTTGCCTTCAGGTCTGGGTTCATGGATTCTCCTTTCAGATTTCGAACGTTTCTGTTTTGGAGAATCCTGTCCCAGACCCCTGTCAGAAAAAATCCAGCGGCCCCTACCTAAACCCTTGCCTCCTTCCAGATCGTCCCGCCTGAGGCAAATAAACGCCAAAATCTTTTCCTCCAGGTCTTTAAATTACAGAAGAAAGGATACGCATCTTCATTTTTGGCTGTCGCTTCCACTGGTTTTCTCCTGCAGGAAACGGAACAACTTGATCCACTCGACCCCTTGGTGGTGGCTCCACAGTTCCACGAACTCATCTTTGAAAACGATTGGGTCCGTGTCTTGGAGGTGCGTGTGAAACCCGGGGAGTTCGAACCTCTCCACAAACACATCCAAAGTGTGATTGTCATACTGCAAGGAGGAACAGCGCGGCTGACACTTCCCGACGGGACTGTCAGAGAAGTCAGTCTTTCTCCCACTCCTGATCCTGAAAAGGGAGAACCGCCTCAGGTTTTTTGGGAAGAAGCGGAAACGCACTCCGTCAAGAACATCGGCCAAACGCCGATTCGCCTGATTCGAGTTGAAGTGAAGAAAGGCGTGCCGTCGGGCTAATACTGAAACGGATCCTTTTTGGAAGCGGAATCCACGCAGGATTCCGCTGGAAGCCTCCTTGAATATCCGGCAAACCGAAAGGACAGAGCCGAGGCAGCATGCCTTGCATGTCCTGTCTCTCGGCAGTCTGGCTTTGGCGCAGCCGTTGTTCGATTTACTTTCCAAGTACCCCCAGTTCTTAATCGCGCACCAGGTAGGACCGGTGGAAGTCCTGCTTCTGGTCTTGCTTCTGACCTTTCTCATCCCGGGGGCGGTCGTCGCTGGCGAGTACGTCCTGACCCTGCATTGGTTCCAGAGGATGGTCTCAAGGCGTCGCCATAGCAGTGTTTGCTTTTCCTCTCTTCCTGCTCTTCTTGAAAGGGATTACAGCCCCCATTCACCATATAGGACACCAGAATTGCTTGCCTTAATCGATGTAAACTACTATAATCAAAGTAGATATAGAGCATAAAGGGAGCAAGAAATGGCTGACCCGAAGGGTGAAGGTTTGAAGGCCGGTTTTGATGGCAGTTTGAGGCTTGAATTTCATGGGGCTAAGGTCACCTCGGATGCTGGGCTTCTCGCCTATCGTGATTTGGACGAAGCGTTGGTGTTATTCGATAGTGTTCCCTCCGTTTTTCGCGATTCGCGGACAGGGCGTAACATCCAGCACGACCTGGCGTCGTTGCTGCGCCAATCGGTATACAGTCGACTGGCTGGCTATGAAGATGTCAACGATGCCCATCGTCTATCGGTGGATCCGACTATGCGGAGGATCACCGGGAAGAAGATGGACAAGAAGAAGGCCGCCAGCGCCAACACCATGGGTCGATTTGAGACCGAGATGCTGTCCGTCCAGGGGAACCTCAAAGCCCTTTCGGAAGTTAATGGCCGATGGGTAGAAAGAGCGCTGGAGAAAACAACTCATCGACGCATCATTCTGGATATGGACAGCTCAGCCAGTCCTGTCCATGGCGAGCAGGAAGCCTCTGCCTACAATGGCCATTTCCGATGTACTTGCTACCATCCCCTGTTTTGTTTCAACCAGTTCGGAGATTGCGAAGGTGCAATGCTTCGGCCCGGCAATGTTCACAGCGCGGATGGTTGGAAGGAGATGCTGGAACCAATCGTGGCTCGCTACGAGAAGAAAACAGTCCGCAAATACTTTCGTGGGGATGCTGCCTTTGCCAAGCCGGACGTTTATGAATACTTGGAGGAGAAGGGCTTTTTGTATGCCGATCCGGCTTCCTGCCAGCGAGGTGCTTCAGGCGGAGATTGAACACCTGCTTACCCGGCCTGTGGGCCGTCCGCCCCGAAAGCCTATCGTTTGGTTTGCCGATTTCCAATATCAAGCCGCCAGTTGGGACCGGCCTCGCCGGGTGATTGCCAAGGTCGAGTGGCATCGCGGAGAACTCTTTCCGAGGGTAGGTTTCATCGTCACCAATATGAGCGCACAAGCCTCAGGGGTGGTTCACTTCTATAACGGTCGTGGCACAGCCGAGCAGTGGATCAAGGAAGGCAAGTATGCGTTGCACTGGACTCGCCTGTCCTGCCAGCGCTTTGTCCCGAATCAGGTGAGGTTGGCTCTGTTTGTCTTGGCCTGCAACCTGGGCAATTTTCTACGGCGTCTAGTCCTTCCCAGAAAAATCAAACATTGGTCCCTTCGCAGCCTGTTGACCAAACTGATCAAGATCGGAGCGAAGGTGATCCGCCATAGCCGGATCGTCACGTTTCAGATGGCGGAGGTAGCGGTAAGCAAGGATATATGGGCCGGGCTGTTGTCTCGGATTGATCGATTGAGATGGATGACAGCCTAGCGCCGAGGGTTTCTGATTGAACCGCTGGAGGTGTCTCTATTGATCAGGTTTTTGACCAAAAGCCACCTGGAAAACCGAGGGATCAGAGGCGCTTTTGATGGACAGAGGACCAAAGACCACTTGAGGCAAGGTTGGCGGTCTGATAAGTTGTGGTCATTCACCGGGGAGACCGGAAAAGGTCCTTCCGAAGTTGATATGAGGAATGTCGACGCGGTGACGGACACCACCATCAGCAAGAAACGGGCACGGCTTGCCGCCTACCGAGCCATGCGCCGCCGCGCCACCGAGTGGCTTCTGGCCCAGATGAACCCGGATGGATCGATTGGCGACCCGCGGCAGGGATTCTTCTTCTACCGGGGGGCCTGGAGCTTCTCCCTGGTGGGAGAGACTGAGGCAGCCAGCGCGATCTGTGGCTGGATTCGCCGCAACATGCTTCAGTCGGACGGAACCATCGGGACCCCCTACCGGGTCCTGAATGATGCCTGGGCCTACCGCGACTCCGCCCTGATTGTGGGAGCACACATGGCGGGCCAGTACGACCTCTCTCGGGGACTCATGGAAGGGATGCTCCGCTGGCAGGATCCGGTCTCAGGCGGCTTTGCCAATGACCGCATGCCCGACGGTTCGATGAGTGATGATCAGAGCATCCCTTATGCTGCGGGACCTGGTTTTGCTTGCCTGGCCACGGGGCATTGGGAGGGGGCGCGGGCCGTCTATCGGTTTTTACAGCGGATCTATGATGCGCAAACGGAGCTTCCGGAACGTTTCTACTACGATTGGTCCCGCTCACGCCAGGCGCCCACTACAGAATACTCTGAGGAGAAACAGTTCTGGTATGTGGTCGAGAACCAGGTGGCGCGTCTTCAGCGCTGGACCATTGGAGGCATCGCAGCCGGCTTTCTCTGTCGGCTCCACCTGGCGGAGCCGAAGCCCGAGTACCTCGAGCTGGCGCGCCGCTATCAGGCGTTCTCGATGTCCGCTACCGAGCGGCAGTTCGATTACGGTCCCGTGTGTAAGAGCGGCTGGGGCAGTTCTCTTCTTTACCTTGTCACAGGAGAGCCTGCCTATGAAGCCTGGAGCTATCGGATGGGCGACTGGTTCCTGAAATGCCAGCATCCGGATGGCTACTGGCTAACCGGCAAACCTATCGAGCAGGGGCAATTGATTCATAACGCCTTTGAGTTCGTCATGCACGTGGATACCCTCATTGCCGGCCTCTCTTCACGACCGATCACTTGATGGCGAGGACGTGACAGACCTGGTTTATCGACGCGCATGTGAGAAAGATTTTGAACGAAGCTATGAGATCGTCGTGGAGGCTTCCCGCGATCTGGATCAGAAACGCCGTCGCGGCACCACTCGCGGCCGCATCGCCTCCAGAGCACGGGCTCTAGCCTTTCGACGCAATGTTCTCCGCTACGATGCGGAGCGCTTTTGGGTTGCCGAGTCGGATGGGGAGTTGGTCGGCTCCGGAATCGCCACCCAGAGAGAACAAGTCTGGTATCTGGCTGCTCTCCATGTGATCCCTCAGTTTCAGGCACAGGGAGTCGGGGGCGAGCTGCCTCGGCGCTGCCGGGCAGCAAGCCCGGAAGAGAGCATCCTCACCGTGGTCACCGAGGCCATCAATCCCGCTTCCAATGCTCTCTATTCGAAGCGCGGTATGTTTCCTCAGACCCCCCTGATCGGCCTGGAAGGGTCGGCAGAGGGCGGGTCGGATCAAGCGGAGCTGTTTCTCGAGCCATTCCCCTCGGGCGGGGTGGATTCCCAGCGGCTCAGCGGGATCGACGGTGCGGTGCTGGGATATTGCCGATTGACGGCTTCGGAAATGTTTGCCATGGCGATCTTCTCGGTGTGACGATGAAAGATGTCCAGGGTGACGGCGGCATGTAGTGCGTCGCGCAAAGTTTTGATCTGTCCGAACAGGTAGGATGGATCGATCTCGTCGCCCGGGAGATGCCAGGTACCCCATTCGCCGATGACGAACTTGATGCGGTGGTCCTTATCAAATTTCCCCAAGACATTCCATTGGTTCTCAATAACCTTCTCGATGCCGCTGCCCGCATGCAGGATCCTGTACCACTGGTCGGGAGTGAAATCTAGGGCCGGGCTGTTGGTGCGCACGTGGTGTGTGTAGTAATGCAGAGCCCAACCGTCTACCAGATGAAGACGATCTGGCGCTATGTTTCCAAAAAAACCGCGGGTCCAGTTGAAATCGTCTCTGTTTGGTCCGGCAGCAATCAGAAAGGGTTTCGCATATTTCGGAAATTGCGTCGCGAATCGTCGGTATGTGGTTGCATATTCGTTAAATCCATAAGTTTTTTCGATACAAATGAGTCTGTTGGTTCTTGTTTGCTCATTAATGTAGCAAAAAACCTTCGATGAAAGTAGCGTCGGCTTTCAGCCGCCGGGACGAGGGCGATACGCTCCTGCCTAACCACTTGAATCACACCCACGTTCTTCTTCATGGAGTCCTTCGGCTGAGCGGCAACACTGGTTTACGGCCCTCGGGCTTCCTGTATACTATTGGCCGATGCCGGAGCGCCGCCTTGCCCGTATATTTTTGCTCATCTGCTTCGCTTTTCTTCTCTATTTCCTTTTCCAGATCTTTCGCCCCTTTCTTTTTCCCGTAGCTCTTGCGGTTGTTCTCACCAGCCTCTGCTATCCGGCGTTTCAACGCGTTGCCGATCTACTCAAGGGTAGACGGGGTTGGGCAGCGCTTCTCACCAGTATCGGGATTACGGCCCTCATCGTGGTTCCCTTTGTGGTACTGGTGGTTCTTTTGGCCGGAGAAATCAACCAGGTGTATCGGCAGTTTCAGCGCAGTCTCCAGGCCGGAGACTTCCAGAAACTGGATCCTCGCAACTATCCCTATTTCGGTCCTGTCTGGGATTGGCTAAATCATTACGTTCCCCTCGACCAGTTCGATCTGATCGGCAGTTTTGCAAAAGTGGTGGAACAGGTGAGCCTTTTCTTCCTGCGCCACAGTACCGCCATCGTCTCCGGTCTCTTCCGTCTGGTCATGGAATTCTCAATCATGGTCTTTACCATGTTCTTTCTGTTCCGTGACGGAGCGCGGCTCATGCAGGAAATAAAGAGTTGGACCCCGCTGTCCCCGTCGCAGGAGCAGCGCCTGGTCGAGAAATTCCGGGACGTGGCAAGTGCTACGGTACTGGGAAATCTGCTGACGTCCCTGGCACAGGGTGTGGCGGGAGGCCTGGTGTTTCTGATCCTGGGAATTCCCAACCCACTTCTGTGGGGATTCTTGATTGCGCTGCTCTCTCTGGTCCCGGTGGTCGGTCCTGCCCTCGTATGGGTGCCTTGGGCGCTGTACTTTTATTCGATCGGATTGACCTGGCGTGCAATCGTCCTGGCCGTGCTTATGGCCTTGTTCGTTGGAACCATTGACAATTTCCTGCGCCCCCTGCTGATCGAGGGGAAAACCAAGATGCACACCCTGCTGGTGTTTCTCTCCATCATGGGGGGAATTGCCTACTTCGGAATGGTGGGCATGCTTTTTGGCCCCATTGTTGTGGCGATCGCCCTCACATTCGTGGAGTTGTACAAGCTGGAATTTCAGGATGAACTCTCGAAGCCGGCGGGATGAGGGCCTACCGGCACTACATCTACAGTAGAGAGCGGACACTCACCCTGCGCGACACCAGCCGCCGCATCCTTCCTTTCGACTGGGGCCTGGAATGGATCGCTGATGGTGAAAAGGTCAGCGATCCCCTGGATCGTGTGAAGCGATACGCGGATGAGGGAGTACAACAGAGCGACTCTTTCTTTCGCCCCCCGCCCATTTCCGGCTATCTTCTTCACAAGACGCTGCTGACCTTTCCGACTCCCACACCCACCCCTTATGAGAGAAACAACACCGTCTATTGCCGACTTTTCCCCAGCCGTAATTCCCACAAGGCGGCCATTGTTCTTCCCCAGTGGAACGCCGGTGCCCGCAGCCATGTGACACTGTGCAGGATTCTCCAAAGGTTCGGCATCACAGCGGCCCGCCTGACACTGCCCTATCATGAGCAGCGACTGCCTGAGGGAATGGTACGAGCCGACTACCTGGTCAGCCCCAACATTGGGCGCACGCTACACGCGACGCGGCAGGCGGTCCTGGAAGTACGCCAACTGGCCGGATGGTTGCAACAGCAAGGTTACCGCTCCATTGCAGTAACGGGGACGAGTATTGGTTCCTGTGTGGGTTTTCTCGCCTTTGTTCACGAGCCTTTGATGTGTACGGGAGTCTTCAACCTTGTGTCCTCCTTTTTTGCGGATGCGGTCTGGACAGGTCTTGCCACCCGTTACGTGCGTTGGGGTCTGGAGCAAGGCATTTCTCTACAGGATCTACGAGACTGCTGGAGCCCGATCAGCCCCTGGCACTTTATCCGCCGACTCAAAGAGAACTCTCGCCCCCACCTGTTAATTCGTGCCGCCTACGATCTCACCTTTCTTCCCCGACTGACTCACAAGGTTCTTGAAGAGTACCGGGCTCATCAGATTTCCTTCCATTGTGTCACTCTGCCCTGCGGCCATTACACCACGGCGCGTTTCCCCTTCAGCTGGCTGGATGGCTGGCACATCTGTCGCTATCTTCTCCGCCATTGTTCCTAGATCTAAGAGGATTACTTTGTGAATCTTTGTGCCTTTGTGCCTTGGTAGTTAAAGAATTTTCACCGGGTCCCGCCGAGTTTGGAGCCGCAAGTGGAAGTGGAAACAGAGAGACCTGCGTTATACTGAAGCTGATTTAGCAATCACTCGGAAGTCCGAACTCGGAACTCGAAATCTGATGCCGAAGAACATTCTGATTACCGGGCGCCCTGGTGTGGGCAAGACCACCCTCCTAAAGCGTCTCGCCGAGCGTTGCGGGCAGTGGGCGGTAACCGGTTTTTACACCGAAGAGATTCGTGAAAACGGTGTCCGAGTGGGCTTCCGGGCAGTAACATTGAGCGGACACCGAGCCGTTTTCGCACATCGCGACTTTCATGTGCATCCCGATCACCGAGTGGGGAAGTATGGGGTCAAACCCGAAGTGCTTGAAGGATTGGTACTTCCTCATCTGGACCCCTGTCGAAAAGGAGCCGATCTTGTGGTGATCGATGAGATCGCCAAGATGGAGCTCTTTTCCGACGCCCTGCGGGAAAGCTTCGTGCGGGTCCTTGATGACCCCACTTCAGTACTGGCGACCATTACACTTAAAGGCACCGGACTGATCAAACGAGTAAAGCAGCGCGAGGATGTGACCCTTTTCACTCTCACAGAGAAGAATCGCAATGCCCTTCCCGAACAGATCTACCGGAAACTCTGCGAGGCCGTGGCGTCTTCGCTTTCTGGCTCGGATCCCTCCCGGTTTGAAAAATTCATCCGGAGTTTCGACAGCGGGCAATACTGGGAGGCGCACGAGGTCCTCGAAGAAGTCTGGAAAGTGGATCGGCAAGACTTTTATAAAGGGCTCATTCAGGTGGCGGCCAGCTGGGTACACCTCGAGCACAATAACCGCTCAGGCGTCCTCAAGGTACTACCCAGAGCCCTTCGTTACCTGGAAAAGTACCCCGGCCGGCATCGCGGCTGGGATCTGGGCCGCCTCATTTCCGATTGCCGTGACTGCCTGCAGTCCGTAGGCCGCCAGGAACATAGGAGTGTTTCTCCGTCAGGAGTCTGTTCGATTCGCCTGGCAGATTACTACCAGTCAGCCAGGTAGTTAGTGTCGTTGTGGTTAACCTGCATTTCTCATCACCAAGACACCAAGGCACCTGTTATCATAGTTTGACGATGCGAAAGGCAATTTTCCCGGCAGCCGTTTTGATGGCGGCCTTCTCGACCACCGGCCCGCTGCTGGGCAAGTACAAAATCCAGGAGATTCAGCTCAAGCCGGCGCAGGAATATGTGGCTCATCAGGAGTTTCAGCACATTGCGATCGGTGCCTACCCCTGCAACACAAAAGCCAGGACCTTGGAACTTTTTGATACCCAAAAGCTTTTCGAAAAGAGGATTATGCCGGTCCTGCTTGTGATCGAAAACAACAACGACTTTGCACTCCGTGTCAACGAGCAGGACATCTTTCTTGTGGACGCAGAGGGGAGTAAACTTCCAGCCATACACTACTCCGAGGTGCTGCTTCGGATCAATCTGAAGAAACCTCTCTCCTCCTATTCCAACAAACGGGAGATCCTGCTGCGTGAAGTGCGAAGCAAGGAAATGCTGATGGATTTCGAACACAAGGCCTTCGGTGAGAAGCTGATTGCGCCTCATAGCGGGGATCACGGCGTGGTTTTCTTCTGGCTTCCTGAGAATGGGGATCTGAGCGCCAGTCGACTTTACTTCCCCTCACTCCTCAACTTCACCGAAGACGAGGAGTTGATGTTTTTCGAGTTTGAACTGGGAACCAGCAGGAATGAGTGAATCCTTGCAGAACCAGTGGGCTCTCATCCTGGGAGCTTCCAGTGGCTTTGGTGAGGCCACTTCTTTGGAGCTGTCTCGAGCTGGAATGCACATTTTCGGAGTGCATCTGGATCGAAAAGCAACCTTGTCCAACGCGGATCGCATCCAGAATGAGATCCGCTCCCTGGGGAAAAAAAGCAGCTTTTTTAATCTCAACGCTGCCAACCCGGAGAAACGCGAAGCGGTCCTGGACAAGATTCAGGAGATACTCCAGCAACAGAATAGCGGAGGCTCGATCCGTGTTTTTCTTCACTCCCTGGCCTTTGGCACTCTGGGTCGCTATTTTCCCGAAGACACGCAGAAACCGATCGGACGGGAGCAATTCAACATGACTCTGGAGGTGATGGCCCATACACTGGTCTACTGGACTCAGAGCCTGGTGCAGCGCGACCTGCTGAGGGAGGGAGCCAGGGTTTTTGCCATGACTAGTGCCGGAGGTCGCCTGGTCTGGCCCACTTATGGCCCCGTTTCCGCTGCCAAGGCAGCTCTTGAATCACATATCCGCCAGATTGCATTGGAGCTGGCGCGAATGGGAGTCACCGCCAACGCCATTCAGGCAGGTGTAACGGACACGCCAGCGCTGCGAAAGATTCCGGGAAACGAAGAAATGATTGCCTCCGCCGTTCGGTCCAATCCGGGAAAAAGACTCACCACACCCCAGGATGTCGCCCGCACTATTGTCGCCCTCAGTCACCCCTTCACGCAATGGATGACCGGCAACGTCATCCGGGTGGATGGTGGTGAGGAGATCACTGGTTAGCGTGCTCCGACTACCCACCGTCAGATTTGAACACCATAAACTCAAAAACGGACTTCAAGTCCTGCTGCATCGCGACAATCGAGTGCCTCTGGTGCACGTCAGCGTTTACTACCGCATCGGGTCCAGCTATGAAGAAGCCGGCTTTTCCGGTTTTGCCCACCTCTTCGAGCACATGATGTTTCAGGGCTCGGATCATCTCGCCAAAAACGAACATGGACGCTACATCGACACAGCGGGGGGAAGCTGGAACGCAACCACAAGTAAGGACCGCACGAATTATTATGAGACAGTGCCCGCCCACTACCTGGAATTGGCGCTCTGGTTGGAAGCCGACCGGATGCGCTCTCTAAAAGTCACGCCCGAGACTTTTGAAAACCAGCGTCGAACGGTCATAGAAGAAAAGAAACAGAGCTACGATAATCGTCCTTACGGGTCCGCCTTCTTGAGATTCGATGAACTCGCCTACGAAAACTGGGCCTACGGCCATCCAATCATCGGCTCGGTGGAAGACCTCGAAAAGGCGAGCTGGGAGGATGCCCTGCGCTTTCACCGGACCTACTATGGGCCGGGGCGGGCCGTTCTTGTCCTCTCCGGAGACATCGACGAGAAGAAAGTTCTCGAGAAGGTGCGCTCCTACTTTCAGGAGATTCCCAAACAGGCCACGCCTCAGGAGCCGGATCTGCGCGAGCCGGAACAGAACGGCGAGAAGTACGAGAGCATCAAAGATCCTCTGGCCCCCTTGCCGGCCCTCTGCATCGGGTATCACATGGGCAAACTGGGCTCTCCCGACTACTATGCGCTTTCCATTCTGAATGTGGTGCTCTCGCAGGGAGAATCTTCTCGACTCTATCGGCGGCTGCTTTACGAGAACAACTGGATCACCAGCTTCTCTACCGGTCCCAATGAATACAAAGGCCCTCAACTCTTCGATTGCTGGTTTCAGCTGCAGGATGGCGTCGACGCCGACAAGGTGCTCCGAGTCGTGGAGGAGGAACTGACAAAAGTTCAGGAACAACCCATCTCGGAGCGAGAGCTGGAAAAGGCAAAGAATCAGGTCGCCTTCTCTTTCGTTCACCGCCTTTCCACAGTTGCAAGCATCGGAGAGCAGCTGGCAAGCTACACCGTCTTCTTTGGTGATCCTCACCTGATCAATCAGGAATGGGAGCGGTTCTTCTCGGTCAGCACCGAGGAGATTCTCCAGGCGGCAGCCAGGACCTTTCTTTCCAGGAATCGTACTTTGATTCTTGTCGAGCCCACTTCTCAACAGCAGCCCACCGTAAATCAATGACATCCAGAGTGCCCCTTCCCGAGCCTGCCCGGAACATTTCCTACCCGGAGATCTCGGAGCAGCGACTCGCCAACGGGCTCGAGGTACTGGTCATTCAGGACAACCACCTTCCCAAAGTCTCCGTGAAACTTGCCCTGCCCGTAGGCCGTGTACACAACCCGGACCAGAACCTGGCACTACTCGAGCTGGCTGTGGAGATGATCAAGGAGGGAACCGAGCAGCATTCTTCCCGTGAGATTGCCGAGCAGATGGACCAGTGGGCCATTCACTACGAGAGCGACATCTCGATGGAGCATGTCCTGCTCTCCTTGGAGGTTCTGGAAAACTACCTGGAACCTGCCGTGGAGCTTTTCTCCGACATGGTTTGCCATCCGAGCTTTCCTCCGCAGGAACTCGATCGATTAAAGGTGCGCTGGAGAAGCGCTCTGGCGGCCCAGCGTTCGCAGCCCGATTTTCTAGCCGGGGAACGTATCTTTCATTCGCTCTATCCGGGCCATCCCTACGCCAAAGTAAGCATCCCTCTCGAGCATCTGGAGAGCACCCGGCGAGACGCCGCGGAGGAGATTTATCGTTCCCATTTCCATCCCGGCGAGGGGCTCCTGATCTTCGCCGGGCCCGTAAGTCTGAAGCAGGCAACCCAATTGACCGACCGTTTTTTCGGGGAATGGAGCCGGCAGAATGCCTCGCCCGTCGAGTACCCTCCCCTGCAGCCGATTGACGGAGGCTGCATTTCCCTGGTGCATCGACCCCACTCGGTTCAGTCGAAGATCGTGGTCGCTGCGCGGGCTGTACCCAGAACCCATCCAGAGGCGGTGCCTCTGAAGGTAGTCAATCAGATCCTGGGAGGCGGAGCCAGCGCTCGCCTCTTTTTGAATCTTCGCGAGACGAAGGGATATACCTACGGAGCCTACAGCCGTATGAAAACCTATCGTCATGACGGAATCTTCCTGCTTGGAGCCAACGTCAAAGCAGACGTGACGTCAGAGTCGATTCAGGAATTTCTCAGCGAGCTCGACGGAATGCAGGCAGGGCCGCCCACCGGGGAAGAGCTGAGTCGCTGCCAAAACGAACTGACCGGTGCGTTCCTGCGCCAGACCGAGAGGGCGGCCTCGGTGGCAGAAATGGAGCTGATTCGCCGCTTGTATCAGCTGCCTGAGGATTACTACGAAACTTTCCTTCCTGCTGTGCGCTCAGTCAAAGCGGAGGGCGTTCTCGAGATGTCCCAGCGCTTTCTCGATTCGCAGCGAGTACTGATCACGGTAGTGGGAGATCGCACCCGCGTGGAGAAGGCACTGGAACAGTTCGGAAAGGTTGCAGTTTACGATACAGAAGGAAATCCAATATAGTCTATCACTTCCACTTCCATGGGTTGTGGGAGTGGAAGTGAAAATGGTCACACGTCGTACGTCATTGGTCACTGATCATTGGTCAGTGATCACATGTGCAAATGGAAGTGGAAGTGGAAGTGGAAGTAGAAGCCGCTTCCTCTAGGAGAAACCCATGTCGCGAGAAGAGCACTACGAAAAGGGAATGGAACTGTTTGCGGAGGATCAGTTGGACGGGGCAATTGAGGAGCTTGGCAAGGCAGTGGAAGAAGACCCGAAATTTGCTGACGCCTTACACGCTCTCGCCATGTGTTACTACCACAAGGGAGACTACGACAATGCCATCCGGTACGGCGAGCTGTTCAAAGAAGCGGATCCTTCCAATCCCATGGCTTTCACCAGTCTTTCCATGGCCTATCAGAAAAAGGGGATGATCGAAAAAGCGGAGGAGATGGGCGGCAAGGCCAAGGTGGCAGGCTTCAAGCAGGCGATTCATGACGCGGAGGGAAAACAGGCCGACGAAGAAGACAAGAAATAACAGGTAGACCAGGACCTCTCCCACTGCGATGCGTCTTCGTTTCACCGCTCGGTTGCCGGGCAGGGGCAACCTCTGACATACTCCTTCACTCGAGCCGGCTGGTTTTTCACTTTTCCAGGAAAGGATCTGAACCCATGTCACAAGGTGGCAACCCAATACGCTACGGCATCTTTCTCATGCCGGTTCACGACGGGAAGAAATCGCTTGAGAAGTGCATCGAAGAGGATCTGCAACTCGTCGTGCGGGCCGAGGAGCTGGGTTTTAGCGAGTTTTGGATTGGCGAGCATCACTCCTCGATTTTTTGAGAACATCATCATGCCTGAGATCTTCATTGCCCAGGCGTTGGCGATGACGAAGAATATGCGATTGGGTCCGGCACCCGTCTGCCTTCAGTATCACCATCCCGCTCATGTGGCCGGCCGGCTGGCTTTTCTGGACCACCTTTCGCATGGGCGGCTCAACCTTTGCTTCGGTCCGGGAGCGGTAATCTCCGATATAGAGCTCTTCGGCATCGAGCCAAAGGAAAGCAATGCGATGGTGGCGGAAGCCGTGGACATGATTCTTCACCTATGGACTACCGACCCACCCTGGGAGATTCAGGGCAAATTCTGGCAGATCCGGCTCAGTGAGCACCTGAATGAGAAGATGGGACTGGGCCACATTCCCAAGCCCCTGCAGAAGCCCTCCCCTCCCATTGCGGCACCGGCTATGAGCCGGGACTCCGGAACCATGAAGACGGCCGGGGCTCGGGGCTTTTTACCCATAGCCCATCACATGCTGGCAGGCAACGTGGTGGCCAATGTCTGGGAGACCTATGAGAAAGCCGCTCTGGAAGCGGGCCGGGAACCCCGGCGCAGTGACTGGCGTGTTTCTCGCAACATCTTCGTTGCCGACACCACCAAGGAAGCACGAGAACGGGCACGCCACGGTTCCATGGGAAAATGCCTCAACTACCTCGCCGAGTTGACCGGGATCTATCATCCTGACGGGCGCGATCTCTTTAAACGCGACCTGGAGATGCCCGACAGTGAATGCAATATGGACTACTTCATGAAGGACGGCCAGGTCATAGCTGGAGACCCGGACCAGGTGGTGCAGGAACTGCTGACAATGACGGAGGAGACAGGAGAATTCGGAACTTTGATTTTTACGGCGCATGACTGGGACGATAGGAAGAGCTCGCTGCGCTGTCTGGAGCTGTTTGCCCGCGAGGTGATGCCCGCATTCAACCGCAAGATGGGATGCGGATGATGAAGAAAGGCGTCGCCATCGACAGCCGAATACCTGGAAGACAACTATCCCGATCTGAAAGGTGGTCACTTATAGTATGTTCATCACTTACCCTTCCACAAGCCGGCGTAGCTCAACGGTAGAGCGACGCATTCGTAATGCGTAGGTTGTAGGTTCGATTCCTATCGCCGGCTCCATTGTTTTCAATTGGTTACAGAGATTTCAGGCCATCACTACTAACCTTCGTAAGTCCATGTCTCCCATTTGTCTCCCACTGGTTTGCCATCGCAGTTTCTCTCGCTTGAACCTCGCGAACTCTTTCCAGACACTTTTAAGAATTTTGTGAGTCGCTCCAGAGTCCCGGGAGTGGACCCACGCCAGAAATTGGCATCTGAAAAGAATCTCCACGTCCTCGTACACCCTGTGGAGGCGGACACCAAGGAACCGCTTCCTTTTCGGCTCCGCGATTTCATTTTCACTGTGTTGTGGGAGTGGAGTGGGAGATGGGGGTCTTCCCTTAGTCCTGCAATGCTGTTACCGGCAACGTAGTGAACTCTCCAGGCTGGGTTCCGAGTTCCAAGGCCGTGGCAGCAACTTTCCCGCCCGTGACTTGGACAACCAGGGTGCCCTCAAAGTTGTTGGTATCAGTGTCCGGGAAAAGCTCGTTGATGAACTTGGCCACATGTCCACCTGCCGGGAAGTCCTCGATGCTTGTGGTGGCAATCGGCTCGCCGTCCTGGAGGGCTTCTAAGCCTGTTGGCGTGATCTGGCCAAGTGCCTCGTGTAGTTTCAGAGCGATCTGAACCGGCGTGCTCTCAGTATTGTAAATCGCGACGCCGGTGTTGATGCCTCCTGCTTTCCTTCTTACGGGTATGATGAATTCGCTCAGTGGCTGGCTTGCTCCAACTCCAGCGATTCCGATCCCAGGAATGCTGAACCGAATGACCCCTCCCAGGGGGTTATCGGAAGTCACAACGACAGCACCAGCCTTCACCTCTCCCTGGCCGTCGGTGGCGATGGTAAGGGGCACCCAGTGGAGGTATGGAGAAGTTGACGCTGCTGGCGATGGCAAGAGGAACAATACCATCTCCTGCACTAGCAAACCCCACAGGCAGAGGATTACCGTCGTCGTCCGAATAGGAGACTGTTCCCGCCGCGGTCCTAGTCGGCGAGGGGTTGGTCAGTACTGTATCTGACGTGAACCCCTGGCCGTTTCCAAAGTGAGCGAAGTAGAGCTGATCCGAAGACTCCAGGCCCGGGGGGGATAACCCATCCAGGATGACGTTGTCCCAGGAGATGTTCATGATCGTACCCGCCCCGGTGGCCTCTGCATTAAGCTCGATGCGGGCGCTGTTCGCGTTGGCCGGGGCCAACACACCCTTCGCTTCGCGTAGGGCCCAGTTAGGGAACGAGCCTGTATCCGTCGGCACGTTGGAAAGGAAATCATCTGTGCAGTCTGAGCTGCTGAAGAAGGAGACCGACACGGAGTTGGTTGATACTCCCTCACCGGTGCTCAGGTGCGTGAAGGAGCGGGCAGAGAAGTCGTAAGGTGTCCCCCCCACGATACCGACGCACTGCTGGAGGGTCAGCGACTGGACCTCCGTATTGTCGCACCGCGCCGACGGCGGAGCCAGATCCCCCTTGTTGACGTTGTGGCTAAGGGTCCCGTTACCCACTGCGGTCCAGCCGTTCGCCGGATTGGTTGGGTCAAGATCAAAATCAGGGTTTTTAAGCAAATTGGCCGCCGCCGCCGATGTTGCAAGGAGTGTGAAGGTGGTGAGGAAAACGATTTGTACTTTGAGTAACACGTGTTTCATTGACCCTGTCCCCCCATGTCCACTTCGACGAATGAGTTCACCTGGCTCGTGGTGAATGACCCAAACCTATCAACCCCCATTCACCATATAGGACACCAAAATTGCTTGCCTTAATCGATGTAAACTACTATAATTAAAGTAGATATAGAGCATAAAGGGAGCAAGAAATGGCTGACTCAAAGGGTGAAGGTTTGAAGGCCGGTTTTGATGGCAGTTTGAGGCTTGAATTTCATGGGGCTAAGGTCACCTCGGATGCTGGGCTTCTCGCCTATCGTGATTTGGACGAAGCGTTGGTGTTATTCGATAGTGTTCCCTCCGTTTTTCGCGATTCGCGGACAGGGCGTAACATCCAGCACGACCTGGCGTCGTTGCTGCGCCAATCGGTATACAGTCGACTGGCTGGCTATGAAGATGTCAACGATGCCCATCGTCTATCGGTGGATCCGACTATGCGGAGGATCACCGGGAAGAAGATGGACAAGAAGAAGGCCGCCAGCGCCAACACCATGGGTCGATTTGAGACCGAGATGCTGTCCGTCCAGGGGAACCTCAAAGCCCTTTCGGGAGTTAATGGCCGATGGGTAGAAAGAGCGCTGGAGAAAACAACTCATCGACGCATCATTCTGGATATGGACAGCTCAGCCAGTCCTGTCCATGGCGAGCAGGAAGCCTCTGCCTACAACGGCCATTTCCGATGTACTTGCTACCATCCCCTGTTTTGTTTCAACCAGTTCGGAGATTGCGAAGGTGCAATGCTTCGGCCCGGCAATGTTCACAGCGCGGATGGTTGGAAGGAGATGCTGGAACCAATCGTGGCTCGCTACGAGAAGAAAACAGTCCGCAAATACTTTCGTGGGGATGCTGCCTTTGCCAAGCCGGACGTTTATGAATACTTGGAGGAGAAGGGCTTTTTGTATACCATCCGGCTTCCTGCCAACGAGGTGCTTCAGGCGAAGATTGAACACCTGCTTACCCGGCCTGTGGGCCGTCCGCCCCGAAAGCCTATCGTTTGGTTTGCCGATTTCCAATATCAAGCCGCCAGTTGGGACCGGCCTCGCCGGGTGATTGCCAAGGTCGAGTGGCATCGCGGAGAACTCTTTCCGAGGGTGGGTTTCATCGTCACCAATATGAGCGCACAAGCCTCAGGGGTGGTTCACTTCTATAACGGTCGTGGCACAGCCGAGCAGTGGATCAAGGAAGGCAAGTATGCGTTGCACTGGACTCGCCTGTCCTGCCAGCGCTTTGTCCCGAATCAGGTGAGGTTGGCTCTGTTTGTCTTGGCCTGCAACCTGGGCAATTTTCTACGGCGGCTGGTCCTTCCCAGAAAAATCAAACATTGGTCCCTTCGCAGCCTGTTGACCAAACTGATCAAGATCGGAGCGAAGGTGATCCGCCATAGCCGGATCGTCACGTTTCAGATGGCGGAGGTAGCGGTAAGCAAGGATATATGGGCCGAGCTGTTGTCTCGGATTGATCGATTGAGATGGAGTACGGCTTAGGGCCCAGTGTTTTCTGGTCGAGAGGCTGGAGAGGTGTCTCAAGTGATCGGGTTTTGACAAAAGCATCCTAATTACAAAGGGATCAGAGGTACTGCTCAGCCAAAATGTGGTGGAAAAACCCTTGCTCCAATGTTCTGGTAGTGATAGGTTTCGATCATTCATCACGATTTAGATCAGGTGAACTCATGTCCGGAGTTGATATGAGGAATGCCGGATCAACTCTCCAACCTTAGATCAATCTCATCCACGAACCGCCTCCGGCAGTGAAGCCGACCTGATTGGGGCTGCTACTTCCCCAATCCGGTTTGCCCGGGTGCAGCATTTTATGGGAGATTATTCTCGGAAGTTAAATCTGTTCTGTATCAGAGTGGAGTTTAAATTATGTAATCTCGGAATTGCGGGTCAAAAAAAGAAAGAACAATATTGAAAGATGTGATTGTTGATGTGACACCCTGCGTTGCGCTCCCTCGGTCTCCTCGACGTACTGCACGAGTACGCCTGCGGGGGCCTCGGTCGCGCGCCTTGTCAGGCCGGCCCTTCCACCGCTTCGTGACGAGAGGTGATGAGAAATGCAGGCTAGTTCCGCCACCGGCAGCGCCGGATCATTCAGCCGGAAACTTGCTGGCCAGGGAAAGTTTTCTAGTCACCCGGTAGGTCAAGTTTCAGGTCAGCCTCCGGAAAGCAACTTCTTATTTACTTCAGGAAATCATTCTAAATGTCCGAGGGACATCTGGCGCGGTGGCAGGATCTGGTGGTCATCGCTCTCAATCTGGGCGTCATGGTCGCCATCGGCGTTTACTGCGCGCGCAGGACGCGTTCCTCAGAAGCCTACTTTCTCGCCGACCGCAGCATGCCGGGGTGGGTAGTCGGCTTCTCCATGATGGCAACCATCATCAGCTCGATGACCTTTCTGGCAATCCCGGGCTTTACCTTCAATGACGACTGGCGGTTCATGCCAGCCCAAGCTCTCTACTTCGTTCCCGCAGCCGTTGGGTATTTCGTCTTCATGCCCTTTTTTCGCCGCGGACATGTCCGCTCAGCTTACGAATACCTGGAAAGGCGTTTCGGTACCTGGGCTCGAGTCTACGGCGCGGTGGCGTTTCTCTTTTATCACATGTTTCGAATCGGGATCATTCTCTATGCCGTGAGCCTCCCTTTTCAACGGATGAGCGGCCTGGATCTGCCCTATGTCATCTGCATCCTCGGGATTCTGGTGGCGGTCTACACCATCGCCGAAGGTCTGCAGGCGGTAATATACACCGATTTTCTTCAGGGATTGGCTCTCATCGCCGGAGGAGTCATTTGCATGCCGATCATCGCGCAGCATCTGCACGGTGGATTGAGCCAGATCTTCACCGAGGCCTATGCGGACGGCAAGTTCTCGGTCGGCAGCACCGGCCTGAATCTGAATGAAAAGACTGTGTGGGTCATTATTTTTGTCTACCAGTTTCAGTTCCTTCAAATCGTATGCACTGACCAGACCATGGTACAGCGCTATCTGGCCATGAAGACCGACAGGGAGGCACGCCGAGGATTCGTCCTGGGAACATGATCTAGGATCCGATCGGGCCCAGGAGGTGGAGGATGACGGCTGACAGCAGCCCGGTCAACTTCAGCACCGTCTTTGCCTTTACGGGTTACCTCTTCGGGGTGTTGGTGCTGGCCGTGTTAGCCCATCGGTTTCAGAAGCGCGGTAACTTCCTTCGGGAGTATTTTCTATCCGGACGCGAGCTCGGACCCTGGACGCTTGCCTTCTCTTTTGCAGCCACCCACGCCAGTGCCGGGAGTTTCATGGGCTTCCCATCGTTGATTTACAGGTACGGCTGGGTGTTGGCTCTTTTTGTGTCTGGATACATCGTATTGCCTTTGATGACGATGGGATTCTTCGGCAAACGCCTCAACCAGGTAGCCCGTCGACTCGGTTCCATCACCATCCCGGATCTGCTGCGCGACCGATACTCAAAGCGTCGCACTGGGTGTGATGGCCGGCGTTGTGATCATCATTTTTCAATCTGCGTTCATGATTGCCCAGTTCAAGGCAGGCAGGTTGATCATGCAGACGCTGTTCAACATTCCGTATGAAGTGGGACTGCTGATCTTTGCCGTGTCGGTCGTCTTCTACACCAGCTTCGGCGGCTTCCGGGCGGTCGTCTGGACCGATGTCATGCAGGGTCTGGTCATGGGTGCGGGAATCGTTCTCATGCTGCCGCTCGCCCTGAATGCCAGCGGCGGCCTGGGAAGTGTAACCACCGCCCTGTTCGAGTAAGACCCCATGCTGGTCTATCTGCCCGGACCCGAAGTGGAGGGCGAACCTTTTCTGCCCTTGGGTCTGGCAATTTCCTTCTACTCCATGTGGACACTTGCCGGCATGAGCCAGCCGAGCACCATGGTGCGGCTGATCGCCTTTCGGGATTCGCGCTCACTGTCCCGTGCGCTATTCCTGGTCTGCCTCCACTTCACGGTAATTTACATTCCGATGCTCCTTATTTTCACCATCGCGCGTGGAATTCTGCCCCCTCTCGAAGGCTCTGACCAGGCAATGCCTCTTATGGTCGTTCACATCGCCCCGCCACTTCTTGCGGGTGTGCTCATTGCCGCACCTTATGCTGCCATCATGTCGTCGGTGGACTCATTCCTACTGCTTGTCAGTTCCAGCTGCGTGCGGGATATATACCAGCGGGTTCTCAACCCAAAGGCTTCGGAACCAGTGATGCGGCGCATCTCCTACGCATCGACAACGATCGTTGGCGGTGTGGTAGTGGTACTGGCGCTTCGACCTCCGGAATTGCTGCAGTACATCGTCATCTTCGCCGCGTCGGGTCTGTCGGCGGCCTTTCTCTTGCCGGTGACCATGGGTTTGTTCTGGCGGCGTGCCACTGCACAGGGTGCAATCGCAGCCATGTTGGCCGGCACCGGGACAGTGCTGCTCCTTTACAGTGCCCAACAGATTCTGACCCTTCTTGGAATGGGTAGTGTAACCTCTGGCCTGCGACTGCCTATCCTGCTTGGCTTCGACCCTTTTGTCTGGGCTATTGCTGCATCAGGCGCAGCGGGAATCTGGGTCTCGCTGTCCACACCCCCACCCGCCGACCGCATCCTCATCGCCGCCTTGTTCCCGACCAAGTATTCTGCATAAACTGTCTTTTCCAGGTCATAGTCCATTAACCCCTTATTCGTATTTATGCAACGGAATAGGGCAGAAATTCTTGTAGTAAGTGCAGCGGTCTATTGGGCCGTGTCAGGGTTTACTTGGGGGACCGGGCGGGTTACGATTGTCGGCTGCAAACGCGATTCTTGAGATGGTTCTTGATTCTTGAAATGGTTCTTGAAACTTGTGAGGGCATCCCATGGGTAAGAAATCCGCTTTGACCTCTGATGAGCTGGCCCTGCTGGGCAAGTTCGACACTCCAACCATTTGCAACGTGATCGAATTGTTCGATGTTCGGCCACGGAACAGGGGCTACATGGATGGCCGCATTCGGGCTGATTTTCCTGAATTTCCCCCCATGGTGGGTTATTCCTGCACGGCAACCTTTCGATCTGCCTCGCCCCCACGCGCTGGCCAGGCTTATCAGGGCTTCGAAGCGCAGATGGAAGCCATGAAGGAGATCCCGGAGCCGCACGTGGTGGTGTTCCAGGATTTGGATAATCCTCCGGCCGCCGCCACCTTTGGTGAAGTGATGTGCTCCAGCTATCAGAGATTTGGATGCGTGGGGTTGATTACAAGCGGCGCCGGGCGCGACCTCGAACAGGTAAAAGCCTTGGGATTCCCCGTCTTTACGAGCCAGTCCATCTGTGCCCATGGCTACTGCCATTTCCTTGACGTGAATATCCCGGTTCATGTGGGCGGCATGACCATTTATCCCGGTGATTTGCTTCACGGGGATGGCAACGGCGTCACGACCATCCCGGAGACCATTACCGCCGCCGTCGCCCATGCATGCGAAGAATTCATTGCGGCGGAAGGAGTGGTATTGGATTGCCTTCAAAGCAAGGATGCAGACCTTCAGGCCTTGGAGGATGCCCGCCAGCAGTGCATGCGCCGCATTGAAGAACTGGGGAAAAAGGTTCGTCAGAAGACGAAGGTTTGAGTTTCAGTTCCAAGTTCCAGGTTCTCGTTGTTCACTGCGCTCCACGTTTCGGAAGAGATCCTGGACAAAATGAGAGAGGTGGGGGCGTAGTCCCGTCACTCCGTGACGGGACAGGGCCGGGACTGTGTCCCGGAGCGGAATCCTGCGTGGATTCCGCTACCCGCCGGACATCTTCAGGAATGCCTTTCGCAAGGAGCCCGATTCCTTCGCGGTCTCGGTACGGTTGAGGAGCTTCAGTCTCAGCTTGTCGCACTCCTCGTCCTCCATCAGCGGCGCAGGAGACGGTACCGCGAGAGGCGCAGGCTCAACGGCCCGCTCATCCTTCACGACCGGCTCGGGCAGGGGAGGAAGAGGGGGCTCGTCGAGCGCAGCGGGCGTCAGTGGAAGATCGGCTTCGACAGGGGTTCGATGAGGTTTTCCTGAGGAGGAAATGGGTTCAAACCGTGCGGCGACGCTGTCAACTGTTAATGCTCACTGAGAACCGTAGTTTTTTGGACACCCGCCGGTAGTTAACTCAACATCATCCGCACCGCAGGTGCGCGTTTCATCATCCGCGCTTGAAAAGCGCGGGGCCATTTTTTCCCGAACAGTTGGTGTAGTGTCTGGGGGCCAAAGGTGGAAAGGACCTCGACCCTTTGACCGAGAACCGAGGTCCGGTTGTGGCAACCCCGTTACAAGTGGAGAACCACCGCAGACTTCATTGTAGCCTGTCATGATCCTGGGCTGTTGTCCAGTTCCGCCGGGACTGGACTATGGCCGATCCGCTGGTTGTTTTCCGCCTCCGCTCGTGCCGCGCTGCAGGCTGCGGTGCACTGTTTTGGATCTGTCGCCGTTGCGGCCGAGGCCATCGCTATTGCAGTGTGCGCTGTCGGCAACAAGCGCGCCGCCAGCAGTGCCGGGAAGCCAATCGGCGGCATCAACAGTCCCCCGGGGGGCGACTGGATCATCGAGACCGTCAGCGCGCGTATCGGCGGCGGCCGGAGCGCGTGACGGATCAAGGTAGACGCGAGGATCGCATCTTCGTCAGCATGGCTGCCGTAGCCTCCCTCCAGTTCTCCCTGCCGGGAAAGGAGGGGGAGCCTCGAAAGGAGCGCCATGTCCCATCCCATGGGGAGCGTCCCCGCCGTTTTCGGGTTCGCTGTGTCGTGTGTGGTCGGTCCGGCCACTGGATCCATCTGTTTCGGGAAGGAGGGTGAAGCATGATCGATCGAGAACTGCTCGCCCGAATCCGCCATCTTTTCCATGCCGAACATTGGAAGATCGGGACCATTGCTGATCACTTGGGGCTTCACTGGGAGACCGTGCGCCAGGCTCTCCAGACCGATCGCTTCAATCGCCAGAAGATGGAACGGCCCCGTCTGACCGATCCCTACCTTCCCTTTATCCGAGAGACCCTGGAGCGCTACCCTCGGCTTCGTGTCACGCGTCTGTTCGAGATGCTGCGCGCCCGGGGCTACACGGGCTCGGTCGTGCAGTTGCGGCGCGTGGTGGCCACGCTGCGCCCCACCCCTCGGGAGGCCTTCCTGCGTCTGCGGACCTTCCCGGGGGAGGCGGGTCAAGCCGACTGGGCGCACTTCGGTAAAGTCCGGGTGGGCCGTGCCGAGCGCATCCTGTCCTGCTTTGTGTTCACCCCCTCCTATTCGCGGGCGCTGTTTCTGGAGTTTTGTTTTGACCAGCAAATGGAAAACTTCCTGCGCGCTCACATCCACGCCTTCGAAGACATCGGTTGTCCACGCACCATCCTGTACGACAACACCAAAAGCGTCGTGTTGGAACGTCGGGGCGAGGCTGTTCACTTTCATCCGCGCCGGTTGGAGCTGGCCGCCCATTATCACTTTGCGCCACGCCCCTGCCACCCCTACCGGGCTTCCGAGAAAGGGCGCGTCGAAAGAGCCATCTCCTATGTGCGCCATTCCTTCTTCGCCGCCCGCCCCTTTAGCACGCTCTCAGACTTCAACCGTCAAGCGCTCCTCTGGCGCGACCAGGTAGCGCATCGTCGGTCCTGGCCCGGCGGCGATGGGCGCACCGTCGAGGAAGTGTGGGAGGAAGAAAAAGCCTTCCTTCTTCCCTTGCCGGCTCATCGCCTGGAAACCGATCTGGTTCTGCCGGTCCGCTCCCGCAAAACCATCTACATCCGTTTTGATTTAAACGACTATTCGATCCCGCCTTCGGCCGTGGGCCGGCCCCTGACACTGGTGGCCTCCGAGCAGACGGTGCGCATTTTGGACGGAAGCACCGAGATCGCCCGCCATCTCCGCTCCTATGACCGCCACGACGTCCGCACCGATCCGGCTCACCAGGAAGCGCTGCTGGCGGAAAAACGCCAGGCGCTGGGGGCCACCCCCAGTGGCCGACTGCTGGCCGCCGTTCCGGAAACGGAAACCTTGCTGGACGAGGCCTTTCAGCGCGGAGAGCCCACCGGCCGCCAGACGGCCAAGCTGGTGGAACTCTTGGATCTCTATGGGGCCGAAGAGCTGCAGGCGGCGGTGCGTGAAGCCCTGCAACGGGGCACCCCGCGCGCCGCCTCGGTGGCCTTTCTGCTGGGCCGGCGCCAGCGCGCTCAGGGGCGAAAGGCGCCTCTACCCATTGAGTTGCGCCAGCGTCCCGAACTGGAGGACCTCTATGTCCAATCCCATAACCCGGAGACCTATGACGAACTGGCTTCCGATGACGACGAATCCTGATCTGATGCAGCTTTTGCACAAGACCGGTCTGGTGACGCTCGCCGGTGAGCTGGGGGATTTTCTGGCCCGCGCCACCAAGGGGCGCTGGTCCCCCCGTCAGATCTTGGAGGAACTGGCTCGTCGGGAGCATGAGGAGCGAGCCCAACGCAGTCTCAAGCGGCGTCTGCGCCTGGCCAAGATCGGCCGCTTCAAGCCGATGGATGACTTTGACTGGAACTGGCCGACCCGGATCGACCGGGAAGCCATTGAGCGCGCCTTTACCCTGGACTTTATCCAGGAAGGCCGCAACCTCGTCTTACTGGGTACCAACGGCCTGGGAAAAACCATGATCATCAAGAATCTGGCTTACCAGTCCGTCCTGGCCGGCTACTCTGTGCTCTTTCGAACCGCCTCGGAGATTCTCGACGACCTGCAATCGGAGGCGCCGGAACTGCAGCGCCGCAAGCTGAAAAAATACGCGCGCCCGCAGGTGCTCTACCTCGATGAAGTCGGCTGTCTCACCTACGACAGTGAGGCCGCCGACCTGCTCCATGAAATCGTCAACCGGCGCTATGAGTGCCGGTCGCTCGTGCTGACCTCCAACAAAGCCTTTAAGGAGTGGAATAGCGTCTTTCCCCAATCCGGCTGCTTGATTGCGCTTCTGGACCGTCTCACCCACCATGCTGACGTCACTGTGATGGAGGGGCAAAGCTACCGCGTGCGGGAAAGCGAGCAGGAAGCGGCCGCCCGTCGCAAGAAAACAAGATGAGCACTCCCGTCCAGCGTCGCGCTCATATCCAGACCCTCTTGGCGGATTATCTCGAACTTCCCCATACGCCCACTCGAGCACGCCCGCCGGATCGGCGACTCGCCGCTCACTTCTATGACCGCGCTATCCCTCTGGCCACCGTCCAGGATGCCTTCCTGGTGGCGACCAGCCGCCGTCTTTTCCGAGACCCAGCGCTTCCTCGACTTTCTCCCATTCGCTCCCTTTACTACTTCCTCCCCATTGTCGAAGAGTTGCTTCAGTATCCGCTCCCCCACGGTTACGCTCAGTATCTCGAACGCAAACCACGCGCCCATCACAAGCCCAAGGAGGGGCACCCCATGGAAAAACCCGTTGATCGAGGTTCGCCACCCGGCGTGTGTTCAGAAAAGTTCAGATCCTCGTGATCGCTAACAGCTCGCAGAGGTCACAACGTCAGCTCCCAGTTCACTTGCGAGTTGAAGCCTGTCAGGAGCCAGGTCGACGGCTGTCACCTGTGCTCCCTTGAGTCTCCCCAGTTGGACGGCCAGGTGTCCGAGTCCACCCACACCCCCAGGCGGGTGGATGGATCCAGTTTTACTTTTCGGAGCGCACTGTAGACCGTGGCACCTGCGCAAAACAGGGGAGCGGCCTGACTCCAGGACAACCCGCTGGGGATGGGGATCACATGGCTGGCCCAGGCCAACAGATATTCTGCCAGGCCCCCATTGACGGTAACTCCGGTGATGGCGGGAGCTTCGCAATAGACTTCTAACTCTCGCCTGCAGTATTCGCACTGCCCGCAGGTATGATGGAACCAGGGTACTCCAACCGCATCTCCCTCCCGCAACCCGCTGACCTCTGGGCCGATGCGGACGATCCTTCCTGCCACCTCGTGGCCCGGGATCACGGGTAAGGACATGAAACTCTTGAAATGCTCCCACTCTCCGCGGGCGATGTGGAGATCGGAATGACAGACTCCACAGGCCTCAACCTGAATGACTACCTGTCCCGGACCGGGTACTGGCTCGGGTGTCTCTCGAACAACGAGAGGTTGCCCAAATTTTTCCAATAAGGCTGCTCTCATTGGGACCGGCCTCTCATTCGCCGCACTCAGTACTCACTTTCATAAATACGATGACGTTTGTTGGGAGCGCGAGGGAGACCAGATCGAGGCGCGACGACGAGTCGATGTCGAGACATCGGCGAGGAGGAGCAACAAAGAGATGGGCCCGTCCCGCCCCAACCCTTTGGGCGGAAATTTTCGGGGTCAGACTCCCACTACTTGGAAAGGCTTCGAACGTAGTTCACGACGTGCCATCGTTCTTCCTCGGAAGTCTTTTTCTCCAGCCCTGGCATAGGAGACTTTCCTGTGGAAATCTTCCAGTGCAGTTCTCCGTCGGTCATCTTGTCCATATGCTCAGAATCATTGAGCGCTGATGGCTTCTCATCCAGCATCCTGGCAATCGGGCCATCGCCCCCACCCTGCACTCCATGGCAGGACTGACAGTGTTTTTCGTACAAGGCCTTCCCCGCAGCAACGGATTCTTCGGTCGCCGACTGAGTGTTCTCTCGCTGGCGAGCTTCTTCGGGAACCTCCCAATCAGACTGGGCCAGCAGGCCGATGACGAAAACGGCACCAGAGAGCAACGCAATTACAGAATATTTCATCGTTTCCTCACTCCCCACAAACAAGAATCAACCAGCATGTCTGCTAGCCCGCATTTCTCACACCACGTCTACTGCACCGCCGTCGCCTTCACCTGAGCGAAGTGAAGAAACGGTCCGTCTGGACTGCGTTGTGCTCCCTCAGCCTCCTCGAATGTGGGAGGAGCCTCAGGCTCCGAAGGGGTAAGCTTCCCAGCAATTCGGCACCTGAGGTGCCTCCCACACTCGCAGCGCCTTGTCCAGCTGGCCCTTCCGGCGTTTGACACGAGTGTCTCGACACGACCCGGTGTGAGAAATACGGGCCAGGAGCCTGTCCGAGTAACGGTTTTCGGGTTATTAGCGATTAACGCTCCTACTTCCGACTCCTTGTGTCTGAGCCTGAACTCACCCCGGGCAACTCTTAGCGGTTTGCCGTTGCCAACTTCAAGAGATTGTGAGCGGTGCAGAGCATACTCCACTCGGTTTGCACCTTTTCCAGGCTGCGCAGCAGAAATTGGCGGAAACCCCGGGCGGATTTGATTTGGCCAAAGACCGGCTCGACCGTCTGCTTGCGTAACCGGTAGCGACTGCGACGCCCGGCTCGCTTCAATCTTTGATGCATCTGTTCTAAGGCAGCGTTCTTCCGGATCTTCATGCGCGGCTGGAGAGCCGTTTCACTGTGTTTGACCTTGCCCGTGGCAACATATCCTCGAATCTTTCGCCTTTGCAACTCTGCCAAAGGCTCTTCCCAGCAGTAATCGGTGTCGGCTGAGATCTCCATGGGATCTCGGCCCGTTTGGCGTCGTATTTCATCCACCAGAGGGATGAGTTGGTGACGATCCGTGGCCGCATTCGTCAGCCCTTGGGCCACGATCACTTGGCTGTCGGCATCCACAGCAGCTTGTGCGTTATAGCACTGCTGAAAACCTTCCGATGTCTTCATAATCCGACTCTCCGGGTCGGTAAAATTCTGCTGCGCCTGCGCTCTCGGCACTCCTCTTGGATACCTCCTTTTACGACCTCCTCGATACTTGGGTTTGCATTCTTTCTTCTCCTCAGCCACTGCCTTCTCTCGAGCTTCTGCTTCTAACGCTGCCTTCGCTTCTCGGATCTTCTCCAACCGCTTCTTTTTATCCTTGACCCACTCCGGCAATTCATCCCCTCGTCGATCCGCTCCATACTCCTCATCCTCAGCTGCATCAATCGCCTCTGCCTCTCGAAACCACTCCTCCACCACCGCTTGATAATCGATCTCCGCTGCTTTCATCCGCCGATAGCTCATCGCCTTGTGCTTACTGGCATTGGCTCGCACTTTCGTCCCATCCAAGGCCACATGCCCCAGCTTCACCAAACCCGCCTTCTGACACAATCCCAGCACTTGTCCGAAAAGTGCCGATAACGCCTTCAGGTGCCGCTTGCGAAAATCACTTATGGTTCGAAAGTCCGGCTTCTGCATCCCCGTTACTGCCATGAAGTCCACTCGCTCTTCGCAACCTTTCGCCAGCCTGCGCGACGAATACACTCCCCGGCAGTACCCATACAGCAACAACGCTGTCATCATCACCGGATGATAAGGCGGGTAGCCTCGCTCTTCTTCGTATTCCCCCAGGATCTCACTTAAATCCAGCGATCCTCTCACCGTATCCCGGACGAAATGCGCCAGGTGTCCTTCCGCCACGAAATCCAAAATCGACGCCGGTAAAAGCCACCTCTGCTCTACGTTCCATTCTCGAAATTTCTTGCCCATATCGCCTACTATCGTAGACAATCACCCCGTCGATATTCGGATTACTCGGACAGGCTCCTAGGCCATTATAGCATTGGGTTTCTTACTCTTCGCTCCAAACGAGCGCCTGGGGAACAATCTTTTTTGCTTTCTCGATGCAGGTCTGGCCGTCGCATCGAACGGAGAGAAGGATCCTTCCCTCGGCCACATGCTGGTTCAGGGGGCTGTACCGGTGACCAAACCGGACAAGCCGTCCTTCTAACAAAACGCCCGCCACGGTGGCGAGTATGGCTCCCAGCGCCACGCCCTCATAGGTGATAATTCCCACCGGAGGAAAAGCGACAATCGGCATGCCGCCGGTGACGATAGGGTAAAGTTTGGCCGTGACAGTGGCCAGTAGAAAGGCCCCCAGTCCCCCTAGAAATCCCCCTGTGACGGCAATGAGCGGGACTCTGGAGCGGACCCTAACACCGGGTAGTGACTGGGCCTGATGAAGGGGGATGCTGCTGCAAATCTCGATGTGAGACGAGTCGAAACCGGAATCAACCAGCTCCTCCAGTGATGCCCGTAGACCTTTTTCGTCTTCGAGCACGGCGTGAAAGACGCGAGTGTCAGCTGCCACTTAAGCCTCCTCTCCCAGAGGCTCCAGCGCCTCCTGCTCACTCAGACTCACGGCACTCCCCTGTCTGCCCAAGCCTTCCCGAACCTCCCAAATCGAAACGATGGGCGCAAATTGAACGAACGTAAAGTAGAGAAAGAGAAACATCCCGAAGGAACCAGCCAGGATGCCCCATTCCACCCAGGAGGGCGAGTACTGGCCCACTGTGTAGGCGAGTCGTGGATTGCCCAGGGAGGGAACGATGATCAAGAACCTCTCCAGCCACATGCCTACCATAATTCCCAATCCGACAAGAGCTGTGGCCAGCGGTTTTCGCCCGGATCTAAACGGAAGCACCGAAATGGGAATTACGAAGTTGAGAAACACCATTGTCCAAAAGAGAAAGGAGTATTGCCCGGACACCCGATTACGGAAGATCACCATTTCCGAGACCTCATTGCCGTACCAGAGAGTGAGGTGTTCTGCGAAAGTGAAGTAACCCCAAGCCAAGGTTAACGTCAGGAGCAACAGGGCAAGGTTGTTAAAAACCCGATCAGTCAAGTAGAGTTGAAGCCTCAAGCCACGGCGAAGTACCGCCATTGCGACCAGCAGAATACCGATGCCGGAGTAGATGGCACCCACCACAAAATAGGGACCAAAAATTGTACTGTGCCACATCGGCGTGATCGTCATGGCAAAGTCCCAGGAAACGACGGTGTGAACGGAGACCGCCAGCGGGATGATCACCACGGCCATGACCTGAATCCCTTTCTCCAGGGAATACCACTGCTGGGCGGTGCCTCTCCATCCTAGAGCCAGCAAACTATACACACGTCGCTTCAAGCCCCTGGAATGGTCACGAACCGTGGCCAGATCAGGGAGCAGGGGCAGCAGGAGGTAGAGGCTGCTGCCGATCATATAGGTGGTAATGGCCGCCACGTCCCAGAGGAGAGGGGAGCGAAAATTTGGCCAGAGCTGACGACTATTGGGATAGGGCAGAATCCAGTAAACAAGCCAGGGTCGTCCCAAGTGAATGATGGGGAACAGGCCGCCAATAGAGATCGCAAAGACGGTAATCGCTTCCGCACTTCGAGTCAAAGGTCGCCGCCATTCAGCGGAAGTGACGCGAAGAATTGCGGAAATGAGCGTTCCCGCATGGCTGATGCCAATCCAGAACACCAGATTGGTGATGTAAAAACCCCAGAAGACCGGCCGGTTGATTCCAGCTACTCCGATGTCATTGAAGATCTGATATCCCCAACAGAGGAACAACAAGCTCATCAGGACCCCACTCAGAAGGCCACCTATCAACAAGCCGGGCCGGAACCCAGTCAGGGGACGTAGCAGGTCCTGGTTCAGGCGGGATTGAGTTTTCAACTAGTCACCCGATTTGAGGTAGACGACTGAGGGTTTGGTTCCTAAATCTTCCATCACACGGAAGGCTCGGCCGCTGCCCGCGAGCTGGGAGACTCTGCTCTGTGGATCGTCCAGATCCCCAAAGACAATCGCCTGTGTGGGACAGGACTGGGCACAGGCCGGCTGGATTTCACCGTCCTTTACCGGGCGTGCTTCATCTTTGGCCTGATCCTGGGCATCCTGAATCCGCTGGATGCAAAAGGTACACTTTTCCATGACCCCAGCGGGCCGCGTGCTGACATCGGGGTTCAACTGCTGATCCAGAGGCTGCGGCCACTCCGGGGCATGCCAGTTGAAAAAGCGAACTGTGTAGGGGCAGTTGTTGGCACAAAAACGAGTTCCTACACAGCGATTGTAAATCATCGCATTGAGGCCTTCCTCGGTGTGGTAGGTGGCATAGACGGGGCAGACGGGTTCACAGGGTGCCTCGTCACACTGCTGGCAAAGCATGGGCATAAAGCGAACTTTGACATTCGGGAACTCACCCTCGTAGTAGCGCTCCACCCGAATCCAGTGGATCGCTCGACCTTTCATCGCTTCTTCCTTTTCGACAATTCGGATATTGTTCTCGGCATGACACGCCACAACGCAAGCTTCACAACCGGTGCAGCGGTCCAGATCAATGGCCATCCCCCATCTAGACATGGTGTTTTCCTTTCCTTTTTTCAAGTACTCGAGCACGCTGTACAGTCTCTTCATGCACTCGCAAGCCGGGACCAAAAAGCGCAACGGACCCCTTCCCGATCCGTTTCAGTCGCACCCGCGTCGCCGCCCAGGCGGGTGCACTGGTCCCTTTCACACTCAAGCCACCCAAAAGGTCCATCGGGCTGGCTCCGCGTCGACGCGCATAGCGACCAAAATCCAGGTGTCCGTTTCCTAATGGAACTCCTATCAAGCCAGGTCGTACTGCCGGGCTCACGATGGCGGGAACCTCGATGGCTGCCCTGGGCGACTCAATGCGCAGTTGGTCACCGGTAGCAACCCCCAGCTGCTCTGCATCCTTGACAGAAATTTCCGCCCAACTACCCCACATCACCGTCGACAGAGGGTCGGGAAGAGCTTGCAGCCAGGGCCGATTCGCACCTCGTCCATCGGCAACCTTTACCGACTCAAATGGAACCAGATGGAAGGGATACTCTTCTGCCTCTCCCTCAAAGCCAGGCAACTCCAGCGGGGGAGCCTTTTCTAGCGGCCCGTCAGGCGCCTGCGTGGGGGAACCCATGCTCCAGATTCCACCCCGGGAATGAGCCTCCTCGTAACTGGCTGGGAAATCGATTCCCTTGCCCACTGGCAGCTGGTCAAGTTCTTCCTGGATGAGAGTCTCTGCCAGATTCGAACAGCTCTTCCAGGGAAAGGCGGAGGCGACCGGTTCACCCAAAGCAGTAGTCAGCGCCAGCACAATATCCCCTGGGTGCCGTGAGTCCACTGTGGGTTCTACGACAGGACGGTTCAACCCCAGCACTGGAACTCCAACAGAAATCGAGGGTTCCACGACATCGACCCTTTCCAGATCAGCGGAGATGGGAAAAACAATATCGGCATGTAGCGCCGTCTCATCCAGGAACGAACTCAAGGCGGTAACGTGCTGGATGCTGTCAAACAACTCGGGCAGTTTCCATCCTCCTGGTGCCACGTACACGGGATCGGCCTCACAGACAAGGACTACCCCTCCTGGGCTTGCTGATGTACTGGGCAGACGTCGAGCCCACTCACCTAGCGTTTCGAATCGCCTTCCGGAGGCGTTTGTCCCGGAGAGTCTCAGGCTCCGATCCATGTCGAAGGAGAGCGGCGAAAAAATACCTCCCGCGCGACCGAAGTTATCCAGCAGCAAGTTGAGACCAAAAAGGGCTACCATGTTGAAGAGGCCGTTCGTGTGCGCCGCTGCAGCACCTCCACCCATGACCACTCGATTCTCTGCTCCGCAAAGCTCCCGGGCAACGCGCTGAATCTTCTCTTCAGGCAGGTCGCACATTTTCGCGGCTTCTGTCAGCTCTGGGGGTGGAGAAGCAAACAACTGGCCGTACTTCTTTATGGCAGTCGGCGTGGCAAGACTCTCATGAAGGATCACCCCTGCCAGCGCTCGTGCAAAGATTCCTTCCATCCCCGGAAGAAGGGGGAGCCATTCGTCCGCCGTGGCTGCGGTGATCGACATACGCGCCTCGGCCTGAACAAGTTTCCCACGGCGACCCGGCCGTCCTCGCCGCATTTCTGCCAGAGCACGAGCATAATGTACCGGGCTTCTCCACCGATCCAGGAAGGGAGCGCCTATGGAGAGCAAATAATCTGTGCGAGGGAGATCGTAAACAGGAAAATCCTCAATTCCGAAAACGATTCTCGACGCCTCCCTTTCCACCTGTGCCTCCAGAGCCTCACAGATCACAACGGGTGACGCCTTCAGAGCCCGGCTCAGACGAGTGAGGAGGCCCCGCACCAGGCTGGAGGAGGTTCCGGTCAGGAGTGCACAGTTGGCGGGGTCTTGGCGCTGGGCCTGGACGAAAGCTTGCGCCGTTTCTCCCAGAGCCTCTTCCCAGCCAATCTCCTCAAACTGCCCATCCCCCCGCTTGCCCACACGTTTCAGCGGTGTGCGGACGCGGTCCGGATTATAAAGGCCTTGAAGCGACGACTGGCCAAGAGCACAGAGCCCTCCCCGATTGACTGGATGGAGATCGTTTCCTTCGATCTTCTTTGCCTTTCCGTCGACGGTGCGCACTCGAATTCCGCACCCGGCCATGCACTGCTGACAAACTCCCGGTTTCCAAACACTCGCGCCGGGGGAGTCCGTACCGGTAACGGCCTGCTCAATATATTGAACCTCCTCTCTGGAACAAGCGTCGAGCAAGCTTACTGCCGCAACCAATGAAGAAGCTTTCAGAAAATCTCTTCGCTCCAAAAGACCCTCCGCCTTCGTCTTTGACATAATTCGGGCTAGGAGCCTGTCCGAGTATCCTAATGGTGACACGTCAGGCAATCAATGCTGGCACCCGTCTCTCGGTGACAATCCAGGCATAAACCCATGTCGGCGAGGTTGATGACTTGCTCGGCAACAGCCATCGAGGCAACATCACCGTGACATCTTGAACAGTCGATACCCGCTCGAAAGTGCGGCTTATGCTTGAAATGAACCATTGACGTGGCGGGCATGACGTTCACTTTCCGCCACAGGATTGGCTGCTGCCTCTCAAAGTGGTCCAGAACCTTCTTTACCTCGGGATGGTCCGGGATGATGGCGTAGTGGCAGGCAACACAGAGCTCCAGGGGAGGAAGACCGGCCCTTGCCCCCTTTTCCGCGCCCGAGTGACAAACAAGACAGGACCCCTCCTTCTCCGAATGGGGAGCATGATTGAAGGCAATCGGCTGCGACTGCAGGGATGAGCCCTCGATCCCACAAGCTGCCGACGCCACAACGAACAGGGCTAATGAGGCCGCAAATCGCACCCGGAAAAGGAAGGGGGAATATAATTGCCTGAGTGATTGCTTTAAGTCTTTCCGGCCCGACGCTGAAAGAGCGCTCCCTGGGCGAGTCTGGGTAGAAACATGGGCAGCCGTCGGCGAGAACACCTGACTCGAATCTACTGCGGGCTGGCCGGGAAGATCTGGGACCGCATCGAAACAGAGTGTCCCAAAACCTATTGGGAAGAAAACTTCGTCCTTGGTCGTCGGCAGGTCAGAAAGTTTCTCCTCTCCTGGATGGCCCCGCTTGCCACGCGCCGTTTTCTGGACGCCGGATGTGGAAAAGGGGAAATGGCCTTCACCCTGGCTCAAGAAGGCTCGACCGTCACTGCTGTCGACCTCCTGCCTCGCTTCGCTACCAGGGCGGCAACGCCCCCGACTCACACCTTTCCCGAATTTGTCGTGGGGAATTTTTGCGAGATCTTTTCGACGCTTCAGGAAAGACTTTTTCACGCCATCGTGATGCAGGAGGTTTTGGAGGATCATCCGCCGCAGGAGAGAGTACAAGTACTGAAGTGGCTGGCTGAAAGTCCAACTCCCCGAGTTTACCTGGTCTTCAGGACGAAAGGAAAGGCGGACTGGTGGCTGAAGAAAATCTTGCCTAAAGGACTTTCCGAAACCATCGACCCAGTTGGCCTTCTTCGTTGGATTCATCTGAAAACGCCCTTCCGCCTCACCCGCCAAGAGCAAATCTACCAGCGAACCTACCGAGCACAGGTGGCGGAACTCACCCGCCAGGGAACATCTTGACAGCACACGAGTGTCCTGTCTCCTACCTTCCTTCATTCCACAAGGTAGGCGCCCGGCTGTGGCTTCGCCGCACTGAGGCGGCTGCTACCTCCTGGTTCCCAAGGAGAGAATAGGTCCTTGTATTTATTGAACGGAGCGCCGAGGAGTGCGGGCTAGTGTCCTGCATAAACGTCGTGACTCAAATAGCGCTCCCCTAGATCCGGCATGACCGCTACGACACGGCGACCCACCTGCAATCTTTTAGCCAGCTGAAGCCCGGCCCAACAGACCGCCCCGGACGAGATTCCTACAAAAATACCTTCCTTCCGGGCCAGTTCTCGCACCGTCTGCCGCGCGGCGGCATATTCAACGCAGATGATCTCATCGATCACTTCTCGGTTGAGCACCTCAGGAACGAACCCTGCACCGATCCCCTGGATCTCATGGGGTCCAGCCACGCCGCCGGAAAGCACGGGTGAAGCAGCCGGTTCTACTCCCACGACCAGCACATCGGAAAGCTTCTTCTTCAACACTTCACCTACTCCCGTGATGGTACCACCCGTTCCCACGCCGGCCACAAAACAGTCCAGCCGACCCGAGGTGGCTTCCAGAATTTCGACAGCCGTGGTGCGGCGATGGATTTCTGGATTCGCAGGGTTCTTGAACTGCTGCGGCATGTAAGCATCTGGATATTGTCGAACCAGTTCCTCCGCTTTCTCTATGGCCGCACGCATCCCCTGAATTTCAGGAGTCAGCACCAGCTCGGCGCCCATTGCAGCAAGCACCGCACGCCGTTCCACCGACATGGTATCGGGCATGGTAAGGATCAAACGGTAACCCATCACCGCCGCTGCCATTGCCAGCCCAATTCCAGTGTTTCCGCTAGTCGGCTCAATAATCACGCTCTTTCCCGGCCGGATCTTCCCCTGCTCCTCGGCACTCTTCAACATGGCATAGGCAATGCGATCCTTGACACTGAACATGGGATTTAGGGATTCCAGCTTCAGGAGAACCTCTGCGGAATCCTCGTCGGAGACTCGGTTCAGTCGAACAAGCGGGGTATAACCGATCAACTCAAGGATATTATTCACCAGAAGAGGGCGTTGTCGGGGCATGGGCTTGCGGTCCACGAAGTGTACCACTCGCGACTGCCCAAAACAATACTCCGAATTGCCTAGTACTCCCTGCCATAAATACGATGATGTATGCGGATGATGCACAAGGTCCGCTCTGGTGCACACGGTAAGCGGCAGACTAATCAAACAGACGATAGCGCACCAGTGCCCAAAGCGCTTTTACTCCATCCAGCCATCCGATTTTCTTTCCCTCTTTGTAAGAACGACCACTGTAGGAGATCGGGGTTTCGTATACCCTGCAACCCTTCTTTGCGATCTTAACGGTAATTTCCGGCTCAAACTCAAAGCGGTTGGATTTGAGGGTAATCCCATCAAAGACCTCTCTCCGGAAAGCCTTGTAGCAAGTCTCCACGTCGGAAAGATTCATGTTGGTGAGGAGGTTGGAAAAAAGTGTAACCAGCTTATTGCCCAAATAGTGCCAGAAATAGAGAGCCCGGTGAGGCCCTCCCAAGAATCGACTGCCGTAGACGACATCGGCTCGACCGTCCAAAATCGGACCCAAAAGTTGAGGATACTCGCGGGGGTCGTACTCGAGATCTGCATCCTGGATGACGATAATATCGCCCCGAGCCTGGGCAATTCCAGTCCGAACTGCCGCTCCCTTACCCAGGTTCCTTTCATGGAAAAAGACTTTCAAATTTCCGTACTGATCGGATTTCTGGACAGCCTGCCTGAGTATCTCACCGGTACCGTCCGTAGAGCCGTCATCGACGACAATGATCTCTTTAGAAACTTCTACTTGGGCTATACGCCGCAGGATCTCTTCAATGGTGGGCTTTTCGTTGTAGGCGGGGACAATGACACTGAGCTGGGGCAGCGACACTAGTACTCCCTGCCATAAATACGATGACGTATGCGGATGGGGCTTGCGAGGTGAGGTCGCGAAGAGAGGAGGAGGCGATGCAGTGGCATCGTCGACGACGAACGACAAAGAGATCGCCCGCAATCCCCATCCGCATACGTCATCGTATTTATGGCAGGGAGTACTAGCTCTACTTGACGCGGCGCAGGATCCGGCGCGGGCGGGCCTTGGACAGGGCCATTTTGTAGTAGCGCATCTCCTCAACAATTTCCTGCCGCCGCTGGTCAAGCCTGCATGCATCCGAGTCCAGTCGATCCAGTTCAGCTTCCAGAAGACGGAGTTTGAGTTCGGTGGGCAGAGACTCTTCCCATTCCGAGTCTTTTCGATTCATGAGCTCTTTTCGGATGTGCCTACCGGAGCATGATAACCCTTCCTATGCGTGACTTTCAATCCACGCTGCCTGACCCGGAGTTCGATCTTGCGGAAAGTACCGTCTCGTTTCTGGTTGGTCGAAACGTATCCAATGCTGTATTGATTCTTGATCTCCTGGTTAATACGAGTGAAAGCAGCCCGAAGTTCCTTCAGGTCGGCCTTGGAATTGAAGAACACTCCCCCGGTGGCCCGGGCAAACTTCTTCAGTTTTCCAAATCTGGAACTCCGCCCTCGCACTCCGATTCCGTAGATGATCACATCTTCTTCCTGGGCCACCCGAATCGCCTCTTCTTCTTTGACCCGACTATGGGTGTCCGCGCCGTCGGAGAGAATCACCAGAACCTTCCGACCGATCTCGGAATGCAAAAGCTCTTCGACGGACAGCCAGATCGCGTCATAGAGTTTCGTCGCCCCTCCCGCCTGTATCTCCAGGATGGCATCGTTGAGTCGGGACAGGTCATGGGTAAAATCCTGAACCAGATTGATGTCGCTATCAAACTGGACCACAGCGGCCAGATCCTTTTGCTTTCTGAGCGTCTCACGAAGAAACTCAGTGGCCGCCTCCTGTTCAAACCTCAACTTGTCTTTCACGCTGCCGCTCGTATCGATCAGCAGGACCACCGTCAAGGGCCGGGCCTGATCTCCCGTTTCATAGCCAAAGAATTCGATCTGCTGTGGGACCCCATCTTCGTAGACGTCAAAATCTTTCCGTTTCAAGTCGGAGAGATACTTTCCGCTTCGATTTCGCACTGTACAAAGAATATTGACCACATCGACCGTCGCCCGAATGTTGGGCATGGGATGCTGCTTCTGCTGCGCGTAGGGCAAATGCACAAAAGCGCAGAGGGAACACAAAAGGACAGTAGAGGGAAGAATCTTGAGCGGGAAGGAGATCTTGCTCACCTTGCTATTCTACAGTCAAGCATTTCTGAGTGCCCAGATAAGTATAGAGTACCGCCGTGCCCAAATAGATCACCAGGGGAAAGTGAACGCCTTCGAGACCAGTCATTGTCACCGCCAAATCAATGGTCACCGCAGGGGTCAGACTATAGAGGGCGATCGTAAAATATCGGCTGCTCTTCAGCCAGATTCCCTTTCGGGCACTCGCCAAAAACCCGAAAAGTATCAGCAAGCAACCATGTATCGTTTCGACAATCAGCGAACGAATCAAAAAAACAGAGTAGAAAACGGGAAAATAGGCCCAGGTCAGGAAGCTTTTCAGTCGCTGAAGTTCCTCTCCGCCCGCCTGAATGGGGCCAAGATCCTTCCATCGAAGGGTCTCCGTCCGGCCGCGAAAGCGAACGTAGATCTTCTCTTCCGTCATCAGAACGGCGGGCTCCTCCAGAATCTCGGGGTCCGTGTAGGTTCCAGACGTGTCAAACACAAAGGTAATCGGCTGCTCCCCAGTGTATTTCTTGATCAGGGGCTGTTCAGCTTCGACCATGAGCTTGCCATCCTTCACCTGGAAAGGAGGAAAGTTCTGCTCGGCCCAGCGACAGATTTCTCTCGCCTGCGGCCCGTATTGCCAAGCATAGGTCAAGGTCAAAACAAGTGCCACCGTAGCGGAAAGATAGAGCAAATAGAGAAGAGTCCTACGAAAGGGCTGCTCGAAGATTGTGCGATAGAAGTGAAAATCCGTGATCGCCAGGTAGGCTTCCTGGAGGAAACGTGCCGGGCCTAGCGAGATTAAGGCCATGGAGTCTTCTGGTCAATCGCCGCATTCGCTAGCCGATCCGCTTCGCCATTCTTCTCGCGGGGAATGTGGCTGATTCGAAAGCTGGAAAAGCTCCCGATGAGACGGCGAACCTCTTCAAAGAGAGGTACGAGATGAGGTGCTGTGACGCGGTAAAAACCCTGGATCTGGCTTACCACCAGTTGGGAATCACTAAATACCTTCAACCGCTTACATCCCATCTGAAGCGCTGTCTCAAGAGCCACCAACAAGGCACGGTATTCCGCCACATTGTTTGTGCCGGTGCCCAGATAGCCCTGGACTTTCCGTACGCCCTCTCCTGAAGGCTTCTGCAAGACGATTCCAAATCCCGCTTCTCCCGGATTTCCACGAGAGCCTCCGTCAACATAGGCGACCAGATCCACAGGTTGGTGCGGTAATTCCAGGGGTATTTGGTCCATGCTAGTGTCCTGTCCCAGGGTAATAAAGGATGCGATTGCAGCTTTCGCAAGCAATGATAAACTGGTTCGTCTTAACGTCATTGAAAAGCTGGGGCCTCAACTTTACATGACAGGCCTGGCAGGACTGATTTCTTGCTTCAGCCAGCGCCATTCCGCTACGAGCCGAGGCGATTTTCTGATATTGCTCAATGAGCCGCTGTGGGACTTCCTGCAGCAGCTGGGTTCTCTTCTGTTGGAGTCCGGAGATCTCTTCCTGGGACTGTAAGGCGAGCCGTTCCAGTTCTTGCCGTTTGGCTGCAGTTCCCCGCTCCTCTACCTCCAGCTCGCGACGCATTTGGAGAAGTTTCTTCTCCCATTCGTCTACCGCCATCATTCCCTCCAGCACCTGGTCCTCTTTGAGCCGGATCTCCTGCTCGGTGCTCTCGATTTCATGGATCATCGCCTGGTATTCCTTGTTGGTCTTGACCTCCATCAATTGAGTCTTGTACTTGGAGAACCTCTCACGCAGCAACTCGACTTCGCCTTCCAACTGGCGACTCCGTCTGTTGTGCTCTTCCATATTCCCGGTAGATTCCTGGAAGGTCCGACGGCTTGCTTCAAGCGCCTGGTTGAGGACTTCGATTTCCCGGGGAGCTCCTTCCCGTTTTTCCTGCAGCTCAACAGTCTTCAGATCGAGTTCCTGAAGTTCAATCAGCGTGTGAAGTTCCGAATTCGCAATCATTATCTGCGGTCTTTTGCAGCTTCGGACCAGCCCGGATTATCCCTCCAGCAGGTTGTGGTGGGCCCAGTAGGATTCGAACCTACGACCGTCTGATTATGAGTCAGATGCTCTGACCAGCTGAGCTATGGGCCCCAACAAAAAAGGGGAGCCTAATGCTCCCCTTTTTTGCTTCACAAAGCCTCCTTGCCGCTGTTTTCAAGGAAGGCTTTTAACTTCCGACTGCGTGATGGATGCCGCAATTTGCGCAACGCCTTCGCCTCGATTTGACGAATCCGTTCTCGCGTAACCGAAAATCTCTGGCCCACCTCTTCCAAGGTGTGTTCACTACCATCTCCGATTCCGAAGCGCATGCGGATCACCTGTTCCTCCCGTGGCGTCAAAGTCCGCAACACGGAAGCGGTCTGCTCCTTCAAGTTAATGTTGATCACCGCTTCAGCCGGGGAAATCACGCCACGATCCTCAATGAAATCGCCCAGGTGGCTATCCTCTTCCTCCCCAATAGGGGTTTCCAGTGAGATCGGCTCCTGAGCAATTTTGAGGATCTTCCGGACCTTACTGACAGGAATCTCCATCGTTTTGGCGATCTCTTCCGAGGTCGGCTCCCGACCATAGTCCTGAACCAGCGCCCGCGAGGTCCGGGTCAACTTGTTGATGGTTTCAATCATATGCACAGGAATCCGGATGGTTCGCGCCTGATCGGCGATGGCACGGGTGATGGCCTGCCGAATCCACCAGGTAGCATAAGTGGAGAACTTGTATCCGCGGCGGTATTCGAACTTGTCGGCAGCTTTCATCAGGCCGATGTTTCCCTCCTGGATGAGGTCCAAAAATTGCAAGCCCCGGTTGGTATACTTCTTGGCGATCGATACCACCAGCCGGAGGTTCGCTTCTACCAGCTCCTTCTTTGCAATATCTGCTTCAAGCTCTCCTTGCTTAATTGTGGCCAGAGTCCGTTTCAGATCAGCCGAGGTGGTCAGAGTTCCCTCCTCAATTTGCTTCATCTCCTTCCCGATCTCGCGCAACCGGAGTTTGATCTTTTTTGCCTCAATCAGCTTGACCGTGGAATCATGCAGTTTCTTCAGCTTCTTTCCTTCCCGCTCCTGTGCCACGAAGCGGTCCACTGTACTTTTGATGGTGGCGACCAACCCCGCATAGGTTGGCTGATTCAGGCCCACATTGCGGATTTCGCGCGCCATCGGAATGCGATAGCGCGCCAGCTGGGAAAGCAGTCTCTTGTAGGCTTTCCTATGCTTTTGAACCTTGTTCAGCCTTTCCCGAACCTTCACCGCTTCCAGCTCCAGGTGACGGATCTTGTTGATGCGGCGCAAAACCCCTCTGCGGCGGCTATCGAGAACCTCTTGTGTGATCTCTTCCTCGTTCACGTTGACTAGATCCTTAATCGCAAGATTGTGCTTCTTCAGCTCCTCAGCGAACCCCAAGACTTCAGCAACCACCACCGGCGAGCGGGAGAGCGCCTTCAGCACCGTCTTCTGACCTCTTTCTATCCGCTTGGCGATCTCCACTTCACCGTCACGGGTCAGAAGAGGAACCGTGCCCATTTCCCTCAAATACATCCGAACCGGATCATTGGTTTTGTCCAGGCTTTCAGAAGACAGCTCGTGATCCTGTTCCTCTCCGTCCTCTTTGGCCTGACCCTTTTTCTCGGCGCCTTCGAACTGCTGCTCGGAGTCGATTACCTCGATTCCCGCATCCCCGAACAGATAAAAGATGTTATCCAAGTCTTCCGAGGAGGTGAGGTCTTCGGGAAGCACGTCGTTGACCTCGTCATACAGGAGGTAACCCCTTTCCTTCCCAAGGGTGATCAACTCCTTGACGCCCTCGTATTTGTCTTCTATGGACAAATTGCTCCCTCCCTTGTTTTGGGCAGAATCTCTTAGTCTAGATCTCCTCATCGGGGCAAATCAAGTCAGAGTACATCCGTATCAATTTTTTTCCGGATTTCCTCCTTCTTGACGACCAGCTCATCGATTCTGGCTGAGTGAGCGTCCTGTTTCTCTTCCCGGCTGATTTCTTCCTGAAGCTGGCGACTGACGCGTTCATATTGCTTTCTCCTGAGCGCCCGGATGCTGTTCTTGATCATCTCCTCGGAGAGGGGAGGTTCGAAAGAGCGCAACGCCACCTTCTCAAGAAGATCGACATCTTCGACCCTGTCCAACAATCCTTTCAGACTTAGGATGCTGATTTTCCGATTTTGTTGCCCAAGCTCTAGCACCTTCTGGAAGATCTCCTGGGTCTGCAAACCTTCAATCAGGGCCGCATCCAGCTGCTGGAGCACCTGGGTATGGTTCGGCTCGAAGAGAGCCGCCAGCAGGGTGGTTTCGGCCGGAGTCGCCTCCTCAGGAAGCGCAGACAGAGTAATCTGTTCCGGCCGCTCTCGATGCCGAGCCACTTTTCTCATTTCTGACCAGATCAGACCCTCTTCCACCCACAACCGTGAAGCGATCCGAGAAACATGCTCGGCCTGTTCGATTCTATTGGACACCTTCGCCAGGTAAGGCAGGATTCGAGAAACCACTTCCTGCTTGCCTTTGGGACTTGAAGGATCCGTCTGTTCCGCCATGAAGCGCGCGAGAGCAAAATCCAGATAGGGAAGTGAAGACTTCAGCTTCTGCTGGTAGGCCTCTGCCCCCTCGCCCTGGATATAGCTATCTGGATCCTCTCCTCCGGGAAGCTCCACGATGTTGACGTAAAAACCGTGTTCCAGAAACAGATCTATGGACCGCATGGTGGCTGCCATCCCTGCCGAATCAGGGTCATAGTTGACCACCACCTTGCGCGTATAGCGCCCCAGGGCTCTGACTTGGTCTCGGGTTAAGCTCGTTCCCAATGAAGCGACGACGTTCCGGATTCCATATTGAAAGGGTACAACACAATCAAAGTAGCCCTCTACGAGTATGGCGAAATCCCGTTTGCGGATCTCTTCCCGGGTGACGTCCAGGGCATAAAGGTGACGGCTCTTGTTGTAAAGAATTGTATCCGGAGAATTTAAGTATTTGGGCACTCCCTCTCCCAAGATACGTCCTCCAAAAGCTATGGTCCGGCCTGAGAGATCCCGGATTGGAAACATGACCCGGTTACGAAACTTGTCGTAATAGCCCCCCGAGTCCACCTCTTTGATCAGGCCACAGGCCGAGAGCTGCTTTGTCGAAATGCCCTGCTTGGGAAGTTGGGCCAGAAGCTGGTTGCCCGAAGGAGCATAGCCGATTTTGAACCGTTCCATCGTCTCTTCACTGATCTGCCGCTGCCGCAGGTAGAACAGGGCATCCCCCTTCCCGGAGCACTTGCGCAAGGACTGTTCGAAAAACCCAGTTGCCACCTCCATAGCCTTCAAAAGGCGGCTTCGATCCTCCTCCTGGGAGTCCTTTTCCATGCTCTGTCTGGGAAGAGGAACTCCATTACGTTCTGCTAGATACTGAATCGATTCGGGGAAGCTCAGGTTCTCCAACATCATCATGAACTTGAAGACGTCACCTCCTGCACCACACCCAAAGCACTTAAAAATCTGCTTACTTTCGCTCACCATGAAGGAGGGTGTTTTCTCGGAGTGGAACGGACACAGCGCGGCATAGTCCTTGCCGCTTTTCTTGAGCCGTACATACCCCCCCACCAGGTGGACAATGCTGGAGCTGTTTCTGACCTGCTCGATGAACTGCTCCTCAAATTTCATCTCTCCTCACCCATTCAGAACCCCGTGGATCGACCCTACTCCTCCAGCTTTACCACAGTAGCACCTCCTTTGACGTGGTGCTCTGACACATGGGGGTGAGCACACAAGAATCCCGACAAGGCTGCCCTCAACCTCCCAGTCCCGAAACCATGGATGATTCGCACGACTTCCAGGTGAGAAAGAAAGGCCCTGTCCAGAAACTTATCCGCCCGTATCAGAGCACCGTCAACGGTACACCCGATCAGATTGAGTTCCGGTTTGGTCTCTTCTTCTACCACATGCAGGGTGATCTGGGGAGGAAGTTCTCGGGGGGACTCTTTTTCCTCTACTTTCTGCAGCTGATTCATGGGTGCCGTGATCCACTTCCCCTCAATTTCTACTGTCGCTTCTCCATTTCGGACATGGACAACGATCCCTCGCTTTTGGAAAAATGCATGATAGATTGGGTCACCTTTCCGAACCTGTACGTTCTCGACCGGAGGGGCAGAGGCCATCTTGCGAAGAAGAGACTGCTCCAGACGAGCCTCCCTTCGTTTCATTTCTTTCTTCACACGTGCGGACTCGAGTTTATCCTGGATGGATTCCAGCAACTGCTGGGCACTGCGCCTGAATTCGGCCCTCCATTCCTTCATCCTTTTCTCTGCATCAACCTGGCGTTCTTTCTCTTTCGCCTGAAACTCCAGATCTAACCGCCTCTGCTGGTCCTTAAGCCGCTCCAGCTGCTTTCGCAGCTCTTCTCTCTCCCGACCCAAGCAAGCCAGTTCTTCCCGCAGTCGAGCCAGATAACGCTCTGCCTCAATGTCCCGACGTCCCAACAGGTCACGGGCCTGCGCCAGGATCTGAGAAGGCATTCCCAGTTGGGAAGCAATCTCCAGACCGCTACTCTCACCCGCGATGCCAAATCTCAGCTGGAAAGTAGGGCGCAAACTAACCGGGTCGAGTTCCACACTACCGCTCTCGATTTCTGGAGTACTGAAAGCGAAGGCCTTAATTGCCTCTTGATGTGTCGTCACAACGACGTACGTTTCTTTTCGGCGAAAAAAATCAATCACAGCAATGCCCAGTGCCGAGCCGTGCGCAGGGTCGGTCCCCCTTCCCATTTCATCCAGCAGGATCAAGGTGGGTGGATCCAGCATGTCGATCATCCTCCGGATGGCCAGGATATGGGCCGAAAAGGTACTCAGTTGTTCAGCAATCGATTGACCATCTCCTATGTCCGCCAAAATCTGGTGGAAGACAGCCAACTCCGCCTCTGCGGCGGGCACCGGGAGTCCGCACTGAGCCATCACGGTAAAGAGTCCAATGGTCTTGAGGGCTACTGTCTTCCCTCCCGTATTGGGACCACTAATAACGAGAATGTTTCGTTTCGTGGAAACGGTGACGGAAATAGGGACGACGTGCTCCGACCCCAGCGTCTCAGTCAACAAGGGATGGCGCGCTTCACGCATCCGCAAAAACTTGTCTTCATTCAGAGTGGGCACAATACAGCGGTAGGCGATGGCAAAGTCCGCACAGGCAAAAAGGCTGTCCAATTCCCCGACCTTCTCCGCAATCTCCACGAGAAGTGAGTGATGGGCTGAAAGGGCCTGAGTGAGCTTTCGCAGCACCCTGCGCACAATTTTCTCCTCCAGCTCGCGGTAGTAGAGGCACTGGTTGTTGAGTTGGACGGCGGAAAAAGGTTCCACAAAGAGGGTGGCACTCGAAGAACTCATGCCATGCACCACCCCCGGAATATCCCTCTGGCGTTCCGCCCTAACGGGAATCACATAGCGACCGTTGCGAAGGGTGACGAAGGGTTCCTGGATCAGGAATCTGGCCTTTGAACCGCGAAAATGACGCTCCAGTTCTTTTTCCAGTTCCCCGCGACACTGAGCTTGTTTGCGTCGTGCCTCCGAGAGCTCAGGATCCGCTGACTCCCGGATCTCCCCCGAGGGATCGATGGCTCTCTCAATGAGGCGCAGCAGTGGGCCGGGAGAGGCAAGGCTGCGAAGCCTTTCTGCCAGTCGCGGCCAGTGAGGGTCGCAAAAGGTGCTTTTCATCTCTCTGCCCGCCCGGATCAGATCCAGCAGAAGCACGAACTGAGAGGGTTGAAGAATCTGACCTTCAATCGCCAAGCTGGCCAGGATGGGATGTGGGTCCTGCAGCTGATGGAAAGCGGGGCGACCTGTTCCCTCAATGTAGTGCCGGCATTCTTCAACCCGTGCCAGTCGTTCTTCAATCTCCCCAAGGACGGTCAGCGGCACCATTCGGGAAACATGAGCTTTTCCTAGGGGACTGTGAGTGAAACGTTGAATGATTCGAAGGATGTCAGGAAAACCGAGGAGGGAAAGCGTCTGCTGATCCATAAGGCCAGGCCCAAAATGGAAGCCCGAGGTCAGACACTAGCCTGCTTGCCCTCAAGCTTGCTGCTCTTCTTCCCCTTTCGGTTGATGAGGCTTGCTACGTAGCCCGCTCCAAAGCCATTGTCAATGTTGACCACTGCCACGTTGGCCGCACAGCTATTCAACATGCTCAGAAGTGCCGCAATTCCTCGAAAACTGGCGCCATAACCCACGCTGGTAGGGACAGCGATGACAGGGATGCCGACCAATCCTCCTACCACACTGGGGAGAGCTCCTTCCATGCCGGCCACGACAACAACCACAGAGCAGGAGTGAAGCGTTTGCTTTTGACTTAGGATCCGGTGCAGCCCTGCGACTCCCACGTCGTAGCAGGAACTGACTTCATTTCCCATAACCTGAGCGGTCACCACTGCTTCCTCAGCGACCGGGATATCCGCAGTACCAGCCGAAAACACTCCGATCAGTCCCCGCCCATTCTGGAAGGGCTCCCGAACGACTGCAATAGCCTTACAGTTTGGATGGTACTGACAGAGTTTGTAGCGGGACTTCAGTTTTTGAAATACCGTCTTGCCGGTCCGTGTGATTAGCAAGTTGGGATTCTTGGCCAGTAGAACTTCAGCGATGGCGATGACCTCCTGGATCTTTTTCCCTTGACCGAAGATGACCTCCGGAAAACCCTGACGCAGGCTCCGATGGTGATCTACCTTCGCGAACTCCAGATCCTGGTAGGGAAGATCGTGAAGGAAATGCAACATTTGCTGTTCACCAATCTTCCCCTTCTTGAACTCCCTGAGCGCTCTTGTTAAACGTTCCGGGGTCATCAAGGTTGAGACTGTTGGTGTTGGGCCTGCCGCTGATCAGCGAGGACGGCTCTTCGGCTCAACCGGATCTTATTGGGTGCTTCTATGTTGAGAACCTTGACCAGGATTTTGTCACCTGCTTTCACTTCATCGCGAATGTCACCGATACGACGCTCGGCAATCTCAGAGATATGGAGAAGCCCTTCGGTCCCAGGAAAGATCTCCACGAAGGCTCCGAAGTCGACGACCTTCGTCACTTTCCCAAAGTAGGTTTTTCCGACTTCGGCCGTCGCGATGATTTGTTCGATCATGTGGATGGCTTTCTGAGCGGCTTCCGAATCGATGGACGCGACCTTGACCGTTCCGTCGTCTGCGACATCAATCTTCACGCCGGTCTCCTCGATGATGCCCCGGATCACCTTACCCCCTGGACCGATGACTGCACCAATCTTCTCGACGGGGATGCGGAGACTCACAATGCGAGGGGCGAAAGTTGAGATCTCACTGCGCGGAGCAGGGATGGCTTCCGCCATTTTCTCCAGGATGTGCAGGCGTCCCTGTCGGGCCTGCTCCAGCGCTTCGGACAGGATCTCACGGGTGACTCCGGTGGTCTTGATGTCCATTTGCAGGGCCGTGATCCCTTGTGTGGTTCCCGCCACCTTGAAGTCCATGTCCCCATAATGATCTTCCAAACCAGCGATGTCGGAGAGGATCACATAGCTGTCGTTTTCCTTGACCAACCCCATCGCGACTCCGGCAACTGCGGAACTGATCGGCACCCCCGCGTCCTGAAGGGCCATGATCCCGCCGCATACGGTGGCCATGGAAGAAGAACCATTGGACTCGAGAATGTCTGAGACGATTCGGACGGTGTAAGGAAACTTTGTCTCTTCGGGCAGCACTGGGAGAATGGCTTTTTCCGCAAGGGCTCCATGTCCGATTTCACGCCGACCCGGCCCTCGCATGAAGCGCACCTCTCCAACACTAAAGGGAGGAAAGTTGTAGTGAAACATGAATTTCTTGGTCGATTCGCCAGTAAGACCATCGAGCCGCTGCACGTCCTCGCCCGTGCCCAAAGTCACCGTTGCCAAAGCCTGCGTCTCACCTCGCGCAAAAAGCGCAGAGCCATGAGTGCGAGGAAGTAGACCCGCCTCCGCCGTGATGGGGCGAATCTCATCAGAAGCCCGTCCATCCGGTCTCCGCTGCCCATCCAGGATTTCGCGACGAAAGATTTTCTCCTTGAGCTCGTCAAAAATCTTGCCGGCCTGGAAACGTTTTTCTGCCTCCTCTTCCGAAAAAAGAGCCATGAACTCGTCCCGATACCTCTCCATTTTTTCCTCGCTGGCCAGCTTCCCTGCAGTAGAAAGAGCATCCAGAATCTTTTCTGAAAGTCCTTCTCCGGCCTTCTGGGCTTCGGGATCGAGACTCAGTGGCTGCACCGCGCGCTTGACCACCGAAAGACGCGCTGCAAGCTCGCGGATCATGGCAATGATCTGGCGGACAGCCTGGTGTCCAAATTCCAGTGCTGCAATCATTCTTTCTTCCAAAATCTCGCGAGCTCCCGCCTCTACCATGACAATTGCCTCGTCTGTGCCCGCAACGACCAGGTTGAGCAGGCTGCCCTCCAGCTCCAGTAAGGAGGGGTTAATGACGAACTGATCGTCAATGAGTCCGACGCGAACAGCCGCGATAGGCTGATCAAAGGGAATTTCAGAAATGTAAAGCGCTGCCGAGGCTCCCACAATGGCCAGCACGTCGGGATTCCTTTCCGGCTCTGCCGACAGGACCATTGCGATGATCTGAGTTTCGGAGCGGAAGTTTTCCGGAAAGAGAGGGCGCAGAGGCCGGTCGATCAGACGGCACGTCAAGATCTCTTTCTCCGTTGGTCTACCTTCGCGCTTAAAAAATCCCCCTGGGATCTTTCCCGCCGCGTACGTGTACTCTCGGTAATCACAGGTCAGGGGGAAAAAGTCGATTCCCTCTCTGGGTTCCTTCTTCGAGCATGCCGTTACCAGCACCACGGTGTCTCCGTATCGGACCATCGCCGCACCATCGGCCTGCTTAGCCATTTTGCCCGTCTCAATGGAGAGTTCCCGCCCTCCAATGGAGATGCTCACTTTTTCACTCATCTGCGTTTCGTTCCTCCAAAAACCGCATGTTATTCCTGGGACAGAACACTAGCACAGTCTTAAAGGGGAGGGACTTTGGAAGGTTCGGCAGGCGGACCAAAGCCTTCGACCCTGTTATCCTCGAACTCGCTACTACCCTTCTGTGGCGGTTCGCCTGTTCGTTTGATGTCTATTTACGAATTCCCAAACGATCAATTAACTCTTTGTAACGATTGAAGTTAGATCCCCTAAGGTAGTCCAGAAGGCGACGACGCTGGCCCACGAGCTTGAGCAGGCCTCGCCGCGAGTGATGATCCTTCTTGTGGGCCTTAAAATGCTCTGTGAGGCAGTTAATCCGCTCGCTCAGGATCGCAACCTGAACTTCCGGTGAACCTGTGTCCGTCTGGTGCAATTGAAAACCGGTGACAATTTCCGATTTCTGCTCTTTCGCTAGTACCATACAGATCAATTTCCAAAGGGTGACTGTACCAGAAAAATCAGGGTAAGTAAACTCGGGGTCAGAGGCTGCCCCAAACTCAGTTGAAAGTGAAGGGCGGTTCAGGTTGAGCACGATCTTAAGCCACCTTTCGTTTGGCGTCCATAGAAACCTCGTCTCTGAGTTTGGCTTTCAGCATCCAGAGGTCCTGGTAGCCCTGGATGCGCCGGAAGTTCTTCTCCGTCTCCAGGAAGGCTGAGGCGGCCCAGCGCAGCACCATCTGGCTATCTTTCCAGCGGCTCACTCGGCGGGTCCGCATCCTCACGCCAGAGTGAGGGCTTTCAATCAGGTTGGTGCTGGCCAGACACAAGCGCAGGGAGGAAGACAACTCGAGTCGATTGATGGTGAAGGTCTCTTCCAGACCTTCTCGCAGGCTAGCTGCCGCATCGGGATGCAGCCCTTCGAGCCACTCCGCCTGCTTTCTGAGCCGAACCCTCCCTTCTTCCCAGGGCAGCCGATAAGCAGCCTGCATCACTGACTTGACTTGCTCGGCCAGATCGTCCGGCAATCGATCGCACACGTTGCGAATCTTATGACGACGACATCTCTGCACCGGACTGCCCTTGCCAAAGACCTTGTCAATGGCACATCGCAGGGCCCTGGAGCCGTCAATCACAAACAGATAGCGTCGCCCGGAATCCAGGCCTCGCTCCACCAGGTCTTCCAGCAAGGAGGTAGCGGTGGCGGCGTTTTCACTGGCCCCTTCCCGCAGCCCCAGCACGTGCTTTTGGCCCTCCGAGTCCACGCCGGCGGCACAGATCACGTGGTGCTCGCCAAAGACCAGGCCGTCGATGTAGATGATCAGAAACTCAACGTCATCAAAGTGTCGCTCGGCCAGCTGCTCCAGCTGCTGGCCGCTCTGCTCAATGAACTGACGGCTCACGGACGATTTGCTGACTCCCGCCGTGTCGGCCATCTGGGGGATCACGCGGCTGTAGTGGCGCGTGGAAACGTTGCACATCAAGATCTCCAGCATGCGGCTGCCCAGCTCCCCGTTACGGTTGATCGCCTCATAGGCGGGGATCTCCACCTCCCCGCCTCGACCTTGGCCTTTCTTGCGCAGCCGTGGCTTTCGAACCCGCACTTGCCGCTCCGAAAGTCTGACTCGCCCTGGCTGAGTGCCGTACCAAACGATCTGCTTGCCTGGGCGCCCTTGTTGCTTTTCGCCGGCGACACTTCGGGCAGAAAGCTGCAAGACCGCTTCCATGCTCGCTCGCCCCAGGATGTCGATCAACTCGTCAATGGCCATCCGGGAGGCTTCGATCAGCTCCACCATCGGGAGCAACAGTTGCCCGTTCTGGGCCAGATAATCAGCCAGCCCCTGACTGTTCTTCCGGGTGACAATTCGATATGATTTCTTCATGGCGGTTCCTCCTTAAAAGGTTGTTGACCAACCCGATTCTAACGAGTCGGTCGGACGAACCGCCTCTCAACTTTCAACTAAACCCGGGACAGTCTCCGGGGTCACGCACTACTGAGCGAAGTTTTTCTCATCCGTTGTGACGCCCGACATGAGGGTAGTTTATGATCCCTTTACAGTGAGACGATGGGCCCCCCTGCTGGTGATTGCGGTTGTTTTCGCTCTGATGTACGCCGTCTCCTGGCAGAAATGGGTAAACGTTGTCAACGACAGCGGCCGAGAAATGAACCTACCCCTGCGTCTGCTGCAGGGTGAGCGGCTCTACGCGGACGTCTACTACCTGTACGGTCCCCTGGCTCCTTACGTCAACGCGTTTCTTTACGGATCCTTCAAAGTTCATCTGAACACCCTTTACGCCGCCGGGACGGTGTCCTCACTTTTGCTCCTGCTCGTCACATTTCGGCTGGGAGAGCTGCTGCTGATCGACCGCCGCAGCCTCACATACGCCGTCCTGCTGGTGCTTGTATTGTGTCTTTTCAAGCAGGAGGCAGGCAGCTCCATTTTCCCCTATACCTTTTCGGCTCTCTACGGGGCTCTGCTGGGGCTGGCAGCACTACTGGGCCAGGTCCGTTACGTCCAGTCGTCAAGGCTCCCCGACCTGATCACATCGGGCGCGTTCACGGGTCTTGCACTGATCTCCAAACTGGAATTCGGACTTGCCGCGCTGGCGAGTCAAGTGGTTGTGTTGCTCTCGGCCCCAGCCAGGGGTCGATCGCGGATGGCAGTCACCTCGTTGCTGGCAGTACTCGCGCTTCCGATTCTCACCTACGGCGCCCTCAGCACCAGGATCCCCTGGGACGCGATGTTTCGGGACACTTATCTTTTGCCGAACTGGATTCCGACCGAACTGATGTACTTTAACAAGCTGAAGCTGGGATGGGACGATCCCTGGCGGACCAGCCGCGAACTATTCGGTGCGATTGGTCTCCTGGGCAGCGCTGCGGGCCTGATTGGATTGGCCAGCATGAGAAGCGGAGCCCGCTGTGCCTTACCCCATCAGCAAGAACTGCTTGGGAGATGGCGCCGCCGACTCTGGGTGTGCACGGCTTTGAGCTTATCTTTGTTACTGGTAAACAGCTTCTTCTTGGGCACACGCTGGGACGTGAGTCCCCTGCGTGCCTTGCCGCTGCTGTGCCTTGGTGCCATTATGAGTTACGGAAGGGGACGAAAGCGAACAGATCAAAGAGAAATCGAGCCAAAGATTCTGCTCTTGTTCGCCGTTTATAGCCTCACAGTTCTTGCGCGTGTGGCCACTCGCGTGCCCACCGGTGGTGCCCACAGCGCATTGCTGCTCCCGGCACCCCTTCTGCTCTTCACTTATCTCGCCACAACTTCCTACCCCCGATGCTTCGCTTTGCTGCCCAAAGCCGAGCAGAAGGCCCGCCGCATTGTCAAGACGCTCCTCCTGCTCCTACTCAGCGCAGCCATCGCAGTAGTCTCCTATCGCTACCAGACGGGGGACTATCTTACCCTCCAGACGGCCAGGGGATCGATGTACGTTCAGGACTCGGCCTTCGCGCAAGCCTTGGACTTCCTCGCTGACGAGACCGAGCCCCGGGACCATATCCTGGCAATCCCCGAGGGGAGCAGTCTGAACTTCCTCGCCAGTCGACCTGAGCCACTGCGTTATCAGATTCTCACGCCGGGGTTTCTCGATGGCGACGCGGAAAGGCAGGCCATCGAACAGTTGAAGAACAAGCGGGTCCAGTTCATCTTCCTATTGAATCGGCCCACTACAGAGTTCGGGGCGACGGTCTTCGGTCGCGACTATTACCGGGAGCTGATGGACTGGATCGAAGCGAACTACGAACTGGCGGCGCTCTTCGGAGAAGGCGTTCAAGCGGATTCCACGATTGGGGACCCGAATTTCTTCATTAAGTGCTACAAGAGAAGAAAGCTGACGCGCTGACCGAAAGTGTGGTCAGCAGTCTTTCTGTAGGGGCGCGGGGACCCCTACCCTATCCAAGTACCTGTTTTCCCCCGTGTCCTTTCCCCCCTGCTTTAGGGTGACTGGCTCGATAAACCTTCACCAGCTCCTGGATGGAAAGATGCGTGTACTTCTGAGTAGTCGAAAGGCTGGCGTGACCGAGCAGCTCCTGGATGGAGCGCAGGTCGGCGCCATTATTGAGGAGATGGGTGGCAAATGAATGGCGAAAGAGGTGAGGGTGGACATTGAGCAGCAGGGCACTCTTTCGGATGTACTCGTTGAGATTTCGTTCCACTGATCGGGCAGACAGACGACCTCCGCGAAGGTTCAAGAAAAGTGCGTTCGGGTCGGAGGGAGACCTTTTGCGCCGCAGCAGTTTCCCCCGAACCCCTAGATAATTTCGCACAGCGTATCGCGCCTTCTCCCCAAAAGGAACAATGCGCTCTTTTTTCCCCTTCCCGCGAACTTTGATCAACCGTTCTCGCAGAGAAAGATTTTCGGTGTTTAACTGCACCAGTTCATCGACTCGGATTCCCGTGCCGTAAAGCAGTTCGAGGATGGCGCGGTCGCGAAGTCCCCGCTCACTTCGGGCATTGGGCAACTCGAGAAGCTGCTCCACTTCCCGGATGGAGAGAAAACGGGGAGTTTTCGGGGCCAGTCGTGGACTTTGAAGCAGCCGAGCCGGATTGGAAGGAACGCGTCCCTCCTGATACAGGTATCGAAAGAACGAGCGCAAGGCAGCCAGTTTTCGAGCAATAGAGGTTTTCTGGTTTCCCTTCCGGTGCAGATGAGCGAGGAATTCGCGAAGGGTGATATGGTCAATTTGGCGAGGGTCCATTTCCGGCTTGGACCCATCCTGCGTCAGATACAAGTGGAGCTCTCGCAGGTCACGCTCATAGTTTTTTAAGGTATGAGGAGAGTAATTCCTCTCCAACCTGAGGTAAGTCAGAAACGACGTGAAAGCTCTCTGCATTGCGGTCGGGCCCAAATTACAACCGGCCACTGACAGGAATCACCACTTCCACTGCCACCACCTGCTGAGTGGAAGTGGAAGTTACTTTACTTTGATCTTGTAGGCTTTCAGCTTGCGATGCAGGTGACTGCGCTGTATCCCAATCGCCGCAGCGGTGCGCGAAATATTTCCTCCATGCAGATTCAGCTTGGCCAGAATGAATTTCCGTTCGAACTCCTCTCGCGCTTGATGCCAGCTCTCAGGGCGCGTTCCACTCTCTGATTTCAATTCCTGTCTGAAAGTAGAAACAGGCAGATCAAGAAGGTCGACTTCTTCCCCCGGAACCATGATTACCAACCGCTCGACCGTGTTCTTCACCTCTCGAACGTTACCTGGCCAGTCGTAGGAGCAAAGCCTTTCCATTGCCGCGGAAAGGATTCGCTTCTCACGCTTTCCGTACCCGCGACAAAAGTGCTCCATGAAGTAATCCACCAGTTCTGGAACGTCCTCTCTCCTTTCCCGCAGCGGTGGAACCTCGAAAGGGATCACATTGAGCCGAAAGAAAAGGTCTTCGCGAAAGGTTCCCCTTTCAATCTCCTCTTCGAGATTCTTGTTGGTAGCCGCAATCACCCGTACGTCGACCTCAATCGCCTGATGACTCCCTACAGGGTGGAAGCGCTGCTCTTCAAGCACTCGCAGAACCTTGGCCTGAGTTTTGAGGCTCATGTCTCCCACCTCATCCAGGAACAACGTTCCCCCGTCGGCTAACTCAAACTTCCCTTTTCTACTCTCGGTGGCACCTGTATAGGCGCCCTTGACGCTTCCGAAAAGCTCACTTTCGATCAGATCCTCGGGAATGGCCGCACAGTTGACTTCAACAAAAGGCTGTTCTTTGCGCAAGCTGTTCAGGTGCAAGAGCCGAGCCACCAACTCCTTACCCGTACCATTTTCTCCATAGATCAAGATCCTTCCTTCCGTGGGCGCGGCATATTCGATCTGCTGCCTCAGGGCCTTCATGGGAACGGAGCCGCCAATCATTACCGTTTTCTGGCGAACCAGATCTTTCAGTGTCCGGTTTTCCTCCTCCAGCCTTTTCTGCTTGCAGGCGTGAGCCAGGACCAGCGTGACCTTTTCAATGGAAAGAGGTTTCTCAATAAAATCAAAAGCCCCCAGCTTGGTGGCCTGAACTGCGGTCTCGATGGTCCCGTGACCGGAGATCATAACGACGTATGGAGCCGAGTTCATGCTTTTGATCTCCCTGAGGATCTCGATGCCATCCCTGCCCGGAAGCCATACATCCAGCAAAACCACATCGTAGGCCTTCTTCCGAAGTAACCTCAGGCACTCCTCCCCAGAGACTGCCGCCTCCACTCCATACCCCTCATCCTGCAGCACGCCCTGCAGCGAGAAGCGGACGTTCTTTTCATCGTCGACAAGAAGTACTTTGGCTTTGGTCATTGGTCACTGGTCATTCGAGGCCAGCCGGTCGGTTGTCAGCCTGGTCAGCCGGTCAGCGGTTTCAGTTGATCGGCAGCTCCATGATAAACCGGGTTCCCTGGGGCAGGTTGGGTTCGGCCCGTACGAATCCATTGTGTTCGGAGATGACTTGTCGAACGATGGCCAGACCGAGTCCGGTACCCTTTCTCTTTGTCGAAAAATAGGGAAGGAACAGATTTTCGTAGTCTTCCGGCACAATTCCGCCACCGCTATCCTGAAACTCGATAGTGACCGACTCGCGCGTCTCGTTCAGTTGGGTACGAATCGCAATCGTCTTTTCCACCTGCGATTCTGCCAGAGCGTCCAGGGAATTATCGATCAGGTTAATAAAGACGCGACGCATTTGCTCCGCGTCAATCCTCACCTGACCCACCCGTGGGTCAAAAGCCTTGCTCACCTGGATCTGTCCCAGACCTCCGTCGTAGAGGGCAAGAGTCTGTTCCAGCAGATCGTGCAACTCAACCTTGGTTGGTTTAAAGATGGGCATTCGCGCAAATTTGGAGAACTCCTCTACCAGTGATTTCAGGGCTTCTGCCTCGGCCACGATCATACGCACGGCGTCGGCCAACACCCGTTCAAATTCTGTCACCTCCTCTTGGGGCAACAGCAGCGTGTTCAGCTTTTCGAAGCGACCCTTGATGCGCTCCGCAGAGAGCTGGATAGGAGTCAGTGGGTTCTTGATTTCGTGGGCAAGTCGACGTGCCACTTCCTGCCATGCCGCGAATTTTTCCGTCTTGATCAACTCTGTCAAATCATCGAGCACCATCAGGTACTGACCCTCGTCTCCTGAGGAATCGGGGTTGGCGGTAATCGTAGCCGCCACGTGCAGCAGCCGGTCTCCACGCCCGAGGGTCAAATCCTTACGACAGGTTCCGTAGAGACGGGCTCGTTTCTTCATCTTCTGAAATTCTTCATAGAGCTCACCCTCCGCCACCTCCCGAATGGGCTGATTGAGGATCTGGTCGCGACTCGCCTGCAGCATGTGCAGCGCTGCCTTGTTGACCGTCTGGATCGTCTCGGATTCGTCAATGGTAATGACCCCGGTCGCAATGTTCTGCAAAATCGTCTCGATGTAGCGACGCCGCTCTTCCAGGCGAACGTTACCGCCTCGCAGTTCTTCGTTGGCTTTCTCCAGACTGAGCCTGCTCTCCTTGATCTCCTGGGCCATCCGGTTAAATGAGTCCACCAGGATTCCCAACTCATCCACAGCCTTGACCCCGACCCGGTAGTCGAGATTCCCCTCAGCCAACTCCCGTGATCCCTCTGCCAGTGCTTCCAGTGGAACCGTGATCCGCTTGGCGATGTACGTCCCCAGCCACACGAAACCGAACACGAGGGTTAGTGTCGTCAGGGCCAGGATTAAGAAGTAATTGGTCTCAAACGTTGATACGCCGCCCTTGATCTTCTCGTACTTGTCGAAAGCTTCACTCGCCTCCAGGGCGTGAAAAGCGATGCTCTCAGGAATCACAAAATTGGCAAAGAGCGCTCCCTGAACCTTACCAGCTGAATCCAGAAGCGGAACCCCCACCAGGCCATGCTCCACTCTCACCTCGCGATGCAGAAAATAGTGGTCCGCGCCCGAAAGCACTTCCAGAAGCGTCGAGTCAAACTTCACTGCTCGGGGCCAGTTGCCTTCCTGAAACACCGTCCGGTCCTGCGTATCGACCAGCAGTACCCCCTGGAAACCATATCCTTCGCGACGGCTTGTAAACTGGCGTGAGCGGCTGAGGTCTTCCGCTTTCACCTCCCGGGCCAGTAGCCGTGCTCCTGCCAAGGTGGCGGCACGCTTTTCGTCGTAGTAGCTGGAAGCAATCAACCGCGCTGAGCCCAGCAGAGTTTCCGAAGGGGAGCTGGCCCACTGGCGCAGATTTTCGTTGATCAAGCCGAAAGCCAGAAACGACATCATGAGGGCGGGAAAGAGCGAACAAATGATGAACGTGATGACCAGCTTGGTCTTGATCCGACTGCCGGGACGATTGGCCTGGTATTCGAAGAAAAGCTTGATGAGGGTACGGGCCAGTACGAAAGCCAGCCCCAGAATAATGACAAAATTCAAAGCCCAGAGCACCGCCCACAGATTGATGTTCCAGAAAAAGAGAGGATTCCCCACCGACGAGGGGTTAAGGAACACCACGCTTGCCAGAAGCACTATGATGAAAACGGCCAGAAAAGCGGAGGTCCAGTAGATCTTTTGGAGAAGCTCACGGGGTCTCATGGGATGATCGTTACTGCTCACCCGTCACCGGGTATCGCCCCCCGGTCACCGGGCATTCGTCATTTGTCATTCGTCATTGAATTGCTGGTCAGATTGTCTCATATTGTAACACTCTGACCCCTGCCATTACTACTGCTACTGCCAAATGACGAATGACGATTGCTCATTGACCCATGGACCATTGACTATTGACCCATGACCAGTGACTATTGACCAGTGAACAGTAACCAATCCACCCTACGAATCGGCGTTGACACCGGCGGTACCTTCACCGACTTTGTCATCTTTGACAACGGTACAGCTACCGTTTTGAAACTGGCCTCGACTCCCACTCAGCCCGAGAAAGCGATATTGGAAGGTTTGTCGCGGATGGTGACGCAGGAGACCTACCTTATTCGGCTCGGGTCTACAGTCGCCACCAACGCTCTTTTGGAGCGCCGAGGAGTGAGAACCGCCCTGATCACCAACCAGGGACTTGAGGATATTCTCGAAATCGGGCGTCAGAATCGCCCCGGCCTTTACAAGCTTTCCGCTTCGCGACCCCAATCCCTGGTCCCGCCTTCCCTGCATCTCGGGATTAGAGAGCGCCTTCTCTGGAACGGCACTGTCCTGATCCCACTGGAGAGCAGAAGCCTGGAGTGGCTCTGCAGCAAAGTGAAGCAGCTCAAACCCGAGTCGATTGCGGTGGCTCTGCTGTACAGTTACCGGAACCCGGCGAGTGAGCTTCGCATTGCCGAGGTACTGGAATCCACCGGAATTCCCGTCTCTCTTTCCCACCGCGTGTTGCCGGAATTCCGAGAATACGAGAGGACGTCGACTACAGTGGTCAACGCCTACTTGACCCCTCTTATGACGAGCTACCTGAATGGTTTGAGATTCGATCCTCTCCTGAAGAAAGGAAAGCTGACCATCATGCAGTCCAACGGCGGATCCATCAGCGCTGAATCCGCTCGTTTTGAGCCGGTACGAACACTTCTGTCGGGGCCGGCTGGCGGAGTCATTGGAGGCTTCGAGGCGGCCCAGGAAGCAGGATACCAACAGGTAATTACTTTCGACATGGGAGGTACTTCTACGGACGTTTGTCTCTGCCCGGGCCAGGTTTTGACCACCAATGAATCCAGCATTGATCACCTGCCCGTAGCGGTTCAGATGATCGCGATTCATTCGGTTGGCGCCGGAGGTGGATCGAAAGCTTGGGTGGACGCAGGAGGTCTGCTGCGGGTGGGGCCACAGAGTGCCGGGGCCGATCCCGGACCTGTATGTTATGGACGAGGCGAAGACGTCACGGTCACCGATGCGCACGTCTTTCTTGGAAAGCTGGATCCCGACTTCTTTCTGGGTGGAGACGTCGAGCTTGCTCCGGAGAGAGTTCGACCGGCCTTGGAAAAACTGGCCGGCGCTCTTGCCCAAGCAACAGGCAGAAGCTGGGAACCCTCCCAGATTGCGGAGGGTCTGATCCAGATCGCCAATAGCCACATGGAAGGCGCTCTCCGGGTGATTTCACTTCAAAAGGGATATGACACGCGAGACTTCACTCTCGTGACCTTCGGAGGTGCAGGAGGTCTGCACGCCTGCGATCTGGCACGTTCGTTACTCATTCCTCGCGTCCTGGTTCCTCTCAATCCGGGACTGCTCTCTGCAATAGGAATCTTGCGAGCCCAGGTGGTAAAAGACGCTTCACTGACTGTTATGATGACTTCCCAGCAGGCCGATCTGAACGCTCAGCTCGCCCAGAGCTTTGTTCCCCTGGAAATTCAGATTCTCGAGGAGCTGGAGAAAGAGGGCTTTGGAAAGGGAGAGATCCTCTTGGAGAGAACGCTTGACGCACGCTACTTCGGACAGGCCTATGAGTTGAACGTCCCTATGACTGATGAGTGCGTGGAAGGTTTTCATCGTACTCACGAGCGCTTCTACGGTTACTCGAATCCGCGTCTGCCGGTGGAAATCGTCAACATTCGCGTCCGTGGAGCTGCCCGGTATTCCCAACCTCCGCTCCCTACCTTTCCCTTGGAATCGAAAGATCCGCCTCTGGAAGCCATCCTCCGGGAAAGACAGCTCACTTTTAACGACCAAACCTTTACGACTCGCTTCTACCTTAGAGAGGGATTGAGGCCGGGAAACCAAATCTCCGGGCCTGCGATCATTCTGGAGTACAGCTCTACTACGTTGATTCCGCCTGATTTTACGGCTCGGATCGATGAGTGGAAGAATGTTGTGATCGAGCCGCGGGGAGAGGGGGCTGGCTGACCGGGATTCTGTCTCCGAGCTCTTCGTCTCTGTGGCCCGAAGGGGCTCGAGGACAAAGCCCAGGTCAAAGCCCCGGGGTTGCTGCCGGTCGCTGTCCCACTTTGCTTACTGGCATCTCTTCCTTCCTGCCAAGATTGCCTTGCGGATCAGAGCGCCATTCGAGATGTGGAAGTGGTCAGCCCGGTCAGCCGGTCAGCTCCTCAGCTGGTCAGCCGGTCCGCTTGGTCAGCTTGGTCAGCTCTCAATTGTTCGCGCTTGAGAACGACCTGGTAGAGCAGGATTCCCACCGCCACCGAGAGGTTCAGCGACGAGACGCTTCCCTTCATGGGAAGGGCGACCAAAAAATCGCAGTGCTCCCGAACAAGTCGTCGCACACCCCGGTGCTCTCCGCCCACGATTACCGCCAGCGGCAGACTCACATCCATCTGCTCCGGTCGCATCCTTCCCTGCACATCCAGCCCCACTATCCACAAACCGCGCTCCTTGAGCATCTCGATCGTGTGCACCACATTTCCGACGCGCGCAATTTTCAGGTGTGCCGCTGCTCCGGCACTGGACTTGAAGACCGCCGCAGTCACGCCACAGCTGTGCCGATCGGGAATCAGAACTCCCTCCACTCCAGAGGCTTCCGCCGTGCGCAGGACGGCTCCCAGATTGTGTGGATCTTCCACACCGTCGACCAACAGGAGCAGAGAAGGATTGCCCCTGAGCACTTCTTCCAGCGGCATATGACTTACTTCGGAAAGCACGCCTACCACCTGCTGATGACGACTTGTTGAGGCAGCCCTTTGCAAGACCTGTTCTGACTCAAAGCGAACTACCACGTCCTTGCGGCGGGCTAGCTCGACCACCTTCTGCAGTCGAGGACTCGTTTTGCCACGAGCCACAAGGATGCGTTCGAGTCTGCTCGACCGGGATTCGAGTGCTTCGGTGACTGGATTCATGCCGTAGATGATCATGGGCTTTGGTCAATGGTCAATGGTCAATGGTTAATGGTTAATGGTAGTGGTAGTGGCAGTGGCAGTGGTCAATGTCTCTCCAACCAATCCACCACCGCCTTAGCCCGCTCCTTTGCGCCCAGGATCTTGACTGGGAGCTCTAGATGGCTGCCACGTTCAAGAATGGGAATCAGTTTTTCGAGCTCCGGTCCCGACGCTTGAGCGATAAGGGCAACGCGGATGGGACGAAACAGATTCTTGCCTTTCTGCGCGGTTGCTTGCTGGGTACCCTTCACAGCTTCTCGGTAAGCTTCCACATCGAGAAAATGGTATTCCTTAATGCGCTCGGCGAAAGCGTGGATCACTTCGCGCGCCCCGTCTTGAAGGAGAATCTGCTCCACCTCGGACTCCGAGAGATCCTTCTCGGGGTTGAAACGAAAAATCAGGCGGGTTTCGCGCTCCAGATCTTCCAACTTGTTCAGATAATTGAGCGAAGCTTCTACCACTTCCCCGATCCACTCGCGGACGTCCGGGCTGAGTTCGGCAGGGACCAGTTTCCCCGCCTGCAGGTAGGGAACGGCAAGTTCAATGAGTCGGGCCCGCTCCGTCTTCTTCAGATGGGAGCGGTTGACCCAGTTCAGCTTTTCCAAGTCGAAAACCGCCGGGCTGCGATGGACACGGAAAAGGTCAAACTCGGCAGTGAGCTGTTCTCTTGTGAGGATCTCCTTGCCATCCTCCTGCGGTGACCATCCCAGCAGGGCCAGATAATTGACCAGTGCTTCGGGTAGATAGCCCTGCCGGCGAAATTCCGAAATCGAGGCGGCCCCGTGGCGCTTGCTCAGCTTACTTCCATCTTTGCTCAGGATGGTGGAGAGATGGGCGAATTTGGGCAGAGCAAAACCAAGCACCTCGTAGACCAAAACCTGCCGGGAAGTGTTGGAAATGTGGCCTTCCCCTCGGATGACATGCGTAATCTTCATGAGCACATCATCCACCACGGCTGCAAAATTGTAAGGGGCCGATCCATCGGATCGCAGTACTACAAAATCTCCAATTTCGGAACATTCGACCTGGATGGGTCCAAAAACGATGTCCTCAAATGTTACCTTGCCCTCCCTCACCTTCAGGCGCAGGGCTGCCTTCTCGCCTCCTGCCAGGCGCTGCTCGGCCTTCTGGCGCGAGATACCCTTGCATTTGCCCGAATACTTCGGCTGCCCCCCTGCGCCCAGCTGCTTTTCTCGCTCCTGTTCCAGTTCTTCAGGCGAGCAAAAACAGTAGTAGAGTTTCTCCTCCCTTAGGAGCTTCTGGGCATGGTAGCCGTACAGCTCCACCCGTTCGGACTGACGGTAGGGGCCATACTCGCCTCCCACGTCGGGGCCTTCGTCCCATCTCAACGCTGACCATTTCAGATCTTCAATCAGCTGCTCCTCATATTCCTTCTGGGAGCGCTCCACATCGGTGTCCTCGATGCGCAGGATGAAAGCACCCTTCTTTTGGCGGGCAAAAAGCCAGTTATAAAGCACCGTGCGCACGTTTCCGACGTGCAGATAACCGGTGGGACTGGGAGCGAACCGGACGCGAACCGTCATTCAGGTGAGTATACAACGAGGGCCGGGACGGCGGCGATACGCCCCCTCTGACAGTCGCCCCTCAGAAAGGTTGCGGATTCCGGGTTCACATTGGCGAAAAAAATCTCGGAACATGGAACCGTGAACCATTGACCATTGACCATTGACGAATAGCCCCAGTCAGCCTGAGGCGATACAATGATGCGACGAAAGCACCGCCAGAGGGGTAAACTCCATAAGGTGAACTTTGGCTTGACTCGTTTCATCTAGAGGGATTAGAATAGGGGTCTAGCGCGGTTACCCTGAGCACATAGGATAAGAATCGAAGTATGCAGAGTGTGCATCCATACCGTTGTTTCTCCGCGGTCCTAATTCTTCTTCTGTCTGCCGGCCACGTCGCCCTGGCTTCTTCCTATGGACAGCTCAAGGGTGTGATCCAGAACGAATACGGCCAGCCTGTTCCCCGAATTCTCGTCACCCTGCTGCGGAAATCGTCCCATCCGGTGTTGCCCATTCTGGCACGCACGGACAATGGCGGAGAAATCTTTCTGGAGAACATGGAGGCAGGCGACTACGAACTCGAAGTGAAGAGCAGCGAGTATCAGAGCTCACAAACCCCCCGCATTGAAATCCGGCCCGGGCAGATTGCCGTCTTCACCCTGGTGCTGCAGCATCTTTTTGGCCTGGGCGACTCTGCGGGGCCCAATCTCAGCTTAAAGAGCTTGCTTCGTACATCGCTTGACCGGCGACTGATCTTTCGCGGTCTGCCCGGCATGGCGGGTGGTTCTCCCCACCATGAGCGTTTCAGTAGACCATTTCAGAATGCCGTGTTTCAGGTCTATAACAACGGGGGTTTAGGAGGTGACTACTTTGTCTTCCCGGGCGGCTCCTCCAATGGAACCACGAGCAGCTTCGCTTTTTCCGATTCGCTGGGAGGCAGCAGCGACTACATCTTCGCAGGCCAGCTAAACTCGGGCGAAGACTCATTGTGGCGCCTGAAGAACTTTGTCAATTACAACCTCGGCGAACAGCATTCCCTGCGCCTGTTCCTCGGTTACGGGCGGATGAGCTTTGAGGGACCCGGCATGGGCCTGATGGCGAATCCGCGGGGGGTAGAGAACAGCCCCGACTTCGTTAGCGCTGTGGGCACAGTCAAGACTATGAGCCTGGGGTTTGAAGATACCGTGCGGTGGGGCGACCGGCTGGCTTTGGTCTGGGGTCTGGAGTGGAATCAGGTGCGGGGTGGACGTAGTGATTCCTTTACGAATCCCAGCGCCGAACTTTCTTTCTCCCCGACCAGTGGGACCAGGGTTTCGGCCCTCATGGCTTCCAAGCGCTCCACTCAAGGGAACACCCTGGCGCTGCCTCAGGGAGATAGGGTCAACCTCTCAGACGCAGTCTACTTTTCCCAGGTGGGGAATCAACTCAGGTTGGGAACTTCTCGTTACTATCAGAGCAGCATCACCCAGCGATTGAATGAAGCCACTGAACTGGAGCTGGCTGCTTACCGGAATCAGTTCTTTGGAAGCGTCTCCCCCTTTCTGGCGATCCTCCAGTATGGCCCTGGTATGGAAGTCCTTCAGCTAGATGGTGAGCAGGCGAGCAACCAAGGCTACCGAGTCACCATCAAGCGGAGCATTGGAGAACATGTGAAAACTACTCTCTCCTATATCCGAGCTGATGGGGTCGGTGTAGAATCTGATCGTCTCACCTTCCTCCTTGACGAATCCGCAGTTAGAGACCTGATCAGGCGCCAGAACTACCATGGCCTCTCTACGCAGGTGGAGACCTCAATTCCAAAGTCCCAGACGCGTTTCACGGTACTGGTCAAGCTGGTTCCCCAAGGCAATCCCATCACCACACTGGACACCTTCTCTGACATCTACGAGACGTACAACAAGGGAGTGAATCTGTTTGTACGACAGATCGTTCCATTACCACCAGCATTGCTGGGCTTTTTCGGACTCGATTTCCTTTCTACCTACAAGATCGAAGCACTGCTCGACGTCCGAAACTTGACGAATGAAGATCTTGGCCTGATGCACAGCGCCTCCGGTGACATCGTCCTGGTACGCAATCCCCGGACTCTCCGGGGAGGCATTGCTCTCCGCTTTTAAATAATCCAATTATTTGGGCACTATCCAAATAATTGGGCAGAGCCCCTCCGCCCAGGAGCCCTTCTATCCTTTCAAGACGTACCTATCTTTTTTTACAAGAACAGGTTAAGGTGTGGATAAAGGGATCTTTTCCCCCCTGGCACTTAATTTTCTACTTAGGGAAAGCGGTATTTTATGTTCTTCTCCCTGCGCCTAAAATCAGTTCTCGTTTTCGCCCTCAGCGGCCTGTCGATCTATCTAGGCGTGTTGAATCTGGCGGACCGGATCAGCTGGAAGCAGCCCTGGGAGGGAATCGGATGGACCCAGACACAGCAAGGCGTAGAGGCCAGCCTCATTGTCGACCCCGAGGCATCAGGACCCCAGGCCGGCTTGGCGAGCGGAGACATCCTGGTCAGCCTCAGTGGAATCCCCGTCAAGACCCTGGACGAGTACACGGAACTCATCGAGGCCCTCCGGCAGACGCTGCCCCCGGGGGGCCAGACTACCTATGTGGTAAAGAAAGCTGGCACGGATATTGAGGCCCATTACCCGGTCGAAATCCAGCTGAGATCCACCATTGATCGTGGCGACATCTTTCTCATCATTGTGGCCTTCACCTATCTCGGAATTGGCCTTCTGATCTATTTGCGCAGCGGGAAAGCCCCTGGCTCCTTTCATTTCTACCTGATCTGCGTGGTTTCTTTTGTCCTCTATCTGTATCGGTATTCGGGACGCGCCGATACTTTTGATCTACTGATCTACTGGTTTTCCGCAGTCGCTTTTCTGCTTCTGCCACCGCTGTTTCTCCACTTCTGTTGCTATTTTCCGGAGCCGCTTTCCCCGTTTCGCCAGTGGCCGCGATTAAAAGCCGCTGTCTATTTTCCCTTTGCCTTTCTACTCGGCCTACACGCACTCTGGTTCTCCGGCAGATTGGCAGCTGCAGGTCTGCCCCGCAACCATGTAGTGGAGCAGTTCTTCGACAGTGTCCACCTGACTCTCTTTGTCGTCTTTTTTCTGCTGGCTGCTTTTTCTCTGGTTTTTGCTCGCCGCAACGCAGCCTCATCAGTACAGCGCCAGCAGATGAAATGGGTAACACACGGCACGTTGATCGGTATTCTGCCCTTCGCCTGCCTTTACGCGTTCCCCTATCTGCTGGGGTGGAGCATCTCTGCCTCCATGGAAACCTCCATTCTGGGGCTGGGACTGATTCCATTAGCTTTTGGCTATGCCATCACTCGTTACAGGCTCATGGACGTGGAGCTGATTTTCAAGAAAGGTGCGGCCTATGTATTAGCGAGCTCGACATTGCTGGGGCTCTATTTGGGCATTGTGCTCCTGATCACTCGAGCCATTCAAGGTTTCTCATCTGAGTGGGGATTTGCTCCCTTTGCACTCATTGCCCTGGGAGTAGGGCTTTTCTTCTCGCCCCTCAAGGAACGAATCCAGGAGCAGATTGATCGCTACTTCTATAAAGAGCGTTATGACTATAGGCGTTCTTTTGCAGAATTCGGAAAGACGCTCATCAGCTCGGAAACCAGCCTACGGCAGCTGACGGAAAAAATCTCCAACCGCATTCAACAGACACTCAATTTGGCGCCGGTAGCCATTTTTCTGGCCGACGACTCCAAGACCGAGCGTTATCAGAGCATTCGGGTGCAGGGTCTTTTCCATGAGAACCGAGCCGAGGATGGAAATCTACCCATTGTGTTGGAAATACCGGATGGGATCTTTTCTGATCTGGAAAGGGTGCAGAACCCTTCATTTTTTCCGGCGCCGAGCAAAGAGGTCGATGGAACGCGTGCCCGGTTGGCAGAACTGGGAATCTACTATGTGCATCCGTTGAAGGTTCGTGAGCGACGCATCGGATTTATCGGGCTGGGAAAATGCCTGAACGGGGATTTCTTGAGTAGCGAAGATCTGGATATGGTCTCTGCTCTTTGTGACTATGCCGCTATTGCCATCGATAACGCCATTCTCTACCGCTCGCTGAAGGCGAAAGCCAATGAACTAGCGCAACTCAAGGTTTACAGTGACAACGTTGTGGAAAGCATCAGCGTCGGGGTGGTGGTGACCAATCCGCAGGGGGAGATTACCACCTGGAACCGCTCCATGGAATCCGTCTATGGACTGAGTCAGCTCGAGGTGTTGGGAAAGAACATCGCCGAGGTCTTTCCACGTGATCTGGTCCGGACCATGAAGAAGATCGTGGACGGTCCACGCTGGATCGTGGAGGAGACAGGACACCTTTACAAGACTCACCTGGAGTTCAAGAAGAAAGACGGCACTCCACACACCCGAATGGTGAACATCATTTTTTCTCCTTTCGTCTCTCGGGACGACATGATTACGGGAACTTTGCTTGTCTTTGACGACATCACCGAAAAGGTTCAACTGGAGAACCAACTTCTGCAAGCCGAAAAGCTGACTTCCATTGGACTCTTTGCCGCAGGGGTGGCTCACGAAGTCAATACCCCTCTGGCCGGTATCTCCAGCTACGCGCAGATGCTTCTCAAGAAAACGTCTTCAGACAATCCTCAGTACGAAGCGCTGAAAAAAATTGAGCAGCAGAGTTTTCGAGCTTCCAACATTATCAATAATCTCTTGAACTTCGCCCGCGTAACTGATTCTGAACTGCAGGAAGTGAATATGAACTCCCTCATGGTCGAAACACTTTCCCTGCTCGACCATCAGTTTAAGAAAGGGAGTATAGAGGTGAGGCTGGAGCTGGATCCATCCATTCCCAAGACTCTGGGCAGTGCAGGTAAGCTGCAGCAGGTCTTCATGAACCTTTTGCTTAACGCCAAGGATGCGATGCCTCAAGGCGGACAGCTGGATGTGAAGACCCAGAAAAGGAGCTCAGCCCTGCTGGTGGAAATCAGGGACAGCGGTGCTGGAATCCCACAGGAGAATATCAAGAAGATTTACGACCCGTTTTTTACCACCAAGGAGGTGGGAAAGGGCACCGGACTAGGTCTCTCAGTCTCTTATGGCATCATCCAGGAACACTCGGGCCGTATTAGTGTCGAAAGCGAACCAGGCAGAGGAACCATCTTTAAGCTGCGTTTTCCAGTGAGGCACGTCAACTAAGTACACTGGAACATGAATACTGCAACGTTTGCAGCGGCCTTCTGGTCTCAGCCGTTTCTGCTGGGATTTCGGTGAGCCATTTTCGGTATCGCGAAGGAGCCCTAATACAGAGCGTACCGAACCGCGAGAACCTGGAACCTGAAACTTGGAATCTGGAACCTGGAACTTAAAAGAATACGTCCTTGTTTTTGTAAAATGGACTACTAACACATCCTGTCATCCTTCATGACTCAGAAACCTTCCATTCTGATTGTTGACGACGAAGAGATCATGCGTGACGTGATGACAACGCTCTTCGAGGCTGAGGGCTATCATGTCACGACATCCGAAAGTGGTGAGAAAGGCCTGGAAAGAGTCAGGGAAGAATGCTTCGATCTCGTGCTCCTTGATCTAATGATGCCTGGAGTGGGTGGGCTGGCGGCTCTCAAGGAGATGTTGGAGATTGATTCCGACATGGTTGTGGTGATGATCACCGCCTTCGCCTCCATAGAAAATGCCGTGGCAGCGACAAAACTGGGTGCGTTTGACTTTATTACCAAGCCTTTCAAGAACGAAGAGATGCTGCTGGTAGTGAAAAATGGTCTGAAGAAGCGTACCCTGGAGCTGGAGAACCGGCAGCTCAGACGAAACTTCAAGCAGCGTTTTACCTTCCAGAACATCATCGGCAAGAGCGAGGCGATGCATGAAGTCTTCGATCTTATCGCTCAGGTGGGGCCGCGCCGCAGCACCGTTCTTATCGCGGGAGAGAGCGGGACCGGGAAAGAACTTGCGGCCAAGGCGATCCACAACTGCAGGCCGCATGCGGACGACCCCTTTGTGGCAGTCAACAGCGGAACGATCCCCTCCGAGCTGTTGGAGAGCGAACTGTTCGGCCACGTAAAAGGTGCCTTTACGGGGGCTACGGCCACCAAGAAAGGTTTGTTTGAGATCGCAGACGGCGGAACCATCTTCCTGGATGAGGTGGGAACCCTTCCTTTCGAGACGCAGACGAAGCTTCTGCGTGTCATTCAAGAGAAAGAGTTTCGGCGGGTAGGTGGGCTGGACAACATCAAGGTTGACGTTCGCATCATAGCGGCCACCAATATCGAACTGAAGCAGGCCGTAGAGAACCGGCAGTTCCGCGAGGATTTATATTATCGCTTGAACGTGATTACCGTTCTCCTTCCTCCCCTGCGCGAACGTAAGGAGGATATCCCCCTTCTGGTCGAGCACTTTGTCAAGCACTTTTGCAAGGAAAACAATCGCAGCCTCTGCTCCTACGACCCGGATATACTCAGGATCCTGATGGAATACAACTGGCCCGGAAATGTTAGGGAATTAGAAAATGTGGTGGAGAGAGCCGTGGTACTCGCTCCCGAGGATGGGAACATCACTCACGACTTGATTCCCAGAGAAATCTCAGAGTCGACTGAAAAAGCTTCGGAATGGCCGAGCCTTCCAAGAAACGGAATCTCTTTGAAGGAGATGGTTCGCGACTTTGAGAAAAACCTGATCACCACCGCCTTAAAGAAGACAGACTGGAATCAGAAAAAGGCGGCGCACCTCCTGCAGGTCAACGCCACGACTCTCAATGAAAAGCTGAAGCGACTCAACATCAAGATTCCTTGACCTGCTTTGCGCTTTGCCGCCAAATTTGATACTTTTTCTAACCTCAACAATCTAATCTTGTGTTGATTCACTATCGGAGGAATTTCTTGTGGTCATACTCATGGGTACACTCTGGGATTACTTTCAGAGGGGAGGACCGATCATGGTCCCCCTCCTCATCTGCTCGATTGTGGGAGCGGTTTACGTTATCGAGCGGGCCATCAACTTCTATCGAATCAAACGAAGCACTCCGGAGATCTTCGGAGAGGTTCGAGAAGCCCTTCTGCAGGGAGAGCTTTCTCAGTCTATAGAATTTTGCGATTCCCAGGAACACCCCGTGGCAAACACCCTGAAGGCCGGCCTGCTGCGCTATGGAAAGTCGCACGACGATATTGAAAAGGCGATGCAGAGCGTCGCACTGCACGAGGTCGCCAGGCTGGAGCGCGGGCTTTGGATCCTGGCCACGGTCGCGCAGATCGCTCCCCTGTTTGGATTTCTGGGAACGGTTACCGGCATGATCAGCTCCTTCGACGCCCTGGCCGAAGTAGGACTGGGAAATCCCAAGGCGGTCGCAGCCGGTATCGCGGAGGCGTTGATCACTACCGCTACAGGCCTAACAATCGCACTGCCCGCTCAGTATGCGTTCAACCATTACACCAACAAGGTGAACGCCTACACTCTGGACATGGAAACCACGGCCGCGATGCTGGTAGAGACCTTCAACGAGGTGGAAGGAACCGATAAACCCCAAGCAAAGGCTCTATGAAGTTACACCGGGAGAGAAAAACAAGAACCCGAACAACCATTCCCACAGCTTCGATGGCGGACATCGCCTTCCTGCTGATCATCTTCTTCATGCTCACTACTTCTTTCTCTCCCGTCAAGACACCTGTAGAGCTTCCCGACTCGGTGATCCGGACTGAAGTCGAGCAAAACGCAGCCATAGTCGCTATCTCGGCAGACGGTGAAATGGTCTTCTCCGACGGTGAAAGCCAGGGTTTCTCAGTGGCTTCTGCTGAGGAACTGGGCCCCTACATAGAGTCGATCGTTGAGCTCCTCCCCAGCAAGCAGTTCATTATCAAAGCGGACCGGGAAGTTCACTACATCATGGTGGATCGCGTCCTGGAGCAGCTCCGAAATCACGGTGCCAGGCATATCGGCCTGCTCACCGAGCAGCGCCTCTCGAAGGCAACAGAGTAGTGCTGACTTGCAAAACAAGCGTATTTCGAATTTCGTGCTTCGCATTGACGCCTCTGAAATGAGGTGAATTTTGGGAACCTGGTACTAGTCATGGCACTCAAGCTCAGAGCCTATCGCGGCGCCGCGGAAGTTCCTACCTCTTCCATGGCGGACATTGCCTTTCTGCTGATTATCTTTTTCATGTTGACCGCTGTATACAGCACCACCCGGGGACTGGAATTCGCCTTTCCGAAGGAAGACCCCACCCGAACGGATGTACAGCCTGAAGAAGCGATCCATATCAAAATCACCGCCCCGGATCAGTACCTGGTCGACAAAACTCCCATGACCATCGAACAGATGGGAGGCTATGTTCAAACCAAAATGCAAGAGGTTCCCCACAAGCCCGTCATCGTCCAGACCCTTCCTGACGTTCCATATTACGCCATGATTGACGTCTTCGATCTGCTCAAGCAGCTGGAGGTCAAGAACATCTCGATCCCTACCCAGTCTGAGGTCCTACGCTGGCGAGCCTTTGGCATCCTTGATTGAGACGGCAAGGGATGGGAAAAGCAGCGCTCGGCTTTTTGATCTTCTCATTGACGGTCGCCGGGCCGGCGGCTCAGGGAGACTTCCGAAAGGGGATCTCCTACTACAAGCAGGGACAGTATTCCAAAGCCATTGGCGAGTTTGAACAAATCATACAAGCGAATCCTAACTACGAAGATGGCCATCGGATACTGGGGCACTGCTACCTCAAGACGAAGAATTATGCGAAGGCTATCGAATCCTTTCGCGGTGCCCTGCGACTCAGAACCAATCTCTACGCGTCTTATTATGGGTTAGCGCTCGCCTATTACAACAGCGGACAGTACCAGGAGACCATCTCAACCCTGCTCAAAGGGGAGCGATTCGCCCGTTCACCCCTCGATCGCTACCAGCTTTATCACACACGTGGTGCCGCCTATTACAACATCAAAGACTTTGAAAACACCATCGCCAATCTCAAGAAAGCCGTCTCAATCAAGAGAGGGAACAGCGCCGACGTGCTGCAGATAGGTATTGCCTATTATCAACTAGGCTACCCTGCTGACGCCGAGAAGTATCTGACCCAGGCACTTACTCTGGACTCCAACGCCCTGCAAGCCCGACGCTACCTTTCCCAAATTCGCAATCGGAAAGCAGCCAAGGCTATTGACGCCAAAAACTACAAGGAGGCTACAGCGATTCTCAGCGGTCACCTTGCCCAGAACAAGCAGGACGCCGAGGCTTGGTTCAACCTGGGACTGGCCCGCTTATTTGCCAACGACCTCAATGCCTCGGAGCAGGCTTTCCTGAAGGCGTTACGACTGATCCCCACCAACGGTGAGGTTTACAACCGACTCGGATACATTTGCGAAAAAACGAAACGCTACAAGATAGCTCTCCAGTACTACGAAAAGGCTCACGATCTCACTCAGGATGCAGAGGTCAAGGCAAGCGTGGAGCGTATTCAGCAGCGGCTCCGACGCCGGAAGGCGAACAACTCATAGAGTTCCAGGTTGCAAGGGCATGTTGCTCAGATGATTTTTCTCCTCATTCGCCTCCTGAGGAGCTTCCTGCCTTTCTCCATTCAGCAAGGTTAGGCCGCGAAAGCACCCAACAACGAGAACCTGGAACTTGGAACTGATGGGTTGCTTTTCAGAACGAGACCTCCCACTGAAATCTCACCCGTACGTCTGAGAGATCGCCTCCTCCGGCTTGTTCCAGGTCGATGCGCGAGATGTCGAAGGTCAGCTTGTTCCGGTGCTGGACGAAGAACCAGTTGAGAGCAGCGGTGTATTCCTTGAGGCGATCTTCTGGGACCGAATCGTTGGGATCCACGAAGGCAAATCGAAAGGCGGCCTCCAGAGGCTTGGGGATCACGGGAATCAGACCGTGCGGGAAATAGCCCGTTTGGATGTAGGTTCCACGAAGATTCGAACGGGTCCCGTTGACGTTATCATCAATCCTCTTCCAATGGTATTCGTGCTGCAGCGAGAAACTCCGATACTTGAAGGTCGCGTCCCCCGTCACTTGCCTTATGCTGTACTGGCCCGGAGCTCCACTCTCAAAACCGAGTAGCTGACCGCCGCCGCTTGATGAGAATCGGGTGAAGCGACTTCGGTGAGTCGCTGCGGCAAAGGCAAGGCTGCCGGCAGGCTCGTCGTGATACTCCACATCTGTCTGGGAAAACGCCAGATCACGGCCCAAGAAATTCCACTGATAGCGTCCCACCCACATCATACTCCCGCCCTCGTTCGGGCCTCCACCTCTTCCCGTTCCTGTAAAGACACCGGTGAAGTACTGAGAATCGCCCAGCGTTCCTGGCAGCAGATGCCCAAAGAGACTGGCTCCCTGTTGCCGATCGGCGGTGAAAACGCGGTTGACGATCGATCTGTCGACAAACTGTTGCTTCCCGGAAGAGTCCAACCGCTCCCGGCTGTAAAAGGCCTTGAACTGGCCCACGCGCAACTGGAGCCAGGGATGCTTCGCGAAAGTCATCCGGAAGGTCAACAGACGGCTGTTACGCAGATCAAATTCAGCGTAGTACTTGAGCCAGGGCCGAAAACCGTGTCCACCCGCCTTGAGACGGGCCCTGCTGATTCTGAACGTGCTGGATTCCAGAACATCGAATTCGTCGGGCTCATCCTGGTTTACATCGAAGGGATGGAAAAAGCGCAGCTGCGCTCGCCACTGGATATTGGTCTCGAAACGACCATCCCGCGTCGCGATTTTGGCACCCTTCGAGCCATAACCAACTGTGACCTGTGGCTCTTCCTTTTCATTCTCATCTTCCTTCTCATCGTTGTCTGCCGTACCCTCCTGTGGGTCCTGGTAGTCCTCCTCAGCAACTTGCCCCCTCAATCCCACAACAAAGAGGGCTGCCAGGACCAACGTTGCCACTACCCCTGCCTGTCTCAATTTCTATTCACCTCGGTAAAGTCGCGGCCGGCGCCCATTCCAGGAACTAGCCAAGAGCCGCCTTAAAGTTTAGATGAAGGGAGTGTAAGGAATTGGCCAAACTTTACACGGGGCCTGCCCGCATTCAATTCCGAGGAATCTCTTTCCGGCTCTGGTAGACTTCGAAGATCTGAATCAGCCGGGTGATGGAGAGCAGGTCGACAATGCGTTTGGAAGGGTTCAGGAGCCTGAGAACTCCCCCCTTTTTTCTCAGACTCACATAGGCATGGACAAGGTGGGCCCAGGGCAGAGCTGTCAATATAGGGAACACGGGTCAGGTCAACGACTACGTTCCTGTTACCTTCCTGGACCAATCGATCCAACTCCGCTCGGAAACGTTCGTCACCAGAGCCGGCAACCATCTTTCCCTCCGGGACCACAAAGGAAACAGCCCCTTCCTGTTCGATTCTGAGCTTCATGTTGGAAATCTTGACACAGCGCTTTTTCCCATGTCAACGTAATCATTGGTCAGCTGGTCAGCCGGTTTGATCCACTTTATAAGGATGCCCATCATTCGGCAAGTCCAGGCACGGGAGATTCTCGACTCGCGAGGCTACCCCACCGTCGAAGCTGAAGTGGTGACCGAAGGGGGGTACCGGGGCCGTGCCGCGGTTCCTTCCGGGGCTTCCACTGGAAAACATGAAGCCCTCGAGCTGCGCGACCAAGATGGGACACGCTACGACGGCAAGGGCGTCCGGAAGGCGGTCGCTAACATCCAGGCCACGATCGGCCCCGCTCTGGGTGGTCTCCAGGTCTGCGATCAGACTTTGATCGACGACACCCTGCTGGAGCTGGATGGAACCGATTCGAAAAAAAATCTTGGAGCCAACGCCATGCTGGCCGTTTCTCTGGCCTGCGCCCGCGCCGGCGCTGAGTCACGAGAGGTTCCACTGCATCAGTATCTTGGGGCCACCGACAGCCCCCACCTCCCGATACCCCAGATGAACATCCTCAACGGGGGAAGACACGCCGACAACAACCTGGATTTCCAGGAATTCATGATCCTGCCTGCCGGGGCTCAAACATTTGCTGAAGCGTTGCGAATGGGAGTCGAAACGTTCCATCGGTTAAGGGAGATCCTCAGCGGGAAAGGATACAGCACGGCGGTGGGTGACGAAGGCGGCTTTGCTCCTGACTTGAAGAGTAACGAAGAGGCCATCGAGTTGATCTTGACGGCCATGGAAAGGGCAGGATACCGGGCAGGCGAAGATCTCTGGCTGGCTTTAGATGTCGCCGCGAGTGAACTCTACCAGGATGGGTATTACGTCTTTGAGAAGTCTGGCGGCCAAAGAAAGGGGGCGGGGGAGATGATCGAGCTCTATCGGAGCTGGAGGGAACGCTATCCGGTTTACTCTGTCGAGGATGGCCTTGCCGAAGACGATTGGCAGGGGTGGCAACAGCTGACCAGTGAACTGGGCGAACGCCTGCAGCTGGTCGGAGACGATCTCTTTGTCACCAATCCGCAGCGGCTCGAAAAAGGGATCAAAAAGGGGGCAGCCAATTCCATCCTGATCAAGTTGAATCAGATTGGGACCCTGACCGAGACCTTGCGCACGATCGAGCTGGCCAGGAAAAACGCTTATACCACAATCATTTCCCATCGCTCTGGAGAAACCGAAGATACTTTCATCGCCGATCTTGCCGTGGCCACCGGTGCGGGGCAGATTAAGGCCGGATCGGCCAGCCGCACCGAACGGGTGGCCAAATACAATCAACTCCTGCGTATAGAGGAAAGTCTTGCCGGCCGGGCGGTATATTCTCGTCTTCGGAGTCTTCGTGAATAGCCCGTATTTCTCACACCGGGTCGTTGCGAAACGCCGGAAGGGGCGGCTGGACAAGGCGTTGCGACCGAGGCCCCCGGAGGCGTACTCTTGCAGTACGTCGAGGAGGCCGACGGAGCACAACGAATCGGAAGGTAGTCCCCCTCCTGCGGAGGGGTGCCGCGAAGCGGCGGGGTGGGTCCGGCGTTGCAGTAGAGGTGGTGTGAGAAATGCGGGCTAGTCGCCACTCGGCCGCCGGTCACTCGATGACGAACCACCAGAGGCCCTCATCCACCCGGCCTCCCATTCTGGTACTCGCCATCCTTGACGGGTGGGGTCTAAGCGAGCTGAGGGAAGGTAACGCCGTTGCTCAGGCGCGAACTCCTACTCTCGAAATGCTCTATTCGCGCTGTCCCTGGGTCTCCTTGTCGGCCAGCGGATTTCGTGTGGGGCTTCCCGAGGGGCAGATGGGAAACAGCGAAACAGGTCATTTCAACCTCGGCGCCGGACGAATCGTCTACCAAGATATCTCTCGTATCAACGATTCCATCCAGTGGGGCGACTTTTTTGAGAACCAGGAAATCCTTCCTATCCTGGAGAAGGCCCGCAGCCGAGCCTTGCACATCTTGGGACTGGTCTCTGACGGCGGAGTGCACAGCCATATTCGGCATCTGTTTGCGATCCTGAGCTTTGCCAAGGAACAGGGAGTGGAGAAGGTCTTTATCCACACCTTCACGGACGGGCGAGACACTGCTCCCAGAAGTGGAATGAATTTTCTCAGACAGGTACAAGCGGAAACGCACCGCCTCGGTGTGGGAAAGGTGGCTTCCGTCTCTGGCCGCTACTATGCAATGGACCGGGACAACCGCTGGGAGCGTACCGAGAAGGCCTATCGGGCCATCGTTGAGCAGAAGCCGGCTCGAGTCTTCAAAGATCCCCTCGAGGGAGTGGAGACCTCCTATCGAGATGGAGTCAGCGACGAGTTCATTGTTCCCTTCACTGTTGTGGATGAAAATGGTCAAGTGTCAGGGCGTCTGAATGAAGAGGACGCAGTGATCTTTTCCAACTTTCGCTCCGATCGTGCCCGCCAGCTCACACGCGCCCTGGCTCTCGAAGATTTCCCCCACTTCCCCCGCCCACAGGGTCCGGTTCGCGCATTTTTGACCATGACAGAATACGACCACACTTTCCCCTTCCCTTTTGCCTTTCCACCAATGCCCTTGGACCGCACCCTCGTGAAGCTTTTCACTCATCACAATCTTCGGAATTTGCGCCTGGCGGAAACGGAAAAGTACGCCCACGTCACGTATTTTTTTAACGGAGGTGAGGAGCAGCTCTTTCCCTGTGAAGACCGAGTCTTGATCCCCTCTCCAAGAGTGGCCACTTACGACATGAAGCCGGAGATGAGTGCATTCGAGATTACGGATCGCCTCCTTCACGAGCTGGATCGCCAATGCTTTGATACCGTAGTGGTGAATTTTGCCAACGCGGATATGGTGGGCCACACAGGCTTCATGCAGGCTGCTGTCAAGGCGGTTGAGGCCGTCGACACCTGCGTGGGTCGGATCTACAGGAAGGTGCGCGATCTGGGGGGACTCTTGGTAGTCACAGCGGATCACGGCAACGCCGAGCAGATGATCAATCCGGAAAGTGGAGAGGTCCACAAGGCCCACACCGCGAATCCGGTACCTTTTGTACTGGCCGACAGTCATTGCAAAGGCAAGCTGCGCTCCGGTGGCGCCCTGGAGGACGTCGCGCCCACTCTGCTGGAGTATCTGCAAATCGAAAAGCCGGCTGAGATGACTGGACACTCGCTGCTGAGGAACGACGAATGAGTACTGCCACTTCCATTAACCATTGACCATTCACTCCGGTGACCCATCAACATTGAAACAGCTCTCCGCGGTCATTATCAGTTACAACGAAGAAGAGAAAATCGAGACCATGCTGCGCAGCGTCAAACCCGTAGCCGATGAAATCGTCGTGATGGACGCTTTCAGTTCGGATGCAACACCTGAAATCTGCCGCCGCTACACGGATCGCTTCCTGCAAAGAACCTGGCAGGGTTATCGGAACCAGAAACAGTGTGTCACCGAGCAGGCCTCTCACGACTGGGTGCTCAGCCTGGATAGCGATGAGGCAGTGAGTCCGGAACTTGGAAAAGAGCTGCTCAGCTGGAAACAGAAGAACGAAAATGGTCACAGGGGGTATTACCTGCCTCGAAAAACTCTTTTTCTGGGACGTTGGATCCAGCATACCACCTGGTATCCGGACTGGCAGCTGCGGCTCTTCCGCCGATCCTGCGGCCGCTGGGAGGGAGGGAGAATCCATGAGTCTTTTCGAGTCTTGGGTCCCACAGGCAGGTTTCAGAGCCACCTTTATCACTACAGCTACGCCACGCTCTCAGAGTATCTGCACCAGTTAGAAACGTTCTCCAGTCTGGCGGCCGCAGATTATTTGGATCAGGGAGTGAAGGCGAGATGGGCCCACCTGCTCCTCCATCCTCCCGCTGTGTGGGGCAAGAACTATCTCCTGCGGCTCGGTTTTCTGGACGGAGTGCCCGGATTGGCTGTATCGACCCTCTCGGCGATCTCCACTTTCTTCAAGTTTCTCACACTGTGGGAGCTGGAGAGAAGGAGAACAAAAGAACAAAAAAACAAAAGAGGAAAAGAAAGGGAATAGAAGATCAAACTTCCCTTATTTTGTATTATGGACAGATACTTTTTTCCCCGTTAGAGGATTACCGTGGGTCGAATCGCAAAGGCATCTTCTTCTCTTGCTCTCTTTTTGCTCTTCTAAAATGGAACGCTTGAACATTCTGTATGTCGATTCCGATTCCGTGTGGCGTGGAGGCCAGGAACAACTTTTCCAACTGATGACAGGCATGAAAGGCCGCGGAAATCGGGTCGCACTGGCCTCACCTCCAGATTCTCCTCTGACCCGGAGGGCCAAAGAGGAAGCCATTCAGACCTATGCCTTCCGCCAGCAGAACGAATTGAGCCCTCTGGCACTGCTACAAATGACAAGAATCCTCACCCAGATCCAGCCACAGGTAGTGCATTTCAACACGCCCCGATCCATTCTTTCTGGTGGACTCGCCTCCCGAATCTGTGGAGTCCCGGTACGCGTCTCCTCCCGTCGCGTGAACTTCCCACTCAAATCGCGGCTTAGCCTTCTCAAATACAACTGGGCGCAGGATGCCATCTTGACCGTTTCACTCAGCATCCGTCGAACCTTGATTGAATGTGGTGTCGCGAACCATCTCATAGCCGTCATTTACGAAGGTGTCGACTTGGATTGGATCGATCGGCAACACGCTCCTTCCTTCTCGCAGAATCGGAACGGCCTTGTGGTGGGTACGGTCGCCCATCTAAGCTCGGAAAAGGGCCACACCATACTTCTGGAAGCCGCCGCTCAGCTTGTGCCCAAATTCCCTGAAGTCACCTATGTAATCGCAGGAGGAGGTGAACTGGAGGCTACTCTAAAGAGAAAGGCACGAGCCTTGGGTATCGAGAGACGAGTGGTATTTACGGGATTCCGCTCCGACACGGAAGGCTTGATGAAGCAATTTGATGTGTTTTGTCTCCCCTCACTATCAGAGGGGCTGAGCTCGGCGATCCTAGCGGCAATGGCCTCTCACCTTCCCGTCGTTGCCACCAATGTAGGCGGAATTCCTGAACTGGTCGTCGACGGAGAGACAGGATTCTTGGTTCCGCCCTACGAATCGAAACCTCTTTTCCACTCTCTGAGCAAGCTGATTGCCTCTCGGAAGCTGCGCCAGAGAATGGGTGACAAAGGAAGAAAGCGAGTGGAGAAACACCTTACTTTGGGCCGGAAACTGGACCAAACCGAGCAACTTTATCTGAGATTGCTTCGACGACGCGTCATCAAGTAAGATGACTGCTTTTGGGTGAGCGATGAAAGGGATTGTTCTGGCCGGAGGACTGGGAACTCGCCTCAGACCCCTGACCCGGGTAACCAATAAACACCTGCTGCCCGTCTATGACAGGCCAATGATTTTCTACCCCTTGGAAATGTTGGTCGAGGCCGGTATCCGTGACATCATGGTGGTGACAGGCGGCAGCAACGCCGGAGATTTCCTGCGCCTGCTTAGAAATGGAAAAGACTTTGGCCTTCGTCACTTGAATTTTGCCTACCAAGAGGGAGAAGGTGGAATCGCCCAAGCACTTTCCCTGGCGGAATTCTTCGCCGACGATGATCCGCTCTGCGTGGTACTCGGGGATAATCTGGTCGAAAAGTCCATTCGTGCCTACGTCGAGAAGTTTCAGGAGAAGGGGCGCGGCGCGAAAATTCTACTGGCGGAAGTACCGGATCCCCAGCGCTTCGGAGTCCCAAAGCTAAGCGGAGATCAGATCCTCCAGATTGAGGAAAAGCCACCTGTTCCTGCCTCCAAATATGCCGTCACAGGTATCTATATGTACGATCAACGGGTCTTCGATATCATCAAAACCCTGGTGTTCTCCGATCGCCGTGAACTGGAGATCACGGATGTCAACAACCGCTACATCGAGTGGGGAGAAATGACCTACGACATTCTGGATGGCTGGTGGGCGGACGCGGGAACCATGGATTCTCTGCTGCGCGCAAGTAACCTCGCAGCTCAGAAGGAGAAAAAGTTACTGGCGGCAAGCTAGCCTGGAACAGGAGCGTATCACCGCCGTCCCGGCGGCTGGGCTGGAAGCCGCGGCTGCCGGCTGGAAGCCGGCGCTACTTTCCGGAGAAGCCCTTGTTCCTCGGGAGCAAGGAGCCAGACTGGTGTCGGAAGGATAGCTAACCAATGAGACTACTGGTCACGGGCGGCTCCGGTTTCATCGGCGCAAACTTCATTCGTTACCTGCTGCAGGAGAGAGACGATGTTCAGATTGTCAACCTGGACCTCCTGACGTACGCCGGGAATCTGGAAACTCTCTTCGATGTCGCTCACGATCCCCGTTACCGGTTCGTCCGAGGGGACATCGCCCAGACCCAGCAGGTCAAGAGTGCTCTGGAGCCGGGGATGGATGCCATCATCAACTTCGCTGCTGAGACGCATGTCGATCGAAGCATCCTGGATTCCTCGGCATTTATTCGCTCCAATGTGCAGGGGACCCAGGTTCTACTGGAAGCCGCTCGGACACAGAAAATCCCGCGTTTCATACAGATCTCCACCGACGAAGTATACGGATCAGCGAGCGACGGCAGCGAGTTCACCGAGGAAAGCCCACTGGCCCCAAGTAGTCCCTATGCGGCCAGCAAGGCGGCCGCGGACCTTCTGGCTTGCTCTTATCATAAGACTTACGGACTAAACATCATCATCACTCGCTGTACGAATAATTACGGCCCCTACCAATTTCCGGAAAAATTCATCCCACTAATGATCTTGAACACGCTGCAGGAGAAGTCTCTTCCCGTTTACGGCGACGGGAAACACATCCGAGATTGGATTCATGTCAGGGATTATTGCCGCGCTTTGGAGCTCGTCTTGACCCATGGCCAGCCCGGACGCATTTACAACGTTGCAGGCAGCCAGCCAAAGCAGAATTTGGACGTGGTTCATCAGATTCTGGACGTCCTACAAAAGAGCCCCCAGCTGATCCAATTGATTCGAGATCGCCCCGCGCACGACCGCCGCTATGCCATTGACGCGGGCCGCATCCAGCAGGAGATGGGTTGGTCTCCGAAGATCACCTTCGACGAAGGCCTGCAGGAGACGATCGAGTGGTATCAACAGAACGAAAGCTGGTTAGAGCACGTTTGCAGCGGAGCTTATCGGGACTATTATCGGCAGATGTACGAGGATCGCGACCAGACGCTGGCAAGTTTGTAGCCACCTGGCAAGTCTGTCGCCACCATGAAAATTGCGATAACCGGTGCGACCGGCCTGCTGGGTCGGAGGCTGTGTGAACTTCTCCAAAATGACGCTCTGTCTGCTTGAAAGGGAAGCACGCGGGACCTACCATGTGACCAACTCGGACCATTGCAGCTGGTATGAATTTGCCCAGCAGATCGTCTCCCTAAAGGGTCTTGATGTGCGAATCCGTCCAGTCAAAAGCTTGGACTTTTGGGCCCCGGCACCTCGACCTTCAAACTCAGTGCTGGAAAACTATCTCTTAAAACTGGAATCCATCCCTTTGCTAAGATCGTGGAAAGAGGCGCTGGCAGAATTCCTGGAATCTTAACCCGGATGAAGCATAGACTGTCTACGGCATCGGCGAAACCGCGGATTACGGGCTGAGCAGGCGGTCAGCGGCACTCGGTCACAAGACCTTATGCATAATCGGTATTAAGCAGGTGGCGGAACAGGTCATCGCAAAAAACAAAAAGGCGTTTCATGATTATCAGATTTTGGAACGCTACGAGGCAGGCATAGCCTTACAGGGAACCGAAGTGAAGGCAATTCGTGAGCGCAACGTCCGGCTCAAGGACAGCTACGCCCAGGTGAAAAAAGGGGAACTCTGGCTGAAGAACTGCCACATCAGCCCTTACAGCCACGGCAGCCTTTCCAATCATGATCCTCTCCGACCTAGAAAATTGCTGCTCCATCGTCACCAGATCGACAAGCTGATTGGAAACATCGTGAAAAAGGGGGTGGCCCTCATACCACTCTCCCTGTATTTCAAAGAGGGCAAAGTGAAAATCGAAATGGCTCTGGCTCGCGGCAAGCGGGTCCATGATAAGCGAGAGGCAGCACGGCGAAAAGCTGTGGAACGAGATATCCAAATGGCATTACGACGGAGATAAGTATGAACTTTCGGTCAGCCAAAACAAAATGGGATGGAATCGAATGTGATGTCTTCATCGTACCTCTTTTTCAGGACGAATCACTTGAAAAAGGTTTGTCCTCACAAGTCGATAAGAAGCTCGAGGGCCTCCTTTCGGAGCTGAAAAATACAGGCGAATGGGAGGGGAAAGCAGGCCAGATGGCAATCTTTTACCGACCTGCTCAGCTCAGGATGGGTCGGCTTCTTCTATTGGGCGCGGGAGAGAAAGGCAGGTTTGATGCTGCCACCATTCGTAGCCTGGCTTGGCAGGCGATCCGCAAGCTCAAGGGAAGAGGTCTTGAAAGGGTCGCTTTCTATCAGCGCAGCGCAGTCGATGCCCCACTGTTTGCCCAGGCTGTCGCGGAAGGGGCTGTCCTGGCCACCTATGAGTGCGATGACTATAAAACAGAGGAAAAGTCCAGGTGCCCGGTCAAAGACCTCCAACTGGTCACGGACGAGGATGTGCACAGTTCAGAACTGGAAGAGGCCCTGCGGCGGGGAGAAATTGTGGCCAGGGCAACGAATCTGGCGCGAATGCTGACCAATGAACCGGGCAACCGTATGAACCCGTCCTTACTCGCCGAAAAGGCCCATCAACTGGCTGTACAAAATGGCCTCGAGATTGAGATCTGGGATGAAGCAAAGATGCAGGAGCAGGGAATGAATGGCCTGCTGGCGGTGGCGCAGGGAAGCGAAGAACCGCCACGTTTCATCATCCTGAGACATTGGGGCGCCCGGGACAGGAAAGCTCCTCCCATGATCCTGGTCGGCAAAGGAGTCACTTTCGACAGTGGAGGCCTCTCCCTAAAGCCATCCCAGTCCATGGAAGAAATGAAATCAGATAAAGCCGGAGCCTGCAGCGTGCTGGGCGCCGTGCAGGCTATCGCCCAACTACGGGTGCAAAAGAACGTCATCGGACTCATCGCCGCCGTGGAGAATCTTCCCAGCGGAAGGGCACAGCGTCCCGGCGACGTGATTCGATCCATGAGCGGAAAAACCATAGAGGTCCTCAACACGGATGCCGAGGGCCGGATCATCCTGGCCGATGCCTTACATTATGCTCGGCAGCTGCAGCCCCAATGTGTCCTCGACATCGCTACCCTGACGGGTGCATGTGTCGTAGCGCTTGGCACAATTCGGGCAGGTCTCTTTTGTAACAACGAAGACCTCTATCAGAGTATCCTTACCGCCTCGGATCAGGCGGGGGAAAGGTTCTGGAGATTGCCCCTGGACAAAGAGTATGATAGGGAAATCAAGAGCACAATCGCCGACATCAAGAACGTGGGAGGCCGTTGGGGTGGAGCCATTACGGCGGCCAAATTCCTCCAGAATTTCGTCGGCGATATTCCCTGGTGCCACATTGACATGGCTGGGGTCGACCTCTTCAAGGAGGGCGGTGAGGCAAAGGGTCCGACCGGATTCGGGGTCCGCACATTCGTAGCGCTGGCTTCGCAGTGAGCCCACCTTGCCCAGCGATCCCTTCCCGGAGTGCATCTCCATGAGCACGTCATTACAGGCTGCAGTCCAGTTTCTCCCCCTGAACCGGAAAAAGGCCGCCCTGGATCAACGAGCCGGCTCCAGTGAGCTCAGCGATCTGATTCGGAAGCGACTCGCCCCGCCCCTGATTGAGTTTGAGCTCAGCAAGGTTCGCCAGCAGCACTCCTCCTCCCCCACAGGCGAACCCTCCTTGGGGCAGATGGAAACAATGCTCGATCATCTTGTTTCCTTCGACACGAAGATTGAACGACTCGATCTTGCCGACCTTCTACAACTCCACAGATTTCTGGTTCAAAAAGATCGATGCTTACTTCGTCAGCACCCGATTTCACCTCTTTCTCCTTCCCACGAGCCCTTGCCTCCCGTTTTGATCTCTTCCGCCCTTTCCCGTTTTTTTGAGTGGTCTCAAAGTCCAGGCTTTGCCGAATTGCATGCCGTGGAGCAGATGACCTTGTCTCAGATGCGCTTGTACGAGATCTATCCGTTTGAGAGCTTCTCAGAGATTACCATCTCGCTCTTCTCCTATTACTTCTTGCTCGCCGATGGTTATCTTCTCCCTTTATACGAGATGGTGGAAGTGGCAGAGTGTTCTTCCGCGCTGGACTCTGCTTTTGCTTTTTCCACACAGAGCCTGATCAATCTGAACCTACGCGCCTGCCAAAGAGCCTACCAGGCCCTGGACCCGGATTATGTGTAGGTCCCGGGGGCTAACCCGCATTTCTCATCACTGCTCGTCACGAACACTCGTGTCAAGACACTCGTGTCAAGCGGCGGAAGGGCCGGCCGGACAAGGCGCGCGACCGAGGCCCCCGCAGGCGTACTCATGCAGTACGTCGAGGAGGCCGACGGAGCACAACGCAGTCCAGACGGATCATTTCTTCACTTCGCCAGGTGAAGGCGACGGCGTTGTAGTAGAGGTGGTGGTGAGAAATGCGGGTTAGCGCTTTAATCTTGCTCGTGCCAGCCTGAGTCCCCATTCAATGGCAGCGACCATACTGCTGGGATCGCCGGTGCCACGACCTGCAATATCAAAGGCGGTACCGTGGTCGGGAGAGGTGCGGACAATGGGCAGACCCAACGTCACATTCGCGGCCGACTCAAAGGATACCAGCTTGAGAGGAATCAACCCCTGGTCGTGGTAAAGGGCGATCACTCCGTCAAACTCCTTCCTGAGCGCCCGCCGGAAAACGGTATCCGGAGAGAAAGGTCCGGAGACATGGCCATACCGCTCTTGGAGTATCGACAGCGCTGGAGCCAGAGTTTTCTCTTCCTCATCTCCAAACAGACCCTCCTCGGAGGCATGCGGATTGAGGCCGCAGACGGCCAGTCGAGGATGGTCGATTCCGATCTCTCGCAGAGCCTCGTGAAAAAGTCCAACCTTTCGTACCAATCGGTCTGGACTGATCGCTGCGGCTACCTCTCTGAGAGGAATGTGAACGGTGATCAGGAGAAGCTGAAACCGGTCGGAAAAGAAGGCCATTGCGGGATCGCTCTCCTCAAAAAACGAAGCGATGAATTCGGTCTGCCCGGGAGTGGAAAGTCCCGCCCTCCGGCTGGCTCCCTTGTGCAAAGGAGCCGTCACGAGTGGTTCTCTCGCGTGGTCCCGACAGTACTCAACAGCGCAGCGCAGAGAGTCCACGGCAAAGCGACCCGCAGCGGGGTCGGGGGTACCCCAGGAGGGGGGATAGGAGCAGCTGCCCACCGTCACTACTTCGACACCATCGAGTTTCGGAGAAAGTCCTAGGTCTTTGCGGAGTTGGCGCAGATAGTGGGGGTCTCCGAAGACCAAAGGTCGAGTTATATTTCGGGAGGGATGTCTTTCCAGGGCTTTAAGGAGCACCTCGGGGCCGATGCCGTGAGGATCTCCCATCGAGAAGACCATCGGGAAACCATCGGTGGTCTCCAATCGATCAGACATTACCTATATTGCTCAGCCTCTTCAGAGAGCACATTCTCATCACTGCCACTCTCTTCATCCTCCTTATAGAGGTACTTAATGGAGTGCTTTGGGATCAAAAGGTTCGGCTCCGCTTCCCGATTCACCTTGATGCAATCTTTGTCATACCATTCGATAATGCCGCGGACCTCTTCTCCGTCCAGCAACTTGACCACCACAGAGGTCCTGCTCGACATTTGTTTCAAGTAGTAATACTGCTCCGCACTGGTTTGTTCGGGAGGTACGCGCTTTTTTTGAGAACTGCCGTGCTTGGATGAACTGGGTTCCTTTAGATTGGATAGGGTTGGACGAATCAGTTTTCGATTGACCATTGTAACTTCGCGCTCTAATGGATCACTCCTAGGCCCCGCTCGCGGGAACTTCACTGCATGAGGACTGAACTGCCTGAGAACAAAGGTTTTTTCTTTCTGTTGCTCTGAGTCTAGCACGGTGCGGGGCTCCTTGACAAGGGAAAAACGAATCCACTACACTGGCTTTAAGATGCTGGTTCCGGCTGCACTGTTTCTTATCCCATTCTTAGGTATGCTGGAAAGCGAAGAGCCTAGAAAGAAACCAGTTCTCATTCGGGTGGATCCGGCTGCCGACGGCAGCGACAGAGAGGAGATAGAATGGTCTGCCCTTCCCGATCCTGAGCAGGCTCGAGAAAACGTCAAAATTGGTGATTTCTACCTTAAAAAGGACAACTACGAGGCTGCAGCAGAGCGCTACCGGGAAGCGATTCGTCATAACCCCGAGTGGGTGAAACCCTACGAAAAGCTCATTCGCACCCTCGAAAAGCTCCATTCCTTCCAGGAGGCCCTTGAGGTTTGCCAGCTGTTCACAGAGATAAACCCCACTTCGGGAAAAGTGGAACACTTCCAAAAATGGGCAAACAAACTAAGCGGAAAAGCCGATACAAGAGAGAGTGTACAGGCGGGTAAGTAGCTTGAGCTAACTACCCCCTGCGTTACAGGCGAGGCTGCCGCAACCCCCCCACCTCCCCCCTGGATCTCGTAATTCAGGCAACGCTTCAAGCGACCGCACATGCCGGAAAGACGATTCGGACTCAGGTCCAGGTTTTGTTCCTTAGCCGCCCTGACGCTGACCGATCTCAGGTCCTTGAGAAAGGAAGAGGAGCAGTTTTCTCCCCGCCCACAACACCCAACTCCTCCTATGAGCCGGGCCTCGTCCCGCGTTCCGATCTGGCGCATCTCGACACGAGTCCTCAGCTCCCGCGCCAGGTCTTTGACAAGATCTCGAAAATCGGACCCGTCCCTGGGAGGTGAAATAGAAAATGATCCAGCTGCCGTCGAAAATGCTTTTCCACTCGGGAGAGCTTCATGGGCAGCTTGCGCGCTTTGATGCGCTTCAGACAAAAGCTATGCGCGTGCTCCTCTCGGTCCTTTTTCTTCTCATACAGGTACAGATCTCGCTCGGTCGCCTTTCGAAGAGCCCTCTGGATCTTTGAACTTGGAAAACTCTCTTTTTCTGCCTTACGCCCATCCAGGACAAGCCCCAGCTCCATTCCGCGCTCCGTCGTCACAACGCAGCGGTCGCCTACCCGAACATCTAGCTCACTGGCCAGAAATTCGGCTGCCCTCCTGTTGGACTCAAACTTGACGATCAGAATTTCGAGCATATGCTGATTTGAGCCAAAGGGTTTCGAACGACATCAGAGGATTGACATAGTGCTCAATTTCCCACTTCGACTGGTCCGCATAGTAGAGTAAATTTCGCACCCAGTCCAGAGTTACCTGAGGCAAGAGTTGCTGCAGTTCGCCCAGGAGGTCTCGGTTGACGACTCGTTCGGGAGTACCCACCAACAAAAAATAAAGATCGATACAGACACTGGTCAGCATTTCCAGGTAACGAAGCACCGCCTCCCGGTTCTTGAGTTCACTCCGGAAGGGCTGCCGTCCGCTGTTCCTGTAGATCGTCTCAAAGGACTCTCGCGGAAACCAGTCGGTTATGAAACGGAGTACTCGATCCCGCCTCTGGATGGTTTCCTCAAGATCGAGGACGAGGGCCTTTCCAACACTCCCCTCAGCGAAAGTAGCCCGCAGGGCGGCATCTTCGGCCGTATCCGTGGCCTGTTTCCGTAAATAAGACTCAATCTGAAGGTGCCCTAGAAGTTGAAACAAAAACACCTGACAGCGGGAACGAACGGTGGGCAACAGGCGCTGTGGGAAGGCGCTGATCAGTATAATCCGAGAAGTTTCCGGCGGCTCCTCCAGGGTCTTCAAAATGGAGTTGGCCGCCGATTCGTTCATCCGCTCAGCCCGGTCGATGATGAAGAAGCGAATCCTCCCTTCGAAGGGCCGGAAATGTGCTTCCCGGCTCATTTCCCGCATGGGTTCAATGCGAATGAGGTTCTTCTCGGGTTGGAAAAGCAGGATATCCGGATGATGACCCGCGGCGGCCTTCACACAGGACGCACACCTCTCGCACAGGTCGTCCGCCACCGGGTTCTCACAATTCACCAGAGCGGCCAGGCTCAAGGCCAAAGTCTTCTTGCCGACACCTTCGGGCCCCGCAAAAAGCATCGCCGGAGGCAGGCGTGCTCCGGCTCGCCGCAGCGCCTCAAGGAAACGTTCGTTGCCCAGGAAGTTTTCGAGCCGCAGGTTGGTCATTGGTCAATGGTCACTGGTAGTGGAAATGGAGGTAGTCATTCGTCAGTTGTCAGTTGTCAGTTGTCCGACTACAGGATCCGCCGCCGCCGAAGCACCTTCAATACCCTCCCGAACACGTCCTTGGGTGTGCCCGTTCCATCAATGACGCTGATTCGGCGCGAGCACAGTTCGGCCACCCGGTGATAGCCCTCTCTGACTTTTCGGTGGAACTCCAGAGCCTCAGACTCAAAGCGTCCCCACTCGTCGCTTTCCTCTTTTCTGTTTCGACTCCGTGCGCGCGCCAGTGCGACCTCAACCGGAACATCAAAGACGAAGGTTACATCGGGCATCCGCAGGGCCAGGATCCCCGCCAACTGATCGATTCGAGACAGGTCGATACCCCGGGCATATCCCTGATAGGCAAGTGTGGCGTCATGATAGCGATCCGAAATGACGTGAAGACCCCGAGAGAGAGCCGGCTCAATAATTTCCTTCAAGTGCTGATAGCGGTCTGCCAGGTAAAGCAGCAGCTCGGCGTGGGGCTCGCGCATCGCTCCATCTTTCTGCAAAAGGATCCGGCGTAGCGCCACACCAAAGGGGGTGCCCCCCGGCTCACGCGTCGAAAGGAAGGGAACCTGCCTTCGCTGAAACTCCTTTTCCAACAACCTCATCTGTACGCCCTTGCCCGAACCCTCCACCCCTTCCAGCGTAATGAATTTCCCTCTTTTCACTGCCAACTTTGCCTTAAGAGATATGTTAACACACCGTTCCGGTATACTAATCTCAGGGAACAGGCTTTGACCGCTTTTGTTTAGTGTCCTGTCCCAGGAATAACATGCCATTTGTTGCGGGCGAAACGGTTCTGATTCGAGGCGCGACGACGAGTCGATGCTGGGCATCGGCGAGGAGGAGCAACAAGGAAGCAGGGCCGTTGGGCCCGCAACCCGGAGGGCGGAGGGAACTTTGGCCGACCTCTTTGTCGCTCCTCGTCGACGATGCCACCGCATCGCCTCCTCCTCGCTTCGCGATCTCGGCTCAAAGTTCCCTCCGCAAATGACATGTTATTCCTGGGACAGGACACCAGCAACATCGCAACCAACCTCGCAGACGTGCGGCGAGAGATCGACTCGATTGCACGAGCATGCGGGAGAAATCCAGAGAAAATCCAACTGCTTGCAGTGACAAAGACTTTTGGCCCTCAAGCAGTCCGAGAGGCGCGCAAGGCGGGGCAGATTCTTTTTGGCGAAAACCGAGTTCAGGAGGCCGAGGCGAAGATTCCGAAGGTTGAGGCAAGTGGCATCCAGTGGCATCTGATCGGTCATCTACAGTCCAATAAGGCTCGCCGAGCAGTGGAGCTGTTCCACGTCATCCAGAGCTTGGACAACGAGAAAATCGCGCGCAGGGTGGCGCAGTACGGGCAGGAACTTGGGAAAACAACGCCTGTCTTCATCCAGATCAAGGTGGGGGAAGAGCCTCAAAAGCACGGCATCCTGCCGGAAGATCTTCCCGCCCTGACGAGAGTCGTGGACCAGCTGCCCAAGCTGCAACTTCTGGGCTTGATGACGATTCCTCCTTATCACGAGGAAGCGCTGCGTTCGCGTCCTTACTTCCGCCAGATGAGGGAGCTGCTGGAGGAAGCCAACCGAAGCCGGTCTCAAGCGCTGACACAACTTTCCATGGGAATGAGCCACGATTACCCTATCGCCATCGAAGAGGGAGCCACACTTGTGCGGATCGGGACCAGGATTTTTGGGTCGCGTGTGACCTGATGAAGAGGGTCGGTCTGAGGGGGATTTCGAAATCAGAGCTGTTGAAGATAATTACCAAACATGTAGTATAATATATTACCAGTAACACTATATATGGTATAGAGTTCTGCTGCTTCAGGGTTGGAAAAATTGTCAGAAGCAACTGCTAGAATGGCTCCACTTTTCAGCCTTGGGAGGAGGAAAGAATGAAAAAAGTGGCGGCGAAGGTAGCACCGCGAGCGAGCTTGCAGGTCGAGCGGTATTTCACTCGGAAGGGTATTCACGCTTTTGATGACGTGGAGTGGGAGATTCGCAAGGCTGAAATTAAGGATTCTAAAACGGGCAAAACGGCCTTCAGCCAGGAGAACCTGGAATTCCCCAAGTTCTGGTCCCAACGAGCGACGGACATCGTTTCCAGTAAGTATTTTCGCGGTCATCTGGGAAGCCCCACACGTGAGCACAGCGTCAAACAGATCATCGGTCGGATCGCCGGCACGATCTCAGATTGGGGCCGGAAAATGGGGTACTTCGCATCCCGGGAGGATTCTGAATCGTTTCACCAGGAACTGACTTATCTATTGCTGCATCAGATGGCGGCCTTTAATTCTCCCGTTCAGTTCAACGTGGGCATCAGAAAACGACCTCAGTGCTCTGCTTGCTTTATCAACACTGTGGAAGATTCCATGGATTCCATCATGAAGTTGGCCCGAAGCGAGGCGATCATCTTCAAAGGCGGTTCTGGCTCTGGTGTCAATTTTTCCAAGCTCCGTTCTTCTATCGAGCCTTTGGCGGTGGGCGGATATGCCTCCGGACCCGTTTCTTTCATGAGAGGATACGACAGCTTCGCCGGAGCAATTAAGTCGGGCGGAGCGACGCGGCGGGCGGCCAAGATGGTGATTCTCAATGCCGATCATCCAGACATCAAAGAGTTCATCTGGTGCAAGGCTCGGGAAGAGAAGAAAGCTCACCAGCTGATTCAATTGGGATATGACGGAGCCATCGATGGAGAGGCCTATCGCAGCGTGCAGTTTCAGAACGCCAACAATAGCGTCAGTGTCACAGACGAGTTCATGGAGGCGACAGTCCAGGATCGAGAATGGAAAACTCGTAAGATCACCGCCGGAGAAGTGGTTCAGACCTATCAGGCTCGAGAGATGATGGGGTGGATCGCGGAAGCGACCTGGATTTGCGGCGACCCGGGCCTGCAGTTCTCTACCACCCTTAACGATTGGCACACCTGCCCCAACAGTGGACCGATCAACGGCTGCAACCCTTGTTCCGAGTATGTCTTTCTGGATAACTCCGCGTGCAATCTCTCTTCGCTCAACCTGATGAAGTTCATGAAAGAGAATGGACAGTTTGACCTCGAAGCCTTCAAGCAGGCGATTCGGGTCATGATCCTGGCACAGGAGATCATTGTAGATAACTCGGCTTATCCCACTCCTGAAATCAAAAAGATCAGCCATGAATATCGCACCCTGGGATTGGGCTACGCCAACCTGGGAGCTTATCTTATGGCGCGAGGGATCCCCTATGACAGCGATCAGGCGCGAAATTTCGCTGCGGCCGTCACCGCCCTCATGACGGGGCAGGCTTATCTGACAAGCGCCGAAATCGCCGAGAAGCAAGGGCCCTTCCTAGGTTTTGACAAAAACCGGATTCCCATGATGCGCGTGATGCATAAGCATCGTGAAGCCCTGTCCAAGATCGACTCTGCCCTGGTCCCCATGGATCTTCTGCACGCTGCCTTGGGTGTTTGGGATGAAGCCATCGTCAAGGGTTCCCAACTTGGCTATCGAAACGCCCAGGTCACGCTGTTGGCACCCACTGGAACCATCGCTTTCATGATGGACTGCGACACGACCGGCATCGAGCCTGACTTTTCACTGGTGAAATTCAAGAACCTGGTGGGAGGAGGCACAATCAAGATCGTTAATCAGATCATCTCCCCGGCCCTGAAAAAGCTAGGTTACCAGGAGGACCAGATCGAGGACATTCTCAAATATGTTCAGGAGAAGGAAACCATTGAAGGTTCGCCTTACCTGAAAAACGAGCATTTACCCGTTTTCGATTGTGCCGATCGCCCAGCCAACGGAACCCGCTCCATCCATCACCTCGGTCACATTAAGATGTGTGGTGTCGTCCAGCCCTTTCTTTCCGGAGCCATTTCCAAAACCATCAACCTTCCCAATGAGGCCTCGATCGACGACATCATGGATGCCTTCCTGCAGGCCTGGAAGCACGGAATGAAATCGGTTTCCATCTACCGGGACGGATGCAAGATGGTGCAACCTCTTTCCAACAAGGAGCCGCTATCTCAAACCAGCGTTGCACCTCGTCAGCATCGCAATATGCCTAAGGATCACCCCGCCCTGCAACACGAGTTTCGAATCCGCGGGTTCAAGGGATTCCTTACCATGGGCATGTACCCCGATGACAGTCAGCTGGGAGAAATCTTCCTGAACTTTGCCAAACAGGGATCTACCTTGCAGGGACTGGGGATGGCATGGGCGATCGCGATCTCCATGGGGATTCAGCGTGGCGTTCCTCTGGAGGACTATGTGCGCATGTTCGCTCACATGAGCTTTGAGCCCGCCGGATTCACTGACAATCCCCAGATCCCTTTTGCTACTTCAATTCCGGATTACGTGGTGCGCTATGCGGCCATCCAGTACCTGAGTCTGGAGATCCAGGAATCCTTGGGTATTCACAATGCCAAGCCCAACGGTAGCATACGAAACGGGGTCCAGCTGAATTTCTCTGAGTCGGCACGCCGATCCGGATCTAGCGAGGCCGAACAACGACTGGTCGCCGAGAATCAAGGGGAATCTCCTGCTTGCCTGACTTGCGGCAACCTGATGCAGCGAAACGGCAACTGCTACGTCTGCACGGTCTGCGGCACCACCTCCGGCTGCAGTTAGCGACAAACCCGCAGACTCCTAGCCTAACTTCCGCACTCCGCTGAGCAAAATCCTTTGTTGATGCTGGGTTGCGATTTTTTTCAGTCACTACAAATTGGCCGCTGCGTGCCAGGTCTTGATCGGTTTCATGACTTCCAGTGGAACCCTGAGGACGTTGTAGATGTCCCGCTGCCCGCCATCCGGGGTGGTTCCCTTTCGGATGCGGAGAATGGTGCCGTTCGCCGTGGGCAGGACCACCGTGACCACCTGGTGGGTGCTCAGCTGCCGGCGGATCGTCGACCAGGAGGTGTGGATTCTCCTCATCCAGGAAGTACTTTTCGATGGCCAGCAGCAGGTGGTAGGCCAGCACGCAGAGAAAGATGTGCGTCTGGGTACGGTGCTCCAGATGGTGGAAAATGGGACGCTCCATCAGCGGGGTCTTCATATCCCGGAAGGCTCGTTCCACACGCGTCAGCAGAAGGTAGGTGCGCCAGATCTCATCGGCACTCAGATCCTGCCGATCCGTCTTCAGCACGTAGCTGCCGTCGAGCTTCTCCGCCATCGTCTTCTTCTCTGCCCTCTCTTGCCAAACCAGATTCCGCTTCTCCGCGTCGTATTGGATTGCGTAGTAGCGCGCCACACGGGGGTAGCGTTCCTTCAGACGACCGATCGCCTGCTGAATCTTCTCCTCCTGCTTCAGGCGTCCCCGCTCCACCCGGGCCTGGAGCTTCTCCAAGTCGTGGATCAGTCTCTGTTCTTGTTTCTCCCGGATCGCTCGGTCCTTCTCTTCCCGACCTTCGCTGCGGCAAAGAATGTAGATCTCATCGCCTTTCTGGCGCCGTTTGATCTCGACCCGAGTCTTCTTCTGAAACGGATTCCGGGGTGAAGGGATGCGAAGGATCTCTTCCCACTCGTCTTCCTTCTCCAACTCGTCCCACCATTCATTTCGCTCCGACTGCCGCCCCGCCACAATGTAGTGATACTGGCGCTGCCGGATCTGCTCCAGGTTCTCCTCGTACGCCATGCCCCGATCCAGCACCACCGTGGAGCCTACTTTCTGGCCCGTCCGTCTCTCTAACGCATCCAGCATCTGATCCACGGTGGCACGGTCCTGCACGTTTCCGTCAAACACTTCGTGGGCCTTCGGAAACCCCTCCCCATCCAGCACCAGTCCCACCACCACCTGCTTGCAGTCGGGACGCTTATCGCGCGAGTAGCCCCGCTTCGCCTGGGGGTTGGCTTCCGCCTGACCCTCAAAGTAGGTCGACGTCAGGTCGTAGAGATAGACCGTCTCTTGCAGGTTGAAAAGCGCTCTCTCCCGCTCCATGAGCTCCCGCTCGATCGGCTCTCGATTCGGATGTAGCCGATCCAGGTTCCGATAGAGCGCATCCTCCTGCAGCGGGCGGAAGTCCTCTCCCAGAATGTCCCCCGCCGCGGTGCCACGGACCCAGTCGGGCATGGCCCGTTCCGAAAGCGGACAGATCAGCCGGTTGAGCGTCATCGCTTCGCTCAACCGGCAGGAGCGCTCCGACAAGCCCGCACGCCTGAGAATCTCGCCCATCCCCAAGCGCCGCCACATCTGATGCCCGACGTGCACGGGCCCGGCTTCCCGGGCCTGCTCCAATTCAATCCGCTCCGCATCGACGGTGACCAGCTCTGCCGCTGGCTCGGGCTCTCGCCGCTGTCGGCCCCGCCCAGCCCTTTCGAGAAGGGTTCGGGTTTTTTCATCGGGAGCTTCCAGCGGAAGCTGGCCGCACAAGGCCGACTCCAGCTTATGCGCCAGGGCCCGCCATTGTTCTCGAGGCGCCGGGGCCAGATTGCCCAGCGAGCAAATCGTTCTTTGGCGCGGTCCCTTGGGTCTGTTAATGCTCACTGAGAACCGTAGTTTTTTGGACACCCGCCGGTAGTTAACTCAACATCATCCGCACCGCAGGTGCGCGTTTCATCATCCGCGCTTGAAAAGCGCGGGGCCATTTTTTCCTGAACAGTTGGTGTAGTGTCTGGGGGCCAAAGGTGGAAAGGACCTCGACCCTTTGACCGAGAATCGAGGTCCGGTTGTGGCAACCCCGTTACAAGTGGAGAACCACCACAGACTTCATTGTAGCCTGTCATGATCCTGGGCTGTTGTCCAGTTCCGCCGGGACTGGACTATGGCCGATCCGCTGGTTGTTTTCCGCCTCCGCTCGTGCCGCGCTGCAGGCTGCGGTGCACTGTTTTGGATCTGTCGCCGTTGCGGCCGAGGCCATCGCTATTGCAGTGTGCGCTGTCGGCAACAAGCGCGCCGCCAGCAGTGCCGGGAAGCCAATCGGCGGCGGCCGGAGCGCGTGACGGATCAAGGTAGACGCGAGGATCGCATCTTCGTCAGCATGGCTGCCGTAGCCTCCCTCCAGTTCTCCCTGCCGGGAAAGGAGGGGGAGCCTCGAAAGGAGCGCCATGTCCCATCCCATGGGGAGCGTCCCCGCCGTTTTCGGGTTCGCTGTGTCGTGTGTGGTCGGTCCGGCCACTGGATCCATCTGTTTCGGGAAGGAGGGTGAAGCATGATCGATCGAGAACTGCTCGCCCGAATCCGCCATCTTTTCCATGCCGAACATTGGAAGATCGGGACCATTGCTGATCACTTGGGGCTTCACTGGGAGACCGTGCGCCAGGCTCTCCAGACCGATCGCTTCAATCGCCAGAAGATGGAACGGCCCCGTCTGACCGATCCCTACCTTCCCTTTATCCGAGAGACCCTGGAGCGCTACCCTCGGCTTCGTGTCACGCGTCTGTTCGAGATGCTGCGCGCCCGGGGCTACACGGGCTCGGTCGTGCAGTTGCGGCGCGTGGTGGCCACGCTGCGCCCCACCCCTCGGGAGGCCTTCCTGCGTCTGCGGACCTTCCCGGGGGAGGCGGGTCAAGCCGACTGGGCGCACTTCGGTAAAGTCCGGGTGGGCCGTGCCGAGCGCATCCTGTCCTGCTTTGTGTTCACCCCCTCCTATTCGCGGGCGCTGTTTCTGGAGTTTTGTTTTGACCAGCAAATGGAAAACTTCCTGCGCGCTCACATCCACGCCTTCGAAGACATCGGTTGTCCACGCACCATCCTGTACGACAACACCAAAAGCGTCGTGTTGGAACGTCGGGGCGAGGCTGTTCACTTTCATCCGCGCCGGTTGGAGCTGGCCGCCCATTATCACTTTGCGCCACGCCCCTGCCACCCCTACCGGGCTTCCGAGAAAGGGCGCGTCGAAAGAGCCATCTCCTATGTGCGCCATTCCTTCTTCGCCGCCCGTCCCTTTAGCACGCTCTCAGACTTCAACCGTCAAGCGCTCCTCTGGCGCGACCAGGTAGCGCATCGTCGGTCCTGGCCCGGCGGCGATGGGCGCACCGTCGAGGAAGTGTGGGAGGAAGAAAAAGCCTTCCTTCTTCCCTTGCCGGCTCATCGCCTGGAAACCGATCTGGTTCTGCCGGTCCGCTCCCGCAAAACCATCTACATCCGTTTTGATTTAAACGACTATTCGATCCCGCCTTCGGCCGTGGGCCGGCCCCTGACACTGGTGGCCTCCGAGCAGACGGTGCGCATTTTGGACGGAAGCACCGAGATCGCCCGCCATCTCCGCTCCTATGACCGCCACGACGTCCGCACCGATCCGGCTCACCAGGAAGCGCTGCTGGCGGAAAAACGCCAGGCGCTGGGGGCCACCCCCGGTGGCCGACTGCTGGCCGCCGTTCCGGAAACGGAAACCTTGCTGGACGAGGCCTTTCAGCGCGGAGAGCCCACCGGCCGCCAGACGGCCAAGCTGGTGGAACTCTTGGATCTCTATGGGGCCGAAGAGCTGCAGGCGGCGGTGCGTGAAGCCCTGCAACGGGGCACCCCCCGCGCCGCCTCGGTGGCCTTTCTGCTGGGCCGGCGCCAGCGCGCTCAGGGGCGAAAGGCGCCTCTACCCATTGAGTTGCGCCAGCGTCCCGAACTGGAGGACCTCTATGTCCAATCCCATAACCCGGAGACCTATGACGAACTGGCTTCCGATGACGACGAATCCTGATCTGATGCAGCTTTTGCACAAGACCGGTCTGGTGACGCTCGCCGGTGAGCTGGAGGATTTTCTGGCCCGCGCCACCAAGGGGCGCTGGTCCCCCCGTCAGATCTTGGAGGAACTGGCTCGTCGGGAGCATGAGGAGCGAGCCCAACGCAGTCTCAAGCGGCGTCTGCGCCTGGCCAAGATCGGCCGCTTCAAGCCGATGGATGACTTTGACTGGAACTGGCCGACCCGGATCGACCGGGAAGTCATTGAGCGCGCCTTTACCCTGGACTTTATCCAGGAAGGCCGCAACCTCGTCTTACTGGGTACCAACGGCCTGGGAAAAACCATGATCATCAAGAATCTGGCTTACCAGTCCGTCCTGGCCGGCTACTCTGTGCTCTTTCGAACCGCCTCGGAGATTCTCGACGACCTGCAATCGGAGGCGCCGGAACTGCAGCGCCGCAAGCTGAAAAAATACGCGCGCGCGCAGGTGCTCTACCTCGATGAAGTCGGCTGTCTCACCTACGACAGTGAGGCCGCCGACCTGCTCCATGAAATCGTCAACCGGCGCTATGAGTGCCGGTCGCTCGTGCTGACCTCCAACAAAGCCTTTAAGGAGTGGAATAGCGTCTTTCCCCAATCCGGCTGCTTGATTGCGCTTCTGGACCGTCTCACCCACCATGCTGACGTCACTGTGATGGAGGGGCAAAGCTACCGCGTGCGGGAAAGCGAGCAGGAAGCGGCCGCCCGTCGCAAGAAAACAAGATGAGCACTCCCGTCCAGCGTCGCGCTCATATCCAGACCCTCTTGGCGGATTATCTCGAACTTCCCCATACGCCCACTCGAGCACGCCCGCCGGATCGGCGACTCGCCGCTCACTTCTATGACCGCGCTATCCCTCTGGCCACCGTCCAGGATGCCTTCCTGGTGGCGACCAGCCGCCGTCTTTTCCGAGACCCAGCGCTTCCTCGACTTTCTCCCATTCGCTCCCTTTACTACTTCCTCCCCATTGTCGAAGAGTTGCTTCAGTATCCGCTCCCCCACGGTTACGCTCAGTATCTCGAACGCAAACCACGCGCCCATCACAAGCCCAAGGAGGGGCACCCCATGGAAAAACCCGTTGATCGAGGTTCGCCACCCGGCGTGCGTTCAGAAAAGTTCAGATCCTCGTGATCGCTAACACATGCGGGCCAAGTCTGAGGCCCGGACCACACCCTGGGAGGCCAGTTCCTGACGCTTGAGTGCAATGGGATGGGGTCCCAGCGTCAGACCGGTTCCGCAATAATCTGCAATTAGGCGTTCCTGGGCCGTCATGTCGCGCAAAGGGGATTTTCTTTGCGAGGCGTATGCGTCTCCCGGGTGTACGCGTCCCAACCCAGCTGCGCGAAGAGAGGTTCGCTGGGTCGGCAGGCCTCCTCGATTTGCCAGAGTGCCTCGCGTCGTCTCATCCCAAAGCAGTTCAAAGCCCCGATCTCGGCCAATGTGCTCATCTCAGGTTTTCGCAAACCAGCACGCCTCTGCAAACCATCGTTGGACTCAAAAGGTTTTTGCCGCCGCTCGCGCTCAATGGCTTTGCCTGCTTCCTCCCTCAATCCGGCCACATACATGAGTCCAAGCCGAACAGATGCATTGGGCGACGAAGCGTTGCCTTCGATCGTGCACCGCCAATCTGAACGGAGCACATCGATCGGTTTCATGCGCTGTCCTCGGTGCTGCGCGTCTTTGACCAGTGTGGAGGGGTGATAAAATCCCATGGGTTGGTTGTTCAGCAGGGAGGCATAAAAGGGAGCCGGGAAGTGGACTTTCAGGTAAGCGCTGGCATAAGCGAGCAGGGCAAAACTGGCGGCATGCGATTCGGGGAAGCCATAAAGGGCAAAAGAAGTAATGGAACGGATGATGGTTTCCGCAGCTTCTCCGATGATTCCTTTTTGCTCCATTCCCTGGCGCAGTTTCACTTCGATTTTGCGCATGCGGGCTTGCGAGCGCTTAAATCCCAAGGCGCGTCGCAGTTCTTCTGCTTCTCCTCCACTGAAGCCGGCGGCAACCATGGCAATCCTGAGAAGTTGTTCCTGGAACAGAGGAACTCCCAGCGTTCTCTTCAGGATCGGTTCCAGAGAAGGATGTGGATAAATTACCGGTTCCAGTCCTGCTTTTCGTTTCAGATAGGGATGAACCATCTGCCCCACAATCGGACCGGGGCGAATGATTGCGACTTCCACCACCAGATCGTAAAAGCGCTTGGGCTTCAAGCGAGGCAGAGTAGCCATTTGGGCCCGGCTTTCCACTTGAAACAACCCCACCGTGTCAGCTTTTTGCAGCATGGCGTAGACCTGGGGATCATCGGCAGGAAGACGGGACAAATCCAGGCTGGTGCCGGATTGACGAATTATTTGAAGAGAATCTTGCAAAGCCGACATCATTCCTAAACCGAGCAGATCGACTTTAATAATACCCAGGTCGGCACAATCCTCTTTGTCCCACTGCACCACCACTCGCCCTGCCATGGCGGCGTTTTCCAGCGGTACGACGGAATCCAGCTGCCCTTGAGCGATCACCATTCCTCCCGAGTGTTGACCCAGATGGCGAGGAAGATTCTGAATCTGTATCCACAGCTGAAACAGCTGCTGAGCCCGCGGAGTGGAAGGATCGAATCCTGTCCCCGGCACACCTTCTTTCAATTGCCGGGATAAAACCTCTTGAGCATCAGCAACTCCCCAGGTATTCAAGAGCTGGGAAAGGCGATCCAGTATTTCTGTTGGAAACCCCAGGACCTTGCCGACTTCACGAGCGGCGCTGCGTCCCCGATAAGTGATGACGTTGGCCGTCATGGCGGCACCCCGACGAGCCCAGCCCTTCCCGTAGCGCTGGTAAACATATTGAATTACGCGCTCCCGCCGATCACCACTGGGAAGGTCCAGGTCAATGTCCGGCCATTCGCCTCGCTCTTCAGAAAGAAAGCGTTCAAATAACAAGTCCATTTCCACCGGATCGACTGCGGTGATCCCCAGGCTGTAACAGACGGCGCTGTTGGCCGCTGAGCCACGACCCTGAACCAGAATATCCTGTTCCCGGCAAAATCGGATGATGTCCCAGACAATCAGAAAATAGCCAGCTAGATTCAGTTTTTCGATTAGATCCAGTTCGCGTTCAATTTGCCGGCGGGCTCGCTCCTGGTAAGGGCGATAGCGTTGGCGAGCCCCCTCGCCGGTGAGTCTTCTCAGGTAACTCATCATGTTTTCTCCCGCAGGAACGGGATACTCTGGGAAACGATAGCCCAGGTCCTTCAGGGTGAAGTCGAGTCTCTCGGAAAGCTCTACGGTGTGGATCAGCGCTTCAGGTAAATCTGCGAAAAGCTGGGACATCGCTTGAGGTGTTTTCAAATAACGTTCCGCGTTTCGATTCAACAATCGTCCTGCTTGATGCAGAGTGGTTTTATGCCGAATGCAAGTCAAAACATCCAATAGGGGTCGACCTGAGGCATGGGCCGAACGAACTCCGTTTGTGGCCAGTAAGGGGAGCCCGTGGTGGCTTGCCAGTTCAATCAAGACTTGATTCGATCGTTCCTGCTCTCGGTCGAAGTGACGTTGCAGCTCGACGAACAGACGATCCGGGCCAAAGATCCCCTTCAGGTGGTCCAGGGAGTCAAGAGCCTGCTGAGTGTTTCCCCGCTCCAGAGCGATTCTCAGTGGCCCGTTGCTGCCGCCCGTCAAGCACACCAGCCCTTGAGCAAATTCCTCCACTTCATTCAGACTGGCTTTCCCCTTTCCCTTTTCTGAGCGCAGCTTCATGCGGGTGATCAGGCGGCAGAGATTTTGATAGCCTGCCCGGTTTTCCACCAGCAAGGGGAGCCGACAAGGACCATGGTTCAACGCTCCTTTCAGAGTGATCTCAGCACCCACAATGGGCCGAAGCCCGGCTTCGCGGGCGGCCTTGTAGAAACGGGGAGCTCCATAAACTCCGTCGCGATCGAGCAATGCCAGCGCGGAATAGCCCAGACGGGCTGCCTCTTCCACCAGCTGCTCGGGGAGAGAAGAGCCCTCCAGAAAACTGAAAGCGCTGCAAGCATGAAGTTCGATGTAGGACATGAGAGTGCTGACCAAACTGACCAGCTGACAACCGACAACTGACCGATTAGCTGCTCGATCAGTCGTAAATTCCTTCCAGAAACCAAACCTTCTCGTGGTGATCCCGATAAATCCGATAAGTGGTCCCATCGACTGATTCGATGTCCCATTCATCGCGCGACCAATCTTCTGCCCACCAGTCTCCAGAAGAGCGCCAGGGGCCTGCTCTGGCCGCAATCTGGATGGAGTGAATACGGATCGGCACTGGGGGTCGGATTCTTCGTAAAGAGAGCGGACCGGCTGACCGGCTGACCGGTTGACCATCTCCACTCCCACCTCCACTGACCAGTGACTGGTGACCGGTGACCTGTGACCACTCGTTTGCTCTTTGGTTCCAGGAATAGAGCGAGTTGGAAAGCGTCCGGACGGTATGTATTGAGCAGGATGGGAGAACCGACGTTGGTTTCACCGACTAGAGTAGTGAGTCGCTTCAGGGTTCGTGACAGCTTCTCGGGGTGGGGACTGGGGGGCTGAAGCAGCGAATACTGAACGACCCGTGGCCGAGCTGGCTGAGCCTGAAGAGTCACTCCCAAAATGCCTGCTTGAGGAGGATGGGATTGAAGGTCTAAACACAGCAGGGAAAGAAGCAGTTTCGAGTTGTGGGTCGGAAAAGGCAGCCTGAGCGTGTGTTGATAAGGAGCATGACGGACCAGTTTTAGAGTCACTTCCAGTGAATCCGCAGCCAGACCATAACTCTGCAGATCACTGCAAAGGCGTTCCAGTAGTCCTCCTAAGATGAAAGCAAGCGGTTGCAGAGAATCCAATGTCCATTCCAGTTCCCGGGTCGCTTCAAAACGGCGTTCGGGGAGGTATGCCTGAAAGGGAGTGATATCTTCGCCCCGAGCTATCTTTTGTAGAGTGACCGCTTCCTGGCCCAGACGTGCCACTAGTTCCGATTCAGGCAGCACTTCCAACTCGCCTAGAGTGCGGAAAGTTCTGTCAGTCTGAACTGTAACCTTGGGAAAGCGGCCAAGGCGGAATGCAGCTGTAACTCATGAGGTAAAGAAGGGCGAAGCACGGGGTGGAGGAAAAGCAAGTGAATGGGTAAAGGAGCCAAAAATTCATGTTCCTTGCCTGCTGGGACCAGGGTGCCGGGCGCGGACTGGGCTGCAAAAAAGGCAGTCATCCGCGTGGAGGCAATCCCGATCTGTAAGTGGCTCTTCTTGCGGGTAATTTGCACAATCCGGTGAAGCGTGTCTTGTTCGTATTGGGCCAAAGTCTCCACAAGGAGTCCATGGGGAGCCCAGATTTCCACACGGGGAGATATTGTCTGAGCTGTTTCAATAAGGGGGAGCCAATCACCTATGTGGTCAGGGCTGTAGATGGCGATAAAACGTAACATGTCCGTGGTGCCTCCCCCGCAGGAGTTGGGCTTGGATCTTGATGCCGTGGAAAAGATCACTGGGCCCGATGTTCTTGCAGAATCCTTGTGATGAAATCCGTGTCCATTGGGTTTCGTGTCGGAGTGAGACCACGACGGAGGATGCACTTCCCGCACTGGCTTCCTCTTCCAGTACCGATAAGACCGTCGATGTGCCCTCAATGGCACGCCGCAGCCGGAACCAACGTGGAAAGGGAACTTTTTCGGTCTTCCCCCTTCTTTTGAAAGCCCCTAAGTCAAGAGCCAGTACCCCTATTCCCCCCGCTCGAGCCAGGATGTCGGCTGCTTGGAAAGCCTTCCGGGAGAAAGAGGAGTGTGAATGAGAGGAAGCTCCACAACGGACCCAAAGTAGGCGCCGCAGATCGATGCTGGATTTCTCGGCAAAATTGAGATCCAGTGAGTCGAAGGCATCGACGTAGGCCACCATTTCACCGCGTCCGGTGGCTTGAGCCAGGATGGAGAAAAGTACGCTGGTTCTGCCGCTGGAGGGAGCTCCCACGATTTCTGTGATCTGCCCTCTCTCGAGCCCACCACCGAGTAAAAGGTCCAGCCTCTCAATGCCCGTGGGAAGCAGGTCATCTAGTGTTAGCGATCACGAGGATCTGAACTTTTCTGAACACACGCCGGGTGGCGAACCTCGATCAACGGGTTTTTCCATGGGGTGCCCCTCCTTGGGCTTGTGATGGGCGCGTGGTTTGCGTTCGAGATACTGAGCGTAACCGTGGGGGAGCGGATACTGAAGCAACTCTTCGACAATGGGGAGGAAGTAGTAAAGGGAGCGAATGGGAGAAAGTCGAGGAAGCGCTGGGTCTCGGAAAAGACGGCGGCTGGTCGCCACCAGGAAGGCATCCTGGACGGTGGCCAGAGGGATAGCGCGGTCATAGAAGTGAGCGGCGAGTCGCCGATCCGGCGGGCGTGCTCGAGTGGGCGTATGGGGAAGTTCGAGATAATCCGCCAAGAGGGTCTGGATATGAGCGCGACGCTGGACGGGAGTGCTCATCTTGTTTTCTTGCGACGGGCGGCCGCTTCCTGCTCGCTTTCCCGCACGCGGTAGCTTTGCCCCTCCATCACAGTGACGTCAGCATGGTGGGTGAGACGGTCCAGAAGCGCAATCAAGCAGCCGGATTGGGGAAAGACGCTATTCCACTCCTTAAAGGCTTTGTTGGAGGTCAGCACGAGCGACCGGCACTCATAGCGCCGGTTGACGATTTCATGGAGCAGGTCGGCGGCCTCACTGTCGTAGGTGAGACAGCCGACTTCATCGAGGTAGAGCACCTGCGCGCGCGCGTATTTTTTCAGCTTGCGGCGCTGCAGTTCCGGCGCCTCCGATTGCAGGTCGTCGAGAATCTCCGAGGCGGTTCGAAAGAGCACAGAGTAGCCGGCCAGGACGGACTGGTAAGCCAGATTCTTGATGATCATGGTTTTTCCCAGGCCGTTGGTACCCAGTAAGATGAGGTTGCGGCCTTCCTGGATAAAGTCCAGGGTAAAGGCGCGCTCAATGACTTCCCGGTCGATCCGGGTCGGCCAGTTCCAGTCAAAGTCATCCATCGGCTTGAAGCGGCCGATCTTGGCCAGGCGCAGACGCCGCTTGAGACTGCGTTGGGCTCGCTCCTCATGCTCCCGACGAGCCAGTTCCTCCAAGATCTGACGGGGGGACCAGCGCCCCTTGGTGGCGCGGGCCAGAAAATCCTCCAGCTCACCGGCGAGCGTCACCAGACCGGTCTTGTGCAAAAGCTGCATCAGATCAGGATTCGTCGTCATCGGAAGCCAGTTCGTCATAGGTCTCCGGGTTATGGGATTGGACATAGAGGTCCTCCAGTTCGGGACGCTGGCGCAACTCAATGGGTAGAGGCGCCTTTCGCCCCTGAGCGCGCTGGCGCCGGCCCAGCAGAAAGGCCACCGAGGCGGCGCGCGGGGTGCCCCGTTGCAGGGCTTCACGCACCGCCGCCTGCAGCTCTTCGGCCCCATAGAGATCCAAGAGTTCCACCAGCTTGGCCATCTGGCGGCCGGTGGGCTCTCCGCGCTGAAAGGCCTCGTCCAGCAAGGTTTCCGTTTCCGGAACGGCGGCCAGCAGTCGGCCACTGGGGGTGGCCCCCAGCGCCTGGCGTTTTTCCACCACCAGCGCTTCCTGGTGAGCCGGATCGGTGCGGACGTCGTGGCGGTCATAGGAGCGGAGATGGCGGGCGATCTCGGTGCTTCCGTCCAAAATGCGCACCGTCTGCTCGGAGGCCACCAGTGTCAGGGGCCGGCCCACGGCCGAAGGCGGGATCGAATAGTCGTTTAAATCAAAACGGATGTAGATGGTTTTGCGGGAGCGGACCGGCAGAACCAGATCGGTTTCCAGGCGATGAGCCGGCAAGGGAAGAAGGAAGGCTTTTTCTTCTTCCCACACTTCCTCGACGGTGCGCCCATCGCCGCCGGGCCAGGGCCGACGATGCGCTACCTGGTCGCGCCAGAGGAGCGCTTGACGGTTGAAGTCTGAGAGCGTGCTAAAGGGACGGGCGGCGAAGAAGGAATGGCGCACATAGGAGATGGCTCTTTCGACGCGCCCTTTCTCGGAAGCCCGGTAGGGGTGGCAGGGGCGTGGCGCAAAGTGATAATGGGCGGCCAGCTCCAACCGGCGCGGATGAAAGTGAACAGCCTCGCCCCGACGTTCCAACACGACGCTTTTGGTGTTGTCGTACAGGATGGTGCGTGGACAACCGATGTCTTCGAAGGCGTGGATGTGAGCGCGCAGGAAGTTTTCCATTTGCTGGTCAAAACAAAACTCCAGAAACAGCGCCCGCGAATAGGAGGGGGTGAACACAAAGCAGGACAGGATGCGCTCGGCACGGCCCACCCGGACTTTACCGAAGTGCGCCCAGTCGGCTTGACCCGCCTCCCCCGGGAAGGTCCGCAGACGCAGCGAAGGCCTCCCGAGGGGTGGGGCGCAGCGTGGCCACCACGCGCCGCAACTGCACGACCGAGCCCGTGTAGCCCCGGGCGCGCAGCATCTCGAACAGACGCGTGACACGAAGCCGAGGGTAGCGCTCCAGGGTCTCTCGGATAAAGGGAAGGTAGGGATCGGTCAGACGGGGCCGTTCCATCTTCTGGCGATTGAAGCGATCGGTCTGGAGAGCCTGGCGCACGGTCTCCCAGTGAAGCCCCAAGTGATCAGCAATGGTCCCGATCTTCCAATGTTCGGCATGGAAAAGATGGCGGATTCGGGCGAGCAGTTCTCGATCGATCATGCTTCACCCTCCTTCCCGAAACAGATGGATCCAGTGGCCGGACCGACCACACACGACACAGCGAACCCGAAAACGGCGGGGACGCTCCCCATGGGATGGGACATGGCGCTCCTTTCGAGGCTCCCCCTCCTTTCCCGGCAGGGAGAACTGGAGGGAGGCTACGGCAGCCATGCTGACGAAGATGCGATCCTCGCGTCTACCTTGATCCGTCACGCGCTCCGGCCGCCGCCGATACGCGCGCTGACGGTCTCGATGATCCAGTCGCCCCCCGGGGGACTGTTGATGCCGCCGATTGGCTTCCCGGCACTGCTGGCGGCGCGCTTGTTGCCGACAGCGCACACTGCAATAGCGATGGCCTCGGCCGCAACGGCGACAGATCCAAAACAGTGCACCGCAGCCTGCAGCGCGGCACGAGCGGAGGCGGAAAACAACCAGCGGATCGGCCATAGTCCAGTCCCGGCGGAACTGGACAACAGCCCAGGATCATGACAGGCTACAATGAAGTCTGCGGTGGTTCTCCACTTGTAACGGGGTTGCCACAACCGGACCTCGATTCTCGGTCAAAGGGTCGAGGTCCTTTCCACCTTTGGCCCCCAGACACTACACCAACTGTTCAGGAAAAATGGCCCCGCGCTTTTCAAGCGCGGATGATGAAACGCGCACCTGCGGTGCGGATGATGTTGAGTTAACTACCGGCGGGTGTCCAAAAAACTACGGTTCTCAGTGAGCATTAACAGTAAAGGGGATAATTGCCGTTTATATAAAGCTTGGGCGGCCTTCTTGAGGGGTCCACTCCTCGCCGGAGCCGTCTTGCAGTTCAAATCCGATGATGGTTGCCGAGGACTCGATGTCCCAGATTCTGAGGGTGTTTTTGGACATGCCGTAAACGATGGCGAACCCTACGGATTCGGGAGCGTCGATGCTGCGCTCGATGAGTTGCGCCGCATCGCGATGGCTTAGCCATAACGAGAGGGCGGGTGGCCCGAAAATCGGGTCGTCGGGCGTCATCACCCATCCGATGCGCATGCAGATTACGGATATGCCGTGCGCGTCGTGGAAGTAGCTTCCTAGCGACTCGCCAAATGCCTTGCTCACACCGTAGTAGCTATCCGGCCTGAGGTCATCCTTTGTGAGCATTGGGAAAGGGCGTCGTACCTCGCTGAGCCTGCCTTCGTAGATTGCCTTGTAAGGGTCTTGCTGTAGTGGATAGTATCCTACTACGTGGTTGGTGCTCGCGAATACCACGCGCTTTACGCCAGCAAGCCTCGACGCCTCGAACACGTTTCGAGTGCCTACGATGTTGTTGTGAAGTATGGATTCCCACCCGGCGCGAGGGCTTGGGTCTGCGCCAAGATGGACTACGGTATCGATCCCCTCAAACAACGGAGTAATAGCGAAGCCCCGTGAGGTGTTGGAAGAAGTCGGGGAGCCAGGGTGATTGAGCTGCAAACGAGTTCGGACTCGCTGCTGCGTGGGACTAGCACCAGTCGGTTTTCAGTCCTCAGGCTTCCGGAGTTTCTGTCCCTGACAACCAGTGACAGTTTATACCGACCTGGACGGAGAGGGAGGCTCTTTTGGTAAAGCGAAAGCTGCCGCCGCTCCCGTCCTCTGGTTGATTCTCGCAATTGCGTCCTAATCGAATCCTTAAAAGCGTATGCAATCTGCCCTTGCAGAGTCTCCAGCTGACCATAGACATCCACGGCTGCCTGTTCGATTGCCTCCGAGATCGGCTGGTAGGTGAGATACTGATTCTTGATCCCAAGGGTGACGGCCAACAGTGAAATGTTATTGGAAATCTGGAACAAGTCACTCCGAAAATCGACCGGAAGCTGCTGGTAACTCACTCGAACGGTGACTACTCTCTCCAGGTCCTTGAACTGGATCTGGGGTGCTCTCTGTAGGTGGTAAATCGTTTCCAGACGCTGCATCGGGTAATCCCGAACCCTTAGGGGCTGCAGAGCCGGATCGAGGTCGTGGATGTTTCCAGAGTCCTGATTTCCAATGTGGCGAACCCGAAGCCGATCATATCGAGACTGTCGGCCGAAAGACTCCGCCAGGGTCAAGCCGGCATTGGGTACGTAGAGAAGGGCATCCTTTTCCTCAGGATCTCTTGCGATTCTGTATTCATTGCTCCGTGAAGCATCAACAAACTCAATCTCAATCCCATCGCCGACTCCATCTATATGGTGGTAAAACCACACTTCGAATGGATAAGTTGAGGTGAAGCCGCCGCCTTCGTGTGACTTTCGATGGTAGGGACCGCCCTCCGGATGCTTCTCCATCCCATCAGGGGCTCCATACTTAACGTAAATCATGCCTCGGTCCGTTTTCCAGCCGGGAACTCCGGAATGGAAATGATCGTTGGCGTAGGCAATTCGTCGAAAGTGCTCCTCTCGAAATTCGTTTCCAGGCGTATGTGGCTCTAGGTCTCTTCTGAGCCAGAATTGGTCTATAAAGTGCTCCCTTTCCTCAGGGGTGACAATGTAGAGGACATCTTCCTCAAGCCACTTCTTATAGTAGCTGCCCTTCTCGTCAAGTTCTTGCCCTGAGAGTACAGCCATGCCGACGATCAAAGGCAGCGTCCATACAAGCCAGTAGGATCTGAGTTCGGTCTTTCGGTGCCTGCACATTCTGCAGATCAGTCTATTCTCTCCAGGTTCCAGGTTCCATCTTGGTGTATTGGTGGCAAAAATTCTTCAACCACAAAGACACAAAGATGCACCAAGATCAAGATGCCTAGTAAGTCAAGTTTCAGTCTTCCCCTTTTTCCAGAGTGAGGAAGCTGTATCGGCAGGGATTTCGTTCGTCCGCCTCATGATCCTCCCGTGAGATCAGTTGCCACTGCGTTTCGTCGTAGTGCGGAAAATAGGTGTCTCCGGCGAACTTCTGGTGGACCAGGGTCAAATAGATCCGGTCCACCCAGGAGATCGTCTGCCGGTAGATTTGTGCACCGCCGGCGATGAAGACTTCTCCGTCCCGGCGGGCCATCTCCACCGCCTCTTGCAGGGCATGAGCAACCAGCACCTGGGGAGGAGCATAGTCTCGCTGCCGTGTGATCACCACTGTGGTGCGTCCGGGCAAGGGACGGCCGATCGAGGCAAAGGTCTTTCGGCCCATGAGAAGGTGGTGACCCATGGTCAGGTTTCGGAAACGCTTCAGGTCAGCCGGAAGCTTCCAGGGAAGCTGGCCATTCGCCCCGATCACCCGGTTTTCGGAAATCGCGGCAACAATGGAAAGCCTCATACAGCTATGGGCGCCTTGATATGCGAATGGGGTTGGTATCCCTCCAGTGTGAAGTCCTCATACCGGAAATCAAGAATCGAGTTTACCTGAGGGTTAAGCCTGATTCGTGGGAGAGGCCTGGGTCGGCGGTTGAGCTGGAAGCGTGCCTGGTCGAGGTGATTCAGGTAAAGGTGTGCATCCCCCAGGGTGTGAATGAACTCGGCTGCTTCGAGCTCGCACACCTGTGCCACCATCAAGGTCAGTAAGGAATAGGAAGCGATATTAAATGGGACTCCCAGAAAGACGTCAGCGCTGCGCTGGTAGAGCTGGCAGGAGAGGCGGCCTTCGGCCACGTAGAACTGAAACAGAGTATGACAGGGCGGCAGCTTCATCTTTTCGATGTCGGCAACGTTCCAGGCACTGATGATGTGGCGACGCGAGTCAGGGTTCGTTTTGATCTGTTCAATGACCTGCGAGATCTGGTCAATGTGCCTCCCATCAGGAGTCGGCCAGGAGCGCCACTGATAACCGTAAACCGGTCCCAGGTCTCCATTTTCGTCGGCCCATTCGTCCCAGATTCGCACCCTGTTTTCGCTGAGGTAGCGGATATTGGTGTTGCCGGAGAGAAACCAAAGGAGCTCGTGGATGACGGAGGGCAGGTGCACATTTTTGGTGGTGAGGAGAGGGAATCCTAGGGTCAGATCGAAGCGGTTCTGGTATCCGAAGACGCTTCGGGTGCCAGTTTCCGTTCGGTCGGCTTTTTCGACGCCGTCTTCAAGGACATGCCTCAGAAAATCAAGGTACTGCTTCATCGCCCCCTGAAAAGAGTAAATATTGAACTGCCCTTTTCCAATAGAGTAGCATGGACGTGCGTCATACGCGCAGAACAGCCAGCAAACAAGAGAGCAAGAGAGAATGTTGGTCACTGGTCAGTTGTCAATGGTCATTCGTTAAACTTTGGAACCTGGAACTCGGAACCCGAGACTATTGCTCTTTTTTTCTATTGCTCTGTTGCTCTACGCGCGAAGCGCGTTTGATGTAGACATCACGCTGAGGAAAGGGAATCTCGATCCCAGCCTGGTCGAGAGCCTTGTAAATGGCCGTGTTGAGAGAGTCCTGTGCAAGGCCTCGATCGCCAGGGTTTTCAATCCAGCAGAGCAGTTCAAAGTTGAGGGAAAAGTCACCGAAAGCTCGGAAACGAACTCGAGGCTCAGGTTCTCGGCAAGCGTACTCATTCTGGCCAACTACCTCGAGCAGGACCTTCCGAAGCCGATCGATGTCAGAGCGATAAGCGATTCCGACCGGGATGCGAAGACGGTGCTTAGGCGAAGGTCCGCCGCTCTCATTGATGATCTTTGAATTGGCGACCGTCGAGTTGGGAATCGTAATCTCAATGTCATCGCGCGTCAGCATCCGGGTGCTGCGAAGGCCGATCTTGGTGATCTGACCCCGTTGTCCATCCAGGATTATGAAATCGCCCACCTTATAGGGAGCATCGGCCAGGATAGAGAGTCCAGCGAAGAGGTTGGCCAGGGTGTCCTTTGCCGCAAACCCCACGGCGATCCCGATAATTCCCGCTGAGGCCAACCACGCAGTGGGATCTACACGCCAGGAAAGGAGGAGAAAGTAGGTTGCAGCTCCGAACAGGACAACCTTGGCTGCAATCTCAAAGATGGGAAAGGTCACCGGCTGGACGGTCTGAAAACGTGCAGGATGATCAGACATCCAGGGAAGAAGGATGCCGGTCACGCGAACCCCAAAGAAAAGCCAGATGAGTATCACTACTGTTTTGATGATCCCTAAGGTAATGTAAATAGAGAGGCTCCGGGGGTGGATCCAAACGGAGGGCGACTCCCACACCCATCAGCAACAAGGTGCGAAAAACCGGCTTGTGCAGAGCTGCAACGATTTGATCGTCAACCTCTGCATGAGTGAGGCGGGTTACGTGGACCAGTGCTCGGGTCAGGAACCAGTCGGCTACCTTGGCAATGATCCAGGTTCCCACTACCACTACAAATGCCTGAAGGTGGGGATTATTTCCAAAAAATGTGAGTATCTCCCGCAGCCTGGCAACTGAGAACTCCGCGCTGAGCTTGGCCGTTTCAACCGAGAGATTCTCCAAGAACATATTTCTCATCCCTCCTCTTCACTAGCAGATAAAAGTAATGAGTGTCAATCTTGACAAAGCGGGTTTCGATACCTTTAATAGGAGGGCTCAAAAGGTTGATTTAGTCTGTTTCGGTATGGAACATACCCTGGTTTTGAACTCCAGCTATGAGCCCCTCCAGATTATTTCCTGGAAACGAGCCATTCGCATGCTCTTTCAGGAAAAGGTGGAGGTAGTGGACGAATACGACCGTGAAATCCGAAGCGTCTCACTGTCGATCAGACTTCCCTCTATCCTCAGGCTGCGCCATTACGTCCAACGCCGTAGGAGTCACTATCAGGTGAAGTTTACACGCACTAACCTCTATGCCCGAGACAGGTATCAATGCCAATACTGTGGCAGTGGGTACCCTTCAGCCGAACTGACCTATGATCACGTGATTCCGGTTGCGCGCGGCGGTGACAAGAGCTGGGAGAACATCGTCACGTGCTGCATTCCCTGCAACCGAAGGAAGGGTAACCGAATGCCTCGGGAGGCCCGTCTCTCTTTGCTCAGAGAGCCCAAAGCACCTTCGGGGTTTCCCCACAAAGTGCACTTTCTCCTGTATCAGAAGAAAGCTCCGGAAAGCTGGCGCAGCTACATATTCTGGAACATGGCAGTTTCTTTCGACTAGTGTCCTGTCCCAGGAATAACATGTCATTTGCGGAGGGAACTTTGAGCCGAGATCGCGAAGCGAGATGCCACTGCATCGCCTCCTCCTCTCTTCGCGACCTCACCTCGCAACCCCCATCCGCAAACGTTATCATATTTATGAAAGGGAGTACTGAGTGGCTGAGACGGGTTCCGCTCTTGCGATCTTCTCCCGTTATCCTCGTCTTGGAGAGGTAAAAACCAGACTGGAGCCCTTCCTCGGGAAAGAGGCCTGTTTGAAGCTTCATACTGCTTTTCTGCTCGATACGCTCGAGCGAACGGCTCCTCTCAGCAGTACACGATACCTGTACCTGGCGGAATGTTCCGACCAGGAGCTTGCGGATTTTTCTGATCGCCATCCTCTCTCTTCTTCCCTTCGTCTCCAACGCCAAAAGGGTGCCGACCTGGGTCAGCGCTTGTGGAACGCATACCAGGAGATTTCGCGAGAATCGAGCCGCGTTGCATTTGTGGGTAGCGACTCGCCTACACTGCCCCTCGGGTATATTCAGGAGGCACTGAAGAGACTACTTGATTTTCCTGTAGTGGTGGGTCCCTCCGATGATGGGGGTTATTACCTGCTGGGTCTTTCTCGGTCCAAACCTGAGCTCTTCACTGGAATTCCGTGGGGTACGGCAGAAGTCTGCAGGCTGACGCTGGCCAGGCTCAGGGAAGAGGAGTATTCTTTGCTCCCTGGCTGGTACGATGTGGATACATGCGCAGACTGGGAGCGGTTGAGGAAGGAGTTGAAAAGTTCCCTGCAAGGATTTCCTTGCTGGACCAGCCGATGTGTCGAAGAGCTGACCGGCTGATCTACGAATAATGCGATCGCTTGAAACATTTCCCGACTACTTGCGTCGATACTGAAGGGGTTGGGATGCTTGACTAAGCCTGGAGAGCTTCCCTAGAATGGCAGCCTGTCCATGTCATCAGAAAATCGCAACCTGATTGCTAAAATCAGAGACGCAGTGGAGAAATTCCTTGCCTTAAAGTCGTCGCGACAGGTACGTTACGCACACGATCCTTACAGTATCTTCCAGGAGGATGAGTCCAGCCGGAGGTCGTGGCAGGTGGCTTATGTGGTGGCCCTCTTGCTTCACTTCCTCCTTTTCGTGATCATTTTCCCTTCCTTCGGGCGCCGGGTGTTTATTCCCACGGAGCAGGTGGTTGTCCTGCGGAACCTAGCAAAGCCCGCTGCGCTGGTGGGCGGCGGAGATTTGCCCAAAGCGGCCCCTAAGAAGCCCACCGTGCCCAAGCCGGAGCCGATTTTTGTTCCCATCCCAGACCCGACTCCAAACGCCCCGGAACCCATCATTAAGAAGGAGATAGAGGATATCCCCGAGATCGTGAAGGAGATAGCGGAGCTGAATATTGGGGATATCACCGCACCGCCGGGCCCTGCGGCCAGGGGACGAGGAGGTGCGGGGACCGGTACCGGCGCTGCAAGGAGTTCTCTGGAGGGAGTGGGTCCTGGAACGGGCGGCGATGGAATCTATGAGTATGGCAGTGGGATTACCCATCCTCAATTGATCGTCAAGACGACGCCGAGTTACACCGACGAGGCCATTCGAGCCAAGGTTCAAGGGGTCATTGTGTTGCAGGCCGTCATCCGAAAGAACGGGAGCGTGGACAGCTTCAAGGTGCTCAGAAGCCTTGGTTACGGTCTGGAAGAGAAGGCCATGCAGGAGATTGGTGCCAAGTGGAAGTTTCGTCCAGGGACTCTGAACGGCAGGCCCGTCGATGTTTTGGCCACCATTGAAGTGCAGTTTAATCTGCGCTGACCGGCTGACCGGCTGACATCCGGGAGCTGCTCCCAGCTCTTCCGTGCCCTCCTTGAATCCGTACTGGAAGTCTTTGCAAGTGGGATCTTCGGCTACCGATAGCGGTCAGCTGGTCAGCCCTCCACCGTTTCTGCTATATTCTACTTCCTTTTTCCGATCTGGAAAGGACTCTATCTTGCCTGTGCAATTGGACTTGAAGAAAACACTCAATCTGCCCCGGACCGGCTTCTCCATGAAGGCCAATCTGCCCACGACAGAACCACGCATCTTGAAAGAGTGGGAGGAAATGGATTTGTACGCCAGGATCCGGTCCGCACGTGGAGGACGTCCAGCCTTTATCCTGCACGATGGCCCCCCTTATGCAAATGGCCATCTCCATCTGGGCCACGCTTTCAACAAGATCCTTAAGGACATCATTGTCAAGTCCAAGACAATGGAAGGGTACGACTCTCCCTATCTACCTGGATGGGACTGCCATGGCCTGCCCATCGAGATCAAGGTCGTGGGTAAGAAAAGGGCTGGACTGGACTTGCTCAAGATCCGGAGTGAATGCCGCCAGTATGCCCAAAAATACGTTGAAATTCAGAAGAAGGAATTTAAGCGGCTAGGGATTTTTGGGGACTGGGACCATCCCTACCTCACGATGAGCAACGAGTATGAAGCTGAGACGGCACGTCTCCTGGGTAAGTTCATTGAAAAGGGAAGCGTCTATAAAGGGTTTAAACCTGTCCACTGGTGCATCTCCTGTGAAACGGCCCTGGCCGAAGCGGAAGTGGAGTATACCTCGCGCGTGAGTCCTTCTGTCTATGTCAAGTTTCCTGTGACTGAGGGAATTTCCGCACTCAATCCCGAATGGGCCCATGGCAAGGCATTTATCTTGATCTGGACCACGACTCCTTGGACTCTACCTGCCAACCTGGCCATCTGTTTTCATCCGGAGTTCGATTACTCCCTGGTAGAGGTTGGAGATGAAATCTACGTCATTGCGACGGATCTGGTGGAGAGCGTGGCAACCGATTGCCAATTCAAGGCCCACCGCACGCTGCAGACCGTCAAGGGCAAAGCTTTGAAAGGCTTAACTGTCCGTCATCCCTGGCTGGAACGTGATTCGAAGAGTCTCCTGGCCGACCATGTGACCCTCGACCAGGGCACCGGAGCCGTACATACCGCCCCGGGGCACGGGCAGGAAGATTACCTGATCGGCGTCCAGAATGGATTGGGTCCCTACTGTCCCATCGATGACTCGGGGAAATTTACTCCCGAGGTGGAGCACTTTGGCGGATTACAGGTCTTTGAAGCCAATCCCAGGATCAGTCAGTTCATGCAGAAAAAGGGAATTCTGCTGGCAGAGCGGAAAATCGAGCACAGCTATCCTCACTGCTGGCGCTGTCACAATCCAGTGATTTTTCGTGCTACCCCTCAGTGGTTCATCAGCATGGAACATGACGACCTTCGGAAGCGGTCGCTTCAACAGATCCAGCAGGTTCAGTGGATACCGAACTGGGGCAGGGAGCGGATTAGCCGCATGATTGCCGAACGTCCCGACTGGTGCATCAGCCGGCAGAGGATCTGGGGAGTTCCGATCACCGTCTTTTACTGCAAGGGCTGTAAGGAGCCTCTGCTTTCGGCCGAAGTGGTCTATCGTGTAGCCGATATCTTTGAGAGGGAGAGCGCGGATGCTTGGTATCAGCGAACTCCAGAGGAGTTGCTGGGAGGTGATGTACGCTGCCAATGTGGGAGCTCGGAGTTCGAAAAAGAGTACGACATACTCGATGTGTGGTTTGATTCGGGCGTAAGCCACCAGGTCGTTCTCAAGGAAGACGCCGACCTGCGTTGGCCGGCGGATGTGTATTTGGAAGGAGGAGACCAGTATCGAGGCTGGTTTCATAGTTCTCTTTTAGTGGCAGTAGGAGTGCGAGGTACAGCGCCTTACCAGACGGTGATCTGCAATGGCTGGACGCTGGACGAGGAGGGGAGGGCGATGTCGAAATCGTTGGGAAACGTCATCTCGCCGCTTGATGTAGTCAAGGACAATGGCGCTGAAATGCTGCGCTTGTGGGTGGCTTCCATCGATTATACGGAAGACGTTCGGCTGGGAGAGGAGATCCTCTCCCGTTTGCGCGAGGCCTATCGGAAACTTCGCAACACCAGTCGCTTCCTGCTCGGAAATCTGTACGATTTTGATGCCAGCAAAGCTGTACCCAAATCACAGCTTACTGAACTCGATCGGTGGGCTTTGGCCCGTATGGCTCAGGTGGCAAAGCAGGTTCAAGAGGCCTATCGGCACTACGAGTTTCATGTCGTCTATCGCTCGCTCTACAACTTGTGCGTCATTGACCTCTCCAGCTTCTACCTCGACGTCTTGAAAGACCGGCTCTATACCTGTGCTCCGGAATCCTTGCCTCGGCGAGCCGCTCAAACCGCACTCTTTGCCATCGCCGATGCCTCAGTCCGGCTTCTGGCACCCATCCTCCCTTTCACGGCAGAAGAAGTCTGGAGAAGTCTCTATCCCCATGGAGCGCCGATGGCGTCGGTCCATATGGTAGAGTTTTCCCGCCAGATTGCTGACTACGAAGATCCGGCCTTGCTGGATCGGTGGGAGCGATTTTGGGGGATCCAGGACAAAGTCCGCAAATCTCTAGAAGAGAACCGTCAGAAAAAGCAGATCGGAAACTCGCTCGAGGCCAAGCTCACCCTTCGATGTGGCCAGAAAAGCCTCGAGTATTTGAAGTCCTTCTCCGATGATCTGCGCAGTCTCTTCATTGTGTCGGAAGTGGCGCTCACCCCGGAAGCCGAACTCTCTGAAGATGAAGTCGCTGTGGTCGTCTCCAGGGCTGCTGGCCGAAAATGTGAACGCTGCTGGACCTACTCGCCCTGGGTCGGCACTTGCTCCGATCTCCCTATGATCTGCTCCCGATGCTATGAGGCTCTGAAAGAGATGGGGAAACTCACCTGAAAAAGGCAAAAGAGGGAATGGGGAATCAGTGCGAATCGTAACCATCATCATTGGGATCGCCATCTTGGGAGCGGATCTGATCACGAAGTGGTGGATCACGAAATGGTGGTTTGCAAAACCTCGGTCCAGCAAGCATTACCCGATTATTGAAAGGTTTTTTGCGATCCGTTACGACGAGAATACAGGGATTGCCTTCGGCCTATTGGACGATCTCGAGTCGGAATGGAAACCCATGATTCTCTCTGGTCTGGCGCTGCTTGCGGTGGTCGTGGTGCTCTACTACATCTGGACGACTCCGGGAGGGCCAGCTCGACCTTTTTTCGCGCTGGGACTTTTGCTGGGCGGGATTCTGGGAAACTGCATCGATCGCTTGATGAATGGCTACGTGGTGGATTTTCTGAAGCTCCACTGGGGGAACCGCTTTGCCTGGCCTACTTTCAACGTCGCCGACGCTGCCATTACCTGTGGAGTCATTCTCATTCTTTTCGAAACATTCTTTGGGGACAACGAGAGGCTGGTGCCAGGAGACGAGGGATCCATTGAGCCGGACCAGGAGAGTCGCTCATGAACGGCGGCCGCTTTTTTGTTCTCGGCTGTGGGCTTCTGGTTTTTGGAACTGCGTGGGCTCAGAATGCAACAGAGGTTGTGCAGAAGCTCCAGGAGAAGTACGAGAAAATCGAGAGCTTTTCGGCTCATTTCCAGCAACGGTTTCGGAGCCACAATTCTCAGCGTGAAGAATCTGGGATCGTCTTGATGAAAAAGCCGGGCAAGATGTACTGGGAGTATCGGCAGCCTACATCAAAGGTTTTTGTTTCAAACGGAAAGAGGATTTATTTTTATGTGCCTAAGGAAAACCAGGTAATGGTGTCCGACTTCGAACTCGATGCAGCCTCTACTCCGCTGCTGTTCCTTCTGGGGAAAGGAGAAATTCAGGAGGATTTTCAGGTACGATTCGAGTGGCAAGAAGAAGCCTGCCAGCCGGGAAATCTGCTGCTGCGGCTGACCCCGAAGAGACGTCAGAGCGAATACTCTCACCTGATTCTGGAAATCATGCCGTCGAGCTATCTGATCTACCGGCTTTCAGTGATTGAGCTGATTGGAAACCGCAATGATTACATCTTTACGAAGTTTCGGGACAATGTCGCCATCTCGGACCGTCAGTTCCGCTTCAAGGTACCACGTGGTGTCCAGGTGATTGAAACCAGTCCCTGATCTTCCTGAGGGTTCCGCCAAGGGCTTCTCAGGAAAGGATGGGCAGGATGGGGCCAGCTAGAATTGACGGCTTGCTGCGCGGGGTGAAAAAATGATGCTCCCCGTGTGGAGAGCCGCTGTCAGCGGGAGTGGTCAATGGTGTCTAAAAAACCCATATCGAAAAGGATTCGGGCCAATATTACCCGAGTGGGGATGTACGTCCCGGAGAGACGGGTGGCGAACAGCGACTTGCAGAAGATGGTGGATACTTCAGACGAGTGGATCCGCAGGCGGACGGGAATCGTGGAGCGGCGTATCGCTTCCGATGGCCAGGCCAATAGCGATCTTTCTATCAAAGCCATTGAGAATGCCTTCGAAGGTGAGAAATTTCGACCGGAAGAAATCGACTTGATCATCGTGGCTACAGTAACTCCCGACATGATGTTTCCCTCAACGTCCTGCCTGATCCAGGACAGGATCGGTGCTTGCAACGCGTGGGGCTTTGATCTTTCCGGTGCTTGCTCTGGATTTCTCTATGCTCTGGTCACAGGTGCCCAGTTTGTGGAGACGGGTACCTGTAAGAAGGTGCTTGTAGTCGGCACAGATGTCATGAGCAGCATTATCGACTTTGAGGATCGTGCTACCTGTGTGCTGTTTGGAGATGGGGCGGGAGCCGTACTGCTGGAGCCCACCGAGGAGGAGAATATCGGCATCTTGGATTCTATTCTCCGTTGTGACGGTGCAGGCGGGAAGTACCTGTATATGCCCGGCGGGGGCAGCTTGCACCCACCCACCCATGAGACGATCGACAAAAAGATGCACTTTGTGCACCAGGATGGCCGAAATGTTTACAAGTTTGCCTTGAAGTGGATGGTGGACGTTTCCAGGAAACTTCTGAGGCGCAACGGCTATTCGCCCGAGGATCTGGCCCTCTATGTCCCCCACCAGGCCAATCTGAGAATTATAAACTCCTCTGTAGGGCGCCTGGGGCTACGCCCGGAGCAAGTCATGATCAACATCGATCGTTACGCCAACACTACCGCCGCAACAATCCCTACCTGCCTGGCGGAAGCCCAGGGTTGCAGGCGCGTTCAGAAGGGAGACCTCTTGCTTCTAGCCAGCTTTGGTGCTGGCTTTACTTGGGGAGGCGTGCTGGTAGGCTGGGGAATGCCGCCAGGGCGGCTGCGCCAGGGCGGCTGACCCACTGACCGAGAAAGTGGGAGTGGAAGTGGCAGTGCCTACAGGGGTATCTCCTCTTCAGGAGACCGTTCCGTGGGCGGGGGACTCTTCTTGTTGGTGAAAAGATAGTCTAGGCCTGATCTGATTGCTCTGACAAACGAGGAGATCTCCAGTGCGGGGCGCAAGACATCTTTTTGGATGGCCTCGGTGACCTGCTCGAACTTCTGGATTGTATCGGTGACCACGTAGTCGATCTTGGCCGCCTGATCGCGACCAGACTGAACCATTTCCTGGACAAACTGATCGAGGTCTTGCCCACGCTCTCGAATGGTCCGCGAAAGAAAGCTCGCGCTGCTCTGAATCTCTTCCACGATCCCCGTCAGCGGTTTGAAGCTTTCCACCACTTGGCGGGTGGTGGCCGTGATCGCTGTCAGCTCCTTTTTCAGATCCTCGGCTTGCTTCTCGACTCTTTCTGCCACCCGCCGCACTTTCCGCAATGCGAGCCAGACGGAAAGGCACTGAAGGATGAAGACGCCAGCTGCTACCAAAACAACAATGGGAAGCAAGGTTTCTGCGTTCATGAGATGTTGATTTCAAGAGCTTGCCAGCCCGTCAAAGCTCGCGGCTCTGTCTCGCCCGCGCTTTCGAGAAGACTCCTAGACTAGGCAGGTTCCTCCGTCTCTAGTTTTCTCTTTTCCTCTTCGTAGGCCTCTTTTCCGGCCTCGATGGCTGCCGTAAGTTGCTCTTTCTGCTTCACTAAGCTGCCCTTGCCTCGATCGATCGTCGCGCTCATCTTTTCCGCTGCCTGTTTGGACTTTTCCGCAATCAACTCTGATCCTTCCTCTGCCTTCCGAGCCAGGTTGTCCGTACCTTCTCTATATTTCTGCCCCAAGAATTCACGGGCCTCTTCTCCCGTTTTCGGCGAGAAGAGCAGCGCGATAGAAGCTCCGATGAAACCTCCCATGAGAAAAAAAATGAATTTGTCTCCCGTCGAGGGCATAATTTCCTCCTTACTCAAAGTTCGACAGTATGCTACCACAGAGGTTACTGATACTACCACTACCACTGCCACTAAGCCCCCATTCACCATATAGGACACCAAGATTGCTTGCCTTAATCTATGTAAACTACTATAATTAAAGTAGATATAGAGCATAAAGGGAGCAAGAAATGGCTGACCCAAAGGGTGAAGGTTTGAAGGCCGGTTTTGATGGCAGTTTGAGGCTTGAATTTCATGGGGCTAAGGTCACCTCGGATGCTGGGCTTCTCGCCTATCGTGATTTGGACGAAGCGTTGGTGTTATTCGATAGTGTTCCCTCCGTTTTTCGCGATTCGCGGACAGGGCGTAACATCCAGCACGACCTGGCGCCGTTGCTGCGCCAATCGGTATACGAGTCGACTGGCTGGCTATGAAGATGTCAACGATGCCCATCGTCTATCGGTGGATCCTACTATGCGGAGGATCACCGGGAAGAAGATGGACAAGAAGAAGGCCGCCAGCGCCAACACCATGGGTCGATTTGAGACCGAGATGCTGTCCGTCCAGGGAAACCTCAAAGCCCTTTCGGAAGTTAATGGCCGATGGGTAGAAAGAGCGCTGGAGAAAACAACTCATCGACGCATCATTCTGGATATGGACAGCTCAGCCAGTCCTGTCCATGGCGAGCAGGAAGCCTCTGCCTACAACGGCCATTTCCGATGTACTTGCTACCATCCCCTGTTTTGTTTCAACCAGTTCGGAGATTGCGAAGGTGCAATGCTTCGGCCCGGCAATGTTCACAGCGCGGATGGTTGGAAGGAGATGCTGGAACCAATCGTGGCTCGCTACGAGAAGAAAACAGTCCGCAAATACTTTCGTGGGGATGCTGCCTTTGCCAAGCCGGACGTTTATGAATACTTGGAGGAGAAGGGCTTTTTGTATGCCATCCGGCTTCCTGCCAACGAGGTGCTTCAGGCGGAGATTGAACACCTGCTTACCCGGCCTGTGGGCCGTCCGCCCCGAAAGCCTATCGTTTGGTTTGCCGATTTCCAATATCAAGCCGCCAGTTGGGACCGGCCTCGCCGGGTGATTGCCAAGGTCGAGTGGCATCGCGGAGAACTCTTTCCGAGGGTGGGTTTCATCGTCACCAATATGAGCGCACAAGCCTCAGGGGTGGTTCACTTCCATAACGGTCGTGGCACAGCCGAGCAGTGGATCAAGGAAGGCAAGTATGCGTTGCACTGGACTCGCCTGTCCTGCCAGCGCTTTGTCCCGAATCAGGTGAGGTTGGCTCTGTTTGTCTTGGCCTGCAACCTGGGCAATTTTCTACGGCGTCTAGTCCTTCCCAGAAAAATCAAACATTGGTCCCTTCGCAGCCTGTTGACCAAACTGATCAAGATCGGAGCGAAGGTGATCCGCCATAGCCGGATCGTCACGTTTCAGATGGCGGAGGTAGCGGTAAGCAAGGATATATGGGCCGGGCTGTTGTCTCGGATTGATCGATTGAGATGGATGACAGCCTAGCGCCGAGGGTTTCTGATTGAACCGCTGGAGGTGTCTCTATTGATCAGGTTTTTGACCAAAAGCCACCTGGGAAACCGAGGGATCAGAGGCGCTTTTGATGGACAGAGGACCAAAGACCACTTGAGGCAAGGTTGGCGGTCTGATAAGTTGTGGTCATTCACTGGGGAGACCGGAAAAGGTCCTTCCGAAGTTGATATGAGGAATGTCGACTTGAACATGTTGGATGAGGTCCTGCTTACTGAGGTGGTTCAACACGGCATGTTCAGGGCCGTTCACAGTAGGTGTTTTGGGTGCGGTTCGATCTGCCACTGTTAACCTTCTCTCTTAAATCGGGATTCGTTCGGCCGACGGGACTCGTGATTGGCCATAAGAGCCGTTTCCAGCGTGCCCACGTTAGCCAAAATGGCAATGATTTCCCCGCTCATGCTTCCTCCAATCCGTTCGGCCGATTCTCTCGCGCCGTTCAAGTTGCGGCTACTGGCGCTCACTACGAGCACACGCAAAGCGCCGTTCTCGATGCGCCGCCAACTTGGCGGCAAAGCTTCGGATGTCGCCTCACCGCAGCCGTTCAGCGATCCACAACTTGATGAGCGCTTGTCGGGTCACGCCAAGGTGCCGCGCCTGACGATCCAGCCCGTCAACAACCCATGCCGGGAAGTCCACATTCACCCGCTTTACCTGCACGTTCTGGCTCTTTGCTTTCGACCAGTCGACATAGCCGCTCATATCCTCTCCCTTATCAAATTTCCGGTCGAACTCAGTTGCTTTCATAGTGATCGATCTCCTGTTTCCTGGCGCGCCGCACCGAGATGATCCGCACATTGTCGCCACTCAGGGGAAGTCGCTAGTTCGCACTGTTTCACGTGTGGTGCGGGAACTATTCTCCAAACTTTGAGGTGCTCACCGTCTGGAGCATGTTCGCATGCAAGCATAAATGCATGCAATCATGCTCCATTAGGCGTGGTGTTCCTTGTAGTACTCCCATACTTTTAGAAATAAGTGGCTGGAATGGAGATCCCGGGCGGCGGCGTAAGCCTTAAACTCGCGCTTGGCTGCGGGAGGTATTCGCACCTGAAAAGGAACGTTCTCCCCTATCCCGGGGCGCAGAAGATTGTCAGGCGTCGCGGCAGGTGTGGGAGGGGCTCCTTTGGGATTTGGCTTTTGGAGTGCGGTGTTGATTTTGGTCATCAGGAGGCCTTTCTGTTAGTGATCTTGGTTATGGCATTGATGATGCTCTGTGCGGTGGTGTCGGCGCGGCGGTTCAGGGTCTGGTAGTTGGTTTCGGTGGCGGCGCGGCCTGCATCGCTTGCTCGACGGTAGGCGATACGCTCCGGCACCTCACCCGCTACCGTTCGGTATCCTGCCGCGTCGATGTATTCCCTTGCATGCTGTATCTCGATCTTGCTGTCGCCAACACGCCAAAGGACGAAGGCGATCCGTTCCGGGTCTACGCCGTGCTTGGTGACTCAGTTCGTGGGCAAGGGCCACTTGCGGGTGAAGATCGTCAACGGCAAGGCCTGTGGGGAGTATCACGAAATCGGATGCACGGGCCATGTCGCGGGTGGCCCTGCTGGCATGGGGGGCACCGTCAAAAATAAACAGGTCGAACTTCTCCGCAGCGGTCAAAGCAGTGCTCACACTCGTGAAGGTTTCGGTGTGAATTTCCGGCGGGACTTGGTTTGCAGCTCGGCGCTTGAACCAGTGGTAGCTGGTGGCCTGCTGCACATCCATATCAGCGATGTTGACGAGCCATCCGTTGTCAGCTAACTCGCGGCCGATCAGGCGGGCGATGCTGCTTTTCCCAACACCGCCCTTTTGTGAGACAACGGCTACTTTGATTGCCATGGATGAAAGGATAGGGTTTGGGTGGATCCAGTTCGGGCTTTGAGCAACCTAGCATGTTCGCATGCAAGCATAAATGCATGGTAGCATGCACAAAGAAAGGGGTCAACGATTGGGCTTCGGTGGGCCGGGTGTGGTGTATCTGAGTAGGATGCTGCATGGCTGTAGCACCAGGGCTGACTAAGCTATGAAGGCCATCGGCACCGCCCCGATAATCGCCACCACCGGAGATCCTATGGATGCACCTCCAGAACGGGGTGTCTGCGTACAATTGCCAGGCCACGTTATGGTATGTTGGCTTTGTTAGGAGGGTTTTTCAATGATCGATTGGCAGGAACGGATTAGTGTGGATGCCGATATATGCCACGGAAAGCCGTGCATTCGGGGGTCGCGAGTCATGGTTTCGGTGATTCTGGACAATTTGGCGGAAGGTTTGCCTGTCGAGGAAATTGTCCGAGAGTATCCACCGTTAACTTCGGGTGATGTGTGTGCGGCCATTGCTTACGCCGCAACGCTCGCGCGTGAAGAAGAGATTCTGCCCTTGCGCTGATTCCATGCTCGTGAAGCTTGACGAGAATCTCGGCCGGTCCCACGTTGCGCTGCTGTTAGAAGCAGGTCATCAAGCAGACCGAGTACATGATCAGGGTCTTTCCGGAGAGGCTGACCCGATTGTCTGGGAGCGTGTTTCTAACGAAGGACGGTTCTTCATCACCATGGACTTGGGCTTTGCCGATGTTCGACGGTACAAGCCCGGGTCTCATCCCGGGATCTTGCTCCTGCGAGCACGCAATCGGAGCAGGGCGGCCGTCCTTCAGGTTCTGGAACGCGTCTTGTGCGAAGGGCCGCTTGATGCGCTTCGGGGATGTCTCGTCGTTGCAGATGAAATGCAAACGCGAGTCCGGAGGCCGACCGCGTCGTAAAGTTGGTAACTCATAATTCATATTCTCCTTGAAAGATCAGAGAGCGGCGAGGACCGGCCCCGGCGCTCTCTGATGCAGGTTGCCCGCCCCGCGCGCCTTGGCGGGGTCCACTCCAAATTGGCGGTAGAGGTGCGCCCAGGAGAGCCGGAGTGGACGCTTCAGCATGAAGGTCCTGTAACGTCATCAACCACAGGTAGAAATCGATGCCCAGCGAAGAGCGCTTGAGGGCCTTCAGGATATTCAGATCCAGCGGCACGGGATGCCGGATGATTTCCTGGAAGAACTTCTCACTGAGTTCGATTTTGCTATCCCACAGCGCGCGCGCGCCGGGCTTGCGCTCGTTCCACCAGAATCCGGTCCGGCTGGCGACCGGTGAATTGACACTGGCCGAGACCTGCTCATCTTCGTAGACCAGCTGGATATGCGCGTTGAAGAGACGCCGCATCTGGTTGCGCAGCCGCGTGCGTTCGCCCCGGCTGCCACCCCCGATCGGAACCATGTCCAGCCGGCGCATGAACCCGGAGAGCGAAGAGCCCAGAACCAGTTCGCGGGATTGGGTCCGCACCGCTTCGGTGCAGACCCAGGCCAACAAAAGGCGGGAGAGATTCCCGAAGGGCAGGCCGGTTTGACCCACAGCCGTCATGATCAGGGTGTAGGGGCCGTTGACGCGCTTGTACTGAAGTTGGCGGCCAGGGTTGGTGCGGGGCAGGGAACACAGCATCATCAGCCGGGCCATGAAACCCGTGTCGGGGGCTGCTTCGCGCGCGCCTACTAGCTGGTCCACCTGGTCGAGGCGGGTGAAGTGGTGCAACGCCTGGGGCGCATATTTGTGGAACGACTTCACTCGCCTCTCCCGGCCCGGGAAGCCTCTCCCGGTTCTTCAAGAGCCTTCGGAGGCCAAACCGGCTGAATGCACCACCGGTTCTCCGCGGCTTCATAGCCCTTGACAAACAGGGCTTCCTCCACGAAACGGCGTCCCTCACGGCGCGTCATGTGAATCACCAGGGCGATCCCGTCCACCACTCCTCGACAGGTGACTTCCCAGGGAAGCTCCCCGCCGCCCTGCATGGCACAACTGGCGATCCGGGATAAGGCGCTCTCGGCGTTGTTGGCGTGTACGGTCGTGAGAGAGCCGCCGTGTCCGGTATTGAGGGCTTGCAGCAGGTCAGCGGCCTCCCCGCCTTGGACCTCGCCTACGACGATGTGATCCGGTCGGTGTCGCAACGCATGGCGCACGAGGTCGCGGATCGTCACCGCTCCTTCCTGCAAGCCGCGAGCCTCGAAGCGTACGCAATTCGACCGCTCGATGCGAAGCTCCAGCGTGTCCTCGATGGCAACGATCCGCTCGTCATCGGGCAGCAGTTCAATGAGCGCATTGAGAAGGGTCGTCTTGCCCGATCCGGTTCCTCCGGAAACCAGGATGTTGCGCCGGGAGTGCAACACCCGTTCGGCTTCTTTTTTCACGGCTTCGGGGAGTGCGCCTTGCGCCACAAGATCCTCCGCCGAGAACGCCCGCTTTCCAAACCGCCGCACGGTAATCGCCACATGAGGACTCGCGGGGGGAACACAGATCGCCACCCGCGAGCCGTCCTCCAGGCGCGCATCGATGATCGGCGAGCTTGCCGGGTCCAGACCCAAAGGACGGGCGATGTGGATGGCGGCCCGTAACAGCGCCGATTCGTCCAGGTCCGGCGCGCCGTACGCCGTCAGCCGCCCGGCCCGCTCGACCCAGACATTGCCGGGACCGTTAATCATGATCTCGCTGACTTCGGAATCTTCCAGAGCGCTCTCCAATCCCGGTAGAAACGGTTTGAGATGTTCAAGCCCACTTGCGGCGCTCATATTTGGCCCGCCTCCTTCGCTCTCCAATAGGAGTGTTCGGCTGGTAGGTAGTGCGGTTTCAGGTAGACGCGGCGCGGCTCAAGCGACTGCGCCCCGTCATAGGGCAGACAGATGGCTTGACAGTTCGAGAGCAGCGTGAAGTCTCGTGGGTGGAACACGGCCTCACGCTGCTCCCGGAATGATTTGGTCGCGCCCATACTGCCGCCTCCGCCTCCGGCCCGGCCTGAGAGCGGGGAGACTTCCGCCCGCTTGGAGGTCTCGCTGATCGTGTACGATCCCTTGATCTTCGCCACCTGCCCGCACAGGTCGCTTGCAATCTTGGCGGATGCGTCGTCGCTGAGAGACAGGAAGATTCGTGTGCGAAGCGTCTGCAAGAGCGCGCGCCACGCTTCGGATGACCCCAACACGGATCGCAGCGAAGAAATAGACTGCGTGGCGACAATGGGGATGCAGCGGCATTGCCGGGTCAGCGCGAAAGACTTCTCATCGCCCGAGGGGTCGTCTTCACCCACGGAAGCGAAGGCTTGATATTCGTCACAGATAAAGACGGCGGGCCGGAAGTAGACGCCCGGCGACTGCTTCATCTTGGCCGGGCGCATGAGAAGCGCCTGGAGCCAGGCGTTCTTGAGCATGACGCCCACGGCGCGGGCCAGCGCCGGGTTGATCCCGGCGGGCATGTTCAAGGCCAGCACCTTGCCGTGTTCGATCAATTCATAGAGCGGCGGCAGGTGCTCCGCGCCCTTGACCGTTTCTTCTTTAGCCGAAGGAATGGACGTAATGGTCCGGTTCCTCTCGGCTCCGCCGTCTTTGATTTCCGGCTTCTTGTCGTCCTCCTGTCCATCCGCCTCCGCCGCCTTCACCGCCGCGATCCGCCGGAGTTGGGCTTGCAGGGTAATGGCTTGCGGATCGTCGGGGATTTCCGGCGCGTCCGGGCAGAACACCTTTGCCACGTCCGGCATATCGAACATGGCAAGGAACACCGAAACCCCCTCCACAATGGACGACTTCACTTTGTTGTCGAGCGTTTGCCAGTCGTGGACAAACCAGCGCTTGACGGCCTCCACCCGTTCTCTTATCTCGTCGCCGGGTCCGGGTTCCCAAACGATGCGATAAGTTGACGCAGTGGCTCTTCGCGGGTCCCCATCGCCGCCCTTCCGGCGGGACGGGACAACCGCGACTCAGCATGGCAAGCGTGATCTTATCTACAGAGGATGTTCGGTCGTTTTTTCGGGCCGGCACAAAAAACCCGATTCGTCGGCTAACGGTCGGGGTTTTCCCTTTCCGCCTTCGGCCACACCCTACCAGAGCCTCGGCCAAGCCTCGGCGAGGATGACGGCTCAATCTCCCACTATCGGCGAGCATCCAAAAACCCGTGGTTTCCAGCACACCGCTGCACCGAGCTGGTGATGGGATCCGATCTACTAGTACAGGCCAGCTACCGGTGTTAGGCTGGGAAAATCATGAGTTCCGAGGGGGCGCGGGTCGAGACGTTGATGGTACGGCTCAAGTATCTGGGGCGTGGCTTTCTAGCCTTGGTTTTCATGATCGGCACCCTGGCCGGTCTAGCGGGCGGTTTTCTCGCGCTGCTGGCGTTCCGGCTCGCGGGTGGCGCAGACTGACAGGGTGAGGCCATCAGCGGGCGGGCGGCGGCCAGCTAGGGACGAGCGGAGGCTGTAAGGCGTCGGCTTGCAGACCTACGGTTAGGCAATAGTTTCGAGGTGCTTGTGCACATGCGAGAGGATATTGCTTGTCTTGCCTGCAATGACACTGGGCGTCTCTTTGCAAAAGTCGAACTCCCACTTATAGACCGTCACCCAAGTGCCACGCCTGTTGGCGGTTTCGCGGCCAGCAACTGGACACGATGCACACAACTCGACGAGAGTGGGTCGGATCTCTGCCCAACGCGCTGCGGTTTGCTCCTCGATGGCGGCCTTAAGACAGAAGGCGTTCCAGTTGAACTCCCAGTAGAGTTCGATGGCATCGCTCTCGGGACCAACCATGGTCCACCCTTTCTGCCAGTTCATAACCGGATTGTTGCTGCCGCTGTAGATAGCCCATTCTTGGAAGAATCCCTTGTCAAGGTGCGCCCGTAACTTGTTGTAGAGCATGTAGAAGACTGAGAAGCCGGTGCGATAGCCAGTCTTGAGAAGGCGGGCATCCCATGGATCATCTAGCCCTGCAAGGGCCTTGTCTATCTGGATAGTGCGAGTGTGTTCTGCTTGCAGGGAAGCAATCCAATCATCGTATGTGCTGGTTGTGCCCGCTATCTACAGCTTCGAAAAAAATTCCAGCGCGCGAAGTAGATCTATCGTGTGAAACCCAAGGCGCTGGATGTCTTGCGTGAGGGTGAACTGGCCTGCTCCAACTGCAAGGACGATGACCGAAAAGGGAACGTTAGGATTGTTTGCAAAGAATGCCCTCGCACCCTTTTTGAGCTGGTCAACGCTCACATCTGAATCAGTCTTGCACTCAATCAAAAGATGGGTCTTTGTCCGATCTTTTCAGTTCATCTCCAAGACAAGGTCTATGCGACGTCGTCGACCAAATGAGTATTCCCGAGATGCGTATCCTTTTTTCTGTAAATTCTGGGGTCGGCGCGCTGCGATGCGTTTGAGGCGGGGCCGTTCAGCGCCGTGGCCCTGGAAATGGACCCCGGCACCCGCATCTTCGGGTGTCCCTGTCTTGTCTGGGGAACATGAGAGAATGAAAGGCTATGCAGCAACGTCGACGCGGCGAGTTGGTTCCCATTGGTGAAGTCTTCTCCGGCCTGCCCGGGCCGGTGAAGACACTCCGCGAAGCCTCGCCCCAGGCCCGCCACCACTTCACCCTTGCCGATCAAGTGAACCAGTTGGTCGGGGCCAGCGAAGCGGACCCCGACCGGGGTTTTATGGCGCGAACGATGGCGCTGTGCTCGTTGCCCCGGAGCAACCCCGGCAACCGGCTTCAATACAAACTCGTCAACGGGCCATTCACCCTCTACATAACCGTTACGGGAGGCAACAAACTCCCCTTCGGAAACCTGCCGCGTTTGATCCTGGCCTGGGTGTGCACCGAAGCGGTACGGACCCAAAACCGCGAGGTGGTCCTGGGGAAATCGCTGGCGGGCTTCATGCGAGCACTCGGTGTTTACAGCACCAGCGGCGGAAAGTACACCCGGCTCCGCAATCAAATGAAGCGGCTGTTTGGTTGCAGCGTCTCCATGACCTACGAAGACAAGCACGGTGAGCAATTCGTATCCTCGTTGATCGCCGAGCGGGGTGAGTTTTGGTGGAACGAGCGCAAGCCCGACGAGCCGGTGCTGTGGGAGAGCAAAATTCAACTGAGCGAGACGTTCTTCAACGAAATCATCCAGCACCCCGTGCCGCTCAACATGAACACCCTCAACGCGCTCAAGCGGTCTTCGCTGGGACTGGATCTCTACCTCTGGCTTGTCTACCGGACGTTCGCACTCCGCACTCCGCAGCGGCTCACTTGGAAGCAGTTGTACCAGCAGTTCGGAGCACACCCGGCCAAGTCAAGCGACAAGGTGACCGTTCAAGCCTTCCGCCGGAAAGTCCTACGCGAGTTGGTCAAGATCAAGATCGCTTGGCCCGGCCTGAACTACACCACGGCTCCGGGCCTCCTGATCCTGCATCCCTCAACACCAGCCATCGCGCCGGTTGGACAACCCCAACTCACAAGCTAATCCCCCGTTTCCGGGCCGTCAACGGCCCGTCAACGGCCTTAGTGCGCCGGGTTGGATCGGTATACCCCGCGCCGCGAGGCCGCAACCACCAATTCCCACAGGCTTGTGTAAATCCAGGGAGTTTTCCACGACCATTCGGGTCACCCTTACAAGTAGGCCCAGAACTGGCGAAGCTGTCATGAGGTGCCATCTGGGGCCCTTAACGGGGTGGCTTTTTCGGGAAAGTCATTGGATCACCAGCTCCACCGGTTGGTCAAGGGACAACCGCTTGTCCATGTCGAGTTCGAACGAACCGTACGGGTTCACGTGGTTGTAAATCAGGGGCTCAGTGCCCGGAAGTCTTCCTCGGCCATGCGGCCCATCCACGCCGGGTCTGCAAGGACGTTCTGAATCATGAGCGTGTTGATGTAGATCAGGCAAATCTGAAGTAAGTGGAGGCAGAGGACCGAGACCTCCTGGTCCTCGAGACGGTTCGTGGCGACCTCGCCCCCTTTCCCGAAAAAGATAAAGCCGTTCGTCCCGTTCCACTGCTCAATGACGTTGAGCGCCTCCTGCACCTCCTGGCGAAGTGCCTCTGTGTGCAGGTACCGACAGAGAAAAATGGTCTTCTTCACCTTTCCAAGTTCGGCGAGGGCCTGGTACGTCGGGTGCTTGATGTTGTCTCGCGTGAATCTGCGGAGAATCGTCTCTGTTTCCGCGGTTCCAAGGCGTAGAGCGGTGGCGTACTTGACCATCTCGTCGTACTGTCTGCGGATGAGGTCCCAGTTGATGGGCCGGGTGAGGATGGGCTGGAGGTTCGGAGAGTTCCCAGGGTTCCCCGGCTCGGGACGATAAAGCTTCTGCCTCGAGATCCCCTTCAAACGGGGCAGCAACTCGAATCCGAGCAAGTGGCAGAAGGCGAACGCGACCTCGCTCTGCCCGTGGGTGTCCACGTAGTTCTTCTCAACAGACATCTCGGTGCAGTGGCGCAACACCCCTTCAATCATCGCGGCGACCTCTGACGAGGAGCAGCGCTTGAGCTGCGAGTAGATGCACACAGACTTCCTCTCGACGTGCCAGTAAATCATGACGCCGCGGCCGCCGTATCGGATGTGCCACTCCGTCATCAGGTTCTGGTCCCAGGCGCCGAACTTCTTGGAATCCGATGCGCAGGCAGTCGTTCCCTCGTCCCAGACTTCAGAGAGACGGGCCCGGAAGATAGCGTTGACCAGCTTCACAATGGCGCTTCGAAGCGAGTCTTTTTGGATGAACTTGCGCCTGACGTAGAGCAACTCCTTGTAGGTGATATCGAGGTTGTTCGCGCTCACTCGCTTGAGGCCCGTGTTGGTTCCGAGCCCATGCAGACAGAGAAGTAGGCGCTTCTGCAGATCCCTTCTGTCGATGACCTCACGGGGCGAGACGCTTTGGAATTCCTGGGTGAAGCCGACTCTGAGGTCGGTCTCTTTGAGGATGTCGAGGAGACTCGTCATCGGCCACCGCCGAGTGATCTCCGTCTTCAGGTACGAGAGGTTCACCGGCTCTGGCTGGGGATCCACGGGAGAAATCGAGATTCGCCCCCTCCTTCGTTCGACGACACTGACTTTGCGGTTTCTCGGCAGGGTCTTGTCCAGGAGGTCGAGAACTTCCGCCATCGACCCTTGAAGCCCAGCGACAAACTCCTCCACGACCTGCGGTTGCTTGAGCGCCTCGTAGTAGTCGTCGCGTTTTACTTCGAAGTCAGACGGCAGGTCCTCGTCCGGATTCCGGTATCGGTCCGCACCGACGACCCAAATCTCTCTGCAGCGCAGCTGCTCGCGCAGCGCCTGGAGAACACAAATCTCGTAGTTGATTCGGTTGATCCTCTCGACGCCATTCTCCAGGACGATTTCTTTCCAGCCGCTTCGCACGACGCCGTCAATCGGAGCTCCTTCTTCAAGCGAGAAGTACCGCTGCTTGCTCTCGCGACGGGCCTTCAGGAATTCCAGGGCGTCGATTACAGGCCGGTGCATCGCGTTGTTCGAACGGAACTCAAGCGTGCCGAGAAGAGGCGGCAACATGCGACGATAGTGGTTGCTATAGGACGCCCGCATGGTGGCGTGCACCTCCCTTTGGTAGACAGGCCCAGTGGATTTGAACTCGCGCACCAAGTCACGAAGCGTCTGTTCCCCGACTATCGGATAAAGAACGTCTTTGATGATGCCGTCGGGATTCTCGACCGCGGCCTCTGCGATTCTGTACAACAGGGTTGTCTTCCCGTGGACCTTCCGGAGATGCTCAAGGAGCGTCTTCACCACCTTGCGTTCGGCGCGCGCCCCAATGCGGTGGACGACCTGAATCAGGAGGTCGACCAAGCCGTCGATGATTTCCTTTCGTCTCTGCCAGCAAAAGGCCGCCAGCAACGTGTAGCGAATCGGCTCCGGATGCCGTCGCAGCTCACGCGGAGGCTCTGCAGCGGGGCGGAGACGATACTTCTGAAGAACCTTGGACGGAACGTCTGCGAACAAGTCGTCCGGCAGTCCGAGGGCAGCAATCCTCTGGAGCTTCGAGATTTCCTTGAGGACACTCTCAAGGCTCGAGCGGCCCGGGTCGGCTCGAAGTTGGACAAACGGCGTGGCCTCGACCCCGCTGCCGTTTCCGTCGTTCTCAGATGCTCGGAGCAACTCGTCCATCCCGGCTCGACACGCCGCGGGAATCTTATCGTACGACGCCCCGAAGAAATCCTCCTCATACGCATTGGTCGCTGAGCGGAGAATCCGATTCAACCGAGTCGCAGTCGGGGGTTCCACCTGATTTCTTCGACACCAGTCCAGCGCTGCTTGCTGGAGGTGTTCGGGCTTGGGGTCAACGGGAAGAACTTCGCAGCGGAGCCAATCTGCCAGTGTCTTGGAATCATCCACGGTGACCCGGCGGAATCCCAGAAGGGATCGAGTCTGCTCGCGGTCCCTCTTGCCGCTGCGACCGCTCCAGTCGTACTCAGAGAACGCCTAGCTCGAGACTTCCAGTTGGTCGCCAAGATAGTCAAGTGCTACCGCTGGAACTTCCTTCCTGTCGCTCGGAAACCACCCTTCAACCTGAAAGACTTCAGCAAGACAGCGAAGCCAATTCGACTCCGCTCCGTGCGGTTTCGGAGCAGCTCGAACTCATCGTGGGTCAAAGACCAGTGCTCGGCTAGTTCCTGCTCGTCCCAGTGTCTCTTCATCACTCCCTCCCCGCTTCTCTATTCCCCAAGGGTGTCCGGGGAGGATGGTATCAGGGACGTACGTAAAGGGAGGCTGGAGGAGGAGAATCGGCAGGACCAGGCAGAGGCCTCGGGGGTCAACCCAGTTGGGTGACGGTCCCAGATGGCACTTCATGACAGCTTCGCCAGTTCTGGGCCAATCCCGGCGGAAGTGGCCGGAAGCCTTGCTGGTTTGACCCGGACCGTAGTCGGCGCCGGGGGCACTGTCGTGGTCCCTCACTCGTCGACCCTGATGTCTTCCGAAACTTATCTCGAGGGCACGGTAAACAGACCAAGCGTCTCTCCCTCTCTCGGTTACGGCCAGCACGCGCGCAAGAAGGGCTTTTACGTCATGGAGTCGCCTTCCAGGCACACAGTGGAAACTTTAACCGGACTGGGAGCCACGGGTACTGAAATCATACTCGCCTATGTCGGCCGCGAGCCCGTGCAAGGCCACCCCATGATTCCCACCATTCAAGTCACATCAGAAGTTGCCGATCGGAGAGGAGCCGCAGAGGACTTCGACCTGATGCTGCGCGATACACCATCCAGCTGGGCGGAAACACTTCTCGGGATCATTCTCGAGGTCGCCTCGCGGCGTTACGTTCCCAAGCTGTTTGCCCAGGGGAATGTCGATTTCCAGATCACGCGGGGCCTACTGGGAATGTCGATTTAATGCGGAGGCAATGAACAGAATCTCAACGTTCCAGCTGTGACCCCATTCCCCCTCATCGCCTCAAGGTAATGAAACTCCCGTAACAAGGAACAATCCAAATTGCCCAAAGAAGTCCGGTTCGTTGGTCCAAGGCGGATTGAGGTAGGAAAATACCCGGACCCACCTGTGGGTCCCGGAGAGGCCAAGGTTCGAGTTCTCTATTCCGGGATCAGTCACGGTACCGAAATCTCGCACTATCGGGGTGACGCCGTTTGGCATCACAAACGAGTCGAAGCGAGCGGCTTCGTCACTGAGGGCCGCTCCATGTCCTATCCCTTCACCTATGGGTACGAGGATGTTGTCCAAATTTTGGAAGTGGGTGAAGGCGTGGAGGGATTTAAGGTAGACGACATCGTGGCATGCAGCGCCCACCATCGCGAGACCCGTATTTTTCATATGGACCGGATGAATCGGGGCGGCGAAACCTTTTTCTTTCGTCTGCCTCCGGGAGATGGAGATTATGAGAAGTATATCTTCCTCTCCTTGGGCACGGTGGCGCTCGATGGCGTCTTGCTGGCACCCATGCGTCTGGGAGAGAGTGCCGTCATTATTGGACAAGGTGTGTTGGGCCTGCTGACGATGCAGCTCTGTAAGCTTTCCGGCGCCGATCCGGTCATTGCCGTCGATCTTCTCGATCACCGGCTGGAACTGGCCCGCCGCCTGGGAGTCGACCATGTTCTCAATCCTCGAAATGGGGACGTGGGTCTGGAGGTCAGACGAATTCTGGGAGGTTACGGGGCGGATATCTGTTTTGAAGCTTCGGGCAGCACCCGAGGAATCGGTCTCGCTCTGCACAGCGGCACTCCCTTCCCCAGGGTGGTGGCCCTGGGGATGTACGATGGTCCCGCAAAGGACCTTTACCTGGGAGAGGACTTCTGCCGCAGCGCCGGTCAGATCCTCCACTCCCGCAGCGGCGGATATCGGTTGGGTCCCGAACTCCCCAGCGCAGATGGAACATCGTTCGTGTCTATGAAACCATCATCAGGTTGCTCCACACGGGTCGATTGAAGGTCGACGGATTGATCAGTCATCGTTTTCCTCTCGAAAAGGCGCGAGAAGCCTATCAGCTGATCGACCAGCATCCGGAGCAGGTCACCAAAGTGATCTTTGATTTGACGGATGAAGGGTGAAGGGTGAAACCGTTGTTCGCGGCATTAAGGCGGCTCCTACCTTGTAGAATGCAGGAAGGTAGGAGCCGCCTCAATGCGGCGAATGAGAATTTAGAATTTTCTCCTAATGAATAAAGAGATCTTCCTGGAGATTGCCCGGATGCATGGTCTGAACCCCGAAGACCCTCGCATGGAGGATCTCTACGACGGGGTAACGAACCTGTTGAAGGGCCTCGAGCCATTGGACGAACTCGAACTAGCCGATGTCGATCCTGCCTTGACCTTCGTTCCCTTTGAGGAGTAAGCCTTGTCTTTGCAGGAGCTATATTTTCGGAGCGCTGCTGAGCTTGCTCCTTTGATTCGGGACAGAAAAGTCTCCCCCCTGGAGGTGACCAGGGCATGCCTCCAGCGTGCCGAAGAGCTCGAGCCCCGACTGAGCTCCTTTATTACACTGCTCTCGGATCAGGCTCTCGAGGCAGCTCGTAAGGCGGAAGGGGAGATCCTACGAGGTCGATATCGAGGCGCTCTTCATGGAATACCACTGGGTCTCAAAGACGTGTACAAGACTCGGGGGATTCGTACCACGTTTGGGTGCAAGGTGTACGATGACTGCATCCCCGAAGAAGATTCCACCACAGCGGTCCGGCTGCGGGAGGCCTGTGCGATACTTTTGGGGAAACTCAACCTGCACACTCTGCAGTTCGGACCGACGGGGCAAAACGACTACTATGGAGATATGCATAACCCCTGGGACACCAGTCGCTATGCAGGGGGGTCCAGTGGTGGTTCCGCTTCCGCGGTGGCGGCGGGCGAGTGCACCTTCGCTATGGGCACGGACTCGGGTGGATCCGTACGAATACCGGCCGGGCTTTGCGGAATCGTGGGTCTCAAGACCACTTTTGGCCGCTTGAGTCGGCATGGCCTTCAGCAACTCTCTGCCAGCATGGACCACCATGGTCCAATGACCAGAACCGTGAGGGACTGTGCCCTGGTCCTCAACGCGATTGCCGGTCACGACCCCAAAGATCCAGGCTCATCAAAGGCTCTGGTGCCCGATTACACGAAAAGGCTCAATGGGGACATCAAAGGCCTCCGCATCGGTGTGCCGAAAGAATTCTTTCAGGTTCCGGTCGATTCCGAGGTGAGACTCGCGGTGGAGCGGGTTTGGGAAACCTTCGCCGATTTGGGTGGCATCATCACCGAGGTATCCTGGCCCTTGTTTCTGTACGCTCAGTCAATCTCCAGCGCCGTGCTCACTTGCGATGTTGCCGAGAGCCTGAGGCAGTTGGTGTTGGCATCCGGGCCGAACATCGACCCCCGGGTGCGCCAGCGAATCGAGTCCGGGTTCTTCATCCCGGTTACCCGATATTTACAGGCGCAGCGCGCCAGAGCAGTTCTGAATCGTCAAAGTCATATCCTCTTGAAAGAAGTAGACATTCTGGCGGGCCCCACAGTAGCCCTCACTGCTCCCAGTATTGGTGATGTGGAAGTTCGGGTCGAAGGCACTCCGATGAACGTTGTCAACGCCCTGACCCAGTACACCCGGGCCTACAACCTCAATGGCCTGCCCGCAATCTCCGTTCCCTGCGGCTTCAGCACAAGCTGCCTCCCCATCGGATTACAGCTGGCCGGTCGCGCCTTCGACGAGGAGACGCTACTGAGAGTGGCCTATGCCTACGAACAAGCCGCCCCATGGAAGGAAAGACAGCCAGACTAGAAAGTGACCAGCTGAGCATCTACGTCAGAAACATGAAGTTCTTGTGAAAAGTCAGAAAATCAGCTATAGAAGACTCCTACACTCGGAGGTAAAAACAATTGCCATGCATTCACAATGGAAATCTTGGTGGATACCCATGCCGCATAACACTCTTTTTCTCATAGGCTTCGCTTTGTTGGCCCTGTTTGCGATCGGCTGCGGCGGACCCGCACACCAAGAATCCGCCCAGGAGGCAGAGTCTCCTTCCGGGCCGAGGTACCTTGCCTATTTCGGCACCTACACGAAAGGAGATGACGCCGGAAAAGGTATCTATGTCTATCGCTTCGACGCCGGCACCGGCAAGATGACTGAGATCGGCCTGGCCGCCGAGGTGACAAACCCTTCGTTCATCGCCATCCATCCCAACAACCAGTATCTCTATGCCGTCACCGAGGACTCCAGCGGCGAAGGCGCGGTGAGTGCCTTTGAGATTGACCACGCCACGGGTAAGCTCACGGAGCTGAACCAGGTCTCGTCCCAGGGCTCCAACCCCTGCCACCTGAACCTGGACACAACCGGAAGGATGCTGGCCGTCGCCAACTACTCCGGGGGAACCACGGCGTCTTTTCCGGTTCGGGAAGACGGTACGCTGGGCGAAGCGACGAGCGTCCTCCAGCACAAGGGATCGAGCGTCAACAAGGACCGCCAAGAGGGACCCCATCCGCACTCGGTGAACTTCTCGCCCGACAACCGGTTCGTGATCACCGCCGACCTGGGCACGGACGAGTTGTTCGTCTACCACGCAGATCCCGACACCGCGAAGATCCGTCCCAACGATCCGCCCACGGCCAAGGTCAAGCCAGGCGGCGGGCCGCGCCACTTCACCTTCCATCCTTCAGGCAAGTTCTGCTACGCGATCAACGAGATGGGCAATACGGTCACGGCTTTCCAGTGGGACGCCGAGCGGGGCACGATGGAAGAAGTCCAGATGATTTCCACTCTGCCGGAAGGATTCACCGAAATCAACCACACGGCGGAAGTGCTCACTCACCCCTCCGGCAGATTCCTTTACGGCTCGAACCGCGGGCATAACTCCATCGCTGTCTTCTCGATCGACCCCGCCACCGGCAAACTCACCGCCATCGAGCGAATTTCGACCCAAGGGGAAACCCCGAGAAACTTCAACTTCGACCCCACCGGCAGATATCTCTTCGCCGAAAACCAGAACACTCACACTGTGGTCACGCTCTCCATCGACCAGCAGACGGGCAGACTCACCCCCACCGATCAGGTGTTAAACATCCCTCGTCCGGTGTGTCTCCGCTGGGTACCGCTCGGATAGTGAAGCACTATTTTTTCGGTAATTATATACTTGAAAAATAATAAGTCAAGTATTATAATCCCTTTGTGATTGATTTAACACCTTTATTTTCAACATCTTTAGCGTTTTTTTCCACCAAAGAATCACACTTCTTTCATCACCCTTTTTCCGAAGATCATTTCCATGATGTCGTGCCCGGTCCGGCTGGAGATGTCCTTGGGAACCTTGTGTCTTTTCTTAGGAGGTTGAGCCATGAATCTTATTACCTTAATGGATCGTTACAGTTGCAATGAAAAATGCCGCGACACGCTTGAGAAAATCAGGTGGCCGCATGGCGTGGCCTGTCTTAAGTGCGGCACCATCGGCATTCCTGAACTCCCTGTTGGGGGAAAGTTCCAGTGCGTTGCCTGCCGCTACCAATTCAGCGTCACGACGGGAACTATCATGCACGATTCCCACTTGCCGATTCGGACGTGGTTCCTGGCCGTCTATCTCATGTGCGTGTCCAAGAAAGGCATGTCGGCTCACCAGCTTCACCGCACCCTGGGCGTCTCTTACAAAACAGCCTGGTATCTGTGCCACCGCATCCGCGAGGCCATGGGCAACGACCCGCTGACCGGACCTACGCTGGTTGGGGCCGTCGAAGTGGACGAAACGCTGGTCGGTGAAAGACGCGAGGCAGGGGCCGCGCCTACAAGGGCAACAAGACGTGGGTGGCCGGAGCCATCCAGCGCGGAGGCCAGATCCGAGTGGAGCGCGTCCCCAACATCCGGCGCCACACGATCCATGCCTTCATCGGTCGCACCGTCAAGGACGAGGCCGAGGCGATCTATACGGATGAGTTGAAGTCTTACCTGGGCATCTCCGATCACGATACTCGCCATGAGATGGTCAACCACTCTGCCGAACAGTGGGTCGTGGGAGACGTGCATACCAACAGCATCGAGGGCGTGTGGAGCCTGTTCAAGCGCTCCATCATCGGCACCTTCCACAAGATGAGCGCAAAGCATCTGGACCGCTACCTGGAGGAGCTGGAATGGCGATACAACAACCGCGACAACCCGAACATCTTCCCGGATACCATGGCGAGGATTATGAACACTGGAAACCTCACCTACCGGAAGCTGGTCGCCTGAATTATTGGCGTTACTTCTCGAATAAGCCATAGAAGAAAATCTCCTCCAGGGATTTTCTGGACACCTGCCAACGCAGATATTCTCCTTTGCCATCCACCTTTGATCTGCACTCACCCTTGTCAGTGAAGGTCAGCGTAAGATGGAACTTATCGGCTAGGTTGCTTGCGTTTTTAGTAACAACGATTATGTCTCTTTGCGCGTGGTCATGTTCAATAAGGCCACCGGAGAGAAGGTGTTCGAGGGAGATTTCGATGGGGAGATTTCTGGAGGTTTCGTGGGTGGCAGTTCCCGCTCGACCGAGAACGCAGTGGTCGATGAAGTCCGGGACTACTTCAAGGAGAGATTTCGCTAGGACCATCTTGGGGGAGAGGTTCATTCCTCTCCCCCTTTCTTGATCTTCGGCCAGAACTTGTAGATGTCGCGGCTATCCACCCATAAATTGCTGTATTCGACTTGTGATTTTGCATCGAAAAGAGAAAACCTGATTCCTTCGGGAGTAGCTGGGACCCGTGGAACCACTACTTCTTGGGGGGAAAGCTCTCTACACTTCTTTGGGGGGATCTTCTGTAGCGTTCCACCTTCGCTAGTAGCTCCCCGGGCAAGGATATCACCATTGCACATGCATTGGTGGATTTGCTTGAACATTGCTCGTTCGGCATAGCTCGACCGATCAAATGAGTGCGGTACCGTTGAAACAAGGTGGTGGATCGCATCACGGATCGGCATATCGGGTAGTACCGGGTCTTGCTTAACCCAAAGACTGCGAATACGAGGCAACCATTGCGGGTATGTGAGTACGATCCCGCCCGACACAATGAGTAAAACGCGAACTACCGGGATGTCCAGAATGGGCTCTAACATAGCTAACCACCGACCCCATGTTTTCGCGTCGTCTGGATGTCCTCCAAACCCAATAATTTCGGATAAGACGAAATAGCCCCACCGTAGAAGGTTTGCAAACTTACGCATCCGGCCAGCATAGACCCTCCGCTTTTATTTTTTAAGTATATAATTACCATTTTTTCCTGGGCAGCCGGGACTGGACTAAGCGCTGCCAGTTTCGGTACATGATGTTCGCAGTGTCCTCGCTGCTGTAGCCTCGCCGCTCGAGAACTCCCACCAGTTTCTGATAATCGGCTACCGTGTCGATCTCGAAGGGAGCTGCGTCCCGACCTCCCTGCCCGTCCGTATCCCCGCCGATGGCGGCATGGAGAGCGTTGCCCGCCAACTGGCAGACGTGATCGATGTGGTCTGCAAAGTCCTCCTGAGTAACCTCCTCCCTGGCGAAAACCTCTCTTCGGGATCGGAAGGGGTAACTCCAGTCCAGTCGCCCTTTCTTGCAGATCATCCAAGTATCCATCGAGGCCCCGATAACACCATCCCGCTCAATCACCTTCTTGAGTTGCTCGTCGGGGAACTGGCGTTCTCCCGGCACCAGGGCCCTGCAATTCTGGTGACTGGCCAGAACGGACCCGGAAAAGATGTCGAGAGCCTGTTCCACCGACGCGTCCGAGGCATGGGTGACGTCGAGAATCATGTCCAGCAACTCCATTTCGCGCAGCAGGGCCTTGGCCGGTGGAAAAAGTTCTCCTGAGGTTCCCGTACCCGTTCCATGACAGTAGGTGCTGATTCCGTAGTGGGAGAGGCTAACCACACGGATGCCGTGATTCCACCATTCATGGATCTGTTCCGGCCACAAGATGGGATCTCCTCCCTCCAATCCCAAGACGACTCCCACAGGTAGGTTTTCATACTCGGTGGCCGACAACCAGACATCTATGTGCTCCAGGAAATCTTCCCGGGTGGCAAGGATTCGAATTTCCCGCGCTTTTCGAGAATACGGTAGTAGGCCAGTTGTGCCTGGGCCGCTGAGTATGCGATTTCACCAGTACGATATCCCCACAGCACGTTTCCGGGCCGCTGGATGCGGGTAGCGACCTTCACCAGAGCGGCAGCAATTCTGCCGCGGCGCAGCTCCGGTAAGGAGGCCATGGTGTCCTTGTCCGGGCACTCTTTGTTCTGGACGAAGCCGGGCGTGGCGGATCGAATCTCTTCGACAGGCAAAGTCAGATCCCGATTCAGATCGACAGCCCCGAAGGCCATCGGGTAGTCTCCGTCAATGATGAGCATCCTGTCACCAGAGCAGACTCTCATTGGAGACGAATCGGGTCACCTTCTTGATGGGCGCCTGATTTTGCCTGTAGTGGTCCCTCCGGTAGATGGGATTGATCTTTCCCTTGGGGTCAATGTCCACAACCGTATTTCCCTTGATGGTGAGCTTGTAGGGAGTGTGCTCAATGACCCGAAAGACGGTCTTTTCCCTCATCGGAAACTCCACAGTCACCGTGTCTCCCTTTTTCAAGCCTGTGAACTGTACGTAGTTTCCCGACCAGGCAAGCTGCCGGTTTTCGCCGCTGACCGAGCGGTGACCTGACTGCGGTCGGTCCACTCTGGAATACGCACAGCCGCTCTTTGGGCTTTCTTGATCTTGAGGACCACCTTCCCTTCATAGGGAAGATAGCTGTCCACGTCTGCCCAGGAAGAAGTGCGGTTCAAGAGCAGATTGACCTTCACCGTCCCCTCCTTGTGCACCAATATGCTGTCCCAGATCCAGTAGAACGTTCTGCCTGCATTGCCCGTGCAGCACATGTGCATGCTTCCCGGTCCCCAGTCGTTGGGAAGCGCATAGCCCGCGAAGGATCCGATGGCTCGTTCCACCTCGGTGGTCTCCGAGGGTTGGACCGGCTTCTCCTGCAACTCGCTCCAGTGCTAATCAAACGATTCCGGTTTCAGATTCTTTACCCAATCGACCGAGGTCAGCTGGTTTTCCACGAACTGGTTGCGCACCCAACGGTCTGTGTCCTCCCAGTACTCGCCCACACCTGCCTGTGTGAGCTTGAGGGCCAAGCCGATCATATCCGCCACCTCGCAGGTCTCGCTGCTGTTGACACTGCGTTTGAGGTATTGCTCGAAGCCGGGCACGTACTACGGAAAAAAGCCCAGTACCGAATCACCCACTACCTTTCCATACTCGTAGCCCTTGCGGACCAGCTCCATGAGTTCTGTGTCCTGGGTGATCATGGCGTATTCCAACAGGGCCAGCAGTGAGGCGGTCATGGTATGAAAATGAAAAACGCGCCAGCGGCCATCCTCTTCGAAGCCCCTACGGGATTCGATCAGGACACCTCGGGTCATCTTTCCCGCCAGTTCCAAGGCGGGCTTGTAGCCGGTGACCCGGTAGGCCACACACAGGCTTCGGGCCAGGAGGAAGTTGGTGTGATGAGCGGAGTACAGACTCTCAAATCGCGACTTCCTGGTGGCGGTGTCCTGGGTGGGTTCCCGATGCTTCTGGGTAAAGTACACTTCGTTTCCCGGACTGTAACGGTCGTCCTCGTAGGGATGGTTGACGAAATAGACATAGTCCTCTTCCTCTACGGCGATCTCTGCCAGGCGGTCGACCTTTTTTTTCGATCAGCGTCTTCCAAAGGGGGCTCTTGTCGTGCTGGTACCACATGCAAAGGGCCAGGATATTGCGTCCTTCCCCCTGAGCGCTGGCGAAGGGCTCCGAGTAGGGAGGATTGAGTCTGCCCGTCCGGCCCACTTCGCCGACATGATGTTTGACAACCGGAAGGTACAGGGCACCATCTTTTGCGGTCATCCCCAGCTGGCTCTGCATGAACTTCTGGTCTACCTCAATGTTGAAAGTGCTGCCACTCATAAGGCGCAGCAAAGGCAGTGACTCCAGATGCTTGTTGCCGCAAGAGAGAATCTCCTCGGCCCAGGTTTTCGTCATGACGGGCGGCTTTCTGTTGAACCAGGCATGATCGAACATCAGATAGTCCGTTTCGGGATCTAGCATCTCCGTGATGCCGTGGATGGCCAGATCGGCTCTATGGGACAGGTCGAGCGTGTCCGGGACCTCGGCCTCATACCTTTCCCCTTCGAACCGGGGAAGGGGGATCTGAGGAAGGCTCTTGTCACCGTGATCCCAGGGAGGTTTGATGGCTGCACCTCCTTCTGCAGCCTCCTGTGCCTGTGCAAATATTCCGCAGATCGCAAAAATAACAGGCAAGAGCCAAGCTTCAAAAGACCGAACGCGGCGAAAGGTCATTGAGACGTCCTCCCTTTTTGCAGCAGAAACCCGGAACCTTTTTTCGGAGCCTGAGGCTCCTCCCACAAACCGGACCTGTCTAACCCTAATCGTTGGTGGGTTTTTCTTTCTCCAATGCCCGCAGAAGGTCCTTCAGGTCTCCGATCCCTTTGACGCAGACGATGGCGGAAATGACCGCAAAGCTCACCACACTCACCATGAGAATGGCGCACCAGAAGATCGCTCCAAATTGCAGGCACATCATTGCGATACGCTCCCTTCCCCGGATTCCGTGAGGGGAGCCTTCGGCTTCGGATCCAGCAGGCTGCCCAGGATCATTCCCGCGAACGCCAGCCCAAAGCTGGCAAACCCGGCGACATCCGCCGAGACGTCCAGGACAAAGAACCCCATAGCGGAGGCGGCGCCCAGGAGAAAGGCCAGATAAGCTCCCAGGCGACTGGCACGCCGCCAGTAGAGACCGAAAACCAGACAGGCTAAAGTTCCACCGATAAAAATGTTGGCGGTGATATTCAAATAAAAGTAAGCCGGCCCGGGGAGCTTGTAGACCAGGCTCCAAAAGAGGATAAAAAGGGTGACCAGGACAATGGTGACGCGATTGAGCAAGATCTTGCTCTTTTCGCTGAGCTCGCGCCCCAGGACCGGAGCCACCACATCCTGAGAGATGATCGAGCTCCAGGCCAGGAGATAACTGCTGTAGGTAGACATGGAAGCCGCAAGCATTCCCGCGATCACCAGCCCCATCACCCCCAGGGGCAAGATCCTGGAGAGAAAGATGGGCATGGCGTCCAGGGAGTCCACCTCACTCCCCAAATAGGCCAGGGCGGCGATTCCCCAAAACATGGGCAGGACGGCGCGGCCCAGAAACAGGAATGCGGTGCCCACAAAGATCTTTTTTCCCACCTGCGCATCTTTGGTCGAAAAGGTGCGCATCGCTACCGATTGCCAGCTGGTTAAGACCGCCATCCAGACGAGAAGCTGCCAGAAGATAAAGGTCCATCCATAAGTCGGATTGGTAAAAGGGTCGTAGCCTTCCGTTCCATAGGTTGTGCTGACCGTGCTGACGATTCGTGTCAAGCCCACTTCGCTAAGAGCCATGAAGGTGACCAAAAGCGTGCCCACACTCAGGAAGAGATACTGCACGTAGTTCGTCACCAGAAGGGAAACCATTCCACCCGCTGCGGTGTAAATCAGAGCCCCTACCAGCAAAGAGGCCATGGTGAGGGTCAGATACTCCTCTGGAAGCCCCAGGACAACGTTGAGAAACTTTGCTTCCACGAGAGGGAATATGCCGAGATTCAGGATCCCCCCCACAGCCATGAGCACGCCTCCCAGAATGCGTACACCTCGGCTATAGCGAAATTCGAAATACTCCGGGATGGTCATCAACTTCAGCTCGCGCAGCTTCTTGATGACAAATCCCGTAGTCCCCAGGAAAATGAGCATCAGGAAAATAATGATGCCCGTGACGAAGCTGGCGAAACCGGTCAGGTAGCCGAGCTGGGCGAAATACATGTAGGTGATGATGCCGATCTCACTGGAGATCAGGGAGGCGATCCCCAGATACAAACCCATCCCTCGCCCCGCTACCAGGTAATCCGAGATGGAGCCAATGTACTTCTTGGTCAGAATACCGAGGGTGAAAGTGACCAGAAGGTAAATAACGACGATGGTGAGGTCACGAGGAGACATGGCGGTCTAAAAGCCGAACTTGTGTCCTGCCGTAAGACCTCCGTCGGCAAGCAACAGAGTTCCCGAGACGAATGCCGAGTGGTCCGAAGCCAGAAAAAGTGCGCAATAAGCGATGTCTTCCGGCTTGCCGATCCGTCCGATCGGGTACATCTTTGTGATCTCTTCCAGTGCTCCCGGCTGACTTCGCCATACGGCAAGCGAGTTTTCCGTCCCGATAGTTCCCGGCAAGACGGCGTTGATCCGGATGTTCTGGTCCCCATACTCGGCGGCAATCAACTTGGTCAGTGCTCCGATCCCTCCCTTGGCCGCACTGTAGGCCGTGAGGCCGCATCCCCAGAAGGCATTGGTACTTGATATGTTGACGATGGAACCGCCTCCCTCCCGCACCATCTCCGGAATGGCGTATTTCGAACAGAGGAATACACTTTTCAGGGTCCCGTCGATCACGCGATCCCAAACCTCCTCAGCTAGCTCGGTGATGGGTTGAGTAGGCCGGGGGAGTCTCACCCCCAGCCCCTCCAAGAACCGGACGTGAACCTCTCAGCTCATCCGGCTCCTATCACTCAAGCCACAAGGAAAGACTCCAAGACGCCAATGAATAAATAAATGCGGATTGGCACGGGCAATCTGGTCGAGGTAACGCCTCGCCCGTTGCCGATGCCCAGAAAATCTTTTGAGTTTCCTTCGCACCCACTGCACAAGACACCGGTTGAAGTTCCGCCACAGTTGACGCAGTGCCGACGCGTGGAAGCAACCATAGCAGGCTTGCCAACCACGGAGTTTCGGATTGAACATCTGAGACAGATCCAACAACGTCTTCTCGTTCTTGAGCTGGACATGCCAGCTACGCATGCATCGATTGATCTCCTTCTTCGAGGAGATACTGATCGCAGGAAGAAAGTTCGGGTGAACCTGCCCTTTCTTGTTCACACACCGTCGCGGACGGAAAGTGTAACCAAGGAAATCAAAGCTGATTCGCGAATGCTCTTCCAGGCGATTCACATCCTTGCAATAGACGATCGACGATTTGTCGGGATGGATCTCCAACCCACACTCACGGAAGCGTTCCGAGATAAGGCTCATCACGTATTCCGCCTGAGACTGGCTCTTGCAGTGCAGCAGCCCATCGTCGGCGTATCGACAAAATGGAACCCCCGGCAGTTGGCGTCTCACCCACGCGTCAAACGCGTAGTGCAAGAACAGATTTGCCAGAATAGGGCTCACAACTCCACCTTGCGGTGTGCCTTTGTCGCGCGCCTGTAGACTGCCGCCGGGCTGCTCAAGTGGAGCCTGCAACCAGCGCTCCACGTACAACAACACCCAACGACACTGACAATGGTGGCGTAACGCCTTCATGAGCAGTTCGTGGTCAATGTTGTCGAACAGGGCGCGGATATCGAACTCCACCACCCAGTCGTATCGCCAACACCGTTTCCGGGTGATGGCAATCGCGTCATGGGCAGACTTTCCCGGTCGATAGCCGAAAGAATCCTCATCGAACACCGGTTCCAGTATCGGCTCCAGGGCTTGCTTCACCACTGTCTGTGCGATTCGATCAGAGACCGCAGGCACTCCGAGAACACGCGTGCCCCCCGATTTCTTCGGGATTGGCACGGCTTTCACGGGTGGTGGAAAATAGCTCCCGGAGCACAGCCGGTTCCAGATTCGATAGAGGTTGTTCTTCAAGTTGTGCTCGAAGAGTTCAAGCGACTCGCCATCGACTCCTGCGGCACCTCCTTTGGACTTCACCTCCAAGTATGCTTGCCCTGCCAGCTTCTTAGAAACCTCAAATGGCTTTGCTACTTTCAAGGGCTCCTCCTGCCTAGCAGTTGGCCGCTTGTCTGTAGCCGAGTGACCAAGCCCCTTCGCTCCGCTGCCATTACGGCAGCCTCATCGCTACTACGAGCTTGTCCGCCCCTGGGCAACGCTTCGATACTGTCGGCCTCGCAGGTTCTCTGCTTGTGCCTTTCTCTTAGCATCGTTGCTCCAGGTTCCCGCAGTTCAACATGAGAGCCCAGATCAAGCTCACGCCACCTCTATGCCGGGTGCCACCTGACCAGTAGACAGGTTTCCGCCAGATTCGTCCCGGGGCAACACCAACTCCCCGGTTTCGACACCATCTCGTCCTTTCGGCACTTGAACGGTGGTTCACTTGTGTTCGTCTTCCTGATCCACACCTGATGCTTCTAGAGCACCTTTTCCGTAACGCTCACGACCGCGGCTTTTAACCACAGCCACTTACGGTGGTTTGCAACCTGCTCCTGCAAGCCGGTTGCTGCGGCACACTGGTATCCCCGCCCCAAACGGCAGCGTTGTTCACCAGGATGTTGAGCGCCCCGTGGCGTCGTACCGTCTCCTGAATCACGTTCTGGACCTGATCAGCCTCCGCCACGTCGGTCTTGATGAAGTCGGCAAAGCCTCCTCGCTCTTGAATCCCGGCCGTGACTTTTTCCCCCTTCTCCTCGGCGACATCGGCAATCACGACTTTCATACCCTGTTCTGCGAACAACTCAGCCGTTTTCTGGCCAATACCGGAAGCAGCACCTGTGACGATCCCGATCTTTCCCTCAAGTTGTTTCATGGGTCTTCATCCATTGTGCAAGCCGCATGGCTGAGCCGTCATACAGACGATTGTGCTCCATCAGGCAATGCTGGAATCCTGTTTCCCATCGCGATCAGTGATAGATGGGAACACGGCTCAGGCTGGTAGGAAAGCAGCCGAATAGTCTGACGGCGGAAGTTCTGCCAGAAGGTGGGGGGCGGATTGCCTTCGGGCACGGGCGTAGTCCTCACTGGCCGATCAGCGACCACCCAGGCTTCCACCTGAAACGGTACGGGGTTCTTTGACGAAACCGCGACCAGCTGCACTTCCCGGCCACGGAACTCCGTCAGATCCAGGGCACGAATCGACCAGTTTATGGCATCGGTGTCTCGGGGAGGCTGCGCCTCGGCTGGAGTATCCGCGTGTCCCTCCACCAGACGAACCCTAGCAGGTTTGCCGTTCAAAGTCAGCTTCGGGAACTCGGGAAGGGCTCCGTTGCTCTGGATGATGAAAAAGAGATCACACCGAGCCATGGCTTCCTCCGGCACCTGGAGGGAAACCGTGGCCGTCAAAGCCATGTGGGGATTCTCATAGAAATCACTCCAGTCGCGTTCCTTGAGAGTGACGGATCCCCGTCCTTCGATCAGTCCCTCCGCTTCCGCCGGGACGATCGGGGACACCTGACCCGGTTCCAGTTCCATCAGCATCACCGTGTAGCCGGGCACAGTAAAAAGAATCGGCACCCCTGAGGTGAACTGCTGGGGAAGGTCTTCACCGTAAGGGTAGATGACGCGGCCGCGGAAGGCCTTACCCTCCGGTCCCCGATAGAACACAGATCTGTCGAACGGGACCCGAATCGTCTGCTCGCGCACTTCGGGATTGCGCAGGCAGAGAATTGCACTCTCATCCTTCCAGTGCACGTAGCCGTAGGCCTGGCCCAGGCGTGGATCGCCACCGATCATCCGGGTCGTTCCCAGCACCTCCAGATGATCCTGGTACCATCGTGCGAATTCACCCAGTGTCTGCCAGAACTTCTCAGTGAGATTGTTCGCGTCATCGTAGATATCGATGAGGCGCAAACCTCGGCCAAAAACCATGGCGTTGAGATCCGACCACTCCCGCAGCGAGTCGGAAGCGCCCTTGATCTGGTTGGGTAGAAGGGTGTGGGTGATCATGGAAGAGATCGGGATGGGGATGCGGTAGTCGTTGTACATCTTGAAGAAATGACCATCACGGAAGGCCATCTCCCACTCCCGATAAGAGACCTGGGGCCTGGTGGCCACATTTCCGAAATCCCCCACCCCCATATAGATGTAGTTGGCGTGCATGAGCCACCAGGGCGAAAGCCAGACATAGGAAGTGGGCGCGCTGAGAATGTCCGGCTTGAGCCGCCGTTCGTAGTCCAACAATTCCAGTGTGGCATCCAGATTGGCTTCGAAGCCATGGCGGACCGTGGGCAGGTGGCCATGGCCCTCCCGCGAGCAAATCATCTGTACGAAGTCGTGCTTGAAGTAGGAAATATTCCCATCCTCAATTGTCTTCTTCAGCGTGTTACGAATGGCCGTGTTGAATCGGGGGGCAGCCACGCAGAAATGCCCCCAGAAATCCTGGAAGGGTCCGTTGGTCCGCTCGAATCCCTGCGCCGCCAGCGATTCCATGGCTTCGATGCCGGTTCCGTTCAGTGCCAGCCACAGGGATAGGGATGAGCCACGACTTTCCAGCTGTTCGCTCAAAGGGCGGTAGCCCTGAGGGAAAAATCTCTTGTCGGGCATCGACACCGACTCGGGTTCGAATCCCTTCAGATCGGGTTGCAGACTGTCCAGCCGGACCCCGTAAGCAGCCAGGTTCTTTTCGAAAAGGTCGTAATAATCTACAAATTCCTCTACCCCAAAACCTTTTCCACTTTTCCAACCGCGATCCACTACCCAGGTATTGGCCAGCATATGTTTGGGAGCGGGCTGGCGGATGGTTTCCAGGTAGTCATAAAAGGCCAGCTCCAGCGGGTCGCCCTCTCCAGGGACACCGGCCACGGCCGTCTTGCTGCGGATCACCCATTTCCCTTCCTCATCCTGTTTGGCCAGACCGGGATAGTGGGCCAGGGTGACCAGTCCGCCGCTGTGCTCCGTGAAGCTGCCCGGATACTCCAGCCCCACGAACCAGGAGTCGGCAAGGAAAATCGGCTGGCCGATTCCGCCCCGGTCGCAGACCAGGCCCGTCTTGAAGCGTTCCACTTCCAGACGGTCCACCGCCTCACCCTCTTACCATTGTCAGCGTGAGGGTCTTGCGCAGATAGGGCTCCTCGGCCAGAGAATACTCCATGAGGATCGATTGGGGAGCTTGCCGGTGAGGCTCCTCCCGGGGAACGTACACAATCTCGATGAGGGAGCGACCGTTCTCGGTGCGGAGCATGGGATCCCCCTGCACCCGGTAGTCCTGGAGACTCAGCCTGGTGCCGTCCATGAGAAGGATCCGGAACTCGTCGCTCTCGACCGTCACCTCATGGGAGCCGTCGGCACGCGAGAACGATGTGGTGCGCCAGACGTCGTGGTCCTTCTTCAGAACCCGGCGCAACTGGGAGTTTTCCAGAACAATGGTGGAGGGATCACGGACCTCCTGGCCACAGCCCGTCCACAATAGGCCGACGCAGGCCCAAAGAAGAGCCGACAAGGAGAGTCTGGTTTTTACCCTTTGGTTGATTCTCGATTTCATAGCACACACCCTTTAGAATTTCCTTCTCAAGGGACGAACAGACACCCCGTTTTCCGAGCGGCGTTCAGCCTCCGGGCATCGGATTGGGAAGATATCCCAGAAACCCGGAAATTTTCCAGTTCCCGTCGATCTTCTTGAGGAAATAGAGGGTTTGCCAATTGACTCGCAGTTCCTGTCCATCCTTTTTTGTGCATTTCCGTGGAACTTCTTGCGCGCCAGGGGAAATGGATTGGATTCAAGACTCATGATTCCTTTTCTCCTGCTCAAATAAAGGGACAGTCTTTATTTCGGAACCTGGAACCTGAACCCCGTAGACTCCCTACAGGTGAGCCACAGGGATGGACGCTGAACCGTAGATCTTTCCCGATTTGACCGTTGCCACGGGGACCAGCTTGCGCTGTCCGATGCGCTTCTCTCCCTCGGCATCCACGAATTCAAAATCTCCTTCGGCAAGCGAAAAGACGGCCACATCGGCTTCAGCATCCGGGCGCAGCGTGCCCAGCCCCCGGGGGAATCCCAGGGTGTTTGCGGGGTTGGTGGTGGCTCGTTCAATGACCTGTTCCAGAGTTAATCCGAGATGCAGGAACTTGGAAAGTGTGGTGGCCAGGTCAAAGACGGGCCCGTTCACGTTGAATTGGTGCAGATCGCTGGAGATCGTGCCGGGCAACAAGTCTTGCTGGACCGCCTTCTCGGCTATGTCGAAGGAGAAGCTGCCCGCTCCGTGCCCGACGTCGAAATGGATCCCACGTTCCACCGCTTTTCTCACTGAGGGCAGCACGCGGCCCCTTGTGTCCAGAATACCCTCCTCGAGGCCGTGAAATGTGTGTGTAATCACGTCCCCCTTTTTCAGCATGCCCAGGATGTCCTTCATAGGCGTCAAGCCCCCGGGGTGTACCATGAGCGGAAGCTGGACGGCATCGGCGGCCTCTCTTGCCAGGCCCAGTGCTTCCAGGTCATTCCCGTCGGTCATGATTTGCCCCAGCCGAATCTTGATGCCCAGGATCACGTCGCGATTCTTCTCGATGGTTCGGATGGCCAGCTTGGGGTTGGCGTAGCGCAGCTCCAGTAACTCTCCATGCAGGTTATCCAGGGAGAGGGTCGACTGGCCGATGATGGAAATGTTCAGCAGCGCAAAAACGCGGGTATCCACCACATTGATCACGTGCTGGCGCAGTCCCGGGAAGGTAAAGGCCCCCGCCGACCCTGCATCCACCACCGTGGTCGCCCCTTTGGCAATACAATTGGGATCGGCCGGAATGCCCAGGGGAGCCACCCCGTCATACACATGGACGTGAATGTCGATCAGCCCCGGTGTGACGATCTTCCCGCGGGCGTCGAGTACGTGCCGGGCCTCGCTTTCCGCAATATGGGAAGCGATGCGAGCCACCTTTTGCCCCGAGATGGCCACGTCCCGCTGGGCGGACAGTCCCTGTGACGAGTCCACGACCCGGCCTCCCTTGATCAGGAGGTCATAACCGTTCCTTGCCGAACTCTGCGCCGCCAGTAACTGGGTCCATCTCCGGGACAGGCTGCAGACAAGGGAACCGACTAGGGTGTGCTGCAGGAACTCTCTGCGGAGCCAATTCCCCGTTGAATGATGCATCTTCTCCTCCTTGATGTTGTGTCCCCTTTGGGGCTCCTCCCGAAAGTACTGCCGGCTTCCAGCCCAGCCGCCGGGACGGCAGCGATATCCTCGGGCGCACCACCGTGCGCCCCTACAGACTTCCCGGGAACTCACACATCCCTCACTCGATTTTCACCGGTTCGGCATCCACCCGGGTAGGTCGGTCGGCCTGAATCGCAGCGATCTTTTCTGCCAGGGAGCGAACCGCCTCTTTCCCCACCTGGATTCCGAAATCGAGCCGGAAGCTTCGGCTTTGACCTGGAGCCAGCTTGGGCACCCTTCCAAACTTTCGCTCCACACTTCGGTTGTGGGGAAAGCCGGTTCCCGGTTCCAGCCCGGTCACATATCCGTCCTCTACGGCCGCCGTATCTTTCCAGACCGTCAAGTAGGGCAGCTGGCTCGTCGACCAACTCAAGGAAGTGGCCCGATCTCCCGCGGCATTGCGCAGCATTGCCATGGTTTGCCCCTCCCTGTCCGAATAAGGACGGATCAGATAGACCTGTTCCACGAATCCCTTCGTCGGCCCGGCATACTCAGCGTAGCTTTTCATACTCTGAGCAGAGTGGGCATTCACGGGGGTCACCTGCTTGACCGGTGCCACCAGTCGTGTGCCCTGCTCCAGCAGGGGCGTGCCGTAGTTGGTGTGGTAGATGATCTGAAACTCCTGCTCCAATCCGCCATGATTGGTAATGGTGTCCTCAATACGAAGCGTAATGGATCCCGGTTCCGTCGAAATCTCTGTTGCCAACTCGAGCTGAGGTCCATAGAACATACGCTCATACACGGTTCCGAGTACTCGAATGCGATGCGGTGGTTCGGCGTCGATGACGACTTCCACCTCCGAAGCGGGAATATTCGCGATTTTGCCATGCAGAGACAATTCCATTTCTGCTACCTCCCCGGTGTTGGTCACGAAGCGGTCTTTTCCGGGAAGCCCTGCGAATTCCAATCCGCAGCGGACCATCCATTCGTTAAACCCGTCCAACCAGCCCAGTCCGCTGCGAGTATCGAGCTGTACGAATTGAGGATGTACCACCTCCTTTACCGGTGAATCCCATCCCAGGCGCATGTCTCCCCATTGGACGTCGAGCACACCCATCCCACGAGTGGGAATGATGGTGATGGTGAGCTTGCCGTTGTCCACCACGATCAAGTCCACACCTTCCTGCTTACCGCCCCGCAAAGTATATTTCCGCACGGACCAGGGAATCCTACTGTCGGGGGTCGCCTCTCGGTGTGTCACCTGCCAGCTGTCGACATGGATGTTCTGTCTAACGCTGGTCAGAACCTGCCGCAAAGGTTGAGCTGACAAAGTGGACATCAGCCCAAGCATCATGGTTGCGGCGCAAAGCGCTTTTCGCACCATAGGGAGTTCTCCTCTGATGACTGCTCTTCTTGTGTTTTCCGTGATTATATACTTCACACAAGTCAGACCTGTGTGATACACTCTCATTTGTGAGAGTAAGAACCTTTAGTTTCAGTAAGTTCTCCGGATTCCTCAACAGCCTTCCTAAGCTTCTTGGCTGTCCTTTTATCGAAAACCTTCTCCATAACCTGATCATCGGTGAGTCGAGCCGCTTCCTCAGCAGTCATGTCCTTGATTCGTTTCTTTCTAGGAGTCATCACTATGCCTAAAACCAGAAACATTAACTTGATCGGAATTATTGACCACTTTGACAGTGACGAAGATTGCCGTGATTATCTGGAACGGCTGCGCTGGCCTAATGGAGTGGCCTGCCCCCGATGTGGTGACACCAGCATTTCCAGAGTAATAAAACGGGATCAATACGACTGTAATTCTTGTCGCTATCAGTTCTCCGTCACTGCGGGAACCATCTTCCATGATAGCCACCTGTCTTTGCGTAAATGGTTCATCTCCATCTATCTGATGGTCGAGGCTAAGAAAGGCATCTCGGCCAATCAGTTGAAACGAACCATCGGAGTCTCCTACAAGACGGCCTGGTATCTGTGTCACCGAATACATAAGGCTATGAGCAATGGAAACGAGCATCTGCTTAAAGGGATTGTGGAAGTAGACGAGACATGGGTTGGTGGTAAAAGAAAAGGCATAGGATCTGGTAACCGCTCCGGTAAGTCTATGGTCATCGGGGCAGTCGAGCGGGAAGGTGAAATCAGGCTGCAAGTCATCGGGGCAAATGATCGCAAGACCCTTCATAAGTTCATCCGTGAACACACAGATCCCAAAACCAAAGCGATCTACACAGACGAGTGGCCTGCTTACCGAGGAATTAAAGATCACGACACAGATCACAAAACGGTCAATCATCACATGAAAGAATGGGTTGTTGGGAATATCCACACCAACACCATTGAAAGCGTCTGGAGCCTCCTGAAACGGTCTATTATTGGTTCCTATCATAAGATCAGCAAAAAGCATCTAGCGGCCTACCTGGATGAATTAGAGTTTCGTTTTAACAATCGTAAAAACCCATTCTTGTTCCGTGAGGCTATGAAAAAGTTGGTTTCATCGGACAACCTAACATATCGGGAATTAACTGATTGATTCCGTTTCATGCGTTCTGTCACACCGCTTCAAGACGGTTATTACTGCCCATTTATTATATGTGAGTTCACATTCGGACTTGTAGTAATGCCCGGTGGCATCTCTATACAAAACAGTTATTGGCACAACCAGACTTTCAGACTCATTGGGCAGGGATTGAAACCCTCGCTTAATCAAATTTTTAAAATCTTCCCTGCTATGCAGAACACCTAGTAATTCTCGATCGTTATCGCTGTTTCTTTGTTCTGACCTTTCATGAGTACAGAAATTGTGGAAAAACTCACTTCCACCCCATTTATGGTGACGTCTTGAATTTTCACTCCAACCGCAGGTACATCGCTCAAATTACTTACCAGCATTGGGAGTCGTTTTTGGATATCATCAGATAATGGCTCCATTTCATATTTCAGTATCACTTGCGGTCCATCTAGTGGTTGTGGTTTTCTTCGTCGATTCCAAATATTTTTAGAAAACCATTCTGTGGTTGTAGCGAACAACACAACCCCACTAATTACAAATATCCAACGCCCCACATTGCTGTTGATGAAACTCAACCAACTATGCCATTGGTCTAAATCATCAAAGACTCCGCCTAGACCGATAATTCCTGAAAGAACTGAAATCACTCGAATGCACCACCTAACCCATTGACGCATACCCCTATTGTGGGCACGCCCTTAACTTGTGTCAAGTATATAATACCGCACATTTTAAACTTTCCTTCCCGAGGGTCGTACCAGACACCGTCGCTAAAAAACATCGCATAGGGCACCCCGCGTTCGCGCTCCCAAGGTCGGTCCGCTTGCAGTACGGGATTGCCCGGATAATGTTTGGCCTGATGAAAGGTGCGCTTGAGCGTCGTTTCTTCGATCAGGAAATCGTCGACAAATAATTGGCGCCCCGTGTTGCCTCATGAAAATGTTACCGAACCGTATCCAAGGCGATACCCTCATGCAGCTCCGTTACCCTGCTCTGCACCACTGTAGAAAGAGATGTAACGGAATGAGGGCGTAGCCCGAATGGAGTTACAGCTCTTCTCCAGACCGCGGGTGGAGCCAGGGCCTCTCTCCTAGTCACCGTTGTAAGCGGATTAGTCCCAGACTTGCCGGTTTTCGGTGCTACTCCAGATGAGGGCCAGGTCGAGATCTCGGCGCTACGGCCCAATAAACGGAGATTTTTCAATCCGAAGCGCCGGGAGGTCATGGATTTATTCCATTCTGGGCTGACTTGTACAGGGACGCATCCGGGTAGCTCGTCAATGACTCAAGTTCTGGGTCAAGCCATTCTGTCTTAAATGAAATCAAAGTTTCCCGTCGCCACTGCTTCACCCGCCTCTGTAAGGTGCGGAGTTGTCCGTCCGTGAAGCACCCCGGGTGTTCTTGCTGGAGTTCGACAAATAACGACTTGGGTGTCCGCTCGGGCTCGGCCTCTAACTTCTGCTTGACTTCTGCCCAGACACCTTCGAAAGGATCTTTTCGAGTGCGCCAAGTATGAGGAACCCGAGGCTTTCCGCTTCGCCGATATCTTCGCTTTCGACGCTCTTCGACCTCCCCAAGAACGGTAGCCGACGTGGAGGAAGTTTCGACTTTTCGCTGTGCCTGAGGGAGCTTGGAAGACTGAACTTCCAAGAGTCGGACCAAAGGCATCTGGCCGAACCGGATCTTGCCGCTTCTCACCTGCATGGCGTGTTGCCAAAAGACGTCCTACAATCTCTCCAGCTGACGCAAGAGTTCCACTGGATCTAACACTCGATAAAAGGACTGGAGCTGTTTCCGGGCTGTCTCATCCAGAATCCCCGCCAGCAGCAGTCTTTGATAAGGGGTCTGGGCTTTATCGTACTGCTTCGTCACTTTGGCTCCGTCTCGCTTCTTAAAAAGGAGTTTCATCGAGGGCTGGAAGAAATTCACGTAGAGGCGAATGACTCGGTACAGCTCGGCCAGCTGCCGACGGGCCAAAATACCCTCGAAGCGGTCGTAGCCGACCAGCTGTCGGACAATGGAGCCGTTTTTCTGCTCCACGTAACACTGGTCGTTTTTCTTGTAGGCGCGGCCTCGGGTGAAAGTAATCCCTTCTTTTCGGCAATAAGCTACAAGACCCTGGTTAAAAATTCCGAGCCGTTGTCCGTATCCAGCCCGAGCAAAGGAAAAGGAAGCAGTTTCCGGACGAGTTCCAGGGCTTGTAAGACCTCTTCTTCACTTCGACACAGCAAGGGCAGGCACTCCGTCCAACTCGTAGCAATATCCGTAAGTACCAGTGTGTTCAGAAAAGCTCCCTCGGTTCGATCACCGCAGTGCGCCACCAGATCGGCTTCCATAAACCCGGGACGAGAGTCTTCCCAATCGGCAAACGTGCGTACGTTTACTTGGTGCTTGAGTAAACAACCACTCTTGCTGGTATTCTTCCCCGAACCTTTGCTCCGATAGCGGCTCAAGATCCGGTCCGCTGTAGCCGCACTCATCGTTAACAACTTACTTCGTATTTCGTTAGCAACAACCAAATGGCCGTGTTGTTCCAGGACGGGGATCAACTCAGGTAGATACGGTACGAGCCGTTTAGCACAGATGTAATTGGCGGCCCTCCACAGAGTCACCAACCCCTCTTCGACCTCCGCTCCATACCAGCGGCGCTGTCGGGGGATCACTGATCGTTTGTCCTCGCCTTGGGTCAGCAGGCGGATGGCATACTTGCGCGCGTAGCCCGTGCATCGTGTGAACTCATCTAAGACCGAATTCGGTGCGTACACATCTCTTCGGCCAATTGTTGGCGCTGCTACCGGAGGGCTTTTGGTATCGGAGCTTCACCCACAAGCTCCGATGGATTCAGCACATTTCCAGTTGCCAGGGGGCCCAACGCTATTCGAAGAGTCTCAATTACTTCTATTTTTCCGATGGTTTTGGCAAAAGTCTGTATACAGACACCTTCCGAAAAAGGGTGAGCCTCTTTGATCCTGAAGCCTCAATCAAATACTACTTCAACGCGGATAACTCCATTAAAGGGTGTCGGTATCTGGCGCAGCTGCAAAAACGGCTGAGAGAAACCGTCGCAGAAAAACCGAGAGTGGCCTTGTCGTTCCTTCGCACAGTGCCCAGCTTCGTTTTTGTATTAACTTCTTTGGGTGTATATTTAATCGACATTCCTCATATCAACTTCGGAAGGACCTTTTCCGGTCTCCCCGGTGAATGACCACAACTTATCAGACCGCCAACCTTGCCTCAAGTGGTCTTTGGTCCTCTGTCCATCAAAAGCGCCTCTGATCCCTCGGTTTCCCAGGTGGCTTTTGGTCAAAAACCTGATCAATAGAGACACCTCCAGCGGTTCAATCAGAAACCCTCGGCGCTAGGCTGTCATCCATCTCAATCGATCAATCCGAGACAACAGCCCGGCCCATATATCCTTGCTTACCGCTACCTCCGCCATCTGAAACGTGACGATCCGGCTATGGCGGATCACCTTCGCTCCGATCTTGATCAGTTTGGTCAACAGGCTGCGAAGGGACCAATGTTTGATTTTTCTGGGAAGGACCAGCCGCCGTAGAAAATTGCCCAGGTTGCAGGCCAAGACAAACAGAGCCAACCTCACCTGATTCGGGACAAAGCGCTGGCAGGACAGGCGAGTCCGGTGCAACGCATACTTGCCTTCCTTGATCCACTGCTCGGCTGTGCCACGACCGTTATAGAAGTGAACCACCCCTGAGGCTTGTGCGCTCATATTGGGTTGAGTAGGCCGGGGGAGTCTCACCCCAGCCCCTCCAAGAACCGGACGTGAACCTCTCAGCTCATCCGGCTCCTATCACTCAAGCCACAAGGAAAGACTCCAAGACGCCAATGGATAAATAGATGCGGATTGGCACGGGCAATCTGGTCGAGGTAACGCCTCGCCCGTTGCCGATGCCCAGAAAATCTTTTGAGTTTCCTTCGCACCCACTGCACAAGATACCGGTTGAAGTTCCGCCACAGTTGACGCACTGCCGACGCGTGAAAGCGACCATAGCAGGCTTGCCAACCACGGAGTTTCGGATTGAACATCTGAGACAGATCCAACAACGTCTTCTCGTTCTTGAGCTGGACATGCCAGCTACGCATGCATCGATTGATCTCCTTCTTCGAGGAGATACTGATCGCAGGAAGAAAGTTCGGGTGAACCTGCCCTTTCTTGTTCACACACCGTCGCGGACGGAAAGTGTAACCAAGGAAATCAAAGCTGATTCGCGAATGCTCTTCCAGGCGATTCACATCCTTGCAATAGACGATCGACGATTTGTCGGGATGGATCTCCAACCCACACTCACGGAAGCGTTCCGAGATAAGGCTCATCACGTATTCCGCCTGAGACTGGCTCTTGCAGTGCAGCAGCCCATCGTCGGCGTATCGACAAAATGGAACCCCCGGCAGTTGGCGTCTCACCCACGCGTCAAACGCGTAGTGCAAGAACAGATTTGCCAGAATAGAGGCTCACAACTCCACCTTGCGGTGTGCCTTTGTCGCGCGCCTGTAGACTGCCGCCGGGCTGCTCAAGTGGAGCCTGCAACCAGCGCTCCACGTACAACAACACCCAACGACACTGACAATGGTGGCGTAACGCCTTCATGAGCAGTTCGTGGTCAATGTTGTCGAACAGGGCGCGGATATCGAACTCCACCACCCAGTCGTATCGCCAACACCGTTTCCGGGTGATGGCAATCGCGTCATGGGCAGACTTTCCCGGTCGATAGCCGAAAGAATCCTCATCGAACACCGGTTCCAGTATCGGCTCCAGGGCTTGCTTCACCACTGTCTGTGCGATTCGATCAGAGACCGCAGGCACTCCGAGAACACGCGTGCCCCCCGATTTCTTCGGGATTGGCACGGCTTTCACGGGTGGTGGAAAATAGCTCCCGGAGCACAGCCGGTTCCAGATTCGATAGAGGTTGTTCTTCAAGTTGTGCTCGAAGAGTTCAAGCGACTCGCCATCGACTCCTGCGGCACCTCCTTTGGACTTCACCTCCAAGTATGCTTGCCCTGCCAGCTTCTTAGAAACCTCAAATGGCTTTGCTACTTTCAAGGGCTCCTCCTGCCTAGCAGTTGGCCGCTTGTCTGTAGCCGAGTGACCAAGCCCCTTCGCTCCGCTGCCATTACGGCAGCCTCATCGCTACTACGAGCTTGTCCGCCCCTGGGCAACGCTTCGATACTGTCGGCCTCGCAGGTTCTCTGCTTGTGCCTTTCTCTTAGCATCGTTGCTCCAGGTTCCCGCAGTTCAACATGAGAGCCCAGATCAAGCTCACGCCACCTCTATGCCGGGTGCCACCTGACCAGTGGACAGGTTTCCGCCAGATTCGTCCCGGGGCAACATCAACTCCCCGGTTTCGACACCATCTCGTCCTTTCGGCACTTGAACGGTGGTTCACTTGTGTTCGTCTTCCTGATCCACACCTGATGCTTCTAGAGCACCTTTTCCGTAACGCTCACGACCGCGGCTTTTAACCACAGCCACTTACGGTGGTTTGCAACCTGCTCCTGCAAGCCGGTTGCGGGAGGCCTACTCCCATCTCTCACGCCGCTTGCTGCGGCACACTGACGATGAAACCCACCCTCGGAAAGAGTTCTCCGCGATGCCACTCGACCTTGGCAATCACCCGGCGAGGCCGGTCCCAACTGGCGGCTTGATATTGGAAATCGGCGAACCAAACGATAGGCTTTCGGGGCGGACGGCCCACAGGCCGGGTAAGCAGGTGTTCAATCTCCGCCTGAAGCACCTCGTTGGCAGGAAGCCGGATGGCATACAAAAAGCCCTTCTCCTCCAAGTATTCATAAACGTCCGGCTTGGCAAAGGCAGCATCCCCACGAAAGTATTTGCGGACTGTTTTCTTCTCGTAGCGAGCCACGATTGGTTCCAGCATCTCCTTCCAACCATCCGCGCTGTGAACATTGCCGGGCCGAAGCATTGCACCTTCGCAATCTCCGAACTGGTTGAAACAAAACAGGGGATGGTAGCAAGTACATCGGAAATGGCCGTTGTAGGCAGAGGCTTCCTGCTCGCCATGGACAGGACTGGCTGAGCTGTCCATATCCAGAATGATGCGTCGATGAGTTGTTTTCTCCAGCGCTCTTTCTACCCATCGGCCATTAACTCCCGAAAGGGCTTTGAGGTTCCCCTGGACGGACAGCATCTCGGTCTCAAATCGACCCATGGTGTTGGCGCTGGCGGCCTTCTTCTTGTCCATCTTCTTCCCGGTGATCCTCCGCATAGTCGGATCCACCGATAGACGATGGGCATCGTTGACATCTTCATAGCCAGCCAGTCGACTCGTATACCGATTGGCGCAGCAACGACGCCAGGTCGTGCTGGATGTTACGCCCTGTCCGCGAATCGCGAAAAACGGAGGGAACACTATCGAATAACACCAACGCTTCGTCCAAATCACGATAGGCGAGAAGCCCAGCATCCGAGGTGACCTTAGCCCCATGAAATTCAAGCCTCAAACTGCCATCAAAACCGGCCTTCAAACCTTCACCCTTTGGGTCAGCCATTTCTTGCTCCCTTTATGCTCTATATCTACTTTGATTATAGTAGTTTACATCGATTAAGGCAAGCAATCTTGGTGTCCTATATGATGAATGGGGGGTAAGATAGCGATCTGCTCGCTCAGATGATCTTCCCGGGGCAGCAGGCTTTCATAGGCCACCTGACTATCCGCAAGCTCCTGTAAAAGGATTAGATGAACGGAATTTAGCTTTTCGGTCTTCAATTTTACTCCCTCGAGCTGTTTCGCCACTTCATAGTCACTGCCAATTTTTTCCCATAAGGCATCGTCGCTTATCGCCTTAGAAACTACGATGAACTGCGGGTGTTCTTTGATTACTTTCTTCAGTTCTTTGAGTCTGTCTCCCACGCTGTGTGTTTCGAGTTGAGTGTCAAAAAGCTGACTCGTAAGAAAGGTAAGTTCTCGACGACTCGCTTCAACCTTCTCACCCAGAAGAGCAAGATCCCACTCAGACTTAAAGGCAGCGATCTTCTCGTCCAATAGATCTTCGCTTTCATTTATCTTCCGATCGTGCCGATCCTGGGTCTTCCTGAGTACCGACTCCACCTCCATCAGTCTCTGCTTGCCAAGGGGAAACTCTTTCTCGATGAACTTGAGAGTACCCGCTTTACCTTTGCTGGCAAGCCTCCCACTTTCCTCCGCAAATACACGCGCCCAGCCATTAGCGATTTCCTCAGCCATCCCTGGCGAGCCTGCTTCGACGATCAAATCAATGACCGGATGAATGGGCGCATCTCTTCCCTTTCCTATGTAAATTCCCGTATCCAGATCCGCATCAATACCTTCATTCGGTTTTATGATGCCTTCACCGCTCAGCTCACCTCTTAGTTTTTCCGTGATATAGGCCGATTCTAGAATCGTCTGATAGGCTTCAACGGATAGTGGAGCCGGCTTAAGCTCTGTCGAAAATCTTGGAGGGACCACAAGGAGCGTGGCTGTTTGCTCGATAGACCTTTGGGCATCAAGCTGCTGACAACAAACACAGTGGCCGCGCAGGTCAGTGTCCCGATCAGGATCAGATATCTTCTCCGCCAAAGGACTGCAATGTAATCGGTCGAACCCCACTGATCATTCTCATTGTAAGGTGAGGGGTAATACAGATAGGATGGCCGTTCCTGCTCGACTTTTTTAAGTTTATCTTCCTCTCTCATTTTGGATAAAGAGTTTGGCACATCCCAAAAACGAAGGCGATACGATTCAGACTGGAGTCTGAGAAGGCAGCCGTGTACAATCGGTGTCACGGTTTTCTGTAGAACAAGGGGATGAGACGAGGAGGATAATGAAGAGCTTTCCTATGCGCTGTCTGATTACGGGAGGCGCAGGTTTTATCGGATCCCACTTGGCCGAGACTTTATTGGACCGAGGTCACAGTGTAACGGTGATTGACGACTTATCAACGGGACGTTTCGAAAATATCCAGCGTCTAGTTGCTCGGCCTGGTTTCCGGTTCGCCATCGACACCATCACGAATGACACAGTGCTGGATAGATTGGCCAGCGAGAGCGATCTGATATTTCATCTGGCGGCTGCCGTTGGAGTGAGGTTAATTGTCGAGAAACCCGTTCACTCGATTGAGACAAACGTGATGGGCACTGAAGCTGTGTTGAAAGCGGCTGTGCGGTATCGGGCGAAGCTTCTGATTGCTTCCACATCGGAAGTTTATGGAAAAGGAAACAGCCTACCTTTTCGTGAGGATGATGACACAGTTTTGGGCTCCACTCTTCGAAATCGCTGGGCCTACGCCGCTTCCAAAATGGTAGATGAGTTTCTAGCTCTCGCATACCATCGGGAAAAAGATTTGCCTGTGGTGATTTTTCGGCTTTTCAACACGGTGGGGCCTCGACAAACGGGTGAATATGGCATGGTCATTCCCCGCTTTGTCCAACAGGCTCTGCGTAATGAGCCTTTGACCGTTTATGGAGACGGACAACAATCGCGGTGCTTCTTACACGTTCAGGACGCCATCACTGCAATCGTCAAGCTTGCGGAAGCCGAGGACGCGGAAGGCGAGGTTTTCAACATAGGCTCGAGGGAAGAAGTCACCATGAGAGAGCTAGCGGAGCGAGTCCTTAAAGCAGTTGACAAGTTAAGGGGGAGGAGCACTCAACCAGAAAAGACAAAAGCCAGTGAGCAGAGAATTGCTTTCATGCCGTACGAGGATGTTTATTCAGTAGGTTTTGAAGACATGGTTCGTCGGGTGCCCGACATTGAAAAGATTCGAAATCGTATTGGTTGGCAGGCAAGCAGATCTCTGGACGAAGCTCTTGAGGATATTGTCACAAGCTTTGAACCAGTGACGTGAATTCTGACAGGAATTAATTTCGGAAGGCCGACAATGGGAGAATGGTTATTGTCCGTCAGTAATTCCTTTCTCCACTTTCGCCAGTCTCTCCTCTAATCTCCTGATGTCCTTATGCAGCTGCTCGATGTAAATATGGGCCTTCCTTTTCCAGCTCTTCCAGGATTTCAACACTGCTGGCGCCCAACTCGATCACTCTCTTGCCATTCTCGTCGTACCGAGCCGGCGCAACAGCAGGAAGGTGCTTATTCTTCCACATGAACTCGGCATGCTCCTCGATCGTTTCCAACTCGTAGTCAGGCTCAAATACGTAAGCACGAAAAAACACCCATTGCTGGTATCATGAGCCTCACCGGACCTGAGTCATGAAAACACAGCAAAGAAAGAGTTGCGTTCAAGAGCTGAAAAAGATGATCGGCCGGGCGGTTCGAGACAAGCCCGTTTACCGCGTCATCCTGTTTGGATCTCGCGCTCAGACAAAAGAGGATCCTTACAGTGACACGGATTTACTCCTGGTGGCCGAGACGAGCCGTCCCTTCCCGGAGCGCTTCAAGGACTTTTGGGAGCTTATCTATCAAATCCCACCGCCGGTTGAATTGCTCATCTACACCCCGCGCGAGTTCGAGCGGTTACAAGCAGAAGGGAATCCTTTTATCGAAACTGTCCTCAAACAGGGCGTCGTTGTCTATGAAAGATCCACTCAAAGAAGCGCAACGATGGTTGGCCCAAGCTGAAAATGATCTCGAATTCGCTCGCTTGGCGGTTCGTTAAAAGTTTTTCGCCCAAGCGTGCTTCATTTACCAGCAATCGGGAGAAAAAGCCTTAAAGGCACTTGCCTACCGCCGGGGCGAGCGTTTCGTCCCGGGACATTCCCTCTTCGCATTGGTAAAGAGTCTGCAGGCCGACTATTCAGGGTTGGCAGAGTACCGCGAGACGGCGGGACTTCTGGATCAGTATTACGTCCCCACTCGCTATCCAAACGGCCTTCCCGATGGTGTTCCTCACGAAGTTTTTAGCGAGAAACAAGCACGAGAAGCGCTTGAGAGGCTGGAGGCCTTGGTCCTGCAGGTAGAAAGTTCGTTCACGAATAAGATACCGCAAATCGGGCTGCTGCTTATGTCTTTTGTGCGCATCTCCCTTACACCATACCCTCAATCATCCCGCGGATCAAGCGGGTGAGGGACGGATCTTCGGAGATCTTATCGCCCTCATATCGGCATCCACCATCATCTGAATCAATTCCCTAAACGATACCTTTGGCTCCCAACCCAGTTGTTTTCTTGCTTTATTGAAATCTCCCCTAAGTTCATGTATCTCTGAGGGTCGATACAGATTCTCGTCGACGATTACATAATCTTTCCAGTTAAGGCCTACATAGCTAAAAGCTGTTTCGACCAGATTCCTTATTGAGTACGACTCCCCTGTGGCTATCACATAGTCTTGCGGCTCATCTTGTTGCAGCATAAGCCACATAGCTTGGACATAATCTTGTGCATAACCCCAATCCCTCTTAGCCTGCAAGTTTCCAAGTCTTAGTTCTTTGGCCAGATCCGCTTGATTCTAGAGACAGCATTCGTCACCTTTCTGGTTACAAATTCAAATCCTCTTCTCGGGGACTCGTGATTGAAAAGAATGCCACTCAGAGCGTACAGGTTGTAAGCTTCTCGGTAGTTTCTGGTTAAGTGAAACCCGGCAAGTTTCGAGATCCCATAGGCTGATCGAGGAACGAAAGGAGTGTTTTCATTTTGCGGTGTTTCGTTAGGATTTCCAAACATTTCACTGGATGCGGCGAAGTAAAACCGGCAGTGAGGAGCTCTATCCTTGAGAGCAGCTAGCACAAAGTGGCTACCATTCAAGTTTGTAGAAAGTGTTGAGAACTCGTCCTCAAACGCATACGTCACAAAACTCTGTGCGGCCAGATGGTAACACTCATCTGGCTTTACCAGGTCGATCACCCTAAATACGCTTGCAAAACTTTCGAGAGAGGCTGGGTGAAGAACTATCTTGTCCAGAATGTGTCTTATGCGGTAAAGCCTATGTTCTGGATCCTCAATGGCAACTCGCCGCACAAGTCCATGAACCTCGTATCCTTTGGTCAGAAGTAGGTCAGCTAGATAGGAGCCATCCTGCCCTGTGATGCCGGTGACAAGTGCTTTTCTCATGCTTCAAAGCTCGTGAATGTTTCTACCTTTCCCGGTAGCTTATGTACGTTCGGGGGGATGCTAACACGAATCTGACGGATTTTCACCTCGGCGAATTTACGCCCTCCTTTTCGAAGCACTGCGGGCCGTGTGGGATCGCCTCCCCCATGATATGATCTTCCGGATGCCAGATCCAGAGGTGAAATGGTATGCCGTCTACACACGTTCGCGCCACGAGAAGATGGTGGCGGAGGAGCTGTGGAAGAAGCAGATGGAGAGCTTTTGCCCCTGCGGGAGGTCATTTCCCAATGGAAGGACCGCCGAAAAAAAGTGCAGCTGCCCCTATTCCCGGGTTACCTCTTTGTCCATGTTCCGATAAAAGAGCGACGGCTCGATATCCTGAAAGTACCCTCGGTGGTACGAATCGTAGGATTCAATAGCCAGCCGGACCCCATCCCCGATGAGCAGATCCAGGGGGTCAAGACCCTGGTTTTCAGTACGCTGGAGTTTGATCCCTACCCCTATTTGACAGTGGGAGATCGGGTAGAGATCCTACGCGGACCCTTGAGGGGACTGCGGGGCGTCCTGCTGGAGAAAAAGAACCAATACAAGTTTATCCTGTCGGTGGATCTGATTCAGCAGTCGGTGGCCTGTGAGATCGAAGCTGCCGATGTAGAGAAAATCTAAAATCATCCCGCGGATGACATCCCGCGGATCACGCGGATTTGAGCGGATCACGCTGATTCCCGTGGATTAGTGTGGGATGAGAAACCTCTCCTCGGACAGATAATCGATGATGCTCCGTGCGTTTTCCTCGGGGCTGTGCTCTACAGTTTCCAAAATAACTTCTGGATGCTCGGGCCGCTCGTATGGATCGTCGATCCCGGTGACTCCCTTGATTTCGCCTCTTCCTGCCCTTGAATAAATCCCCTTGCTGTCCCGCTGCTCACAAACCTCCAGAGGGGTGTCCATGAACACTTCCACAAAGCGCTCGCTTCCCGTCATGTTGCGAACGTCGTTGCGCGTAGCTCGATAAGGGCTGACGGCAGCACAGATGACGGCTCCACCATGTCGGACAATCTCGGCAGCAACAAAGCCAATGCGACGGATATTGGTATCTCGATCTTCCTTGCCAAAACCCAATCCCTTGGAGAGGTGAGTTCGAACCACGTCGCCGTCCAGCACGGTCACCTGGCGGCCATGCTCCATCAACAACATCTCCAATACCTCGGCTGTCGTCGACTTTCCGGCTCCGCTGAGCCCCGTGAACCAGATACAGACACCCTGTTTGTGACGGGGCGGATGTGCTTCCGCTAAAATCTCGGCAACCTCAGGCCGGGTTAGCCAATCCGGCAAGGTTTTGCCGCGGTTCAAGTAGTCTTCCCGAACCTGAGTGGCAGAAATGGAAGCTGTGCGAGCGTCTTTGGGAATTTTGGACGCTTCCTCGTAACGATCCTCATCAGGGAGGTAGAGGAATTCCCGGAAGGGGACCATTGTCACACCTACCTCCTTTTCAAAGCCGGCCACCAGTTCCTGGGCATCATAGGGCCCGTAGAAGGGACGGCCTTCCGAATCTTTACCGGGACCAGCATGATCGCGGCCCACAATCAGATGATTGGCTCCATAGTTGCGGCGGATCACCGCATGCCAGAGGGCCTCCCGAGGCCCTGCCAGACGCATAGCCAGCGGCAGCAGAGAAAGCAGAATCCGGTCCGACTCGTAGTGGCCCTCCGCCAATGCCTTATAGGTGCGAACACGGGTATAGTGATCCACATCTCCGGGCTTGGTCATCCCTACCACAGGATGCAGCAACAAAACGCCGTCGATTTCCTCTATCGCGCGCTTTGTCAGAACCTCGTGGACGCGGTGCAGCGGGTTGCGGGTCTGGAAAGCCACCACATTAAGATGACCGTATTCTTGAAGTCGCTGGCGAACCTGTTCCGGCGTCAGGCGAAGACTCTGAAAATCATGGCGCTTCGGAAGCTCAAGAAGCCTGAGCCGGCCCGAGATGTTCCGTTTGCCCCAGCGATACATTTCAGCCACGAGCGGGTGGCGTGGATCCTGCGTCTGGAAGACTTTCTCAGCCGCTTCTCGGAGTTGCCACTCGTAAATCTCTTCAACTAACAAAACGGCCAGCAGATTGTTCTTCGAGTCCCGAAGGGCTATCTCCTGATCCAGTTTGACATTCGGATCAGGGTCGACAGGAAGCGTAACGGGGATCGGAAAAACATGCCCGCCGCTCAGATGCATTTCATCCAGGACCCGCTGGTAGTCGTCACTTCCCATGAAGCGATCGAGCGGAGAAAATACCCCCACGGAGAGGCACTCAAGGTCGCACACGGATCGTTCGGAGATCTGAATCGATGGAAGCTGGTTGGCTCGAGCCTTGAGATCCGGGAACTCCTCGGAGGATACTCGCAGGTCGACCAGCTTGCCCCCGTAGGGTTCAATGGTTCTTGTCAGGGGTTTCAGTGTCACAAGAAACTCCTCTCTTATCCCACGGATAACACGGATCACGCGGATGGACACGGATAGGGCATCCATCCGCGTGATCCGTGGGATGTAATCCGCGGGATGGATCAGGCGCCGCAGCACTTCTTGTATTTCTTGCCTGAGCCGCAGGGGCAGGGTTGGTTGCGGCCCACCTTGGGCATAGTGCGCACCACAGTTTTCACGGCGGCAGCAGTGCGAGTTTCCATTTCGCCCAATTGACGCGATCCGCCTGCACCGCCCGCCACCACGGCTTCCTCAGCTCCTGAATAGCTGAGGCGCTGCTGGCGGCGTGCTCGAGCTCCCAGCAGCTCCTGCTCTTCCTCTGCAGTCACGGGGCGCAGCAGAAAGAGCATGCGTACCATCTCCTCCTGAGCCCGATCCCAGAGATCCTCAAAGAGGTTAAACGATTCGCGCTTGTATTCCACCAGCGGGTCGCGCTGCCCGTAGCCACGCAACCCAATGCCCTCCTTGAGGTGATCCAGCGCCAGAAGGTGATCCTTCCATTGCTGGTCGATGATCTGCAGCATCACCATGCGCTCGTACCATCGCATCATCTCAGAGCCGACGGTACTTTCTTTTTCCGTGTATTTCGAGTTGACCTGGTCGAGAAGATATTTCTCGAGTTCGGCGCGAGAGAGTTCGCTCAGGGCGCACGGATGTGTGCCCTCAGCAGTATCTGACGGCACATCTACGCGATCCGGTAACTCGATTCCGAAGACACGGTTGAAATTCACCTTGAGGTTTTCCAGGTCCCACTCTTGCGGGTCCGTTTCCAGGTGAGCATACGCGTCGAGGAACTCAACAGCGATGGACTTGGCCAGGCCGACGATATACCCTTTTTGGTCCTTGCCTTCCAGCAGCTCTCGGCGAAAGCGATAGATCTCCTCGCGCTGCTTGTTCATCACGTCGTCGTATTCGAGGAGATGTTTGCGAATTTCGAAGTTGCGCGCTTCCACCTGTTTTTGCGCCCGCTCGATCTGCCGGGTGATCAGCCTGGATTCGATGGGCACGCCCTCCTCCATGCCCAGGGACTGCATGATGCCGGAAATTCGATCGGAGGCGAAGATCCGCATCAGGTCATCTTCCAGGGAAAGGTAAAAACGGCTCGATCCCGGATCTCCCTGCCGTCCCGCGCGGCCCCGCAGCTGGTTGTCGATGCGGCGGGCTTCGTGGCGCTCTGTACCAATGATGTGAAGGCCGTCCACTGCCACGACCTCTTTATGTTCTTTCGCCCAGGCGGGTAGGAGCTTTTCGACTTCCTTCTTATACTCCAGATAATTCGCTTCCTCCGCTGACCCTTGACTCAGCGCGCCGGCCTGGCCTCGCTCGGTTTGTCGACGGCGATTGCGAAGGGTAAGCCTGGCCTGAAACTCCGGATTGCCACCCAGAATGATGTCGGTTCCACGTCCTGCCATATTGGTGGCAATGGTTACCGACCCTTTTTGGCCTGTCTGAGCCACAATTTCCGCCTCTTTTTCGTGGTACTTGGCGTTCAGGACCACATGCCTGATGCCCCTGCGTTTGAGAAGATTGGCAAGCCGCTCCGATTTCTCAATCGAGGTGGTACCCACGAGCATGGGACGGCCTATGTCATGGAGCTGCTTGATCTCTTCGGCAACGGCGTTGAATTTCTCCCGTTCCGTCCGGTAGATGACGTCCGGATGCTCGTGCCGAACCAGCGTTTTGTTGGTGGGAACAACCACAACCTCCAGCTTATAGATCTTCTCGAATTCCGCCGCTTCTGTCTCGGCCGTGCCGGTCATGCCCCCCAGCTTTTCATACATGCGGAAGTAGTTCTGGAAGGTAACGGTTGCCAGCGTCTGGTTTTCACGCTCGATTCGAACACCTTCTTTGGCCTCCAGGGCCTGGTGCAGACCATCGGAGTAACGGCGGCCAGGCATCAGGCGACCTGTAAACTCATCAACGATAATCACCTGTCCTTCCTTAATCATGTAATCCACATCCCGCTTGAAAAGGGTATGTGCCTTAAGAGCCTGCTGGATGTGATGGACAAGATCAATGTGATGGGGGTCGTAGAGATTCTCGACACCCAGGGAACGCTCGGCCTTTTCGATTCCAGACTCCTGAAGCACTACTGTGCGGGCCTTCTCGTCAACTTTGTAGTCCTCTTCACGAACCAGTCGAGGAATGATCTTGTCGATCTTGTAGTACTTGTCGGTGGACTCCTCGGAGGGACCACTGATGATCAAGGGAGTCCGTGCCTCGTCGATCAGAATCGAGTCTACCTCGTCGACGATGGCAAAGTGGTGTCCGCGCTGCACACAGTCGTCGAGCGCGTACTTCATATTGTCTCGAAGATAATCAAAGCCAAACTCGTTGTTGGTGCCGTAGGTGATGTCGGATTGATAGGCCGCCTTGCGATCGCTGTCTGCCATGTCGTGCTGGATCACGCCCACCCTCAGGCCAAGCAATTCGTAGATGGGACCCATCCATTCGGCGTCGCGACCAGCCAGATAATCATTGACCGTGACCACGTGGACCCCACTTCCGGTGAGGGCGTTCAGATAGACGGGAAGAGTCGCGACCAGGGTTTTGCCTTCGCCCGTCTTCATCTCAGCGATCTTGCCTTGATGGAGAACCATCCCACCGATCAGCTGCACGTCAAAATGGCGCATCATCACAGTGCGATTACCGGCCTCGCGCACCACCGCAAAGGCCTCCGGAATCAATTCGTCCAGAGGCTCCCCTTTGAGCCGGGATTTGAATTCCGCGGTCTTGGATTTGAGCTGGGCATCGGAGAGCTTGGATGTCTCGCCTTCCAGCAGGTTGATCCGTTCCACTTGAGGCTGGATTCTTTTCAACTCGCGCTCGTTCTGGCTGCCGATGATCTTGGTCAGGACTGCGTTGAACATCCGGCATTTATTCTAGCATCTATCCCGGGGGTCAGCCCGCGGATGACGCGGATTTTCACGGATTTCCACCCATCGTCGTTATATGGGATATGGGCTTGATCAATGCAAAACTGTCACACAGGATCCTTGGTTGTGCCTTTGCAGTCCATAACGAGTTGGGACCGTTTTTTCGAGAGGCTATCTATCAACGAGCGCTAGAAATTGCCCTAGTTGACGAAGGATTAAAGTGGGAACGACAAAAAAGTGTCGCAATCGAGACTTTGGTAAGCTCGGACGCCTCGAATATAAGCGAGTCATTCTATCCGCGAAGATCGGCGTGGTATCCGCGTGATCCGTGGGATATAATCCGCCAATGGCGGTACCTGAAGCCCTTACCTTCGACGATGTCCTGTTGATGCCGGCGAAAAGTGACGTCCTTCCCGCCGAAACTGACCTGCGAACTGTCTTCTCCAAGAATATCCCCCTCAACATCCCGATTTCCTCGGCTGCAATGGATACCGTGACGGAATCCCGACTGGCGATCGCGTTGGCACGATTGGGCGGAATCGGAATCGTTCACCGAAACCTGACTATCGAAGCCCAGGCGGCCGAAGTGGACAAGGTAAAGCGATCCGAATCGGGTATGATCGTCGATCCCATCACCATGCGCCCGGAAAACAGGATCCGGGACGTGCTCAATGTGATGGGCAGGTACAAGGTCTCCGGAGTTCCGATTGTCGATCAGAAAGGAAGGCTGGTAGGCATTGTAACCAATAGAGACCTGCGCTTCGTGACCAACCGGAACCTGAAAGTATCTGACCTCATGACACACGAAAACCTGGTGACCGTCAGAGAAGGGATCTCCATGAAGGAGGCAAAAAGAATCCTTCATGAGCATCGAATTGAAAAGCTTCCGGTCGTCGACAAAACCTATCGACTCAAGGGGCTAATCACGGTCAAGGACATCCTCAAGATGATCACCTACCCGAATGCCGCTAAAGATCGGTACGGTAGGCTGAGAGTGGGCGCAGCAGTCGGAGCCGTGGGAGATTTCCTGGGGAGGGCTCTGGAACTGGAGAGAGTGGGCGTGGATGTGATCGTTGTGGATACGGCGCATGGACACACTGAGCGGGTCCTGAAGGCGGCTCGGGAGCTGAAGAAGAAACTGAAAAGTGCAGATGTGATGGCTGGCAATATCGCAACCGGAGAGGCAGCTCGCGCGCTTCATGGCACGGGAGTCGACGCTGTGAAAGTCGGCATGGGTCCCGGCAGCATTTGTACCACACGCGTTGTGACCGGCACTGGAGTTCCGCAGTTTACGGCAATCCAGGATGCAGTCAAGGTTGCCCGTAAGCTCAAGCTGCCGATCATTGCTGACGGCGGGATCAAGTACTCCGGGGACGTAGCCAAGGCCCTGGCGGCCGGGGCTGACTGCGTCATGATCGGAAATCTTTTTGCAGGTACGGATGAGTCTCCCGGCGAATTGGTCTTCTATCAGAACCGGAGCTATAAAACCTACCGGGGCATGGGTTCGCTGGGGGCCATGGGGGAAGGAAGCAGCGATCGATATGCTCAGGAGGGGTCCAAGCCCGTCCCCGAGGGGATCGAAGGACGGGTGCCCCACAAAGGCAGTGTGGAGAACCTCATTCCAACGCTGGTGGGAGGGGTGCGGTCCGGAATGGGGTACTGCGGAGCCAAAACCATCAAAGAACTGCAGACCAAAGCCAAATTCATACGAGTGTCCAACCTGGGGTTACGAGAATCCCACGTCCACAACGTTGTGGTGACCAAAGAAGCGCCAAATTACCGTCTCGAAGATTAAATTCGCGGGCTAGCCAACTAGGACGGCACTGCCAATCGTTCTCCCCACGGCAGTGGCGATGACGCGCAGTTCATCCATAAGCTTCTCGAACTGTTCGCAGTAAAGCGTCTGGGCGCCGTCACAGATGGCGTTGTCCGGATCGTGATGTACTTCGAGGATCAAGCCATCTGCTCCCGCCGCAACTGCGGCACGCGCCAGGGGAGGAACTTTGTCGCGAATCCCAATAGCATGGCTGGGATCCACCACGATGGGCAGATGGCTCAGCTTGTGCACCACCGGGATTGCCGAAATATCCAGAGTGTTGCGGGTATGGGACTCGAAGGTGCGGATCCCTCGCCCGCAAAGGATGATCTGGTGGTTGCCCTCTGACATGATGTGCTCGGCGGCCAGCAGAAGATCAGAAATCGTGGCGCTCATCCCCCGCTTGAGCAACACTGGCTTCCCGGCTCGACCAAGATCGCGGAGCAGTCCGTAGTTTTGCATGTTGCGAGCACCCACCTGGATGATATCGATATATTCTTCTGCCAGAGGAATCTGACTGGATTCCATGATTTCGGACACCACCAGAAGGTCGTGCTTGTCCGCCGCCTTGCGAATCTCCTGAAGCCCTTGGACGCCGTGACCCTGAAAAGCATAAGGAGAAGTGCGTGGCTTGAAGGCTCCGCCACGCATCACCTTGGCACCGGCGGCCTTCACCCGCTCACCAATGAGGTCGCACTGTTCATAGTTTTCGATCGTGCAGGGCCCTGCCATGACGACCACTTCTTTCCCGCCAAACTCCGTGTCCTTGACCTTGATGACACTTCCTTCAGGACGCCAGGTCCTGGAGGCCAGCTTGTAAGGCTGGGTGACCCGATGGACCTCCCTGACGCCCTCCATCAGTTGGTAGTCTCGAGTATCCACCACCTTGGCACCTACGGCTCCCAGAACACTTCGCTCAGCACCCGTAGAACGGTGGACGTCGAAACCCTGCGACACCAATTTCTTGATCACGGTTTCTATCTGTTTCCGGGTCGCATTGGATTGCATAACAATGACCATGATTGGACTCCTTATTAACCGCGAAATACGCGAAATTAAGCGGAAAACGCTGAAGTCACTTTCGCGTTATTTCGTACTTTTTCGCGTGCTCCGCCGCGGGCTGTGTTTTTGCCTGTGCTCCCTCTCAGCTCGGCGAGATTCATCGATAATCCTTTCAAACAAGCGCTTCATTGCTTCCCTGCTCATGGGTCCCTTGGCAACACCCTGTACATTCTGGAGGACCTGCTGTTCGCGTTTTGGGTCATACACGTCGATGTTTCGTTTCTCCTTAATCTTCCCAATTTCGATGGCACAACGGCTTCGCTGGTTCATAAGTCGGACCATTTCCAGGTCGATCTCGTCAATTTTCTTCCGCCAGTCGTCAATGTTCATGCTGCTGATTAGGCCGCGGATCCTCCCGCAGATCACTTGAATCCTCCGCGTAGATCCGTGGGATCAAGTAGTCACTGACATATTCTCCCACCTGGGTCGGGAGATTGGGTTCGGACTGGTGCTCCTCAATGAATCGCACGATAGCAGATCCTACCACCGCTCCTTCGGCGTACTTCCAAACTTTGCGAACATCCTGGGACGAAGTGACCCCAAAGCCAACTGCAATCGGCAGCTTCGTATACTTTCTGAGACGCCGAACCGTCTCGGGAACCATCGCCTCCACGTCGGAACGTTTTCCCGTCACTCCCGGACGAGCAACCAGATAGATGAAACCTCTACTCACCTGAGAGATGCTCTGCAGACGCTGGTTAGAGGAGGTGGGCGCAGCAAGAAAAACCGTGTCCAGCTTTTCGAGAGGAGCATTGTACAGGGAGCCGGCGAATTCTTCGGGCGTCAGATCTGAGATCAAAATTCCATCCAACCCCGCTTCCACAGCCTCCCGCCCGAGACGAGCCAAACCGTACTTTAACACGGGGTTGATGTAGGTCATGAAAATGAGTCCTACCTCGGTCTCGGCGCGAAGCTCGCGAACCAATCCGATGTAGTCGGCGAGCCCATATCCGTGTCTTAGAGCCTGAAAAGAAGATCGCTGGATGATGGGCCCGTCGGCAATCGGATCGGAGAAGGGGATTCCAATCTCGATAATGTGAGAGCCCATCTGGGCGAGCTTCAGAATGATGCGCCGGCTCATTTCCAGATCAGGATGACCGGCCGTCACAAAAGGAATGAAGCACTTCTTATTTCTGGCGAAGATCTCGGATAATCTCGACATCCTTGTCTCCACGACCGGAGAGATTGATGATGACCAGCTGACTACTAACGACTGACAACTGACCCGATTCCTTTAATTTCAAGCATTCGGCAACGGCGTGCGCGGACTCCAGCGCCGGGATGATACCCTCCAATTCGCTCAAGACTCGTAAACCCTCAAGTGCTTCTTCATCGCTTACAGACGTGTAGTCCACCCGTTTGCTGTCCCTAAGGTAAGCATGTTCCGGGCCAACGGAGGGGTAGTCGAGGCCTGCCGAGACGCTGTGTGTGGTGGAGACCTGACCCTGCTCATCCTGTAGGAGATAACTGAAGGTCCCGTGCAGGACTCCAGGGGCCCCGCCCTCGAAGCGAGCCGCATGCTGACCCAGTTCCTTGCCGTATCCTCCCGCCTCGACGCCGATCATGCGTACCGATTGGTCAGTAAGAAACTCGTAGAAAAGGCCGATGGCATTGCTGCCTCCTCCCACGCAGGCAATCATCAGATCAGGCAGGCGGCCTTCCGCTTCCAGAATTTGCTTCCGCGTTTCGCGTCCGATGATCGACTGAAAATCGCGCACCATCACTGGATAGGGGTGCGGTCCCAGAACAGAGCCCAGTAAATAGTAAGTGTTCTCCACGTTGGTCACCCAATCACGCATCGCTTCATTAATGGCATCCTTCAGAGTGCAACTGCCGGCTTCTACCGGGGTCACCTTTGCCCCTAACAGTTCCATGCGCAGAACGTTCAGCCCCTGCCGGCGCATGTCCTCGGTACCCATATACACCTCGCACTCAATACCGAGCAGCGCACACACGGTGGCGGTAGCCACTCCATGCTGTCCTGCTCCCGTCTCGGCAATCACCCGAGTTTTGCCCATACGCCGTGCCAGAAGCGCTTGTCCTAAAGCATTGTTGATCTTGTGAGCGCCGGTGTGACAAAGATCTTCTCTCTTGAGATAAATTCTCGAGCCAACATGCTTGGAGAGTCTGCTGGTAAAAAAGAGGGGAGTAGGTCGTCCTGCATAGCTGCTCAGAAGGCCGTTAAACTCGCCCAAGAATTCAGCATCACCTTTCGCTTCGAGGTAGGCCTTCTCCAGCTCTTCCAGCGGAGACATCAGTGTCTCGGGGACAAACTTGCCGCCGTAGATTCCGAAGTGACCGGCCTGATCGGGGAGTTTCGAACTTCGAACTTCGAATTTCGAGCTAGTCATGGAGTGAACTCCGCACAGTTTGGATGAAACGCTTCAATTTGTCTGGATCCTTTTTACCCGGGGAGAGCTCAACACCAGAACAAACATCCACGCCGACCGGCCTCAGCTCCTTGATGGCCCCGGCGACGTTTTCAGGCGTCAGACCGCCGGAAAGGATGAAGGGTCGATCAAGCCCTTTGAGTTCTTGCCAGTTGGCCTTCTGGCCTGTCCCCCACGAGGTGTCGATGATGAGTTCGTGATGAGGGAAGCGGTCTGCAGACGCGGCCGACGTGGCCACAACGACACGCTTGTCGGTGGAAGGGATTTGGGATTCAGAAGTGAGCCCGTGCAGTTGAAGCGCGGACCACTGACCGGTGACCGGTGACCGGTGACCGGTGACTACTATCACGGCTACGGCAAGAATTCCTATTGGGAGCTGCTTCACAATCTCCTGGGCCCTCTCCGGCTCAATATATCGAGGGCTCTTTCTGTAGAAGTTGAAGCCCAGCGCCGTCGCACCGCATTCGATGGAGCGGCATGCATCTTCCAGATTGGTAATGCCGCAGATTTTGATGATCATGATCCACCGCGAAAAGCGCGAAAAAAGCACGAAATCACGCGCAACCTCTCAGCTCCTGAAGCTTCCTAGCCGGATCTTCCGAGGACATGAGCGTCGAGCCGATGAGGAAGGCACTGAAACCCGCATCCTGAAGCTCGCTCACTTGAGGGTATTCGCTAATCCCGGACTCGGAGATCAGGATATAGCCGCTTTCTTTTTCCATTCGCTTGGCAATATCGAAGGAGACGTTGACATCAACCTCGAAGGTTCTCAAATTGCGATTGTTTACACCGATCAGGCGGGCCTGGCTTTCGACTGCCGCCTCCAGTTCAAAGGGATCATGGACTTCCACCAGGGCATCGAGCTGGAAGCCCTCCCCATAATGGATCAGGTCGTGAAGCAGACCTTTCTCCAGACAAGTCACGATCAACAGGTACGCAGAAGCACCATAAAGACGTGTCTCAGCAATCTGGTAGCGGTCGACGATGAAGTCCTTGCGAAGCAGCGGGAGAGGAGTTTCCACCTTCTTCAGGAATTCAATGTCTCCTCCAAAGTACGTCTTCTCCGTAAGAACCGAAATTGCAACGGCTCCGTTTTCACTGTAGATCCTGGCTAGATCTTGAGGAGGCAGCTGGCAGGGGAAGGTCCCCTGACTCGGGCTTCGGTACTTGATCTCGGCAATGATGCTGACTCCGGGGGAGGTGATGGCAGCACAAAAGGAAGGAGGGGCATCCTCCCCGATCTGGAGCACTACTTCTTCAAGTGAGCGACGGGCCTTGCTTTGGGAGAGCTCTTGCTGCTTTGCGGCCAGGATCTGGTCAATCATTCGGATGATTTCTCCGATGCAGTAGACACTTTATGCATAATCCGTCCTAGTGTCCTTTCCCAGGACACTAGGACGAATAGGCGCGAACAAGCTCCTGAAGTTTCTTCCGGGCAGCGCCGCTGTCCAGGGACTCAACCGCTTTCCTGATCGCTTCGTTCAATGGACCTTCGCCGGCCACATGCAGGGCGGCACCGGCATTGAGGAGAACGACGTCCCGAGGGGTACCCTTAATTCGGCCCTCGAGGATTCCACGGGTCATCTCAGCGTTTTCCTCCGGGGTACCACCCTGCAGAGGCACACGGTCGTGGGCCTTTGCCCATCCCACCGATTCAGGCTGAAAGTCGAATGTTCTCACTACGGAATCCTTCACTTCCGAAACGCGACTTTCCGCATTGGCGGAGAGCTCGTCCATGCCGTCATGGCTGTGAACCACCCACGCTCTCCGAACACCCAGATCTCCTGCCGCCCGCGCCAATTTCTCGGTAAGATCAGTCGAATAGACACCGATGATCTGATAGGGCGCTGAAGCCGGGTTCGTCAAAGGACCGAGCAGGTTAAAGATGGTGCGATGTGCCAGCTCGCGCCGGATCTTTGCGACACGCTTCATGGCAGGGTGGAAGATGGGTGCAAACAGGAAAGCCATACCACACTCGTTGAGGCTTCGTTCCGCGACTTCCGGTGGCCGGTCCATCTGGACTCCAAGGGCTGCCAGGACATCGGCACTACCGCAGCGGGAAGTGACTGCCCGGTTGCCGTGCTTGGCCACTGCTATGCCCGCGCCCGCGATCACGAGAGCGGCAGTAGTGGAGATATTAAAGGTCTCAATCCCTCCGCCCGTTCCGGCCGTGTCAATGAGTTTAGAATGGTGACTCTTGATCGAGACAGCATGCCGGCGCATGACCCGCGCAAACCCGCAGATTTCCTGGGCACTTTCGCCCTTGAGGAAGAGCGCGGTCAAGAAAGACGCGATCACCGCAACCGAAGTGCTTTCGGAAAGAATCAGCTGTAGGGATTCTCCCGCCTCCTCCTGGGTGAGGTTCCGGCCATCCGCTATTCTGCTGGTGAACTCTTGAAGCATAAAAAGTTTTCCAAAATGTTCTTCCCTTGAGGCGTCAGGATCGACTCTGGATGAAACTGAACGCCAAAGATATCGTGGCGGCGATGGCGCAGCCCCATGATGAGCCCTTCTTTGGTCCAGGCGTTCACGGAGAGGCAATCGGGAAGATCTTCGCGGCGCACAATCAGCGAATGATACCGGGTCGCTTCGAAGGGACTACGCAAACCGGACAAAATGGAATCTCCCTCGTGATAGATCAGGGAAGTTTTCCCATGCTTGAGCTCGGGGGCGCGGACGACACTTCCTCCAAAGGACTCCGCGATGGCTTGATGACCAAGACAAACGCCTAGAATGGGTAGCTGTCCGGCGAAGTGCCTCACCAAATCTACCGAGATTCCGGCGTCTCGCGGCCTGCCAGGTCCAGGGGAGATCACGATTCGATCCGGATTCATGGAACCGATTCGATCCAGCATGATTTGGTCGTTACGATAAACCTGAAGATCACAGCCAAGCTCACCGAGGTATTGAACAAGGTTGTAGGTGAAGCTGTCGTAGTTATCGATCACGACGACGTTCATAGTGAGGCCTCAACTGCAAGTTCGCCTAGCCTGCATTTCTCATCACTGCTCGTCACGAGACACTCGTGTCAAGACACTCGTGTCACGCGGTGGAAGGGCCGGCCTGACAAGGCGCGCGACCGAGGCCCCCGGAGGCGTACTCGTGCAGTACGTCGAGGAGGCCGAATGAGCGCAACGCCGTCAGGACGGATGGTTTCTTCACTTCGCTCAGCTGAAGGCGACGCCGATGCAGTAGAGTGGTGATGAGAAATGCAGGCTAGATGATGCATAATCAGGCTATGAGGCTGCCCCAAACTCAGTTGAAAGTGAAGGGCGGTTCAGGTTGAGCACGATCTTAAGCCACCTTTCGTTTGGCGTCCATAGAAACCTCGTCTCTGAGTTTGGCTTTCAGCATCCAGAGGTCCTGGTAGCCCTGGATGCGCCGGAAGTTCTTCTCCGTCTCCAGGAAGGCTGAGGCGGCCCAGCGCAGCACCATCTGGCTATCTTTCCAGCGGCTCACTCGGCGGGTCCGCATCCTCACGCCAGAGTGAGGGCTTTCAATCAGGTTGGTGCTGGCCAGACACAAGCGCAGGGAGGAAGACAACTCGAGTCGATTGATGGTGAAGGTCTCTTCCAGACCTTCTCGCAGGCTAGCTGCCGCATCGGGATGCAGCCCTTCGAGCCACTCCGCCTGCTTTCTGAGCCGAACCCTCCCTTCTTCCCAGGGCAGCCGATAAGCAGCCTGCATCACTGACTTGACTTGCTCGGCCAGATCGTCCGGCAATCGATCGCACACGTTGCGAATCTTATGACGACGACATCTCTGCACCGGACTGCCCTTGCCAAAGACCTTGTCAATGGCACATCGCAGGGCCCTGGAGCCGTCAATCACAAACAGATAGCGTCGCCCGGAATCCAGGCCTCGCTCCACCAGGTCTTCCAGCAAGGAGGTAGCGGTGGCGGCGTTTTCACTGGCCCCTTCCCGCAGCCCCAGCACGTGCTTTTGGCCCTCCGAGTCCACGCCGGCGGCACAGATCACGTGGTGCTCGCCAAAGACCAGGCCGTCGATGTAGATGATCAGAAACTCAACGTCATCAAAGTGTCGCTCGGCCAGCTGCTCCAGCTGCTGGCCGCTCTGCTCAATGAACTGACGGCTCACGGACGATTTGCTGACTCCCACCGTGTCGGCCATCTGGGGGATCACGCGGCTGTAGTGGCGCGTGGAAACGTTGCACATCAAGATCTCCAGCATGCGGCTGCCCAGCTCCCCGTTACGGTTGATCGCCTCATAGGCGGGGATCTCCACCTCCCCGCCTCGACCTTGGCCTTTCTTGCGCAGCCGTGGCTTTCGAACCCGCACTTGCCGCTCCGAAAGTCTGACTCGCCCTGGCTGAGTGCCGTACCAAACGATCTGCTTGCCTGGGCGCCCTTGTTGCTTTTCGCCGGCGACACTTCGGGCAGAAAGCTGCAAGACCGCTTCCATGCTCGCTCGCCCCAGGATGTCGATCAACTCGTCAATGGCCATCCGGGAGGCTTCGATCAGCTCCACCATCGGGAGCAACAGTTGCCCGTTCTGGGCCAGATAATCAGCCAGCCCCTGACTGTTCTTCCGGGTGACAATTCGATATGATTTCTTCATGGCGGTTCCTCCTTAAAAGGTTGTTGACCAACCCGATTCTAACGAGTCGGTCGGACGAACCGCCTCTCAACTTTCAACTAAACCCAGGACAGTCTCCAGGCTATAGTTCTCTTGCCAGCTCCAGTGCCTTGAACAGCACCTCCGCCTTATTATGGCATTCTTTGTTTTCGCGTTCGGGCACTGAGTCCGCCACGATCCCCGCTCCAGCCTGCAGGTACGCTCTGCCCTCTTTCAGTACCAGGGTACGAATGGCAATGCAGGTGTCAAGATTCCCTGAAAAGTCCACATAGCCTATCGCGCCAGCGTAAACCCCTCGACTCTCGGGCTCCAATTCCTCGATGATCTCCATAGCCCGTACCTTGGGGGCTCCGGTCACCGTCCCCGCCGGAAAGCAGGCGGCGAGAACATCAAAACGGTCCAGTTCCGGGCGCAGGCGCCCTTTCAGTGCGCTCACCAGATGCATCACGTGGGAGTACTTCTCCACAAACATCAGGTCCTCCACGCAAACCGAACCGTATTCGCTGACCCGACCCAGGTCATTGCGGCCTAGGTCGACAAGCATGACGTGCTCGGCACGCTCCTTCTCATCGCTGACTAGCTCTTCTTCAAACCGCCTCTCCTCGGCGGCATCTCTGCCCCGGCGCCGCGTTCCCGCAATAGGACGGTATTCGAGCTCGCGCCCCTGCACTCGCACCAGCATCTCGGGAGACGATCCGGCGATAAAGGTCTCGTCGAGCTTCAGAAAAAAGAGGTAGGGCGACGGGTTGACGTAGCGCAGGGCGCGATAAACGTTGAAAGGATCCCCCAGGAAATCTGACTGAAAGCACTGGGACAGGACCACCTGGAAAATGTCTCCAGCACGAATGTATTCTTTGGCAGTCTCCACAGCAGCGTTAAAAGAACCATCCGCAAAGTTGGATACAGGAGAGGAGGAGCCCTTGGACGAGGCAGGACCCTGCCGGCCAGCCGACTCAGTTTTCCTGCCCAGCTTCTCTTCCAACTCTTCCACTCGATCCATCCCCTGGTGGGACATGATGATGATCTGATGCTTCAGGTGGTCGAAAGCCAGGACGGTGGAGTAGAAGCCGATCCATACCGGACAACCCTCGGGAACGATTCCCTTCCGGTCTCGGTTTCGATGGGGCAATCGTTCAAACTCGCGGATCATGTCATAGCAAAAAACGCCCACTGCGCCTCCCGTAAACGGCGGCAAGCCCGGCTGCGCAGGCTGCGGTTCCGGGAAGTTGCGGCGAAAATCCTCGAAACTTCCACGAAACGTCTGGTACGGGTTGACTCCGATAAACGAATAGCGTCCGATCTTCTCTCCTCCCCCCACCGACTCCAGCAGAAAGGCCTGCTCGGCACCGCGCGACACCCGGAGAAAAGCTGAGACCGGAGTCAGCAGATCTGCGAGAACTGATTTATGGTAGATCATGGTGATTGGTCATTCGTCAACAGTCAATGGTATTGACTGTTATTGGCATTGATCATCCGTCATCACCGGTCAGCCGGTCAGCCGGTCAAGCCATCATTCGAGAATCGTCAATCGTAAAAAAAAACCGTGGAGAACTGTCTCCACGGCTTTCCTCTGATCTCTACGGGTCCTATGAAGATCGACAGTCCTCCGGCGTCCTTATTTTCTCGTACGCCAGAAGCTGTTGCTCATCTTCATAATTGCTTCCCGTTGATTAGGCTAGCAAAGTGTCCAAGAGCAGGTCAAGTTCTTTTCGCGGCGCCAAGGCCACTCCTACCTTGTTGAATGAAGGAAGGTAGGGGCCGCCTCCGCGCAGCGAGTGCCGGCGAACAACGAGAACTTGGAACCTGGAACGGTAAGAATTACCCCCTGCCTGACATGGATTTCAGGAATTCGGAGTTGCTCCTGGTTTTGCCCAGTTTTTCCACCACCAGCTCCATGGACTCGGTAGCCGACAGTGGGCTCAACACCTTGCGCAGCACCCAGACTCGGTTGAGCTCTTCCTTGGACAACAGCAACTCCTCCTTGCGTGTACCGGACCGGTTGATATCGATGGCCGGAAAGATCCGCTTGTCCACCAGTTTGCGGTCCAGATGCAGCTCCATATTACCGGTGCCCTTGAACTCCTCGAAAATCACATCATCCATGCGACTGCCGGTATCGACCAGAGCGGTTGCCATGATGGTGAGACTGCCACCTTCTTCGATATTGCGAGCCGCGCCAAAGAAACGTTTCGGACGCTGCAGCGCGTTAGAATCCACACCTCCCGAGAGCACCTTTCCGGAGGGGGGAACGATGGTGTTGTAACCTCGGGCCAACCGGGTGATGGAGTCCAAAAGAATCACTACGTCCTTCTTGTGCTCCACCAGCCGCTTGGCTTTCTCCATGACCATTTCAGCCACCTGAACGTGGCGAGTCGCCGGCTCGTCGAAGGTAGAACTAATGACCTCCCCATGGACAGAGCGCTGCATATCCGTCACTTCCTCAGGGCGCTCATCGATCAGTAACACAATGAGTACAATCTCAGGTTGGTTGGCGGTGATGGAGTTGGCTATGCTCTGCAAGATCATCGTCTTTCCCGCCCGAGGAGGAGAGACGATCAAGCCTCGCTGCCCTTTTCCGATGGGAGTCATCAGGTCCATGACGCGCCCGGAGAGATTGTCCTTCTCAGTCTCCAGACGGATGTGCTCTTCCGGATAGATGGGGGTGAGATTTTCGAAGAAGGTCCGCTCTCTCGCGACGTCGGAATGCTCAAAGTTGATGGCCTCGACTTTGATGAGTGCGAAATAGCGTTCGCCATCCTTGGGAGGCCGGACCTGCCCGGACACAGTATCCCCCGTATGCAGGTCAAATTTTCGAATTTGCGAAGGGGAAACATAAATATCGTCCGGGCCGGGCAGATAGTTGTACTCGGGAGCCCTCAGGAACCCGAAGCCGTCGGGCAGCGTCTCCAGAACTCCTTCGGAAAAGATCAACCCGCTGCGCTCCGTCTGCGCCTTGAGGATCTGAAAAATCAGCTCCTGCTTACGCATCCCGCTGGCACCGACGATATCCAGATCCTTGGCAATATTGTTCAAGGCCTGGATGTTCATTTCCTTGAGTTCTTGAATGTTCAACGGTTCCCCATTTTCTCTTACCGGGGAAGTCCTTGCTTCAGCCATGGTTCAAATTTCCTCTCAAATCAATTGCTCTGATGACTCCTGACAGAATCGGTCACTGGTCATCAGTCACAAGCTGAGTGTCTGCGGAGCTCGCTAGCCCGGATATGCATAAGGTGTCGTCACGAGACACTTGTGTCAAGACACTCGTGTCGTAGCGGCGAAAGCGCCGGCCTGACAAGGCGTCGCGACCGAGGCCCCCGCAGGCGTACTCATGCAGTACGTCGAGGAGGCCGACGGAGCGCAACGCAGTCAGGACGGCTGATTTCTTCACTTCGCTCAGGCGAAGGCGACGCCGATGCAGTAGACACTTTATGCATAACCCGGGCTAAATACTCAAAGGGTTAGCTGAGTTGGGTTTTCAATTTTTGAGACCGTATGCGTTGCACCCACCACTGGTCACCTCAAGCTCACCGATGACCCATGACGGTTTTACTGAATTCCGGGTCGATCTTCTCCTTCTACTTTGGCGGGCAGCGGTTTCAGTCCCTTCTGAGCTTTTGCTTTTGGAGGTCGCGTTAAAGCCAAGTCAAGGACTTCGTCCATGGTCTCCACGAGGATAATCTTCAAATCCTGCAGAACCGACCCTGGAATGTCCTTCAGATCCTTCTCATTGTCCCTGGGTAAGATGACGGTTCCGATGCCGGCGCGATGGGCGGCCAGAATCTTCTCCTTGACTCCACCGATGGGCAACACCTTTCCACGCAAGGTGATTTCTCCTGTCATGGCTACGTCTCGGCGAACCGGGTTGCGGGTCAGGGCGGAAACGATGGTTGTAGCCAGGGTGATTCCTGCGGAAGGACCATCTTTCGGGATCGACCCTTCCGGGACGTGAACGTGCATATCCAGGAGCTTGTAGAAATCCTTCAACAACCCGTATTCATTACTGCGCGATCGCACGAAGGAGAGAGCCGCTCGGGCCGATTCCTGCATGACTTCACCCAGTTTCCCAGTCAGCGTCAGGTCGCCTTTTCCTTCCATGGTGGTGGCTTCTGTCAGAAGCACTTCCCCACCCACTTCAGTCCACGCCAGGCCTGTGGCCAGTCCCACCTCGTTGGCTTCTGTAGCCATTTGAGTTCGGAACCTGGGAACGCCCAACAACTCACGAAGCTCTCGCCGGGTAATGGTAAACTTCCGGAGCGGGGCCTTTTTCTTTTTTTGCGCCACCACTTTACGGGCTACTTTCCGACAGATGTTGGCAAGTTCCCTTTCCAGATTGCGCACTCCGGACTCACGGGTATACCCCCGAATGATGTCCAGGATCGCCTCATCGATGATCTTCAGGCGGGAACTCTTCAGACCCTTCTGCTTCATCTGTTTGGGCTGCAGAAATTGTTTCGCGATATTGAACTTTTCGTCTTCGGTATAACCTGAGATATGGATGACTTCCATGCGGTCCTGCAGCGGCCGCGGGATGGTATGCAGAACGTTGGCCGTGCAGATAAAGAGAACATGAGACAGATCAAACTCGGTATCCAGGTAGTGGTCGATGAAACTCTTGTTGTGCTCGGGGTCCAGAACTTCCATCAGCGCGGCCGAGGGATCGCCCCGGAAATCCATACTCATCTTGTCGACTTCATCCAGCAGGAAGATAGGATTCCTGGTCCCTGCCTTTTTCATCATCTGGATAATCTGACCCGGCAGGGCACCAATATAAGTGCGCCGGTGGCCTCTGATCTCGGCCTCGTCGCGCACTCCACCCAGTGAGAGCCGGACGAAGTTACGACCGGTAGCGCGTGCAATCGAGCGCCCCAGTGAAGTTTTTCCCACTCCGGGAGCACCCACAAAGCACAAGATCGATCCCTGCTGGGGCTCTCTGGAAAGCTGGCGCACGGCCAAGAATTCCAGGATGCGTTCCTTTACCTTTTCGAGACCGTAGTGATCTTCATTCAAGACCTGTTCGGCGCGCGAAATGTCCCTGATCTCACGGCTGCGCTTCTTCCAGGGCATGGCTATCAGCCAGTCGAGATAGGTGCGACTGACCGTGGTCTCAGCACTCATGGGGGGCATCTGCTCAAGGCGTCGGATCTCGTTGAGCGACTTTTCATAGGCATCTTTGGGCATCCCGGCCTCTTCGACCTTTTTCTTCAGCTCTTCGATTTCATCTTTCTCACTGCGCCCTAATTCTTTCTGAATTGCCTTGATCTTTTCGTTCAAATAGTACTCGCGCTGAGCCTTCTCCATCTGACGACGAACCTGACCCTGCACAGACTTGTCCATCTTGATCTTCTCGATCTCGACCTCCATGAACTCACAAATCTTCTCCATCCGTTCCGCAGGATCGAAGGTCTCCAGCAGATCCTGTTTCTCTTCTACAGGGATGGACAGGTTGGACGCGATCGAGTCCGACAATCGGTCTGCGTCGCTGCTGCGAGCGGCCTGAACGATGGTTTCGTAGTTGACGTTCGGATTCAGTTTGGCGAACTGTTCGAACACTTCGTTGAGCCGTTTCGTAAGCAAACTAACTTTGGCGCTGGAAACCTTGGGGACCCGTTCAAACTGGACCTCCGCTCGAAGGTACCCGTCCACCTCCACCACATGAAGGGTGCGCGCCCGGCGAACCCCTTCCACCAATACCTTGATATTTCCATCAGGAAGTTTCAGGCTCTGAACAATCGTGGCAACGGTACCGACATCGTAGATCTGCTTGGAGGACGGGTTATCCTGCGATGCGTCGATCTGGGTGGCGAGGTAAATCTTCTTGTCGGCTTGCAGCGCCTTCTCCAGCGCCAGCACGGAGGAAGGGCGGCCGATGACAAAAGGGACCATCATGTGCGGAAAAACGACCACGTCCCGGATGGGAACCATGGGATAGGCTTGAGCTGATTTTTCCTGGAGCTGGCTCATTTTCGTGCTGATCCTAACCCACCCGCTTGAGCCTTTAATTACAGATGCGGTTTTGAACTAGAGGTTTCAAAGGCTCAACGAGAAATAGTGGAACAGGGTTTTGTCGTGGGCCGAAATTGGCCGATTATCCGGCTTTCTCAAGCAGTTTAAAAACTACTTCCTTATTTTCGACCATCTCTCGGGTCACCACAAACTCCTTGACCCTTTTGGTCGAAGGCAACTCGTACATAGTGTCTAGCATAAGATCTTCCATGATCAAGCGCAAGCCGCGGGCACCAATTTTTCTCTGCAGCGCCATTTCCCCAATAACCGACAAGGCGTCATCGGTGAACTTCAGTGCCACATTTTCAAATTCGAACATTTTATGATACTGCTTTACTAGGGCATTGTTGGGTTTGGTGAGGATTTCCACCAGGGCTGCCTTATCCAGCTCGTGAAGCGTGCACAAGACAGGCAACCGTCCCACAAACTCAGGAATTAAACCGTATTTGATCAGATCTTCGGGAAGAAGCAGGCTGAGCACAGCCGACTCGCTCTCTTTCCTCCAGCGGCTGTCTGCCAGCTGGGAACGAAATCCCATGCTGCTTCGCCCCAGTCGTTTGCGTACAATGTTGTCCAGACCTACAAAGGCACCACCACAGATGAACAGAATGTTCATGGTGTCGATCTGAACGAATTCCTGGTGTGGGTGCTTGCGACCTCCCTGGGGTGGGACGTTGGCCACCGTCCCTTCCAAAATTTTCAACAGGGCCTGCTGCACTCCCTCTCCCGAGACATCGCGGGTAATGGAGGGATTTTCATCTTTCCGTGAAATCTTGTCGATCTCGTCGATGTAAATGATCCCCTGCATGCAGCGTTCTCGATCGCCTCCGGCAGCCTGCAGCAGCTTGAGAATAATATTCTCCACGTCCTCACCCACGTAACCGGCTTCGGTGAGCGTGGTGGCATCGACGATAGCGAAGGGAACAGAGAGCATGCGCGCCAGCGTCTGGGCAAGCAGGGTTTTCCCCGTTCCCGTGGGACCAATCAGAAGAACATTGCTCTTGGCGAGCTCGACATCCTGCTGCCGGCGCCGTTTCAGCTTGATCCGCTTGTAATGATTGTGGACGGCGACGGCGAGCTTTTTCTTGGCCATCTCCTGGCCGATTACGTACTGTTCCAGAAAGCTCTTAATCTCGGCGGGCTTGGGAAGTGCTTCCTTGACTGATACGGCCTCAGCCGTTATGTCATCCGAGATGATCTCGTTGCAAACATCTACACATTCATCGCAGATGAAAACGGTGGGACCGGCAATCAGTTTCTTAACGTCGTTCTGGCTCTTGTTGCAGAATGAGCAGCGAAGGACTTCATCGGCGTCCTTTCTCAAGAGACACCTCCCAAGGATAAGTCTACGTCTTCTCTCTTCCTCTCACGTGTGCTTTGCGATAATCTCGTCAATTATACCATATTCCTTCGCCTGAACCGCATCCATGATGTAGTCACGCTCTAAGTCCTGCGCAATTCTCAGCACCTTTTGTCCGGTGTGCTTGGCAAGAATCTTGTTGGTGGCCTCTCGCATCCGAAGGATTTCTCTGGCGTGAATATCGATGTCCGTGGCTTGCCCGGAGAGCCCCGTGATCGCTGGCTGGTGAATCAGGATCCGGCTATTGGGAAGTGCAAATCGCTTCCCTTCAGTGCCCGCTGCCAGAAGCATTGCTCCCATGGAAGCAGCTTGTCCAATACAAATTGTCGTTACGTCGTTTCGAATAAACTGGACGGTGTCGTAAATGGCCAGTCCCGCGGTGATCGAGCCTCCCGGAGAATTGATGTACAGGGAAATGTCTCTTTCCGGGTCCTCCGCCTCCAGAAAGAGCAGCTGAGCCGTCACCACATTGGCAACATTGTCGTCAATACCACTGCCCAAGAAGATAATGCTGTCCTTGAGCAGGCGGGAATAAATATCGTAGGCTCTCTCGCCTCGATTCGTCTGTTCAACGACCATCGGTATCAGAGTCATCTATTTCACCTTCGCGTTCTCGAAGACCAGATTGAGCGCCTCCCGCCTCAGAACCTCTCCCCTGAGCTCTTCCATTCGATTACCCTGTTCCAACTGTTGGCGCAGCTTCTCCTTCGGTTGATTCACGGAATTGGCCATGCGATCGAGCTCGCACTCCAAGTCTTCACTGGAGACCTTCAAGTGCTCCTGGTTTGCGATTTCTCCCAAGACAATTCGGGCACGAACTCCCTTCTCGGCTTCTGGCCGCAACTGACCACGAAGCTTCATCCAGTCAACGTTCGCCTTGGAAGGATCCACTCCCTGAGCAGCTATATTGTACGCCAGGTCCCTGACTCTCTCATCGAGACGCTCTTCCACCATCAGGTCGGGAATCTCAAAGTCTTTTTCCTCAATCAGTTTATCGATCAGTTTGTTTTTCAAAGCGTTGTCCCGATTTGTTTCTCGCAATTCCCTCATATCGGCTCGGACTTTTTCCCTGAGCTGTGCCAGAGTCTCGTAATCTCCTAGGTCTTTGGCAAACTCATCGTTTGCCTCCGGGAGATGTTTCTTTTTGATTTCATTCAAACGCAGTTGAAAAAGAACTTTTCGTCCGGCTAGTTTTTCCGTTGGATACTTGGGTGGATACTCAACCTGACAAGTTTTCTCTTCTCCCACACTCATTCCCGAAAGTGCTTCGTTGAAAGCTTGAAGGGTACTTTCATCTCCCACTTTCAATAAGACATTTTCTTCCTGGATCGGTGCGACCTGAGGGCGTTCCTTTCGCCGTTCCCCACCTGACTGATCCATGTATTCTCCACGAAGGTCCACCGCTGCGTAATCCCCATCGCAAACTGCGCGACCCTCGACCGAGACAAGATTGGCATGTTTTTCGCGTAACTTGTCAATCTCCTGGTCAATGTCTTCCTCACTGACTGAGAGCTCTTCGGCGCTGACCTCCAACCCCTTATATCGGGGGACCAAGACCTTCGGCCCCACCTCGAGCCGGGCTTCATAGACGATTGGGTTGCCTTCCTCGAAATCCATGTTTTCCAGACTGGGACGGCCCAGCGGATGAAGATCTTGTTCTTTGATCGCCTGGTCGTACGACTGAGGGACTAACTTCTGCAGAACATCCTGGCGAATATCCTTTTGAAATCTCCTCTTAACCAGCTCCAATGGGGCCTTGCCGGGGCGAAAACCAGGGATCCTCGCGTTCCTCCTATACTCGTTGGCAACGAGATTCATTTCCCTGAGTGCGGTCTCAGCCGGAATTTCGACCTTGAGCTTTTTCTTAACGGCGCTCAGGTCTTCCAGTTGCACTTGGATATCCATAGTACTTAAGCATTCCCTTTACATTGCCGTGCCGGGGCGAAGCGGCTCTATCATAGACTTTTTTTCAGAAAGCTTGCTACATCATCCAGCCCATTCAGGAACTCATCTCCTTCGGCGTCGGTATGGGCGGAGGACACAGAACCGAATCCGTGAACAACGTGGAAGCCGCGCGTAGCCAAGGCCAGCCGCAGAATTTTTTCTCTCATCTCAACGTCGCACTGGGCGGGGTTCCAAGTAGACTCCGGGCGATCGACGGAAACACCCTCGGCAAGCGGAAAGTGAATCATCCCCATGGAGCTGCCTGTTACCTCATCATTCGGGTTTCCTGTACAAACGCAACGTATCCCAGCACGCAAGAAGATCTCGGGAATGCACCTTCGGATTTTCATTCCAAGGTGGCCGATCTTCGGATAGATCTCCGCTTCGCGCTCCTTCAGATAGCGAATCATGGTCAGGCCAGCCAACACCGAGGCAGGGTGGGCTGACATGGTTCCACCTTCGAAGCGCACCCGTCGGGCATCCCCCACTCGTGGGTCGCAGAGCTCCAGAATGTCCGCGCGACCCACCACCGCGGTCAGCGGCATCCCCCCTCCAACGATCTTTCCGAAGGTAGCCAAATCTGGAGAAACTCCATACAATCGGCCGATCGAGCCGGCACAAAACCGGAACCCGGAAATGATTTCGTCAAAAATCAGCACGGTCCCATGGTGACGGGTCAGGGCGCGGGCCTTTTGAAGATAAGAAGCATCGGCAAAAAAAATCCGCCCTCTCCAATAAAGGGCTCGAGAATGAAACAGGCCAGCTGATCACCCAGTTTCCGAAAGATCTCTTCCAGATGGCCTATATCGTTAAAACGAGTTGTGACCACTTCCTCTTCGCTGCCTGGATGAAGTCCTCTGGATTCCTGCAGACCCAATCCATTCTGGTATGAGGTGACTCCCCTAAGAAGATAAGGCTGAGACCCGTGCCAACCTCCCGAGATCTTCAAGAGCAGGTGACGGCCGGTGAACCCTCGGCTGAGCATTACTGCATACAGGGTGGCAAGAGTCCCACTGGTGGTGAATCGCACCCGCTCGGCTCCCGTGCACCGACACACTTCCTCAGCCAACTCCCTTTGGGGTGATCCGGGAAAACCCGTCTGCAGTCCCCAGCCTTTTTGAAATTCCCGCGCCAGCACTTCGGTGATGACCCGGGGATTATGCCCAAGGATGTTGGTAAAGTGGCCCTGCCAGAAATCGGTGTATTGGTTTCCGTCCACATCAGTCACCTTGGAACCAGATCCCGACCGATCGTAGAAAGGATACGGTTCAAAGAGTCTGAGGTTGTGGCTTCCACCCCGGATCTGAAACTGACAGGCTTGCTCAAATATGGTTCTTGAACGGGGAGCCTTTTTCTCGTATTCAGTGAGCAGTCGATCCCAGACCACTTGCTTGTTCATGAGACGGGAATTATATTCTCAGCAATCATGGGGGAACAAGAGCAGGATCTGTTACAACTCAAGGCGGAAGCCTTCGACCGAATTGTCACCCGCTATCGAAATCTTCAAGACGAGGACGGATTCTATAGCCGAAACTGGATCGAGCTGGCCGAGGCGATTGAAGCGGAGCTGAGTAAACTGGGTGAAGAGCAGCGGTGATGTTCCTGCGACGCCACGGGAGACGACCCGATTGCCAAAGCACACCGGGAAGAGCTGGAAGACGAGTCTCCTCCCAAGTCCAGGCCGGACAAACGTCGCGATAGCTGCTTTGCCATCATTACGGCTCTGATGATCCTCTTCGGTCTCATCCCCTTCCTGCTGCTGCTTCTACTGACCTTGCTGCGTTGGATTCTATGAGGCTCGCTGGGAGAAATCCGAAGCACGAAATTAAGTACTCACTTTCACTACTGTCCGGTTGAGTCAGTTCTTACTTTTGGTAACATCTTGCAAATACAGAGGTTGACTACGAAATCCAAATGTTTCGATATGTTCAACCACCTCTACACAATGTTGCAAATCTGGTTATGCAATTCACTGCGAACGGTGAGTTAGAAAGCCGCCTTCAGCGTGGGAGGCACCTCAGGTGCCGAACTGCAAGGAGACCAAGGGGCGGGGTTTCGCCGCCCCTTCGGAGCCTGAGGCTCCTCCCACATTCCGAGTTCGTGCCTTCCACCCGATTCTCTGTTGCTTGCCACTCTGTATATCGACACAGCGTTTCCGGAGTGAAGTGAATCACCAGATCTTGCAAATTTTGAGCGTCACGCTTTTGGAGAGAATCCCGCTTTCTCAGGTACTTACAGAAACGAACTACAAATATGAAAGGGTCGAAGTTCATAACCAGCTGGTTTTATTCGATTTATAACCGGACAGTCGTGACCGTATTTATGAAAGGGAGTGCTCAGGCGGCTCCTACCTTCCTCCATTCCGATTACACCTTCCCCTCCAGAGCTCGATCCAGGTTGAAGGCGGCACTGATCAAGCCGAGGTGGGTAAAGGCCTGAGGGAAGTTGCCCAACGCTTCGCCAGTATGGCCCGTCTCCTCAGCGTAAAGTCCCAAATGGTTGGCATAGCCGAGCATCTGTTCAAATATAAGTCGAGCTTTCTCCAGTCGGGCCGGATCCGTCCGACCCGCTCGTGTCAGTGCCTCTACCAACCAAAAAGTGCAGATATTGAAAGTCCCTTCCTCTCCCCTCAGTCCATCATCGGTCCCCTCCAGATTGTAACGGTAGACCAAGTTATTGGAGAGCAGGCCCCCTTCGGCTGGAGACCTCAGGATCGCGTCGATCATCTTGAGATTCCGCGGGTCGGTTGGAGACAGAAAAAATACAAGAGGCATCATCAGATTCGCAGCATCCAGTGAGTCACTTTCATAATGCTGTACAAACGCCTGGCGTTTCCGATTCCACCCCTTGCTCATGATCTCTTCATAAATTTGATCACGAACTTTGTACCAGCGGTCGCGATCGGCAGGGAAAGAACGCTTGTCGGCCAGGCGCAAACCACGATCCAGGGCAACCCAGCACATGAGCTTGGAATAAACGAAGTGCTGGCGCTGCGCTCTCACCTCCCAGATACCCTCATCGGGACGATGCCAGTTGTCACAGACCCAGTTGACAAGTCTTCGCAGGTGTATCCAGAGGTCATAGGAAATAGGAGAGCCGTATTTATTGTAGAGGTAAACGGAATCCATCAGCTCACCGTAGATATCCAGTTGCAGCTGATTGTAGGCTCCGTTGCCCACGCGTACCGGCCGCGATCCTTTATACCCATCCAGGTGTGTGAGAGTCTCCTCGGTCAGCGTGTGTTGCCCGTCTATGCCGTACATAATCTGCAGTGAACCGTCAGGCTCCAGCTCATGGCAACGGAACTGCAGCCAGTTCATGAACTCTGCTGCAGCCTCAGTGAATCCGATGCGCAGCAACCCATACAAGGTCAAAGCAGCATCCCGAATCCAGGTATAGCGATAGTCCCAGTTGCGCTCACCGCCAATCTGCTCAGGGAAGCTGCAGGTAGGCGCAGCCACGATGGCTCCTGTAGGAGCGTAGGTCAACAGCTTGAGAGCTAACGCCGATCGGTACACCATTTCCCGCCACCGACCTTGATAGGTCGACTTGGAGAGCCAGCGGCGCCAGTATTCGACGGTTTTAACAACAAGTTCTTCAGCCTCAGGCTCCGAAACCAATCCTTCGCACCCGAACCCCGGCCCGACTCCCCCAAACACGAAAACCTCCGATTGACCCTCCCCCAAGGTAAATTCTGACGTGACACCGTTGCCCTCCGGGCACAATTCCAAGTGAGTACGAAGCCCCAGGCTCAACCCACTTGAACTATAAAAGCAGCTTCCACGCTCTTTCAGTTCCACCCTATGTTCGTCTCGTGCGTAATTAAAAGCGGGAAAGCACTCCATGCGAAAGGACATTACGCCTCGGACCACGTGAACCCTCCGCACTAACTGGTGGAGGCGCTGTTCCTCAGCGGGCAAACCGACCGGCATGAAATCCGTGATCTCGCCCACACCGTCCGGAGACAGAAAACGGGTAATGAGGACGTTCGACTCCGGCCAGTAGAGCTGCTTACAGGTGGCCCCCTTTGACTTGGGGGCGATCCTGAAGCGCCCGCCTTTCTGATCATCAAGGAGGGCACCAAATACACTAGGAGAATCGAACCGGGGAAAACAGAACCAGTCAATGGCACCATTCTTCCCAACCAGCGCCACAGTGTTCATGTCTCCAATGATTCCGTAATCCTCAATCGGCTGGTACGCCATAAGATTTGCTCCTGCTTCTTTTGAACCTACTACCGTATTTACCTTCTAAGTACTCACTTCCATAAATACGATGACGTATGTTGGGAGCGCGACGGAGACCAGATCGAGGCGCGACGACGAGTCGATGTCGAGACATCGGCGAGGAGGAGCAACAAAGAGATGGGCCCGTCCCGCCCCAACCCTTTGGGCGGATGGGAGTTGCGGTCGATCTCTTTGTCGTTCGTCGTCGACGATGCCTCTGCATCGCCTCCTCCTCTCTTCGCGACCTCTCCTCGCAAAACCCATCCGCATACGTTACCGTATTTATGAAAGGGAGTACTAAGGGTCACTCCGAGAAATTCGAAGTAAACTCGAAGCCCACGGGCGTATCGCCGCAGTCCCGGCAGCTGCCGGCTGGAAGCCGGCGCTACTTTCCGGATCTGGATGCCTTTTTCTCCCATGTTCTCCTCCTTCGACTGCCAGTCACTCCAATTCGGGGCGTCACAAAAACTCCCACCAGACAACCTTCTCTCCGCTCGATTCGAGTCTGTAGATATCTCAGTTTCCCAATGCTTGCAATCTGCGAGCTGCTCCTCCAAGTGTGTCCATCCCTCTGCAGAATGCAAATCGCAGGTACTGATCCCCACTGTTCCCCACCTGATAGAAGTTGTCTCCAGGGACAGAAGCGACTCCTATCTTCTTGATCAGAAACATTGCCGCATCGGTGGGAGAAAGCTCTCGAAGCACAGGAATCTGGCGATAGTTTGCAAAGAGATAGTAGGAACCTTCCGGTGGAGTGATCTGAAAACCCACCTGCTGCAAAGCTGTCATCAAGATGCCCAATTTCTTTCGATAGGTCCTCCTGATCTGGTCGTAGAAGTCATTTCCCAGACCGAGCAAATGAACTGCCCCTTTTTGAAGTGGGGTGGGCGCCTGTATAACCAGTGAGTCATGAATCGCCCTGATGCTTGCCGTGTATGTCCTCGGAGAGAGAACCCAGCCGATACGCCAGCCAGTGGCGTTCCCGGTCTTGGAGATGGAGTTCAGGACAATGGTGTGCTCGCGCATATCTTCGAATGTGGCCAGACAGTGGTGCTCGCTGCTCCCATACAATATGTGTTCGTAGATTTCGTCGGTGATCACCAGGAGATCCTTCCGCCGGCAGCATTCGGCGATAAAGAGCAGTTCCTCCTTTGTAAATACCTTGCCGGTCGGATTATGCGGGGTATTGAGCACCAGTACCCTGGCATCTTTGTTGATGGCGGTTTCAAATTCCTCGCGGTCCAGCTCCCACTTTCCCAGAGCCGGGTTCTCCCTCAAGCTCACATACTCGGGGCGAAGCCCGAAAACCCGTGCCTGTGAAGGGTACATCTCGTGAAAAGGTTGAATCACAATGATTCCATCGCCCGGTCGGCAGGCGGCTCGCAGAGAGCAAGCCAAGCCTTCCGTAGCTCCCAAAACCACCGTGATTTCCGTGTCGGGGTCGGGGTGGAAATCGCGAAAACGGCGGGTGTACTCGGCAATGGCCTTGCGCAGTTCCGGGAGACCGAAAGGAAAAGAATACTGGTTGAAGAGGTCTTGTGGATTCTGAAATTGAGCGAGCAGGTCCTTCAGTCCCAGCGCCAAGAGATCCTCTTTCCCACCTTCCTCTTCAAGAATCTGCTTCAGCGTGAGACGCTCCAGGTGATCAATGTATTCGTCGGTACCACCAAGCAGGGCAGAGATTCCTCCCCAAACCATTTCGTAGGCAGGAGCCTCATCAGTAAAGCCTTGAGAAAGGTTCACGGCCCGGTGCTCGATCGCCAGGCGAGTCATTCTGCGGATCACCGATTCCTGAATCTCCATCATCCACACCAAATCCTGGTCGATGCTTGGACATCGGCGATGACGAGTAACGCCGTCCAGCGGCCGCAAACCTATGGCGCCCTTCGGGTTGCGGCGGCGTTGGCCCGTCTGCGGTGTAGCGCCTCCTCGACGATGACCCGGCATCGACTCGAATCGGCGCGCCTTGCATCCGGGCCCACGGCGCTCGCAACGCGGCCCGCGGGACTTTTACCACGGGCTGCTAAGGGAGACAAAGGCGGATCACCTCTGGGTGAATCGAAAAAGTCTCACTCTACCCGCGGTCTTTGAAGGTCCCACGGCTTCTCGAAGCCAGTTCGCCACGACCTCCCTCAGCACACCGGTTTGGGACAGGCTAATGTTTATGCTCTTGCAGGGCCGGGATCCTCACCACGGTTGTTCCGTGGAACCTCCCGCAGCGACCCTCCAAAACGAAAGTGTCTGCAGCGGCAGTCGGAGTGAATGCCAGGGTCAGGTAGGGAACGTCCACACCAGATTGAACCTTTAAGGCGATGGTCTTCTTGATCTCACCACTGCGAAAAACCCAGGAGAATTGGTCGTCTCCATCAACACTTAAGCCGAATTGGTAAGTCCCTTTAGGTAGAGCTTCCGTTCCAATTACCACGTCAAAACCTACCTCGGCGGTCCCGATGTTGTTCCACAGGCCGGCGTTCATGCGCTGACGCATCTCGGCGCTCGATTTCATGCGTTCATAGGTGGGTTGATTGAAATGCATCCCCTTGTATTTGATCCTCAGGTCTCCGGAGCCTTCAATGGAGAGGCTGACACCCACCTCCTTGGCCGTGGCTCGCGGGTCGTGCCCCCACACCGCAGTGAAAACAAAAGTTAAGGAGAACACAAAAATGCCCAGTACCCTGCCATAGTATCCCTCCGTGTCTTCAAGCTTACACACTCATTTCAGATTGTGGTAGCATCAAGTTGCACTTGCACTCCACATCACACCACTTGATCACCCAAGAATCAGACGATCTTTTCAGATCAAAAGATGACCAAAGGACAGTTGATCGGAGTTTGGATGGGTGATAGGTTTTAACCCTCATTCACCGTATGGAACATCAAAATAGCTTCCCTGAATCGATCTAAGCCACTATAATTAAAGCAGATATGACGTATGAAGGGAACAAGAAATGACTGACCCAAAGGATGAAGGTTTAAAGGCCGGTTTTGATGGCAGTTTGAGGCTTGAATTTCATGGGGCTAAGGTCACATCGGATGCCGGGCTTCTCGCCTATCGTGATTTAGACGAGGCGTTGGGTTTATTCGATAGTGTTCCCTCCGTTTTTCACGATTTGCGGACGGGGCGCAACATCCGGCACCACCTCGCGTCGCTGCTGCGCCAATCGGTATACAGCCGCCTGGCTGGTTATGAAGATGTCAACGATGCCGATCGTTTATCGGTTGATCCGACGATGCGGAGGATCACCGGAAAGACGATCGACGCCAAGAATGCCGCCAGCGCCAACACCATGGGTCGATTTGAGACCGAGATGCTGTCCGTCCAGGACAACCTCAAAGCCCTTTCGGAAGTCAATGGCCGCTGGGTGGAAAGAGCGCTGGAGAAAACCTCTCATCGACGAATCATTTTGGATATGGACAGTTCAGAAAGTCCTGTCCATGGCGAGCAAGAAGCCTCTGCCTACAACGGCCATTTCCGATGTACTTGCTACCATCCCCTGTTTTGTTTCAACCAGTTCGGAGATTGCGAAGGTGCAATGCTTCGGCCCGGCAACGTTCACAGCGCGGATCGTTGGAAGGAGCTGCTGGAACCGATCGTGGCTCGGTACGAACAGAAAAAAGAAGAATCAAACACTGGTCCCTTCGCAGCCTATTGGCCAAGTTGATCAAGATCGGAGCCAAGGTGATTCGGCATAGCCGGATCGTGACGTTTCAGATGGCGGAGGTCGCCGTAAGCGAGGAGATATGGACCGAGATATTGTCTCGGATTAACCGCTTGAGATGGATGACAGCCTAGCGCCAAGTGTTTCTGATCAAGCGGTTGGAGACGTGTCTCAAACAATCGGATTTTTTGACAGCACCTTCATAATCCAGGAAGCAGAGCCCTTTCCAGCCGAAATATGGGGAAAAACGCTTGCTGCAATGTTGGGGTTGTGATAATCATTCATCACCTGCAGGTTAAGTGAGCTCGGATCCGAAGTTGATATGAGGAATGTCAGTTTAACTTTATCCATGCCGTATTTGTTATATTGATAAACAGGCTTTCCGTTTTCTCCAACACAAGAGAACGAATCCAGATCCTCGGGTAAATCTTTAAATCTATATTCGGCATCACCCGGCCTGCTGGAGTCTAGTGGAAGGTCGGGAACTGCCTCTTCGACATAGCGACAGATAAAGTTTTCTGGATCAAAACCATCCTCCTTGATTCTCGCCTCCATCTCTTCTTTTGGAGTCATCATTTTGCTCCCCCGTTTTTTCTCTAGATCAACTTTAAGCAGTCCTTATAATCGACATTCCTCATATCAACTTCGGAAGGACCTTTTCCGGTCTCCCCAGTGAATGACCACAACTTATCAGACCGCCAACCTTGCCTCAAGTGGTCTTTGGTCCTCTGTCCATCAAAAGCGCCTCTGATCCCTCGGTTTTCCAGGTGGCTTTTGGTCAAAAACCTGATCAATAGAGACACCTCCAGCGGTTCAATCAGAAACTCTCGGCGCTAGGCTGTCATCCATCTCAATCGATCAATCCGAGACAACAGCCCGGCCCATATATCCTTGCTTATCGCTACCTCCGCCATCTGAAACGTGACGATCCGGCTATGGCGGATCACCTTCGCTCCGATCTTGATCAGTTTGGTCAACAGGCTGCGAAGGGACCAATGTTTGATTTTTCTGGGAAGGACCAGCCGCCGTAGAAAATTGCCCAGGTTGCAGGCCAAGACAAACAGAGCCAACCTCACCTGATTCGGGACAAAGCGCTGGCAGGACAGGCGAGTCCGGTGCAACGCATACTTGCCTTCCTTGATCCACTGCTCGGCTGTGCCACGACCGTTATAGAAGTGAACCACCCCTGAGGCTTGTGCGCTCATATTGGTGACGATGAAACCCACCCTCGGAAAGAGTTCTCCGCGATGCCACTCGACCTTGGCAATCACCCGGCGAGGCCGGTCCCAACTGGCGGCTTGATATTGGAAATCGGCAAACCAAACGATAGGCTTTCGGGGCGGACGGCCCACAGGCCGGGTAAGCAGGTGTTCAATCTCCGCCTGAAGCACCTCGCTGGCAGGAAGCCGGATCGGCATACAAAAAGCCCTTCTCCTCCAAGTATTCATAAACGTCCGGCTTGGCAAAGGCAGCATCCCCACGAAAGTATTTGCGGACTGTTTTCTTCTCGTAGCGAGCCACGATTGGTTCCAGCATCTCCTTCCAACCATCCGCGCTGTGAACATTGCCGGGCCGAAGCATTGCACCTTCGCAATCTCCGAACTGGTTGAAACAAAACAGGGGATGGTAGCAAGTACATCGGAAATGGCCGTTGTAGGCAGAGGCTTCCTGCTCGCCATGGACAGGACTGGCTGAGCTGTCCATATCCAGAATGATGCGCCGATGAGTTGTTTTCTCCAGCGCTCTTTCTACCCATCGGCCATTAACTTCCGAAAGGGCTTTGAGGTTCCCCTGGACGGACAGCATCTCGGTCTCAAATCGACCCATGGTGTTGGCGCTGGCGGCCTTCTTCTTGTCCATCTTCTTCCCGGTGATCCTCCGCATAGTCGGATCCACCGATAGACGATGGGCATCGTTGACATCTTCATAGCCAGCCAGTCGACTCGTATACCGATTGGCGCAGCAACGACGGCAGGTCGTGCTGGATGTTACGCCCTGTCCGCGAATCGCGAAAAACGGAGGGAACACTATCGAATAACACCAACGCTTCGTCCAAATCACGATAGGCGAGAAGCCCAGCATCCGAGGTGACCTTAGCCCCATGAAATTCAAGCCTCAAACTGCCATCAAAACCGGCCTTCAAACCTTCACCCTTTGGGTCAGCCATTTCTTGCTCCCTTTATGCTCTATATCTACTTTGATTATAGTAGTTTACATCGATTAAGGCAAGCAATTTTGGTGTCCTATATGGTGAATGGGGGGTATTTCAGCTGCGGTCGGGCTCGACGACGTCGGTTCAGAGTGTGGTTGAGTAGGCCGGGGGAGTCTCACCCCCAGCCCCTCCAAGAACCGGACGTGAACCTCTCAGCTCATCCGGCTCCTATCACTCAAGCCACAAGGAAAGACTCCAAGACGCCAATGAATAAATAGATGCGGATTGGCACGGGCAATCTGGTCGAGGTAACGCCTCGCCCGTTGCCGATGCCCAGAAAATCTTTTGAGTTTCCTTCGCACCCACTGCACAAGATACCGGTTGAAGTTCCGCCACAGTTGACGCAGTGCCGACGCGTGGAAGCAACCATAGCAGGCTTGCCAACCACGGAGTTTCGGATTGAACATCTGAGACAGATCCAACAACGTCTTCTCGTTCTTGAGCTGGACATGCCAGCTACGCATGCATCGATTGATCTCCTTCTTCGAGGAGATACTGATCGCAGGAAGAAAGTTCGGGTGAACCTGCCCTTTCTTGTTCACACACCGTCGCGGACGGAAAGTGTAACCAAGGAAATCAAAGCTGATTCGCGAATGCTCTTCCAGGCGATTCACATCCTTGCAATAGACGATCGACGATTTGTCGGGATGGATCTCCAACCCACACTCACGGAAGCGTTCCGAGATAAGGCTCATCACGTATTCCGCCTGAGACTGGCTCTTGCAGTGCAGCAGCCCATCGTCGGCGTATCGACAAAATGGAACCCCCGGCAGTTGGCGTCTCACCCACGCGTCAAACGCGTAGTGCAAGAACAGATTTGCCAGAATAGGGCTCACAACTCCACCTTGCGGTGTGCCTTTGTCGCGCGCCTGTAGACTGCCGCCGGGCTGCTCAAGTGGAGCCTGCAACCAGCGCTCCACGTACAACAACACCCAACGACACTGACAATGGTGGCGTAACGCCTTCATGAGCAGTTCGTGGTCAATGTTGTCGAACAGGGCGCGGGTATCGAACTCCACCACCCAGTCGTATCGCCAACACCGTTTCCGGGTGATGGCAATCGCGTCATGGGCAGACTTTCCCGGTCGATAGCCGAAAGAATCCTCATCGAACACCGGTTCCAGTATCGGCTCCAGGGCTTGCTTCACCACTGTCTGTGCGATTCGATCAGAGACCGCAGGCACTCCGAGAACACGCGTGCCCCCCGATTTCTTCGGGATTGGCACGGCTTTCACGGGTGGTGGAAAATAGCTCCCGGAGCACAGCCGGTTCCAGATTCGATAGAGGTTGTTCTTCAAGTTGTGCTCGAAGAGTTCAAGCGACTCGCCATCGACTCCTGCGGCACCTCCTTTGGACTTCACCTCCAAGTATGCTTGCCCTGCCAGCTTCTTACGAAACCCCAAATGGCTTTGCTACTTTCAAGGGCTCCTCCTGCCTAGCAGTTGGCCGCTTGTCTGTAGCCGAGTGACCAAGCCCCTTCGCTCTCCGCTGCCATTACGGCAGCCTCATCGCTACTACGAGCTTGTCCGCCCCTGGGCAACGCTTCGATACTGTCGGCCTCGCAGGTTCTCTGCTTGTGCCTTTCTCTTAGCATCGTTGCTCCAGGTTCCCGCAGTTCAACATGAGAGCCCAGATCAAGCTCACGCCACCTCTATGCCGGGTGCCACCTGACCAGTAGACAGGTTTCCGCCAGATTCGTCCCGGGGCAACATCAACTCCCCGGTTTCGACACCATCTCGTCCTTTCGGCACTTGAACGGTGGTTCACTTGTGTTCGTCTTCCTGATCCACACCTGATGCTTCTAGAGCACCTTTTCCGTAACGCTCACGACCGCGGCTTTTAACCACAGCCACTTACGGTGGTTTGCAACCTGCTCCTGCAAGCCGGTTGCGGGAGGCCTACTCCCATCTCTCACGCCGCTTGCTGCGGCACACTGATGTGCGCCACCCATTGCAGAATGGGAAATCTACTGCTAGCATACCTTCCCCGGCAGCAACGGATGTTATTCTCATGGCGGTAATCCAAGACCACTCTTCTTCTTTTTGTGACTTTCTGGCCGATCACAAACAGAATATCTGGGACCGAATTGTAGCCCAGTTGACTCCGCTGATGGATCCTGTGGATCAGACGGCGACACGGATTTGGTTTTCTTTTTGGCCTCTCAGATTGTCTCAAGCTCTCCGGGAATGGGAGGATCCCGCCCAGGCAGCCAAGGATCTGGAACTCGACGGCAATTTTCGCCTTGAGGGTCAGCTGACCCAATCGGTTAGGTTTCTCTTCGGTTCCCGCTGCTGGCCCGCAGTGAAAGAGGCCGTTCTCGACGACACCCGGGAGGGGAAGAAGCCGGACGAGGTACCCCTGAAGCAGCACATCCTCAGCGTTGCGGAGAAACTGGCCGATACGGAGAAGGTTCCCTCCTCTGTGCTGCTGGGAATCACGGCGGTAGCATTCATGGCTTTGCGCCAAACGGGAATGGAAGCCTTCGCTGAGGCCTCCGATTTCTCCCGGAAGGGATCCAGTGTCCCCTTGACACTGGAAGAGGTTTGGAAACGTCGCAACCAAAAACCACGAAGGAGTTGGCTGCACCGTCTGGCAGGGAAACCGGTAGAGCACACCGTGACTTTTGATGAAAGAAAAGCGGGATCTACCTTCCAGGCTCTTCCGGGTCAGGACCTTTCCATGGCTTCAGCCCGGGAAGAAGAACATTACCCAGCCGAAGATCCTCGCTGTATTGCGGGCCCGATTCCAGCTCAGTGCCGCAGTGGCGCGTGCGGCTATTGTTGGGTGGGTGTTCTCCATGGCAGGGAGAACCTCTCTGGCATTTCCGAGTTTGAGAGGAAGCGCCTGAACTACTTCGGGTACGCCTCCAGCACCTCCCATGAAGAGTCCCATCCGGTGATTCGTCTGGCCTGTCAGTCAAAATGCTACGGCAATGTCTCGGTGGTCATCCCTCCCTGGAATGGGCAGCTCAACGAACGAGAATCATGAGGTCCGGCCTGGGGGGGTATTTGACCGCGCCAATCACCACTTCCTCTCTCTTGTTGATTTTAGAGACTCTCAATAACCACAAAATCGACTACACTAGGTTTTCTGCGGCCGTTTCTTCCTTAGAAATCACTCGGCGGCAGGAATGTTTCACCTAACGGGGTTGGCTGAATTTTGTGAACCCAAAAGTTGGACACGTCATGAAATTGCAATCATTCGAACTCAGGAAGTTGACGCCACATTGTGGAGCCGAGGTACAGGGTATTGACCTTGCAAAGCCACTCGACGAACGGTCTGTCGAGACGCTCAGGACGGCGCTCGCCGAGCGTTGCGTGCTTTTCTTCCGAGATCAGGAGTTGACGCCGGAGAAGCACAAGGCGCTGGGTCGCCATTTCGGCGAATTACACATTCATCCTGCCTGGTCCAGGGTCGTCGAAGGACATCCGGAAGTCATGGAGATCTACACCGACGAGAATACCAAAAACATTGCTGGCGGGGACTGGCACTCGGACGTTTCCTGCGACCCTGAACCGCCGCTCGGGACCATCCTTCACATGCTCGAAGTGCCACCGCTGGGCGGAGACACGTTATTTGCGAACATGGTTGCCGTCTTCGAATCGCTGTCAGCACCAATGCAGGGTTTCCTGGAAGGGATGACGGCCGTGCATGATGGTGAGCACGTCTATCGCGGTCGCTATGAGAACGCGACAGAAGAAGGCAAAACGTACCCGCGATCCGAACACCCGGTGGTACGCACACATCCGGTGAGCGGCCGCAAGGCGCTGTTCGTGAACCGGATCTTCACCACGCGGATCGTTGAACTCGGGAAACGCGAGAGTGACGCGGTTCTCCAAATGCTCTTTGAGCAAATCGAGCAGCCGGAGTTTCAGTGCCGCTTCCGCTGGCGGTCGGGCTCAGTTGCGTTTTGGGACAATCGCTGTGCCCAACATCACGCCATGTGGGATTACTACCCGAACCATCGACGGGGCCTGCGCGTGACGATCAAGGGCGATGTCCCCTTCTTTCGTCCCTGAACCGTGCGCGTGCAGGACGAACATGAGGACCGAGGGAGCAGAGAAAACCCTCTCTGTCGCCTCACTTTGCCAGCTATGACAGTGAAGTCTCCTGGAAAGTTGCTCATGGCGGCGAGAAAGTCAGGAGATCGATATGACAGATCAAGCATCGTTGAAACAACGTATCCGTAGTGGGGAGAACATTAACATCGGCTTAGCCCCCATGAGTACCTCAAAGAGTGAACTCGTGGAGATCCTTAGTCAGGACTCCTATGATTTGATCTGTACTGATGCCCAGCACCTGGCGTTCAATGAAGAGAGGCTGGTTTCATACTGTGCCCACCTGGCAGAATTGGGCGTACCCGTTCAGTTGCGCATCAAACACACTCGGCACGCGTATCTGATCGGAAACTATCTCGATCTGGGTCCCTTGGCTATTGTGGTGCCACAGGTGGAAAGCGAAGCAACGGTTGATGAGGCAATTGAGGCATTCTACTATCCTCCCGTAGGCAAGAGGAGCTGGGGTCCCAGTTCCGGGTACGGTTTTCAGGATGGAAAGGACCGGTTGGAGTATGCTGAGTGGTGGAACAACAGCGGCATCCTCAGTCTGCAACTGGAATCTGTTGACGCAGTAAACAACGCAAGAAAACTCGCCAAACCAGGCGTGGATATGCTTGTGTTTGGCGCCAATGACTTGCGCTTTAGTCTGGAAACCTATCCAGACCCCCCATTCAAAAGGGTTGAAGACTGCTTCGACCATGTGGTCAAGCAAATGGAGGGGACTCAGGTTAAGGTAGGGGTCGGCTATTCGCCCGTGGGAAAACTCTGAGGCGTGTCGCCCTGTCATTCTACTCGCGTGCTGTCGTCCCGGTGAATCGGCCCTACTGCACAGGAAAGATTTTCTCAACTTCCCCTACTGCCGCCCAGGTGCCGGTGTCAGTCGAGTGTTCGGCTGCCAACCCGACCAGGTGAGCCCGAGCCATCATCACTGGAGACATGTGATTCTGCTTCCCTCCCTTCACTGCCCGCAGAAAGGATCTCAGGCATTCATGCATCCCCGGCCAACCCGCCCAGGGTTTGAGAGCCGGCACAGACTCCACCGACCACTCCGGCCTCCGCCGACTGCACATTCTCAGCTCCTCGGCGAAAATATCCGCCACCAGATCTCCCTCCCGGCCGTTACCCTCAACCACCGTTTCCGGCCCCGGACCCTGGAGAGGTGAGAACGGAACGTGGCCCACACCCCTTCATAATCCAACTGCGTTACGGCGTAGGTCTGCATGCGCCCGGGAAGACCGCGGCCGTTCTGGACCAGGACCCTGCGAGGATGGATCCCCAGGACGGAGTCCATGCGTCCAGATACCAACCGGCCAGGGCGTGGGGCAGGCTGATCTGGGAATCCATCCGGGGGTCCCAGGTGCCATGCATCCGTATTTCGGCAGTCTGTGGTTCTCCGATTGCGCCTTCCGCGACGCGCTGAGTCGCCCGCCTCAGGACCGGGGCAAACCTTACTTCCAGATCGGCGTGGGTGATTTGCTGGGCGGACAGCAACCGACGCAGCGTGGGGACAATTCGATCCAGTTGATCACTTACCGGAGGCTCATACAAAAATGGGATGCCTGACTGGAGAGCGGCCAGGAGAGCCTCTTCATGGCGAACGTCGGGCAGGCCAATCAGAACCAAATCCAGGTTACGATCCTGCAGCAGCGCTTCGAACCCGTCATAAATGCGAACCCCGCCTCCCAATTCGCCGCGGATGCGCTGCCGGGTGTCCTCACTGAATGCCGCAACCGCAGAGATTACCACACCACCATCCAGGCGGAGGGCAGGTAAGAAGGCCTCTCGGCTCCAGTTCCCGTAACCAATCAGCCCAGCTCGAAGCTTTCCCATATGCCCTTTTCCGGTTCGGAGGAGTCGGTTCCTGGTTCTGACAGCTACCGGGTCGGCAGTTCTTCTATCTACGGGGGTCTCGGATTCCCATGGTGGCAAAACCCGCTCCACGAAGCAGGGCGCACCGGCTCAACGTCGCTCTACCCATTTTCTTCAGGTGGAAAGTCGCGTCAGTGCTGACTACTTCGGCTGAGGTACGATTCGGATATAGGGCAACGGCTGCTGCCAGCCTTCGGGGTACTTCGCCTTGGCGTCCTCGTTGGACACCGCCGGAAGGATGATCACGTCCTTCCCCTGTTCCCAGTCGGCCGGCGTCGCTACCTGCTCCTTGGCCGTCAGCTGGCAGGAGTCCAGTAGGCGCAGGATCTCAACGAAATTGCGACCCGTACTCATCGGATACGTGAGCGTCGCCTTGATCTTCTTGTCAGGACCGATCACGAACACCGACCGGGCCGTGGCGTTGTCGGCCGCAGTTCGTCCCTCGCACGTGTCCCCCGCGTCCGCCGGCAACATGTCGTAGAGCTTGACCACTTTTAACTCGGGGTCCCCGATTAGCGGGTAGTTTACGGCGTGGCCCTGGGATGCCTCGATATCCTTTGACCAGGCCTGGTGATCGCTGACACCATCCACGCTGATCCCCAGAACCTTACAGTTGCGCTTTTCGAACTCGTCCATGAGACCGGCCACCGCACCGAGCTCGGTGGTACAGACCGGGGTGAAATCTTTCGGATGCGAAAACAGAATCGCCCATCCGTCCCCAATCCATTCGTGAAAGTTGACGCTACCCTTCGTCGTTTCAGCTACAAAATTCGGTGCTTTGTTGTTGATTCGCAATGTCATGATATCCTTCCTGTGGGATTGTATCCTGACCTCCCTCATAGCAACTCCGGACGCGAGCCCTCCCGCCGCCCTCGTGATGATTCGTTATAATTTACCACCTTTCCAGCACAGGAGGAAGCATTGTTTGCCCACATTTTGGTTCAAGTCGGGTCTGATCCACTTGCCTATGCATGATCCGGGCTGGATGAACTTGAGTCGGTTCGATTGCTGAGTCCTAGTACTCCCTGCCATAAATACGATGACGTATGTTGGGAGCGCGACGGAGACCAGATCGAGGCGCGACGACGAGTCGATGCCCGGACATCGGCGAGGAGGAGCAACAAAGAGATGGTCCCGTCCCGCCCCAACCCTTTGGGCGGATGGGGATTGCGGGCGATCTCTTTGTCGTTCGTCGTCGACGATGCCACTGCATCGCCTCCTTCTCTCTTCGCGACCTCTCCTCGCAAGCCCCATCCGCATACGTCATCGTATTTATGGCAGGGAGCACTAGTATCTTGTCAGCTTAGCTATTGTGGGTAGAGGTGCTTGAGCTTGACGCGAGCATCCTCGATCCTAAACTGCCAATCTACTCCGATTTGCATTCGATTGCGATCTTCCCACCACGCCTGGGTGTGGCGGGTGAGTTGCTGGCGAGTTGGGATGCGACGATCTAGGCATTGCCGGCTCAACGCGCTCAACTCGATTTCCGCCACGTTCAACCAACTGCCATGCTTGGGGGTGTAGTGAATCCGGAGCCGCTCCGCCAAGCGGCGAGCTTTTTGAGGCTCAAAGGCCTCGTAGAGCGAGCCCGCCTTGTGCGTGTTGAGGTTGTCACACACCAGGATGACCCGGGCCGCATCTGGAAAATCCTCTTCCAGGAGCTGCTGAATCTCCCGTGCCCAATCCACCTTGGTCCGCTGCTCGCGCACGCTCACTTTGCGCCAGGCCGCCAGAGGTTGAACGAACAAAAACAGGGCCGCCGTCCCACATCTCTCATATTCGTAATCGTAGCGCTCGACCCGCCCCCCTCCGAGCGGGATCGGCTGGCGAGTTTCTCCAATCAACTGCTGCGGCTGCTCGTCCATGCACACCACCGGATATTTCCCATCCAAGGGACGCTTGTAAACTTCCAGAACGTCTTCCATATGGGCCACGAAGTCCGCATTCTGCCGGGGCGGGATCACCCAACACTTCCTCAAGTGCGGTTTGAGGACGTTTTTTTAAAGCCTGGCGCACCGTTTCGTGGCTGATCGTCTCCACGATCTCCATCTCCACCAGCCGTTGGCTGAGCAGTCGCAGCGTCCAGCGGGCTCGTCCTTCCGGTGGCGGGCCGCAACTGAGTGCGATCATTTGCGCCTCTTGCTCTCCGTCCAGTGACTTCTCTCGCGAGAGTCGCTGTTGCTTCTTGCGGCCCAAGGCCCGCTCCAGTCCCTCTTCCACCAAACGCCGACGAACCTGCACCACTGTATTGAAGTGGCACCCAAACGCTTCTGCGATCTTCTCGTCCGTCCATCCAGGGCCGTTGGCATCCGCCTTCAACAGGATATTAGCGTGCTTGACCCGGTAGGCCTTCACTGTCCCTTTCTTGACCAGACTCTGCAACTCCTTGCGTTCTTCCTCACTAAGTCGGACCACATATCTCTTGCTCATCTTGATCCTCCTAGGTTATCGAACCAAGGCCTCTCAAGACGAGCTTTTACGTTCTGCCTCTGACTAATAAAAACAATGCTGACAGTGTACTAGGGCTCAACGCAGCCACCATACCAGTGCAGCCATCAGCAGCAAAGAAAGGAAGGCCATCAGTCGATAGTCTTTCCAGACAGGCAGCCGGCCAACCCGGCCACCGGGCGTCCCTGCGTATTCCGCATCACGACGCCGCAGAAGTTCTATTCCAAAGGTGAGCGTGTCTTGGCGAGTCCAGATTAGTCCTTTGAGAAGTGCAGGCTCCTTGGTTTTGGTGAAGAGAGACACGATGATCACAATTAAATCGACATTCCTCATATCAACTTCGGAAGGACCTTTTCCGGTCTCCCCAGTGAATGACCACAACTTATCAGACCGCCAACCTTGCCTCAAGTGGTCTTTGGTCCTCTGTCCATCAAAAGCGCCTCTGATCCCTCGGTTTTTCAGGTGGCTTTTGGTCAAAAACCTGATCAATAGAGACACCTCCAGCGGTTCAATCAGAAACCCTCGGCGCTAGGCTGTCATCCATCTCAATCGATCAATCCGAGACAACAGCCCGGCCCATATATCCTTGCTTACCGCTACCTCCGCCATCTGAAACGTGACGATCCGGCTATGGCGGATCACCTTCGCTCCGATCTTGATCAGTTTGGTCAACAGGCTGCGAAGGGACCAATGTTTGATTTTTCTGGGAAGGACCAGCCGCCGTAGAAAATTGCCCAGGTTGCAGGTCAAGACAAACAGAGCCAACCTCACCTGATTCGGGACAAAGCGCTGGCAGGACAGGCGAGTCCAGTGCAACGCATACTTGCCTTCCTTGATCCACTGCTCGGCTGTGCCACGACCGTTATAGAAGTGAACCACCCCTGAGGCTTGTGCGCTCATATTGGGTTGAGTAGGCCGGGGGAGTCTCACCCCCAGCCCCTCCAAGAACCGGACGTGAACCTCTCAGCTCATCCGGCTCCTATCACTCAAGCCACAAGGAAAGACTCCAAGACGCCAATGAATAAATAGATGCGGATTGGCACGGGCAATCTGGTCGAGGTAACGCCTCGCCCGTTGCCGATGCCCAGAAAATCTTTTGAGTTTCCTTCGCACCCACTGCACAAGATACCGGTTGAAGTTCCGCCACAGTTGACGCAGTGCCGACGCGTGGAAGCAACCATAGCAGGCTTGCCAACCACGGAGTTTCGGATTGAACATCTGAGACAGATCCAACAACGTCTTCTCGTTCTTGAGCTGGACATGCCAGCTACGCATGCATCGATTGATCTCCTTCTTCGAGGAGATACTGATCGCAGGAAGAAAGTTCGGGTGAACCTGCCCTTTCTTGTTCACACACCGTCGCGGACGGAAAGTGTAACCAAGGAAATCAAAGCTGATTCGCGAATGCTCTTCCAGGCGATTCACATCCTTGCAATAGACGATCGACGATTTGTCGGGATGGATCTCCAACCCACACTCACGGAAGCGTTCCGAGATAAGGCTCATCACGTATTCCGCCTGAGACTGGCTCTTGCAGTGCAGCAGCCCATCGTCGGCGTATCGACAAAATGGAACCCCCGGCAGTTGGCGTCTCACCCACGCGTCAAACGCGTAGTGCAAGAACAGATTTGCCAGAATAGGGCTCACAACTCCACCTTGCGGTGTGCCTTTGTCGCGCGCCTGTAGACTGCCGCCGGGCTGCTCAAGTGGAGCCTGCAACCAGCGCTCCACGTACAACAACACCCAACGACACTGACAATGGTGGCGTAACGCCTTCATGAGCAGTTCGTGGTCAATGTTGTCGAACAGGGCGCGGGTATCGAACTCCACCACCCAGTCGTATCGCCAACACCGTTTCCGGGTGATGGCAATCGCGTCATGGGCAGAATTTCCCGGTCGATAGCCGAAAGAATCCTCATCGAACACCGGTTCCAGTATCGGCTCCAGGGCTTGCTTCACCACTGTCTGTGCGATTCGATCAGAGACCGCAGGCACTCCGAGAACACGCGTGCCCCCCGATTTCTTCGGGATTGGCACGGCTTTCACGGGTGGTGGAAAATAGCTCCCGGAGCACAGCCGGTTCCAGATTCGATAGAGGTTGTTCTTCAAGTTGTGCTCGAAGAGTTCAAGCGACTCGCCATCGACTCCTGCGGCACCTCCTTTGGACTTCACCTCCAAGTATGCTTGCCCTGCCAGCTTCTTAGAAACCTCAAATGGCTTTGCTACTTTCAAGGGCTCCTCCTGCCTAGCAGTTGGCCGCTTGTCTGTAGCCGAGTGACCAAGCCCCTTCGCTCCGCTGCCATTACGGCAGCCTCATCGCTACTACGAGCTTGTCCGCCCCTGGGCAACGCTTCGATACTGTCGGCCTCGCAGGTTCTCTGCTTGTGCCTTTCTCTTAGCATCGTTGCTCCAGGTTCCCGCAGTTCAACATGAGAGCCCAGATCAAGCTCACGCCACCTCTATGCCGGGTGCCACCTGACCAGTAGACAGGTTTCCGCCAGATTCGTCCCGGGGCAACACCAACTCCCCGGTTTCGACACCATCTCGTCCTTTCGGCACTTGAACGGTGGTTCACTTGTGTTCGTCTTCCTGATCCACACCTGATGCTTCTAGAGCACCTTTTCCGTAACGCTCACGACCGCGGCTTTTAACCACAGCCACTTACGGTGGTTTGCAACCTGCTCCTGCAAGCCGGTTGCTGCGGCACACTGACGATGAAACCCGCCCTCGGAAGGAGTTCTCCGCGATGCCACTCGACCTTGGCAATCACCCGGCGAGGCCGGTCCCAACTGGCGGCTTGATATTGGAAATCGGCAAACCAAACGATAGGCTTTCGGGGCGGACGGCCCACAGGCCGGGTAAGCAGGTGTTCAATCTCCGCCTGAAGCACCTCGTTGGCAGGAAGCCGGATGGCATACAAAAAGCCCTTCTCCTCCAAGTATTCATAAACGTCCGGCTTGGCAAAGGCAGCATCCCCACGAAAGTATTTGCGGACTGTTTTCTTCTCGTAGCGAGCCACGATTGGTTCCAGCATCTCCTTCCAACCATCCGCGCTGTGAACATTGCCGGGCCGAAGCATTGCACCTTCGCAATCTCCGAACTGGTTGAAACAAAACAGGGGATGGTAGCAAGTACATCGGAAATGGCCGTTGTAGGCAGAGGCTTCCTGCTCGCCATGGACAGGACTGGCTGAGCTGTCCATATCCAGAATGATGCGTCGATGAGTTGTTTTCTCCAGCGCTCTTTCTACCCATCGGCCATTAACTTCCGAAAGGGCTTTGAGGTTCCCCTGGACGGACAGCATCTCGGTCTCAAATCGACCCATGGTGTTGGCGCTGGCGGCCTTCTTCTTGTCCATCTTCTTCCCGGTGATCCTCCGCATAGTCGGATCCACCGATAGACGATGGGCATCGTTGACATCTTCATAGCCAGCCAGTCGACTCGTATACCGATTGGCGCAGCAACGACGGCAGGTCGTGCTGGATGTTACGCCCTGTCCGCGAATCGCGAAAAACGGAGGGAACACTATCGAATAACACCAACGCTTCGTCCAAATCACGATAGGCGAGAAGCCCAGCATCCGAGGTGACCTTAGCCCCATGAAATTCAAGCCTCAAACTGCCATCAAAACCGGCCTTCAAACCTTCACCCTTTGGGTCAGCCATTTCTTGCTCCCTTTATGCTCTATATCTACTTTGATTATAGTAGTTTACATCGATTAAGGCAAGCAATCTTGGTGTCCTATATGGTGAATGGGGGAATAAATGTGTTGGGGTCAATGCTGACTGGAAGAGAGGGATACAGGTTCTGAGAAGGCTCAACTTATAGAGTCCACCCGGGGCCGCTCCGGATGTGATTACTCGCTTTTCTTTTCGGATTCCGCTTCAGGTTCGCTTTTTACGGACGACTTGAAGAGCCGGATCCCTTCTCCCAGGCCTTTCCCCAGCTGAGGTAGTCTGCTGGCACCAAAGATCACAATCACGATGAGAAGAATGATAACCAACTCGGTGGGACCTAAGTTCATAGCTTGACCTCACGCTTTCTGATGGGGTGATTTTACTCCCTAACTTCAGGCCTGTCAAACTACTACCACTACCACCTCCACTGAGACTGTCCCGGGTTTAGTTGAAAGTTGAGAGGCGGTTCGTCCGACCGACTCGTTAGAATCGGGTTGGTCAACAACCTTTTAAGGAGGAACCGCCATGAAGAAATCATATCGAATTGTCACCCGGAAGAACAGTCAGGGGCTGGCTGATTATCTGGCCCAGAACGGGCAACTGTTGCTCCCGATGGTGGAGCTGATCGAAGCCTCCCGGATGGCCATTGACGAGTTGATCGACATCCTGGGGCGAGCGAGCATGGAAGCGGTCTTGCAGCTTTCTGCCCGAAGTGTCGCCGGCGAAAAGCAACAAGGGCGCCCAGGCAAGCAGGTCGTTTGGTACGGCACTCAGCCAGGGCGAGTCAGACTTTCGGAGCGGCAAGTGCGGGTTCGAAAGCCACGGCTGCGCAAGAAAGGCCAAGGTCGAGGCGGGGAGGTGGAGATCCCCGCCTATGAGGCGATCAACCGTAACGGGGAGCTGGGCAGCCGCATGCTGAGATCTTGATGTGCAACGTTTCCACGCGCCACTACAGCCGCGTGATCCCCCAGATGGCCGACACGGTGGGAGTCAGCAAATCGTCCGTGAGCCGTCAGTTCATTGAGCAGAGCGGCCAGCAGCTGGAGCAGCTGGCCGAGCGACACTTTGATGACGTTGAGTTTCTGATCATCTACATCGACGGCCTGGTCTTTGGCGAGCACCACGTGATCTGTGCCGCCGGCGTGGACTCGGAGGGCCAAAAGCACGTGCTGGGGCTGCGGGAAGGGGCCAGTGAAAACGCCGCCACCGCTACCTCCTTGCTGGAAGACCTGGTGGAGCGAGGCCTGGATTCCGGGCGACGCTATCTGTTTGTGATTGACGGCTCCAGGGCCCTGCGATGTGCCATTGACAAGGTCTTTGGCAAGGGCAGTCCGGTGCAGAGATGTCGTCGTCATAAGATTCGCAACGTGTGCGATCGATTGCCGGACGATCTGGCCGAGCAAGTCAAGTCAGTGATGCAGGCTGCTTATCGGCTGCCCTGGGAAGAAGGGAGGGTTCGGCTCAGAAAGCAGGCGGAGTGGCTCGAAGGGCTGCATCCCGATGCGGCAGCTAGCCTGCGAGAAGGTCTGGAAGAGACCTTCACCATCAATCGACTCGAGTTGTCTTCCTCCCTGCGCTTGTGTCTGGCCAGCACCAACCTGATTGAAAGCCCTCACTCTGGCGTGAGGATGCGGACCCGTCGAGTGAGCCGCTGGAAAGATAGCCAGATGGTGCTGCGCTGGGCCGCCTCATCCTTCCTGGAGACGGAGAAGAACTTCCGGCGCATCCAGGGCTACCAGGACCTCTGGATGCTGAAAGCCAAACTCAGAGACGAGGTTTCTACCCCCATTCACCATATAGGACACCAAAATTGCTTGCCTTAATCGATGTAAACTACTATAATCAAAGTAGATATAGAGCATAAAGGGAGCAAGAAATGGCTGACCCAAAGGGTGAAGGTTTGAAGGCCGGTTTTGATGGCAGTTTGAGGCTTGAATTTCATGGGGCTAAGGTCACCTCGGATGCTGGGCTTCTCGCCTATCGTGATTTGGACGAAGCGTTGGTGTTATTCGATAGTGTTCCCTCTGTTTTTCGCGATTCGCGGACAGGGCGTAACATCCAGCACGACCTGGCGTCGTTGCTGCGCCAATCGGTATACGAGTCGACTGGCTGGCTATGAAGATGTCAACGATGCCCATCGTCTATCGGTGGATCCGACTATGCGGAGGATCACCGGGAAGAAGATGGACAAGAAGAAGGCCGCCAGCGCCAACACCATGGGTCGATTTGAGACCGAGATGCTGTCCGTCCAGGGAACCTCAAAGCCCTTTCGGAAGTTAATGGCCGATGGGTAGAAAGAGCGCTGGAGAAAACAACTCATCGACGCATCATTCTGGATATGGACAGCTCAGCCAGTCCTGTCCATGGCGAGCAGGAAGCCTCTGCCTACAACGGCCATTTCCGATGTACTTGCTACCATCCCCTGTTTTGTTTCAACCAGTTCGGAGATTGCGAAGGTGCAATGCTTCGGCCCGGCAATGTTCACAGCGCGGATGGTTGGAAGGAGATGCTGGAACCAATCGTGGCTCGCTACGAGAAGAAAACAGTCCGCAAATACTTTCGTGGGGATGCTGCCTTTGCCAAGCCGGACGTTTATGAATACTTGGAGGAGAAGGGCTTTTTGTATGCCATCCGGCTTCCTGCCAACGAGGTGCTTCAGGCGGAGATTGAACACCTGCTTACCCGGCCTGTGGGCCGTCCGCCCCGAAAGCCTATCGTTTGGTTTGCCGATTTCCAATATCAAGCCGCCAGTTGGGACCGGCCTCGCCGGGTGATTGCCAAGGCCGAGTGGCATCGCGGAGAACTCTTTCCGAGGGTGGGTTTCATCGTCACCAATATGAGCGCACAAGCCTCAGGGGTGGTTCACTTCTATAACGGTCGTGGCACAGCCGAGCAGTGGATCAAGGAAGGCAAGTATGCGTTGCACCGGACTCGCCTGTCCTGCCAGCGCTTTGTCCCGAATCAGGTGAGGTTGGCTCTGTTTGTCTTGGCCTGCAACCTGGGCAATTTTCTACGGCGGCTGGTCCTTCCCAGAAAAATCAAACATTGGTCCCTTCGCAGCCTGTTGACCAAACTGATCAAGATCGGAGCGAAGGTGATCCGCCATAGCCGGATCGTCACGTTTCAGATGGCGGAGGTAGCGGTAAGCAAGGATATATGGGCCGGGCTGTTGTCTCGGATTGATCGATTGAGATGGATGACAGCCTAGCGCCGAGGGTTTCTGATTGAACCGCTGGAGGTGTCTCTATTGATCAGGTCTTTGACCAAAAGCCACCTGGAAAACCGAGGGATCAGAGGCGCTTTTGATGGACAGAGGACCAAAGACCACTTGAGGCAAGGTTGGCGGTCTGATAAGTTGTGGTCATTCACTGGGGAGACTGGAAAAGGTCCTTCCGAAGTTGATATGAGGAATGTCGATTTAAAGCTTTAAATCCTAAATTGCTTCCGCGCTTTGCTGCCGGTTTCCGACCCTCACCAATTCTCAGCGGGACCACGCCAGCCATTTCTTGAAAAGCAACTTGACGAATGGTGTCAGGGGCGTCCGGTTGTACTGGTCGCCCAACTTCCGAATCGCTTCTGCCTGCGTGGGATAGGGATGAATCGTGTTCCCGATTCCCCTAAGCCCCACACGATGGGTCATGGCCAGGGTAATCTCAGTTTGAACAAGAAATAGAGGGTCAACGCCAGCGGCAGGAGCTGCGGGACAATAATGAGTCAGTGACTTGGCAGCACACTTGGTCTGCTGACACGGTGACCAATTTGGGATGGTATCGCCGCTCCTATCAAGCCGAACTCATCCCGAGCGCCAACGATACACCACTATCAGCTAGCCAATTTCGAGAACATGTACGGCAGGGGATCCTGATCAATCTCACTCGCTTTTACAAAGGCCATATGATCAAAGCCGGTTCTATGGACGCCAAACGAAAGGTGGCTTAAGATCGTGCTCAACCTGAACCGCCCTTCACTTTCAACTGAGTTTGGGGCAGCCTCCCTCCACTACCATTGACCATTGACCAATGGAGGTGGAAGTAGCCTAGGAGCCTGTCCGAGTAACGGTTTTCGGGTTATTAGCGATTAACGCTCCTACTTCCAACTCCTTGTGTCTGAGCCTGAACTCACCCCGGGCAACTCTTAGCGGTTTGCCGTTGCCAACTTCAAGAGATTGTGAGCGGTGCAGAGCATACTCCACTCGGTTTGCACCTTTTCCAGGCTGCGCAGCAGAAATTGGCGGAAACCCCGGGCGGATTTGATTTGGCCAAAGACCGGCTCGACCGTCTGCTTGCGTAACCGGTAGCGACTGCGACGCCCGGCTCGCTTCAATCTTTGATGCATCTGTTCTAAGGCAGCGTTCTTCCGGATCTTCATGCGCGGCTGGAGAGCCGTTTCACTGTGTTTGACCTTGCCCGTGGCAACATATCCTCGAATCTTTCGCCTTTGCAACTCTGCCAAAGGCTCTTCCCAGCAGTAATCGGTGTCGGCTGAGATCTCCATGGGATCTCGGCCCGTTTGGCGTCGTATTTCATCCACCAGAGGGATGAGTTGGTGACGATCCGTGGCCGCATTCGTCAGCCCTTGGGCCACGATCACCTGGCTGTCGGCATCCACAGCAGCTTGTGCGTTATAGCACTGCTGAAAACCTTCCGATGTCTTCATAATCCGACTCTCCGGGTCGGTAAAATTCTGCTGCGCCTGCGCTCTCGGCACTCCTCTTGGATACCTCCTTTTACGACCTCCTCGATACTTGGGTTTGCATTCTTTCTTCTCCTCAGCCACTGCCTTCTCTCGAGCTTCTGCTTCTAACGCTGCCTTCGCTTCTCGGATCTTCTCCAACCGCTTCTTTTTATCCTTGACCCACTCCGGCAATTCATCCCCTCGTCGATCCGCTCCATACTCCTCATCCTCAGCTGCATCAATCGCCTCTGCCTCTCGAAACCACTCCTCCACCACCGCTTGATAATCGATCTCCGCTGCTTTCATCCGCCGATAGCTCATCGCCTTGTGCTTACTGGCATTGGCTCGCACTTTCGTCCCATCCAAGGCCACATGCCCCAGCTTCACCAAACCCGCCTTCTGACACAATCCCAGCACTTGTCCGAAAAGTGCCGATAACGCCTTCAGGTGCCGCTTGCGAAAATCACTTATGGTTCGAAAGTCCGGCTTCTGCATCCCCGTTACTGCCATGAAGTCCACTCGCTCTTCGCAACCTTTCGCCAGCTTGCGCGACGAATACACTCCCCGGCAAGTACCCATACAGCAACAACGCTGTCATCATCACCGGATGATAAGGCGGGTAGCCTCGCTCTTCTTCGTATTCCCCCAGGATCTCACTTAAATCCAGCGATCCTCTCACCGTATCCCGGACGAAATGCGCCAGGTGTCCTTCCGCCACGAAATCCAAAATCGACGCCGGTAAAAGCCACCTCTGCTCTACGTTCCATTCTCGAAATTTCTTGCCCATATCGCCTACTATCGTAGACAATCACCCCGTCGATATTCGGATTACTCGGACAGGCTCCTAGCCTGCATTTCTCATCACGGCTCGTGGCGAAACGGCGGAAGGGCCGGTCTGACAAGGCGCGCGACCGAGGCCCCCGCAGGCGTACTCGTGCAGTACGTCGAGGAGGCCGAAGAAACGCAACGCAGTCAGAACGGATCATTTCTTCACTTCGCTCAGGTGAAGGCGACGCCGATGCAGTAGAGAGGTGATGAGAAATGCAGGCTAGTTCCGCCACCGGCAGCGCTGGATCATTCAGGAAGAAACTTGGCCAAGCCCGGTTAAGTTTCAGGTCAGCGAACCACGCGTTTGTCTCCCAACCGGAGCGTTATCTTTTCCCGATCCAGGAATTCCAAATAGGGGATTGCGTATTTTCGACTAATGTGGAACAGATCCTTGAATTCTGGAACCGTAAAGGCCTGGCCGCTGGGAAAAAATTCCTTTACCTGAGCCTTGAGGAAACTAATTTGGCGTGCCGAAAGCACGAGATCCCCGCTCACCCGGACCAATTCTCCATGTTCGATCAAGAAATAGTAGACATCCTGAATCTCTTCTGGTTGATAGGGAAGCTCCCTGAACAGTTTCTCCGGTGAGGGTGGTTGTAGCGCGTTCCTGTCCACGGCGTCGAGGATCTGTTGACGCATCTTGAGCTGTTCTGGCCCCAGTTGCGCCTGCCTCTCATAAAACGAAACAGTGCCTCCATGCGTCTGCACTTTTTTCGCCTTCTCCAGGGCCTCCATCACAAACTGGAAGTAGCTGCTGGCGACACACCGGCAGAATCTCTTTCTGAGCTCTTCCTTGGGAACCCCGGACGCCAAGGGATTCTTAGAGTGAAAGTTAGCCAGAAACTGAAGGATGGCCTGTTCGGACTCATGAACCCTCTTTTTAGAAACCGCCAGGGCCGGATCCTGGGGAACAACCACCACACTTTCCAGGTTTTCCAAGATGCTGAGCAAGTAGTCTTTTGGAAAACCGGTGCGCGAGACCAACTCAGGCAAATCCAGTCCGGATGGACCTTTGGATTGAATAAAATACTCTACGAAGAGATGATCCAGCTCAGGTTTCCCTCCCTGATATGCTGATCGCAGCTTCTGCAACTCTGGGAGTCGATGTGATAGGTCCTTCTTGGAGTGTTTAGAAGGTGCGTTGTCGAGGATGATGCCCCCACCGATGGTGGTCACCGGAGAGTAACGTCGCAGGATAAATCGATCCTTCGGACAGCACACGGACTGGCTGTCCAAGCGTAGCTGCGCCAGGGCCGATTGGCCGGGTTGAAGTTTCTCACTTTCTAAGAGATAGCATCTTCCTAGCAGTTCTCCACTGCCGTGATGGAAGCGAATGGGACTGCGGTGTTTTAACGGTGAAGGGGCAGTATCAAGTAAATGAACGATCGCGTCGAACATGTAGGAGGGAGCAAACGTTTCAGGCCTCGACAGGGTCATTCCTCGCTCCAGGTCGGATTTTTCCAGTCCAGTAAGGTCGAGGGCCGTTCGCTGACCCGCTCGAGCCAGCTCACTTTTCTGATTGAAGATCTCTATCCCGCGCACCTTTCCTTCTTTGCCTGAAGGATAGACTGCAATATTCTGCTCTTTCCGCAGTTCCCCAGCATAGAGAGTTCCCGTGACGACTGTCCCGAAGCCCCTTAAGGTAAATACGCGGTCAATTGGAAGCCGAAACACTTGGGGGGAGACGCTCCTTTCAATCTGCTCGATCTCCTCGAACATCACTCTCTTGAGGTTCTCCACTCCCTCGCCGGAAAGACTATCTACTGCCACCACTTGTGCGCGCTCTAGAAAGCTTCCTCGAGCCACTTGGCGAACCTCATCTCTCAGCAGTGGAAGAAGTTCTTCTTCGACTAGATTCTTTTTGGTCACCACTACGATCCCACGCGGAATTTCGAGCAGACGACAAATATGAAAATGCTCAATCGTTTGAGGCATGACCGATTCATCGGCAGCCACGACGAGCAATACCAACTGAATGCCCCCGATCCCAGCCAGCATGTTCTTAACGAATTTTTCATGCCCCGGAACATCGATAAACCCCACGCGATAGGGCCCAAGTGTCATATGGGCGAAGCCAATATCAATGGTAATACCGCGACGTTTCTCTTCCTTCAGCCGGTCTGGGTCCATACCCGTGAGCGACTTGATTAGGGTTGTTTTGCCGTGGTCAATGTGCCCTGCGGTTCCGATGATCACGTCCTTCATAGGCATTTCATCTAGTGTACTCCCTGCCACAACTGAGAACCGTTTTGAGAATTCGAATTTAGGAACTCCAGCCGAAAAAGCTGACCGGTACTGACCTCCGGACCAGCTGACCGCTTTCATCGTAAGGTCAGCTCTGCTCTTTTCGCCGAGGCAATAGACACTTGATGCCGGGAAACTCCAGGTCTTCTTCAGTCCTTCCACAGGGCACTTATAGGGATGAGCTGGGGACTGCCCCGCTTTTGACACTAATGAGAATCGACCGCTAAAATGGCTTCTTTTTGGTTCTTGACAGACATATGTTAGAGAGCCTGTCAGCAAAGTTACAGAAGATTCTCAGGAACCTCAAGGGCGAGGGGCGAATTTCCCAACACCACATCGAAGAATCTATGCGGGAACTTCGTATCGCGCTTCTGGAGGCAGACGTCCATTTCAAAGTAGTGAAGGAGTTTGTTTCCCGGGTTCAAGAGAAGGCTCTGGGACAAGAGGTCTTGAGAAGTCTCACTCCAGGCCAGCACATGGTCAAGATCTTCCGGGACGAGCTAAACGTGCTCTTAGGGGGGAAGGAAGCTGATCTTGCCTTCGCCAAGGTTCCGCCCACCGTTATCCTGCTGGTCGGTCTGCAAGGTTCCGGAAAAACGACGACGACGGGAAAATTGGCCCTGTGGCTGAGAAAGAAGGGTCACCGACCTCTCATGGTTTCGACGGACGTGCATCGCCCTGCCGCGCGCGAACAGCTTTCCATCATTGGAAAGGCAATCGATCTGCCTGTTTTTGAGGAAGGTAACGGTGATCCCGCGGAGATTGCGGGCAGGGCGTTCAAAAATTGTCAGAATGCCGGATTTGATGTTCTGTTGATTGATACCGCGGGTCGTCTTCACGTGGACAACGCCTTGATGGATGAATTGGAGCAGATCAGAGTCAGGGTTCCACCGCAGGAAATCTTGTTGGTGACCGATGCCATGACTGGCCAGGACGCCGTCAATTCCGCCACGGAATTTGACCGGCGGCTGAATCTTAGCGGCGTAATTCTGACCAAAATGGATGGAGATAGTCGTGGTGGAGCCTCACTTTCGATTGTGAAGGTCACCGGAAAATCGATCAAGTTCATTGGGGTGGGAGAGAAGTATCACGCCCTGGAGGTGTTTCATCCAGACCGGATGGCAAGCCGCATACTGGGCATGGGCGATGTGCTGGGTCTCGTCGAAAAGGCCGAAAAGGCGATGGAGGAAACAGATGCCCTTGACATGCTCGAGAGGATGCGTCGCGATCAGTTCAGTCTGGAGGATTTCCGGGATCAGCTTCGCCAGATTCAAAAGCTCGGTCCCCTGGAACAGATCCAGGAGATGCTGCCCCAGTTCAAGGGAGCGGGAAAGATTCAAGTTGACGAGAAAGAGCTGCTTCACCTGGAAGCGATCATCAACTCGATGACTCCCCGGGAGCGAAACAACTACAAGATCCTCACTGGTTCAAGGCGCAAGAGGATTGCCCTCGGGAGTGGCCAGCCGGTTTCCAAGGTCAATCGGTTAATCAAACAGTACCTGCAGGCTCGACGCGTGATGAAGCAGGTCAGTAAAGGATTTTTCCACAAGAAGTTACCCAAATTAAACTTCCCGTTCTAGGAGCTCTTTGCTAGAATGTGATTGGGAGTGAGCTTTTGCTGAGAATCCGATTGAGTCGTCACGGAGCGAAAAAAGACCCCCATTATCGGGTGGTCGTTGCAGAGAAGAGTAGTCCGCGGGATGGGCGATTTTTGGAAATTGTGGGGTATTATAATCCCGCCCTGAAACCAGTGCGACTACACCTGAAATTGAACCGTATACAGCACTGGGTGAAACAGGGTGCCCAGCCTTCAGACACGGTCAAAGTGTTGATTTCTAAGGTCAGCCAGCAGCAATAATTCTTATGCGGATACGCAAGTCAGGCGTGAGGCCCGATTGGGTTGGTTTGGGTTGAGATTGGAGCGCTCAATTTCACAGGAGGAATTATGAAAGAGCTGGTCGAAATGATCGCGAAGGCTTTGGTAGACAATTCTGAGCAAGTCGTGGTGACCGAAGTGGAAGGCGAACAAACTACTGTTCTCGAGGTGAGAGTAGCTCAATCTGATCTGGGTAAGGTGATTGGCAAGCAGGGACGAACAGCCCGCGCCATTCGTACGCTGCTGGGCGCGGCAGGGATGAAGCTTCGAAAACGGTTCGTCCTGGAGATCTTGGAGTAGTTGGAGCATTTTGTCGGTATCGCCCGGATTGTTAAAACGCGTGGAATCCGAGGTGAAGTTTCCGCTGAGTTACTGACCGATTTCCCCGAACGTTTTGCTTCTGTAGGCCAAGTCCGCATTCTCTGTTCAGAGAATCAGTATTGGGAGGATCTGGAACGGTATTGGTTTCACCAGGAAAGAATCATTCTAAAGTTTCGAGATCGTGACCTGCCTGACGCCGTCCAGGAGTTGGTAGGCGGAGAGGTTCAGATACCCGAAGATCAGCGTGTATCACTCCCCGAGGGTAGCTATTACGACTCGGACCTCATCGGTTGCCGGGTTCTGGAAGGGGAAGAGCTACTAGGAAAGGTGTTCCGAATTCTGAGGATGGGAGCAGAGATGTCTAACCTGGTGATTGTGGGTGAGAAAGGGCAAGAGTTAATGGTGCCGCTTGTTCAGAAAATGATCACCCGCATCGATGTCCAGCAGAAGCTCATCCAGGTCAAGCTTCCCCCCGGACTTGTGGAACTTGCTTCCCAGGAAGGGAAACGAGGAAAGGGGAGGAGAAGAGGAGGGCGGAAGTGCACCGGTGCCTAGGAGCCTGGATGTCGACAGTTTGTGCATGATCCGGGTTGGATACACTTTAGGTCGGAGCGCCAGTGTCTGACTGTATGTTGATTCAAGTTGTCACCATCTTTCCCGAACTTTTCGGTCCGGCTTTTGATGTTGGGATGATCGGACAGGCTCGGAAAAAGAGTCTGGCAGAAATTGAAGTGATTGATTTGCGAAGATTCACCCGAGACAAGCATCGAACCGTGGATGATCGTCCCTATGGGGGTGGAGAGGGGATGGTGATGAAGCTGGAACCCATCTTTAAGGCGGTAGAGCGGTGTCGGCAAGAGTCTGAGTTTCCCGCTCACGTGGTCCTGCTCACGCCCCAGGGAAAACGCTTCGATCAGCTGAAGGCGAAAGAGCTTAGCTTAAGAAAACAGTTGGTTCTCATCTGTGGTCGCTATGAAGGAGTGGACCAACGTGTTGCGGATTACCTGACCGATGAGGAGATATCAGTCGGGGATTTCGTCCTCTCGGGGGGTGAATTTGCCGCTCTGCTGATCGTAGATGCGGTATCTCGATTGATTCCTGGAGTGGTTGGTAAAGGAGACTCGGTTTTAGCGGAGTCGTTTATGGACGGGCTTTTGGATTACCCGCAATATACAAGACCGGCAGAGTTCCGATCGTGGAAGGTTCCAAAAGTTCTCCTGGATGGCAACCATCAAAAAATACGGAGCTGGAGAGAGCGACAGTCATTGGAACGGACTCGGGAACGAAGGCCGGATCTAATGGAGAGGATGAAGGACACGATCTAGGACACCTGGTGTTTGTGATCCTTCTTCGCCTCTCTCTCAAGGAAGGCAAGCCATGAACCTGGTTGATAGGGTCGAGAAAAAGTACATCAGAGAAATTGCGGTTTTTTCGCCCGGAGACACCGTGAGAGTCAACGTCAAGATTCGGGAAGGAAACAAGTTTCGCATTCAGGTGTTTGAGGGCGTTGTGATTAGCGTGAGAAAGAAGGGACTGCGTTCTTCCTTTACCGTACGCAAGGTTTCTTTTGGATACGGAGTGGAACGGATCTTCCCACTGCACTCACCTATGATTGAGAGCATCGAACGGGTAAGAGAAGGTCGCGTGCGTCGGGCAAAGCTTTACTATTTGCGTGAGCGAAAGGGTAAGGCGGCTCGAATTAAAGAGGTAAGGCGATCAACTCAAAAATAGTCAGGACAGGTAGGATCCAGTCCTCCGTTCCGATGTCATGGCGAAGGCGCTGCGCTGCGCTGCGGGACCAACCGGTGAATGGTTAACAAAGTTCTCTTTTGCGTCTATGTCCTCTACTGTTTTGAAATCGGGATATTTCTTTTGGTCCTTCCCTGGCTGCGGCTCTGGGAGAAGAATTTCCTGTTGTCGTACTACCCCTATCTGAGATTGATTGTTCTCGACAACTTTTTTCGAGGGGCTGTCTCCGGCTTAGGAGCCGCAAATCTGATCCTGGGTGTGTGGGAGCTTGCTCACTTTCGCCACTATTTTAGAAAAACATAACCTGCAGACTCCCCTCTTTTATGGTATCTCCGATCGGGGTGCTTTCCCCGATCTCGATCCGCTCGATTACTTGGAACTGCTCTTCCAGACCCGGGCCCACGTCTTGCAGTGGCGGGAAAAAGATCTGGACATGAAGACCAATCGCCGGCTGATACGGCGTGGAGTGGAGCTGGCTCGCCGCACAGGCAAGCTTTTCCTGGTCAACTCTTTTGTGGAATTGGCTTTGCGGGAAGCCGCCGATGGCAGCCATTTGACCTCAACACAGTGCTTGGGTGAAGCGCTGGATGCTCGGAAACGATTTGCCACAGAGGAGTTTATTCTTGGCAAATCAGCCCATTCAGGGCGGGAAGCGGCAGCAGCGGAGAGGGAAGGAGCCGACTACGTATTGCTTGGCCCAATATTTGAGCCGATTTCCAAGGAAGCAAGCATCCAGCCGCTAGGCTTGGCAGCTCTTCGGGAGACGGCTCAGATGCTCTATATACCTGTCTTCGCGCTGGGAGGCGTAGACGAGCGAACGTTCCCGGAAATTGCCAAAACCAGCGCCTGGGGAGGGGCGGGAATCAGCTGGTTGAGACAGGAAGTAGTGCCTTTACTGAAAGAAAGTCAGAGGTGTAAGAAGGAGCTACCACTTCAAGAGCAGTAACTCGGAGCTGAATCCGGGGCCAAAGGCTGCCAAAAGCCCGTAGTCTCCTTTTTTCGGTGAGCCTTCTTTCAGAAGACGAGCCAAGATAAACAACACCGTGGGCGCGGACATGTTTCCGTAGTTTCGCAAGACGCTGCGACTGTGTTGAAGCACGTCCGACTTGAGCTGTAGTGCGTCCTGGAAGGCGTCTAGGATCCTGGCGCCTCCGGGATGGATGATGTAGTGAGTGAGATCCTTTGTCAGAATTCGATTGCGTTTCAACAGGGAGGCGATACTGCCTCGGATGTGCCTGCTGATCATCTGAGGGATCCTTCGAGAGAAAACGACACTGAGTCCGAGTTCGCCAAACTCCCATCCCATGAGATGAAGGGTGTTTGGGAAAAGGGTACTCTGCGTGTCGATTATATCGATTCCTTCGTCGGGGCAGGCGTCGCCGCAAACCAGAACTGCTGCCGCTCCGTCGGCGAAAAGCGCGCAGGCTACCAAGTTGCTCTTCCTGAAATCATTTCGCTGGAAAGTCAGGGAGGACAATTCCACCGAAACCAAGAGAATTCTTTGACCAGGATATGCTCTTGCCAGATCCAGGCAGCGCGAGAGTCCTGCCGCCCCGCCCGCGCATCCCAGCCCGAAGATTGGAGTGCGCTTGACGTGTGCACCCAGTCTCAACTGATTGACCAGGCGGGCGTCAATGCTGGGAGTGGCCATCCCGCTCGTGGAAACGAAGAGAAGATGGTCGATCTGTTCGGGATTGATCTTTGCCTGTGCCAAACAGTCTTCGATGGCCTGAACACTTAACTGCTCGGCCCATCGTATATATTCGCTGTTCTTTTCCGAAAAGGTGTGCTCCTGGGCGAACCATTGTAGCGGCACGCTGAAGAATCTGCGTTGAACCTGAACGTGGTCGAATACCGAAATGAGTCGCTCGATTTCCTCGAGTTCCATCGAGAAATGGAGATGGGTCAGCTCACGCAAGTTCCGCTGCAGGAAACTGTGTGGAGGGACGGCCGTGGAAAGGGCAACAATTCGGGGCATGCGCTGATCGCCCGCTCAGTCCGCGGATCGGCGGATCCTCACGGATGTTTGTAGATATTCATCCGCGTCAATCCGTTCTCGTCTGTGGTATCCGCGGTTTCGCCGAGACAATGGACAGTTTATGCATAATCCGGGCCCTGGTTACGGCTTCTACGAGCGTCAGGGTTTACTCCGAACTCGAGGCTAGTTCCGAGCCCTCTTTAGCAATTGTAGACGTCTCCTCGGCCTTGGCGACTGCGTAGTAAAGCTCTTCATCCTGGAGCTGGTTGGCTCGCTCCTTCAGGGGCGCAAGCTGTGGGATGAACTCGAGGATCTTCTTGTTCAGCTTCTTGAGCGATTTTTTGATGTCTCTTTGCTCGGCCGTTTGGTACGCGGCGTTTTCATCGATGTATGTCATCGTCGAGTCAATAGCTCGCTCGTAGGCATGGATCAGGTCGTGAAAGGTGTGGAACTCCAGCGGGTTTTCTTCCTTTTCCTTCCACTCCTCTTTTTCTAGCCGGCGGTGGACTTCTTTGAGTCGAGCTTCAGCAATTTTCAGGAAGGAATCCACCCGTTTCACGAGCTTCAAATTGGCCCGGATCACCTCGAGTTCTTTCTCGGTGAAGCGGTCATCCATAGGTCCCGAAGGGGGATTCCCGGACCTTGCCGATAGTGCTGGCCGAAAGAATCCGTTCAGGATTCCCACCATCTCAAGGCGGGCGCGTCGTTCACTTTGTTGCGACCGTGAAGCCATGGCCTCTCCAAAAATCTGCACGAGAAGCCGGCTGCGGGAAATCTGCAATGCCTGGGAGGCTGCCTCAAACTTCAGTTGATAACGAAATAAGACCATTTGTTTGAAACCATCGACTGCCTCAATCAGATTGCGGATGCTGATTTCCAGTTTTCTCACCTGATTGGAGCGCATATCTTTGGGATGGGTCGACTCGGATGTTTCCTGGATGATGTACTGAGAAAGAGCGCGGAGCCCCCTCAGAAGTTTCAGCGTCCCCTCTGTCCGGGACGTGGTCACCAATTGATGAAGGCTTGCTTGGCGGCGCTCGATGACTTCCCTGAAGAGGTCCATGCGGTCACGGTAGCGTGACTTCGTCACGTACTCGCGAAATTCCGAAGGGGACAAGAGGTCTTTCAGAGGAGGGTCTAAGTCGGGCTCAAAGGGCTGGGGAAAAGTGTGACCCCATAGCCCGTTAAAAAGAAGCAGAGCAAGACAGAGTCGCTTCATCACATTTTTTCGGGAACTTCAATCCCGAGTAAATCCAATGTCCTGAGCAGTCCCTGGCGCGCTGTGTCAGCTACAGCAAGATAGAAGTTCTTCTTCAAGCGATCCTTCTCGGACAAGATATGGTAATTATGATAGAAAAGATTGAATCGTTGTGCCAGGGTAAAGGCATGTTTCGCTAGATAAGACACTTCCATCGTCTCTACTGATTGTCTCACGATATCCTCGATACGAGCTGTCTGGAGGAGGATGCTCCAAATTTCATTGTCGCCAAGTAGCTTGTCGATTCTTTCCCTGTGCCGCCAAAGGCTTTGTCCGTCGGCGTTCTCTGAAGTAGGTTCGGCCTCGAGCTTGCGGAAGATGTTATTGGCTCGTACCACAGAGTACTGCAAATAAGGTCCGGTTTCCCCCTCGAAACTTAGGGCTTCTGCGAAATCGAAAGCAATAACAGAGTGACGTGCGTATTTGAGGAGAAAATAACGTAGCGCTCCCACAGCGATCTGATGGGCGATGAAAATTCGTTTCTCCAAAGGTAGATCCTGCTGGCGCCCATCTACCTCCTGACGTAATTTTTCTACCAGCTTGTTGATCAGATCGTCCGCCTTCACACCGAGTCCCCTGCGCCCTGAGACCTCAACAAAAGGCTTTTTTTGCTCCTCCGAGGACAGTTCGATGCCTAACTCCTTGCAGCAGGCAGGAGAAAGGGCCACCATCTCGTATGCAAAGTGTACCGACCGATCCGCCTGCTCCTCAAAACCAAGGCTTCGTAACCCTTCCACCACGACCCGCTGCAGGTAGGACTGTCGGACATCGATCACGTTATAAACCTCTTCCCCTCGACCAAAATCTGGTTCTCTCCCAGCATCCATATCGGATTGGGGAGAGAGATGTGCTGTGCTGATCCAGGCGGTGGTGCCGTCCTCATACTCGTAAAACCGATCGTAATGAAAGTTCTTTCCCAATAGCCCAAACTTCCAGAGCTGATAGGCAATGTCCTTTCCCACGTAGGTGACGGTGCCATTGCTGCGAACAATGATTTTTTCGTCAGCTTCTTGATCACTCTCCTCGGTTCCCGACTCATGGGAAAGCCGCATCACCCAGCATCCTCGATTGGGTCCTTCTTCCACGTAGTGAAGGGCGTTGCGCTTTTGAAGCAGCTCAAATGCTTCTTCCCAGAACTTCAAACGGAGAATCTCGCTTTCACGGGGAAGAAGATCATACCGAACGCTGATACGCTTCATTGTGTCGAGGTGAGCACGTACAATGCGCATGGATAGGTACTCAGCCAGGGTGCTGGAGTCGCCTTCTCCCTTCTCGATTTCCGCTAGGGTTTGGTAACGATGTCGAAGGCGGGACTCGTCCTGCTTATACCAGTCGGAAACTTCTGCGTATAAGTCCCAGCAATAATAGTCAAACGAGTCCTCAATTGTCCTGACCTGATCCGGTGTCAGCTTGCGTAGGTAGCGGAGGCCTACCACCACATCAGCCACCTGTACTCCGGTGTTATCAATATAGTTGTGAACCTCAACTCTTCGACCGTCGGCGCGCAGGATCCGCACAAACGTGTCTCCCAAAGCAGCGTTTCTGAGATGGCCAATGTGAGCTGCCTTGTTGGGATTGATATTGGTATGTTCGACAATAACCTTACTTCCGCTGGGTGGAGGTAGGGGAGCATGTACCCACAGGCTCAGTTCTTCGAAGAAAGGGGCACGCTTGAAGAAGACGTTCACATAGCCGGCACCACCTGCTTCCATGCGTTCCACTCGGACTGGAAGAGCGGTCCGGGTTTCCTCTACCACCTCCTCCGCAATTTGACGAGGTGCCTTTCCTAGCAACTTTGCCAACTCAAAAGGGAAGGGAAGGGCTAGATCTCCAAATTCCACCTGAGGCGGAATTTCAACAGTTAGTTTCTCCAGCTTGATCTGGAATTGCTGACTGATGAAATCCAGCAGGTGTTTTTCGATGTCCCGAATTCGTCGAAGGAGCACAAGGCTATGATAGCAAAAGCAAAATGGCCAGGTCAGAGATAGGAATGAAAGTCGTTGAAGAGGGTCCTCATGGGAGCGATCCTGCAGCGGATGATGTGCTGGTGGAATCGTGGAATCATCCGGAACGATGGTGTGTTACAGTTACCAGGAGACACATCAGGCAGGAACTGGGTTTGATCTGTGGCGTCAATCGTGTGAACCGGTTTCTATGGGAAAGCTCCTTTACTTTGACCCATTCAACGGCGTTAGCGGAGACATGATTCTCGGTGCGCTGGTTGATTTGGGCCTCCCGCTTGACCACCTGAGGAGGGAGTTGGCGAAGCTTGAGTTGGAACACTTCGAGATTCGCTGCAATAGCGTAGAACGCCAGGGCCTGTGCGGAACCAATCTCCGGGTAGATGTTCTCCATGGGGTTGATCGCAGCGCACATGGACGGCGCTTGGAAGAGATCTCGCGGATCATCAAAACGAGCACTTTGGACTCCGAGATCAGGGAGAAGGCTGTGGCCGTCTTCCGCTCTTTGGGGGAAGCGGAGGCGAGGGTCCATGCATGTCCTCTGGAGCAGGTTCACTTCCACGAAGTGGGTGCGGTGGATGCGATTGTCGACATCGTCGGGGCCTGCATTGGGTTTCAGCATTTTCACGTTGATCGTTTCTACACAGCTCCGCTGAATCTTGGAGGCGGCACGGTGACGTTTTCGCACGGAACCTGGCCGGTTCCCGCGCCGGCCACAGCAGAGCTTGTCAAGGGTTTCCCCGTGGTTTTGGGGAAGACTGAAGGCGAACTGACCACGCCAACCGGTGCTGCCATCGTGACAACCCTGGCAGAGAGAAGTACCCATTTCCCCACCTTCCGCTTTAGCAGAACCGGCTTTGGTGCAGGAGACCGAGAATTTCCAGGAATCCCCAATATGCTAAGATTGTTTTTAGGACAGCCTATTGAGGCCGATGCTGGGCCGAACCCGACCTGGTCTCCCCCCGAAGGATTGGAAGAAGATGAGGCGGTTCTTCTCCAAGCGAACATCGATGACATGGACGCCCAGCTGTTTGGCCACTTCCTCGAGGTCGCGCTCAAGAAGGGTGCCTTGGATGTTTACTATATCCCTGTTCATATGAAGAAGAACCGTCCCGGGGTGTTGCTGTCGCTGCTGTGTCGTCCAGAGGATCAAGCGAGAATGGCGGAATTGGTCTTCCAGGAGACCACCACACTCGGGATTCGCCAGAGTTCGTGGAGACGATGGATCCTCAACCGGGAGATCAAGAAAATCGAAACCGGGTATGGGCCAGTACGGGTCAAAATCGGTCGTTTTCGGGGACGCGTGGTCAACATCTTGCCGGAATATGAAGATTTGAAATCCCTTGCAGAGAAGGAGAACCTGCCCTTGAAGGTGATCCGACAGAAAGTGCTGGAACGCATCATCGACCTGCCGCATGGGTAAAAAGTTCTACATCACCACTCCGCTTTACTACATCAATGGGGTTCCCCACGTGGGGCACACCTATACCACGGTGATCGCCGACGCGATTGCTCGCTATAAGCGCATGTGTGGAGAGGAAGTGTGTCTGTTGACGGGAACGGACGAGCATGGTCTCAACATCGAACGTGCTGCGCGCCGGAGGGGAATAACGCCGAAGAAGCTGGCCGATATCAATGCCGCTGCCTTTAAGGAAGCGTGGAGAAAGTTGGGCCTGAGGTACGACCGGTTCATCCGCACCACCGAAGAAAGGCACTACCGTGCTGTCGCGGATATTTTTCGGGAAATCAACCGTCAAGGGTTCATCTACCAGGGTCAGTACAGCGGCTACTACTGTGTCCGCTGTGAGGCCTATGTTCCGGAGGGGGAACGGACCTGCCCCGATTGTGGCCGGCCCACCGAGTTCATGACGGAAGACAGTTACTTTTTCAGGCTGTCTGCCTTCCAGCAGAAGCTTTTGGACCTCTATGAGAAACACCCGGACTTTGTGATCCCCACTACGCGCATGAACGAAATCATCAGTTTTGTAAAGGGAGGTTTGAAAGATCTCAGCATCAGCCGGACCTCCTTCCGCTGGGGGATTCCGATTCCGGAGGACGAGCAGCACATTTTCTATGTCTGGTTTGATGCCCTGAGCGGTTACTTGTCTGGAGTAGGTTACGGGAGTCAAGTGGAGGAGTTTGGGAATTTCTGGCCGGCGGACGTGCAGCTGATTGGCAAGGACATCCTGCGTTTTCACGCCGTATACTGGCCCGCGTTTCTGTTAGCGGCGGGTATGGAGCCGCCCCGCCAACTCCTGGTTCACGGGTGGTGGACCGTGGAAGGGGAGAAGATGTCGAAATCGCGCGGGAATTTCATTACTGCTGAAGAACTCATAGAGCAGCTTAGACCCGACTATGTCCGCTATTTCCTATTGCGTGAGCTGCCCATCGGAGCAGACGGGAATTTCTCTTACCAGGGTTTACTGTCCCGGATCAACAGCGATCTGGCGAATGATCTCGGCAACCTGGCAAGCCGGACGCTCAAGATGATCGACAACTATTGTGGCGGGAGGATGCCGGAGGGTGGCCATCTTGAGGGGAGGGAAGTATTTTTGGAACTGGGTAGTACTACACTAAGGGACCGTAGTGCGAGGACGATCGAGGCCTATCGGAAAAACTTTGAGCGCTATGAAATCAACAAGGCCCTGGACCCTGTATGGGAGCTGGTTTCGGCCGTCAACAAGTACATTGTCGTCAACGAGCCATGGGCAATGGCACAGGACTCGGCTAAGAAACCGCAGCTCGATGCGGTTCTGTACAACTCGGCCGAGGCGCTGCGCATCATTGCGGTCCTGTTGAGCCCGGTCATTCCGGACGGGGCGGCTTCCATTCTTGAGCAGTTGGGAGTTTCCGCATCTCCGGATGCCCAGAGCATCTCCGGCTTGGGCTGGGGAGGTCTGAAGCCGGGTACACAAATTGGAGCGGTAGAGGCCGTCTATCCCCGGCTCAATCCTAAGGAGTTCCTGGGTCGCCTTGAGGCTCGAAAACAGCAAGCACAGGGGGAACCGGTGCGGGCGGAGGGATCAAACGAGATGAGCCAGGATAGCGAAAGAATTGCAATCGATGATTTTACCAGGGTCGAAATGAGGGTGGGCAAGGTTATTTCGGCCGAACGCGTGGCCAAGTCCGAGAAGCTCGTCAAGCTCCAGGTGGACATCGGCACAGAAACTCGTCAGGTTGTGGCGGGTATTGCCAGGGAATACCCGCCGGAGGATCTCCCGGGACGTCTGGTAGTCGTTGTGGCCAATCTGAAACCCACAAAACTTATGGGAATTGAATCGAACGGAATGATTGTGGCGGCATCGGAGGGGGGCACGCCTGTTCTGGCTACCTTCATCGAACCAGTCGAGGTTGGTTCGCGCCTGAGATAATGTTCGTCGATTCGCATGCCCATCTCGATTCCTCTGATTTTCAGTCTGACTTGAAAGAGGTTCTCCAAAGAGCGGAGGTTGTCGGTGTTACCCGCATCCTCACCATAGGCTGCATTGGAAAAGATCTCTCCTCTGCCTCGCGGGTCATTGACCTCGTGGAAACCCATGAGCCTCTGTTTGCCGCCCTGGGAGTACACCCGCACGACGCCCGGTTCTTCAGCGACGACTTGGGGCGAGAGATCCTTAAGTGGATGAATCACCCGAAAGTGCTGGGCTGGGGAGAAATCGGGCTGGACTATCATTACGACCCTTCTCCTCGTGACCGGCAGCAAGAAGCCTTTCGGAACCAGCTCCGCTTGGCCCGGCAGGCACAAAAGCCGGTGATCATTCACTGTCGGGAGGCGGAAGAGGAATTGTGCCAAATCCTGGAAGAGGAGTTTTCTACTGGGCCAGGCGGAGTTCTGCATTGTTTCACCCACAGTCTGAGGACCGCTGAAAGATGTCTCCCTTACGGTTTTTACATCTCCTTTGGGGGTATCCTCACTTTTCCCAAGGCGCACCAGCTGCGAGAGATCGCTCGACAAGTTCCCCGGGATCGGTTACTGATAGAGACCGATTCCCCCTATCTTGCTCCTGTGCCGTTTCGAGGGAAACGCAACGAACCGGCCTTCGTAGTTAAAGTGGCTGGACAGCTTGCCGAGATCTGGGACATTGATGAGGAGACCATAGGGGAGGTCACAGCACGAAACTTCGATCGGCTCTTTGGGGAATAGGGAACATTAGAAAGAAGGTCCTGATATAGTAGCGCGTCAATAATGCGAGCTGCATCTCGGGACGCCCTTACGACCAACGATATTTTTCGCCTGATCGACCAAGATCTGCAAAAAGTAGAGTTCCATCTGAAGAGCAAGGTGGAATCAGTCGTTCCATTGGCCGATGACATCAACAGGTACCTGCATGACAGCGGTGGGAAGCGGTTAAGGCCGGCTTTGCTCTTGCTCTCCTCGAAGTTATGCGAGTTCGATGGGGAGCCCGCGATACAGCTCGGAGTGGTGGTGGAATTGATTCATGCGGCTACGCTTGTCCACGATGACATCATTGATAATGCCCGACTGCGCCGGGGCCGTCCCTCTGTAAATGCCAAATGGGGAAATCAGATCACGGTTCTTATGGGGGACTGGCTGTATATGACCTCGTTTTCACTGGCCTTGCAGTTGCGCGACTTTCGAGTGTTGGATCTGTTGATCGATATCACCAGGAGAATGGTAGAAGGCGAACTGATACAGCTCGAGCATATTGGGCGCACGGATGTTTCGGTAGAGGAGCAGCTGGACATCTGCCTGCGCAAAACAGCACATCTCTTTTCCGGTTGTGCTCGCCTGGGAGGCCTTTTGGGAAACGCTGATTCGGAACAGGAAGAAAAACTGGGTGTTTATGGTCGGACTCTGGGAATGGCTTTTCAGCTGGCGGACGACCTTTTGGATTACACTTCAAATGTAGGCGTGCTGGGTAAGCCAGTCCTTAAGGACCTGGAAGAAGGGAGAGCGACACTTCCGATCACTTACCTGATGGAGCGCGCGGACCGAACAGATCGCAACTTCATCCGCGAGATGGTAAGAGATCAGGATTTTAGTGTGGCGAATAAGGAAAGGATTCTCCGTCTGGTTCAGTTGTATGGAACCTTGGGCGATACTCGGAGGCTGGCCGAAGAGTACGCGGAGGAAGCGAAAAGGTGTCTCTCCGATTTCCCGGACTCGATTTACCGAGAAGCCCTGCTGAAAGTCCCCGAGCTGGTTATCAGTCGAGAACGATAAGGATGAGTTCCGGGTTCCAGGTTTCAGGTTCCAATGTACCCCTGATCCCGTGGCCCCTTTCTGAAAGGGCGTGAAGGGGGGTAAACCGTTTGGGCAACACGCCTGGAACTTGGGACGTGGAACCTACTTAGCCTGCATTTCTCATCACCTCTCTACTGCATCGGCGGACCCACCCCGCCGCTTCGCGGCACCCCTCCGGAGGAGGGAACTACCTTCCGATTCGTTGCGCTTCTTCGGCCTCCTCGACGTACTGCACGAGTACGCCTGCGGGGGCCTCGGTCGCGCGCCTTGTCAGACCGGCCCTTCCGCCGCGTGACACGAGTGTCTCGTGACGAGCCGTGATGAGAAATGCAGGCTAGTAGTTCAGGAAGGGGGTGATATCTTCTACCTGAATGGTTTGTCTTTCCCGCTTTTCAGCTGTTTCAGCTTTCGAGCTGGCGGCAGTTGAGATGGGTATAAGAGGGTTTTGGAAATCTTCCGGAGGGAGATCCTGGACCACAGTTTCCATGAACTCGAGCCAGATTGGGAGAGCCAGAGTGGCTCCGTATACTTTCTTGCCGAGAGATTTCTTCTGGTCATAGCCCACCCACACACCGGCCGTAAGTTGAGGAGTAAAACCTACAAACCAGCTATCGGTGGAGTCATTCGTGGTGCCTGTTTTGCCGCCCAAGGGCCGATTTAAAGCTCGAGCCCGACGCGCCGTGCCCTCTTCAACCACTCCCCTCAGCAGGAACAGCATATTGTCTGCCGTCTCCTGGGTGATTACTTCCTTCACTTGAGGATGGTGCTCTTCCAGGGTGATCCCCTGGTAGTCTTCTACACGCCTGACAAAGTAGGGCTGGACCCGAACTCCGCTGTTGGGAAACACGCTAAAGCTGGAAGTGATTTCTTGCAGAGTCACTTCGCCAGCCCCCAGAGCAATGGGTAGGTAAGGGGGGTACTCCCGCTGAATGCCGAAACGGCGAGCCACGGCGATCACCTTTTCAATCCCTAGAGTGTTGGCCAGCCGAAGGGTTGGTACATTGCGCGACTGGGCCAGTGCCTGTCGGATGGTGATCAGTCCCTTAAACTCATCATCAGAGTTTGAGGGAGCGTAGAGGCGTCCCAGACCGTCTTCAAAGCTGATGGGAGCGTCCAAGACCGTATCATAGGGAGAATAGCCCTCCTCGATGGAGGCAACATAAGTAAAAACCTTAAAAAGCGACCCGGACTGGCGCAGCGCCTGCGTGGCGCGGTTGAATTTGCTTTGCTGGAAATCGAATCCGCCCACCATCGCCTTGATGGCGCCGGTTCTGCTTTCGATTGCGATTATTGATCCCTGTACTTCGGGTGTCTGATCGAGGGTGGCCTCAATGACTCTCTCGCCCCGATTGATCTTCTCGATAGAAAACACCGCAATATCACCTCGCTTGAGAACTCGGTTCACCGCCCTTTGGCCTGTCCATTTGATCTGGTCGCGTCCGATCTCTGCCCGGTAGGTTCCTATCTTGACTAGAGCTCGTTTTCGGTTGGATTCCTCTACCATCCCGTGAACCATCTGGCCTTCGTAAAAGATCTCGCTCCAGTCGCTGTGGAAGAACTTGTCTGGATCCCTCCCCTGCTCAACAATGTTCTCAAGGGGCCCACTCCAGCCACGAGTTTCCTTGTCGAATCTCTTCAGTCCTTCTCGAAGGGCATCGCGCGCGGACACTTGCGTGTCATAGTCGAGGGTGCTGTAGATTTTCAGACCGCCCTGCCAGATCTGTCCAGTCTGGTAGTTCCGCTCCAGATACTGTCTGACCCACTCGACAAAGTAGGGTGCGGGACCGTGGTCCCGGTTCTTGCCGCTTACGAGAATCGGCTCCTGGAAAGCTTCCCTGTGAGTCTCCTCGTCGATATGACCCTCTTCATACATGCGCCTCAGCACATAGTTCCTACGCTCTAGGGCTCGATCGGGGTGGGTGATCGGTGAATAGTTCTGGGGGGAACGAAGAATTCCGGCGATAACCGCACTTTCGCTGAGGCTGAGCTCGTCCGGGGACTTATCAAAATAGAATTCAGCCGCTGCAGCAATGCCGTAGTTCCCGTGGCCCAGATAGATCTGATTGCAGTAGAAGGTGAATATCTGTTCCTTGGAATAGTTCTTTTCAATCTGGAGGGCAAAGAGCATGTCCTTGATCTTGCGCTCAAACGTCTTTCTCGGGCTGGTGAACCGAAGCTTGCTCAGCTGCATGGTCAGGGTAGAAGCTCCCTTCTTCTCCCAGTAGAGAATGTCCCGGATCAGAGCTGTCAAAAGGCGGCGGAAATCGATTCCAGTATGCCGAAAGAAGTTCTGGTCTTCCGCCGCCAGCAGCGTGTTCTTGACGGTTTCGGGAATTTGATCGTAGGAGATTAGAATGCGCCGCTCCAACGCAAACTGCCCCAGTACCCGGCCATCGTCAGCATAAACATAAGAAATGATATTGGGCCGGATCTCCTGAAGTTCCTTCACCTGCGGGAGATCAAAGGTATATCCAAAGATGAGTCCTGCTGAGGCCCCCAGTATGGCCACGATCAGTACCAGGATCCCGTATGTGGTCCAAAAAAGGTAGTGGCCATGCCCTCTGGATTTATCGTCTGGTTTTCCCATCGGATCTTATTCTACAGTAGATGATGGTCCTTCTCGGCTGAGGGATGGCCCATCCTGTTTCGAAACCGTGAGCGAGGGGCGGATTGAACGGCTGCAGCTGTCGAAACCACTTTCTTTTTGAGTACGGAAAACTCATGATGTTCCCATGACGAGAGTCCAATTTCTCCTTCTTCCCCCCTTGGTGGTTTTCTTGATCGTTTTTGGCGGGACGACCCTTTGGTCCCAGGAGTGGGAACAGGTCGCGGTCTTGGTTTCCGATGTCTCACGCGACGAGACAGAGTTGACTGTTGAATTCATTCGCCCAGTGACACTGGACCGCCAGATCTTGATTGAGTCTCGGGATGGCTCAATCCGAGAAACCTATGGAGTCAAGCACGTCTATGAGAACCACCTGCTGCTCAAGGACAAACTAACGCGCGAATTCCTGGCCGGATCTAAGATCTACCAGTAGAAGCAGGTTAGAGGTCGCGGAGATCTTTGCCACCGAACCGGTAGCGGCGGTGACCTCGCTGCTAGCCTGCATTTCTCATCACGGCTCGTGACGAAGACACTCGTGTCAAGCGGCGGAAGGGCCGGTCTGACAAGGCGCGCGACCGAGGCCCCCGCAGGCGTACTCGTGCAGTACGTCGAGGAGGCCGAAGAAGCGCAACGCAGTCAGGACGGATCATTTCTTCACTTCGCTCAGGTGAAGGCGACGCCGATGCAGTAGAGGGGTGATGAGAAATGCAGGCTAGAGGGGAGAGTTGGCAACCATCTCACGCTTACGGCTCACGCTTACGGCCGTCTGACGAACTTCTGTATGCGCTTGTTATGGAGCTCACCCAGGTAGAGGTCGGCCTTGGAGTCCACCGCGAAGCCGTGCAACCCCTTCACCTCTCCGGGGCGCTCCGTGCCGACCTCACCTGCCGGGAAGGCCCAATGCTTTAGAACCCGGCCATCCGGAGCAAACTTAACTACTCGTCCACCGGAGGTCGGACCGGTGTCGACCTGCACGCGAGGTGGAGCACCAGCAACGTAAATTTCGTCCTCTGGGGTAATCCAGATTGTATTTGGAAAGACAAGGTTGTTTCGGCCCAGGTAACCCCATTGGTCAAGAAACTGGCCCGAGCGGTCGAAGATCTGAATTCGATTGTTGCTGCGGTCGACTACATAGAGACGCCCTTTGGAGTCGATGGCGATGCTATGAGGTAAAGCGAACTGGCCGGGATCCGCTCCCTCACTGCCCCAGGCTCTGACGAACCGGCCCTCCGGGTCGAAGTGGACGATCCGTCTGTTGCCGTAGCCGTCTGAAACGAAGATGTGACCGTCGGAGGCAATGGCCATATCCGTTGGCATGTTCAGGTTGCTCTCCCCCGCACCCGGTTCGCCGGGTACGCCCAAGGTCAAGAGGAGATCACCTTCGGGTGTGAATTTCTCGACCACGTGGTGGTGCGCGTCGCTGGTCCAGACGTTGCCCTCGGAGTCGATACGAATGTAATGAGGCGCCTTGAACCGATCGGCACCCCAAGCACGGATCAGTCTGCCGTCGGGAGCAAAGACCTGCACCGGCATCCTGCCGCGATTGAAGCTCCAAACATTATCCTCCGCGTCGATTGCAATCGCCGACATCGCTCCCCACGGATGGGCTTCAGACCGGGCGGGCCAATCCGGATCAACCCTATGGGGCGGCGGTGTTGGCTGGTGAACAGTCGTCTGCCCAGACCCGTTGGTGGTAAAGGCGAGGACGGTGCCGAAAAACCACAGAACGGCCGTCGACAACGGTCTATTTCGGAGCTTCAGTTTCCTGCCCAATCCGATTCGCCTTTTATGTTTCCGAACCTTAAGACTCATCATGAATGGTACTCAGCTTCACGATCTCGTAGTTCTTGGAGCCCCGAGGGGTTTGGATGTTGACCTCGTCGCCCTCCTGGCGTCCCATCAGGCTCTTGCCAATTGGGGAGGTCGTCGAGATGAGGCCTTGGCTAAGGTTGGACTCTTCGGTGGTCACTAGCCGGTAGGCTACATTGGTCTGTCTATCCAGATCTCGAAGCAGCACAGTGGAGCCATAGGACACCCTATCGTGCGGGATCTTGTTCAGATTGATCAGGGAAAGCTTGGCCAGCCGCCCCCTCAAGTGTGAAAGTTGTGCCTGAAGGTAAGACTGGCGTTCTTTGGCGGTCTGGTACTCTGCGTTTTCTCGTAGATCGCCCATCTCCAAAGCCTTTCTTAGGGCAATCGGAAGCTCTTCCCGGAGCTCCTTCTCCATTTTACGAATCTTTGCTTCTAGTTTGTTTTTCGCCTCTTTCACAATGTAACCGCCTCACTTCCCGGCTGCAAAAGAAATTCGGGATCGATCCTCCCCCACGGTTTTGCCCTTTCTGTCAATCCGACAGGGAGTCAAGGATCTGGCTAATTCGGTCTGGAGTCACCCTGACGAAGTAGCCTCGATTAACCTGTATCGTCGGCGCTTGTTCGCAGCAGCCCAAACACTGCACCTTTTGAAGTTCATAATTGCCGTCGCCGCTCTTTTCTCCTGCCGGGATGCCGAGTCTTCTTTCAAGCTGCTCCAGGCAGTCCTGCGACCCAGCACTGGTGCAGTGGATATGGGTACAGACGAAAATTCGATGGCGGGCACGAGGCTGGGGCTGAATCAAATCCAGATATTTCGCGATGGCAAACACTTCATCTTTCGGAACTTCGATCAATCCGCTGACCCAGGCCAAAACTTCATTTCCGGCACTACCAAACTCTTCCACTGCCAGCTGAAGAAGAGTCGGTGTCAGAGATTTTTTGTAGTCGGAGAATTCGGCGAGAAGCTTTTCGACTCGGCGGTCAAACTCAGGTGTGGTCTGCATGAAACAGCTCTCAGGGGGAGAGCAAAAGTGCATCTTATGTAAGCACCTTTTCGATGTCAACTCCCTCTGATGCAAATGATGTGAATGCGCACTGTCGTGCCGAATTTGAGTCGGATCCGAGGGGATGATGTAGAATCGGGAGAGAAAGGGCTGCACTGGATTGGCTATGGTGGAGAAAATTGAGATAATCTTGAACGGAAAGAAAGAAACCGTTCCAGGCGGTTGGACCCTCGAACGGCTGGTTCAGGATCTGAAGCTTGAATCCGAACAAATCGCCATCGAACTCAACGAGCAAATTGTCAACCGGAAAGGATGGTCTCAGCAGGCGATGGGTCAGGGAGACCGAGTTGAAATCGTTCACTTCGTGGGTGGGGGAGAAAGGAAGGAAAAGTGTCCGATAAGTTAGTCATCGCAGGACGAGAATTTCGTTCACGCCTGATTATAGGGACCGGCAAGTACGAGAACTTCGAAATGATGCAGCGGGCCCATGAAGCCAGCGGAGCGGAAATTGTTACGGTGGCCGTTCGACGGGTCAATCTGACTGACAAGAGCAAGGAATCACTGCTCGATCATATCGACCGCAGGAGGTTTGTGCTGCTTCCTAACACGGCAGGCTGTTATACCACGCAGGATGCCATACGTTATGCTCGGTTAGGCAGGGAAGCCGGCCTCTCAGACCTGGTCAAGCTGGAAGTGATCGGAGACGAGCGCACTTTGTTTCCAGACAACGAGGCGCTGTTGGAAGCCACACGTGCGCTGGTCAAGGAGGGCTTTACCGTCCTCCCCTATACGAATGACGACCCTGTTGTGTGTAAGAAGCTGGAAGATGCGGGCGCGGCTGCGGTCATGCCACTGGGAGCTCCCATCGGGTCGGGATTGGGAATCCAGAATCCCAACCAAATCCGGATTATTCGCGAGATGGTCTCGGTGCCAATGATTGTCGACGCAGGGGTAGGCACTGCCTCTGACGCCGCCATAGCGATGGAACTGGGTGCCGATGGCGTGCTGATGAATACAGGGATTGCAGAGGCGAAGGATCCCGAGATGATGGCCAGGGCGATGAGACTGGCTGTCGAGTCTGGTCGATCCGCTTACCTGGCAGGACGAATCCCGAAGAAGCTTTACGCAGCTGCCAGTAGCCCGCTGGAAGGGATGCTGACCTAGCCCGGATGAAAAGCTGATCAGCTGACCACTTTCATCGTAAGGTCAGCCCGTTAGCCGGTTGACCCGCATTTCTACCACCGGGTCGTTGCGAAGACACTTGTGTCTTCACTGCGATACCTTATGCCATAATTCGGGCTTCGAAGGAATACCATGAAGACCGTTCAGGTGAGTCTGGGAGAGAGAAGCTACGATATATTGATCGGTCCGAACTTGCTCGACGAGGTGCAAGATTTCTTTGAGAAATATAGGCTCGGGAAGCGGGTTTTTCTTATTTCGAATACGGGTGTGTTCCAGCTTTACGGCCAGAGATTGCGAGAAAAACTGTCGGCGGGGGGTTTCGAGGTTACCGAGATTCTCATTCCTGACGGTGAGAAGTATAAGACCCTTCAGACGGTCGAGAATGTTTATACCTATCTGATTGCGCAGCGTGTGGACCGTTTCGCGACCCTGGCCGCACTAGGTGGTGGGGTGACCGGAGACATTGTAGGCTTCGTCGCTGCCACCTTCCTTCGCGGAATTCCTTACATTCAAATCCCGACAACGCTGGTTTCCCAGGTGGATAGCTCCGTAGGAGGCAAAACCGGCGTCAATCATTGCCTGGGGAAGAACATGATCGGAGCCTTCTATCAGCCCCATCTGGTTTATGTCGACATCAATACACTTGAGACTCTGCCTAAGAGGGAATTTCAGTCTGGGCTCTACGAGGTTGTGAAATACGGTTTGATCTATGATCTTGAATTCTTTGAGTATTTCGAGGAACATCTCGAGCAAATCCAGCAGCGCATCCCGAAAGCTCTGGAGAATGTGATCAGCCGGTGTTGTGAAATTAAGGCGGAGGTTGTGTCTCTGGATGAACGCGAGAACGATCTTCGCCGCATCCTCAACTTCGGACATACCTTTGGCCATGCCCTGGAGACAGCTGTCGGCTTCCACGGGATTACCCACGGGGAAGCCGTGGCCTATGGGATGCTGGCTGCCTCTCGGCTCTCGGCACTGGAGGGACTGATCGATACCTCCACCTGGGAACGGATTGCAGCTTGCATCTATCGAATTGGAGAGTTGCCTTCCATCAAAAAGGTTTCCAGCGAACAAATCCAGGAAGCAATGGAGCGCGACAAAAAACGCCAGGAAGGTCGAATTGTTTTCGTGCTTCTCAGGGACATCGGAAAGACGGTGATCCAAACGGACCTCCAAGAGCGATTCTCAGAGATCTGGGACCACCTTCGTCTCCAGACCCGCTCCTGAACTTTCCCTTCTCCAAATGTTGGAAAAAAATTCCCAAGAGATCCGCGATATGTTCGGATCAATCGCTCATCGTTACGACCTGTTGAATCGTTTACTGTCTCTCTCGGTCGATCGTTATTGGCGGAGGCTGACGGTGCGAGAAGTGGCCCGTTTTCTTTCTCCTGATTCTCTCATTCTCGATCTGTGCACCGGGACGGGGGATCTGGCACTTGGACTGGGTCACCGGGCTCGGGTTATCGGGTGTGATTTTTGCCACCCGATGTTGGTGCTGGCAGCGAAGAAGGCAGTTCGAAACAACGCCACGGCACGCATCTGCTTTGTAGAGGGGGATGCTCTGTGCCTGCCTTTTCCTTCTGCTCATTTTCATGCAGTGACCATCGCTTTTGGTCTGAGAAATCTCGAAAATTACGGTCGGGGCTTAGAGGAAATCTTCCGTGTTCTTCGGGCCGGTGGCGTATTGGCGGTACTTGAATTCTCACGGCCTCGGCTTCCCCTGGTGCGGCAACTGTATCTTTTCTACTTTACCCACCTGCTCCCCAAGCTGGGAAAATGGATCTCTGGTCGGGAGGGCCCCTATAGCTACCTTCCTGCCTCGGTCAAAGAGTTTCCGGACCGCGAAAGGCTCGACCAGTTGATCGAAGAATCCGGATTTGGAGACGTACGCCACTATCCCCTTACGGCAGGCATTGCGGCCCTCCATATTGCTCAAAAAGGTGTGTGACACGATCTCAAGTTCCAGGTTCCAGGTTCCAAGTTCCAGGTTTGGGCGTTTCATTTCCGGGCACACCGCTCGCTCTCACAGTTCGAAAACGAGAACCTGGAACCTGGAACTTCTTTAGCCTGCATTTCTCATCACTGCTCGTCACGAACACTCGTGTCAAGCTGATCTTCGACAGTTTGAAAAATTAAATATCTAGGAATCAATGACTTATAGGGACACTTTGAGCGTAAGGCACTACGCTGAGTATTGCTCCAAGGGGGTAATCCGGGAGGGAGGCCGAACCCCTGCTGCGGTAAAGGCAGCGTGAGCGGCGCCTTCGAGATCGGTGCGAATCAACCAACGCTGTCCATCCCAATCCATTTGCACGGAACGTACTTGGGAGAGCTCGTGCATGAGCGTGGGCCAGGAAACCTGGACCTTTTTTCCGATCCAGACACCGTTGCAAATCCACCTCCAGACGCAGGGCCAGAAAACAGGGCACAATGTGGCCCAGACTCGTATCGTCCCGCTGGTGGAAGATGGGCCGCACTTCCAGGGTGGATTTCTCCTCCCGGAAGGTTCTCTCCACTCGCCACAGCGATTTGTAACTTTGGGCCACCTCCTCGGCCGACAATCCAGTGCTCGTCTTTAAAACGAACTTCCCATCGAGCCGAGTATCGGCCTGGATCGCCTCCGGATCGATCTGAGCAGCTCCTTTTTCCATGCGAAGAAAACGAGCAAAGCCTCGATTGCCAAGGATCGCCTTGGGTCCCCGAGCCAGGGTCTCCTCCAGTTTTTCCACCAGCGCTTGCCGAGCCGCCGCATCCCTGCGGGCCTCCTCCGCATTGCGGCACACGATATAGCGTCGGTCCTCGACCCTCACCTCTTTGACCTCCAGGTTGCCGGCTACTTTGTGATAGCGTCCTGCGCGAGCGAGCACCTCCTGGGAGACTTCCTTCTGCCTTCGCATCCGACAACCCACAATGTAGTCAAACGGGGCTTTACGGTCCTCGGTGAGAAAGTCCAAAATCTTTGCAGAGATCATCCCCCGGTCCGCCACGATGATGACCCGGCGCACTTTCAAACGGGAGCGCAAAGCGCTGACGATTTTCAGCAAGGCCTTCGTATCGGCCGTATTGCCGGGAAAGAGCTCCCAGGCCACGGGCCAGCCTTGCCGGTCGACCGCCACGCACAGCACCATCTGGGGCAAGTCCGGGCGCCGCTCCCGGGAATAGCCCCGTCGCCGCAGCGCCGTCTCCCTCTCCCGATAGACGTAAAACGAGGTGGTATCTACAAAGAGCACATCCAATTGCTGGCCAAAAAGATCCCGGTCGCGGTCAAAAAGGGCCTTCTCCAAGCGCTCGCGCTCCTCGGCCAGCCATTGAACCGTTCGATACAGGTGTTGCAGCTCGATGGGCTCCAAGCCCCATGTTAATGCTCACTGAGAACCGTAGTTTTTTGGACACCCGCCGGTAGTTAACTCAACATCATCCGCGCTTGAAAAGCGCGGGGCCATTTTTTCCCGAACAGTTGGTGTAGTGTCTGGGGGCCAAAGGTGGAAAGGACCTCGACCCTTTGACCGAGAATCGAGGTCCGGTTGTGGCAACCCCGTTACAAGTGGAGAACCACCACAGACTTCACTGTAGCCTGTCATGATCCTGGGCTGTTGTCCAGTTCCGCCGGGACTGGACTATGGCCGATCCGCTGGTTGTTTTCCGCCTCCGCTCGTGCCGCGCTGCAGGCTGCGGTGCACTGTTTTGGATCTGTCGCCGTTGCGGCCGAGGCCATCGGCTATTGCAGTGTGCGCTGTCGGCAACAAGCGCGCCGCCAGCAGTGCCGGGAAGCCAATCGGCGGCATCAACAGTCCCCCGGGGGGCGACTGGATCATCGAGACCGTCAGCGCGCGTATCGGCGGCGGCCGGAGCGCGTGACGGATCAAGGTAGACGCGAGGATCGCATCTTCGTCAGCATGGCTGCCGTAGCCTCCCTCCAGTTCTCCCTGCCGGGAAAGGAGGGGGAGCCTCGAAAGGAGCGCCATGTCCCATCCCATGGGGAGCGTCCCCGCCGGTTTCGGGTTCGCTGTGTCGTGTGTGGTCGGTCCGGCCACTGGATCCATCTGTTTCGGGAAGGAGGGTGAAGCATGATCGATCGAGAACTGCTCGCCCGAATCCGCCATCTTTTCCATGCCGAACATTGGAAGATCGGGACCATTGCTGATCACTTGGGGCTTCACTGGGAGACCGTGCGCCAGGCTCTCCAGACCGATCGCTTCAATCGCCAGAAGATGGAACGGCCCCGTCTGACCGATCCCTACCTTCCCTTTATCCGAGAGACCCTGGAGCGCTACCCTCGGCTTCGTGTCACGCGTCTGTTCGAGATGCTGCGCGCCCGGGGCTACACGGGCTCGGTCGTGCAGTTGCGGCGCGTGGTGGCCACGCTGCGCCCCACCCCTCGGGAGGCCTTCCTGCGTCTGCGGACCTTCCCGGGGGAGGCGGGTCAAGCCGACTGGGCGCACTTCGGTAAAGTCCGGGTGGGCCGTGCCGAGCGCATCCTGTCCTGCTTTGTGTTCACCCCCTCCTATTCGCGGGCGCTGTTTCTGGAGTTTTGTTTTGACCAGCAAATGGAAAACTTCCTGCGCGCTCACATCCACGCCTTCGAAGACATCGGTTGTCCACGCACCATCCTGTACGACAACACCAAAAGCGTCGTGTTGGAACGTCGGGGCGAGGCTGTTCACTTTCATCCGCGCCGGTTGGAGCTGGCCGCCCATTATCACTTTGCGCCACGCCCCTGCCACCCCTACCGGGCTTCCGAGAAAGGGCGCGTCGAAAGAGCCATCTCCTATGTGCGCCATTCCTTCTTCGCCGCCCGTCCCTTTAGCACGCTCTCAGACTTCAACCGTCAAGCGCTCCTCTGGCGCGACCAGGTAGCGCATCGTCGGCCCTGGCCCGGCGGCGATGGGCGCACCGTCGAGGAAGTGTGGGAAGAAGAAAAAGCCTTCCTTCTTCCCTTGCCGGCTCATCGCCTGGAAACCGATCTGGTTCTGCCGGTCCGCTCCCGCAAAACCATCTACATCCGTTTTGATTTAAACGACTATTCGATCCCGCCTTCGGCCGTGGGCCGGCCCCTGACACTGGTGGCCTCCGAGCAGACGGTGCGCATTTTGGACGGAAGCACCGAGATCGCCCGCCATCTCCGCTCCTATGACCGCCACGACGTCCGCACCGATCCGGCTCACCAGGAAGCGCTGCTGGCGGAAAAACGCCAGGCGCTGGGGGCCACCCCCAGTGGCCGACTGCTGGCCGCCGTTCCGGAAACGGAAACCTTGCTGGACGAGGCCTTTCAGCGCGGAGAGCCCACCGGCCGCCAGACGGCCAAGCTGGTGGAACTCTTGGATCTCTATGGGGCCGAAGAGCTGCAGGCGGCGGTGCGTGAAGCCCTGCAACGGGGCACCCCGCGCGCCGCCTCGGTGGCCTTTCTGCTGGGCCGGCGCCAGCGCGCTCAGGGGCGAAAGGCGCCTCTACCCATTGAGTTGCGCCAGCGTCCCGAACTGGAGGACCTCTATGTCCAATCCCATAACCCGGAGACCTATGACGAACTGGCTTCCGATGACGACGAATCCTGATCTGATGCAGCTTTTGCACAAGACCGGTCTGGTGACGCTCGCCGGTGAGCTGGAGGATTTTCTGGCCCGCGCCACCAAGGGGCGCTGGTCCCCCCGTCAGATCTTGGAGGAACTGGCTCGTCGGGAGCATGAGGAGCGAGCCCAACGCAGTCTCAAGCGGCGTCTGCGCCTGGCCAAGATCGGCCGCTTCAAGCCGATGGATGACTTTGACTGGAACTGGCCGACCCGGATCGACCGGGAAGTCATTGAGCGCGCCTTTACCCTGGACTTTATCCAGGAAGGCCGCAACCTCGTCTTACTGGGTACCAACGGCCTGGGAAAAACCATGATCATCAAGAATCTGGCTTACCAGTCCGTCCTGGCCGGCTACTCTGTGCTCTTTCGAACCGCCTCGGAGATTCTCGACGACCTGCAATCGGAGGCGCCGGAACTGCAGCGCCGCAAGCTGAAAAAATACGCGCGCGCAGGTGCTCTACCTCGATGAAGTCGGCTGTCTCACCTACGACAGTGAGGCCGCCGACCTGCTCCATGAAATCGTCAACCGGCGCTATGAGTGCCGGTCGCTCGTGCTGACCTCCAACAAAGCCTTTAAGGAGTGGAATAGCGTCTTTCCCCAATCCGGCTGCTTGATTGCGCTTCTGGACCGTCTCACCCACCATGCTGACGTCACTGTGATGGAGGGGCAAAGCTACCGCGTGCGGGAAAGCGAGCAGGAAGCGGCGCCCGTCGCAAGAAAACAAGATGAGCACTCCCGTCCAGCGTCGCGCTCATATCCAGACCCTCTTGGCGGATTATCTCGAACTTCCCCATACGCCCACTCGAGCACGCCCGCCGGATCGGCGACTCGCCGCTCACTTCTATGACCGCGCTATCCCTCTGGCCACCGTCCAGGATGCCTTCCTGGTGGCGACCAGCCGCCGTCTTTTCCGAGACCCAGCGCTTCCTCGACTTTCTCCCATTCGCTCCCTTTACTACTTCCTCCCCATTGTCGAAGAGTTGCTTCAGTATCCGCTCCCCCACGGTTACGCTCAGTATCTCGAACGCAAACCACGCGCCCATCACAAGCCCAAGGAGGGGCACCCCATGGAAAAACCCGTTGATCGAGGTTCGCCACCCGGCGTGCGTTCAGAAAAGTTCAGATCCTCGTGATCGCTAACAATTGCACCGTCTTCACCCACTGGGAACCGAAAAGATCCGAGCCCGGGTGACAGAGCCGTTGCAAGGCCAAAGCAAAGACGACTCGCTCCACATCAAACTGAAATTGCCTTCCCTCGGCCAGTTGCCCCAGGATTTCCGGCAATCCCTGTCGCTGCCAGAGTCGACCGAAGACCAACGGCGGTCCCCACAGGCGCGTCTGGCAAGAATCGACTCGAGGAGCCTGAGCCGCAGAAAGGACGCGCAGGTTTTCCGAGAAGCGAGCCAGACTTCGCACGAGGCGATCCACTTGACCGTCGGCCGTGAGCAGACCCAAACGGCCCAGGTTGGCGATGACGCGATGTTTGGGTTTGCCCTGCTCTCGATAAGACTCTACGACCTGGAGATAATCATGGGGATGTTTCTTGTTGCCGCCACGCTTAATCCTAACAAAAATCGGGACATTATAAAACACATCCCCGACAATAAATCGCCTTTGTATGGCACTACAATTTCAACAAAAACGACCCGAAATCCCCACAACTTATTGATTTTACTTGACCCAATCTTTTGAATGCCTGTAGTGGTCCAGCGATTTTGGTGGTCGGATCGATGCCGAGTGCGATTCGAACTGGCCTCAAAAATGCTATTCCTCGTCCTTAAGGGTTTCATCAACGAGGTCGATGACCATTGAGTGAAACTCCACGCTAAACCATTTTTTGAAGTTGTCGAGGTCTCGATTTGCGGGCCAGTCCGTTTGGACCGTCCACCACCCAGCTAGCTGCTCCTCGAAGATCAGTTCGAAATAGTGGGCGAGAATTTCTTCCTGCTCCGTATCATAGGTGTAGTCCGGAAGGAGATAAGCGGTGTTGTCTCGGTTGATTCGGTCCAGGGTGGTGTCGGCTGGATCTGGAAGTGACTGTAGCCATTCGAGAAACGGCGATTTCGCTTTCACGATTAGGACGCATCGATTGAGCATGTTCTGTCCCTTCTCTCGGGGGAATGAGAGGGATTGTATCTGGGGCGGGCACAGAACGCATCAGTTTTGGTGGTCTGTTGGAGTTGGCTGAAAGCTGAACATCGGTGGTTGGGGGGTCGAGAACGGACGGATCGGCGTGAGTGGCGCTCGGATCAGAGTCGAGATATACAACCGGCTCGCGTTGGACGTGCCTACGCTGCGCGTTTGAGCGATACGATCGGGAGGTGGCGACATCCTCTGAAGTAGTTTACCTCGAAACCGAACCGATCACCCGGATGTCCTGCGACAGGCGTGCGAGGTCTAGCGCAGAGCGATACTCGCGGCCACCTTTTGCGTGGTTCGAGACGAGGGCACTGGTTGGCCGGGCACCGCCCGAAGTAGATTTCGTTTGGCGTGCTGCCTTCGAGTGTCATGTGAGGGCGATACTCGTTGTACCAGTCCATAAAGGATAGAAGTTCACGGCGGAACTCTTTCCGTCGCTGCGGAACCAGGATCCGGCGAGTGCATTCGTCCTTCATGGTCCTTATTGCGCGTTCGACTACGGCAATGCTGCCCCTCTTCCCTACAGCGCCGTACCGGGGTTTGATTCTTTTGCGGTCACACCAACCCTTGAACGTCTCGCACCAGAAGATTTTGTCCTTGTCGCAGACAAGATAGTTCGGCGTCGAACCGGCGCATCCAATGACGCTTCCCATAAACCTGGAAACGGTCAGTAAGCCGAGCTTTTTGGGAAACACGGTAACGGCTATGACACGTCGCGAGTAATGGTCGATGGCCACCCCGACCCACCAGCAGAACGGCCAGCATTGCGGCACGGCAAACGGCAGCCAGGACGCCCAGAAGCCGGAGACCGTCGGCACGGTCGTCAGGTCGAGGTGCCACACATGGTTGGGGCGCTTCGCGGTGACCACACGGCCTGTGGAAACACCTACTCGCTTTGGTGCGGGATGAGGCGCGGTTCCTTCAACATACGACCCACCGTGGTCACACTGAGGTGCAAGCCAGCGCGTGCGAGCATCTGCGCGATCTTGACCTTGCCCATCGTGGAGGCAAAAGATCTTCAATCGCTGCACGGATTGGCGCACGAAGTCCGGAAATCGGTTGACCGGCTCGCGAAGCTGCAAGAGAGCTTTCGGGCCGAGTTCGTCAACGCGTTTCGACCATGACACAACCGTTGCCGGCGTGACCAGGAAGACGTCGGCTGTCTGTTTGAGCGACCAGCCGCGCGCGGCGCGAACTTCGAGAATTGCGAGGCGTTTGGTGGGAGCGTAGCGCGGGCGTCTGTGCGCCGTGATTGCGGACATGCGTGCGTCCTTGATGCGGAGTTCTTCTCGCAGCAAGACGATCTCTTCGTGCAAGCGATCATTCTCGGCAGCTATTCGCACTCTCGCATTGATGCTGTTAGCAGCCCAACCACGAGCATGGGTGATCGAGAAGTGAGCCAGCGAGATGATAGTAGGACGGCGGACTTAACGTGGAATGGCCAGCCTTTGGGAAGCGGGATTCTTGGTTTCGGGGTGGGCATAGTGCTCTCCGGGTGTTTCATTACGAACTCCCTGAAGAGACACCATAACATTCACATTATCAAAGGGTTTCTCCTGATCGACTCCAGCGCAAAGATCGCTGGACAGCACACCCATCAGGTACAAATCAAGAGCGCTATAACCTTCGGATCCCTCTTGTATTGATCGAAATTCCCAGAACAAAAGTAGGTTGCGTTCCCAGATGTTTCCCTCCATCACTGAGGAGGTGGTGCCGCTAAACATTTTTGACGGGGTATTAAAGAAAAAACTCCAATGGGCTCTATTTTGCGTCGGATTATCGGGATCTCCGCGACCTAAAAGGATATCTTCGGATTCGGCATTTAACTTGATGTGGGCGAGCCAGCGGTGCCCGATCTCCTGAGCTAGCGTGCTGAGAACGGAGTCCTGCTCCAAGTAGCTAGACTTTACTACAACACTTTGTAGCCTTCCCTCTGTTCTGCCGTCCGGATAAAAAAGGATCGATCGATCGACTCCGGGACCACATATCGGGTCACCGAACTCACATCCTAGACCTGTCACAGACTTGTCGCGGGAGTCTAGATTGGTCACCAAAGTATGAAAGCCAAATATTTCCGGCTTCGGAAATTCCCTTACCTTTACCGGAGAATAGCTAAAAAAGGTAATAAAATCGAAGCTGTCGCCGTAACTAGATTCGCAGAGTCGAAAAAATTTCTCCGTCAGCTCTTGGGCCAAGGTATCTGCTTGGCACTCGTTAGGGCAGAGCTGACCATCTTGCTCAACAATCACTATGTTTCCCTGAGTTTCACACTTCTCACCCGCCTTTGAGTAAACGGAGTTCAAACTGAGTAGACAAAGAAAAGCAATCAATCTAGTGCTGTCCACTTGCGACTCCAGCTACTGCAGTGGTAAGACCCTCACTTCGTTTTCCGTGAGCACAATAAGACTTTTGCCCTGTTCAGTTGAGAACAGAGCTCTTGGAGCTCCTTTTAATTCCAGCACCTTCTCCCAGCTAACGCCGTAATCATACGACTCGTAAATCGAAAACTCGCCTGCAATTGAGTAGGAACGCAGATTTCCGTCAGGTTCAAGAAGATCAATATGTCCGCCCCTCCGCTCAATGCCTAGATAGAGTCGGTTAGGTTCGCGAGGATGTATCGACAGAGTAGGTATCCCAATGTATCCGACTCTTTTATCTATTCCTTTTCCCACTTCCAACCAGGAATTCCCCGGTCATCGCTTCTATAAATCCAACCACCGAATAAGAGTGCGTAAACGGTATCGGGACTTACTGCGCTGACACTTAGTCTTCCGATTACGATTCCGCAACACAGTAAACCTTCATTGGTTTCGCTCCACGTTCCCCCTCCATCGCCACTTCGCAACACCCCATTCTTCTCCGTCGCCAAGTAAATAATCTCGGGTTCTCGAGGGTTGAATTTGACATCAGTCAACGAGTGATCAATTTCGGGTGGAACAATTAACTTATGCCAGCTGATTCCACTATCCACGCTTTCATACAAACCATCTAACGTAACAGCTAGAATTTTATGGGTATCGGCTGGGTGAAATTCCACCGCTCGCACCTGAGAAAGCCCCTTGACCTGTTCCCATGAGTTTTCGGAGAGTGTCCCGTCTTTAGTTGGAAGTAAGAGGCGGTTTGTCCGACCGACTCGCTAGAATCGGGTTGGTCAAACAACTTTTTAAGGAGGAACCGCCATGAAGAAATCATACCGCATAGTCACCCACAACGACAGCCAGGGTCTGGCCGAGTATCTGACCGGCAACGGGCAATTTCTGTTGCCCATGGTGGAGCTCATCGAAGCCTCTCGAATGGCCATTGATGAGCTGATCGAGGTGTTGGGACGTGCCAGCATTGAGGCTGTCTTGCAACTTTCAGCTCAAAGCGTGGCTGGCGAGAAGCAACAGGGGCGCAAGAAGGAGGAGATCGGCTGGCATGGCAGTCAGCGCGGCAGCATCCGCCTCTCGGATCGCAAGGTTCGGGTTCGAAAGCCTCGCTTGCGCAAGAAAGGCCAGGGTCGGGGCGGCGAGGTAGACATTCCGGCCTATGAGGCGATCAACCAAAATGGAAGAGTGGGAAGTCGTCTTTTGGAGATCCTGATGTGCAATGTTTCGACTCGCAATTACCAAAAGGTGATCCCGGAGATGGTGGATAGCGTGGGGGTGAGCAAATCGTCCGTCAGTCGCCAGTTTATCGAAGAGAGTGGCCAGGAGCTGGAGCGTCTGGCCGAGCGACGCTTTGAGGGCATCGAATTGTTGATCCTCTATATCGACGGTCTGGTTTTCGGCGAGCATCACGTGATCTGCGCCGTGGGAGTGGATACAGAGGGTAAGAAACACGTTCTGGGAATCCAGGAAGGAGCCAGTGAGAACGCCGCCACGGCCACCTCTTTATTGGAAGACCTGGTGGGGCGTGGGGTGGATCCTGAGCAGCGATACCTATTTGTTATTGATGGCTCCAAAGCCCTGCGCAGTGCCATCGGTAAAGTCTTTGGCTCCAGCAGTCCGATTCAGAGGTGCCGTCGTCACAAGGTTCGCAATGTGTGCCAGAAGCTGCCGGAGGGTCTGGCGGATCAAGTCCGTTCGGTGATGAAGGCCGCTTACCGACTGCCCTGGCAGGAAGGCATGGCGCGGCTGCGAAAACAGGCCGAGTGGTTAGAAGGGATTCACCAGGATGCCGCCGCTAGTCTGCGGGAAGGGTTGGAAGAAACCTTCACCATTAATCGATTGGAACTCTCCTCCTCGCTTCGTCTTTGTCTCGGTACTACCAACATCATTGAAAGCCCTCACTCAGGAGTGCGTCTGAGGACCGGACGCGTGAGCCGATGGAGAGATGGACGAATGGTGCTTCGCTGGGTGGCCTCTACCTTCCTCGAGACCGAGAAGCACTTCCGTCGAATCCAAGGCTATCGGGATCTATGGATGCTCAAGGCAAAGCTTCGTGATGAGGTCACAGTGGACCGCAAAGGAAAGGTGGCATAAGATCGTGCTCAACTTGAACCGCCATCTACTTCCAACTGAGTTTGGGACAGCCTCAGTTTTCGCCGTCTTGGCTCCTAAAAAAATCCGATTTGCTTGCAGTGAAGATAAGGTTGGGAAGGTGTGGACTTGCAGAGACTAAGGTTATTGCTTGAGAATATGAACTAGGGCGAATTGAGGATAACAATCTGTTAAATCTCCCCTTTAAAGGTTGCTCCTCTTCCTGCCAGTGGCCATCTATCAGCTGACCTCGGATCAATCCTCGTTCCGTCCCAATGAAAATTCTTCCATCCTTACTAATTGCGGCGGATAAAAACCGTGCGGGGGAAGAGGATTCTTCGCCGCCTTTCAACGAGGACATCGATAAAACGATAATGAGAATAAAAACAACGCCCACGACTACGCCGATTCTCATTTTGGTTTTGCTAAACATATCGATATTTACCAAAGAGTTCTCTTTGGTTACCCTCAGCATAGCAAATCCCGATTCTCCAGCAAGTAGTGTTATCCACAAAGGTTGAAGCTCGGTCATGCCTCGAAAGCCCTCCGACGGACGTTTTCGCTGAGAGCCTCCCGCTTTACTTCATTGAGTTCTTGGTAATACCAGCGAAGAACCCAAAACCCAAGAATGAAAAAGATATCCAAGCGTAACCGAATTCAGGCTCAGAAGATCGGGCAATCTGGAGGTAAGTACAAAAAAGAGGCTGCCCAGCTCCCCGTTACGGTTGATCGCCTCATAGGCGGGGATCTCCACCTCCCCGCCTCGACCTTGGCCTTTCTTGCGCAGCCGTGGCTTTCGAACCCGCACTTGCCGCTCCGAAAGTCTGACTCGCCCTGGCTGAGTGCCGTACCAAACGATCTGCTTGCCTGGGCGCCCTTGTTGCTTTTCGCCGGCGACACTTCGGGCAGAAAGCTGCAAGACTGCTTCCATGCTCGCTCGCCCCAGGATGTCGATCAACTCGTCAATGGCCATCCGGGAGGCTTCGATCAGCTCCACCATCGGGAGCAACAGTTGCCCGTTCTGGGCCAGATAATCAGCCAGCCCCTGACTGTTCTTCCGGGTGACAATTCGATATGATTTCTTCATGGCGGTTCCTCCTTAAAAGGTTGTTGACCAACCCGATTCTAACGAGTCGGTCGGACGAACCGCCTCTCAACTTTCAACTAAACCCGGGACAGTCTCACAAAAAAGCGCCTAATTGTTTAACTTGGAGGAAATCAACAGCTACAAATTTGACTACAGTGGAATTTTTGGAGCGACTGTAAAATCCACTTAACTCGTTGAAAAAAATGGTCGGGGCAGAGGGATTTGAACCCCCGACTTCCTGCTCCCAAAGCAGGCGCGCTACCAGACTGCGCCATGCCCCGACCCAAGAGAAAATTGAGGAATTCAAGAAAGGGTAAGGACGGAATCTCAGTATAGCAGATCCGCCGTGACTCAGACAGCTGCAGCTAACCCTCGATTTTTTGCGTCAAAGCAGGGATCTTTCCCAGAGCACGTTCGTAGGCCGTAAGCTGACCCGTGTGGTACATCTCGTGGCTGATCCCATGGTTGAGCCAGGCCAACTTTGTGCCCAATTTTCCGTCAAAGCGGGTGATCAGCTGCATCATCATGAGCTCCCCACAACTGCGAAATTTCTTTTCGCTCTCTCGAAAAGAGGAATGCAGCAGTTCGAGGAGCTGCTTCTTGGTTCGCGCTTGACGGACGTGCGCGGCATAGTGTTCCAATAACTGAGACCATGGCTCCCGATGAAAATCGGTGTCCGGACGACACAATTCACCACTCATCACGAGAGCCACCTCCACGACGTGCTGAACCAGTTCCGTAACGCTTCGCGTCTCAGGTGTCAGACGAAAGTGAAACCTGGCTGCCGGGATGTTTTTCATCTCGTCAATCAGACCCTGCCGCGCGTACTACCAAGCCTCCAGTGTCTCATCCAGAATCGAGCGAAAATCCTTCATAGTAGGAACCAATCTAGAAAAGGCCGTGGGAATTGTCAATTGAGAATCTGTCGATACTTTTTGTCTTCCCTTTTCTCCTCCCGGCGCAATGGCTTAGAATCTATAGGGCGCTGCCGACGAGTGCGAAAGTGGCGGAACTGGCAGACGCGCCAGATTTAGGATCTGGTGGGGTAACACCCATGGGGGTTCGACTCCCCCCTTTCGCACCATCTTTTTTCAACGACTTAGCACGATAGGTTGTCACCGACCCCATCCCTTCACTCAGACTGTATCCAGTTTGTATCCACTGAGTGTGTGCTGTGTTCCCACTCGGAAACTTCTTTTTTCTGGGCCTCGACGACCGACTTGGTGGCGTGGGTTTCGACGAAATGAACGTATCTCATCGTCGTTTGAATATCGGCATGGCCCAGGAGTTGCTTGACCGTGTTCACGTCAACGCCATTCATTAGCCACTGAGTTGCACGAAAGTGTCGCAAGTCATGAAATCCGACCCAGTCCAGTCCGACCTTTTCTCTTCCCTTAAAGAATGGTCCACGTGGGTCCTTCCAAGGTTTTCTGCGAACCGGATCAACAAACACGTGAGGAATGTCGATAAACCGGACCAACTTGTTGAGGTATTCAACCGCAAGATCAGAGAGTCGAACTGACCGAATCTTGCCACTCTTAGTCTGACCAATCATCACGATCTGCTGGTTTGGCCCCGCCTTGTGGATGTGATCCCATTTCAACCTCAGCCCTTCAGATTTCCTCATCCCGGTTTCACCCAATACGACCGTATAGGTCCCGATCACCAGATCTTCTTCAACCACAGCCTCCATCAACTGGCGATATTCATCGTAGGTCATGATCCGTAGTGCTTCTTCGACCTCTGGAAGCATCTTGTACCTCATGACTGGATTGGATTCGACATATTCCCACTCCACTGCAATTGAGAACATGTGTCGTAGAACGGCCAGACCGCGATTAACTGTCGCCGGTACAACTCCTTCCCCCAATCGCCTCTCTACAAAACGATCAGCATCACGCCGCTTAAAATCCTTCAACCGAACATCACCTAGAATCCGAGTTAGGGATGTCAGTGCCTGTTCTTTGAAATCAGGACGGCGGTTCTTCATCCTGCACCGTGCCAGATATTCCACCTTGAACTCCCGTATGGTTGGCAAGGCGCTTCAGCAACCTCTGAAACCACCCCTAGGAAGAATGGACAAGGTCATCCGGCTTTGCTCAGCCTCCACTTGCGGCTTATTCAGTCCAGCATTCCGCTTTGCCAGCATTTCGTGTAGGATACCAACGTCCTAATCGCTTCGTCCTAAAACCCAGTGGAACGCTGACATGGCAATCTACAATTGCCACACTCACACCTTCACTACGCAGCACGTCCCTGATCGGTTCCTGGGGCCACTGACCCCGATCTTGAAGTCGCAGACCGTCCTGAACGTTCTCGGATTCATCGGCAGGCGGGTGTTCTTCCTCAGCGACACCGACCTCCTAGATCGCTACGTACGCTTTCTAAAGATCGGTAACGTCGAAACGCAGCGGGAGGTTTTCTCACCTTTGAAGGAGGCCTACCCGACGAGTTCACCGATCCGAAGAACTATCGGAGGGCACTCGAACAGCACAAAAACCTGAAGCTATGCCTGGCACACTTCGGGGGACCCTCGGCGTGGAATGAGCATGTCTCTGGGCGTGCCGGATCGGAGAACTGGGTCAAGAAGATCATAGAGTATTTGAAGTCCCCGGATTTTCCGAATGTCTATACGGACATCTCCTCGACGTTTCACGATCACCACTTCCTTCCCCGCCTGAGGGAACTCCTTGATGATCACAACATAAACGGCAAGATTTTATACGGCAGTGATTTCTACTTGGTTGCGCGGCACGAGTCCGAGAGCAAGTTCTTCAACGATGTTAAAGCCTCACTCGGAGATGAGAAATTTCAAATGATCGCGGAAAACAATCCGCTAGCCTGCATTTCTCATCACTGCTCGTCACGAAGACACTCGTGTCAAGCGGCGGAAGGGCCGGCCTGACAAGGCGCGCGACCGAGGCCCCCGCAGGCGTACTCGTGCAGTACGTCGAGGAGGCCGAAGAAGCGCAACGCAGTCAGGACGGATCATTTCTTCACTTCGCTCAGGTGAAGGCGACGCCGATGCAGTAGAGAGGTGATGAGAAATGCAGGCTAGACTTCCTTGGCCCTTGAGAACCGTTTGGGCAAAAGCACTTGGAGGAAACCGGAGAGAGACTGTCCCGGGTTTAGTTGAAAGTTGAGAGGCGGTTCGTCCGACCGACTCGTTGGAATCGGGTTGGTCAACAACCTTTTAAGGAGGAACCGCCATGAAGAAATCATATCGAATTGTCACCCGGAAGAACAGTCAGGGGCTGGCTGATTATCTGGCCCAGAACGGGCAACTGTTGCTCCCGATGGTGGAGCTGATCGAAGCCTCCCGGATGGCCATTGACGAGTTGATCGACATCCTGGGGCGAGCGAGCATGGAAGCGGTCTTGCAGCTTTCTGCCCGAAGTGTCGCCGGCGAAAAGCAACAAGGGCGCCCAGGCAAGCAGATCGTTTGGTACGGCACTCAGCCAGGGCGAGTCAGACTTTCGGAGCGGCAAGTGCGGGTTCGAAAGCCACGGCTGCGCAAGAAAGGCCAAGGTCGAGGCGGGGAGGTGGAGATCCCCGCCTATGAGGCGATCAACCGTAACGGGGAGCTGGGCAGCCGCATGCTGGAGATCTTGATGTGCAACGTTTCCACGCGCCACTACAGCCGCGTGATCCCCCAGATGGCCGACACGGCGGGAGTCAGCAAATCGTCCGTGAGCCGTCAGTTCATTGAGCAGAGCGGCCAGCAGCTGGAGCAGCTGGCCGAGCGACACTTTGATGACGTTGAGTTTCTGATCATCTACATCGACGGCCTGGTCTTTGGCGAGCACCACGTGATCTGTGCCGCCGGCGTGGACTCGGAGGGCCAAAAGCACGTGCTGGGGCTGCGGGAAGGGGCCAGTGAAAACGCCGCCACCGCTACCTCCTTGCTGGAAGACCTGGTGGAGCGAGGCCTGGATTCCGGGCGACGCTATCCGTTTGTGATTGACGGCTCCAGGGCCCTGCGATGTGCCATTGACAAGGTCTTTGGCAAGGGCAGTCCGGTGCAGAGATGTCGTCGTCATAAGATTCGCAACGTGTGCGATCGATTGCCGGACGATCTGGCCGAGCAAGTCAAGTCAGTGATGCAGGCTGCTTATCGGCTGCCCTGGGAAGAAGGGAGGGTTCGGCTCAGAAAGCAGGCGGAGTGGCTCGAAGGGCTGCATCCCGATGCGGCAGCTAGCCTGCGAGAAGGTCTGGAAGAGACCTTCACCATCAATCGACTCGAGTTGTCTTCCTCCCTGCGCTTGTGTCTGGCCAGCACCAACCTGATTGAAAGCCCTCACTCTGGCGTGAGGATGCGGACCCGCCGAGTGAGCCGCTGGAAAGATAGCCAGATGGTGCTGCGCTGGGCCGCCTCAGCCTTCCTGGAGACGGAGAAGAACTTCCGGCGCATCCAGGGCTACCAGGACCTCTGGATGCTGAAAGCCAAACTCAGAGACGAGGTTTCTATGGACGCCAAACGAAAGGTGGCTTAAGATCGTGCTCAACCTGAACCGCCCTTCACTTTCAACTGAGTTTGGGGCAGCCTCACCGGAGAGGCTACGGGAGGGAACAAGGAGTGTGCTGAGGAAACGGGTCATCCAATTGTTCTCCGAGGGGCAGATCCCTTCGGCTCAACAGGTGGACCGATAACGGGAGAAGTAGTCTCCGGCTGCCTTCATCACCCGGGGAGCCAGGATAAGGGCAGCGATCATGTTGGGAAGGGCCATCATAGCGAAGGCTGTATCCAACAAATTGATCACCATCCCTGCACTGAAGACAGCACCAACAAAGAGCATCAACAAATAGAAAAAGTCATAGATCCGCCCATTCTCCGCTCCAAACACATAGCTGAAGCATTTCTTCCCGTAGTAAGAGTACCCAAACATCGTGGATGTGCCAAAAAGCACCACGATCGCCACGAGGGTGAGTTTTCCAAAGTCTCCCATCACCGCTTCGAAGGCCTGGGCGGTTATCGAGACCCCTTTTACTCCCTCGACTCGCGAGTTGCCAGTTGAGAGGATTACAAAAGCGGTCAACGAACAAACAACGATGGTATCAATAAACGGACCGATCATCGCCACTAATCCTTCTCGAACCGGCTCAGTCGTCTTAGCTGCGCCATGGGCCATGGGGGCTGTCCCAATTCCAGCCTCGTTTGAGAAGGCTGCTCGCTTAATGCCTGTCTGGATGACCGTCATCACAGAGATACCCGCCACTCCTCCCATTGCTGCCGTGCCGCTAAAGGCATCGTGAAAGATCTGTCCAAGTATGTGGGGAATGAGCTCATAGTGTTTGGCCAAGACAAAAAGAGAGGCAAGTAGGTACAACAAGCACATGGCGGGAACGACGTGACTGGCGACCTTTGCGATTCGCTTCACACCGCCCAGGATGACCAGGGCAACCAGACATGTCGAGGCTAAACCGGTGAGCCACGGCTTAACGCCGTACGTTTCCACGAGGATCTCTGCAACTTGATTGGTTTGAAACATAGCCAGGCAACCGATGGTCCCGCATATGCTGAAGAAGACGGCCAGGAACCGGAACTTATTGCCTAGTCCCGTCTCGATGTAATACATCGGCCCGCCCTGGACGTTTCCCAGGCTGTCGCTTCCCCTGTACATGACTGCCAAGGTACACGTAAAGAACTTCGTCGTCATTCCTACCAGAGCAGCCAACCACATCCATAGGACCGTCCCGGGGCCGCCCTGGGTAATCGCGATGGCCACGCCAGCTATATTTCCCATGCCGACCGTGGCGGAGAGGTGAGTACTGAGGGCTTGGAAATGGCTGATGTCTCCGGGGTCTTCCTCTCGATCAAATTTCCCTTGAACGATTTCCAGCGCATGTTTGGCGCCAAAGAAAGGCAGGAGTCGGGAGTAGACAGTGAGGAGAAAGCCGCCTCCCAGAAGCAGCACCAGAAGTGGGACTCCCCAGGCGTAATCGACGGCCACAGACAAAATGTAATCCAGCCTACGCACCGAGAGAAATCCTACAATGTCGGATGTTTGAAGAACAAGGGAATGGAGCAAGTTGGTTGATCCTCACGGCATTGGTGCATGAATCGGCGTAAGCGGGCACGCTAGCATCGGCGAAGGGTTCCGGTCCATCATGGAGATCAAGGGGGCAACGTCATGGCCGCAGGAAAGTCGAGCCGAATCAACCGCCAGTACAAGACGAAGTACAGAATCCGGAACTGGAGGGAGTACGAGCGTGGCCTCAGGAGCCGCGGGGACGTCACGATCTGGCTGAGCGAGGATGCGATTGCCGCGTGGATACCACCGAAGAACGGTCTCCGCGGAGGGCAGCGTCGATACTCGAACCTCGCGATCCGGACCGCGTTGACGCTGCGGGTCGTCTTCGGCCTGCCGCTTCGCCAGACGGAGGGGTTCCTGGACTCGCTGCTCAGCTTGATGAGCCGCGACCTCAAGGCCCCGGACCACACCACCCTCTCGCGCCGGAACCAAATTGTTGTGGTGCCGCCCCTGACCCGAGCCCACGACGGCCCGATCGACCTGATCGTTGATTCCACAGGGCTCAAGATTTTGGGTCGCGGCGAATGGAACGCGCACAAGCACAAGGCATCGAAGAAACGCCGGAATTGGCGGAAGCTGCACATCGGAGTGGATGCGGAGGGGTTCATTGTGGCGGCCGAACTCACAGCGAGCAGCCGGGACGACGCCTCCACACTCCCTGATCTTCTCGCCCCGCTCGAAGTTCCCATCCGGCGTTTCACGGCGGACGGGGCCTACGACCACAGATCGGTCTACGATCGGGCCAGCGCGGCCGGTACAGAGAACGTCGTGATTGTGATCCCCCCTCGTCGCTCTGCGCTGTCGGCGGGGCCCACCGACGGCCCCTGGGCGCAGCGTGAAGCGTCTCTTCAGAGGATTCGCAAGGTCGGGCGACGGGAGTGGCAGAAGGAGTCGGGCTACCGACAGCAGGCGCGCGTTGAGAACAGCTTCTTCCGATACAAGTCCGTGTTCGGAGGCGGCCTGAAGGCGAGGCACAGCAAGGCGCAACGCAGAGAAGCCGCGATCGGGTGTCACATCCTCAACCGGATGGCCGAGCTCGGTAGGCCATCGTCGTACGCTCTTGGTAGGTGATGGACCTGTGAGTCGGGTTCGTTGCGGGCCAGTTCCGATTCATGCACCAACGCCGAGTGGAGGCGACTCCAATAAGGTGGGATGTGACAAAGCAGAAGATGGAGATTGATGCGGATGGCTTCGTCCACGTTCCCGAAGGTCCAGGCCTTGGCATTGACTTGAACGAGGAGATTATCGAGAAGCATCGAACATCGTAACAAGGGAGAAATCCGGGTAAAGGAATCCGGGCCCGGCCCCTACTCTGTTTGGTTACGGGGGGGGGGGGGTACAGGTGGAAAATCGCTTCGCTCCCGATGAAAGATATAGAGCCCCGAGCCGATCAGTATCCCTGCCCCCAGCAAGGTCCACTGATCGGGTAAATCCCCGAAGATTAAAAGTCCGAAGAATGCGCTCCAGAGTAAGTGCAAATAACCCGCTGGCGCCAGGACCGATGCAGGGGCCAAACGGTAAGCTTTGATCAGTAGGTAGTGACCGATTCCAGACGAAAGGCCGGTACCCATCAGGAGGACAACCTCGAGCACGGTATGTGGCCATTCCCATTGAAAGAGAACAATCAGTCCCAGCGCCAGTGTTCCCACGAATCCGGGATAGAACAAGAATGTCGCCGAGTCCTCAGTCGAACTCAACATGCGGGTGGTGATCGAGAAGAGAGCAAATGCGAGGGCGGCACCAAGGGCAAAAAATGCGGCCCAGTGCATCATTCCCATTCCCGGGCGAACGATGATTATGGTTCCGAGAAGACCGATCGCTACAGCGCCCCATCGCCGCGGGCCGACTGTTTCCCGAAGCAGAGGGACGCTCAGCGCTGTAATGGTAATCGGAGATATGAAGGTGATCGCTACGGCATCTGCCAGAGGTAAGTAGCGAAGAGCGGTCACATACAGCAGTGTAGAGAGTATCGCCAGGACTGCACGGAAAATCTGCAGTGAAAGGCGGTTTGTAGACAGAACCTTCCAGCCCTTTCTAGGCCAGAAACCGACAGTCACAAAAAGAAAGAGACCTAAAGACTCCGCCCACGCGATCTGAAGAACAGAAAGATTTTGACTTAGATATTTGGCTTGAGCGTCAGCTGTCGCAAATATCAGGAGCGAGCAGGTAATGGTCAACAGTCCGCGCCTGTGATCATCACCGGTCGAGGACCCTCTCGGTAAACTTGATCTCAACAGACCTGTCTTTCCCAAAGGGTGAGTTGTTCTTTGACGGGTACTCATGCGCGGGTCGGACGGCGAAAGGTGTGGCTTGCCAGGAAACCGGTCGCGAAGAGCACCCCATGGCTAAAAATTCCCACAAGGAGCGGATTCCAGGGGCAGTTGTAGGCACCCAAATCCAGGAGCCTTCCATCGGGGAAAAAAGCCCCGGTCAAGGTGGCCCAGCTGGTGAAGGCGACACAAGCGAGAATCCCCAGATAAGCTCCCCTCGCATTTGCCCGCCGGGACAGAAATCCCAAGCCGAAAAGACCCAACATTCCTCCGGAAATGATGGCGGACAGCGCCACACTGTAACGGACAAAGGATTCAATGCCGATCCATTGCTGTGCCGTCCATACGGATAAGAGTCCCGCCATTACCACCACCACCCTTCCCGTGAGGAGCTGCTGGCGGTCTGTGGAACGAGGGAAGAATCGACGGTATACGTCCTGTACTACGGCGGCAGCGACACTGTTCAAATCGGAGTCCAGACTCGACATGGCTGCCGCCAGAAGGGTGGCCAGGATAAATCCGATCAAGCCATGAGGCAGCTGGCTTTTGATGAAATAGGGGAGGACATTGTCTTTGACCTGAACCACTTCCAGGGGCAAGGTGTCGGCTCGTACCTCATAGAAAGACCACACCAGGGCCCCCAGGATCATGAACAGGATCCAGACGGGAAGACAGGCGAGTACACCGGCTCGAGCGGCTCTCCTGGCTTCGTCGTCGCTCCGCGCCAGGAGATAGCGCTGAGTGATGCTCTGCTCCGTGGCGTAGGACTGAAAGGTCAGGAAGAATCCTCCCACAACATAAAACCATATGTTGTTCTCTGTCAGACTGAACTCCCAGTTCCCCCAGCCGAACTTGCCGCCCTCCCAGGCCGTCAAAATCAGCTGCCCGGGGCTGACTCCCGACTGAAAAAACACCACACCCGTACAAATGAGTCCCCCTACGATCAACAGAACACCCTGGATGATGTCCGTCCAGACGACCGCAGTGATGCCTCCGATCAAGGTGTACATCAGGGTGAAGATGCCGAATATCAGAATCACCCACCACAAGTCCCAGTCCGTTAAGAAGGAAACGGCAACCGACAGGAAATAGAAAGTAACACCCATGTCCACAATACGCCTCAGGACAAAGGACAGGGAGCCGTACAGCTGAGCGGGAGGACCGAAGCGTTGCCCCAGATACTCATAGACGCTCATTCTCAAATGGTGCCGGTAGAAGACCACCAGGTAGCGTCCCACCAGAAACATCACCAGAGGAAGGCTAAAGAAAAGCGGGAGGTGCCACATGTCACTCTCAAACACGTTGCCGGAATGACCCACGAAGGTGGCGCTGCTGACTATCGTCGCCATCAGTGAGAAGCCGACGATCCAGCTAGGGATGTTTCGTCCCGCTAGAAAATAGTCCTGGGTAGATTTCTGACGTCGCGCAAAATAGAGACCGAGTCCGGAAACAACACTGAGATAGAGAGCCACCACGGCAATATCGAAGTGGGTCATGAAATGCCCTTATTCACGGTCCGGCTTTCGCGGCAACAAAGGCCATTCCGTTCTTACGAGGCTGGATCAGGGACGGGATCGGGGATCACCTGGCGGGGCTTTTGGGGGATGATCCGACCGAAGTGCTGGCCGCTGTGCTCCCCATGACTCCAAACTCCCACGTAATGTCCTCCGTAGAACAACACCCGTGCTGTAAAAGTTCCCAGGCCGGGGATGGTTGCGTCCGTCAGAGTCAGAACCGGGGTGTCGCCGGCCCATCGGATTGTGACCGGTACAGGCAGGGTGACATCGCGATCACCGTACTGGATCCGGGCCTGAAAGATCCACAGGTTTCCTGCCAGCTTCCTCACTTTGGTGATGGTGTACCTTTCCTTGAGCGGGTCCTCCCTGCCATTCATTGTGAAAAACCCGTCCAGGACGACTCCCGACATGGACTCCTGAAACTCTTTTTCGAGGGCTTGCCGGGCGGAGCCTCCTCCATCGTCCTGGCTGCGGCTCGAGCAACCCGTTGCAAGGCTGAGAAGCAGAATGATTGCGTACCCCGGGGAGAACCTTATTCTTGTCTTCATGACCTTTCTACCGAAGCGTGTGCCTCCTGCATAGAATCCTCTCCTTTCCTAAGAAGGTGTTCAGGAACAACTGCTCGGGAACACTCGGCAGGCAAAAATGGCCTGCTGCCGACCTTCCTCATCCAGCATCGGACAGCGAATCATGGGCTCGAAGCCCCAAGCGAGGAAGTCGTTTTTTCGCCCTGATTGTACTTTTGGCACGCAAAAGGGGTCAAGAATGAGGAGTCATGGGGTGTAGGTCCATCGAGATGCCGCACTCCTTCTTCCTCTCGACACACCTCGATTTGAGCCCATGCAAGGCGGCATGCTATATTGCAGTGCACTCTGGCCATGAGGGTTCGACATTGGGTATAGGAGCTGGGGAATCATAGAGTGATGGAAACGAAACCGGAAATGTTAAGCGCGCAATTTACTTTGGGAGACCTGGTGCACCACAAATTGTTTGACTACCGCGGAGTGGTAGTCGATGTCGATCCACGATTCCAACTAACCGAGGAATGGTACGAGAGGGTTGCCCGTACGCGACCTCCCAGGGAGCAACCCTGGTACCATGTCCTGGTACACGAATCAAACCATTCCACCTATGTAGCGGAGCGAAACCTGGAGCCGGATCGGAGCGGTGAGGAAATCAACAATCCAATGATCGAGCAGTTTTTTACTCATTTGGCAAACGGGCGCTACGTTCATGACCTGCAGGTTCACTGACCCATTTTTTACACCGGGTCGTAGCGAGGACACTTGTGTCGAGACACTCGTGTCAAACGCCGGAAGGGCCGGCTGGACAAGGAGTCTCTTTTCATACCCGAGGATCAAGTCGGCCAACAGATAACAATCTCTCAGTACAGTCATCATAGCAACCGAATTGGAGAACGCGTATGAAGATCACGGCCATGGAAATGGTGCATTGCGATGCCGGTTGGCGGGATTTTTCGTTCCTCAAACTCACCACCGACACTGGACTCGTCGGTTGGAGTGAGTTTCAGGAAGGCTTCGGCTCACCCGGTGTCTCGTCGGCAACCGGAGAGCTTGCTCACCTGGTGATCGATCAGGACCCGCGGCACTCCGAAAAGATTTTCTGGGATCTCTACGCAGGCACACGCCCGGCGGCGGGAGGTGTCGCGGCGCAGGCAATCGGAGCGATCGAGAACGCGCTGTTGGACGTCAAGGCCAAGCATTATGGAGTTCCCGTCTACGAATTGCTGGGTGGGGCGATTCGTGAGAGGGTGCGGCTCTACTGGTCCCACTGCGGTACCTACCGGGTCAACTGGCCAGAGGTGCACGATTACCCGCCCGTCGAATCTCTTGACGATGTCAAGGCTCTCGGCCGTGACGTAAAAGGGAAAGGGTTCACTGCCCTGAAGACGAATATCTTCTTGTTCGATCGAAGACCGGCGGGCTATATGCCGGGATTCAACAGGCCGCTCGGCTATTCCGAACTGAATGCCGAACGGGATGTGATCGATGGCCTCAAGGCGGAAATGGAGGCCTTCCGGGAAGGCACCGGGCCCAACATAGACATTCTGCTCGACCTCAACTTCAACTTCAAAACCGAAGGGTACTTGAGAATCGTGGAGGCGCTGGCACCGCTGGGTCTGTTCTGGATCGAAATCGACAGCTACCATCCCCAGGCCCTGGCTCTGATTCGTCGGCGCAGCACCACTTCCATCAGCTCCGGCGAAACCCTGTTCGGAATCCGCGAGTTCCGGCCCTACTTCGAACACCAATCCATGGACGTTGCCATTATCGACGTAATATGGAACGGGGCCTGGCAATCGATGAAGATCGCAGCTGTGGCCGAAGCCCACGAGGTCAACATCGCACCCCATAACTTTTACGGACATCTCGCTACCATGATGAGTGCCCATTTCTCAGCCGCCGCGCCGAATTTTCGGATCATGGAAACCGATGTCGACGAGGTGGCATGGCGGGACGAGTTGTTCACCGTAGCGCCCAAGATCGAGGAGGGCTACTTGATCCGGCCCAGGACTCCAGGCTGGGGTACAGATCCAAAGGAGCAGGCGCTCAAGGCACATCCCCGGCGGAAAGTCGGTGGCATCATCGAGGCACGAACGAAGGATCCTTGGTCACAGTAACAATTCGTGGAGTGGGAAAGACCAAGTAAAGCCAGAGATCTTTCGGCTCACTTTCAGGCATGAATTTTGATTTGATTATCAGAGGTGGGACGGTTGTGGATGGATCCGGGAAGCGCGATCCATTCCCAGCGGATGTGGGTGTCCGGGGTGGGCGCATTCAGGATGTCGGCGACCTGTCGGGTGCTCAGAGCGGGGGCGTGATCGATGCGAGAGGGAAGATGGTGGCTCCCGGGTTTATCGATGTGCATGTCCATGGAGAGCTAGCCCTCCTCGGGGGGAGGGATCAGTTCGCCGAGGTTCGGCAGGGCATCACGACTCAACTAACGGCCCCCGACGGTTTTGGGTGGGCACGGCTGACCGGGGCACGTGCCCGTGAGATGTGGGACTACACCCGCTTTGGCTATGGCGAGGTTGAGGTGCAGCCACCCTGGCCGTCGATTGATGCCTACCTCGCGCTTTTCGAACGGAAGAGCCCTTCCAACGTCTTGCTCCAGGTCCCGCACTGCGCTGTCCGCCTGGAAGTGATGGGATGGGACGCCAGGCCGGCAAGCGATGATGAGTTGACGAAAATGGGCAGCATCGTCTGCGAATGGATGGAAGCGGGCGCCGCAGCCCTCAACCTCGGACTGGACTATCAACCGACCGCGAATGCCGACTTCAGAGAACTCGTCCAACTGTGCAACATTGTTGCCGAATATGGAGGGATCTACGCTGCGCACCAGCGCTACCAAATCGTGGGTCGCCTCAGAGCCTGGCAGGAGACCATCAAGCTTTCACGGGAAGCGGGAGTTCCGGTTCATGTCTCTCACGAACGGGTCGATGAGGAAATTTTTTCTACACTGGAGCAGGTGGAAAACGAGGGCATCGATCTGACCTTCGAGTCCTATCTCTATCCGGCCGGCATGACTCATGTGAATCAGTTGCTGCCGATGAAGTACCAGACAGGCAAACCCGACGATGTGCTGGAACGCCTTCGCGATCCAGAAGTCAGGGACGAGTGCCTGCCCCGTCTGAAGGAAACATTGGGGCGCTGCGACCAGATTGTCGGCTACACAAGATCGGGCCGCTACGTGGGGGAGTGGTTATCCGAGGTGGCGGAAAAGGAAAGTCAATCTCCCGAATCGCTGGCCTACGACATCATGCTGGAGGGCAGCCACGCATTTATATTCCCCTGGCAGATCTCTCCCCAAGAAGCAGGAAGAGTTGTCGAGACGACCGTGCGGCATGAGCGGATGATGATTGCGAGCGACGGGAGCTACAACGTCCACCATCCCCATCCCCGGTCCCATGGCTGTTTTGTCCGCGTTCTCGGTGAATTCGTTCGTGAGAGGAATCTGTTATCGCTCTCGGAGGCGGTTCACAAGATGAGTGGATTCCCGGCGTCACGATTCGCGCTCAGGGAGCGGGGAAGTATCGAGTCGGGGAAGGCCGCGGACCTAGTGGTCTTCAACCCGGAGACTGTCGGGACACCGTCTACCTTTGACCATCCGAACCAACCCCCTACGGGTATCGACTTTGTGATCGTCAACGGCGAGCCCGTGGTGGTCGAGGGTGTGCCTACCGAAGCTCGACCCGGGCGTGTTCTACGCCGGGGGTGAGACGAGCCCCGGGTGCCTCTTCTTTAGCCTGCATTTCTCATCACTACTCGTCACGAAGCGGCGGAAGGGCCGGCCGGACAAGGCGCGCGACCGAGGCCCCGGAGGCGTACTCATGCAGTACGTCGAGGAGGCCGAATGAGCGCAACGCAGTCAGGACGGATGATTTCTTCACTTCGCTCAGGTGAAGGCGACGCCGATACAGTAGAGGGGTGATGAGAAATGCAGGTTAGGGCTCCTCAGCCACGATCCTCTGTCCATACGGGCACATGGTATTGCCCACTGTGACAACGAAGTCAGAGAACAAGCAGGAAGAGTAGCGATCTCACGGAAACGAATGGACTCGGGAGTCGTGTCCCTATTGATTACGGGAGGCCTTTTAAGAGTCAGACCGCCCCGTGGTCAACCTCCAAGCACCACACGAGCAATCTGCTCTGATAGACGATACCAGGGCAAACCGCCCTCCGGAATGGTATTGCCGATTTGGAATCCGAAGACCAGAGGCGGGAGGTTCGCTGTCAAGGCAATGGCTAGTAGCCAAATGGGAAGGACGCGTTCCCGTATACCGCGCCAACATACATATATGTAAGCAGGTGCAAGCAGGAGCTCAGCAGTCGAGGTTCCAGGGGAGTAGGCTTCAAAATAGAAGACCCAATATGCGTGTAGAAGCGTGTGAAGGAATAAAAAGGCAAAGCCGAAACAGATGATTCCGAAAGTGACAGGCGGCCATCGTGCGAACAAAAGAGCGAATCCGGTAATGAGAAATCCGACCAGGCTCTGGACGATGAGCCACGTCCATACTGTCTGATTGGACAAGTCACCAACGTTGACCCAGTGTTCTCTATACCAGTCGAGAATATTCCACTCTTCAGCTTCGTGGAGAGCAGTCGCTATTGGCGGCAACCACAGGTAGGTCAGTGAGGGAGCAGAATTGGTTGATGAAACCATATCTTCGGTGGACGGTTTAACGGCTATGAGCTGAGTGGCTCGGCAGAGCAACACACAAGGTCGAACGCGCCCAGACCGGGCCGCTCCAGAGGGTGGTTATCCGGCCGCAATTTTGACCTGCGAATTACTTCCGGTCCGCCACCTGCGCCATACTGCGAACCAATCCGACAAGCGGAGATTGCTGGGTGCCGCGCATTCCCGGACCCTCAGCACTTAGCTCCATACCCTCATCGGACAAGATCTCGAAACCCTGCGCTAGCAAGGCTGTCCTTGCTACATCCAACGCAGCCGCAGCATCTCCACGGAGCGGTGTGTAATACTCATACACCTTCGGGTCAAACATCACTTGCTGCGGGCGTATGGGTGATTCTAAAGGGCCTACAGAATCTCACTGCCGATACGGATCAGACTTCCGGCAGCCGCTGGTTCGAGTCGCCGAATTCCTGGAGGTGGATGCCAAACTTGTCGAGGATCGACAGGTAGAGGCTGCACATCTTGCGGTCCGGCTTGTCCAGGTAGTCGAGTATTCGGCCACCCTGAATCTGGCCACCGCCACCGAGCAGTAAGACGGGCAGCTGCGTGGCATCGTGCCTGCCCGTCAGCATGCTTGAGCAATAGATCAGCATCGAGTTGTCGAGCGCTGTTCGTTCGCCTTCCTGGATCGCGTCCAGCTTGCGAGCTATGTAGGCGAACTGATCCAGACAGAACTGATTCACTCTCAGGTAGGCGTCGTTGTCGCGGTGCGATAGTTCGTGGTGTCCTACATTGACATCGAGGTGTCGGAACAGCAGGTAGCTGTGATCGTTGTTCAGCTTCAGCGTGCAGACGCGGGTTGCGTCGGCCTGGAAGCCGAGCACCAGGATGTCGCACATCAGCTGCATGTGTTCGGCGAGGTTCTGCGGAATGCCATCCGCCGGACGCAGCATGTTAGGCTTATCGAGCGTCGGCCGCCAACCCTGCAACTCACCCTTTCTGCCGCTTTGTTCGATGCGTTGCTCGACCTCACGCACCGAGTTGAGGTACTCGTCGAGCTTTTTCTGATCGGTGGAGCTGATGTTCCGCCGAAGGTGATTCGCTTCGACGAGTACCGCGTCGAGCACGCTCTTATCCCCGCGTTGTACTTCATCCTTGAACAATCGGTCGAACGCGAGGGCGGGATAGATTTCCAGTGGCGTCGGAGCGGTCGGAGAACTCCACGAGATGTGCGAGCTATAGAGCATTGAATAGTTCTTGTGAATTCCTGGATTGGACCTCTCGCAACCCAGGACCAGGCTGGGTACCTTCGTCGATCGTCCGTATCGCTGGGCAACCATCTGGTCGACGCTGGTACCGGAACGAATCTCGCCACCAGAGGCGAGCGGTGCCCCGGAAAGCAAATTGCCGGTCTGTGAACTATGGATGTTTCCCTTGAGAGCTTCCGCATTGTACAGCCCGCGGATGAAGACCAGTCTTTCGCGGAAGTCGGTCAAAGGGGCGAGCACCCGTCCGAGTTCCATCTGCTTGCCTTCGCCCTTCGCCCACCACTCCTTGCTGTGAAAACCGTTTCCCGAAAACACCACCCCGAAACGTAGCGGCGCCTGACTCGCCCGCTTCACGGATTCGCTGGCACCAGCTCCCCAAACAGAGAGCGACTCCATCCAAGGCAACGCCATCGTGACACCCACACCACGCAGAAATCGTCGACGAGAAAAGTGATGGGTATTCATGAGTTGCCTCCCCTCAAAAAGGCTGAGGTATATGCGATCATTCCCATCCTTGATCTCCAAGGCCTTTCGAAAGGCCTTGGCCTCATCTAGTGTAATCGGTCAGACCGCCAATCTGCAACGCGCGAAAGGGTGAAACGACGACGAAACATCGCTCATGGTAAGTTTTGCAATGCCCCGTTAACTCCTGATACTAAGGATTCCTCCCACGAATTTCCCGGAATTGACGACTTCGGACGATCATTTCAACGGCAACGGAAAAACGGTAGTCGTTTCTTGCGAGCTGCTGCTGCATTTCGGTGAGCAGTGGTTCGTCGGAGAGTTGCAGTTCTCGGGCGATGGCGTAACCCAGAAGTTTGCGGCAGAACTGGCGGAGAACGTCATGGCGGCGCTTCTCCAGGAGGTAGTCTCGCAGGCCCGTCAGGCCCTTGATTTCGCTTCCATCGGGAAGTTTCGTATGCGTGTCTACGGGGCGCCCGGCGAGATCGCTGTCGCGGCGACGGCCGATGGCGTCAAAGCCTTCGAGCGCAAAGCCGAACGGATCGATCCTTTGGTGGCACGACGAACACAGCGGTTCGCTGGTATGTTTTTCCACGAGTTGGCGCACTGTCAGCCCATCGGTTGCGGTTTCATCTGCGGGAAGTTGGGGAACTTCCTTGGGCGGACGCGGCAGCCTCTCGCCAAGCAGCACTTCACTGACCCAGTTGCCTCGTAGGATCGGACTCGTGCGCGATGCGCCTGACTGCTTCGCAAGAATCGTGGCGAGACCCAGGATGCCGTTGCGACCGTGCCGCCGTATTCCTTCGATGCGACGCCACGACGCGCCTTCCACTCCCTCAATACCGTAAAATCTCGCCAATGGTTCGTTCAGGAAGGTGTGGTCGGCGTCAAGAAGACTCAGCAATGAGGCGTCGCGCTGAAACAAATCGGTGAAGAACAGGATCGATTCCTCATACATGTCGCTGCGAAGATTCGCGAACTCGGGGAAGTATTTCTCGCTCTTCTCGTCGAGCGAATTGAAGTTATAGATGTGCAGCCACTGGCAGGCAAACTCCGTGGCCAGTCGTCGCACTCGAGCGTCGGTCAGCATGCGCCGAGCCTGCTTCACCAGCACTTCAGATGTGTCCAGCGTGCCGTTGGCCGCCAGAGTGCGGAGTTCCTCATCTGGTTGCGACGACCAGATGAAATAGCTCAGCCGGCTCGCCAGTTCCCAATCGGAGACCTGGGCGGAGGCGGTTCCCACGGGCGCATTTTCGAGCCGATACAAAAACGGAGACGCCACAAAGACTCGGGCAAGCGTCAACCGAAACGCTTCGTCGTGCGGCAGCTCTTGCTCGCGCAGCCGGCGATACAACCCTCGCAGCTGGTCGGCTTCTGGGTCGGTCAGCGGACGGCGATAGGCCCGGGCGGCAAACTCGATCAGAGCATCGACCTGCTTCGGTTCGGTGTCGATCAGTTCCTGTTTGAACTCGGCAGCGCGCTGGTGAACCGGGTCGCGCAGTGGTAAGAGTGCTTCGTGCTGAGAGCGATCGGCTGCTCCATTACGTTCCATTGTTTCCAGCAGCAGATCCAGGACAGTGAAGCTCATCAATGGACTCTGGCTGACGTAGTGCAGTTCTTCCCAGAGCCGGTCCAGCCGGGCCTTCTGCACATCATCGAGCATCAGCCGTGCCAGGTGATCATCTTCTCGATAGAACAGTGTAGCCGTGAGAATTTCGTCGATAGGCACGATCTGGTAATAGCAGAGTGCCGCTGGAAAGAGGCTGCGGTACTCATCCAATGCCGGCTCGATGCGTTGCCGTGCGCTACTGTTTTCGCCAATGAGAATGGGTCGCGAGAAGGAAACATCTCGATGGGGGGAGAACACCTGGGTCAACTTGGAGAAGGTCATGTTGACCTCGCTGGGAAGGAGTCCGGACTTGCTGGGCGGCGTGCCGGAGCCTACCTTCACCTGCACGCTTCCCTCGCGCCCCGTTTTCTCTTCGAGCAGGGCAGTGGTGACCAGCTCGCGGAATGCTGCCAGACGGGCGGGAAGACGAATCTTGATCAGCGAGGGAGCATGAACACAGAGGGAGGCATCATCAATCGCGCCGCCGTTGGGGTGTTTGCCGAACATTGCAGGGTCGAGGCCCCACTCCGCTGCATCGGTCGATGCATTGGCGGGTTGGAGGGGACTCGAGTCGCGGATAACCTTTCGTACGTCGCGCAGCAGAATGTCCGGACCTCCATCGGCTACGAGCCGCGGGTGTTGCCACACAACGAAGTCATGATCGTTGCCGTCTCCCGCATCGGTGGCGATGAGCCAGAGTACGACTTCTTTCCTTTCCTCGCCATCGGCCGCCGCTGGAATCTTGAACCGTATATCCTGCTCTGTGACCAGCGGATTGACGGGCCCCATCCATCGCGATGAACTTCCCTGTCTCCCCATCAGGCCGACGGGGCCAAACATCCAGAGCCCCTTCTGCCAGGCCGCGACATGGGCTGCAAGCGCAGGGGCGTCCCGTTTCCCGGCACTGCGCCAGCGGGAACGGAGATCATCCAAAAGAAGCGATGGTTCGGACCCCGAGAGACTCGACCAGAGGGTGCCAAAATACTGGGCGTTCAACCCATGCTCACGGGCCACGGCTTCGATCGTCCTGCCACCCGTCCGGAGCGCGTTCCGTTCGGTAAGCGTCGCCGCAAAATACTTCTCCAGCGGCAGCCGCCCCGCTAGTCCGCTTCGATTATATTCGGTGCTGCCGACCGCCAAATCGACGCCAAGATCCGTAGGATCGACGTACTCCCGATAGAACTCCCGAATCCGGGCAAGAGACTCGTCAGTCCAATCGCGTCGCGTCGCGTGGCGTGAGAAACGAAATCCGTCCGGCATCAGCAGCGCATGCCGAGCAGTCTCCTTGGCCGCGTCAAGATACTTCCTGAGCAGAGCCGGTGACATCACGAGTGCGTTGCCGGTATTGGTGAACCCTTCGCCCGCCGCGCTATCGGTAGGAAACTCGAGGGCCGGATTCAAATCGACTCCCGTCAAATCGCGGATGGTGTAGGTGTATTCAGCATTGTTGAGCCGGCGCAGAACCACCGGCCCGGGATCGCCGGCATTGGCCAATGCCTCGGCGCGAAGATACCGCTCGACCCACCCCCGCAGTTCCTCGCGCTGCTCCGGCGCCGGCTGTTTCGCGTACTTGGGCGGCATCTCGCCGCTATCGAGCATTTCGAGAACCTTGAACCAGACCTTTGTCCCTCGCCGCACCTCGGCCAGCGTCGCGAACCGTTCCAGGTCCAACCCCCCTGTCTGCAGCGCGGTCGAATGGCAACCCAGGCAGAACTCCTGCATCAGCGGCCGAGCCTGCCCCAGATACTCATCGGTCAATCCCGCGAAGTGCTCCCGAATCGGTTCAGCGGCAAGAATGCCCGGCATCCCGCCAAACCCGGCCCACAGCAGAGCCACAAAAACGAAGCGGCCATCCATCTTCATAGTATAGGTGACACGCTCGTAATTCGCTCCAGAACGTGCATGGATACTGAGTCAGTGGTCCCGTCTGGCACCTAATTCCAGTAGAAACCCTCTCACCGCAAAACGAAACAGCAACGAAGGCAGTACCGCTGAATTAGGTACCAGGCGCACTTCTTGAGTCAGCGTTTACGGACATAAGAGAAGGAATTGCGTGCGTGTCACTGGATGTCCAGTTTACAATGGCGTTTTTCAGCTTGAGTTTCCTGTGGTGGACTCGTTCCCACATCTCCCTATACAGGTTACTATCTCCCAACGAGTGAGACACTTAAAGGGGTCCTTTCCTACGACTTCTGTTTTAGGCTTTTTACTCCTAACGGGCGCCTTTGTCTACCTTCTCTTTGATTTCTGGGAACATTGGGATTTCCCTCCCCACGATGGAGCCTACTATTATCGCCAGGCCCTGCGCTTCTCCCTCTTTGAGTCATCTCTCCACCGGGAATGGTCCCCTCTCTACGTCTCTTACTACGCGTTATTCCACTGGTTTTTTCCCGAAGGTAACCCGTTTCTGATCTATTCGCTGCATCGTCTGGTTACCCTCTACTTAGTCACTTCCTTTTTCTGGCTCCTCTGCATTCGCTTTTTCTCATGGCAGATCGCTATAGTCCTGAGTGCATTTCTGCTCTGCAATGAGCAGATTCTTTTCAACTTTCATGTGATCCACGCCGCTGGACTCTTGTTTGTCTTGTTGGCCCTTTGGTTGGCTACCTGCGGCCCCAGGTCGAACCGGGCTCTCCTGTTGGGAGTGACCATTTGTGGCTATTTTATACGGCCCGAGTTCATGGTGGCCTTTTTCACAATTGCGGGGATTACTCTCTTTCAACTTTTGACCCGTCGGGAAGGTAATCGACCCTGGCTTCGCCCGAACGTGGCGGTTGGATTCTGCCTCCTTCTGGCAGCAAGCCAGTGGTGGATCTCGTCTAAGCCGACCGGCCATAGTGGGCGGGCATTTGCTGCGTTTTCTCAACAGATGGCCTGGGTCAAGCAGGGCAACTTAAGTATGCGCGCCGGCTGGGAGCACCGTTCATTGGCAAACCAGACCTTTGGTGATGCGCAGACCCTAAGGGAAGCAATCCTCGCCAATCCGAAGGAGTTTGGACGTCACGTTGCCCATAATCTGGTTACTCTGCCCCGGACCTTGGTGGAAACATTGGTACCGTTATCGGTTGCTCCGCTCGTCTCCATGATCTGTTTTACTTTCCTTTTTAGGATCGCTCTGGTACTGGGACAGAGTCGAAACAGGGCGCTTGCCGCCTTCTGGGTTCCTGCTTCTGCCTTTGCCCTGACCTCGCTGACAGCAACGCTGGGATTCAGCTCCAACACGTGGTATCTGTTTTCCGCCATTCCTCTGGTTCTCGTCGCTCCAATGGCTCTTGTCTCAGGTGTCAAGAAACGGTTTCGATTCCTAACCCCATGGAGATCGTTCTTGGTGATGGCGTTGCTGCTGGGCCTCTGCCTGGTTGTAGTCCTGGCTGCCACGGCTTTCAGGCCGGTGGGGCAACCGGTCGTTGACTTCTCTCGGGCAATGGTGAACAACTTTCCTGAGGTTGAGACCCGGCGGGTGCTGGCTTTTTCGGCGATTTCCTATTGTCTGTGTATCAAGGCGACCCCTTCGCAAGAGGCAGCGTATCGTACTGGTTGCGTGAGGGATGGTGTTTTTAGATGGCAGAGGTAGCGGTGAGCAAGGAATATTTGCCGAGATGTTGTCTCGGATTGGGCGATTGAGTGGTTCCTCAGTAGGGGCGCACGGCTGTGCGCCCCTAGCCCGGATGCTCCTCCTCGCCGATGTCTGGGCATCGACTCGTCGTCGCGCCTCGATCTGGTCTCCGTCGCGCTCCCAACATACGTCATCGTATTTATGGCAGGGAGTACTAGTTCGTACAACAGCGGTTTCATATAATCTGGAGTGGGCATATTAAGCGAATCCGGATTTTAGGGTTCGGGTCGCAAAGGAGCACAGTCATGTCAGAATCGATGAGCCGGCGTCAGATGCTGCGTGCGGTGGGCGCTGCCAGTACCGTGATACTGTTGGGGGAAATCCAGCCTGCGCTGGCTGCACCGCCTTTTAAGATGGAATCGGTGACCGTCATCAGCATGAGGCCGCATCTGTACCACGGCTGGCCCACAGTGGCACGCCGCCGCAACGGGGAGCTGCTGGTAGTTTGTTCGGGCGGCCGCGAGGCGCATGTCTGTCCCTTCGGCTGGGTGGAGCTGATGCGCTCCAAGGACGAGGGTCGTACCTGGAGTTGGCCTCGGGTACTGTGGGACAGCGCCATCGATGATCGGGATGCCGGCGTATTGGAAACCGACAGGGGGACCCTCCTGGTGACGACCTTCACCTCATTGGCGTACGAGACGCGACTCGAGCGTGCGGAAAACGCCGAACGCTGGCAGGCTGCGTCGCAGCGCATCGGTGCCGCGCAGCGTGAGGGTGAGTTAGGCAGTTGGATCCTCCGCTCCAGCGACGGCGGTGTGACCTGGTCGGCACCATACCGCTGCCCAGTCAACAGTCCACACGGACCAATTCAGCTTTCCGACGGCCGACTGCTGTATGCAGGCAAGCAGATGTACGGTTTTCCGAATGGACGCATCGGTGTGTGCGAGTCTACCGATGATGGACAAAGTTGGCGCTGGCTGGCTGAGATCCCCAGCCGAGCCGGCGACGGCCACCGTGAATACCACGAACTGCACGCAGTCGAAGCGGCCCAGGACCGGCTCCTTGTCCACATTCGTAACCACAACGACGCCAACCTCGGTGAAACGCTTCAAACGGAATCATCCGACGGCGGCAGGACCTGGTCGTTACCTCACTCGATCGGCGTCTGGGGACTACCGGCTCACTTGCTGCGGCTGAAGGATGGGCGGCTGATTATGACCTATGGCTACCGCCGCAAACCGTTTGGAAATCAGGCCCGTGTCAGTGAAGACCAGGGTAGGACGTGGAGCGAGCCGATGGTCATCTCCGACGACGGCGCGTCCCGTGACCTGGGCTACCCTTCCACCGTGCAGCTCAGCGGTGGCGCTCTCTTGACCGTGTGGTACGAGTTGATGGAGGGGTCGCAGCGCGCCGTGCTGCGTCAGGCGCGGTGGTCGGTGGGAAGCTGACGGTCCTAATGTTCATCCCACTTCACCGCAGTGGAAATGGAATCGCTTTCTTTCTCTTCAGGATTTCAGCGTGTGAGTTCGCTCTCAACCTGGTGCCCCGGGACCTCACTTCCCCCGCTCAGCCGTAACTAGTTGAGGGAGTTTGTTCGTGCCCCTTCAGCAAGAGGCCAGCCAAGTCGCCACACCGGAGCGTATCGCCGCCGTCCCGGCGGCTACCGGCTGGCAGCCGACGGTACTTTCCGGATGATCCGTTGTTCTTGGGAGGGCCTGAAAACCATGAAAGGAACATATAGATTGAATTGTTTGAGTCAGAGAAGGAAGGAAGAATACGATGCCTCCCATGAGTAATCACCTTGGCGAGCTGCTTCGTGAAAATGATTTTCTTTGCGGCGTCATCTGCCGGGACGCCACCCTCACCGATATCGAGCTGATGGCGCAGGAGGGATATCACATCGTATGGATTGATCTCGAGCACAGCCCACAATCCATGGAAGAGGCGATTCGTCTTGGCCGAAGCGTGACCCACCTGGGCATGGTGCCACTGGTGCGGATTCTCGAGCTATCGCGAACGAATGTGCAACCTCTGGTGGATGGGGGCGTTCAGGTGATTGTGTTACCGGATGTGCGCAGCGCCGAGCAGGCTGCCGAGCTCGTCCAGCTGGCCAAGTATCCTCCGCTTGGGCAGCGCGGGTTTTCTTCGACCAATGCGGGAATCGGCTTCAAGCTGGATGGTGATCAGAAAGAAACCCTTCGCCAGGTCAACGAGGCGACCCACCTGATGGTTCTCTTCGAGAGCGATGAGGGGTACGAGGAGCTCGATAACATCCTCGGGGTGGAGGGAGTCGACATGGTGGGTGTGGGTCCCAACGACTGGTCCATCAACCTGGGGATTTCTGGAGAGGAGGCGAAGGAAAACCTGACCCCGAAAATCGAGCGCGTGCTCACCAGCGCTGCCCGCACGGGCAAGATTCCCGTGATGGGAGCCGGCAGCGCCGAGCAGGCGAAGTACTATCGGGGACTGGGCGTGCGGGTGTTTTTCGTGGGGGTGGATGTTGCGATGAGGCGGAAAATCCTGGTGGAATCGATCAAGGGTTTTCAAAGAGCACTTGGAACATAAAACGGCAGGGCGAGATCGATCATACAATTGTGGTGGGCTATTTCGTCGAGCAGAGGCAGTGTGATGGGTGACAGAATTGGGAACCTCGAAGCTATCGGGACGTTTTGCAATGCTCAAAGGAATGGGAGATCGGGCTTATGAAGGAGCGCAATTGGGACATCGAGACGAGAGACGGGAGGATGGACACCTTTATTACTCATCCCGACCAGGACGGACCCTTTCCCGCCGTGATCATCTACATGGATGCGCCTGGAATCCGAGAGGAGCTCTACGATTTCGCGCGGCGGGTCGGCACCGTGGGTTACTACTGCATGGTTCCGGATCTTTATTACCGTCAGGGCAGGGTGCGCTTCGATCGAAAGAACATGGATGAAGCGAAGTTGGTGGAAATGCGTCAGGCGATGAGTACCCTCAACAACCGCATGATCATAGAGGATACGCGGGCCATGCTCGATTTCATGTCGAAGGGCGAACCGGTGCGGTCGGGAGCCAAGGGCAGCATCGGATACTGCATGAGCGGACAATTCGTGCTCAGCGTGGCAGGCACCTTTCCCGATGAGTTTCGCGCCAGCGCGTCGCTGCACGGGGTGGGACACGTGACCGACCAGCCGGATTCGCCGCATTTGTTGGCCGACAAGTTCCGCGGGGAAATGTACCTGGGCTTTGCCGAAGATGATCCTCACGTTCCGCTGAGCGAAGTGGAAGCGCTGCGCCAAGCTCTAGCAGGGTGTCCGGTAAAGCATACCATCAAGGTGCATCCCGGAACGGAGCACGGCTACTCTTTCCCTGAACGGGACCTTTTTCGCAAAGAGGCGGCGGCGCGGGACTGGGAGCACATCTTTGCCATGTTTCGGAGGCAGATCGGGAAATCATTGACTTGAAAGAAGAAGAGGAAGGAACCGATGAAGATCTCTCAACGGGTGCAAAATCTTGCTGAGTCGGCCACCATTGCCGTCAGCAACAAATCCGCGGAAATGAAGGCAGCCGGCATCGACGTGATCAGTCTCGGAGCTGGTGAGCCGGACTTCGATACTCCCAAGCATATCAAGGAGGCCGCCTGGGAGGCTCTACAGCGAGGCGAGACGAAGTACGCGAAACCGGCTTCCGGAACAGCCGAAGTCAAGCAAGCCGTAGTAGAGAAGTTGCACCGTGATAATCAGCTCGAATATGAACCCGGACAGATACTCATCACGGTGGGCGCAAAGGAAGCGATCGGGCTGGCATTTGCCTGCCTGCTGGATCCGGGTGATGAAGTCATTCTTCCTGCTCCCTATTGGGTTTCCTACCCGGAACAGATCAAGCTGGCCGGCGGCCTGTCCGTGATCATCGAGGCCGACGTAGGAAGTGGTTACAAGATCGATCCGGAGCAGTTCCGAAGCGCTCTGACACCGAAGACCCGCGTCTTTGTCTTCAACTCTCCAGGCAATCCCAGCGGTGCAGTTTACGGGGCGGATGAAGTCGCCGCCCTGGCCCGGGTACTCGATGGCCGGAGTGAGATAATGGTCATTAGTGACGAGATCTATGACCAGTTTCTCTACGGAGGTCACCGGCATGCCAGCTTCGCGGCAGCCTCTCCACAAGCTTATGCACAGACCCTCACCGTTAATGGGGGCTCCAAGACCTTTTCCATGACTGGTTGGCGCATGGGATATGCCGCCGGTCCCGTCGACCTGATCCGGGGCATGGCGAAATTCCAAACGCAAATGACCAGCGGTGCCGCCACGTTCAGCATGCATGCGCTGGCCGTAGCACTTACTCAGGATCAGTCTTGTGTCCAGGAGATGAAGTCGGAGTTTGACCGCCGTGGCCGTTACCTCCACCAGCGCCTCAATGATATCGAGGGGGTGGAGTGCCCTGAGCCGGAGGGAGCCTTCTACGGCTTCCCTGATGTCTCCGCAACCTATTCCCGGTTGGGCGTCTCAGGATCGGTGCCATGGGCGACACGGCTTCTTCAAGAAGCTCATGTGGCTTTGGTTCCCGGGGCCGCCTTTGGTTCAGATAGCTGTGTCCGGTTCAGCTTTGCCACCGGCATGAGCAATCTGGAGAAGGGTCTGGACCGGGTGACGCGCTTCTTGGGCTAGAGGCCGGCGCCTAGACGAACAATTCCCCTACTTCATCAAACTCCACGGGCCCAACGGGAGAAAGATCTTCGATATAGTAGAAAGGTCGGCCCGATGGAGTCTCGGTGATCTTCTTGGTCCAATCAATTCCGAGAACTGAATAGATCGTGCAGATGACGTCTTCGTGGTAAATAGCTCTCTGCCGGTGCCAACCGTAATCGATGATCCTGCCCCCGATCTCGTCGGTGGCGCCAATCACTTTATTGCCGGTCACACCGGCGCCGGCAAAAAGCGCCGTAGCCGCGAAGCGGTGATGGTCTCGACCTTTGTTAAGCGTCAATTCACCGGGCGTTCGGCCGAACTCACCCATGACGACGATCAAGGTCTTTTCCAGAAGAGATTGCCCCTCCTGATCTCGACGCGCCTCCAGATCCTGGATCAGGTTGGCGAGCGCGGCGTCCAGGTCCCAGCACAACTTGTACTGATTCTTTTTTTCGTAAGCCTCGGCGTGCAGGTCCCAGCCATTGTGGGCGATCGCAATGAAACGCGTCCCGGCTCTGGCCTCTACCAGATTGCGCGCCATCACGCAGGCATCACCGGTGTCGGAGCTCCCGTACCGTTCGTGCTCTTCCTTTGTGACTTTAAAGATCGAGCCGACTTCCGGAGCGTCGAGGATCCGGTACGAAGCATCGTAGAAGGCAGCGTAGTCCTGCATCAGCCTGCCCCGGAAAACCTCACCCGAGCGGAGAACAGCGTCCAAACGCTCCAGGAATTCCCGACGATGATTCAAGGTGGGCTTTTCTTCGCTGCGAACAACAAAGGGCGAGTCTCCCTGGGTATACATCGCCATCGGGGCGCACGTGGCGGGAAACATGGCAGGTCCCACCAGTCCGGCATGGCCGCTTCTGTAATTCATGGCCACGAAGGGGGGCAGAAAATCCGTTTCTTCGCGCAGCTTCTGCATTTCGTAAGCAACGACAGAACCCACCGAGGGCATATCTTTGATCTGGGCGGGGCTGAAGACATGGCCCACCTGGATGTAATACTGGGCCCTGGCGTGGGCACTTTCCTAGGCCTCGCAGCAGCGCACAATGGCAAATTTTTCGGTCAGGCCCGCCAGCCTGGGCAGCAAGTAGTACGGCATTTTCAAATTGGGACCGACTGTACGAACGTCGAAGTCGGGCGGCGTCCACTGCCCCTCTTTCAGATCGAAGGTATCCACCTGGCTGGCGCCGCCCTCCAGGAACAGGAAAATGACGAATTCAGCCGAGTTCCTCAGCTTGGTTTTTCTTGAGGCCTGCACGTTGAGCGGGCTGAGCATGGGAAGCAGGAAATAGCCGGCTACTCCGACTCCCCCTACTTGAAAGAAGTCCCGGCGCGTCAATCTCGGGAACCGTGGCCGTTCGAGCTGCATGCTCTCGCCTCCTTCAATAACTCAATAGCACATTTCCAGTTACCAGGGGGCCCAACGCTATTCGAAGAGTCTCAATTACTTCTATTTTTTCCGATGGTTTTGGCAAAAGTCTGTATACAGACACCTTCCGAAAAAGGGTGAGCCTCTTTGATCCTGAAGCCTCAATCAAATACTACTTCAATGCGGATAACTCCATTAAAGGGTGTCGGTATCTGGCGCAGCTGCAAAAACGGCTGAGAGAAACCGTCGCAGAAAAACCGAGAGTGGCCTTGTCGTTCCTTCGCACAGTGCCCAGCTTCGTTTTTGTATTAACTTCTTTGGGTGTATATTTAATCGACATTCCTCATATCAACTTCGGAAGGACCTTTTTCCAGTCTCCCCAGTGAATGACCACAACTTATCAGACCGCCAACCTTGCCTCAAGTGGTCTTTGGTCCTCTGTCCATCAAAAGCGCCTCTGATCCCTCGGTTTTCCAGGTGGCTTTTGGTCAAAGACCTGATCAATAGAGACACCTCCAGCGGTTCAATCAGAAACCCTCGGCGCTAGGCTGTCATCCATCTCAATCGATCAATCCGAGACAACAGCCCGGCCCATATATCCTTGCTTACCGCTACCTCCGCCATCTGAAACGTGACGATCCGGCTATGGCGGATCACCTTCGCTCCGATCTTGATCAGTTTGGTCAACAGGCTGCGAAGGGACCAATGTTTGATTTTTCTGGGAAGGACCAGCCGCCGTAGAAAATTGCCCAGGTTGCAGGCCAAGACAAACAGAGCCAACCTCACCTGATTCGGGACAAAGCGCTGGCAGGACAGGCGAGTCCGGTGCAACGCATACTTGCCTTCCTTGATCCACTGCTCGGCTGTGCCACGACCGTTATAGAAGTGAACCACCCCTGAGGCTTGTGCGCTCATATTGGTGACGATGAAACCCACCCTCGGAAAGAGTTCTCCGCGATGCCACTCGGCCTTGGCAATCACCCGGCGAGGCCGGTCCCAACTGGCGGCTTGATATTGGAAATCGGCAAACCAAACGATAGGCTTTCGGGGCGGACGGCCCACAGGCCGGGTAAGCAGGTGTTCAATCTCCGCCTGAAGCACCTCGTTGGCAGGAAGCCGGATGGCATACAAAAAGCCCTTCTCCTCCAAGTATTCATAAACGTCCGGCTTGGCAAAGGCAGCATCCCCACGAAAGTATTTGCGGACTGTTTTCTTCTCGTAGCGAGCCACGATTGGTTCCAGCATCTCCTTCCAACCATCCGCGCTGTGAACATTGCCGGGCCGAAGCATTGCACCTTCGCAATCTCCGAACTGGTTGAAACAAAACAGGGGATGGTAGCAAGTACATCGGAAATGGCCGTTGTAGGCAGAGGCTTCCTGCTCGCCATGGACAGGACTGGCTGAGCTGTCCATATCCAGAATGATGCGTCGATGAGTTGTTTTCTCCAGCGCTCTTTCTACCCATCGGCCATTAACTTCCGAAAGGGCTTTGAGGTTCCCTGGACGGACAGCATCTCGGTCTCAAATCGACCCATGGTGTTGGCGCTGGCGGCCTTCTTCTTGTCCATCTTCTTCCCGGTGATCCTCCGCATAGTCGGATCCACCGATAGACGATGGGCATCGTTGACATCTTCATAGCCAGCCAGTCGACTCGTATACCGATTGGCGCAGCAACGACGCCAGGTCGTGCTGGATGTTACGCCCTGTCCGCGAATCGCGAAAAACAGAGGGAACACTATCGAATAACACCAACGCTTCGTCCAAATCACGATAGGCGAGAAGCCCAGCATCCGAGGTGACCTTAGCCCCATGAAATTCAAGCCTCAAACTGCCATCAAAACCGGCCTTCAAACCTTCACCCTTTGGGTCAGCCATTTCTTGCTCCCTTTATGCTCTATATCTACTTGGTGATTATAGTAGTTTACATCGATTAAGGCAAGCAATTTTGGTGTCCTATATGGTGAATGGGGGTAGAAACCTCGTCTCTGAGTTTGGCTTTCAGCATCCAGAGGTCCTGGTAGCCCTGGATGCGCCGGAAGTTCTTCTCCGTCTCCAGGAAGGATGAGGCGGCCCAGCGCAGCACCATCTGGCTATCTTTCCAGCGGCTCACTCGACGGGTCCGCATCCTCACGCCAGAGTGAGGGCTTTCAATCAGGTTGGTGCTGGCCAGACACAAGCGCAGGGAGGAAGACAACTCGAGTCGATTGATGGTGAAGGTCTCTTCCAGACCTTCTCGCAGGCTAGCTGCCGCATCGGGATGCAGCCCTTCGAGCCACTCCGCCTGCTTTCTGAGCCGAACCCTCCCTTCTTCCCAGGGCAGCCGATAAGCAGCCTGCATCACTGACTTGACTTGCTCGGCCAGATCGTCCGGCAATCGATCGCACACGTTGCGAATCTTATGACGACGACATCTCTGCACCGGACTGCCCTTGCCAAAGACCTTGTCAATGGCACATCGCAGGGCCCTGGAGCCGTCAATCACAAACAGATAGCGTCGCCCGGAATCCAGGCCTCGCTCCACCAGGTCTTCCAGCAAGGAGGTAGCGGTGGCGGCGTTTTCACTGGCCCCTTCCCGCAGCCCCAGCACGTGCTTTTGGCCCTCCGAGTCCACGCCGGCGGCACAGATCACGTGGTGCTCGCCAAAGACCAGGCCGTCGATGTAGATGATCAGAAACTCAACGTCATCAAAGTGTCGCTCGGCCAGCTGCTCCAGCTGCTGGCCGCTCTGCTCAATGAACTGACGGCTCACGGACGATTTGCTGACTCCCACCGTGTCGGCCATCTGGGGGATCACGCGGCTGTAGTGGCGCGTGGAAACGTTGCACATCAAGATCTCAGCATGCGGCTGCCCAGCTCCCCGTTACGGTTGATCGCCTCATAGGCGGGGATCTCCACCTCCCCGCCTCGACCTTGGCCTTTCTTGCGCAGCCGTGGCTTTCGAACCCGCACTTGCCGCTCCGAAAGTCTGACTCGCCCTGGCTGAGTGCCGTACCAAACGACCTGCTTGCCTGGGCGCCCTTGTTGCTTTTCGCCGGCGACACTTCGGGCAGAAAGCTGCAAGACCGCTTCCATGCTCGCTCGCCCCAGGATGTCGATCAACTCGTCAATGGCCATCCGGGAGGCTTCGATCAGCTCCACCATCGGGAGCAACAGTTGCCCGTTCTGGGCCAGATAATCAGCCAGCCCCTGACTGTTCTTCCGGGTGACAATTCGATATGATTTCTTCATGGCGGTTCCTCCTTAAAAGGTTGTTGACCAACCCGATTCTAACGAGTCGGTCGGACGAACCGCCTCTCAACTTTCAACTAAACCCGGGACAGTCTCAGTGGAGGTGGTAGTGGTAGTAGTTTGACAGGCCTGAAGTTAGGGAGTAAAATCACCCCATCAGAAAGCGTGAGGTCAAGCTATGAACTTAGGTCCCACCGAGTTGGTTATCATTCTTCTCATCGTGATTGTGATCTTTGGTGCCAGCAGACTACCTCAGCTGGGGAAAGGCCTGGGAGAAGGGATCCGGCTCTTCAAGTCGTCCGTAAAAAGCGAACCTGAAGCGGAATCCGAAAAGAAAAGCGAGTAATCACATCCGGAGCGGCCCCGGGTGGACTCTATAAGTTGAGCCTTCTCAGAACCTGTATCCCTCTCTTCCAGTCAGCATTGACCCCAACACATTTATTCCCCCATTCACCATATAGGACACCAAGATTGCTTGCCTTAATCGATGTAAACTACTATAATCAAAGTAGATATAGAGCATAAAGGGAGCAAGAAATGGCTGACCCAAAGGGTGAAGGTTTGAAGGCCGGTTTTGATGGCAGTTTGAGGCTTGAATTTCATGGGGCTAAGGCCACCTCGGATGCTGGGCTTCTCGCCTATCGTGATTTGGACGAAGCGTTGGTGTTATTCGATAGTGTTCCCTCCGTTTTTCGCGATTCGCGGACAGGGCGTAACATCCAGCACGACCTGCCGTCGTTGCTGCGCCAATCGGTATACGAGTCGACTGGCTGGCTATGAAGATGTCAACGATGCCCATCGTCTATCGGTGGATCCTACTATGCGGAGGATCACCGGGAAGAAGATGGACAAGAAGAAGGCCGCCAGCGCCAACACCATGGGTCGATTTGAGACCGAGATGCTGTCCGTCCAGGGGAACCTCAAAGCCCTTTCGGAAGTTAATGGCCGATGGGTAGAAAGAGCGCTGGAGAAAACAACTCATCGACGCATCATTCTGGATATGGACAGCTCAGCCAGTCCTGTCCATGGCGAGCAGGAAGCCTCTGCCTACAACGGCCATTTCCGATGTACTTGCTACCATCCCCTGTTTTGTTTCAACCAGTTCGGAGATTGCGAAGGTGCAATGCTTCGGCCCGGCAATGTTCACAGCGCGGATGGTTGGAAGGAGATGCTGGAACCAATCGTGGCTCGCTACGAGAAGAAAACAGTCCGCAAATACTTTCGTGGGGATGCTGCCTTTGCCAAGCCGGACGTTTATGAATACTTGGAGGAGAAGGGCTTTTTGTATGCCATCCGGCTTCCTGCCAACGAGGTGCTTCAGGCGGAGATTGAACACCTGCTTACCCGGCCTGTGGGCCGTCCGCCCCGAAAGCCTATCGTTTGGTTTGCCGATTTCCAATATCAAGCCGCCAGTTGGGACCGGCCTCGCCGGGTGATTGCCAAGGTCGAGTGGCATCGCGGAGAACTCCTTCCGAGGGTGGGTTTCATCGTCAGTGTGCCGCAGCAACCGGCTTGCAGGAGCAGGTTGCAAACCACCGTAAGTGGCTGTGGTTAAAAGCCGCGGTCGTGAGCGTTACGGAAAAGGTGCTCTAGAAGCATCAGGTGTGGATCAGGAAGACGAACACAAGTGAACCACCGTTCAAGTGCCGAAAGGACGAGATGGTGTCGAAACCGGGGAGTTGGTGTTGCCCCGGGACGAATCTGGCGGAAACCTGTCTACTGGTCAGGTGGCACCCGGCATAGAGGTGGCGTGAGCTTGATCTGGGCTCTCATGTTGAACTGCGGGAACCTGGAGCAACGATGCTAAGAGAAAGGCACAAGCAGAGAACCTGCGAGGCCGACAGTATCGAAGCGTTGCCCAGGGGCGGACAAGCTCGTAGTAGCGATGAGGCTGCCGTAATGGCAGCGGAGCGAAGGGGCTTGGTCACTCGGCTACAGACAAGCGGCCAACTGCTAGGCAGGAGGAGCCCTTGAAAGTAGCAAAGCCATTTGAGGTTTCTAAGAAGCTGGCAGGGCAAGCATACTTGGAGGTGAAGTCCAAAGGAGGTGCCGCAGGAGTCGATGGCGAGTCGCTTGAACTCTTCGAGCACAACTTGAAGAACAACCTCTATCGAATCTGGAACCGGCTGTGCTCCGGGAGCTATTTTCCACCACCCGTGAAAGCCGTGCCAATCCCGAAGAAATCGGGGGGCACGCGTGTTCTCGGAGTGCCTGCGGTCTCTGATCGAATCGCACAGACAGTGGTGAAGCAAGCCCTGGAGCCGATACTGGAACCGGTGTTCGATGAGGATTCTTTCGGCTATCGACCGGGAAATTCTGCCCATGACGCGATTGCCATCACCCGGAAACGGTGTTGGCGATACGACTGGGTGGTGGAGTTCGATACCCGCGCCCTGTTCGACAACATTGACCACGAACTGCTCATGAAGGCGTTACGCCACCATTGTCAGTGTCGTTGGGTGTTGTTGTACGTGGAGCGCTGGTTGCAGGCTCCACTTGAGCAGCCCGGCGGCAGTCTACAGGCGCGCGACAAAGGCACACCGCAAGGTGGAGTTGTGAGCCCTATTCTGGCAAATCTGTTCTTGCACTACGCGTTTGACGCGTGGGTGAGACGCCAACTGCCGGGGGTTCCATTTTGTCGATACGCCGACGATGGGCTGCTGCACTGCAAGAGCCAGTCTCAGGCGGAATACGTGATGAGCCTTATCTCGGAACGCTTCCGTGAGTGTGGGTTGGAGATCCATCCCGACAAATCGTCGATCGTCTATTGCAAGGATGTGAATCGCCTGGAAGAGCATTCGCGAATCAGCTTTGATTTCCTTGGTTACACTTTCCGTCCGCGACGGTGTGTGAACAAGAAAGGGCAGGTTCACCCGAACTTTCTTCCTGCGATCAGTATCTCCTCGAAGAAGGAGATCAATCGATGCATGCGTAGCTGGCATGTCCAGCTCAAGAACGAGAAGACGTTGTTGGATCTGTCTCAGATGTTCAATCCGAAACTCCGTGGTTGGCAAGCCTGCTATGGTTGCTTCCACGCGTCGGCACTGCGTCAACTGTGGCGGAACTTCAACCGGTATCTTGTGCAGTGGGTGCGAAGGAAACTCAAAAGATTTTCTGGGCATCGGCAACGGGCGAGGCGTTACCTCGACCAGATTGCCCGTGCCAATCCGCATCTATTTATTCATTGGCGTCTTGGAGTCTTTCCTTGTGGCTTGAGTGATAGGAGCCGGATGAGCTGAGAGGTTCACGTCCGGTTCTTGGAGGGGCTGGGGGTGAGACTCCCCCGGCCTACTCAACCCAATATGAGCGCACAAGCCTCAGGGGTGGTTCACTTCTATAACGGTCGTGGCACAGCCGAGCAGTGGATCAAGGAAGGCAAGTATGCGTTGCACTGGACTCGCCTGTCCTGCCAGCGCTTTGTCCCGAATCAGGTGAGGTTGGCTCTGTTTGTCTTGACCTGCAACCTGGGCAATTTTCTACGGCGGCTGGTCCTTCCCAGAAAAATCAAACATTGGTCCCTTCGCAGCCTGTTGACCAAACTGATCAAGATCGGAGCGAAGGTGATCCGCCATAGCCGGATCGTCACGTTTCAGATGGCGGAGGTAGCGGTAAGCAAGGATATATGGGCCGGGCTGTTGTCTCGGATTGATCGATTGAGATGGATGACAGCCTAGCGCCGAGGGTTTCTGATTGAACCGCTGGAGGTGTCTCTATTGATCAGGTTTTTGACCAAAAGCCACCTGAAAAACCGAGGGATCAGAGGCGCTTTTGATGGACAGAGGACCAAAGACCACTTGAGGCAAGGTTGGCGGTCTGATAAGTTGTGGTCATTCACTGGGGAGACCGGAAAAGGTCCTTCCGAAGTTGATATGAGGAATGTCGATTTAATTGTGATCATCGTGTCTCTCTTCACCAAAACCAAGGAGCCTGCACTTCTCAAAGGACTAATCTGGACTCGCCAAGACACGCTCACCTTTGGAATAGAACTTCTGCGGCGTCGTGATGCGGAATACGCAGGGACGCCCGGTGGCCGGGTTGGCCGGCTGCCTGTCTGGAAAGACTATCGACTGATGGCCTTCCTTTCTTTGCTGCTGATGGCTGCACTGGTATGGTGGCTGCGTTGAGCCCTAGTACACTGTCAGCATTGTTTTTATTAGTCAGAGGCAGAGCGTAAAAGCTCGTCTTGAGAGGCCTTGGTTCGATAACCTAGGAGGATCAAGATGAGCAAGAGATATGTGGTCCGACTTAGTGAGGAAGAACGCAAGGAGTTGCAGAGTCTGGTCAAGAAAGGGACAGTGAAGGCCTACCGGGTCAAGCACGCTAATATCCTGTTGAAGGCGGATGCCAACGGCCCTGGATGGACGGACGAGAAGATCGCAGAAGCGTTTGGGTGCCACTTCAATACAGTGGTGCAGGTTCGTCGGCGTTTGGTGGAAGAGGGACTGGAGCGGGCCTTGGGCCGCAAGAAGCAACAGCGACTCTCGCGAGAGAAGTCACTGGACGGAGAGCAAGAGGCGCAAATGATCGCACTCAGTTGCGGCCCGCCACCGGAAGGACGAGCCCGCTGGACGCTGCGACTGCTCAGCCAACGGCTGGTGGAGATGGAGATCGTGGAGACGATCAGCCACGAAACGGTGCGCCAGGCTTTAAAAAAACGTCCTCAAACCGCACTTGAGGAAGTGTTGGGTGATCCCGCCCCGGCAGAATGCGGACTTCGTGGCCCATATGGAAGACGTTCTGGAAGTTTACAAGCGTCCCTTGGATGGGAAATATCCGGTGGTGTGCATGGACGAGCAGCCGCAGCAGTTGATTGGAGAAACTCGCCAGCCGATCCCGCTCGGAGGGGGGGGGCGGGTCGAGCGCTACGATTACGAATATGAGAGATGTGGGACGGCGGCCCTGGCGCAAAGTGAGCGTGCGCGAGCAGCGGACCAAGGTGGATTGGGCACGGGAGATTCAGCAGCTCCTGGAAGAGGATTTTCCAGATGCGGCCCGGGTCATCCTGGTGTGTGACAACCTCAACACGCACAAGGCGGGCTCGCTCTACGAGGCCTTTGAGCCTCAAAAAGCTCGCCGCTTGGCGGAGCGGCTCCGGATTCACTACACCCCCAAGCATGGCAGTTGGTTGAACGTGGCGGAAATCGAGCTGAGCGCGTTGAGCCGGCAATGCCTAGATCGTCGCATCCCAACTCGCCAGCAACTCACCCGCCACACCCAGGCGTGGTGGGAAGATCGCAATCGAATGCAAATCGGAGTAGATTGGCAGTTTAGGATCGAGGATGCTCGCGTCAAGCTCAAGCACCTCTACCCACAATAGCTAAGCTGACAAGATACTAGTGCTCCCTGCCATAAATACGATGACGTATGCGGATGGGGCTTGCGAGGAGAGGTCGCGAAGAGAGGAGGAGGCGATGCAGTGGCATCGTCGACGACGAACGACAAAGAGATCGCCCGCAATCCCCATCCGCCCAAAGGGTTGGGGCGGGACGGGACCATCTCTTTGTTGCTCCTCCTCGCCGATGTCCGGGCATCGACTCGTCGTCGCGCCTCGATCTGGTCTCCGTCGCGCTCCCAACATACGTCATCGTATTTATGGCAGGGAGTACTAGGACTCAGCAATCGAACCGACTCAAGTTCATCCAGCCCGGATCATGCATAGGCAAGTGGATCAGACCCGACTTGAACCAAAATGTGGGCAAACAATGCTTCCTCCTGTGCTGGAAAGGTGGTAAATTATAACGAATCATCACGAGGGCGGCGGGAGGGCTCGCGTCCGGAGTTGCTATGAGGGAGGTCAGGATACAATCCCACAGGAAGGATATCATGACATTGCGAATCAACAACAAAGCACCGAATTTTGTAGCTGAAACGACGAAGGGTAGCGTCAACTTTCACGAATGGATTGGGGACGGATGGGCGATTCTGTTTTCGCATCCGAAAGATTTCACCCCGGTCTGTACCACCGAGCTCGGTGCGGTGGCCGGTCTCATGGACGAGTTCGAAAAGCGCAACTGTAAGGTTCTGGGGATCAGCGTGGATGGTGTCAGCGATCACCAGGCCTGGTCAAAGGATATCGAGGCATCCCAGGGCCACGCCGTAAACTACCCGCTAATCGGGGACCCCGAGTTAAAAGTGGTCAAGCTCTACGACATGTTGCCGGCGGACGCGGGGGACACGTGCGAGGGACGAACTGCGGCCGACAACGCCACGGCCCGGTCGGTGTTCGTGATCGGTCCTGACAAGAAGATCAAGGCGACGCTCACGTATCCGATGAGTACGGGTCGCAATTTCGTTGAGATCCTGCGCCTACTGGACTCCTGCCAGCTGACGGCCAAGGAGCAGGTAGCGACGCCGGCCGACTGGGAACAGGGGAAGGACGTGATCATCCTTCCGGCGGTGTCCAACGAGGACGCCAAGGCGAAGTACCCCGAAGGCTGGCAGCAGCCGTTGCCCTATATCCGAATCGTACCTCAGCCGAAGTAGTCAGCACTGACGCGACTTTCCACCTGAAGAAAATGGGTAGAGCGACGTTGAGCCGGTGCGCCCTGCTTCGTGGAGCGGGTTTTGCCACCATGGGAATCCGAGACCCCCGTAGATAGAAGAACTGCCGACCCGGTAGCTGTCAGAACCAGGAACCGACTCCTCCGAACCGGAAAAGGGCATATGGGAAAGCTTCGAGCTGGGCTGATTGGTTACGGGAACTGGAGCCGAGAGGCCTTCTTACCTGCCCTCCGCCTGGATGGTGGTGTGGTAATCTCTGCGGTTGCGGCATTCAGTGAGGACACCCGGCAGCGCATCCGCGGCGAATTGGGAGGCGGGGTTCGCATTTATGACGGGTTCGAAGCGCTGCTGCAGGATCGTAACCTGGATTTGGTTCTGATTGGCCTGCCCGACGTTCGCCATGAAGAGGCTCTCCTGGCCGCTCTCCAGTCAGGCATCCCATTTTTGTATGAGCCTCCGGTAAGTGATCAACTGGATCGAATTGTCCCCACGCTGCGTCGGTTGCTGTCCGCCCAGCAAATCACCCACGCCGATCTGGAAGTAAGGTTTGCCCCGGTCCTGAGGCGGGCGACTCAGCGCGTCGCGGAAGGCGCAATCGGAGAACCACAGACTGCCGAAATACGGATGCATGGCACCTGGGACCCCCGGATGGATTCCCAGATCAGCCTGCCCCACGCCCTGGCCGGTTGGTATCTGGACGCATGGACTCCGTCCTGGGGATCCATCCTCGCAGGGTCCTGGTCCAGAACGGCCGCGGTCTTCCCGGGCGCATGCAGACCTACGCCGTAACGCAGTTGGATTATGAAGGGGTGTGGGCCACGTTCCGTTCTCACCTCTCCAGGGTCCGGGGCCGGAAACGGTGGTTGAGGGTAACGGCCGGGAGGGAGATCTGGTGGCGGATATTTTCGCCGAGGAGCTGAGAATGTGCAGTCGGCGGAGGCCGGAGTGGTCGGTGGAGTCTGTGCCGGCTCTCAAACCCTGGGCGGGTTGGCCGGGGATGCATGAATGCCTGAGATCCTTTCTGCGGGCAGTGAAGGGAGGGAAGCAGAATCACATGTCTCCAGTGATGATGGCTCGGGCTCACCTGGTCGGGTTGGCAGCCGAACACTCGACTGACACCGGCACCTGGGCGGCAGTAGGGGAAGTTGAGAAAATCTTTCCTGTGCAGTAGGGCCGATTCACCGGGACGACAGCACGCGAGTAGAATGACAGGGCGACACGCCTCAGAGTTTTCCCACGGGCGAATAGCCGACCCCTACCTTAACCTGAGTCCCCTCCATTTGCTTGACCACATGGTCGAAGCAGTCTTCAACCCTTTTGAATGGGGGGTCTGGATAGGTTTCCAGACTAAAGCGCAAGTCATTGGCGCCAAACACAAGCATATCCACGCCTGGTTTGGCGAGTTTTCTTGCGTTGTTTACTGCGTCAACAGATTCCAGTTGCAGACTGAGGATGCCGCTGTTGTTCCACCACTCAGCATACTCCAACCGGTCCTTTCCATCCTGAAAACCGTACCCGGAACTGGGACCCCAGCTCCTCTTGCCTACGGGAGGATAGTAGAATGCCTCAATTGCCTCATCAACCGTTGCTTCGCTTTCCACCTGTGGCACCACAATAGCCAAGGGACCCAGATCGAGATAGTTTCCGATCAGATACGCGTGCCGAGTGTGTTTGATGCGCAACTGAACGGGTACGCCCAATTCTGCCAGGTGGGCACAGTATGAAACCAGCCTCTCTTCATTGAACGCCAGGTGCTGGGCATCAGTACAGATCAAATCATAGGAGTCCTGACTAAGGATCTCCACGAGTTCACTCTTTGAGGTACTCATGGGGGCTAAGCCGATGTTAATGTTCTCCCCACTACGGATACGTTGTTTCAACGATGCTTGATCTGTCATATCGATCTCCTGACTTTCTCGCCGCCATGAGCAACTTTCCAGGAGACTTCACTGTCATAGCTGGCAAAGTGAGGCGACAGAGAGGGTTTTCTCTGCTCCCTCGGTCCTCATGTTCGTCCTGCACGCGCACGGTTCAGGGACGAAAGAAGGGGACATCGCCCTTGATCGTCACGCGCAGGCCCCGTCGATGGTTCGGGTAGTAATCCCACATGGCGTGATGTTGGGCACAGCGATTGTCCCAAAACGCAACTGAGCCCGACCGCCAGCGGAAGCGGCACTGAAACTCCGGCTGCTCGATTTGCTCAAAGAGCATTTGGAGAACCGCGTCACTCTCGCGTTTCCCGAGTTCAACGATCCGCGTGGTGAAGATCCGGTTCACGAACAGCGCCTTGCGGCCGCTCACCGGATGTGTGCGTACCACCGGGTGTTCGGATCGCGGGTACGTTTTGCCTTCTTCTGTCGCGTTCTCATAGCGACCGCGATAGACGTGCTCACCATCATGCACGGCCGTCATCCCTTCCAGGAAACCCTGCATTGGTGCTGACAGCGATTCGAAGACGGCAACCATGTTCGCAAATAACGTGTCTCCGCCCAGCGGTGGCACTTCGAGCATGTGAAGGATGGTCCCGAGCGGCGGTTCAGGGTCGCAGGAAACGTCCGAGTGCCAGTCCCCGCCAGCAATGTTTTTGGTATTCTCGTCGGTGTAGATCTCCATGACTTCCGGATGTCCTTCGACGACCCTGGACCAGGCAGGATGAATGTGTAATTCGCCGAAATGGCGACCCAGCGCCTTGTGCTTCTCCGGCGTCAACTCCTGATCTCGGAAGAAAAGCACGCAACGCTCGGCGAGCGCCGTCCTGAGCGTCTCGACAGACCGTTCGTCGAGTGGCTTTGCAAGGTCAATACCCTGTACCTCGGCTCCACAATGTGGCGTCAACTTCCTGAGTTCGAATGATTGCAATTTCATGACGTGTCCAACTTTTGGGTTCACAAAATTCAGCCAACCCCGTTAGGTGAAACATTCCTGCCGCCGAGTGATTTCTAAGGAAGAAACGGCCGCAGAAAACCTAGTGTAGTCGATTTTGTGGTTATTGAGAGTCTCTAAAATCAACAAGAGAGAGGAAGTGGTGATTGGCGCGGTCAAATACCCCCCCAGGCCGGACCTCATGATTCTCGTTCGTTGAGCTGCCCATTCCAGGGAGGGATGACCACCGAGACATTGCCGTAGCATTTTGACTGACAGGCCAGACGAATCACCGGATGGGACTCTTCATGGGAGGTGCTGGAGGCGTACCCGAAGTAGTTCAGGCGCTTCCTCTCAAACTCGGAAATGCCAGAGAGGTTCTCCCTGCCATGGAGAACACCCACCCAACAATAGCCGCACGCGCCACTGCGGCACTGAGCTGGAATCGGGCCCGCAATACAGCGAGGATCTTCGGCTGGGTAATGTTCTTCTTCCCGGGCTGAAGCCATGGAAAGGTCCTGACCCGGAAGAGCCTGGAAGGTAGATCCCGCTTTTCTTTCATCAAAAGTCACGGTGTGCTCTACCGGTTTCCCTGCCAGACGGTGCAGCCAACTCCTTCGTGGTTTTTGGTTGCGACGTTTCCAAACCTCTTCCAGTGTCAAGGGGACACTGGATCCCTTCCGGGAGAAATCGGAGGCCTCAGCGAAGGCTTCCATTCCCGTTTGGCGCAAAGCCATGAATGCTACCGCCGTGATTCCCAGCAGCACAGAGGAGGGAACCTTCTCCGTATCGGCCAGTTTCTCCGCAACGCTGAGGATGTGCTGCTTCAGGGGTACCTCGTCCGGCTTCTTCCCCTCCCGGGTGTCGTCGAGAACGGCCTCTTTCACTGCGGGCCAGCAGCGGGAACCGAAGAGAAACCTAACCGATTGGGTCAGCTGACCCTCAAGGCGAAAATTGCCGTCGAGTTCCAGATCCTTGGCTGCCTGGGCGGGATCCTCCCATTCCCGGAGAGCTTGAGACAATCTGAGAGGCCAAAAAGAAAACCAAATCCGTGTCGCCGTCTGATCCACAGGATCCATCAGCGGAGTCAACTGGGCTACAATTCGGTCCCAGATATTCTGTTTGTGATCGGCCAGAAAGTCACAAAAAGAAGAAGAGTGGTCTTGGATTACCGCCATGAGAATAACATCCGTTGCTGCCGGGGAAGGTATGCTAGCAGTAGATTTCCCATTCTGCAATGGGTGGCGCACATCAGTGTGCCGCAGCAAGCGGCGTGAGAGATGGGAGTAGGCCTCCCGCAACCGGCTTGCAGGAGCAGGTTGCAAACCACCGTAAGTGGCTGTGGTTAAAAGCCGCGGTCGTGAGCGTTACGGAAAAGGTGCTCTAGAAGCATCAGGTGTGGATCAGGAAGACGAACACAAGTGAACCACCGTTCAAGTGCCGAAAGGACGAGATGGTGTCGAAACCGGGGAGTTGATGTTGCCCCGGGACGAATCTGGCGGAAACCTGTCTACTGGTCAGGTGGCACCCGGCATAGAGGTGGCGTGAGCTTGATCTGGGCTCTCATGTTGAACTGCGGGAACCTGGAGCAACGATGCTAAGAGAAAGGCACAAGCAGAGAACCTGCGAGGCCGACAGTATCGAAGCGTTGCCCAGGGGCGGACAAGCTCGTAGTAGCGATGAGGCTGCCGTAATGGCAGCGGAGAGCGAAGGGGCTTGGTCACTCGGCTACAGACAAGCGGCCAACTGCTAGGCAGGAGGAGCCCTTGAAAGTAGCAAAGCCATTTGGGGTTTCGTAAGAAGCTGGCAGGGCAAGCATACTTGGAGGTGAAGTCCAAAGGAGGTGCCGCAGGAGTCGATGGCGAGTCGCTTGAACTCTTCGAGCACAACTTGAAGAACAACCTCTATCGAATCTGGAACCGGCTGTGCTCCGGGAGCTATTTTCCACCACCCGTGAAAGCCGTGCCAATCCCGAAGAAATCGGGGGGCACGCGTGTTCTCGGAGTGCCTGCGGTCTCTGATCGAATCGCACAGACAGTGGTGAAGCAAGCCCTGGAGCCGATACTGGAACCGGTGTTCGATGAGGATTCTTTCGGCTATCGACCGGGAAATTCTGCCCATGACGCGATTGCCATCACCCGGAAACGGTGTTGGCGATACGACTGGGTGGTGGAGTTCGATACCCGCGCCCTGTTCGACAACATTGACCACGAACTGCTCATGAAGGCGTTACGCCACCATTGTCAGTGTCGTTGGGTGTTGTTGTACGTGGAGCGCTGGTTGCAGGCTCCACTTGAGCAGCCCGGCGGCAGTCTACAGGCGCGCGACAAAGGCACACCGCAAGGTGGAGTTGTGAGCCCTATTCTGGCAAATCTGTTCTTGCACTACGCGTTTGACGCGTGGGTGAGACGCCAACTGCCGGGGGTTCCATTTTGTCGATACGCCGACGATGGGCTGCTGCACTGCAAGAGCCAGTCTCAGGCGGAATACGTGATGAGCCTTATCTCGGAACGCTTCCGTGAGTGTGGGTTGGAGATCCATCCCGACAAATCGTCGATCGTCTATTGCAAGGATGTGAATCGCCTGGAAGAGCATTCGCGAATCAGCTTTGATTTCCTTGGTTACACTTTCCGTCCGCGACGGTGTGTGAACAAGAAAGGGCAGGTTCACCCGAACTTTCTTCCTGCGATCAGTATCTCCTCGAAGAAGGAGATCAATCGATGCATGCGTAGCTGGCATGTCCAGCTCAAGAACGAGAAGACGTTGTTGGATCTGTCTCAGATGTTCAATCCGAACTCCGTGGTTGGCAAGCCTGCTATGGTTG
>CBDEGM010000002.1:0-709092 GCA_965237715.1 Acidobacteriota bacterium | reverse complement strand
ATATCGAAGATGCCTTGCGGCTGAGTGTTTCGGCCATGGCGGTACAGGTATTCATTGGAGGCGAGTACGAAACCCAGTCGGTTCACAATATGACCCGCCTCGTGGATTTGGGGAACCGTTACGGCATTCCCGTCCTAGCGGTCACGGCGGTCGGCAAACAGATGACCCGTGATGCCAAATATCTGCGTCTGGCCTGCAGAATGTGTGCCGAGCTGGGTGCACACTTCGTCAAGACCTACTATGTGGCTGACGGTTTTGAAACCGTCACGGCATCTGCCCCGGTTCCGGTGGTTATGGCCGGTGGAAAAAAACTGCCTGAACTCGAGGCGTTGACCATGGCCTACAATGCTGTGGATCAGGGAGCCGCTGGGGTCGATATGGGACGAAACATCTTCCAGTCGGACTCGCCGGCGGCAATGATCCAGGCCGTAGGCAGCGTGGTTCACGAAGGGATGAGGCCTCAGCAGGGGTACGAGCTGTATCAGACCTTGAAAAACAGCAAGAAACAGGTCGAAGTTGCTCCCTAGGAATTTCGAATTTCGAATTTGTTTCGCGCTTCGTGCCTCGAATTTCAAACTTGGCTCCAATAGGCACTAACAGTCGTTTCCCTGCAACTGGCAAACCTGCCGGCATTGCGCCATGCAAAGCAGATGGTCACAAAAAAAAGCAGCCGAGTTCCTGTCGCGGTATGCCGCGGAGTGGGGCGAGGATCTGGCCCTTCGGACCTACTCCTCCAGGCTGCTCGGAGCTGAGGAGAGTCTGGTCTTGCATGGAGGAGGAAACACCTCGGTCAAGAGTGCCTTTACCAACATCCTGGGCGATCATCTCCCCGCCCTCTTCGTAAAAGCCTCGGATCGGATCTTGTCCTGATCGAACCCGAAAATCATCCGGCCGTGGATCTGGAGTATCTCAAGCGGCTGCGCGCCCTGACACAACTCTCGGACGAGGCCATGATCCGGGAGATCCGGACCCACCTTTTTGACTTCCATTCTCCCACCCCCTCCATCGAAACGCTCGTTCACGCCTTTTCCCCCCAGAAGTTCATTGATCACACGCATGCGGACGCCATCCTGGCTCTCACCAATCAGCCGGAAGGCGAAAGGATCGTGAAGGAAGCCCTGGGGGACGACGTTCTTGTTTTGGATTACGTGAAGCCTGGATTTCAATTGGCCAAGGCTTCGGCCGAAGCTCTGGAGGGCAGTCCCGAAAAGAAGGCCATGGTCTGGATGCGGCACGGATTGGTCACCTGGGGAGACACGGCTCGCGAATCTTACGAGGCGATGATTCAAGTGGTGACGAAAGCGCAGGCCTATGGAGCGAAAAAGGCCTCCAGGCCGCTGAAGGTGAACGTCCCCACTGCTCTTGAAAGCGCCCGGGAAAGGTGGATTCGGGTGGCACCCGTTCTGCGAGGACTATTGGCTGAGCCCGGCCAGGAGGCAGATCGGCCCTACAGAGGCGTGATTGTTCGGCCGCTGATCAGTCGAAGCGTTCTCGATTTTGTCGACTCCGATCGAGGCAGGGAGCTTGCCCTGACGCCGCCACTCACCAGCGATCACCTGATTCGAACCAAGGCATTTCCTCTGTGGGTGGACTCTCTGCAGGATCAGGATGTCTCCAAGCTGCGGGATCAGCTCAGCCGGGCCGTCCACGATTATCGAGCCTCTTACGACGCCTATCTCAACCGGCATTCCTCACAGATCGAGACCGGATTGGCCCGCTTTGATTCCGCCCCCCGCGTCATTTTAATGCCCGGTATAGGTGCGGCCTGCTCCGGTCGGGATGTTCTCGCTGCCAACGTCTGTCGTGACATTACTACTCACACCCTGGAGGTCAAGGCCCAGGTCGGTGCAATGGGCAGGTATCAGGGCCTGGAAGAGCCCGACCTTTTCGCCATGGAATACTATCGCCTGCAGCATGCGAAACTGGAGCGAAGAGAGCTTCCTCTGAGCCGACAGGTAGCGGTGGTGACAGGCGCTGCAGGCGCAATCGGCTCCGGAACCAGCCGAGTGCTGCTGGAGCAGGGCTGCCACGTCGCGGTCACTGACCTGCCCGGCGAAAGGCTCGACAGCCTGGTCACGGAACTGAAGTCGCAATTTGGAGAACTTGTTCTGGGTGTGGCCGTGGACGTCACGGAACGCGACTCGGTAGCCCATGGATTTGCAGAAATCACCTCGCAGTGGGGAGGCCTGGACCTGGTCGTGGTCAACGCGAGTGTTGCTCTGGTTTCCTCTCTGGAGGAAATGGATGTGGACGCTTTCCGGGGCCTGGAGCGGGTCAATGTGGAAGGGACGCTTCTGATGCTTTCCGAGGCGGCGCGGCATTTCAGAAAACAGGGCACCGGCGGGGACGTGGTTGTGGTTTCCAGCAAGAACGTCTTTGCGCCGGGAGCGAAATTCGGAGCCTACAGCGCAACCAAAGCGGCGGCCCACCAACTGGCGCGAATTGCAAGCCTGGAGATGGCTCAGATCGGTGTGCGCGTCAACATGGTAGCGCCTGACGCCGTCTTCTCGGAAGGAGAGCGAAAATCGGGCCTGTGGCAGGAGGTAGGACCGGACCGGATGCGTGCCCGAGGGCTGGATGAAAAGGGATTGCAGGAGTATTATCGGGGACGAAATCTGCTGAAGGCCAGGGTTACCGCAACCCACGTGGCCAACGCCGTCCTCTTTTTTTTCACTCGCCAGACCCCTACCACGGGCGCCACCCTACCGGTGGACGGCGGGCTTCCAGATGCAACGCCCAGATGAGGGTACTGCCACTTCCACTCCAAGGTGTGCTTGAACATCACGGTCAGGAAGCTGCAATGTTTTTTAGATGACCGACAAACTGGTCAGTACTCACCTGGCGGTACGCTTCCACAGAATGCGACTCATGAGCTGATCTTCGCTCAGCCCGAGCGGCCAGCAGCGTCCCTTTTCCCTCTTCTGTGATTTCGGGCAGCTTATGGATGCTTTCCAGGACCAGGTCTTCGACGATCTGCGCTGCGCGAATTTCCACCGTGGGCTCAGCCGATCCGTACAGATAGATTGAGCTCAGTTGCTTGTTCAACCAGGGCTGCAGGGTGGGGGGCAGCTCGAACGGTCCGCTTTCCCATTTGAAGCAGGCGGGCCAGAGCAGCCGGTTGACACCACACGCGATCACCCTTTCCAGCATATCGATCACCGTGCCGTCCGTGCCGATCCACTGAGGTTTCGGGTACACGTCCAGATTCGCCCAGCTTGCCAGGGCCTTTTCTGTTGTCGGACGGAAGCGGTTCCACCCGGTTCGGATTCCTTCCTGATTCCAGTCAAAGAAAGCAAAATGCTGCGGGTAGATGAAGAAGCGGCTGGAGCGGGACCGTTGAACATCATAGAAAGCAGTCACGAACCCGAGAATGGCGTAGGCGGCGCTCAGCACGCCCTCTTCGTAGCAGGGACTCACGGCTCCCAGTCGATCCGTGTCCTGGTAATCGGGGCAGAATGCGGAAAAGTCCCGCGCGGACTCTACCCCATCCCCCAGCAGCACATACTCAAAATGTTTTGCCCTGAGAATCTCTCTGGAATGCATCGTGCCGTCACCGCTCCCCGGTAGGAACAACGGCTCCGCCGAAAGTAGCGTCGGCTTCCAGCCCAGGCGTCAGGACGGCGGCGACACGCTTGTCTTTCAGCTATTTGGCTTCGTCCAGCTTGCGCACTGCGTCAACGACGGCCTTGGAACCGTTGTAGATGTGCCCGAGTTCCCCCTCCAGTGAGAACCAGCGAACTCCTTTTTTGTACCACTCCCGAACCGTGTCCGGTTCGTAGTGAATAGAGCAGCCGAGAAAGAGATCCGTCTGACTCGTCTTGGAGAAGAGTGTGTCAATTGCCTCCACTACTTCGGGATCGGTATGTCGTCCCAGCTTCCCCATGGAGGCCGCAAGATCGTTGCGGCCAAGACTGATGCCGTCCAGCCCCGGAACTGCCAGGATATTGTCGATGTCGCGCACGGCTTCGATGGTTTCGATATGGGCAATCACCATGATCTCGTCGTCCGCCGTCTTCAGGTAGTCCATCACGGAATTTTTGCCATACATGTTTCGCACGGGGCCGAAGCCGCGGATTCCCTTGGGAGGGTATCTGCACGCCTGGACCGCTCGCCGGGTATCTTCAGCCGAGCGGATCATGGGCACGATGATCCCGGCGGGTGCCAAGTCCAGACAGGGCTTGATGACGTTGGCATCGTTGCAGGGGACGCGGACCAGTGGCGCGGTCTGTGTGCCCCGTAACGCCATGATATGCCCCAGGACGGCTTGAAGATGGAGGTGGGAGTGCTCCATATCAATCCAAACAAAGTCGTTTCCAGCCTCCGCGGCCGCTTCGCTGACCAGCGGATCGCTGAGCAGAATCCCGAGGCCTATGCAAACTTTGCCTTCTCGCATGCGCTGCTTGAACCGATCGACATTGCTGAGTGAACCCATGGAGAAACCCCTCCTGTGTTGAAGCGAAGTAGGGGAGATGATACTTTCTTTTGCGTTGCGATCAAACCCGATCGCACCAAATGAGAGCATCGCGCCAAAGAAATCATAGCGGAACGCGAGGAACGATGGGTGGCCCGGGGAGTGGGATGGAGAGCGAACCTTTCATCGAAGGCTATGCTGACCAGCTGAGCGTCGAGCCAGGCGACGAGATCGGGTTCCATATTTCCACCGACGCAGAGAAGTACTCGATGGAGATTGCCCGCGTAGGAGCCGAACGCGAGGTGGTCTGGACCAAAGATGATCTTTCCGGAGCCCAATATCCGGTTTCCGAGAATGCATCATCGCACGGTTGTCGCTGGCCCATCGCTCTGAAACTACCCGTGCCGGAGAATTGGAGATTGGGCTATTACGGCGTGATCCTGCAAGGTAAAGAGCGAGAGGGGCGCACCGCGAGAGGGGAGGTGGCGTTCGTGATCCGCTCGGCCCATCCGGGTCGCAATGCCAGGATCCTGCTGCAGCTGACCACCAATACCGATAATGCTTACAACACTTGGGGAGGCAGCAGCCTCTATCGGGGTCGCAATGGACCCTCCAGGCGGGTTTCCTTCGACCGTCCCTACCGGGGCTTCGAGGGGGTTCCTGGATTGTTCTTGTATAGTCTGGGAGGAGAATTCGAAAAGGAGTTTCAAGCGGGTACCGTCTCTGCACACTTGCGGGAAGAAATTCAAAGGCAGGTGGAAAAGTATGAGGTCCCCGGCATTTTACTTTCCCAATGGGCCACCATCAGACCGGAGCGTCCTGGAGAGCAGTGGGAACTTAGCGATCTCTTCGGCGTCGGACCCGCCGCCTGCATGGTCCGGAAGGAAGAGAACCAGCTCAACGTCTACGACGGAACGACTCGATGGGGAAGCGGCTGGCACCATTGGGAACAGCCGTTCGTTGCCTGGGCCGAGCGGGCCGGCTACGCGATGGACTACGCCGTGAACTCGGACCTGGAGTTTCGCCCGGAAATCCTTCATCACTACCGGTTGATCCTCAGCGTGGGTCACGATGAGTATTGGTCTTCGCCGATGCGCGACCACCTGGAGGCATTCATTGCCTCTGGAGGCCATGTCGCTTTCTTCAGCGGCAATGTGGCGTACTGGCAGGTACGCTCCGAGGACAACGGCCGCGCTCTCGTCGGCTGGAAGGAGGACTACAGGGAAGATCCATTTTACAAAAGTGGAGATCACAAGCTGCTGACTACCATATGGAGCAGCCGGCTGATCAAGAGACCGGAAAACCAGCTCACCGGAGTCAGTTTCGCCTATGGAGGTTATCACCTCTACTTCGATCAGTTCCGCAAGGGCCCCGGGGCCTACACGGTCCACCGGCCCCAGCACTGGATTTTCGAAGGCACGGGATTAGAGCAGGGAGATCTCTTGGGTGCGCAGGACAAGATTGTCAGCTTCGAGTGCGACGGGTGCGAGTTTGAAGTGCGAGAGGGTTTGCCTGTTCCTATCTACGGGGATGGAACTCCGGAAACCTTTCAGATTCTGGCCTCGGCCCCGGCCGGCCTGCCCGCTTTCGATGGTTCGCTTCAAGAGGTGAGCCGCCGAATCTATGGCGAGGACTCTGACAAGCTTCTTTCCCAGCCGGGGGCGGCTGTCCTGGGTACCTATACCCGTGGAGGGACGGTAGTCACCACCGGCTGCACGAACTGGGTGTATGGTCTCAGTGGCGGGGACAAAAGTGTCGAACGGATTACGCGCAACATTCTAAATCGTCTCTCAAGACACAGAGTTACACAAAGGTGAGGATGGGTATGTGGAGTTCGGGGGCACAGTGGAGGCCGTTAGTGGGAACCATCGCGGGTGTGTTTCTGGGCGTGGTTTTGCTGGTAGCTGCCTGGGGCAAGGCGATGTCGCCGGGGGCTTTCCTCGAGCAGATCCGACTGGAGGGGCTCGATTTTCTTTTCTCGGCGAGCACCACAGCCCTTCTAGGTCTGGCTCTGGAGGCAGGTCTGGGTCTGGCCCTTCTGCTCGGCGTTCGTCGGCCCTGGGTATTGGCTGCGGCGAGTCTGTTGGTAGCCTTTTTCGTTTTTCTGAACGGGCGCAACTATTACTTGGTCTTGAAGGGACTTCGAGACGAAACTGCCTCCTGTGGCTGTTTCGGAGAGCTGCTCGATCGCACTCCGGCCGCGGCCTTCTGGCAAGACCTTTTTCTTCTTCTGCCGCCCCTTGCATTGTCACTGTGGGGTCGCCCAAGGGAATCGCGTCCCATTCCCAAGGTTCGCCTGGCGTTGGCGCTCTCCGCTGCCATCGCGATCTCGCTCTTTGCCTGGAGCAATCCCGATCTCCATTATGCAGAAGCGGCGGCTGAGATCAGCGAGGGCGCGGGTGGCGGGAGTTTTCTGAGGAGCCGTGATTATCTTCTCCTGGTGGATGGCCAGGAAGTGCCGGAAGCGGAGATTTACCACTCCCGGGATCCGGTGGCATTTCTGATTTTGGCGCCTCAACTTTCTTCCCCTGTTTTGCTCGAGCCGCTAGGGGGCGTGGTGGAGGAACTTCAGGCCGCGGAGGTGATCAGGAGGGATGATGGTAGTATCGAGCTGCTGCGCCAATCGGGCTCGCGGCCGTCAGCGCCCTTCGAGGTGCTGCCCGAAGGGATCAGATTCGGCCTTGCCGGACATGAAATAGAAATGAGGGATAAAGCCGCTGACAACTGACCGGCGATCCCTGCTTTACAGACGGTCGCCGAGCCGATAAACTCTCTTGTCTCAAGGCTGCGCCCGTAGCTCAGCTGGATAGAGCGCCGGACTTCGAATCCGTAGGTCGCAGGTTCGAATCCTGCCGGGCGTGCCATTCTTTTCAGACACTTGCAGGAACAGTAACAAGTAAGAAGAAAAAAAGGAGGAGTCATGGCATTTTCACTTCCTGATTTACCCTATTCCACGGATGCTTTAGAAGCGTCTATCGACCAGAGGACCATGGAGATTCATCACGGAAAACACCATGGGACCTATGTCAGCAAGCTGAACGGTGCTCTGGAATCAGCACCGGAGCTCGCCGATAAGAGTATTGAGGAGCTCATTGCAAACAACTGTGCGGCCGTGCCCGAGAACATCCGGACGGCGGTGCGAAATAACGGCGGTGGCCACGCCAACCATTCCCTCTTCTGGCAGATCATGGGGCCGAACGCGGGTGGTGAGCCCACGGGCCAGCTTGGAGACGCGATCAAGAGCAAGTTTGGCGGATTGGATCAGTTCAAGGAGCAGTTTGCCGCGGCGGCCGTTGGGCGCTTCGGTTCCGGCTGGGCCTGGTTGTTGAAGGATCTCGAGATTATCTCCACTGCAAACCAGGATACTCCTCTCATGGAGGGAAAGATCCCCATCCTTGGGCTGGATGTCTGGGAGCATGCCTACTATCTCACCTATCAGAACCGACGGCCCGAGTACATAAACAACTGGTGGAACGTGGTCAACTGGGACGCAGTAGCTCAGCGGTTTAGCTCGTAGGGGCGCACGGCTGTGCGCCCCTCCTCTCCGCTCAGTTGCTCCTTGAACCGAATTGCAGGCTCACTTCAGCTGAACCAGGGCGCGGGCGAGGCCTGAGACCAACAAGGCCATCTTCTCGTAACTGAGTGTCGCAGGCAGGTCGGAAGTCTGGTGGTAGTGGGAATTGCGGAAAAAGGCAGTGCCCGTGATCATCAGGGCGGGATAGCCCTCCTTCCAGAAAGACCAGTTGTCGGACAAACCCACGCCCGGAACGAAGGGCAGCGCGATGGACTCCACGGGAATCTCTGCTGCTCCGCTCAGCAGATCAGTCAGCTGTCTGACCAGGTGCCGTGAGTGGAAGTTCCCCGCTAGGGTAACGAAGTTTCCCCGATCCGGGTAGAACCAGCGCATGAACGGAAGCGGGTAGTGCTGCGAGCCCAGTCGATCGTCATAGTAGCCGACCATCTCCAGCGAGATCATGCCGGCGATCCGGTCCTTCCTCTGTTTGCACCGTCGTGCGTGGACGCGACTTCCCATGTAAGAGGTTCGGAAGTAAGGTGGCTCTTCCAGGGTGAAGGCTACGAAGCGAAGTGTCAGGGTAGGGTTCTCTGAGTAGAGCAGCCGGGCCAGCTCCAGAATTGAGGCGACTCCGCTAGCGTTATCGTCAGCGCCGGGCGTGCCTGGAGCGGTATCGTAGTGTGCCCCCGCGATGAAGATCTTTTCCGTCGCTGGAGTGCCTTTTTTCTCAGCGATGACGTTGCGGTAGTCTCGCCCGTTTACGCTGTAGATGTCGTTTGAGATGCTGTAGCCGGAGCCCGCGAGAGTCTGTTCGATGTAGTGGCGGGAGCGTTCCAGATTCTCGTAGAGGAACGAATTGCGTTCTCCGATTTCTCCCGCCAGGTATTGGATGTGTTCTTTCAGTCGGTTCTCAATCTGCTCCAATGGGGAGTTTTCAGTGCTCATCAGCAGCAGAGCCAGGAACGGGACTGGCCATCCCGACATAATCGAAGCCTTGTTTTGCCTGCAGCCTACTACGATCCCACGGTCGGGTCAAAGTGTCACGGTGCCTTGGTGTCTGTGAGTCTTTGTGGTAAGAACTGGATACAAGTGGCAGGGCTGTTTCGTCCTGCAGCACCGGACAAGGAGGAGCCAATGGAAAAGGAAAAGGGCCACTCGATCACGGAGCCTCGGACACTGAAGGAATTCAGAAACAGATTTCCGCAGATATGGGAAAACTACCAGAGATTGCGAGACTCCTGTGATGAAACGGGGCCGCTGGAGGAGAAAACCAGGGAACTGATTCGGGTCGCTATCTCGGTTGCTTTGAGACGTCGTGGAGGTCTCATCGCTCATCTGGATCGGGCCAGGGCTCTAGGAGCCACTGAGGACGAAATGCACCAGGCAATTCTGCTCAATTTGCCTCTGCTCGGCTTTCCCGACACGTTGGCCGCCTTCAGAACCGCGAGAGAACACCTGGGTGGATGAGTCTTGGCCGATCGCATCATTACTAATAGCCACGCCGACGTAGTGGGAAGTCTGCTTCGTCCTCCCGAACTTCTCAGGGCTCGAGAGGAGGTCAGTAGCGGCGCCATCACTCAAACGGAATTCAAGGCGATCGAGGATCGTGCGGTGGATGAGGCAGTTGCACTGCAGGAAGAAGCAGGCCTCGAAATTGTCACAGACGGCGAGCTGCGCCGTTCCTCTTTTCAGAGCCAGATGACGGAAGCGGTGGAAGGCTTCGGGGGATTTGACGGTGACGCTTTTCTCTGGGGCGAGTGGCATGGAGACGAGCAGGTAGGAGACTGGAACCGGGAACGGCCAGCTTCGCTCGGAGTGGTGAACAAGCTCACTCGCAAGCGCCACCTCTCGGCCGAGGAGTTTACCTATTTGAGGGCTCGCACCACCCGAACACCCAAAACGACTCTCCCCAGCCCAAGCCTTTGGGCCAACTTCTGGTCGCGAGAGCATTCCTCCGGCGTCTATCCCACTCTGGGGCATTTCCTGTCCGATGTCGTGGATATTCTCAAAGGGGAAGTCATCGAACTGGCACGTCTGGGAGCCACCTACATCCAGCTTGATGCTCCACACTATGCGCTGCTACTGGATGCGAGGACCCGGACCTTTTACGAGAGTCAGGGATGGAGCCTGGATCGGTGGCTGAGCGAGGGGATTGAAATGGACAACTCTGTCATTGCTGCAGCTCCGGGAGTAACCTTCGGCTTTCACCTTTGATGCGGCAACCAGGGCAGCCGGTGGCTGGCCGTAGGGGGTTATGAACGGATTGCCAGGTCTGTCTTTCGGGATATTCGTGCGCAGCGGCTGCTCCTTGAGTATGATGACGAGCGTTCCGGCTCGTGGGTTCCACTGAGGGAGGTGTCGGAGGAGAAAACGGTGGTTCTGGGACTGGTGACCACCAAGTCGCCGAGAAGGGAAACAGGGCAGGAGCTCGCAGCTCGCATCAGAGCAGCCAGTCGGTTTCTGCCTCTCGAGCGTCTGGCGTTGAGTACGCAATGCGGTTTCTCGACTTCAACTGTCGGCAATCGCATCTCACTCGAGGATGAAAAACGTAAGCTCCGGTTGGTGGTGCAGACGGCCAGGGAGGTTTGGGGGGAGGAACGATAGTCGAGATGAAAAAATGGGCGTTCCGATTCACTTGGATCTTGGTTTGGGTGATGTTGCAGGGGTCTGGGGTCCCTTCCAGACCCGCTGTGCCGGAAATCCATCTCTCTCACCTGGCCCGCTCTCTTCAGCCGGGCGAGGTGGTTTTGATCAGTGCCAGTTGCTCGACGCCCTTGAAGAATCTGCGGGCACGCGGCTTTGACAAAGAGTTTCTCTTTTATCCCACACAAGGTTCTTTCCTGTGGAAGGGTCTGGTCGGAATCGACCTGCAGACTCCCCCAGGGGAATATTCGCTCCAGCTGGAGGCCACCAGCGACGAGGGGGCGATCGTGGAAGCCAGCTATCTGCTGTCGGTGGTCGGGAAAAAGTTTCCTGTCCGACGCTTGACGGTTTCCAGCAAATTCGTCACTCCGCCTGAGGAAGAACGGGAGCGCATCCGGAGGGAACGGAAGCGAGTGTCGACGATTTTCAAAACGATCTCAGCGGAGAAACTCTGGAATGGGAACTTTCTGCGTCCGGTGCCGGGTGAAGCGACCAGCAGTTTTGGCAAACGCAGTATCCTGAACGTACAGTTGCGGAGTCCCCACAGCGGGACCGATTTCAGGGCCAGCCAGGGCACGCCGGTAAAAGCACCCAACGTGGGAAGAGTTGTGCTGGCTTCTGATCTTTATTTCTCAGGGAAAACGGTTATTCTGGATCATGGTCTAGGACTCTATTCCTATTTCGCCCATCTTTCCGGTCTGGAGGTGCGGGAAGGAGAAATGGTTTCTCGAGGGAATCTGATCGGTTATGTGGGAGCCACGGGGAGGGTCACCGGGCCTCACCTTCACTGGACCGTTCGACTGGCCGAAACACGGGTAGATCCGCTTTCATTGATGGCGGTGCTGGAGACCCGATAGCTCCTGCCGGCAGTTTTTTCAGCCACCAAGCAACCGGGAGACACAAGCCTGCAGTGAACCTAAATCACAGCAAGAAACATCTTACTGAATAAGGCGTATCACAAAACGTATACAGAATAAGAATTGAAGCTGGGATTCATAAGGGGGAATGTGATGTCAAAGGGAAATGGGTTGCAAAGGGAGGAGCTCTTCAAGCAGATCGTGGGGGCTTTGAATGAGATGCCCGATCTGTTGCGTCGTACCTTTGTTCTTCGCCACTACAAGGGGCTCTCTGAGAAGGAAATTGCGGTGAAAGTTGGCGTGAAGGCGGAGGAGGTTTCCCCTCTCCTAAGGCGAGCCGACGAGTTTCTGTATGAGAAGGTGGCCTCCTAGCCGGGCTAGATCACGTCCTCTTTCAGCTCTCGCAGCAGTTCTATACTTTCCTCTTCATTTTCTTCTCGCACCTGGATCGAGACGGGACCGACCAGTGGGTTGTATCCAACTCCCACGCGGCCGGCACCGAAAAGATCCTGTATTCCCTCCCCTCGGGCATAGTATTCGATGCCCGCCTCCTCCAAGATAGATTTCGCCAAGGCGAGAATGGCGGGGTCTCCCGTTTCGAAAACGGAAACGAGTGTCAGATCCAACTGGGGCTCAGTCTCCTCCGGTCTGTCGGGAGAGTGTGAAACCAGGGACACCTGGCAATCAGAGCATTGGGTGAACCCGTCTCTATACTGAGCTCCACACTGGGGGCAAAATATCACTGGCTCATATCTCCATTCCAAACAAAGCAACTGTAGCGAACTACTAACACGGTGTCTATAATCCAAGCCAGAATGTGGAGGGAAAAGCTATGTCGGAGAAAGTAGTTAAGAGCGACGAAGAGTGGCGCGAGATCTTGACTCCGGAGCAGTATCACATCACACGTGAGAAGGGCACGGAGCCGCCCTTTAGCGGGAAATACGGCCAGACGAAAGCGGCGGCGGGTGTCTACCAGTGTGTGGCCTGCGGTCAGGGGCTTTTCGATTCCAGGCACAAATTCGATTCCGGTACTGGCTGGCCGAGTTTCTGGAAGCCTCTCTCCGAGGAAAGTGTCAGCTCCGAGGGGGACGAGAGTTTGGGCATGGTACGCACCGAAGTGCTTTGCAGTAGCTGTGGAGCTCACCTGGGCCACGTCTTCGAGGATGGTCCGAATCCCACGGGCCTGCGCTATTGCATCAACTCCATAGCCCTGAACCTGGCTGAGCAATCCGAAGAGTAGGGGTGCCCGGTCGAGGTGGGTAATCCCCTCCTCCGGAGGGGTGCCGCGCAGCGGCGGGGTGGGTTATCCATGCGCCAATATCCAACTCTCAATTTCACTCAGCACGCTTCCATATTCGTCTTCACATCCGAATCATCAAACCTCAGAAAACTCACACCCAGCGACTCCAGCTGTCGCTGTCGCGCTTCATCATAGCGGCCTTTGTCGTCGTGGCTGTCGCCATCAATTTCAATGGCCAACACCAATTCGCTGCAAAAGAAATCCACGATGTAGTTGTCAATGGGCTTTTGACGATCGAAGTCGAAGCCGCACATCTGCTTGCCTTTCAGGTGATTCCAAAGGAGGACTTCAGACAGAGTGCTGTCCTGTCTCAGACAGCGTGCTCGCGCCTTCAGTTGTGGGTTGTAGGATAGGATCTTTTTGCGGTTCATGCTGAATCACCCACCCCGCCGCTGCGCGGCACCCCTCCCAAGAGGGGACTACATCTGTAACGCATGAATTTGAGAATCTACGAAAATGAGCGTGTTCGGAGCGGCGAGGTGGATAATCCCCTCCTGCGGAGGGGTACCGCGCAGCGGCGGGGTGGGTCACCGTTAGCTGACCAACCAACGCAGGAGAAACCCAACCACCACCGACCAGGTAAAGTTCACCAGGGTACCGCCTAGGAAATATTTAGGATTTCGCCGAATGTCTTCGCTGCGTACCAGGGACTTGGCGGCAAATATGATCGCAAGGCTGCCTGCTTCTCCCGCAAGGATTAGGGTCAGTGCCAGAATGTTTTCGCACTTGCCGATGATCGTACCGACGTTAAACTGTCTCCACTTGGCCCGCCGACTGTCCTCTTGCGTATCCGGTTCTTTGGCGGGCGCAGAAGGGAACAGGATGAAGAAGCGCGTGACAGGGCCACTAAAAGCAAGAGTGACGATGTAACCGACCGCGATGAACACTAGCCGGATCCAGAAACCGTCGACTGAAAGCGGCCCTGCCAAGGTTTCCGTAGGTCCTCTCGACAGGAACAGCGAAAGACAACTGACCAACAAGAACGCATGAGAAAGTGTGTTCATTGTGACTTCTCTTGGGTAGAAACTTTACCCAGCCAGGCCTGCATCGCCCTTTCAGCGTCCTGCAGTTTTTCGTGATGGGCGCCGGCAAGTGCCTGTGAGACCGCCTGCTGGCTGATTCCAAGACGTGCCGCCACCTCCTGTTGATTTCCCAGCTCTCGAAAAAACGTGACTGCGCGCGCTCGAGCTTCAGAGATCCCCGCCTATGAGGCGATCAACCGTAACGGGGAGCTGGGCAGCCGCATGCTGGAGATCTTGATGTGCAACGTTTCCACGCGCCACTACAGCCGCGTGATCCCCCAGATGGCCGACACGGTGGGAGTCAGCAAATCGTCCGTGAGCCGTCAGTTCATTGAGCAGAGCGGCCAGCAGCTGGAGCAGCTGGCCGAGCGACACTTTGATGACGTTGTTCGCGACCAGGGGTGAAACTACCGCCCCTTGCGGAGTCCCTACTTTCGTCTGCAACCACTGACCGTCTTCGCACACCCCCGCCTTCAACCACTTCTGGATCAAGCGAAGGATGCGCCGATCGGCCACCCGATGTTGGACGAATTTCAGGACCCATTCGTGGGCTACCTTGTCGTAGAACCCCCGAATGTCCGCATCCACAATCCACCTCACCGGCCTCCGCTCGATCGCCACATTCAGCGCATCCAGCGCCTGATGCGGCCCACGTCCCGGCCGAAACCCGTACGAGAATCCCAGGAAGTCCTCCTCGTAAATCTGTTCGAGGACCCTCACCACCGCCCGTTGAACGATCTTGTCCTCCAGTGCGGCGATGCCCAGCGGACGTTGCCGCCCGTCGGCCTTCGCTATGTAGACTCGTCGCGAGGGCTGAGCCCGGTACGTGCCTCGATGGATACGCCCATGAAGATCGGCCAGCCGATTCTCCAGGTCCTGCTTGTACTGCCTCCATGTCACCTCGTCCACTCCGGGTGCTGCCTGCCGCTGAAGTGCACAGAAGCACTCCCGAAGAAACGGTATCGTCACATGATGAAGCAAGGCCGTGAAGCGAATCTTCTTATTCCGTCTCGCGGCTTCGCGTACTCCCCGCCATCCCTGGGACATGCCTCTCCCGCTCTGAGTCAGGGACATGTGGGATGACGAGGAGTTCTCCTTGGCCTCCGGCCTTCCCTCCCCAGCCTCCGCCGCGGATGACGGGTCCACTTTGTTCGGCTGGTTCATCGGTACTACTCCGGAGTCCGACTCCTCCGCAGCGTGCGTGACCGGCGTTCGGCCTTGCGCCTTCCCGGTCCGGCCTGACTCCCCCTGGACTCAGGCACTGCAGAGGTCTCCCGGTTCTCGTGCATGCAGTTTCTCAGCATGCCTGGGGTCATCGACTACGCAGGGCCGTAACGGGAACTCGCGTCTATCGCTCCCGCCCGTGTTGCCTTCCCCATATGTGCACAGGGTCGGCGCCCCGAATTTCCCATTTTCGAAGCTCATTAGCCCAGCCCGCTGATGCCTCTGTTTACGCTTCGACTGCCGCCTCACGGCGACCGTCGCAAAACTCGAGGTCAGGATGGTTCGCTACTCCTTTCCCGTAGGACTCTCTCATTCCCTACTGCATGCCGGTTTATCCCGGCGCACGCACACTTCGGGCACAGTGATGGTGTAGATCAGTACAGGGTTCAGCGCTTTCAGCCCCGCGGATAGCCAAACCAGCTCGATAGGTCTCATAAGCCTTTTCGTGAAGCTAACATCATGGCTCCTCTGTCCCCACAACACCCTCGGGAAATTGACCACAAGGCTCATTCTGTAGCTTGGACGGATGTACATCTCACGTTTTCAAATTAACAACTACAAAGGTTTCTTTCAGTCAGAGACGTTGGACCTCAAGACCGGGTTCAATCTGATAGTTGGCCCCAACAACGCGGGCAAAACGGCGCTTCTTGAAGCGTTGACTTTGGGCTTTACTAACAAGCCACATCGCAGCCTGAAGACACTCCCAAGTGTTAACTCTAAATCAATGCCGAGGTCTTGGGCTGATTTGTCATTCACGCTAAGTGGACAAGAGCTGAGTAATTTGGTCTGGACCTTAGCCTAACTTCCGCGGTCCGCTGAGGGATTTTCACCTATTTTGCCTGCTCGGCGTCGGCAAGTCGTTTGTTTTCAGCGAGCGTCTTTCTGGATTGGCCAAATAGTGACTAATATGACTAAGTATCGCACTGGATATGTCAGGTTTATATGGTATATGTAGTGATGAATGTACATCCGAAAAACCAGTCGCATCTACAAGGGCAAGGAATACGCGAACTACCTGCTGGTGGAGTCGGTTCAGACCCCCAAGGGACCGCGCCAAAGAACGATTTGCTCGCTGGGCAATCTGGCCCCGGCGCCTCGAGAACAATGGCGGGCCCTGGCGCATAAGCTGGAGTCGGCCTTGTGCGGCCAGCTTCCGCTGGAAGCTCCCGATGAAAAAACCCGAACCCTTCTCGAAAGGGCTGGGCGGGGCCGACAGCGGCGAGAGCCCGAGCCAGCGGCAGAGCTGGTCACCGTCGATGCGGAGCGGATTGAATTGGAGCAGGCCCGGGAAGCCGGGCCCGTGCACGTCGGGCATCAGATGTGGCGGCGCTTGGGGATGGGCGAGATTCTCAGGCGTGCGGGCTTGTCGGAGCGCGCCTGCCGGTTGAGCGAAGCGATGACGCTCAACCGGCTGATCTGTCCGCTTTCGGAACGGGCCATGCCCGACTGGGTCCGTGGCACCGCGGCGGGGGACATTCTGGGAGAGGACTTCCGCCCGCTGCAGGAGGATGCGCTCTATCGGAACCTGGATCGGCTACATCCGAATCGAGAGCCGATCGAGCGGGAGCTCATGGAGCGGGAGAGAGCGCTTTTCAACCTGCAAGAGACGGTCTATCTCTACGACCTGACGTCGACCTACTTTGAGGGTCAGGCGGAAGCCAACCCCCAGGCGAAGCGGGGCTACTCGCGCGATAAGCGTCCCGACTGCAAGCAGGTGGTGGGGGGACTGGTGCTGGATGGGGAGGGGTTTCCGAAGGCCCACGAGGTGTTTGACGGAAACGTGCAGGACCGTGCCACCGTGGATCAGATGCTGGATGCGTTAGAGAGACGGACGGGCCAGAAAGTAGGCTCCACGGTGGTGCTGGATCGGGGCATGGCGTACGAGGAGAACCTGGAGCAGATCCGGCAGCGCCAGTATCACTACATTGTGGCGGGGCGGCAGTCGGAGCGAAATGAATGGTGGGACGAGTTGGAGAAGGAAGACGAGTGGGAAGAGATCCTTCGCATCCCTTCACCCCGGAATCCGTTTCAGAAGAAGACTCGGGTCGAGATCAAACGGCGCCAGAAAGGCGATGAGATCTACATTCTTTGCCGCAGCGAAGGTCGGGAAGAGAAGGACCGAGCGATCCGGGAGAAACAAGAACAGAGACTGATCCACGACTTGGAGAAGCTCCAGGCCCGGGTGGAGCGGGGACGCCTGAAGCAGGAGGAGAAGATTCAGCAGGCGATCGGTCGTCTGAAGGAACGCTACCCCCGTGTGGCGCGCTACTACGCAATCCAATACGACGCGGAGAAGCGGAATCTGGTTTGGCAAGAGAGGGCAGAGAAGAAGACGATGGCGGAGAAGCTCGACGGCAGCTACGTGCTGAAGACGGATCGGCAGGATCTGAGTGCCGATGAGATCTGGCGCACCTACCTTCTGCTGACGCGTGTGGAACGAGCCTTCCGGGATATGAAGACCCCGCTGATGGAGCGTCCCATTTTCCACCATCTGGAGCACCGTACCCAGACGCACATCTTTCTCTGCGTGCTGGCCTACCACCTGCTGCTGGCCATCGAAAAGTACTTCCTGGATGAGGGAATCCACACCTCCTGGTCGACGATCCGCCGGCAGCTGAGCACCCACCAGGTGGTCACGGTGGTCCTGCCCACGGCGAACGGCACCATTCTCCGCATCCGAAAGGGAACCACTCCGGATGGCGGGCAGCGGGACATCTACAACGTCCTCAGGGTTCCTCTGGAAGTCATGAAACCGATCAAGACCTGGCACGCAGCGGCCAATTTGTAGTGACTGAAAAAAATCGCAACCCAGTATCAACAAAGGATTTTGCTCAGCGGAGTGCGGAAGTTAGGCTAGTCCCGAGAGGCGAATCGGAGCGCGGTTTACGATTGCACCAGCAGTCGCTGTGCCCGGGCGAAAACTTGATCGAACATGTCTCGAGTGAGCCGGCCGGTGAGGGTGTTTTGTTGGCTGGGATGGTAGGAGGCGATGAGGGTCGTCCTGCCGTTGAGTGGGTAGGCGACATTGTGTTGGAATCTGGGAGCGGGATAAGGAGTGGACCAACCGAGTTTTTTTCGAGTAGCGAGGTATGCCTGCCAGGCCACCCTCCCCAGGGCTATGACCACACGGATTTCCCGCAGCAGTTCCAATTCCCACTTCAGAAAGCGCCGGCAATGGAGCAGTTCTTTGGAGTTGGGCCGGTTTGCCGGGGGCGCGCAGTGGATGGCAGCCGTGATGTACGTGTCGCGAAGGATGAGACCGTCGCCCTGGTGTCGACTCCCAGACTGGTTGCAGAATCCGAATCGATACAAAGTCTCAAAAAGGAAATCGCCGCTTCGATCTCCGGTAAAGATCCTCCCGGTGCGGTTGGCACCATGAGCGCCGGGCGCCAGGCTAACGATGAGCAGACGCGCGTCCGAGCGTCCCAACGATGGTACCGGTTTTCCCCAGTACTCCCAGTCCCGATAGGCGCGTCGTTTTTGCCGTGCGACCTGCCGGCGATACTCAACCAGCCTCGGACACGTTTCGCAATGAACGATCTCCTCCTGGAGGTCGCTCAGTTCCACTTCCCTGGCCGCATGATTTTTTGTTCGCATTTCGTAGTGAATCAGTCCCGGCGCGAGGCAATTTCTCTCTTCATTGTGGAGGAGGAAGGCGGCAGGCTCAAGTGGAAAGCTGCGGCAGTCTCGCGGTTCTTGACGACATACTCTATACTCACCTTTTTCAAGCTTGGCGGTCTTTATGAGCACTGAAGCGCTGTTTGCGGTGGGAAGCGTAGTCCTGGTCAGCCTTTTTTCACTGGTAGGAATTCTCGTTTTTTTTCTCCAGGAAAAGGTGCTGAACTACGTGGTTATCCTTTTGGTGAGTTTCAGTTCCGGGAGCCTTTTTGGAGACGCCTTTATCCATCTTCTTCCTGAGACTGTGGCGAAAGAAGGATTCAGCGTTGCAGTCTCCTTGTTCACGCTGTCCGGTATCGCGGTCTCTTTTTCTGTGGAAAAAATTATTCACTGGCGGCATGTTCATAGCACTTCGCAGTCCCACATCGAGTCTTTTGCCTATATGAATCTACTGGGCGATGCCGCCCACAATTTCATCGACGGAGTCGTCATTGGGACCGCCTATATGGTCAGCGTTCGAGTTGGCCTTGCGACCACGATCGCAGTTTTGCTACATGAGATCCCACAGGAAATGGGCGATTTTGGTGTTTTGGTCCACGGGGGTTTCAGTCGACGAAGGGCACTTTTGTACAACTTTGCCACCGCCGTCATAGCCTTGGCGGGAACCCTCTTGGCCATCGCATTGATCGATTTTGCGGAAGGTGTGAGTACTTTCCTTGCACCCTTTGCCGCAGGTACCTTTATCTATATTGCTGGAGCGGATCTCATTCCTCAGCTTCACAAAGAAAGAGAGGTAAGGGATTCGCTGTTTCAGCTGGTTTTCTTTGTAGGAGGGATCGGGGTGATGCTGGCGCTCAGATCCATATGAGTTTCCCACTTCCACTGCCACTCCCATCGTAATGGAAGTGGCAGTGGTCATTTCGCGAGCTTTTGCGACAATTTGCGAACTTTGCGGTGATTGGTCACTGGTCACCGGTCAGCGTGGTCAGCTGGTCAGCCGCTAGCTCGGATTATGCATAATCAGGGCTAGCACTGTGAGGATGTCTTCGCCTGATCTTTCGGATCTTCGGTATGCAGATAGGTGCCACCGCGGCTCTGCGATTTGGCGTGGTAGAGTGCCTGGTCGGCGTGATCAATAAGATTCGTAATCGCCTCTCCATCCTCAGGAAAGGTGGAGATTCCCATGCTGATTGAGATTCCTGAGATCTCTTCAAGCTTCAGAGTCGCTACTTCCTTGAGGATTCTGTTGCAAAACACATGTGCCTGTTTGGCACCGGTCTCGGGAAGAACCACTGCGAACTCGTCCCCCCCATAGCGTGCTGCGATATCCATCCGACGGGTGATAGCTCTCAGAAGACCGGCGAAGCGCCGGAGAATCTCATCGCCTGCAAGATGACCGTAGGTGTCGTTGATGAGCTTCAACTCATCCAGGTCCATCATGATGACAGAGAGAGGGCGATTTTGGCGTTGAGCCCGGGACAATTCCTCCTCCAACCGATCGTAAAAGTAACGATGGTTAGCCAGTCCCGTGAGTCCGTCGGTGCGAGCCTGCGATTCCAGTTCCTGCAACAGGTGAGCATAATCCAGGGACAAAACTGCCTGATCAACCAGGAACCCAAATTTCTTGATGTCTGCGTTGCTCCAGGGACCCTCTTCCTTGCGGTAGACTGCAACAACACCTGACAGTTGTCCGTGCGCCCAAGCTGTTCCCATGTAGGCCTGGTAGGGATAAAACGAAAAATCCTCCTTCTGGATAAGGTTGGAATCTTCCTGAAAAGCACGCGAAACGTAAGGCCCCGCTGTGTCAAGACTTTTCTGATGAATGCTCTTCTCCACCGCCAGCAGAGGAATAGCCACCTCTCGCTGATCCTGGAAGATACGACGCACGATTTGTCCTTCTTCGATAATGACCAGCTCGCAGGCATCAACGCTCATGGTGTGGTGAATCAGCTTTGGAATGTCTGAGCGGAGAGAGTCCAAGTCATCTGCCTGGGCCAAGGCTTTTCCAAATTCAAGAAGGGAGGAAGTGAGTTCGGGTGGAGCCACCCAATGCTCTTCCCTTTCCGTTTTCATCTGCACCAAATACCCGAAGAAGAAACCGGCGATGAGCAGAAAGGAGATCCGCAGTAAGAGGCTCGGGGAGAATAGGAGCTGGCCTGCGCTGTCCATCACCCCCCATGCGTAGAGTCCAACGATGGCGAGCACCCCGAAGATCCTGAACATCGGGCTGTGCCCGGCAGCAGCCACAATGAGAACCAGAAAAAAGAACAGGTAGAGTGTTGAGGCGACTGGCTCCGCCAAAGAGACGGCCAATAAACCAAACAAGATATTGCAGAGGACCCATGAGTAATAAAGAACCGTTTTGTCGAAGTAGCGGCCCGGAAAAAAAGAGACGAATATGTTGGTTGCCAGGAAAGTAGCTATTGCAGCATCAACAAAGGAAAGAGAAGGATCAGGATCGTTAAAATAAAGAAGGAAACTGGTCACAACTACCAGCGCCCACTGCAGTCGCAATAAATTGTCACGCCTGTTTGATTCCATGACGCGAACGGTTCCCTTATCCGCCATAAGAATTAGAATTATAACCTGAGGCTGAAACGGTGCCGAGGCAAAAGACAGAGATTCTCGAAGGGATCTTTACATTAATCTGGCAAGTCGTGTGACAAATTTTGTCAATTCACCTTTCACTAGCTAGTTCCCATCCGTGGACTTGTAAAGCATTGGAAATAAAGAGGAAGAGGGGCATCTCCAAGCCTCGGTTTTGTCATAGTCGTTTGCTATTGTAATTGTTGTAAGCAGTACATAGCAAAAGACTTAAGCAAAACCGAGTGCTTGAAAAATGCGAAAGAACCGTGAAAATCAACTCCCCCTTTCTCCCCTTTGGCCCGATCATCAACTCGCCAAAGAGCTGAGAGTGATTTCCGAGATCCTGGACGAGAATCCCTCGATCTCGGATCTAGTTTTACAGGATGTGTGTGACAAAGCCAGCGCCCGGAACGGTGCGGGAGGTCTGACAGCCGATCAGGTGCTGCGCTGTGCTCTGATCAAACAGATGCACCAGTTTTCTTATGAAAAGCTTGCCTTTCATCTGAGCGACTCGCAAAGTTTCCGCACCTTTTGTCGCCTTCCCTACGGGTACACTCCCTCCAAGAGCGTCCTTCAGGAGAACATCTCCAAGATGGAAGACTCCACCTGGCAGAAGATCAACCGGGTGTTGGTGAGTTGGGCCGATCAGGAAGGTTTGGAAAAGGGGCGCAAGATCCGAGTGGATGCAACCAGTGTGGAAAGTGACATCCGTTATCCTACAGATAGTCAGTTGCTGTACGATGCGATCCGGGTCCTCACCCGCCTTATGAGACGTCTGAGCCAGCGCCAGTCGGTCGCTTTTGTCGATCACTCGAGGCGGGCCAAAAGGCGCTGGCTGAACATCCGAAACAGCCGGGGCGAAAGACGCAAAAAACATTATCAGGATCTGCTCCAGGTAGCTGGCAAGACGCGCAGCTACGCCCGAGAGGCGATCCAGTCGGCCGAAGCTTGGAGCGATCCCATCAGCCAAGCACTGGCTCACTACCTGGATCTGCTGGAACGAGTGATGGATCAGACACAACGGCGGGTGCTTGGGGGTGAAAAGGTACCGGCGTCGGAAAAAGTGGTCTCGCTCTTTGAAGAACACACCGACATTATTGAAAAAGGGGCGCGGGAGAGTATCTTTGGTCATAAACTTTATGTGACGATCGGAAAATCTTCCCTGATCCTGGATGCGCTTCTGGTGCAAGGGAATCCCGCCGACAGTCAACAGGTCGAGCCTCTTTTGCGGCGTCAGTGCCAATTGTACGGTCGTTATCCTCGCCAAGCGAGTTTCGATGGAGGCTTTGCTTCTCTCAACAACCTGAAATGGGCGAAAGAGGAAGGCGTGCAGGATGTGGCTTTTGCGAAGAAGTGCGGATTGACCATCGAGAACATGGTCCGCTCCAGCTGGGTGTACAAGCAACTGCGACGCTTTCGGGCCGGTATTGAAGGCTGCATCTCCACGGCCAAACGCGTCTTTGGTTTGAGTCGCTGTCTCTGGAAAGGTTGGACCCACTTTCAGCGCTACGTGCATCTTTCCGTCGTGAGCTACAATCTGGTCGTGCTGGCTCGACTCCAGTTGTAGAGCCCCGCGCCCCACCAGCATCCACTCAGAGCTCATCCGAAGCTGAGGTCTCTGCACTCAGCACTCTTTCACAGAACCCTAAGCCCCTTTGGTAGAATGAACTCCAAAAGCGACACCGGTTGCCTCTATGCTACGTTCCACGAACTTACCAAGCCCTTGAAAAACAGGGGTTTCCGGATGGGAACTAGCTAGCCAGCCTAACTCTGGACTGAGCAGTTGGAGCCGGTTAGTGAACTGAAGCACTGGTGCTCAGAACCTTGCTGTAGCAAATTCTGTGCCAAGCGACGAAAAATCCCTTGTAGAGAAGAGTGCTTCGCTGGTCAGCGGCTGGCTCGGATTGCGGGGGGAGCATGCTATACTTGCCCTCATGGGGAAAGTCTCGTGAAGAGCGAGAAGGTTGCGCGGGCACTCCTGCCCACTCGCTTCGGTGAGTTCGAAATCTACGGGTTCGAAAATCAGCACCATGGAGAGGAGACCGTAGCAGTGCTCAAAGGGCCCCTTGCGAGCGATCCGCCTCCTCTGGTGCGGATTCATTCTCAGTGTTTTACTGGTGATACCTTGCATTCGCTGCGTTGTGATTGCGGCGAGCAGTTAGAGGAGGCGCTCAGCCGGATCCAGGCTTCGGGATCCGGTCTCCTCATCTATCAGATGCAAGAGGGCCGCGGAATTGGGTTGTTGAATAAGCTCCATGCCTACCAGCTTCAGGACGAGGGAGCCGATACCGTTGATGCGAACCTCCAACTGGGATTTGAGGCCGACCAGCGCTCCTATTATTCCTGTGCCCGAGTCTTGAAATATTTTGGCGTCACCCGAATTCGCCTGATGTCCAATAATCCAAAAAAGATTCTTGGGCTCGAAGCGGAAGGGGTAGAAGTGGTCGAACGGATTCCACTCATGGTGAAGGCATCGATTCTCTCCGAAAAGTACCTCAGGGCGAAGAAAGAGAAGCTGGGGCACCTTCTGGATTGAGTAGCTTCTGACCGTTCCAAGTCAGTCACCCAGCAAGAGGAGATCGTCCTCAGTTCCGAATTCTCCGTCAGGGCCGACAGATCGAAGCTCGTACGCATCCTCGCCCGATGACTGGTAGGCAAAGGGATTCGACCAGGCATCAATGCGAATAGTCTGACCCAAGTGTTGGGGTGACAGCAGGTCAATCAAGGCCTCGTAACTGGGTACTTGAGGCACCTTGCCGTTTCGTTCTCTATAGTGGCCAATCCCTTCCGAGATGAGTGCCAGCTGCCGGCGCGTCGTTTCACTTCGCTTTTCGTTGATCACGAACAAAATGTGTTCGGCCTTCTCCCAGTGGCGGTCCCCAATACGGATTTCTTCAATGACCCAGCGGCCATCCTTCCTTTTCATCTTGACTGCCGTAGCTACTTTGATTTCTGCGATGACGTGATCCCCTGATCTTCGTACGCTTTGGACCTCGACCGTGTCGGTGGAAAGCAGAGCATTGTCGAAGGTGCTGACGGTTTCCTGGACCTGGCTTTCGATTTTCTTGCCACAAGAGGTGAGCAAAAGGAGAACGAGAACTCCTCCGGTCCTAAGACCTTTCATCGCGGTCAATGGTAGCATGGACTCGCTCCGCTCGAAGAGCAAAAGATCAAAGGAACAGTCTGGCTATGCCTGTTTGCACCGGCTCGAATCTCGAATTGGACTCTGAACCCCGGAACTCCGAGTCCCGGTTTCGGTTCAAAAGTAACCCGGATCCCGGAACTTTTCATTGACTGGCCCTTGAGGGAGCGGTGCTATGGTGAATGAAAGGTGAATATAGGTGATCCAACTGGATACACGATTCAGCTCGTCAAAGGTGTTGGGCCGCGGCGCTTGGAGATGTTTTCCCGGGTCGATATTCACACGGTAGAGGATCTGCTCCGATACAAACCCCTTCGCTATGAGGATCGCACCCATTGGAAACCGATCGGCGAATTAAGACCGGAGGAGTCGGCGCTGATCCAGGGAGAAGTGGCAGCGACGGGTCGCTACACTACCCCTCTGAAGAGGATGAAAATCTTCGAGATGAGGGTATGGGACCCTTCGGGATTCGTGATTGTAAAATTCTTCAATCAGCCTCATTTGGAAAAGGTGTTCAGGAGGGGACTTCAGGTCCTATTGTACGGAGTCCCTCGCCTGGACCACCACGGCGGAGAGCTGAGTCTCTTCAACCCCGAATATGAGATCATGGACAGGGATTCGGAGCTGCGCGTGCACATGGGTCGAATTGTGCCCATCTACCGAAAGATAGGGCAGTTGGGCACGAAAACGCTCCGGCAAATGGTCTTTCTCCTATTGAAGGAGCTGGACGTTGAGATCGAAGATCCCCTTCCCTCATATCTCTGCGAGAAGTATCGATTTCCACGCCTTAGGCAGGCCTTTGAGCAGCTTCATTTCCCAATCTTCCCCGAAGATAAGGCAAGGGCCGCGTGTTTGGCCAAACTCGACTCCGATCCAACTCAGGCCCATCGGCGTTTTGTCTTTGAAGAATTTTTCTCCTTTCAGCTGGGCCTTCAGGTGTTGAAGAAGAGTCGAGAGGGATTCCACAAGAGACGAACGATCAAGGTGGACCGGAAAGTCCGCGAAGCAGTTAGATCAATCCTTTCTTTCCATCCTACGGTGGCTCAAAAGAGAGTTCTCAAGGAGATTGTAAGCGATCTTCGCAGCCCAAAAGTGATGAGCCGCCTCCTTCAGGGGGATGTGGGCTCGGGCAAGACTATCGTGGCCCTGCAGGCGATGGTGGCCGTCATCGAAAACGGTTATCAAACCGCCCTCATGGCCCCGACTGAGATTCTCGCCGAGCAGCACTACCGAAACATCAAGAAGTATCTGGGCTCTACTTCCTACCGGGTCGCCTTTCTGACGAGCGCAGTAAAAGGCAAACAGCGAAAACAGACCCTTACACGGATTGAGTCGGGAGAGCTCGATCTGGTTGTTGGAACCCATGCGTTAATTCAGGGAGGAGTGGAATTCAAAAATTTGGCACTCGTCATCGTCGACGAGCAACACCGTTTTGGCGTTCAGCAGCGCTCTCAGCTTATGGAAAAGGGAGACCACCCGGACACGTTCGTCATGACGGCGACTCCGATCCCTCGGAGCCTGGCGCTGACCCTCTACGGAGATCTCGATCTTTCCGTTATTGACGAAATCCCCCCCCCGGGAGACAGCCCGTTCGAACACTGGTGAAGTACGAAACAAGCCGAGAGGAAGTCTACGGGATGTTGGGTCAACAGTTGAAACAGGGACAACAGGCCTACGCCATCTATCCTCTGGTGGAGGAATCCGAGAAGATGGATTTGAAGGCAGCGACGGAGATGGCACAACACCTGCGAGAGGTCTTTAGAAACTACAGGGTGGATCTGATGCATGGGCGCCTGAAATCAGATCGGAAAGAGGAACTGATGCGCCGTTTCCAGGAAGGAAAGATTCACATTCTGGCTTCGACTACGGTGGTTGAAGTGGGCATCGACGTGCCCAATGCCACTTTCATGCTGGTTGAACACGCCGAACGCTTCGGGCTCTCTCAACTGCATCAGCTCCGGGGGAGAGTGGGTCGGGGCCCTCACTCCAGCCTCTGTGTTCTCATGTGTGGTAAAACCGGCTCTCGAGAGGCCCGTGAACGACTGGACATCATGCAGCGGACCAACGATGGATTCAGGATTGCTGAGAGGGACTTGAAAATCAGAGGTCCGGATCGATTTCTGGGAATCCAGCAGTCGGGTATGCCTGAGTTCGTTTTCGGGGACATCATCCAAGATCATAAGCTATTGGACAGCGCTCGGAGTGAGGCGGCGAAATTTTTGGCTCGCTTGTTGAAGTCGTCCCCTCGGTCCGAGCGGGAAGTGATTTCTGAATTGGTAGCCCCATGGAAGGCACGCTGCGATTTATCCGAGGTGGGATGAACAAGAAAAGAGTTCCAGGTTCTGACCTGAAACTTGAGCCAAGTTTCTGCCTAAATGGTCCAGCAAGGCCGGTGGCGGAACTAGGAGCCCGGATCTAGCCCACGAGCCCGTAGCCAAAAGCCTGCAGCTCCGACCGGCTTGGAACCTGGAACCCTGACCGATGCGCATCATAGCTGGCAAGTATGGAGGCAGGCGCTTGGCCGCCGTTCCCGCCAACATCAGGCCGACGGGCGACAAGCTGAGAGAAACTCTCTATAACGTCCTATGGCCATCTGTTAGGGACTCGGTGTGGCTGGATGCGTTTGCAGGATCCGGAGCGGTGGTTATTGAAGCGTTGAGTCGTGGAGCCCGACTGGTGATTGCGAATGACAGGAATTCTCAGGCCTGCAAACTGTTACGTAAGAATCTCCAAATCTTCGGGATCGAGAAGGGATGCGAGATCTATGAAAAGGACGTTTTTGTCCTTTTGAAAAAACTCAAGGCGCCGCCGATAGATTTCGTTTTCCTAGATCCGCCCTACGACTTTCGGCGATACCGAAAGTTGTTTGATCAGCTTAGCCTATTCGGCTCATTATGCGAGAAGACCATGGTCATTCTGCAGGTCTTCAAGAAGATCAAACCCGATTTTTTGTCTGTGCGGTGGGTGGTTGCCCGCACCCTTCTTCAGGGAGACAATCAGTTAATCTTTATCCAACCGCGCTCGGGAAGTTTTGACGAGGATAGCGGCAAGACCCAGAAGCCAGAAACTGAGGCAGAATAACAAGAGGCTTTGGGTTGAGGACGAACTCTCATACAACTTTTCCCCGGGGATACCTACATAAGTGATTCCCGCCCAGAAGAATGGGTGTTTTCCTTTGACCCTGCTGCCGCTCCGCCGCAGTGTCTTTCCGAAAAAGGATCGTCGTGCCTGACTCAGCGCTTGGTCCATCGGGATCCCCTGTTTGCACCGCGCGTAGAAGTCTTGGTAGATAGGAGACGAGAATTCGTCCATGCGCCATCGGCTGATGACCATTGCCCCCACCCCCTGACTCAAAAAAAGTTCGGAGAGACCCAACCAGTAAGGGGAATCGGAAGCATAGCTGTTTGCGGCGTTGCAGACACCGAGAGAGAGGAGAGGAGTGGACAAGGAGTTTTGCAGGAATTGGAGAAGATTGATCTCGCCCCGTCCGTGGCTGAAGCCGGATGCCCACCAGAATCGGTCATCCAATCGGAAATGAGTAGAGATGTGGATAAAATGGGCATCGACCGGCTCCTCCATTTCCATTCCTTTGACGACCTGAAGATTCGGGAACAGGCTCCGAAGCAGACGCTCTTCCCTACGAACCTCATGCAATACAGGGAAAGCATCGGGAGCTAGAAAAAGAGGTGCACCTTGGACCCTCCGTTTTTGAACCGTGAGATAGTGGGCGGAGGGAAGGTAACTGACCTGATAGAGATCGAGTAGATGCTCTCCCTTTTCGTTCTGGAGCATTTCCAGAGGAAGATTCTGAAGCTCCTTGTGCCCTATGAATAAGACAGCCCGAGAGGTCAGGAGTTCCTGCACCGGTCGAAACAGATCAGCATAAAGCTCTTGCAAATAGCAGGGTGGAGGAACTGCAGGCAGGGAGCTGGTGGTTTGAAATAGGGGTTCCACAACTGCACTAACTGATGTGCTGACGTCACTTGTAAGGTGCAGCTCCCGAAACACGTGCCCCGAAGAACGAATAACCCACACGAAGATTCGGTCTTGGTCTGGCCACATCTCGAGAATCGTAAACCCTTTTGGGATGGGCCAGCTGGTTTTTGGAAGGTCCTCCCACCGTCTCACCAGGGCTGATTCCGTCTCCAACCTTCCTGCTGCCCCGAATTGTTGCAGTTCGTTCGCTATGCGCTCAATTCTCAACTTGCGCTCGCGAAATCGCTCCGCCTTCTCTCGGCGCAGCCAGGCCCACCGTTGGATTTGTTGCCAGGCCTCTTCCTGCCTCCGGAGTCGAATCAGGCATCGGATCCAGCCATCAAAAAGAGGAGAGGCAGTACGGGAGTAGGGAAGCGCAAGTTCCGGGACAAACAGGTTCTCCTGCTCGCTTAGGGTTTGCGAATATAGGTGGACGGCTCTCTCGTATTGCCCGTTTGCTTCGAGCAAGAGCCCGAGCTCCAGGGCCGTCTTGCGAGCCAAGTGGCGCAGGTCTTGGCGCCGGCTTTCGGCCAGGGCCTGATTGAAATAGGAATGGCTTCGGGATGAATCTCCCCGGCTCCGATAATATCGTGCCAGCAGCGGTGCTTTTTCGACTCTCAGGGTGGGTAGAGAAGGGTGAAATGATATGATTTCTTGCACACAACCTTCCCGGCCTGCGACTGGCATTCCAGAATGCGAAATTCCTCAGGAGACACCTCCCTCAGTTTTCCCGCCTTGTTCAATTGATCGATGGCCCTGGGCGCATCCTGACGCCGATGCAGGAACTGAGCGTAGTTTGCATGGAGGTAGAAGCGGATTTCAGCGTCAGTCGAAGCGCTGCTGGAACCCAGAGCCTTCTCATAGCCCCTTTGGGCCCGGTTCCAAAGTCGGAGCTCTTCGTAGAGGGAGGCGAGATTCCCCCAGGAGGCGGTGATGCCCGGTCTGTAACCGATCTGGTTCCAGCGTTTCAGGGCCAGGCTAAAGGTGCGAACACTGGCCTGGAACTGATCCAGAAACCAGAATGAATAACCTTGACTTTGAAAGATCAGTGCCTCGAGATAAGGGCAGTTTGCTGAATCCACCACCTCAAGGGCTCGATTCAGCCAACGCAAACTTTTCGAGAAGTCCTGTTGCTCAGTATAGATCTCGGCTATGTAGTAAAACGTAAAGGCGACTTCGCTGAGTGCGTCTTCGTGAAGGAATTGCTGAGCCGCCTTTGCATACAACGGAACGGCTCGAGCATAATCCTTCGTCTCCCAGGCTTTCCAGGCCGCAAACTGTTGACGAAAGGCTTTGTCTTTTCCCCTCGAATAGAAGAGTAAAGAATCAAAAGAATGATCTCCAGTAGTTTGAACGATGGCCCTCACGTCGGCACCGACATCATGCCCGGATGTGAAGGCTTCCCGCAGGTAGCGATGAAACAAAAGAGGCGATGTCTGATAGCGGGCAGCAGGGGTAGTGGGGGAGGCCAGAGTTGCTCCTGCTAGAAAAGTGGTTAGGAGGGACACGGCAAGCCAGGTAAAGGTGAGCCCGTGGCGTGGATCCCGTTCCTGAGAAGACTTGTACAGCTGAGTTGAATTGAGTGGCAGGGCTTTGACGGTGGGCACGAGTTTTCCTCTTAGGGTTACCTCAGCTGCCTAAGGCGCCGCAATAGTTCTTGAGCTCTCAGCCGGTACTCGCCCTCTGTATGAAGGAGCCTGTTCAGTATGTCCTTTACCTTCTGTTCATGGCCTGTTCTCAGGAAAACGTTGGCTTGATACCAGAGGGCAGGTTTCTGCCATCTCCGCTCCATCAGGGCAGATTGTTCCAGACTTTGGAAGGCATCGTCGTGCTGTTCGGAAAAGTACTGTGCGACCCCCTGGTAGAACAGAATCTCGGCATCGGGCGCCGACCTTTGGAACCACCGCGTCGCTTCATCGAAGTTGTTGGCGTTATAGGATGCGAATGCCCGTCGCCTTGTGTCGGGACGGGGTGTTTCCGATCGAGGCCCACTTGTATGGGAGCGAGTCTGGAGCGGAAAGTAGGGATATTTTTCTTCGGTGGCCAGACTGGCCAGATCCGACGGGGCCTCAGACAGGCCGAAGAAGGCGAAATAGAAAGATGGAATGAGAACCACGAGCAGCGAAGCAGCGGCGAGGCGCCATATTCTGGAGGTCTTACCTGGAGTCTTTTTTTGTGCATAGATTGTATCGAGTCCGACAATAACTTGAAGACGTTCCCGGCACTCGGGGCAGTCTTCAAGATGATGGAGTACGCGTTCGGTTTCCTCCGCCTCTAGGTCTTCCCGGAGAAACTCCAGTAGAGGCGTTTGTTGACAGTTCATGAGCGCTTCACTCCTTTAGAATCTAAGTCAAAGCTCCTGGCCTTCAAGTGACTTCGGATCTGATCGATTGCCGAAATCATCCGGCTTCGTAAAGTGGAATAGGGAATATTTTTCTCCTTGCAGATTTCCTTCAGCTTTTGACCGTTTCTACTGAATACTAGATCGATCGCTTGCTTCTGCTTGGGTGAGAGTCCCTTGAAGGCCTTGCGCATCTCGATGAGGAGCGAACTTCTCCAGTTCCGTTTCTTCTTCTCGAATGAGAATCGTGAGGGGATTGGGTGATTCTTGACGCACAGATGAAACGGACTTGATCAATGAATTTTGGCGGCTGAAGCGCCGGTAGTAATCGATCGCAGTGTTCCAGACCACGCGCCGCAGGTAACGGTGAGCTTCCTCTTCATCGGTGAAAGCTTTCTTAGCCTGAAGCGTCCGTGCGTATGCCTCTTGCAAAACGTCGTCTGTGCTGGAGCGATCGAACAAGATCTGCCCTACGATGCATCGAAAGATGTTTTGATTCTTCTCCCAGACTCTTTCCAGCACCAGAGGGCAGTATCCGCACAGAAGGATGGCGGCCGGAGTGGGAAACTGGCGAGGCGGGTTGAGCATATTGGGAAGCGCCTATTGTGTCAAGCGACAAATTTTTAGGGCCCACGAATAACGCAAACACACAGACCGCGGATGATACCGACTCGAACGGATTGACGCGGATCAATATCTGCGAACATCCCGGACGATTCGCGGTCGCGGATCAGCTCTGCACATCCTGGCGAATCTCATTTTGGTTGCTTTTTCGGGGGTTGGACCGTAACATGAAGCCCAATTCCTATGGCGGGGCGGGTCACGGCTATTTATCCAGGTTCCTTCGACCCGGTCACCAACGGTCACCTCGACGTTATTGAGAGAGCCAGTGTCATCTTCGATGGAGTGATCGTCGCCCTCTTGCGCAATGAGGCTAAGGCGCCGCTCTTTAGCGCGGAGGAACGACTCAAGATGCTCAGAGAAGTCACCCGTGCCTGGGATAATGTGCAGGTCGACATGTTTGAAGGATTGCTGGTCGACTACGCCGTTGCCAGGAAAGCGGAGGTTATTCTGCGAGGTCTTCGAGCAGTGACCGACTACGACTATGAGTTTCAGATGGCGCTGATGAATCGACGGATGCAGCCCCAGATTGAGACGGTTTTTATGATGCCCGCTGAGGCCTATTCCTATCTCAGTTCCAGCTTGGTAAAGGAAGTCTGTCTTCTGGGAGGCAATGTCCATGGGTTGGTTCCGCCCGTTGTTGAGACATTCTTGAAGGAAAAGATGGGATGAGGGAGAAGAAAACGGCTCAAAAAAAGCACAGGATAACTCTGGTTGGTTAACAAGAGAAAGCTTCGAGATGAGTTTCAGGGCCAAGAAATTCCTCTTCTCCGCGTCTCTGTGCCTGTCTTTTCTTGCCCTTTTCCTGCTCTTCTTGTCCCCCCTTCTTGATTCGCCCTCTATTTCAACTTCTGTCGCCGAGAGTTCGACTTTTATTGCCAAGAGCGTTTCGGTTTCGCCCCCTGTATCCCCTCTCCTCACCTCTACAACGCGGCTGCCTCGCCAGTCCACGCTTCAGGAGGTACTCCTTGGAGAAGGATTCGATCTCAAGGAGATTCAAGTGCTCACCCGTGATGTAAAACCGGTATACAACCTGAACCGCGTCAAGGCCGGGCAGCGCCTGATTATTGAAAGACTGAGTGACGGCACCTTCAAGAGTCTGAGCTACGACATTGATGATGAGGAATACCTGCTCGTTCGGCGTGAGGGGGATCGCTATGTGGGAACTCGCCGTGCTCATGAGTTTCAAATCTCTGTCGAAGAAATCTACGCGCGAATCTACCGCTCCTTCTACGAAACGCTGGTCTCGAACGGGGAAGATCGTGAACTGGCAGCCCTTTTGTGGGAAATTCTGCAGTGGGACGTGGATTTTTTCGCCGTTCAGCCTGAAGATTCCTTCAAAGTGATCTTGGAAAAGAAGTATCTAAACGGCGAGTTTGCCACATGTGGACGGATTCTGGCCGTGCAGTTCCGCAGCCGTGAGAAGACCTTTTACGGGTTTCTGTTTCATGATCCCGAAACAGGAAAGGCAGATTACTACGATGAAGAGGGGAAGGCGGTAAGGAAAGCACTCCTGCGGGTACCCTTCAGGTTTGATCCACGAATTAGCTCTCACTTCTCCCGCTCCCGTTATCACCCCATCCTTAAGAAAAGGCTTCCCCATTTTGGGGTGGACTACGCGGCCCCGGCGGGGACCACTGTGGTGGCTTCTGGTCGTGGAACCGTGATCTTTTCTGGAACCAGGGGAGGGTACGGCAAAATGGTTCAGATTCGTCATCCGGATGACGTGACGACAAGCTACGCTCATCTTTCCCGAATCTACGTTCGTAGGGATCAGAGAGTGAAGCAGGGTCAGCGAATCGGCCGAGTCGGATCCACGGGATTGGCCACAGGCCCACACCTTGACTATCGGATCCAGAAACGTGGCAAGTTCATCAATCCCCGTCGGGTCATGTCCCACCACTCGGATGAGGTACCGGTAAGCAAACGGTATTGGCGGGATTTTCGCTCCCTTCGTGATCAATTGAAACGCCGTCTATCCTCCATCCCGGAAGAGGACTCCTACCTGACTCGCGTTTACCAGGGAGGCTGAGCTGTCGTGACCGAGTGCAAAGCGAGCCTGCTGATCCGATGTCACGGATGTTCGCAGATATTGATCCGCGTCAATCCGCTCTAATCTGTGGTATTCGCGGTTTCGCCGATGCAGTAGATACTTTATGCTGCGAGCGAGATGATTGAGGCGGTTCTTCTGTATAACCCGGCTGCGGGTCGCTCTGAGCTCTCTGCAAGGCGGCTCCAGAGACTGTGTGAAAAGCTTTACCGCAACGGGATCCGAAGCCAGCCCGTGATGACTTCTCCTCACCAGAGATGGGCTTCTACTCTGGAGGGAAAACAACTCCTTATCGTCTACGGAGGGGATGGGACGATCCACGAAGCCATCCGAGAAGCCGTTCACTGGAAAGTTCCGGTGGCCCTCTTGCCCGGTGGCACTGTCAACATTTTAGCCAGAGAACTGAGCATCCCCAGGAACCTGGAGCGGGCCTTGGAAGTGATCGCAGGGGGTAAACCGCGCAGAATTCATCTGGGAAAAAGTGGGCACGATTATTTTCACCTGATGGCAGGTGTTGGGCTGGATGCCCATCTGATCCGCCAGCTCGACCCTCGTCTCAAACGGATGTTTGGTACGATGTCCTACTGGATCAGCGGATTGATCTCTTTCTGGAAATACCCGATGCCGCGCTTTGAGGTGGACTTGGACGGAGAGACCTATCCCGGTACGTTTGTCGTGATCGCGAATGCTCGAAGCTACGGTGGCCAGTTACTGATCACGCCGCACGCCAGCGTGTACGAAGACTGTCTTGACGTTTGTCTCTTTACTGGTCCCCGGAGCCGATTCTTCGCCTATCTGCTAGGTTCCTTTCAGGGAAAGCACATCCATTATTCTGATGTGATCTATCGAAAAGCGCACTGTGTGCGAGTCTCCGGGGATGCATCCATTCAAGTGCAAATGGACGGCGAGTTGGTGGGGCACATTCCCATGGAGTTCGCCTCTTTTCCGGCAGGCGTCGAGGTGGTGACCCCGACCTGAAACCCGAAACCTGGAATCCGGAACTCGGAACCCGTCTTAGCGCCGACCCTTCGCTTTTAATTCCTTCTTACCAACGTGCTCGATCTTCAAAAGATAAAAATCTTCTCTGATGTCAGGACTATCAACATTTATGTTGTTAATCTTTTCGGCCAGAATTTCAAATTCCTCACAATCAATGGTTTGAAGTTCGAAACGCAGCTCCCCAAGGTCAATGTCCACCTGGCTTGGTTCGGCGAAATCATCAAAATTTCCCTTAAGATCAAGCCCGATGAAAGACCTGTCTAAAACCTTGATGAAGTTAGTCGTATACGGTTCGTCTGGGACACCGGTGTCTAAGGAGAACTTTTTGACCTTTGCTTCCTTGCCTTTCTGGTTGAAGAGGTGTACTTGCCGGGGACGAAGAGCCTGTTCTCCCTCCTGAAAGGTGATGACGTTGAGAATCGGAGTGCGCTTGCGGTCGGAATCCTGCACCATCTCCAGTGTCCAGATGTTTTCATAGTCAACAAAAATGTGGCAGCGGGACGAAGCGGGGGATTTATCGGCGGGCAGAGAAAGCGAAACGGAGAGCGCTGCAAAAACGAAAAACAAGCCTACACGTCTCATCCACGGTTCATTCTAGCATGTTGAATCTCTTCGAGCAGGACACGCACTGTTTTCAAAGGATCAGAGGATCGAGTGATGGGGCGACCGATGACCAAATAGTCGGCCCCCTCCCTCAAGGCTTCGGAAGCACTTAAGGTACGGACCTGATCGTCCGGGTAACTCGGCTCCGGAGCAGGAGCGGCGGGGCGGATGCCCGGAGTCACAAAGAGAAGATCCTTCAGGCCGGCCCCTTTGAGCATCCGCAGTTCGAGAGGGGAGGAGACGATCCCGTCCAGTCCCGCATTTCGCGCTTCCTTTGCCAGCTGTACCACCAGCTCTTCCAAAGGTTGCTTGATGCCCACTGCAGCCAACTCTGTCTGTTTTACGCTGGTCAGTATCGTTACGGCCAGAAGTTTCGGAACGACCTTGCCTTCGACCTGAAATCGGCTTTGTATCGCCTCGCGGGCCTGGCTCATCATGCGTTCCCCGCCCAAACCGTGTAGGGTCATCATCTCAGCTCCCAGGTTTGCCCCCTCCAGGGTGGCATGGGCGACCGTGTTGGGAATGTCATGAAACTTCAGGTCCAAGAAAACCTTACCTCCACTTTTCCTGATCTCTCGCAGGATCCCGGGCCCAACCGCCATGTAGAGCTGCAGTCCCACCTTGAAGAAGCTGACATTGGCCCGCAGCAGTCGCACCAGATCGAGGGCCCGTTGTTGGCTGGAGACATCCAGGGCCACGATAAGAGGGTTCGTCATTGTCTGCAGACCTCGAAGACCTCGACCCTGGGAACAGGGTCATTTACAGAAGGGTTGCTCCTCTTTGCAGTGAAGTGTGCCCACGATGTCATTGATGTCCGCAACGTTGTGCTCTTCGCAGTACTGTCTCAGACCACGGATCACCTTGATCGAAACCAAAGGGTCGAAAAAATTTGCCGTACCAACCTGAACGGCGAGGGCCCCGGCAATCATGAACTCCGCGGCGTCGCGCGCCGAGCTGATTCCTCCAATCCCGATGACGGGAATCTCCACAACCTGAGCCACCTGATAAACAAGACGAAGGGCGAGAGGCCGAATGGCGGGTCCGGAAAGCCCGCCGGTCACGATGGAGAGCATGGGCTGGTGCTGGTCCACATCCACGCTCATCCCCACAAACGTATTGATCAGGGTGACGGCGTGGGCTCCTGCATCTTCACAGGCTCGCGCAAAAGCCGTAATGTCCGTGACATTGGGGGAAAGTTTTACCCAGACAGGTTTCTCCGCGACTCGCCGAACGGCTTGTACGACTCGGTAGGTCATCTCGGGATCGTGACCGAAGTGAAGACCTCCTTTTCTAACGTTGGGGCAGGAGATGTTCAGCTCCAGCGCACTTACCTTGGGGCAGGGATTCAGGCGTTCTGTAATAGCAACGAACTCGTCGATGGTCTTTCCAAAGATGTTCGCGATAACGTGGGTGTCGTACTGTTCCAGCTCAGGCAACTTATCCCGGATGAAACCTTCCGTTCCGACATTTTCCAAACCGATGGCATTGAGCATCCCCGCCGGCGTCTCGAAAATTCGCCCCGGGGGACTCCCTTCCATAGGCTCAAGCGAGAGTCCTTTTGTGCAGAATCCACCCAACTGGGAGATGTCAAAGAACTGCGTAAACTCCAGTCCGTATCCGAAGGTTCCGGAGGCCGTGAGGACAGGGTTTTTCAAACGCAGTCCGGAGATCTCGATGCTTAGATTGGGCCTGGTTATTTCTTGGGCTGTCACTCTTCTTCCCACACCAATTCGTCAGCCTCGAAGACGGGTCCTTGGCGACATGTCAGACGATAGGAATGCACCGTCTTGACACTGCATCCGAGGCAGACTCCAAAACCGCAGGCCATCCTGGCCTCCACGGACAACTGGCAGGGAATCCTAAAGGAATGGGCGATCGAAGACACGGCCTGCATCATTGGATTCGGTCCGCACGTATAAAACGTCAGCCTGTGCTGCTGGAAGTCCCTCATATACTGTTTCAAGCCATCCGTAATCAATCCCTTCAAACCCAGGCTGCCGTCATCAGTGGTCACAAAAACGGGAATTCCTAACTGGCGGAAATCCTCCAATCCGACCAAATCGGACGTGCTTCGGCCACCAAAGATCAGGTGCACCTCCTCCCCCCACTTCTTGAGCCGTTCCGCCAGCAAATAAAAGGAGGCGATACCAATCCCTCCTGCCAATAGAAAGCTGATTCGGCCTCGCGCTCGCTGCAGATCAAAACCATTTCCCAAGGGACCAATTAAACTCACCGAATCTCCCTCTTGCAGGGTGGCGAGGCGGCGAGTACCTTCTCCTACAATCTTGAGGAGAAGGGTGATTACAGCTTTCCGGCCGGATCTTTCCTTTATTGAATAGATTGCTAAAGCCCGCTTCAAAAAGGGGTAGGGAAGAGGTTCATTACCGACCTCAGCAGCCATTACAAATTGGCCTGGCACTGCCTTTTCAGCAATCTCTGGCACCTGGATGGCGAGCAGGTAATTGTGTCCCGGAAACCTCTGATTTTCTATGACCGGGGCCTCGAGAACATAAGTCACTGGGGACAAGAATAGCACAGCTGACCCGGCTTATTTGTGCTATCATCTGCACCGCTTTCGGGGGGCTTCAATGAGCAAAAACTATCTCAAACGAATCATGACCGCGAAGGAGATGGATTTGGCTCTTTCTCGAATTGCGGCGGAGATCGTCGAGGCCCACCAGGATTTGGGGGATACGGTGTTGATCGGGATCCGCCGCCGGGGTGTTCCATTGGGTAAAAGGCTGCAAAAGAAGATCCAGAAACTTTCCGGGCAGCGTCTGCCACTGGGAGTGTTGGATATCACGTTTTACCGGGACGACCTTTCGATGGTGGCGAATCAGCCGGTAGTGGAAGGTTCCTGCTTGGACTTCGAGGTGTCCGGAAAAAGAGTGCTTCTCGTCGACGACGTTCTTTACACAGGTCGCACGGTTCGAGCTGCGCTCGACAGTCTGATCGACTACGGTCGTCCCCAAAAAGTGGAGTTGGTGGCTCTGGTCGATCGGGGACACAGGGAGCTTCCCATTCAGGCCGATTATGTAGGCAAACACGTCGAAACGTCCGAGGACGAAACCGTCGATGTGTGTGTCCCAACATTCGATAACAAAGAGGCGGTCTATTTGACCACAAAGGAGCTGATTCGGAAATCCAGATAACTCGTAACTGTTGAGACGGCGACTGCATTTGCGGAGGGTGGTCGGCTGTCACTGGTCAGTGGAACTATGGCTTTGCGCGGTAAACATCTTCTCGGGATTGACGGCCTGTCGGTTCAGGACGTTGAACTGGTCCTGAAGACGTCCAAGAGTTTCAAGGAGATTTCTACCAGGGCTATCAAGAAGGTCCCAACACTCAGGGGAAAGACAGTCATCAATCTCTTTTACGAACCCTCCACCCGCACCCGCTCCTCATTCGAAATTGCAGCCAAGCGACTCAGCGCAGATACAGTCAATTTCAGCATTTCCAGCAGCAGTGTGGTCAAGGGAGAATCGCTGATTGACACCGGGCGTAACCTGCAGTCGATGGCTCCGGATATTATCGTGATTCGCCACGGTGCCGCGGGTGCACCCCACCTCTTGGCTCGTTACTGCAACGATTCTTGTGTCGTAAATGCAGGAGACGGAATGCACGAACATCCCACACAGGCCTTGCTGGATGCTCGCACCATACTGGATCACAAGGAAAGTTTGTACGGTCTCAAGGTTGCGATCATTGGCGACATTGCCCATAGCCGGGTAGCTCGGTCTAATGCTCTTCTTCTTCGGAAAATGAAAGCGCAGGTATGGGTTTGCGGTCCTCCGACATTGATCCCCTGGGAGTTTGAACAGTACTCAGTCACGGTCACTTACCACATGGAGGAAGCTCTAAAGGATGCCGATGTTGTGATGATGTTGCGTACTCAGCGAGAGCGGCAGCAGGAGGTCTTCTATCCTTCGGTGAGGGAATACTTCATCCTTTACGGGCTGAACAAAGAGAAGATGAAGTGGGCGAAGAAGGACTCTTTGGTAATGCATCCCGGACCCATCAATCGCGGTGTCGAAATCGATCCGGAACTGGCCGACGGAGAGTACTCGGTGATTTTGGAGCAAGTGACCAATGGAGTAGCGGTTCGAATGGCGATCCTCTACCTTCTGCTCGGTGCCAGTGAGGAATCAGATTTATGAAGTTACTGCTGCGCCGGGGAACGATTGTGGATCCCAGCCAAAAGTTGGAAAAAAAGGTCGACCTTCTCATTGAAAAAGGGAAAATTTCAGGGCTGGGAAGGATCTCCGGAAAAAAGAGTTGGAGAGTTGTCGATGCCGCAGGATGGATTGTTGCACCGGGCTTCGTGGACATGCATGTGCACCTTAGGGAACCGGGGCGCGAGGACAAGGAGACCATTCTGACCGGAAGCCGTGCTGCTGCTGCCGGGGGATTTACCAGTATCCTGTGCATGCCAAATACTCAACCGGTGAACGACAGCGAAGCAATTACGCACTTCATTCTGGAACGGGCTCGCCAGGCAGGACTCGTCAACGTTTTTTCCGCTGGAGCCATTACCAAGGGATCTAAGGGGAAAGAACTGGCTGAGATTGGCGAGATGGTAAAGGCGGGTGCGGCTGCAATCACTGACGATGGTGATCCAGTGGAGAGCAACCAATTAATGCGCCGGGCCCTGGAGTATGCGAAAATTTTCGATATTCCCATTATTGATCACTGTGAAGATCGATCGCTGGCTGCCGGCGGCTGTATCAATGAGGGTCCAGTCTCTACCCGGCTGGGCCTGCGGGGGATGAACCGGGTCGCCGAAGAACTCCATGTGGTGCGGGATATCATGTTAAGCCGCATCACTGGTGGACGGGCCCATATCGCTCATCTTTCTACCCGAGAGTCACTGCAATGGATACGGCAGGCGAAGCAAGAGGGGTTGCCGGTGACCTGTGAGGTTGCGCCCCATCACTTCATCCTCACCGAGGCCGATATCAAAGATTACGACACCAACTATAAGATGCATCCTCCCCTGCGCACGCGCAGCGATGTTGAAGCTCTGCTTGTGGGATTGGCCGATGGCAGCATAGACTGCATTGCTACTGACCATGCCCCGCATACCCGGCTCGAAAAGGAAGTAACTTTTGAGGAAGCGGCCAACGGAATTGTCGGAATGGAGACGGCGATTCCACTCTCTTGGGAGGTGCTGATACGGGGCGAGGTGGTATCCGTGTCGCGCCTGGTGGAGTTGTTTAGCCTGAACCCGAATCGGATCCTCAAACTGGGCCGGGGCACCCTGCAAGAGGGTGCCACTGCGGATGTCACCGTAATCGATCCTGATCGTAAAACCACCATTGACGTCGCAAAGTTCAAGTCGAAGAGCCGCAATTGTCCCTTTCATGGCTGGACACTCCAGGGAGTCCCCGTGATGACGGTGGTGGGAGGGAGAATCGTCCATTCTCTGGTGTGACTCGCACACCGTTCCAGGTTCCAAGTTCCAGGTTTTCGGGGTTCGCTGCGCTCTGCATTTCGGATCGTGCTCTTATGGAGCTGACCTGCATTTCTCATCACCGCTCGTCACGAACACTCGTGTCAAGACACTCGTGTCAAGCGGCGGAAGGGCCGGCCTGACAAGGCGCGCGACCGAGGCCCCCGCAAGGCGTTCTCGTGCAGTACGTCGAGGAGGCTGACGGAGCGCAACGCGGTCAGGACGGATGATTTCTTCACTTCGCTCAGGTGAAGGCGACGCCGATACAGTAGAGAGGTGATGAGAAATGCAGGCTAAGATTCCGATCAAAGTCTTTTGATAGAATGTTTCTGAAACTAAGAAGATTTTTCATACGTCTATGTCCCCAGTGTTGAAGGCTACAATGCGAACGATGTCGCCTGCTTTGCCCTCCATGCGGTTGTTGCAGAGATCCTGCCTCCGGTTTTTCGTTCTGGCAGGGCTCCTGCCCGCACTGTTGGTGAGCCTGACGGATCTCGTCCTTGGCCAGGAAGTGGTCCAATTTCGTCTCGAGGTCCATCCCAAGAAGGTACCGGCCGGAAGTTCGCTTGAGGCTGTGCTTCACGCACGAATCGATAAGGGCTGGCATCTTTACTCGATGACCCAGCCGCCCGGCGGGCCGATTCCCACTTCCATCTCCGTCGAGAGGAACCCGGTCTTCAAACAGGTCGGCTCGGTCCAACAGCCTCCGGTTCACAAGTGGTTTGATCAGACGTTTGAGATCGAGACGGAATACCTTGAAGGGGATGTGGATTTCCGGATTCCGGTCAAGATCAGTCGCTCTGCGTCACCGGGAAAGCAAACGATTGCCGTCAAGGTGAGGTTCATGGTTTGCAGCGACACCTTATGCCTGCCCCCCCGGACAAAACATCTGACAGCCACGGTATCGGTCTTGCCTGTCGCGTCGGGTTCTCAGCCTCAGACTGCTCAAGAGTCCTCAACAGTAGGTCCAGGTTCGGACCGTAAAGGAGAAGTCGAAGAATCCCCTGCCCCCCGATCCGAGCCTCCCAAGGCGACGCCCGGTCGTTCTCCTGTGCGCACTTCCGGGGAAACGAAGCAGGGACCGGGTGCAGGTGAGGAGAGTGGAGAAAGCTCTCCTGAGTCCACGCTACCCGGTGGGGAAGAGGGAGGCGTGGTTTCCGGGGGAATCCTGGAAGGACCCGATAGCGGAGCCAATGGAGCCGATACCTTCCAGGATCGTACCGTTACCCTCTCGACGTGGGCTTATATCTTACTCGCCATGACTATGGGGGGGCTGGCGCTTCTCACCCCTTGTGTCTTTCCCATGATCCCGATTACCGTGTCTTATTTCACCAAGCGGCAGGCAGATAGAAAACAGGCGTTGAGAGAGGCGACTCTTTATTCGCTCGGAATAGTCCTGACCTTCACCTTGATTGGTTTTTCTCTGACTTTTCTGTTTGGGGCAGGGGGAATTAACCGTTTGTCCGCGAGCCCCATCGTGAACGTCATCATCGCGCTTGTATTCATTTTTTTCGCGCTGAATCTTTTTGGAGTCGTTGACATCCGTGTGCCTTCCAGTTGGATCAACGCCCTGAGTCGCAAATCCACCGGGGGCGGTTTTCTGGGCATCATGCTCATGGCGTTGATCTTCTCCTTGACTTCCTTCACCTGTACGGTGCCCTTTGTCGGCACAGTGATGGTGGCGGCCCTGGAGGGGAGCTGGGTGAGATCTCTGGTGGGAGTTACGGCTTTTGCCGGTGTGTTTGCAGCACCCTTCTTTTTTCTTGCCTTGTTTCCTTCCTGGCTCCATTCCTTGCCCAAAAGCGGCAACTGGATGAATTCCGTAAAGATTACCATGGCCTTTCTGGAGTTGGCTGCGGCCTTGAAATTTCTGAGCAATGTGGATCTGGTGTACCAGTGGGAAATCCTGACCCGACCTGTCTTTATCACCGTGTGGCTTTCCATCGCATTGGTGACCACATTTTATCTTCTGGGCAGGTTTCATTTCCCCCATGAAGTTCCGAGTCCGTCGGTAGGTGCAGGCAGAGTTCTTTTTGCCACCTTTTTCCTGGCCGTTTCCTTCTATTTGCTGAGAGGTCTCCTGGGTCTCCCGCTCGGAGAGCTGGACGCGTTCCTGCCTCCACGGGATTATGGGAATCCGGCGTCGATGGCTTGGACAGGGGAGCGGGTGTCGAAGATACAGGAAGAGGAGTGGCTTGGCAGCTACCAGACAGCTCTGGTGAAAGCGGAGAGCGAAAATCGGCCCATCTTTATTGATTTTACCGGCTACACCTGTACCAATTGCCGGTGGATGGAATCCAACGTTTTCACACTGCCCGAAGTAAGGACACTATTGGGCCGGTATGTTTTGGTACGGCTGTACACGGACGGAAGAGATCCAGAACACGAGGAAAACCTGAGGTTTGAGCAGACTCGCTTTGGGACCATCGCTCTGCCCTTCTACGCGATCATGTCCCCAAAAGACCAGATCATCGACACCTTCGCCGGGCTGACGCGGGATAGGGAGGAGTTTATTCATTTTTTAAGAGAAGGATTGGGCAGACAGGTCACAACCATGCAGCCGGTAGACCAAACCTCTCCCTATTCGGAATTCGTTACACGGGCAGTGGTCACAGGGCAGCAGAGATAACTTACTCGAGGGAACGTCCGGGAAGGTTTACGATGATGTCACCCGGCTGTGCGAAGTTGTAACGCTCACGCGCGATCCTTTCGATCTCGGAAGGATCGTTCTTGAGTTTGTGAATCTTCTGAAGATAGTCACGATGGTTTTCGCGAAGACGAGTATTTTCAAGCTGCAGCTGGCGTAATTGGTCGCGCTGCTGGAGCAGCTGAGCGTAGCCCCCTTCTCCAAAAATCGAGGTGTAGACGAGGAAAATGGAACTCATGAGCAGAACAATCAGGGCAAGTTCCCGTTTCGCTTTTCTGGTCATCTTTAATTGCCTTTCAGAGGAATGATGACCTCGATCCGAATGGTTTTCTCTACTATCGACAGCGAAGAGAATGCTCGTAAGCTCGCCAGCAACCTGGTGAAAGAACAACTCGCTGCCTGCGTCAACATTATTTCAAATGTGACCTCTGTTTACAAGTGGAAGGGTATGATGGAGCAGGCAGATGAATGCTTGCTCATCATCAAGACCTCGGAGGATCGATTAGACAAGCTGACGGAGAGAATCAGAGAGCTCCATCCCTATGAGGTGCCTGAGGTGGTTTCCGTCGCCATTGAACAGGGTTCTGCCCCCTATTTGGAGTGGGTCTTTTCAGAAACTCGGGGATGAAGCAAGGACTCAGTCCTCCGCGACACAGCGAAAGCCCACGGACGCGCTTCGACTGTGGGAGGACGAGGTCAGGCCGCGCTGAAAGGTCAGCATTTCACGAGCGGGACTCGCGAATGATCCTCCTCGGATTACCACTTTGATCTCTCCTTTGCTCTCAATGATTGTGGACGTCAGTTCGGCAACGTTCCCACCGAGGTCATAAACTTCATAGGGGGACCGGTCTCCCGGTCGGTTGCCTGCGGGCTCGAGTTTGCGAGACCCAAAATTAGCGCTTTCACGGGTAGGAAGGCTTTCACCCCAGGGGAAAATTCGTCCCTCCGGCCCGCGGGCTGCCTTTTCCTGTTAATGCTCACTGAGAACCGTAGTTTTTTGGACACCCGCCGGTAGTTAACTCAACATCATCCGCACCGCAGGTGCGCGTTTCATCATCCGCGCTTGAAAAGCGCGGGGCCATTTTTTCCTGAACAGTTGGTGTAGTGTCTGGGGGCCAAAGGTGGAAAGGACCTCGACCCTTTGACCGAGAATCGAGGTCCGGTTGTGGCAACCCCGTTACAAGTGGAGAACCACCGCAGACTTCATTGTAGCCTGTCATGATCCTGGGCTGTTGTCCAGTTCCGCCGGGACTGGACTATGGCCGATCCGCTGGTTGTTTTCCGCCTCCGCTCGTGCCGCGCTGCAGGCTGCGGTGCACTGTTTTGGATCTGTCGCCGTTGCGGCCGAGGCCATCGCTATTGCAGTGTGCGCTGTCGGCAACAAGCGCGCCGCCAGCAGTGCCGGGAAGCCAATCGGCGGCATCAACAGTCCCCCGGGGGGCGACTGGATCATCGAGACCGTCAGCGCGCGTATCGGCGGCGGCCGGAGCGCGTGACGGATCAAGGTAGACGCGAGGATCGCATCTTCGTCAGCATGGCTGCCGTAGCCTCCCTCCAGTTCTCCCTGCCGGGAAAGGAGGGGGAGCCTCGAAAGGAGCGCCATGTCCCATCCCATGGGGAGCGTCCCCGCCGTTTTCGGGTTCGCTGTGTCGTGTGTGGTCGGTCCGGCCACTGGATCCATCTGTTTCGGGAAGGAGGGTGAAGCATGATCGATCGAGAACTGCTCGCCCGAATCCGCCATCTTTTCCATGCCGAACATTGGAAGATCGGGACCATTGCTGATCACTTGGGGCTTCACTGGGAGACCGTGCGCCAGGCTCTCCAGACCGATCGCTTCAATCGCCAGAAGATGGAACGGCCCCGTCTGACCGATCCCTACCTTCCCTTTATCCGAGAGACCCTGGAGCGCTACCCTCGGCTTCGTGTCACGCGTCTGTTCGAGATGCTGCGCGCCCGGGGCTACACGGGCTCGGTCGTGCAGTTGCGGCGCGTGGTGGCCACGCTGCGCCCCACCCCTCGGGAGGCCTTCCTGCGTCTGCGGACCTTCCCGGGGGAGGCGGGTCAAGCCGACTGGGCGCACTTCGGTAAAGTCCGGGTGGGCCGTGCCGAGCGCATCCTGTCCTGCTTTGTGTTCACCCCCTCCTATTCGCGGGCGCTGTTTCTGGAGTTTTGTTTTGACCAGCAAATGGAAAACTTCCTGCGCGCTCACATCCACGCCTTCGAAGACATCGGTTGTCCACGCACCATCCTGTACGACAACACCAAAAGCGTCGTGTTGGAACGTCGGGGCGAGGCTGTTCACTTTCATCCGCGCCTGTTGGAGCTGGCCGCCCATTATCACTTTGCGCCACGCCCCTGCCACCCCTACCGGGCTTCCGAGAAAGGGCGCGTCGAAAGAGCCATCTCCTATGTGCGCCATTCCTTCTTCGCCGCCCGTCCCTTTAGCACGCTCTCAGACTTCAACCGTCAAGCGCTCCTCTGGCGCGACCAGGTAGCGCATCGTCGGCCCTGGCCCGGCGGCGATGGGCGCACCGTCGAGGAAGTGTGGGAGGAAGAAAAAGCCTTCCTTCTTCCCTTGCCGGCTCATCGCCTGGAAACCGATCTGGTTCTGCCGGTCCGCTCCCGCAAAACCATCTACATCCGTTTTGATTTAAACGACTATTCGATCCCGCCTTCGGCCGTGGGCCGGCCCCTGACACTGGTGGCCTCCGAGCAGACGGTGCGCATTTTGGACGGAAGCACCGAGATCGCCCGCCATCTCCGCTCCTATGACCGCCACGACGTCCGCACCGATCCGGCTCACCAGGAAGCGCTGCTGGCGGAAAAACGCCAGGCGCTGGGGGCCACCCCCAGTGGCCGACTGCTGGCCGCCGTTCCGGAAACGGAAACCTTGCTGGACGAGGCCTTTCAGCGCGGAGAGCCCACCGGCCGCCAGACGGCCAAGCTGGTGGAACTCTTGGATCTCTATGGGGCCGAAGAGCTGCAGGCGGCGGTGCGTGAAGCCCTGCAACGGGGCACCCCGCGCGCCGCCTCGGTGGCCTTTCTGCTGGGCCGGCGCCAGCGCGCTCAGGGGCGAAAGGCGCCTCTACCCATTGAGTTGCGCCAGCGTCCCGAACTGGAGGACCTCTATGTCCAATCCCATAACCCGGAGACCTATGACGAACTGGCTTCCGATGACGACGAATCCTGATCTGATGCAGCTTTTGCACAAGACCGGTCTGGTGACGCTCGCCGGTGAGCTGGAGGATTTTCTGGCCCGCGCCACCAAGGGGCGCTGGTCCCCCCGTCAGATCTTGGAGGAACTGGCCGACCCGGATCGACCGGGAAGTCATTGAGCGCGCCTTTACCCTGGACTTTATCCAGGAAGGCCGCAACCTCATCTTACTGGGTACCAACGGCCTGGGAAAAACCATGATCATCAAGAATCTGGCTTACCAGTCCGTCCTGGCCGGCTACTCTGTGCTCTTTCGAACCGCCTCGGAGATTCTCGACGACCTGCAATCGGAGGCGCCGGAACTGCAGCGCCGCAAGCTGAAAAAATACGCGCGCGCGCAGGTGCTCTACCTCGATGAAGTCGGCTGTCTCACCTACGACAGTGAGGCCGCCGACCTGCTCCATGAAATCGTCAACCGGCGCTATGAGTGCCGGTCGCTCGTGCTGACCTCCAACAAAGCCTTTAAGGAGTGGAATAGCGTCTTTCCCCAATCCGGCTGCTTGATTGCGCTTCTGGACCGTCTCACCCACCATGCTGACGTCACTGTGATGGAGGGGCAAAGCTACCGCGTGCGGGAAAGCGAGCAGGAAGCGGCCGCCCGTCGCAAGAAAACAAGATGAGCACTCCCGTCCAGCGTCGCGCTCATATCCAGACCCTCTTGGCGGATTATCTCGAACTTCCCCATACGCCCACTCGAGCACGCCCGCCGGATCGGCGACTCGCCGCTCACTTCTATGACCGCGCTATCCCCCTGGCCACCGTCCAGGATGCCTTCCTGGTGGCGACCAGCCGCCGTCTTTTCCGAGACCCAGCGCTTCCTCGACTTTCTCCCATTCGCTCCCTTTACTACTTCCTCCCCATTGTCGAAGAGTTGCTTCAGTATCCGCTCCCCCACGGTTACGCTCAGTATCTCGAACGCAAACCACGCGCCCATCACAAGCCCAAGGAGGGGCACCCCATGGAAAAACCCGTTGATCGAGGTTCGCCACCCGGCGCGTGTTCAGAAAAGTTCAGATCCTCGTGATCGCTAACAAGTAGCCGGTGACGACTCGCTGCAGCCACTTGCCTGCCTGGGAGATCGGCTCGTGCTGGCGTACCCGAAGCTGCTGCTTGATCTGCTTCAGCTTAGCGACCAGGAGTTTTGGCGGCTATGCTATAATCTTCTAATCGATTGCGGAGACTCCGTCACGAGACCCCCGCCGTCACGCCCATCGTGTACCGAACAGTCCGGCCATGCACTGCGCGTTGTTGATTCTGATTGCGTGTCAAGCTGCCGGTGCCCAGCGAGTAGCTGCGGACGAGGCGGCGTTTCGCAAAAAGGTCGCGCCGATCTTCCAGCGGCGGTGCCTCAGTTGTCACAACGAGGACGACTTCAAGGGCGACCTTCCGCCCAGACACGGGCCAGGATCGAAGAGGCGGGCGTGGTCGTTCCAGGCGATCCGGGCTCGAGCCATCTCTTCAAGATGATCGCGTGGCAAGAAGGCAAGCGGCCCGAGATGCCCAAGGACGCCGATCCGCTCACCGAGGAAGAGATCGTCGCAATCCGCGGTTGGATCGTCTCCGGGGCGAAGTGGCCGAGGCTGCCCCAAACTCAGTTGAAAGTGAAGGGCGGTTCAGGTTGAGCACGATCTTAAGCCACCTTTCGTTTGGCGTCCATAGAAACCTCGTCTCTGAGTTTGGCTTTCAGCATCCAGAGGTCCTGGTAGCCCTGGATGCGCCGGAAGTTCTTCTCCGTCTCCAGGAAGGCTGAGGCGGCCCAGCGCAGCACCATCTGGCTATCTTTCCAGCGGCTCACTCGGCGGGTCCGCATCCTCACGCCAGAGTGAGGGCTTTCAATCAGGTTGGTGCTGGCCAGACACAAGCGCAGGGAGGAAGACAACTCGAGTCGATTGATGGTGAAGGTCTCTTCCAGACCTTCTCGCAGGCTAGCTGCCGCATCGGGATGCAGCCCTTCGAGCCACTCCGCCTGCTTTCTGAGCCGAACCCTCCCTTCTTCCCAGGGCAGCCGATAAGCAGCCTGCATCACTGACTTGACTTGCTCGGCCAGATCGTCCGGCAATCGATCGCACACGTTGCGAATCTTATGACGACGACATCTCTGCACCGGACTGCCCTTGCCAAAGACCTTGTCAATGGCACATCGCAGGGCCCTGGAGCCGTCAATCACAAACAGATAGCGTCGCCCGGAATCCAGGCCTCGCTCCACCAGGTCTTCCAGCAAGGAGGTAGCGGTGGCGGCGTTTTCACTGGCCCCTTCCCGCAGCCCCAGCACGTGCTTTTGGCCCTCCGAGTCCACGCCGGCGGCACAGATCACGTGGTGCTCGCCAAAGACCAGGCCGTCGATGTAGATGATCAGAAACTCAACGTCATCAAAGTGTCGCTCGGCCAGCTGCTCCAGCTGCTGGCCGCTCTGCTCAATGAACTGACGGCTCACGGACGATTTGCTGACTCCCACCGTGTCGGCCATCTGGGGGATCACGCGGCTGTAGTGGCGCGTGGAAACGTTGCACATCAAGATCTCCAGCATGCGGCTGCCCAGCTCCCCGTTACGGTTGATCGCCTCATAGGCGGGGATCTCCACCTCCCCGCCTCGACCTTGGCCTTTCTTGCGCAGCCGTGGCTTTCGAACCCGCACTTGCCGCTCCGAAAGTCTGACTCGCCCTGGCTGAGTGCCGTACCAAACGATCTGCTTGCCTGGGCGCCCTTGTTGCTTTTCGCCGGCGACACTTCGGGCAGAAAGCTGCAAGACCGCTTCCATGCTCGCTCGCCCCAAGATGTCGATCAACTCGTCAATGGCCATCCGGGAGGCTTCGATCAGCTCCACCATCGGGAGCAACAGTTGCCCGTTCTGGGCCAGATAATCAGCCAGCCCCTGGCTGTTCTTCCGGGTGACAATTCGATATGATTTCTTCATGGCGGTTCCTCCTTAAAAGGTTGTTGACCAACCCGATTCTAACGAGTCGGTCGGACGAACCGCCTCTCAACTTTCAACTAAACCCGGGACAGTCTCCAGTGGCCGGCCGGTTTTAGACTGAAGCCGGCAAAAGTAAGCGACACCGATTGGTGGTCGCTGCAGCCCATCAAGACGCCCGCAGTTCCCAACCTAAACAGCGCTGACGTGAAATGGGTCCGCACGCCGATCGACGCATTTGTGCTTCAAACGATGCGTAAAAAGGAACCTACACCATCCAGGGAAGCCGGCCGCCTCACGCTGATAGTCAGTGGATCGCTCCTTGCTAACGTCAAGGCTGTTGATCCCGTTCAAAATTCCTATCAGTCGCTCCGCCCGCGATGAGTATCGACGTATCGAAGCCCGTAGAAGAAGCCCAGGCAACTCGCAGGAAACAATCTACTAGCGATCAGTATTTTGATTACTCTCCCAAGACTTTTGGTTTTCTCGATTTGCAAAGTCTCAGGGACGGAACGATGGTCGAACTGACGGAACAACAAATTGCCACGATCAATGACGCGCTTCCCAAATCCGGCACCGGCATGAAAAGAAATGCGCCTAGCGCGATACAACCTGGGATGCCATCGTCAGCATTAAGGAGTAGATCGATGCTGGCGGCCTGGAAGCAGATGAGTTCAAGGACCTCACCGATGGCCAGGGCATGAATGAAAAAAATCGCGATGCTTATTGTGCAACACGCTGTTACGACGATGCACTGTAATTGTATGACGGAAGTGCGACTCGCCAAAGACCTCGGGTACGACGGCATCGAGTTTCTACACACCAAAATCCACCGTTATTTGGATAACGGCCATAAAATAGAGACACTGGCCGAGGCCTGCGAAAGGGCCGGGACGCCCGCTGTCTTCATCAATGCGATCGACGCCGCCGATCGGTTGGATACGAAGGAACATTCCGAGTTGCTGGCCGAGTGTGAGAGGCTTTCCGCGGCCGCGGAGGCCCTGCGGTGTCCTACGATCCAATTGGTTTTTCGCGAGCGTCTGAAAGGACGTCCCTGGCCGGAAGTGCGAAAACGAACCGCCGCCAATGCGGCCAAGCTGGCGGACATCGGCAAGGCTCACGGTATTCGTTTTCAACTGGAACCGCTGGCCTGGGCACCGATGCACAGTCTTTCGCAGAGCCTGGAAGTCATCGAAGAGGCCGGCAGGAACAACCTCGGAATGGTGATCGATTTCTGGCATCTCTGGGCCGGATACGGCACGCAGCCCAATGAGGTGGCCAAGCTGGACAAGGATTTGATCTACGGCGTGCATTTCTGCGATAGGAAGAGGAAGCCTGGCCTAACCGTCCATGATGAGGACGAATTACGTGGTTGGCTGGTCGATGAAGGCGACATCCCCATCAGCGATTGGGTAGCGGCCGTGAGAAGTACCGGCTATGACGGCACCTGGACTGCGGAAACCTACAGCCCACATCACTGGGAGCTTGACCTGTACGACCTGGCCGCCGATTGCAAAAGACAAATGGAGAAGTACCTATTAACCTGAGTTCGGCTTAAGCAGCGCCCGGCGAGGCCAGTTGGCCGAAGAGGCCCTCGAGCACCGGCGAGTTGAGCGACGGGACCGGTGGGGGTCAGTCGCAATTGGTCAAGGATATAGGTGGCCAAAGTTGTCACTCTCGGGTCGTGATGGACAAAATCCGTGGTAGACCGGGCGCCACGCGCGTCATCATCTTCGAAAAGGCCCTCTACGAAGACGATCTCGGCCTGAACCTGCCGGAGGGCTTTTTGTACGATGTGTACGAAGTAGACGATTTCGAGGCGTACTACACCCGCTTGCAGGTGGCCGGGGTGAAGTTCCTGACCGAGCCCAGGATCATCGATACCGATTTCGACCGGCGTAAGCCTGTTTTCTTCGAAACGCCGACCGGCATCCGTACGGAAGTGATGTAGGTCTTGGAGCACAAAAAGCAGGCGTAATGAAAGTGAGCGGTGTGTTTCTTTGAAAACCTCTTAGAGAAAGACGATAACATTCATATTATCAATGGTTTGCTTCGGCTCCGGTCCACGACAAAGATCGCTGAACCAGCGCAGGGGTGAAAGTAGTCCTGAGGCAGGGCGTACTAGCCGTGGCCTATGGGTTCTTGCTTAATCAGATTTGAGCTTCACAAAGCACGGCTCGGCTAGCTCTCACGCCAAGATCTCCTTGACCACCTTGCCATGAACATCCGTCAAGCGGAAATCGCGTCCGCTGTAGTGGTAGGTCAGTTTCGTGTGGTCGAAACCCAGCAGATGAAGGAGCGTGGCATGCAGGTCGTGCACATGAACCCGATTTTCTACCGCTTTGTAGCCAAAATCGTCGGTAACGCCGTAAGCGATGCCGCCCTTCACCCCACCTCCTGCCAGCAATACAGAAAAGGCGTGGTTGTTGTGATCGCGACCATTCTGAACTTTGACAGCAGAACTCACTTCGAAAGCGGGAGTCCTCCCGAACTCCGTTCCCACCAGGACCAGTGTTTCCTCGAACAGGCCGTGTGATTTCAGATCCTTGATGAGGGCGGCAATGGCCTTATCCGCTTCTCTGGCCAGGATACGGTGGTTCAAAATATCCTCATGGTTGTCCCACAGTTGTCCGGCTCCAAAATAAATCTGTACCACTCGCACTCCACTCTCGACCAGGCGACGGGCCATCAGGCAGCCTCGCGCAAAATCCCCATCACCGTAAGCTTCCCGCGTGGCTTCCCTCTCCTGGCCGAGGTCGAAAATCTGGGGTGCTTCCGTCTGCATCCGAAACGCAGTTTCCATCGATTGAATCGAGGCTTCGAGCTGGGAGTCTGCACCCCTCTGCTCGAGGTGAGAGCGATTCAGTTCTGCCAAGAGATCGAGTTGCTGCCGCTGTTCCGATAAGCTGAGTTTCTCATTGCGGATCCATTCAATCAGCTTCTGCGGATCGCTTTCGTTGGTGCGGATGTGCGTGCCCTGGTAGACGGCAGGCAAAAATGACGACTCCCACATTCGAGAGCGGCCGATCGGAAGTCCCGGGCACAACACTAAAAATCCGGGTAGATTCTGGTTTTCCGTGCCCAGACCATAGGTCACCCAGGAACCCATCGAGGGTCGCCTTTCTTGAATGGCGCCACTATTCATCATGAACAGAGCGGAGTCGTGGTTGGGAAGGTCGGTGTGCATGGAACGAATCACGCAGATGTCGTCGATCAAATCGCCCACCAGGGGGAAGATTTCGCTCACTTCGATTCCGCTCTGGCCATATTTTTGAAAGCGGAAAGGGGAGGCCATCAGGTTTCCGGTCTTACTCGACGATTCCGGGTTCCCGCCCGGCATCGCCTTTCCATGGTACTTGCCCAGCATGGGTTTGGGGTCGAAGGTATCCACCTGGGAAACTCCACCATTGAGCATGAGGAAGATCAGATGCTTGGCCTTGGCGGGGAAGTGGGCCGATTTTGGGGCCAGCGGCCCGCCCAACATTGCGCCCGGCATCGCACCCAGCGCCGATTCACCCAGCATAGCGCTCAGTCCCACCATCCCAAATCCAGCACCCATGGCGCCTAGCGCTTCACGCCGCGTCATGGTGGGCAAAGCGATGCTTGTCTGCTTCTCATTGTCATCGGCCTCCTAGAAAAAACATTCAATCTACAAAATGAAACTCGTTGGAACTGAGAAGCACCTGTGCGTACCGCTCCCAGGCGGAGGGTTTTCCCTCCGGGCTTGCCGGAACTTTCTGCAGAAATCCCAGTCCCAATCGCATCTCTTCTTCGCTTGCCTCCCGCGCAAACAGAAGTTCATAAGCCTTACGAATCTTCATTCGATCGTCAGCGCCAACCTCGGTCTGGAGCCGATCGGCAAAACGGGGCGCCTGTACCATCATCATCTCGCTGTTCAGAAAGAAGAGTCGCTGCAGGGGGACGTTGGTGACGACCCTCTGTGCGCTGCTCTTCTCAGGACTCGGAAAGTCAAACAGCGTTAACATCTTATTGAGTCTCTTCTTTTCGTCTGGACCTCCTTCGCCACCCCGCTTGATCTTGCCGTAGATGGTGCGCCGTTTGTGATCCACCTTCAACTCCGCCGACGGCCCACCCACCTTGTCATCCAGGCCGCCTGAAACGAACAGCAAGGAATCCCGCAACGCCTCGGCATCCAGTCGCCGACGATTGGCGCGCCAAAGGAGTCGATTCTCGGAATCTTGGGCGAAGTTCTTTTTGGAGTAGCTGCTGCTCAACTGGTAACTGGCCGAGAGAACGATTTCGCGAATCATGGCCTTGATGGACCTGTTGTTTTCCATGAAACGGAAAGCCAGATAGTCGAGCAGTTCCGGATGGGTAGGCCGCTCGCCAGCCCGGCCGAGATTGTCGAGCGTGCGGACAATGCCGTAGCCGAAGAGCTGCTTCCAGATCCGATTCACCATCACCCGGGCCGTCAAGGGATGTCGGGCCACCGCTTCGGCCAGCTCGAGTCTCCCACTTCCTTTGCGGAAGGGCGTCGCTTTTCCTCGGCTCAGGACAGCGAGAAACCTCCGTGGGACCTCCTCCCCGAGACTGGAAGGGTTTCCCCGAAGGTGCATTCTCATGTCGGCGGGGTTTTCGGCCTCCTCAAATCCATGAAGGTACGGATAGGGCTCAGGAAGAGCCTTTTTGAGCGTGTCCAGCTCGGCACGCAGTTCCAGCAGGTGGCTTTTCCACTCGCCCGCCAGGAAAGGCTCAATCTCTTTATCTTCAAAGACGAGAACTCCACCGTACTTATCATTGAAAGGATCACCGCTGCCCTCTCCTTTTCGAAAGAGATTGATCCAGAGAATGTACTTGTCTCTCTCGAGGGATTTCGTAACGATCTCGCGTTGTGCGCAGAGGTCTGCGCTGACCTGATCACCAATGTCGTCGACAAACCCGTTGGGCAACCTTGTTCGGGTAGACTTTATCTTTTTACACGTCGCTTGCGCCAAAAGAGCCTGGTTCTCCTCGGCAATCGCCTCCTTTTCCTCGATGACCGACAAGACAAAAGCCTGAAAATCATCTGCTACCTTCCGGGCTTGCTCTACCGTAGTCCCGTTGTCCAGTAGCTCAAACCAGGCTTCAAGATAAGGGTTGGCTCTTTTCCCGGTTGCCCAGATACTTGACCCATCTGTCCAGGATCTGCGGATCTAATTTCTCCTCTTCGGCCACCTTTGCGAGTTCCGGTTTCGGCGAACCGAGCATCTTCCAGGCCGGCACCATGTAGCTGGAAGTTCTGCGCACAAAGATTCCGGTGAGCTGCTTTTTCATGGCCCCCAGGAATTCCTCGATCTCCTTCTCCACCCCTTTGACCTTTTCTTCTTGTCGTTTGTACTCCTCCACCACGGCTTCGGACACCAGAGGGTATTCCTGATAGGGCGAATTCTTAAAGATACCGGCCAGCGAGTAGTAGTCCTGCCTCGAGATGGGGTCGTACTTATGGTCGTGACAGCGGGCGCAGGCCCCGGTGAGCCCGAGAAAACCTCTGGTCAGGGTATCCACCCGGTCCTCCAGCTCCTGGGCCCGGGCTTTGGCCGGTGTGGGCAGGTCGTAATACCAGGGACCCAGGACAAAGAAACCCAGGCCTGCCAAGAGATTCTTGGAGTCTTTGAGGAGATCCCCGGTAATCTGGGCCTTCACGAACAGGTCGTAGGGCATGTCCTGATTGAAGGCCTCCACGACCCAGTCTCGGTAGCGCCAGGCATTCGGATAGGGTCCCTTCCTATCATTTTCCGCATAGCGGGCCACGTCGAGCCAGTAGCGGGCCCAACGCTCTCCGAAATGCGGCGATGCCAACAGACGGTCCACCACCCGGGCGAGCGCCGAGCTAGAGGAGTCTTCCAAAAAGGCCTCCACTTCCACGGGAGTCGGAGGGAAACCGATCAGGTCGAAGCTGAGACGGCGAATCAGGGTTCGCTTATCCGCAGCTTCAACCGGTGTGAGACCACGAGCCTCGAGCTTGGCGAGGATGAAAGAATCCATGTCGGATCTGGGCCAGGTCTTGTCTCTGACTTTCGGCAAGAAAGGCCTGTGCAGGGGCTGGAAAGCCCAGAATGCTCTCTGTTCCGGGGTGATGACGAATTCTGGACTTTTCTCCGCAGGTGGCACCACCTCTCCACCAGATGGCCAGGGCGCTCCCATCTTCACCCAGGTCTTCAAGTCCTCAATTTCCTGCTGAGCCAACTTTCCCCCTAGCGGCATCTTTAAATGCTCGTGGGTGTGGCTGACAGCCAGGATGAGAAGGCTCCCCTCCGGATCGCCCGGTACTATGGCGGGTCCAGAATCGCCCCCCCCCGTGAGGAGGTGCTCTCTTGAGTCGACGCGCAGACCGCTCGCCTCCTGGTCCGTGTGGCACGCAAAACAGTTGTTTGCCAGGACGGGACGGATGCGAGTTTCGAAGAACTGACCGAGGTCAATCTCGCGATCTTGTGCGACAGCGGCCCAATGGTGGAGGATCAGACAAGGATGGACGCGATCCACTGAAAGGTCCCTGAGCCGGTTGGGGCTTTCCCAGAACAAGAGGCTAGCGGGACCTGAGTGCCCGAGATCTTTTCTGGTTTGGAATCTCTGGAATGTTTCATGGGAGGCTTTCCACTACTGTACACCCGTTTTTTTCGAATGGAAAACCCCCCACACGGCCGTGCGTCCCTGGGTAACGCCACCGTCCCGGCGGCTCGGTGCAGGTTGGTTGAGAGCCAGATGTGTTCGATTGTTCAGGATCTCGACATGGACGAGCCACTGGAGCTCGGTTGGAGCAAAGGGTGATGATGCATATCGGCCTGGAGCGGTCTCGACTCATTTTTCGGACAGGACGGGATCGCTGGGCTCTGGTCGAGTTTCTGAAGACTCGCTAGCAACAGTGGAGCGTTATCCCTCCATGATCTCGCGGATCTCAGGGATCACCTTGCCATCCAGCTTCTCGGGATCATAGGGTTGCCCCAGCAGATAAAGCATCGTTGGCACCACGTCAACATTGCGCGCCATCTGGACCGTCATGGGCAAAAGGCCAGTTCCGTTAAATGCTACCGTTGTCCAAGACTCTTCCTTGGTCAACCCGCCATGTTTCGACGCGGACGTACCGTCCACGAGATCACCAATCGAAATATAGGGAGTGGCGGACAAGTACAAGTCGGGTGCCCTCGACTCAACATCGAAGGCCTGAAAGAGCTGAACTAGGGCATCAGGGTACTCGGTAAGATAGGTTGCCTTCTGCCACTCGTCCGCATGATGGAAGGATCCGTCCATCAATGGCCCTATGCGTGGATCCTTGGCGAACTCCAGCGGATCTTCTCCTTGGACCACTTCATACTGGTAGGAGGCACGCGTTGGTGCTATCCCTTTACGCGCGATGATCGATTCACCCAGGTGACTGAACACGTGGACCTTTCCGGTGGCCCAATCCTTTCCTACCATGAAGGCCACCGCCTCCTTCTAGGCAGTCCCTTCGGCGATCACATCCACCCTACCGCCACTGTAAGGGTAGTCGCGCAGGAGCTGCAGTCCCGGTCGCCGTGACCAGTCCAATCGTTCAATCCTTCCGTCGGCACTTATGATCGGAGCGGGAAAGTAGAGAAGTGCATGACCTTCGCCGGCGGCGACGACGATTTCCCTGTCTTCGTAGCTCTCCGGCAGAGAGCCCGTAAGCTTCACACCAAAAAGTTCCGTCCACGCCTTGTCCAGAATCTTGGCGCCTTTCGCCCCGCGGACAAATTCGTCTATCGAATACACCTCTTTGATGTCCTGGTGGCCATGGTCGGACACCAGCGCAACATATCGCTTCACCGGCTGCCCAATCTGTGCCTGCCGCCGGTCCATGATCGTGTTGAAGACTCGCACCGCTTCGCCGATCAGATCATCGATGGCTCGGTAGTGCTCATCCATGTCGGAGTGGGTGGCACCGAAAGTGTGCTCCATATGATCGAACCAACCGTTGTAGACAACCGTGATGCGTGCCGGCTGACCTCCGAATGTCCCACGTCGCAACCTGCGCAGGCCCACCTTCACCTTGGCCCTGTACTCCATGGGTTTGTAGTTCAGGTTCCAAATCACTGGGACGACGCTGTCTGCGCCCCGATTGAGCGCGGGGCCAATGGCAATCGCGTCATTGGCCCCAGGAAAGTGTTCCCAGATCGTCTTCGCTTCCGGGGAGAGCCACTGATTCCAGTCAAGAGCTTCCAGGAGGGCATAGAGGACTGGGTATTTTTGACTCTGTCGATCAAAAAAATAGAGCGAGGGGATGCCGTGCCGACCTGGTAGCGAGCCCGTCAACACCGCCGGTAATCCGGCGCCAGTGATTGTCGGAAAGACCGTTGAGGCATGCTCCACCCATAGACCTTCGTCAATAAAGAAGTGCTTCACGTTCGGAAGCCTTCCCTCCTGCGCATAACGCTTCCAGACGTCACCCCTGGCCCCGTCGATCACGATGACCATCCCGTAGGATTCGTTTGGTGACGCGATCCGTAGAAGAGATACGAGAGACGCTGAAAGCCCCAGGATCACAAGAACCACGATGAGAACCCACCACCGGCGCCTCACAGCGCCCCACCCACTTTCTTCAACGCATTACCCCATCTAGTCGATTGACCCAAGATTTTCTTTTGCCTCCTCAAACGGGCCCCATACAACGTCCTATTCAGACTAAATATGTCGTCCCCTCACTGTATCCGAATCTCTGATAGGGCCAGGGCCTCCAGTTCGGCGCAGGCCTCGTTCCAGCTCTTTTCGCTGTACCCCACAGCTTTGCCAGCGCCTCGGGCATCTTGATGCGCGGCGCCGCGTCCTTGATGCGCCGGAGATCGGCGAGCGTCGCATAAGCTGGGCTTTGACGCAACCTATCGTGGTACCGCTTGAGCCGATGCAAGAGCTGGAAGTCCCTGGAGACCGGATTCTTGATCATCCGTGTGAGCACCGGGTCGAGGATCGCCTGCCACTCAGCCATGCCTCGAGTCGCGCAGCGGAAGACGGGATCACGATCCGACCTGTACTTGGGCTCCCCTGTCTCTTTGTCCAGCCAGGCGTCCTCGACGCTCTGTAGCTCTTTGAGCGTCAGGGCGAGCTTCATCCTCTCGAAGACGACCCACGCCTCGGTGTCGTTCCGGAGCTGCACCATGAACCTGGAGTCACACCCCGTGCCCAGATTGGAGACGACGATGTAGCCCGCCGCATAGCCGCTGATCGCCCCGGCCAGACCCCAGATCGTCTTCTTCCAGCCTTTCGTGGCCGGATGCTTGAGGACATCCTTGAGGCGGAATCCTGCCGTCGCACCCCCAAGAAAGCCACCCAGTATCCCGGTCAGCTCCATATGCCTCGGCGAGGCCGGACCGAGAGATGTGATCGTGAGCTCGAAAAGTTTGTCCCGGGTGCCGACGGGTTCCGTGACGTCCGAATCGACCCAGTGCCGGAACCTCACGCCTCCGGCCTTATCACAGCTGGACAAAAGAACGGCCTCCCGAGTCTTCTCGTCGTATCTGACCTCCAACGTCTTGTAGACCTTCGTCTTGGCGCGCTCATAGCGCTTGCCAAAACCGGCTACAGCACCGACCGCCGCGAAGAGAAGAAACGCAGGGACAAATACTTTGATGAAATCGCGCATCAGACCAGGGAGTTCATCTCACCGCCGCAGACCCTGGCCGTTTCACCTTGCATCGGTACAAAGAATGTTACAGTTCCGGAAAAAAGGGCAACATCACCAAAATTCCTGCCCGAGATAAGCAGAGTCCCGTTCTGAAAATCCGGCCCAGCAGCAGTAATAACCAACTGTGCTGGAGGTCCACCGCCCTGGCCTGGTGGCCCTTGTCCCAGTGATATCAAAGTGAATAAAGGAAGTAGGCCTGCCACTAGAATAACTCGTTCCATCATGTTTCCTCCCTATAACTTATTGTGAAAACGAGTTTTAAGTATCGCAGAAAGAATTTGGGTTGTCACACGGCATTCGGACCCGCTCTGACGGAGTCATTCTGCAAATGAATTTGGCACTACAAACCTTAAACCGACATCTTCCTGTTGCTTGCCGAGAACTGCACGGTCGCGGGCGGCGGGAGCGTGCTCGATGAAGGAGGCTCCGGCAACATCATCGTAGGCCAAGACAACATGGGGCAAGGGCAGGCGCTCGGCATGACCCTCCAAGAGGCCAATGAGTATGTGAAGGACGTTCGCAGGACCGACTACTGCATCGGCTTCAGCGCTTGCGTCACCCAAACCCTGGAGCTCACTCACAAACTACGCACCACGGCGGGCTCCCACCAGCGCTTACTTGTCATTGAGGTCTTTGGGCGGTATGCTGGCTTCACGGCGATGCTACCCACAATGGCCGGTGCTGCCGATCGTTGCGTGATACCCAAGCATCCTTTCGACATTGAGCTACTGACGGAACTCCTTGTCCACGACAGGAATCGCCATCCAAGCAAATACGCGGTCGTCCTCGTCTCCGAGGGCGCACGGATGATGCATGAGGCCGACATGTCCGTCGAGGGTGAGGAAAGAGATCAGTATGGCCACCGCAAGCTGGGTGGGGTGGGCGACAAGGTGGCGACTCAACTTAAGGAGCTCTCCCCAAAGTTTGATCGGCGCACACACGCCTCGGTAAGCTTTCCATGACTGGCCCTCCTTTACTGGACAAGATGAAGGCAGCCATTGACAGCGCTAATCTGGGCCAGGATCTGAAGAATCTGGCCCACGATACCCTTCTCGCGTGGACTGCAGGGCGGACTGCGAAGGACTGGGTCGAGGAAAAGAAGAGGTGACGAAGGCTGAACAAGAGTATCTGCAGGAGGCCAGGTTTGTGGCCGTGGCAAGAGGAATAAAGGATGGGGTCATCGCTCTTGTGCCTCAAGGCGACTTCTGTCGGTTTTGTCAGTGCGTTACCTAAGCCCTCTGGGAAGATTCACTGAATTATCCGGCTGTCAGATAGGCTAGAGGGTGGACTGCCTAGATCTCGGGTTGCAGCCCAGAAAAGCTTCCCTGGGCGATATGTCGTACTCGATCGACGAGGGATTCGTAAAGGTTCATGTAAGAAAGGGAACCGATCAGATCGTGGGTGCGACCATCGTTGCAGCAAACGCAGGGGATTTGATCTCTGAGATTACCCTGGCCATGACCCATCGTGTGGGGCTTAGGGGAATCGGGAACACGATTCATCCCTATCCCACGCAGGCAGAAGCGATTCGGAAGTTGGGCGACCAGTACAACCGGACGCCCCTGACACCATTCGTCAAGTTGCTTTTCAAGAAATGGCTGGCGTGGTCCCGCTGAGAATTGGTGAGGGTCGGAAACCGGCAGCAAAGCGCGGAAGCAATTTAGGATTTAAAGCTTTAAATCGACATTCCTCATATCAACTTCGGAAGGACCTTTTCCGGTCTCCCCAGTGAATGACCACAACTTATCAGACCGCCAACCTTGCCTCAAGTGGTCTTTGGTCCTCTGTCCATCAAAAGCGCCTCTGATCCCTCGGTTTTCCAGGTGGCTTTTGGTCAAAAACCTGATCAATAGAGACACCTCCAGCGGTTCAATCAGAAACCCTCGGCGCTAGGCTGTCATCCATCTCAATCGATCAATCCGAGACAACAGCCCGGCCCATATATCCTTGCTTACCGCTACCTCCGCCATCTGAAACGTGACGATCCGGCTATGGCGGATCACCTTCGCTCCGATCTTGATCAGTTTGGTCAACAGGCTGCGAAGGGACCAATGTTTGATTTTTCTGGGAAGGACTAGACGCCGTAGAAAATTGCCCAGGTTGCAGGCCAAGACAAACAGAGCCAACCTCACCTGATTCGGGACAAAGCGCTGGCAGGACAGGCGAGTCCGGTGCAACGCATACTTGCCTTCCTTGATCCACTGCTCGGCTGTGCCACGACCGTTATAGAAGTGAACCACCCCTGAGGCTTGTGCGCTCATATTGGGTTGAGTAGGCCGGGGGAGTCTCACCCCCAGCCCCTCCAAGAACCGGACGTGAACCTCTCAGCTCATCCGGCTCCTATCACTCAAGCCACAAGGAAAGACTCCAAGACGCCAATGAGTAAATAGATGCGGATTGGCACGGGCAATCTGGTCGAGGTAACGCCTCGCCCGTTGCCGATGCCCAGAAAATCTTTTGAGTTTCCTTCGCACCCACTGCACAAGATACCGGTTGAAGTTCCGCCACAGTTGACGCAGTGCCGACGCGTGGAAGCAACCATAGCAGGCTTGCCAACCACGGAGTTTCGGATTGAACATCTGAGACAGATCCAACAACGTCTTCTCGTTCTTGAGCTGGACATGCCAGCTACGCATGCATCGATTGATCTCCTTCTTCGAGGAGATACTGATCGCAGGAAGAAAGTTCGGGTGAACCTGCCCTTTCTTGTTCACACACCGTCGCGGACGGAAAGTGTAACCAAGGAAATCAAAGCTGATTCGCGAATGCTCTTCCAGGCGATTCACATCCTTGCAATAGACGATCGACGATTTGTCGGGATGGATCTCCAACCCACACTCACGGAAGCGTTCCGAAGATAAGGCTCATCACGTATTCCGCCTGAGACTGGCTCTTGCAGTGCAGCAGCCCATCGTCGGCGTATCGACAAAATGGAACCCCCGGCAGTTGGCGTCTCACCCACGCGTCAAACGCGTAGTGCAAGAACAGATTTGCCAGAATAGGGCTCACAACTCCACCTTGCGGTGTGCCTTTGTCGCGCGCCTGTAGACTGCCGCCGGGCTGCTCAAGTGGAGCCTGCAACCAGCGCTCCACGTACAACAACACCCAACGACACTGACAATGGTGGCGTAACGCCTTCATGAGCAGTTCGTGGTCAATGTTGTCGAACAGGGCGCGGGTATCGAACTCCACCACCCAGTCGTATCGCCAACACCGTTTCCGGGTGATGGCAATCGCGTCATGGGCAGAATTTCCCGGTCGATAGCCGAAAGAATCCTCATCGAACACCGGTTCCAGTATCGGCTCCAGGGCTTGCTTCACCACTGTCTGTGCGATTCGATCAGAGACCGCAGGCACTCCGAGAACACGCGTGCCCCCCGATTTCTTCGGGATTGGCACGGCTTTCACGGGTGGTGGAAAATAGCTCCCGGAGCACAGCCGGTTCCAGATTCGATAGAGGTTGTTCCTCAAGTTGTGCTCGAAGAGTTCAAGCGACTCGCCATCGACTCCTGCGGCACCTCCTTTGGACTTCACCTCCAAGTATGCTTGCCCTGCCAGCTTCTTACGAAACCCCAAATGGCTTTGCTACTTTCAAGGGCTCCTCCTGCCTAGCAGTTGGCCGCTTGTCTGTAGCCGAGTGACCAAGCCCCTTCGCTCCGCTGCCATTACGGCAGCCTCATCGCTACTACGAGCTTGTCCGCCCCTGGGCAACGCTTCGATACTGTCGGCCTCGCAGGTTCTCTGCTTGTGCCTTTCTCTTAGCATCGTTGCTCCAGGTTCCCGCAGTTCAACATGAGAGCCCAGATCAAGCTCACGCCACCTCTATGCCGGGTGCTACCTGACCAGTAGACAGGTTTCCGCCAGATTCGTCCCGGGGCAACATCAACTCCCCGGTTTCGACACCATCTCGTCCTTTCGGCACTTGAACGGTGGTTCACTTGTGTTCGTCTTCCTGATCCACACCTGATGCTTCTAGAGCACCTTTTCCGTAACGCTCACGACCGCGGCTTTTAACCACAGCCACTTACGGTGGTTTGCAACCTGCTCCTGCAAGCCGGTTGCTGCGGCACACTGACGATGAAACCCACCCTCGGAAGGAGTTCTCCGCGATGCCACTCGACCTTGGCAATCACCCGGCGAGGCCGGTCCCAACTGGCGGCTTGATATTGGAAATCGGCAAACCAAACGATAGGCTTTCGGGGCGGACGGCCCACAGGCCGGGTAAGCAGGTGTTCAATCTCCGCCTGAAGCACCTCGTTGGCAGGAAGCCGGATCGGCATACAAAAAGCCCTTCTCCTCCAAGTATTCATAAACGTCCGGCTTGGCAAAGGCAGCATCCCCACGAAAGTATTTGCGGACTGTTTTCTTCCCGTAGCGAGCCACGATTGGTTCCAGCATCTCCTTCCAACCATCCGCGCTGTGAACATTGCCGGGCCGAAGCATTGCACCTTCGCAATCTCCGAACTGGTTGAAACAAAACAGGGGATGGTAGCAAGTACATCGGAAATGGCCGTTGTAGGCAGAGGCTTCCTGCTCGCCATGGACAGGACTGGCTGAGCTGTCCATATCCAGAATGATGCGTCGATGAGTTGTTTTCTCCAGCGCTCTTTCTACCCATCGGCCATTAACTTCCGAAAGGGCTTTGAGGTTCCCCTGGACGGACAGCATCTCGGTCTCAAATCGACCCATGGTGTTGGCGCTGGCGGCCTTCTTCTTGTCCATCTTCTTCCCGGTGATCCTCCGCATAGTCGGATCCACCGATAGACGATGGGCATCGTTGACATCTTCATAGCCAGCCAGTCGACTCGTATACCGATTGGCGCAGCAACGACGCCAGGTCGTGCTGGATGTTACGCCCTGTCCGCGAATCGAGAAAAACGGAGGGAACACTATCGAATAACACCAACGCTTCGTCCAAATCACGATAGGCGAGAAGCCCAGCATCCGAGGTGACCTTAGCCCCATGAAATTCAAGCCTCAAACTGCCATCAAAACCGGCCTTCAAACCTTCACCCTTTGGGTCAGCCATTTCTTGCTCCCTTTATGCTCTATATCTACTTTGATTATAGTAGTTTACATCGATTAAGGCAAGCAATTTTGGTGTCCTATACGGTGAATGGGGGTCTAAACGATCTCTTCGCCAAATACGGCAAACCCGAGATCGCGCCAACGGTCGAGCAGGGGAGCTAAACTGGCTGATAGAGACTTGAAACATGGTCCTTCTGTCTGACCCGTGTTTTTCAACAGCAGTAGTAGTTCCTACTACTTGTAGTCTTCTACTTGTTCTTAACTACATGAGTGTCTAGGTGTTTCATCCAAATTCCACCGTTTGGAGTCTAGGTGTTTCATCCTGGAAAACTTCCCCAGATCACAAGGCTCTGTGGATGAATCTCCCGATGGAATCGCCGTAGGAATCCCCAGGAAAAGCAGCAGCCTGACGACACCCTAACATTTCAGGCCTACGGAGCCCCAGAGGGCGATTTTGGGCCAGCAAAGGCTACTTGAGAACTTATTCCACGAGCTGCAGACGCGTGGGGGCAATGGCGGGTTTGGAGGACCGAAGAATCAGCACCCCCTGGGCCGTCACGTAGTTCAACTCCGGCTAGGCCGTCTTGATCTTTTTCAACTCGCGCAGGCAGTCCGTACGAAAGGCGTCGACGGTGCGCGGATCGCCCGCCTGAGCTAGGTTCACTCCGAATTGCCGGTAGAGGCGCGCCCAGGAGAGCCGCATCGGGCGCTTCAACGTGAAGGTCCGGTAAACCACCCACAGGTAGAGATCAAGGCCTAGCGAGGAGCGTTTGAGCGCCTTAAGGGTGTTCATGTCGAACGGGACGGGATGGCTGATGATCTCGTTGAACAAGTCTTCGCCGAGTTACTAATCCCACGCTATCTATCGTCTCTCAACATCATCCTGCCTTGTTCACCCGCAAGCCCCTCACCACGCTCGACACGAACGTGCTAGGCACTCGGGTCACGGTGGACGGTTCCCAAGTAAGGCTGCCCGCCGCCTTCGCCTGGGAAGCCGGCAGCACCCACACCTTGGATTTGCTGTACCTTGCCGGAGAATGTTGCCCCGGCGTGATCCAGTATGGGGGCGGCGGACGGCTGATATTCAATGGATGGAGCGACGGTGGTGGGAATCCGCATGAAATCATTGCTTCCGGGGAGGCTACCACAATCAAGGCTAATTTCAAGAAGCAGTTCTCATTGAGAACGGATGTCCAGGGACCCGGCACGATAGAAGTAAGTCCAAGCGGATTGGAGGTTCCGGGTGTCGATTGTGGACTGTTCTGCAATGGGCCGGGAAAAACTTACCATGAGCCTTCTTCTACGGTTCTGTTGACTGCCAAGCCCAGCCCGGGTTTCAAGTTTGTCACCTGGCTAGGGGACTTGTCTGGAAACGAGAACCCGAAATCCTTGCATATGGACCTCTACAAAAGGGTTAGGGCCGTCTTTGCCGATTCGCGTTCCAGGGGGGGGGGAGTCAGTGTCTCGGAGCCAAAGATTTCCGCAACCGTTCCCGTTTTCGGCTTCCCGGCCTCTCTCTTCATAAAAACAGTGAAGGGCAAGAACCCCCCTCCACAAAGCCTTGAGATCAGCGCCTCGGGCGGAGAAACGTTGGATTACCAAATCACCGCAGATCAACCCTGGCTATCCATCTCACCTGATCGAGGTTCCTCCACGGGAGAGATGGACACCGTTGAGATTGCTGTGGATCCAGAGAATATGGAACTTGGAGTTTTTGAGGGCGCGGTTACGATTTCCGCTCCTTCGGCACAGCCGGTCGAGATTCCAGTAACGCTTCTTGTAGATGAAGTCCCATTTGCCCTGGACTTCGCGCACTTCGCCAGTGGAGATGGCCTGACCACTGATCTCGTATTTGTGAACGCATCCACCCGTTTTTCTCGCCGGGAACCTGTTCGTCTTAGCCTTTACTTTCACGATGAAGAGGGCAACCGGATAGCACCGGAATCCATAGTGGACTTGGAGGAAGATATGGCAGTTATGGAGGATGCTGGACTCGACATCATGACTGAGATAGGGCCCTTGGAACAACTCACGATTTCAACCCACGGCAGAGGGAAAGTGGTGAGAGGATCGGTGAAGGCGGTCTCCGACGGATTTCTGGGAGGAGTCCTGCGCTTTAACCTGCCTGGAATCGGCGTGGCTGGAGTGGGAATCAGCGAGCCTGTACGTAGTGCTCTATTACCGGCCCGGAGAAAGGGAGGGCTTAGCACGGCGGTGGCGATACACAACCCCAGAGAGTATGCAATATCGGTGAGCTGCCGGTTGATGGAAGAAGGCGCCATATGGGGAGAAGATAGAATCCATCTTCCAGGCTATGGACAGCAAGCCCGATTCATCCAAGAGATGTTTCCGCACACTGATACGTCCGATTTTGTGGGAGTGGTGCATTGCGTGTCTTCGGACCCGTTCTCAGGGGTGGCGGTAGAACTGGACGCCGCCAATCGCATCTTCACCACGCTGCCGATTGTTCCCGTGAGGTAGAATCTGTGCAAGGCAGAATGGGAATTCCATGAATAAGGTAGTCGCCACTATCGAAGGCAAAGAAGGGGACATCATTGAGTTTACCAACACAACGGATCAAACGCTGACAATGAGCGTGGATTGCCGGGAATATGGAGTCGTCTTGTTGGATTTACCGATCGGTGGCGCATTGTTGCACAAATCGCTTCGGCACGTCCGCTTGTCTCCGATGGGCCAGGGTGCCAGCATGAGGAATGACGCCGAATCAATACACGTTCCGGTACCGAGTACGCAACTGGTCAGACTACAATCGGGCGCTGATCGCCAGGGGGCGTCTGACCTTTTGGTTCGATGAGGACGCCGTTGCCGCCTGGCGGAACGCCGACCCGCCCAAGGGCCCCGGCGCTCCAAAGGTTTACTCCGACACGGCCATTCAGTGTGCGCTGATATTGAAGTCGGTGTTTCATCTTAGCCTTCGGTCGACGCAGGGCTTCGTTTCTTCGCTCCTGGAGTTGCTCAGACTCGATCTGCCAGTTCCAGACTACAGCACTCTCAGTAGACGACAGAGTTCCTTGGCGACGTTCTTGACTGTTAGCCCAAGCAGTCGGCCTCGGCACGTGGTTGTGGATGCGACGGGCCTGAGAGTGTAGGGCTCGGGTGAATGGCACGTCCGAAAGCATCGACATGGCCGGCGCAGAGCCTGGCGTAAGCTGCACCTGGGTGTCGATGAGAGGAAGAAAGAGATTGTGGCGGTGGAGGTTACACCGAGCCGGATCCACGACTGTCGTCTGTTGCCGGCCCTGCTGGATCAGATTCCGGGCCGCATCGTTCAAGTCTCGGGCGACGGGGCCTATGACACGAGGGACTGTTATCAATCGATACTCGAGCGGGAGGACGATCCGCATTGGCGACCTGACCGAGGCGCCCTTGGTCGCTGTCCCGGACGGTTCGGTGTTGGTCTCTGCGGATGACCGCCGCCGGAGATGAATGTGACTAACGCTCTCCGCCCAGGAGCCAGTTGCGCGCCTTGTACTCACGTACCTCGCTCGGGTACAGGGCCAGCGACTGCTTGTCTCCGCTGTGACCGGGCAGGGGTGTCGGACGCCTCAGGATGAACTCGGCCCGATCCAGCTGGTTGTAGGCGATGTAGGCCATCTCCAAACGGTCGATGATGCGTTCCGCCCCGGACGTGAAGTCGGGCACCAGCACCGACCCGTGTCGACCTGGAACCTCCCGGTCTCCGGTACGCTGCTGATGATGATCGGGTATTCGAGCAGGTAGCGCTCCCGGCGCTTGGGATCCCGGAACTCGGTGCGGCCCACCAGCGGAACCTTGCTCCAAACGGCCGCATCAATCTCTCCATGGGTCTTGAGCACTCGAGTCTGGGGGAACGTTCGGACGTCGATCTCGAGGGTTGAGATCGCGACGCCTGTCACCGAAGATTTATCACGCCACCTGCGTCCCCGCGACGGCCTGCCCTGGTAGGTCAGAGAGGGCCCCATGTTGCGCACTTCCTTCAGCGAGTAGATCGCGCGCCACTCTTTGCTTGGGATATGGAATATACGGTTTTAAGGGATTCGGCGGCTGGTGTGGCTGGCCCGACTCGAGTTCTTGAATTCATAGATATGTTTGATGAGATTCGCCAGGAACATATTACTATTGAGACAAAGCCTGGCCTGTATTAGAGGCCGTTATGAACGAGACAAATTGCCGCAAATTGCCGCTGTTCCGTGTACTCGTGCGGGCCGTCCCGCTATTGCTGGTCGCGGCAGCCGGCGGCGATAGGACCCTGCGGGCGACCGAATCGCGTCCAAATATCCTCTATGTATTTGTCGACGACATGAGCTATCGCGCTGTGGGTTCTTATCCGGGAGCACACGATTGGGTGCGGACACCGAACCTTGATCGGCTCGCTCAGGAAGGAGTACGGTTTGCCACGCCCTATACGGGAGCATGGTGCCAGCCGGCGCGGGCAACCGCGCTCACCGGAAGATTGCAGCATGGAATTCAGTGGCTCAGCAAGAATCCTCCCGACGCCAGGATAGCCGATTCGTACTGGCCTGTGGCATTCCGCAATGCCGGCTATCACACCGGGATGATCGGAAAGTGGCACACAGGTAACGACAAAGGGCACGGCCGTGCCTGGGACTATTCGGCCATCTGGGACCATACCAACGGCAAGGTTTACGGTGGATACTACGTGGACCAGCAGATCGACTTCAACGGTGGTCCGCCGAAAAAGGTGGGCGGTTATTCGACGGACAATTACACCGACTGGGCAGTGGAGTACATCAGGCGGCGCGCCGATCAGCCCGATCAACCCTGGTATCTGTGGCTGTGTTACGATGCCGTGCACCACCCCTTTATGCCTGCCGACCGGCATCTCGACGACTACCCGAAGACACCGCTTGTCCCCGTTCCCAAGGACATCTATCCGCCGCGTCCGGACAAGCCTCGGTACATGCACAATTACGGACTATGGCGAGAGCTGGCAGACGGACAAGCGGAATGCATCAGGCGAACGCCAGCGCACTTTGGCCGCACACTGACCCAGCTTGTCCGGCAATACAACCGTGCCGTGCGGGCGATCGATGAGGGTGTGGGGCGGGTCATGGCGGCACTCGAGCAAACCGGGCAGCTGGAAAACACGGTCGTCATCTTTACGTCGGATCAAGGATACGCCTGGGGGCAGCATGGTTTTGCCTGGAAATACGCTCCCTATGACGCCAACCTCAAGGCGCCACTGTTGGTTCGGTATCCCAAACGGTTCCCCAAGGGTGCGGTCTGCAAACATCCGGTGGGTGGCCACGATCTGATCCCCACGTTTTTCGCCCTGGCGGGCATCGAGCTACCCTGGGAAATGCACGGTCGTAGCATCCTTCCACTGCTGGAAGATCCTCAGGCCGAGTGGGACGGGCTGGTCATGCTCGAAAACTTGAAGCAAGGTTACGGGCGCGATTCGGACGTAGGCACCGGCGAAGGCTGGGAGGGCGTTCCTTGGTGGATTTTCCTGCGCAAGGATAAGTACAAATACATCCGCACTCTGGTGGCAGATGAAATCGAAGAGCTCTATGACCTTGAAGCCGACCCCGAAGAACTACAGAACCTCGCTGTCAAAGCGGATTCCCACAAACTTCTGGCTGAATTCCGTAAGCTGCTGATCGCCGAACTCCGTCGCACCGATGCCGGCATGGTCGACCATCTTCCGCCTGTCCGAGTGATGGCCGCCAGTGGGACCGCAGCTGTTTTCCGGAACGGGAAATGAAGCTCCAAGACCGTCCGCGACGATGTCAACGAATGGTATACGACGGCCCTGGTCTCCCGCCTCAACGACAAGGCGCGCGATGTGATGATCGTCCTCGTGCAGCGGCTGCACGAGGACGATCTCGCCGGCCATTTGCTTCAAAGCGGCGATCGGCATCATTTGAATCTTCCGGCCATCGCCGAGGAGGACCAATCGATCGCCCTGGGGCCGGAACATACCCGCGATCGCAAGCGCGGCGATGTGCTCCATCCCGGGCGGGAATCGCTTCAGACGCTGATGCGCATCAAGGAGGAAGTCGGTAGTCTCACCTTTTCCGCGCAATACCAGCAAAGACCCGTGCCCCATGAGGGCAATCTGATCAAAAGAGAATGGCTGAAGTACTACGACCAGCTACCGGAGCGGGACACCGGCTGGCAGATCGTGCAAAGCTGGGACGTGGCCACGACGGTCAACAAGAGCAGCGATTACTCTGTGTGCACGACCTGGGCGGTGCACCGGCAAACCTGCTACCTGGTCGAGGTGTGGCGCAGCCAGCTGGGTTATCCGGGCGTCAAGCGCGCCATCGTCCAGCGGGCCTTGGCTGGGCGAGTTTCTCAATGAGCTGCTCGCCTTTCCCAACAGCCGGCACGACGATCAGGTCGACAGCGTCACGCAGTTTCTCGGTTGGCAGCGGGGCCGACAACGCAGGCACCGCCGGATCTCCACCGTGGCTCCCATCCTGGTACCCATGGAGGGTTGACTCCAACGTTCTGAAACCCGCTGTTTCTGACGACGATGAGCGTGTTGAGGCGGCGGTCCGGGGGAGGGAGTTCGCCTCAGACGTGTTAGTCTGGTCGCCCATCCTCCCCCAGCACGATTGATCTTCACTTTCGGACTGGACTTCCACCGGGCAACGGAGCGTCAATGGAGGTGACCCGGGCGGCAATCATCGATGACGAGCCTGCCCGGAGGAGGCCACAAGATGCCGACGATCGAGACCCGGATGACCGAGATCCAGGAGATGGACCTGCCGGCGCCGCGCGATGCATGGCGGCGCCATTACCGGGCGCCCCCGCCCCGGCACACGGCTGGTGCGCGAATGGCGAGGCCGCACCCATGTCGTCACCGCGACGGAAAGCGGCTTCGATTACGACGGGGAGGCCTATGGTTCCTTGACCGCTATCGCCCAACGCATCACGGGCGCGCACTGGTCCGGTCCTCGCTTCTTCGGCCTGCGGCCTTCAGGCGAGAGCGCATCGGCGGCGGAGCATGGCTGAGCATCGGAAATCACCACGGGCGAGGAGTCTGGCCACGGTGCGCTGCGCCATCTACACCCGCAAATCCTCCGAAGAAGGCCTCGAGCAGGACTTCAACTCGCTGCAGGTGCAGCGGGAGGCCTGCGAGGCCTATATCGCGAGCCAGAAGCACGAGGGCTGGATCGTGCTGCCCACCTTTTACGACGATGGCGGTGTCTCCGGCGCCACCCTGGAGCGCCCGGCGTTGCAACGCCTGCTCGCCGATGTCGAGGCCGGGCGGATCGACACGATCGTCGTCTACAAGGTCGACCGGCTGACCCGGACGCTGTCGGATTTTGCCCGGCTTGTGGAGATTTTTGATCGAAAAGCGGTCTCCTTCGTCTCCGTCACCCAGCAGTTCAACACCACCACCTCGATGGGGCGTCTGACCTTGAACGTCCTGCTCTCCTTCGCCCAGTTCGAGCGCGAGGTCACGGGCGAACGCATCCGCGACAAGATCGCCGCCTCGAAGAAGAAGGGGATGTGGATGGGCGGCAACCCGCCCTTGGGCTACGATGTGAAGGACAAAGAGCTCATCGTCAACAAGGCCGGGGCCGAAACGGTCCGGTCTATCTTCCGCCAGTACCGGGAAATCGAATCCGTGCGTGAACTGCGCGACCGGCTCGCCGCCGAAGGCGTCACCAGCAAGCGGCGAGTGAGGCGCGACGGCAGTATTGTCGGCGGCAAACCCATCAACCGCGGGGCGTTGTATCACCTGCTCCACAATCGCCTCTACCGGGGCGAGATGGTCCACAAGGACAAGGCCTATCCCGGCCAGCATGAGGCCATTGTCGATGAAGCGCTGTGGGATGAGGTTCAAGCCACCCTGGCCGCCAACACGAACGGCGAGCGCCAGGAAGGGACCCGGCAACCGAGCCTGCTGACGGGGCTTGCCGTTGACGAGCAGGGCGAGGGCCTCTCACCCAGCCATGCCGTCAAGAAGGGACGGCGCTATCGCTACTACGTCTCCCGCCATCTCATCCTCGAGGGCAAGCGAGCCGGCCGCAAGGGGTGGCGCCTCCCGGCGGCGGATCTCGAAGGCCTCGTTACTGTCCGTCTCAGAGACTGGCTCGCTGATGCGGCCGCGATCAGCGCTGTCATCGATGGAGACCCTCAAGAGGCATCGGCTCATGCCGTCTTGATCACCCAGGCGCAATCGCTCGCGGACCGGTGGCCTGAGCTGAAACCGCACCAAGCCAAGGCCTATCTCAATGCGCTTCTCCGGCGGGTGATCGTCGAGTCCGCCCGCATCGTGATCGAGATCGACGGCGAGCGGGCCCTGGCCACCCTCCTGGCAGGACCGGACGCCGTCTCAATAAAAAGATCGAGGCAGGACGCTCAGCCAGCCAAACATCCGATCATCCTGGATATTCCAATCGCCCTTGAGCGCGCTGGCACGGGCATGAAACTAGTCGTCCCCGGCGCCCGCAACAATGCCAAGTGTGCCCCGGGCCTGATCCGGCTGCTGCTGCGCGCCTTCGCCATCCAGGATCGATTGGAGCAAAACCCCGATCTCACCCTGCAGCGGATCGCCGAGGCCGAAGGCGTCTCACCCTCCTATGCCACCCGGGCACTGCGTCTTGCTTACCTTGCCCCGGACATCGTCACGGCAATCATCGACGGTCGGCAAGCGCCTGGGCTGACCGCGAACACGCTCATGAAGAACACCCGCCTGCCGTTCAGGTGGGAAGCCCAGCGAAAGCGGCTTGGGCTCAAGCACGCTTGACCTCTGATCCATCGTAAGCCGGTCGGTTCTGTCGCTGGATGCAGGTCGTAGAGAGCTGCGTCAACCGATGACGCCCTCGAAACCCGTACCACTAAAAAGGGCTTGAGAGACGGGCGTGTGAAAACGGTACGCCAACGCCCGCAGAAGCGTCTCTGCCAACCAAAGCCCCTCACCAGAGCATCGGCAAGCGCCCGGGATTTGGGCGGAAAACGGGGACGGAATCCACAAAAAACGTAGCAATATCAAAGATATAAGGGCGTGGCGGTGGAGGCGGTCTGGTGCGAACCCGTCTCTGACCCGATTTCCCTGTTTAACAGGGAAAAAACAGGGAATTTCGTGGATTCGGCCTCGAATAGGCGGGATCGAAGCCTCCTAACCCGCTGATATCATGGGGTTTCAGTTTCGAATTCCCTACGCCACGGAACAGGGAATTTGTTTGGTCGAACAGGGAATTTTCTGGGGGGAACAGGGAAAACCAGTTCGTGGAACAGGGAAGACCCGTGCTGTACGCGCGCACCGGATGCGCTGCGAATCGCAGCATCGATCCGGACAACGGGGTTCCTGTCGGCGGATGGGGTTCGCGCCGAGACTATACCAGCCGCTAGTTCTCTCTAGCTGCGGAGCAGCCCCAGTGCAACCATCAGTGCATCGTCGAGACACTTGAGTTTGGTGGTGTCGAAGGTCCCGACGAACTGAGTCAACTGCGACTTCCGCAAGCTGACAAGCTCGTCGCAGTGCACGCTGCTGTCGTGTCGAAGTCCTTCGTTCAGTGCGACATCGACTTGCGTTGCGAGTCCGTGGCGCGTTGAGTACACCGGCGCGCAGATGATCGTCGAGAACCGCGAATCGATCAGCGCCTGTCGGCTGACTACGACGAACACGCGAAAGCGCTTCGGATCGCGCGCGGGAGGCCTCGCGACCCGGTAGAGCTCGCCGCGCCTCACGTTTCCACCTGATAACCCAGGACATCGACCGCTTCTTCGTTGAGTTCATCGGCGTGCGCGTTGATGATGTTGCGGTCACGATTGTCGATTGCGGCTCGTTCTCGCACGGCAAGGCTTTGACGAAGCAGCCGCTCAATTGCCTGTGATCGACTTTCTCCTTTGCGGGCAGCCTCTTCAACGGCTGTTACCACCTCTTTCTCAAGTGTGATAGATGTCTTCATCTTCAGAGCGTTAATGGATGGTTCAACGTTACGGCCAGCAGTGTGACGAGCAGCAAGGGGTTATGGTTGTAGGTCAGTATCATCTCGACCGGATATGGGTCTTTAAGAGTGCAGCCTTTGCTAGAAACGATGACCGGTCCCCACCGCAATTCGCTGACTAATACCGTGATGGACTTCCCACCCTGCGAGTCCATTCTAAAGGCGATGGGATCGTATGCCGGCGCTACATCTCGTCTCAGTTGTTTCTGGAGTGTCCTGTAGGGAATGGCATAAAGGCCGGGAGCGATGTCCCAACGCTCGCTGAGCTTGAGGCCGTCAAGAAAGTCAGTTCGTACCCCGACAGCTTGCGTTCCGCCGCATCCGTAAGCAGCTTGTCGCAGGTCTGCACAGCCCTTTTGATACCGGTCCTCTGGGCAGCCTCAAGGAGGCAGTCGATTAATTCCGACAGCAGTTTCTCGGTATTGCAGCCAACTCCTGAGGTCAAATTGGACAGATGCCATTGGTCACTTGTCGGCAACAGGTCCTTGAGCGTCGGATGCTTTGCAAGGACGTCGGAGGCGTTCTTGCGCGTCTGTTGGATTGCGGTATCATTTTTCCGCAACGCAGGATCGCCCATTGTTGAAGTCACTGCCAATATCGCCGTTACAAGATCGTCGTGCCAAACCATTCGGAATTTGCCGTCTGCGGGGGCTTGAATCCCCACATTCCATTGAATTTTAGAGACATCGTTACTAACCTCGCCATATGAGAATCAAACGAGAAATAGGTGCGACAGTATTCGTTTTTCCCGTTGAGTCCAGAAAGGCTTGAGAAACCTCGTTTCGCTCATGAAAAAAATTCCCGTACCGACCGAAGGGCTTCTTCCGTCTTCTCTCTCTTGAGCGCGCAGACTTTCTTTACGATGAGCGACGAGTGCATCGTGAACAGCTTAGTCGTCTTGACGATCGATTGCTTAGGAAGCCGGCCTTCGGCAAAGTCGGCGCCGGAGAGTTGGATCGCATTTGAGTCATCCGTGATGTTCGAGGTGATCGCGGCCAGCACGAGGTCCCCTCCGGCAGCGTTGAAGGAATCCGGGGAAATGATCAACGCGGGACGTCTTTTGGACGTGGTGAGGTCGGTGAAGGGGAAGGAGACCAGAACGATGTCGCCCTGTCTATAAACTGTCGTAGACGGCATCCTCCTGATTCTCCCAGAACTCGAAGCTCCGCTCCGAGCCCTTCAGCCACGGCAGGTCCCCGGCGAGCCGCCTCAACTCATCCTCCGAGAAGACCTGGTAGATCTTTCCCGGATCGGCGTTGCTCACTTCCTCCAGGGGCTCGAAGACCCCGTTCCTGTACTCGGCCTTGATGCTCATGGTCCAGATTATATCAGGAAAAGGCGTTGGCGCATGAATCGGAACTGGCCCGCAACGAACCCGACTCACAGGTCCATCACCTACCAAGAGGGTACGACGATGGCCTACCGAGCTCGGCCATCCGGTTGAGGATGTGACACCCGATCGCGGCTTCTGTGCGTTGCGCCTTGCTGTGCCTCGCCTTCAGGCCGCCTCCGAACACGGACTTGTATCGGAAGAAGCTGTTCTCAACGCGCGCCTGCTGTCGGTAGCCCGACTCCTTCCGCCACTCCCGTCGCCCGACCTTGCGAATCCTCTGAAGAGACGCTTCACGCTGCGCCCGGGGGCCGTCGGTGGGCCCCGCCGACAGCGCAGAGCGACGAGGGGGGATCACAATCACGACGTTCTCTGTACCGGCCGCGCTGGCCCGATCGTAGACCGATCCGTGGTCGTAGGCCCCGTCCGCCGTGAAACGCCGGATGGGAACTTCGAGCGGGGCGAGAAGATCAGGGAGTGTGGAGGCGTCGTCCCGGCTGCTCGCTGTGAGTTCGGCCGCCACAATGAACCCCTCCGCATCCACTCCGATGTGCAGCTCCCGCCAATCCCGGCGTTTCTTCGATGTCTTGTGCTTGTGCGCGTTCCATTCGCCGCGACCCAGAATCTTGAGCCCTGTGGAATCAACGATCAGGTCGATCGGGCAGTCGTGGGCTCGGGTCAGGGGCGGCACCACAACAATTTGGTTCCGGCGCGAGAGGGTGGTGTGGTCCGGGGCCTTGAGGTCGCGGCTCATCAAGCTGAGCGGCGAGTCCAGGAACCCCTCCGTCTGGCGAAGCGGTAGGCCGAAGACGACCCGCGGCCGTAAGGTCAAAATATTCAGCCGACCCACAAGTCTCTATTGTGCAACAAGTTGTAACCGTCACGGCAAACAGAAGTCAGGCCTTGGTTGAGCCCCAATGTTTTCCCCCTTTGCGTCTGAGCACTTGACGTGAGCATCTAATCAACCATGAACTTCGTGCTCAGGCCCTGGCAGCTGCTGCTCCTGATCTTGGCCGGTTGGATCAACAGAGACCAGCAGGAAGCGATCGAGTATCTTTTGACTGAGAATCAGGTACTCAGAGAAAAGCTCGGCAAGCGCCGCATTCTGCTCAACGACGACCAGCGTCGACGCTTGGCCGTCAAGGGCAAGGTGCTGGGCCGAAAAAGCCTCGGCAAACTGGCCAAGATCGTCAGGCCCGACACGCTTCTGCGCTGGCATCGAGAGCTTATCGCTCGCAAGTGGGATCACTCAGACAAGAGGCAATCCGTTGGCCGGCCACGCATTCGACAACAGATTGTGGACTTGGCTCTGCGCATGGCTCAGGAGAATCCTAGCTGGGGCTATGACCGCATCCAGGGTGCTTTAGCCAACCTGGGCTTCCACATCTCTGACACCACGGTTGGCAACATTCTCAAAGCCCACGGCATCGAGCCAGCTCCAGAGCGCGAGAGCCGCACGGCCTGGCGTACCTTCCTTGCTGCTCACTGGGATTCGATCGCAGCCGCCGACTTTACGACCGTTGAGGTCTGGACTCGGTCAGGACTGGTCACGTTCTACGTCCTTGTGGTGATGCATCTAAAGACGCGGCGCATTGAAATCGCGGGTGCGACGCCTCACCCCAACTCCGAATGGATGCAGCAAGCCGGAAGGAACCTGACCGGCTGTGTCGACGGCTTTTTCCGCAGCTCGGCCCACGTCATCCTTGACCGTGACACGAAGCACTTGCCGTTGCGTCAGATCTTGAAGTCCAGCGACATCGGGGCGGTAGTCTTACCTCCCAAGAGTCCTAATCTCAATGCTCATCTGGAACGTTTCATGCGCTCCCTGAAATCTGAATGTCTCAACCGTATGATCTTCTTTGGTGAAGCGTCATTGCGTCGGGCCTTGAGAGAGTTCGGAGAGCACTTTCACCACGAACGGAATCATCAGGGACTCGCGAACCGAATCATTGATGCGGGAGATGAAGTTGGTCGCAAGGACGGCGAATTGAGTTGCCGTCCCAGGCTCGGTGGCTTGCTTCGATACTACTATCGAGACGCTGCTTGAATTCGGATACACTCCATAAGACTGGGGAGAAGGTCGAGTCAGCACCGCTGTGCCGGAGCGACGACCTCACACCGGGAGCCCGTTTCCAAAAGCTGGTTTCTCAACGGAAATCGCCTGAGATTCCGATGCTCGCACGCCCATGAGCCCTTCTATCCTAAGGATCCGCTGCCCGACCGAATATTTTTACCTTACGGGTGCGCAGTTATGTTTCGGAACCGAAGCGGGGAAGACGACGCTGGAAGGGGATGACCCGGCCGGGTCACTTCATTTGATTGCGGAGGCGGGTATGCACTCTGCCGCTGTTGCTGTAAATATCCAGGGTCCGCATGAACTCCGAGAGCGAACGACCCAGGACCAGCTCGCGGCTCCGGGTCCGCACCGCTTCGGTGCACACCCAGGCCAGCATCAGGCGCGGGAGATTGCCGTAGGGGAGCTTGTTACCACCGCCCGCCGTCATGTAGAGCGTGAATGGCCCGTTGACGCGCTTGTATTGGAGCCGGTTGCCGGGGTTGCTTCGCGGCAGGGAGCACAGCGCCATCGTGCGGGCCATGAAGCCAAGATCGGCGTCCGCTTCGCGGGCCCCGACAAGCAGGTGCACCTGATCGGCCACAGTGAAAGAGTGCCGCGCCTGGGGCGAGTCGTCGCGGATCGCCTTCATGGGGCCGCCCAGTCCAGAGAGGGCATCACCGATCGGAACCAGTTCGCCGCGTTGACGCTGCATGGTTTTCATTCTCCCATGTACCCCAGACAAGACCCCAGGGGAGAGCGATGGCCCTGGGATTCATGGAGCGAACCTGATGTGGGCCGTGCCATGAAGCCGAGATCGGGGTCTGTGCGGAGCGGCCTTACCGCTCCAGACAAGGGGTTTTCCGGTATTGGCATCAACGACACCCTCTAGATCCGGCGGGTTGTCTGGAAGCACTACCGTCTGATGGCGGGGAATTGCCCAGGCGGTCAACCAAACAACTCAACCTTGGATAGCGACTCGCACCTTCTCAACAGCAGCCGAAAGGCCGTCTCTAGTCACCAACTCATGCTCCCAGAAGCGGAACACGAGCCATCCTCTAGCCGAAAGCTCCGTCGTCGTGCGTGCATCACGCCTGATGTTGTCTTCGATTTTCTCCACCCACCACTCCGTGTTCGTCTTGGGCGGCTTGAAATGTTTGGCGCATCCGTGCCAGTAGCACCCATCCACGAACACTGCCAACCGGCGGCTCGAGAACACCACATCTACACTGCAACGCAGATCAGTTTCTGGGCGTATGTCCTTACGGTAACGCAGCCCGGCAGCGTGCAGCGCCCGACGTAATCGTAGTTCCGGCTTGGTGTTTCTAGGCCTGTTTGCCTTCATCACGTTTCTCACCGCGTCCGAGGACGCGCGTGGGGCTCGTGACCGGATCGACCTCATTGGGGCCTTCCTCGTCCTGGCGGTCAGCTGTCGCGGGTTTGAGTTGTCTCATGTGTAGGGAATGAGCGCTCCTACCGCTGCCTGGCAAAGAGTTGACCCTGTCCGGTATGCGCCGCGTTCCCATCGTAGATGCCGACTAAATGATCGACGATCACTTGTAGGCCAGCAGGTGGAATGCTCTCTCCAACGATCTCCCGAATCGTCTTGTCGCTCACGCGATTCTTGTCTGCCCGGACCCAATCGTAGGCATATTGGTCAAGCGAGTGGATTCGGAAAGCCTCATAAAGCGATAGCACCCGGTTCTGTTCGGGGTGAATCTTGTTATCGCTACACGCATACGACAGGTTCCTTGTCAATGCGCTGCCGGGCCTATCGTATGACATCCGTTTGTAGGCCGATGTATAACCCCGCATCAATTCTCGCGTCCCGTTGCGTTTGACACTAGGTCGAGGCAGCATCTCGCTACATCGCTCACAAAAAAGTGGTGTTGCGCGGGATGCTCGATTGATGCCGCTGTGATCCCGTCGAGCGGAATGAGTCCGGTTTTCGTCAAAACCGCAGCTTGTACACTGATTATCAAACGCACTACGCTCCGCAGGCGTATTTTCCACCCACCAGTACTTCATCGGATCTAGTATGGGAACGCGATGAAAAGGGACTTCGGAGGCAGCCGAATCAACGTTCTTCGCGTCGATGGGCGGAAGTCCCTCAATCGCATCTCTCACCGTGACCCAATGAGCAGTACCACCTCGTCCATCAGATGTATGCGTTCGGGACGGCATGAACGTCCCGTACTTCGAGAGCCAGCCAATGAGGCGTGGATTGCGAGAGAAAACGGTGATTAGTCGTTGCCGACATTGCGGCACGCCGTAGTCCGCGAACTCAACGACCTCGGCACGTCCGACGTAGTCAGACCCCAGCTCCCTCTCCACAAACTCGACGATTTGGATCGGTGAGCCCTGCTCGTCCAGGATCAACGTATTCGACATTTCCGGCACGTTTTCGAACAGAATGATCTCAGGCCGTAGGCGGCGCGCCAAGCCCATAGCCGGGATGATGAGCCGATTGCGCTCGTCGAGGTCTGGCTTCTCTCCGGCCCGAATCGCGGCGAGGAGTTTACCACGACCGTTCTTTGACATTCCCTGACAGGGTGGTGTCGCGTAAAATAGCGTCAAGCCGCGTTCGCCCAACTGCCTGCGGGTTTCGTGCTCCAGCAAGTCAACCTTTTCCCAGACATCACCGGTGATCGAGATTGTCTTCGGAAAGTTGAAGCCGAAAATTGCATGCCGATCTTCGAGCTTTTCGTTTGATACGAGGATGTCGAAGCCCGCCTGCCGTACAGCAAGGTCACCAATGCCGCCAGAGGTGAAAAGACTGATTGCTGTCATCGGTGGTCTAGTCATTATGAAGACTATAGTCCTCATTAATGTTGGTTGTCAACTTTGGGGTAGTCCTACAGCTCCAGATTGTCGCACGGAGATCTGGCAATCGTAGCGCTCCAGTTTGGCTACGGTATCAAGTTACCCCTATTGCGCCGATTCACGAATTCGCGATAAGCCTCACCGGAAAGGACGCAGAGCCAGCCTGCATACATCTTCCTGATGCCAGCCCGACTCATGATCGAAACGCTCGTGGTTCTCCCACCACCCGTCCTTGGTTGAACTATGTTTCCCCAGGCATATTCTTCAAGGTCATCGCAGTAGAACATCGCAACGATCCGTGGGCGTCTGTCGATGAAGTCCCAGATAATGCCGACGAGATTGTTGGTTTCGCGGTGGTGCGCTTTCCAGTCATACCCCGTCATGCAGTTGATTCGTGTATCTCCAATAGCAGGCCGATCAATTCCCCGGCGACGGCAGACCGCGGGTGTGGGAACACTTCCGCATGTTGCTTTGACTTCAATGCCTCCCCCGGCAAATGGGCTGAAGGGGCCTTTCTCGTTCATTCGCTCCCGCAGGCGGCGAAACTCCGCTCGGCCCATTTCATCCATCAGGAGCAGATCGGGGTATCCATCTTGATGTGGGTTAGCCACAAGCTGGCCATTCCCCGTCTTGACCACGGCTGCGGCAACCAATTCGCCAATGAAAGCGCTGAGATTACGCAGGCCCAGAATGGCTGCAATGTCCAAGTCGGTTGCGTACAGGTCGTCAATTAGCTCATGAGCTACATTGATCGCAGAGGTGAGAAAGGCGGCTCGAAGTGGCACACGCTCTTCGCCGCGAGAGACGGTAATGTGGTCTTTGTCGCGCACGACGTAGCTGCCAGGAAACTGCGGTGCGGTGCCTCCACGCGGATCACGAAGCAAATACTGTGCTTGAACCCCGAGGCACGTCGACAGCTTCTCAAGCGTATTGAGCGTCGGGCTCTTGAGTCCGCGTTCAAGTTGGCTGATGTAGGTCCGATCCAGATTGGCTTCCGCTGCCAGTTCCTCTTGACTCATTCCAACTAGTTCGCGGTAGTGCTTGAGAGTTCCGGGAAAGATCTGTGCTATAGACATGAACTGAAGACTATTGTCTTCAGGTGAAACCAACAACGGACTATAGTCCACACTGGACCTTTGACGGCGAGGACCGATCTGGCAGAATCGAAGGCGAGGGGAAAGGGGACCATTGGGCGAGCCATGATCGAGCACTTGCGCGGACGAGAGAGAGCACTGGAACCTCTCGGCTGGACCGGACGGGAGGCGGAATGGATTGCGCTTGTCTGTCTCCACAGCGGCGTCTTTATCCGGCCTCAATTCTGTGACTACTTCGAGACGGATCGAAAACAGGCGCTTCGGGTTGTCAGGGCATTGGTGGAGCGGCGGGCGGCCATCGAAGGGGATTCGATGATGTTTCTCGGCGGCGCTCGATTGTGCCGGATTTCGAGCATGGCGATCTATCGGGCGCTTGGTGTCGAGAACATCCGCCACCGGAGGAAGGCCCGGAACTCTGTTCTGATGCGGCGGCTTATGTCGCTCGATTTTGTTCTGGAACATCCGGGGTTGAACTGGCTTCCCACCGAGCCGGAGAAGGTCGAGTTTTTTGAAGGGCTCGGTATTCGTTCCCGCTTGGTTCCCCGCCGGATTTACTACGGAGACGAGGGCGCGAAGAAACGCTACTTTGCGCTCAAGCTCCCCATCGCCGGGGGAGTTGATACCGTCACCTTTGCCTACGTCGATCCAGGCCGGGAGAGCACCGGCGAACTCAACACATGGGGATCCGCGCATGTTCCGCTTTGGGATGCGATCCGTGCCAAGGGGATACGGGTGGAGGTAGTCGCCATCGGCGCGGAACTGGATACGGTTTTGCGGGCGGATCGGGTGCTACAGGCATGGGCGGCGGCACCAGGGAAGGATGCAACCGGCCCCACGGTGAAGCAGGAGATGGCGGCGATTAAGGATGCAATCCACCGGAGGGACCGGGAATTTTTGGCGACGTATGGAGGGATGGGCGAGGCCGGACAGCGGTACGTGGAGCTTCACAAACTCCCGGAGGCGAACCTTGAGGATGGGGTTAAGATTGACGAATTTTCGACGTACCGGGCAACCCGGTTTGCGGACCCGGTATGAGGGGCTATACATATCAAATGATATATAAAGAAATACACCGCGAGAAGGGGTGGACGTGGAGGTTAAATTGAGGGGTTTTTCTTGCCACAAATGACCGCTTATTTTGAGCCACAGACACAAAGGGGGGAGTGTAACATGAAAAAGCGTTTGGGTGTAACATCCCAACTTTCCTTGAACTCTTTTTTTTCATGGTGTTGCCCACTACTATTCGGTTTCCATATCGCCGATAGAGAAAAATCCGAGGAGACGATAGCCCCCCCCCCCCCCCCCCCCCCCCCAGAAAACGGGGTTACTTGCGGCCACGAGTAGGCGTGCAGTGTGGCACGCCTACTCGTGGCTCTTAGGGGGTCGCTATCGTCGGTATTTATCCCTGCGGGAAGGCTCGGAAACCGGACAGATCGGGAGCGCCGCCGCGCTTCGGTTCGGGTGTCCCCTTTTCCCTCTCCCTGGATGATCCCGGCCCGGTCCTGGACCGTGGCAGCGAGCAGGTCATCGTCACCGACTCCGGGCGTCCATCGACACCTTGAGCCTGTTCCTGTCAGGTTGAGCAAGTTCCCCGCAGACTTGTTAATCTCAGCAAGGAGAACCCATGAGTAAAGACAAACAAGAAGACGACGCGAAGAAAATTGTGAGAGAAGAAACTGAGCCGATCAAGCGCAACGATGCGCCGGGGCCGAAACCGAAGAAGCCGGAGCAAGGGGGATTCCGGGACCTGTTCGAGGATATGTGGGGTGACTTCGAGGAACCCCAGGATATTCAAAGGAAAGGAAAATGCGATGAGTTCGGTAGTTTGGGACAAAGACAACCTAATTCAAAAAGTCGGAGGTAACGTCGAAGAACTGGGGCATGTGAAGTACGACCAGGGCTCAAACGAGTACGTCCTTTGGCTTAAGGACACACGTGACGTGTTCGGCACCAACAAAGGATACATACGAGGCGACTCCTTCCCGTCGATGAAGGATGCCAAGCAGAACGCCGCTGGCTCCAAGTCCGCTTTTCTTTTGCACTACTTGTGGATGGTCGGCCTGCGCGACGACAGAAATAAAACCGGCAAAGATGTTACCCAGGGCATAGAAGATTCTGAAAGAAGTAAGCCGCTGACGGTGTCAACGTTCAAGGAAGAAATGGCCAACCTCACGGACAAGCTAGATAGGGCGGAGAAAGAAGTAACCGAGAAAGCAAGAAAATCCGTGAAACGAGAGAGGCTCTTTTTCCTCGCCGGATTTGGCATCGGATTGGTCGGAATTTTTGTATAATTTCCGTCCACGCACAAAGGCCTGCAATACCGTTTCGCAACGCCTAAACCCTTGAAAGCCCGTCCGGGGCCGGAGGGTTGCAGAACCGCTCCTTTGTGCAAGCTGTCCACTGGCCGGTTCTGAACCCCCGTTCCACTAATCGACGTCTTCTACCTCAGATCTCGCGCCTGTCAATTGACGTTTCACCCGTGTATCGGAATAGCGAGTAATCTTGATGATCTCGTTCTGTATCTCCTTCAGGTGCTTACCAATAGTCTCCAAGTTCTTACTGTCTTTCTCTTTCTCCCAGTCCGGTATGATGTCACTGAACTGACGCACGTTTATTTCAACAGTCTTACATTCCTTACTGAGATTCTTCGCCCAAGGGAGTTTCCACTCGAACGTGACCGTGACCGTGAACGGCTTTATGGCGACACCATCTTGCGACCCACTTGTATTAAGGAGCGACGGACCAAACCCGAACAAAGTCGTCCGGCATCCGCCGGGTTCGATGACGCTGAACGGTACTTCCTTTGAGAGCGGCATGCCTGGATTTAAAACGTGCGCCTTGAAGTCCTGTTCATCTGCGTCGATCTTCCACCCGACGTTGTAGGCGCTTCCCGAGCCTGTGTTAATGATCACAAAGTCGAAAACCGTATTTGATGGACGTGGGCGGAGGAAGCACTCAAGCTGGGGAGCCGCATTGCGCTTGAGAGTCTGCTGTGCTGTCCACGCGGCCCACGCAGCTATTCCCAGGGCGACTATGGTGACTATGGCGGTCAAGAGACCCAAAGAGGTTTCGAAATCCATTATTTCAGCTCGTTTCAGGTGTAGTCGTGGTCACTTCATTCCCGACGCGTGTCGTCGGGCATCAACAACAGGTTGGAACCGCGTTGGATACGTTGGTTGTCGGGTAAGTACTCATATACCTGCCTGGCAAAATGGAAAAAACAGCAACGACACAAGCCCGGCGGACGTGATCTTCCTGAAAAGCCCTGGGCCGTTAGTCTTCACACGAACGATTATATGACCCGGAGGTACTCGGATAAAGCAGGCATGGACCAGGTCAAGCCAGCGCCGTCCCGCAGATGAGTTCGCAACAGGAATGTTCGGGCGTTCGGAAGGGGAGGGCGGCTTCGGGTCGGCGCGTAAGGTCTCCCGATGGTGATTTCCTTCTGTAATCTTTTTTTGTTCCGGTTGATTTATCCACAGACTCGTCGCTCCTACTACTTGTTCTCGCGTTGTTGCACAAATCCGGTCGGGTCACGGACCGATCCCAGTCCTGTTTGAATGCTATCGAATTCGCACTGACTCAGGCATGCCCCGGCTTGACATACGATTCAGCACCTCACATTTGATGATGGCCTCGACCCGTTGATTGTCGAATCGTCGGGCCGACAGCTTAGGCCCAAACAACGTCTTGAACCTCGACATCGCATTCTCTGCAAGGCTTTGCCTGGTGCAACCACTGGAGATGCGCCATTCATATCGACCGAGTCTCTCCTTATTTCTCGTAGATGGGCATCCCGCATTGCCCGCCAGGCAGGCGGGTCCACACTTTCACTCAGCCGCGCACTGCGTCGCGGAGGGATGGTGGCGACAGCCTCCCGCTCGAGTATCGATTGATAACAGGCCCTCGTGTCATAGGCCCCGTCGCCCGAGACTTGAACGATGCGACCCGGAATCTGATCCAGCAGGGCCGGCAACAGACGACAGTCGTGGAACCCGGCTCGGTGTAACCTCCACCGCCACAATCTCTTTCGTCCTCTCATCGACACCCGGGTGCAGCTTGCGCCAGGCTCTGCGCCGACCATGTCGATGCTTTCGGACGTGCCCTTCACCCGAGCCGTACACTCTCAGGCCCGTCGCATCCACAACCACGTGCCGAGGCCGACTGCTTGGGCTAACAGTCAAGAACGTCGCCAAGGAACTCTGTCGTCTACTGAGAGTGCTGTAGTCTGGAACTGGCAGATCGAGTCTGAGCAACTCCAGGAGCGAAGAAACGAAGCCCTGCGTCGACCGAAGGCTAAGATGAAACACCGACTTCAATATCAGCGCACACTGAATGGCCGTGTCGGAGTAAACCTTCGGAGCGCCGGGGCCCTTGGGCGGGTCGGCGTTCCGCCAGGCGGCAACGGCGTCCTCATCGAACCAAAAGGTCAGACGCCCCCTGGCGATCAGCGCCCGATTGTAGTCTGACCAGTTGCGTACTCGGTACCGGAACGTGTATTGATTCGGCGTCATTCCTCATGCTGGCACCCTGGCCCATCGGAGACAAGCGGACGTGCCGAAGCGATTTGTGCAACAACGCGTGCCCTCGGAAAACAAGGTAGAATATCGAATTAAGGGCTTGACAATGGGAAGGCGAAGTGGCGCACAAAATCATAAGAGCCAAGAGCCAAGAGCCAAGAGCCAAGAGCCAAGAGCCAAGAGCCAAGAGCCAAGAGCCAAGAGCCAAGAGCCAAGAGCCAAGAGCCAAGAGCCAAGAGCCAAGAGCCAAGAGCCAAGAGCCAAGAGCCAAGAGCCAAGAGCCAAGAGCCAAGAGCCAAGAGCCAAGAGCCAAGAGCCAAGAGCCAAGAGCCAAGAGCCAAGAGCCAAGAGCCAAGAGCCAAGAGCCAAGAGCCAAGAGCCAAGAGCCAAGAGCCAAGAGCCAAGAGCCAAGAGCCAAGAGCCAAGAGCCAAGAGCCAAGAGCCAAGAGCCAAGAGCCAAGAGCCAAGAGCCACGCTACACCTCTGACCTAAGCCTACCCGCCCGTACGAGCGCGCCGTCCGCTTCCGCCGTATGTCTATCGTGCGGACGGACCCTCCTTGTCCTTCTCGCCGTGTTGCCAGCGGTCCTGCGGTCCATCTTCGCGGCTTTCCAGAACCCGCTCCACCCCCACCACGGGCGCAAGCGCGCCGTCTTCGCCCTCGCTTCCCTTGTCTTTTTGTCGAGCGGAAACGCCCTCGCCCAGGGCGGCGACCCTGAAGAGCCGTGTGAAGGAGGCGGCTATAACCCGACGGTGGTGGTGGCGGCGGTGACGGCCGTTCCCATAGTGGTCCAGTCGACGACTGAGGAGTACTTCGTGCTCTATGTGCAGCACGATTTGTATCGCACGGAGGTGAAACTGCCGGTCGCGGTGACCCTGGGGGAAGCGGGTACGACCACGCTATCCGAGAACGTGGAGGCGCTGCCGAAAGAGCGTTATCGGGTGGAGAAGTACCAGATCACCGACCCGGCCGACGGCGACGGCGACTGCATCGACGACATCACCGAACTGGGGGACCCAGTGAGCATGAACCCGGTGAATCCCGCCGCCCCGGTCGATCTCAGCGACGGTGCCCTAGCTGTTCCCGACAAGCAGACATACGACACACTGGCCATATACAGAACCTTCAAATTCATTCTGCTGGGCTGGGACACCGACCGGCCGAGTCTCTACTTCATCAACGCCAAACAGCACCCGTACCATCAGACCTTCCTGGATGACAGGGGTATTGAACGAAATCAGGCTCTTCTCGGCCTGATCAGTTATCGCTCGGTCGGCAGCGAACAGATCTTCCATTTTGGGGTGACGGCAAATCCCTCCTTCGTCTTGGTGGACCGCGTCTATACGCTGCTTGCTGCCAGCATGCCGCTTCTCGATGACAACCTGACTTTCCATATCACAAACTATCAGCTTCCTGATTTACAGCCCGAGTTGCCGTTGCTCAGGGAGTCCCGGATCGACCTCGTGTTCAATGTCGACATTTACGGCGAATTCAACTTCCTGGCGTTGAACCCGGGGGAAGGGTACGGCCGGCTGCAGGCCCTGGAGCCGGACGACCGGCCCCACCCGCGCGACATCGTGCTCTACGAGGCGCTACCCAACGAATTGCCCCGCGTCGCCGGCATCATCTCCGCCGTGCCCCAAACCCCGCTGTCGCACGTCAACCTGCGCGCCGTCCAGGACGGCATCCCCAACGCCTTCATCCGCGATGCCCTCGACGACCCGGATATCGCGCCTCTAATCGGCGGGTACGTCCGCTACGAGGTGACCGCTGCGGGCTGGTCGCTGCGCATGGCCACACCCGAGGAAGTGGACGCGCACTACGAGTCCTCCCGGCCCACCGAAGAACAGACACCGCAACGGAACCTCTCGGTCACGTCGATCACCCCCCTCAGTCAGATCGGTTTCGAGGACTGGAAGACGTTCGGGGTCAAGGCGGCCAACCTGGCCGTGCTGGGGACGCTGGGTTTTCCGGAGGGGACCGTCCCCGACGGATTTGCGATCCCGTTCTATTTCTACGACGAGTTCATGAAGGCCCACGGATTCTATGACGACGTCAAGGAGATGCTGGCCGACGAAGATTTCCAGACGGACTTCGAAACCCAGGATGACAGGCTCGATGATCTCCGCGACGCCATCAAGGACGCGGAGACGCCCGCCTGGATCATCGAGGCGCTGACCGCCATGCACGCGATGTTTCCCGAGGGGACCTCGCTGCGCTACCGGTCCAGCACCAACAACGAAGACCTGCCGGGGTTCAACGGGGCGGGCCTGTACGACTCCAAGACCCAGCATCCCGACGAGACCGAGGAGGATGGCATCGACAAATCCATCAAAGGGGTGTGGGCCAGCCTGTGGACCTTCCGGGCTTTCACCGAACGGGACTTCTATCGGATCGATCACCTGGCGGCGGCGATGGGGGTGCTGGTGCATCCCAACTACTCGGACGAGTTGGCCAACGGCGTGGGCGTCAGCTTTGACCCCATCTACGGCAGTGACGGGATCTACTACGTCAACACGCAACTCGGCGAGGATCTGGTCACCAATCCCGAAGAGTACTCGGTGCCGGAGGAACTCTTGTTGAGATCGGTAGGTAATTACACCATCCTGGCGACCTCCAACCTGGTGGAGCCGGGGCAGCTCCTCATGAGCGACGACCAACTGCGCCAGTTGAGAGCGCATCTTGAGGTGATCCATGCCCACTTCGAAGGGCTGTACAACCCCGCCCCTGATGAGCCGTTCGCCATGGAGATCGAGTTCAAGATCACGAGTGCCGACATCCTGGCGATCAAGCAGGCCCGCCCCTGGGTCTTCGGGGGTGCCACTGAGACGGTCACCCCGCCCCCGCCTCCTCCTCCTGATCCACCACCGCCTGACCCGCCCTCTCCGCCACCTCCACCACCCGGACCTCCAGGCGGTGGTGGCGTACCGACAACGTCCGTGCCCGGCGCGCCGACGAACCTGACGGTGGTGGGCGGGAACGGTGAGGTCGTGCTGAGTTGGGACGCTCCGGCGAGCGACGGCGGGGCGGAGATCACGGATTACGAATACCGGATCAACAGGAGTGATCCCTGGATCTCCACCGGTTCCACCCAAACCACCCATACGGTTACCGGACTCGTCAATGGCACGGTCTACGTCTTCGAGGTGCGGGCGGTCAACGCGGCGGGCGGGAGTGCCTCTTCCAACCGGGGCGAGGCTAAGCCGGAAGTGTTTACCCTGGACTTTGCGCATTTCGCCAACGGCGATGGCCTTACCTCCGATCTGGTGTTCCTAAATGTGGGGACCCAGCCGATCCGTCCCGCCCTCTACTTCTACGATAAAGAGGGGAATCTCATTGCCGCCGAATCGGTGGTGGACATCACGGGCGATCTGGAGATCCAAGAGGACGGCAGCCTGAGCATCCAGACGGCGATGGAGCCGCTGGGAGAACTCACGATCTCGACCCACGGCCAAGGGGAGCTGGTGAGTGGATCGGCGCGGGTGGTCGCGTTCGGGGCCATCGGCGGAGTCCTGCGCTTTGATCTCCCGGATATCGGGGTGGCCGGGGTGGGAGCCAGCTCACCCGTGAGGGACGCCCTCTTCCCGGTGCGCCGCCAGGCGGGGGAAATCAACACCGGGGTGGCGATCCACAACCTGGAATCGAGCCCGGAAATCGTGCGCTGCGAATTGATGCGAGAGGGCGTGCTGCACGACGCCGTGAGTCTCCCTCTAGCGGCCAACGGGCAGTCATCCTGGTTCATCGACGCGGCGTTCCCCGCCGCCGATACGTCCGATTTCGCGGGGTCGGTGCATTGCGATGCAGCGGGTCCGGGGATGTTCACAGCCGTGGCCCTGGAGCTGGATGCCGCCCGCCGCATCTTCACCACCCTGCCGGTGTTTCCGACGCGGCGCGCCGGAGGCCGGGCGGCGGAGCTGAACTTCGCGCATTTCGCCAATGGGGCGGGCCTTACCTCCGATCTGGTGTTCCTGAACCTATCCACCGAGCGGAGCCGTCCCGCGCCCACCCCCTTTCATTCGGACATCCTTCCGGCGCGCCCCGCTCTTTATTTCTACGACACCGAGGGCGCGCTCGTGTCCGCCGAATCGGTGGTGGATATCACCGGGGATCTGGAGATCACCGAGGACGGCGGGCTGACGGTCCAGACGGAAATGGAGCCCCTGGGCGAACTCACGATTTCGACCCACGGGCGCGGGGCGCTGGTGAGCGGATCGGTGCGGGTGATCGCGGACGAGCCCATCGGCGGGGTCCTGCGCTTTGACCTGCCCGGCGTCGGGGTGGCCGGGGTGGGAGCCAGCTCACCCGTCCACGACGCCCTCTTCCCGGTGCGCCGCCAGGCGGGGGGAATCAACACCGGGGTGGCGATCCACAACCCGGGCGAAGAAGCGGTGGAGGTGACGTGCGAATTGATGCAAGGGGGTACCGTGCTCGAAGCCGAGAGCATTCCCCTTGCGGCCAATGGGCAGTCGTCCTGGTTCATCGACGAGGTGTTCACCGGGGCCGATACGTCCGATTTTGCGGGGTCGGTGCGCTGCACCGCGCCAGGGGAAGGGATGTTCACCGGAGTGGCCGTGGAGCTGGATGCCGCCAACCGCATCTTCACGACCTTGCCGGTGGTGCCGGTTCCAGAGATGCCGTCCCAGGAATAACGGGGGTCCCTGTCTTGTCTGAGGGCTGTGGGAGAATAAGCCATGCAGAGCAAACGAGACGGCTTGGTTCCGATCGGGGAAGCCTTCGGCGATCTACCCGGCCAAGTCCAGGCGCTCCGCGAAGCCTCGCCCCAGGCGTTGCACCACTTCACCCTTGCCGATCAGGTGCACCAGCTTGTCGGGGCCAGCGAAGCGGACCCCAATCTCGGCTTCATGGCGCGGATGATAGTGTTGTGCAACCTCCCGCGCACCAACCCTGGCAACCGGAAAGAATACAAGCGCGTCAACGGCCCCTTCACGCTCTATATGCAGTCAGGTCCAGGCTACAAACTCCCCTACGGCAACTTCCCCCGGCTGCTCCTGGCCTGGCTCTGTACCGAAGTGGTACGGACGGGAAGCCGCGAGCTCGTCCTGGGCCGTTCGCTCTCTGAGTTCATGCGGACGCTCGGTATCCTTAGCAGCGACAGCGGCGGGGCGACGGGTGTTCGCACCCGGCTCCGCAACCAAATGCGTCGGCTGTTCGGTTGCACCGTCTCAATGATTTATGAGGATAAGCACGGCGAAGCCCGCGTAAGTTCGCTAGTGGCCGACCGTGCCGCATTTTGGTGGAACGAGCGAAAGCCCGACGAGCGGTACTGTCAAGTTAACCGATTTGGTGCCTAATCAGCGCCTTGGCAAGTCCCTAAGTTGTTGATTCTACGTTCGACCGACGACCGATTTCGCCTCCAAAACCCGAGAATTCCACTTAACTTGACAGTACCTTTTCGCCGGAAGGGCGCTACCTCGCCAGCGTGGGACTGGACCGAACTGCGAAGGTCTGGGACGTCGAAACGGGAATGCAGTTGCTGGATATCGACATCTTTCTCAACTACGTCTTGACCGTGGATTGGTCCTGGGACGGGAGCCAATTCGCGACTGCCGGTGCTGACGGCAGGGCAATCGTCTGGGAGAGAGCCACAGGCCGGGAAGTGGCCCGCTTCGAGGGCCACCAACGCGGAACAGTGCTCTCGCTGGATTACTCGCCCGATGGGACCCACATCGTCACTTCGGGTAGAGACGGCTCTGTCAGGGTCTGGGACGCAGAGACGGGCGTTCAACTCTACGAGTTGCCGGAACGCGTTGAACCGGTTTCTCGCTTGAGGCCGCCCAGACGCCCCGTCGAACATGTGTCGTATTCCCCCCCCGTGGAGACCGCTTTCTTACGATCTCGGATTCGCAGTCCTTCAATGTACTCGAACTCTGGGACCATGCAACACAGGGCGGAACCGGGATTACGCTCGACAGCCAAGTCCGTTCCGCCGGCCTGGTCTCCGGATGGCCGGCGCCTCGCCGCGGTGAGCTCTTTCATCACGGTTTGGAACCTTGACAATATCGCCTCGGAGCCGTTGGAACTTGATCCGGACAGAGCGGAGTACACGGAGTACAGGCATGTGTCCTGGTCCTACGACGGAGTACGCTTGCTGATTGCTTCGAACAACGGGGCAACAGTTTTAGATTGGGTGTCGGGCGAAATCCTGCACTCCCTGACTTTTGAAAAGGGCGTCGTCTACGTGGAAGAATCCCCCGATGGCTCGTTGCTGCTCACCATTGACGGACAGTTTCCCGAACGCAGGGTCTAGGTGTGGAACGCAAAAACAGGCGCGGAGCTTGCCGACCTGGAGACAGCCGGTAGACGGGGCGGCGCAAGATTCTCCCCGGACGGCAGACGAGTGGTGACGTACGACGGCCGCAACCGCGTGTTGCGCGTCTGGGACGCCCGTACCGGTGGGGAACTGCTCACGCTGGAAGGACATAGAGCACCTTTCTCCTATGCTGCATTCTCCCAGGATGGGCTGCGCCTGGCAGGTGTGAGTCCAGACGGGACAACCTGGATGTGGGATGCCCTGACCGGCGATTTGCTGACGATTCTCCCAGGCGGCGGCGGGCGCGGCAGCGGCATCGTGTTCTCGCCTGACGATCCCCGGATCGCCAGCTTCGGAGCCGGAGGCGCCAAGGTATGGTCGGTTGGGGTCCCGTTTCGCGAGCGCACCCTGGACTTTGCGCATTTCGCCAATGGGACCGGCATCACCTCCGGGATCGTGCTCGTGAATGTAGCCCCCCATCCGATCCGGCCCGCCCTCCACTTCTACGACCAGGAAGGCGAACCCATTGCCGTCCGGTCGGTGGTGGATGTCACACCGGATCTGGAGATCCTGGAAGACGGTGCCCTGAGCGTGCGGACGGCCATGGAACCGTTAGGCGAACTCACGATTTCGACCCACGGCCGTGGGGAGGTGGTGAGCGGATCAGTGAAGGTGGTCTCGGACGGTCCCATCGGCGGGGTCCTGCGCTTCGGCCTGCCCGGCATCGGGGTGGCCGGGGTGGGAGCCAGCCAACCCGTAAGGGACGCCATCTTCCCGACCCGCCGCCAGGTGGGGGGAATCAGCACCGCGGCGGCGATCCACAACCTGGGAGAGGAAGCCCTGGGGGTGAGTTACCGGTTGATGAGCGGGGGCATTGTGCTCGAAGAGGTGGCCATCCCGCTGGAGGTCAACGGGCAGGACGCCCAGTACATCGAGCAGATGTTCCCCCGCACCGATACGTCCGATTTCGCGGGGTCGGTGCGCTGCACCGCGCCAGGGGAGGGGATGTTCACCGGAGTGGCCGTGGAACTCGATGCCAGCAACCAGCTCTTTACAACACTGCCGGTAGTGCCGGTGAAAGAGAGGATGGATCGGGAATAGGCGGAAGAGGGCACAGGTGTCCTCGCTGCTTCTCGTACTTGGGGCCACCTCACAAAACGGAAAAACTCGTGCGCTAAGAGCCATCAGGATGTCCGCGCGAACCACGTAAACACGGCCAACATCCCAGCGACGGGGCGCTAAGGCGTCAGAATAGAGTTCTCATTTGGATTGATAGACACATCCCGGCCAGGGTTATAGAGTTTTCTTCCTGACAGATTGGATGCCCCGGTCACGGGCTTTCTGGCTGACGGCGCCTATGATGGAGCGTCCACACGGGATATGCTAAGGCATGGGTATGGGGAGACCCTGGATGTGGTTATACCGCGCGCAGTGATCCGACCGTTCGGGATCGCCACATTGCCCAGATCCGCAGCAACGGCCGCATGGCCTGGCAAGTGGCCACAGGGTACAACCAGCGCAGCCGGATAGAAACGCAGCATCGGCTGTTGGAAGAGCGTCAACGGCCCCAAGCTCAAATCCCGCAGCTTCTCCAGGCAAATCACGGAGATCAAGGTCGGCCAGAAAGTCCTGAACACAATGACCGCACTCGGACGGCACGTGTTCAAACGCATCGCCTGACGCTACGGCTTTGGGAAAGGGGGAATTTCATCTCCGCCCCGATCCATGTAACAACGCGTCTTCGAAGTCCAATCCGTAGCGGTTGTGGAAAAGTGTGTATTCGAACTTTGGGGCCGGTACAGTTTCCGGATACACGTACTCGTCGTTCATGTCAAAAAAGGTCCTCATCGCTTCGCTGAATGGTCCAGACCCCAGCTTGAGTTGTGCGAGGGGGACTTGACAGGGCGCCGCAAGCGTTACACGCTAATCAGCGGATCGCCAGCGGGGCATGGGACACTTGAGCACATTCGGCCGGATCATTGCGGACGCGCGCAAGGCGCTCGGCATGAGCCAGAAGGAATTGGCGGCGAGAACACGTAAAGGAGGCGGGGGTGCGATCTCGCCGCAGTATCTCAACGACATCGAACACGACCGGCGAAATCCGCCGTCGGAGTACATCATCGAGCAGCTCGCAGGACATTTGGGGCTCTCGAAGGAGCATCTGATCGCCGCGGCGGGTCTCTGGCCAACGGACCTGCGGGAGAAGCTCCCGGGGTCTGACCCGCAGCGAGTCGAGAAGGCCTTCACTGCTTTTCGGAAGGTGCTCAAGGACAAGACATGAATCCGAGATCAAAGGAGTATCGCCGTGAAATGGGTGCGTGACAACTCCGGGCGGTTTCGAGAGCGACCACACTACCATCCCGACGAGCTCGAACAGCTCTGTGAGGATACGATGACTCGCTTTCTGTGGGACCGTCACGGCAGGGTGGCCTTCCCGGCCAGCACTGACGACCTCACGGTCCTCCTTGAGCGGGAGGTCGACGATCTGGACAATGGCTGCGTGCTCGAGGACGGTGTCGACGGGTTGACGGATTTCTTCCCGCGAAGGAAGCCGCACGTCAAGATCGCCAGTCGTCTACAGGCACCCAATTACGAAAATCGCCTTCGCGCGACACTCACGCACGAATGCGGCCACGTGCTTGTGCACGGCTTCCTGTTCGCTCTGGAGGACGGACTCGGAAGGTTGTTCGCGGGCGAGCCGCGGAAAACACGCAACACCTGTCACAGAGAGGCGATCGTCGCGCCCAGCAGCGACTGGATGGAATGGCAGGCGGGGTACGCCTGTGGGGCGTTGTTGATGCCAAGAACCGAACATGTGCGGGTTGTCCGGGCGTTCCGTGCCACCGAAGGCCTCATGTACAGCAACATAGCCGTCGGATCGGAGGCCGGGCAGGCCATGATCGACCGCATCGCGGCGGCGTTTCACGTGTCCCTCGAGGCTGCACGAGTGCGACTGGAACAGCGGCGAATATTGGTCAAGACGGCGGTTCCTGGTTTGTTCGTTTAGTTTTTTGGCATGATAATACGCTAGACAGCGGATCAGCGGTATGGCGTGTTATAATGGAGGATGCGATCAGAAGGGCGGCCGCCTCGGTCCATCGGGACTCTAGCGGCCGCTAAGGATGCAACGACGACGTGAACCCATTAGGAGGAAGAGCAATGAATGCAGGTAGGAAGATCTGGCGGGGTGTTCATAGATCTCGATAGAGGTTTTTGATGAAGGAAACAGCGAAAGCGGGAGCCCCGACGCGCCCGGCGTCCGATTGCGCCCCCAGCCGGCCAACGGTCACCTTTCAGGCGATATCGGCCCTCCAGCCTGACGCGCGCAATCCGCGGACCCATAGTAAACGGCAGATCCGGCAGATCGCCGACAGCATCCGCGCGTTCGGTTTCACCAACCCGATCTTGGTCGACGAGAAGGGAAGCGTGATGGCCGGGCATGGGCGGCTGGAGGCGGCGAAGTTGCTGGGCATCCGTCAGGTTCCCACGATCCGCATTGGCGACCTGACCGAGGCGCAAAAGCGCGCTTACGTCATCGCGGACAACAAGCTGGCGGAGAACGCCGGGTGGGACAGCGAGCTGTTAACCGAGGAGCTTCGGTTCCTGACGGACCTGACGCTGGGTTTCGACGTCACGCTCACCGGTTTTGAGACGGCCGAGATCGATCTCCTACTCGATGAGGCGCGGTCGGGCGAAGAGACGGATCCGGCCGACAAGCTGCCCGCTATCGACGACGAGCCGCCGGTTTCGCGCATCGGCGACCTGTGGCGCCTGGGGGCCCACCGGTTGCTGTGCGCCGACGCCAGGGATCCTTCTGTGTTCGAGCGGCTGCTGGGCGGGGAGAAGGCCGGGCTGGTTTTCACCGACCCGCCCTACAACGTGCCGATCCGCGGCAACGTCTGCGGCAGAGGCCAGGCGCGCCATGGAGAGTTCGTCATGGCCTCGGGCGAGATGTCCGAGCGGGCCTATACGGATTTTCTGGGGAAAACGTTTCGAAACCTTGCCGAGCATAGCCGCGATGGCTCGATCCACTATGTGTGCATGGACTGGCGTCATCTCGGCGAGGTGCTCGCGGCCGGCCAATCGGTCTATTCGGAGCTCAAGAATCTGTGCGTTTGGAGCAAGACCAACGGCGGTATGGGTTCGCTCTACCGTTCGCGGCACGAACTGGTCTTCGTTTTCAAGCATGGCGCGGCGCCCCACATCAACAACGTCGAGCTGGGCCGCCACGGGCGGAACCGGACCAACGTTTGGGAGTATGCGGGCGTCAATGCGTGGGGGCCGGACCGTCTGGACGATCTCGCTCTGCATCCGACGGTCAAGCCGGTGGCGATGATCGCCGACGCGATCAGGGATTGCTCGAGACGCGGCGGAATCGTACTGGATGGCTTCGCCGGCTCGGGCTCGACGTTGATCGCGGCCGAGCGCACCGGGCGGCGCGGGTTCGGCATCGAGCTGGACCCAAAGCACGTCGACGTCGCCATCGAGCGCTACGAGCGGCTGACCGGTCACTCTGTGGTTCACGCTGCCAGCGGGGCGGCCTTCGCCGAGATTCGGCCAAGCCGCCGGCCGGCCGACACCTCCCGACAAAATGCAACGGATTCATGACGATGGCTGGAGAGTACGAAGTCGGCTACCGCAGACCGCCCAAGACAACGCGGTTCAAGCCCGGCCAATCGGGCAATCCCAAGGGCCGTCCCGCCAAGGCGCGCAACTTCAAGAGCGACGTGAAAAAGACGCTTGAGACCCCCATTCGGCTTGTCAAGGATGGCAAGCCGCAGACCGTGTCGACCCAAGAAGGGGTGCTCCTGCGCTTGCGTGAGAAGGCGCTCAAGGGGGATGCCCGATCGCTGGATCTCGTGGTGACGCTCGCGCAAACCTACAACGCGGAAGAGCTGGCCACGGCCGCCGCCGGCGTATTGGGCGCGCCGGATCAAGAGATTCTCGAAAACTACCGAGAGCGGGTTTTGCGTCAGGGGACAAATGCTGAAGCGAACGAACCGGAGCAGCCCGGCGATGCCTGACGCGAGCGTCCTGGCGGCCGCGATGCGGTCGGATCTGGCGGCGTTCATCCAGAAAGCGTTCCAGACGGTCTCGCCGGAGGACAGATACCGGCACAACTGGCACATTGAAGCCATCGCCTATCAATTGGGCCGTTGCTCGGATCGCCAGTGCCGGCGCCTGATCATCACGCAACCGCCCCGCTCCCTGAAATCGATCTGCGCATCCGTCGCTTTCGTGGCCTGGGCCTTGGGCCGCAACCCCAAGCTGCGCTTCATCTGCGTGAGCTATTCCGACGCCCTGGCGGCCGCGCTGGCCCGGCAATTCCGGCAGGTCGTCAACAGCGGCTGGTACCGCGCCCTTTTTCCGGGCACGCGGCTTAGCAAAGACGCAGGGACCGAGTGCGTGACCACCGCGGGCGGGGGCCGCCTGGCGACCTCCATCGGCGGCACCCTGACCGGACGGGGCGCGGACATGATTATTGTCGACGATCCGCTCAAGGCCGGGGACGCCAGCTCCAAGACCGTCCGCGACGATGTCAACGAATGGTATACGACGGCCCTGGTCTCCCGCCTCAACGACAAGGCGCGCGATGTGATGATCGTCCTCGTGCAGCGGCTGCACGAGGACGATCTCGCCGGCCATTTGCTTCAAAGCGGCGATCGGCATCATTTGAATCTTCCGGCCATCGCCGAGGAGGACCAATCGATCGCCCTGGGGCCGGAACATACCCGCGATCGCAAGCGCGGCGATGTGCTCCATCCCGGGCGGGAATCGCTTCAGACGCTGATGCGCATCAAGGAGGAAGTCGGTAGTCTCACCTTTTCCGCGCAATACCAGCAAAGACCCGTGCCCCATGAGGGCAATCTGATCAAAAGAGAATGGCTGAAGTACTACGACCAGCTACCGGAGCGGGACACCGGCTGGCAGATCGTGCAAAGCTGGGACGTGGCCACGACGGTCAACAAGAGCAGCGATTACTCTGTGTGCACGACCTGGGCGGTGCACCGGCAAACCTGCTACCTGGTCGAGGTGTGGCGCAGCCAGCTGGGTTATCCGGGCGTCAAGCGCGCCATCGTCCAGCGGGCCCTGGCTCAACGCGTAAACACGATCCTGATCGAAAAGGCGGGGCCGGGGCTGCACTTGGTTCAGGAGCTGCGCCACAACGGCGACGCGTGTGTGCCGGCTCCCATCGGCATTCAGCCGGAGGGCGACAAGCTGTCGCGCACCGAGGCTCAATTGACGGATTTCGAGTCGGGACGAGTCATCCTTCCCAGGCACGCGCCCTGGCTGGGCGAGTTTCTCAACGAGCTGCTCGCCTTTCCCAACAGCCGGCACGACGATCAGGTCGACAGCGTCACGCAGTTTCTCGGTTGGCAGCGGGGCCGGCAACGCAGGCACCGCCGGATCTCCACCGTGGCTCCCATCCTGGTACCCATGGAGGGTTGACTCCAACGTTCTGAAACCCGCTGTTTCTGACGACGATGAGCGTGTTGAGGCGGCGGTCCGGGGGAGGGAGTTCGCCTCAGACGTGTTGGTCCGGTCGTCCATCCTCCCCCAGCACGATCGATCTTCACTTTCGGACTGGACTTCCACCGGGCAACGGAGCGTCAATGGAGGTGACCCGGGCGGCAATCATTGATGACGAGCCTGCCCGGAGGAGGCCACGAGGTGCCGGCGATCGAGACCCGGATGACCGAGATCCAGGAGATGGACCTGCCATCGCTGCGCGATGCATGGCGGCGCCATTACCGGGCGCCCCCGCCCCGGCGGCTCAGCCGTGACCTGCTGATGCGCGGCATCGCCTATAAGCTCCAGGAACAGGTCCACGGAGGGCTCTCCAAGGCGGCGCGGCGGCGGCTTCGGGCCCTGGCCCAGGCCTTCGCCGAGACCGGCCGGGTCGCCCCCGGCAACGGCACCAAGGTGTGCCCCGGCACACGGCTGGTGCGCGAATGGCGAGGCCGCACCCATGTCGTCACCGCGACCGAAAGCGGCTTCGATTACGACGGGGAGGCCTATGGTTCCTTGACCGCTATCGCCCAACGCATCACGGGCGCGCACTGGTCCGGTCCCCGCTTCTTCGGCCTGCGGCCTTCAGGCGAGAGCGCATCGGCGGCGGAGCATGACTGAGCATCGGAAATCACCACGGGCGAGGAGTCTGGCCACGGTGCGCTGCGCCATCTACACCCGCAAATCCTCCGAAGAAGGCCTCGAGCAGGACTTCAACTCGCTGCAGGCGCAGCGGGAGGCCTGCGAGGCCTATATCGCGAGCCAGAAGCACGAGGGCTGGATCGTGCTGCCCACTTTTTACGACGATGGCGGCGTCTCCGGCGCCACCCTGGAGCGGCCGGCGTTGCAACGCCTGCTCGCCGATGTCGAGGCCGGGCGGATCGACACGATCGTCGTCTACAAGGTCGACCGGCTGACCCGGACGCTGTCGGATTTTGCCCGGCTTGTGGAGATTTTTGATCGAAAAGCGGTCTCCTTCGTCTCCGTCACCCAGCAGTTCAACACCACCACCTCGATGGGGCGTCTGACCTTGAACGTCCTGCTCTCCTTCGCCCAGTTCGAGCGCGAGGTCACGGGCGAACGCATCCGCGACAAGATCGCCGCCTCGAAGAGGAAGGGGATGTGGATGGGCGGCAACCCGCCCTTGGGCTACGATGTGAAGGACAAAGAGCTCATCGTCAACGAGGCCGGGGCCGAAACGGTCCGGTCTATCTTCCGCCAGTACCGGGAGATCGAATCCGTGCGTGAACTGCGCGGCCGGCTCGCCGCCGAAGGCGTCGCCAGCAAGCGGCGAGTGAGGCGCGACGGCAGTATTGCCGGCGGCAAACCCATCAACCGCGGGGCGCTTTATCACCTGCTCCACAATCGCCTCTACCGGGGCGAGATGGTCCACAAGGACAAGGCCTATCCCGGCCAGCATGAGGCCATTGTCGATGAAGCGCTGTGGGATGAGGTTCAAGCCACCCTGGCCGCCAACACGAACGGCGAGCGCCGGGAAGGGACCCGGCAACCGAGCCTGCTGACGGGGCTTGCCGTTGACGAGCAGGGCGAGGGCCTCTCACCCAGCCATGCCGTCAAGAAGGGACGGCGCTACCGCTACTACGTCTCCCGCCATCTCATCCTCGAGGGCAAGCGAGCCGGCCGCAAGGGGTGGCGCCTCCCGGCGGCGGATCTCGAAGGCCTCGTTACCGTCCATCTCAGGGACTGGCTCGCTGATGCGGCCGCGATCAGCGCTGTCATCGATGGAGACCCTCGAGAGGCATCGGCTCATGCCAGCTTGATCACCCAGGCGCAATCGCTCGCGGACCGGTGGCCTGAGCTGAAACCGCACCAGGCCAAGGCCTATCTCAATGCGCTTCTCCGGCGGGTGATCGTCGAGTCCGCCCGCGTCGTGATCGAGATCGACGGCGAGCGGGCCCTGGCCACCCTCCTGGCAGGACCGGACGCCGTCTCAATAAAAAGATCGAGGCAGGACGCTCAGCCAGCCAAACATCCGATCATCCTGGATATTCCAAGCGCCCTTGAGCGCGCTGGCACGGGCATGAAACTAGTCGTCCCCGGCGCCCGCAACAATGCCAAGTGCGCCCCGGGCCTGATCCGGCTGCTGCTGCGCGCCTTCGCCATCCAGGATCGATTGGAGCAAGACCCCGATCTCGCCCTGCAGCGGATCGCCGAGGCCGAAGGCGTCTCACCCTCCTATGTCACCCGGTTGCTGCGGCTTGCCTACCTTGCCCCGGACATCGTCACGGCAATCATCGACGGTCGGCAACCGCCTGGGCTGACCGCGAACACGCTCATGAAGAACACCCGCCTGCCGTTCAGGTGGGAAGCCCAGCGAAAGCGGCTTGGGTTCAAGCACGCTTGACCTCTGATCCATCGTAAGCCGGCCGGTTCTGTCGCTGGATGCAGGTCGTAGAGAGCTGCGTCAACCGTTTTGGACGTCGAAAAGACGGACCACTGAAAAGGGCTCGGGAGACGATGGCGCAGAAACGGCGCGCCACACCGCAACGACGCGTCTCTTTCAATGGAGGTCCATTGCCAAAGTGCCCGTAAACGCCTGAAAATTGAAGACAAATCTGGTTAGAGAATTGAGAATAACGCAGTAATATCAACGAGATAAGTGGGTGGCGGAGGAGGTAGGATTCGAACCCACGGTACCGTTGCCGGTACAGCGGTTTTCAAGACCGCCGCCTTCAGCCACTCGGCCACTCCTCCGCGCCAACGAACCTCGCCCTACAGTTTAGCGCAATCGGCAAAAAGGTGACACGCTCGCATTTGCGCTCTCGTGCCCGTAAATGTTGACTTAAGGAGTCAGTCTGGCACCTAATTGGCTCAGTTGGGATGCAGACAAACCTGTCGCTATGCGTTGGTTGAATGGCTTGTCATAGTCGAACAAATTAGGAGGCTTCCCGTGCATCCACTCGCAAGTCTAGCTGTTCCAGAAGGTGCAGTGGCTATCCACTGGTTTGAGCAAAGCTCCTTTGCAGTGAAAGACTCGCAAGGGACGATCATCCAAATCGATCCGTACTATCCACGTCAACGTCCAGAGGACAGGTTTATCCACACAGAGCCGCCGCTGGATGAATCACAACTCCCCACAGACTACGTCCTATTGACGCACGCACATCGAGATCACACCTGTCCTGAGTCCATCAATCGAATCTGGCAGACTTCACCCAACGCTTACTTTGTTGGCCCTATAGAAAGCGTCCGGCAGATCGGCTCAGAAACCGGTGTTGGGGCCAATCACAGAGTGATGATTCAGGCGGGAGAACCCATGCCCCTCAAGAGCCTTACGGCGCACGCCGTCTATGCCAAACTACCCGGCGGCGACCCTCAGGCAGACATAGCTCCGCCTGACGTGACACATCTTGGCTATGTCATCAAAACTGAGGGGCCCACTCTCTACTTTTCCGGTGATCCGATGAACACTTTTGCGGAGCACACTGAGCTTGTCCGTGGGGTTGCCGTACACAATCCGGACATAGGATTTCTCACCAATCATCCTACAGAGGGAGAATTTCCCTTCTTTGACGGCTGCGTTAAGATGACCACACGGATTGGGCTGAAACATGTCGTGCCCTCTCACCGTGCTTGCTTTGTCAAGAGGGACTACGATCCGGACCAATGGGCAGCGCAATTCCCGGAAGATGGTGCTCGGCCACTAATCATCCCGCGGAATTCACGTATCATCTATCCTTCGTCATGATCCGCAGCTCGTCGCCTCAATCATCGGAATATCGTCGGACTCCCTCAAAGAAGAGATCTCCAACAACTCGGCAAGACGAAGTAGCAACAAACGCATACCGAGAGGTTTGCGTGTTCCCGAGTGGACGAATTAGGTGCCAGGTCCACTCTTTCACCCTATGTTTTCCGGCACCAGAGACCGAATTACGAGCGTGTCACCAAGCATGACTGATTTTGACGCCATTATCGTAGGAGCCAGTGTGGCAGGGGCAAGCACTGCTGCCTGGCTGGGTAAGAGTGGTTACCACGTGCTCTTGTTGGAGAAAGCCACATTCCCACGCGGCAAGGTGTGCGGAGAAGGGTTGATGCCGGCCGGGGTCCGCTTCCTCGACCGGCTGGGCGTGCTACCTCAGCTCCAAGAAGAGGGAGCGCAACCCTTCTCAGGCATCCGATTCTACTTAAGGGACGGTCAGGCGCTCGAACTCGACTTTAACCAGGTCTCGGCGACCACTCGAGGGGTAATCCTTCCCCGCTTGAAACTGGATTCGCTGCTGGCAAGGCACGCTGGCAAGCTCTCGGGGGTGATTCTTCGCGAAGCCTTTAGGGTGAGCAGCGCCAAAGTCGGCCCCGGCCGGGTAGAGGTCGAGGGGCATGGCTCCCATCGACCTCACCGATACAGCGCCCGCGTACTTATCGCGGCTGACGGAATCCGTTCCAGACTTCAGCGCCAGTTTAGGATTCAGCGGAGACCCCCTCGCTTTCGGCGCTTCGCGCTACGTACCCACTATCCTCATTTGCGTGACTGCCACCCTGTCGTTGAAGTCCATTCTTCCCCCATTGGGGAGGCCTACGTCGCGCCCCTGGGGGAAAACCAAGTGCTGATCACGCTCCTTCTCTTTATGCCTCCTCCTGTCCAGACCTCTCTCTTCGACCTATACTTCGAGAGCTTGAAACATTTCCCTCAGCTTCGGAAGCGGCTCCAGGACCCGACCCCCAGGAAGCCCATTCAGGCCACCGGCCCGCTCGCATCCCGTCTATTTCGTTGCCATGGTGACCGGTTGCTCTTCGTGGGCGACGCTGGGGGCGCCGTGGATCCAGTAACGGGGCAGGGCATAACGCTTGCTCTAAAGGACGCCGAGCTGGCTACTGAAGTGCTGGAGCATCGGCTTAGAGCAGACCAATTGTCGGAAGAGCAACTCAGAGTCTATACCGAGCGGCGCAATCGTTACTTCCAGCCTTCTTATGAACTTGCCGAGGCACTCCTTTTGACTTTTCGTCATCCTTTTCTGGCGCGTCGGGTTCTTCGATCACTTTCCTCAAACCGCAGTCTTGCCACAAAAGCGCTACGGGTAGCAACCGACCTCCGGCCGACCTTCTCTTTGTCCTGGAAGGACAGCCTGCAGCTCATACTTGGGGTCTAACCTGCATTTCTCATCACCGCTCTACTGCATCGGCGTCGCCTTCACCTGAGCGAAGTGAAGAAATCATCCGTCCTGACTGCGTTGCGCTCCGTCAGCCTCCTCGACGTACTGCACGAGTACGCCTGCGGGGGCCTCGGTCGCGCGCCTTGTCAGGCCGGCCCTTCCGCCGCTTGACTGATCTTCGACAGTTTCAAGGGCATTCAAAAGATTAAGTCGAGTAAAATCAATAAGTTGTGTGGATTTCGGGTCGTTTTTGTTGAAATTGTAGTGCCATACAAAGGCGATTTATTGTCGGGGATGTGTTTTATAATGTCCCGATTTTTGTTAGGATTAAGCGTGGCGGCAACAAGAAACATCCCCATGATTATCTCCAGGTCGTAGAGTCTTATCGAGAGCAGGGCAAACCCAAACATCGCGTCATCGCCAACCTGGGCCGTTTGGGTCTGCTCACGGCCGACGGTCAAGTGGATCGCCTCGTGCGAAGTCTGGCTCGCTTCTCGGAAAACCTGCGCGTCCTTTCTGCGGCTCAGGCTCCTCGAGTCGATTCTTGCCAGACGCGCCTGTGGGGACCGCCGTTGGTCTTCGGTCGACTCTGGCAGCGACAGGGATTGCCGGAAATCCTGGGGCAACTGGCCGAGGGAAGGCAATTTCAGTTTGATGTGGAGCGAGTCGTCTTTGCTTTGGCCTTGCAACGGCTCTGTCACCCGGGCTCGGATCTTTTCGGTTCCCAGTGGGTGAAGACGGTGCAATCCCCGGGCTTGGAGCCCATCGAGCTGCAACACCTGTATCGAACGGTTCAATGGCTGGCCGAGGAGCGCGAGCGCTTGGAGAAGGCCCTTTTTGACCGCGACCGGGATCTTTTTGGCCAGCAATTGGATGTGCTCTTTGTAGATACCACCTCGTTTTACGTCTATCGGGAGAGGGAGACGGCGCTGCGGCGACGGGGCTATTCCCGGGAGCGGCGCCCGGACTTGCCCCAGATGGTGCTGTGCGTGGCGGTCGACCGGCAAGGCTGGCCCGTGGCCTGGGAGCTCTTTCCCGGCAATACGGCCGATACGAAGGCCTTGCTGAAAATCGTCAGCGCTTTGCGCTCCCGTTTGAAAGTGCGCCGGGTCATCATCGTGGCGGACCGGGGGATGATCTCTGCAAAGATTTTGGACTTTCTCACCGAGGACCGTAAAGCCCCGTTTGACTACATTGTGGGTTGTCGGATGCGAAGGCAGAAGGAAGTCTCCCAGGAGGTGCTCGCTCGCGCAGGACGCTATCACAAAGTAGCCGGCAACCTGGAGGTCAAAGAGGTGAGGGTCGAGGACCGACGCTATATCGTGTGCCGCAATGCGGAGGAGGCCCGCAGGGATGCGGCGGCTCGGCAAGCGCTGGTGGAAAAACTGGAGGAGACCTTGGCTCGGGGACCCAAGGCGATCCTTGGCAATCGAGGCTTTGCTCGTTTTCTTCGCATGGAAAAAGGAGCTGCTCAGATCGATCCGGAGGCGATCCAGGCCGATACTCGGCTCGATGGGAAGTTCGTTTTAAAGACGAGCACTGGATTGTCGGCCGAGGAGGTGGCCCAAAGTTACAAATCGCTGTGGCGAGTGGAGAGAACCTTCCGGGAGGAGAAATCCACCCTGGAAGTGCGGCCCATCTTCCACCAGCGGGATGATACGAGTCTGGGCCACATTGTGCCCTGTTTTCTGGCCCTGCGTCTGGAGGTGGATTTGCAACGGTGTCTGGATCGGAAAAAAGGTCCAGGTTTCCTGGCCCACGCTCATGCACGAGCTCTCCCAAGTACGTTCCGTGCAAATGGATTGGGATGGACAGCGTTGGTTGATTCGCACCGATCTCGAAGGCGCCGCTCACGCTGCCAGGCCGGCCCTTCCGCCGCTTGACACGAGTGTCTTCGTGACGAGCAGTGATGAGAAATGCAGGCTAGCCACTTGCGGAGCCAGCTCCACGATCAAGCCGTCACTCCAACCATATTTCGCGTCGGAAAGTTGCTCAATCTCACCACAAAGATCGAGGTCTCGTGAGGAGTCGAGGATGCGACCGTGACCATCAAAGCTCTGCTCACCCACCCGGAAGTGGACCCGAGAGTCTTTCTGGATATTCCTCACCCAGTCGGCCCGATCATACAAATAGGAGATTACATAAAACCTATCTCGATGCCGGGTGAACCAGATTTCGATTTCACGGGTTGACCGCTGGTGCGGCCCGTTGTCGTGAGGTAAAGGAAGTTGGGCGCACGGGAAGCCGCCACGTGCTAGTGTCCTGTCCCAACAAATGGTATGTTATCCCCGAGACAGGACACTAGAAGCAGGCAACTAGCAGGAATGCCGTAAACGCCGTCCCCGCAACAGCTGCTCCATAACAAATCAGGGCAACCGGCCCCTTCAAGGGTCTCAAGCCCATGTCCACCACCACATAGCGGAATCGATGAGCCCAGTGAAACAGGGAGAGAGAAATAAAAGCAAAAAGAGCAAGTCTGGCCATCGGATTCTGTAGCCACCTGGCTGTTCTCTCATAACTGATCACCTCTGAGGAAATCCATCCAAAGCCCACTCCTACGCCTGTGATCAACACGAGAATGGGAACCACAAAAGCGGCCACGGTTCCTCCAGCCGAAAAGAGGGCCCACCAAAAGGGATCGGTTGTCTTCACTCTTAGACAGCCACCATCAAATAAAATATTGCCCCGGAAACTAGAGCCCATGCCAAACAGTTGGCGAGCAGCACCAGGAGGGAAGGTACGGTACGGCCACCCAGGCGCACCACCATAACCTTGCCAGCCGATTGAAACCAGGTGAAGGAGTGATAGAGAGAAAAGAGAAAAATCACGACAAACAGCGTTCCAGACAGGGGAGTCTGAAGAGTATCCAGATAGGCTTCATAGCTGTTCCGACCCTGGGTGAATCGGTAAATTCCCACCATGTAAATGACCACAAGAACAGCAATGAACACACTGGAGACCTCTCGCAGCATAAACAGAAAGTATTTCCAGTTCCTCAACCACCAGGTGGCAGGGAGACGAGGTCTGTACACCCGGGAAGCTCTGCCTTGCTGAAAACTCATCTCTTCCCCCAAGGCCAGAGCATGGAAAGCATATATTCCTTGGTTAAACTTACTTTTGAGCGCTGAATCGCGGCGGCTGGATCGACATTCTTGGGGCAGACTACCGAGCACTCTCCAACAAACGTACATTCCCAGATTCCTTCGTGGCTGCCCATAACCTCCCTTCGCTCGCTGCTTCCTTCATCCCTCGAGTCCATGTTGAATCGGTGCCCCAAAGCGATGGCGGCTGGCCCAATAAAACTGGGGTCGTGCCCATAAACGGGACAGGCCGAGTAGCACAGCATGCAGTTGATGCACATGCTGAATTGCCGGAACTCACTGAGCTGAGCCGGCGTTTGCAAGAATTCTCCCTCGGAAATCGGCTTCTCTTCTCCGCGGATGATCCATGGCTTCATGGACTGGAGCTTTTGCAGGAAATCAGTCATATCAATGACCAGATCACGAATCACCGGGAAATGGGCAAGCGGAGCCACTTCGACGGGCTTTGGATGGTAGTCACGCAGAAAGGTGGCACACGTCAGTTTGGGTACACCATTGACCATCATGCCGCAGCTCCCGCACACGCCCATGCGACAGGACCAGCGGAAGGTCAAGCTCCCGTCAATATGGTTCTTGATATGGTTGAGGGCTTCCAGCACCACCATGTCCTCCCGATAGGGGATGGTGTAGGTTTGGGGATAGGGACTAGAACTCCGTTCCGGGTTGTAGCGCACCACGGTGATGGTCACTTCATCCATCAACTTCTCCTCAAGGTGGTCACTGGTCACTGGTTGCCGGTCGTGCTCGCTGCCTTTACAGGTGGCCAGTCCATTCAGTACTTCCTTTCCTGCGGCGGCCAGCGCGTGATGCTTACCGGTTGTTGCTCAAGGCGAGGTTCTCCCGGCGCAGTGTAGACTAGCGTGTGGTGAAGAAACTGATCGTCGTCACGCTCGGGGAAATCCCGGCGAGCCTGAGACCCTCGCGACTCCCTTCGGGCCAGCGCGCTGGTAGCGATACACAGCGCCAGCTCCAACATAAAGTCAAGCTCCAGGGCGGCTGTCAGCTCAGTATTGAACACCCGGGTTCGGTCATCAATCAGAAGGTTGGAAAAGCGCTCCCGTAGCTCTCTCAGAGCTTCGCGGGTCTCCTCCAGACCTTTCCCTGTCCGATAGACCCCACACCCATTCTCCATGGCCGAGGTCATCTCTTCATAAAGTTTGCTGACTCGCTCCGTACCCTTTTCCTTTTTCAAGAAATCCCTGTCGATCCGCTTTTGCTCTTCCTCCGCCAAAAGCTGCAGTGGGTTGGAGGCTGCCGATTCCTGCTCCAGGGCGTACTGTGCCGCGGCATGCCCACTCAGGCAACCGAAAACCAGACACTCGCTCAAGGAATTCGAGCCCAGGCGATTGGCTCCGTTGATGGTAACGCAAGCGGTTTCACCCGCTGCAAACAGTCCCGGAAGAAGCGTCTGACCACGGGTGTCCGTGCTCACACCGCCCATCATGTAATGCTCAACCGGCCGCACCGGAATGGGTTCACGAACCGGATCGATTCCGACATACTTTATCGAAAGCTCTCGCACGAAGGGGAGTTTCTCATCAATCAACCTTTCTCCCAGATGCCTCAGGTCCAGATGAACATAGCTTCCATAGGGCCCCTCAAAAGCGCGGCCTTTCTCTATCTCTGTAATGATGGCGCGAGAGAGGATGTCGCGCGGTCCAAGTTCCATCTTGCCGGGAATATACCGCTGCAGAAATCGCTCCCCTTCCTTGTTGACCAGGTGTCCACCCTCTCCACGCGAGGCCTCGGTGATGAGGATTCCCGTGCCCGGCAGTCCAGTCGGGTGGTACTGGACAAACTCCATATCTTTCAACGCCGCGCCCGCTCGAAAGGCCATGCCCATCCCATCTCCCGTCTTGATGCTGCCGTTGGTGGTAAAGGGGAAGATTCGGCCGCAACCTCCGGTACAGAGCAAAACAGCTTTGGCGAGAATGGCTGACACCTGGCCGCTGTGAAGATCCAGGACCGTCACGCCCGAGCAGGCTCCCTCTTCAACCAGCAGCGAGGTGACGAACCATTCGTCGTAACGCTTGATTCGAGGATACCTCAGGGAGGTTTGAAAGAGGGTGTGCAGCATGTGAAAACCAGTCTTGTCGGCGGCAAAGATCGTTCTCTTTACACTCATTCCACCGAATGCCCGCACATCGATTTTGCCATCCACGTCGCGACTCCAGGGGCAACCCCAGTGTTCAAGCTGTATGATCTCCGAGGGTGACTTTTCTACAAAAAGCTCCACTGCATCCTGATCAGCGAGGTAATCGCTCCCACGGACGGTATCAAACGCGTGCAGATCCAGATTGTCGTATTCCCGCAAGACAGCGGCCGTTCCTCCTTCCGCGGACACGGTGTGACTGCGCATGGGATACACTTTGGAAACTATCGCGATGTCCAGGCTAGAGCTTGCCTCAGCGGCTGCGATTGCCGCACGCAGACCCGCTGCCCCACCTCCCACAATGAGAACGTCGTGCTTCGACAAGTCCATGCGAGACCAATCTTGTCACAACCATTTGCGGAGGATCAAGCTGCCGCTGATGGACCCAAGCGCGGCAGCAGGACATAGCCACGGCTCTGTTCTTGCCTAGCCTGCACGGCTCACCCGGTGGATCTCGTCCTGAAACTGCTGCATCAAAGCCATCTTGTCCTGATGAGGAAGAAACGAGGACTGGACACCTTGAAGGATCACGCGGTGGACATCTTCTCGTCCCAAACCCAGGAACCGCACTGCCTTCATATACTCAGCGCTGAGAGAAGTTTGAAAGAGTCCCGGATCATCGGTATTGAGGGTGACCGGAACTCCTCTTTTATAGAGAAGCTGAAACGGATGTCTCGATATACGCCGCCAGGCATGGGTTTCCACATTACTGGTCAAACAGACATCCAGCGTTATGGCATGTTCGCGAAGATATTTCATTGCATTGGGGTCCCGCGCGGCATGGATTCCATGGCCAATGCGATTTGCCCCAAGGACGCGCACCGCGTCCCACACCTGCTCAGGTTCTCCAATTTCACCGGCATGGACATGCACGTGAAGCTGGTGGGCCTTAGCCCAGGAAAAAACATCCTTGTACACCTCCATTGGAAGGGAGTTTTCGTCGCCACCGAGGCTCAGGCCGATGATCCCGCGAGACCGGAAATTGTAGGCCAGCTCAGCAGTCCACTGGGCCGGTCCCGTCCCCCACTGCCGAACACAATCCAGGATCCATCTGATTTTGGTTCCCTTGCTCATTTCGATCTCCTGGCTGCGGTCCAAAAGCCCTGTCAGCATCCTCTCCGCATCTTTCCCCAGCTTCCAAGGGATGGAAGGAGTGTAGATGATTTCTGCGTAGCGGATATTCTGCGCTGCAAAAGATTCGGCCAGAGAATCAAGAACTCGAACACAGTCATCAGGCTCGCGAAGGTGCTCGCAAACCACTTTGTAGATTTGAAGGAAAGCAGAGAAATCCCGATACCGAAAAAGCTCCTCCCCCACCTGCCGAACACTCAGTTTCTGATACTCGGTCTGATATTTCCGGCTTAACTCCAAGAACAGCTCTCTACTGACAGATCCTTCCAGATGCACGTGCAGTTCAGCTTTGGGGAGGGAGCGAATGTAGTTTTCGGAGAGGGTTCCCATGAGCCACCTCCGTCACCCGAGCAACTGAAGCTCCTTGAGAGAGTCAATCGTCTCGTCGGAAATGAAATTCTGGTAGGTCTTCAGTTCCTTGTCGCTAGGGGTTCGCTTCCGCATTTCATCCCAGCACATGGGTGAAACGAAGATTAGATCGGCTTCTCGAATGATCTTGTCGATGAGATCCGCTCGATGAATCGGGGTGATCCAAAATTTCTTGTCGGTAGAAGGATGGTAGATATTCATGAAGATGTCCCAGGAGGCATGCAGAGTTCGCTCATCCTGGATGACGATGGCAATGTTTCGGTGCCGGGCTTCGCTCAGAATCTCAGTATAGATTTCATGGCTGGGCTTTATCTCAATCACTTCCTTATGATATCGGCGCGCTAGCTCTTCAACCTCCTCTCTATGCCAGCTGGTGGTCAAGATATAGTCGCTCTTGGCAAGCTGTCCCGCATAATCCTCGTTTTCGATCTGAGAAAGGGAAACCGGAAAGACATCGGCACGTAGGCGCATCCTCAACTCACGCGAAAATATGAATGCCTCTTCTTCGTGGTCCACCACAGCAAGACGAATCCTTTTCAAATTGTTTCCTGTCGAATAGTTGGCTAGAAGTCTCACAAACTTGTCTGGCGGAACACCCAGGCTGCGGGCCTTTTCTGAGGCCTCGCCCAGCAGCTTGAAAATGGCCCGCCGGCGCATCTGCTCGTAATCATCCCCCCCGCCCCTCTCCTTGAGAAAGGCTCCGCTCCCCTTGACGACCTCAAGATAGTTCTCCTGGACCAGGCGGACGTAGATTTTGCGGATGGTCTTGTAGTTAACGTCAAGACTTTCTGAAAGCTCCCTCATGGAAGGAAGGCGTTCGCCTTCCTTGATCTTGCCACAGTAGATGGCGGAAAAGAGCTGTCCCTTGATCTGCTCATAAAAGGAAAGCTTGACCTTCTTATCCAGGTTGAACTTGATCATTTCACTCACTCGTTATGCGTTCCATGCCGTTCAAATAGGGCCACAACACTTTTGGAATGCTCACGCTGCCATCCGCCTTCTGGAAGTTCTCCACAATCGCTACCCAGGTGCGTCCTACAGCCAGCCCGGAGCCATTGAGCGTGTGCACAAAATGGGTTCCCTTTCCGGTGGCCGGCTTGCAGCGAATATTGGCGCGGCGTGCCTGAAAGTCTTCAAAATTGCTGCAGGAGGAAATCTCGCGAAAGGTATTCTGACTGGGAACCCAAACCTCGAGATCATAGGTCTTGGCTGCCGAAAAGCCGATGTCGCCGCCGCAGAGTGTGACCACCCGATAGGGGAGCTCCAGACGGCGGAGGATCTCCTCGGCGTGCCGCGTTAATAGCTCAAGCTGCTGGTAGGAATCCTCCGGAGTGGAGAACTTCACAAGCTCCACCTTGTTGAACTGGTGTTGACGAACCAGTCCTCGTGTATCCTTCCCATAGGAACCCGCTTCGCTGCGGAAGCAGGGAGTGTAGGCAGCGAAACTGATAGGAAGCTTCTCCCGCTCCAGTATCTCGCCCGCGAAAAGATTGGTGACGGGTACTTCTGCAGTGGGCACCAGGAAGTATTCCGTGCCCTGCACCCGAAACAGGTCTGCTTCAAACTTGGGAAGGTTTCCCGTCCCAAAGAAGCTGGTGCGATTGGCCAAAAAGGGGGGGAGGATCTCCTGATATTTGTGCTCGCGTGTGTGAACATCGAGCATGAAATTGATCAGGGCTCGTTCCAGCAAGGCTCCGGCCCCATAATAGTTGGCAAACCGCGCTCCGGCAATCTTCGCCGCCCGCTCCAGATCCAAAATGCCAAGACTGACACCGAGATCCACATGATCTTTGTAGGAGAAATCGAAGCGGGGAGGAGTCCCGATCTCTCTGATGACCACGTTAAAGGAAGGATCGACGCCCGGGGGCACGCTCTCATGGGGAAGATTGGGAACTGTGGCAAGGAAATCTCTCATCCGTGATTCCCGCTCCACGATTTCCCCGTTCAGTGTCTTAATGCGGGCTGAGACCCGTTTCATCTCTTCGATTTCTGCCGCCGCCTCTCGACCTTCCTTCCTGAGCCGCGTGATCTCATCGTTAGCTCGGTTGCGCAGTGCTCGGAGCTCTTCCCACTCACCGCGTACTCCCCTTTCCTGCTCATCGAGCTTCAGGAAACGCTCCCGGTCGAAGGCAAAGTCTTTCCCCTTCAGGCTCTTCTCGACCAGGTCAAGGTTCTCTCGAATGAAAGCCCTCTCTAGCATACGTTACCGTCTTTATGAAAGGGAGTACTAGTGTCCTGTCCCAGACACTAGGGCCGTTCGTCCCTTCTACAGCTCCAGTGTTTTTAAATACTCCCGAAACCGCTTCCCCAGGTCCGGACGGCGCAAGGCAAGATCAACTGTAGCAATCAAATATTCCAACTTGTCTCCAGCATCGTATCGGTGGCCTTTGAAGCGGTAAGCATAAACCGCCTCATGCTTAAGCAAGCCGCGTATGCCGTCGGTGAGCTGGATCTCACCTCCAGCACCGGGCTGAGTGGCTTCCAATACTTCGAAAATTCGGGGAGTCAGGACGTAGCGGCCGATCACCGCCAGGTCGGAAGGGGCCGCTTCCGGTAAAGGTTTTTCCACCATGTCATTGATTCTGAAGAGACGGCCTTCCCCACCCCCATCCAGGGGTTCGGCGGCGATAACCCCGTAGCGGGAAATGTTGTTGGGCGCCACCTGCTGCACAGCCACGACACTAGCCTGATAGCTATTGTGAACCTCAAGGAGCTGCTTCATGCAGGGAGTTTCATGGTCAATGATATCGTCACCAAGAAAGACCCCAAAAGGCTCATTTCCAATGAAGGGCTCGGTCTCCAGAACGGCATGGCCCAATCCCAGTGGTTTCTTCTGGCGAACAGAGCAAATTCGAATGATTCGTGAAAGATCGGAGACAATTTCCCATAGCCCTTTCTTTCCCTCTTGACCCTTAAGCACCTCTTCCAGTTGGTAATCACGATCAAAGTGGTCTTCTATAGCATTCTTTCCCTGGCCGGTGACAAAAATGATATTCTCGAATCCCGATTGAACCGCTTCCTCCACCACGTACTGTATTACCGGCTTATCAACAATCGGTAACATCTCCTTGGGAATGGTCTTGGTAGCAGGAAGAAAACGGGTTCCCCTCCCCGCTACGGGAATCACCGCCTTTCGGACAGACTTCATCCACCCCTCCTGAAAAAGGCAATAATAACACGGATTTACCCTTCGGTCATCGGGTGCCCGCCTTGACAATGACCGGCCCGCACCTTATATTTTGAACGAGAATCTACCGAAGGTCCTTCATGCCTCTTTATGAGTATCGGTGCCAAGAATGTGGAAATACGCTGGAAGTCATCCAGAAGTTTTCCGACGCTCCCTTGACCCAATGCACCGATTGCGGGGGAGAATTACAACGCCTGCTCTCCGCTCCCTCCATACAGTTCAAGGGGTCAGGCTGGTATGTCAGTGATTACGGGCGCAAGAACGGTAGCGGCCACACTGCCTCCGGAGATGATGCTCCATCCTCAAAGGAAAAGGAGAACAAAGCCGACTCCAGTGCCCCCGCCAAAGATGCCTCTGCCAAGGGCAAAGCGAAGAACAGCACCTCTAAGTAAGGTTGCTACACTTACCGTTACCCTACGAGTGCGTTAACGCCGTGAAAGTCTTGGTCATCGGGTCCGGGGGCAGAGAACATGCCATCATATGGAAGCTAGCCCAGAGTTCAAAACTAGACCAGCTCTACTGCGCTCCCGGTAACGCGGGAACCGCTCAGACCGCCCAAAATGTCCCGATCTCCGCGGAGGATGTTGAAGGCCTCTGCCAATTCGCCCGCAGCAACCAAGTCGACCTCACCGTAGTAGGACCGGAAGCTCCCCTGGTGGCTGGAATTGTCAATCGCTTCCAGGAGACAGGGCACCCTATTGTGGGTCCCTCCCGTAAAGCAGCCCTTTTGGAGGGAAGCAAAGCCTTTGCCAAACACTTTCTGGAGAAATACGGCATCCCTACAGCAGACCACAAAGTCTTCCATCGGGCCGATGAGGCCGAGGCAACACTGAGAAGTGACGCATTTGCTTTCCCGGTAGTTCTGAAAGCGGATGGACTGGCAGCCGGCAAGGGTGTCTTTATCTGTCACAATCTACAGGAGAGCTTACACATTGTTGATGGGGTGATGCGTGAGAAGAAACTGGGCGAGGCAGGAAAGGTGCTCGTAATCGAAGATTTTCTGGAAGGCGAAGAGGCCTCCTTCATGGTATTCTCTGACGGTACCCATTTGCTTCCCATGGTCCCCTCCCAAGACCATAAGGCAATCTCTGAAGGAGACTGCGGACCGAACACAGGTGGAATGGGTGCCTATTCGACGGGCACCCTTCTCTCAGATTCCTTACGAGAGAGAGTCATCAAAGAGATCATTCATCCTACGATCCGCGCCATGGCTCAGGAGGGGAGGGAGTATCGGGGCATCCTGTATGCCGGATTAATGCTGACTCCGAAGGGGCCCCGCGTGCTGGAGTTTAACGTCCGCTTTGGCGACCCCGAAACCCAAGTAGTGCTGCCCCGAATGGAAAGCGATCTTTTGCGCATTCTCAGTGCCGTAGCCGCGGGAAGTCTTCAGGACATCGACATAGAATGGAACAACAAGGCTGCCGTCTGTGTTGTTCTTGCCTCCGGTGGCTACCCCGGCTCTTACGAGAAGGGCAAAGAGATCACGGGACTGGAAATGGCCAATGAGGTAGACGATACACTGGTGTTTCATGCCGGAACGACGCTCAACAACGAGAGGATTGTCAGCAGCGGGGGTCGGGTGCTCGGAGTCTCCGCCCTGAGTGCATCGCTGGACGCGGCAATCGTACAGGCCTACGAAGGCGTCAACAAAATCCACTTTGACGGAATGTATTATCGGCGAGACATCGCCGCCAAAGGATTACGCAAATGAAACAGCAGAAGGGGCGAAAAAGATCCGCGGTCAGCCCGAAAATAGCCATTCTGATGGGTAGCAAGTCAGACCTCGAAGTTATGGCTGAGGCTACCCGGATCCTCGAGGAATTCGCTGTTCCTCATGAGATGCGGGTTCTCTCCGCTCACCGCACCCCAAAGAGGACTTCCGAATACGCTGTGGAGGCCGAAAAGCGCGGACTTCAGGTAGTTATTGCGGGAGCCGGAGCCGCAGCTCACCTGGCCGGGGTGTTGGCCGCGAATACGATCCTGCCCATCATCGGTGTGCCCATAGGCTCTTCTTCCTTAAACGGGTTGGACGCACTGCTGGCCACAGTTCAGATGCCCTCCGGGATCCCGGTTGCCACAATGGCCATCGGCAAAGCCGGAGCCAGGAATGCGGCTCTTCTGGCCATCCAGATCCTAAGCCGGAGTGATCCTGCATTACGGAGAAGGCTGAAAGAACACCGGAGAAAGATGCGCCAGGCGATTGAGAAAATCGAGATTTAGAAACGCGTGAGCCAGACCCGGGATTTCTCAAGCTCAGGGAAGACAAAGAGCTACTCTCACCTGCATGCCTTTCAAGAAACATCGCAGTCAGAGGTTACCACAGCGGCGAAGTCCACAACGATGCGTTCTGAGCAAACAGGCCGTCACGACATGATTCTTGGTTTGGGAGTCGACATCGTCGAGGTGGGACGGATCCGCTCCGCCCTGAAAAATGCCAACAGGATGGTGAATCGAGTCTTCACTGCTGGAGAAATTCGCTACTGCTTAGGCCGCAAGAATCGGTTCCAGCACTTTGCCGGCCGCTTTGCAGCGAAGGAAGCGGCACTGAAAGCCTTGGGAACGGGCTGGCAGCGGGGAATCGCCTGGAAGGACGTCGAAGTCAGCTCCAATGAGCTGGGAAAACCCCAACTGACTTTTCATGGCAAGGCAAAAAAGATCTTCCAGGAATCGGGGTCGCGACGGGCACAACTCTCCATTACTCACGCTCAGGAATACGCTGTGGCAGTAGTGATTCTGGAGAACTAGGCGGGTCGTTCGCGGCGCTAAGGCTGCATTTCTCATCACTGCTCGTCACGAAGACACTCGTGTCAAGCGGCGGAAGGGCCGGTCTGACAAGGCGCGCGACCGAGGCCCCCCGCAGGCGTACTCGTGCAGTACGTCGAGGAGGCCGAAGAAGCGCAACGCAGTCAGGACGGATCATTTCTTCACTTCGCTCAGGTGAAGGCGACGCCGATGCAGTAGAGGGGTGATGAGAAATGCAGGCTAAGGCTGCTCCTACCTTGTGGGATGGAGGAAGGTAGAAGCCGCTCAGTGCGGCAATTAGCACCTTAACACCACACTGTCCCCATCTTCCGCCACAACTTCGCCCTCCACAATTCGATTCGGTGGAACCGAGCTGTGGACCCTGGTTTTCACATAGTTCCCCGACACGGCAGCCCGCATTCCTTTTTCTTCGTCACTCAAGGTGAGCACAGAAAGGGTTCGTCCCAGAAACGATCTGCGGAAAGAGCGGCTCTTTTGCTCACAAAGGCGTCGTACCTGCCTGCTGCGCCGTCTGATTACCTCAGCATCCACCTTTTCTTCCATCTGTGCGGCCCCTGTTCCACTGCGATCACTGTAGGGAAACACATGAAGATAGGTAAAAGGCATTTGCTGCACAAAGTCCAGCGTCTTGAGGTGATCTTCTTCGGTCTCTCCCGGGAAACCCACGATTACGTCGGTGCCAATACCTGCATGGGGGATTCGCTCCCGGATTCGTTCCACAATACCGGCAAAACGACTCGTATTGTAAGGTCTCAGCATCCTTTTCAAGAGCCGGTCGCTTCCACTCTGCAAACAAATATGGAAGTGCGGGGCGATCTTGTCGCTCTGAGACGCCAGATCAATAATCCGTCCTGAGAGCTCCATGGGCTCAATGGAGCTGATTCGAAGGCGTTCGAGACCCGTCACACGGATGATTTCTTCCACCAACCGATGCAGCGGGAAACGGGGTCGAGAATGCATTCCGTAGGTGCCGATATGGATACCGGTCAGCACCACTTCTTTAAAACCGCGAGCAACCAAATCACGTACTTGCGTCAGAAGCTTCTCAGCGGGGACACTGCGACTGGGTCCTCGGGCCAAAGGGATGATGCAATAGGCGCACTTGGCGTCACATCCATCCTGGATCTTGACGAAAGGTCTGGTTTTCCCTCCCAGCTCTGTGGCGGGTGTGGGATCCATACTACGAGTTTTGCTGAAATCATTCCATAAATGGCCGTCAGCTCCCGCACTCCGGGCAAGTCCACTCTTGCAGCTGAACCTGAGTTTTGCGCGCCGACAAGGTCAAAAATGTCCTTTTTCCTGCTGTTGCCTACGACCAGATCAACGGCAAGCAAGCTTGCCAGAGCTTCAGGATCTCGTTGCGCATAGCATCCTGTGAGAACAATTCGAGCCCGGGGGTTTTCACGCCTGAGTCGCCGGGTCAACTGGCGGACTTGCTGATCGGAACGGTGCGTTACCGTGCATGAGTTCACAACAATGACATCCGCCTCCGACTACCGCCGCGTTTCCTGGTACCGGCCGTTGACAAAATCCTCCCGGATTGCGGCACTGTCCGCTTGATTGGTACGGCAACCAAAGGTGGATATGAAAAATTTCTTTTCCGATCGGGCCATTCAAGTCTTGCAGGAAAACATGCCGTCACCCAAAAAAACTTTACCAGCCGGTTACAGAAGAGCTCCCGAGGTTGAAGCCGAGCTGCAACTGAGAAGGAGCGGCTGTCTGCCCAACGCTCCCTGAGGGCTCTGTTTTTCGGGTCTTCTTTTTCACCCCTAAATGGTACATTCTACAACAAGGGCAAGGAGGGCGCCGCAAGTCCACTCTGCTTCGTACTAGGAGGGTACGGGTGTTTCGCGTTTGTATTTTAGGCAGTGGCAGCGAGGGGAACTGTACCGTCGTAGCCACCAGCCGGGCCTGCGTCCTGATCGACGTAGGCTTCGGAAAACGCAACCTCAAGGCCCGCCTTCAACAAGCCGGCCTCTCACATCAAAGAGTCGACGCGGTGCTGCTCACACACGGACATACCGATCACATCAGAGGCGTGCTGGCCTTTGTGAGTGAACAGGACGTTCCGGTCTACATGAACGAAGGGACACGAAACGAGGTTCCAGAACTCCAGTCGATTTCGAGATGGGAAACCTTCGTCACCGACTCACCTTTTGCGATCGGTGATCTTCACATCGAACCCTTTGCAATCTCTCATGACGCAGCCGATCCGGTCGGTTTTCGTTTCCTAACACAAGGATCCTGCGGGGCTCTGGCTACTGATCTTGGAGAAGTCGGCGACTCGGTGGTGAACAGTCTCAATGGATGTGACTGGCTCATTCTGGAGTCCAACCATGATGAAGACATGGTCAAGATCGGGCCCTATCCCTGGCTCTTGAAGCAGCGCCTTTTGGGCCACACCGGGCACCTTTCCAACAAGGAGCTCGCCCGATTTCTCAGCCATCACTTCGACGGTCAGGCCACCGACATCTTTCTGGCCCATCTCAGTCAGCGCAACAACCACCCTCGGATCGCCTTGCAGGCTGCTTCGCGCGCGCTCGCCTGCCGAACACGCAGAAAGCCGTGGAAACTTCACTTGACCCACCAGAGTAAACCTTCCATAGTTTTAGAGCTATGATTGCCCGCTACAGCCGACCGGAAATGAGCCGCGTCTGGTGCGATGACAACAAGTTCCGGAAATGGCTCGAAGTGGAGATTGCCGTATGCGAAGCACTGGCAGATCTCGGGGAAATACCGGCTGAAGCGGTGAGCACAATCAGGGACAAGGCAGACTTCTCTTTGGAAAGAATCGCGGAGATTGAGAAAGTCACCCGTCATGACGTGGTTGCCTTTACCACAGCAGTTGCCGAGAAAATCGGACCGGAGTCTCGCTTTATCCACCTGGGGCTGACTTCAACCGATGTGGTGGACACGGCTCAAGCTCTTCAGATCAAGGACGCTTCGGACCTCATAGAAACCGAACTGACTTCTTTTCTGTCCACGCTAAGGGAGAAAGCGTTTCGCTATAAGGACACTCCCATGATCGGGCGCACGCACGGGGTGCACGCCGAACCAATCACCTTTGGCTTGAAACTCGCCGTCTGGTACTCGGAGATGGGGCGCAATCTGGAGCGTTTTCGCCTAGCTCGCCGCGACTTGGAAGTGGGAAAAATCAGCGGCCCCGTGGGTGCCTTCTCCTACCTCTCTCCAGAGCTGGAAGAAAAGGTGTGCACAAAGTTGGGGATAGGCTTTGCCCGTGCCTCAACGCAGACACTGCAGCGGGACCGGCATGCGGGCTACCTATGCGTGCTGGCGATCGTGGGGTCGAGCTATGACAAGATGGCCACTGAGATTCGGCATCTCCAGCGCACCGAAGTTCAAGAAGCCCAGGAACCCTTTGGCTCAGGACAAAAGGGTAGTTCCGCGATGCCCCACAAGCGCAATCCGGTCAGCTGCGAGCAGATCAGCGGGCTGGCGCGCATCCTGCGAGCCAACGCATTGGTTGCGCTTGAGAATATGCCCCTCTGGCATGAGCGCGACATCTCCCATTCTTCCGCCGAACGCATCATCGTTCCCGACAGCACGACTTTGGTTCACTACCTAACGATTCAGCTGAACCGCATCATCGGGAACGTGGTGGTGGACGAGGCCCGCATGAAGAAAAACCTGGAGTCCATGGGAGGCATGATTTTTTCGGGGACACTGTTGTTGGAGTTAGTACGGAAGGGAACGCTGCGCGAACAGGCCTACCAGTGGATACAGCGCAACGCCAAAAAGGTCTGGGAAGAGAAGGCGGACTTCCGGACCCTGGTTTCGAAAGACGTGGACATTCAGGGCCGCCTGTCTAAGAAGGAGATCCGGAAAATCTTTGACCTCGACTGCAAGCTGAGGCATGTGGAACTCGTATTCGATCGCGTTTTCGGCTCACCATGAGATTGAATCCCCTTTTCCCGACTGAGGACACCCTCGGAATCAACACGGATCTTTACGAGTTGACCATGGCCGCCGCCTACTTCGAAGCCAGCGTCAAAGAAGACGGGGCCACCTTCGAACTTTTCACCCGGACCTTACCCAAATCGAGAGGTTTCCTCTTTGCTGCAGGTCTGGAACAGGCTCTACACTACATTCAAAACATCCATTTTTCTGAAGAGTCGCTCAAGTACCTGCGCGCGCAGGAAACCTTCCGCCACGTCGATGACGCCTTCTTCGATTATCTGAAAGGCTTCCGCTTCAGCGGGGATGTCTACGCCCTTCCAGAGGGCACAATCGTTTTCGCCAAGGAGCCGATCGTCCAGGTAAGTGGCCCGGTGATTGAGGCGCAGATTCTTGAAACCTTTCTCATCAATACGATTAACTTCCAAAGCATGGTCGCCTCCAAGGCGGCTCGCCTCCACCTGGCGGGAGGGGACAAACACATCGTCGACTTCGGCACTCGCCGCGCCCACGGCATTCAGGCTGGCCTGCTGGCCGCCCGAGCGTCCTTCATCGGAGGGTGCGACGGGACCAGCAATGTCTTGGCGGGATACGAAATGGGCATCCCAGTTTACGGAACTATGGCTCATTCCTACATCCAGTTCTTTGGCGACGATCTGGAGGCTTTCCAGCATTTCCAGAGAGTCTTCCCGGCGAACAACATTCTACTCGTGGACACGTACAACCCTTTGGAAGGCGTTAAAAAGGCTCTTCGCATGAAGGGGAAAATTCGGGCCGTGCGCCTGGACAGCGGTGACCTGGTACAGCTCGCCTTTAAAACTCGGGATTTGCTGGACAGGGCGGGCAGGAAAGAGGTCCAAATCCTGGCCAGTGGGAATCTGGATGAAGAAAGGATTCGCTCTCTTGTCCTCGCCGCCGCGCCCATCGATGCCTACGGCGTCGGAACCGATTTAGTCGTGTCGACTGATGCCCCTACCTGTGATTTGGTGTACAAGCTGGTGGAGACAATTCGAAACGGGAGAGTCCAGCCGTGCATCAAGGCGAGCGAGGGAAAGATCAGCTTCCCCCATCGTAAACAGGTGTTTCGTCAAATCGAGAACGGTGAGTTGGCGGGAGATGTCATCAGCAAATGGGATGAAGTCCACCCAGGGAAGCCTCTCCTCCAAAAGTACATTGAGAAAGGCCGGCTGATAATGGAGCCACCAAATCTTCTTCAGATCAGAGAGCGGGCCCAACAGCAACTTTCCCAGCTTCCCACATCGCTGAAACACTTACACAGCAGAGAAGAATACCCCGTGCGATACAGTCAAGGTTTACTGGACCTTCAGGAGAAGCTGGTCAGACAGCACGCCTGAACAGCTACACCTGATGCATCTGCTGAGTACTCCCTTTCATAATGGGATTATAAGACCTACTTGACTTTTCCCTTCTCCTGACATATAATACTCCTATGGGAAAACAAACAAGAAACCGGCAACGCAGGAAACTCAACATTATCCACTTGATGGACATGTTCCCCAACGAAAAAGCAGCTGAGGAGTGGTTTGAAAAGACACTGTGGCCAGAGGAAAGGTGTTGTGGGCATTGCGGGTCCACCAATACCTACACCGTGCCCAACCGAAAGCCCATGCCGTATCGGTGCCGAGATTGCGAGCGGTATTTCTCGGTCCGCACTGGGACGCCCATTGCCAAAACAAACCTCTCGCTCCACAAATGGGCTATGGCCATTTATCTGGAACTGACCAGTTTGAAGAGCATCGCCTCCACCAAGTTGGCGAGCGACATTGGGGTCAGTCAACCCGCTGCATGGTTCATGCTCCACAGAATTCGAGAAGCCTGGACCAGAACTAAAAACGGTGGAACGTCTTTCTCCGGCCCGGTCGAAGTCGATGAGACCTACATAGGAGGAAAGCGCAGGAACATGAACAAGACCAAGAGAGCTCAGATGAGTGGTCGTGGACCGACTGGCAAAATGGCTGTAGCGGGGATCAAAGATCGATCCTCTAATCAAGTCTCCGCCCAAGTTGTCCGCAATACCAAGTCTGAGACCATGAGCCTTTTCATTATGGAGCACGTCAAGCTGGGAACCAAAATCTACACCGATGACGCTTTGACCTACCACACCCTTCCGAATCATGAGACGGTTAAGCACTCGATTGGTGAGTATGTGCGAGGGAAAGCGTATACCAATGGCGTCGAGAGCTTCTGGTCTATGCTCAAAAGGGCGCATACGGGAGTCTTTCACAAGATCAGTCCTAAACATCTGGATCGCTATGTTCGTGAGTTCGCTGGGAAGCACAACCTTCGCCAGCTGGACACTCTGCACCAGATGAGACGGGTTGTGCGGGGCTTGGCTGGGAAACAACTGATGTACCAGGAACTGATTGCCGATAACGGGCTGTCTTCCGGTGCACGCGCAGAAGAGCTCTCACCAAGTCTTCCGGGGTTGCGTTTCCATAGTCAGGTCGTTTTCTCATATCTGTAGCTTCGCTTTCAGGTACTCCATGCCACGGTCTCCTTTGATCCGATTACAGTTCCCACAAAGAAGTTGCAGGTTTCCAATGTGATCGGTCCCGCCTTTGCCCTTGGAGATGATGTGGCCTACCTCCAAGTTGCGTAGCTCGAAGTGGATCCGACATCCGTTGCAGTGACCTTCCTGATCGCCGCAGATCTCCTTTCGATTGGCATCGGAGTTGTACCTAGGGAGCGTTCCTAGGTCCGTGCGTTTGGGAGTATCCGTGCGGTGGATGACCTTGGAAAATAGGCCCAGTTCGTCATGCATTCTCTGTTGAACTAGATCGGCGGCCTTGGGAGAGATATCGATTCCTACCCACTGCCTGTGTAAACCCTGAGCCGTAATGGAGGCCGTGGCGCATCCGCAGAACGGGTCCAGAACCATATCACCCGTGTTGGAGCTTGCTTGGATGATGCGAGCCAGTAGCGCGACAGGTTTCTGCGTCGGATAGCCGACTCGTTCCTTGGCATGGCCTGAAATTGGCGAAATATCGGTCCAGATCGCCGACGGAACCTGCCCCTTGTTCTCACTCAAATAGCGTTTCAGATAGGGTCGCCCAGATGCAGACCAAGCTATTCGGTTTTCCGCGTCCAGCGCCGTTATCTTGTCTTTGGTCATTCGCCACCCAAAGGGTGGCGTAAAGCCTTTGTACTCATAGGTCAGGTTAGGCCGTTCGCCCATCGATGCGGATCGAATAATGTTGTCGTGTCGATACAGTCCTCGGTGGTCCCGGTGACGGTAAAACTTCTCAGTGTAATCTGTGCTTAGCGGGACACGGACGGAATCGGTCCTTATTGGCGGGCCGTAGAATAGGAGCGAGTCGACCACGCGGCCAAATGCCTTCGAGTCGTTATGTGATGAGTTGCGCTTCCAGATGATTTCGTTTCTGAAGTTACGTTTACCGAAAACCGCGTCCATGAGCAGTTTGAGGTAGTGGCTCATGGTCGGGTCACAGTGCAGGTAGATCGAGCCTTTGGGCTTGAGAATCCTCCTGATTTCGAGAAGTCGAGCGGCCATGTAGATCAGATAGGACTTGTCGCTGTCCGTCATGGCCGCCAGCAGAACTCGGTAGAGTGCCGGGTGCTTGGCCTCGATCAGGTTCACCCACTCGACGTTGATGTCCGTGAGAGTCCAGGTATCCTTGAACTCGGCTCCAGCAGCCTTGCTGCCAATGGGAGCAGCGTAGTTCGTATTGCTGTTGAAGGGGGGGGGTCTAAGTAGATAAGGTCTACCGACTCCGAGTTCATGCCCCGCATGATCGGCAGGTTATCCCCGGTCCAGATGGTCTGGTTGGCCCAGTTGGGCGCGCTCATTGTATTGCGCTCAGATTGTGTAACCCCTGCTCCTTCTCGCACTGAGCAAGGACAATATACAGAGAGTTGAACGATTTTATTTTCCCGGTCGCCCTGATTTGGCCGCCGACATTAAGTGTTTTTAGCGAGTCTCGCCAGTCGGAAGCGTCGAATTCTAACCAGTAGTTAGGTCCAATATCGCTACCATCCAAACACACAATTACTAGCTGGTTTTTGTCGAAAACATCGTACACAGTTCCAGCTACACGCAACCATTTGTTGGCGTGTCGGTCTATGACGGATTGCCTGGCTATGCCGGTAAGGCCGTTAATTTCTGCCACCAACTCAGATGGCTTACGAGGTGAGAATTCTCAGTGGTTCAGGTCCAAAGGGTGAGCCGTCGCCAGATACCACGAAAACAATAGGGTTCCGATTCCCGAAATCAACCCAGAAATCAGACCTGCATAGAGCGGAACCCAGCCTGATAGTCCCCTAGTCATGATGTACTCCCAGATTCCTCCGCCAATCGCACCGACAATCCCTGGCACCAGCGCAATAATTGCAATCCTTGATACTGGCTTCGCTCCAATCCATCTGGACCATTTTTGCCAACGCACCCAAACAAACTACACCTCGTTACCATGTACGTCAAGTAGGTCTTATATTCCCCTTTCATAAATACGGTAATGTATTTATGAAAGGGAGTACTCAGAGTAGAATTGGGTAGGAGGTTGTCATGAATGATGTCATCAAATACATCGAAAAAAACCAAAATCGTTTTCTCGATGAGCTGAAAGACTTTCTTCGAATACCCAGCATCAGCACCGACACGGAAAAGAAGGAAGAGGTAGGAAGAGCGGCCGACTTCGTAGCCGATCAACTCGGCAAAGCAGGAATGCAGAAAATCGAAATATTTCAAACTCCAGGACATCCTCTTGTTTACGGGCAGCGCATAGAGGATGAAGAGAAACCGACCGTGCTGGTTTACGGCCACTACGATGTCCAGCCAGTCGATCCCATCGAGCTTTGGGAATCGGCGCCTTTCCAACCCACCATACGTGACGGCGAGTTGTACGCGCGGGGAGCGGCCGACGACAAAGGGCAGATTTTCATCCACTTCAAGAGCGCCGAAGCCTACACCGAGACACGGCAGCAGCTCCCTCTCAATCTGAAGTATCTAATCGAGGGCGAAGAAGAAGTCGGAAGTCCCCATCTTGATCAATTCATCGAATCCCACCAGGATCTCGTGAAAGCTGACGTGGTGATGGTTTCCGACTCGACGATGTTCGCGCGGGGCGTCCCCTCCATCGGCTACGGCCTGCGAGGGTTGGTGTACCTGCAAATTGACATGAGGGGTCCAAGCCAGGACCTTCATTCCGGTTCTTTTGGTGGGACAGTTGCCAATCCAGCCTTTGAGCTCTCTCGCATGCTGGCCTCAATGAAGAACGACAAAGGCCGCATTGCCATCCCGCATTTTTACGACGATGTTCGTGATCTGACCGAGCGGGAGCGAAAGGAGTTCGCTTCTCTTCCGTTCGACGAGAGTGCCTACAAGGCGGATTTAGGCGTTGACGAGTTGGCAGGCGAGGAGGGGTTTTCCCCGCTGGAGAGGGTGTGGGCGCGGCCCACCTTCGAAGTCAATGGGCTACTGAGCGGTTTTACCGGCGAGGGAGCAAAAACCGTCTTGCCCTCCAGGGCCATGGCCAAGGTCAGCATGAGGCTGGTCCCCGATCAGGACCCGCTAAAGATTGAAGATCTCGTCGAGAAGCATCTGGAAGCGATTGCCCCACGATCCGTCGAAATAAAGGTGACCAGGATGCACGGAGGCAAACCCTGGGTGGCCTCTTTGGACCATCCCGCCTTGGTCGCCGCCTCCAATGCCCTTGAAAAGGGTTTTGGTCGACGGCCTGTTTTCCAGCGTGAGGGAGGATCGATCCCCGTGGTAGCCACCTTTTCTGAGCTCCTGAACATCCCGACCGTCCTGATGGGCATCGGGCTCCCCGATGAAAACGCACACGCCCCTAACGAGAAGCTGGATCTGGGTAATTTTTACGGAGGGATCAGGAGCGCTGCTTACTTTCTGGACGAGTTCTCGCGGACGTCTTAATGCCCTGGGCGATCTTCGTGTCTTTGTGGTGAAAAACTGAATCGCCAAGACACGAAGGCACCAAGGGCACAAAGATCACTCCACCCGGTGCTGGCGGCAGAGAATTCTTGCTTCCTGAAGTAGTTTGAAGGAGGTTTCATTCAATGGATAGTCTAGGTTGTAGACTACCTCTCGGATTCCCGCATTGATGATCATCTTCGCACACATCAGGCAGGGTGCAAAGGTACTATAAAGCGTACTCTCTTTAACGCTCACGCCATGATAGGCTGCCTGAGTGATGGCGTTTTCCTCGCCGTGTGAACAGAGGCATTCTTCCAACTGCGTGCCGCTCTCCGCCAGACTATTACAGCGTGGGCAACCCCCCTCGTAACAATTTCGCGTCCCTCGGGGAGTGCCGTTGTATCCTGTCGAGATCACCCTTCGGTCGCGCACAATAATGGCTGCCACCTTACGCTTCACACAGTTGCTGCGAAGCGCCGCCACCTTGGCCAACATTATGAAGTACTCGTCCCAGTCGGGCCGCTGCAGATTTGGCATCAGTTTCTCCAGGAGCTGGCAAACCTTCTGCTTAAATTCTGGAATCGAACCATTATTCAGCAGCCGAAAATCCGCGAGTTGCTCACTGGCAGCGAGCTGCTGGCGCTCAGCGTGAGCGCTGGCCTCTTCACGCTTCTCCAGAGCCAAAAATTCTTCCAGGCGATCGGGGTCGCTTTCTCGCCCTCGTGCTTTGATCCGAGCGAAGCGAGTTTCCGGATCAGCCTCCGTGACCAGGAGGTAAAAATCCGCCCGGTCCCGAAAAACCTCCACCTCATCAGGATGACGGAACGAATCCACGACATAGTTCTTGTCTTCCTGAAGGCGGGCAAGGATCTGGCGAGCCAGGTAATCCGTCCCATGCTCTGACCTCAGCTCATTTCCAACCTCGATCAAACGCCGACGGGTAACCTCTCCTCCCCGTTTCCTGACTTCTTCGCGAATGACATCCGAGAGTGAGAAAAAGTAGAATCCCCTCGACTTGAGGAGCTCCGCTACAACCCCCTTTCCGGAAGCATTCCTCCCACTGAGACCGATGATCACAGCCGATTAGCAACCCCCCCCCCTCCATTTCAGACTGCGCTCGTGTTGGGAAGCATAACAGGCCCTCCCGCAGGTCTGCAAGCTGCTCCTGAGTGCGCTTGCCCACCAACTACCCGGGTGCTATATTCCGCAGCATGCCTTTTCAAGGTGTTGATTTCATGGAGATTGATCGGCTCCTCAGTGATGACGAAAAGCTGGTGCGCGAGAGTGTGCGTTCCTTTGTGGAGGACAATGTTGTTTCCATTATCGAGAAGCACTACGCGGAAGGAACCTTTACGGCGCATCTCGTCGAACCCATGGGCCGACTCGGCTATCTGGGAGCCAATCTCGACGGCTATGGCTGCGCCAGCCTCAACAGCGTAGCCTGCGGTCTTATGATGCAAGAGCTGGAGCGGGGCGACAGCTCACTTCGCAGCTTCGTCTCCGTGCAGAGCTCGCTGGTCATGTATCCCATCCTGACGTTTGGAAGCGAGGCTCAGAAAGAAGAGTGGCTGCCCCGGCTGCGGTCTGGATCGGCAATCGGGTGCTTCGGCCTGACGGAGCCGGATTCGGGCTCCAATCCGGCAGCCCTGCAGACCCGAGCCCGGAAACAGGGCAAGAGCTTCGTTCTCAACGGGACCAAGGCGTGGATCACCAACGGTAGTCTTGCCGACATCGCCGTAGTGTGGGCCCGCTGCGACAACGACCGAATTCGCGGCTTCCTGGTAGAGAAAGAAAGGAAAGGTTTCCAGAGCAAGGAATACCGCAACAAGCATTCCTTGCGTGCCTCGGTCACTTCTGAGCTGGTCTTTGACGATTGCCACATCCCCGAAGCCAACCTGCTTCCCAAGACCGAAGGACTCAAGAATGCACTCATGTGTCTGGATCAGGCCCGTTACGGCATCGCCTGGGGAGTCATGGGAAGCGCCATGGCCTGTTACGATACGGCGTGGTGGTGGGCACTGGAGCGAAAACAATTTGCCAATCGGCCCATAGCTTCCCACCAGCTGGTGCAGGAAAAGCTCGTTTTTATGCTCACCGAGATCACCAAGGGTCAGTTGCTTGCTTACCAGCTGGGACGGCTCAAAGATGAAGGGAAAACCCGGCCCCAACAGATCTCCATGGCCAAGCGCAACAATGTCGCCGTGTCCCTCCAAATCGCACGCCTGGCCCGGGATATTCTAGGAGCCAACGGGATTCTCAGCGAATATCCGGTATTTCGCCATATGGCCAATTTGGAATCCGTCTACACCTACGAGGGCACCCATGACATTCATACCTTGATCTTGGGAGAGAGCATCACCGGGATCCCAGCATTCGAGTAGAAACACCCGAGTTCAAAATCCCGGAACCTGAAACGGTCTGAAGACGCCAGGGATCTTTCATCAGCGTTCCTCGCCGAAACGCTTCATATCTTCCGGGCCCTCTTTCGTCACGACAACCCCCTCGGCCTGAACCATCTTGCGAATCTCCTCCACCACTTCCGGATTCGCTAATGTCGTAACATCACCTATATCCAAAGCGTTGGAGACTGCTGCCAGGACGCGGCGCACGATTTTACCGGAACGGGTCTTGGGCATATCCGGGACGATATAGACATGCTTTGGTCTTGCTATTTTGCCAATCATGGTCTCGATCGCTTTCGTCACCTTTTGCTCCACATCTTTGCTGGTCTGATAACCGGGCTTGAGAGCAACATAGAGGTCCGGGACCCGGCCTTTGATCTCATCCGCCACGGGCACGGCGGCGGATTCTGCAACTTCCTCGACTGTAAGACTGGCGGATTCCAGCTCTTTCGTGCCCAAACGATGGCCTGCCACATTGATCACGTCATCCACCCGACCCAAGATCCGATAGTAGCCGTCTTCAGCCTGCATAGCTCCGTCGCCGGTAAAGTAGGGCCAGTCACGCCAGTCCTTGCTCTTCTTGTTCTTGCAGTATTTGGCAAAGTAAGTCGAAACGAACCGCTCTCGATCCCCCCAAATTGTCTGGAATATCCCCGGCCAGGGATTGCGAATGCAGATGTTTCCCGCCCTGCCGGATCCCGCCTCCACTTCCATGCCCTTCTCGTCGTAGATCACGGGATGAACGCCCGGCATTGCCGGGCCAGCACTTCCGGGCTTCATGCCTTGGAGGCCGGGCATCGTGCTGCAGAGAAAGCCACCCGTTTCCGTCTGCCACCATGTATCCACAATGACCGCCTCCCTCTTTCCGACGACTTCGTGGTACCACCGCCAGACCTCCGGTTCGATGGGCTCTCCCACCGTCGTCATGTGCTTAAAATGGTAGTGGTACTTTTGGGGCTCATCGGGACCGGCCTTTCTCAACATGCGGATCGTAGTCGGTGCTGTATGGAATATGTTGACATCCAGCTGCTGGGCGATTCTCCAGGGTCGCCCTGAGTCCGGATAAGTCGGAACACCTTCATAGATTACGCCTGTGGCGGCCAGTGACATGGGACCATAGACAATATACGAATGCCCGGTGATCCAGCCGATATCGGCCATGCACCAGTAGACATCTTCGGGGTGAATGTCCTGCACATACCTAGAAGTTCCCGCCACATAAGCCAGATAGCCACCTGTGCCATGCTGACAACCTTTTGGCCTGCCCGTGGTGCCGCTTGTGTACATCAGAAACAGGGGAGCCTCCGCCGGCATGGGAACCGGCTCTACCCTTCTACCCGTATAGTCCTTAAGCACCTCATCCACAAAGTGATCGCGTCCTTCCACCATGGGCGTTTCCGAACTATACTTCCCGCGGTAGCGCCTCCAGACCAAGACCTTATCGACCACCTGGCCCTCTTCCTTGGCTACCTCAACGGCCGTATCCGCTTTCTCCTTGTGGTTAAGGAGCTTACCCGATCGGTAATACCCGTCCATGGTCACCAAGACTCGACTCCCAGAATCTGCGATCCGTTCTCCGCACGATCTTCCGCTGAAGCCTCCAAACACCACAGAGTGGATGACTCCCAGTCGAGCACAGGCAAGCATGGTGATGGGGAGCTCCGGAACCATGGGCATGTGGATCGTCACTCGATCCCCTACTTTGAGTCCAGAAAAATCCGAAAGGAGGGCAGCCACCTCGTTGACCCTGACGTACAGCTCCTGATACGTGATCGTTTCCTCTGCTTCTTCCTCGGGTTCAGGCACATAAAGAATTGCAGCTTTATTCTTGTGCTTCGCCAAGTGCCGATCCACGCAGTTGTAGGAAGCATTGATCTTCCCGCCCACAAACCACTTCCAGCAGGGCGCGTCGCTCGTATCCAGTGTCGTGTGCCAGTACTGATACCAGCAGAGCAGATCGGCGTACTCTTTAAAACACTCCGGGAAGCGATCCAGGCGAAAGCGCTCATAAATGCCAGAGTCGGTCATGTTAGCCTGAGCGACAAACTGTGTCGGCGGGCGAATATATTCTTCCTCCTTCCAATGAACGGCAATTTGAGCCTCACTGGTCCCACTAGTTCCTTTTTGAGTCATAGCCCACCGTCCTCACCTAGGGTTGGGGAATGGTCGAACCCCAAAGGCCGGGTTCTATTGAGCTTTCTGTTCGCCGCCTGGGGTCGATCATACCGGCTCTTCTTTCTCCAGGTCAACCGGTGGTGACGACACCTTCCCCGGAGGCAGGAAAAATTCAACCGGAGCCAGCCAAGCCCAGTTCTTCCGCGCAGGTAGCCATAGCCTCGATAACAAATCCTATGTGCTCATCCAGTTCTACTCCCAGGTCAGCTGCTCCTTGACGGATCTCTTCTCGGTTGACCCCCTAGCGAAAGCCCTGTCCTTTAGCTTCTTTTTTGACCGACCGGACGGGAACCTCTGCGACTTTCTTTCCAGGTCTGACCAACGTAACTGCCGTTATGAAGCCGCACAATTCATCGATCGCAAAGAGAGTCTTATCCATAAAGCCCTTCCTGGGCAACCCCAGGTACTGCGCGTGCGACTTAATGGCATAGATTACATCTTCAGGGTAGCCTTGTTCCTTAAGAATCAACGATCCCACCAGTGGATGTTCTTCCGGATTCGGATGCTGTTCATAGTCAAGGTCGTGCATCAGCCCAACAATGCCCCACTTCTCTTCATCCTCTCCTAGTTTGCGGGCATAGGCCTTCATGGCAGCCTCCACTGCCAGGGCATGTTTGATAAGGCTTTCGCTCCTGGTGTGCTCGTTCAGTAATATCCTGGCGGCCTGGAGGAGGGTTGGCACTCTCAACGGTCCATGGTTAAAGCTTGGTACTTTAGATTATCATACCGCGAGTTCTTGTGTGCGGTTTCCTGAGCAGAGAGAAAGTTGCAACCGCTGCCGGTCTCTGGGCAGATTGCAGGTTCGGACAGAAAAACAGCGATGCGAAAAGCAAAGATCGTTGCTACGATTGGCCCGGCCACGGAGTCCCCGGTCAAGCTCCGCCAGCTGATCCGAGCAGGCGTCGATGTAGTGAGGCTTAATTTTTCCCATGGCTGCCATGAAACCTATCACCGAGTGATTCGAGAAGTTCGCCGCCTTTCATGCAAGCTTGGCAAACCTGTGGCCATTCTCCAGGACTTGCAAGGCCCAAAGGTTCGGACAGGACAACTGAAGAATGGTGGCCCGGTCCAGCTCAAGGCCGGAAGGTCCCTGACCATCACGACACGACCGATCGCCGGAGATCACAGAGCAATCTCTACCTCCTATGCGGCTCTTCCCTCGGACGTCAAAGCTGGAGACTCAATCCTTCTCTCCGATGGACTGATCAAACTGAGGGTGATTTCCACTTCCCGCACCGAGATTCGCTGCGGGATAGTCAGAGGAGGCGATCTGGCTCAAAACCAGGGGATCAACATCCCCGGTGTGGTGACCTCGGCGCCCGCACTAACAAGAAAGGATCTGCGGGATCTGGAATTCGGCATAACCAACAAGTTGACTACATTGCTCTTTCTTTCGTCCGCTCAGCCCACGACGTGTTGGTCTTGAAACGAAGACTGGCAAGAAAAAGGTCAGGCATCCCGGTGATTGCGAAATTGGAAAAGCCGCAGGCGATTGAGAATCTGGATCAGATCATGGAAGTGTGCGAGGGAGTGATGATAGCCCGGGGAGATCTCGGAGTGGAAATGTCGCCCGGAAAGGTCCCCGTCATCCAAAAGGTCATCATAAGAGAAGCAAATAGAAAGAGAAAGCTGGTGATTACCGCAACCCAGATGCTGGAGTCGATGATGGCACATCCACTGCCAACGCGGGCAGAGGCTTCGGATGTCGCCAATGCGGTTTTCGATGGAAGCGATGCCGTGATGCTCTCCGGAGAAACCGCCAAAGGGAATTTTCCCGTCGAGTCCGTGAAGATGATGGCCAAAATTATCTGTGAGGCGGAAAGTTTAGGTCTAGATTTTGGACATCGGGCGACCATGACTGCGCGAGGGCTCTCCTTCCCAAAGACCATATGCGACACTGCCTATCGTGCCTCGCAAACCACCAGCGCCACAGCCGTGATTGCTTTCACCCAATCCGGCGACACTGCCCGTCTTATTTCCAAATATCGACCCGCTACCGATATCTTTGCCTTTACGCCCCACCCGCGTATTGCCAGTCGGATGAGCCTCTTTTGGGGCACCAGGCCCATTCTCATGGCTGAGATCCACAGCGTAGACGATTTGATTCCGGCTGCAGAAAGAATTCTACTGCGCCACAAGCTAGTCAGGAAGAACGACAATCTCATCATCCTCACCGGAGCTCCCCTTGTCGAGCGGGGCCACGCCAGCTTGATGAAGCTGCACCTGGTAAAGGGCTGAATCGTTGCCGTGGCGGCGAAAGCACCGGCCTGACCAGGCGTCGCCCTGCAGAGGCGTACTCGTGCACTACGTCGAGGAGGCCGAGGAAGCGCAACGCATCGGAAGGTAGTCCCCTCCTGCGGAGGGGTGCCGCGAAGCGGCGGGGTAGTCCCCTCTTGAGAGGGGTGTCCGCCGCAGGCAGACGGGTGTGTTCATCAGAGCATGCCTCGATGCAGCAGATACTTTATGAATAATCCGAGCTTAGCAGATGCCACCCCGGGGAAGGAGGAGAGAAATTCCTTTGGGGTCGCTGCCTGAAGTGTTACAATGCCTCGATCTTTTCAAGAAGGGGATTCTAGCAGTGACCGTCGAGTATGTTGAGAAACTCTACAACCGCTACTCTCCTGTCTACGACCTGATCTTCGGAAGGCTGTTTCACGGCGGTAGGGAAGCAGCATTAGAGCTGCTCGACTTATTCGCCGGAGCGCGCTTGCTGGAAGTGGGGGTGGGAACGGGGCTGTCCATCCCCATGCTTCCCAGACACATCACGATCAGTGCTATCGATTTGTCTCAGAAAATGCTTGAGCGGGCCGAAAAACGAATCCGTGAGCTTGAACTGAAAAACATCTGCCTGGTCAAGATGGATGCGGCGAAGCTGCAGTTCCCGGACAACGGCTTTGACCGGGTACTAGCCGCCTATTTCATTTCGGCGGTGCCGGATCCGGTTCGAGTGATTCTTGAGATGAAACGAGTGTGCAAGCCAGGAGGGTACCTGGTGTTCTTGAATCATTTCCAGTATGAATATCCGGTTTTGGGTTGGATTGAGCGGCTCCTGTCACCGCTGTTCTATCGAATCGGCTTCCGCACCGATCTGCGCCTCCGGAATATGATGCAAGAATGCGGGCTGAGAATCGAGACAATGGAAAAGATTGACGTCCTGGGCCACTGGAAGGTGGTACGTTGCATTAACCCTGGATAGTCGGGAGCCGATCGGCCTTCGTCTCCTGATCGTGGAAGCTTTCCACGACAGAGACAACACCCAGAGCAACGGCCTAATGAAAGCTTCTTAGGCGAGCCTTTTTCTGGTTGCGCTTGCGGGCCAACGCCTGTTTTACTCGGCGCTTCTCCCCGGGTTTCAGATAATAGGAGTGCCTTTTCGCATCCTTAATGATCTCCTCTTGCTGCACCTTCCTCTTGAATCTGCGCAACGCGCTTTCCAGTGATTCGCCTTCTTGAACAATGACGATAGCCAAGCTTCACACTCCTTTCACCCTAAAATAAAGCCTTTTTAGATCCTATCCGGGCCGGTTTGTGGTGTCAAGGAATTCGGCCGGGTCTGCTGGGCACACACAGCGACACTGCCTTGGGGGGGGGGGGGGGGGGGGGGGGCTACCTGTGTTGTGCCTCGTAATACCTCCCTTTTTCCCTCAAACGCTCAAGCAACCCTTCCTTCATCGGCAGCAGGTGACCCTCATGGCGAATCGCCTGTGCCGTTTCAATCGCCCTTCCCAGTTCCTCCATGAACTCATAGCTTTCGATGAGCCCTAGCTGAGCTTGTATCCGGCAATCGTCACACTCAGTGCTGGCCAGTACCCGCCTGAAGCACTCTGTCGAGCCGGGGTAATCCTTCTGGATCTGCAAAATGGTTCCTACGCGGATCTCTGATTGTTCCGACAGGTGATCATTGGGGCCAGCATTAACGACACGCTGGAACTGCTTTCGGGCTACTTGAAACTGGCTTATTTTGAAATGGGCGCTGGCCATCTTGAAGCGAACTCGGCGGCCCAGAGCAGGAGACGAATCTCGGCCAAGAACTTGCTGCCAATAGGATATGGCTTGAGCCATGTTGCCCAATTCCGCCTCATGAATTTCAGCTAGTCTAAGTTCGGCGTCCCTTGCTAGGGGACTCTTGGGGTAAAGGCGCAGAAGCTTTTGGAGGCACACAACGGCCCGGTCGACATGGTGGGAGTTGACGTAGTGAATGGTGCCCATTTCCCAAAGCGCATGGTCGGCATACCGGCCTTTCGGATAGTCCCTGAAGACACCCTCGTAGAGATGTATCGCTTCGCCATACTGCCCGCTGCGCCACTGATCTTGCGCTCGGAGAAATTGCACACGAGCCTCATTCTGGGTTCCAACATAGAGGAAAACGCCTATCGCAAAAATGGCAAAGGGGAGGAAAAGGACGAGGTCAAACTTCTTCATCAGCTTCCTCTTCTCGCGGAACGAGGGTAAGATCGGCCACCTTGTCCTCATTTCCCAGCTCGATTAGCTTCACGCCTTGAGCACTCCGAGACAAGGTTTGGCGGATTCGGACCGCTTCCAGCCGGATGATCTTGCCCCCCTTTGTAATGATGATCACTTCTGAATCCTCGCGCACATGTCGGGCACTCACCACCCTGCCATTCCGGCTCGTTGTTTTGATGTTGATGACCCCCGCTCCGCCTCGACCCTGACGCCTGTACTCCTTGACCGGGGTCCGCTTCCCGAAACCATTCTTCGTGACCCCAAGTATATCTCCCTCTTCATCTCGCAGGACATCCATGCTCACAACCTGATCGTCCCGCCTGAGAACGATTCCCTTTACCCCGCGGGCGGTGCGGCCCATATCCCGAACTTCCTGTTCGGAAAAACGGATCGACTTGCCTCCATTGGTGCAGAGGATAATGTCGCTATCGCCCTCACTCAGGGCAGAGGCGATCAGTTCATCTTCCTCCTCCACCAAACAGGCGATGATTCCGTTAACCCGGGGGTTGGAAAACGCCTCCAGCTCTGTTTTCTTGATGTATCCATGACGCGAGCACATCACCACATAGCCGCCTTGAGAAAAGTCCTGAACAGCAACCATGTCAGCAATCGCCTCGTTCGACTCCAGATTGATCAGACTGACGATGGCCTTACCCTTGCCTGCGGCCCCCACATCCGGAATTTCGTAAACCTTCAGCCAGTAGATTCTTCCCCTGTCGGTGAAAATCAGGATGTAGCTGTGAGTAGAAGCGATGAAGAGATAGCTGATCACATCTTCTTCGGTCTTGGTGGACATCCCAACCCGTCCCTTCCCGCCGCGCCGCTGGCTCTTATAAATATGGAGGTTGGTTCTCTTGATATACCCGCCGCGGGTGGCAGTAATAACGACTTGCTCATCCGCGATCAGGTCTTCCATTGTCAGTTCGACTGCCTCATCCACGATCACCGTGCGGCGGGGATTTTGATACTGTTTTTGAACTTCGATCAGCTCCTCCCTGATGACTTCCTTCAGAGCCTTCTCATTCCTGAGGATTTCCTTAAGCTCAGCAATTTTCCTGATTACTGCTTCATACTCCTCCACAATCTTGTCTCGCTCCAGCCCCGTCAAGCGCTGCAACCTCATCTCCAAAATGGCTTGGGCCTGTTTCTCTGTAAAATCGAACTTAGAAATCAACTGTTCCTTGGCCTGAGCAGGGGATTTTGAATTCCGGATCAGGGTAATCGTTGCATCCAAATGATCCAGTGCCTTTTTCAATCCCTCCAGAATGTGGGTTCGATCTTCAGTTCTACCCAGATCGAACCCGGTTCGCCGCAGCACAACCTCCTTGCGGTGATCCAGAAAAAGGCGGAGGATCTGAATTAAGCTCAGCGTTTGCGGCTCCCCATTGACGATCGCCAGAACATTCATCCCGAATGAGCACTGCATGGGGGTCAACTTATAAAGCTGATTGAGGACAATTTGGGGTTGCTCGCCCTTTTTTAACTCGATGACAATGCGCATTCCCTGGCGATCCGACTCATCGCGTAGGTCGCTGATCCCGTCGAGCCTCTTCGCTCGCACCAAATCCGCGATCTTCTCAATCAGTTTTGCCTTGTTGACCTGATAGGGAATCTCATGAACAATAATCGCCTCGCGCTCCTTGCCGATCTTCTCAATCGCCGCTCGCGCTCGCATCTGGATCACGCCCCGCCCCGTTTCGTAGCCCTGCCGAATTCCCGAGCGGCCATAGATAAAAGCCCTTGTGGGGAAGTCCGGACCCGGCACCAGTTCCATCAGCTCGGCCAAAGAGGCATCGGCCCGGTCCAGCAAGAGTAACGTGGCGTTAATAACCTCCCCCAGATTATGCGGTGGGATGTTCGTCGCCATACCTACGGCAATGCCCGACGCTCCGGTTATAATAAGGTTGGGAATCTTCGCAGGAAACACCAGCGGCTCCATTAGCGAATCGTCGTAGTTCGGCTGAAAATCGACTGTGTCCTTGTCGATATCCGCTAAGAGCTCTTCGGCAATGCGGGCCAGGCGAACCTCTGTGTAACGCATCGCCGCCGCCGAATCGCCGTCGATAGACCCAAAGTTTCCCTGCCCATCGACAAGGGGTTCGCGCATCGAAAAATCCTGAGCCATGCGCACGATCGCATCGTAGACCGCGGTCTCTCCGTGAGGGTGGTACTTTCCAATAACATCACCTACCACGCGCGCCGACTTCTTATAAGGGCGATTGTAATTGTTGTTTAGTTCGTTCATCGCATAGAGAACCCGGCGATGAACCGGTTTTAAACCATCCCGTACATCGGGCAAAGCCCGCCCGATAATAACCGACATGGCGTAGTCCAGGTAGGACCTCTTCATTTCCTCTTCGATGTTGACGGGTAGCTCCCGAATCACATCTTCAGGCATGCGCTAGACCACTCCAACTCGTTTCGGGCGACGAGGTTTCTGATTCGAGGCGTCCCGACGCCGGGCATCGGCGAGGAGAAGCAACAAAGAAACGGCGCCGTTGCGCCTGCAATAAATGACATGTTATCTATGGGGGCAGGGCACTAGATATCGAGATTCTTAACGTCGAGCGCGTTGTCTTCAATAAACTTGCGGCGCGGTTCCACCTGGTCGCCCATTAACACCGAAAAAATTTCATTGGCAGTGATGCCATCATCCACGTGGACCTGCTTCAGGGTGCGACGGTCCGGGTCCATGGTTGTTTCCCACAACTGCTCGGGGTTCATCTCACCCAAACCTTTATAGCGCTGAATGGTCAGATTCTTTTTCCCGGCAGCAACAATGTGTGCGACAAGCTGCTCCTCGTTCTCGATGCTGGCAGTTTTTCCGTTCTCTCGAACTGCAAAGGGTGTGTGTCGAAACTCTTCGACTTTCTGATAGAGGTGAATCAGTTGGCGGCATTCTGCTGAACACACTACTTCATGATTGATAAAAACTGCCGGATTGGAGCCATTCTGCACTTCCAGCTGATAGAGGCTGTGTTCCTCGTCAGGGAGAGCCCGGACCTGGTAGCTATCCCTCTCCAGAGCCCCGGCCATTCTCTCGAGGTTTTTTCGATCGGTAAAAAACTTTCGGTAAAAGGCCTCATTATTGCGGAAGTTCCTTCGGCTCACCAGGTATTCCAGTAAATGGTCAAGCAGAGCCCCTTTGCCCAACTGCCAGGCCAGCTTCTCATACCTCTTGCTGAAACCCATCAGATCATGCATCTTTTCCACCAACTTCTTCCCTTTGTACTTCTTGCCAATCTTGGGAAGACTCACCACTAGGTCGCCCGTTGCCTTGACCATCAGGTACTCGGCCATGTCCCTCTCATCATGCAGGTAGCAGCTCTTTTTCCCCTCCTTGATGCGATAGAGCGGCGGCTGAGCAATGAACATATGGCCATTTTGGATAAGCTCAACCATCTGCCGGTAGAAGAAAGTGAGTAGTAAGGTCCGGATATGGCTCCCATCTACATCGGCGTCCGTCATGATGATAATCTTGTGATAACGAAGCTTGGAAAGATCAAAATCGCTTAAGGTGACGCCCGTCCCAATCGCCGAAATCATCGTTCGGATCTCTTCGCTGCTGAGCATCTTATCGATGCGGGCCTTCTCAACGTTCAAAATCTTCCCTTTGATCGGAAGGATGGCCTGAAACTTGCGGTCTCTTCCCTGCTTCGCTGAGCCGCCGGCGGAATCTCCCTCTACAATAAAAATCTCTGAGTACCGAGGATCTCTTTCCTGGCAATCAGCTAACTTACCCGGTAGAGAAAGGTTTTCAAGAGCCCCTTTGCGGCGCGCCAGATCGCGGGCTTTGCGCGCCGCATCTCGGGCGCGGGCCGCTTCGATTGCTTTCTCTACAATCCTTTTCGCAAGGCTGGGGTTTTGTTCCAGATAGAGACCCAATTTCTCATTGCAGATGGTTTCGACCAATCCCTTAACCTCGCTGTTGCCCAGCTTGGTCTTGGTTTGCCCTTCAAACTGCGGGTTTTGAAGCTTCACGCTTAACACTGCTGTAAGGCCCTCCCGCGCATCGTCTCCGGTAAGGTTTTGTTTGAGACCGCGAGACAGGTTCGCTGCCGAAGCGTAGGCATTCAAGGACCGGGTTAAGGCTGACTTAAACCCTATTAGATGCGTTCCTCCTTCGACGGTATTAATTGTGTTCGCAAAGGAGAATAAAGTTTCGTTATAACCATCGTTGTATTGAAGAGCCAACTCGACCTGAACAGCGTCTCGCTTTTCCTCGAAGTACATCGGCCTGGCATACAGGATGTTCTTGTTCCGGTTTAGATGTTCTACAAAGGTGGCGATCCCACCTTCGTATTGGAATTTCTGTTTTTTGTCCGAGCTCAGATCTTCAATCGTAATCATGAGGCCACGATTCAGAAACGCCAATTCCCTCAACCGCTGGGAGAGAACTTCAAAACCAAAATCGACCGTCTCAAAAATGCTGCGGTCCGGCATAAAGGTGATTTTCGTCCCTCTGCGGCGCGTTCTACCAGTGTGCTGGAATGAAGTTGCGGGAATCCCTCTCTCATATCTTTGGCTGTAAACCTTGCCGCCGCGCCAGATCTCCATCTCCAGGTGCTCCGACAAAGCGTTGACAACCGAGACGCCGACGCCGTGCAGGCCGCCAGAAACCGCGTAGGATTCGGCGTCAAACTTACCACCCGCGTGAAGGGTCGTCATGACTACCTCTGCCGCGGAAATACCCTTAGCCGGGTGGGTGTCCACTGGAATTCCTCGTCCGTCATCCAGAACCGTGATCGAGTGGTCGACGTGAACCGTGACGTCAATCCGGGAGCAGAAGCCCGCCAAGGCTTCATCTACCGAGTTGTCTACCACCTCATAGACCAGGTGGTGTAAGCCGGATGATCCCGTTGAGCCTATATACATCGCCGGGCGCTTGCGAACCGCTTCCAAACCCTCTAGGATCTTGATGTTTTCCGCAGTGTACTTCTTGCGGCGCGTTGCTCCCCGCGTCACATCCTGGCTCTTCAAGACATCCGGTTTAGTCACCATATCCTCACTCCCTCAAGCGCAGATAAAACCTCTGTATTATATATCACTAACCCTCCGGTTTTAAAACCGGTGAGTGGAATATATAGTAGCATTGTAATTATATATACACTGTATTGTGGGGTAAGGCTTAGGTTTAGGTGCCGCTTCTACAACTTCATGGGCATGACTACATAGTTGTACGCGTAGTCCGGTTCTGGCTTCGGCTTTAGTAGCCCTTGTGTTTCCGAGTCGCGTGCTTCAAGAACAACCTCTTCACTTTCGAGGTTGGCGAGAAAATCCAGTAGATACTGGGCGTTGAACCCTATTTCAAGTGGTTCCCCCTGATACTCCACCGCCACCGACTCTCTGGCCTCACCTATATCGGCGCTGGTTGCCGAAATGTGCAACTGGTCCTCTTTAAAAGATAGATGTACTGCGCGAGATTGCTCATCGGCCAAAATCGCCGCACGCCTCAACCCCACTGTAAGCGCCGCCGCATTCATCACAATCTTCTTATCGTTCTCTCGAGGGATCACCAGCTCATAGTTCGGGAATTGGCCGGCGAGGGTGCGTGAAACCAAAACCCGGTGTCCCACCTTAAAAAAGAGATGGTTCTCATCGCCAGCGAATTCTACATTGGCCTCCTCACTAGAAACAAGCTTACCTAGCTCTACAAGCGTCTTTTTTGGAACAAGGACTCTCCTCTCTTCCTCCAGATCAATTCCTTTTTCCTCACGGCTAATCAGCGCCAGACGATGCCCATCAGTAGCCACTAACGTCAGAACACCGGACTTTAGAAGCATCAACGCCCCATTGAGCATATAGCGCGATTCTTCCTCGGCAATGGCGAAGATGCAGCGCCCGATCATACCCCGGAGAGTCGGAGCGGGTAGAGAAATCGTCGTCCCATCCAGAGCTGGTATCTTGGGGAAGCTCTCTTTCTCCAGCGCCGCCACCTTAAACCTAGAATTTCCACAGATGATTTGGATCCAGCCGCGATCCAATGCTTTGATGGAGATATCCTCGTTTGGTAGCAATCTAACAATCTCGAAAAGCTTTCGGGCCGATACTGCCGCCGCGCCGCTGGTTTGTATGTCTGCGGGGCTGGCGCATTGGATGCTCACATCTAAATCAGTTGCTGCGATAAGTAGGTTTTTCCCCGATGCTTCTATCAAAACATGCGAGAGAATAGGAACCGTGTTCTTACGCTCAATGACTCCCTGTGTATATTGCAGCTCTTTTAGGAAATCGCTCTGCTTTATCACAAAACGCATTATTTTCTACCTGTTTCTTAGAATTGGAACTAAATAACTCAATTAGATATTTTAGTTTTAGTAGTAGTTCTTGTGTAGTTTGTGGAAAAGATCTCTAAGTCTTTAATTTTGTATTGGTAAATAGGCTGAGGATCTGTGAACCCAACCGTGAGGCACTGATGATTACGGCTCGAATCCGGCTGGTTTCCGGAGTAGATCTTTTCATACACAACCATCCAACTGCAGGAAAACCGCAACGCGACTAAATACAGTCAGTTAGCTTCTTTAAAGCGCTGTGGATTTTTGGATCTACAGTGCGTAAACGCCTAATTTTACGGACTGCATGCAGCACTGTTGTGTGGTGCTTACCACCAAACTCCCTACCAATTTTTGGGAGGGAGTTATCTGTCAGCTCCTTGCAAAGGAACATCGCGATTTGCCGCGGTTCAGCAATACGCCGCGAATTATCTTTTGCTTTTAATTCCAAAACCCTCAAAGAATAATGGCGAGCTACGACCTCCTGGATCGAACCAATCGAAACAATCCGGGCGCTTTCTTCTAGAAGGTTTCTCAGGACCCGTTGTGCCAAGGGTAAAGAGATCTCTTGTCCAATGAGGCTACTGTAGGCCACTAGGCGAATCAGCGCTCCCTCAAGCTCTCGTACGTTCGATTTAATGTTCTTAGCGATAAAGAGGCTGACCTCTTCTGGTAAGGAGATATTTTCCAAATCCGCCTTTTTACACAAGATAGCAATCTTGGTTTCCAAATCCGGCGGTTGGATGTCAGCGATAAGCCCCCACTCAAATCGGCTATGTAAGCGTTCTTCAAGCGTGGGAATTTGTTTTGGTGGAGAATCGCTGGAAATAACAATCTGTTTTTGAGTGTCATAGAGGGCGTTAAAGGTATGAAAAAACTCTTCTTGAGTGCGTTCCTTTCCCGCCAGGAACTGGATATCATCCACAAGAAGGACATCGATGTGGCGGTATTTCCGGCGGAACTGAAGTGTCTTGTCATAGCGGATCGAGTTGATCAGCTCATTCATGAATTGTTCTGAAGACATATAAACCAAACGGCTATCCGGCGAACGTTTTTTGATGTAATGTCCTATTGCATGCATTAGGTGTGTCTTTCCCAGCCCCACCCCGCCGTAAATAAACAGTGGATTATAGGCCCGAGAGGGCTGTTCTGCCACGGCTAGTGAGGCGGCATGAGCCAGTTGATTGGAGAGACCGACCACAAAGCTGGTAAAGTTGTATTTCGGGTTGAGATTACACAGCGCAGCCTGGGCACACGGGATTGTCCCGCTTGTGTCGGTTCCGCGCTTTCCATTCGCTCCCCGGGTCTCACTGGCACCTTCCTCAACCTGGAAGATGATCTGAATATTTTCTAGGTGGAGTTCCTTCTGCGCATCAGCAATCACACGGCTGTAATTGTCGGCGATCCAGTGCTTAAAATGGTTGTTTGGAACCCGCACAAAGAGCCGCTGTTTCTGAAGGTCGTGCTTTCGGAGTGAGGTTGGGCGGAACCAGATGTCGAAGTTTTGGTTGCTGATACGCGTTTGAATCGAGGAGAGAATCCTATCCCACAACTCCATAACTTACCCTGCTTAGGAGGCAACTTACGGCAAGCAGTGCCAGCCGCTCCAACCTGGAGTCCGCGCTTATTTCCACAGGTGTGGAAAACCCAATCTCTTACGTGAGTGGTGACCAAGCTAGCATGTGGTTTACGGGGATTGCAAATATTAGTTATCGGGAAAGGTCGAGCTACCACCATTGGGACACGCCAGACAAGGAACAGCCTTTTTCTCCTCGGTGTCTTGTCGCCGCGACTCTCAGAAAGCTCTTGAAGGGTTGTGAAACTTCGCAAGTTTTTTCTTAAAGGAAGCATACTTGGGAAGAGCAAGTCCCTTCAAGCCTAAAGGACGGTCAAAGGGCTTTTGAAGTTTTTGCCGTTTTGGTTGATTAGCCGCCGCGCTGCGATGGCAAAAATAGAGGCTGGAGCTTCTGGTAGGAGGTTTGCAGATCTTCAGGGATTACCCGAGTTTCTCCTATGACAGAGATGGCGTTTGAGTCACCTGTCCAGCGTGGGACCATATGCAGGTGCAGGTGGTCAGCAACGCCGGCACCCGCGCACTTCCCAATGTTGAAACCAATGTTGAAACCATCAGGCGAGTAGATTTTTCTAAGGACCTGTTCACAGCGGCGGGCCAGCGATGCCGTTTCCTGCAACTCTTCGGGTGTCGCGTCGACGAGAGAGGCGATGTGACGGTGCGTAACGATCATGAGGTGACCGGCGGTATAGGGGAATCTGTTGAGAACGATGTAATTGAGATGGTGTCGCACGAGGATTAAGTTTTCCCGGTCCTTCTGCTCGGCGGGCAGATGACAAAGAATGCAAACAGAATCTTGACGGGCGGACCTAAGATAGTGGAAACGCCAAGGCGTCCAAAGGTGGTCCATCTAGGAGTTAATCAGATCTTTTAATTCTTTACCGGGTTTGAAATAAGGAATCTTCTTGGCTGGCACAAACACCGTTTTGCCGGTTTTTGGGTTGCGGCCTTGGCGCGAGGCTCTTTCTCTGAGGCGAAAGCTACCGAAGCCACGGAGCTCGACTTTTTGGCCATTTTTCAACGAGCCGACAACACTATCGAGAACGGTCTGGACGATCGTTTCGGCATCTTTCTTGCTCAGTTCTGAATTCTTGGCCACTTCGTCGACGAGGTCCGCTTTTGTCATTTCGTCTTCTCCTTATTCACTCCTCGGCGGGCTCTTGTTCGGGGCCGGAGGTCTTTTCCTTGAGCTCCTTCAGCGGCCCGCCCGCCCGCTCCTGTAGTGAGGTTGTGGGAGGCTCCGCGCTGGTGTATGCCGAGACATCCTCTTTCTCGGCATTTTCCTTAAGGGCCTTTAAAGACAGCCCAATTTTGCGTTCGAGCAGGTTCATCTTAATGATTTGGAAGTCCAGTTCTTGAGCTACTTGGACGCAATTCTCCGGACTTTCCACCCGCGCTTCGTCCAGCTCAGACACATGGCAAAGTCCTTCAATACCTTCTTCCAGTTCTACAAACGCTCCGAAACCAGTTAGGCGAACCACCCTGCCACGCACCACGTCGCCCACTTGTTGCTTGGAGAAAAACTCCCCCCATTTGTCTGGCTCCAGCTGCTTAATTCCTAGCGATAGGCGCTGGGTTTCCGTGTCGACATTGAGAATAACCGCAGTCACTTCCTGCCCTTTTTGAAGGACTTCCGATGGGTGCCTGACTTTCTTCGTCCAACTGAGGTCAGAAACATGCACCAAGCCATCGATACCCTCCTCCACCTCGATGAAGGCACCGAAATCGGTAAGGTTGCGCACCTTACCGGAGACGATGGAATTAATGGCGTACTTTTCTTCGATTTGGGCCCAAGGGTTGGGCTCGGTTTGCTTTGTTCCCAACGAAACTCGCCGCGCCGCCGCGTCAATGTCCAGGACCACGGCCTCAACCGTATCTCCAACATTGAGCAATTTGGAGGGATGTTTAATCCGTTTGTTCCATGTCATCTCGGAGATGTGGATTAACCCCTCCACTCCCTCCTCCAGTTCTACAAAAGCGCCATAGTCGGTGAGACTGACGACTTTGGCTACCACTCGGGACGCTTTTGGATAGCGTGCGCTTGCGGCGGCCCAAGGATCCTCCAGCAATTGTTTGTATCCGAGCGAAACCTTTTCTTCGTAGCGGTCGAACTTCAGCACCTTAACGCGGATTTCATCGCCTACCTTGACTACATCCGAGGGGTGATTTACTCGACCCCACGACATGTCGGTAATGTGAAGAAGTCCGTCGATCCCGCCCAAGTCGACAAAGGCCCCATAGTCCGTGATGTTCTTAACGATGCCCGTGACCACCTTGTCTTCTTCTAGGTTGCGCAGCGTTTCTTCCTTTTTCTTGAAATACTGGTCTTCCAGAACCGCTTTACGCGACAGGACAATGTTGCTTCTGCGCTTGTTCACCTTAATGACGCGCATGTGCAGCTCTTCGCCCCGCAAACTATCCAGATTGCGAACTGGACGCATGTCAATCTGGGATCCCGGCAGAAAGGCGCGAACACCGATGTCTACCGCCAAGCCACCCTTGACTCGCTCAATCACCCGCCCGGTGATCACCGACTGCTGATGATATGCGCGCTCGATGTTGTCCCAAACCTTCATCCGTTCGGCTTTCTGGCGAGACAGGACAATATAGCCGTCCCTGTTCTCTGTGCTTTCCAACAACACGTCAACTTCATCTCCGGGTTTCACCCGAATTTCACCGCGTTCGTCCCGGAATTCCTGGGCAGGAATAATTCCTTCGGACTTGAATCCGACATCGACGATGACGTCGGATTCAGTCATCTTGAGCACTGTCCCTGAGATGACTTCGCCTTCCGCAATGTTCTTGAAGCTGCAGCTGTACACCTCCAGCATCGCGTCGTAGTCAAGATCGACGGGATCTTCTATGTGGGGCGTCGTTGTCCCTCCTTTTGCTGGCACGATCTTGTCGTCAACCGCCGAAGACATGATGAAACCCCCCCCCAATTCTCTTATCGCGGGTTCAACAAGGTGAAGTTATGGGACGAGAGCGGTGTGTGAAAAGGTTGTTTCTTCAACTCCGATTCACATCAGACAATGTTCAACAGATCCTTGCTGCACACAGATTCAGAATAGACCTTATATCTTGCCAGTGCGGGATTTGTCAAGACGCCGGGACGAGAAAAGGGCGATTTTGACTCCGCCCAGCGCCACCGCCCGTGAAGGCTCGTTCTGGCTGCCCGGAGTGGCAGCGGGTTCGACTTCCCAGACCGGTTTCTGCTATAGTTTCTGTTGAAGAGAGGGCCATCGGACGCCATGAAAAGCGAGATTCATCCACCTTATGACGCGGTGCGGGTGCGTTGTGTTTGCGGCAATACATGGGAAACGCGTTCTACGGAGGCGGGAGAAATCCGAGTGGAAATCTGTTCGAATTGCCACCCCTTTTTCACGGGCAAACAGAGACTGGTCGACACAGCGGGCCGTGTGGAGCGTTTTGAGAAGAAGTACGGCCGGAAGAACTAACCTCTTCCCCCTAAATCCATGTTCGATAGATTAGAAGCCCTAGAGGATCGATATGAGGAACTCTCCCAAATGCTGGGAGACCCGGCGGTTATTGCTCTACCGGGAAAGTATGAAAAGGCCGCCCGAGCACACGCCGAGACAAGAAATATTGTGGAGAAGTATCGGGAATACAAGTCGATTCGCGAAAACATCTCAGGCATCAGGCAGATTTTGGAAGAGGAATCCGAAGATGAGCTATTAAGAATGGCAAAAGAGGAGTTAACCCATCTGGAAGAGGAGAGAACTGCCCGTGAAGAAGAACTCAAGATTCTTCTCTTGCCAAAGGATCCAAATGATCACAAGAATGTAATCCTGGAAATCCGGGCAGGCACCGGTGGGGGCGAGGCGACGCTCTTTGCTCAAGAGATCTTTCGAATGTACTCGCGTTATGCCGAGAGGCTGGGCTGGAAGCTGGAAACCTTGTCCAATCATTATTCCGCAGCAGGCGGGCTTAAAGAAGTAATCGCTGTAATGGAGGGGAAGAATGTCTACAGCCGGATGAAGTTTGAGAGTGGAGTTCACCGGGTGCAGCGGGTTCCTCAAACCGAGGCTCAGGGTCGGGTCCACACTTCGGCAGCCACGGTGGCTATTCTGCCTGAAGCGGACGAAGTCGAAATTGAAATTGACCCAACGGATCTCCGGGTGGATACCTTTTGTTCTTCTGGACCGGGTGGCCAGTCGGTCAATACTACGTATTCGGCTGTGCGCATTACTCACATTCCTTCCGGCGAGGTGGTGTCGTGCCAAGATGAGAAGTCTCAGATCAAGAACAAGGCCAAGGCTATGAAGGTCCTTCGCTCGCGGCTCTACAAAAAGGCGCTGCAGGACCAGCAGAATGAGATCGCCAAGAATCGGCGGGCCATGGTAGGAACGGGGGATCGCAGCGAAAAGGTTCGGACCTATAATTTTCCTCAAAATCGCGTCACTGACCACCGAATCGGATTGACGCTGCACCGCCTTGGGGCGATTTTGGAAGGTGAGCTGGATGAAATCGTTGATGCGCTGATTACAGTCAACCAGGCGGAAGCACTGAAAAACCAAGCGATCTTTTAACCCGGACTGTGAATAATTGGTAACCGTAAAGGAAGCGGTCCGATTTGCCACCCTGTATCTCGGCGAACGCGATCTGAGATTTCCCCGTCAGGATGCAGAACTCATCCTCCTCTCGATTCTCAGGTGCGCCCGGGCTTTTCTGCTCGCTCATCCCGAGAGAGTTCTTTCCCCGGCCGAAGAGCAAGTCTTTCACCAGTGGCTCCTGAAACGGGGTGAGCACTATCCTCTGCAGTACTTACGGGGCGTGCAGGAGTTCTATGGCCGGGAATTTGCGGTGACCCCAGCCGTACTCATCCCCCGGCCTGAAACCGAGCTTCTTGTGGGGGCAGCTCTCGATTTTATTAGTGGAATCGAAGGAGAGCGAGTCCAGGTTTTGGAGATCGGTACCGGATCAGGATGTATCGGGGTGACCCTGGTGTGTGAAGACCCGCGAGTTGAAGTGACTGCTACGGACATCTCTGCAGCCGGCCTGGAATGTGCTCGGCGCAACAGTGAACGGCACGGCTGCTTCCATCAGGTCGAGTTTCTATTGGGAGATGCGCTGATGCCAGTCATCGAGCGCAAATCCTGCTATCATCTTCTTGTTTCGAACCCGCCCTATGTGGGCTTCTGGCAGAGAAGGGAAGTGGAGATTTCTGTCCAGCGCTACGAACCCCCCGAGGCGGTGTTTGCTGAAGAAAGCGGGTTGGCTCTATACCACAAACTGCTGAGGGATGGCAAAGATGTTTTGCAGCCGACCGGTCGGCTGATGCTGGAAATCGGCTATGACCTTGGAGAACAACTCTTTCCCCTGGCCCGGGGAAACGCGTGGAGGCTGGTGGAAGTGTTGAAGGATTTGTCGGGTATTGACCGCTGTGCTATCTTTCGGGCGGCAGATGAAAATGTCTGATTGTCTCTTCTGCAGGATTGCCAGGCACGAAATTCCTGCCACCACTGTTCAGGAGGATGAGCAGGCTATTGCTTTTCGGGACGTGAATCCACAGGCACCCACTCATATCCTCGTGGTTCCCAAGAAACACATCGCCTCACTCGACGATGCGTCACCACAGGACCGTGAGCTCCTGGGTCACCTGCTCCTGCTGGCTCGAGACCTTGCGCGTAGCGAGGAAGCCAGCTCCGGCTATCGAACCGTGATCAACAATGGAACAGGAGCCGGCCAGAGCGTGTTTCATCTTCACCTGCACTTGCTGGGAGGCCGAGCACTGCGCTGGCCACCGGGGTGACGGCTCTGCTCTCCGAAAGGTCGGTCCGCCTGCCCTGCCCTGGGGTGTCAGGAAAGCGCAACGGCCCGTTCCAACTTTTCCAAAACAGGCGAGTACCTTTACCGGCCTCGACCCCCTGTCCCGGAGAGTAAATTGATCTATGCGGAGCAAATCATTATATTGGGCTAAACCTGACGTGCCTGTGTACTTGACCAGACGAATAAGACTTAAACCCCCGGACTCCTATTTTCTGTATGCCACTGTGAGGGGTGAGCCACACCCGGTAACTGGCATGGTGGTGAATTTGCAAGACTTGAAGAGGGCCCTGCAGGATCAAGCCGGTCTGGTCATGGACAAGAAATTGCCGACAGGAACAAACAGAGCGGCCAGCGCGATCCCCCCGGAGAGATTGGCCGCCCTCCTTTGGGAGGAACTGCAGCCGGCCATCAGGAGCGGTCGCTTACACCGCATTCGTTGTTGCGAAGGGGAGGATTCCTATGCGGATTATTATGGGGAGGCAAGAGGCGTGATCTACGTGACGCGAAGATATCGCTTTTGCGCTTCACATCGCCTCTACACCGCGGCTCTCTCAGAAGAGGAAAACGCGAGGATCTACGGTAAGTGTAGCTACGCGTCCGGACACGGGCACAACTACGTGCTGGAGGTCACGGCCGCTGGGCAGCTGGATTCGGTAACGGGAAGAGCCATCGATGGCGCGGCGCTCGATCGGTTGGTTAATGAGAGGATTCTGTCCCGGTTTGACCACAGGAATTTGAACTGCGATTTGCCAGAGTTCCAAGATCGAGGCAGGGTGCCTACTGGGGAGAACGTCTGCAAGGTGGTCTGGAACCTGCTCACGGACTGCGATCGCTTCAGTCTGTACCGCGTAAAGCTGACCGAAACAGAAAACCACTCCTTTGAGTACTACGGCGATAGGCCCGATGTCTATTAGAGCTTTAATTACCAGCCTGCTGGAAGAGTTGGGCGAAGATACTCGTCGAGAGGAGTTGATTCGCACTCCCGCTCGTGTCGAAGAGGTATTGCGGTTCCTCACCAAGGGCTACCAAGAAGACGAGGATCAGCTCCTTGAGGGGAGCCTGCTCACCACTTCCTATGATGAGATGGTGATTGTCCGGGATATCGAAATTTACAGCTTGTGCGAGCACCACCTGCTGCCCTTCTTCGGTAAATGCCATGTGGGCTATTTGCCCTCCAACAAGATCATAGGGCTCAGCAAGATCCCTCGAATCGTGGATATGTTTGCGCGACGTCTGCAGGTGCAGGAGCGACTGACTCAGCAAATCGCCGAGACGATCAGAGACAAGGTTGAACCGAAGGGTGTGGCAGTGGTCATCGAAGCTCAGCATCTTTGTCTGATGATGAGAGGTGTCGAGAAACAGAATAGCAAGATGATTACGTCGTCGATGTTTGGGAAATTCCGTGAGGATCAGAGATCCAGGCTCGAGTTTCTGCAACTGTTGAGAAAACAGCCAGACTGAAAACTGAGAGGCGGTTTGGGAGCGATGTCTGTCCATTTGCGTAATATCTGCTGGTGCTTTCTGGGCGCATGTTTCGCCGGGACCTTCTTACTGTCTTGGGGCGAGAAGGTGCGGGCGCAGGACCCCATACCCTCACAGCGAACAATTCGAACAGAGGTCAATCTGGTGACCGTACGCTTTACGGTTCATGATTCAGCGGGCCGACTCGTCAATGATTTAACCAAAGAGCGTTTCCAGTTTCTTGAGAATGGGATGCCACGAGAAATCAGCTTTTTTGAGCCGCCTCGAAATACTCGGGCAGAGATGGATCGCTTGTGGGTAGCATTTTTGGTCGACGTTAGTGGAAGTACGTTTGCGACCCGGTCAGAGGAGATTATTGCTGCGGAAGCTTTTCTGGACAATGTGCATGATTTTACCCAGATAGGGATCTTTGGTTTCACGGACAAGTTGCTTTCCTTTCAGGACTTTTCTCCAAACCGCGCCGCGGCCCTACGAGCCTTTCGTTCAGCCCGCCCCCATCTGGGTCAGACAGCTATATATGATTCGCTCGCGGTGCTCATTTCTAAGATGGCCGACCGGGTCGCCGGGCTGGATCGGAAGGTGATCATTCTTATCTCGGATGCCATCGATGAGGCTTACAATAGAGCAGGCCGGGTTATCGAGCTTGCTCGCCGCAGCAATGTGACCGTCTATACCATCCTGGTACCTTCTGCCAGCCAGTTATACATCGGCCCGGCGCGATCTGGCCGGAAGGATGGCAAGGCTGCAGAGCAAAGTGCAAAAGAGGAGGCCTTCGCCAGGTTGTCGGGAGAGACCGGGGGGAGGCATTTCAGTGGACTGGAGACAATCCTGGATTTCGACGACACCCTTGCCCTGATCAACGACGATATCTTCGGTAATCTCTACTCTATAGGCTACTATACTGATAACCCTTACCTCGAAAAGGAGGAGAGGGACATGCGTGTCGGGATAGATTATTCCGGCGCACAGGTTTCGGCCCTTTTCAAAAGGCTGCCGGAGCGCTCGTCTGCAAAGAAGAAGGTCATCACTGCACTCTTTGAAGAGGAGGCTATCTCGGAGCTGCCGGAGGATATGGAGGCTCACTTCCATGAAATTGGGGCGGAGATAGATTTGCTGATGTCTGGGCGCGAAGGTGGACAAGCCGGACTTCCTTTCCGGATCAAGATTAGTCCCTATTCCCTGCGGAGGACAGAGCGAGGAGATGTGGGCACACAGATTGGCGTCATCGGCGTGCTCCTTGACCAGAAGGGCAGAGAAGTCGTTCGCCTGAGAGAATTCTTCCGTGTGACCCTCAGTCGAAAAGAGATCCGAAAGGGCCGAGGTGTGGTGTACACAAACAAATTACTGGCCCCCCCTGGGACCTATGATCTGAAGCTCGCCTTGCTTGAAATCGGCACTTGGAAAGTGACGGTTTTTGAGCATTCGGTTCGGGTGGAATAGCAATGCGGCCGGGCCGATGCCGGCAAATGTCACGCCCCACTCCAAACAGATTCTCAATGACCCCGTTGGATGGAACAGCCAAGAAACTGGTTCTGCTAGGCTATGAATTATCTGCAAAGAGTCGTTTGTCCAGTTCGATGATCTGTCGGATGAACTCGCGGCGATAGTGGGCGGTGTGGGGGTTTTCGCGTTCCAGATCAAAGAAAAGCTGCTCGGTGTCCTGCTGGACCGTTTTCAGCAGGCGGTAAAAAGTCTCAGGCCCCGGGGTGGAAATGGTCTGGCCGCCCCAACCCAGCCGTTTCATGGCCTCCGCAATGAGGTGGAAAATGGCCTGGCTCTGCGCGATCTGGTGGTCATGTTCCTCGGGAGTGGCTTCAATGATCACCAATTGGAGGGAGTCTAGATAGCGGCAAATCTGGCGATATGTGACCGGGTCAATTCGTACAGGGCACAAGACAATTTTCAGCCCAGCGATACCTTCCTTACCACTGTCTGGACCGAAGAGGGGGTGTGCACCCAGGATTCCTACTGATTCGGGCAGATGAGCGAGCATCCATTGAACGGGATGCTGTTTCACGCTGCAAGTGTCTACGACAGTCTGTCCGGCCTGCAGATGGCCGGCCATTCTCTTGCAGAGCTGCTCAACGGACGAAATGGGAACACAGAGGATGATTAGTTGTGAAGCCAGAACCTTCTCGAAGGATGCTGCATTGGGAAGCCCACTCAACCTTCGGCTGTCAGGGTCATAGACAGTAACCTGCTTTTCGGGGCTAAGATATTCGTGCACCATTCTCCCAAAGCGACCGCAACCCAGCAGACCCACCGTTTCGATTTTCATAGAGCGAAATTATAATAAAAGAACTGGATGCCTGAAAACACGCTTTTCAGTAGTGAAATAGGGGAGAACGAGCACATGCCCTTTGATCCCGGGGACCCGCCCTGGGAAGGAAGTATGGCGCTTGAACCTCTGCCGGGTCGCGGGGAAGGACCTTGAACGCAAGTATTTGGCTTGGCGGCCCGCCTTTAGCGCCCAGCCCAGCTGTCACATTCCTTCGGCCTTTGGCAATCTGGCCTTTTTGGCAGAGCCGAAGCTTTTGAGATGAAGATCGACGTCGCCAAGCTATCGGTACGGGAGATCCATGATCGTTTTGTAACACAGAGCGAACCTTCCAATCTGAGTGTCATTCGCGCAATGAAGAGAGATTCACGGGCCGGTGTGCGCAAGATCCATCAACTGCTAAGAAAGAAGCAAGAGGCGGGAAAGCGTGAGAAGCGCCGGATTGCTGCCATGATGCGGTTTGAACAGATATTGTGGAACTCTGGGATCCGATACATCGCAGGCGTGGATGAGGCAGGCGTGGGACCTTTGGCGGGACCGGTGGTGGCTGCTGCCGTTGTCTTTCCGCCCAATATTGAAATCCGCGGGATTGATGACTCGAAGCAGCTTGATCCGGAAACGCGTATCAAGTTGGCCGCGAAGATAAAGGAGAAGGCCGACGGTGTGAGTGTCGGGCTGGCGGAAGTTGACGAGATTGACAAAATGAACATTTATCACGCAGGGATTCTTGCCATGAAGCGGGCGGTGGAGAAGCTTCCTGTACACCCGGAACACATTCTGGTGGATGCACGGACAATCCCCGATCTGCCCATTCCGCAGAGCTCGTTCTGCAAGGGAGATCGAGTCAACTTCTCAATTGCAGCAGCCTCCATCATTGCAAAAACCTGTCGCGATCGACTCATGGCAGAGTTCGATCACCGCTACCCGGGGTATGGCTTTGCGAGGCACAAGGGCTACAGTACGCCTGAGCACATGAAACAGATTCAGGCCCGGGGACCATCGCCGCTCCATCGCAGGTCGTTTCACTTCATTGAGGAGTTATGCGGAGAATATTCGGCCCTTTTCTACCGGCTGAGGGACCGCTTACGCCACCTCAACTCGGCGGAAGAGATGAACGTGTTTGAAAGAGACTTCCAGCGGGCTAGCGCTGGGCTTGCCCGGACAGAGCGGCGAAAGTTGAGGCTGATGTTGCGGAGGCGGCGTCTCCTGGCAAGTGATGATCTGAGGTTTCAGTATAATCAGCAAGATGGTTGATCTCTTCGAGATTGAGCGCAACCAAATGGTGGAGTATCAGCTGCGAGGACGGGGTATCAAAGATCCGCAGGTGCTAGAGGCGTTTCGCAAGGTGCCGCGCCATGAATTCACCCCCAGGAATTTGAGGGAGAAAGCTTATCGGGACGCACCCCTGCCCATCGGGCAAAACCAAACCATCAGTCAGCCCTACATGGTGGCGGTGATGACCGAGCTGGCGGCAGTCGAGCCGGGAGATCGAGTTTTGGAGATTGGAACAGGGAGCGGTTACCAAGCGGCGATCTTTGCCGAATTGGGAGCCGAGGTTTACAGCATCGAGCGGTTTGCCGAGCTGGCCCAGCAGGCCGAGGAGACCCTTCGGCAGTTACAGTACACGACAGTCTACACACGGGTCTCCAACGGAACCTTGGGCTGGGAGGAAGAGGCGCCTTTTGATGTCATCATCGTGACGGCCGGCGCACCGCAGATTCCCCAATCCCTGCTGGAGCAGTTGGATGAAGAAGGGCGTCTTGTGATCCCCTTGGATGAAGGAGCTTCTCAGGTTCTTTATCTGATTCGAAGGACTGAAGAAGGGTTTGAGAGGCAGCGGGGAGAACGCTGCACCTTTGTTCCCCTGATCGGAGAATACGGCTGGAAAAGCGATCCGCGCGTACACTGAGCAGCGCATCACTCATGCGCGTCATCCGCGAACCTGAAAAATGGATCTACTTGCTGTTGAGGCGGGGGAGAGGTAGAAAAAGAAACTAAGATCAGGGCGATGACGGCAGTGATGAGCGCCGGTACGACGGCGTCAACTTGCGCACTCCCGTAAGCTTTCCAGAGCAGTGTTACGGCGGTGCCTGAGACGATCGATGCTACCGCACCGGAGCTGGTAGCGCGTTTCCAGAAGAACGCCGCAAGAAGCGAAGGGGTGATGCCAGCCCCGTAAATGGTGTAGGCTAACAAGGCAACCGCCAGGTATTCGCTGGAGAGAGTGGACAGATAGTAGGCAATCAAACCCAGGACAACGACTGCTATCCTCAGCAGGATCACCAGAGAGTATTCTGGCGCATCAGGGCGCAGGAACCTTTGATAGACGTCACGCACTAGGCAGGTAGCTGGGGCCAGAAGGTAACTCCCGGCCGTCGAGAGCACAATCGCCATGATACTTGTCAGCATGAGAGCGCCTAAGGCCACCGGCAGCTGGTCGCGGGCAGCGTAGGCGATCACCCGCCCATGGATGGCTAGATTCGGTTGCAGCGAGCTGGCCACCCAGGCGGTCAGGATGATGCTGAATTCCATGAAAGCGACTCCGGACAGTGTCCAGAGCACTGCTCTTCGGGCAACACCTTCAGTGCGGGCGGAGAAAAACCGCTGGTACATGTTTGCATCCCCGAGCACCAGCAGGAAAGGGGGCAGGAGCAGACCCACTGCTTCAAGGGGGGAGATGGGCCCCAAGAGCTGAAAGTGCGAGGGGTCGAGTACCTTCTGCATCCCCTCCGCCCCGCCGGCCCGAAACCAGAGCACGGGGAGGGTTATGGCCACCCCCACAATCATGGTCACTCCCTGCACCATTCCGATGTAGGCAATGGAAAACATCCCTGCCAGGGCCGTGTAGATGATGATGAAAGCAGCGACCAGGGCGACCGCGGCTTGGGGAGGAAGCCCGGGTAAAGCCAAGTCAAGAACCGCCCCGCCGGCGCGGTACTGGTAGGAGACGATTGTAGTGTAAGCAAACACCAGTGTGACCACACCGAAGATGCGTGCGGCACTGTTGTAACGTGCTTCGAGAAGATCCTGGATAGTAATCTGTTTCAGGTGACGGACCCGGCCCGCCACACGGTAGAGCACGGCGATCCCTACCAGGGAGGCTACAGGGAGAATGAGCCCGGCGATCCCTACTCGATAGGTTTTTTCTGCGTTTCCGAATATGCTGCCCGTACCGATCCAGGTGGCCAGCATCGTTCCAAACAAGACAAAAGTATTCAGCTTGCGACCGGCAACGGAAAAGTCTTCCTGGCTCGAGACTCTTCGGGCGCCTTTGAACGCTACTATCGCCAGGGCGATCAGATAAAAAAGGATGGGCCAGAAATAAACGGTGCTCACACGGTCAAGGCAGCAACTTGAAAGCGCGCTGGTGCATTCCGAAGTTAGTTGTTGCTGGCTGAGAGGCAGTCAGCGTAATACTTAAGACTTCATAGTCTTTGAGCACCTTCGGAGCGCTGAAGCGAGTTTCGAAAACATTGGTTCGCCCTGCGTACTGGAGGGAGAGCTGTTCGATCTGCTCCTTGCCGTGACAGACAACTCCTCGGACCTTGAGCTTATTTGCGTCCCAGAGCCCGCCGGGCTCAATTGGGCACCCTCAAAGCAGGCGTACGGAGGTCTGCAAATGGATTGCGTCGTGGGAATGAAAAACCTCGACACTCTCCGGGATCATGATATCCACGATAAACCCGTGCAGCTCGAGTAGGATGCCTTCACCAGCAACATGCTCTCCCGGAAGCAACCAGGTGGTCTTCGAGGCTCGCTGCACTGCCTGGGGAAAAGCCAAGGGCCCTTCGGCAGTGATTTCGACGAGGCTGGGCTCAGTGAGTGCTAGTTCTGCCGTATAGTCTGCTGTGCCTTCGGTTCCATAGACCACCGCACCCCGAATGTGGGGCTGCTTCATGATGGTTTTCGTGTCCCCTGATCCACCCAGATGGAGCCCCCGCGCCAGAACCTCTCCGCTAAGACGATTCCGGAGGGTGATGCGACACCCGCCTACCAGCGAACCAATGACCTTGGCATCGCAGGAAACTGCGCGAACGGTAACGAAGGTTTTTTCCGGATTCACGGGTCGAGATTAGCAGAAAGTGAATGGAAGGGAAAGAAGCAGGAGAATCATTGAACAGCAGGGGCATGGTGCCCAATTTGAACGTTGAAAAGGCCCGCAGTGATAAATGGCCGGTATGGACCTGTCTGTTAATGCTCACTGAGAACCGTAGTTTTTTGGACACCCGCCGGTAGTTAACTCAACATCATCCGCACCGCAGGTGCGCGTTTCATCATCCGCGCTTGAAAAGCGCGGGGCCATTTTTCCTGAACAGTTGGTGTAGTGTCTGGGGGCCAAAGGCGGAAAGGACCTCGACCCTTTGACCGAGAATCGAGGTCCGGTTGTGGCAACCCCGTTACAAGTGGAGAACCACCGCAGACTTCATTGTAGCCTGTCATGATCCTGGGCTGTTGTCCAGTTCCGCCGGGACTGGACTATGGCCGATCCGCTGGTTGTTTTCCGCCTCCGCTCGTGCCGCGCTGCAGGCTGCGGTGCACTGTTTTGGATCTGTCGCCGTTGCGGCCGAGGCCATCGCTATTGCAGTGTGCGCTGTCGGCAACAAGCGCGCCGCCAGCAGTGCCGGGAAGCCAATCGGCGGCGGCCGGAGCGCGTGACGGATCAAGGTAGACGCGAGGATCGCATCTTCGTCAGCATGGCTGCCGTAGCCTCCCTCCAGTTCTCCCTGCCGGGAAAGGAGGGGGAGCCTCGAAAGGAGCGCCATGTCCCATCCCATGGGGAGCGTCCCCGCCGTTTTCGGGTTCGCTGTGTCGTGTGTGGTCGGTCCGGCCACTGGATCCATCTGTTTCGGGAAGGAGGGTGAAGCATGATCGATCGAGAACTGCTCGCCCGAATCCGCCATCTTTTCCATGCCGAACATTGGAAGATCGGGACCATTGCTGATCACTTGGGGCTTCACTGGGAGACCGTGCGCCAGGCTCTCCAGACCGATCGCTTCAATCGCCAGAAGATGGAACGGCCCCGTCTGACCGATCCCTACCTTCCCTTTATCCGAGAGACCCTGGAGCGCTACCCTCGGCTTCGTGTCACGCGTCTGTTCGAGATGCTGCGCGCCCGGGGCTACACGGGCTCGGTCGTGCAGTTGCGGCGCGTGGTGGCCACGCTGCGCCCCACCCCTCGGGAGGCCTTCCTGCGTCTGCGGACCTTCCCGGGGGAGGCGGGTCAAGCCGACTGGGCGCACTTCGGTAAAGTCCGGGTGGGCCGTGCCGAGCGCATCCTGTCCTGCTTTGTGTTCACCCCCTCCTATTCGCGGGCGCTGTTTCTGGAGTTTTGTTTTGACCAGCAAATGGAAAACTTCCTGCGCGCTCACATCCACGCCTTCGAAGACATCGGTTGTCCACGCACCATCCTGTACGACAACACCAAAAGCGTCGTGTTGGAACGTCGGGGCGAGGCTGTTCACTTTCATCCGCGCCTGTTGGAGCTGGCCGCCCATTATCACTTTGCGCCACGCCCCTGCCACCCCTACCGGGCTTCCGAGAAAGGGCGCGTCGAAAGAGCCATCTCCTATGTGCGCCATTCCTTCTTCGCCGCCCGTCCCTTTAGCACGCTCTCAGACTTCAACCGTCAAGCGCTCCTCTGGCGCGACCAGGTAGCGCATCGTCGGCCCTGGCCCGGCGGCGATGGGCGCACCGTCGAGGAAGTGTGGGAAGAAGAAAAAGCCTTCCTTCTTCCCTTGCCGGCTCATCGCCTGGAAACCGATCTGGTTCTGCCGGTCCGCTCCCGCAAAACCATCTACATCCGTTTTGATTTAAACGACTATTCGATCCCGCCTTCGGCCGTGGGCCGGCCCCTGACACTGGTGGCCTCCGAGCAGACGGTGCGCATTTTGGACGGAAGCACCGAGATCGCCCGCCATCTCCGCTCCTATGACCGCCACGACGTCCGCACCGATCCGGCTCACCAGGAAGCGCTGCTGGCGGAAAAACGCCAGGCGCTGGGGGCCACCCCCGGTGGCCGACTGCTGGCCGCCGTTCCGGAAACGGAAACCTTGCTGGACGAGGCCTTTCAGCGCGGAGAGCCCACCGGCCGCCAGACGGCCAAGCTGGTGGAACTCTTGGATCTCTATGGGGCCGAAGAGCTGCAGGCGGCGGTGCGTGAAGCCCTGCAACGGGGCACCCCGCGCGCCGCCTCGGTGGCCTTTCTGCTGGGCCGGCGCCAGCGCGCTCAGGGGCGAAAGGCGCCTCTACCCATTGAGTTGCGCCAGCGTCCCGAACTGGAGGACCTCTATGTCCAATCCCATAACCCGGAGACCTATGACGAACTGGCTTCCGATGACGACGAATCCTGATCTGATGCAGCTTTTGCACAAGACCGGTCTGGTGACGCTCGCCGGTGAGCTGGAGGATTTTCTGGCCCGCGCCACCAAGGGGCGCTGGTCCCCCCGTCAGATCTTGGAGGAACTGGCCGACCCGGATCGACCGGGAAGTCATTGAGCGCGCCTTTACCCTGGACTTTATCCAGGAAGGCCGCAACCTCATCTTACTGGGTACCAACGGCCTGGGAAAAACCATGATCATCAAGAATCTGGCTTACCAGTCCGTCCTGGCCGGCTACTCTGTGCTCTTTCGAACCGCCTCGGAGATTCTCGACGACCTGCAATCGGAGGCGCCGGAACTGCAGCGCCGCAAGCTGAAAAAATACGCGCGCCCGCAGGTGCTCTACCTCGATGAAGTCGGCTGTCTCACCTACGACAGTGAGGCCGCCGACCTGCTCCATGAAATCGTCAACCGGCGCTATGAGTGCCGGTCGCTCGTGCTGACCTCCAACAAAGCCTTTAAGGAGTGGAATAGCGTCTTTCCCCAATCCGGCTGCTTGATTGCGCTTCTGGACCGTCTCACCCACCATGCTGACGTCACTGTGATGGAGGGGCAAAGCTACCGCGTGCGGGAAAGCGAGCAGGAAGCGGCCGCCCGTCGCAAGAAAACAAGATGAGCACTCCCGTCCAGCGTCGCGCTCATATCCAGACCCTCTTGGCGGATTATCTCGAACTTCCCCATACGCCCACTCGAGCACGCCCGCCGGATCGGCGACTCGCCGCTCACTTCTATGACCGCGCTATCCCTCTGGCCACCGTCCAGGATGCCTTCCTGGTGGCGACCAGCCGCCGTCTTTTCCGAGACCCAGCGCTTCCTCGACTTTCTCCCATTCGCTCCCTTTACTACTTCCTCCCCATTGTCGAAGAGTTGCTTCAGTATCCGCTCCCCCACGGTTACGCTCAGTATCTCGAACGCAAACCACGCGCCCATCACAAGCCCAAGGAGGGGCACCCCATGGAAAAACCCGTTGATCGAGGTTCGCCACCCGGCGCGTGTTCAGAAAAGTTCAGATCCTCGTGATCGCTAACACCTGTCTCATCGCGAGCTCCCGGTGCGGATTATTCGCTTTTCTGGGCCGCGAGCCAGTTGAGGTAGAGGAGAATGGCTTTCAGTTCCTGCTGGTTGTAACTGGTCACTACCGACCGGTGCGGCCAGTCGTTGCTCTGAACGAGAGACTGAATCTCCGAGCGCTCCAGCGTGCGCAGCACGGGCAGTGGGGAGGAGAGGTCATAGACTCTCACCCGAGTCTCGGTTTGTTCGACTCGAAGAGCCGGAAAGACACTCCCGTTTTTCAGAGTTGCGGTCAGCACGTGTTTGGAGTGGGTGCCGCGGATAAGGGAGAGCAGTTCCCTGCTCTCGTTGGATGCGACTTTTGTCAAGTCTGGGCCGATGGAGACGCCCTGTCCGGCCAGGGAATGGCAGGTGCCACAACGTCGGATACGGATCGCGCCGAAGAATAATTCGTGTCCCTCCCTTACCTGCACAGGGATCCGGAATTTCCTGAAAGTGGCAGGTCCGACGCCGGAAGGCATGGGCACAGCCTCAGGAGGAGATTTCCCGCCGGAAGAGAGGTTCATTACATAGGCAAGGACTGCGGAAATGTCTTCTCCAGAGAGACGATCCTTCCAGCCAGGCATTCCTGAATCGGGGATCCCGTTTCGTATGACCTGATCAACATAGTCCCTGTCTAGTCTTCGTCCCCGCAGGCGAGGTCCGCTGCCTGCGACCCCCGCGAGACCGTGGCAGTAACCGGCCGAACAGTTGCGAGCAAAGATTTTTTCGCCGTACGCCACCGGGTCTTCCGCCGTCACATTCTGAGCCAGGAGGAAAAGCAGCCAGATCACCGGTTCTCCGTGTGAAGCGCAAAGACAAAGAGAGTCGAGCCAGCCCGGAACTGCTCAGACTCTGGCCAAAGCTGAGGCATGATGCCGGCTACGGCCGACCCCCAACCCGAGGGCGTGGCGATGTATTGCAGCCCATTTACCTCATAGCTAATGGACGACCCGCGGTGCCCCGATCCTGTCTGGAAACTCCAAAGCTTCTCTCCGGTATATGCGTCCAGGGCAAAATAGTAACCGTCGGCATCTCCTGTGAAAATCAAATCCCCTGCGGTAGCAAGGACAGAGGCGAGCAGCGGATATTTGGAGGAGTAAGTCCAGAATCTCTTTCCGGTCACCGGATCGTAGGCGTCCAAGTGTCCGTAAGCTTTCCCCGAAGGGGGATGCTTCAATTGAAAGACTCCACCAAAGAAATTGAACCCCTCCCTGGGCTCTTCTTCCTGTGCCATGACTTCCTGACACCACTCGATCCCGGTGGTGTAATACCAGCCGGTCCTCGGGGAGAGAGCTCCTTGATTCCATTGTCGCCCCCCCCCCCAATAGACAAGATTCAGTTGTGGGTCGTAAGAACCTGTCATCCAGGTTGCGCCGCCGCCGTATTTCCAGCTTTCACCTTCCCATGTTTCGTGACCTTCCTCTCCTGGCCCGGGTATGGTGTAAAAGCGCCAGGCCAGTCGTCCCGTGGCAGTGTGAAAGGCGGTTAGATAGCCTCGGTGAGCTGAGTCGCCGCCGGTCACGCCAACGATAACCTTATCCTTGACCACCAGTGGGGCTCCGGTAATATTGCAACCACACTGCTGCAGGTCCTCCACGTTAACTTTCCACAGTTCACGACCGGTTTTCTGGTCCAGGGCAACGACATGATTGTCCAGGGTGCCCATGAAAACCAGGCCCTGCGCAACGCCGACGCCACGATTCCAGGGGCTGTAAATGATGCCGACCTGCCGTGGATTCTGGTAATAGTAGTGCCACAACTCAGTCCCCGTTTCTGCATCGATGGCGAAGACGCGGTTGCGGGAAGAGGAAAGGTACATGACTCCGTCGACCACAATGGGGGTTGCCTGTAAACCCCCCGTCAACATCGCCTGTTTGGAAGGCCCAGGCGGGGACGAGTTTCTTGATGTTGGATCGGTTGATCTGGTCGAGAGCACTGTAGCGCCAGAACTGGTAAGAGCCTCCGTAGTGGGGCCAGTTCTGCCGCGTGCTGCCGTCCCGGGCCCTTAAAAAGACAGTACAGAGCAATAAGCAGATCGTGACGTTGAGAAGGCGGTACTTATGCATAATCCGGGCTGCGAGGTTTGTCCAAAAAGCGCTCCACGCGAAGCTGTACGGTCGAAATACTCGGAGTGCGCCCCAAGACCAGGTCGGCCAGCACTTTTGCGGTTGCAGGTGTCTGCGTCATCCCGTAGCTGGAATGCCCTGCGGCCCAGAGATAACCTTCCTTTACCCGCGGATCCGGACCAAGGACGGCCAAACCATCCGGAGTGCCCGGCCTGAGTCCGGACCAGATCTCCAGTACGGGCTGATCCACTAAGTCGGGAAGGAGGTTACGAACCACAGCGTGAAGATATCGTAATCCCTCCGGGGTAATTTTTTTCTGAAAGCCCCAGTCGTCGTGAGTGGCTCCCACGATCACCCTGCCATCTGATCTTTGGGTAATGTAGCCGTCCCTTTCCCAACGGGAGATGGTGTGACGGAGCCCGCATGAGGGTCCCTCGAGGGAAAGGATCTGCCCGTGGTCGGGGAAAATAGGTAAAGTCAATCCGGGATCCAGCTGCCCGGCCCAGGCGCCCGCTGCATTAATCACGGTATCGGCGCTCAGTACTTCTGTACCCGATCGGACTCCGACGACCTGATTTCCTTCCCAAAGCATGCCGTTGACGGGCCAGCCCTCATGGATGCTCACGCCCTTCAGACAGGCAGCCCGGGCCACGGTTCTTGTGTAGTTGCGGGCATCAAGAAAGCGGCTCTCCGGCTGCCAAATTGCCGCCACGACCTGCTCCGGGAGGGCCGGTTCCTGTTTTCGGACTTCTTCCCCGGTGAGAACCGCCATGGGAACCCCATCCGAAGCCTGAGTCTCCGCCCTGGCCTTCATTCTTTCAGCTTCGGAGTCGTTGAAAGCGATGACCAGCTCGCCTTGACCGCCGTAGTCAACCCGAGCGCCGGTTTCTTCATGGAGTTTCTCGTTGAGTTCATCATAGAGCCCCCTGGAAAGAGTTGCTGCCTGCAGAAACCAGGGATCCCGATCGGGACAAGAAACGGGACCAATCATCCCTGCGGATGCCCAGGACGCTTCTCGCCCTATCCTTCCTCTATCCACCAGAGCTACCTTGAGACCCTCTTCATTTAGGAAGTACGCAGTTGTGCAGCCAATCGCTCCTCCGCCCACCACCACGACATCGAAAGCACGTCTGGTGGATACCCTCTTCCTGCCGAGCTCTTCTGCAGTGTGGTTAGCGGCGGGCCTGGTTCTGGTGGCTGAGGATGACTTGGAGAAACGGCTTGCGGATGCTTTCACGAGATTCGGCAAACCAGGAGTTACTGCTGGGTGCTCCCCGCTGGCAAGCTGGAAATGACCAGTCCCCCGGCAATGGTACGGAGCACAACCAGGGCCAAGGGCTGATCGGCGATCACGACAACTGTTCCCTCGAAATCCTCTGACACGCCGGGAAACAACTCATGGAGAAACTTCGCCACGTGTTTTCCGGGGCCGAGGTTCAGGCCGTCCAAGTTTGTGGCGACCAGTGTTCCCGACGGGTCGTACAGGCGGATTTTCCCCGTGGTGTTCTGGTCGGAGGTGTTCACAACTGCTACTTCCGCTGTTGAAATTGCCGCTGGCGAACCTCTGCACCGCTCCAACCACTGTCATCCTGCCTGCGCTTGCCCCTACGCCCGCTTCGGAAGTGACGTTCCCCTGCGCGTCGAGGACCCGAAAAATCGCGGTGCCCTCCACTGGCACGGTGGACTGGATGCAGGCATAGCCTGGAGTAGGAGGAAGGGTGTTCCCGCCACTGGTGAAGCTTCTTGAACTAAAAGGTGGTATGACCAGGTCGAACGTGCTGCCCGGGATGCCGTTCATTTCAAAGGACAAGGGCAAGGCCCCGTCGTCAATCAGCCTGAGTTCGCCTCGTGCCGTGGTGTTGGTCAGATTGCTGACGATGATGGTGGTTTGGAGAGCCCCGGAAGGAAGGGGACCGTCCGCAATCTGAGCCAGGTAGGTAGTGAAAGCGGGTCTGGACTCGTAATCGATTATGAGGTCATCGATCTGTTCGTCAGGGCCTCCGTTGCCGTAGTCCACCGTCAGCTTGAAGATCCCCGGATTGGCCGTTACCTCCTCAATCCCCACGAAAGGTTCTCCCTCAAGGCCGTCCTGCTCCACCGTTCCGAGGGTGTTCCCGAGAGCATCAAAAGCCTTGATAATCGCTTTGGTGTTTCCCGTCCCATTTTCCAATTGGAAACCGGCACGCCGAACGGGATATCTGAAGTCGATGATCAAGGGCCCATTGGATGGCGAACCTGCCCTCACCTCGTTGCGGAGGACGTGAAACGGGCCATCTGTAAAGAAGATGTTCCCAGGCGGTAAATACCGGATTATCGGTTGGGTTGAGGCGCCGGCAAAGAAAACAGTGCCCCAGGCGGAAAAGAGAGTGCGGGCCCGGGCGCCGTCGGTGTGCCCCTCGAAATCGATCAGAATGGATTCCTGCGAGAAGGAATCCATTCTGGTCAGCTTATTGACTTGACCGTAGATTCCCACAGAAAAGGCTGAGAGCAGGAAGCCAATGAGGAATAGGAACCGATACCTGATCATTCGGACACCTCCACGAAGATAAAGTGTCTATCTTGTTCCGATGGGCCTGATCGTGGCGGAGAGGGGGGGATTCGAACCCCCGACCCAGGTTCCCCCGAGTAACTGCTTAGCAGGCAGCCCTGTTCAACCACTCCAGCACCTCTCCGGTTTTGTCTGGCAAGCGCCAATTGTAGAGGAAAAACAGCGGCAGGGGAATCGCAGCAATTGGCTATTTTTTGTGGCTTCTTTGTTCTGACCTGCATTTCTCACACCACCTCTACTGCAACGCCGGACCCACCCCGCCGCTTCGCGGCACCCCTCCGCAGGAGGGGACTACCTTCCGATTCGTTGTGCTCCGTCGGCCTCCTCGAATGTGGGAGGAGCCTCAGGCTCCGAAGGAGCAAGCTTCCCGGCAGTTCGGCACCTGAGGTGCCTCCCACACTCGCAACGCCTTGTCCAGCCGGCCCTTCCGGCGTTTGACACAAGTGCCTCGACACGAGTGTCTTCGCTACGACCCGGTGTGAGAAATGCGGGCCGGAAGAACGAAGCAGGTCAGATCATCTCCTCGATCAGTTCGTCAAACAGAGCCTTGTCGATTCCCAGCGGCTGTTTTACCAAGGGGCCCTTCTGCAGGGCGGGCTCGCTGTCTTCGTAGGTAGGCTGGTCATCTCTGTAGAAGAGTCCCAGTGGGATGCGGTCTCCCCATTCGAAGGACTTGCGGAAGGCTGCCTCCATGTCCAGAGGATCGTAGCCGGCCTCATCCTCGAGCTTGTAAACTCTTTTCTTGAACCAGGGGTAAGTGTTGATGTGGTTGTAGGTGACACAGGGACTGAAGACGTCCACCAGTGAGAAGCCTTTATGGGCGATCCCGCCCGAGATCATGTCGGCCATGTGGGCGGGTTTTCCAGAGAAGGCGCGGGAGATATAGGTGGCACCCGAAACCAAGGCAAGCGCTATGGGGTTGATCGGCAACTCTACATTACCTCGAGGGGTGGACTTGGTTTGATGTTCCTTGGCGGTGGTGGGGGAAGCCTGCCCTGTGGTCAGGCCGTACACCTGATTGTTCATCACCACGTACGTGAGGTCGAGATTGCGTCTCATGGCATGAATAAAATGGCCGACGCCGATGCCATAGCCATCACCGTCCCCACCCGTGATGACCACGTGCAAGTCGTGGTTCGCGAATTTCACTCCAGTGGCAACGGGTACTGATCTCCCATGCAGGCTGTGAACACCGTAAGCGTGGATAAAACCCGGGAGATTTGAAGAGCAGCCTATTCCGGACACCACAAGAAGATCCTTGGGCTCAATGCCCAGCTTGCCCGCGGCCATTTTCAGGCTCTTCAGAACCCCGAAATCTCCGCATGCGGGACACCAGTCCGGGTCGACGGGGCCTACGTAGGTGTCTATGGGAAGTTCAATTACGGTCGCCACTTACTATTTCTCCTTTCAAATGGGGCTGCCAGGAATAGGTGGCACCGGTTTCCACTCCGATGATGAGGCCGCCCTGTGCCTCCTCTGTTTCCCTGGAAATAATCTCAATCTCCCAAACAGGCTCGGCGTATCCATTTTCTTCATTTCTGACTATTGCTCCCGGTCGGACGGCAGCGCTTAAGTGTGTACGAATGAAATGATAGGCCATTTCACGGGCTTCTTCCTGGGTCAGGTCAAGAGATACCTGCTCACCCGCGAGCAGGCTCCGGACCTTGGAAACAATGTAGTTGGGTTCTAGAGGCTCTCCATCGTACCTGAGTACGAGACCGTCTACCGAGAGACCGGTTTCTGCGCGCAGGTGTCGGGTGAACTGACCTGAGTAATTCACTTCCACGCAGTAGGTTTTGCCGGCCTTGGTGAGAATTGATTTGATCTCTTCGGTCTGGAAAGGATGGAGGTACTTCACCTGCAGTTGGTTGGTGCTGACCCCGGTGCTGTTCAGTTGGTCCACAGCCTCCCGGATGACGCCTTTTGAGGAACCCCAGCCGATCAGAGTCACCTCTGCATCTTTCGGCCCATAGGTTTCCGGAGGGGCCAATTCCTGTCGGACCAGCTCGGTCTTGCGCATGCGCTTTTCCTGGATCTTACGACGCATGGGTGGGCTCGTAAACATGTCGCTGATCAAGATCCCTTCCTCATCGTGATCGTCGGTGGCGGCTACATACACGGTATTGGCAGTGCCAGGCAAGGCACGTGGGGATATGCCTGACTTGGTCATCTTGTATCGCTTGAAAGGGCCATTGACTGCGGGCCATTCCTCAACCAGTTGCCCTCTCTCGATCGGGACGTCTGGTTTGAGCGCTTCCCGTTCGATGGTTTCAGGATGTTCGGAGAGAAGGAGATCGGAGATGATTAATATCGGCATTTGATACTTCTCAGCCAAATTGAAGGCTTCCACGGCCGTGTAGTAGCAATCCACAGTGTCGGTAGGTGCGATGATGACACGCGGATAGTCTCCCTGAGAGGCCCCATAGACCTGATTCAGGTCGGCTTGTTCCGTCTTGGTAGGAATGCCCGTTGAGGGTCCTCCCCGCTGCACGTTGATGAACACGACCGGGGCTTCGATCATTCCCGCCATCCCGACCGCTTCGGTCATCAAGGAAAACCCTCCCCCTGAGGTGGCACACATCGCCCTGATGCCGGCGTGGCCAGCGCCGATGGCCATATTCGCTACCGCCAGTTCATCTTCGCACTGTTTGACCACGAGGCTGCATTTTTCTCCGTGACTCGACATCCAATGCAGCAGGGAAGAAGCCGGAGTCATGGGATAAGCCGAGTAAAACTTGCACCCTGCGGCAACGGCTCCCAGCGCGAAGGCCTCGTTCCCGGTTACGAAAGGCCTTCGCACCTTGGTCATATTCCACTCGTAGCCCAAGGGCACAAAATGTTCCTTGGCATACTCGTAAGCCGCCCGGGCCACCGCTATGTTCTGCTCCACAACCTTCTCGCCTTTGTGACGGAACGTATCGGCTAAAACTTCGGCCATGACGTCGAAATCAAGGCCCAACAGGTAGAGAAGACTGCCCGCAGCAACGGTGTTCTGCGTGATAGGAGGGAACTTGCCCAGAGGTTTGGTGATTTCTGTCACGGGCAGGGGTGCAGGGAGAACGTTATCTTTGATCAGCTTAGGGTCGCATTTGAACTTGTCGGAGTTGTAGAGAATTGCGCCCCCCGATTCGACTTCAGGGGCATGCCGCTCGATGCTGTCTTGGTTCAGGGCGATGAGGGCGTTGAGCCGATCTCCATGAGAGTACGGCTTCTGTTCACCGATGCGGATGCGGAGCCAGATGTGCCCTCCTCGGATAATCGACTGATAGCTGTTGTAGGCGTACACGTGAAGCCCTGAGCGTCCGGCGATCTTTGCAATGGTGTTGCCGCTCTTGTCCAGGCCATCGCCTGCACCTCCCCCGATACCTACGGTGACTTCTTTCATGGGAAGCTCCCTAACTGCGCCTCCAAGGCTGCCTGCCGTTTGAGAACCTATTCAAGGATTTTACCGGAAAAGGCGACCCACTCCAAATCCTGACCTGCATTTCTCATCACCTCTCTACTGCATCGGCGTCGCCTTCACCTGAGCGAAGTGAAGAGATGATCCGTCCTGACTGCGTTGCTCTTCTTCGGCCTCCTCGACGTACTGCACGAGTACGCCTGCGGGGGCCTCGGTCGCGCGCCTTGTCAGGCCGACCCTTCCGCCGCGTGACACGAGTGTCTCGTGACGAGCGGTGATGAGAAATGCAGGCTAGGGGCGTGGTACCAAAAAATGATTTACCCCGACTGGCCGCACGGAGTCACATCTTACTTTATCACGGAGTAGGTCTATCTCAGCCGAGATCCGTCCAATCAAATGATCTTTGCAGTAAGATGGGAGCAGGGGAGATGAGTTTCAGGTGAACATCCAGCAGGTATTGGCAGCTCGGGAGCGGCTGAGCGGGGTGATCAAGGAAACGCCGCTGCTTCAATCAGCCTTCCATACTGAGCTCTATTTCAAAACGGAAAACCTTCAGGTAACAGGATCCTTTAAGATTCGTGCGGCCTTTAATCAGATTGCTCAGCTGTCCGTCTCTGAAAGGAAAGGGGGTGTGGTTACCTCCAGTTCCGGCAACTTTGCCCAGGGAGTGGCCTACGCTTCGAAGCGGCTGGGAGTTTCGGCAACGGTTGTGATGATGGAATCCTCCAGCCCCTCCAAGGTTGAGCGAACCCGAAAAATGGGTGCAAAAGTTGTCTTTTGCGAAAATCGCTTTGAAGCGCGTGAAGAAAAAGTGGCCGAGATTCAGGAATCGGAAGGAAGATCACCCATCCATCCCTACGACCATCTTTCAGTGGTGGCAGGTAATGGCACGATCACTTTAGAGATCCTGGAGCATTTCCCTGAGGTCGAGAATATCGTCATACCAATTAGCGGCGGAGGTTTGATTAGTGGAGTTTCGTTTGCAGCCAAAACCCGAAAGCCGGAAGCGCGAATGTGGGGAATCCAGCCGCGCGGCTCCAATGCCGCCTACTTGTCTTTTCAGGCGAGAAAGATCGTTTCTATCGATAAGGCGCAAACCATGGCCGATGGTCTGCAAGTCACCCGCCCGGGAGAGGTTACCTTTCCCATGATCAGGGATTATGTGGATGCGGTCGAGGTTGTAGAGGAAGAGTCAATACTGCGCGCCGTTTCGCACTTCCTAATAGAGGAAAAGCTTGTGGTAGAACCTTCCGGAGCAGTCGGGCTGGCTGCTGTTCTTGAGGGCAAGATTCCTCTCTCCAGGACCGTTCTCGTTTTGAGCGGCGGCAACATCAGTCCGGATCTCCTCAGGCAGGCAAGCGGGAAAGTCCAATAAACTCCTGGAGAACACGGATCGTCACGGATGTTCGCAGATATTGATCTGCGTCAATCCGTTTTAATCTGCGTAATCCGCGGTATTCCGGAGCTGCTCGATGGCCTGGCGCACGTCGTCGGTGATCTTTCGGTACAGTTCATCGCGGGGAAGCTGGGTTTGGCTGGAAAGGTAGGGATCGATGCCGATCGGTGAACCAAAACTTACCTTGAGGTGCCCGGGCGCAGGCAGGTTTTTCCCCGCGGGCAGAGCCTCGAAGGTCCCTTCGATGTATGCGGGGACAATGGGCACTCTCAATTCACACGCGATCAAGCCAAGACCAGGTCTAAAAGACTGGATTTGCCCCGTTCTGGACCGAGTGCCCTCGGGAAAGATGAGAACTGCTTCGCCGGCCGAGAGGATATTTCCTACGGTACGAAATCCTCCCAGTGAGGTTTCCTCACGTTCAATGGGGACTACGTTGAGGAGAGTGGTAAAGAGCCAGCGCTTGACGGGAGTATCAAAAAAATAGTCACTGGCGCCGAGAACGTGCAGTCTTTGCGCCTCCCTGATGCCCCAGGTGGTACCCACAGCGGAGATGATTGCTCCCGTATCCAGATGGCTGCTGTGGTTCGCTGCCAGAACATAGGGGACACCCTGGGGAAGATTCCCGGAGTTGTGAAGTTCGAGACGGAAGTAGGTCTTGTAAAGTTTCCGCAGGCCGCGAAAGGAGAGACCCAGAAGCCATCGGCTCATTGGGGAGCGTTGCAAATAGGGCAAAGCCAAGTTCAGCGGCTCCGTTTTTCTGAATTTCTTAGCCGATGTCTGCTCCTGCTTTAGGGAGGCCAAAGCTGTGAGTACTTCTGCTACGGACTGAATCCTGGCTGCTTGCGCGTCAGGAATGGATACTGCGAACCTGTTCTCCAAGAACAGGAGTAGCTGTATGGCCATCAGGGAATCGAATCCAAGGTCCGTGTACAGGTTGCTATCCCCCGTGATCTCCTGAAGGGGAATTCTCGATAAGCGGCTCAGTCCCTCGAGTACTTCCTCCTCGCGGCTCGCTTTTCTGCCCGAACTTCGGGTGGAAATTGCCGCTGTTGGAGTGCGCCGTGCCGTCAGATCTTCGAGAAGCTGCCGGCGAATGCTTTTCCGGTCGACCTCGTCTGATTCCTTACGTGGAAGTGGCCCTGGCCAGAAGTGCAGGAACTGCAGGCGTTGATAGCTTGGAACCTGTCTGCCCAGCTCCTGGATGCGCTGCTGAATGGTCTTGTTCACTTCGACAGGCTCAACATTATCCAGCGCCTGTCTGTCTGCGATGATGACTGCGTGAACGTCCTCGGTCAGCTGGTTCTTGATGCCAAGAACGCAGAGTTCCTTAATGTGAGGGATTTCTTTGTAAATCATCTCCAGATCGGCTGGGTAGACATTTTTCCCTGCCCCTGTGACTATGACGTCCTTGATTCTTCCGGTGATATACAGGTAGCCATCTTCGTCGAGCCAACCAAGGTCTCCAGTATGAAACCACCCGTCTTCGGTTGCGCGTGCAGTGGCGGCAGGGTTCTTGTAGTACCCCAACATTAAACTGGGAGTGCGAGCAACGATCTCTCCAATGCCATCTTTGTCAGGGTGAGAAATCCTGAGTTTTACCCCGGGAAGTGCCTTTCCGGCTGAGCCTTTGCGGCTCAGGCTGAAGGGGTTAACGGTAAGCACGGGCGCCGTTTCGGTCAATCCATAGCCCTCATAGATGGGCATTCCGAGGGCCTTGAAGTCTTCATAGAGCTGATCCCCCAGACCGGAACCACCGCTGACGAAAACACGAATCTTGCCCCCAAATTCCTGGTGGACTTTCGCAAATACCCGTCGGCCGATGTTCTTTCCCACGGCGCGTTCCACCGATCTGCTCAGCTGCTTGGAGGTAGCCATTAAATTCGATCGAAGTGTGGAGTGGGAAGTACGTGAGATGCGCCGCTCGATGTCCTCGCGGATCAGGTTATAGAGGGTGGGAACCCCTAGCAAGCAGGTAGTGCCTGTCTCACGCATGTTTTCAAGGATCACGCGCGGCTTCAGCGATCGGACGAAAGTGATTGTGGCCCCGCCGTAAATCGCCATCAGGAAACTGCAGGTGAACTCTAAAGCGTGGTAGAGAGGAAGAACGGAAAGCATGTTGTCCGTTTCATAAATGGGTAAGTAGCGGTTGACCCCAAACAGGTTGCTGAGAAAATTGCGATGGGTGTGCATGGCACCCTTTGGATCTACTGCAGTGCCAGTGGTAAAGAGGATAGAAATCACATCATCGGGCTCAATTTCAGTGGCCTCGGGGAGTCTTCGGTCCCCTCCAAAGTCCTCTTTCTGCAGGGTGCTGAGCGGATACTCGGCCACTGAAAAGGGAGCACAGAACTGATTCACGTTAAGGAGTTTCACGGGTGCTTCAGATCGCTCGTTTTCCTCTAAAATCTCCTCACTAAAATTCTTGAAGCAGTTTTCCGAGGCGAGGATGGCGCAGGCTTCGGTGAAACGAACCACTGACCAGACTTCACGCCGGGAGGTCTGAGAATCCAGAGGCACCACAATCAGGCCCAGTCCAATCGCTCCTAGATAGGCGATCCCCCATTCCGGCTGGTTTTCCGAGTAAAGGATCACCCGATCTCCTTTTTGAAATGCCAAGCGACGAAAACGATCAACGATCTCGCCAGCCTTGGTTTCGACATCCTGGTAGGTGAAACGGTCCCAACGACCGTCTCTCTTGATTTGCAGCGCAGTTTTAAGAGGAAGTCGAGCTGCAGTTTGGCTCAAAAGTTCGGGGATCGTCGAGGCAGGCGCCCGGTCTTGAGGGGAGGCTTCACTCGATTCCTGAAAGTCCTCTCCTTCCATTTTCATCAGGTATTTCTTGATGCCTGGAATGTGTACATTCTGGATGTAGTGTCGCCAGTTGAGCTGAGTGACGTCGAAGTTGAAGAGCTTTTTTTCTTCTTCGGAAAGCGATCCGAACAAGCGAAGAGTATTGTGAACCTCAAAACGGCAGTCGAGGTTGAGATAGGGCTGGTAGATTTCTCCGTAATAGTAAAGCCTTTGGTGCGCCGCTCGGGTTGCGGAGAGCTTGCGTTTGAATTTCTCCGTGGCCAGGCCAGGCCACTTCTCCAGGGTTTTTTCGGCGGTGTCGAGTGGCACAGCCTTCAAGCGGTGCTGAATTCGAAACTGGGTTGGGTTGGGAAACCTTACCCGTTTGACGCGAATCGGATTGCCGGCCTTGTCCCTGAGAGGATTCTTCGTGAAATAGCGGTGAATCAGGCGATAAAGTTGGCCCAATGTGATGGGGTTCTGTGAGCCAGTAGCCACCTGATAAATCTTAAGGCCTCCCTCCTGGCTGGTCTCTGGGATGGATGCCAACAGTGCGTTCACAACCAGGTCTACCGGCACAAGATCGATAGTGATCTCCGGATTGAGAGGTAAGGATCGGAGTCGACCCTTTCCGATGGCGGCAATCAAAGGATCGGCCATGCGTAATCCGTCTAACCAGCCAGGATTAGGTTCCGCCAAACTGCTCTCAATGATAGAGGGCCGGAGGATCACAGTGGGTGCCTGCCGCCGAAACGACACAATCAGCTGCTCGGCAATTGCTTTGGTGTAAGTGTAAGTATCGTTCCAACCTCGCTGGCGAGCCCATTGCATCCCTTCTTCCTTCAGTCTGTTCTTGATCCACTTTTTGCGAAGCTTCTCAATCTTTTCTCTGCGCCGCACGTTTCTGCCGCCCGGAGACTTGCGGAAGTGTTGAAGAAGAGCCCTTTTCAACTCGCGATCCAATTCCGGGCTGAGGGCTTCCTGTTCGACGCGGCGAATGATTTGTTCCATGTGCTCAATGTCGGCGTGAACGTTTGTGAATTTTCGATTGGGGAACGGCTCAGCGTTCTCTCCGCCAGAAGCCAGGTGATAAGCTGTCTCCGGGACAGCTCCGTCGATGTCGCCGCTTACGTAGGCGGTGGAGACGTGAAGCAACACCGCCTTGCCGCACTGGTTGGAGAATTCCGCTACCCGGCGCGCGCTGAACACATTCTGTGCCAGGGCCTCGTCCAGAGGAGCGTCGAAGGAGACCAGGGCAGCGCTGTTGATGACGAGGTCAGTTTCCTTACAAAGGCGAGAGTAGCTTTGCGCATCCACGCCTAAGTGTTCTTGAGCGGCATCCCCCGCTACGGCAAATAGCTTTTCTTGTAGAAAATACTGCCAATCGTCTCGGCGTGCTTCTCGAAGTCGCTCGAAAACCGTAGATGGAAAGATTTCTCGTTGCAGACGCTCCGTCGCTGACCAAACTCCACCGCCGAACTGGGGCTTGGGTCGAATCAAAAGGTAGATGCGCCTGACACCCGGAGCGGACCACAGGATTTTCTCCACGATCGCCTGCCCCAAAAATCCGGTGGCCCCCGTAACGAATACGATCTTATCCTGTAAAAATGCTGAAACCCGATTCATTTGTATGGGGTCAGATCAATTGTAGGTCCCGGCGCTGCACTCCTCAGATTAGCAATAACCCTCATGAAATAGATAAAGTATTAAAGAGGAATCATCCCGTTCGACTATAGCAAACTATTGAAGCCGGTGTGGGAGTGGTCTCCGGCTTCTCTCGAGGCTATCAGAAGTGAGGTTAGGGATTCTCGGCGGAACAGGACGTCAGGGTACTGGCTTGGGGCTTCGCCTCGCCAGGGCTGGCTTTCCGGTAGCAATCGGCTCGCGATCGGCGGAAAAAGGACGTAAAAAATCCCTCGAACTTTCCGCGCAGTTAGAAAGCGGATCCTTTACGGGTGATGAGAATGCGGTAGTGATTGCCTCCTCAGATCTGGTTTTTCTTGCCGCGCCCTTTCCAGACGCGGCCAGCCTGATTCAGAGCCATAGAGAGGCTTTCCGGAATGGAGCGGTTCTCGTGGACGTCACGGTTCCTCTCACATTTGGCGCCGGATCGGTTGGATTGTTGAACCTGGAGGAGGGTTCAGGAAGCGAGCATCTGGCCAAGTATCTGCCCGAGGGGATTCCTCTGGTGGCCGCATTCAAGACAATTTCAGCCAATGTTTTGGCGAATCTGGAGATCAGCCTGGATTGTGACGTGTTCATTTGCGGTGATTCTCGCGGAGCGAGGGTACGTGTCATGGAAGTTGCGGCCCGCATCACGGGCCTGCGCGCGATCGACGCTGGCCCGCTTCGACAGGCACGAGTATTAGAGCCCATGACTGCACTGGCGGTTGATATCAATCGCCGCTACGGAATCGATTCATCACGCTATCGCATGGTGGGCCTGCAGACTCCTTAGTACTCCCTTTCATAAATACGGTAACGTATGCGGATGGGGCTTGCGAGGAGAGGTCGCGAAGAGAGGAGGAGGCGATGCAGGGGCATCGTCGACGACGAACGACCAAGAGATCGCCCGCAACCCCCATCCGCCCAAAGGGTTGGGGCGGGACGAGCCCATCTCTTTGTTGCTCCTCCGCGCCGATGTCTCGACACGAGTGTCTCGACATCGATTCGTCGTTGCGCCTCGATCTGGTCTGGGTCGCGCTCCCAACAAACGTCATCGTATTTATGGAAGTGAGTACCTAGGCAGAGAAAAGGGCAGGGAGACAAAGCGGAGTAATCGGAGGCACTGATGATTACCGTCCTCAGCGGAGGAGTGGGGGGAGCGAAGCTACTGACCGGGCTTTCCCATCTCTTGCCTCCAGAAGAGATTACCATCATCGGTAACACCGGCGACGACTTTGATTGGTTCGGTCTTCGTGTCTGCCCCGATCTGGACACGATCGCTTACACTCTGGCTGGACGGGTAAACCCAAAGACGGGTTGGGGCATTGAGGAAGACACGTTCGATTGTCTGGGCGAGCTGAAGCGCTTCGGGTGCGAAACCTGGTTTCGAATAGGTGACCGTGATATGGCTACGCATCTTCTTCGCACCCAACTGCTCGATAAGGGTCTGACTCTCTCTGAGGTGACCGGAAAAATCTGCACTGCTTTTGGTATTCGCAGCCGGCTTTTCCCTATGACGGATGCGTATGTTCCTACTCGCATCGTTACGGATGGAGGTGACTTGCATCTTCAGGAGTACCTGGTTCGGCACGGGAGCTGCCCCGCAGTGCGGAAACTTTATTATTCCAACATCGAGCAAGCCCAGCCCTCGCCTCAGGTGAAGGAGTCGATTTTGGGAGCGAAGGCAATCCTGGTCTGTCCCAGCAATCCCTTTATCAGTATCGGGCCCATATTGGCTGTGCCCGGTCTCAGGAGTTTTTTGCAGTCGGCAGGGGCTCCGGTTATCGCCGTTACGCCCATTGTCGGTGCTCGGGTACTTAGGGGTCCGGCTGCTAAGATGTTGCGGGAGCAGGGGTTCCCTGTCTCGGCCCATGGTGTGGCACAAATCTACCAGGGCATAGTGGATGTTTTCGTCCTCGATAAACGGGATTCCCACCTGCAAAAGGAGATCGGATCGCTCGGAATGCAGGTCGTCTTAAGCGATACGGTCATGACGAATCTGGATGAGAAACGATCACTTGCCCGCCGCGTCTTGGAGTTGATGTGAAAGCAGTTTTGGTGCCGGTAAAGGATCCTGCAAATGCCAAACGGCGTTTGGCTTCGCTCCTCTCCGCGAGGGAGCGAAGCAAGTTGGCCTGGACCATGTTGAAAGAGGTGGGCAGTGCACTGGCAGCCTCCCGAGAGCCTGATCGTATTGTGGTAGTTGCCCGTGATCGGGCAGTGCTTAGATATGCGATCGCTCAGGGTTGGGACATCATTGCCGAAAGTGAACAAGTCTCCCAGGCCTGTTCCGTCGACAGGGCCACCGACCTGCTGGGGCAGCAGGGATTTGAAGCTGTTCTGTGCGTGGCGGGGGACATACCCCTGCTTCAGGCTGAGGACGTCGACTGTCTGCTTCGTATGGAGCTGGCTTCGCCGCAAGCAGTCCTGGTTCCTTCCCGAGACGGGAGAGGTACAAATGGGCTTCTTCGGGTTCCTCCCAGCGCCATCCGTGCACGATTCGGAGCGGGTAGCCTTGTACTTCACAAGAAGGAAGCGGATTCAACTGGCGTCAGGCTGGTTGTGGTTCAGAATTCCAGAATGGCCCTGGATCTGGACGAAGCCGCTGATCTCCTGTGTTTGTGGGAGTTAGACCGGAGCACGTCTACGTCCCAGCTCATCAGCGAGATGGGTTTGATTCAGCGGCTTGAGGAGCGAGGAGCATAGGATTCATGCGATTTCCCGAAATTCGTGTGATCGGACTCGCTGGATTGCCGGAGGTTGTTGAGGGCGACGATTTGGGCCAGTTGATTGTACGACTTGTCCGCAGTGCCCACTTCAAGATCCAGGAAAGGGATATTTTTGTGGTGGCTCAGAAAGTTGTGTCCAAGGCAGAGGGGAGAATGGTTCGGCTGGATCAGAGTAGTCCTTCACAGCGGGCTAGAGCCTGGGCGGAAGCTTATGGGAAAGACCCGCGTCGTGTTGAGGTCGTTCTCAGTGAGGCGCGCCGAATCGTGCGAATGGAAAGAGGTGTTCTCCTCGCGGAAACCGAACATGGCTTTGTATGTGCTAATGCCGGAGTGGATGCCTCCAACGTGCCACCTGGAGTGGTGACACTCCTGCCGAAAGATCCCGACTGCTCGGCAGCGAAGATAAGGGAAAGCCTGCAGCGAGCCTTTGGTGTGCCTTTGGGAGTGATTGTCTCCGATACCATGGGCCGCCCCTGGCGCAAGGGTATCGTAAACGTCGCTCTGGGGGTGGCGGGACTGAGCCCATTCCTGGACTATCGGGGCCAGCGGGACTCCTATGGAAAGCAACTCGAAGCAAGCCTCATCGCCAGTGCCGACGAGTTGGCCTCAGCTGCCGAGCTGGTGATGGGCAAAACGCTGAAGGTTCCTATAGCTCTGGTTCGTGGCTTCAACTACCATGAGATAGAAGGTGCCGGTCGAGAGATGATTCGGCCATCGGAGCGAGACTTGTTTCGGTGAACAACAGAAATACTGAGATCGCCAGCGATTACCACAGCAAAACCAAGCATTCCTCTTGGAGTGTGCGTCAAGGGGCACACCCGCTTGACTGGTCTAATCGGCCTCTGCCCTTCAAGATCTATCCGGACCTGGAGCCGATGCCTCTGCCTCGGGAGTGGGAGCAGTCGCAGATTGCTGCGCTTTCCGCTATTTCCTCATGGGCTGATGACGGTGGGGGCGAACAGCTGCCGGATCTAGAGGCCCTGGCTCGCCTTCTTTACTTTTCGGGAGGCATCACCAAGCGTAGAAGTTACCCCGGGGGCGAAATTCTTTTTCGGGCCGCATCCTGCACAGGAGCGCTTTATGAGGTAGAGCAGTATGTTGTCTGCGGTGATCTGCCAGGTTTGTCAGCGGGCGTGTATCACTTCAACCCAGGGGACTTTGCGCTGCGGCGTCTTCGTCAAGCGGACTATTGTGGGGTGCTGCTGGGCGCCAGTGGTGAAGAACCTTCCCTGATCCATGCTCCCTTTGTGATCATTTCTACCGGAACCTATTGGCGCAATGCTTGGAAATATCGAGCGCGCACCTACCGTCATTTTGGTTGGGATAACGGCACGCTTTTGGCCAACCTGCTGGCGATGTCGACCGCACTCGGGCTGCCCGCCCGCCTGCTCTTAGGATTTGTAGATGAGGATATCAGCCGCCTCCTGGACCTCGATACGGATCGGGAAGTGGTTCTTTCGATGGTCGCAATAGGGCAGGGCCAGCCGCGGTCGCACGAGCCCTCTCCGCCGGTTGAGCCACTTCGGCTTCAGACAGTTCCTCTTTCCAGAGAGGAAGTGGACTATCCGGAAATGCGCGCAATGCAGGCTTCAACCCTGCTTCCAGCGCCGCGGGAGGCAGCTGCATGGAGAGGGCCGATGTCTCGGGAAGTCCCCTCTGTAAATGAGGACCGGATCTTTCCCCTCGAGCCTTATTGTGAAGAGGAAATGTCGGCCCGTTCCCTGGAAAAAGTGATCCGTGGTCGTGGATCCACGCGACAATTTGAAGACAAATCGATGACTCTGCAAGAACTTTCCACTCTGGTGGACCGGTCGACTCGGGGCATTCCGGCGGATTTCTTGGAACCCACGGGAGCAACTCTTAGTGATTGGTATCTTATCGTGAATGCTGTCGAAGGGCTGCCGAATGGCGCTTATGTTCTCCATCGCGAGGCAGGGAGCAACCTGTGCCAGCTTGAACTCCTGAAGGAGGGAAACTTCCGGCGCCAAGCAGGCTATCTGGGGTTGGAACAGGCGCTGCCCGCCGATGCCAGTGTAGACATTTTTTTCTTAGCTGACCTGAATCCCATACTGGAGCGTTTTGGGAACCGAGGGTACCGGGCGGTCCAACTCGAGGCAGGCATCCTGGGTGGGAAGGTGTACTTGGGTGCCTATGCCCAGCGGCTGGGAGCGACCGGGCTTACTTTTTATGATGATGATGTCATCGAATTCTTTTCTCCTCACGCCAAAGGGAAAAGTGCCATCTTTTTGATGGCTGTGGGGAAGGGGAGAAAAAGGAAAATTTTGGGGTGATCCCTAGCCTGCATTTCTCATCACCACTCTACTGCATCGGCGGAATCATCCGTCCTGACTGCGTTTCGCTCCGTCGGCCTCCTCGACGTACTGCACGAGTACGCCTGCGGGGGCCTCGGGCGCGCGCCTTGTCAGGTCGGCCCTTCCGCCGCTTCGTGACGAGCAGTGATGAGAAATGCAGGCTAGTACCTTGTCAACTTAGATATTGTGGGTAGAGGTGCTTGAGCTTGACGCGAGCATCCTCGATCCTAAACTGCCAATCTACTCCGATTTGCATTCGATTGCGATCTTCCCACCACGCCTGGGTGTGGCGGGTGAGTTGCTGGCGAGTTGGGATGCGACGATCTAGGCATTGCCGGCTCAACGCGCTCAGCTCGATTTCCGCCACGTTCAACCAACTGCCATGCTTGGGGGTGTAGTGAATCCGGAGCCGCTCCGCCAAGCGGCGAGCTTTTTGAGGCTCAAAGGCCTCGTAGAGCGAGCCCGCCTTGTGCGTGTTGAGGTTGTCACACACCAGGATGACCCGGGCCGCATCTGGAAAATCCTCTTCCAGGAGCTGCTGAATCTCCCGTGCCCAATCCACCTTGGTCCGCTGCTCGCGCACGCTCACTTTGCGCCAGGGCCGCCGTCCCACATCTCTCATATTCGTAATCGTAGCGCTCGACCCGCCCCCCCCTCCGAGCGGGATCGGCTGGCGAGTTTCTCCAATCAACTGCTGCGGCTGCTCGTCCATGCACACCACCGGATATTTCCCATCCAAGGGACGCTTGTAAACTTCCAGAACGTCTTCCATATGGGCCACGAAGTCCGCATTCTGCCGGGGCGGGATCACCCAACACTTCCTCAAGTGCGGTTTGAGGACGTTTTTTTAAAGCCTGGCGCACCGTTTCGTGGCTGATCGTCTCCACGATCTCCATCTCCACCAGCCGTTGGCTGAGCAGTCGCAGCGTCCAGCGGGCTCGTCCTTCCGGTGGCGGGCCGCAACTGAGTGCGATCATTTGCGCCTCTTGCTCTCCGTCCAGTGACTTCTCTCGCGAGAGTCGCTGTTGCTTCTTGCGGCCCAAGGCCCGCTCCAGTCCCTCTTCCACCAAACGCCGACGAACCTGCACCACTGTATTGAAGTGGCACCCAAACGCTTCTGCGATCTTCTCGTCCGTCCATCCAGGGCCGTTGGCATCCGCCTTCAACAGGATATTAGCGTGCTTGACCCGGTAGGCCTTCACTGTCCCTTTCTTGACCAGACTCTGCAACTCCTTGCGTTCTTCCTCACTAAGTCGGACCACATATCTCTTGCTCATCTTGATCCTCCTAGGTTATCGAACCAAGGCCTCTCAAGACGAGCTTTTACGCTCTGCCTCTGACTAATAAAAACAATGCTGACAGTGTACTAGTGTCCTGCCCCAGGAATAGGTATCCTTTTGCGGATGGGGCTTGCGAGCAGAGGTCGCGCCCGCAACAAAAGGGCACTTATTCCTGGGACAGGACATTAGGAGGAAACATGACGGAGAGCAAACTGCCGGAAGAGTATCTGGACTTATTTCAAAAGCGTGCTTTCGCGAGTTTGGCCACTGTGATGCCGGATGGAAGTCCACAGGTAACTCCAGTGTGGTGCGATTCGGACGGCTCCCACATCCTGATCAATTCAGCGCGTAACCGCCAGAAAGACCGTAATATGCGGCGGGACGCCCGGGTGGCGCTTGCCATTATGGACCCCGAGGACCCCTATCGTTACCTTGAGGTGCGTGGGAAGGTAGTAGAGATCACCGAAGAAGGCGCCGTCGAGCATATAGACAAGATGGCCAAGAAATACCTGGATGCGGATAAGTATCCCTATGCACAACCGGGTGAGGTGCGGGTCCTCTACAAGATCGAGCCGGAACGCACGACCTCCATGGGGTCTTAGCTGGCCGATGTTTCGGATTTCGAGTTTAGTCTTGTAGGTATCGGCGGGTTTTGGCATTTCCAAGAGGTCCTGACTGGAGCAGGCCTACTGGTTTTGAAACGGAAATGGGTTCTGCCGGATCAGCTCATGGTAGGAACCGAAGCCCGCCCTTTTCTCGCTGCTGAGTCGATCGAGTGGATCTGCAGGGTCGTTTTCTTCACTGTTAAAGCGCCGCAAGATTCGGTAGAGGGTGGATCGCTGGGCTGGAAGCCGTCCCACATCTCGAATGCAGCGGCGAAGCTCACGAGGAGGAAGCAGCTGCCCGTGAGCTGACCCTGCAGCCGTGGAAATGCTTTCGTTGATCAGTGTCCCGCCAAGATCATTGGCGCCAGCAGCCAGGCATGCCTGAGAAAGCTTCACACCTTCCTTGACCCAGGAAACCTGAATGTGGGGAATGTCCCTAGTGAGTACCAGCCGCGAGATGGCGTGCATCTTGAGAACTTCCGTGCCGGTGGCTCCCGGACGCACTCCCTTCACCAGGCCATCCGTATACATTGGAGCCTCGGTGTGAACAAAACTCAAGGGTACAAACTCGGTGAAGCCGCCGCTTCGCCTCTGCAGGTCCCGCAGGAGCAGTAGGTGCCGGACACAATGCCTCGGGGTTTCGAGATGGCCATACATGATGGTCGAGGTGGTAGGTATGCCCAGGGAATGTGCTGTTGTGATGACCTCAACCCATTGCTCCGCAGTGATCCTTCCTGGGGAGATTTGACTTCGCACCATGTCATCAAGGATTTCAGCGGAGGTTCCCGGCAGGCTCCCTATACCCGCTGCTTTGAGCTCCCTCAAGTACTCATTGATGGGAATACCGGCACATTGAGATCCGTAGAGGATCTCCTGGGGAGAAAAGGCGTGCACGTGAATCTCCGGGAAGGCCTCTTTCACAGCACGACAAATCTTGATGTAGAGATCACCTTCCATACCGGGTGGAAGACCCGCCTGGATACACACCTCCGTGGCCCCATAGCGACACGCTTCTTGAACTCGGCGCAGGATCTCCCCGAGTGGGAGGTAGTAACCCTGACGGCTCCGGTAAGTTCGGCTGAAGGCACAAAATGAGCAGCGCTTGACACAGACATTCGTGAAATTGACATTGCGGTTGACTACATAAGTCACCATATCGCCGACCGCCTGCCGGCGCAGCTCATCAGCGGTCGCGAGAAGAGCATGAAAATCGATTCCCGTAGCCGAAAATAGAACGACCGCTTCCTCTTCGGACAGGTCCTGATCCTGTAGTGAGCGGTCCAGGATTCGCGCCGTTTTCATGCTGGCCGCATTGAGCACACTCTCCAGGCTGGTCATGGTTGTTCCAGTCTCCAGGTTCCCGATTTGAGGTTTTCCGCTCCCTGCGTCAAATCTCCAGGTGACCTGAAACTTGGAACCTGGAACCTGGAACCCTTGATATACCCCTCGGGGTCTGCTTCAAGTTGGAGCCGTTCCCTCAAGGATTCGGGCAAATAGTGGCTCTTGCGCAGGATATAGTCGGGGTAGACGGGGAAGCGTGCCCGAAGTTCAAAGCCTCGCTCGTGTAGTTGGTCCCGAAGCTTGTCCAGATGAGGCCAAGGGGCTTCGGGGTTGACGTAGTCAATGGTCAGAGGGGAAATCCCTCCCCAGTCGTTGATGCCCGCTTTCAGGTAGACGAGATACTCTGTCCCGGTGTCTCCCAGGGACAGATTGGGCGGCAGCTGTATGTTCATCTCAGGGCCGAGAAGGACTCGGGCAGTGGCTGCTGTCTGTAGTATCTCCGCAACGCCTGGCTCTTGATGCTGTGCCATCGGCGTGCCTGGCTTGGCACGGAAATTTTGGATGATTACCTCCTGAATATGCCCATGCCGCTCATGAAGATCGCGGATCACAGCCAAAGTCTCTTCTCGTTCCTCAGCGGTCTCACCAATACCGACGAGCAGCCCCGTAGTAAATGGGATTTTCAACTCTCCTGCGCTGTCGAGAGTTCTTAGTCGCGCATCTGGCCGCTTGCTTGGAGCATGATGATGAGCGCCTCCAGGTCTGGATAGTTGAGCGCTCATGCTCTCGATCATTAGCCCCATGGACGCATTCACTTCCTGCAGGGCGGAAAGCTCGCTCCGACTCAGGATGCCCGGATTGCTGTGTGGATAAAGAGCGGTCTCTCGAAGCACCAGGACGCACATTTCCACAAGATATTCCACCGTGCTGTCATAGCCGTTCTGTCGGAGCCATTGCCGGGCTTCGGGATAACGCTGCTCGGGTCTTTCTCCCAGGACGAAAAGTGCCTCCCGGCAGCCTGCCCTCTCACCTGCCCGTGCTACAGCCAGAACTTCTTCAGGACTCATGTACAGGTGTTCCGCCTGATGCGGCTCCTGGCGAAAAATGCAGTAACCACAGACGTCACGGCAGAGCCGTGTCAAGGGGATGAAAACCTTCGGTGAAAAGCTGACGACCTCCCCTTTGCCTCGGTCCCGGACCTCAGCGGCGAGGGCACACAACTGATCCATACTGCGGCCGACTGTGCGCTGGCTTGCCAGTTTCATAAGGGATGCAGCAATACTATCAGTGGGTGCGACTGAAAGTACAGGTTGAAGGGGCCGCGGCTTGAAGAGCCGGTGCTATAATGGGGCGCATTTTGGAGGCACTTCTCGTCTGGTGATGGGCCTGGTCTTCAAAACCAGTCGGACCGCGACGAGAGTCGTGGTTGGTGGGTTCGATTCCCATGTGCCTCCGCCAGATCGGGGTCTGACCCCAAAAGTATGAAAAGATGACTGAAAGCAGAGCTGCACGCTCACACCGCCGAAGATCCACGTGAGGGAACAAAGATTGTCTCCTATTCTGCGCTCCAGCTGGTTGACGCAGCCGCCCAGAAAGGTTTTGAAGTTCTCTCAATCACCAATCACGATCAGATGCTTCTGGACGCGGAGTTGGAGAGGTATAGCCGGCGCCGTGGTATCTTGTTGATTCCTGGAGTGGAGGCGACCCTAAAAGGAAAACACGTTCTTCTCTATAACTTTGTGCGATACGAGCCCACTTGGCGAGACTTCGAAATTGTAAGACGCCACAAAGGCAGCCAACAATTGGTCATTGCCCCCCCCCCCCCCCCCCCCCATCCCTTCTTTCCGCTACCCACCGCCTGCGTCAGCAGCTCTTTCGCCACCTGTCGATGTTTGATGCCTTGGAATACAGTCAATTTTACATGCAGAAGATAAACTTTAATCGGCGCGCGGAAGCTGTGGCCAAGAAACATGGTCTGACTATGGTAGGCAATTCTGACGTGCATCGCCTCTCTCAACTGGGTTGCACCTACAGCCGGATCTATTCTGAAAAAACAGTAGAGGGTGTGCTGAATGCCATTCGGGATGGCGACGTTCAAGTGGTGACCAAGCCGGTGAGTGCCCTTTTTGTCTCTCGCTGGTTTGCACAGAATGCTTTCCATCGATGGGGCTTTGCGTTGCGAGGCTTGTGGTCATCGTATTTATGAAAGTGAGTACTTAGGGGCACGATGGGTCGGGAAAAAATCATTGTGGCTATTCAGGGGGAGCGGGGATCCTTCAGCGAGGAGGCGGCGGGCCGGCTGCTCGGAAAAGGAATCGAGCTTCGCTGCTGCGAGCATTTTGAGGATGTTTTTCGTACTGCAGTAGGTGGAGAGGCTCGCTATTGTGTCATCCCTATTGAAAACTCACTGGCGGGATCGATATATAAGAATTACGACCTGCTCTTGCGCCACAGGCTGCATATTGTTCGAGAGATTAATCTCCGTATACAGCACCATTTGATCGCTTTCCCGGGAGTGCCCTTTGAGAAGATCGAGACGGTCATGTCTCATCCGATCGCTCTTGACCAGTGTGAAAGGTTTTTTCATCGCTTTCCTCATTTGAACAAGAGAAGTGCATGGGACACCTCGGGAAGCGTGAAGCGAATCGTGCAGAGGAAGCTCAAGACCTGTGCTGCAATTGCAGGGAGACGCGCGGCAGATTTCTACGAGGCCAGCGTCTTGATGAGTCATGTTGAAGACAATAGGGAGAATTTCACGCGTTTCTTCCTTCTCTCGCCTGAGGCCGAGGTTTTGGAAAATGCTGACAAGACCTCCATTGTGTTCAGCTTCAAGAACGCTCCTGGAGGGCTGTTCAAGAGTTTGAGTGCGTTCGCTTTGCGAGAGATTGACCTGACAAGAATCGAATCGCGGCCCATCCGCGGCCGCCCGTGGGAGTACCTCTTCTACATCGATTTTCTGGGCAATATCACCGAAGAGGCTACTGAGAAGGCGCTCGAGCAGTTAAGGGAAATCACAGAGTTCCTTGAAGTGTTGGGCTGTTACCCACGAGATTCCTCCCACCAGAAGAAACGGATGTAAAATCGAAGTTCCAGGTTCTCGTTATTAACAATAGCGCCGACCTTTGAGTTTGCAGTGTCAATTGAAAATCCTTGTGCCAATGGTTCGCTGAAGTGCGAGCGGAAACATCTCAGGTCAGGCTCCGCGAATGTTTTCAGAATACGGAAACCGAGCACCTGGAAGCCGAAACTTGGAACTTGGAACTTGGAACCCAGGGAGCATACGTTATCGTATTCATGGGATGGTGTACTCAGTTGATCGATCTTCTTAAAGTTGATACCATGCGCTTTTTTGAGAGCGATTTCCAATGAAGCGGACGTATCAGCCAAACAGGAGGCGACGGAGTAAGAGGCACGGTTTTCGGGGGCGCATGAGCCACCGTTCGGGCCGTTTGATACTGAGGCGCAGACGCGCCAAGGGACGGAAGAGGTTGACGGTGAGTGACTGAAGTCCGATTTGGTTTTTCCTGGCAGGAGCGCCTTCACAAGCGCCGCGAGTTTCTGAAAGTCTATGAACGAGGGGACCCGATTCATGCCCCCCATTTTGTTCTCTATATTTCAGAAAATAATTTGTCCTGCCACCGCCTGGGTGTCACAGTTTCCCGGAAGGTGGGTAGACCCGTGGTGCGAAATCGGGTCAAGCGACGCCTCCGCGAGATTTTTCGTAAGAATAAAGAGGCCATTTCTCGGCACAGCGACCTCGTAGTCAATGCCAGGCGATCAGCCCGTAACTGTTCTTATAGAAGGCTGCAGGCAGATTTTCTGAACGCCCTCGGGAGTTGGAAACCCAGAAGAAAACGGCCATGAAATCCCTGCTGCTTGTCCTGATCCGAGTTTATCAAAGGTTCGTTTCGCCCTTGTTGCCCAGCTGCTGTCGTTTCCATCCCTCTTGTTCAGAATACGCGTTGCAGTCGCTTCAGAAGCGAGGGGTGATGCAAGGGGGAATCCTGGGAGTGAGGAGAGTCCTTCGCTGCCACCCCTGGAATCCTGGTGGATTTGACCCGGTCCCGTAGCGGCAACAATTCCTGATGACTGATCAAGATCCTGCGATACAAGGTCGCCTCCTGCTAGCAATCATCCTCTCCATGGCGGTACTGCTTCTCACGCCTTACGTTTACCAGAAGCTTTATCCTCCTCCCGAGGAAACGAAACGTCAGGACGTAGGGGAGCCACCAAAGGCGAAAGAGGAAGTGGCCCGGACTGTGGAGCGATTGTCACCTCTGGTAGAGGAGACCGCACCTACTCGGGCCCAGTCACAAACAATCGAGATAGAAAACGCAGATCTGGTCTTGCGCTGGAACACCCGCGGAGCAGTCCTTGAGAGTGTCCTCCTCAAACACTACTTGGTACGAGATGAGAAAGCGGAGTCTGACGCCAGGGTGTCGGAGCTGTTGGAGATGGTTCCCCAGCAATTGCCTGAGACGGCCGCGGCTCCTTTGACCATCCGAGTAGGGGACGAGAGAGTGCAGGGGTTATTGTCCGAAGCTGTCTACGAGGTCCAGGGAGGAGGGGCTTCGAAACTCAGAGCTCCCCTCCAGATGACGTTTCTCTACCGGGATGCCCAGGTCCAGGTGATCCGCAGCCTGGGAGTTCCCGCAAGCGGGTACGGCGTGGAGGTGGAGACAGCGGTCCTTTCGGGCGGAGTGCCTATTCCCTTTGCCCTTCATCTGGGGCCCGGAATTGGGGATTGGGATGCTCAAGTGGACGATGAGTCTCGAGTGGTTGATGAGTTTGGCAATCGTCAGATCGCTTACCGCTTCGCTAACTCGGTTGAACGGAATGGCCCCGATGACCTGGAAGAGGGCGAGAAATCGCTGCAAGTGGCGGCCCAATGGGTTGCACTCGATTCCCAGTACTTCACCTCTCTAATCTTTGCTCCCGGTGCCATTCGTGATCTACGGCTTCAAAGGAATGACTGGAAACGAACCGGTCTGAAAGGTCGGGAAGAATCGGTTTCTCTCCTGAGTGTGGATGTAGGTGTGGCAGGGGGAGCTCGGATTTCTTTGTTTCTGGGACCGAAAGACCATGCAATTCTTGGCAACTTCGATGCCAGCGCGACGGAACTCATCGACTATGGATGGCTTGCCTTTCTGGTACGGCCTCTGGTGCTCAGCCTCAGATTTATTTATGTGTACGTCGACAACTATGGCTGGGCCATTATCATCTTGACGTTCGGCATCAATCTGGTGCTTTTCCCGCTTCGCTACAAACAGATGGCATCCATGAAAAAGATGGGTGAGGTCCAGCCCAAGATCAAGGCCATCCAGGATAAGTACAAGCAAATGAAGAGAGACGATCCGCGCCGCCAGAAGATGAATGCTGAGGTGATGGAGACCTACAAGCAGCATGGAGTCAACCCGCTGGGAGGATGCTTTCCCCTCCTGATCCAGATGCCGTTTCTGATCGCTTTTTATCAGATGCTGGCGAATTCCATCGAACTGCGCGCAGCGCCCTTCATAGAGTGGTGGATCCCGGATCTTTCTCTTCCGGATATCCCCTTGACGATCATTATGGGAGTCAGCATGTTCGTCCAGCAGAAGATGACGCCCGCGGCTTCGGCCGATCCCATGCAGCGGCGTATGATGATGATGCTCCCTCTTGTTTTCATGTTTATGTTTTTTCAGTTTGCCAGCGGTCTGGTGCTTTATTTTCTGTTCAGCAATCTGTTTGCTATGATGTTTCAAATCCTGGTTCAGAGATGGAATCCCGATCTCGCCACGAAGAAGGCTGGTGGTAAGAAAGGGAAAGGGAAAAAATGAGATCGTCATGAAGTGGGAGAAAGATGCGCTGGTTGAAAACGTGGGAGAGTTCCTGGGGAGTTTGCTGAAACAGTCCCTACTCGACCTCGATTTTCGCGTTGAGCTTGAAGAGTCGGTAATTCATGTTCGTCTTTATGGGGGGGGGGACACCGGAATTGTGTTGAGCAACAATGCTCGTGTTCTTTACGCGATCAACCATCTGTTGAACCAGATCTTCTTCAGGCAGTCAGTGGATGGTTGCAGCTTCGTGGTAGATTGCAACGACTACCGGGCGACCCGCGAGCTTGAGCTGCAACTCTTGGCAAAGAAAGCCGCAGAGAGTGTCAAGCTTTCCAAGAGTGCCCTGCCGCTGCAGCCCATGCCAGCAAATGAGCGTCGCGTCGTCCATATCGCTCTGGCTGAGGAGCCGGGCATCAAGACAATGAGCGAGGGTGGCGGTGAACATCGACGTGTCGTGATCCTGCCTGCCAGCTGAGAGAGTGATCGGTTTTCGCCAGGCCCTTGCCGTCCATCACTACTGATCCCATGCAGTCTGAAACCATCGTTGCTGTCGCCACACCGCCCGGGAGAGGGGCCATCTCAATAGTTCGGGTGAGTGGGCCGGAAACGAAGAGCTTTCTGGCGAGCGTGTTTTGCGCTGCTAGGCACGGTACCATTTCAGATCGACGGCCCGCGCTGGGGATTTTTCAGGACGGGAAAGGCCGCTCGCTGGATCGGGTACTGGTGACGTTTTTCCCCAAGCCGGCTTCCTACACCGGGGAGGATGTAGCGGAGATCTCGTGCCATGGAAGTCCCCTGGTGACCCGTCAAGTCGTTGAAGTACTGCTCGTTCAGGGTGCCCGCCTGGCTCAGCCGGGAGAGTTTACTCTACGTGCTTTTCTAAACGGCAAGATGGATTTGGCTCAGGCCGAGGCGGTGCGGGATCTGATCGAAAGCCAGACCGCTTTTCAGGCTCGCCTCGCCCGGGAGCAGTTGGAAGGAAAGCTCTCTCGCACACTAAAACCCCTCAAGGAGGAGCTGGTGCGCATTGTGTGCCACATGGAAACAGCGCTGGAGTTTGTAGAGGATGAGGTGGAACCGGAAGGGAAAGAACGTTTGATTGAATCCTTGCGGCAGGTGGATTGCCAGCTGCAAAGGCTGGAGGAAAGTTTTCGCCTGGGAAGAATGGTACACGATGGCGTCTTTGTCACGATCACAGGTAAGCCGAATTCAGGTAAGTCTAGTATTTTCAATGCCTTACTAAAAGAAGATCGGGCCATTGTGGCCAGCATCCCGGGCACAACTCGAGATGCTCTAACCGAGTCGATAAACCTAAATGGCGTCCTCGCCCGCCTGGTCGATACGGCCGGAATCCGAGAGGTCAGCGATGAGGTGGAAAGTCTGGGAGTGCGCAAATCACTGGAATACCTGGAGCAATCGGATGTGGTGTTGTTTGTGGTTGATGGAGCAGATGTTTTTGGGAAGGGTGACCTCGGCGTCTGGGAGAGGATACGAGATAAGTCGTATGTGTTGGTTCTCAATAAATCGGATCTGCCTTCCAGAGCCTTGGTGCCGGATGAGGTGAAGGGAGCAAGCTCCGCGACAGTGAGTGTTTCGGCACTGAAGGGCACTCATCTGGATGAGTTGAAGTCGGCGGTTTGGGGTGTGGTGAGCCCGGAGACAGGCATGGAAGAGGAGCGGGTCATGGTGACCAATATTCGACATCAACGGTGCATGACACGGGCGCGTGCCCACTTGGGACAGGGGATTGAGTCGTATCGGTCGGGGCTCAGCGAGGAGTTTCCACTCTACGATTTCCGCAAGAGCTTAGACGCACTGGCTGAAATCACTGGTGAAACGACGCTGGAGGACATTCTGGAACAGATCTTTTCCAGCTTTTGCATTGGGAAGTAGGCCGTTTCGTTTTCACATTGAGGAGGGGTGATGAAAAATTCAGGTCAGGAGTTCACCGTAGAGCCGGTCGAGCTCTTCAGCGGAATGAAAATGGAGGCGAATCTGACCGTCTCGGCCGCGGCGCTGGATCTGAACTCGGGTCTTCCAGCGTTTTTCGAGCCTTTCTTCAGCGGCTTTCAGGTTGGGGTCTTTCCAGGGCGACACTTTGGCAAAGCCAGGTGCAGATGTGGTGCGGCTTCGCTTCGCTCGTTGTTCGATTTCGCGCACCGAAAGTCCCCGCGCCACGATCTGCTGTGCCAGCGAAAGCTGAAGGTCTCGGCGAAGGGGAATCAGGGCTCGAGCATGTCCCATTGACAGTTCCCCACTCAGTAAGGCCTGCTGGATCGACTGGGGGAGTTGCAAGAGGCGAAGCGTATTGGTCACCGCTGTCCGACTGCGCCCGACGCGGCGGGCAATTTCCTCCTGTGTAAGGCTGAAGTGCTCCATTAACAACTGGTAGGCGTGAGCCTCTTCGAGCGGATTCAAGTCATCTCTCTGAATGTTTTCGACCAGGGCCAGCTCCAACATCTTTTCGTCACTCGCCTCTTGCACAATGGCGGGAACCCGGCTCAGGCCTGCTTTTTGGGCCGCACGCCAGCGCCGTTCCCCGGCCACGATCTCATAATCTTGGCCCCGGAGGCGCACCACGATGGGCTGCAGGACGCCGTTGGCCGCAATAGAGGCGGCTAGTTCCTCCAGTCTCTGAGAGGAAAACTGCGCCCGCGGCTGAAACTCGTTAGGCCGGATTCGCTGCACATCAATTTGTATCAGTTCCGTGGTGGCTGGAACCTTGGGAAGCAGAGCATCCAGGCCCCTTCCCAAAACCTGTCGTTTCATGGGGTCACTCCTTCCGGGCTGGGAGTCGATGTTGCTGCCCGAGGTGGGATCTTCTCCAGGATTTCTCGCGCCAGGCGGATATAGCTGCTGGCTCCCGTGGAGCGGGCATCGTAAAGGAGGATTGGCTTGCCGAAGCTGGGAGCTTCGGCCAAACGCACGTTGCGCGGAATCATGGTGTGAAAAACCTGAGAGCCAAGGTGCCGGTTCACCGTTTCACCGATCTCCCGGGCCAGGTTGAGCCGGTCGTCATACATGGTCAGCAGCACTCCTTCCATCTCTAACCGGGGATTGAGCCGATGGCGAACCCGCTCCACTGTTTCTAGAAGCTCCGAGAGTCCTTCCAGCGCAAAATATTCGCACTGAATGGGAATGAGGAGTGAATCGGCGGCCACCAGGGCGTTGAGGGTCAGAATGCCCAGAGAAGGGGGGCAGTCGATGAGCAGAAAGTCGTATTGTTCGACCAGTGGTTTCAGTGCCCTCTGCAGGAGAGATTCTCGCTGCGGGAGCTGGATCAATTCGATGGTTGCGCCTGTAAGCTCTCGGTTCGAGGGAATAACATCAAGCGACTCCAGTTCTGTAGGAAGCACGGTGGAGGCGGCTTCGATCCCCTCGGTCAGGACTTGGTAGGAAGAGCGCTTGAGGTGGATTTTGTCGATTCCCAAACTCGAAGTAGAGTTTCCCTGAGGGTCCAGATCGACCAGCAGCACCGTGAGGCTGGCGGATGCCAGTGAAGCGGCAAGGTTGACGGCCGTGGTGGTTTTGCCTACTCCCCCCTTTTGATTGGCAATGGCAATGGTCTTTCCCATTGGCTGGAGGCAAGATAGCATGGGGGGGCGACAAGGTTTCACGTGAAACGATGCGGTTAAAGGTTCCAGATTCCAAGGAATTCGTCGTGGAAAGATCTCTTCGGCTCACGCTGTTGGCAAAAACCCGGGAGCCATTTTCAGAACCGGAAACCCCGAACCGGAAAGTTCAGACCCAAAACCTGAAACCTGGAACCTCTCACCCGTCGTTTCACGTGAAACAGGGGCGTAAGAGTGTCACGTATCGATCCCTGGAGTCTGGAACCTGATGCCGCTTTACGATTTCCAGTTGCTTTGCCTGCCCATTGCCGAATAGCAGAAGGCATACGTTTTCTCTGGAAAGGAGTTGGAGCAGCTGAGGGGACGGCTGGAGAGCCCGGATGCTGGCCACCTGCTGGGAGTTCCACCCTGGGTAGGTTTCCCCCCTGCCGTGGAAAATCTCGGCAGGCAGACTTAAGAGGCGGCTGACCTCTTTGAGGAAAACGACCTTCTTCTGGTTTTTTTCAATAAGGGTCACCGCCAATGAGGGCCGATATAACTTCATGGCCAATCCGGGAAAACCAGCGCCGCTGCCCAGGTCAGCAACCTTAGTCACGTCTTCTAGAAAGTGGTGAGCGGCCCAAAAGGATTCGAAAAAGTGCAGGCGAAGCTGCTCCTCCACTTTGACTAGAGAGGTGAGATTGACCCTTTCTGACCATCTCTGCAGAAGTTTCAGGTAGACGAGTACCTTCTGACGCTGATCTTCAGTGAGCTGGAGCGCAAAGGCCTGCTCCAGGCGGTCAAAGCTCGCGGCCAGCGGCTTCACATCGCCGACCTGCGCCGTAGCTCGAGATGAATGTTCAGGACGGAGATGGCTGCGGGGGTTACGCCTGGAATGCGGGAAGCCTGTCCCAGGCTGTCCGGTCGAACCAGGCTGAGCTTCTCGACCATCTCGCGGGAAAGCCCACCCACCTGCTGATAGTTGAAGTCAGCCGGAATGTGCTTCCCTTCCAGTGAGCGCAGCCGTTCCACATCCCGCAGCTGTTGCTGGATGTAGCCTTCATATTTGATTTGTGTCTCCACCGCCCGTTGTTCCTCTGGGCTCAAGTGAAGGCCCTTTTCCTCTAACAGAGGAGCCAGATCCTGAATCCCGCACTGCGGCCGCCTGAGCAGGGTCTCCAGACACGCTCCAGCTTCCACGCCGAATTTCTGAGTGAGGCGCTCAAAGAGAAGAGAGTCTTTCTTCAGATGGTTCCGGTGTAGGTGATCCAGGGCGCGGTCAATTCGTTCCCACTTCTTCTTAAAGGTTGGGTAGACGGACTGAGGGATCAACCCCAGCCGATAGCCGTGGGGCATGAGCCGTCGATCGGCATTGTCAATGCGCACCAGAAGTCGGTACTCGGCTCGGGAAGTGAACATCCGATAGGGTTCGTTCACCCCCTTGGTGACCAAATCGTCAATGAGAGTGCCGATATACCCATCTGAGCGGTCGAGGATAAAAGAATCTTTACCCAGAATCTTGAGAGCTGCGTTGATCCCGGCCATAAGCCCCTGAGCGGCGGCCTCCTCGTACCCACTCGTGCCGTTGATCTGGCCCGCATGGAAAAGACCTTCCACCTGTCGGGTTTCCAGCGTGCGGCGCAGCTGTGAGGGTTGAACGTAGTCGTATTCAACCGCATATCCTGGTCGCAGCAGCACGGCCCTCTCCAAACCTGCTATGTGAGCCAGCATATTGTGCTGCACATCGACAGGCATGCTGGTGGAAAGGCCGTTCAGATAAATGATGTTTGTATCCAGACCTTCCGGCTCCAGATACAACTGGTGTTGGTCTCGCTCAGGAAACTTCACCACCTTGTCCTCGATGGAAGGACAATAGCGAGGACCGATCCCTTCGATTTGCCCGCTGTAAAGAGGGCTGCGGTGAAGGTGATCCCGGATCGCCTGGTGGACCGCACGATTGGTGTAGGCGATCCAACAGTGAATCTGAGGCAGGCAGGTCTCTGTGCTGCGGAAAGAGAACAGAGTGGGCTCCTTGTCTCCCGGTTGAATCTGAGAAGGAGTAAAGTCAATGCTAGCCCTATCGAGTCGAGGTGGGGTTCCTGTCTTCAGCCGGCCCATCCGAAAGCCGATGCTGCGAATAGATTCAGCGAGCAAAAGGGCGGCCTTTTCTCCGGAACGTCCCGCCACAAACTTTTGTTCCCCTACATGACACAGCCCGTTCAAGAATGTTCCCGTGGTCATAATCACGGCACGGGAACCGATGCGGCTCCCGTCGGCGAGTTGCACACCCGTTATTCGATCCTTTTCACGAAGAAGGGCCGTTACCTCAGCCTCCTCCAGAGCGAGGTTTGGCAACTGCCGAAGCAACCGTTGCATCTCACGGCGGTAGAGCTTCTTGTCGGTTTGAGCCCGTGGTGACTGGACGGCTGGTCCCCGGCTCCGATTGAGCAGGCGAAACTGGATGCCGGTACGGTCGGTTACTTCACCCATCAGACCCCCGAGGGCATCGATCTCCCGAACCAGATGGCCTTTGGCAATCCCTCCGATGGCCGGGTTACACGACATCTGAGCAATCATGTCCAGGTTGATTGTGAAGAGTGCTGTCTTGACGCCCATGCGAGCTGGTGCCGCGGCTGCTTCGCAGCCCGCGTGTCCTCCACCGATCACGATCAGGTCGTAGTGCTGGTCGAACATCACAGGGGATTATAGAACAGCAGGGAAGTGAGAGGTAGACTGGTGAGCTATGAAAGCCATCGTAAACAGCGGCAGCCATGAGGACTGAGAAGATAATTGCGTGCGTGTCACCCGAGTGTCCTGGGACAGGACACTCGCCTCCTCCGTTATAATACCCTGATGATTCTGCGCAGGAAGAAGCGCCTGACCGAAATGGTCGCTTGCGCTGGTTGAGCGTCGAAGCTGGCACCGGAGGTGCTGGCGAAGGTTCTGTCGGCAACCGACTCCTTCGTCGATCCTAACGTAATGGTGGGATATGAGAAGGCGGACGACGCGGGGGTCTATCTGCTCACGGATGATACTGCGATCGTGCAGTCTATCGACTTTTTTACGCCTGTGGTCGATGACCCATTTCAGTATGGACAGATTGCTGCAGTAAACTCACTTAGCGACATTTACGCAATGGGTGGCGTTCCCCGCTTTGCCCTTTCAGTTGTTGCTTTTCCCGCAGGCGAGGTTGATGAAGATATTTTGCGTGAGATCGTGCGGGGAGGTTCAGACAAGATGAAGGAAGCGCGGGTGGCCGTCATCGGCGGCCACTCGGTGCAGGACCCGGAAATCAAGTTTGGATATTGCGCAACGGGTACGGTCAATCCGCAGAAAGTCTACACGAACGCCGGGGCCAAGCCGGGGGATGTTCTGGTTCTTACCAAGCCGTTGGGGACGGGCATTGTGGCAACGGGCATTAAGTTTGGAAAGACTCCACCCCCGATTGCCCAGAAAGCGATCCAATGTATGCTTCAGCTCAACAGCCACGTGGGGGATCAGTTGGCCCAGTTTGACGTCCACGCCGTCACCGATATTACCGGCTGTGGCTTGATAGGTCACGGCTACGAGATGGCGCACGCCAGCGAGGCCACCCTCGCTTTTGAAGCAGACCGCATCCCGATCCTGGAGGGAGTAGAAGAGCTCGCCCGAAGGGGCATGCTGGCTGGCGGGATTGAATCGAACCGCCGTTATGTGGGTTCCTCGATTTCCTGGGATGGAGTGGCCTCCCTGTGCCAGAAAATCTTGCTCGATCCTCAGACCTCGGGAGGGCTTTTGATCAGCTTGTCCCCAGAGGAGGGGATGAGTCTCTGCAGCAATTTGGAAGAGCAGGGACACCTTGGCCGTTTGGTTGGTCGAGTCCTTCCGTTAGGGGACTTCCATGTTGAGGTGAGAACAGGAGCATAGCGGGTCAGCGGCTTCGCTACGACAACCTATGCATCATCCGGGATAGTTGTTCGCCGTCATTCATCAATCGTCATGAGTCACTCGACATTCGTCAATTGTCACTGTCCGCGGGTCCGCGTTCTGCGACACTCTCTTTTCGTTCTTTCTATGGCTGCGTGTTCGACTCAGCCCACTGCTCCTAGGCTCGATCAGATCGCTCGGGGTGAAATTGAGATTGTCGACCTTGGCTATGCTTTGAATGAAAAAAATCCGCGCTGGCCGGGTGAAGCTTACAAACCCTTTCAGTTTGAAACGATTGCTACCATCGAGGGGCATGGGGTCTTCTCGGGCGCGTTTTCCATGCCGGAGCATCTGGGGACTCATATCGATGCCCCCAATCACTTTGAGTTGGGACAACCATCTGTCGACCAGATCAGCCTGGAAGTTCTTGTAGGGCCTGTTGTGGTCATCGACATCCGGGAGGCGTGCCAGCACGACGAAGACTACCGACTCTCACATCGGGATTTGAAGAGGTGGGAAAATGAGTACGGCCGTATCCCTCCCCAAGCGGTGGTTTTTGCTCTAACTGGTTGGGGGGAACACTGGAACTGTGGGAAGCGCTACCAGAATCAGGATCACCTTGGCAGGATGCACTTTCCGGGGTTCTCGGCGGCGGCGGCGCGTGTTCTGGTCCAAGAGCACAAAATCAAAGGGATCGGTATAGACACCTTGAGTGTAGATTACGGCCTGTCTCTCGATTTCGCCGTTCATCACACGGTGAACAGGGCGGGTGCGTACCAGATAGAGAACGCCGCAAATCTGGAAGCGATTCCTGCTTCGGGCGCTTGGTTGATCGCGGCGCCCATCAAAATTGAAGAAGGTTCAGGGGGGCCAGCTCGGGTCTGGGCCGTCTGGAAGAATGACGAATAAGGAATTTCAAATGTCGAATCACGGCTCATTCGACATTCGTCAACCATCATTCTTTGTGGGTCATCTTATTCAGGGCTAATTCTGAGCGACTTCAGAAACTTTTCATCTTGCGTGGTAAGTTTCAGGTGCACGTGGGAGGATGTTTTCGAGCTGACAGGATTCTCTTCTCGACTATTGAAACCGACAGTGGCCTCGATAATGAGAAATACATCGTACCCAGCCTCCCGAATGTCCTGGATAGCGCTGTTGATCTCAGGGGATTCGGTCAACACCTCGTTGATTGCAACTTCCAACTTCTTTCTGTAGGCTTTCAATTCCTCGTCCAGCATTGAAGTGCGTTCGCGTCTCTGTTAGTATTCCAACCCGCTGAACGGCTAGAAGTTGCAACCTTTCTGGGCTGCAACTCTTGCCATTATGATAGCAGACTCCAAACAGATGTAAAGTGGAAATCAGCAAAGGAAAAAAGCCCTCAGGACCAAGTCAGGGAAAACCTTCCCGAAAGATTGTCTACCGGCCGGAGGACACACAGCTTCTGCAGTATGAAAGGGATCTCGGTGATCCCGGCCAGTTTCCTTTTACCCGAGGTATTCACCCAAAGATGTATCGGAATCGGCTTTGGACGATGCGCCAGTACGCCGGCTACGGCAGCGCTGAAGAATCGAACCGCCGTTACCGTTATCTCCTCTCGCACGGGACCACGGGACTCTCCGTTGCGTTTGACCTTCCTACTCAGATTGGACTCGATTCAGATCACCCATCCGCTTTGGGTGAAGTGGGAAGAGTCGGTGTAGCGATCGACAGTCTCCAGGATATGGAAAGGCTCTTTGCGGACATTCCGATCAGTCAGATTTCCACTTCCATGACCATCAACGCCACAGCGGCCATCCTGCTGGCGCTCTACCTGGCGGTCGCCAAAAAGCAGAATGTATCCCCGAGGGTAGTATCCGGAACCATCCAGAACGATATCCTTAAAGAGTACATTGCCCGTGGGACCTATATTTATCCTCCAAGGCCATCCCTTCGCATTGTCACCGACATTTTTTCCTTCTGTCAGAGAGAGATGCCCTGTTGGAACAGCATCTCCGTTAGTGGCTATCACATTCGAGAAGCGGGTTCAACGGCGGCGCAAGAGATTGCCTTTACCCTGGCCAATGCCCAGGCATATGCTGAGTCCGGCCTGGCTGCGGGACTTGAGATCGATGAGTTTGCTTCTCAGATCTCCTTTTTCTTCAGTGCCAACAGCGACCTGTTGGAGGAGATCGCGAAGTTCAGAGCGGCGCGCCGACTCTGGGCACGACTGATGCGGGACCGTATGGGCGCGCGCCGGGAAGAATCCTGGATTCTTCGTTTTCACACACAAACGGCTGGCAGCACTCTTACTGCACAACAGCCGGATAACAACGTGGTCCGGGTGACGCTGCAGGCTTTGGCAGCCGTGTTGGGAGGAACGCAGTCGCTGCATACGAATGCAAGGGATGAAGCCTTGGCACTCCCTGCCCAGCCGGCGGCGCAACTGGCCCTGCGCACGCAGCAGATCCTGGCTCATGAGAGTGGTGTTGCTGATGTGGCCGATCCTCTGGGAGGGAGTTGGTATGTGGAAAGACTGACCTCTGAACTGGAAGCCGAGGCGGAGGCCTATCTGGAGAGGATTCGGGCTATGGGTGGAGCTCGACGGGCGGTCGAGAACGGATATATGCAGAAAGAGATTCAGCAAGCAGCTTACGAACATCAAAAACGGGTTGAAGCGGGAGAACAGATGATGGTAGGGATGAACTGCTTCACCGGGGAAGAAAACTCTGAGCAAGAGTCTGCGGGCGAGATACTGCGTCTTGATCCTGATGTTGAGAAGAAGCAGGTGGAGAGCCTTCAAAAGCTTCGCAGCGAGCGGGATTCCCGCCGGGTATTCCGTGAACTGCAGCAGGTTCGTGAGGCTGCGGCAGGCAGCGAAAACCTGATGCCTGTGATTCTTACTGCCGTGGAGTGTTACGCCACAGTAGGAGAAATCGCCGATGCCATGCGGGAAGTATTTGGAGAGCACCGGGAAGAGCCGACACTTTCATGGTGAATCCTAGTACTCCCTTCCATAAATACGATAACGTATGCGGATGGGGCTTGTGAGGAGAGGTCGCGAAGAGAGGAGGAGGCGATGCAGAGGCATCGTCGACGACGAACGACAAAGAGATCACCCGCAACCACCATCCGCCCAAAGGGTTAGGGCGGGACGGGCCCATCTCTTTGTTGCTCCTCCTCGCCGATGTCTCGACATCGACTCGTCGTCGCGCCTCGATCTGGTCTCCGTCGCGCTCCCAACATACGTCATCGTATTTATGGCAGGGAGTACTAGAGCCAACCTTCAGGCCATACCATGATCCAAGCAGAGCAAGATGTGGCCAGCCAACCGAGGAGTGCGTGGTGGAAACTACAGGGGATTTTCTTTGAGCCTTCGCTGACCTTTCAGGAGATTGATCGACGACCCAACTGGGTTCTCCCCCTTCTGGCAATGACCGTGGTAGCCACCCTCAGTACGCTGGTCGCCTTTGAAAGAATCGGTTTCGACACCATTATTCGGAACGAGATCTCAGACAGAATGCAGAACCGGGAACTGTCAGAGGAGCAGCTTGAGGCCACGGTTGAGAGGGTGACCAGCAGCACTGTCGTGCAGATTGTCTTTTACCTTCAAGCTCTTGTGGCTCCTGCCCTTCTCTTGTTGTTCTGTTCTCTGGTTTTCATGGGTGCCCTTTATGTGCTGGGCAGCGAGGTAAACTTCAAGAAAGTAGTCTCGGTGAGTGCGCATACCTTCTTCTTTTATTACGCGCTCTATTCCAGTCTGAGCTGTATCGTAATTTTTTTTGCTTCGGATCCCGAAGCGATCGACCTGAAAAATCCCCTCTACTCCAACCTGGGCTTTGCGGTGAATCAGAAAGATTCGTCGGCGCTTTATGGTCTGGCCTCATCGTTGGATCTGATCAGCTTCTATCACCTATACCTTTTGTCGATTGGGCTGGGGAGAATATCCGGGAAAATCTCTCTGAGGACCGTCGCGGCCGCGGTAATCGTGCTGTGGGTTTTACTGGTTGCAGCGAAGATCGGTCTCGCCGTGGCGTTCTCCTAAAGAGGCTTCCGGACGATCACGCCTTAAAGTTCTCTCCGCAAATGTCATGCCCTTGGTGGGACACCAAACCACAGCCTTTCAGCGGTCTTGTACTTGATCCACTGCCGCTCTCCGGAAGTCAGAAAAGGGAGTGAGTCAACAAGCCGGGCTTCTTTTTGGTAGCCGCAGTAACGCTTGACCAGGGGATAGTCCGAGCCCCAGATCATGCGTTGGGGACCAAAACGTTCGTAGATGTTCTTCAGCGCCGGCCAAAGGTCTTGGTGGGGATGTTCCTCTCGAGAGAGCTGGAAGAGCTTGGAGATCTTGACGTAGACCTGGGGGTATCGTGAGTACTCAAGCAGAACAGGGAGGTATTTGGGCACTACTTTTCGAGTCTCTGGGCCCTGCCCAAGGTGGTCCAGAACGATTCTGATTTCCGGGAAATCGGTGACGATGTCAGAAAGCTGGTTGTACTGGTGGGAGCGAATGAGGAGGCATACCGGCAGGTTGACTTCACGGATTGTTTCCCACAGGGGAAGGGTTTGAGGGGAGTTTAGCCAGGTCTGCTTCGGTTCAAGACCGGGTCGCATCTGTATTCCCACTAACTTTCTCTTGGAAACCCACTCCCTGAGGAGCTGAGCCGATCGCCGTGGGCGGGGATTCAACCGAGCTACGAGGGCGAATTGCTCCGGATGCTTTCTTAGTGCCTCTTGTGCATGGGGCGGGGGACCCGTGTCAGCCCAATGCTCGATAAGGAGAGCACGAGAAACGCCTGCGGAGGCCATTTCCGCACGCAGCTCCGAGAGGGGCGCGTCGTGTGGATCCACGTGAGAATGAGTGTCTACCAGCATGGACAGGCCGCATGCGGACTAATCTTGCGTTCCATCAAATCCGATCCAATAACGAGTACCAAGTACCCGCACTAAATCCCCTCCTGCGGCGGGGTAGTCCCCTCTTGAGAGGGGTGTCCGCCGCAGGCGGACGGGGGTGTGTTCGCCGATGCGTAGACACCTTATGCATCACCGGTTTGGTGCTTATTTATACTTACACTCATTCTGTGGCGCTAGTCGGCCCGGTCAGCGGGGTATCCGTTTCCTTTGACCTCGTCCGATTCGATGAAGCCATCTCGAAGATGAATGGCTCGTTGGGCATGCTGGGCCACTTCGCGCTCGTGTGTCACCAATACGATCGTATGGCCTTGGCCGTGGAGCTTCTCAAAGAGAGCCATGATGTCGCGGCCGGTGTGCGAGTCAAGGTTTCCAGTGGGCTCATCGGCGAGAAGGATGGAAGGAGTGTTGACCAGAGCTCGTGCAATTGCAACTCTCTGGCGTTGGCCTCCGGAGAGCTCATTGGGACGATGGCTGACGCGGTCGCCCAGTTCCACTTGCTCCAACGCTTTATGGGCCAAAGTCTTGCGCCTGGCTGCGGGGATGCCAGAGTAGACCAGGGGCAGCTCCACATTATGGAGAGCAGTAGCGCGCGCCAGTAGATTAAAGGTCTGGAAGACAAAGCCGATTTCGCGGTTGCGGATGTGTGCCAACTCGTCGTCGTCCATGGAGCTGACCAGTTTTCCATTCAGAAAATACTCCCCCCGGCTGGGGCTATCCAGACAGCCAATCAGGTTCATCAGGGTGGATTTTCCCGAGCCCGAGGGACCCATGATAGCCACATATTCGTTGGCGCTGATTTCAAAACTCACGCCCTGTAAAGCGTGGATCTTTTCCGCGGCCATGTCGTACGTCTTCCAGAGATCGATGGTCCGAATCAGAGGTTCTGACATCTAGTACTCCCTGCCATAAATACGATGACGTATGCGGATGGGGCTTGCGAGGAGAGGTCGCGAAGAGAGGAGGAGGCGATGCCGAGGCATCGTCGACGACGAACGACAAAGAGATCGCCCGCAACCCCCATCCGCCCAAAGGGTTGGGGCGGGACGGGCCCATCTCTTTGTTGCTCCTCCTCGCCGATGTCTCGACATCGACTCGTCGTCGCGCCTCGATCTGGTCTCCGTCGCGCTCCCAACATACGTCATCGTATTTATGGTAGGGAGTACTAGGATTCTTCTTCATCCTTGTTGTCTTTAACCAAATCTCCATCCTTGAGTTTTCTGAGTGTTTTGTAACTGCCCGTGACGATCAGAGTATCCTCCTTCAGACCCTCTGTGATCTCGATCTTGGTGTCGTCCATGATGCCCACCTCGACGGGAACGAACTGGACTTTCCCGTCCGAGACCACGAAAACTCCCTGCAATTCCTTCTTCTCCTTTTCTCCGTCCTTTCCATGCGAGGGGTTACCCTTCTTCTTGTGTGCTTTTCCATCTGGATTCTCTCTGATGATTCTGCCCTGATTGTCCGTTGCATATTCTCGGATCACCAGTGCCTGAATGGGTATGGCCAGAACTTGCTGGCGGCGCGCTGTCGTGATTTCGGATGTGCAGCTCAGGCCGGGACGAAGACTATCCGTCGGTTGGTCAAGTTGGATGACTACTTTGAAATCCTTTGCCGCTCGTTGCTGGTCGGACGTCTCGATCGCGGAGTTGCCGATTTCGGTGACCGTTCCCTGAAGTGGGTCGTCAGGGAGAGCGTCAACCTTGATCTCAGCCTTCTGACCGAGCTGAATGTCTACAATGTCGGTTTCATCGACCTCGATTTCGGCTTCGATGACGGAGAGGTCGGCGATCTCCATCAGCGTGGCCCGAGGGTTATTTAAAGTGCCTGGAACCGCCCGTTCCCCTGCCTCGACATTCATTTTGGTAATGACTCCGGTCAATGGCGATCTGATGACTGTCTTGGAAAGAAGATCCTTGTTTCGAGACAGAATGGCTCGGCTCTGTTCCACACGGCTCATAGCAACCTTGTAGGAGGTCTTTGCCTGCTCCAGTACGACCCTGGCAACGGAAAGTTGAGCTCTAGCCTGCTCCAGGCGCGCCTCGGCGGAGATCAAGGATGTCTCGGCCCCAACCAGTTCATTTCTGGCTTCATCGTATAGATCTCTTGAGATCAGATTTTCTTCGTACAATTGTTGCCTGCGCTGAAAACTGCGTCGAGCCAGCTCCAGATTCTTCTCAGCCCGTAACAGCTCTGCTTTGGAGACTCTCACATTCGCCTGGTCTCGCTGTAGGTTCGTCTGCTGCAGACTGATCTGTGCTTTCTGATTAGTGGCTTCTGCCAGAGCTATTTCCAGCAGGGCCTGTTGAGCCCGTGTCTCAGCCTCGGTCTGGGTAGGGTCGATCCTCAGCAACAAATCGCCGTTCTGGACGGCATCCCCCTCCTTGACATAGACGTGGATGATGACACCTGCGATCTCTGCCTGCAGTTCAACGAACTCCTTGGGCTTGATCTCTCCAAAGGCAGAAACCTTGGAGATCAACAGTTCCTTCTCCTCTACTTCTCCGGTCTCTACGGAAATCCGATCCTTACGGTTTGCTTTGATGCTGAAGATGATAATTGCGGCAATAACGGCAACCGCCGCAGCCAGCAAGGCGATTTTCCGTGCGCGGTTTATCTTCATCTTATCGGGTCGCTGCGAACTCGCTCTCAGCCAAGCTTCTCTCATATTCTACGATCTTTCTGACCCGGGTAATAGGCGGGAGGTGAGAGTTGGCACCCTGCTTGTATCAACCCGGATTATTTCGCCGCTACAGTAGACACCTTATGCATAATCCGGGTTAACATGGATGTTCGTCCATGTTGACCTATGAGGAGGCCCTTCGGAAGTTGCTCGAGACAGTTCCCCAACCGAGGGTAGTTCGTCTGCCGCTGGAACTAACTCGGGGGCGTGTTCTGGCCTGTGAGGTCCGTGCTGATCTTGATCTTCCCCCATTTCAAAAGTCTTTCATGGATGGATATGCAGTGCGCAGCTCTGACGTCTCTCCCGCACCGGCTCGACTGAAAGTCATTGGGACCATCGCCGCCGGAGACTTTGAAGAACGGCGAATTAGTCCGGGCCAGGCCACACAGATCATGACGGGTGCTCCCCTACCTCCTGGAGCGAATGCGGTTCAGGTGGTGGAAAAGACGCGCAGGGTGAGTTCATCGGTAGTCGAAATCTTGGAATCGGTGAGTGAGGGCGAGAATGTCGCCCCCCAGGGAAACGAGGTTGTCTCGGGCGCGGTGGTCCTTGAGCAGGGTCGGGTCGTGGGTGCTGCGGAGGTCGGAGTTCTGGCGATCTTTGGCAGGAAAAACGTAGAAGTGTATGACACTCCCAGCGCGGCTGTTATATCCACTGGTAATGAACTGGTCAAGATTGACCAAGAACCAGGATTGGGGCAGATCCGGAACTCCAATAGCCACCTGCTTTGGGCACAATGTGGAGAATTGGGGCTGCAAGCAACCATTCTGCCTATGGTGCCCGACGATCCGGAAAAAATCCGGGCAGCAGTTCAGGCCGGTCTGGAAAAGGACCTGGTGTTGTTGTCAGGAGGTGTTTCCATGGGTGAGTTCGACTTTGTGTCGAACGTGCTGGCCGAGGAAGGTTTGGAAATCCTTTTCCATAAGGTGGCTCTCAAGCCGGGCAAGCCGGTTTTGGTGGGTAGAAAAGATGGTCATCTGATCTTCGGGTTACCTGGCAATCCGGTTTCCGCGTTTGTCACCTTTGAGCTCTTTGTCCGGCCGGTGGTCCGCAAATGGATGGGCTTTAACCGATTCGGCTTGCAACGAGTGCAGGCGGAACTTCTGCAGCCGGTGCAACAAAAGCCGGGGCGATTGTTCTTCAAACCGGCCCACACGTTTTGGCGGGGAGACGGTTTTGGAGTTCAGCCCATTGAGACGAAAGGGTCTGCCGATCTGGTGGGTTTTTCGCGCGCTGACTCACTCCTGGTTATGGATGCAGAGGCGGCGCGGCTTGAGCAAGGTGCACGGGTTGAGGTTGTGCTGCTGGAGAATCATCCCGGAAGAGGGATTAGTCCGGAGGGATATGAAGCTTACTCATCTTGACGAAAAGGGGCGGCCGCGCATGGTGGATGTTGGTCAAAAAGGACTCTTGCATAGAACGGCTGTTGCCGAAGGGAAAGTGTTCGTTTCTCCGGAGACCTCGAGGCTCATTCGAGGAGACGGCTTACCCAAAGGAAACCCATTTGAGGCTGCCCGGTTGGCCGGGATTCAGGCAGCCAAGCGGACCAGTGATTTGATCCCTCTTTGCCATAATCTGAACCTGGATTTCGTGGACGTTCAGATTGAGCTCGAGGAAGAAAGTTTCCTCGTTCGCAGCGAGGTCAGCTGCCGCGGGGCTACTGGAGTGGAGATGGAAGCACTGACTGCTGTCTCGGTTGCCGGGTTGACCCTTTATGATATGTGCAAGGCGGTCGACAAGAAGATGGTGATTGGTGAAATCCGGCTGGTCGCGAAACGCAAGGGGAGGGGGAGGAACAGTGAGTAGAGGGTCATTTAAAAACCTCAGATGAGTCCCTTCTTCAGGTGAGTCCCTTCTGTCACCTGGAGGTCGACAGCCTCTTTAGCGAAGAATCCACTCTTCCGGCATCAGGAAGAGAACCGGCCCTCGGGGCATGGTTTCGAGGAGAGGGAGGGAAAAGAAGTCTCTCAAGCTGCGGCGTCTCGTGTAGCGAATGATTCTGATCTCTTTTTCTTTTGGGATCCCCGCTTCCCGGCACGCTGCTTCTATAGCGTCAGAAATACCCCCGAGCTGATCCAGTAGTCCATGCTCCAGGGCCTGAGAGCTGGTCCAGACTCGTCCCTCTGCCAGCTCACGGACTGCCGCGACGCTTTTCTTGCGTCCTTCGGCCACTTTCTTCAAAAAGAGCTCCTCGTAGAACTCGCGCATCTGCTCGAGGACCACTTCGGTTTCCTCTTTAGAGAAGGATCGGGTGGGTGACAAATAGCCGGAGCGTCTTCCTTTTTCCACCGAGTCCACGTGTATTCCAATGTTGAGCAGCAGCTTTTGCAGATTAAATTTCCCGCTAATGGCTCCGATGGATCCGGTCAGGCTGCCGGGAAGCGTCAGAATACGCCTGGCTGCGGTCGCGATGTAGTAGCCTCCACTGGCAGCCACGTTGCCGAAAGACACAATGACCGGCTTCTGTTTGTCAGTGAGTCTGATTTCGTGCCAAAGGAGATCGGCACCAAGAGCAGAGCCGCCTGGGCTGTTGAGTCGAAGTACCACGGCCTTGACTCGTTTGTTTTTGCGAGCATGAGCGAGAAAGCCGGCCACCGTGTCCGCACCCAGAACAGGACGCCTGCCCCTTCCTCGTCGTGAGTCACCTGGGCTGACAATGCCTTCTGTGACCAGATAGGCAATCTGGGGCCGGTAAAAGGTAAGAAGTTTTTTGAGCCACCCGTCCCGGCTGGTGAGCTTTGAAGCCGGCTGCTCGAGTAGTCGCGGTTTCTTGCTTTTCAAGCTTTCTTCCAACTCATCCTGGTAACGGAGCCCGTCGATCAACCCTTGCGCCAGAGCCTGGCTGGCCGTGTAGGGGCCATGATCGATCCATTGCTGTGCCTTCTCGCTGTTCACCGAGCGCGCGGCTGCAATTCTCTCCTCGAACCTTCCCTGCAGATCGCTGAGGATGGCGTCGGTCATTTGGCGACTGGCCTCGGACATTCCTTCCCGCGTGAAAATCTCAGCCGCCGATTTGTATTCTCCCAGACTGAAGAGCTGCGGTTCGATGCCCAGATAATTGAGCAAGTTCTTAAAGAACAAAATCTCGACTCTCAAGCCCACCAGTCCCAGATGGCCCGATGGGGGAAGGTAAACTTCTTGAGTGCCGCAGGCCAGGTAGTAGCTCTTGTTGCTCCCATCCTCCAGGTAGGCCAAAGTGCGTTTGCCCGCTCGATGAAAGCGGTCCAGCTCACAATGAAATTCCTCGATCTGCTCCCAACCAATGGAAACATCCTTAATGACCAGTAGGAGTGCCCGGACTCGCTTTTCTTTGCGAGCGGCTTCTATGATTCTTAACAGCCAGCACAAGTCGGCCTGTTCCTTGTGCTGAAAGAACGAGAATTCCGCCCCTTCTTCGCTTACCTCACCCCTCAGAGCCAGTTTGACGTAGGACGGTTTGCGACGCATCGTGGATAAGAGTATATATCCCGAATAAGAAGAAGAGAAAAGGGCATATACTCCAGCCAAAGGATCCATTCACGCTGACAGGATCGACGATAAGGCTGAGCTTGATATAATTGGAAACGTGTTGATTCCGTTTTTCTTCCTGGGTGCTTTGTGGCTGATCGCGCCTGGGCAAGAGGCCCAGAAAGGTGAAGATGAAGGCTTCAAGATCGGCGTTGCCGTCGACCAGGTATTTTTGTCTGTGAACGCGCGCTCCTTCGAGGGGGGGTTCGTGAAAGGTCTGAATGAGGAAGACCTTCAAGTTTACGAAGAAGGTGTGAAGCAGCAGATCCTGAATTTTTACAGTGAGGCAGTGCCGGTGCGTGTCGTCCTGCTCATTGATGTGAGCGGAAGCACTCGGGAAAGCCAGGGAGAGATTCGGCGGGCCGCTTTGAGATTCGCGAGCAGTCTCGAGGAAGAGGATCGTGTTGCCATCGTTACCTTCAGCGACAAGCCGAGACTTATCCTCAGCTGGACGAATGACCTGAAGAGGATAGAACACGCCCTGGAAAGGATCTACGCGAAGGGGAGAACCGTACTGCATGATGCTCTCTACGTCACCTTTGATGACCTGCTGAAGGAAGTAGAGGGTAAAAGTGCGGTCATCCTTTTGACAGACGGTATGGACACACAGAGCACGGTAGGTCACGATGATGTCTTCGAGCTGGCCTTGCGTTCTGACACGATGGTGTATGTTGTCTCCAAGCTCGAGGAGTATTGGGCGCAGGCGATTGCTGTGAGAATGGAGCTGCAGGCGCGCTCACAGATCATCCCCAGAAGTTATGAGGACGAGTTCATCATCCACGCCAAACGAACGTTGCATCGGCTGGCTCACCAGACCGGTGGGAAGGTGCTGGAGGCCAGGGACTTTGCCAGCCTGACCGACGTCTATGCACAGGTCGCCGAAGAGATCAAGAACCAGTACTACATCTCCTACCTCCCTGTTAATGTCATCAAGGACGGGAGATGGCGTAGTATTGAGGTGCGCAGTACGAGATTGGGAGTCATCGTCAGCACCCGGCCCGGCTATTATGCTGCCCGGTCATCCAGCTATGACAGCCGTGATTAAGCGGGGTGCCCTGGTGCCAGCTTTGAGTCATTCGAATCTATTTCGAGTTTCGTCCTTCGAGCTTCGGATTTTCAAAAACGGAGGAAAAGCAGCATGACACTAAGAATCGCGCTTTTCTTCCCATGTTTCATGTGGGCTAGCCTTCTCGCTAATGATCCCGATTTAAGAGAGGACCTCGAGCGCCGCCGTCAGAGTGTTGCGACAAAGATGGGCGGTCGCGGGATGCTGATTCTTTTCAGTGGGGAGCCGCGGCGCTATACGGGGGACATCGATTACGAGTTTCGCCAGGAAAACAACCTTTATTACCTCACGGGAATCCGGGAAAAGGGGATTCGATTAGTCTTGATGCCGCAGAATGTGTCCTATCGGGAAATCCTTTTCTTGCCCGACCAGGACCCCACCAAGGAATTGTGGACCGGGAAGATGCTGAGCCGTGAGGAAGCGGCCGACATCAGTGGCATCAAGAACGTATGGAGTGCCTCGGAATTTGAATCCTTCCTGGATTCTGTTTTGTATGGACGCGCCTATCGCGTCAACCGATACCTTGAATCTACTGAATATGAGGGGTTTTTTGAGGATTTAAGACGAGAAAAGGCAACCGTTTCTCTTCTGATGCAGGAAAAACCGGGCTTGGACAAGGCTTTGAGCAGGGAATTTGAATTCGCCACGCATCTTCGTGAGCGATTTCTGGGAATTCGGATTAGAGATGCCAGTCCGGTTTTTGAGGAACTCCGGATGATCAAATCAGCTTACGAGCTGGGGCAGTTGCGCCAAGCGATTGCCATTACCGTGGCCGCTCAGCGGCAGGCGATGGAGCGCCTGCAGCCTGGAATCTGGGAATACGAAGTGGAAGCGGCCATTGAGCATGTCTTCAAGAAGAATAATTCTTTGGACCCGGCATTTCCTTCCATAGTGGCTTCCGGACCCAACGCTACTGTTTTGCATTACCAGGAGAGCCAGCGCCAGGCTCAGGACGGAGAGCTCATGTTGATCGACATCGGGGCCGAGTACAACTATTACGCCGCTGATATCACCCGTACCCTGCCGGTTAGTGGAAAGTTTCGTCCTGAAGAAGCTGAAATCTATCAGATTGTGCTCGATGCACAGAATGCTGCCATGGCTCTGGTCCGACCGGGCTCCAGCCTGCAAGTTATTCATAAAAGGGCGGTTGAGGTCGCCAGGGAAGGCCTGCTTCGCCTAGGCCTGATTACCGACGGTTCGGGGGACCAGTATCGAACGTTTTTCCCCCACGGGGTCGGCCACTGGTTGGGCATGGATGTCCACGACGTGGGGCCGAGATTCACCACACTTCAGCCTGGGATGGTGCTCACCGTGGAGCCTGGAATCTATGTCAGGGAGGACGCGCTGGCAAGACTGGGAGAGCAGGGAGAGAGCCCATCCACGCTGGAGGACATTCGCCCTGCCCTCCGGAAATACAAGAACATCGGGATTCGGATTGAAGATGACCTGCTGGTGACGGAAGAGGGCTACGAGCTTCTTTCCGCTGGGGCTCCAAGAGAAATCGCTGAGATTGAAGCGGCCATGCAGAGACGAGCATCCAGGCCCACGGACGTGGTTCAGGACAGATGATTACGGCACATGCAATAGAAATCTGTTAAATGACCAGGCGGGCAGTTGTGACCTCAGTGGCTTGTGTCAAGCGGGCACGAGGGCTATAATCCGAACGCATGTCCCAGGAAATGTTGGCGATTCTGTGCCCGGATGGGAAGTTAGCCACAAGACAGAAAGCGCCTCCAATCCCTCCCCAAGAGCTTCTACGATTGTATCGCCTCATGCTCCTGAACCGGCGCCTGGATGAGCGGATGATCATCCTCCAGCGTCAGGGAAGGATAGGCTTCTACGTCGGTTCCATCGGGGAGGAGGCGGCGATCATTGGCAGTGGCTACGCGCTTGAGGAAAAGGACTGGATCGTTCCCTGCTATCGGGAAGTGGGCGCGCTGCTGCTGCGCGGTGTTCCCCTTTCGGAGCTTGCTCATCACCTTTTTGGCAACGCTGAGGACGCACTCAAAGGCAAACAGATGCCCTGCCACTATGCCTTCCGCCAGGTGCGATTTTGTTCGGTTTCCAGTCCGGTCAGCACTCAGATTCCCCACGCGGTGGGACTTGGTCTGGCAGCCCGGCTGCGCGGACAGCCAGACATTGCGCTGGTGTATTTTGGGGATGGCGCTACATCTGGGGGAGATTTCCATGCCGCTCTCAACTTTGCGGGCGTCTTTAAGGCCCCGACCGTTTTCTTTTGCCGAAATAACCAGTGGGCTATTTCCCTTCCCCAAAAGTTGCAGACTGCCTCGGAGACCCTCGCGATCAAAGCAAAAGCCTATGGGTTCGAGGGCGTTCTTGTGGACGGCAACGATATTTTTGCCGTCTATGTCAGTACCCGCGCAGCAGCAGAAAGGGCACGTCGTGGAGAGGGCCCGACGCTGATTGAAGCAGTGACGTATCGACAGGGCGCACATTCCACCTCGGATGATCCCCGAGGCTATCGAGCCGAGAAAGAGGTCAAAGAGTGGGAAAGCAAGGATCCGCTGTCCCGGTTCAAAGCATATCTGCTGACCGCCGGCTATTGGAGTGAGCAAGAGGAGAAGCGACTGGAAAAGGAACTGAAAGAGGAGATTCAGGACGCCCTGAAGAAAGCAGAAAAGATCGACCCGCCCTCTCTGGAAACAATCTTCGAGGATGTTTTTGACAGCCAGCCTTGGCACCTGCGGGAACAGAGCAGAGCACTTTTGCAGCCGGCTGAAGTGAGAAGCTGACATGCCCACGATGAACGTGATCCAGGCTGTCAATGACGCCTTGCGTACCGAAATGCGCCGCGATGATCGGGTCGTTGTGCTGGGGGAAGACGTTGGCAAATTTGGTGGAGTGTTCCGTGCCACACAGGGTCTACACGAAGAATTCGGTACCGACCGCATTTTTGACACGCCGCTGACGGAGTCGGGGATTATCGGGACCGCGATCGGGATGGCTCTCTACGGATTGCGCCCGGTTCCTGAGATCCAATTCGCCGATTTCATCTACCCTGCTTTTGATCAGATTGTCAGTGAAGCCGCCAAGATGCGGTACCGTTCAGGAGGTCAGTATACCTGTCCTATGGTAGTCCGGACTCCTTTTGGTGGTGGAATCAAGGGTGGCCTATACCACTCTCAAAGTCCCGAGGCTTACTTCATTCATACTCCGGGGCTGAAAGTCGCGATCCCTTCCACTCCTTACGACGCAAAAGGTCTCCTGATTTCCTCTATCCGTGACGATAACCCGGTCATTTTCATGGAGCCGAAACAGATCTACCGCTCAGCTCGTGGCGAAGTTCCGGAAGGTGAATATGTGGTGGAACTAGGGAAAGCAAAAAGGGTAAGGGAAGGAACCGACGTGACCGTTCTGGCCTATGGGGCCATGGTGCATGTGGCCGAAGAGGCGGCGGAGCAAGCGGAGTCAGAGGACAAAATCTCAGTTGAAATCGTCGATCTTCGCACCCTCATGCCTTACGACATTGAAACCATCCTCGGCTCGGTGAAGAAAACAGGACGAGTCGTCATCGTCCACGAGGCGCCCAAAACCTGCGGTTTCGGAGCAGAGCTTTCGGCGACTCTGACTGAAAAGGCCTTGCTTCACCTGCAGGCTCCCATCCTCAGAGTGACCGGCTTTGACACACCTTTTCCCTACACCCTGGAACAGCATTACCTGCCGACCCAAGAGCGTACCCGAAAAGCGCTGCGAGAGAGCGTCAATTTTTGAGGAACCGCGGTGGTTTTCGAATTTAGACTGCCCGACATTGGCGAAGGGTTAGTGGAGGGAGAAATCGTTCGCTGGTTCATCAAAGAAGGAGACGGTGTAGAGGAAGATCAACCGCTAGTGGAGATCATGACTGATAAGGCCACGGTGGAACTTCCTTCCCCGGTTCAGGGCCGGGTTATGAAACGAGATGGGGAGGAGGGAGATGTCGTTCAGGTAGGAACGACGCTGGTCGTGATCGAGACGGAGGCCGAGCAGGGGAAGACGATAGTAAGAGAGGAGAAAGTGACCGAAGTGCCTCCAGTCCAGGCGGCAGGAAAGGAGAAAACACGACCCGCGAGCGACTCGGAACGAGCTTTGGCAACGCCGGCCATTCGGAGGTTGGCCCAGGAAAGAAGCATTGACCTTAGCCGAATTCAGGGAAGTGGGCCGGGGGGAAGAATCAGAAAGGAAGATCTGGAGCGTGTAGGCGCCCCCGCTGCCACTGGCGAGGTGGAAAGGATCGCTTATCGAGGACTGCGCAGAAAAATCGGGGAACAGGTGAGCGCCTCCAAGAGGACGGCTGCCCACTACACCTATGTGGAAGAAGCAGACGTCACGGAACTTGTGCGCAGACGTGAAGAGTTAGTCGCATCGAGTAGCAGTGATGATGTGCGCATTACCTATCTACCCTTTTTTATGAAAGCTGTAGTTGGAGGGCTCCAGAAACACCCGTTGGTCAACTCTACGCTGGATGAAGCAAAAGGTCTCATAGAGCTGAGGAAATACTACAACATTGGGATCGCGGTGGCCACACCCGAGGGATTGCTTGTCCCTGTGGTCAAACGGGTGGAGAAGAAGAGCCTTTCTCAAGTGGCTCGTGAAGTAGCCAAACTTACTTCAGCAGCGCGAAAGAGGACGATCGAGCTGCAGGATTTGAAGGGAGGCAGTTTTACGATCACCAGCTTGGGTTTGTTGGGTGGGATCCTGGCCACGCCCATCATTAATTACCCCGAAGTCGCAATCCTCGGGGTTCATAAGATTTCCCAGAGACCGGTCGTCCAGGAGGGGAGAATTGTAATTCGGGACATGGTATATCTGAGCCTTTCCCTCGACCATCGAGTCCTTGACGGTGTTGTTGCTGCTGAATTTCTGCGAGATGTGATCGCTCAGCTCGAATCCCCCAACGCCCTTTTTGAAGCGCTTTGATGCTTCAACGCCCATGCCGGAAGCAAGAAAGTGACCACTGCTGAAGTGGAAGTTCTGATCATCGGATCCGGCCCGGGGGGTTATGCCGCCGGGATCCGGTTGGGACGGTCTGGAAAGAAGGTCGCTATTGTCGAAAAGGACTTTGTAGGCGGCGCCTGTCTCAACGTCGGCTGCATCCCTTCTAAGGCTCTTATCTCTGCTTCCAAGACTTTCAAGAGAATTCGCCACGCTGAAGCTATGGGAATCTCCGCCGCTTCTGTTTCTGTCGATATGCAGAAGATGCAATCCTGGAAGCAGGGAGTGGTCGAAAAGCTTGCCCGAGGAGTGCGTCAACTGTGCAAGAGTGCAGGCGCGCAGTTCATGATGGGGAAAGGGGCTTTCGTGGGAGAGCGTCAGGTGCAGGTGACTTCACAGGATCAGGAGGAGATCATTGAGGCGGAGAACATTATCATCGCCACTGGCTCCCATCCTGCCGAGATTCCCGGCTTTAGTTTCGATGGGAAGTGGGTCATCAGCTCAACGGAAGCTCTCGAGCTCAAATCGCTCCCCTCCAAACTGGTCATTATTGGAGCAGGTTACATCGGGATGGAGCTGGGGATGCTGTACTCCAAGCTGGGGACTCGGGTTTCCGTCGTGGAGATGCAGGATCAGATCTTACCGGGTTTCGAGGAAGATGTGGTGAAGGTCATTGCTCGACAGCTAAGGAGACACCAAATTGATTACTATGTGAGAGCAAGTGCCCTCAGCTGGAAAAAGGAGAAGGCAGGAGTAGAGGTCCTTGTGCAGACGGAGCAGGGTCAACGAATACTGGAGGGAGACTTCATTCTTTTGACGGTTGGGCGCAAGCCCAGTACCGACGGTCTCCAGCTAGAAAGGACAGGTCTGGCTACAGATGCGCAGGGGTTTATCCAGGTGGATCGGAGACTGCAGACGAAGGTGCCCGGGATCTATGCCATAGGAGATGCCGCGGGTGGTCCAATGCTCGCACACAAGTCAACCAGAGAAGCGGAAATAGTTGCTGAAGTGATCGCCGGCAGGAGTCGTGAATGGGACTGCGGGGCTATCCCAGCCGTCGTTTTTACCGATCCGGAGATTGCCGTCGTAGGGCTCTCAGAGAGGGAGGCCAGAGAGCAGGGGATCGAGGTCGTAGTAGGTAAGTTTCCATTCTCGGCTTCGGGGCGAGCCATGACGACTCTTGAAACTGAGGGCTTCGTCAAGATTGTGGCCGAGAAGGGAACAAAGCGAGTCCTGGGTCTTCACATCGTGGGCGAAGGTGCCGCGGAGCTGATCGGGGAGGGAACACTTGCCCTGAAAATGGGTGCCTCTGTCGAAGACGTCGCCTGGACAGTTCATCCTCACCCTACGCTTTCCGAAGCGGTTATGGAAGCGGCCAAGCACTTGTTGGGGGAAGCAATTCACGTTCCCCCTTAAGAAGATCCCGCCAACGACGCACCTTTCTCGAAATTCGCGAAGCTTTCGGGTCTTTGGCGGTACTATGCCGTTCCTACGCTCTTGTGGCAGAAGAGCAGATCAAACTCGTAACGGACCGGACACTCAGGATGCCTTTCTTGAAGATCCTCTGCCGAGTCGAAGGTGAGGACGTTCAGCGCTCCATTCCCCATCAGTGTGAGTTCCATTTCGGCTTCCGACAGAGTTTTGAAGATAGGGATGTACTCGGTGGCTGATGGACAATTCTGATCAAACTTGGTCAGGATGAAGGTTGATCCAGAGCGGATCTTTCCGAGGGCGTAGACAGGATTCATTGTTTTTCTCCTCTGTGCTTCTACAGCCTGGTTTCCATCTACTCTCCATACCGAATAGGAAGAGCTTCAACGATCTCCTGCAAATATAGACCGGGACACTGAAGTATTTGGTTCAAATGGCTCCAGACTTGCAGTTTTTTTCATTTTCGGTTTATTGGTAGAGGAGCAGCTGCATTGCTCATGGGACGCACGATTTTTCACGTTGACATGGACGCTTTCTACGCATCGGTGGAGCAGAGGGATCATGCCGAATATCACGGCAAACCCGTTATAGTGGGAGCGGATCCTCAGAGAGGTCTGGGCCGGGGCGTTGTGGCCGCCTGCTCCTATGAAGCGCGCCGCTTTGGGGTTCACTCGGCGATGCCGATCGGCAGAGCCTTTTGGCTTTGTCCGCAGGGAGTGTATTTGCGCCCTGACTTTGCGAAATACGTGGATACGAGTCGTGCCATCAGAAAAATCTTCCGCTCTTTCACGGATCTGGTAGAGCCGGTAAGCATTGATGAGGTTTTTCTGGATATGTCGCAGCAGGCCTCTGATGAGGCGGCCGCTTTAGAGACCGCTCGATCACTCAAGAGGAAAGTCTTTTCCAGCCAGCAGCTTACCGTTTCAGTCGGTGTTGGGCCCAATAAGTTTGTGGCAAAGATTGCCTCAGACCTGAAAAAACCGGATGGGCTGCTTTTGGTGCGAGAAGAGGAGGTTCAGCGGTTTCTTGACCCCCTGCCCGTCTCGCGTATCTGGGGAGTCGGACCCAAGACTGCTCTCAAGCTCAAGAAAATGGGGATCGAAACAATCCTGCAGCTGCGCCACGCAGACAAAGGTCTGATGGAAAGCCGTTTTGGTCGATTGGGAGAGCAACTCGGGAAGCTCTCTCAGGGGATCGATGACCGGCCGGTCATCGTGTACCGAGAGCCCCGGTCAGTAGGCCACGAGACGACCTTTTCACGTGATGTAGAGGATATCAAGCGCCTGGAACGAACCCTCGATTACCTCTGCGAAAATGTTTCGCGACGGCTACGCAAGCATCGCCTCTCCGCCAAAACCGTCACTCTCAAGCTTCGCTATTCCGATTTCACCACCATTACCCGGCAACAAACCTTCAGGTCCCCGTTTCATGAAGCCGTCGACATCCTCTCGGTGGCTGAATCACTCTTTCGCAGGTTTCGCGACCCCAAGAGGAAAGTTCGGCTCCTGGGTGTCTCCGTCTCGTCGCTCCAGTCCCCTTCCTCCCTTCGAGCCAGACAGCTCAGTCTATTCTCGTAGTGCTTCAACATCTTTGTTGGTGTCGATTCGCAGTTTGGGAACCTCCATCATCACCTTTGATGCTGGGGGAACGGAGCTGACAATCCAGACATTACCACCAATAACCGAGTCGCGGCCGATAAGGGTGTCGCCTCCCAGAATCGTTGCTCCCGAGTAAATGACGACTCGATCCTCGATAGTGGGATGCCTCTTCTTGTCTCGGACCACCTTTCCTGAACCATCTTTGGGAAAGCTCAGAGCTCCCAGCGTGACGCCCTGATATATCTTTACCTGGTTCCCAATTTCGGTGGTTTCTCCAATGACCACACCCGTACCGTGGTCTATGAAGAAACTGGAGCCAATTCGGGCACCGGGATGGATATCGATACCGGTCCTGCGGTGGGCGTACTCTGTCATAATGCGAGGGATCAAAGGCACTTCCAGACAGAAGAGTTCGTGTGCGATTCGGTACGAGGTGATGGCAGCTATGCAGGGATAACTGGAAACGATCTCGTCGTAGCTGCGCGCCGCAGGATCCCCATTCATAGCGGCTTCCAGATCCATTGCCAGGAGTTCTCGCAACTCCGGGATGGTGCGAAGAAACGTTAAACAAACCTCCTCCGCGTATTCTTCACAGGTGACACAGTTTCCTTCTCTCCCGTGGGTACAGTGCGGGGAGCGGGCTTTGTAGATCTCGCTGCTCAGGAGTTCGTATACCTCGTAGAGCAACTCCCCAGCATAGAAGTCGATGTTGGTCTTGTTGACATGCTCTCTCCCGAAGTATCCAGGGAAGAGCACCGTTCGAAGTTTCGCGAGAATTTCTTCCACCACTGATTCGCTGGGCAGAGGGGTTTCTTCCAGGTGCTGGAGACGAAGCTTGTTCTCCTGGTAGGTCTGCGTAATCTTACGAATAATGCTGGGCAGCTGTTCCCGCTTTTTGAAGACTCGGATCATCGCCTTGGCCTTGCCTTATTTTGTTCTTTCCCTAGTCTAAGTTTATGATAACCAGAAGAACGAGTTCAAAAGGAGTGACAACCATGGAAGGAATGTCCTCTGCACTTCAAACGCCGCGACCCCCGCTGGGTGAGTTGTCTGAGGAGGAGGAATTATTTCGACAGAGTGTCGCCACTTTTGCTGAAGCGCAGATTCGGCCTCATGTGGCGGCTATGGACGCAGAAGGAAAATTTCGTCCAGACTTGTGCCAGCGGTTCTTCGAGCTTGGTTTAATGGGCATTGAGATCCCTGAGGCGATGGGAGGTGCCGGATCGAGTTTTTTTATGTCCATTCTGGCAGTGGAGGAACTCAGTCGCATTGATGCTTCGGCGGGGGTGATTGTGGATGTTCAGAATACCCTGGTTAACAATGCGATCCTTCGCTGGGGATCGGAGGAGCTGAAGCAGAGGTATTTGCCGCGTCTCGCTTCGGAGTGGATTGGCGCTTACGCTCTGTCGGAGGCCACCTCGGGAAGTGACGCCTTCGGCTTGCAGACTCGAGCGGAGGTTTCCGGCGACAGGTTTCGTCTCAATGGCCACAAGCTATGGACCACGAACGCCTCTGAGGCCAGTCTGTTTCTCATCTTTGCCAATGCTGCTCCGGAAAAAGGGTACAAAGGAATTACCGCCTTTCTGGTGGAGCGGGATTCCCCGGGGCTTACGGTCGGGAAAAAGGAGGATAAACTGGGCATAAGAGCCTCCTCCACCTGTGAGCTGATCCTGGAGAACTGCCAAGTCTCGAAGTCTAATGTGCTGGGGGAGATGGGCAAAGGGTACAAAGTGGCCATTGAGACATTGAACGAAGGGCGGATGGGGATCGGAGCTCAAATGATCGGTGTGGCTCGAGGTGCCCTGGAATATGGCATCCGCTATGCACAGGAGCGCCAAGCCTTCGGCCAGTCAATTGTAAATTTCCAAGGCGTACAGTTTCCTCTCGCGGAGATGGCAACGGAATTGGAGGCTGCAAGATTGCTAGTCTACAATGCGGCTCGACTTAAGGATCTGGGCAAGAGCTTTGCCAAAGAGGCGGCTATGGCCAAGTACTACAGTTCCCGGGTGGCCGAGCTGGTGACCTCGCAAGTGATTGAGATTTACGGAGGCTACGGTTACACGAGAGACTATCCAGTGGAAAAATACTATCGGGACGCAAAGGTCGGTAAAATCTACGAGGGGACTTCCAACATGCAACTGGCCACGATCGCCAAGCTGATCTTGAAGTGATGCTGACCAAGCTGACCAAAAACCAGTAACCATCACGAATGACCCTTGATCCAAAGTCTAAGTAAATTCTAAATTCTAAGTACCAAGTACCAAACAAATTCTAATTTCCAAATCCTAAATTCCAAACCTTCTGGGATTTAGAATTAGAATTTGGGATTAGAATTTACTCTGAGGAATTTAGGATTGATACCATCGACCGATGACGCACTGCTCATCATCGACTCCATTTCGCCTACCCATACCGACCTCGACTTTCTCCTCCCGCCTCCTCAGATGGTACCGCCGTCACCGGCGTGATCTCCCCTGGCGGAGAAACCCGGATCCCTACCGAGTGTGGCTCTCGGAAATCATGCTCCAGCAGACCAGGGTGCAGACCACCCTTCCTTACTTCGAGAAATTCGTTCGAACCTATCCCACGCTTGAGTCCCTTGCCGAAGCCCAAGAGAACGAGCTCTTGTCGCTGTGGTCCGGGTTGGGTTACTACGGGAGAGCTCGAAACCTTCACAAAGCAGCCCGGATGGTGTGTGAGCGGTATGGCGGAGAGTTCCCTCGCCGCTATGAGGACGCGATCCAGCTCCCCGGCGTCGGCCGATACACTGCAGGTGCCGTTCTTTCCATCGCCTACGGCAAGCCCCTGCCGGTCGTGGATGGGAACGTGCTGAGGGTTTTCGCCCGCTACCTGCGCATTGAAACCGAGCTACACGGATCAGAGGTGAGAAAGTTGTGGAATTTCCTCTCTGAGCTGGTAGAGGATTCCTGTGTAAGGTCTCACATTTCGGAGTTCAATCAGGCACTCATGGAACTTGGGTCCGAGCTCTGTAGGCCTCGGCGCCCTCTGTGTCTCGCCTGCCCGTTGGCACGAGAATGCCGGGCACGAAGGGCGGGAGTTGAGGGGACCTTGCCCCGCCGGCGACAACGCCGTACTGTTCAAGAAATAAATTATCTGGTAGCCGTCGTAGAGCGCCGCGGGAGGTACCTGCTCAGGCAGAATCTGGAACGGACGTTTCTGAAAGGTTTCTGGGAGTTTCCCTGTGTGGAGAATCATCGCGGAGCGGATCTGGATGATTGCTTCGCCCGGGTTCATGGATTGAAACTAAGGATCAAAGCCATCCACCCGCCGGTCAGTCATCGCATCACCTTTCGAAAACTTTCCTTTTACCCCGTCCAGGCTTCATTACTTGGACCCTTGCCTGCGGGCAACTATGCTTGGGCGACTCTTTCCGACGGCCGGTTTCCCTTACCTTCCTACGTTGGCAAGATCTTGAAGTCGCTTGGTGTTTGAGGTTCCAGGTTCCAAAAGAAAACTAATCGCCGACCAAGACGATCTTTCCGAACTGTCGACCCGCCTTCAGGTATTCAAGAGCTTTCTTTCCCTCTGCGAGAGGAAAGGTTTTGGCTATGATGGGCTTGAGCTTGCCTTGAGCCAGAAGGTTGATCAGTTCCCGGTACTCGCGGCGGTTGCTCATGGTTGAGCCCAGAATATCGATCTGCTTCCAAAAGATCAGCCTGATCTCGGTTTCTGGGTTAGGGCCTGAGGTAGCTCCGCAGGAGACGATCCTTCCTCCCTTTCGAACCATTCGCAGGCTCTGCAACCAGGTGGAATGACCCACGCTGTCCACAACCAGATCCACGCCACGTTTTGCCGTCTGACGCAGCACCTGGTCGGCAACGTCCCCCTTGGCGTAGTTGTAGCAGTAATCTGCTCCCAGTTTTTCGGCTTGTTTCAACTTCTTGTCGCTTGAAGAGCTGACGAATGCTCGCCCGCCGCAAAGTTTTACCAGTTGTAGGGCTGCCGAGGATACGCCACCCCCAATTCCGTGGACGAACACGTCCTCGCCGGGCCGCATGCGGGCTCGAGTAGTGAGCATCCGCCAAGCCGTCTGAAAGACCAGCGAGAAGGCTGCAGCCTCTTCGAAGGAGACGTTTTCAGGGATTTTCTCCAGATTGGCGGCTGGGACTGAAAAAAATTCAGCGTAAGTTCCGTCCGAATGTTCGCCCACGAGGCGTAGTCTGATGCACAAGCTCTGCTCCCCTTGTGTGCAGAACTCACATTTTCCGCACCACAGGCAAGGGTTGAGCATCACGCGGTCGCCTGTGGCAAGGTGAGTCACTTCCTCTCCAACGACTTCCACGACGCCTGCCCCATCACATCCCAGTATGTGTGGCATCTGGAGTTTTAGGCCGGGTATTCCCTGCAGTACCAACAGGTCAAGATGATTGAGCGCCGCGGCCTTGGTCCGTACTAAAACGTAGCCCGATCGGGCTACAGGTGTCTCGACCCGCTCGAAACGAATCTGGTCCAGGCCGCCATGGCCGCGAAGGATGAGCGCCTTCATGGGGCAATTCTATAAGAGTTGGACAGGGATGACCATTAGCCCGGCTGCGCCACAATGGCTGTCCTTAGCAAAATCAATCAACTCCCCGGAATCCGACTCGGCCAGTGGTAGAGTAAGGGTGTGGAAAATCTAACCCATAGTTCTGACCGGGGCTGTCATGGCGCGAGCCGGCCTCGGAAAGAGGGTGCCCTTCGGGACCGTGGCCCTGGTCATTGCCGCCAATTTGCCTGATCTGGACAGTGTCATGAGCTACTGGGGGATCCTTGCCTACCTAAAGCACCATCGGGGTATTACCCATTCCATTGTGGGTGTTGCCGGGATAGGTTGTCTCTATGCCTGCTTGCTATGGGCTTTAAAGGGCAGAGGAAAGAGCCGCATGAACACGCCTTTCCTTTCCCTTGTCGGTTCGGTCCTTGTCGTGATAGCCACCCACTGTCTAATGGACTTCACAAATTCCTATGGCTGGCGACCTTTTCTGCCGTTTTGGGACCGCTGGTTCTATGGAGATCTGGTCTTCATCGTTGATCCCTATATGTGGCTTATCCTGGGTGGAGCCATTTTTCTAACCGCCAAGCGAATCATCCTCGCCCTTTTCTTCTGGATAGGGGGGGGGGAATCTTGCTTACTTACTTAGTCATAGTTCGCGATCTGATCAGTGTTGAAGGCAGGGTTGTGCTTTTTCTATGGATTGTGGGAACGATTCTTCTGCTCGCTTTGAAAAGGAAGCGTCCCGTTTGGGGCGCCTCTGCTGCCCGATATGCTCTGCTGGGTGTCCTTCTTTACTGGGTCGTTCTATTTTCGGTTCGCCAATATGGCCTGGCTACCGTCCGATTGGAAATTCAGGAGCGATATCCGCACCTACAGAAGCTTGAACTCTCTGTATTGCCTCGACTGGCAACCCTCTGCGCTGGGATCTCTTCTGCCAGGATACGCAGAATGTCTATCATGCAGAGCTCCGGATCGGGGCAGGCATCAATCCAGATTTTCAAGCCTATGCCCGCAATCTTCGACATTCTGCTGTTCAGGCAGCGCTCGCTACCTGTCCTGGATCCGTTATGGCACACTTTGCCCGGTTTGAGTTTTTTGAGGTTGGCCAACACAAACAAGGCCCTCTGGTGATCCTTCGCAACGCGACCCGCGGGACTTTCACCACGGGCTGCTAACCTAACTTCCGCACTCCGCTGAGCAAAATCCTTTGTTGATACTGGGTTGCGATTTTTTTCAGTCACTACAAATTGGCCGCTGCGTGCCAGGTCTTGATCGGTTTCATGACTTCCAGAGGAACCCTGAGGACGTTGTAGATGTCCCGCTGCCCGCCATCCGGAGTGGTTCCCTTTCGGATGCGGAGAATGGTGCCGTTCGCCGTGGGCAGGACCACCGTGACCACCTGGTGGGTGCTCAGCTGCCGGCGGATCGTCGACCAGGAGGTGTGGATTCCCTCATCCAGGAAGTACTTTTCGATGGCCAGCAGCAGGTGGTAGGCCAGCACGCAGAGAAGGATGTGCGTCTGGGTACGGTGCTCCAGATGGTGGAAAATGGGACGCTCCATCAGCGGGGTCTTCATATCCCGGAAGGCTCGTTCCACACGCGTCAGCAGAAGGTAGGTGCGCCAGATCTCATCGGCACTCAGATCCTGCCGATCCGTCTTCAGCACGTAGCTGCCGTCGAGCTTCTCCGCCATCGTCTTCTTCTCTGCCCTCTCTTGCCAAACCAGATTCCGCTTCTCCGCGTCGTATTGGATTGCGTAGTAGCGCGCCACACGGGGGTAGCGTTCCTTCAGACGACCGATCGCCTGCTGAATCTTCTCCTCCTGCTTCAGGCGTCCCCGCTCCACCCGGCCTGGAGCTTCTCCAAGTCGTGGATCAGTCTCTGTTCTTGTTTCTCCCGGATCGCTCGGTCCTTCTCTTCCCGACCTTCGCTGCGGCAAAGAATGTAGATCTCATCGCCTTTCTGGCGCCGTTTGATCTCGACCCGAGTCTTCTTCTGAAACGGATTCCGGGGTGAAGGGATGCAAAGGATCTCTTCCCACTCGTCTTCCTTCTCCAACTCGTCCCACCATTCATTTCGCTCCGACTGCCGCCCCGCCACAATGTAGTGATACTGGCGCTGCCGGATCTGCTCCAGGTTCTCCTCGTACGCCATGCCCCGATCCAGCACCACCGTGGAGCCTACTTTCTGGCCCGTCCGTCTCTCTAACGCATCCAGCATCTGATCCACGGTGGCACGGTCCTGCACGTTTCCGTCAAACACCTCGTGGGCCTTCGGAAACCCCTCCCCATCCAGCACCAGTCCCACCACCACCTGCTTGCAGTCGGGACGCTTATCGCGCGAGTAGCCCCGCTTCGCCTGGGGGTTGGCTTCCGCCTGACCCTCAAAGTAGGTCGACGTCAGGTCGTAGAGATAGACCGTCTCTTGCAGGTTGAAAAGCGCTCTCTCCCGCTCCATGAGCTCCCGCTCGATCGGCTCTCGATTCGGATGTAGCCGATCCAGGTTCCGATAGAGCGCATCCTCCTGCAGCGGGCGGAAGTCCTCTCCCAGAATGTCCCCGCCGCGGTGCCACGGACCCAGTCGGGCATGGCCCGTTCCGAAAGCGGACAGATCAGCCGGTTGAGCGTCATCGCTTCGCTCAACCGGCAGGAGCGCTCCGACAAGCCCGCACGCCTGAGAATCTCGCCCATCCCCAAGCGCCGCCACATCTGATGCCCGACGTGCACGGGCCCGGCTTCCCGGGCCTGCTCCAATTCAATCCGCTCCGCATCGACGGTGACCAGCTCTGCCGCTGGCTCGGGTTCTCGCCGCTGTCGGCCCCGCCCAGCCCTTTCGAGAAGGGTTCGGGTTTTTTCATCGGGAGCTTCCAGCGGAAGCTGGCCGCACAAGGCCGACTCCAGCTTATGCGCCAGGGCCCGCCATTGTTCTCGAGGCGCCGGGGCCAGATTGCCCAGCGAGCAAATCGTTCTTTGGCGCGGTCCCTTGGGGGTCTGAACCGACTCCACCAGCAGGTAGTTCGCGTATTCCTTGCCCTTGTAGATGCGACTGGTTTTTCGGATGTACATTCATCACTACATATACCATATAAACCTGGCATATCCAGTGCTATACTTAGTCATATTAGTCACTATTTGGCCAATCCAGAAAGACGCTCGCTGAAAACAAACGACTTGCCGACGCCGAGCAGGCAAAATAGGTGAAAATCCCTCAGCGGACCGCGGAAGTTAGGCTAACCTGCATTTCTCATCACCGCTCTACTGCATCGGCGGAATCATCCGTCCTGACTGCGTTTCGCTCCGTCGGCCTCCTCGACGTACTGCACGAGTACGCCTGCGGGGGCCTCGGTCGCGCGCCTTGTCAGACCGGCCCTTCCGCCGCTTCGTGACGAGCGGTGATGAGAAATGCAGGCTAAGGCACAAAGACCGTTTAGCCGACTTCCTCTTTGAGGTTCTTGATGAGGGCGGGGATCACCTCGAAAAGGTCTCCCACGATACCATAGGTTGCGACGTTGAAAATAGGAGCATTGGGATCCTTGTTGATGGCTACGATGCAGCCGGAGTTCTTCATCCCCACAACGTGTTGGATGGCTCCGGAGATTCCGCATGCAATGTAGAGGCGAGGTGCCACTGTTTGGCCAGAGCTTCCGATCTGGCGATCCCGACCCAGCCACTCGTTATCCACCACAGGTCGACTGGCGGCGATGGGTGCGTGCAGGATGTCCGCAAGTTCTTCGACGACTTTCAGATTCGCCTGCTCCTTGATTCCCCGTCCTACCGCGATGATGATTTCGGCTCGACTCAGGTCCACCTTTTCTTTGACTCCCCGAATCGTTTCGATCACCTTTCGACGAGGCTGACAAGAGGAGAGGTCGACGCTACGTTCCACGATCGATGTGATTTTCTCCTCCAGGTCATCGGAGCTGAAGGCTCCCACCTGCGTGGTGACGATCCAGGGGTGACTGGAATCGATGCGTATGTCGGCGTTGATCTTGTTGCGAAACATCTGGCGCACAAAGATCAACTCTCCCTTTTCCCTTCGGTAACCAATACAGTCCGTGACCAATCCCTTTTGAATAGCGGCAGAGAGTTTCGGGGCCAGGTCGATATTCTGATAGATGTGCCCCATGAGGAGGAGGTAGGGCTGGTCCTCGCCTAGGATTTGACGTAAGGCCTCGCGGTGAATATCCGGGTCATAGCCTGCCAACTTCTCGTCCTGCACGAGCAGAACAGAATCTGCCCGCTTCTGGGCAGCTTGTTCAGCCAGGGGCCGGGCTTCTTTTCCTAAAAGCAGGGGATGCAGAGAATATTTCATCTCCTCTGAGATTCTCTGACCTAAGGCCAGAGCCTCCCACGACGCGCTGCAGATTCTGCCTTCGCTGGAATCGATGAGGACGTAAAGTTTTTCCGACATGGTGTTCATAGTTCCAGGTTCCGAGTTCCGGGTTTTTCGATTTGGTTCGAATGAAAACTCTGAACTCAGAACCCGAAACCTTACTAACCCGGATTATGCATAAGGTGTCGTGTCGAGACACTTGTGTCAAACGGCGAAAGCGCCGGCCTGACCAGGCGTCGCGACCGTACACAGCTGACCTTACGATGAGAGTGGTCAGCCGGTCAGCTTCCTTTTCGCCGATGCAGTAGACACTTTCTGCATAATCCGGGCTAAAGGACCTTCGCTTCCTTCTTCAGTTTCTGCACAAGCCTTGACGCCACTGCCTGTGCGTCTCCCTCCAGGATCTCTGCCCTTTTCTCTGCTTTGGGGAAATAAAGATGTAGGATTTTCAGTTGGGGGAGGGAGTCCAGATCTACACCCAGGTCGCCGAGTTCGAGTATCTGGATCTCCTTCTTTCTGGCCTGCATGATTCCCTTAAGGGAGATATAGCGGATCTGAGAGATCCCGGCCTGGATTGTGAGCACCGCGGGCATTGGCATTTGCAACCATTCGAACCAACCGCTTTCCATCTCGCGCAGGGCTTTCACCTTCTGCTCTTCGGGGTGAGCTTCGATTTTCATGATAATTGAGGCATGAGGAAGGTCCAGCAGCTCGGCCAGGAGAACGCCCGTCTGGGCGTAGCTAAAGTCGTCGGACTGCGTACCGGCGAGGAGAAGATCGTATTCCCGATTCCTCAGCGCGGCGGCCAAGACCGTGGCTGCGGCGAAAGGGCTTGAGGTCTGACCCTCTTCGTCTCGGATTAGGATTCCTTTGTCAGCTCCCATGGCCAGCGCTTTCCGAATGGATTTTTGGGAATGCTCGCGGCCCAATGTGAGGACCGTTACTTCACCTCCATGTCTTTCTCTCAATTTCAGCGCTTCTTCAAGCGCGTATTGGTCACACTCACTAATCTCCAGTGTAAGGTTGGAGTCCTTGATCCAGCTTGTCTCGTCGTTGATTTCGTAGCGTGTCTCAGAACCTGGAACTTCCTTCAAACAGGTAATGATTTTCATGGAGGATCTCGAAGAGGGTTCTCTATTTCTTAAAGAGGCGTTCGAACGCTTGGCGCGGGTCGAGGGGCTGCTGGGTGGCGGCAGTCGTCTCCTTTTCTACGGCCGTTTGAGCCTGGAAGTACCGGCAGGAGTTCTTCACGTCCTTGCGAGCAATCCGCTCAGAAATGGACTGCGTGCACTCGAAGCGACTGGCGGGATCGAAGAAAACGCAGTTCTTGCATGTATGAAGATCCGCCCCACATTTGGGACACCGACTGGAGACGGTGATCTCCGTGAAGTCAGGAGGAAATGAGGTGCCGCACAGGGCACAGCGGAGCACCTGGTGAAAGGCAGGCATGACCGGGGAACGTGGTCCCTCTCGAGAGGTTCTGGGTTGGCGTCGGGGCCCTTCCTCCCTCTCGCCTTTCTTGTCCTGGTAACCCGGCTGTCGGTATTTCCTGCTCATCGTGTCCCACAGAGAGCCCTGACCCTTCGGATCAGCTGTTTTGTTCTATTTGAGCTTATCGCAGGAGCTCTTTACTGTTGTGATATCCAGGGCGTCCCGGCCTTTGTCAATGTGACGGATAATCCCCTCTTTATCCACCACAAAAGTAGTCCGTCTCGCCACCCCTCTTTCCTGGTCCAGAATCCCGTACATTCTGCTAACCTGGTTATGGGGGAAATCACTGAGCAGTGGGAAGTGAACACCCAGCTGTTGGGCGTAGACCTTTTGTGCGGGCTGTGTGTCAACGCTGATGCCGAAGACCTGGGTATCCTTCTCTTTGAAATAGTCGATATCATCCTGATACCGTTCCAGTTCCTTCGTTCATCCGCCGGTAAAGGCCAGAACGTAAAAGGCGAGGACAACGTTCTTGTTGCCCCGAAAACTGCTCAACCGGACCCTGTTGCCGTTCTGGTCAGGCAACTCAAAATCAGGAGCCTCATCGCCCAATTCCAGGGCGGCACTTGATGGGCTGGAATGAAGCGAGGCGACCGAAAAAAGCAGCATACCAACTAGAATGAGTAAAACTGGTGGTTTCATATGGGCAATTCTAAGTCACGATCCGAGATGATTCAAATTGGTTGTTACACGAATCACGATTCGTTTCCCGGCCTTTCGTACCAAAGGGCTTTCATGCTATCGTGCCCGAGAGGGAACGTGCACCCTAAGAGAAACCGATGAGCATCTATACGCGCACAGGAGACCAAGGTCAAACCTCCCTCTACAGCGGGGAAAGGGTGGACAAGGATCTGCTCCGTGTGGAGACCTACGGGGCCCTGGACGAGTTGAATTCCATACTGGGCGTAGCCCGAGATTCTTGCCGGAGTCACAAGGTGAAGGAGGTTCTCGCTTCCTTGCAGAGCGAGCTCTTCCGCGCAGGGTCGGATCTTGCCACGACAGGGAAGGTTCGTAAAGTAGAGCGGATCGTGGAAGAAGATTGGAGAAGACAGGAAAAACAGATTGATCTTCTTCAGGAGGAACTCCCTCCGCTGAAGAATTTCATTTTGCCGGGAGGATCCTCTGGTGGAGCGTTCTTACACTTGGCACGGTCGGTGTGCCGACGCGTGGAACGCCTCTTAGTCCGGCTGATGAAGGAAGAGGATGAAGTGAACTCTGAGCTTCTCATCTATTGCAATCGTCTGTCAGACCTGCTTTTTGTTCTGGCCCGCTATGAGAACGTCACACAAGGCAGTCAGGAGGTAATCTGGAGAAGAGAAGTATGAGGGCCGTCTCCATTGAAGAGTGTGCCACCTGCCGTGGTTCGGGTTGGTTTGTGAAAGAGGAAAATGGGGTGGAAAGGGCGGTTCCCTGCCCCGAGTGCGGCTCTGAGGCGCAGCTTCAAAGGCTTCTTCGGAACGCCCGAATTCCGCCTCGGTATTTCGAGCGCGGATTTGAGGTCTACTCTTTTTTCACCGAGTCGCAACGGCGCGCATTGCAGCGGTCGATTGAATACGTAGAGGCTTTTCCCAACGTTCCTCGTGGCCTCTTGATCATAGGGACCTGCGGAGTGGGCAAGACACATCTCTGTGTGGCCATTCTGAAGGCTCTGATTCAAGAGAAAAGAATTACCGGCAGGTTTATCGATGAAACAGAGCTGTTAAGGCGCCTTCAGTATTCCTACGGTCCCGGTTCGGCGGAAACGGAAAGTGAGGTCCTCTCTCCCTTGCGAGATGTCGAACTGCTGGTATGGGACGACCTGGGAACGGGCCGGGCAACGGAATGGGTCGGGGAAACGATTCGAACCATACTGAATCACCGTTACACCTACAACAAGCAGACGGTTCTCTCTACCAACTGGCTGCTGAAACCACCTGCGGAGCGCCCCTTTGGGAGTCAAGGTCCAGGCATGCAGACGCTTGCCGAAAGAATAGGCCAAAGACTCTTTTCCAGAATTATGGAGATGTGCGAGATTGTGGAGATTGAGGGTCCGGATGCCCGGACCGAAATTCACAAGGCAGGCCTTGACGCCCGCAGAGCCAAAGAGCAGGCGAGCCAACGAACAAGCGAGCCAAAGAAAGCAAACTGAAGGACGAATCGGAAGATAGTCCCCTCCTACGGAGGGGTGCCGCGAAGCGGCGGGGTGGGTTGATCAGGGCGTACCTCGATGCAGTAGACAGCTTATGCATAATTCGGGTTAGTTCCGCCACCGGCAGCGCCGGATCATTCAGCCGGATCTTCCACCGCACGTTGTCCCTGCTGCTTGCCAAGTGCTTCGTCTACCCACTTGAGTAGCGTTGCCCCTACCAGGAAGAAGACGAGGAGTGAGGCAATTGCGTAACGTATCCCCACGAATGTAGAGACCAATGCGAAAAATGCGGGTCCCAGAAGGGCAGCGAATTTCCCACTAATGGCAAAGAAAGCAAAAAACTCGGCGCTATTTTGGGGCGGGGTGAACTGGGCAAAGAGAGTTCGGGAAGCGGCCTGGCTCCCCCCCAGAACCAAGCCGATAACGGCGCTCAGCACCCAAAAGTGCCAACTCTGATTGATCCCCACAGCAAAAATCAAACTGATCGACCAGACTAGGAGCGTTATGTGGATTACGCGTTTCGTTGGCAGCCGGTCTGCGAGGTAACCAAAGCCCAGAGCTCCTATGATGGCTACACTTTGGTTGAGCAAAAGACAAAGGATCAATTCCTGCTGGGGCATGTTCAGCACTCTGCTTCCGAAGACGGATGCCATCACAATGACGGTTTGGATGCCGTCGTTGTAAATCAGGAAAGCCAGGAGAAACTTGCCCAGCTCCCTATAATTCTTTACTTTTCGAAAGGTGAGGAAGAGGCGTTGAAAACCCACCTGTATGTAACTGCCTCCGGGCGGGAGTTTCTGGCGCAGGGCACGCTCCTTAAGCCAGAGAAAGGTAGGGATGGCAAACAGACCCCACCAAACCGCCACCATGATCATCGAAGTGCGAACCGGCAGAAAGTTTTCAGTGGAAAGAGAGAACCACTCCGGTTTTCCGATTACCGCCAGGCTGACAAGGAGGCTGAGAGTGCTGCCGACGTACCCCAGGGCCCAACCGAAGCCACTGACTCTGCCCATCTCTTCACGGCTTGCGATTTCTGGCAGAAAGGCGTTGTACATGGCGAAACTCGACTCCAGAGCGGCGTTGGAAAGAACGAACACGAAGACACCCAGCCAGACATCCCCTGGACCAACCCAGTAAAGTAGAACCGTGGTGAGCACGCCGCTGTAACAGAAATAAAAAAGAAATCGTTTTTTTGAGGCGCTGAAATCTGCAATGGCTCCCAGAACAGGCGCGGTGAGAAAGACCAGAAGCATGGACAAAGAGACGGACAAACCCCACGCTGCATCACCTGGGATTAGAATCCCAAGCAAGGAGATCCCGTCTGGTCCAACAACGTGTTTGGCGAAATAAACACTGAAGATGACGGCGACGACCGAGGTGGCATAGGCCGAGTTGGCAAAATCATAAAATGCCCAACCCCAGATTTCTTTTCGGTGTCCTGTGACGGATTTCATTTGGGCGGCTTGGAAGGGCGGATTTCGATGCGGCTGGTCAGGCAGCGAGGGTGGCGCTTGAGTGTGTCCACGACAACGTCCGCGACGTCACGGGGCGACAATTTCCAGGATTGATTCCCCTGGGGCCTATTTTTGCCAAAGGCGGTGTCTACACTGCCAGGCATCACGTATGCCACACGAATGTCCTGGTAACGGATTTCCTGCATCAGTGCTTCGCTAAAACCTGTGAGAGCGAACTTGGAGGCATTGTAGGCGGCACCTCCGGGGAAAGCATTCTTACCCGCCAGGCTACTGATGTTGATGATAAATCCTCCCCCGCCCTTTTTTATTTCGGGGATCGCGAAGTGGCATCCGTAAAAGACCCCGTCCAGGTTTGTGGCGATCGTTTCCCGCCACTGCAGGGGTGTCATTTCCTCCACGGTGGCAAAGCCACCTACTCCCGCGTTGTTGACCAGGATGTCGATTCCTCCCAGCTTTTCTACACAGGAACGGATCAGCTGCTGTACCTGTTCCGGGTCTCGAACGTCGCAGGGCTTTCCCAAAACCGTGCCTCTGCTTCTCAGTTTGTTGGTGACCGTCCGGACATCCCGCTCGGTTCGTGCACTGATGAGGACTCGGGCACCTTCTGAAAGGAGTGTCTCTGCAATAGCAAGCCCGATTCCTCTCGTACTGCCAGTTACTACTGCGCGTCTGTCTTTCAACACCATGTACTTATCTCGCCCATCAGCGAGGGAAGGAACTCAGGGCCGGCGCTCGAATCAGCTTTCAAGGTCCGGATTTGGAACTCACCGCGTGGCTTGGACTCTCCGATTTCCTCCTTGTTCGCTCAAGATGTTTTTCAACCTCGCGCTTCAGGTCCTCCATCATCTCGTCGAGGCGATGGTAGAGGCGCCTGGGTTTCCGGGGCGGGTGGTTTGCGATGGCGTAGGCAGTGATTATGGGCAGGGCAATGGTCGAATCCAGGTAGCAGACCACGCTCTCGGGAAGGCGATCCGGATCAATTTTACCCCACGTGACAGCCTCCCCAGGGGTTGCTCCAGATAATCCACCGGTGTCCGCCCGAGCATCCGTAAACTGCAAATAATAGTCATGCCCTTTTTCTGTGATACCGAGGATTTCCTGAAGCTGCGGCTCGGTCTGAAGCATAAAATTCTTGGGAGAGCCTCCTCCCAGGACGAAGACGGCACTCTTGCCTGCCGATTTTTTGGCAGCGAGCACGATTGCCGTGGTTTCATTGACATCCCGCGACACATCCACGCGGAGGCGGTTGCCCTCCATGCTCTTGGCGGCAATGTTCATGCCGATGGTACTGTCCCCGGGAGAAGAAGTGTAAATGGGCACGCCGTGATGGTAGGCGGCAGCAACAAAGGATTTTCCCTCAATCCCCAAGAGCTTCTCTCTTTCTGCAACGTATTTGCCGACAAGATAGTGAAGCTCAGCAGAGCTCATTTCCTTCTGAAACTCCTGCGCCACGATAATCTGGTAATAGAAAGCATCCGTGGCAAGCAGGTCGTCGTAGTCGACAAAGATGTCGTAAATCCGAACCACTTTTTCTTTGTGCAGGACGACATCGTCGACGTCAGGACTGCCCTGATGAAGTGACTGGCCCATTCCGAAGTGTGAGTCGTGATACAGGTTGGCGCCTGTCGAGACGATCCAGTCAATGAAGCCATTTTCGATCAGAGGAATCAGACAAGATATCCCCAAACCTGCCGGAGTCAGAGCTCCCGTCAGGCTCAAGCCGACGGTGACGTCATCATTCAGCATCTTCTGTACGAACAAATGGCAGGCTTCGCGGAGGCGGGCTGCATTGTAAGCCTGGAACGTTGAATCTACTAGACTGGTGACTGTGGTGGTCTTATCGATCCGTGGTGGATCTATTTCTTTTCCCTGAAGATACCGGCTCTTCATTTCGGCAAGCAGTATAGCAAAAGGCCGGGGGATCTTATAGAATCCCAGCCCATGGGCCTGCTCTCTCCATTCCGAGGATACCGTTACGACGCTGAAAAGATCGGCCAGCTGAGCGAGGTGGTCACTCAACCCTACGACAAGATCTCCCCGGAGATGCTGTGTGATTACCTAAAGCGCCACCCCTACAATATATCCCGAGTGATCAAGAACCCGAACTATTCTGAGGCGGCAGGATATCTCCAGCAGTGGATTGATCAGGGAGTGCTCAGACAGGATCCTTCAGCCGTTCTCTACCCTTACGAACAGCTTTTTGAATTCGACGGCCAATCGTGTTCGCGACTGGGTTTCATAGCGTTGGTCTCACTCCAAGATGCTGAGGCTGTGGTGAAAGGACATGAAAGGATTCTTGAAGAACCGCTGCGAGACAGACTGGATCTCATGAGGGCGAGTGAATCCAACCAGGGGTTGATTTTCATGCTCTACTCCGATCGGTCCCGGAAAGTGGAAGAGTTTTTGACGGATTTCAAGAATCGCCAGGAACCGGTCACTGAGGTGGTTGACGAGTACCAGGTAATGCATCGTCTATGGCGCCTTTGCGAAAGAGAGCCTCAAGAATTCGTCCTGGCAGCTTTGAGGAGTACCCCCTTTTACATTGCCGATGGCCATCACCGTTTTCAGACTTCCGTGAATTATTGTGGAGAGTGCTTTGAAAAGGGGTGGATACCCACCGCAGTCGAGAGCTTTGACAAGAGTATGATTGCACTTTTCGATGTGGACAGCCCGGGACTCAGGATCTTGCCCACTCACCGCGGTCTTCGGAATCTTGCTGAATTCTACGTTTCCGAGCTGCTTTCCAATCTGGAACCCTTTTTTGAAATTGAAAAGCATAATGATTTAGACGAACTGAGCAAGTCGATGAAAGTGCCGGGAAAGCGAATGGGTCTGGTGGTAGCCAGACCCTTCAGGATTTATGTGCTGCGGCTGCGGCAAGAAGCGGAAAAGGATGCGTCTTGGATGCCTGATGTCAAGGGGCCGGCCAGGCAGCTGGATGTTAACCTTCTGCACGAGGGGATCCTCAGACCGTTTCTGGGTATTGGTGCGGCAGAGTTGGCTGGCCAGAAGTACGTCGACTACCATCGCAGCCGCGAAGAGTTGGTGGAGCGGCTCCAAGCGGGCCAGTATCAAGCCGCTTTCCTATTGAATCCAACAACGATCGAGCAGGTTCGCGGGGTTTCCGAGAGAGGGGAAAAAATGCCGCAAAAGTCTACTGATTTTTTCCCTAAGCTCCTGACAGGATTGCTATTGATGAAGATGCAGATCGGGAAGGAGAAGGGAGGGTAGAGGCCGACGAAACACATTCGAAATTCGAATGGCACAAACCCTCTATTTCTAGGGTTTGGACCTTTGAGTCATTCCAAAATGTGTTTCGTACTTCGAATTTCCGCAGACTCCCTTCACTACTTTCTGACTTTCCCAGGCGGAAGTTTGTAACCGTCCCGCGCATACCACTCCATATGGCTCATGATGCCGCGTACGATCTGGACGTCCCTCGGGGTTAAATCCGCACGGCCCAAGAAGCGACGGATCGCGCGCATGATCTCGTGCGGATTCTTATGGTGCAGAAAACCGATATTCAGCAATACTCGCTGGGTGTGATCAAACATCTCTTCGCGTTGCCGATGAGATGCCAGTGGGGGGTGCTCCCTGCAATACCTGTCGTCGACATTGAAGATTTCATAAACCAGAATCATCACACTTTGGGCCACATTGAGCACCGGATAGTCCGGATGTGTGGGAATCGAAACGTGGTACTGGCACTGGGCCAACTGGGCGTCTGTCAAGCCACGATTCTCCGGACCGAAAACCAGTGCAACGCGTTGTGAGCTCGCGTGGTTGCAGATGATTGGGGCGATCTCCTTCGGGGTATAGAAGCGCTGGTTCAGCTTCCGATCTCGGACTGACGTTGTTCCAACGAGCAGATTCTCTTCACCCACCGCTTCATCGAACGTAGAACACACCCGGGCTGCTGCGAGCAGCTCGGTTGCCCTTCCTGCCATCTTGACACACTCCTGGCTGAGGTATCCTTGCGGTCGGACTAGAGTCATTCTCTTAAGTCCCACGTTTTTCAGGGCGCGCGCGGCCGAACCGATGTTGCCTCCCTGCAGCGTGTCCACCAGGACTACGGAGATGTTTTCTAAGCGGATGGGCAGGGGATGAGTGTCGCTCAAGTCACTTTATAGGTGAGTGGGAAAGTCTGGTTCTCCAGGGCTGAAATCGATGACATCGATTCCCTGCTGACGCAACCTGTGTGCTTCCTGCATGACAGCCATGGTAACTGCCTTTGGGACTCCTCTCGGGCAACACACTCCTCAGGATCGTGGATTCTTTCATCGGGAATTATATGCTCGCGCTGCCGGGCGAAGCAAACATGCGGCTCGATAGGTCTGTCTCATCATATTGGCCTCGGAAAATGGTGCGACCCAGGTAGCGGTCAAACTGGGTAAAATCGGAATCCCCTCCATCTTCCTTGAGAACCTTGTAGCAACGGTTCATCTTGGCATCGAGATCATCGAGATAGTGCAGTAGCAGGGCTTCAGGAATCTGGGGCAGTCTGGGAGAACCCCACTCAGGTTGACCTTGGTGGCTCAGGATCAGATGTTCGAGCAACATCAAAAGCGTATCAGGGAAGTCGGGAATTGAGGCTGCTTCTGCGCGGAGGAGGTCACGGCCCAAGACCACGTGACCGATCAGAGTTCCCCGAGTCGTGTAGGAAGGATTCTCAGGACGTCGTAGTTCTTCCAGCTTTCCAATGTCGTGCAGGGTGGCGCCCGCCACCAACAGATCTTGATCGAGTCCGGGATACCTCTTCGCAAAAAACAACGCGCCTTCCAGTACAGACAAAACATGTTCTAGAAATCCGCCCCAGTAGTTGTGATGGATCTCTTTGGCTGCTGGATAGCTTCTAATCTTTTCGTGATGCGCCTTCAGAATGTTCTCTAGTAGCTGCCTGATGCAGGGCCTGGTTGTATTCTCCACTACCAGGGTGTTCAACCTGAGCCACATTTGATCAATGTCATGCTCAGTGCAGGGCACAAGATCGCGTTCCTCGGGAGCATCAGGATGTTTTTCCCGGCTTATCTTGCGGATCCTCTCCACAATCACCTGTCGAGATCCGTTGTAAAGCTGAACAACGCCCTTGTACTTCACGAAGTCCCCTTCCTGAACCAGACGCTGGCAGTCGTCGGCGTCATCCCAGATCTTTGCCTCAATGCTGCCCGTGCGATCTGCCAGCAGCAGAGCCAGATAATTCCCTCCGTTGCGCTTGACGCGGATCCTTTTGGAGCGAACCTGAGAATAGGAAGTGAACGGCTCACCTTCTTTGAGATCCCGAATGAATTTCATGTAGGGCCAGAATACAATCGGGGCCTGACAGGGTGAACCTGAGCATTCCAGAAAATTCTAAATAGTGTATTATCAATCACTTGAGTCAGGACAGGTGGCTCCTCGAAGGGGCAGGAACGCCTTCATCCGTGTGGTTCCGCATCAAATTGCAGGTGGTAGAATAGATTGGTGCAAGTGGTATTCCTGGTGTTAATGCTCACTGAGAACCGTAGTTTTTTGGACACCCGCCGGTAGTTAACTCAACATCATCCGCACCGCAGGTGCGCGTTTCATCATCCGCGCTTGAAAAGCGCGGGGCCATTTTTTCCCGAACAGTTGGTGTAGTGTCTGGGGGCCAAAGGTGGAAAGGACCTCGACCCTTTGACCGAGAATCGAGGTCCGGTTGTGGCAACCCCGTTACAAGTGGAGAACCACCGCAGACTTCATTGTAGCCTGTCATGATCCTGGGCTGTTGTCCAGTTCCGCCGGGACTGGACTATGGCCGATCCGCTGGTTGTTTTCCGCCTCCGCTCGTGCCGCGCTGCAGGCTGCGGTGCACTGTTTTGGATCTGTCGCCGTTGCGGCCGAGGCCATCGCTATTGCAGTGTGCGCTGTCGGCAACAAGCGCGCCGCCAGCAGTGCCGGGAAGCCAATCGGCGGCATCAACAGTCCCCCGGGGGGCGACTGGATCATCGAGACCGTCAGCGCGCGTATCGGCGGCGGCCGGAGCGCGTGACGGATCAAGGTAGACGCGAGGATCGCATCTTCGTCAGCATGGCTGCCGTAGCCTCCCTCCAGTTCTCCCTGCCGGGAAAGGAGGGGGAGCCTCGAAAGGAGCGCCATGTCCCATCCCATGGGGAGCGTCCCCGCCGTTTTCGGGTTCGCTGTGTCGTGTGTGGTCGGTCCGGCCACTGGATCCATCTGTTTCGGGAAGGAGGGTGAAGCATGATCGATCGAGAACTGCTCGCCCGAATCCGCCATCTTTTCCATGCCGAACATTGGAAGATCGGGACCATTGCTGATCACTTGGGGCTTCACTGGGAGACCGTGCGCCAGGCTCTCCAGACCGATCGCTTCAATCGCCAGAAGATGGAACGGCCCCGTCTGACCGATCCCTACCTTCCCTTTATCCGAGAGACCCTGGAGCGCTACCCTCGGCTTCGTGTCACGCGTCTGTTCGAGATGCTGCGCGCCCGGGGCTACACGGGCTCGGTCGTGCAGTTGCGGCGCGTGGTGGCCACGCTGCGCCCCACCCCTCGGGAGGCCTTCGCTGCGTCTGCGGACCTTCCCGGGGGAGGCGGGTCAAGCCGACTGGGCGCACTTCGGTAAAGTCCGGGTGGGCCGTGCCGAGCGCATCCTGTCCTGCTTTGTGTTCACCCCCTCCTATTCGCGGGCGCTGTTTCTGGAGTTTTGTTTTGACCAGCAAATGGAAAACTTCCTGCGCGCTCACATCCACGCCTTCGAAGACATCGGTTGTCCACGCCCCATCCTGTACGACAACACCAAAAGCGTCGTGTTGGAACGTCGGGGCGAGGCTGTTCACTTTCATCCGCGCCGGTTGGAGCTGGCCGCCCATTATCACTTTGCGCCACGCCCCTGCCACCCCTACCGGGCTTCCGAGAAAGGGCGCGTCGAAAGAGCCATCTCCTATGTGCGCCATTCCTTCTTCGCCGCCCGTCCCTTTAGCACGCTCTCAGACTTCAACCGTCAAGCGCTCCTCTGGCGCGACCAGGTAGCGCATCGTCGGCCCTGGCCCGGCGGCGATGGGCGCACCGTCGAGGAAGTGTGGGAGGAAGAAAAAGCCTTCCTTCTTCCCTTGCCGGCTCATCGCCTGGAAACCGATCTGGTTCTGCCGGTCCGCTCCCGCAAAACCATCTACATCCGTTTTGATTTAAACGACTATTCGATCCCGCCTTCGGCCGTGGGCCGGCCCCTGACACTGGTGGCCTCCGAGCAGACGGTGCGCATTTTGGACGGAAGCACCGAGATCGCCCGCCATCTCCGCTCCTATGACCGCCACGACGTCCGCACCGATCCGGCTCACCAGGAAGCGCTGCTGGCGGAAAAACGCCAGGCGCTGGGGGCCACCCCCAGTGGCCGACTGCTGGCCGCCGTTCCGGAAACGGAAACCTTGCTGGACGAGGCCTTTCAGCGCGGAGAGCCCACCGGCCGCCAGACGGCCAAGCTGGTGGAACTCTTGGATCTCTATGGGGCCGAAGAGCTGCAGGCGGCGGTGCGTGAAGCCCTGCAACGGGGCACCCCGCGCGCCGCCTCGGTGGCCTTTCTGCTGGGCCGGCGCCAGCGCGCTCAGGGGCGAAAGGCGCCTCTACCCATTGAGTTGCGCCAGCGTCCCGAACTGGAGGACCTCTATGTCCAATCCCATAACCCGGAGACCTATGACGAACTGGCTTCCGATGACGACGAATCCTGATCTGATGCAGCTTTTGCACAAGACCGGTCTGGTGACGCTCGCCGGTGAGCTGGAGGATTTTCTGGCCCGCGCCACCAAGGGGCGCTGGTCCCCCCGTCAGATCTTGGAGGAACTGGCCGACCCGGATCGACCGGGAAGTCATTGAGCGCGCCTTTACCCTGGACTTTATCCAGGAAGGCCGCAACCTCATCTTACTGGGTACCAACGGCCTGGGAAAAACCATGATCATCAAGAATCTGGCTTACCAGTCCGTCCTGGCCGGCTACTCTGTGCTCTTTCGAACCGCCTCGGAGATTCTCGACGACCTGCAATCGGAGGCGCCGGAACTGCAGCGCCGCAAGCTGAAAAAATACGCGCGCGCGCAGGTGCTCTACCTCGATGAAGTCGGCTGTCTCACCTACGACAGTGAGGCCGCCGACCTGCTCCATGAAATCGTCAACCGGCGCTATGAGTGCCGGTCGCTCGTGCTGACCTCCAACAAAGCCTTTAAGGAGTGGAATAGCGTCTTTCCCCAATCCGGCTGCTTGATTGCGCTTCTGGACCGTCTCACCCACCATGCTGACGTCACTGTGATGGAGGGGCAAAGCTACCGCGTGCGGGAAAGCGAGCAGGAAGCGGCCGCCCGTCGCAAGAAAACAAGATGAGCACTCCCGTCCAGCGTCGCGCTCATATCCAGACCCTCTTGGCGGATTATCTCGAACTTCCCCATACGCCCACTCGAGCACGCCCGCCGGATCGGCGACTCGCCGCTCACTTCTATGACCGCGCTATCCCCCTGGCCACCGTCCAGGATGCCTTCCTGGTGGCGACCAGCCGCCGTCTTTTCCGAGACCCAGCGCTTCCTCGACTTTCTCCCATTCGCTCCCTTTACTACTTCCTCCCCATTGTCGAAGAGTTGCTTCAGTATCCGCTCCCCCACGGTTACGCTCAGTATCTCGAACGCAAACCACGCGCCCATCACAAGCCCAAGGAGGGGCACCCCATGGAAAAACCCGTTGATCGAGGTTCGCCACCCGGCGTGTGTTCAGAAAAGTTCAGATCCTCGTGATCGCTAACACGCAGAGGTTGTCCCTGAGCAGCTGGAGGGAATTTTCCAGGAAGAGATCCAGTGTTGGCATGACCAACTCTTCTGGGACTGTCGTCCTGCCCTGGAATTGATCAGGAAGTACATGCGCCTGCAAAGCCTGCCGGGACACGCTGTGAAGAGCCCATCCGGGGTGATTACCGGATACTCGTATTACCTGGTGGACCAGACCGTGGGGTATATCGGCAACCTGTACGTGAGAGCTGAGTTTGCGTCAGCTCAGGTCTACCAGGCTCTGCTTGAAAGGACCCTGTGTTCGCTCAAGTCCTGGAGTGATGTGCGGCGCATTGAGTGTCAGGTATTTCCCTTCAATCTTGAGCTGGCCCCCCTATTCCGTCAACAGGGCTTTACACCGTTGAAGAGGCGTTTTTTCTCTATGTCTGTGGATCGATTCAACGCGAGCCCCTCGTCTCCGACTCTGACTAAGGGATTTCGAATCCGGCCCTGGAAGCCGAGATTTTTCTAGCCCGCGGTGGAGGTGATCCATGACAGTTACCGTGGATCGCCTGACTATCGGCTTTGTCTTGATTATCAGTCTTTACGAGGATGTGTCCGGTTTCTTCGCAATCTAGTGGACAATACCGGTTGCGGGATCTTTTCAGCAGATACCAGCTATGTGGCTCTGGACAGCAGTGGGCAGATATGCGGGGTTCTCATCGCGTCAAGAATTGAAGCGGATACGGGAATGATCCCGCAGATCTCTGTTAGGAGTAGTTTCCAGGGGAAGGGACTCGGTACGGTTCTTCTCTATACTTACCTTCGGGAAGCGAAAAAGCGAGGTTTTAAGAGGATCACTCTTTCTGTTTCCGAAGCCAATCGGCGAGCCTACCATCTCTACCTTCGCTTCGGCTTTGAAAAAACCAAAGACTTTCACGCCTTCATCTGGAGCGAGTGAGCCGTCTCAGCTTTGCTGAGTACTCCCTTTCATAAATACGGTAACGTATGGGGATGGGTTTTGCGAGGTGAGGTCGCTTCGTCACGAGCCGTGATGAGAAATGCAGGTTAGTCCGGAGCTGCTTCAGTGCTGATCACCGGATTCGTCAGCGTTCCGACCTTTTCGATCGTCACCTCAACTAGATCTCCCGACTGGAGAAAGACGGGGGGATTGCGAAAAACCCCTACCCCGGACGGAGTACCGGTGAAAATGATGTCGCCAGCTTCCAAGCTGATAGTCTCGGAGATAAAGGAGATCAGATTATAGCTATCGAAAATCAGGTTTTCTGTGTTGGATGACTGTCGTAGCTCTCCGTTGACTCGCAGCTCGATCTGCAGTTTATGTGGGTCAGGCACTTCCTCTTGGGTGACCAGAAAGGGACCCATGGGAGCAAAGGTATCGCAAGATTTTCCCCGCACCCACTGCTTGTCTGAAAATTGGAGGTCTCTAGCGCTTACGTCATTACCAACCGTGTAGCCGGCAATGCTGCGGGGGGCCTGTTCCCGGGAAAGCCCTTTCGCCTTTTCCAGGATGACTACGCACAATTCGGCCTCCGGGTCCACCTGCTGGCTGGCGGAGGGAAGATGAATCTCTGCTCCTGGGCCGATCAAGCTGGTCGGAAATTTGGCAAAGATCAGCGGGCACTCTGGAAGTGGAACGCCCTGTTCGAGGGCGTGGTCTTTATAGTTCAGGCCGATGGCAATGATTTTTCCAGGGTTGGGGACAGGGGGTAAGAGTCTGACCTTGTCCTGCTGGTAGACGCCCAAGCCGTCGGCCTCTTCTGCCGCACTGAGGGCCTCACGCACTTCTTTCGCGGCCTCGATGGCTTCTCTTCCCCTGCTCAAGTACGATTTCAGGTCGAGCACGTCCAAGAAGGTATCGTAGGCTGCTGGCAAAAGGCCGTTTTCCCGCAGTCCTGGTACGGCTTCAGTCAGATCGACAAGCTCTCCTTCTCGCAGCTGAAATCCAAAGCGGTCCCGAGAGCCGAACGAAAAGGAACAAAAACGCATGGTCAGTTGTTGGTTTCTGGGGCCGCCGCCAGAATCTTCACTTCCTGTCCGGGATAGATGAAAGTGCCCGGCTTCAGATTGTTCCATCTTTGAAGCTGTTTGACCGTCACACCGTAGCGGCGAGCGATCTTCCCCAGGGAATCGCCTTTCCGTACCAGATGATTCGTCCCCGAATGAGTCACCGAAGAATCGCGGGCGGTCAGTTTCTGCCCCGGGTAGATGATAGTACCCGGCTCCAAGTTATTCCATTTCTGAAGTTTCTCAACCGTTACTCCGTAGAAGCGAGCGATCCTACCCAGGGTATCCCCCCGTCTGACGACATAGGTCGGTGTGAGAATACGAGGGCGCTGCCTCGAGCCCCTGCGCCTATAATAGCGCTGGATCGCCGCGCGCGCGCCGATTGGAATAATGAGATCCTGACCTTCCTTGATGCGATGAATATTTCGGAGGCGATTGGTTTGGGCAATCGCCCTGAGAGGAACTCCGTAGCGGCTAGCGATCACGGATAGGGTCTCTCCCCTTCTCACCCGGTGGTGCTGAAGCTGCAATCTCTCCTCCTCAGGAAGAGTAGCAAGGCGACTCTTGAGGAGTTCCGCCTTGCCAGGAGGCACCTTTAATCGATACTCGCTGTAATCTTTCGGAGTGACTCCATAGGTCAACTCGGGATTCAGGTTCTCCAGCTCGGCCAGCGGAACCCCAATCGATTCCGAGACGACCCCCAAATCTACCTGATAGTCGAGTGAGAGTGTTTCAAACTGGATTCTTGGATCAGCTTCTGCGTGGAAACCGTAGCGCTCAGGGTTTCGATATATGATGACGGTAGCGAGTATGGAAGGTACATAGTTGCGTGTCTCGCGGGGCAATAGCCTGCGTTTGACCATATCCCAATAGTCGATGGATCCATAGCGATTGAGATTACGCTGAATCCGTGCCGGTCCAACATTGTACGCGGCCAGCGCCAGATACCAGTCCCCGAACTGCTCGTGGAGTTCTTTCAGATAACGGGCAGCCGCTTCGGTGGATTTCACAATGTCGGAGCGTTCGTCGATCCACCAGTCCTGCCGCAGGCCTTGCTTCCGGCCGGTCCACTTTATGAACTGCCAGATCCCTTTGGCCCTCGCTCGGGAGTAGGCGCGAGGGTTGAACAGACTCTCTGTGTGAGGCACGTACACCAGGTCTTGAGGGAGCCCTTCCCTTTTGAAAATTTCCCTAAAAAGGTCCACGTATCTGCCTGCACGTTTCAGGCCGCGTTCCATGATGTCTCGCCACCGGGTCTGGTAGTGGTTCAGGAATCTCAATACTTGGTTGTTTAAAACCACAGGGATGTCGTAGCGGGTCTGAAGGAGGTCTCCAGAGATCAGCTCCTTCAGGTGTGGATCTACCTCTATGGTGAAAAGGTTCAGATCAGCCAGCTCATCTATAGGGGTCAACTCTGGTGGGGAGTCAAGGCTCTCAGCCTCATCAAGCTCGAGAGTCGGCATCTTTGCGAGAAGAACGTCATAGTTTCGCTGGGGACGTGGACGGGAAAGGAACTCGTCGGGGCTTACCAGGCTTTCCAACAGCTCCTTAAATCGTTGGTCGTTGGCCTGTTTCAGACTGGGACCCTGAGGCCCCTTCGCTTGCGAGGAGGGTTTTCGACTGGAAGTGCAGCCTAGCCAAGATAGCAACACGCACACGACAATCGCGTGTCTGAAAGCTAGCAGCCCGTGGTGAAAGTCCCGCGGGTCTCGTTGTGAGCGCCGTGGGCCCGGATGCAAGGCGCGCCGATCGAGTCGATGCCGGGACATCGTCGAGAAGGCGCTACACCGCAGACGGGCCAACGCCGCCGCAACCCGAAGGGCACCAGAAGTTTGCGGCCGCTGGACGGCGTTACTCGTCATCGCCGATGTCCAAGCATCGCCTCCTCCTCTCTTCGCAAGCTCGCCTCGCAAGCCCCGTCTGCAAACGTTGCAGTATTTATGTTCCAGAGTACTTAGTGCCTGCGAGCAATGTGTTTCTGGACTAGGTTGTGTGCTCGAGGGATCAGTTCGATGGCCCTAAGCACCTGCTGATCTTTCTCCAGGGTTACCCGAAAAGCCTCCTCCTCGCCAAAGAGCAGGAGAAACAATTTCTCCTGGAGCGTGATTTTGATGAGCTCTCGATGCTCTTCAAGGCGCTCGGCACTGAGGTTGATTTCTTTCTGCTGCAGGAAGTCCTGGAAATGGGAGAGAGTTTCGTCGCTTACCACAGTTTCTTGCATGAGCTCCTGCTTCTCCTCGGGAGTAAAGGCATCCCGTTCTTCTCGAGAGTAATGGTACCGGGTATCCGTGACGATTTTTCCTTTCGTCAGGTCTTCTGCAAATTCATAAAAGAGGTCCCTGCGATCGATTAGTCTCGCCAAGCTGCCGTAGTTCTTGAGACCCACCTTCTCGTCGGGTGTAATCCCTCCCCCCCCGAACACCGGTCGTCCTCCGTCAGTCCGGTGTTCCTCGCCTTCGTTCTCGTCGCTCTTCTCGCGGTTGTAGAAATACTGGTACAGGCCTTCCGAATAGTCTCGCTGAATCAGCCGATCACTCGGTGTGTAGTATTTCCCTGTGGTCAGCGCCAAGCCCTTCTTCCCTTCCAAGGGATAGATGGTTTGAACCAGGGCTTTGCCAAAGCTGGTTTCTCCCACAATCAGAGCTCGATCGTGATCCTGTAGGGCACCCGAGACAATTTCACTGGCGCTCGCGCTATTCCGATTAATCAAGACGACCATCGGGTAGCGATAGCGGCTCCCTTTGGGAGCTCGGTATTCATGAGGTTTTCCGTTGCGGCTTCGAGTTCTGACAATGAGATTCCCCTTCTTCAGAAAGCGATCCGCCACGTTAATCGCCTGATTGAGAGCACCTCCGGGGTTGTCCCGAAGGTCCAGGACGAGGCCCTTCAAGTCGGTTTCGTTCAATTTCTTGAGTGCTTCATTCAGTTCCTGCGTGGTCGTTTCCGAAAACCTGGCAATTTTGATGTAGCCTAGCCGCGGCCGAATATGAAAGCTGAACTTGATGGTATAAAGAGTGATTTCATCACGTTCCACGGTGACGTTGATCGGCTCAGGTTCTCCCGGGCGCTCGATAGTGATGGTGACCCTGGTGCCTTTGGGACCCTTTAGATTGGGGATAACTTGCTTGTTGAGATCCCAGTCTTCGATAGTTTTCCCCTCGATCTTGGAGATCACATCTCCAAACTTGAGACCAGCTTTGTAGGCCGGAGTACCCGGCGCAGGAGGTTCGACGATTACGACCCGGCCGCTTCCCGGGGCCTCGGCCCGGATGGTAATCCCGAGGCCGTAATACTTTCCCTGCTGTTCCTCCTGAAGGCGGTTGTAGTCAGTAGCGGCGAAGAAAGAGCTATGGGGGTCGAGGCTGCGCAGCATGCCGCGGATGGCACTCTCTACCAGTTCGGTTGCTGAAAGAGGAGCGATATAGTGGGTCTGGACGGTGGCCAGTGCCTCAGTGAAGGTCTTTAAAAGCTGCTGTGTGTCTTTTTCTAGTGGCGCTCCCGCGCTAACTCTATCTCCCAGCAATCCTCCCAGAATCGCCGCCAGAAGGATGGTGAGCACGAGGAGCATTCCAAGCCGATAGCGCATTTACACCTCGATCAGTTTCTAGCCTGCATTTCTCATCACCTCTCTACTGCATCGCCGCCGCCTTCATCTGAGCGAAGTGAAGAAATGATCCGTCCTGACTGCGTTGCGCTTCTTCGGCCTCCTCGACGTACTGCACGAGTACGCCTGCGGGGGCCTCGGTCGCGCGCCTTGTCAGGCCGACCCTTCCGCCGCTTGACACGAGTGTCTTCGTGACAAGCGGTGATGAGAAATGCAGGCTAGTGTCCTGTCCCAGAACTAACATACCATTTGCGGAGGGAATTTTGGCCGATCTCTTTGTCGCTCGTCGTCGACGATGCCTCTGCATCGCCTCCTCCTCGCTTCGTGACCTCGGCTCAAAGTTCCCTCCGCAAATGGTATGTTAGTTCTGGGACAGGACACTAGGTTAGTATACCTGGAAAGCTAAAGGTGATGCATCAAGTGTCTACTGCAATTGACCCCGGGCCGGTCGCCAGAATATACTCGCAGCAAGAAAAGGGAGCCAGCAGAGAGATGAATCTAGGTTTTACAGAGATTGTCGTTATTTTTGTGGTTGCGCTGCTCATCTTTGGGCCCAGGAAGCTTCCTGATCTGGGTCGTTCTCTGGGAAAGGGGTTGAACGAATTCAAGAGAGCTTCCAATGAGCTGAAGCGAACGTGGGAAGAGGAAGTGAAGGCGGAAGAGGAAGAAGTCAGGAAAACCTTTCAGTCTGCAGAAAAGGAAGTCAGGAAAACGCTCGACTCAGCCTAGGAGCCTGTCCGAGTAATGGTTCGGATTGCGTTACTGGCGCCGTCAGTCCAGATGCGAGGCGTGGCGACGCAGGCGATGCTCGGGCATCGTCGAGGAGCCAGAACAAAGCAGATGGGCGGACGGCGCCAGTAACCCGAAGGGAGCATGGGGGTTGTGGCCGATCTCTTTGTCGTTCGTCGTCGCCGATGCTACCGCATCGCCTCCTCCTCTCTTGGCGACCTCTACTCGCAAGCCCCATGCTCGCAACCGCAACCCATTACTCGGACAGGCTCCTAGCCCGGATTCATTCAGGGTTCGAATTATCGTGCAGGAAGCACGAAATCCGAAACAAGTTCGAAATCCAAAACTCCAATTCTCGGAACCATTCTAGCTTTCAGCTGGCAGAGACTTAAGAACAATCTTTAGGGTCTAGAATTTTGAATTTCAGTCATTCGGACTTTTGTCGTGCTTCGGGTTTCGAAGTTTGGACCCGACATGAGTGATCCTCCCAACAAATCCCGTCCGGATTCAGATTCTCATTCTGAGCTTCGGGATCCCCAACAGACAGAAGAAGGCGGCAGCGACCCAAAACCCGTAGGGGTCTCGGACGGCACAGGTGGGACCGGTTCACCTACCACTTCTCCTCCCTCTGGTGAGGATGAAGGATTCTCTGAAGAAGGACAGGGAGAACTAGCCGGTAAGATGACCTTCCTGGAGCACCTCGACGAGCTGCGCAAGCGGATCCTTTATAGCCTGCTGGCAGTAATCGTCGCTGCGATTGGAAGTTGGGTTTTCCGGGAGGACATTTTCGGATTTCTTGCCGTGCCTATCCGACAAGTGGTGGACGATGATCTTGTATTCACCAAGGTCACGGACCCCATCACGATTTACCTTAAGGTGGCTTTCGTGACTGGGAGTTTCGTCGCAGCGCCGGTCGTTTTGACCCAGGTCTGGTTATTTATAGCCCCGGGACTGTACAGAAGGGAAAAGATCTATGTGATTCCCTTTCTGTTCTCTTCCACGGCTCTGTTTCTCCTGGGCGGCATGTTTGCCTACTACATCATCCTTCCCACGGCTCTGAAATTTCTGATCCAAGAGATGGGGGGGCAGTTTAAGCCCATAATTACAGCCGTCGACTATTTCAGTTTTGAAATCATCATTCTGTTAGGCATGGGACTGATCTTTCAACTGCCTGTTCTGGTGGCTTTCTTATCCATGTTTGGCATGGTCACGCCAGGTTTTCTGTGGAGGAACTTCCGCTATGCCTTTCTTCTCATCGTGATCCTGGCAGCAGTCATCTCCCCGACACCTGATGCTCTGAACCTGACGCTGTGGTGCGGACCCATGGTGGTGCTCTACCTGGTTAGTATTGGCATCTCCTGGATCTTTAGCCGGCGCCGCAAAAACCGCCTGCCCTGACTGTAGGCCGGATCAATATCTGCGAATATCCATCATGATCCGCGTGATCTGTGGGTTCATGATACCGTGGATCACACGGATGAGAACCGTTCATGGCTCGCTACTATCGGATTCTGCGGCCGGTTCCGCCTCAGTTGGATCGTACTGGTCCCTGTATTTCGGGGAAACGTAGACATAGGCTGTGCGCCGCAGCTCTTGTCGGAATGCCTGCAACTGTGGTTCCCCCTTTTCCCGAAACAGCTCTTCCTTAAGCTGGTCGCGGACCTCCTCAAAGGGAGTATGGCGCGTGCCTTTCTTGGAAAGAAGCTTCACGATCTGCAGTCCAAACTCCATCTCCACGATTCCGGTGGTTTGCCCCGGCTCCAGGTCGAAGACCAGCTTCTCCAGAGCAGGTGTCATCGATCCTTTCTTGAGGTTTCCGATATGGCCCCCTTTAGGGGCGGCTGGACCGTCTGAATACTGTTTTGCCAACTCTTCGAACGCCACACCCTCCTGGAGCTTAGCGAGAACCCTTTCGGCCCTCTCCTGTACCTCTGTCCTGTTCTTCCCTTCCGTCAAGAACAAAATCTCGGCAAGATCCACTTCGGGCACCAGGGTGAAACGATCGATATTCTCCTGGTAGTAGGCTTCGATTTCGGGTGTCAGCAGAATGATCTTTGAGTAGACCATCTGCCCCAACACAGAGTTCATAATGAAGAGCTTTCGGCGGCCTTCACGGAACTCGACCAGCGACGAGCCTCTTTGTCGCAGCAACTGGTCAAAAACCTCCATGTTGGGAATCCCAGCCTTTTCGCGGAACTCCTCCAGATAGGCCGTCACATCTGCATCGATGTTTGCAGTGAAGCCAAGCTCCTCGGCAAGTTGCAGTATCAGTTTTTCCTCGATTATGGTTTTGAGAAGCTGACTTTCCATTCGCTGAAACTCTTTCTCCCGACTCTCCGGATTCTGGATTTCCTCCTGCAGGCTCCTTTTCAGGTAGTCCAGCTGCTTGTTCCAATCAGTCAGAGTGATGATTTCCTGGTTGACTCGAGCCACAATTTCGTCAAGAACGATTTCATCCCCATTCTCACCGGGAAGTTTTCCCATAAGCGCAGTCAGGAGGAGGGAAGGTACCACTAGTTTTTTCAACCACCTTCCATGAGCCTTTCCTGCAGCGCTTTCCTTACCACTCAAACTGGAGAGTCTCATCGTATATTTTTATGGATGCATTTTCGATCAATTGAGTCAAGTATTTATCCAGGGCAGCACGTTCCTTTTCGGCGGTTAGCCGATCGAAAATCTCTTTTTGTACCTCGTAGAATTTCTGGGTGTGACGTCTAATGGATTCTTCCACCATGAAGATATGGTAGCCGTGACTCGATTCAAACACGGAACTGAACTGCCCAGGCTTTAGCCTGAAGATGAGCTTCTCAAACTCTTCAGGCAATTCGCCTCGCTGGAAAATTCCCAAGTCCCCGCCTTGAGCCGCCTGAGCACCTTGAGAGTGGAGCTTCGCCATTTTCTTGAAAGTCCCTATGTCTCGAGGATGAAGTTGGCCGTGAATGTGCCTGGCCAAGGCGGGATCGTAGACTAGGATTTCCAGTATATGGGCACTGTCTTTTACAACAAACTCATTTTCGTGTTCCTTGTAATAGTCTTGCAGTTCTCCCAGGCTGAGCTGGACTTGTGAATGAATTCTTCCATGGATGAATTTTTGACCTTTGAGGAAGTCTCGAGCGAGCTCAACCAGAGTAGGGGAAGAAATCTGATCCTCCGGGAACCAGTGTAGAAGCTGCTGCTGTATTTCGAGTTCGTTCACCAACACTCCTTCTCTTTCAGCTTCCTGGAGCACCAACTGCTTCATGACAAATTCGCGAAACAATTCGTTCCGGTGGACCTCGACACCCTCATCCTTCTCCTCGTTCTGATGAAGGACAACGAAACTGGTGAATTGTTCTCTCCCGACATGTTGGCCATTAATGACCGCTACGGTTTCCGAGAGCTCTTGAGTAATTTCACCTCCCATTCTTCCCTGACAGGCGATGGAGGCCAAAACGCTGACAAGGCTGAGCAGGGTGACGGCGGTCAACCGCCGGTGGTGGAGCAATGATAGCAAGGCGCGGTGCTCGTAACCGATCTCGATTCTGAATTTCCTGCTTGGGGCCATCGATCGTTTACCGTAACATGCCAATGTGATCCAGAGTTGCGTCTACAGCTTGGAAAATCTGATAGGGGAGTGTTGAGGGGAGCTGAAAAGAGAGCACTCCCTGCGGACTCAGGGAAATGTGGTTGTCCCGTCGCACTAGATCGACAATTCGCTCCCGCGAAACTGGAGTATCCTCCCGAAACCTGATGGAAATCCTCTCTCCGCAGCGGTCGAGGGAAAGAATTCGGAACTGATGTGCTCGAAGACGAAGCCGGGCGCAGTGAAGCAGGTTCGAAACGGAGCGCGGGTACTTCCCAAAGCGATCGATGACTTCTTCCCCAAGCCGATCCAGAGCCTGAGTGTCGGCAGCAGAGGCGATCTGTTTGTAGAGCCAGAGGCGGAGATTCGAATCCTCGATGTAGTGTTCCGGTATCTGGATGTTCAGACCGAGATCAATGCTGGCGGGGACGTCTTCGGAAACTTCTTCCCCTTTGAGTTCGCGAATGGTCCGCTCTAGGAGTTTCATGTAGAGGTCCAGTCCTACTGCTTTGATATGCCCGTGCTGCTCGCCTCCCAGGAGATTTCCGGCCCCGCGGATCTCGAGGTCTAGGGCCGCCAGTCGAAACCCTGCACCAAGGTGACTGAATTCTTTGAGGGCCGCCAGCCGCCTGCGCGAGTCGGTACTCAGGGTCTCCTCGGAGGAAATGAGAAAGTAGGCGTAGGCGCGGCGACTGGAGCGCCCAACACGGCCCCTAAGCTGATAGAGTTGAGCCAATCCAAAGCGGCCGGCATGGTTGACAATTAGAGTATTGGTGCGCGGAATATCCAGCCCATTTTCGATAATCGTGGTGGACACGAGCACGTCGTACTTGTAATCGACAAAGTCGATCATGATCTTCTCCAGCTGCCGTTCGTTCATCTGACCGTGTGCGACCCCGACCCGGGCCTCGGGCGCGAGCTCTTGGACTTTCCCTGCAACTGTGTAGATCGTGTCTACGTTGTTGTGAACAAAAAACAATTGGCCATGGCGCTGCAGTTCGAGTTCAATGGCGCTGCGGATGATTTTTCTACTGAACTTGATCACCACGGTTTGAATGGCCAGGCGGTCTTTGGGTGGAGTCTCGATGAAGGACAGATCTCGAAGTCCAATCATCGACATATTGAGCGTTCTGGGAATGGGAGTAGCGGAAAGAGTAAGTACATCCACGCTGGTCTTCAGCTGCTTGAGTTTTTCCTTGTGGGCGACTCCGAACCGCTGTTCCTCATCGACGACGATCAAGCCGAGATCTCGGAACTTCACGTCTCCCGACAACAACCGATGAGTGCCGATTAGGATATCGACCTGTCCAAGGGAGGTCTGCCGCAGGATTTCTAATTGCTGCCTGCGGCTGCGGAAACGGCTCACCATGTCTACGGTCACAGGAAAGGCGCGGAAGCGTTCCCGAAAAGTGTTAAGGTGCTGGGAGGCCAGAACGGTGGTTGGGGCCAGCAGCACAACCTGTTTATTGTCATTGACTGCTCTGAATGCGGCTCGCATAGCGACTTCCGTTTTTCCGTAGCCCACATCTCCGCAGATCAGGCGATCCATGGGACGTTGGGACTCCATATCCTTCTTCACGTCGAGGAGAGTGGTGCGTTGGTCTGGAGTCTCCTCAAACTCAAAAGCTTCCTCAAATTCCTGGGTCAGGGAATCGTCCGGCGAGAAAGCAAATCCTCTTGCCACCTGGCGCTGCGCGTAGAGTTTGAGCAGGTCTTCGGCCAACCGACGCATGGACTGTTTGATGCGCTGCTTGGTCCTTTCCCAAGACGTTCCCCCAAGTCGGTCGATAGGAGGCCTCCCCTGACCTCCCCCGGAGTACTTCTGAATCAGATCCAGGCGATCAATCGGAACGTACAGTTTGGCTGCGTCTCGATACTCAAGTAGCACGAATTCTTTTACCTCTTCTCCTACACCAACTCTCGCCACTCCGCGAAAAATGCCAATGCCGTGATCAAGATGAATAATGTAATCCGCTTCCTTGAGATCTCGAAAGTTAGAGACAAGCTTCGCACGAATTTCACTAGGCGTCGTTTTTTTCGCTCTCAGCTTGAGCCGGCTTTCCTCGAATACGTTCTCCTCTCTCAGCACATGTATCTTCAGACTGGGAGAATGAAAGCCTTCAGAGAGCTTACCCTGGGTCACAGAAAGAGGATGCGAGAGCGCTTCGTGGAAGCCTTCTGCCGCCAGATAGATTCCTACTTCGTATTCTCTGAAGATGTCGGTAATGCGCTCGGCCAATCCCCGCGAAGCCATCACAAAAACGACCTGTTCACCGGCTTTTCGCCAAGCCTCCAAATCGCCCATCAGATCCTGCATTCGGCCGTGGTAGTTCCGTTCGAGTTGGAAATCGAAATGGAAACCCTGTTCCGGTTCCAGCCACAGCTCTTTCAAGCAGAATACCTTGTCTCTCTGCAGCCAGCTGGAGAGGCAAGCCTTATCAAAAAACAGCTCGTCAGGCGGCAAGGAGAGTTCTCCATCACTGTGTCGCTCCTGGTAACTGCGGTGCAACCGAGAGAGGAGCTGCTCCCACTTTGAAAGGTATTCATCCGGCTCAGGGAGAATGATTTTTGCCTCGGGTAGAAACTCAAGCAAGTCATGGTTGTTCTCGAGGAGTAGTGGGAAAAGGTATTCAAAGCCATTGAAAAGTTCTCCATCTTCGGTGAACTGGAGCTTTTCCTTCAATGCTTCCGCAAAGCGAATTTCATTCCAGTATGTGGGTGCTTTCTCGTGCCAGAGAGCGATCTGGTGACTGCCCGCGCCAATCTCGCGCAGGGGAACCACCTCGCAGTGGGGAACGAGCTCTATGGATCGCTGGGTAGCGGGATCGAACTCGCGGATCGACTCGATCTCATCTCCGAGAAAGTCAATGCGGACTGGATTGTCTCGTGAAGGTGTGTAGACATCCACAATGCCGCCTCGGCGCGAGAATTCGCCCACCTGGGTTACCGGATCCTCGCAAACGTAACCTATCTCGACGAGCCTTTCCAAAAGATGATCGAGTGGCAAGAAGTGTCCAATTTCCAGCTTGATGCATTGGCTGAGGAATGTGTTGGGAGAGGGAAGTCGCGTCACCAAGGAGGCCAGGGTGGTGACCACGAGTCGGCGATGACCGCGCAGGATTCTCCACATGCCGATGGCGCGATTTTGGGCAATCTCTGGATGTGGCGAGAGGCCTCGATATGGATCCGCTTCCGCACCAGGTAGAATCAGGACTTCCTCTTTGAGCTCGGGAGGGAGAAAAAAGCGTAGGTTGTCGCCAATCGTTTCTGCCTCTCGGTTATTGAGACAGAACCAGATCCAATTTCCGGAGTGTTGATGGAAGAGCGCCGAGAACACCAAGGCCGCATCCGCCTGGTGCAGACCTGTTAGGCTGGTTCGCTCACCCAGAGTTTCTCCCAGGGAGCGGAGCCATTTATTCGCCGGCAGACTCCGAGAGCCGGGAACGAATTCGCCCGATGATAGTGGATGTAGAGAAGTCCTTTTCAAATTCGATGGCCACCACTTTCCCGCCCCCCGATTCTACTGTTTCCCGGCCCACGATCTCACCCATAGTCCAATCACCGCCTTTGACCAGTACGTCGGGGGACAGAGTGTCGATGATTTCCTGGGGAGTATCCTCTTCGAAAATGGTCACAAAATCTACACAACTCAGCGCCCCAATCACCTCACACCGTTCCTCTTCGGTGAAAATGGGACGCATCCCGCCCTTGATCTTGCGCACCGAGGCATCGCTATTCAAGGCTACCACCAGAAAATCGCCGAGTTGACCTGCCTTCCGGAGGTAGCGGACATGACCGGGATGCAACAGGTCAAAACACCCGTTGGTGAAGACGATCTTCTTACCCTGCGCCTTGAGACCTGCCAGGATTGCTCTAAGCTCGGCTCTTGACTTGACCTTGTGTGTGGGACTCATTGGCGCAGTCATCGGTCAATGGTCAATCATGCCGCTCATGCTCCGAGCTCGGAACATCTCTTTACCCCAGCTTCTGCCGAAATCGCTCGGCAATAGCTTCGGCACGCTCTTTAATTTCTACTTCACGGTCCCCTTCCAACATAATTCGAACTAGAGGCTCTGTGCCAGAATATCGGATCACGACCCGGCCGCTGTCGCCGAGGCTCTTTTCAGCGGCCTCGATCTCTTGCCGAATCTTGGGGATTTGCGAAAAATCCTGATCTTTCGCCTTCACGGGAACACTGATGAGAATCTGCGGGAACTTCTCAAATCCCGCTGCCAACTCTCCCAGTGATTGACCTTCCTCTTCGATAATGCAGGCTACTTTTAGTGCAGTCAGAATTCCGGCTCCCGCACGCAAGTGCTCCCGGATAATGATGTGGCCCGATTGCTCCCCACCCAGGCTGTGACCACCTGCCAGCATCTGCTCGAGGACGTAGCGGTCCCCAACGGGTGTGCGCACGATTCTCAGGCCTTGCGACCGCAGGGCCACTTCGAGTCCCATATTTGCCATGATGGTGGTCACCACACAGTCTGTGTTCATCTTTCCCCGGCTTTGAAGATATCGGCCGAGTATATAAAGGATGCAATCTCCGTCGAAAATGTTGCCCTTCTCGTCCGCAAAGATGGAGCGGTCCGAATCACCATCGAAAGCGACGCCAAAAGATGCTCTGGATTGGACCACGGTGCGCGCCATCTGCTCAGGATGCACAGCGCCACACTTGAGGTTAATGTTACGACCGTCAGGTGTAGTGTTGAGTGCGACTACGTCCGCTCCCAACTCTTGAAAGGCCTGCACTGCAATGCGCACTGCCGCGCCATGGGCACAGTCGACCACGATCTTCAGGTGATGGGACAATCTACCGCCGGGCGCCTTTTTCAAGAAGTTCAGATACTTTTGAGTGCAGATTGGGTCAGAGGAGTTGAGCTCCTGCGAAGAATTCACTTCCTGGATTGGTGGCATCGGAAGGAAGCTGTGATCTTCAGCAATCGCTCTCTCTATATATTCTTCATCGCTGTCGGAAAGCTTGATGCCGTCGCTCCAGAAAATCTTGATTCCATTGTCCTGATAGGAGTTATGAGAAGCGGAGACAACAATGCCCGCATCAAATGAAGGTGTCGCAGCCAGGTAGGCAATCCCGGGAGTGGTCATGATGCCTGCCCGTGTGACTTTTCCTCCCTCTGTTTCAATCCCTTCCTGGAGTACCCGTTCGATCCAGATTCCGCTGGCCCGGGTGTCTCTACCCACGACCACCTTCTGAGCTCCCAATTGAGCGACCTGCTTTCCCAGCTTGTAGATCGTTGAGGGATCCAGAGGATGTTCACCGGCAAGACCGCGGATACCGTCTGTTCCGAACAGGTTGCCCATCTACTTCACCCGTACGGTTACCTGCGAGGGCGTGATCTTCTCGGTACGGAAGATGTTGGCATATTCCGGAGGGATCATAATACTTGGGGTGATTTTTTGAGGGGCTGAATTGGCCTGAATTTCCTTCAGATTGACCGTGGCAAGAAAATCGGCAGGTCGCAACTCTCCCTTGAAGGAGATCGGGACTGAGCCCAGGACATCCACTCTGGAGGGAGTGAGCCGAGCTCGAACTCCTTTGGGCAGAGGCTGCACCCAGACCCGGCGCAGCCGAATCTCTCGCCGTTTTTCCTCTATCCTTATTTCCACAGCGACGGGTGTGGGATTCTGGATGCGCAGTCGCGGTTCCTCCAGGTACACCGATACACTCTGGCTCAGGCTCTCGGAACGGCCCTCGATGTCGATAGGTTCCGTCCGCGCCATAGAGAGGTCCTGTAGGCGGGATTCCGGACCCGTGACCATCACTCCGGGGGGAGACACCTTCTTGTTGGTCACTTCATAGTTGTCCTTGGGCTCCCCGGTAGTTTCCGCTTCAATCCTGACGATTTTCGCTGCAATGCGCTCCAACTCTAGCCGGATGGTCGAGGGCTGGATGCTCAGGATTCTGGCCCGCCGGGGTATGTTCTTTATATTTTGTGCAGTGAGATGAAACACATGGGAGCCGGGGCTGGCTTTTGTCAGGTCAACGAGGGCCGTCAAAGTCTGCTCCTCTATTGCTCCTCCCTCGGATCGGATCTCGACATCCACCTTTTGTGCGTAGTTGTTGGTAATCTGGAGCTCGACGGACTGATTGATCAATTCGACGCCAACGGAACAGGTGGTGGTCACGGTTTCGGGTTTCGGAATCTGTGACCACATCAGAAAGGCAAGTACAAGAGAGATCACTTTAAGGCCAAGGTTGTTTAGGAAAAGCTGGCGCAGAAAATTCATACAGCCTTTCGCCTTTGCTCCTTTTGTGGGATCGGTCTGCTTTCCCGAACCTCACTGGTCGTCTGAAGAAGTTTCAGGAGCCGCGGTCCGTCCAGATTTCGGTGCATTTCCCCGCCGAATACCGCGGAAATATGGCCCGTCTCTTCGGAGACTATGATCGCGATGGCATCCGTTTCTTCCGTGATGCCGATGGCGGCCCGATGTCGGCTCCCCATCTCCTTGCTCAGATACGGATCTGTGGTCAAGGGCAGGAAGCAGGCTGCCGCATTCACGCGGTCTCCTTGCACGATTACCGCTCCATCATGCAGAGGGCTTTTAGGATTAAAGACGGTGAGGAGCAAGTCGTAAGTCACAAGCGCGTCCAGCCGAATTCCACTTTCGGAATAGTTTTTCAGTCCGATGTCCCCTTCCAGGACAATGAGCCCCCCTGTCTTTTGAGCAGAAAGAGTGGTGGCTGCCAGCACGATTTCTTCGAATCGGTCCTTGCTTTTTCTGGTACTCAGCTGCCGGAAGAGGGGACTCCGTCCGATGGCGGCCAGACCCCGTCTCATGTCAGGCGCATAGAGGACGATGAGGGCGATGATAAAGTAGTTGAAGAACCTGTCCAACAACCACTCTACCGCTCCCAGCTCAAACCAGCCTATCCCATAGTAGAATAAGATCAAGGCAATGATACCCAGGGTCATCTGCCAGCCACGGGTTCCCCTGATCAGCAACAGCACCTTGTAGAAAATGAAGCTTATGATAAGGATCTCAATGACGTCTCTAAGGTCGAAACGCACGAGATTAGAAAAAAAATCTTCGATCACTCTAAGATTCCTTCTGCGAGCACGGCATCTGTCACTTGAACAACCTGAAGAATCTCCTCCACGTTGTGGACCCGGACCGCGTGTGCTCCCCGCATGATGGCGACTACGACTGAAGCGGCGGTACCCATCAGTCTCTGGCCGGCGGGGAGATCCAGGATCTTTGCAAGGAAACTCTTTCTCGAAGTCCCTACCAGGATTGGCAATTGGAAGCTGTTGAAGAAGGACAACTGATTCAAAATCTTTAGGTTGTCTTCAAAAGTTTTGCCAAAACCAATCCCCGGATCAAGCATAATTCTATCATGGGGAATCCCATGTTCCGAAGCTGACTCGAGGGCCGTTTTAAGGTCCTCTTGAATCTCCGCAAGAATGTTTTGGCTGGGAGGAAGCTGCTGCATGTTTCGCGGGGTCCCCCGCATGTGCATCAAGATGACTCCCGCCTCCCACCGACTTACGACACTTGGCATCTGCGGGTCCAGACGAAAGGCACTGACATCGTTGATGATGTCAGCCCCTTCTAGTAGGGCCTCATGGGCAACGCTCGATTTGTATGTATCGATCGAGATGGGACCCGGGATGTGGGCGCGCACTTCCCGAAGGACAGGCAAGATGCGTTCCTGTTCTTCGTGGCCGGGTACGGGCTGAGCACCGGGCCGCGTGGATTCTCCTCCCAGGTCCAAAATGTCAGCTCCCGCCTCCGCGAGCTTCAGGCACTGCTCGACGGCACGAGAGCGGTCAAGGAACCGACCTCCATCGGAGAAAGAATCCGGGGTGATGTTGACCACCCCGATGATTCGGGTACGATTGCCCAGATCGAGAACTCTATCTCTGGCGTGAAACTGGTAAGTCTCTCTGGCCATCGTCAACTCGCTTTGCTCGTAGATCAGAAGAGCAGGAAACCGTAGAGGAAGTGGTCATTCCAAGCTCTTCCCCTACTATTTCCTCTATGATTCTCTTTTCTACAAGCGGAGCGAGCCCGGATAATGCAGAAGGTGTATCCGGGGCTGCTAGGAGCCAGAACAAAGAAGATGGGCGGACGCCGCCGGTAACCCGAAGGGAGCATGGGGGTTGCGGACGATCTCTTTGTCGTTCTTCGTCGCCGATGCTACCGCATCGACTCGACGATGCCACTGCATCGCCTCCTCCTCTCTTCGCGACCTCGCCTCGCAAGCCCCATGCTCGCAACCGCAACCCATTACTCGGACAGGCTCCTAGGCTGGGGCTGGACGTTCTTCAGGATTCACCAGAGGTGCCCGTTCTTCTTCCTTTCCGGATTCCTTTTCGGACCCCTGCTCAGGCAGGTGGGGGCTTTCACGGCTGGGCTCTCTCCGTGGGATGCTTTCACCTTGAATTACTGCTTTGATCTGCCCACCATCGAGAGTCTCGTATTCGAGCAGGGCTTGTGCCAGGCGGACCAGTGCTTCCCGGTTCGCCTCCAGAATCTCTTTGGCTCGGTCGTACGCGTTGAGAACAATCTTCTTGACCTCCTGGTCGATCTTGATTGCGGTGGCTTCGCTGTAATCCTGATGCTGAGCGATCTCCCGGCCCAAAAAGATCTGTTCTTCTTTTTTTCCGAAAGTCAGGGGCCCCATTGAGTCGCTCATTCCCCACTCGCAAACCATCTTCCGTGCCAGCTCAGTGGTTCGTTCCAGATCGCTGGCCGCACCGGTGGTGTAGCTGCCCAGAAAAATCTTTTCCGCGGCACGCCCACCCAAGAGAATGGTCACGGAGGCCTCCATGTACTCCTTGGTGTAGTTGTACTTGTCGTCCTCCGGCAACTGCATGGTGATTCCCAAGGCACGGCCTCGAGGGATAATGGTCACTTTGTGCAGGGGATCCGCCTCGGGAAGAAAACAGGCGACTAAAGCGTGGCCAGCTTCGTGGTAGGCCGTGTTACGCTTCTCCTTTTCACTCATGATCATGGACTTGCGCTCTTTGCCCATGAGGACCTTGTCCTTGGCCTCCTCAAAGTCCGACATGGCTACGTCCTTGCCGTTGAATCGCGCAGCAATGAGCGCAGCCTCGTTGACTAGATTTTCCAATTGGGCCCCTGAGAATCCTGGGGTGCCGCGGGCCAGAATCGTGATGTCGACATCCTCTGCAAGGGGAATGCGACGGATGTGCACCGTCAAAATCCCTTCTCGTCCCTTAATGTCGGGTAACGTGACTACGACCTGGCGATCAAAGCGGCCCGGCCTCAAAAGAGCAGGGTCCAGAACGTCGGGACGATTGGTGGCAGCGATCAGGACAACTCCCTCATTGGATTCGAAACCGTCCATCTCCACCAGGAGCTGGTTCAGTGTCTGTTCCCTTTCATCGTGACCTCCACCTAAGCCAGCGCCGCGATGGCGCCCTACAGCGTCAATCTCGTCGATGAAAATAATGCAGGGGGCGTTTTTCTTTCCCTGCTCGAACAGATCCCTTACCCGGCTGGCCCCGACTCCCACGAACATTTCTACGAAATCCGAACCGCTAATGGTGAAGAAGGGCACGTTGGCTTCACCCGCAATGGCTCGAGCTAAAAGAGTTTTGCCGGTTCCCGGAGGCCCCATAACGAGCACTCCTTTGGGGATTCGTCCCCCCAGCTTTTGAAATTTCTGGGGCTCCTTGAGAAACTCAACGATTTCCTGAAGTTCATCCTTGGCTTCTTCGATTCCTGCGACGTCTTTGAACGTTACCTTTTTCTTTTGGTTGGTAGAAAGTTTGGCGCGGCTCTTGCCAAAAGAGAGAGCTTTGTTTCCGCCGCTCTGCATCTGACGCATCAGAAAAATCCAGAATCCAACAAATAGGATGATGGGAAACCAGGATGTCAGAAGGACGTAAAACAGCGATCCCTGATCATCATCCGCTACCGTGACGGTGGCACCCTGTTCGGTAAGCAGATTAGCAATGGTTTCTTCAGACCCTTTCGGGATGTTGCCGCGGAACTTTCTTAGGGAACCTTTCGAATCGGGGTTGAGGTATTGCCCCTCCACTTTGTTTCCAGAGAGGGTCACGTCTCTGACCCAGCCCTCGTTCACCCAGTCCGTAAATTCGTTATAGGTTACTTCCGTTGCATCGTCGCTGTTAAGATTGTTCAGGAAATTCCACAACACGACCACCGCGACGATGATCACGATCCAAAGAAAGATGTTTTTTGCCGTTGTGTTCAAGCCCTAACCTCCACAACCGTCTCTAGAATTATAGGCGAATCACGCTCTTTTGGAAATCTAACGAAGGCAGTCGTGTCGAGACACTCGTGTTATGTGCATCACTATTTAGAAGCATTTTCCTGCCCGGAAGTTTCATTGCGGATCTCAATTGCGACGGCTCCAGCCGCAGGGGGAGGAGGAAAAGGAAATCCTTCCACCCAGAGGATACGCTCTCCCACTTCGAAAACGAGAAGCTGATCCCGCTTGCTTTTTGGGATACGCTTCTCCCACAGTAGTCGTTTCAGTTTCCTGCTCGGACCTCTCGAGCGAGGAGAGTATCGATCGCCCGGCCTGCGATTTCGAACCCGCAAGCGGGCGCCTTCAAACTCCAGCAGGACAATGTCCCGTTTCTTCCGATCATTCGGAACCCTGAGGGCAGTCACGAATTTCCCCACTTCTTTGACGTAAATCTCGCCGGGGATGGCCAGGTCGTAGCAAAAAGCACGGATGGGAGACTTGGGAAGAAAGCGCAGGTCATCAAATTCGCGTTGCACCTTCAGGTCTCCAGGAAGATGCACTTGGCGCCCACTGGAACAGTGGGCCAAGTCAAGAATGCTCTCGATGTGCCGCAGCGTGATCCCCCGTAGGTTTCCCCTGCATTCTTCCAGGGCCAGGCGCACCACCTGCTTTCGCACAATGAGCGGCAACTGCTGCAGTTGTGGAATTCTCAACATGACCTGCCCGAGATCATTTTTAGCGCACTGCGCCCAAGCTCGTCTGGCGTCTCTCATGAGAAACTCGTGCATCTCTCGAAAGAGCCCTGTTGTTCGCGCCAGCGTATGCAGCAGGCGAGGATTGAGCTTCTTGGAAATGGTCGGGAGCAGATGGTGGCGCACCCAGTTGCGCTGAAGACGCAGGTCTTCATTGGTGTGATCGATGCGGTAGTTCTGACCCCGTCGTGTCAGGTAGTCGAGGATTTCGCAGCGCCTGGTTTCGAGTAAGGGTCGGATCACGCTGATTGAATGCGATTCGTAAACGTTGATCCGGACTGGATGAATCCCGGAGAGGCCGGCGGGACCTGCCCCCCGGATCAGCTTCATGAGGAAGGTCTCAGCCTGGTCATCGAGGTTGTGCCCTGTGGCTACGATTGCGTTTTTCTGCTGGGCAGTCTGGAAGAGAAAATCATAACGTTGCATGCGCGCAAATTCTTCTAGATTCCGCCCGGCCTTTTCTGCCTTCTGTCGGGTTTCCAGGCGCTTCACATAGAGCTGGACACCCAGCTCGCAGCAGACTCGAACCACAAACTCCTGGTCCCTTTGGGAATCCGTGCCCCGCAGCTGGTGGTTGATGTGGGCCGCAAGAATTTCGAGCGGTTGGACCTCTTGTACGGCCTTCAAGGCCAGTAGGAGAGCTACCGAGTCGGGTCCTCCCGAGAGGGCTACCAGGACCCGCTCGTTCCCGCTCAGTAGGTCGTATTGCCTGATCGTCTCCAGAACTGCCTTTTCAAATCGATCCATGGCGACCTGCGCAGTAAAACCCTCTCTTCTTGCCCGGCTCATCGCACCGGAACCCCTATTATATCCTTGACACGGGAGGTACCTTTCCATACGATCAATGCTCTGCTTATCGAGAGTGGCGAAGGGATCGGGCCCGCTGATGCCACAGCAACCAGCCCTTGAATGGCATGGTGCTAATTCCCGCAGGATCTGGAAGATAAGTCCGGTGTCGGGAGATTCCGAGCCCTTTCGTTTCCCAGAAAGGGCTTTTTTTTTGGAAACGAGGGGAGAAGGATGAGTTACGTAACTGGATTGAAATGTAAGGGGTGTGGAGAAACCTACCCAGCTGATAAGAGTTTCTTTTGTTGGAACTGTCTTGGTCCTTTGGAGGTTCAGTACGATTACTCAGAAATCGGTTCCAGGATTGACCCCGCTGTTATTGAAAAAAGAGAGCAGAACCTCTGGCGCTATCGGGAACTCCTTCCCATAGAAATTGAACCCGTTACGGGTTTTCACTCCGGATTGACGCCGCTGATCAGAGCCACGCGTCTGGCAGAACATCTGGGTGCCAGCGAGCTGTATCTGAAAGATGATTCGGTCAATCATCCCACCTTTTCTTATAAGGATCGTGTCGTCTCGGTGGCCTTGAGTCGGGGTGTGGAACTGGGCTACCGTGTTTTTGCCTGCGCCTCGACAGGCAATCTCGGGAACGCAGTGGCCGCCCACTGCGCGCGACTTGGCTATCCCAGCCTGATTTTCATTCCTCATGATATTGAGTCCGCCAAAATCATCGGCTCCTCAGTCTACAAACCCACTATCGTGGCTATGGAAGGCAATTATGACGATGTGAACCGATTGTGCTGTGAGGTTGGTGACCATTATGGATGGGGATTTGTGAATGTGAACCTGCGGCCCTACTACACCGAAGGTGCCAAGACCATGGGCTATGAAATCGTTGAACAGCTGGGATGGAGGTTGCCTGATCATCTGGTTCTGCCTACAGCCGGGGGAACCCTGTTGCCCAAGGTGGCTAAGGCTTTCTCCGAGGTGGTCGATCTCGGGTGGGCGAAAGGCAGGTGCCGTATCCACGTCGCACAGGCAGAGGGTTGCGCTCCGGTTGTTCGAGCACTTCATCGAGGTCTCGACTCCATCCAACCGGAAAAGCCCAGGACTTTAGCCAAGTCCATCGCCATAGGCAACCCTGCCGACGGGGCCTACGTGCTCCAGGCGGTTCGCAACTCGGGTGGATACGGAGAGACAGCCAGCGATGAGGAAATCCTTGAGGCGATTGAGCTGTTGGCTGAAATGGAGGGAATCTTTACCGAACCTGCAGGAGGAGCTACGTTGGCGGTGACCATGAAGCTCATCAAGCAGGAAAGAATCCGGCCTCAGGACAGCATCGTTGTAGGAATCACCGGCAACGGGTATAAGGCTCTGGACGCACTTCAGTCTCGCTCTGAAATTCAGGCCCTGCTGCGGCCCAATCTGAGAATCTTTCGTGAGTGGTATGAGGGGCAGACAGCTGTTCCGTCCGGGGCGGTTTGATTCTTTCCTGCGTGCGATCGACCGCGAGTTCGATTTGACCTAAATTGGCGCCAGGCTCTGAAATCCCCGTCGCGCTAGCTGGTCCAGGAGGAGCGGGCGCAATGCCAAGATGGATCCACCATTCAAAGGGCAGTGGTTGAAATGAGAAAACTCGAGTTCAACAAGGTCCCACCCCTGGTCTTGCCTATTCTGGAGTGATAAGACATAGGCTTACTACCTGACGCGTTGATCTGTTCCGGAGCTATCGGCTATGATGTTGGACCCTTGGGGCGGTGTAGCTCAGAGGTTAGAGCAAGCGGCTCATATCCGCTGTGTCCGGGGTTCGAATCCCTGCACCGCCACTTGAAAGGTCACTAGTCAATGGTCCACTGGTTAGTTGTTTGTAGTTGCCAACAACGGTTGTTCTGATCATCAGGGGTACTAAGTACTCCCTTTCATAAATACGATGACGTATGTTGGGAGCGCGACGGAGACCAGATCGAGGCGCGACGACGAGTCGATGTCGAGACATCGGCGAGGAGGAGCAACAAAGAGATGGGCCCGTCCCGCCCCAACCCTTTGGGCGGATGGGGGTTGCGGGCGATCTCTTTGTCGTTCGTCGTCGACGATGCCTCTGCATCGCCTGACGATGCCACCGCATCGCCTCCTCCTCTCTTTGCGACCTCTCCTGGCAAGCCCCATCCGCATACATTACCGTATTTATGAAAGGGAGTACTTAGTGACCAATGACTAATGACCACTGACCATTGACTGTCTTATGAAGCCCTACGTTCGTCCCCGCCGCTTACGAGAGAATCCTGTCTTGAGAAAAATGGTTCGCGAGACGCGCCTGGGTGCGGATCAGCTCATTTACCCTGTCTTTGTGCGAGAGGGCCGGGGCATCCGAGAAGAGATCTCTTCCATGCCCGGTCAGTTCCGTTTTTCCATAGACATGCTGCTGGAAGAGCTCAAATCGGTAAGAGATTGCGCAATCCCCGCCGTGATCTTCTTTGGGGTGCCGGCGGAAGAAGCCAAAGATGCGGTTGGGAGTGCAGCCTATGCGCCAGAAGGAATCATTTGCCGGGCTCTGGAAGCAGCCAAGAAAAAGGTTCCGGATCTTTTGCTCATTGCCGACGTGTGCCTTTGTGAGTACACGGACCACGGCCACTGTGGCCTGATTGAAGGAGAGCGGGTCGATAATGATCCGACTCTGGAGGTTCTCGCTCGTACGGCTCTGGCCTATGCTCGGGCAGGCGCGGATGTGGTGGCACCCTCCGATATGATGGACGGCAGGGTGAGAGCCATTCGAGAAACACTGGATGCAGAAGACCTGCAACACATTCCTATTCTCTCCTACGCTGCCAAATATGCTTCTGCCTTTTATGGGCCCTTCCGGGAGGCGGCGGAGTCCGCTCCTAGTTTTGGAGACCGAAAAAGCTATCAGATGGATCCTCCCAATTCCCGGGAAGCCCTTAAGGAAGTTGGACTGGACATCGAAGAGGGTGCGGACATAGTGATGGTCAAGCCGGCGATGCCCTATCTGGATGTGATTCACCAGGTCCGCCAGCTGGTACAGGTGCCTGTGGCCGCCTACCAGGTGAGTGGTGAGTACGCCGCACTCTCAGCGGCGTTCGCCAAGGGTTGGCTGCGTAGGGAGGATACCATTCGGGAAACTTTGCTGGCCATTCGTCGAGCCGGGGCGGATCTGATTCTCACCTATTTTGCCAAGGAGGCCGCTCACTGGATCGAGGAAGGCGCTCTATGAAAACAGAAACGCTCCCCAAAAGCGGGCGCCTGTATCGGCGCGCCCAGAAGGTGATTCCGGGAGGGGTGAACAGCCCGGCTCGCGCCTTCAAGGCAGTAGGGCGAGACCCTCTTTTTATTGAGCGCGCGTGGGGTTGCCGGATTCAGGACGCAGATGGTCGTGACTATATTGACTACGTCGGCTCCTGGGGACCCCTCATCCTGGGACACGCCCACCCGGAGGTGGTTGCTGAGGTCGGGAAAGCAGCGGGACGCGGTACCAGCTATGGGGCTCCCACTGAGGCGGAAGTGCTTTTGGCTGAGACAATTGGCCGTGCTTTTCCTGCGGTGGAAAAAGTCCGGCTGGTCAACTCGGGTACGGAAGCCACCATGAGTGCTCTTCGCCTGGCACGCGCCTATACCGGCCGTTCCAAGATCGTAAAGTTTGAGGGCTGTTACCACGGCCATTCCGATAGTCTGCTCGCCCGAGCCGGCTCAGGGGTGGCCACCCTGGGACTGCCGGACAGTCCCGGGATCCCTGCCGAATTTGCTGGAGAAACACTGACCATTCCGTTCAACAATCTTGCTGCACTGGAGGAGGCCTTTGTCAGGCACCCGGAACAGATCGCCGCGATTATCGTGGAGCCTGTTCCCGCCAATATGGGTGTCGTGCTGCCCCGGGCCGGTTTTCTGGAAAAGGTGCTGCAGCTGGCTGAAGGCAACGGGACGGTAACCATTTTTGACGAGGTCATTACAGGGTTCCGCTTGGCTTTGGGAGGAGCCCAGGAATACTTCTCCCTCTCTGCATCACTGACCTGCCTCGGAAAGATCCTGGGAGGTGGATTACCCATTGGGGCCTATGGGGGAAGGGGTGAGATCATGGATCTGATCGCCCCTCAGGGACCTGTTTACCAGGCAGGCACTTTATCGGGAAATCCAATTGCTGTAGCGGCAGGCTTGAAGACCCTGGAAATTCTAGAACGAGAAAAACCCTACCAACAGCTGGAGAACAACACGTTGAAACTGTGCCAGGAGCTTTCACGAGGAGCGCAGGCCTGCGGGGTTGATCTTCAGGTGCAGCGCTGCGGTTCGATGTTCACCCTGTTTTTTGGCAAGGAACCCGCACTTGATTTTGCTTCCGCCAAGAGAAGTGACACCGAACGCTTTGGCCTTTTCTTCCGTAACATGATCGAGCAGGGCATCTACCTGGCCCCTTCTCAGTTTGAGGCCTGCTTTCTTTCTACAGCTCACAGCGACGAGGAGATTGAGCAGACGGTGGAGAAAGCGGAGGAAGTATTTCGAGATTTGACAGATTAAACCAGAAGTGACAAGGTATCGCTCCTAGTGCCTTGGGACAGGACACTAGGGTTTGCGTCAAGTCCATCTTCTGGTGGAGAAAGTCATGGATCTGAAAAGTGCCTTGGCGGGTACCGTTGAGCCCTGGAATTTGTTGAAGCATCCCTTCTATCGGGCATGGAGCTGCGGCTCCTTGTCGCTGGATCTGTTGCGCACCTACGCCGAGGAATATGGAGCCTTTATCGGGCTGCTCGAGGACGGGTGGCTGGCACAAGATGACCCGGAGACGGCTCAGGAAGAACGTGAACACGTCGAGCTGTGGGAAGACTTTGCAGAGAGTCTAGGGACCATGGTCACAAGTCCACGTGTCCCTGAGGTGAAAAGGTTGGTAACCACTGCCGGACGGCTCTTTGTGGACTACGCCCAGGCAGCGGGGGCCATGTACTCCTTCGAATTCCAGCAGCCGGCCACAGCCAAGTCGAAACTGGATGGCCTGAGGACCTTCTACGAGCTGCCGGAAACCGCTCAGGCCTATTTCGTGGAACATCAAAAGAATGGCCATGAGGCGGAAAAGCTTTTCAAGAGAATGAGCCAGATGAAAGCGCCGCAACAGGCCAATGCCATTGAAGCGTGCGAGGAGATGAGTCGTGCTCTCTGGGAAGCGCTCACTGGTATTTATGGCAATTCCCAAGAAAATATCTCATAGACCAAGCGCCAATTCCGAAACCCAAACTCCAGCACCTTTATGTGCTTGAGCTTATGGCGAATCCTTTTGTTTCTTAGAATTTAGAGTTGGGTGCTTTCGCCGCTTCGTTTCGAAACCTTATGAATAATCCGGGCTAGGCGGTGTCGGCACGCGGGCGTTGATAGCCGGACGTGAGGAGCTTTTCTACCAGATTTTCTACTTCACTGATGGACTCATTCTTGACCGTGGCGATCTCGGAGATGACTAGCTGACGGGCACGGTCAAACATCTTCTTTTCGCGAAAGGAGAGGCTCTTCTGAAAGCTTAAGAAGTAGAGATTCTTGAGAACTTCAGCCACCTCAAAGATCGATCCGTTTTTCATTCTCTCCACGTTGTCTCTGTAGCGATCCTTCCAATCCGGATTCGGTTTGTCAAAACCGTCCTTCAGAATCTCGTAGAGACGGCTCAACTGCTTTTGACTACACAACTTGCGTAAACCTACATGGTTCACATTGCCAATGGGAATCATCACCGTGGAGTTATTCGATGCAATCTTCAGGGTGTAAAATTCTTCCTCCCGGCCTGCAATGTCCCGCATGCAAACCTCTTGAATGGTTCCTACCCCGTGATTGGGGTAGACGACCTTGTCGCCAACCTTGAACTGCATCAAGCCTCCCCTGATTCCACCCGATTGTAAAGTATTATAGGAGATTGGCTTGTTCGTGTCAAAGGAGGTGAGATAGAGAGCCCAAGCGCCTTCGGCTCTTAGTACTCCCTTTCACCGTATTTATGGAAGAGAGTACTTAGCGAAGAAAGTGACGATCGCGGCTGCGTGAGATAAAAAGTCCCAAGTGATGAGGCGTACAAGCCGCTTGCTTGACCCGAGAAACGCTCGCTTCCCCAGGCGGAAAAGAAACCTCTCCGGGGGAGCTGAGGACCGATTCCTTAGTAGAAACCTGGCTTCAGTCCCCGGAACTCCCCTTCTCCCCTTCTGTCTGGTGCCTCGTGCACGGTACTCCGATTCGCCTTGCGGCAGACTCGGAACCCGTCCAAAAACCGCCTAGACCCAAGCCAACATCCCTCGGAGCACTTTCGGTTCTCATGGCTTGCCTCCCCGGCAACCCGGAAGCTGCCAAGGTTTTCACCAACGGAACCGGCGAAGCTTCCCTTCCCCCAAGTCGAATCCGGTTTTCCGCCTCTAGGGCGGGAGAAAGCCTCGCCCTCGAACAACTTCCTTTCCGCCTTCCGAGGGGAGGAAGGCGGAAAGGAAGTTGTTCGAGGTTCGCACCCAAGGTTTCGACCTGCTCGCCTCTACCCCTTAGGATCTCATCAGTATATGGATGGGGAGTCATCGAGCAACCGCCTTCTTGGGAAAAACCGCTTGCACAAGAATTGTGCAAAGACCGCTCCCTCCTCCTTGTCCTTTTGACGTTTGCTTCTTTCTTCCCCGCTTCACAACTTTATCCACAAATTTTTCACATTTGTCCTCAAAGGTGAGCGCACCACGCGTTCTGATGGTTTCTTTAATCTATCCAATGGCTGGTTTGACCGAATGATTTCATTCCACAAGGTAGGAGCGGCCTCAGTGCTACGACACGAGTGTCTCGACACGAGTGTCTTCGCTACGACACCTCATGCATAATCCGGGCTAGAAAGAGAAAAGTGGTGCTTGTAGCATGGAGGCATTGGAAAATTCGGATCAAAAGGAAGAGGCGCCCATGGAAGAAATCGGTGACATCAGTCTGGATCGGTTGGAGAGTGAGGGGAAGAAGATTTACAAATGGATTGCCGAGTACTTCAGAAACATCGAAAAGGTCCGAGTGTTCTCTCAAATAGAGCCAGAGGAGCTGCGAGAAAAGCTTCGCACACCGCTGCCGGAAGAAGCAGAAACTTTGGAGAAAATTTTCGGCGATTTCCAAACCACAGTTGTTCCCTACCTGACCCATTGGAATCATCCAAATTTTATGGCTTACTTTGCCAATACAGGGAGTGGTGCAGGGATTCTTGCTGAAACGTTGACGGCGGCACTCAACGTCAACCTGATGCTTTGGCGAACCGCTCCCTCAGCCTGCGCCCTGGAGGAGTTGGTGCTGGACTGGGTCAAGGAAATGATCGGCTACCCTGTTGACGCGGACGGAATCCTCATGAGCGGGCTTCCTGGGGTACTCTGACTGCCATGACGGCCGCCTTACACTCTCTCCCTCATCTGGACATTCGCCACAGGGGATTAGCGGGACGCGACCTTCCGTGCCTGAGAATCTATGAATCGGATCAGGCCCACAGCTCTATCAATCGTGCCGCCCTCACATTAGGCATTGGCTTGAACAATGTGGTGAAAATCCCTTGTGACGATACATACCGGATGCAGCCGGATCTTCTTGAAGAAGCGATTCGTGAGGACCGATCGCGTGGCTATCTGCCCTTTTTTCTGTGCGGGACTGTGGGTACGACTTCCACGATCAGTGTCGATTCCCTGCAGCCAATATCCGGCATCTGCCGAAGACACCGACTGTGGTTTCACGTCGACGCTGCTTATGCGGGCTTTGCCGCCATTCTTCCTGAGATGAAGAACACGGTTGGAGATTTCAGTGTGGCCGATTCCCTGGTCGTGAATCCGCACAAGTGGCTTTCTAGTCCCCTCGAGGTAACGTGCTTGTTTTGTCGAAGGCGAGGGGCGCTGGTCAGAACTTTCTCTCTGGTTCCAGAATATCTTGAGTCAGAACGGGAGCCGGTCTCTGATTTTATGAACTACAGCCCTCAGTTGGGTCGCAGCTTCCGTGCTCTGAAGCTTTGGTATGTGATTCGGAGTTTTGGTCTTGAGGGGCTGCGCCGGCGCCTCCGTGAACATGTTCGAGTTGCCCGACGGTTTGGCGCTCAACTGGATGCTCATCCGGACTTTGAGAGGCTGGCGCCCGTGCCTTTCAGCACGGTCTGTTTTCGAGCTATGGCAAGCCGAGCGGATGAGTTCAACCAGTGCTTGCTGGAGAGAGTCAATGAGACGGGCAAGGTATTCCTGTCCCACACGAGGCTTCGCGAAGGATTTGCTCTGAGGCTGGCCATTGGAAACATCCGCACCACACAGCACCATGTGGAAATGGCATGGCAGTTGATTCAAAGAGAAGCGAAAAAGTTGAGGAAAGAGCTGACAACTGACAGCTGACAACTGACAAACACCTCCAGTTGTCCGGCGGCGACTGTGAAAATGCTGTTATGATGGCTGGGGTCAGCCGGTCAGCTCTTCACCAGTTGTCATGGAAGCGCTCTTTACTTTTCTCTTCAAGTATCCCCCCTTCTTCTTCAGTAGAGGAGAGTTCTCTTTTCAGCAGAGGCTCGCTGACTGGTGGTTCGTTCTGTTCACTGCCGGTCTCTTGGGAGCTCTTTTCTTCATCTATCGCCGCAAGTGGATTCTCCTTGAGAAGCGCCGCCGGTGGGGCTTGATGATCCCACGGGGCATTGTTCTTCTGATTCTCTTGTTCCTCGCCATGCAACCCAGCCTCGTTCTCTCCCGAATGACTCCCGGAGAGAATCTACTCGCATTGCTGGTAGACAACTCCCGCAGTATGGCTATTCGGGACAGCGGTTCGGCACGCGGTCAGAGAATCAGGGAACTCCTCAGTCGGGATGATCACTTTCTCCCTGCCCTGGCGGAGAAGTTCCACCTCTACAAGTTCCGCTTCGCCGAGAGAGCCGAGAGGCAGGAGCCGTCGCTTCACTTGGATTGGGAAGGCAACCGGACCAACATTGCCGAGGGATTGAAAACCGTCCTTGGGGAGACGAGAAATTTGCCGTTGGGCGGGATCCTGCTCTTTTCCGATGGGTCCGACAACAGTTTTGAGAATTTCAAGGAGGTCCTGGCAGAAGTCAAAGCACGAAAGATCCCGGTTCATACTGTGGGACTGGGGCCGGAATCCATGAACCGAGACATCGAGATGACCAACGTGAGAGCTCCCCGGGTGTTGCCTCCTGAATCGATGGCGCGGGTGAGAGTTGCTCTTCGTCATTCGGGGTTCGGAGGAAGCCGTGGTCTTCTTGAGGTTCGAGAGGATTCTGTGCTGGTTCAGACGAAGGAAGTTTCCTTTCCGAGAGATTCCGAAACGGTGGTGATTGAGCTGAAACTCACTCCCCAATCAGAGGGAATCAAGATCTATCAGTTTACCTTGGTACCGCTCGAGGGTGAGGAGATTAGGAAGAATAATTCGCGACGAACGGTGATTCGGGTCGAAAATCTGAGTGCCCGCATACTCTACGTGGAAGGTCGTCCGCGCTGGGAATACAAATTCATCCGTCAGGCTCTGAGGGAGGACAGGAACATTCGTCTGGAGACCCTGCTGCGGACAGCTCTGAACAAATTTTATCGTCAGGGGATTGAAGAGGAGACCACACTGGCTGGAGGTTTTCCTTCCCAAAGAGAAGAGCTGTTTGCTTACCACGGGATCATCCTAGGCAGCGTGGAATATTCCTTTTTCACCTATTCGCAAATGGAGATGGTCCGCGACTTCGTGGGGCAAAGAGGTGGAGGGTTTTTGATGCTCGGAGGAAGCCTATCTTTCGCAGCAGGCAAATATCAGGACACGCCTATTGAGGAAATTCTTCCGGTCTGGTTGCGTGGCAGCGGGGATCCGGCCAGCATCCCCACCACTCCCTACGTCGCGGGGGAGGGCAGGTTTATCCTGAGCGAGTACGGGCGCGGCCACCCAGCGCTGCAGCTTTCCCTGGAGGAAGAAGACAGCAGCCGCAAGTGGTCGCAAATGCCCGAGCTGAGTGATCGGAACGTGGTGAAGCGTCCTAAACCTGGCGCCATTGTTCTAGCTCGTGGAGAGTTTGGGAATCGCGACAGCGTGCCCTTGCTTATTTTTCAGCGTTACGGTCGAGGCCAGTCCCTGGCGCTTCTCACCGGGAGCAGCTGGCGCTGGCAAATGCTTCAAGACCACCGGGATGAAAGTCACGAAACTTTCTGGAGACAGATATTGAGCTGGCTGATCAGATCGGTGGGAGGGCCCATCAGGGTGGAAACGGAACGAGAGGTCTACTCGCAAAACGAGCAAGTTCGCATCAGAGTTGAAGTCAACGATGGTGGTTTCAACCCGATCAATGATGCTCGGGTCAAAGCCATCGTGACCTCTCCCTCGGGAGAAGCAGCGGAGCTGCCTCTTCGGTGGGACGCTCGCGAAGACGGTGTTTACCGGGGCAAGTGGGAACCCTCGGAAGATGGAGTGTATGAAATCGGGGTCGAAACCCTGGCCAATGGGCAGGCTGCCGGAAGTTCCCGTCAGGCCGTTACTTCCTTTCTTTGCGTTACCGGTGACCGCGAGTATTTCGATGCAGCACAAAAAAAGGATTTCCTGCAAAAGATTGCGCAGGAGACAGGAGGGAACTACTACAACCTTTCAAGCGTCAGGAGACTGCCCCGGGAAATCCTCTACACTCCTACACAATCTTCTGTTGTCGAAATCCTTGATCTCTGGGATATGCCCATCAACTTGTTTCTGCTGCTTGCGCTGCTGATAGCGGAGTGGCTGCTCAGGAAAAGGTATGGGCTTATATAGGAAGACCAATGGAACGATCTGGTAATCCATTTAGTACTCCCTGCCATAAATACGATGACGTATGCGGATGGGGCTTGCGGGCGATCTCTTTGTCGTTCGTCGTCGACGATGCCACTGCATCGCCTCCTCCTCTCTTCGCGACCTCACCTCGCAAACCCCATCCGCATACGTCATCGTATTTATGGCAGGGAGTACTAAGCTTAGAACGTAGCGCCGGCTTCCAGCCGGCAGCCGCGGCTTCCAGCCCAGCCGCCGGGACGGCGGTGATACGGCAAAAGAGCGAGCTCGCGTTCTTCTACTGCGCTATCGCTCTATTGTTCTTTTGCTCTACCTTCTCCGCGCTCAGGGCGGAGAAGGTCTGCATTATCGTCACCGGACTGGGGGGTATGCCGGAGTACGAGGAGAATTTTGTGGCTTGGGGTGCCGCCGTAGAGAAAATGTTTCGCGCGGAAGGGAATACGGCCATTTACAATCTGGACGGGCGCCGGCAAGAGCGCAAAAGGATTCTTCACGTCTTCCGTCAGGTTTCTTCCCTCCGGGGTCAAGGTGAAGTGTGGTTGTTTCTGATCGGGCACGGGAATTACGATGGGTTGCGCTATCGGTTCCATATCTCAGGGCCGGACCTGACGGATGAAAACCTCCAGAGTTTCTTGAATGGGCTGGGTGAACGGAAGGCCTATGTGATCGCGGCCACCAGCGCCAGCGGCGTGCTGATTCGCCGCTTGAGCAAGCAGAATCGGGTGATTGTTACCGCTACCAAAAACCAATTTGAGCGACAGCCTCCACTCTTCCTCACCTTTTTCATTGAAGGGGCGACATCCGCCCGCGCGGATAGCGATAAGAATGGGAAGATTTCCCTGCTTGAAGGTTTCCTTTTCGCCCGCAGAGGGGTTGCTTCCTGGTTTCGGGAAGCGGGTCGTCTGCAGACGGAACACCCACTTCTGGACGATAACGGAGACGGCATCGGAGCAGCTCGGCCTGGCTGGGAAAATGGGGAAGGCTTCTTGGCGGCGGCAGCTTACCTGTTGACTCCTCCCAAGAAGGCTTATCAATCTCTACAGAGCGAGCAGCTGGCCGCTGAAAAACGCCAAGTGGAGCGCAAGATACAGGAACTGAAATATAAAAAAAAGGACATTCCGGAATCCGATTACTATCCGAGGTTGGAAGACCTGCTGATCCAGCTCGCCACCCTGAACGAAAAGATCGAGAGCCTGGAAGAGAAGAAATGAGACAATTCTTGCCATTTTCCCTGATCTTACTCACCCTGCTGGTTTCTTGGCTTGAGGCGGTGGAGGTCCCCCGGGCGCAGCAGCTCATCGAGAACGGTCACTACCAGGAAGCGGAGGCTCTGCTCAAGAAACGAGAATCTGACACCGATGCGCAGGCTTTGCGACTTTTGCTGGATCTGGCAAAACGAAAAGGAAAGCAGGGGGAAGTGGAAAGGTATGCGCAGCGGCTGCTCCAACTCTACAGGGAGGGCCAACTCGAGAGCAGCGAGACGATTGGTCAAGCTGCCTACGCTGCCTGGCAGCTTGACCAATGGAAGGAGGCCAACCGCCTTTTCTTGGAAGCTGCTCAGGCTCATCCCGCGGCTGTAACGATGTTCGTAGATTGGGGCAATCTTTACCTGGAAAAGTACAACGCAGCAGAAGCAGAGTCGATCTTTCGGGATGCAATTCGGGCGAAAATGGAAGGGGGAGAATCCGAGCTTGGTGCTGCTTACGTAGGCTTGGCACGGGCCCTGAGAGCGCAGTCGAAGAGTGGGAGTGAAGATGCCCTCATAGAAACACTGGAACTCGATCCTCGCAGTCTGGAGGCCCTTGCTGTCTATGCTTCCATGGCTCTTGAAGGAGAAAAATGGGAAGAATCCCGGAGTTGGATTCGAAAAGGGCTCAGCCTGAATGACAGCTACCTTCCATTGCTGGAGCTGGAGAGCATCCTCTACTATCTCCGAGGAGAGACCGATCGCTTTGAGGAGAACCAGGAGCGGATCCTGAGTATTAATCCTTACAACGGAGACCTTTTTGAAAAACTGGGGGAGATGGCCGTGGTCAGGCGAAGGCTGGAGGAAGCGGTCGGATTCTACCGAGAGTCGCTGCGCCGCAACCCCCGGCAGTGGTCGGCACTTGCTTCGCTTGGCATCAACCTGCTTCGGCTGGGAAATGAGAGCGACGGCAAGCACGCTCTGGAGCAGGCTTACGCAAACGATCCCTACAACGTTTGGACTGTCAACACGCTGCGCTTGATGGATAGTCTGGACCGTTTTGCTCAATACGAAACGGATCACTTTTCCATCAGACTTCACCCGAAAGAAGCCGAGGCACTACGTCCTTATGTTGAGGAACTGGCAGAGAAATGCCTCGCCACGCTGGAACGAAAGTATGACCATCAAGTCAGTGGAAAATACCTCCTGGAATTGTATCCGGATCACGAAGACTTCGCTGTTCGCGCCTTGGGGCTTCCCGGGCTGGGTGCACTGGGAGCAACTTTCGGAAGAATAGTGGCCATGGATTCTCCTTCGGCACGACCCAAAGGAAAGTCTCACTGGGGGTCAACCCTGTGGCATGAGGTGGCTCATGTCGTCACACTCTCTCTGAGCCGCCACAAGGTCCCGCGCTGGTTCACCGAAGGGGTTTCCATAATGGAAGAGCGGCAAGCTGCTCTGGGGTGGGGTCAATCCTTGACGCTGGGATTTCTGGAGGCATATAAGAGCGATCAGTTGCTTCCTTTGGCGGATCTGAATTCCGGATTTGTTCGAGCCAAGTCGAAGCGACAAATCGAAAACAGCTATTATCAGGCAGGATGGGTGTGCGAGTTTCTCGCCTCGCGCTATGGTTTTCAAAAGATTCCGGCCATGTTGATTGCCTTCGGAGAGGGAAAGGCAACCGAGGCGGTTTTCGAAGAGGTCCTTGGATTCTCTCTTGAAGAGATTGATAGGCAGTTCAAACAGGAGATGGACCGGGTTCTGCGGCCGGTGCTGCCGCGAGTGGATTCAGCTGTCTTAACCCGCCTGTCGGTCCCAGGCCAGGAGCTAGATCCCCAGGTTCTGCGTCAAGAATTGAAAAAGAATCCCGAGAATTATTTTCTCAACCTGCACTTGGGAAAGAAGTTGCACGCGTTGGGTCGTGGCGAGGAGGCGATTCCCTACCTGGAGAAGGCCCTGCATCTGTTCCCTCAGTTTGCTGACAGAGAAAGCCCGTACGACCTCCTTACCCAAATTCACCTGCAGCAGGGAGACAGGGATAGGGCCATCGAGGTGTTTCGCAGGTGGTGGGAAACCACGCCCCGTTTCGCGGAGAATGCACTCAAGCTGGTGAATCTGCTGTGGGAGGCCAGGCAGCTGGAAGAAGCCATCGGGTATTTGAAGGAAATGGTCTACCTCGATCCCTTGGAACCAGCCGTGCATAGCAGGCTGGGAGATCTGTATTTGAAAACCGCGAAGGCGGAAGAGGCAGTGCGTGAATTTAGAGTTCTCCAGAGCCTTGGGCCTGTAGATCTTGCATCGGCTCGCTATCGATTGGCCGAAGCCCTCTATCAGTGCGGTCGGATCGAAGACGCGCGCCATGAAGTGGTGCTGTCCCTGGAAGTTGCGCCCGGTTACAAACAGGCACAGAAACTGCTTCTGAAATTGGTGCGAAAATGAAACGAGTGGCTGTTATCCTGATTGGGCTTGCAGGTCTTTCTGCGGCGCTTCTCCCCCTCCACAGTCTGGATGTTCCAGCTGGTCAAGGGGCGATGGATCCTTCCGCGTTTCATTTTGTCCGCATTCGATATCACGGCTACTTGGAGGGTTGGGGAGGGGATCGATGGGTTTCTCCCTGGATGCATGATTACCCGCGAGCCGAGAGGAATTTTTTGAAGATTCTATCGGAAGTGACGACCGTGCAGACCACTCCCGATTCTTATCTGATTCTGGACCTGGACGATCCCCGGATCATGAATTATCCGATCCTGTACGTCAGCGAGCCTGGATATTGGAACGCCACCGCGGAGGAGACGGCCAATCTGCGAGAATACATTCTTCGAGGCGGTTTCGTGATCTTTGACGATTTCCGCGGGCCTGACGAGTGGAACAACTTCTCCCGGTGTATGAAACAGGTGTTTCCCGATAGGAATTTACAGGAACTTAGGCTGAGTCATCCCGTATTTCACTGTTTCTACGATATTGAGTCGCTCGATATGGTTCCTCCTTACGAAGTCTATGGGAAGACCCGATTTTATGGTCTCTCTGATGAAAAGGGTCGCTTGCAGGTTGTGGCGAATTTCAACAACGACATTGGCGATTACTGGGAGTGGTCGGATTTCTCGTTGACCCCGATTGAACACTCTAATGAGGCGTATAAGTTCGGAATCAACTACGTCATCTACGGCATGACACACTAGAAAGGGAGGCATAAATCCGAAGCACGAATGTCGTGTTTTTGATTTAGGAGTTTTCAATATGGCTGAGAGCGATCGTATCGAGGAGCTGATCGAGGAAATGCGCTCTTCGCAGCAGAGGATGTTGCGGGAGCTGCGAAAGGTGATCGTCGGCCAGCAAGAGGTGATTGAGCAGGTGTTGATGTCACTCTATGTGGGAGGACATTCACTGATCACAGGGCTGCCGGGACTGGCAAAAACTCTTCTGGTACGCAGTATTGCAAAAACTTTGGGCCTTTCCTTCAAACGCATTCAGTTTACGCCCGATCTCATGCCAGCGGACATCACGGGGACGGAAATCATCGAAGAAGATCGCGCCACACGGAAACGCCGGTTAGAGTTTGTCCGCGGCCCGATTTTTGCCAACATCGTCTTGGCTGACGAGATCAACCGCACACCTCCAAAGACCCAGGCCGCCCTGCTGGAAGCCATGCAGGAGAGAAGCGTGACGGTACGAGGCATACCCTACGAATTGGTTCCACCTTTTTTTGTTCTGGCCACGCAAAATCCGATTGAATTGGAGGGCACCTACCCGTTGCCCGAAGCTCAGCTGGACCGATTCATGTTCAACACCTTCATAGACTATCTGAATGAGGAAGAGGAGGTTCAGGTGGTCAGACAGACCACCAGTGAGTTGTCGAACGGAATCCAGCAGGTCGTGTCCGGGGCCGATATCCTTCGCTACCAGGCTCTTGTGCGAAGGATTCCTGCCAGCGAAGAGGTCACGCGATATGCAGTTCGACTGACGCACTGCAGTCGTCCTTCCAGTTCTCAGGCATCCGACACGGTAAAACAGTGGGTGAGCTACGGAGCCAGCCTCCGTGCTTCTCAGTTCATGATCCTGGGAGCCAAGGCTCGCGCCCTGATGAAGGGGCGCTACAACGTTTCCTGTGAGGACATTCGAGCTCTGGTGAAGCCGGTAATGCGCCACCGCATCATCACCAACTTTCGCGCCGAATCAGAAAGCGTGAAAGTCACCGACATTGTGGATCATCTCCTGGAAACCGTGCCGGCTCCCCAGTCGGGACTCTGACGAACGACCAATGACCAGTGACCAGTGACTCATGTCCGATGACTAGCCTGCATTTCTCACCACGGCTCGTCACGAGACACTCGTGTCACGCGGCGGAAGGGCCGGTCTGACAAGGCGCGCGACCGAGGCCCCCGCAGGCGTACTCGTGCAGTACGTCGAGGAGGCCGAAGAAGCGCAACGCAGTCAGGACGGATCATTTCTTCACTTCGCTCAGGTGAAGGCGACGCCGATGCAGTAGAGAGGTGATGAGAAATGCAGGCTAACCCTGCCTATCGTTTCATCGATCCTCAGGTGCTGGGCCGAATCAGCAACCTGCAGCTCATTGCAAAAACGGTGGTCGAGGGGTTTATCGTCGGGTTGCACCGTTCGCCTTACCATGGCCTGAGCCTGGACTTTGCTGAGTACCGCGAATATTCACCGGGTGATGATATTCGCGCCGTGGATTGGAAAGTCTACGGACGCACGGACCGCTTCTATGTGAAAAAGTACGAAGGTGAGACAAACACGCAGGTCTATATCCTTTTGGACACCAGCAGGAGTATGGGGTTTAGCAGTCGGACTCCGTCCAAGCTCGACTATTCACGCTACCTGGCCGCCTGCTTGGCCTATTTCTCTATGCGTCAGAGAGATTCGACTGGGCTGATGACGTTCGATTCGGATCTCCTCGATTACACTCCCCCTCGAATGCGGCATGGACACTTGTTGAAAATCTTGCAGCATCTCGACCAGGTTCAAGTCGGTAAAGGAACCGAACTGAAGCACGCTATGGAAGAATTGGCTCGCATGGCGCGCAGGAAGGGCCTGGTTATCCTGATTAGTGACTTTTACGAGGAGGCAGAGGACATCGCGAAAGGGTTGCGCCTTTTCCAGTACCGAGGCCACGACGTGATTCTGTTCCATGTCCTGGATCCGGCAGAACTGGAAATGCCACTTGCGAAGGTCTCCACTTTGGAAGACATGGAAACCGCGGAGCGTCTGACCTACGTGCCGGAATACTCAAGAAAGGCCTATGTGGACCTTTTGCAAGATCATGTCGAACGTCTGAGGACGGAGTCTTGCCGAATCTCGATTGACTATGAGCTGCTCAGCACAGAGCAGCCGCTGGACCAGGCCCTCTACAGGTACCTCTCGGCCCGGCGCAGGAAATATTAACTACAGTCAATAGTCAATGGTCAATGGTTGGAGGTGTGAGCACAAACTATGGCAGTGAACCAATAACCAATGACGAATGACCATTGACCCTTTTTCGCAATGCAGTTCCTAAACCCCTTATTTCTGCTTGGCGCGCTTGCAGTTGCGGTACCGATCGTGCTGCATCTGATGCGGCGTCAATATGCTGACCGCATTTCTTTCCCCTCTTTGATGTTTTTACGGAAGGTTCCCAAGAGGGAAGTGGATCGCCAGCGGCTGAAGTATCTGTTCTTATTGCTCCTGCGCTGTCTGGGGATTCTTCTTTTGGTTGCTGCCTTTGCGCGTCCCGTGGTGACACGCAAAGGAGTGGGTCTGATCCACCCACTGCCCGCTCGTTCTGTCATCATTCTGATTGACGGTTCGCTCAGCATGTCGAGTCAGGACAGCTGGGAGAAGATGCTTCAGGCGGCGGACGAAAGGATCCAATCTCTTGGCAGCGGTGATGAAGCATTAATCATGCAGTTCGCCGAAACGGCTCAGGTCCTTTCCGGGTGGCAAAAAGGGAAGGGTACGCTGCTCGAGATTCTGGAAAAGAGAGTCGTGCCAGGTTTTCAGGCGACTTCCTATGTTGAAGGGTTGCGCGGCGCCGTGGAACAGTTTCAGGGAGCTCGCGGGGCAAGGAAAGAGATTTTTTTGATCACCGATCTGCAGCGCCGGGGGCTGGACGACAGTTCGGGTTGGAAAGTGCCAGCTGACATCGAAGTCCAGGTCGAGCGCGTGGGTTCTGAGGCTTCCAACCTCTTCGTGGAGGAGGTGACCCTGGAGAAGGATTTGTACAGCGAGCAGTATCCCTACCCCATTTCGGTTCGGCTGAGAAATACTCCACCTCAGATCATGCGAGGGGAAGCTCAGCTGATTCTCGAAGGCAAGCAGGTCGACAAGCGTCGCTTTGAGACGACCGACACGGGGAGTGCGACTGTGACTTTCGCCCCTTTCGAACTGGAAGAAGGGGTGTCACGAGGGAAGATCGTGATCGAGCCGACGGATTCGCTTGCATCGGACAATACATTCTTCTTTGTGGTTGAGCGGCAGAAGCGGCAGAAAATCACGGTCTACTCCGGTCCAGGGAAAAGCTCGGCCTTTTATCTCCAACAGGTATTTTCCACGGGGCAAAACCGGCCCTTTCAGGTTCAATCCGTTACGGCCCCTGGTTCTCGAAGGGATCTTGAGGACGCCGCTGTAGTTGTTTTGGACGATCTTGCCGTGCCTCCCCCGCTCTCCATTCTTGACGGCTACGTCAAGAATGGTGGGGGCTTGATTATAGCCCTGGGCAGTAGCGTCCAGGCGGACGCCTACAATCAGAAGTGGGGCAGCTTTCTTCCTGTAGAGTTGGCCGACCGATATTTTTCGCGCGGGCAGAAAAAGCCCTTTACCTCAATCACCGAGGTCAGCTGGGAACATCCCGTTTTTACCGTTTTTCGGAACCTTCAGCAAAGAGCCATCGCCAACGCACAGTTTTTTGGCTACTGGAAAGTGAAGCCGAAAGCGGACGGGGTCGTGCTGGCCCGGTTCAGCGGAGGGGATCCCGCCCTGGTTGAAAAATTCTGGGGAAAAGGGAGAATGTTGGTCTTCTCCTCTTCCCTGGACACGGTCTGGGGTGACCTGCCACTGCGCACTGCTTACGTCCCCTTCTGGTATCGTATGGTTGAATATGCCGCCGCATGGCAGGCCTCTGGGGCAGCTATGCGGGTCGGTCAGATCTTGCCGGTGGAGGCTACCACTGCCGAGTTTCTGACTGGAAAAGACCACGGTTCGCCAAAAGGGAATATCATTGATCCCAGGGGCCAGCGCATCTTGAGATTGGATGGAGAAAGGCCCAGTTTTGTCCCCTTGAGATTGCCCGGGTACTATGAAATAAGAAGCCATAAGAAAACGGATTGGATCGCCGTCAATTGTGATCCCTCGGAGTCGGATTTGCGCACGGTGAGCAGGAAGGAATTTATGGCAACCTTTGTCTCTGCAAAGGCGCTCTCTTCGGCAGTCACTAACGTTAGAAAGCTGGCTTTGGAAAACCAGATACAGCAGCCGCTCTGGTGGCTTTTCCTGATCTCGGCCACGCTAATATTAGGAACGGAGTCAGTGGTGGCGAATCGGTTTTACGGAGACTGTCCCGGGTTTAGTTGAAAGTTGAGAGGCGGTTCGTCCGACCGACTCGTTGGAATCGGGTTGGTCAACAACCTTTTAAGGAGGAACCGCCATGAAGAAATCATATCGAATTGTCACCCGGAAGAACAGTCAGGGGCTGGCTGATTATCTGGCCCAGAACGGGCAACTGTTGCTCCCGATGGTGGAGCTGATCGAAGCCTCCCGGATGGCCATTGACGAGTTGATCGACATCCTGGGGCGAGCGAGCATGGAAGCGGTCTTGCAGCTTTCTGCCCGAAGTGTCGCCGGCGAAAAGCAACAAGGGCGCCCAGGCAAGCAGATCGTTTGGTACGGCACTCAGCCAGGGCGAGTCAGACTTTCGGAGCGGCAAGTGCGAGTTCGAAAGCCACGGCTGCGCAAGAAAGGCCAAGGTCGAGGCGGGGAGGTGGAGATCCCCGCCTATGAGGCGATCAACCGTAACGGGGAGCTGGGCAGCCTCGTTTTACGGGAGGACCAGGGGATAACTGACAACGGACAACTGACCAAAAAGGTTCCGGGTTCATTCCTTGGAACCAGAAGGTGGGAGTCGCCTCAGTGCGGCGAATGACAAATGACAAAGTAAGTCCATGAACGAAGGATTCCAACTCATCTCCACTCTGGCGGTGGTAAGAAGAAAGCTTCAGTGTGAGCGCTTACTAAAAGGGCTTGCTTTTCTACTGGGTGGTTTTGTTGCTGCGTCTATTCTTTCCAGCTATCTTCTGTGGCAAGGCAATTTTTCCTCTGAGGCCCTCCTCTGGACGCGCCTGCTTGGAGGAGGGGTACTGCTCTTCCTCGCCGTCCGGTATCTGCTCCAGCCTGCCTTTCGCCCTCCTTCTACTCAGCGCTTGGCACGTTTTTTGGAGGAGCGCCACTCAATCCTTCAGGACAGACTTTCAACCGCCGTCGAGTGGACCGAGGCTTCCCCTGTCGATCCCGGGATTCGAGAACTGGTTGAGAGGGATGCGTGGAGAGGGCTTAAGGACCTTGCGCAGCCGCGCCTTTATCGGCCGCAAGCCGCACTCTTCTGGTCACTGACTCTGTTGGTATCACTGCTGGTCTTCGCTTCCCTGTTTCTCACGGGCCCGGAAGCTTATCGGTACAGCCTGGGCAGGATTCTGTGGAGTGGGTTCGATCACGATCCCCCTCCTCTGTACTCCATCAGGGTCACACCGGGCAGCAGCAGGGTCGCAAGGCACGCAGATGTGGAAATTCTCGCCACACTTCAAGGCTTTGACTCCCAGAAAGTGGGCCTGTTCGCCCACTACGGCAACATGCCGGGCTGGGAGCAGGCGCGAATGGAGCCGGGCGATCGAGGGAATCAGTTTCAGTTCCTGTTCTTCGATGTACGGGAGGAGATTGATTACTATGTCGAGGCCGAAGGGATCCGATCCGAGACATATTCCCTTCGTGTATGGGAGGTTCCCCGGGTCGAGAAATTGGAGATCGTCTTGAGCTTTCCTGAGTACACAGGCTTGCCGGAAGTGGTGCTTGAGAACAATGGAAACATCCGCGCCCTGGTAGGGGCGGCGGCTGACCTTCGGATCCGGGCCGACCAGACGGTGCGGAAGGGAAAGATTAAATTGGAGTCGGGTGGAGACATTTCTCTCCGACTGGTGGGGAGCCGGGAACTAGAGGGAAGACTCCAGGTTGAGGAAAGCGATTCTTACCGAATTTACTTCCAGGACCAGGAGCAGGTCTGGAATCCTGGTTCGGCCGAATACGTGGTGGAAGCGCTCCCGGATCAGCCGCCTCTGCTGTCTTTCAGGCGCCCTGGTCGGGACCTGAAGGTTACCAATATCGAAGAGGTTTTTGCAGAGGTGGAGGTCGAGGACGATCATGGAATCAGCGAGCTGGCACTATCTTTCTCCGTAAATGGAGGAGCGGAACAAAGGGTCCAGTTAGGTAATCCTGGTGGCTCGCATTCCTTCTCGAGTTCTCATATCTTCTACCTGGAGGAGTTCAGCCTGAGTCCCGGAGATTTCGTCTCCTACTTCGCGGAAGCCTCCGATGCCCTTTCCGCCTCAGTAACCGACATCTACTTTCTGGAAGTAGAGCCCTACGACCGGCAGTATTACCAGTCCCAACGGGGCGGGGTGCCTGCCGAGAGCCAGAGCCTGATCCTTTCGCGGCGTCAGAAGGAGATTATCGCCGCCACCTTTCGCCTGAATCGGGAAAGGCGCACCTTTTCAGCTTCTGAATTGGAGGAACACAGTCGCACCTTAGCTTTGGTGCAGCAGCGACTGCAGGTTGAGGCTGAGGCCATCGTGGCCCGGATTGAGCGCCGAGGTGTCCTGGGGGCGGATGCCCGTCTGGGAAAAATGGCTGAGTATATAAACCGGGCCGCCCGACACATGGAGGCGGCACAAGGTGATCTAAGCCGAGTGAAACTGAGGGAAGCTTTGCCCGAAGAGCGAAAGTCTTTCCAGCAGTTGCTGCGCGCCGAAGCCCTGTTCAAGGAAGTTCAGATTGCATTTTCCACAAGCCAGTCCGCCGCCGCTGCAGAAGAACTGGCTGACTTGGTTGATCTGGATCTGGACAAGACGAAAAACCAGTATGAAACCCTCGACCAGTCTCAAGCCGCGGGTCGGGACCAGGATCTGGAGGAGGCTCTTGAAAAACTGAAGGAGCTGGCCAAACGGCAGCAGCAACTGGGAGAGCGGCAGCGGAGGCAGTCAGGAGGAAGAAGCTCAAGCATTCGGAGCTACTCGCAGCAGAAGCTGGCAGAGGAGACAGAGAGGCTGGCTCGGGAGCTGGAGCGGCTCTCGCGCCGGCCGGCAGATCCCCTGGCAGATCTTTCGCAACAGCTGAAACGGGCCGCGCGCGAGATGCGCCAGGCCCAGTCCAGCCGCTGGAGCTCTCAGGAAGCTCAAATGCGTGCCCGACAGGCTGGTGAAAGACTCAAGCGGACAGAAAATGCACTCAGGCAACAGCGACAGCAGCAGATGGCGGAGCGCCTGGAGAAACTGGAAGCGGGCTCGCAGCGGTTAGTCAAGGGGCAGGAGGAAGTGGTCACCAAAGTGGATGAGCTTCGAGCCAGACAGCAGTCGGGGGGAGTTGACCAGAAGTTTGTACGGGAGTTACGAGATTTGCTGCGCGAAAAGGCTGCGTTGCAGGAACAGGTTCAACGCTTGGAAACAGCACTGCATCAATCGGCCCGGGCGAGCTCACGTGAACCCGACGTGTCCCAAAAACTGCAGCGGGCAGGGGGTGAGATTCGGAATCGGCGTATTCCGGAACAGATGCAGGAGAGCTCCCGGCTTCTCTCGCGAGGTTGGACGCGGCTGGCTCAGCCGCAGGAGGAGGAGATCTGGCATGATCTCAAGCAGCTTGCCAAGACGGTCTCGGAGGCAAAATCCTCACTGGGCTCTGGCGGCTCCAGTCCTGAGAACCCACTGCAGCAGGCTCTGAATCAGATCCGTCCGCTCGTGGAGCGTCTGGAAGCCCTTAAAGAGCGCGTATCCGGTGCCCAAAGCCCTGCCTCTGGAGTTCCTTCAGCTCAAATTCGCCAGGAATGGAAGGAGCGTCTGAAGGAGGCGGAGAGGATCGAGCAGGCTGTTGAGGGGGATCCGAGACTGAAGCGGGAAGTAGGGCGACTGGTTGGTCAGATGCGCCGGCTCAATTGGGAACGCTTCTTTGCAGATCCGCAGGAGATGGCGCGTCTGAAGTCCCAAGTCATCGACGGATTTCGCCGCCTGGAGCTGGAGATGGGTCAATCGCTGCGGCCGGGTCCGGAACAGTTGCTGGGGTCGGCTAGCGTGGAAGAAATCCCCCCGGAATTCCGAAGAAGGGTGGAGGAATACTACCGAGCGCTCTCCCGCCAGGACGGGCCCCATTCAACAAGGTAGGAGCGGCCTCAGCGCCGCGAACAACAGCGGCCTTCGCACTGCGACAAAAATTCCCATTCAGGAAGCAGCATCCCCTCCCAGTTCCAGGTGGTCGGGCACACGGAAACTTGAGACCTGGAACAGTAGGCAGAAGAAGGGACGCCACTCTTGGTGTCATTGTACCAAGGCGATTTTCATCACCAAGACACGAAGGCTAGCCACCCTTTTGAGCTTCATAGTACAATGCGAGCGCTTCGCGCCGGAGTGGCGGAATTGGCAGACGCACCAGACTCAAAATCTGGCGGGTGGCAACACCCGTGGGGGTTCAACTCCCCCCTCCGGCACCACGAAATCAAGCACTTACGAGGATCCGCTGAAGATAGTCTAAAAACTCTTTTCATTGTGTTACCTGTTTGTTGCCTTCTCAATTGCCTCCGCTTCCTTCCCCTCTCGAAGGGTCCTCTTGGATCCCGCCAAGGCCTCCTCGTATCCAGTCTGTTTGCCGAATCCACGTTATCGCGGATTTTCTCTTACAGGGAAAAGGTGCCGATCCGGTAGAGAGGGCTGGTATCCGGCTATGCCTGTGTCTGGCGCACGTACTGCTCCTCCCAGTCGGCCCACATCTGGTCGAATGTCTTGCCTTCGAACAGCTGAACCAGAGGCACGCCCTCGTCGAAGGGGTGAATGCCCCCGTTGGTGTTGGGACCGCTCAATGCGCCGAGCAACTGCTTGCGAACGGGATCGCATTGGGCAATCAATTCGGGCGAGCTGGCTTCTCGATCAGCGAGGCGCTGCCAAATCGGTGTGTACACGTAATAGATATTCTTTCGCTGAACGTCTGAGGTGTTCCGAACCACACAATGATACAAAGCATTGTGCAGCAGGATCGCGTCGCCGGCCTTCACCGTGATCTGCCGCGCCCCGGGAACACCATCGTCGATCCGCTCGATCTGGCGGAATCGGCCGGGGGACGTGATGGTTAAGCAGTAATCCAGCCCCTTGGAAATCTTTGGGAAACCCGTCCTGTGACTGCCCGGTATGACACACAAGTTTGACATATCCGGTCTGTCGACATCGGTAAGAAACCAACCGACCCGGACCCACTGCAGCGGCAACAGGCCCTCGACTCTGGGGAAGGAATAAGGCTTGGGACAGTCCTGATGCCACCGGTTGAAGGGTGTCGGCGCGGGCGGACGAACCATCAGATGGGACCAGGCCATATGAATCGCTGCGCCCATCAGTTCGCACAGCATTCCGAGATGGCTGGGATGGTCAATCAAATTGAGGAAGGTTTGGTTGGGATGGGGATCGAGGATTTTGCCGGTGTTTCCCTGCTCTGGCGCAAACAAGCCCTCCGCGGCCGTCTCGATGAGGTTGTTCACGTCCAGCGACGCAGCGGGATCACGGCCCTGCCGCTGAGACTCCCTATCAAGACGGTCCACTTGTGAGCAAAGTTCCTGGACCTCCGAGGATGACAATGCCTTGGGAATGATCAAATAGCCGTCCCGGTCCCATTGCTTCCGCTGCTCAGCGGTCATTCGCTGGAATTTCATAGGTTTTCCCCCACCATGTTCTCCGATCACAGACCAGTTTATACTCCGATTTTTTCAAAAACAACGACGGTCAAAATTACCGCCCCGACCCGGTGAGCGAAAGCAGTCTTCAGCGTGGGAGATAGAAAAATGAATCAAGCACGCTCATCAGTCACCTCACAAGATTGGCCAACAGTCTACAAGATGGGGGAACGTCGGGCGGCACTTGAGGTGGTTTCCACGCTGATGACGGCCTTTCATTCCTGGACGGGGTCTGCCTCGTAGGCAGAGACACAATCGTCCAACCCGCCCTCAACAAAAAACACCTTCTGGCGAAATCGAGCAGTCTCTTTTGGACCTAACGAGACGACTGGCATCTGCTGACTGTGAATGCACCAGAGGTTCTCGTTGGCCCGATTGTGGAAGAGGAACCGGAAGCTGTCGGAGGCCGGTGGCGACGCACCGGCTGCCATCCTTGGCCACACACGCCATGAGCGGATGATCCACCTCCACCTCCTCATATAAGGGAGACATGTCGCCGTGAGACCCCACCTGACCGAGACTGTCCCTCAGGCCGGTCCGAAAGTAGTGAGGGTAGTCGGAATTCGGCTCGAGCGAGCACAACGACCGCCAGTTGCCCTTGGTCCGCACATAAAGCCGCGAGAAGTCACCGCAGGCAAAGTCGGGGGCGAGGGATAGCTGAAAACAGTGGGTGACGCCCACGTCTTCCAGGTCGACCGGGGAGTGGTTCATGACCCGGCACTCGATCAGTAAGACGCGGTCGGCTGGTGTGATCTCGGCCTCTACGGTCGCCTTGGAGCCTCGCTGAAACGACCAGAGTAGACCATCGCGCTCGGTTTTGCTGAAGTCCTGATGGGCCACCTCGGCGTCCCAGTTATCCCAAAGATCGCCGACCAGTTCGGGCATCCAAAAGCGAAATGTGTTGCCGGGCCATTGAGCCAACCCCGCCATGACCTGGGTAGTCGGAACCGGCCGCTGAGCGTCGCTCCAAGGGGACTTGGTGGGGATGCGCTCGTTGTTCGGATACAAGCAAAACACTTCAACTACCTTCCAACCGGCCTTTTTAGCCGGCGGCCTCCGCCTCCGCTCTCGCACCTACCTATATGGTATGGGCGAGATGAGGCGACGCTGCCCGCATCAATCAACCATTCTATCGGTCAAGGATTGATTTCTTCATCCCTTAAGGATTATAAGTACAGTGTGACTTGTCGGCAGCCTCAAAGCTTTCCATTCATTCCGACGCAACAGATCCGTGATGCAAGATGACTTTTTCAACCAGAAACTGAAGTGAGCATTCAGATCGGAACTTGCCCCGGCGCCTGGGGTATCTCCCTCCCTCAAGATCCCAGTCAGACACCTTGGTGGCGCTGCCTTGATGAGATGGCCGAGGTCGGATATGAGTGGACGGAGCTAGGGCCTTACGGCTATTTACCGACCGATGCCTCTACCTTGAAAAGAGAACTGGATCAGCGGGACTTAAAGCTTACGGGCGGCGTCGTGATGCCTCACCTCGAAGACGCTCACCGATGGCCTCAGATTGAAAAAGAAGTTCTTGAAACCGCTGAATTGCTTGCCGGCATGGGCGCCCAGTACTCCATTCTAATCGACGACATGTATCGCAATCAGCGCACCGGCGAGCCCGCTCGAGAGGAAACCCTCGAGGATGACGCCTGGAAGAGGCTGATCGAAACGACGCACGCAATTGCCCACCTGGTCAAAGAGAAATTTGATCTTCGGACAATCTTCCATCCCCACAGTGAAACACACGTCGAATACGAGCACCAGATTGAACGCCTCCTTGATGACACCGACCCGGCCCTGATCGGTCTGTGTCTGGATACGGGCCACCATGCTTATCGCCGCGGCGACCCGGTTGCGTTTCTTAGAAAGCATCACCAGCGGCTTGAGTACCTGCACCTCAAGAGTGTCGATCCTCAGAAACTTGAAGAGGTGGTGTACCAAAACGGCGCCCCCCTAGCCATGGCGATCATCAAAGAGGTGTTTTGCGAACCATCTCAGGGTGTGGTGGATTTTTCCGTTTTGCTCGACCTGTTGCGGGATTTACGCTACCACGGGTATGCCATCGTGGAACAGGATATGTATCCGGCCCCATCTGACAAACCGCTGCCGATCGCTAGGCGGTCAAGGGCGTATTTGAGTCAGATCGGTTTCGGTTGAACGTGGAACGGCGCAGTACACTCTGGTTCTCGTAAATTGACCCCTCTCGCTTAGCGGGCGGCAGCGGCAGCCGCGTCGGCACGTCCGTTACCCGTGGCAGGTTCGACGGCTCGCCGCGCAGAAAACTCCCACAATACGCCTGCCATTCATTTTCACGGCTGGAAAGCGCATTGTTCAGAAGCGGCCAGGCGTCCCCGGCAGCATACTCTAACAGCAGAAGCCGCCGGGGCTGTTGCGAGGGGTTGGATAGCGACGCGTGCAAGGTGCGGAAGTGGTGGATGGAAATGCCGCCGGCCTTCAACTCGATGGGTACGGCGCTCGAATCGTCGAAATCCGGCTCCGTGACGGCGCCGGCAAAGTGCCCTTCGAAGTGGTGATCAAAGATTCTCCCCTGGTGCGAGCCGGAGATGACCTGGAGGCAACCGTTCTCCACCCGCATGTCGTCCATGTTCACTCCCACTGTCAGCAGATCGTCGTTGGTGTGCGGGCCGAACGCCCAGTCCTGGTGCCACTGGACCGGACTACCGAATTGGGGCGACTTCAAGTTCAGCTTGCTGCTGATTGCGCGGATGCTCGGGCCGATCAACTGAGCAACGATGTCCACGATCGACATGCCGCAAGGTACGGTCGTAGACAGGGTGATGCTGCGCAGGGTTCTTGAGCCGACGCAGCTTGGGCTCCTGTTGGCTGTGACCCGGCTCAAGGTCGAACATCTCGTCGTTTTCGGTGACTTGGCGCGATTTTTCGACGAACTCCTCCGTCACACTCCGCAGCTCGTTCACCTCCTGTGGCGACAGTACGTTTCCACGCCGAGATAACCGTTTTCGTGGTAGAACGCGATCTGTTCACCTGTCAGCATGACAACCTGGTTTCCTCCTTTCTCTCTCCGTGTACGCAACAGGACTAAACCCCCATTCACCATAAAGGACACCAAAATTGCTTGCCTTAATTGATGTAAACTACTATAATTAAAGTAGATATAGAGCATAAAGGGAGCAAGAAATGGCTGACCCAAAGGGTGAAGGTTTGAAGGCCGGTTTTGATGGCAGTTTGAGGCTTGAATTTCATGGGGCTAAGGTCACCTCGGATGCTGGGCTTCTCGCCTATCGTGATTTGGACGAAGCGTTGGTGTTATTCGATAGTGTTCCCTCCGTTTTTCGCGATTCGCGGACAGGGCGTAACATCCAGCACGACCTGGCGTCGTTGCTGCGCCAATCGGTATACAGTCGACTGGCTGGCTATGAAGATGTCAACGATGCCCATCGTCTATCGGTGGCGGAAAACTCTTTCCGAGGGTGGGTTTCATCGTCAGTGTGCCGCAGCAAGCGGCGTGAGAGATGGGAGTAGGCCTCCCGCAACCGGCTTGCAGGAGCAGGTTGCAAACCACCGTAAGTGGCTGTGGTTAAAAGCCGCGGTCGTGAGCGTTACGGAAAAGGTGCTCTAGAAGCATCAGGTGTGGATCAGGAAGACGAACACAAGTGAACCACCGTTCAAGTGCCGAAAGGACGAGATGGTGTCGAAACCGGGGAGTTGATGTTGCCCCGGGACGAATCTGGCGGAAACCTGTCTACTGGTCAGGTGGCACCCGGCATAGAGGTGGCGTGAGCTTGATCTGGGCTCTCATGTTGAACTGCGGGAACCTGGAGCAACGATGCTAAGAGAAAGGCACAAGCAGAGAACCTGCGAGGCCGACAGTATCGAAGCGTTGCCCAGGGGCGGACAAGCTCGTAGTAGCGATGAGGCTGCCGTAATGGCAGCGGAGCGAAGGGGCTTGGTCACTCGGCTACAGACAAGCGGCCAACTGCTAGGCAGGAGGAGCCCTTGAAAGTAGCAAAGCCATTTGAGGTTTCTAAGAAGCTGGCAGGGCAAGCATACTTGGAGGTGAAGTCCAAAGGAGGTGCCGCAGGAGTCGATGGCGAGTCGCTTGAACTCTTCGAGCACAACTTGAAGAACAACCTCTATCGAATCTGGAACCGGCTGTGCTCCGGGAGCTATTTTCCACCACCCGTGAAAGCCGTGCCAATCCCGAAGAAATCGGGGGGCACGCGTGTTCTCGGAGTGCCTGCGGTCTCTGATCGAATCGCACAGACAGTGGTGAAGCAAGCCCTGGAGCCGATACTGGAACCGGTGTTCGATGAGGATTCTTTCGGCTATCGACCGGGAAATTCTGCCCATGACGCGATTGCCATCACCCGGAAACGGTGTTGGCGATACGACTGGGTGGTGGAGTTCGATATCCGCGCCCTGTTCGACAACATTGACCACGAACTGCTCATGAAGGCGTTACGCCACCATTGTCAGTGTCGTTGGGTGTTGTTGTACGTGGAGCGCTGGTTGCAGGCTCCACTTGAGCAGCCCGGCGGCAGTCTACAGGCGCGCGACAAAGGCACACCGCAAGGTGGAGTTGTGAGCCCTATTCTGGCAAATCTGTTCTTGCACTACGCGTTTGACGCGTGGGTGAGACGCCAACTGCCGGGGGTTCCATTTTGTCGATACGCCGACGATGGGCTGCTGCACTGCAAGAGCCAGTCTCAGGCGGAATACGTGATGAGCCTTATCTCGGAACGCTTCCGTGAGTGTGGGTTGGAGATCCATCCCGACAAATCGTCGATCGTCTATTGCAAGGATGTGAATCGCCTGGAAGAGCATTCGCGAATCAGCTTTGATTTCCTTGGTTACACTTTCCGTCCGCGACGGTGTGTGAACAAGAAAGGGCAGGTTCACCCGAACTTTCTTCCTGCGATCAGTATCTCCTCGAAGAAGGAGATCAATCGATGCATGCGTAGCTGGCATGTCCAGCTCAAGAACGAGAAGACGTTGTTGGATCTGTCTCAGATGTTCAATCCGAAACTCCGTGGTTGGCAAGCCTGCTATGGTTGCTTCCACGCGTCGGCACTGCGTCAACTGTGGCGGAACTTCAACCGGTATCTTGTGCAGTGGGTGCGAAGGAAACTCAAAAGATTTTCTGGGCATCGGCAACGGGCGAGGCGTTACCTCGACCAGATTGCCCGTGCCAATCCGCATCTATTTATTCATTGGCGTCTTGGAGTCTTTCCTTGTGGCTTGAGTGATAGGAGCCGGATGAGCTGAGAGGTTCACGTCCGGTTCTTGGAGGGGCTGGGGGTGAGACTCCCCCGGCCTACTCAACCCAATATGAGCGCACAAGCCTCAGGGGTGGTTCACTTCTATAACGGTCGTGGCACAGCCGAGCAGTGGATCAAGGAAGGCAAGTATGCGTTGCACTGGACTCGCCTGTCCTGCCAGCGCTTTGTCCCGAATCAGGTGAGGTTGGCTCTGTTTGTCTTGGCCTGCAACCTGGGCAATTTTCTACGGCGTCTAGACTCCGGGGATCGAAGAAGTGGGGATGGACGTCCCCCGCGGGGGATCGCCAGCAAAGGGATCTACCACAGTAGCGGGCCTCCGAGATGTCCATGCCCCGGTCGAGTAGTATGGTGAACACGAAACCCGTGCCCGTCCAGAAATCGACGGCCCTGACGCCCCGCCCCTTTCCTTCCAAGAGTTCGTACTGCTTCGTCCCGGCGATCTGAGAGATGTCGCCTGTGAGCCGCATGAGCTCCTCTCGCCGATAGGTCTTGCCGAAAATCTTCGCCATCGTCCTCTTTCCTTGTACGTGTGGTCGCCGTCGTTCAGCGAGTGATCAGATGTGCCACACGCCGCATTCAGTCAGCCAGGAGGGACTCCGTACGACGCTTGAGCTCCCGAGCGAGCTCAACGGGGTCCCACTCCCAATGCTTCGCACCCATTAGCTCGACGGACCACAATCCGTCATAGCCGGTCGCGCACACGGCCGCCGTCGCTTCCTTCAACGGCAGGATGCCGTCGCCCGGCAGAACGTCTCGGTCGTCGTCGGCCCACTCTTCGCCCTTGCGGGGAGTCACGTCGCTGATATGAACGACATGGATAAGGTCCGAATCGAGCGCGGCCACCTCTTCCCAAGACGTACCGCCGGTCCACAAGTGGAAGGTGTCGAGACAGAGCCCCACGTTGTCGCGCCCCGCCGTCTCGAAAATCTCAAGTGCTTGCCCTGGGGTCCGTAGCGGAGCGAATGTCTGCGGCTCCAGGACGAGGCGCAGGCCGAAAGGCGCGGCGATGTCGGCCAGCTCCGCCAGGGACTGGGCAATCCTCTTCCTTATCTCCGGCCAGGGCATGCCCAGCAGGGCACGGGCGGTGGACACCTGCAATATGGAGCAGTTCAGTGTGTTCGCAATGGCGCAGAGCTGCTCGCAGCGCCTCGCTGGCTCGCCGGGAGGCTCTGGTTCGGGATGTCCTAGGTCCTGCAGGCAATTGACCGTGGCGGGTTGCACGGGACCGAGGGCGGCTGGCAGGTCCTCCAGCCGATGGCCTGCCTCTAGGTACCTTTCCAGTTTGGGCACCCAGATCTCGAGCGCGTCGTAGCCGGTATCTCGGGCAACGCGGATATCGGTCAACACGTTAGTGTGCAGGATACAGATGCCATGTAGCCCTAACAACATATCACACCTGCTGAGCACGGCCATTCGTCGCCGCAGTAACGTCGACCTGCGTCACAGAAGCATCTGCTACGACGCGATGGCCTCCTCAATGCCCTTGAGATACCGGATCGTCTTCTCCAGGTAAGGCGCCGGGTCTGGCCTCTCCGTCGTGTCCCTCTGGGCCGCGGCACTGCGGAACCCGCCGTAGCCCAAGCGAGACATGTGGAATACCTCCTGTGAGACCAGCGGCATGTAGACAGCCAGGTACCCCGTGAAATCGATCTCCTTCAACATCCTGAGGATAGCGGTAAAATCAGCATGACCCGTGCCAAGGCCGTAGCGGTTCGTCTCGTTAACATGAACGTGTCGTATCAGGTTCCCTGCCGCCCGCAGCGCGTCGGAAATCGGGCCGTCCGCGATATTCATGTGGTATATGTCCGGCTGAATGCCCATGTTGCCGAGACCCAGCTCTTGGATTAAGGTGATGGCCTCGGGCACGCTTGTCAGAACGCCCGGGTAAGCCTCGTGGGCGTTCACCGGCTCCAGGAGTATGGTGATGTCCCGCTCGCCGGCGTATTCGCATATCTCCTTGAGGGACTCGAGAAATCTGCTTCTCAGCGTCCGGATCGGAAGGTCGGGGAAAAGGAACTGGGGGACGCCCGGCTGAGGCGCGCACACCTGGAAGCATTCTGCTCCCAGCTCCACGGCGAGGTCAACCGCTTCCTTGGCGTGCTGAATGCCTCTCCTTCTTGCCTCTTCGTCCGGGCCTGCCAGATCTCTGCTCTCACCGGCGTGGGAGTAACCCCACACGCCCTGCACTGCCGGGATGTGTAGCCCGAGAGACTCGATGATCGGCAGGAACTCGCTGGCACTTATTCTGTCGAGGTCGCACGGCAGGTCGCAGCCGACGTAGCCCGCATTCTTGATGGCAGTCAGAAGGCCTCGCGGATCTTCCGCTATATCCCATCCAAGAAACCTGAGCGTGTCACATACTACCGAATACTTGAACATTTAACCGATATTCCTCATATTAACCCCAGATCCGAGTTCGCCTGGCTTCTTCGTGATGAATGATCAAAACCTATCAGCCCTCCAACCTTGCGTCAACCATTCTCTTAATCTGATAAGTGGAGACACTTCTCCAGCGACTCGATCAAAAACACGTGGCGCTAGCAGCCCGTGGTAAAAGTCCCGCGGGTCTCGTTGTGAGCGCCGTGGGCCCGGATGCAAGGTGCGCCGATCGAGGCGATGCCGGGTCATCGTCGAGGAGGCGCTACACCGCAGACGGGCCCACGGCGCCGCAACCCGAAGGGCGACAGAGGTTTGCGGCCGCTGGACGGCGTTACTCGTCATCGCCGATGTCCAAGCATCGACTCCTCCTCGAGCCTTGCCAGCGACCGCAGATCCCTGGCGCGCGACTCCACGCGACTTTCACCACGGGCTGCTAGACTGTCATCCATCTCAATCGATCAATCCGAGACAACAGCTCGGCCCATATATCCTTGCTTATTGCTACCTCCGCCATTTGAAACGTGACGATCCGGCTATGGCGGACCACCTTCGCTCCGATCTTAATCAGTTTGGTCAACAGGCTGCGAAGGGACCAATGTTTGATTTTTCTGGGAAGGACTAGACGCCGTAAGATGTCTTAGTTAAAGACATTCAAATTAGAGCACATTTCCAGTTACCAGGGGGCCCAACGCTATTCGAAGAGTCTCAATTACTTCTATTTTTTCCGATGGTTTTGGCAAAAGTCTGTATACAGACACCTTCCGAAAAAGGGTGAGCCTCTTTGATCCTGAAGCCTCAATCAAATACTACTTCAATGCGGATAACTCCATTAAAGGGTGTCGGTATCTGGCGCAGCTGCAAAAACGGCTGAGAGAAACCGTCGCAGAAAAACCGAGAGTGGCCTTGTCGTTCCTTCGCACAGTGCCCAGCTTCGTTTTTGTATTAACTTCTTTGGGTGTATATTTAATCGACATTCCTCATATCAACTTCGGAAGGACCTTTTCCAGTCTCCCCAGTGAATGACCACAACTTATCAGACCGCCAACCTTGCCTCAAGTGGTCTTTGGTCCTCTGTCCATCAAAAGCGCCTCTGATCCCTCGGTTTTCCAGGTGGCTTTTGGTCAAAAACCTGATCAATAGAGACACCTCCAGCGGTTCAATCAGAAACCCTCGGCGCTAGGCTCCGCACCTTCTTTGGGGGCCTGCTCACGACGTGCGGGATCACGTACTGCGGCAGTCCCTGCCGCGATGAGGGCGAGGACCTGGGCCTCCATGGCAGGATCTCGCACGTGCCGGCAGACAAGGTCTGTTTGAACGAAGAATGGTTGGAGGATGACTATGTCCTCTCTGTGACGGGAAAGATGCGGGAAGGCGTTAACGGCGGAAGAAGGACCGCGATCGAGGGGAGGGCAGAGAGAAGTGCCATTCCCGGCGAGGACATGCTCCTGACAAGAACAATCACCACCCGACTGGGCGAGTCCAGGCTCTGGCTTCACGACGTGGTGCAGAACCAATGCTTCCAGAGGCGTCCTCTCATGATGCACTATCACATCAACGGTGGTTTCCCAGCTGTGGACGAGGGAGCTAGGTTGATTTCGCCGACCCAGGAAGTACGAGCGCGCGATGAGGTGGCCGGAACAGACAAGGATGACTTTGCCAGATTCACCGCTCCTGTCCCCGGCTGCCTGGAGAAGGACTACTACCACGAGATGGCGGTGGATGCCGCCGGACTCGTGCGATGCGCACTGGTCAATGAGAACATTGAGGGAGGGTTCGGTTTCTACGTGACCTACGAAAAGAGCCAGCTTCCCTGGTTCATCGAATGGAAGATGATGGGCGAGCGCGACTATGTCGTGGGGATGGACCCGGCCAACTGCAGTGTTGAGGGGCGGGACAAAGAAAGACAGAGAGGCACCCTGCAATTCCTGGAGCCGGGAGAGCGCCAGGAATACGACCTGGAGATCGGGGTGCTGGACGGGAGGCAGTCGATCGAGGCATTCGAGAAACTCGTGGCCGCGGTTTCCTGAAGCAGTTTCCGCGGTGCACCTCCTCAGGTTGACCTTAGCGGCGCAAGTGTATCCCACCTAAAGTTAATCTTGGGTCTCTGCCCGGTTCATAAATGAGATAGAGTCGATTGTTGGTGGTACAATTCTTGGCTTACCACAAACGGCCCAGTAGCAGGTTTGCTCAAACTTGATCGAGCCTTGCATTCCTCCGGCGGCATCGAGATAGCGCAGAAACATTTGGAAGAGCTGCAGGCCCTCTCTGGGGCTATTTGTACCTTGAATTGTGTAAACACACCTTAACTGACATTCCTCATATCAACTTCCGCTGTGAGTTTCTGTGGTTTTCCGTGATGAATGATCGAAATCTATCAGTACCCCAACCTTGAATCAACTGTTGCCTGGTCATCTTCCGTCTGAAGAGCGCCTCTGATCCTTGGGTTGTCCAGGTGATTTGGTAAATCGGACCAGTTAAGACATCTCTCCAGCATCTTGATCAGAAACACTTGGCGCTAACCTGCATTTCTCATCACCGCTCGTCACGAAGACACTCGTGTCAAGCCTTACATTCCGCACTTCTCGAGGGTGATTTGGTGATTGTGTAACCGATTGGTCCTTCATGGGTTGTGGGTTTTTTCAGCTTCCATGAGGCGCACGGTTTCGGTCTCCCAACGGCGCAAGAGACGTCGGACGGTCCGGTAGTTGGCAAGCGCCTTTCGCAGGAGGGCCGCCTGCTGGGGAGAGATCATCCGGTGGACCTGTTTCCCCTCGCTCATGCATCCCCACTCGTAGTAGGGGCCATGGCGGGCTCGGGGATCCCGAAAGCAGCGGCAGTTGACTTTGCCGCAGACCTTCTTCCTCTTCACCAAGGTTCCGGAACACAGACAGTCGAGTTGTCCGATCTGTTGCTGGATCCGGGCGATCCGGTCGAGGGCACGACTGCGGACTCGATCGAGGTGTTTTCCAGATCTGGATTTTGTCATATCTGTCTATTATATTAGCGACAGATATGGGTCGGGTGCAAGGCTTATTATCCCGGGGCTCCTTTGGGCTCCGGACGGAGCGGCTGGGGCCGCTTCCCATCGTGAATCACTTCCTGTCCCGCATGGGTCTGGGCGAGATCCTGCAACGCCACGTCCCGACCCAGGATCGCCGGGTCACCCTATCCTATGCCTTAGGGCTCGGCCTGCTGCGCTCGATCCTGGTGGAGCGGGAGCCGATCTATCGCCAGCAGGAGACCGTGCGCACGTTTGCGCCGGAGATGTATGCCCTGCACCCGGAGGGGGTGGATCAGGTGAGCGACGACCGCATCGGCAGAGCGCTGGACCGGCTCTTCGATGCGGACCGCGCGGCCTTGCTCACCGAAGTGGTGATCGCCGTCGCGAAGCGCTTCGAGGTCCGCTGCGACGAGCTGCACAATGACTCCACCACCATCCGTTTCACGGGGCAGTACCGCCGCGCCCAGGGCCGACGGATGCGGGGCCAGCGAGCGCCCTTCATCACCTACGGCTACTCGAAAGATCATCGGCCCGACCTCAAGCAGTTGCTCTTTTCCCTCACGGCCAGCGCGGACGGCGGGGTCCCGGTGCAGTTCCGGTGCAGCGATGGGAACACCAACGACTCGGTGACCCACATCGAGACTTGGAAGGCCCTGCGGGCCGTGGCCGGTCGGCCCGACTTCCTGTATGTGGCCGACTCCAAGCTGTGCAGCCGGGAAAACATGGACTACATCTATCGGCGCGCAGGGCGGTTTGTCACGGTCCTTCCCCGCTCCCGGCTCGAGGATGGAGAGTTTCGCAAGTGGATTCAGACCCACGAGCCCGAGTGGGAGAAGGTCTGGGATCGTCCCAACCCGCGGCGCAAAGGGGGTCCCCGGGACCGATGGTATGTCTGCCGCGCACCGCTCCCTTCGCGGGAAGCCTGGCCGCCGCGCAGGAAGAGCTGTCGGATCTGAAGGAACGCCTCCGCAGTCCGAAGTCGCGCCTGCGCAAGGCTTCCGAGGTCGACCAGAGGGTCGAGGAGATTCTCCAGCGCCGTCAGCTGGCCCGCTATCTCCGCGTCCGGCGCCTGCGACGGGAAGAGCACACCTTCCGGCAGTTGCGCCGAGGACGGCCCGGATCCCAGACGCCCTACCGCAGGATCACGCGCCGGCGCTGGGATCTGGAGTGGAAGCTGGAGCAGGCGGCGATCGACTACGACCGGAAGAGTGACGGGATGTACCCGCTTTTGAGCAACGATCGGTCCCTCCCCGCTCCGCAAGTCCTCCAAGCCCACAAGGGCCAACCCGCGATCGAGAAACGTTTCCAGCAGATCAAGACCGTGCACGAGATCGCCCCGGTCCTGCTCAAGAACGAGGGCCGGATCGAAGCGCTCTTTACCCTCTACTTCCTCGCGCTCCTGGTCCAGGCTCTGATCGAGCGCGATCTGCGCCGGGCCATGAAACGAGAGAAGATCCCGCAACTGCCCCTCTACCCCGAGGAGAGACAATCGAAACGGCCGACCACCGAACAGGTGCTGCGACTCTTCAGCCTCACGGAACGCCACACCCTCCTGCGGGCCGGTCAGGTCGTGCAGGTCTTCCCTCCCGAATTGACGGCCTTGCAAAAGCAGATCCTGGCACTCCTCCATGTCCCCGAGCGTGCCTTCCGGCCTCCCCTACAGGCAGGAAAGAAAATCCCCAGATAATACGGTCGAGAAGTGCGGAATGTAAGGTTCGTGCGGCGGAAGGGCCGGCCTGACAAGGCGCGCGACCGAGGCCCCCGCAGGCGTACTCGTGCAGTATGTCGAGGAGGCCGACGAAGCGAAACGCAGTCAGGACGGATGATGCCGCCGATGCAGTAGAGCGGTGATGAGAAATGCAGGCTAAGGCTATGCCGTACCTTTCCTTTCAGCTAAGGGCAAGAATAGCTAGCCCGAAAATTGCGATCCCTGCTCCGATGCCCTTTTTCATGATGTTCTCGTCTTTTTTCGTGAAAAAGAAAATAGCGAACAACACGATCTGGGCCATACCTAGACGAACAAGTATCGCAAGGGAGGTATTCATTCCCGGTGGTTGTGCAGCTATTGCCAACAGCATACACAACGTGGCCAAAGCATTGAGCGACAACGTTCCTAAGTACAGGATCTGCTCTCTCTTATCCAGTTCTAACAATCCGAACATCCTCTTTCGTGAAGGCCTCAAACAAAGCAGAAGAAGAGTACTAAGAGCCATCCCGATTCTATTTAACATGAAGATCTCGCCTTTGCTGAGTTCACTTGTAACGTATTTCATTAGCGGGTAGCTGGTTGAAGCTAAGGTGATGCCACAGAGGATCAACAAAAACCCAAGAAAAGATTCCTTTCGTCTTTCCCCACTTCGCACAGCAGCAATAGTTGACCCACATAAAACGAGTAGAAATCCAAAAACCTGAGGCATCGTCATCTCTTCTTCAAGAAACAGCCAGGACTGTGTAAGAACGAGTACAGGTGCCATCTGAACGATTACTGAAATGCTTAGTGCGTTCAGATACCTGAAACTGGTGAAAAATGGCACAATTGAAAATCCGAAGACAACGCCGCTTAGTATTGCCCGCCATGCAAACTGGAATGGAATGTCCAGGTTTACAAAACATGCGAACAACAGGGAAATCACAGACGATACTACTAAGGTCGCCATTACAAATTTTCCATACCCGACCCCATGTCTTTCTGAGAGACGAGTAGAGGAGAGGAGAAAGATGGCGACAACAACTCCTGAGAACAGAGAATAAAGTATCCACACAGCCAGTCTCCGCTTTTGGTTGGTGGAGAGGGATCAACACTCTTAACATCCCGGAAAGGAATGAAACAGAGCCCCTACCCTCTCTCCATAATTAGTCCCCGCCACTGCGGCGACCAATTCTCTTAGCTCGGATTGTGCATAAGGTGTCTACTGCATCGGCGCAGACCCGGAACACACCCCGTCCGCCTGCGGCGGACACCCCTCTCGAGAGGGGACTACCTTCCGATTCGTTGTGCTCCGTCGGCCTCCTCGACGCTGCTACCGCACACAACGATCTCGTTTGCCGGGTCAGAGAGTTGAAATCACCACGGCGGTGACTCCCAGGAAGAAGAGCGCGGAACACAGCAGGCCGGCCTGCATGAGCCAATGGGAATGGAGCTCGCGAGGCAAGAGTGTGCGGTTCACGTACAGGATGTGCAGTCCGCTGGCTCCCAGCGCCAGGTTGGACAGCACGGTACCGATTTTGGCAATCTGCAGCGGATCAAAAAATGCCAGGGCGGCGAGGCCCCACACTCCGTATATCGCCAAGATGCCGTAGTAAAGATATCGGACTTGATTGCCTTTCAAGCGGCGCGCCTGGCGGCTGACGGTCCAGAGTACATCGCCCCAACGTCGCGGTAAAAGATCGCCCGAACTGATTTGATTGGGAGCCAAGACGATAAAACTGATCAACAAGGCCAATGGCCACAGCAGGAATGCGTATTCAGGATAGCGAGCGGCCATCCCCTCGGCAGACATTGCGGCGACACGGTTACCCGAGAGGGGAGCGTTGCGAATAAACTGCAGGGACATCATGCAAGGCAGCGCCATTCCGAGAAAACAGCAGACGATCCAAATTCCCTGATCCCGCAGGATATGCCGAATCCAACCGTGCCAAAAACCAAGAGACTGTTGTGTGATCCGGAAGACGTGACCTACGTGCGAAAGGCTAATCGTGCGTCCCCCTACTGCGCTCGGAATAGCACCCACCCGAACTCCCATACCCCAGCCTTTATCGCGGCTATAATTCGAGAAGAGTGTGTTCGATAACCCCCCAGCCCCGGCAATCGCGATAAGGCCTGCCAGCAGTGCCCAGTCCAGATCGGGCAGACGGCCATGCTTGCGAGTGTAACCGATAAGGCTCACCCGCTCGACTCCCTGATTCGTGACCCACTCCTGAAAGCGAGCGGCAAAGGGCTCGGGTACGTCTTCCAGCCGATCGTAGTGCCGCACTTGGCCTGCCTCGCTGACGGAAAACCGCTGCGGTTGCCAGGACCGATCGGAACCAATCCGGCCCTGCACGGTCAAAGTAACCCCCGCTTCGGTGTCCTCGACGAAGAACCCGCCTCGGCCGACAATGGACCGGGCACGGGCAACCAGGCGACGCCGTGGATTCTGAAGATCAACCGGCACCGGATCGCCGATTCCGAAACTCTGGACGTCGCCGGCCTGGCCCACCATAAACATTGTGACCAGGGGGCGACCGTTTTCCAAGGTTCCCTTTACCGTGTAGAGTCTCGAACCGTCTCGCTCTGAGTACGCGAAGTGACGGCCCTCGATGATCGTCTCTGCCCGCACAGCAACACTCCCGAAGCGGAAGAAGCCGCTCGCCACTTCCCAAGCCACTCGCCCCGAGACCATGAAGAGGGTGACCAAAATGAGATAACCCAGAACGATGAACAGTTTAAGCGTGAAGATGCGTTCCAGAATGCGGTAGATTGTGCCGCCAAAGATGAGGGGAACGATGGCGGCCAGGAAGACCGCGTACCCCAGAAATTTGACCAGGCCGCTTTCGGAGAGCGAGAACCCCAAAAGGTGGATGATAGCGTCGCCAGGCAGATGACCCAGCCATGCCGCAGCCAGAGGGACCGCTGCATTGGCCGCCATGAATGGCCAGATGTTGGTGAATTCCAGAAGAACGTAGCAGGGGATCCACAGCCAAGGTCCCGGCCAGGTGCGACAGAAGCCCACATGGATGGGCTCGCCACAATAGAGCGTGTAGCGCATCACCTCCAGGTTATAGAACGCCTGCAGCACAATGCTGATGGCAGCAAGCCACAGCAGCGTCCCTCCATACTGGGCGCTTACAGCCGGGCCGAAAAGCCACTCCCCGGCTCCCACGGACTGTCCTGCCAGTAAAATGCCCGGCCCCAGCAATCCAGCCCAGTGGCGCCGATCGACCCTGGGCGGTCGGGGTAATTCGTCCACCTGCCAGGCGGGGATCTTTCCGCTGGCCGAGTCGGGCATTTCAAACTTGTTCTCTTCAGTGAACGTACTGATGGTTTCTCCTCTTAAGAGGATATCATCCGAATCCCCACAAAATCATAAGTTCCCACTTGAGTTGACGCGCACCCAAAAGCTCGATGTTCCACCTTCTTCTATCACTTGATGAGGACCGTGTCGGGAAACTGGGCATGCCAGCCGAACCAAAAGGCCCGCTGGGCACTCACTCGAGGGAGGCGCGTACTCTCTTCTCCCTCCAGGATGAGCGCTTCCTCGCTGAGTGTCCACCTACGTCCCTCCCGGTCCTCCACCCGAAAGAGTTTTTGCTGGCGCTCAAACCTGTGATCGCCGGACTCATAGACCCGGTTTGCGCCCCCGGGACTAGTGATGACGACCAGATTTCGGCCAGCTTGCCGGGTGTGATAGACGGGGTACTCCTCTGAGAAGAGTTGTAGAAATCGCCACCGGTAAGGGTTCGGCCTCCTTCCCTCCCTTCCCGGGCAACAACATTACCAGTACCTCCTGTTTATTCTTCAGACGAGTGTCCTCCTTTGGGACAGAAAACATCAGGCGATCTGTCAAAAAGTAGTCACGGTAGGCGGCACCCTCAGAGTAGTCCAGCTTGTGGCCCGTGTTCAGGGACAGCACTGTGGTATCCGGATGCTTCTCTTTCCATTCGCCCCAGGTGGTGGTCACGATGGGATGGGATCGGAGCCGCAGACCGGCCCCCACCAGGCTGCCCACCACGGGCTTCCCCTCCAGCGTGGACCAGAGACTCATCGATTCCTGATCAAACATCAGCTTGTTCGAGCGGTACAGAAACCCACTGGTTCCGAACTTCCGAACCTTGCCCCCCACTTCACTCTGGTACGGGATTACGGTTCCGCACAGGGTGCAGTACACAAGGGTGAGCTCAACACCGCCCAATCGTTCTCGAGCCATCTCGTGCCGGCCCAGAATACGCTTGGGGAAAGCCCGGGCTTCCCCATGCACCTCAAGTCCAAACACAACATGGGAATTCTCCAGGTAATCCGCCTCTGAGGCGGGGGTATATTCCGGATAATCTAGAGAGGGATCCCGTTGACTTCGACGCCACCCCACTCCACTTCGTCCAGACGGATGAGGGAAGGAACCTTGGGGGGAAAGAAGTAGCGCATCCTGCGATCAATGTATCCATAAAGCCTTCTCTTAAATCGGCTAAAATGAGGATGGGGGTCGTAGTTCAGAGACCAGGTCCATTCACGCCAATCCCTGATATTGGGGCGGATTCTCTGCTGGGTCTGATCCTTCAGAAATTGCAGCAAGCGGTTGAGAATCACCTGCGAGTCACGGTTGCGGGTTCGGTCGATATGAAGCTGCAGGACTATCAGATCCACTACCATGGCAGTGTAGCTGTTCTTCCAATGCGCCCCGATCTGTTGCAGTGCCTTCTGGGCGTGCTCTTCGTTCCGGCTCAAGGCTTCGAAAAACCATTCGATCTTTGGTACCTCCTGAGCCGCCGGAACTTGGGCGCCTATGGCGAAACAAAAGAATCCAGTCAGAAAGGAAATTCCTCGAATCATGCCTGCTGCCTCCTTCTTTTACTCCTCCGATAATTATCCCATGAGTGGACCCGTCTGCTTTCAGCCCAGGTAAAAGGAACGACCTTGAAGCATGAAGGTCGACTGCCCTGGAAATTAGTGACCGACAAGCTTGGAAACATGGCACTATGAGGGCTTGTAGTATATAAGCATAAGACTTTGAATCAAGTTAGGGGAAGATGCCGGAAGGGGTGCAGTCATGGATAAGCCGTTCGTCTTAATCACAGATAACGAGCTCATCATGAAAGATAGTGGTTTTCCAGGCTTGCTCGAGGATTTGGCAGAGGTGAGGTTTGCGCCCGAAGAGGCCTGGTCTGATGACGAGGAACTGAGCAAGTATATGAAGGATGTCGCTGTTCTTCTGGTAGGGGGAGCACCCATTACGCTGAAGGTGATGGAGGGTTCGAACAAGTTGAGGGCCGTGGCAAGAATGGGGGCTGGATACGACTCCGTCGATGTCAAGACAGCTACCGAAAAGGCGGTTATGGTGATCAACACTCCCAGGACTTCTGTGGAAGGCATGGTTGAGCATGTCCTGGGAACCATGATCTATCTTTCCAGAGCCTTTTTCTGGGCAGATAAGATGGTCCGAGCGGGGAAATTCAGGGAAGCACAAAACGCCCTGCATGGTTCCCATTCTCGTATCCAGGGAAAAACATTGGGCATAGTAGGTCTTGGGGCCGTGGGATCCAAGCTGGCGGAAAGAGCCCATGGCTTTCTGATGAAGATCTTGGGATACGATCCTTACGTGACTCGAGAGTCTGCGCAAGAAATCGGTGTCCAGCCGGTAGAACTGGAAACACTGATCCGAGAATCGGACTTCATTAGCCTCCACACAGCCCTCACCGAAGAAACGAGGTACTTGATCGGTGAGGCTGAATTGAAGTTGATGAAGAAGACTGCATACCTCATCAACAACTCCCGGGGAGGGATCATCGAGGAAAAGGCTCTCTATAAAGCTCTCAGTGAGGGTTGGATTGCCGGGGCTTCCCTGGATGTGTTCGATCGGGAACCACCCGCTCCCGACAACCCCCTCCTTCATCTGGATAACGTCATCGTGACTCCCCACATAGCCGGGGCAGATCGGGAGAGAGCCGAGGGAATCGCCAAGCTCACGGCGGCAAACATCCGGCGCATTCTCAAAGGAGAGCTGCCGCTGATCGACTGCCTGGTCAACGTGGCTGTCCTCGGTGCATTGGGGAGAAAGAACTCCTAGGAGAGTAAGGTGAAATTGAAGGATAAAGTCGCTCTCGTGACCGGATCGGGCCAGGGGATTGGCTGGGCCATTGCGCAGAGGTTTGCCCGGGAAGGAGCGCAGGTCGTTCTGGGAGACATCCAGAGGAAGCCTGTTGAAGAGAACGCCCGTCGCATCGAGGCAGAAGGGGGACGCAGTCGTGCATTCCAGGTCGACGTGGCCAAACTTTCGGAGCTCAAGCGGTTCTTCGAACGAGCCACCCAGTCCTTTGGACCCGTAGACATCCTGGTCAACAACGCTGCCCAGGGTCGGGATCTTCCTTTCTTGGACGTGACCGAGGCCGAATGGGACCGGGTGATCGATGTCAATCTGAAGGGCCCTTTCCTGCTGAGTCAACTGGCGGCGCAGCAGATGGTGGACCGAGGTGGAGTGATCATCAACGTCTCTTCACTGACTTCCGTGGTGGCGACCCCCACTCAGGTTCCCTACGTGACGTCCAAAGGCGGAATCGGTATGCTGACCAAAGCCATGGCGGTTGCTTTGGCCCCGCATGGAATCAGGGTCGTTGCCGTGGGCCCCGGGGTCATCAAAACTCCTCGCTCCGCAGAGATCCTGGAGACTCGCGAAGGTCTTGACGGACAACTGTTGCGAATTCCCATGGGCCGAGTGGGACTTCCTGAGGAGATTGCCTCCGTGACAGCCTTCCTGGCTTCCGGCGAGGCCAGCTACATGACCGGGACGACGGTGTATGTGGATGGTGGTCGGCTGGCCTTGAACGGAGTCATGCAGGCCGCCGAGAAGAGGAAGGGCTAGATCAACTCTTTGATTGGTACGCCCGTCTTATCTCCGATGGAGTTGGCGAGTTTGACGGGACGTCCGATGGGCGTCATATAGGTCTTTTCCCAATCGATTCCGAAGGCCTTATAGATGGTGGCGAAGAGGTCTCCTACGGTCACCATTCGATCCACTACCTGAGCGCCTTTTTCATCGCTGGCGCCAACGACCTGCCCGCCTCGAAGACCACCACCTCCCAACACCAGAGACCAGCAATGGGGCCAATGATCGCGGCCATTGGCGGGGTTGATGTGGGGCGTGCGACCAAACTCACCCATGGCAATGACTACCGTCGACTCGAAAAGTCCTCTCTGTTCCAGCTCGTCCAACAAGACGGTCAGAGCCTGCTCGAAGGGTGGCACCAGTTTGTCACGAAGCTCGTTATCATTATCGGCATGGGAATCCCACACGTTCAGTCTTTTGAAGCCGGAAGCCGTCACGAATCGGCATCCCGCCTCGACCAGACGCCGGGCCAGCAATACACTCTGGCCAAAACCATTGAGACCATACGCTTCGCGGATTTTCTGTGGTTCCTGGGACACATCAAAGGCACTCTGGACGGCCGGCGACAAAAGCATATTCAGTGCCTGATCCGTAAAAGAATGCAGATTGGAGAACTCAGCTATCTGCGCTTTTTGACGGTAGATTTGATCCACCAGCCCTTGAAAATAGCGGCGGTTTTCAATCCGCTCCAAAGTAATCGACTTGCTCAAGCTCAGATCCGGTATTCGGAAATCTTTCTTGTTGGGATCAGGCACCACCATTGGGTCATATTGCGGGCCGATGAATGCTGATTTGAAATGAGCCAGGTATCGAGCATACATTTCGGGAACAATCACATAAGGGGGGAGGCCCTCGCGTGATCCCATCTCCCTGGCGGTAATCGATCCCAGGCTGGGAAATTGCATGGCCGGGTTTTGTCGATGGCCGGTCATGGCATAGTGGATGGCTTCCGGATGATCGATTTCTTCGCTGCGCATGGAGCGAATGATCGCCAATTTATCCATATATTTGGCAGTCCGGGGCAACAATTCCGAAATCTGAATTCCGTCGACATTGGTGGAGATGGGCTTGAAGTTGCTATTGGTTTTGGGATCCCAGGTATCGACTTGGCTGGGTCCGCCCTGCAGCCAGAGCAAAATGCAGGCTTGGGCTTTCGCCCTTCGGGCAACATCCACCCCGGCCGCAGCCAGAAGGCTTTGCAACTCCAGGTACTGGCTCAAGCTGATCCCCAGGAAACCCAAGGAACCCACTCGCAGAAAGTCCCGACGACTAAAATGGACTTTGGAAGAAATCAGAGGCCGGAGCCGTTTCATGGGATGAGTCCTCACGGGCCCCTATGGCATCAACGCCGACACCATTCATTAATGATTATAAGCAAACTCTCGAGAGCTGACAATTCCCCAGAGCAGATCCTCAATGGCCTCCCCGCGTGAGGGTCGCTCAGCTATTGCTTCTTGCAGTCGCGCTTGCTCTTCGGGGGTGGGAAAGCGGGAAAGGGCTGCCAGATAAAAATCTTCGATGATCTGGCTGTCTGAAGCACCGCTTTTCAGCAGCCGGTCAATGCGTCCTCCTTCTTGAGAGAGCTTGCTGGTGTACGTTTTTCCGACCAGCAGGTGGAGTGCTTGTGCCAGATTCGCCTTGACCTCCCGCTCCGGTACCATCAGTCGGTTGGGCCGGTCGTAGACATCCAAAAAATGAGAGATCAGGTTGGAGGTGACCAAATGGATGGCTCTCGTCCCGGGAGGATAGCCGCTGAACTCTTCCGGTACTCTGGAAACCTGGGAAATGGCGTCCAGGAGAACTTCCGCATCCAGTCCGCGGGGAAGGGCATGGGAGTAGTTGATGTTGTCCTCTCGGTTGCTTTCGTTCGTGGTTCCGGATAACTGATAGGTCCGAGACTGAGTGATGAGCCGGATCAGATGCTTGAGATCATAGTTGTGCTCGACGAAGTCCTGGGCCAGCTTCTTCAGCAGATCCGGATGCGTGGGAGGGTTCGTCAAGCGGAAATCATCGACGGGATGGACGATCCCTCGTCCCAGGAAATAACTCCACATCCGATTCACGATTGCTTCTGCAAAGTACCGGTTCCGGGGAGATGTCATCCATTCAGCAAGTTTCCATCGAAGGTCATCTCTTTCACTCTCAGGTAGAAGTGTGCCATCGAGGAATCGAGGTTGCACTTCTTCTTTAGTGCGGGGGTGGATCAGCGGGGCACCCTGGCCCAGATCACCGTGTCCGGCAGGATCGTCGACCACGACGGGGAGAAAATTCAGATCTCCCAGGTGGGTGAGGCGACCATAGAAAGCCGCCAGATCCCAATACTGATTTTGGCTCCAGTTCTCGTAGGGATGGTTGTGGCACTGGGCGCAATCCAGCCGCCGACCCAAAAAAACTCGAACCTGCTCTGCCATAAGGTCCTGGGCAGGCCGCAAATCGGAACCGCCGTAATAATGCCATTTAGGGCCATGGTAGCCGAGGGCGGAGATCCGTTCTCGAGCCATCTGATCGTAGGGCTGGTTTTGCGTGATCTTCTCTCGGATCCACAACCAATAGTCGTGACCCCCGTAGCTGTTCTGGGTAGAAACCCGGAAGAAGTCTGCGAAGCGCCAGGTCCAGTAATCCCCATATTCGGGGGAATGGAGCAGTGTCTCGATGAGCCGGTCCCGTTTTTGTGGATCCTTACTGGCCAGGAATTCACGGACCCGTTCGGGCGACGGCAGGGTACCCGCCACATCCAGGCACACTCGGCGCAGAAACTCCAGGTCGCCGGAAAGCGGGGAGGGAACGGTATTGAACCTTCGGAGCTTGGTAAAGACATAGTCGTCGATAAAATTCCTGCGCGGCACCTCGGGATAATCGAGTATCGGTTGGGCGATCACACCGAAGCCGACGCTGATGGCCTGTCCTGCGGCCCGAATCATGACCGCCGTCTCTCCCGTCTTGACCGCATTCACCAGACCTTCCGGCGTGACTTCGACCACCTCGGGATGGTTGGATACATACAGCACCTGGTCTGTGACATCTTCATAGCGGCCGTTGGAGAGATGAGCAGTAACCAAAAGCTGCTGCCTCCCCTGCAGGTCGAGGACCGCCTGCTGGGGGAAGACTGTCAGCTGCTCAATACTCACGCTCTGTTCCAGACTTTCTTCCCCATAGGGCGCGCCCTGACGGATCCAGTCCCGGATCACCCCGTAGTCCAGGGAGTCGTCAGGAAAACGCTGCCCCCCTCCGTGGGAAACACCGAAAGTCGCCTTCAGCAGCAGGCTTTTCTCGGGTTCTTCCAGATCGATCCGGGGAATCTTTTCTCCCGCCGCTTCCGCGCTCAGAACCTGATAGGTTCCTCCTTTCAGGATCCATTGATAGTCGTCTCGGGGATATAGGGCGTTCATGGAGAGCTTGAATCCCCCTTTTCCCTTCACACTGCCGTGACAATCGCTGCTGTTGCATCTATGCTTGGTGAAGATTCCTCCTATATCCCGAGCAAAACTGAAGGGTCGTTTCCCCTCCGAACCTTCGATCCGAATCTCGGCCTCCGTCACTTGGCGTCCAAACCTGGCGGTCAGCATGGTTTGCCCATCGGCTCGGGCGACCACCCGTCCGGTTTCATTGACCATTGCCACTCGCGTATCGGAAAGGGAAAAGCGGCTTCGGGATGTCACATCGCGCTCGAGACCATCCCCATACTGTGCCAGCACCAGAAATCTCTGCGAGGCCTTGGCGCGCCACAGCGTGATGTTCTGGGGCACTAGACGCAGGGAAAGCAGTTGGGCCTCGTGGCTGGGTGCGAGCTGGCTCTGGCCAGCGCGGGTCAGCGAAGAACCCACAATCGCGAAAAGAATCAACGCTGTCCACACGCCAAGACCTGCCCTGTGGCGGGCGCTGAACGGATTCTCCATGGTTTATTCGTTCAATCCCCCAGCCCCTTGCCCGCTGCAGTCTCCGCCCGCCTTACCACCATGAGGGGAATTTCTCCCACCAGCAGCGGCTGGCCGGGCTTTCCCTCCACTACGGGCCGACCCATGATTTGGACAAGCTGCGGCATGGGAGTGGTGAGGACATCCGGGCTGGCCAGCAGCATCAGCATGGCGATGCTGGTCTTCGGCAAAAACCGGTCTTTATCTCCTTCGTCGACAGGCGGGCCCTGGTCAGGCTCAATGACCGTTCCCGGAAAGGCCTGCACACCCGGGGGCAAACCTTCCACACTGAGCACCGTCTGGCCGGCAAAACCTTCTTCCTGGTCGGTCAGGATGACCAGCTTCCTTGCTTCACCACCCTGCAGATTGATCCGGTCGAGGCGAGACTTCTCCAAGAACCCGGTTCCGGGGCTCAGGACAGGAACCTCCTGAATGACTTCGAAGTTCCCCACATGGGCCACCTGGGGCCGGATCAACACCCGGTAGCTGAAGCCGGGGTCACCGAAGCGGGAAGTGAAGTCGCGAATCTGCATATGGTATTCCCCTCCCTGCTCGAAGGTGTAAATCGTCTTGGATTCAATCGTCTTCCGGTACCAGGTAAAATTTCTGGCAACTCTCGAGTAGACATTGGTCAGAACCGTGTGCCCCTCTCCGTTGAACACTTCCAGCCGGGGATTGAACTCGGGCGGTGCTTTTCCGGGAGTCTGGATCTCAAAGGCCAGACGCTGTTTCGGTTCCACCTGAAATTTGAAACAGTCGATGTCGCCCGGACGTTCAATGGCCCCCTCGATCAGGGATGGGACCGTGAGTCGCAGAGCCTGGCTGTTGGTGTTGTTGGGCTCCTGTTCCCGGACAGCGTGCACTGTGGTCACTGGGGAAGAATCACCGGAAGGGGGGGGTGGCAGCCCTTTCCTCTCCACCCAACAGGGAGGTATTGGTGTTACCACCGACAGTTTCCGGGTTGGTGATTCGGACCGTTCTTGACCACAGTCTCGTCAGCCGATCCGGCTCTATGGGTCGCTGGAAGCCCCGTTCCTGCCAGGGTAAGTCCACAACCTGAGCAGGCCCCTCGTCTCTCTTCGGAAGACGGGAGGAGAGGGTCAGCGCAATCCGAAATTGGTAGCAGGCATCGGGCCCGCCCCCGCCACTCACCTCGGCTATATAGCGTCCCGTTTTCGGGAATCGGTAGATCAGCCGTGAGTTCTTGGGAAAGAGGTTGTTCGAGGTGGGCTCATCCCTGGAAGATGCCAGCCAGGTGGCTCGACGGGGATCGAACCAGCTGCCCCTGGGTTGGTACAAGGCTATCTGTGATTTGAAGCCGGTGATTTCCGGGGAAGGAACACCGGATGGCTTGGAGATCACTTCCAACAGGAGGTGCTGGCCCTCCATGGCTTCAAAGGCATAGTAATCGACTTCCCCTGCTTCGCTGATTCTGCCGTTGATCACCATGGGAACGCCTACGCTCTGGGCGCGGTCCGGCGTGTTGTGAGGAGATTGGATTTCGGAGCTGATGGGACCAGGACCTACCAGGAAGGGCACCGCATTGGAAACACCGAGCAGGGAGACGAGCCTCAGGGCGTGAGTCCCGGTTTTGGCAGCCGAATCAATGTCCATCCTCAGGAGCACCCGATGGATGGTCGGGCTGGTTTTCGATTCCCCTTTCCCTTTTTCCTCTTCCTCTTTCTTTTTCTCATCCTGTCTGATCTCCTCCACCTTCATGACCTCAGCCTGAAACGCGTCTTCTGCAAACCATACTGCGTAGGCCCCGGTGAGATTGTTCCCCCGCATCTCGACTTCCAAGGTCATGCCAGGTTGTCCTCCCATCGGGAAGATCGAATGTACCACGGGCTCGTTGCCAGTTTGCTCCGCCGGCTCTTGGGCCCACAGGAAGGATGTTGGGGAGAGAAGCAAAAGTAGAAGGATGCTCCCGAACCTCGGGACGCGCGCAAAGACCATTCTGGGGAAGAATAGCACGGCCCGCAGCCGCATCACAAGGGATGTAGGCCGCGACTCCGTTCGCGGCTATTTCCCGTCGAGGAGGCCGACGGAGCGCAACGCATCGGAAGGTAGTCTCCTCCTTCGGAGGGGTGCCGCGAAGCGGTGGGGTGGGTTCGCCGATGCAGTAGACACTTTTTGCATCAGGGGCGATCGCGGATTTCCGCCCGATACAGTTCCAGCCTCTGCCTGATCTGAGAGGCTGCGCCCGCTTGGCCTCTGGCCTGGGCAAGTTGAAGCGCCTGCTCAGCGCTGGCGACGGCCTCTTCGAATCGGCCGGCTGCGGCGTAAGCAATGGCCAGGGTATCCAGCATGAGTGGGTGCTGCTGATTCGTCAGCTCGCACGCGCGGCGCGCCAGCCGGACTGCTTCCTCGGCCTCCTGGCGCTGGACCTCCTCCCCGGTTGCGAGCGTCCAGGCCAGGGCGTGGAGAGCTTCGATGTGATCGGGATTGATTTGAAGGGTCTCTCGGGCGTGACGGATTGCCGCCTCGGCCTGGCCTTGTCCTGCCAGGATGGCACCGATGCGGAAGTGAGCGTCCGCGCTGCCCGGATTTGCCGCCAGCGCTTTTCGGTAGTGGGAAAGAGCTTCCTTGACCTTTCCCTGGTGATCAAGGGCGGTGCCGAGATGGAAGTGAGCATCGCCATACTGGGGTTCGATCCGCACGGCTTCCCGGAAGTGTTTCTCCCCATCGGCGATCTTTCCCTGCCTGGCCAAGGCAAGACCGAGGCTTACATGCGACGTCGCGGCCTGCGGGTCAATTGTGAGTACACGCTTGAAATGTTCGATCGCCTCGTCGAGTTGCCCGGGCTGGTTCAAGAGCAGAACGCCCAGGTTATTGTGCGCATCCGCCTGATCCGGGTTCAGCTGCAGTGTCTCCCGATACTGCACAGCCGCTTCATCCGTCCGTCCGGCCCGGGCCAGATCAATGGCCAGGTTGTAGTGAGCTTGGGCCAGCTTGGTGGCCCAGCTTCCCTTTTCGATTGGAGACGGCTGGGTAAGCCAGCGGCCTTCAAAGGGAAGCCCCGGGATGTAGGACTGCTCGGGGTGGGCACTGATCAGCGCCAAGTCGGCCAGCAGCTGCTCGACTTCGACAGGACCGGTGTAGATCGCCGCCAGCCGGCCCCGATCATCGATCAGAAAACTGGTGGGAACTGCAAAAGGTCGGGTCCACTGAAAAAGTGCGTTGCGGAGCACCTCGAGTTTGGCAAGCAGAGCCCGCGTGGCACGTTCCGAAGCAAAGGGGAAATTCAGCCGAGCGAGAAATTCCCGTGCTTCTGCAGGGTTGACCGGACGGTCATCTTCCAGTCCGTCCACGCTTAAGGCAAGAATCTGAAGACCCTGTTCCTGCAGAGTCTGTTGCTGGCGTGCCCATTGGCTGAGTTCCTTGATGCAGGGTGGGCACCAGGTAGCCCAGAGATTTACCAGAACCGGTTGGCCGAGAAAATCCTGCAGCGATTTCTCGAGCTCCTGGAAGTCCCTATAGACCCAAGGTCGAACCGGCGCCCGTCTGCCCAGCCAGGCGCTCGCTCGCCCCTCTTCAGGAGGCGCATCCAGTCTCTTGGGTAGCAGGGTGACTTTACGCTGCGGGGGCTCCCACAATTGCGCTTCTCCGGTACCCTGGTGAAGCAGGTAGTACCGGTCGGGTTTCAGTCCGGTGAATGTCTCCGCCTTGCCCCCCGGCCATCGGATGACCAGTCGATCGATTTCCCGGGAGGAACCGAGTCCGAAGTGAACCCACTTACTGGACTGCGACAGATACCCTTCACCGGCCCGCAGCGTCCGAATCATTCTGCGAGCCGGCGGATCTTTCAGGTGCAGTTCCAACCGGGCGCCGATACCGTCACGATTGCCGGAGCGGTCCATCAGGCGGATGCGCAGAAAATGGGCACCGGCCGGCGTGTCATTGCGGAGGAATCGCAGCTGAGGCGCGGAGCGGTTCACCACCCACACATCGAGATCACCGTCGTGATCCCAGTCCACGGTAGCCACGGCTCTCGCATCATCCGGAAAATCCAGACCGGAGACGGCGGAGATATTCCCGAATTGACCCTCTCCCAGGTTCAAGAAGACACAGTTTCGCTCCCGCCCGCTGAATGATCCGCCCTCTAGAATCATGCGCTCCAGAGCACGAAAACCCTCCAGATAATTTTCAGCGAAGCCTGATTCCACTGCTTGAATCGGGGAACGCGACACAACCTGCCGCCAAAAGAAACTTCACAAATCTTCGATCTTTTGATTGGTGATGAACCCGTTGGCCACCAGCAGGTCTTCCCAGCCGTCGTTGTTCAGGTCCAAAAACAACGAGCCCCAGGCCCATCGGCCCATGGTTACCCCAGCCTCCTCACTGACGTCGCGAAAAGTACCTTTTCCGGTATTTTGAAACAACGAGTTGCCTCGGGCGTGACGCTGGAACTGGGCCCGGGTCTCACCGGGACTGCCTTCCTGGAACTGGCGCTGATAGGTCACACGATTGCCTGCCGTCGAGAACATGTTGCTGACGTAGAGATCCATCCAACCGTCGCCGTCGTAGTCTCCCCAAGAAACCCCCATTCCGGCCGCGATGTCCTCTACCCCGGCCTGGGCGGCCACATCCAGGAAGTGTCCCTCATCGTTGCGATACAGGTTGTTGCGTCCGAAATCGTTGGCCACGTAAAGGTCCTGGTCGCCATCACCGTCGAAATCCTCCCAGGCGGCGGCAAAGCTCCAGCGAGTGTTGTTGTGGTCCAGTCCGGCCTGGTCGGTGACATCGGCGAACTGCCAATTGCCCTGGTTACGCAACAGCATGTTGGCTCCGCCGTTGTTCGCATCGTGGTAGGGCACGGGGGTACCCAGGGCGTTCACCCCTTCAGCGGTTCCCGAATAGGCGCACACATAGAGGTCCAGGTCGCCATCATGGTCGTAGTCGGCTGCCGCCAGGCTGGTGACCATGCTCCCTGGCACGAGCAAGTCGGTACGAATCGCAAAGTGTCCCAGGCCATCGTTGGCCAGAAAAAGCAGGCGCGACTTTGGTGCCAGGACAAGATCCTGGTCTCCATCATTATCGGTGTTGATCAACAGTGCGCTGCGGGTCAGGTCCAGGAAGTCCACATCTGAGGCCTTGGAAACATCCCTTGCTGTGCCGTCTTGGTTTTGCAGAAACAATCGATTGGGAATGCCGCCGGTTTGGCAGAGATAGATGTCCTCCAGTCCGTCGCCGTTGACATCTCCGATTGCCACACCCTGGTGGCCCGGCACCTCGAGCCCGAGCAACTCTTGAATCCGAGGCATCCAGTGATTGACGCCCCGCATCAGCTGGGAGCGGAAGCAGGCATTCTTGCCCAGGACCGCTTCCGTACAGTCGGCAAACAGGGTCTGACGCTCAGAGCGAACCGTGGCCTGTTCGTAATTCTGTACCTCGATAGCCGTGATGCGGGGGGCGCCGCCCTCCGAGGGCTGCACCCATCGAATGGTCCAGAGGGCGTTCTGCTCTAGACTGCCCCCTTGGTGTGCCCGCTGAAGGAGAAGTATTGGCGGGTGCTCACAAACCGCTCTCCCATCTCGACCCGGATCACCTTGAACTGGGCATGGATGTCAGAAGCCTTTTCGTAGGGTGCCAACAGGGCCTGCAAAGCTTCCATCATACCCTCCACGCCCCGGTACGGTTTCCTGCTCCCCTGGTCGGGATTCTCGCCACGAGCCACCTCGATGGCTGCGTCTCGGAAAACCGGTCGAAGCTCTTTCGGTAGCAGGGAGTGGCACTCGAAATCCTCCCTGACGAGGTCTTTCAAGTGGGCCGTATTGAGCTGCCCGGGTTGGGTGAGGATTTTGGTCAGCTGCTTGAGTTGCGCGTTGGCAGCCAGGTGGAAGGCCTCCGTGTGCCAGCCGTCCTGGATCGGATCGTCCAAGGTATGGAAAGCAAACCCGACCTGAAGGGCTGGCAGGTCATTGGCCTGCTCCGATCTCCCCATCAACAGACCTGCCGCCAGGATCAAGGACAAGAGAAGAAAACATCTGCAGGGAACGTTCCTAAGCCGGGCTCGGAAGCACAAATCCACTTGATTACTCTCCCATTATTGGGAGCATCCGGTTGCCAGGAGCTGAGAAGACCACTACATTCTCAGCTAGGAGCCTGTCCGAGTAATCCGAATATCGACGGGGTGATTGTCTACGATAGTAGGCGATATGGGCAAGAAATTTCGAGAATGGAACGTAGAGCAGAGGTGGCTTTTACCGGCGTCGATTTTGGATTTCGTGGCGGAAGGACACCTGGCGCATTTCGTCCGGGATACGGTGAGAGGATCGCTGGATTTAAGTGAGATCCTGGGGGAATACGAAGAAGAGCGAGGCTACCCGCCTTATCATCCGGTGATGATGACAGCGTTGTTGCTGTATGGGTACTGCCGGGGAGTGTATTCGTCGCGCAGGCTGGCGAAAGGTTGCGAAGAGCGAGTGGACTTCATGGCAGTAACGGGGATGCAGAAGCCGGACTTTCGAACCATAAGTGATTTTCGCAAGCGGCACCTGAAGGCGTTATCGGCACTTTTCGGACAAGTGCTGGGATTGTGTCAGAAGGCGGGTTTGGTGAAGCTGGGGCATGTGGCCTTGGATGGGACGAAAGTGCGAGCCAATGCCAGTAAGCACAAGGCGATGAGCTATCGGCGGATGAAAGCAGCGGAGATCGATTATCAAGCGGTGGTGGAGGAGTGGTTTCGAGAGGCAGAGGCGATTGATGCAGCTGAGGATGAGGAGTATGGAGCGGATCGACGAGGGGATGAATTGCCGGAGTGGGTCAAGGATAAAAAGAAGCGGTTGGAGAAGATCCGAGAAGCGAAGGCAGCGTTAGAAGCAGAAGCTCGAGAGAAGGCAGTGGCTGAGGAGAAGAAAGAATGCAAACCCAAGTATCGAGGAGGTCGTAAAAGGAGGTATCCAAGAGGAGTGCCGAGAGCGCAGGCGCAGCAGAATTTTACCGACCCGGAGAGTCGGATTATGAAGACATCGGAAGGTTTTCAGCAGTGCTATAACGCACAAGCTGCTGTGGATGCCGACAGCCAGGTGATCGTGGCCCAAGGGCTGACGAATGCGGCCACGGATCGTCACCAACTCATCCCTCTGGTGGATGAAATACGACGCCAAACGGGCCGAGATCCCATGGAGATCTCAGCCGACACCGATTACTGCTGGGAAGAGCCTTTGGCAGAGTTGCAAAGGCGAAAGATTCGAGGATATGTTGCCACGGGCAAGGTCAAACACAGTGAAACGGCTCTCCAGCCGCGCATGAAGATCCGGAAGAACGCTGCCTTAGAACAGATGCATCAAAGATTGAAGCGAGCCGGGCGTCGCAGTCGCTACCGGTTACGCAAGCAGACGGTCGAGCCGGTCTTTGGCCAAATCAAATCCGCCCGGGGTTTCCGCCAATTTCTGCTGCGCAGCCTGGAAAAGGTGCAAACCGAGTGGAGTATGCTCTGCACCGCTCACAATCTCTTGAAGTTGGCAACGGCAAACCGCTAAGAGTTGCCCGGGGTGAGTTCAGGCTCAGACACAAGGAGTCGGAAGTAGGAGCGTTAATCGCTAATAACCCGAAAACCGTTACTCGGACAGGCTAGCGGCTCGAAACATTGTACCGGACCCACGAATTGGGAAGGAATTGGGCTTATCAAGGGAGCTGACAAGTGAGCAAACGGGCAAACCTTGTTCTTTGCATCGCTCTGATGTGGGCAGGATGCAACCCTCCGGAAGCCGAGCAAAGTGAATCGTCGCAAACTTCGCAAGCAGGCTTCTTTGCGGACATCACGGATGAGGTCGGGCTGCATTTTCTTCACCATCCCGGAGTCGACGGCACATACTTCATGCCGGAGATCAGCGGTTCCGGTGCTGCCTTTCTCGATTACGATAACGACGGGGATCTGGACATTTATCTGCTCAACGGTTCCCCACGAGACACGCCGGGAAAAACGCCCTGGAAAAATCGGTTGTTCCGACAGAATGGGAAGGGAATCTTTGAGGACGTCACCGATTCCTCCGGTCTGGGTGATCCGGGATATGGAATGGGGGTGGCTGTGGGGGACCTCGACAATGATGGGGACCTGGATGTCTACATCAGTAACTATGGTCCGGACGCGCTCTACTTCAACAATGGAGATGGGACGTTTCACGAGCGTTATCGGCAAGCAGGAATCGGCAACCCAGCATGGGGGGCCTCGGTTCTCTGTTTTGACTACGACCTTGACGGTTTCCTGGACATCTACGTGAGCAATTACCTGGCTTTGGATCTATCGATCGTCTGCACGGACGAAGCGGGACGACCAGATTATTGTGGCCCGGGAGGTTTTCCGGGGGTAGCCGATGTGCTCTATCGCAATAATGGGGATGGAACGTTTCGGGATGTGTCGGTCGTATCGGGCATAGGTCGGGCTGCTTCGAAGGGACTGGGTGTGGTGAGTGCCGACTTCAATGATGATCTTTATCCGGATCTGTACGTCGCCAATGACGGTGAAGCGAATCACCTCTGGATCAATCAGCGGGATGGGACATTTCAGGACAAGGCCTTGGTTTGGGGCGCCGCATTGAACGAGTTGGGGCAGGCGGAAGCCGGCATGGGAATTGCCTTGGGAGATATCGATGGTGACGGGAACTTCGACCTGTTCGTCACTCATCTGCGCGAGGAAACCAACACTTTATATAGATATGTGGGTGCATTGGGCTTTCTCGATGACACGGTGCGGGCCGGACTGGCTGGGCTCAGCCTTGCCTATACGGGTTTCGGTACTGGATTTCTTGATTACGACCAGGACGGAGATATCGACCTGGCCCTCGTCAACGGAAGGGTGATTCGGGGACCTCGTCTGAGGCATCGCGACCCGCCCGATTACTGGGACGACTATGCCGAACCCAACCTTCTTTTTGAAAACCGGTCGGGACGCTTCGTGGATAGGAGTGATCAGGCGGGAGGGTTCTCGGCAGAAATCGAAAACAGCCGTGGCTTGGTGTTGGGTGATGTAGACGGTGACGGCGATATGGACCTGCTAGTCACCAACGGGGGTGGTCCGGCTCGCCTGCTGCGCAACGATGTCCCCAGGAAGGGACACTGGCTGCTGATTCGGGCATGGGATCCCGCTCTGCAAAGAGATGCTCTCGGCGCCCGAATCGTAGTGACGGTCAGCGGCAAACGGCTGATGCGCCTCATCTCGCCCGGATACAGCTATCTCTGCAGCAACGACCCGCGAGCGCATTTTGGTCTGGGTCAGGCAACTGTAGTGGACCAAATTCAGGTCCGGTGGCCGGACGGGAAAATGGACACCTATACCGGCATCAAGGTGGATCAGATCCTTACGCTGAAAAAAGGACAATCGCGCGTCATCGATGGGTAAGAGGAGACGGCAACGACGGCGGGTGCGAAACCATCGCCCCTCCGGAAACAGTGTCAGGGAAGAGAAAGGGGTTCACCCTAGAGGAAAACGAGGCCTGTGGTTATGGATCCTGGGGCCGGCAGTCATTGGGGTTTTGATTGCCGGGTTTTGGTTCCAGCAGCGGCGTGCAACACCGGCGGCACTGGAGTTGTTGCCCGACCCCGATCTGAGCGGAATGGAAATCCGGGTGACGGAGAAGATCCGAACCCTGCGGGCTCAGGTGCAGCAACGTCCTGACTCCGCCGTGGCCTGGGGCAAGTTGGCGATGAACCTGGATGTCCACGGGTTGAAGAAGGAAGCCGTTTCTGTCTACCAGCAGGCGGCAAAGCTCGATGCTGCCGAATTCCGATGGCCGTTTTATTGTGCGCTGCTTTTTTATGTGGGGGGTTCCCCCAAGGCGCTGGAATGGTTTGAACGAAGCCGTGCCATGCGACCCGACGATGTACCTTTGCTTGTCCTCCACGCTCAGGCCCTCTTCGATGCGGGACGGCTGGAAATTTCCGCCCGGACATTCCGTCGAGCCATCAAGCTGGATCCCAGCTCCTCCCATTCTTATCTGGGACTGGCACGGATTGCCTTGGGGAGGGGTGACCTTCCCGGCAGCCGGGAGTACCTCCGGAAGGCTCTGGATCTCCATCCGGGACATGGCGAAGCTCATGGGCTTTTGGCTGAGGTGTGCCGGCGGTTGGAGATGCCGAAGGACGCCGAGCGCGAACTGCTCCTGGCGCAGCGACTGCCCAAGATAACGCCCGTGCCCAGCCCACTCGGCGTGGAACTGGCGGCGGAGGGCGTGAGTTCCGTCTGGTACCGAAAACGCGGCCGCGCATATATGGCAGAAGGTCGCTATGAGCGTGCTGCCCAAGAATTACAGAGGGCCCTGGATGCCATTGCAGACGCCCAGGTCCACAACAACCTGGGAGTGGCTCTCCAGCATCTGAGAAGGTACGACGAAGCCATCACCCACTACCAGGCCGCGATTGGGATGAATCCCGGCTACGTGCAGGCATGGAAAAATCTGGGGAGCGTCTTCACGGAAACAGGACAGGTCGACGAGACGATGCGGGTGGCCTTGAGATTGTCCTGGCTGCTGGCAACCTCGCCCCAGAGTTCCGTTCGTGATGGGCCGGAAGCGGTTCGTCTGGCGGAAAAGCTTTGTCGGCAAACGGGCTGCCAGGCGGCCGAGCAGCTCGACGTACTTGCCGCTGCGTACGCTGAAGTGGGCGACTTCGGAAAAGCGGTCGGAACTGCCCGGCAGGCCAACCGGGCGGCAATTTCTGCGAATCAGCCGGACCTGGCTTCGGAAATCCTCTCCCGGCTGAAGCGGTACCAGGGGAAGCATGCCTACCGGGAAAGCCCCGGGGCAGATCACAAGATCCCATAGCTCGGATTCCGAATTTGCCCTATTGGCGCCCCTCGAAGGAAAATTTTTTTGCAGCGGCGAATGTGCTACACTACCATTGTGTGCGATCGACACCGTTTCTATCGCCAAAACGAGGCTGAAATGCTGATAAAAAGATCTCCTTGCCTCTTTTTTCTTCTCCTCGCGGCGCCGCTGTTTGGCGCGCCCGACGAGACAGACCCACCTCCCACGGAACCGGAGATGGTTTCCATCTTTCCTTCGGGGGGAAGGCAGGGAACCAGTTTTGAGGCTGAGCTGCGAGGAAGAGCTCTGGGCGGGGCCTATGCACTCTGGTTTGATGCCCAGGGCCTTGAGGGTCAGGTCCAGGGAGTTGAGAATGTCGAATTGGTCGTACCCCAGCAAGCCTCAGAAAAGGCGGGGCCCGGGAAGACGCGACCCGGCCAGCGGGTGCTGCTGCACATCCGAATCGACCCGACAGTGAAAACCGGATCCTACTCCCTGAGGGTGGTGACCCCCAAAGGTGTCTCCAATGCCGCCCCCTTTCTGGTGGTTTCCGACCCTGTTGTGAACGAGAAGGAGACCTCTCACAGCGTTCCCGGAGAGGCACAGAGGGTGAGTTCTCCCCTGGTCATTAACGGTAGAATCGCCACACCAAGAGAGTTGGATTATTACGAGTTTGAGGTTTCCCAAGGTCAGGAGCTCGCCTTTGAAGTGTTCGCTACCGGAAAGCACATCTTCTACCATGAGGAGACCGAGAAAGAGATTGTCTTCCAGCCGCAGTTGTCTCTTTACCAGCCGGCCGGGAGCTGGCTGAACCCGGACCAACCTGCCCAGCTCAGGTTTCGAGAGGAATTGACTTCCGAACATGGGAACGAGACGCGCTGGACCTATCGGTTCGACCAGGGAGGTCGCTATCTGGTGCGAGTCGGATCCGTGTACGGCAAGGCATCACCGGACTTTGTTTACCAGCTACGTATGGTTGGGGCGGATCGGCCTCCGATTTATGAAGAAGCGTCCCAACTGCGTGCAGAGCGCAAATGGAAAGAAAGAACCTTCTCTCGAAAGCTGGAAGTGGATCGACTTCAGACTCTTTGGTCGCGAAGCGTGAAAGTGCCCAAAGAGGAGACAAGCAGTGGCGACGGGGACGTATCCACAAGTCCATCGAGTAGCCCGGGGAGGCCTAGGGAAGAGAATTCGGATTCCTCATGGACCACCACCGAGATCCCTTTCATCCGGGAGGAGCCAACCAGTAACGAGAGGCTGGATCAGGCTCAGAAAGTCCCCTATCCGGTTCTGATTGAGGGAGCCATTGAAAGTCTGGGCGATCAGGACCTGTTTCGAATCAAGGTCAACTCAGGAGACCGGCTGGCGTTCGAGATCGAGACGCTCGACACGAAGCCTCCCCACTTCAATCCCCGACTCGAAATTCTCGACAGTCAAGGCAATGAGTTTCTGACCAACCGGCACCAGAGGATCGCTATCGATTTGCAGGATCCGTTGACCTATCTCGGCGTGCTCAAATTGCATCTTCCGGGAGGCAGTGGGTGCGACCTGCATTCCATCACTTACCTGGAGAGGCTCGAGCCAAAGACGACGGCTACTTTCCCGCAAGACGGAGAGTATACGGTGAGGATACGTGACCTCACCTCTCGGAATGGGGGGGCCACTTTCAGGTATCGATTCATGATTCGGCCTCAAGTTCCACATCTGGGCGATCTCGAAGTGCAGGAAGATCGCGTGAACCTCCCTGCAGGAGAGGGGAAAAAGTTGACCGTCACCACGGGACGGGAAGAAGGATTCAGGGGAGAAACGGCCTTCAGCGTGGAAGGGCTTCCCGCCGGTGTGCAGGCCTTCTCCGGGGGGCAGGTGGAGCAGAAAGGACCTCTGGGAAACCCCAGCCTTGGAGAAGAAAACTTCCTTCCCGAAGCTCAGAAAAGCACCATTCTTCTGGTCGCCGACGCGGATGCACCGGCCACCAAGATGCCTGAGCTGATCCGTGTGAGTGCTCGACCTTTGGTAGCGGGTAAGCCCGGCCGCGCACTGCTCATCGCAGAGGTGCCCTTGATGGTGGTAAGAGATGGAGAGGTGCACAGCAATGTACCCTGACGGCAGGGAGAGAGAGGCTTGGAAGGCCACGCGGGTTGCCGTCTGCCTGATCCTGGGTTTGAGCGTCCTCAACTCCGGGCTCCTTCGCCCGTATGTGGTGGCGGGCGCGGGCCCGGAATTACTCTCCATACGCCTGGTACCCAAGGAGGTCACACTCTGGGGCCCAAAGGCTTCCCAGCGATTTCTGGTGCTGGCTCGTTATACAGACGGTCTGGAGCGGGATGTGACCCCTCAGAGTCGTCTTTCCCTTTCCAATCAGGAAGTGGCGGCGATCAAGCAGCCCGCGCGGGTAGTGGCGAAGGCGGACGGCAAGGTCCTCTTGGCCGCCGAGTTCCGAGGACAGGTCGCCAAAACCGGGATTCGAATCGAGGGTGTGGAAGAGGCAAGGCCCTTTAGCTTCCAGCGGGATATCGGAGGGATTTTTGTGCGGCTGGGGTGCAGTAGCAGTGACTGTCATGGAGGTGTAAAGGGAAAGGGAGGGTTCAAACTCTCCCTGAACGCTCTGCATCCGCGAGACGACTACAAGTGGACCGTGGAAGGGGGTACCTACCAGGTTCTGGCGGCCGAGGCCGGCGGGGAAAAGAATCCCCGAATTGATCTCCAGGAGCCGGAGAAGAGCCTGCTCCTGCTGAAAGCGACATTCGAGGTTCCTCACGGCGGAGGCCAACGCTTCACTGTCGACTCCGAGGAGTATCGCACTGTCCTCGATTGGATAGGCCGTGGTGCACCCTTTGGAGAGCAGGCAGAGGATGAGATCGCGCAACTGGAGCGGGTGGAGGTATTTCCCAAAGAGGCAGTTCTGGACAAGACGGGGAGCCACCAACTCCTGGTAACGGCTCATCTCACCAACGGCCGGCGAGAAGACATCACCGACAGAGTGCTTTACGTTTCCAATAACCTCCAAGTGGTAGAAGTGAGCCCCGAAGGGCTGGTCAAGGTGGTGGGGACGGGTGAGACGGCAGTCATGATCCGGGCCGCCGGACACGCCACCAGCGCCAGTTTTGGTGTCATCGCCGACCCCGTCTCGAACTATCCCGATCTGCCGCCTGCCCGCAATTTCATCGACGAACACGTCTTTGCCAAATTGCGCAAGTTCAACATCATCCCCTCGAATCTTTGCAGCGACGAGGAGTTCCTTCGGCGTGTGTGCCTGGACGTGACCGGAACACTGCCGCCGCCGCCAAGGGTGCGCGAATTCCTGGCCAACAAGGATCCCCAAAAGCGGGAACGCCTGATCGAGGCACTTCTGGATTCTCCGGAATACGTGGATTTTTGGACATTTCGCTTTGCCGATTTTTTCAGGGTGATGTGGACCAAGCGGCCCTACAGAACATGGCTACGGAACAGCATCGCTCAAAACAAACCCTACGATCAAATGGCACGCGAGCGCGTAGCGGCCGAGGGCAACGCAGGCCCCGGAGGGCACTACTTCAAACGAACCGGCGAGCTGTTGCTTCCCCACCAGAAGATGACCGAGGACGTCCGGGTGTTTCTGGGTCGGAGGCTGGACTGTGCCCAGTGCCACGACCATCCCTTTGAGACCTGGAGCCAGAATCAATTCTGGGGGATGGCAGCCTTCTTTGGCCGGCTCAGCCGAATCCGGGAGGGGAATCTGGTTCTCGACGACCCGGCCGGACATGGGGAGCGCAGGGAAGGCCCTCAAGTAATCCACCCGCGCAGCAAGCAGGAAGTCGAGCCGCGCTTTCTGGATGGTACCCTTCTCCCCGAGAGTGAAAGGGATGACCCTCGATGGAAGCTTGCGGAATGGATGACCTCTCCCCGCAATCCCTACTTCGCCACAGTGATCGTCAATCGCATGTGGAGCTATTTTCTGGGACGAGGGCTCGTGAATCCGGTCGATGATTTTCGATCCACAAACCCTGCCACCCACCCCGATCTCCTGGAGGCGCTGGCTCGAGACTTTGTAGACCATGGTTATGATCTGAAGCACTTCATCAGGCTCATCCTGCAGTCCCGAACCTATGAGTTGTCCGGTACCCCCAATGAGACCAATAAGGAGGATCGAATCAACTACTCTCGAAACTGGCCCCGTCGACTGGACGCGGAAGTTCTTCTGGACGCAATCTCCCGGGTGAGCGGCGTGGATGAGGATTTTGTGATCCATCACTTCGTGGGAGGCGGAGTGGAGCCTCCAGGCACGCGGGCAATCCATGTTCCTGCGGAGATCACCCCGTCCCACTTTCTCAACGTTTTCGGCCGGCCCGGCCTTCGGGAAACCATGCCGGTAAGAAATCTGGAGCCGAATCTCGGACAGGCCTTGCACATGCTGGTGGGATCCACCTATTCCGACAAGATCTCCCGGGAGGGAGGGCGTCTGGACGGGCTGCTGAAAAAAGGTGCTTCCGACCGGGAAATTGTGGAAGAATTCTATCTGGCTGCACTCTCAAGGTTTCCCACTAAGCAGGAAGTGGCCGGGCTGGAGAAGGCAATCGGGCAATCTTCTTCCCGCAGGAAAGCGATGAAAGCTCTGGTGTGGGGCTTGATTGCTTCCCGAGAATTCGCCTACAATCACTAAGAGAAATGAGCATATGAGAGATTCCAGGCGCTCGTCGAAAGAATTCATCTGTCGCAGTTGCTCCCGAGTGGATTTGCCCCGTCGCGATTTTCTTCGCGTGGGATCCTTGAGTCTGTTGGGGATCAGCTTAAGTCAGTATTTGCAACTGGCAGCGGCGATGACTACCAAGGGCCAGCTGCCGGGCCGGAAGGGCAAAGCTCAAGCCTGCATTTTGCTCTGGTTGGAGGGCGGGCCCAGCCAGGTAGACACCTGGGATCCCAAACCGACCAGCAATTTCAAAGCGATCTCGACCAACGTTCCCGGCATCCAGATTTCCGAATTGTTTCCCGGTCTCGCCAGGCAGATGGATAAGCTGTCCATTATCCGATCCATGCACAGCCTGGATAACAACCACCCGCAGGGTACCCACTACGCGATGACCGCCCACCGCCCCAACCCGGCCATGAACTTCCCCAGTCTGGGATCGATCATTACCAAGGAGATGGGCCCGCGTAATAACGTCCCTCCCTACCTGATCGTCCCCAAACCCTGGGAACTCGACTTTGATGTCGACTATGCCGATTCCTTCAAGGCCTCCTTCATCGGTGACGAGAACAATCCCATGATCCTCCCCGACCCTAGCCAGGAGGATTTCCGGGTACCCGATCTGCGCTTGCCCAAGTCGCTCACCGCAGAGGAGATCGAAGATCGGCGCTCCTTTTTGAGCCTCATCGACCGGCGCTACCGCGAGAAGGAGCAAATGGCCGAATTCGCGCAGATGGACGGCTTGATGCAGCAAGCGTGGAAGATGATTCTATCGCCAGCCGTTAGGAACGCCTTCGATCTTTCTCAGGAGTCGGGGAAGACCAAGGAGGCGTATGGGCGCGACAGGGTGGGCCAGAGCGTGCTGCTGGCACGGCGGCTGGTGGAGGCGGGATGCCGGTTCGTGACTGCAGCAGGCTACAAGCATGGGGAATGGGACACTCATGGGAAGAACGACGAGCGGCTTCGTGACACATTAGCGCCCCTCCTGGACCGGTCGCTCTCCGCGCTGCTGGAGGACCTGGATCAAAGGGGAATGCTGGAATCCACGGTGGTGATTGCCCTGGGTGAGTTTGGCCGCACCGTTCACATCAATGCCCAGGTCGGCCGCGACCACTGGCCCGACTGCTGGTCTTTGCTGATGGCCGGCGGCGGAATCCAGGGAGGTCAGGTGGTGGGTGTCAGCGACGAACGAGGAGCCCAGGTGGCGGAACGGATGGTCACGGTGGGAGATGTTTTTGCCACTATTTACAAAGCTCTGGGAATCGACTGGACCAAAACCTATATCCATCCCACGGGTCGCCCCCTCTATATCGCAAACTCGCTGGACGACAAGATGGGCCAGCCCGTCCGCGAGCTGATTTAGCCTGTATTTCTCCACTCTCCTAACGCCATAGAGCCCTGTAGCGTCGGCTTCGAGGAGTTTCCCAGGGGGCGTATCTGCATCATTTAAGAATTGGGTTTTGAACGACTGAGGGGAACCATGGAGAACCGAAAACTGTCTGGTATTTTCTTGAGGGCCGGTTTTCTGACGGCTTGCCTGGTGGTGTTTTTGCTGCTGGGCGATGGCGAGACGACCACGGCAAAGGTGGCTTCGGGCGCCGAGATGGATCGAGCCTTCGTTTTGGGAACCGGGGAACCGGTGGGGGAGTTGGTCTTCGAGATCATCGAGGCGGCCACCCACCTGCCTTTACCGGCTCGCCTCTATTTCGCCTACCGGGACGGCCGGGACGAAAAACCAACCGTCGGTCGCTTCGAGAATTTCCTGGTCTCGGCTTCCGGGTTCGAGGTCCGGACCCTGCCGGTCGGGGAATACGACGTCTACATCTCGCGAGGCACCGAATACTCGCTGGCCGAGCATCAGATCCAGATCCGAGAGGGGAAGACGACGCACTTGCGCGTCCAGCTGGAACGGGTCATCGACACATCCGGCTTTATCTCTTCGGACTTTCACTTGCACCTGCAGTTCGCCATGCAGGACGGGGCCATCGTCTCGGCAGCCGAAGGCCTGGAATTGTTGACCGCCACCGATCACAACGTCCTCAAGGACTACTCCCCCTTCATCGAAGAGCTGGGACTGGGACGGTACATGCATTCGATGGTGGGATCGGAGATTGACACCGAGTTCGGACACTTCAACAGCTTTCCCCTGCAGCTGGACCGCTGGCGAAGCCGGGAGTACCGCCACGCCATCCGCACGCCGCGCGAGTTTCTGCGCACCCTCCGCGAGGAGCCCGGCGAGCAGGTCGTGCAGATCGACCACCCTCGCCGATGGGAATCGGGGCCTGAGAGAGGCGGGCCCAGCAGCGGCTATTTTGAGGAGCGATTGAATGCGGAAACAGGGGACTTTGACTACCCCTTCTTCGAGACCGGATTCGACTCCTTGGAAATTTTCAACGCCGGGACTGATTACAAGGACGATCGCATCGGGAGAACCCAGCTGGTGGAGCAGAAACTGCAGGATTGGTACCGCCTGTTGAACCGGGGCATTCTGATGACCGGGGTCGCCAACTCGGACGCCCACCACTACCCCAAACAACTGCCCGCCTATCCCCGTAACTATGTGCTCTCGGCGTCCGACAACCCCTGGGAGATTGACCCCACAGAAGTAGTTACAGCCGTGAAAAAGCATGCGGTGACCTCGTCTGGCGGCCCCTTCATCCGTTTTACCGGAAACGGCGCCCCGGTTGGATCCCTGGTCACGGATCAGGATGGAACCGTGTTATTGGGCATCGAGGTTCAGTCTCCGAACTGGATTCCGCTGGAGCGGGTGGAGGTCGTCAGCAACGGACAGGTGATCCAGTCCTACTCAGTAGAGCCTCCCGCGGAGGAGGGCGCTGTCTGGCAATTCAGCACCGAGCTCGTGGTGCAACCGGAGGCCGACTCCTGGTACCTGATTCTGGCCTCTTCGGAGAAGCGCTGGAGGAAGCCTTTCGAGCAGTTCAGCTCCTTTTCCTTCACCAATCCCATTTTTGTCGACGTGGATGGGGACCGTTACTTCGATCCCCGGGAAGGGGGCTATCCTTTACAACCAACCGATCGGTGATCTGGACGTTAGTTCAAAAAACTGAAACTCGGTAAAACTGGGTTAAATTATTGATCACAAAAAGGATAAAGGGAGGATACCGACACTCATAATGAGGTGTGACGCCTTTTTTCTTCCAAAAAAATGGATCTCCCCCCCCCTCTCCTCGAAGACGCGAGAAAATATGACCGGGATAACTTTCTATTTTTCAATTAGATAATTCAATGTGCCGGCAGATTCAACGATCTTGGTACAAGAATTGCTTCAGAATCTCGAGAAATAGAGGTTTTGCGAGAAAGCCGTTGCTTTTTAAAGAAAAGAACGATAACTTAGCCCCTATTCTGAATATCTTGAACCCTCAACGCCCATGCACTATTGTCCATACACTATTTAGGAGGTGAATATGGATTCCTTAACCAAAAAACTGCTCATCGTCGGGCTCATGGTCCTCGTGGCCTCCGTTTACGTGCCGGCTCAAGGCCGCATGGTGGAGATGACGGGGATTGTGACCGACGCTCAGGGGGCGGTGATCCCGGGAGCCGAGATTACCGTCACCAACGAAGAAACGGGCGTTAGGACGCTTGCCGTCACCAACGACGTGGGGCGTTATAACGTCACAGGTCTGATTCCCGGACCTTATCGTGTGGAAGCCTCGTTGCCCGGTTTTAAAACCGGCGTCCGTGAGGCATTACTTCTCGCGATAGGCGATACGGGCCGCACTGATTTCACCCTGGAGGTGGGAGAAGTGACCGAACAGGTCACCGTGACCGGAACCGCCCCTTTGCTGAAAACGGAAACTGGGGACCAGGAACAGGTGATCACGGAGCGGCCGATGCAGCGTTTGCCGGTCAGCAATCGCCTTACCTTTGAATTGATTACTCTTGATGCCGCCAACGCGCAGGGTGGCCCATGGCCTTCCCTTGCCGGGGGCAAAAGACACCACACCGGTTTGTACATCAACGGCACTCACCAGCAGGGGCGTGGAGATGCCACTCCGCTGGACTTCTATTACCTGTCCACCGACATCGTCAAAGAGTTTCGCATCATCGAGAACAGTTTTTCCGCCGAGTTCAAAGGTGATGGGAACGTTTCCCTGGTCACCAAGTCGGGCACCAATGACTTCCACGGCAGCGTTTACTTCTACCGGCGGGACACCGGCTTGAACGCCAAACCATGGGGAGCCTCAACTAATCCCGAATTCTGGCAAAACGACGGCGGGTTTACACTGGGTGGACCGATCGTGAAAGACAAGACTCACTTCTTTGGTGGGTGGCAGTACCGACGATTAGTCCAGTCGGGCACCAGGTTCATGACCGTTCCCACCGCACTCGAACAGGCAGGAGATTTCTCGGAGAGCCCCTTTACGATCTTCGATCCGGCCACCAGCCGTCCAGATCCCAACAATCCGATCCAGACCATCCGTGACCCCTTTCCCGGCAACATCATCCCGGCGGACCGGATGGACCCGGTGGGAGCGGCGATTGGAAGCTTTTATCCGACTCCGAATCAACCGGGTAGAGCGTCAAACTATCAGGTGAATGCCCCGAGAGTGCAGAATTTTCCACAAGCGAACTTTCGAGTAGACCACAGTTGGAGCGAAAAGAACGTGTCGATGTTCTCCTTTACCAAGGGAGATTATTGGCTGGATCAGACGCCCTTTTTTGGTCCTCCCGGCACGGATGGTGAGTGGCACTACTGGGGTTCTCCTTCCGTTGTCGTGCAAGTCGTTCACACTCATACTCCCAACCCACTGTGGGTGTACGAAAGCTCCTTCTCCCTGAACGATCGAGGCTGGCTTACGCTGAACCCCTCCTGGGGTCAGGGCTACCCGGACCAGTTGGGCCTTAAGGGAACGCTCCAGCCGGAAGGCGGCGGAGACCACTTCCCCTGGGTGTCGGTTGCCGGATACCAGAGCCTGGGAGGCCAGAACTGGTCCAATAACGCCACCCAGTCCGATTACAAGGGCTGGTCTGTTGCCCAGAGATTTTCTACCTTCCAGGGGAACCATGGCCTCAAGTTTGGGGTGGAGATGCTGTGGACACGGAATCAAAACGATTACCATCCCTCACCCTCGGGCGAGTTGGGCTTCGGCGCCCAGCCCACGGGACAGCCGGGTGACGCAGCCAATCCCGGAAACGCTTTCGCCTCCCTGTTGGTAGGCTTTCCCATGACCGCCCGTCTCAAGGACACACCCATCCGAAACTTCCCGCAGGGGTGGTACGCGCTCTACATCAACGATGCCTGGAAGGTGAAAGACAACTTCACCTTCAACATAGGTCTGCGATGGGAAGTCGACACTCCCATGAGGACTACCTTGTCCGCCACGGATGAGAATTATATGTCCAGTTTCGATCCGGACAGGATGAATCCGGTGTGCAACTGCCTTGGTTCCATCTCCTATCGTTACGAAGGTATGAATGACTTCTCAGGGTTTAACAGAGTCGAGCTGAACCACTGGATGCCGCGCCTCGGTTTTGCCTGGCAGCCGGCAGGCGCCGGCACTGGGACTGTGATCCGCGCCGGTGCAGGGATCTTCTTTACCCTCCCCATCGGAGGTCAATTTGGTAACTGGGACTCCCCGGCCGACGGTCTCCCCGGGACCATCACCGCCGACTTTACCTCACCGGATAATGGCATCACGGCACCGTTCCTCTTGAAAGACGGATTCCCGGATCCACCCGAACAGATACCGGGAGCAGGATTTGGCGCGGTCCCAATCGGAGAGCCTACGCTCCACAATCCGTATTTTGCCTTTCAGCCCGATTTTCGCCAAGAGTATGCCCTGCAGTGGAATTTTTCCATTCAGCAGGAGATCCCCTCTGACATCGTGTTGGAAGTGTCCTACCTTGCAATGGAAGCTCGTCACAATCTGAGCGGCATCCAGTGGAACCAGGTTCATCCCTCCAACTTCGGACCTGGAGTCGGCCAGCTGGCGCGGCCCTTCCCCCAGTATGGAAACGTGCAAAATGCCCTGTGGACCGGTGGCACTTCCAGCTGGCATGCAGCGAAACTGAGGGCAGAAAAGCGTTACTCCTACGGCCTGAGTTTTCTTTCCACCTACATCTTTCAAAAGGGCCTGGCTACGGCGGGTGACTTCAACCACTCGCCTGCGGGCAGTGGAAGTAAAACTCTCCGGGACGCCTACAACCATGGCGAAAAGCAGATGTACGACGTTCAGTTTCGGACCGTGCACAGTATGGTTTATGACCTGCCCTGGGGTCCGGGCCGACGCTGGCTGAACAGTGGGCCAACGGCAGGCATTCTGGGTGGTTGGATCACCTCCGGCATCGTCCGCTGGCAGTCGGGGGCCTACCTGGATGTGAACTACTTCACCAATACGACCAACGGGTTTACCATGGGCAATCAGGGAGTGAACCTGGTGGGAAATCCGAATTTGGGCAAAGAGTCGCGCACACTGGCTCGCTGGTTCAATACCGACGCCGTTACGGCGCCCACTCCCTATACCTTTGGGACTGCCGGGCGATCAATCGTGCAGGGACCCGGTGCTTGGAATGTGGACATCGCCATACACAAGATCTTTCGCATAACCGAGAGCCTCGACGCGGAAGCTCGTATCGATCTGCTCAATGCCTTCAACCACGCAAACTGGAACCAACCCGGAACGAATCTGGGTGCGGGTGGATTTGGGCAGATTACCGGTAAGAGTGGCAGTCGACAGATCCAGCTTGGATTCCGGATCGTCTTCTAGCTGTTGTTCTTTTCGGTTGAGCCGGGTCGGCTGTGGCCCGGCTCAACCGTTTCTTCCACCACCAACCGTACTTCAATTGAGCCGGGCTGGCTGGCCCGTTTCAATTTTTTCTGCCTAGATCCCCCTCCCAGTTTTAAGTGTTCGTAGCGCTGCCGTCCCGGCGGCTGGGCAGGAAGCCGACGCGCTGCCGCATCCGGCGCCAGAGTTCTCATTCTCGGCCAAGTTTTCCATCTCTTGACTCTGCTTCTCAAAAAGATACGGAATTTCCTAGTTTAAGATCTTGAGGTTAGAGATCAGATACGCTTGATCCCTGTCCCCCTTCAGGCTGTTGCAGGCCCCGCAAAGCAGTTGCAGATTCTCCAGGTGGTCACTACCGCCCCCGCTCTGAGGAACGATGTGATCAGTGGTGAAATTTCGAAATGGAAAGGCAACCTTACAACCCCCACAAAGCCCTTTCTGCTTGCCGAATAGCTGATGCTTGTGAGTCCTGTAGTGAGGAATTTTGCCCTGATCCGTCCGCTTTGGAATATCGGATCGGCGGATCGGTTTGAAGTTGTGGAACAGGTCGATTTCTCTGCGAATGCGAACCTGAACGAGATCGGATGCTTTCTCAGATATGTCGATGCCTACCCACTGACGGCCCAGACGTTCGGCGGCAACGCAAGCTGTGGCGCACCCGGCGAACGGGTCTAGCACCATATCACCTTCGTTACTACTCGCTTTGATGATCCGGTCCAGCAAAGCAAGGGGCTTTTGGGTCGGGTAGCCGACGCGCTCCTTTGATTGAGCCTGAAGATTCCCGATGTCATACCACAGCGTATCGATAGCTGTTCCAGGCATCTCGTCAAGATAGCGTTTGTATGCAGGAACCGAACCTTTAGGAGGCCAGTAAATACGTCCAATGCCGTCCAAGTATTCCAGCTTCTTTTGGGATGACTTGTTGCGTATTTCATCGGGCAACTCTCAATTAGGTATGGCCCAATGACTCCCCGTTTGGCCAGGATTAACGCCTTTCCACGGTAGACCAGAACTCCCAGTCCTCATCCCAGCACCCTTGAGATCGCCTAACCGATATCGGCGGCCATCCGAATCAAAGTAACGATAGAACTTGTCTAGGTATTCTTTTCCGTGTGGACGATAGGGCTGATTCCACGTGAACGAATCACCCTTAATGTAGTACAGGATTTGATCTATGTTGTTTGCAAATCTCTTCGTGCCACGACCTGTCGGATTGACTCTCCTCCACACAATCTCACTGCGAAAGTTACTACGAGAAAATACCGCATCCATAAGCAACTTCAGGTAGTGGCTAGCCGTGGGGTCACAATGGAGATAGATAGATCCTGTCTCCTTCAAGACCCGGAGCATTTCAAGCAACCGGACGGCCATCATGATCAGATAGGATTTCACACTGGACCCGTGCGCCTCTCCAGACGACTGTATCACTGAGTACACAGCCGGGTTTTGCTCGGCTATCTCGCCGTGCCAAGCCACATCCACATCGTCCAGAGTCCAGGTGTCCTTGAAGGCCGCTCCAGCCGCCTCAGAGCCGATTGGTGCTGCATAGTTTCGGTTGGAGTTGAAAGGCGGGTCCAGATAGATCAGGTCCACGCTCTCGGAGTTTAGGCCCCTCATGACGGGCAGGTTATCGCCCGTCCACATGGTGTGGGATTTGAAGTTGGGTTTACTCATCTTCAAGCGGATCAATCCTCATTTACACCAAAAGGAATTTGCTCCTTTGTCTTTGGAAAGGCTCGGACGAGGCTTCTCTTGAAGTATTCCCAATTTGGGGCAGCCCTCATCAGCGCGGTAACGGCGGCGAGGTGTTCTTTGAGTTTAGGGTGGCCCAAATTTGGCGTGAACCATTGAAAGAGCTTGTAGCGGCGGTATCCTTTCGGCGTTTTTGGGCTTAGCCGCTTCAATTCTTCCAACACGCCAGGGGCAAGGCGATCATAGACAAAATCGTTTGTGTAGTGCCCGATCACGGATGGGCGTTTGACTCCGTGCGGATCAGGCCACCCCTTCAGACGGAAGATTTGCTTGTAGAACTCGTAGGGAAATGTCTTAGTCCATGGTTGAAGCTCCTTAGCGATAAACTTTTCAAGAATCGTGGCTAAGGCGCGTTGTTCTCTGATCTGTTGGTAGCCAGTAGCCTCATCTACGAGGGCAATAATGCCGACAGTTGCCAATCCTCTTATGAGAATTTGTGCCCGTTCAGCAATGTGGATTTGCGACGTAAGAAGTGCGTTAGCATCTCGTGCTTTCAGGTACACATTGCAGACTTCTGGGAGCAATTTGGCGTTGTACCCGACGACCTTCATCCCTTTCCCCAATCGGAAAATAATTGGAGTTGTCGACAAAACTAACTCACTGGAAATAAAGGGAGTTAGTTGAGAAGCACTGATAAAAAAAGGGAGTTTGTCGACACTAGATAGTCCGCCAGTACCAGCCTTCGGAGTCCGCGATCGTCCTATCGCTTGTAAAAACCCTCCCTGAGCTAAGACTCGTGTTTCATCCTCCAAAACATAGCAGGGAATCTCAATGTCGCCGATCACTAAAGGACGATCCGGTGTTCCAGCGATCACCTTAAGCGGTTGTTGTTTCTTCATATTCTCACCCTCAGACACCGATCAATGGTGTAGTCGAAAACGTTATCGGGCTCAATGCCCCTCAAGTTATAGCGGTAGCAGAACTCGTCCACGTACCGCTGCAAGTGGCGGCGGCTGACGCTGTGGAACTGTCCGAACATCCCTCGCTTCAGGAGCGCCCAGAAACCCTCAATTGTGTTGGTGTGGATATCATCGACCACATACCAGTCCTGGTGCTTGATGACGGCGTGAGGGAGAATCCTGGACATTCCCGAGTAACCTTGTACTCATCGGTAATCAGGCTAGATCGTCCCGTGTCCACCCGGTCTCGGACAAAGGCTTTCAAGTGCTTGCCTTTAAGTTTGTCTTTGGTAACGGCTTTTGCAGTCACCCGTCCGCCACGCTCTACTGCCCCAACAACCGGAGCTTTCTTGGTTCCTCGACCTCGCTTTGGGGGATCATCGGGAGAATAGTTTCCCTTTCTGGGCTTTCCTCCGATGTAGGTTTCATCCATTTCGATGACGCCGGTGAGCAGTTTGCGCTGGCTGGCCTGCGTCATGGCCTTGCGGATCTCCATGCAGATCCTCCACGCCGTGTTCTTGTTCACCTTCAAATCGCGGGAAAGCTGAAGCGCAGATACTCCCTTCTTAGCGTTCAGCATGAGAATGATTGCCAGGAACCACTTCTGAAGCGGAAGGTGGGTGTGGTGAAAGATCGTCCCTACTGTGACACTGAAAGAGGTCTTGCAGGCATAACAGCGTCGGCGGTGAGCGGATTTCGCTGTCTGATCCGACCCGCAGTAGGGGCAAAGCGGAATCGAACCCCAGCGTTTGCGCTCAAGGTGCCCGATGCAGTCTTGTTGAGTTGGAAATTTCTCGAAAATCTGTACAATGTTCATGTGACAAGTAGCCTTTCGTTGTAGTTAACCGTTTCTTCCATAAAACGATTCTCTCACAACGGAAGCTGCTTGTCAAGACCTTAAACTAGGAAATTCAGAAAAGATATGATCTTGCCGAGGAAACGGCTCATGACGAAACCGACGTTCTCTATCTTGGACCACCGAGTCGCCGGTTGGTACTTTCCCTGGATCATGCAAGGTGACACCCCCACTCCCAGTCCTCTCGAGAAAAAGGTTCGTCTCATGAAGGAGATTGGTTACCATGGAGTGGGTACTGCCTGGTGGGATCTGGTGGCCTTTTATCAGGAGCGAGGCGACTTGTCGCGGCTCAAGGCGATTTCTGATCAGCTCAATTTTCCTTGGACGGCCTATACGTTCATGCCGGAAGGCTGGGCTTTTGGCAAAGGAGATCAGAAGAAGAATGCCCTTTCCCTGGCAAAATCCTCTCTGGACCTGGCGCATGCGGCTGGATGCCAGGGTCCCACCTTAGTTGGCCCTTTCGATTCCGGAAATCTGCGGGAGGCAGCTACTGCTTTTCGAGAGATTTACGATTATGCGGAGCAGTTTGGAATGACGCTCGCCCTTGAGTTCATGGGCCCGTCGCCCCGGATCAACAGCGTGAATGTGGCTTGGGAAGTGGTGGAGCTTTCAGGTGCGAAGAATGCGGGAATTGCCATTGACACCTATCACTTCTTCGCCGGGCCTTCGACTCTGAAGGATTTGGAAGCGTTGCCGCTGGAAATGATCCTGGGAGTCCACCTGTCAGACGGTCCGGCAGATTTGAGCGATCCTTCCCTTGATTTTAACCGGAAAATGCCCGGCGAGGGAGAACTGCCCCTTGTTGAGTTGGTGCAGACGTTGGCCCAGAAGGGATTCAACAGTTACTGGCACGTGGAATGTATTCGCGGTGCCGACTATGCCTCCGATTTGCGTGCCGTTGCCCAGCGCGCACTTCACTCTACCCGGAAGGTTGTAGAGAAGGGACTGTCCCAGTCCGCCGCTTAGTACTTAGGTCCAACGTGACAGGAAAAGCAAGAATTTGGCTATTGTGCACAGCGGCTCTGGCCACGCTGGCTCCGGGTTCACCGCGAGAGAGTCTTGAACTCACAACTTGGCAGCGACCGATCGGGACTCCTGTTTCGTACTATCCCGACGCATTGTGATTCCCGGAGAATCCCAGGCAAGTGTCGCGAACAAATGGGAGAAAGGATGGCAGAAGTGGCAGGACAAAGCGAGGGCAGTGATTGAAGCGCGGCACATCACGGTGAGGTGAGTTGTAGGCCGCGACTCCGTTCGCGGCAAATTTTCCCGTCACGGAGTGACGGGACCACGCTCGGCTCCTGATTTTTTTTACGACGAAGACCCTAACCTGGACCTTGGCGCCGCGAACAGCAGCATTCTGAAAGGAGGCAAAGGGATGGCGTTGCGAGCGGTGGGGCTGTTGAGCCCGGGCGATATGGGGCACGTCGTGGGCCGGGTGCTTCAGGATCACGGAATGCCTGTGCTGACCTGTCTGGAGGGTCGCAGCGAGAGGACACGGGTGCGGGCGAAGAAGGCAGGAATTGAGGAGATACCGACCTACGGGCAGCTTGTTCGCCGTGTGGATCTGATCCTCTCGATTCTGGAGCCGGCTCAAGCAGAGAAGGTTGCCAGGACTGTGGCTCAGGCTCTGAACCAGACTGGTGAGCAGGTCGGGTATGTGGACTGTAACGCCATTGCGCCTGCCACTGCGCAGTCTATCGGTGAGATGATTCGAAAGACCGGGAGCCGGTTTGCGGATGCCGGGATTATCGGTCCGCCCCCCAACCGGGAAGGAACCACGCGGTTTTATACCTCAGGGACAGATGTCCAGGAGTTTGAAGTGCTGGGCTCATACGGGCTGGACGTTCGCGTAGTCGGGACAAAAATCGGTCAGGCATCTGGACTGAAGATGACCTATGCTGCACTGACGAAGGGGACGGCCGCGCTATCGATGGAGCTTCTGGTAGCTGCCAGACGAATGGGGCTCTACGAGATGCTGGTGGAGGAGTTCCAGCTGAGCCAAACGGAGCCTTACGCCTCACTGAAACAAAGGTTGCCGGAGGTGCCGACCAAGGCACGACGATGGGTTGGTGAGATGGAGGAGATTGCGAAGACGTTTCGAGATCTCGGGTTGACACCCAAGACCTACCAAGGGGCAGCAGACGTCTACCGCTTCGTCGGAAAAAGCGCACTGGCGGATGAAACAGGTGAGACGCGGGACAAAGACCGAACGCTGGCGGAGATGATCGAGATCCTGGCGGAAGGGTGAACATCAGCCGGACTGGATCAACTAAGACTGGATCGTTTCCTTCGACCATGTCAAACTAGCCCGGATCATGCATAGAGTGTCTACTGCTTCGGAGAATGCCCGGAACACACCCCGTCCGCCTCCGGCGGACACCCCTCTCAAGAGGGGACTACCCCGCCGCTTCGCGGCACCCCTCCGGAGGAGGGGACTACCTTCCGATTCGTTGCGCTCTGTCGGCCTTCTCGACGTACTGCACGAGTACGCCTGCGGGAGGCCTCGGTCGCGACGCCTGGTCAGGCCGGCGCTTTCACCGCTACGACACCTGATGCATAATCCGGGCTAGAAAAAGGAAGGAAAGGAAGTATGAAAAAGAAATTTTGTGATCATTCTTTCCACCTTGCTCCTCGGAACGACCGTTCTTTGGGCCGACAAGTTTTGGGAGAAGAAGGGATTCACCGAATGGACCGAAAAGGAGGCCATTCGCATGATGCACAGGTCTCCCTGGGCCCACCGTGTGAAATTCAGACTCCAGAACCTGAAGTTTCTTGAAAGAGATCTTGGGAATAGCGATCGTGAGAGACTGCTGCCTGATCCGGACGGAAAAAGGAACAACCCCAGATCGAACGAAACTGGTTACTTGCCCTATGAGCACGAAAGAGGTCCCAACGATGAAGATGGGACTGCGAAACCTCCCAGCCGCTATTCGCCCCAGACAAGGCCCGGGCCACGTCAGCTCCCGGTAGATTTTGGTAATGACACTTTTGTTCTACCCTTGACCGTCCGCTGGTATGTTCTGCCCGTCCAGCACGCTATCGATCGTTGGGCGGCCCTCCGACCCGGGGTGAAACAGGGTTGGAATGTTCATGGAGATGGGTTTTACATCATCGGCATCTCCGGTCTGCCGGCCCGCATGTTTCCCGGCGATCCCGATCGTTTAAAGTGGGTGAGAGAGCGCTTGAAGTCGAAGTCTTTTCTCAAGATCAAGGGGCGAGAACCGATTTCGGCGGACGCCGTTGTTATCCCACGGAAGCGGTCGGACGTCGTCGACGTCCGAGCTGGGCCCTGGCGCGCGGGAGTGGAAATCTACGTGGTGTTTTTGCGGGAGCAGAAGGACAGACACGAGATTACACTTGCGGACAAGAAGGTAGAATTTGTTACCAAGATCGGCTCCCTGAAAGTGAAACGAAAGTTCAAGCTGAAGGATATGGTGTACAAGGGGAAACTGGAACTTTAGCAAGAGTGAGAGCGAGGTTTTGGAGCCAAATTCGGAATCCGAAGCACGAAGCAAGAAACAGATTCAAATACCGAAATTCAGACCACGGATTACACAGATCTCTGCGGATACTCGCGGGCTGCTAGCCTAACTTCCGCGGTCCGCTGAGGGATTTTCACCTATTTTGCCTGCTCGGCGTCGGCAAGTCGTTTGTTTTCAGCGAGCGTCTTTCTGGATTGGCCAAATAGTGACTAATATGACTAAGTATAGAACTGGATATGTCAGGTTTATATGGTATATGTAGTGATGAATGTACATCCGAAAAACCAGTCGCATCTACAAGGGCAAGGAATACGCGAACTACCTGCTGGTGGAGTCGGTTCAGACCCCCAAGGGACCGCGCCAAAGAACGATTTGCTCGCTGGGCAATCTGGCCCCGGCGCCTCGAGAACAATGGCGGGCCCTGGCGCATAAGCTGGAGTCGGCCTTGTGCGGCCAGCTTCCGCTGGAAGCTCCCGATGAAAAAACCCGAACCCTTCTCGAAAGGGCTGGGCGGGGCCGACAGCGGCGAGAGCCCGAGCCAGCGGCAGAGCTGGTCACCGTCGATGCGGAGCGGATTGAATTGGAGCAGGCCCGGGAAGCCGGGCCCGTGCACGTCGGGCATCAGATGTGGCGGCGCTTGGGGATGGGCGAGATTCTCAGGCGTGCGGGCTTGTCGGAGCGCTCCTGCCGGTTGAGCGAAGCGATGACGCTCAACCGGCTGATCTGTCCGCTTTCGGAACGGGCCATGCCCGACTGGGTCCGTGGCACCGCGGCGGGGGACATTCTGGGAGAGGACTTCCGCCCGCTGCAGGAGGATGCGCTCTATCGGAACCTGGATCGGCTACATCCGAATCGAGAGCCGATCGAGCGGGAGCTCATGGAGCGGGAGAGAGCGCTTTTCAATCTGCAAGAGACGGTCTATCTCTACGACCTGACGTCGACCTACTTTGAGGGTCAGGCGGAAGCCAACCCCCAGGCGAAGCGGGGCTACTCGCGCGATAAGCGTCCCGACTGCAAGCAGGTGGTGGTGGGACTGGTGCTGGATGGGGAGGGGTTTCCGAAGGCCCACGAGGTGTTTGACGGAAACGTGCAGGACCGTGCCACCGTGGATCAGATGCTGGATGCGTTAGAGAGACGGACGGGCCAGAAAGTAGGCTCCACGGTGGTGCTGGATCGGGGCATGGCGTACGAGGAGAACCTGGAGCAGATCCGGCAGCGCCAGTATCACTACATTGTGGCGGGGCGGCAGTCGGAGCGAAATGAATGGTGGGACGAGTTGGAGAAGGAAGACGAGTGGGAAGAGATCCTTCGCATCCCTTCACCCCGGAATCCGTTTCAGAAGAAGACTCGGGTCGAGATCAAACGGCGCCAGAAAGGCGATGAGATCTACATTCTTTGCCGCAGCGAAGGTCGGGAAGAGAAGGACCGAGCGATCCGGGAGAAACAAGAACAGAGACTGATCCACGACTTGGAGAAGCTCCAGGCCCGGGTGGAGCGGGGACGCCTGAAGCAGGAGGAGAAGATTCAGCAGGCGATCGGTCGTCTGAAGGAACGCTACCCCCGTGTGGCGCGCTACTACGCAATCCAATACGACGCGGAGAAGCGGAATCTGGTTTGGCAAGAGAGGGCAGAGAAGAAGACGATGGCGGAGAAGCTCGACGGCAGCTACGTGCTGAAGACGGATCGGCAGGATCTGAGTGCCGATGAGATCTGGCGCACCTACCTTCTGCTGACGCGTGTGGAACGAGCCTTCCGGGATATGAAGACCCCGCTGATGGAGCGTCCCATTTTCCACCATCTGGAGCACCGTACCCAGACGCACATCTTTCTCTGCGTGCTGGCCTACCACCTGCTGCTGGCCATCGAAAAGTACTTCCTGGATGAGGAGAATCCACACCTCCTGGTCGACGATCCGCCGGCAGCTGAGCACCCACCAGGTGGTCACGGTGGTCCTGCCCACGGCGAACGGCACCATTCTCCGCATCCGAAAGGGAACCACCCCGGATGGCGGGCAGCGATCACGAGGATCTGAACTTTTCTGAACACACGCCGGGTGGCGAACCTCGATCAACGGGTTTTTCCATGGGGTGCCCCTCCTTGGGCTTGTGATGGGCGCGTGGTTTGCGTTCGAGATACTGAGCGTAACCGTGGGGGAGCGGATACTGAAGCAACTCTTCGACAATGGGGAGGAAGTAGTAAAGGGAGCGAATGGGAGAAAGTCGAGGAAGCGCTGGGTCTCGGAAAAGACGGCGGCTGGTCGCCACCAGGAAGGCATCCTGGACGGTGGCCAGGGGGATAGCGCGGTCATAGAAGTGAGCGGCGAGTCGCCGATCCGGCGGGCGTGCTCGAGTGGGCGTATGGGGAAGTTCGAGATAATCCGCCAAGAGGGTCTGGATATGAGCGCGACGCTGGACGGGAGTGCTCATCTTGTTTTCTTGCGACGGGCGGCCGCTTCCTGCTCGCTTTCCCGCACGCGGTAGCTTTGCCCCTCCATCACAGTGACGTCAGCATGGTGGGTGAGACGGTCCAGAAGCGCAATCAAGCAGCCGGATTGGGGAAAGACGCTATTCCACTCCTTAAAGGCTTTGTTGGAGGTCAGCACGAGCGACCGGCACTCATAGCGCCGGTTGACGATTTCATGGAGCAGGTCGGCGGCCTCACTGTCGTAGGTGAGACAGCCGACTTCATCTAGGTAGAGCACCTGCGCGCGCGCGTATTTTTTCAGCTTGCGGCGCTGCAGTTCCGGCGCCTCCGATTGCAGGTCGTCGAGAATCTCCGAGGCGGTTCGAAAGAGCACAGAGTAGCCGGCCAGGACGGACTGGTAAGCCAGATTCTTGATGATCACGGTTTTTCCCAGGCCGTTGGTACCCAGTAAGACGAGGTTGCGGCCTTCCTGGATAAAGTCCAGGGTAAAGGCGCGCTCAATGACTTCCCGGTCGATCCGGGTCGGCCAGTTCCAGTCAAAGTCATCCATCGGCTTGAAGCGGCCGATCTTGGCCAGGCGCAGACGCCGCTTGAGACTGCGTTGGGCTCGCTCCTCATGCTCCCGACGAGCCAGTTCCTCCAAGATCTGACGGGGGGACCAGCGCCCCTTGGTGGCGCGGGCCAGAAAATCCTCCAGCTCACCGGCGAGCGTCACCAGACCGGTCTTGTGCAAAAGCTGCATCAGATCAGGATTCGTCGTCATCGGAAGCCAGTTCGTCATAGGTCTCCGGGTTATGGGATTGGACATAGAGGTCCTCCAGTTCGGGACGCTGGCGCAACTCAATGGGTAGAGGCGCCTTTCGCCCCTGAGCGCGCTGGCGCCGGCCCAGCAGAAAGGCCACCGAGGCGGCGCGCGGGGTGCCCCGTTGCAGGGCTTCACGCACCGCCGCCTGCAGCTCTTCGGCCCCATAGAGATCCAAGAGTTCCACCAGCTTGGCCGTCTGGCGGCCGGTGGGCTCTCCGCGCTGAAAGGCCTCGTCCAGCAAGGTTTCCGTTTCCGGAACGGCGGCCAGCAGTCGGCCACTGGGGGTGGCCCCCAGCGCCTGGCGTTTTTCCGCCAGCAGCGCTTCCTGGTGAGCCGGATCGGTGCGGACGTCGTGGCGGTCATAGGAGCGGAGATGGCGGGCGATCTCGGTGCTTCCGTCCAAAATGCGCACCGTCTGCTCGGAGGCCACCAGTGTCAGGGGCCGGCCCACGGCCGAAGGCGGGATCGAATAGTCGTTTAAATCAAAACGGATGTAGATGGTTTTGCGGGAGCGGACCGGCAGAACCAGATCGGTTTCCAGGCGATGAGCCGGCAAGGGAAGAAGGAAGGCTTTTTCTTCTTCCCACACTTCCTCGACGGTGCGCCCATCGCCGCCGGGCCAGGGCCGACGATGCGCTACCTGGTCGCGCCAGAGGAGCGCTTGACGGTTGAAGTCTGAGAGCGTGCTAAAGGGACGGGCGGCGAAGAAGGAATGGCGCACATAGGAGATGGCTCTTTCGACGCGCCCTTTCTCGGAAGCCCGGTAGGGGTGGCAGGGGCGTGGCGCAAAGTGATAATGGGCGGCCAGCTCCAACAGGCGCGGATGAAAGTGAACAGCCTCGCCCCGACGTTCCAACACGACGCTTTTGGTGTTGTCGTACAGGATGGTGCGTGGACAACCGATGTCTTCGAAGGCGTGGATGTGAGCGCGCAGGAAGTTTTCCATTTGCTGGTCAAAACAAAACTCCAGAAACAGCGCCCGCGAATAGGAGGGGGTGAACACAAAGCAGGACAGGATGCGCTCGGCACGGCCCACCCGGACTTTACCGAAGTGCGCCCAGTCGGCTTGACCCGCCTCCCCCGGGAAGGTCCGCAGACGCAGCGAAGGCCTCCCGAGGGGTGGGGCGCAGCGTGGCCACCACGCGCCGCAACTGCACGACCGAGCCCGTGTAGCCCCGGGCGCGCAGCATCTCGAACAGACGCGTGACACGAAGCCGAGGGTAGCGCTCCAGGGTCTCTCGGATAAAGGGAAGGTAGGGATCGGTCAGACGGGGCCGTTCCATCTTCTGGCGATTGAAGCGATCGGTCTGGAGAGCCTGGCGCACGGTCTCCCAGTGAAGCCCCAAGTGATCAGCAATGGTCCCGATCTTCCAATGTTCGGCATGGAAAAGATGGCGGATTCGGGCGAGCAGTTCTCGATCGATCATGCTTCACCCTCCTTCCCGAAACAGATGGATCCAGTGGCCGGACCGACCACACACGACACAGCGAACCCGAAAACGGCGGGGACGCTCCCCATGGGATGGGACATGGCGCTCCTTTCGAGGCTCCCCCTCCTTTCCCGGCAGGGAGAACTGGAGGGAGGCTACGGCAGCCATGCTGACGAAGGATGCGATCCTCGCGTCTACCTTGATCCGTCACGCGCTCCGGCCGCCGCCGATACGCGCGCTGACGGTCTCGATGATCCAGTCGCCCCCCGGGGGACTGTTGATGCCGCCGATTGGCTTCCCGGCACTGCTGGCGGCGCGCTTGTTGCCGACAGCGCACACTGCAATAGCGATGGCCTCGGCCGCAACGGCGACAGATCCAAAACAGTGCACCGCAGCCTGCAGCGCGGCACGAGCGGAGGCGGAAAACAACCAGCGGATCGGCCATAGTCCAGTCCCGGCGGAACTGGACAACAGCCCAGGATCATGACAGGCTACAATGAAGTCTGCGGTGGTTCTCCACTTGTAACGGGGTTGCCACAACCGGACCTCGATTCTCGGTCAAAGGGTCGAGGTCCTTTCCACCTTTGGCCCCCAGACACTACACCAACTGTTCGGGAAAAAATGGCCCCGCGCTTTTCAAGCGCGGATGATGAAACGCGCACCTGCGGTGCGGATGATGTTGAGTTAACTACCGGCGGGTGTCCAAAAAACTACGGTTCTCAGTGAGCATTAACACGCCAGACCGAAGGTCAGCGCAAAAAACATCAATCCCAGCATATCGGGTGTGGAACGGGACACTGATTCGATGGGGTTGGTGGGAACCAGGGTTTTCACCACACTCATGAGAGGGGTGTCAGAGGGTCGCGGCTGCATTATCGTGTCGGCCACTTCCAGCTGCATCTGTTGAATAACGGGCATCAATTGGTCGCGCGTAGTGGTGTCGATCCGTGTCCCGGGTTGGACCGTATTGGCCAGGGTAGTCCGATGAGAACAGAAATCGCGGAGAGTACCAGTGTGTAGGCGAAGGATTTCAGGCCTACCCGCCCCAGTTTTCGGACATCACCGATCCCTGCCACGCCAATCACCAGGGCGGAAAAAACCAGCGGCACCACTATCATCAGAAGCAGCCTCAGGAAGAGTTGTCCGATGGGATCGGCGAGCTGGTCCACTGTCCAGGTGAGCATCGGGGAGTCTTCCCCCAGTACCGCTCTGAGAAAGCCTCCGCTTGCCGCTCCCACGATGAGGCCAATCAGGATTTTCGTGTGTAGAGGGATACGGCGCTGAACATTCCTACTTTCACTGGATCGATTCATATTGAAACTCCCCGATTGGGCCTGGTGGTCATGTTATTCCTGGGACAGGATACTATAATAGGTCGACTAATTCCGGTGTTGCCCGGTTGGAGAAGTGACATTGGCCCTCGTTCAACAAGTTTTCGATATCTTTTTTCACCTCGACGCGCACTTGAATCTTTGGGCTGTGGCGCTTGGACCGTGGCTCTACGTGGTGTTGTTTCTGATCATCTTTTGTGAAACCGGATTGGTGATCACGCCCTTCCTACCGGGAGACTCGCTCCTTTTTGCAGTCGGTGCCCTGGCCTCGCTGCAGGACTCCCCTTTACAGTTGCCGGTGCTGGCTTTGCTTCTCTGCACAGCAGCGGTAACGGGTGATGCCGTGAACTATTCTATCGGTTACCGTGTCGGACCCAAGGTATTCACTCGTGAGAATTCACGCCTGCTCAACAAACGACATCTTTTGCAAACGCAAAGATTCTACGAGAAACATGGAGGGAAGACTATCTTCTGGGCCCGCTTCATACCCATCATTCGAACCTTTGCACCGTTCGTCGCCGGCATAGGAAAAATGGGCTACCGGTGGTTTGCGATCTTTAACGTTTCGGGCGGCATCATCTGGATCGTCTCCTTTTTGCTTGGGGGATACTACTTCGGAAACCTGCCATTCATAAAGGAAAGGTTCCATTGGGTGATCGCAGTGATCGTCATCCTCTCCCTGATGCCGCCCTTTATCGAATATCTGCGCTCCCGTCGGACAGTATGAATCTCCCGTCTCCCCAAACCTAAAAGATGCCCGAGTCTCGGACATTGCCCGAAATGTCCTTGGTCTGGAAACGCACTCGATCGCCTTCGACGGTCACCAGCATGTAGTTGTGGAAGCGCCCGTCGGGATTCTTCTCATTGGGGTAGACGTGAGTCAGTTCAGCAGTCCAGTTGGGGTTCAATGAGGCAATGCGCTGGACATAACGCCGGAAAGTATCATCCGTGTTGAGAATTTTTTCGATTTTATCTTTTCTATACTCCGGAGTGCCGCGAGGTTTGACTCCTCCCAGCCCGTTTACCACCCAGTTCAGGGTGTAAACGGGACGACCCTTCTCCCGAATGACCTCACGCCAGCGTTCGTAGTAGTGTTCGTGGCCTGTGAATACGGCCGTTACACCGTGGTAGCGAAAAAGATCCAGCAGATAAAGTTGGTTCTCTTTATCTGAGCCAGGGACCACTTGGCTGACGACCATTTGCCGATGGCCCTGGTGTCCCCCAAACCAGAGTATCGTTTGGGTTTGTTCGGTTACCAAGGGAGAGTGATGGAAGAAAACGAACTTGGCCTGAATGTGAGTATCGCGGCTGGCCTCCTTCAGCAGTTGCCTGATCCAGAGCAGCAGCTCTCGTGCATAGTTGCGATAGGGTTCCAGGGCATGAGTTCGCTGATACTTCCCGCTGTGAATGAAGAAGTTCGAGTCCATCACGATGAAGAGACTGGTCCCGTACACCAGGCTGTACCAGAGCTTCTGGCTCTTTGCTTTCCTCAGGTGGGAGTTTCTGGTCTGCTTGCCCAGATAAGCAAAGGTCTCCCTGAAAAAGCTCCGAAAGCCCTGCCGGCTGAATGAACTTCCCCAGGCGATATCGTGGTTGCCGGCAGCAGGGAAAAAGGGGATGCGCCTGGCCAGTTTTTCGATGGAAGGGTAAAAGTGCCGTTCGTAGTGTCTCCCCTGATCAGGAGAAATGTCTCCGCTGTGAAAGACCAGTGCGGCAGGCTCCTGGAGCATTCGTCCTACCAGGGAATCATGCCCCCGCTGGTAGTTGCCTTGAACATCTCCGTAGCCAATAAAGGAGAAGGAATGAGACTGGGAAGCGGGGGGCGAAGTGAAGGGTATGGCGACGTCGGTGAGGATCGGGCGAATGAAGAGGTAGAGTGCGAGAAGGACAAGGGTGGAAATCCGAAAGGCCCGACTTCTCAGCGCCGCCGATACTTGCTGGGCTTTTCCGTAACGGAACGGGCGTAGCGTTCCGACCGGAAAGCCCCAGGGGAATCCTGGGTGGCCGCTACTTTTCATAGCTTCTCCCTCCGATAGTGTACTTTGGACCGCCTGTCGCAGCACTTGGCGTGCCCATCCGTCCGTGTTCGACAGGGGTTGGAGAGTTAAGATATAATCCCCGCCGCTCTGGGCCTATAGCTCAGCTGGTTAGAGCGCACGCCTGATAAGCGTGAGGTCAGTGGTTCGAATCCACTTAGGCCCACCACGACAACTCCTCAATAATCAAGTATTTGCGGATGCAGTGAGGAAAGCCCATGAGTAGCTTGAAACCCTTGGGGTGCAGATAGGGTGCATTTTGGGGCAAAAAAATCACCGTTGGTGGGCTTTTTGCCGTTTGTCGCCGTAGTCGTGCAAGGTGGGCAATCTATTCACAGCTTCACGGTTAGCACCCGGTTCGAGGTGCCCGTAGACGTCAACGGTCAGGTTGATACTGCTATGGCCAAGCTGGTCTGGTCGTCTATTATTTCCTGAAACCGGCCCGAGACAGTCTCTTCCTGACCCGACTGGGATCAGACCAGCTTCCGTTTGTCTTCATTCTGATCGCTCTGATCGTCGTTCCGGTAACCACGCTTTATGCCCGATGCGCACGCCCTTTCAAGTTAACGCAGCTGATCGGGATGACCACCGTGATTCTGATGGTGAGCTTTTTGCTCCTTCGCTCGCTGATTCAGCTCGACCACCCATGGGTATACTACGTTTTCTATGCCTGGGTGAGTATCTACGGCATACTCGCCACCTCTCAGTTCTGGCTTTTCGCCAACGAAATCTTTAACCCGGCCCAGGCAAAACGCTTGTTCCCTCTTCTCAATCTGGGTGGAATCATCGGCGCCACGATAGGCGGTGAAGTCACGAGCCTGGTCGTTCGTGTCTTTGAGGTGCGAACAGAAAATCTTCTTTTCTTCTGCGTCGGCTTTCTGGCCATCTGTATTCTGCTCGTGAACCTGACCTGGACAGCCAAGCAGAAAGAAGGAGAGGTGCAAGCGACTCGGGCACCCATGGGAGAGGAGCACGGGGAAACCATAGGCCAACTCTTTGGAACCATTCGCCGCTCGCGACAGCTAATGTTGATCGTCGGAATCATCTCCATGACCATGATGATCGCTTCCTTTGTGGATTTTCAATTCAAGGCGCTCGTGGAGTGGATGGAAGAGAATCTGGTGGAAGGGTTCATGGTCTATCGGTTTCCGCGAAGTGCTCACCGGCGGATCCGAACCATCAACTGCGTAGAGAATCTGAACCGAGAGATCCGTCGCCGCACTCGAGTGGTTGGAATTTTTCCGAATGAAGCGTCAGCGATGCGTCTCATCTCAGCCGTTTTGGAAGAGATTCATGAGGAGTGGTTGACATTTAGGAAAAATCACGCCCGCTACTCGGGAGGGGGCAAGCATGGTTGGGCAGAACATCTCTCACTACAAGATTCTGGAGAAACTCGGTGAAGGCGGCATGGGAGAGGTCTTTCTGGCCCAGGACACTTTACTGGACCGGAAGGTCGCCTTGAAGTTTTTGCCTGACTCTATGCGGCAAGACCTCACGGCCAGAAAGCGCTTCCTCCGGGAAGCTAAGTCAGCTGCGGCCTTAGATCATCCCTATATCTGCAAGATCTACGAGACTGGGGAGACTGAAGACAAATCCTATATTGCCTTAGAGTATGTTGAAGGCACAGACCTCATGGACAAGTTAGCCGAGGGTCCTCTGCCCATCAAAGAAGGCCTGCAAGCGGCCGTGGAGATCGCCGAGGCACTGGAAAAAGCCCATTCGAAAGGGATTGTTCACCGAGATCTCAAGCCCTCTAACGTGATGCTCACGCCGGAAGGTCACGTAAAAGTGACGGATTTTGGATTGGCGAAGCAGGTGACTCCCACCGAAGGTCAGGAACAACCAATCACGACGACGCTAACAATAGAAGGCTCCCCTGTTGGGACCGTACCCTACATGGCCCCGGAGCAACTGGAAGGAAAAAGTGTTGACTTTCGCTGCGATATCTTTGCCTTCGGTATTTTGCTTTACGAACTGGTGAGTGGCTCGAATCCTTTTCAGAGTAAGACACCCATTTCCACGATAGCCAGGATCCTGGAGTTCGAGCCAGGGCCAGTGCCTCGCCGAACACGGCAAGCTCCACAGTTGGATCGAATCATCAAAAAATGCTTACGGAAAAGACCGGAGGAGCGATACCAGTCGACTCAAGAACTGCTTGGCGATCTGGAGCAGCTACGCAGCGGTGTGAGGAGCGACTCGAAAAGGCAGACCGCGACGACGAGGCAGTATGGTGAGGAGAGAGCGCCCGAGCAGAGCCTTCTCACCAGTTGGTGGGTGGTACACCAAACCTCTGTCATGGTGCTTTATGGCTTGATGGGTTTTGCCTTGTGGAAAGTCAAGGAATGGACCTCAGACCCCTGGAGTTTGCTGCTCTTCTTCGGGATACTGAGTTGCGCAGCCGTAAATGGTACCCTGCGCGCCCACCTTCTATTCACCGCACGGTTCAACCGCAAGGAGATGAACCGGCAAATGCAGCGCATCTTTCCATGGATCCGCCGCTGCGATTGGGGTTTTGTCACCCTGCTCTTGGCCGCTGCCTTTGCCGTCGCTGCGGATCACAATGCCGTGGCGGGTCTATTGGGCGGGGTCGCCATTGGCTACCTGGTGGTTTTTTAGTCGTGGAGCCCACCACGGCGCGAGCGGCCTTCTCGCCGCAAAGGAGATCCACTAGGTGACGGACCATTCAACGTCTTCTATCCCTCCCCCCAATAGGGGGCACGGCCGTGTGCCCCCTACACACCCTCCTGAATCTCAAATACGAAATCTCCATGACCGAAACTACTCTGCTCCTCTATAATTGGGAAATTTGGGACTGTCCCCAAACAGAGTATCGAATGACAGCCATGGCGGCTTAATTGAAACCATTCCAGGCGAAGCAGGCGCTGTTTGCAGGTCTGCTGATGCTTTCAGTAGCCTGGGCGATGTCAGCCTATGCCCACGCCACCAAACTAAAGCCCGAGACGATTCAGGCTTTCAATAAGTATGTCAAAGCTGCTGAGAAAATCATGCAGAAGTCCCTGCAGGGCGAGCAGCCTTTCCTGTGGATTGACCGCGAAGATTCCCAGATGCGCGTGCAGCTCCGCGAAGGAGAGATCGTTTTGCATCACTTCGAAGAGAAGACGGATATTCCTGGAGGAATGATCCACGACTGGCTCGGAGCCGTCTTCATCCCGGGTGCAACTGCGGAGGTGGTGGTGCGTGTCCTCCAAGACTTTGACCGTCATAAGGAGATCTACCCGGAGGTGGTTGATTCGAAGCTGATAGAGCGCAACGGGGACACGGTCCGAGGTTACCTTCGGTTCGTGAGGAAGAAGGTGCTCACGGTCGTGCTCAACACCGAACACGAAGCCAGTTATTATCCGTTTGAGCGACGAGCGTTGGCATGGGCGTTCTTATTCCACCCGGATCGCCGAGCTAAAGGATGTCGGCAAGACGAAGGAGCAGGAACTGCCGGTGGGGGAAGACAGGGGCTTTTTGTGGCGTCTGTATGCCTACTGGAGGGTGGAGGAGGTTGACGATGGCGTCTTCGCGGAATGCCAGGCAATATCGCTGTCGCGGCGTATCCCTTGGGTTTTGGGCTGGCTGATCAGACCCCTCCGTGCCAATATAGGTGAGACACTTCTTCTCTCGTAAATTAGAGTAGGGGGCGAGAAAGTGGATCACTGAGATGGCAGAAGCAAGATCAGACCGGAAGTTGAGGATTTGGGAAGCCACGGAACGTAGTGGAGAGGCTTCCCAAATCGACGGCGCCTCTGGAGGGGCAGCCGGTTCGCACGCCGATCCGGAAGTGCCCGCCAGAGCCACCAGACGTCGTTTCTCGGCGCGGTACAAGTTAAAGATTTTGGAGCAGGCGGACCGCTGCCAAGAAGGCGAGCTGGGAGCTTTACTGCGTCGCGAAGGGCTGTACTGGTCGAATCTGCAGACCTGGCGCCTGGCAACGCGAGGGGGGAATCCTACAAGCCCTGGCCCCCAAGAAAAGGGGCCGCAAGACCAAGCCCAAAAATCCTCTCAGCGGGGAGCTTCAAGGATTGCAGCGCGAGAACCGGCGTTTGAAGCGAAAACTGGAGCAAGCGAAGATCATGCTGGAGATCCAAAAAAAAGCCTCCGAGATGATGGGGATCTCGCTGACCAGGAGCGAGCAAGGAGAAGAGAGTTGAGGGATCAGGCCCTGCAGTTGAGCCGATGGCACCCCACGGTGAGGGCGTGCCGTGCCTTGGGGGTTGCCCGAGCCACTCTTTACCGGGAACAACGCCGCCGGAGGTTTCCGCAAGAGGTGCGTCCACGGCCCTCTCCCCCACGGAGCTTGACTCCGTCGGAAAGAGAGGAAGTGGTAGATCTGTTTTCACAGCCGACGTTTCATCGACAAGGCTCCAGCCGCCATCTGGGCCGAATTGCTCGACGAAGGGCTCTATGTGTGCTCGATTCGAACCATGTACCGCATTCTGGAGCAACGCCGGGAAGTGCGAGAGCGGCGCCGCCAACGCCGGCATCTCCACTACCAGAAACCGGAGCTTTTGGCCACCGCTCCCAATCAGTGTTGGTCGTGGGATATCAGCAAGCTCAAGGGGCCGGTCAAGTGGAGCTACTATTACCTGTACGTGGTGCTGGACATCTACAGCCGCTACGTGGTGGGCTGGATGGTGGCCACCCAGGAGAGTGCTTCTTTGGCCAGGACGCTCATCTGGGAAAGCTGCACCAAGCAACGGATCGACTCGGGCCAGTTGACTCTTCACGCCGACCGAGGGCCGTCCATGAAGTCCAAGTCGCTGGCTTTGCTCTTAGCCGACTTGGGGGTGGCGAAGTCTCACTCCCGACCCCATGTTCGAGACGACAATCCCTACTCGGAGTCCCAGTTCAAGACGCTCAAGCACCGGCCAGAATTCCCGTCCCGATTCGGCTCGATTCAAAGATGCTCGAGTTTTCTGCCAGGAGTTCTTCCGCTGGTACAACACCGAACACAGATACTCCGGAATCGGACTGCACACGCCCCAGGACGTTCACTACCAAAGAGCGGAGTCCAGACGCCAGGTACGGGCTCTGGCCTTGGAGGCCGCCTCCGCTCTTACCCGAGGCGGTCTGGATCAACCGACCCAAACAGGAGGACTCTGAACTGAAACTACACTAATTCTCCAAAAAAAGTGTCTCAAAGTCATTGACACGTTCCGGACCGTTTGTTCGAAGCGTGCCTAAGGAGTCTCTGGTATCCACGCTGCAGGCGACTCGCATGGCCGTCGGTGAGTGAATCCGCAATCCACGGCTGCCAGATTTTGTGGCGAGAAGCTTTTCAAACACAAGCCGAATTCTTACTACGGGCACACATTGACAGGACGATTCGGGCTAAGCAGACTAGCCCGCATTTGAGGCTGCCCCAAACTCAGTTGAAAGTGAAGGGCGGTTCAGGTTGAGCACGATCTTAAGCCACCTTTCGTTTGGCGTCCATAGAAACCTCGTCTCTGAGTTTGGCTTTCAGCATCCAGAGGTCCTGGTAGCCCTGGATGCGCCGGAAGTTCTTCTCCGTCTCCAGGAAGGCTGAGGCGGCCCAGCGCAGCACCATCTGGCTATCTTTCCAGCGGCTCACTCGGCGGGTCCGCATCCTCACGCCAGAGTGAGGGCTTTCAATCAGGTTGGTGCTGGCCAGACACAAGCGCAGGGAGGAAGACAACTCGAGTCGATTGATGGTGAAGGTCTCTTCCAGACCTTCTCGCAGGCTAGCTGCCGCATCGGGATGCAGCCCTTCGAGCCACTCCGCCTGCTTTCTGAGCCGAACCCTCCCTTCTTCCCAGGGCAGCCGATAAGCAGCCTGCATCACTGACTTGACTTGCTCGGCCAGATCGTCCGGCAATCGATCGCACACGTTGCGAATCTTATGACGACGACATCTCTGCACCGGACTGCCCTTGCCAAAGACCTTGTCAATGGCACATCGCAGGGCCCTGGAGCCGTCAATCACAAACAGATAGCGTCGCCCGGAATCCAGGCCTCGCTCCACCAGGTCTTCCAGCAAGGAGGTAGCGGTGGCGGCGTTTTCACTGGCCCCTTCCCGCAGCCCCAGCACGTGCTTTTGGCCCTCCGAGTCCACGCCGGCGGCACAGATCACGTGGTGCTCGCCAAAGACCAGACCGTCGATGTAGATGATCAGAAACTCAACGTCATCAAAGTGTCGCTCGGCCAGCTGCTCCAGCTGCTGGCCGCTCTGCTCAATGAACTGACGGCTCACGGACGATTTGCTGACTCCCGCCGTGTCGGCCATCTGGGGGATCACGCGGCTGTAGTGGCGCGTGGAAACGTTGCACATCAAGATCTCCAGCATGCGGCTGCCCAGCTCCCCGTTACGGTTGATCGCCTCATAGGCGGGGATCTCCACCTCCCCGCCTCGACCTTGGCCTTTCTTGCGCAGCCGTGGCTTTCGAACCCGCACTTGCCGCTCCGAAAGTCTGACTCGCCCTGGCTGAGTGCCGTACCAAACGATCTGCTTGCCTGGGCGCCCTTGTTGCTTTTCGCCGGCGACACTTCGGGCAGAAAGCTGCAAGACCGCTTCCATGCTCGCTCGCCCCAGGATGTCGATCAACTCGTCAATGGCCATCCGGGAGGCTTCGATCAGCTCCACCATCGGGAGCAACAGTTGCCCGTTCTGGGCCAGATAATCAGCCAGCCCCTGACTGTTCTTCCGGGTGACAATTCGATATGATTTCTTCATGGCGGTTCCTCCTTAAAAGGTTGTTGACCAACCCGATTCTAACGAGTCGGTCGGACGAACCGCCTCTCAACTTTCAACTAAACCCGGGACAGTCTCCCGGGGCTTCCACCGCATGATATAATGCAGCCTTCTTTTCACCTCGTATACCATAGATAAGAAAGGGAGATTGGAGCCACACCATGCCTAACGCTCTTTTGGTCTATCCGGGATTCCCACCTTCCTATTGGGGATTCAAGTTCGCCCTGGATTTTATCGGGAAAAAATCCAGTATGCCTCCACTCGGCCTGCTCACCGTTGCCGGAATGTTCCCACCAGAGTATCAACTCAATGTGGTGGACTTGAACGTTCGTCCCCTCACGGACGCGGATCTGGACTGGGCGGACCTGGTTTTCACATCGACGATGGTTGTTCAGCGTGATTCCTTAAGGGAGGTCATCGAGCAATGCAATCGGTCCCGGGTTCCGATCGTCGTCGGCGGGCCTCATCCTACCTCATTCCATGATGAGATCGAGGGCGTGGATCATTTCGTCCTGGACGAGGTGGAGGAAATTCTGCCCGAGTTTCTGCAGGATCTAAAGAATGGCACGGCCAAGAAGATCTACCGCGCGGAAAACAGACCAGATGTGACGACCACGCCGCTGCCTCGATATGACCTGATCGATTTACGCGACTACGGATCGATGCCCCTGCAGTTTTCCCGGGGTTGCCCTTTTGACTGCGAGTTTTGCGATATTACTAAGCTGTTCGGGCGAGTACCTCGTACCAAGACGAATGAGCAGGTTCTGGCAGAGTTCGATCTGCTTTACGACCTGGGCTGGCGCGGCTCTCTCTTCCTGGTGGACGATAACTTCATCGGAAACAAGCGTGACGCCATGAGGCTGCTGCCTGACATCGCCCGCTGGCAGAGAGAGAAGAACTTCCCCTTCTCTCTTTTCACGGAAGCCAGCGTGAATCTCGCACGGCTGGACCCCCTGATGGATTCGATGGTGGAGTCGGGTTTTTCAATGGTCTTCCTGGGCATCGAGACTCCCAACCCGGAAGCCTTGTTGAAGACAAAAAAGGCTCAGAACACAAAGAAGGGAGAGGACAACTATCTGCTCAGCGCGGTGCGGACGATTCAGCAAAAGGGTTTGGAAGTGATGGGAGGCTTTATTCTGGGCCTGGATGGCGACCGGGAAGACAGCTTCGAAGCTCAAATTCAGTTCATTCAAGGGGCGGGGATCCCAATGGCCATGGTGGGACTGCTAACCGCTCTCAGGGACACCAACCTGTACAAACGCCTGCAGGAGGAAGGTCGCTTACTTGAGGAATCCACGGGTAGTAACGACAGTGTTACCCTGAATTTCATTCCCGAGATGGACCCCAAAATCCTGGTGGAGGGATACAAGCGAGTCTTGTCAACCCTCTACGATCCCGGGCTCAAGAATTACTTTGAGCGCTGCTTGACCATGCTCCGTCACCTGAGACCCAGCGATCACAGTGTCCGAAGTGTAGGAAAAACTGAGCTCATCGCCTTCGCAAAATCGCTGAGTAGACAACTTTTCTCCAGGCAGGGTCCTGCCTACGTGCGCTTCTTCACCAGGGTACTTCGGGATCATCCCAGGATGTTTCCTGAGGCGGGTCGTATGGCCGTCATGGGATATCATTTCGAGAAGATCACCCGCCAGCACATGGCCATACATGATTTCAAGGAGAACCTGGAGAGGGAACTCGAAGCGTTCCGGGACACGGTCTCCAGATTCGCCCAGACACAAAGCGACCGTGCCCTCGAACTACGAACCCAGATGGCAGATCTGTTTGCTCGCGTGCACCAGCAGTATGAAGAAATCCACACCGACTTCCGGTACCACGTACGGGGGACCCTGGACTCCTTCCAGAAATCGGTCCAGGCTCAATTCGATCAGTTTGTTGCCACCACGTCCCTGGAAGCGTAGATCTGGCCAGCTGGTCACTCTGTCACTGGTCACTAGTCACTGGTCACTGGTCAGTTGTCAGTCCCTTTCCATCTTTTCACCAACTCATGCTCCAGCCCGAAAAGGTCCAGTACCCGGCCCACCGTATGATTGACGATGTCATCAATGCTTTTCGGCCGGTGGTAGAAAGCAGGAACGGGGGGGAGAATAATAGCGCCTAGTTCCGCAGCACTCACCATGTTGCGAAGGTGTCCCAGGTGAAGAGGAGTCTCTCGAACCAGGAGAACCAGGCGGCGCCTTTCCTTCAACGTGACATCCGCGGCGCGCGTTATCAGATTCTCCGCGCGCGAGTGGGCTACGGCCGACAGCGTATTCATCGAGCAGGGCGCGATGACCATGCCTTCGGTCTTGAAAGAACCGCTGGAGATACTTGCAGCGATGTCATCCAGCTCGTGAACCACACTGGCAAGCACCTTGACGTCGGCAACGGAGCAATCCGTTTCCACCGGTATGGTTTTCTCGGCGCCTCTCGAGACGATGAGATGAGTTTCCAGGTCATCTCGACCGTTGAGCGTTTCCATCAACCGCACGCCGTAAATGGGGGCTGAAGCCCCCGAAATGGCGACCACGACTCGCCTTTGTTTGCTTGATTTCACAGTACTTAGCCCGACTGCCATGTTATGGAAGGTAATTCCAGCTTGTCAAATGTGGCGTCTAGACCGCATGCTGGGGCAGGACGCGGTTGAGCAAATGGACGAAAACAAAACCCGCATAGGTCCCTTTTCCAGCTGGAAATCTCTTTACCTTACGGTGATCGCCTACACCGCCATCCTGGCTCTCCTTCTCTATGTGATGACGGTTTTCCTCGATACGAGCGCCCAATGAGTGCGCTCGACTGGCTCATCTTCGGGCTCTACTTCGCTGTCGTACTGTTTCTCGGCGTTACCGCCGCAAGAAAGAGTGTTGGAGTAGAAGGCTTCCTGCAAGGCAACCGTAGATTCTCCGGGTGGGCCATCGGCCTGTCCGTCATGGCAACCCAGGCGAGTGCAATCACTTTCATTGGCACCACAGGCCAGGCCTATGACGACGGCATGGAGTTTATTCAGTTCTACCTTGCGCAGCCTCTGGCCATGGTCGTGGTATGTGCCTTGTTTCTTCCCTTTTTCTACCACGCCAGGATCTACACGGCTTATCAGTTTCTGGAGCGGAGATTCGACGCCAGAACACGTGCCCTCACCAGTTTGCTCTTCCTATGCTCTCGCGGTCTGGCCGCGGGAATCGTGATGTACGCGCCGGCAGTGGTGCTCTCGGTCATCATGGGATGGGACGAAACGATCACCATCTGGATCATGGGAGGAGTGGCCATTCTCTATACGGTTTCGGGGGGAATCGTGGCCGTCATCTGGACCGACGTACTCCAGATGCTGCTGGCTCTGGCGGGGATCGGAGTAGCCCTCCTGGTCCTCTTCTCGCAACTGCCGCCGGAGGTCAGCATGGAGGACGTTCTCTACATAGGCGGTATTGAGAAGATGTGGAGAAGCATCGATCTTTCCTGGGACCTGAACAATGACTACACCCTCTGGTCGGGCTTAATCGGAGGGTTTTTCCTCTCTCTCGGATACTTCGGCTGCGACCAGAGCCAAGTGCAGCGCTACCTGACGGCCCGTTCCCTGAAGCAAAGCCGCCTCTCCTTGATCTTCAATGCCTTTCTCAAGGTCCCCATGCAGTTCTTCATCCTGGCCATTGGGGTTCTGCTCTTTGCCTTCTATCACTTCGAGCGTCCTCCCCTGATCTTCAATCCGGCGGAGCAGAAACAGCTGGAGGCCAGCCAGCATGGGCACAGGTTTACTGACTTGCAGCAGGAGTATCAGAGCGTGCATCAGGCTCGAAAAGAAGCAACCTTGAAGCTGCTGGAGGCTCGCAAAAGCGGGGAGGATTTTCATATCCGGCATGGGCAGATTCGTGCCTATAACCAAAGGCTGTCCACTTTGCGCCGGGAATCCAAAGACCTTGTGGAGAAGGTTCGCGGAGCCACGTCGAATGATGTGAACTATGTCTTCCCCACCTATCTGATCCACTACGTTCCCACGGGCATCCTGGGGTTGATGATTGCCGTCATCTTTGCTGCGGCCATGTCTTCTCTGGACTCCGAGATTACCGCACTTTCCAGTGCCACCATCATGGACTTCTATCGCCGTTACTGGATTCGAGGGGCCTCCGAAAACCACTACCTCCGGGCTTCCCGACTGGCCACCCTGTGGTGGGGGCTTTTTGCCGTGGGTATCGCCTTGTACGCCGGTCAGCTGGGGTCCCTCATCGAAGCCGTCAACCGTCTCGGCTCCTATTTTTACGGCTCTCTGGCGGGAGTGTTTCTGCTGGGCTTTCTGGTGAGATTTTCCAGCGGCGGAGGCGCCTTTTGGGGGCTCATCTGCAGCATGATTTCCGTTGTCCTGGTCAGCATCTACACAAATATTTCTTGGCTCTACTACAATCTGGTGGGAGCGGTGGTCGTGCTTCTGGTGGGAAGCTTGCTCAGCTGGATGACGAGATCAGTCCACACGAGAGAATGAACAAACGAAACAGAGTTTCAGGTTCCAGGTTCCGGGTTCAGCGTTTTGCCTTGAAGTCAGACTCGGAACTCGGAACTCGGAACTCGGAACTTCACTTGTGTTTCATTCTTTTCGCGCTTTTCTCTGCTGCCCTGGCACAGCCGCAGCCTATCGAGGAAGACCAGGGAGTCACCGGCTTTGGACTGGCCCTGCGAAAACTGCCCTCCGTTGGAGCGCTGCTCTATATCACGGCCCATCCCGACGACGAGAACAACGCAGTCCTGGCAAAGATCAGTCGTGGTCAGGGCATTCGCACGGGCCTGCTGACGCTGACGCGAGGCGACGGGGGACAAAACGAGATCGGGCCGGAACTGTTTGAAGCCCTCGGGATCTTGAGAACCGAAGAACTGATGGCCGTCCATCGCTTCGACGGGGCCGAACAGTTCTTTACTCGCGCCTACGAGTTCGGCTATTCGTTCAGTGTGGAGGAGACACTGAAGAAATGGGGCAAGGAAGAGATTCTCAGCGACATGGTCCGCGTCATCCGGCAATTCCGGCCTCATGTTCTCGTTTCCCTCCACCCGGAAGGTGCGGGCGGTGGCCAGCATCACCAGGCCTCGGCCCGATTGGCTGCCCAGGCTTTTCGATTGGCGGGAGACCCGAGATCCTATCCACGGCAGATCCATGAGGAGGGATTACGTCCCTGGCAGCCCCTTCGACTTTATCAGGCTAGAGGAGTAGGGCTGTCCATCCGGCAAGCCGGGGCTCGGAGACCCGAGAGCCCAGGGGTCATGGTCGATCTGGGAAGCTACGATCCACTGCTGGGCGAGACCTACGCTGAGTTTGGCGCGCGGGCCCTAAGCAGTCATCGCAGCCAGGGAATGAACCTCCTGCTCCCCATTTCTCTATGTGCCACCTTCTTCTATCGTCTCGCTGACGCCACCGTTCCTTCCCAGAACCTCAACCAGGACTTCTTCGAAGGGATCGATGTCTCGCTTCCCGGATTGGCCCACTATGATGCGGAGACGGAAGGGCCTCTAAGGACAATCGAAGAACATATCGGTCGAGCTCAGTCCGCCTACCAATTTTCCCAGTACCCGCTTGCAGCAGCCGAAGTGATGTCGGGACTCGAGCTGATCCGAAAGCTGCAGCGATCGACCCGGCATGAGGAGATCTCGTTCTTCCTCCGGAAAAAGGAAGAAGATTTTCTCAAGGCTGCAGCAAAGGGTCACTTCATCGATTTTGAGGCTGTACTCACGGAGACCAGAGACGGCTCGGTAATCCCGGGGGAGGAATTCCCGGTGGAGATCGCCTTCGTCAGCCGGCCTCCTGGGCTGGCCACGGTCCAGGACTTGCAGATTCTGGGACCACCCGGTTGGAAGATTCTCGTGGAGAAGCGGACCCCTTCGTCTGCGCTGTTCCAGGTTCAAGTCCCTCTCGACGCCCAATATAGCCAGCCCTACTGGTACCGAGCCAATTCTCGGATTGACCGGTTTGCCGTAAGGCCCGGGTTTCAAGGAGTTGAACCCGTCACTCCGCCCATTCTGGTGGCTCGTGCCCAGTACCAGGGGTCGGGGACTGGTGCCTGGGTTGAGACGCCGGTACAGTACCGATGGTTCGATGCAGATTCAGCAAAGGAGCGCCGCATGGAGGTAAAGGTTGTGCCGAGCGCCTCTGTTTCCCTTCGGCCTGCCTTAAGTATCGTGGGTCGACCCTACCTGAAAGGAGACCCCCCTCCGGTTTCTGTCACAAAGGACTTCCGGGCTACAGTACAGAACCACTCTCCCGGTCCCGCCAGCTACAGCGTGCGGATTGAAGCTCCAGCCGGTTGGAGGATAGAACCTCCAAAGCAGGTATTGAACTTCCGCTTTGAGAATGAACAGAGGAGTGCAGGATTCCGCATCCATATTCCCTCCGACTTGGGCCAGGGAGGTTTCACTTTGAGGGCAGTCGCCGAGAGTGAAGGCGGCACCTATGAACAGGGCTTCCAAACCATCGCCTATCACCACATCCAGACTCGACACCTCTACCATCCGGCCTTGGCCACCGTGAAAGGCATCGACGTCAGCATTCCGAGCGGACTTCAGGTGGGCTATGTCATGGGGGTTGGGGACCGGGTCGGTGCGGCCACGGAAGAGCTGGGCGCCACGGTTACCTATCTGGAAGATGAAGACCTGGCCTCGGGAAATCTAGGTCGTTTTGATGTGATCGTGACCGGGATCAGGGCCTATCTGAAGCGCAGGGATCTTGTTGCCAACAACCACCGATTACTCCGCTATGTCCGGGAAGGAGGACATCTCGTAGTCCAGTACAACAAATACGAGTTTCATGAGAATCAGTACGGACCCTATCCGATGCAAATCAACCGCCCACACGATCGCATTACCGTCGAGGATTCTCCTGTGAAGGTAGTCCTCCCCGATCACTCCCTCTTCCATTGGCCTAACCGGATCACCGACAAAGACTGGGCAGGGTGGGTGCAGGAGCGCGGACTCTATTTTCTAGGCCAATGGGACGAGCGATACCAACCTCTGCTGGAGCTTCAAGACCCCTGGCCCCATAACAACCAACCCAAAAGGGGTGCGCTGGTTCTGGCCTCCTACGGCAAAGGTACCTACCTGTACACGGGTCTGAGCTTTTTTCGCCAGCTTCCGGAGGGAATTGCAGGAGCCTATCGGCTGTGGGCCAATATTCTTTCTCTGGGAAAAAGGAATGATGTACTTAGTACTCCCTTCCATAAATACGGTAACGTATGCGGATGGGGATTGCGAGGTGAGGTCGCGAAGAGAGGAGGAGGCGATACCGAGGCATCGACGACGACGAACGACAAAGAGATCGCCCGTAACCCCCATCCGCCCAAAGGGTTGGGGCGGTACGGGCCCATCTCTTTGTTGCTCCTCCTTGCCGATGTCTCCACATCGACTCGTCGTCGCGCCTCGATCTGGTCTCCGTCGCGCTCCCAACATACGTCATCGTATTTATGGAAGGGAGTACTTAGGGAGTAGTCTGCGGGCCTGCCTGCCCCACCCTCTCCTCGATCCTCTTCAGGAAGTATTGGATCCACTCCCGGAACTGCTCGGAAAGTTGATCGGCAGCGGCTCCGTCAAGCTGCTTCCTTAAGATTTTCAGGTGCTGCTGGAAAGCCTTCTGTTTTCCGTCCAGCGCTGCTTGTCGGCTCTGTAAAATGGGCTCGATCAGACTCTGCTGGATTTCGCCCTTGGGCAGCTGGCGTACAGCCAGTGCCAGATCTTCGTACAGCCCTCTCACGGAGCGGACAGCCAAGAGTAGAACTCCGAGACGATCCATTTCGGCACAAACCAACTGCTTTTCCCGGTCCAGGGTGTGTGTCTTGTCGATCCACGACTCTTCTTGACGCCGAAGAACTCTCAGGTCCGCTGCCCGGTCAGGAAACAGCTCTTTAGCGTAATGAATGCAGACGCTGGTCGAACCCGAGTGTTTCGCGCTGACCGAAAGCTCTACAAAAATGGGTGGCGAGCCGACGAGATATCCCTCCGGTGCCGGAGGACCCTCGAAGAGAACGCGCGAGGTAAGTGAGCCTTCCTTGACCACTTCAGCAAAGGTGACGGAGATCTCAGTTCGTGGCTGTACCTTCACTCGAGATCCGGCGGACACATGGACCGTGGTGGGCTCCTTGACCACCTCTTTCTGCCGAGCAATATCGTCGGGTCGCGGAATGACTTCCTGGGCCCATGCGGTTGACCCGCACAGAATCAACAGACAAACCCGAGACGCCTGGCCCATCTCGTTATTCTACGCGAAAGGGAAATAAGGGGAAAATAAGGTAAGGGGAAAATAAGGGGACAGTCTACTCTTTCACCTAAATCTCCATTGGCCTCTCCATTCCGAATCAGGTGAAAGAGTAGACTGTCCCCTTATTTCGTCCCCGTCCCCTTATTCAGACGCCATTCATTCATTACAATGGAGCGGTGTTGTCTGTCGGAATCATTGGCCTGCCCAACGTGGGGAAGTCTACGCTGTTCAACAGCCTTACCTCCGGGCACGCAAACGTCTCCAACTATCCATTCACCACTGTCGACCAGAATGTAGGAGTGGTGGCGGTTCCTGACTCGCGACTGGGGGAACTGCGCCGAATCCTTGATCCCAGCGAATGGACACCCTGCTTTATTCAATTCATTGACATCGCCGGGCTGGTCCGGGGAGCAAGCCAGGGAGAGGGATTGGGAAACCAGTTCTTGGGACACATCCGTCAAGTCGACGCCCTCCTACACGTAATCCGCTGTTTTGGAGAGACCGACGTGGCTCACGTCCTGGAAAGTGTTGATCCCGAGAGGGATGTCGAAGTGGTAGAAACAGAATTGCTCCTGGCCGATCTGGAAGTACTGGATAAAATCTTCAGTAAGCAGGAACGCATCTGGAAGACGCAGCCAGCAAAATTTGCCAAAGAACGGGAGCGACTGCAGTTCTACCGAGAACAGCTTGAAGCGGGACGACCCCTGTATACCCTCGATCTGAAACGGGAGGCCCAGCTGGAGCTCAGGGCGCTGGGCCTCCTAACGGGAAAACCCATTCTGTACGTGGCCAACCTCTCGGAAAAAGATCACAGAGAAGACCACCCTCGCGTACAGGAACTGAGGCGACACGTGCGCCCACCTGCGGAAGTAGTAGTCACCTCAGCGAAGATCGAGTGGGAGCTTCAGCAGCTTGAACCGCAGGAGCGTGTGGAGTTTCTGGAAGAGCTGGAAATGACTGAGATAGGCCTTTCCCCTCTCGTTCCAAAAGCTTATCGACTTCTCGGATTGATTACCTTTTACACCATAGCCCATAAAAAACTCCGGGCCTGGGAAATCGTGGAGGGGACTGGGGCACTGCAGGCCGCCGGGAAAATCCATTCCGACATGGAGCGTCATTTCATCCGAGCTCAGGTGGTTTCTTTCGAGGAACTCTGCCAACAGCCCAGCATGCAGGAACTCCATCGACTGGGTCGCGTGCGAAGCGAGGGTAAGGACTACCAGGTCCAGGACGGGGATGTGATCGAGTTTCTCTTCTCCTCCTGACCTGCATTTCTCATCACGGCTCGTCACGAGACACTTGTGTCAAGACACTCGTGTCACGCGGCGGAAGGGTCGGCCGGACAAGGCGCGCGACCGAGGCTCCCGCAGGCGTACTCGTGCAGTACGTCGAGGAGGCCGAAGAAGCGCAACGCAGTCAGGACGGATCATTTCTTCACTTCGCTCAGGTGAAGGCGACGCCGATGCAGTAGAGGGGTGTGAGAAATACGGGCTAGGAGCCTGTCCGAGTAACGGTTTTCGGGTTATTAGCGATTAACGCTCCTACTTCCGACTCCTTGTGTCTGAGCCTGAACTCACCCCGGGCAACTCTTAGCGGTTTGCCGTTGCCAACTTCAAGAGATTGTGAGCGGTGCAGAGCATACTCCACTCGGTTTGCACCTTTTCCAGGCTGCGCAGCAGAAATTGGCGGAAACCCCGGGCGGATTTGATTTGGCCAAAGACCGGCTCGACCGTCTGCTTGCGTAACCGGTAGCGACTGCGACGCCCGGCTCGCTTCAATCTTTGATGCATCTGTTCTAAGGCAGCGTTCTTCCGGATCTTCATGCGCGGCTGGAGAGCCGTTTCACTGTGTTTGACCTTGCCCGTGGCAACATATCCTCGAATCTTTCGCCTTTGCAACTCTGCCAAAGGCTCTTCCCAGCAGTAATCGGTGTCGGCTGAGATCTCCATGGGATCTCGGCCCGTTTGGCGTCGTATTTCATCCACCAGAGGGATGAGTTGGTGACGATCCGTGGCCGCATTCGTCAGCCCTTGGGCCACGATCACCTGGCTGTCGGCATCCACAGCAGCTTGTGCGTTATAGCACTGCTGAAAACCTTCCGATGTCTTCATAATCCGACTCTCCGGGTCGGTAAAATTCTGCTGCGCCTGCGCTCTCGGCACTCCTCTTGGATACCTCCTTTTACGACCTCCTCGATACTTGGGTTTGCATTCTTTCTTCTCCTCAGCCACTGCCTTCTCTCGAGCTTCTGCTTCTAACGCTGCCTTCGCTTCTCGGATCTTCTCCAACCGCTTCTTTTTATCCTTGACCCACTCCGGCAATTCATCCCCTCGTCGATCCGCTCCATACTCCTCATCCTCAGCTGCATCAATCGCCTCTGCCTCTCGAAACCACTCCTCCACCACCGCTTGATAATCGATCTCCGCTGCTTTCATCCGCCGATAGCTCATCGCCTTGTGCTTACTGGCATTGGCTCGCACTTTCGTCCCATCCAAGGCCACATGCCCCAGCTTCACCAAACCCGCCTTCTGACACAATCCCAGCACTTGTCCGAAAAGTGCCGATAACGCCTTCAGGTGCCGCTTGCGAAAATCACTTATGGTTCGAAAGTCCGGCTTCTGCATCCCCGTTACTGCCATGAAGTCCACTCGCTCTTCGCAACCTTTCGCCAGCCTGCGCGACGAATACACTCCCCGGCAGTACCCATACAGCAACAACGCTGTCATCATCACCGGATGATAAGGCGGGTAGCCTCGCTCTTCTTCGTATTCCCCCAGGATCTCACTTAAATCCAGCGATCCTCTCACCGTATCCCGGACGAAATGCGCCAGGTGTCCTTCCGCCACGAAATCCAAAATCGACGCCGGTAAAAGCCACCTCTGCTCTACGTTCCATTCTCGAAATTTCTTGCCCATATCGCCTACTATCGTAGACAATCACCCCGTCGATATTCGGATTACTCGGACAGGCTCCTAGCCCGGATGACAGTTTATGCATGATCCGGGGTAAGTACACGGTTTCGAATATTGTGACGTATCCTTTCGTCCGTATACTGTTCCAGGTTCCAAGTTACCAAGTACTGGACCCCAAACCGGAACCTGGAACCTGGAACTTCAGAGAATGCCGTATTCATGGAATCTGGTACTCAATCACTATGAGCCATCCTGATCCTGTCTCGTCTTCCCAGGTCTCTTCCATCGCGAAGGGGCGATCCCGCTTGTTGCGCCGCACTCTGCAGGCATTTCACTATAAGGATTTCCGGCGCATGTGGTTTGGTGCCTTCACTTCCACTACCGGCACCTGGATGCAGACTTGGGCTCAAGCCTGGTTGGTGCTCACCCTGACCAACTCACCTTTTTATCTGGGCCTGACCGAATTCTTGAGCCAGATCCCCATTCTTCTCTTTTCTCTGATCGGGGGAGTTCTTGCAGATCGGATTGACCGGCGAAGGTTGCTACTGGGCTCTCAATACGGGCAAATGACCTGCGCTTTCCTGCTAGCCTTCCTGGTGTACGCTGGCTGGATCCAGGTCTGGCATTTTCTGGTGTTGGCCTTTGTGGTGGGGACGGCGCAGTCCTTTGGAGGGCCAGCCTACCAGGCTCTGGTTCCCGGACTGGTCGATCGGCAGGATGTTCCCAATGCAATTGCTCTCAACTCCATCCAATTCAACCTGGCTCGTACCATCGGGCCCCTGCTTGCAAGATTCACACTGGTCTATGCTGGCGCTGCCTTTTGCTTCCTGGTCAACGGGGCATCCTTCATTGCCGTCATCGTGAGCCTCTACCTGATCCAGGCGACCTTTGCACCTCCAAAGACGGAGGAATCGGTTGTTGAAGGAATGCGAGAAGGATTTTTCTTCATCAAGAAGCAGGGAGCACTGTGGCAACTCAGTGTGCTGGGCTTTGTCAGCACCTTTTGTGGGTTTCCCCTGTGGACCCTGCTTCCGGTCTTTGCCAAGGACATTCTCGACACAGGTGCAGCCGGTTACTCGACGATGATGTCTATTGCCGGCGCCGGTGCCGTCAGTGGTGCGCTCTTCTATGCAGGCGTTTCCCGAATGGAAAGACGGGGAAGATTCACCCTCCATGTGCAGTTGATTTTTGCTCTGCTGCTGGCCATCTTTTCCCTTTCCAGGAACCTTGCGGTCAGCTACGCCGTCCTGTTTTTGGCCGGCATCTGTTTGATCTCATTGTTTACTTCGATCACTTCTCTAGTCCAGTTGGCGACCGTGGAGGAAATGCGGGGACGGGTGATGAGTATTTTTATGGTCTCTTTCCGGGGTGGCATGCCTCTGGGTAGCCTGCTAGCGGGTTATCTTGCCTCTCAATGGTCACCTACTTTCGCCCTGTTGGCTTACAGTGTGCTGCTGGGATCCATTGCGCTGGGATTCCTCTTCTCCAAGAGCGGAGTCAAAGAATTGTAGGATAAAAGTCTAAATCCTAAAGTCTAAATCCTAAATTCCAAACGTCTGACGGCGCAGAGTAGAGTTTAGAATTTCGGCTCGGCTCCGGCCTGCCGGGGCCGAGCGTCAGTTGACGGGTAACATCTAAATCTGGTACGGTTTACAATTAACTGCTTGTGCCCAAACGGGAGGGTTCATGGCCGAGAAAGTCCACATCTTCGACACTACTCTGAGGGATGGTGAGCAGTCTCCTGGCTGTTCCATGAATCTCGAGGAAAAGCTGAAGATGGCTCGCCAGTTGGAGCAGCTCAACGTGGACGTGATTGAGGCAGGATTCCCGATTGCTTCGCAAGGCGATTTTGAGGCGGTGCTGGCAGTGGCGGCTCAGATCCGAAAACCAAGCATCGCCGCGCTGGCCCGGACCACTCGCGGAGACATCGAACGCGCTTGGGAAGCCATCCAGGGGGCTCACAAGCCACGTATTCACACCTTTATCGCAACCTCGGATATTCACCTGGAGCACAAACTGCGAAAGTCCCGTTCTGAGGTCCTTGAACAGGCAGTGGAGGCAGTGAGAATAGCCCGAGACCTGTGCCAGGAGGTTGAGTTCTCAGCCGAAGATGCAACCCGTAGTGACATCGACTATCTGGCGGAAATATTTGAGGCGGTCATCGAGGCCGGTGCCCACATCATCAACATTCCCGATACGGTGGGTTATTCGGTTCCCGGAGAATTCGGTCCCTTCGTGAAGACATTGCTTTCTAAGATCTCCAACAGCGAGCAGGCAATCTTTAGCTGCCATTGCCACGATGATCTGGGCCTGGCCGTCGCCAACTCCCTGGCCGGTGTTGAGAACGGATGCCGTCAGGTGGAGTGCACACTCAATGGAATCGGCGAGCGTGCCGGCAACGCCTCGATGGAAGAGATCGTCATGGCCCTGCGCACACGCAGGGACCTGCTTCCCTACTTCACCGACATTTCCACCGAGGAGATCTATCGGGCGAGCCGGCTTTTGACCAACCTCACAGGCATGTTCGTGCAGCCCAACAAGGCCATCGTGGGGAAGAATGCTTTTGCTCACGAAGCGGGAATTCATCAGGACGGCATCCTGAAACACGCCCTCAACTACGAAATCATGGCGCCCCAATCAGTCGGAATTCCTAGCACCACCCTGGTCATGGGGAAACATAGTGGACGTCACGCCCTGAGAAAGAAATACGAAGAGCTCGGCTACGAGCTGACACGCGAGGAACTGGAGAGGGCTTACTTTTTCTTTACCAAACTCGCCGACCAGAAAAAGGAGGTTTACGACGAAGACCTGGTCACCATCATCCATGACGGAATCAAGGTGATCCCGGACACCTATCGCTTGAAGTACCTCCATTGCGATGGTGGGAATCAGGAGCTTTCCTCGGCAGTGGTCAAACTGGAAAAGGGAGACGAGGTTTTGGTTGAGACAGCGTCTGGAGACGGTCCCATCGATGCATGCTACAGGGCGATCGACAAGGTCACCGGCACTCAGGGACAGCTGCTCGACTACACTGTCAACGCCGTTAGCAAGGGGAAGGATGCCCTTGGGGAAGTCTTTGTCCACGTCCGCTTCCAGGCCAGGAGCTACACAGGGAAAGCGGCTAGCGTCGATATCATCGACGCTAGCGCGCGGGCCTATCTCAACGCCGTCAACAAGGCCATGTATGAAACACAGCGCCTGGAGGAGAAAACCCTGAAAGCAGCCTCCGCCTCGAATGAGTAGACTGTGGTTCCGGGTTCCGAGTTGTAGATGGTTTTTTCTCGAGAACACAGAACCCGGAACAGTTAACTGCCTTTCATGACGGCACACACCCTGTTCGAGAAAATCTGGGACGAACACATTGTCCACCAGGAGCCTGGGAAACCCCCCATTCTCTATATCGACGCTCATCTCGTGCATGAGGTGACCTCTCCTCAAGCCTTCCAGGGACTACGCCTGTCCGGCCGGAAGGTACGTCGTCCCGACTTGGCCTTTGCCACCACGGATCACAACGTTCCCACCTGGGAGCGTTCCCGGCCCATCACGGACCCAATCTCAAAAGCGCAGATTGAAGTGCTGGAGCGAAACTGTCGCGAATTCGGGATCCCACTCTATGGTCTGGGCCACCCCAATCAGGGAATCGTTCACATCATCGGTCCGGAGTTGGGGATCACCCAGCCGGGGAAAACTCTGGTCTGCGGTGACAGCCACACTTCGACTCATGGAGCCTTCGGTGCCCTGGCCTTCGGTATCGGCACCAGCGAGGTCGAACACGTCCTGGCCACACAATGCCTGCCCCAGTGGCCGGCTCAGACTTTTCAGATCCGTCTGGAAGGGAAACTACTTCACGGTGTCACCGCCAAGGACGTGATCCTTTACATTATTCGAACCATCGGCATAGCCGGTGCCACTGGATGCGTCATCGAGTACGCCGGAGAAACGATTCGACGCTTCTCTATGGAAGAGCGGATGACGGTCTGCAACATGTCCATTGAAGCCGGTGCGCGAGCAGGAATGGTGGCACCGGACGAGACAACTTACGCTTATCTGGAGGGTCGCCCATTTGCTCCCCAGGGCAAGACCTTTCAGGAAGCCGTCGACTACTGGAAGACCTTGCCTACCGATTCTGGTGCGTCTTTTGACCGCAGTATGGAATTGAACGTTTCCTCCCTGCCACCCCAGGTAAGCTGGGGGACCAATCCGGCCATGGTTACCGACGTCACTGGAACCGTCCCGGATCCCGAGGCTTTCGATGACCAAAACGCTCAAGATGCAGCTCGTCGAGCCCTTAAGTACATGGGACTGCAGCCAGGAACTCCGATCCAGGAGCTTTGCCTGGACCGCGTCTTCATCGGGTCCTGCACCAACTCGCGCATTGAGGATCTTCGCTTGGCGGCTACCGTAGCCAAAGGCAGGAAAGTCGCTTCCACCGTACGCGCCATGGTCGTGCCCGGATCACAACGGATCAAAGGGCAGGCCGAGCAGGAAGGGCTGGATCGTATTTTTAAAGAGGCTGGCTTCGAGTGGCGAGAGTCGGGATGCAGCATGTGTCTTGGGATGAATCCGGACATTCTGGGCTCTGGAGAACGCTGCGCCTCGACTTCCAATCGAAACTTCGAGGGACGACAGGGACGTGGAGGCCGCACTCACCTGGTGAGTCCAGCCATGGCCGCCGCTGCCGCTATTTCAGGAACGTTTGTCGATATTCGAGAGCTGGAATAGGCCTATCCCGGAGATGACGCCATTTACTCAACATCGAGGTCTGGTCGCCACGCTGGACCGGATCAACGTCGATACCGATCAGATCATCCCGAAGCAGTTCCTGAAATGGATCGAACGAACGGGCTTCGGAGAGTGCCTGTTCTATGACTGGCGATTTGAGAAGAAAGATGTGCTCGATCCCAACTTCGAATTGAACCAGCCGCGTTTCCGGGGAGCCACCATTTTACTGACCCGTGCCAACTTCGGGTGTGGATCATCCCGTGAGCATGCTCCCTGGGCCTTGCTCGACTACGGGTTTCGATGCATTATCGCTCCCTCCTTTGGTGATATCTTCTACAGCAACTGCTTTCAGAACGGTCTTCTTCCTGTAAGACTTTCCGAGCAAGAAGTGGAGAAGCTCTTTGAGAGGGCTGGAGCCCATGCTGGCTATCAGCTGACGGTCGACCTGCAGACACAGTTGATCCGTGACGATTTTGGATTGGGAACGCCTTTCAAGATCGATGCTTTTCGCCGCGAATCTCTGCTCCAGGGACTCGACCCTATCGCTCTGACGCTCCAGCATGAAGAGAAGATTCGCTCCTTCGAGCAGCAGCGGCGGGTGTTTTAGTGGCCATCGCGAAGCAACTCTCCATAAGGTTACAGGACGAAGCGGGGGCTCTGGCTCGGGTCTGCACGGAACTGGCTCGAGTGGCAGTGAATATTTCCGCCATCATGATTTCCGAAGCACCCCGCAGAGAAGCACCGCTGCGCCTGGTCGTGAGCAGTCCGGACACGGCCAAGAAAGTACTCGATTCGCTCCAGATCAAATACAGTGAAGAAGAGGTACTCGCCATTCGGCTAAAAGAACGCCCCGGGGCCCTGGGGCGGGTCACTCGAAAACTGGCACAACAGGGAATCGACATCGCTTATGTTTACGGCAGTATTGAAAAAGGCTCCGAGCGCGCCCTGGTGATCCTCGGAGTCCCCGATCTCAAGCGCGCAAGCCAGATCCTAAAGTAGGAGCGCACAGCCGTGCGCCTCTCTCCCCAGCCCGGCTCATAAGGTTTCGTAACGAAGACACCCGTGTCGTAGCGGCGAAAGCGCCGTCCTAACCAGGCGTCGCGACCGAGGCCCCCGCAGGCGTACTCATGCAGTACGTTGAGGAGGCCGAACGAGTACAACGCAGTCAGGACGGGTGATTTCTTCACTTCGCTCAGGTGAAGGCGACGCCGATGCAGTAGACACTTTATGAATAATTCGGGCTAGTACTCCCTGCCATAAATACGATGACGTATGTTGGGAGCGCGACGGAGACCAGATCGAGGCGCGACGACGAGTCGATGTGGAGACATCGGCGAGGAGGAGCAACAAAGAGATGGGCCCGTCCCGCCCCAACCCTTTGGGCGGATGGGGGTTGCGGGCGATCTCTTTGTCGTTCGTCGTCGACGATGCCTCGGCATCGCCTCCTCCTCTCTTCGCGACCTCTCCTCGCAAGCCCCATCCGCATACGTCATCGTATTTATGGCAGGGAGTACTAGTGTCCTGTCCCGTAGCGGAATCCTCCGCGGATTCCGCTACGAAAGCATTGACCTATTCGTTGCGAGAGGGCCCAATAAACTCCCCCGTCTCAAAAATCCGCTCCACGGGCACCACTCGAATCTGACCTCGCGGAATCTCCAAAGGGTAGGCTCTCCAGACCGCATCCTTCTGAATCAGTTCCAGCTTATCGGAGGAAACGGCATAAACCTTCTGACCTTTCTCTTCCAAGGTGGCAATCTGATACTCATCCAGGCTCTTCCCCTGGCCTCCCCGACCGGAAACCAGCTCTTCAGCCAGTTTGGGGGCATATTCGTCGTTAGTAACCACCAGGTATTTGATGCTGCCTGCCTGCAAGTGAGTCCGGATGGCAGAGTTGACCTGCTCGGTCGTCACGCCATCGATTTTTCTCAGATAGTGGTCCAGATACCCGTCCTCGGCCATTCCGTAGTAGGCGTCGTCCAGGCGCGCCCCCAGCAACCGAGAAACCGTCTCCGCGAGGTTCAAATAAAGGACACGGGCTTTCTTTTTCGCTGCAGCGACCTGCTCCTCCGTCAGCCCCTGCCGCACGAAATTTTCCAGTTCCCAGGTCAGAGCTTTCAGAAGGTGGTGAGAATATTCGTGGGCGACCGGCCGAATCCAGATGCTGAAATACTGGTGCTTTCGAGGAGTGTTCAGGGGAGGAAAGAGAAAGGACGGTCGATCAAGAAAATGTTCAATATAAGAATAGTTCCCGTAGTTGTAACCCCTTTTTTGCCGAATCTCCCGGAACAGGTAAGAAAAGCTGTCGCGGTGCGTTCCGAAAAACACATTGGCCACGTAGAGCGGCCAGTAGTCGGGAGCTTTGCGGGTCACAGAAATCGGGAAGGCCGCATGAATTCCCGTCGAATCTGCGTTTGGGAGAGCCACAATGATCAGATGTCTTCCCTCAAATCGCTCTGGTCCGAACTGGGAAGTGGCCTTAAGCGCCTCCGCCTCCATCCCCTGCCCGATCCCTGCCAACGCCTGAACGATCTTCTTCTGAAGCTCTGGAGTTTGCTTGCTGATCCCGATAATGAGCTGATTCGGCCGATAGTAGGTGACAAAAAAAGACACCACATCTTCGCGGGTGATCTCTTTCAATCCCTGGATACTGCCTTGCGGGAGGTGGGCATAGGGAGTTCCGTCAAAGATGTAGTGATCCGTCGCGTTCAGACCCAAACCCTCGATGTCCTCATAGCGAAGCGAACCCGAAACCTGCTCAACGGCCTCCTTACGCAATCGATCCAAATCTTCCTGCTGAAACAGCGGGCGGGTAAACAGAGGTTGAAAGACCCTATTGAGGTGATCATCCAAAACCTCTTCAGGAACCGTCAGGTAAAACGTAGTTGATTCCTTTTCCACCAGCACCGACGGCGTGGCTCGCTCGCCCCAGGGCCGGGTCATCAGGGCCAGCTTCTCTTTCGTCACTGGATCTTTGGGATCACCGAAGCCACCCTGAATCAGACTCCTGGCCGTCAGGTAAGCTAACCCTTCCTTGCCTTTCGGGTCCTGAACCGAGCCCGCCCTAACCATAATCGAGATCTCAATCAGGGGGGACTGGCTGCGGATCGTGACAACCTTGGAACTCGCTATGCTCATAGAGCAATAGAACAATAGAACAACAGAGCAGTAGAGAGAATTGAGAATCCTTTGCTGTTTTTCTCGTATCTTCATCTGCTCCTTTACTCTTGTTGAAATGCCATTGTCACGATGACCCTACTCTTTCGGGTGAAGTAGGTGCGAGCAAAGGCGTCAATATCGGCAGGAGTAAGGGACTCCACAGCGTTGACCAGGGTGTCGAAAACCTGCGGGTTCCGTTCGAAGCGATAGTACCAGGCAAACTGCTCGGCAATGTTCGCCGGGCTGTTCAGCAAGGATAGAAAATCGAAGCGGAATTTGCTTTTCAATTCTTCGAGCTGTTTTCCCGCATCCGGGATCACAGAATATTCACGCAGATCGCTGAAGGCCTTTTCGATGTCCGAGATGACTTCGTCAAAGTAAGCCCCTGCTCTTGCCTCAAATGGTTCTTTGAAGAGCGTCGCTGAAAGGATCAGCAGCCGCGAATCAAAGCTCTCGTAGTGTCCTGAATAAAGGAAGAGACGGCTGGCCGTCTTCTTCTCATAGCGCAGCCGCTGAAAGAGCGGCGCGGTCTCTCCGGCAAGAAGCTCAGGGAGGAGCTGACCCACTACTCCTTCGCTGGAAGAGGGCCGGAAGGCGGGCATCCGATAGGAATACAATACCTGGGGAGGAACATCCGCTCCCCATGGGACGTGCTCTCTCCGTGGTCCAGCCAATGGCCCGGCATTCGGGATGTCAGGCTGTTCACCCGGCTCCCAGTCCCCATAGAGCTTTTCTGTAAGTTCGAAGATTTCTTCGGCCCTTACATCTCCGGCAACGATCAAAACCACGTTGTTGGGTCGGTAATAGGTCTTATAGAAGTCGAGTGCAGCACCGTACTTATTCGGCATATCCTCTATATCTTTCAGATAACCGATCGTAGTGTGCCCATAGGAGTGGTCTGGAAAGGCGAGCTCCAACAAATGCTCGCTCATCCGCAGCCTTGGATTCGAGGCGTTTCGTCGATATTCACCCAAGACAGCTCCCGCCTCCGTCTTGAAGATTTCTTCTGTGAAATCCAGGTTTCGAAATCGCGCTGCCTCAAGCTGGGCAAGTCCGGGCCTGTTTTCTCTGGATAACAGGTTGCTGACAAAGGTGAGGGGATGATAGAAGGTGACGTCAAAGTTGGTCCACGCATTGTTAAAAGCTCCCATCTCATTGATGAGGCGATCATAGCCGTTCGTCATGCCCTTCCATCGATGCCGAAACAGGATGTGTTCGAAGAGGTGAGCCAAGCCGGTCTTTCCAACCTCCATCTCGTTTCGGGCACCCGCCAGGACCAGGGTGTTGTAAGAAAGGACATCTTTGAACTCGGGAGTCCCGATCACGATCACGTCCATCCCATTCCCCAGACTTCTTTTCTGGACAGGATAGGGGAAAAAGTCTTTGCCCAGGCCATCCGTTTGACCTACCGAGAGGAAAACGAAGCAAAGAAGTAAGAATGAAGCACCCCTTGAGTTCACGGCGCCCTCTCTCCAGAAGAGTCACTATAGACCGGCTTTTGCCAACCCATTACGGAAATCGCCACGCTTATAGGAAAGGCCAGGAAAAATAGAAAGGCCAGCATCTGAAGCCAGGAGGGAAAGGCACTCATTCCCTTCTGGGGATCAAAGAGTCCAAGAAAAAGGAGCAGGCAGGGGGGAAGGAAGCCCACAAAAATCCCACTCCAGATCAGCCCCATCCGACTTCGCTCGTAGGCGGCGATCCTCTCAGGCAGTCGGACCCGACTGGAACAAATGAAGAAGAAACACAAAACCCAGAGCAGCTGCATCGCCGATTTGACCCACTCGATATAGCGAGAAGTTAGCGTATAAAGGCCAAAATGATAGATGCTGCTCAGAGTGTACACTGAGGAAACCGTACCCAGGCCAAGTAGAGCACCCAGCAGCGCCCACTTTAACCATGGAAGTCGCCTTTCCACGCCCAGGGGGAGTGGAAAGCGCGTAAAAAAGGCCAGAGCAAAGATAAAAAACAGGGGACCAAAAACTCCATTGAACAGGTAACCGAGTTCTCTCAGACCCAGGGACCACAGCAGCTTCGGTTCCTCGGGAAACCAAACCGTCTGGCTCAGAATCATCAAGGAGGCCCAAATTTCCGTGGATTGGTCCTTCGCACTGAAATGGAGAGTCAGAGCAATCACCCAAAGAACCAGAGGAAGGAGCAGGTTGAAAAAGAAACGGTGAGAGCCCAGAGAAATACCCAAAAGGGCTGCTTTGGTGCTGCGGCTCGTCGGCTGCTGCCACCGCATCATCACCGTCTTCGGACTGGTACCTGTTTCCGTCCCGAGAATGATTTCCTCTCCCACCTGGGCGGAACACTGTGTTCTAAAAAAATGGTACCGATTCTCCACTGTCGAGTACCCATTGATGGAAAGGATTCGGTCTCCACTGCTGACCCCGGCCGCACCGGCTTCACTGCTCACCTCGGTAACGACCAGCCCCTGTCCCGGAACAACCCTTGTCTCCAGAGGCAACTCAGGGATGTCTTCCAGATCCAGGTGATGGAGGAAGTTGCCCAGAAGATACATAGCGGAAAAAAGCGCCAGAACGGCAAAGAGCAGGTGCTTTCGTATGGACTTCCGAGATGCGAAAGAATGAGCTCCGGGCGATCCCGTCATTAACTCATAATAGCCTAAGTACCTCGTTCCATAAATACGGTGACGGATGCGGATGGGGCTTGCGAGGTGAGGTCGCGAAGAGAGGAGGAGGCGATGCAGTGTGAATTCGGGACTGCTTGCTCAAAATAGTGCCCACGCTGTACACTTCGATCAGTTTCCTCCGCAATTCTTTGGGACGTAACCTTTTATCGTTGATTTGAGATCGGATGCGGTCACTCACCCTGCAGAGGCCATGTGGGAAGCGATTCCCCAAGAGTAGATTCATTCAATGATGCTCCCCAGATGGGTATCGGATCGACCTATTGAAAAGATGGGATGATCCTGTGGAAAGGAAGACAACTCAACGCAAAGTGAAGGGAAAACCAACCTCAGAGGAGCTCAACCTGGGATCTTCCCGGCCCGAATACGGCATCGTCATCGCCAAGGACGTGATGGTCCCCATGCGAGATGGGGTAAAACTGGCGACCGATATCCACCGCCCGGCCCGCGAGGGCGAGCCGGTGCCCGACGCCTTCCCAGCCATCCTCTGCCGCACCCCTACCAAAAGGACGCCGGCCCTTATGTCGAAATCGCCGAATTCTTCACCCCGCGCGGTTACACCGTAGTCCTTCAGGACGTGCGTGGCCGCTACCACTCCGAGGGCACCGGCGAGTACTTCCACGTAGCCAACGCCAAGGAGGGGACCGATGGCTGCGATACCGCGGAGTGGACCGCCGCCCGGCCCTGGTGCAGCGGTCGGATCGGCGCTGTGGGGAGTTCCTTCGCCGGCCTGGTGCAGATCCGCATGGCCTTTCAGAGGCCAGCCCATCTAACCGCCATCTGGCCCGACGTAACGCCGACCAACAGCTACCAGAACCAGGTCCGCGAAGGCGGCGCCATGCAGCTGCACATGTTCTGGGCCCTCTTCCTGCACGCCCAGGATGCCCAGGAACTCAGCGACGATCCCAAAGCTCGTCAGGCGATCTGGGAAGGCTTCAGGAATCTACGCGGCCTGCTCCGATCAATGCCCTTCAAACCCGGACAGACTCCCCTGGCCCTGGTGCCCAATCTCGAAAAGACCCTCTTCGACTACTACTACCGCGGTGCCTGCGACGAATACTGGAGTCAGGAATGCCACGACTTTGAGCGTAACTTCCACCGCCACGCCGATATCCCGGTCACCCTCACAGGTGGATGGTACGACCCCTTCGCCAGCGGCATGACTCGCTACTTCGCCGCCATGGCGGCGAAGAACAGCTCGCCGCCGCGGCTCATCATGGGGCCGTGGAACCACGGGACCATGAGAGGGGGTCGCTCGTACACGGGTGACGTGGACTTCGGCGCGGAGAGTGCGTGGGGCGCGACGCGCTACTTCGAGGAGCAGCTTCGCTATTTCGACCGGTGGCTGAAGAATATCAGTGTGCCGCAGCAAGCGGCGTGAGAGATGGGAGTAGGCCTCCCGCAACCGGCTTGCAGGAGCAGGTTGCAAACCACCGTAAGTGGCTGTGGTTAAAAGCCGCGGTCGTGAGCGTTACGGAAAAGGTGCTCTAGAAGCATCAGGTGTGGATCAGGAAGACGAACACAAGTGAACCACCGTTCAAGTGCCGAAAGGACGAGATGGTGTCGAAACCGGGGAGTTGATGTTGCCCCGGGACGAATCTGGCGGAAACCTGTCTACTGGTCAGGTGGCACCCGGCATAGAGGTGGCGTGAGCTTGATCTGGGCTCTCATGTTGAACTGCGGGAACCTGGAGCAACGATGCTAAGAGAAAGGCACAAGCAGAGAACCTGCGAGGCCGACAGTATCGAAGCGTTGCCCAGGGGCAGACAAGCTCGTAGTAGCGATGAGGCTGCCGTAATGGCAGCGGAGCGAAGGGGCTTGGTCACTCGGCTACAGACAAGCGGCCAACTGCTAGGCAGGAGGAGCCCTTGAAAGTAGCAAAGCCATTTGAGGTTTCTAAGAAGCTGGCAGGGCAAGCATACTTGGAGGTGAAGTCCAAAGGAGGTGCCGCAGGAGTCGATGGCGAGTCGCTTGAACTCTTCGAGCACAACTTGAAGAACAACCTCTATCGAATCTGGAACCGGCTGTGCTCCGGGAGCTATTTTCCACCACCCGTGAAAGCCGTGCCAATCCCGAAGAAATCGGGGGGCACGCGTGTTCTCGGAGTGCCTGCGGTCTCTGATCGAATCGCACAGACAGTGGTGAAGCAAGCCCTGGAGCCGATACTGGAACCGGTGTTCGATGAGGATTCTTTCGGCTATCGACCGGGAAATTCTGCCCATGACGCGATTGCCATCACCCGGAAACGGTGTTGACAATACGACGGTAATTATATACTTGAAAAATAAAAGCGGAGGGTCTATGCTGGCCGGATGCGTAAGTTTGCAAACCTTCTACGGTGGGGCTATTTCGTCTTATCCGAAATTATTGGGTTTGGAGGACATCCAGACGACGCGAAAACATGGGGTCGGTGGTTAGCTATGTTAGAGCCCATTCTGGACATCCCGGTAGTTCGCGTTTTACTCATTGTGTCGGGCGGGATCGTACTCACATACCCGCAATGGTTGCCTCGTATTCGCAGTCTTTGGGTTAAGCAAGACCCGGTACTACCCGATATGCCGATCCGTGATGCGATCCACCACCTTGTTTCAACGGTACCGCACTCATTTGATCGGTCGAGCTATGCCGAACGAGCAATGTTCAAGCAAATCCACCAATGCATGTGCAATGGTGATATCCTTGCCCGGGGAGCTACTAGCGAAGGTGGAACGCTACAGAAGATCCCCCCAAAGAAGTGTAGAGAGCTTTCCCCCCAAGAAGTAGTGGTTCCACGGGTCCCAGCTACTCCCGAAGGAATCAGGTTTTCTCTTTTCGATGCAAAATCACAAGTCGAATACAGCAATTTATGGGTGGATAGCCGCGACATCTACAAGTTCTGGCCGAAGATCAAGAAAGGGGGAGAGGAATGAACCTCTCCCCCAAGATGGTCCTAGCGAAATCTCTCCTTGAAGTAGTCCCGGACTTCATCGACCACTGCGTTCTCGGTCGAGCGGGAACTGCCACCCACGAAACCTCCAGAAATCTCCCCATCGAAATCTCCCTCGAACACCTTCTCTCCGGTGGCCTTATTGAACATGACCACGCGCAAAGAGACATAATCGTTGTTACTAAAAACGCAAGCAACCTAGCCGATAAGTTCCATCTTACGCTGACCTTCACTGACAAGGGTGAGTGCAGATTAAAGGTGGATGGCAAAGGAGAATATCTGCGTTGGCAGGTGTCCAGAAAATCCCTGGAGGAGATTTTCTTCTATGGCTTATTCGAGAAGTAACGCCAATAATTCAGGCGACCAGCTTCCGGTAGGTGAGGTTTCCAGTGTTCATAATCCTCGCCATGGTATCCGGGAAGATGTTCGGGTTGTCGCGGTTGTTGTATCGCCATTCCAGCTCCTCCAGGTAGCGGTCCAGATGCTTTGCGCTCATCTTGTGGAAGGTGCCGATGATGGAGCGCTTGAACAGGCTCCACACGCCCTCGATGCTGTTGGTATGCACGTCTCCCACGACCCACTGTTCGGCAGAGTGGTTGACCATCTCATGGCGAGTATCGTGATCGGAGATGCCCAGGTAAGACTTCAACTCATCCGTATAGATCGCCTCGGCCTCGTCCTTGACGGTGCGACCGATGAAGGCATGGATCGTGTGGCGCCGGATGTTGGGGACGCGCTCCACTCGGATCTGGCCTCCGCGCTGGATGGCTCCGGCCACCCACGTCTTGTTGCCCTTGTAGGCGCGGCCCCTGCCTCGCGTCTTTCCACCGACCAGCGTTTCGTCCACTTCGACGGCCCCAACCAGCGTAGGTCCGGTCAGCGGGTCGTTGCCCATGGCCTCGCGGATGCGGTGGCACAGATACCAGGCTGTTTTGTAAGAGACGCCCAGGGTGCGGTGAAGCTGGTGAGCCGACATGCCTTTCTTGGACACGCACATGAGATAGACGGCCAGGAACCACGTCCGAATCGGCAAGTGGGAATCGTGCATGATAGTTCCCGTCGTGACGCTGAATTGGTAGCGGCAGGCAACGCACTGGAACTTTCCCCCAACAGGGAGTTCAGGAATGCCGATGGTGCCGCACTTAAGACAGGCCACGCCATGCGGCCACCTGATTTTCTCAAGCGTGTCGCGGCATTTTTCATTGCAACTGTAACGATCCATTAAGGTAATAAGATTCATGGCTCAACCTCCTAAGAAAAGACACAAGGTTCCCAAGGACATCTCCAGCCGGACCGGGCACGACATCATGGAAATGATCTTCGGAAAAAGGGTGATGAAAGAAGTGGATTCTTTGGTGGAAAAAAACGCTAAAGATGTTGAAAATAAAGGTGTTAAATCAATCACAAAGGGATTATAATACTTGACTTATTATTTTTCAAGTATATAATTATCGAAGTAAATAGTAAATAAGAAGTTGCTTACGTTTGGCAAACTACCCGATTCGCGATAGCATTGGGAGATGGAAACTCTGAGAAGGAGATACGATTATGAAGCGTGGAGTACTCCCCGTGTTTCTCCTGTTGGCGGTGCCGCTTTGTGTCGGTCCCCTTTCCGCACAGGGTAGGGGCACGATCCGAGGCAAGGTAAAGGACGAGCAGGGAAAGTCCATTCCCGAGGTCACCGTCAAGTTTGAGGGGCCCAGACTCAAAGGTTTCAGCCTCAAGACCAACAAGAAAGGATCATACTTCCACGGCGGAATCCCTTATGGGGACATCTACCTTCTTACCTTCGAAAAGGAAGGTTATCACACGGTCCACGAGGACAATGTACGGGCAGGAGATCCGGGAGCGCTGCTTGGGGGAAGCATCGGCATCAGCCAGAGAGACAGGCGGAAGGGAACGCCGGGAGTGATCAATGTCACCATGAAGAAGAAAGTTGTTGTGCCTGCCGGTACCGTCGTGACGGACCTGGCTCAGGAAGTTGCGGATATCCACGACAAGGGCATCGCTCTGCATGGCGAGGGCCAATACAAACAGGCCATAGAGTCGTTCCGGGAAGCACTGAACAAGGCTCCGGAGAAGTATTACATCTGGGCAAATCTGGGAAGAACGTATCTTCAGATCAAGCAATTTGACGGGGCGATCGAGGCATACGGTAAGGCGATCGAGCTGAAGCCGGGAAATGCTTCCCTCTACAGCAACCTGGGTGCCGCCTATGCCAACAGCGGAGATATGAAAAAAGCCCGGGAAACCTTCGAAAAGGTAGCCACCCTCAGTACCGACCCCGAGCAGATCGCCCGCAGTTATTACAACATGGGGGCCACCTTCATCAACCTGGGCAATAACTCGCAGGCTGTGGAGGCTTTTCAGAAGACCATTGAAGTCAACCCCCAACATTCCGAAGCGCACTACCAACTCGGCATCGTGCTGCTGGGCCTGAATCGGATTCAGGAAGCGGTAGAACATCTGAAAGAGTACGGGAAGATCTCTCCGGAGGGTCCCAACGCCCAAAGTGCGGTAGAACTCGTGGCCCAGCTTTCCCAGTAACTGGGTGAGACGTAGGTCATTAACCCCAAAACAGCTTAGACACTGGGTTGCTGTCCCGGACATCGAATTCGGATTGGGCCACAACTGTCTCGGCTTAAGCAAATTGCAGGAGGTTTGCCTTGTCCCTTAATCGCCAACTAATCAGACTTTCTTTGTGTGTCGTCCTATTTTTCGGCTTCGCCCTTTGGTTCGTATTGGGAGCTGAGAGGAGCGGCAATCTTTCTGCCCCCTCCCGCCTGCGATGTGAATATGCAAGCAATCCTCTGGGGATCGACGTGCGCCGGCCAAGATTTTCCTGGGTGCTAGAGCATACCGAGCGCGGCCAGAAACAATCGGCTTTCCAACTATTGGTGGCCACGCGCCCCTCCTTGCTCGATCGCAACCGAGGCGACCACTGGGATAGCGGCAAAGCGGCCTCCCAGCAATCCACCCAGGTGGTTTATCAAGGAAAGCCGCTCGAGAGCGGCAAAACCTATTACTGGAAAATCCGCTTTTGGGACAGACAGGGCAAGACCAGCCCGTACAGCCAGAAGGCCCATTTCGAGATGGCTCTTTTGTCCCCCCAAGACTGGAAAGGCAGATGGATCGGAGGCAATGACCTGCTGCGAAAAGAGTTCACCCTGGCGGGGAGGGTGGTGCGAGCTCGAGCTTACATCTCCGCCCTGGGCTATTACGAGCTGAGGGTCAACGGAGAAAAGCTTGGAAAGAACGTCCTGGATCCGGGCTGGACCACGTATGAGAAGCGGGTCTTGTACGCCACCTACGATGTCACCCCCCATCTGCGCCAGGGGGCGAACTCGGCGGGAGTGATGTTGGGCGGAGGGTGGGCCACCCTGGGGGGAAACTTTTCGGCCCGCATTGACGCTCCCTTTGAATCCCCGGCTTTCCTCCTGCAGATAGATGTCGAATTGGAAGGTGGAAAACAGCTCAGTCTCGTCAGCGACACCTCCTGGAAGACGGCCCGCGGACCCATGGTCAGCAACCATGTCTTCGATGGCGAGGTCTATGATGCCCGGCGAGAGCAGCCGGGATGGGATGGGGCTGGGTTTGACGACTCCAACTGGGCCCGGGCCGAGGCTGCAATAGGACCTAAAGGCATACTCTCTGTTCAAATGATGGAATCTATACAGATGGTGGATACCCTGGTTCCCGTGAAGATGGCTAATCCCAGGCCAGGCATCTACGTCTTTGATATGGGACAGAACTTCAGTGGTTGGGCTCAGCTCCGGGTGAGGGGGCCTCGGGGCACGAAAGTGACCCTTCGATTTGCCGAACTCGTTTACGACGACGAAATGATCAACCGAGAAAATATCCGAAGAGCAAAGGCCAGAGACATTTACATCTTGCGAGGCGGGGGGGCGGAGATTTACGAACCCCGGTTCACCTATCACGGATTCCGTTACGTGGAGGTAACCGGCTTTCCTGCAACTCCCACCCTCAATTCCCTGAGGGGGCGGGTGGTCCACACGGCTGTGCAACCGGCGGGAGGGTTTGCTTGTTCCAACCCTCTGCTGAACCAGATCCAGAAGATCATTCTCTGGTCGCTGAAATCCAATTTGCACAGCGTACCCACCGACTGCCCTCAGCGGGATGAACGCATGGGCTGGCTCGGGGATGCACATCTCACGGCAGAGGCCGCTATGCTGAATTTCCATATGAGTCGATTCTATTCCAATTTCATTCGGGATATCCGAGATGCGCAGGACTCCTCCACAGGCACTCTTAGCGATACTGTTCCGCATAGATATGGGAGCCGCCCGGCAGACCCAGCTTGGGGGACGGCTTACCCTCTGTTGTGCTGGTACATGTACGAGCAGTACGGTGACCGACGCATCCTGGAAGAAAACTATGACGGGCTCAAGAAATACGTGGAATTCCTTCGTAGCCGGACCCAGGACCATATCGTGAACTATAGTTATTACGGCGACTGGGTAGCCATAGAGAAGACCCCGGGGAAATATATTTCGACCTGCTTCTACTATTCCGATGTTCAACTGCTATCGAAAATAGCAGAAATCCTGGGAAGGGCCGAAGATGCGCGCTCTTATTCTCAGCTCGCGGTCCAGATCAAGGAGGCCCTGAACCGGAAATATCTGGATCCTGAGACCGGTTATTATGCCAACGGAAGCCAGACGGCCAATGCTTTCGCCCTTTTCCTGGGATTGGTGCCGCAAGAGCGTCACGGGCAGGTAGTTCGCAACCTGGTGGAGAACATTGTCTATGTCCACGACACTCACCTGAGCACGGGAATTATGGGCACCAAGTCCATTATGGATGTACTGAGCACACAGGGGCGTTCGGACCTGGCGTACGAGCTGGCCTCCCAGACCAGTTATCCCAGCTGGGGATATATGATTGCCAATGGGGCGACCACCTTGTGGGAGCTGTGGCAGTACAGAACGGGTCCCTCCATGAACTCGCACAATCACCCTATGTTCGGCAGCGTGAGTTCCTGGTTCTATAAAGTGCTCGCCGGCATCAATGTGGACTCCGGGACCCCCGCTTATCGCCGCATCCGGATTCGACCCCATGTGGTTCGGGATCTGAGGTGGGCCAGCGGGTCAGTGGAGACTCTGCGCGGCACTGTCGCTTCCTCCTGGACACACTGGGAGGGAAAAGTAACCCTGGAGGTAGTGATCCCGGTCAACAGCGAGGCGGAAATCAGCGTCCCAAAGGCCGGGATGAACGAGATAGTGGTGAGGGAAGGCGGTCAAGTGGTCTGGGAAGATGGTCAGTACCGCCCCGGCGTGCCGGGTTTGGCGGGAGCCGCCGAGGAAAACCACTACGTCACCTTTCAGGCCGGTTCAGGTCGCTATTCTTTCACTGCTGCGTCAACTTAAATCCGCACGAAGTCTAATTGTAGAGAAGCCAATTAGCCGGTAATGGCCACGGAAGAGCTCAATCCAAAGTCATAGCCGGGACAAAGGTCAGAGGAGATACAGTGGATCTTCAATTGAAAGATAAGACAGCTATAGTGACGGATGGGAGTCGAGGTATCGGTAAAGCGATTGCACGCGAGTTGGCGTTGGAAGGCGTGGATGTAGCGATTGTAGCCCAAAACGAAGAACGTCTTGAAGCCACCGCCGAAGATCTGATACGCGAGACGGGTCGCCGCATCGTCGCCATCCCGGCTGACACAGGCAAGGATGAAGCGGTGCAGAGCATGGTCAGCCAGGCGGCCGAGGCCTTCGGCCATCTGGACATTCTGGTGAACTGTGCCGCCCGGTACGGTGGGGTCCAGCCGGGGGTACCCAGTCTGGCTGAGACTACCGACGCTCACTTTTGGGCCGATATGAATGTCAAGGTGATGGGCTACCTTCGCTGCGCGCGCGAGGCAGCGCCATTCAGCGACCGGCAGGGATGGAGCCGCATCATCAATATCAGTGGCCTGGCCGCCCGCAGTTCGGGCTCGACGATCATGAGCATGCGCAACGTCAGCGTCGTGGCTTTGACCAAGAACCTGGCCGATGAGTTGGGACCGTACGGGATCAACGTAACAGTCGTCCACCCTGGACTGACCCGGACGGAGAGGACGGCTGGACACTTGGCTGAGCAAGCGCGAAGTCAAAATATCTCTATAGAGGAGGTCCAGCAGCGCACGGCCCGTCGCAACTCCGTACGGCAGATCATTGACGCACGCGATATAGCTTACATCGTCGCTTTTCTGGCTTCGCCCAAGTCAGTCGGCATCAATGGGGATGTCATCGCCGCCGGCGGTGGAGTCGGGAACGCCATCTATTATTGATCGTGACTTGTAATCCTTCCAATGTGATCAGCGCATAGCTATGGCAGCAGACCCCAATAGAATCGTCCAGCAAGCTGTTGATGTCGCGATAAGTGAGCGGGGCGAGATCGGAGTGCAGGTTGCGGCCTATTTGGATGGCAAACAGGTGATCGACGTCTGGGGTGGCCTTGCCGATGAAACTACCGGGAGGAAAGTCGATGCCGACTCCATATTTCCGGTTTTCTCCGTCATCAAGGCCGTGACAGCAGTGGCACTGCATATCCAGGTTGAACGCGGGCTGGTGGACTACGCTATGCCCATAGCCCCACTATTGGCCCGAGTTCGCCGCTCACGGCAAAGATAAGGGGACTGTCTACGACGCCCTAACTCACCGGCTTTGGGTTGCCATTATGCCTCTGGGAGTGACGCCCGAGTTGATGTGTGACTGGGACTGGATGGCGCAGCGAATCGCAGACATGGCGCCCCTGTTTGAGCCGGGAACCAGGGCCGCGTACATGTCCTATATATTTGGATGGGTCATTGGAGAAGTGGTGCGGCGCACCGATCCGAAAGGAAGACCCTTCGACGCCTTTGTCCGGGAGGAGATTTGTGAGCCATTGGGTATTGACAGCCTCTGGATGTGCATTCCCGATGACGTGGAACCGCGGGTAGCCAAACTGACCAACATGCCACCCATACCTCCTGGCGCGCCGGGGAGGGCGCCCGGGGCGCTCAGCCCCCTCGCGATCCCCCATCAGGTTGGGACGACCGAGGAGGTCTTTGGACAAGCCGATGTGAGGCGGGCATGTATTCCTGGGGCAGGTGGATACACGAATGCGCGTAGCGCGGCCAGGTTCTTCGCTATGCTGGCCCAGGGTGGCGAGCTTGATGGCGTCCGCCTCCTCTCGGAGGATCGAGTCCGTAATTTCAGCATTCCCCGCCCGCCCCGCGATTATGACTATGTGCAGGGCTTACCCCACAACGGGAGCATCGGCGGGTTCCACTTGGTCGTCAGCATTGGCGACGCACCTCCACCTATTGCGATGGCACCGGCCGGACAAAACCCACGTACCTTTGGCCATCCCGGTGCTGGTGGGTCCATAGGTTGGGCGGATCCGGACACGCGCCTGGCGGTAGCGATAACCCACAACCGGATGTTGAGTTTCTCCACGGCCGATGCGAACCCGTTTGTGCCCATCGGAAGGACTGTGAGAAAGTCGCTGGGGGTATCGGGGTAAGCAACCCTCCCCGCGCACTTACAAGCCATCTTGTCGCCGATGTGATCCAGCGCGACTACGATTGAGGTATATCAGATGAACGATTCATTGACGGGCAAGGTGGCGGTCGTCTCTGGCGGAGCGCGGGGGTTGGGGCGAGAGATCGCCCAAGGCCTGGCCGAAGCAGGCGCCGACCTGGTTGTTGGCGATGTTCAAGAAGAGGCGGGTCGGCTGGCGGCCAGCGAGCTTTCGAACCTGGGAGTACGTAGCGTATTCATCCACGCGGACGTTGGGCTGGTGGCTGACTGTAGAGGTCTGATCCAGGGCGCACTACGCCAGCTTGGCAGGTTGGACATCCTGGTGAACAACGCCGCCATCTGTCCAAGCCGTTCGATACCCGAAACCACGGAGGAGGAGTGGGACCGCGTTCTGGCTGTTAACCTGAAAGGTCCCTTCTTCTGTTCGCAGGCGGCGGCCGCCATCCTGAAGGAGCAGGGCGCCGGCCGCATAATTAATATTTCCTCAGTCGCAGCCTATTACAACCTCGGTGCCAACCCGACAGTACATTACTCCTGTTCCAAAAGCGGGCTCATCACCATGAGCAGAAACTTCGCCGGCTATCTGGCCCCCTTTGGTGTAACGGTGAACACCGTCGCGCCGGGACCTATGATGACCGACCTTAGCAGGGTTTGGGGGGAGAAGTGGGCAGCAAACCAGGTCAAAATGATCCCAATGGGCCGTCTGGGTACTACGCGAGAAGTGGCGCCTATGGTCGTATTTTTGGCATCGGATGCCGGCGCGTTCATCACCGGCGCTACCATGTACGTGGATGGTGGTCTTTTGATGCGCTGACCTGCATTTCTCACACCCTATGGATAATCCGGGCTCTTTCCAACGAAGACGCCTATTGCCGCGACGCGTGTTTGCCTGCGATGTAGCCTGAAGTTAGGCCAGGTCCGAGGCTACCGCCGCCGCCGCCGTAGCCTGGACCCATAAATGTCGCCATGGTATTGCGGCCGCGTACAGCCCGGGGGTCGGTTTGCCGTATACGCTCATCACCTGGCCATGCTGATTGACCTTGGGCCCGCCTTTGGTGCCAAGCGCACCGGGGTAGATCGGCACCGCGGCGAAAGGCGGCTTCTCGATCGAGCCCAGACAAGGGTTGGGCTTGTGATCCGGGTCACCATCGTATCGGTCCGGTCCAGCCAGGCAGGAACTTCTTCACCCGGCAGAATGGTCAATAACGCGTGCTTCGTCATGAAATTCTGGTCGACGATGAGCCAAGCCGGGATGTTGGGATGCTCGTAATTCACAGGATCAACCGTATGGAAGGTCTTGGTGATGTCGTTGTAGTTGTGGGCCTCGTTGACGAAGCGCCGTCCGTAGCGGTTCACGATGATCGAGTGAGGCAGTGACCGCTCGTTACCTACCCGACTCAGGGGTCGCCCTTCATATTTCTCACCCGGGATCGACAGCGACGGGAACCACTAGGCCTCGCTCATGTTGTCCAGATTGGCACCGGCCTGCATGGCCATCAGCAGGCCGTCGCCCTCGTTGAAGGGCGGGCTGTTAGGATGCGTCAACGGACCGGGCAGGAACTGCACCCGCAGCTTCTCGTTCCACTCGAATCCACCCGTCGCCAGCACCACACCCTTGCCGCAGCGAATGTCGAACTGCTTGCCGTCCCGCTCAGTCTGTACACCAACCACACAACCATTCTCGATGACCAGTTTGCGGCCGCGAGTGTTCAGCATGGGCTCAATGCCACTGTCCAAGCATCCTTTTAGCAGACCCCCGATCAGCGCGTTGCCGCAACCAATCAGACCCTGTTCCGTACGCTTCTGGATGACATCGACCGGCAGCTTCGCTGGATTTGACGGAACCCCCAAACCCGCCAACTCGCCGATGGTCACTGGCAGATTGAAGATCGGAGCTGGACGCAACCTATCGCCCCACTTGCCCAGTTGCTTCTTCTCGAACAGCCCAACATTGAGGGCTCGCCCACTCAGCTTGGCTCCCTCGAACTCAGGGTGGTAGTCTGGCCGATCCGAAGCAACGAACCTCAGAGGTGTGTGTTCCTCGAGATGCCTGACCATCTCTTGCCCGCAGTCAAGAAAAGCTTCCACCAACGCTTCATCGAAACGCTGTCCAGCCAGCCGACGAATATAAGTCATCGCTTCCTGTTTGGAATCGTCGACGTCCATGTCGGCCATGTGGTGGTTGAGGGGGACCCAGAACACTCCGCCGGACACTGCCGTTGTTCCACCAATCTTGTCGGATCTTTCGATCACCGCCACCCGGGCACCGCCGTCGTGCGCCGCAACGGCAGCCGTCAGCCCGGCACCCCCTGATCCAACCACCAGCACATCCGTTTCCAGATCCCATTGTCGTGGTCTGTTCGCCATCATTCATTGGTGAGGTCCTTGAGGCACTCCCCAAAGTCAGAATCCGTAGAAGATAGCCACCTCGGGCCGCAGCCTGTGCCCAGCATCAACAAGGAGGAGGTTAGCATGGGTTCACGGCAAAGGTCTACGACAAAGCAGGGCTTAAAGATCGAGCCGACTTCCGGAGCGTCGAGGATCCGGTACGAAGCATCGTAGAAGGCAGCGTAGTCCTGCATCAGCCTGCCCCGGGAAACCTCACCCGAGCGCCCTGGCGTGGGCACTTTCCCAAGCCTCGCAGCAGCGCACGATGGCAAGTTTGTCGGTCAGGCCAGCCAGCCTAGGCAACAAGTAGTACGGCATTTTCAAATCGGGACCGACTGTACGGGAGTGACGGGACGACTGCGGGTTAGTCGACGTACAGGAACTCGCTGGAGCAGATCAGCATCTGACACAGGCTGGCCAGCGCTCTCTGCGATGCTTCCTCGTTCGAGAAGTCCTGGTCTCGGTAAAGCTGAGCTTGCTGCTCGAGGTGCAGCTGGCAAAACTTTCCTTCCCCAGCCGTGGGCTCGCGAGCCAGAGCTAGCTCATACGCCGTGTGGATCTTGTCGCGCAGCGGGGCATTCTCTCCGGCCAGGCTCCTCACCCGAGCCGCGAAATAGTCTGCCTGCTCCATGGCAAACTCGCTGTTGAGTAGCTGAAGCGACTGCAGCGACGTGGCGGCATGGGTTCGTCGGGCACAGTTGATGGCCATGATCGGGGAATCGAACACTTCCAGAAACGTCAGCGGGTAATTGCGCCGCGCCAGCAGGTAGATGCTGCGCCGGTAGCGGCTGCCAAGATCGTCTTCGCTTACCTCCACTGTCTGCAGGCCCTCCGCAGTGATGATCATCAGGGTCGTTGAGCCCTTTAGAACCGTCTGCAGGCCGTCCGGGGTGACCTCCAATGGGACCGGTTCTCCTCCCATGGTGAGATCCAACTTTCCGCTCACCGCGAGTATGGAGTCCCGTACGGACTCCGCTTCCATGCGACGCAGATTCATTCGCCACAGCAGGTCATTGGCCGGATCCACCGACTCTGCCACCGACTGTGTTCCCTCCTCAGGGCGGAGAGACGACTGCCGATAGACGGTCGAGGTCATGATCAGCTTGTGGAGCCGCTTGATTCTCCATCCCTTCTCCACAAAATCGACCGCCAGCCAGTCCAGCAGCTCGGGATGAGTGGGTCGTGTGCCCTGATTTCCGAAGTTTTCCGATGAGGCCACAATACCTTTGCCAAAATGGTGCTGCCAGATGCGATTGACCATGACGCGGGCGGTCAGGGGATGCTCCCTGCTCGTCAGCCAGCGGGCCAGAGCCAAGCGGTGGCCGCTCGAGTCGCCTGCCGTCTGGGGCGGCTTGCGGGTCCTCGACTGGCCCGGGGCGCTCAGGACGGCAAGAAAGCCAGGTTCCACCCTGCCCCCGGGCGTCTGCCAATCCCCTCGCTGATGCACCCGGATCATAGGTTGGGGACCTACATCCCAGAGCGCCGGGATCTTTCCAAATGAGCGGCGCTGGCTCCCCAGTTCCTCGATCTGCCCGTCGAGCTGTGCAGTGACGGCCTGATCGGTCTCGTTGAGGGCCCGACCGACTTCCTGCGGTGTGACTTCCAGAATCTTCTTCAGTTTGCCGAACAAAAACTTCTGGATCTGATCTCGCTTCTCCTCAGGCGTTTCAAAAGCGGTACGGGTCTCTTCCCGCAGGGGCTCCGCGACCCCCTTCAGTTTCTCCTCAAAGAGCTTCTTCTCATAGGGTCGATGCAAGTCGGCCAGCTTCTCCTTCAACGTTTCCAGGGGAGGGTCAATCTTCTCGTTGTGCTGCTTGATCTCCTCCTGGTCTGCCTTCGAGATGTCGGGCAAAGATCGATCCTTTGGCTGCAACCATTTTTCGGGATTGTAGCCCGAGGTGAAGACAGCCATCATCTTGTAGTAATCCTGCTGGTAGATCGGATCGTACTTGTGGTTGTGGCAGCGGGCGCAGCCCATGGTCAGCCCCAGCAGGCTGCTGGAGACCATCCTGATGATCTGATCCAGTACTTCGTAGTACTTTTCGGGGTGATTGGAAACATCCTCATGGGTGGTATCGATGACGAGACGCAGGAACCCGGTGGCAATGAGCGGGTCGAGAATCTTCCGCGTAAACTTGGGAGCATCTCTCCACTCCACCAGCTCGTCACCGGCCAGTTGCTCGGTGAGAAACTGGTCGTAGGGCTTGTCTTCGTTAAAGGAGCGCACCACATAGTCCCGGTAGCGCCAAATCCCTTCGTTGAAGCGAAGATACTCCTGCCCGGCGTCCAGCCCGGCCATATCCGTGTAGCCGGCCACATCCAGCCAGTGTCTGCCCCAGCGCTCCCCGTAGTGTGGGGAGGCCAGCAGCCGGTCAATCAGCCGCTGGTAGGCATCCGGCCGGGAGTCCTTCAAGAAGGCTTTCACCTCTTCAGGGGAAGGAGGCAGCCCAATCAGGTCGAAGTAAGCCCGCCTCGCAAGCGTCAGCCTGGATGCCTCGGGTGAAAAGGTCAGCCCCTTGGCTTCCAGCTTGGAAAGGACAAACGCATCGATGGGCGTCTGCACCCGTTTCCGATTCTTGACCTGCGGCACGCCCGCCCGAACCGGGCTGCGAAAGGCCCAGAACTGCCGCTCCTTCTCGCTGATCTCGGGTTCCTCGGCCTCGGCAATGACCTCCTGTGAAGCTGCTTCCGCCTGCTGGCTCAGGTCGCCCTCGTCGATCCACTTACGAATCGTCTCAATCTCTTTGTCGCTGAGCGGATCTGCCATCGCCTCCGGAGGCATGCTCCGGCTGCTCACCCGCTGAAAGAGAAGGCTTTTTTCCGAAAAGCCTTCCATCACAACGGGACCGTTTTTGCTTCCCTTGCGCAGGGAGGCGGCCGTACTCAGGTCGAGACCCTGCTGCGGAGACTGCGCTCCGTGACATTGCAAGCAATGCCGGCTCAGGATGGGCAAAATGTCTTGTTCAAAGTGAGGGGGTTGCTTCTCCTGCCCGGCACTGACCCGTGTAGCCATGCCCAGCATCAGCAGACCGGCTCCAAGAGCCGCTGCAACCGGCAAGAGCTTTCTTCTCTTTTGTAGAAACACAGGGCCGTGCGCCCTGCCGTGACTGTCTTCTAACACGTCATTCCCCGACAAATCTACACCTTCTTCGGTGGGGACTCGAGCAGGTCTTCCACCACTCTCGCCTTGGTCAATCTTGCGTCGGTGAGACTCTCTTCCACTCCGTTGTGGGAGTAGGTGAGACGCTTGTGATCCAGGCCCAAGGTATGAAGAATCGTGGCGTGCAGGTTCGCGACGCTGACCCGGTCCACGACCGATTTGTAGCCGAATTCGTCCGTCTCACCATAGACCAGCCCTTTCCTGAACCCTCCTCCGGCCAACAGCAGACTGAACGCATGGCGGTTATGGTCGCGCCCGCTGCGGTCATTGAGCTTTCCCTGGGAGATGGGCAGCCGGCCAAACTCTCCGGTCCACAGCACGATGGTGCTCTCCAATAGGCCCCGTTCCTTCAGGTCCGTAATGAGTGCGGCAGCCGGCTGGTCCGTGTGCCCGCAGACCGTCTCCAGTCCGGTTCGGATCGAGCCGTGGTGATCCCACGGCTGTGGAGAGACATTCCCCGGCCCACGATGGTTGGGCGGAAACACTTGCACAAAGCGCACGCCTCCCTCCACCAGACGCCGCGCCATCAGACAGCGCGTCCCATAGCCGGCAGTGATGGGATCGTCAAGACCGTAGAGCTTCCTGGTGGCTTCCGACTCCTGGCTTAGGTCCGTCACGTCGGTCGCGGCCAGCTGCATGCGCGCTGCTAGCTCGTAGTTCTGGATGCGGGCTTCCAGTGCCGGTTCGCCAGGGTGGCGGCGCTGGTGTTCGCTGTTCATTTTTGCGAGCAAATCGAGGCTTTCGCGCTGGGAGCCGGGAGGGAGAGGTCGTGAAGGGGCTATGTGGTGCACCGGACTGCCCTCCGAGCTGAACTCCGTCCCTTGATAAATTGGCGACAACCAGCCGCTCGACCAGAGCAACTTTCCCCCGGTGCTGTAGCCGGTCGGATCGCGCAGCACGATGTAAGCCGGCAGGTTCTGGCTCTCGGAGCCCAGGGCATAGCTGATCCAGGAACCCATGACCGGCTTGCCGGGGAAGATCTTGCCCGTCTGGAGCATGATCAGTCCTTCCCCATGGTTGTTGTGACCCGTGTGCATGGAACGCACCAGACACAGCTCGTCGGCGACAGCGCCCAAATGGGGAATCACTTCGGATAGCGGCATCCCGCACTCACCCCGGGGGTGGAACTTGAAGGGGCTGCCCATAAGAGTCAGTTCTTCCTCGTTGCGAAAATGCTTTTCGATTCCCTTGGAATACTGCTGGCCGTGGTACTTCGTCAGCTCCGGTTTGGGATCAAACAGGTCCATCTGGGCGGGGCCACCTACCTGCATCAGCTGGATGACGGCCTTGGCTGTGGCAGGGAAATGGGCCGGGCGCGGTCGCAGGTCTGTGTACAGTGCAGCCTCCGACCCACCCAGCAGCACTTCCCCCTTCACCAGGCCGGCAAGCGCCAGGGTGCCGAAGCCTAGTCCTGAGGCCTGCAGAAGTTCTCGCCGGGAGAGGACCCGCCGAGCCGTATTGCAACCACACTGCTCGTCGCAGTGCCTTCCTGTCTTCGTCATAGCCAAGCTCCTCTGGTCTCCCCGTGATGAATGATCAAACCTATCAAGTCTCCAGCCTCGAATCAACTGTTCTTTCGTCATCTTCCGGCTGAAAAGCGCCTCTGATTCTCGGGTTGTCCAGGTGCTTTGCTTGCGAGGTTTCTTGGAGAAACGGTCCGAAAAGTGAACGTTGGGGATGTAGGACCCTTATAAAATGGGAATTGTGTAGCAAAATCAGCAAAAATGTCACCCTTGCTTATTATAATCATAGGCATGAAAGGAGTTGAAACCATTTGGAGTTAAGAAACTTTACAAGATGTTTCCAGACGAGGATTCTTGCTTCGCATGGCTGGAGCGGGAACGCTGGAACGGGGAGCCCGTTTGTCCCCACTGTGGAGGTCTAGACAACATCTCGTCCCCGCCTCCAAGCAAGCCTCACCACTACCGGCGCAAGTTGTTGATGGCTACCGTAAAATGTCTCTAGGTTAAGCCCCCTAGGCTCCAACTCTCGGTGTACGATACCAGTGAGCCGAACTCGCTGGTAGGCGACACGGACTAACCCGGCTACACCACTGGCGGAAGGGGGCGCTTCCTGCTGTATCAGCTCTGTCTTGGCCCGCTCGATGATCTCATTGCCACGCAATACGCCCCCTGCAACGAGGGAGTATACTGACTCCGCGTCGTCCACTGCAATTATCTTGGTCGTCTCGCTGTTCTCATACTGGTACCCGATAGGGATGTGTGCTGTGACCATCTGATCGGAGACAAGCACAGCACCCTGGCCATTCTCGCAGAGAGCTGCGATACATACAGTCGAGAGCTATCCTTGACGTGTCAGGTGGAGCGTACCACGCACACGTACTCACCGATCAATCTGCCGCCATCCGCGCGATCTCTGACCGACGCTCAGGCATTAGTCGGTCTGCGCGCGCGCGACCACCTCTCTTTCCGCCAGCAGCCCGCGCCGGGACTGTGGGTTTTGTCTCTTCTGGTATTTCGTTGGTGGCGATCTTGGCGACGTGTACAGCGCACCCGACAACGTCACCTGGACGAGACTGCCTTGCGGACCCTTAGGCATAAACCCCTACTTACTTAATGTCAACGCTAGCCTGGACGATTCAGGCCCACATTGAGTGTCGACATATTGGGACTCTATAGCAGGTGGACCTAATCTGTTCACTCTGACGCAAGACTGAGACTCTAACCGGGACGCTAGGTCAATGTCAAGAAGTTCAATTGTGAAACTGAGACACTACCGAAAAATCTATTACAGAAGGCAATAAACCGATGGATTGAAGAGCATCCCGATCTGCCCTCAACTGTTCGCGGAATGATCTGGGCAATTCACGAACACGTTCTTTTGTTTTCTGAAGGCGATTCCGACTAGTCATGATCTTTTCCTGGTTTGCTGATTTTGCTACACAATTCCCTATAAAATCGTCTTGAGCCCAATAACGGCTCTAGTACTCCCTGCCATAAATACGATGACGTATGCGGATGGGGCTTGCGAGGAGAGGTCGCGAAGAGAGGAGGAGGCGATGCGGTGGCATCGTCGACGACGAACGACAAAGGGATCGCCCGCAAACCCCATCCGCCCAAAGGGTTGGGGCGGGACGGGACCATCTCTTTGTTGCTCCTCCTCGCCGATGTCTGGGCATCGACTCGTCGTCGCGCCTCGATCTGGTCTCCGTCGTGCTCCCAACATACGTCATCGTATTTATGGAAGGGAGTACTAGATACCAGAGAGGGTCGAACTTGGGTGGATGTTGCGATGAGGCGGAAAATCCTGGTGGAATCGATCAAGGGTTTTCAAAGAGCACTTGAAACATAAAACGGCAGGTCGAGATGGGAGATCGGGCTTATGAAGGAGCGCAATTGGGGCATCGAGACGACAGACGAGAGGATGGACACCTTTATTCTTATAAATCCCACGCAGGCAGAAGCGATTCGGAAGTTGGGCGACCAGTACAACCGGACGCCCCTGACACCATTCGTCAAGTTGCTTTTCAAGAAATGGCTGGCGTGGTCCCGCTGAGAATTGGTGAGGGTCGGAAACCGGCAGCAAAGCGCGGAAGCAATTTAGGATTTAAAGCTTTAAATCGACATTCCTCATATCAACTTCGGAAGGACCTTTTCCGGTCTCCCCAGTGAATGACCACAACTTATCAGACCGCCAACCTTGCCTCAAGTGGTCTTTGGTCCTCTGTCCATCAAAAGCGCCTCTGATCCCTCGGTTTCCCAGGTGGCTTTTGGTCAAAAACCTGATCAATAGAGACACCTCCAGCGGTTCAATCAGAAACCCTCGGCGCTAGGCTGTCATCCATCTCAATCGATCAATCCGAGACAACAGCCCGGCCCATATATCCTTGCTTACCGCTACCTCCGCCATCTGAAACGTGACGATCCGGCTATGGCGGATCACCTTCGCTCCGATCTTGATCAGTTTGGTCAACAGGCTGCGAAGGGACCAATGTTTGATTTTTCTGGGAAGGACTAGACGCCGTAGAAAATTGCCCAGGTTGCAGGCCAAGACAAACAGAGCCAACCTCACCTGATTCGGGACAAAGCGCTGGCAGGACAGGCGAGTCCGGTGCAACGCATACTTGCCTTCCTTGATCCACTGCTCGGCTGTGCCACGACCGTTATAGAAGTGAACCACCCCTGAGGCTTGTGCGCTCATATTGGTGACGATGAAACCCACCCTCGGAAAGAGTTCTCCGCGATGCCACTCGACCTTGGCAATCACCCGGCGAGGCCGGTCCCAACTGGCGGCTTGATATTGGAAATGGCAAACCAAACGATAGGCTTTCGGGGCGGACGGCCCACAGGCCGGGTAAGCAGGTGTTCAATCTCCGCCTGAAGCACCTCGTTGGCAGGAAGCCGGATGGCATACAAAAAGCCCTTCTCCTCCAAGTATTCATAAACGTCCGGCTTGGCAAAGGCAGCATCCCCACGAAAGTATTTGCGGACTGTTTTCTTCTCGTAGCGAGCCACGATTGGTTCCAGCATCTCCTTCCAACCATCCGCGCTGTGAACATTGCCGGGCCGAAGCATTGCACCTTCGCAATCTCCGAACTGGTTGAAACAAAACAGGGGATGGTAGCAAGTACATCGGAAATGGCCGTTGTAGGCAGAGGCTTCCTGCTCGCCATGGACAGGACTGGCTGAGCTGTCCATATCCAGAATGATGCGTCGATGAGTTGTTTTCTCCAGCGCTCTTTCTACCCATCGGCCATTAACTCCCGAAAGGGCTTTGAGGTTCCCCTGGACGGACAGCATCTCGGTCTCAAATCGACCCATGGTGTTGGCGCTGGCGGCCTTCTTCTTGTCCATCTTCTTCCCGGTGATCCTCCGCATAGTCGGATCCACCGATAGACGATGGGCATCGTTGACATCTTCATAGCCAGCCAGTCGACTCGTATACCGATTGGCGCAGCAACGACGCCAGGTCGTGCTGGATGTTACGCCCTGTCCGCGAATCGCGAAAAACGGAGGGAACACTATCGAATAACACCAACGCTTCGTCCAAATCACGATAGGCGAGAAGCCCAGCATCCGAGGTGACCTTAGCCCCATGAAATTCAAGCCTCAAACTGCTATCAAAACCGGCCTTCAAACCTTCACCCTTTGGGTCAGCCATTTCTTGCTCCCTTTATGCTCTATATCTACTTTGATTATAGTAGTTTACATCGATTAAGGCAAGCAATTTTGGTGTCCTATATGGTGAATGGGGGTTATTACTCATCCCGACCAGGACGGACCCTTTCCCGCCGTGATCATCTACATGGTCCAAATAGGTCTCAGGTTGATCCAGATCAGCCACGGGTCGGGCCGAATGCCGACCACCCCAAGAGATAGCGTGCTCTGGGAGAATAACGCTCGATCACTTCCGGTGGCACGCTTCTTGTGAAATCGGAAAACGGCTTCACCCAAGCTTGAGAATAGTAGCCGAGGATGGCCCGACGAGGGTGATCCGTGACGTTTGCCCCTAACCGATGCCAGGTTTGAGAGAGCCACAAGCCTAACGACCCGGCCGGCGCGGTGAGGGCGATCTCACCAGCGATCGGATCAGAGCCCAATGGGGGCTTCTTCAGAGTGCGGTGACTCCCCGGAACAATTCTCGTGGCCCCATTGTCAGGAGTGAAATCGTCGAGCATCCACACCGTTTGCACGGCAAGCACAACATCGGGCAGCGGCTCCGGTAGCATCGTTAAGGGAGCATCAATATGCCAGTAACCTCCTTCAGTGTGAGGCCCGATACTGGTGGCGGTGATTTCGGACAAGATAAAGTCCTCCCTGAGCAATGCACTAAGCAATGGCAGTAAGAAGGGGTCTTCTATCAGTCGCCCACACTGCGGCAACTTGGTGGGTAAATTGTAACTTCGCTGCGTTTTGTCGTCGTCCAACAAAAGGGGAACGTGCATAAAGTTGTGGTGCACCTGTGACGCTTCTACGGGCCACGGCGTACCACGGTTTTGAGCCCGCGAGTGCCGAATACGCTTCATGTTCCGCGAAAGTTCCGCCGCGCTAAGCTTATAGGCCTCGGCCAGATAGGCTTCCATGGCCACATCGTCTTCCGTAGCCGGACCGTCTCCGGGATCAAAGGGGGTCTGCCGCTCGCGAGCCAACATCTCTTCCACGGCCTGTCGGATCTCATCTAGATCCTCATCGGTAAGCATCGATTCGATCACAACGAACCCGTGCTCGCGAAGATAATGCAAGGCTTCTTCTTGGTAACCGTCGCTCGTCGCATTGAACCGTTTCATTCGGCATGCCTCATCTGAACTTCATCTAGGAGTTGGTTTGACTCTCCGTGTTCGAAGGATCCATCGACATTCCTCATATCAACCCGATATGAGTTCCTCTGGGTTCCCTGTGATGAATGATCGAAATCCATCATACCCCAACATTGAAGCAAATTCCCAAGGCTAAAGGACTCGTTTTGCGTAACTGCGGCTGGGGATGCCTAGCTGTAGAGTGGCTATGGTAGGGGATCGCGAGCACGATGTGATAGGTGCAAGGGCCAATGAGATTTTGTCCGTTGGCGCGCTTTGGGGTTACGGCACGTATGATGAGTTACGCGATGCTGGGGCTACGATCTTTTGTGAGGACCCAACTGATCTGTGTTTCACATTATCATCTAACATCCTACTGTAATGGAAAGGCCCTGCAATGGTATCGCTCCGTTCCCGAAATGGCATTATATGATCTGATCTACCTCGCCCTGTCACACCTGCGGCAAGGGGAAATTTACGACTAATGGCCCTCTTGGACTTCGATAATCTCGTCTGCAACTGCTCCATGGGCCTCGCGGTGCACGGCTTCTGCGGCTTCTTTGTTCGGAGCCTCGCACAAGCAGAAAACAGTACCTTCCCTTTCGTTGTACCAATAGCTCAAGAATTTCACGCCGTGTTTATCTTGAACTTCTAGATCTTTCTGGTGGGCATCGGCGAGATCCTGAGCCGTTGTGCCTTGCATATTTTTGTGTATATCCATGTAAAGTGGCATTTTGAGTTGGACCCTCCTTCTCAATGGGTTGCCTGCCATAATTACTTATTGGGAGAGGATTGTAAATCAGACCTGTTTTCTTCTCAATCTCTAAATCGGTTTTCAGAATCTCGGCCCGGATCAGCGAGTCTTTTCTCTCTGTCAAGCCCTCCTTTCTAAGCCGTAGTTGAAATTCAGCCAATCTGGACAAAGCTGGGGATCTTGGTTTGGGCTGAGTTAGTGGGTTGGGATAAACTTTGTGTAGTCATTACAATCTCCCACATTGGTCAAATCATCCCGGAGATGGAACGATCCATTGGCGTCCGGGTTGGAATGATCTCATTCCTCAACTCTATTGGATTTGGTTTTCGAACTCGTGGCTTTCAGAATTTGTACAAGAAAGAGGTAATTAAGGCCTGATCGTTCTTTTTGATGGTTGGACTGGGTGGGCGATTCTTATAGTCGTTATTGAATTGGATCTTGATTTCCACATTCGTCAGGATGGGCGTTGCCAGACCGATCTCAAAACGATAAAGGGAATCCGCGAAACCGTCCATTTTCCAAAGCCCGGTCAGGATCTGTGTGAGAGTCGCCGTATCGGAGAGTTTCCAGGAGAGGTCTTGACCTGCGTTCACCGATCCACTCGTACCCACGTCCAAGCCAGGATTCTTTTCCCACACGGTTCCAGCCCCACTACTTAGCGCTAGCGTCATAGTATCTGTCCTGTAAAGTCTGTAGCCTATGCCTCCCAACGGATTGATTAAGTGGTCAACGGCCTTGAACTGGTCCCTCAAGTATCTCACTTCCCCAAATACGAAGGTCCGACCCGATAGGGTGTACTCATCTCGAAATCCGACGGTGAGCCGATCAATGATGTCTTCACCATCCTGAGCTCCTTTTAGATATGTAGCATCGGATTTGATGAGGTTTCTGGTTTTTGGATCGCGGGTTAGATTGAAGGCCAAGTTAAAATTTCTGGTATCGGAGTTTCCTGAGGTTAGGGCCAATCCAGCCCCCAAGTCTCCAGTCCACACTTTGTCTGGCGTCGGTGGAGTCGTCTGTGCCGTCAACGCAGGCCAGGTCAGCACCCCCCACAGTCCTAAACAAAAACACACTTCTATCGTTCGGTTCACAGTTTGTCCCCCCCTTTCTTCGGCATAAATACGGTAACGTATGCGGATGGGGCTTGCGAGTTGTTGATTGTCCTACGGCCCTGCCCGATGATCTGTTCTACCTGCCCAGGATCGCGCATGGACTGCGCTCCACAAGCCAGTTGAAGCGGGCAACGTGGAACTCAGGCTGGCGATTTCTTACCATCTTCCGAGACTCGAGGCAACCCGGGTTGGCCGTCTACTTTTCCTTGTTTTTGGGACCCCACGGGGTTTCGTTGGTGCATAGAAGGGTAGCCGCACCTTTCGGATCAAGCCAAGGGGTGGTCCGCAAGAACCCGATCCGTGTGGATCTCAAGCCCTCGCTTTGTATCGGGGCAATTCTCATCTGCCACCCCTGCCGGGCGCGCCGCCCGGCAGGGGTGGCGCTAGCTCAGAGTCCCAAGTTCCAGGTCTTACCCGCGGAACTCGCCCTGCACTCTTACTGTCTCAACTCCGCCAGAGTCTCGGTGATGCTCTGGTCGAGGATGGAGAGGATCTCATCGGCCTGGTCCGTGTTCAGAATCAAGGGCGGGCCGAGGGCGATCCAATGCGGGTCAAAACGTGTGAGCAGGCCTTTTTTCAGTGCCCGCCGTCCGATGAGCAACCCGATAGGTACTTGAAACTGCTGCCGGGTGACTGGGTCGCGAACGAATTCGACGCCTAGAAACAGGCCCTTTCCGCGTATGTCGCCAATGATGCCGTGCCTTCGCAGCTGCTCCAGCCCGCTGCGCAAATGAGCTCCCACCTGAGAAGCATTCCTGCAAAGGTCCCGCTCCTGGATCTCGGCCAGTACCGCCAGGCCGGCGGCGCAGGAAATGGGGTTTCCCTCATAGGTATGTCCCGAGACAAAGCCGGGGTTCTGGGACGGTTCTCCCCAGAAGGCGTCCACGATAGGGCGCCTGCACAGGACAGCCGAGAGGGGCGCGTATCCTCCCGATAACCCCTTACCCAGGCACAGAAGGTCGGGAACGACTCCGAAAGTCTCCGCGGCAAACATTCGACCGGTGCGACCTACACCGGTGATGATCTCGTCGAAAATCAGCAGCACATTGTGTCGATCGCAGATTTCCCGAAGCTGAGGCAGATACTCGGCAGGGGGATCAATCACACCACCCGTATGTCCGATGGGCTCCACAATGACCGCCGCAACCGTTTTCGCTCCTTCCATCTTGATGGTCTCTTCGATCAGGCTGACGCAGGTGATCTCACAGCTGGGGTATTCCTTTCCAAAAGGGCAGCGATAGCAGGTGGGTGGAAACACATGCACGAAGCCAGCCGCCAGCGGTTCGCTTCCCGTACGGCGCGAAGTCACTCCGGAAGCGGACAAAGACCCTAGGGTGGAACCGTGCCAAGACTGGTATCGTGAAATCACCTTGTATTTTTCGGGATTACCGCTAAGCTTGTGATACTGGCGCGCCATCTTGAAAGCGGTCTCCGTGGCTTCCGACCCGCCGCTCCCGAATTTGACAGCACTCAGGTCGCCGGGTGCGATACTGGCCAATTGGTTGGCCAACTGTATGGCCTGAGGATTGGTGCCATGCATGATGGGGGAAAAATTGAGCACGTCCATCTGCTTGCGAATGGCGTCGATCACCTTCCTGTTGTTGTGGCCTACGGAAGCTACGTAGACGCCCGATAGGCCATCCAGGATTCGCTTTCCTCCGACATCCTGATAGTACACTCCATCTGCGCTTGCCATGACCAAAGGATCCTTGACGAACTGAGCCATCTGGTCACGGATGAGAATCTGACGCAGGTACCTTTCCTCGATCGTCTGTTCAGGAGGAATCAGTTGACTCAAAGTCGGTCTCCACAAACCCCAGATCCGAGTTCGCCTAGCTTCTTCATGATGAATGATCAAAACCTATCAGCTCTCCAAACCTTGCGTCAACCATTCTCTCCTCATCTTTCCGATGAAAAGGGTCTTTGATCCCTGGGTAATCAAGGGAATCTTGTCAAAATCTGATCAGGTCGAGGTCTTCGTGGAGTACGGTAGCCACTCTTCCGGTCTTGCCTGACCTTGACTCGTCATCCGCCAAATCGTGACTCCCGCGGGGCCGTATAAGCAATGTCGAGCTCCGGCGTCTCGATGCGGCGATGACCGGAGACCTTCGAGTCCAGGCAACGGTCGAGCATCGCGCTCGTGATCTGCGTTCGCTCGACGGGGTAGGGCTCACGGCCCGTGAGGATCATCTCCTCGATCTGGGAGGCGAGACGGGTGGAGTCGTTGGCGTTTGGTTTCGGCGGCAGGAAGAACTGTGTCGAGACGACCTCGCCTCCCTTGGTCCGCGTCGCGAAGGTGTAGTCCTCGAGCGCGCCGGTCAGCATCAGCAATGTCGTGCGCAGCCCGTCGTTTCGCTCGATGAAGTAGGCCGCCGGGCTTTTTACCATGCCCGGCAGGAGTCCGTTGCGGGCGAGATTCTGGGGGCGCGAGTCCAGTTCCGAGACGCCCTGGAGCGAGTCGGAACGCGAGAGCGCCACCTCGAGGAGCTCCTTCGACCAGCGGCCCTCGTCGCCGGCCTTCCAGATGGCTCTGCCCTCGATCATCTGCACCGACTTGATGCCCGTCTCGCCGCCCTTCCGTCGTTCGACCATGCACTGCATGGCCTCGAGCGCGAGGTAGTCATGCTCATCGGAGCTCCCGAAGCCGATCATCAGGGCGTCATCCAGCTCGGCCCTGTACGGCACCTCGACCGGCGGCAGGCGCCACGTGACCGGCAGCGAGGATCCTGCGAGAAACGGAAACTTCAGCCTTCGCGAGTCTTCGACCATCTGCTTCGCCTTCTTCCAGCTGGAGGAGAGGCGCTTGTGGTTGAAGACGGGACGGCGCGGCCGTCCCGCTCGAAGACCTTGACCACCTCCTGGAAGAACTCGTGGCGCGGGTAGAGAATTTGGCCCTTCTCGTTGGTCGGGTAATCACCGTCCTCCGCGATGATCAGGGCCGCGTCGACCGCCAGCTTGTCCCCGCCACAGCGCAGGGTCTCGGCAATCGTCGGGTAGACCTTGAAGTCGTGAGCGGCGGCGCGCCGGCCGCTGAGGTCCCCCTCGGGCTTCTGATCGACGTAGAGCGAGACGACCTTGACCGGGGGCCGGTGCCACTTGCCGTCAAAGGGATAGCCGACCAGGAAACGGTCGCCCATGTGCTGTGCATCGGAGAGGTGCTTGTAGACCGTCGAGACGATGGCGATTCTCTTCGGGGCCGCCGCGGTCATGCCCGTCGTCAAGAGGGTACGCTCGATCGGGTAGGGCGACTGGCCGGTGAGGAAGAGGGTCTTGATGTGGTTCACCTGCGGGTTGAAGAAGTTCCGCATCGAGAAATAGGGAAGGTGGAACCCGACCGAGAAGATCTCCCCGCCCTTCAGGCGTGCGGCTGCGGGGCGATCTGCGACGATACCGCCGCCCTGGAGTTGGAGGATCGTGGCCTTCAGGCCGTCGTTGTATTCGAAACGGTACGAGCGCGCCTGGGGAGCCATGCGGCGGATCTCTTCGTTCGTGGGGAAGACATGAGTGTACGTGTCGCGGACGCTTCTGAGATTGTTCGACCTGCAGAACGCGGCTTCCAGGAGATGCGGGTCCCAGCCACCCGCTTCCCAGGACCCGGCGCTCAGAGCCTTCCAGAAACTCTCGCCGCCTCGACGGCGCTCCATGACCGACTGCATGGCCTCGATCACATGGATGTCCCCGCCGTCGATGCTACCCGACGATACGCCGACGGCCTCCTCCACCTCGGCGGCCCAGGGAAGATCGAGAGGAGGCTGTCTCCAGGCCACGGGCAGCGAGGACCCTGCCATGAGCCCGAAGCCCATCTCCCTGGCCGTGTCGTACATCTCCTTGGCCCACTCCCAGTTCCAGGACAGATGCTTGTCGTTGAAGACCGGCGCGGTTCGGCCGCTACGGCGATACACGTCGACGATCTGCTGAAAGTACTCGTATCGGGGGTAGAGCTTCTGTCCCTTCTCGTTCTGAGGGAAGACTCCGTGCTCGCCGATGAGGAGGACGCCGTCCACCGCCAGTTTGGTTCCTCCCAAGGTCAGCGCCTCCGCGATCGTCGGGTAGACGTTCAGCTGTGAGTGCCGACTGGCACGCTCCTCGCTGAGGTCGCCGATCCCGCGCTGCTCGGTGTAAAGCGAAACGACGTCCATCGCCGGACGATGGTGTCGCCCCTGCCAGCCGTATCCCTCGAGAAAGCGGCCGACGATGTGCTCCGCATGGGAGTACTTGACGTAGAGCGGGGTGAGGGCGGCGATCTTCGGTCGGCGCCCGGGTTCACCCTCCCGTAGAAAGACAGTGTTCTGTTCTAGAACCGCCACCCTTGGAGCACCCATCACCCCCAGGATAAACTATGACGAGGCAAACGAATAGCTTGTCTCAACCCAGTGGCTCTAAAGCACTACAATCCACGGCAACGGGCTACTGATTCTCACTGCAAGCCCTTGCCCCCCGAGAAGGCCACGAGGTCGAAGCCCTCCTTCACATGGCTCTTCAAGCGGCTGGCTGGCGGTACCTCCGCCGCTGCATCGTTAAAGGTGGGAATGATCATGCTTCTTAGCAACCTTAATCCACTCGGCTCGCTGGATCTGCCCGTCACGGTCGGCTATGTTGCTGAACAAGTTTCCGAACTTCTTCGTCTGACAGGCGTCTTATTTCGCCAACATTGCGGGCTCTCGTTGAAAGTCACTCGTGTTCAACGGACGTAAACTCTCCAACAAAGGTCCATTCTGATCGGCGCCGGGGAGCTTGAATCTTATTCTCGCCGCCGGCACCAATGATTCGGTCATTCAGCCACACGAATCGATCGACAAAGGCTTCCTCAGGCATAGGAGTGAGTTTCGAGTATTCCATCGTCGACAAGTCAAGCTGCCAAACGGCCTTGGCGAAGCTCATGAAGAGCATTCTTCCATCAACATGGAGTGGAACCAGCGGTGCTTGCTCCAGTGTGGCAGAGGGGAGTGGAGGGTGTTTTTGCCAACTTCTTGATGCCAAATCGTAGCTCAAGACATCATTGAACTTCGTTGGGGATGTACTCGGCTCCTCGGAGTGAACACCACCAAACATCCAAATGTTTTTCCCATCGGTTTCTGCTGAGAACAACCAGCGCTTCCCGCCGGGGTAAGGAGCTAACTCCCTCCAACCCTTATCCGGAGCCTCTGTGTCAAGCCGGGATAAATGGTCATTTAAGACTTTCTCCGGTGATGTCCCGTATGAAGACTACAGTGAGATTCCATTTACAAGACTAGTCTCGGAGAAGTTCAACACCCAAAGGCACGAGCTTACATTTGCTCCCTCACTAGCCAGGACTCTTCCCAAGGTAGTCTGGCACCTGGACGAACCCTCCGACTCCCTCGCTGTCGTCATGTACTATCTGTCTGAGTTGACGAGTCACGAAGTAAAAGTCGTGTTGGGTGGTGATGGTGGAGACGAGCTGTTCGGGGGATACGACCGCTACTACGGAAATGACTATGCCTCTTACTGTACCTGGTTACCGAATTCGGTGCGTACACATCTCTTCGGCCAATTGTTGGCGCTGCTACCGGAGGGCTTTTGGTATCGGAGCTTCACCCACAAGCTCCGATGGATTCAGCACATTTCCAGTTACCAGGGGGCCCAACGCTGTTCGAAGAGTCTCAATTACTTCTATTTTTCCGATGGTTTTGGCAAAAGTCTGTATACAGACACCTTCCGAAAAAGGGTGAGCCTCTTTGATCCTGAAGCCTCAATCAAATACTACTTCAACGCGGATAACTCCATTAAACTCCCATTCACCATATAGGACACCAAAATTGCTTGCCTTAATCGATGTAAACTACTATAATCAAAGTAGATATAGAGCATAAAGGGAGCAAGAAATGGCTGACCCAAAGGGTGAAGGTTTGAAGGCCGGTTTTGATGGCAGTTTGAGGCTTGAATTTCATGGGGCTAAGGTCACCTCGGATGCTGGGCTTCTCGCCTATCGTGATTTGGACGAAGCGTTGGTGTTATTCGATAGTGTTCCCTCCGTTTTTCGCGATTCGCGGACAGGGCGTAACATCCAGCACGACCTGGCGCCGTTGCTGCGCCAATCGGTATACAGTCGACTGGCTGGCTATGAAGATGTCAACGATGCCCATCGTCTATCGGTGGATCCGACTATGCGGAGGATCACCGGGAAGAAGATGGACAAGAAGAAGGCCGCCAGCGCCAACACCATGGGTCGATTTGAGACCGAGATGCTGTCCGTCCAGGGGAACCTCAAAGCCCTTTCGGAAGTTAATGGCCGATGGGTAGAAAGAGCGCTGGAGAAAACAACTCATCGACGCATCATTCTGGATATGGACAGCTCAGCCAGTCCTGTCCATGGCGAGCAGGAAGCCTCTGCCTACAACGGCCATTTCCGATGTACTTGCTACCATCCCCTGTTTTGTTTCAACCAGTTCGGAGATTGCGAAGGTGCAATGCTTCGGCCCGGCAATGTTCACAGCGCGGATGGTTGGAAGGAGATGCTGGAACCAATCGTGGCTCGCTACGAGAAGAAAACAGTCCGCAAATACTTTCGTGGGGATGCTGCCTTTGCCAAGCCGGACGTTTATGAATACTTGGAGGAGAAGGGCTTTTTGTATGCCGATCCGGCTTCCTGCCAACGAGGTGCTTCAGGCGGAGATTGAACACCTGCTTACCCGGCCTGTGGGCCGTCCGCCCCGAAAGCCTATCGTTTGGTTTGCCGATTTCCAATATCAAGCCGCCAGTTGGGACCGGCCTCGCCGGGTGATTGCCAAGGTCGAGTGGCATCGCGGAGAACTCTTTCCGAGGGTGGGTTTCATCGTCAGTGTGCCGCAGCAACCGGCTTGCAGGAGCAGGTTGCAAACCACCGTAAGTGGCTGTGGTTAAAAGCCGCGGTCGTGAGCGTTACGGAAAAGGTGCTCTAGAAGCATCAGGTGTGGATCAGGAAGACGAACACAAGTGAACCACCGTTCAAGTGCCGAAAGGACGAGATGGTGTCGAAACCGGGGAGTTGATGTTGCCCCGGGACGAATCTGGCGGAAACCTGTCTACTGGTCAGGTAGCACCCGGCATAGAGGTGGCGTGAGCTTGATCTGGGCTCTCATGTTGAACTGCGGGAACCTGGAGCAACGATGCTAAGAGAAAGGCACAAGCAGAGAACCTGCGAGGCCGACAGTATCGAAGCGTTGCCCAGGGGCGGACAAGCTCGTAGTAGCGATGAGGCTGCCGTAATGGCAGCGGAGCGAAGGGGCTTGGTCACTCGGCTACAAACAAGCGGCCAACTGCTAGGCAGGAGGAGCCCTTGAAAGTAGCAAAGCCATTTGAGGTTTCTAAGAAGCTGGCAGGGCAAGCATACTTGGAGGTGAAGTCCAAAGGAGGTGCCGCAGGAGTCGATGGCGAGTCGCTTGAACTCTTCGAGCACAAACCCGTTCGTCTATTCCTCACCATTCTGTCGCCGGCGATACTCATCATTCCGACGCTGTTTGTAATGGCCCCAGCAATTTACGGGATTGTTGTCCCCGGGAGGCCGGGGAGCACGGCTCTTGAAAGCGGCAAAGCGGATGTCCCGATTGTCATGGTCATTTTTGACGAACTGCCGCTGCGATCGCTTCTCGATCGCTCCGGCAACATCGATTCCGACCGGTTTCCCAATTTTGCCGATCTGGCCAACGATGCCTGAGACTGGCTCTTGCAGTGCAGCAGCCCATCGTCGGCGTATCGACAAAATGGAACCCCCGGCAGATCGTCTATTGCAAGGATGTGAATCGCCTGGAAGAGCATTCGCGAATCAGCTTTGATTTCCTTGGTTACACTTTCCGTCCGCGACGGTGTGTGAACAAGAAAGGGCAGGTTCACCCGAACTTTCTTCCTGCGATCAGTATCTCCTCGAAGAAGGAGATCAATCGATGCATGCGTAGCTGGCATGTCCAGCTCAAGAACGAGAAGACGTTGTTGGATCTGTCTCAGATGTTCAATCCGAAACTCCGTGGTTGGCAAGCCTGCTATGGTTGCTTCCACGCGTCGGCACTGCGTCAACTGTGGCGGAACTTCAACCGGTATCTTGTGCAGTGGGTGCGAAGGAAACTCAAAAGATTTTCTGGGCATCGGCAACGGGCGAGGCGTTACCTCGACCAGATTGCCCGTGCCAATCCGCATCTATTTACTCATTGGCGTCTTGGAGTCTTTCCTTGTGGCTTGAGTGATAGGAGCCGGATGAGCTGAGAGGTTCACGTCCGGTTCTTGGAGGGGCTGGGGGTGAGACTCCCCCGGCCTACTCAACCCAATATGAGCGCACAAGCCTCAGGGGTGGTTCACTTCTATAACGGTCGTGGCACAGCCGAGCAGTGGATCAAGGAAGGCAAGTATGCGTTGCACTGGACTCGCCTGTCCTGCCAGCGCTTTGTCCCGAATCAGGTGAGGTTGGCTCTGTTTGTCTTGGCCTACAACCTGGGCAATTTTCTACGGCGGCTGGTCCTTCCCAGAAAAATCAAACATTGGTCCCTTCGCAGCCTGTTGACCAAACTGATCAAGATCGGAGCGAAGGTGATCCGCCATAGCCGGATCGTCACGTTTCAGATGGCGGAGGTAGCGATAAGCAAGGATATATGGGCCGGGCTGTTGTCTCGGATTGATCGATTGAGATGGATGACAGCCTAGCGCCGAGGGTTTCTGATTGAACCGCTGGAGGTGTCTCTATTGATCAGGTTTTTGACCAAAAGCCACCTGAAAAACCGAGGGATCAGAGGCGCTTTTGATGGACAGAGGACCAAAGACCACTTGAGGCAAGGTTGGCGGTCTGATAAGTTGTGGTCATTCACTGGGGAGACCGGAAAAGGTCCTTCCGAAGTTGATATGAGGAATGTCGATTGATGCCATATAGTAGAAGAGAAAAGCCTGTGTCACTGACCTTGGCTCAAGGACAAGCAGTTCACCTGTGCAAATGCCTTCCTCGTGCGCACGCAAAACTTTCGCGAGGTAGGGACGAAGCTTTCCAAAGAGGACATCACCGGGGCGAAAGAGGCTTGATTGTCCCTCGCTGGTGGCTGAACCACCTGAAGGAATTCTTTTTCCTGTCCAAGACTCGATGTGCTCTAAACCCGTGTACGGGAGATCCGATTCACGCCCGTCAACCTTCGCATTGATAAGGTGCACACAGTACTTGAGGCGCTTGATGTTCCAGTGAGAAGGTATCTTCCGAAGCCATCGGACTCCAGAATCTCTGTGGTGCAGATATTCTGAAAGACGCCTCCCAGAAAGTCTGGCCATTGTTCCAACAGCCCAGTCTGTGACCTGCCTGCTGTTCGTCACGTGGTCACCTCGTCGACCATCTCGGCGATCTCCTTTACAGATGTTCCAGGGACATTGCTGGTGACCATCGCCGTTCTGCTCATGCTCCTCAGCGCGTTTGCCTATCTTCGCTATCGAATGCAACACCCGCGATATTGACCGGTACTTACCCAAAGGCTGACCAGAGCAAGATCGCTGCCTTTTCGGACTATCCCGAAAATCTTTTCACCTGGCTGCGAAACTCTCACCACCTCAATGCCTTTGAATCGACCACGAGATTGTGGCCCGGCCGTCACGAATCTGAAGCGACCACCTCCCAAAAGATGATCCCGCTGCTGGAAGATCTCTCAGTCGTCTATCTTCATTTGGTATTGCCCGACGATTTCAGCGTCTTGCTGCCGGACGTTCGGCATACCGGGACCCATTTCTTGAATTTGGACGGAGTGGCGAAGAGGCACCCGGACGATCCTCTCCATCAGTTCGAGACTTTCCTGGAGACTCTCGAGGAAAGGCGCAAGCCCAACCTTAGTTTTGTCCATCTGCAAATCCCGCATCTGCCCTGGATCTACCTCCCTTCAGGGAAACGCTACGCCCGGCGCGATGACTCGCCCTTGTTCCTCAAGAACGAAGTCTGGGTCCAGGACGAAGCTCTGGTCACCCTTGCTTTCCAGCGCCATCTTCTGCAGCTGGGCCTGGCCGACCGGTTTGTGGGCCGGCTGCAGCAGAAGCTGAAGGCCAGCGGACTTTACGATCGAAGCCTGGTGGTCATCGTATCGGACCATGGGGCCAGTTTTCGGCCTGGTGGGAGGCGAAGGATGGCCACAGAAGCGAACTTCCAGGACATCCTTTCCGTCCCACTCATCATCAAGGCTCCCTATCAGAAAAAGGGCCAGGTCTCGGATCGATACGTGGAAACCATCGATATCGTCCCGACTATTGCCGATATCCTGGAAGTCCGAGTCCCCTGGCCGACTGACGGAATGTCAGCGATGGGCACGGAGAACTGCAGCCACAGCGAAAAGAGCCCGTCTGGAGGAGAAAGGGCCACTCCGCCTTTCACGAACTTCACTTTGTTTCATCCAACCACCGTATGCCTGGAAGGAGCCTGGGTCTATCTGGACGGAGTGAAGGAGGAAGCCGGCAAAGTTCTATTCTTTGGCTGGGCCGCCGACATCAAAACCCACAGAGCGGCCGATGCTATCACGGTGTTTGTTGACGGCGAACTGGTCTACAAGGGAGCGACCGGTCACCCGCGGGAGGATGTCGCCGAGCATTTTGGGTTGGCCGGCATGAAGGATTCCGGATTTCTTTTTGAAATCGATCGGGAACTCTTACAGAGCGATTCCGAAGTGCGCTGCTTTGCCCTTTTCAGGGACCGAGCAAGCGAGGTGCATTACCCGGCAGACTTCCGGTGGCTCCCCAAATCGAAGCGGTATATTTTTGGGGACTGTCCCCCGGCCCAGGGCGAGACCTGTTCGGTCGATAAAGAAACATCGCCTTCCTATCTGATCACTCGCTCATGCAGCGTGGACACGCTCCTGGCAGGTAAACCCTCCAGTGAATTTGTAACCAGGCTCTACGATCTGGCCTGGGGTGCGGATGAGAACGGCCTGTTCAAGATGGGACCCTCTCATTCCCTGGTGGGGAGACCGTTGGCCGAACTCCATGTCGCTGAACAGAAGGGCCTGAGCATAGGAATGAGCCGACTGTCCCTCTACCACCAGGTTCGCCTGGACAGTGAGTTCATTCCAGCAGCAGTCGAAGGTTGGGTTTCGGCGAAAAAAGTGATCGAATTTGTAGCGATTGCCGTAAACGGAACAATCCAGGCAGTGGCTGTCACCTTTGACGGGGAAAGAAGCGGCAGGCGCCGTTTCATGGCCATCGTCCCCGAAGAGTCCTTTCTGAACGGTCGCAACGAGGTTCAGGCTTTCGCGGTGGAAAGGGCCCACCGAAAAGACATTCTGTATTCTCCTCCAGAGTGGAAGCCGCAGTGACTGGTTAGCCCGGATTATTGATAAGGTGTCGTCAATTCGAGGACGACTTTCGCCCGACCTCCAGTCCCCCGTATGCGACAGCTCCAAAAAGCCCAACCAGGAGCAAACATGATGCCATGGAAATACCCTTTCCCAGCTGATAGCTGGCCGGCTTGTAACGAAACTCGATGATGGATGTCCCGGGGGCACACCTACCGCGCGAAACAATCCGTTTGCGGTGTGAATCCGTACGGGTTTCCCGTCCACGCTTGCCTCCCAGCCGTTTTCAGCCAGGTCAGTCAGAACGACCATGGCCGGCTCCGGCACCACGGCTCTCAGCCTGACTGTCTCGGGTTGGTACTGAAGCACCTCAACAGCGCCACCTGAGGTGCGATTTGGTAAAGGAAATGTCCATTCTCCTGCTTTCGTGGCCACTAGAGTAGTCTCCAACGGGTCAAATTCAGACGACTGCATGCGCTCAAAGATTTCTTCCCGGGAGGACACAGAAATCACGCGTCTCGGAACGAAGGCGCGAGGGATAGCGTGCCTATATTGGTAAATGTGAACTTATATTTATCTTCGAATCCTGGAACTATGTCATATAAGTATCCCCCCTTTGAGGATTGTTCAAGGCTTTCCATATGGTAGAGCCCATAAAGAGGAAGACGCAGATATTGTAGCCATTCATCTTTTCTCCTATTTATCTTTCCGCGAATGAATGTAGATACGATAGCTATTCCAAAATATAATGCCGTCAGTACTCCTAGCCACCACCAGCCATACCGATAGGACAAGAATACGGCTATTCCAATCAAGATGAGTATCCAGATTATCGGCAGGGACCATTCTTTTTGATAGATGCGTATCCTTTTTTCTATAATTTAAAGACCTGGAGGAAAAGATTTTGGCGTTTATTTGCCTCAGGCGGGACGATCTGGAAGGAGGCAAGGGTTTAAGCCGGCATTCCTCATATCAACTCCGGACATGAGTTCACCTGATCTAAATCGTGATGAATGATCGAAACCTATCACTACCAGAACATTGGAGCAAGGGTTTTTCCACCACATTTTGGCTGAGCAGTACCTCTGATCCCTTTGTAATTAGGATGCTTTTGTCAAAACCCGATCACTTGATACACCTCTCCAGCCGCTCGACCAGAAAACACTGGGCCCTAAGCCGTCATCCATCTCAATCGATCAATCCGAGACAACAGCCCGGCCCATATATCCTTGCTTACCGCTACCTCCGCCATCTGAAACGTGACGATCCGGCTATGGCGGATCACCTTCGCTCCGATCTTGATCAGTTTGGTCAACAGGCTGCGAAGGGACCAATGTTTGATTTTTCTGGGAAGGACTAGACGCCGTAGAAAATTGCCCAGGTTGCAGGCCAAGACAAACAGAGCCAACCTCACCTGATTCGGGACAAAGCGCTGGCAGGACAGGCGAGTCCGGTGCAACGCATACTTGCCTTCCTTGATTCACTGCTCGGCTGTGCCACGACCGTTATAGAAGTGAACCACCCCTGAGGCTTGTGCGCTCATATTGGTGACGATGAAACCCACCCTCGGAAAGAGTTCTCCGCGATGCCACTCGACCTTGGCAATCACCCGGCGAGGCCGGTCCCAACTGGCGGCTTGATATTGGAAATCGGCAAACCAAACGATAGGCTTTCGGGGCGGACGGCCCACAGGCCGGGTAAGCAGGTGTTCAATCTCCGCCTGAAGCACCTCGTTGGCAGGAAGCCGGATGGCATACAAAAAGCCCTTCTCCTCCAAGTATTCATAAACGTCCGGCTTGGCAAAGGCAGCATCCCCACGAAAGTATTTGCGGACTGTTTTCTTCTCGTAGCGAGCCACGATTGGTTCCAGCATCTCCTTCCAACCATCCGCGCTGTGAACATTGCCGGGCCGAAGCATTGCACCTTCGCAATCTCCGAACTGGTTGAAACAAAACAGGGGATGGTAGCAAGTACATCGGAAATGGCCGTTGTAGGCAGAGGCTTCCTGCTCGCCATGGACAGGACTGGCTGAGCTGTCCATATCCAGAATGATGCGTCGATGAGTTGTTTTCTCCAGCGCTCTTTCTACCCATCGGCCATTAACTTCCGAAAGGGCTTTGAGGTTCCCCTGGACGGACAGCATCTCGGTCTCAAATCGACCCATGGTGTTGGCGCTGGCGGCCTTCTTCTTGTCCATCTTCTTCCCGGTGATCCTCCGCATAGTCGGATCCACCGATAGACGATGGGCATCGTTGACATCTTCATAGCCAGCCAGTCGACTCGTATACCGATTGGCGCAGCAACGACGCCAGGTCGTGCTGGATGTTACGCCCTGTCCGCGAATCGAGAAAAACGGAGGGAACACTATCGAATAACACCAACGCTTCGTCCAAATCACGATAGGCGAGAAGCCCAGCATCCGAGGTGACCTTAGCCCCATGAAATTCAAGCCTCAAACTGCCATCAAAACCGGCCTTCAAACCTTCACCCTTTGAGTCAGCCATTTCTTGCTCCCTTTATGCTCTATATCTACTTTGATTATAGTAGTTTACATCGATTAAGGCAAGCAATTTTGGTGTCCTATATGGTGAATGGGGGTTAAGGGGCCGCTGGATTTTTTCTGACAGGGGTCTGGGACAGGATTCTCCAAAACAGAAACGTTCGAAATCTGAAAGGAGAATCCATGAACCCAGACCTGAAGGCAAGCATAGCAGAAGAGGTTGTCGAAGAGTTGATGGAAGAGGGGACGGAGGCATTCCGAAGCGTTCTGGAGAAGCTGTTCAACGTGGCCATGCGAATTGAGCGGAGCGACTATTTGGGAGCCGAGCCGTACGAACGCTCCGATACTCGTCGAGGTCATGCGAACGGGTACAAGGACAAACGGATCAAGATGCGAGTCGGCGAATTGGAGCTGAAGATCCCTCAGGTGCGAGGGCTTTCGTTTTATCCGCAGTCTCTGGAGAAAGGCTGCCGATTCGGAGAAAGCCCTGAAGCTGGCCATCGCCGAAATGTACGTGATGGGAGTCTCCACTCGAAAAGTCACGCAGATTACGGAGCAGCTGTGTGGAACAGAGATCTCGGCCACCCAGGTGTCTCGTGTGGCGAAGGAGCTGGACGAGGAGCTGGAGAAGTTTCGCAAGCGAGAACTGGGAGAGTATCCGATCGTGTATCTGGACGCTCATTACGAGAAGGTGCGAAAAGAGGGAACGGTTCAGGAGTTGGCCATCCTGAAAGCGGTCGGCGTGAATCGCTTTGGAAAGCAAGAAGTGCTGGGAGTCTCCGCCAAGTTAAGTGAGGCCGAAGTGCACTGGCGCCAGTTTCTGGAAGGACTACAGAAACGAGGTCTTCAGGGAGTGGAACTGTTGGTGAGTGATGATCACGCGGGTTTGCGAGCCGCGCGGAAGGCGGTGTTTCCGTCGCTGCCTTGGCAGCGCTGTCAGTTTCATTTGAGCCAGAACGTTCAGGCGTATGCTCGGAGAGTTGAGGAGAGAAGCGAGATTGCGCAGGACATCCGAGACATTTTCAACTGCCCCACCCTGGAAGATGCCGAAGTCATGCTTCAGAAGAAGACCGGCCAGTGGCAGAAGAGGAATGCGGCGCTCGTGGAGTGGATGGAAGAGAATCTGGTGGAAGGGTTCACGGTCTATCGGTTTCCGCGAAGTGCTCACCGGCGGATCCGAACCATCAACTGCGTAGAGAATCTGAACCGAGAGATCCGTCGCCGCACTCGAGTGGTTGGAATTTTTCCGAATGAAGCGTCAGCGATGCGACTCATCTCGGCCGTTTTGGAAGAGATTCATGAGGAGTGGTTGACGGGCAGGCAGTATCTGAACCTGGCCCATTGGAAGGAGATGGAGAATCCAGTCCCTGAAAGAAATTATAGAAAATAGTTGCGTAGCCTGTTTGATTGCTTAACTTAAACATAATCATCTTGCTGTATTGACACCTAACAGTGAATATAGCAACCAGCATAGTATCGCCGCTGTCACCGCTCCATCCTTCTTATTGATTTCCTTGATGTTACGGATGGGGCTGGCAGTTCCCGACTGCTCCTTGCAAGTTACCCAGCAAGGGATTGTGCTTGTAGCTTCCCCAGCCTGCATTTCTCAGCAACGAACAGTTGATTCAACTTTAGAGGCTTGATAGGTTTTGATTATCATTCGTTTTGCTGACGCAACGATCAGCCTTAGAAACCACGAAGGAGGGACTCAGCATGACTCAACGCAAAGTTCTGATTACCGGCATGAGTGGTTTAATTGGCGGAATAGCGCGAACGCACCTGGAAGGTAGATACCGGCTGAGCGCACTGAACCGTCGTGCTGTCGAAGGGGTCGAGTGCCATCAGGCGGATATCGCTGACTTCAATGCGATACGGCCGGCCTTTGAAGGGGTGGACGTCGTCGTGCACATGGCGGCGATTGCTGAAAGTGAGGCTTCCTTGGAAGATGTGATGCATCACAATATCATCGGCACTTACAATGTTTTTGAAGCATCACGACAGGCCGGGGTCAAGCGGATAATCTCTGCCAGCAGCGGTGCTGCCGTCAGCGACTGGGAACGAGAGATGCCTTATCAGGCCCTGGTTGAGGGGCGCTATGAGGAAGTGGAGTCGTGGCGGAAAATCACACATGAATCGACGACCCGGCCCAGCGGTCTCTACGGGTGGAGCAAGGTCTGCGGCGAAGCCCTGGCACGTCATTTCACCGACAGCTATGACATTTCCATCATCTGCCTGCGCATTGGTGCGGTCAACCGGGAAGACCGTCCCACCCAGATGCGTTATTTTTCCGTTTGGTGCAGCCAGAGAGATATTACACAAATAATTGAAAAATGCATCGAAGCCCCCAGCGGTCTGAAGTTCGATATCTTCTTCGCCGTCTCGGACAACCGGTGGAGCTACCGCGACATCGAACATGCCCGGGATGTGATCGGCTACGTCCCACAGGATAGGGCGGAGGATTATAGAGAATAGCTGCCTTACTCGACTGTCACTGACTTGGCCAAGTTGCGTGGCTGGTCGATCTCGCAGCCCTTCTCTCGGGCGACGTAGTAAGCCAGCAACTGAGAGGGGATCAGTGTCAGAAAAGGCGTAAAGAACTCGTCGCAGGCGGGAATCTCGATCAGGTCATCACAGATCGCGCGCAGCTCGTGATCTCCTTCGGTTCCAATGGCGATGACCGGGCCGCTGCGAGCTCGAATCTGTTGAATGTTACTGATCATCTTTTCGTAGCTGTTGTCCTGGGGTGCCAGGCAGACTGAGGGAAAGCTTGGGTCGATCAGGGCGATGGGTCCATGTTTCATCTCTCCCGCCGCATAGGCTTCCGCGTGAAGATAGGAGATCTCCTTTAACTTGAGGGCACCTTCCAGGGCGATCGGATAATTAAATTTTCGGCCCAGATAGAGGAAGTTCCTGTAGTCGGTGTAGCGGCGTGCGATCTCCTCGATTCGCGGGGCCTGCTCGTCGAGAATCCACTCGATTTTTTCGGGGAGTGTCTTCAAGCCCTGGATGAAAGTACGCCCTTCGGTAAGAGACATCCCCTGACGACGGCCCAGAAAAAGGGCAATCAAATAGAGAATGACCAGCTGCGAGACCATTGCTTTGGTTGAGGCGACACCGATTTCCGGGCCTGCATGGTTGTAGATGCCTCCGTCGGTCTCGCGTGCCACGGGACTGCCCACCACGTTCACCAGCCCCAGAACCGGAAGACCCTTCTGCTTTGCCTCACGTACGCCGGCGAGAGTATCGGCTGTTTCTCCCGACTGGCTGATGGCCAGAATGATGGTTCCTCTCTTGGCGTTCAGTTTGCGGTAACGAAACTCGGAGGCGAGATCTACCTCGACCGCAATGTCAGTACAGAACTCGATGACGTAGCGGCCTAGCAATCCAGCGTAATAGGAGGTGCCGCAGGAAACGATGATGAGGCGGTCCATGCCCAGCACCTCATCGAGCACGGGATCGAGCCCTCCCAGTTTGGCCACTCCCTCCTCTTCGATCAGTCGGCCGCGCATGGCATTGCGAACCGCCTCCGGCTGTTCATGGATTTCTTTCAACATGAAGTGAGGGAAGCCCTGTTTCTCCGCGGCACTGATGTCCCAATCTACGGTTTGAGTGGATCGAGAGATCTCCCGGTCATGCAGATTGGTGATGCGGTAGCTGCCGGGTGTAAGCACGGCCAGGTCGTTGTCCTGCAGGTAAATGACTTGTTTGGTGTAACTCACGAGAGCGGACAGATCCGAAGCTGCAAACACCTCGTCCTCTCCGATTCCTAGGATGAGGGGACTGCCTCGACGCGCCACGATAATACACTCGGGATGACCTGCTGCCATGACTGCCGTACCGTAGGTCCCTTGAACCCTGTGTAAGGCGGTGGCCACGGCGTCCTCCAGATCCCCCTGGAAGTTGTCTTCGATCAAATGGGCCAGGACTTCGGTATCGGTGTCGGAGCGGAACTGGTGTCCTTTGTGGACTAGATCCTCCCTGAGGCTCTGGTAATTTTCAATGATGCCGTTGTGAACCACAAAGATGCGCTCCTGGCAGTCGGACAAAGGGTGGGCGTTTTCAAGAGATGGTTTGCCGTGAGTGGCCCAGCGGGTATGTGCAATCCCGCCTGTGGCTTCCCATTTTACTCCTGCCAGTTCCGCTTCCAGGTTCTGGATTTTCCCCACTGCCTTATGGCAGTGGAGGCCTTGTCCGTCGTACACGGTGAGGCCGCTTGAGTCGTATCCTCGATACTCTAAACGGCGCAGCCCTTCCAACAAAATGGGGAGGGCAGGCCGGTTGCCCAGATAGCAGACGATTCCACACATCGCAGAAAAATTCTAGCATGACGGCCCCGCTCTCTGTACACCTAACGGCGTTGGGGTGGGCCGGGCGAAGCCTTTATTCCGGGGTAGGGCCGGTGGCGGCCCGCCCAAACGGCGAGAGCAGCATCCTGTCCGGGGCAAGGCACCGTCTTGTCCCGCTTCTACTATAGACTGGTGAGAGGGACGTCATTTCTCTCGGCTGGAGCTTTGGCTATAATACTCGTTGATTGAGGCGGCGTACCCAAGTGGTAAGGGAGAGGTCTGCAAAACCTTTATGCGTCGGTTCGAATCCGACCGCCGCCTCCAGATTTTCCCTGCCTAAACCTTTGAAAATCAATGACATTCGATTTTGGGGCCGTCATGGATTTTTCCAGAGTTTCAGGCTCTGAAGGCGTGCCTCCCACCTGCCGCCCACGATTTTCCAAAACTTCCCGCGCTCTTGAGATCGCGAACTCTGGTGAAAAGTGGGCATAGTACTTCTCGGTAGTGCGGATCGAGGAGTGACCCAGCTGCGCTTGTGCCACGTGAAGGGGTTGGCCGCTTTCCGCAATCGTGATGGCTACGGCTCGTCGGAAGTCCTTGAGCTGAAGCCAAGGTAGTCCTGCTTTCCCCCTTGCCCGATTGAAGGTCTCATTGATCCGTTGGTAGCAACTCCTCGTCTTCGGATTCCAGAAGACATAGGGACAGCCGGAAAGCTCTGGGATTTCGCTGATGGCTTTCGCTGCACGCGAAGTGAGTGCCACAAGAGCATTATCTCCACCTTTTCTTAGGTTGAAGACAACGGTCTTTCGCTCCAGATCCACGTGTTCCGACTTGAGCTGCATGGCTTCACTGGGACGGCAGCCTGTCTCGTAGATGAAAACGACGAGCTGCTCAACCGTGAAGGGAAGATGTTTCCGCACGGCCTTGAGATGTGTCTCGCTCACTCGCGGACGCTCCGAACGACTCTCCTTGAGCTTGCGGGTGCGGAAAATGGGATTCTCTTTGAGTGTTCCTTCTTTTACCGCGAATTCGAGCATGTGCCGGAACGTGCTCAGGTCCCGGTTGATGGTGGCCGGTTCCACGCCCTCATTCATCCGCTTGGCAATGAAAGTGTGCACGTGTTTTCGGTCTACGCTTCTAAGTCGGTAATTATATACTTGACACAGAATACTAGGCGTACTAGTCTGCGGGGATGCGACGACGGAAATTGGTTGCGGCGGGAGGAGTCCTGGTTTGGGTCAAGCTGGTACGAGATCTTATCGGGCTTCCTGGGCTTTACGATGACGCTGTTTCATGGACCTGCCTATGGGGAAAGGTGTTATTAATCATGTCGTACTTTGACTTAACCCTTTTCATTCTGGGCTCCTTTTGCTTTTTTTATGCTTTCGCGCCCAAATCCATAGTATCCAAGCTCCATTTCTGGAAGTGGAGAATATTACGATCACCGCATCAAGTTCCGACTCCCTCTAAATCCGTGCCGCGTGTCGTCACTGTAGTTGATCCAGAGCAAAGCCAAGTCAGCTATTACGGACCTGATGGTTTAAGGGCTGAGGTGTTTATCACGGTGGAAAACGGTCTTGATGTCGAAACCAGGTTCAGTAAGCTCGAACTGGAAATCCAGACCGATACGGAACGCCTAAGCTGCCAGTTCTTGGCGTTTCAACCGGACCCATTCGTTGATTTTGTGGAGCAAGTCAGCGATATTTCAATACCCGCCAGACAAGCGATAAAGGGATGGGCGTGTTTCCAGCACAAGGAAGGGGTGCGAATAGACGACTTCGAGAGGTTCGTATTCACGGCTCAGTCCATTGGAGATCCAAAACAAGAATATTCATTAGAACCGTATGCTTGGGATCATGCCAAGAGAGGAAATTCAACGCTCGTCATGTTATGAGTGGAGCTAATTGGTCGAACCACACAATGTGGACAGGCGACAACCTGCCCATCATGCGCGGCATGAACAGCGGCTGTGTGGATCTGATCTACCTGGACCCGCCTTTCAACAGCAACCGCACCTATAGCGCTCCTATCGGCTCTGAGGCGGCGGGAGCGGCCTTCAAGGACACCTGGACCCTGGAAGACGTAGACGTAGCTTGGCACGGCGAAATAGCCGAGCAAAACCCGGCTGTGTACGCAGTCGTCGGGGCGGCTGGCGAGGCGCACGGCAAGGGCATGAAGTCGTATCTCATCATGATGGCCGTGAGGCTGCTTGAGATGAGGAGGATTTTGAAGGACACAGGATCAATTTATCTACATTGTGACCAGACAGCAAGCCATTACCTGAAGCTACTCATGGATGCTGTGTTCGGACAAAGAAGCGTTCGGAATGAGATTATTTGGCACTATAGCGGGTGGAACAAGCGGATGAAGCGCCACCTGGAGAAGCGACACGACACGATCCTGTTCTACGGCATGAATGCTTATACTACGTTTCACTATCCAGTACGGCCCTGGAATGACAAGAATGAGTACGTGGTGCGTCGCAAGCAGAAGGTACACCTGGATTCAGGAGGTAGGGAGTATGTCCTTTCTGATGCTGGCAGCGGCGAACGGGTACGGCGATATCTTGATGACGCTATGGCTTATGGCGTTCCACTTGACGATGTTTGGGACATCCCGAAGATCAACAACTCGGATGCTGAGCGTGTCGGCTACCCCACTCAGAAGCCTCTCAATCTCCTGGACCGAATCATCAAGGCCAGTAGCAATCAGGGAGATATGATCCTAGACCCGTTCGCCGGATGCGCCACCGCCTGTGTTGCCGCCGAACGGCTCGACCGTCAATGGGTCGGCATAGACCTATCCAAGAAAGCAGCCGATCTTGTGCAGGTCCGAATCCGCAAGGAGATTGACCTGTTCCACAACTTCGAACCGAACCGCCGATCCGATATTCCTAAGCGCACGGATCTGGGAAAGCTCCCAAGTTATCGGACCCACAAGCACCTTCTATTCGGGAAGCAGGAAGGGCTGTGCGGAGGGTGTAAGGTTTCCTTCCCATTCCGAAATTTCACCACTGACCACATCGTTCCTCAGACCAAGGGCGGGAGTGACCACCTGGAGAATCTGCAACTGCTTTGCGGAGCCTGCAACAGCCTGAAAGGGGACAGGGATCAAGCGTATCTGATCGCCGCCCTTGAGAAAGCGGAGATTAGATGAAGTTACGCTGCGGTCAGTTCCCGGTAGGTGAGATTACCTGTGTTCATGATTCGCGCCAGAGTGTCACGGAAGATATGAGGATTTTCGCGGTTATTGAACCTCCACTCCAATTCCTCAAGGTAGCGGTCCAGGTGCTTGACGCTCATCTTGTGGAAGGTACCGACGATGGAACGCTTGAACAGGCTCCACACGCCCTCGATCCCGTTGGTGTGGACCTCGCCGACAACCCATTCCTCCGAGGAGTGGCTCACGGTCTTGTGTATGGTGTCGTGATCTTCAATCCCCATGTGGGACTTCAACTCATCGGTGTAAATCGCCTCAGCCTCATCCTTGACCGTGCGCCGGATGAATCCGTGCAGGGTTTTCCGTTTGATGTTCGGGATCCTCTCGACTCGGATTTTCCCGCCGCGCTGGATGGCCCCGGCAACCCATGTCTTATTGCCCTTGTAGGCGTGTCCTTTCCCTTTGGTGCGGCCTCCCACAAGCGTCTCGTCCACTTCCACGACACCAACCAAAGTGGGTCCGGTAAATGGGTCGTTTCCCATCGCCTCTCTGATCCGGTGGCACAGATACCAAGCCGTCTTGTAGGAGACGCTCAGGGTGCGGTGAAGCTGGTTGGCCGATACTCCCTTGCGAGACTCGCACATGAGGTAGATCGCCAAGAACCACTTGCGAAGGGACAGGTGGGAATCGTGCATGATGGTTCCCGATGTGGCGCTGAACTGATAGCCGCATGACCTGCACTCCCATCTCTTATGACCATGAAGCTCATTAACCGACATATCGCCGCATCGGGTGCAGGAAACTCCATCAGGCCAGCGGGCATCCTCAAGCGCTTCGCGGCACTTGCCATCATTGGTGAAACGATCCATTAATGAAACGAGGTTGATTTCAGTCATGGCTCAGACTCCAAAAAAACGAAACAGAAGATTGCTTCCCAAGGACATCATGCAGCGTTCGGACCATGAGATCATGGAGGAGATATTCGGGAAACGGGTCATGAAAAAGGTGGATAAACTGGTCTCTGAAAGATCGGAATGCGTTGATAAAAAAGAGGATGAAAACATCATATGAGAAGTGTAGCATGGTGGCTGGTCTTTGTCAAGTATATAATTACCATGTAGATGATCAGAAACTCAACGTCATCAAAGTGTCGCTCGGCCAGCTGCTCCAGCTGCTGGCCGCTCTGCTCAATGAACTGACGGCTCACGGACGATTTGCTGACTCCCACCGTGTCGGCCATCTGGGGGATCACGCGGCTGTAGTGGCGCGTGGAAACGTTGCACATCAAGATCTCCAGCATGCGGCTGCCCAGCTCCCCGTTACGGTTGATCGCCTCATAGGCGGGGATCTCCACCTCCCCGCCTCGACCTTGGCCTTTCTTGCGCAGCCGTGGCTTTCGAACCCGCACTTGCCGCTCCGAAAGTCTGACTCGCCCTGGCTGAGTGCCGTACCAAACGATCTGCTTGCCTGGGCGCCCTTGTTGCTTTTCGCCGGCGACACTTCGGGCAGAAAGCTGCAAGACCGCTTCCATGCTCGCTCGCCCCAGGATGTCGATCAACTCGTCAATGGCCATCCGGGAGGCTTCGATCAGCTCCACCATCGGGAGCAACAGTTGCCCGTTCTGGGCCAGATAATCAGCCAGCCCCTGACTGTTCTTCCGGGTGACAATTCGATATGATTTCTTCATGGCGGTTCCTCCTTAAAAGGTTGTTGACCAACCCGATTCTAACGAGTCGGTCGGACGAACCGCCTCTCAACTTTCAACTAAACCCGGGACAGTCTCACTATCTTAGTTTGAACTGGGAATTCATTGACGTACCACTCCTGGGTTGAAGTGGCTGAACAGCCGCTTCCCGAACCACATTGTGGACACGAGGGTGAGCACAGAGCGAAGTCATCTGGGAATCCTGTTCCCGACCAAAGTTTATTGGTGGGTGGTGTCGGTGCTGAAGTTACTCCCGAGCAGCCGCTATTAAAATTTGAAAAAGCCTCCCTAATCCAAAAATCCCAAGGGCCAAAGGTGTTGCCGAGCTGATCCTTTACTGTGTAGTTATAGGTCCGTTTGTATGTATTGCAATTCAGTGGTGGGTCCAGTTCACTACAGTCGAAGCCATTGTCAGCTTTAGATGAAGAGGATACTACAAGAGACTTTGGCTCAACCACTGTCAACTGCTTGCTAGCAGTCGCACTCTTGCCATTTCCATTTAGCGTGTAGGTCACCTGAACTGTGACATCGTTTGGGAAGCTGCTAGCGCTATTTGATGTGACTGTGACAGTAGAAGAACTCGTATTGCTCAAGCTTACCTTGCTGCTGCTGGTACTCCAGCTGAATGTTTCACCTGAAGGATTCCCGGTAGCGGTGAGTGTGATTGATTTGTCGACACCACCTTGATTCGAGGAATCCAAGGCCACTTTGCTTCCACCAGATATACTTACGGTAGGATGAACCTCAACTCCGCCCAAATTACTAATGGCCAAGGTGGTGAGAATACACCCTACAGCAATAATATCCTCCCAATCTTCCGCCGGCCATTCACCTCGGATTTTGGTAGATCCTGGGTAGATACAGTTCGCTAAGCCACTGAGACTGTCCCGGGTTTAGTTGAAAGTTGAGAGGCGGTTCGTCCGACCGACTCGTTAGAATCGGGTTGGTCAACAACCTTTTAAGGAGGAACCGCCATGAAGAAATCATATCGAATTGTCACCCGGAAGAACAGTCAGGGGCTGGCTGATTATCTGGCCCAGAACGGGCAACTGTTGCTCCCGATGGTGGAGCTGATCGAAGCCTCCCGGATGGCCATTGACGAGTTGATCGACATCCTGGGGCGAGCGAGCATGGAAGCAGTCTTGCAGCTTTCTGCCCGAAGTGTCGCCGGCGAAAAGCAACAAGGGCGCCCAGGCAAGCAGATCGTTTGGTACGGCACTCAGCCAGGGCGAGTCAGACTTTCGGAGCGGCAAGTGCGGGTTCGAAAGCCACGGCTGCGCAAGAAAGGCCAAGGTCGAGGCGGGGAGGTGGAGATCCCCGCCTATGAGGCGATCAACCGTAACGGGGAGCTGGGCAGCCGCATGCTGGAGATCTTGATGTGCAACGTTTCCACGCGCCACTACAGCCGCGTGATCCCCCAGATGGCCGACACGGTGGGAGTCAGCAAATCGTCCGTGAGCCGTCAGTTCATTGAGCAGAGCGGCCAGCAGCTGGAGCAGCTGGCCGAGCGACACTTTGATGACGTTGAGTTTCTGATCATCTACATCGACGGCCTGGTCTTTGGCGAGCACCACGTGATCTGTGCCGCCGGCGTGGACTCGGAGGGCCAAAAGCACGTGCTGGGGCTGCGGGAAGGGGCCAGTGAAAACGCCGCCACCGCTACCTCCTTGCTGGAAGACCTGGTGGAGCGAGGCCTGGATTCCGGGCGACGCTATCTGTTTGTGATTGACGGCTCCAGGGCCCTGCGATGTGCCATTGACAAGGTCTTTGGCAAGGGCAGTCCGGTGCAGAGATGTCGTCGTCATAAGATTCGCAACGTGTGCGATCGATTGCCGGACGATCTGGCCGAGCAAGTCAAGTCAGTGATGCAGGCTGCTTATCGGCTGCCCTGGGAAGAAGGGAGGGTTCGGCTCAGAAAGCAGGCGGAGTGGCTCGAAGGGCTGCATCCCGATGCGGCAGCTAGCCTGCGAGAAGGTCTGGAAGAGACCTTCACCATCAATCGACTCGAGTTGTCTTCCTCCCTGCGCTTGTGTCTGGCCAGCACCAACCTGATTGAAAGCCCTCACTCTGGCGTGAGGATGCGGACCCGCCGAGTGAGCCGCTGGAAAGATAGCCAGATGGTGCTGCGCTGGGCCGCCTCAGCCTTCCTGGAGACGGAGAAGAACTTCCGGCGCATCCAGGGCTACCAGGACCTCTGGATGCTGAAAGCCAAACTCAGAGACGAGGTTTCTATGGACGCCAAACGAAAGGTGGCTTAAGATCGTGCTCAACCTGAACCGCCCTTCACTTTCAACTGAGTTTGGGGCAGCCTCAAGCCACTTGAATTGATGGTCACTATGCTTGCGTTGTTACTATACCAGGAGACATTCCAAGGTGTGAAAGGGCTTAGTATCGATCCATAGTAGTTTTGGTTTCTCTGGAACGGAGTGAATTGAGTTGTAGCGTTTATCGGCCCTGAAACCGATCCAGGGGCAAGGTATGAGCTGTAGTAGCTATTGGGGCAACAGTTCAGGCAGGAGTAGGTGCTGCTTAATCCCTTCAGGAAGTCTACCTCCTCGGTCCTTGCGATTAAGACTGTATCGCCAGTACCATGGACGGACCAGAGAATCTGACCACTTGACGCGTTGGAAGGCATCGTGGTCCTGTGAAGGTCTGGGACCTGATTGTCGCGTAACTCTCGAATATCAATCGCCAGCGTCTCCCTCGGATCGACAATCTCAAGACCCGAGGTAAACACCCCACCTTCAAAATCCACCTGCCATGAATGCGTTTGAGGCTCATCCGTGATGTTTTTAACGTAGAAAACAGTGGTTGAGCCTGTGTCAACGTCCCATGGATATCCTCCTGCGCTACTCGGCAACCTAGCGGGATCGACAAGAGGCACGCGGAACACGTGATTTCCAGTTTCACTCACACTTTGAGCTGAAGCCACAACACTGCCCGGTTCGGTGGAGTACAAAAGCTCAATTCCTGCAGCATCGATTTCAGTAATTTGCTGGAGATCCTGTAGGGTGTCTTCATCGAGGAGCTTGACTTCACCAGGCAACAAAGTGATTTCTGAAAGCTCTACAGTCTGAACTTCTCCTCCAACGGTGACGGGAATCTGAATGTTAATCACACTCTCTGCAGTGGCATTGTTCCGGACGATAATCAAAGGTAAGAGCTGTTCGCCAGCAATCTGGCCTAATCGCAGGCCAGCTCCGTGTAGTTGAGATGTCATTGCTTTCGCAGGATCTGATAATTCCACGACTGAGGAATAATCGAGCGAGCGATCTGCTATCATGCCTCTGGCCAATAACGCACCAGGCTGCCCGGAGTGGTTCACCGAAATTCCGCCAAATTGTGCATGTCCGACGTGTACCCTATCAACGCTAGTCTCACGAGGCCCTAGTTCCACATTCTCCGTTACTTGCTGCCCATCCAACCCTGTAAGTTGAGCACTCACACTTAAAGGCTCATTAGTCGACATTCCTCATATCAACTTCGGAAGGACCTTTTCCGGTCTCCCCAGTGAATGACCACAACTTATCAGACCGCCAACCTTGCCTCAAGTGGTCTTTGGTCCTCTGTCCATCAAAAGCGCCTCTGATCCCTCGGTTTCCCAGGTGGCTTTTGGTCACAAACCTGATCAATAGAGACACCTCCAGCGGTTCAATCAGAAACCCTCGGCGCTAGGCTGTCATCCATCTCAATCGATCAATCCGAGACAACAGCCCGGCCCATATATCCTTGCTTACCGCTACCTCCGCCATCTGAAACGTGACGATCCGGCTATGGCGGATCACCTTCGCTCCGATCTTGATCAGTTTGGTCAACAGGCTGCGAAGGGACCAATGTTTGATTTTTCTGGGAAGGACTAGCCGCCGTAGAAAATTGCCCAGGTTGCAGGCCAAGACAAACAGAGCCAACCTCACCTGATTCGGGACAAAGCGCTGGCAGGACAGGCGAGTCCGGTGCAACGCATACTTGCCTTCCTTGATCCACTGCTCGGCTGTGCCACGACCGTTATAGAAGTGAACCACCCCTGAGGCTTGTGCGCTCATATTGGGTTGAGTAGGCCGGGGGAGTCTCACCCCCAGCCCCTCCAAGAACCGGACGTGAACCTCTCAGCTCATCCGGCTCCTATCACTCAAGCCACAAGGAAAGACTCCAAGACGCCAATGAATAAATAGATGCGGATTGGCACGGGCAATCTGGTCGAGGTAACGCCTCGCCCGTTGCCGATGCCCAGAAAATCTTTTGAGTTTCCTTCGCACCCACTGCACAAGATACCGGTTGAAGTTCCGCCACAGTTGACGCAGTGCCGACGCGTGGAAGCGACCATAGCAGGCTTGCCAACCACGGAGTTTCGGATTGAACATCTGAGACAGATCCAACAACGTCTTCTCGTTCTTGAGCTGGACATGCCAGCTACGCATGCATCGATTGATCTCCTTCTTCGAGGAGATACTGATCGCAGGAAGAAAGTTCGGGTGAACCTGCCCTTTCTTGTTCACACACCGTCGCGGACGGAAAGTGTAACCAAGGAAATCAAAGCTGATTCGCGAATGCTCTTCCAGGCGATTCACATCCTTGCAATAGACGATCGACGATTTGTCGGGATGGATCTCCAACCCACACTCACGGAAGCGTTCCGAGATAAGGCTCATCACATATTCCGCCTGAGACTGGCTCTTGCAGTGCAGCAGCCCATCGTCGGCGTATCGACAAAATGGAACCCCCGGCAGTTGGCGTCTCACCCACGCGTCAAACGCGTAGTGCAAGAACAGATTTGCCAGAATAGGGCTCACAACTCCACCTTGCGGTGTGCCTTTGTCGCGCGCCTGTAGACTGCCGCCGGGCTGCTCAAGTGGAGCCTGCAACCAGCGCTCCACGTACAACAACACCCAACGACACTGACAATGGTGGCGTAACGCCTTCATGAGCAGTTCGTGGTCAATGTTGTCGAACAGGGCGCGGATATCGAACTCCACCACCCAGTCGTATCGCCAACACCGTTTCCGGGTGATGGCAATCGCGTCATGGGCAGACTTTCCCGGTCGATAGCCGAAAGAATCCTCATCGAACACCGGTTCCAGTATCGGCTCCAGGGCTTGCTTCACCACTGTCTGTGCGATTCGATCAGAGACCGCAGACACTCCGAGAACACGCGTGCCCCCCGATTTCTTCGGGATTGGCACGGCTTTCACGGGTGGTGGAAAATAGCTCCCGGAGCACAGCCGGTTCCAGATTCGATAGAGGTTGTTCTTCAAGTTGTGCTCGAAGAGTTCAAGCGACTCGCCATCGACTCCTGCGGCACCTCCTTTGGACTTCACCTCCAAGTATGCTTGCCCTGCCAGCTTCTTAGAAACCTCAAATGGCTTTGCTACTTTCAAGGGCTCCTCCTGCCTAGCAGTTGGCCGCTTGTCTGTAGCCGAGTGACCAAGCCCCTTCGCTCCGCTGCCATTACGGCAGCCTCATCGCTACTACGAGCTTGTCCGCCCCTGGGCAACGCTTCGATACTGTCGGCCTCGCAGGTTCTCTGCTTGTGCCTTTCTCTTAGCATCGTTGCTCCAGGTTCCCGCAGTTCAACATGAGAGCCCAGATCAAGCTCACGCCACCTCTATGCCGGGTGCCACCTGACCAGTAGACAGGTTTCCGCCAGATTCGTCCCGGGGCAACACCAACTCCCCGGTTTCGACACCATCTCGTCCTTTCGGCACTTGAACGGTGGTTCACTTGTGTTCGTCTTCCTGATCCACACCTGATGCTTCTAGAGCACCTTTTCCGTAACGCTCACGACCGCGGCTTTTAACCACAGCCACTTACGGTGGTTTGCAACCTGCTCCTGCAAGCCGGTTGCGGGAGGCCTACTCCCATCTCTCACGCCGCTTGCTGCGGCACACTGACGATGAAACCCACCCTCGGAAGGAGTTCTCCGCGATGCCACTCGACATTGGCAATCACCCGGCGAGGCCGGTCCCAACTGGCGGCTTGATATTGGAAATCGGCAAACCAAACGATAGGCTTTCGGGGCGGACGGCCCACAGGCCGGGTAAGCAGGTGTTCAATCTCCGCCTGAAGCACCTCGTTGGCAGGAAGCCGGATCGGCATACAAAAAGCCCTTCTCCTCCAAGTATTCATAAACGTCCGGCTTGGCAAAGGCAGCATCCCCACGAAAGTATTTGCGGACTGTTTTCTTCTCGTAGCGAGCCACGATTGGTTCCAGCATCTCCTTCCAACCATCCGCGCTGTGAACATTGCCGGGCCGAAGCATTGCACCTTCGCAATCTCCGAACTGGTTGAAACAAAACAGGGGATGGTAGCAAGTACATCGGAAATGGCCGTTGTGGGCAGAGGCTTCCTGCTCGCCATGGACAGGACTGGCTGAGCTGTCCATATCCAGAATGATGCGTCGATGAGTTGTTTTCTCCAGCGCTCTTTCTACCCATCGGCCATTAACTTCCGAAAGGGCTTTGAGGTTCCCCTGGACGGACAGCATCTCGGTCTCAAATCGACCCATGGTGTTGGCGCTGGCGGCCTTCTTCTTGTCCATCTTCTTCCCGGTGATCCTCCGCATAGTCGGATCCACCGATAGACGATGGGCATCGTTGACATCTTCATAGCCAGCCAGTCGACTCGTATACCGATTGGCGCAGCAACGACGCCAGGTCGTGCTGGATGTTACGCCCTGTCCGCGAATCGAGAAAAACGGAGGGAACACTATCGAATAACACCAACGCTTCGTCCAAATCACGATAGGCGAGAAGCCCAGCATCCGAGGTGACCTTAGCCCCATGAAATTCAAGCCTCAAACTGCCATCAAAACCGGCCTTCAAACCTTCGCCCTTTGGGTCAGCCATTTCTTGCTCTCTTTATGCTCTATATCTACTTTGATTATAGTAGTTTACATCGATTAAGGCAAACAATTTTGGTGTCCTATATGGTGAATGGGGGCTTAGTAGTGTTGCAGAAAACCAGAGAAAGTTCCGACTGTTCACGAGGGAGCCACCAAACTCCTTCAAGTCTCGACGAGATTCCTCCAGCTTCAAATAATTGTTCGTCAAAAATGAGATTCCCACTTTGATCCAAGAGCTTGATTTGAGCACCAATCTCGAGAGTCTTTCCATGATAGATAACTTCCAGGCTGCCTTCGTGAAAGCTCGCATCTTCGGCTGCCAGCAATTCACCTAGATTGACTGTGAGATGAACTTACTCCATCTACTGTGATCGGGTCTAAATCCAGGCGATCTCCTTGCATGTTGAAAATCGTAACGAACATGTCGAGCGGTTCCCGGTCCCTTGTTGTTGAACATGAGAGTACTCTCAAAATTTGCCACATTGTAATAGGAGCCAACCAGACGATGCTCTTGATCTGAACCTTGCTCCTCCGGTACTGACTCTTCCTGTGCTGACACAGATTGTTGGAACCCACCTGCCAAATAAACGGTAATTATATACTTGAAAAATAATAAGTCAAATATTATAATCCCTTTGTGATTGATTTAACACCTTTATTTTCAACATCTTTAGCGTTTTTTTCCACCAAAGAATCCACTTCTTTCATCACCCTTTTTCCGAAGATCATTTCCATGATGTCGTGCCCGGTCCGGCTGGAGATGTCCTTGGGAACCTTGTGTCTTTTCTTAGGAGGTTGAGCCATGAATCTTATTACCTTAATGGATCGTTACAGTTGCAATGAAAAATGCCGCGACACGCTTGAGAAAATCAGGTGGCCGCATGGCGTGGCCTGTCTTAAGTGCGGCACCATCGGCATTCCTGAACTCCCTGTTGGGGGAAAGTTCCAGTGCGTTGCCTGCCGCTACCAATTCAGCGTCACGACGGGAACTATCATGCACGATTCCCACTTGCCGATTCGGACGTGGTTCCTGGCCGTCTATCTCATGTGCGTGTCCAAGAAAGGCATGTCGGCTCACCAGCTTCACCGCACCCTGGGCGTCTCTTACAAAACAGCCTGGTATCTGTGCCACCGCATCCGCGAGGCCATGGGCAACGACCCGCTGACCGGACCTACGCTGGTTGGGGCCGTCGAAGTGGACGAAACGCTGGTCGGTGGAAAGACGCGAGGCAGGGGCCGCGCCTACAAGGGCAACAAGACGTGGGTGGCCGGAGCCATCCAGCGCGGAGGCCAGATCCGAGTGGAGCGCGTCCCCAACATCCGGCGCCACACGATCCATGCCTTCATCGGTCGCACCGTCAAGGACGAGGCCGAGGCGATCTATACGGATGAGTTGAAGTCTTACCTGGGCATCTCCGATCACGATACTCGCCATGAGATGGTCAACCACTCTGCCGAACAGTGGGTCGTGGGAGACGTGCATACCAACAGCATCGAGGGCGTGTGGAGCCTGTTCAAGCGCTCCATCATCGGCACCTTCCACAAGATGAGCGCAAAGCATCTGGACCGCTACCTGGAGGAGCTGGAATGGCGATACAACAACCGCGACAACCCGAACATCTTCCCGGATACCATGGCGAGGATTATGAACACTGGAAACCTCACCTACCGGAAGCTGGTCGCCTGAATTATTGGCGTTACTTCTCGAATAAGCCATAGAAGAAAATCTCCTCCAGGGATTTTCTGGACACCTGCCAACGCAGATATTCTCCTTTGCCATCCACCTTTAATCTGCACTCACCCTTGTCAGTGAAGGTCAGCGTAAGATGGAACTTATCGGCTAGGTTGCTTGCGTTTTTAGTAACAACGATTATGTCTCTTTGCGCGTGGTCATGTTCAATAAGGCCACCGGAGAGAAGGTGTTCGAGGGAGATTTCGATGGGGAGATTTCTGGAGGTTTCGTGGGTGGCAGTTCCCGCTCGACCGAGAACGCAGTGGTCGATGAAGTCCGGGACTACTTCAAGGAGAGATTTCGCTAGGACCATCTTGGGGAAGAGGTTCATTCCTCTCCCCCTTTCTTGATCTTCGGCCAGAACTTGTAGATGTCGCGGCTATCCACCCATAAATTGCTGTATTCGACTTGTGATTTTGCATCGAAAAGAGAAAACCTGATTCCTTCGGGAGTAGCTGGGACCCGTGGAACCACTACTTCTTGGGGGGAAAGCTCTCTACACTTCTTTGGGGGGATCTTCTGTAGCGTTCCACCTTCGCTAGTAGCTCCCCGGACAAGGATATCACCATTGCACATGCATTGGTGGATTTGCTTGAACATTGCTCGTTCGGCATAGCTCGACCGATCAAATGAGTGCGGTACCGTTGAAACAAGGTGGTGGATCGCATCACGGATCGGCATATCGGGTAGTACCGGGTCTTGCTTAACCCAAAGACTGCGAATACGAGGCAACCATTGCGGGTATGTGAGTACGATCCCGCCCGACACAATGAGTAAAACGCGAACTACCGGGATGTCCAGAATGGGCTCTAACATAGCTAACCACCGACCCCATGTTTTCGCGTCGTCTGGATGTCCTCCAAACCCAATAATTTCGGATAAGACGAAATAGCCCCACCGTAGAAGGTTTGCAAACTTACGCATCCGGCCAGCATAGACCCTCCGCTTTTATTTTTCAAGTATATAATTACCATTCGATCCCGCCTTCGGCCGTGGGCCGGCCCCTGACACTGGTGGCCTCCGAGCAGACGGTGCGCATTTTGGACGGAAGCACCGAGATCGCCCGCCATCTCCGCTCCTATGACCGCCACGACGTCCGCACCGATCCGGCTCACCAGGAAGCGCTGCTGGCCGCCGTTCCGGAAACGGAAACCTTGCTGGACGAGGCCTTTCAGCGCGGAGAGCCCACCGGCCGCCAGACGGCCAAGCTGGTGGAACTCTTGGATCTCTATGGGGCCGAAGAGCTGCAGGCGGCGGTGCGTGAAGCCCTGCAACGGGGCACCCCGCGCGCCGCCTCGGTGGCCTTTCTGCTGGGCCGGCGCCAGCGCGCTCAGGGGCGAAAGGCGCCTCTACCCATTGAGTTGCGCCAGCGTCCCGAACTGGAGGACCTCTATGTCCAATCCCATAACCCGGAGACCTATGACGAACTGGCTTCCGATGACGACGAATCCTGATCTGATGCAGCTTTTGCACAAGACCGGTCTGGTGACGCTCGCCGGTGAGCTGGAGGATTTTCTGGCCCGCGCCACCAAGGGGCGCTGGTCCCCCCGTCAGATCTTGGAGGAACTGGCTCGTCGGGAGCATGAGGAGCGAGCCCAACGCAGTCTCAAGCGGCGTCTGCGCCTGGCCAAGATCGGCCGCTTCAAGCCGATGGATGACTTTGACTGGAACTGGCCGACCCGGATCAACCGGGAAGTCATTGAGCGCGCCTTTACCCTGGACTTTATCCAGGAAGGCCGCAACCTCGTCTTACTGGGTACCAACGGCCTGGGAAAAACCATGATCATCAAGAATCTGGCTTACCAGTCCGTCCTGGCCGGCTACTCTGTGCTCTTTCGAACCGCCTCGGAGATTCTCGACGACCTGCAATCGGAGGCGCCGGAACTGCAGCGCCGCAAGCTGAAAAAATACGCGCGCGCGCAGGTGCTCTACCTCGATGAAGTCGGCTGTCTCACCTACGACAGTGAGGCCGCCGACCTGCTCCATGAAATCGTCAACCGGCGCTATGAGTGCCGGTCGCTCGTGCTGACCTCCAACAAAGCCTTTAAGGAGTGGAATAGCGTCTTTCCCCAATCCGGCTGCTTGATTGCGCTTCTGGACCGTCTCACCCACCATGCTGACGTCACTGTGATGGAGGGGCAAAGCTACCGCGTGCGGGAAAGCGAGCAGGAAGCGGCCGCCCGTCGCAAGAAAACAAGATGAGCACTCCCGTCCAGCGTCGCGCTCATATCCAGACCCTCTTGGCGGATTATCTCGAACTTCCCCATACGCCCACTCGAGCACGCCCGCCGGATCGGCGACTCGCCGCTCACTTCTATGACCGCGCTATCCCTCTGGCCACCGTCCAGGATGCCTTCCTGGTGGCGACCAGCCGCCGTCTTTTCCGAGACCCAGCGCTTCCTCGACTTTCTCCCATTCGCTCCCTTTACTACTTCCTCCCCATTGTCGAAGAGTTGCTTCAGTATCCGCTCCCCCACGGTTACGCTCAGTATCTCGAACGCAAACCACGCGCCCATCACAAGCCCAAGGAGGGGCACCCCATGGAAAAACCCGTTGATCGAGGTTCGCCACCCGGCGTGTGTTCAGAAAAGTTCAGATCCTCGTGATCGCTAACACTCAAGTGGTCTTTGGTCCTCTGTCCATCAAAAGCGCCTCTGATCCCTCGGTTTCCCAGGTGGCTTTTGGTCAAAAACCTGATCAATAGAGACACCTCCAGCGGTTCAATCAGAAACCCTCGGCGCTAGGCTGTCATCCATCTCAATCGATCAATCCGAGACAACAGCCCGGCCCATATATCCTTGCTTACCGCTACCTCCGCCATCTGAAACGTGACGATCCGGCTATGGCGGATCACCTTCGCTCCGATCTTGATCAGTTTGGTCAACAGGCTGCGAAGGAACCAATGTTTGATTTTTCTGGGAAGGACCAGCCGCCGTAGAAAATTGCCCAGGTTGCAGGCCAAGACAAACAGAGCCAACCTCACCTGATTCGGGACAAAGCGCTGGCAGGACAGGCGAGTCCGGTGCAACGCATACTTGCCTTCCTTGATCCACTGCTCGGCTGTGCCACGACCGTTATAGAAGTGAACCACCCCTGAGGCTTGTGCGCTCATATTGGTGACGATGAAACCCACCCTCGGAAAGAGTTCTCCGCGATGCCACTCGACCTTGGCAATCACCCGGCGAGGCCGGTCCCAACTGGCGGCTTGATATTGGAAATCGGCAAACCAAACGATAGGCTTTCGGGGCGGACGGCCCACAGGCCGGGTAAGCAGGTGTTCAATCTCCGCCTGAAGCACCTCGTTGGCAGGAAGCCGGATGGCTTACAAAAAGCCCTTCTCCTCCAAGTATTCATAAACGTCCGGCTTGGCAAAGGCAGCATCCCCACGAAAGTATTTGCGGACTGTTTTCTTCTCGTAGCGAGCCACGATTGGTTCCAGCATCTCCTTCCAACCATCCGCGCTGTGAACATTGCCGGGCCGAAGCATTGCACCTTCGCAATCTCCGAACTGGTTGAAACAAAACAGGGGATGGTAGCAAGTACATCGGAAATGGCCGTTGTAGGCAGAGGCTTCCTGCTCGCCATGGACAGGACTGGCTGAGCTGTCCATATCCAGAATGATGCGTCGATGAGTTGTTTTCTCCAGCGCTCTTTCTACCCATCGGCCATTAACTTCCGAAAGGGCTTTGAGGTTCCCCTGGACGGACAGCATCTCGGTCTCAAATCGACCCATGGTGTTGGCGCTGGCGGCCTTCTTCTTGTCCATCTTCTTCCCGGTGATCCTCCGCATAGTCGGATCCACCGATAGACGATGGGCATCGTTGACATCTTCATAGCCAGCCAGTCGACTGTATACCGATTGGCGCAGCAACGGCGCCAGGTCGTGCTGGATGTTACGCCCTGTCCGCGAATCGCGAAAAACGGAGGGAACACTATCGAATAACACCAACGCTTCGTCCAAATCACGATAGGCGAGAAGCCCAGCATCCGAGGTGACCTTAGCCCCATGAAATTCAAGCCTCAAACTGCCATCAAAACCGGCCTTCAAACCTTCACCCTTTGGGTCAGCCATTTCTTGCTCCCTTTATGCTCTATATCTACTTTGATTATAGTAGTTTACATCGATTAAGGCAAACAATTTTGGTGTCCTATATGGTGAATGGGGGTCAATTAGAAAAGGCCGTCACCGCTTACTGGGACTGCCTGGCCAAACAGCAGAAGAATGAGGCACTGGAGCTTGTTTTCCCCGAATCACGCAATGAGTTTATCCTGCGCCGCGAGCCCCTCTCCCGCTCCTGGAAGCTGGTCGGCATAGAGCCTCAACCGGAACAGAGCGGCCTGCCGGCGGCAGCGGTCACCGTTTCCATCGAGCGGATGATGGAAGGGTCTCTGGGCAGGTTTTACGACTACCCGGTTCAAGAGCTGTGGGTCCTCGATGGTCAGGGTTGGAAGGTGAAGGTCAAGAGGCTCTCAGGGGAGACCTTTCAGCGAATTTACGGTCCGGAGAAAGTCACAAAGCAACCGCTGCCTGCCGTTTTGCAGGTCTTTCCCAAACTACTCAAGATCCACTTCCTGTCCAATACTCAACGAGGGTCCATCGTCATTCGCAACGGCCTGGAAACCTCTGCCCAAGTATTAAGTCTTGACTACGACCATGCGAAATTCGAACTGATGGAAAAACCGACTGAGGTAAAGGCCGGAGAGACGGTGAAAATTATCTTGAGATGCAGCAGCGATGAGATCGAGAAGGACTTGCGGAGCGAAATCAAGCTGGTTTTGGAGCAGGGCGGTGAAGAAAAGATCTTTTCCATTCCCGTGCTCTACAACTATCTCAGCCGAGGCGCCCGAGGGTTGTTCGGGCTGAGTGAGGAACAGGCCGGGAAGTTGAAGCGTGGAGAGAAGCTTACCCCTGTCATCCAGCCGCCGCCCAGCAAAAAGAAAGAGCAGACCCCGGGGCAACCCTAGGTCATTGGTTAATGGTCACTGGTCACTACTGTCCGGTTGAGTCAGTTCTTACTTTTGGTAACATCTTGCAAATACAGAGGTTGACTACGAAATCCAAATTTTTCGATATATTCAACCACCTCTACACAACGTTGCAAATCTGGTTATGCAATTCACTGCGAACGGTGAGTTAGAAAGCCGCCTTCAGCGTGGGAGGTACCTCAGGTGCCGAACTGCAAGGAGACCAAGGGGCGGGGTTTCGCCGCCCCTTCGGAGCCTGAGGCTCCTCCCACATTCCGAGTTCGTGCCTTCCACCCGATTCTCTGTTGCTTGCCACTCTGTATATCGACACAGCGTTTCCGGAGTGAAGTGAATCACCAGATCTTGCAAATTTTGAGCGTCACGCTTTTGGAGAGAATCCCGCTTTCTCAGGTACTTACAGAAACGAACTACAAATATGAAAGGGTCGAAGTTCATAACCAGCTGGTTTTATTTGACTTATAACCGGACAGTAGTGGTCAATGGTCACTGGTCAATGGTCGGTTGTCAGCTGTCAGTTGTCATCATCATCCGTCATTCCTCAATGATCGCAGTCCCTCATAGAAACCGGCACTCCAGGTCGTCAATGCGAACAGCAAAATGGAAGGTAGAGTAAGGCCTTTGCGCCTTCTTTGCGGCTGCTGCGACAAATTCTCCCCGTGATCCTCACCGCCCGCAGGATAGGAAGAGCGAAGCTCAGGAAGGGTGCCCGCCTCAGCCAGGAAGCGGGGGCTGTGTGCTGGAGCCGGAATCGACCACTCCAGTAACCCAGCTGGTAGAGGTGCTCCCGCACGGTAGCTAAGCTCGAACGGTGATGATGCAAGATGTGGGTGGAACTTGCGAAATAGAGCCCTCCCGCCAACCTTTGAGACAGGATCAGGTCTTCCGCCATGGCATATTCTTCGGCGAAGCCGCCGCAGGAGACGAAGTCTTCCCGCCGAATCAGAAGATTCGAGCTGGACAGAGAAACCAGGAAGCCGGAGGGCAGGCCGGGCAGAAACTCCGAAAATTCAATCCAGTGCAGCACCCGGCTCCCCAGCGACCCGGGGTTGCCATTGGCGATGGCTCCCCCAATCATTCGAGCGCTGGGCGTCTCTCTGAGTCTCGAGTAGAGCGTGTGAAGCCAACATGGCTCAGCAACGGCGTCCGCGTCCAGAAAAGCCAGGTAGCTGCCGTCGCTCTCGCGGGCGCCTAGATTTCGCGCTGCCCCTGGGAAGAGGCGGGAGGGGGAAGAGATCATCCTGACTTCCGGAAAATTCTTCGTCGCCCCGGTCACTGTCCCGTCTCCCGATGAATCCACCACGGTGATCTGAACGCCTAAGGGAGTCTCTTGACAGCGGAGGGAGTTGAGCGTGGCAGCGAGCGTCTCAAAGCTGCGATAGCAGGGAATCACCACGCTGACGTCCGCGGGGGACTTCGAATCTGAAGCCCTCGAAGCCCTCATCTCACCTTGATTCATCTGTTTCGATCCGCGTCATCCGCGGGCCCTCCCAACTGGACAATCCACCTACAACCTGATTCTCAAACCAGCCTGCACGCCCCGGCAAATGACCCGCGCTCGCGGCCAGCGCAGAAGAATCAGATTGTAAACAAGACTTGCGGAGAGAGTCAGAAAGAAGTAGGTCCAACCGGCCAAACCGGCCCCGTGCTTTCTCAAAAAGTAAACGGCATTTCTTCGTGTCCAAAACACCTTCTGAAGCGGCTGGTCTCGAGTCCCATGCTGACCCCGATGCCAGGCACGTGCGGAGGGACAGTGGTAAACCGGGCAGCCTTTGCGCCCGGCTCGGTAGAGGAAGTCTACTTCTTCGTGGTACATGAAGAAATTCTCATCAAAGAGGCCCACCTCGTGGAAGACCTCCCTGCTGATGAGCAGGGCGCTGCCCAGAATCAGCTTGGCGCTCTGCGGATGGCTCCACTGCGGTCCGTCGGGGGCTCCCTGACCCTGGTAGTGGGCCAGGACATGACTCCAGTCGACACGTCCCCAAGCAGCTTCCAGGTGGTTAGGCTCCTGGTAGCGAAGGATCTTGGGACAAAAAATCCCCTTGCCTTTTCTTTGCGCGAATTGGACGAGTTCTCCCACCATCCTGGTCTCCAAGACCATGTCGTTGTTCAGCATCAAAAAATAATCGGGCTTTGCCAGGGAGCCGGCTTGGGATGCAGGTTGCCGGTCACTGACGAGGCGTACAGCTGCGTTCAGGGCTGATCCATAGCCCCGATTCTCAGCCAAACGCAGAGTCTTGACCGAGGACGGAATCTGATCCAGCGAACCGTCCGTGGAGGCGTTGTCCACCACCAGAAGGTCCAGCTACGGGTAGTCGCTCTTCAACAGGCTGGCCAGTGTTTCGGAGAGTACTTCCTGCCCGTTCCAATTTACGCAGACGGCGAGCACTGTTGCATTAGTTGACATAATCGGCGCACCGAGATCAGCCGATTTCGGCGTGTGACCATTCGCTTCCTTAGCGCCTGGGGAGTCCGCAGCAGGCCGGCGGCCAGCCCCCGCAGAAAGGGTGCAAGGAACCCCGCCTTCAGCAGGTGAAAGAGGGCGCTTCGGGTCCATCCGTACAGGAGCCAGGGAGCATGGCGGAGGGGCTGGTAGGTGACCATCAATTGCCAGCGGTTGCGGGTGATCCAATAGACGCGGGGTGCGGAGTAGTAGGAGAGCTGACCAGCTGAACGGCTGGTAGGCTGGCGACCAGTGACCGGTGAGGAGCGACCAGTGGCGATTCTCTCCGGATCCGAGGCAGCTTCGATGTGATAGACAATAGCATCGGGCAGGTAAAGACAACGGTGGCCGGCCAATTGAGCGCGGAGACTCAAATCGACGTCCTCCAGGTACATGAAAAAGCTTTCGTCAAACAGTCCGACTTCATCGAACAAGGACCGGCGGTAGAAGGCAGCTCCCGCGCTGGCCCCCAGAACGGGCTCTCTGACAGAGAATTGGCTAACCGGTTCTCCCAATCCCCTCTTATAGGGGAGGCCGTTGCGGTTGTAGCAATCGCCGGCACAGTCGAGATGGGTGCGCTGGCAGTAACGGATCATTCTGGAGGCAAAAAAGGAGTATTCCCGGTTACTCAGAAAGGCATGCAGTCCCGCTTCCACCCACAGCGGATCCGCCTCTGTGTCATTGTTCAAAAGAGCGACAAAACTGCTCCCCGTGCTCTGGATCCCAAGGTTGACTGCTTTAGCAAAACCCTGATTGGAATGGAGACTGAGAGAGTCGAAGCTGGGAAAGTCCGTCTTCACCATCTCTTGAGTCGAATCCGTGGAGCCGTTGTCGACAACGAGAACGCTGCACGGCACCGTCTGGCGCTGCAACGAAGAGAGACAATTTCGGAGTAGATCCTTGCGGTTCCATGTGGGGATGATCACGGTGAGCTCGCCCATCTCTTAATGACGAATGACGAATAACTGACAACTGACAACTGACCGATGACCAGTGACCAGTGACCAGTGACCGGTGACCAGTGACCAGTAACGAATGACCATTGACTATCGATTCTCCTCTCGGCGACGCCCCTCCAGCACACCCAGGTTGTAGGCCAAGACAAACAGAGCCAACCTCACCTGATTCGGGACAAAGCGCTGGCAGGACAGGCGAGTCCGGTGCAACGCATACTTGCCTTCCTTGATCCACTGCTCGGCTGTGCCACGACCGTTATAGAAGTGAACCACCCCTGAGGCTTGTGCGCTCATATTGGTGACGATGAAACCCACCCTCGGAAAGAGTTCTCCGCGATGCCACTCGACCTTGGCAATCACCCGGCGAGGCCGGTCCCAACTGGCGGCTTGATATTGGAAATCGGCGAACCAAACGATAGGCTTTCGGGGCGGACGGCCCACAGGCCGGGTAAGCAGGTGTTCAATCTCCGCCTGAAGCACCTCGTTGGCAGGAAGCCGGATGGCATACAAAAAGCCCTTCTCCTCCAAGTATTCATAAACGTCCGGCTTGGCAAAGGCAGCATCCCCACGAAAGTATTTGCGGACTGTTTTCTTCTCGTAGCGAGCCACGATTGGTTCCAGCATCTCCTTCCAACCATCCGCGCTGTGAACATTGCCGGGCCGAAGCATTGCACCTTCGCAATCTCCGAACTGGTTGAAACAAAACAGGGGATGGTAGCAAGTACATCGGAAATGGCCGTTGTAGGCAGAGGCTTCCTGCTCGCCATGGACAGGACTGGCTGAGCTGTCCATATCCAGAATGATGCGTCGATGAGTTGTTTTCTCCAGCGCTCTTTCTACCCATCGGCCATTAACTCCCGAAAGGGCTTTGAGGTTCCCCTGGACGGACAGCATCTCGGTCTCAAATCGACCCATGGTGTTGGCGCTGGCGGCCTTCTTCTTGTCCATCTTCTTCCCGGTGATCCTCCGCATAGTCGGATCCACCGATAGACGATGGGCATCGTTGACATCTTCATAGCCAGCCAGTCGACTCGTATACCGATTGGCGCAGCAACGACGCCAGGTCGTGCTGGATGTTACGCCCTGTCCGCGAATCGCGAAAAACGGAGGGAACACTATCGAATAACACCAACGCTTCGTCCAAATCACGATAGGCGAGAAGCCCAGCATCCGAGGTGACCTTAGCCCCATGAAATTCAAGCCTCAAACTGCTATCAAAACCGGCCTTCAAACCTTCACCCTTTGGGTCAGCCATTTCTTGCTCCCTTTATGCTCTATATCTACTTTTATTATAGTAGTTTACATCGATTAAGGCAAGCAATTTTGGTGTCCTATATGGTGAATGGGGGGTAAAAGAAATTAAAGGGGACGTCTTCCGGATCCTGGATCAGAGAATAGCCGAACTGCCAGCCGAGTTCCCCCACGTATGCCATAAAGCGCGTTTTGGGAAACTCTTCAGGCCAGCGTGTGTATCCAATGACGACACGGTGAGGCTCGGAGCAGGTATGGCTGCGAGCGTGCTGAAGAAGGAAATCGGGTGCAGGAACCGTATCATCCCCCAGGAAGACCAGGTAGTCGCCAACCGCATGGCGGGCACCCAGATTTAGAGCTGCTCCCTGTTTTCGATTGGGCTGCTGGAAATAACGAAGTGGAACCGGATAGTGACTGCTCATCTGTTGGACTGCCTGGGTGGTGTCGTCGCTTGATCCGTCATCGACCACGATCACTTCAGAATCCTTTCCGAACTCGGCCCAACTGGAGGCCAGAGCGGTGAGCGTCTGACACAGAATGAGAGAGCGATTGTAGATGGGGATCAGGACACTAAACTCCACGGTTGACTAATTCCACAAAACGGCGCCAGGTGACTCGAAACTCTTCCTGCTTCCAGCTGCGTAGGAACTGGTTCACACCCGGTAGCGGCGGGCTGGAAGGATGAAGCAAGGCCTGGGTTCCAAGCCACTGCAAGCCGCGCAATTGATTTTCCAGGCTCCTGATTTTTTCCTCGAGAAGATCCGGCAACGCCTCCAGGTGGCGCCTGTATTCGGAAAGCTTCAGCAAGGGACTGAAATCCAGAAGTCCCAGATATTGCAGATCCTCGCGAACGTAGTCAGGATTCTCCACGATGGAACGTAGAGGATCACCGAATAATTGCAAGATTTCCTGATCGCTGCGCCTGCGCAGGGACTGGATGTTGGCTCGCTTCTCCAGAGTGCGGGGGAGGGATTCGAGCACATCGTCGACTGCCACCAAATGGTTGAAAGCATCGCCGATTTGGAATTGAGAGGCAGGCCCCTGCTTGGAGTCGGCCCAGAGATAAAAATGTTCTTTCTGAATGCCAGAGAGGAGAACGGCACGCTTAATCGCCAGCAGGACGGCGAGCGGAAGGATCTTACGAAAGGTCTCGTCGTCGTAGTTCTTCAGAATCGTCAGCAGAGCATTCCGGTGCATGAGGTAACGCATCTTCTCATTCTTCTGAAGCTGGAACGTCGCGTGCCCGCGGTGGTAGACTAGCGACTCCGGCGCAAAGGCCACCTCGTGGCCGGCAATCCAGAGGCGCCATCCCAAATCCACGTCTTCATAAATTGCGAAGTACTCTTCGTCAAACCCCCCCAGCTCCAGGAAGAGTTCCCGGTCGATGAGCATGGCTCCGCCACAGGGGAAGAGGATTCTGTCCTGGTGAGAGACCTCTGACACCAGGCGGCCGATATCGCGCTGCAGGGCGTAACCGAGATATTGTAGTGAGGAACCGTTGAAGTCGACATGATCGCCGTCCCAATCCAGGATTCGGGAGGCAACGCAGGGTGTCTCAGCGATGAGACGTGCAAGGGCGGCCTCCAACCAGCCTGCGTCGGCCCTCATGTCGTTGTTGATCAAGGCAAGATAGCGGCCCTCGGCGTGGCGGGCACCTAGATTGACTGGCTGAGCGAAGCCCCGATTCACGGCATTTTGCAGAATGGTTACCTGGGGAAAATGCCGCCCCACAAATTCCTGAGAACCATCGTGGCTCCCGTTGTCCACCAGAATGATCTCGCGGCACGACAGGCGGGTGAGGGAGGGGAGCAGGTGTTCCAGGTGCTGCTTACCATTCCAGTTGACGGTAATCACAGAGACCTGGGAAGGCGTGGGGCTGGTGTTCCTCTCACAAGCGGATCGGGACATTTCTCGATTGTACAATAAGCGGTTTTAGCTCGGCGTCAGTCCGTTTGCGGCGCTTCTGGATGCGCCGCCGCTGCCTGAGCGTGTCTGCCAGCAGGATCAGGTTCGATAGGAAGTTTTTGAGCTGATCCCACTTGCGCCGGGAGGGTTGAGGAAGAAGCGCCAAATCGCAGCGCGCGCGCATCAAACTTGAAAACTGGTAGTTTTTGATAAGAGAGCGGATGCTGTGTCGCTCCCCGGTGAGCTCGCGCCAGAGCATCCCTTGAGTTTCTCGAGTCGAGGCTCCGAAGTGGTGATAGACCACGGCCCGGGGTGCCGTTACCACGCGAAAACCGAACAGCCACAGACGCCAGCAAAGGTCCACATCTTCGTGATACATGAAAAACTTCTCGTCGAAGCCACTGGCGCCGAGGAAAGCAGAGCGACGAAACAAGGCTGACCCTGCAGAAGCAAATAGAACTTCATGGCAACGGTCGTATTGACCCCGATCCTCTTCGAACATCCCGCGGTCCCAGCTGTAGCCCAGATAGTTCATCATCCCACCTACGCCATTCAGGCTGCCGGGCTGGTGATACAGTCGCATTTTCGAAGCCACTGCGGCAATGGATTCATTCTTTCCGGCTGCCTCCAAGAGTGCCTCGAGCCATCCCGGATCCAGCTTCATGTCTGTGTTGAGGAAAACCAGGAAATCCGCCTTTAATGGAGTTATCCGCGTTGAAGTAGTATTTGATTGAGGCTTCAGGATCAAAGAGGCTCACCCTTTTTCGGAAGGTGTCTGTATACAGACTTTTGCCAAAACCATCGGAAAAATAGAAGTAATTGAGACTCTTCGAATAGCGTTGGGCCCCCTGGTAACTGGAAATGTGCTCTAATTTGAATGTCTTTAACTAAGACATCTTACGGCGTCTAGTCCTTCCCAGAAAAATCAAACATTGGTCCCTTCGCAGCCTATTGACCAAACTGATTAAGATCGGAGCGAAGGTGGTCCGCCATAGCCGGATCGTCACGTTTCAGATGGCGGAGGTAGCGATAAGCAAGGATATATGGGCCGGGCTGTTGTCTCGGATTGATCGATTGAGATGGATGACAGTCTAGCGCCACGTGTTTTTGATCGAGTCGCTGGAGAAGTGTCTCCACTTATCAGATTAAGGGAATGGTTGACGCAAGGTTGGAGGGTTGATAGGTTTTGATCATTCATCACGAAGAAGCCAGGCGAACTCGGATCTGGGGTTAATATGAGGAATATCGGTTAACGTGATGTTCCACGCCGTCAACGCCGTCCTGGTATACCTGTTGTTCTGGACTTGGACGAGTTCCAATATACTTGCAGGAAGCGGGGCGCTGCTTTTTTCCGTTCACCCGGTGCAGACCGCTGCCGTAGCATACGTTTCGGGAAGGAAAGATCTTCTGGCCACATTCTTTGTGCTTTTGGGATGCTACCTGTATGCGTTGTATCGAAAAAAGAAGCGGAGATCTCTGGTGTTCCTGTCTTTGTTCTTCTTCCTGCTGGGAATTTTGTGCAAAGAGGTGGTGATCGTTTTTCCAGGCCTGCTGCTCCTCTTTGACGTTCTGCTGTGGCGTACCGGGAGGCCAGGCAGTCAAGCGGAGCATCTGCTGCTTCGGACGCTCAAGAGATTTCCCTTTTTCTATGGTCTGTCTGTACTGATTGCTCTTCTGGCCGCCTACTACGCAGTCTTTCTGACCCAGGCGAGTCGGATGGTTGGATTGTGGGGTGGAAGCCTGGCCACACATCTTGGGACCTGCTTTAAGCTGTTCGTCCACTACCTGAGGCTGGTGCTTGTACCCTACCCCCTGATTGCTGACTATACGGGCGAGGTCTTTCCGATTTCTAGAGGATTCCTTGAACCTTCCACTCTCCTGGCAGTAGCTGTTGTGGGTGGATACATGATCCTGACGGGGTGGTCCTGTCGGCGTAATCCCCGCCTTGCCTTTGGTTTGCTCTGGTTTTTCTTTGCCCTGATTCCGGTCCTTCAAATCGTCCCTTTCCATGAAATTGCCGCTGACCATTTTCTGTACTTTCCGGCGGTGGGGATCGCGTTTTTAGGGGGATGGGCAACCGAGTATCTGGTTCGATCGAAGGGTGTGGCAATTCTGGCTTGGGGACTGGTGGGACTGACCTCCCTGGCATTTGCAGGGGCCACGGTGGATCGCAATCGCGATTGGGCCAATGCCCAGAGCTTGTGGGAGGCGACCATCAAAATGGCCCCTGGCTCCTATAGGGCGAACACCAATTTGGGTGTGATCTACCAATCTCAGGGCAGATCCGAGCGGGCCATACGGCGCACAAAACGGAGCTTGGAATTGGATCCGAAGCGAGCTCTTTCCTGGAGCAACCTGGGTGCGATCTACCACGATCTGGCCGAGAAGGCGAACATGGAGCGAAAGCCACAGAAAGCGGTGATTCTGGCGGAGGAGGGAATTCGGAGTCTGGAAAAATCCATTGCTCTTGATGCCAGCGACCCCTTTGCACTTGGAAATCTGGGAACGTGTTTCAAGCAACTAGGCCTGGCCATGGAATCGCTGGGGGAGGCCGAGAAAGCTCTGGAGCATAGAAAGACTGCAGTTCGGCATTTTCAGACGGCGCTGCGCATGCCTTCCGAGAAAGAAGCCTTTCCGGTACTCTGGTTCAATTTGGGTATGGTGTTCTTCGATGCCGGCTACTACGATCAGGCAGTCGACTATCTGAAGCACTTTGTTATCCCTTTTCCCGATCATGAGCTCGGACATTATTGGATGGGTGTCTCTTATTTCCGCCAGAAAAAATACGCAGAAGGTATTCCTCACCTGGAAAAGGCTTGTGCTTTGCAACCCAAACTGGATTCCTGGGGAATGTTGGCCAAAAGCTATGAGGAGCTTGGTGAAAATGGGAAAAGCATCCACACCTACCTGCGAGCCATGAGACAATTTCCCGATTCCGTGGAGGTGCACTATAACCTGGGCGTACTTTATCACAGAGTCGGTGACGGAAACAGGGCCTTGGAACATTTGGAGCGCGCACTTCAACTTTCTCCCGACGGACCGCTGGTTTCGAACATACAAACCATGCTGGACTCGATCAGAAGGGATGTATCGAAATCGTAAAGTCACGGTTATCATACCTTGCCTCAATGAAGAGGAGGGTATTCAGAAGGTTCTTGCCCAGATTCCAGAACTTGTTGACGAGGTAATCGTCGTGGACAACGGTTCCACGGACAAGACCGCAACAATTGCGCGTAGGATGGGTGCCCGTGTGATTCGAGAAACTGTGCGAGGCTACGGTCGGGCCTACAAGACAGGCCTGCTGCACGCGCAGGGAGATATCATCATCACTCTGGACGGAGATCATTCCTATCCGGTTGACGCGCTCTCCTATTTGCTGGAGGCATTGTTAAACTCAGATGTGGGCTTTGTCTCGGCTTCCCGTTTTCCCGTTCAGGACCGTAAGGCCATGGCTTTCAAGAATTTGGTTGGAAACAGATGTCTGAGTCTGGTCATGTCCCTGCTCTATTTTCGCTGGATCCGGGATTCTCAGTCAGGGATGTGGATCTTTTACAAGGACGCGTTGAAGAAGATGGACCTGAGAAGCGATGGCATGGCTTTTTCGGAGGAGATCAAGATTGAAGCTTTAAGGCGGCAGGAGATAAGATTTAAGGAGATACCGGTGAATTTTTCCAACCGTGCTGGAGAAAGGAAACTGAGACCCTGGAAGGACGGGTGGAATAACCTGCTCTTCCTGTTCAGGAAAAGGTTTTTGTAAGCCACCTTTCGAGAGACGTTTTCCGCTTAACCGGCAACACGAATCTCGAGAGAGCTTGTCCATAGCGCTTGATGAACACGATGTGCCCCGTTTGCGAATACCCACGCTGTGAACCCCACTATCGGATGAAAGACCGCTTCTTTGGGGTTTCCGGCGAGGAGTTCTTGCTTCTTCTCTGCCGTAGCTGCGGCCTGCTTTTCCAGCGGGAGAAGGAGGTCTCAGGGCGTCTGAAATATTTTTATCCTCCTGGGTACTGGTGGCAGGAAGCGGATGGCTCGATCCTGGAGAGAAGATATCGGGAATGGGTGCTCAGACGTGACCAGTTAGGATTTCTTCTCTCGCTTATCCCTGAACCGGAGAAGGTTCGTTTACTGGACATTGGTTGTGGTGCCGGTACGTTTGTCAAACTGGCCGGGAAGTCGGGATTTGATGCCCGTGGACTGGAAGAGTCTGAGGAGGCGGTTCGGATAGCCCAGCGGAACCAGGCAGGAACGATTTTCCACTGTTCCGTGTATGAGCTGGCGGAGCATGGGGAGCAATTCGATATTCTGACTCTTTTCCACTGCCTAGAACACGTTTTGGATCCATTTCGTTTTTTGAAAGGTCTTCAAAAGCTTCTTCGAAAGCCGGGAAGAATTATTGTGCAGGTTCCGAACACGAAGAGCTTGCAGGCTACGCTTTTTGGCTCCCGCTGGTACGGACTCGATTGCCCTCGGCATATCTACAACTACAGTACTTTCTCCTTGATGCATTTACTGGGACGCGCTGGATATCGAATCCATCGAGTTCGGCATTTTTCTTTACGAGACAACGCCGCGGCACTCATCTCGAGTCTGTTTCCAGCTTTGGATCCCACCTCCCAGCGGGTGAAGATGAAAAGGAGGAAGAGCAGGTCACATTCCGCGGGTTTGGCAATGAAAGAACTGCTTTATTTCAACTTGTTACTGTTGGCCCAGCCCTTGGCTCTGCTGGAGGCGGGCCTGGGACGAGGCGCTACACTCACTATCTATGCAACGATGGACTAGCAGCCCGTGGTGAAAGTCCCGCGGGTCGGGTTGCGAGCGCCGTGGGCCCGGATGCAAGGCGCTACACCGCAGACGGGCCCACGCCGCCGCAAACCGAAGGGAGACAGAGGTTTGCGGCCGCTGGACGGCGTTACTCGTCATCGCCGATGTCCAAGCATCGACTCCTCCTCGAGCCTTGCCAGCGACCGCAGATCCCTGGCGCGCGACTCCACGCGACTTTCACCACGGGCTGCTAGCTCGTATTTCTCGCACGGGGTCGTCGCGAGGACACTCGTGTCAAACGCCAGGCGCTGTGACCGAGGTCCCCGCAGGCGTACGGGAGTTGTCCAGTGAAGATCTGTGTTGTCGGAACGAGTTACGTCGGGCTGGTGGCAGGAACCTGTTTTGCGGAGACCGGAAACGATGTACTCGGTGTGGATATAGACAGAAGAAAGATTGCCCTGCTGAGGAGAGGGAGGGTCCCTATTTACGAACCGGGTCTTGAGGAAATGATTCGGCGCAACGTCGAACAGAAGCGACTAAGCTTTACCACAGACCTTGCGCTGGCGGTGAAGGATTCGCTGGTTGTTTTCATCGCCGTGGGGACTCCGGTGGGAGAAGACGGCTCTGCGGACCTGAGTCACGTCCTGGACGTGACCCGTGCCATCGCCAAGGCGATCGACGGCTACAAGGTCATCGTCAACAAGAGCACTGTCCCAGTCGGTACCCTGGACAGGCTAAGAAAGGAGATCCTGGCACTTACACGCGTTCCGTTCGACGTTGTTTCTAACCCGGAATTTATGAAGGAAGGAGCAGCGCTCGAGGATTTCATGAAACCAGACCGCGTGATTGTCGGAGTGGAGGAACTTCGAGCCGCAGAAGTCATGAAAGAATTGTACGCTCCCTTTACTCGTACTGGAGCTCCCATAATGGTGATGGATCCAAGAAGTGCAGAGATGACGAAATACGCCGCCAACGCGATGCTGGCCAACCGAATCTCTTTCATGAACGAAGTGGCGAACCTGTGTGAGGGCGTCGGTGCCGACGTTGAACTGGTTCGACAGGGTATTGGCTCCGACCGACGCATCGGTCCCTCCTTTCTCTTCCCCGGTTTGGGTTACGGAGGGTCTTGTTTTCCTAAGGATATCCGGGCTCTGATTCAACTGGCTCGCAAGCACAGGTACCGCCTTAAGCTGGTACGCGCCATCGAGGAAGTCAACCAGCTTCAGAAACAGATCATCGTGGATAAGATCTTGAATTTCTACTCGTCTGAGACTCCTGATCATCGTCAGCATCTCACTGTTGCCCAGCCCCCTTCCTTAGCTGACACAGGCCCCGCCCGCACCCCTGGGGCGGCTCATGTTGTCCCAGATCGTCATGCAGAATTTCGATCGACCTCACCCGTTGGCTCTGGAAAAGGCCCGGCCAGCATCACGCCTGTGAAGGGAAAGACATTCGCCCTGTGGGGCCTTTCTTTCAAGCCTCAGACGGATGATATGCGAGAGGCTCCTTCCAGGGTCATCATTGAGAGGCTACTGGAGCTGGGTGCCAGAATACAGGCCTATGATCCCGAGGCTATGCGAGAGGCGAGGAGGATCTTCGGAAAGAGGATCCGCTATGCAAAAACTGACTATGGGGCTCTCAAAGGCGCCGACGCACTGATTCTGGTAACGGAATGGAATGTGTTCCGAACCCCGGATTTTCAAAGGATGAAACGACTCATGAAGTATCCCGTCATTTTCGATGGCCGGAATCATTACGATCTGCACGAGATGCGAGAGGCTGGTTTTCTTTATTTTGGCATCGGGCGGAAATGAATCCTCTGGTCTCCGTTATTGTCGTCAATCACGATCTCGCAGAAAGGTTGCGCGAGTGTTTGAAATCCTTGCTGGAGCAGAGCTACCGTCCTTTCGAAGTTCTAGTTGTGGACAATGCCTCCTCAGACGAGAGTCGCTCTATCGCAATGTCCTTTCCGGAGGAACGGGTTCGACTGGTCCGCTTGGATCGCAATCAGGGTTTTGCTGGCGGGAACAATGCGGGGATGCGACAAGCGCGTGGACAGTTCATCGCTCTTCTCAATAATGACGCTGTGGCGGATCCGTATTGGTTGGAGAGGATGGTGAAAGCGATGCACTCATCGCCAGAGATTGGCATGTGTGCTTCCAAAATTCTTTTTTTTCAGACCGACATCATCGATAAGGCAGGGCATCTGATGTACCTGGATGGCCAGAATCGAGGTCGAGGGACAGGAGAGAGGGATGAGGGCCAGTATGATCGTCTGGAGGAAACCTTATTCCCAGACGGTTGTGCGGCCTTATATCGGAGAGCCATGCTGGATTCGGTGGGGGGATTTGATGAAAGCTTTTTCGCCTACGGTGATGATGCGGACCTTGGGATTCGCTGCCGATGGATGGGTTGGAGGTGTCTTTACGTGCCCGGCGCTGTCGTCTATCACCGCCACTCATCGACCATGGGCCGTTATTCCGCTCAGAAAGTCTATTGGGTGGAGCGCAACCGCTTCTGGTTGGCGCTTAAGAATTTTCCGCTTCCTTTGTTGATCATGAATCCGCTGCTGACGCTGAACCGTTGGGCATGGAATCTTTGCGCTGCGCTGGCAGGTCGAGGTGCGGCTGGCAATTTTCGCCGACAGGGTTCCGTGTGGATGCTGTTAGTAACACTCGCTCGGGCCTATGGGGACGGTTTTCAGCAGGTCGGAGCCGTCTTAAGGAACCGTAAGAACATCCGGCGGACTCGTCAGATTTCGGATCTGGAGTTTTATCGACTCCTTTTTCGTTTTCGCATTTCGGCTCGCGTTCTAGCCTTTCAGGATCGGGCTAAGACACCTTATGTATAATCAGGCGACCCTTCCCGGACCATTTTCGGATCTCCTTCGACAAACCAGCCCTCTGGCAATTCACGCAAGCGTGGAAAAAGCAGCACGAAAAAATTCTGGTCCCTACCAAGGAACAATGGCTCTAAAATCATTGCTGCCATCTACTGTAAAATAAGCATATGCTGGCGTAGCTCAACGGTAGAGCAACTGATTTGTAATCAGTAGGTTGTAGGTTCGATTCCTATCGCCAGCTCCAATCACATCAATAGGTTACAGCTCAATTCTTTTAAACCACCGGTTAGATTTATGAAATAGGGTCCACATAGGGTCCAACAAGCACGCGGTAGGAGCCCTTCTCGGGGTGGCCTTTTGGGCCAAGTATGCACCTTGTTCCGCAGTGGCAGAATGAAGCCTCAAGAGGGACGTCCAGACTCAGGAAGTAACGATCGACTTCACGTTGCACACCGCTGAGCCTTAATTAGTTCCCATCCGTGGACTTGTAAAGCATTGGAAATAAAGAGGAAGAGGGGCATCTCCAAGCCTCGGTTTTGTCATAGTCGTTTGCTATTGTAATTGTTGTAAGCAGTATGTAGCAAAAGACTTAAGCAAAACCGAGTGCTTGAAAAATGCGAAAGAACCGTGAAAATCAACTCCCCCTTTCTCCCCTTTGGCCCGATCATCAACTCGCCAAAGAGCTGAGAGTGATTTCCGAGATCCTGGACGAGAATCCCTCGATCTCGGATCTAGTTTTGCAGGATGTGTGTGACAAAGCCAGCGCCCGGAACGGTGCGGGAGGTCTGACAGCCGATCAGGTGCTGCGCTGTGCTCTGATCAAACAGATGCACCAGTTTTCTTATGAAAAGCTTGCCTTTCATCTGAGCGACTCGCAAAGTTTCCGCACCTTTTGTCGCCTTCCCTACGGGTACACTCCCTCCAAGAGCGTCCTTCAGGAGAACATCTCCAAGATGGAAGACTCCACCTGGCAGAAGATCAACCGGGTGTTGGTGAGTTGGGCCGATCAGGAAGGTTTGGAAAAGGGGCGCAAGATCCGAGTGGATGCAACCAGTGTGGAAAGTGACATCCGTTATCCTACAGATAGTCAGTTGCTGTACGATGCGATCCGGGTCCTCACCCGCCTTATGAGACGTCTGAGCCAGCGCCAGTCGGTCGCTTTTGTCGATCACTCGAGGCGGGCCAAAAGGCGCTGGCTGAACATCCGAAACAGCCGGGGCGAAAGACGCAAAAAACATTATCAGGATCTGCTCCAGGTAGCTGGCAAGACGCGCAGCTACGCCCGAGAGGCGATCCAGTCGGCCGAAGCTTGGAGCGATCCCATCAGCCAAGCACTGGCTCACTACCTGGATCTGCTGGAACGAGTGATGGATCAGACACAACGGCGGGTGCTTGGGGGTGAAAAGGTACCGGCGTGGGAAAAAGTGGTCTCGCTCTTTGAAGAACACACCGACATTATTGAAAAAGGGGCGCGGGAGAGTATCTTTGGTCATAAACTTTATGTGACGATCGGAAAATCTTCCCTGATCCTGGATGCGCTTCTGGTGCAAGGGAATCCCGCCGACAGTCAACAGGTCGAGCCTCTTTTGCGGCGTCAGTGCCAATTGTACGGTCGTTATCCTCGCCAAGCGAGTTTCGATGGAGGCTTTGCTTCTCTCAACAACCTGAAATGGGCGAAAGAGGAAGGCGTGCAGGATGTGGCTTTTGCGAAGAAGTGCGGATTGACCATCGAGAACATGGTCCGCTCCAGCTGGGTGTACAAGCAACTGCGACGCTTTCGGGCCGGTATTGAAGGCTGCATCTCCACGGCCAAACGCGTCTTTGGTTTGAGTCGCTGTCTCTGGAAAGGTTGGACCCACTTTCAGCGCTACGTGCATCTTTCCGTCGTGAGCTACAATCTGGTCGTGCTGGCTCGACTCCAGTTGTAGAGCCCCGCGCCCCACCAGCATCCACTCAGAGCTCATCCGAAGCTGAGGTCTCTGCACTCAGCACTCTTTCACAGAACCCTAAGCCCCTTTGGTAGAATGAACTCCAAAAGCGACACCGGTTGCCTCTATGCTACGTTCCACGAACTTACCAAGCCCTTGAAAAACAGGGGTTTCCGGATGGGAACTAAGTAATGGCCTTCAGGCTTGGAAGCTGATTCCGCAAGAGCGATGAGTTCGTCGAGTTGTGCATCGCTTAGTTTTTCTCGGCCTGGATCGGGGATCAGTGGAGCACCTCCGCCGCCAGTCACTTCGTGGCGATCCCGGTACTTCTCAGCGCCTCACGCACCTGGTGGGCGGCCTGGACCATATTGCGCAAAGAGGGTTCGACTTCTCGGTAGCTCCGTGTCTTGAGACCGCAGTCCGGGTTGACCCACAGCTGTTCAGGTTTCAGAACCCGCGCGGCCTTCGTCAGCAGATCTACGATTTCCTCAACCGGAGGGGTTCTGGGGCTGTGGATGTCGTACACCCCTGGACCGATCTGATTGGGATACTTGAACTTGGTGAACACCTGGAGCAATTCCATACCTGAGCGAGAGGCTTCCATGGAAATGACGTCAGCATCCATGGCGGTGATGCTCTCCACAATGTCATGGAATTCTGAATAGCACATATGGGTATGAACCTGGGTCTCGACCTTGACACCACTGGTAACGATGTGAAAGCACTCGACAGCCCATTGGCAATACTCTTGCGAATCCTCCCTGCGCAGTGGCAGTCCCTCTCGGAAAGCCGGTTCATCGACCTGGATTATGGCGATGCCTGCTTCCTTGAGATCCAGCACTTCGTCACGGATCGCCAGGGCAATTTGCCGACAGGTTTCGGAGGGGGGCTGGTCGTCCCGCACAAACGACCACTGAAGCATGGTCACCGGACCGGTCAGCATTCCCTTGATGGGTCGGTCCGTCAGTGAGGCAGCAAATCGAGACCAGTTCACCGTCATGGGTTTCGTTCTTTGGACATCGCCGTAAATGATGGGAGGCTTGACGTAGCGGGAGCCGTAGCTTTGGGTCCAGGCGTGTTGAGTGAAGGAGAACCCATCCAGCTGCTCTCCGAAGTACTCGACCATATCATTGCGTTCAAACTCGCCGTGGACCAGGACGTTCAAGCCGATCTCTTCTTGCAGCTCAATGGTCTCGCGAATTTTCTCTTTGATGACTGACTCATATTCCTCCCAACTCAGCTCACCTTTTCGCCAACGCTGACGTATTTTCCTCACCTCGCTGGTTTGGGGAAAGGATCCGATGGTGGTGGTTGGAAGCTCCGGGACCTTCAGCTTCTTGTGCTGGTGACGCCTCCGCTCTTGGAAGCTTGCCTGGCGCCGGGTCATGTCAGGCGTAATTGTTTTGGTCCGTTCGTGTATGGCTGGATTGTGAATGCGAGCGGACGTTCTGCGAGATTTCAGTGCCTGAGCATTCTCCTCCAGTTCAGCTTGTACAGCGTCACGCCCCTCGTTGAGGGTCCGGGTGAGAACACATACTTCCTCGAGCTTCTGCTTGGAGAAAGCCAACCAGCTCTTGATGTCGGAATCCAACTGCTCCTCCAAATCGAGATCAATGGGAGTGTGAATCAATGAGCAGGAAGGGGCCACCATGAGCCGCTCCGAGCCCCAAGCGTTTTTGGCTTTCTCCAATGTTGTGAGTGATTTCTCAAGATCGTTTTTCCAGACGTTACGCCCATCGACGAGGCCAAGTGAAATGCACTTGGCTACCGGAACGTCCCGGCTAAAGATGGTTTCGAGCTGATCCGAACCGGCGATCAGATCCAGGTGCAGCGCATCAACAGAAAGGGCAAGGGCCGTATCCAGATTGTCCCTCAGGGTCTCAAAATAGGTTGCCAAGAAGAGCCTGGGTTTTGGGACGGCCTGCTTCAGCCTCTCATAGGTCTTTCGGAACACCCGTAGCTGTTCGGAAGTGCAGTCTAACACCAGGCAAGGCTCGTCTAACTGTATCCACTCGGCTCCGGCATCAGCTAGTTCCTGCAGCAGTTGTTCGTAGACCGGCAGGAGCTGGTCGATGAAGTCCAACTGGTCACTGGAGTTCTCCTTGACCTTTGACAGGAGGAGAAAGCTTACCGGGCCAATTAAGACAGGCCTTGTGCGAATGCCCAGCTCATGAGCTTCCCGAAACTCATCGAGGGGCTTGCGGGAGGATAACTTGAAGCGTGTCTCGTTTCTGAGGAGACTGTCCCGGGTTTAGTTGAAAGTTGAGAGGCGGTTCGTCCGACCGACTCGTTAGAATCGGGTTGGTCAACAACCTTTTAAGGAGGAACCGCCATGAAGAAATCATATCGAATTGTCACCCGGAAGAACAGTCAGGGGCTGGCTGATTATCTGGCCCAGAACGGGCAACTGTTGCTCCCGATGGTGGAGCTGATCGAAGCCTCCCGGATGGCCATTGACGAGTTGATCGACATCCTGGGGCGAGCGAGCATGGAAGCGGTCTTGCAGCTTTCTGCCCGAAGTGTCGCCGGCGAAAAGCAACAAGGGCGCCCAGGCAAGCAGATCGTTTGGTACGGCACTCAGCCAGGGCGAGTCAGACTTTCGGAGCGGCAAGTGCGGGTTCGAAAGCCACGGCTGCGCAAGAAAGGCCAAGGTCGAGGCGGGGAGGTGGAGATCCCCGCCTATGAGGCGATCAACCGTAACGGGGAGCTGGGCAGCCGCATGCTGGAGATCTTGATGTGCAACGTTTCCACGCGCCACTACAGCCGCGTGATCCCCCAGATGGCCGACACGGTGGGAGTCAGCAAATCGTCCGTGAGCCGTCAGTTCATTGAGCAGAGCGGCCAGCAGCTGGAGCAGCTGGCCGAGCGACACTTTGATGACGTTGAGTTTCTGATCATCTACATCGACGGCCTGGTCTTTGGCGAGCACCACGTGATCTGTGCCGCCGGCGTGGACTCGGAGGGCCAAAAGCACGTGCTGGGGCTGCGGGAAGGGGCCAGTGAAAACGCCGCCACCGCTACCTCCTTGCTGGAAGACCTGGTGGAGCGAGGCCTGGATTCCGGGCGACGCTATCTGTTTGTGATTGACGGCTCCAGGGCCCTGCGATGTGCCATTGACAAGGTCTTTGGCAAGGGCAGTCCGGTGCAGAGATGTCGTCGTCATAAGATTCGCAACGTGTGCGATCGATTGCCGGACGATCTGGCCGAGCAAGTCAAGTCAGTGATGCAGGCTGCTTATCGGCTGCCCTGGGAAAGAAGGGAGGGTTCGGCTCAGAAAGCAGGCGGAGTGGCTCGAAGGGCTGCATCCCGATGCGGCAGCTAGCCTGCGAGAAGGTCTGGAAGAGACCTTCACCATCAATCGACTCGAGTTGTCTTCCTCCCTGCGCTTGTGTCTGGCCAGCACCAACCTGATTGAAAGCCCTCACTCTGGCGTGAGGATGCGGACCCGCCGAGTGAGCCGCTGGAAAGATAGCCAGATGGTGCTGCGCTGGGCCGCCTCAGCCTTCCTGGAGACGGAGAAGAACTTCCGGCGCATCCAGGGCTACCAGGACCTCTGGATGCTGAAAGCCAAACTCAGAGACGAGGTTTCTATGGACGCCAAACGAAAGGTGGCTTAAGATCGTGCTCAACCTGAGCCGCCCTTCACTTTCAACTGAGTTTGGGGCAGCCTCTTTCTGAGTTCGGGGACGATGTAATGGTAATTCGTGTCAAACCACTTCGTCATCTCCATGGCGGTGACGGATCGCTCCCCTGAATCACCCCGAGCCATGGCGAAGTAGGTGTCAAGATCGACCTGCTCCCCGTCCCAATCGTAACGAGGTGGCACCGCTCCAAGCGTGGCGCACGTATCGAGAACCTGGTCGTAGAACGAGAAGTCATTCGATGGAATCAAGTCAATACCGACCTGCTGCTGCAGGAGCCAGTTTTCCTTTCGCAACCTTACTCCTGTCTCCCGTAGCTCCCTCTCTGAGATCTCACCTTTCCAGTACGACTCGGTGGCCTTTTTCAGTTCCCGCCGACGCCCAATCCGAGGAAAGCCCAAGTTTGTCGAAAGAACCATGTTCGACGCCTCCTTGCTGATCGAACCCTGCAATCACTAATCAACCTGAAATCACTGCTGTCCGGTTTATTTTCGGTAGTTGGCTAAAAGACTGATGCCAAGGGGCTTTCAGGAGATACGGGAAGAAGGAGCCTGTTTTTCGGAATCGGGTCTTATAGGAGAGGATCTCCATTGGTTAGAATGTCGGTTGACCTGAATGGAAACCGATTCACCAAAGGAGAACCCTACGGCCAAGCATACTGCAGTGCTCAAGCAGTTGCGCCCTCAGTTTTTGTTCGCCGCGATGAATGCCCTCTCTCGGTGCGTCTTGCCGGCACGAAAGAAGGCGAGGTACTTCGGGTACAGCTCAAGGCACAGCGAACCAGTATCAGGGTAGAAGCTCTCTAACCGCCTTCTCTTCCTCTGCTCCAAGAGTGTTTTGAGATTTGAGAAGTGCTTCGCCTCTGGCGATGAGGACTTCAAGGACTTCATCAGTCAGTACCTCCCGACCAGGATCGGGGATGAGTGGTGCTCCTCCGGCACCCGTTGCCTCTTCGTCACATGTCAAGCAGGATCACCCACTCGGTCGAGTCGCCAGCAGTAAGCGAGAGGAAGTAGCGACCCCGACTGAGGTCTTCTGAATTCCAGCTGAACTCGTACTCGCCCGCAGTGAAGGTTCCATTGGCCAGCGTCTGCTCGATCTGGCCCGCGCCGCGGGTGATCTCCAAGGTCAGGTCGGTCGTCTCGTTCACCCGAAGCTTCACTGTCCAATTGGGATTCTCCTCGATCGGCTCGGCCCAGCCGATGATCTCGGCAGATGGTGTCTGAACGAGAAGATCACCAAAGCGGCCCACTCCCTTTTGCTGGGACAGACCCTTGGAGAGCCGCACTCCGATCCGACTCAGGACGACCTCGCGACGCCCCTTGTGACCGAGCACGTGCTTTGCCCGAGTCGGAATCCAGTCGCTGCCTATGTCAGTAAGGGTGAACTGCACCGCCTCGATCTCGTTCGTGACCTGTTCGGAGAGATTCTGGTAGTCCGTCACGAATCCCTCAGGAGGCGTCACCTCGGTGCTCGTGCTCCAATCCCCGACGCTCTCAAAAACGAACGGATAGAGCTCCTGTGCCTGGCTCCACTCCACGAATTCGGGTTCGATGATCAGCAGCTCGGAGCCGGTGCGCCTGCTGGTCTTGCCCGACACCTTCTTGCCATCCGCCTTCACGATCTGCTGCAGGTGCTTCTGCTTCAGCTCCCCGCAAAGCAGGTCACTGGCGCTCACACCCAGCGGATCAGGCAGTACCGTCTTAGTCGCGTCGGCCGAAATCACGATGTAGTCTCCCGGCGGCAGGTTGAGCGTGCACTCACCGTTGGCGTCCGTTGTACAGGTATTGACCGCTTGACAGCTGTCCACGATGCACTGGTAGTGCTGGTGTGAGATACCGCCACAGGTGACTCGAGCGCAGCTGCCCTCCGACTTGTCATAACCACCCACCACGATTCCAACAAACGGTTCCTTGGTCGAGCCCGATAACTTCCCGAGCCCACGGAGTGCTTGTTGGCACTGATGCCGATGTCGGCGCCATAGAGCACGGTCACGGGGACAACGTCGGTGCTGCTGCTGCCACAGGCGTCGGTAGCGGTTGTAGGTCACCGTGGTGGATTGGCCGGCCGGGAAGGTGCCTGGCGCGTCGTTGCTGATCACCGGCGCCCCACCACAACCGTCCATAGAGATTGCAGGGGGCAGAGTGACCACTTCGTCCCTAGAGCAATCGACATCGGTAACCGTAATGGGCGTGGTGTCGACCGTCACCACGACTGGCGTAGGAGTAGGCACCGAAAGGGCGGCGGCAAGCCAAATGAGAGAGGCCGGCCTGTTTCCGGACCCGTCGGACTCCGAAAGGACCTGAACCGTCAGCGTCGATGAGCCGGCGGGGATGTCCACCAAAATTTTGGCAGTATCCCACTGGGCACCATCGGTGCCTGCAAGAAAATTGAACAATTTGTTGCTCGTGCCGTCGACGGTGACCTCTATGGCGTTCGGCCGATTCGGCCCGACGTCTGCAGCGAACAACACCAGCTCTGCCGTTCGGTCGAAGGCTGCTGCAACGAAAGTGAATGTCTGAAGGACTGTGGGTATCCAGCGGCGCGCTTAGGTTGACGAACGCAAAGTCGCTGCCGTCCCGGATGTCTATTGTGGAGATGCTCACACCATCATCAAAGATCACCAGGACTGCGGCGCCGTTGTTGATAAAAAAATCGAGATCTTTAACTTGCAGAGAGTTCGCGCCCGGACTGACCAGCCCCAGGAGGGTGATGTCCGCACGATAAGTCGAAATGTAGGTCTTCGGGCCCGCGATAAAAGTGAATCCCCCGATCTTGCTGCCGGTGACCACGGAACTGTCGACCGTAACGGTGTCGTCCCCCACTGCAGTTTTAGATACTCCCTGCCAGTAAAGCAGCACCTGCTTGACGCTAGCGCTTGCGGGAACATCGACTGTGATCGTTCCCGGCTGTCCAAGTCCGCCAAATTCCTCCTGAAGGAGGCCGGTACCCGAAGCCACAATGCCTGAACCAGATGCGATGGTCAGTTCAAGTGGTGGGCCCAAGGTTTCTGTCCCGTCGGCCAAGGTTTCATGGGAGCTGCCAATTAAAAGCAGGACTGCCAGTATGCGTAGGATAGGTAGTCTATTCATCGTTATCACCGCCTCCTTCTGTGTTGTTCACATCGCCCTCCTTTTGCGTCGCAATTCACATTCCACTTCAATCGAAGGTGATTGAAGGGCTGCAAATCCCGGTAATGCTCAGCGTTCGAATGGGAAGGTTGAATAACTTTTCCCAATAGTTGCAAGGTTCTACAGCGGCAATCAACTGGGGCCGAAAGGGAAAAACGCACTGTCAGCACCACACAGTGCCGCAAAGCGGGTTCTCTCCCCTGTGCCGGGGGCGGTTCGTGGATGAGGTTGACGCAAGGTTGGAGGGCTGATAGGTTTTGATCATTCATCACGAAGAAGCCAGGCGAACTCGGATCTGGGGTTAATATGAGAAATGTCGGTTTAGATGAACTAGGGAGCTTGACTGAGGTCAACGAAGAAATCTCTTTAAAATAGAGCGGGCTCGCCGGTTATGAGAATGTCGACAATAACCATCGTTTGTCTGTTGATCCGAATATGCGGAGGATCAGCGGAACAAACACCCTTGTGGGCGACGACATTTTATGTGGACAGTGATCACGTGAATGCGAGCGATGTGCACCCCGGCACGGATCAAGATTTTCCCTGGTCCACATTGCAAAAGGCCTTTTCGACAGCCGTTGCTGGTGATCGCGCCCTATTTAACCCATGTACACTTTCTCTCGCATCAAACGCCATTCAGACAAATGACGGGAGTGCTGAAAACCCTATCATTTTTGAAGTGAACAACAGCGCCGCCCGCACTTTGATTCTAGATCCCGACCCTCTGGCGAAAGACGACGCGAGAATGGTCTTTATCGACAACGCAGGAAGCACACCCCACGTTTCGATAAGGGGCAACTACGTGACCTTAAAGGGGTTTTACTTTCGTAAAGTGCAGTTACGAGTTGGGGGCAACAATTGTAAGGTACTCGATACGCTCTTTTATAACCAGGGCGACGGCCAGTTTTTGCCTTCAGGTGCTCGAATTGGCTTATATGCCGTGAATGCCCATGACCTTTCGGTCGGAGGCTGCCCCAAACTCAGTTGAAAGTGAAGGGCGGTTCAGGTTGAGCACGATCTTAAGCCACCTTTCGTTTGGCGTCCATAGAAACCTCGTCTCTGAGTTTGGCTTTCAGCATCCAGAGGTCCTGGTAGCCCTGGATGCGCCGGAAGTTCTTCTCCGTCTCCAGGAAGGCTGAGGCGGCCCAGCGCAGCACCATCTGGCTATCTTTCCAGCGGCTCACTCGGCGGGTCCGCATCCTCACGCCAGAGTGAGGGCTTTCAATCAGGTTGGTGCTGGCCAGACACAAGCGCAGGGAGGAAGACAACTCGAGTCGATTGATGGTGAAGGTCTCTTCCAGACCTTCTCGCAGGCTAGCTGCCGCATCGGGATGCAGCCCTTCGAGCCACTCCGCCTGCTTTCTGAGCCGAACCCTCCCTTCTTCCCAGGGCAGCCGATAAGCAGCCTGCATCACTGACTTGACTTGCTCGGCCAGATCGTCCGGCAATCGATCGCACACGTTGCGAATCTTATGACGACGACATCTCTGCACCGGACTGCCCTTGCCAAAGACCTTGTCAATGGCACATCGCAGGGCCCTGGAGCCGTCAATCACAAACAGATAGCGTCGCCCGGAATCCAGGCCTCGCTCCACCAGGTCTTCCAGCAAGGAGGTAGCGGTGGCGGCGTTTTCACTGGCCCCTTCCCGCAGCCCCAGCACGTGCTTTTGGCCCTCCGAGTCCACGCCGGCGGCACAGATCACGTGGTGCTCGCCAAAGACCAGGCCGTCGATGTAGATGATCAGAAACTCAACGTCATCAAAGTGTCGCTCGGCCAGCTGCTCCAGCTGCTGGCCGCTCTGCTCAATGAACTGACGGCTCACGGACGATTTGCTGACTCCCGCCGTGTCGGCCATCTGGGGGATCACGCGGCTGTAGTGGCGCGTGGAAACGTTGCACATCAAGATCTCCAGCATGCGGCTGCCCAGCTCCCCGTTACGGTTGATCGCCTCATAGGCGGGGATCTCCACCTCCCCGCCTCGACCTTGGCCTTTCTTGCGCAGCCGTGGCTTTCGAACCCGCACTTGCCGCTCCGAAAGTCTGACTCGCCCTGGCTGAGTGCCGTACCAAACGATCTGCTTGCCTGGGCGCCCTTGTTGCTTTTCGCCGGCGACACTTCGGGCAGAAAGCTGCAAGACCGCTTCCATGCTCGCTCGCCCCAGGATGTCGATCAACTCGTCAATGGCCATCCGGGAGGCTTCGATCAGCTCCACCATCGGGAGCAACAGTTGCCCGTTCTGGGCCAGATAATCAGCCAGCCCCTGACTGTTCTTCCGGGTGACAATTCGATATGATTTCTTCATGGCGGTTCCTCCTTAAAAGGTTGTTGACCAACCCGATTCTAACGAGTCGGTCGGACGAACCGCCTCTCAACTTTCAACTAAACCCGGGACAGTCTCTTCGGTCGATACTGTAGAGATCTGGACCAGCTCCACTGTCCGTTCCGCAAGAAACTACAGCAACTTTGTCCTAGATCACTGCGACAATTTCACGTTCCGAAACAGCTACATCTACGCTGGACGCAATTTGGGCCACATCAAGAACTGCGACACGGGCGTGTTCACCAGAAACGTTCTGTGGAATGCTGGTGAGCATATCGTCGCCATTGGGAAAGCTAGATGCACGAACATCGAGTATTCTCACAACCTCATCGTCGGCCCGTTCCGTGAGGCGGGTGGCCACAGTAAAGAAGAAGGGTACCAAGTCGAGACAGTTCGGATCGATGGCGACCTCGCAAGTCAATCTCTTCCGATCGACGGTGTCTTTGTGCTTCACAATACCAGCTACGGAGGCCTCGGGATCACTGTCCAGGGGTGGGTAACGAACTTGGTGATTAAAAACAACATCATCGATGGCGCCTCAGGAGGCAAATATCCCTACTTATTCCAAGACGCGGACAAAGGTCCTCCAGCGGGACTAGTGGCTAATTACAATGCCTACATCGGTGATTCTGACACGGTAGTCGTGCGAGACAACAAACAGACTTCTGGACAAAGAAAATACAGTTTCCGGGGTCCCAACGAAGGTGTCCTGCCATCTTGGATGATTCAAACCACCGATCCTGCTCTCTTACAGGACCCCAACTCACTCGGGCCAAACGACATTCCTGGAAACGGCAAGACAGGGCAGTTTGGTGAAATCTTTGTAAATGCCACGAGCACCAAGACGCTGGACCCAAACTTTCCCCACCGCCAAAGACCCAACGGAAATTTTCGACTGGCTGAAGGCTCTCCTTTTCTCGGAGTCGGCGAGAATGGAGTGAACCTTGGCGTTATTCCGGCAGGAGTCAGCGGAATCCCCGTCGCCATCGACATCAAGCCGGGCAGCTTCCCCAACTCCATCAACCTGAAGAGCAAAGGGCTTATCGCGGTGGCCATTCTGACGACTAGCACTGCGCAAGGGGAGCCTTTGGATTTTGGTGCCACCACCGTAGACGCTATCAGTGTCCAATTTGGACCCAACGGGGCGATAGAAGCTCACGGAGTGCGCCATCTTGAAGATGTGGATGGGGATGGCGATCTCGACCTCGTGCTTCACTTCAGGACCCAGGAAACAGGCATTTCGTGTGGAGATACCTCTGCTTCCCTCACAGGGCAGACTTTTGGGGGTCAAGCGATCCAGGGGTCCGATTACCATTAGAACGGTCGGGTGTAAGTAACGTGTGGCTTTGGCCTGCCGATGCCGCCACCATCAAGGTGGTCCCTTCTGGTCTTTCCCATTGACATCCGCACCCGATCCTCCACCTGCCCCATTCCAGGCCGAGGAAACCACTGGAAGCATGGCAGAGAAAAGTGAAACCAAGGAAGTTGAACTCACCAATGACGCCAATCCTTCGCTTTCCGCTCCCCCCTCCGACGTGTCACACTGTCACACACCGAAAATCCAGTATCTATGAACTGCAGCGAGGTAATATACGATGGAGTGGAAGGTGATTCGTGAGTAAGATCCGATTGGTTCAGATCTCGGACCCGCATGTTGTTGTTCCAGAGAAGCAGCCCGTCCTGGGTCATAACACCGCCGAACGACTTCGTGCTGCGGTGGAGGCCGTAAACGGCCTGTGCCCGAGACCCGACTTTGTCATTCTTACAGGTGATCTCACCAATGATGAAGAGGAGGGTTCCTACTTGCTCGTCAAATCGATATTGACACAACTGCAAGCGCCTTTGTATCTTGCGGTCGGTAATCACGACGCCAGGCTCCTTTTTCGCCGAATCATGATGGGTGAAGTGAATCCTCAACCGGATCCGATTCACTACACCTTTCACCGCAATGGTTACCGCTTCATTATTCTCGATTCCTTGGAGGAGGGGAAAATCACCGGTTCGGTGGACGAGACCCAGTTGAGCTGGTTTGACGATACCTTGAGTGACAGCAGCGAGAGATTTACGATCGTCTGCCTGCATCATCCGCCGGTGCCGACGGGAGTCTGGTGGATGGACAGTATGATGCTTCAGCAACCTGACCGACTCCTCCGGGTGCTGGGCCGTCACCCCTCGGTCCGTTGGGTCCTGTGCGGGCACGTTCACCACGCGTTCTCCATTCGGCGGGGCCGAATTACCTACCTGACCGCCCCGTCGGTCAGCTTTCAGTTCCGGCAGGATCCACTGCCGCCACCGGCGGAGAATCCGGCCAGGTTGCTCTCTGCCGAACCGCCGGGGTTTCGCATCGTCGATTTCTCTCATGGTGTGCTCAACACCTCTTTACGCTCCATCCGGGCTAGTGTCCTGTCCCAGGACACTAGCCCGGATGGAGCGTAAAGTGTCTTGACACAAGTGTCTTGTGACGAGCGGTGATGAGAAATGCAGGTGCAGACTGCTGATTTTGCCCCCGCATCTTGCAGATGCTATACTGGCTTTTTGGGGGGTGTGGAGGGGTGGTCGAGCGGACAATGGCAACGGGCTGTAAACCCGTCGACCTTCGGGTCTACGCAGGTTCGAATCCTGCCCCCTCCACCATCTCTCCTCCTGCCAATGGGAGTGCCAATCCTGAAGGACTGATAAACAAGAGAGGTGTTGAGGTGGGAGTCCGGATGTTCCAGTTGCTTCGGCCGCGAAAATTGGGGATAATACTAGCTTTCTTTTGAGTGGGGGACGAAGTGCTTCAGGGGCGGGAGTAACTCAGTTGGTAGAGTCATAGCCTTCCAAGCTATTGGTCGCGGGTTCGAGTCCCGTCTCCCGCTCCAGGACACAGATTCAAAACGTGCCCACGTAGCTCAGTGGCAGAGCACTTCCTTGGTAAGGAAGGGGTCACCAGTTCAATCCTGGTCGTGGGCTTACCCGTAAGGCAGTCGTTGTCACACCAACTGACCCGAGACTGATATCAATGATGAATGTCTTCTGGCCGAGCGGTTCACCTTATCGGGGGATTGAGATATGGCGAAGGCAAGATTCGAACGGACGAAGCCGCACGCAAACGTGGGGACAATCGGGCACGTGGATCACGGGAAAACGACACTGACGTCGGCGATCACGCAGGTATTGGCGAAGGAGAATGAGGGGGTGGAGGTACGGACGTTTGATTCGATAGACAATGCGCCGGAGGAGAAGGAGCGAGGGATCACGATCGCGACGGCACACGTGGAGTATGAGACGGGAGAGCGGCATTATGCGCATATAGACTGTCCAGGGCATGCGGATTACGTAAAGAATATGGTAACGGGAGCGGCGCAGATGGATGGAGCGATCCTGGTGGTATCGGCGGCGGATGGACCGATGCCGCAGACGCGGGAGCACATATTGTTAGCGCGGCAGGTAGGGGTACCGTATATCGTGGTATTTTTAAACAAGGTGGATATGGTGGACGATGCGGAGTTATTGGATTTGGTAGAGTTGGAGATGAGGGAGCTGTTGACGAACTATGGATTTGAGGGGGAGAAGATACCGGTGGTGAAGGGGAGCGCGCTGAAGGCGATGGAGGGGGAAGGAGAGGCGGAGGAGCAGATACGGGAGTTGATGAAGGTGGTGGACGAGTCGATACCGGTACCGGAGCGAGAAATCGACAAGGCGTTTTTGATGCCGATCGAGGACATATTTTCGATCAGTGGACGAGGGACGGTGGTAACGGGACGAGTGGAGCGAGGGAAGGTGAAGGTAGGGGAAGAGATGGAGATCGTGGGGATACGGGAGACGATGAAGCGGGTGGTGACGGGAGTGGAGATGTTCAAGAAGTTGTTGGATGAGGGGCAGGCAGGAGACAACGTAGGGTTGCTGTTGAGAGGGACGGACAAGGATGACGTAGAGAGAGGGCAGGTGGTGGCGGCGCCGGGGTCGATCACGCCGCACTCGGAGTTTGGAGCGGAAGTGTATATCTTGACGAAGGAAGAAGGTGGACGGCACACGCCGTTTTTCACGGGGTATCGGCCCCAGTTTTACTTTCGGACGACGGACGTGACGGGTGTAGCGAAGCTAAGTGAAGGGACGGAGATGGTGATGCCGGGAGATAACGTCTCGGTTTCGGTGGAGCTGATCACGCCGATCGCGATGGAGAAAGGGTTACGGTTTGCGATTCGAGAAGGAGGCCACACGGTGGGTGCCGGAACCATTACGGAGATTACGAAATAAGGTTCCGGGTTGGGAGTTGGGTGACAGGCTAAGAGTGGAAAGCCTGAAACCTGGAACTTGAAACCGCTCGGTAAACTATGCAGGAGACTATTACACTACAGTGCACGGAGTGTAAGCGAAAAAATTATTCTTCGACGAAGAACAGAAAGAACGTGGCCAACCGGCTCGAGCTGAAAAAGTACTGCAGATGGTGTCGGCGCCACACTTTGCATCGAGAAGTCAGATAACTTTTTCGCAGGCCAGTAGCTCGAATTGGTAGAGCGCCGGTCTCCAAAACCGGATGTTGGGGGTTCGAATCCCTCCTGGCCTGCCAGCTATTTTGGTTCGTGGGATTGTATGCTTGAAAAAGTGAAGGATGCACCAAGGAATTTGGTAAGTTTTTACGGTGACGTGAAAACGGAGCTCAAGAAAGTCACCTGGCCGGCCAAGAAAGAAGTCTATGGAACCACCTTGGTGGTGATCGTTACCGTTGTCTTCTACGGTATTTATCTGTTTCTGGTGGATGTTGTGCTCCAAAGAGCCATCAATTCAATCTTTCAGTTCTTCCAGTAGATTCAACAACCTCAGATCAAGGAGTATGACCATTAGCTCAGCGACAGCCGAAAAAAAGTGGTACATCATTCACACCTATTCGGGCTTCGAGCGGAAGGTGGCGGAAAGCCTGATGAATCGAGTCCAAGTACACGGACTGCAGGAGAAGATTGGCCAAATTCTCATCCCCACTGAAGACGTCGTGGAAATGAAGGGTGGGAAGAAAGTGGTCACGTCGAAATTATTTTTTCCTGGTTATATTCTTGTAGAGATGGAAATGACAGACGAAACCTGGCATCTGGTTCGCAGTACTCCTAAAGTCACGGGATTTGTCAGTCAGGGCAGCAAGCCTACTCCCTTAACGGTGGAGGAGGTCAATCAGGTAGTTCATCGCGTCTCCACGATGGGCGAAAAGCCGAAGCCGAAGTTCGTCTTTGAGAAGGGCGAACCTGTCAAGATCATTGATGGGCCTTTTTCCAACTTTACCGGTGAGGTCGAGGAGGTAAACCTGGAAAGGAACACGCTCAAGGTCATGGTGACGATCTTCGGAAGGGCTACGCCGGTGGAATTGGAGTTTATCCAGGTGGAGAAAATTTGAGAGCTCTAGCAGCCCACGGGACTTTCACCACGGTCTGCTAGGTCAGGCAATCTCCTGTTCCAATCTTTGAAGGGAAGTTGGTTATGGCAAAAAAGATCATAGGAATGATTAAACTACAAATTGCAGCCGGGAAGGCCACTCCAGCCCCGCCGGTTGGTCCAGCTCTGGGTCAGCACGGGGTCAATATCATGGACTTCTGCAAGGCGTTTAATGCCAAAACTCAGAAGCAGGAGGGACTGATTGTTCCCGTGGTCATTACGGTTTACCAGGACCGAAGCTACAGTTTCATCACCAAGACGCCGCCCGCTGCCGTCTTATTGAAGCGGGCCGCGGGGATCGCGAAAGGTTCCCCTGAACCTAATAAGACGAAAGTGGCTCAAGTCAACGTCAAACAGGTCGAAGATATTGCAAAGACCAAGCTTCCCGATCTCAACACCACCGATTTGGAAGCAGCCAAGAGAATTGTTCTGGGAACGGCTCGTAGTATGGGGTTGGAGGTGACGGAATAGAATGTCGGGAAAGAAATACCAGCAGGCTGCCCAGAAGGTGGAAGCAAAGGACTACGGTCTGGAAGATGCAATCCAGCTGATGCAGGAAATTCGCTTCGCCCAGTTTGACGAGACCGCAGAGATCTCCATGAGACTTGGGGTCGATCCCAAACACGCTGATCAAATGGTGCGAGGGACCGTTGTTTTGCCTAATGGTCTTGGGAAAGAGGTCAGGGTCTGCGTGATTGCATCTGGAGAGAAGGTGAAGGAAGCTGAAGAAGGAGGGGCAGAGCATGTTGGGAGTGAAGAGTTAGTGGAGAAGATTCAGGGAGGCTGGATGGATTTTGATGCCATCGTGGCCACCCCTGATGTGATGAAAGCAGTGGGCAGACTAGGGAAGATCCTGGGACCTCGAGGTCTGATGCCGAATCCGAAAACCGGTACGGTCACCTTCGAGGTTGCGAAGGCGGTGCAGGAGATCAAATCAGGAAAAGTCGAATTCCGAGTTGACAAAAACGGGATCATCCACGCTCCCTTTGGGAAGGTTTCCTTTCCTACCGAGCATCTCATTCGGAATGCTCGTGTCCTGATCGAAGCTGTTCTGAGGGCTCGGCCGGCTGTTGCCAAGGGGCGCTACATGGAGGCAATCTCCGTCTCGTCGACTATGGGACCGGGGATCGAGGTAGACTCAGCGCGAGTGGAGGCGAAGTAAGGCGCCTGGGGCAGGGAACCTTTGATTGTTGCATCATGAAAAGAACCGAGAAACAACAGATCGTCGAAGAGCTCAGCCAGACGTTTAAGGAGAACAAGGGATTGTGGCTTATTGATTTTCGAGGCATCGATGTTGCCGGTATCACTGAGCTTCGGCGTAAAATAGCCGAGATCCAGAGTCATTATCGGGTAGTCAAGAACAGCCTGGCGCTGCGTGCGGCCAGGGACACGTCGATAGAACAATTGAAGGCGTTCTTTGACGGACCCACCGCTATTGCGTACACGGCGGAGGATCCCGTGGCCTTGGTGAAGGTGGTCACGGAATTTGCTCGGGAACATCCGGAAATCAGCTTTAAAGCCGGTATCCTGGACGGGATGCTCATATCGTCGGACCAGGTCAAAGAGCTGGCACAAATGCCGTCTCGAGAGGGGTTGATCTCTAAGTTGCTCTTCTTGCTCACGGCACCGTTGAGGCAACTGGCAATGGCACTGAGATCTCCTCTGGGAGATCTAACTTCAGTTGTGAGACAGGTTCAGGAAAGAAAAGAAAAGGAGTCGGGAGGCAGCGGGCAGGAGTCGGAATGAGTTTATCTCTATTCTGGCCTCTACCGTGGCTGTCCCAGCTTCTGTTCCGACATCATCAGAGATTGGAGGAGGAGTTACAATGGCGATTAGTCGCGAAGAAGTGCTGGGTTGGATTGAGGAAGCTTCGATGCTCGAAATCAACGAGCTGGTCAAGAATCTGGAAGAGAAATTTGGAATCTCGGCAGCGGTGGCGGCCCCGGTTGTGGTAGGCGCGGCTCAAGCTGGAGGTGGTGCGGGAGCCGCAGCAGCGGCAGAGGAGAAGACAGAGTTTGACGTGGTTCTCAGCAGTGTGGGAGATAAGAAAATAAATGTAATCAAGGTCGTCCGAGAGGTAACCAGTCTTGGACTGAAAGAGGCCAAGGACCTTGTGGAAGGGGCCCCCAAGGCAGTGAAGGAAGCGGTGGGAAAGGAAGAAGCCGAGGAAGTCAAGAAGAAGTTTGAGGACGCCGGGGCCTCGGTGGAGATCCGATAGCCCTCATTCTGGGTTCCCGGACTCGGATTGGGGAGGTAGCGCACCCCACTGAAGGTAGGAGCCGCCTCGGTGCTGCGAAGGCAAAGGGCGCTGTCGCTCGCGGCGTAAGGGTCGGCTGTCCCCCTTTGGAGAGGGGAGGGCTGATCTCCTGGCGGTAGTGTCCTAATTTGAATCGACTTCACCAAGATATGGGGCCAGAATAGCTCCTCTATCGATTTACTCATTTCTTCTCCATTTTCGTCGTTTTCCCCTTCCACTATCGAGGAGGAATGTGTTAGGTTGAAGGAATGAAGCGAGACAAGTTTCAGCTCGAACAGGAGGCGTACACGTCCCTTGCGACTCTCTATGAACAGGCTACGCGGTGCCGTTCTCTATGTGATGAGGCCGGACTTACCATTCCAGACGGGCTTCAACGGATGCTGGGCCTAAATCGACAAGTCGGGGAGTTGCGGGACGATGCCGGGGGTCTTGAACGTCCTCGTGGACCGAGCGAAGCTGACGATGATTGGCTATGGATTCCGGTTAGCGACGCAAGTCCCCAAACCAGTGTGCTCGCTGTTTTGCGTGCGGCGGAGGGTCCGATGCGACCACGGGATATTCTCGGGCGTGTTTTCGAGATTTTTCCGAACGCCACGGCTGGAAGCATCTACAACGTCGGACCTAGGCTGGACGGAAAGCTGATTGAGCGCGGTGAAGGCGGCTGGAGACTAATCGATCCGAAGTTAGCTCCAGTGCTTCATACAGAGAACCTGTGGGGACCAGCTAGTGTTTTTGTAAAACAAGATCTCGCCACACATCGACGCCACGCACTTGTTCATATTCTAAAGCGTCATCAGAGCGGTCTTCAGGTGGTTCAAATGGTCGAAACTCTTAGGAAGTGCGGATGGATGAAGGCACCAGCGAACAAGGATTTATTGAAACTCGACGTGGAGATCCTTTCGTCTGCAGGAAAAATAGAGCAGCGTGGGAACTCCAGAAAATGGGCAATCAAAGACCATGAGAAATGAGAAAAATAGCCCTAGATACCCGGTTTCAACAAGGCCCACCGGCACCTAGGGCCTGAACCGAAAGGCCCGATCCGACTTAAACTTGCGGGTTCCAGCGGATCGGGCCGTGGTGAGCACTAAATGGCTCTGTGGAGAACGTCCCGTGGACTGGTGTCCGTAACGGCCTTTACACCCGAAGGGCGCGCGCTGTGCTAGCAGCGATGGGGTTCGATTCCCACGTTCTCCGTACTTACACTAGCATTGGGTTGCGGACCGTTTCAAGGTTTCTCTGGTCCACTCTACCAAACTAAGTCCTTGTGCGGCAGCCACCCTCTCAAACAATTTTCGTTCAGTTGAACTTAGGCGAATCTGCAACGTCTTGTCCCGAACCACAGACTTCGGGAGCCGAGGCCGACCACGTTGAGTTCTAGCCTTCCTTCCTGTACTCCGCAACGATGACCGCCCTTACTGCCGTTTCCGGCGACTCCACCGGGGGGATCTCCAAAACAGCGTGATACCTGATCGTACCGACGTCGGTCCCATGTTCCCATGCAAAGGCGCGCGACGCCTTGGGGTGGCCTGTCAGGTCGAATATCTCGACGTGGCCTTTCCAGACCGCCTGGCCCTTAAATACTTCCTCCACGGGCGCACTGCCAGCGTGGACAGCCAAACAGTTATGAAGTCGCTCAACGGCCTGCCTGAGTTCGTTGAGACCCATTAGGACGCCCTCTCCACTAGTTCATTATACGTCCAGAAGTCGCGCTCGATCCCTAGGGCCATTGCGGGTGTCATTCGGATGGAGCGGTGGCGACGGACGAAGTTGTATGCCGCAAAGTGCAAACCAACAGCGGCCTCGAAGTTCTCAAACTTCCGGCTGAATGCCAGCGTCAATCTGCTCAGGCGCTTCATAGAGACTGTCCCGGGTTTAGTTGAAAGTTGAGAGGCGGTTCGTCCGACCGACTCGTTAGAATCGGGTTGGTCAACAACCTTTTAAGGAGGAACCGCCATGAAGAAATCATATCGAATTGTCACCCGGAAGAACAGTCAGGGGCTGGCTGATTATCTGGCCCAGAACGGGCAACTGTTGCTCCCGATGGTGGAGCTGATCGAAGCCTCCCGGATGGCCATTGACGAGTTGATCGACATCCTGGGGCGAGCGAGCATGGAAGCGGTCTTGCAGCTTTCTGCCCGAAGTGTCGCCGGCGAAAAGCAACAAGGGCGCCCAGGCAAGCAGATCGTTTGGTACGGCACTCAGCCAGGGCGAGTCAGACTTTCGGAGCGGCAAGTGCGGGTTCGAAAGCCACGGCTGCGCAAGAAAGGCCAAGGTCGAGGCGGGGAGGTGGAGATCCCCGCCTATGAGGCGATCAACCGTAACGGGGAGCTGGGCAGCCGCATGCTGGAGATCTTGATGTGCAACGTTTCCACGCGCCACTACAGCCGCATGATCCCCAGATGGCCGACACGGTGGGAGTCAGCAAATCGTCCGTGAGCCGTCAGTTCATTGAGCAGAGCGGCCAGCAGCTGGAGCAGCTGGCCGAGCGACACTTTGATGACGTTGAGTTTCTGATCATCTACATCGACGGCCTGGTCTTTGGCGAGCACCACGTGATCTGTGCCGGCGGCGTGGACTCGGAGGGCCAAAAGCACGTGCTGGGGCTGCGGGAAGGGGCCAGTGAAAACGCCGCCACCGCTACCTCCTTGCTGGAAGACCTGGTGGAGCGAGGCCTGGATTCCGGGCGACGCTATCTGTTTGTGATTGACGGCTCCAGGGCCCTGCGATGTGCCATTGACAAGGTCTTTGGCAAGGGCAGTCCGGTGCAGAGATGTCGTCGTCATAAGATTCGCAACGTGTGCGATCGATTGCCGGACGATCTGGCCGAGCAAGTCAAGTCAGTGATGCAGGCTGCTTATCGGCTGCCCTGGGAAGAAGGGAGGGTTCGGCTCAGAAAGCAGGCGGAGTGGCTCGAAGGGCTGCATCCCGATGCGGCAGCTAGCCTGCGAGAAGGTCTGGAAGAGACCTTCACCATCAATCGACTCGAGTTGTCTTCCTCCCTGCGCTTGTGTCTGGCCAGCACCAACCTGATTGAAAGCCCTCACTCTGGCGTGAGGATGCGGACCCGCCGAGTGAGCCGCTGGAAAGATAGCCAGATGGTGCTGCGCTGGGCCGCCTCAGCCTTCCTGGAGACGGAGAAGAACTTCCGGCGCATCCAGGGCTACCAGGACCTCTGGATGCTGAAAGCCAAACTCAGAGACGAGGTTTCTATGGACGCCAAACGAAAGGTGGCTTAAGATCGTGCTCAACCTGAACCGCCCTTCACTTTCAACTGAGTTTGGGGCAGCCTCGCTTCATATGCAAACGGGTGGAAGCATTCAAGCGTTCGACATAGCTGGTCGAAACATAGTCCGGGTCGGGGTTCCCACAAATTCTATACTTCATCGCTGAAACGACCGAAGGTGGTCTGTACTTACGTTCCGGCGTCCTTTGGCCAATTGGGGTTTCGTAGGTTTTTACGATCTGGCCGTAATCGACATCCGATCCGAAGCCATGTTCAATCGCTTCCACATAGGCACCCAAGCCATCGCTCGAAATCTGCACACGGTTATGAAGCCTACCGGCTAGATCAGCGACAAAAGCGTTAGCTGTATGCCGGTCCCGATTGCCAACCTTGAAGCAAGGAACTGCCTTGGAATCAGCATCAATAGCGCAAAAAGTCCATGCATCACCGTGTCGATTGGGATTGTTTAGAGGGTCGATCATGCGCTGTTTTCGGCCAACAAACCCCCAAATCTCGTCAATTTTGAGTCGCTCACAGCCCAGGTCGCGCATTCGCTCGTCCATGATCCGCGTGCATCCCTGACCGATTTTGACTCCGAGGCGCATGATCGTGTCACGATGCACTCCGGTCATTCTCTCAATACCCCTAATGCTGTTGCCCTCCGCTAGTGCGGCGATGGAGGCTGCCCCAAACTCAGTTGAAAGTGAAGGGCGGTTCAGGTTGAGCACGATCTTAAGCCACCTTTCGTTTGGCGTCCATAGAAACCTCGTCTCTGAGTTTGGCTTTCAGCATCCAGAGGTCCTGGTAGCCCTGGATGCGCCGGAAGTTCTTCTCCGTCTCCAGGAAGGCTGAGGCGGCCCAGCGCAGCACCATCTGGCTATCTTTCCAGCGGCTCACTCGGCGGGTCCGCATCCTCACGCCAGAGTGAGGGCTTTCAATCAGGTTGGTGCTGGCCAGACACAAGCGCAGGGAGGAAGACAACTCGAGTCGATTGATGGTGAAGGTCTCTTCCAGACCTTCTCGCAGGCTAGCTGCCGCATCGGGATGCAGCCCTTCGAGCCACTCCGCCTGCTTTCTGAGCCGAACCCTCCCTTCTTCCCAGGGCAGCCGATAAGCAGCCTGCATCACTGACTTGACTTGCTCGGCCAGATCGTCCGGCAATCGATCGCACACGTTGCGAATCTTATGACGACGACATCTCTGCACCGGACTGCCCTTGCCAAAGACCTTGTCAATGGCACATCGCAGGGCCCTGGAGCCGTCAATCACAAACAGATAGCGTCGCCCGGAATCCAGGCCTCGCTCCACCAGGTCTTCCAGCAAGGAGGTAGCGGTGGCGGCGTTTTCACTGGCCCCTTCCCGCAGCCCCAGCACGTGCTTTTGGCCCTCCGAGTCCACGCCGGCGGCACAGATCACGTGGTGCTCGCCAAAGACCAGGCCGTCGATGTAGATGATCAGAAACTCAACGTCATCAAAGTGTCGCTCGGCCAGCTGCTCCAGCTGCTGGCCGCTCTGCTCAATGAACTGACGGCTCACGGACGATTTGCTGACTCCCACCGTGTCGGCCATCTGGGGGATCACACGGCTGTAGTGGCGCGTGGAAACGTTGCACATCAAGATCTCCAGCATGCGGCTGCCCAGCTCCCCGTTACGGTTGATCGCCTCATAGGCGGGGATCTCCACCTCCCCGCCTCGACCTTGGCCTTTCTTGCGCAGCCGTGGCTTTCGAACCCGCACTTGCCGCTCCGAAAGTCTGACTCGCCCTGGCTGAGTGCCGTACCAAACGATCTGCTTGCCTGGGCGCCCTTGTTGCTTTTCGCCGGCGACACTTCGGGCAGAAAGCTGCAAGACCGCTTCCATGCTCGCTCGCCCCAGGATGTCGATCAACTCGTCAATGGCCATCCGGGAGGCTTCGATCAGCTCCACCATCGGGAGCAACAGTTGCCCGTTCTGGGCCAGATAATCAGCCAGCCCCTGACTGTTCTTCCGGGTGACAATTCGATATGATTTCTTCATGGCGGTTCCTCCTTAAAAGGTTGTTGACCAACCCGATTCTAACGAGTCGGTCGGACGAACCGCCTCTCAACTTTCAACTAAACCCAGGACAGTCTCCGGCGATGATTGTAACCTGCTTGTCTTTCTTGAGAACGTTAGCCATGACCAACCTCCAATAAGATTTATTGTAATACAATAAAGGCGGCTAGGTCAATATTTATTTTGTATTACGATAAATCAAATTAGGACACCACCCTCCTGGCTAGACACTTGCAATTGTCAGAATCGTGTGCTAATCTTGGGCGGCTAGGTCGGTAAGAGGCCTGTCAGGCCCTAATGAAGGGGATTAGTGTCCCCTTTATCTGTTGGTGCCGTTGTTAACGTTTATTAGCACTTTTGGGTTATCGCCCAAATCTTTGATGGTCATAGACGGGATCCGACTTTTTTCTGCTTTCGGGTCCTCGCTTTCCTTTTTCAATCCCTGCAGTTGGAAAGGGTAGGACGAAGCCCTGGCTGCAGCTATTTTCGTTGACCGGCGAAAAATTGAAACCACCCAAGGGAGTGTTCGCGAATGCCTGATTTCATGAAAAACGTGTATCGGGAGAGGGTTGATTTTGGTAAGATCAAGGCCGTCTTTCCCATTCCCAATCTGCTTGAGGTACAGAAGAAGTCCTATCAGCGATTTCTTCAGATGGACTCCTTGCCCGCTGAACGGGACGACGCGGGTTTGCAGTCCGTCTTCAGCTCGGTCTTTCCCATTTCGGACTTTCGAGGGACGTCTTCTCTAGAATTTGTGGGCTATTCCATGGGAAATTGGGAATGTAAGTGCGGAAGCCTCAAAGGCCTCGAGCATCTGCGCGGACGGTGCCGAAACTGCGGGCAGACTATTGTTTTGAATCCCTACAAAATCGAAGATGTTAGCTGCCGCAGTTGTGGGACGTATAACCCAAACCAGACGGAGCGTTGTGAGGACTGCGGGGATCCCGTTCAGCTCAATCTCAAATACACCATCGAAGAATGTAAAGAGCGGGGTATGACCTATGCAGTGCCCTTGAAGGTGACCATTCGGCTGGTGGTGTGGGATAAGGACACTGATACAGAAGCCAAAAGCATCCGTGACATTAAAGAACAGGAAGTCTATTTCGGCGATCTTCCGCTGATGACCGAGAACGGCATTTTCATCATCAACGGCACCGAGCGTGTGATCGTCAGCCAGCTTCATCGTTCACCAGGTGTCTTCTTCGAGGCAGGTGCTCAGAAGTCTTTCTTTCTGGCCAAAATGATTCCCTACAGGGGTTCCTGGGTAGAGTTCGAGTTGGACGCCAAAAATCTGATTTATGTCCGAATTGATCGAAAGCGAAAGTTTTTGGCCACGACCTTCCTGCGCGCCCTTGGCCTGAACAGCGACGAGGAAATCTTGCGCACCTTCTACAAGGTCTCGACGATTCGAATTCAAGGGAAAAAGCTCTTATGGCGGTTGGATGAAAACTTGGTCGGCAGCAAGCTGAGCAAATCGATTCCGGTCCCTGGTAAGAAGAGGGCTGTCTTGGTGGCGGCAGGCCGGAAAGTGACCCACTCGGCCTTTGCTCAGCTAAAGAAAGCCAAGGTGAAGGAAGTGGAGATTAGTATTGAAGACCTTCAAAAGGCCCTCTCTGCGACCCAGCAGGTGGATTCCTCTTCCGGAGAGATTCTAGTAGAGGCAACTGCCGAGATCAGTGCCGGCACGATCAACCTTCTGGCTAAGGCCGGGATCGAGCAGCTGGATGTGTTTTTTCCCGAGAGCGACGAGTTGGGGACGGTGCTGAGCGAAACCTTGGGGCGAGACCCGATTAAGAGCACGAATGATGCGTTGATCGAGATCTATCGCAAACAACGCCCCGGTGATCCTCCCACCGTTGAAACGGCGACCGCTCTCTTTCAGGGAATGTTCTTCGACCCACGGAAATATGATTTCTCCCGGGTCGGTCGGCTGAAGTTCAACATCAAGTTGGGGCTGGACACTTCGCTTGATGAGCGGACGCTCTCTGCGCAGGACTTCTACGAAGTGATCTCTTATCTGTTGAAGCTAAAGAATAACATCGGCTCTGTTGACGACATCGATCATCTCGGCAATCGACGTGTTCGGGCTGTTGGCGAGCTGTTGGAGAATCAATTCCGAATCGGTCTGGTCCGAATGGAGCGAGCCATCAAGGAAAAAATGTCCGTTTACCAGGAGATGGCCACCGCTATGCCTCACGACCTGATCAACGCCAAACCGGTGATGGCATCCATCCGAGAATTCTTCGGCAGCAGTCAGCTGTCTCAGTTTATGGACCAGACCAATCCCCTTTCGGAGATTACTCATAAGCGCCGACTGTCTGCTCTGGGTTCTGGAGGCTTGAGTCGGGAGAGAGCCGGTTTCGAAGTTCGGGATGTGCATCCCACTCATTACGGCCGTATCTGTCCGATCGAAACTCCGGAAGGACCCAATATTGGATTGATCTCGTCGCTGAGCTGTTATGCGTCTATCAACGAGTTCGGCTTTATCGAATCCCCTTATCGCAAGGTGATGAAGGGTCGGATCGTGGATTATGTAAAGATTACCAGTGTGAGTAGCACGGACCTGAAGGTGGGCGGCATCTACGCGCAGGAAGTGGTGGATCGAGCCAATAAGAAACTGAAGGGCAAGAAGAACAAGCGGCTTGCCGACTCTCAGCCGTACACTTTCTATTTGACCGCCTGGGAAGGGGACAAGCATGTCATCGCCCAGGCTAACGTCGAACTCGATGAGCGTCAGTGCATTGTCCCGGACCGCGTAAGTGCTCGCCATCAGGGAAACTTCGTTTTCTCTCCCGGATCGGAGGTGGAATATATTGACGTCAGCCCCAAGCAGCTGGTCAGCGTGGCGGCCAGCTTGATCCCGTTCCTTGAGAACGACGATGCCAATAGGGCTCTGATGGGATCGAACATGCAGCGCCAGGCGGTTCCACTTGTCCATGCGGAGGCGCCCTTCGTGGGAACTGGCATGGAGTACATTGCTGCACGCGACTCAGGTGCGGTCCTCCTTTGCCGTCGCGGCGGAGTAGTCGACAGTGTGGATGCGGAACGTATTATCGTTCGGATTACAGCTGAGAATGGCGAGGAGGTCCGCGACGCTGGTGTGGATATCTATAAGCTGGTGAAGTTCAAACGCTCGAACCAGAATACCTGCATCAATCAGAAGCCCCTCGTGAGTCAGGGAACCGTTGTGCGAAAGGGCCAGGTTTTAGCCGATGGCCCCTGCACGGAAAGCGGAGAACTGGCATTGGGAAGAAATATCTTGGTCGCCTTTGTTCCCTGGAGAGGATACAACTTTGAAGATGCTGTCCTTGTGAGCGAGCGTTTGGTCAAGGATGATCTCTATACCTCGATTCATATTGAGGAGTTGGAAATCGAAGCGCGAGACACCAAGCTCGGTCCAGAGGAGATTACGCGCGATATCCCCAACGTCAGCGAGTCAGTTCTTACCGATCTGGATGAAAGCGGGATAATTCGCATCGGTGCTACTGTTCGCCCGACCGATATTCTGGTGGGGAAGGTTACCCCGAAAGTGGAAACACAGCTTACACCCGAAGAAAAGCTGCTGAGAGCTATTTTTGGCGAAAAGGCGGGAGAGGTTAAAGATGCTTCGCTCTACACACCGCCGGGAATCGAGGGAACTATCGTAGATGTCCAGATTTTCGCTCGCAAGGGTGTGTCTAAGGATGGGCGGGCGCTGGAAATCGAAGAACAAGAGGTGAAAGCCTTGGAGAAGGATCTGCATGACGAAATCCGGATCCTTCAGGAAGAAAGTAGCAAACGTATGATCGATGCCCTGGTGGGCAAAAAGGCTAAAGTCAGGCTCAGTAATGGCCGCGGGAAACAGGTTGCGAAAAAGGGTGCCCGGTTGGAGAGGCAGGCCTTGTTGGGGTTTCCCTACTCGCAACTCAGGAAGATTCGAGTCGAGGAAGAGGAGGCTGTCAAGAAGCTTGCTCGCATTGCCAGTAAAACAGAACATCAGCTGAAGATCCTTCGCTCCTTGCACGAAGAGCGTTTGGAAAGAATGAAGAAAGGCGACGAGTTGCCCCCCGGCGTCATCAAGATGGTCAAAGTGTACGTGGCCATGAAACGGAAGCTGTCGGTGGGGGATAAGATGGCAGGACGGCACGGAAACAAGGGTGTCATTGCCCGCATTCTGCCCGACGAAGACATGCCCCATCTTCCTGATGGGACACCCACGGAAATCGTGCTCAATCCTCTTGGAGTTCCTTCTCGAATGAATGTGGGGCAGATTCTGGAAACCCATCTGGGATGGGCCGCGAAAGCGCTGGGTTTGCATTACTCGGCTCCCGTGTTCGAAGGAGCCAGAGAGCACGAGATCAAGGAGGAGTTGAAAAAAGCCGAACTCCCTATCAATGGAAAAACTGTCCTTTTCGATGGAATGACTGGTGAGCCGTTCGATCAGGAAGTGGTGGTTGGCTATATCTATATGATGAAGCTCAGCCATTTGGTCGACGATAAAATCCATGCCCGTTCCATTGGCCCTTACAGCTTGATCACCCAGCAGCCCCTAGGGGGCAAGGCGCAGTTCGGCGGACAGCGCTTTGGAGAAATGGAAGTTTGGGCTCTGGAAGCGTACGGGGCCGCCAACATTTTGCAAGAGTTGCTGACGGCTAAGTCGGATGACGTTCAGGGGCGGGCCAAGATCTATGAAGCCATCGTGAAAGGTGAATCGACCTACAACCCGGGTATTCCTGAATCGTTTAACGTCTTGATTCGGGAGCTCCAGTCTCTGGCCCTGGATGTAGAGCTACTGGAGAAGCCCAGGAAGAAACTGCGCCGCCAGTCCGAACTGCGTGTAGAGGTGGAAGCCGCACTCAGCGGTGCTGGAAGTGACAGCGAGACGGTTCGGTGAGGGCCGCGCCCTTCTTTTTGATCGCTGTGGTCAGTCAGTCCCTGAACTAGCGAAATAACCTGAATCAATAGGAGGTCAAGACCTTGAGATTATTTCGGGATCAGATTGAAAAGAGCCAGCTATTGAAAAACTTTGAGTCGATTCGGATCGGCTTGGCATCGCCAGAAAAGATACGTTCCTGGTCTTCTGGTGAGGTCACCAAGCCGGAGACCATCAACTATCGAACCTTTAAACCCGAGCGTGATGGCCTTTTCTGTGCTCGTATTTTTGGTCCCGTGACCGACTGGGAATGTCTCTGTGGAAAGTACAAACGAATGAAGCACCGTGGCGTGATTTGCGACAAGTGCGGCGTCGAGGTGACCCTGTCCAAAGTCCGACGAGAACGTATTGGGCACATCGAACTGGCCAGCCCCGTTTCACACGTCTGGTTCTTCAAGGGGTTGCCCAGCCGGATTGGTCATCTCTTGGACATCTCGTTGCGCGACCTGGAGAGGATCCTTTATTTCGAGGCCTATCTGGTTGTGGATGTGGGCGATGCCCCGGTCAAGGAAAAAGAGCTGCTGACAGAAGAAAAATACCGGGCTCTGCAGGCTGAATATCCGGGTCGTTTCGAGGCAGGGATGGGAGCGGAAGCGATCAAGGAGTTGCTGCGCCGGGTCGACGTCGACGCTCTGAGCATCGACCTCCGCCAGCGTATGAAGAAGGAAACTTCTCAGCTGAAGCGGCTCAAGTATTCCAAGCGCTTGAAGGTGGTGGACGCCTTCCGAAGATCAGGGAACCGGCCGGAGTGGATGATCATGGAAGTGATTCCCGTGATTCCGCCAGAGTTGCGGCCCCTAGTCCCGCTTGACGGAGGCCGATTTGCCACTTCGGATCTAAACGATCTATATCGACGGGTCATCAATCGCAACAATCGCTTGAAGAAGCTTATGGAGCTGCGGGCACCGGAAGTGATCATTCGCAACGAAAAACGCATGCTCCAGGAAGCTGTGGATGCGCTCTTCGACAATGGTCGACGTGGACGGGTTTTGCGGGGAGTCAAGAATCGCCCTCTGAAGTCTCTTTCCGACACCTTAAAGGGTAAGCAGGGACGATTCCGTCAGAATCTTTTGGGAAAACGTGTGGATTACTCAGGTCGCTCCGTCATCGTGGTCGGTCCGGAGTTGAAGATTCACCAGTGCGGTTTGCCCAAGATCATGGCACTGGAGTTGTTCAAGCCGTTCATCTATAGCCGGCTGGAGAAGGAAGGCCATGCCACCACGATCAAGGGCGCAAAGGAAATGGTGGAAAACCAGGAACCCATTGTGTGGGATATCTTGGAGGATGCGATCCGGCAGCACCCCGTGCTCTTGAACCGGGCTCCAACTCTGCACCGGCTGGGTATTCAGGCCTTCGAACCTGTTCTGGTAGAAGGCAAAGCGATCAAGATTCATCCCCTCGTCTGCACCGCCTTTAATGCCGATTTTGATGGTGACCAGATGGCCGTCCACATTCCCCTGTCCCAGGAGTCCCAGATTGAGGCGTCTGTGTTGATGCTGGCCAGCCACAATGTGCTTTCCCCCGCCAACGGACAGCCGGTGGCCGTTCCAACCCAGGATATTGTTTTGGGTTGCTACTACCTCACCAGCGCTCGCCAGGGAACGAGAGGGGAAGGACGCGCTTTTTCCTGCGTTGAGGAGGTCTATCACGCGCTGGAAGCCAAAAAGGTGGAGCTTCTGGCCCCGATTTTTCTGCGCTATTCAGGAGAACTGATTGATCTTTCCACTCAGTACGATTCGCAGGCGGTTTTGAGAGCGGATGTCCAGGAAGTCGAAAACCTCATGATCGCTACGACCGTAGGCCGGGCCATCTTCAACGATCGCCTGCCTCAGGAAATGCCGTATGTCAATGGCCTTCTCAAGAAGAAAGGACTGCAGCAGCTGGTCAATTATTGCTACCTGCGATACGGGCTGGAAACCACGGTCAAGATCCTCGATGAACTCAAAGATCTGGGCTTTTATTATGCAACAAAGGCCGGCTTTACCATCAGCATCGATGATCTGATCATTCCAGCCGATAAGAAGCGGCTGGTGGAGAGAGCTCGGCAGGAAGTAATCGAGGTGGAGCAGCAGTATCTGGATGGCGCCATTACCAATGGAGAACGCTATAACAAGGTTGTGGCTATCTGGTCGGATGTGACGGAAAATATCGCCGATGAGATGTTTGACGCCATGTCCGGTCATGGGGACCGGCGCGACGAATTAAACTCGGTTTACATCATGGCGGATTCAGGAGCGCGAGGAAGCAAGCAGCAGATCCGGCAGCTGGCGGGTATGCGAGGATTGATGGCCAAGCCCTCCGGAGAAATTATCGAAACTCCCATCACAGCAAACTTTCGAGAAGGGTTGACGGTCTTGCAGTACTTCATCTCGACCCATGGTGCCCGCAAGGGTCTGGCCGATACCGCACTGAAGACCGCGGACTCAGGATATCTGACCCGCCGCCTGGTGGATGTGGCCCAGGATGTCATTATTAGCGAGGAAAACTGTCAGACGCTGGATGGAATCGAAGTCACCTCTTTGGTAGAGGGTGGAGAAACGATTGAAGCCCTGCGCGACCGAATCGTGGGGCGTGTAGCGCTCGAGAAAGTAGTCGACTCCTTTACCGGCGAGACTCTGGTGGATGTCAATCAGGAAATCGGTGAAGATACAGCGGGTGCCATTCAGGCAGCGGGTATCGAAAAAGTCCTAATCCGTTCGGTGCTTACCTGCAAAACGAAACGAGGATTGTGCCGCATGTGCTATGGACGCAATCTGGCCAGTGGAGAGATGGTGGAAATGGGCGAGGCGGTTGGTGTGTTGGGCGCCCAGTCGATCGGAGAGCCGGGGACCCAGCTGACGATGCGAACGTTTCATATCGGTGGTACCGCCAGCCGCATCGAAGAACAGTCCACGGTCGAGTCCAGGAACTCGGGAGAAGCTCGCCTGGTGAATGTTCAGACAGTTACCAACAAAGAAGGCTACTTGGTGGTAATGAATCGAACGGGAAGCCTCCTGGTTGTGGATGAGAGCGGCCGAGAGAAAGAACGTCATTCCGTGATTTACGGGGCCACGCTGATGGTCAAGGATGGGCAGAAAATCAACCCGGGGCAGAAGCTCGTCGAGTGGGATCCGTTTACTTTTTCTATCCTGACTGAAGTCGGTGGAACCGTCACCTTTCGAGACATCATTGAGGGGGTGACGATGACAGAAGAAGTGGACGAGGTCACGGGCCTTTCACGCAAGGTCATCAGGGAGTCGCCCGATGAGAAACGCCAGCCTCAAATCCAAATTCGAAACTCCGCCGGAAAGGTTGCCAAGTCCTATCTCATACCCTCAAGAGCTCATCTGATGATCGATCCCAATGATCGGGTCTATCCTGGTGACACGCTCGTAAAAATCCCCAGAGAAACGACCAAAACAAAGGATATTACCGGCGGTCTGCCACGCGTGGGAGAACTTTTCGAAGCCAGAAGACCGAAAGAGACAGCTGTCATCACTGAGATTGATGGTGTGGTTCGCTATGGCGGGCTCAGCCGGGGCCAGCGTAAAATCACCGTCGAAGACGAGAAGGGTCAGACCAAGGCAGAATATCTTTTGCCAAGAGGGGTTCACATAAACGTCCAGGAAGGGGAGTATGTCGAGGCCGGAGAAGCCCTCATGGATGGGCCGCGCAACCCCCATGACATTTTGCGGGTGCTGGGTGAGAAGGAATTGCAGCGCTACCTGGTCAATGAAATCCAGGAGGTTTACCGTCTGCAGGGCGTCAACATCAACGATAAGCACATCGAGGTGATCGTTCGCCAGATGATGCGCTGGATCAAGGTGGAAGATGTAGGGGATACCGAATTCCTGCTGGAGGAGCAGGTCGATAAGTTTCGCTTTCTGGAAGAAAATGAGCGTGTCGTAAGCGAGGGAGGGAAACCGGCTAGCGGGCGTCCCCTGCTGCTTGGGATCACCAAGGCTTCCCTGAGCACGGATTCATTTATTTCGGCGGCGTCCTTCCAGGAAACCACACGGGTGCTGACGGAAGCAGCCATCGGAGGCAGAATCGACTACCTCAGGGGGTTGAAGGAGAATGTGATCATGGGGCGGCTGATTCCCGCCGGCACCGGCATGGAATACTATCGCAACATCGAGATCGAGAACCCTTTCGAGGGGATGGGAAGTGAAGAGTCCCTGGAACTCGTGGAGGAGTTGGGAACAGAAGGAGACTTGGAGCAGAAGGCCGCGCCCGCGACAGTCAAAGTCGATTGACCTCAACCTCCTAGCAGCGGCCCCAACTCCTCTCTCCTGCGTCCCTTACTGGCCGAGGGGCGTGCTGCCGGCAGTGGGCGCTGCGCCGGTTGTAGTGTAGCGAATCACCCCGGTCTGATCGGAATAGAAGCCTCGCCTGCCTGTAGTTCCGATCGTCACCGGTACCCCAGTAGAGGTGAAGCTCACCCCGGCGTTGGGGACGGATGCGAAAGTATAGCCATCCTTTGTCCCGTCCCGCTACCCAGGACGCCATCAATCATACCTGAGGCCTGCAGGTTCGCCAGTGTCCCATAATTGGAAGCACCGATCGTCGCAAAATAGGTCATCTGGGCAGTCACTAGATTGCGGACGGAAGTGATCGCGGACGCTTCATTGGCCGCGGCTCGGGACTGTACGAGATTGGGAACTGCAATAGCCGCGATGATGCCGATGATCGCTACTACGATCAAAAGCTCGATCAGCGAAAAGCCTTTTGTGTTTCTCATGGTCATTCCTCCTAAAACTGAAACCCCTGTTCGGGTCTGAGCACCTTTCCGTTTCAGCCTTTACAAAGCAAACACCATGCCAAAACTTCACGAGCAGGAAAAAGGAACATAAACAACTGAATAGAAATAACTTAACCTAGATATCCTCTGGCACCCACAGGTCCTGCCGGTCCATATTCTTGACGATTTACGTCACTCGCAGTAACAATAAACGTCAATTTGGTGATGAACTTCACTCCGAACGGTGAGCTGACCTGAAACTTGAGCCAAGTTTCAGGTCAGGCCTGCATTTCTTGGAAAGCCTTCGTCAGTCTGAGACGGTCTCTTTAGCCTGCGGGCAGGGGTAATGATTCCAGTATAATAGATGGGTCAAGGGTCAATTATGGAACACGTTTTGATCATCGACGATGAACCGAGCATGTTGGAGTTTCTGGACTATGTCCTGCGCAAGGAGGGGTATCGGGTCAGCAAGACGAGCGAGGGCAAGAAGTCCTTTGTCCTCTTGTCTGTCTGCTTAATTGCTCTTCATATCGTCTCTAACGCTTGACCTGTCCAAATCTACGAATTTTAATTTGCTCTTCTGATCCTCTCCTCTCTGGATCTAGGAGGAGGTTCCTCTGATCGATTCCGGCTCCGCTGCGTGTGAGCATTTCCAACAGTTCGTCCGGGTTGGAGGAACGAGAAACAGAGTCCTCAAAACTAATTTTTCGTTCCAGATAAAGCATGTTCTGTTCGTGGCGAAATTTTTGTTCGTCGGTCATCACGCTGTAAGCAAGCCGTTTCGTGTCGGCTGGCTGCAGCGTGGAGTGATTGAGGGGATCGAGTCGGCCGTGGATCCGGATTCGAGGCGGTGAGTGGGGTGTCAGGTGCAGATCGCTAGCCTCTCTTGAGACTACCTTCTGCAAGAGCTCAGCCAGGGTCAGAACCCTGTCTTCCATTTTTAACGGTGTGATTTCCAGGCCAGCCGCTGGCTATGAGCTTTACTCCACCAGCCGAGAAAGCACTTACCTCTCTGGTCCTAATAGATCGTCGTTTCTCTCAGCACTTCGTCAATTGTCGTCACGCCGGCCCGGATCTTCTCCAGGCCGCTTTCACGCAGTGTGATCATTTCTTCCTGCTTGGCCTGTTCTCGGATCTGACTATGTTTTGCCCCCGTTAAGATCATGTTCTCAATGGAAGGAGTCACTTCCATCACCTCGTACAGACCCACTCGGCCTTTGTAGCCACTTTCGTTACATTTGCTGCAACCATTTCCCCGATAAGTGGTCACCTCTTTGGCAACCTGGGCGGAAAAACCGATGTCGATGAGGGCGCTGATCGGGGTAGTGAACATTTCTTTGCACTCTGGGCAAATTGTTCGAACCAGGCGCTGGGCGCAGACCAAGTTGACGGAGCTGGCCACCAGAAAGGGTTCGACTCCCATGTCCAGCAGGCGGTTGACAGTGGAAGAGGCATCGTTCGTGTGCAGAGTGCTGAGCACCAGATGGCCGGTTAAAGTCGCCTTGAAGGCGATTTCAGCCGTCTCCAGGTCGCGAACTTCGCCCACCATGATGATGTTCGGATCTTGACGGAGGAATGAACGCAGGGACGAGGCGAAAGTGAGTCCGATCTGATCTTTGGTCTGTACCTGATTGACCCCGGGGAAATTAAACTCAACGGGATCTTCTACGGTCATGATATTCACGTCCGGAGTATTCAGTTTTCTCAGAGCGGTGTAAAGCGTGCTGGTTTTTCCACTGCCGGTAGGGCCCGTCACCAGCACCATCCCAAAAGGTTTATGGATGGCTCGCTCCATTTTTTCCTGAGGTGCCGACTCGAATCCCAGCTGCCGAAGATCCTGAGGAAGCTTTTCACGGTCCAGAATGCGTAAGACCACCTTCTCCCCAAACAGGGTAGGAAGTGAAGAGACACGAAAATCCAATTCTTTTCTGCGCGCGCCGTAGTTGATGTAGATTTTGATTCGTCCATCCTGAGGAAGGCGCCGTTCGCTAATGTCCAGATTAGACATGATCTTGATTCGCGAGATCATGGCGTCACGCAATCGGATGGGAGGGTTCATGACGTTGTAGAGGACACCGTCAATTCGATAGCGAACTCGGAACTCACCTTCGTAAGGTTCCAGATGGATGTCACTGGCTCCCCGGCGAATCGCCTCCGCCAAAACAATGTTGACCAGTTTGATTATGGGTGCCTCGGTACTGACCTTTTGCAGCTCAGACAGGTCCAGTTCCTCCTCCGCAGAAGCGATGTCCAATTCATACTCCCCCTCAGCGGCCAACTGGTCGTATACTTTCTGTAGCTCGATCGATTGTTCCGTGCCGTAGTACTTTTCGATCGCGTGACTGATGGAGCTCTGCGAGGTGACGACTGGCTGCACATTGTAGCCGGTCGTGAACTTGATTAGATCCAGGGCGAGCAAGTTCGTGGGGTCCGTGGTGGCCACTGTTATGGTGGTCCCCATCTTCTTTACGGGAAGCACCTGATAGCGAATGGCCGTCTCCATTGGGATCAGCTGCATCACGCTGGGGTCCGCTTCGAAATTAGCGAGATTGACAAAAGGAACCCCGTACTGTTCACTCAGAGCCTTGGCGATGGCGTCCTCCGAAGCGTAGGAGAGCTGGACCAGGACCGAACCCAGTCCGCCGCCGCGCTCTCGTTGATGCTTCAAGGCTGAGTTGAGCTGATCCAGGGTCAGGATACCCTTCTGGACCAGGAGTTCTCCTAAACGAACAGACATAAATCCAGTCCCACGAACAAGAACAGCACGACACTGACGAGGCCGTTTACTGCAAAAAACGCAGCATCAACGCGGCTCAAATCGTGCGGTTTGACCAGGCTGTGCTCGTAGACAAGTGCTGCAATCACCACTAACAGTCCCGCCAGGCTGAGAATGGAGAGCTGAAAGAGCATAAAAGCGTACAGGAGGAAGCCGACCATCAACACGTGGAAAGCTGTGGAAATCCAAAGGGATGTCCGGATGCCCAACCTGCTGGGCAGCGAATACAGCCTCATCCTGCGATCGAACTCGATATCCTGGCAGGCATAAATGATGTCGAAGCCTGCCACCCAGAAGAGAACTGCCGCCGCAAGATAAAAAGGAGCTGCTTCAACTTCCCCACGCACAGCAATCCACCCCCCCACCGGTGCTATCGCCAGCGAGAACCCCAAAACCAAATGGGAGAGGGAGGTAAATCGCTTCGTATAGCTGTAAAAAAAGACAATGGCCAAAGCCAGCGGGGAAAGGGAAAAGGCCAGCGGATTCAATTTCCAGGCGGCAAAGAGAAACAAAGCCGAGCTGGCCAGCACGAACAGGACTACGAAGCGCGCCGTCAGCAGGCCGCGCGGAAGAGCACGGCTGGCCGTGCGCTCATGCAGTCCATCATAGACGCGATCCGCCAGCCGATTGAAGGCCATAGCGGCACTTCGAGCCCCCAGCATGGCCAAGACAATCCAGAAGCTCTTTTGCCAGGGAGGAAAACCTCGAGCCGCCAAGAAGGCGCCTAAAAAAGCAAACGGCAGCGCAAAGACCGTATGCTCAACTTTGATCATTTCCAGGACCAGCAACACTCTTCTCATGGACACCCGAAGCGAAAGGGATTATAACATGGAGGCGGGTGTAAGAGCCTGAAGCTGCGGGAAAACAATCGAATTCTGACACCCACGTCTTCCTTTTTGTTATTCTAGTGTCCTGTCCCATAAATAACATGCCATTTGTTGCGCGCGAGACGGTTTCTGATTCGAGGCGCGACGACGAGTCGATGTCGAGACACTCGTGTCGAGACATCGGCGAGGAGGAGCTACAAAGAGATGGGCCCGTCCCGCCCCAACCCTTTGGGCGGATGGGGGTTGCGGGCGATCTCTTTGTAGCTCCTCCTCGACGATGCCTCTGCATCGCCTCCTCCTCTCTTCGCGACCTCTCCTCGCAAGCCCCATCCGCATACGTCATCGTATTTTATGGCAGGGAGTACTAGATCCCTCATGAAAGAGCAGCCCCACCCCGTCAAGCTGGAGATCTATCGCAATCTTCTTGCTTCCGGCGCCGAGGAGATGGGAACCGCTCTGAGACGCACAGCCTATTCGCCCAACATTAAGGAGCGACGCGACTACTCCTGCGCCCTCTTTGATGGGCGGGGTCAGGTGGTAGCCATGGGAGATCATATGCCTGTGCATCTCGGCTCCATGCCCCTCTCGGTGCGGGCAGCCATCGATCGCCTGTCGCTGGGACCTGGTGACATCGCCATTGTGAACGACCCCTTCGCAGGAGGGACTCATTTGCCGGATATCACCCTCATCATGCCTGTCTATGAGCCCTCTGACGGGTTTTCCCGGCCTGTTGCCTACGCAGCATGCCGCGCCCACCATTCTGATGTTGGTGGGATGTCCCCGGGCTCCATGCCCCTCAGCCGGGAGGTGTTTCAGGAAGGAATCCGTATTCCTCCCCTGAAGCTGTATCACCGGGGACGTGTGGATGGGGATCTGTTGCGACTCTTGCTTTCGAACGTAAGGACGCCGGTGGAAAGGGAAGGGGACCTGGCAGCCCAGGTGGGCTCTCTCAGGGTGGGCGAGAAACGGGTGCTGGGCTTGGTGGAGAAAAACGGGAGGTCCGAAATCGAGGTCTACATGGAGGCACTGCAGAGCTATGCGGAAAAAAGAATACGTCAGCTTCTTTCCGGGATCCCTGACGGTCACTACCATGGGGAGGATTTTCTGGACGAGGACGGAATCGAAGGCGGCCCGATAAAGATTCAAGTGGCACTTGAGGTCTCTGGGGACCGCCTGGGAATTGATTTTTCGGGCTCAGCTCCTCAGGTCAAGGGGAACCTGAACGCCGTCTATGCGATCACCCTTTCCGCCGTCTATTATGTGCTGCGCTGCCTTGCGACCGAAGAAATCCCCACCAGTTCCGGTCTGTTGCGCCCCGTTCAGGTGGTGGCCCCCCCTGGAACGGTTGTGAATGCTAATTATCCTGCAGCCACCGCCGCTGGAAACGTTGAGACCTCCCAGCGGATTGTCGACGTCCTGCTGAAGGCCCTTGCCCAGGCGTTGCCGGATCGAATCCCTGCCGCAAGCAGCGGGACCATGAATAACCTGTCTCTGGGTGGGATTCACCCTGCAACCAGCCAACCCTTTGCCTATTACGAGACGATCGGGGGAGGTATGGGGGCCAGTCCCGGGAAAGCAGGCGACAGTGGAGTTCACACCCACATGACCAACTCTTTGAACACACCCATCGAAGCCTTTGAACCCTATTTCCCACTGAGGGTTCGAGAGTACCGTCTTCGTACCCGATCCGGGGGTAGAGGCCAATTTCATGGAGGAGACGGCATTGTTAGATGTCTGGAGGCACTGGGGCCGTGCCAGGTCACTATCGTTTCGGAGCGGAGAAAAATCGCGCCATATGGGCTACAAGGGGGGAACAGCGGGCGCAAAGGAATGAATTATCTGATGGTCAGAGGGCGCCGTAAGAAGCTCCCGGGAAAAATTTCTCTGACCTTGTCCAAGGGGGAAATGATCTGTCTTGAAACCCCTGGCGGTGGAGGTTGGGGAGAAGGCTGAACCTGGCCGTCCCCACTTTCGCCGGTCAGCCGGTCAATAGTCAATGGTCAATGGCAGTCATTCGTCATTGGAATCATTGATCACCGGTCAGCCGGTCAGTTTTTTCGGTCAGCTGGTCAGCTTTCTTTAACCTATGAGAATCGATCAGGTCACACTTCGCGAAGTTCACCTTCCCCTCAAGGACTTCTTTGAAACTAGTTTTGGCAGAGTCTACCAGCGTCACGCCCTTCTGGTCGAACTAAGATGCGGTGAGACTACGGGTTGGGGGGAGTGTGTGGCAGATCAAGGACCTTTTTACAGCTACGAGACGGTCGCCACTGCATGGTCTGTTCTGAGCGAGTTTGTGATCCCGCGGGTTCTTCATCAGTCCTTTGCTACTCCCACTGATTTTCCTGCCAGAGTTCAGGGGATTCGTGGGCATGCAATGGCGAAAGCCTGTGTGGAGGCCGCTCTTTGGGATGTCCATGCACAAGAATTGGGTCGTCCCCTCTGGAAGCTCTTGGGTGGAACGCGTGAAAAGATCGCTTGCGGGGTCTCGATCGGGATCCAGGAACATCCAGACTTGCTTCTTGAGAAGATCGGGAGGGAACTGGAAGCGGGCTATCACCGAATCAAAATCAAGATCAAGCCGGGATGGGACTTGGGCGTCCTGCGGAAAGTCCGAAGCCGATTCCCCGACATTTCCTTAATGGTCGATGCCAATTCAGCCTACTCCCTGTCGGATACGGAGTATCTGAGAGGGCTGGACGAGTTTCAGTTGCTTATGGTGGAGCAGCCGCTTCGCCATGATGATCTTGTGGACCACAGCAAGCTTCAGAGCCAGCTGCGAACGCGTATCTGCCTGGATGAGTCCATTCGCCATGCCCATGACGCCGTCCACGCTCACGAGCTGGGAGCATGTAAGATCGTGAACGTCAAAATGGGCCGCCTGGGTGGAATCAGCGAAGCCCGGAGTGTTCACGATGTCTGCCAGCAGCGGGGCGTCCCGGTGTGGTGTGGAGGCATGCTCGAAACAGGGATTGGCCGTGCCCACAATGTGGCGCTCTCCACGCTGGAGAATTTCACCCTGCCCGGTGATGTTTCCGCAAGCAAGCGCTATTTTGAGCGAGACCTCATCCTCCCTCCCGTGGAGGTGACTTCCGATGGCTACATTGTGGCGCCTGGGGAGCCGGGTCTAGGATTTCAGCCCGACCTTCCCTGGATTGAGGAAGTGACCCAGCGCCGCCAGAGCTTTCCCTGAAAGAGCTGACCAGCTGACAACTGGCCAGTGACTATTGACCAGAAAGCCGCGGAGCCAAAGGCCGCTCCTACCTTAGAAGATTAGGAGCCGCAACGCTCCCCTGGAACCTGAAACCCAGTTGACCTTTCTCCAACTGTAAGTTAATTTGTCAGTGAACCGTTAAGGAACTTTACGAATCAAAAGAGAGAACCGCAATGCGCAGTTTGAAGCATAAGCTGCTTTTCCTGATTCTGCCCCTTTGCTTTGTGCCCCTGCTTTGGGTCTCCCTTCGCTCCTATCAGGTAGCCAAGGAAAAAATCACTGAAGACCGTATTGTGCTTTATCTGGAGCAGATGGCTCGAGACATTGCCAGCAACATCCGGTTGTCGCTTCTGGAGAAACAGGAAGAGACGATCTCCATGAGCCTGTACGGCGAATTCCGGGATTATTTGTTGAGGCGCCACGCCGCCGCTCCCCAGGACCTACTCAATCAACTGGTGATCGTTCACGAAGTTTATGATGTGCTGGCCCTTTTTGATGCTGAGGGAAACCTGATGTTGGCCAATAGCATCGATCGAAGGCGAATTGAGGATCTCGATTTGGGGCAGCTGAAAGAGATTCAGGGCCAGAGCCTGCTGAAGTACACGCCGGAATCGAGCTGGCTGCAGGAGGTGCGCAGCGGGAGCTTAGCCTATCTCGATTGGCACCGCTCGCTCCTGGTCCACCAGCTTTACGATTACGCCAATGAAGATCTTGCTCGCCAATATAGTATCGGTTTCGCGGCCCCCATTCTGGACCAGCGGGGCGTCGTGGTGGGAGGGGTCCTGGCTCTGATGAACTGGGAGTACATTCAGGAAATTTTCGATAAGGTGGAAGAAGACCTGCAGGAGCGCTCCCTGGACTCAGGATATGGTTTTCTCTTTGGAACCGACCGCAACACGGTGCTCGCTCACAAGTTACGCCGAAACCGAAGCTACCCTCTGGAGCAGGTCAATGACCTGACTCGTAGCGTCAGTAACTATGGGACTCGGCTGATCGAGGACCACAATCTGGAAGAGCTTCACCAGGCGCTCCTGGAAGGGGTGACCCATTTTGCCTACGAATATCCTCGCGGGACCGAGAAAATGAGCGGGTGGGCTGCAGTCGATCATCCGTACTTTCAGTGGTTGTGTGGTGTAGGCATCGATAATGAGGAGATTTTCGCTCCCGTCCAGGATCTCAAAAAAGTGCTGGTTGCGACCGCGTCGGCGTCGGCCCTTCTGGTTGTGGTTCTCACTTATTTGTTGGCGCGGGGAATCACCATCCCACTCAAGAAGCTCACAGCTGGGGCGGGTCAGATCGCTGCGGGAGACTTGAACCAGCGGGTTGACATCTCGTCTGGCGACGAAATGGGAGAGTTGGCCAGGAGTTTCAACGAGATGGCTGGATCCCTTCAAGAGCGCAGCCAGGCGCTTCTCGACCTCAACAGGAGGTTGGAGGAGAAGGTGCGGGAACGGACCCGCGAGCTGGAAGAGACGAACCGGGAAGTCCAGAAGGCTTACCAGGAGCTGCAGGAGACGCAGGTGCAGCTCGTTCAGAGTGAGAAAATGGCTTCCCTCGGGCAGCTGGTGGCAGGAATTGCCCACGAGATCAAGAACCCCCTGAACTTCATCTATGGGAACACTGATTTCTTGAAAAGATACGTCGGGAACCTGAAACGGTTGGTGAAGCTTTACGAGGAAAAGGCCAGCCTGGATGAGGGGGAGCGAAGAGCCATCGAGTCACTGAAAGAAGATATTCACTATTCGTTCATGATGCAGGATCTGGACACGCTCATTCGCAACTTTGAAGAGGGCGCAAAACGGATCCACGCGATCATTGCGGATCTCAGAACTTTTTCACGTATGGACAGCGGTGACCGGCTGGAGGCGGTCGATATTCGTGAGCCTGTGGAGCTGGCCTTGAACCTGCTTCAGAACCAGTATCGAGACCGCATCCAGATTCACAAGGAGTACGGAGAAGTCCCCCAGGTTCGTTGCCATTCCGGAAAGATAAGCCAGGTGTTCATGAATCTGATCTCGAACGCCTGCCAGGCGATTTACGCGGAAGGAGATATTTGGGTCCGAACATTTTCACAAAATGGCAGCGTCGTCATTGAGGTTGAAGACAACGGAATGGGGATTGAGCGAGAGCACCTGGACAAAGTATTTGAACCCTTTTTTACCACCAAGCCGGTAGGTAAGGGAACGGGACTGGGACTGAGCATTAGCTACGGCATTATTCAGCAGCATGAGGGAAGTATTGAAGTGGAAAGCGAAAAAGGTAAGAGGACCAAGTTTCGAATCCGGCTGCCTTTGTAGGGGAGAGCGATGAAGGGGAAATACGGGATCCTGATCGTGGATGATGAGGCAGCCAACCTGGAAAAGCTCAGACGGACCTTTGTCGACGAATTCCAGGTTTATGAGGCGAAAAGCGGGGAGGAGGCCTTGTCGCTGCTGCGAGATCAGCCAGTCTCGGCCATTATTACTGACCAGAAGATGCCGGGGGTAAGCGGAGTCGAACTGCTGCGTCGATCACTTCAGGTCAATCCGGATCTGATTCGCATCATCCTGACCGGTTACACCGAGGTGGAAGATCTCATGGATGCGATCAACCAGGGACATGTTCATCGCTACATCACCAAACCGTGGGAGCCCTTTTCACTCAAACAGACGGTCAGTCAGGATCTGGAGCGCCTGGAATTGAAAAAAGAGAACGAGCGGTTGAACCAGGAGCTCAAGGCTGCCTACGAGCGCCTGCAGAAAGAGAACTTCAAGCTGAAGCAGGAGGCAGAGCTGCTGAAGGATTCCCCCCGTCAGCTGGTCTTTCAAAGCCGCTCCATGCGTGATTTGCTGATGCTTCTGGACCGGGTCGTCCAGACCGATTCGACGGTTTTGATCCAGGGCGAGACCGGAACCGGGAAAGAGCTGCTGGCTCGCCACATTCACGACAGCAGCCTGCGTCGGGAAAACGCCTTCATCGCGGTCAACTGCGGAGCTGTTCCAACGGACCTGGTCGAGAGTGCTTTCTTCGGGCACAAGAAGGGTGCTTTTACCGGGGCGACCCAGGATCGAAAAGGATACTTCGAGCTGTCTCATCAGGGGACGCTTTTTCTGGACGAAATTGGCGAGGCTCCCCTGGAGTTGCAGACCAAGTTGCTGCGGGTGCTCCAGGAGGGAGAGATCTTTCCTGTGGGCGCCCAGAGCTCAAAGACGGTCGACGTTCGCCTCATCGTCTCCACCAACCGCAATCTCAGCCATAGGGTCGAAGAGGGCAGGTTCCGTCAGGATCTCTTCTTTCGCCTGAACGTCTTTTCGGTGTGGGTTCCTCCGCTGCGGACACGAAAGGAGGATATCGAAACTCTTTCTCAATTCTTCCTGCAGCAGTTCCGTCAGCGCCTGAACAAACACGTGCCTGATTTTGAGCCGGGTGTGCTGGAATTGCTCAAGAGCTACGACTGGCCGGGTAACGTAAGAGAACTGGAAAATGAAATGGAACGAATGGTGATTCTGTCCGATTCCGGGCGCTCGCTTCCTGCGCCCATGATTTCCGATCGAATTCGCCGTTCCAACGCACACCGCAGTCCTGCCGGTTCCCTCAAGCAGAAAGTCTATGAACTCGAGCGCCAGCTGATTCTCGATGCCCTCCGGGCCCACGACCAGAACAAGAGCCATGCCGCCCAACGCCTCGGCATCAGCCGACAGACGCTCATCGCCAAGCTGAAAAGCTATCACAGCTGTTAATAGAGTAGACATAATCTGTCTAGTCTCTTTACATCCTTATTTTCCCAGATTTGACAGTACCTTAGACTACAATCCCCCGAACCCTCGCTGTAAAATCGCTTAACGGTGGGTTCCACTCTAGATTAATAAGTATAGTTTTATCAATAGGTTATGAGATTGGCCCCCCTCTTGCGTAGAGATCTGGTGTTGGAGGTCACTATGGGAACTTATCTAGCTGCCGTTTCACCCCAGGAAGCCAGTCTGATTTCGCGCATCCAGGCCCGTGAGGACGGCGCGTTTTCAGAACTGTTTCACCGTTTTCAGACCAACATTTACCAGACGGCTCTGAAGATCCTCAAGGAGGAGCACTCGGCCCAGGATGCCCTGCAGGAAACGCTTCTCAATGTGTACCGCGCGGTGGTCAACTTTCGGGGAGATTCGACCGTGGGCACTTGGGTCAACCGGATTACCGTCAACGTCTGCCTGGAAATGATCCGCAAGAACAAAAAGCATCGCAACCGCACGGACCAGGACGTCTCGGAGAATGTCAGCATTCACGACGAGAAGATGAAAAGCCCTCTGGAAAGCTTCCATCAGCGGGAGGTTCAGCATCGAGTATGGAGCGCGCTGGGACGGCTGGCTCGGAAGCATCGAGACGTGGTGCGGATGCACGATCTGGAAGGTTTTACGATCCGGGAGATTGCTGAGATCTCGAAGGTTGCCGAGGGCACGGTGAAGTCTCGTCTTTTCTATGGCCGCAAGACGTTGAAAAAAGAGCTGACGAACTGAGGTTCGCAGTTCCAGGTTCGCTGTTCGGTGCGCTCGACATTTCGGATCGTTTCACAATGCAGGCCCCAACCCGGAACCTGGAACTTGGAACCTGGAACAGCCAATCCGGGTACGGGCTGAGCCATTCGTTTCCCGTGCTATAATCGCCCTGATATTTCGAGGCTGGGTGCTCCGAAAAATATTAGGTTCCATTTCATGACTCGAGTTTTACTTGCCATGAGCGGTGGTGTGGATAGTTCCACCGCGGCGCTTCTCCTGAAGCGTCAAGGATATGATGTCGTCGGGTGCTCCATGCAGCTATGGGACTACCGTAGGAATTCCGACGTTGGGGAAACACACTTTGGGAAGTGTTGTTCGCTCGATGATGTCTATGATGCCCGCCGCGTTGCCGACCACTTGGGATTTCCCTTCTATGTCCTCAACCTGGAGCGGCACTTCGAGCAGAAGGTCGTTCGGCCTTTTATTGCCGATTACCTGGGCGGCCGGACCCCGTCACCATGCATCTGGTGCAACAGCTCCCTGAAGTTTGGAAGACTCTTGAGCTACGCGCGGCAACTCGGGATTGACAGGGTCGCTACGGGGCACTACGCGCGCGTCGAGTACGATTTGCAGGGTGGTTACAGACTGGTCAAGGGTAAAGATGCGGGCAAGGATCAATCCTATTTCCTTTTTGAGCTGACGCAGCAGCAGCTCTCGCACGTGTTGTTTCCCGTGGGTGAGTACGAGAAAACTGACATTCGCGAGATGGCTCGTTCGGCCGGCCTGTTGACGGCGGAGAAGCGCGACAGCCAGGAAATCTGTTTTGTTCCGGATGGTGATTACGCGAGTTTTATTCGTCGCCACGCCTCCGAAGTAGACTCGGACTTCACGCCGCTTCTGGATCGCTGCCACCAGCGGGGGGCGATCCTGTTCAAGGATGGAACGATTCTCGGTACCCATCGCGGCATTTATCATTTCACTGTAGGGCAGCGTCGGGGTCTCGGCATTGCGCATTCTCGGCCTCTTTATGTTTTGGATCTTGACCGGCACCGCAATGCGGTCGTCGTAGGCTATAAAGAGGACTTGTGGAAGGAGGGGTTGGTTGTCGACCGGGTCAATTGGGTTTCAGGCGGGATTCCAAAGGAGCCGTTGGAGGCGTGGGTGAAGATCCGTTCCCGTCACAGGGAATCTCCGGCGCTCATCAACATGGAGAATGGTAGGGCAAACGGGCAGCAGGTAAAAGTCCTCTTTAAGAATCCGCAGATGTCGGTCACACCGGGGCAGGCCGCCGTTTTTTATCAGGGCCAGAATGTGATCGGGGGCGGCTGGATTGGAAAGACGTTTTGATTCATTCCTGTTTGCGGGCTGCGAAAATTACGAGGCAAGTGTTTCGAGTCCCGGTTGAAAAGTTTGACTCCAGCCGCCCGGGTCCAACCGGTGGCGTGGAAGCAGCAACAGTGGCTCTTGAGGATTTCTCCATTCTGATCGTGGCGGGAGAGAGCTCGGGAGAACGTCACGCGGCAGGACTGGTGAAAGAGCTCAATGGGCGATATCCGAATCGAAAGATTCAGTGGTTTGGCAGTGGGGGAGAGCGCATGGCGGCGGTGGGTGTGGATCTGTTTCTGGATGTTTCTGCGCTTGGGGCCATTGGCCCTTGGGAAGCCTTGCCCCGTATGGGGAATTATTGGAGGTTGTATCGGAAGATCTTTCGAGAAACCCAGCGTCGGAAGCCGCGTCTGGCGATTCTGGTGGATTTTCCCGAGTTTAACCTGCGCCTGTTGCGTCGGCTGAAGGCCTTAGCCGTGCCAGTATGTTACTTCGTCGGTCCCCAGGTGTGGGCCTGGCGTTCCTCGCGCGTGAATTTGATTCGGCGTTATGTTGACTTGATGTTGGTCATCCTGCCCTTTGAGGAGCCGTTTTATCGACGATGTGGGGTTCGAGCTTACTATGTGGGAAACCCTTTGGGTGGTGCCCTGACCGAGCCCGCTGCGCCGTGCAACGATCCACCGCTGCTTGCCCTTTTGCCGGGTAGTCGGCAGAAGGAGGTCGAGCAGATCTTCCCTGTCCAGCTGGATGCGGCTCGCTACATCGAGGACCGCCACTGCGCCAGGTTTTGGGTCATCCAGGCTCCCGCCGTCCGACGAGAGGATTTGGAAATTCAATATCAGCAGTGGCTGCGTCGCGGCAATTCCCCCCTCCATCTGGAAATTCGCGGGGAAGGGACAGATCGCCTTCTCCCTCGGGTAGACTGTGCAATTGTGAAGAGTGGCACCTCCACCTTGGAGGCAATGCGTTTCCAGGTCCCATTTGCTATGGTATATCGAGTGTCTACTCCCACCTGGTATCTTCTGCGTCCTTTCGTCCATACTGACTGCTACTGCTTGGCGAACCTGGTGGCAGGAGACAGGATCGTCCCCGAGTTTGTGCAGGGAGATGCGACCGGAGAGAAGGTTGGAGCTTATCTCGTTCGCCTGCTTCGCGACAAAGAACAGCGGGAAAAAATCAGAGAAAAGCTCAGGCTTGCTTCAGGAAAAATGGGCGAGAGGAACGCCTACTGGGAGAGTGCCCGGATGGTTCAATCTCAGATTTTGAAAGATTAGCCCGGATGATGAATCAGGTGTCTACTGCATCGGCGAACGCCCGGAACACACCCCGTCCGCTTGGGGCGGACACCCCTCTCAAGAGGGGACTGCTCCGCCGCTTCGCGGCACCCCTCCGTAGGAGGGGACTACCTTCCGATGCGTTTAGCTCCGTAGGCCTGTGTCGAAACCGATCCATCAATCGGATTTTCCGAACAGATAAAGGATGTCAAGAATGAAAGTCTTGGGTTGCATTTTTCTTGTGGTTTGCTTTTCCAGTCCGGTTCTCTCACAGAAAAGGGCGAGGTCGCCGGTAGTTGACGTCGAGCACTATCAGATCGATGTCGAAGTCGAACCGGAGACGAGTTCCCTTCAAGGTGAAGTGGTCATTCACCTGAGGGTTCTGGAAGAGACTCTAGCACTGCCTTTCGAGCTGAACAATCATGTGAATCTGATCGAAATAGTCGATGAGCAAGATGCCCGCTATTCCTCCAAGTTTGACGACTTTGACAGCGAGCACATGCAGATTGTAGGCCCAGATTCCTTCGAGCCGGAGACCCGGATGAAGCTTGTATTTCGTTTTGAAGGGAGGCTGGAGAGGGAGGAGTATATTTATCTGGACTCACCGGAGACCCAGATGGCAGTGGTGCATCGTAAAGGAGCCTTGCTGCTCACCGAAGGGAAATGGTTTCCCAGCCACCGTTTGCCCCTGGACGGCGCAACTGCCGACGTGAAAGTCACCGTCCCTCTGGGATTTACGGCCGTAGCTCCTGGTATCCTACAGGGTGTGGAGACGCTCGGTATGAAGGAAGTGTTTCACTGGAAAAGCGATCAGCCCTTGACCGGGGTCCCCGTTGCCGTAGGGCGGTATCTTCGACAGGAATTCAAAGAGGGCGCTCTTCCCCTGACCTTTTTTGTGGGGGAGGTCTACGATCGAGATTTGAAGCCTCTGGCAGACGAGATTTCCAAGATGGTGAAGTTCTTCAGTGAGGAATATGGCCAGGCGCCAATCTCTGAATTGACTCTGTTGCAGCTGGGAAATATCGAGCTTCCCTCCACGGGCTGCTCAGGATTGATTTTGCTGGACTCTACCATAATGGAGCAAGAACCACTGGACGTAGTAATGGAGTTGGCGGAGCGCGTTGCACGCCAGTGGTGGGGCTATTCGGTGCGGTTTCAGGCATCCGGGGACGCCTGGCTTCAGGAGGGTTTCTCCACCTACGCCGCACTCCGCTACGTCGAGAAGGTGCGTCCGGAGGAATTCCAGTCTCAGCTTGCGAAAAAGGCGGTTTCGGCACTCAAGCATGAAAAAAAGGCCCCTGTCAGCCGGGGACTCAGTCTGGAGGCGGGCTCTTCCGAGTACAAATCGATCGTAGGAAGCAAGGGCGCCTGGGTTCTCTACATGCTGCGTCAGTTGGTAGGCGAGAAAAAGTTCAATCCTCTGCTCCGTGAGTGGTATCTAGAAAACGCCCATGGAAGTACGACGACGAGCAAGTTTGCCCGTTTTGTGAAGGAGAGTAGTGGTGAGGATTACCGCTGGTTTTTTGCGCAATGGGTGGACTCGATGGGTATTCCCGAGTTTCGCACCGAGTACATCATCTACAAACTCCGGGAAGGAGGATTCAAGATTCGTGGCCAGATTGTGCAGGATCTGGACCTTTTCAAAATGCCCATTGAAATAAAGATTGAAACCAAGGGCGAAGCAGAGAATAGACAGCTGATGATGAGCGGAAAGAGTACCTCCTTCACTTTTAACACGGAGAGCATGCCGCTTCGTTTAAGGGTTGATCCTCATGGAAAGATTCTCATTAATTCCGAGGCCCGACGAATCGGTGTTCAGGTGGCGCTGGGGGATGACTATCGTCGAAAGGGGGAGTTCACCTCAGCCATTCGGGCTTATGAAAAAGCGAAGGGCATCGACCTCAGGAGTTCGGTCGCGCACTTTCGATTGGGTGAAGTGTTCTTTGAGCAGCACAATTATTCCAGCGCGGCCAACAGCTTTCGAGATGCCCTGAACGGGGATTTGAAGCCAGAATGGGTGGAGACCTGGATTCATATCTATCTGGGCAAGATCTATGATGTGCTCGGGGAGCGTCAGCGTGCCCTCGCCGAGTATCAGAAAGCCATCAACAGCAAGATTGACTACAAAGGCGCTCAGGGCGAAGCGCGAAAGTACAAAAAGACACCCTACTCCAAGCCCGACAGTGTGCTGACCGGCTGACGAGACTTCACGGGCATTGCCAGTGCCGTTGCCACTTCCACTTCCATTGACCAGCTTAGTACTCCCTGCCATAAATACGATGACGTATGTTGGGAGCGCGACGGAGACCAGATCGAGGCGCGACGACGAGTCGATGTCGAGACACTCGTGTCAAGACATCGGCGAGGAGGAGCAACAAAGAGATGGGCCCGTCCCGCCCCAACCCTTTGGGCGGATGGCGGTTGCGGGCGATCTCTTTGTCGTTCGTCGTCGACGATGCCTCTGCATCCCTCCTCTCTTCGCGACCTCACCTCGCAAGCCCCATCCGCATACGTTACCGTATTTATGGAAGAGAGTACTTAATCAGGCAATTTACATTGTTGACAAAGGGCTTCCAGGCCCATACAATAAGAACCTTCAAGTGTTCTTTGACAACCAGACAGAAAGGCTCAACAGGTCAAATCTGAGAGTTTGATCCTGGCTCAGAATCAACGCTGGCGGTGTGCCTAACACATGCAAGTCGAACGACTGGTTTCGGAGCAATCTGAAAACAGGAGTGGCGAACGGGTGAGTAACACGTGGGTGATCTGCCTTGGAGTGGGGGATAACTCGCTGAAAGGCGGGCTAATACCGCATGAGCCCTTGGGGTCGAGCCCAGGGGGAAAGCTTCAGGAGTAATCTTGAGGTGCTCTAAGAGGGGCCCGCGGCCGATTAGCTTGTTGGGGGGGTAACAGCCTCCCAAGGCGACGATCGGTAGCCGGTCTGAGAGGACGGACGGCCACACTGGAACTGAGACACGGTCCAGACTCCTACGGGAGGCAGCAGTGGGGAATTTTGCGCAATGGCCGAAAGGCTGACGCAGCAACACCGCGTGGAGGAAGAAGGTCTTCGGATCGTAAACTCCTGTCCGAGGGGAAGAAGCTCCGCAAGGGGTTGACGGTACCTTTGGAGGAAGCCCCGGCTAACTCCGTGCCAGCAGCCGCGGTAATACGGGGGGGGCGAGCGTTGTTCGGAATTACTGGGCGTAAAGGGCGCGTAGGCGGCCCGGGAAGTCTCAGGTGAAAGTCCCCGGCTTAACCGGGGAAGGTCCTGGGAAACCACTGGGCTTGAGTGCTGGAGAGGGGAGCGGAATTCCCGGTGTAGCGGTGAAATGCGTAGAGATCGGGAGGAACACCAGCGGCGAAGGCGGCTCCCTGGACAGACACTGACGTTGAGGCGCGAAAGCCAGGGGAGCAAACGGGATTAGATACCCCGGTAGTCCTGGCTGTAAACGATGGGCACTAGGTGTAGGGGGTGTTCAAGTCCCTCTGTGCCGCAGGTAACCCAATAAGTGCCCCGCCTGGGGAGTACGGCCGCAAGGCTGAAACTCAAAGGAATTGACGGGGGCCCGCACAAGCGGTGGAGCATGTGGTTTAATTCGACGCAACGCGAAGAACCTTACCGGGGTTTGAACTCGGGTGGACCCCACGAGAGATCGTGGCTTCCCTTCGGGGACTGTCCGAGAGGTGCTGCATGGCTGTCGTCAGCTCGTGTCGTGAGATGTTGGGTTAAGTCCCGCAACGAGCGCAACCCTTGTCTGTAGTTGCTACCAGGTAAAGCTGGGCACCCTACAGAGACTGTCGGCGAAAAGCCGGAGGAAGGTGGGGATGACGTCAAGTCCTCATGGCCTTTATGCCCCGGGCTACACACGTGCTACAATGAGTGGTACAAAGGGAAGCAATCCGGCAACGGAAAGCGAATCCCAAAAAGCTGCTCTTAGTTCGGATCGCAGTCTGCAACTCGACTGCGTGAAGGTGGAATCGCTAGTAATCGCGGATCAGCTTGCCGCGGTGAATACGTTCCCGGGCCTTGTACACACCGCCCGTCACATCACGAAAGTGGGCTGCACTAGAAGTCGCCGAGCTCAACCCGCAAGGGACGCAGGCGCCGACGGTGTGGTTCATGATTGGGGTGAAGTCGTAACAAGGTAGCTGTAGGAGAACCTGTGGCTGGATCACCTCCTTTCTAACGGATAACGCGGATCGCGCGGATCCGAATTCTCGCGGAGAAACCTCCGCACAGGGCCACTGTCTGGTTGTCTGAGAACACAACCCCTACTGTCCAGTGCTTTCACCTCCTTCCCTAATAAGCCGATGCAGGCTCGCGTGCATCATGCATAGGAGGCCAAAGACGGCGTGAGTCGTTCTTTGAGGCGACATTTTCCAGTGTGACTTTAGCCCCATTCGAAGTAAGATAGGCAGCCTGTCAGGCACTCCAGACGGTGAAAACCTCCGGACACCCTCGGTGAGCCAAGCCGGGGGGCCGGGGTAAATCCAACGAAACTTACAGGAGGTCGTTCCCATGGCGACGAGTTCTCAAGACAAAATGAAAGGAAAACGAGTGCTGGTGACCGGTGCGGGAACCGGTATCGGCAGGGGCGTTGCAGTGGAGTTTGCGCGGGAAGGTGCAGCTGTGGCTCTTCATTACTCCCAGAGCGGGAAAGGTGCAGAATCCACGGCCGGAGAAATCCAAAAGGCGGGCGGGAAAGCGAAAGCGTTTCAGGCAGATTTTCGGGCAGTGGCCCCGGTCCGGCAGCTGGCACAGGAAGTACTCGGGTATCTGGGGGGACTCGATGTGCTGGTCAATAACGCCGGGATCACCATGAATAGGGTCTTCGAGCAAGTTACCGAGGAGCAGTACGATACGCTCTATAACGTGAATGTTCGGGCTCAGTTCTTTCTGACCCAGGCCCTCTGGTGCCGGCTCTGGGCGAAGCGGGCAAGGGCGTCGTGATCAACCTCACTTCCAATCACGCGTTTTTCGGTTTGAGGGAGCATTCTGTCTATGCCGGCACCAAAGGCGCCATTGTTTCCTACAGCCGGGAGCTTGCTCTGGACTTGGCTCCCAGGGGAATTCGCGTCAATGCCATCGCTCCAGGTTGGATTCTGGTGGAGAATCACCTGAAGGTCGAACCTGGGCTGGATGTAGAGGCTGCGGGCAGTCGGCAGCCTGCTGGAATCCTCGGAGACCCGGTTGACGTCGCTCGTCTGGCCATCTTTCTGGCCAGCGAGGAATCGCGATACATCATAGGACAGACCCTGCTTATTGACGGAGGCACCAGTGCCATCATGCCCCTGACGGGAGATTTTCAGCAGCCCATGGGTGTGCAGTTCGGCCAGGGTTATGTGCCAGGCTTGAGGGGATAAGCCCGAGTGTCGAGCCTGTTCGATTCAGGAAGCCGGCCAGGCGTTCAGTAGCTTTCGAATCAGCACGATTTGGCCTAGATGATAGGCGTTGTGGTCGGCGACCAGGAGGGTTTCCCTGAGAAGCGTTTTTCCATCGCCGTGAGGAATGGGACGAAACAGGTCGGTGGAAGGCTCTTTGACCAGTTTCTTCATGGTTCGAAGGTCACAACGAAAGGCGTCTACGCTCTTTTGCCAGGCCGGATCGTCTTCAGGTGTCCTTTGCCCGGGCCAGTAACCGTCCGGCCAACCAGGGGAAACGTGGTCGGGATTCCGGCTGAACTCCAGAATATCCCACTGGGCAATCCGCATATGTTCGACCAGTTCCCAGATGGTATAGGGCAGCGCCGGTGCTTTTTTGCCCCGTATCGTCGGGGGAAGATCCGAGATCGCATGCTCGAAGCTGGCGTGAGCCCCCTTGCCGTCCAGTAAGTTGAGAAGCTGATCTCGCAAAACTTTCTCCATGGTCATTGTTGTCCTCCAACGTTTTATCATGGATGCACAGTCGCTCTTGAGCTCACCTCATTTAAGTAGAAACCGATTCCTTTCGTCTACAGAAGTTTTATGAATATGGGTGAAGCCCTCACGATGTGGACCATCCGGATTTCCCTGGCATTTTACTTTCTGGGAGAGGGCACGAGGTTGGCGGCGAAAAATCGGCACAAATGGTGTTGTCTCGCCAGGGGTTTCTGGACCACCGGTTGTACAGGTCTTCTTGCCCATGTGGCCAGTGCGTTTCATTTTTTTCACGACTGGAGCCATGAGGCTGCCTACCAAAACACTGCCCGTCAGACCTCGGAGCTTTTGGGTAGTGGTTGGGGAGGCGGGATATACTTCAATTACGCTTTCATACTGCTGTGGGTGGCGGACGTTCTCTGGTGGTGGCGCCGACTCGACCCATGCCAGCGGAGGCCCCCCATCACTGGAATGACCCTGCATGGCTGTTTGTTTTTCATGGTGTTCAATGCGACCGTGGTCTTTGAAGAGGGAATGACTCGATGGGCGGGGATTCTCGGATCTCTGGCGTTGATGTGCCTGTGGCGGCGGAGGCGAGGGACGATCTCTTCACTTCGCTCAGGTGAAGGCGACGCCGACGCAGTAGACAGTTGACGGATAATTCGGACCGATACCCTCTAACAACTCCTTCAGGAGGATTCCCTGGGACAAGTGGCTCCTGCCTCCTACTCTGTGTTCCCTCCTGTGCTTTGAGGAGTCGCTCTCCGGAGTCGATTCAGCACTTCCTGGAGCTTTTCGAGGGCCTCCACCAGCCTGGTCTTCACGGCTTCCAACTCCTTTGATCCGAGGGACAGCAAACCCGGCTTTTCGATTGTTGTCGCGACCTGCTTTGCCATTTCTCTACCGGTAGGCGCAACCGCAGGGAGTTCGCCAACCAGAGCTCGGACGCTATTCTCCAGGGTGCCGTGCATGACCACCTTGGTGGCATCGGCGAGGATGATGCGGCGCAGTTCGGGGAACTCCAGTGCCTCCGGTCTCAGGAAGACCGGCTCGGCATAGAGTATGGAATCTCCCAGTGGGATGACGAGTAGGATGCCGCGCGACACCTCAGAGCCCACCTGTCCCCACAACGTGAACTGCTCTGAAATAATGGCGTCATTGTCAATCCGAGCCTCCACCTGGTTCGGACCATCCACATGCCGGCCCGCAGGAAACTGAAAGAGGACAAGTTCTCCATAGTGGGGAGCATCACTTCGAGCGGCAATCCAGGCCACCAGGTTATGGCGCTCGACTGGGGTAAAAGGCTGGATCAGGAGGAACTCTTCTCGATCTTCATCGGGAAGGCGCGCCACGATGTAGTAAGGCTGCAAGGTTGCAGTACGGCCGAACGAGGTTTGCAGTGGAGGAGCCCACTGATCCTCCTTGTTATAGAACACCGCAGGATCCTGCATGTGATATTGAAAGAGCATTTGGACCTGCACGTTAAAGAAGTCCAATGGATAGCGCAGGTGGGGCTCCAGATATCCAGGCATTTCTTCCAGGGGCTTGAACAGCTCAGGAAAGATGCGTTGATAGGTTCGAACCAGGGGATCGGTAGGATCGGAAACGTAGAAGTTCACGGTGCCGTGATATGCATCGATCACAGCTTTGACACTGTTGCGGATGTAGTTGAAGCGACCCTGCCAAGCCGTGGAGTAAGGATATCGATCGCTCACCGTATAGGCGTCTTGAATCCAGAACAAGCGCCCATCGGCAACCACGACGTAAGGGTTTTGGTCGCGCAGGAGAAAGGGCATGAGCGTGGAGAAGCGCTCAGGAACGGTTCGCCGATACTGAATTCGACTCTCTGGTTCAATTTCCCCGGAGAGCATTATGTTGAGGTCTCGGAACTGCCAGGCATAGAGCAGGCGCCGAAAGAAGGAACTGAGAAGGACTCCTCCCTGCCCCTTGTATCGGGTGTAAACCGGGCCATCCCGCCCGGGATAGTTAAACTCCTTCATCCGGGTGTGAACAATGATGGAGTCCAGGCTTTTCAGGCCATAGTAGATCTCGGCGCGTTGGAGTGGAATCTTGCCTTGAGGCGGGACGTCTTTAACGAAAAAGGCGGTGCGCCCACCCGAGTCGATCTCCGTGACGGGACTCATTGCAATTCCATAGCCGTGGGTAAACTGCAGGTGGCGGTTCACCCACCGTTGAGCTTCCTGAGGCAGTTTCTCGGCAGAAATCTCGCGGGTGGAAAGCATGACCTGCCGCAACTGCCCGTCGATGGTATAGCGGTCGGTCGTAACGGCCAGAAAGTCGTAATAGAGACGGAAGAATTGAATCTGGTTGTAGCTCTGAAGAAGAGGACCTTCATCCCACAAGCGCACATTTTGAACCGTGCCCTGATTTTGGGCAACAGCCTCGGGTGAGACCTTTCCTCTGGCCGGGTGACTTTGTGGCTGTAGTCGGTCTAGAGCGTAAGCCTGGCGGGTCAGTTGTATGTGGTTTTCCAAGTAGGGTTCTTCTAGGGCCAGCTCGCTTGGTTCTACATACAATCGCTGGACCAGCCGAGGCACGGCTGAACCGGCTACGATGTTCATTCCGAACCACAGACCGATGGCCCAATAGGTGAGACGGCGGCCGGAGGAAAAGATCCCTGCGGCCAGGAGGATGCCGCTCAAAGTCGCCACCACGGTCATCAGCCAATGGACCGGGACGCCAGCGTTCGCCTCCGTATAACCCACACCTACAACAGCTCCCGAAGTGGAGTAAAGGAGATCGTAGCGCCCCAGCCAGTGTCCTATCGCCATGAGGAAAAAGATGCCGGTACCCAAACCAGCCAGGTGGGTATGAACCCTACCGGAAAGAGAGAAGACCTCGCCTCGCAGTCGGAAAAAAAGGTAATAGAGGATAGCAACCAGCAAGGTCACCAGGATCGAGACGCGCAGCAACCATCTTTGGATAAAGTGAAGTACCGGAAGCGTAAAGACAAAAAACCCCAGATCCTTTTGGAAGATGGGGTCCAATTGCTCAAAAGGTACCGCGGAGAGGAAACGAAGAATACTATCCCACTGTCGAGCGACTCCGCCCGCAACCGAAAAGCTGAGCAGCATTACACTCCCCACTGAAAACCAGGCCAAGACTTTTCTCCACGGCTCGAAGAGATGGGGAGGGATACCGGTTTCAGGCAAAGGTTCCTGTCCTCGGCTGTTACGGAACACGAAGCGCAGGTTCGTCCCAGCGATAGCTGCGAACAGAAGTCCACCTGCCAAAAAGAGCCAGATTTTGGTGGTCACTATCGTGAGAAGGGTCTGCTGGTAACCTAGATTACGAAACCAGAGCCAATCAGTGTAAAAGGAACGTGCCCAATTGAGCCCAAGCAGGAGAAAGAGGGCTGCCAGAGCTATCAGGATCAGCTTCAGGCGGCGGGGCCATGCGGAGACATCCAACTCCTGCAGCAAATCCTTTAGCGTTATGGGGCGCTCGGGGCCCTGTGGCGGATCACTCCCGATCGTGTCGTTCATAGTGGACCTCCGGCCCAGTGGCCAAGTGCGTTTGTCCCGCCGAGATCATCCGGTGAGGAAATTGCGATCAGCGGAAGAAAAAGAGATCTTAAGGTTGGGCTTTCGTGAGGCCAACCGTGTTTCGTCTTCATCTCAGGTTTCGAGATTATTTCACACTCTTCAAAGTACTGACAAGTAATTGCCAGATCCAACCGGTCGGGATAAGTGTCGTGGCGAAGTTGGGAGCGCACCAGCCTGACGAGGCGTCGTGACCGAGGCCCCGGCAGGCGTACTCCTGGAGTTCGGGGAGGCCGACCGAGCCGAACGAATCGGAAGGTAGTCCCCTCCTCGGGAGGGGTGCCGCGAAGCGGCGGGGTAGTCCCCTCTTGAGAGGGGTGTCCGCCGCAGGCGGACGGGGTGTGTTCGGTGCGTTCGCCGATGCAGTAGACACTTTATGCATAATGCAGGCTATAGCCAGGCAGCTCAACAGGAATCCGGATCATATCAAGTTCCACCTCATTCTTGAACGGGTGAGCACAGAGGCTCAGAGTTAGGGGAGAGCTGTGGCGCTTTCTGCTAACATATTGGGAACCTGAAAACGGTTGGGGGTATAGCTCAGCTGGTAGAGCACCTGCTTTGCAAGCAGGGGGTCAGCGGTTCGAGTCCGCTTACCTCCACCATTTTTTTCAATGAGTTAGGAGGATTCTGAAGCCCTCCCCAAAATCCTACTGTAGTCATTTTTGTAGCTGGTCAAAGCACCCGAGATCAACACACGTCAACACCTGCGAGTCCTGGAATTGGAGAAGAACTCGCTTTCATCCAGCTCTTTTAGCGCCAGGGAGAGGCTGCCCCAAACTCAGTTGAAAGTGAAGGGCGGTTCAGGTTGAGCACGATCTTAAGCCACCTTTCGTTTGGCGTCCATAGAAACCTCGTCTCTGAGTTTGGCTTTCAGCATCCAGAGGTCCTGGTAGCCCTCCCTGGATGCGCCGGAAGTTCTTCTCCGTCTCCAGGAAGGCTGAGGCGGCCCAGCGCAGCACCATCTGGCTATCTTTCCAGCGGCTCACTCGACGGGTCTGCATCCTCACGCCAGAGTGAGGGCTTTCAATCAGGTTGGTGCTGGCCAGACACAAGCGCAGGGAGGAAGACAACTCGAGTCGATTGATGGTGAAGGTCTCTTCCAGACCTTCTCGCAGGCTAGCTGCCGCATCGGGATGCAGCCCTTCGAGCCACTCCGCCTGCTTTCTGAGCCGAACCCTCCCTTCTTTCCAGGGCAGCCGATAAGCAGCCTGCATCACTGACTTGACTTGCTCGGCCAGATCGTCCGGCAATCGATCGCACACGTTGCGAATCTTATGACGACGACATCTCTACACCGGACTGCCCTTGCCAAAGACCTTGTCAATGGCACATCGCAGGGCCCTGGAGCCGTCAATCACAAACAGATAGCGTCGCCCGGAATCCAGGCCTCGCTCCACCAGGTCTTCCAGCAAGGAGGTAGCGGTGGCGGCGTTTTCACTGGCCCCTTCCCGCAGCCCCAGCACGTGCTTTTGGCCCTCCGAGTCCACGCCGGCGGCACAGATCACGTGGTGCTCGCCAAAGACCAGGCCGTCGATGTAGATGATCAGAAACTCAACGTCATCAAAGTGTCGCTCGGCCAGCTGCTCCAGCTGCTGGCCGCTCTGCTCAATGAACTGACGGCTCACGGACGATTTGCTGACTCCCACCGTGTCGGCCATCTGGGGGATCACGCGGCTGTAGTGGCGCGTGGAAACGTTGCACATCAAGATCTCCAGCATGCGGCTGCCCAGCTCCCCGTTACGGTTGATCGCCTCATAGGCGGGGATCTCCACCTCCCCGCCTCGACCTTGGCCTTTCTTGCGCAGCCGTGGCTTTCGAACCCGCACTTGCCGCTCCGAAAGTCTGACTCGCCCTGGCTGAGTGCCGTACCAAACGATCTGCTTGCCTGGGCGCCCTTGTTGCTTTTCGCCGGCGACACTTCGGGCAGAAAGCTGCAAGACCGCTTCCATGCTCGCTCGCCCCAGGATGTCGATCAACTCGTCAATGGCCATCCGGGAGGCTTCGATCAGCTCCACCATCGGGAGCAACAGTTGCCCGTTCTGGGCCAGATAATCAGCCAGCCCCTGACTGTTCTTCCGGGTGACAATTCGATATGATTTCTTCATGGCGGTTCCTCCTTAAAAGGTTGTTGACCAACCCGATTCCAACGAGTCGGTCGGACGAACCGCCTCTCAACTTTCAACTAAACCCGGGACAGTCTCAACGAAATACGAAGTAAGTTGTTAACGATGAGTGCGGCTACAGCGGACCGGATCTTGAGCCGCTATCGGAGCAAAGGTTCGGGGAAGAATACCAGCAAGAGTGGTTGTTTACTCAAGCACCAAGTAAACGTACGCACGTTTGCCGATTGGGAAGACTCTCGTCCCGGGTTTATGGAAGCCGATCTGGTGGCGCACTGCGGTGATCGAACCGAGGGAGCTTTTCTGAACACACTGGTACTTACGGATATTGCTACGAGTTGGACGGAGTGCCTGCCCTTGCTGTGTCGAAGTGAAGAAGAGGTCTTACAAGCCCTGGAACTCGTCCGGAAACTGCTTCCTTTTCCTTTGCTCGGGCTGGATACGGACAACGGCTCGGAATTTTTAACCAGGGTCTTGTAGCTTATTGCCGAAAAGAAGGGATTACTTTCACCCGAGGCCGCGCCTACAAGAAAAACGACCAGTGTTACGTGGAGCAGAAAAACGGCTCCATTGTCCGACAGCTGGTCGGCTACGACCGCTTCGAGGGTATTTTGGCCCGTCGGCAGCTGGCCGAGCTGTACCGAGTCATTCGCCTCTACGTGAATTTCTTCCAGCCCTCGATGAAACTCCTTTTTAAGAAGCGAGACGGAGCCAAAGTGACGAAGCAGTACGATAAAGCCCAGACCCCTTATCAAAGACTGCTGCTGGCGGGGATTCTGGATGAGACAGCCCGGAAACAGCTCCAGTCCTTTTATCGAGTGTTAGATCCAGTGGAACTCTTGCGTCAGCTGGAGAGATTGTAGGACGTCTTTTGGCAACACGCCATGCAGGTGAGAAGCGGCAAGATCCGGTTCGGCCAGATGCCTTTGGTCCGACTCTTGGAAGTTCAGTCTTCCAAGCTCCCTCAGGCACAGCGAAAAGTCGAAACTTCCTCCACGTCGGCTACCGTTCTTGGGGAGGTCGAAGAGCGTCGAAAGCGAAGATATCGGCGAAGCGGAAAGCCTCGGGTTCCTCATACTTGGCGCACTCGAAAAGATCCTTTCGAAGGTGTCTGGGCAGAAGTCAAGCAGAAGTTAGAGGCCGAGCCCGAGCGGACACCCAAGTCGTTATTTGTCGAACTCTAGCAAGAACACCCGGGGTGCTTCACGGACGGACAACTCCGCACCTTACAGAGGCGGGTGAAGCAGTGGCGACGGGAAACTTTGATTTCATTTAAGACAGAATGGCTTGACCCAGAACTTGAGTCATTGACGAGCTACCCGGATGCGTCCCTGTACAAGTCAGCCCAGAATGGAATAAATCCATGACCTCCCGGCGCTTCGGATTGAAAAATCTCCGTTTATTGGGCCGTAGCGCCGAGATCTCGACCTGGCCCTCATCTGGAGTAGCACCGAAAACCGGCAAGTCTGGGACTAATCCGCTTACAACGGTGACTAGGAGAGAGGCCCTGGCTCCACCCGCGGTCTGGAGAAGAGCTGTAACTCCATTCGGGCTACGCCCTCATTCCGTTACATCTCTTTCTACAGTGGTGCAGAGCAGGGTAACGGAGCTGCATGAGGGTATCGCCTTGGATACGGTTCGGTAACATTTTCATGAGGCAACACGAGATGTCAATCTAATCGCCGGAAAGGACTCAATCAAGCGAAAAGCTTACTTTCCCAGTTCTCTCTATTGCTCTTTTGTTCTTTTGCTAGAATGCCCAATGATGAGGGAACCGCGCGCCGGTGTCGAGATTCGAAAGGCAAATATCGTAGAGCAGCAGGTGGACGCCATCGTCAATGCGGCCAACACCAGGCTGCTGGGTGGCGGAGGTGTCGATGGAGCCATTCACAGAGCCGCCGGGCCGCAACTGCTGGAGGAATGCCGAGCCCTGGGTGGCTGCCCCACTGGAGAGGCTCGAATGAAAAGGTGGTGTTCGTTCTCTTCAGTGACTCCGACCTGCGGACATATCGGCAAGTTTGGGAGTCAGACCCCAAATAGTGAAATGCGACCCTCAGCCAACGCTAAGTACTCAGTTGCTGCATCATATCAAGCCGGTCAAAGCTGTCCCAGTCTTCAACTACCCTGCCCTCAGCAATGCGGCTGATGAGGATCCCGGGCAGTGTTACCTGCTTTCCAGTGGGGGCAATCCCCATGAGATCTCCCTGGTGGGTGCCGCGCATGGTCCATCTCACGACCACCTTGTCGCCTTCGGCGATCATGTCCTCAACCGTGAAGTGAAGGTCGGGGAAGGCCTTAAGGAACGACCCGGCAAGTTGCTTGTGCGCTTCAGGGCCTTTTACCTCCTGCCCACCAGGGCCACGCCAGACAAAATTCGGGGCGTCAATCTCGTCAATGACACTCATGTCGCCTTGATTCAAGAGTTCCTCGAACACACGACGAATGATGGCCTTATTTTTCTCCGACATGTTTTTCCCTCCCCACACTCAATCCGGTGGCAAAAAGATTGCGGGACATTCTATTGGGTGTTATCGAGTGCGTGGACCGCGTCGGCGACCGCCTTGGCCCCATCGAAGATGTGACCCACCTCTTCGCCCAGAGCGAACCATTGAACGCCTTTCTTATACCAGTCCCGAACCGTGTCCAGGTTGTACCCGATGGAAACACCGACAAACAGATCACTCTGACTGGCCTTGGAAAACACGGTGTCAATGGCATTCAGGAGCTCGGGGTCCGAGAGTTGACCTAACTTCCCCATCGAGCCGGAGAGATCGTTTCGACCCAGAACAATCCCGTCCAGGCCCGGAGTGGCCAGGATCCCGTCCAGGTTGTGAACCGCATCGATATGCTCGATTTGCACAAACACCATGATTTGCTCTTCGGCCATTTCCAGATACTCCTCCATCGAGCTCATGCCATACATGTTTCGAATGGGACCAAAGCCTCGAATTCCATGGGGAGGATACCGACAGGCCTGAACGGCCCGCAAGGCCTCTTCCGGTGAGCGGATCATCGGCACAACAACCCCGGCCGGCGAGAGGTCCAGGATCGGCTTCATCAAGACCGGATCATTCCACGCCACTCGAACGATCGGCGCGGTCTGCGTGCCGCGCACCGCCATGATGTGACCCAATACAGCGCGCAGGTCGAGATGCGAATGTTCCATCTCGATCCAGATGAAGTCGTTTCCTGCCTCCGCCGCCAGCTCGCTCACCAAGGGATCGGTGAGCTGGACGGAGGTCCCTACACAAATCTTACCTTCTCGTAAACGTTGTCTGAATCGATCGGCATTGTTAATGAAACTCATCTGAAATCTCCTTTCAGTAATGGCTGCTAGTACCTTGTCAACTTAGATATTGTGGGTAGAGGTGCTTGAGCTTGACGCGAGCATCCTCGATCCTAAACTGCCAATCTACTCCGATTTGCATTCGATTGCGATCTTCCCACCACGCCTGGGTGTGGCGGGTGAGTTGCTGGCGAGTTGGGATGCGACGATCTAGGCATTGCCGGCTCAACGCGCTCAGCTCGATTTCCGCCACGTTCAACCAACTGCCATGCTTGGGGGTGTAGTGAATCCGGAGCCGCTCCGCCAAGCGGCGAGCTTTTTGAGGCTCAAAGGCCTCGTAGAGCGAGCCCGCCTTGTGCGTGTTGAGGTTGTCACACACCAGGATGACCCGGGCCGCATCTGGAAAATCCTCTTCCAGGAGCTGCTGAATCTCCCGTGCCCAATCCACCTTGGTCCGCTGCTCGCGCACGCTCACTTTGCGCCAGGCCGCCAGAGGTTGAACGAACAAAAACAGGGCCGCCGTCCCACATCTCTCATATTCGTAATCGTAGCGCTCGACCCGCCCCCCTCCGAGCGGGATCGGCTGGCGAGTTTCTCCAATCAACTGCTGCGGCTGCTCGTCCATGCACACCACCGGATATTTCCCATCCAAGGGACGCTTGTAAACTTCCAGAACGTCTTCCATATGGGCCACGAAGTCCGCATTCTGCCGGGGCGGGATCACCCAACACTTCCTCAAGTGCGGTTTGAGGACGTTTTTTTAAAGCCTGGCGCACCGTTTCGTGGCTGATCGTCTCCACGATCTCCATCTCCACCAGCCGTTGGCTGAGCAGTCGCAGCGTCCAGCGGGCTCGTCCTTCCGGTGGCGGGCCGCAACTGAGTGCGATCATTTGCGCCTCTTGCTCTCCGTCCAGTGACTTCTCTCGCGAGAGTCGCTGTTGCTTCTTGCGGCCCAAGGCCCGCTCCAGTCCCTCTTCCACCAAACGCCGACGAACCTGCACCACTGTATTGAAGTGGCACCCAAACGCTTCTGCGATCTTCTCGTCCGTCCATCCAGGGCCGTTGGCATCCGCCTTCAACAGGATATTAGCGTGCTTGACCCGGTAGGCCTTCACTGTCCCTTTCTTGACCAGACTCTGCAACTCCTTGCGTTCTTCCTCACTAAGTCGGACCACATATCTCTTGCTCATCTTGATCCTCCTAGGTTATCGAACCAAGGCCTCTCAAGACGAGCTTTTACGTTCTGCCTCTGACTAATAAAAACAATGCTGACAGTGTACTAGGAGCCTGTCCGAGTAACGGTTTTCGGGTTATTAGCGATTAACGCTCCTACTTCCGACTCCTTGTGTCTGAGCCTGAACTCACCCCGGGCAACTCTTAGCGGTTTGCCGTTGCCAACTTCAAGAGATTGTGAGCGGTGCAGAGCATACTCCACTCGGTTTGCACCTTTTCCAGGCTGCGCAGCAGAAATTGGCGGAAACCCCGGGCGGATTTGATTTGGCCAAAGACCGGCTCGACCGTCTGCTTGCGTAACCGGTAGCGACTGCGACGCCCGGCTCGCTTCAATCTTTGATGCATCTGTTCTAAGGCAGCGTTCTTCCGGATCTTCATGCGCGGCTGGAGAGCCGTTTCACTGTGTTTGACCTTGCCCGTGGCAACATATCCTCGAATCTTTCGCCTTTGCAACTCTGCCAAAGGCTCTTCCCAGCAGTAATCGGTGTCGGCTGAGATCTCCATGGGATCTCGGCCCGTTTGGCGTCGTATTTCATCCACCAGAGGGATGAGTTGGTGACGATCCGTGGCCGCATTCGTCAGCCCTTGGGCCACGATCACCTGGCTGTCGGCATCCACAGCAGCTTGTGCGTTATAGCACTGCTGAAAACCTTCCGATGTCTTCATAATCCGACTCTCCGGGTCGGTAAAATTCTGCTGCGCCTGCGCTCTCGGCACTCCTCTTGGATACCTCCCTTTACGACCTCCTCGATACTTGGGTTTGCATTCTTTCTTCTCCTCAGCCACTGCCTTCTCTCGAGCTTCTGCTTCTAACGCTGCCTTCGCTTCTCGGATCTTCTCCAACCGCTTCTTTTTATCCTTGACCCACTCCGGCAATTCATCCCCTCGTCGATCCGCTCCATACTCCTCATCCTCAGCTGCATCAACCGCCTCTGCCTCTCGAAACCACTCCTCCACCACCGCTTGATAATCGATCTCCGCTGCTTTCATCCGCCGATAGCTCATCGCCTTGTGCTTACTGGCATTGGCTCGCACTTTCGTCCCATCCAAGGCCACATGCCCCAGCTTCACCAAACCCGCCTTCTGACACAATCCCAGCACTTGTCCGAAAAGTGCCGATAACGCCTTCAGGTGCCGCTTGCGAAAATCACTTATGGTTCGAAAGTCCGGCTTCTGCATCCCCGTTACTGCCATGAAGTCCACTCGCTCTTCGCAACCTTTCGCCAGCTTGCGCGACGAATACACTCCCCGGCAGTACCCATACAGCAACAACGCTGTCATCATCACCGGATGATAAGGCGGGTAGCCTCGCTCTTCTTCGTATTCCCCCAGGATCTCACTTAAATCCAGCGATCCTCTCACCGTATCCCGGACGAAATGCGCCAGGTGTCCTTCCGCCACGAAATCCAAAATCGACGCCGGTAAAAGCCACCTCTGCTCTACGTTCCATTCTCGAAATTTCTTGCCCATATCGCCTACTATCGCAGACAATTACCCCGTCGATATTCGGATTACTCGGACAGGCTAGGCATTGCGAGCACGATTATGATCAGAAGTGCGTTCCTTGACAAGGCGTTGGGGTGACACGCTCGCAATTCGTTCTCTCGTGCCCGTAAACACTGGCTTCAGGGGTGAGCCTGGCACCCAATTCGGTTAGCTGGGCGGAGACAAACTTGCCGCTGCGGTACTCGTCGCCATTTGGCCTGCCGGGCCTTCGGAGATTCCCTTCCCAATAGGTGCCAGGCTTGAACACCGACGCACTATCTATGCGGGCTCTGGAGACCATTACGAGCGTGTCACCTATCCTGTCTTAACTTCTCAAAGAGAAGAACACCACAGGCAACGCTTACATTCAGAGACGACACCACGCCACACATAGGGATTCTTGCGATCTTGTCGCATCTCTTCCTCACTCCTGCTGTGAGACCACGATGCTCGTTGCCAAGGACAATCGCTACCCCTCCACGAAGATCAATATCATAGTGGTGTTCGCCTTCTTCCATACCCGTGCCCACTACACATACGTCTGCGGATTGGGCAGTCTTGAGAACCGAGTAGATACCCTCCTGCACAACCGGTGTGAAAAACACCGCTCCCATTGAAACTCTGATGATCTCCGGAGTCAGGATCTGTTTGTGTTTCCCGCAGAGAACGACGCCGTGAACTCCTGCGGCATTTGCTGTTCTGATGACGGCACCAATATTCTGTTGGTAGCTCAGTTCAACAAGGAACAGGAGAAATGGATCCTCGCCCTTCTCTGCACACCGATTCAGGACATCCTTCAGTTTTGCCGGTGCGAAAGAACAATGTGCATATGCAACTACCCCCATGTGGGAACCGGTGGAGGACATCTTGTCCAAGACCCGTCGCGGCACCCGCCTCACACTCACTCCTCTCTCCTCGGCAAGCGTCAGGATCCTGGTCAACTTGTCCTCCTCACGCGCGGAAGCATCGACGTTGATCTCTCTGATCTCGGTGCCTTCCTGAAGCAGCGCTAGAATCGAGTTCCTTCCCTCTATCGTGACGTCTCCCATTCAAGGCTCCAACGCGTCTCCGGCTCCTATTTCCTATTTCCCAATAACCAGGAATTCGAGTCGCTCGAGGCGGGCGGTGAGAGCCTCGATAAGGTGCCGCTGCGTGGCGATTTCAGTTTCCTTCTCCCTTAGTCGCCGGTAAAGGGCCTGAATCGCTGCCATCGAGATGCCGTCCGCGTCGATGGTGTTGATGTAGCGGTCATCGCCACCCAGGTTAAAGGTTGCGTGGAAATCCTGGGCACTCGGGCCGATATGCTGAATCAGAGGGTTTTCGGTCTTGTAACTCCAGCGCCCGATGGGCATGGTGGCAACGCGCTCGAGAATCTCGTTCGCATCTATCTGTGCAAAGTCGGTCTTGGCATTGCGATCGCTTAGGGCCGACCAGCTACCCGCTCCCGCGTTCAGCCTCACACCTGTAACTGGATCTATCCCCGTCGCGAAGCGAACGCCTCCTGTGGCTCGCACGGCAAACTCGTTTGACTGCAAGGATTCGAAATCCTCGCAATCGTCGACAGAGACGAAAGAGTAGTCAGCGAATACGAAAGCCCCGTCGTGCGCCGCGCGGGTGAGAAAGTGTAACCCGACCTGAAGGGCTCCACTGGGTAATCACCCCTGAGAAGGTCCTTTCGGACATAGAAGCCTTTCTGGTCGGTAAGAATTCCCAGCACAGAGACGTTGGGGATACCGTCGCCGGTCGTGGATGACGTTACGCGCCCCGAAATGAAGAAAGTCCTCTGAGCCATGCTCATTGGAGACAGTACAACAGTGAGCGCGAATATCCAGAGACCGGCCAGCATGGATGTCTTTTTGATTCTCCACATGATGGGTCCCTCCTCCTTTGTATGCTGATCCCGTTGTCTTGCAAGGATACAGATCCGCTTGATTTCGGACGGACCGACCGGTCAGGCCAGTGCTCGACAAGATCAAGGACGATCTGGCCCGGCGTCGGTGTACGTGACAGGACGAGGGTGTGTCCCGCCTCCAGTGAAGACGGCCATGCCCTCACACCGTATCGACCAGAACTACGTCCCGGCGCCCACTCGGGCCTGAGGCACACCCGCAGAGTCGAACAACTCCCGCAGCTCATGCAACAGGTCTTGCGGTGGCCTGACACAAGGAGGCCGGGGGGGCCCCGCCGGTAACCCAACAGCCTCCATAGCCGCCTTGATGAAGGGACCTTCTCCTCCTGTAACTTCGCAGACCTTGCTGCGCCACTTTGCCCACCCCCACTTGAAGGAGGCCAACCTTTCTTTGACTGCGGCGTATTCCCCCTTCTCCAGAAGCTGCCAGATTTGGAGAATGTACTCAGGCCAGAAGTTACTGATGTGGGTGATAAAACCGCTAGCCCCCAACATGTGACTCCAGACATGTTGCGTGGAGTTATCAATGACCACCAGGTCTTTGCCGAATGTAGCGACACCTTCCGTGAATTCGTGTCTATCTTTGGAGGCAAATTTCAACACTCGCACCGTCTCTAACTCAGCCAGGCGTTGAATCGTGTCCAGACCCATCTGTTGCAACACTCCAACCCGGTAAATCATGATCGTAACGTCTGAGGTGTCTGCCACCCTTCGGAACAGACGAAGAACGTCTCCTTCGGTAGCAGGGTAGTAGTAGGTTGCGTTCAACTGAGCGCCCTGTATCCCCACTTTGGAGGCATGTTTTGCCAGCTCCACGATCACGCGTGTATCGGTGTGTTGGATACTGGACAGCACCGGCACTTCTCCCGCCGCTGCTTCGACAGCAGCCTCCATGGCGGCCTTGCGCTCCTCTACATTCAAGACCGGATGCTCTCCAGCCGCTGCTGCCACCAGAAGTGCGCCCTGCCCTGTTTTGACCCCGTGATCAATCATAAAGCGGACGTTCTGCTGCAGGCTGTCCAAATCAAGCACCAAGTCCTCGGTAAAGGGCGTGGCCACCGCCGCCATGGGCCCGCGGAGCCAGTTCCTGATCTCCTCGGGTTTAAAGGTACCTTTCATCTTGGAATCCTCCTTATCCATTTTCCCTTTTGTCTTCTCTTTTGTCCGTTCAGTCCGACTTGATTTTATTAGCGTAATAGGGCCTGTTGCTCAAACTGATCTGGAGACCGTTTGGGTCAACATGCTCCCCGATGGGAACCTTTTTCGCGGCCTGAGGCCGCTCCTACCTTCTCGTTCCTTGGGAACCAGAAGGTAGGACCCGCCCTCCATCGCTTTTGCAAAACACCTCTCATGAAATTGCATCATCTCGGCACCGAGCTTCCCATAGAGCTGATCAGCACTATGCGGTGTCTCTGGGACAATGCGCCGCTCGAACGGGATGCCCAAGGATTGAAGATGAGCCATCCACTCAAGGTTGGCTTCATAGTTGAAACCACGAGTACCCACCACGATGAGAATGGCGAGAGGAGGGACATCCTTCTGGCCAGCATATTGGCGGGCAAGATCCCAGGAGTTGTATCCAGGATCAAGTACCACCCCGTCGTTCTCCTTGCGTTGTGCTCGGAAACACGCTTTTCGTGCTGATGGCCGCCTGCTATCGGCACGGCCGAACAGAAGAGCTCAGGATACTTGAACATCATCCGAGCGGTGCCTCGACCTTCCATAGAAAATCCTTCAAGCGCTCGCCCCGAGCGATCGGGTATCGTGCGGTAAGTCCGATCGACGTGTGGAATAAGCTCCCTGATAAAGCTGTCTCGGCCAGAGATTGGCGGTAGTCATAGTGGCTTAAACGACCACCGTTTACGAACACGTAGATTCTTGGCGGTACGTCGCCGGATCGAATCCATTTGTCGAAGTGCCTGGTCATGTGAACGTCCTTGACCTCACTTCCCAGGCGCCCGCCATGCAGGTAATACACCACAGGGTAACGGCGGTGAGCGTTGGGCGGATCCTCATAGCCGGGAGGAAGATAGACTGCATATCCGATCACCACTCCCATCGATTCACTGTGGAAAGTGCTGTGGCCGAGTCTCTGATGGGCATTTTCAGGCAAAGGATTCACCCATTTGAACTCGGTGTCCCGAACTGCACGGGGAGAGAGGGTGATGAGGGCACCGAGCACGGCGACTCCGACTACTGTGGAAGGCTTCATCTCAGATTCTCCTGCCTACAAAAGCCCGAGCCCCAGGCTGACGACGAGCATAACTGCAGTGGGCCCGCCACGCAACGAAATATGGAGAAACTCATTCGTATTTACCCGTTTTCCCCTTCTCCGAACCCTCCGACTGAAACTCTGCCACCCGTTCTTGACCCGTACCGACAGGCCCGATACACTCGCATCGCAAAAGCAACTTCCTACCGGTCCAAGGATTTCGGTGATGCCGTTCGGTTGGCGCGCACTCGACCCCGAGGGAATAGGCGAGGAGATACACTTTCGTCGTCGCGTCGCGTGTTTTACGAACCGCCCGTCCAACCTATGGGTGATGTGCGCCGAAACCCTGAGTCACTGCGGTGAAAAGGAAGCCTGTGTTCTGGATGGGAAACGCCTAACCTACATTGAGCTTGACATGCGTGCCGGTCGCATCGCTGCTGCTCTTGCCCGGCGGGGGGTCAGGGCCGGTGATCGCGTCGCCTTATTTGCCGGTAATCTGCTAGAGGTAGCAGAAGCCATTTGGGCACTGCTTCGCCTTGGCGCGGTCGCGGTGCCGCTTGGGTATCGTCTGGGTCGCCGCGAGCTGGAACACATGCTGAATGACAGCGGAGCCAAGGTGGCAATCGTTGAAGCTCGGCTGGTCGAGAAGCTGCCTGAGCGTCGAAGCACACCTGCCTTGGAATTCGTTTTCTCAGTGGGAGGGGAAACCAGCGGTTGCGATACGTATCAGGTGTTAATCGATCACACCGATACGATACCGGCACCCGCTGCTGTCGATGAAGAGAGCCTCGCCTTTCTCCTATATACCTCGGGAACCACTGGGCTTCCAAAAGGGGCAATGCTGACGCACCTCAACGTCATTCATAGCGTCATTCACTACCGTCGCGCCATGGATCTGACAGCCGACGATCGTACCCTTCTCGCGGTGCCGGTCACCCACGTCACCGGTTTGGTAGCGCAGCTCATCACCATGTTTGGAGTTGGGGGGTGCGTGGTCTTGATAGGTGAGTTCCGGGCTGAAGCTGCGATTCGCCTTCTCGCCGAGGAGCACATTACGCACAGTCTTATGGTGCCTGCTATGTACCATCTTATTTCGCGCAGTACCGCTCTGGAGGAGCCCGATCTCTCGAGCTTTCGCATTGGTGGTTTTGGCGGAGCACCAATGCCTGAAGCGACGATTGTTGCGCTCTCCGAGCGCTTCCCGCAGCTCCGTTTGATGAACGTATACGGTGCGACCGAAACGACCAGTCCGGCCACAATACTACCGCCAGATCGTATCGCTGACCGTCGTGTATCGGTGGGTATCCCTATGCACTGCGCAGAAATTATCATTGCGGACGAAACGGGAAGAGCTCTGCCTCTTGGCCAGTCTGGGGAGATCCTCATCCGCGGGCCCATGGTGATACCCGGCTACTGGAATTCAGAGGAGGCGACGGAAAAACCCTTTATGGATGGATTCTGGAGGTCTGGTGATATCGGCCGCATGGATGAGGAAGGCTTTCTTTTTGTGCTGGATCGGGTGAAAGACCTGATCAACCGCGGTGGTTATAAAGTATTTTCAGCGGAGGTGGAGAATGTACTCATTCTTCATCCAAAAGTGAGCGAAGCCGCTGTCGTCCCGCGTCAGTGCCCGGTGCTGGGTGAACGAGTCCACGCTTTTGTCACTCCCGTTCCTGGGGCTGAACTCACAGCTGATCAGATCATCCGATACTGTCGAGATGAGATCGCTGACTATAAAGCCCCGGAGTACGTGACTTTTCTTCCCGATGGGTTGCCGAGGAATGCTAACGGAAAGGTTCAAAAAATGATGCTGCGTGAAATGGCCCAGACCGTTGCCGACGAGACCGCCTGAGTACCCACCCCGCCGCTTCGCGGCACCCCTCCGGAGGAGGGGACTACCCCGTCCGCCTGCGAGGGCCTCGCTACCGCGGGCTTCCAGCCGGCAGCCGCCGGAACGGCGGCTGTACGAGTTCCGGTCGTGACGCCTGGTCAGGCTGGCGCTTTCGCCTTTTCGTTACGAATCCGGGCTGATCTAAAACTTAGACCTTAGGATTGCGCTGAATGTCAGCTATAACCTGCTGATTATGAGTTATTTATGACCGGATTCTGAAACGTGGGGAGAGATGCCAAAAGGGTTCTATTATGGCGAGAGTGGCTCTGGGGGAGCCTTGTGAAGGGTGCTTTTGGGAGAGTGTGGACGAACTACTAGGAGATTTCAACAGACCCACTTTGTGGCAGGGCTGGAGGGTCGTTCCTGGTGCAGGAAGCCGGCCCGAGGTGGCCGTTATGTAGAGTCTGATCTAGAGGAGTGCCCTGAGGGCCTCACTAATGAATGATCGCCGACTCGGGACCAAGCTAGCCTTGGAGCATTGCCGCACCAATGTCTAATGGGGTCGTAGCCGCCGGTCCTGCATCCAAAATTGATTGTAGGAGAGTTCCGACATGCCGGAAAGTTTTTTCCTGAATGATCCAGCGCCGCTGGTGGCCCCGCTAGCAGCCCGTGGTGAAAGTCCCGCGGGTCGCGTTGCGAGCGCCGTGGGCCCGGGTGCAAGGGGCACCGATCGAGGCGATGCCGGGACATCGTCGAGGAGGCGCTACACCGCAGACGGGCCCACGCCGCCGCAACCAGAAGGGCGCCAGAGGTTTGCGGCCGCTGGACCGCGTTACTCGTCATCGCCGATGTCCAGGCATCGACTCCTCCTCGTGCCTTGCCAGCGACCGCAGATCCCTGGCGCGCGACTCCATGCGACTTTCACCACGGGCTGCTAGCGGGCGGCAAGACGGATCCCGCCATCAAGACGGATGGTCTCGCCATTCAGCATGTCGTTCTCGTAGATGTGACACACGAGCTTGGCGTATTCCTCAGGCGTGCCAAACCTGTCCGGGAAAAGCGTGCTCTTGCCCAGTGCCTCAACAGCGGGTGGTGGTAATCCCCTGAGCATCGGCGTGTCGAAGAGCCCAGGGGCGATAGCGCAGACCCGTATCCCGTGGCGCGATAACTCCCGTGCAGCGGGCAAGGTAAGAGCAGCGACACCACCCTTGGAGGAGGAGTACGCCACTTGACCGACTTGACCCTCGAACGCAGCGACTGAGGCCGTATTGATAATGACGCCGCGGTTTCCTTTCTCGTCTGCCTCGTTAGATTGCATCACGTAGGCCGCCGCCTTGAGAACATTGAATGTGCCGATCAAGTTGACAGCAATGACCTTGCTGTAGAGATCAAGCGTGTGTGTCGCCTCTCTGGTCAGGACTTTCCCGGGCGTTGCAAGACCTGCACAGTTGACCGCTAACGTGAGGGGTCCAAGCGCCGCGACTGAATCAGCGACCGCCTTGGCGATCAGCTCTTCGTCGGCAACGTCGGCTTTGACGAAGCGGCAGGTGCCGCCATGCCGACCGCTTTTCTTTCTGCCATCTTCCTCGTTGATGTCGATGATGGTTGCTCTACCCCCGGCAGCGATAATCGAGTCGACTGTAGCGCCACCAAGGCCTGAGGCTCCACCGGTCACTATGGCGTGGCTGCTGCTCAAGTCCATGGACTTTACCTCCCTGAATTTTCTCTACTGTCCTGTGCCACCAATAGCAGTGTGCTTCAGGTCACGACGAAACATGGGCCAGGAGGAGTTTGCCAGTCCCCCCGAGCTTCCTCTGATCGCATAAAACCGGTTATCCGTTGACCCGATGTAGAGGGTGCCGAAGGGTGGCGGAGTTTGGTCCTCCTTGTCGAAGGTTGCCGTGACCTCCTTGTTCGTGGTCATTTTCAGATTACAGGGTGCTGTTCCCTCACAGTCTCCGCCCCAATCTTTGAAGATCGAATCGTCATCGGGTTTAGCCTCCAGAGTTACTTCTTTCCCGCCGTCATATTGGGTACAGTCTTCGCCGCAACTCTCTCCCGCAGGGTTCAGTGTCACCATACCGCTCCCGCTGCCGATCTTTTTTACCGTAAGCTTCACCGGTATGCAGGCCGTGCATATGACGTTGCATAGTTTCTGATCCTCTTCAACCTCTTCAGAAGTACTCTGATTACACTGGTGATCCAGTGCAAAGGACGAACTGAGAACCGGCCCCCCACCACAAGGCGTTGTGCAATCTTGAAAGGCTGGGTCAGGGCAAGGGACAGCTATTGGACGGAGAATCCCATCACAGTCGTCGTTGGCACGGTCATCAGTACAAAGAAACGAGCGAAAGGAATATCCATTGGCCTCGCCCGCAAATTCGATCACCCGTTCCTTGTATCCGCCGCATATGTTCAGGATCTGCTTCAGGATTCCGTCACATTCAGCCGACGCATCGCAAAGACTCTCCTGGAGCTTTTCCAGAAAAAAGGCACCTGAACCTGAACGCTTTTCCGGGTCAAGCCTTTCATTTTCCAATTCACCGATGAGAGAGCGGTTGGAATTGGACAAACTTCCCATCAAGACGATTTTTTCCACTCCTGCGGCGGCTGCCGTTGCCCCCAGCGTCAGTTGACCTGCTGGAGCGTCGCCGAAGCTGATCTCTCCTGAGATCGACCTCCCCGAGAGTGTGCCCGTGAAGTTGCCCGAAACGGTCACAGGGTCACCGACAGTACAGTTGGAGGAAGCGCTCTCCACAATCTCTTTCACTCCCGTTAGCTCAGCCGTTCCGGTCAACCCATCCCCGGCTTGAGAAATCGTGAGAGTCAACTCTCCACTGTGGGTGACAGCGTTCAGATTGGAGCAGGTACTCTTCAGAACGACCGTTAAACTGTAGGTTCCCTTCCAGGTCCCCGTCACGGCAGGGGACCCCACACCTTCGGCAACCGGAAGAGTGGTGAACGAAAGAGGCTGGGCGTTTTTTCGTAGAGTCAATGCGGCGAGCGGGTTTGATGCCGAAACTGAGAGGGACCCCCGGAAGTCGCTGGCCGTCGGAAACAGGCCAGAGACGAATTGAGCCATATGACTGTTTTCCCCTAAGCTCAACGAAGCCGAATTGTCCTCGTTGCCGTTCGAGTTCAGCAGTCGAAACGTGACGGCGACCGGTACTGTTCTGCCGTTAAAGAGCGCAATGCCGGTGTCGAACTGGCCGGTGCTGTCAACCGGGATCACAAATTCCTGCAGAGGGACAGAATCACCGACTCCCGCCTCCGTTAAGAACTGCCCTTGCTCTCCCACAATGGTGAATATAGCGGCCACACCCAGCGGCTGATCTGAGTCGAGAACGACTGCCCCGGCGGCCACTTCTCCCGCTCCGTCCGTGCCAAAGAATGCTGCGGCACCCGGATTCAGGTCGAGGTTGAAGGAGCTGTCGGTGCCCATGCCCGGTATCGTCACAGAAAAAGGTGCGCCGTCATCTCTGGACAGTGACAGATTGATGCTTGCCGTAGCCGAGGAGATGTTAAACACAATGAAAGAGGTCCGAATGCTCCTCCCCGAAAACTCGCCATTGGCTACGTGGGGCAGGTTGAAATTGAGACGCGTAGCTGCTCGGGAAATGACCGGCAGGGTGGTAAAGGATAGGGGTGAAGCATTCTGGCGCAAAGTCAACGCTGCCACGGGTGCAGAGCTTGAAACGAAAACTGTGCCCTGAAAATCGGAGAGCTCAGGAAAGAGTTCCCCAGCCACGAATATAGCCAGGTGCCCTTTCGTTCCCAGCACTCGATCTACTCTTCCTTGTTCTAGCCCCGAGGTGTCGAGGAGACGGAACTCAAGGGATATGTCTTCGGCACCGGGATTGAAAAGCGCCACACCCGTATTGAACAAACCTGTGGAGTCGACTGGAAAGACAAATTCGGTTAGGGCTGGTGAGCGCCCAACGCCTGCTTCCGTCACAAATCCGCCGTCCAAATCGAGGATGGAAAAGATCGAGGAGACACCGATCTGGGCTGAAGCGGTGACGACGGCAGCTCCGCTTTGCAGCTGCCCTCCGCCATCCGTGTCGAAGATCCTTGTCTCACCGGGGTCGAGTGTCAGTTTGAACTCGCTGCCCGTGCCCAGCTCGGGAATGGTGACTTGGAACGGCCCTCCGCTGTTGTCGGTCAACCTGACGGTTACCTCTGCTTTGGACTCATTGGTATTAAAAAAGATGAACGTCGTTCTGATGCTGCCGCCCTCAAACGGCCCGTTGGCTACCTGGGGCAGAAAGGCAGTGGCATTGGCCAGAGCTTCGAACTTCGCGACACACACTCGCTCTTCGGTCATCGTGACGACACCATCAAGACAATCGTCGCCGCCGTCCCAGCCCAGGAACAGGGATCCCTGTCCCGCAGATTGTGACAGTGAAATCTCGGTATCTTCAGGAAATATCTCGCTGCAGTCGTCTGGACAATTGATCCCTTCCGGCAAGGAAGTGACGGTGCCACTTCCCGTGCCCGTTCTTTTGACCGTCAAAGTAAATCCGGTCGAGCCGTCCGTATGGAGGAACATTGCGGTGACCGCCCTGTCCTCATCCATCGTCACCATGCAGGCGTCGGTACCCGTGCACGCTCCTGACCAGCCTGTAAACTGAGAACCGGGATCGGCTTCGGCGCTGAGAGTCACCACCGTCCCATTGGTGTACTCCTCCGAACAATCAGAGCCACAGTCGATTCCCGCCGGGGAGGAGGTGGCGGTGGGGAATTATATACAAAACTTCCGAAAAAACTCTCGTGAAAATACTCGGGAGGCTTAGGGTCACTTTCCCGCAAGAAGTTCTGAAACTTCCTGTTCTGTCCCGCAGTGTCTGGGGTCGATAACAATCAAATCGTCATCGCCTGAGCGATGAGCTGACTTCCTTAGCAATTCGAACTTGCGTAATTCCTTTGTGACGATCCTATGAGCTTCTTCAGTGTATTCATCGTCTTTGAACGCAAGATAAAATAGTCTGATTGCTGTGTCGTCAGCGTTTGGACGTTTGAAGCTGGTGTTGTTTTCCCAGCGGGATAGCTTGTTCTCATCAATTCCCAACAGGTCCGCAAAGTTGGATTGCTCGGCCCTCATCATTTTTCTCAGGAATCTGATCTCAAGTCCGTTTAACTGGTTGTGCTTTTGAATAATTCTCCATGCGATGCAACGGTGAAGCTGTCCGATTTTGGGAATCACAGCCTCGGTACGGTCGCACTCTTTGCATTTGTACCATCTGATGTTTCGGAGGTAGACGTTAGGAAGACCAGACTCGCGATAGCGGTAATCACCCTCCTGCTTGTTAAGAGACATTTTGTCGCATTCATGGGCTTCGTTTTTCATAATCCCCCTTGGAAAAACACGTGATAATCCTAACCAGCGCATTTTTGACATCAACGGCTAGTACAAAAGTGATGCGTTCGCGCTGATGGCCCTCAATACAACCTTCGAGACGATAACGCCATTCGCGTTTATTTTCTTCGGATAGGGTGCAACTACATTCCGATGAAAAAAGAGCTTCTTCGATGTCTAGGATTGAAAGATTTCGCTCTCTCAGTCGATCCTTGAAATGACCTGTAGACTTGACTCGCCCTTCTTCCCACAGTGCCCGAACGCGACAAACGACATGCTCCTGAGCAATTTGACTCAACTAATTCCCTAGATAAGTATAGACCTAGATCGAAAAATTTCAACAGTTCTGCTTGCCAAATGTCGGAAGTCTTTGATATAATGGAGTTATAGATAGGAGATAACGCAATGACTTACAAGGCACCAGGAAAAGACTACAGAGAGGGGCTAACAGCCAAGGAGTTCTACCAAATCTTTCCAGACAACGAGTCTGCCGAGGCGTGGTTCGTCGTTCGCCGCTGGCCCAGTGGGGTTTATTGCCCCAAGTGCGGATCGGTCGATGTGAAGACGGGAGCGAAGCGAAAGGGCTTGCCGTTCCGTTGCCGGAGCAAGGGATGCGAGACCCCTTTCAGCGTGAAGTATGGAACCTTCATGCAGTCCTCGAAGATCACCTATCAGGAATGGCTTTATGCCCTTTACCTGGTAGCCACCAATTTGAAAGGCGTGTCCTCCATGAAGCTGCACCGTGAGTTGAAGCGCACGCAGAAAACCGCATGGTACGCAGCGCATCGAATACGCAAGGTTCTGGACCAGGGCTTGCCCCTGTTCTCAGGTCCGGTGGAAGTGGACGAAACCTATGTTGGAGGCCGCCGCCGGAATATGTCAGCCTCCAAGAGGAAACTGCTGACTAGTCGCGGCCCTGCGGGTAAGGTGGCCGTGGCCGGAATCAGGGACCGAGCGACAAACAAAGTCAAAGCCAAAGTAGTCCCGAACACTATGACCGAAACCCTGGGCGGTTTCGTCATCCGAAACGTGATTCCTGGAACAAGAATTTTCACGGATGACGCGACGGCCTATACCCATCTGCCGAACCATGCCTCAGTCAAGCACTCCGTCAGGGAGTACGTCAGGGGCGAGGTTCACACCAACGGCATCGAGAGCTTCTGGGCACTCCTGAAACGAGCCCACAAGGGCACCTTCCACCGCCTCAGTCCCAAACACCTGCACCGTTACGTGGATGAGTTTGTCGGGCGCCACAACATGAGGGAGTTGGACACCCTGGATCAGATGGCGCTGATTGCCGAGAACATGACGGGTTCCCAGCTTCGCTACAAGGATCTGGTGGCATAGTTGTGGCGACAACATCCTTCCAGGACTAAGAAATGACGGACAAAAAGCGCCAAACGGACCCAAAGGAATCCGCGACGAGGAAGAGGATCGATATTATCCTCAACAACCTCAAATGGAATACTAATGAGTCGTCCCCACATTGCAACGTCTTCACAGAGCGGGCCAAAACTTCTGAGCAGCACCGCGCACTCCGAGGACGGCACCCAGACTATGTTATCTATCGGTCCGGGACCGACACGCCGATTGCAGTAATTGAGGCGAAACGCTCCGGTCAGAGCCTCGAAAAGGCACGCAAAAAGTCCATCCTATATTATTCCAAGCCCTTGAAGGTGCAGATCGTCTTCCTGGCCGATGGGTCACTCATCGAAACCTTCGACCGACGAAGCGGACGAGCGCTGCTCAGCGATGGTGAGCCGATCACGTCATTGCTCTCAGAGAAGCAATTGCTCCGCTTTGTGGACGAAGGACCTGAAATCCAAACCCCGCCAGTTGTCCAGCATACGAAGCAGGAATTGATCGCAGTATTTAAGGAAGCGAACGATTTGCTCCGGCGTGAGGGCCTGCGAGAGGGGATCGAACGCTTCACGGAGTTCTCCAACCTTCTGTTCCTGAAACTCATCAATGAGATTGAGCAGGAGCGCGAGAGTCGAGGCGATCAGCGAATCTTGGAGAAGAAATACTGTTGGGATGCCTTCTATCAACGGACGGGTGAAGATATGCTCGACTATATCAACGACACGATTTTACCCCGACTGGTCAATCGGTATAATCATAGTGGCGACGTGTTCCAGCCGAGGCTCCTAATTTCTTCCCCGAATACGCTCAAGCGAATTGTCGATAAGCTCTCGGCACTCACGTTGGTTGACACTGATTCAGACATTAAGGGAGACGCCTTTGAGTATTTCCTGAAGAACTCGATTTCTGTAGGCAATGATCTGGGCGAATACTTTACGCCACGCCATATCGTTAGGCTCATGGTCGATCTTGTGGACCCGCGCTTTGGTGAGCTCATCTACGATCCGGCGTGTGGAACAGGTGGTTTTCTGATTCAGGCGTTTCGACATATCAAGAACAAGGTGCGGCAGACAAAGCCGAATCTACGGCGACTGAGAGAGCGAACTGTATACGGGCGTGAGCTGACAGGCACCGCTAAGATCGCCAAGATGAACATGATAATTATTGGCGATGGGCACACGAACGTTGAGCAGAAGGACAGCCTGAAGCATCCGGTGAAACAAGCCTATGATGTGGTGCTCACGAACTATCCGTTTTCCCAGGACACCGAGTTTTCCAACTACTACGGGCTCACGACCGAGAGCGCAAACCCGGTGTTTTTGAAGCATGTGATTGATGCGCTCAAAAACGGGGGACGCGCCGCTGTCGTGGTGCCGGAGGGTTTACTGTTCGATGAAGGGTCTCAGTGCGAGAAGGTTCGCAGAATACTTCTGGAGACATGCGACCTCGAATCGGTCATCAGCCTCCATCAGTACGCGTTTCGCCCGTATACTGGCCAGCCGACTAGCATACTCGTATTCCATAAAGGGAGTCCTACTCGCAAGGTCTGGTTTTTCGACATTCAGGAAGATGGATTTGCCAAAACACATCGGCTCACAGGTAGATCTCCCATCAAGGAGAACGACATTCCACTACTGCGGCAATTGTGGTACGAAAAGTCCGATTCTGACAGGTCATTTTCCGTTGGGGTTGATTCAATACGTACACATGGCTATAAGATTACAGCCGATGAGTATCGCGAGACACACGGAAAAGACGGGTGGGTGCCACTCGGAGGGAATTATGGCCTGTGCGATCTCGTGATCGGTGGCACACCGTCTCGAAAGAAGCTTCAGTATTTTGGCGGTCCGCATCTATGGGTCAAGATAGGGGACATATCGAACGCAAACGGCCTGCCTATCACCGAGACGAATGAAACGATTACAGATGAAGGCGTCGATAAATCGAACGTGAAGCTGGTTCCAAAAGGCACGGTGTTGTTGAGTTTTAAGCTATCTGTCGGCAAGGTAGCGATTGCCGGTTCTGACCTGTATACCAATGAAGCGATTGCCGCGCTGATACCTAAAGACAAACGCATACTCCCGAAGTATCTCTATTATTTGCTCCCAAGGCTCGATGGTCTTGGAACTCGGAAGGCCGCGAAGGGCATAACGTCTAGCAAGGCACGTTTAGCCGAAGTGCTTGTTCCGCTTCCTTCACTCCGCGTTCAGAAAAAACTTATTAAGGAAATGGACGGGCAAGAAGTCCAGATTAGGGCCTATGAACAGAATATTAAGCGGGCAAATGCGAGAGAGGAAACCCTCGTGAATGAACTGACACTCCTGTTGAAAGACAACACATGACTACGACACCTAAGCCAAAGCAGGGCGAGGTTGCGATAAAGAAACCCAAGACCGTCGAGCTAGTCAAGTCCACCTACCAACCCACCAAGGCCGAGAAGGATGAGGAGTTCAAGATGGATCATCCAGGTACGGTGAGGGGGAGAATGGACGCCCTAGCTAAGGGGCTGCTTCAACCGATTTTGACCCGCTGGATTGACCGGCCACGGTCAAGACGCTCCCGGTGATCGTGCCAGGTTTCGGAAGTTTTGTATATAATTCCCCTTTTCAACCGTCAGAGTGAAGTGAGTTGGCGGAGCAATCTGAGTGAAGATGACCGTACAATTCGTGTCAAAATCCAGGACCATGAAAGCTCCGCAATCTTCATCTCCTCCCCAGCCGTCAAAGGAGGAATTGGCATCAGGTGTCACTGTTAAAGTCAACTCGGTACCGCGCCCAAAACTCTCTGAGCAGTCGGTTCCATAGTCAATTCCGGGCGGATCGCTGACCACCCTCCCATTGCCGGTTCCACTCTTGGTAAGTGTGAAAGAGACAAGGTTCTCGGAAATTTTCGCGAGGAAGGTGTTCGGAAAGCCTGCCGGAACGGTCTGCAGGGGATTGACTGTGGGAAAGTCCTCGGACCAGGTGACACCGGCCACGTAGGCAGGGTTGTCCGCGGCGATCACGATGCCCTCCTCCCGACCGTTTCCAAACAGATCGCTTCCACCCAGGTAGGTGGAATAGATCAGGCTGGAGCCACTTGCGTTCAGTTTGGCAACGAAAGCGTCCTGACCATCAAAAGCATCAGCCAAAACGGTTTGCAAGGCATCCACGGTGGGAAAGTCGGACGACCAGGTCAGACCTGTGACGTAAGCGTTTCCAGCGCCATCCACAGCGATTCCATGACCATGATCACCCCCATTACCGCCTAGATAAGTGGAATAGAGGAGGCTTGAGCCGCTCGCGTCCAGTTTGGCGACGAAAGTGTCCTGATCAACAACGCCTGTCTTGAAAGCATTCACGGTGGGAAAGTCGGTCGATTTCGTGACACCCGTCACATAAACATTGCCCTCCGTATCCACAGCGATCCCTTTGCCCTCATCACTATCTGAGCCGCCCAGGTAGGTGGAGTACAGCAACACGGGGTCAATCACCAGAGTTCTTTCCCGATCATAGCCGCCCAGTTGAAAGTGGACCCGTTGATCACCTTTGAGCACATAGCCGCCCGGGATCTGCCGCCTGACGCCGTCCACCTCCTGATAGACGAGCGGCTTTTGAAATCGGACTTTCCCCATTCGGCTATACAGCACCAGGTCGCCCTCGGCATCCACTTCAAGTTTGTCCGCGCCCTGAAAACGTAGCGTGATGGTGTTGGGATCCGCACCGGGGGCGGGGATGAAATCGTATTCCAGTTGCTGATGGTGGCCGTAGTAGATCAGATCCACTCCGGGGTACACATCCCGGTACTGGACCCGAGCATAGGTAGGAATGTTCCTGCGCCATTTGCCGGCCTCTTTGCCGATGAAGTAACTGCTCCTGCCAGGCAGCTGATCCAGACCCGAGATTTGAGGTGTGGGGTTGGCCCCTGCGAGTTCCATGAGCAGCGTGGTGGCGGGTTGAGCGGGTTCGGGGAGCGGCGGGTTGAAAGAGAGCACCGCCTGGTTGGCGGTGAGAAACAGAGTATAGCCCCAGCCCCGGGAGAGGAACTGGACCTGCCCGTCGGTCTGGCCACGGTTGGGCTCAAAGCTCAAGGGCAGGTTGCCGTAGGTTTCCAAGACCCGTGTGCCGGGAGGCGAGTGGGTGCCGGTGGAGCGGGATGTGTTTTCCGAGTCTGGATTCTTGACGGCAGGGCTGGCCGAATGAGCCATCAACGACAGGAACAATGAGAGACAAGTGACCACGCCAATTGAGGATCTTGGGCTTGGAGGAGGAGCTCCACAGACCCCTGCCACGCCTCCTTTACTGGTCTTTTCAGGAATCCGGTGACCGCGGGTGGTCTTACTGATCACGATGCCCCCAAGCTGGGTGTATGTTATGTCAAGTTATAAATTCCTGCTCGATTCAAAACAATGCTGACTGGTTTCTGGTAGATGCAATGGGTCGGGAGAGTACGGTCTGCGGGGGGAAGATTCTTTTGACGGCGCCGGGACTATTTGATTCCGATAACCATGGAGTCTGGCCCGGCCAGATACTCGACACGGGTTTCGCGGAAACCAGCGTCGCGTAGCCACGAACAACAGTCGGCGCCGGTATAGTCAAATCCGCCGGGTGTCTCGATCAACATGCTCAGACTCATCAATAAACCAAAAGCGTTTTCCTTGCGATCATCGTCGATCAGAGACTCCCAGATAATCAGTGCACCATCCACCGGGAGTGCCTGGTAAGCGTTCCTGATTAACATACGCTTCTCTTCCAGATTCCAGTCATGAAGGACATGCCCCATGGAGATAACGTCCGCTTTGGGAAGAGGGTCATCAAAAAAGTCCCCCGCATAGAAATGCAGCCGTTCGCCAAGTCCGAACGAATCGACATATTCCTTGAAGATGGGTTCGACAACTTCCAGATCAAACCCTCCTCCCGAGATGTGTTTGTGCCGGAGCGCCACTTGCGCAGGCAACCCTCCTTGAGCCGTACCCACATCGATGAAGTTCCTGTAATCGGTCCAAGGAAATTTCTCCGCGATGGCCTTACTCGTGCCAAAGCTGAGGCCTGTCATCGCCTGCAAAAACTGTTTCAAGCGATCCGGGTCGCCATAGATGGCCTCGAAGAGATTCCCTCCCTCCTTAGCTTCATTCTGGGGTTTGCCTGTGCGCAGGCCCTCCGTCAATGATCCCCAGAATCGATACAGCCGGCTGTTCGCCATCTCCAGCATGCCTCCGATATAGGATGGCTTGTTTCGATCGAGAAACAGATCCGTTTCCGGGACGTTTGAATACTGACCGTTACTGCGTTTTAACATTCCCAAGGCCACCAGTGCGTCGAAGAAATCCCGAGCACTACGAGAGTGGAGTTGAAGGCGCTCGATCAGCGCACCCACGTCTAGAGGCTCCTTGGCCAGTTCAGTAAACACACCGAGCTCAATAGCAGTGAGCAGGGTCTTGGAACCCCAAAAGCCAAGACCAAGCTGCATGATTCGCTCAGGAGTCAGATCGCTCATAGAAGCTGTTTCCCCGCAGTCGCTCCTTCGCGCATGTTAAGATTTTCGACGATGAAAGGCAAGGTGACACGCTCGGAATTCGCTTCGGAAGCCCCATAAATATTGAATCGCCATCGGGGCCTGGCACCTAATCCCGGGAGATTCTCCGGCAACTCAAGCAAGGGACGCACAGCGAAGACCCTCGTTGGTATCACGGGGTGGTTTCCATATAGACTTGCCCACGCCTCTTGAACTCTCCCTTTTGTCGAGAGCGAAGAGAAGGCAATTGAGGATTTTCAAATTCAGGGAAGAGAAAGTGAGGTTGAGGATGCGCTTTGATGAGGTCGACTACGAGATTCTCGGTAATGACATGCAGATCGTGGAAGTTGAGCTCGATCCGGGCGAAACGGTAGTAGCCGAAGCCGGCGCCATGAACTACATGCAGGACGGCATCACATTTGAGGCCAGAATGGGCGATGGTTCCCAAGCGGACTCCGGAATGATGGGCAAGCTCCTGAGCGCCGGCAAACGAGCCCTCACAGGAGAGTCGATCTTCATAACCCATTTCACCAATTCTGGGAATGGAAAGAAGCGGGTCTCCTTCGCCGCTCCCTACCCGGGCCAAATCATTCCCATCAACATGGCCGAACACGGCGAAAAGATTCTGTGCCAGAAGGATGCGTTCCTGTGCGCGGCCAAAGGGACGCGCATCAGCATCGCCTTTACGAAACGGCTTGGCGCAGGCTTCTTCGGCGGCGAGGGATTCATTCTGCAAAAGCTGGAAGGAGACGGGATGGCCTTCGTGCACGCCGGCGGAACGCTCGTCCGCAAAGACCTTCAGGGCGAAACCATTTGTGTCGATACCGGATGCATCGTAGCCTTCACCGACGGCATCGATTACACCATCGAAAGAGCGGGCAACCTCAAATCCATGTTCTTCGGCGGTGAAGGTCTGTTCCTGTCAACCCTTCGGGGTACCGGCCACTTGTACCTTCAAAGCCTTCCCTTTTCCCGTATGGCCGACCGCATACTGGAGCACGCCCCCAGGGCCGGTGGAGGCCGGGTTGGGGAAGGTTCGGTCCTGGGAGGTCTGGGTGACCTGATCGGTGAGCGGTAGCTCGAAGTGTGTGAAGGAGGGCGCCGCTTAGCCTGCATTTCTCATCACGGCTCGTCACGAACACTCGTGTCAAGATACTCGTGTCAAGCGGCGGAAGGGCCGGCCGGACAAGGCGCGCGACCGAGGCCCCCGCAGGCGTACTCGTGCAGTACGTCGAGGAGGCTGACGGAGCGCAACGCAGTCAGGACGGATGATTTCTTCACTTCGCTCAGGTGAAGGCGACGCCGATGCAGTAGAGCGGTGATGAGAAATGCAGGGGTGTACCTCGGCGCACAGCCTGGAGGGATTTTTTGAAAACTCGATGAAAAGCATGCATGTCTCTTACCTCCCTTTCGCCTCTGAAGAGACCTTCAGAGTGCCGTCGCAATGCATCTATTTGGGCTGATCGGTTTACCGGTCATCTCACTGGACCAAAGTCAGCCAGCCAACCTTGCCAGTTTCGTATACCGACCCCCGATGAGCCACTCTGAAACATAGATATTGCCGTCTCCATCGACAGCCATCCCGTGCGGGCTGTTGAACTTACCCACTTCCAGGCGCGGGCTGCGAATCGGTTCGCCCTGGGCGTCCTTGGCGTTGGGCCACCCCTCGCTGTCACACACCTCCAGGTTAGTTCCCAAGTAGCCGATCAAGCCATCGTTTCCGTCCACCACGGTGGCGCGCGCCCTGAGCTCGATGAGGATCAGGTCATCGCCGCTTATGCCGAAGCCGGTCGGCATAATCAGGAAGTCCTCGCCGAATGAGCGCTTGAAGGTGCCTTCGAGATCGTACACCTGGACCCGGTTGTTGGCCCGATCTCTTCGTAGGCCGGGTGGGGGGGCCGCTCGATCTTCATCATCGACTTGCCCTCCAGCCCAAGTTTGACTACCTGCGGTTCTGTCGGCTCGTACTTGTGCTTCCTGCCAATGTCGACGACCCATGGGTAGTCAGTGCCTCCCTCTGTGACGAGCGTGATCCCGTGACACTCGGTGAGCTCGGTCCTGGCTTGGCTGACCAGCTGCCCGCTGGCGTCAAACTCCAGCAGCTCTGCGCGCGCCGGGTGCCCGGCAATCACAGTATTGCGACTTGTAACCGCGACGCCGTGATGTGCCCACCCGGAGCTCGCAGCTTCCGTGTCGGGCACATCAGCCCAGCCATCGATCCACTCATAGGTGTGACTGCCACTTCCGACCCGTATCATGTTGCTCCTTTCTGTCTCTGTGGCCAGCCGCCCCGGCGACGACCTGGAGACAGACTGCTCGTTTTCGATATGCCGATCCTGAGTGAAGCTGCGATCAAGCTAGTGCCTTCAGGCAATCGTCGTCGAGAGGCCGCAGCGACGTAAAATCACGGTTGTTCTGGTACCAGGGGCGCTCAGTGCCTGTGCAGGCGTTGCTGACGGCATTGTAGATCAAATACAGGATCGCCCGCCGCCAGGGAGAGACATTGTTGGCCGAACCGTGCACCACGTTGCAGTGGACCAAAGCGAGAGATCCCGCTGGACCGATTAACGCTTCGATCCCGCTCTCCTCGGCGAGCCGTTCCAGGGTGGCATGATCGATATGATGCAGAGCATACCCTTCCCCTTCCGCGTCCTTGTGAAGCTTTGAGTCGAGAAGACCATGACGATGCGAGCGCGGCACGATCAGGAGAGGAGACGTGACCGCTGTGCAGTCGTCGATGAACACGGATGCCATAATGCACCTCGGCTCAGGCATTCCGTCGATCTTATGCCAGGGCGGGTAATCCTGATGCCAGTCCCATGACGCGCCCCCGCCGAAGCCCGGCTTCGGATTCAAACGGCTCTGATGGAGATACGCATCATCCTTCAACAGTTGGAGAACCGGGTTCACAAGGCGTGGGAGCAGTGAGAGGCGCCGGAACGGTTCCGAATACAGATGCGCCCCAAAGGCAAGCCTGGCCGCCGTAGGATCGTCTTTCTCGCGGATCACTTCCGGCCCCTCACGATTCAGGATTTCCGGCGTTGCCCTCTGCAGAATGGCCACCTCATCGCTGTCCAATAAACCTGGGAAGAACAGGTAGCCCTGCTCATCAAAGTCTGCAATCTGGGCGTCGTTGAGTTTCATGATGCTAGCTCGACTGGAACTTGACGCTGAATCGACTCCAGTACGGCAAGTACAACGGCAAGCGACCGAGTGCCATCCCGGCCGTTTACGATCGGTTTTTCCTCGTCCCTGACCACACGGCAAAAATGTTCCAGTTGAAACTTGAGCGGATCAGCCTGAGTCACTTTGCCGTGCGACTTCTCCATCGGATGTTGCCAGCCCACTCGATGGCCATCAGCGTAGCGCCACAACTCCATTCGCGGAAAGGCTAAGGAACCTGAGGTACCGAGAAAATAGTAGCAGTTCTCATCCGTGTGAAAATAATACGGGTTCTCACCACTGGTCGCCTCGTATGACCAGGGAGAGGGCGTCGAGTCCGACGCCAGGACGGAACCCAGCGCTCCACTCTCAAACGAAAGCGAAATGCTCAAGGAATCCTCTACCGCAAGTTTTCGCGCCGCCGAGCTTGATTGAGCGTAGACCTGCCGGATTTCGCCACAGATGAAGCGCAAACTATCCAGGTCATGAATCAGATTGATCAAGGTCGGGCCGCCGGCTGGACGTCGACACCGCCAGTCCACCTCGTAATAGTCCGCCGGCTTCAACAGTGCCCACAAGGCGGAAACGGCAACCAACTTACCGAGCGCACCACCCTTTACGATGGAGCATGCTTCCTGAACGAGCGGACTATGGCGCCGGTGATGGCCGACCAGGACATGGATTCCGGCGTCATCAGCCGCTTTAACGACGCGGTGGGCTTGATCAAGGGTATCCGCAATCGGCTTCTCGATGAGGACGTGCACGGATCGTCTGGCGCAGGCCTCAGCAATAGCTGAATGGTATCCACTAGGGGTGGCGATGATGGCGCCTTGCGGACTCTCGCGTTCCAGCAAGTCTTCAAGATCTTGGTAAAACGGAACGCTCAATTCTTCAGCAACCGACCTGCGACTGGAATCCACATCGCAAATACCTGCCAGATCGCAAGTGCTCTCGGCATTGATCAGCTCTGCGTGTTTGCTGCCGATCAAGCCGGCACCTATGACCGCTAAGCTCACTGGTTTCATACCGGGCCTACAAAAAGGTCCGTGCTCAGGTATCTCAGGCCCAGGTCGCATAGAAGGGTAACGACTACTTCACCATCTTGCATTTCCTTGGCAATCTTGAGGGCAGAAGCCACATTTGCTCCGGACGAAAATCCCGCCAGGATGCCCTCATGTTTCCCGAGGTCTCTGGCAGCGCAGATCGCCTCTTCGTCCGTTATCGAGACAAATCCATCGCATAAGCTTCTGTCGAAAAGATCAAGAGGCTGGCTGTAGCCTCCACCCTGGAGCTTGTGACTCGTATTCGTAACCTTTCTACCAGCCAGGAAGGGTGCTGTAGCAGGCTCGATAACATAGCATTTGATGTGATCATTATGGGATTTCAGTGCTCGCGACACCCCGCTAAAAGAGCCGGAGGAACCTACTAGGGTTGTAAAAGCGTGAACCTGGCCCCCGGTTTGCTCCCAGATCTCATGTCCCATCCGTTCTTGGCCACGTGAGTTACTTTCATTGGTGAATTGATCCACCCTGAATGCATGAAGTTGCTCTGTAAGTTCGGCAGTCTTCCGGTCCACAGCTTCCAGATCTTCGTGTGAGACTTGTCCGGGTCTGGATCCCGAGACCTGCGGCACGAGGACAAGTTCTGCTCCCAGCGCCTCGATAATCATCCGCCGCTCCAGGCTGTTTCCTTCCGACATCGTAACGACAATCCTGTAACCCTTGGCAGCACATACAGTGGCGAGCGCTATTCCGCCGTTGCCGCTGGTCAAGACAATAACCGTATCCCCCTTCTTGAGTCGGCCCGAGCGCTCCGCGTCCTCTATGGTCTGCAGCGCCATTCGATCCTTCATCGAGCCCGAAGGATTCAAAAGCTCACATTTCGCCAAGATTCGAGCGGAAAGGTGAGAAGTGAGGCGATCCAGGGCAACAATGGGTGTCTGCCCTATCGCTTCTGAGATATTGCTGCAGATGCCTTTCGAATGGATCATCAATAGCTGAAATTCGTCTTATTTTATCGCAGATGACTACCGACACATAAATTCGTTCCAGGTTCCATTCGCCGCACTGAGGATTCAAGGGGTCAAGCGAGAGATCAATTCAGTTTCTTAACCCCGTTGCGATGACAGTCGTACCTCTGTTCAGTCAAGATTCCTTTCGACGGGCGTTCTTGGCCTTGTGGTCACCGCGAGGGGAGGTTATTCTGGGTATAAAGTGTCTACTGCATCGGCGAAAAGAAAGCTGACACGCTTGCCGGCTGACCCGCTCGCCGAAAAGTGTGGTCAGCCGGTCAGGCGGTCAGCAGGTCAGCTAATTCGACTCGCCTTGATTGTAGCGCTAGGTGTGGGCACGCCGCGCCTAGCTCCCGTGGTCGGGCAGGCTAACGACCCGTTAAATTCCTCGAAGGTGCTGAAGCTGACGACCTTCGCCACATATTCTTCCGACCCTGTGCCGGAAGACGCGATCGATCTGACCCATCCCAAGGATGGATCGGGACGAATCTTTGTCAGCACCAGCCAAGGTAGGATCCATGCCTTCTCGTCCAGCGGAACCTCCCTGGGAACGTTCCTGGATTTCCGCACAGCCGGGGTCCCGGACTTTGATCGTTCTCTCGGTTTCACAACGAGGGGGCTGTCGTATATAGCCTTCCATCCGGATTACGGCAAAGCCGGTGCTCCCGGCGAAGGTAAGCTTTACACCATCTATAAAACGAACGTACCGGGAATCCGCAGCCCCGACTATAGTGGAGCCGGGCTTCCAACGAGGCCGGGAAACGTGGTTACCCAGTATGCCCTCGTGGAATGGACCGTGGATGTAGAAAATCCCAACCGAATCGACACCACGTCGCGGCGCGAGGTGATCCGGTTTGAGGTCAGTGGTCCGGCGGAGGACACACACTCGGTCGGTGAGATCAGCTTCAATCCGTTCGCTATGCCGGGTCAGGCCGACTACGGGAACCTTTATTTGTCATTAGGCGACTCCTTCGCTGGACCTGCTCTCAAGAACTTTCAACACACTCAAGACTCGGACAATCCGTTCGGCAAGGTGTTGCGCATCAACCCGCTTGAAAACGGCAGCGACCCCTATTCCGTCCCCCTGGACAACCCGTTTCATGATGGCGGTCCGCTGCTCGATCATGACGACAATGTGGAAGAGATCGCGGCTTGGGGGTTTCGCTATCCCCAAAACTTCAGCTTCGCCAAGGGCGCTTGCGGCAACCACCGCATGATCGTGTTTGACATCGGGGCCGGTGACTTTGAAGAGGTGAATATCGTCGACCTCGGCGACAACCACGGCTGGTCACGCCAAGATGGTCCCGTAGATGGCAACATGAAGACGGTACTCAACCTGCCGCGCGGTTCCACGCTCGAATTTCCCGCCACCGTTTATGACCACAACTTTCCCAACCTTCCTGGTGCGACCCCCACGGAGGGTCCCGCTGCGATCACCGGGGGCTTCCTCGTTTCCGATCCTGGTGATCCAGGTTTTCAGAACCAGGTGGTCTTTAGCGATCTGCCCAGCAGTGCCTTTTTCCACGCCGATTTTGACGATTTGTTGGCAGCCGATGCTACCAATACTCAGGCGTCGATGTGGGTCATGGCGGTGAGTCTCGACGGTAGCCCCGCGGGGCTGTTTCGTGACCTGATAGGTACGAACCGCGGCGATGCCCGTTTTGGCGTGGACGAAGGGGGCCGGCTTTTCATCATCAGTAGGCTGACCAACAACGTCTATCTCACCGATCTGATCGCGGACCAGACTCCCGGGGAGGGGATACCCATGCCAACACAAAAGCCGCCGTTGACCCCGAAAAATCAGAAACTGGGCGAATAAACCAGTGACCGACCCGGAACGATTGACGGCCTGTCTGAAAGAGGCCGAACGCATCCTGATTTTTACCGGGGCCGGTATCTCCACCGATAGCGGAATCCCGGATTTCCGCGGACCGCAAGGCATTTGGAAACGACTGCAGCCGGTGTATTACCAGGATTTCATGTCCAGTGAGGCGGCACGTACGGAGTACTGGGACCAGAAGTTGGAAAGCTGGGAACAGTTCCGGGATGCCAAACCCAATGCGGTCCACAAGGCTGTTGTCCGTCTCGAAGAAGCGGGTAAGCTATGCCGTGTGGTCACCCAGAACATCGACGGACTGCACTCGAAAGCCGGGACCAGTCGCGAACTTCTGGTGGAACTGCACGGCACCAACTCTCTGATTGAATGCCAGAGCTGCCACGAGATGACGGATCCATCCCCGCACTTCGACCGGTTCAAACAGGACCGGCAGGCGCCACAATGCCATTGCAGTGGATCTCTCAAGCCGGCCACCATCAGTTTCGGACAGTCGCTTCGGCCATCGGACCTGGAGAAGGCATCGGCGGCAGCGGCCAGTTGTGACCTGGTTTTGGCGCTCGGTTCCACCCTTTCCGTCCATCCGGCGGCATCATTCCCGCTGGCGGCGGCCAACCTGGGCGTTCCCTACGTGATCATCAATCAGGGTGCCACGGATCATGACAACCTTCCGTCAGTGAGTCTTCGCATCGAAGGCAGCGTTTCCAATATCTTTCCACCCTCAGTCGACGCCGCCCTTCTCGAGTAAAAATAGGCCGCGCCTTCGCCGCTTCTCGATCGTTTATTGAACCGGGTGCAGCGTGAGTGAATGGCGAGCTTGTCCAGGCAGGAAAGGAGTGGGTTGGCCTTCGACCCAGTCCATATAGCCAGTCTCGTAGAAAGGCGACAAGGGATGGCCGCTCTGTCCCCCCGGCATATGGAATATGCCTTCTTTCTCGTAGCCAGGTGAAACAATCATCCGCTCAGAAACACCCTCACCGGACCTCTGCGCTCTCGGCATCCAGGCGTCACCCTCCAATGGAACCGCCGGCATGTCGAGCAGCTTTCCTATAACCGGAATCGCCCTGCTCAGTGGATGCCGGATCTCCGCTCTGTTGCGCTGTCCCCACCTAGCGCCCTTGAGGGCATCCGCCCCACCCAGTTGGGCGATCACCTCGTCCACGGTTTCCAACAACAACTCTTCCCAGCTGCCATATTTGGGATTCAACCAATTGCTGGGACGTTGATCCAGGAGGCGCCACATCATCTCGGTTTCATGATGCAGGTTCTGCAGATATCCATCCTCTACCTCGTCACGAACGTCGGACGGTAGTGACAGGAAATAACGACCCAGAGACTGCAGGATTTTCAGTTTGAGCGCATCGTGATACTCCCGAACCAGACGGTAGCCGGCATCGTCAACAGCAGCCTTACCTGACCAGTTCTGGACCAGATCATGAAAAATCTGGCGACCCGACTGACCATCACGGGCCTGTTTGCTCAGAGTATCCAGAATCAAACGACGCCAGTTCTCCAGGTAAAGCGCACGATGATCCAAGGCTAGATTCAGCAGAGACTGCTCATCAGCGGCCTCAAGCTGCATCAGCGCATCACGGATCTGCTCTTGGCGCGGACCCAGGGCATAGCCACCGTTTCCGATCTTGAGAAGATCCTCGCCGCCTGCGATACGGGCGTTGGCAGTCCAGATCCGGTTTGTCTCCGGATTCACAACACGCGGATATTCTCCCACCGGCAGCCAGTCTTTCCAGTTGCTTTCTGCGGCCTGCCAGGAAAGAGGGAATGTCGAGTCCAGCCCTGAACGGGTAGGGATACGTCCGGCAATGGTCCAGGCAATATTGCCCTGGCGGTCACCCGTCGTGAAGTTCTGAGGTGGTATACCACTGCCATTGGCCACCTCCATGGCTTCGTAGACATTGGTGACCGTTTCCAGCTCGGCCAACTTGAAGTTGGTGGCCTCGGGATTGTGAGCGGTCCAACGCAAAGCATACTTTGTGGTGTCGTATCTGGACTCGACAACCGGCCCCCAGCGAGTCGCCTGATACTCGACCTCGACGGCTCCCTGACCCTTGACCCCGATGGTCTCGATCCAGCGAGTAAAAGACTCTGCACCCTGAGGCGTCAGATAATGATCTGGATCGCTCGTTTCCAGCTCAACAAGATCGACCCAGTCGCCAAAACTGTTGGTGAGGCCCCAGGCAACACGCCCATTGCTTCCCACCACAATCAGCGGTGCCCCAGGAAGTGTGAGGCCCGTAACCGACACCGTTTCACCCTGCCTGACCGGATGGGGGTAATGAAACTGAACTCGATACCAGATGGTTGGAACCCTGTGCTCCAGGTGCATGTCGTTCTCGACGATGGCACCACCGTGGCGCGTGAGCTGACCCGACACGGCCCAGCTATTGCTTCCAATGAGCACCTCCTCCTGGATTGAGCCGCTCAAAGCTGAAAAATGTTCCTCATCCAGAACCCTGAGGTTCACCTTCTCCCTGCCCGGCAACGTGGGCCTGGGGAGATCACCCTCCTGAAGCGGTGCATCCCAACGTGTGCGAAGGGGTGAAAGAAAATCGATGACCTCCTTTGAAGTCACACGGTTGAGATAACCCTTGACATCGTCGAGTGCTGCTTCATGGTCGTTGAGATCCAGATACATACTGAAAACGGTCAGGAAGGTATCTTCAGGCCGCCACGGCACAGGGTTCGTCCCAAGCAAGAAATACTCAAAAGGTTTCGCACCCAGATCAGCAAGCCCCTGGTTGACCCCGACGGCATAAGCTTCAAGCAGTTTTCTCCTTTCCACAGCCATGGCCTCCACGACGTCTCTCGCCACGTTACGGAAACGATGCCTGCGCATCCTTCGGTCATGATCCAATGCAGCTTCGCCGACCAGTTCAGAAATCTCTCCGGCGGAATGTCTCCGGCTCAGATCCAACTGAAAGAAGCGTTCCTGAGCATGCAGATAACCCGTCGCATAAGCCACATCCTCACGGTTCTGACCCGTGATGACAGGAACTCCCATGTTGTCCCGATCCACTCTCACACTGGCTTTCAGGCCGCCAACCTCGATATCTCCATTCAGTATGGGGAGGCTTTCTCTGAGAACGATATAAATGGCAAAAGAAAGAACGAGCAGGAGTGCCACCAGGAGAAGCAAAAGGCGACGCAACCAGATCACGATGAGGGCACTCCACAATAGGGACTTCGTGCGGATTCACCACGACGAAGCAGTGGACGACGCTTCGAGCGACAGCTCACTTCAGTGACAACGAGACTTCGTTGAGCAGAGGGGAACTGCCTCCGTCTGGTGAGATCAGCGTCGCGCGATATTGAACCCAGCGCACGAATTCGGGGAGAAAGAAAGGCTTCCGGGGCACAATCTGTGACCAGGTGGCATCGTCCAGTTCTGCCTCATTCCGGCCGGCCCGGATCTCGAAGTGGATCGCCGTGCTGTAGGGCGTCTCTCCTTTCCAGTTGAGCGTCAACTGGCTCGTCGCGGCAGGAACTTCCAAGGCTGGCGATCGGTACTCATACTGCGGAGAACGATCGTAGATGTTTCCAGGGGTTTTCCCCAGCGCGAAATGGGTGCCCATGCTGGGTAAATGGTCGCGTCGGTCAACGGAGTAGCCTTCCTTTCCACCCCAGTAAATGTACGAGCCGTGGGTGTGGTCGCCGTCTTTGATGTGGTTGTGAACGATGATTTCACGATAACCGTCCTGGTTCAGGTCGAGTGCCTGTATGGCACAGGACGACTCGGCGGGCAGTTCGGTCCGATTCTGGTCACTGTACTGGTGGGCTTCGTTTCCCAAATAGATGAAGATCGGCAAGCTGCGCGTGCGGGCCGCCTTGTAGTTGCTCAACACAATGTCGAGGTGCCCGTCCTGATTCAAATCAGCCACGACAGCATGCAGAGAGGTGTAGGCCTCCAACTCGGTGCGCCGGCTGTCTGACAGACCCTCCTTGCCTCCCCAGTAGATGAGCGTTTTGGTGTGAGTGTCTGCAGTGTCCAGGTTCAGGGAGCCTGGAAAAATCACCTCCAGCCATCCGTTGTCGTCCAGGTCGGCAAATGTGGGAATCGCCACACCATTGGTTTGGAGCAGAGTGGAAGGGGCATGACCCAATCCGTGAGGGCTGCCCCAGACAATCTCGGAAACCTTGGTCGGCGTCTCATTGGCAGCAAAAACGAGGTCCAGATAGCCATCCTTGTTCAGGTCAGCTGTGGCGAGCCCGTGAGCACCGATGGCCTGGAGGGGAATCCGTGTGCTGTTCTCTTCCGAGAAGCCGTTCTCTGACCCCCACACGACACGACCATGGGTTTTCTCCCTCTCGTAAAGGAAAATCGTCGCGAACGCCAGGTCAAGATAACCGTCTTTGTTGAAGTCCCCGACGGCGACGCTGGAAGAGCGGACATCCAAGACGGTGCGGCGTTTCAGCCCGCCGCTGCTTCCCCAGTAGATGTAGATGACACGGCCCGAGAACACGAGGTCCGCATAGGCGTCATCATTTAGATCGGCGATTACGGAGTAGTAGGGATTTTCCGAAGAGAAGAGCGACGCGTTGGCCTCAGAATATCGGTGTGCCGGATTGCCCCAGTAGACAAGTGAGGGAATTCCACCCTGTCGGCCGCTCAATTGGTTCATGAGAACGATATCGGCTCGCCCATTGCGGTCCAAGTCGGCCGCAGCCACACCTACGGGACCGAAGCCCTGCAAATGCGTCCGCCCGGAAGCGTCAAAACCCTTTTCGCTTCCCCAGTAGATATAACTGGGGACGTCATAGGTTTGTCCGTCAGTCTCGTTAGCGAAGATGATTTCTCGATAACCGTCATTGTTGAGGTCAGAGGTCGCGACTGCTCGCGGCGAAAGAGTGGGCAACCAGAGGCGCCGATTTGCGTCGAACCCTCCCTCCGCTCCCCAGTAAATTTCTGACTGGGTCTCCACAGCGGTTTCGGCCGCAGCTTCTTCGCCTGGGCCTTTCGCCGACACTTCTCCGGCACCGGTCGCAAAAATGATGTCGGTATAACCGTCGCGGTTGAAATCGGCCGTGGCGGCGTCCCGTACATGCCGGGTGGGCAAGGACCGCGGATTTTCCAACTGGAACCGGGACTTTCCGTAATAGAGGTCGGTACCCTCGCCGCGCGAGCAAACGATAAGTTCTTCCATTCCATCCTGATTCAGGTCCCCGCTGCGCACGACCCCCGGGTCGCCACCCTCGATCACAACCCGGTGCTTCTCCTGAAAGCCCTCGTTTCCGCCTAAGTAGTTCCCATCCGTGGACTTGTAAAGCATTGGAAATAAAGAGGAAGAGGGGCATCTCCAAGCCTCGGTTTTGTCATAGTTGTTTGCTATTGTAATTGTTGTAAGCAGCATGTAGCAAAAGACTTAAGCAAAACCGAGTGCTTGAAAAATGCGAAAGAACCGTGAAAATCAACTCCCCCTTTCTCCCCTTTGGCCCGATCATCAACTCGCCAAAGAGCTGAGAGTGATTTCCGAGATCCTGGACGAGAATCCCTCGATCTCGGATCTAGTTTTACAGGATGTGTGTGACAAAGCCAGCGCCCGGAACGGTGCGGGAGGTCTGACAGCCGATCAGGTGCTGCGCTGTGCTCTGATCAAACAGATGCACCAGTTTTCTTATGAAAAGCTTGCCTTTCATCTGAGCGACTCGCAAAGTTTCCGCACCTTTTGTCGCCTTCCCTACGGGTACACTCCCTCCAAGAGCGTCCTTCAGGAGAACATCTCCAAGATGGAAGACTCCACCTGGCAGAAGATCAACCGGGTGTTGGTGAGTTGGGCCGATCAGGAAGGTTTGGAAAAGGGGCGCAAGATCCGAGTGGATGCAACCAGTGTGGAAAGTGACATCCGTTATCCTACAGATAGTCAGTTGCTGTACGATGCGATCCGGGTCCTCACCCGCCTTATGAGACGTCTGAGCCAGCGCCAGTCGGTCGCTTTTGTCGATCACTCGAGGCGGGCCAAAAGGCGCTGGCTGAACATCCGAAACAGCCGGGGCGAAAGACGCAAAAAACATTATCAGGATCTGCTCCAGGTAGCTGGCAAGACGCGCAGCTACGCCCGAGAGGCGATCCAGTCGGCCGAAGCTTGGAGCGATCCCATCAGCCAAGCACTGGCTCACTACCTGGATCTGCTGGAACGAGTGATGGATCAGACACAACGGCGGGTGCTTGGGGGTGAAAAGGTACCGGCGTCGGAAAAAGTGGTCTCGCTCTTTGAAGAACACACCGACATTATTGAAAAAGGGGCGCGGGAGAGTATCTTTGGTCATAAACTTTATGTGACGATCGGAAAATCTTCCCTGATCCTGGATGCGCTTCTGGTGCAAGGGAATCCCGCCGACAGTCAACAGGTCGAGCCTCTTTTGCGGCGTCAGTGCCAATTGTACGGTCGTTATCCTCGCCAAGCGAGTTTCGATGGAGGCTTTGCTTCTCTCAACAACCTGAAATGGGCGAAAGAGGAAGGCGTGCAGGATGTGGCTTTTGCGAAGAAGTGCGGATTGACCATCGAGAACATGGTCCGCTCCAGCTGGGTGTACAAGCAACTGCGACGCTTTCGGGCCGGTATTGAAGGCTGCATCTCCACGGCCAAACGCGTCTTTGGTTTGAGTCGCTGTCTCTGGAAAGGTTGGACCCACTTTCAGCGCTACGTGCATCTTTCCGTCGTGAGCTACAATCTGGTCGTGCTGGCTCGACTCCAGTTGTAGAGCCCCGCGCCCCACCAGCATCCACTCAGAGCTCATCCGAAGCTGAGGTCTCTGCACTCAGCACTCTTTCACAGAACCCTAAGCCCCTTTGGTAGAATGAACTCCAAAAGCGACACCGGTTGCCTCTATGCTACGTTCCACGAACTTACCAAGCCCTTGAAAAACAGGGGTTTCCGGATGGGAACTAAGTAGGCGTAGACGCTCTTGTGCCGCCTATTGCTGTTGGCAAAGGCGAGGTCCGGCCACTGATCGCCATTGAAGTCTCCAGCAGTGCAGCTTACTGCGCTGAGGCTTGGGATCGAGCTACGCCGATCCATCGAGAACCCGTCGGCCGATCCCCAATAGATAAAGGAGGTCAGGTGCTTCCTGTAGCCGTAGCGATCGCCTGATTCGTCACCAGAGTTCGCAAATGCCAGATCCAGGTAGTGGTCACGGTTGAAATCGGCGACTGCGAGATCCTGCGCGAAGAGCGTGGGCAATTCCGTACGGCGGCGGGGCGAGTATCCCTGCGGACCACCCCAATAGATGTACGCTTCCAAATCCACGAAGTAATTGTGGATCGTGTTCGGAAAGGCTATGTCAAGGTAACCATCTCTGTTCAGGTCGACCAGCTTAACCGGACCGCCTCCAAAGGTCGGCAGAAACGTGATGTGCTTCCGGCTGAGGTCCCAACGCCCGGACGAGCTTGAACCTGGGCAACTCCCTCCAGAAGGGGGGAAACAGCGAATGGTATCCTTCCGAGGTTCCCCAGTGAATGAAAGCGTCCACGTTTTCCACCAGATTGTGGTCTTGGTTGATGAGCAGGTCCAAATGCCCATCGCCGTTGAGGTCCCATAGTGGGATGAGTTGGATCGTGCCGCTGCTCGACACATAGATATTGGCACCACTGTCACCAAAGCTCCCTTTGCTGAAGTCTTCGAAGCTCTGGTGGCGCATGAACACCTCTTCGGCCGCCGCTGCTCCTGAAAACGACAGCGCGCAGACGATGAATAGGGCGAGGCACCCACCACACTGAAACAGCTGATGAAACATGGAAAGTTCTCGTAGAAGGCCTCAATCACTGTACGGGAAGTTGAGGGAAAGATTCTACCATATGAAAAGGTCCAAGGGCTGAGTCCTTGAGACCTTGGGATCTTTTGACTCTGCGAATTCCCCTGGATAGACTCGCATCGAAAAGATGGGAACAACGCTGAGAGTCGGCATCATTGGAACCGGTCGGGCCGGGCAATGTCACGCTGCCGCTTTCTTGCAGATTCCTGATGTGGCAGTGACCGCTCTCTGGAACCGCACCCGCTCTCGAGCCGAGAAGCTGGCAGCCGGGCTGAATCAACCGGATCTACAGATTTACGACGATTGGCGTGATTTGATCGAACGGGGTCCAGTCGACATCGTCAGTATCGCGACAGCTCCCATGCTGCGCAGTGCCCCTTTTACTGCAGCCTTGGCAAGAGACCGGCATGTTCTGGTTGAGAAGCCACTTTCTATAGGCTTGCCCGAAGCCCGGGAGATGGCCAAGCTGGCCGGGCAGGCGCAGGGAGTGACCGCAATCAGTTTGAACTGGCGTTACTCACCGGGTTGCCTGACGGCCCGGCGGGCCATTCAGAAAGGACAGATTGGAACAATACTGGACCTCCGGGAGGAGTGGCGAATGCCCGATAACCCCCTCTGGAGCGCTGAGATGAGCGGCTCTCTTCGAGATTTTGGCAGTCACGAGTTCGACCGAGCCAAGTTTCTGACCGGCTGGGACTTCAAACGGATCGTGAGTTGTGTGAGGTGGCTCCCGGAGAAACAAGAACTCGAATCGACCGAACACGATTTTCCTCGAGATACCTCCGCCTTCCTGCTGGCCGAAATGTCTGGTCAGGGTTTATCGGCTTTCCGTTTATCCTGGGCTCCAGGGTAGCGCCATCGACAGATTACCATTTGTGGCGAAGAGGGTACCTTGATTCTCAAGACCGACTGGAAGATCTACCGTCCGGAGGGAGAAGACACTCCAGGAGTAACTCTGGGTAACGAACTGCGGGTTGTCCGGCAGCGGGTCGACGACGCCGATCCTGTCACGTTAGAGATTGCCGATCCAGATCGCCAGGTGCCGGGTGCCTTCTCCGGACAGCACACCTGGAATCGCTTAATTGCGGATTTTGTCACTGCCGTCCGCAATTCTGATGTGAAGCATGCTGGTGTCCCGCTTCTACCCCACATCGCCGATGGTCTCGCTGCGCAGAAAGTGATCGTCGCCTGCGAGCGGTCTCACACGGAGAAACGCTGGGTGGAGTTGGAGTGACAGTACGAAATCTCCCGGACAATGCAACCTTCCCCAAAAAGTCGCGTCTCACCGCCGGCCCGGCGGTTGCCGGCTGGAAGCCGGCGCTACTTTTCTGATGAGCCAGGGTTCCCTGGGAGGGCTTACTCACCTCACCGTGATGTGCCGCACTTCAATCACTGCCCTCGCTTTGTCCTGCCACTTCTGCCATTCTTTCTCCCATTTGTTCGCGACACTTGCCTGGGATTCTCCGGGAATCACAATGCGTCGGGATAGTACCAAACAGGAGTCCCGACCGGTCGCTGCCAGCAGGGTATATCCGATCGTCAAAGGGGTGGCAATTCCTCTTGGCTGATTCCAGGTATGCCCCTTGTCGAGACTCACCATCACGTAGTTCCCGGCGGCAGCCGAGGGATCTTCAATCCCCACGTCATCTTTATAGCGTTTCCGGTAATCGTCGTCGGCACCGGGATAAGGTCCTCCTCCAACCATCTCCGCAACGATCTTCATCGGCCTCCACCCAAAACTGCAGACCAGAGCCCCATTGCCCAAAAGGACCATCGCGGGAGACAGACCAAGGGTGTGCAAAGATTTCGGCCGCTGCCACGTTTTCCCACCGTCGAGCGATCGTGCCTGGTACATGGGTGCAAAGCGTCCCGTCCTCATCACGGCAAGCAGTTCTCCGCCTCCGAGATGCACCATCGCCGGCTCACAAAAACTCTCCTGCCCGGTCTCACCATCGTAGGCGATAGTAGAAAAGTATCCCCAGCTTTCCCCCCGGTCGAGCGACCTCAACAAATAGCTTCTGTACTTGAACCATTTCTCATCTTTGGTTGCCACGAAGCCTTCCATCGGTACGGTGTCTCCCCGGAAGTTTCCGTAGCAGGGTTTGAGCAAAGTGCCGTTCTCCATCTCCACAATCGGCCCTCCCAATCCGGGTGTGGAGACCTCAGTTCCGTTGTCCCCGGTGGAGGTGTCCACCGCTTCATCGTCACCGAAATTTCAGACCACTGGAAGGAGGTCTGCATGTTCGTGAGACTTCTAAGGTGAGTGCCTTTCACCAGAAACACGCCTGGCCTTCCTGTTGTTCTGGTGTCACCGTCGAGCGCGTATAAGGAGCCGTCAAGCAGCTGAAAGATGCTCGAACCTGGAAGAGGTGGCCGCGTGTACCAGGTCCTGCCCTGGTCGCTGGACCAGAGCGAAAAACCCGACTCGCCCAGCACCAAGGAACCATCTTTCAACGACAGCAGGGGGCCCGCGCTCCACGGGTTCCCGCCTGCGCCTGCGCCAAATAGGATCGTTGGCTCGGAGACTGTGAGTTCGAGGCTCTCTCGCGGTGAACCTGGAGCCAGCGTGGCCAGAGCCGCTGTGCATAATAGCCAAATTTTTGTTCCTGCTTTCACGTTTTCCTCCAAACAGAAACTTTTGGGTCTGACCCCGTTTTTGGAATTTTCGAGGTCACACCCAATCACCTGGCACTGTACGGTTTCTCTGGGCAGAAAGGCCCGGTACAGAGCCAGCCTCTCCGCGGCCCCTCTACCGCCCGGAAAGAGCGCCAGGCCGGCCCCGGCACTGGGGCCATTACAGGAGAGTTCGTGGACCAAAGCGCGCAGCATCTGCGCCTGCTCCAGCGTCTCAAAGATTCCAGCGGCACGCAAGCGTACTTCCGAAGGCCTTGCGCCGGCTCCCTTCCAGGGAAAAAGGGGGTAATTATATACTTAAAAAATAAAAGCGGAGGGTCTATGCTGGCCGGATGCGTAAGTTTGCAAACCTTCTACGGTGGGGCTATTTCGTCTTATCCGAAATTATTGGGTTTGGAGGACATCCAGACGACGCGAAAACATGGGGTCGGTGGTTAGCTATGTTAGAGCCCATTCTGGACATCCCGGTAGTTCGCGTTTTACTCATTGTGTCGGGCGGGATCGTACTCACATACCCGCAATGGTTGCCTCGTATTCGCAGTCTTTGGGTTAAGCAAGACCCGGTACTACCCGATATGCCGATCCGTGATGCGATCCACCACCTTGTTTCAACGGTACCGCACTCATTTGATCGGTCGAGCTATGCCGAACGAGCAATGTTCAAGCAAATCCACCAATGCATGTGCAATGGTGATATCCTTGTCCGGGGAGCTACTAGCGAAGGTGGAACGCTACAGAAGATCCCCCCAAAGAAGTGTAGAGAGCTTTCCCCCCAAGAAGTAGTGGTTCCACGGGTCCCAGCTACTCCCGAAGGAATCAGGTTTTCTCTTTTCGATGCAAAATCACAAGTCGAATACAGCAATTTATGGGTGGATAGCCGCGACATCTACAAGTTCTGGCCGAAGATCAAGAAAGGGGGAGAGGAATGAACCTCTCCCCCAAGATGGTCCTAGCGAAATCTCTCCTTGAAGTAGTCCCGGACTTCATCGACCACTGCGTTCTCGGTCGAGCGGGAACTGCCACCCACGAAACCTCCAGAAATCTCCCCATCGAAATCTCCCTCGAACACCTTCTCTCCGGTGGCCTTATTGAACATGACCACGCGCAAAGAGACATAATCGTTGTTACTAAAAACGCAAGCAACCTAGCCGATAAGTTCCATCTTACGCTGACCTTCACTGACAAGGGTGAGTGCAGATTAAAGGTGGATGGCAAAGGAGAATATCTGCGTTGGCAGGTGTCCAGAAAATCCCTGGAGGAGATTTTCTTCTATGGCTTATTCGAGAAGTAACGCCAATAATTCAGGCGACCAGCTTCCGGTAGGTGAGGTTTCCAGTGTTCATAATCCTCGCCATGGTATCCGGGAAGATGTTCGGGTTGTCGCGGTTGTTGTATCGCCATTCCAGCTCCTCCAGGTAGCGGTCCAGATGCTTTGCGCTCATCTTGTGGAAGGTGCCGATGATGGAGCGCTTGAACAGGCTCCACACGCCCTCGATGCTGTTGGTATGCACGTCTCCCACGACCCACTGTTCGGCAGAGTGGTTGACCATCTCATGGCGAGTATCGTGATCGGAGATGCCCAGGTAAGACTTCAACTCATCCGTATAGATCGCCTCGGCCTCGTCCTTGACGGTGCGACCGATGAAGGCATGGATCGTGTGGCGCCGGATGTTGGGGACGCGCTCCACTCGGATCTGGCCTCCGCGCTGGATGGCTCCGGCCACCCACGTCTTGTTGCCCTTGTAGGCGCGGCCCCTGCCTCGCGTCTTTCCACCGACCAGCGTTTCGTCCACTTCGACGGCCCCAACCAGCGTAGGTCCGGTCAGCGGGTCGTTGCCCATGGCCTCGCGGATGCGGTGGCACAGATACCAGGCTGTTTTGTAAGAGACGCCCAGGGTGCGGTGAAGCTGGTGAGCCGACATGCCTTTCTTGGACACGCACATGAGATAGACGGCCAGGAACCACGTCCGAATCGGCAAGTGGGAATCGTGCATGATAGTTCCCGTCGTGACGCTGAATTGGTAGCGGCAGGCAACGCACTGGAACTTTCCCCCAACAGGGAGTTCAGGAATGCCGATGGTGCCGCACTTAAGACAGGCCACGCCATGCGGCCACCTGATTTTCTCAAGCGTGTCGCGGCATTTTTCATTGCAACTGTAACGATCCATTAAGGTAATAAGATTCATGGCTCAACCTCCTAAGAAAAGACACAAGGTTCCCAAGGACATCTCCAGCCGGACCGGGCACGACATCATGGAAATGATCTTCGGAAAAAGGGTGATGAAAGAAGTGGATTCTTTGGTGGAAAAAAACGCTAAAGATGTTGAAAATAAAGGTGTTAAATCAATCACAAAGGGATTATAATATTTGACTTATTATTTTTCAAGTATATAATTACCGTTGTTTTCTCCAGCGCTCTTTCTACCCATCGGCCATTAACTTCCGAAAGGGCTTTGAGGTTCCCCTGGACGGACAGCATCTCGGTCTCAAATCGACCCATGGTGTTGGCGCTGGCGGCCTTCTTCTTGTCCATCTTCTTCCCGGTGATCCTCCGCATAGTCGGATCCACCGATAGACGATGGGCATCGTTGACATCTTCATAGCCAGCCAGTCGACTCGTATACCGATTGGCGCAGCAACGGCGCCAGGTCGTGCTGGATGTTACGCCCTGTCCGCGAATCGAGAAAAACGGAGGGAACACTATCGAATAACACCAACGCTTCGTCCAAATCACGATAGGCGAGAAGCCCAGCATCCGAGGTGACCTTAGCCCCATGAAATTCAAACCTCAAACTGCCATCAAAACCGGCCTTCAAACCTTCACCCTTTGGGTCAGCCATTTCTTGCTCCCTTTATGCTATATATCTACTTTAATTATAGTAGTTTACATCGATTAAGGCAAGCAATTTTGGTGTCCTATATGGTGAATGGGGGTTCATACATCTTGTTCCAGAGATAGTGCGTCTCGAACGGATCCTCCCCGATCAGTAATTCCCTAAGCCCGGTTGCGAGGGTGTGCGAATAGGGGCCTTCGATGACCGCCTTTGCCACCCAGGGAGCTGAATCCGCTTCACCATTGTCGACAATCCCAGCGTCAGTTGAGATCCGAACGATCAGTGCGTCCTGGCCACTGTCGGTCTGTTCCTTTACCTGTGGCAGGCGAAGGTAGAGTGCCTCTACAGCCGTGATCTTCATTGCTTGTCGATCTCCCCCCATGGGAAGCTTTTCCGCGGTGCCGAGCGATTGTAGATAGACCCTATTGACCCGTCAATGGCAAGCTTTTGTGAAACAAGTCGCAGCGCCTGTCGTCTAAGAGAGTAGCACCTGATCCAGCCTCCGTCGCTGAAAAACCCTCCTCGACAGCCTAGGATAACCGCGGCGGAGGCGCCTTTTCGTTGAAATGGCTGACGGACTGCCATTTTTTGCCGCTTCCGCTGCCCCTGATGAAATCAAAAGCTTTACCACCTGTATAGATGAAGTAGGAGTAGCTGTTTGCTGTGCGGGGTAGTCCCCTCCTGCGGAGGGGTGCCGCGAAGAGGCGGGGTGGGTTTGCCCATGCAGTAGACAGCTTACGCATGATCCGGGCCAGTGTCCTGGGACAGGATACTGAATCCACCTTACGGTAGTCTTGAGGAGATATTGATCATGAAATGGAAAGCGTTTGCCATTGAAATGGCTCTTATTCTCCTATGTACAGAACTCCGGCTCACCCTGAGTTGAATGGGTACATCAACCCGTTCACCCTGGAAGAACGTTTGATGCACGTTCAGGAGGCAAAGCAAAGATTGGGATCGGAGATCAAGTGGCTGTGCGACAACATGTCCAACGATGCGAAGCACGCTTTAGGAAATGCTTTGAACCCGCAATTTTTTATTGATCCAGACCCTGGAGAGAGACAGTGATGGGGGAACTGCCAGGCGCGGCTTGAGAATGGGCGGGAACTTTCTCGATCGACTTTTGGAAATGGACCGGGACGGTGACGGCAGACTCTCCCCGGAAGAAGTTCCCCAGCGGATGAAACGCCGCTTTCGATTCATTGATACAAACGGTGACGGGTTCCTTGAGGAGGAAGAGCTGCGAAGGCCGTCCGAACGGATGCGCCGCCGGCGACGGCCCCATGTACCAGAATAATCTCATCATGTTATGTTTGGACCGTACCGGATCTGTGCGGGGAGGCAGAATATGAAAGTTCGTTCGGAAGGACTCAAGAAACTCGTCCATGCCATTTTTGCGGCGGGCGGGTGCGATTCGCAGGAAGCTGAATGCATCAGCGATCACTTGGTGGAGTCAAACCTTATGGGATACGACTCCCACGGCGTCATTCTGATTCCTACTTACGTCGAATGGATTCGAGAAGGGAAAGTGCGACCCAATCAGAAGCTGCGCATCGTTATGGAAGACGATCGATTCATTCTGGCAGATGGTCAGAGAGGCTTCGGGCAGTCAATCGGCCAGCAAGTGATGAAGGTGGCCATTGAAAAGGCCGAGCAGCAGGGTCTCGCTGTCGTCGCGCTGCGCAATTCAGGACATTTGGGCCGCATTGGTCGCTGGGCGGGGATGGCCGTGCGAGCCAACAAAATCTCGTTTCACTTCGTCAGCGGAACTGGAGTCGGCGCGATCGTAGCTCCGTTTGGCGGGATCAGCCCCAGACTCTCAGCGAACCCCATGGCCATAGGGATTCCGAGAAAGAACGGCAGCTCCATCATTCTCGATATTTCGACTTCTTCTATTGCTGTAGGCAAGATCAGAGTTGCGCTCCATAAGGGCGTCACCGTGCCGGATGGCTGCATCACAGACGCCTCGGGGAGTCCCATCAATGATCCGAAGGCCTTCTTCGGAGAGCCGATGGGAGTCCTCTTGCCGTTCGGAGGCCATAAGGGATATGGTTTGGGCTTCATTGCCGAGCTGCTGGCAGGTGCACTGACCGGAGGGGGGTGGCGCCGTCCCGGAGCAACGTTGCCCGAGCAGGGGATGTTCACAATCGTAATCGATCCACACCCGCTGGTGGACTTGGATGCCTTCTCCGAAGAGATTTCTCGATTTGTCGATTTTGTGAAGAGTGCAGAGACAGTGTCTCCGGATACGGAGATCCTGGTACCCGGAGAAATTGAGGAAAAGACCCGCACCCGACGACAGGCCGAAGGAATTAGTAATTATATACTTGAAAAATAATAAGTCAAGTATTATAATCCCTTTGTGATTGATTTAACACCTTTATTTTCAACATCTTTAGCGTTTTTTTCCACCAAAGAATCCACTTCTTTCATCACCCTTTTTCCGAAGATCATTTCCATGATGTCGTGCCCGGTCCGGCTGGAGATGTCCTTGGGAACCTTGTGTCTTTTCTTAGGAGGTTGAGCCATGAATCTTATTACCTTAATGGATCGTTACAGTTGCAATGAAAAATGCCGCGACACGCTTGAGAAAATCAGGTGGCCGCATGGCGTGGCCTGTCTTAAGTGCGGCACCATCGGCATTCCTGAACTCCCTGTTGGGGGAAAGTTCCAGTGCGTTGCCTGCCGCTACCAATTCAGCGTCACGACGGGAACTATCATGCACGATTCCCACTTGCCGATTCGGACGTGGTTCCTGGCCGTCTATCTCATGTGCGTGTCCAAGAAAGGCATGTCGGCTCACCAGCTTCACCGCACCCTGGGCGTCTCTTACAAAACAGCCTGGTATCTGTGCCACCGCATCCGCGAGGCCATGGGCAACGACCCGCTGACCGGACCTACGCTGGTTGGGGCCGTCGAAGTGGACGAAACGCTGGTCGGTGGAAAGACGCGAGGCAGGGGCCGCGCCTACAAGGGCAACAAGACGTGGGTGGCCGGAGCCATCCAGCGCGGAGGCCAGATCCGAGTGGAGCGCGTCCCCAACATCCGGCGCCACACGATCCATGCCTTCATCGGTCGCACCGTCAAGGACGAGGCCGAGGCGATCTATACGGATGAGTTGAAGTCTTACCTGGGCATCTCCGATCACGATACTCGCCATGAGATGGTCAACCACTCTGCCGAACAGTGGGTCGTGGGAGACGTGCATACCAACAGCATCGAGGGCGTGTGGAGCCTGTTCAAGCGCTCCATCATCGGCACCTTCCACAAGATGAGCGCAAAGCATCTGGACCGCTACCTGGAGGAGCTGGAATGGCGATACAACAACCGCGACAACCCGAACATCTTCCCGGATACCATGGCGAGGATTATGAACACTGGAAACCTCACCTACCGGAAGCTGGTCGCCTGAATTATTGGCGTTACTTCTCGAATAAGCCATAGAAGAAAATCTCCTCCAGGGATTTTCTGGACACCTGCCAACGCAGATATTCTCCTTTGCCATCCACCTTTGATCTGCACTCACCCTTGTCAGTGAAGGTCAGCGTAAGATGGAACTTATCGGCTAGGTTGCTTGCGTTTTTAGTAACAACGATTATGTCTCTTTGCGCGTGGTCATGTTCAATAAGGCCACCGGAGAGAAGGTGTTCGAGGGAGATTTCGATGGGGAGATTTCTGGAGGTTTCGTGGGTGGCAGTTCCCGCTCGACCGAGAACGCAGTGGTCGATGAAGTCCGGGACTACTTCAAGGAGAGATTTCGCTAGGACCATCTTGGGGGAGAGGTTCATTCCTCTCCCCCTTTCTTGATCTTCGGCCAGAACTTGTAGATGTCGCGGCTATCCACCCATAAATTGCTGTATTCGACTTGTGATTTTGCATCGAAAAGAGAAAACCTGATTCCTTCGGGAGTAGCTGGGACCCGTGGAACCACTACTTCTTGGGGGGAAAGCTCTCTACACTTCTTTGGGGGGATCTTCTGTAGCGTTCCACCTTCGCTAGTAGCTCCCCGGGCAAGGATATCACCATTGCACATGCATTGGTGGATTTGCTTGAACATTGCTCGTTCGGCATAGCTCGACCGATCAAATGAGTGCGGTACCGTTGAAACAAGGTGGTGGATCGCATCACGGATCGGCATATCGGGTAGTACCGGGTCTTGCTTAACCCAAAGACTGCGAATACGAGGCAACCATTGCGGGTATGTGAGTACGATCCCGCCCGACACAATGAGTAAAACGCGAACTACCGGGATGTCCAGAATGGGCTCTAACATAGCTAACCACCGACCCCATGTTTTCGCGTCGTCTGGATGTCCTCCAAACCCAATAATTTCGGATAAGACGAAATAGCCCCACCGTAGAAGGTTTGCAAACTTACGCATCCGGCCAGCATAGACCCTCCGCTTTTATTTTTTAAGTATATAATTACCTTTACTTCTCCTCCGGGGGAAATAGTTTGTCGGACCACTCCTGAATCCAGAAGGATGGATATCCCGCCGGAACAGGAACCACCCTGCTGAGCTCTGCAACCATCTGATCAGGCATGTCCCAAGTCCCCATTTCCATATTCTGCTTTAACTGATCCAGGTTCTTCACTCCGAAAATAACCGATGTAATGTCCTTATTCTTCAAGATCCATCCCATGGCAATCTGAATGGGAGTGGTGTGCGATTCTTCGGCAAGAACTCGTACTTTATCCAGAATGTCAAAGGTGCCTTCGTTCCAGAATTGCCGGAATTCCGTTGGGGTTCGGCAGGAGATGGAAGAACCGGGCTTCGGGGCAGGGGAGCGCGCAAACTTCCCGGTTAAGACTCCACCGGCCAGCGGACTCCAGCAGAGAATACCCATACCCTGGTCCACGCAAGCCGGAATGATTTCCCGCTCGATATCCCGGATACACAGATTGTACAGATACTGCCCACTGGATAAGCGGTGGAGACTCCATCGGTCGCAAACCGAGTTTATTTTTACAACTTGCCAGGCATAGAAGTTGCTGCAGCCGAGGTAACGGACCTTACCCTGCCGGACAAGGTCATCCAGGGCACGACAAGTTTCCTCATAGGCAGTGACCGGATCGGGACCATGCATTTGATATAAATCAATATAGTCCGTACTCAGTCGCTTGAGACTGTTCTCACAGGCCTCCATGATATGTTTTCGAGAGAGCCCCTTGGCGGTAGGACGAGGCCCCATCGGAAAATAGCACTTGGTGGCAAGAACGATATCATCGCGCTTGATCTGTCGCAGTGCCTGCCCCACTATGGTTTCAGATACGCCTTTTTGATAGGTGTCCGCAGTATCAATAAAGTTGCCTCCCTGATCGTAAAAATAACGTACGATCCTTGCCGATTCGGCTTCATCGCATCCAAATCCCGTGTTTCCAAAAGTCATGGTACCGAGGCACAATCGGGAAACGGACATTCCGGTTTTTCCAAGATATCGGTATTTCATAGCTTTCAAAGAGGCGACATTGACCGGCCTGCCCCTGACGAATCACCGAAATCTATCACTACCTCAAACATGCAGGCAAGATGATGACCGTGGCCGCAACCTAACGTCTGACACGGTGCCAACACCCATACGATATTCTGTGCGACGCCGGGGCGCGCACTTGCTACACTCACTGAACGGAACGCTTGACGGCCGGCGCGGAGCGTTCCTGCCTCGGTGGCATACGAAAGGCAAGCGAGCGAGCAGGACGCGATGCGCCACGACCTTTGACCAGGAGATCGATGCCACTGCGCTGCCCCCAAACATCGACCAGTTGAAGGTGCAATACCGCCTGCCGGCCGGCGGCCTGGCCATTCATGACACGATGATTCCTCACAGCTCTCGGCCCAACCGCTCGAGTCGATGGCGGCGAGTCTTGGTGCTCCGCTACATGAGCGCCGAAGGTGAAATGGGCCCCAAAATGCACCAGGATTACCGAACCGGCCAGCCCTTTCCCCGCCGCTTCTTCCTGGTCCGAAGCCAGGACCTCGGCCACCAGGAGCTGGAACGAAATCCCTATGAGCCTAATTCGTCGGATTGATAAGTTCCAGCTGTTCCGTCCGGCTCACCGGCTCCAAGACTGATCACGTCGATGCCGGCTGCCTTCATTTCCGAGGATTTTGCTGACGACAGTGGTGGCCGATTCAGCGAGATTTCGCACGCGTTGAGAGATCTTCATCGGCTCCTTCTTTCCGGTTCTTCTTTCAAGTCGATTATCTCACCCTCTTTCATCACAAGGGAAGGTTTGCGGAGGGCGTTGAGATCGTCCAGGGGATTGCTGTTCAGAAGCATCAGGTCAGCCCTGTAGCCCGGCGTGATGGTTCCGACTCGGCCCAGTCGCAAATAGGCGGCGCTGTCACAGGTGGCCGTTCGCAATGCCTCGGCATTCGACATCCCGGCTCGAATGTAGGCCAGGAGTTCATCGACCAGTGAATCGAATGCGGTATCGGTGGCTCCGCAGTCAGTTCCACCCAGAATCTTCATCCCCAACCGATAAAAGCAACCGGTATTGGTAAGCCGTCCTTCCAGGCGCTCGATCGCCGCTGGATCCTGAGGATTGTGAGGCCTGCCGGAATCACGGAAGCGCTTGGCCGTGAGCAGAGCTGAAATCACCGTTGGCCCCACCACAATGTTTCGATCGACAATCGACCTGGCGATGATCTCGTTATAAACGTACCGTCCGTCCGGTTCAACAAAGCTGGCATGCTCGATCATGTCCAGGCCGGCTTCCATGGCTCGGTTGATGCTTTCAGTCGCATGGCAGTGGGCGGTGATGGGAACCCCGTGATGGTGGGCCACTTCACAAGCCGCTCGCATGATTTCGAGAGGAAGGTCGGCCTCGCCCGGGTTTGTACCTGGGGTCAAACCGCCCCCCGAGGCCATCAACTTGACGAATTCGGCGCCGCTTTCCAGCTGCTGCTCGACCATAGGCCGGACTTGGTGCACTGTCGAAACCTCGCCGCCGAAAAAGTGGCAATGTCCGCCGATCCGCATCAACGGAGCACCACAACTTTGGATGTGAGGTCCCGGCGTCTCACCCTTTTCCACCTCCTTCTGCAACCGCCACATCAATGGCGCAGGCGCTCCGCAATCGCGAATCGTGGTAATCCCCGCCGCAATGGCTCTCTGAGCATTTCGCCGCGCGACGTTCATGCGAACCGTGTCGTCGCTCTCGATAAAGTGACCCCGGGGATCGGAACTGCCATCGAGGAAAAAATGGGCATGACCGTCGATCAACCCGGGAGCGAGATATCGGTCCAAGCCATCCATCTGCTTGCCGGGAATTTCCTGCTGGGCAGGAAGAATTTCCTGAATATTTCCGTCCCGCACGGTCACGGATCGATGCGCGTGGATCACTCCTCTGACCACATCTACGATTCGAACCTGATGGATCCCGAAACTTTCGGTCACAAAACTCACCCTGTCAGAATGTTGACTCGATGGATGATCATACCTGCATTCCTGGAGATCTGCTATTCTATCCAGCGAGGGGACTTGGCTCTTTTGTACCGGCCCCTGATTCGATACCCTTTTGGTGCCGGAGATACGCAGAGAGCCATACAAGAATAGCGGGACAAAAGGTGTGTCATGCCGGGCGAACTCTATTTCCTCGAGTTAACCGGGAATAGCCGCCGGCGCGGCTTGCAGCACGGCCGCCAGTTGAAGCAGCCCATCCAAACTGCAGTCGACTTTTACTTTTCCTTCTTTCAAACACATCTCGGGCTCGATGCGAAGGAAGTACGCCGACGCGCGGCGAAGTTCATCGAGCCCACGGCTCGTGTGAGCGATAAGCTGATGGCGGAATACGAAGGCATCGCGGAGGGCTCGGGCCAGACCTTGGAGGACATTTTTGCCTGTTCGGCGCGCTACGAGATCACTTTTGAAGAGGTGGATCTGGCGGAGTGCTCGAACCTCTTTGTGGGTCCTGAGCGCTCCCGGAGCGGCCATACGCTGATCGCCCAAAACTGGGACTGGCGTCCCGAGGTGATGGACTTCCGGGCTCTCTTGCTAGCCCGTTGCGACGACCTGCCCGATCACATGGTAGTGACCGAGTGTGCACAACCCGGCAAGTATGGACTCAACGAGCACGGCCTGGGAGCGATTGAGGCCGGTTTGCAGTGCAGTGAAAAAGAGAGCGTCGGCGACAACCTGTTTGTTGTCCTGCTGCGTGCGATCCTGGAACACGATAGCCTTGACGGGGCCCTCCAGGTCCTCGATCAGTTTGCCCCGCGCGCTACCTGCAACATCCTTCCCGCGGTTGCCGGAGGACATGGTGCCAGCGTCGAAGCCACTCCGAAAGGGATGGTGCGGCGGGACCTCGGCCCGAAGGATCTCTACTGGCACACCAATCACTGCTTGGAAAGCGATGAGCCCTGCACATTCAAAAACAGCCTGCTGCGGGGACAGCGGTGGGATGAGCTCACACGGTTGCCAACGGCCGTTGCGCCGAAAACGGTTCAGGAGTGGCTGGCGGACCGCCACGCTGGGGAAGATTCCATCTGTTCTATCCCCGAAGAGGGGGGGTCTCGAGAGACCACAAACTGGTTTCAGACCCTATGCTCAATCGTCATGGATCTCGAGGAGCGGAAGATGTGGGTCAGTGACGGCCCCTCCTGCCGGCGACCCTATCAGGAATTTGCATTGCCTTAGGGGCTCAAGGCTTGGCAGGAGGTGGACTTCAACCCCACTCCTTCGAAGGAAGGAGACGGGTTCCGTCCGGAAAGGATCTCCTGGCATGTCCAGACGCATTACAATGTTGGACTACAATGCGGATTGGGCCTTGAAGGATCGCTATCTGGATCCCAGATCCAGACCCGGCTTTCTCAGCCGCGAAGAGGTGATTGAGCTCTATGGAACACTGGATATTGACGGCATTGAGATCCATACGTACTGGGAAGACTGTTCGCCCGCGTATGTGAGACGACTTGCGGCGGACGCCGGCTTGCCGATCGTCTCCTACACATTCTTCACGGACTTGGTCCTGCCACCATCCGACCGCCAGTCTGCCATCGATAAGGTTTTCTCAAAGCTCGATCGGACCGCTGAACTGGGCGCGCCACTTGCTATGATCGTCCCGGCGCTCGTAAAGGACGACGTGCCACAGCACCAACAGCGTGACTGGCTCATCGAGGGGCTCCGCCAGTGCGCCGAGCGCGCCCAGTCGATAGGCGTGACTCTCTTGGCAGAGAACATCGACTATCCACCATGTCGCCCATTCATGGGCCGGGGAGCTGATTGCCGCGACATCTGCGCCGAAGTCGACTCACCGGCCTTTCGACTGGTCTACGACACCAGCGCGGCGCTCTTCGTCGAGGAGGACCCGCTGGACACGCTCCATGACATGATGCCCTACATCGTACATGTCCACCTCAAGAACAGCCGGCCTCTCGCCCCCGATGAGCACTGTGAACGTACCCTGGCCTCCGTCAGTGGACAGCTCTACACCGGTACGGATCTCGAAGATGACGTTGTGGACTTTCCGCCCATCCTGGCCGAGCTTGATCGGCTGGGCTACGACGGTCTCTGGTTAATTGAGTACAAAGGGGAGGAAGATCCGCGCATCGCGTTACCGCGCAATATCGAGTATTTGCGCCGGCTGTTGGAAGGTGTAAGCTCATGATCGATCGTGGCAACGAAACGCCGGATGCTGGCTGACTCGCTGAGCCGGTTTCGGGACACAATGCAATCAGGATAGGAGGACAGACATGAAACTAGGGTTGAACTCGCTATTCCTCCCCAACCTTGAATTTGAAGAAGGCCTGCGTTATGCGCAAGATCTCGGGGTGGAGGTGATCGAGATGGCCTGTATCGGCGGGCCGAGCAGCAGGTACTGCGATCCCGACAAGCTTCTTGCCCACCAGGGAGAGCTCGACCGTTGGCTGGATGCGCTCGAGCGACACGGTCTCAAGGTCAGTGGGTTCTGCGCACACGGGGAACCGCTGTCGCCTGACAAGGAAGTGTCCGATGCATACTCCCGGCGCTTTCGCCAGATCTGCAGGCTGGCGGAGGCCGCCACCGTGGATCGATTGACGACGAACTCGGGTATCCCGGAAGGCGCACCGGGTGACACGGCCCCGTGCTGGGTGGTTGATTCTTTCAAGCCGCACAATCGCAGTATCTTGCGCTGGCAGTGGGAAGAGCGGGTGATCCCGTTCTGGCGCGAGCACGCCAGGATTGCCCAGGACCACGGTTGCCTGTTGGCCATCGAGCCGCAGATTGGCGAAGTGATCTACACGCCACAGACCCTGATGAAACTGCGCCAGGCAATTGGCCCGGTAATCGGTTGCAACCTGGATCCGTCTCACCTATTGGCACAGCAGATTGACCCGAATGAAGCGATCCTGTTTATGGCGGATGCGATCTACCACGTTCACATCAAGGACACCCGCATCGATCCGCGGAAGGTAAGGCAGCAGGGATGGCTGGACCTATCGCCACACATCGAGCCCGAGAAGCGCACCTGGCATTTTGCCGTGATCGGATGGGGCCACGGTGAACGGTTCTGGCGTGAATTCATCACGAATCTGCGCTTTGTGGGTTACGAGGGGGCCCTGTCGGTCGAGATGGAGTGCGCATACCTGCAGGTCCAGGACGGCGTCGAGAAGTCCATTGCGTTTCTGAAACCGCTGCTCTTGGAAGATGCGCCGGCACCCGGCGAGCGCTGGTGGGAGCACGCGGGTTCTCCCAGCCTGCTGGAAGATGGAAGGAAGAAAGAGCACCTACGATAGTAGCAGCACAGTAATGTAAAATAAGGAGATACCACTCTATGAGAGGGACCGAACGAGCCCATCATTCTCTTTCACCCATCCGTGCGCTGGTAACCAGACGGGTCCAGCACAACAATGGTGGGCCGATCCGATTTCGGCGTCGGCAGCGGAAACTCGACCGTGTGGTGGCGCACCATCAACACAGGATCTTGCGATCGATGCGCTAGGAATTTGTCAATCGGCATCATATCGAAGATGACCGGCGGAATGGCATAGTGCATGGGCACGATCCACCTCGGCTTGAGAAAATCGATCATGAGATCGAGCTCCTCGTGCTTGGGCGTGAACTTCTCACCGGTCAGTGGAATCATCACTTCACAATGATCCTTGAAAGGCGCCAGCTGCTCGGGCGTCACAGCGTAGCCGAGGTCGCCCATGTGATAGAACCAGAGACCGCCGACGTTAAAGGCGTACATGGCGTTATCCATGGGAGCGTGCAGGGTATGGTCGGGATCTTCGGCTACCGCCAGCGTGACAATCGGCTCGGCGCCGATCGTCGAATCGTCCTTGCCCAGCGCGACATCGAGCGCATTAATGACGCGGGGACTGCCTTTGGCAAGTGCGACGTTGTCATGGGCAGGGTCCGTCAATGAGCTGACAATCACCGTATCCGTCTCGAAGCGGGTCCCGGGATCCGGCAGTTCCAAAGTGTCATAAGCGAATGGGTCCGTCATGATGACGGGACGGCCATTTTCCCAGATGCGGAAGCAGGCGTGGCCCACGAACTCAAGCTTTACAGACATGACTTATTATCCTCTGAGAGAGAATCACTGCAACGGATACGAGCCTCTGCTCGACGAAATACCCGACCACAATTGCTTCTCAGTACACACTTTATGCATAATCCAGGCTAATCCTTCTTTCCTTCAAGCCAGTCCAGACCGAAGCGAGCGAAGATCATTTTCTCATACGGATGTTTCTCACCGCCCTCGTAAAGACAGCCGATCGACTGGTCGGCCAGCACGGTTAAACACGAATATGCCGAGGGGCCTTCGCGCAAGACACGCGCCACGGCCCACGATTTGCCCTCGCTGTCACTGAGCCGCACCGTCAGGCGATGCCGACTCGTCTTCGAGGCGGGATTTGAGAAGAGCAGCAGATTTCTCTCGCCCGAATCAGTATCGCTGTAGCGAAGAAAACTGGCCTGACACACGGGCTCGACCAGCGTGTCGTCGAACGACAACTCCGACCACGTCTCGCCGCCGTCTTTGCTGATCGCAATCGCCCGCATACCGCCCCGCTCCGGCCCACCGCCGGCGCGTCCCCAGTAATTGCGCATGTTCAGCATCAGCGAGCCGTCTGTCAGCTCGACAACCTGGCACTCGTCGGTATGCCGGTCGAGCGACCCGCCCAGTCGCCAACTCTTGCCGCCGTCGTCTTTGCTGGAAGTCACCAACACGTAATCGTTATCGCGACACAGCGTCAACCAGATCGTGCCCGTGGCGTTGTCGATCACCGGGCAGGCATTGCCAATCGTGATCTCCTCCGTTCCGCCCTCTTCGTAGACCATCTGCAAACCGCTCCACGTTCTGCCACCATCGGTGCTGCGTTTCAGCAGCCGCGATCCCTGCGACTGGTTTTGCGACCTTCGCAGAACGCCAGCAGCGTTCCTTTCTTGGTGACGATCAGCGAGGGAATGCGAAACGTGTGATAGCCCTCTTGGCCGCTGACGTACACCCCCGTCCTGTACGGCTCTTTGGCACGCACAAAGTTACCATCGACAGAGAGGCCCACCACTGCGAAACATCCAATAAGGAAAGCAAAGACGCGTTTTCGGGCCATGATCCATCTCCTCGACGGGAAATCAGCTATCGTAACTGCTTGATGTCCCCATGAATCCTTCCCCTCTCAGGGCCGGTTGACCCGGAACTCGGGAAAGCCGCTCGTCGCCTTGTAACCGGAGGGCTCAAGGACAACGATGGTCGGGCGGCCGTCGTCTGACTGTGTGAGGGGAAAGGTAACCGTGTGATGGCGGGCGATGATGACGGGATCCCGCGAGCGACGGTTGAGGAACTCATCAACCGGCGCCATGCCTCCTCCAGGAACTCCCTCGCCCCCCAGTGGCGGCAGGTAGTAGTGCATGGGCACCACCCATTTCGGCTTGAGAAAGTCGATCATCTTGTCGATGTCTTCATACTTGATGGTATATTTCTGGCCAGTGATGACCAGCAACACGTCGCAGCGACCGGACCATGGCGTCAGCTCCTCGTTGCTGAGGCCAAACCCGAGATCTCCGACATGGTTAAACCAGAGACCGCCGGCCTTGATGGCATACAGAGCGTTGTCGTCGGTGCCCTCGGGGTGGTCCGGTATCTCCGCGGCCGGGATGGCGTAGATCGGTTCGCCGTTGACGGATTCCTGAATCTTGCCCGTCGCCACGTCCAGTGCGTTGATCACGCGAGGATTGCCCTTGGCCAGCTTGACGTTGTCGTGCGCCGGGTCGGTGAGCGAGCTAACGATGACCGTTTCTGCATCCAGGCGGAAGCCATCATCCTCCAGCTCGCATTTCTCATGACCGAATGGGTCCATGACGATCGTCGACCGACCGTCCTCCCAGAGTCGGAAACAGGCATGGCCGACGAATTCGAGTTGAACAGGCATGAGTATCGCTCCTTTATGTCCCAAGTGCTCTTTGAAAACCCTTCATCGATTCCGCCAGGATTTTCCGTCTCATTTCGAAATCCAGACCGCGGATTACACGGATCTCGGAGGATATTCACTGAGGTCGATCCGCGCGAATCCGTGATGATCCGCGTGATCCGCGGTTTCTATCTTCACGAATTCAAATTTGTTTCGAGCTTCGTGCTTCGGATTTCGAATGGGTTCCCCTCCGAAAATACCTTTTTTAGTTACGGCTGAGTGTCCTGTCCCAGAAATAACATATCATTTGCGGAGGGAACTTTGAGCCGAGGTCACGAAGCGAGGAGGAGGCGTTGCGCCTCGAATCAGAACCGCTTCGCCCGTAACAAATGGCGTGTTATTTATGGGACAGGACACTAGTTACGGAAACACACTCCACCCCGACACATTGATCGGCATCTGGAACAACGTCTTGCCGGCCGTTACGTACAGAGTTTTCTTGTCGGGTCCCCCAAAGGTCATGTTGCTCACCTGGTCCTCCGGAATCAATATGAGATCCAGCAACGTGCCCTGAGGAGAAATGACATAGATCCCGGGCGGGTTGGCAGCGGATTCGCCCGCTCGCTTTGGCAGGGCAATTCCCGCGGCGGCCCATAGGTTTCCCTCGACGTCGACGCGAAGTCCATCCGCGCAGCGTCCCACTCCGAAATCATAGACCAGTCTCTGGTTCCCCGGGGTGAGATCGTCATCAAGGTCAAAGGCCACAATTCTGCGGTTTCCTCCCGGGCTGATGTTGTGATCGGCGATGTAGAGCGTCCGGTTATCGGGGCTGAGGGCGATGCCGTTGGGCTGCTGGATGGCCGGCTGCTCCACCACCCGGGTAACATTGCCATCCGGGTCGATGCGATAGACAGCTTCCTCTTTCATCTCCATGATCGATCGGTCACCGTAGCGGGGATCGGTAAAATAGATGCGCCCCTGATTGTCAATGGTCAGATCGTTTGGGGCGTTGTATCGCTTGCCCTCATAGCGATCAGTCAGGACGGTCACCTCGCCGGTTGACAGGTCGGTGCGCGTGATCCGGCGTCCTCCCCCTGGTCCCATCTCGGCACCCTCGCAGGTGACCAGTCGACCCTGCTGATCGAACATGTTGCCATTGGCTCGGCCGCTCTCCTCGCGAAACACCGTCAGCTTTCCATCGCTCGAGAACTTCATAATGCGATTATTTATAATGTCGCTGAAGTAGACGCTGCCGTCCTTGTGATAGGCGGGACCTTCCGTAAAGGCGATCACCACCGCTCGGGACAGCCCGGAATCCTGATCCACATTTCCTGTCGGACTGTGACCAGATGTGAACCGGCCTTTCTCGACTGGACTTGCCGACGGCTCGAGCACCACGATGGTCTTTTCTCCCAGGGGTGATGTTTCGAGAGAAAACTCGAAAGTGCTTCTGTGCGCGAAGATCAGCGGATCCTGTGGGCGATGATTGAGAAACTCAGCCAGTGGCCGCATCCTGGTCGGCCACCACAGACGAAAGTGCATGGGCACGATCCATCTGGGGTCGAGATAATCGATCAACACGTCGAGGTCCGGAAAGGGGATGGTATTGGTCTGTCCCACCAACGCCAGCAGCACATCGCAGTGACCGAGGAAGGGCTCGAGCTCCTTTTCGCCCAGTCCGAAACCCAGATCGCCCATGTGCAGGATCCATAGCCCACCGACCTGGACGGCATAGAGAGCGTTGTCCTTCGGTTTGCCGCTTTCATGCTCGGGTGATTCCGCGGCTGGTAGGGTGATGAGGGGACTGCCGTCGATCTCCACTTCGAGCCCCTTCTCAGCCACTTCCAGGGCATTGATGACGCTCGGATTGCCTCCTACAAGAGCAGGGTTGCCGTGAGCTCTGTCCTGGAGGGAGCTGACGATAACCGTGTCCCCATCGAGGCTCGTTTCCTCCTCGGACAGGGAGAGATTCTTCGGGGTGAAGGGGTCCATCACGACGACCGGGCCGCCATCTCGCCAGGCTCGGAAACAGGCATGCCCCACCCACTCGACGTGCACCGACATCTCAATCCTCCACAATCCCGTGAAAGCCCATTAACTCGTACCATTTCGTTCCGGGCGCGGGGGGATCTTCCATGACCATGGGCCGCAGATACTCGAACGTTTTTCTTACCCCGTCAATGACGCCCACATAGTCGACCTCCATCTCCACCGACAAGGCGCCCTGATAGCCGACGAAGCGCAGGTTGGTGATGAAGTCGCGCCAGAATTTTTCATCATGGCCCCAGCCCACGAGCCCCCAGGTCCAGGCCCGGTCCTGAGGGGCCGCCATCGGCACGGTGGTGTCCAGGGTACCCAGCAGCTTCATGTTTCGTTCATCCAGACGGGTATCCTTCATGTGCACATGAAGCAGGGCGTCGCCCAGGAAGCGGATGGTCTCCAGCACATCAATCTGCTGGACGAACAGATGCGAGGGATCCAGGTTGCAGCCGATGGTTGAACCCACAGCCTCGCGAAGCTTCCACAGGGTCATGGTGGTGTAAACGATGTTGCCGATCCACGGTTCGATCGCCAGTTTGCAGCCGTGGTCCCGGGCTATTCCTACATACTCGCTGAAGGCAGGAATCACTCGCTTTTCCCACTGCCAGCGCAGGACGGCGCGGTTGTCGGAGTTGGAGGGATCGACGATCCAGCAGGGAGTCTTATCTCCGGGGGCGCCCTCGGGAGTGCCTGAGTTGAGTGTCAGGCAGTCGACACCGGCAGCCTCAGCGAGCTTGCAGACCCGGCGGAAATGCTGCACCCACGCCTCCTCTGCCTCCTTGTTGGGAGACAGCGGCGACCCGTGCGCCGTCAGCGCGCTGATCCCGAGACCGTTCTCCCGCAGCACATCGAGCCAGCGGTCGAGCTCGCCCTTGTCGGAGAGCAGCTTCTCGGTATCGCAATACTTGCGGCTGGGCTCGCCAATGGTGGCGACCTCGATCATTTCCGCGCCCAGATCGTGCGCGAACTTGAGGCCCTCTTCGAATTCGAAGGGCAGAAGAAACAACGTGTTGATTCCGAGCTTCATGGACCTACCTCCAGTGGAAGAGAGTAACTTCTGAGCAGCGCGGTCATTCTATCCCACCGTTCCTCAGAAAGTCGACAGGTTGAAGAGTCCAAAGGTCCAACCCGCCTCACACCGGGTCGCGACCTGTCGCTCCTTCGGAGCTGGCTCGAAGGCGCCAACTCACAAAAATGTCCAAAGTTCATTCGCATCACGGAGTGACGGGTAGGATGGAACCAATACCTCATCACGCATCGCGAAACGACAGCAGTTCGTGAAGATCTGATGGCTCCACAGGATTCACATCGTGGAGCGAAGGGAGGACTCGGACAGTCCCTTCTCTACAACCTTCCGGGTAGAGTGGAGTGCGCGCTGGGCAACGGCACGCAAATCGGAGGCATAATCGGCACCGCAAATACATTCCACGTGCCAGTAGCTGTTGAATCCCTTCTGGGCCAACGTCTGTACCAACTCAACAAGGGGCAGTTCTCCCTCGCCGGGCATTTTCCGGTCAAAATCAAGGGAAGGATCGCTCAGGTCTGCCGGACCGTCTGCCAGGTGCACCCCCAAGATCATTTCCAGCGGCAATGCTTCCAAATCCTTCAGAGTCGAAGGCCCGGCGAAAAAGTGATAGCTGTCAATGGCAATTCCCGCATTCTTCGCACCTGAAAGCTCCACCACTTCCCAGGCCACGTTCACGCTGTTGATCCGGGGCGACGGGCCCATGAACTCAAGGGCGAGCGTCATTCCGAACTGCTCCGCATAATCGCAGATCTCTCGAAAAGCAGTAGCTGCCTCCCGCAGATTTCCGGAGTCGAAAGGGCCAATCAAGGTAGAACTTTGGCATCCAGCCGCATGCGCCAGGTCCAGAGAAGATCTTGCCAGGGAAAGGGCATTCTTCTTCTGGTCTCCTTTGCCAAAAGCCCAGCCTTCCGGGACAAAGCCATAGGCCGTCAAAGGAAAATTGAGCTGATCGGAAATTGCTTTGAGCTGTGACAAGTTGCCTCGCTCCTGATAAAAGGCCACCAGATCCCACCAGGTAGTACCCACTCCATCGTAACCAATCTCCTTCATGAGACAAACCTTCTCCTCGAGAGGACTGGGAGTGGGAGTGTCGCCTCGCATGATCCAGGGAAAGTACCAACCAGCGACTCGGTGGTCCAAGATAGAGAATGTGGGTTTCGTCATTAAGCGTTTCCTCCATTTCCACTGCGGTGAAGTGGGATGAACATTAGGACCGTCAGCTTCCCATCGACCACCGCGCCTGACGCAGCACGGCGCGCTGCGACCCCTCCATCAACTCGTACCACACGGTCAAGAGAGCGCCACCGCTGAGCTGCACGGTGGAAGGGTAGCCCAGGTCACGGGACGCGCCGTCGTCGGAGATGACCATCGGCTCGCTCCACGTCCTACCCTGGTCTTCACTGACACGGGCCTGATTTCCAAACGGTTTGCGGCGGTAGCCATAGGTCATAATCAGCCGCCCATCCTTCAGCCGCAGCAAGTGAGCCGGTAGTCCCCAGACGCCGATCGAGTGAGGTAACGACCAGGTCCTGCCGCCGTCGGATGATTCCGTTTGAAGCGTTTCACCGAGGTTGGCGTCGTTGTGGTTACGAATGTGGACAAGGAGCCGGTCCTGGGCCGCTTCGACTGCGTGCAGTTCGTGGTATTCACGGTGGCCGTCGCCGGCTCGGCTGGGGATCTCAGCCAGCCAGCGCCAACTTTGTCCATCATCGGTAGACTCGCACACACCGATGCGTCCATTCGGAAAACCGTACATCTGCTTGCCTGCATACAGCAGTCGGCCGTCGGAAAGCTGAATTGGTCCGTGTGGACTGTTGACTGGGCAGCGGTATGGTGCCGACCAGGTCACACCGCCGTCGCTGGAGCGGAGGATCCAACTGCCTAACTCACCCTCACGCTGCGCGGCACCGATGCGCTGCGACGCAGCCTGCCAGCGTTCGGCGTTTTCCGCACGCTCGAGTCGCGTCTCGTACGCCAATGAGGTGAAGGTCGTCACCAGGAGGGTCCCCCTGTCGGTTTCCAATACGCCGGCATCCCGATCATCGATGGCGCTGTCCCACAGTACCCGAGGCCAACTCCAGGTACGACCCTCGTCCTTGGAGCGCATCAGCTCCACCCAGCCGAAGGGACAGACATGCGCCTCGCGGCCGCCCGAACAAACTACCAGCAGCTCCCCGTTGCGGCGGCGTGCCACTGTGGGCCAGCCGTGGTACAGATGCGGCCTCATGCTGATGACGGTCACCGATTCCATCTTAAAAGGCGGTGCAGCCAGCGCAGGCTGGATTTCCCCCAACAGTATCACGGTACTGGCAGCGCCCACCGCACGCAGCATCTGACGCCGGCTCATCGATTCTGACATGACTGTGCTCCTTTGCGACCCGAACCTGACGATTGGGATTTACTAAGTACTCCGTCCGAGTTCCAGGCTCCAGGTTGGGCTTAGATTGTGAAAAAAATCATTTATGGAACGAGCCACTGAGTCCTGGCCAATTAAGCTTTCTTCCAATTCCAGATTATATGCAACCACTTGGGCAAGATCCAACGTACGAATTTTCTCAAGACGTTCTCCGTTAATCCTTGACACATCCTTGGCTAGATTTGTCAAAATCCATTGGTTGAGATATAAAGAGGATGCTCCCTATGCCACCGCCCAGACTCGAAACGTGTCAGTTCGGATTTCTGATCAGAATAATCAATTCTAGGAAGGTGCCATGAAACTTGGAGTTCTCACTCTCTTGTTCGGTGACAGGCCTTTGGAAGAGGTACTCGACTACCTGAAGGAGCTGGGTGTGGATGCGGTAGAGTTCGGCTCCGGTGCCTATCTCACTACAGCACATTTTCCGACAGCAGAATTTGCGAACGATGATTCCAAGGCGAATTCACTGAAAAAGCTGGTTGCCGATCGCGATTTGGTGATTAGCGCCTTGAGCTGCCATGGAAATCCTCTCCATCCGGACCGGAAAATAGCAGAAGCTCATCACGAAGACTTTCTCAACAGCTGCAAGTTGGCGAAGAAACTGAATGTACCTCAGGTAAATACACTCAGTGGGTGTCCCGGTAGCGATCCGAGCGCGAAGCTTCCCAGCTGGATCACCGCACCTCTTCCTCCAGAAGACTTTTTCCAGGCCTGGGAATGGCAATGGAAGGAAAGAATCATTCCCTACTGGAAAGGGGCAGTTCAGGTGGCCCAGGAGTGCGGGGTCCGCGTGGGCATCGAGATGGTGCCCAACTGTGCCGTCTACAATGTGGAAACCTTACTAAAACTCCGAGAGGCGGTTGGAGAAACCCTGGGCGCCAACCTGGATCCCAGCCATCTCTTCTGGCAGGGAGTAGACATTGGCGCCGTGATCCGAGCGCTAGGCGATGTGATTTACCACTTCCATGCCAAGGACTCAGCGGTCAATCCCTATGTGGCTTCAGTGAACGGCATCCTGGACGTAAAGTCTCTTACCGAGGAATCGAATCGCGCCTGGGTGTTCCGCACGGTCGGGCATGGGCACGACGAACTGACCTGGAACAATATTATCAGTCAACTGCAGATGGTGGGCTACAACGGCGTTGTGAGCATTGAGCACGAGGACACCCTGATGTCCGCAGATGAAGGCCTCAAGAAGGCCATCCATTTTCTGCAAAAGGTGCTCATCTACCAAAAACCCGGCCCTGCGTATTGGGCTTAAGGCTAGCCCCGAATGGGGGGATTGGAGGAGAACCCCATCAGGTAGCGGGCCAGAGGGGAGTAACGGGAGACCTGTTCCGGCGCTATCAGTGCCCTAAAATCTGTAAAGGGCTTGATCCAGGAGCGGCAGTAGTACGACAGCACCGCGCGGCGAGGCCCGTCCGTAGAATTAGGCCCGTGCCGATGCCAGGTGTTCGATAACCAGAGGGCCAGGGACCCGGCCCCTCCCGTCAGGGCGATTTCATTCACCTGCTGGTCGCCATGTTTTTGCCATCCGGGTTTTCTACGCGTCTTGTGACTACCCGGCACCAATCGGGTGGCGCCATTTTCCTCGGTGAAATGATCCAGCATGAAGGCGTTCTGCGTGCACAGCGGGAAATCGGGCAGCGGCTCCGGCAATTGCCCCAGAGGCACGTCCTGGTGCCAGGCCCCCCCTTCGGTGTGGGGACCCACACTGGTAGCGCTGCATTCGGACAGGACACAGTCCTGGCCCAGCACGGCCCGCACCAGGTGCAGCACCGTCAGATTCTCGATCAACTCCGGGAAAATGTCTCCCTTGGCAGGCAGGTTCCAGATCCGCTGAGACCGGTCCTGGTCAAAGAGCGTGGGCAGGTGCAGGAAGAGCTTGAGGACGTCTTGCGGCGCCACCGGCCAGGGTGTGCCGTGGTTGAGAAATCGCGTATGGCGGACGCGGCGCATCAACCGGGCCAGTTCCGCTTCGCTTACCGGATAACTCTCGGCCAGGTAGGCTTCCATCTCGGCGTCCTCGGGAGCCGAAGCAGTATCTCCCGGATCGAAGGGATTCTCCTTTTCCTGGGCAAAAAGGGTATCCACCGCTTCCCGAAGAGCCACTACCTTCTCCGCAGGGAGAACGTTTTTCAAAACCACGTAGCCATGCTCGTTGAGATGAGCCAGCGCCGCCTCAAAATCCACGCCAACCTCGACCGGTTCTTTCATTGTCTACGCCTCGTTTTCAAGGAATCTAAGAGTGCTTTTCTTACTTTTGTCTTTCCCGTAGTTACTCGCGTCTTTCCCGGATTCGCACACTCTTGATGTCTATACCATTCATGGAGATCGTGTAACGAGCCGATGAGGCGCGTGAGAGCCTCGTCACTTTCATGATCGTAGCATATAGCCGAGAGAAAGGGGCTAAGAAACTGATCAAGATCTCACTTCAGGACTCCGAGATCCGTTGACTCCTGGAACATCTGCAGACCCAACAAAGAAAAAGTTATGAAGAGAAGCTGGAGAAGTTGATCGTCCAAAAGTAGACTGTGTCGTAAGGGCAAGCAGGAGAAAGATGAACTGATGACAACCGATTTCATTGCAGGCGCTGCACCTCGGTTCCGGGAAAGTGCGGAAAGGTAAAGAGGGGTGGCCGAAGATCGAAGCGCATCATTGCATGCCGCGTCTATCGTCATCGACGGACTGCAGATCAGCCGATGGGGAGAAGCCGTATTTCGTAATCTCGTCGAGGGTGGGTTGACGGCGATCAACGCCACGGTGGCCATACACGAAAATTTCAGAGAGACGGTCGAAAGAATCGACGAATGGACCGGGATGTTCGAGGCGTACGGTTCACTGATCACGCCGGTGAAGACCGTAGACGACATCAGACTGGCCAAAAAGGCGGGAAAGGTCGGGATCATCTTAGGTTTTCAGGACACCGCACCCATCGAACACGACTCTCGTCTGCTCTCTATCTTCAAGGCGCTCGGAGTTTGGGTGATTCAACTGACGTACATGGAGCGAAATTATGTAGGCGATGGATGTCTGGAGAGGACCGATGCTGGGTTGAGCCGCTTCGGTTTGGAGGTGGTCGAAGAGATGAACCGTCTCGGCATGCTGATCGACCTTTCTCACGTCGGCTACAAAACGACGATGGACGCGATCGAGGCATCGGAGAAACCGGTCGCGTTTACCCACGCCAATCCGCACGCCCTGTGCGACCACCGCCGCAACAAGACGGATGAACAGCTCATCGCACTGGCCGAGAAGGGGGGTGTCGTCGGGGCCAACATCTTTCCTCCCTTTCTGGCGGCCGGGTCCAAGGCGACCCTGGAGGACTTTGTGGATGTGATCGATTACCTGGTGAAGGTCGTGGGGGTCGATCACGTTTCGATCGGGACCGATTTCACAGAAGGTCAGCCGGAATCCTTCTTTACATGGGTTCTCGTCGGCAAGAGCCGAAAAGGTCCGATCGCAGAGGAGGATTATCCGATCGTAAATCCCGAAGGTATTCGGTCGTCCGCGGAGTTTCCCAATATTACAAGGACCCTCCTTTCAAGAGGCTACTCAGAGTCTGAGATCAAGAAGATCATGGGTGAGAACCTGATGAGTCTGTTTGAGACTGTCTGGGACTGAAAACCACGGGTAACGTCGTTCGTTGCTTGTCGTTTCCTAGCCTAACTTCCGCACTCCGCTGAGCAAAATCCTTTGTTAATGCTGGGTTGCGATTTTTTTCAGTCACTATAAATTGGCCGCTGCGTGCCAGGTCTTGATCGGTTTCATGACTTCCAGTGGAACCCTGAGGACGTTGTAGATGTCCCGCTGCCCGCCCCCTGTTAATGCTCACTGAGAACCGTAGTTTTTTGGACACCCGCCGGTAGTTAACTCAACATCATCCGCACCGCAGGTGCGTGTTTCATCATCCGCGCTTGAAAAGCGCGGGGCCATTTTTCCTGAACAGTTGGTGTAGTGTCTGGGGGCCAAAGGTGGAAAGGACCTCGACCCTTTGACCGAGAATCGAGGTCCGGTTGTGGCAACCCCGTTACAAGTGGAGAACCACCGCAGACTTCATTGTAGCCTGTCATGATCCTGGGCTGTTGTCCAGTTCCGCCGGGACTGGACTATGGCCGATCCGCTGGTTGTTTTCCGCCTCCGCTCGTGCCGCGCTGCAGGCTGCGGTGCACTGTTTTGGATCTGTCGCCGTTGCGGCCGAGGCCATCGCTATTGCAGTGTGCGCTGTCGGCAACAAGCGCGCCGCCAGCAGTGCCGGGAAGCCAATCGGCGGCATCAACAGTCCCCCGGGGGGCGACTGGATCATCGAGACCGTCAGCGCGCGTATCGGCGGCGGCCGGAGCGCGTGACGGATCAAGGTAGACGCGAGGATCGCATCTTCGTCAGCATGGCTGCCGTAGCCTCCCTCCAGTTCTCCCTGCCGGGAAAGGAGGGGGAGCCTCGAAAGGAGCGCCATGTCCCATCCCATGGGGAGCGTCCCCGCCGTTTTCGGGTTCGCTGTGTCGTGTGTGGTCGGTCCGGCCACTGGATCCATCTGTTTCGGGAAGGAGGGTGAAGCATGATCGATCGAGAACTGCTCGCCCGAATCCGCCATCTTTTCCATGCCGAACATTGGAAGATCGGGACCATTGCTGATCACTTGGGGCTTCACTGGGAGACCGTGCGCCAGGCTCTCCAGACCGATCGCTTCAATCGCCAGAAGATGGAACGGCCCCGTCTGACCGATCCCTACCTTCCCTTTATCCGAGAGACCCTGGAGCGCTACCCTCGGCTTCGTGTCACGCGTCTGTTCGAGATGCTGCGCGCCCGGGGCTACACGGGCTCGGTCGTGCAGTTGCGGCGCGTGGTGGCCACGCTGCGCCCCACCCCTCGGGAGGCCTTCCTGCGTCTGCGGACCTTCCCGGGGGAGGCGGGTCAAGCCGACTGGGCGCACTTCGGTAAAGTCCGGGTGGGCCGTGCCGAGCGCATCCTGTCCTGCTTTGTGTTCACCCCCTCCTATTCGCGGGCGCTGTTTCTGGAGTTTTGTTTTGACCAGCAAATGGAAAACTTCCTGCGCGCTCACATCCACGCCTTCGAAGACATCGGTTGTCCACGCCCCTGCCACCCCTACCGGGCTTCCGAGAAAGGGCGCGTCGAAAGAGCCATCTCCTATGTGCGCCATTCCTTCTTCGCCGCCCGTCCCTTTAGCACGCTCTCAGACTTCAACCGTCAAGCGCTCCTCTGGCGCGACCAGGTAGCGCATCGTCGGCCCTGGCCCGGCGGCGATGGGCGCACCGTCGAGGAAGTGTGGGAAGAAGAAAAAGCCTTCCTTCTTCCCTTGCCGGCTCATCGCCTGGAAACCGATCTGGTTCTGCCGGTCCGCTCCCGCAAAACCATCTACATCCGTTTTGATTTAAACGACTATTCGATCCCGCCTTCGGCCGTGGGCCGGCCCCTGACACTGGTGGCCTCCGAGCAGACGGTGCGCATTTTGGACGGAAGCACCGAGATCGCCCGCCATCTCCGCTCCTATGACCGCCACGACGTCCGCACCGATCCGGCTCACCAGGAAGCGCTGCTGGCGGAAAAACGCCAGGCGCTGGGGGCCACCCCCGGTGGCCGACTGCTGGCCGCCGTTCCGGAAACGGAAACCTTGCTGGACGAGGCCTTTCAGCGCGGAGAGCCCACCGGCCGCCAGACGGCCAAGCTGGTGGAACTCTTGGATCTCTATGGGGCCGAAGAGCTGCAGGCGGCGGTGCGTGAAGCCCTGCAACGGGGCACCCCCCGCGCCGCCTCGGTGGCCTTTCTGCTGGGCCGGCGCCAGCGCGCTCAGGGGCGAAAGGCGCCTCTACCCATTGAGTTGCGCCAGCGTCCCGAACTGGAGGACCTCTATGTCCAATCCCATAACCCGGAGACCTATGACGAACTGGCTTCCGATGACGACGAATCCTGATCTGATGCAGCTTTTGCACAAGACCGGTCTGGTGACGCTCGCCGGTGAGCTGGAGGATTTTCTGGCCCGCGCCACCAAGGGGCGCTGGTCCCCCCGTCAGATCTTGGAGGAACTGGCTCGTCGGGAGCATGAGGAGCGAGCCCAACGCAGTCTCAAGCGGCGTCTGCGCCTGGCCAAGATCGGCCGCTTCAAGCCGATGGATGACTTTGACTGGAACTGGCCGACCCGGATCGACCGGGAAGCCATTGAGCGCGCCTTTACCCTGGACTTTATCCAGGAAGGCCGCAACCTCGTCTTACTGGGTACCAACGGCCTGGGAAAAACCATGATCATCAAGAATCTGGCTTACCAGTCCGTCCTGGCCGGCTACTCTGTGCTCTTTCGAACCGCCTCGGAGATTCTCGACGACCTGCAATCGGAGGCGCCGGAACTGCAGCGCCGCAAGCTGAAAAAATACGCGCGCCCGCAGGTGCTCTACCTCGATGAAGTCGGCTGTCTCACCTACGACAGTGAGGCCGCCGACCTGCTCCATGAAATCGTCAACCGGCGCTATGAGTGCCGGTCGCTCGTGCTGACCTCCAACAAAGCCTTTAAGGAGTGGAATAGCGTCTTTCCCCAATCCGGCTGCTTGATTGCGCTTCTGGACCGTCTCACCCACCATGCTGACGTCACTGTGATGGAGGGGCAAAGCTACCGCGTGCGGGAAAGCGAGCAGGAAGCGGCCGCCCGTCGCAAGAAAACAAGATGAGCACTCCCGTCCAGCGTCGCGCTCATATCCAGACCCTCTTGGCGGATTATCTCGAACTTCCCCATACGCCCACTCGAGCACGCCCGCCGGATCGGCGACTCGCCGCTCACTTCTATGACCGCGCTATCCCTCTGGCCACCGTCCAGGATGCCTTCCTGGTGGCGACCAGCCGCCGTCTTTTCCGAGACCCAGCGCTTCCTCGACTTTCTCCCATTCGCTCCCTTTACTACTTCCTCCCCATTGTCGAAGAGTTGCTTCAGTATCCGCTCCCCCACGGTTACGCTCAGTATCTCGAACGCAAACCACGCGCCCATCACAAGCCCAAGGAGGGGCACCCCATGGAAAAACCCGTTGATCGAGGTTCGCCACCCGGCGTGTGTTCAGAAAAGTTCAGATCCTCGTGATCGCTAACAGTCTGGCGCTCACACGGATCCACAAGTCAAGCGCGGAGCCGGTGCTGAGCTTCTTCACAAGCGTCTACGAAGCGGTGGCAAAGATCATCGGCATCATCATGAGATTTGCACCGGTAGCCGTAGCTTGCCTGCTCTTTACCATGACCGCTCGTTTCGGCTTCACTTTTCTGATGAGTCTCGGCTGGTTCGTGGGAACCGTTCTGGTAGGCCTGGGCATTCACATGATTGTGGTCTATTCCCTCTCGGTAAAATTCCTTTCCAGAATTTCCCCGCCCGAATTTTTTCGCCGTGTAAAAACCGTCATCGTGACCGCCTTCTCCACCAGCTCCTCCAACGCAACCTTGCCCACTGCCCTGCGAGTCTCCGAAGAGAATTTGGGTGTTCCGCGAGGGATCAATTCTTTCGTTCTTACCGTAGGCGCAACCGCGAATCAGAACGGAACCGCGGGTGTGCCGTCAGGTTCCCTCCCCTTTATCATGGTTGTTTTGGCCACCGTGGGTATCAATCCGGAGCTTATTGCCATCATTATCGGTATTGATCGCATCCTCGACATGTGCCGCACTACCCTCAACGTGGTAGGAGACATTACGGCCGCAACCTACGTGGCCAGGTCTGAAGGTGCGCAATTGCTGCCTTCGGGGGTCTGACCCCGAAATTTGAATGGGAACCATTTCCTACCAATACTCCAGAGCGTCTTCAAAAAGATGCGCCAATTCTTCCTCCCCCGCGGCACGAGGAGACAGCTTGGTGACCCGATGCTGGGGCAAAGTGCCTTTGACCAGGTCAGGAATATCCGCCTCACCGTATCCCACTGCACGTAGCCCGTTGGGAACCTTCAGGAGCCGCATCAGCCGTATGATTTGATCGGCCAAGACCTTACCCGCGTCCGCCAGCTTTACCGTGGCAACATCAGCCCCCAGGATCTCTGCAGCCCTGAGGTGGCGCTCGGCATTGGCGGATGCAGTAAAGCGAAAGACCGCCGGGGCATTCAGAATTACCGAGATTCCATGCGGCACCAGGGGCCGATCCGTTGGATAGCCTTTCATTTGAAAGTTCCGGACCCTACCGGAAACGGGATACGACATCCCATGAGGAAGGTGAACGCCGGAGTTCCCGAATCCCACCCCTGCATAGGAGGCAGCAAGCAGCATGGAGGAACGAGCCTCGTCGTCGGATGGATCCGCTGCAGCCCTCGGCAGATACTGCGATACGATGCGCAGGGCCTCCAGCGACCACATGTCGCTGATCGGATTGGAACCCTGATAGGCGGGGCGCAGCACCGGCCGCTCCGGCGAAGGACGCCGAGTGTAAGGCATGGCCGTGTACGACTCCAATGCATGACTGAGCACGTCCAACCCGGCTGAGGCGACCACTTGAGCAGGGAGAGTACGGGTATTCTCCGGATCAATGACGCCCAAGTTAGGTTTCAGTCTCCGATGAGCGATACCCGTCTTGGAGTGCATCCTGACCAGGTCGAAAATCGCCACTCCCGTTGTTTCGCTGCCTGTGCCCGCCGTGGTCGGAATCGCGATCAACGGTTTGATGGGACCGGGCACGGGAAATCCCTTCCCGATGGGGGGATTGACATAATGCAGGAAATCCGCGGGGTAGGTGGAATAGAGATCTGCGGCCTTAGCAGTGTCCATGGTTGAGCCGCCACCCACCGCAACAAAGGCATCGAATGAATCCGACTTGGCAAATTCGATCGCTTCCTGAAAGGAACTGTCCGTTGGCTCGATTCGCACTCGGCCAAAGAGTGAAAATTTGACGTTCTCTCCAGATAATGACTTGAGCACCGTAGCCACTGGAGGCAGCTTGTTCAGCTGTGGTTCGGTCAAAACCATCACTCGTTTGACCCCCATCTCCGCCAAATCCATCCCCACCTCCCGCGTGACACCCGGGCCAAACCGAATGCTCGACGTCGTCATCTCAAATGCCGATTCGTTTGCCATATCCCTTCCCCCTTGGGCCTGAGTAGTTTAAAGTTTTTACCACAAAGACACCAAGAGACAAAGATAGCAAGGCAAAATCATGAGGATCCTTTCCATTACCGCGGGTGCAGCCGACATGTACTGCGGGAGCTGTTTTAGGGATAATGCGCTGGCAGCGGAATTGATCTCCCGAGGTCATGAAGTCACCCTACTGCCCCTTTACACTCCCACCAGGACTGATGAATCCAACGTCAGCGAACATCGAGTCTTCTTCGGCGGGGTCAGTATCTATCTTCAACAGCACCTGCTTCTTTTCCGCAAGACGCCATGGCTGCTCGATGGGCTGTGGGACGCTCCCTCGGTGCTAAGGGCTGCTTCCAGTCTTGGAATCCAGACAGATCCGCTGCAGCTGGGCCAACTGACCGTCTCCATGCTGCAGGGGAAAGAGGGTCTGCTGCATAAGGAGTTTCAAAAATTTCTTCACTGGCTGCAGGAGCAGCCCCCTCCCGACGTGGTTACTCTGCCTAACTCTCTCCTCATCGGGCTTGCCAGACCCATCAAAGAAACACTCGAACGACCGATCTGCTGCACCCTCCAGGGAGAAGATTCATTCCTGCAGGGACTACCCGAACCGTACAGGGACGAATCGCTGGACTTGATTCGAGCCCATATCGAATCTGTGGATGCTTTCGAAGCGGTGAGCGAGTATTACGCTGACTTTATGTCGGGTTATCTCGGAATCCCTGCCCGAAAGATCCGGCTTGTGCCCCTCGGCATCAACCTGGAAGGCTATCCGGACAGCCCCCGTTCTCGATCCGACCTGTTCACAATTGGTTTCTTCGCAAGGGTGTCGCCCGAAAAAGGCTTACACCTGTTATGCGAAACCTATAGATGCTTACGTCACGATCATCACTTTCCGAAGGCCCGGCTTGAAGTAGGAGGCTACCTGGCGAGCGAGCACCGCACCTACCTGAAAGGCATCCAGGAACAAATGAAAGGTTGGGGTCTGGCCGACGAGTTTCATTATCGAGGAGAGCTGAACCGGCAAGAAAAAATCGAATTCCTGCAGACGCTCGATGTTCTCTCTGTCCCGGCTACTTATGACGACCCGAAAGGAATGTTTCTGCTCGAGGCAATGGCGGTTGGGGTGCCGGTTGTGCAGCCTCGCCGTGGAGCCTTCCCGGAAATGATCCGGAGAACTTCGGGAGGATTGCTTGTCGAACCGAATAATCCCCAGAGTCTGGCAGAGGGTATTCTCTCCATTTGGAAGAGTCCCGCCCTGGGAAAAGAACTGGGTCTCAAAGGCTTTCAGGGAGTCCGCCGCCATTACGGCGTCACAAACATGGCCGACCGCGCCTTTGAAGTCTACTCTGGCTTGGTGTCTTAGTGTCTTTGTGGTAAAAAACGGAAACCACTAAGACACAAAGGAACCCAGAGCGAAGTTGCTAGAAGTTACAGCCCTCAGCAAGGAATACCCGACTCCCCATGGGCCCTTCCCCGTACTCTCAGGGGTCTCTCTTTCTTTGGTCCGTGGTGACGCAGTCTCGATCATGGGGCCCTCAGGCTGCGGCAAGAGTACCCTATTGTATATCCTGGGCGCGCTGGAACTCCCTTCGAAAGGGACAGTCCGGTTAGATGGGCAAGACCCGTTCCAACTGAAAGAAAACAAGCTGGCGGCTTTCAGAGGTGAAAAAGTGGGGTTTGTTTTCCAGGATCATTGCCTGCTCCCTCAATGCTCGGTTCTGGAGAATGTTCTGGCCCCGACCCTGGTCTCGACCTCGAGGAACAACTACCTGGAACGAGCGCGCTCCCTGCTTGACCAGGTCGGTCTGACTCCCAGGCTCAGTCAGCGACCCTCCCAACTCTCCGGTGGAGAGAAACAGCGCGTTGCGCTGGCTCGGGCGCTCATCAGAGAGCCCCTTCTGCTCCTCTGTGATGAGCCTACGGGCAATCTGGACCGCCACTCAGCCGAGAAGGTGACGTCGCTTCTGTTCGATCTGCACCGCCGCCAGGAAACCATTCTGGTCGCGGTCACGCACAGCGCAGAATTGGCCGCCCGCTTTCCAGCTCGCCGGGAACTGATCGACGGGCGTCTGCAACCACTCTGATGCGAACTCTGCGGCTCATCAGGCGCAACTTACTCTACTACTGGCGTACCCATCTGGCCGTCGTCCTGGGAGTGGCCACGGCTGTGGCTGTCCTTACAGGTGCGCTGCTAGTGGGGCATTCCGTGCAAGCCAGTCTGCGTGATCTGTTCCTCCTTCGAGTGGGAAATACGGGATATCTGATCTCGGCCGCTGCTTTCTTTCGAGAAGAACTGGCCGAGCAACTGCAATCATCTCATCACTTCGATGAGCAGTTCGGCGCGGCCTGCCCGATTCTCGCACTGGAGGCCTTTGTCATTCACCAGGAAAGTGGCCGCCGAGCCTCCAATGTCCAGCTCTACGGAATAGACCATCGCTTCTGGAATTTCCATGGACGTGAACCCAGAGCCCTCCATCATGGGCAGGTCCTTCTGAGCCCGAGCCTGGCTCAGGAATTAGGAAGCGCGCCAGGCGATTCTCTGCTGGTTCGTGTAGAGAAGCCTTCCCAGATCCAAGTGGAGTCGCTGCATGGTCGAAGAGAAGAGATGGGGCGCACCATGCGTTTGACAGCGCGTGAATCGCTGTCCGCTTCGGCCCTCGGTGAGTTTTCCACCCGTCTGGACCAGGCCGCTGTTCGAGCCTTATTCGTTTCACTTCAACAGCTGCAGCAAAGCCTGGAACAGCCAGGCAAGGTCAATACCATTCTGGTTTCCGAACGGACCCCGGCTTCCACTCTAGAAGATTCCCAGTCGGGTTCCGCTGCGCTGGAAACCTTTTTGAAAGAGACGGTCCAACTGGAAGATTTGGGGATCAGGCTGCGCTTGTTGGAGAGGCAAAACTGTTTCTTACTGGAAAGCGGGCGGGCGGTAGTCGACGACACTCTTGCAAAGCGCGCTCAAAACACGGCGACCCAGTTGGGTATGCGTACCCTTCCCGTGCTCACCTATCTCGCCAACACGATCCGCTTCGGCGAGCGCTCCATACCCTACTCGCTGATCGCGGCCACAAGACTGGAAGATTTCGGAACCTTCACCCGCAAAGACACCAGGACACCAGGACATCTCTCCCGGGCTCCGATGTGGCTCAACGAGTGGGCCGCTCGCGGCCTTGGCGCACAGCCAGGCGACGAGATTTCCATTGAATACTACCTGTGGGAGGAGGAGGGAAACCTGATCACCGAGTCGGCTGATTTTGAGGTGGCGGGAATTGTCCCCATGCGGGGACCTGCGGCTGATCCACATCTGACGCCCGAATACCCGGGAATTACAGACTCGGACAGTGTAGCGGAGTGGGATCCCCCCTTTCCCATCGACCTCCAACTCATCGGCCGGCGCGATGAGGAGTACTGGGACCAATACCGCACCACACCCAAGGCCTTTATCCCCCTCCAGAAGGGTCAGGAGCTGTGGAGGTCCCGCTTTGGAAAATTGACCTCTCTGCGAATCTTTTCGCCGGCGGACGGTGCGCAGGATCTTCCCTCGGCACTTGAGTCTTTCAGGCAGGGGCTGAGAGCGGCACTCGACCCCACCCGGATGGGTCTGTCCGTTTATCCGGCAAGAGCTCGGGGCCTGGAGGCCTCACAGGGAGCCACAGACTTTGGAGAGTACTTTCTCTACTTCAGCTTTTTTCTGGTGGTTTCTGCCCTGTTGCTGGCAGGTTTGTTTTTCAAACTCGGAGTGGAGCAGCGCCTTCGTGAGATCGGAGTCCTGCGGGCAGTTGGTTTCCCTCCCGCCCGGATTCGCACCCTCTTCTTAGGCGAAGGGGCTGTGCTGGCAAGCGTGGGGAGCGCCTTAGGAATGCTCGGAGCGTGGGGTTACGGGGCCCTGATCATGCTGGGGCTGCGCACCTGGTGGGTCGACGCAGTGGGAACCCGGCTGCTGAAGCTGCATCTCACCTCTACAGTCCTGGCGATTGGTGGAGGGGTAGGCATTTTGACCGCCCTGGCCTGTATTGCCTGGACGCTGCGCTCACTCGCAGCCGCTTCCCCACGCAGCCTCTTGACCGGGGAGATTTCGAGTATTCAGCGCCCACATGGCAGCCGCTCTTCCTTTCTCTCTGCTCCGCTGTCCGGCTTGGGAGGGCCGATCTTTGGCCTTTTGGGCCTTCTCCTTCTTTTGGCGGCATTCTTGAATTGGATCAGTGAGGTAGCCGGTTTTTTTGGTGCCGGCACGCTACTGCTGGTTTCCCTTCTTTTTTTCCAGGCTTCCTGGTTCCGGAGACCAAAGCCGAGGCCCCTGCAGCAGAGCGGCTGGAGGGCTGTTTCCCGTCTGGGTTTTCGAAATGTGGAACATCGTCCAGGAAGAAGCCTTCTCTGTATCGCCCTGATCGCATCTGCCACATTCATCATCGTGGCGGTAGATGCCTTCAAGCAGGGGGCGCAGGAAGCCTCCTTGGAGAACAAGTCGGGCAGTGGAGGTTTTCCGCTCCTGGCCGAGTCCCGTCTTCCACTGGTTCATGATCCCAATCAGGCGCAGGGTCGGGAAGCCTTGAACCTGGATTGGGAGTCCGACTCCCAGCTTCTTGAAGATGTCGTTTTTGCGAGATTTCGGCTTCGTCCAGGGGATGACACGAGCTGTTTGAATCTCTACCAACCCCGTAATCCCAGGATTCTGGCACCCACCCCGGGCTTCCTGACCAGCGGCCGTTTCACCTTCCAGGATTCGCTGGCCGAAACCGACCAGGAAAGAGACAATCCCTGGCTGCTTCTGAACAGACCCATGACGGAGGGCACGGTACCGGTGATCGCGGACGCCAAGTCCATGACCTATGTTTTGCATCTCAAGCTGGGAGAGGAGTTTGTCCTCTACCTCAGCAGCGGCCGTTCGGTGCAGCTGCGACTGGTCGCGGCCCTGGCTGACAGCCTGTTGCAGGGAGAGCTGCTGATGTCGGAGGAGAACTTTTTGCGCCTTTTTTCGGACCGGGACCGGCATGCCGCCGGCTACCGCTTCTTCCTGATCGACCTGCCAACCGAAAAATCTTCCGCCGCCGCCGCCATCTTGGAAGAGCGCCTTGCGGATTTTGGCTTTGACGTGGTCCCCACCAGCGAACGTCTCGCCGCCTTTCACCGTGTGGAGAATACCTACCTGAGTACCTTCCAGACACTGGGAGGCCTGGGGTTGGTACTGGGAACTTTCGGGCTGGCAACGGTTTTGCTGCGCAATGTCCTGGAAAGAAGGCGGGAACTGGCCCTGCTGCGCGCCGTGGGCTACCGATCCTCAGATCTGATTCTCATGGTGACGGCCGAAAATGCCCTGCTTCTTTTCTGCGGGCTGGTCACCGGCACAGCATGTGCGCTGCTGGCGATCGCCCCGGCCCTCTCCACTCGAGGCGGCCAGCTCCCAGGACTTTCTCTGGGCCTGCTGCTGGCAGTGCTGGCCGCGGGCCTGGTCTCATCCCTGCTGGCCACTGTTGCAGCCCTGCGCTCTCCGCTGCTGCCTGCGCTTCGGTCCGAGTAGGGGTGCAGGGCTTTGTGGTAAGAGTTCTTGTTAACCACCAAGACACAAAGATTCACAAAGCAATCCTCTTGGTGCCATCTTGGTGTCTTTGTGGTAAAAAATGGGATTATAAGACCTACTTGACTTTTCCCTTCTCCTGACATACAATACTCCTATGGGAAAACAAACAAGAAACCGGCAACGCAGGAAACTCAACATTATCCACTTGATGGACATGTTCCCCAACGAAAAAGCAGCTGAGGAGTGGTTTGAAAAGACACTGTGGCCAGAGGAAAGGTGTTGTGGGCATTGCGGGTCCACCAATACCTACACCGTGCCCAACCGAAAGCCCATGCCGTATCGGTGCCGAGATTGCGAGCGGTATTTCTCGGTCCGCACTGGGACGCCCATTGCCAAAACAAACCTCTCGCTCCACAAATGGGCTATGGCCATTTATCTGGAACTGACCAGTTTGAAGAGCATCGCCTCCACCAAGTTGGCGAGCGACATTGGGGTCAGTCAACCCGCTGCATGGTTCATGCTCCACAGAATTCGAGAAGCCTGGACCAGAACTAAAAACGGTGGAACGTCTTTCTCCGGCCCGGTCGAAGTCGATGAGACCTACATAGGAGGAAAGCGCAGGAACATGAACAAGACCAAGAGAGCTCAGATGAGTGGTCGTGGACCGACTGGCAAAATGGCTGTAGCGGGGATCAAAGATCGATCCTCTAATCAAGTCTCCGCCCAAGTTGTCCGCAATACCAAGTCTGAGACCATGAGCCTTTTCATTATGGAGCACGTCAAGCTGGGAACCAAAATCTACACCGATGACGCTTTGACCTACCACACCCTTCCGAATCATGAGACGGTTAAGCACTCGATTGGTGAGTATGTGCGAGGGAAAGCGTATACCAATGGCGTCGAGAGCTTCTGGTCTATGCTCAAAAGGGCGCATACGGGAGTCTTTCACAAGATCAGTCCTAAACATCTGGATCGCTATGTTCGTGAGTTCGCTGGGAAGCACAACCTTCGCCAGCTGGACACTCTGCACCAGATGAGACGGGTTGTGCGGGGCTTGGCTGGGAAACAACTGATGTACCAGGAACTGATTGCCGATAACGGGCTGTCTTCCGGTGCACGCGCAGAAGAGCTCTCACCAAGTCTTCCGGGGTTGCGTTTCCATAGTCAGGTCGTTTTCTCATATCTGTAGCTTCGCTTTCAGGTACTCCATGCCACGGTCTCCTTTGATCCGATTACAGTTCCCACAAAGAAGTTGCAGGTTTCCAATGTGATCGGTCCCGCCTTTGCCCTTGGAGATGATGTGGCCTACCTCCAAGTTGCGTAGCTCGAAGTGGATCCGACATCCGTTGCAGTGACCTTCCTGATCGCCGCAGATCTCCTTTCGATTGGCATCGGAGTTGTACCTAGGGAGCGTTCCTAGGTCCGTGCGTTTGGGAGTATCCGTGCGGTGGATGACCTTGGAAAATAGGCCCAGTTCGTCATGCATTCTCTGTTGAACTAGATCGGCGGCCTTGGGAGAGATATCGATTCCTACCCACTGCCTGTGTAAACCCTGAGCCGTAATGGAGGCCGTGGCGCATCCGCAGAACGGGTCCAGAACCATATCACCCGTGTTGGAGCTTGCTTGGATGATGCGAGCCAGTAGCGCGACAGGTTTCTGCGTCGGATAGCCGACTCGTTCCTTGGCATGGCCTGAAATTGGCGAAATATCGGTCCAGATCGCCGACGGAACCTGCCCCTTGTTCTCACTCAAATAGCGTTTCAGATAGGGTCGCCCAGATGCAGACCAAGCTATTCGGTTTTCCGCGTCCAGCGCCGTTATCTTGTCTTTGGTCATTCGCCACCCAAAGGGTGGCGTAAAGCCTTTGTACTCATAGGTCAGGTTAGGCCGTTCGCCCATCGATGCGGATCGAATAATGTTGTCGTGTCGATACAGCCCTCGGTGGTCCCGGTGACGGTAAAACTTCTCAGTGTAATCTGTGCTTAGCGGGACACGGACGGAATCGGTCCTTATTGGCGGGCCGTAGAATAGGAGCGAGTCGACCACGCGGCCAAATGCCTTCGAGTCGTTATGTGATGAGTTGCGCTTCCAGATGATTTCGTTTCTGAATTTACGTTTACCGAAAACCGCGTCCATGAGCAGTTTGAGGTAGTGGCTCATGGTCGGGTCACAGTGCAGGTAGATCGAGCCTTTGGGCTTGAGAATCCTCCTGATTTCGAGAAGTCGAGCGGCCATGTAGATCAGATAGGACTTGTCGCTGGAAGTCATCGCCGCCAACAGGACACGGTGGAGAGCGGGGTGCTTGGACTCGATCAGGTTCACCCACTCGACGTTGATGTCTGTGAGGGTCCAGGTGTCCTTGAACTCGGCTCCAGCAGCCTTGCTGCCAATGGGAGCAGCGTAGTTCGTATTGCTGTTGAAGGGGGGGTCTAAGTAGATAAGGTCTACCGACTCCGAGTTCGTGCCCCGCATGATCGGCAGGTTATCCCCGGTCCAGATGGTCTGGTTGGCCCAGTTGGGCGCGCTCATTGTATTGCGCTCAGATTGTGTAACCCCTGCTCCTTCTCGCACTGAGCAAGGACAATATACAGAGAGTTGAACGATTTTATTTTCCCGGTCGCCCTGATTTGGTCGCCGACATTAAGTGTTTTTAGCGAGTCTCGCCAGTCGGAAGCGTCGAATTCTAACCAGTAGTTAGGTCCAATATCGCTACCATCCAAACACACAATTACTAGCTGGTTTTTGTCGAAAACATCGTACACAGTTCCAGCTACACGCAACCATTTGTTGGCGTGTCGGTCTATGACGGATTGCCTGGCTATGCCGGTAAGGCCGTTAATTTCTGCCACCAACTCAGATGGCTTACGAGGTGAGAATTCTCAGTGGTTCAGGTCCAAAGGGTGAGCCGTCGCCAGATACCACGAAAACAATAGGGTTCCGATTCCCGAAATCAACCCAGAAATCAGACCTGCATAGAGCGGAACCCAGCCTGATAGTCCCCTAGTCATGATGTACTCCCAGATTCCTCCGCCAATCGCACCGACAATCCCTGGCACCAGCGCAATAATTGCAATCCTTGATACTGGCTTCGCTCCAATCCATCTGGACCATTTTTGCCAACGCACCCAAACAAACTACACCTCGTTACCATGTACGTCAAGTAGGTCTTATATTCCCCTATTGGTTGATGTGAATCCAGGCTCTTTCCATGGCCGTATAGTAACCCAAGACTGCAGCTGCCCCGATTGCCAACAGCAATACGAGAACGTACATCCATCTTTTCATGGTAATCGATTGCTCCTTGTTCGAGAGCCGTCCAAACCGCTCAGAATACCATGCTAGTACTCCCTGCCATAAATACGATGACGTATGTTGGGAACGCGACGGAGACCAGATCGAGGCGCGACGACGAGTCGATGCCAGACATCGGCGAGGAGGAGCAACAAAGAGATGGGCCCGTCCCGCCCTAACCCTTTGGGCGGATGGTGGTTGCGGGTGATCTCTTTGTCGTTCGTCGTCGACGATGCCTCGGCATCGCCTCCTCCTCTCTTCGCGACCTCTCCTCGCAAGCCCCATCCGCATACGTCATCGTATTTATGGCAGGGAGTACTAGTACACTGTCAGCATTGTTTTTATTAGTCAGAGGCAGAGCGTAAAAGCTCGTCTTGAGAGGCCTTGGTTCGATAACCTAGGAGGATCAAGATGAGCAAGAGATATGTGGTCCGACTTAGTGAGGAAGAACGCAAGGAGTTGCAGAGTCTGGTCAAGAAAGGGACAGTGAAGGCCTACCGGGTCAAGCACGCTAATATCCTGTTGAAGGCGGATGCCAACGGCCCTGGATGGACGGACGAGAAGATCGCAGAAGCGTTTGGGTGCCACTTCAATACAGTGGTGCAGGTTCGTCGGCGTTTGGTGGAAGAGGGACTGGAGCGGGCCTTGGGCCGCAAGAAGCAACAGCGACTCTCGCGAGAGAAGTCACTGGACGGAGAGCAAGAGGCGCAAATGATCGCACTCAGTTGCGGCCCGCCACCGGAAGGACGAGCCCGCTGGACGCTGCGACTGCTCAGCCAACGGCTGGTGGAGATGGAGATCGTGGAGACGATCAGCCACGAAACGGTGCGCCAGGCTTTAAAAAAACGTCCTCAAACCGCACTTGAGGAAGTGTTGGGTGATCCCGCCCCGGCAGAATGCGGACTTCGTGGCCCATATGGAAGACGTTCTGGAAGTTTACAAGCGTCCCTTGGATGGGAAATATCCGGTGGTGTGCATGGACGAGCAGCCGCAGCAGTTGATTGGAGAAACTCGCCAGCCGATCCCGCTCGGAGGGGAGCGGGTCGAGCGCTACGATTACGAATATGAGAGATGTGGGACGGCGGCCCTGTTTTTGTTCGTTCAACCTCTGGCGGCCTGGCGCAAAGTGAGCGTGCGCGAGCAGCGGACCAAGGTGGATTGGGCACGGGAGATTCAGCAGCTCCTGGAAGAGGATTTTCCAGATGCGGCCCGGGTCATCCTGGTGTGTGACAACCTCAACACGCACAAGGCGGGCTCGCTCTACGAGGCCTTTGAGCCTCAAAAAGCTCGCCGCTTGGCGGAGCGGCTCCGGATTCACTACACCCCCAAGCATGGCAGTTGGTTGAACGTGGCGGAAATCGAGTTGAGCGCGTTGAGCCGGCAATGCCTAGATCGTCGCATCCCAACTCGCCAGCAACTCACCCGCCACACCCAGGCGTGGTGGGAAGATCGCAATCGAATGCAAATCGGAGTAGATTGGCAGTTTAGGATCGAGGATGCTCGCGTCAAGCTCAAGCACCTCTACCCACAATATCTAAGTTGACAAGGTACAGCATCATTCTGAGGTTGCTGATTGGAAAGGCCTTCACTCTAAAAAAACGGCCCGGAGACGATACTACGCTAGAAAAACAAGCGAGAAGGAAGGTCTCAACAAACCTCGATCACTCTCTGCTTAGTGAGGTGCCGTAGGGTTTAAGCGGAAAATGTTTGACTTTTTAACCCCCATTCACCATATAGGACACCAAAATTGCTTGCCTTAATCGATGTAAACTACTATAATCAAAGTAGATATAGAGCATAAAGGGAGCAAGAAATGGCTGACCCAAAGGGTGAAGGTTTGAAGGCCGGTTTTGATGGCAGTTTGAGGCTTGAATTTCATGGGGCTAAGGTCACCTCGGATGCTGGGCTTCTCGCCTATCGTGATTTGGACGAAGCGTTGGTGTTATTCGATAGTGTTCCCTCCGTTTTTCGCGATTCGCGGACAGGGCGTAACATCCAGCACGACCTGGCGTCGTTGCTGCGCCAATCGGTATACAGTCGACTGGCTGGCTATGAAGATGTCAACGATGCCCATCGTCTATCGGTGGATCCGACTATGCGGAGGATCACCGGGAAGAAGATGGACAAGAAGAAGGCCGCCAGCGCCAACACCATGGGTCGATTTGAGACCGAGATGCTGTCCGTCCAGGGGAACCTCAAAGCCCTTTCGGAAGTTAATGGCCGATGGGTAGAAAGAGCGCTGGAGAAAACAACTCATCGACGCATCATTCTGGATATGGACAGCTCAGCCAGTCCTGTCCATGGCGAGCAGGAAGCCTCTGCCTACAACGGCCATTTCCGATGTACTTGCTACCATCCCCTGTTTTGTTTCAACCAGTTCGGAGATTGCGAAGGTGCAATGCTTCGGCCCGGCAATGTTCACAGCGCGGATGGTTGGAAGGAGATGCTGGAACCAATCGTGGCTCGCTACGAGAAGAAAACAGTCCGCAAATACTTTCGTGGGGATGCTGCCTTTGCCAAGCCGGACGTTTATGAATACTTGGAGGAGAAGGGCTTTTTGTATGCCATCCGGCTTCCTGCCAACGAGGTGCTTCAGGCGGAGATTGAACACCTGCTTACCCGGCCTGTGGGCCGTCCGCCCCGAAAGCCTATCGTTTGGTTCGCCGATTTCCAATATCAAGCCGCCAGTTGGGACCGGCCTCGCCGGGTGATTGCCAAGGTCGGGTGGCATCGCGGAGAACTCTTTCCGAGGGTGGGTTTCATCGTCACCAATATGAGCGCACAAGCCTCAGGGGTGGTTCACTTCTATAACGGTCGTGGCACAGCCGAGCAGTGGATCAAGGAAGGCAAGTATGCGTTGCACTGGACTCGCCTGTCCTGCCAGCGCTTTGTCCCGAATCAGGTGAGGTTGGCTCTGTTTGTCTTGGCCTGCAACCTGGGCAATTTTCTACGGCGGCTGGTCCTTCCCAGAAAAATCAAACATTGGTCCCTTCGCAGCCTGTTGACCAAACTGATCAAGATCGGAGCGAAGGTGATCCGCCATAGCCGGATCGTCACGTTTCAGATGGCGGAGGTAGCGGTAAGCAAGGATATATGGGCCGGGCTGTTGTCTCGGATTGATCGATTGAGATGGATGACAGCCTAGCGCCGAGGGTTTCTGATTGAACCGCTGGAGGTGTCTCTATTGATCAGGTTTTTGACCAAAAGCCACCTGGGAAACCGAGGGATCAGAGGCGCTTTTGATGGACAGAGGGGCTTTGCCTAAAAACAGGTAATTAATGGGCAACACTAGGTTTCTGCACAAAAACGGGCTGGACCCCCAGTTCGGACATTTCGTGGATCACCACGACGATGTTGTGGCAGAGGATCTTGCAAAGAGCCTCGTTCACCATCGACGTGTCGCCTTTGCTTCTGAGGAAGTCTCCGAACTTCCGCTTAATCATCGAGAAGGCAGTCTCGACGTTCGAGCGCCGGTGGTAACGGTCCAGAAATTCCTCCCGCCGAGAGCTGAAGTGTCGGAACATCTGGTTCCACGCACTCGTGATCTTGTCCTCGGGTTTGCTGTTGGACTTGAAGGCGATGTAGGGGGTCGCCCCGGCCTCAGCGATGGCGTGGACATTCTGACGGCTGAGGTATCCCTTGTCTGCCGAAACTTCCTCCACCGGAAAGTACTGAGCGGTCGTGTTCAGCAGGGGTGGGAGAAAGGGAGCATCGTTCTTCTTGCCGTCCGTGACCTGGGCAGCGGTGACGATATTGGTCTGCGTGCCGCACATCAGGTGCGCCTTGAGCCATTCACGCCTGGAGCCTTTTTCCCCCCACTTGTACTCAACCCACCTGTCGAACCGGGAAGTGCTGAAGCCAGAGGCGTCCACGGCGAAGGTTCGCTCAACCGTCGCCAGAGGAAGGGCCGATTGGGTGATAAGCCCCTGGAGAGTTTCAGTCAACTCGGGTTTCTTGAAGATGCTGTTGTAGTGGGGAGCCTTCCCGATGAAACCCTTGGTGTGGGCGTCCCTCAGATCGCTCATGAAACGGCGTCCGGAAACCGTGCTGTAGACCTTGAACGCAGCCGCAAAGAGAGCATCCGATACAGGGATAGGCTTGCGCCCAGTTTTATCCCTGGTGGGCTCAGGAACGCCACTGTTCCTTGAGCAAGACCTGGAACTGGTCCTTCTCGTGGACCTGGGAGTTGTTGTAGGTGGGCCAGTCCTGCGTGTAGGTGCGCTTGACCGTCTCGGTGACGCTGACGCTCTCCTTAACGGTCTTGGTGCCGTTTCCGTTGAGCAGTTCTTCAATCGTTATCTGGACGGCCATGATGTGCTTGCAGACTACCCCGCGAGTGTCGAAGTCAGGGCAGGTGCAGCGGGGAGTCCCGTTGAGCCCGACGGCGTAGGTGCCGCTTTTGCTCTGGGAAGGAACGACCCACTTCCCTTCCTTCTCTTGAATTTTAAATCGGGATGCGATTTCAACTGCTTTGATCTGTCTGGGGTTCATGGTTTTTTCCTCTTGCTTTGCAAGGGCCATGGACCCCATAATGCGGGGAACGGCTTGCATGGGTGTCATTGGCACCTTGCGGGTTTAGGTTCTGCCGGGTGTTTGTGGCACTCGGCAGAACCGGTTTGTAATCATGGGCGGCGGGGGTGGGATTCGAACCCACGGAGCTAGGGTCTATCTGGCTCTCCCGATTTGGAGTCGGGTGCAATTGGCCGCTATGCGACCCCGCCGCTTCCTTCATTTCTCTTCCTCATCTCCCTCTTCATCCAACATCCTGAGAAGTGCTACGCTCCCCATTATTTTCCATTGATAACCCGTCCGACCCTCAGCTTCTATGGCGATAGCTTCATCGTCGTCGATTCTCTTAAGGACCGAGTTGATGGATACCAATGGGTTGCTTCGGTACTTAGTGAATGTGAAGCCGTTATCCTCAAGCTCTTCTCGGATCATGATGGGGCTGAAGATTTTCCCGGGAGCGCGGCGCAGCACTATTTTGATCGCATCGGTCAGACCGGGACACTCCTTGTCGAGCCGATTGACGAGTACATCAATAGCCTCCCTGAACTTACCTCCAGCTCCCTGAATCGATCGGGCAGTAAACTTCAGCAGGCGAATCGATCGGAATATTTCCAGGGTGATCTCGTCCCGTTGCTTCCGCAACGCTCCAATTTCCTCAAGGTATTCTCTAAGTCTTGTGCTTTTATTCTTTTTCATAATGGAAATCGTAAGACAAATGATTAACAATGTCAAGGAGACAAGTAGGGAAATTCAAAAAAATCGGATCGTCGGCCTGATCTGGACCCAATGATTGCCGACATAGAAAGCCAAATGAAGGAACTGGAGCCGGCAGTAGCCAGGTTCAAAGAATTGGAAGGCGCGAGAGAGGGTTTTATCAAGGCAAAGAAACTTGGCTGGGGACTCCCAATGAAGAACGAAAGGGACAAGGATCAGCGATTGTTGGATTTTTAAATCGCGTGTCAAGAGGGGCGATCCTGACGCGCCGCCTCTGAGGTTTGTTTTGGCGATTAGTCCTGCTTGCTAACGCATGGGTTTGGTTCGTGAGCGCACGTACACAGAGTTTCCAGTGTGTCAGTGGTGACTTCCGAGATGTCGAAATCCTCAAAGACTATATCTTTAGCAGCAACCACCTGGATGCGTAGCCGGTCATGGTGTGGGAACCTGAGAACCAACTTATGGGCAGAGTCGTCCCGAAGGCGCTCTCCGTCTTTGAGCTCAGGCCATCCCAACCATAGCGAGCCGAGAAGGAATTTGAAGCGGAATGGCTCGATATCTCCATTATCAAATCTCAGGCTGCCGAGCTGCCATTCCATGGAACTACCATCTTCCCCGCCAAACGTAGCGAATGCCTCATCCGATTCAATGTGGAAACTCAATGAGTACCAATTCCTCTCGTCTTTTTCAGAGCAACTTGAACCTAGTCGAAGTTTCCCCTCTGCCCCGACTCCGACCATCGCCAGCCTGAACTCGTCAGTGAAAGGATCTGTTTTGGTTTCGCCCACCCGGACTGGAGCACCAGGCATCAGTTGGAGAAACAGGAGAGCTGTGGCAACGTGCAGCATCGTGCCTTCCTTTCGGAAATGCGATCCTGCCTGCCGTAGAGGGATAGAGGTCTGCCCGGATGGGCGTAGAATAAGTCCTAGACCGCTCTTCCTCTACGACAGGAGGATCGGTTCAGAGTGTGGCTGGTGTTTCCGCACCCGTCACGCTCGCTTGAGAATGAAGATTCTACAGATAAGCAAGGGGGTTAACAACCTCATCGGGCAGCTACTTAAATTCATCCATGAGGTCAGAAAAAACGATGAGGATATGACGGTCGGACTTCAAGTTCGAGATAGAGGACGATGAGTAGTTTCGGAAGGAGTTTTTGTGCAGGAAAGAGGCGTTAATGTGCAGAACAGGGTTTATGGGCAAAGCCGGACAGAGGACCAAAGACCACTTGAGGCAAGGTTGGCGGTCTGATAAGTTGTGGTCATTCACTGGGGAGACCGGAAAAGGTCCTTCCGAAGTTGATATGAGGAATGTCGACACGGTGACGGACACCACCATCAGCAAGAAACGGGAACGGCTTGCCGCCTACCGAGCCATGCGCCGCCGCGCCACCGAGTGGCTTCTGGCCCAGATGAACCCGGATGGATCGATTGGCGACCCGCGGCAGGGATTCTTCTTCTACCGGGGGGCCTGGAGCTTCTCCCTGGTGGGAGAGACTGAGGCAGCCAGCGCGATCTGTGGCTGGATTCGCCGCAACATGCTTCAGTCGGACGGAACCATCGGGGGCCCCTACCGGGTCCTGAATGATGCCTGGGCCTACCGCGACTCCGCCCTGATTGTGGGAGCACACATGGCGGGCCAGTACGACCTCTCTCGGGGACTCATGGAAGGGATGCTCCGCTGGCAGGATCCGGTCTCAGGCGGCTTTGCCAATGACCGCATGCCCGACGGTTCGATGAGTGATGATCAGAGCATCCCTTATGCTGCGGGACCTGGTTTTGCTTGCCTGGCCACGGGGCATTGGGAGGGGGCGCGGGCCGTCTATCGGTTTTTACAGCGGATCTATGATGCGCAAACGGAGCTTCCGGAACGTTTCTACTACGATTGGTCCCGCTCACGCCAGGCGCCCACTACAGAATACTCTGAGGAGAAACAGTTCTGGTATGTGGTCGAGAACCAGGTGGCGCGTCTTCAGCGCTGGACCATTGGAGGCATCGCAGCCGGCTTTCTCTGTCGGCTCCACCTGGCGGAGCCGAAGCCCGAGTACCTCGAGCTGGCGCGCCGCTATCAGGCGTTCTCGATGTCCGCTACCGAGCGGCAGTTCGATTACGGTCCCGTGTGTAAGAGCGGCTGGGGCAGTTCTCTTCTTTACCTTGTCACAGGAGAGCCTGCCCATGAAGCCTGGAGCTATCGGATGGGCGACTGGTTCCTGAAATGCCAGCATCCGGATGGCTACTGGCTAACCGGCAAACCTATCGAGCAGGGGCAATTGATTCATAACGCCTTTGAGTTCGTCATGCACGTGGATACCCTCATTGCCGGCCTCTCTTCACGACCGATCACTTGATGGCGAGGACGTGACAGACCTGGTTTATCGACGCGCATGTGAGAAAGATTTTGAACGAAGCTATGAGATCGTCGTGGAGGCTTCCCGCGATCTGGATCAGAAACGCCGTCGCGGCACCACTCGCGGCCGCATCGCCTCCAGAGCACGGGCTCTAGCCTTTCGACGCAATGTTCTCCGCTACGATGCGGAGCGCTTTTGGGTTGCCGAGTCGGATGGGGAGTTGGTCGGCTCCGGAATCGCCACCCAGAGAGAACAAGTCTGGTATCTGGCTGCTCTCCATGTGATCCCTCAGTTTCAGGCACAGGGAGTCGGGGGCGAGCTGCTTCGGCGCTGCCGGGCAGCAAGCCCGGAAGAGAGCATCCTCACCGTGGTCACCGAGGCCATCAATCCCGCTTCCAATGCTCTCTATTCGAAGCGCGGTATGTTTCCTCAGACCCCCCTGATCGGCCTGGAAGGGTCGGCAGAGGGCGGGTCGGATCAAGCGGAGCTGTTTCTCGAGCCATTCCCCTCGGGCGGGGTGGATTCCCAGCGGCTCAGCGGGATCGACGGTGCGGTGCTGGGATATTGCCGTCCCGAGGACCATGCTCTCTGGGCCGAGATACCCGGCCTGCACGGCTTCCTCGTCAATCGGGCTGAGTCCGTGATCGGATACCTTTATGTGACCGAGTCGGGTGTCCTGGGGCCTGTGGCTGTTCTTCGTGCCGAGGATCTTCCTGCTGCCCTTACCCTGGGCATGGGGGCCGCTCGGGACTTGGGCTCCTCGTCGGCTCGGCTGCGGATCCCCGGCGTGGCCCGGGCTGCAGTCGCTCTTCTCCTCGAACACGGCTTCCGCTTTGATGAGAGCATCGGGCTTGTTCTCTCCTCTGAGCCCTTCGGCCAGCTGGATCGCTACGTGCCCTCGGGAGCAGACGCCGTTTTCTGACTTGCTGAATGGCGCTGTATCAGGATATTCGGGTGATAACGCTGACCGGCTTACCGAAAAACTGACCTGCTAACCTCCTGACCAGCTGACCACTTTCCACATAAGGTCAGCCCGTTAGCTGGTCAGCCGGTCAGAGGGTCAGCTATGTACGGTCACGACGCCTTGTCAGGGCGGCACTTTCACCGCATAATCCGAGCTGGAGACGGGAGGCAAACGAATGACTGACTGGATCATCAAAGGAGGCACGGTGGTGGACGGTACGGGAGCGCCTCCGGCTCGAGCGGATTTGGCCTTGAGCGGAGGGCAGATCGAGTCTGTTGGTGACTGTTCCGACCTGGACTCCTCCAGGGAGTGGGATGCCACGGGAAAATACGTTTGTCCCGGATTTGTGGACATTCACAGTCACTCCGATTTTTCTTTGCTGGCCAATCGACTGGCGGAGAGCGCTGTACGACAGGGAATCACTACGGTGGTTACCGGCAACTGTGGCCATGGTCCCGCTCCGGCGCCTGACGCGAAGATGGCGCAGCAGAATACGGCCGGATTCAGCGAGAGTTGGGAGGTAGACTTCAGCTGGAAATCCTTTTCCGAATATCTGAATGCGCTTTTTTCTCCCGGTGTTGCGATCAACGTGGCTCCTCTCGTGCCCCACGGAACGGTTCGCCTGGCTGTTATGGGTTATGACGCTAGGCCCGCAACAGAGAAGGAAATAGATCGAATGAAGGGGCTGGTGGCCGAGGCGATGTCCGCCGGTGCGATCGGCTTGTCTACGGGACTGGAATACTCTCCCGGGATGTATGCCAAAGAAGAGGAACTGGTTGCGCTGAGTCGGGTTGCGGCAGAGCAGGGAGGCATTTATGCCAGCCATATTCGGAATCGGGGAGATCATTTCGAGTCGGCGGTTGAGGAAGCTTTGAACGTCTGCAGAAAAGCAGGACTGCCGGGCCAGTTGTCGCACTTGGCCCCCCGGCCCTATGCCCCCAAGGGTACGTTCGACAAGGTTCTGAGCATGGTCTATGAGGCTCGCGACAAGGAAGGTCTGAAAGTCGGAATCGACACCTTTCCGGATACGTGGGGCCCCGGACCCATGGTGGCGCTCCTTCCGCCCTGGGTCTACGAGGGTGCCCGCGATGAGGTTCTGGATCGGCTTCAGGACCCCGAGACACGGCTCGCATGCCGGGACCACTTTGAGAGTCCCACCAACTACCTTTTACGCTTGGGTGGACTCGAGAGTTTCTACCTCTCCTGCTCCAGATCCTATCCGGAGCTGGTGGGGAAGAACTTTCAAGAGATTGCACAGCTTCTCGATTTGAGCCCGGTGGAGGCCATTTTCCGTCTGGCTCTGGAGGACGGGGCGGATTTCTATAATGTAATGCTCAGGCATATCTACGCCACCCAGGAAGACCTAGAGCGATTGCTCTTACAGCCCATCTGCAGTCTGGAGAGTGATGGGATCATTGCAGCGCCCTACGGTTCCCTTCAGCATTTTGTGATGAACCGCTCCAGCTATGGCTATACGGTTCGTTTTATTCGGGAATACGTTCTTGAGCGCCCACTTTTCTCTCTTCAAGAGGCCATTCGCAAGCTGACTTCACTGCCGGTGGAATGTGCAGGGATTGATGGTCGGGGGGTTCTGCAGCCGGGCATGGCGGCGGATCTCGTGGTATTGGACCTGGACCGGCTGGCGGACAAGTCCACCGATGTTCAGCCTCAAGCCTATCCGGAAGGTGTAGACATGGTGGCAGTCAATGGCGAGGTGGTCCTGGAGCGTGGCGTGCGTTCGGGCCGTCTGCCAGGTCGCTGTGCTAGCCCGGATGATGCATAAGGTGTCTACTCCATCGGCGAAATCATCCGTCCTGATTGCGTTGCGCTCCGTCGGCCTCCTCGACGTACTGCACGAGTACGCCTGCGGGGGCCTCGGTCGCGACGCCTTCTCAGGCCGGCACTTTCGCCGCTTCGCTACGACACCTTATGCATCATCCGGGCTAGTTGATTCGAGAATTGCGCCGATTGCCGACCTGCAGTATCGAAACGGGAATCGGTGAGAAGGAAACTCATCCTTGGCACATCTGCTGGAGATACGAAATCTGACCACCCACTTTCATGCGCGGGAAGGTACCGTCAAGGCAGTGAATGGGATCTCCTTCGAGCTGAATGAGGGAGAAACCCTGGGGATCGTTGGGGAGAGCGGCTGTGGCAAGAGCGTCAGCATGCTCTCCGTTTTGCGCTTGATCCAGGACCCGCCGGGGAAGATCGTGGATGGGGAGATCCACTTTAATGGTCGAGACCTGCTGGGGCTGAGTGAGGAGCAGATGCGCCGTGTTCGTTGGGCCGAAATCGCCATGATCTTTCAGGATCCCCTGACTTCGCTCAATCCGGTTCTGACGGTCGGGTTTCAAATCACCGAGGTGCTCAAGCTGCACCGGGGGATGCGTGAAGCTGAGGCCAGAGAGCAGGCCACCGAGCTGTTGAACATGGTCGGGATCCCCGGCTCGACACACCGATTGGACGATTATCCCCACCAGTTCTCGGGCGGGATGCGCCAGAGAGTGATGATTGCCATGGCCCTCTCCTGCCAACCGATGCTGCTGATTGCTGATGAGCCGACCACCGCTTTGGACGTTACCATTCAGGCTCAAATTATCGACCTGGTGAAGCGCCTTCAGGAAAAATTGGGAATGGCCGTCGTCTGGATCAGCCATGATCTCGGGGTGATCGCCAGCCTGGCCCGGCGCGTCATTGTGATGTATGCGGGATGCATCATCGAGGAAGCGGAGGTAGAAGATCTGTATGGTTCGCCACGCCATCCCTACACCATTGGGCTTCTGGAGTCGCTGCCCAGGTTTGACGAAGCGCCCGGCGCAAAGCTCTTCTCGATTCCCGGTCAGCCTCCCAACCTGGCTTTCTTGCCGGAGGGTTGTCCCTTTGCGCCGCGCTGTGGCTACGCAATGGATCGATGTGGGCGGGAGGTTCCGCCCCTGGAAGGGGTCCATCCCGGTCACAAAGTGGCCTGCTGGGAAAAAGACAAAACGGAAAGGGTGTCAGGGAGTGTCGACTAACAAGGACAGTCCGGCTCTGTTGCAGGTCGAAGGTCTGAAAAAATACTTTCCTGTAAGCAAGGGGTTTCTATTCCAGCACCATGTGGGAGACATTCGAGCCGTCGATGACGTCAGTTTTGAGATCTATCGGGGTGAAACTCTAGGCTTGGTGGGAGAGAGTGGCTGCGGCAAGTCCACGACGGGACGCACCATTTTGCAGCTCACCCGCCCCACCGCGGGAATCGTCTATCTCGATGGAGTGGAGTTGACGAGTCTGAAAGGCGAGAGGCTGCGACAAATGCGACGTCGCATGCAGATGATTTTTCAGGACCCGTACGCCTCATTGAACCCTCGCATGACGGTAGGAAACATTATTGCCGAGCCTCTGAAGATCTTTGGTATTCTGGCGCGCAAAAAGAGACAGGAGCGGGTGGAAGAATTGCTGGGGCTGGTCGGGTTGAACCCCCATTTCGCGAACCGCTACCCTCACGAGTTCTCTGGCGGGCAGCGGCAGCGTGTCGGGATTGCCCGGGCGCTGGCGCTGCAGCCGGACCTGATCATTTGTGATGAGCCCATCTCGGCGCTGGATGTGTCAATTCAGGCCCAGGTGGTCAACCTTCTGGAAGAGCTGCAGGAAAGCTTTGCCTTAACCTATCTGTTCATTGCGCACGATCTGAGTATGGTTCGTCACATCAGCGACCGTGTAGCGGTAATGTACCTAGGCAAGATCGTGGAGTTGACGGATCGAGACAGCCTCTATTCCCATCCCTTGCATCCCTACACACAGGCGCTGTTGTTGGCGGTCCCGATCGCCGACCCGAAAATCGAGAGCCGGCGCCAGCGTGTGATCCTTCAGGGAGATGTCCCCAGTCCTTCCGATCCGCCCAGGGGCTGTGTTTTCAATACTCGCTGTCCAATGGCGGAAGAAACTTGCTTCAACGTCGAGCCGGAGTTCCGAGAGGTCGCTCCTGGCCACTGGGTCGCCTGCCATCTCGTCGATTGAGGTTCCAGGTTCCGGATACAGTCGCCTTTTCTCAATCTCCGTCCATGCTTCTGCGTTTCAAAGTGCCTGGATCACTAACCTGCATTTCTCATCACCGCTCGTCACGAAGCGGCGGAAGAGCCGGCCTGACAAGGCGCGCGACCGAGGCCCCCGCAGGCGTACTCGTGCAGTACGTCGAGGAGGCCGACGGAGCGAAACGCAGTTAGGACGGATGATTTCTTCACTTCGCTCAGGTGAAGGCGACGCCGATGCAGTAGAGGGGTGATGAGAAATGCAGGGAGTACTAGCGCATCGTCAACCCGCCATCGACGGAAAGAACGACGCCCGTCACGAAGGAGGCTGCCGGCGAGGCAAGGTAGACGACAGCAGCAGCCAAATCTTCCACCGTTCCCAGACGTCCAAGAGGAATTCGCGAAATGATCGACTCGCGCATGCCAGGCCGATCGAGTGTCTGGGCAGCCAGTTCGGTTTCGATGAATGTAGGAGCCACGGCGTTCACCGTGATCCGATAGGGAGCCCATTCCAAGGCCAGCACGCGCGTCAACATGACGAGCCCCGCCTTGCTGGAGCAATAGGCTGCGCGCTGGTGACCGGGGATCAAGCCGGCGGCAGAGGCGACATTGATCAGCCTGCCTTGTCGCCGCTCGATCATCCTTTGACCCACTTCTTTGGAACAGAGAAAGGCGCCTTTCAGATTGGTGTCGAACATCTCGTCCCATTGCTTTTCGGTGACTTCAATCGCTGGGCGCGGGATGTTGATCCCGGCATTGTTCACCAGGATGTCTATTGGCGCGAAGTTGCGCTCCACCTGCTCGACAACCTTCTGAATACTGTCCAGGTCCCCCACTTCCAGTTCGACTGGAAACGCCCGCCGGCCGAGAGCTTCGATTTTCCGGCAGGTTTCCTTCACACTGTCCAGGCGCCGGGCGGTGACCGCGACATCTGCCCCGGCCCTGGCCAGCTCAGTGGCAATGCCGGCACCGATTCCCCGGCTGGAACCGGTCACCAGCGCTGTTTGCCCCCCCAGCTCGAATCGATTCATCTCAGCCACACCAGGCAATCATCATGCGGGCCAGGACCTTCGCGGTCTCCGGGATGCTATTCAACTCAATGTACTCGTCCGGGACATGGCCCTTTCCTCCCGTTGGACCGTAATAGACCGCCTGTTCGCCCTGAGCCAGGTCGAAATAGCGGCCATCAGCCGTTCCCAGGAAGACACCCCGCTGAAGTGGATCATCTGTCGTTGTCTGATGGCAGGCAGCAAGGGTCTGGATCAAAGTGGAGGTGGTTTCGCCCACATTGTCGTCAATCGACCAGCCTAAAGCGCGAAAGCCCGGATAGCAAACCGTGGGCGGGCGCTCGGCCAGCCAGGGATCCTCGGATGCCGCGCGGGCGAGGTGAGTTTCCACAAAGCTCTGAACCTGCTGAAAAGACCAGCCGATGGGAAACGACATACGGCAGGTGAATCGACATTCCATTGGAACATTCGATGGCCAGTCGCCGCCCGAAATTTTCCCAACGCTCAGCGTCAGCGGCTGGGGATGATCCGCGTAGCCAGGATGGTCGAAGGCGGCGTTGAGCTCATCGACCATGGGGGGTTTGAGCCTACCCACGAGGGCCATGGCCTTCTCTACTGCGTTTTCATATTTTCCCGACTCGCCTACATAGGCGGGCTTTCCGTGAACGGTTACCTCAAACCAGATGACACTGAGCGTTGCCGTCTTAGCGATCAGACCTGTCGGCTCCGTGATCACGGCTCCGTCTACTCTCCCGGTGCGTAGCCTACTGGCCAGCATTCCGTTTCCGGTGCACTCTTCCTCGATCACACTTTCGAAGATCACGGCGCCCCGCAGCTCGGTGCCCGCGTCGATAACCGCCTGCATGGCCAGCAGGGCGGCCACAAGTCCGGATTTCATATCGAAGGCACCGCGCCCGTACATCCGTCCGTCGGCAATGGTTGCGCCCCAAGGATCGTAGCTCCACCAATCGACCGGCTCCGGACTGACCACATCAATGTGCCCGTTGAGTACGAGTGATCTTCCTCCCTGGCCCGACGGGGAAAGAAGGGCGCTGACGTTGGGTCGGCCGGCATAGCCCCATTCCACCGGCGCAAAGGTGGGCTGTGGGGTCAGCTGACTCAGGTCAAGATCCCACATCTGGGCCGCCAGGCCCATTCGGCGGGCGTGGCGATAGATCAACTCCTGCGCTGGGCGTTCGTTTCCCAGCGTGGTGGGGCAGCGCACCAGATCCGCCAGCAGCTGGATATATTCTTCGGCGCGGGGCGTGACTGCCTCCGCGACACGATCCTGAAGAAGGGAATGACCTTCGTCTCCAGCGCTTCTCATAGTATCCGGCTCACATGTAGTTCACGGATTACCCGGATCTTTGCGAACTCTAATCTGTGTAATCCGCGGTCCAATTTCATGAATGCTTCAGGCCATTTTATCGCGAAATGACGGAGCGCAGGTCGAAAGCGTCGCGCAGGCCGTCACCGATGAAATTTACGGCCAGCACCGTAACCGCAATGGCCACTCCTGGTGATATCCACAACCAGGGCATGGTGGCAAGGACCGCTGGCGACTGTGCCTCGTTGAGCATCCCCCCCCAGCTCGGTGTCGGGGGACGGACGCCGAGACCGAGAAAACTCAGGGCGGCCTCGAGAAGAATTGCATTCGCCACCCCGAAAGTGGTGAGAACAATGAGTGGAGCAAAGGTGTTGGGGAGCATGTGGCGAAGAATAATTCGGGCGTGACTGTTGCCCATGGCACGAGCGGCAGTGATGAACTCCTCGGCACGAAGCGCCAGGATTTGTCCACGCACCAGACGGCAGGTACGGGACCACCCCAGGAGCCCGATCACGATGATCACCGAGCCCAGGCTGGGCCCGATAACGGAAACGAAGACGATGACCATCAGCAGGCTGGGTATGCTCAGCAAGGTGTCGGTGAAGCGCATGATGATCTGGTCCAGCAGGCCACCGAAATAACCGGCCAAAGAACCAAAGAATGATCCGATTGCGACATAGAGTGCTACCGCCAGAACCCCCACGGATAGAGAGGTACGACCTCCATAGGCGACGCGACTCCAAACGTCTCGGCCGATCAAATCCGTACCCAGCCAGTGGGCTGCGGTGGGTGCTTCACGCGGCGCTCGTAAATCGATCTGGAGAGGATCATGCTGGACCACTAGTGGGGCCAGCAGAGCAGAGAGAACGATCAGGAAAAAGACGATCGCCCCACTGACGGCGAGGCGGTGTCGAAGGAAGCGGTAAAAGGCGCGGCTGGCCAGCGTTTCGTGCTTCAGCTGGGGCTCTGCGACTCCCAAATCTCCTGTTCCAGCAGAAGAGGGCTGGGAAGTGAACCTCATGCGGTCTTTTCTCCGTCATATCGAATGCGCGGATCGACGATGGCATAACTAATGTCTGCCAGCAGGCTGCTGAGCAAGACACCGAACCCCACCACCACCACCACGCCCATGAGCAGTGATGGATCCCGGTCGGCCGCGGCACGGACCGCCATGAACCCCATTCCCGGCCAGGCAAAAATCTGTTCCGTCACAATGGCTCCGGTGACCAACTCGGGAAGCAGCAAACCCAGTATGGTGATGATCGAGATCAGCGCGTTGCGAAGCGCATGCCGTATCAAGATAGCTGCCCTCGTCAAGCCCTTCGCTCTGGCGGTCGTGATGTACTCCTTTTTCAGCACTTCCAGCATACTGGCGCGCGTATAGCGCATCAGAATGGCCGCATTTGCCAGACCCAGAATTCCCGCCGGCAGGATCATGTGGCTCAAACGATCCAGAAAAGACGGTGGTGCACCCAGAGTGGCGATGCCACTGGTGGGCAAAATGCGAAGATGAACGCCAAAGACATAGATGGCCAACAAGCCCAGGAAGAAAGTGGGAGTCGAGATCATGACCATGGTGAATGTGGTCAGAGCATAGTCAAGCTTGGAGTACTGTTTGACGGCCGAGATCACGCCAAACGGGATCCCGATGCAGATGCCGATCAGAAGAGCGGCCCCCATAAGCTGCAGTGTTACGGGCAGCCGAAGGAGCAGCTCATCTGCAATGGCGCGGTGTGTGACCATGGAAAACCCTAAATCTCCCTGCAACGCCCCTGTAAGCCACTTCACATAGCGGATGACGACAGGCTGATCCAGGCCCAGTTCGTGGCGGCGCTCCTCGATCCACTCCGGTGGCTGCTGGGCCAGGACGCTGGGATCGATTCGAGCCAGCAGCGGATCACCGGGGGCAAAGGAGAGCGCTGTGAAGGCGATGAAGGTAATTCCGAACAGGACTGGCACTGAGATGAGCAAGCGGCGCAGGATGAATTGACTCACGGAATGACTACTCCCGAAAAAATGAAAGCTTACCTCATTGAGGGGATGAATGGGGGTAAATTCGAAGCGCCGGGACGGCGGCTAATCCAGTGTCCAGGTTTCGATATTCGTAAAGGAGCGTCGGGCATCTCGATAAATGGTAAAACCTCCCCCCAGCCTCTTCACTGCCGCGTGCAGATCGTTAGGAGTCCAGAGGGGAAGTGTGGGCAGGTCTTCGTTGAAAATGAGTGCCGCTTGATGGTAGATCTCATCGCGTTCCTGTAGATCGACAGTGGCACTGGCTCGCAGGAAGAGTGCGTCAAATTCGCAGTTCAGATAGCCGGTTTGCCATCCCGGTCTCTTGCAGTTGTAGTAGGTAGCGGTCATATACGGGCCTAGCCCCTGAGCTCCACCAAAGCCTCCAGTTGCATCGTAGCTGTCACGCTCCTGGTAGATGCGAGAGATGAAGGCCGTCGAATCCACTGCGTCGAGCTGCACGTCGATGCCGATCTGCCGCAGTTGTTGGCCGATAACTGGATAAACCAGTGCGGAGCCGGGCATGGTCTGGTCGTACATGATCCGAAAGGGTCGATCGAAGTCAAAACCCGCTTCCTGAAGCAGCCGTCTTGCCTTTTCCGGGTTGTAGGAATAGGGATTGAGATCCTCGTAATGATCCATGGCGGGGGGAGCACCCCTGAGCACTCGGCCACGGCCCTGGAGTATGGCGTTGACCATCCCCTGGCGGTCAAGCGCATAGTAGATGGCCTGGCGCACGCGCTTGTCGTGGACGCGCGGCTTTTCGGTTGCGAAGTTGAGGGTGTGGATGCCGATTCCCGGAGGAGAGAAGAGGTTCAGATTCTCCACCATCGAGAGCCGCTCAAAGGCGATTGGATTCAGGCGCAAGGCCAGATCCACCTCGCCACTTTCCAGCTGAGCCAGGGATACCTCCGGCCTGAGGCGCTTCATGAAGACCTTGTCGATCTGTGGCCTGCCCTTAAAGTAGTCTGGATTCACGTCCAGCTCCACGAGCTGATCCGTCAGGTAGCGAACAAACTTGTACGGCCCCGTTCCGATGGGTGAGCTCGTTGCAAATCGGGAGGACTCGATTCCGTCTGGCTTGATATCCTCCAGTAGATGCTCGGGAACGATCATGCAGCTGGGCTCGGTCAGCAGCATGAGAAAGATCGCGTTTGGGGCGGTGAGGGTGACGCGAACGGTGTAGTCGTCGAGCGGCTCGAGTCCTTTCGGCCTGCTTGTTTTTCCATCCTGGTAGTCCTGGGCGCCCTCGACCAAGCCCATGTATTTGACATACCGGTAGGGCTCAAGCAGTTGGCGGCTGAAGGAGAAGATGACGTCCCTGGCTGTAAAAGGCGTGCCATCGTGCCACCGGACATCCTTGCGAAGGGTAAAGGTAAACACCTTCCCGTCAGGTGACATTTCCCAGCTCTCGGCCAGGTCGGGAAGGATTGTTTTCACGTCCTCATCCAACTGCACCAGGTTATTGAAGATGAGGTAAAAAATGGTGGCCTGACTGAAGGTTTGATACCCGGCCGGATGCCAAATGGGCGTGATGTCGCCACCCCAAACGAAGCGCAGTGTCTTCTGCTGCTTTCCGAAGGACCCAGCTTCTTCGGTTCTTGGATTGTCCCCTGAAGGGAGTGTACTGCACGAAGCCGCAAGCAGCGACAGGAGAGTCAAAAGAGCGATGGAAAGAGGCCTTTTCATTTCCTCTGTTTCAATCGCGGGACTGTGGACTGGGGGCCTGGTTGATGGCACGGCCCCCTTCGCCAAACCACTCAAATGGGGCGCGCAGGTCGAGGTTTTTCATCGGAAAATGCACCTTGCAGTTGTCATGCTGCGAGGAGTAGTGAGTCGCCAGAATCTGCTCCACGGCATGGCGGGCGGTGCGGCCGTTGGACATGGGGTCCCGTTCCGTTTCCATTGCCTCGATCAAATCGTCCAGCAGGTAGACCATAGGCGCTGTGTAGCGCATCATCTGCGGGAAAGGATGCTTGAGCAGCTCGCGACCGGTGTTCTCGTTTCTCTTCCAGAGCTGGGCCTCATTGCCAGTGAGGTCAATTATGCCCTCTGTCCCATTGATAAGAATATTGAAGCAGGCGTGGCCATCTCGGCCATTGAAGAAAACTCGTACTCCGTTCTGATAGACCGCGTAAGCGGTCCCGCCTACGTCGAGCCCTCGCTGTGTGGGAACGACCGTCATCTGCGAGCTCGATTGCTCTACATGACCGATAAGCCAGTCGGTGGGGAGGTCACCGAGGAAGTAGTTGACCAGGTCATAGGAGTGGGTCCCGGAGAGAAAGAGTCGGCCGGCCCAGGTGGCGGTAATGGTCAGAACATTACCAATCGCCCCCTCCTCCATCAGGCGACGAACCTGGTGGACGTAAGGGTCGCCTCGTCGGGTGTGATTGACCGAGAGTCGTGCACCCCGAGCCTCGCAGGCGCCAATCATGCTGTCCGCCTCCTGCAGCGTCGGGGCCAATGGTTTTTCACAGAAGATGCCCTTGACTCCGCGCTGGGCGCAGTCGATCACGTGTTCCGTGTGCAGGGTGGGAGGGCTGGCAATACTCACGATTTCAGGCTGCTCCCGTTCCAGCATCTCTCTGTGGTCCGCATAGGCGCGAGGAATCTCCCAGCGGCGGGCAAAGTCTTGAAGGCGGTCCTGGTGCGGATCTGCTCCTGCCACCAGCTCCGTCCGGAGGTGAGTCTTGAGGATCTCCGCATGACCGATGGGAAGCATCATACGGCCCGTTACACCTCCCACCTCATCCATCACATAGCTTCCCATCGACCCGCAGCCGATCAGAGCAGCGCGGTACACCTTGTGGCTGCTGTTAATGGTCATCCTGATGCTGCGTGCCTGTACAAGGGTGCACGGCTGTGCGCCCTTTCCGTGAACGTTCCCTATCCGGATCGAGGCAGCGCAACGCATCGCAGGGTAGTCCCCTCCTCCGGAGGGGTGCCGCGAAGCGGCGGGGTGGGTTCGCCGATGCAGCAGACACTTTATGAATAATCCGGGCTAAGGATACTTTTCATTATAGATCTTGAGGATCTCCTGAGTGATGTCCAGGGCGTGACTGACGTAAACTTGCGTTGCAGGATCCAGCCGTAAGACGAGTCCGTATCCATTCTTTTGACCATACTCGTTGACAATGCCCTGCACCTTGCTCCCGACCTTATTAAAAATCTCCGTCTGAAGTTGCTGTCCCTGATATTGAGTATCTTCCCGAAATCGCTTCAAACTCAATTCCGCCTGGGTCATCTGATTTTGCATCTCGGCGAGGCTTTCGCGGTTGAGGGTGCGAGCCTGGATGTTGTAGCGCTCACGAAGTCCCTGCAGGTCGTTCGTCCTCTTCTCGTCTTCTTTCTGTCTCTCCTGCAGGACCTGGCTAGCCCGTGTCATCTCACGCTCTCCTTCCGCACTCTGTTGAAGTATCGCCTCGAAATTTACGACTCCTACTTTCGCTGCTGCTGCTGCGCCGGTCGGTTGATCGGTTTGGCCCAAAACCATGACCGTTGCCAGAATGCCTACGATCACTCCGAGAATCGCGGCAGGTTGAGCAAGTTTACGCATCATCCCGTTCCTCCTTCTCATAAGATCTCACCAGAAAATTTTACCATCCCGAAAGACCCATCACCAAGATCTGCGTGTCCAGGCCATCTCTTTTTTCGGGCCTGACTTTCGATAGGTAAGAGTATACGCTTTACGGCGATGGGACAACTGGACGGGCTGATACCCCAGCTGAGCACGCCATGGCTTTTCCTGCTTTTAGTGGCCAGCATCGCTGTGCTGGGGAAGAGCGCAGACTGGCTGGTGCGGGCGGCTGTTGTGCTCTCCAGGAAGTCCGGCCTTCCCAAAGTCATCGTAGGAGCCACCGTGGTCAGCCTCGGAACCACCACCCCCGAGGCGGCGGTTTCGGTTCTTGCTGCCCTACGTGGAAATCCGGGACTGGCTCTCGGCAATGCAGTGGGGTCGGTGATCTGTGACACGGGCTTGATTCTGGGATTGAGTTCTCTGCTGGGACGGCTTCCACTGCAGCAGAAAATCCTGAGCCGGCAGGGCTGGATCCAGCTGGGAAGCGGAGTTCTGCTCGTTCTGGCCTGCTTCCCGTGGTTCGCGTCAGGTGAATTGTTCCGTGAGGGTGGGCGCCTCTCTCAACTGATGGGGATCGTCTTCCTGGTCCTCCTTGGGGTTTACCTTCGCCAATCCATTGTGTGGGTCAGGCGAGAGCAGGATCGTTCCGCCGTGGAAGAGCTGGAAGGCGTGCCCGATGTGTCACTCCCCTTGATCCTGTCGAAGCTTGTCGGAGCCGTGATTCTGGTGGTGGTTTCTTCCCATTTCCTGATTGCTGCCGCTACCGAGACCGCACAGCGTTTCGGCGTTCCCGCCAGCGTCATCGCCGCCACGCTGGTGGCGTTCGGAACCTCTCTTCCAGAGCTGGTGACCGCAATCACGGCTGTGCGGCGACAACACGGTGATTTGGCGCTAGGCAACGTCATCGGTGCCGACATTCTGAATGTCCTCTTCGTGGCGGGGGCTGCGGCCTCGGTCACTCCGGGAGGACTGCAGGCGGGGCCTATCTTTTTTACTCTTCTGTTTCCCGCTATGCTTTCCCTGCTGGTTACCTTCCGCCTGGGGATCTTTTTCTCACACCAGACCTTCAAGCGCTCTTTTGGGCTGTTTTTATTGCTGCTCTACGCAGTGGTAACCATCTGGAGCTATCAATATTCAGCTTTGCAGGTGGGGGAGTAAAAACCGCGGATAACGCGGATCATCGCGGATATTCACGGATGATGATCCGCGTCAATCCGTTCTCATCCGCGTGATCCCCGCGCCTGGAAGGCTCGGGCCCGAAACAGGAAGTCCACCAGATTGCCTTCATGAGGCTGCAGCCAGTTGAGCTGCGTGGTAGGAATCGGTCCCAGATTCAATCGGTCAATCTCAGTACAATCCAGAATCTGAGCCTGAAAGTCCGGGTCTTGCGTGATTCCGGTGGCTACCAGGGTGGAGCCAATTGAATTCAGCATCTTCTGCTGCGGGCACTCGACGACGCTCACAAAAGGAAACATGTATTCGACATTGGCCAACGTTCGCTCAGGCGAATCGCACAGGATGACGCGGGGGTGCAAATAGGCACAGCGCTGCTGGGAGAGCAGCGAAGCACCGTCGCGATGCGGGGCTGTGATGTCGATCACTCCAGGTTCCCGGAGGCCTTCTTCGATAGCGGCATGGATGGCTTCAGCTTGCGCCGGGACGCTGAAGGCCGCCAGTTTGGCCTCAGGATCTTCCAGGGGCGTGGGAACGATTGGGCCCAGACGCTGAGCCAGGGCCTCGGCGATTTCCCGGGCGTTTCGGGAAATCCAGATACTCGAGCAGTTGATGCAGCTTCGGCCGCTGTTCATGAGCACGCTCTCTACCATCAGATCCAGATATTGTTCCCAATCGTCCGCCTGATCATCGCCCAACAGGATCTTGCTGAACCCCGGACCGTGCACCTGAACAGAGGGGTTGCCTCGGTACTGCTCGACCGTCTGGGTGCCGCCAAAAATCAGGTTCAGGGGACAGTGTTCGAGAACGGCCGCTCCCACCTCGCCCGATCCGGGATACAGAGCCATGGCCTGAGGCGGCACCCCACACTGGAAAAACGCCTGGGTCATCCGGTAGGGGGTCCATGGCTCCTGAGGGCCCGGCTTGAGGACCAGTCCGATCTGCAGGGGAATCACCGGCAGCCACAGACCATGTACCCCCGGGGAATTGGAGGGCAGCACCATGCCCAGCACGGGTGCGTGGGCCTGGAAGCTGCGCATCACGCCGTTTTCTTCACCGCGGCCTGCGGTCAGTATCTCTAGATCGAGCCCTCTGGTAAGCGAGGCGAGAATCCTGTCCAGGTTCGTGAGTACGTAGTGGAGTTTCTCCATGTTCTTGCGGCACATGTGCTCAGGTAGCCCCGTCGTGGCCGACTGGTAGCTGACGAACTGATCTGGCGTTTGGGTGCCGTCCCCGGCGGGAAGTTCGTCCTTCGTGAACGACTGCGCCGCCTTTTTCACCATGTGGAGCAGCTCACTGCAGGGGATCTCGCGCAAGATGTCCCGTGCTCGTTGAGCCTGACGCATGTCCCGCTGGATCAACCCGGAGTTGGCCTGGCTCACCTCGGCCAACAGTTCTCCCGTGACCAGGTGGACTACCCGCTCCACCTCCAGACTCTTGTAAGGTTCTCCCCAGCGAAGAATAGGAAAATGAATCATATAAATGATTTTACCCCTCATTCGCCGCCTGAGGCGGCTCCTACCTTCTGGTTCTCACGGAATGAGAACGTAGGAGCGGCCTCAGGCCGCGAAAAAACGGTCTCAATATACTCCTACGATTGTTGTCGATGCGAACTCATGGTAGGGGCGAACGCCGCTGACTCCGGGCCATGGGTAGGCCGCGCAGGGCGGCTCGCGCTCTCCCTCGTCGCGCTCCAGAAAACGTGGCATGAAAAACTCTTTGGTGAGCGTCGTCAGCATCACGCGGCCCGTCTGGCCATAGTCCACTGCTTTTCCCGTGTCGTCGAAGGACACCACTTCCAACACAGCCCGAGGCTGAGGAGCATGGTAGGTGATCTTGTACTGGTCCGCGGGGTCAAACGGCTTGGAGGCCGCCAGGCCCATAAGCGTGTTGCCGTAGGTGGGTGTCATGTAGACGCCGTCAAGCAGCTCCTCCACAGCAAAACGGTGCCATTGGGGCGTAAACTCGGTGCCGCCGGAGAAGATCCCCGTGATGCCCGTCTGCCGGATGCTCGATTCCTGGGTTTCCAGATGATGGGCCAGTGCCTGCAGAAGCTTGGGTGTGGTGAACAGGCATCGGATGTCGTGCCCGGCCGTCAGGATCGTGACCGCCTGGTGGATCACGTGCTGCTGGTAGGCTTTGAGCTGATCCATCGATCCTTTTTTCATGAGCGTGATGACCCAGCGGGGATCCAGGTCGACGCAGAAGCAGATGCCACCTCGATACTGGGCCAGGTGCTCGACCGCCAGACGCAAGCGGCGCGGCCCCGAAGGGCCCAGCATTAGCCAGTTGGCTCCTTTGGGGAAATATTCGTCGGGCAGGGTTTCGGAGAAGATTTCGTAGTCAATCCGGAAGTCTTCGATGTTGACCCGTGATTTGGGAACGCCTGTGGTTCCCCCCGTTTCGAAAACGTAGATGGGACGATCGGCGTATGCCTTGGGTACCCAGCGCCGAACCGGTCCTCCGCGCAGCCACTCGTCCTCAAAGTGGCCGAACTTTGCCAGATCGTGGAAGCCCTTGATCTCAGCACGTGGGTCCCAGCCCGCCTTATCGGCCCATTGGAGCCAGAAAGGGCATCCGGTCCGCGGGTTGAAGTGCCACTCTATGATCTCCCGTACATGGGTTTCCAGTTGTTCCCTTGCAGAGCGCACTTTGTCTTCAAGATGCTGATTACTCGTCGAGACTGTAGATGTCATCGTTTCTATTCATGGGTTCTTGTGACGAAAAGGAGAAAGCGCAGCTCCATAAGTCGAACTTTGGCAATAAGTACCAGATTCTATCGTGCAGAAAAAAGAAGGGTCAAGGAGCCGATCTGTGTCTCACAGGTCTCTGGGTATCGTCTGACTCTCTCCATCCGCGTCATCCGCGGTCTGAAACAGATGGAAATACGCTTCGTATTGAACCTATGAAGGGGGCGTATGATCAAATAGTTTCAGGGAGGGAAAAGTAAGCCCCAACGGGCATCCGCTTTCCCCACCTGGGGCTCGCTTCTTAGAACCGGAGGTCGGGATGAGAGCCATCGCACTTTGTTTCCTCACTTTATTCTCCCTGGACAGTTCGCTGTCTTTAGCATCCAGCCGTGATGAGGCTTTGTCGGAAGATCAGAAGGTGCTTCACCTGCTGAGCCGAATTACTTTCGGTGCGCGCCCCGGAGACCTGGAAAGGGTCAAAGCGATGGGGTGGAGGACCTTCCTGGAAGAGCAGCTGGAGCCCTCGGGTAGGGACCCCTCTGGCGTGGCGCGACTCGCCAACCTCAACTTTAAAGATGACTCCGAAGGAACTGGTGGACACATTTTCACCGCCTCGGTTCGATCGGCGTTTGCGCGAGAAACGCCGGTCGGAGGATGAGAAGGTGCGGGAAGAGGCCCGGATGGAGATGGCGGACATGCGGCGGCGCCAGCGCCAGATCCAGCTCGAGCTCACTCAGGCGAAGCTGATCCGGGCCGTGCATAGCCAGCATCAATTGTTTGAAATGATGGTGGACTTCTGGATGAACCACTTCAATGTCTTCATGCCGAAGCAGTGGGATCGATTTCTCACTACCCAGTTTGAAGAAGAGGTCGTTCGTCCCAACGCGCTGGGTAGATTCGAGGATCTCCTCGTCTCCGTCGCCAGGAGTCCCGCCATGCTCTACTACCTTGACAATTGGCTAAGCTCGGCGCCTGAGGCAGTCATCCGGCAGCGGATGAAGGAAAAGGCGCCGAGACACCGAGCTGGCCGGCGCCGCTCCATGAATCGGGAAGATCGACATCGGATGATGGCTGGAATCTTCGGTCCCACACCGGCACTTTTCCGAGCCAAAGGTCTCAACGAGAACTACGCCAGGGAGCTGCTGGAGCTTCATACCGTGGGCGTCGACGCACCCTACCAGAGACTGTCCCGGGTTTAGTTGAAAGTTGAGAGGCGGTTCGTCCGACCGACTCGTTGGAATCGGGTTGGTCAACAACCTTTTAAGGAGGAACCGCCATGAAGAAATCATATCGAATTGTCACCCGGAAGAACAGTCAGGGGCTGGCTGATTATCTGGCCCAGAACGGGCAACTGTTGCTCCCGATGGTGGAGCTGATCGAAGCCTCCCGGATGGCCATTGACGAGTTGATCGACATCCTGGGGCGAGCGAGCATGGAAGCGGTCTTGCAGCTTTCTGCCCGAAGTGTCGCCGGCGAAAAGCAACAAGGGCGCCCAGGCAAGCAGATTGTTTGGTACGGCACTCAGCCAGGGCGAGTCAGACTTTCGGAGCGGCAAGTGCGGATTCGAAAGCCACGGCTGCGCAAGAAAGGCCAAGGTCGAGGCGGGGAGGTGGAGATCCCCGCCTATGAGGCGATCAACCGTAACGGGGAGCTGGGCAGCCGCATGCTGGAGATCTTGATGTGCAACGTTTCCACGCGCCACTACAGCCGCGTGATCCCCCAGATGGCCGACACGGCGGGAGTCAGCAAATCGTCCGTGAGCCGTCAGTTCATTGAGCAGAGCGGCCAGCAGCTGGAGCAGCTGGCCGAGCGACACTTTGATGACGTTGAGTTTCTGATCATCTACATCGACGGCCTGGTCTTTGGCGAGCACCACGTGATCTGTGCCGCCGGCGTGGACTCGGAGGGCCAAAAGCACGTGCTGGGGCTGCGGGAAGGGGCCAGTGAAAACGCCGCCACCGCTACCTCCTTGCTGGAAGACCTGGTGGAGCGAGGCCTGGATTCCGGGCGACGCTATCTGTTTGTGATTGACGGCTCCAGGGCCCTGCGATGTGCCATTGACAAGGTCTTTGGCAAGGGCAGTCCGGTGCAGAGATGTCGTCGTCATAAGATTCGCAACGTGTGCGATCGATTGCCGGACGATCTGGCCGAGCAAGTCAAGTCAGTGATGCAGGCTGCTTATCGGCTGCCCTGGGAAGAAGGGAGGGTTCGGCTCAGAAAGCAGGCGGAGTGGCTCGAAGGGCTGCATCCCGATGCGGCAGCTAGCCTGCGAGAAGGTCTGGAAGAGACCTTCACCATCAATCGACTCGAGTTGTCTTCCTCCCTGCGCTTGTGTCTGGCCAGCACCAACCTGATTGAAAGCCCTCACTCTGGCGTGAGGATGCGGACCCGCCGAGTGAGCCGCTGGAAAGATAGCCAGATGGTGCTGCGCTGGGCCGCCTCAGCCTTCCTGGAGACGGAGAAGAACTTCCGGCGCATCCAGGGCTACCAGGACCTCTGGATGCTGAAAGCCAAACTCAGAGACGAGGTTTCTATGGACGCCAAACGAAAGGTGGCTTAAGATCGTGCTCAACCTGAACCGCCCTTCACTTTCAACTGAGTTTGGGGCAGCCTCCGCAAGCCCCATCCGCATACGTTACCGTATTTATGAAAGGGAGTACTAAGGGATGATCCCCGAATCCAGGGGCTGACGCCCCTGGCTATTTCATACCGCCCCGTTGGGGCTAAGGGGTGTCGGTCGCGGTAGAGAAATCATGGAGCGTTATGGAAAAGTTGCTCTCTTCGGTGGCGTCTACAATAACCATCTGGCACTGAAACAAGTCCTCCTCGATTGTGAAAAGGCAGGTGTGGACGCGATCTTCTGTCTTGGAGACATGGGCGGGTTCGGCCCTTTCCCGGATCTGTGCTTTCCCATACTGCGCGGGAACAAGATCTCGAGCATTGCCGGAAATTACGACGTTTCCCTGGCCGAAGAAAAGGAAGACTGTGGATGTGGCTACGCCGACCCCCGGGATAATTACTTCGCCCAAATCAGTTACGACTATACCTTTGAGAACACCTCATCCGAGAACAAGGCCTGGCTGGGCACGCTGCCCCGATTCCGGCGATTCTATCTGGGCCCCTTAAAGATCGTCCTTTGCCACGGATCTCCCCGGCAGACAAACGAATTTCTTTGGGAAAGCACCTCGCCGGATCACTTCTTATGGAAATTCACGACAGATTACAATGCCGACGTGATCTGCTGTACCCACACGGGCATCAAGTGGCATCGGGTCTTGTCCGCGGGAAGGCACTTTATCAATGTGGGCGTGATCGGCCGACCTGAAAACGACGGTGCAAGGAACGTGTGGTTTACGCTGCTCGATTTCTCCGACGGAACCTTTCACTGTGAGTTTCGCCCTCTTACCTATGATCACCCTAGGTTGGCCCGGGAGATGAAAGAGGAGGCATTGCCCGGGGAGTTCATCGCAACGATTCAGACCGGCTGGTGGACCACCTGCATGGAGATCATGCCCGGCAAAGAACGCTTCAAGGGAAAATTCTGACCTGCATTTCTCATCACTGCTCGTCACGAGACACTCGTGTCAAGACACTCGTGTCACGCGGCGGAAGGGCCGGCCGGACAAGGCGCGACCGAGGCCCCCGCAGGCGTACTCTCGCAGTAAGTCTAGGAGGCCGAACGAGCGCAACGCCGTCCAGACGGATGATTTCTTCACTTCGCTCAGGTGAAGGCGACGCCGATGCAGTAGGGGGGTGATGAGAAATGCAGGTCAGTGGATAGAGGAGGGGAATACCCACCCCGCCGCTTCGCGGCACCCCTCCGAGGAGGGGACTAGCGGGTCAGGATCACGTACCAATATTGAGGGCCATGCACACCAAGGATCAGCGTCTTTTCGATGTCTGCGGTGCGACTGGGCCCTGTGATGATCGTTACCGCACTCCCACAGTCCTGGAAACGTAAAGTCTCAAACAATTCCCTATGGTTTGAAAGCAGGTCCTTTTCGGAAAGCAGCACAGCATGCACCAAGGGCAGCACCGACAGCAGCCGTCCCGTTCCTGTTGTGACCTGATGAACGATACTCCCTGTTTCGGCGACCCCGTAAAGCGCACTGCTGATGGAAAGGGTCACCCGCGCCAAGTCCCTCCTTTCCCACGGCTTGGAATTCAGAATCAAGGGAAATTTGACGCTGCTGCCGAAATGAAAGCTATAGAGTAAATCGCCCTGAGCGAGCGCATCAGGGTGACGAAGTGAATAGGGAAGGTCATGTTTCTCGAAAATCTTCCCTCCTTCCCAGTAGATTTCTGTCGATCCGGCCTGTTCCAAAATCACCGAGAGTGCGGCGGCCAGCTGGTCCTCCCTGCGAGCGTCGATAAAAACGCCTCCAACCTCTTGCAGCTCATCAGAGAATGTAGCTATGGGGTCTTCCCAGCAGGGAAACTCAGGAAGCTGGGAGGGAAGCTGGGGAAGCTGCGAGGGGGATGCTGAAGCCAGTCTCGAGGCATGACGAATTTTCTCCAACAGCACAGAACGACTCATGACGCTTCTTCCTCGCCTTCGTAAAGCTCACGGAAACTCCTGGGTGCAAGAACAGGCAAGTCCCTCTTTTCCATCCAACGACGGAAAGGAGGAAAAGGGATCTCCAGCCGTCCATTTCGCTGAAACGGCTTCAGAAGGAACCGGGCCCATCTTCCCGCGCGAGAATAGTTGGCCGAGGATCCCATTGCCCACGCCCAAATCTGCATGGCAAGTTTTTCTAGGGGTACGGATGTAGCTCTCTCGTTCTTGCTCCGCTGAACCTTTTCACGCAGATTCAACAAAATGTGAGGGATCTCGATCTTGACAGGGCAGGTCTCATAGCAGGCGCCACAAAGCGATGAAGCGAACGGATGCTCAGGTGCTTCGCTCACCGACAGCAACTGTGGCGTCAGGATTGCTCCAATCGGTCCCGGGTAGGTTGAATTGTAGGCATGTCCTCCAATTCTCTGATAGACCGGACACACGTTCAGGCAAGCCCCGCAACGAATGCAGAATAAGGTCTGCCTGAGGAAGGGATCAGCGAGCAGCCTACTCCGGCCGTTGTCGACAAGAACCAGGTAAAACTCCTCAGGTCCATCCAACTCTCCAGCACGGCGCGCTCCGCTGATGAAGTTCACATAACTCGTCGCCTTTTGCCCTGTAGCGCTATGAGCGAGCAGTTTCAAGAACACGGCAAGATCCGAACTCCGAGGGATCACTTTTTCGATCCCCATCAAGGCCACGTGGATCTGGGGAGCCGAAACCGAGATGCGCGCGTTTCCCTCGTTTTCCACAATGACTATGGTTCCCGTCTCCGCCACGGCAAAATTCACACCAGTGATGCTCATGCGCGCAGTGAGAAAGTGATTCCGAAGCAGCTTTCGTGCCGTCGTGGTAATGCTTTGCACGTCTTCGCTAGGCTCCATCTGCAGCTTTTCCGCAAAAAGGTCGGCGATCTCGCCCCGAGACTTGTGCAGGGCCGGCGCGATGATGTGAGAAGGGGTTTCCCGAGAAAGTTGGATGATATATTCTCCCAGATCTGTCTCCACCGGTTGAATGTGGGCTTTCTCTAAACCTTCATTGAGGTGAATCTCTTCGCCTACCATCGTTTTGCTCTTGACTACCTTGCTAATGCCCTTTTGGCGCGCCAGGTCAAGAATGAATCGAACGGCTTCTTCTCCCGTTTCCGCCCATTTGACCTGACCCCCTCGATCGCGAACCTGCTCTTCCAGCTGCTCCAGGTACTCTGCCAGTCTAGAGAGGGTATGGGTCTTCACATCGTGGCCATGCTGACGAAGTTGCTCCCAGTTGGAAACTTTTGCCACCGCCTGGTTGCGCGAATGGATCGTCTTGCCCAGTGTGTGGCTCAGATTTCTCTGCAGCTGAGCGTCCTGTAAGGCCTTCCGGGTACTGGAGGTAATCTTGATCATCTAGAACCTGGCCAGCAGTTCGGCGATGTGCATGGTTCGAACCGGGGTATTGCTACGTCGGAGCAGACCCTCAATATGCATTAGGCAGCTGACGTCGTTGGCAATCACACAGCCAGCTCCTGAATCGAGAATACGCTGGACCTTATCCTCGCCGATTGCTGCGGAAACGTCAGCGAACTTCACCGAAAAGGTTCCACCAAAGCCACAGCATCGAGTGGAATCTTCCATCTCCCGAAACTCAATTCCTTTCACGGCCTGTATCAGTTCCCGCGGCTGCCGAAAGATTCCCAGCTCACGCAGCAGATGACAGGAATCGTGATAGGTCACGGCACCAGAAAAGCTCGCCCCCGTCTCGTTCACTCCCAGAACTGAAATCAAAAAATCGGAAAGCTCATAGGATTGATCTGCAATCTGCCTGGCCAGCTGGTGATCACGAGACCCTTCCTCGAAAAGCTTTGGCAAAAATACCTTGATCATGGTGCAGCAGGATCCAGAGGGAATGACAAGGGGAAGCGAGTTCTTGTAGACCTCAATAAAACTTCGCGCCACCTGGCAGGCTTCCTCAGCGTAGCCGCTGTTGAAAGCCGGCTGCCCACAGCAGGTCTGACGGGGATCGAAATCCACTTCCACCCCCAGTTTCTTCAGTATCCTGACCGTGCTGAGACCAACCTGAGGAAACAGTTGGTCCACCAGGCAAGTCACAAACAAGGAAACCTTCATAACGGGTGGCTGCCCCTTTCCGGGAAAGATCCACTGTCAGTTTAAATTCTCACTTTCGCTTTGTAAAATGAATGGTCTGTATCCCCGAATGGCGGATTGATCCAAAACGGTCATGGGTCACCGGTACCAGGTGGCCAGTCTTCCGACTACAGATTTTCGGGTCTTCACCTTACCCTCCAGGAGAGAGCCGGGGAGACTGTCCCGGGTTTAGTTGAAAGTTGAGAGGCGGTTCGTCCGACCGACTCGTTAGAATCGGGTTGGTCAACAACCTTTTAAGGAGGAACCGCCATGAAGAAATCATATCGAATTGTCACCCGGAAGAACAGTCAGGGGCTGGCTGATTATCTGGCCCAGAACGGGCAACTGTTGCTCCCGATGGTGGAGCTGATCGAAGCCTCCCGGATGGCCATTGACGAGTTGATCGACATCCTGGGGCGAGCGAGCATGGAAGCGGTCTTGCAGCTTTCTGCCCGAAGTGTCGCCGGCGAAAAGCAACAAGGGCGCCCAGGCAAGCAGGTCGTTTGGTACGGCACTCAGCCAGGGCGAGTCAGACTTTCGGAGCGGCAAGTGCGGGTTCGAAAGCCACGGCTGCGCAAGAAAGGCCAAGGTCGAGGCGGGGAGGTGGAGATCCCCGCCTATGAGGCGATCAACCGTAACGGGGAGCTGGGCAGCCGCATGCTGGAGATCTTGACGTGCAACGTTTCCACGCGCCACTACAGCCGCGTGATCCCCCAGATGGCCGACACGGTGGGAGTCAGCAAATCGTCCGTGAGCCGTCAGTTCATTGAGCAGAGCGGCCAGCAGCTGGAGCAGCTGGCCGAGCGACACTTTGATGACGTTGAGTTTCTGATCATCTACATCGACGGCCTGGTCTTTGGCGAGCACCACGTGATCTGTGCCGCCGGCGTGGACTCGGAGGGCCAAAAGCACGTGCTGGGGCTGCGGGAAGGGGCCAGTGAAAACGCCGCCACCGCTACCTCCTTGCTGGAAGACCTGGTGGAGCGAGGCCTGGATTCCGGGCGACGCTATCTGTTTGTGATTGACGGCTCCAGGGCCCTGCGATGTGCCATTGACAAGGTCTTTGGCAAGGGCAGTCCGGTGCAGAGATGTCGTCGTCATAAGATTCGCAACGTGTGCGATCGATTGCCGGACGATCTGGCCGAGCAAGTCAAGTCAGTGATGCAGGCTGCTTATCGGCTGCCCTGGGAAGAAGGGAGGGTTCGGCTCAGAAAGCAGGCGGAGTGGCTCGAAGGGCTGCATCCCGATGCGGCAGCTAGCCTGCGAGAAGGTCTGGAAGAGACCTTCACCATCAATCGACTCGAGTTGTCTTCCTCCCTGCGCTTGTGTCTGGCCAGCACCAACCTGATTGAAAGCCCTCACTCTGGCGTGAGGATGCGGACCCGCCGAGTGAGCCGCTGGAAAGATAGCCAGATGGTGCTGCGCTGGGTCGCCTCAGCCTTCCTGGAGACGGAGAAGAACTTCCGGCGCATCCAGGGCTACCAGGACCTCTGGATGCTGAAAGCCAAACTCAGAGACGAGGTTTCTATGGACGCCAAACGAAAGGTGGCTTAAGATCGTGCTCAACCTGAACCGCCCTTCACTTTCAACTGAGTTTGGGGCAGCCTCGAGCCGGGAACCGGGAACCTGTAACCATTGACAAATGACGAATGACCAGTGACCAGTGACCAATGACCAATGACTGATCGATTCTACTTCCGCTGTATCAGTGAGTCCTGCCAGAAAGAATTCGAGATCACCCACAAACTCTATCAATGTCCGGCCTGTCTGGATCTTTTGGACATCGACTATCGCTTTCCCCACTTCGACCCAGCAAAACTCAAAAAGACCTTCCGCCAGCGGCGTTTATCCAACCACAACCTCGACCTGAGCGGTGTCTGGCGCTACCGCGAGCTTCTGCCCTTTCGCGAAGAGGATCTGGACTGGGTGGTCACCCTGGGAGAGGGGAACAATCCACTTCTCTCCGCTCCCCGCAGTGCCGAGCATGCTGGTCTGACGCAGCTCAAGGTCAAGCACCTGGGGTGGAATCCCAGCGGCTCCTTCAAGGACTATGGGATGACCGTGGCCATTGCTCAAGCTGGAAAACTCGGCTCTCGGGCGGTCGGCTGTGCTTCCACCGGCAATACTTCTGCCTCAATGGCCGCTTATTGTGCACGAACCAATATCCGTGCCGTGGTCTTTATTCCGGAAGGCCAGATTGCCTATGGAAAATTGTCTCAGGCACTTGATTATGGGGCCCTGACCCTTCAGATCCAGGGCGATTTCGACGTGGCGATGCGATTGGTGCGGGAGCTCTCCAGCGAAAAGGACCTCTATCTCATGAACTCCATCAATCCTTTCCGGCTGGAGGGGCAGAAAACCGTGATGATAGAGCTTTTGGATCAGCTTGATTGGCGGGTGCCGGACCGGATAGTGGTGCCGGGCGGCAACCTGGGCAACAGCTCCTCCTACGGAAAGGCCTTCAGTGAGCTCAAAGAACTGGGGTTGATCGAAAAGATCCCTCGCATCACCGTCATCCAGGCAAGCGGCGCCGATCCCTTTTACCGGACACTGGTGACCAGTTCCCGGGATTTGGTCCCGGTTGCGGATGCCCAGACACTGGCCAGCGCCATCAAGATTGGTCGCCCCATTAGCTGGAAGAAGGCGATGCGCGCACTGCAATTCACCGACGGCTGGTGCGATGTCGTCACTGAGCAGGAGATTGCCGACGCCAAGGCCGTCCTGGGTCGTGACGGAATCGGGTGCGAGCCCGCCTCCGCTACCACGATTGCGGGTTTGAAGAAACTCTTGGCCCTGAGCCGGACTTCCGGGTCTGAGATAACCATCGATCCGGATGAGGATGTAGTGGCGATCCTTACAGGCCACCAGTTGAAGGATCCTGAGTACACCGTAAACTACCACCTGGATAACCTATACCAAACTGCCGTTTACGAGAACGTGCTGGTGGAAAAGTCGGGCAAGCTCAACTCCACCTACGCCAACAGGCCCATTGTCGTCCCACCCGACAAAGACGAGATCTTACGCATTTTGGAACTGTGATATTCTTGTGGCAATCACCATGAAACCCGCCACCCTGGGAGAACTGAAAAGAGAAAAAGGAGCACCTGCTTCATTCCATTCCGTTAAGGACGAGATTCGCCAAAACCTGCTTCTGAAGTTGAAGCAAAAGGAGCACTTGTTCCCGGGAATCTTGGGCTACGATGATTCCGTCATCCCTAGAATCATCAACGCTCTGCTCTCCAGACACCATATGATCTTTCTAGGCCTTCGCGGGCAGGCTAAGAGTCGCATTCTGCGAGCCTTGACGCAATTCCTGGATGAGGAGATCCCTTATATTGGAGGGTGTGAAATTCATGACGATCCCTTCTTCCCCGTCTGTGCCACCTGCCGGAGGCTGACCAGGGAAGCTGGAGACGATTTACCAATCGCCTATCTTTCCCGCGAGGAGCGCTATGTGGAGAAGCTCGCGACCCCGGATGTCACCATCGCCGACACGATCGGCGATCTAGACCCCATCAAAGCAGCCAAAAAGGGGAGGGATCTTTCCGCTCATGAGAACATCCACTTTGGTCTTCTGCCCCGCGCCCACCGAGGCATCTTTGCGATGAACGAGCTCCCTGATCTGGCTCCTAAGATTCAAGTCAGCCTTTTCAACATCATGCAGGAAGGCGACGTCCAGATTAAGGGGTTTCCCATCCGTCTGCCGCTAGACATCCTATTGGTTTTCTCGGCTAACCCGGAAGATTACACGGCACGTGGAAAAATCATCACCCCCCTGAAAGACCGAATCGGTTCGGAGATCAAGACACACTACCCCCATCGCCTGGATGAAGGCATCCGTATCACCCTTCAGGAGTCTTGGACCAACCGAAAACTGAACAAGGAGCTATTGATCCCCGAGTATATCCGGGAGGTTGTGGAAGGTATCGCCTTCCACGGACGCCAGGACTCCCGCATTGACAAGCGCTCAGGGATTAGCCAACGTGTTCCCATTTCTTGCCTGGAAAATACTATCAGCAACGCTGAACGTAGAGCCACGCTGGCTAGAGAGAAGAAAGTGGTCTTGCGCATTGCGGATATCTACGCTTCCATCACTGCCATCACCGGAAAGCTGGAAATGGAATACGAAGGTCAGCTTCGGGGTGAAGAAAACGTGGCCAGGGAACTCATCGAAGCCTCCGTCCTCAATGCCTTTGTCAAGCGTTTTCCCAACGGGGATTTTGACCGGATTGTTCAGTGGTTCAATTTGGGCGGGCAAGTCAAGGTCACCGATCAAACGCCGGCCCGAGGTACGCCAGTTGGGAGTTCCCTTTAAAAAGAACCTTGAGACAACAATTTCTATCATTGAGCTGATCCTGGAGGGACTCTACACCCAGAAGAAGCTGAACCGCAGCGAAAAGAAAGGCTACTACAAGGTAGCCGAGAAGCGGGACGGGGAATACTACGAAGACTTCCCCGAGCAGAAGAAGAGTTTCAACTGACAAAGGATGACTGGCGAAGCTATCCAATAGGGCCATTTCATGGTCAATTCTCAGTGGTCAGTTCTCGGTTATCAGTCGTGTCAGTGGTCAGTGGTGATTCCATGGCCAAGGTTCGCTACAGAAAATACGTACCCAACCCGTTGAATCAGATAGACTTGGGCTCTCTCTTGAGCCAGCTCAAAAACTTTTTTCTAGAAAGTGGTTTCTATTCACAGTTTTCTCCATACCAGCGATCTGAACAAAATCTGGAGAATCTGTATCAGACTCTCGCAGAAATCCTGGCAGAGAGCGAACACCTCACACAGGAATGGCGCGACGCTTTAGAGGAGTACCTGGAAGACCTTCCGGAATCAGAATTGCCGGATGAGATCAGGGATTTCTTCGATCAGCTGATCCATCGTCTGATCGACGAAGGCTATCTGCGGGCCTCGCAGGAAGAGGAATCAGGACCTGGTACCCAAGGCTCTGCAAGAGAGCGCGAGCCGTTGCACAACATTCGTTTTGAGCTAACCGACAAGAGTATCGATTTCCTGGGCTATAAGACCCTGCGGGAACTAATGGGCTCTCTGGGACGCAGTAGTTTCGGCCTCCATGAGGCTCGCGAACTTTCTACCGGGGTAGAGACCGACGCCCACAGCCGGCCCTACGAATTCGGCGACGTTCTTAATCTTGACATCAGCGCCACCTTGATGAATGCAGTGAAACGCGAAGGCGTGGGCGTACCCATCAGCCTGGAGTATAACGATCTGATGGTTTATCAGTCCGAGTATCAGAGTTCGTGCGCAACGGTTCTGATGCTCGACTGCAGCCACAGCATGATTCTTTACGGTGAGGACCGCTTTACTCCCGCTAAGAAAGTGGCACTTGCACTGGCCCACCTTATCCGAACGCAGTTCCCCGGCGATTCCTTGCAGGTCGTGCTTTTCCATGACTCTTCCGAAGAGATCCCACTGGGGAAGCTTCCCTCCGTTAAGGTGGGGCCCTACCACACGAACACCTGTGAGGGTTTGCGGCTTTCGCGGCGTCTTCTCTTGAAGCAAAAGAAGGACATGCGTCAAATCATCATGATCACCGACGGAAAACCTTCCGCAGTCACCCTGCCCAATGGGAGAATCTACAAGAATCCATTTGGCCTGGACCCTATCATCTTGCAGGAAACCTACAAGGAGGTCACCTACTGCCGCAAGGCCGACATCTTAGTCAATACCTTCATGCTGGCCCGCGATTACTATTTGGTAGATTTCATCAAAAAGGTCACGGAAATCTGCCGAGGGAAGGCCTACTTCACCACGAGCATGAACCTCGCCAATTACATCCTAATGGATTTTATGTCCAAGAAAACAAAGACCGTGCACTGAAAGACCATGGCTACTGGCAGGTTCACTATCGGTCGGCATCTGGTCGATCAGGAAAAGCATTTCCGCGGGGCAACGGGAGAATTCACAGCCTTGCTCTGGGACTTGACCGTCGCTTTCAAGATCATCTCCAGGGAAGTAAACCGGGCAGGGCTGACCGAAATCCTGGGCTTAGCCGGCCAGGAGAACATTCACGGGGAAAAGGTTAGAAAGCTGGATGTTTTTGCTCACCAAACCATTCTCCAGGCGATGGATCACGGAGGACACCTTTGCCTGATGGCCTCTGAAGAGGACCCAGAGATCATTCCCATCCCTGACCACTTCAAAAAGGGGGAATACGTGTTGATATACGATCCCCTGGATGGCTCTTCCAACATCGATGTCAATGTCGGCGTCGGCACGATCTTTTCAATCCTGCAAAGGAAGAGCCGCGGCCCCGAAGGAACACTGGAGGATTGCCTTCAGCCGGGCTCGGAGCAGGTTGCCGCAGGCTATGCGATCTTTGGCTCCAGCACAATGCTGATCTACAGCACAGGGCAGGGAGTTTTCGGGTTCACGCTGGATCCCGGCATTGGAGAATTTGTCCTCTCCCATGCGAATCTACGCATCCCCTCCCGGGGATCCATCTATTCGATCAATGAAGGGAACTCACAAGTGTGGAATGAAGGCACCCGAAAGTACATTCAGTTTCTCAAGACGCCCCAGGCCAATCAGGGCAAAGCCTACTCGCTGCGATATATCGGTTCCCTGGTCGCCGACTTTCATCGTAACCTGCTTCAAGGTGGAATATTCCTCTACCCAGCCAGTTACAAGAACCCTCAACAACCTAAGGCCAAACTACGGCTTCTCTATGAGGCCAATCCCCTCGCTTTCATCGTCGAGCAGGCAGGAGGCCGAGCCTCTACAGGGCGGGAGAGGATTCTGGATATTAGCCCTACTTCACTTCATCAGACCATCCCGCTGGCGATAGGCAGTTCTGAGGACGTCGCGCTTTACGAACAATTCGTTAGGTGACACGCTCCTAAATTCAGTCGGTCGGGATGTAGACATCTTTATGCGTTTCTTACTACCTCACCTTGTTGAGCTGTCAAAGATTTGTCCCGTAATTAGGTGCCAGCCTCCAATACCGATGCAGTATCTACGCGGCTTCTGAAGCGAATCCCGTGCGTGTCACCAAAAACAACCAAAAACAGCAAAAATGGTAAGCTAGTGTCCTGTCCCAGCATGCCAGAAAAAGAGCCGCTGCAGCAGGAAGCGAAGAAAGGTCTCCAGAAACAGGGAAAACTGGTGCGGCTCGAGCCGCTGCAGAGATACCTGTTGGAAATCAAGCTGTTTGAGCCACTGACTCCGGAAGAAGAACAACGGCTGGCAACGCTCTATCAAGAAAAGGGCGACCAGCGCGCCGCCCATCGGCTGATCACCGCCAATCTGAGACTGGTGGTGAAAATCGCCATGCTCTACAACCGCGTTTATTTCAACGTTCTGGATCTGATCCAGGAAGGGAACGTCGGCCTCATGGAAGCGGTACGACGCTTTGACCCGTACAAAGGGGCCCGTCTTCCTACCTATGCGACTTGGTGGATCAAGGCATATATCATCAAGTTCATCCTGGACAATTTCCGGATCGTCCGTGCGGGAACAACCAACACCAGGCGCAAGTTACTCTTTAACCTGCGTCGGGAGAAAGAAAAACTTCGGCTACAAGGAATTGATCCCGATCCGGCTTTGATCGCAAAGCGGCTGAAAGTCCCTTTGGAGGACGTTCGCGAAATAGATCAGGCGATCCAATCGAGGGATTTAAGGCTCGATGGTTACATCAATCATGAGGAATCGACAACATACCTGGACAATTTGAGCGCGGCCGAGGAACTCATCGATGAAAAACTGGCTCGAGGAGAGCTTAAGAAGTTGTTCAATGAAAAGCTTAAGGAATTTTCGCAGAGCCTCAACAAGCGGGAAAAGGCCATTCTCAAGGAACGCCTGATCGCCGAAGACCCGAAAACACTCCAGGAAATCGGCGATCAGTTTGGCGTCACACGGGAAGCGGTTCGATTGAGCGAGAAGGCATTGGTCGCCAAGATCAAGAAGTATATGCACGATGCTTTAAAGAGCGTGACCGAAGTCGAATTCGGACTGATTGGATAAGGGTCTCGGCAACCACAGATCCAGCTTGCGTGTCGCCTTCTCTCAGCTACCGGTCACTTCCTGAAGAACCCGGAGGAAGTTCTCCCCAAGGATCTTGCGAATCTCCCCTCTCGTGTATCCTCGCTGGAGCAGCGCTTCGGTGATCTTGGGAAGATCCCTGACGTCGCGCATGCCGTCAGGGAGCGAATCCACTCCATCGAAGTCTGAGCCCAGACCGACGTGCTCTATCCCCGCAACTCTGGCTACATGGTCAATGTGATCAATCAGCGCGTCCAAGGGAGGAGGCACAACGGGGGAAGGAGCCTGCCCGATTTTGTAGCGCTCTGAAGCGACGCGGTCCACATCTCCGTCAAACCTTCTCAGCAGTTCTCCCACACTAGGTCGTGGGGAGCGGGCCTGGCGAGTTTGCCGCGTGTAGCTGGGGCTGAGAAATGCAGAATAGAAATTGATTCCCACCACCCCACCATTGCGCGCCACCGCCTTGAGCATATCATCGCTCATATTCCTCGGTACGTCTTGAAGGGCCCGTGCGGAAGAATGTGACGCGATGACGGGTTGGTTGGTCACCTCTATGACGTCCCAAAACGTTTCATCGCTACGTGGGAAATGTCAACCATCATTCCAATGCGGTTCATTTCGGCCACAACTGCTCTCCCCAGCTCGTTCAACCCGTTCCAGCGAGGCTTGTCCCCCGAGGAGTCGGCAAACGCGTTGCTATTGGACCAGGTCAGCGTCATGTAACGAACACCCAGTTGGTGGAATATCCTCAACATCCCCAGATCACCATCAATAGCATGTCCTCCTTCGATTCCCAGCAGCGCAGCCAACTTCCCTTCGCCCGACACCCGCTTAATATCGGAGCTGTTGAGTGCGAGGACGATCTCATCAGGATATTGTTCCAACACCCTGTGGAAGACATCGACTAACTGAAGGGCCCGTTTGGTAGCCGCAGGTCCCCGGTAAGGAGAATCGATCCAGGCCGCAAAGAACTGGGCGTCAAGGCCCCCCTCCTTCATCCTGGGAATGTCGATGTGACCAGATTCCAGTCGTGTCCCCAAGTCCGGCCTGTTAGCGATCACGAGGATCTGAACTTTTCTGAACACACGCCGGGTGGCGAACCTCGATCAACGGGTTTTTCCATGGGGTGCCCCTCCTTGGGCTTGTGATGGGCGCGTGGTTTGCGTTCGAGATACTGAGCGTAACCGTGGGGGAGCGGATACTGAAGCAACTCTTCGACAATGGGGAGGAAGTAGTAAAGGGAGCGAATGGGAGAAAGTCGAGGAAGCGCTGGGTCTCGGAAAAGACGGCGGCTGGTCGCCACCAGGAAGGCATCCTGGACGGTGGCCAGAGGGATAGCGCGGTCATAGAAGTGAGCGGCGAGTCGCCGATCCGGCGGGCGTGCTCGAGTGGGCGTATGGGGAAGTTCGAGATAATCCGCCAAGAGGGTCTGGATATGAGCGCGACGCTGGACGGGAGTGCTCATCTTGTTTTCTTGCGACGGGCGGCCGCTTCCTGCTCGCTTTCCCGCACGCGGTAGCTTTGCCCCTCCATCACAGTGACGTCAGCATGGTGGGTGAGACGGTCCAGAAGCGCAATCAAGCAGCCGGATTGGGGAAAGACGCTATTCCACTCCTTAAAGGCTTTGTTGGAGGTCAGCACGAGCGACCGGCACTCATAGCGCCGGTTGACGATTTCATGGAGCAGGTCGGCGGCCTCACTGTCGTAGGTGAGACAGCCGACTTCATCGAGGTAGAGCACCTGCGGGCGCGCGTATTTTTTCAGCTTGCGGCGCTGCAGTTCCGGCGCCTCCGATTGCAGGTCGTCGAGAATCTCCGAGGCGGTTCGAAAGAGCACAGAGTAGCCGGCCAGGACGGACTGGTAAGCCAGATTCTTGATGATCATGGTTTTTCCCAGGCCGTTGGTACCCAGTAAGACGAGGTTGCGGCCTTCCTGGATAAAGTCCAGGGTAAAGGCGCGCTCAATGGCTTCCCGGTCGATCCGGGTCGGCCAGTTCCAGTCAAAGTCATCCATCGGCTTGAAGCGGCCGATCTTGGCCAGGCGCAGACGCCGCTTGAGACTGCGTTGGGCTCGCTCCTCATGCTCCCGACGAGCCAGTTCCTCCAAGATCTGACGGGGGGACCAGCGCCCCTTGGTGGCGCGGGCCAGAAAATCCTCCAGCTCACCGGCGAGCGTCACCAGACCGGTCTTGTGCAAAAGCTGCATCAGATCAGGATTCGTCGTCATCGGAAGCCAGTTCGTCATAGGTCTCCGGGTTATGGGATTGGACATAGAGGTCCTCCAGTTCGGGACGCTGGCGCAACTCAATGGGTAGAGGCGCCTTTCGCCCCTGAGCGCGCTGGCGCCGGCCCAGCAGAAAGGCCACCGAGGCGGCGCGCGGGGTGCCCCGTTGCAGGGCTTCACGCACCGCCGCCTGCAGCTCTTCGGCCCCATAGAGATCCAAGAGTTCCACCAGCTTGGCCGTCTGGCGGCCGGTGGGCTCTCCGCGCTGAAAGGCCTCGTCCAGCAAGGTTTCCGTTTCCGGAACGGCGGCCAGCAGTCGGCCACCGGGGGTGGCCCCCAGCGCCTGGCGTTTTTCCGCCAGCAGCGCTTCCTGGTGAGCCGGATCGGTGCGGACGTCGTGGCGGTCATAGGAGCGGAGATGGCGGGCGATCTCGGTGCTTCCGTCCAAAATGCGCACCGTCTGCTCGGAGGCCACCAGTGTCAGGGGCCGGCCCACGGCCGAAGGCGGGATCGAATAGTCGTTTAAATCAAAACGGATGTAGATGGTTTTGCGGGAGCGGACCGGCAGAACCAGATCGGTTTCCAGGCGATGAGCCGGCAAGGGAAGAAGGAAGGCTTTTTCTTCCTCCCACACTTCCTCGACGGTGCGCCCATCGCCGCCGGGCCAGGGCCGACGATGCGCTACCTGGTCGCGCCAGAGGAGCGCTTGACGGTTGAAGTCTGAGAGCGTGCTAAAGGGACGGGCGGCGAAGAAGGAATGGCGCACATAGGAGATGGCTCTTTCGACGCGCCCTTTCTCGGAAGCCCGGTAGGGGTGGCAGGGGCGTGGCGCAAAGTGATAATGGGCGGCCAGCTCCAACAGGCGCGGATGAAAGTGAACAGCCTCGCCCCGACGTTCCAACACGACGCTTTTGGTGTTGTCGTACAGGATGGTGCGTGGACAACCGATGTCTTCGAAGGCGTGGATGTGAGCGCGCAGGAAGTTTTCCATTTGCTGGTCAAAACAAAACTCCAGAAACAGCGCCCGCGAATAGGAGGGGGTGAACACAAAGCAGGACAGGATGCGCTCGGCACGGCCCACCCGGACTTTACCGAAGTGCGCCCAGTCGGCTTGACCCGCCTCCCCCGGGAAGGTCCGCAGACGCAGGAAGGCCTCCCGAGGGGTGGGGCGCAGCGTGGCCACCACGCGCCGCAACTGCACGACCGAGCCCGTGTAGCCCCGGGCGCGCAGCATCTCGAACAGACGCGTGACACGAAGCCGAGGGTAGCGCTCCAGGGTCTCTCGGATAAAGGGAAGGTAGGGATCGGTCAGACGGGGCCGTTCCATCTTCTGGCGATTGAAGCGATCGGTCTGGAGAGCCTGGCGCACGGTCTCCCAGTGAAGCCCCAAGTGATCAGCAATGGTCCCGATCTTCCAATGTTCGGCATGGAAAAGATGGCGGATTCGGGCGAGCAGTTCTCGATCGATCATGCTTCACCCTCCTTCCCGAAACAGATGGATCCAGTGGCCGGACCGACCACACACGACACAGCGAACCCGAAAACGGCGGGGACGCTCCCCATGGGATGGGACATGGCGCTCCTTTCGAGGCTCCCCCTCCTTTCCCGGCAGGGAGAACTGGAGGGAGGCTACGGCAGCCATGCTGACGAAGATGCGATCCTCGCGTCTACCTTGATCCGTCACGCGCTCCGGCCGCCGCCGATACGCGCGCTGACGGTCTCGATGATCCAGTCGCCCCCCGGGGGACTGTTGATGCCGCCGATTGGCTTCCCGGCACTGCTGGCGGCGCGCTTGTTGCCGACAGCGCACACTGCAATAGCGATGGCCTCGGCCGCAACGGCGACAGATCCAAAACAGTGCACCGCAGCCTGCAGCGCGGCACGAGCGGAGGCGGAAAACAACCAGCGGATCGGCCATAGTCCAGTCCCGGCGGAACTGGACAACAGCCCAGGATCATGACAGGCTACAGTGAAGTCTGCGGTGGTTCTCCACTTGTAACGGGGTTGCCACAACCGGACCTCGATTCTCGGTCAAAGGGTCGAGGTCCTTTCCACCTTTGGCCCCCAGACACTACACCAACTGTTCAGGAAAAAATGGCCCCGCGCTTTTCAAGCGCGGATGATGAAACGCGCACCTGCGGTGCGGATGATGTTGAGTTAACTACCGGCGGGTGTCCAAAAAACTACGGTTCTCAGTGAGCATTAACACCCGGGGTGGTTCACTTCTATAACGGTCGTGGCACAGCCGAGCAGTGGATCAAGGAAGGCAAGTATGCGTTGCACTGGACTCGCCTGTCCTGCCAGCGCTTTGTCCCGAATCAGGTGAGGTTGGCTCTGTTTGTCTTGGCCTACAACCTGGGCAATTTTCTAGGAGGCTGCCCCAAACTCAGTTGAAAGTGAAGGGCGGTTCAGGTTGAGCACGATCTTAAGCCACCTTTCGTTTGGCGTCCATAGAAACCTCGTCTCTGAGTTTGGCTTTCAGCATCCAGAGGTCCTGGTAGCCCTGGATGCGCCGGAAGTTCTTCTCCGTCTCCAGGAAGGCTGAGGCGGCCCAGCGCAGCACCATCTGGCTATCTTTCCAGCGGCTCACTCGGCGGGTCCGCATCCTCACGCCAGAGTGAGGGCTTTCAATCAGGTTGGTGCTGGCCAGACACAAGCGCAGGGAGGAAGACAACTCGAGTCGATTGATGGTGAAGGTCTCTTCCAGACCTTCTCGCAGGCTAGCTGCCGCATCGGGATGCAGCCCTTCGAGCCACTCCGCCTGCTTTCTGAGCCGAACCCTCCCTTCTTCCCAGGGCAGCCGATAAGCAGCCTGCATCACTGACTTGACTTGCTCGGCCAGATCGTCCGGCAATCGATCGCACACGTTGCGAATCTTATGACGACGACATCTCTGCACCGGACTGCCCTTGCCAAAGACCTTGTCAATGGCACATCGCAGGGCCCTGGAGCCGTCAATCACAAACAGATAGCGTCGCCCGGAATCCAGGCCTCGCTCCACCAGGTCTTCCAGCAAGGAGGTAGCGGTGGCGGCGTTTTCACTGGCCCCTTCCCGCAGCCCCAGCACGTGCTTTTGGCCCTCCGAGTCCACGCCGGCGGCACAGATCACGTGGTGCTCGCCAAAGACCAGGCCGTCGATGTAGATGATCAGAAACTCAACGTCATCAAAGTGTCGCTCGGCCAGCTGCTCCAGCTGCTGGCCGCTCTGCTCAATGAACTGACGGCTCACGGACGATTTGCTGACTCCCACCGTGTCGGCCATCTGGGGGATCACGCGGCTGTAGTGGCGCGTGGAAACGTTGCACATCAAGATCTCCAGCATGCGGCTGCCCAGCTCCCCGTTACGGTTGATCGCCTCATAGGCGGGGATCTCCACCTCCCCGCCTCGACCTTGGCCTTTCTTGCGCAGCCGTGGCTTTCGAACCCGCACTTGCCGCTCCGAAAGTCTGACTCGCCCTGGCTGAGTGCCGTACCAAACGACCTGCTTGCCTGGGCGCCCTTGTTGCTTTTCGCCGGCGACACTTCGGGCAGAAAGCTGCAAGACCGCTTCCATGCTCGCTCGCCCCAGGATGTCGATCAACTCGTCAATGGCCATCCGGGAGGCTTCGATCAGCTCCACCATCGGGAGCAACAGTTGCCCGTTCTGGGCCAGATAATCAGCCAGCCCCTGACTGTTCTTCCGGGTGACAATTCGATATGATTTCTTCATGGCGGTTCCTCCTTAAAAGGTTGTTGACCAACCCGATTCTAACGAGTCGGTCGGACGAACCGCCTCTCAACTTTCAACTAAACCCGAGACAGTCTCATTTTCTACGGCGTCTAGTCCTTCCCAGAAAAATCAAACATTGGTCCCTTCGCAACCTGTTGACCAAACTGATCAAGATCGGAGCGAAGGTGATCCGCCATAGCCGGATCGTCACGTTTCAGATGGCGGAGGTAGCGATAAGCAAGGATATATGGGCCGGGCTGTTGTCTCGGATTGATCGATTGAGATGGATGACAGCCTAGCGCCGAGGGTTTCTGATTGAACCGCTGGAGGTGTCTCTATTGATCAGGTTTTTGACCAAAAGCCACCTAGAAAACCAAGGGATCAGAGGCGCTTTTGATGGACAGAGGACCAAAGACCACTTGAGGCAAGGTTGGCGGTCTGATAAGTTGTGGTCATTCACTGGGGAGACTGGAAAAGGTCCTTCCAAGTTGATATGAGGAATGTCGAATTACTATTCTAACCTGCATCAAGGCTTTCAGCTGGACGTTCCCGCCCTGAAAAGGATAAATTCAATCTGGTTTATATTAGCTTTATGAAAACATCGTGCCTCAATGTGCCATTTGTATTCCTGCTTATCTCCTCCTGTCTTCCTCTTGCCCAGAATCACTCATCCAGCTCTGAAGAAGACTTCAAGAGACAGCGCCACAAGATGGTTCAGCACCAGCTCGAGACTCGAGACATTCGCAACCCTCAGGTCCTAGAGGTCATGAGGAGGGTTCCCAGGCACAAATTTGTTCCTGAGAAAAACCGGCACTACTCGTATGCGGACAGCCCCTTGCCCATCGGCGAGAGACAAACCATCTCCCAGCCGTACATTGTGGCCCTGATGAGTCAGACCGCCGACCTACAACCTGATGACCGAGCACTCGAAATCGGGACTGGTTCCGGATACCAGGCCGCTGTGCTGAGTGAACTTGTGCAGGACGTTTACACTATCGAGATTATTCCCGCACTCGCTGAACGCTCCAAAAAACTCCTCTCGGAACTGGGCTACGATAACATTCACCCTCTTCAGGGAGACGGTTACCGCGGCTGGCCGGAAAAGGCGCCCTTCGACATCATCCTGGTGACTGCTGCCGCCAAAAGGATACCGGATCCACTCCTGGAACAGCTCGCGGAGGGAGGGAAGCTGGTCATGCCCGTAGGGAGCACACGGGGCGCGCAGGTCTTGACGCTGGTGACCAAAAAGGATGGAAAGCTCAGAAGAGAGCGGATCACAGGAGTGCGTTTCGTACCCATGACCGGAGAAGCACAGCGACGGAAGTAGGTTATTAACCCGCATTTCTCACACCACCTCTACTACAACGGCGTCGCCTTCACCTGAGCGAAGTGAAGAAATGATCCGTCAACTTCCACCAGTGGAGGTGGAAGTGGAGGTCCTCCTGTAATACAGGTACACTGGCAGGCCCAGTGCCACCGTTGCCAGGCCGGTAAGAGTCTCCGCCGGATGTGAGAAGACTGTGCTGATAAGAACTCCGCTGTTGGCAACGACAAAAATGCCGGGTAGGAGACGGTACAGAGTCCAGAACCAGAATAATTCTCCCTCTTTTCTTCTTACCGTCAACAGAGTCGAGACGGTCAGGGTTGCAAAAAGCAGTAGAATAAAGCCCGAATAAAGCAAAATCTGATAGAAGTTTCCCAGCGCGATCAGTCCTGCGGCCACACCGCTTTGAAACCAGATGGATTTCAGAGGTACCTTCTTCTTTCGGTGGATCTCACCCATCCACCTGGGAAACAACCGATCACGCGACATCGCAAAATAGACTCTTGGACCGGCAATGGACATGGCAGTCAGTGAGCTCAGTATGGAGATCGCAATGAGCACGCTGATCAGACTTGGCCCCATATTTCCCAAGGTTGCCGAGGCGGCGATTTCCGCCACGGCGATCTTACCTTTCAGCTGATCCACTGGTACTGCTGAAAAATATGCAAAGTTGATGGAAAGATAGGCTGCAATGACCGCCAACGTCCCGAGGATCAGGGCCCGTGGAATCGTCCGTTCGGGAGCCCGGATTTCTTCGGCGATATAGGCAGCCGCATTCCATCCGCTGTAGGCGAACATCACCAAGACAACCGCCGATCCCAACGAAGACGGGTGCACATCAAAAAGACCGTGCTGCAAGGTCAAGCCGAGGTTTTGTTCCCCTGCCGAGCGCCTAAGGACTAGCAGCGCGAATACGATCATCACAGCGAAGTTCACGACCGTAATCAGGGAATGGGCTCGAGCTCCAGACTTGAGGCCCAGAGAGAGCAAAATGGTCACACTCAGCAAGACCAGCATGGCCACTGCCTTCAGAGTCCACGCTGGCCCGGAGACCTCCACAGGAATGAAGGGACGCAGGTAGTGGACCAGACCCAGAGCCGCGGCTGCGATGGGTGCTGAAAAGCCGATCAGAAGTGAAGTCCAACCGGACAGGAAGGCAGGGAGGCGGCCGTAGGAAGGATAGAGAAATGCATACTCGCCTCCCGCTTTTGGGATGCGGACTCCCAGTACGGAATAGCAAACGGCGCCGATGAAGGCGAGCACCCCACCCAAAACCCACACCGCAATCAGCCATACGGAATTTCCCAGCTCCTCTGCAATCAACCCGGAGGTGGTAAAAATACCAATTCCGACCGTATTCCCGATGACTAGAAAAAAGGAAGATGTCAGACCGATCTCGCGGAAAAGCTTCATGTGTGGGGTGACTGCGCCGGCTCGCAGAGCCGGCTTTCTGGGCCGGGACTATTTCCCGGGGATCATTCTTCCGGACCTGGAATGAGATTGTTGATTACTTCTTCAAGGATTTCGCGGTTTTGATAGTTGATCATATGTCGAAAAATGATTCCGTCCTTTTTGACTAGAAATAGAGTCGGAAAGACGTTGACATTTCCAAAGGCGCGCCGCGTCGCCCTGTCCAGGTGAGCATTGGCAAAACCGCCGCCGAGCTTCTCGAGGTGGTTTTTCCTTTCCTCATCCGAGGTCGTGAGTCCCAGGACCTGATCGGCGTTGAATCCAATCACACGGAAATTCGACGACCCATATTTCCGGTTCAGATCTGCCAAAATCGGTGCAATCCTGACACAAGGAGGACAACCGGTGAACCAGAAATAGATCAGCGCATTCTTGCCAGTCAGGTCACGCGAAGAAATCGTCTGCCCATTAAATCGAACCAGCTGAAAAGACGGCAAGGGCTTCCCCGCCCATTGGGTGACTTGAACCTGATTTCCATAGGCAGCGAGAAAAGCACTGATGTTCTCCAGATTCAACGATTCAATTTTCTGACTGTGAGGATTTCTGGTGAACAGGGGAGGGATTCGTGGGTCTGACGCCATCACCGTCAAAAGCAAGTTCACCGCTTCCATATTGATGCCGACTTTGGCGGCGATCTCCCGGATTGTAGGGACACGACCTGTGCTCCGGTGCTCCCGATTCAGAAAGCCAGGAATCTGAAAAAAGGCCTCATAGAGCCGCCCTAGATAGGCTTTTCCCTGTGGGGTAAATCGATCACTGTTGTACAGGTCAGAAAAACGTACCCGGCCTTCCTGCTCCAAGATCCTTTCGATGCTTCCTAAAACATGTGTCTCCACGTCCGTGGATTCTGAAAACAGCCAAGTTGAAACCCAGAAAAATACGACGATCCTTTTCATAAAATAACTCACTTTCGAAGGTCATAGTATTATTTGAATACATGGTGCTGCAAGTGGAGCGCAGATCCCGCCAGAAGCGAGCTTTGGGTCGCCAGGAAGTTACCGACGATTTATCCCTGCTTCTGCAGGTACTTCCACCGAAGCTTCGCGTCGTCCTCGAAAACGAAGCCCAGCTGGACAACTTGATCGAGGTGATTATGGACCTGGGACGCCAGCCGGAGGCGAGGTTTTTCGACCGGGCACTCTACCTGAACCATTCCGAGATCCTCCGCGAAGACCTGGATTACGTGATTGCACGCGTCGGCGATTTCACAGCTGATAACCGCGCCGGAATGGAGCGAACACTCCACCGTATTAGCGCGATTCGAAACCGGCGCAGGAAAATTATCGGTCTGACCTGTCGAGTGGGACGCGCGGTGACCGGAACTGTCGAGATCATCCGTGATGTAGTTGAGAAGGGGAGTAGCCTGTTGCTTCTTGGCCCTCCCGGTGTCGGTAAGACCACCCTCCTTCGTGAGGCAGCTCGGGTTCTGGCTGAGGAACTGGAAAAACGGGTGGTGGTAGTAGATACGTCAAACGAAATCGCTGGTGATGGCGACATTTCCCATTCCGGAATCGGTTGCGCAAGGCGCATGCAAGTTCCCTCTCCGGAGCTTCAACATCAGGTGATGATTGAGGCTGTGGAAAACCACATGCCCGAAGTGATCGTCATCGACGAAATCGGAACTCTTGCCGAATCCCTTGCGGCTCGCACGATTGCCGAGCGCGGAGTCCAACTTGTGGCCACGGCACATGGAATCACACTTCAGAACCTGCTCATCAATCCCACCCTATCGGACCTTCTGGGTGGCATTCAGGCGGTCACCTTGTCGGATGAGGAGGCCCGGCGCAGAGGCACACAGAAGACAATCCTGGAGCGCAAGGCACCTCCCACGTTTGACATCCTGGTGGAGATCCAAAGCCGCGAACGCCTGGCGGTATACCCTGATATTGCGCAGGTCGTGGATCGACTCCTATCTGGTGCTCCGGTTCGACCTGAGTTGAGGGTCCGAGATGAACGAGGGAGGGTAAAGATCGAGCCACCCGAACAGAGGAAGAGCCTGGGCCCGAGTTTCATCGATTCGCTCAGCAGATGTCGGGGATCTGGGACAATAGACAGCCTCGCTCCTACCCAGGTCAACGCCAGACCCGAAAGCGGACTGCTTCCCACCCTGGCCGACGACGCCTGAAGCACATTTATCCGATTGGCGTCAGCCGCAGCCGTCTGGAACGGTCGATCGAGGAGCTGCGTGTTCCGGTGCGTCTGGTAGAGGAGCCAGAGCACGCTGATCTGATCCTGAGCTTGAAGGCGCAGCGGAAACGCCAGCCGAAAAAGTTACAGCAGGCGCTCGACAAGGGTGTGCAATTCCACACCATCAAGAGCAACACCCTGGTTCAGGTGAAACGCTTCCTGCAGGAATACTTCCGAGACGTCTCTTTCCCCGAACCTCCTACCAGCGGCCGACCTGATTTCGCTCTCCAGGAGGCCGAAGATGGGATCATCAGAGTGCAGCGAACCGCTGAACCCGTGGAGTTGTCCCCTCAGAATGCATACCTTCGGCGCCTGCAACACGAGCTAATCCAGAGTCACGGGCTACATTCGGAAAGCCGAGGAAGGTCTCCCTACCGCAGAGTCATGGTCCACCCGCAGAAAGGATTCCAACCAGAGTAGATCTGGCCAGGGCTAAACGATCGACAGAACCAAGAAAATCAAAGCTCAACGGCAACCTTCAACGGCCGCGAGACAGGTGTCCATACCTTCATCACTCCGGCTCTCAACAATTCATCTTCTTGAACCTCATCTCCAAGAAAAACCAGAAAGATGGAGCGTCTCATCTACGACCCATCATTTTTTTGAATTTGGAACCCAATGCCAACCCAAACAGATTCCTATAACTGATTGATCGGATTTCAGTTGCGTAGAGTTGACCTGGAGAGGCATCGAAATTGCTAAAGAACTGGTGAGTCCCATGGGTTAGTCAACCAACTCCCCGGGAACTCACCCGCTCATTTGCAGTTCGAAGATGACGGGTAAAAAAAGAGACTACCAGAAGGGGAAACACAAAGCCTGGGAGGGAAGTAGTTCTCCTCTTCTGGTAGTACTCTCCGCCACCGCAACTTCCACTACCGATGACGAGCTGACCGGTGACCAGTAACCACCGGTTGACCAGCTCACCACTGAATCATCTACTTTGTTACAGTTTGTCAGTTGCAACCATTGACCATTGACCACTGACTAAAGTATCCTCAGTCTGTTAGCCAGGGTGCGAACACAAAAGGGAAGTGGGTGAGAATCCCACACGATCGCGTCACTGTGATCGGCAAGCGACCTTCCAAGGTGGTCTCGAACCGCTAGTCACTCCCGGAATCTCGGGGGGAAGGCTGGGAAGGCCGAGTTTGAGCCGTTAGTCAGGAAACCTGCCTTGGCAGTCTACCCGTAACTCTTCGCGTCAAAAAGGGGTTCAGGGTCTTGGTTTTTTCCTTTCAACCCGACTGGCGCCGTTTTGGGCTGCTCTGTACCCAGGAGGGCCTATGCTGCTCATGGTGACCACTCTCATCGCAGCTCTTACTCTGTGCTGTTTTCCCGTTTTTTGCGAGTCGATCTCGGGAAAACTTATAGATCCAGATGGGAACTTCGTTTCTGGGGTCCGCCTTCTCTTGATCGAGGGCAACGGGACGCGTGCTACGACACTAACCGATGAGAGCGGCCATTATTCTTTCAAGGACGTGGCACCCGGCACTTACCTGATTCTGATTCGGGAACTCGGCCTTCGGCAGTATGGCCAGGAATTTCGCCTGGAATCAGGCCAGGATCTTGAACACGATTTTGCTCTCAAAATGGAATTGCTGAGAGAAGAGGTCTTGGTGACGGCCACCCGAACCGAGGCACACACAAGCTCTCTCGGCAGCAGTGTCACCGTGATCAGTGCCGATGAGATTGAAGCGCAGAATGCGACCAATGTAGCCGAACTTCTGCGAAACTCACCGAGTGTAAACATCCTCCAGTATGGAGCTGCGGGTTCTCTCACCAGCATTTTCGTCCGAGGAGGAGAGTCTGATTACAACAAGGTATTGCTCGACGGGGTCCCGTTGAATCAACCGGGAGGTTCAGTAGATCTTTCCAGTCTCTCCACGGCCAATGTAGAGAGAATCGAGATCGTCCGGGGGCCGCAAAGCGCCCTCTATGGCTCCGATGCCATCACCAGCGTGATCCAGATCTTTACGAAGAAAGGAGCCGCAGAAACATCCATCCCTGCCGGAAGTGTGTTCCTGGAAGGGGGTACCTTTGACACCTTCCGTGGAGGAGCAACCATTGCCGGTCAGCATGATCGAGTGTCCTACAGTGCTGCGTTTCAGCACTTCCGCACGGACAATAGCGGCCCCAACGATTTTTTCCGAAACAATAGCTACAGTTCCAATATCGGCATCACAATCTCCGCCAACTCTTCTCTAAACTTTGTAGGACGAGCCGAACGCGGCAGGTCTGGAGCGCCCGGCCCAACAGCATTGGGTCCGCCCGACCTGGAAGAATTCTACCGCAAACGAGACCTCGTCCTGGGTTTGGCCTGGAACCACCGCATCTCCGATAGCTGGCAGCAGAAGGTTTCTTACAGCCATTCCTACATCAACCAACTCTCGGAGGATCCCGAGTTCAGCCACCCATTCGATTTTCCGTTCTCTTTTTTAAGTGCTACCCGGAGGCACAACACAAACTACCAGAGTGATTTTCTGATCCACAGCCACCAGCTTTCTACAGGATTCGAGTACGAAGAGCAGCAGGGCGTGGTCGGGGACGTGCGCAAGCGCCGCACGAACCTCGGATATTACGTCCAGGATCAATTTCTCCTGACTCACCGATTGGCAATCACCGGCGGACTTCGATTGGAAGATAACGGCAGCTTTGGGTTTGCGGCCACTCCGAGAGTCTCCCTGTCGTTTCTTGCCAAAAGGGGTCAGGAGGGTGAGTTCTGGGGAATGACCCGGCCCAAGTTCCACTTCGGTCTGGGAATCAAGGAGCCAAACTTTATTGAGTCCTTTAGCCCAAACTTTTTTTTCAGAGGGAACCCCGACCTGAAACCGGAGCGAACCAGAAGCATAGAGGCAGGAGTCGAACAGACATTGGCCAGCGATCGGGTACGCGCTGAAGTGAATTTCTTCCACAATCGCTTTGACGACCTGATCGCGTTTGAGATTGTCGACTTGAATACCTTCGAAGGATCGTTTTTCAACATCATCGAGAGCCAGGCATGGGGTGTTGAGAACGTGTTTCACATCCTTCCCCGGGAAGACTTGCGTTTTTTCGCAGGATACACCTACCTGCACTCAACCATAGTGAATAGTAGTCCCTTTGATCCGGTGTTTCGGGAAGGCGGCCGCCTCCCTCTCCGTCCCACCCACTCCGGTTTTGCAGGTCTCACCTTCCTCTCCGACAAATGGACGGTAAGTACCCGGGCAACCTTCGTTGGCAATCGCGCTGACAGTGACTTTCGCACCGAACTGACGGAGGTGGATGGCTACACCAGATGGGATCTTTCTGGCAGCTACCGACTCAATCACAACCTGGAGCTCGTTGCCACTTTTGAGAATCTTCTGAATCAGGAATATTTTGAGAAAATCGGATTCCCGGCCCTGAAATTTCACTTCCGTTCCGGTCTTCGTTTCCGATTCTAGTGTCCTGTCCCAGGAATAACATGTCATTTGCGGAGGGAACTTTGAGCCGAGATCGCGAAGCGAGGAGAAGGCGATGCCAAGGCATCGTCCACGACGAGCGACAAAGAGATCGGCCAAAGTTCCCTCCGCCCTTCGGGTTGCGGGCCCAACGGCCCTGCTTCTTTGTTGCTCCTCCTCGCCGATGCCCAGGCATCGACTCGTCGTCGCGCCTCGAATCAGAATCCGTTTCGCCCGTAACAAATAAGATGTTATTCCTGGGACAGGACACTGGAGCATGAAAATCAACCGTCGGGAGAAAGAATGAAACGGTTAGTCACCTTGGTTCTGGCAACTCTCGCCGTAATACTGCTGCTGCAGCAGGGCCTCACGCGAAGAGGTGACCCATCTCCCACCGTCGCCATGCCTCGAATCGTCTCTTTGGCTCCGAATCTCACAGAACTCCTATTCGAGCTCGATGTGGGAGACCAGGTAGTAGGTGTAACCAATTATTGCAACTATCCACCAGAGACTCAGGAAAAGGAGAAAATCGGAGATTTCGTCAATCCGAGTATTGAAAGGATTGTGGAACTCAGGCCTGACCTGGTATTGGCTGAGAGGTGGACCTCTACGAAGATCGTGTCCCGCCTGAGAGCGCTGGGCATAGAGGTGAGCGAAACGGTAAGCCCCAAGTCGATCTCTGAGATCTACGGGATCGTCCGCAGCGTCGGAAAGGTAGTAGGAAAACCGGATCGCGCACAGGCAGTGGTCCAATCCATGCAGCAAAGAATTGGAACCCTCAAGCAACGGGCAGGGCGCCTCCCCCACCGACCTTCTCTTTACCTAGAAATCGACCTACCCACCTGGACGGTTGGACGCAACAGTTTCCTCAACGAGGCAATTACCCTGTGCGGCGCCCGAAATATTTTCGAAGGGATTGAGAAACCCGCACTGCAGGTGTCCAAGGAGACGGTCGTTCAACATGATCCGGAAGTCATCCTCTCTTTTGAGGCAAGCGCCTCTTCGATCGCTCAAAGACCGGGCTGGGGACAAATCTCAGCCGTACGCACGGGCAAGATTATCGACAACTTCAATCGAGATCTCCTCTCGCGCGGAAACCACCGGTTGGTAGATGGGATGGAGATGCTTCAGGAAAGGCTCCTGGAACTGATGAGGGAATGAAAGTGAACCCGCGGATCACGCAGATCCTGACGGATATTCGCAGATAACGATCCGCGCCGATCCGTTCTCATCCGCGTGATCTGCGGTATTTCGGATTTTTGTCAGTGACCATGAAATCATCGGGATACAGCCTCTGGATTCTGCTGGGCATGCTGATTCTTACCGCTGGGGCTTCGCTATTTGTGGGACCGGCCACTAGGCCCGACTGGACCATCATTTGGGAGATTCGCTTTCCCCGCATCCTTCTCGGTGCCATGGTGGGATTTGGATTGGCCGGAGCCGGCACTGTTCTACAGGGCGTCCTGCGCAATCCCCTTGCCGACCCTTTCATCCTCGGCACGTCGAGTGCAGCCACAGCGGGAGTGATGATGGCGGGCGTCTTGGGCCTTCGTCACTATTTCTCCCTCTATACCATGGCCCTCGGCTTTGCTCTGCTTTCCATTTTTATCGTTTATCGAATCGCCCAGGTCAACGGTAAGGCCCCAATTCAGACCATGATTCTAGCCGGCGTCATCGTCGGCTTGTTCTTCAATGCCGCCGTCTTCCTATTCTTCTCGATCTTGTATCGCGAGTCGTTCACCATCCTCTTTTATCTGCTGGGCACATTGACCGAAGGCAACGTCACTCTGATTGGGATTTCAGGGAGTATCATAGTCGTGGGATTCGCTCTGACCTGGCTGTCTTCTCGCGAGCTCAACGCACTGACACAAGGGGAAGAGGTAGCCTTTCACCTTGGGATCGAAGTCGGGACAGCGAAAAAGATTCTCTTCATTGCGGCCTCTTCTATGGTTGCAGCTTCTGTTGCCGTTGCGGGAATGATCGGATTCGTAGGTCTGATCATCCCTCATATGATGCGGCTGATTGTGGGACCCGACCACCAGCAGCTGATCCCTGCCTCGGCTCTCGGGGGCGCGATTTTCCTGGTTCTGACAGACGATCTGGCTCGAACGCTACTGGCCCCTATGGAGATCCCCGTGGGAGCACTTACGGCTCTTGTCGGGTCTCCTTACTTCGTCTACCTGCTGCGGCAAAGACAACACGCTGGAGAATTCTAGCTGATTCATGAGATTCCCGCAGCTGGCACGAGGCAAGCTTAAGGATCAGCCGGTCAGCCGGTGAGCTTTTCAATGTTGCGTCTGGAAGAAGTCAGTTTTCGCTACTCTACCGGTTTTGCGGTTCAGGGCATTAGCCTGCACATCCCGCCTCAATCCTTCCTGGCCCTGATCGGTCCCAACGGCAGCGGGAAGACGACCTTGCTGCGCCTCATGACCAGCGCGCTGCCGCCGCAGAAGGGTCAAATTTTCCTGGACGGGAAACCACTTCGCCAGTTTACGGCCCGGCAGCTGGCTCGCAAGATCGCCGTCATTTCTTCCGAGCAGTACTTTCAATTTCCTTTTCCGGTCCTGGAAGTCGTTGCCATGGGTCGCTTTCCTCATTTGGGAAGACTGCAGAAAATGTCCCGACAGGACTGGGACATTGTGGATGATGCGATGCGAATGACCGACATCAGCCAACTGCGGCACCGCCCCATTTCTCAACTTTCCAGCGGAGAGCGCCAGCGCGTTTTGATCGCCCGTGCCATCGCCCAGCAGCCTTCTATCCTGGTGCTGGATGAGCCGAACGCACACCTCGACATTCACCACCAGATTGCCATCTTTCGTCTTCTCAGATTGCTAAACGAACGCCACACCATGACAGAGATTATGGTGCTGCATGATCTGACGGCGGCAGCAGCATTCTGCAAGTCTGTTGCCCTGCTTCACCAAGGCAGACTGATCAAACAGGGTTCTGCCCGGGAAGTCATCACCACAGAAAATCTTCGAGAAACCTACGGAGCCGACGTAGTGGTACACCCCAGTCCTGCCGGAGGTTATCCCCAGGTTACGTATCCACAAAAGTAACTGCCACTTCCACTGCTGTTAGCGATCACGAGGATCTGAACTTTTCTGAACACACGCCGGGTGGCGAACCTCGATCAACGGGTTTTTCCATGGGGTGCCCCTCCTTGGGCTTGTGATGGGCGCGTGGTTTGCGTTCGAGATACTGAGCGTAACCGTGGGGGAGCGGATACTGAAGCAACTCTTCGACAATGGGGAGGAAGTAGTAAAGGGAGCGAATGGGAGAAAGTCGAGGAAGCGCTGGGTCTCGGAAAAGACGGCGGCTGGTCGCCACCAGGAAGGCATCCTGGACGGTGGCCAGAGGGATAGCGCGGTCATAGAAGTGAGCGGCGAGTCGCCGATCCGGCGGGCGTGCTCGAGTGGGCGTATGGGGAAGTTCGAGATAATCCGCCAAGAGGGTCTGGATATGAGCGCGACGCTGGACGGGAGTGCTCATCTTGTTTTCTTGCGACGGGCGGCCGCTTCCTGCTCGCTTTCCCGCACGCGGTAGCTTTGCCCCTCCATCACAGTGACGTCAGCATGGTGGGTGAGACGGTCCAGAAGCGCAATCAAGCAGCCGGATTGGGGAAAGACGCTATTCCACTCCTTAAAGGCTTTGTTGGAGGTCAGCACGAGCGACCGGCACTCATAGCGCCGGTTGACGATTTCATGGAGCAGGTCGGCGGCCTCACTGTCGTAGGTGAGACAGCCGACTTCATCTAGGTAGAGCACCTGCGGGCGCGCGTATTTTTTCAGCTTGCGGCGCTGCAGTTCCGGCGCCTCCGATTGCAGGTCGTCGAGAATCTCCGGGGCGGTTCGAAAGAGCACAGAGTAGCCGGCCAGGACGGACTGGTAAGCCAGATTCTTGATGATCATGGTTTTTCCCAGGCCGTTGGTACCCAGTAAGACGAGGTTGCGGCCTTCCTGGATAAAGTCCAGGGTAAAGGCGCGCTCAATGACTTCCCGGTCGATCCGGGTCGGCCAGTTCCAGTCAAAGTCATCCATCGGCTTGAAGCGGCCGATCTTGGCCAGGCGCAGACGCCGCTTGAGACTGCGTTGGGCTCGCTCCTCATGCTCCCGACGAGCCAGTTCCTCCAAGATCTGACGGGGGGACCAGCGCCCCTTGGTGGCGCGGGCCAGAAAATCCTCCAGCTCACCGGCGAGCGTCACCAGACCGGTCTTGTGCAAAAGCTGCATCAGATCAGGATTCGTCGTCATCGGAAGCCAGTTCGTCATAGGTCTCCGGGTTATGGGATTGGACATAGAGGTCCTCCAGTTCGGGACGCTGGCGCAACTCAATGGGTAGAGGCGCCTTTCGCCCCTGAGCGCGCTGGCGCCGGCCCAGCAGAAAGGCCACCGAGGCGGCGCGCGGGGTGCCCCGTTGCAGGGCTTCACGCACCGCCGCCTGCAGCTCTTCGGCCCCATAGAGATCCAAGAGTTCCACCAGCTTGGCCGTCTGGCGGCCGGTGGGCTCTCCGCGCTGAAAGGCCTCGTCCAGCAAGGTTTCCGTTTCCGGAACGGCGGCCAGCAGTCGGCCACCGGGGGTGGCCCCCAGCGCCTGGCGTTTTTCCGCCAGCAGCGCTTCCTGGTGAGCCGGATCGGTGCGGACGTCGTGGCGGTCATAGGAGCGGAGATGGCGGGCGATCTCGGTGCTTCCGTCCAAAATGCGCACCGTCTGCTCGGAGGCCACCAGTGTCAGGGGCCGGCCCACGGCCGAAGGCGGGATCGAATAGTCGTTTAAATCAAAACGGATGTAGATGGTTTTGCGGGAGCGGACCGGCAGAACCAGATCGGTTTCCAGGCGATGAGCCGGCAAGGGAAGAAGGAAGGCTTTTTCTTCCTCCCACACTTCCTCGACGGTGCGCCCATCGCCGCCGGGCCAGGGCCGACGATGCGCTACCTGGTCGCGCCAGAGGAGCGCTTGACGGTTGAAGTCTGAGAGCGTGCTAAAGGGACGGGCGGCGAAGAAGGAATGGCGCACATAGGAGATGGCTCTTTCGACGCGCCCTTTCTCGGAAGCCCGGTAGGGGTGGCAGGGGCGTGGCGCAAAGTGATAATGGGCGGCCAGCTCCAACCGGCGCGGATGAAAGTGAACAGCCTCGCCCCGACGTTCCAACACGACGCTTTTGGTGTTGTCGTACAGGATGGTGCGTGGACAACCGATGTCTTCGAAGGCGTGGATGTGAGCGCGCAGGAAGTTTTCCATTTGCTGGTCAAAACAAAACTCCAGAAACAGCGCCCGCGAATAGGAGGGGGTGAACACAAAGCAGGACAGGATGCGCTCGGCACGGCCCACCCGGACTTTACCGAAGTGCGCCCAGTCGGCTTGACCCGCCTCCCCCGGGAAGGTCCGCAGACGCAGGAAGGCCTCCCGAGGGGTGGGGCGCAGCGTGGCCACCACGCGCCGCAACTGCACGACCGAGCCCGTGTAGCCCCGGGCGCGCAGCATCTCGAACAGACGCGTGACACGAAGCCGAGGGTAGCGCTCCAGGGTCTCTCGGATAAAGGGAAGGTAGGGATCGGTCAGACGGGGCCGTTCCATCTTCTGGCGATTGAAGCGATCGGTCTGGAGAGCCTGGCGCACGGTCTCCCAGTGAAGCCCCAAGTGATCAGCAATGGTCCCGATCTTCCAATGTTCGGCATGGAAAAGATGGCGGATTCGGGCGAGCAGTTCTCGATCGATCATGCTTCACCCTCCTTCCCGAAACAGATGGATCCAGTGGCCGGACCGACCACACACGACACAGCGAACCCGAAAACGGCGGGGACGCTCCCCATGGGATGGGACATGGCGCTCCTTTCGAGGCTCCCCCTCCTTTCCCGGCAGGGAGAACTGGAGGGAGGCTACGGCAGCCATGCTGACGAAGATGCGATCCTCGCGTCTACCTTGATCCGTCACGCGCTCCGGCCGCCGCCGATACGCGCGCTGACGGTCTCGATGATCCAGTCGCCCCCCGGGGGACTGTTGATGCCGCCGATTGGCTTCCCGGCACTGCTGGCGGCGCGCTTGTTGCCGACAGCGCACACTGCAATAGCGATGGCCTCGGCCGCAACGGCGACAGATCCAAAACAGTGCACCGCAGCCTGCAGCGCGGCACGAGCGGAGGCGGAAAACAACCAGCGGATCGGCCATAGTCCAGTCCCGGCGGAACTGGACAACAGCCCAGGATCATGACAGGCTACAGTGAGGTCTGCGGTGGTTCTCCACTTGTAACGGGGTTGCCACAACCGGACCTCGATTCTCGGTCAAAGGGTCGAGGTCCTTTCCACCTTTGGCCCCCAGACACTACACCAACTGTTCAGGAAAAAATGGCCCCGCGCTTTTCAAGCGCGGATGATGAAACGCGCACCTGCGGTGCGGATGATGTTGAGTTAACTACCGGCGGGTGTCCAAAAAACTACGGTTCTCAGTGAGCATTAACACACCACTGCCACTGCCATGGGAATGGAATTGGAGGTGGAAGTGGAAGTAGCAGTTCACACCCGTGTCAATTCGTCCACATCAAAGTGGGGCCACGCCACTCCTTCACCCTCGTTACGAACCGCTTCAATTCCAAAACCTTTCCCCAGCACCTCGCCGATGCGCGATACCTGGATCCCAGATTCCTGGATCGCTGTCATTACCCGCTCGCAGGCATCGTTCTGGCAAACAATGAGCAGACTCCCTGAACCAATCAGTCCCATGGGATCGAGACCCAATAGCTCACAGATCTGCCGCGTTTCCGGAAGCACCGAAATCTGATCCATGTAGATCCGGATGCGATGCTGACCCGCAACACTGAGTTCCTCCACAGCAGTGGCCAAGCCTCCTTCTGTGACGTCGTGCATGGCGGTCACCATCCGACTTCTCGCGGCAATCCGGGCTTCCTCCAAAATGCTAATGCCGGGACTCACGAGCAACTGCCGGCATTTTTCGATCTCATCTTCCGACAAGCCCAGGCCTCTCAACTTCAAGGGAAACTCTCGTGCAATGATCGAGGTCCCCTCCAGGGCGATGCTTTTGGTGAGCAGAATGCAGTTCCCTTCCGCCATCCGGCGCTTATCAATCAGATCGTTCCGGGCTACGGTACCAATGAGCTGCCCCACAGCGACGGGCTTTTTGACCGCATCGGTGATCTCCGTATGGCCGCCGCAGAGACTCATCCCGAAGTGGCGAGAAATCTCCTGGAGTTCCTCAATGAGTGCTCGAATTTGGGCGGCGTTCGATCCTACTGGAAAGAGCAGCGTGCTGAGGAGCCAGCGGGGGACAGCGCCCGAGGTGGCCACATCGTTGGCATTGATCAAGACCGTGTAGTAGCCCACACGATCCGTAGCAAAAGTGATCGGGTCCGACTTCAGAACAATCAGTCCGTCCTGTCCTTCCAGCTGGACCACGGCAACATCCTCTCCTACCCCAGGCCTTACCAAAACGGAGTCGTCATCGAGAGGCCTCTCTTCCAAGAACTGGCCGAGAAGATGGTTGGGTAACTTGCCCGCCGGGAGAGGGGCAAGGAATTGCACAATGTTCTTCACCTCACTCAGATCCATGACGACGTAGTCAGGCGGAGGAACAAGGGCAGGACCAACAGTACCATTGGTGAGTAAAACGGTTGGGGCACCCGCTTTTTGCCCCGCATCAATATCAAAAACGAAGTCCCCCACCACCAGCATCTCCCCAACCTGCACTCCCATTTTTTCCGCTGCCAACACGATTCCTGCCGGGTCCGGCTTGGGCTCCACGGCATCATCGCGTGACACGATGATCTCGAAATCAGAGACCCGTACCGATTTGAAGTTCTTCAGCGCCCTTCGAATCGAGCAGAGACTGTTACGACTGATAATCCCCATGGTCAGATTTCTTGAATTTAGATACGCAACCAATTCTTCTGCATACGAGTTGGGTTGTGATGCCGCCGCCGCATCCGATTCGAACTTGTGCAGAATGCGAAGCGCTTCTTGTTGTTTCTCAAGGGAGGGCAAGCTCGCTATGAATTCCAGGACCGGCTGGGAAAGGGGACACCCGAGAGCCTGTTTCAGCGCGGGAAAGTCCAAAGCTTCGGGTCGGGTCAAGGTGCCGTCAAAGTCAAAGAGCACAGCCCGAATGGTCGGAAACGATTTGTCAGCAGGCATGATGGTTTTTCGTCGTTCCGCTAGCTGTGCCGGAGTCCATCAGAGCCGCAGGCTTTAACCTGCGGGCCCGGGGGGCTCACCGAAAGCCACAACCTTAGCCCTCCCCGGCCGAAGGAGAATTTCCTTTCCAAATACTTTGATGCGGACCGACCGCTTCCTTTTCCCCTCTATCTTCACGCTAATCGCTTTCTGGCTCAATTCAAGTTCATATCGGATGTTTCTGTGACGGATCTTAAAGGCAAGCTCTTTCCAATGTTCCGGCAACCGGGGCTCAATCTGAAGCAGCTCGCCGGAAAGGTCTATGCCGGCAAGACAACGGGTAATGAAATCCACGGTACCAGCCATGACCCCACAATGGATCCCCTCCCTGGTGGTTCCTCCCTGCGTGTCAAAGATGTCGCTTTTCGCTGCCTTCAGGAACCAGTCCCACGCCGCATCACTCAGCTGGAGGTAACTCGCGATGACTGCGTGGACCACTGAACTGAGGGTAGAGCCGTGAGTGGTTCTCTTTTCGTGGTATTCGAAATTCGCCCTCAGGAAGGCAAGCGCGTCAGCGATCGGGTAGTCTAGACGGCTCAACAGGCGAACGATCTCCTGGGCCGGCAGCAGGTAAAACATCATGAGAGCGTCCGGCTGTTTCGTAACCCTGTAAGCATCTGGAGAATCCCCTTCCGCTTTCAAAATTCGATCCATACGGCCAATCTGGCCGTGTTTTCTGCGATACGCATTCCAATCCAGCTCCTTGAGCAGATGATACCCGTCAAACTGGCTGAGAACCTTTCCATTCACGAAAACAACATTCATCTTCTTCGTGATGGCTTTCCACTTTTCCGTTTCGCCGATCTGAAACCCCGTTTTCCTCTTCAGCTTCTGCAACCTGTCCTTGGGAAGGCGTTCTATCCACTCCAGTGTTTTTTCCAGGAGCCAGACCACCATGATGTTGGTGTAGGTATTGTCGCTGAGACCTTCTCGGCTGCTTCCTGGCAATTTTTCATGGAACTCGTCCGGCCCCATAACCCCTTCAATGTGATATCTACCGGTGTCGGCACTAAAGCGTGTGATGCTCGCCCAGAAGCGAGCAATCTCCAACATGATCTCGGCGCCATACTCCTCCAGGAATCTTCTATCACCTGTATCGCAGACGTATTTCCACGCATCGTAGAAGACAGCAATGGATACATGCCTCTGGCGGCGGCTCAAGTCCGGCCCCCAGGTACCATCCTTGGGGTTGTAGTGGACGACTTGGGTAACCTCCCGACCATCATCCGCCGTCTGCCAGGGATACATAGCTCCGCTGTAGCCACTCTGCCGGGCGTATTTCCTCGCCGCGTCCAGGCGCCTGTATCGGTACATCAGGTGGGCTCGTGAAATCTCGGGGAGGCGAAGGTTGAAGAAGGGCAAGATGTAGAGCTCATCCCAAAAGATGTGTCCCCGGTATGCCTCGCCGTGGAGTCCCCGGGCCGGTATTCCTGCATCCAAACCCGTATGGTGGGGAGAGGCGGTGACCAGCAGGTGGTAAATGTGCAACCGGGCCACCCTCTGAACAAACCGGTCGCCGCGGATCCTGACGTCACACTTCTCCCAGAGCGCCTCCCAGGCTCTCAGGTGTCGCCGATAGACAGCATGAAAAGTCCTTGCTCGCGAAAGAGCTTCACGGGCTGCCTTCCTGGGGCTGGAAATACCGGGGTCGTGGGATGTATACACACTGACCAGCTTCTCCACCCTGTAGGTGGAGTTCTCCTGAGCGAGGATCGATATTTCCTCACATACCCTGGCCTTCTCCTGCTTGACACGTTTTTCGACCACCAGTCGCTTCCCGTCCACAGAAACCGCCGTCCTGGCGCTCATGACGATCTGGCACTTGGACCGGTTGGTCTGAACGTGAAGAAAGATGCCGTCTCGGGTCTTCCCCTGATCCACCGCGGACAAGTGCTTCGAGTTCAGTCCGCGATAACGGGCAACACCCTCGTTGATTACCGTTCCATCCAGTGAGGACCTGACGGTAATCAGGTCGGAGTAGTTCAGAGGTGTCATTTCATAACGGATGGCGCACAGGTGCGGATCGGCCATGCTCGCAAGTCGCCTGCTGTGGATGCGGCTGATTCTGCCCATGGTGTCCCTGCAAACGATCGAACGCTCCATCACGCCCTCTCTCATGTTCAGCGTGTGCACATAGCTGAGCACCTCCAACTCGAGCGGACTGACAAAATTTCCACCTCCGATTCTGAATTCGATGGGAAGCCAGTTCGGGCAATTCACAAGATCGTCGTTGAAGACCTTCCTGTCCTCGATCCGTGTGGCAAGGTTGTTGTAAACCCCCGCAATGTAGGTACCCGGATAGTGAACAGCGGAGGCTTTCTCGCCTTCGAAGCAACCTCTCGTACCCATGTACCCGTTTCCCACGGTACAGAGGGCTTCCCGTAATTTTTCCTCCTCCGGATCAAAACCCTCATAAGTCAACACCCAGCCATCCCGATCGATTCCACGTTCAAACCAGTTCTCGATCTCTTCCACACTGACCTCGGAAAGGTCGTGCACCACCAGATCCGCTCCGTGCTGCCTGAGCACTTCCCCCTTCACCTCTCGGGCAATCCCCAGGGTGAGCCCAAAGTTACCGTTCCTGCCGGCTTCCACGCCGGCGATCGCGTCTTCGACCACCATACAGTCACCGGGGATGAGCCCCAGATTCCTGGCGGCAGTGACAAAAATGTCGGGTCTGGGCTTCCCCTTCAGCTTCAGCTCACGGGAGACCTCTCCGTCGACTCGAGTTTCGAAAAGGGTTTCGATTCCTGCAAGCTTCAGGATCGTCTGGCAGTTTCGGCTGGAGGAGGCCACACCCACTCGAATGCCTTTTTTCCTGAGATTTCGAATGAATCGGACTGAGCTGTCGAAGAGTCCGGGGCCGTCACGGCGTAGTCGCTCCTGGAAGTCCAGGTTCTTGCGATTACCGAGACCACAGAGGGTTTCCCGGTCGGGCGGGTCATCCAGTGTCCCATAAGGAAGTTTGATCCCTCTTGATGCCAGAAAACTCTTGACACCTTCTCTTCTGGGTTTGCCGTCAACGTATTGGAGATAATCCTTCTTGCGATCAAACAGCACGACGTTTTTGTTTTCCCTCTTCGCGACCTTGCGAAGAAAATCATTAAACATGCCTTCCCAGGCAAGGGCATGAACACGGGCCGTTGCAGTGACGACTCCATCCAGATCCAGAATGGCACCCCTGAATTTTGCTGAAGGCAATCTGTTTGAACCTCTATAGGGACAAGAAGGCCAGGATCGCTACCAACATGTCCGGCTCTGGAACAACGAGCGAATTTGCAGATGTAGACTTCACCCTTTCCGAAAGGCCGGCATCCCTCGTGACAAAGATAGCCCAGGTGTTCCTGCTTCTTGCCATCGAAGCTTCTACCATGGGAACGTCAGAGGAGGTATCCCCGCATATGAGGTGCGGGCCCTTGGCCATCTCAAGGTTGAGTTCCTTCTCGAGATACTTCACCGCATCGCCCTTGTCGAAGTGAGAGTCCTCAGTAGCAAGGTGTATCTCGATATCCAGGCCTGTGTCCTCGATTCGAAAATGATCCTGCTGCGGATCCATTTCAGAAACGAGGGTCTCGATCTTCTTGAGGAAACTCTCGGATTCAGCTTCCGGTATGGATCCGCTGATGTCCTGCCGAGCGATCGTGGTCTGGCCGAACTTGATCTGCAGCCCGGAGCCGATGAGCGAAAATCTTTCAAAGGCGGGCTCCTTCACCAACTGACCGAGTCTTTCATTCAGGCCGTCCAATATCTTCTGCTTCTCTTGGTCGATGGGATGGGTTCTTCGCTTCCCACTGAGATCGATAAACTCCCTACCCTTTGAGGCCGCATAAATCATCGCTCGTTTCGGATCGACGCTCACGTCCAGGATCCCAGGAGCTTCCAGCGGGGCGGAGGTCACGATGATGGAGTGGAGGGTCCTGTTTCTTGCAAAACGGGTGAGAAAAGTGGAGTTGTAAGCCGACTGAATCGAGGAACGGTAGCGGCCACAATAGTTGTTTATGGTACCGTCGCGGTCCGTAATAAAACAGTTGAATTGCAAGCCTCTGAGTTTCTCGACAGCCTGATCGACTCGCTCCCGCAGGCCGGAGTGAAGCGTTTCAAGATAGCCAATCAGCTCTGCCTCACCCTTTTCGAGGTAAACAATATCCTTTCTCAGTTCAATGATTTCATAAGTGAGATCCACTCCAATCCTTCTTCCTTCATCGAGAAAAAGAACTGGCTCGTCATTCTTTCTGGGAATGTTCTCCAGTAAGGCAAGCGCCTCTTTCAGCCCTTCTCTCGGAGCAGGGTCGATTGGCCGGCCTTTGAAGATGCCCTCTACAACCTGCAGACGAAAGTCCCGGGTTCGGGCCATCAGACCGTAGAAATGCTTTAGGGTGCGTATTTCCTGCTGCTTAGTACTTGCCAGCTCAACCGGTCGATGCAACACAAGCGTTAAATCGTTCTGCCGGAGTTTCAAACTCCAGCGTCTGACGGGGCCGTTCGTTCAGCTGACGTGCCACCTTGTTCAGATGCGCCTGAGAGTGCACCGACAAGTCCGTTCCCTTGGGGAAGTACTGTCGGAGTAGACCGTTGGTGTTCTCATTCGAACCGCGCTGCCATGGACTCTGAGGATCGCAGAAGTATACATCAATGTCGGTCGCCAACGTGAACCGTCGATGCTCGGCAAGCTCCAGGCCTCGATCCCAAGTCAGAGATTTGTACAGCTCCGCCGGCAGCTTCTTCGCGTGCTTGATGAGCGCCGACACGACCGTTTCCGTTTTCTTGCTGGAGACTTTCGTAAGCATCACGTAGCGCGTATGACGTTCGACCAGAGTCGCAATGTGGCTGTTCTTCGATCCGGACAGCAGGTCGCCTTCCCAATGACCGGGCACGGCACGATCTTCGACCGAGGCCGGGCGCTCACGGATCGATACGATGTCGGTGATCTGTCCTCGTCCATGGCCTCTCAGACTTGCATGTCGGGATCGACGAATCGTCCGCTTTGACCGTAGATGCTGCATCAGCTCTGCCTTCAGCGCACCACGGGCTTGAACAAACAGGCTGCGGTAGATGGTCTCGTGAGACACGTGATAGGACGGATCCTTCGGATAGGCTCGTTTCAGCCAGTTGGCGATCTGCTCAGGCGACCAGTTTATGCTGAGCTTTCTGGCCACTACCCGTCGTAGTTGTGGATGCTTGACCAGCTGACACCGCTTCGGACGGCGGGCCCTTTCCCAGGCTCGCTCATCGGCCTCCGCTGCTCGATAGTCATCATCGCCGCCATTCCGGCGAATCTCCTGGCTCACCGTCGATGGTGAGCGACCCAGCAACCCGGCGATGGATCGTATCGATTGATGTGCCGCAATGCCTCGAGAGATCTCTTCGCGCTCCGACAAAGTCAGTGCCAAACATGAACGGCGTGGTGGCCGAGGACGGATGCCTCCGTACGGAACAAGCTGATGGTAAACAGACGACGGCTGTTTACCAAACACGCGTCCAATCGACTTTAGCGACTCTCCTCGTTTCCACCGGTCCCACACCTCCTCCAGTTCCGCCAGCGTGTAACCGCGACGAGCTCTTTGCTTCATCCGCATACACTCCACCTCCTCCTTTCAAGGCAAAGTGTTGCGTCGATGGGTTGAGACCACCCTCACTTTCATAAATAGTAGCAGTCGCAGTCATTTCCTCCGTCCTGACAACCTTATCGATCTTTCTTCTCACTCTTATACAATTGCCGCTCGCCAAAAGCCATCGTCGCTATTTTCATGGTTTTGACGAGCCCCTCAAGAGATGATGAACCTTGTGGTTTTCCAGTACAATGGCGCACACTCCTCTTGGAGAGAAACAGTGTCGCTGATGATCAAGTTCACGCTCGCCACCATCTCGATATCAGGCCTGATCGTTCTCCTTACGGCACTGCCGGATGATCCTTCCCTTCAAGCAATGGAGACGATCCGGTCGGCTGATCTAAAGTCTGATCTGTATTTTCTGGCATCAGATGAGATGCAGGGCCGTGACACGAATACGCTCTTCAACCGAATTGCTTCGGGCTACCTGGCTCATCGCTTTGAGCTCATGGGTTTGGAGCCTGTCGTAGGGGATCGAAGCCATTTTCAGCCCTTCTCGCTAGTACAATCTCAGCTCTCCGAATCGAATCGTTTCGAGGTTCGATTTCAGGATTCTCCCCTGGCCACCACCGCGCTCCTCAAGGAGGACTTTTTTCCCTCCCTTCTTTCCAGCAACGGAAAAGTAACCGCTCCCGTTTTGTTCGCCGGCTACGGAATCAGTGCACCAGAGCACCAGTATGACGACTACCAGGGCATTGACGTTCGAGGGAAACTGGTCCTGGTGATGGATCACGAGCCCGGCGAAAAGGATCCAGACAGTATTTTCGAGGGACTGGTCAATTCCGATTACTCCCGGGAGCTCCACAAAATCCTGAACGCCCAAAACCATGGCGCTGCCGGCGTGATCATCGTACAGGATCGGGCCAATCATCCCGGCCCGGCACCTTTTTCGAAGAATGCCAAGCGGACCTGGCCGGAGAATACCTCCCGCCCCCGCTACACCCTTCAGATCTGGATTGATCAGGTGACCATTCCGGCCGTCTATGCTTCACGAAAAATCGCCGCCACACTGATGAAGGGAACGGAAAGAAAGTTGGAGGAGATTCAGGAAGGCATTGACCGCAAGTACCAACCCAGTAGTTTCCCTCTGGCAGGTGTCCAGGCCACCCTGGAGACCTCTATCGTCCGGAATCAGGTCCGTCTTCGTAACGTTCTGGGTCTCCTTCGGGGCTCAGATCCCGTGCTCAGGGATGAAGTGGTGATCCTTGGCGCTCATTTTGACCACATCGGAGTACGCGATGAACGGATTTACAACGGGGCCGATGACAATGCCAGCGGTACCGCCGGCCTGCTTGAAATTGCCGAGGCGTTCTGCCTGAATTCCAATAGACCCAGACGTTCCGTTTTGTTTGCCGGCTGGAATGCTGAAGAACAGGGTCTCCTAGGTTCCTACTACTATGTGGCGCAGCCTTCCTTCCCGCTGGAAAAGACCGTCGCCATGTTTCAGATGGATATGATCGGCCGTAATGAAGAGGTTCCCGATCCCACCAGCCTTCGTTTCCGCGGCCTCAGCGAGCAAAGCGCAGAGGAAAACGCAGATGCGGTCAATGTGCTGGGATACACCCGCAGCGAGAGTTTTCGCCGTCTGGTCACTGAGAGCAACGAGAGAATCGGCCTCAGGCTGAGGTTTCGCTACGATAACCATGAAGCCAATCTGCTGCGCAGAAGTGACCATTGGCCCTTCCTCAACAGAGGTGTTCCGATCCTCTTTTTCCATACGGGGCTGCACCCCGACTATCATGGTCCGGGGGACACTCCCGAAAAGATCAACTACGCCAAGATGGAAAGAATCGTGCGGCTGGTGTTTCTATGCACTTGGACGGCAGCAAACGCTGCCGTCGTTCAGAATTCCTACCCCAAGTGAAAAGGGCCACCTTCACCTGATGCGAACTTCTTTTCGCCGCACTGAGGCGGCTCCTACCTTCTTATTCCTAATGAGAGGGTTTGTGTGATTCGGATTTTCGAATCTGCGTACCGGTTCAGCCGGCAATCTCCCGCGCAGCCTTCAGGGCAGCATCGTAATCGGGATGCTCGCCCACTTCCTTAACATACTGCACATAGCGAATGACACTGTTTTCATCCAACACAAAAAGGGCCCTGGCGTTGAGCCGAAGCTCTTTAATGAGGGTCCCGTAGGCGGTACCAAAAGCGGTGTCACGATGATCGGAAAGCATCGTTACTTTGTCGACACCGGCCGCCGCGCACCAGCGGCTTTGGGCAAAGGGAAGATCCATGCTGATCGTGTAGATCTGAACGCCAGCGAGACGGCTCGCCTCCTCGTTGAAGCGGCGGGTCTGAGCATCGCAGACCGGGGTATCCAGAGAAGGAACCACGCTGAAGATGCGAACCTTGCCGGAGGTATCCGCCAGCGCAACCGCACTGAGGTCCGATCCAATCGTCACAAAGTCAGGAGCCTGTTCACCCCTTTTCAGCTCCGGTCCCACCAAGGTGAACGCATTCCCTTTCAATGTCACCGCATTAGGTCCCTCAACGGCCACAATTCCCCTCCTTCCTGCTTACGAGGATCGTATTATAACCCATCCGGAAGAGGCCCGCAGGCTGCGCGGCTCTGGCTGACCGCTGACGGGTTTCTCCGAGCCACCCCTTCCCGCCGGGGCGATACCCGCAAAAATACAGGAAAGAGCAGAAAAAATCGGCAAAAAGTTCACCGTGGGCGAAACTTTCCTACCCCCGAATGCATCAAACCTATTGAAAACGCATTTGCTTGACTTTTTGTACAAAAACATATAAAAAGTATGCTTTGGCAAGGGAATGGTAAAGGTGAGATGAAGGCATCGGTTATTGAAAGCGAGGGACTGTATCCGCAGACGAGGAAACCCGATCCATCCATGAGGAATCTGGCTCTCGGCATTCTGCTGCAGGCCTTTCGAGACATAGTGGCACCCAAGAAATCCTCCAACGCTGAATGGGAGGTTTGGCGGCAAGATGCGATTGAATGGTTTTTTTCTCAGGAGAATCACGCCGGGAGCTTCCGCTGGGTGTGCCAGGTTTTGGAGATCAACTCGCGTGAGCTCCGGCAGTGGCTTCACAAATACAAACGAAGCGGCCGCTACCGAAAGCTGGAAATGGCCAAGAAATTGATCCGATTCCAGATTCGCCACTGACGGCTTGTGCTCTTCAAGATCGTCCTTCTGGTCATCCTTATCGCGTATGTCGTGCTCATCACTGTCCTGTTGAGCCGCCCTTTCTTTCGCCGCCGACAGAGGAAACCGGACAGCACCGTTCCCTCGCAGTTTGACGCGTTCCAAGGCGACGCCCTGCTGGAGTTTGTCGACGTACATAAATCCTTCGAAAGCAATCCCGTACTGAAAGGGATTCGCCTGAAAATCTTCGTCGGTGAGACGCTGGGCATTCTCGGCCAAAGCGGCAGCGGAAAAAGTGTCCTCCTCAAGCTCGCCGTGGGGCTCCTCAGGCCAGAGCACGGTCAGATCCTCTTCAAAGACAAAGACATCACTCAGATGGAGGAGTCTGAGCTGCTGGAGGTGCGCAGGCGGTTGTCGTATGTATTTCAGGGTAGCGCCTTTTTCGACTTTCTAACGGTTAGGGAGAACATCGCCTATCCCTCACGAGAGAAAGGGATTAGTGACGAGGAAACAATCCGTCAACGAGTCGACTACCTGTTGGACGCGGTCGAGATGAGCGGAATGGGCGATCTCGACTACACCGAACTCAGCCTGGGATCGAAAAAGCAGGTGGCGATCGCTCGGGCTATTGCCAACAACCCCGAAGCCATCCTCTACGATGAGCCCACCACCGGCGTAGACCCTATCATCGGAAAATCGCTCAGCCGTTTGATCCGAAGGTTGAATCAACAGGAACATCTCACCTCCATCGTCGTCACCCATGATCTGAAATGTGTCGAGATGGTTTCGGATCGGATCATCCTGCTCAAGGATGGACAGGTCCATTTCGAGGGGAACCAACAAGAATTCCACTCATCCCAGGATTCCTATGTAAAGGCCTTCATAGCGGGCAGACACTTCGAGGAACCAAAGAAGGGAATTCCAGGTTCGGACTCGCAGGTGGCGAGCGTCCAAGGATAATTCACTCCTTGTCTGGGTTGTACCAGCGGCTGCGGAAAAACATCAGAGGTGCGTCGGCATCGTTCTGGCGTATCTCCTTTACTTGTCCCAGATAGATGGTGTGGTCTCCGTAAACGTGGGACCCGATCACCTGGCAACCGAAGAAAACCATGCAGTGGTCCAGCAACGGAACTCCTTCTTCGGCCCTGGTAAAGCTGTATTCTGCCGCTCCCGTCCGGTCTTTGGGTCGCCTGGCAAAGTACACTCCCAGATCTTCCTGATCCTGACGCAGGATACTCACCCCAAAGCGGCGGGTCCGCTCCAGAAATTCGTGGGTGTATGCCCCGTGGGCGACGCAGACCAAAACAACCGGCGGCTCCACACACACCGAAGTGAAGGAGTTGGCGGTCATGGCGTGAGGCTGGCCCTGGTCATCGACCGTGGTGATTACCGTCACTCCCGTGGCAAAGTGGGCCACTGCCGACCTGAATTCTTCGCTGGAGACCAACTGCCTTCCCTTCCTCCGGATTTTCCCAACATTATAAACTCTTACGGGTCCCGCACTGAGCTCCACTGAACATGTCTGGCTCCGTGAGGTGCCGCCCTTACAGGGCTCCCTCAGGACCCATCTCCGAGTCGAGGGGCTTTGGCCCCTGGCTATTTTCTACCGCCTCCTTGGGGCTGGAGCCAGCTCCAAAGGAGCGGCAGGTAATAGCGCCAAGGTATCAGCCCCGGTGAGGGCTATGCATTCAGTCCGAGCCCTCCCAAGGAACAACAGACCCGTCGGAAAGTAACGCCGGCTTCCAGCCGGCAGCCGCCGGGACGGCGGCGATAGTGTGCCCAGCGTGTGCTGGATCTATCAAGTTGAAAGGTACTTGACGGAGATGATGGCGTCAACCGTTGCCGAACCGCAAGGCGTAGCCGTGAGGTGAAGCTGAAGGAAGCGGAAGGCAAACCCACGACCGTAGGAACACGAACCGGCAGAGAGGCCGCGTGCGAGGTTGTAATTGATTACTCTCTTTTCTCGATAAAGCTTTCTGACATCAAAACCTCTTTGGCACGAAACTATGGGTTCGAGCTCAATGATGAGACTTTCAAGTTTGTCGAGAATACTGCGGCTTGCCAGGGCAAGGTATCGGATGGAATTATCCGACTGTGTCGAATTGGTTACAGCCCGGACTGCACACATAGGGGCTCAAAGCGAGTATGCCAGGCTGTCTATGACTACAAGATCAGGCAGTCGGAATTGCGCTACGCCGTGGGCGCCTTCTAAATACCGAATCTCGATCTTCGATCTTCGAATTCGACGCTCGAGATTCGACATTCGGCATTCACCAGATTCCGGGTACGGTTTGAGAAGTGGGTGCTGCCAGCGGTGATCCTGCAGTCGGTCGTCGTCGGAGGGGGATACTCCACCGGTCGGGAAGTGGTCCAGTATGGTGCCCGTCTCGGCGCCCGCATGAGGTTCAACCTTTAAGGAAACGTCTTGTAAGAAAGCGCGCTCCCACAGCTGTTCATGTTTGTTATCTCGAAGACATACGCATCTTCCCGGTGCTGGAATCATAGTAAACGTTAGTATCCATGCTTAGAGTAAACCCTTCCTGAAATTGAACTTCTCCCGAAGAGCTCTCGACCAATGATCCGAATTGTTCTGGATTAATGGACACATCCTTTTCTACCTGCAAATGTGGTTAAACCTAATAAAGCTGAGTATTATCAGGAATACGGGTAATCGCAATTGAAAATAAAGGACTTGCCGACGCCGACCAGGCAAAATAGGTGGATTTCGCTCAGCCGACCGCGGAAGTTAGGCTAGAAGCGCCCTTTTTTGCCATTACCCAGGCGCCTGCCTATGGCCCCACCCCCAGCCAAAAGACCCACACCAAGGAGAAGCAGGGTTGAGGCTTTCGGAACAGGATGGCTGACATACCCGCTGCCTGGATCACCGTTGCGAAAGGGTGGCAGAAACGAACCTACGAGAGGCGCATTATCTGGTTCGGGAGCTGCGAGGAGGTCACTGAAGGTGATTCCAGATAGAGGATTCGCGACAGCTGTAAGAAACTCCTCCCCTGCGTTGTCCACACCCCCCGAAGCCGGTCGGGGAGGTACACCTGCCGACAGAGCCACATGCACGGCAGGCCCTTTTCTGGCAGGAAAGAGGGCAGGATGAGAGATGTCCAGAAAAGGCAACCCAGCAGGTCGAGTCATTGAAGCTATTATCGAGAAGAGGTTGGTGTCAAAGCAGACACCGCTAGATCCGGACGAAATGGCGCCCGTGATCTCAAATGGAAACTCGGCTTGTTCGAAGCCAAGATCTGTGCTTATGATCCCTTTAAAGTCCAGCGTCACCGCATCGGCGCAAAGTGGTGTAAGGCTGGCTAGAAATCCAATAGCGAGAAAAACTGCTGCTGATGTTGGCCTCAAAATCAACCTGTCTTTTGCCAAACTTCTCTCCATCTGCGACTACTTGCTCGCAATTTCCTTTCCCTAAAAGTACAAAAACTTGTGGTGACTCTGAAAGCGAACTGTAGTGCTGTCTGACGGCAGCACAGGGCCTTATCTGCAGTGACGGTTCGTTGTTTGTAAGTTACTCTTTCACTGTAGATTACATACTGCTAGAGGCTGAGATCGAGGTCCGGTATTTGGTGTCGGCCGGTGCCTCGAGGGGTACATAGCTTTCACTGGCGAAGGGGTTATCACCCTCGATCCAGGTGGCAGTGTGCACAAGTTTTCCTAAAACTTGCTTGTTACTACATATCAAAGCCATGGCTAGCCTGCATTTCTCATCACTGCTCGTCACGAAGCGGCGGAAGGGCCGGCCTGACAAGGCGCGCGACCGAGGCCCCCGCAGGCGTACTCGTGCAGTACGTCGAGGAGGCCGACGGAGCGAAACGCAGTCAGGACGGATGATTCCGCCGATGCAGTAGAGCGGTGATGAGAAATGCAGGCCAGGGGGCGAGCTGGACGAACTTGATGAGCTGTAAGCACCTTCGGACGATACGCCCCCTCAACTTCTACACAGGTAGAACTCAGCAATGCTCTGTAGCACGTGCTGCTTTTGTCTCTCTGTTAATTCAGGATAGATCGGGATAGCCAGCGTTTCACTGGATGCACGGCAGGATTCAGGAAAATCCTGGCATTGGTATCCAAGGGAATCGAAGCATCTCTGCCTATGAAGAGGTATTGGATAGTAAATCTCTGTCCCAATCCTTTTCTCTTTCAGGTACGTTTTGAGTTCGTCGCGTCGCTTTGGCCGGATGACGTACTGGTTGAATGTGTGACGGTACCCCGTGAGTATCTGAGGTATGGAAACTTGCGTGGGCAAACCTCCTTCCCGGAAGCCTCTGTCATAATATCGAGCGTTATCCTCCCGGCCCGAAATCTAGCGTTCCAGATGTTTCAGCTTTACGAGTAATATTGCTGCCTGTAGTGAGTCAAGCCTAAAGTTTCCCCCAATAACTGAGTGGTGATACTTTGGTTTTCCGCCGTGAACCCGCAGAACTCGTAGCCGTTCTGCGAGAGCGGGATCATTTGTAGTACACATCCCGCCGTCACCTAAGGCTCCGAGATTCTTGCTTGGATAGAATGAGAAACAGCCAATGTCGCCGATACTGCCGGCTCGTCGACCGTTGCGATCTTCCGAACCTATAGCCTGGGCTGCGTCTTCAACAACCTGCAGGTGATAGCGAGCAGCTGACCCCATAAGACGTTCCATGTCGGCCATCTGTCCGAAGAGATGGACCGGAAGCAAAACTTTTACGGGACCGCCGGTGTTTCTGTTCACCAGGTGTCCTTGATACATTTCGCACTGATTGATAATCAAATCCTCTGCCGAGTCGGCTGAAATGTTGTAGGTCACCGGATCGATGTCACAAAACAAAGGGAATTATATACAATAGTCACCCCTTTATAGTATAATCACCCCATAATGAGAAAGCACAAAGCACCCGGAAAGAGCGACCGGCAGGGCATGACCCTGATCGAAATCATGGACATGTTTCCAGACGAGGAATCCGCATATCGTTGGTTCTACGAACAGCGCTGGCCGAATGGACCATGCTGCCCTCATTGTGGATCGCTGAACGTCCAAGAAGGAACAAAGCACAAGACCATGACCCACCGATGCTGGGATTGCCCCGGCAAGCGGGAATTCTCCCTCAAGGTTGGTACAATCATGGAAGGCTCCAAGTTACCCTACCGCAAGTGGGCAATTGCGACCTACCTCATCATCACTAACCTCAAAGGAGTCTCCAGCATGAAGCTTCACCGGGATCTCGGTATCACCCAAAAGACGGCGTGGCACTTGGAACATAGAATCCGAAAGGCGCTGGAGGCCCAGGGAGTCTTATTCCAGGGGCCTGTCGAAGTGGACGAGAGCTATTTCGGTGGCAAGGAGAAGAACAAGCACGGCTCCAATAAGATCAAGTCTGGCCGGGGAACCGTTGGCAAGACGCCAGTGGTCGGAATGAAGGACCGGGCCACCAACCATGTCAGAGCGACGGTTGCCAAGGGAACCACCCAGGAAGATCTTGAATGCTTTATCCAGGATCGTGTCGAGCCAGGATCAACGGTCTACACGGACGACCACGGCGGTTACAATCGGCTATGGCTGGATTTTGAGCACACTTCCGTTCGTCACAGCGTCAGGGAGTACATCAAGGGCCAAGCCCACACCAACGGCATTGAGTCTTTCTGGGCCATGCTCAAGCGTGGCTACTACGGAACCTACCACCGCATGAGTGCCAAGCACCTTCAACGGTATGTGGACGAATTCTCAGGCCGTCACAACATGCGCCGCCTGGACACCATCGACTAGATGAAGGTCATGGCGAAGGGAATGGACGGCAAGCGATTACGCTATCGGGATCTGGTGGGCCACTCGAACGGATAGTATTCCTATAATTACTGACCTGACCCTTGATCCGGCTTTGGTGGGCGGGTTCGTCTGACCCAGGCTTACTTTCCACCGAGAAGTCACTCACGTGTTTTTCAGCGGTCCGAGCGAACTGTTCGTGTTCTTGGAGTTCTTCTGGAGGAAGCTCTCGAAGTTTCCAGATATTTCCATCCATTTTCTCCAATACAGCAACTTGCTTTGGGTCTGCGACACCACCGGGATGAACTGTAATTGAATGATGCAGTGACAAAACCGCAGCAAATATCCCCTCGGATAATGTCGGCAACTTGTTCGGCCAGAATACTCTACGTAGAAACGCAAGAAACGGATCAGCAATGCTTTGACCGCTTCCGATCGCAAGAAATGGCAAGTTTTCAGTTGCGTACTCAGGGGAAGCTTGACTATCGAACTGAATCAGGAATGGATCATTACGCAACGGTAGAGCGAGCACTGTGCTTGAGAACGCGCCAGATAGTGCAGCTGGTCCGATCGTGTTTCGCGCTATTGCTGCCACTTTCATTTCGAACTCAAAATGCTTTGTCCATAGTGCGACCCGGATCTCAGACATCAACTTGTACGGCTTCTTCTGAAGAAGGTTTTTCTTATCTTTGTAGAGTTCGCCAATGGTCCCCTCGATACGCTGGCCGAGTCCAGTAGGACCGGAGACGGCCAAAATCACTTCGTCTCCTATGAAGCACAACTTCTTGACAGGCTGCTTTACCGTTTGTTGTCCCAAGGATCCAAGCGTAGCTGCTCCATCCGCAGCTACGACAATTCCGTCACTACACTTAATCCCTATAATCAGCGTCATTCGTATGAACCTTGACGGCCTAGCCTTGAAAGACGCTATTCTTTTGGAAGCTGGGATACTGCTTGTAAATTCTACGGACGAGTTGTTGGAAAGTTAATCCCTTTGCCCAGTCTACTACGACTTTAAGGTATGACACGCCCTTCAGTGGGGCACTGTCTTTGAGTTGCTCAGCTTGTTCGCGGCCAGTATCGGAAATGGTGTAACAATTCCAGCTCTCACCAGTTCGCTGCATGATGTTCACGAGGTCTCTTTCGGCAAGGGCGTCGGCGTCACGATAAACATCAATCGAGAACGGTCCATAGTTATACGGAATGAATGTGTAGAAAGAGTCGCCAACCGTTTCTCGAAGTTCCTGTCCAATCAAAAACAGACTCTTCTGTAGCTGAACCGGAGAAAGCCCAGATCCCCCTGCGAAGTAAATAGCCAAAAGCGTCCAGTCTTGACGGTCCATCTCCTCGTTTCTCCCTTTGCTCGAAATTATATAAAAAACTGTTTTTTTATATAATTTTTACCCACACGCATATCCTATCTGAGTGACTAGAGCTAGTCCTACCGCCTTGATGCCAACCTTGTGTATACTCTGGAACAAGGAGGAATCAATGAAGGGAAACAATGACCAAAAAAACTCGACCAACGGTCAAGGTAAAACCCAGGAGCTACCAGCCGACTAAGGCAGAACTACAGGAACGGGCCTACCTCCCAACGACCCCGGAACGCGCTGCCAAATCCGTTGCTTCGCTCGTCAACATCCAGGAAACCAAAGACCCCAAATAGGGGTCAGGGTGACTATTGTATATAATTCCCAAAACAAAGGCCGTGCACCGAGCCGGGATATAGCACCAGCTGTTGCAAAAAAGGTATAAGGAGTGGTGATCACTTCATCACCGATCCCCACTTCAAGAGCCATCAGTGCCGCCAAAAGTGCGTCGGTGCCCGAAGAAACTCCTATGCCATATTTGGACTGAGAGTATTCCGCAATGCGCTCCTCGAGTTCTTGGACAGGCTCCCCCAAAATGAATGTTTGGTTAGCGCATACCTCTCGGATTACCTTCATCACCTCAGGCTCAATTTCTCGGTATTGAGGTCCTAAATCGAGAAACGGTACAATCAACGGGAGTGACATCTCATCGCTGCCTGTTTGTGTTGAATCGGAACGGCTGAGATCCCAAGTTTCACTTGATTTAGCCCGGCAGAAACGGATCTGGGAAGTTCAATGTGGGCACCAATCGGCTCTGCTAAGGCTCTGTTGCTTTAGCCTGCATTTCTCATCACCGCTCTACTGCATCGGCGGAATCATCCGTCCTGACTGCGTTTCGCTCCGTCGGCCTCCTCGACGTACTGCACGAGTACGCCTGCGGGGGCCTCGGTCGCGCGCCTTGTCAGGCCGGCCCTTCCGCCGCTTCGTAACGAGCGGTGATGAGAAATGCCGATCAGATGCTTCAGTCAGTAAGCGCGATTTCCCACTGGCACCGCTAATTCCCGGGATTAACCTAACTTCCGCACTCCGCTGAGCAAAATCCTTTGTTGATACTGGGTTGCGATTTTTTTCAGTCACTACAAATTGGCCGCTGCGTGCCAGGTCTTGATCGGTTTCATGACTTCCAGAGGAACCCTGAGGACGTTGTAGATGTCCCGCTGCCCGCCATCCGGAGTGGTTCCCTTTCGGATGCGGAGAATGGTGCCGTTCGCCGTGGGCAGGACCACCGTGACCACCTGGTGGGTGCTCAGCTGCCGGCGGATCGTCGACCAGGAGGTGTGGATTCTCCTCATCCAGGAAGTACTTTTCGATGGCCAGCAGCAGGTGGTAGGCCAGCACGCAGAGAAAGATGTGCGTCTGGGTACGGTGCTCCAGATGGTGGAAAATGGGACGCTCCATCAGCGGGGTCTTCATATCCCGGAAGGCTCGTTCCACACGCGTCAGCAGAAGGTAGGTGCGCCAGATCTCATCGGCACTCAGATCCTGCCGATCCGTCTTCAGCACGTAGCTGCCGTCGAGCTTCTCCGCCATCGTCTTCTTCTCTGCCCTCTCTTGCCAAACCAGATTCCGCTTCTCCGCGTCGTATTGGATTGCGTAGTAGCGCGCCACACGGGGGTAGCGTTCCTTCAGACGACCGATCGCCTGCTGAATCTTCTCCTCCTGCTTCAGGCGTCCCCGCTCCACCCGGGCCTGGAGCTTCTCCAAGTCGTGGATCAGTCTCTGTTCTTGTTTCTCCCGGATCGCTCGGTCCTTCTCTTCCCGACCTTCGCTGCGGCAAAGAATGTAGATCTCATCGCCTTTCTGGCGCCGTTTGATCTCGACCCGAGTCTTCTTCTGAAACGGATTCCGGGGTGAAGGGATGCGAAGGATCTCTTCCCACTCGTCTTCCTTCTCCAACTCGTCCCACCATTCATTTCGCTCCGACTGCCGCCCCGCCACAATGTAGTGATACTGGCGCTGCCGGATCTGCTCCAGGTTCTCCTCGTACGCCATGCCCCGATCCAGCACCACCGTGGAGCCTACTTTCTGGCCCGTCCGTCTCTCTAACGCATCCAGCATCTGATCCACGGTGGCACGGTCCTGCACGTTTCCGTCAAACACCTCGTGGGCCTTCGGAAACCCCTCCCCATCCAGCACCAGTCCCACCACCACCTGCTTGCAGTCGGGACGCTTATCGCGCGAGTAGCCCCGCTTCGCCTGGGGGTTGGCTTCCGCCTGACCCTCAAAGTAGGTCGACGTCAGGTCGTAGAGATAGACCGTCTCTTGCAGGTTGAAAAGCGCTCTCTCCCGCTCCATGAGCTCCCGCTCGATCGGCTCTCGATTCGGATGTAGCCGATCCAGGTTCCGATAGAGCGCATCCTCCTGCAGCGGGCGGAAGTCCTCTCCCAGAATGTCCCCGCCGCGGTGCCACGGACCCAGTCGGGCATGGCCCGTTCCGAAAGCGGACAGATCAGCCGGTTGAGCGTCATCGCTTCGCTCAACCGGCAGGAGCGCTCCGACAAGCCCGCACGCCTGAGAATCTCGCCCATCCCCAAGCGCCGCCACATCTGATGCCCGACGTGCACGGGCCCGGCTTCCCGGGCCTGCTCCAATTCAATCCGCTCCGCATCGACGGTGACCAGCTCTGCCGCTGGCTCGGGCTCTCGCCGCTGTCGGCCCCGCCCAGCCCTTTCGAGAAGGGTTCGGGTTTTTTCATCGGGAGCTTCCAGCGGAAGCTGGCCGCACAAGGCCGACTCCAGCTTATGCGCCAGGGCCCGCCATTGTTCTCGAGGCGCCGGGGCCAGATTGCCCAGTGAGCAAATCGTTCTTTGGCGCGGTCCCTTGGGGGTCTGAACCGACTCCACCAGCAGGTAGTTCGCGTATTCCTTGCCCTTGTAGATGCGACTGGTTTTTCGGATGTACATTCATCACTACATATACCATATAAACCTGGCATATCCAGTTCTATACTTAGTCATATTAGTCACTATTTGGCCAATCCAGAAAGACGCTCGCTGAAGACAAACGACTTGCCGACGCCGAGCAGGCAAAATAGGTGAAAATCCCTCAGCGGACCGCGGAAGTTAGGCTAATCTTCACCACGGCTCCGATCTTCAGCAGCTTGAGCCGGATCGTATTGCACTGCGCTCGAGCCAGTGCCGTTCCCTTCAAGCCCAGGCGGCGCAGCTGATGGATGAGCAAGTAGGCGAGCGTGGAAAACCAGAGGCATAACTGGTTGGCTTCCATCCTGCTCGAGGATGTCCGATCAGCAAACAGAGCCAGTTGTTGCTCTTTGATCCGGTTTTCCAAATCCCCGCGAGCACAGTAAATCTTCTCGTACAGATGGCGCGCTTTGACTTCCCGGGCCGGCAAGGACGTCACTACAAATCGGGGATTACTCCCTTTGGCTGTTAGCGATCACGAGGATCTGAACTTTTCTGAACACACGCCGGGTGGCGAACCTCGATCAACGGGTTTTTCCATGGGGTGCCCCTCCTTGGGCTTGTGATGGGCGCGTGGTTTGCGTTCGAGATACTGAGCGTAACCGTGGGGGAGCGGATACTGAAGCAACTCTTCGACAATGGGGAGGAAGTAGTAAAGGGAGCGAATGGGAGAAAGTCGAGGAAGCGCTGGGTCTCGGAAAAGACGGCGGCTGGTCGCCACCAGGAAGGCATCCTGGACGGTGGCCAGAGGGATAGCGCGGTCATAGAAGTGAGCGGCGAGTCGCCGATCCGGCGGGCGTGCTCGAGTGGGCGTATGGGGAAGTTCGAGATAATCCGCCAAGAGGGTCTGGATATGAGCGCGACGCTGGACGGGAGTGCTCATCTTGTTTTCTTGCGACGGGCGGCCGCTTCCTGCTCGCTTTCCCGCACGCGGTAGCTTTGCCCCTCCATCACAGTGACGTCAGCATGGTGGGTGAGACGGTCCAGAAGCGCAATCAAGCAGCCGGATTGGGGAAAGACGCTATTCCACTCCTTAAAGGCTTTGTTGGAGGTCAGCACGAGCGACCGGCACTCATAGCGCCGGTTGACGATTTCATGGAGCAGGTCGGCGGCCTCACTGTCGTAGGTGAGACAGCCGACTTCATCGAGGTAGAGCACCTGCGCGCGCGCGTATTTTTTCAGCTTGCGGCGCTACAGTTCCGGCGCCTCCGATTGCAGGTCGTCGAGAATCTCCGGGGCGGTTCGAAAGAGCACAGAGTAGCCGGCCAGGACGGACTGGTAAGCCAGATTCTTGATGATCATGGTTTTTCCCAGGCCGTTGGTACCCAGTAAGATGAGGTTGCGGCCTTCCTGGATAAAGTCCAGGGTAAAGGCGCGCTCAATGACTTCCCGGTCGATCCGGGTCGGCCAGTTCCAGTCAAAGTCATCCATCGGCCTGAAGCGGCCGATCTTGGCCAGGCGCAGACGCCGCTTGAGACTGCGTTGGGCTCGCTCCTCATGCTCCCGACGAGCCAGTTCCTCCAAGATCTGACGGGGGGACCAGCGCCCCTTGGTGGCGCGGGCCAGAAAATCCTCCAGCTCACCGGCGAGCGTCACCAGACCGGTCTTGTGCAAAAGCTGCATCAGATCAGGATTCGTCGTCATCGGAAGCCAGTTCGTCATAGGTCTCCGGGTTATGGGATTGGACATAGAGGTCCTCCAGTTCGGGACGCTGGCGCAACTCAATGGGTAGAGGCGCCTTTCGCCCCTGAGCGCGCTGGCGCCGGCCCAGCAGAAAGGCCACCGAGGCGGCGCGCGGGGTGCCCCGTTGCAGGGCTTCACGCACCGCCGCCTGCAGCTCTTCGGCCCCATAGAGATCCAAGAGTTCCACCAGCTTGGCCGTCTGGCGGCCGGTGGGCTCTCCGCGCTGAAAGGCCTCGTCCAGCAAGGTTTCCGTTTCCGGAACGGCGGCCAGCAGTCGGCCACCGGGGGTGGCCCCCAGCGCCTGGCGTTTTTCCGCCAGCAGCGCTTCCTGGTGAGCCGGATCGGTGCGGACGTCGTGGCGGTCATAGGAGCGGAGATGGCGGGCGATCTCGGTGCTTCCGTCCAAAATGCGCACCGTCTGCTCGGAGGCCACCAGTGTCAGGGGCCGGCCCACGGCCGAAGGCGGGATCGAATAGTCGTTTAAATCAAAACGGATGTAGATGGTTTTGCGGGAGCGGACCGGCAGAACCAGATCGGTTTCCAGGCGATGAGCCGGCAAGGGAAGAAGGAAGGCTTTTTCTTCCTCCCACACTTCCTCGACGGTGCGCCCATCGCCGCCGGGCCAGGGCCGACGATGCGCTACCTGGTCGCGCCAGAGGAGCGCTTGACGGTTGAAGTCTGAGAGCGTGCTAAAGGGACGGGCGGCGAAGAAGGAATGGCGCACATAGGAGATGGCTCTTTCGACGCGCCCTTTCTCGGAAGCCCGGTAGGGGTGGCAGGGGCGTGGCGCAAAGTGATAATGGGCGGCCAGCTCCAACAGGCGCGGATGAAAGTGAACAGCCTCGCCCCGACGTTCCAACACGACGCTTTTGGTGTTGTCGTACAGGATGGTGCGTGGACAACCGATGTCTTCGAAGGCGTGGATGTGAGCGCGCAGGAAGTTTTCCATTTGCTGGTCAAAACAAAACTCCAGAAACAGCGCCCGCGAATAGGAGGGGGTGAACACAAAGCAGGACAGGATGCGCTCGGCACGGCCCACCCGGACTTTACCGAAGTGCGCCCAGTCGGCTTGACCCGCCTCCCCCGGGAAGGTCCGCAGACGCAGGAAGGCCTCCCGAGGGGTGGGGCGCAGCGTGGCCACCACGCGCCGCAACTGCACGACCGAGCCCGTGTAGCCCCGGGCGCGCAGCATCTCGAACAGACGCGTGACACGAAGCCGAGGGTAGCGCTCCAGGGTCTCTCGGATAAAGGGAAGGTAGGGATCGGTCAGACGGGGCCGTTCCATCTTCTGGCGATTGAAGCGATCGGTCTGGAGAGCCTGGCGCACGGTCTCCCAGTGAAGCCCCAAGTGATCAGCAATGGTCCCGATCTTCCAATGTTCGGCATGGAAAAGATGGCGGATTCGGGCGAGCAGTTCTCGATCGATCATGCTTCACCCTCCTTCCCGAAACAGATGGATCCAGTGGCCGGACCGACCACACACGACACAGCGAACCCGAAAACGGCGGGGACGCTCCCCATGGGATGGGACATGGCGCTCCTTTCGAGGCTCCCCCTCCTTTCCCGGCAGGGAGAACTGGAGGGAGGCTACGGCAGCCATGCTGACGAAGATGCGATCCTCGCGTCTACCTTGATCCGTCACGCGCTCCGGCCGCCGCCGATACGCGCGCTGACGGTCTCGATGATCCAGTCGCCCCCCGGGGGACTGTTGATGCCGCCGATTGGCTTCCCGGCACTGCTGGCGGCGCGCTTGTTGCCGACAGCGCACACTGCAATAGCGATGGCCTCGGCCGCAACGGCGACAGATCCAAAACAGTGCACCGCAGCCTGCAGCGCGGCACGAGCGGAGGCGGAAAACAACCAGCGGATCGGCCATAGTCCAGTCCCGGCGGAACTGGACAACAGCCCAGGATCATGACAGGCTACAATGAAGTCTGCGGTGGTTCTCCACTTGTAACGGGGTTGCCACAACCGGACCTCGATTCTCGGTCAAAGGGTCGAGGTCCTTTCCACCTTTGGCCCCCAGACACTACACCAACTGTTCAGGAAAAATGGCCCCGCGCTTTTCAAGCGCGGATGATGAAACGCGCACCTGCGGTGCGGATGATGTTGAGTTAACTACCGGCGGGTGTCCAAAAAACTACGGTTCTCAGTGAGCATTAACACGCCCCAAATGCTCGGCCTTGGCCACCACGCGACGCGCCCGGCTCCAGGACTGTAAGGTCTGATACTCAAACTTGGTAAAGACGCGACTCCCCCGCTTCCTCCGTTCGTATCTTTGCCGGGCTTGCTCCAGTTCGGGTTGGATCTGGCGAATCAGCCGCGCATTTTTGGCCAAGCCCAACACGTAGTCAACCTGGTTCGCTTCACACCAGGCCATGATCTCCTCGCGGGCAAAACTCGAATCGCCTCGCACCAGGATCTTCACCTTCGGCCAGCGCTCGCGAATCTGTGCCACCATCCGTTTCAGCACCTCTACCGCCCCCTCCGAGGCATCGATGTTCGAAGACCTCAACTGCGCATGCAAGCAAAATCCCTCGCAGAACACGTACAAGGGCAAGTAACAATAACAGTTGTAATAGCCGTGGAAAAAACGCCCTTCTTGCTCCCCATGCACTGGATCATCGGTGCATCAAAATCCAGAATAATCCGTTTCGGAGCTCGTCGGCGGCTCTCCAGAAAAATCTTCACCAGGCAGCGTTCCACCGCCTCCGGGTCCACCGCGATTTTTTTGTAGGGATCCTGGCCCGCCTTTGGAGACAACTCCAGACGATTCAGGGTACTTTTGCCCGCCAGCGGCTTGCCCCGATCCTCTTTACAGCGCCGACTCTCACCCGTCGGATCCTCCTTTTCCACCATCGTGGCCAGGAGAAAATCTTCACGCAATTCGTCATGATCGTTCAGATCCTCGTACCCGAGTGCCAACCCGTAGACCCGCTGGCGAATCAACTCTTCTTTGCTGTGCTCGATCAAGCGGGGGGCCCGTGCATCCCGAAAACATTCGGCAAAGCTTCTCAGGATGCCGGTCCGTTTTTCCACCTCCCGTAAAAGCAATCCCCCGCCATCGGAAGTGACCTTCCCTCCGTTGAACTGACCGACCACCTGACGACCATTTAAGCTTTGAAATTGGCAGACCTGTGGAGTACACTCTGTGGCGTACAAGACAGCTTCCTTCGTGCCTTTAAGTTGTTCATTCATAAAGACTTTTTAGCACGAAGGGCTGTCTTTTTTAGTTTATCGGTGAGAAATGCAGGTTAGGATTTATCTTAGAAATATCCTTTGAGGCTGAGGATCAAGGTGCTGGCTAGGGACCCGTATTCGCTGCGAGGAATTCCCTCATCACTCAGGCTCCGGCCCATTCCAATTTGGACACCGAATAGAGCTTCTGCATTGTTCCCGAGCGACCAATTCAGGGAAGGGATCCACAGAGCGGATGGGTCGTTCCAGTTTACCAGGAGGGTATTGCCCAGCACGAGAAGGGGATGTAACTGCCGGTTCAAGGAGATTCCCGAGTAGATTTGACCAAGAGCGTTAACCTCGCCTCGCAGAACGCGATCCGCCTGAAGCAGGAGGAGGTAATGGGCAGGGTCGCTGCTTCCAAATCCATTCCAGGCCATCTCCAGAGTCAGCGAGGTGCTCGGGCTCAGCTGTCGGATAACACCCAAAGAACCGCGCCAGAATCGCTCACGGTTCCGTAGAAGATCCTCAGGATCCCCGGATTCTGTCCAGCCCAGTTCGCCTTTCAGACCCGTTCCCCGTAGATTGGACGTGAAGAAGCCACCAAGGACAATATCCTCATGAAACGTCCCACCCATGAAACCGACATCCACCGTTCCGAGGTTCAGGCGAAGAAGTGACCTCAGGGCACCATCTCTGCCAGCGGAAGAACCCAGCACGGAGCCAATCATCTCGAACTCGGAGAAGGGCCCAAGGAAAACGATGACCCTCACGGCATCGACTCCCGCTTTATAGTCCCGATCAATTTGCCGGGGGCCGAAGGGAGCGAACAGATCAAGTGCAGGCCAGAAGAAGCTGACCCCCCAGCTGATTGGCTGGCGACCCACAACCACCCTGGCCCGGTCAAAATCAAAGCTCAGATTGAGCCGATCAAAGTTTCCAACCAGGGCCGCTTCAGCATTTTGGAAAAAGATTTGGTCCAGGGGGAGAAAGGATCGTGCTTCCGCCACGGCCAGGCGTGATACTCCAGCAAATGGAGGGGAGAGGAAGCCCAGCACACCATGCGCCTCGAACGTGATGTTTGGTGCCCATCTACTTTGATGGGTTACCCGCAGAATCCATAACTCGGAATCCCGCCGCTGTTGGAAGGGAAGGTCCTCGAAACGTAAGAACTGGTATTCTCTGATGGATGCACCCAGTTTCCAGTCCTGGGCGTCAAGACGGGCAGTGCATAAGAGCACCGTGAGGAGAAAAGGTGGGCGGACGCGAACTCATTGAGGGTTCGGCCGTTGTAGCACGGCCCTGTCTTTGTCGGCGCGGCCATCGAGCAAGTGGATGATCCGCCTGGCCCGACTCATCACTCTGGGATCATGGGTTGAGAAGAGAAAAGTGGTGCCCCGCTCTCGATTGAGCTTTTCCATCAGATCGAGCAGAGCAAAGGCGGTCTGGCTGTCCAGATTGGCTGTGGGTTCATCGGCCAGGACCAGATCCGGTTCCGCCACTATGGCTCTGGCGACAGCGACTCTTTGCTGTTGGCCACCGGAAAGCTCAGCAGGTTTCCGGCCTTCCATCTTTTCCAGGCCCACCTCCGCCAAAATAGCCCCGACTCTGGATTTTCGTTCTCTGGCTGGGACGCCCCTCAGCAGGAGAATGAATTCAGCATTCTCCTCCGCAGTCAAAACCGGGACCAGATTGTGGGCCTGAAAGACGGAGCCGATCTTATGCAGGCGCAGTCGAGCCAGTTGACTTCTGGTCATTCCACCGAGCTCCTGCCCACTGATCCAGACCTGGCCCTGGGTGGGCTGGTCCAACCCTGCGGCAACGTTGAGAAGGGTCGTCTTTCCTGAGCCGGAGGGGCCGGCGACCGCAACAAACTCGCCCCTCTCCAGCTGCAGGTCCACATTGTCCAAGGCTCGCACCAGGTGTTCACCCTGCCCGTAGATCCGTGAGACTCCGTACATCTGTAAGACAGGCTTTTCCGACATCGGCTAAGTACTCCCTTTCATAAATACGGTAACATTTGTTGGGAGCGCGACGGAGACCAGATCGAGGCGCGACGACGAGTCGATGTCGAGACATCGGCGAGGAGGAGCAACAAAGAGATGGGCCCGTCCCGCCCCAACCCTTTGGGCGGATGGGGATTGCGGGCGATCTCTTTGTCGTTCGTCGTCGACGATGCTGGAGCATCGCCTCCTCCTCTCTTCGCGACCTCGCCTCGCAAGCCCCATCCGCAAATGTTACCGTATTTATGAAAGGGAGTACTAAACGTGACCCAGCACGTGGACGTTTCCGGCCCGAGCAGCCCGCAGGGCGGGTACCAAACCCAACAGAATCGTCAGGCCAAACACCAGCAGAACGGATCCGATGAGACGACCCCAGGAGAGGTCAGAGTAAAGAACCGGATCGAAGGTAACCCCTGCGGCCGAAATGTCACCGGAATAAAAGGTATCGAGGCGCAGCCCGTGGGTATGCAGATAGAGGTGAACCGAGTATCCCAGGACACCACCAGCAAGTACAGAAAGAAGAGCAATGAAACAGGCCTCCAGCATCACCATGGCGGCGCGCTTTGCCGGAGTCAGCCCCAAGGCATCCAGCAGAGCCAATTCTCGAGTACGTTCCAGAACCGACATCAGAAGCGTGTTCAATACGGTGAAAGCAACCAGCAGAAAGATGAAGACGTAAAAAACGTAGTTTCCCCCGTCATCGAGCCGGATGAAATCCCGCAACTCCGGGAGTGCCTCACTCCAGTGCAGCACTTCCAGGTCGGAAAGCGTCCCTTTTCCCAAAGCGGTCAGGGCTTCGGAGGGGGCATCATCAATAAGGAAAACTGCTACCTGGTGAGCCGACTTGCCAAGTCCGAGAAACTCCTGGGCTGCATGAAGCGGCATCAGGAGACTGTCCCGGGTTTAGTTGAAAGTTGAGAGGCGGTTCGTCCGACCGACTCGTTAGAATCGGGTTGGTCAACAACCTTTTAAGGAGGAACCGCCATGAAGAAATCATATCGAATTGTCACCCGGAAGAACAGTCAGGGGCTGGCTGATTATCTGGCCCAGAACGGGCAACTGTTGCTCCCGATGGTGGAGCTGATCGAAGCCTCCCGGATGGCCATTGACGAGTTGATCGACATCCTGGGGCGAGCGAGCATGGAAGCGGTCTTGCAGCTTTCTGCCCGAAGTGTCGCCGGCGAAAAGCAACAAGGGCGCCCAGGCAAGCAGATCGTTTGGTACGGCACTCAGCTAGTACCTTGTCAGCTTAGATATTGTGGGTAGAGGTGCTTGAGCTTGACGCGAGCATCCTCGATCCTAAACTGCCAATCTACTCCGATTTGCATTCGATTGCGATCTTCCCACCACGCCTGGGTGTGGCGGGTGAGTTGCTGGCGAGTTGGGATGCGACGATCTAGGCATTGCCGGCTCAACGCGCTCAGCTCGATTTCCGCCACGTTCAACCAACTGCCATGCTTGGGGGTGTAGTGAATCCGGAGCCGCTCCGCCAAGCGGCGAGCTTTTTGAGGCTCAAAGGCCTCGTAGAGCGAGCCCGCCTTGTGCGTGTTGAGGTTGTCACACACCAGGATGACCCGGGCCGCATCTGGAAAATCCTCTTCCAGGAGCTGCTGAATCTCCCGTGCCCAATCCACCTTGGTCCGCTGCTCGCGCACGCTCACTTTGCGCCAGGCCGCCAGAGGTTGAACGAACAAAAACAGGGCCGCCGTCCCACATCTCTCATATTCGTAATCGTAGCGCTCGACCCGTCCCCCTCCGAGCGGGATCGGCTGGCGAGTTTCTCCAATCAACTGCTGCGGCTGCTCGTCCATGCACACCACCGGATATTTCCCATCCAAGGGACGCTTGTAAACTTCCAGAACGTCTTCCATATGGGCCACGAAGTCCGCATTCTGCCGGGGCGGGATCACCCAACACTTCCTCAAGTGCGGTTTGAGGACGTTTTTTTAAAGCCTGGCGCACCGTTTCGTGGCTGATCGTCTCCACGATCTCCATCTCCACCAGCCGTTGGCTGAGCAGTCGCAGCGTCCAGCGGGCTCGTCCTTCCGGTGGCGGGCCGCAACTGAGTGCGATCATTTGCGCCTCTTGCTCTCCGTCCAGTGACTTCTCTCGCGAGAGTCGCTGTTGCTTCTTGCGGCCCAAGGCCCGCTCCAGTCCCTCTTCCACCAAACGCCGACGAACCTGCACCACTGTATTGAAGTGGCACCCAAACGCTTCTGCGATCTTCTCGTCCGTCCATCCAGGGCCGTTGGCATCCGCCTTCAACAGGATATTAGCGTGCTTGACCCGGTAGGCCTTCACTGTCCCTTTCTTGACCAGACTCTGCAACTCCTTGCGTTCTTCCTCACTAAGTCGGACCACATATCTCTTGCTCATCTTGATCCTCCTAGGTTATCGAACCAAGGCCTCTCAAGACGAGCTTTTACGCTCTGCCTCTGACTAATAAAAACAATGCTGACAGTGTACTAGGGCGAGTCAGACTTTCGGAGCGGCAAGTGCGGGTTCGAAAGCCACGGCTGCGCAAGAAAGGCCAAGGTCGAGGCGGGGAGGTGGAGATCCCCGCCTATGAGGCGATCAACCGTAACGGGGAGCTGGGCAGCCGCATGCTGGAGATCTTGATGTGCAACGTTTCCACGCGCCACTACAGCCGCGTGATCCCCCAGATGGCCGACACGGTGGGAGTCAGCAAATCGTCCGTGAGCCGTCAGTTCATTGAGCAGAGCGGCCAGCAGCTGGAGCAGCTGGCCGAGCGACACTTTGATGACGTTGAGTTTCTGATCATCTACATCGACGGCCTGGTCTTTGGCGAGCACCACGTGATCTGTGCCGTCGGCGTGGACTCGGAGGGCCAAAAGCACGTGCTGGGGCTGCGGGAAGGGGCCAGTGAAAACGCCGCCACCGCTACCTCCTTGCTGGAAGACCTGGTGGAGCGAGGCCTGGATTCCGGGCGACGCTATCTGTTTGTGATTGACGGCTCCAGGGCCCTGCGATGTGCCATTGACAAGGTCTTTGGCAAGGGCAGTCCGGTGCAGAGATGTCGTCGTCATAAGATTCGCAACGTGTGCGATCGATTGCCGGACGATCTGGCCGAGCAAGTCAAGTCAGTGATGCAGGCTGCTTATCGGCTGCCCTGGGAAGAAGGGAGGGTTCGGCTCAGAAAGCAGGCGGAGTGGCTCGAAGGGCTGCATCCCGATGCGGCAGCTAGCCTGCGAGAAGGTCTGGAAGAGACCTTCACCATCAATCGACTCGAGTTGTCTTCCTCCCTGCGCTTGTGTCTGGCCAGCACCAACCTGATTGAAAGCCCTCACTCTGGCGTGAGGATGCGGACCCGCCGAGTGAGCCGCTGGAAAGATAGCCAGATGGTGCTGCGCTGGGCCGCCTCAGCCTTCCTGGAGACGGAGAAGAACTTCCGGCGCATCCAGGGCTACCAGGACCTCTGGATGCTGAAAGCCAAACTCAGAGACGAGGTTTCTATGGACGCCAAACGAAAGGTGGCTTAAGATCGTGCTCAACCTGAACCGCCCTTCACTTTCAACTGAGTTTGGGGCAGCCTCGGCATCAGCACAAACGCCTGGTCCACCTGTTCCTGACCGGAGCGAATGATCCCGGCCACCCGCATGAGAGCCGACTGGATCTCCGCTCCCTGCGCTCCCTGAGCCATGAGGACCATCTTTTCGCCCGGTTCCAGCTCCAACTTACGAGCGACTCCCTCACCCAGAATGACCTGATTCTCATCCTCTGGGGAGAGAAACCTCCCCGCAACCAGGTTTTCGTCAAAGAGGGAGACAAGGGCTTCCGTCTCGGCGTCGGTTCCGATGATCTGAACGCCACTGGAGCCGTCAGAAGAGGAGGCTACTCCGGATGCAAAGACTCGCTGCAGGTGGGCGCGCATCGGGAACCGATCCTTCTGCCCTTCAATCCATTCTTCCACCGAGCGAAGCTGATCCGGTGTAAGGAATCGTTCGATTTCGACCGTTTCCTGGTAGCCGACTGATTGGATCAGAACATGACCCGACCCCATGCTTACTGCCGTATCAATCATTTGCCGATGACTTCCATCCCCCAGACCCACACTCATCAGAAGCAAGGCCAAACCGAGCGATACAGTGGAGACGGTCAGCCAGGTTCGGCGAGCACGCCGCCAGAGATTTCGCCAGGCGATCCTGAGAATCATTCGCCTCCCTCCGCAGGTGCTCGCAGGGCCTCTACTGCGTTCATCCGGGCCGCACGCCGGGCGGGAAGCAGAGTGGCCACCCAGACGGCCACCATGAGACCAAAAGCTCCCCGCAGGACCTGCTCCCAGGCCCAGATGGCCTTCAGAACCGGATCCATCCGAGTTTCCAACATGGAAAATTCGCCCATCCAGCGCGTCAGGTCCAGGCCTTCGCTGGCCAGATGATCCATGAAAACCGCGCTCAGGAGGAACCCGACGGCGAGTCCCAGAAGTCCCAGGAAGCTACTTTCCACCAGGAAGGTAGATAGAATCCGCAGCGGATTCATGCCCAGGGAACTCAGCATCCCGATTTCGTGCGTCCTCTCAAATACCGCCATCATCATGGTATTGAGAACTCCCAGACCGGCAAAGATCCCGATCAGCACAATCAGAAACACCCAGGCCCCTCCCGACAAGTCTAGACCCCCATTCACCATATGGGGCACTCATCGTGCCTCCCCATATCACCCTAACCCATTATAATTACAGCAGATATAATCTATGAAAGGGAGCAAGAAATGGCTGACCCAAAGGGTGAAGGTTTGAAGGCCGGTTTTGATGGCAGTTTGAGGCTTGAATTTCATGGGGCTAAGGTCACCTCGGATGCTGGGCTTCTCGCCTATCGTGATTTGGACGAAGCGTTGGTGTTATTCGATAGTGTTCCCTCCGTTTTTCTCGATTCGCGGACAGGGCGTAACATCCAGCACGACCTGGCGTCGTTGCTGCGCCAATCGGCATACAGTCGACTGGCTGGCTATGAAGATGTCAACGATGCCCATCGTCTATCGGTGGATCCGACTATGCGGAGGATCACCGGGAAGAAGATGGACAAGAAGAAGGCCGCCAGCGCCAACACCATGGGTCGATTTGAGACCGAGATGCTGTCCGTCCAGGGGAACCTCAAAGCCCTTTCGGAAGTTAATGGCCGATGGGTAGAAAGAGCGCTGGAGAAAACAACTCATCGACGCATCATTCTGGATATGGACAGCTCAGCCAGTCCTGTCCATGGCGAGCAGGAAGCCTCTGCCTACAACGGCCATTTCCGATGTACTTGCTACCATCCCCTGTTTTGTTTCAACCAGTTCGGAGATTGCGAAGGTGCAATGCTTCGGCCCGGCAATGTTCACAGCGCGGATGGTTGGAAGGAGATGCTGGAACCAATCGTGGCTCGCTACGGGAAGAAAACAGTCCGCAAATACTTTCGTGGGGATGCTGCCTTTGCCAAGCCGGACGTTTATGAATACTTGGAGGAGAAGGGCTTTTTGTATGCCATCCGGCTTCCTGCCAACGAGGTGCTTCAGGCGGAGATTGAACACCTGCTTACCCGGCCTGTGGGCCGTCCGCCCCGAAAGCCTATCGTTTGGTTTGCCGATTTCCAATATCAAGCCGCCAGTTGGGACCGGCCTCGCCGGGTGATTGCCAAGGCCGAGTGGCATCGCGGAGAACTCTTTCCGAGGGTGGGTTTCATCGTCACCAATATGAGCGCACAAGCCTCAGGGGTGGTTCACTTCTATAACGGTCGTGGCACAGCCGAGCAGTGGATCAAGGAAGGCAAGTATGCGTTGCACCGGACTCGCCTGTCCTGCCAGCGCTTTGTCCCGAATCAGGTGAGGTTGGCTCTGTTTGTCTTGGCCTGCAACCTGGGCAATTTTCTACGGCGGCTGGTCCTTCCCAGAAAAATCAAACATTGGTCCCTTCGCAGCCTGTTGACCAAACTGATCAAGATCGGAGCGAAGGTGATCCGCCATAGCCGGATCGTCACGTTTCAGATGGCGGAGGTAGCGGTAAGCAAGGATATATGGGCCGGGCCGTTGTCTCGGATTGATCGATTGAGATGGATGACGGCTTAGGGCCCAGTGTTTTCTGGTCGAGCGGCTGGAGAGGTGTATCAAGTGATCGGGTTTTGACAAAAGCATCCTAATTACAAAGGGATCAGAGGTACTGCTCAGCCAAAATGTGGTGGAAAAACCCTTGCTCCAATGTTCTGGTAGTGATAGGTTTCGATCATTCATCACGATTTAGATCAGGTGAACTCATGTCCGGAGTTGATATGAGGAATGCCGCCTAGATAGTTCCCATCCGGAAACCCCTGTTTTTCAAGGGCTTGGTAAGTTCGTGGAACGTAGCATAGAGGCAACCGGTGTCGCTTTTGGAGTTCATTCTACCAAAGGGGCTTAGGGTTCTGTGAAAGAGTGCTGAGTGCAGAGACCTCAGCTTCGGATGAGCTCTGAGTGGATGCTGGTGGGGCGCGGGGCTCTACAACTGGAGTCGAGCCAGCACGACCAGATTGTAGCTCACGACGGAAAGATGCACGTAGCGCTGAAAGTGGGTCCAACCTTTCCAGAGACAGCGACTCAAACCAAAGACGCGTTTGGCCGTGGAGATGCAGCCTTCAATACCGGCCCGAAAGCGTCGCAGTTGCTTGTACACCCAGCTGGAGCGGACCATGTTCTCGATGGTCAATCCGCACTTCTTCGCAAAAGCCACATCCTGCACGCCTTCCTCTTTCGCCCATTTCAGGTTGTTGAGAGAAGCAAAGCCTCCATCGAAACTCGCTTGGCGAGGATAACGACCGTACAATTGGCACTGACGCCGCAAAAGAGGCTCGACCTGTTGACTGTCGGCGGGATTCCCTTGCACCAGAAGCGCATCCAGGATCAGGGAAGATTTTCCGATCGTCACATAAAGTTTATGACCAAAGATACTCTCCCGCGCCCCTTTTTCAATAATGTCGGTGTGTTCTTCAAAGAGCGAGACCACTTTTCCGACGCCGGTACCTTTTCACCCCCAAGCACCCGCCGTTGTGTCTGATCCATCACTCGTTCCAGCAGATCCAGGTAGTGAGCCAGTGCTTGGCTGATGGGATCGCTCCAAGCTTCGGCCGACTGGATCGCCTCTCGGGCGTAGCTGCGCGTCTTGCCAGCTACCTGGAGCAGATCCTGATAATGTTTTTTGCGTCTTTCGCCCCGGCTGTTTCGGATGTTCAGCCAGCGCCTTTTGGCCCGCCTCGAGTGATCGACAAAAGCGACCGACTGGCGCTGGCTCAGACGTCTCATAAGGCGGGTGAGGACCCGGATCGCATCGTACAGCAACTGACTATCTGTAGGATAACGGATGTCACTTTCCACACTGGTTGCATCCACTCGGATCTTGCGCCCCTTTTCCAAACCTTCCTGATCGGCCCAACTCACCAACACCCGGTTGATCTTCTGCCAGGTGGAGTCTTCCATCTTGGAGATGTTCTCCTGAAGGACGCTCTTGGAGGGAGTGTACCCGTAGGGAAGGCGACAAAAGGTGCGGAAACTTTGCGAGTCGCTCAGATGAAAGGCAAGCTTTTCATAAGAAAACTGGTGCATCTGTTTGATCAGAGCACAGCGCAGCACCTGATCGGCTGTCAGACCTCCCGCACCGTTCCGGGCGCTGGCTTTGTCACACACATCCTGTAAAACTAGATCCGAGATCGAGGGATTCTCGTCCAGGATCTCGGAAATCACTCTCAGCTCTTTGGCGAGTTGATGATCGGGCCAAAGGGGAGAAAGGGGGAGTTGATTTTCACGGTTCTTCCGCATTTTTCAAGCACTCGGTTTTTCTTAAGTCTTTTGCTACATGCTGCTTACAACAATTACAATAGCAAACGACTATGACAAAACCGAGGCTTGGAGATGCCCCTCTTCCTCTTTATTTCCAATGCTGTACAAGTCCACGGATGGGAACTAGATAGTCTTTGAGCTGGGGAAGTAATTCGCCCCAGCTCTGGGCCTCGGCGTCAAAAGGCAACAGGCGGGAAGCGTTCAGCTGCGAAGAAACGGCGTCAGCGACCAGAGGGTCATCGACCCGCAATGCCAGCTCGTGAACCTGAGAGACGTCGAGAACGAGTAATTCCTGAAGATCCTTCCAGTGAGCCAGGACGAGGGATCGCTCCAGATGGGCTGAACCGGTGCGCAGGATTCCTGTGACCTGGTAGAGATCATTCCCCAGAGTCCCGTCGGCCGACTGCGCCACGATCGCGACCTCTGATCCAGGCTGTACGCTCAGAGAACGGGCCAGGGTTTCACCCAGCAGCAGACCTTTGGAAGGAGCTTCAGCGAGTTCTTCGCCCTTGACCAGGTTGTCGAGCAGCGAGCTCACACGGCCTTCGGAGTGCGGATCGACGCCAATCATCTGGACGCCGGAAGATTTCTCCCCGCTGGAGATGAGGCCAAAACCGTACATACGCGGGGCAGCACCCACCACATGAGGGAATCGGCGCAAGAGCGCAAGAAGGGAGTCCAAGTCCGTTTCCCCATTGCCCTCAATCCAGTCATACAGGTTTCGATCGGGAAGATACTGACGGTGGTGAACCTGGAGGTGACCCAGAAGAAGGTCGGTGCCGTTGTCCAGCATTTGGGTCATCAATCCCTCCCCGAGAGAGCTAATGAGGATCAGGAAGGTGTAGGCAGTGGCGACTACTGAAATGGTGATCCAGCTGCGTCGTGGATTCCTCCACAAATTTCGCCATCCCAGCCGTAGGAGGATCATTGAGGTCTTCGCAGTGATCTCAGGGAGAAGGTATCTTTGGGCACTCGGATGTCAAATCTCAGCTCTTTATAAAGAAACTCGGTGTATTCTCCCGGTTTGTCCTGAGGAAACATTCGCGAGCGTGCCGGAACCAGGCGCGTTCCCATAGTGCTGTAGTCGGAAAAAACCATGGTTCTTTTCAACCTTCCATCTTCTCCGTAGTACTTTACCCAGGTGGCATCAAGTCCTCCTTGCGGACCTGTTCTTCGATCTTGCCCCACACAACCGGGGCTTCCGGTAGCGGCCTGAGCGTAAACTCATACACCTCCACATCTTCTCGCATTCTCTCGAAGGAGATCTCAATGTCGTAGTCTTGAATGAGTTGGCTTTTTTTGACCAGGTCATCGTTGGTGAAATGGCTTCCCATCCAGGACGCGCTCATAACCGAAGTCGGCACCCGGATGGTGCGGTCGATCTTGGGAAAGAAGTGCCAGATGTCCGATCCCACCTTTAAGGTTGCCATCCCCTCTTCTTTCTTCGGTTTCAAGAGTCGAATCAGCGCCTTTTCCGTGCCCTCGGACCAGATCTCCAGCGTCGTGCGCCGTTCCCATCGCCGTGTCACGATGGCCATTTCGGCCACCCCGAAGGAGGAATCTCCACGAAGCAGGCGATCCACGCGATCCACGATCTCCCTGGCCCTGGCGTCGGATTCTGCTTCCAGCTGCTGGGGCAGGATCAAGATGGCTACCGCGGCGAGAAAAAGAATCCTGATCATACTTTTGGTGCTCATGCTCTGGCCCATCTTAGCCCACCCAAGGGACAACTTCGACATCCGAAATTCGACATTCGAAACCTCCTACCGCCTCTCCCGGGTGGCAACGTATGCGGCGATGCGAAGGGCGAGTCCGGGAGAGAGGCGCTCGACGGCAAGAAGCAGTCTCCCCGGAATCGTCAAATGAACTTCTCGGCGATTACGGCGCACGGCATCCACGATGGCTCGTGCGGCGATGTTGGGATCTTGGCCCCTTCTCCTGCGTCGGCGACGCATACTCTCGGTGTGCCGAGCCGCTTGCTGAAATTCGGTCGCGGTGTATCCCGGGCAGATCACACTGACACCCACTCCACTGTTTCTGAGTTCGATCCACAGCGCTTCTCCCAGCCCCACCTGTGCAAACTTGGTAGCACAGTAGGTGGCCGAGTAGGCAAAAGCTTTCTTTCCGATGATGCTGCTCACCACAACGATATGTCCCTTTTTCTGTGCGAGCAGGTGAGGAAGAGCCTCATGGATGGATTCATATCCCGATTGGAAGTTCACCTGCCAGAGGCGGGCCATCTCCTGAGGGGAAATTTCCTGCACCGGACCGATGATCCCATATCCTGCATTCCAGACCAGAATCTGGAGGCCACCCAGCTCTTGTAGGCACTCCTGGACGATCACACGGCCCTGGCCGGGAATGCTCAGATCATGGGGCCGGTACAGGGCCTTGGGGGATCCCTTCTGCCGGCAGAGCTCCGCCACCCGGGCCAGACGATCTTCTCTTCTCGCCACCAGAAACACTTCGGCCCCCTCCGCAGAAAAAAGATAGGCAGTCGACTCGCCTATACCGGACGAGGCGCCGGTGATGAGGATTTTCGAATGAGGAACGATGGTTCCACTTCCACTGCCACTGCCACTGCCACTGCCATGAATCATTGACTATTGAAGCTCGTAGCGGAATCCGCGAAGGATTCCGCCGGGGGAGCTATATTGACCATTGACGAATGACCACTGACTGCAACTGACAACTGACAGGTGGCCAGAGGCCGATGACCATTGACTAATGACTGTATTTACACCTTCGGGCCGGCGCTCACGATTTCTTTGGGGACATCGGAAAACTTTTGGAAGTTCCGCGCGAAGCGCCTGGCCAGCTCCTCTGCCTTTTCCTGGTAGGCCCTCTTGTCCTTCCAGGTATTCCTGGCATCCAGGATGTCGGAAGGAACGCCGGAACAGGCTTCCGGGATCTGCAGCTGGAAAACCGGATCTGGCTGAAAACCTACTTTCTCCAGGCTACCGCTCAGAACTGCGGAGATGAGGGCCCGTGTGTACTTCAAGTGGATGCGATTGCCTTCGCCATAGGGACCGCCCGTCCAACCTGTATTGACCAGGTAAGCGGTCGTACCATGAGCCTCGATCCGCTGGGCCAGCATTTCTGCATAGCGCATCGGGTGCAGAGGTAGGAAGGGTTCGCCAAAGCAGGTCGAGAAAACCGCCTCGGGCTCGGTGATGCCGCGCTCGGTTCCTGCCAACTTTGACGTGTATCCGGAAATGAAATGATACATCGTCTGCTCTCGAGTCAGCCTGGAGAGAGGAGGCAAGACGCCAAAAGCATCTGCCGTTAGAAAAATGACAACTTTGGGATGTCCTCCAACTCCGGGGATGACCGCTCCCGGTATATAGTCAACGGGATAGGCGGCTCTTGTATTTTCCGTGAGTTCCTGATTGTCATAGTCCACTTCCCCTGTGTGCTCATCCGTCCAGACATTCTCCAGGACCGAGCCAAACCGTATCGCTTCCCAGATCTGAGGCTCTTTCTCCTGAGAGAGAGCGATGCATTTGGCATAGCATCCTCCCTCGAAATTGAATATACCTCGATCAGACCATCCATGTTCGTCGTCGCCGATGAGGCCGCGCGTCGGATCAGCGGACAGAGTGGTCTTGCCGGTCCCGGAGAGCCCAAAAAACAGAGCCACATCGCCACTGGGACCCGCATTGGCGGAGCAGTGCATCGGGGTGACACCTCGCTGAGGCATCAAGTAATTCATCACCGTGAAAATCGATTTCTTCATTTCGCCGGCATAGTTGGTGCCTCCGATGAGAACGGTCCGACGAGCGAAACTGATCAGAATGAAGGCCTCCGAATGGGTTCCATGCTTCATGGGATCGGCCTGATAACCGGGAGCTGCGATCACTGTGAATTCAGGCCGGTGGCTGGTCAGTTCCCGGGAGGTGGGGCGAATGAAGAGCTGATGAGCAAACAGGTTGTGCCAAGCTAGCTCATTAATGACACGAATGGGTAGTCGGTACTCCGGGTCGGCCCCGGCGAAGCCGTGAAAAACAAAGAGGGATCGGTTCTGCAAGTAGGCCGTAACGTCGTCGTGAAGACGCGAAAAGGCCTCCGGTTTCATGGGAGTGTTTACAGGTCCCCAAAAGATCTGGTCAGAAACCTCCGGATCATCGACTACGAATTTGTCGTTTGGGGATCGGCCGGTATATTTTCCCGTGGTGACCCGCAGAGCCCCCGACGGAGTCAGGGCTCCTTCCTCCCGCCTCAAGCTTTCCCCTATCAGCAGTGGGGGTGCCAGATCCCGGGAAGTACCCTTGGCCGTGGATAGTCCAAGTGATTGGAGATCTAGATCTCTATTGTTCATTTCTTTCTTCGGTGAGTTTTATTCGTCCATCCCACTGCAGCCACTTCAACTGCTTTGATTTGGTCTCCAACATTTTCCCCGGGAGGTCGCTGTCGGCCACCAGCAGTGTGAGCACGATTTCCTTGTTCAACTTGGGTTCCTTCTTCAGGTCCTCCCAGTGCAGCATGATCTCTAATGTGGCTTCATCTTTTTGGAAGCGGCCCGTCACCAGCGGAGCGCCAATGGCAGTTTCCATGCCTCTTGGACCTTGGAGCAATCGGTGCCACAGGAACGGACCTTGGTCTCCGACGCGAGGGGAGATCCAAAGTATGTAGCTGTAGAAGGGCTCCTCAATGTGGAACTTCAGGTTGTCGAAGAACTGCATGCGATCCCGGCGCCGCTTGTCGGGACTCACCCACACTGCCTCGTGTCGCGGCACCTTGTGCACATCCCATTCGTTGTCTTCCCAAGTCACCGCCAGGTACAGGCTTTCGCTGTCCCACAGCGCCCGAACCTTGAGGGTGAGATCCGAGGAGCCAAAATGCCCATGGCTTCCAACGCCCGGCTTTCCCGCACTCAGAACGAGTGCCGGCACTGTTTGCCACTCCTCCAGGAAACCGTCGACCTGAATGTCGTCGCTGGTCCGGAATATCTCCCATGTCCCTTCTGCCTGGCTGGTGAGGGTCAGCAACAAGCAAACAAGAGAGGGAATACAAATACGATGAAGGGACATGTGGTGCTGGTCAGTTGTCAGCCTCCTGCAGGGCTTCGAGAATCGTCCGGGCCCGAGACGCAGCCGTGTTCCATTCTTTGAAGTATTCCTGCAGATTCTGGTTCACATCGACGGCCGTTTTTCCCTGGGGGTGGACTCGGAAGACCGTATCTCGAAGTGAGACTGGGTTGGGCAGTAGATTTTCCTCGCTGAGTTCTGTCAACGCTTGATCCGGATCGTAGTGATACATTTGGGTTCTCCAGTGCAAAAGCTTACTAGAGGTTACTAGAAGTTACTAGTGGGGTGTAGGGGCGCACGGCCGTGCGCCCTTCCCAAGAGTCACCACACAAAAGCGTATCGCCGCCGTCCCGGCGGCTGGGCTGGAAGCCGGCGGTACCGAGGCCCCCCCGCAGGTGTACTCGTGCAGTACGTCGAGGAGGACGAGGGAGCTCAACGAATCGGAAGGTAGTCCCCTCTTGAGAGGGGTGTCCGCCGCAGGCGGACGGGGTGTGTTCAGGGCGTTCGCCGATGTAGCAGAGGCGAAGCAATATTCCGGTATTATATACTTGACACAAGTTAAGGGCGTGCCCACAATAGGGGTATGCGTCAATGGGTTAGGTGGTGCATTCGAGTGATTTCAGTTCTTTCAGGAATTATCGGTCTAGGCGGAGTCTTTGATGATTTAGACCAATGGCATAGTTGGTTGAGTTTCATCAACAGCAATGTGGGGCGTTGGATATTTGTAATTAGTGGGGTTGTGTTGTTCGCTACAACCACAGAATGGTTCTCTAAAAATATTTGGAATCGACGAAGAAAACCACAACCACTAGATGGACCGCAAGTGATACTGAAATATGAAATGGAGCCATTATCTGATGATATCCAAAAACGACTCCCAATGCTGGTAAGTAATTTGAGCGATGTACCTGCGGTTGGAGTGAAAATTCAAGACGTCACCATAAATGGGGTGGAAGTGAGTTTTTCCACAATTTCTGTACTCATGAAAGGTCAGAACAAAGAAACAGCGATAACGATCGAGAATTACTAGGTGTTCTGCATAGCAGGGAAGATTTTAAAAATTTGATTAAGCGAGGGTTTCAATCCCTGCCCAATGAGTCTGAAAGTCTGGTTGTGCCAATAACTGTTTTGTATAGAGATGCCACCGGGCATTACTACAAGTCCGAATGTGAACTCACATATAATAAATGGGCAGTAATAACCGTCTTGAAGCGGTGTGACAGAACGCATGAAACGGAATCAATCAGTTAATTCCCGATATGTTAGGTTGTCCGATGAAACCAACTTTTTCATAGCCTCACGGAACAAGAATGGGTTTTTACGATTGTTAAAACGAAACTCTAATTCATCCAGGTAGGCCGCTAGATGCTTTTTGCTGATCTTATGATAGGAACCAATAATAGACCGTTTCAGGAGGCTCCAGACGCTTTCAATGGTGTTGGTGTGGATATTCCCAACAACCCATTCTTTCATGTGATGATTGACCGTTTTGTGATCTGTGTCGTGATCTTTAATTCCTCGGTAAGCAGGCCACTCGTCTGTGTAGATCGCTTTGGTTTTGGGATCTGTGTGTTCACGGATGAACTTATGAAGGGTCTTGCGATCATTTGCCCCGATGACTTGCAGCCTGATTTCACCTTCCCGCTCGACTGCCCCGATGACCATAGACTTACCGGAGCGGTTACCAGATCCTATGCCTTTTCTTTTACCACCAACCCATGTCTCGTCTACTTCCACAATCCCTTTAAGCAGATGCTCGTTTCCATTGCTCATAGCCTTACGTATTCGGTGACACAGATACCAGGCCGTCTTGTAGGAGACTCCGATGGTTCGTTTCAACTGATTGGCCGAGATGCCTTTCTTAGCCTCGACCATCAGATAGATGGAGATGAACCATTTACGCAAAGACAGGTGGCTATCATGGAAGATGGTTCCCGCAGTGACGGAGAACTGATAGCGACAAGAATTACAGTCGTATTGATCCCGTTTTATTACTCTGGAAATGCTGGTGTCACCACATCGGGGGCAGGCCACTCCATTAGGCCAGCGCAGCCGTTCCAGATAATCACGGCAATCTTCGTCACTGTCAAAGTGGTCAATAATTCCGATCAAGTTAATGTTTCTGGTTTTAGGCATAGTGATGACTCCTAGAAAGAAACGAATCAAGGACATGACTGCTGAGGAAGCGGCTCGACTCACCGATGATCAGGTTATGGAGAAGGTTTTCGATAAAAGGACAGCCAAGAAGCTTAGGAAGGCTGTTGAGGAATCCGGAGAAGTTACTGAAACTAAAGGTTCTTACTCTCACAAATGAGAGTGTATCACACAGGTCTGACTTGTGTGAAGTATATAATCACGCAACATTCAATCCAGGCTGGTCAGGAACTGGATCAATGCGGCGAGTTCCCGTCTGGACAGGTTGTCAAACTTTGGCATCAGACGGTTCCTGCCTTCCATGCCGGGAGCTGCTCTATGATCCAGGATCGGGGAGGAGTCGGTCAGCTGGTGCCTGAGCCACTGGGTCGACCGTTCCCGGCGAGCCTGGTGGGTCAGTTCCGGACCTACCTTCCCGCTCAGCTCCAGGCCCCGAGCCTGCAAGGTGTGGCAGTTTCCACACTTGCGCTCCGCAATGAGCCTTTTCGCCAATTCTTCTACCTTTGGCTGAAGTGGCTGATCGGCGTGCAGCTCTACACGAAAAGAGACAAAAAACACGAAAAGGGAGGCCGCCGCAAGCAGAGTTACACTGAGAAGAACCAGAAAAGTCCGCTTGAGCAGTGACCGAGACATGGTAAGCTGCAGTGTAAGACATTTTTTAGGGTTTTCAAACTACAAAATTAGTCATGCCTAAAATCGGAATCCTGTTTGTTTGTACCTCCAATTCAGCTCGCAGCCAGATGGCGGAAGGCTTTGCCCGCCGCTATGGAGGGGATCTGATCAAGGTCGAAAGCGCGGGGATCACTCCGGGCGAGTTGAATCCTTATGCCAGGCAGGTGATGAATGAGTCAGGCATTGACATCTCTCATCAGATTTCCGAGGCACTGGCCGCCAAGGAGCTGCAAGAATTTGATTATTTGGTGACCGTTTGCGGCGATGCCAGAGACAACTGCCCGGTTTTGCCTGCGCACCTCAAGAGCGAACATTGGCCTTTTCCCGACCCGGCGCGAACCCGAGGGAACCCGGAGAAAATCTCGACGACCTTCCGGGTGATTCGAGACCAGATCGAGCAGAGGGTGAAAGAGTTTTTGGCAAGAATCCTGTGATTCGGTACAATCGATTACCAGGGTTCGAACTATGGTGCAAGAAGCACGAAATCTGCGAAAACGAAATTCGAAACCAATTCGAAAGATAGAAACCGCGGATCACACGGATCATCACGGATTTGCGCGGATCAAAATACGCGAGTATCCGCAGAGATCTGTGTCATCCGTAGTCTGAATTTCGGTATTTGAATTTGTTTCGTGCTTCGGATTTCGAATCTGGCTCTAAAACCGTACTCTAATTTTTAGTCATGCTCAGATCCCTCTTCTTGCTCCTTCTCCTTGCGGTTCCGCTGTCCCAGCAGGCATGTATCTGGAGGCTGTGGACCAAGGGAGAGCCGATCGAGGAGAGAACTTTTGACGTTTATGGAAACGTGCGGTCCGTCACCGGGAAGGGCCTTTTGATCGAGACCAAAAAGGGAGAACAGACTTTCGTTCTGGTGCCCAGCTCAATTAAGGGAGGCGACTTCGAAATCGGCACGTACGTTCATGTTTACTACAGGAAGCAAGGTGATCAGAACGTGGTCACCATGGTCGTGGAAAAGATCCGTTAGGGATGCCCCCTTGCAGCGCTATTTCGTTTGTCACTACCACGAAATCGGTCTCAAGAAGAACAACCGCGCCTTCTTCGAGAACCGCCTGCTTCGGAACATTGAGAAGGCACTTCTGGGCCTTCCTTTTGTCCGCGTTCGCCGTATTTCCGGTCGCCTGATCATAGAGCTAGGACCCGACCCCCCGGTGGAAGAGATCGGCCTCAGACTGCAAAAGGTTTTTGGTCTCTCCTCCTGTGCTCCCGCCTGGCTGTCGAGTCAGGATCTGGAGTCTCTTCAGGAGAATCTCTGGCAGCTCGTCCGGAGCATGAAGTTCGAGACGTTCAAGATTCATGCCCGCAGGGCTCATAAGGATTTCCCTCTGACGTCTCAACAACTGAACCAGGAGTTGGGAGCTTTTCTGCTTCATCAGTCGGGCAAGCGGGTTCAGCTCGAAGATCCCGACCTGACCTGCTACCTCGAGATCGTGGAAAAGTATGCTTTTCTGTACTTTGACCGGCTCAAAGGGCCGGGCGGGCTTCCTGTTTCCTCTTCGGGCAAGGTCGTGGTTCTACTTTCGGGGGGGATCGACTCGCCCGTGGCCTCCTATAAGATCATGAAGCGGGGTTGCCAGGCGATCTTCGCTCACTTCCACAGTCATCCCTACACCACGCTGGAATCTCAGGAAAAGGTTCGCCAGCTGGTTTCGATTCTGGATGAGTATCAATACGGATCACGCCTGTATTTGATACCGTTTGCCGAATGCCAGCGCCAGATCGTGGCTCTGACGCCGGCGGAAACTCGAGTCATCCTGTACCGGCGTCTCATGATGCGGCTGGCTGAGCGCGTCGCCTTCAAGGAAGGCGCTCAGGCACTGGTCACAGGCGAGAGCATCGGGCAGGTGGCTTCTCAGACATTGGAGAATCTGCGTGCCATTTCGCGCGTCACTCATCTTCCCGTTCTGCGCCCCTTGGTCGGAGAGGACAAGGAAGAGATCATCTGTCTTGCTCGCCGGATCGGCACTTTTGAGGTTTCCATCCTGCCTGATTCGGATTGCTGTTCGCTTTTTGTTCCTCGTCATCCCGAAACGCGAGCCCGGACCGAAGACATCGATCGCATTGAAGGGCAGCTCGATGTCGAGAGAATGATGCAGGAAACTTTTCAGCGAGCGGAATTGGAAAAGCTGGGCTCGCGATCGAAACAGGCGCGGAAAGCGATATGAACCATCTGCTTCAATTGTTGTTGATCCTGATGATTGTGGTCATCTTCGCGAAGGTGGCGGGCGCGATCAGCGTGCGTTTTGGCCAGCCGGCGGTTTTCGGAGAGATCGGCATCGGTCTGATCCTCGGGCCCACGGTTTTGAACGTTCTGGAGTGGGGTGTCTTCGCGAGTTTTGAGACGGGCTCGGCCGGAGCTCTGGGGAGCTTGCTGAATGCCGCTCACCAGTCCGGCTTGCTCCAAGCTTCTCCCAGTTCGCTTTACCTGGAGACCCTGATCAAGGATCTGGCTGAAGTGGGGGTCATTCTGTTGATGTTCGTGGCGGGAATGGAGACCGATCTGAACGAAATGCGTCGGGTGGGGAAGACAGCATTCTGGGCGGCCCTGGGAGGTCTTCTGCTGCCTTTCATTTGCGGAGGATTGGCCAGCACGTACTTCGGGTATCCCTTGTATTGGGAAGCCATCTTCATCGGCACGATTTTGACTGCCACATCCGTGTCCATTTCGGCCCAGACTTTGATGGAGCTCAAGGTGCTTCGCTCTCGTGAGGGAACCACGATTCTCGGTGCGGCGGTCATTGACGACGTCTTGGGAATTATCCTGCTGGGGATTGTGACCGCTTTGTCGGCCGCCAGGGCGGTGGGCAGTGCAGGGGCCGGAGGAATAGGAGAAATTCTCTGGATCATGGTGCGAATGGCGGCCTACTTCATCATTTTCTGGTTTCTGGGTAGAAGGTATCTTGAAAGATGGTGTGGGCGCATCCGCCATTTTCCGGCAAGCCAGGCCCTGCTGGCGTTTGTTCTGGTGATTGCCTTTTTCTATGCCTGGGCTGCAGAATTCTTCGCACACCTGGCGGCGATCACAGGCTCGTACATGGCGGGCGTCCTGCTGGCCCAGACCCGTTGGAAGGATGAGATTAACCGCGACATCCACCCACTGACCTACTCGCTCTTCGTCCCCATTTTCTTTGTGAGCATTGGTCTTCAGGCCAACGCGAGGGAATTGGGAGGAGAAGTCACCTTCCTCATCACCATTGTAAGCCTGGCCATCGCCAGCAAGGTCGTGGGCTGCTTCCTTGGGGCCAAGACCACGGGCTTCACCGCTATGCAATCTCTTCGAGTGGGTGTGGGAATGGTGAGTCGAGGAGAGGTGGGCCTGATTATAGCCGGCGTGGGACTCTCCAGGGGTATCATTGATGAGAAGCTCTTTTCCGTGATGGTGATCATGGTTCTTGTGACCACTATGGTCACCCCCATTTTGCTGCGTTACCTGTTTCCAACTGTGGAGGAGGCTCCGGCCGCTGTTTTCGAGTCGATCGGCGATGTCCAGAAAAAGGAACGAGAACTGTAGTATGGTGATGATTCGTGCTCGATTCTATGTCGTCATTCTTCCCCTGCTGATTCTTTCGCCGGGAGTCCGGCTGGGCGAAGAGCGGCCGGACAGGGACGCCCAAGCCCACCAAGCCTCTGGTACCAGTCCCTTGAAAGATCCTGGAGCGCGAAAGGTAGAGCGGGTTTTGGAGGAACTGGTACGAAACCACGCCTCTGGAAACCTTGTTCCCAGGGCTTACACGGTGACCGAGCCGGAAATGAACGCCTTCCTGGCGGAGCGCCTCCGTGAAGAGGCACGCAAGGATGTCCAGGCTCTTCGGGTCCGGTTCAGAGACGACTCCTTCGCAAGCGCACTGACCCTGGACATGGATGAAGTGGAAATGAAGGGCAACCCTCTGACCTTGGAGCTCTTCAGGGTACTCTTGAGCGGTCAGGCGACCCTCGAGCTGGAAGGCCGCCTGGTTGTAGAAAACGGGAAGGGAACCTTGATTCTGGAGGCGACTCGAATCAATGGTACGACGGTTCCCGTCTCCATTGTGAGCTTCATTCTTAGTGCGTTGGGGAAAAGACAGGATCCTCCCTTTGATCCCACCGATTTCTTCCAGATGCCTTACGGCATCAAGGTGATCAAGATCGAGCCGGGAAAGGCCACCCTCTTGACCGGGCTGACCACTGACAACTGACTACAACTGACAACTCACAACTGACCCTGGCCTATCGATTTCAGCAGTGTGTTCAGAGTCTCTACACAATTTTGCAACCTGCTGATGCCATTGCCTGCGAGCGGTGAACTGGAAAGACGCCTTCAACGTGGGAGGCACCTCAGGTGCCGAACTGCAAGGAAATCAAGAACCGGTGAGGGTGGAGTTTCTCCGCCCATTCGGAGCCTGAGGCTCCTTCCGCATTCCGACTTCGTGCATGCCACCCGATTCCCCGCTTGCTGCCTCTCGAAAATACCGAAGTTCATAACAGTTTGTGAGATTGCAAGTGCGGGGCTCAATCGATAGGGTGGTGGCAGTGGCAGTGGGCCGACCGCGGTAGCGGTCGGCCCAACAGTTGTCAGCTGTAAGTTGCCAGTGCTACCATACGCGTGGTTACTGTTATGGATGTCAGAAAGCTCGAGGCAGAGTTAAAGACGGCGAAGACGGTAGAGCGCAAGCTCGACCTCCTCGATGAAATCGCCAGCTACTATTACGACAAGGAAAACTATCAAAAGGCACTGAAATATTATGGGAAAGGGGAGTCCCTGGCGCCAGGAGGGAATCTCCGAGCCTACTACCTCGGCCAGAAGGGAATCTGTTACTACCTCCAGCACCAGGATCAGGGAGCTCGTAAGGCACTACTGTCGGCCAAAGAGATGTTTCGGTTGGAGGAGCCCGACTTCCTTCCCGAAATGTACGGCCTGGTTCACTTTTTTCTGGGATCCCTACATGAGTACAGCGGCGAGAATAGCAGGTCCCTGGAAGCCAGACTCGCGGCTCTAGAGTATCTCGATCATCTCGACCGGGAAGTCCAGTGGATGTTGTTGTCAGGAATCAGCCGAAATTACGAGGAAGGGGGCGAAAACCGTGAGGCCATTGAATACAGTACTCGCGCCATTTCATTGATTGCCAACAATGACCCCGAAATCGCCTACATCTACGAAAGTCTGGGAATTAATCATTACGAACTGGAGGAGTACGACAAGGCGGTCGAATACCTTTCCCGTGCCCTCGAAGTCGCCCCCGAGTTTGAACAGAAAGACGATATTTACTTCAATATCGGACTCTGTTATCAGCGGCTGCTGGATTTTCGTATGGCACTGGACTCCTATCTCAAGATCCTGGATCTGAAAAAGCTCACTTCCAGCGAGGAGTCACTCTGCTGGCTTTATATCGAGATCACGCGTTGCTACTACCAGCTGAAGGAATACAAGAAGTCGCTGCAGTTTGTCAGAAAAGGATTGAAGGAGCCTGTGGAGGAGAAGGAGGAGTTGGCTGACGTTCGCGGCTATCTCACGAACAATCTTTACGCCCTGGGTCGGTTTCAGGAAGCCGCGCGTGAAGGCGAAAAAACGCTGAAGATTTCCCAGGAATTCCCCCATATGGAGATCATGCTCTCGAACCTGGCTCTCAGCTACTACAATCTCAACGAGACGGACAAGTTCAAGTTCTATCGGGATTGGTGCAACCGTGCTTTTCCGAATTTCGGTTGGACCAAGCAGCTGAACAAGCTGAAGGCGTGACAAGGGCTGACCAGTTGACCGGCTAACCAATGACCATTGACCAGTGACCCCATTGACCATCAACCATTGACCATTCTTCAGGGGATCAATCCTACTCTTTTGGACGATGCTTTGGCCATCGCCAAGAGGCTTAGCGACCACCAATATGAGGCTTACTTTGCCGGAGGGGCAGTCCGCGATCTGCTGCTTGGCCGAGAAGGGATTTCCGAAATCGATCTGGTCACCTCGGCTCCTCCCGAAGAAGTAGAGCGTCTCTTTGGGCGAACCATTGACGTGGGGAAACAGTTTGGTGTGGTGGTTGTGGTGACGGACTCCGCTCAGTACCAGGTGAGTACCTTTCGCCGCGAGTCAGGCTACCTCGATGGCAGGCACCCTACCGAAGTGAGCTTTACCGATTCACGCCAGGATGCCCTGCGCCGAGATTTCACGGTGAATGCGCTTTTTCTCAATCCCCTCAACCATGAGATCCTGGATTATGTCAAAGGCAGAGAGGATCTGGATCGCAAGCTGATTCGTACCGTCGGTCCTGCCGCCCAACGCTTCGACGAAGACAAGCTCCGAATCCTGCGCGCAGTTCGATTTGCGTGTCAGCTAGGGTTTGAAATTGACCCGGAGACCTACCGGGAAGTCAAGAACTTCGCGGAAAAGCTGACCCAGGTGAGTTGGGAGCGGATTCGCGAAGAAGTTTTCAAGATCCTGACCGGACCGGCCCCTGCCCGCGGACTCCGATTGTTACTCGACTCGGGCCTTCTGAGGATCATTCTGCCGGAAATCTCCGCCATGCGAGGCGTTGCCCAGCCTGCGGAGTTTCATCCCGAGGGGGATGTTTTTGAGCATATGTGTCTTATGTTTGATCGGGCGGAGGGAGTGGATGAAACATTGGTCCTGGGGATTCTGCTGCACGACGTCGGCAAGCCTCCCACCTTTTCCGTGAAGGAAAGGATTCGTTTCGATGGCCATGTGAAGGTGGGAGTCGAAATGGCCGAGCAGATTTGTCGGAGGCTGCGCCTTTCCAAGCAGCAGACGGAGGAAGTAAAAGATTTGGTAGAGCACCATCTGCACTTCATCAATGTCAAGGAGATGCGGGAAAGCACGCTGAAGCGCTTCCTGAGAAAGGAGAACATCGACAAACACCTCGAGCTTCATCGGCTTGATTGTCTGGCCAGTCACGGTGACCTCTCCAGTTATGAGTTCTGCCGGAATCAACTGAAAGAGCTCGGAAAAGAAGCGATCCAGCCGCAGCCCTTGATCAATGGTGACGATTTGATCGGACTGGGGCTGAAACCGGGTCCCTTGTTCTCGGAAATCCTCACCTCGGTCGAGGATTTGCAGCTGGAGGGAGAACTGGCCTCCAAGGAAGAAGCTTTAGTCTGGGTGAGAGAAAACTATCGAATGGCGAATGACGAATGACAGCTGACAACTGACCATTGACCAGACGGCATAAGGAGAAGTCATGAAACAGGTAACGTACTTGGCGATTTCTCTTCTTTTGGTTTCGTGCAAAGCGGAAGAACCGGAAGAAGTATCACTGCCCACCAGGCCTGAGATTGGAGCTATGGTGTTGATCCCGGCGGGGGAATTCATTATGGGGAGCGATAGAGAGAAAGCGGGCATCTCTCCCCTTTACGCACCGGAGAGGAAGATTGAGCTCCCTGCCTACTACATCGATGTCTATGAAGTGACCAACGGGCAATGGATGAGGTTCACTACTCAGAGCGACTACCGTCCTGAGGGGAACTGGCGCACATTCTATATCCTGGGCCGGGAAGACTATCCCGTGACCAATGTGACCTGGAATGACGCTCAGGCTTATGCCGAGTGGGCGGGCAAAAGGTTGCCCACGGAGGCCGAGTGGGAGAAGGCAGCGAGAGGCCCGGATGCTTTTGCCTATCCCTGGGGCAACCAGTGGGATCCCGTCAAGTCCAACTGTAACGAGTATGGATTCCAGAACACGGTGGAGGTTGGGCAGATTGAGACAGACAAGAGCTCTTATGGGGCCTACGACATGATGGGGAACGTGATGGAATGGACAGTCGACAAGCTCAAACCCTATCCCGGCAGCCCCGTACCCGGTGATACCGCATTCCAGCAGGGTTACATGGTGGTTCGCGGGGGCTCCTACGCGATGATGGGTGCCAGCATGTCTCTTTGGGGGCGAGGTGGGTTTTACCCCAAGTCTCAATTCGGTGTCGGTTTCCGCTGCGTGAAGGATGTCAAGGAGACGGAGCAAGGGAAGGAGGAAAAGGCGAAGGACGAGACAACAGCGCAATAGCGGTTCGACGCTCTCCCCGCTGCTGCAACCATGGGGGCGGCTCGACTTGACAAGGACGAGGAATTTCGATATCTTTTTGCCGCGGGGTGGAGCAGTCTGGTAGCTCGTTGGGCTCATAACCCAAAGGTCGAGGGTTCAAATCCCTCCCCCGCAACCAACCTGATCTTCTGTCTTCACAATACTTAGGCACCTACTAGCAATAAACTCAAGCACCTCAAATTCAGCCGATGTTTCCAAAATGTTTCCATTTGTGTGTCGTTTTGGGCCATTTTGAGGGAGAAGTTACACAGGGTAACTTTTCTTTACACCCCCTCATGAGATCAAAGGGCACGGATCGATCCTATTAACTACTCCTATCATGATGCCGGAAAGGTCGGCCTTATATTCTGCCAAATCTCGCTTAATTCTCTCGCTCCACCCTAAGCAAGAGAGATAAATCGGCGTTGTGATCCTCGCTTCTTGGCAATAAGATCTTCCGTAAGCAAAGGAGCTTCTCTTTTCTGGTCGTTCTGCATGGGATCAGAACAATGTAAACGTGAGGGTGATCCGGCTGAACGAAGACCAAGAGGTTGTTTACGCCGGAGAGACTATACGGTTTACGAACGTCGTCAAGGATGCCTGCAAGGGCGTGAAGAGGGAACTGGATCCCGATTAGGACAACTAGGACAGCCATTTTGTCTTAATTGTCCTAAACCTGTAATTCTTTACATATCTATGTGTTACAGTTGAATCACAGGAAGTGGAGAAGCAAGAAAAACGAGAAACACATTGACTTTCCTCCCAAGAATTGCATCTATACCTTGTAGAAGGGAAGGGGGATTGGCCATGGCAGACGAGCAACTACAACCATTGAAAGAAGAGCTGGAGTTCTTTCAGGAACATCGGGCTGAGTGGTTGGAGCATTATGAGAGTAAGTTTGTTCTCGTGAAAAACAAGAAAATGATAGACACTTTCACGACTATGAAAGAAGCGTTTAATGAAGGCGTAAAAAGATTCGGCACCAAGCCCTTTCTAATCAAGCAAAGGGGATTATAAATAACCGGCATTCCTCATATCAACTCCGGACATGAGTTCACCTGATCTAAATCGTGATGAATGATCGAAACCTATCACTACCAGAACATTGGAGCAAGGGTTTTTCCACCACATTTTGGCTGAGCAGTACCTCTGATCCCTTTGTAATTAGGATGCTTTTGTCAAAACCCGATCACTTGATACACCTCTCCAGCCGCTCGACCAGAAAACACTGGGCCCTAAGCCGTACTCCATCTCAATCGATCAATCCGAGACAACAGCCCGGCCCATATATCCTTGCTTACCGCTACCTCCGCCATCTGAAACGTGACGATCCGGCTATGGCGGATCACCTTCGCTCCGATCTTGATCAGTTTGGTCAACAGGCTGCGAAGGGACCAATGTTTGATTTTTCTGGGAAGGACCAGCCGCCGTAGAAAATTGCCCAGGTTGCAGGTCAAGACAAACAGAGCCAACCTCACCTGATTCGGGACAAAGCGCTGGCAGGACAGGCGAGTCCAGTGCAACGCATACTTGCCTTCCTTGATCCACTGCTCGGCTGTGCCACGACCGTTATAGAAGTGAACCACCCCTGAGGCTTGTGCGCTCATATTGGGTTGAGTAGGCCGGGGGAGTCTCACCCCCAGCCCCTCCAAGAACCGGACGTGAACCTCTCAGCTCATCCGGCTCCTATCACTCAAGCCACAAGGAAAGACTCCAAGACGCCAATGAATAAATAGATGCGGATTGGCACGGGCAATCTGGTCGAGGTAACGCCTCGCCCGTTGCCGATGCCCAGAAAATCTTTTGAGTTTCCTTCGCACCCACTGCACAAGATACCGGTTGAAGTTCCGCCACAGTTGACGCAGTGCCGACGCGTGGAAGCAACCATAGCAGGCTTGCCAACCACGGAGTTTCGGATTGAACATCTGAGACAGATCCAACAACGTCTTCTCGTTCTTGAGCTGGACATGCCAGCTACGCATGCATCGATTGATCTCCTTCTTCGAGGAGATACTGATCGCAGGAAGAAAGTTCGGGTGAACCTGCCCTTTCTTGTTCACACACCGTCGCGGACGGAAAGTGTAACCAAGGAAATCAAAGCTGATTCGCGAATGCTCTTCCAGGCGATTCACATCCTTGCAATAGACGATCGACGATTTGTCGGGATGGATCTCCAACCCACACTCACGGAAGCGTTCCGAGATAAGGCTCATCACGTATTCCGCCTGAGACTGGCTCTTGCAGTGCAGCAGCCCATCGTCGGCGTATCGACAAAATGGAACCCCCGGCAGTTGGCGTCTCACCCACTCGTCAAACGCGTAGTGCAAGAACAGATTTGCCAGAATAGGGCTCACAACTCCACCTTGCGGTGTGCCTTTGTCGCGCGCCTGTAGACTGCCGCCGGGCTGCTCAAGTGGAGCCTGCAACCAGCGCTCCACGTACAACAACACCCAACGACACTGACAATGGTGGCGTAACGCCTTCATGAGCAGTTCGTGGTCAATGTTGTCGAACAGGGCGCGGATATCGAACTCCACCACCCAGTCGTATCGCCAACACCGTTTCCGGGTGATGGCAATCGCGTCATGGGCAGACTTTCCCGGTCGATAGCCGAAAGAATCCTCATCGAACACCGGTTCCAGTATCGGCTCCAGGGCTGGCTTCACCACTGTCTGTGCGATTCGATCAGAGACCGCAGGCACTCCGAGAACACGCGTGCCCCCCGATTTCTTCGGGATTGGCACGGCTTTCACGGGTGGTGGAAAATAGCTCCCGGAGCACAGCCGGTTCCAGATTCGATAGAGGTTGTTCCTCAAGTTGTGCTCGAAGAGTTCAAGCGACTCGCCATCGACTCCTGCGGCACCTCCTTTGGACTTCACCTCCAAGTATGCTTGCCCTGCCAGCTTCTTAGAAACCCCAAATGGCTTTGCTACTTTCAAGGGCTCCTCCTGCCTAGCAGTTGGCCGCTTGTCTGTAGCCGAGTGACCAAGCCCCTTCGCTCCGCTGCCATTACGGCAGCCTCATCGCTACTACGAGCTTGTCCGCCCCTGGGCAACGCTTCGATACTGTCGGCCTCGCAGGTTCTCTGCTTGTGCCTTTCTCTTAGCATCGTTGCTCCAGGTTCCCGCAGTTCAACATGAGAGCCCAGATCAAGCTCACGCCACCTCTATGCCGGGTGCTACCTGACCAGTAGACAGGTTTCCGCCAGATTCGTCCCGGGGCAACACCAACTCCCCGGTTTCGACACCATCTCGTCCTTTCGGCACTTGAACGGTGGTTCACTTGTGTTCGTCTTCCTGATCCACACCTGATGCTTCTAGAGCACCTTTTCCGTAACGCTCACGACCGCGGCTTTTAACCACAGCCACTTACGGTGGTTTGCAACCTGCTCCTGCAAGCCGGTTGCGGGAGGCCTACTCCCATCTCTCACGCCGCTTGCTGCGGCACACTGACGATGAAACCCACCCTCGGAAGGAGTTCTCCGCGATGCCACTCGACCTTGGCAATCACCCGGCGAGGCCGGTCCCAACTGGCGGCTTGATATTGGAAATCGGCGAACCAAACGATAGGCTTTCGGGGTGGACGGCCCACAGGCCGGGTAAGCAGGTGTTCAATCTCCGCCTGAAGCACCTCGTTGGCAGGAAGCCGGATGGCATACAAAAAGCCCTTCTCCTCCAAGTATTCATAAACGTCCGGCTTGGCAAAGGCAGCATCCCCACGAAAGTATTTGCGGACTGTTTTCTTCTCGTAGCGAGCCACGATTGGTTCCAGCATCTCCTTCCAACCATCCGCGCTGTGAACATTGCCGGGCCGAAGCATTGCACCTTCGCAATCTCCGAACTGGTTGAAACAAAACAGGGGATGGTAGCAAGTACATCGGAAATGGCCGTTGTAGGCAGAGGCTTCCTGCTCGCCATGGACAGGACTGGCTGAGCTGTCCATATCCAGAATGATGCGTCGATGAGTTGTTTTCTCCAGCGCTCTTTCTACCCATCGGCCATTAACTTCCGAAAGGGCTTTGAGGTTCCCCTGGACGGACAGCATCTCGGTCTCAAATCGACCCATGGTGTTGGCGCTGGCGGCCTTCTTCTTGTCCATCTTCTTCCCGGTGATCCTCCGCATAGTAGGATCCACCGATAGACGATGGGCATCGTTGACATCTTCATAGCCAGCCAGTCGACTCGTATACCGATTGGCGCAGCAACGACGCCAGGTCGTGCTGGATGTTACGCCCTGTCCGCGAATCGCGAAAAACGGAGGGAACACTATCGAATAACACCAACGCTTCGTCCAAATCACGATAGGCGAGAAGCCCAGCATCCGAGGTGACCTTAGCCCCATGAAATTCAAGCCTCAAACTGCCATCAAAACCGGCCTTCAAACCTTCACCCTTTGGGTCAGCCATTTCTTGCTCCCTTTATGCTCTATATCTACTTTGATTATAGTAGTTTACATCGATTAAGGCAAACAATTTTGGTGTCCTATATGGTGAATGGGGGTTCAAACATGTACGGTATTGACTCCGTCCCTTACGGGTTCGGTCGATATGCCTCGGCCCGCACATTTGGGTCCGCTGGCTACGAATCCTCGATCGCATATGTCGATCCTGATAACCACCTGGTCGTGGTCTGCATCTATAACGGGACACCGGGTGATGCCGCACATCAGACTCGAAATCGGACTACCAATAGTGCAATCTATGAGGATCTAGAATTGACAAAGGATCATCTGACGTGTCACCCCAGCTAACAAATCGCTCGAGCCGACCTGCGAGGCGCAGGTGGGCGATGGCTCGCCTCCGCCGCGAACGCCTAGAATACTCTGAAAGCGTTCTTTACCGCCGTCGCGGGCGGCTCAGCTCAAGAACGTTAGGCCGTCTAGAGGGTTTCTCCCCGAGACGGCACGGGAGCCAAGGATGCGCTCGACACGAGAAGACATGGAGGAGTTCCGGGGGCTACTCGAGAAGGGATCGATCCAGAAGGCGTACGGAGCGCTGCTCTCGTACATGATGGGACTACGAACACACTTCAAGAACAACCTCGCCGGTTCCACCGTGTCCGGTCTCTATCAGGGATATATGGACATGACGTACTTTGCGCTCTTCCCGTCGTCACTCCGGCATCGCAACCTAAAGATCGCAATTGTCTTCAACTACGACGCATTTCGATTCGAAGCCTGGCTTGCGGGCGGCAACCGGGAGGTTCAACGGAAGTACTGGGAGCTGTTCAAAGACAGCCAGTGGCCCGAGTACCGTGTTTCTACGCCGGCGAAGGGCGTCGACTCGATTCTTGAATGCGACCTAGCCTCGGATTTCGATCTCGACGACCCTGAAGCCTTGACCTCAATCATCGAAACAACCATCGTGGCGTTCATCGACGACATCAAGAGATTCCTCTCTGGGCACCAGCCTCTTGAACAGCCTGAGTCGGGTGACTGACCAATGCCCTGACATGGGCCGGGGGTCCAGAGCGGCCTAATCAATAGTTAGTTCCCATCCGTGGACTTGTACAGCATTGGAAATAAAGAGGAAGAGGGGCATCTCCAAGCCTCGGTTTTGTCATAGTCGTTTGCTATTGTAATTGTTGTAAGCAGTATGTAGCAAAAGACTTAAGCAAAACCGAGTGCTTGAAAAATGCGAAAGAACCGTGAAAATCAACTCCCCCTTTCTCCCCTTTGGCCCGATCATCAACTCGCCAAAGAGCTGAGAGTGATTTCCGAGATCCTGGACGAGAATCCCTCGATCTCGGATCTAGTTTTACAGGATGTGTGTGACAAAGCCAGCGCCCGGAACGGTGCGGGAGGTCTGACAGCCGATCAGGTGCTGCGCTGTGCTCTGATCAAACAGATGCACCAGTTTTCTTATGAAAAGCTTGCCTTTCATCTGAGCGACTCGCAAAGTTTCCGCACCTTTTGTCGCCTTCCCTACGGGTACACTCCCTCCAAGAGCGTCCTTCAGGAGAACATCTCCAAGATGGAAGACTCCACCTGGCAGAAGATCAACCGGGTGTTGGTGAGTTGGGCCGATCAGGAAGGTTTGGAAAAGGGGCGCAAGATCCGAGTGGATGCAACCAGTGTGGAAAGTGACATCCGTTATCCTACAGATAGTCAGTTGCTGTACGATGCGATCCGGGTCCTCACCCGCCTTATGAGACGTCTGAGCCAGCGCCAGTCGGTCGCTTTTGTCGATCACTCGAGGCGGGCCAAAAGGCGCTGGCTGAACATCCGAAACAGCCGGGGCGAAAGACGCAAAAAACATTATCAGGATCTGCTCCAGGTAGCTGGCAAGACGCGCAGCTACGCCCGAGAGGCGATCCAGTCAGCCGAAGCTTGGAGCGATCCCATCAGCCAAGCACTGGCTCACTACCTGGATCTGCTGGAACGAGTGATGGATCAGACACAACGGCGGGTGCTTGGGGGTGAAAAGGTACCGGCGTGGGAAAAAGTGGTCTCGCTCTTTGAAGAACACACCGACATTATTGAAAAAGGGGCGCGGGAGAGTATCTTTGGTCATAAACTTTATGTGACGATCGGAAAATCTTCCCTGATCCTGGATGCGCTTCTGGTGCAAGGGAATCCCGCCGACAGTCAACAGGTCGAGCCTCTTTTGCGGCGTCAGTGCCAATTGTACGGTCGTTATCCTCGCCAAGCGAGTTTCGATGGAGGCTTTGCTTCTCTCAACAACCTGAAATGGGCGAAAGAGGAAGGCGTGCAGGATGTGGCTTTTGCGAAGAAGTGCGGATTGACCATCGAGAACATGGTCCGCTCCAGCTGGGTGTACAAGCAACTGCGACGCTTTCGGGCCGGTATTGAAGGCTGCATCTCCACGGCCAAACGCGTCTTTGGTTTGAGTCGCTGTCTCTGGAAAGGTTGGACCCACTTTCAGCGCTACGTGCATCTTTCCGTCGTGAGCTACAATCTGGTCGTGCTGGCTCGACTCCAGTTGTAGAGCCCCGCGCCCCACCAGCATCCACTCAGAGCTCATCCGAAGCTGAGGTCTCTGCACTCAGCACTCTTTCACAGAACCCTAAGCCCCTTTGGTAGAATGAACTCCAAAAGCGACACCGGTTGCCTCTATGCTACGTTCCACGAACTTACCAAGCCCTTGAAAAACAGGGGTTTCCGGAGACTGTCCCGGGTTTAGTTGAAAGTTGAGAGGCGGTTCGTCCGACCGACTCGTTAGAACCGGGTTGGTCAACAACCTTTTAAGGAGGAACCGCCATGAAGAAATCATATCGAATTGTCACCCGGAAGAACAGTCAGGGGCTGGCTGATTATCTGGCCCAGAACGGGCAACTGTTGCTCCCGATGGTGGAGCTGATCGAAGCCTCCCGGATGGCCATTGACGAGTTGATCGACATCCTGGGGCGAGCGAGCATGGAAGCAGTCTTGCAGCTTTCTGCCCGAAGTGTCGCCGGCGAAAAGCAACAAGGGCGCCCAGGCAAGCAGATCGTTTGGTACGGCACTCAGCCAGGGCGAGTCAGACTTTCGGAGCGGCAAGTGCGGGTTCGAAAGCCACGGCTGCGCAAGAAAGGCCAAGGTCGAGGCGGGGAGGTGGAGATCCCCGCCTATGAGGCGATCAACCGTAACGGGGAGCTGGGCAGCCGCATGCTGGAGATCTTGATGTGCAACGTTTCCACGCGCCACTACAGCCGCGTGATCCCCCAGATGGCCGACACGGTGGGAGTCAGCAAATCGTCCGTGAGCCGTCAGTTCATTGAGCAGAGCGGCCAGCAGCTGGAGCAGCTGGCCGAGCGACACTTTGATGACGTTGAGTTTCTGATCATCTACATCGACGGCCTGGTCTTTGGCGAGCACCACGTGATCTGTGCCGCCGGCGTGGACTCGGAGGGCCAAAAGCACGTGCTGGGGCTGCGGGAAGGGGCCAGTGAAAACGCCGCCACCGCTACCTCCTTGCTGGAAGACCTGGTGGAGCGAGGCCTGGATTCCGGGCGACGCTATCTGTTTGTGATTGACGGCTCCAGGGCCCTGCGATGTGCCATTGACAAGGTCTTTGGCAAGGGCAGTCCGGTGCAGAGATGTCGTCGTCATAAGATTCGCAACGTGTGCGATCGATTGCCGGACGATCTGGCCGAGCAAGTCAAGTCAGTGATGCAGGCTGCTTATCGGCTGCCCTGGGAAGAAGGGAGGGTTCGGCTCAGAAAGCAGGCGGAGTGGCTCGAAGGGCTGCATCCCGATGCGGCAGCTAGCCTGCGAGAAGGTCTGGAAGAGACCTTCACCATCAATCGACTCGAGTTGTCTTCCTCCCTGCGCTTGTGTCTGGCCAGCACCAACCTGATTGAAAGCCCTCACTCTGGCGTGAGGATGCGGACCCGCCGAGTGAGCCGCTGGAAAGATAGCCAGATGGTGCTGCGCTGGGCCGCCTCAGCCTTCCTGGAGACGGAGAAGAACTTCCGGCGCATCCAGGGCTACCAGGACCTCTGGATGCTGAAAGCCAAACTCAGAGACGAGGTTTCTATGGACGCCAAACGAAAGGTGGCTTAAGATCGTGCTCAACCTGAACCGCCCTTCACTTTCAACTGAGTTTGGGGCAGCCTCGGTTTCCGGATGGGAACTAGTTAAGCCGCCAGTATCAGCAAGAGTGCTAATCAAGTCAGGTAAGGAGTAATATGACTGAAACCGGACTGGCAATTTTCGTTCTCGTCTCTTTCTTGCTCCCTATTCCGATCCTGGCCTGGCTTGATCGGAGCAATGGAGCTGGCGGTCGCAGTTGGCTGCCAGTACTACTGGCGTCGTTCCCGGACCGACCGTTCGTTTGGCGGTCACGCATTTGCCGCAGTCGCTGTCATACTTGTGCTGCATCTGCTCAATTCCCCATGGCTCTCGGCACTATGATCGTTCGCGGCCTAACAACAGCATTCAGCTGGCGGTTCGCTTCGCGCCGCAGCTGATGCCGAGGGCGTTAAGCATCAAAGGATAGGGTTTGAAATATAGTGTGGTATATATATGATACCACTATGGACCGAATAGTCCTCGACACGAGCGCGCTGGTATCTGGCTTACGGTCAAGTCGTGGCGCGTCCCATCGACTCCTGAAACTGGTGGGACGGGGTAAGTTTGAGGTTTGCGTCTCTGTTCCTCTGATTCTGGAGTAGGAGAGCGAAACCAAGAGAATCTCAAGGTCCCTTGGACTTCGACACTCGGATATCGACGATATCGTCGACTATATCTGCGCGGTATCAGAGCATCGACGTATCCACTTTCTGTGGCGACCTTTTCTCCGCGACCCATGCGACGACATGGTTCTCGAACTCGCAGTCGAGAGCGAATCAGATTACATCATCACGCACAACATTTCGGATTTCGGAGGCATTCGCTAGCTGGGCCTTGAAGCTCTCAGACCTGGCGAGTTTCTGCGTAAGATAGGAGAGTTATGAGTACCATTAGTTTACGGTTGCCCGAATCCCTTCACGAGCGCGTTCGTGAGCTGGCTGAGCAGGAAGGTGTCTCAATTAACCAGCTGATTACTACCGCTTTGGCCGAGAAGCTCTCGGCTCTTTTAACCGAGGAGTTCCTTGAGAAGCGGGCGGGGCGGGGTAGTCGCGGTAAGTTCGATCGGGCGCTTTCGAAGATTCGTGATGTCGAACCGGACGATAATGACAAGGTTTGATGCCTAACTCGCCGCTGCTACTGATGGCGCCCAGCGGCGGTGATCAAAAGTGAACGAGTGGTTTGGGGCGCCGCAGCAGACCGGCAAGACGTTAGGCCGCAACCTCCTCTTTGTGGACTCCATTGACGAATTTGACGTTCTCGATCACCTCCGTGCCTTACATTCCGCACTTCTCGACCGTATTATCTGGGGATTTTCTTTCCTGCCTGTAGGGGAGGCCGGAAGGCACGCTCGGGGACATGGAGGAGTGCCAGGATCTGCTTTTGCAAGGCCGTCAATTCGGGAGGGAAGACCTGCACGACCTGACCGGCCCGCAGGAGGGTGTGGCGTTCCGTGAGGCTGAAGAGTCGCAGCACCTGTTCGGTGGTCGGCCGTTTCGATTGTCTCTCCTCGGGGTAGAGGGGCAGTTGCGGGATCTTCTCTCGTTTCATGGCCCGGCGCAGATCGCGCTCGATCAGAGCCTGGACCAGGAGCGCGAGGAAGTAGAGGGTAAAGAGCGCTTCGATCCGGCCCTCGTTCTTGAGCAGGACCGGGGCGATCTCGTGCACGGTCTTGATCTGCTGGAAACGTTTCTCGATCGCGGGTTGGCCCTTGTGGGCTTGGAGGACTTGCGGAGCGGGGAGGGACCGATCGTTGCTCAAAAGCGGGTACATCCCGTCACTCTTCCGGTCGTAGTCGA
>CBDEGM010000001.1:0-643438 GCA_965237715.1 Acidobacteriota bacterium | reverse complement strand
CCTCGAGCACGGCCGCTTTTTCTTGGACCACTTTCTGATTGGCGAAAACGTCTCCCGTTTCCTTGGCCAAACCTACCGCACCTACAAGTCAGCCGGGTTTTTCCTGGTGGCTGTTCTCGGACAGTTTTTCCCCTGGTCGCTCTGGCTGCCCCACTCGATCGGCATTCTTCTTCGGAAATCGGAGCCGCAGTCGCATCGTGCCACCTCCTGGTGGCTTGCCTTGTGGGCCCTGATGATCGTGATTTTCTTCTCTCTGTCGGGTTACCAGCTCGACTACTACATTCTGCCGGCCTACCCTGCCCTGGCCGTTCTGGTGGGGGCCGGTCTGGCCCGGTTGGAGGAAGAACCGGGGCGCCGATCCTGGCCTGGCTACCTGGTGATCCTTGGAACGAGCGTAAGCTTGGCAGTGCTGGCGTTTCTTTTCTGGAAGAACTCAGTGGCGCTGTTCCCGTCTCGGAGCTTTGCCGCTCACGCGGCGATCCCGGCTATGGCCCTGACCGGAGCGGTGGCTTTACTGGGTACGCTCATCCGAAAGAGGCGTTCGGCTCTGCCTTATCTTCTAGCGGGAACCATGGCAGTCCTCTTCATTCTCATCAGCCAGTTCCTCTACAGACCCTACTCCCATTACCAGACCCTTCCTCGCTTTGGTCGCCAGATCGCCTCCATGTCCTTCCAGAAGCCTATTCGTCTTGGCGTGGCTTTCCGCCTTGCCGGGTGGCATCCGGACTTGCGTTTCTACAGCGGCCTGCCGGCTGAGCCTCTCCGGGACCTCCCGGCGGTGAGCCATTTCTTGTCGGACAAGGGAAAGGCCCTCCTGATCGTTTCTGAAAATCAGCTGGAGGTTTTGATGGATGAGACCGCCAGACACTACCGCATCCTGGATCGTGGACCCCACCTGGGCCCCGGCATACCGGGCCTCGATTTTTTCCGCCGCAGGAAGGCACCGGAAACCGTTCTTCTCATTGAGGTGGCAGGGGCCAATTGCTTATGATGGAAGCGACGGCAGCGGGGGAGGTTCCCCTCTCTTTCTACTGAACGAGAATCTTTCACTCAATAAGGGAGTGACGGTAATGGTTCGATCGTCTCATTCACGCCAACACGATGCGTCCGGGAGAATGGAGTCTTTGAAGCGCGAAACACTGCGTCCTCTGCTTTACTCGCCCGAAGACATCGCTGCATGGCTTGCCGCCAAGGCCTTCCCATTTTCGAAGTACGATGCCGAGCTGGGCTACCTGAACGTCGATCGCGACTTCAAGGAAGGGGTCGACGGTGCAGTATGCACCTATCGCTACGATCGGTTTGGGGCGCGCCGCATGTTCGCGCACGCCGATATGCTGTGTCGCATCAATACGTACGGGAACAGTTTCACGAGTTGCGAGCAGGTCAGCGACGGCGAAACGTTCCAGGAAGTGCTCGCCTCGCATCTGGGTGAACCCATACGAAACTTCGGCATTGGAGGCTACTCCGTCTACCAGGCCTATTTGCGCATGAAGCGTGAGGAGGCAAGATCACCCGCGCCGTACATCATCTTTAACATATACGACGATGATCACTATCGAAATCTCCACAGCTGGCAGCGAATTCGCTTCACTGTCAATCGAAAGTCTGCCAATCCGCCCGTTCCACATGTGAAAGTGGACCTTGAAACCGAAGAGCTGATCGAGTGCCCCAACCCGTGCCCGACTGCTGAATCACTGTACAAGCTCTGCGACCTGGATTCGGCCTATGCGATCTTCCATGACGGCTATGTCCTGAATCAACACCTGGACCGGCAGCTGCGGCGCGAACGCGGAGAAGAGGACACCCCGAGCTGTGATATTGATGATCCCGAGTACACGCGCGTCGCTCTTCGCACCAGCATGCGAATCATCGAGAAGGCAGAGGAGTTTGCCGCCGCCGAGAAACGCACCATCCTCTACGTCCTGTCCTTCTCCGCTGACGCGGTCCGCCGAAGAATCGAAAGCGGAAGTCGCTTCGACGAAGCCTTTGTGTATTTTCTCGAGCGTCGAGGTGTTCCCTATGTCGATCTTTTGGAGGCGCACGCCGCCGACTCCGCCCTCCTGGGTCTGGATACGGACACCTACCTGGAACGCTACTTCATTGGCAACTATAATGTTGGCCACTATAATCCGCTGGGATATTTCTTCTGCGCGTCTAAGGTAAAGGACCCGGTTGTGCGAATCCTTGATCCGCCACCACCTGCTTACTCGCCGGGTGCCCTCGAATTCTGACACGTATCTTGCGCGTATGGACCGGTGGGAGCAAAATCATGAATAGCGATGGACTGTTGGCTTTGCTATCGATAGGGGTATTCTTTTGGCCATTCTTGCTGGCTTCCAGTGAAACCCACGCCGAGAAAGCCGAGGAACTGGCGGGAACGAAAACCGCCACCTTTGCCGGGGGATGTTTCTGGTGCATGGAGCCGCCCTTTGACGAGCTGAAGGGCGTGATCTCGACGACGGTCGGGTATACGGGTGGACACAAAAGAGATCCGAACTACGAAGAAGTCTCCGCGGGTGAGACGGGTCACACAGAAGCGGTTCAAGTCGTCTACGACCCCAACTCCCTTACGTATACCCAATTACTTGAAGTGTTCTGGCGAAATATCGACCCCACAACCCCGGACCGGCAATTCTGCGATCGAGGCACCCAGTATCGCAGCGCCATCTTTTATGAGGGCGAAGAAGAGAGGCAGCAAGCCGAAGAGTCTAAGAAAGCGTTGGAAAAGTCTGGACAATTTCATGTCCCCATCGTCACTGAGATTGTCCCAGTTTCTACATTTTACCTTGCCGAATCCTATCACCAGGACTACTACCGAGAGAACCCCATCCGTTACAAGATCTATCGCTACGGCTGTGGCCGCGATCAGCGACTGAAGGAACTCTGGGGGAGCCGCTGATGTTTGATGGCCCATCAGCCTTGAAGAGCCAATAGGCTCCGCGGGAAAGTAACGCTGAGCAGGGAAGCTATCTGGAGACCCTATTTTCGTAGGAGGACCTTATGTTGCTCAAAGACAAGGTGGCTCTGGTTACCGGCGCGACTTCGGGTATCGGCCGAGCGAGCGCCGAACTGTTCGCTAAAGAGGGCGCACGTGTTGTGCTGGTGGGCAGGAATGAAGAGCGGGGCCGGGAGGTAGAGGGTAAGATCCGGAGCGAGGGTGGCGATGCCCTTTTTGTGAAGGCCGACGTCGGTTACATGGACCAGGTCCGCCGTATGGTCGAGACCGGCAAGAAGCACTACGGCCGTCTGGACATTATCTTCAGCAACGCCGGGATCTATGGGATGAAGGGCAGCGCCATAGAAATTACTGAGGAAGATTGGGACCGCGTGATCGCGGTCAACCTGAAAGCGGCCTGGATGGTGGCCCACTGCTCGGTCCCGGACATGCTGAAGCAGGGGGGTGGTGTCATCATCATCGACGGATCGGTCCATTCTAAGCGAGGCTACGCCAACTACTGCGCCTACCAGGTGACGAAGGGAGGGCTGCTGTCGCTCACCCGCTCCCTGGCCGCCGATTTCGCCCCCACCATCCGCGTCAACTGCCTGTTGCCCGGTGCTTTCATCACCGGGCTTTGGGACGATGTTCCCGAGAGCGTCCGCCAGATGAGCGCCAAGTTCTGCCCCATGCAGCGCAACGGCGATCTCGGCGAAATTGCCCAGGCGGCCTTGTTTCTGGCCTCGGACATGTCTTCCTATATGACCGGCGCGGAGCTGGTGGTGGATGGGGGGCTCATCTCAATTATCCAGAAATACCGCCGGGCAAGTAGTTCTCAAACCAGTTGATCGCCCGGTTCGTCAGGCGGACTGCAATTTGACCCGCTGCTGTTCTGAGGACCGAGTTCAATTTAGCGGATTTCAGCGCACCGAACAACGAGAACCTGAACTTGACTTACACTTTGTGATGCACCAAGAGCCGGCTGAAAGCCGCTGTTCCTTGGGAGGCAAACCGTTTTCCCTTGCTTCCCCCTTTTCAGGCGGTTAGATTACTGGGTGGTTGAATCTGTGTTGCCGCAAGGCTTGGGATCGACCGCTTTTCATAACAACCTAAGGAGGAGCCGTGCAAAAGAAGACAGTCTGGATAATCGGTGTGGTGCTCGCGGGGCTGCTGGCAGCCGGATGCGATGAGCCGCCTCGCCAGGAACCGACAGCGGAACTCATTGAAGTCCAAAAAATCTGGGGCGGAGCACGTCATAATGCATTCACCGACCTGGTGAGATTCAAGGATCGCTGGTACTGCGTCTTCCGGGAAGCACAGGATCACCGTTCCAGCGGCGGTGCTCTGCGGGTGATCACCTCTGCCGACGGAGACGAGTGGTTCTCGGCCTCGCTGGTCCCCCCGGAGCCGGGTCACGATCTGCGAGATCCGCACCTCACGGTCACACCGGACAATCGTCTCATGCTCATCGGCGGTGACTTTGAGCCCGCCGAAACGGAACCGCGCGGATTCCACTCTACGGCCTGGTTTTCTTCGGACGGGGAAAACTGGGGCGATCCCATCCCGGTGATCGAGCCGATGACCTGGCTGTGGCGTGTGACCTGGCATGAGGGAATTGCCTATGGCCTTGGCTATGCTTGGGGAGATGAGTCTCTGGTTCGGCTTTACAAAAGTAGTGATGGAGCTCACTTTGAGGTGCTCGTGGAGAGGCTCTTTGACCGAGGACAACCGAACGAGAGTTCCATTGTTTTTCTCGAGGATGGCACCGCTTTCTGTTTGCTGCGCCGAGATGGCGAGGAGGAACACAGCGCACAGCTGGGAACTTCGTCGCCCCCCTATACCGAGTGGACATGGAAGGACCTTGGTCTGCGTCTGGGAGGTCCAGACCTGCTTTATTTACCGGATGGTCGCTGGGTGGCCACAGGGCGTCTCTACGAAAACGAAGGGGAGATCAGGGCAGGGCGATGGTGGACTTCCCTGTTGTGGTTGGACCCGAAGCTAGGCACGCTAACGGAATTTCTCGAGCTTCCTTCTGGCGGAGACACAAGCTATCCCGGGCTGGTATTTCACAATGACCTGCTTTGGGTGAGTTACTACTCTGGGCATGAGAATGAGGGGGACCTGAATGAGAATCGAACAGGGAGAGAGGCTAACATCTATCTTGCAAAGGTAAAACTGCCCCCGGCACAGTGATTCCGTAGGGTCGATGAGATCTCATCCCAGCCTTCTCCCAGGTATGCGAGACGGGAATCTGGGCCTGTCACCATTGCAATGACAGCCGATCGACCGATGGATAGTCCGGAAGGGCCCATCGCTGCAACCAGCAAGACAATGGGGATTATAAGACCTACTTGACTTTTCCCTTCTCCTGACATATAATACTCCTATGGGAAAACAAACAAGAAACCGGCAACGCAGGAAACTCAACATTATCCACTTGATGGACATGTTCCCCAACGAAAAAGCAGCTGAGGAGTGGTTTGAAAAGACACTGTGGCCAGAGGAAAGGTGTTGTGGGCATTGCGGGTCCACCAATACCTACACCGTGCCCAACCGAAAGCCCATGCCGTATCGGTGCCGAGATTGCGAGCGGTATTTCTCGGTCCGCACTGGGACGCCCATTGCCAAAACAAACCTCTCGCTCCACAAATGGGCTATGGCCATTTATCTGGAACTGACCAGTTTGAAGAGCATCGCCTCCACCAAGTTGGCGAGCGACATTGGGGTCAGTCAACCCGCTGCATGGTTCATGCTCCACAGAATTCGAGAAGCCTGGACCAGAACTAAAAACGGTGGAACGTCTTTCTCCGGCCCGGTCGAAGTCGATGAGACCTACATAGGAGGAAAGCGCAGGAACATGAACAAGACCAAGAGAGCTCAGATGAGTGGTCGTGGACCGACTGGCAAAATGGCTGTAGCGGGGATCAAAGATCGATCCTCTAATCAAGTCTCCGCCCAAGTTGTCCGCAATACCAAGTCTGAGACCATGAGCCTTTTCATTATGGAGCACGTCAAGCTGGGAACCAAAATCTACACCGATGACGCTTTGACCTACCACACCCTTCCGAATCATGAGACGGTTAAGCACTCGATTGGTGAGTATGTGCGAGGGAAAGCGTATACCAATGGCGTCGAGAGCTTCTGGTCTATGCTCAAAAGGGCGCATACGGGAGTCTTTCACAAGATCAGTCCTAAACATCTGGATCGCTATGTTCGTGAGTTCGCTGGGAAGCACAACCTTCGCCAGCTGGACACTCTGCACCAGATGAGACGGGTTGTGCGGGGCTTGGCTGGGAAACAACTGATGTACCAGGAACTGATTGCCGATAACGGGCTGTCTTCCGGTGCACGCGCAGAAGAGCTCTCACCAAGTCTTCCGGGGTTGCGTTTCCATAGTCAGGTCGTTTTCTCATATCTGTAGCTTCGCTTTCAGGTACTCCATGCCACGGTCTCCTTTGATCCGATTACAGTTCCCACAAAGAAGTTGCAGGTTTCCAATGTGATCGGTCCCGCCTTTGCCCTTGGAGATGATGTGGCCTACCTCCAAGTTGCGTAGCTCGAAGTGGATCCGACATCCGTTGCAGTGACCTTCCTGATCGCCGCAGATCTCCTTTCGATTGGCATCGGAGTTGTACCTAGGGAGCGTTCCTAGGTCCGTGCGTTTGGGAGTATCCGTGCGGTGGATGACCTTGGAAAATAGGCCCAGTTCGTCATGCATTCTCTGTTGAACTAGATCGGCGGCCTTGGGAGAGATATCGATTCCTACCCACTGCCTGTGTAAACCCTGAGCCGTAATGGAGGCCGTGGCGCATCCGCAGAACGGGTCCAGAACCATATCACCCGTGTTGGAGCTTGCTTGGATGATGCGAGCCAGTAGCGCGACAGGTTTCTGCGTCGGATAGCCGACTCGTTCCTTGGCATGGCCTGAAATTGGCGAAATATCGGTCCAGATCGCCGACGGAACCTGCCCCTTGTTCTCACTCAAATAGCGTTTCAGATAGGGTCGCCCAGATGCAGACCAAGCTATTCGGTTTTCCGCGTCCAGCGCCGTTATCTTGTCTTTGGTCATTCGCCACCCAAAGGGTGGCGTAAAGCCTTTGTACTCATAGGTCAGGTTAGGCCGTTCGCCCATCGATGCGGATCGAATAATGTTGTCGTGTCGATACAGTCCTCGGTGGTCCCGGTGACGGTAAAACTTCTCAGTGTAATCTGTGCTTAGCGGGACACGGACGGAATCGGTCCTTATTGGCGGGCCGTAGAATAGGAGCGAGTCGACCACGCGGCCAAATGCCTTCGAGTCGTTATGTGATGAGTTGCGCTTCCAGATGATTTCGTTTCTGAATTTACGTTTACCGAAAACCGCGTCCATGAGCAGTTTGAGGTAGTGGCTCATGGTCGGGTCACAGTGCAGGTAGATCGAGCCTTTGGGCTTGAGAATCCTCCTGATTTCGAGAAGTCGAGCGGCCATGTAGATCAGATAGGACTTGTCGCTGGAAGTCATCGCCGCCAACAGGACACGGTGGAGAGCGGGGTGCTTGGACTCGATCAGGTTCACCCACTCGACGTTGATGTCTGTGAGGGTCCAGGTGTCCTTGAACTCGGCTCCAGCAGCCTTGCTGCCAATGGGAGCAGCGTAGTTCGTATTGCTGTTGAAGGGGGGGGTCTAAGTAGATAAGGTCTACCGACTCCGAGTTCATGCCCCGCATGATCGGCAGGTTATCCCCGGTCCAGATGGTCTGGTTGGCCCAGTTGGGCGTGCTCATTGTATTGCGCTCAGATTGTGTAACCCCTGCTCCTTCTCGCACTGAGCAAGGACAATATACAGAGAGTTGAACGATTTTATTTTCCCGGTCGCCCTGATTTGGTCGCCGACATTAAGTGTTTTTAGCGAGTCTCGCCAGTCGGAAGCGTCGAATTCTAACCAGTAGTTAGGTCCAATATCGCTACCATCCAAACACACAATTACTAGCTGGTTTTTGTCGAAAACATCGTACACAGTTCCAGCTACACGCAACCATTTGTTGGCGTGTCGGTCTATGACGGATTGCCTGGCTATGCCGGTAAGGCCGTTAATTTCTGCCACCAACTCAGATGGCTTACGAGGTGAGAATTCTCAGTGGTTCAGGTCCAAAGGGTGAGCCGTCGCCAGATACCACGAAAACAATAGGGTTCCGATTCCCGAAATCAACCCAGAAATCAGACCTGCATAGAGCGGAACCCAGCCTGATAGTCCCCTAGTCATGATGTACTCCCAGATTCCTCCGCCAATCGCACCGACAATCCCTGGCACCAGCGCAATAATTGCAATCCTTGATACTGGCTTCGCTCCAATCCATCTGGACCATTTTTGCCAACGCACCCAAACAAACTACACCTCGTTACCATGTACGTCAAGTAGGTCTTATATTCCCCTTTCATAAATACGGTAATGTATGCGGACGGGGCTTGCGAGGTGAGGTCGCGAAGAGAGGAGGAGGCGATGCGGTGGCATCGTTAGGCGATGCAATGGCATCGTCGACGACGAACGACAAAGAGATCGCCCGCAGGCCCCATCCGCCCAAAGGGTTGGGGCTGGACGGGCCCATCTCTTTGTTGCTCCTCCTCGCCGATGTCTCGACACGAGTGTCTCGACATCGACTCGTCGTCGCGCCTCGATCTGGTCTCCGTCGCGCTCCCAACATACGTCATCGTATTTATGAAAGTGAGTACTTAGGTGTGAATCTCGACCAGATCCCCATCTTCCAATACATAAGAGCGCTCTACCATTTGGCCCTCAAACTTGGTCTTACCCCAGACGCGCGCGAATTTGAAGCTCTCACCCAGATCTTTGTGAACCGTAACTGCGGCCTCTTGAATCGTACTTCCTTTTTTCAAGACGTAAGGGATGGGGTTTTCCTCAGGCTTCCTGCCGGGTGCTTTTGTGTAGACTCGCACGATTTTCAACAGTTCGAAAATGCGGTTCCTGATCTGATTCAGGTCACTCTCCAGCAGGGCTGAAAATGGTTCAGCCTGAAACCGCTCCCGGTACAGCTCCTGCCAGGCCGTGAAGTTTTCCCTGCCTCCAGAGAGATCGGTTTTGTTGCCCAGTACAACCACCATTGGCCCAGAAGCAGTGTCTAGAGAAATCCCTTTCTTCTCCAGCGTTGAAAGGGCAAATTCCGTCTCTTCCAGAAGGTCCGGGGCATTCACATCAAAGAGAAGCAAGGCCAGATCGGCCTGCTTGATCATGGCCAGCTGCCATGGTTCCAACGACTGTGGAGACAGCGGCGGGGTATCCACCAGCTGAATCTGAATGTCCTCGTAAGCCATCATTCCCGGTTGTGGAACACGCGTGGTAAACGGATAGTCTGCGACCTCCGGTTCCGCATGGGTCAGGCTGGCTAGAAGTTGAGATTTTCCACTGTTGGGAGAACCGCAAAGAACCACCTGGCCAGCACCCTCGCGCTCAATGTGGTAAAAGGGTTTTTGAGACGCGGTCGATTTCTTCTTCTGCGATTCCTTCCTAAGCTGAGAGAGCCGTCTCTTCAGATCCGCCTGCATTTTTTCCGTCCCCTTGTGCTTGGGGATGGTTCGCAGCATTTCTTCCAGCGCTTCAATCTTCTTTGGGATGGAGGAAGCACTCTTGAACTTTTGTTCGGCCTGAAAATATTCAGGCGTGAGGTTCGCAGGCACGATCTCGATTATACGGTATACTGAGTACTCCCTTTCATGAATACGGTAACGTATGCGGATGGGGCGGGACGGGCCCATCTCTTTGTTGCTCCTCCTCCACTATGGCAAGGCATGGCGTTCGTCGTCGCTTCGCGAACTCGACCCGTCGCGCTCGCCACAAACGTTGCAGTATTTATGTTCCAGTGTACTTAGCCAACCCATGAGACAGCGCGACGATTCCAGTTCTGCACCGACCTATACCGTTGAGGACAAAGTACTCGCGCAAAAAATTGACGAGCTGCTGGATGAGCTCAGGCCCAGTGAACATCTGGATCTGCTGCGTGAAATCTTCGTGACCGGGGTGAAACTGGGACAGGAGAGTTCATCTCGTCTGGACCTGAAAATTCTACGTACTTCGATCAAGGAGATGAGGTATGCATTGAAAGTGTTTTCCCGCTACCGTCACATCCCCAAAATAAGTATTTTCGGTTCTTCTCGCTGCCCTGTGCAAAGTCCCGAGTTTCAGACGGCCCAGGAGTTTGCCAGAAAGATGGCTGATTCGGGCTATATGATCATCACCGGCGCGGGAGAGGGGATCATGTGGGCCGGAAACTTGGGTGCAGGAAAGAAACGAAGCTTTGGACTGAACATCACGCTTCCTATGGAACAAGCCGCGAATGAGACGATCCGTGACGACGAGAAAACGATCAATTTTCGCTACTTTTTCAGCCGGAAGCTTTTTTTCGTCAAGGAATCGGAGGCCATCGTTTTACTGCCCGGGGGATTTGGTACCCAGGATGAAGGCTTCGAATCGCTGACTCTGCTTCAGACCGGCAAGAACGAGCCGACACCGATCGTGATGCTCGATCGACCTGGCGGCACTTACTGGAAGGATTGGTATCAGTTTGTCAAGCGTCACCTGGTTGAAACAGGCTATGTTTCCCGGCAGGACCTGTCGCTTTTCTCGATTACGGATCGGGTAGACGAAGCTTGTGAAAAGATCCTCACCTTCTATCGACGCTACCATTCCTCTCGTTACGTCAACAACCGGCAGAACCTGGTTCTGCGCCTCAAAGAACCGGTGGGAGAGGATCTCATCGCGAAACTGAATGAGACGTTTCAGGATATTCTCGTAAAGGGTTCCATCGAACCGTGCGGGGCTTTTCCCGAGGAAGATGACGAGCTGGACCTTTTACAGTTCCCTCGGCTGGCACTCTGTTTTGACCAGCATCAACACGGCCGCCTGCAGGAACTGATTGATACCATTAACCGGTATTGAGTGACACGCTCGTAATTGTCTCCGGAACCCCCATAGAAACGACACCTATTCGACAAGGTCTCCGCAATTCAGCAAACCAAAGAGCAAATGAGCACAATGAAGGCAAGTTTGGCTGCACCCCACGATCCGAAATAGGTACCAGCCTTGCCCTAGCCTGCATTTCTCATCACCTCTCTACTGCATCGGCGTCGCCTTCACCTGAGCGAAGTGAAGAAATGATCCGTCCTGACTGCGTTGCGCTTCTTCGGCCTCCTCGACGTACTGCACGAGTACGCCTGCGGGGGCCTCGGTCGCGCGCCTTGTCAGACCGGCCCTTCCGCCGCTTCGTCACGAGCCGTGATGAGAAATGCAGGTCAGAAGCTAACGTTTACGGGCACGAGAGAACCTATTGCGTGCGTGTCACCTATTTCGTCTTTCCTGCAGCAGCAGCCGGGCCGGCTCATGGCCCGCTGCCGCAGAGCGGCCAATCAGATACCAGGCTGTATCGACTTTCTTCCGGCGAAGTTTGACGATCCCCAGGTTATAAAGAAGTTCCGGTGTCTGGTAGCCGAGATTCCATGCCTTCTGGAGAACCTGTTCTGTTTCCTGGATCCGAGCTGGCTGGCTATAAGAGAGGCCCAAGTGGAAATAAGTTTTGGGAGTATTGTCCTTCCTGAGGACTCTCTCCCACTCTGCAGCTGATCCCTGATAGTCGGCAGCCAAGTAAAGAGAGGACGCCAGGTTGATTCGAGCCCAGGTGGCGTTGGGATTGAATCGAAGCCCGGCTCGGTAGTCTCCAACAGCCCGTTTCAAGTCACCCAGTTGCTGGAGACAGTATCCGCGGTTGAAAAGGTATTCGGCTTCGGCTCCCTCCTCCCGAATCAGTTTTGTAAAAGCCTGCAGGGCGCGTTGCCACCTCTTTTCGCGAACCAGCTGACGAGCCTCTTCCAACTTGATTTCTGTGGCCTGGCGCCTAATTTCCTGGTTGCCGGAATCGATCCTTTCAGCTTTGCCCAGATAGCGAAGGGCTTCCTCTTTCTTTCCCTGAGCATTCAAACAGAAAGCGATCAGCTGAAGCAGCCTCGGATCGAGCGGGTGAAGCCTTTCTGCTTTTCTGAATCGGTCAAGCGCCTCCTCCCAGTTCTCTCGAACCACTTCCCGATATCCTTCGATGAGCACCTGATTGGCGCTCTCCCACCGAGATTCGCGCAGCAGCTTCAGCGCAAAATCCAACGAGCCCTGCTGCGCCTTGATCCAGGCGCTCTGCTCCCTGGCCTGAACCTGATAGGAATCCCGATTAAGCACCTGAAGGTATAGCTCTAGTGCACGCTCCTGCTGCCCTGACTTTTGATAGAGATCAGCCAACAACACGGTTCCCGTAACAAACTCAGGATGCTTTTGAACCACGGGCGCTAGATAGTGGGCTGCCTCTTCATGTGCTTCTTTTACAGCCAGTTTCAGAGCCTTAAGATAAACCTGGAATGCTCGACGCAGAGAGTCGGCAATCTCAGCTTCTCGAGTCCCGATTTCATTCTCACCAATGTGGCGGTACAGGCTGGAAATCTCTCTGTGATAGACTGGGTTTTCGGGGTCGAGTTTGATCGCCAGATCCAGATATTCCACGGCCTGCGCTAGGTTGCCCGCCAATCTGCGGTTCTCGCTTAGTTCAAACAGAAGGCTCGCATCGCGGGGTGCCAACCGATAGGCCACTCTCAGCTGCCGATAGGATTCTTCACTGCGGTCTTGAGTGTCCAGCAATAGGGCATACAAGCGTCGATAGGAAGGATGGATGGGGTTCTCCTGGATCGCCAGGCGAGATTGTTCCAGGGCTCCCTTCTCGTCACCCCGAAGAAACAAGCTGAAGGCAAGCTGGTGATGCAACCTCTCATCATCGGATCCGTGTTGCAGCGCTTCCCGAAAGAGAGCAATGGCAGTCGAAAGCTTGCCCTGGTGCAAGTGAGCCTGCGCAGCTCCTCGCAGAAAATCTGGATTTTCCGGCTCACGGATGAGCGCTCTTTGCAACAATTGCTCGCCTTTGGCTGCATGACCCAACCGCGTCAAAATACTTGCAAGTCCGACAAGTAAGGCGGGCTCGTCCGGGTGCCGCTGAAGGCCCTTTCCCAGCAAGGTGGCAGCTTCCCTCCACTGGTAGTTCCGCATCAGCTGCGAGGCCTGCTGGGTATACTCTTCCACTGTTTCCGCAAAGGCTTCGCTGCCGCAGAGCAAAAGAGAAATAGAGAAATAGAGCAACAGGTTGTTGGGCGAACAGGGAGAAACAGGGCGAAACCAGATCCCAGACATATTAACCCCCATTCACCATATAGGACACCAAAATTGCTTGCCTTAATCGATGTAAACTACTATAATTAAATTAGATATAGAGCATAAAGGGAGCAAGAAATGGCTGACTCAAAGGGTGAAGGTTTGAAGGCCGGTTTTGATGGCAGTTTGAGGCTTGAATTTCATGGGGCTAAGGTCACCTCGGATGCTGGGCTTCTCGCCTATCGTGATTTGGACGAAGCGTTGGTGTTATTCGATAGTGTTCCCTCCGTTTTTCGCGATTCGCGGACAGGGCGTAACATCCAGCACGACCTGGCGTCGTTGCTGCGCCAATCGGTATACGAGTCGACTGGCTGGCTATGAAGATGTCAACGATGCCCATCGTCTATCGGTGGATCCGACTATGCGGAGGATCACCGGGAAGAAGATGGACAAGAAGAAGGCCGCCAGCGCCAACACCATGGGTCGATTTGAGACCGAGATGCTGTCCGTCCAGGTTAAAATATTTTGGCTTGGTCCGCTTTTGTTCAATTAGTACCTTTACTTCACTTTCTGTCACTGGGTCCTCACGAAAATTCTCAAGTCCGTTGGTCACGTCTGCTATCGCTGCCGGATTCAAGAGATAATTCTCATAGGTTCTACGAGGTAGAAAATGCGCGCGATTCGGACTTCTGCACTTGAGGGATTTCTTGTCTCCTTCTGTTCGCGCGTCCGAGTCGAATAGAAATCCGATCGCAGGTGGAAGGAGAGTCTTACCATGGCTGAGGCGATCATAGACGTCAAAAACTATGCGACCTCGCTTTCCCCCCAGGTCTCCAGTGTGTTTGACAGCCTTAATGAGTGTTCCAATTAATGAACGCTTAGCGATCTTTTCCAAAATCATCGGAAAGCATTCCTCCTCCGTCGGTCCTTCAACCCAAAGAATATTATCAGCTCCAAATACATCTGAAGGTTTGGCACCAATCTCGTTAAGCTACTTACGTTGTTCTCCGACTTGGGCCGTATCTAGAAGCTCGCACACACTTTCGGTGTCTTCTTGTCTAATCAAAGTTATAGTTGCGGGATTGGCAGCTGCAATGACGGTCGGGGAGTGTGTGGAGATAATAAACTGGTGGAGAGAATACCTTTTTAGGATTTCTATTAGCTTGCGAGCTGCTCCGGAGTGAAGAAAGCTCTGAGGTTCGTCTTTGATGATCGTTCTCGGGAAGTCCGAGGTAAGAACCACGTAGAGAATTGCCAGAACCTGGCCCACACCTGTTCCACTCTCGCTCAAAGGAATTGCAAGATCCTCGCGTTCTGTTTTGGGGTCGTGATTCCAAATCAGTACTTCCAGAGCAGCGTTTTGGCGATGCGGACGGACCGCAACACGTCGTACGTCCGGCAATATCTCCCTCACCACAGCGTTAAACCTGTTAAACTGGATGTAGTTGCTTTGCAATGTATTCAGCGCTTCAGGCAGATTCGCCGCATCGGAAGCTAATATCTCATTTCTGCCAAAACTCGACACTCCAACGTTGAATCGCTCAGCTCGAAAATTGTAAACACGACGCTGAAGAATTTGAGCGACAACTATTCCCAAATCTGAATCGTTTCTGTTATTAACTATTCGGGTCGGAACTGTGCCGTCTTCACTGATTGTAAAACCTACATACGCGAAGCTATCGCCCCCGGCTCCTTGGGCTTTATAGAGACCAAAAGATGGGAAAGTTACCACCTGGAAACCGCGATCTTGAAAACGCAAACGGAAGGTCAGTTCCGATTGAGCGAACAAATAATTCTTCAGTGCAATGCGACCACTCTCTGAGTCCTGGTCGTCTAGCGATTCCGCCACCTGCGAATTCCTGTCAGGCACTGGAATTAAGACTTCTCGACCTAGCAGCCTAACTTCCGCACTCCGCTGAGCAAAATCCTTTGTTGATGCTGGGTTGCGATTTTTTTCAGTCACTACAAATTGGCCGCTGCGTGCCAGGTCTTGATCGGTTTCATAACTTCCAGTGGAACCCTGAGGACGTTGTAGATGTCCCGCTGCCCGCCATCCGGGGTGGTTCCCTTTCGGATGCGGAGAATGGTGCCGTTCGCCGTGGGCAGGACCACCGTGACCACCTGGTGGGTGCTCAGCTGCCGGCGGATCGTCGACCAGGAGGTTTGGATTCCCTCATCCAGGAAGTACTTTTCGATGGCCAGCAGCAGGTGGTAGGCCAGCACGCAGAGAAAGATGTGCGTCTGGGTACGGTGCTCCAGATGGTGGAAAATGGGACGCTCCATCAGCGGGGTCTTCATATCCCGGAAGGCTCGTTCCACACGCGTCAGCAGAAGGTAGGTGCGCCAGATCTCATCGGCACTCAGATCCTGCCGATCCGTCTTCAGCACGTAGCTGCCGTCGAGCTTCTCCGCCATCGTCTTCTTCTCTGCCCTCTCTTGCCAAACCAGATTCCGCTTCTCCGCGTCGTATTGGATTGCGTAGTAGCGCGCCACACGGGGGTAGCGTTCCTTCAGACGACCGATCGCCTGCTGAATCTTCTCCTCCTGCTTCAGGCGTCCCCGCTCCACCCGGGCCTGGAGCTTCTCCAAGTCGTGGATCAGTCTCTGTTCTTGTTTCTCCCGGATCGCTCGGTCCTTCTCTTCCCGACCTTCGCTGCGGCAAAGAATGTAGATCTCATCGCCTTTCTGGCGCCGTTTGATCTCGACCCGAGTCTTCTTCTGAAACGGATTCCGGGGTGAAGGGATGCGAAGGATCTCTTCCCACTCGTCTTCCTTCTCCAACTCGTCCCACCATTCATTTCGCTCCGACTGCCGCCCCGCCACAATGTAGTGATACTGGCGCTGCCGGATCTGCTCCAGGTTCTCCTCGTACGCCATGCCCCGATCCAGCACCACCGTGGAGCCTACTTTCTGGCCCGTCCGTCTCTCTAACGCATCCAGCATCTGATCCACGGTGGCACGGTCCTGCACGTTTCCGTCAAACACCTCGTGGGCCTTCGGAAACCCCTCCCCATCCAGCACCAGTCCCACCACCACCTGCTTGCAGTCGGGACGCTTATCGCGCGAGTAGCCCCGCTTCGCCTGGGGGTTGGCTTCCGCCTGACCCTCAAAGTAGGTCGACGTCAGGTCGTAGAGATAGACCGTCTCTTGCAGGTTGAAAAGCGCTCTCTCCCGCTCCATGAGCTCCCGCTCGATCGGCTCTCGATTCGGATGTAGCCGATCCAGGTTCCGATAGAGCGCATCCTCCTGCAGCGGGCGGAAGTCCTCTCCCAGAATGTCCCCCGCCGCGGTGCCACGGACCCAGTCGGGCATGGCCCGTTCCGAAAGCGGACAGATCAGCCGGTTGAGCGTCATCGCTTCGCTCAACCGGCAGGCGCGCTCCGACAAGCCCGCACGCCTGAGAATCTCGCCCATCCCCAAGCGCCGCCACATCTGATGCCCGACGTGCACGGGCCCGGCTTCCCGGGCCTGCTCCAATTCAATCCGCTCCGCATCGACGGTGACCAGCTCTGCCGCTGGCTCGGGCTCTCGCCGCTGTCGGCCCCGCCCAGCCCTTTCGAGAAGGGTTCGGGTTTTTTCATCGGGAGCTTCCAGCGGAAGCTGGCCGCACAAGGCCGACTCCAGCTTATGCGCCAGGGCCCGCCATTGTTCTCGAGGCGCCGGGGCCAGATTGCCCAGCGAGCAAATCGTTCTTTGGCGCGGTCCCTTGGGGGTCTGAACCGACTCCACCAGCAGGTAGTTCGCGTATTCCTTGCCCTTGTAGATGCGACTGGTTTTTCGGATGTACATTCATCACTACATATACCATATAAACCTGACATATCCAGTGCTATACTTAGTCATATTAGTCACTATTTGGCCAATCCAGAAAGACGCTCGCTGAAAACAAACGACTTGCCGACGCCGAGCAGGCAAAATAGGTGAAAATCCCTCAGCGGACCGCGGAAGTTAGGCTAGCTAGGAATTAGACAAGGCAAACGGCAACTGGTAAGCTGGATGGTGCGAGGTGGATTTTGAAACCATTACTCCTCCTATTGTTGGCGGTGACCTTTCCCGCAGACACACTCTCCATCAAAGGGCAATTCCTGAAGCGAGGCGATCTGCCCGACGATTTCAAATTCCCTCTCCTGGAGCTGGGCTTCGCTGTCTTGCGGGTCAAAGTGGAAAACGGCTCCCAGGAGATGTGGTCTCTGCGACCCAGCGACATGAGCGTTCTGAACCCAAAAGGTAAAGTAATCAAGAAGGTTACTCCTTTTGACATCACTCCCAAAATTATGCGCTCCAAGGCATTCAAACGCCGCTTCCGAGAGTTCCACATTGAGGACCACGGCCCGTACGGTTATCCGGGAACCAGCCCCGGCGTTTACGGTCGTAACGTGAGGACCATCGACATGACTTCCCCGGGCGACGCGGGACCGGTGGTGCTTTCAGCGGACACGGCGGTAAAGCTTCGCTCCATTCTGGAAAAGCATGAGATCAAGGAAACCACGCTGATAGAAGGGGAAACCATCGAAGCCTTGATCTATCTGAAAAGCAAGAAACACCCTTCCGAGCTATCCGGAAGCACGCTCGTCATCGGCAAGACGCTGAAGGTAAAGATCCCTTAGGGGCGTCCACCTCCGTAATTCATGGTGGGGGTAGTGGAGGTGACAGTTCCTGGGCTCAGTCCACCTGAAGCTGAATGGGGGGGGGTTTTGCCATCTGTGGAACAGCCGAGCGAAGTTCCTGAGGCCCTCTCCAGAAATCCATCATGGATGTCTGCTGCACACAGGAGATGGTGCAGAAGGGCGCGCAGGCTTTTTTCGTCCTGTACTCTCGCCGAATCTGCTCAAGGGTATACTCCTCCAGAGGGATGGCCGGATAACCACGCTGCTGGGAACAATAATGAACCAGACCGTCTTCGCAAACATAGAGGTAGCGGGCTCCGGCCCGGCAGCGCCAGTTGTTCGGTTTCCCCTCCACCAGGTTATCCTGAAAGTAGTTGTTGACCTGAGCATAACTTTTCTTTCCTATTTCCTTCAGGGCGTAATAGATCCTTCTCTCTTCCTCCTTCAGAGGCTTCAGACGGCCCTGACCGTCATGAATCACGCCGACCGTACAGGTGAACCCTAACTCTACAGCGCGCCGTCCGATCACCAAAGCGTCTTCCGAATTTGTTACGCCGGATCCCAGGACTGAATTAATATTCACCTTGAAATTCGCAAACTCCGCCAGATGACGCAACTTCCTGTCCAACACCTTGAGACTCTTCATGGAAGTTTCATCGGATTCCACGTTATCGATGCTGATCTGAACATGTTGCAATCCAGCTTCATTAAGTGACTCAATGCGTTTGCGCGACATCAAGTACCCGTTGGTGATTAGACCTGCAAGCATTCGCTGCCGTCGAATCCGTTGAATGATTTTCTCCAACTCAGGATGCATCAGCGGCTCTCCCCCGGAGATGGTAATAATCGCAGTACCCAGTTCGGCTAGCTGGTCCATACGTCGCAGCATTACGTCGGTCGGAACAGGGTCAGAAAAGTCGTCGTACTCGTTACAGTAGGAACAAGACAGATTGCAGCGACGTATCGGAATCACGTGAGCCAGAATGGGATGATCCTGAGACAGCAGACCCTTCGCGATCATTCTCCACTCTCGCAAAGAAATGCCCCAGCGGGTTAGGGTACGCACAGGCTGCCCCCTCTCTCTGTGCGGCGTGGCAGAGGATAATCAATAGAGGAACTGACCATGTTAGAAGAAACTTTTCCCCAGTGCGATGTCGAGATCATACCAAGCCCCTCCGTCAACCGTCAACGAAACTGGAGTTTCCCCATTTTTCCGAGCCCGAAACCAACGACCTATGATTTCAGTTTGCTCGTGAACCGACAAGGCGCTGTGATCGCCATTTTGCGGGTATCAGGCTAAGAATGAACCCTTTGACAGCTTTCCAGGGCCGTTCTGGTGCTCGAAATCGAGAATCTGGAGCCAATTCGAAGAGCCCATTTTTACTTGTACGGAGTTACCCCATTTTTCGAGAATCACACCCATCCCACTTGTTGATTTACATTAATCCTTTTATTTCAATGATTTATCTGGATTGAGAGCTGTTTTTTGGGGAAACTCCTGTCAACGAAAAGCTCCCACTTAACCCATGCTATAATAATCCGCGCGGAGTGTGAGGGGGCTGACCCCTCTCAGAGACTCAGCCGCAGATGGCTAACCACGCTACTCTTGCCCTCATTCAAATGCACTGTGGATCGGACCCGGATGAGAATTTTCAAAGGGCTCTGGGAAAAATCCGCCAGGCTGCCTCCCTAGGCGCTCAGTTAGTCTGCCTGCAGGAACTGTTTCGCTCTCAATACTTCTGTCAGAAAGAAGACGCCTCTTTTTTTGATCTGGCAGAGACAATTCCGGGACCGAGCACCGAGGCATTGGGCCAACTGGCCCAAGAATTAAGGATCGCTATCATTGCATCCTTGTTCGAGAGGCGAACGGCAGGCCTCTACCACAATACAGCGGTGGTCATTGATACCGACGGAGCTTTGACCGGCAAGTACCGGAAGATGCATATTCCCGATGACCCACTTTATTATGAAAAGTTCTATTTCACTCCTGGCGACCTCGGGTTTTGTAGCCATAGGACTCAATACGGCAAGGTTGGGGTGCTGGTGTGCTGGGACCAGTGGTTTCCGGAGGCAGCCCGGCTAACCGCACTGGACGGCGCCGAAATCCTCTTTTACCCCACTGCAATCGGTTGGTTGGAAGGTGAATTGAGAAAAACAAATCGCGTTCAGCATTCGGCATGGGAAACCATCCAGCGAGGCCATGCGATCGGGAATGGGGTATTCCTTGCAGTTGCCAACCGGGTCGGGGTTGAGGGCTCGCTCAGTTTCTGGGGTCAATCTTTCGTCTGCGATCCCCTTGGCCAGGTCGTGACCAAAGCGTCTGCCCACGAGGAGGAGATATTGATTGCGCAATGTGACCTCTCTCGTATCGAGGAGACCCGTCGCGACTGGCCCTTTCTCAGAGACCGCCGTATCGAAGCCTACCAGGGGCTGACTAAGCGCTTTGGAGACCAAGGATCCGAGCATGAGTAAGTCTTCTTCTCCAGCTCCGGCCGACGTGGTTTTCAGACCACCTGCCAAACTTGGTTACTACATGCCCCCCGAGTGGCATCCTCACGAGTCGACCTGGCTGGCCTGGCCCAGCGACCGGTCGAACTGGCCGGGACGACTGGTGCAGGTACAGGAAATCTTCCTGCGCATGATTACCTGCCTGGCGCCCTCGGAGAGAGTGGATCTGCTGGTACAGGATGCCGAGGCCGCCGAAAAAATCCGAAGAAAAGTCGGGAAGGATCAGCTACTCAGCCCTTCTCTGGTCTTTCACGAGATCAAAACCGCCGACGTGTGGATCCGTGATTATGGCCCTAACTTCTTGATTCGCCGGCGTGGAAGAAATACAGATCTGGCATTGAATCATTGGGACTTTAATAGCTGGGGAAACAAGTACTCGGAACTGGAGAAGGATGCGGAGGTTCCCGAGAAACTTCTACCCCTATTGAAGGTTCCCTGTTTCCGCCCGGGTCTAGTCGTTGAGGGAGGTGCGATTGACGTCAACGGCCAAGGCGTCTGCCTCACCACCGAACAGTGTCTGCTGAATCCGAACCGAAATCCTGGTCTTTCCAGAGAACAGATCGAGCAGTACTTGAGGGATTATCTAGGTGTTCATCAAATCCTCTGGCTGGCTGGAGGCATCGCTGGTGATGACACGGACGGTCACGTCGATGAGGTAGCTCGATTTGTGGGACCCCGGACCATTGTCTGTGCTCTTGAAGATAATCCCGCTGACGAAAACTACGGTCCACTTCAGGACAACTACCAACGCCTGCGACTGGCCCGTGATCCTAAGGGCCACCCTTTCCAAGTTGTCCCTCTGCCCATGCCCGAGCCCCTAGAGACCTCACAGGGACGACTGCCCGCCAGTTATGCTAATTTCTACATTGGAAACCGGGTCGTTCTAGTGCCCACCTTCGGCCATCCCAGTGCTCAGCGCGGTCTTGAGATCCTGCAGAGCCTGTTCCCGGACCGGAAAGTCATCGGTATTCCATGTAGGCCACTCGTTTGGGGCATGGGTCACCTGCACTGTGTGACGCAGCAGCAGCCGCTGACCAGCGGGCCGAAAGCTACTGCCACTGCCAACTCCATTTACCATTGACTATTGACCAGCTGACCGGTGGGCCGGCTGGCCAAAAAGTGGTGGAAAAGTTCTTGTCAGTTGCTAGTTGCTAAAAGCTGTGTTACAAATAACCCCTAGAGTAGATGCATCTTATAGGCTGCCACTTAGCCGGCATTCCTCATATCAACTCCGGACATGAGTTCACCTGATCTAAATCGTGATGAATGATCGAAACCTATCACTACCAGAACATTGGAGCAAGGGTTTTTCCACCACATTTTGGCTGAGCAGTACCTCTGATCCCTTTGTAATTAGGATGCTTTTGTCAAAACCCGATCACTTGAGACACCTCTCCAGCCGCTCGACCAGAAAACACTGGGCCCTAAGCCGTACTCCATCTCAATCGCTCAATCCGAGACAACATCTCGGCAAAGATCTCCTTGCTTACCGCTACTTCCGCCATCTGAAACGTGACGATCCGACCTCTGCTGAACCACCTTTGCTCCTATCTTGATCAGCTTGGTCAACAGGCTGCGAAGGGACCAATGTTTGGTTCTTCTGGGAAGGACCAGCCGCCGCAGAAAATTACCCAGGTTGTAACCCAAAACAAACAGAGCCAACCTCACCTGATTCGGGACAAACCGCTGGCAAGACAACCGAGTCCAGTTCAAGGCATACTTGCCTTCCTTGATCCACTGCTCGGCCGTGCCGCGACCGTTGTAAAAGTGAACCACGCCTCGGGCTTGTGCGCTCATATTGGTCACAATGAAACCCACCCTAGGAAAGAGTTCGCCGCGATGCCACTCGACCTTGGCAATCACCCGACGAGCGCTTTTCCAACTGGCTGCTTGGTATTTGAAATCGGCAAACTAGACGATGGGCTTTCGGGGCGGACGACCCACCGGCCGGGTCAGCAAGTGTTCAATCTCCGCCTGAAGGACGTCGTTTGCGGGAAGCCTGATGGCATACAAAAAGCCCTTTTCCTCCAAGTATTGGGGAATATAAGACCTACTTGACGTACATGGTAACGAGGTGTAGTTTGTTTGGGTGCGTTGGCAAAAATGGTCCAGATGGATTGGAGCGAAGCCAGTATCAAGGATTGCAATTATTGCGCTGGTGCCAGGGATTGTCGGTGCGATTGGCGGAGGAATCTGGGAGTACATCATGACTAGGGGACTATCAGGCTGGGTTCCGCTCTATGCAGGTCTGATTTCTGGGTTGATTTCGGGAATCGGAACCCTATTGTTTTCGTGGTATCTGGCGACGGCTCACCCTTTGGACCTGAACCACTGAGAATTCTCACCTCGTAAGCCATCTGAGTTGGTGGCAGAAATTAACGGCCTTACCGGCATAGCCAGGCAATCCGTCATAGACCGACACGCCAACAAATGGTTGCGTGTAGCTGGAACTGTGTACGATGTTTTCGACAAAAACCAGCTAGTAATTGTGTGTTTGGATGGTAGCGATATTGGACCTAACTACTGGTTAGAATTCGACGCTTCCGACTGGCGAGACTCGCTAAAAACACTTAATGTCGGCGACCAAATCAGGGCGACCGGGAAAATAAAATCGTTCAACTCTCTGTATATTGTCCTTGCTCAGTGCGAGAAGGAGCAGGGGTTACACAATCTGAGCGCAATACAATGAGCGCGCCCAACTGGGCCAACCAGACCATCTGGACCGGGGATAACCTGCCGATCATGCGGGGCATGAACTCGGAGTCGGTAGACCTTATCTACTTAGACCCCCCCTTCAACAGCAATAGAGGCTGCCCCAAACTCAGTTGAAAGTGAAGGGCGGTTCAGGTTGAGCACGATCTTAAGCCACCTTTCGTTTGGCGTCCATAGAAACCTCGTCTCTGAGTTTGGCTTTCAGCATCCAGAGGTCCTGGTAGCCCTGGATGCGCCGGAAGTTCTTCTCCGTCTCCAGGAAGGCTGAGGCGGCCCAGCGCAGCACCATCTGGCTATCTTTCCAGCGGCTCACTCGGCGGGTCCGCATCCTCACGCCAGAGTGAGGGCTTTCAATCAGGTTGGTGCTGGCCAGACACAAGCGCAGGGAGGAAGACAACTCGAGTCGATTGATGGTGAAGGTCTCTTCCAGACCTTCTCGCAGGCTAGCTGCCGCTTCGGGATGCAGCCCTTCGAGCCACTCCGCCTGCTTTCTGAGCCGAACCCTCCCTTCTTCCCAGGGCAGCCGATAAGCAGCCTGCATCACTGACTTGACTTGCTCGGCCAGATCGTCCGGCAATCGATCGCACACGTTGCGAATCTTATGACGACGACATCTCTGCACCGGACTGCCCTTGCCAAAGACCTTGTCAATGGCACATCGCAGGGCCCTGGAGCCGTCAATCACAAACAGATAGCGTCGCCCGGAATCCAGGCCTCGCTCCACCAGGTCTTCCAGCAAGGAGGTAGCGGTGGCGGCGTTTTCACTGGCCCCTTCCCGCAGCCCCAGCACGTGCTTTTGGCCCTCCGAGTCCACGCCGGCGGCACAGATCACGTGGTGCTCGCCAAAGACCAGGCCGTCGATGTAGATGATCAGAAACTCAACGTCATCAAAGTGTCGCTCGGCCAGCTGCTCCAGCTGCTGGCCGCTCTGCTCAATGAACTGACGGCTCACGGACGATTTGCTGACTCCCACCGTGTCGGCCATCTGGGGGATCACGCGGCTGTAGTGGCGCGTGGAAACGTTGCACATCAAGATCTCCAGCATGCGGCTGCCCAGCTCCCCGTTACGGTTGATCGCCTCATAGGCGGGGATCTCCACCTCCCCGCCTCGACCTTGGCCTTTCTTGCGCAGCCGTGGCTTTCGAATCCGCACTTGCCGCTCCGAAAGTCTGACTCGCCCTGGCTGAGTGCCGTACCAAACGATCTGCTTGCCTGGGCGCCCTTGTTGCTTTTCGCCGGCGACACTTCGGGCAGAAAGCTGCAAGACCGCTTCCATGCTCGCTCGCCCCAGGATGTCGATCAACTCGTCAATGGCCATCCGGGAGGCTTCGATCAGCTCCACCATCGGGAGCAACAGTTGCCCGTTCTGGGCCAGATAATCAGCCAGCCCCTGACTGTTCTTCCGGGTGACAATTCGATATGATTTCTTCATGGCGGTTCCTCCTTAAAAGGTTGTTGACCAACCCGATTCTAACGAGTCGGTCGGACGAACCGCCTCTCAACTTTCAACTAAACCCGGGACAGTCTCCAGCAATACGAACTACGCTGCTCCCATTGGCAGCAAGGCTGCTGGAGCCGAGTTCAAGGACACCTGGACCCTCACAGACATCAACGTCGAGTGGGTGAACCTGATCGAGTCCAAGCACCCCGCTCTCCACCGTGTCCTGTTGGCGGCGATGACTTCCAGCGACAAGTCCTATCTGATCTACATGGCCGCTCGACTTCTCGAAATCAGGAGGATTCTCAAGCCCAAAGGCTCGATCTACCTGCACTGTGACCCGACCATGAGCCACTACCTCAAACTGCTCATGGACGCGGTTTTCGGTAAACGTAAATTCAGAAACGAAATCATCTGGAAGCGCAACTCATCACATAACGACTCGAAGGCATTTGGCCGCGTGGTCGACTCGCTCCTATTCTACGGCCCGCCAATAAGGACCGATTCCGTCCGTGTCCCGCTAAGCACAGATTACACTGAGAAGTTTTACCGTCACCGGGACCACCGAGGACTGTATCGACACGACAACATTATTCGATCCGCATCGATGGGCGAACGGCCTAACCTGACCTATGAGTACAAAGGCTTTACGCCACCCTTTGGGTGGCGAATGACCAAAGACAAGATAACGGCGCTGGACGCGGAAAACCGAATAGCTTGGTCTGCATCTGGGCGACCCTATCTGAAACGCTATTTGAGTGAGAACAAGGGGCAGGTTCCGTCGGCGATCTGGACCGATATTTCGCCAATTTCAGGCCATGCCAAGGAACGAGTCGGCTATCCGACGCAGAAACCTGTCGCGCTACTGGCTCGCATCATCCAAGCAAGCTCCAACACGGGTGATATGGTTCTGGACCCGTTCTGCGGATGCGCCACGGCCTCCATTACGGCTCAGGGTTTACACAGGCAGTGGGTAGGAATCGATATCTCTCCCAAGGCCGCCGATCTAGTTCAACAGAGAATGCATGACGAACTGGGCCTATTTTCCAAGGTCATCCACCGCACGGATACTCCCAAACGCACGGACCTAGGAACGCTCCCTAGGTACAACTCCGATGCCAATCGAAAGGAGATCTGCGGCGATCAGGAAGGTCACTGCAACGGATGTCGGATCCACTTCGAGCTACGCAACTTGGAGGTAGGCCACATCATCTCCAAGGGCAAAGGCGGGACCGATCACATTGGAAACCTGCAACTTCTTTGTGGGAACTGTAATCGGATCAAAGGAGACCGTGGCATGGAGTACCTGAAAGCGAAGCTACAGATATGAGAAAACGACCTGACTATGGAAACGCAACCCCGGAAGACTTGGTGAGAGCTCTTCTGCGCGTGCACCGGAAGACAGCCCGTTATCGGCAATCAGTTCCTGGTACATCAGTTGTTTCCCAGCCAAGCCCCGCACAACCCGTCTCATCTGGTGCAGAGTGTCCAGCTGGCGAAGGTTGTGCTTCCCAGCGAACTCACGAACATAGCGATCCAGATGTTTAGGACTGATCTTGTGAAAGACTCCCGTATGCGCCCTTTTGAGCATAGACCAGAAGCTCTCGACGCCATTGGTATACGCTTTCCCTCGCACATACTCACCAATCGAGTGCTTAACCGTCTCATGATTCGGAAGGGTGTGGTAGGTCAAAGCGTCATCGGTGTAGATTTTGGTTCCCAGCTTGACGTGCTCCATAATGAAAAGGCTCATGGTCTCAGACTTGGTATTGCGGACAACTTGGGCGGAGACTTGATTAGAGGATCGATCTTTGATCCCCGCTACAGCCATTTTGCCAGTCGGTCCACGACCACTCATCTGAGCTCTCTTGGTCTTGTTCATGTTCCTGCGCTTTCCTCCTATGTAGGTCTCATCGACTTCGACCGGGCCGGAGAAAGACGTTCCACCGTTTTTAGTTCTGGTCCAGGCTTCTCGAATTCTGTGGAGCATGAACCATGCAGCGGGTTGACTGACCCCAATGTCGCTCGCCAACTTGGTGGAGGCGATGCTCTTCAAACTGGTCAGTTCCAGATAAATGGCCATAGCCCATTTGTGGAGCGAGAGGTTTGTTTTGGCAATGGGCGTCCCAGTGCGGACCGAGAAATACCGCTCGCAATCTCGGCACCGATACGGCATGGGCTTTCGGTTGGGCACGGTGTAGGTATTGGTGGACCCGCAATGCCCACAACACCTTTCCTCTGGCCACAGTGTCTTTTCAAACCACTCCTCAGCTGCTTTTTCGTTGGGGAACATGTCCATCAAGTGGATAATGTTGAGTTTCCTGCGTTGCCGGTTTCTTGTTTGTTTTCCCATAGGAGTATTATATGTCAGGAGAAGGGAAAAGTCAAGTAGGTCTTATAATCCCCATTGTCTTGCTGGTTGCAGCGATGGGCCCTTCCGGACTATCCATCGGTCGATCGGCTGTCATTGCAATGGTGACAGGCCCAGATTCCCGTCTCGCATACCTGGGAGAAGGCTGGGATGAGATCTCATCGACCCTACGGAATCACTGTGCCGGGGGCAGTTTTACCTTTGCAAGATAGATGTTAGCCTCTCTCCCTGTTCGATTCTCATTCAGGTCCCCCTCATTCTCATGCCCAGAGTAGTAACTCACCCAAAGCAGGTCATTGTGAAATACCAGCCCGGGATAGCTTGTGTCTCCGCCAGAAGGAAGCTCGAGAAATTCCGTTAGCGTGCCTAGCTTCGGGTCCAACCACAACAGGGAAGTCCACCATCGCCCTGCCCTGATCTCCCCTTCGTTTTCGTAGAGACGCCCTGTGGCCACCCAGCGACCATCCGGTAAATAAAGCAGGTCTGGACCTCCCAGACGCAGACCAAGGTCCTTCCATGTCCACTCGGTATAGGGGGGCGACGAAGTTCCCAGCTGTGCGCTGTGTTCCTCCTCGCCATCTCGGCGCAGCAAACAGAAAGCGGTGCCATCCTCGAGAAAAACAATGGAACTCTCGTTCGGTTGTCCTCGGTCAAAGAGCCTCTCCACGAGCACCTCAAAGTGAGCTCCATCACTACTTTTGTAAAGCCGAACCAGAGACTCATCTCCCCAAGCATAGCCAAGGCCATAGGCAATTCCCTCATGCCAGGTCACACGCCACAGCCAGGTCATCGGCTCGATCACCGGGATGGGATCGCCCCAGTTTTCCCCGTCCGAAGAAAACCAGGCCGTAGAGTGGAATCCGCGCGGTTCCGTTTCGGCGGGCTCAAAGTCACCGCCGATGAGCATGAGACGATTGTCCGGTGTGACCGTGAGGTGCGGATCTCGCAGATCGTGACCCGGCTCCGGGGGGACCAGCGAGGCCGAGAACCACTCGTCTCCGTCGGCAGAGGTGATCACCCGCAGAGCACCGCCGCTGGAACGGTGATCCTGTGCTTCCCGGAAGACGCAGTACCAGCGATCCTTGAATCTCACCAGGTCGGTGAATGCATTATGACGTGCTCCGCCCCAGATTTTTTGGACTTCAATGAGTTCCGCTGTCGGTTCCTGGCGAGGCGGCTCATCGCATCCGGCTGCCAGCAGCCCCGCGAGCACCACACCGATTATCCAGACTGTCTTCTTTTGCACGGCTCCTCCTTAGGTTGTTATGAAAAGCGGTCGATCCCAAGCCTTGCGGCAACACAGATTCAACCACCCAGTAATCTAACCGCCTGAAAAGGGGGAAGCAAGGGAAAACGGTTTGCCTCCCAAGGAACAGCGGCTTTCAGCCGGCTCTTGGTGCATCACAAAGTGTAAGTCAAGTTCAGGTTCTCGTTGTTCGGTGCGCTGAAATCCGCTAAATTGAACTCGGTCCTCAGAACAGCAGCGGGTCAAATTGCAGTCCGCCTGACGAACCGGGCGATCAACTGGTTTGAGAACTACTTGCCCGGCGGTATTTCTGGATAATTGAGATGAGCCCCCCATCCACCACCAGCTCCGCGCCGGTCATATAGGAAGACATGTCCGAGGCCAGAAACAAGGCCGCCTGGGCAATTTCGCCGAGATCGCCGTTGCGCTGCATGGGGCAGAACTTGGCGCTCATCTGGCGGACGCTCTCGGGAACATCGTCCCAAAGCCCGGTGATGAAAGCACCGGGCAACAGGCAGTTGACGCGGATGGTGGGGGCGAAATCGGCGGCCAGGGAGCGGGTGAGCGACAGCAGCCCTCCCTTCGTCACCTGGTAGGCGCAGTAGTTGGCGTAGCCTCGCTTAGAATGGACCGATCCGTCGATGATGATGACACCACCCCCCTGCTTCAGCATGTCCGGGACCGAGCAGTGGGCCACCATCCAGGCCGCTTTCAGGTTGACCGCGATCACGCGGTCCCAATCTTCCTCAGTAATTTCTATGGCGCTGCCCTTCATCCCATAGATCCCGGCGTTGCTGAAGATAATGTCCAGACGGCCGTAGTGCTTCTTGCCGGTCTCGACCATACGGCGGACCTGGTCCATGTAACCGACGTCGGCCTTCACAAAAAGGGCATCGCCACCCTCGCTCCGGATCTTACCCTCTACCTCCCGGCCCCGCTCTTCATTCCTGCCCACCAGCACAACACGTGCGCCCTCTTTAGCGAACAGTTCGGCGCTCGCTCGGCCGATACCCGAAGTCGCGCCGGTAACCAGAGCCACCTTGTCTTTGAGCAACATAAGGTCCTCCTACGAAAATAGGGTCTCCAGATAGCTTCCCTGCTCAGCGTTACTTTCCCGCGGAGCCTATTGGCTCTTCAAGGCTGATGGGCCATCAAACATCAGCGGCTCCCCCAGAGTTCCTTCAGTCGCTGATCGCGGCCACAGCCGTAGCGATAGATCTTGTAACGGATGGGGTTCTCTCGGTAGTAGTCCTGGTGATAGGATTCGGCAAGGTAAAATGTAGAAACTGGGACAATCTCAGTGACGATGGGGACATGAAATTGTCCAGACTTTTCCAACGCTTTCTTAGACTCTTCGGCTTGCTGCCTCTCTTCTTCGCCCTCATAAAAGATGGCGCTGCGATACTGGGTGCCTCGATCGCAGAATTGCCGGTCCGGGGTTGTGGGGTCGATATTTCGCCAGAACACTTCAAGTAATTGGGTATACGTAAGGGAGTTGGGGTCGTAGACGACTTGAACCGCTTCTGTGTGACCCGTCTCACCCGCGGAGACTTCTTCGTAGTTCGGATCTCTTTTGTGTCCACCCGTATACCCGACCGTCGTCGAGATCACGCCCTTCAGCTCGTCAAAGGGCGGCTCCATGCACCAGAAACATCCCCCGGCAAAGGTGGCGGTTTTCGTTCCCGCCAGTTCCTCGGCTTTCTCGGCGTGGGTTTCACTGGAAGCCAGCAAGAATGGCCAAAAGAATACCCCTATCGATAGCAAAGCCAACAGTCCATCGCTATTCATGATTTTGCTCCCACCGGTCCATACGCGCAAGATACGTGTCAGAATTCGAGGGCACCCGGCGAGTAAGCAGGTGGTGGCGGATCAAGGATTCGCACAACCGGGTCCTTTACCTTAGACGCGCAGAAGAAATATCCCAGCGGATTATAGTGGCCAACATTATAGTTGCCAATGAAGTAGCGTTCCAGGTAGGTGTCCGTATCCAGACCCAGGAGGGCGGAGTCGGCGGCGTGCGCCTCCAAAAGATCGACATAGGGAACACCTCGACGCTCGAGAAAATACACAAAGGCTTCGTCGAAGCGACTTCCGCTTTCGATTCTTCGGCGGACCGCGTCAGCGGAGAAGGACAGGACGTAGAGGATGGTGCGTTTCTCGGCGGCGGCAAACTCCTCTGCCTTCTCGATGATTCGCATGCTGGTGCGAAGAGCGACGCGCGTGTACTCGGGATCATCAATATCACAGCTCGGGGTGTCCTCTTCTCCGCGTTCGCGCCGCAGCTGCCGGTCCAGGTGTTGATTCAGGACATAGCCGTCATGGAAGATCGCATAGGCCGAATCCAGGTCGCAGAGCTTGTACAGTGATTCAGCAGTCGGGCACGGGTTGGGGCACTCGATCAGCTCTTCGGTTTCAAGGTCCACTTTCACATGTGGAACGGGCGGATTGGCAGACTTTCGATTGACAGTGAAGCGAATTCGCTGCCAGCTGTGGAGATTTCGATAGTGATCATCGTCGTATATGTTAAAGATGATGTACGGCGCGGGTGATCTTGCCTCCTCACGCTTCATGCGCAAATAGGCCTGGTAGACGGAGTAGCCTCCAATGCCGAAGTTTCGTATGGGTTCACCCAGATGCGAGGCGAGCACTTCCTGGAACGTTTCGCCGTCGCTGACCTGCTCGCAACTCGTGAAACTGTTCCCGTACGTATTGATGCGACACAGCATATCGGCGTGCGCGAACATGCGGCGCGCCCCAAACCGATCGTAGCGATAGGTGCATACTGCACCGTCGACCCCTTCCTTGAAGTCGCGATCGACGTTCAGGTAGCCCAGCTCGGCATCGTACTTCGAAAATGGGAAGGCCTTGGCGGCAAGCCATGCAGCGATGTCTTCGGGCGAGTAAAGCAGAGGACGCAGTGTTTCGCGCTTCAAAGACTCCATTCTCCCGGACGCATCGTGTTGGCGTGAATGAGACGATCGAACCATTACCGTCACTCCCTTATTGAGTGAAAGATTCTCGTTCAGTAGAAAGAGAGGGGAACCTCCCCCGCTGCCGTCGCTTCCATCATAAGCAATTGGCCCCTGCCACCTCAATGAGAAGAACGGTTTCCGGTGCCTTCCTGCGGCGGAAAAAATCGAGGCCCGGTATGCCGGGGCCCAGGTGGGGTCCACGATCCAGGATGCGGTAGTGTCTGGCGGTCTCATCCATCAAAACCTCCAGCTGATTTTCAGAAACGATCAGGAGGGCCTTTCCCTTGTCCGACAAGAAATGGCTCACCGCCGGGAGGTCCCGGAGAGGCTCAGCCGGCAGGCCGCTGTAGAAACGCAAGTCCGGATGCCACCCGGCAAGGCGGAAAGCCACGCCAAGACGAATAGGCTTCTGGAAGGACATGGAGGCGATCTGGCGACCAAAGCGAGGAAGGGTCTGGTAATGGGAGTAGGGTCTGTAGAGGAACTGGCTGATGAGAATGAAGAGGACTGCCATGGTTCCCGCTAGAAGATAAGGCAGAGCCGAACGCCTCTTTCGGATGAGCGTACCCAGTAAAGCCACCGCTCCGGTCAGGGCCATAGCCGGGATCGCCGCGTGAGCGGCAAAGCTCCGAGACGGGAACAGCGCCACTGAGTTCTTCCAGAAAAGAAACGCCAGCACTGCCAAGCTTACGCTCGTTCCAAGGATCACCAGGTAGCCAGGCCAGGATCGGCGCCCCGGTTCTTCCTCCAACCGGGCCAGACCGGCCCCCACCAGAACGGCCAGGGCAGGGTAGGCCGGCAGAATGTAGTAGTCGAGCTGGTAACCCGACAGAGAGAAGAAAATCACGATCATCAGGGCCCACAAGGCAAGCCACCAGGAGGTGGCACGATGCGACTGCGGCTCCGATTTCCGAAGAAGAATGCCGATCGAGTGGGGCAGCCAGAGCGACCAGGGGAAAAACTGTCCGAGAACAGCCACCAGGAAAAACCCGGCTGACTTGTAGGTGCGGTAGGTTTGGCCAAGGAAACGGGAGACGTTTTCGCCAATCAGAAAGTGGTCCAAGAAAAAGCGGCCGTGCTCGAGGGTCACCGCAATGTACCAGGGTAAGGAAACCAGGAAGAAGGCCACCAGCGCCGGGCCATAGGCGAGCCGGCGCCAGGGAGCCGACCGAAAGGCCGGCACGGCGAACGCCATGCTCAGTCCCACCAGAACCACCGCCACAGGGCCTTTGGTGATCACGGCCAGTGCCAGAGACACATGACCGGAAAGCACCACCAGCTTCCAACCGGATGAGGAACCAATCGCCTCCCGATAGGCGAATAAGGCGCCAGCCACGAAGAGCGTCAGCAGGGCATCGGACATCGCGTAGCGGGCAAAGCTCCAGAAGCCGAAGGAGGTCACCAGCGCCAACCCGGCGATGACACCTGCGCGGCGGCCGTAGTGGCGGGTCGCGAAGACAGCGGTAAGAATTACCGTTCCAATACCGGCCAGTGCCGAAGGAATTCTTGCCATGGCTTCCGACTCCCCCAACAGCTTGAAGAACCCCACCACCAGCCAGTAGAAGAGTGGGGGTTTGTCGAAGAAGATCCGCCCGCAGAAACGAGGAGTAATCCAATCTCCCGAAAGAAGCATTTCCCGGGCCACTTCCGCGAAATAAATCTCGGCACGGCCGAATTGGGACTTAGCTCCAAGGTCAAGGAGAATAATCAGAGAAGCCACGACGGCGACGCATGCCAAAGGAGCGAACCCATTCTTCCAGTCTTTTTGAGCTTCCAAGCTGCCACCCCGTCAACCGCGGAGGAAAGCACTATAGCAGGAGAGGGCCTGCGGAGCAGAAGCCCTCCTTGATCTTTACCAATATGCAGAATACATTAAGTGTGATGGGGAGGACTCACAAGAATCTACTGGCGGCGGCGACCCTTTTGGCGGTGTCAGCTCTCATCTACGCCAAAGGGCCCAAGATGAAACCCGAGGAGCTGGTGAGACGTCACCTGGAGGCCCTCGGCGCCCAAGAGGTCAGGGCAACCACGAAGGGCCGCAGCGCAGAAGGAAATGGACAAATGGAAGTCATCAGCGGTGGGTCCGGTTATCTATTTGGCCCAACCACCTTCCTTTCCCAAGGGGAAAAAGTCTTCTTAAGGATGCAATTCGATCAAGCTAGTTATCCAGAAGAGCGGATCTCCTTTGACAGCGACGAGGTTTCCATCAGTGAGATATCATCCGGACAACGCTCCCTGCTGGGTGAGTTTCTCCATGACCACCAACGGGTCATTAAAGAAGGACTTCTTGGAGGAGTCCTTTCCACCGCCTGGCCCCTGCTCGACCTGAAGGCGAGAAGACCCAAATTGAAATACAAAGGCCTGAAGAACGTCAATGGCCAGCAGCTGCTTGAGCTGGAGTATAAACCCAGGAAGGGATGGGGGCCTGTGAAAGGAAGGCTTTACTTCGACCCGAAGAGCTTTCGTCACATCGCCTCAATCTACAGCGTGAGGAGCCAGCCAGCTGGGAACCTCGGCTTTGGACAACCTTCCGGAACCCCCACCCGAATTCGCTTCAGGCTGGAGGAGTGGTTCAGCGACTTTCAGACCCACGATGGCTTGAACCTGCCCAATGACTGGAAAATTCGGGTGATTATGGAAATCAATGAGAGAGACTATCAAGAGGACTGGGGGATGCTCTACAGCCAGATCACTCACAACTCGAACATCGACCCCCAACGTTTCGCCCCTCCTCAGTAGCACTTTGTACCCGGGCTCACAGGCCGCTTGATTTTAAGCTTTCCTCTTCTTCGGACGTCAACAGGTGTATGCCACACTCCTGCTTCACTCCATGGAAGCGCGTATCGCGTTCGTGCCTGTCGGAGGCTGATAGCGGTCGACTGGAATGCCAGTCTCCAACCGTCACGTAGCCCTTCTCATACAGTGGGTGATAGGGCAGATCGTGCACCGTAAGATACTCATGGACATCCTTCGAGGTCCAGTGAAGAATGGGTAAAAGCTTGTACCGCCCTTCAACCTTGTGGACTCGGGGCAATGTCTTACGGTGATCCGTTTGCTCTGCGCGAAGTCCCACCAGCCAGGCATCTGCTTTGAGCTCCCGCAATGCGCGCTGCATCGGTTCGACCTTTCGTATTTCTTCGTAGCGATCGAGTGCCGTGACGGCATCCTGCTCCCAGAGCTTCCCGTAGACTGCTTCCATACGGGCCGGGCTCATCGGAGACTGAAACACTTTCAGATTTAGCTTCAGTCGATCGGTCAGTTCCTCAGCAAAGCGGTATGTCTCCATTAGGAGGTAGCCCGTATCGATCCAGATTACCCGAATATTCGGCATGACGCGGGTGACAAGGTGCAACATTACCGCGGCCTGCACACCAAAACTGGTACTCATGACCGAGTTCTCGCCAAAGGTCTCGGCCGCCCACTCGACAAAACCCCGCGCCTCAACATTGACCAGCTGCCGGTTTATCTGCCGGATGTCAGGTTCGAGCTGCTGCAATATCCCACTCCTTTTGCATAAGAGTTTTACCCCTTTTCCGGTCGCAGTTCAAACTGCCCTTGTGGTTGAAAGTACGCGTCAGGAGGCCAACCGAGCGCAACGAATCTTAAGGTAGTCCCCTCCTCCGGAGGGGTGCCGCGAAGCGGCGGGGTGGGTTCCTCGATGCAGTAGTGCACTCATCCGGGCGCTAATCCGCGCCGATCACACCCAGGGCCTTTTCCGCAGCAGAGAGCAGGGCCTCCGGCCCCACCGCCGATCCGGTTGCGTTCTTCATCCAGAGATCAGGGACGACATTGCCCATGACGGCGACTCGCTCGACTTCCAAACCAACGCTGCCTGTCTTTTTCATCTGTTCTTCGACCTGGAACGCAATCATATACCCGATCGGGTAATCAGGAAGATAAAGGAATGAGTGGATCATGTGGGAATAGATGCCAAGGAGAACAACATCCTTTGTACCGATGACCGGCGCATAGTATTCGTTCCACACGTCCTTCGAGATTCGGATCGTGGCCTCCTTGAGATCAGCAGCTGACGCGTCCGGGTGGTCGTACATCCAGTGCCACACGCCCATGTCGACCAGTGCCACAGCCGCAATTTCGGCCGTGGACCAAAACCTGTCGATTATCTTCAACGCTTCACTCTCTGCATCCGCCGAGTCCAGCCCCAGTAGTGCCAGATCTCTCCCCTGAAACACGAAAGCGAGGGCTTCGGTGAAGGCGGTATTCGGGACGCCTTGAAGGAGGGTATGGTCGATGTAGTTCAAGGAGAGCGTTTGCTCCACGTTGTGCCCCATCTCGTGCACGGCGATATTAAATCCCTTGTAGTCCATGCCTCCCTTGCCGACTCGGGTGCGGAGGCGAGTCTTGGCCGACCGCATCTGAGCTCCCCAAGCATGGCCGGAGCCACGCGCAGGCTCCACCAGAATGTTGGCGGCCAGGAATTGGACACGGTCACTGGAGAACCCAAGCTTGATCAAGAGGTTCGGTATGTCCTTCCGGAAAGCCTCTGCGCTCGGATATCGCTTGGAGACGATCTCGTCAAGCTGGGCTTCCGTATATCTACCTCGGGGACGAAATCCGTTGTACCAGATGTCGTAGGGCTCAAGTGACCGTCCCAGACGCATTTCGATCCGCTTCGCGACACGCCCCAGGAGCGCAGACGAGAGGACCTTCTCGAACATGGTCCGGACACGAGATTCCCGGATTTCACGGTTTTCGTTAAACCGTCTCTCGATGAGAGTAGGGGCGGTGGGGGAGAAGGCATCGACCTGCCGCGAGGCGTGATAGGTCCCCAGCAAGACTTCGTAACGGGTATCGGGTTCGCGGGCGTTGCTGATCTTCATGGCCGGCGGGGGGGCCGAGTCGGAATCCTTAACGGCAGCAGGTTTCACCTCATTGGTATATGGATTCCAGTCAACATGCGGGTTGTTGATGACCACTTCAGGGATGGTCTGCGTCACAATGGTTTCCATCACCCGCTGAATCATGCGCTGCTTGACCACTACGCTCTCTTTTGCGCTGTACTGAGCCTTAATTTCATCGCGCAGGTTCCAGTGTGATAGAAGCCGCATCTTGGGGGGGAAAATCCGCCGACCCTTCTGATCGAGGAGATGATGCATCCAGATGTTGTACTCAGCGATATATTGATCGGCCCTTGCCGACGCTTCTGAAACGGCGAGATTGACTTTGGCCGGAATGCGTTTTGAGAATCGTTGAGCCAGGCGGGCCTCCGCCCACTGGCGCCGGCTCCATGATTCGCCCTCGGAAAGCCGCTGCTCGAGCGAGGTGAGCGGAAAGTTCAGAAGGATCGTAAAGGCGAGTTTGTTCTTGAAGAAATCGTCGGAAATATGGGCGGATGGATCGTATGCGGCAAAGGCCTCGTCAAAAGGCAGAATCGGGCCGAAGTCCAGGTCAGCCTGCCTTCGAAACGCCACAATGATTTCATTCATGTGCCCGTCGAGTGTCTCGAACAACTGTTCAAAGCGGTTGAATACCATGTCGAGCGTTTCCTGGTCGCCCGCAAAGTTTCGCCGCACGAAATCCTCAAACACCGCCGCATCACCGTCTTCGTCCCTCCAAAACCTTGCCACTTGGGCCATTCCACGCTCCAGGCGAGCGTGCTGCTCCTCGCCGTACTTGGAGAGCAATTCGGTTTCGAGTTTTTTAATGGAGTTGTCCATCCAGGAAGGAATCCCCGCTTCCGCCCACGGCGGAAAAATACCGGAAAGGAGAAGGGCGATAGCTGAAAGCCTCAGAAGCGATACACCTGATTGCAGGCTCATACCTCCCATCTCTATTAGAGATCTTACTTGGATAGCTCGTTAGGAACAACACTCTTGGAATTTCAGAGAATCTGGTGTTTGCACAGGCAGCCAGCCCGGATTATGGCAGGGAGTACTATACCCGCGCGCCGTAGAAAATCTTGCGCGCGCCCGAGGCGACTCGTCCCTTGCGAACCTCCTCCACGGAAGCCTCCAAGTCCCGAACAAACTGCTCGGCGACCGGATCGTGAGCAGGCGTCAGGCGGCAGTGAATCGACGGCGGCCCGCCCATCCGGGTTGAGAACCAGCCGCGGTCGTCCATGCCGTCGGCGACTGCCATCATGTCAAGAGTGTGGGACCCGAAACCAAGCAGGCTCAGCTCCGGCTCACCCCACAACTCGAGCTCGGGGATTCCGTTTATGCCGTCGACGATGATCTTCTTGGCGTGCATGGTACGCCTGGCAACATCGAGGAAGCCGGGCTCGCCGAGATATTTGAGCGCGGCCCACGCCGCAGCCACCGATCCGCCCGGCTGGGACGCTGCGAAGGTCGTCGTCGCGTAAACCTCGTACTCATCCTCCCAGACAAAGCCCTGATACTTCTGAAGATCGGCATCTCTGTACAGGATGACGGAGACACCCTTGGGCGAAAAGCCATACTTGTGGAGGTCGGCAGACATCGACGACACGCCGGGCACACGAAAGTCGTAGTCCGACACAGGGTAGCCCAACTTGCGGACGAATGGCGCCAGGACGCCGCCCATGCAGCCGTCAACGTGGAGCCACAAGTCACGCGACTCGGCAAGCTTACCCAACTCGGGGATCGGATCGATGACCCCTTGAGGGAAATGGGGCGCCGAACCTGCCAGCATGATGGTGTTCTCGTTGACTGCGTCGGTCATTGCCGACACGTCGGCGCGGAAATCCTCCTTGCGCTCGGGAATACGGATTACTTTCATGCCCAGATACTGCGCGGCCTTGTTGAACGCCGGGTGGGCGGTGGACGAGACGACGGCCTCGGGTTCCTTGATGCGCGGATGACGATCGCGGGCCCAGTCCCGTGCCGTCTTCATGCCAAAGAAGATACTCTCGGTGCCGCCCGTCGTGACGCTCCCCCCCGCCTTTTCACCTGCCCCGTTAATGGACAGGATCGTCTCCACGATCTCGCGTTCGTATTTTGCGATGCTGGGGAAGGCCGAAGGTGCCATGCGATCGGCCATGAAGTACAGCTGGTAGGTATCCTTGGTAACCTGAAGCACATCCTCACTGCAGTGATAGAGGTAGAGAAAGGATCTCTCGTGCCAGTTATCCAGGTCGTCCACACGGTTCTCTTCTAACTGCTCGAAGAGCACTTTCCGGTCGACCGGCTGTTCGGCGAGTAAATTCTTCATTCTGACCTCCCTGAGGCTCTGGCTTGACGTAGTTTAGAGTGCTCGCACAGAAAATCTCAAGCATTAAATACACGATTTGATAAGAACACAATAACGTCGGATTGGATCTCTATTTCGCGGCGCTGAGGCCGGTCCTACCTTGTTGAATGGAGGAAGGTAGGAGCGGCCTTAGCGCCGCGAACAACAAGCTACTGTTTGCGGCGTTCTCGGGTGGCCATCGGATCCACCTCGCCATTTGCATCAAACACGACCCCATAGACGCTCTCGGCGCGCTCCCTGCTCACATATCCCTCCTCGACATCCCGCTTGACGCTCGTCGGATCCCGGTCAAGCGGCGAGCCGTAACCTCCACCACCGCACGAGATCCCAATCACACTTTCTCCCGACTGAAGTGTGACGTCGCTTACCGGGTCGAGCCCGCTCAGATCACCCGAGAGCGCCCGCTTGTAGTGGCGCGCAGGCGTGGGGCTGAGCCCACCACGCGCGCCAAGCGGTGGATACACCGTACTGTCGGTCGAGAAGATGATGCGCATCGGGCAGCCGACCGGACCGTATTCGACACGCGACGCCACAGTGCCGCGCTGCCGGCCGGCACCTTCACTGTCGGGGACGAGGCTTCTCTCGTAGACACGCACGGGGTGGTGAATCTCATCGACCTCGACGCTGTCCAAAAGGACAATCCCCGCTGCGCCCACGTCGCAGAATAGCCAGCCGTCCGCAATCGGCGAGGCCTGCCCGCAGGTATCGGCCAGTACGATCTGGTTGCAGAACGGTGCGCCACTGCGCGGGTCGCGGCCCGATATAATGGCATTCGCGCAGGTCGCACCGGTGCCAGCCTCAGCCATCCCGTAGCCGTCGGCAAGCTCGGCGATCGTCCGCTGCACCACGTTGGCCACACGATCCGCAAGGTTGGTCGTGGCAACCGAACAGCTCGTGGGGTGACGCGGAATGCCCACCACGCAGTTCTCGCGCAGTTTTACCGTCACACGGCGAAAGCTTCCCGCGTTGGGCGGTACCTGTGCGCCAATGCTGTTGAAGATCCCGACCATCACCGCCGTACTCGAACACGCCTCGCTCAGATTGAGGCCGCAGGGAAGGCAATCCGGATTCTCCCTGAGGTCTACCTCGATGCGTGCAGCAGCTCTCTCCACCGCCACCTTTGCCTTGATCGGAATGCCCTGCGCCGGCGTGCCCGGAAAAGGATCGTGCGCCGTGCAGGAGGTTATGCTGCCCGCGGGCAGCTTCCCGATCGCCGCTTTCATGCGTTGCTCGCTATAATCGAACCAGCTCTTGATATATTCCTCGAGCCTCTCCCATCCGTACTCCGCACCCAATGCCAGCAGCTCACGTTCGCCGATGCGCGCTGCTCCCACCGACGCCAGGTAGTCCCCTCTCCATTGCTCAGGTACTCGGATCCGCATCATGCACATTCGCACAATGTCCTCAATATCCCGATAATCCTGCTGGACCTTCACCGCCGGGAAAATCAGCGCTCCTTCCTCGTACACGTCCCGTGCCGTCGACATGTAGGTGGTCGGCATCGCATTGCCGATGTCCGCCTGGTGGGCCTTCGCCAGTACCGTGAAACGGTGCACGCCCTCACCATCGATGACCGGCGCCAGGACCGAAAGGTCAGCCGCGTGCGTACAGCCGTGGTAGGGAGAATTGTGGAGAAACGCGTCGCCTCGACTTAGACTCGCGTGAAATTCCACCATGGAACGGGCCATCTGGTCTGAACCCACCATGACGTGGATGGGCAGGCTCTCCCCAACCGCGAGCAGCTGTGAGTCACCGGTCAAGATGCAACACGAAAAGTCTCGCCCGCTGTTCATGACGCCGGAGCGTGCCGTTCTGAGCAGCGTGTTCTGCATCTTGCAGGCGATGCCCTCCAACCTCTTACTGAGCACCGCCATCAGCACCGGGTCGAACCCCGGAGCCCGAATCTGATCCCGTTCTGCCGCCCCAACCGCCATCCTCAGGTCACTCCTTGCAATCTGGCCCGGCATGCTACTATATCCGCATCCGCGGTGGGTTGGCCACCGGGCATGGCGAGGTTCCATGAGCTACGATGAGGAGATCGGAAAGTATCTCAAGCTGAGCCGGCGCCGCTTCTTGAAGCGGGCGGGGACACTAGCCACGGCGGCCGCCACAAGCGCGCTGGCGATCAGGCCTAGGCACGCCAGAGCGGCCGATAACGTCATCCGAATCATGGGGGTCACCACGGTTGCACTGCCCGACTGGTTGCAGTTCGAGGCAGACACGGGCCTCAAGATGGAGTTCACGCCCATTGACGCTGATATCGGCCCATTTTACCACGAGGTGAAAGCCAACGACGCGGGGGATCGCTACGACATCTTCGCCACGGGGGTCGGGGTCTATCGATCGCTCTCTGAAGAGGGCTACATCCTGCCGGTCGACACCAAACGAATGCCGCTCTGGGCCGGCGCCTCGAAAGAGGTAACGGAGAGTCCTTTAATTAAAGGAACCGGAGGCACGCCATGGGGCCTTCCTCTGGTCTTTAATGCGGATAGCTTCGGATATTTCCCCGCGCTGTTGAATGAGCCGAGGCCCCCCGAGCCCGTCTCCTTCGATCTCTTGTTCGACAACAAGAAAACCTTGGGCCACGTCGGGCTCGACGACAACTATTTCACAGTGACCGTTGCGGGCAATTTTATGAAGGCGCGAGGGCTCGCTGAAATCGGTGACCCCGCGGAGATGACCCCAAAAGAGTGCAGGGTTGTCGCCGACTATCTGATCGAGCGAAAGAAGGCCGGTCAGTTCCGCGTGTTCTGGGCCACCTATGAGGAGCAGGTCGCGCTCTTCGTCAACCGCGAAGTCCGGGCTCAGATGTGCTGGGAGCCTGGCGTTAGAGACGCTCGGCGCCAGGGCGCCGACGTCGAATACGCGAGCACGCACGAAGGCTATGCGAAGTGGATGATCTCCGGTTTCATTCCGGCCCAGGTCAAGGAGCGCGGCAATATCGAGAACGTCTACAAAGCCCTCAATTGGTTCCTGAGTGGTGCCTATGCAGCCGAGATCGCGGTACTGCGGGGCTACGGCACAGTGCGCCCGGACCTCGCTCTCGAGTACGCCAAGGAGCACAACTGGTCCCAACAGCGGATCGGCGCGATAGAGGACAATATCCGCAAGATCAAGGTCAGGTTCGCCCACCCAAACTGGTGGGATCCCGGCGACGCGCGACATCTCGACGCCTACGAGCGCGAGATGGATCGCTTCCGCAACGCGTAACGCAGGCTGTTGTTCGCAGCGCCAAGGCCGTTGTTCGCGGCGCTGAGGCCGCTCCTACCTTCTTACTTCCTACTTGCGGCGTTCTCGGGTGGCCGTCTGATCCACCTCGCCATTCGCGTCAAACACAACCCCATAGACGCTCTCGGCGCGCTCCCTGCTCACATATCCCTCCTCGACATCCCGCTTGACGCTCGTCGGATCCCGGTCAAGCGGCGAGCCGTAACCTCCACCACCGCACGAGATCCCAATCACACTTTCTCCCGACTGAAGTGTGACGTCGCTTACCGGGTCGAGCCCGCTCAGATCACCCGAGAGCGCCCGCTTGTAGTGGCGCGCAGGCGTGGGGCTGAGCCCACCACGCGCGCCAAGCGGTGGATACACCGTACTGTCGGCCGAGAAGATGATGCGCATCGGGCAGTCGACTGGACCGTATTCGACACGCGACGCAAAAGCGCCGCGCTGCCGGCCGGCACCTTCACTGTCGGGGACGAGGCTCCTCTCGTAGATGTGCATGGGGTGGTGAATCTCGTCGACCTCGACGCTGTCCCAAATGCAGATGCCCGCTGCGCCCACGGTGCCCATCTTTAGCCAGGCATCCTCAACCGGCGAGGCCTGTCCGCAGGTCTGCGCCAGTATCAGTTGGTTGCAGAACGGTGCACCACTGCGCGGGTCGTGGCCCGATATAATGGCAAGCGCCGCGGCCTCGCTGGTGCCAGCCTCAGCCATCCCGTAGCCGTCGGCAAGCTCGGCGATCGTCCGCTGCACCACGTTGGCCACACGATCCGCAAGGTTGGTCGTGGCAACCGAACAGCTCGTGGGGTGACGCGGAATGCCCACCACGCAGTTCTCGCGCAGTTTTACCGTCACACGGCGAAAGCTTCCCGCGTTGGGCGGTACCTGTGCGCCAATGCTGTTGAAGATCCCGACCATCACCGCCGTACTCGAACACGCCTCGCTCAGATTGAGGCCGCAGGGAAGGCAATCCGGATTCTCCCTGAGGTCTACCTCGATGCGTGCAGCAGCTCTCTCCACCGCCACCTTTGCCTTGATCGGAATGCCCTGCGCCGGCGTGCCCGGAAAAGGATCGTGCGCCGTGCAGGAGGTTATGCTGCCCGCGGGCAGCTTCCCGATCGCCGCTTTCATGCGTTGCTCGCTATAATCGAACCAGCTCTTGATATATTCCTCGAGCCTCTCCCATCCGTACTCCGCACCCAATGCCAGCAGCTCACGTTCGCCGATGCGCGCTGCTCCCACCGACGCCAGGTAGTCCCCTCTCCATTGCTCAGGTACTCGGATCCGCATCATGCACATTCGCACAATGTCCTCAATATCCCGATAATCCTGCTGGACCTTCACCGCCGGGAAAATCAGCGCTCCTTCCTCGTACACGTCCCGTGCCGTCGACATGTAGGTGGTCGGCATCGCATTGCCGATGTCCGCCTGGTGGGCCTTCGCCAGTACCGTGAAACGGTGCACGCCCTCACCATCGATGACCGGCGCCAGGACCGAAAGGTCAGCCGCGTGCGTACAGCCGTGGTAGGGAGAATTGTGGAGAAACGCGTCGCCTCGACTTAGACTCGCGTGAAATCCCACCATGGAACGGGCCATCTGGTCCGAACCCACCATGACGTGGATGGGCAGGCTCTCCCCAACCGCGAGCAGCTGTGAGTCACCGGTCAAGATGCAACACGAAAAGTCTCGCCCGCTGTTCATGACGCCGGAGCGTGCCGTTCTGAGCAGCGTGTTCTGCATCTTGCAGGCGATGCCCTCCAACCTCTTACTGAGCACCGCCATCAGCACCGGGTCGAACCCCGGAGCCCGAATCTGATCCCGTTCTGCCGCCCCAACCGCCATCCTCAGGTCACTCCTTGCAATCTGGCCCGGTATGCTACTATATCCGCCGTGGGCCCGCCACCACCCGCGGCGGTTGATCCGATTGTCCGACGGCACCCAAGTACACTGGAACACCGCATTGACGCTTTGCACACAGTGCGTGGTGGCAAAAAGGAGCGAGAGCGTGTCGGCCGCGAAACCTGATAACGACACGACCCAGTCAAAAAGGGATGCCTCGGCTGCAAGCTGTCCCAGCGATGAACCTCCCATCCTGGAGCTCGTCGGCACTTCCCACAAATACGGTGACGTAGTCGCACTGAAGCATGTGTCACTGACCGTCCGGCCTGGTGAGTTCCTGACCCTTCTCGGACCCAGTGGGTCGGGCAAAACCACCCTGCTGAGGATCATTGCCGGTCTCGAGACGCCGAGTGACATAGAGACGCTGCGCATTGCCGGGGTCGATGCTCGCGGGGTCGCGGCGAATCATCGCAACGTGGCGACAGTGTTTCAGCATTTTGCCCTGTTCCCTCACATGTCCGTCGGAGAGAACATTGAGTACGGTTTGCGCGTGCGCAATCGACCAGCGAAGGAGCGGCGCCAGCGCGCCTTGGAAACACTCGAATATGTCCGCCTACCTGCGATGTACGAGCGCCGCATCCACCAGCTGAGCGGCGGCGAACGGCAGCGAGTCGCGCTTGCTCGTGCCCTGGTAACGGAGCCCGCCATCCTGCTACTCGACGAACCTCTCGGTTCACTTGATGAGAAACTTCGCCTGGAAATGCAGGTAGAGCTCTCGGAGCTGCAGCGCCGGTTGAGCACCACCTTTATCCATGTGACGCACAGTCAGGAAGAGGCGCTCACCATGAGTGATCGCGTGGTCCTGTTGCGCGAAGGTCAGATTGAGCAAGAAGGCTCACCGTACGAGCTTTTTGAGCGCCCGGCGACACGTTTCGTCGCTGACTTCATGGGTGTCGAAAACATCCTGGAGGGAGTCTTGGCCGAGTTGTCCGACCAGAGAGCATCGGTCCGGGTGGGCGAGTCCGTGATCCATGGCACCTACCACGGCACTCGGCAGATCGCTCCGGGCAGGCGTGTCTTCGCCACCGTTCGAGCAGAAAAGGTGCGCTTCACGGACCGGGTTGACGAACCGGACGATCAGATCAATCACTTTCCTTGCCAGACGGTCTCAAAGATCTACAAGGGGAAATATTACGATCTCGGCGTTGAAACCGAGGTCGGCCGTTTGAGCGGTCGGATTTGGGATCCCAGGGACGAGACGCGCTCGCCTACGCAGATTTCGTGGCAAGTCCTGGACTGCATCGTGACTGACCAATGACGAATGACGGATGACCGGCTGACAACTGACAACCGACCAGTGACCAGTGACCAATGACCATTCACCATTGACCATTGACCCATCACCATGTCCACTTTGACCACACGCATTAGGCTCGGCTGGCGCCGTTCCATCCCGATCAGTTCTCCGGGTACCTGGACGGTCTATCCCTACACGGTGGTCTGGGTGCTCGGCGTCATGGTGCCGCTCATCGGTGTCCTATTCTTCTCGTTTCTTGCCACCAAGGGTATCCGCTTTCTCTTCGAGCCAACGCTGGAGGCATATATCGACATCGTCACCACGGGGCGATACGAAGTCGCGCTGCGCTCGCTGCGCGTCATGGCGACTGTGACTTTCATCAATCTGCTCATCGGCTTCCCGTTCGCGTTGTGGCTAGCGAAAGGCCTCAAATCGAGATTCGTCAAGATGGTCACCTTCACGCTGATGAGCGTGCCGATCTTCCTGAGTCCTCCGGCACGGACGATCGTTTGGCGGGTCGTCCTGGGTCGCAATGGTCTCATCAATACCGTACTTATAGGGCTTGGGCTCATTGACGAGCCGCTCGATTGGCTTCTTTTCTCCGAGTTCACAGTTCACTTCGCCTTTGTTGGCCCCTACTTCCCAGCCATGGTCTGGCCGAACTTTCTAGCCATCTCACTGATCGACGACGAGCTCCTGGAGGCAAGCAAGGATCTTGGCGCCAGCTCGTGGCATACCCTGCGCCACATCATTGTTCCGCTGTCCATGCCGGGAATCGTCGCCGGCATCGTATTCACCTTTGTACCCATGCTCGGTGACAACGTGGTGCCCAAGTTGATCGGCGGCGGTCAGGTCTGGCTGCTGGGGGGCTCCATGTACAATCTGATCACCGCAATGAACTACGGCGTCGCCGCAGCCATGTCGGCGATAGTACTGGTTCTTATGGGGATCCTCCAGGTCGTGCTGTGGCTCTTCTTTCGCCGCATCGGGGGCTTGAGCGAAATCTTCGAGGTCTTGCGGCGATGAGGGAGATCAGGGCAGATCGCGCACGCGGTCCCGTAGCTCAGCCCGCAGGCAACGGGAGCAAGGCAAACGCTGTGGGATTCTGGACAGGCCTCAGCATCGTTTTGGGCTATACGGTCATCTTCCTGATCTACGCGCCGGTCTTCTGGCTGATGGTCATGTCCTTCAGCGAGCGGCCACTCACGGGCGTGCCGTGGCCGCTCACCGGTGCATGGTACGCGAAGCTCTACGAAGACACGAGATGGGTGGACCCTATGGAGCTGAGCCTGGTGATTGCGCTGATCGTCGCCGTATTGTGTCTGTGGGCAGCAACGCTCGTGGGCCGCAGCCTCCCTGCATTACGACGTCGCGGTGGGGTCCTCTTCGCCTTTCTGTTGCCGCTCTTCGTCCCCGGCATCGTGCTGGGCGCGGCTCTATTCATGTTCTACCGATCATTTCTGGGCATTAAGACCGGTCTGTGGTCGCTCGTCCTCGTCCACTTCGTGTGGTCATTTCCGTTTGCCCTGCTCGCCATGTTGGTGGTCTCGGTGCGCTTCGATCACCGCCTCCTCGAGGCCGCGGCGGACCTCGGGGCCAATGCCTGGCAGCGCTTCTGGCACATCGAGTTTCCGGCGCTCAGGCCCGGAATCATCGCTGCTGGATTTTTCGGCTTCCTGCTGTCATTCAACGAGCTGGAGCGCAGCCTTTTCCTGCGCGGTGGGCACACGACCCTGCCGCTCTACTCGTGGGTTCAGGCTTCATCTCACACCTCGAACGTGCCTCTGATCTACGCACTCAGCACCATCATTACACTGGTCAGCCTTGGGCTCACAGTGTTTTCCCTACGCATGCTTCTCGCTAGCCGTAGGTAACTGGAAAGGCCAACCGACCTGCTGACCACCTGACCACCTTCACCGTAAGGTCAGCATAAATACAACAACAATGCTCCCCGCGTTTCGACTTTCAGGTCAGAGTTTTTTCTTCCCGGTGATTTTGTTTTCGATCCGTTCCACTCTCTGCTTCGCATAGTCATTATCAGGGTTGAATTGCAGAGCTTTTCTATAATAGGAAAGCGCCGCCGCAAAGTTGGATCGGACCTCTGCACAGTATCCCAGACCGGCATAACCAAAATCATACTGTGGGTTCAGATCAACAGCCTTTTTGAATTCCGTTTCTGCCTCTCTGGTTCTTCCCTTGTGCACAAACGCCACTCCCAGGTTGTAGTGGGGCCGATCTTTGCTCGGGCTCTTGGACACCGTATCCAGCCAAAGAGCCAGATCATCGTTCCAGATCCGGTTACGGGACAGGGTGATCGGCACCAGCAGGACCAGACCAAGACACACCACTCCCACGGTGACCAGGAAACGGGTCCGTTCCATCCCAGTCGAGACAATCCAGCACACTACCAGAATCAAACCTGCCGAAGCCAGGTAGGCGCGGCTTTCGTTGAATACGTCAGAGTTGGGTATCAAAAGGGAAGGGGCCAGCATGAGTCCAAACCATAGTATCCCGAATGAGGGAACCGGATAGCGCTTTACGAATCGAAGCGCCAGAACGAGTAGAGCAAGCAAACCGACGGCTGCGAGCAAGGTCGAAGTCGGCCCCGGCAAAGACACGTCGGGATCCAGGTTCAAGCCGACCGGCCAGATTATGAGAAGCGCGTACTTCCAGAAAGCAATCGGTAGAAAGGACCAGTAGTGCACAACCTTCGGGTGGGTCCATCCGATCTCCTGTGGAGTATAGGCCAGCAGGGAATAGAGAAAGGCGACGACGTTGACCAGCATGAGCGTGAGAGGACCCTTCCAACGACTGCGATTGAGCACGATCAAGGGAATCAGCAGGACTACCGCTTCCGTGCGGCTCCAGATTGCCAACTGAAAACAAATCAGTGTCCTCCAGGGATGTTTTTTGGCCAGCAGTAGGGAGGCCAATCCAAAAACGGCCGTCAACAACACGGATCGGGACCAGATGTAATTGACGGTCTGAGTCTGAAGAGGATGAAGAGCAAAAAGAAGGGTGGTCGCAAAAGCCAGAAGACGCCGGCCGGACAAACTCAGTATCAGCAGAAACATTTCCACCACCACAAACAGGTGGAGAAAAACACTGAACAGGTGGTAACTGAAGGGGTTTCTCCCGAACAAACGGTAATTCCAATGGAGAGTCCACAGTGTAAGGGGCCGCCCGCCATACTGATCCAGGAACGCACTATAGTCAAATTGAGGTTGGCTGATCCGAGGGTTATCGATCAAGAGCGGAAAATCATCGAAATGGAAGGCTCCTGGAAAAGAGTTTAGATAGACGAGAAAAGTTGCGAGGACGAGTATCGAAACGAGCCACAGGGGACGGGTAACACTGGCCTCCGACGCCACATCGATAGGTTTTGGTGTCTGTGCGGTGGAAAAAACCATCTGGGCAACACGCCCCTGAATCAGGGATTTCCTCTTCGCCGTCCAACTTGCACCACATGCTACACTAGTGTCCTGTTCTAGGGGTAGGTGCCCTTGTGCGAAAGGGAGACGTTGCCATGCGGTTTGCGATCGACACAGGAGGCACCTTCACCGATTTGATCGTCGAAGACGATGAAGGTCGGCTTCATATGTACAAGTCGCCGACTACGCCCGATGATCCTGTGCAGGGAGTGTTGGCCACGATCGAGCTCGCGGCCCGTGACTGGGAACAGGACGCCAAGACCCTGCTGAGTCGTGGTGATCTTCTCATCCACGGTACGACGATCGCGACCAATGCGGTGCTTACCGGGAACACGGCTAAGACCGCGTTTCTTACCACGCGCGGCCATCCCGACATCCTGGTCATCCGTGAAGCGGGCCGTATGGGCATTTCCCTCTTCGATTACTCAGTGCCCTATCCACAGCCTTATGTGCCGCGCGCGCTCACTTTTGAGGTCCCCGAGCGAATCGGTTCCGATGGGAAGATCGTGACACCACTGGACGAAAGCTCGGTGAACGAGATCATTGTCCAGCTCGCGCAGAGAAAGGTCGAAGCAGTCGGTGTGTGTCTGTTGTGGTCCATCGCCAACCCCGTTCACGAGCGGCGCATCGGGGAGCTCTTGGCAACCAGGCTGCCCGGCGTACCCTATACATTGTCGCACGCCCTGAACCCGTCACTACGAGAGTACCGGCGTGCCTCCTCGACCTGCATTGATGCTTCGTTGAAGCCGATGATGAGTCATTATCTTGGTGGTTTTGAGGATCGGCTTCGAAGCAGAGGGTTCATCGGCCGGCTTCTGGCAGTGACGTCCCAAGGCGGTGTCATCGATGCGTCCGAGCTCTCCCGAGCCCCGATCCATTCCCTGAAGTCAGGCCCAGCCATGGCGCCGGTGGCGGGACATCACTACGCCAAAAGGGAGGCGCTGGCGGATACCGCCATCGTCTCCGACACGGGTGGCACGAGTTATGACGTCAGCCTGGTTCAAGGTGGTCGCATCCCGTGGACTCGCGAGAGCTGGATTGGAAAGCCTTACCTCGGTCACATGATCGGGTTTCCATCGGTCGACGTACGCAGCATCGGCGGTGGCGGCGGCAGCATCGCGTGGGTCGATGAGGGCGGTTTGCTGCATGTGGGACCGGAAAGCGCAGGATCACTTCCGGGGCCCGCCTGCTACGCCCAGGGCGGGGAGCGCCCGACCGTTACCGACGCGGCACTCACGCTTGGTTACATCGATCCCAATTATTTTCTCGGCGGGCGCATGAACCTCGACGTCGGCGCCGCCAGGACCGCGCTGGCGCGGGACGTCGCAACACCACTTGGCCTCGATCTGCAGCGGGCGGCATCGGCCGTGTTGCGCGTTACCACGGAAAATATGGTCGGTGCAATCGAAGAGATCACCATCAACCAGGGTATCGATCCACGCGGGGCAGTACTCATTGGCGGGGGCGGTGCAGCCGGGCTAAACGCCGTCGCCATTGCGCGGAGGCTGGGCTGCCCGGCGGTCATCATCCCTGATGTCGGGGCAGCGCTCAGCGCCGTCGGCGCGCATATCTCCGAACTCAGTACCGATTTCGCCGCCCTGTTCGTGAGCAGCTGCAGCCGGTTCGACTACGAGGGAATCAACCGTGTGCTGACTGATCTGAAAGGCAAGTGCCAGGCGTTCATCAAGGGACCGGGCAAGCAGTCCCTCGAGCAGCACCTGGGGTTCGCCGTTGAGGCGCGCTACGCGCACCAGATATGGGAAATCGAGGTGCCGCTGCGCACAGACCGATTCGCCTCCGAGACACAAGTCGAGCAACTCAGGGAGGACTTCCACTCGAACCACCGTGAGATCTTCGCGATCGAGGATCGCGAGTCTGAGGTGGAACTGATTGCCTGGCGAGCCAGGGTACACTGCGCGCTCAGAAAAGACGACATCGGATCCCTCGTGGCACGCTCCAACAGTCGCCCCAAGCTCGAGTCGCGCTCTACCTTCTTCGAAGATGTCGGGCTCGTCGACGCGCGCGTCTACCACGTTGAGGACATGGACACCGACGGAGTCGTCGAGGGACCAGCCATCATTGAATCGCCCTTCACGACACTGGTCATCAACCCTGGGGCGTCTGCGCGCCGCCGCCCGTCGGGTTCACTCGTCATCGACCCCTAGCAGCCTGCATTTCTCATCACCCCTCTACTGCATCGGCGTCGCCTTCACCTGAGCGAAGTGAAGAAATGATCCGTCCTGACTGCGTTGCGCTTCTTCGGCCTCCTCGACGTACTGCACGAGTACGCCTGCGGGGGTCTCGGTCGCGCGTCTTGTCAGACCGGCCCTTCCGCCGCTTGACACGAGTGTCTTCGTCACAAGCCGTGATGAGAAATGCAGGTCAGGAGGAAAGCCATGGCGGAGCAAAAGATCGGTATTGTCATTCACTACTGGGGCCAAATCGGGGTAGCAGGGCTCAAGATCACCGACGGCGAGTTGAAAGTCGGGGACACCATCCACATCAGGGGCCACACCAGTGACTTCACCCAGAGCGTGGAGTCCATCCAGATGGAGAACCAGCCGGTCGAAGTGGCACGACCCGGCGACGATATAGGAGTGAAAGTGGTCGAGCACGCCCGCGAGCAGGACGAAGTTTTCAGGGTGACGCCCGACTAACCTCGCACTTCCGTCGCACAGTCCTTGTGCAAAGTGCTCTCCACTCTTTGCCAGCTACGAAAACTCGACTGGGTTCACAGCTTTTTCACATCTCCTGTGAACTACGCGCACCTGCTCTTGCGAAACGCTTAAAACATTCTTTTTTCTGGATGCGCTCTAACCAGAATTCCCGACATCCTGAACTGCCCTCTCACAGTGCACATTTAGAGAAATGGTCTAAAAAACCTTGACACCGATTCCTGCCAGTAGCAAGATGGCCATGGTCCCAAGCGGTCCAAGATAAACGGGCAACGAGGTTGACCGAAAGGCCAACCGAGGTTACAAAGCCAGGATTCTGAAGGTTGCTTGGGGCCTTTTTTTATTGTCCCTTTTCCGCCACCTTCCCAAAACTTTTGACCGTTCCAGGTTCCAAGTTCCAGATCCCAGGTTGGGGCTTGCACTGCTTATCGCGACCGACCCGAAATGTGAGAGCGTACCCAACAACAAGAACCTGGAACTTGGAACCTGGAACTCGCAACGCGTTAGAGCGGGCTAGTTCTTGTCATCCTGGAACTTGATGTACCAATGGGCTCCATCGCAAAACGGTTTGTTTTTTGAACCGCCACAACGGCAAAGGGTAAAACGTTCGGTGGAGACACATTCGCCGCGAGTTACGCCCACTAGTTCGGCGCCACCGGTAACCACATAGGGACCATTCTGGGATACCGTGACGGCAGGTTCCCGATCCTGGTCTCCTGGCTCCACCTCATTGAGCGAGTAGCTGAGAGCACCGGAGGGACAGCTCCTGACCGTAGCAATAATTTCTTCTGCTTTGGCGCCGTTGGGGTCAATCCAGGGCTCCTGCTTCAGCCGAAAGACTGAGGCCAGCCCGTCGGTACAGCGGCCAGCGTGGGCGCAGATGCCGCGGTTGTCGTGTACGGTAATCTCCTTGCCGACGTAGGTGTCCCTCTGATCCTTAACCCGTCCTTCAAGTTTTTCGTCGGAAAAGCCGATCCCGGTGTGAGCGCCATCGTAGTATGGTTTGTTCTCTGAGCCGCCGCAGCGGCAAAGGGCCGTAGTGGTTCGAGTTTCCAGCTGCTGACCCTTGGAGTTCCCAAGCTTGTCCAGACCCTTCACGATATAGGGTCCGTTAGAAGAAGGGGTAATCGTTGTCTTGGTTGAGCTCATGGTGTAACTTCCTATCTTTTTCCCTACAGTCTACCATTGAAGGGTTCCTCTCATCCCAGCAGACCGATCTGACCATAATAGAATGCGCCGGCTACCGCTCCGGTCATCAAGGTTGCCAGGGTGGCCGCCCAGAAGGCCAGCCAGCTCAGCCGGGCCAGGTCATCCCGCCGGGACGGGATCAGAGCGGAAATTCCACCCACGAAAATGGCGACGGAAGCCACATGGGTAAACCCGCACAGGGCATAACTCAGAATCAGAAGGGCACGGGGAGAAAGGACTTCGTTTTCCACCATCCTGGCCAGGTCCTGATAGGCGATGACTTCGGTCAGAATCCATCGTTCCCCGATCAATTGAGATGCTGAGGACCATTCGGCCGGAGCGAGACCGAGGCATACCACAAGAGGATAGGCCAGCCATCCCAGGACCGTTTTCAACGTCAGCGACACCGGCCCAGCCAGGAAGTGACCACTGAGCCAGGCGGTAACCCCACCTATCAGGATATCCAGCAATTTGACCAGGCCAAGCATTCCAATGAGCAGCGCACCGATTCCGACGGCCAGGCGAACCCCCTCATTGGCGCCCCAAATGATGCTCTCCATCCAGTGCCTTGTCTTGACATACTGCTGCAGCGGGGGAATTTGACCCATCGTCTCCGGGCTCTCCTCCTCCGGAACCAGAATCTTGGCCATGACAACCGCGGCCGGTATAGAGAGAACGGAGGCAGAGATGAGATGACCGGCAATATAGGGAAACGATTCCTTCAAGAAACTCACGTAGAACACCAACACAGTACTGGCGATGGTGGAAAGTCCGGCAGTCAGGATCATCATCAGCTCGGACCGGGTCATTTTTTCGATAAAAGGCGAATCATCAGGGCCGATTCGATCCCCACGAAAATGTTGCTGGCGGTACCCAGGGCCTCAGCACCGCTCAAACGGAAGGGCCGATGAACCACTCGAGCGGTCCAGCGGACCACAACGGGCAGAGCCCCCACATGGTAGAGCCAGGCGGTGACCACGGAAAAGAAGACCACGGAGGGTAAAACCTGAAAGGCAACAGTAGACCCGATACTCCCCGGCTGGCCCGGCCCAGCCGCCAGAGGACCGAAGAGAAATCGAGCTCCCTCTCGGGACGCTCTCATCAGTATGGTCACCATCTGAGCCCCAGCAGGACCGAGCGGAAGGCAGGCCACCAGAAGATGATGACTCCCAGTCAGGCTCAGCCAACCGTCCTCCAGGGGATGGCCCGGCGGTTCGTCGAAGTCAGCCAGGCTAGGAAAAGCAGGGTGAAACAACCCAACAGAGAATGCAGGTTCAGCCAGCTCATCTTTGGACTCCCGCCTGCCTTCGTGGACAGGCTTCAGATCTCACCTTAACCGAGGCCGTGCTGTGTGAGCCAGATAAAAAAAGGCCGGCCATCTTTTAATGGCCTCTCTAATTATTTATAAAACTACTCATGCCTCAGATGGGTGTAGAAATCCAGATGGAAATTGAGGTCTACTATGGGGGGATTCGCCGTGCCGCCCCTTCAGAGTGTAGCCCCGTCACTCCGTAACGGGAAAATGGCCGCGAACGGAGTCGCGGCCTACACAGGGAGAGAGAAATGGAGAACACCTGGGACTATCTCAATACGCGTCAATACCGCCAAAAGGTCGATGAGGGAATGCCTCCCCTCATCATTACCTGCGCCGTGACGGGAGGTCACCAAAAGAACGACAATCCAAACCTGCCCGTGACAGGCGAGGAGCAGGCGGAAACAGCAGCCGCCATCTATGCCGCCGGAGCACAGATTATCCACATCCACGGACGAGAGGCCGACGATCCCACCGAGAGCTCCAATGATCCAAAGCGATACTACGAAATCAACGCGATGATGCGGGCCAAAGCACCAGAGATCATCATTGACAATACGCAGACAGCAACAGAGCTTTCCCTGGAAGCCAATCAGCTGATTGGGACTGCTTACCAGTTCAAGTCAGCACCCGTAGACGCCAGACCAGAGATCATGGCACTCAACCCGGGACCCATGACCTTCCGAGGCAGCTCAGGTTCACCCGCCAGCGTCCTGGTCACCACTTTTGACGATACGGAGCACGCTGCTAACGAAATGCGCAAGCGAGGGATCAAGCCTCAGGTGTTCATCTATCACCCGGGTCATTTTGATCTTCTGGACCACCTGATTTCTAGCGATGCCCTGGACAAACCCTACTTTGTCCAGCTCGTCTTCGGGCAGCAGAGCGGAATCGCTACCAATCCGGAGAACGTCCTCTCCGTGGTGCGGAACCTACCCGAAGATACCCTCTTCCAGACCTGCTCACTGGGATTGGAAGCGATTCAGGTGAACGTTTTGGCGATTCTCCTGGGCGGCCATGTCCGCACCGGGATGGAAGACTGCGTCTTGTACCAGCGTGAGGAGCCTGCCCAGGGCAATGTCCAGCTTGTAGAGCGCATCGCACGCATCGCGAACGATCTGGGACGACGCGTCGCCACAGGCCCGGAAGCGCGCCAGATGCTGGGTCTGGGCGCCCCGACCGGGTACTAAACCTGTATTGATCTGGAGTGGGTGGAATTCAGGGAAGTCTGACCTTTGCAAGGTAGACGTTTGCAGGAGCCTCGAGCCGAGTGATGTCCACCGGACTTTCCAGCACCCGGCTCCCTTCCGGCGAAGCATAGTAACTCACCCACAGAATGCCGTCGTGGAGCATGAGGCCTGGGTAACTGGTATCACCGCCGGAAGGAAGTTCAAGAAATTCCTGCATCGTCCCATCCTCAGGGTCCAGCCACAACAGGGAAGTCCGATGCTGTTCACCATAGAGTCGACCCGCTGCAACAAACCGGCCGTTGGGGAGAAGAAGCATGTGGGGTCCTCCCAGCCGTAAACCCAGGTCTTTCCAGGCCCAGTCAGTGTAAGGAGAAGGGGCAATTCCGAGCTGGGCACTGTTCTCCTTTTCTCCATCGCGGCGCAATAGACAATAGGCGATGCCCTCGTTGTCAAATACGATGGACGTCTCATTTGGAGATTCGCGGTCAAAAAAGTTCTCCACGAGTACCTCGAAATGAATTCCATCATCGCTCCTGTAGAGCCGCGTGAAGGGCTCACCTTCCACGCTATACCCCACTCCATAGGCGGTCCCCTTGTACCAGGTGACTCGCCACAACCAGATGTTGCGCTCACCTACGTGGATGAGATCGTCCCAGTTCTCCCCGTCCGAGGAAAACCAAACTGCGGAACGAAATTCCTTCCCCACCCGGTCAGCTCCGATCAGCATGAGACGATTATCCGGCGTGACCGTGATGTGGGGGTCCCGCAGCTCGTGGTCCGGCGCCGGCGAAATCAGTGCTGCCGACGACCACTGTTCTCCGTCAGAGGAAGTAAGCACCCGCAACGCGCCATCGCTGGAGCGATGGTCATATCCTTCGCGGATGACACAGTACCAGCGGCCCTGGAACCTCAACAGGTCGGTCAGTGCGTTGTGGCGTGCGCGGTCCCAGATTGTTTTCACTTCCAGCAAAACCTCCCTGCAGTATGGATTGCCCGTGGTCGCGAAAATAGCAACCAGAAGAATGATCAGAATTCTGATTCGAGAGTGTATCAAGAGGATCGCTCTATCACCCTGGTACCGTGGTGGGCCTGCTCACAATCACATCAAGTTACGGAGAAAATTCACCGAAGAGTCGTCATCCCACCGGACGGCACCGGTGTGCTTAAAGACCACGTTTCCTCCAGGATCTATAATGAAAGTCGTGGGCAGACCCCTCGGTCTCAACACCTCAGGCAGATCGCCCATGGCCAGGAATGCAGGAAGAGTGAACTGTCGTTCTTCCATAAAGGTTCGTACGGTTTCCGCTGTTTCATCCGAGACCACCAGAAAAACCACTTCTTCGTTTTTCAGTACATCATAGAGGTTTTGGATACTGGGCATCTCAGCGATACAAGGCGTGCACCAGGTCGCCCAAAAATTCAGATAGATGGGTTTCCCCCTGAAGTCTGAAAGAGAAATCTCTGTTCCATCCAAAGTCCTCACTGACCAGCCATAGTCCATAGGTCCATAGTATGAGTCCGAAAAAGAGGGGGGGGAAAGGAATGCGCCCGGGTTCAGCCGCATTCGCAAGGCAAGATGAGTCGCAAGAGGGACGATCAGAAGGGTGAGCAGCACTCCTGAAGCCAGACCAAAGAAATAGTATTTGTTGAAAAAACGCATGGAACTGCCTTCCGGGTGCTACCAGTGGGCGACTTCGACGATCCTGACCGCTGGCAAAGCGGCCGCCAGCGGCCTTACATCATGTTCCGCAGCTCTATCTTTTTCCACTCCCCGCCCTCCTCAACTTCCGCGTGAGCGGCCAGGATGGAGCCGTTGTGCAATGAACCGGTAATTCGGACCTTGCGGCCCACATGTTCTGCCAGGGAGGGCGAAGGCGCAATCACCGCGTAAAACTCCTTATCTTCGGTGAGGAGGCCGGCGGGCGTGCCCTTATTCAGGCACATCGTTCCACACTTTTTCCCCGGGAAGTGGTAGTTATGGGTGAGCGCGTTGTCGGTCAGATAGCATTTGGAGCAAACCAGTGTGCCTTCGAAAGTAACCACATCCTCGGCAAACAGGCCGGCTGCGACTCCCGACAGAAGAAAAAGTCCAAAAAACGCAACACCTTTTTTCATGTTCCACTCTCCTTCACCCATATTGTGACAGGATTGGAAGCTTTTTTCAAAATGCTGCCGAAGCCGCAACACTGTAAGAAGACCCGAGCAGGACGCCGGGAACCCTACTCAATCTTCACAATCCTGTATCCACCCTGCAGGCGGACCTGAAACAGCAGCAATACGAAAATGACTGTCAAGATCGCGGGCAGCAGGGCAACCCATCGAAAGGTCATCACAGCTGAATAGGCCTTCGCTTCCATCACGGCCTTCTTTTCCCCTTCCTCAGACAGCCTGATCACCTTTTTTTCATCAAGCGCTTCTGCATCCTTCCTGACCACTTTTTGGACGACGGAAGGAGAGATCTCGGACAGTCTGGCGACCGCGTAGTGGTCCTGCAGGAAGCCCATCGCGGGAGTCATGAGAAATCCGACCGATAACATCCCCGCGCCGCTCAAAACACCCAAGGCCACGGCACCACCCTTGGGGAAGCGGTCGGCGGTTACGCCCAACATGGTGGGCCAGAAGTAACTCTTGCCGATTCCGAAAACAGTGCTCGCAACCAAGACCATCAGAGCGCTTCCCGCGTAACTGAGCCAGAGCAAGCCAATCCCTGACAGAATTGCGGACAGCGTCAACACTCCGATGGGGTTGAAGATCGCTACCAACGGTCCTGTGAAGAACTGGCGCAGCACAAACATGATTCCTGCCGTGTAGACCAAAATCAACACACCCTGCATACCCATCAGGTTGTGGAGCAGGTTTCCCACCCATTGATCGGGGCCCACCTCCGTAGCTGCCGTGATCATCATGATCACGGTCATGAGAAGCAGGCCTGGACGGAACACCTCTCTGATCATCTCCGCATAGGAAACCCCAGCGGTGACGCGTTCGGTCTTGGGAAACTTTTGTCCGAACATCAGGAATCCGTAAAGGAGGGTGGGAACCAAGGCAAAACACATCTTGATTTTCCAGCCCAAACTGAGTGTTCCCTCCGCAATCCCCGCCGTATCCAACCCCATGATCTTTGTCACCGCAAAAGCCAGCAGGCCGCCTATAATCAAGCCACCCGGCCACCAGGCATGGAGAATATTGAGGCACCTCGTTTTGTCTTCTGGATAAAGGCTTGCTATCAGAGGGTTGATGACGGCCTCGATGGTCCCATGAGCGAGACCAATCAGGAGAGTAGCAAAATAAAACGTCCAAAAGTCTCGTGCCAGCAGGGTCAACAGGATACCTAAAAGGTGAGTGAAAAAGGCGAAGGTCACAAGCTTCCCCATGCCCAGCCGATCCAACACCATACTGCCCAGCACCATGGTAATCGCCACTCCCCACAGCCCCGCACCGGCTGCCTGACCGATCTCGGTGTCGGTAAAGCCAAAATCCATCTTCCAAGCCGGGATGATGTCGGTGCGGACGGAGAATGCTACTCCCGCCGTAACCAGCGCTACGCAACTTGCTACAAACAATCTTCTTGGATTCATGTGGACGCTTCCACTGACACTTCCACTTTCACCTCCATTGCCATTGACCAGTGACCAATGACCAGTGACCCGTGCTACATTTTTAGGAAGGCGTGATATCGAAACAAGCCATTTCGGTGCTGTTTCGAATCAGCAGTCGGCCGGCGGCGAGGATCGGAAGATTCCATGTTTTCCCTCTCAGGGCAGAGAATCGAGCTAGCTCCTGGTGGCGCTCGGGTGTGGCTTTCCCCAACACGAGATCTCCATATTCGGTCAGTACAATGAGGTGCCCACTGGCCAGCAGGACCTGACCATAGCCATAGCGGCCGCCTTTCCACTTGCGCTCTCCCGTACCCACATCCACACAGGCGAGAATCCCTTCATCTAAGCCGTAAATATGGCCCTGGTACAAGACGGAGCTGCTGAACTTGTTCTTCATCTTCGTGTTTTCCCAGACGGTCCGGGCTAAGAAACCTTCGTTGGCCTGGTGGACTTCCACCACTGCAGCTCCATGTCCGTAGCTGGCCGAGATGAAGAACCGATTTTCGTCGATCATGATTGGCTGTGCTGCATTGACATCGTAGGAAGTCTTCCAGGGGTAATCCCATAACAGTGATCCGTCCTCAACTGCCAGCCCCATAGCGCGAAGGGCACTGACAATCAGAATCTGACGCTTGCCGGCCAGCGTGACCAGCATGGGCGAGGTATAAGCCTGCTTGTCATCCAATGATTTCCAAACAGGTTCCCCGTTCAGCTTGTCGTAAGCGACAACAGACTTTCCGCCGGGTCCTCCCGGAAGCACAATCACCTTCTCGTCAACGACCAGAGGAGACGCCGCCATTCCCCATTCGAGGTTTGTGGCATCGTTGTCCTTCAGGATATTCCGCTCCCAGATCAGTCTACCCGTCTCAGCTTCAAGACAGCCCAACTCTCCCGTGGCGCCCAGGGCGTAAATCCGCCCCTGATCCCAGGTTGGAGTCGCCCGGGGGCCATCACCACCCATCCTCTCCCGGAACTGCGCATTCCAGGAATGGGCCCAAAGCTCACGACCCGTCTCCAAATCGCAGGCGGAAACGACCTCCTGGTTTCGCCGCTGCTCGATCGTAAAGGCTCGCCCGCCTGCAACCACGAAGGAGGCATAGCCTCCTCCCACTGGCTGCCGCCAGAGCAGCCTAAGTCCATCACGAGGCCAGCTCGTGTGGATCCGCCTCTCATCATAGCGGCCGTCCCGATTGGGGCCGCGGAAGTCGGTCCAGTCCCCTGGAGCCGACGTCGTTAGGGCTGAGGCCACCTGGGTAGAGGCGTGACGATTCTCGGGAATATCTCGTCGCCGCGACCTGCTCCTCTCCAATACCGCATAGTGGGACTCGGGTTTATAGAAGGAGAAAACCGGTCGAGTTCCTGACCCATCAACTTCCATACGGAGACCAAAGACCAGGTGCAGGTAAAACACTCCCCAGATTGCAATGGCCAAGCTACCCGCAAGTTTCCCCACCACGCCTCTCTTCGACCACATCCAAAGCCAGATGAGCCCTAGAGGTGGAACAGACAGGGACACCACCCACAGGGTGATCGGGGATCGATACCATTTACTTACCTGCATAGGAAGAGAACGCTACCATTGATCACTAGGTCAATGGAAGTGGAAGTGGTCATTTGTCACTGGTTGGTCATTGGTCACTGGTCACTGGTTAGCCGGTCAGCTCTCCTCCAACCGGTACTGCAAAGAGGAATATCGCCTCTGGGTCCTGTCGTTTTTGATCCCGATGGTAAGAGCCTTTTTCGTTCCCACCGTGACCACAAGGTTCCTGGCTCGCGTCACCGCAGTGTAGATCAGATTCCGCTGGAGAAGGACATAGTGCTGGGTGAGGAGGGGAAGGATCACAGCCGGATACTCAGAGCCCTGCGATTTGTGAACGGACACCGCATAGGCTAGAACGATCTCGTCCAGATCATTGTAATTATAAAGGACCTGCCGATTATCAAAGCGGATGGTCAGCTCCTGAAACTGCGGGTCTATTCCGGTGATGCGGCCAATGTCACCGTTGAACACCTCTTTCTCATAGTTGTTGCGGATCTGCATGACCTTGTCATTGAACCGAAACTTCTTTCCTCCTCGGATGATTCTGTCTTCTCCGGGATTGAGCACACTCTGGAGTTCCTGGTTCAGGTTTCCGGCACCCACAACTCCCTTATGCATAGGGGTAATCACCTGGATGTCGTCCACAGGATTGATTCCAAAGCGCCGGGGTATGCGATCACGGATCAGCTCGACGATGATCCTAAGCACCTCTTGCGGGTCCTCCTGTTCGATAAAGTAAAAATCATCCAGTTCCCTTCCCGACGCCTTTAGCGAAGGCATCTGGCCTCGATTGATCTTGTGAGCATTGACCACAATCGAGCTTTCTCGGGCCTGCCGAAAAATTTCACTCAATCTGGCCACCGATACGGCACCGGAGTCAATGATGTCCTGAAGGACGCTTCCCGGGCCGACCGAGGGGAGCTGATTCACATCTCCCACCAGGATCAAGGTCGCTCCCCTGGGGACAGCCTTCAAGAGGTGGTGCATGAGCACGATATCGATCATCGATACCTCATCGACGATCAGCACCTCGCATTGAAGGGGACTTTTTTCATCTCTTCGGAACCCCCCTTTTTGAACACTGTATTCCAACATCCGATGGATCGTCTTGGCCTCGAGCCCTGCTGTTTCACCCAGTCGTTTGGCAGCCCTGCCGGTGGGAGCAGCCAGCATGATACGAACCTGCAGCCTGGAAAAGATGGTTAGAATCGCTTTGACGATGGTGGTTTTCCCCGTTCCGGGACCCCCGGTGATGACCAACACCTTGTCCTCAACAGCACGTCTCACTGCTTCAATCTGTCCTGAGACCAGGGTGATCTCAAGCTGATGCTGCAGCCACCCGATGGCTCTGTCAGTGTCAATCCTGCGAATGGACTTGGGTGCCGCGGCAAGGATCTTCAGTCGCCGGGCAATACCCGTCTCACAGAGATAGAGTTGGGTCAGATAGACGCGTCTTTCATCCTGCATGAACTTCCCGACGTGATCGTTTCGACCCTCTATGACAATCCTTTGGTCTGCGGCGATGGTGCCCAGAGCCTCGACCGTGATCTCCCGCCTCAGCTGCAGAATTTCCTGACACTTCTCTATCAACGGCTCATAGGGATAGCAAACGTGACCCTCTTCGGCGAGCTGGTGCAGAACGTAGAGCATCCCTGCCTGCGCCCTCAGCGGCGAATCCTTTTCAAATCCCAGTTTCTCCGCGATGCGATCAGCGGTCAAAAACCCAATACCGAAAATGTCGGTGGCGAGACGATACGGATTGTCTTTGACCACCTGGATGGACTCGTTCCCATAGTGCTTGAAAATCTTGGTCGCATAAGCCGAGCTGATACCGTGGCTTTGAAGAAACAGCATCACCTCACGGATTTCCTGATGTTCTTTCCAGGCATACTGGATCAGGGAGATTCTCTTCTTTCCGATCCCCTCGACCTCACCGAGCCGCTGCACCTCCTTCTCAATCACGTCAAGGGTTGTCTCGCCAAACTTCTTGACGATCCGCTCAGCCATGATGGGCCCAATACCCTTGATCAGGCCCGAGCAAAGATACTTCTGGATCGCATAGGCCGAGGCGGGAATCTCACGTTCGAAGTGCGTCACCTTGAATTGCTCGCCGTATCGGGGATGATTGACCCACTGACCCTTCATCCTGAGGGTTTCCCCTGGAGCCGGGGCCAGAAGAGTTCCGACGATTGTTACCAACTGGCGGTGTCCCGCCACCTTCACCCTGGCAATGGTGAAACCGCTTTCCTCGCTGCTGTAGGTAACTCTTTCCACCTGGCCCTGCAGTTCGCTCAACATATCCCACTCCTGTTTTGCAGCAAAAACGCGGCAGAAGCTAATCCACCGCCACTTCCATCAGTGTCTTTGTGCCTTGGTGGTTAAAACTTTTGAACTAGTACTCCCTGCCATAAATACGATGACGTATGTTGGGAGCGCGACGGAGACCAGATCGAGGCGCGGCAGGGAGTACTAGCGAATCACGAACTGCTTGGAATCGATGGGGAGGTTGTGAGTGATCTCATTGTAGGCCATCTCCCAGATGCCTATGAAGCTTCCTTGATCGGTCTCGATCTCCAGCCGGATCGTCCAGTGAACCGGTAGCTTCAGGTCATCTTTAGTACGAAAATCGTCGAACCACTCCTCCAGCTTAAAGCGGCTCTTGTGCATCGTCCGACTCTCTTCGAACGAGCGACCCATGCGCGGGTTGATCTCGACCTTGTTGACTGTAGCAATGTGACGGAAAGTCTCCGGATCAAAGTAGAATTTGGTTTTCACATCTCCCCAGCTTTTCCGCGGTCGATACTCCAGCTCCAGCAGCTGCCGATCATTGACCTTCTTCAGACCCTTATATTTCAACTTGGGTCTCTTTGCCTTCACGTCGAGAAGCGGCCAGGCAGTGGACAGAACTCCTCCCAGAAGCCCGTTTTTGACCAGGTGGTCGTGCTGGTGAAGGAAGTCGCCGAGCGCAGAACGCCGCCCGGGCGTGAGATGGCCAAAGTAGGCTTTCTTACTGTCAAAAGAGAACCGCTCCGCTGGGTAGTCGACTTGATTGAATCGGATCGACAGGAGAATCTTTTCTCCCTCGCAAACGAACCGGGCGGGACCCGACAGCATGCCCGTGCCTCCTATAATGAGTCTCACCTTTCCTCTGCCTTTTGCGGTGCGACTCTGAGCAGCAATTCTTGCCTCCTGTGGGCCAAGGGCCTCCAGGTGCCGAGCCACGAGTTCCTCGGGTTTCATTTTGGGCCCCTTGGCAAAGGTAAGAGTTGAGGCCGCCAGCAGAGTCAGGACCGCCAGCCGATGATTCCAAACTACTTTTCCGGAAAGAATCAAGGATTACTCCTTCATCTTGAAAATATTGAAGCGGTAGGGGAAGCGTAATGGGTTCGGAGCCCGATTGCAACGATTCATTTTCTTGACCCATCCCTTGAAGCGGTCTAATTTGAACCACGGGAGGTCACGAATGAAGGAAACAGGCAGGGTTGCTTTGATCAGGTGAGAGCAATGACAACACGGCTTTGCGAGGAGGAATAACCGATGGATTCCAATGACAAGGTGGCCATTGTTACGGGTGGGGGCTCCGGCGTGGGGAAGCACACGGCACTGGCCCTCCTCAAGGAAGGGTATGCAGTAGCCGTTGCCGGGCGTCGTGCCGAAGCTCTGCAAGGGACGGTATCGGAGGCGCCTCCTGGCTCGCGCCTGCTGGCAGTTCCCACAGACGTCACCGATCCTTCCGCGGTCCGAAGTTTGTTCGCGAAAACGAAGGAGGTCTTCGGACGGCTCGACCTGCTGTTCAACAATGCGGGGGTTGGGGCGCCTCCCCTGTTGCTGGAAGAGGTAACCTTCGAGCAATGGGCGAACGTCTTGAACGTGAACCTGACCGGCTCATTTCTGTGTACACAAGAAGCGTTCAAGATCATGAAGAGCCAGCAGCCACGAGGTGGGCGCATTATTAACAACGGGTCCATTTCCGCCCATATGCCTCGACCCAACACCGCCCCCTACACAGCCAGCAAACACGCAATCACGGGTCTCACCCGGTCGGCCTCTCTCGAGGGGCGCAAATACGACATCGCGTGCGGCCAGATCGACATCGGCAATGCGGAGACGGAGATGACGCAGAAAATGAAGAGCGGTGTTCCCCAGGCGAACGGGTCGTCTATGGTCGAACCGACCATAGACGTCGACCACATAGCACGGGCGGTCGTGTACATGGCAAGTCTGCCTCTCGATGCGAACGTGCAGTTCATGACGGTCATGGCAACGAAGATGCCCTACATCGGACGAGGATAATCGGACCCGGATAGTCGGTTCGTGCCTTTCTTAAAGTTCGACGACCGCTCGCGCGCAGATGTCTCCCTTCTCTAGAAGCTCCATGACCTGGTTGAGTTCCTCCATACGAAAGGAGCGCACATGGCAATGGACGTCTTGCTCCACCGCCAGCAACAAAAGCTCCCGAAGCTCATCGCGACTGCTGACCCGAGAAGGTATGACCGTGACCCCGGAGCGAACCAGATCTGCCGGCGTCCAGTTCAACGGATGGGCAGGTAAACCGACCACCAGCAGGACGCCGCGTTTCCGAAGACCGTTCAATGCTGCCCGATAGGCTTCGATCGAGGTGGCGCACACGATTGCCACGTCAACTTTGTGGGCGGGGTCTTGAAACCATTCGGGTGCTCGGCTCGCTGTTAATGCTCACTGAGAACCGTAGTTTTTTGGACACCCGCCGGTAGTTAACTCAACATCATCCGCACCGCAGGTGCGCGTTTCATCATCCGCGCTTGAAAAGCGCGGGGCCATTTTTTCCTGAACAGTTGGTGTAGTGTCTGGGGGCCAAAGGTGGAAAGGACCTCGACCCTTTGACCGAGAATCGAGGTCCGGTTGTGGCAACCCCGTTACAAGTGGAGAACCACCGCAGACTTCATTGTAGCCTGTCATGATCCTGGGCTGTTGTCCAGTTCCGCCGGGACTGGACTATGGCCGATCCGCTGGTTGTTTTCCGCCTCCGCTCGTGCCGCGCTGCAGGCTGCGGTGCACTGTTTTGGATCTGTCGCCGTTGCGGCCGAGGCCATCGCTATTGCAGTGTGCGCTGTCGGCAACAAGCGCGCCGCCAGCAGTGCCGGGAAGCCAATCGGCGGCATCAACAGTCCCCCGGGGGGCGACTGGATCATCGAGACCGTCAGCGCGCGTATCGGCGGCGGCCGGAGCGCGTGACGGATCAAGGTAGACGCGAGGATCGCATCTTCGTCAGCATGGCTGCCGTAGCCTCCCTCCAGTTCTCCCTGCCGGGAAAGGAGGGGGAGCCTCGAAAGGAGCGCCATGTCCCATCCCATGGGGAGCGTCCCCGCCGTTTTCGGGTTCGCTGTGTCGTGTGTGGTTGGTCCGGCCACTGGATCCATCTGTTTCGGGAAGGAGGGTGAAGCATGATCGATCGAGAACTGCTCGCCCGAATCCGCCATCTTTTCCATGCCGAACATTGGAAGATCGGGACCATTGCTGATCACTTGGGGCTTCACTGGGAGACCGTGCGCCAGGCTCTCCAGACCGATCGCTTCAATCGCCAGAAGATGGAACGGCCCCGTCTGACCGATCCCTACCTTCCCTTTATCCGAGAGACCCTGGAGCGCTACCCTCGGCTTCGTGTCACGCGTCTGTTCGAGATGCTGCGCGCCCGGGGCTACACGGGCTCGGTCGTGCAGTTGCGGCGCGTGGTGGCCACGCTGCGCCCCACCCCTCGGGAGGCCTTCGCTGCGTCTGCGGACCTTCCCGGGGGAGGCGGGTCAAGCCGACTGGGCGCACTTCGGTAAAGTCCGGGTGGGCCGTGCCGAGCGCATCCTGTCCTGCTTTGTGTTCACCCCCTCCTATTCGCGGGCGCTGTTTCTGGAGTTTTGTTTTGACCAGCAAATGGAAAACTTCCTGCGCGCTCACATCCACGCCTTCGAAGACATCGGTTGTCCACGCACCATCCTGTACGACAACACCAAAAGCGTCGTGTTGGAACGTCGGGGCGAGGCTGCTCACTTTCATCCGCGCCTGTTGGAGCTGGCCGCCCATTATCACTTTGCGCCACGCCCCTGCCACCCCTACCGGGCTTCCGAGAAAGGGCGCGTCGAAAGAGCCATCTCCTATGTGCGCCATTCCTTCTTCGCCGCCCGTCCCTTTAGCACGCTCTCAGACTTCAGCCGTCAAGCGCTCCTCTGGCGCGACCAGGTAGCGCATCGTCGGCCCTGGCCCGGCGGCGATGGGCGCACCGTCGAGGAAGTGTGGGAGGAAGAAAAAGCCTTCCTTCTTCCCTTGCCGGCTCATCGCCTGGAAACCGATCTGGTTCTGCCGGTCCGCTCCCGCAAAACCATCTACATCCGTTTTGATTTAAACGACTATTCGATCCCGCCTTCGGCCGTGGGCCGGCCCCTGACACTGGTGGCCTCCGAGCAGACGGTGCGCATTTTGGACGGAAGCACCGAGATCGCCCGCCATCTCCGCTCCTATGACCGCCACGACGTCCGCACCGATCCGGCTCACCAGGAAGCGCTGCTGGTGGAAAAACGCCAGGCGCTGGGGGCCACCCCCGGTGGCCGACTGCTGGCCGCCGTTCCGGAAACGGAAACCTTGCTGGACGAGGCCTTTCAGCGCGGAGAGCCCACCGGCCGCCAGACGGCCAAGCTGGTGGAACTCTTGGATCTCTATGGGGCCGAAGAGCTGCAGGCGGCGGTGCGTGAAGCCCTGCAACGGGGCACCCCGCGCGCCGCCTCGGTGGCCTTTCTGCTGGGCCGGCGCCAGCGCGCTCAGGGGCGAAAGGCGCCTCTACCCATTGAGTTGCGCCAGCGTCCCGAACTGGAGGACCTCTATGTCCAATCCCATAACCCGGAGACCTATGACGAACTGGCTTCCGATGACGACGAATCCTGATCTGATGCAGCTTTTGCACAAGACCGGTCTGGTGACGCTCGCCGGTGAGCTGGAGGATTTTCTGGCCCGCGCCACCAAGGGGCGCTGGTCCCCCCCCGTCAGATCTTGGAGGAACTGGCTCGTCGGGAGCATGAGGAGCGAGCCCAACGCAGTCTCAAGCGGCGTCTGCGCCTGGCCAAGATCGGCCGCTTCAAGCCGATGGATGACTTTGACTGGAACTGGCCGACCCGGATCGACCGGGAAGTCATTGAGCGCGCCTTTACCCTGGACTTTATCCAGGAAGGCCGCAACCTCATCTTACTGGGTACCAACGGCCTGGGAAAAACCATGATCATCAAGAATCTGGCTTACCAGTCCGTCCTGGCCGGCTACTCTGTGCTCTTTCGAACCGCCTCGGAGATTCTCGACGACCTGCAATCGGAGGCGCCGGAACTGCAGCGCCGCAAGCTGAAAAAATACGCGCGCGCGCAGGTGCTCTACCTCGATGAAGTCGGCTGTCTCACCTACGACAGTAAGGCCGCCGACCTGCTCCATGAAATCGTCAACCGGCGCTATGAGTGCCGGTCGCTCGTGCTGACCTCCAACAAAGCCTTTAAGGAGTGGAGTAGCGTCTTTCCCCAATCCGGCTGCTTGATTGCGCTTCTGGACCGTCTCACCCACCATGCTGACGTCACTGTGATGGAGGGGCAAAGCTACCGCGTGCGGGAAAGCGAGCAGGAAGCGGCCGCCCGTCGCAAGAAAACAAGATGAGCACTCCCGTCCAGCGTCGCGCTCATATCCAGACCCTCTTGGCGGATTATCTCGAACTTCCCCATACGCCCACTCGAGCACGCCCGCCGGATCGGCGACTCGCCGCTCACTTCTATGACCGCGCTATCCCTCTGGCCACCGTCCAGGATGCCTTCCTGGTGGCGACCAGCCGCCGTCTTTTCCGAGACCCAGCGCTTCCTCGACTTTCTCCCATTCGCTCCCTTTACTACTTCCTCCCCATTGTCGAAGAGTTGCTTCAGTATCCGCTCCCCCACGGTTACGCTCAGTATCTCGAACGCAAACCACGCGCCCATCACAAGCCCAAGGAGGGGCACCCCATGGAAAAACCCGTTGATCGAGGTTCGCCACCCGGCGTGTGTTCAGAAAAGTTCAGATCCTCGTGATCGCTAACAAGTATGACTGGGTGGGAGACCCCTTCAGGGGGCGCTTTCACATCTTGCACAGCGCCGGCGGCGGCGTGAAATGCTGGAGGCCGAAGAGGCCTATCCGGAGATGTTGGCCCACTGTGCCGAATACCTGCACAGTGCCGGTGACCATCCCCTGAACTTGTTGGCCACCCAACTGGCCCTGAATGCCTATGCCATTGCCGGGGAGCAGAAATACAGAGACTGGTTGCTCGGGTATGTGGATGCCTGGAAAAAGCGGGTCGAAGACAACGGCGGCAACATCCCCACCAACATCGGTCTGGACGGAAGCATTGGAGGGGAAACCGACGGCCAGTGGTTCGGAGGTACGTATGGCTGGGATTTCTCCCCCTGGTCACCGGAGCTCAAGGAGGTGGCTCACCGCAACACCTTTACGATGGGCATGTGGCCAGGATTTGGCAACGCCCTGATGGTGACTGGAGATCAGGCCTACGTCGATGTCCTGCGCGGCCAGCTGGATCAGATCTACGCACAGAAGAAGATCGTCGAGGGCCAGGTGATGGTCCCGCACAACTACGGAGTGAAGGGACCGAAAACGGGACCCCCCATCTTCAAAAGGGTGGGCGGCGAGCTGTTCTGGGAAGAGTCGAAAACCAGCCAGCCTGGCTGGTACAACTGGACATCCGACCTGTACATTTCGGAGTTGACCGACATCTACCTGTGGTCCATGGATCGCAAGGATCTAGAGCGGATTCCCGTGACCGGCTGGATTGCCTTTTTGGAGGGTCAGAACCCTGATTATCCGGAGCAGGTCCTGCGACAGGAGCTTTCCTTCATCCGCAGCCAGGTCGAAGATATGCGCAGTGACCCGACCACTCCCGACACACGACTGGCCGACTGGGCCTGGGCCTTCAACCCGGCCACCACCCACGAACTGATCAAGCTGATGCTGGGCGGACATCTGCACGACAGAATCTGGATTCCCCACACTCGGCTGCGCTACTTTGATCCGGTGCGAAACCGGGCTGGAATCCCCCCGACGTGGCCTCGCTGGTGACAAAGATGAACCGGGAAATGGTTCGTGTGGTCTTGGTCAACGTGAATCAGGTGCGGGGGCGTGATCTAATCCTGCAGACGGGAGCCTACGGAGAGCACGAGTGCCTGCGCGTCGAGATCGACGGCAAGCAAACTCCGGTCAATCACCGGTTTTTCCGGGTCCACTTGGCCCCGGGTGCAGGGGCTGAGATGACGATCTGGATGCGCCGATATGCCAATCCACCGACTCTGGCCTTTCCCTGACCTGCATTTCTCATCACGGCTCGTCACGAGACACTTGTGTCAAGACACTCGGGTCAAGACACTCGTGTCACGCGCCGAAAGCGCCGGCCTCTCAAGGAACAACTTAGTTGTTGCTTGGACCGAAACTGAGAGCCACGGCTCCATCCTGTAGGGGCGCACCGCAGTGCGCCCCTGACTGAAAGGCTGGCGCCCATTCTTCACGAGCTCCTGGACGTGAGATAAGACTTGACCTCCATTGAACCGAGCTCCCCAGTTGGTGAAGATCCGGGCGCACGGCTGTGCGCCCCAACACAGCCAGGACGGATCATTTCTTCACTTCGCTCAGGTGAAGGCGACGCCGATGCAGTAGAGGGGTGATGAGAAATGCAGGCCTGGGAGTCTGCGCGACAGGAAGCCTCACTGAGAACCAATCCCCCAGTTTGTGGCGCTATCAGCGAACCGGTGAGCCAAAGAGTTGAACATGACAGAGTCAGCAGGAAATGCCTATAATGTAAGACTTTCCCAGCGGTGGGCGATTAGCTCAGCTGGTTAGAGCGCCGTCTTCACACGGCGGAGGTCACTGGTTCGAGCCCAGTATCGCCCACCAGTTTCAACTTCATTACCTAGAATCAGTTGCATCAATTTGTAGCTATGATCTGCTTTCATGCACTCGGAGTGTTGTTTCCGTTTTGTTTCCTGTCTGTTTACCGCCTTCCAGCACCTTTAGAATCTTTCGGGAGGAATGTTCCGGGGAGAAGTGGGCGTAGTGCTTCTCTGTCGTTACGGCACTGGCATGACCAAGAACTTGCTGGATGTCGTGCATCGAAGCTCCGCTTTCCGCCAGCTTAATAGCGAAATGTCTTCTGAGATCCTTCACCTGAAGTTCCGGGACCCCAGCTTTCTTCCGTACTTGCTCCCAAGGCTTCCGGCAGTCACACCAGCGGTCCTTCGATTTCAAGTTGTAGAACACGAAGGGACAACTCTCCACTCGTGGCAACGCGTTGACAGCTTCCAGAGCCACTTCTGTGAGAGGTACGTAGCGGTACCTTCTCGATTTAGTATTGTGACTAAACACAACTTGTTGCGAGTCCGCTTGAACTTGCCAATGCTGTAGAGAAAGAGCCTCATCACGACGGCAACCCGTCTCTCGAATGAACGTGAATATGGGTGTACAATCGGGTCGAGCTGCACCAATGATCGCTTGAATCTGCTGCTCGGTGAATCGTGGGCGTTCTTTCTGATCTTCCTTCAGATTCTTGAACTTCTCTATCGGATTCGAGTCAATTACTCCACGCATAACGGCATAGGTGAGAAGATGCTTGAGCACGGTCAAGTCCTTGTTGATAGTGCCAGCGGATTTTCCCTCCTCCAGACGCTGCTTCACATACATCTCCAGGAGATGCGTTGACACGTCCTGAAGCCTCCACTTTTCCATGAAGCTGATCAAAGCATCCAAAGAAGTTTGCTTGCGTTTCCAAGTCTTCTTTCTGTTCCGTACTTTTGCCGAGTCAGAAATGTAGACCTTGGAGAAGCTCTTTAGACCCCCATTCACCATATAGGACACCAAGATTGCTTGCCTTAATCGATGTAAACTACTATAATCAAAGTAGATATAGAGCATAAAGGGAGCAAGAAATGGCTGACCCAAAGGGCGAAGGTTTGAAGGCCGGTTTTGATGGCAGTTTGAGGCTTGAATTTCATGGGGCTAAGGTCACCTCGGATGCTGGGCTTCTCGCCTATCGTGATTTGGACGAAGCGTTGGTGTTATTCGATAGTGTTCCCTCCGTTTTTCTCGATTCGCGGACAGGGCGTAACATCCAGCACGACCTGGCGTCGTTGCTGCGCCAATCGGTATACGAGTCGACTGGCTGGCTATGAAGATGTCAACGATGCCCATCGTCTATCGGTGGATCCGACTATGCGGAGGATCACCGGGAAGAAGATGGACAAGAAGAAGGCCGCCAGCGCCAACACCATGGGTCGATTTGAGACCGAGATGCTGTCCGTCCAGGGGAACCTCAAAGCCCTTTCGGAAGTTAATGGCCGATGGGTAGAAAGAGCGCTGGAGAAAACAACTCATCGACGCATCATTCTGGATATGGACAGCTCAGCCAGTCCTGTCCATGGCGAGCAGGAAGCCTCTGCCTACAACGGCCATTTCCGATGTACTTGCTACCATCCCCTGTTTTGTTTCAACCAGTTCGGAGATTGCGAAGGTGCAATGCTTCGGCCCGGCAATGTTCACAGCGCGGATGGTTGGAAGGAGATGCTGGAACCAATCGTGGCTCGCTACGAGAAGAAAACAGTCCGCAAATACTTTCGTGGGGATGCTGCCTTTGCCAAGCCGGACGTTTATGAATACTTGGAGGAGAAGGGCTTTTTGTATGCCGATCCGGCTTCCTGCCAACGAGGTGCTTCAGGCGGAGATTGAACACCTGCTTACCCGGCCTGTGGGCCGTCCGCCCCGAAAGCCTATCGTTTGGTTTGCCGATTTCCAATATCAAGCCGCCAGTTGGGACCGGCCTCGCCGGGTGATTGCCAAGGTCGAGTGGCATCGCGGAGAACTCCTTCCGAGGGTGGGTTTCATCGTCAGTGTGCCGCAGCAAGCGGCGTGAGAGATGGGAGTAGGCCTCCCGCAACCGGCTTGCAGGAGCAGGTTGCAAACCACCGTAAGTGGCTGTGGTTAAAAGCCGCGGTCGTGAGCGTTACGGAAAAGGTGCTCTAGAAGCATCAGGTGTGGATCAGGAAGACGAACACAAGTGAACCACCGTTCAAGTGCCGAAAGGACGAGATGGTGTCGAAACCGGGGAGTTGGTGTTGCCCCGGGACGAATCTGGCGGAAACCTGTCTACTGGTCAGGTGGCACCCGGCATAGAGGTGGCGTGAGCTTGATCTGGGCTCTCATGTTGAACTGCGGGAACCTGGAGCAACGATGCTAAGAGAAAGGCACAAGCAGAGAACCTGCGAGGCCGACAGTATCGAAGCGTTGCCCAGGGGCGGACAAGCTCGTAGTAGCGATGAGGCTGCCGTAATGGCAGCGGAGCGAAGGGGCTTGGTCACTCGGCTACAGACAAGCGGCCAACTGCTAGGCAGGAGGAGCCCTTGAAAGTAGCAAAGCCATTTGAGGTTTCTAAGAAGCTGGCAGGGCAAGCATACTTGGAGGTGAAGTCCAAAGGAGGTGCCGCAGGAGTCGATGGCGAGTCGCTTGAACTCTTCGAGCACAACTTGAAGAACAACCTCTATCGAATCTGGAACCGGCTGTGCTCCGGGAGCTATTTTCCACCACCCGTGAAAGCCGTGCCAATCCCGAAGAAATCGGGGGGCACGCGTGTTCTCGGAGTGCCTGCGGTCTCTGATCGAATCGCACAGACAGTGGTGAAGCAAGCCCTGGAGCCGATACTGGAACCGGTGTTCGATGAGGATTCTTTCGGCTATCGACCGGGAAAGTCTGCCCATGACGCGATTGCCATCACCCGGAAACGGTGTTGGCGATACGACTGGGTGGTGGAGTTCGATATCCGCGCCCTGTTCGACAACATTGACCACGAACTGCTCATGAAGGCGTTACGCCACCATTGTCAGTGTCGTTGGGTGTTGTTGTACGTGGAGCGCTGGTTGCAGGCTCCACTTGAGCAGCCCGGCGGCAGTCTACAGGCGCGCGACAAAGGCACACCGCAAGGTGGAGTTGTGAGCCCTATTCTGGCAAATCTGTTCTTGCACTACGCGTTTGACGCGTGGGTGAGACGCCAACTGCCGGGGGTTCCATTTTGTCGATACGCCGACGATGGGCTGCTGCACTGCAAGAGCCAGTCTCAGGCGGAATACGTGATGAGCCTTATCTCGGAACGCTTCCGTGAGTGTGGGTTGGAGATCCATCCCGACAAATCGTCGATCGTCTATTGCAAGGATGTGAATCGCCTGGAAGAGCATTCGCGAATCAGCTTTGATTTCCTTGGTTACACTTTCCGTCCGCGACGGTGTGTGAACAAGAAAGGGCAGGTTCACCCGAACTTTCTTCCTGCGATCAGTATCTCCTCGAAGAAGGAGATCAATCGATGCATGCGTAGCTGGCATGTCCAGCTCAAGAACGAGAAGACGTTGTTGGATCTGTCTCAGATGTTCAATCCGAAACTCCGTGGTTGGCAAGCCTGCTATGGTTGCTTCCACGCGTCGGCACTGCGTCAACTGTGGCGGAACTTCAACCGGTATCTTGTGCAGTGGGTGCGAAGGAAACTCAAAAGATTTTCTGGGCATCGGCAACGGGCGAGGCGTTACCTCGACCAGATTGCCCGTGCCAATCCGCATCTATTTATTCATTGGCGTCTTGGAGTCTTTCCTTGTGGCTTGAGTGATAGGAGCCGGATGAGCTGAGAGGTTCACGTCCGGTTCTTGGAGGGGCTGGGGGTGAGACTCCCCCGGCCTACTCAACCCAATATGAGCGCACAAGCCTCAGGGGTGGTTCACTTCTATAACGGTCGTGGCACAGCCGAGCAGTGGATCAAGGAAGGCAAGTATGCGTTGCACTGGACTCGCCTGTCCTGCCAGCGCTTTGTCCCGAATCAGGTGAGGTTGGCTGTGTTTGTCTTGACCTGCAACCTGGGCAATTTTCTACGGCGGCTGGTCCTTCCCAGAAAAATCAAACATTGGTTCCTTCGCAGCCTGTTGACCAAACTGATCAAGATCGGAGCGAAGGTGGTCCGCCATAGCCGGATCGTCACGTTTCAGATGGCGGAGGTAGCGATAAGCAAGGATATATGGGCCGGGCTGTTGTCTCGGATTGATCGATTGAGATGGATGACAGCCTAGCGCCGAGGGTTTCTGATTGAACCGCTGGAGGTGTCTCTATTGATCAGGTTTTTGACCAAAAGCCACCTGAAAAACCGAGGGATCAGAGGCGCTTTTGATGGACAGAGGACCAAAGACCACTTGAGGCAAGGTTGGCGGTCTGATAAGTTGTGGTCATTCACTGGGGAGACCGGAAAAGGTCCTTCCGAAGTTGATATGAGGAATGTCGATTGATGCCATATAGTAGAAGAGAAAAGCCTGTGTCACTGACCTTGGCTCAAGGACAAGCAGTTCACCTGTGCAAATGCCTTCCTCGTGCGCACGCAAAACTTTCGCGAGGTAGGGACGAAGCTTTCCAAAGAGGACATCACCGGGGCGAAAGAGGCTTGATTGTCCCTCGCTGGTGGCTGAACCATCTGAAGGAATTCTTTTTCCTGTCCAAGACTCGATGTGCTCTAAACCCGTGTACGGGAGATCCGATTCACGCCCGTCAACCTTCGCATTGATAAGGTGCACACAGTACTTGAGGCGCTTGATGTTCCAGTGAGAAGGTATCTTCCGAAGCCATCGGACTCCAGAATCTCTGTGGTGCAGATATTCTGAAAGACGCCTCCCAGAAAGTCTGGCCATTGTTCCAACAGCCCAGTCTGTGACCTGCCTGCTGTTCGTCACGTGGTCACCTCGTCGACCATCTCGGCGATCTCTTTTACAGATGTTCCAGGGACATTGCTGGTGACCATCGCCGTTCTGCTCATGCTCCTCAGCGCGTTTGCCTATCTTCGCTATCGACCCGTTCGTCTATTCCTCACCATTCTGTCGCCGGCGATACTCATCATTCCGACGCTGTTTGTAATGGCCCCAGCAATTTACGGGATTGTTGTCCCCGGGAGGCCGGGGAGCACGGCTCTTGAAAGCGGCAAAGCGGATGTCCCGATTGTCATGGTCATTTTTGACGAACTGCCGCTGCGATCGCTTCTCGATCGCTCCGGCAACATCGATTCCGACCGGTTTCCCAATTTTGCCGATCTGGCCAACGATGCCACTTGGTTCCGAAACGCGAGAACCGTCTCCGAAACTACCCAATATGCAACACCCGCGATATTGACCGGTACTTACCCAAAGGCTGACCAGAGCAAGATCGCTGCCTTTTCGGACTATCCCGAAAATCTTTTCACCTGGCTGCGAAACTCTCACCACCTCAATGCCTTTGAATCGACCACGAGATTGTGGCCCGGCCGTCACGAATCTGAAGCGACCACCTCCCAAAAGATGATCCCGCTGCTGGAAGATCTCTCAGTCGTCTATCTTCATTTGGTATTGCCCGACGATTTCAGCGTCTTGCTGCCGGACGTTCGGCATACCGGGACCCATTTCTTGAATTTGGACGGAGTGGCGAAGAGGCACCCGGACGATCCTCTCCATCAGTTCGAGACTTTCCTGGAGACTCTCGAGGAAAGGCGCAAGCCCAACCTTAGTTTTGTCCATCTGCAAATCCCGCATCTGCCCTGGATCTACCTCCCTTCAGGGAAACGCTACGCCCGGCGCGATGACTCGCCCTTGTTCCTCAAGAACGAAGTCTGGGTCCAGGACGAAGCTCTGGTCACCCTTGCTTTCCAGCGCCATCTTCTGCAGCTGGGCCTGGCCGACCGGTTTGTGGGCCGGCTGCAGCAGAAGCTGAAGGCCAGCGGACTTTACGATCGAAGCCTGGTGGTCATCGTATCGGACCATGGGGCCAGTTTTCGGCCTGGTGGGAGGCGAAGGATGGCCACAGAAGCGAACTTCCAGGACATCCTTTCCGTCCCACTCATCATCAAGGCTCCCTATCAGAAAAAGGGCCAGGTCTCGGATCGATACGTGGAAACCATCGATATCGTCCCGACTATTGCCGATATCCTGGAAGTCCGAGTCTATTGCATTCTGAAGGAGGTTCAGAAAAACGGCACTGATTTGCTGGGGGCGCAGTTGAATGGAAGGCAGAGGCTGAAAATTGAGCTCAAGATCGACTTCTCCTTTGATCCCCGATTTCAATACGTCTACGACGTCCTGAAGCAGTGAGTTCAGATCCACGGAGAGGACTTCGTCTCGATCCAGGTTGGTGAATCGCTGCATGCGCAGCACGATCTGGTGGAGACGTTCCGCAGACTGGAGTGATGTATGGCGCAGCTGTGCTTCCATTTGCTCGATTTCGCTGCGTTTGTCCTCTGGTAGTGCTGCCTTCTTGTCGGCCATGGACTGACTTGTCTGGAAGGCGCTCTTGAGGGCGCCGATCGGGTTGTTCAATTCGTGACTCAAAGCGGCTGCGAAGCGGCCCATGGACGCAGCGTTTTCTGACAGGAGAACCCGAGTTTCGGCCTGGCGCAATTCTTCAGCCGCCCGGAGTTCCCGTTCCAGTCTTTCCTGTCTTTCCTGTTTTAGGGCCAGCTCGAGTTCCAGGCTCTTTCGATCTTCGAAAGTTTTGATCATCTCCAGCTTTTCAAAGACGTTGCCGGCTTCGACCGCCAGCTTGTTCAAGATTTTTTCATCAAGTCCCGAAAGTGCGCGCATCCTCTCTGTGCTGTCCAGGTACAGGATTCCCAGTACCTGGGGCGCGTCGGATTCTCCTGACATCCACCGAAGCGGCATACAGGCCACCGATCGAAGGCGCAACGCCACAACACTCTCTCGCTGAGCCAATTCTCCTTCGATCCCTTCCACCATGAACACGGCCTTTCCTTCATTTACGACGCGGTGGGCCACAGACTGGCTGGTCCGGAAATCGGACTGAGACAGCTTGCGCCCTTCTCCATCCATTCCGACGACATAGTCAAATCCCTGCCTGCCTTTCAAAAGAACATAGCCTCGTTCAGCTCCACTGACCTTTAGGGCGGATTTCAGTATCTGTTCGAATGTCTTTTCGGCTGAAAACGTTTTTCCCCACTGGTACTGGAGCTCCAGGATCGAGGAGATCTTTTCCAAATCGGAGTGGAGCTGGCTCTCTGAGGGGAGTATCGAGGTCAAATTAAGGAAGGACTTTTCCAAATCTCTCGATTCCAAAGCGAGAGGGGTACTTGCAGAGTGAGCTGCTTCGGTCAGATAGCGGAGCTCGATTCGGTTTGGACCCAGGCCGATTCGATCTCCCGGGTGGAGTTCCTGCTGGTCAATACGTTGTCCGTTGACAAAAGTGCCACCGGTACTTCGCAGATCCCTAATCGAATAGCCTTTCCTGCTTCGGATCAACTTGGCGTGATGACGCGACACGTGGGGAGAGGCCAAAACGATATCCGCATCGGATTTTCGACCGATCACGATCTCATCGCCCTGGAGGGGATAGGTTTGGTCCCCCTCTGGATTGATCCACTTCAGATAAGCGGTAGTCAAGGGTTGCTTTGACCACGACACGGCGAAACCCGGCGGACCATCGCTAGCCTACATGAAATTGTTGCGCGACGCAACCGTTCCGTCAATAGAGTGGTCACTGGGTGATCTGGAGTCTACGATTCAAAGATTAGCTTCTTGAATCTCTGATAAAGGAAAGCCACGGCCAACAGGAGGCAGCCCAGTCCGATGACGGAGATAATCCGGTACAATTGTTGCGGGATCCAGATATCTGAAAAGAACACCTTGAGGATCGCCAAAAAGAAAAGTGCGATTCCGAATAGCCGGATGGGGCGATAGCGACGGACAATCCCCACTACGACCGCTCCGATGGAATAGACGCCCCAGAGCACAGAGAGGGTGAGCAGCTGACTATTGACCGTGTGGTCCCGTAACAAATTGAACTGACGTATGCCCAACTCTTCGCTTCGAACAGACAGCAGCAGCTGCCGGAGCTTGTCTTCGTAATAAGTCCACGACTCCTGGCTGAGGAGAAAAACGCTGACTCCATTGGCTAACAGAATGAGTCCGCTTCGAACAGGCTGTTCCCACGATTCCGTGTCAGAAAGATTCCTTCGGTAGAAATGGGCGATCAGGTATAGGGTTGTGATGACCGCCACAAAGGCGAAAACCCGATTGTTGAAGATCAATGTGTAGTGGGAGGTACGCTGCAGCGCATCCAACAGAAACAGCCGCAAGAGACTCAGCAGCAACACCACCAGCGAGGCCTGGCGCAGCGGAACCGACCGCGTAGCAAACCCGATCCAGATAAGGATCACTGATTCGGCTGCCCAAGCAGCCGTGATCCAGTTTTGCTCCAGCTGGATGGGGATAGCCAGGGTAATGAGGGTGACGGAAATCCCGATAAAACTGAGAATCAACGGTTTCGCATCCGGGGCCATGCGCGAAGCTACTCGGGCTGACGAGAGGTAAACCAGTGCCAGGATCACAGCAAACGGACCCATCCAACCCGGATAGTCATCTGCCAGCAGATAGTAGCTGAGAGCAAAGTACCCCAATCCAGTCCCAAGGCTGGCCAAAACATTCAAGGAATCCACTGGAGCCGGAACCAGTTTCTGACGCACCGTGCTCTGCCCCAGAAAAAGCACGAAAAGGCCATTCAGGCAGCTCCAGACGACAGCCCTGTCCGATACCTCATAGTGAGCACTGATCCATTGCTGAATTCCCAGCATGTTCAAAAGAAGGACACCCGGAGCGATCCAGTTTGACTTGATTCTGACAGTGGCGGCCAGCGCCAGCCCATCGAAGACCAGAAGGAATCCCCAGTAGTAGGCTGCATTGTGAGCCAGGATGGCTTGGCTCGAGGCAAAAAAGATCACCACGACGGCGGCTGTCATGAGTTCCGCCAAATACTGTATGCGGGCTTTCTGTTTTCTCCAGCTCGGCACGCATGCGTTGGGCGAGGAAGACATAAAGAATGGCAAAGAGGACCAGGAAGATCTCTGTCGTCCAGAGCGACTCTCGGGTGTAAAAACGGGCGGCCCAGTCAAGGAACAGGAGGGACGTCCCGGCAAAGCTTACCGCGTTGAGAAAGAGCCAGCTTTGGTGGAGGGCCAGCAAGCCGATCCCAAGATTGAGAATCAGGAGGTAGGTGAGGAGACCTACCTGGCTGCTCGCGCCCGTACTGAGCCAGTAGGGAGTGAGTAGACCACCGAGGAGACCGAGGACGGCAAGGGTCTTGCTGACAGAACGGGCTGATAAAAGACAGCACACTGCGGTGATCAGCGCCATCAGCAGGAGTGCGGGAAGCTGGGGGAGAAGAGCGTAGAAGTTGAATGCGGCATAAATGGAAAGGTAGAGGATGGAGATCCCACCTCCGGCCAGCGTCTGTCCGTAGACCGGATAGCCCTTTTTCTGAAACACCTCGCCGCCGTAGAGAAGTCCCAGGCCCGAAAATACTCCAATCAGAACGCGGCCGGTGTCCCCAATCCACTGGTTCTCGAATGCGTACTTGAGAAAGTAGAGTGCGCCCAGCACGATGGCTGCAATTCCGATTTTCAGCAGCCAGTTCCCGCCAATCAGGGCTTCCAGCTCCGGAGATGTGTGGATCAGTTGCCGTAACGGTGTTTTTCTGGGGAGTGAAGTACCTGTGGAGACAGGCGGCGGTGCAGGAGCCTCAGGCGGTATGGAAGGGGCAACTGCGTTCCTTAACTGGTTTAGTTCCCTGCCAAGCTCATCAAAGCGGGAACCCAAGCCTTCCAGTTGATCGTTCAGCTCGGAGAGCCGATCTTCAGCTCGCCTGATCTTTTCAGAGACGGGATCAGTTGGGAGCCCTTGTGCTGATGCCTTCCCTGCTTCTGCGGGGCCTTTCTCAAAAAGGAAACCACAGTCGCATCGCAGGGCGGAGGCAGGGTTTTCGAGACCGCAGATCGGACAGTTCATGAAGGTTCCCACTGGGCAAAATTAAGAGCGCCGGATCATAGGTAAAGGTGAACCATTTGGCCATCCCGGCAGCCGCCGGGACAGCGGCGTTACCCAGAGTGTACCGCCTAGGTGATGATCTCGTGAATGGGTTTGCCGTAATCGATTTCCAGCCGTTTGTGACCGGGAACATCCAGACGGCGAGGGTCTAATCCCAGCTGATGCAGGACCGTGGCGTGAATATCGGTGACGTAGTGACGGTTTTCCACTGCATGGTAGCCTAGTTCGTCGGTGGCGCCGTGCAGGACGCCGCCCTTGATGCCTCCCCCGGCCATCCAGCAGCTAAACGCCAGAGGATGGTGGTCGCGCCCTTCGGTCTTGCCCTGCACACCAGGAGTGCGGCCGAACTCCGTACCCCAAACCACCAGCGTCTCGTCAAGCAGGCCTCTCTGTTTGAGATCCTTCAGCAATCCGGCGATGGGTCTGTCCACCTCAGAACAGGTCCGACCATGAAGCTTTTTCAAGAAAAAGTGGGCATCCCAACCGAGTGTGTCGGTCGCATAACCATGAATAACCTCTACAAAGCGCACCCCACGCTCGACAAGACGGCGGGCTGTCAGGCAAATCTCCCCGAAAGGCCGGGTGACTTCGTTGTCCAGTCCATAGAGTCGCTGAGTAACGGAGTTTTCCTCGGAAAACCTGAACAGGTCTGGAACGGACGTCTGCATCCGGAAAGCGAGCTCATAGGCCTTGATGCGAGCCAGCATGGCCGGATCCCGGGGATACTGCACGGCCTCCATCTCATTGAAGCGCCGCAGCAGCGCGAACTCGGCTTCTTGCTCCTCTTTGTAGATACCCTCAACGGGGAAAGAGAAAGGAAGAGGATTCGCCGGGTCGACGTCGATGGTAATCCCGTTGTGCTGAGGTCCGAGATAGTCAGCGGAAACACCCGCGGGTCCCCCGTCGTGGGGCAGGATCTTTCCTCCCAGGACGACAAACTGCGGCAGGTTGTCGTTCAACGAACCGAGTCCATAGTGCACCCAGGAGCCGATGGACGGGAAGACGCCCTCGAACATGTGTCGTCCGGTGTGAAACTGCGTTTGAGCGGCATGATTGTTATCGGTGGTCCACATGGAGCGTATGACGGAGATGTCGTCGATGCACTCGCTCACGTGCGGCCACCAGTCGGTCACTTCGATGCCGCTCTGGCCTCGTTTCTGGAAGCCCACCTGGAGAGGGAGAAGTTTTGTATGAAGATCGCGCACGTTTTCTTTGGCCTGGACTGTATTCTCGTTGTGCTTCGAGTCAAGAACGTGCCTGAAGGGCGTTTCCTCGATCGTCATCCCCGCGTACTTGTTGAGGGCCGGCTTGGGATCGAAGGTTTCCATCTGGCTGGCGCCGCCCTGCATAAACAGCCAAATAACACTCTTGGCCTTGGGGGCAAAGTGAGGCATGCCGTCGGGCAGCGTCCACACCGCCTCCCCCATCCCCGGCCTGGCGATGCCATCCCTGTAAAGCATGGCACCGAGCGCCATACCCGTCACGCCCATACCCAGATCAGAAAGGAAGGTCCTCCGGTGAACGTTCCCACAGCACGAGCCCGATAACAACTCCCTTCTCTTCATGAAACGTTCCCTCTTTCGTCTATCCAGACAGGGCGGCTTCCTCTCCTTCGAGGCGGCGCCCTTGGAAGCCGATTTTACCACGAGGCTGCCGACGATCCAACCCTACCGAATCGTGACAAACTCGTTTCGATTGATGAGCACGTGCACGAAGCTTTGCCGGGCTCTCAGAAGAGGAGCTGTTGCCGGAGGCAGCGCGCTACGCTTGCCTGACTCGAATCTGGTGAGCTTTGAGGGATTCTTAAAAAGACGAGCTTGTTGTTGAAGAAATCTCACGCTTTCGGCCTCTTCCTCGGTCGAAGGCGGCCTGCCCAGAACTCTTTCGAAGGCGCCGGACACGAATTTCCCAGAGTCATCGCCCACCTTTTCGGAAATCTTGCGGGCAAGCAGTTGTGACTGGGTGAAACTCATCTCGCTGTTCGACAAGGCGAGTGCCTGCTGTGGCACGATGCTCTCATAACGCCGGTAGCAGGCGACAGGGTCAGCCGAGTCGAAGAGCTTCAGAAACAGCATGTTCTCGTTGGGTGTGTGCGTGAAATACAGGCTGCGCCGACGGGAGGTCTGACCCGTGTAGTGATCCAACTCGGGCCCACCGATAGTCAGATCCAACTCTCCCGCCACAGATAGCAAGCTGTCGCGTACAGTTTCAGCTTCCATGCGGCGCGGATTCATGCGCCACAGATAGTTATTCTCGGAGTCGACAGAGAGGTTTGGATGGTTCAGCTCACTCGGCCAGGACTGCATGCGGTAGGCACTGCTGGTGACCATCAGGCGATGAATGTGTTTCATGCTCCAGTTGTTTTCCATGAACTCGACAGCGAGCCAGTCCAACAATGCGGGATGAGAGGGCGGCCCGGCTCTCAGGCCAAAGTCATCAACGGACTGCACAAGCGGCTCTCCAAAATGGCGCAACCAGATGTGATTGATGGCCACACGAGCCGTGAGCGGGTTATCCCTGCCGGAGATCCAGCGAGCCAGGGCAGTACGACGGCCGGTACTCGTCTTCGGGTACAGCCGGCCGATCGGCGAATATTCGTCTTTGGCCTTACCCAGCGCCTCCTGGGCAGCCTGGAGCTGGGCAGTCGCAAGTGTGACTCTCTTTTCCTGAGTCTTCCTGGCATTGTCACTCTCCGCGGGAGACTCCTGAAGGGCAGCAGCCAGCTTCAGCTGCGCATCCAGAAGGTTCATCTCGGCCTTGCGCAGCCCGGCGGCTCGCTCCGCTTCCCGTGCTACCCGGGCGAAATCCTGAGCTTTCGGGTTGAGCGGACTTGCAAATCTGGCTTGATCCGCGGCAATGCGGGCTTGCAACGCCGGTAGATCGGCCTTTCTCCAGGCCAGCTTTTTCTCAGCGAGCGCAACCGCTTCCCGTGCCTTGCGCAAGGCCACCTTGGAGTCTTCCGGCGGCAACCGGTCGATCCACCTCGCGATGCGCTCGATGGTCTCTTCGGGCAGGGGAACCGCTTCGGCGGGCATACGAGGCTCGATTTTTCCACGCAGCCGCTGGATGATCGGACTCCTGGCGCTCTTGCCTGCAATGACTGCGGGCCCGTTCTCGATCCCTCCTTCGAGAAGCCACTCGAAGCTCACCACGCGAAACTCGTTGCGTGCGAAGTCGTCACCGTGGCAGACGATGCAATGCTTGACAAAGATTGGCTTGAGTTCTCTTTCGAAGCTCTCTCTCGCCTCTTTGCGGGTGTCTTCATTCTGCTGTGCGGCGACACGCCTCGCGGCAACGGAAACCTCCTGCCGAGCCTGGGCAAGCTCGGCTTCCGCCTTGATGATCTCTTGTTCTGCCTGCTCGAGCAGGTCCCGCCCAACGAAGGGCTGGACCCAGGGATAGTAGGCTTCCAGGGGCAACTCAACCGGTTCGATCGTTTCTTTCAACTCCCCGAGGATCTCCGGGACAGCAGGCGAGAGCGGATTCTCCTTGTCAGGATGCTTTGCGTCTCCACGGATGAAACGATAGGTTTCGGCGTAGATCGTCGGGCCTTCCTCGCCGGGATCTCGAGGTTCAGAATCGAATACGCGAGGCACACCGGATTTCCACAAGTATTGAACCGGTTGAGTTGCCTCTGAAAGAAACGCCGGCTGTCCGGGCAACGGATCGGTTCGAACATCGTGGGGTTCAAAGAAGGCCCGGAAACGGTAGTACTCTTTCTGGCTGATGGGGTCGTATTTGTGGTCGTGGCAGCGGGCGCACTTGAGGGTCATGGCAAGGAATCCTGCTGCAGTATGCTCGACCGTCTCTCTGAGCCAGGCGTTACGATTAAAACGGAAAAAGCTCCGGACCAGGTAGCCGGTTGCCCGCAGGTTCTTGGAGTCGGTGGGTGCGAGCTCATCACCGGCCAGCATCTCCCGGATCATCCGGTCGTAGCCTTTGTCCTCGTTGAGAGATTCGATGATCCAATCGCGCCAGTGCCAGAGGTGCCGCTGACTGTTCTGAACAAGAGCAGCTCCGCGCAGGCCATACCAATCGCTGTAACGCCAGACGTCCATCCAGTGCCGACCCCAGCGCTCGCCGTACTGTGGGCTGGCAAGTAATCGCTCGACTGTCGTCTCATAAGCGTTGTCAGAGCGATCGTTCAGGAACTCCTGTATCTCGTCCGGCGTCGGTGGCAGGCCAGTCAGATCCAAATAAGCGCGTCGAAGCAAGGTGCGCCGGTCGGCTTGGGGCATAGGTTTCAGATTCCGTTCTTCGTGCGATGCTGCCAGAAACGCGTCGACGGGGTTGCGAATCCAGGCATGGCTCTTCACCCGAGGCAGTGCAGGCCTTTGCGGCGGCTGGTACGCCCAGTGATCGCTCCCAGGAAGGAGCTGGCTCAGCTGGGCATCGTCGGCCATCTCCAGAGCCTCAAGGTAAGGACTTCCAGCCTCGACCCAGGCCGCGATCTTTCCGATCACCTCGTCCGGCAGCTTTTCCCCCTGATAGGGCATCCCCGGCTCATGCTGGTGACGGATCTTCTTTATCAATAAGCTTGCTGCCGCATCACCCGGCACAACCACGGGACCATGCTGCTCGCTGCCACGCAACAGGGTCTCTCGGGTGGACAGATCCAGGCCGGCTTGTCGGAACTTTCCGCCATGGCAGAGGAGACAGTTTTTTTGAAGCGCTGGACGGATCTCCTCAAAGAGCTGCTTACCGGAGGCGCGGCTTGCTCGTGTGGTGGAGACGCCGACCAGCAAGTCTCTCTCTTTAGGTGCTGGTGAATCGAACGGGGCGCCCAAGTCGATCCACAGGGCAACGAGCGCCACGACCTCCTTGGGCAATTTTTCGCCCTGCAGTGGCATGGCAGGCTTCTCTTGGTGAGTGATCCGCTTGTAGAACAGGCTGGCCCGGGCATCCCCGGGCACAATGGCCGGACCGCTGCTGCCACCCTTCAGCAGCCCCCCGCGTGTACTCAGGTCGAGTTCCCCCTGCTTGGAGACACCTGTGTGGCAAGCGAGGCATTTCGCCTCAAACAAGGGCCGGATCTGATCGGTAAACAACCTGCTTCCCGCCTCTCGGGCAGAAAGGTTCTTGATTTCTGTCTCTTCAGCACCCGACTGGGCCCAGACCGGTGCCGCTACCAGCAGAGCTACTGCAAATCCGACCAAGAGAGGGGCTCGTCGAGCCTGGAGTGCCGAACCACGGGCCAAGTCGTAACTCCTTTGAGGCCTGAAAGAACTCTACCTCTACTCTAAGATAAAGGCGCCAGCGGTGGGTGTCAAACACTCCGCCGTCCGCGGTTCTGAAAGCCCTTTCCAGGAACCACTCGTACACCGTTTCAGAAATACGCCTCACATATCCCTTTCACCGTTCCAGGTTCCAAGTTCCAGGTTCCAGGTTGGGACTCGGCATTGTGAAAAATCAGGAGCTGAACCACCTCGCCACGAGGGGAGGTTTACCGCCGGATACTCACGCGGATGTAAGAAAGGAGTTTTGGAAACAGCAAAACTTGTGGACGAAGAACCGATTGGTTTAGTATCAACGAACCTGGAACCTGGAACTTCGATAACGCATATGCCCCGGATGAAACTTACCGACGACTTTGGATTCAATCTTGACGTTGAAATTCGTCCCGAATCCGCTCTTGCGGAGGCCTTCAGTAACCTGAGTCAGCTCAAATTCTCAGAGCTTGATCTTTCACAGATAGGCAACCTGCGTTTGAAAGATTTGCCCGAAAACTTTGCCGGAGGGTCTGCTATTCGATGAAACGGTTCAGTGGGAGAAGGTTCGTCGAATCCTCATAGAGACGTGCGACCTCAAAGCAGTCATCAGTCTCCATGAGTACGCATTTCGTCCGTATACCGGCCAACCGACCAGCATACTAGTATTCGAAAAAGGGCGGCCGACTAAAAAGGTCTGGTTTTTCGACGTTCAGGAAGATGGGTTTTCCAAGACACATCGGCTCACTGGCCGACTTCCCATAAAGGAGAATGACATCCCATTGTTGCGGCAATTGTGGGAAGACAAATCTAGCTCTGACAGGTCATTTTCCGTGGAGATTGAGGCAATTCGTTCGCATGGACATAAGCTCACAGCCGATGAGTACCGCAAGACATACGAAAAATCCGGGTGGGTGCCTCTTGGGGGGAGCTCGGTTTGTGCAATCTCGTAATTGGTGGAACGCCGTCTCGAACAAAAAAACAGTTTTTCAGCGGGACTCATCTGTGGGTCAAGATCGGTGACATTTCGAAATCGAAGGGATTGCCTATCGCTGAGACAGAAGAAAAACTTTCCAATGAAGGCGTTGAGAGTTCGAGCGTGAAACTGATTCCGGAAGGTACGGTCTTGTTGAGTTTTAAACTATCCGTCGGAAAGATGGCGATTGCCGGTGCTGACTTATATACAAATGAAGCGATTGCGGCTCTGATCCCGAAGGACAATCGTATCATCCCGAAGTATCTGTATTACGTGATCCCAAAGCTCGACGGGTTGGGAACTCGGAAAGCTGCGAAGGGGAAAACGTCGAGCAAGGCGAGACTTTCCGAAGTGCTTATCCCTGTGCCTTCACGCCGTGTTCAGAAAGAACTGGTCTTGGCAATGGAGCGCGAAGAAGCCAGGATCAGAACCTACGAACAGAAGATTGAACAGTCAAATGCACGAAAGGAAACCCTGTTGAATGGACTGACGATGGAGTCGGATGGAGGGAGCTGGGCATCATGAAGAAGGAGAAGAGACAAGACAAACCACGGACAGTCGAAGTTCCCCATTCGTCCTATCAGCCAAACGCTCGGGAACTGAAAGACGACCTGCGACTGGAAGGGACGCTCAAGGACGCAATCAAGGCATTAGTATCGCCAGCAAAAATTCTCCGTGTCATGCCGAAGCGGAAGCGTTGATGGCAGGGTGTTTCGCTACTTTCGTATATAATCCCCTTTCGAATTGCGTGTAAGAACCAACCGGCAGACCATGAAAGATAACCTTGAAGTTGCCGAAGCATTGGGCTTGCTTGCAAAAGCGGACAAGGAATCTAAGCTCGCAAATGTGGTTCACTTCGGTAGAAGTTTGTTTTTGGCCGAGGCGAGGTACGATGATGCAACCGCTCGTTCTTTGTTCGTGAAAGACGGGCGAGCACGTTCCCAAGCCGAGTTTGAACGGCTGGGCAGGCAAGCCCTTGGGTTGCTCATTCAGGCAGGTGACCCACATGAGTACCGACGAGTGATTCTTCAGGATGAGAATTGGCAAAAGATGAAAAAAGCCGGGCAACCCGGCTTCAGGCGGCTTTTCCCGGGTTTGGATTCTGGCCGGATCGCAATGCTTGCCGGGGATTACACGCTCATTTCCTGGTGGGCGAAAACGATGCGGGAGGCGGGTGAAACGCTTGAAGAAATGGACCGATTCCTGGCTGGTGATGCCAACCGAGACCCTAACGATGAGGAGTTTCAGCGACGACGTGAAAATCTCGCTCAGCAGCTAAGCTCGGTCGCGGAGAAAACCAAGGAGCGTTTCGGTGAACCGTGGGGTTTGGTGGCCATGCATCTGGCCTCAGGTGGAAAAGCCCGTGCGGAGATCAGAATGAGCAGTGATGTCCTCGCTTTTCGAGCCAGTTAGGACTACCCTGGCCTTATAGTCTATGCCTGAGATTTTCACTTCGGGTGAAAAGAGGACGGCTGACAGCGGGGACGACTCCCTCAAACACCCAGAGTACCTGGCTCTCTTGGCTCAAAAGTCTTGGAAATACCAAGACTTCTTGCACTCTTCACTCGCCACTCAGATACTACGCGAATGGGGGGAGGATGACACGATTTAGAACAGCGCCACGCTTAGGCTTCTTAGGATTGCTGGTAGTGCTGGGTACTACCGCGGCGTGGGCTCAACCTTTCAAAACTGTAATGCCTGGTACTTCGCCTACGCATGTCGGTTTCACCCCGGCCGGAGCTCGTCCACCTGTGACGAATAGCGCCTCCCGCTCGTTTTCGGTGATGAGTAGTACGACGACTACCTGCGCTCAATTCCCAACCAATATCATCCCCTTCTCCCTAGGAGCCTGTCCGAGTACGGTTTTCGGGTTATTAGCGATTAACGCTCCTACTTCCGACTCCTTGTGTCTGAGCCTGAACTCACCCCGGGCAACTCTTAGCGGTTTGCCGTTGCCAACTTCAAGAGATTGTGAGCGGTGCAGAGCATACTCCACTCGGTTTGCACCTTTTCCAGGCTGCGCAGCAGAAATTGGCGGAAACCCCGGGCGGATTTGATTTGGCCAAAGACCGGCTCGACCGTCTGCTTGCGTAACCGGTAGCGACTGCGACGCCCGGCTCGCTTCAATCTTTGATGCATCTGTTCTAAGGCAGCGTTCTTCCGGATCTTCATGCGCGGCTGGAGAGCCGTTTCACTGTGTTTGACCTTGCCCGTGGCAACATATCCTCGAATCTTTCGCCTTTGCAACTCTGCCAAAGGCTCTTCCCAGCAGTAATCGGTGTCGGCTGAGATCTCCATGGGATCTCGGCCCGTTTGGCGTCGTATTTCATCCACCAGAGGGATGAGTTGGTGACGATCCGTGGCCGCATTCGTCAGCCCTTGGGCCACGATCACCTGGCTGTCGGCATCCACAGCAGCTTGTGCGTTATAGCACTGCTGAAAACCTTCCGATGTCTTCATAATCCGACTCTCCGGGTCGGTAAAATTCTGCTGCGCCTGCGCTCTCGGCACTCCTCTTGGATACCTCCTTTTACGACCTCCTCGATACTTGGGTTTGCATTCTTTCTTCTCCTCAGCCACTGCCTTCTCTCGAGCTTCTGCTTCTAACGCTGCCTTCGCTTCTCGGATCTTCTCCAACCGCTTCTTTTTATCCTTGACCCACTCCGGCAATTCATCCCCTCGTCGATCCGCTCCATACTCCTCATCCTCAGCTGCATCAATCGCCTCTGCCTCTCGAAACCACTCCTCCACCACCGCTTGATAATCGATCTCCGCTGCTTTCATCCGCCGATAGCTCATCGCCTTGTGCTTACTGGCATTGGCTCGCACTTTCGTCCCATCCAAGGCCACATGCCCCAGCTTCACCAAACCCGCCTTCTGACACAATCCCAGCACTTGTCCGAAAAGTGCCGATAACGCCTTCAGGTGCCGCTTGCGAAAATCACTTATGGTTCGAAAGTCCGGCTTCTGCATCCCCGTTACTGCCATGAAGTCCACTCGCTCTTCGCAACCTTTCGCCAGCCTGCGCGACGAATACACTCCCCGGCAGTACCCATACAGCAACAACGCTGTCATCATCACCGGATGATAAGGCGGGTAGCCTCGCTCTTCTTCGTATTCCCCCAGGATCTCACTTAAATCCAGCGATCCTCTCACCGTATCCCGGACGAAATGCGCCAGGTGTCCTTCCGCCACGAAATCCAAAATCGACGCCGGTAAAAGCCACCTCTGCTCTACGTTCCATTCTCGAAATTTCTTGCCCATATCGCCTACTATCGTAGACAATCACCCCGTCGATATTCGGATTACTCGGACAAGCTCCTAGCCTACTATATCTCCGATACCACCACTGATGGAGACCGATTGGTTGTCGGCGTCATGCCGTTACAAGCCCTGCAAGTGATCCCACTTCCTAGCGTGCCCAACCAAAAGTTTTGCGGACCGATCGAGCTCGCTCCAAATTTATTCGCCGACGCCTATGTCCCCACCGAGGAGGAGCGGGGGCGATTTTAGCCGTTTCGCGGGGCTTCTCCTTGACCCCCATTCACCATATAGGACACCAAGATTGCTTGCCTTAATCGATGTAAACTACTATAATCAAAGTAGATATAGAGCATAAAGGGAGCAAGAAATGGCTGACCCAAAGGGTGAAGGTTTGAAGGCCGGTTTTGATGGCAGTTTGAGGCTTGAATTTCATGGGGCTAAGGTCACCTCGGATGCTGGGCTTCTCGCCTATCGTGATTTGGACGAAGCGTTGGTGTTATTCGATAGTGTTCCCTCCGTTTTTCTCGATTCGCGGACAGGGCGTAACATCCAGCACGACCTGGCGTCGTTGCTGCGCCAATCGGTATACAGTCGACTGGCTGGCTATGAAGATGTCAACGATGCCCATCGTCTATCGGTGGATCCGACTATGCGGAGGATCACCGGGAAGAAGATGGACAAGAAGAAGGCCGCCAGCGCCAACACCATGGGTCGATTTGAGACCGAGATGCTGTCCGTCCAGGGGAACCTCAAAGCCCTTTCGGAAGTTAATGGCCGATGGGTAGAAAGAGCGCTGGAGAAAACAACTCATCGACGCATCATTCTGGATATGGACAGCTCAGCCAGTCCTGTCCATGGCGAGCAGGAAGCCTCTGCCTACAACGGCCATTTCCGATGTACTTGCTACCATCCCCTGTTCTGTTTCAACCAGTTCGGAGATTGCGAAGGTGCAATGCTTCGGCCCGGCAATGTTCACAGCGCGGATGGTTGGAAGGAGATGCTGGAACCAATCGTGGCTCGCTACGAGAAGAAAACAGTCCGCAAATACTTTCGTGGGGATGCTGCCTTTGCCAAGCCGGACGTTTATGAATACTTGGAGGAGAAGGGCTTTTTGTATGCCATCCGGCTTCCTGCCAACGAGGTGCTTCAGGCGGAGATTGAACACCTGCTTACCCGGCCTGTGGGCCGTCCGCCCCGAAAGCCTATCGTTTGGTTCGCCGATTTCCAATATCAAGCCGCCAGTTGGGACCGGCCTCGCCGGGTGATTGCCAAGGTCGAGTGGCATCGCGGAGAACTCCTTCCGAGGGTGGGTTTCATCGTCAGTGTGCCGCAGCAACCGGCTTGCAGGAGCAGGTTGCAAACCACCGTAAGTGGCTGTGGTTAAAAGCCGCGGTCGTAAGCGTTACGGAAAAGGTGCTCTAGAAGCATCAGGTGTGGATCAGGAAGACGAACACAAGTGAACCACCGTTCAAGTGCCGAAAGGACGAGATGGTGTCGAAACCGGGGAGTTGGTGTTGCCCCGGGACGAATCTGGCGGAAACCTGTCTACTGGTCAGGTGGCACCCGGCATAGAGGTGGCGTGAGCTTGATCTGGGCTCTCATGTTGAACTGCGGGAACCTGGAGCAACGATGCTAAGAGAAAGGGGATTACATACCTAACTAGCCAAACCCCTGTTAGTCCGGCTTATTCCTGACTCGAATAGACGGATCTGGAGGCTTCGCATTTTCAAAGATCCGGCGAGCGATTTCCTCCGGCGTGGCGTCGATCTTTTGGATCGGCTTGGAGGGGCGGCCTCCTTTGGGCGTTTTGGAGATGTTCTCTGCCGTCTCGGGGGTGGGTTCTGGCATCGTCCGCTTGACTGGTTGGCCTCGTTTCGGCTTCTCCTTCGGCTCAGCTCCCTTCATTGTCCCTCCTTATATTTGATGTCTGAGTCTATCCTGAATGTGCTTGCTTGTGTGCTGTGATTCGAGCAGGCCTTCTTGAATTTTCTTAAGAAGTTCGTGCTCACATTTCTCTTTCTTTACACACGTAAAATGAAAGCACCCCTTTATAGCTTTATCCACTTCTTTCAGATCAAGTACTTTGGCGTCCATATATCGAATCACAGACTTTTTAGAAATGAATGGATGGTCGCCTGGTTGAAGAACTACCGTCTCGTCACAGAAGGAGGAGCTAGAACTGGAAACGTTCACACACACAGCCTTCCCCATTTCTTCGGATTCGGTTATAACAATCCAAAGATGTGAGACTTTGTTTGTGTCGCGTGGGAGCAGGAACGTGTCGCCCAGTTCTAACAACAGTCAATCCTCGTCAACTCCAAACATGGAGTGCACAAACCGGCTGCTCTTAAGATCATTTTCGATCTCGTTTATTTCATCGGGAGACTTATGGGCAGCTAAGAGAATTGAGCGAATAGTAATTTGACTTCGGCCTTGGTCTAGGGGTTCCCATTCAGGTAAATCTGAGTGCAGTCTTTCTACGAAATCGAAAGGCTGGTTCTGGTAATCCCGGTACTTTTCAAATGTCTCACCAAGCAACTTTTCCTCGGCTGCAGATAATTGATCAGTACCTGGATCTGTTATGAGCGTTACGTCGTAATTGGATGGCGGCGAGATAAAATTATTCCAGTATCTGGTATTATCGGGCATCGGTTCGTTGATCAGATCTAAGATGTTGCTCAAAACAGGACCATATTTCATAGAGTAAAATTTGTCATTTGTTACTGTTTTGCCCCAATTCTCAAGTGCCTTTCTATCAGTCAAGTACAAGTCTTTGATAAGAACCATGTAGTTCAATTTCTTACCAGCTAGGTTGAGAAGAAATGCTGCCGCCTGGGTCGCTTTTTTCTCGTTGAATTTAAGTTCCATGCCCCTTCACTTCCCTTCCTTCATTTGGTCGAAAAATTGACAACAAGCCAATTATATGCTAGGAATGTGTCCATAAGTCTACTTATTGCATGGTGTGGGCTGTAACTTAGTCAGGTAAGACGTTGTATATTAAAGTCTTACAGGATATTTGAGAATAATGGACTACCCCACCAGATCCCGATAGCGCAACCTTTTCCCGTCCATCCCCTTCGCAATGAGCGGCATTTGTGTCAGGGTGTCGAACTCCCGTATGTTCTGGCGTCCGGCAAATTCTCGAACATACCGATGCAGGTGCTTGGCGCTCATCTTGTGATAGGTTCCGACATAGCCTCGCTTCAGCATGCTCCACAGGCTTTCGATGCCGTTGGTGTGGACATAGCCTCTGACGTACTCCAGGGCTGAGTGGTTAACGGAATCATGCTCGAACCCTTCCATTGCCGAGTAGGAAGTGGAATCGTCCGTGTAGACCTTTGCTCCAGGAATGACCGTATCTTTGACGAACTTCAAGAGGGTTTCCCCTTTCGTATCCGGGACCACCTTGGCCGAAACGAGCTTGGTCTTTCGGTCTTTGATCCCGACTACAGCCGTCTTTCCCGCAGGTCCCCGGCCCTCCATCTTCTCGCGCTTGGCCTTGGGCATATTCTTCCGGCGACCACCCATGTACGTTTCATCGATTTCGACCGGACCGGCCAGTCCCGTAGGCTCTCCAAAGAACCCCTCGCGGATGCGCTGGGTGAGATACCAGGCCGTTTTTTGGGTAATACCCAGTTCACGGTATGCCTTCATGCTTGACACGCCTTTTAACCCTGTGGCCATCATGTAGAGTCCGATCGCCCACTTCTGATAGCCGAGCTTGGAAGACTGCATGACGGTTCCCTTGCAGACGCTGAAGTGTTGTCGGCAATCCTTGCAACGGTAAGGCATTGGTTTCCTGTCCTTCACTTTTGCCGTGTTGAGCGATCCGCAATCAGGGCAGCACCGGCCATTCGGCCATCGCTGATCCTCAAACCACCTCTCAGCCATCTTGTCATCTGGGAATATCTTGAATAACTCAATAACCGTGAGCCCCTTTCTATGGGATTTTCCTGGGGCTTTCTTCGTTTTCCGTGTTTCCATCATGGCTAGTATTATACTAGAAAACCCTGACAATTTTGGCTAGTTAGGTATGTAATCCCCTATGCGTTGCACTGGACTCGCCTGTCCTGCCAGCGCTTTGTCCCGAATCAGGTGAGGTTGGCTCTGTTTGTCTTGACCTGCAACCTGGGCAATTTTCTACGGCGGCTGGTCCTTCCCAGAAAAATCAAACATTGGTCCCTTCGCAGCCTGTTGACCAAACTGATCAAGATCGGAGCGAAGGTGATCCGCCATAGCCGGATCGTCACGTTTCAGATGGCGGAGGTAGCGGTAAGCAAGGATATATGGGCCGGGCTGTTGTCTCGGATTGATCGATTGAGATGGATGACAGCCTAGCGCCGAGGGTTTCTGATTGAACCGCTGGAGGTGTCTCTATTGATCAGGTTTTTGACCAAAAGCCACCTGGGAAACCGAGGGATCAGAGGCGCTTTTGATGGACAGAGGACCAAAGACCACTTGAGGCAAGGTTGGCGGTCTGATAAGTTGTGGTCATTCACTGGGGAGACCGGAAAAGGTCCTTCCGAAGTTGATATGAGGAATGTCGATTGATGCCATATAGTAGAAGAGAAAAGCCTGTGTCACTGACCTTGGCTCAAGGACAAGCAGTTCACCTGTGCAAATGCCTTCCTCGTGCGCACGCAAAACTTTCGCGAGGTAGGGACGAAGCTTTCCAAAGAGGACATCACCGGGGCGAAAGAGGCTTGATTGTCCCTCGCTGGTGGCTGAACCATCTGAAGGAATTCTTTTTCCTGTCCAAGACTCGATGTGCTCTAAACCCGTGTACGGGAGATCCGATTCACGCCCGTCAACCTTCGCATTGATAAGGTGCACACAGTACTTGAGGCGCTTGATGTTCCAGTGAGAAGGTATCTTCCGAAGCCATCGGACTCCAGAATCTCTGTGGTGCAGATATTCTGAAAGACGCCTCCCAGAAAGTCTGGCCATTGTTCCAACAGCCCAGTCTGTGACCTGCCTGCTGTTCGTCACGTGGTCACCTCGTCGACCATCTCGGCGATCTCCTTCTCGATCCGCTTGAGGTTCGCCTCGATCTTGGGCAGCGGGCGTGGAGGCGTGTACTTGTGGAAATAGCGGAATACATAATCCGGGTGGGTCATCACTGCGTCTCGTTTTGGGTTTCGATCGCTCCGGCTGGTGGTTCGAAGTATAGTATGGCCATGAAGACTATGCGGCTGGGACCCTCGGACCTGGAAGTGTCTCGCCTTGCGCTCGGGTGTCTTACCTACGGTGACCCGGGATGGCGTTCCTGGATCCTCGACCGGGAAGGAGCTCGACCTCACTTTGAACGAGCATTAGTACTCGGAGTCAACTTTTTCGACACCGCCGATATGTATTCCAACGGGGTCAGCGAGAAAGTAACCGGTGCTTTGTTGTGGGAGCTTGCGAACCGTAGCGACTATGTCCTGGCGAGCAAGGTGTATTTCCAAATCGGGGACGACCCACAACGCCAGGGACTTTCCCGAAAGCATATCATCGCCGCTTGTGATGATTCGCTGGAGCGCCTTGGGCTGGAGCATATCGACCTCTATCAGATCCATCGGTTTGACCCGAAGGTGCCCATCGAAGAAACACTCGAGGCCCTCGATTCCCTGGTCGTGTCCGGCAAGGTGCGCTACTTGGGCGCAAGCAGCATGGCGGCCTGGCAATTCCAACAGATGCTTTTCGCCGCCGGGGAGAACGGCTGGAACCGATTCATTTCCATGCAAAACCATTACAACCTTATCTACCGGGAGGAGGAGCGGGAGATGATCCCGCTGTGCTGCGACCAGGGGGTTGGCGTTCTCCCATGGAGTCCGCTGGCCCGAGGATTTCTTACCGGCACCCGTTCCCGAGAGAACCCGCGGCCTACCGAGCGCTCGAAGAACGACCGGCTGGCCGACACACTCTATTACGAAGAGGTTGACTACCAGGTATTGGATGCGCTTCTCGAGATCAGTCACCAGCGGGGCCGAGCGCCGGCCCAGATCGCACTTGCCTGGCTGCTTTCCGTACCCGGGGTGGTCGCTCCTGTCGTCGGAGCTTCCAAGGTTGCCCATATCGAAGACGCCGTAGCTGCTCTGGAAATCGACCTCACCGAAGATGAGATCAAGGAACTCGAGGCCTCTTACCGGCCTCACCCGATCCTGGGCCATAAGAATAGGTGACACGCACGCAATTCGTTCTCTAATGCCTGTGAACGCTGGCTTTATGGGTGGGACTGGCACCTAATTCGGTCAGACTGAGTACTCCCTTTCATAAATACGGTCACGACTGTCCGGTTATAAGTCGAATAAAACCAGCTGGTTATGAACTTCGACCCTTTCATATTTGTAGTTCGTTTCTATAAGTACCTGAGAAAGCAGGATTCTCTCCAAAAGCGTGACGCTCAAAATTTGCAAGATCTGGTGATTCACTTCACTCCGGAAACGCTGTGTCGATATACAGAGTGGCAAGCAACAGAGAATCGGGTGGAAGGCACGAACTCGGAATGTGGGAGGAGCCTCAGGCTCCGAAGGGGCGGCGAAACCCCGCCCCTTGGTCTCCTTGCAGTTCGGCACCTGAGGTGCCTCCCACGCTGAAGGCGGCTTTCTAACTCACCGTTCGCAGTGAATTGCATAACCAGATTTGCAACATTGTGTAGAGGCGGTTGAACATATCGAAACATTTGGATTTCGTAGTCAACCTCGGTATTTGCAAGATGTTACCAAAAGTAAGAACTGACTCAACCGGACAGTAGTGAAATACGATGACGTATGTTGGGAGCGGGACGGAGACCAGATCGAGGCGCGACGACGAGTCGATGTCGAGACATCGGCGAGGAGGAACAACAAAGAGATGGTCCCGTCCCGCCCCAACCCTTTGGGCGGATGGGGGTTGCGGGCGATCTCTTTGTCGTTCGTCGTCGACGATGCCACTGCATCGTCTCCTCCTCTTTTCGCGACCTCACCTCGCAAGCCCCATCCGCATACGCTACCGTATTTATGAAAGGGAGTACTCAGCTGCCGCCGTTGATTGCCGTTGGGTTTGCGGAACCGAAGGAGATTCTTTCTCAATTAGGTGCCAGCCCTGAGTGTCGACCCAGTATCGATGGGAGTTGTGGAGACAATTGCGAGCGTGTCACCTATATTTGCCTGGAGGACTGGGGATGTTGTGTATGCTACTGCGGACGCAGCCGTCGTGGTTGGACTGTGGAAAAGAGCAACCTGGGAGGTCATCCTTTTCCTTCTAGCTATTGCATCACAATTCGTCAGTTACACAGCCTTCGTCGACTTGTTTGCCTTCACAGCCGAACATCGGCAAACGATTAACGGCCTGCTGGCTTCAGAGGCGATTCTACTCGCTGTGTTCGTTGGTCTCTTGATTCTGAGGAAGTAGCAACATGACGACGTTGAGACGATCTTTTTGGGTTCTCTTTTTCTTCATGGCCGTTTTTTACGGCGGGGTCGGAAGCTGGCCTGAAGTCGCTGCACACTCGGAAGCAGGAGGGGACAGTCAGCCCGCCGTCTACCTGACTGATCTGGGAAAGTGCCAGCCACAGTCGTCTCTCAGCCGGAAGTGGAAGTACGGTACCTGGAGACTGTTGGACTACGAGACAGAGCCCTTCAAGGGCACCATGTTGATCGCAGTTCAGGAAAGCAGCGCCCCGGAGGTGATCTATCCGGTGGAGCGCAACGGGTGGCACCAGATCCACATCGGTATTTACCGAAGGCCTCATGCACCCAGCATGCGGGTCCAGGTAAAGCTGACGCACGATCCAGCTTACACAACCCTGACGGCGCCTGAGGGTGAAAAAGATCTCCGAGCAACCTGGCTTCAGGAGACCTACTGGAAAACGGACGATCTGACAGGACAGAACATCACTTTTCGGCAGGCCCCCCCCGGGGCCGTCGTGGGAGCAAGGCCGCCAGGCTTGGGTGGGGTTCATCAAGCTCATTCCGCTCGCTGAGCGGGAAGTTGAGGATCTCAAGGCCCGATCGTCGTCGGACCGATACCAAGCGACTCTTCATGCACACCGATGCCCACTACGTCAACCTCAGCGGCTCAGCCGAGTACATCCACGGCCGCCTTGAGCCTCTACGCCACAGCGACGTGTCTCGTGTTTACTTGGAAGCGGAAGGAGGAGACTACTCTCTCTACTTTTCGGACATCGCACTGGACTTCTCTGAACTGTTTGAGCCACTGCCGGGTGAGGGCGGCAGACCCGTCTACCCTCGAGACTTCGATCGCCTGTTGGCCCAGACCTGGAAGGCCTATCACAAGAACGGGGTCGATCCGCTCCGGGTGGCCGCCGAGTTCGCCCACGAAATCGGATTGAAGCTTCATGCTTCCTACCGGATGGCCAGCTTTGTCGCCCCCCCACCTTTCGACCTGTTCCCTAAGAAAAAATTCTACGACCGGCATCCGGAACTGGTTTGTGTAGACCGGAATGGGACGCGGTTGCCGCGCGTCTCTTTCGCCTTTCCGGAGACTCGCCGCTTCGTGGTCTCGAATGTTTCGGGAAATGGCCACCAGGTACCCGATCGACGGCGTGTGCCTGCTCTACAATAGGAGTCCTCCTCTCTCGGCTTACGAAAAGCCTCTGGTCAAAGGCTTTCAGGAACGTTACGGCCGGGACCCGCGCCAACTGGATGAGAAGGACCCTCGCTGGCTCAGCTACCGCGCTTCGATGCTGACTCAGTTCATGCGCGAGCTGCGGAAGAAATGAATGCGGTCTCCCGGGAGCTGAAACGGGAGAAACCACTGGAAATTGCCGCCGTCGTGATGGGAAAAGAGGAAAATCTCCCTTATGCCATGGACTTAAAGACCTGGATCGAGGAGGGGTTGATGGATACCCTCATTACCTCTCGGTCCTCGGAGCAGCACGACTACAATGTTCCCGACTGGAGGAACTACCCGGAAGATGTAGCTCACTTTGTTTCCCTGGTCAAAGGGACAAAATGCCGACTGGCCATCAACCTGTATCCCCGCCACCTCACTCCTGAAGAGTACTATCGCACCGCTCATATTCTTTTCCAGGCGGATGTGGAGAACCTGTTCTTCTGGGACGGGGATGGGCGAGTCAAAAAAGTACCGCGCCTGGGCCATCGCGAAGAGGTGGAAGCCTGGATAGCGGCGGGCCAGCCGTCCCTTGTCCCCAAAGCCGTGCTTGTGCGTAAGCTGGGCATATGGGATCTGCGGATTAAGACACCCGGCTAGATCAAATAACTGTGGCGAAAATTGTAAGGATCTCGGCCTCGGCCCATTCCTGTCCGTTCACCGGCGATCTCGTTCGCATGGGTTTGGGCACGAACGTCAAGCGAGACACGGTACTGGTTCGCATCACAAACGAGGACGGAGAGGTGGGAATCGGAGAGGCACACCACGGCCAGAACCCGACGGCGATGGCCGAGATCATCGAGAAAGGACTGGGTTCGCTGATTATCGACGATGACCCGCTGGACAGCGAGGGCATCTGGGAAAAACTCAACCGCCAGCAGATTGTGACCCATGGACTGGGTGCGGGCAGCGTCATCGCTCTCTCAGGCCTCGACAACGCTCTTTGGGACCTCAAAGGTAAGATCCTGGGCCAGCCCATTTACCGGCTGATGGGTGGCTCGAAGAAAAGGATCCGCGCCTACGCCGGGGGTTTGAGCCTGGGATACAAAGATCCAGCAGAGCTGGAAGAAGAGGTCGGCAACCTCCTGAAGCAGGGCTACACGGCGATCAAGATGCGCGTCGGCGACACGACCAGGAACGACGCACTGCGTGTCAGCCACATCCGAAAAACTTTCGGCGATGAGCTGGACATCGCCGTGGACGCGGCGACCCGCTACGATATCCTCGATATTCCTGACGTGATTCGCTACTGCGAAGAGAACCGTGTGTATTGGCTCGAGGAACCGTTCACGCCGGATAATATTCCAGCCTACCAGGAGCTCAGAAAGCGAACGAGCATTCCGATTGCCGCGGGCGAAAACCATTACACCCGTCGTGCCTTCCGCGAGCTGTTCGAGGCTCGGGCCATTTCCATCTGCCAGGCCGATCTCACCAAATCGGGTGGACTCACGGAGGTGAAGAAAATCGCTGACATGGCCGCCGCTTGGCACATTCCTATGGCGCCGCACACCAGCCACAGCGTGTTGAGCGCGGCGGGGAACGCACATCTGCTCTCTGCGATCCCGAATGCTCTGATTCACGAGGCCGACGTGGCCAAAGTGAACCCGTTTCGCACGGACCTGGCCAGACCGAGCTACGGGGTAGTCGACGGGCACATCGAGCCGCCCGATGGGCCAGGCCTTGGAATCGAGATCGACGAGACCGTTTTGGACAGGTATCCGGCAATCCCCGGTCCCTGTTACCTTCCCGATCGATAGCAGGCAGCTCGATGTCGATGCCTTTTCTGAATGGGAGTCGTTACTTCTTCGGCGATGAAGAGGAACTGGGCGGCCAGGCTGAGCTTGGGACTGGATCAATTCGGGCTCAGCTCCAGCGTTTTCCGATGCTCCGCAACCGCCTCCTCGATGTTTCCCTCCAGAGAGCGCAGTACCCATGCCAGATTTTCGTGGGCGAGAGCACTTCCTGGATTCATTCGGATCGCCTCACGGAGGTGGCGAATCGCTTCCTTGGCATCCCCTTTCATGGACCAGGCAACACCCAGGTGAATGCGTGCCCCAAAATCGTCGGGCATAGACTGTACGGCCAGGGAAAGGTGCTCGATAGCCGTATCAAACTCCCCTCTCTGCGCCAGAAATTTTCCCAACATCTGGTTCGCACGAACATGACCAGGCTCAATCGCCAGGAGCTCACGCAGGCTTGTCCCCGCAGAGAGCGGGCTGACCGCTGTCATCAAGATCACCGCTGTCGCGCTCAATGCTCCTTTGATGGGCGTAATAGGCATGAGCTAGAGCATAGCTCACGGTGTGATACGATCTGGAAAGAGAAAAGACAACGACGATGAATTACAGCTACATAATCATTGACCGTCTGTCGTCGTTTGGCTCGGATTCCGAAGTTCAGAGAACATTCGCGTTTCTAAAGGAATGCGGATACCAGGGCGTTGAGCTGAATTTGACCGAACCACTGGGAGTCGATTCGGCGGACCTGAAGAAATGGATCAACGACCTCGGTTTGGTGGTCCCATCGTTTTTGACTGGAGAAGCCTATAACGATGGATACTGTCTCAGCTCAGCCGATGCCTCGATTCGGCACAAAACCGTGGAGCGATTGATCGGATATCTGGACGCGGCTCGACAGTTTGACGCGATTCTGGTGGTCGGCTTGCTTCAGGGATTGCGCAGTGATGAGCCGGACCGCGACGTGGCCAACGGGCGCATCACCGACTGCCTGCGGCAGGTTGCCGACGCAGCGGAAAAGAGAAATGTGCAGGTCGTCATCGAGCCGGTCAATCATCTGCAGGTCGGTTTCAACAATTCAGTGGCGGAAGTGCGGCAGATCATCGCAACCATCGGGTCGCCTGCGATCCGGCCCATGGTCGACACGATCCACATGAATATTGAAGAAGCGTCGCTTACTCAACCCATCCTCGATTGCGGGCCGGAATTGCGACACGTTCATTTATGCGAAAGCAACGGGGCGCTCTTTGGCACGGGGCATGTCGATTTTCGGTCGGTTCTGGATACGCTGAAACAAATCGGTTACGAAGGGTTTGCATCCGTCAAGGTCTATCGTGAAGGAATCGAGAGAGGTGCCCGATCGGCCATCGAGTATTTGCGAGGGCTTTGAGTTATGCTTGAGAAATAGGTGACACGCTCGTAATTCGTTTTCTACTGTCTATAAATGTTGGCTCAACGAGTGAGTCTGGCACCTAATTACTGAACTGTGAGAGTATTTAGCACAATTAGGTGCCAGGCCAGACCGCCGACTCAGTATTCGCGCGGGTTCTGGGTGGAATTGCGTGCGTGTCACCGGTTAACTCGGTCGATCTTTGCCTGCAAAAGCGGAATTACAAACTGTTGCGCTCCCATTGAGATCTCGCCCGAGTCCTCCTCCGGCTCAACCGGAACCCCGTAGACCACAAGAGCCGGCAAGTAGCCGCGGTCCGCCGTCGAATTCTCCCTGTCTCCTTCATCAGCTTCAGTACTGGAAACCGCAAGCTGATCTGCCTGGACATAGGCTATTTTTAGAACCAGGTTGGAGAGGGTGCCGCACAGATGGCTCTCGGCGAGCCTTTCAAGCAGGAGGCCTGTCACTTCCTCCCTCGTCAGTGTGTTCTCGACCATGAGTCCCGGCACAAGAGCAAAATCGGGCCACTGGACACTAAGGCGAGCAATCTCTCCCTTTGCGTTTACCGCTGTGCGGAGGAACGAGTCGAATACGGGAATATTACCTACTTGGCGCGGAACCCTCACATGGACCTCAGCCCTGCGCCGTGTGGGTTCCCCACCCCTGCTGTCGCGGCCGGCAGCGACCAGCACACGGGTCTCGAGGTTCCTCCGGTCCACTTCCGAAACGGGTACGCCGAAGGTCTTGAGAGCGTTGGCAGCAATCTCAATCGCCTCCTCTTCGCTAATCTCGTTCTCCTTGCCTGATAGTGCATCGTGGCCACGCTGGCGGTTCAAATAGGCTATCTTGCCACGGGCCAAATCGATTCGCATGACTGAGCCCTGACGACCTCTGTGGGTTTGCTTTTCATGTCGGGTGAATGGATCGGTCCCGCGCTTACTGCCATCACTTTCCATGTAAAGCCGATCCCGGATCACCCGCTGTGCCCTTGTGGGGTCAAATCCTTCTCCAAGCTGAGGTCGAGCGATTTCTGGTTTCAAGGCCGTGCTCATCCACTCGCGATCACCAACCTGTCTCGGCATCGCTTCCTCGGCGAACTGCTTGAATTCAGGACAGATTTCCTGTGCCTCGATCGTCACAGCGGGCAACAGGAACAGGTTGAAGACCAGAAGTGGCGTCAAATGCGAAGTCCATTTCATTGTTGTTTTCCTCCTCAGTTCGGATCAACGAAAGCTGTTTCGCCCGAGGGGTCGCAGCCGGCATAGTAGTAATAGCAGTAGTAGCCGATCGCGCCGGGATCGGAGAACACATTGTTGTAGCGCTCATTACGAATTCGGTTGAAGCAGTCGGCTTTATCCCTCCCGACCGCGTAGGCTACCGGACACTGCGTGGCGGAACTAGTACCGATCCCCGTAACGTACATGTTATCCATCCAGGCGTCCTTTATAGAGACCGAGAAGGCGTCGGAAGCAAAATCTTCGTATTGGTCATCACAGCACCCCCCAATCCACATGAATCCATGAAAGCCGGTGGCCTGGTGAAGACGACGGCCATTTCCGGGTGAGTCGACGGGATCGCGGAACATTCGCCAGGTGTTCGTAAGATTGTCATCGTCCATGCTGTTGCAGGAGGAAAAATGCAGAAACTCAAGGTCCCAGTCACCAACGAAGAGCTCTCCGCTGCCGGCCTCTGGAGCATCGATATTGCAGTCATTGACTGAGCTGCCACCATTCCGTCGAAGCGACCCTCGCCAGTGGTTGCCCGAATCCACGCCGTGAAACCCAAGCATCACAGCATCGCCTTCATCGATATACAACGAGTCATCGCAGTTGGTCAGTCCAGTGTCCGGATCGCAAAAAAGGTCCCGGTCGAGGTTCCCATCCACCCAGCGTCGATCTTTATGATACCAGCCGTGGTCGTCCATCTCGTCGTACCAAAAATCAACCATGTCGTCCCAATATCCGATGTCGTTGGCAGGACACTCAGAAATCCAGTCGGTCACTACGTACATTTGAGCCTCAAGATGTTCTGCTGAGGCCGGCGTCCCTAGAAGCACCAGAGGGATAATAGATAGTAGTGTGAAACGCACCCATGTAACTTTTCTAGATTCTCTCATGTGAAGTTCTCCCATACTCTACACAGTGGCGTAAGTGCTTTGCATCGAAGGTTCCTGACTCTATTCTGATTCTTATTCTTCCATCTGCCCTCCGTCAACAGGTTTTGGAAATACCAAGACTGTGACAGAAGTGACCACTTTTCACGTAGGCCGCCGGGATGCACACAGCTTGCCTACCTACATCTGGTCTTGTTACAATCTTTAGTATCTCTCCGTGTACTTACGGGACTATGAGAAGTTCTACCGGAATTAGGTGCCAGCCGCGATCGCGGGCTCTGGGTGGAAATGCGTGCGTGTCACCGGTTACTACTGGCGCTGGTTGTCTGGTTCAGTTGTGCGGCTACCGGCCTCTCTCAGGAGCCGGCGCCGAAGCGGCCGAACATCGTGCTGATCATGGCGGATGATATGGGTTATTCGGATATCGGCTGTTACGGCGGTGAGATCGACACGCCGAATCTCGACAGGCTCGCGGCGGGTGGTCTGCGCTTCACCCAGTTTTACAATACCGCCCGCTGCTGCCCCACGCGGGCCAGCCTGCTGACAGGTCTTTATCCCCACCAGGCGGGCATGGGCTGGATGACCGGTACGGACTTGAAATACGAGGGATACCGGGGCGACCTCAACCGCCGCTGCGTCACCATCGCGGAGACGCTGCGGGAATCCAGTTATGCAACCTACATATCTGGCAAATGGCACGTCACGTTGGATCAGTACCTCGACGGCCCCAACCACAGTTGGCCCCGCCAGCGAGGCTTTGACCGATTTTTCGGTGTGGTCGGTGGAGGTACAAGTTACTTCAAGCCTCCGACACTGACTCTGGACAATGAGCGGATCGAGGCCCCTTCGAGCGGGTTCTACTTCACCGATGCAATCAGCGACCATGCTGTCCAATTCATCGCCGACCATCGCCGCTCAAATCCCGACAGCCCGTTCTTTCTGTATGTGGCTTATACTGCCCCGCATTTGCCACTGCATGCACTCCAGAAGGACATCGACCGCTATCGAGGTAAATATCTGAAAGGGTGGGATGCCGTGCGTGCAGAGCGGTTTGCCCGGATGGTCGAGCTCGAGATCATTGACCCCTCCTGGACACTGACATCGCATGACCCGTGGGCCATGGCATGGGATCGGGTCGATGCGGAGACACAACAGGTGATGGACCTCAAGATGGCGGTCTACGCGGCCCAAGTCGACAACATGGACCAGGGCATTGGACGGATCGTAGCCGCTTTGAAAGAAAGTGGTTCCTTCGACAATACCTTAATCTTCTTCCTGTCCGACAATGGCGCCTCTGAAGAAGGGGGACCGTGGGGATTCGACCGTATGACAGGAGGCGTACCGGGACAAGCCAGCTCCTTTGCCAGTTACGGACTGGCCTGGGCTAATGTCAGCGACACCCCGTTTCGACTCTACAAACACTGGGTGCATGAAGGGGGCATTGCCACGCCGATGATCGTCCACTGGCCGGACGGATTTACCGGGAAAGGGGAGCTGCGGCATCAGAGCCCAGCCATTTGATTGACATCATGGCTACCAGTGTGGACGGCGGCGGCGCCGAATACCCCAGTCACTACCGAAGGGTACGAGATCCAGCCCATGGAGGGAGTGAGTCTTGTTCCAGCATTTGAGGATAAGCAGCTCGAGCGAGAGGCGATTTACTGGGAGCATGAAGGGAATCGCGCAGTCCGCATGGGCTACTGGAAACTGGTGGCTAGGGGTAAGCAGGGACCTTGGGAACTGTACAATCTGCAGGCGGATCGAACGGAAAGGAAAAACCTAGCTGGCCTCTATCCCGAGCGGGTCGAGCGAATGTCTGCTCTTTGGCGACGCTATGCGGAGCGCACGAACGTCCTGCCGCTGGACGAGCGCCATTGGGCTGAGCGAATCGGTCCAGCTGCGTCATTCTTCCAACTGAGCGAGGCCACCCAATTTCGGCTCAAATACGGCGATCACCTGCCGCGAAATGGACCGGTGCCGAATGTGGCGCTCAAAACAATCACCATCCGCGCCCTGATAGACGTGCGAAACCAGGACGGCGTGCTGGTCGCCCATGGGGGCCAGCCTGACGGCTACGCGCTGTTTGTCAGATGGGGAAAGCTGGCGCTGGCTGTACGTCGCAACGGCAAACTGACGACGGTCATGGCCGAGGCGAAACTCCCTCCGAAAAGGGTGCCCGTTTCTGCCCGTTTTCATCGATCTGGCAAGATCACACTCTACGTGAAGGGGGAGGAGATCGCCTCAGGCCAGGTCGAAGGGGCACTGAACGCCGTACCGCTGGGCGGTCTGGAGGTGGGACTCGACAGCGGCTCCCGGGTTGGCGATTACCCAGGCGAGAACCAGTTTCTGGGCGATCTCGAAGACGTGGTCATCACGCTCGGAGACCACCACTGACGTAATTCCACTCGAGGGCCGCGACCCGGGCTACACGGGCCTGTCCAGCATGGGTATGAATAGCGGCCCGCTATAGGGATTCTTGGCCGCTACCGCCTCGTTCAGCTCGACGCCCAAGCCTGGTTTGCTGGGAGGGATGATGTAACCGTCCTCCCATCGAATGGGCTCTTGGATGATCTCGGCATAGAAACCCCCAAATGTCTCGATACTTTCCTGGATTAAGAAGTTGGGGCTGCATGTCGCAATCTGTATATTGGCAGCCGCTTCGATGGGCCCACAATATAGGTGTGGCGCAATCTGAGCGTAGTGAGCCTCCGCCATGCCGGCAATCTTCTTGGCCTCCAGTATCCCGCCCACTCTCCCAAGCGCCGGCTGAAGAATGGCAGCGGCCTGCTTCACCAGTAAACCGACAAACTCATACTTGGTAGTGAGGCGCTCACCGGTGGCAATCGGAATGCTGGTAGATCGGGCCACCCGGGCCATTTCGTCCATATTTTCTGGCGGCACCGGCTCTTCAAACCAGAGCGGGTCAAACGGCTCCAGCCTCTTGGCGAGGCGGATCGCACTGGAAGTAGTCATCTGACCGTGCGTTCCGACAAGTAAGTCACACTTGCTCCCCACAGCTTCCCGTATATTCCTAATGACAAGCTCGGCATTATCAAGCACCTCCAGGGAAAGCTGCCTGGGGTCGAAGGCAGACATGAGCATGACGGGGTCAAATTTCAGGGCCGTGAAGCCCTGCTCAACGTACTGAGCTGCCCTTTTCGGTGCAAGCTCTGCGTCACCAAAAACGTCGGCCACCGCCAGGGGATCCTGGGTTTTCGAGCCCGCAGGTGCCGGGTAGATGTAGGTGTAAGAACGGAGTTTTTCGTGTACCCGGCCACCCAGCAGGTTGTAGATCGGCTGGTTGAGAGCCTTGCCGATAATGTCCCAGCAGGCCATCTCAATGCCACTGAGCACCCCTACCAATGTCAGGTCAGGATGCTGCGTATACCCACTCGAGTAGATGATGCGCCATAGTCGCTCAATCTGGAACGGGTCCCAGCCGATCACATATCGCTCCCCAACGTCTTCTATCAGCTGGGTTACCTTACTGGGATGAAACGGCACTGAGTAGACTTCGCCGAACCCTTCGATCTTGTCATCCGTGGTTAGTTTCAAGAAAACAAAATAGGCCCCCCCGTGATGAGGAGGCGGATTCGCCACGACGTATGTTTTGACATCTGTGATTCTCACAATAGGCGTTCCTTTCTGCCGCGATCATTTCATAGTATTGTAGCTAATTTCATCTGCCTCTAATTCATGGCCCACGGATCGCGCAGATCGAAGGCTCGCACATGAAGCACCAAGCGGAACGGACGTTGGATCAAGTATGGGTCAACTGGCGTGAACAACGCATTGTCCGAGAATTGTTAACTGGGTGCCGGGTGGCTGGCGGCTCTGTGCTGGATGTCCCCTGCGGCTATGGTCGTTTCGCGCCGTTGTTCGCCCCTCTCGGTGTTCGAGCCATCGGGGTGGATGTGGATCCAGGTTTGGTCCATCTGGCACTGGAAAGCCAGATACCGGATAGGATGGAAGGTGGTGTGTGTGGCAGCATCTTCGAGCTGCCCTTTGCCGATAATTCCTTCGATGGTGTGCAGTGTGTCCGCTTTCTCCACCTCCAGTACAGCGATCAGGAACGACTGAGGATTCTCCGTGAACTGTCCCGGGTCTCTCGCCGGTTTGTGCTGATCAGTGTCTATCGCTTTACTCCCCTTCATGGACTGGCACGGCGCTGGAATGGTACCCGTGGGCGTCTGAGGATGATGACGGACAGGCAGTTGGTTGATCTTGCCCAGGCAAGCGGACTGGAGCGCCAGTCGATGCATTGTCTGCTCCGATACTGCCACATGCAAACGTTCGTCCTTTTGACGAAGTCGGTGTGATGGACTTTGGATATTTGTGAGCTCCGAAAGAGGGGTAGGTCGCCGGGACACAGAGCGGCGAAAGCGCCGGCCTGACAAGGAACAACTTCGTTGTTGCTTGGACCGAAACTGAGAGCCACGGCTCCATCCTGTAGGGGCGCACCTACGACCAGAAACCCATGTCGAAGTGTAAAGGATGTCTTGTCATACGGGTGTAAAGGATGTCTTGCTGCCGTACACGGCTGTGCGCCCCTACGAAGGAACCACTCAGTCGTTCCTTGCGCCGAATTAGAGAGACCCCGGGGCTGGCCCCTTGCTGACAAGGCGCGCGACCAAGACCCCGTCGGCGTACACTTGCAGTACGTCGAGGAGGTCGAGGGAGTAAGTGATGAGAAATGCAGGTCAGCAGGGCCACCAGCGGCGCTGGATCATTCAGGAAATTTTGGATGCAGGACCGGCAGTTACGATCCCATTAGACATTGGTTCGACAATGCTCCAAGGCTAGCTTGGTCCCTAGTCGGCGATCATTCATTAGTGAGGCCCTCAAATAACTCATAATCAGCAGGTTATAGCTGACATTCAGCGCAATCCTAAGGTCTAAGTTTCAGATCAGCGCTTGAAGAAGAAATTTTCCGCCGTCTTGATGAGGATCTTCTCCTTGTCGGATTTCGACAAGAAGTCGGCGTGTTTGCGGATGACGTCGATGGCCGCCCGGAACGTGTGGCCGTCTTTGTCCTGCTTTGGCGCGTCGCTCTCCCACATGCAGCGTTCCGGGCCGAAGGCATCAACCACTCGTCGAATCAAAGGCAGCATGTCGGTGTAGGGAGGGGTCTTCTTCCCCAGCCCGTAAAAGGCTCCGAGTTTCACCATCACCTGTTTGTGCTTGGCCATTCCGAGCAGCGCCTGGACCTCCTCCTCGATGAATCGGCCCTCCTTCATACGAACAATAGAGAAGTGGTCGAGGATGACGGGTGTCTCCGGGTATAGGATGCACATCCGGCCGATTTCGGGCAGATCGGACGGAGTATGGAGGAAACTTACGGCGAGGTGGTGTTCCGCGCCGGCCTGGAACATCTTGTGGTAGCCCTCATGGTCAAGCCAGCGCTCTCCGTCGCTGATCTCCACCGGCCGGGTGGACTTTCCGCGCACCCGAAAGGCGTAGATGCCCCCTTCGGAGAGCGCCACCATCGCCTCGTCCGGCTGCGGTCCTTCGATGTCCGTCACCGCGGGTATGACCCCCGTTCCGGCGAAGCGCCCCGGATATCTCTTGATGATGTCCAGGATGTAGGCGTGGTCCGACGCGTACCATGTCATCTGGATCAAGTTGATGCGGCCGATGCCCGCAGGGAGCGCGTGCGCGAGAAGCTCCTCCGCCGAGTAGCTGAAATACCACATGTCGTCCTTGGTAAAACCTGGGGCGAGCGGGTACTTCTTGATGTCCGCGCTCCAGATGTGGACGTGCGCGTCGATGATGCGTCCGTGAAACGGGTCTTTCTCTTCCCGGCGGCTGGCTGCGGGTGCGGCGGTCGCTGCCAAACCGGCTGCTGCGACCGACGTCATCCACTCGCGACGTGTCATTTGGCTCCTGTCCCGAGTCACTATGGATCGTGCCCAGAGTAATTGCCGGGCCATTTTACAAAAGTCCCTTTTGGGAGGAAAGGTAGTCTGAACCGTTTTTTTGAACTTTCTTCTGTCCGACAGAGAAGCAACGGGCAAGGACCAATTACCACTTCACTCACGACTCCGCAGATTGCGCCATGGTAATGACGATTGGCGTAAGGACTATCGGCAGGGATCGGTGGGGTTTGCTCCGCGACACTCGCGCCAGCCCAGCACTGTGGGAAGCATCAGTCCGGTGGAATCCTCATCGAAGGTGATCGTGGTGTTGCCGCTGATCTGCATGAAGCCACCCGAGAGTACAACCAGGTTGGTCCCACCAGGATTGGGGAAAGGCTGATCGTCGCGGTTGGCAGCGATTACCTGTCCGCTGATGTCTGGGGTTCCTGAGATTTTCAGCTGGTCGCCGGCAAAAAACAAACCGGGGGAGGGAAAATCGGGATTGCCGCTGATTCTCAGGTCGGTTCCAGCGATGAGGGTATAAGAAACGGTCCCCTGCGTGAGGTCGGAAATGATATCGGCATTGCCGGAAGTGTCGATCCAGCCCTCGGCGATCAAGGTCAGGGGAAGTGGGTCGTTGTTGCTGCCAGGATTCCCGGACACATCGATGTTTCCTTCCGCAGAGTACGTACCTTGGGGGACATTGTTGCCGGTCACCCAGCGCTGTCCCGCCGGATCCCAGGACCAGTCCTGCCCCGGATGATTTTTCCCGATCAGTTGATCTTGATTTTCGTCCCCTCATTCCGAAGGCTCCCTTCGAGGAGTCTGAATTTTCAATTTTTGGACCCGGATTTCGTTCTTCAGCTTTTTTCATCCTGCTCCTCACACCGATGGATAGGAGCAACCCTTGTGCCAATTTCATATCTCGCTGGATCAATTCTGATTAATGATTGAGCAGAAGTGAGTTAGCGTCCTCCATCCTGAATGCCCGGCCCGTAGGGCGAGCGATTTCCGACGGATTGGTTAGGACGCATGACGAAAAATGTCAGCCGAGTCGGGTGACGAAAAGCGGCCGTATGGCTCATTTCAGCCCGACTGCCGCCCTCCAAGAAACGGTTGTTTTCGGATTCAGCGCGCGTGGTATAATCCGCCGCGGTTTCACCTCATGGAAACCAGAGGGAGGAGATTATGGGAAGGTTATTCATTCGTCATTTCACGGCAGCTGCTTTTGTGTTTGCGGGTTTTCTATTTGCTTCAAACGCGAAGGCTGGAGACAAGATGAGTCGTTACCTGGTTACCGGTACATATATTGATGCGGGCGCGCTCATGCCACAGGAAGGAGCGGCGAAGATTTGGGAGACCGCCGTTGCTCCCAGCCTGGAAAAGTTGGCCGAGTGGGAGAAAGAAGGCAGGATCAGGGGCGGAATCATGGTCGGTGAAAAGGAAAGCACGTTCATTATCGACGCCTCTTCCAATGACGATTTGGACCGAATACTGCAGAGCCTGCCATTTTGGTCGTTGTTGAAATGGAAGATCGTCCCGTTGACGGCCTTTGGCGACCGGCTCGAACGCGACAGGATAGTATTTGGTGCAATGAAAGAGCAGGCGAAGTAACAACCCATTCTTTACGGCTAAAAAAGACTCTTAGAAAAGTGCTGCTGTTTCGGACACTCGGGGCAGCCCTTACCCAGGGTCTCCGGGCTGGCCTTTCCTACGTCACCCCAAGCCAGGCACCGCCCCCTGTACCCCCTTGACCACTGCTGATGGTCCTGTGCACTTGGGTCTTCCGTTATTTATAGGATTCGATTCGTACTCTGATGGCAGGAGGGACGAAAATAGTGGAAATATCCAGCTGTGCGAGCCCCCGACACAGCACATGGATCTTTTCAAATTTCGGAAGTGAACGATTGATCAAGAAGATTCTTCTATCTTTAAGACGGCAAAGCCCACCCGCGAATTCTCCATCGTCCCATCGTAGTTCGATTCTGAGCCGATCTGCTACTTCTTCCAGTTTTTCAAGAAGCTCGGTATTTTTCATTGGTTGTCAAGTGCATTCGGACCCTTGCAGATGCGACGGCACAAGGCAGTGTAGTGCAAGGGTCTGAATTTTTTCCAAGGGGCGCAGGAAGGGGCTGCCCCCTTCCCGAAAAAGTCGCCGCGCGGGGCGTATCGCCGCCCTCCCGGCGGCTACCGGCTGGAAGCCGGCGGTACCTTCCGGCACAGAGGTTGCTTCTTGGGAGAGCTCACTCTTCGTTCCACTCCTGTCTCCGGGCTGGCCCTATTGGGCCCAGACTCTGACGTTGTTGACCAGAGCAGCCTCATACACTTTTTTCCCGTATCCGTTTTGCGGCGATTGACCATAGCTCAAAAGTTTATCAACGGTCCCGTGGCCGCGATTCCACGCACAAAGCGCCAATGCCAGGTTCCCTCTGTATCTCTTGAGAAGGTAGTCAAATCGGGAAGTCCCAGGCGTGATCGTCCAGAAGACGGGACATGGTCAAGGCTCGCCCTTCTTGCGCGGATTCACCGGGTTTAGAACTCTGCTTCTGATTGATGGAATTCGACTCAACAACTCGGTGTTTCGTGATGGACCCAATCAATATTGGAACACCGTGGACCCCTTCACCATCGGTCAGCTGGAGATCATCAAAGGACCTAGTTCGGTTCTTTTTGGAAGTGATGCCATCGGCGGAACGGTTAATGTCGTCACTCGAAGCCGTGAAGAGTTTGGAGTCGACATTCCTCATATCAACTTCGGAAGGACCTTTTCCGGTCTCCCCAGTGAATGACCACAACTTATCAGACCGCCAACCTTGCCTCAAGTGGTCTTTGGTCCTCTGTCCATCAAAAGCGCCTCTGATCCCTCGGTTTTTCAGGTGGCTTTTGGTCAAAAACCTGATCAATAGAGACACCTCCAGCGGTTCAATCAGAAACCCTCGGCGCTAGGCTGTCATCCATCTCAATCGATCAATCCGAGACAACATCTCGGCAAAGATCTCCTTGCTTACCGCTACCTCCGCCATCTGAAACGTGACGATCCGGCTATGGCGGATCACCTTCGCTCCGATCTTGATCAGTTTGGTCAACAGGCTGCGAAGGGACCAATGTTTGATTTTTCTGGGAAGGACTAGACGCCGTAGAAAATTGCCCAGGTTGCAGGCCAAGACAAACAGAGCCAACCTCACCTGATTCGGGACAAAGCGCTGGCAGGACAGGCGAGTCCGGTGCAACGCATACTTGCCTTCCTTGATCCACTGCTCGGCTGTGCCACGACCGTTATAGAAGTGAACCACCCCTGAGGCTTGTGCGCTCATATTGGTGACGATGAAACCCACCCTCGGAAAGAGTTCTCCGCGATGCCACTCGACCTTGGCAATCACCCGGCGAGGCCGGTCCCAACTGGCGGCTTGATATTGGAAATGGCAAACCAAACGATAGGCTTTCGGGGCGGACGGCCCACAGGCCGGGTAAGCAGGTGTTCAATCTCCGCCTGAAGCACCTCGTTGGCAGGAAGCCGGATGGCATACAAAAAGCCCTTCTCCTCCAAGTATTCATAAACGTCCGGCTTGGCAAAGGCAGCATCCCCACGAAAGTATTTGCGGACTGTTTTCTTCTCGTAGCGAGCCACGATTGGTTCCAGCATCTCCTTCCAACCATCCGCGCTGTGAACATTGCCGGGCCGAAGCATTGCACCTTCGCAATCTCCGAACTGGTTGAAACAAAACAGGGGATGGTAGCAAGTACATCGGAAATGGCCGTTGTAGGCAGAGGCTTCCTGCTCGCCATGGACAGGACTGGCTGAGCTGTCCATATCCAGAATGATGCGTCGATGAGTTGTTTTCTCCAGCGCTCTTTCTACCCATCGGCCATTAACTTCCGAAAGGGCTTTGAGGTTCCCCTGGACGGACAGCATCTCGGTCTCAAATCGACCCATGGTGTTGGCGCTGGCGGCCTTCTTCTTGTCCATCTTCTTCCCGGTGATCCTCCGCATAGTCGGATCCACCGATAGACGATGGGCATCGTTGACATCTTCATAGCCAGCCAGTCGACTGTATACCGATTGGCGCAGCAACGACGCCAGGTCGTGCTGGATGTTACGCCCTGTCCGCGAATCGAGAAAAAAGGAGGGAACACTATCGAATAACACCAACGCTTCGTCCAAATCACGATAGGCGAGAAGCCCAGCATCCGAGGTGACCTTAGCCCCATGAAATTCAAGCCTCAAACTGCCATCAAAACCGGCCTTCAAACCTTCACCCTTTGGGTCAGCCATTTCTTGCTCCCTTTATGCTCTATATCTACTTTGATTATAGTAGTTTACATCGATTAAGGCAAGCAATTTTGGTGTCCTATATGGTGAATGGGGGCTTAGAGCCGACAATCTCCAGGAAGTCATCCAGCCAAAACTCACAAGGGATGGCCAAACGAGTAGAAAAGAAAAAATCGATCTGCGCATATTTCGGGCCTTCGCCCGGCAAAGTCTTATGTTTGGCGCGAATCAGGGCGGGAGCATCCAGTGGAGTGGTGGGATCGATCCAGGCGCTGACCTTTTCCAGGTCTCTGCCCATAAACCAGCGGGCAAGGGAAAACTTATGGTAACCGTCGTCACCTACCAATGGCCCGACACCGGCCCTTTTTATGTCCATCGACGAAGTTCCCGGTTTCCAGAACCGGGGCCAGGCGGCGCCTTTGCGAAGCCCCGCCATGGTATTGATTCTGATGGACATCAACTCGCCAATGAGACCCTGATCAATCAGCTCCTTGGCTTTCAGATAAACGGGATAGAAAATGAAATTCTCGTAGAGCTTGAGTTTGACGTCGTTTTTCCTACAGGCCTCTAGAATCTCGTCACATTCGCGCAGGTTTCTGGCCATGGGCTTCTGCAGGCTGATGCCCTTCACTTTGGCCTCTGCGCACTTCACCGCTTGAGGACCGTGCAAATGCTGTGGCGTCAGGATCTCGACGAGGTCCAACTCCTCCTTTTCCAACAACTCTTCATGATTCCTGTAAAACCTGGCACCAGGTAAATTCCATTTCTGCAACCACTTTTTTGCCGCTTCTTCATCCTGGTCACAAACGGCGACGATTTCCGCATCTGGAGAGTCCAGATATCCCAAGACGTTTTCATGACTGATCATACCTAAACCAATGAAGCCTACTCGTAACATAAGCACTCCTGTTCTCCGTTGGTTGTGATTCGTGGGCTAGGAGCCTGTCCGAGTAACGGTTTTCGGGTTATTAGCGATTAACGCTCCTACTTCCGACTCCTTGTGTCTGAGCCTGAACTCACCCCGGGCAACTCTTAGCGGTTTGCCGTTGCCAACTTCAAGAGATTGTGAGCGGTGCAGAGCATACTCCACTCGGTTTGCACCTTTTCCAGGCTGCGCAGCAGAAATTGGCGGAAACCCCGGGCGGATTTGATTTGGCCAAAGACCGGCTCGACCGTCTGCTTGCGTAACCGGTAGCGACTGCGACGCCCGGCTCGCTTCAATCTTTGATGCATCTGTTCTAAGGCAGCGTTCTTCCGGATCTTCATGCGCGGCTGGAGAGCCGTTTCACTGTGTTTGACCTTGCCCGTGGCAACATATCCTCGAATCTTTCGCCTTTGCAACTCTGCCAAAGGCTCTTCCCAGCAGTAATCGGTGTCGGCTGAGATCTCCATGGGATCTCGGCCCGTTTGGCGTCGTATTTCATCCACCAGAGGGATGAGTTGGTGACGATCCGTGGCCGCATTCGTCAGCCCTTGGGCCACGATCACTTGGCTGTCGGCATCCACAGCAGCTTGTGCGTTATAGCACTGCTGAAAACCTTCCGATGTCTTCATAATCCGACTCTCCGGGTCGGTAAAATTCTGCTGCGCCTGCGCTCTCGGCACTCCTCTTGGATACCTCCTTTTACGACCTCCTCGATACTTGGGTTTGCATTCTTTCTTCTCCTCAGCCACTGCCTTCTCTCGAGCTTCTGCTTCTAACGCTGCCTTCGCTTCTCGGATCTTCTCCAACCGCTTCTTTTTATCCTTGACCCACTCCGGCAATTCATCCCCTCGTCGATCCGCTCCATACTCCTCATCCTCAGCTGCATCAATCGCCTCTGCCTCTCGAAACCACTCCTCCACCACCGCTTGATAATCGATCTCCGCTGCTTTCATCCGCCGATAGCTCATCGCCTTGTGCTTACTGGCATTGGCTCGCACTTTCGTCCCATCCAAGGCCACATGCCCCAGCTTCACCAAACCCGCCTTCTGACACAATCCCAGCACTTGTCCGAAAAGTGCCGATAACGCCTTCAGGTGCCGCTTGCGAAAATCACTTATGGTTCGAAAGTCCGGCTTCTGCATCCCCGTTACTGCCATGAAGTCCACTCGCTCTTCGCAACCTTTCGCCAGCTTGCGCGACGAATACACTCCCCGGCAGTACCCATACAGCAACAACGCTGTCATCATCACCGGATGATAAGGCGGGTAGCCTCGCTCTTCTTCGTATTCCCCCAGGATCTCACTTAAATCCAGTGATCCTCTCACCGTATCCCGGACGAAATGCGCCAGGTGTCCTTCCGCCACGAAATCCAAAATCGACGCCGGTAAAAGCCACCTCTGCTCTACGTTCCATTCTCGAAATTTCTTGCCCATATCGCCTACCATCGTAGACAATCACCCCGTCGATATTCGGATTACTCGGACAGGCTCCTAACCTGCATTTCTCATCACCGCTCTACTGCATCGGCGTCGCCTTCACCTGAGCGAAGTGAAGAAATGATCCGTCCTGACTGCGTTTCGCTCCGTCGGCCTCCTCGACGTACTGCACGAGTACGCCTGCGGGGGCCTCGGTCGCGCGCCTTGTCAGACCGGCCCTTCCGCCGCTTCGTGACGAGCGGTGATGAGAAATGCAGGCTAACAATAGAGTCAAAGGAAAGAGCGCTATTATAGTCAACTGTGTCTTTTTCATCGAGTTGCACAGCGAGCGTCTTGCTTCAATCGGCCATGAGCCAGGGAAGTTGACAGCAATCAGAGAGTAACGGTATTGAAGTGGCAGGCCGGATGATTTCTTCACTTCGCTCAGGTGAAGGCGATGCCGATGCAGTAGACATCTGATGCATAATCCGGGCTAACCCTAATGGAGGTATTTCCATGGCTACTCAAAAACCTGCAGAGAAAATCCGTCAATCCATCGCGGAGGAAAAGACTATGCACATGGTGGGGGCGCATGATGCGCTTTCCGCTCTCCTGATTGAGCGAGCGGGCTTTGATGCCGTTTACGTCGGCAGCTACTCCGCTCAAGCCACTTTTCTGGGAAAGCTGGACCTGGACTTGATGTCGAAGACCGAACGTTTGATGCTGGTTCGGAATATTGTAAAGGTAGTGGATATTCCCGTGCTTGCAGATATCGAAGAGGGATATGGGAACGCCATCGCGGTAATGGATACCGTCCGGGATTTCGAGGCCGTCGGAGTAGCTGGCGTTCAGATCGACGATGAAAAGGTCCCCTCCAAGTGTCCGGTCATGCCGGGGATCCCTCGTAACGAGTTGATCAGTGTGGAGGAGATGTGTGGCAGGCTCCGTGCCGCATGTGAGGCGCGGCAGGATCCGGACTTTTTCATCATCGCCCGCAGCGATATTGTGGGCACGGTTTCGCGGAAGGACTACTATGCCGGAAACCGCATTGACGAGGTGATCGAGCGCAGCAATGCTTACGCACAAGCCGGTGCCGACGGCATCATGATCATGGGTTTCACCGTGGACGAGCCAGCTACTATGCCGAGCACGTCAAGGCGCCGCTGGTAGGCCTTTACGCGACTGCGGAGCCTCATCACTTCCGGGAGTTCCAGAAGCGCAAGTATGGCCATGGCGATTGGCACCATAGCCCCTCTGTATATGTGTATGCGAGGCATGATCGACGGCCTGAAGGAACTCAAAGAGAGCGAAGACTGGAACGCGATACAGCATCATATGATCACTGATCCTGAATTTTTTGAGATCCTGGATCTGGAACGCTACAAGCGAATGTATGAGGAGTATTCGATCTCCTGAATCAGGCCCAACCCCCGGGGTGCAGCACGAAGTCGGAACGTGGGAGGAGTCTCAGGATCCGAATGGGCGGCCGATGCAGGCCGCCGCAGTCTGTTTGACAAGGCACCGAAAACCTCGTAAACCTTTCAGGTAAAGGATTCTACAGCCATCAGGGACTCGACGAAAAGCTTACCGGCCAGGAGCCAGCCCGTGTGGTGAAAGAGATCTTGGCCTAGACCGCCGCCTCAGCTCCTGCCATCGCCACAGCGTGATCGTCCTCAACCGTGCTCCCGGACACTCCGATCGCGCCGACAACCTCGCCCCCGCTGTTCTGGATCGGTACCCCTCCCGGAAAGCTGATCAGACCACCGTTCGAATGCTCGATGTTGTATAACGCACCACCGGGCTGCGACAGCTTGCCAATCTCGCCGGTGTTCATATCAAACATGCGCGCCGTACGGGCTTTCTTGATGGCGATATCGATGGATCCTAGCCACGCCCCATCCATTCGCGCGAACGCCTTCAGGTTCGTTCCGGCATCGACAATCGCAATATTCATCTTGACACCGAGTTCATCGGATTTCTGGCGGGCCGCATCCACCGCCGCCCGCGCCTGCTGTATCGTAATGTCACTCATAGCGTTACACTCCCTTCAGGAAATGGCCCCCTCCTCATCAAACCGAATCGGAGGGCGCAACCCTTCCTCTTTAAGAATTAGGAAACGTTTTTTCGGATGGATTATATTCGGGAGAGAAAATGAACGTCAAGGAGCAGTTGGCCCGTAAGACTTGGTAAGCATCGCTTATGGAACTAAGGACTCATTGGTTAGACTGGTTTGTCTTCTTCCTCTATCTGGCGGGAGTCTTCGCCTTCGGCCTCTATAAGTCGGGCAAAATCCCGCGCAAGGGGGAAAGCTCCACCGACTTCTTCCTGGCCGGTCGTCGACTGCCCTGGTATGCGATCGGCTTCTCTCTTTACGCCTCGAACATCTCCAGCGGCTCCCTCATTGGTCTTGCCGGTGACGGATATCGAGTGGGGATGGCTGGAATGGCACGCGCTCCTTTCCCTGATTCTGCTGACCTTCGTATTTCTACCTTACTACCAGCGCCGCTCGGTGACCACCATGCCGGAGTTCCTGGAGCTTCGATACAACGTCGGTGCGCGCACGCTTTTCGCGATCGCGATCCTCCTTTTTGAGATGGTGATCGGCATGCCCTTTCTCCTCTATACGGGAGGGCTGGTGATCCGCCGCTTCGTCACGAGCCATGATGAGAAATGCAGGCTCTAGTGATTGTAGGTAAATTCTCTCGATGCGATCAAGCCCCAGGTGAGAGCTTCAATGGCTTTCCTGCGTGAAGGCAGCTGGCGGATCGCCGTTTCGAGTTCATCCAGTTCCCGATCGTTTGGAAACCGGGAAAGCGCCGCCAGGTAAAGTTCCTCGATGATCTGCTCGTCGGAAGCATCACCTTTCAGCAGCCGGTCCAGGCGCCCCCCTGCTTTGGAGATATGGCTGGTGAAAGCCGGACCCGCCAGCATGTGCAGGGCCTGCCCCAATTTCGCCTGTGGATCTCGAATCGGTATGGTTTCTCTGAGCGGAGGCCTTCCGTAAACGTCCAAGAAGTGAGAGGGGGAGATTTCCGGCGTAAGGTGAATGGCCCGAGTCCCGGGAAGCTCTACCCCCCCCGCCTACGTAGTGGTGAATTACAAACACTTGGTTGACCTCGGTGACCCTGGATATGGCATCAAGAAGAATCTCCGCATCCAGTCGCCGAGGCAAAGCGCGAGCGTAGTTGATTCTGTCCTCCTGGTTGCTCTCATTGGAGTCTCCTGAAACCTGATAGGTCCTGGATTGCAGGATGAGACGCATCAGATGTTTCAGATCATAGCCATTTTCCTGGAAATCCTTGGCCAAAGCCTCCAATAGATCCATATGCGTTGGAGGATTAGTGGCTCGAAAATCATCCACCGAATCAACGATGCCTCTCCCAAAAAAATGGGCCCATATCCGATTCACAATGACTTTGGAAAAGTGAGGATTGCCGGATCGGGTCATCCACTCCCCCAAACTCAACCGAGGGTCAGCCCTTTCTTTTTCCGGAAGCTTTGTGCCATCGAGGAATCGGGGCTGGACCTCCTTTTGGGTGCGCGGATGGACAACTCGGGGGTCCCGACGCTCGCCGTGGCCGGCTGGATCATCGAAAAGGATCCCGAAATCTCTTACTCGACTGGCTCCACCGTAAAAAGCCGCCATGCCCCAAAATTGCTCCTGCGTCCAGCCTTCGTAGGGATGGTTGTGGCACTGAGCACAATCCAAACGCAGTCCTAGAAAGGCCCGAGCATCCTCGGTCATCACATCTTCCGGCCGCAGTACTTCGCCTGTGCGTCTGAAGTAGTGTCGAGCTGCGCCGGAAACACCTTGGGCGGAAACGCGCTCACGCGCCATCTCGTCGAAGGGTTTGTTGGTGGCAAGACTATTCCTGATCCAAGCCTTGTAGGTCGAAGCATTCGACCACATTACTCTTAGGAAGTCAGCGAAACGAAAGGTCCAGTAGTCAATGTACTCAGGGGAATTAAGCAGAGTTTCGATGAGCCTGTCTCGCTTTTCGGGATCTTGACTGGTCAGGAATTCCCGCACTCGTTGGGGGGGCGGCAGGGTACCGGTTACGTCCAGACAGGCTCGTCTTAGAAACTCTGCATCTGAGGAGAGCCCGGATGGTATGATGTGGGACTTGCGCAACTTTGAATAGATGGAATCATCAATGAAGTTTTCAGGGGCAACAGCTGGAAAACGTGATACCGGTTGGTTGATGACTCCAAAGCGTGCACTTGCAGAACCCCCTGGCGCCCGGACGATCACAACAGTCTCACCTCTTCTAAGGGCTTTGACTAATCCTCCCGAAGTGACCTCCAGGATCTCGGGATTGTTCGACGAATAGCTCACTTGGTTGGTGATATCCTCGCGTTGGTTGTTGAAGAGATGAGCGATCACCAACAGTTGCTGCTGATCTTGAGTCTGCAGAACGACTTGTCCTGGCAGCACCTCCAGAGCCTCGATCCGCAATCCTTCCGTTTCTCCGTGCTCTCCATATGGCGCTCTACTTCGAACCCAGTCTAGAATCGTCTGGTATTCCGATGAGGCGTTATCAAAGCGCTGTCCTCCACCGTGTGACAGACTCATAGTCGGCTTGAGAAGAAGCAGGCTCTTGCTTGGTTCATCTACATTGACGCGCGGGTTGTTCGGTCCTGAAGCAGGGGTCAGCCCCTCATAACGTTGGCCATCGACAATCCAGCGGTAGTCGTCGGTCGGAAAGCGTCCATTCAGGGACAGTTTGAATCCTCCTTTTCCCTTGATGGCACCATGACATTCGCTTGTGTTGCAACCGTGCTTGGTCAGAATCCGACCAATATCCCGTTCAAAGCTGAAGAATCTTGTCTTGCCCGAATCCGCAATGTGAACTCGGGTGGTGGCGATTTGTCCCTCGAATTCTGCCCTCAGCACTGCCTCTCCAGCACTCAGTGCTGTCAGTCGCGCCCCCCTCTGGATTGCTGCCACTCCAGGATCGGAGATTGAAAATGTGCTTTCTAGCGTCACATCCCGCTCAAGACCGTCGTCGTAACTGCCGAGTATGAGGACCCGATGAGAGGCTCCGTCACCCCATAAGGTGACCTGTTGCGGTATGACACGCAGCGACACCAATACCGGACCTTGGCTGGTGAGGGGAAGGCTCGAACCGGAGGAGGTCCGAGTCTCAGACAAGACGAAGAACGTTGAAAAGCTGCTGAGAACAAGTGTCAATATCGCCGGGAAAATCAGCAACCGGCATGGCCTCTTCTCGCGGGCGGTGGAACTCCCCGGTTTCCAGCATGCCTCGTCCCCACTCCATCGTCTTGCTATGGGTATCTTTCTGCCCAGTGCCATCGGATAGCTCCAGGTTCTTATTCCTCCGCCACTAGCCTTTCCGGAGTCTGAGTGGGCCTGATCACCATGAGCGGAATCTCTCCAACGGGAAGCAGCTGACCCGGATTTCCGGTCACCACCGGACGAGCCCTCAGTCGGATCATTTCTGGCAGGATTGTCGCGGGAGCGTCCGCGGCCGCCATCAGGATAATGGTGGCCTTTTGAGTCTTGGGAACAAAGCTCTCTTGTTTTACACTCGCATCTCCAGGATGCTTCTTCTCCTCCACCTCCGTACCGGTGAACGCGCTCACACCCTCAGGCAAACCTTCGACGCTGATGGCAATTTCCCCCGCAAAGCCCTCTTCCTGTTCGGTCACCAAGGTCAGTTTCGCGGCCTGTCCTGCAAATAGATTGATACGATCTTCCTTTAACTCAATCTCTCCGACGTGAGGAATCTGAGGACGAATGAGCAAGTGATAGACGTATTGGGGGGCTGCTTCACGCGGTGTAAGGTTTTGAATGGTAAGATAGTATTCTCCCTCTTGCTCGAAAGTGTGGATCACTTTGGCTTCCAGTGCTTCCAGGTAAGAGATTAAGTGAAGATCACAACCTGCACCCTTACCCAGGCATTCGAGAATGGAAACGTAAGGTAGCGGATCCGTAACGTCGATGGAGTACTTCCGGTGCGCATTCGATAAGAGCTGAAAACCCGCCGCATCATGCACCTCGATCCGTGGGTAGAATTGAGGAGGAAGAACTCCTGGAGTTTCGATTTCGAAGGCCAAAGATTGCCCGCCGCTCACTTTGAACTTGTAAATATCTGCGTCCCCGGGGCGTTCGATAGCACCCTCGACCAGAGTCGGCAATAAGATCTCCAGGGCCTCGCCTGCGGTTCCGTTGGGCTCTTTCTCAACGTAGGTTTCTATGACTCCAAGCGCCATTCCGGAATCCCCGGCAGCATTCGCCGTGTCCGTCTGAGCGTGGCTCGGTGGACCTGACGATGAGCCTTCGCTCTCTCCCCTGGCCGCGATCGGCAGTTCGACCGTTCTTGTTCGCAGCAACTGAAGACGACTCGATTCCAGCTTTCGCCTAAAGTCTCTTTCTTGCCACTCGAATCGCGCCAGTTGCCTGGACCATCCCTCAAAAATACTCGGCCAGCTGGAGGGAACGATCCGCAGCTGGTAGCTAAAGTCCGGCAAGGTTCTGACGTATATTGTTTTAGCAACCTGGCTGGCGAAATCAGGACGCCCATCATCTTCGAACATCAGCTGCTTCGGTGAAGTGGGATTCAACCAACTTCCGGTAGTTTCGTGCAAAGTGAGCCGAGGAACAAAAGAGACTACCGTCGCCTGCAACACGAGCTCCACCACGCGCAGCGACTCGACCCGCAGCAAGTAACGGCCTGCCCGGGCAAAGCGGTAAAACCAGCGCATCTTGGGAATGCCTTCGAGAGAGGTACGGCCCTCGCCCGTGACGGGGGGACTGCGCCGACCGGAAGCGAAAATCTCAAAGGCCAGCGCTTGACCTTTCAAGGCGTCGAACCCGTAGTAGTCGAGTTCCCTTTCTTTACCGATTTTCCCATTCACGACCGCCGGCAAGACCACCTACTGGGCTTCCGCGGGTGTATTGTGAGGCGTTGCCGCCTCCAAAATGACCGGGTCGGAATGGACCAGAAAGATCAGGGAATTGGAGACCCCGCTCTCTGAGATCACCCTCAGAGAGTGAGGTCCGATCTTGGCTGCTGGATCAATTTCCACTTCCAGCAGAATCCGCTGACCCTGACTCCTTTCTTCTGCCTCCGCGGAGTTTTCCTTGTAGTGGTCTTCCTCCTCCAGCTCGATCGCCTCGATCCTTTGAATACGCGCCTCAAGACCCTCCAAACCAGACGGCATAGGCTCTGCCGAGACCTCGGCCTCGGATCTCAGCCTCTAGGGCCGCGCCTTGTTGCCCACCTATAGGGAAGACAGAGGCCGCCTCAGGCTCGCTCGCAGCCGCCCCATGCAACTGGGTGCTGCAAGGGCCGTGAGGTGAAGGAAGATGATCAGGACGAACGAACTGTGAACTCTTGTCCTCATCACGCTTCCTTAGAGATTTGCCTGGAAAAGCCGTGCTCGAGTTATCAGATCTTCTTCGTCTGAAATGGGAGCCACACTCGCTTGTAAGAAAAACTGCCTTTCCAAGTCATTGTAAGGAGTAAACACAATGAAGTCAATCTGTTGTCCACGAAGTTGATTGGCCCCTTACGAATCCACTCCCAGTAAGATCTCCGTCCGCCGTTTCAGTTCTCGTGCCAGGATCTCCGGATCCCATTCCCAATGGCGATGGCTCAACATCTCCACTGACCATACCCCATCGTAGCCCGTGGCCTGTATCGCTTCGACACCCTCCTTGAGAGGCAAGATTCCATCACCTGGCAGAGCCGTTCGGTCATCGTCATGCCAATGCGACCCCTGTTTCGGATTGGTATCGCTGATGTGAGCGCAGACAATGAGATCCGAATCCAGGGCTGCGACATCTTCCCAGGGGACTCCCGCTGTCCAAATGTGCCAGGTGTCGACTACCATCCCAAGGTTGTCACGCTCCACGGAATCGAAAACCTCGAGAACCTGCTGAATTGTGTTAAAGGGGGAGAAGACGACTGGTTCTATCGCGAGCCGAATCTGATGAGGCGCAGCAAGATCGGCTAGCTCCCTGAAGGAGTTCACCAGCACCTGCCGCATTTCCGGCCATGCCAAACCTTTCAAAGCGTCGAGGACGATCAATTGAAGGGCGCGGCAGCCCAGGGAACGGGCTACTCTGCACAAGGTTTCGAACTCCGTCAATAACTCTTTTCGGAGGCCCGCGTCCTGACGTTCCACCGACAGGATACAATCCAGCATCGTCACCCGAAGGTTTTCCAAAGATGGCACCAGGTCTTCGGGTTCGTATCCCGCCTCAAGGTATCTCTTGAGTTTCTGGATCCACAGTTCGATTGCATCGTAACCTGCGGACTTGGCGATCCGAATGTCGGTAACCACATTGGTGTGCATGATGCACCCGGCGTGCAGTCCCAATTCCATAACTTCTGTTACTCCCCTTCAAACCACCTCACCCCTGCCTAATCTGAAGCCATCGTGTTTCTTCAGCGATCCACCTTCTGCCGAGTACGACATGCAGACGAACGGAGACCGTGCGACGATCATGCGAGATCGAGCAGTTGAAGTGATGAACCGCGGGCACTCACTGCAGGAGTACCATTGACTTCTATTGGAAGATCTCCCTCGAGGAACAGGCGGATCTCAGGAGGCTTTATCCTTCTCCTCGGTCTGATGCGGGAAGCAGCACCAAATACCTTTCCTGCCCTTGCCCAAAATGATCGTCACACCCCAACCAATCAACAACAGGGGCCAGATGTAATGCCAGGAAATTGGTGGTAAGAATCCGACGTTCTGCAGGAAGAAAAGAGCCCCCACAATCACGAGGATATATCCAAATATCATCGCATTCCCTCCAGTACTGAGTATCATAACATCTTTCATGATCTCCTATGATCCTGGGAGAAAGCTGAGTCTCTAGGGTCAGGACCTTGATGGCTTGTGACCTTTGGACTCTGTGACCTACTAAAAAAAGGACGTACTGCACGAGTACGCCTGCGTCGGTCTCAGTCGCGCGCCTTGTCCGGCCGGCCCTTCCGCCGCGTGACACGAGTGTCGTGACACGAGTGTTCGTGACGAGCAGTGATGAGAAACGCAGGCTAAGCTGCCTTGCGTTGGGAGGGCGGGTGCTACCGATTACAGCTCTGGAAGTACCGGCACGTGCTGGCCCAAGCGGTGGGACTCATAAAGCGCCTGGACCACGGTTATGTTCTTCTCGGCGTCTTCGGCTGGGGTCAATGGAGTGGTTCCTTCGCGTGCATAGTCGGCAAAAGCATCCACCTGCAGAGTGAAGGCATTTGTGGGAGGGAAATGGCGTTCGGACTCTTGTCCGTCGATCGCAAATCGAATGGTGCTGCTTCCATGATCGGAAGTCAGGAAGGGCTCGACCAGCAGATTGCCGCGATCTCCCACCACCTCATAGCGACTATGTCGCGGTCCCTTCCGGAAATTGCTCTCCACAACTGCATGCTGGCCGTTCCCGAAATCGAGCAAGCCGTTAAAGGAAACATCGACTTTGTAAGTGGCATCAAACTTGAAAAACGCACTGACTCTCTCTGGTTCCCGCTCATAGAGCCATCGACAAAGGTTGACCGGATAACAGCCCCCATCCATCAACGTGCCACCAGCCAACTCCCTTGAACCTCGAATGTTGTCGGCAAGAAGAATCTGGCCATTCAGATGGGCACGGATGACTCTGATATCACCCAACCGGCCCTCGGTCAATGTATCTCGGACAACCTGATGTCGTGGATGGTAGCGGTACCAGAAGCCCTCCACGAGCAAGACATTGTTCTTGGCAGCGGCTCCAATCATTTGCTGACATTCCTCGGGAGTAACACCCAGAGGCTTTTCACAAAGGATATGCTTTCCCGCCTCGGCAGCCTGAATGGACCATTTGCAGTGCATGGTGTTGGGAAGGGGGATATAGATCGCATCCAGTTTTGGATCTGCCAGTAGTTCTTCGTAGGAGCCGTAGGACCGGTCAATGCCAAATTGACTGGCTACCTGGGCCGACTTTTCGCTGCTGCGGCTAGCGATGGCGGCCACGCGTCCACTCGCTGATTGCTGGATGGCAGGGATCATCTGCCAGGTTGCGATCTTGGCCGCACCCAGTATTCCCCACTCAAGCATGGCAAGCGTCCCTGTGGATTCCATCTCTCGGCAGCGGCGGTGGAAGTAGCAGTGGTAGGGGAAGTGGAAGTGGAGGTGTCCCTGTCATCTCACTCGATCCGATAGCGGTGAATTCCTTCTTCGTTTAGTTCAACACCCAGCCCGGGCTCCTGGGGGATATCCAGGAAACCGTCGCGGGCCAGCAGTTTTTCGTGGGTGATCTGATTACGCAGTGTGGTACCCTCCTCGGCCACGAATTCCAGGATAAAGGAATTTGGGATGGAGTTCAGAAAATGCAGCGCGGCAGCAACGTTAATATAAGTTGTAAATCCGTGGTTGACACACCTGAGACCACGATCTTCTGCCAAGGAAGCAATTTTCATCGCCTCAGTGAAACCACCACACCGAGTCAGATCGATCTGCACGATGTCGATCTTCCCTCGATCCATCAATTCCAGAAAAGAGCGTCGCTCGCTCTCTTCTTCGCCTGCGGCGATCGGGATCGAGGTCGCCGCACTGAGCTTGCGATATCCCTCATAGTCATCAGGCCGCAGCGGTTCTTCCAGCCAGGAGATCTCGTACTCGGCGAACTGAGCCGCTCTCTGGATTGCGGTTTTCGCATCCCAGCACATTCCGGCATCGATCATAAGATCCACCCCGTGCCCCAAAGCCTTTCGCGCTTCCCTCACCAGACCGATATCGGTGTCTCGGTTCCTTCCCATAGGTGCCCAGCCGAACTTGACCGCCGTAAAGCCCTGGTCACGAAACTGGCGCGCGCGCTTCGCCGTCTTCTGGGGGGTGGACCGGAAAAGAGAGCTTGCATAGACACGCATTTTTTCGTGGAAGCCTCCGCCCAGCAATTTCCAGATGGGTTTCCCAAGGGCTTTCCCCTTGATATCCCACAGGGCCATGTCAATATCGCTCACTGCGTGAATCGCAAGCCCGCGGCGGCCGGCATAGATGTTCCTTTCATCCGGCTTTGATCATATGGCCTTTGTAAAAGCGAGTGAGATTGATCAGGATCCCCTGCCGTACATGTTCTCGAAATTGGCTAGCTGATAGTGGTGTATCGTTGGCGCTCGGGATGAGTTCGGCTTGATAGGAGCGGCGATACCATCCCAAATTGGTCACCGTGTCAGCAGACCAAGTGTGCTGCCAAGTCACTGACTCATTATTGTCCCGCAGCTCCTGCCGCTGGCGTTGACCCTCTATTTCTTGTTCAAACTGAGATTACCCTGGCCATGACCCATCGTGTGGGGCTTAGGGGAATCGGGAACACGATTCATCCCTATCCCACGCAGGCAGAAGCGATTCGGAAGTTGGGCGACCAGTACAACCGGACGCCCCTGACACCATTCGTCAAGTTGCTTTTCAAGAAATGGCTGGCGTGGTCCCGCTGAGAATTGGTGAGGGTCGGAAACCGGCAGCAAAGCGCGGAAGCAATTTAGGATTTAAAGCTTTAAATCGACATTCCTCATATCAACTTCGGAAGGACCTTTTCCAGTCTCCCCAGTGAATGACCACAACTTATCAGACCGCCAACCTTGCCTCAAGTGGTCTTTGGTCCTCTGTCCATCAAAAGCGCCTCTGATCCCTCGGTTTTCCAGGTGGCTTTTGGTCAAAGACCTGATCAATAGAGACACCTCCAGCGGTTCAATCAGAAACCCTCGGCGCTAGGCTGTCATCCATCTCAATCGATCAATCCGAGACAACAGCCCGGCCCATATATCCTTGCTTACCGCTACCTCCGCCATCTGAAACGTGACGATCCGGCTATGGCGGATCACCTTCGCTCCGATCTTGATCAGTTTGGTCAACAGGCTGCGAAGGGACCAATGTTTGATTTTTCTGGGAAGGACCAGCCGCCGCAGAAAATTGCCCAGGTTGCAGGCCAAGACAAACAGAGCCAACCTCACCTGATTCGGGACAAAGCGCTGGCAGGACAGGCGAGTCCAGTGCAACGCATACTTGCCTTCCTTGATCCACTGCTCGGCTGTGCCACGACCGTTATAGAAGTGAACCACCCCTGAGGCTTGTGCGCTCATATTGGTGACGATGAAACCCACCCTCGGAAAGAGTTCTCCGCGATGCCACTCGACCTTGGCAATCACCCGGCGAGGCCGGTCCCAACTGGCGGCTTGATATTGGAAATCGGCAAACCAAACGATAGGCTTTCGGGGCGGACGGCCCACAGGCCGGGTAAGCAGGTGTTCAATCTCCGCCTGAAGCACCTCGTTGGCAGGAAGCCGGATGGCATACAAAAAGCCCTTCTCCTCCAAGTATTCATAAACGTCCGGCTTGGCAAAGGCAGCATCCCCACGAAAGTATTTGCGGACTGTTTTCTTCTCGTAGCGAGCCACGATTGGTTCCAGCATCTCCTTCCAACCATCCGCGCTGTGAACATTGCCGGGCCGAAGCATTGCACCTTCGCAATCTCCGAACTGGTTGAAACAAAACAGGGGATGGTAGCAAGTACATCGGAAATGGCCGTTGTAGGCAGAGGCTTCCTGCTCGCCATGGACAGGACTGGCTGAGCTGTCCATATCCAGAATGATGCGTCGATGAGTTGTTTTGGTAATTATATACTTAAAAAATAAAAGCGGAGGGTCTATGCTGGCCGGATGCGTAAGTTTGCAAACCTTCTACGGTGGGGCTATTTCGTCTTATCCGAAATTATTGGGTTTGGAGGACATCCAGACGACGCGAAAACATGGGGTCGGTGGTTAGCTATGTTAGAGCCCATTCTGGACATCCCGGTAGTTCGCGTTTTACTCATTGTGTCGGGCGGGATCGTACTCACATACCCGCAATGGTTGCCTCGTATTCGCAGTCTTTGGGTTAAGCAAGACCCGGTACTACCCGATATGCCGATCCGTGATGCGATCCACCACCTTGTTTCAACGGTACCGCACTCATTTGATCGGTCGAGCTATGCCGAACGAGCAATGTTCAAGCAAATCCACCAATGCATGTGCAATGGTGATATCCTTGCCCGGGGAGCTACTAGCGAAGGTGGAACGCTACAGAAGATCCCCCCAAAGAAGTGTAGAGAGCTTTCCCCCCAAGAAGTAGTGGTTCCACGGGTCCCAGCTACTCCCGAAGGAATCAGGTTTTCTCTTTTCGATGCAAAATCACAAGTCGAATACAGCAATTTATGGGTGGATAGCCGCGACATCTACAAGTTCTGGCCGAAGATCAAGAAAGGGGGAGAGGAATGAACCTCTTCCCCAAGATGGTCCTAGCGAAATCTCTCCTTGAAGTAGTCCCGGACTTCATCGACCACTGCGTTCTCGGTCGAGCGGGAACTGCCACCCACGAAACCTCCAGAAATCTCCCCATCGAAATCTCCCTCGAACACCTTCTCTCCGGTGGCCTTATTGAACATGACCACGCGCAAAGAGACATAATCGTTGTTACTAAAAACGCAAGCAACCTAGCCGATAAGTTCCATCTTACGCTGACCTTCACTGACAAGGGTGAGTGCAGATTAAAGGTGGATGGCAAAGGAGAATATCTGCGTTGGCAGGTGTCCAGAAAATCCCTGGAGGAGATTTTCTTCTATGGCTTATTCGAGAAGTAACGCCAATAATTCAGGCGACCAGCTTCCGGTAGGTGAGGTTTCCAGTGTTCATAATCCTCGCCATGGTATCCGGGAAGATGTTCGGGTTGTCGCGGTTGTTGTATCGCCATTCCAGCTCCTCCAGGTAGCGGTCCAGATGCTTTGCGCTCATCTTGTGGAAGGTGCCGATGATGGAGCGCTTGAACAGGCTCCACACGCCCTCGATGCTGTTGGTATGCACGTCTCCCACGACCCACTGTTCGGCAGAGTGGTTGACCATCTCATGGCGAGTATCGTGATCGGAGATGCCCAGGTAAGACTTCAACTCATCCGTATAGATCGCCTCGGCCTCGTCCTTGACGGTGCGACCGATGAAGGCATGGATCGTGTGGCGCCGGATGTTGGGGACGCGCTCCACTCGGATCTGGCCTCCGCGCTGGATGGCTCCGGCCACCCACGTCTTGTTGCCCTTGTAGGCGCGGCCCCTGCCTCGCGTCTTTCCACCGACCAGCGTTTCGTCCACTTCGACGGCCCCAACCAGCGTAGGTCCGGTCAGCGGGTCGTTGCCCATGGCCTCGCGGATGCGGTGGCACAGATACCAGGCTGTTTTGTAAGAGACGCCCAGGGTGCGGTGAAGCTGGTGAGCCGACATGCCTTTCTTGGACACGCACATGAGATAGACGGCCAGGAACCACGTCCGAATCGGCAAGTGGGAATCGTGCATGATAGTTCCCGTCGTGACGCTGAATTGGTAGCGGCAGGCAACGCACTGGAACTTTCCCCCAACAGGGAGTTCAGGAATGCCGATGGTGCCGCACTTAAGACAGGCCACGCCATGCGGCCACCTGATTTTCTCAAGCGTGTCGCGGCATTTTTCATTGCAACTGTAACGATCCATTAAGGTAATAAGATTCATGGCTCAACCTCCTAAGAAAAGACACAAGGTTCCCAAGGACATCTCCAGCCGGACCGGGCACGACATCATGGAAATGATCTTCGGAAAAAGGGTGATGAAAGAAGTGGATTCTTTGGTGGAAAAAACGCTAAAGATGTTGAAAATAAAGGTGTTAAATCAATCACAAAGGGATTATAATACTTGACTTATTATTTTTCAAGTATATAATTACTATACGACTGGGTGGTGGAGTTCGATATCCGCGCCCTGTTCGACAACATTGACCACGAACTGCTCATGAAGGCGTTACGCCACCATTGTCAGTGTCGTTGGGTGTTGTTGTACGTGGAGCGCTGGTTGCAGGCTCCACTTGAGCAGCCCGGCGGCAGTCTACAGGCGCGCGACAAAGGCACACCGCAAGGTGGAGTTGTGAGCCCTATTCTGGCAAATCTGTTCTTGCACTACGCGTTTGACGCGTGGGTGAGACGCCAACTGCCGGGGGTTCCATTTTGTCGATACGCCGACGATGGGCTGCTGCACTGCAAGAGCCAGTCTCAGGCGGAATACGTGATGAGCCTTATCTCGGAACGCTTCCGTGAGTGTGGGTTGGAGATCCATCCCGACAAATCGTCGATCGTCTATTGCAAGGATGTGAATCGCCTGGAAGAGCATTCGCGAATCAGCTTTGATTTCCTTGGTTACACTTTCCGTCCGCGACGGTGTGTGAACAAGAAAGGGCAGGTTCACCCGAACTTTCTTCCTGCGATCAGTATCTCCTCGAAGAAGGAGATCAATCGATGCATGCGTAGCTGGCATGTCCAGCTCAAGAACGAGAAGACGTTGTTGGATCTGTCTCAGATGTTCAATCCGAAACTCCGTGGTTGGCAAGCCTGCTATGGTTGCTTCCACGCGTCGGCACTGCGTCAACTGTGGCGGAACTTCAACCGGTATCTTGTGCAGTGGGTGCGAAGGAAACTCAAAAGATTTTCTGGGCATCGGCAACGGGCGAGGCGTTACCTCGACCAGATTGCCCGTGCCAATCCGCATCTATTTACTCATTGGCGTCTTGGAGTCTTTCCTTGTGGCTTGAGTGATAGGAGCCGGATGAGCTGAGAGGTTCACGTCCGGTTCTTGGAGGGGCTGGGGGTGAGACTCCCCCAGCCTACTCAACCCAACAGTATCGAAGACGAGCCGCCGGTGCGCATCTTCGTTATGGGCGGGGGGAGCGGTAGGAAAACCGCGCAGGGCAAGCTGGACCATGGAGACCGCTGGCGCGAATCCGGTCCATTACCTATTACCTGTGCAGCGACGGCAGCCTTACGCCGGAGCCGCCTGAAGAATCCAACGCATCCCTCTCGTACCACTACGACCCCGACCACCCCGTGCCCACGATCGGAGGCAATTCGGTCGGCTTCATGGAGCTGCCCGCCGACAGCAGCGACCTGGACCACATGTGGAGCCGATTCCTCTCCCCAGTCATGCGAGTGGAAGAGGAGGGTCAGGACATTGTCCCCCTGGGGGGCCAGCACCAGAAGGAAGAGGAGGGCATCTTCGGTGCAGCGTCGCCCTACCCCCTCCTGGCGGATCGGCCCGACGTGCTCGTCTTCCAAACCGCTCTGCTGGAAAAGGATGTAGAGGTGACCGGCCCTGCCGAAGTCATACTGTGGGTCTCCTCCTCGGCCGTGGACACCGACTTCACCGCCAGGCTGATCGACGTGTACCCCTCCAGCGAGGACTACCCGGAAGGCTACCACATGAACCTGGTCGACTCCATCATCCGCGGCCGCTACCGCGACAACTGGGCGCAAGAAAAGCTGATGGAGCCTGGCACAGTCTGCCAGGTGCAAATCGCCCTGCCGCCAAGCAGCAACCTCTTCCAGGTAGGCATCGGATCAGATTGGACATCTCCAGCAGCAACTTCCCTCAGTTCGACGTCAATCCCAACACCGGCGAGCCCGTAGGCCGACACACTCACACGGTCACAGCCCGGAACACCCTCCACCTGGACCAGAGCCATCCCTCGCGCCTCGTGCTGCCCATCATACCGTCCGGAAATAATTGGGGTTAACCTGCATTTTTCATCACCCCTCTACTGCATCGGCGTCGCCTTCACCTGAGCGAAGTGAAGAAATCATCCGTCCTGACTGTGTTGCGCTCTCTCGGCCTCCTCGACGTACTGCAAGAGTATGCCTCCGGGAGCCTCGGTCGCGATGCCTTGTCAGGCCGGCCCTTCCGCCGTGTGACACAAGTGTCTCGTGACGAGCAGTGATGAGAAATGCAGGCTCACCCCGAAAATTCCCTGACCTTTCAATCACATTCGGCTCAAAGTTCCCTCCGCAAATGACATTCTGCGAAAGAACGGGGCTTGTCCTGTAGGGGCGCACGGCCGTGCGTCCCTACGACACGAAAAATTCGAACTTCAGAAAGGGTGGCTTGGCGAGCTCAGGCTAAAACACGAATGCGGAGTTTCTTGAACTGCGCTACAACGCCGCCACGCGAGTGGTCAGTGTGGTTCTGCAAACTCTCCTTTCAACACTCTCTCCACTGTATCCAGATTCATACTGTAGTTTCCAGGCCCAAGTCGATGTATTCTACAATCCGGGGAAATAAATAAAGGGACAGTCTACTTTTGAGCCACCGACCCATCCTCCCCCATTCCTGGAATCTCACCCCAAAAGAAGCCGTCCAGCTGCAGCGGCAGCTGCAACAGCTGGTAAAGACGGATCTCATTCTGAAAAACCCAACACGTATTGCCAGAGTGGATGTGGCTTATCTTCTCAGGTCGAAGCACTCGATAGCCACGGTCGTGGTTCTTTCCTATCCCTCTATGGAAATGATGGAGGGGTCGACCGTAAAGGTCAAAACCCGTTCTCCTTACGTTCCAGGGTTACTCAGCTTTCGCGAAATCCCTCCCATTCTCAGAGCCCTGGACAAACTCTCCGCCTTGCCCGACTTGATCTTTGTGGATGGTCACGGGCGCGCTCACCCGCGCCGGCTGGGAATCGCCTCCCACCTGGGGTTGTGGTTGAGACGTCCCACCATCGGGATTGGAAAGTCTCTTCTCTGCGGTCAGTTCCGGAATCCCGGCCCTGAGCGAGGCCAGTCGACTCCGCTGGTCCACAAGAATGAGGTCATTGGTCAGGTCTTGCGAACCCGAAAAGGGGTCAAGCCTATCTTCGTCTCTATCGGTTACGGCCTGCCGCTGGATCAGTGTGTCTACTGGACAATGGCCGTCTCACCCCGTTTCCGATTGCCGGAACCCATTCGCCGGGCCCACGCCGAGGCCGCCCGTAACGTATAATAGGCGTGTGGCACAAAGGACTTTGACGCTTGCTCAGTCCCCTGAGGAAGTCGTCTATCGCAGCTGCTACGCCCCGGCCAACCTGCGGGAAATGATGAAAAGCGCAGAAACCCGCTCCCGCATCCGGCGCCTTCCCGCCTCCCACCTTTTCTTCGGCTTGAAAGAACTGGAGGACGAGGAGCGACGGGCGTTGCTTCCCCACGTGACTGAAGAACAATGGAGGGGAGTCTTGGATCTGGACTTGTGGTCGCGGGACAAGATGAGCGTGGGGCAGTTCCTCTACTGGCAGCAACAAATCGTCGAAGCTGTTGATCCAGTGGCCCGGAAGCTGGTCCGGGCCACTGATCCGGAGCTGTGGGAACTGACTGCCAAGCGCTATTTGAAGATTTACCCCAAGATCGAGGATGAAGTCGAGCAGGAGCCAGGGGAGAACCCATGGCTGGAGACACCTGATCGAAAGTATCTCCTGGTCCTTCCCGAGAATCCCGACCAGGCCCGCTCGCTTCGTGCCCTTATTCTTCGACTCTACGAGCTGGACCCCGGTTGGGCTGCGCTGTTGCTCGAATCGTCCCGCTCTCGCACCTCCGTGGAAATTGAAGAAACCGCTTATCAGGCTCGCACGCGGCGCTTGGAAGAGCTGGGGTTTCAAGATTACTACGACGCCATCGAGGTCTATACCTTTCTGCCTCCCCAGACCCCTCTGCCCGAGAAGACCTGGGAACCGATCCGGGAGATGCGTCTCACGCCGGGCCAATGGCCCGGTCAAGGCGATCACCCCTTGCTCATTTTTCAGGCGCTTGCCAATCTCACTCGAGCGCAGGAGATCCAACCTCTGGTAGAAGATCTTTTCTACGTTTGCAACCGTGTGCTTTCTGCAGACCGGATTTCCGCCGCTGATCCGGCCCGAGTCAAGAAGTGCATTGGAAAGGCAATACGCGGAGTGAACCTTGGCCTGGACTGGTGGTCGGAAGGAGACCTCGGCAAGGCAAGCGCAGGAATACGGAGCCATTACCTGCAATCCTTCTTTCAGGCCGGATACAGTCGCTTACTCGAATTGCAGAAGCAGGCTCAGAAGATCGAATCGGGTCCCCATCAGGCTGAGCCAGGCTCTTTGCGGGAAGCGGTGCTGCAGGGATTTTTGAAGCGCTACCCGATCTTCACCGAAACCTCAAAGGGAAAAATCCGCAGGCGCTTCTTCCGAAGCCGTGAGGACCTCCAGAGGGCTCAGGAAATGCTTCGCCCGGGCTAACAGCCTGTCCGAGTAATCCGAATATCGACGGGGTGATTGTCTACGATAGTAGGCGATATGGGCAAGAAATTTCGAGAATGGAACGTAGAGCAGAGGTGGCTTTTACCGGCGTCGATTTTGGATTTCGTGGCGGAAGGACACCTGGCGCATTTCGTCCGGGATACGGTGAGAGGATCGCTGGATTTAAGTGAGATCCTGGGGGAATACGAAGAAGAGCGAGGCTACCCGCCTTATCATCCGGTGATGATGACAGCGTTGTTGCTGTATGGGTACTTGCCGGGGAGTGTATTCGTCGCGCAAGCTGGCGAAAGGTTGCGAAGAGCGAGTGGACTTCATGGCAGTAACGGGGATGCAGAAGCCGGACTTTCGAACCATAAGTGATTTTCGCAAGCGGCACCTGAAGGCGTTATCGGCACTTTTCGGACAAGTGCTGGGATTGTGTCAGAAGGCGGGTTTGGTGAAGCTGGGGCATGTGGCCTTGGATGGGACGAAAGTGCGAGCCAATGCCAGTAAGCACAAGGCGATGAGCTATCGGCGGATGAAAGCAGCGGAGATCGATTATCAAGCGGTGGTGGAGGAGTGGTTTCGAGAGGCAGAGGCGATTGATGCAGCTGAGGATGAGGAGTATGGAGCGGATCGACGAGGGGATGAATTGCCGGAGTGGGTCAAGGATAAAAAGAAGCGGTTGGAGAAGATCCGAGAAGCGAAGGCAGCGTTAGAAGCAGAAGCTCGAGAGAAGGCAGTGGCTGAGGAGAAGAAAGAATGCAAACCCAAGTATCGAGGAGGTCGTAAAAGGAGGTATCCAAGAGGAGTGCCGAGAGCGCAGGCGCAGCAGAATTTTACCGACCCGGAGAGTCGGATTATGAAGACATCGGAAGGTTTTCAGCAGTGCTATAACGCACAAGCTGCTGTGGATGCCGACAGCCAGGTGATCGTGGCCCAAGGGCTGACGAATGCGGCCACGGATCGTCACCAACTCATCCCTCTGGTGGATGAAATACGACGCCAAACGGGCCGAGATCCCATGGAGATCTCAGCCGACACCGATTACTGCTGGGAAGAGCCTTTGGCAGAGTTGCAAAGGCGAAAGATTCGAGGATATGTTGCCACGGGCAAGGTCAAACACAGTGAAACGGCTCTCCAGCCGCGCATGAAGATCCGGAAGAACGCTGCCTTAGAACAGATGCATCAAAGATTGAAGCGAGCCGGGCGTCGCAGTCGCTACCGGTTACGCAAGCAGACGGTCGAGCCGGTCTTTGGCCAAATCAAATCCGCCCGGGGTTTCCGCCAATTTCTGCTGCGCAGCCTGGAAAAGGTGCAAACCGAGTGGAGTATGCTCTGCACCGCTCACAATCTCTTGAAGTTGGCAACGGCAAACCGCTAAGAGTTGCCCGGGGTGAGTTCAGGCTCAGACACAAGGAGTCGGAAGTAGGAGCGTTAATCGCTAATAACCCGAAAACCGTTACTCGGACAGGCTCCTAGCCGGGATTATGCGGATGAGCACGGATCAACGTAGATCCACGGTCTCGAGTAGGTGAACTGAGCGAACAGCAACACCCAGTTGTCGTGTATCGGAGGAACCCGCTTCTGTCTCTGCCGGAATGAAGGTGTCGCTTATGAATTCAATAGATAATCTTTCATCCAACAAAGTGCCAGACAGATCGAAAACCTGATCCAGTGTCCCGGGAGGGACTGATTGATCGAATATCTCCCTTCCTTGCAATCGTATCCGCAACCTTGTACCACGGGGTCCCGTGGAGGCTAACTCCACACGCACAGCTGAAACGGGACCGCTCTCCTGGAGAGGAACATCCAATCTCGCGCCTCCATTCGTCCATCGAACAGGTTTATACTTCCACCATTCCTGGTCGTGAAATCCCGACTGTTTCACTCCCCAAATCCAGGGAGCAGAAGTGAGTGCAAGGTTCCGCGACCCCAGGGCCTCAGGCGATGTGTAGGCATGCTCTAACCTGAATCGGTTCGAGGGCGGTCGGATCACAAAAACATCTATCGCATTGTGACCAGCCTGAAACGCTGTTTCACTAACCATTGCCGACCAGTCAGAAGCTCTTGCCTCGGAAAAGGTATAGGTCTGAGTGGTTGCCCTGATCGTCCCATTGACGGAAACCGCAAGATTGAGCGGAGCACCGCCGGACTCCCACCCCCCATGTACATACCCTCTAATATGAGCTGGGACAAAGGTACCGTCCGGGTCTAGTTCAAGATAGAGTTCCGGCTGGTATAAACCAATCGCCACTGGCGATTTTTCAATACTCACACGCTGTGCTAATTCGCCTACGCGCTGTCCTACAAGGTGTCGATAGGATCCAAATCCATAGAATTCATCTGAGTAGAAACCAGAACCAAACCAGGCCAGCTTACGATCCAGGGACGCGTATTTTGAATCGAACCTCGAGGTGTTAAAGCGCCGGACTTGCCCTTTGGGTCTGGGTTGCCATGAGAGTATCCGTTTCTCAGATCGGCCACGAAAGTCAGGGCCTAGAGTAGACCGGCCTTCAATCTCCCAGGGGATGACGACCTGCAGGATGTCTGTGATCGTAGGCAGGATATCGATGGTCTCGAGGCCCCTGTCATCGATCCTGCCCTGTCTTTGTTCAGATGCCTTGAGGGGAAATTCGTATCGGTGACTGTCCTCCTGGAATCCCCCGGGCGAAAGCTGGCACCATGGTCAGCAGTCACAACGACCAGCGAGCGGTCATATAGACCCACTTGTCTCAGGCGCTCCAGAAGCATCCCCAGGAGAACATCAGAGAAACCGTCGTTGAGCAGGTGTCGCTGATAGTTTTGAATCACGGCCCACTCATCGCTGCTCCATTTGTCCTGCGCGCCTCGCTCAGCGCCCACACTGAAACTCTCAACACTGTAGATACTCCCCGAAGGGAGAAAATCGTACGGCCGGTGCGGTAAGAGGGTATGGATAAAGTACAGAGTAGGTTCTTCACCGTTTTCTATTTCTTCCACAAAGATTTTGAAATCAACGATGTGCTATCTTCTCTCCTGCGCCTGGGCGGCGAAATACATCCAAGTGTGGTCTACCGGTCGGAGTTCCTCACTAAGGTCCCTGGGAAGGATGACGTGCAGGTAAAGAACCGCCAAGTCTTCAAGAAGACTCTCCAGACGCTCCGCCAAGGGTTTTATCTTCTTGTCACAAAGTTCGTCTGGACATAACCGTGTCCGACTCTCCACCACTTTCATGTGATAAGAATCACCCAGGAGAGTGAAAAGGTTCCGTGGATGATCATACAAACTACCGGGAAAAGATCCGAATCGGGATAGTTCCCCGTCAGGATCGCAGGGACAGCGTAGGTGGTGAGATCCGCTACCGTCGTGGCATTGCGAAACCAGGTAGAGTGCTGGTCCAAAGCAGCAAAGTTGGGATACCTGACTGGATCGATTCGACGATGTTCATCCATCAAGTCGATCACCGAGAGCTCATCAAACACGATCAGCACCAAGGGGGCACTGGCCGTTATCCGGTCAGTGGACAGCGTGTACTCTTCAGGGAACGCTATGCGTTTCACGGGCGAGTAGAACAAGAACAAGACCGGGAAGATCAGTACCGAAGGTGAAAGGCAGGTGAGGTAAATCCTCACAGGTTCAAATCTCTGATAGACAGTGAGTATGAGGGCACCTGTTATCAGGGCAGCCATCGAGTGATAGAGTCCTGGGAAGTCGCCCAGTCTGGTCAGTAGCTGCGAAGCAAGAGCGGTGGTGAGCAAAAGCAATGTGACGAAGGACAATCCCCTGCTCGCCTTTTTGCTCAATAGGCCGATTGACCAGATGATCAGGACAACGAATCCAGGAAGCAGGACCGTTAAGATGAGTACGAGAAGGAACAAATCGACAGGTCTGGAGCTTCTTACTATAAAGAACTCAGCGTTCCTGGAGGTTAGGTCAAAAAGTGGCTGCGCTAGTACGAAACTACACAGGGTCAAGATATGCAGTGCTGCGGCGACGGCGCTAGCCCGCATTTCTCACCCCACCTCCACTGCAGTGTGGGTTCGCCAATGCAGTAGACACTTTATGCATCATCCGTACTAGTGAGTGCTCTCGAGTTCGTCAGCCAGAACGTCGGCATCGTACAGTTTGCGAAGGGCTTCGATCATTGCCGCGCTGTGTACGGCAATGGCCCGATTTTTTCCTTCGTCATAAATAAAACGGCTCACCAGACTCTCGATATTTCCGTCGAAAATCAGTCCTACCAGCTCCGCCTTCCTGTTGATTACGGGAGAACCGGAATTGCCTCCGATGATGTCGCAGCTACTGACAAAGTTGAGTGGTGTGGAAAGTTCGAGTTGACCTTGCCGCTCCAGGTAACGCTTCGACAAATGGTAAGGAGGTTTCATGGCGAAACTGTGGGCGCGATCATAGAGTCCATAGAAGGTGGTTTTCGTGGGGGCCTGGGTACCGTTCATGGGATAACCCTTTACGGTTCCATAGGCCAGCCTCAAAGTGAAGGTCGCGTCCGGATAAACTGATTTCTCGTACACAGCGAAGCGCGCCTTTCCGATCTTCTCACCGGCGGCCGTTTCCACGCTTTCGATGTGATCCTCGAACCACTTGCGGACTTCCCGAACCAGCGGATCGATCTTGCGAGCGAGTGAAACAAGCGGATCGGTTGATGATGCGACCCCTTCCTCGCCACCCTCCAACAACGACTTTCGAAAGTCGGGATCACCCAACTGGGTACCACCTATGACTTCCTTCGCCACTTCTGCCGCCGGCCGACCATCCAAGACAGTTTTCACAAACGGATCGTTTGCTCCAAGCTCTTCGAGCGACTCGTCTAAACTGTCCGCCAGCAAAGTTTCTTCAAGTTCGGGATAAACTGGAGCCGGTGAGAAAAGGCGAAATCTCAGGGAATCGAGCTGGGAATCGTGAAACCCATCTAGACGCTCCCCATCGGGCTTCTTCACTTCGGCCACATACTGCACGATGCTGAGCGCGAGACGAGCCATACGCGAGCCGCGAAGCGACCGGAACCGCAGCGGTTCGAGCATGTTCAACTGTTTCTTCTGAGCCTCAGCGATGGCGTGCCATGCATCACCGTATTCCTTTTTCCATTCCGCTTTGCTCTCCACCAGGGTGCGAAAACCGGTCTCTTCCTTCTGTCTCCTGGCGATGAGGTTCTGATCCAATAAACCTTGGTATTCGCCGGTCCAGGCTTTCAGCGCATTTTTAATTCCGAAAACTTGCCTCGCCGCCTGACGCGCCTGTTCGGGCCCCTTCCCCGCGTACCGTTTTAAGACCTCGAGTCGTCGTTTGAAGGTCTTCAACCGAAATGGGTAGCTGAAGTCCCGTTTGTTTTTCATTTGCGCCATGGTCTCCAAACGGTCGGTGGAACCGGGATGACCGGAAACAAATACTAGCTCGCCGTCCGATGCGCCGTTCTCGCTCCATTTCAAATACTGTTCCCTCCTCACCGGCGTGTCATTTTCGTACACACGCACCAGTGCTATATCCAAACAGTACCTCGGAAAGGTAAAATTGTCCGGATCCCCGCCAAAAAATGCGCTCTGGCTTTCCGGAGCAAAGACCAATCGGATATCCCTGTACCTCTTGTAGCGATAGAGCCAGTACTCGCCACCCTGATAGAGGGTCACCCCATCCGAGCGCAGCCCGGTTGCTTCCAAGCTTTCCTTTTCAATTTTCGCAATTTCCGCTTTTCGCGATTCCAGGGCCTCTTTCTTACTCAACCCCTCTCGGACAGCACCCAGCACACGCTCGGTCACATTTTCCATCGACACCAACACGTTCAACTCAAGGTCAGGACACCTCAACTCTTCCTCCCGACTTCCGGCAAAGAATCCTGATTTTGTGTAATCTCGCTGAGGCGAAGAAAGTTTTTGCAGCTGACCGAAGACGATATGATGGTTCGTGAGAACCAGGCCATTGGGACTGACGAAAGAACCCGAACCACCGTTATTGAAACGCACACTGGACAGCCGCACGTGTTCCAGCCACTGCTGGGTGGGAGTGAACTCATAGCGTTCCCTGAGTTGTTTCAGAGGTGGGTTGTCAAACGTCCACATTCCCTCCTCGGCCAGGCTGACCCCGCCAGCCACGAAAAAGCACCCCAGAATGACAAGGACTGAGAGAAGTCGGCTTTTCGCATGCCCAAGATTCATTGTCATGATTCACCTCACTTTGGTCAATGGTCAATGGTCAGTTGCCAGTTGTCAGTATTTTAACTCACTCTGGAAACGGTCTGGTTTCGAATCCATCCAAGCTATGACAGAATAGACAGCCGGAGGGGCAGACCTTGCGAACGAACAAGACCAAAGCGAAACTGAAATCGGGAGAAACCGTTTTCGGCTGTTTCGTGCGCTATCCGGACCCGAGTTTGACCGAGTTGATGGGATACCAAGGATGGGACTTTCTCGTCTTTGACGGCGAACATGGCACCCTGGAGGCGCGCGACTGCGAGAACATGGTGCGAGCGGCCGAGCTTCGCGACAGCACACCGATCGTCCGTGTCACCACCAACCTGCCGCCCATCATTCTACGTTTTATGGATACCGGAGCACAGGGGCTGCATGTGCCCTGGGTGAATACGGCTGACGATGCAGAGGCAGTGGTCCGCGCCGTCAAGTATCACCCCCGCGGCAGGCGCGGTCTGGCCGGAGTGCGTGCCGCCGACTACGCCCAGACAATACCCCTGGGAGAGTATATCGAGCAGGCCAACTCGGAAACGCTTATCGTCATTCACATTGAATCAGCTGAAGCCGTCGAACAGCTGCCGGACATCGTTCAAGTGGACGGGGTCGACGTCATCTTTATCGGGTCCGTCGATCTGTCTCATTCCTTCGGCGTGCCAGGACAACCTCAGCATCCGCAAGTCCAGAAAGCCATGGACCGCATTGCGGAGACGGTCTCCCAGTCGTCCTCGGCCCTGGGGATTATGGTGACTAATCCTGAGACAGCCCGGCAGTGGCGCGACCGCGGCGCACGCTATATCACAATTGGTCTGGAATCACTGCTCGGTCCAGCCGGCCGAAACTATCTGGGCGCGGTGCGCGGATAATTTGAGTAGAGAACCAGTGAAATATCTTCTCACGGGAGGTTACGGCTGCATCGGCTCCTGGATTGCCAAGACACTGGTCGAGAAGGGTCAGAGCGTAGCCGTATACGATCTCGTCGAAAACACCAAGCGTATGGCTCTGATCATGCCTGAGTCGCAAATTGCCCGTATCCGGTTTGTTCAGGGAGACGTCCAGGACGGAGCACGCCTGCGTGAAGTGGTAGGCGCGCAGAAGGTCACCCACATCATTCACCTGGCTGGACTCCAGATCCCGGTCTGTCGCAGCTATCCGGTTAAAGGAGGAATGGTCAATGTCATCGGCACCGTCAACGTCTTTGAAGCGGCGAAGGCACATCGGGAGCAAGTCCAGCGCATTGTTTTCGCAAGTTCTGGAGCGGCCTTCGGCCCACCAGAGGTGTACCCCCCGGGGCCGCTGCCGAGTGATTCCCCACTGAAGTCGCTCACCCATTATGGGGTCTACAAGCAGTGCAATGAAGGCAACGCTCGCGTCTACTACCATGAGGACAGTATCTCGAGCATCGGATTGCGCCCCTGGACTGTCTATGGCCCGGGCCGCGATTTTGGTCTCACCTCAGATCCTACCAAGGCGATCAAGGCAGCGCTTTTGGGCCGCGCTTTTACCATCCAATATGGCGGCCGCACGAATATGCAGTTCGTCGACGATGTGGCCAAAGCCTTTATCCGCTGCAACGAAGCACCCTTTACCGGGGCCAAGACCTACAACCTGCGTGGAGCGTTGGTCCATGTAGACGAGATCATCACGACCATCGAGAAGATCATTCCCTCTGCTGAAAGCTTGATCACCCACACGGAAAATGAGATTCCCTGTGCCATCGACCTCGACGACAGTGACCTGCAAGAGGAAATCGGGGACCTTCAGAGCACCTCTCTTGAAGAGGGTATCGGGAAAACCGTCGAGATCTTTCAAGGACTGCGTGACGAGGGGCATCTGGACGCAAGCGAGCTCGAGTCCTAGTGTCGTAACGAGACACTTGTGTCGAGACACTCGTGTCGTAGCAGCGAAAGTGCCGGCCTGACTTGGCGTCGCAATAGACGCTCGGAGCAGCAATGACTAGAGAAAATCCATGCTCTTAGAAGGTAAGGTTGCCCTCATTACCGGTGCTGCCTCAGGTATCGGCAGGGCGGCAGCTCAGCTCTTTGCCCGGGAAGGTGCAAAGACCATCGCCGTCGATATCAACGAGAGCGGGTGTCAAGAAACCGTGCAGCACATTCGAGAGGCTTCCGGAGATGCACTGTTCCTCCAGGCAGATGTCGGCAAAATGGACGATATCCGAGCCGCGGTCGAAGTCGGCCTGAATCACTATGGACGGTTGGACATCATCCACAGCAATGCCGCTGCTTACACAATGGGCACAGCCACCGAGATCAGCGAAAGGGACTGGGACAGGACCTTGGACGTTTGCTTGAAGGCCACCTGGATGCTGGCCCATTGCGCCCTTCCCCAGATGTTGAGCCAGGGCGAAGGTGTTTTCGTGATCACAGGTTCTGACCACTCCCTTCGAAGCTACGCCCGATACACGGCCTATGATGCCGCCAAAGGCGGACTCCTGGCCCTGACCCGGGCACTCGCCGCCGACTATGCTCCGACCATTCGAGTCAACGCGATCTTGCCTGGAGGCGTCCTGACCGGACTTTGGAACGATGTTTCCGAAGCGGATCGGGAAAGGATCGCCCGGAAGATCCCCTTGCGCCGTATCGGCCAACCGGAAGAAATTGCCCAGGCAGCACTTTTCCTGGCTTCCGATCTGTCCTCTTACATGACCGGTGCCTATCTGAGCGTGGATGGCGGAATTACCGCCGTCGCTCAGGCCTGAGCGAGGCTCTATCCTCCCTCTGTCTGCCCTAGGGGATCGAGCGCCTTCTGCAACTCCTCGTCGGACATGAGTTTCTTGTCCCGAGCTACTTGTCGCACGGTGCGACCACCCTGGAAAGCCTCCACGGCAATCTGGGCCGCCTTGTCGTAGCCGATCCTGGGAGCCAGAGCGGTGACCATGGCCAGCGATTGTTCGACCATCTCCTCGCAGCGCTCACGGTCTGCTTGGATCCCGTCAATGCATTTATGCGCCAGCACCTGGCAGCCCGCAGCCAGCAGTTCGATGGACTGGAGCAGGTTGTAGGCGATGACCGGCTTCATCACATTGAGCTCGAAGTTCCCGGACTGCCCGCCAAGATTGATGGTCACATCGTTGCCCATCACCTGGGCAGCGATCATGGTCACGGCCTCGGGGATGACCGGATTGACTTTGCCCGGCATCATCGAACTTCCGGGCTGAACAGGTGGAATCTTGATTTCCCCAATGCCACAGCGGGGACCGGAACCGAGCCAGCGCAGGTCATTGGCGATCTTCATCAGGCTACATGCCACGGTTTTGAGCATGCCGCTTGTTTCCACGGCCGCATCGCGAGAGGCCAGCGCCTCAAACTTGTTTTCCGCTTCACGGAACGAGATCCCGGTACACTGAGAAAGCTTAGCCACTACCCCGGCTGGAAAACCCGGAGGACAGTTCAGACCTGTGCCAATCGCCGTACCTCCAATGGCCAGTTCCGACAGATGCTCTCGGGTCGTCTCCATGCGGCGGATGGCATGAGCCACCATCGCCGCGTAGCCGGAAAACTCCTGTCCCAGACGAACCGGAACGGCGTCCTGCAGATGAGTGCGACCGATTTTGACGATCCCGTCGAATTCGCCGGCCTTGTGCCGAAGGGATTCATGCAAATGTTGGAGTGCCGGGGTCAGCTTTTTTTCCACCTGCTCGAGTGCCGCCACGTGAATGGCCGTCGGGATCACGTCATTGCTGGACTGGCCCAGGTTGACGTGGTCATTGGGGTGAATTTCCTTACTGCCAATCTTGCCCCCCCGGATCTCAATAGCGCGATTGGCAATGACTTCATTGGCATTCATGTTTGTGGAGGTGCCGGAGCCGGTCTGAAAAATATCGACCACGAAGTAGTCATCGAGCTTCCCCTCGATCACCTCATCGGCAGCCTGGATAATGGCCTTGGCGATCCCCACCTCGAGCTGTTCTAGTTCCTGATTCGTCTCCGCCGACGCTTTCTTGATCAGGCCCATGGCCCGAATGAAGGGACGGGGGAAACGCAGGTCGCTAATCGGAAAGTTCAAAACGGCGCGCTGAGTCTGGGCTCCGTAGTAACTGTTGGCCGGGACCCGCATTTCTCCCATGGAATCTTTTTCTATTCTGAAGTCTGCCATTGCGTCTCCTCCTTGCTGTGCTTCTCAGGAGTTAGAATTTGAATTTCCCAAAATCGGGACTGTAAAGATCGAGATTCAAAATACTGATTATGCACTCAGCTCCAGATCAGATTCATCAACGGTTAGAGAATGAGCATGTCTGGCTCGGCGAGGTGGCACCCTTACAGGGCTCCCTCAGGGCGGATTTCCGAGTTGATCCTCCTCGCCGATGCCCAGCATCGACTCGTCGTCACGCCTCGAATCAGAATCCGTTTTACCCGCACAACAAATGTCATGTTATTCCTGGGACAGGACACTAGAGACGGTGCAGGAATGTGAACCTGGATCGTTCCAGCGTCTTCACGAAGGCACTTTCCGAAGCGACAATGGCGCGGTCGCCTTTCTCATCCATATCCAGAAAGTACACCAGATCAAAGGGACGGTCATCACGTCCGCGAGTCTCCAGGTAAACCTGCACGAAGGACATTGCCGGCAGTGTCTGCCGGCCCATTATGTTTGTGAGCGGCAGCCGCAGCATGCCGTCGCAGGCACGATAGACCAGCTCGGTGCAAACCAGACGGTCGGTCGAAAAAAAGTCGAATTCGAAGTCATAGGGCTTCCCGTAGTGGGAAAAGGCGCGGGCGATGGTCTCACGCCGCTCTGCCTCTGTCAGGCGTGGGCGCAATACGGTCACTGCATCCGCTTCCCCCACCGAATGCTCCAGGCTCGTGAAGACCACTCCCTCACTGATCGCCTCGATCACAACAAGGGGATAGCCGGCTGCGTCACGCCCAAGGAATGGTGGCCAGTGGGTCTCGACCCGGGGGTCTTCAGTTAAGCCAAGCGCCTCGAGCTCCTCCGGTTTTCCCAAATAGAAAGCCGTGTGAGGCCAGAAACCCGGCAAGAATGCGTTGGACAGAAACCAGTTCCTCCGTTCCAGTAAGATGTCACCCGGACGCAGGATTTCCCGTAACTTATTGACTTGGCCGGGACTGATCAAGCCGCGGTGGAGGGGACGTTCCTTCAGGCGAAAGTCGCCGATCCAGGTGGAGACGAGTGACTGCGCTCGATAGAGAGGATCGGTAACCTGACCTTGCACTTTTTGCAGGGCGAGCTTAAGCTTCCGATCGCCCATTTGCGCTGCCGCACCCACGATTGTCGGACGCGCAGCAGCGGCGGCTTCGACCAACGCCTCCCAGGGAGAGCCGCTGTCATAGGCTCCCCTTTGCAGAAGCTGGTCAAAATGGTTCGTGGCAGCCTGTAGTTCGGCGATCACCTCTGCGCTCGAGAGGCTCGAGAGCAGCGTCTCATAGGTGCCGTCAGGAATCTCCCAGGCCAGATCTCCCTCATTGAGTTTCCTCTGAGCCGTCTTGTCATCGACGAACGTATCGACGAGGACCGCCGCCTTCTGAAGCAGCGTGGCCGCACTCGCGTAAGCGAGCAGAAAAGCTTGGGCCTCCCTCTGCCCTTCCGTGGGCTCATCGTGTGCTCCCCGGTAGTTCCATATGGTCCGCAGAAGTACTGTACGCAGGTTCAGGTAGGTTAACAGCAGCCGGTGGATTTCATCTTCATCCTCCTGGGCGTAATAGCTGCGCTCTCCCCGCGAAAATGATTCACGTAGTTCGCTCATACGCTGTTCCAAGCGATCCAGCTCAAAGATTGCGGCCACGGCGCCGCGGGCGTCCCTCTGCAGACGCTCGCTTACCACTGCTGGATCCTCCTCGCGCAGCTGGTGCCACGGTGAGGGAGCGGCCGGAAGACCGATCACCTTTCGGTCCCTCAGCTGCACAACAAAAAGGGCAAGAGCCGTCAGAATCAAAAGAAGGATGGCGATCAAAACCCTTCGAGAAACCCCGCGGCCAAGGGCAAGGGGAGGCCACCCGAGCACTTCCGCTCGATAGCGATCACGAATGTGGTCCAGTTGCACGAGGAGGTCGTCGCGCGCCTGCCTCACCCGCGCTACCGCCTCCAACTTCATCCACCCCGCGATGCGACCCCCCAGGTGTGCTGCCAGCTTCCGCAAGCGACGCACATAAACGCGTGCAAACAGCCCGCAAGGGACAAGCAAGATGGCAAAGGCAACGGTGGCCACGTCGGAGAAATGCCGCCAGACCCACGCAAGCTCGAGCCCGTAGGCAATGGGGAACGCGACAGCGCCAGCCAGAACATGAGCAGAGGAGAGGGAAGGAGCGTGTTCCGAAGTGTAGCGGCGGGTAAACTTCTTCGTCAGGTAATAGGGGATGGCACCGGTAAGAAACCCGAACAGCGCGGGAATTGCCCCCAGTATCGCCTCGGCGGCGGCTTGGATCGGCGCTAGTGGCATCGGCAGGAGGTGAGAGGGCTCTTCCAGCAATCGACGTTCGATTCCGGCCTTCTCACGCAGCCGCTCGTAGCGCTGCAGCAGCCGTTCAACCTTCTGGACCGCAGCCGGATCAGCCTGAAGGTAGTGGTTCAGGCAGGCGGCCGTCCGGTGTAGAAGTTCGCCTCGAAGTCCCCCTCCCTCCACCCCGGCGATCCCCGTTTTGCGCGCGCGTGTGAAGTAGACTTCGGTGAGCCGCTCAACAAAAGGGACCCGCTCCATCGATTCTACGTGAAAGGTCACTCGCTTCAGGGCCTTATCGATTCGGTCCGTTAGCTCTCTTACAGCCTCGCCTGGGGACTCCACGTATCGTGCCGCAAGATCCGAGATCGTGAACGGTTCCCCGAAGCGGACCAACACGTCCGCCCGGAATCGCCGTCTGGGCTCAAATTGCAGCCCGACCGGCACGAGAGCGAGGCCCAGGCTGAAGTCCGCGGCAGATTCGGCCTGCAGAGCGATTCGAGCCGCCCCCCTCTTAACCGGTGCTAGGTGTGGATCGTCCTGGCTCACTCCCTCCGGAAAGATTGCGGCGATGCACCCATCACGAAGAAGTGCCTCATACCGGCTGAACGCCTCCAGGTTGCGCCGCACTGCCCTTCGCTCATCCTGGGCACGCACGAGCGGGATGACCCCGAATGCCTTCAGGATGGGGCGCATAGGGCCGCTGAAAAGAGTGTGCTTGGCCCCAAAGTGGATGGGGCGAGGCAGAAGGTGGATCAGCATGGCAGGATCGAGCAGGGAGTTCGGGTGATTTGCCACCAGAAGCAGCGGGCCTTGATCGGGAAGGTGTTCGATTCCTTGCACTCGGATCGACCGGTAGTACAGCCGAAAGGCAACGTTGAGAAATCCCTTGACGAGGAGACGAAGCCAGCTACTGAAAAAGATCATGCCGAGATCCCTATATTAGAGTGTATATTAGTAGAAAATCGTGTTCGGATCCCACAGTCTTGCCTGTGAACAAGAAACACTTTCACCTCATGGCCTGGACGGTTACCGGGGAGATTTGCTTCGAACAACAATAACTCATGCACTACGCCGCGGAAGGCCGAGGGAGTAGACACTTTGTGTATAATCCGGGCTGGCAAAGACACGCACGACCAACGTCCCTGGCCGCGTACTTGCGGAACAGTGGAAGGAGGAGCCGATTTTGCTGCAAGAGGTGGAGAGTGTTCATTTCGACGAGGTAAAAGTCATCGTACCAGAGGTCTTCGAGGACGAGCGTGGTTCCTTCATGGAGGTCTTCAGGGCTGATCACGCCAAAGCAGCGGGGCTTTCGGGTGCTTTCGTTCAGGAGAACCAGTCCCGGTCCACGAAGCATGTATTGCGGGGTCTCCATTTCCAGTGGGAACCCCCAATGGGAAAGCTCATGCGGGTTACCTGCGGTAGCGCCTTCCTGGTGGCGGTCGACCTTCGAACAGGTTCTCCCACCCTTGGGCGCTGGGTCGGCATCGAGGCATCTCAGGAAAACCGGAAGCAGATGTGGGCTCCGGCTGGCTTCGCGCGAGGCTTCTGTGTTCTTTCGGATCTTGGGGAGATTCAATATCTCTGCACCAGCGTCTACAACCCGAAGGGGGAATCGGAAATCCTTTGGAGCGATCCCGATATCGGTATTGAGTGGCCGGTGAGGACCCCCATCCTGTCGAAGAAGGATCGGGAAGCCCAGACGCTGGCGGCATGGCTGGAGCGGCCCGAGTCGAATCACTTCCGGTACTGAAAGCAACCCAATCCGATCGCTGCAGGCGATTGCAGGGGGTCCATTGAGCCTGCTAGGAGCCTCAGGCTCCTAGTCGCCGGCCTCCAGCATGCGCTCGTACTCTGCTGTCAGCGGACGGTAGGCATACTCGTTCAAGACGGCGATCAGACCTCGGTCGCTCTGGCCGCGAGCTACGAATGCGATGGCCTCCATCGCTTCGTGAATGGCTTCGACCGCCTTTTCCAGCTGTGCCAGCGCTTCCTCGGCATCTCCCTTTTCGCGTGAGATCGCGGCCTTGCGCACCGCCTCTACTGCATTGAGGTAGTGGCCGACAAACTCACTGCGTTTTGCGTAGTAGAAGATGAAGCGCCGTGCCCGCGGAGAGGTGGCCTCGTGGGCGCGGTAGATTTCGATCAGCCATTGGTTGTAATGCTCGGCGGCCTCCTTCCACCAGGAGGGCAGGGGTTCGGCTCGGTAGTGTTTCATGAGCAGGCCCGGCACCGGGAAGGCGAAGCCGAGATCGCGACGGTCGATCAGTTCGGTGGCCTTCTCGAGGTGCTCGAAACCCAGCCAGATCCGATCGGCCGCCGCTTGTTTTCCGGTGATGGTGACAAAGAGGTCATCGTGAGAGGAGCGTGCCGTCACCTTGGCGTCGTAGGCAGCTCTCGAGAGATAATAAACGCTGGGATCGAGTAGGGCCAACAGCCAGTAGCGAGTCGAGAAGCCCTCCCAGCCCAGGCGCCGGATTTCCTCAACCAGTGTCTGCAGCTTCTGTGTCACGGACTGAGACAGGATGCCGACGTTGTCGTCGGCAAGGGTCAGGATGAGGCTGCTGGGAACTTTCCTGGCAGGCACGCGAGCCAGAACTTTTCGATTCTCGACCACGCGACGAGCGGTGTAGTCGACAAAATGCAAGGTAGAGGCGCCTTCGGGAACCACGCATTCGAGAACCGGGAAGAGTTCCGGATCCACGGCAGTGATGACCAACCGGACTTTCCGACCGTCAGGACGCTGGAGAAGAGTTCCGTCTCGGAAGAGATCGTTGAGAAAGGCCAGAGCCACAATGTTGCCCCTCACCGATCGTACGCCCCGTTCTCCGGAAGCAATCAATTTTCGTCCTCGCGCCGCCTGGATGAGTCGTTCCAGATCAAGATTGCTCGATGCGCTCCGGAGCTTCAACTTCCGCCAGGCCATCTCAGCGTGCTCCTCCCACTCCGGAAACTCGGGAAGGGTCAGGTAGAGGATGTCGATATCGGGATAGGTTTCGAGATAGGCGCGGATCTTGGTTCTCACCAGCTTTTTCAGTACGGGGTCGTCAGGGCTTTGCCCTCCGGGCGCGATCAGAAGGTCGTTGATTTGCCGAGAAGGTTTGGCTCCGGGCAAAGCCGCGGCAAACTCCCGCGGGAACTCCAGGGGAGAGATCGAGATCCCTACGGACATCCCCAGCATGTGAGCCTCATCGATAATGCCTTGAGCCAGGGCAACGCCGGCAGCGACCCTCTCCGAGTAGGAGTTCTTATCCGCGAAATCAGGGTTCTCAAAGTAGCGGGCACCCTGAAAAGCCCTTCGGCCCGGTGTGTCCCCGTCCACTCGGTAACGCTCGCCGAACCAGAGCGTGGCGGTCTGCTTCTTGACCCCCTGGAACTCGTAGTGGACGAAGGGATGCCAGGGATAGACGGAGAGCATAATCCCGTTGAACTTCAGCTTCGCCAGTTGCCTGAGGAAGAGTCGGTGCTCAGCCAGCCCCCACGATTCCGGCCCGATTGCAAAGTCATTGATGGTTCGCCAGGTGCGCACTCGCAACTGCGGCTCCATGACGATTTCGAAACCATCGAGTTTCAGGGGAATGGGGGTAACCGGATAGATATCTTCCTGCAGGAGGTAGCGAACTCCAAAACGATGCCCCAGCTCATAGGCGGCCCACAGCGTCGCGACAGGGCTTCCTCCAGCCACAACAACGCCCTGCTGCTCCCTCCGCTGAAAGCTCCGGATGAGGATGCCTTGATCTGATAAGGACGGCCAGTGATCGCCCAGAACCTCCTGGACTGCTGGGTTGGATTGGGGTCCACCGACCAGAACCACGTGGGTCGCTGTGTGGGAGAGGGAGGTACCGACGGTGGTGGTGACGTCGAAGAGCCGTTCCAGCTGTCCGGTCAATTCGCGGGCTGCGAAACGTTCCAGTTCCGGCCCACCAGGACCTACCACGACTTGGATTGTCGCGCTGGTTCCGGTTGCGGTGGCCGGGGCGATTGCCGCCAGCAGACCCAGAGTCGCTATGATTCGAGCCTTCATGGGCTAGGATCAACTGCCTGATTTGAGTCTGCGTCCTGCTTCTTCAGATATGCAGAACAGCTTGCTGAGGGTGCGCACGTAGAGCCTTCCGTTGGCGAGAGCCGGTGTCGCAAGGCAAGTTTCCCCCATATCGTTTTTGGCAAGGACTTCGAGTTCCGGACCCCGTTTGAGGACGACAATGAAGCCGTTTTCACCGGTGACGTAAATTTTGCCATCTCCCGTGACAGGGGAGGCGTAGTAGGCACCCAGGTTCCGGATTCGCTTCTTCTCCCAGAGTACTTCTCCAGTCCTGGTATCGAAACAACCGCTAATACCGCCTCGCTTGACCACGAAGAGGCGATCGTCGACAACCAGGGGCGAGGCGATGTGGGCTGGAGACTGGTTCTCGATCCTCCACAAGAGATGGGTTTTGGTGACATCTCCCCATCCGCCCCCTCGGATCGCCTGGATGATTTTGCCTCCGCCCACCAGGTTTTCCCGGGATTGAAAAGCGTCATCCAACTCGTCGTCCGTGAGGATGCCGTCCTTGTTCTCGTCGCCGTAGTCGAATTTCTTCCAGAAGGCCGGATCCATTTCTGAGCGAACAAGCTTGCCGTCCTGGTTGGTGTCTTTCCATTGCAGCAGGGCAGCCTTCAAGGTCCGGGTGCTGTCGCCAGGACTGTACACAGAGAGGTAAATCACATCTTCGTGCACAGCCGCCGTGCTCAAAATGGTTCGCTGCAGGCTATTGCAGGTCCAGCGTTCCTTCCCTGTGGCGGGATCATACCCTTTCAGCTTCCCGGATCCGGCCACCACAAGGTCGGTTCGCCCCCCAGCCTGACAGAGAACCGGTAGGGAATACCCCGCCAGCATCTCGGGCCGTTCCGCCCGCCATCGCACCTTTCCGGTGTGCTTGTCGAGAGCCACCAGAAAAGGGGCGATGTCATCGTCCTGGTTGAAGATCACCATGTCTCTGTAGACGATGGGCGAATGAGCCGGTCCCCATCCCATCAGATAGACCGGCATAGGAAGGGGATGCTTCCAAAGCAGTGCCCCGTCGGAGGCCTGAAAAGCCATCATGCCCAGGGTGCTGAACCACACGTATACCCGTTCACCGTCGCTTGCCGGTGTGGAGGAGGCGTGTGTGTTGGGTCGCACAATCTCCGGGAGCGGACCCGTCTCGAATTCCTGCCGCCAAAGTTCTTTCCCGGAAGAGGCGTCGAAGCCAAAGACGGCAAGCTTCTCCTCTCCGACCATCGCGGTGACGAAAGCGCGATCTCGCGCAATCACGGGAGAGGCGATTCCCTCACCCAGGTCCGCCGACCAGAGGACCTTTCGGGTATGGGAGAACTCGACAGGGAGATTGCGGCTTTCCTTGGATACTCCCGTAGCATTGGGGCCACGAAACTGCGCCCAATCTTCCCCTCGGGCCGGCGCAGCCATCATCATCATCATCAGTCCCACTGAAGGGATGACTCGTCCACCGCAGCCGGCACGCCCTCCGCTGCCGGTCGGTTGTCCCTGTTTCATTGAAAACTTCCTTTCGGTGTCTCCCACAAAAAGCTCACTATAACATAGCCCCGGAGGTCTAAAAGGGCAAGCTGCCACCGCTCATGTGACTCACTGGACTCTGCTCGCTGTCTCCCATACAATCCTGTTGAAAAAGAAGATCTTCAGGTTTCAGCATAGTCAGGTGGAGAGTCCCATCATTCAGTCTTTACTAAGTACTCCCTTTCATAAATACGGTAACGTATGCGGATGGGGCTTGCGAGGAGAGGTCGCGAAGAGAGGAGGAGGCGATGCGGTGGCATCGTCGACGACGAACGACAAAGAGATCGCCCGCAACCCCCATCCGCCCAAAGGGTTGGGGCGGGACGGGCCCATCTCTTTGTAGCTCCTCCTCGCCGATGTCTCGACATCGACTCGTCGTCGCGCCTCGATCTGGTCTCCGTCGCGCTCCCAACATACGTTACCGTATTGATGAAAGTGAGTACTAAGGTAGATTAATCCAGGAAACCGCTACAGGAGAACAGGTATGTCATCCATGATCACACGACGAAAACTCCTTACTGCCAGCACCTTCGCCGCTGCAGGTGGAATGGCCTGGGTGCCACGAGGAGCTGAAGCTATTGAGCCGAAAAAAACGCCTCAACTGAAAATCACGGGCGTAAGGTCATATCTGCTCACCACCGACCTCAAACGCCCGTTCGGTGTCTCCATTTCTGTTCCGCTCGGCACAACTCGCTCCACTTTATTGGTCAAAGTGGAAACGGATGCCGGAATCGTCGGCTGGGGTGAGACCGCTCTCATTAGCGGCACCCGGGGAACCATCGATGACCATCTGGCCCCCAGACTGATGGGGCAGAATCCCACGCACTATCGCTCCCTGATGCGGAGGTTGTGGGGTCATGCCTTCGGCAATGCGATGGCAATCGGCGCTGTGGAGATGGCCATCAATGACATACGCGGCAAAGCACTGGGTCTGCCTGTTGCAGAATTGTTTGGGGGCCGGTTGCGGGACAAAGTTCCGGCTTACGCATCGGCAATGAACTACCTGGAGGGAATACAGCCGGAAGATCATTATCCAGACGAAGCCAAGGAATTGGTCGAAGAAGGTTTCCAGGCTTTGAAAATGCGACTGGGCCGTTATTCCGTCCGCCGGGAGGCAAAAGTTGCCGCCGCGGTGAGAGAAGCAGTGGGTCCGGACATTAAGCTGCTGGCCGATGGCAACGGTGCCTATACCATGAAAACCGCACTGGATATGGGGGATCGCCTCCAGGAACTCGATTTCGAGTTCTGGGAGGAACCGCTTCCCCAATTTCCCGGCTATGCAGGATACGAATTCCTCCGGGAAAAGCTGAGACTCCCCTTAGCCGGTGGCGAAATCGTGGACCATCGTGCTACCGCAAGGAGGCTGATGGATCGCCGGGCTTTCGACATCATTCAACCGGACGTGAGTCTGTGTGGCGGCATCGGCGAAGTACTCTTTATCGCGGAATCTGCGGCCTTGTCTCAGATCGGCTGTGTACCACACTGCTGGGGGGGAGTCATCGTGATTGCAGCCAGCATACACCTGCTTTCGCTTCTTGCTGAACCTCATTGGGGATTCCCAACCGACACTCCGCTGCTGGAACTGGATTGTTCGGAAAACCCCTGGCGAACGGAACTCGCCGATAAATCATTCATGGTCGACAAGGAGGGATTCATCGCGGTTCCTACTCGAGCCGGGCTGGGAATCGAGGTAGACGAAAAGGCGGTAAGTAGATACGCCGTTCGGTGAGAAGGGGAGAAGCGATGTTTTATCGAGCAGACCAGGAAGACCTGCCTCCCGGATTCATCAACAGTTGTGACGTCCCCAGATCCATATTCTGGATTAGCACATTGAGCAAGGATCGAGTCGTGAATCTTTCTCCCTGGAGCTTTTCCGGAGCGGTGGCCTATAAACCTGCCCAGGTATTTTTCGCGGTAACGGGTTTGAGAAAAGATGGAAGGGAAGCGGACACCTTGATCAATGTGTGTGAAACCGGAGAATTTGTAGTCAACTTTCCCACCTACGATACCCGTGAGCAGATGAACCTCAGCAGTGCCTCCGTGGACGCGGAAGTAGACGAGACCAAACTGGCCGGGCTGGAAGCGGTAGAGTCCACTCTGGTGGATCCACCAGGAATTCAGATTTCTCCAATCAGAGTGGAATGCCGTTTGTATGAGATTTTTCCATTGCTCGGAGAAAACAATGTTCTGGTTGTGGGAGAAGTAGTGGGATATCACATCCAGGATCAGTACATGAAGGATGGGAAGGTGGACTGGCTGGCCTACAGCCCCATCGCCCGTATGGGACGAGCGGATTGCTATACCGTGGTCAGAAACCTCTTCTCGATGAATAGGTGACACGCACGCATTTCGTCTTCTCGTGCCGGTAAACACTGGCTTTGTGGGTGGGTCTGGTACCTAATTCGGTCAGTCGGTGCCGCCGTTGGCGTGCACTCAAACCTCCAGAGTGAGACCGGGACAGAAGAAATAACTGGCAATCTAGTACTCCCTACCATAAATACGATGACGTATGCGGATGGGGCTTGCGAGGTGAGGTCGCGAAGAGAGGAGGAGGCGATGCCGAGGCATCGTCGACGCGATGCAGTGGCATCGTCGACGACAAACGACAAAGAGATCGCCCGCAACCCCCATCCGCCCAAAGGGTTGGGGCGGGACGGGACCATCTCTTTGTTGCTCCTCCTCGCCGATGTCTCGACATCGACTCGTCGTCGCGCCTCGATCCGGTCTCCGTCGCGTTCCCAACATACGTCATCGTATTTATGGTAGGGAGTACTAGATTCTTGAAAACAGGCCAGACAATCCTCGACATCATAGGGCAAACGCCTCTGATTCGAATCAATCGAATTTCGCGGGAAACAGCGGCCGAAATTTACGTGAAGTTGGAGTACGTCAATCCGAGCGGCTCGATCAAGGACCGAATCGTCAAGCGGATGTGCGAGGATGCCGAGAACCGGGGCGTGCTCAAACCCGGTTCAGTCGTCATCGACGCCACCACCGGAAGTCATGGCATTGCCCTGTCCATGATCTGTGCCGTCAAGGGCTATAAGATGATCGGCGTGCTGCCTTCCCAAATCAACGACGACGTGAAGACGATCATGTCTGCATACGGGGCTGAACTGGTCTTTGTCGAAGGTGGCGAGGAAGTGGTGGGACAGTGCATCGAGAAGGTTCAGGAATTGGTGAAACAGAACAGGGATGCTTGGGTTCCGGGCCAATTCAGCAATCCCGCTAATGTGGAAGCCCACAAGCTGACGGGCCAGGAGATCCTTGAGCAGACGAGTGGGAAAGTGGATGCTTTTGTAGCAGGCTTGGGGACAAGCGGAACCCTGACGGGCGTAGCCACGACCTTAAAGGAACACAACAAGAACCTAATGGTGGTGGCCGTTGAGCCCGCGGAGTCCCCGGTCCTTTCCGGCGGCAAAGCCGGTCCCCATGGTATTTACGGCATTGGGGACGGCATTATTCCTCCCTTATACGAAGAGCGCTTGGTTGACAAAGTGATCAGGGTATCAACAGATGAGGCGTACAGGATGGTTCAAAGATTGACCCGGGAGGAGGGTATCTTCTGTGGCCCTTCCTCCGGAGCGAATCTACATGCTTCGCTGCTGGTCGCTCGGGAGTTTCAAGATAGGAAAACAATGGTCACCATGGTTCCCGATACGGGGATGAAGTATTTGAGTACGGCGATCGTAAAGTAAACATCTCGCTAGAGCGGAAAGAAGATGGGTATCAAAAGCACCAGTAGAATGATGACGAGAATGGTCAGAGGCGTTCCGACGCGTACGTAGTCGGCTGCACGATATCCGCCGGCTCCCATCACCAGGAGGTTTGCCCTGTGGCTAAATGGGGTTATAAATGCTGCTGAAGCAGCAAGGGCAATACCCATCATGATCGGATGAGGGTTCATGTTGAAGTGCTGTGCCGTCTGGATTGCCACAGGGGTCAACAAAACCACGGCGGGTGCGCCGTCCAGGCCCTGGCTGAGCAGGCTGGAAAGGACGACCAGGGCCCCCAGAATGGCATAAGGTCCCAGTGGCCCCGCCAGGTCCGTAAGAGCGCTGGTGATCAGCAGAGCCACACCGCTTTTTTCCATAGCGAATCCCACCGGGAGCAGCGCCGCCACCAGGAAAATGGATCGCCATTCGATGGCACGGTAGGCTTCCTCCATGGTCAGTGCTCCTGCCAGAAGCACGAAGGTGGCCGCAGAGAATGCGGCGACGTGGATGGGTTGGAATCCGGAGACAACCAGGGCGATCATGATTCCCAGACCAGCCAGAGCAAAGGGCGCCTTGTGGGTTCTTCGCGGCGCTTGTGGCATCTGGGAGAGTACGACAAAATCAGTTTCATCAGCCAGGTGTTGAATGTTTTCGCGTGGACCCTGCAGCAGGAGCGCGTCTCCAAAGCGGAGAGCTCGCCCGGCCAGGTTGGACCGAAACGATCTTCCTTCGCGCCAAATGGCGAGTACCTGGAGACCGTAGTGGTCTCGGAATCGAAGCTGCCTTAAGGTCTTACTGGCCGCCGCGGAGCGGGGCGCAAGTACAACCTCTACAAAGCCGACATCCCCAGATTCCAACACCGGCTCGGCCGCTTCAGAATCCAACTGGATTTCACCCAGTTCCAACAGGCTGACAATCCGCGAGGGCTCGCCGGCAATGAGCAATCGGTCTCCCGCTTGAATGATTTCGTCCGGAGAGACCGCGAGTCGCGTCTGCTTGTCCCGGATGATTCCTCCTACAGTGAGGCCCACTAATTCTCCAATGCGGCTCGAACCCAGGCTGGACCCCACCAAGGGAGACTCATGGGGGATGCGGATCAGGAACAGATGTTCCTGAAGTTGCTGGACTGCTGAGAGACCCATTTCGCGCACAAAGAAATCGTGATGGGAAGCGATTTCTTCCAACTGAGGGCGAGTACCTAGGGCCAGAAGCTGGTCGCCTTCTTGAAGGATCTCTTGCGCCAGCCGATCTCTCAGAATCTTGCCTTCACGCTCAATGCCGACCACGACGATGCCAAATCGCTCCCGGAAGCGCAAATCGCGCAAGCTTTGCCCTAACAGGCTGGAATCACTCGTCAGTTGAGCGCGGATGGCACTGACGCCGCGGGCGGGACGCGGCAATTCACTTGTATTGGCCTTTTGTACCTCGACCCCCTGAACTGCGAGGAGCTTTTCCAGGTTCGAGAGGCGGCCTTCTACGAGAAGAACGTCTCCACCTTTGAGCACTGTGGCGGCCACCGGCGCTAATTCTCTTTGTCCGGCACGCAGGATTGCCACCACCTGGATGCCCAAAGCCGTTCCGAGTCGCGCCTCACCCAGAGTCAAACCGTCCAGGGGCGAGTCCTCCGGTATGCGGATGGAAAAGAGCCGTGCCTGAAGTTGGTAGACTCGGGCCAAATCCGGTGCCTCGGTCGAGGGTGCTGCAGGCTCTCGACTGGGAAGAAGACGCCGGCCGACGGTGGCCATGAAGACGATCCCAAGGCCCAAGAGGATCAACCCAAGAGGCGTGAAATCGAACAGTCCAAAAGGCTCAAGGTTGCGTTCCTCAAGCAGCATTGCCACTACAATGTTGGGAGGAGTACCCACTAATGTCGTGGTACCTCCCAGGATCGCTCCAAAAGAAAGGGGCATAAACAGGCGTGAAGGAGAGAGTCCTGAACGGCGAGCAATGCTGGCTACACCCGGCATCAAGACAGCCGTCGCAGCGATATTGTTCATGAAGGCGGAAAGCAGACCCGCCACCAGCATCAAGGTAACGATAAGGCGGATTTCGTGACCTCCGACCAGCGAGTGGATCCCACGCCCCATGAGATCCCCGAGACCGGTGTGAAAGAGAGCCCCGCTCACAATGAAAACGGCAAGCATGGTAATCACTGCTGGTGAAGAGAACCCGCTGAAGGCCTCTTCCGCACTCAGGTAGCCTGTGAGAAGGAGGATGACGAGACCTATAAAAGCGGTGAGGTCAATGGGAAGTTTCTCGGTGAGAAACAGAAATATCATACTCACCAAGAGGAAAAAGAGAAATACGATTTGCAGGGTCATAAGGGTGATTTTACCCGGCGGGGCTGATCCGCCTTGCTTCGGCTATCTACTGCATCGAGGCAGGCCCGGAAGAACCCACCCCGCCGCTTCGCGGCACCCCTCCGGAGGAGGGGACTACCTTCCGATTCGTTGCGCTCCGTCGTCTGGATCCCCGGGGGCATCCAGCATTTCGAGCAACTGTGCGCCCGCCTGCGCTTGCCCGGGTCTGAGTCGCGCCCGATGATCCGTTGAAGCGTCGACCTGGAACGAGCGTCGCCCTGGGCGGCCAGTGCCAGCTCGTCACGCTTGTCGTGATAGCGGCTGTCGTACGGTTTGATCGTCATGTTGTAGGGCCGCCAGTAATACCTAAAGTCGTCGTTCGGCCAATCGGCGTACACCTCGTCCCAAGTCACAGGCTGGATGTGAGGCTTGAAACTACCGGGCGCGATGGGCTCACTGCGCTTCTGATAACGGGCATCCATCGACATGCGCAGTCGACTCCCCTTGCAGGGGACACCCTTGTGCACAGTCATACTGTGGAAGACGAGCACGTCGCCCTGTTTGAAGGGGCTGTTGACCCAGTTGTCGCCGAGCGGGTGGGTCACTTCAAGTTCACCAGCCCCCAATGCGGGGCGAAAATTGTACACTCCGAACCTGTGCGAACCCGCAGCAATCTGCAGCCCGCCCATCTCCGGAGTCAGATCGGTGAAGGAGAACCACACGGAGTACGTGTCTGGCGTTCCCTGAATCGGAACGAAGTCCTGGTGCGGCGGCGTGGTGTAGGCTTCACGCTGGGGAAAAATCGTCCGCCCGATCACGCGCGGGTGCACCATTACCGGTTCGTCCAGCATGCGTTCAAACAAGCCCATCAAACGGTCATGGTGCTGAAGGGCATGAAACGACTGAAGCTTGTACATCTTTTGGTACATCAGCATGTACCTGGGTTCGGGCTCCAGGCAAAACCCGTTCTGGTCCGCGATCGCTTCCTCCAGGCGGGTGCCGGTTTTGACCCAGCCGCCCTCGAGGGCAATCTCGAGAAGCTGCATCGCAGCTGCTCCAGCTCGTCAACTGGCAGCAGACCGCGAATGAACAGATACCCGTGGCGCCGGATGCGTCTAAGCAGTTCGGCTCCATCATCGACGGCGTCCGTTGAATCAAGAAATGGCTTCATTGACTTTCCATATTCCTCAACAAAGAAGGACCTCTCTTGTGACGCGCTCTGAACCCTTCAACTACTCAAATGCGAGCTGATCTGACTTAGTACTCCCTTTCATAAATACGGTAACGTATGCGGATGGGACTTGCGAGGACATCGACTCGTGTCGCGCCTCGATCTGGTCTCCGTCACGCTCCCAACATACGTCATCGTATTTATGAAAGTGAATACTTAGGCTAGGATTTCCTTTACCACCCGAGCGGGAAACTCGTCGGTAAGGCGCTCGGGGCGTCCTTCACGCTGGTAAACCAGATCACGATGATTCATGCCCAGCAAATGGAGAATAGTAGCGTGGAAATCGTGGACACTGACCCGGTTTTCCACGGCTTTGTACCCAACGTCATCGGTGGCCCCGTAGACGGTCCCACCCTTGACGCCTCCGCCGGCCATCCAGACGGTAAAGCCCGTGGGACCATGGTCGCGGCCCGCCCTGCTCCCGGCCTGGTTCTGAGAGAGGGGAAGCCGGCCAAACTCCCCACCCCAAACCAGCAGTGTGGTGTCGAGTAGCCCTCGCTGCTTCAGATCGGCCAGGAGGGCGGCAATCGGCTTGTCGGTTTTGGCGCAGCAGTCCCGTATCCCTTTTTCCAGCTCGGAGTGGGTGTCCCAGATCTGCCCCTCGATATAAATCTGGACAAACCGCACACCGCGCTCCACCAGACGTCGAGCCATCAGGCAGCGACGGCCGTAGGAGTCAGTGGTTTCGTTATTCAGTCCATACTTCTCCTGGGTGGCCAGGCTCTCCCGCGAGACATCCAGGGCGTCGCTGGCAGAGATTTGCATCCGCGCCGCCAACTCGTAGTTGGCGATGCGAGCATCGAGCTCGGGTTGCCCCGGGCGTTGGTGGAGATGAGCAGCGTCGAGGCGGCGCAGCAGGGAGCGTGAAAGCTCCAGTACCGGGCGGGGCCACTTTTCCCCAGGCTCGAGATTCAACAACGGTACACCTTTGGAGCGCACCCGAGTCCCCTGGTAGACTGGAGGCAGCCATCCTGCCTGCCAGTTCTGGATGTGGTTGACGGGGAGTCCCTTCGGATCATCCAGCACCACGTATGCCGGAAGGTTCTGATTCTCACTCCCCAGACCGAACACCACCCAGGCTCCCAGCGAGGGACGCCCCGGCAGCATGCGCCCCGACTGCATGGCGTACAGGGCCGGCTCGTGATTGAAGTGAGTGGTGAACATGGAGCGAATCAGAGCGATATCGTCCACCTGCTTGGCAAGGTGAGGCATGGCCTCGGAAACCGTAACTCCCGACTGACCGTGTCTGGCAAACTGAAAGGGTGACGGCATGAAGCCGCCGGCCTCGTGGATGAATTCGATGTCGTTGGCCAGGTCGCGCCCCGGGGGCTGCCCGCTGTACCTTTCCAACGCCGGTTTCGGATCAAACAAATCCACCTGGCTCGGTCCTCCATTCATAAAAAAATGGATCACGGCCCTGGCCTTGGGTTCAAAATGGGGTGCCTGAGGCTTCAGGTCGTACACTTCCCGGCGCATGGGAGCCGCCAGCACCGGGTTGGCTGAAAACAGATCCTCTCCCAGCAGGTAAGCCAAAGCGGCACCATGCAATCCGTCGGCCACCCGCGAGAAAAAGGTCCGGCGCGAGAGAGACGATTCCCGCCCTTCGCGCGGCGCCACCTCCGTATGTTTTTTCCCGTACATGCTTGCCTCCTCAGTCAATATAGAGGAATTCGGCTGAATTCAACAACGTGTGGCAGAGGTTGGCCAGCGCCAACCATTGCGCCTTGGCCGCCGTCGGCTCGGGCGGTACTTCCTTTTCCAGATGTTGCCTCCACTCCCGGTCCAGTTCACGCAGTGTCTGCCCGGCGATCTCTCGTTCCTCGCTCGCCGGGGGCCGGCACAGAGCCGTCAGATAAGCCCGTTCGACCTGCTTTTCCACATCTCGGCCCACCTCATCGATCAACCGGCCTGCCATGTAGCGCGAACTCTCGCGAACCAGGTCACTGTTCATCATTTCCAGGGCCTGGGAGGAGACCGTCGAGTGTGCCCGCTCCAGGCAATTAGGGTTCAACTGCGGCATGTCGAAAGCTTCCAGAAACGTGGAAGGCGTGGAACGGCGCTGAAGCAAGTAGATGCTCCTCCGGAAGACAGCCTGCGAACCCTTGCCCACCACCTCACCATCGGACTCGACCTGCACCTGATCGGGTCGTCCAAAGGGTGTGGTATCGAGACGCCCGGCTACTTTCAGCACTGAGTCACGGATGGCGTCGGCATCCAGCCGCCGCGAAGGAAACCTGGAGAGCAGAATGTTCTTGGCATCAAGTGCATGCGGCTCCCGTTTCAAGCGCGAGCTTTGCCGGTAGGCCGTCGAGGTCATGATGAGTTTGTGCATGGACTTGATTCTCCAACCTTGACGAACAAATTCCGTGGCCAGCCAATCGAGCAATTCCGGGTGCGACGGCTTGGCACCCAGGCGACCAAAGTTCCCAATCGTTTCCACTAATCCCTTTCCGAAGTGGTGGTTCCAGATGCGATTGACCATCACCCGGGCCGTCAGGGGATGGTTGGGCTGTACGAGCCAGCGGGCTAATGCCAGCCGCCGGCCACTGGTGTTGGTGGTCCAGCGAGGTTGGACAACCTCAAATGGAGAAATCCCTTTTCTCAAAACCGAAGGCACGCCGGGCCTCACCACCGGCCCAGGATTCAGATAGTCTCCTCGCCGCAGCAGGTGAACGGGGGTAGCTCGCCCCCCCATGTCATAGAGGGCCCGAATTTTTTGATGTATTCGCAGTTTTGTCTTCGCTCCCTTAACCGCCTCTTCGACCTTTTTCGCCTCCTTTGTAAAGTCTTCGAATCTCTCCCTTAATTCCTCCTGCTCCACCTTCAGTTTTTCCACCAGGTATTCCTGTGGGCATTGGTGCATGAATCGGCGTAAGCGGGCACGCTAGCATCGGCGAAGGGTTCCGGTCCATCATGGAGATCAAGGGGGCAACGTCATGGCCGCAGGAAAGTCGAGCCGAATCAACCGCCAGTACAAGACGAAGTACAGAATCCGGAACTGGAGGGAGTACGAGCGTGGCCTCAGGAGCCGCGGGGACGTCACGATCTGGCTGAGCGAGGATGCGATTGCCGCGTGGATACCACCGAAGAACGGTCTCCGCGGAGGGCAGCGTCGATACTCGAACCTCGCGATCCGGACCGCGTTGACGCTGCGGGTCGTCTTCGGCCTGCCGCTTCGCCAGACGGAGGGGTTCCTGGACTCGCTGCTCAGCTTGATGAGCCGCGACCTCAAGGCCCCGGACCCCACCACCCTCTCGCGCCGGAACCAAATTGTTGTGGTGCCGCCCCTGATCCGAGCCCACGACGGCCCGATCGACCTGATCGTTGATTCCACAGGGCTCAAGATTTTGGGTCGCGGCGAATGGAACGCGCACAAGCACAAGGCATCAAAGAAACGCCGGGATTGGCGGAAGCTGCACATCGGAGTGGATGCGGAGGGGTTCATTGTGGCGGCCGAACTCACAGCGAGCAGCCGGGACGACGCCTCCACACTCCCTGATCTTCTCGCCCCGCTCGAAGTTCCCATCCGGCGTTTCACGGCGGACGGAGCCTACGACCACAGATCGGTCTACGATCGGGCCAGCGCGGCCGGTACAGAGAACGTCGTGATTGTGATCCCCCCTCGTCGCTCTGCGCTGTCGGCGGGGCCCACCGACGGCCCCTGGGCGCAGCGTGAAGCGTCTCTTCAGAGGATTCGCAAGGTCGGGCGACGGGAGTGGCAGAAGGAGTCGGGCTACCGACAGCAGGCGCGCGTTGAGAACAGCTTCTTCCGATACAAGTCCGTGTTCGGAGGCGGCCTGAAGGCGAGGCACAGCAAGGCGCAACGCAGAGAAGCCGCGATCGGGTGTCACATCCTCAACCGGATGGCCGAGCTCGGTAGGCCATCGTCGTACGCTCTTGGTAGGTGATGGACCTGTGAGTCGGGTTCGTTGCGGGCCAGTTCCGATTCATGCACCAACGCCGATCCTTGAGATAATCAGACTGGTCCGCTCCCTCGCGTTGGGCTCTACGCTCGCGTCTCAACCCCGCACCCACACACGATCGGGATGCAGCTCCGGCAGCTGCAAGAGTTCCTTGAGCGCCGTCGCTGGCAAGAGACGCTCGTCGTCGAGGAGTTCGCCTCTGGCTCGAATCGGCGCCGGAGACGCGAGATCGACTATCGTCGCCAGATTTCGGGACCAGCGGTCTCCTGCTATGGTGTCGTTTCATGCTTGAGATCCAGGCGATCGTGCCCGCCAACCTGCTCATTGACGAGCAAAACCCACGAATAGCGATCCCGAATGAGGGACAGCACAAGGCGCTCCAGTCGCTGGCCGAACACCTAAAATCCAAGCTCTCTGCCCTTGCCTCCCATATCGTAGCTCACGGCATCAACCCTTCGGACCTTCCGATTGTGATGCCAGTGCCGAACCGACCGGGGTTCTATATCGTTCTGGAAGGCAACCGGCGGATCGCAGCACTCCGCGCCATGGAAACACCTGAAGCCATCAGGGTCGTCGTGCCCGCACGAGTGCTTAAAACGAATACGCGACCTGAGTAAGGACTACCTCCAGAATCCGGTCGAATCAATCGACTGCGTTGTGGTCCAGGACCGCGACGAAGCGCGGCCCTGGATAAAGCTCCGGCACACCGGTCAAAACGCCGGGGCAGGCACAGTCAGCTGGGAACCAGACGAAGCCCATCGGTTCGATGCGCGGACTGGCAAACCCAAAATCTCCTTTCAAGCTCTGGAGTTCTTACAGAAGCGAGGCGACTTGTCGACCGACTTGAGGCACAAGCTGCCCTTTACAAGTTTTCGTCGCCTCCTTGGCACACCAGCAGTGCGATCTCGACTCGGGGTCGAGGTCGACAAGGGTGTGCTCTACCTGCTCGCTGATCCCAAGCGTGTGTCGAAGGCGTTGATGTACGTCATTAGGGACCTTGCTAACAAGAATATCAAGGTTAAGGACATCTACGACGAACAGCAGCGAGCCGCCTATGCGGCCAAGCTGCCGCGAGGTGTCGCGGTCAAGTCTACAGTTCAGAGCGGGCAAGGGACACCCGCCAGCGCCTCTGTTGGTGACGTGAGTCCGACAAAGGCATCGAAGGCGAGGACACCCAGAAAGCGCGATCGGCTGATCCCTGGCGACTGCGTGTTGGACATTCCATCCGGTCGCATTAGCGACATCGAAGTAGAACTCCAAAAACTCAGCCTTGACAACCACACGAACGCGGTAAGTGTGTTGTTTAGGGTCTTTGTGGAACTGAGCGTGGACACATATATCGATGACGAACAACCGGCCGGAGTTACGTCAGATGACAAGCTCCGCAAGAAAATAGAGGAGGTCTCAATCGACCTTCAGGCGAAGAAGAAGTTAAACAAACAGCAGGCAAGGGCTATTCGCTCAGCCAACGTGGAGAACTCTTTCCTCGCCCCTGGAGTTGCGACAATGCACGATTACGTCCACAACCTGTACGTGTTTCCTGCACCGACGGACTTGCGGCAACACTGGAACAGCCTGCAACCCTTCATAAAGTCGATTTGGACGGCATGAGTTTGCGCTGGCCATCACAGGCGGAATGTGGCATCCTACCTCCATGTCAGCATTCTACACACCCCTGAGATACCCTGGCGGTAAGCGTCGGCTCACCCCGGTCGTGATGTCACTTCTTGAGAAGAGCCGCCTCAAGAACGTCGAATACGTCGAGCCGTATGCTGGCGGTTCAGCAGTTGCACTGTCCCTTCTTTTCAATGAGTACGCGTCTGTCGTTCACATTAACGACTTAAGCCGACCCGTGTATGCCTTCTGGTACGCTGTGTTGAACGAGACCGACGCCCTGTGTCGCCGAGTTGAGCGGTCTAAGGTCACGATGCAGTCCTGGCTTCGTCAACGGCGGGTCTACGATCGTCGTAAGTCCGCCGAGTTGGTCGATCTTGGCTTCGCAACGCTGTTTTTGAATCGAACCAACCGGTCGGGCATTTTGTCGGGTGGTGTCATCGGGGGAAAGCAACAGACCGGAAAATGGCTGCTGGACGCCAGATTCAACAAGCGCGACCTTGTTCAGCGGATTCGCCGCATCGCGCGTTATCGAGATCGAATTAGACTATATCAGCAGGACGCTCTAGACTTCACTAACCGCGTCGTGTCCGGCCTCAGTAACGTCTTCGCGTTTTATGATCCTCCGTATATCGAGAACGGCTACAAGCTCTACCTCAACGACTACACGATCGACGGGCATCGGGCACTTGCGACTCGGATCGCACAGCTCAACTGCCCGTGGGTGATCACCTACGATGGTGCGGCCGTGCGCGAGCGGCTGTACCCGTTACAACGACGGTTGCTCTACGGATTGAGTTATAGCGCTCAGGGGCGGCACAGGGGCGACGAGGTCATGTTCCTATCGGACCACTTGGAGTTGCCGGAATCATGGCAGCGGGGTGAACCCATCAAGCTATCAGGGGAGCGACGACACGTTGTCTATGGAAGGATCGACAATATGAAGCCTCATGCGGAGATGCACGAAGGCCAGTCGGCGTTCGAGAAGTTCCGCCGAGCCGTCAAGACGATCGTCTCGGTTCCAAAGTCAGAGATGCCAGTTAAGGGGCCGAAGCAGGCAGGGAAGAAAGAAAAGACTTCCAGCCGGAAGAACTAGCCGCGCTTCCGTTTTCCGCGCCCTTGTCTTTTCACCTTCTTAGTGAATCGATTCAGGAACGTGCTCCTGGCCCGTCGCCTCTGCGTACGTCAGGCGCTTTCCTGCCACCTGAGATAACGCCAATCGGAAACGGTCGAAGTCGTTCATGCTGGCGCGGTTGTTGAAGCGGAATGCCTGTTCATCGAGATACCGGAACAGGTGATACGGCTCAACGCTCACATAGGTGCCGTTTAGGCCACGCTTGAGCAGGGCCCAGAAGTTCTCCATCCCGTTCGTGTGGACGTTGCCGTCGACGTACTGCACGGCATGGTCGATGACCTGATGAGCGTACTGTCCCTCCAGCCCGTCATAGGACAGCAACTCGTCGGTGTAGAGCGCCGCGCCCGCCTCGACGTGCTTTCTGACTTGGGTCTGCAACGTCTTCTTCTTTCGGTCGGCTACGACGGTAGTGCGGACCTTCCCGCCACGCTCCAGCACGCCCAACACGGCGGTCTTGTCCTTGCCTCCGGTCCCGGTGATGCGGCGCTTCCGCTGCGCGATGTGCATGTTCCTGGCCTTGCCGCCGATTAACGTCTCATCAACTTCAACTTCACCGGAAAGTTTTCCGAAGTCGCCAGCCTGCAACGCCAGTCGAATCCGGTGTGCCATGTGCCACGCTGACTTCTGCGTAACGCCTAGGTCGCGTGCAATCTCATAGCTGCTGATGCCGTTCTTGCAATTGACGATGAGCCACACAGCGGCGAGCCACTTGTCGAGGCCGAGCGGCGAATCCTCGAAGATGGTCCCGGTCTTCAGTGAGAACTTCTGGCGCGGATGCTTCGTGTAGCACTTCCACACTTTCGCCTTCGCCAGATAGACGACGTGGTCAGAGGCACACTGGGGGCACCTGACCTTGCCATCCGGCCAGCGAAGGTCTATCATGAACTGATGGCAGTTCTCGTAGTCGGAGAAGTAACGGATGGCTTCTAGGAGCGTTTTCGGTGCCGTATCCATGCACCTATACTACGCCCCGAACTGTGGTCTGTCAAGTATATTATTACCCTTTTTAGGGCTTTGTTTTTCTTGTGGTTCTTGTCTTGGAGGTGTGGGAAAATGGGCAGACTATGAAACATAGCCTCTCCCTATTCCTGATTCTCTTAATCCTGCTGTGCGTCGCCGTGCCGGCTCTCGTTGCCCAGGGGGGCGCCGAACCGCTGTCTTGTGCGGATCGCTCCATCACCGCCAGCGCTGTACGCACACCGGAGAACGTTCAAGCGTTCGTTCAATGCGCCTACGAGTTCGTCCAGGAAGTGGGCTTTGAGGAGGCCCGCCGGGCCTTCCACGAGGACGAGCGTTGGAGAAACGGCCCAATCTATGTCTTCGTCGACGGAATCGCGAAATCCGGGGAGGATTCAATCCCGTACGTCTACCCGCCCGATCCCTCCCGGGAAGGCAGCGCTTGGGGACCTCTGGTCGATCATTTCGGTAACGACATCGTAAGCGAACTGGATCGCATCATGTCGATTGTTGATTCCGGCTGGCTCTACTACGCCTTCCCAAACCCAGCCACCGACCGGGAGGAGCCGAAGGCTTCCTACGTCAAGCGCATCGGCTGGGAAGGGAACCCAGCCGTGATCGGCGCGGGGATCTACCGGCGCGATATCCCCGGCACTTGCGAGAGCGAAGAGGTCAACGCCATGGGGCTCGAGGACGATCCTTCTAACGGGAGACTACAGGAGTTTGTCCGCTGCGCCGCCATGGAGCTGGAATCGCAGGGGTACTTCTCCGTCCGGTCGCTGTCAAGCGATCCACGCTGGAGGAACGGCTCGATCTACCTGTTCGGCCTGGATACCTACGGCAACACGCTGTTCAGCGGCGATCCTTACAGCCAGGGGTATGGCGTCCTTGCTCCCGAGTTGAACGACTATCTGGACGGACCCTTCGGCGGCCGGGATGTGGTGAGCGTCGGCGATGCTTTTGGTGAAACCTTCCTGTACTACTCGGCGCGCAATCCCGCCACCGGGATGCTGCAGCGCAAGGTGACTTTCGTCAAGAGGGTCGTGGCCTATGGCCTGCCGATCCTGGTCGGCTCCGGCTATTATCTGGACGAGGGTCCGTAGGTCTCACAATTCGGTATTGTCACGTCGCGTTGTTGCACAAATCCGGTCGGGTCACGGACCGATCCCAGTCCTGTTTGAATGCTATCGAATTCGCACTGACTCAGGCATGCCCCGGCTTGACATACGATTCAGCACCTCACATTTGATGATGGCCTCGACCCGTTGATTGTCGAATCGTCGGGCCGACAGCTTAGGCCCAAACAACGTCTTGAACCTCGACATCGCATTCTCTGCAAGGCTTTGCCTAGTGCAACCACTGGAGATGCGCCATTCATATCGACCGAGTCTCTCCTTATTTCTCGTAGATGGGCATCCCGCATTGCCCGCCAGGCAGGCGGGTCCACACTTTCACTCAGCCGTGCACTGCGTCGCGGAGGGATGGTGGCGACAGCCTCCCGCTCGAGTATCGATTGATAACAGTCCCTCGTGTCATAGGCCCCGTCGCCCGAGACTTGAACGATGCGACCCGGAATCTGATCCAGCAGGGCCGGCAACAGACGACAGTCGTGGACCCGGCTCGGTGTAACCTCCACCGCCACAATCTCTTTCGTCCTCTCATCGACACCCGGGTGCAGCTTGCGCCAGGCTCTGCGCCGACCATGTCGATGCTTTCGGACGTGCCATTCACCCGAGCCGTACACTCTCAGGCCCGTCGCATCCACAACCACGTGCCGAGGCCGACTGCTTGGGCTAACAGTCAAGAACGTCGCCAAGGAACTCTGTCGTTCTACTGAGAGTGCTGTAGTCTGGAACTGGCAGATCGAGTCTGAGCAACTCCAGGAGCGAAGAAACGAAGCCCTGCGTCGACCGAAGGCTAAGATGAAACACCGACTTCAATATCAGCGCACACTGAATGGCCGTGTCGGAGTAAACCTTTGGAGCGCCGGGGCCCTTGGGCGGGTCGGCGTTCCGCCAGGCGGCAACGGCGTCCTCATCGAACCAAAAGGTCAGACGCCCCCTGGCGATCAGCGCCCGATTGTAGTCTGACCAGTTGCGTACTCGGTACCGGAACGTGTATTGATTCGGCGTCATTCCTCATGCTGGCACCCTGGCCCATCGGAGACAAGCGGACGTGCCGAAGCGATTTGTGCAACAATGCGCCGTCTCTCGAAAATCAGGTCTATATGGAGTATGATTGTGGTATGAAGATGAAGACATCTATCACACTTTAGAAAGAGGTGGTAACAGCCGTTGAAGAGGCTGCCCGCAAAGGAGAAAGTCGATCACAGGCAATTGAGCGGCTGCTTCGTCAAAGCCTTGCCGTGCGAGAACGAGCCGCAATCGACAATCGTGACCGCAACATCATCAACGCGCACGCCGATGAACTCAACGAAGAAGCGGTCGATGTCCTGGGTTATCAGGTGGAAACGTGAGGCGCGGCGAGCTCTACCGGGTCGCGAGGCCTCCCGCGCGCGATCCGAAGCGCTTTCGCGTGTTCGTCGTAGTCAGCCGACAGGCGCTGATCGATTCGCGGTTCTCGACGATCATCTGCGCGCCGGTGTACTCAACGCGCCACGGACTCGCAACGCAAGTCGATGTCGGGCTGAACGAAGGACTTCGACACGACAGCAGCGTGCACTGCGACGAGCTTGTCAGCTTGCGGAAGTCGCAGTTGACTCAGTTCGTCGGGACCTTCGACACCACCAAACTCAAGTGTCTCGACGATGCACTGATGGTTGCACTGGGGCTGCTCCGCAGCTAGAGAGAACTAGCGGCTGGTATAGTCTCGGCGCGAACCCCATCCGCCGACAGGAACCCCGTTGTCCGGATCGATGCTGCGATTCGCAGCGCATCCGGTGCACGCGTACAGCACTGGTCTTCCCTGTTCCACGAACTGGTTTTCCCTGTTCCGTGGCGTAGGGAATTCGAAACTGAAACCCCATGATATCGGTGGGTTAGGAGGCTTCGATCGGGTATTATAAATTATACCTGATAGACGCCATCAAGGTATCTCTGCCATTCTGGCCATTAGATACGCCTGATCTCGATCTCCCTTCAGGCTGTTACACGCCCCGCAAAGGAGCTGAAGGTTATCCAGGTGGTCACTCCCACCCTTACTCTGAGGAACCATGTGATCCACCGTGAAATTGCGGAATGGAAAGAACACCTTACAACCTCCGCACAGACCCTCTTGCTTGCCGAATAGTTGATGTTTGTGGGTCCGGTAGCTGGGCAATTCTCCCTGGTCCGTCCGCTTCGGTATGTCGGATCGGAGTATGGGCTTGAAGTTGTGAAGAAGGTTCACTTCTTTGCGGATTCTCACCTGCACAAGCTCTGCTGCTTTCTCGGAGATGTCGATACCCACCCACTGACGGTCCAGGCGTTCGGCGGCCACACAAGCCGTAGCGCATCCGGCGAAGGGATCAAACACCATGTCTCCCACATTGCTACTGGCTTTGATGATGCGGTCCAGGAGAGCAAGTGGCTTTTGGGTAGGGTAGTTGACATTCTCCGTGGCAGCGGCAGAAAGCGGTTTGATGTCTAGGATCAGATCTTGAACGGGTGATCCACTGCGATCCCCAAGGTAGCGTTTGAAGGCGGGCATACCGCCTTGCTTATGGGGCCAGTAGATCAATCCTTGGTCCAGTGTCCAGGTGTCCTTGAAGGCTGCTCCTGCCGCCTCAGATCCAATAGGAGCCGAGTAGGTGCGGTTGCTATTGAAAGGCGGGTCCAGATAAATCAGGTCCACGCTCTCTGAGTTTAGGCCCCGAAAAATAGTCAGGTTATCGCCCGTCCACATGGTGCGGGATTTGAAGTTCGGTTTACTCATTCTCTATTTCTGGGTGCTTTGAGGGCTTGTCCGATTCTCTAGTTGCTACCTTCTCGACTGGCTTAATCTGCCTCACCAATGCCCTTCCAATGTCCTCCACCGTTACCGTCTCTGGGAGTGGAGGTAGGGCTACGCCTCGCTTTTGACGTTTACTTTTCTGGTTCTTCACTGGGCTGGTCCTCCATCTCAAACTTCAGGTCTACTTTCAGACTGTCATCATTTGCGATAACAGCCTGCATGGCCTCAACTAGCTTGTCGACGATCCCTGATTCTGTGCCTTGGTGAAAACAAAAGTTAGTCCCGCAGTGTGGACACTGATCCGTAGGGTAGCTCTTTTATGCGGAAACTGGATACAGAGTCTCCCCTTTACACTTCCGGCATACAAAACGAAGACACTTCAGGTCGGACAATCCAAATATAATTCGGTGCTCTTTAGTCACGAAATCAACTCCTTCCATTTTAGTCTCCGTCCCACCAGTGCCAGTGACACAAAGGCCATCTGATCCAAGGTGTCTAGAGTCCTGATGTTGTGACGTCCAACAAACTCATTCACGTACTTCTGCAAATGCTTGACGCTGAGTTTGTGGAACGTCCCCATGTGTGCTCGTTTCAGCATCGACCAGAATGATTCGATGCCATTGGTATGCACTTGCCCTCTCACATACTCTACAGCACTGTGCTTGACCGACTTGTGATTGGGCAAGTCCTCATAGACCGTCGCCTCATCCGTGAAGATGATGGTCTCAGGATGAATGTTCTCCAGGATAAAACTCTTGAGAGTCTTGGCCGTGGTGTCGGGAACAACCTTGGCAGAGACCTGATTGGTGAACCTATCCTTTATCCCAACTACAGCAGCCTTGCCAATTGGTCCCCGGCCTTCGAGCTTGGATCTTTTGGCCTTGGCCATGTTTCTGCGTCGTCCGCCCATATAGGTCTCGTCAACCTCTACGGGTCCAGTGAAAGGGATGCCCTGATAGGCGAAGGCTTCCCTGATCCTGTGAGCCATGAACCAGGCCGTGGGATAGGAGACCTTCAGATCCCTGTGGAGTTTCATGGCCGAGATGCCTTTTAGGGAAGTGACCCAAAGGTACGTCGCAAAGGCCCACTTCCGCATTGGCAAATTGGATGCTTCAAGAGCCGTGCCAGTCTTGACGGAGAAGTAACCCTTACAGTCCCGGCAACGATAAGGCATCGGCTTTCCTGCTTTGACCGCATAGGTTCCAAAGGAGCCGCACTTGGGGCAGGCCCTCTCCGTGGAATTCTCACTAGGTCCCGCCTCCGGCCACCTTAGTCTCTCAAACCAACTGACAGCCGCTTTCTCTGTTGGGAACATCTCGGAGAGTTCCAAAATGCTAAGACCTTCCCTGTGAGACTTCCCTGGGGCTTTATTATTAGTGATTTTATGTGCTTGTTTCTTCATAAGAGTATGATACAACAAATCTTAACATGGGTCAAGTATTATTTATAATCCCCCTTCGATCCCGCCTATTCGAGGCCGAATCCACGAAATTCCCTGTTTTTTCCCTGTAAAACAGGGAAATCGGGCCAGAGACGGGTTCGCTCCAGACTGCGCCCACCGCCAGAACTCATTTCACTTCAACCACTTTCTCAGATTGCCTCCAAAAGTTCTGGATTCCTAACCTGCATTTCTCATCACCGCTCTACTGCATCGGCGGAATCATCCGTCCTGACTGCGTTTCGCTCCGTCGGCCTCCTCGACGTACTGCACGAGTACGCCTGCGGGGGCCTCGGTCGCGCGCCTTGTCAGACCGGCCCTTCCGCCGCTTCGTGACGAGCGGTGATGAGAAATGCAGGCTAACGCCCTGAGCGGTTGGGGATGTTTCCGTTTTGTCAGGCCTTCGTCGCTTCAGCGTCCGTGGACCAGAAGTTTCTTGCCCGACTTGAAGAGGACTTCAATCTTGTTTCCCGGCTGGACCTGCTGAACAATCCCGATCCCGAAACTGTGGTGCTCCACAACCTCGTCAACCTCAAATCGCTCGGTCATTGAGTAGAGCCTGGCCTCCGGGCTGTCGTCGGTCGAAAGCAGTCTCTCCCAGGGGGCGTTCTTGCGGCTGATTCGGCGTGACCTGGAACCCTTCATTTTTGCTGGCCGGCGCTGGCCCGGCGCCAGACGATAATTGTGCTGGCTATGACAGATGTTGCACTCAACTCGTTTGGGCAAGCCGTCCACCATTGCAACGATGGTGTGCTCCGCTTCCGACTTACACCGTGTACACCAGGCCTCACAAGATCGTCCCACCTGGTAGGGTCGCTGCATTCCTATTCCTCCGCTTGGTCCACTCCACAATCCAAGCGTAGCTCAGTCTAAAGTGCGCGCTTCTTTGATTCAAGGCGGAATGCTTGATAGGTTTTAGTCATTCGTCACGCGGACGCTAGCTGAACTCATATTCGAAGTTGATGTGAGGAATGTAGGGTGAGAGTAAGCAACGAAGCCTGGGAACTGCTTCAACAGGCATACCAATATCAGATGAGTGGAGATCTGGACAGGGCAGAAGACTACTACCGGCGATCTATCGAGATATTTCCCACCGCTGAAGCGTATACCTTCCTCGGATGGACTTACAGTTTTCGGGGAAACTACAAATCAGCCATCGAGGAATGCCAGAGGGCCATTCTGATCGATCCCGAGTTTGGAAATCCTTACAATGACATTGGTGCCTACCTGATCAAGCTGGGCCGAGACGAGGAAGCGATCCCGTGGTTGGAGCGCGCCATCAAAGCCAAGCGATACGAAAGTCATCATTACCCCTATTTCAACTTGGGCAGGATTTTTTTGGCCAAGGAGATGTACAGTCGAGCCACGGAATATTTCAAGAAATCGCTGGAAATAGCCCCCGAGTACACTCTGGCTCAACAGGCCATTGCAGAGCTGAAAAAGAAACTCAATTGACCCATTGCCCCGCCACGGACAGCGGTGGAACGATCCACTCGGGGAAAGGCGTTTTTTCCTACCGAAACCTTCTCAGAACCCCCTTTTAATTGCCCAAGGACGCCTCAGAATCGATTTGTTTTGACATAATCTAATCCGGGGCTTAGGATAATCCAAAAAGTGCTCAGATGCCCCCATTGCAGAGGGAGAATCGCCATTTTTTTAATGAGTTGGTAAGTTTTGGTAAGGGTGAGACCACGAACTTGAAAACCGCTGTACCGGCAACGGTACCGTGGGTTCGAATCCTACCTCCTCCGCCACGCCCTTATATCTTTGATATTGCTACGTTTTTTGTGGATTCCGTCCCCGTTTTCCGCCCAAATCCCGGGCGCTTGCCGATGCTCTGGTGAGGGGCTTTGGTTGGCAGAGACGCTTCTGCGGGCGTTGGCGTACCGTTTTCACACGCCCGTCTCTCAAGCCCTTTTTAGTGGTACGGGTTTCGAGGGCGTCATCGGTTGACGCAGCTCTCTACGACCTGCATCCAGCGACAGAACCGACCGGCTTACGATGGATCAGAGGTCAAGCGTGCTTGAGCCCAAGCCGCTTTCGCTGGGCTTCCCACCTGAACGGCAGGCGGGTGTTCTTCATGAGCGTGTTCGCGGTCAGCCCAGGCGCTTGCCGACCGTCGATGATTGCCGTGACGATGTCCGGGGCAAGGTAAGCAAGACGCAGTGCCCGGGTGGAGACTGTCCTGGGTTTAGTTGAAAGTTGAGAGGCGGTTCGTCCGACCGACTCGTTGGAATCGGGTTGGTCAACAACCTTTTAAGGAGGAACCGCCATGAAGAAATCATATCGAATTGTCACCCGGAAGAACAGTCAGGGGCTGGCTGATTATCTGGCCCAGAACGGGCAACTGTTGCTCCCGATGGTGGAGCTGATCGAAGCCTCCCGGATGGCCATTGACGAGTTGATCGACATCCTGGGGCGAGCGAGCATGGAAGCGGTCTTGCAGCTTTCTGCCCGAAGTGTCGCCGGCGAAAAGCAACAAGGGCGCCCAGGCAAGCAGGTCGTTTGGTACGGCACTCAGCCAGGGCGAGTCAGACTTTCGGAGCGGCAAGTGCGGGTTCGAAAGCCACGGCTGCGCAAGAAAGGCCAAGGTCGAGGCGGGGAGGTGGAGATCCCCGCCTATGAGGCGATCAACCGTAACGGGGAGCTGGGCAGCCGCATGCTGGAGATCTTGATGTGCAACGTTTCCACGCGCCACTACAGCCGCGTGATCCCCCAGATGGCCGACACGGTGGGAGTCAGCAAATCGTCCGTGAGCCGTCAGTTCATTGAGCAGAGCGGCCAGCAGCTGGAGCAGCTGGCCGAGCGACACTTTGATGACGTTGAGTTTCTGATCATCTACATCGACGGCCTGGTCTTTGGCGAGCACCACGTGATCTGTGCCGGCGGCGTGGACTCGGAGGGCCAAAAGCACGTGCTGGGGCTGCGGGAAGGGGCCAGTGAAAACGCCGCCACCGCTACCTCCTTGCTGGAAGACCTGGTGGAGCGAGGCCTGGATTCCGGGCGACGCTATCTGTTTGTGATTGACGGCTCCAGGGCCCTGCGATGTGCCATTGACAAGGTCTTTGGCAAGGGCAGTCCGGTGCAGAGATGTCGTCGTCATAAGATTCGCAACGTGTGCGATCGATTGCCGGACGATCTGGCCGAGCAAGTCAAGTCAGTGATGCAGGCTGCTTATCGGCTGCCCTGGGAAGAAGGGAGGGTTCGGCTCAGAAAGCAGGCGGAGTGGCTCGAAGGGCTGCATCCCGATGCGGCAGCTAGCCTGCGAGAAGGTCTGGAAGAGACCTTCACCATCAATCGACTCGAGTTGTCTTCCTCCCTGCGCTTGTGTCTGGCCAGCACCAACCTGATTGAAAGCCCTCACTCTGGCGTGAGGATGCGGACCCGTCGAGTGAGCCGCTGGAAAGATAGCCAGATGGTGCTGCGCTGGGCCGCCTCAGCCTTCCTGGAGACGGAGAAGAACTTCCGGCGCATCCAGGGCTACCAGGACCTCTGGATGCTGAAAGCCAAACTCAGAGACGAGGTTTCTATGGACGCCAAACGAAAGGTGGCTTAAGATCGTGCTCAACCTGAACCGCCCTTCACTTTCAACTGAGTTTGGGGCAGCCTCCCCGGGTGGCATAGGAGGGTGAGACGCCTTCGGCCTCGGCGATCCGCTGCAGGGTGAGATCGGGGTTTTGCTCCAATCGATCCTGGATGGCGAAGGCGCGCAGCAGCCGCCGGATCAGGCCCGGGGCGCACTTGGCATTGTTGCGGGCGCCGGGGACGACTAGTTTCATGCCCGTGCCAGCGCGCTCAAGGGCGATTGGAATATCCAGGATGATCGGATGTTTGGCTGGCTGAGCGTCCTGCCTCGATCTTTTTATTGAGACGACGTCCGGTCCTGCCAGGAGGGTGGCTAGGGCCCGCTCGCCGTCGATCTCGATCACGATGCGGGCGAACTCGACGATCACCCGCCGGAGAAGCGCATTGAGATAGGCCTTGGCCTGGTGCGGTTTCAGCTCAGGCCACCGGTCCGCGAGCGATTGCGCCTGGGTGATCAAGCTGGCATGAGCCGATGCCTCTTGAGGGTCTCCATCGATGACAGCGCTGATCGCGGCCGCATCAGCGAGCCAGTCCCTGAGACGGACAGTAACGAGGCCTTCGAGATCCGCCGCCGGGAGGCGCCACCCCTTGCGGCCGGCTCGCTTGCCCTCGAGGATGAGATGGCGGGAGACGTAGTAGCGATAGCGCCGTCCCTTCTTGACGGCATGGCTGGGTGAGAGGCCCTCGCCCTGCTCGTCAACGGCAAGCCCCGTCAGCAGGCTCGGTTGCCGGGTCCCTTCCTGGCGCTCGCCGTTCGTGTTGGCGGCCAGGGTGGCTTGAACCTCATCCCACAGCGCTTCATCGACAATGGCCTCATGCTGGCCGGGATAGGCCTTGTCCTTGTGGACCATCTCGCCCCGGTAGAGGCGATTGTGGAGCAGGTGATACAACGCCCCGCGGTTGATGGGTTTGCCGCCGACAATACTGCCGTCGCGCCTCACTCTCCGCTTGCTGGTGACGCCTTCGGCGGCGAGCCGGCCGCGCAGTTCACGCACGGATTCGATTTCCCGGTACTGGCGGAAGATAGACCGGACCGTTTCGGCCCCGGCCTTGTTGACGATGAGCTTTTTGTCCTTCACATCGTAGCCCAAGGGCGGGTTGCCGCCCATCCACATCCCCTTCTTCTTCGAGGCGGCGATCTTGTCGCGGATGCGTTCGCCCGTGACCTCGCGCTCGAACTGGGCGAAGGAGAGCAGGACGTTCAAGGTCAGACGCCCCATCGAGGTGGTGGTGTTGAACTGCTGGGTGACGGAGACGAAGGAGACCGCTTTTCGATCAAAAATCTCCACAAGCCGGGCAAAATCCGACAGCGTCCGGGTCAGCCGGTCGACCTTGTAGACGACGATCGTGTCGATCCGCCCGGCCTCGACATCGGCGAGCAGGCGTTGCAACGCCGGGCGCTCCAGGGTGGCGCCGGAGACACCGCCATCGTCGTAAAAGGTGGGCAGCACGATCCAGCCCTCGTGCTTCTGGCTCGCGATATAGGCCTCGCAGGCCTCCCGCTGCGCCTGCAGCGAGTTGAAGTCCTGCTCGAGGCCTTCTTCGGAGGATTTGCGGGTGTAGATGGCGCAGCGCACCGTGGCCAGACTCCTCGCCCGTGGTGATTTCCGATGCTCAGCCATGCTCCGCCGCCGATGCGCTCTCGCCTGAAGGCCGCAGGCCGAAGAAGCGGGGACCGGACCAGTGCGCACCGGTGATCCGTTGAGCGATAGCGGTCAAGGAACCATAGGCCTCCCCGTCGTAATCGAAGCCGCTTTCCGTCGCGGTGACGACATGGGTCCGGCCCTGCCATTCGCGCACCAGCCGCGCTCCGGGGCGCACCTTGGTGCCGTTCTCCGGGGCGATGCGGCCGGTCTCGGAGAAGGCTTTGGCCAGGGTCCGGAGACGCCGCCGCGTCGCACGGCTTAAGCCGCCATACACTTGCTCCTGGCGCTTGTAGGCGATCCCCCGGATAAGCAGGTCCCGACTGAGCCGCCGGGGCGGGGGCGCCCGGTGATGGCGGCGCCATTCATCGCGCAGCGATGGCAAATCCATCGCCCGAATTTCGGCAATCTCGATTCCAACCTCGGTCATGTTACAAACCCTCTTCGACGTGGTTTCGGACCGTGCACGCACACCCATTGACGCTCTGTTGCCCGCTGAAGTCCAGTCCAAAAGCGAATTTATCAGGCTCGTGCAAAAAGGGAGGGCGTCTCTGTGTGGTGAAGCGGCTCATGAGCGTCCAATGTTGTCCGTTCGCAGGCTGTAAGCTTTTACGAACGATCCCGTCGATGAATCTCGCGGTGGTTACTGTTGGCCAACATCGACGTGGCCGCAAGAACAGAAGCAGGGAGAACAGTTCGAAACGGAAGGTCTCAAGAACAACTGGCCGATGCCGCAGTAGGGCTGCCGGGTGATGATTCGTGGTGCCCCTATCTTGTCTGGGGAACATGGGAGAATAAGCCATGCAGAGCGAACGAGAGGGGTTGGTTGGAGTTCGACTCTGCCCGTCACTCACTTCCAAACATAAGTGCATTCGGGTTCAAGAGTACAATCAAGGACAATTTGTAGAGCGTTTCCATAAGCATTTTCTGGCGTATAAACTCGCTCAAAGCAGTCACTGGGCACTACTCCGAACGCTGGTCTTGCGGTACGAAGAAGCCACTGGGGAGCAGATCGTGGATGCGTACCTGACGAGACGCGGACGAGATGCCAAACGGTACCATCACGGCGCTATCGTGGTCGAAAATCCTGAGCCGGGCGTCAGCCGATACTGTTGCGGCGGGAATGTGGGCGCATCGATCGACACCGTCGTCCTGCCAGAAGATTTCCGCGCCTCCGCAGAGAATTAGAAAGATTGATCCAATCTTACGAAGCATCATGCTTTGGTTCTTGGTGAGGGGCTTGCCTGGGGAGCATGGGAAAATAAGCCATGGAGCATAAACGCGGCAGCTTGGTTCCTGTTGCGGAGGTCGTGTCTAGTCTGGACGGGCCGGTGAAGGCAATCCGCGCTGCTTCGCCCCAGGCGCGGCACCACTTCACCCAGGCCGATCAGGTGAACCAGTTGGTCTCGGCCAGCGAAGCGGACCCCGATCTTGGCTTCATGGCGCGGATGATGGCGCTGTGCTCGTTGCCCCGCACCAACCCCGGCAACCAGCACCAGTACAAGCGCGCCAACGGGCCGTACAAGCTAGTCATGGTGGCGGGCGCGGATAACAAACTCCCTTATGGCAACTTGCCGCGCCTCTTGATGGCTTGGCTTTGCACCGAAACGGTGCGCACCCAATCCCGCGAGCTCGTCCTGGGTCGCTCGCTCTCGGAGTTCATGCGAACGCTCGACATCTACAGCACCAGCGGTGGCACCTCTGGCGGACGAACGCGCCTCCGCAATCAAATGAAGCGGCTCTTTGGTTGCAGCGTCTCGCTGATTTACGAGGATGAGCGAGGCCAAGCAACCGTGAGTTCGCTGATCGCTCGGCGCACGGAATTTTGGTGGAACGAGCGCAAGCCCGATGAGCCGATGCTGTGGGAGAGTAAGATCGAACTCAGCGAGGACTTTTTCAACGAGATCATCCAGCACCCCGTACCGATCGACATGAACACCCTCAAGGCGCTCAAACGCTGCTCCCTGGGCCTCGATCTCTGGCATTGTCACGTTAAGTTCTCTAATCTCGATCTGGTGATTTCGGTGTAGCCTTTTGGGATGGGCACCATCTCCTTCAAACGTCACCGCTTTCCACCGGAAATCATCCGACGCGCCGTTTGGCTCTATGCCAGGTTCGCTCTGAGCTATCGGGATGTGGAGGATCTCCTTGCGGAGCGGGGTCTGGATATTTCCTACGAGAGCGTACGGCGCTGGTTCCTCAAGTTTGGTGCGCCGATTGCCCGAAACCTGAGCCACACGCGACCCATTCCCAACGGCTATTGGCATCTTGATGAGAGGATCATCGTGATTCGCGGACAGCGTTATTGGTTATGGCGCGGGGTCGACAATGAAGGCGAGGTCCTGGATTTCCTCGTGCAATCGAAGCGGAACGCCCAAGCAGCGTTGAAGTTGATGCGCAAGCTGCTGAAGAAACAAGGCTGGACACCCACCCGGATTACAACCGATAAACTCAGGTCCTATCACGTCGCCATTCGAACCCTCGGCCTAACGGCTCAACACATCGACGATAGGCGTGCGAATAATCGTGCCGAGAATTCGCATCAGCCCGTCCGGCGTCGAGAACGAAAACAGCGGCGTTTCAAATCACCGGGTTCGGCCCAACGCTTTCTGAACATTCAATCCGCCGTTTACAATACCTTTTACCTCCAATGCGTTGTTGCACAAATCGCTTCAGGGGTATCGACTTGTGGGGGTGTAACCGTTGAGCCTGTTGCCGAACTCATCAGGGTGGGTTCGTAAACTGGGCTTACTATGATGGTTCAGAAACAGTTTTCTCCGAAATTTTTTCATTCTCTATCGTTGAGTCGATTGGTCCCGGAAGGACATTTAGTGCGCCATTTAGAGGGAATCCTGGATCTGAGCTTTGTGCGACGGCTGTGCCGACGTTATTACTCTCACACGGGTCAGCCGTCGGTCGATCCCGTGGTCGTTTTTAAGATGTTGCTGTTGGGGTATTTCTATGGAATCACCTCTGAACGCCGATTGGCTGAAGAATGCTCGTCTGCTCCATGCGCAGAAAGATATCGAGTGTATCTTCCCGGGGTACTGTCAAGTTAAGTGGAATTCTTGGGTTTTGGAGGCGAAATCGGTCGGCGCTCGAACGTAAAATCAACAACTTATGGAGTGTCCAGGGCGCTGAGTAGGTCCACAACCAGCTCGTGGCCTCCGTGAAGGAAGCCCGGGAAGATGGAGTAGTGAGTTCGTCGAATTCGGCACCTGAGGTGTCTCCCACACTTCGGACTCTCCTCAGCGACTGGAACAATCGATTTCCAGTTTCTTCAGATCAGCGCCTTTTCCAATGACCACTAGGGTGTCACCGGCGTGGATGGCGTGGGAAGCCGGGGGATTGAACTCCATTTTCCCATCATCCTGTTTAATGGCCACCACGATGACTCCGTAGTGTGCCCGCACCTGGCCTTCAGCCAGAGAGCCGCCGCTCAAAAGGGAATTTTCGCATACCCGGATCTCCTCCAGACCCAGATGCATGTACTCACGGTGGGTGGCGAGTTCCAGAAACTCCACGACTGCCGGCCGAATGGCTGCCTGCAACACCCGAGCGCAGGCGGACTGATAGGGAGAGATGACCTTATCCGCTCCTCCGTGTTTGAGTCTGGGCTCGACCTTATCCTCGAAGGCCCGGGCGATAACCATCACGGAGGGGCTCAGTTCTTTGGCGGTGATGGTCAGGAACAGGTTATCAGCGTCGGAGGCCAGCAAAGCCAGGACCGCTTTGGCTTGGTCCAGTCCTGCCGATTGGAGGACCGACTCATCCGTCGCATCACCGATCAGGTACAAATGCCCACTGTCTTGGAGATCTCCTTCCAGGACAACCTGGCCCAATCGAGTGAATGTATAAACAGCAGTGCTGATGCCCAGGACGATGAGGAGACTGGTGAAGATGCGGCCCGGCCCGGTCAAAGGGTGAACCTCACCGTAGCCAACCGTCGAAATGGTGAGGATAGTCATGTAGAAAGAGTCGAACAAAGACCATCCTTCAATGAACGTGAATCCGATCGTCCCCACCAGGGTCCAGAGGACCAGCAACGCCACCCCCAGGAAAAGACTGGTCTGCTGTTTCCTCAGCAGGTCGGGAAGTTGAAGTTTTCCACCAGGTAAAGCGCTATGGGCTCCTTCTCCTGAGCGATCGAGTCGAGAATTCGTGCATCGTTCCGGCGATTGAAGAGAAGTCCTGAGGAAGCCGAATCACCTCTTGAGACCTTCGACGCCAAAAGTCGTCCGCGGTCAAGACACATCCTCCTGCTGAAAACGGGCCGAGTGCGGTACTCAATCCATTTTCCAGGGGTTTGGCGGCTCTTCCAGTTCATCCTGGGAGTCGAGAGCCTCCAGCCCACTAATCCTCCCATCCCGCCCCGCCATGTCTTGCCGCAGCCCACGACTGCTGGTTAGAATCAGCGCCCCGCCAAGGCCGCACCCACACCCCAAATGGCAATCAGTTCCCCGCTCATGCTTTCCTCGGTCAGTCATCTATTACCTTTTGCGGACTCCCACCGCGCCTGAGGCGAAGCCCGTCGCGGGTGACGATACCCCGGCACCCGCACCTGCAATCCGTCTTGGCCCACTGATCGTAGATCGGTAATTATATACTTGACACAGAATACTAGGCGTACTAGTCTGCGGGGATGCGACGACGGAAATTGGTTGCGGCGGGAGGAGTCCTGGTTTGGGTCAAGCTGGTACGAGATCTTATCGGGCTTCCTGGGCTTTACGATGACGCTGTTTCATGGACCTGCCTATGGGGAAAGGTGTTATTAATCATGTCGTACTTTGACTTAACCCTTTTCATTCTGGGCTCCTTTTGCTTTTTTTATGCTTTCGCGCCCAAATCCATAGTATCCAAGCTCCATTTCTGGAAGTGGAGAATATTACGATCACCGCATCAAGTTCCGACTCCCTCTAAATCCGTGCCGCGTGTCGTCACTGTAGTTGATCCAGAGCAAAGCCAAGTCAGCTATTACGGACCTGATGGTTTAAGGGCTGAGGGGCACTGTCAGAGGAAATTAGCAGGTCTGAGTTCTCCACTGGCGATAGGGAATTAGGCCGCTCCGAGTTGACGCCACTGGGCAAGTGCAGCGGCGCGGTTGAGCTTGAAATTGTCCCGTGAGCAGAGGGATCGTCGCAGGTTGAAGTGGTTGTAGACGGAAGAATGGACGGTGGCAAATTTCTGGAGGCTTCGCATCTGCCTGAAACGGAGCATCGCGTGTTCTCGTCGCCGGAATGGCAGGTGGGAATTCTCCGCACGATTGTTCAGCCAGCGGCCAGCTTGATGCCGACCGGTTCCGCCCAGTTCACGCAATGCCGCGCGGTAAGACCTTAGCCGATCCGTGATGATCGCATCCGGTCTAGGGTAGCGCTTCATCAGTTTCCTGAGGAATTTCAAGGCGGCCTTGCGATCTCTCTTCTTCGAGACAAAGGCTTCCAGCACCTCGCCTTCCTGGTCCACGGCCCGCCACAGGTAATGGCGTTCGCCATTGATCTTCACGAACACCTCATCGAGGTGCCACCGACAACCCGACAACGCACGCATTCGACCCTTCCGCTTCTTGCGGAGCTCGGCGGCAAAGATCGGGCCAAAACGGTTCCACCAGAACCGGATCGTCTCGTGGCTCACCTCGATCCCGCGCTCGTGGAGAAGGTCCTCAACATTGCGTAGCGACAATGGGAAGCGCACATACATCATCACCGCAAGGCGGATGATTTCGGGCGAAGTCTTGAAATAGCGAAAGGGGCTCTTCATCCAAAGACACTTACAAGACGCATCCCGCCGAATCAAGCCTGTTTTTCTCTGACAATGCCCAGCCCCCGGTTGTTTCGGAGTCGGCCGCATGAATCTGAATGTCTTGGCGGCTATGGGTGTCGATTTCGCTTTCAGCAATGTCTGCAATACGGGTTCGACTTGGAGGATCGCTGAGTTTGATTTTGGTCTGGACCGCTCGGAAAAAATCTATCAATACAATCAGGGTGAGTTCTGGAAATCGTTTGCGACTGATCTGGCATACCTTAAAGCGAATCTCAGCAGTGAGATCTGGGAGCCGGACTGGGAGCTTGACATACTCGCCCGTAAGATCAACCACAACTCCAGCCCCTCGGCAGGTGCACTGCTGCGGAAGGAATATGTGAGCCTGTTGCTCAAACAGCTCGATGTTCGAGAAATGGATTGGTATGAGTTCATACAGAGATCAAGGGAAGCTGCTGATTTTATTGGTTGGCTAACCTGCATTTCTCATCACCCCTCTACTGCATCGGCGGAATGACCCGTCCTGACTGCGTTGCGCTTCTTCGGCCTCCTCGACGTACTGCACGAGTACGCCTGCGGGGGCCTCGGTCGCGCGCCTTGTCAGACCGGCCCTTCCGCCGCTTGACACGAGTGTCTTCGTCACGAGCCGTGATGAGAAATGCAGGCTAATCGGCCACTTGCCTGAAGGAGAATCCCAGGATGAGATCCGGGGGTTGGCACCTCAAGTTTTTGAAGGGCTCGCGGCCCACGACCCTCCCAACCGATCGAATCTCTGCGGGTTGCTCTCTGCAATTCCAGTCGCCATCGAAGATTGGGCCTGGGTAAACGAGATCGCCGATGAGTGTCTGGAATCCAACAGTTCAAACAACACGGGTCCAGCCATCCGGTTGAAGTCACTCGCTTTGAGGAATTCTCTTGGAGAGGAAGCGGAAGTGGAATTCTACATGAACCATCTGGAATCGACAAAGTCGTCGTTCCACTATCCGGAAATAGTGATGCGAGCAGGATCTCTGCTCCAGAAGATGGGACTTTTTGAAGAAGCCTACGCTATTACCAAAATGGTCTTGACGTTCTTGATCAGCTCATCTCATCTGCCGAGGACGATCCGGAGTGGCATCTTTAAAAAAAGGCCTCGATCTTGTTCTATATGGGTCAGGCTCATCGAGTACTGGGTGAGACCGAGATCGCTCGTCTCCATTATCAAGACGTCGTCCTCATGTCAGAGGGTCGAAACTGGCCGCTTTGGGAATTAGGACCCGATCCGTCCAGTGGCCGTCTCTATGACAACATCTACAAGCTTGCCGTTCAACACCTTTCCAAGCTTGATTAGTCATGCTCTACCCTCTACTTCGAGCTCAGCACCAATTTCGCTGCTTGACACGAGTGTCTCGACACAAGTGTCTTCGCTACGACACCTTATGCATCAGCCGTCAGGCTAGCAGCGTAGAAATTCTTCTCCCAGCGGTGCTCCTGCAGGCGTTGGAGGGTCTGTGCGAAAAGCATCGCTCCTCCCGAGACCGCAACATTTTCCTTTACGTGCTTCCGAGAGCGCATACCCACAATCACGGTGCTGACGGCCTGAGGATGCAGGCAAAACTTAAGCGCCAGTTCCGGCAGTGTTGCCGCTTCCGTTCCCAGCAGTTCTCCAAGTTGCTTCACTCGATCAAAAACCATCTCTTTTCGATCGTCTCGAAAGTAGAAGTTGCGCCAATCCCGCCTGGAAAAGGCGGTATGGGGAGTGATCTCACCCGTTAACGCTCCTTCGTCGAGGGGAACTCGAACGATGACCCCAACCCCTTTCCCCTCACAGAGAGGAAGGAGTCTTTCGGCTGCGGACTGATCAAAGATGTTATAGATTACCTGGATTGTATCGACCCTTCCCGATTTGACTAGTTCGAGAGCCGAGTCGGCCTGATGGTCGTTGACGGAAACACCCAAATGAGCAATGTGCCCCCGGGCCTGCAACTCAAGCAGGGTTTCGTACCATTCGTCTTCTTCTAACCAGGAAGGATCCCAGACATGCAGCTGTAGGAGCGAAATGGTATCAACTTTCAGATTGCGCCGGCTGCTGTCGGCACACCTCAGAATGTGCTCTCGAGGAAACACTTCTTGCAAGGAGCCTTGAGCCGGCCAGAGGCGGTTTCGAGGCGGCACTTTGGTGGCCACATAGATCGGTTCCCTTCGCTCCTCTAAGAGTTTCCCGATCAGCTGCTCACTTCGCCCTTTCCCGTAAATCGGAGCTGTCTCAATAAAGTTGACGCCGTGCTCGATCGCCTCATGCAGGGCCCGCAGTGATTCTCGGTCGTCTCCACCCACCCAGATGCCTCTCCCGATGCCCCAGGCGCCGTAGCCAATTTCAGAAATCTTATACCCGGTTCGACCCAAGGTTCGGTAATGCATGGGCCCAATATAGCACGGGAGGCGTCCTGCTCCACTTGACCGACCAGACCTCAACTGCCTGAGATAACGACCGGCTCTGGTATGATCGCATTTTGGCCAATTTTCACAGCCGATGAAAAAACCAGCAGCAATACACTCATCCCTTCTGCCCATTACAGACGTCAGCGAGGTGGAAGCCCTTCTTGAAGAACTTCCTATCGCCGTGCAGGGGGAGCGTTTCACCCGTTTTGTCCTTGGCTTCCCACGAAAGTATCTGATCAGCACCCCGCGCGCGGAAATTGTAAAACATTACCTCCTGGTGGAAAGTTTGGCCGACAGGCCGGTGATTTCCTCTCTGGCCAAAGAAGGAGCCCTCTGGAAGCTGTGTCTGGTCACTGGCGACCGCAAGTTTCTCTTCTCCCGCCTTGCCGGCACCCTCAGTTATTTCGGCATGCACATCGTGACGGCAGAAGCTTTCGCCAATGTCAATTCTCTCGTACTGGACACCTTTCATTTCGCCGATCGAAAGAGTTATTTTGCCGAGACAAATCCGAGGCAGAATTTTCAACATTTCCTAGAGGAGGCAGTACAGGGCAAAACCGACCTGGAGTCGCTTCTGAAAACACGCCTGATCCTGGACTGCCCGGATCACTTCGGACTCCTGTACCTGGTCAGCCGTTGTATCTCCGAGGAGGGCCACAACATTGAGATGGCCTATGTCGAAACCCCTGGCAATCGTGCCTACGACTGTTTCTACCTCAGCCACCGAGGAGGCAAACTTTCCGAATCAATGCAGAGGGAACTGAGGACCAGGTTGAAGCACTTGGGCGAACGGCTCTTTCTTCAGGAAACAACTTAACGGGAAATCCCAAGCACCAAAGAGTGGAAGCCCCCCCCCGCCCTTCGGGCACCCTCCAAGGAGGGGACTACCCACCACGAATCTGCTTGGGGCTCAGCTTTTCTTTCGCCCATGCAGTAGACACTCTGTGTTAGATATACCTCTGGATCACTTCCCGCACCGAGAGGGCGGCCATGAAGTTGATGAACAAAGCCCCCGCAATGGCGGCCCAGAGGATCCAGCGAGAGCAGCGCAGTTGGGCTGGAAGCTGGCGGTTAAGCCATATCCCTGCTACCGCAGCCAGACCTACACCAATGTTGGTACTAAAAAGAGCCACCAGATCCACCATGAAAATGGGAGTGGTTCCTTTCCAGATGAAAAACCACGTCAGCGGAAGAAGCACTCCTCCAAGAACATTCATCACTCGACGATAGCTCAGAGTCTTCAGCCTGGGGATGAGTTGACTGAGAAAACTGTGAGCTCCGCGGGCGTAGATATCGGGGAGTGCGTTCAAAGTCCCCCACAAAGCGGCCAGTATGCTGATGTAGTAGAGAGGAATCATCAGCGGAGAAACGCGGGCAAAGATGTTCGCCTGCTGAGTGAGAAGATCAAAGCCAACCGGGATGCAAGCAGATGGCTTATCAACTGGCCACAGGAAACTGCGATCACCACAAAGACGAAGGGCGCAACGATACCCTCCAAAAGGAGAATCAACCACAGAAGCCAGCCCCGAGGGCCTGGAAAGTCGATCAGTTTGTTGGCCACCGGTTTCCCGGTGGCTGCAGCGTAACGTCCCAGCAAGTACAGCGTCAGGAAAGACTTGGTCACTGCGGCCGTCACCACCAGCCAGAGCAGATCATATCCTCCCCAGGCACCCACCCGCACAGCCAGGACCGTTTCGCCCGCACCAATTGTGGCGGCAGCAACGACGGCCCCGGGCCCGATCTTCTTCAGAAAGTCCCGCACGCCTGACTATCCTTTACAGTTCAGGAAGGGGAGTCAACCAGGAAACCCCGAGTGGAATCACCAGGCTAGTACTCCCACGAAAGGTGGATTATTGCAATACGGTAGAGCTTCTGACAGGATAACCGCTATGGGCTCTCAAAAGAGGAGGAGACAACACGGCTAGAACCATTCAATTGACAAAACCCTATCTTGTCATCGTAACGATTTTCGTTGTGCTTCGCTTCGTGTTGGAAGTGGCGGGGGCAGCCCCGGGTTTGACTTCCGAGATTAGCTTTACGCGTCTGGTGTTGGTCATCGCGGTTTTCCTGGGCCTTCGCTTCGCCCGGGAAGGGTTGGGTGGATTCAAGGAAATGCTGATGGCCAGCTTTGTTTACTGCTTTTGGGGCATCTTGCTGATCATGATCATCACGGCTCTTGATGTGACCATGGGTTTGAACACGCATTACGCCTTTGGTCCCGACGGAGAGGTGATGCCGCTAAGCCAGCATTTGATTGGACACGTCTTTGAGATTGTGGTCGGAACCCTGCTTCTCGCAGTCATTAGCTTGATTGCCTCCAAGTTGGGCCCTTCTCAGGCCGGCCCTTCCGCCGGGTGACACGAGTGTCTCGAACCATTACTCGGACAGGCTCCTAGCCCAGTAAGTCCGACACATTCAACAAGGAGACCACGCGATAGTCACCGAGATTTCCGCTCGCTCCCTGCTCCCGGTCTACGAGACAAACGACTGCAACTACCTTGTAACCTGCTTCTTCCGCTCTCTCGATCGCTTTGCGGGCAGACTCCCCTGTGGTGCACACATCATCAATAATGACCACCCTGGAGCCAGGGGCCCCCTCGAAGCCCTCGATGTACTGTTGAGTCCCATGTTTCTTCGGCTCCTTGCGCACAATAAAGGCTGCCAAGGGGGCATATCTGTCCTTTTCCGCAAAGCTCACCGCCGCCACCGCAGCCACCACGGGATCGGCCCCGAGAGTGAGACCTCCGATGGCATCCGCCTGAATCCCTTGCTTTTTCAGCTCCTCTAGAATCAGTCGCCCACACAGGTAAGCACCCTCCGGGTCCAGTGTGGTGCGCTTGCCGTCCAGGTAATAGTGGCTCTTTTTTCCCGAAGTCAGCGTAAAGCTTCCGAACTGAAGCGACTTCGATTTAAAGAGCTCGATGAGGCGTTCCCTGATACGATTCACCGATTCAGTCAATGGTCCGTTTCTCTATCTTCCTCTCGCAAGATCATCTCAAGCACCAAGGCGGCTAGCTCTCGGGGCTTCGCGCAGACTCCTCTTTGCTGAGCCTCGTAGAGGCAGAAGGAATAGAGTTTATGATTCCTGATCCACTCAATGAATTCCGCCGGCTGCACCCGTTTCATTCCTGCCTCAACCGCCTCACAGATAGTCTGATTTTCAAGCTCCTCCGCAGACTGGCAAGAATCTTCCCGCCTGCACCGTGCCATCAGATCTTCAATGATTCCCTGGTAGTTCTCCACTGTAGGGCCCTAGTACTCCCTGCCATAAATACGATGAAAGTGAGTATTAGTCTATTATAGAATCATCAAAAGCGGATGAAACTATCGGGCAGCTACGAAATCCCGGCAACACGCGAACAAGTCTGGAGTCACCTGATTGAACCCAGCTCTTTGCGACGCTGCATTCCGGGATGCAAGAAGCTCAGTGAGACAAAAGCCCAATATTACAAGGCTCAACTCGAAGTGGGAGTTGCGGGAATCAAGGGAAGTTATAACGGTGAGGTGAAACTACTAAGACTACAGCGCCCCGGCCAATTGAAGATGGCTATTCAGGGACAAGGAAAATCTGGGCATCTTAAGGGTGAAGGGGAAATCCGATTGGAGGAAAAGGGGAAAGCGACCCTCATTCACTACTCTGGGGATATCCAGATTGGAGGGTTGATAGCTGCCGTAGGTCAGCGCATGCTGCTGCTTGCCTCCAAGAGAATCACGCAGCAATTTTTTGAAAACCTCAAAAAAATTGCCGGTTAGCCTCTTCTGTGATGGCCTGCTACAATGGGGCTCATGGCCAAGTCACGAGAGAGAATCGAGGTCACCTGTCCCTCCTGCCAGAACACTCTTCTAGTCGATCCAAAAACGGGGCTCGTCCTGCACAGCGAAGGCAAAAAGTCGGACTACTCCATCGAGGAAGGCCTGGAGAAAATCAAGGCGCGCAAGGAAAAGACAGATGAGCTGTTCGAGAAAGTATTCCAGCAGGAAAAGAAACGACAGGACAGCCTGGAAGACAAGTTTCGTGAAGCTTTAGCCTCCAAGGACGAATTGGACGAACCTCTCAGGCCCTGGGAATTGGATTGAGCCACCGGTTTCGAATAAGGGTCCCTGGTCCTTCCTCATGAGTCCTTGCTTATTTGTGATTCATTTGTCGTGAGCGAGCCAGAGCATACCAACCGATTAAGTTCTGAAACCAGTCCTTACCTGCTTCAGCACGCCCACAATCCCGTACAGTGGTATCCCTGGGGAGCGGAAGCTTTGGAGAAGGCGCGTCAAGAGGACAAACCCATCTTCCTCAGCATTGGTTATTCGGCTTGTCACTGGTGTCACGTGATGGAGCATGAAAGCTTCCAGAGTGAGGAAGTGGCCGGGATCATGAACAAGCACTTCATCAACATCAAGGTGGACCGCGAAGAGCGACCTGACCTGGACACGATTTATATGAACTTTGTACAGGCGACAACGGGCAGTGGGGGCTGGCCGATGTCGGTGTTTCTCACGCCGGACGGCCTACCTTTCTATGGCGGAACCTATTTCCCACCCCAGGACCACTATGGCCGTCCGGGCTTCAAGCGGCTGCTCCAGAATATTGCTCATTTCTACGCCAATCGGCGCGACGAGCTGCTAAAGAATCGGAGCGAGACCATCCAGACTCTGGAAAAGATGAGTGAGCTCCCCGACTCGACAATAGCCTTAAATGAGGAATTGCTTGAGAACGCTCACTACAATCTGAGGCGCCGCTTTGACCCGGTCCACGGAGGTTTCGGACAAGCACCCAAATTCCCTCCCAGTATGAGCCTCATGTTTTTGCTGCGCTACCACTTGCACCGGCCGGAAACCCCGGCACAACACATGGTTGAACTCACCCTGCGCAAGATGGCCGAGGGAGGTATCTACGATCAGCTGGGTGGCGGTTTTCACCGATATTCGGTCGACAACCATTGGCTTGTCCCTCACTTCGAAAAGATGCTTTACGACAACGCCCTGCTGGCCCGCGTCTACCTGGAAGCCTACCAGCTGACTCAGGAGCCCCTGTATCGGCGTGTTGTCGAGGAGACGCTTGCCTATGTTCTTAGAGAGATGGCTCACCCGAACGGCGGCTTCTATTCCTCCCAAGACGCGGACAGCGAAGGTCAGGAGGGAAAATTCTTCGTCTGGCAGAGGGAGGAAATCGAATCCGTAGTCGGAAAGCAGGAAGCAGCGCTTTTCTCACACCGCTACGGCGTAACTCAAGAGGGAAATTTTGAAGGGCACAATATCTTGCACATTAAGACCGGCATCGACCAGCTTGCCCAGGAATTCGGCGAAAAAGAAGAGCAGGTCCAGCGGGTCCTGGAGAAGTGCCGCCAGGAGCTCCGCCAGGTGCGAGAAAACCGCGTCCACCCGGAGACAGATACCAAGATCCTCACTGCCTGGAACGGTCTCATGCTGGTCGCTCTGTCAGAAGCTTACAGTGTGCTTCGCCAGGATACCTACAGAGAAGTCGCCGTAAGAAATGCCCGCTTTCTTCTAACGCAGTTGCGGAAGAAGGGGCGACTGCTTCGTACTTACCGCGCAGGGAGAGCCAAACTAAACGGCTATTTGGAAGACTACGCCTATCTGATCGAAGGACTGATCGCCCTTTATCAGGCAACCTTCCAACGAGAATGGTTGGATGGGGCGATTCAGCTGACGGAAACCATGCTCGAGGAGTTCTGGGATGAGCAGGACAGCAGCTTCTATTTCACTGGTCGAAGCCACGAAAAGCTTCTGGTTCGCCACAAGGATTACTCCGACAACGCGACCCCTGCCGCCAACTCAGTGGCTACTTTGGTCCTCTTGAAGCTAGCCCATCTGACGGGGAATCAGAGCTATAGGCGCCATGCGGAACAGACTCTTCAACACATGAGTCAGTCCCTGCTGCAAATCCCCCTGGCCTTCAACTACCAGTTGTGTGCCTTGGACTGGTATCTGAGCCGTGTTCGGGAATTCGTCCTGGTAGCAAAGGAGACGGAGCAGGAGAGGTTTCAGAAGGCGTTCCACGCCCGATTTCTCCCCAACAAGGTCGTGGCGGGACAGGCACCTGGCAGCGGCAACTCCGATCTACCCCTATTGCAAGGCCGAGACGGCCTGAATAACAAACCCACCGTCTACATCTGTGAAAACTTCAGCTGCAAGCAACCCATTGCAGATTACCAGGATCTGGTCCAACAGCTGGACCAGTTGACTCCATGATTGCACCCAATTCGAAGGTGCGCATCAATCTGGCAGGCCTGCGGGTAGGCACCGTCACCTTTGGTGGTGCGGTGACCGATGCGATTGGAACCGTAATCCAAAAGACTTCCGAAGATCCGCCCACCTATCTGGTGAAACTCCTCTTCTCCTTCAAGGGAGTTTCCCGGGTTGAGGTTCCGGAAGATCGCATCCGGCTCATATGACGCCACTGTATGAGAACAAAGGAGATCGTGCTCAGTGCCAGCAGCACGCCGGCCGCGGTAAATGTGGTTTGGTGGCTACTGGTATCGGCGATCGCACCCCAGAGCGGCGGGCCTAGAAACAGGCCAAGGCTGGAGGCTGAATGATACAAACCCATGGCCTGGCCGGTATGCAGCGGGTGGAACCGCTCCGAAGCGATTGAGCTGAGACCTGGATAATATGTACCATGGCACATTCCGCATACGAGCCCCAGAACCAGAAGATGCCAGATCTGGGTCGAATAAGGAATCAGAACCAGCCCTACACCGTATACCAGCAAAGCTGAAATCCCCGCCAGACGTCGGAGCCCGAAGTCGAGTCGATGACTGAGTCCCAGCCTCGTTAAGAGCGCGCCGGATCCATAGCCGAAGCCAAAACTCGATACCGCTCCCACTCCGATGGAACGAACCACCAGGGCAAGAAAACTGCTCCAGTTCGAGTAGCAGAAACCAAAGATGACCGGGAGCGCCACGATCAGACCCAACCTTCGAAGAGTAACCCATAAACCTTCGAAAAACTGCCTTCGGGTTCCCTTCGGAGCCAAAGGGCGAGGAAGGCGGGATAGAATCCACGTCACAGTCACAAAAATGAGAAGAATTGCGACAAAGGTTCCTGCGAATCCCGAAACCTGAATCAACCACTCGGAGAAAAAGGGACCCAACCCCAAGAAGATAAAGCCGGGCAAACCATAGTAACCCATCACCCGCCCTCTCAAATGCCCGGGGACTGAATTCACCAGAAGGATCAACACAGCCGTCGCAACCGTTCCCGCGCCTACTGCTTGACAGATTCGGGCGGCGAAAACCAGCCAAGGTGACCCCAGAGAAGCCAGATAAAATACCCCTCCAACACAGCCTACTCCCGCACCCACCAAGCCTGTGGGTACATTCCCATAACGATCCGCAATGGGTCCCGCAAGACTGCAGGCGACAATATAGACGAGAAAATAGCAACCCATTGCCCATCCGATTCTCTGCGATGACCAGCCATGCTCTCGAAGTAAATTAGGGAGTAGAAGAAGCATCGAGTTAGCGAGGCTCAGCAGCCCGCTAATGCCCAGGTAGGCAAAGAGGCGAAATGATCCCGATGCGAATGGCGCCAAACCAGCGTGGCGCTCAAGAAGCCTCCTGCGCATGCCCATCGATTATAGACTGGCAACTGACAAATAGTGGCTGACCGGCTGACCCCACTCGGAGAATCAGCCGCCAAGCCGATCATCTTTCTTTCCGCCCATGCAGTGGACCACCAGTATACGATTCTGGGCTAGGAGCCTGTCCGAGTAATGGTTCGGATTGCGTTACCGGCGCCGTCAGTCCAGATGCGACGCAGGCGATGCTCGGGCATCGTCGAGGAGCCAGAACAAAGCAGATGGGCTGACGCCTCCTGTAACCCAAAGGGAGCATGTGGGTTGCGGCCGATCTCTTTGTCGTTCGTCGTCGCCGATGCTACCGCATCGACTCCTCCTCTCTTCGCGACCTCTACTCGCAAGCCCCATGCTCGCAACCGCAACCCATTACTCGGACAGGCTCCTAGAAGTTCTTCGGTATAATCCCAAGTCATGACCTGCCGCGCCTTTTTTCTCCTTCCCTTACTGCTGACGCTGTTTCCAGCCGGTGAAGAAGGTGGAAACAAAGGGGAATTGGTTCTGGGCTGTTGGAGTCCTCCCCGCAATCTGGACATGGATTATTTTCAATTCCTGGAAGAGCTGGGCTTTAGCCACACCTTATACTGGAGAAGTCCGAAAATCGCTCCTGAGCGCTGGCGGCGAGATCTGGAACGTGCTCAGCAGAGAAACATCAAACTCATCTTCGACAGCTGGCAACCGGATGCGATCCCGGAGGAATGGTTGGACGCAGTCTTAGCGACGGCCTGCTCAGGCCCTGCTTTTGGAGGTGTCTACGCTCCCGATGAGTCGGGATATCGGTATCCTCTGGAAGGTGAGGCGCGCAGACCCTCGCTCGAACGATTTCGGTCCGCCTATGAGAAACTGCAGCAGTGCGAGCAGGGGGTTCTCTTTCATGTGGACGCGCAAATGTTGCCGAGAAGCGCTGGATCCAAAAATTCTTGCCTTACTGCACCACTTTCGGTCTGGACATCTATCCCTACAAGGAGGGAATCGACTGGAGGCAGCGCGTCCAGTCCGCCACACAACAGGCAGTGCAACTGGCCGAGGGTCGTCCCGTATGGATGGTCCTTCAAGGACACGGACGAGCGGACTGGTACGACTATGCGACTCGGCGTCTGCGACTCAAGATGGACCCGGAGACCGATCCGCGACCTCCCGCCGCTGTCCTGCTTGAGATGGCTACTGTTGCGCTGGATTCAGGTGCCGACGGCCTGTGGTGGTGGTCTTTTGAACTCTATGACTGGAGCAACCCCAACCATCGTCGTTTCATCCTTCAGTTCCCCGAGATTCACCGCCAACTCAGGCAATCCCAACGGTGACGTCAGTGTTACAATGATGCGGAGCGGCGACGACCCATGAAGCGGCGTGATTTTTTGGAATCCATGCTCATAGCTCCAGTTTTCCTCCTCAGCCACCGCGGCAGGCAGGCCGCCGATGCGTTCGTCAGGCTGCGGCCCGAGGACGCCGGAGCGGTAGTGAATCCCCACATTTACGGTCATTTTATTGAGCATCTGGGAGGTGTCATCTACGACGGGATCTGGGTCGGACCGGGTTCGAAGATACCCAACATCGAGGGCATCCGAAAGCAATTTATCGACGACATGAAACGGATCGCTGCCCCAAATATCCGGTGGCCCGGCGGCTGCTTTGCCGACGGGTACCATTGGCGAGATGGAATCGGTTCGGTGGAGCAGCGACCCCGAACATACAATTTCTGGCAGTCTTACATGCCCGAGGGAATCGATGCGACCGAAACCAATCATTTTGGCACACACGAATTCCTGCGTCTTTGCGAGCTTGTGAACGCCGAGCCTTATTTGGCGGGAAACGTAACGTCGGGCAGCCCACAGGAACTGCACGATTGGGTCTCCTACTGCAACTCACCCTTGGGCACGGTGAGCCTGGCAGAGGAGCGCAAAGCGAATGGCCATCCTGAACCGTTCCGTGTGCGCTATTGGGGCATCGGCAACGAGACCTGGGGATGCGGGGGAAACTTCAAGCCGGACGAATATGCAACCACATACCGACGATTCGCGACGCAATTTCCGAAATATGCGAAACCCTTTCTGATTGCTGCCGGACCAAACAGAGACGATTTCAACTGGACCCGCGGTTTTTTTGGAAACATAGCGCCAGATCGTCTTCATCTGGTAGACGGTTGGGCTCTGCATTACTACACACACCACGTGCGCACCAACAGCCCGGCCCTAGATTTCACTCCCGACCAGTGGTACAGGATCCTGCATGCGGGCAGCGGCATCGAGAAGGTTATTGAGAACCAATGGAATGTCTTGGGGAAATTTGATAAGGACCACCGCATCAAGTTCGTCATCGGCGAATGGGGTACCTGGCATCTCCCGGGCGACGAGATCGATCCATCCTACCTGTTCGGACAGATCAAAACTTTGCGCGACGCACTACATGCCGCCGTCACCCTGGACATCTTTCATCGTCACACCGAGAAGATCGCCATGGCAAACATTTCCGAAGCCGTCAATCGGCAATATCCCAGCACCGCACCGTCGATCCCGCTGAGCCGCTGGGAATCCACCCCGCCCGAGGGGAATGGCTCGAGAAACAGCTCCGCTTGATCCGACCCGCCCTCTGCCGACCCTTCCAGGCCGATCAGGGGGGTCTGAGGAAACATACCGCGCTTCGAATAGAGAGCATTGGAAGCGGGATTGATGGCTTCGGTGACCACGGTGAGGATGCTCTCTTCCGGGCTTGCTGCCCGGCAGCGCCGAGGCAGCTCGCCCCCGACTCCCTGTGCCTGAAACTGAGGGATCACATGGAGAGCAGCCAGATACCAGACTTGTTCTCTCTGGGTGGCGATTCCGGAGCCGACCAACTCCCCATCCGACTCGGCAACCCAAAAGCGCTCCGCATCGTAGCGGAGAACATTGCGTCGAAAGGCTAGAGCCCGTGCTCTGGAGGCGATGCGGCCGCGAGTGGTGCCGCGACGGCGTTTCTGATCCAGATCGCGGGAAGCCTCCACGACGATCTCATAGCTTCGTTCAAAATCTTTCTCACATGCGCGTCGATAAACCAGGTCTGTCACGTCCTCGCCATCAAGTGATCGGTCGTGAAGAGAGGCCGGCAATGGGTACTGTCAAGTTAAGTGGAATTCTCGGGTTTTGGAGGCGGAAACGGTCGGCGGTCGAATGTAGAATCAACAACTTAGGGAGTGGCCGAGGCGCTGATTAGACACCAAATCGGTTAACTTGACAGTACCTCCGGAACGTTTCTACTACGATTGGTCCCGCTCACGCCAGGCGCCCACTACAGAATACTCTGAGGAGAAACAGTTCTGGTATGTGGTCGAGAACCAGGTGGCGCGTCTTCAGCGCTGGACCATTGGAGGCATCGCAGCCGGCTTTCTCTGTCGGCTCCACCTGGCGGAGCCGAAGCCCGAGTACCTCGAGCTGGCGCGCCGCTATCAGGCGTTCTCGATGTCCGCTACCGAGCGGCAGTTCGATTACGGTCCCGTGTGTAAGAGCGGCTGGGGCAGTTCTCTTCTTTACCTTGTCACAGGAGAGCCTGCCTATGAAGCCTGGAGCTATCGGATGGGCGACTGGTTCCTGAAATGCCAGCATCCGGATGGCTACTGGCTAACCGGCAAACCTATCGAGCAGGGGCAATTGATTCATAACGCCTTTGAGTTCGTCATGCACGTGGATACCCTCTTCAACGCCCCCGGTGGCGGCCAGCTCTATGTCGAGAACCTGAAGGGCGTGACTGGGGAAGTGGCCCTGCGGCTGGGCGCCGAGAACGAAGCCTTCGGCGTCATCAACGTGGGCGACGACGCCAAGCTGGTGAAGCTATGCGAGAAGCATGGCCTTGCCACGGGCGAGCGCGAATTCTCAGGATCGCTCTTCCACGAGATCAATAAGCCGCACTCCACGGTAAACCTGCTGATCGGCTCGAAGAAGTTCACCGAGGGCTGGAGTAGTTGGCGCGTCTCGACGATGGGCCTGATGAACGTGGGCAAGGGGAAAGGCGCGCAGATCATCCAGCTCTTCGGGCGAGGGGTCCGGCTCAAAGGCTTCGACCTGAGTCTCAAACGCAGCGGCAAGACGGATCTTCCAGCTGGTGTCGACCGGTCGAAATACATCGGCGTCCTCGAGACGCTCGGCATCTTCGGCATCCATGCCGACTACATGGCGCAGTTCCGGGATTTCCTCGACGAGGAAGGTCTGCCCACAAACGATGACCGTATCGAGTTCCTGCTGCCGGTGATCAAGAATCTCGGGACACAGAAACTCAAGACGATCCGGATCAAGAAGACGATCAACGGCGTCAGCACTGAGTTCGGTGACGCATTCCGCAAACTCGCGCCCGTCCCGACCATCGCGCCGCCGGATCCCGCGAATGATAGGGAGTACCACTACCTCCAGAAAAACCAGGTGCTGCTCAACTGGTATCCGAAGATACAGGCGATGAAGTCGGGCGGTCTGACTGGCGGCGACGCCGATGCCGCTCCGAACGAGACCCACCTGGCATCCCGCCATGTGGCCTTCCTCGATCTCGACCGCATTTGCTTCAATTTGGAACGATTCAAGGTCGAGCGCGGCTGGTACAACCTGAATCTCACACGGCAGGGAATCGAGGGCCTGCTAGGCGACGCGAGCTGGTATCGCTTGCAGATACCCGCAGAGGAACTCGTCGGGAATTCCTACGAGAAGGTGCGCCTCTGGGAAGAGATCGCCGTTGCGCTACTCAAGAAATACACCGAGCGCTTCTACACCTTTCGCAAGCTCGAGTGGGAGCTTCCTCACCTCGAGTACCGCATCCTGATCGACAAGTCGCAGGAGGAGATCGTCGCCAAGCTCGAAGAACTCAAAGCCGCCATCCAGAAGGGCGAACTCAAGCCTTGGGAATTCCGGGGTATGAAAGCCATTTGGTTCGAGAAGCACCTGTACCAGCCGTTGCTCTATCTCGACACGAACGTCGTGGAGATCAGTCCCGCGCCACTAAACAAGGGCGAGGGACAGTTTGTCGAGGACCTGAAAACGTTCCACGACGGGCATGCGGACTTTTTTAAGACCCGAGAACTCTACCTACTAAGGAATTTGAGCAAGGGCCGCGGCGTGGGCTTCTTCGAAGCCGGCAACTTCCACCCCGACTTCATCTTGTGGTTGATCGAGGGCGGTCAGCAGAAGGTTATCTTCGTGGACCCCAAAGGGATCCGGAATCTCCTGCGGAACGATCTGAAGATCCGGTTCCACGAGACCATCAAAGAGATCGAACAACGCCTGGATGATCCGGCTGTACGCTTGCAGTCCTTCATCGTCTCGAACACGCCGTTCGCGACGATGCACAGGCAGTGGGGCATGGAGAAGAGCGAGATGCAAAGGTGCCACGTCCTTTTTCAGGAAGAGGACAAAGGACAGTTACGTTGGGACAATGCTGAATGGGTAGCAACGACCTAGCCTCTGCGGACAAGGCCAAAACCAGATGGTAAGTACCAACCGATCAGCATTGCATAAAGGTATCGCCAATCGAATGGATACTGCAATACCGTTTCGCAACGGCATTGGTGCATGAATCGGCGTAAGCGGGCACGCTAGCATCGGCGGAGGGTTCCGGTCCATCATGGAGATCAAGGGGGCAACGTCATGGCCGCAGGGAAGTCGAGCCGAATCAACCGCCAGTACAAGACGAAGTACAGAATCCGGAACTGGAGGGAGTACGAGCGTGGCCTCAGGAGCCGCGGAGACGTCACGATCTGGCTGAGCGAGGATGCGATTGCCGCGTGGATACCACCGAAGAACGGTCTCCGCGGAGGGCAGCGTCGATACTCGAACCTCGCGATCCGGACCGCGTCGCCGTTGCGGGTTGTCTTCGGCCTACCGCTTCGCCAGACGGAGGGGTTCCTGGACTCGCTGCTCAGCTTGATGAGCCGCGACCTCAAGGCCCCGGACCCCACCACCCTCTCGCGCCGGAACCAAATTGTTGTGGTGCCGCCCCTGACCCGAGCCCACGACGGCCCGATCGACCTGATCGTTGATTCCACAGGGCTCAAAGATTTTGGGTCGCGGCGAATGGAACGCGCACAAGCACAAGACATCAAAGAAACGCCGGGATTGGCGGAAACCGCACATCGGAGTGGTTCATTGTGGCGGCCGAACTCACAGCGAGCAGCCGGGACGACGCCTCCACATTCCCTGATCTTCTCGCCCCGCTCGAAGTTCCCATCCGGCGTTTCACGGCGGACGGGGCCTACGACCACAGATCGGTCTACGATCGGGGCCAGCGCGGCCGGTACAGAGAACGTCGTGATTGTGATCCCCCCCTCGTCGCTCTGCGCTGTCGGCGGGGCCCACCGACGGCCCCTGGGCGCAGCGTGAAGCGTATCTTCAGAGGATTCGCAAGGTCGGGCGACGGGAGTGGCAGAAGGAGTCGGGCTACCGACAGCAGGCGCGCGTTGAGAACAGCTTCTTCCGATACAAGTCCGTGTTCGGAGGCGACCTGAAGGCGAGGCACAGCAAGGCGCAACGCACAGAAGCCGCGATCGGGTGTCACATCCTCAACCGGATGGCCGAGCTCGGTAGGCCATCGTCGTACGCTCTTGGTAGGTGATGGACCTGTGAGTCGGGTTCGTTGCGGGCCAGTTCCGATTCATGCACCAACGCCGGTTGCCGTCAAAGATCATCAAACGGACGCCCGCGCGCCAGAAGAAGCGCCCAACGTATCATGGCAGATCTGGAGACTGAAACTCATTGATCGAGAGGTTCCCATGAGAAACGACCCAACCCAAACGAAGGCTTGCGCAAACCTGATCATCGCCATCGCCACAATGCTTGCGGCAGCGTCCTGCGGCCCGAAAGCGGTCGTATACACCGATGCAAGCCCTCAGAAACTGGAGAGGGCCTGCCAGGCCGTCGACGAAGCAACCGGACTCAAGATGACCGAGACCGACCGCGCGTGGTGCAAGGGTCTGATGCAGGCTTGGTATTCCGAGACCTGGCACACACGGCCCGATCCAGCCGATCAGTTCACGGGCGTGAGCCAGCTCCGCTATCTGCAGGCAAAAGCCATGGATTGCCGAAGACCTGCAGATGCCTACAAACTGACCGGGGCGGACCGGTGGGAGGCTATCATGCGGTGCCTTGTCATTGTGCGGAAGCGATAACGCCGTCCCCCTTTACCGGCAACCCCTGGAGCTGAGAGCACTGGGGCGATTCACCCGGGTTGGCGAGGCCGGTGTGGCAGTGCGCAGCGTCAAGTGCGAGGATGTGCGCTTGCGTGCCTGCTGTCTAGGTTTTGGGGTCCATTGCTCAGCCCTCCAATAGACATGGCAACACATTCGATTGGACGTTTGGACACTAAAAAAGGGGAAAATGCACGGACCCTTAGAGTAATTTTTCACACCGTTGCGGCTCAAACCCCATATTGGATACTGCCAAATTAACCGATTTGGTGCCTAATCAGCGTTTTGGCCACTCCCTAAGTTGTCGATTCTAAGTTTGACCGATGACCGTTTTCGCCTCCAAAACCCGAGAATTCCACTTAACTTGACAGTACCGATCGACGGCTTTCCGACCTGGCACCCTTGGGCTGGCATTGTCAGAGAAAAACAGGCTTGATTCGGCGGGATGCGTCTTGTAAGTGTCTTTGGATGAAGAGCCCCTTTCGCTATTTCAAGACTTCGCCCGAAATCATCCGCCTTGCGGTGATGATGTATGTGCGCTTCCCATTGTCGCTACGCAATGTTGAGGACCTTCTCCACGAGCGCGGGATCGAGGTGAGCCACGAGACGATCCGGTTCTGGTGGAACCGTTTTGGCCCGATCTTTGCCGCCGAGCTCCGCAAGAAGCGGAAGGGTCGAATGCGTGCGTTGTCGGGTTGTCGGTGGCACCTCGATGAGGTGTTCGTGAAGATCAATGGCGAACGCCATTACCTGTGGCGGGCCGTGGACCAGGAAGGCGAGGTGCTGGAAGCCTTTGTCTCGAAGAAGAGAGATCGCAAGGCCGCCTTGAAATTCCTCAGGAAACTGATGAAGCGCTACCCTAGACCGGATGCGATCATCACGGATCGGCTAAGGTCTTACCGCGCGGCATTGCGTGAACTGGGCGGAACCGGTCGGCATCAAGCTGGCCGCTGGCTGAACAATCGTGCGGAGAATTCCCACCTGCCATTCCGGCGACGAGAACACGCGATGCTCCGTTTCAGGCAGATGCGAAGCCTCCAGAAATTTGCCACCGTCCATTCTTCCGTCTACAACCACTTCAACCTGCGACGATCCCTCTGCTCACGGGACAATTTCAAGCTCAACCGCGCCGCTGCACTTGCCCAGTGGCGTCAACTCGGAGCGGCCTAATTCCCTATCGCCAGTGGAGAACTCAGACCTGCTAATTTCCTCTGACAGTGCCCTTGGATGCTCCGATCACCCGCATCGTCTCGTCAAGATAGTACCGGGCCCAGCCCTGCTGTCCCGCTCGAAACGTCTCCAAGGCGCGGTTGGAAATCGAAGCCTCCCGTTCCTGGAAGCGATCTACTATGTGTAAGAGAGCTTCTGACGCTTGAGTGTGCTCTCCTTGACTCATCAACTCCAGAGCCTCGGAGTATTGGACGCAAGCTGTAGCCAGACTATCAGGGTAGCGTTGCAGAAGCGGTGCAAAATCCTCTTGTACCGCGCCTGGCGCAAAACTATAGCCTGCGCCACGCCGGTATCTTTCCCTCCTCATCCGCCACAGGGCCGCCGAGAGCCAATTGGCCGCATCCGGCTCATTTTCATCGACGAGATCCACTAGCTGTTCCATTAGAACGACTCGGTGTTCCCACTGTCGTTGATGGTAGACATTGTAGAGGCGCACCAGGTTGCGACGGTTGCTTTGGTTTTGACTGAAGTGCTTGAGGGCGATTGCAAATCTTTCCCGCGAGTAAGGACAAGCTCCTTCAAGGCAGGCGAGGTGGAACAAAAATTGAGATTCATCTTGCGCGGAGAATGGTCAACGACTGGGAGTTCTTTGGGCGGAAGTAAATCGAACCAGCTCAAGAACGGCTCCCCACGCTGTTCGCGCAGCAACTGCTCACGAACCAAACTGGCATGACGATCCAGCGAGAGTGCCTGGTAGGATCTCATCTCCCAGGCTTTTGCTAACAAGAAGAACCGATCGGCTTCAAAGGCGTTTCGGAACAACTCAATTGCCTGCTCGGGTTGCCTCTTTTCAAACAGTGACAGCGCAAGAGAGAAAGTCTCCGCTACTTCAGGATGCTCGGTTGATCCTCCCGGCACCTCTTGAGTCATGTTTTGGGCAGCAAGCCACCCAAGATGTTGCAACAGCAGCAAATAGGAGGCGAGGGCAAGCAGTCTCCGATAATGACCTCGAAACAGCGACGACCAATACATTCTTTGATATTTAGATTCTGAAGGCTGGGAGATGTTCCAGGGGTTTCTCCGACTCGTTACCCCGGTCTGCTGGTGCCTTGTCGGCGTGGTGGGCATTCGCGGGCAGCTTGTGCTCCCTTCGGGATTCTTGTCGGAGAGTTTCATGGAAGCTCTTCCCGTCACTAATGCCTTTGGGCGGCCGGTTACCCTTGCACTTTTCCTCTCTCGATTGCATCTAATAGAGATGAATAGGTAACATGGAGTCTAGGAGAGGCAATTACCATGGCATCTGACAAGAGATTCAATCCAGACGAGCTAAAGCATTTCCTTCAGAACAAGTATGGTCCCGGAGTGCAGGTTGAGGTTTTTCCTAAGGCGGAAAGTGCGCAGACGGATGAAGGCGAACAGGAGCCGCTGGACCGGGAGCAGGTGCTGAAGTTCGATTACAAGCCGAGTCAGATCAAAGAGTACCTGGACCGTTACGTAATCCGGCAGGACGATGCCAAGAAGATCCTGGCAACCGCGGTTTGCGATCATTACCACCATATACAGAGTTGCAAGACGACGGAAGACTGCCGCGATCACAAGAAGCAGAATATGATGCTGATCGGTCCTACGGGAGTAGGGAAGACCTATCTGATTGAAAACATTGCGCGGCTGATCGGGGTCCCCTTCGTGAAAGCAGACGCCACGAAGTTTAGTGAAACGGGCTACGTGGGCGGAGATGTAGATGACCTGATTCGAGAACTCGCGCATCAGGCCAAAGGGGATATTCAACTGGCCGAGTATGGCATTGTGTATCTGGATGAAGTGGATAAGATCGCGGCAACTTTAAATGTCATGGGTCGAGATGTGAGTGGCCATGGTGTTCAGCGCGGCTTGCTCAAGTTGATGGAAGAGACCGAAGTTCCCCTGCGTTCTCCTACGGACGTAGCCAGCCAAATGCAGTCCTTGTTGGAGCTTCAATCGAAGGGCAAAGTCGAAAAGAAAACCATTAACACGAAACACATTCTCTTTATTGTCAGCGGGGCCTTCACAGGTTTGACCGAGATCATCAAGAAGCGCATCGGTGCCAAACAGATTGGGTTTATGGGCGAAAGAACCTCTGCCGAGCAGGAGCATTACCTGTTCGGGAAGGTCAAATCGGTCGACTTTCTGGAATTCGGATTTGAAGCGGAGTTTATTGGCCGTTTGCCGGTGATCGTTCATTGTAATCCGCTCTCAGTGGAAGACTTCTTTCACATTCTGAAAGATTCCGAAGGATCGCTTCTGAAGCAATACAAGAGGGACTTCCTGGCATACGGAATCGATGCCTATTTCACTGATGACGGCATAAAAAGGATTGCAGAGAAGGCGTCTCTGGAGGGCACAGGAGCTCGGGGTCTGCTTTCCGTATGCGAAAAGGTCTTTCGCGACTACAAGTATATTTTACCTGATCACCCGGTGAAAGAGCTTGTGGTCACAGGCAAACTGGTTGAAGACCCCGAGAAGCAGTTACAGAAGCTCCTGAAGAAGCCCAATATGTTCCGCGGTCATGTCAGGCAGTTCCGGCTGCAAAGCCTGGGGGAAGAATTCAAGAAGGAATACGGTGTTCGAATCGATTTTACCCCCGAAGCAGCCGAAATTTTAGGACAGCAAGCAGAAGAAAAGAACATGGACCTGGCAGCCTACTGCCGCGATTTGTTTCATGGCTACCGCCACGGCTTGAACTTGCTCCGCAAGACCTCGGGGAAGGATCTCTTCGTGATCGACCGCGACGCCGTGCTTGATCCCGCAGGGACGCTGGAGCGATGGATCAAGGAGACCTACCAATGACTTCTCAGCCCTTTAATATCCTCTAATCACTTTTCGTAACCTCTCTGGAAAACAAATGGATCCCAGTCACCGGCCTGAGTTCCTCAGGGGCATTGAGCTTTTCAACCATGAGCAGTTCTACGAGTGCCATGACGTCCTTGAGAAGATCTGGTTGGAAGAGGTTGGGGAGGAGCGCCTCTTTCTGCAAGGGATGATTCAGGTAGCCGTGGCCTTCTATCACTATCAAAATGGGAAGCGAGGTGCAGCCCGCTCCATGCTGAAGCTGGCAATGGAGAAGCTCAGAGCTGTGGACCTGGTTCCGGAGGGAAGAATTTCGGCATCCTTTCTCGCCCAGTTACAGGAGTGGAAAGATACCCTTGATCGCGTCATCTCTGGAGGTGTCCAGGAACCCCTCTTGATGCCCTTCCCTAAGTACTCCCTTTCATCAATACCATAATACGGTGTACTGAGCGGCTTCATTCCCGCAGGTAGCGGGCCAGCCAACCTAGCACTTCACGCCACCATATTCTCCGGTTCCTGGGCTGCAGTACCCAATGTCCTTCATCCGGGAAGTAGATGAAGCGAGCGGGCACATTCTGACGGCGAAGAGCCGTGAAAACCTCCAGCCCCTGGGAGACATCGACCCGGTAATCTAGCTGGCCGTGGATCACGAGCATGGGAGTCTTAAAGTGGCCAGCGAAGCGATGGGGAGACCATTTCTCATATAGTTCCCGGCTTGTCCAGGGTGTTCCCCCGAATTCCCACTCGGGAAACCACAGCTCCTCGGTCTCTCCGTACATGCTCTGCAGGTTGTAAACGCCATCGTGGTTGACCAGGCAGGCAAACCGGTCGGTGTGGCCAGCGATCCAGTTGATCATGTAGCCACCGTAGGAGGCTCCTGCAGCTGCTATCCTGGTCTCGTCGACAAACGGGTATTTGGCCACCAGATAGTCGAGTCCCTTCATGAGATCCTGGTACGGGTAATCACCCCAATGCTGCGAGATTGAGTCGGTAAATCGCTGACCGTAGCCCGTCGAGCCATGAAAATTCAACATCGCGATCACGTAGCCTGGGGCCGCGAACATCTGATAGTTCCAGCGTGGATGGAAGCTGTCTTTCCATGCCCCTTGAGGGCCTCCGTGGATCAGGTAGATCAAAGGGTACTTTTTGGAGGCCTCAAAAAAAGGAGGCTTTAACAATAGGCCCTGTACTGTTTCTCCTAATGCGCCGGAGTAGGAAAACTTCTCCACTGGATTCAAGGACAATTCAGCCACCAGTCGCCGGTTCACTTGAGAAAGGGCGCGGGATTGGTTTGTTTTCAGATCGAGCGCATGGATTTCGCCAGGTTGATGGGCCGTTTCTCGAATGAAGATAAGAGTAGAACCGTCTGGGCTGAGCCGAAGGCTGTGGTGATGCCCTTCCTCGACCAGTTTCCGCCGCCGGCCTTCAGGAATCGAGATGCGGTAGAGTAGATTGCGCGCCCTCTCCTCGATGATGCAAAAGAGAGCTCGGCTGTTGGGTGCCCAAACGATCTCTCCCACACTCAGCTGCCAGTCCGGCGTTAGATCGTGGATGGCCTTAGTGTGAAGGTCGTAGAGCATTAGGTGGTAACGATCCGATTCAAATCCGGCGCGTATTTGGGAGCGGTAAGCCATCCATCGACCGTCGGGGCTAAAACAGGGGTTGTTGTCATTGGCCGCGTTTCTTGCGGTCAGATTGGACATGGTTGCCCCTTCGAGGGCAGCAAGAAGATGTCGTTGTTGGTACCAATGGCAGGCATTCGATCCTGGTTCAGTGTGAAGGCAATGGATTGGCCGTCCGGTGTGAAGGCAATGTCCTGAAAGCCTCCCAGCGCAAGTGTGGGAATATCCTTATCCAGAGGGGTAAGATCCTTTGCCTTTGCAATGGTTCGGTCAGCCTCCCTGACACGAATCAGGAATAGATGGGAACGATTTCCCACCCGCCACTCGTTCCAGTGGCGATAGTAGAGTTGGTCCCATATTCTGACCTGGGTAGGGTAAGGATCCTTCTCTTTCGTAGGGGAGGGTGGCCAGGTGAGATCACCCGAAAAGGCGATCCACCTGCCATCAGGCGACCACATCAGGTTCGACACGCCCGTGTCCAGGTTAGAGATCCTTCGTGCTTCGCCGCCGGAGATGCGGAGCAGATAGATTTGAGGAGTCCCTTCACGATTGGACACAAAGGTGAGGGCTCGCTGTTTCCCCAGGGGCGCACTCTGTGCTGCAAAGGCAGAGAAAAGCAGAGGCAGAGGGGAAAACCAAGCCATCTTTTTCATGACTATGCATAAGGTGTCGTAGCGAGGACACTTGTGTCAAGACACTCGTGTCGAGACACCGTTGCGATCGGATAGCTGATCCTACGATGAAAGTGGTTAGCTGGTCAGGAGGTCAGCTGGTCAGCTTCTTTCGCGGATACAGCAGCAGTGGATGCATCATCCGGGCTAGTGCGAGCTGCGGCGGTAGATAGTGGCGTAGACGCTGCGGAAGGGGGAGACGCAAAAGTTTTCAAGAAGCTGCTTGTTGGCCAAAGGATGGAGGAGGAGCCGGTCAAGGAATTCCTTTGCAACTCGGAAGGAGAGGCGCATGATATCCGCTTTGTCAGCTCTCCTTTCCACCGAAAAGGCCTCCTCTAAGTTGGGCTCCAACTGGAAGATTTCCCCGTAGGAATGGTTTTTCAGCTCGTAAGGAGTGGGAACCTTCTCACTCCCTTTTCGTGCGTAGTGGGTAAACAAGCGGTCTCGAAAGGCATCGTATTCAAAGTTCTCAACCTTGTTGTTGACGCTGACTTCAATAACGAAGTCCTTGCCTTGCCAGTAGGATCTCAATCCATAGGTGAAGTCAAGATCGCCTTTGCGAAACTTGATTCGACAGCCGTTCTCATCCTGGAATCGCTTCAATTCCTCTTCCTGGTGGAAGTTGGGCTCGGCGGCCAGCCGTTCTTTCGTGATGTAGAAGCTGGCCACATTTTCGTACCACTCATTGATAATGGCTTCTAAAGTCTCATTGACGGCCTTTTGGACCGTTTCTTCCTCCTTCCTTGTCAACATAGGCATAACGGGATTGATATCCTAGCGCGAACTTCCTCTCCCTCGCAACTGTTGATAGAGTATCTATCCAAACGATTCGCTGCTTGTCGTCAGAAAAGATGAGGATCGGCTTCGCCGTTGGCCTAATCCCCCATTCACCATATAGGACACCAAAATTGCTTGCCTTAATCGATGTAAACTACTATAATCAAAGTAGATATAGAGCATAAAGGGAGCAAGAAATGGCTGACCCAAAGGGTGAAGGTTTGAAGGCCGGTTTTGATAGCAGTTTGAGGCTTGAATTTCATGGGGCTAAGGTCACCTCGGATGCTGGGCTTCTCGCCTATCGTGATTTGGACGAAGCGTTGGTGTTATTCGATAGTGTTCCCTCCGTTTTTCGCGATTCGCGGACAGGGCGTAACATCCAGCACGACCTGGCGTCGTTGCTGCGCCAATCGGTATACAGTCGGCTGGCTGGCTATGAAGATGTCAACGATGCCCATCGTCTATCGGTGGATCCGACTATGCGGAGGATCACCGGGAAGAAGATGGACAAGAAGAAGGCCGCCAGCGCCAACACCATGGGTCGATTTGAGACCGAGATGCTGTCCGTCCAGGGGAACCTCAAAGCCCTTTCGGGAGTTAATGGCCGATGGGTAGAAAGAGCGCTGGAGAAAACAACTCATCGACGCATCATTCTGGATATGGACAGCTCAGCCAGTCCTGTCCATGGCGAGCAGGAAGCCTCTGCCTACAACGGCCATTTCCGATGTACTTGCTACCATCCCCTGTTTTGTTTCAACCAGTTCGGAGATTGCGAAGGTGCAATGCTTCGGCCCGGCAATGTTCACAGCGCGGATGGTTGGAAGGAGATGCTGGAACCAATCGTGGCTCGCTACGAGAAGAAAACAGTCCGCAAATACTTTCGTGGGGATGCTGCCTTTGCCAAGCCGGACGTTTATGAATACTTGGAGGAGAAGGGCTTTTTGTATGCCATCCGGCTTCCTGCCAACGAGGTGCTTCAGGCGGAGATTGAACACCTGCTTACCCGGCCTGTGGGCCGTCCGCCCCGAAAGCCTATCGTTTGGTTTGCCATTTCCAATATCAAGCCGCCAGTTGGGACCGGCCTCGCCGGGTGATTGCCAAGGTCGAGTGGCATCGCGGAGAACTCTTTCCGAGGGTGGGTTTCATCGTCACCAATATGAGCGCACAAGCCTCAGGGGTGGTTCACTTCTATAACGGTCGTGGCACAGCCGAGCAGTGGATCAAGGAAGGCAAGTATGCGTTGCACCGGACTCGCCTGTCCTGCCAGCGCTTTGTCCCGAATCAGGTGAGGTTGGCTCTGTTTGTCTTGGCCTGCAACCTGGGCAATTTTCTACGGCGTCTAGTCCTTCCCAGAAAAATCAAACATTGGTCCCTTCGCAGCCTGTTGACCAAACTGATCAAGATCGGAGCGAAGGTGATCCGCCATAGCCGGATCGTCACGTTTCAGATGGCGGAGGTAGCGGTAAGCAAGGATATATGGGCCGGGCCGTTGTCTCGGATTGAGCGATTGAGATGGAGTACGGCTTAGGGCCCAGTGTTTTCTGGTCGAGAGGCTGGAGAGGTGTCTCAAGTGATCGGGTTTTGACAAAAGCATCCTAATTACAAAGGGATCAGAGGTACTGCTCAGCCAAAATGTGGTGGAAAAACCCTTGCTCCAATGTTCTGGTAGTGATAGGTTTCGATCATTCATCACGATTTAGATCAGGTGAACTCATGTCCGGAGTTGATATGAGGAATGCCGGCTAATTCATCATTTTTGCAATTTGTTGCTCAAGCTCCGGGCGAGTTATGGAGCGAGAGTCGATGAGATCCGGATCGTGCTGGAGGAGTTCCCGGACTTCAAACGATGAGCTGTCCCTCAGGATATCGTGGACTTCGCGGGACGTCAGCCAAGAAGGATGAGGCCCCAGCGCAGAAATCCAAACCTCCTCCTCTCCCCGCTTGCACCCAATGAGCAGGTGATTCTTCTGACAGAAAAGCTCGAGACAGTCGAGCGTAATCCGTTCTTTAGATAGCATTCCTTTGGCCTGGACGATTTTTGAGCAGTCATGAAGCATCCGGCCAAAAGTGTACCATGGCCCAAGCCACTTGGCGCGCTCTAGCGCAGTCAGATCTTCCGCGTATGATGAGATCAGCTGGGAATGTACGGAGAAATCAAAAAACCGGCAGTGGTCTGGGCTCTTTTCCTGTGGATGGGTGCGGGGTGTGGTTCGGATTTTTCTGTTTTCGGCGGCTGGTCCCAGACAGGCCCCCTCAACTTGTCTGGTCAGCGTTTTGATCTGAGTAACCTGGCCTTGGTCGGAGTGCGCTATGAGAAGGACTTTCTGGCTGTTCTTGGGTTTGAGAACACAGTGGCCTACTCCCACAATAGCCTGGTTGAGGAGGGGGAGGGGAGTAGCCCTGGGCTCCTCTACAGCGGAAACCTCGTTCTCAACATTCCGGCCGACAATCTCGTTCCATTTTTTACCGTGGGTTTTGGAGTCTTACGCAAGTTTGAAGGGAGCTTCCCTGAGCTCGGCAGTACCTTTTTGACCAACTACGGGTTCGGCATAAAACTGAGGCAGATCGTCGGGAACGGTGGCCTGCGTCTCGATTATCGACGTTATCGTTTTCACGATGTTTTGGGTGAAGGTTTGAGCGCCAATGAGATCTCGGGCGGGGTTCTATTCAGCTTCTGAAAGATGTCGTGAGCGCTCACGACCGGAAACTGGATTTTTGATGTCACTGAGGCCGAGTTCCCCGTAAAGGTCCTGGAGACCTCTAAGGAACGACCGGTCGCGGTGGACTTCTGGGCTTCCTGGTGTGGACCCTGCCACGCGTTGGCACCCATTTTGGAAGCAGCGGCAGCGGCATTCCGTGGGGCGTTCCTGCTGGCCCGCGTCAATACCGAAGAAGCGCCCCGCTTGGCCCAGCAGTACCAAATCCAAAGTATCCCTCTTGTGATTCTGTTTCGGAATGGTCAGCCCGTTGACCAGTTCCTGGGGCTGCTGCCTGACTCGCAGATTCGAAGCTTTTTCCAGGCTCACTGCCCAACGAAAGCGGATCAGCTGGCGTCCTCCGGAAAGGAGAGGATAGAGCAGAAGGATGAGCAGGGAGCAAAGCGGGACTTTCGCCAGGCGCTTGAAATAGAACCCAATCATTCAGGGGCATTGCTGGGGCTGGCCGAGATCGCCTGGGAGGAAGGGAACCTGGAAGAGGTGAATCGCTACCTGGAGGCGATAGACCCACTTTCGCCCCAGGCCACGGTGGCCGAGAGTCTCAAAGCCCGCACTCAGTTTCGCCACCAGTGTGAAACCTACGGAGGGAGAGACTTGTGCCAACTCCGCACTCAGGAACAACCAGATGATCTGGAGGCCTGTTACCAGTTGGGCTGCTGTCTTGCGGCTGAAGAGCGATACCAGGAAGCACTGGAAATCTTCTTGGGCACCGTCACTGCTGATCGATTCTTCAAGGACGAAGCCGCGCGAAAAGCGATGCTTCAAATTTTCAGTATTGTCGGCACCCGCTCCTCCCTGGCCGACGAGTACCGAGGCCGTCTCGCCCGTGCCATCTACTAGTACTCCCTGCCATAAATACGGTAGCGTATGCGGATGGGGCTTGCGAGGAGAGGTCGCGAAGAGAGGAGGAGGCGATGCAGAGGCATCGTCGACGACGAACGACAAAGAGATCGCCCGCAACCCCCATCCGCCCAAAGGGTTGGGGCGGGACGGGCCCATCTCTTTGTTGCTCCTCCTCGCCGATGTCTCCACATCGACTCGTCGTCGCGCCTCGATCTGGTCTCCGTCGCGCTCCCAACATACGTCATCGCATTTATGGCAGGGAGTACTAGTGTCCTGGGACAGGAATAAGTGTCAAGCGGCGAAAGCGCCGCCCTGAGAACTGGTGGAAGCCGGCAAGCTATTTTTTCTTCGATCTTGAAAGTGAGTACTTAGCCTGCATTTCTCATCACCACTTTACTGCATCGGCGGAATCATCCGTCCTGACTGCGTTGCGCTCCGTCAGCCTCCTCGACGTACTGCGCGAGTACGCCTGCGGGGGCCTCGGTCGCGCGCCTTGTCAGGCCGGCCCTTCCGCCGCTTCGTGACGAGCGGTGATGAGAAATGCAGGTTAGTGCCGAACTTGGTCAGATTGGGGAAAAAGAACTTACGTCTTTTGGCACTTTGTTGGGCTTACTTGTAGGACCGCTGCTCTCCTAATATTTTTGTAACTGATTATAAATAATGGAGATGTGTATTTTTTCTGTTTGCGGGCCAAGATTGGCAAAGGAATTGCTTTCAATCAGAGCGATGGCAGCCCGGGATATCTTGGCAACGTTAAATGAAGGATCCTCTTTCTGGAGCCCCGTAAGAAGATCCCACTTGAAGCCAGGATACCCGGGCTCGCCAGCATGTGTAGATGGTAACCACACGGGTTGCCGTACGGCAACCCTTTTAGCCGCCCAACAGCCATCCACTAGGCCGGATGGTTTCTCTGCCTGAGAGAGAAACCTCCGGCCTCCCCCCTTCTTGTGGAAGTGCTGGAGCAGAGATCCGGTCTCAATCCTATCCTTCTAGCCCGAATTATCCATAAGGTGTCGTAGCGGCGAAAGCGCCGGCCTGACTAGGCGTCGCGACCGGAACTCGTAGCGCCGGGCATTCGCCGATGCAGTAGACACTTTATGAATAATTCGGGTTATTCCTGAAATAAATAGGTGTTGCGGTGGGGCTTTTGTGGGAGAATTTTCAAAAGGGGTGCAACATGGTGATTCGTGAGGTCATAGAGAAGATTTCCGACACGGTTTGGGAATTGCCCGTTTCCTGTAAGAAAGGAATGCGCGTCCCGGCGCGGATTTATGGTACGGAAAAGCTGATTCGAGAAATGGATGACGCCGTCTATGATCAAGTCACGAACGTCGCCACATTGCCGGGGATTACCAGGTACGCTCTCTGTATGCCGGACGGCCATTGGGGCTACGGTTTCCCAATAGGAGGCGTTGCTGCCATGGATGCCCGGCAAGGGGTGATCTCGCCTGGCGGGATCGGTTTTGATATCAACTGTGGCATGCGTCTGGTATTGACCAACCTTACTGAAGAAGAGGTCAGACCGCATCTGAAACAGCTCGTCGACAGGCTCTATCAGCGAGTCCCTGCTGGAGTGGGAAGTACGGGTTTCCTCAAGATTTCGAGAAACGAATTTCGGAAGGTGGTGGAACAGGGTGCGCGTTGGTGTGTGAAGCAGGGCTACGGATGGAAAGAGGACTTGGAACTGACCGAAGAGTCGGGCTGCATGGCGGATGCCGACTCCTCCAAGATCAGTGCCAGGGCGATTGACCGTGGGTTTAATCAGATCGGAACGCTGGGATCGGGCAACCATTATCTGGAAATCCAGGCGGCTCGACCGGAAGGCATCCTGGATCCGGAAGTGGCCAGAATATTTGGCATTACCATTCCAGGTCAGGTGGTGGTCATGTTTCACTGTGGCAGCCGGGGATTTGGACATCAGGTGGCCACTGACTATTTACAGATCTTCCTGAAAGTCATGCAGAGTAAGTATGGGATCAGGATCCTGGATCGGGAGCTGGCCTGCGCTCCCTTCGATTCTCCCGAGGGAAGAGACTACTTCGCGGGGATGAAGTGTGGAATCAATATGTCTTTCGCCAACCGCCAGGTGATTCTTCACCGGATACGCGAGGTCTTCTCTGCGGTTTTCGGGTGCTCAGCTGAGAAACTGGGAATGAATATGGTCTACGATGTTGCTCACAACACTGCCAAGCTGGAGCGGCATCTGGTCGATGGTCAGACGAGAACTCTGCTGGTTCATCGAAAGGGTGCCACGCGGGCTTTTGGGCCTCACCTGGAGGATATTCCGGAACGTTATAAGGAAGTTGGCCAACCTGTCATCATTGGGGGAAGCATGGAGACGGGCTCCTATCTGCTGGTGGGAGTGGCAGGCGGCGCCGAAACTTTTTTCAGCACGGCCCATGGCAGTGGGCGAAGCATGAGCAGGACCAAGGCCCGAAAGCTGTGGCGTGGCCAGCAGCTCCAGCGTGAAATGGAGCAGCGCGGTATCTATGTACGCAGTGCTTCCTGGGCAGGGTTGGCCGAGGAGGCCGGAGGAGCCTACAAGAACATCGATGATGTCATTGAGGCAACCGAGCGCGCCGGCATCAGCAAGCGGGTGGTGCGGTTCTCACCTCTCGGTAATGTGAAGGGATAGAGCATGCGGGTCCGGACCCCCCTCACCCTGGTAACCGGTCCGCTCGGCAGTGGGAAGACCACCCTGCTTCGCCACATCCTTGATCATAGCTCAAAGAGAATTGCCATCCTTATGAATGAATTCGGTGAGATCGCTATCGATAGCAGAGTTATTCAAGGTAAGAATGTGCGCATCGCGGAGTTGGGAGGTGGGTGCGTATGCTGTTCCCTGTTGGGAGAGTTTGAAGCAGCGGTTGAGGAGGTGTTGGAAAAGGTGGACCCGGAAGTGATTCTGGTGGAAACCACAGGGGTGGCTGAGCCGGATGCTTTGGTCTTTGATATCCAGGAGAGCCTGCCGCAGGTACGACTGGATGGGGTGATCGCCGTTGTTGATGTTGACTCCATGGTGAAATACCCCCAACTCGGGCACACGACTCGACTCCAGATTGAAGCGGCGGATGCCTTGCTAGTGAACAAGATTGATCTGGCGAGTCGTGAGCAACTGGGTCCGGTGGAAGAAGCCCTGCGGCGGATCAACGCGGGGGCAGCTCTGCTGCACTCCCGGCGCTGCCAGGTCGATATCGAACTGCTCTTTGGAGCCGGCCGGGAGAGAAAGGTTGAGCCACCCCGACACGTCCATCAGCTCGAGTTCGAGTCGTTTTACTACCAGGGGGAGGCAACGTTTGAACGGAGTTGTTTTGAGCATTTCGTAGAAGGATTGAGCGAGAGTGTGTATCGCGCCAAGGGTTTTGTGTGCTTTCCGGAAGGTAGTTACCTTTTCAACTTTGTGGCCGGTCGTTGGGAAATGGAGCCTTTTGACCAGGAGAAAAGCATCCTGGTTTTTATTGGGAAAGAGGTCAAATCAGAGAAGAGCAAGATCCTGGAACTGTTAAAAGCGTGTGAAATCGGGGGGTCTGATCCCGAAAATTGAATTGATGTCCTACCAATTTTTGGAAGACGTTGCTACGGCGGATATCGCCTTTAAGGCACAGGGGAAGAGCTTGGAGGAGACGTTCGTAGCCGCGGCGGAAGCGACGCTCCATGTGATGATTGAAGAGCTCGATTCTATTGAGCCACGCGAAGAACGGCAAATGAAATTGGAGAATGAAGAGCTTGACCTTTTGCTGTTTGATTTGCTGCAGGAGCTGATCTATTACAAGGACGCTGAAAGGCTCCTGCTGAGAGTGACGGAGCTTCAGATCGAAAGCAGGGAGCACGGATATCTTTTGCAGGGAGTGGCGTGCGGCGAACGACTGAATCCGGAGCGTCACCGGCAGCGAGTGGACGTCAAGGCGGTGACCCTGCACCGATTTCAGCTGCAAAGAACCGATCGGGGATGGGAAGCTCAGGTCATTCTGGATATCTAGAAATGCGATGACGCATACTTTTGAGTGTTCCAGGTTCCAAGTTTCGGGACGTTCCAATTTGGAAACACTTACGGATTTTCTGACCTGAGTCGTTTCAACTCGGTCTTCACTGGCCTACAGGGATTTTGAACTCACACTGCACTGTAGGCGATAGCGAGAACCTGGAACTTGGAACTCGAGACAGTATTTTGTGGATGTGAAGATCTCAGAGTTCGACTACGTGCTGCCTCCTGAGCTCATCGCCCAGCACCCCATGGCAAAGCGAGAGGACTCACGTCTGATGGTTCTCAACCGACGATCCCGGAGGTTGGAGCACGCGCGATTCCGGGACCTGCCCTGCTTCCTGCTCCCCGAAGATCTGTTGGTTGCCAATGATACTCGTGTCTTTCCAGCTCGCCTCTATGCTAGACGGAACACGTCGGGAGCCTTGCTGGAAGTTCTCCTGCTGCGTCGGCACACTGCGGACGTCTGGGAAGTCCTTTTGAAGCCGGGGAGAAGAGCGAAGGAGGGAGACCATCTGATTTTTCAAAAGGAAGATTTTGAGGCGGAGGTTCTTGACAGCTCTCCTGGGCCGATACGCCACCTTCGTTTTAGACAAAAAGGGAAGTTCGAACCGTGGCTTGAAAGGCTGGGGAGAATGCCTCTTCCACCCTACATTTGCCGAAAGGTGGAAGAGGAGAACGGATTGGACAGAGAACGCTATCAAACGGTGTTTGCTCGCACCTCGGGGTCGATTGCGGCTCCTACCGCTGGGCTTCACTTCACACCTGAGTTGCTGAGACAGCTGACTCACTGCACGATTACGCTTCATGTCGGATACGGTACTTTTCAGCCGATCAGGGTACAACGGATCGAGAATCACCGCATGGAAGCAGAGTACTACGAGGTTTGCGAAGAGGCGGCCCAGCGCATGAGAAGATACTCGGCGAGTGGTCGACGAGTTGTTGCGGTGGGAAGTACTACGACTCGGGTCCTGGAGGCTGTTTTCGCCAGATACGGACAGATTGTTGCGGCTCGGGGTTGGACAGATCTGTTCGTCTATCCAGGTTATCAATTCAGAGCAATTGGTGGCCTGATCACGAACTTTCATCTGCCTCAATCCTCACTCCTTCTTCTGGTTTCGGCCTTTGCAGGGACAGATCTCATCAGGAAGTGTTACCAGGAAGCCATTGACCGGGGTTATCGCTTTTACAGCTACGGTGACGCCATGCTGATCTTGTAGAGGTTTGGCGATGAAAACGAGGTTTTCGTTCCTTGCTGCCTTCTGGTCCGTCTTTTTGATGGAGGCTTGCGCTCCGGAGTCCTCGCTGGATCAAAAGGCGGCCCCGCTAACTGCGGCCCAGATCCACCGGGGAGCAATTGTACTCGATGCCCACGTCGATACCCTGCAGCGAGTCCTGATGTCAGGGGCGTGTTAATGCTCACTGAGAACCGTAGTTTTTTGGACACCCGCCGGTAGTTAACTCAACATCATCCGCACCGCAGGTGCGCGTTTCATCATCCGCGCTTGAAAAGCGCGGGGCCATTTTTTCCTGAACAGTTGGTGTAGTGTCTGGGGGCCAAAGGTGGAAAGGACCTCGACCCTTTGACCGAGAATCGAGGTCCGGTTGTGGCAACCCCGTTACAAGTGGAGAACCACCGCAGACTTCATTGTAGCCTGTCATGATCCTGGGCTGTTGTCCAGTTCCGCCGGGACTGGACTATGGCCGATCCGCTGGTTGTTTTCCGCCTCCGCTCGTGCCGCGCTGCAGGCTGCGGTGCACTGTTTTGGATCTGTCGCCGTTGCGGCCGAGGCCATCGCTATTGCAGTGTGCGCTGTCGGCAACAAGCGCGCCGCCAGCAGTGCCGGGAAGCCAATCGGCGGCATCAACAGTCCCCCGGGGGGCGACTGGATCATCGAGACCGTCAGCGCGCGTATCGGCGGCGGCCGGAGCGCGTGACGGATCAAGGTAGACGCGAGGATCGCATCTTCGTCAGCATGGCTGCCGTAGCCTCCCTCCAGTTCTCCCTGCCGGGAAAGGAGGGGGAGCCTCGAAAGGAGCGCCATGTCCCATCCCATGGGGAGCGTCCCCGCCGTTTTCGGGTTCGCTGTGTCGTGTGTGGTCGGTCCGGCCACTGGATCCATCTGTTTCGGGAAGGAGGGTGAAGCATGATCGATCGAGAACTGCTCGCCCGAATCCGCCATCTTTTCCATGCCGAACATTGGAAGATCGGGACCATTGCTGATCACTTGGGGCTTCACTGGGAGACCGTGCGCCAGGCTCTCCAGACCGATCGCTTCAATCGCCAGAAGATGGAACGGCCCCGTCTGACCGATCCCTACCTTCCCTTTATCCGAGAGACCCTGGAGCGCTACCCTCGGCTTCGTGTCACGCGTCTGTTCGAGATGCTGCGCGCCCGGGGCTACACGGGCTCGGTCGTGCAGTTGCGGCGCGTGGTGGCCACGCTGCGCCCCACCCCTCGGGAGGCCTTCGCTGCGTCTGCGGACCTTCCCGGGGGAGGCGGGTCAAGCCGACTGGGCGCACTTCGGTAAAGTCCGGGTGGGCCGTGCCGAGCGCATCCTGTCCTGCTTTGTGTTCACCCCCTCCTATTCGCGGGCGCTGTTTCTGGAGTTTTGTTTTGACCAGCAAATGGAAAACTTCCTGCGCGCTCACATCCACGCCTTCGAAGACATCGGTTGTCCACGCACCATCCTGTACGACAACACCAAAAGCGTCGTGTTGGAACGTCGGGGCGAGGCTGTTCACTTTCATCCGCGCCGGTTGGAGCTGGCCGCCCATTATCACTTTGCGCCACGCCCCTGCCACCCCTACCGGGCTTCCGAGAAAGGGCGCGTCGAAAGAGCCATCTCCTATGTGCGCCATTCCTTCTTCGCCGCCCGTCCCTTTAGCACGCTCTCAGACTTCAACCGTCAAGCGCTCCTCTGGCGCGACCAGGTAGCGCATCGTCGGCCCTGGCCCGGCGGCGATGGGCGCACCGTCGAGGAAGTGTGGGAGGAAGAAAAAGCCTTCCTTCTTCCCTTGCCGGCTCATCGCCTGGAAACCGATCTGGTTCTGCCGGTCCGCTCCCGCAAAACCATCTACATCCGTTTTGATTTAAACGACTATTCGATCCCGCCTTCGGCCGTGGGCCGGCCCCTGACACTGGTGGCCTCCGAGCAGACGGTGCGCATTTTGGACGGAAGCACCGAGATCGCCCGCCATCTCCGCTCCTATGACCGCCACGACGTCCGCACCGATCCGGCTCACCAGGAAGCGCTGCTGGCGGAAAAACGCCAGGCGCTGGGGGCCACCCCCGGTGGCCGACTGCTGGCCGCCGTTCCGGAAACGGAAACCTTGCTGGACGAGGCCTTTCAGCGCGGAGAGCCCACCGGCCGCCAGACGGCCAAGCTGGTGGAACTCTTGGATCTCTATGGGGCCGAAGAGCTGCAGGCGGCGGTGCGTGAAGCCCTGCAACGGGGCACCCCGCGCGCCGCCTCGGTGGCCTTTCTGCTGGGCCGGCGCCAGCGCGCTCAGGGGCGAAAGGCGCCTCTACCCATTGAGTTGCGCCAGCGTCCCGAACTGGAGGACCTCTATGTCCAATCCCATAACCCGGAGACCTATGACGAACTGGCTTCCGATGACGACGAATCCTGATCTGATGCAGCTTTTGCACAAGACCGGTCTGGTGACGCTCGCCGGTGAGCTGGAGGATTTTCTGGCCCGCGCCACCAAGGGGCGCTGGTCCCCCCGTCAGATCTTGGAGGAACTGGCTCGTCGGGAGCATGAGGAGCGAGCCCAACGCAGTCTCAAGCGGCGTCTGCGCCTGGCCAAGATCGGCCGCTTCAAGCCGATGGATGACTTTGACTGGAACTGGCCGACCCGGATCGACCGGGAAGTCATTGAGCGCGCCTTTACCCTGGACTTTATCCAGGAAGGCCGCAACCTCGTCTTACTGGGTACCAACGGCCTGGGAAAAACCATGATCATCAAGAATCTGGCTTACCAGTCCGTCCTGGCCGGCTACTCTGTGCTCTTTCGAACCGCCTCGGAGATTCTCGACGACCTGCAATCGGAGGCGCCGGAACTGCAGCGCCGCAAGCTGAAAAAATACGCGCGCGCGCAGGTGCTCTACCTAGATGAAGTCGGCTGTCTCACCTACGACAGTGAGGCCGCCGACCTGCTCCATGAAATCGTCAACCGGCGCTATGAGTGCCGGTCGCTCGTGCTGACCTCCAACAAAGCCTTTAAGGAGTGGAATAGCGTCTTTCCCCAATCCGGCTGCTTGATTGCGCTTCTGGACCGTCTCACCCACCATGCTGACGTCACTGTGATGGAGGGGCAAAGCTACCGCGTGCGGGAAAGCGAGCAGGAAGCGGCCGCCCGTCGCAAGAAAACAAGATGAGCACTCCCGTCCAGCGTCGCGCTCATATCCAGACCCTCCTGGCGGATTATCTCGAACTTCCCCATACGCCCACTCGAGCACGCCCGCCGGATCGGCGACTCGCCGCTCACTTCTATGACCGCGCTATCCCTCTGGCCACCGTCCAGGATGCCTTCCTGGTGGCGACCAGCCGCCGTCTTTTCCGAGACCCAGCGCTTCCTCGACTTTCTCCCATTCGCTCCCTTTACTACTTCCTCCCCATTGTCGAAGAGTTGCTTCAGTATCCGCTCCCCCACGGTTACGCTCAGTATCTCGAACGCAAACCACGCGCCCATCACAAGCCCAAGGAGGGGCACCCCATGGAAAAACCCGTTGATCGAGGTTCGCCACCCGGCGTGTGTTCAGAAAAGTTCAGATCCTCGTGATCGCTAACAGTCGGCTGGGCAGTCTGGGGACAGCTCGTTGAACGCGACAAGGCCATCGACGTCTTGGGCCTGAACAGCTGCAATCACGGCTGCCTCCGAAACTGGATAATCCACAGCTGGGTGCAAGACATTGAGTAGAGCTGCTGTCCCTTGGCGAGCTACCTTCTTTGTCCCACCGCCCTTGCGGTTGATCGCCTCTCCAAGAGTGATGTCGGGATCGAAAAAATCCGTCCCAAATGTGGCGTCAAAGTCGTCGCCTGGGTCCAGACCGGTCGGACCCCATGCATCCAGATGGTTCTTCCAGTACCCGGGAGTGCAGCCAGCGGGCTCGCCCGGGTCCCTTCCAATCGACAATGCACCTACCATCCACCATAGCGAGGCAGGTAGCCTGCCAGTACCATCGTCCTCGGAGATGACTTCTGCCGTCACCATCGAGTCCCCGGCAGTGATGTTAACGGGAACAGTGAGGGTGTCCCAATTAGGACCATCTGAATCGTATACAGTCGACTGGCTGGCTATGAAGATGTCAACGATGCCCATCGTCTATCGGTGGATCCGACTATGCGGAGGATCACCGGGAAGAAGATGGACAAGAAGAAGGCCGCCAGCGCCAACACCATGGGTCGATTTGAGACCGAGATGCTGTCCGTCCAGGGGAACCTCAAAGCCCTTTCGGAAGTTAATGGCCGATGGGTAGAAAGAGCGCTGGAGAAAACAACTCATCGACGCATCATTCTGGATATGGACAGCTCAGCCAGTCCTGTCCATGGCGAGCAGGAAGCCTCTGCCTACAACGGCCATTTCCGATGTACTTGCTACCATCCCCTGTTTTGTTTCAACCAGTTCGGAGATTGCGAAGGTGCAATGCTTCGGCCCGGCAATGTTCACAGCGCGGATGGTTGGAAGGAGATGCTGGAACCAATCGTGGCTCGCTACGGGAAGAAAACAGTCCGCAAATACTTTCGTGGGGATGCTGCCTTTGCCAAGCCGGACGTTTATGAATACTTGGAGGAGAAGGGCTTTTTGTATGCCGATCCGGCTTCCTGCCAACGAGGTGCTTCAGGCGGAGATTGAACACCTGCTTACCCGGCCTGTGGGCCGTCCGCCCCGAAAGCCTATCGTTTGGTTCGCCGATTTCCAATATCAAGCCGCCAGTTGGGACCGGCCTCGCCGGGTGATTGCCAAGATCGAGTGGCATCGCGGAGAACTCTTTCCGAGGGTGGGTTTCATCGTCACCAATATGAGCGCACAAGCCTCAGGGGTGGTTCACTTCTATAACGGTCGTGGCACAGCCGAGCAGTGGATCAAGGAAGGCAAGTATGCGTTGCACTGGACTCGCCTGTCCTGCCAGCGCTTTGTCCCGAATCAGGTGAGGTTGGCTCTGTTTGTCTTGGCCTGCAACCTGGGCAATTTTCTACGGCGGCTGGTCCTTCCCAGAAAAATCAAACATTGGTCCCTTCGCAGCCTGTTGACCAAACTGATCAAGATCGGAGCGAAGGTGATCCGCCATAGCCGGATCGTCACGTTTCAGATGGCGGAGGTAGCGATAAGCAAGGATATATGGGCCGGGCTGTTGTCTCGGATTGATCGATTGAGATGGATGACAGCCTAGCGCCGAGGGTTTCTGATTGAACCGCTGGAGGTGTCTCTATTGATCAGGTTTTTGACCAAAAGCCACCTGGGAAACCGAGGGATCAGAGGCGCTTTTGATGGACAGAGGACCAAAGACCACTTGAGGCAAGGTTGGCGGTCTGATAAGTTGTAGTCATTCACTGGGGAGACCGGAAAAGGTCCTTCCGAAGTTGATATGAGGAATGTCGATTGATGCCATATAGTAGAAGAGAAAAGCCTGTGTCACTGACCTTGGCTCAAGGACAAGCAGTTCACCTGTGCAAATGCCTTCCTCGTGCGCACGCAAAACTTTCGCGAGGTAGGGACGAAGCTTTCCAAAGAGGACATCACCGGGGCGAAAGAGGCTTGATTGTCCCTCGCTGGTGGCTGAACCATCTGAAGGAATTCTTTTTCCTGTCCAAGACTCGATGTGCTCTAAACCCGTGTACGGGAGATCCGATTCACGCCCGTCAACCTTCGCATTGATAAGGTGCACACAGTACTTGAGGCGCTTGATGTTCCAGTGAGAAGGTATCTTCCGAAGCCATCGGACTCCAGAATCTCTGTGGTGCAGATATTCTGAAAGACGCCTCCCAGAAAGTCTGGCCATTGTTCCAACAGCCCAGTCTGTGACCTGCCTGCTGTTCGTCACGTGGTCACCTCGTCGACCATCTCGGCGATCTCCTTCTCGATCCGCTTGAGGTTCGCCTCGATCTTGGGCAGCGGGCGTGGAGGCGTGTACTTGTGGAAATAGCGGTTGAAGTTGATTTCGTAGCCGATCTTGGTCTTCGACTCGTCCACCCAGACGTCCGGCACCTGGGGCCGGACCTCGCGCTTCATGTATTTTTCTACATCCTCCTTGAGCGGCACGTTCTCGTAATCGCGCAGTTCTGGGTCGGGCTCGCGGTTTCCCTTGGAGTCAGTGCAAACGTCGACTGTCTCATCCCGCTCAGCCAACGCCGTGAGGATTGCTTTAAAGAGAGAGGCCGAGATCTTGAGGTTGGCCTTGTTGAACGCACCTTTCAGCATTTCGGCGAAGCCCTCGCGGTTCTTCACGACTCCTTTACCGGCGATGTCATCCAAGGCCGAGAGGATCGCCTTCTGGAGTTTGTGGCCTTCTGCGATCTCCTTTTCGGCGGCCTTGGCGTCCTTGCGCTTACGAGTCCGGGCCAGCTTTGTGAAGGCGGATGTCTGCTCCAGTCGGCTGATTCGCTCCTTGTCGACCACAAAATTAAGCCGGAGAGGTCTCTCCACTATGATTCGACGGAAGCCGAAGTCTGCGTTATCGACGATGCGGGCGTGCTCGTCCTCCTTGAACTCGCCGTACAGGCGAGTGATTTCGTTTAAGAACATCATTGACGACCTTCTTTCAAAAGAAGGCTCTGCTGGAGAGACGGAAGAGGACTAACCTGCATTTCTCATCACCTCTCTACTGCATCGGCGTCGCCTTCACCTGAGCGAAGTGAAGAAATGATCCGTCCTGACTGCGTTGCGCTTCTTCGGCCTCCTCGACGTACTGCACGAGTACGCCTGCGGGGGCCTCGGTCGCGCGCCTTGTCAGCAGAAGGCCAGCCTGCGGCTCTCCAATTCGGTCCAAGGAACAAGGAGACGCTTGTTGGGAGCGTAGTCCCGTCACTCCGTGACGGGAAAATGGCCGCGAACGGAGTCGCGGCCTACATTGGCTTGTTCCTTGAGAGGCCGGCCCTTCCGCCGCGTGACACGAGTGTCTCGTGACGAGCGGTGATGAGAAATGCAGGCTAGAATCGATCCACTCGATAAGGGCCGACATCGATGGTGGTGGACCGACTCCTCACCATTTCCGAGATGAGCTTGCCCGTGATTGCCCCTTGGGTGAGTCCCAGTTGGCCGTTGTCCAAAGGCGAAATAGACGGAGGCATGGCGCGGTGAGCGGCCAATGACGGGCAGAGAGTCCGGTAATGAGGGTCGGCACCCCATCCAGCGGGATGAGACGGTTTCGCTGAGACCGGGCAGAACGCGGCGCGCTACCGACAACAGCTTGTCGGTTCGGGCATAGTTCGCTGCTGCATCCACTCCAGCAAATTCCACCGTTCCTCCCACTCGAAGACCCTCCTCCATGGGGGTCATGGCGCAGTGGAAGTCAGCCGACATGACGGGCAGGCGCAGCTCGACATTCGGCTCGGGCAGCATGACGTGATAGCCGCGCTGGGTATCGAGGGGCACCCTGCTGCCGAGCTGACTGGCCATCTCCCTGGAGTAGGCGCCGGCGGCCAACACCACCACATCCACGGCATGAGCCGAGGCCTCCGTTTGCACCTGGATGGGTCCACCTGGCCCCATGGTGAAGCCCGTCACTTTTTCCTGAAGGATGCTGCCTCCATTGCGCCGAAAATCTTCTGCCAACACCGTGACGAACCGATAGGGATTCGTGCAGTGGGCTACATCGGGGAAAAGGATTCCCCGCCTGACGCTCGGACTCAGAGCGGGCTCCAGTTCATGAATCTCATTGGAGTTAAGGATTTGAAGGTTGACCCCGCGGCGGCATCTCACCTCGATCTCCGTTTTCCTGGCCTTTCCATAGGATTTCTCAGATTGGTAGACGAACATCCAGCCACGCCCGACCACCATATCGAACGCGGCCGCGCTTTTCAAAAGGGGTCGATACGCCTGCAGGGCGTGGCAATTCAGATTGTGAAGAGCTATTGAAATCGATTCGAATCGATCCCGGAAACCGGCGCGAATGAAGCGCAGCAGCCAAGGCACCATGCGGGGAAGATAACTCCAGCGCAGAGTCAGTGGACCCAGGGGATCCAGCAACATCTCCGGGACCTGGGCCAGGATGCCAGGCGATGCAAGATGGACACAGTGATCGATCGCGAAGATTCCTGAGTTCCCTTTCGAACAGCCTTCACCCGGCTGATGCCGATCGATCACCTTGACCCGGTGGCCGTCGCGCTGCAGATACAGCGCGCAACAGATTCCGACAATTCCCGCTCCGATCACGGTGACCTGCCGGCCAGGGCCGGCAGCTTCCAATTGAGCCATATTTCGTCATTTCCCATTTTGCCCGATATCCTGCATTTGTCCATCTGTAACTCGCCTGTCATTGAACCTCTCTCTGGGCCGGGATAAACTCGCCAGGTCAGTTCTTTGCAATGAGAAACCGTCAACCTTCAAAAGGAGATAGGACACATGTGGAAACGACACCCTTTTTTGCCCGCTATGCTAGCAATGGCGCTGGGATGTTGTCTGCTGGAGGCCGCTTCAGGGATGGAAACTCTTCTGGTCATCGAGCCTAGCAAGAATCAGCCCCGAAACTCCGAGGGAGACATCATCCAGCTGAAAGACGGACGACTGTGTCTGGTCTACACGCGCTTCACAGGAGGTACCCACGACAACTCAGAGGGGGATCTCGCCATTCGCACTTCCAGCGATCATGGCCAGACCTGGAGTGAAGACAGAATCCTGGTTCCCAATGAGGGTGGGCTCAATACCATGTCCGTCAGCATCCTGCGACTGAAAAATGGCGAATTGTTACTCTGCTACCTGCGCAAGGATTCTACAAACTCCTGCAACCTTTTCCTGCGCCGCTCCAGAGACGAATTTGAGACCGTCGGCCCGCCGCTTCGGGCAACTCTGCTGGATGGATACCACGTCGTGAACAACGACCGGGTGGTTCAATTGTCCACGGGTCGTTTGATCGTACCCGCGGTCTTGCACACCGGATTGGATGAAAGTGGAAAGAGAGTGACGAAGACCGTGCCTCAGGGGATTCCTTTTGTCTACTACTCGGATGACAATGGCCGGACCTGGAAGAAAGACAACACCCCCATCACACCTACCTCACAACGAAAGCTCACTTTACAGGAGAACGGTGTGGTGGAACTGGAGGACGGGCGCCTTTGGATGTTCATGCGCACCGCCCACGATTCCCAGTACGGATGCTACTCGAGCGACGGCGGCAGAAATTGGTCCCGGCCACAACCCACCAGCCTAGCTTCCCCGCTGAGCCCAGCAACCATCGAGCGTATTCCCTGGAGCGGAGATTTGCTCAGTGTCTGGAATGACCATTCGGGCACCCATCCCTTTCCACCCGGGAAGCGAACTCCTCTCTGCATGGCCATCAGCCGGGACGAGGGGCAAACCTGGAGCAAATCCTGGGTCATTGAAGGGGACCCGGAGGGCTGGTACTGCTACACTTCGATGAGTTTTCTCAAGGATCGACTGATTCTGTCCTATTGCGCTGGCGACAAGAAGGTGGGGGGACTCAATCGCCTGAAAGTTGTGGCTTTTTCAAAGAGATGGCTGGATGAGAAAGCCCGCCAGTCCCTTGTCGCTGAAACCTCAAGGGCACCGTTGCAACCCCTCCTGACCGAGGCGTTCCTTCGACCCTTCCTCGACTATGGTCGCTCCTTCATCAACACGAAAGCCGTCTGGAACTCCCCGCGCTTCTGGGTCGAATCGCGCTGTCGGATCATGGATCCGAGTGCAGGAAAAACCATGGAGTATTATCAGTGCGGCTCCTGTAAAAGTGAGCACACTTTTGCCGAGAAGGACCTGTTTCACGAGGATAATTACGATTTTCTGCCTATCTTCAGCGAACGCGAATGCGTGATCTTTCGGCGACACTCCCGATACACCGAACGCTACAGAGAAGTACGGCCGGTCGAAGAATTATGGGGAGGTACGATCCTGGGTTTACGCACCTGCAAGGGGCGCGTGCTCAAGACTCCCCAGGAGGTGTTCGAAGCGATGAGTGCCGGCAAACTTTTGGTCGGACAGACGAAACTGCGCGACGAGAAAACGGGACGAAGCGCAGTCCTGGAGTACCCCATCAAGACCATCAACTGGCATCGCGACCGGGAAATCTGGCAGGTGGATACGGGACCCGTCATCCTGCCCGATCTTTCCGTGTCCGCCGACCGGTGGCCCCAGACTCTTCAACTGGCATACCTCGCGTTTCGGACACCCGACTGGGCAGATTTCGTGGTGGAGCAGCCCACCCCGATCCTGGAGGGCGAAGAAGAGCGGGCCAAGGTTTATCACTACTCGGGAATCATTCACAAGAAAGCTCGAAACGTGCTGATCGCTTGCGATTGACGGTCTGCGTTCGCCGCGGCGGGGTAGTCCCCTCTTGAGAGGTGTGTCCGCCGCAGGCGGACGGGGTGTGTTCCGGGCCTTCGCCGATGCAGTACAGGGGTGATGAGAAATACAGGCACTAAGCGTTGGCGCGGATGTTGACCCAGGTGTGGACGTGAGGCGCCCCGCGAAAATACCAGATCATGGTCGGACTCTCGAGCTGCCACACATCCCATACCCCATCGTTACCGATGTCGGAGTTCTTGTAAAAGGACATGGAAAGTGCCTCAGCGCCGCCGTTGCTCTGAATGTATTTCATGGCCTCTTCACGATCCAACTGGCGGAAAGGAAGCAATAAATCAGCCAGCACTTTTTCCACCAGATCTTTCTGGTCGGGAGTCATCTCGGAGACGGGCAGACCTGCCGGGACCTGCCCCGATTCTTTCAGTGCCACCGTAGAGGTTCCGGTCTCGGGCCGCGCGTCTCCCAGCAGAGCCATTTTCCGCTGTTTTGCGTCGAGCGCTTGAAACACAGCATTGGCGCGCTTGGCTTGATACCAGTAAACATTCTTCGGGTGGTCCGGCTTCTCATGGAACCCCTGTGACGCGTGCCCGTAGAAGATCGGTCCTCCGAAAGCCGCGCCTTCCACCGAATCTCCGTCGCAGCGGATGGTGCAATGACGTCCTGTCAGCACAAACTCAAAAGCACCGCTTCCTGGCTCACCAAAGAGCGCGATGGAGTAATTGCCCAGTCCACCGGCGTCTTCCTGCATGTGGTAGAGGACCTTGTCCACAAATTCGGGGTTGTGCAAACCGGTAAATATCTCCTTAATGACCTCCTGTTGATCCCTTGTAAAAAATTCTCCGATCTTCACGGGCGTGATGCGCCAATTGTTGTCCACTCTGGCGCGCAGCGGATGGTGAAACGGGAACGTGACGAATTGCTTTTTGGGTGGGGACAGGCTGTGGTAGAGATGGCCGACCAGGGTTTCCGAGGATCGGGCCGGCTTCGCGAAAACCACCCCTCCCGCCGCAGCCGCACTTCCCAGGATGGTTGTTTTCAGAAATTCCCTTCGCTCCATGGCTCCACAATCAGGGCACCCCATGCTTGCCTCCTTTTCTGCTCAGGAAAATTGGTTTCATTAAACGAAAGCTTCTCGGTCTCTGGCAGTTTGCACTCCTTACACCGACCTTCAGACCCTATCGCTCCTGACCAGCTTTCAAAAGGACGGCCACCCCGCTCGTCTCCCTTGAAGAAAGCCAGGTAGGTCATCACATTGTACGAGATGAACTCCTGCTCCTTTGTGTCCTTTACGGCCAGGCTGTGTACACGCCGCCAGGTACCTGAATTGATGTACATCTTTGGAATTCCTGTGCGTACCGCGGCTGGGAAACGTCCAGTGGAACGATCTCGTGTCGATGTGTGTGGCCATAAACGATAAACCTGGCCCGCTGGTTCTTGAAATCCCGTTCTGAAATAGCATCCTGGTACGCCGCGCTGGGCGGCATTTTTACACGCAGCATGTCGACGATCTTGGCGGCCTTCTTGAGGGTAACCCCCTGGGAAAACTTGAGTCCCATTTGCAACCAGTCTATCGCATCCCAGCCCCACGTATCCTGCCGCTTCACAAACGCAATTTTCAGGAACCGGTCCGCCAGTCGGTCCCAGACGGCCTTTACTTCGGTACGTTGCGCTTGATTGGCTCCGGAGCGGCGCAGCAGACCGTCGATCCAAACCGGAATCAACGGCAGTGGCCGAACGTTGTCAATTTCGCGTAATCCGTCGTGCACCAATTGTGGAGTTCTCGATCCGAGTTTACTGACCTCTTGCGGAAAGCGGTTGAGCAGCTCAATCACGATGACATCACCAATGGATGAAGCACCACGCCCCAGGTGTTCTATATAGTTGAGCGGATCGTAAACGTCACCGTGGCGAGCAAACACCTGATGGTCAGCAAGCAATTCTGAGATGCCGACAGATTCTTCGGGATCGTGAGGAAAGGGCTTAGTGGAATCGTTTTCGAGTCCCATGGCACGAACGATCTTGCTCCTTATTAAGTTGACCGATTTTCCGGGTAAGTAGTAAAACCAGTCGTGGTTTCCCACCATGTAATGGAATCTGACTTGGACACGGACTCGCTTCGGATCATCCGGGTGCCAGCCAACCTCGGGGTCGACCTCGCCTCCCTTTGCCGGTGGGAGTGTGATGGCGTCCAACATTTTTCGGCCTCGTGACATCCCTTTGAGAATGTCGAGCGATTTCTTGTTCTTTTTCAGAATGGCATCAGTGATTTCCTCTACCTTTTTCTCGAAATGTTTCCTCTTACCAGGCTTCAATTCGCTCCACGGCCGAACCTCTCCCGCATCATGCGACAACCATTTCGTGGAACGAATCACGTCCAAAATATCCCCTAGAAGAATGACGTCCACTTCTTTAATGGGCTCGTACGTTTCGGACACCCGTTTCGACGAGTCGTAGGCCATGTCACGAAGCCTTTGACGAAAGAGACGAAAAGCTCCGTCTCGAACGGTCTCACCCGAGGTACCGTCAGTCAAATGAAAGTCGCTGGCGATCACTAACATGTCCGAAACCCCTTTGGCTGTCGACGCTTTCCAGCCCAGATTGTTCGCAGCGCTCCTACTTTTTGGAACCGAGGAAGGTAGGAGCCTTCTTCAGGCCCCGGGCCTGCAAGTGTATTGCTGGAAGGTCCTGAGCGTGTCCACATACTTGTTTCCGGCACCCGTGTTGAACAGGACGACTGTATCGTCATCGCGGACCCAGCCTTCTTTTCGCAAGTGCTTTAGGGCTGCGTGGCAGGCAGCACCTTCCGGACAGAAGAACAGTCCCTCCTGGGATCCGATCTCGCCGATGGCCTGAAAGATTTCCTGGTCGGAGACGGCGATGGCCTTTCCGCCGCTCTCGCGCACCGCCCGCAGCATCAAGAAATCACCGATCGCACTGGGAACACGGATACCGGGTGCAAAAGTGTGAGGGGCAGTCCACGCCTCAGCCTCTTCTTTCCCCTCATGAAACGCCTTGACCATGGGTGCACACCCCTCGGCCTGCACCAGGACCATGCGCGGCCGCCCGCCGTCGATCCAACCCAGCTCTCCCATCTCCTGGAAGGCCTTCCACATTCCGATCAAGCCAGTCCCACCCCCCACCGGATAGATGATGACATCGGGCAGCTTCCACTGAAACTGCTCAGCCAGCTCATAGCCCATGGTCTTCTTGCCTTCAATGCGGTACGGCTCCTTCAGAGTGGAAACATCGAACCATCTCTCCTTCTCCTTTCGTTCTGCAAGCGCACGGCCTGCATCCGTTATCAGTCCGGGGACCAGTTCTACCTGTGTCCCGGTCATCTGGGCCTCGACCACATTGGCGGAGGGGGTGTCGACAGGCATGAAGATGACCACTTCCAGTCCCGCCCGGGCACCGTAGGCGGCCAGAGCTCCCGCGGCGTTTCCGGCCGACGGGACGGCAAGTTTTCGGGCACCCAGTTTGAGGGCCATGGAGACGGCGGCAGAGAGACCCCGGGCCTTGAAGGTTCCCGTGGGATTCCCAGATTCGTCCTTGACGTACAGGCTGCGAAGCCCGTAGTTCTTCCCCAGTCGAGTCAAAGGCAATAATCGAGTGCCTCCTTCTCCCAGCGTGACGATGTCTTCCTCCTTGTCCACAGGCAGGACTTCCAGATAGCGCCACATGCTGTGCAATCGATTGTGTAGAGAGGTCTTCTGAACCCGCTCCCTGATCCGGTCAAGATGGTAGCGAACGAAGAGCGGAGCCTGACAGTCCGGACAGAGGTTGTGAAGTTTTCGGTGGGAAAGGCTGCCTCCGCAGCGGGTGCACTCGAGATGCTTGACAGAAGAGAGGGTCATTTTTCCCCTTCCCCAAAAAAGCAAAAACCCCTTTAGGTTGGCAAACGAGGCTAATATCATACTCCTTTCGGGCTGGGCATTGAGAAAGCGAAGCTGTATGCTCACACCCAACCGGCCATTTCAGTGCCACCGTCCGACGCCGGGGGCAGTGGAAGTGGCACTGGCAATGATGAGGAACATTGGACATGGCAGAGCCTGATTTCTTGGCTCCGCACCCCGGCTCCAAGGAAATGCCGCGCTGGAAGACAGGCCAGTTAACCCAGGCCCCTACCTTCACGTGGCGCCACTGGTTTGCCTTGTTGGGGCCGGGACTGCTCATGGGGGGAGGCTCGATCGGCGGTGGCGAGTGGCTGATGGGGCCTGCCGTTACAGCCAAGTACGGCGGGGCTTTGATGTGGTTGGCCACACTGAGCATCGTCGGTCAGGTCTTCTACAACATCGAAATCAGCCGATACACCCTCTATACGGGTGAACCAATCTTTACCGGCAGGTTCCGGACCCTTCCCGGCCCGAAGTTCTGGTTGTTCGCTTATCTGCTACTCGACTTCGGAGCTGTGTTCCCTTATCTGGCGGCCAATGCCGCTACTCCGTTGGCCGCCGTACTGCTGGGGGGAAACTTGCCTGATCCACTTCACAATGACATGCACTGGTGGCTTTTGAGAATCCTTGGCTATGCAATTTTCCTCTTGGCTTTGATCCCTCTGATCTTTGGTGGCAGGATTTACAATGCACTGAAGGCGATCATGAGCTTCAAGATCGTGGTGGTGCTCGGGTTTTTAACCTTTCTGGCCATCTTTCATTCCAACCTGTCCACCTGGGTGGAGATCTTAAGCGGGTTCTTCAAGTTCGGTAACGTGCCTACGGGAGGCTCCGTTACCGTCAATGTGTTCGTGTCCCTTTTCAGAGGGGAGGGAGTGCCGGAGATCGATTTCAGTACGATCGCTCTTTTAGCCGCGTTTGCTGCCATCGCAGGCAGCGGAGGCCTCTCCAACGTACCTATCAGCAACTACACCCAGGACCAGGGGTGGGGAATGGGTCATCACGTGGGAGCGATTCCCAGCGTAATCGGCGGACGTCAGCTGTCGCTGTCGCACGTTGGGATGGTGTTTCAAATCACCACCGACTCGCTGCGCCGCTGGGGCGGCTGGTACCGAACTGTGGTGCGGGATCAGGTGGTGGTCTGGATGCCCGCCTGCTTCCTGGGGATGGCACTTCCCAGCATGCTGTCGGTGCAGTTTCTACCCCGTGGAGTCGAGGTGAGCAATTGGGTAGCCGCCGGGATGACTGCCGACGGGGTCAGAGCACACGTGGGCGCGACCTGGGGACTTCTCTCCGGTCAAATTTTCTAGTTTTTGGTGATGTTCTGCGGGTTTCTGGTCCTGGCCCCCTCTATGGCGAGCTCGGCTGACGGAGTCATTCGCCGTTGGGTGGACGTCTTCTGGACCGCCAGCCCTCGGCTTCGCAGGCTGGACCCTCGAAACATCCGCTGGGTCTATTTCGCAATTCTCTCCGCTTATGCAGTGTTTGGGCTGATCATGCTCTCTGCGGCGCCACCACTGAGCCTGCTGAAAATTGCCGCCAACATTTTCAATTACGCGCTCGGCTTCAGCTGCTTTCACACGCTGGTGATCAATCTGACTCTATTGCCGAGAGAGCTTCGGCCCGGTTGGTTTTCACGAATCGGCCTCTGCTGTGCCGGTCTGTTTTTTACCTTGCTGGCAATCGTCACAACATTGAAACTTTTCGGGGTGTTGAGTTGAAGAATGGGAAGGGCTTTCGCCGCCCGACACGAGTGTCTTGACACGAGTGTCTTGACACAAGTGTCTTCGCTGCGACACCTTATGTCCTGGGGCAGGCGGCTAGAGGATCGGCTATGAAACTCGGAGTCAATACACACTTCATCATGAAGTTCGAATTCGAAGAGGGTTTGAAATTCGCCCAGGGACTTGGAGTGACGGCTGCGGAAGTTGCCTCAACAGGATCCAGCTCGAAAAAATACTGCGATGTGGAGAAGCTGCTGGGGGACAAGGGAGAACAGAAGCGGTGGCTGGAAATCTATGAGGGTCACGGGCTCGAGATCTATTCATTTAGTGGCCACGGGACGCCTTTAGTCCCCGACAAGGAAATTGCGGCACAGTACTCACACGAGTTTCAACAGAGTTGCAAACTGATGGAGCAGTTGGGCGTCACACGGATGGCACTGGTTGCAGGGCTGCCCGAGGGGACTGAGGGGGACCGTTTGCCGGCTTGGATCGTCAACACGGACCTGCCTCTGTTACGCGACGCTCTGGAATGGCAATGGGAGAAGCGACTGATTCCCTACTGGAAAGAACACGGCAAGATCGCCTCCGACCACGGCGTGACCCTCTGTTTCGAGATGCAGGTCAATGACATGATTCACAGCCCTGTAAAACTGAAGAGGTTGCGCGAGGAGGTGGGCCAGGTGGTCGCCTGCAATTTCGATATCTCACACATGTGGGCTCAGGGGATTGACCCCTTCCAAGCCATGCACTACCTTGGAAACCTCATTCAAAATTTTCATCTCAAGGATACGCTCATCCACCAGCCCAATGCCCGGCTGCGAGGCATGTTTGACTCCACCGGCCTCAAGGAATTCGACCAGCGTTCCTGGACATTCACCCTACCCGGGTGGGGCCACGATGAACAGACGTGGCGTGAAGTCATCTCAACTCTCCGCTTTCTCGGCTACGACGGAATCCTCTCCCTTGAGATGGAGAGCGAGTACATCGAGATTCAGGAAGGACTGGAAAAGACCGCGGCCTTCATCAAGCCGATGATGCTGGAGAAGCCGGCAGGCCCGGCCTGGTGGGAATTGACCGAGGTGCATCAGCTTTGGAGAGAGAAAAAGGAGAAAAAATAGTGTCGGTTCGGCTCGAGAGAGGGAGAGAATGAAAATGAGACTAACCGTAAAGATTCACCGCTTCGTTATGCTGGTCTTCGCCAGTGCCCTGGCTGTGACAGCATTGGCCGCTTTTCGTACCACCCTGCCCACAAAGGCCCTAGGGGTTTTCCAGCAGGAGAGAGCAATCCAGCTGGTGCTTCTGCTTTGCCTTCTGCTTGGAGTTTCCTGGGTGGTGCCGCTGCGGGCTCAGTCTGAAGCAGAGGGGGAGGCTCGCTTTGTGGACCTCTCATTGCTCGTGGCTCAAGATCTTCCGGGCAACTGGCCCGAGGGTCCTCCGCCCTTTCAAATCAACCATTATCTGCGCATCGGTCCGGCAAGCGCCTACAACAGTGACATCTTGATTTTCGACGACAACACTGCAACGCAGTTTGACGCACCGGCCCACGGCCCCATTACCGGGCCACTCGCTCTGATAACCAACGACAAGGTCCCCACCTGGCAGTTCGTCGGCGAGGCCTGTGTGATCGATAAAAGAGACTTACTGGACACGACGCCCAACGGCTACAGCAGCCTGTATCAGAAGGCACACGTCGTGGCCTGGGAGGAAAAGCATCGTTCCCTCGGCAGCGGCGACGTCGTGCTCTTCCGCTCTGACTATAGTGATCAATACTACCGCCCCTTCCCCGAAGGTCTGCGCTTCATGACCCATCCGATCAACGGGAAGGCGCCTGGATGGCCTGCTCCCCATCCTGATTGCATGGACTACCTGGGCAGTCGTAAGGTGATGACCATCGGTCTTGACAGTCCAAGCATGGGTCCAATTCCCGATTTCGCGAACATCAGCCACTCGGCTGGCTTACAGCACGGGATGGTCTGGACTGAGGGGGCAACCAACCTCGGTGAGTTGCCGACCACAGGAGCGTTTTATTGCATGATCGGCCCCAAGACCACCCGGGGTGTCGGCTCCTCAGTGCGGGCTTTTGCCATTGTGGGCGATCCGCTGGCTAAGTGGCTGATTGATTCGGCTCGAAACAGGAGCGTGGTGGACCTGAGCGTGACCGTGCACGAGGATTTGCCCGTCTGGTGGCCGGGGCGGGGCGTGGGCGACGGCCGTTATCCTTACTCCAGAAGCATCATCCACTCTACCGATGTTCATTTAATGGACAGCCACACCGGCACACACCTGGTCCCCCCTTCCTATGCCCTGCCAAGTGAGGGGTTCAACAACGGGGAGTATGCGCCACAAGTTCGAGAGTGGCTGACGGCTTACGAAAAGCAGTACGGAGCACGCGGCAGCAGCGACGTTACGACCGAGACCGTGCCGGTTTCCCAGACATGCGGCTGGGCCCGGGTCATTGACGTCGAGCAGCTGAGGGGCAGCACGGATGAGAAGAGTTGGCCCGCATCACCGGAGATCACTTCGGCCCACATTCAGAAGTACGAACAAGAACAGGGTGAGTTAAAGCCGGGCGAAATCGTGATCTTCCGAAGCGGATACAGCGACACCTATCTCCATCCTCACGAGGCAGGCGAGTCGTGCATGGCCCAGCCTCTGGACGGAAAGAAGGAGGGCTGGCCGTCGCCGGGCCCGGATGCCATCGTGTATCTGTCCGAAAAAGGGATCCGTTGTGTGGCCACGGACGGGCCTACGCTGGGCGGCGCCGAGCCCAAGCGAGCGCTGATGACCTATTGGGCGCTGGGCAGCCGGGGTATGGTCGGAGTGGAATACCTGACCAACCTGGGCGGTCTGCCTGAAAAGGCGTATTTCATTTTCGCCGCCCTCAGGATACGCGGCTGCCACGGCGGCCCGGGACGAGCCATCGCGCTGTATTAGATCTTCGCGCTGGCCTACCCTGCATCTACGAACCGGGACTTGATCTAACGTACGTTTTTTCGTACGATGATGATCATGAAGACGATCACCGCCAGTCAAGCAAGGGCAAAACTGTACCGACTGCTGGAGGAGGCGGCGGTCTCGAACGAGCCCATACAAATCACGGGCAAAAGGGCCAACGCAGTTCTCGTCTCCGAGGAGGATTGGCGTGCCATCCAGGAAACCCTTTATCTGTTGTCCATCCCCGGCATGCGGGACTCGATCCGCAAGGGTCTGAGCACTCCCATCGATGAGTGCGTTCAGGCCCTTGAGTGGTGACAACTGGCGGGTGATCTTCACCCGTCAGGCACAGAAGGACGCCAAGAAGATATCGGAGGCCGGTCTCCGACCGAAGGTGGAATATCTCTTGGGCGTCCTACGTACCGATCCTTTCCGGAGTCCTCCTCGCTTCGAGAGGCTGCTTGGAGACTTGGAAGGCGCCCTCTCCCGGCGCATCAACATTCACCACCGCCTGGTCTATCAAGTCCATGAGAAGGAAAAGGTTGTCAAGGTGCTGCGAGTGTGGACACACTACGAGTAGGAGTTTTCTGCTAACCCGCTACAGCCTGACCCGGCGCGGGACCTGCTGGTTGGCCTCCCAGTAGGTTTTCTTCAGCGTGATGACGGGATCATCGGAGGCGGGCTGGATTCGGCCCCGAACATCAAGGGCGCGGGAAACCAGGGTATGCTCACCCTCTTCGGGATCTTGCCAGTCGTAGGACCAGAAGGTCCAGCAGTGAGGTGAGTCGAGACCCTGACCGAGCTGAGCTGCAAGCCAGGCACCGTCGTCGATCTTCAACTCCACAGCTTTCAGCGGCGTGTCGTCGTTCCAGGCAGCACCCATGATGCGCACGTTGCCGTTATTGCGGCGAGTCACCCGGGCCACGATCGACTTCAGATTCATCCGCCCCACCGATGTCTCTCGCCAGATGATCTCGTCGCCGCGCTTCTGCCCGCGTATGGTGACGTAGTCGCGCCCCATAAAGCGGCTCATGAAGCGGCGGTCCTGGAGCTCGATGCGATTCAGCCATTTGACCCACGCTACGCCATACCAACCCGGCACGACCAAACGCAGGGGAGATCCGTGCCTCCTGGGAAGCGGCTCGCCATTCATCTCGTAGGCCAACAGAACCGTGTCCTTCATGGCATTCTGTATGGAGAGACTGCGGGCAAAGTTTTGCTGATACTCTCGGCCCCGGATCTTCTCGGTGCCTTGGTCCACGCCGAAAAAGACCACCTCAACGCTCTCCCTTTTGACGCCACATTCCTTCAGGATGGGTGCCAGAGGAGCGCCCGCCCAGCGGGCGTTGCCGATGGCGCCCATGAAGCCCTCGGACGCGCCGTTTCCGGAACATTCCAGCGTGGCCACGTACTCTCGGCGAGGTCGGGCTTTTAATTCCTCCAACGTAAAGAATCTGGGCCTGTCCATCCCGCCGCCGATGTCGAGCCTCCATGGACCGGGATCCGTCTCGGGGATGCCATAGTGCTTCACAGAGAAAAAGTGTTCCTGAGGCGTAATCCAGGACTCCAACTGGTCCCAGCGCAGCATGGGTCGCTCAGGATTGACCGGCTGTGGATCGAGAAACGGCACCAGCGTTTCGCCTTCCTGGAGGGGCGGAAAAGCGAAACTGGCCAGCGGAGACGGTACAAGAGCCACGCCAGCCGCGGCCAGGCTGCTGCGCATCCATTTGCGTCGTGTCAGTTGAGTGCTCATCTTATCTACCTCCGCTTCCACTTCCACAATTATGGAGGTGGAAGTAGCAATCCCTCAATACCCTACCGCAGCCCCATCTTTACGCGGGTCACTGCCACAGAGGTAGCGCAAGGGTTCATCCTCCCGCCAGATGGCCTGGTAGCCGCCGTAACGCCCGCTTCCCACTTCAGTAATCTGGTGTCCCTTTTCCTTGAGTTGTTCCACCGCTTCAGCCTCAATGCCGGCTTCCACGCCCACCGCCCCTCCCTCTTCCATCCTTCCACCCCACGGATGGGAGCTGCCAAAGTGCTGAAGGCGCGGTTGCTCACCCGCCTGTTGAGGAGAGAGCTGGAAATCGATCATGTTCATGAGAACCTGCGCGTGTCCTTGAGGCTGCATGTCTCCTCCCATCACTCCGAAGGCACACCTGGGGTTGCCGTCTTGTGTCACAAACCCCGGAATGATGGTATGGAAGGGCCGCTTATGGGGTTCCAGCCTGTTTCGGTGCTCTGCATGAAGGGAAAAGGACCTGCCGCGATTTTGCAGGCAGAACCCCAGACCCGTCGGAACTTCTCGCGACCCGAAGCTCCAATAATTGCTCTGAATGAGGGAAACCATGTTGCCCTCCTGGTCGGCAGTGCAGAGATAAATCGTGTCTCTCGACCCGTCCAGTTCTCCTGCTCGCACCTCTTTCGCCGCCCGCCCGGGGCTGATGAGCCTGGCCCGCCGGCGCGCGTAATCCTTGGAAATCAGCTGCTCGACGGGGACGTCGGCACCATCCATATCGGCGTAGTAGACGGCGCGGTCTTCAAAAGCCAGCTTCTTTGCCTCGATGAACAGGTGAAGATGTTCCCCGGAGTTGGGTTTGAGTTTGGGGATGTCGAACTGCTCCATCATATTCAGTATCTGCAAGGCGGCAATGCCCTGCCCATTGGGCGGGATTTCCCAGATATCGTAACCCCGGTAACTACTGGAGACAGGATCTACCCAGCTGACCTCATGATTTTCAAAGTCTTTGAGAGAAAACAGTCCTTGGCGCTCCTTTGAATATTGAACGATGCGATGAGCGATTTCTCCCTGATAGAAGGCTGCGGCCCCCTGCCGCATCAAGATTTCAAAGAAACGGGCAAGGTCGGGGTTGCGAAAAACCTGACCATACTCTGGTGCCCGGCCATTCACAAGATAAGTCCCGGCCGCGTTCGGAAAATCCCGGAAATCGCGGTGAGTCTGTGAGAAAGAATCGCCAATTATTTCTGAAACGACATATCCTTCCTGAGCATACTCATGTGCCGGCACCAAAGTTTGCTCCAGAGAACGACGACCGAAGCGGCCCAAAAGCGCGTTCCATCCGCTGACGCAGCCGGGGACAGACCAGGTGTAAGGACCCAATTCGGGCAGCTGCTCCGTAAAGCCTCTCTTTTTCGCCTCCTCCCGGTTCCACGCAAAGGGCGAACGACCGCTGGCATTGAGGCCGTACAGCTTGCGCTCCTTCTCGATCCACACGATGGCAAAGAGATCGCCGCCAGGTCCGCAGCCTCCCGGTTCCACCAGGCTCATGATCGCATTCATGGCCACTGCGGCGTCGATGGCGTTGCCACCGGATTTGAGAATCTCGGCTCCTACCGTACTCGCGACAGACTGACTCGTGGCCACTGCCCCGCGTCGACCCACCACAGAGGAACGATTGGTGTTGCGTCCCTCAAGACGATTGCCGTCGATCCGTGCGGGAGCCCCGATGACCTTTTCGACCTCATGATGTATTTTCTTGGTGGAAGCCATAGCGAATCGGGGATTGAATTCGGAAAGCAGTCCCAAAGCTGCGCTCTTCAGCAGGAAATCGCGTCTTTTCATGCTTGGAAGCTGCAATCAGCACCCGCCACAAGTGTAACAGCAGATTCCGTGACACGCACGCAATTCCTCTTCTTATGCCCGTAAATGCTGGCTCAGGAGGTGAGCCTGGCACCTAGCCTGCATTTCTCATCACCCCTCTACTGCATCGGCGTCGCCTTCACCTGAGCGAAGTGAAGAAATGACCCGTCCTGACTGCGTTGCGCTTCTTCGGCCTCCTCGACGTACTGCACGAGTACGCCTCCGGGGGCCTCGGTCGCGCGCCTTGCATCCGGGCCCACGGCGCTCGCAACGCGACCCGCGGGACTTTCACCACGGGCTGTTGGTTGCTGTTTCGTTGCCGGTGAGGGATTTCTACTGGAATCAGGTGCCAGACCGGATGGTGGAGTCAGTATCCATGCAGGTTCTGGAGCGAATTGCGAGCGTGTCACCAGCTTGCTTTCCACGTCGAGACTACGATAGGCTAACCCGCTAACCCCTACTAGGAAGCAGGTACCATGCACAATCGTCTGAAGGAGCAGCTTCGCCGGGGAGAGGTCACCGTGGGCTTTGAGATCACCCTGACCTCGCTTGACGTGGTAGAGCTTTCGAGTCAACTGGATTTCGACTGGCTGTGGTTCGACACCGAACACGCGCCGCTGGACATCAGCGGGGTTCAGCCGCTGTTGCAGGCCATCCGCAGCGACGAGGTCACTCCAATTGTGCGGGTGGCAGGGAACGATCCGGTGCAAATCAAGAAGGCGCTGGACATCGGAGCCCACGGGTTAGTCGTGCCATTGGTCAACGATGCTCAGGAGGCAGCAGCAGCGGTGAAGGCCACCCGATATCCGCCCCAGGGGATTCGGGGGTTGGGTCCACGCCGCGCTGCCAACTACGGGTTAGATCGTGACTACATCACCGTCGCCAACAAGGAGCTGCTGGTGATGGTGCAGATCGAAACCCGCGAGGCGGTCCGGCATTTCGACGAGATCCTGGCCGTGGATGGTGTGGATGCGTACTTTATCGGTCCCAACGACCTGTCCTGCTCCCTCGGGCACTTGGGCGAGCCGAACCACCCGGAAGTCGAAGCCACCATCGACGATCTGATCCAGCGGGGCAAGAAGGCAGGGGTACCGGGCGGAATCTTGACTAGCGACCGAGAACTGGCCCACAAGCGGATCGAGCAGGGATTTCAGTTTATCAATATCGGCGCCGATATCCAATTGCTCCACCAGGTGGCCAACACATGGCTGCGTGACCTTGGGAGAGAAACGCGATAGTGGCCGGGGTCCGATGATGTCCAAGACATCAAAACTGATACCTCGCAGGGGCTTTTTCAAGTCGATGGCCGTGGCGACAGCTACGCCGCTGCTGGCCACGGCCGAAGGCGCCTACGGAGGCTTCCCCCGCTTGGCGCCGGTCCCCGGAGTCGAGGGGACGGAGGAAAGAGATCAGCAGACCAGGAAATATTTGAAGAGCATCCTCTATACGCCGGAGGAGGTGGAAAGCCTGATTCTGGGCAACAGCCCCCATGGAGAAAAATACGACCCCGACCTGGGTTGGGTCTATGCAGACAGACGTTCCAAAGACGGAACTGATGGCTCCATCGTCACTTATCGCTATGACCCGTCAGGCACGCGACGCATGATCCACTACGCGGATAGACCCTGCCGAATGAATACCTACGGAGACAGTTTCACCCACTGCGACCAGGTCAGTGACGGCGAGACGTGGCAGGAAGTGCTGGCCGCTCACCTAATCGAGCCCGTCCGCAATTATGGCATCGGAGGCTATTCGGTGTACCAGGCCTACCTGCGGATGAAGCGTGAAGAATCGCGAACACCCGCCCAATACATTATCTTCAACATTTACCATGACGATCATTACCGCAATCTGCACGGCTGGAGAACCATCCGTCTTGGACAGACAGCTGAAGCCCGGGGAGGAGTATGGGGACCTCCCATGCCTTCTGTGAAGGTGAACCCTGCGAGCGGAGAATTTGTTGAGTATCCCAACCCATGCCCTACCCCCGAATCCCTCTCCCGGCTGCAAAACATCGACTGGGTTTATGAGACTTTCAAAGATGATTTTGTATTGAGGATCGCGCTGGCCCGCAGGAACATGAAAGCGGGAGCACCGGAGAAAAGCTACCGGGATATCACCCAGTTCGCGCGAGAGCAGGGATTTCAACTCAAGATCAACAGTCCTGAACGTCTTGCCACGGCACTGGATGCGCTCTACACAAGGGCGGGAATCTTTGCCAGCATGCGGATTGTCGAACGGGTGGAGAATTTTGCGGCGAGGCACGGGAAAAAGGTGCTTTACGTTCTCTCTTACGGTGGCGCACCCCGATTCTTGAAGGGTCTGCAGGAAGGATCTCGCTTCGACCGGCAGTTTGTCGATTTTTTCGAGAAGAAACGATTGCCCTACGTGGATCTTCTAAAAGCTCACCTGGCAGACTTCGCTCACTTCAATGTGAGCGTTGAAGAGTATCTTAAGCGGTACTACGTGGGCCATTACAATCCTCGGGGTAACCTCTTCCACGCCTTTGCTATAAAGAACAAGGTGGTGGAGATGCTGGAACCGAAACCAGTCCCTTACAGTGAGTAAAATTTCGAAATCCGAAATCCGAAGTACGAAACAAATTCAAAATCCGAATGACACAAACCCTCTCCTTTTAGGTTTTGGACCTTTGAATCATTCAGATCTGTTTCGGATTTCCACTTGGTAGTTACATTCCAATCAGGTTGATTTCGATTTTGCTGTACCCTGCTCCACAGCCCACGCGTCCAGAGGGAGGGTGGCTACCTCATCGACGACGGGGACAGCGCGGCCGTCCACGGTGAGATCGATACTTTTCATGTATATCCCGCATTGTTCACATGCTTCCACGCGCACGTGAGGGAAATCGGATGCCCGGTGATCGGATAACTTTGAGAAGTCTTCTTGGCCGCAGGAGGGGCAGTAGACTCGCTTGTAACGCCATTCAGTGGCGCACAGACAGCACAGCAGCGAGCGGCTGGCCCCTTCCCCTTCTGTTCTGAGGATTCCAAATTGAGGCACCCGGCCACAGTGCGGACAGCCAGCCTCTGAGCCCTGGGCTACTTTCCACTCTTCCCCATCCTTGGGAGATTCCTGGGGGTGCTTGTCAGCCAGCAGCTCGGCGTACGGTTGTAGGAAGGCTTTCGGGAAAAAGAGCAGGACGGGGCCTTCTTGGAAGTCTTGCGGGTCTAGATTCCCTGCCCAGTACGATTCCAGCAGCTTCTCCCATTCATCTTGTCCGGAGGCGGTCAGAAACCTGTCCGCGACTTGAGAAAGCTCCTGGCTGCCGACGCGCTTTATCAATGAAAGGAAGGAGGGGAAGGAAGTGGCGAGTAGGGAAGACTTCAGGTTGATCGAGTCGGCCTGGAAGGGGTCACTCCGATCCTCATACACGCCACTGCCCGCTTCCTGTGACAATGAGGTGTAGAAACCCTTCTGGAACCGGAGGACTTCCCGGTAGAAGCTCAGTGGGTTTTGCGCGAATGAATAGCTCTCAATCAGCGTCTCTGCACGTTTGAGTCGACTGTCCCAGGAATACATAGGGGTCTGACCCCGAATTTTTCCTTTTTATTTCATCTCCATTTTCTCACGGTACCAGCGAGGATGGTGAGTCTTGGCCCAGGCTCGACTGACTGTGCCGTGAATCATCGCTGAGAGGCTGCCGCTCACGAAGGCGGTTCCCATGTAGATGTGGACGATGAAAGCGCCGATTACCGCAAGCGCGGAAACCTCATGTACCAGTATGCTGATCAGGCGCAGCCACTGCGGAAAGCTGTGAGGAAACCAGAGCGGTATTCCCGAGGCCAGCAGGAGGAGTCCCCCCATGACCTGCAGCCAGAACAACACTTTCTGACCCGGGTTGAAGCGGCCCACTTCCGGAAGCCCTTCTTCCTCGTTTCGTATGTACTTGCCGATGTTCTTCATCCATCCTTTCTGTTCGCGATCGCGCTTCATGTCTCGCCGCCACATCCGAAACATCCAGGCCAGCGCCAGGAAGAAGACAAGACCGGCGATGGGATGCCACCGGGCAATGGTGGTTCCTCCGCCCAGCACATAGGCCAGCCAGAAGAGGTGAGGAGTGAAGAGCGCCAATCCAGTAAGCATGAGGTACACAAACCCGATCCCCACCGCCCAGTGAATCATCCTTTCTTTTAGAGTGAATCTTTGAATTTGATTGGGCTCAGGTATCATCGTTCTGCGTCACTTCTTCTTGCGCCGACTCACAGAGCCGGCCTACATTTCTGAGGTACTAGTCGGCCGGGACTCTGTCTCGGCGCTATCAGGTTCTTCTTCCTTCAAGCGCTTGCGCCCGTACCGGAGATAGTGAGTGAATGCGGCAAGAATCCCGCCCATCATCACGATTCCGCCCAGCCATTTCAGAGGCCATTTCCAAAGAATCACAGCCAGCGAGACCCTTGGGTCCCTGGGCAGTCCATACTCCTCGGGCTGGTCTCCGTGGGGCAGAACGTACAGAACATGAGCGCCGCCTACGAGGCTGCCCCAAACTCAGTTGAAAGTGAAGGGCGGTTCAGGTTGAGCACGATCTTAAGCCACCTTTCGTTTGGCGTCCATAGAAACCTCGTCTCTGAGTTTGGCTTTCAGCATCCAGAGGTCCTGGTAGCCCTGGATGCGCCGGAAGTTCTTCTCCGTCTCCAGGAAGGCTGAGGCGGCCCAGCGCAGCACCATCTGGCTATCTTTCCAGCGGCTCACTCGACGGGTCCGCATCCTCACGCCAGAGTGAGGGCTTTCAATCAGGTTGGTGCTGGCCAGACACAAGCGCAGGGAGGAAGACAACTCGAGTCGATTGATGGTGAAGGTCTCTTCCAGACCTTCTCGCAGGCTAGCCTAACTTCCGCACTCCGCTGAGCAAAATCCTTTGTTGATGCTGGGTTGCGATTTTTTTCAGTCACTACAAATTGGCCGCTGCGTGCCAGGTCTTGATCGGTTTCATGACTTCCAGTGGAACCCTGAGGACGTTGTAGATGTCCCGCTGCCCGCCATCCGGGGTGGTTCCCTTTCGGATGCGGAGAATGGTGCCGTTCGCCGTGGGCAGGACCACCGTGACCACCTGGTGGGTGCTCAGCTGCCGGCGGATCGTCGACCAGGAGGTGTGGATTCTCCTCATCCAGGAAGTACTTTTCGATGGCCAGCAGCAGGTGGTAGGCCAGCACGCAGAGAAAGATGTGCGTCTGGGTACGGTGCTCCAGATGGTGGAAAATGGGACGCTCCATCAGCGGGGTCTTCATATCCCGGAAGGCTCGTTCCACACGCGTCAGCAGAAGGTAGGTGCGCCAGATCTCATCGGCACTCAGATCCTGCCGATCCGTCTTCAGCACGTAGCTGCCGTCGAGCTTCTCCGCCATCGTCTTCTTTTCTGCCCTCTCTTGCCAAACCAGATTCCGCTTCTCCGCGTCGTATTGGATTGCGTAGTAGCGCGCCACACGGGGGTAGCGTTCCTTCAGACGACCGATCGCCTGCTGAATCTTCTCCTCCTGCTTCAGGCGTCCCCGCTCCACCCGGGCCTGGAGCTTCTCCAAGTCGTGGATCAGTCTCTGTTCTTGTTTCTCCCGGATCGCTCGGTCCTTCTCTTCCCGACCTTCGCTGCGGCAAAGAATGTAGATCTCATCGCCTTTCTGGCGCCGTTTGATCTCGACCCGAGTCTTCTTCTGAAACGGATTCCGGGGTGAAGGGATGCGAAGGATCTCTTCCCACTCGTCTTCCTTCTCCAACTCGTCCCACCATTCATTTCGCTCCGACTGCCGCCCCGCCACAATGTAGTGATACTGGCGCTGCCGGATCTGCTCCAGGTTCTCCTCGTACGCCATGCCCCGATCCAGCACCACCGTGGAGCCTACTTTCTGGCCCGTCCGTCTCTCTAACGCATCCAGCATCTGATCCACGGTGGCACGGTCCTGCACGTTTCCGTCAAACACCTCGTGGGCCTTCGGAAACCCCTCCCCATCCAGCACCAGTCCCACCACCACCTGCTTGCAGTCGGGACGCTTATCGCGCGAGTAGCCCCGCTTCGCCTGGGGGTTGGCTTCCGCCTGACCCTCAAAGTAGGTCGACGTCAGGTCGTAGAGATAGACCGTCTCTTGCAGGTTGAAAAGCGCTCTCTCCCGCTCCATGAGCTCCCGCTCGATCGGCTCTCGATTCGGATGTAGCCGATCCAGGTTCCGATAGAGCGCATCCTCCTGCAGCGGGCGGAAGTCCTCTCCCAGAATGTCCCCCGCCGCGGTGCCACGGACCCAGTCGGGCATGGCCCGTTCCGAAAGCGGACAGATCAGCCGGTTGAGCGTCATCGCTTCGCTCAACCGGCAGGAGCGCTCCGACAAGCCCGCACGCCTGAGAATCTCGCCCATCCCCAAGCGCCGCCACATCTGATGCCCGACGTGCACGGGCCCGGCTTCCCGGGCCTGCTCCAATTCAATCCGCTCCGCATCGACGGTGACCAGCTCTGCCGCTGGCTCGGGTTCTCGCCGCTGTCGGCCCCGCCCAGCCCTTTCGAGAAGGGTTCGGGTTTTTTCATCGGGAGCTTCCAGCGGAAGCTGGCCGCACAAGGCCGACTCCAGCTTATGCGCCAGGGCCCGCCATTGTTCTCGAGGCGCCGGGGCCAGATTGCCCAGCGAGCAAATCGTTCTTTGGCGCGGTCCCTTGGGGGTCTGAACCGACTCCACCAGCAGGTAGTTCGCGTATTCCTTGCCCTTGTAGATGCGACTGGTTTTTCGGATGTACATTCATCACTACATATACCATATAAACCTGGCATATCCAGTTCTATACTTAGTCATATTAGTCACTATTTGGCCAATCCAGAAAGACGCTCGCTGAAAACAAACGACTTGCCGACGCCGAGCAGGCAAAATAGGTGAAAATCCCTCAGCGGACCGCGGAAGTTAGGCTAACAGCCTGTCCGAGTAATCCGAATATCGACGGGGTGATTGTCTACGATAGTAGGCGATATGGGCAAGAAATTTCGAGAATGGAACGTAGAGCAGAGGTGGCTTTTACCGGCGTCGATTTTGGATTTCGTGGCGGAAGGACACCTGGCGCATTTCGTCCGGGATACGGTGAGAGGATCGCTGGATTTAAGTGAGATCCTGGGGGAATACGAAGAAGAGCGAGGCTACCCGCCTTATCATCCGGTGATGATGACAGCGTTGTTGCTGTATGGGTACTGCCGGGGAGTGTATTCGTCGCGCAGGCTGGCGAAAGGTTGCGAAGAGCGAGTGGACTTCATGGCAGTAACGGGGATGCAGAAGCCGGACTTTCGAACCATAAGTGATTTTCGCAAGCGGCACCTGAAGGCGTTATCGGCACTTTTCGGACAAGTGCTGGGATTGTGTCAGAAGGCGGGTTTGGTGAAGCTGGGGCATGTGGCCTTGGATGGGACGAAAGTGCGAGCCAATGCCAGTAAGCACAAGGCGATGAGCTATCGGCGGATGAAAGCAGCGGAGATCGATTATCAAGCGGTGGTGGAGGAGTGGTTTCGAGAGGCAGAGGCGATTGATGCAGCTGAGGATGAGGAGTATGGAGCGGATCGACGAGGGGATGAATTGCCGGAGTGGGTCAAGGATAAAAAGAAGCGGTTGGAGAAGATCCGAGAAGCGAAGGCAGCGTTAGAAGCAGAAGCTCGAGAGAAGGCAGTGGCTGAGGAGAAGAAAGAATGCAAACCCAAGTATCGAGGAGGTCGTAAAAGGAGGTATCCAAGAGGAGTGCCGAGAGCGCAGGCGCAGCAGAATTTTACCGACCCGGAGAGTCGGATTATGAAGACATCGGAAGGTTTTCAGCAGTGCTATAACGCACAAGCTGCTGTGGATGCCGACAGCCAAGTGATCGTGGCCCAAGGGCTGACGAATGCGGCCACGGATCGTCACCAACTCATCCCTCTGGTGGATGAAATACGACGCCAAACGGGCCGAGATCCCATGGAGATCTCAGCCGACACCGATTACTGCTGGGAAGAGCCTTTGGCAGAGTTGCAAAGGCGAAAGATTCGAGGATATGTTGCCACGGGCAAGGTCAAACACAGTGAAACGGCTCTCCAGCCGCGCATGAAGATCCGGAAGAACGCTGCCTTAGAACAGATGCATCAAAGATTGAAGCGAGCCGGGCGTCGCAGTCGCTACCGGTTACGCAAGCAGACGGTCGAGCCGGTCTTTGGCCAAATCAAATCCGCCCGGGGTTTCCGCCAATTTCTGCTGCGCAGCCTGGAAAAGGTGCAAACCGAGTGGAGTATGCTCTGCACCGCTCACAATCTCTTGAAGTTGGCAACGGCAAACCGCTAAGAGTTGCCCGGGGTGAGTTCAGGCTCAGACACAAGGAGTCGGAAGTAGGAGCGTTAATCGCTAATAACCCGAAAACCGTTACTCGGACAGGCTCCTAAGCCCATATTTCTCACACCGGGTCGTGGCGAAGACACTCGTGTCAAACGCCGGAAGGGGCGGCTGGACAAGGCGTTGCGACCGAGGCCGCCGGAGAGTGGTTCTCAGGCTCGGACAGGAGGACGGCAGCAAATGATAACGATCGCCGTCAACAGCATCAAAGGTGGGGTGGGCAAGACAACCGTTGTGATCAACCTGGGAGCCGCTTTGGCCGCAGCAGGATACCGGGTCCTGTTGGTAGACACTGATCCTCAGGGTCACATCTCTTTGTGTTTTGGTCTGAGTCCCTCCCTCGGGCTGTGGGATCTCATGACTGCCGGATTGGACCCAGAAAAGGTGATCTGTCGAGTCAATGACCGAATTCACGTGATTCCCTCCGATAAACGTACGGCGGCCCTGGAACAACAGCTGGTACCAGTGCGCGACCGGTCCGCAGTCTTATCGAGGCGCCTGGAAGGGATCCGTGGTTACGATTTTGTCTTGGTCGATACTGCCCCCTCGCTGTCTTTGGTTTTGCAGAATGCCATCGTTTATACACGCAGCATCCTGATCCCGATATCGATTAGTTACCTGTCGCTGTTGGGAGCAGTGCAGGCATTAGAGCTGGCCCGAATGATGCAGGACGAAATGCGTGTTTTCTACGATATCCTGGGAATCATTCCCAATTTTGTCGATGAGCAGACAAGTGCTACTCATCCGATTCTCGATCACTTAGGCTCGACTTTTCAAGCCAGTGGGATCCGGATCTTTAGCCCGATTAGGATAGATACCAGGCTGGAGACAGCCTTCTTGAGGCGAAGGACAATATTGGACTATGCACCCATGAGTGAAAGTGCCCAAGACTTTAGGCGACTGGCTAGAGAACTGGTCAGTTCCAATATCGGCCGTTCTTGAAGTTGGGTGTGACTCAGTGTGGGCGTGACCCCCCACGTCAGGGTGGGCCCGGATAAGGAGGAATCATGAGCCCGCAAGGCGATGAAGAAATCCTACAATTCTTGAGGGACCTTCAGGCTTCTGTTGCCGAAATCAGGCAGAGAGTTACCATTCTTAGATCGGAGCTCAATCAGATTCGCAGCGACCTGGAGGCTCGGCTCAAGGAGATGCAGGACTCGATAGAACAGAAGCTGACTCACCCCGAATCCAAAGAGTTGTCCCCTCTTCTCGATCTAGCCCATGTCAATGAAGTAGTCCAGAAACTGGCCTTGGGCAAAACCCAAGAGCAGATTCTCGAGGTCTACCTGACAGAAGCGCAGGAGTGTGTAAATCGTGCCATCCTCTTTCTGGAAAAGGAAGGCCGATACGTGCCTTGGAAGGGCATAGGGTTCTCTTCTGAAAGTATTGAGTCGGTCGCTCCGGAAAAAACGGAGGATCCCATTATCCGGGCTGCCCGCCAGAAGCAGATCATTTACCGCGACGAGGCAGTGGGAGAGGCGTTCCCCTGGTTGAGGGAAGCGGGCCAGTTACCCCGGGTGGTGATCTGTATTCCTCTGGTCTTCGAGGACTATGTACCCGTGGTTTTCTATGGAGACTCCTTCCAGTCCATTTCCATTGACCCTCTGGAACTGCTGACCCATTTGGCCGTGCTGGTTCTGAAAAACCACTCCCTGCAGAACCAGATCTCTGTCCAACCGTCCGAGAGTAGTGAAGGCACGGCTGAAGATCTTGAGAGGATGGTTGAGAAGATGGTCTCGGCCACACCGAACCAGAGTCGGCAGGAAGCCCCAGAGCTCCCTGGGACGAAAGAAGAAAGAGAAAAACCAGCGGTGAGTTCGTTTGATCCGGTGCATGCCGAATCCGAAGAGGAAGTAACCGGTCTTCAGGAGATCGTCAGCAAGATGGCTTCGGTAGCACCCGCTCAGTTCCAGCAACCCGACCCGGAGCGCCCGGGCTCGGGACCTGAATCCCTCGAGGGCACCGCAGAAGAGAAAAAACGATATCACAATGAAGCCTGGCGCCTTGCCCGCCGCCTGGTCAACGAGATTCAGTTACTCAATGCGGAGGAAGTGGCTGCGGGACGGCAGGCCAAGGATCTCTATAGACGTCTCAGAAAAAAAATCGACGGAAACCGTCAAGAGTACCAGGGCCAGGTTCATCCAAGCGTCGGAGAGCAGTTCGACTACTTTCACCGGGAAATGGTGAGAATCCTCGCCGATGGGGATGAGACCCTGTTGGGATTGGACTACCCTGGTCCCTCGTCTGGCGCTCAATAGAGGAACATTTTAGGGTCAGACCCCCATTTTTTCCTTTTCAATCACCCCTTTCAGGGCGAGCGCCGTTTTTTCTACATCCGATTCGGAATGAACCGCAGAGACCAGACCCCCTGGCCAGGGGACGATGTCTACGCCTGCAAGCAGGAAGCCGATTCGGATTTCGAAGGTAATGGAGGAGGGGCTCCCCTTCAAAATGCTGTAGTCCACCTTTCCCGAGTAGATGTCGGAGAGGGTGATATCTCGATTCTCTTGATGGGCAAGAATATGAAAACCGGAGAATTCGCCGTAAACAACCCAGTTGACTCCCTCTTCCTGGATCACTTGATTGAGCGCGTTACGCAGCATCTCTCCAGTACGGTTGGCCTTTTGCGTCACATCTGATGAAGCGACAAGCTTCAGCGCGGCCAGACCTGCACTGGCCGAGAGGGGGTTGGCGTTAAATGTTCCGTGGTGAACCAGCCTGTGTTCCCGATTCCATTCCGGGTCACTTCTTTCGGTCATCACGTCCAGGATGTCTGCCCGTCCCGCCACAGCGCCTCCGGGGAGGCCGCCAGCCATTACTTTGGCAAGAAGAGCCAGGTCGGGCGTCACACCGTAGTACTCCTGGGCTCCCCCCGGCGCGCACCGAAAACCGCTGATCACTTCGTCGAATATCAACAGGACGTTATATTCCTTCGTGAGTTTACTCAGCTCTTTCAGAAAGTCACCGCTGGTGGGCACCTTCCCGAAGGTTGCTCCCGTCGGTTCGATGATGACTGCAGCGATATCCTCCCGCCTCTCGAGTGTGCGCTTGACTTCCCCGAGTTCGTTGGGAGAACAGAGGACGACACTCTGCATGATCTGAGGCGGAATTCCTGCCGGGGCGGACGAAACGGAGTTGAAAGCCACCTGATCGTGCCAGCCGTGAAAGTGAGTCTTGAACCTCAGGATCTTGTTCTTTCCGGTAAAGGCTCGGGCCACTCGCATGGCCAGGAGACTGGCCTCGGTACCGGTTCCGGTAAAGCGCACCTTTTCAGCACAAGGTACCATTTTCGTGATCAGCTCAGCCCATTCCAATTCCAACTCGTGGGACGCTCCGTAATGAGTTCCCTTGGAAAGCTGCTCCTGGACGGCTTCCACCACAACTGGATGATTGTGACCCAGGATGAGAGCGCCGTGGCCCCCGAAATAGTCGACCAACTCATTGCCGTCTGCGTCCCATTTGTGTGATCCGCCGGCTCGCGAAACGGAAATCGGATAGGGCTTCAAGAGTCTTGCATCGTGAGTAACTCCACTAGGAAAAACTCTCTGGGCTCGCTCGTACAAGCGTCGTGAATTGGAGGTTCTGGCCAGGTACTGCTGGATCATTGGGGAACTTTTTTCTTCCATTTCGCACCTCCTAAACGTCGGTCCTCTAAAAAAGGTCTCAGTAAGTGCCGTTAGCCTATCGTAGCATGGCTTCGCCTTTTGGGCTCCAGTCCATCCTCTCCTCGATGTTTTCATTGGTTCTTGTTTCTGGTGGAACTAGCGGCATCAGGGTATTCTGTTCACTGGACGAATTCACCAATTGAAGGGAATTGGAGGAGAACATGAAGATAGGCGAGGAACTGCGACGGTCGGTGATCGACTCACTGCCGGAAGTCAATGAAATTCAGGATGAGTTGCTGCGCAGCAAGGTTGTTGATGCCTGGGCCTACAGCCTGGGGCACAGTTCATTCAATTCGATCGACGAGATACGGCCCTCCGGGAACCCGGACACTCCGGGGTTGAAATCGGGTACACAGACCGATCACATCCGGGGTGTAACCCAGCTCGCGATCGCCATAGCGGAAACGATGGTGAAGCAGTTTCCCCAGTTGCCGATCAATCGAGATCTCCTGGTGGCCTGCAGCCTCTGTCATGACGTGGGAAAGCCGTTCGAATTTGACCCGGGGAATCAGGAGCGCTGGCGGAAGTTGCCGACTGTTGCTGGTTTTCCGGCCATCAGACACACCCAGTTCGGGACCCATGTATGCCTCACACTAGGCTTGCCCGAAGAGGTCTGCCACGCCGCAGGCTGCCATTCGGGTGAGGGCGAACTGGTGCAGAGATCGCTGCACGTGACGATCGTCCACCATGCCGATTACACCTTCTGGGAGACGCTGCAGGCAGGAGGACAACTGGAGGAGTGATTCCTTGACGGGACCAGACTCCACCCTTTACCCGCATGGCGGAGGAGAGCCCGCGGATGCAGTAGGCACTTTAGGCATAATCAGCGCCAGTATCCTGTCCCAGGACACTAGTAAACGGCCAGCGGCCGCATGGTAAAGCCGGCCGTAGTGCCCTTGATCTTGTTGGTCACACCAATATAGAGAAATTCATAAACCCTCTCAGAGGCGAGCTCCTCCAAGTAATGGAACTCGCCAATATGGACACCCTGCTCAACCAGCAGATAGGTGTGCACCGGTACGAAGGAGGTCCTTCCGGGAGGAGGAGGGGGAGGCATTTCCAGGCCGGAGGTATCCGAGCCAATCATGAGGGCTCCTTTCTGTTCGACTAACCACTTGGCCGCAGGCAACTGGATTCCTGCCGAGTCATGCTCGCCGATTTTCTCGTGATCGGCACCGGTTTCGCCCCAATAGCGCAGGGTGCCGGTGCGAATCAGGACCACGTCTCCGAACCTCAGCTCTGTTCCCTGGCTCTTGAGGGCCTCCTGCAGATCGTCTACGGTGATGACATATTTGCTGGGGAGCGCATCCACACCCTTGTGGCCTGCCACGTCGATCAGAACTCCTCTGGCAAGAACCGGGGGGACGGTTTCCGCGCCCGCCTTGCGAATACCCCAGTCTCCGCCCCAGTCGGCCTCAGTAAAGCCGTTGTACCAATGGTTGTCTTCACCCACCACGATGTGTCCCAGACTATCGATCTGAGTGGCAACATTGTCGTTGATAAACAGCGCGCAGCTATGCCAGGCTGTCCGCGAAGAGTTGCCCTTTTCCGCCTGGGTGAATTCCAAACCGCTCTGCCGCTTTACCCCCTCCGGGGTGCGGAAGGTCAGGATCTCACCAGGCGAATGGCCCACCCACTTGAAGGAGCGGCGGTCGTAGAGAATTCCCAGATCGCGGACCCTACCCTCTTTCACCAGGTGCAGGGCTCCAAGCACACTCTGCGCTGTCATCTCATTGAGGGCTCCAACCTCATCGTCTTCACCCCACACCCATCCCCATCCGCGCCCCTTCTGCCACTTCTTGGGGGCCGCAACGGCAGCTGCAGCGAGAAGACCGGCTATCAATAGAAATGCAACTGAAGTTCTATAGCTTCTCATAGCGTATTCCCTCCCTTTTGGAGATTCTATAACAGAGCTTAGTACTCCCTTTCATAAATACGGTAACGTATGCGGATGGGGCTTGCGAGGAGAGGTCGCAAAGAGAGGAGTAGGTAGTGTCTTTGTGCCTCAAGAGGCTGCCCCAAACTCAGTTGAAAGTGAAGGGCGGTTCAGGTTGAGCACGATCTTAGATGCTTCTTCAGGCAACTGTTGTTGAGTCTTGACGACATTCCACGATGCCTTGGAATCGAATCGCTATCAGAATAAACAAAAGGAAAGTTACCTGGGTGGTGAATACTTCGCGGAACGAAAGCCTTTTCTTGGCTAGTCCGGCCTGTGTAGCTGGAGTCCTCACAGTCGTGCCAAACTTCAAAGCCCTGTGCGGTCGCAGAAAGTTGTAATAGGCCATGAGCAAAGCCACCTGGCCTTCCAAGAATTCCGTACGTCGGGCGTGGCAAGGTTTGCGACGGCCAAAATAGGAACAGCCCTGGCGGATGGTTAAGTTATGGCCCTTCACAAAGCTGGTGTTCAGGGTGCTGGAATCCTCGGAATGAAAGAGTGCTTCCTCCAGTTCTGCCTGTGTTCCGAGAAAGAGTCTACGATCGACTCGGACCACCCGATTCTCCCGGCGCTTCTTGATCACTTGACCGTAGATACAGACTCCGCGGAGCAATCTCTTTGCCGCCCACTCGTACATCTCGAAACCGTCCGTGGTGAACAGGAAGCGGTGTTGAATGAGGCCTCGTTGCAACGTATTCAGAATTGCGTTCTTGATTTCTTGGAGACTGCGGCGGCCAAGCCTTGCCGAGACCCACAGTCTGGACCACACTTCCAGTGTAGTAAGTACCCAGATCACCCGTTTCTTTGCTCCAACGAATGTCCTGATCTCGTCGGCTTGAAGTTTATGGATGACGAAACCTTTCAGCATCCGATTGTTGAACCGTTTGGCATATATCGCAGCCAACTCAAGCCACCGAGCAACTGTGCCCCAGGCCATCCGCTTGATTTGGACTATGGTCGAGATTGCAATTCCGTGGACGCACATGTGGACGACTTCATCAAACAAAGATCTGGGCTTATGCAAGCGGTAATAGGGAGTTTCCGTAGGTGGAAGAGAAGGTTCTACAGCATGGTTTGCAGCGGTAGCGTCGGCGTTTCCCCTGCCTAGTGATGTAGAAGGAGTGTTGGATGATGTTTCCTTTGCCGGATTGTCCGCTTAAGGGCAATCGGGATTGGGACAGGCGCGAGATAAGTTCTTGCTCTGCTTCATACATGTCTTGATGACAGAAAACGATCAGGAAATCCAGGTAGGATCATGAGTCGTGGGCTTCCTGGAGAAAGTCAACAACACTTCCCTGAAGAAGCACCGGTGAAGTTGGACCGCAAGCGAAAGAAGAAAGGATCCAACCAAGAGTGGAAACACCCCTACGATCCGGATTCTCGCATCACCAAGATGAAGGATGGGCGAACGCATCTGGGATACAAAGCGGAACACGCGGTGGATCTGGAGACGGGAGCGATTGTAGCGGTCACGGTTCAGGGAGCGGACCAGGGAGATACGACGACAATGGTCGAGACGCTGATCGAAGCGGCCGAGAACATCGAGCAGGTGATGCCTGAGGACGGAGAAATCAAGGAGGTGGTTGCCGATAAGGGGTATCACAGTACGTCGACGATGAAGGACTTCAAAGCTCTGGACTTATGTAGCTATGTTTCCGAGCCAGATCGAGGACGCCGGAAGTGGAAAGGCGATATCAAAGGTCGTGATGCGGTTTACGCAAATCGGCGCAGGGTTCGTGGAGAGCGCGGACGCAGATTACTGCGAATGAGGGGGGAACGACTGGAGAGACCTTTTGCCCATCTTTACCGCACCGGAGGAATGCGGCGGACCGAGGTCAGAGGGCACTCGAACGTCATCAAACGACTGCTGATTCAGGCCGGTGCATTCAATCTGGGGAGGGTTCTGCGGAAGCAAGTCGGTGCAGGGACTCCCAGGGGCCTGCAGGCCCAGGTTCTTCGCGCAATGTTGCTGGTTTTCGGCCTCTTTTACGTCACGAAACAGCTGATGGGCGAGATTTTGGGAAACTTCTTAGGACAGTTCCGGATACAGACCTCTTTCACCCGTCCCGAACTGGAATCCCTTTCCCGCTCAAATTAGGTACTTTTGCCACGGGCTGCTATGAGGCGATCAACCAAAATGGAAGAGTGGGAAGTCGTCTTTTGGAGATCCTGATGTGCAATGTTTCGACTCGCAATTACCAAAAGGTGATCCCGGAGATGGTGGATAGCGTGGGGGTGAGCAAATCGTCCGTCAGTCGCCAGTTTATCGAAGAGAGTGGCCAGGAGCTGGAGCGTCTGGCCGAGCGACGCTTTGAGGGCATCGAATTGTTGATCCTCTATATCGACGGTCTGGTTTTCGGCGAGCATCACGTGATCTGCGCCGTGGGAGTGGATACAGAGGGTAGAAACACGTTCTGGGGATCCAGGAAGGAGCCAGTGAGAACGCCGCTACGGCCACCTCTTTATTGGAAGACCTGGTGGGGCGTGGGGTGGATCCTGAGCAGCGATACCTATTTGTTATTGATGGCTCCAAGGCCCTGCGCAGTGCCATCGGTAAAGTCTTTGGCTCCAGCAGTCCGATTCAGAGGTGCCGTCGTCACAAGGTTCGCAATGTGTGCCAGAAGCTGCCGGAGGGTCTGGCGGATCAAGTCCGTTCGGTGATGAAGGCCGCTTACCGACTGCCCTGGCAGGAAGGCATGGCGCGGCTGCGAAAACAGGCCGAGTGGTTAGAAGGGATTCACCAGGATGCCGCCGCCAGTCTGCGGGAAGGGTTGGAAGAAACCTTCACCATTAATCGATTGGAACTCTCCTCCTCGCTTCGTCTTTGTCTCGGTACTACCAACATCATTGAAAGCCCTCACTCAGGAGTGCGTCTGAGGACCGGACGCGTGAGCCGATGGAGAGATGGACGAATGGTGCTTCGCTGGGTGGCCTCTACCTTCCTCGAGACCGAGAAGCACTTCCGTCGAATCCAAGGCTATCGGGATCTATGGATGCTCAAGGCAAAGCTTCGTGATGAGGTCACAGTGGACCGCAAAGGAAAGGTGGCATAAGATCGTGCTCAACTTGAACCGCCATCTACTTCCAACTGAGTTTGGGACAGCCTCCGCGGCCGGCAGCAGCTTACGGTAACGTTGCCGCAGCCGGTGTACGGCAACTTTGACCGCGTCTACGCTCATGTCCAGTTGCGCCGCGATTTCCTCCCGGGGTAACTCGTCTTCCCCGGTGATGCTCCCCTTAAGCACATCAAATCGATCGCTCTTGCCGGCTTTCTCCATTTCTTCGCGGAGGGCCTGCAGGGCCCCGGAAACGATCTCGAGCGCCCATTCGCAATCGAAGAGGTGCTCCGGATTATCCCACTGCTTCGATGCTCCGGCGTATCGGCCCTCGGGATCCAGCGCATCCCATTCGATGAATCGTACCCGGCCGCCGCGCTTCTGCGTTTTGGCCCGATGCCATTCATTCGCCAGGAAATGCTTCATCCAGCCCAGCAGGTAAGAGCGAAACCGACCCCGCTCGCGATCTGCGGAGGCAAATCCGCCCGTTTCGATAATCCGGGCAAAAAAGGTTTGCGTAAGGTCTTGGGCGTCGAGCGCCGAATACCCGCGGCTGCGCACGAAGGCGTAGAGGGGATACCAATAAGCCCGGCAAAGTTCCTCGAGCGCCTCTCGGGCGCGGGTCTGACTCGCCTCGTCGAGATTGGCCGTGCCCACCAAGCTCCAGTGCGTGGTAGCAAATTGTCGGGGACCGGGCGGTCCTTTCATACGCACGCTCTAACCAGACGTTTTCCAATGAGTCAAATGTCGATTTGGATTTCTGTAATTCTCTTTCATGAGGCGTATGGAGGCTTTTCTCTATAAAAGTAAATAATCAAATTACTAGCTACATAGGTCGTTACTGCCAAAATAAGGTGCTTTAACAGTGAAGGGATTGTCGTGTTAAGTATGGTTAATGCCATACCACCCATGACTATCACGTGAATGATATAAACCCCCATTCACCATATAGGACACCAAAATTACTTGCCTTAATCGATGTAAACTACTATAATCAAAGTAGATATAGAGCATAAAGGGAGCAAGAAATGGCTGACCCAAAGGGTGAAGGTTTGAAGGCCGGTTTTGATGGCAGTTTGAGGCTTGAATTTCATGGGGCTAAGGTCACCTCGGATGCTGGGCCGAGACTGTCCCGGGTTTAGTTGAAAGTTGAGAGGCGGTTCGTCCGACCGACTCGTTAGAATCGGGTTGGTCAACAACCTTTTAAGGAGGAACCGCCATGAAGAAATCATATCGAATTGTCACCCGGAAGAACAGTCAGGGGCTGGCTGATTATCTGGCCCAGAACGGGCAACTGTTGCTCCCGATGGTGGAGCTGATCGAAGCCTCCCGGATGGCCATTGACGAGTTGATCGACATCCTGGGGCGAGCGAGCATGGAAGCGGTCTTGCAGCTTTCTGCCCGAAGTGTCGCCGGCGAAAAGCAACAAGGGCGCCCAGGCAAGCAGATTGTTTGGTACGGCACTCAGCCAGGGCGAGTCAGACTTTCGGAGCGGCAAGTGCGGGTTCGAAAGCCACGGCTGCGCAAGAAAGGCCAAGGTCGAGGCGGGGAGGTGGAGATCCCCGCCTATGAGGCGATCAACCGTAACGGGGAGCTGGGCAGCCGCATGCTGGAGATCTTGATGTGCAACGTTTCCACGCGCCACTACAGTACAGCCGCGTGATCCCCCAGATGGCCGACACGGTGGGAGTCAGCAAATCGTCCGTGAGCCGTCAGTTCATTGAGCAGAGCGGCCAGCAGCTGGAGCAGCTGGCCGAGCGACACTTTGATGACGTTGAGTTTCTGATCATCTACATCGACGGCCTGGTCTTTGGCGAGCACCACGTGATCTGTGCCGCCGGCGTGGACTCGGAGGGCCAAAAGCACGTGCTGGGGCTGCGGGAAGGGGCCAGTGAAAACGCCGCCACCGCTACCTCCTTGCTGGAAGACCTGGTGGAGCGAGGCCTGGATTCCGGGCGACGCTATCTGTTTGTGATTGACGGCTCCAGGGCCCTGCGATGTGCCATTGACAAGGTCTTTGGCAAGGGCAGTCCGGTGCAGAGATGTCGTCGTCATAAGATTCGCAACGTGTGCGATCGATTGCCGGACGATCTGGCCGAGCAAGTCAAGTCAGTGATGCAGGCTGCTTATCGGCTGCCCTGGGAAGAAGGGAGGGTTCGGCTCAGAAAGCAGGCGGAGTGGCTCGAAGGGCTGCATCCCGATGCGGCAGCTAGCCTGCGAGAAGGTCTGGAAGAGACCTTCACCATCAATCGACTCGAGTTGTCTTCCTCCCTGCGCTTGTGTCTGGCCAGCACCAACCTGATTGAAAGCCCTCACTCTGGCGTGAGGATGCGGACCCGCCGAGTGAGCCGCTGGAAAGATAGCCAGATGGTGCTGCGCTGGGCCGCCTCAGCCTTCCTGGAGACGGAGAAGAACTTCCGGCGCATCCAGGGACTACCAGGACCTCTGGATGCTGAAAGCCAAACTCAGAGACGAGGTTTCTATGGACGCCAAACGAAAGGTGGCTTAAGATCGTGCTCAACCTGAACCGCCCTTCACTTTCAACTGAGTTTGGGGCAGCCTCGCTGGGCTTCTCGCCTATCGTGATTTGGACGAAGCGTTGGTGTTATTCGATAGTGTTCCCTCCGTTTTTCGCGATTCGCGGACAGGGCGTAACATCCAGCACGACCTGGCGCCGTTGCTGCGCCAATCGGTATACGAGTCGACTGGCTGGCTATGAAGATGTCAACGATGCCCATCGTCTATCGGTGGATCCGACTATGCGGAGGATCACCGGGAAGAAGATGGACAAGAAGAAGGCCGCCAGCGCCAACACCATGGGTCGATTTGAGACCGAGATGCTGTCCGTCCAGGGGAACCTCAAAGCCCTTTCGGAAGTTAATGGCCGATGGGTAGAAAGAGCGCTGGAGAAAACAACTCATCGGCGCATCATTCTGGATATGGACAGCTCAGCCAGTCCTGTCCATGGCGAGCAGGAAGCCTCTGCCTACAACGGCCATTTCCGATGTACTTGCTACCATCCCCTGTTTTGTTTCAACCAGTTCGGAGATTGCGAAGGTGCAATGCTTCGGCCCGGCAATGTTCACAGCGCGGATGGTTGGAAGGAGATGCTGGAACCAATCGTGGCTCGCTACGAGAAGAAAACAGTCCGCAAATACTTTCGTGGGGATGCTGCCTTTGCCAAGCCGGACGTTTATGAATACTTGGAGGAGAAGGGCTTTTTGTATGCCATCCGGCTTCCTGCCAACGAGGTGCTTCAGGCGGAGATTGAACACCTGCTTACCCGGCCTGTGGGCCGTCCGCCCCGAAAGCCTATCGTTTGGTTTGCCATTTCCAATATCAAGCCGCCAGTTGGGACCGGCCTCGCCGGGTGATTGCCAAGGTCGAGTGGCATCGCGGAGAACTCTTTCCGAGGGTGGGTTTCATCGTCACCAATATGAGCGCACAAGCCTCAGGGGTGGTTCACTTCTATAACGGTCGTGGCACAGCCGAGCAGTGGATCAAGGAAGGCAAGTATGCGTTGCACCGGACTCGCCTGTCCTGCCAGCGCTTTGTCCCGAATCAGGTGAGGTTGGCTCTGTTTGTCTTGGCCTGCAACCTGGGCAATTTTCTACGGCGTCTAGTCCTTCCCAGAAAAATCAAACATTGGTCCCTTCGCAGCCTGTTGACCAAACTGATCAAGATCGGAGCGAAGGTGATCCGCCATAGCCGGATCGTCACGTTTCAGATGGCGGAGGTAGCGGTAAGCAAGGAGATCTTTGCCGAGATGTTGTCTCGGATTGATCGATTGAGATGGATGACAGCCTAGCGCCGAGGGTTTCTGATTGAACCGCTGGAGGTGTCTCTATTGATCAGGTTTTTGACCAAAAGCCACCTGGGAAACCGAGGGATCAGAGGCGCTTTTGATGGACAGAGGACCAAAGACCACTTGAGGCAAGGTTGGCGGTCTGATAAGTTGTGGTCATTCACTGGGGAGACCGGAAAAGGTCCTTCCGAAGTTGATATGAGGAATGTCGATTAAAGTCGGTACCGACTTTTTTCCCTGTTGCCAGTTCGAGCAAGTTTGCACTGAACTTTAAGTTTTCGGGGCCCGCTTCATCGATGACTTCCCATTGACCCTTAGCCGATTTTTGGCAAATCTGAACATGGGCATGAAGTTCGACGTCAAGCGGCCGGGTCACCATGTGAGCTACGATCCAACCGAAGGCCGATAACGAGACGATCCCCGTGATCAATGTCCCTATAAGGATTCGACGGCGGGTGAAAAACTTGAAATGATTCTTCATGCTCTTTACCCTCCCTGTCATTGCTGGTTCTCCTTCGTGGACCCAGTAGGGCACTAGTCTATTTGCAAGATTCGCGAGAGGCAACCTTTTGTGCCGGTTCACTACATCTGATTTTCGCTAAATTTAGTGGATTGGAGCTGACTTGAAGCGGGGCTGGACAACGGGATAAACTCTCGCAGGGAGGACGGCGATGGGAATCTTTCTGAGCAAAGAAGAACTGGAACAGACGGAACCGGCCGAGGTGGCAGCGTTTCGTTCTCCCGTACCCACACAAATCGTTTCAAACGGCGAGTTTAACCCTCTCCCGCAGACCGAGAAGCAGAAGCAGGTCGAGGAGCAGATCAAGGAGATGGCCAACACCCTCGGCGACAAGCTCGGTATGAGCCGACGCCGGTTTCTGCAGACGAGCTGCGGCCTTGCGGTCGCTTTCCTGGCCATGAACAAGGTGTACGGAGAGGTGTTTCGGGTCAGCCCCGCTGAGGCTGCCCACCCGGAGGCTTCAGCGGCTCGCGCCGAAAGCCTGGGCAAGCAGTTCATCTTCGATGCTCAGGTTCACTTCGTGCGAGACGATTTCCGCCAGGAAGGATTGCTCGAACTCGGCAAATTCGCCTCCACCCACTGGAACCCTGCCATGCTGGAAGAGATCGATCTGACCCTGGCCCGCTTCAAGTTCGAGAACTTCGTCAAGGAGATTTTCCTCGACAGTGAAACCAACATCGCCCTGCTCAGCGGCGCTCCCTTTGACGATCCTGAGTGGTGGCTGCTCACGAACGATCAGATGGCCCGGGCGCGGCAGGTCATCAACGCGGTGGCCCAATCCAAGCGACTGCTGTGCCACTCCGTATTCACGCCCGGGCAACCCGGCTGGATGGAGGAAGTCGACCGTTGTATCACTGAAATTCGTCCCGACAGCTGGAAGGGCTACACGATCGGTGACCCCCTGTCGCCGTCCAGGTATCCCTGGAGGCTCGACGACGAAGAACTCGTCTACCCCTTCTACGAAAAGATCATCAAGGCAGGGATCAAGACCGTCTGTATCCATAAGGGTCTGTTGCCGCGGGACTACGAAGAGGCCTTTGCCAGCGTCTGGCAGCACGCCACCGTCGACGATGTCTCGAAGGCGGCCAGGGACTGGCCCCAGATCAACTTCGTCATCTACCACTCTGCGCTGCGGCCCTTCCTCGAGACGCCCGATCGTGCTCTGGCCGAATTCGAGCAAAGCGGTACCATCAAGTGGGTGTCCGACCTAGCCCGCATCCCGCAAGAGCATGGAGTCAGCAACGTCTATGCGGAAATCGGAACGACCTTTGCCAACTCCGCCGTGGCCAATCCGCAATTTTGCGCCGCAATGATGGGCACCCTGATCAAGGGCATGGGTGTGGATCACGTGATGTGGGGCACGGATTCGGTATGGTACGGCTCGCCCCAGTGGCAGATTGAGGCACTGCGCCGCCTGGAGATCCCTGAAGACATGCAGAAGAAGCACGGGTTCGCACCGCTTGGCCCGGCGGATAGCTCCGTCAAGAACGCCATCTTCGGGCTCAATGCGGCTCGCTTTTACCCAATCAAGGTGCAAGCAGACATCAACCCCATCGACAGCGACGAGCTGGCAGTGATGAAAGCTGCCTACCAGGCTCAAGGGCCAGCTCCCAGCAACGCTGCGCTACGGCTACATCGCACGGAGGAGTTGACCGGTCTTTGTGCCCTGGTGTCCTGGTGGTCAAACACTTCCACCACGATTCACCAAGACACCGAGTTTTCCAAACGGCGGCCAGGGAGATCCAGGCATGAGCAAACCAGAGGGATTGGAATTTGAGTCTGAACGAGTGGTGAGTTCCGGTGACGCCATCCACTTCATGGGACCGGATGCTCCGCCCGCCCTTTCCACTCCTACGCTCATCCGTTGGATGGAGATGGCTTCTCGAGAAGCAGTCTCCTCACTGCTGGAACCAGGTCAGGAAACCGTGGGCATCAGCATTCAGATGCGCCATCTGGCGGCCACTCCGGTCGGCTCCAAGGTCCGAGTGCAATCGAGACTGAGGGAGCAGAGCGGAAAGGTGTTCACCTTTCACGTGGAGGCGTATGACGAGAAGGAAAAGATCGGCGAGGCGACTCATCAGAGAGCCATTGTGGAGGTGGAAAGATTCTCTCAGAAGTTGAGACAGAAGGCAGAAAATCGCTCGCAATAGATATCGCTTGAAGCCATCCCTATGAATTGCATCTGGATTACGATTGACAGCCTGCGACAGGATCACGTCCACTGCTACTATCCCGAAGGTACCAGCGACCCGGACGGCCCAGGAATGCAGGTCGAGACCCCGAACGTCGACCGGTTGGCATCGGAGGGGGTGCTTCTCGAGCGGATGCGGGCCGAGACGCTGCCCACGATTTGCGCCCGGCGCAGCATGTTTACCGGAAGCCGCATCTTTCCCTGGCCGGATGAGCCCTTTTACAAAGGGATCTACGTCCACACTCCAGGGTGGCGGCCGCTTCGACAGGAGGACGTCACACTGGCCGAGCATCTCAGCGAGCAGGGTTATGTAACGGCCATGATCTCGGACGTCTACCACCTGATGAAGCCATCCATGAATTTTCATCTCGGATTTCAAAGTTTCGAGTGGGTACGCGGGCAGGAGTACGACCTATGGCAGAGCCAACCGCTGCCCGACGGCTATCTGGAACAGTTCCTGAAGCCGGGAACAACGAGTAAGGCCCCTACTTCCGGATGGATTGCCAGCTACGCTGGACGCTTCTCGCCTGGTGAGTATCAAGAGAGAAAGCGAGAGATACTGGAACAGTACTTGCGAAACCAGATGTTCCGGCAGGGGGACGAAGACTTTCAGGCAGCCCGGACATTCCGCCGGGCCATCGAATGGCTGGAGCATAATCATACCCACGAACGCTTCTTCCTATATATAGACAGCTTCGATCCTCACGAGCCCTTTGAGACTCCCCAGCATTTTCTCGATCTGTACGATCCAGGCTACGAAGGGCCTCAGCTGATCTATGCAAATCTCTACAAGCGAGCGGACCTGAGCGAGAGGGAGCATCACCACGTCAGGGCACGCTATGCCGCTGAAGTCACCATGGTCGACCATTGGGTGGGACGTCTACTGCAGAGTGTGGATCGGCTTGGATTGCGTGAAAATACCCTGATCGTGCTTCTCTCCGATCACGGAAAGATACTTGGCGAATTCGGCGTTTACGGAATGCCCCCTCAATGTACAGGACTGGAGCTCTCTCCGGTGCCGTGCCTGCTGCGCCACCCGGGCGGGGAAAAAAAGGGAGAACGATTTAGCGGCTGGCTGTACAACATCGACATCACCGCCACCGTTCTCGATTTGCTCGAGGTCGATGAGAAAGAGGGGAATGAAGGACGAAGTATCTGGCCGGCCCTTCGTTCGGGCATGGGTCAGTTCCGGGATCACCTGGTCTGCGCCCATGGCTCGATGGTCTCCGTCTGGCAGGAGGATTGGCTCTATCTGCTCGATACGGACTCAATGCAGACAACCCTTTTCAACCTAGCCGAGGAGCCCTCCCGCTCTAAGGACCTTTCTGACCGCTACCCTTCAGTGCGGGACGATCTGGCCGACAAGCTGTAAGTACTCCCTTTCATAAATACGATGACGTATGTTGGGAGCGTGACGGAGACCAGATCGAGGCGAGACGACGAGTCGATGTCGAGACATCGGCGAGGAGGAGCAACAAAGAGATGGGCCCGTCCCGCCCCAACCCTTCGGGCGGATGGGGGTTGCGGGCGATCTCTTGGTCGTTCTTCGTCGACGATGCCCCGCATCGCCTCCTCCTCTCTTCGCGACCTCTCCTCGCAAAACCCATCCCCATACGTTACCGTATTTATGAAAGGGAGTACCTAGGCAAGGGAGATGCGAAGTGAACGTTGTCTTGATCATTATTGATACCCTGCGCCGCGATCACCTCGGCTGTTACGGGAATGATTGGATCCGAACTCCGAACTTCGATCGGCTGGCCGATATGGGAGTCACTTTCGAGAACGCCTATCTGGGCTCGTATCCCTGTATGCCGGCGCGACGAGACATCTGGACCGGACGCTACGAATTCCCCTGGCGGGGATGGGGCCCACTGGAGTACGACGACCTGGATTTCATCCGAATGATCAGCGATCAGCGAACCACTATGCTGGTTACCGACCACTATCACCTGTTCGAGCGCGGCTCCGGAAACTACCATTTCTACTTTGACGGATGGGAATTCATCCGCGGGCAGGAGAACGACAAGTGGATTACCGATCCCACCATCGAGGTTCGGTTCCCCGCTCCGGAATCGACCAAAGTCAGCCGTCGATGGCGCCAATACTATCGCAACACTGCGCATTGGAAGACGGAGCGGGACACCTTTGCCGCCCAGACCTTCCAGTCTGCAATGGACTGGCTGGATCGCAATTACAGTCTGAAGGATTTCTTCCTAATGATCGACTGCTTCGACCCGCATGAACCTTTCGATCCACCTCACCCCTATGACCTCATGTATGCCCCCGACCCACCGCAGGAGCGCATTCGTTGGCCCATCTACGGTGCGGCGGATCGCTATACAGAAGAAGAGCTTCGCGACATTCGCGCTCTTTACGCGGGCGAGCTGACGCTCGTCGATACCTGGCTGGGACGCTTTCTGGACAAGCTCGAGAAGCTCGCTTTGCTCGGGGACGCGATGATCGTGGTGACTACCGATCACGGACATCTTTTCGGCGAACATGGAATGATCGGCAAGCCTTCCACCTTCCACGGCGATTCCAACATGTACCAGGAGATCGCCCATATCCCGCTGATCCTCTATCACCCCGAGTTTCGAAACGCGAGACGAAGACCTCGAGCCCTCATTCAGCAGGTGGATCTGTACCCCACTGTCCTGGAAGCCATGGGGGTTCCCACACCGGGAGGGCTTCAAGGCAAGAGTTTGTTTCCATTGATCCGCGACCGAAAGGCGGCCATTCGCGAATACGCCTGCTACAGCAGATTCGGGGAAGCCATCAATGTGACCGACGGGCGGTGGACGCTCTTCCAATGGCCGCCCACGGATCAAAACAAACCTCTCTACTGGTACTCTTCACTGCCGCCGCAATTTCTAATTCCCAGGGACGTGGGTCAATACGATGGCCCCAATCAGCGCTTCCCCATCGAGCATTACCGCGGAGAATCTCACTCGGCGCTCTACGATCTCCGCTCGGATTACGCACAGAGACACAATCTCATCGCTGAGGAAGGAGAGGTGCGAGATCGCCTGTGTCTGGGGCTCCTCGATTTTCTGGAGCAGACCGGCGCGCCCGGCGAAATCAGAGGGAGGCTTGGGTTATGAAAGCGCAGATCACGAGACCGCGGATCACGACGGGGTGGTGTGTTCCAGGCGTTCGCCGATCTAGTACACACTTTATGAATAGTCCGGGCTAGCCCTTACAGCCATGAACATTGGGGCCAAGAGCCGCACGATTCTGGTCTTTGAAGACTCCACGCTCACTCTGGAGAAGGTCAGCAGTGAAATAGAAGGAGGCACGGCTTATCTCCCGGTGCCTTTCTTCCAGAACTCGCTGCACTTGGAACGAAAAGATCTGGCTCCCGATCTGGTCGGCATCTGTCGGGAAGATCTGTGTGTTCCCCTTCCCCTGAGAAAGCATGACGGGCAGGAGTATGTTTCCGCCTTGGGTCTCATGGGGGCCTTAGACGGAGCTTACCTGTGGGACGAGACAGCGGAGCAGCTTTTTCTCGACCTGAGACCCCAGTCGGAAGAGCTACTCTCGGAAGGCCCGCTAGACTTCTCCCTGCCTGACCTGGAAGGCCGTCTCGTACAGCTCTTTGACTTTCGAGGCAGGAAGATGGTGCTTTTTGCCTGGGCCTCCTGGTGAGGGTGCCGAGCCCAGCTGCCCGGGTGGCAGCGCTTTTACAGCCAATATCGGAACCGCAACTTTGAGTTGATCTCGGTGGCCATGGACGTGCAGGGAGCCCACAGAGTACGACCCTGGATCGAGAAGGCCGGCGCAACTTACGCAGCCCTGGTAGACGAGTCCGGCGAACTGGGCAGACGCTTCGACTTCAATTTTGTTCCTCTAACCATCCTCATCGACGAATCCGGCCGGCCCGTCCGAGACCCCAAGGGAACCAGCGTCGACAAGGAAGTGGATCGTGCAGAAATCGCGCGTTGGATCGAGGAGGGGACCCTGGAGAAGATCTCAACTCCAGGAGAACAGGGATTCTTTACGCCGGAGGCGAGACTGCGTTATCAGGCGGCCGCCCTGATCCTGAGCCGAGGAAACTCTGAAAAGGCATTGGAACTGCTGCGAAAGGCCCTACGATTCGACCCCAGAAACTGGCTCATCCGAAAGCAGATTTGGGCGATCGGAAATCCGGATCGCTTCTATCGGGGAGAGGTCGATTACGAGTGGCAGAAACAACAGTTGCAAAAGGAAGTGCCCCTGACACCTTGACTGGCGTGGTCCGTTGTCAGTGGTCAGTTGCAGTGGCCGCGCCAGCGGCATCTACCAGCCGCACTGCCTCCCTTGATTTTGCTCATCCAGCCAGCTTTTCAGTGGCGCGAAGTACTCCAGGATCGCGCTGGCATCCATCTCCCTCTCACCGGTAAGTACCTCCAGAGCCTCGCGCCAGGGCCGGCTTTTGCCCATCTCCAGCATTTTTTTCAGCCGAGCTCCCGCTTTCTTGCTCTTGTAGATGGAGCAGCGGTGTAGAGGTCCCTCGCTGCCGGCTGCTTGGCACAGTGCTCGGTGAAACTGAAATTGCAGGATATGAGCCAGAAAGTAGCGAGTGTAAGGGGTATTAAAGGGAATGTGGAACTTGGCTCCCGGATCGAAATGCTCCTCGGTGCGCGGCACGGGTGCCCTGATCCCCTGATACCTCTCCCTTAGCTTCCACCAGGCTCGATTGTAATCCTTAGCACCAATCTCTCCCGAGAAGACCTTCCATCGCCACTGATCCATTAGCAAGCCAAAGGGCAGGAAGGCGATCTTGTCCAGAGCCATCTTGATGAGATGATCCAGAACGGCACTCTCGCTGGTCACCTCACTCAGGAGCCCCACTTCGACAAGATACTCCGGAGTGACGGAAAGAGAGATTGTGTCACCAATGCCTTCGTGAAATCCGTCATTGGCTCCGCCCCGATACAAGGGAGGTTGATGCTTGTAAGCACGCTGGTAGAAATTGTGTCCCAGCTCATGATGAATGGTCTGAAAGTCCTCGGCAGTGATTTCGATGCACATCTTGATCCTGAGATCATCCTCCTGGTCGATATCCCAGGCACTGGCATGGCAGACGACATCACGGTCGTTCGGCTGGGTGAAGAGGGACCGCTCCCAAAACGTCTGCGGCAAAGGCCTGAACTCGAGTGAAGTGAAGAAGCGTTCTCCATATCGGACCATCTCCAGGGGATCCAGGTTCTTATCCCTCAGAATCCGGGTAAGGTCATGGCTCTGGCTGCTTTCCTCCGGTCCAACCAGATCGAAGATATTGCCCCAGGACTGGCTCCACATGTTGCCGAGCAAATGAGCGGGGATCGGCTTCCCTGGAGAGACTAGCTCTTCACCATAAGCCTCGGCCAGCTTTGCGCGCACCTGGCAGTGAAGCGCCTCGTAGAGAGGCTTTACCTGCTCCCACAGACGATTTACCTCGGCGGTAAATTCCTCGGGCGTCATGTCATAACCGACTCTCCACAGGACGCCCAGGTCGGCAAAGCCCAGCTCGCGAGCCCCTTCATTGGCGAGTTCCACAAAGTGTTGATACATCTGCCGCATGGGAGGTGAGACCCTCCGCCAGCCCAACCAGATCTCCAGCAGCCGGTCCGGATCTCGGCTCTCCGCCATGATTCGGTTCATCTGATTCAGATCCAGGCACCGGTCTTTCTCTCCCTCCGGGCAGTACTGGCCCCTTCCATAGAGGCTCTCCATGGCAGTGGTGATCCTGGTCAGCTCCGCCTGCTTGTCCGGGTCTTGAGGCGCCGTCACTGCCAGAGATGTCCTGAGAAGATGGATCTTTCGCACGACGTCGTAAGGAAGGTCCAACTGGTCAAAGCGCGTGGACCTCTTGGCAAGTTCCATGGTAGTGGCGATCAGTTTCTTTTGTGCCTGAGCCGAGAGGATCTCGGTATCATGAGTGATGAAATTGTTCTGCAGCCAGACCACTCGTTCCGTATCGATCCAGAGTTCCAGGAGGGTCGCTTCGGCTTGTTCCACAAAGGCCTTCGCCTCCTCGACCGTGGGAGTCGCATGAAGGTTGAAGATACTGAAGAGCACCATTATGAAAACTAGCCCATACATAGACGAATCTCCTTCGTTCTAGCGCACAGCCATGCGCCCCGTCAGTATTCTGCCATGGATCTGAGGTTCCAGTTATGATAAATAATAAACTCTAAACGCAGGTTAACGATTTTCAAAACATAAAGGAGAAAAGTTATGGCTCTCACACCCTCAACGATGTTAGCTCTGGACACGACGGCACCTGACTTTCAGCTGTCCGACGTCGTCTCCGGGGACACGATTTCCCTGGCAACCTTTGCTGGAAAGAAGGCTCTGCTGGCAATGTTCATTTGTAAACACTGTCCTTATGTTCAGCACGTACAACAGGAACTGGCTCGTATTGGAAAAGACTATGCAGGCAAGGATCTCGGCATCGTGGCCATCAGTTCCAATGATGTGAACGAGCACCCCGACGACGCGCCCGATCAGTTGAAGGCCATGGCGGAGGGACTGGGCTTCGCTTTTCCTTTTGGCTACGACGAATCTCAGGAGACAGCCAAAGCTTACACCGCGGCCTGCACTCCGGACTTCTTCCTGTTTGACTCGGATCGCCGACTCACCTATCGCGGGCAGCTTGATGACAGCCGCCCCGACAACGGCAAGCCGGTTACCGGAGCCGATCTGAGAGCCGCGATTGACGCTACCCTGGCAGGGCAACCTGCTGATCCGGACCAGACACCCAGTCTGGGCTGCAACATCAAGTGGAAGCGGGGTAACGAGCCACAGTATTTTTCGTCCTAGTGTGTTTGTACGGTTCCAGGTTTCAGGTTCCAGGTTCCAGGTTGGGGCTTGTATTGTGAAAAGGATCAGGAACTGAGCCACTTCCTCGCGATCGCCAACCATCCGAAATGCAAGCGGCAAACAACGAGAACCTGGAACCTGGAACTTGGAACCTGGAACTGGAGTTATGGTCCCTTCTCTGCTGTTACTCCTGTCCGCTATCGGTTTTTTGATCTCCTCGTACTTTACGGCAGTTTCCTACCGCTGGATTCGGCCCGACGCGCCCTGGATCCCCTCCTTTTGCCGTATGGGTGAGCGTACCTGCGCTACCATCGTCTTTACCCCGCGTGCTCGCGTCTTCGGTCTTCCCAATTCGCTTCTGGGGCAGATCTTTTATATGGCAATTTGGGCCAGCCTGGCCGGCGGTTCTCTTTTCTCAACTCAGGGGTACTATTTTTTCCTGCTGGCTAGCCTGCTTACTGTCCTGCTGGGCGCCTATTTGACCTTCTCGCTCCTTTTTCTTACGCGCGTCCCCTGTAAGCTCTGCTTCACCACCCATGCCATCAACCTGACGATCTTTGTTCTGTTGCTTGTGGGTCGATAGCACACTTCGGTGGCGGAATTTAAGGTACAATCTTGGTGCCTTTGTGTCTTGGTGGTTAAGATTCTCACCACTAAGTCACAAAGACACGAGGGGAGCAACACGAGCGAAGCAGTCACCGAACAGATGTTTCCACGCCGCAGGATGTGGCGCTCAACGTCGCTCAAAAGGCGATTATCATGTTTAACCAGTTAAACGGCCCGCTGCTGCGAATCATGGAAAACATGAGCTATTACATACCTTTCCGGCGAACTCAAGCAGGACATTAAGATTTCCTTCGGAAGCAGGAGACTCGATGGCATGGAGAAGCATTCCAAGCCCGTGCCCGCGGAAATCAGCAGGGCGAATCTTCAGGACGTTCGCATTCAATGGGAGGACGGGCACATAAGCATCTGTCCGGCACGCTTTCTCCGTCTCGCCTGCCCCTGTGCCATCTGTATCGAGGAAACGACAGGAAAAAAGATCCTGGATCCGAACCAGGTTCCCGAAAATGTAGGCCCCATGGCGCTTCAACTGGTAGGACGCTACGCGCTTCAGATCCAATGGAGTGATGGACACTCCTCGGGTATTTATACCTTCGAGCTGCTGCGCGATCTCTGTCCCTGCGACTCATGTGTTCGGGAAAAGGCTGGGTAGTACCTCGTCTCAACGGTACGAGGCTCTTGCTGACGGGGCTTACGAGGCAGGTCTAGGAGGAACTCAGTGCAAACGGAAAGTCCTCTTCCCCTTTCGCTACAACACGAACTCACACCGTTTTTCCCGCAGCTGCGGCGTTTTCCTTCCAGCGTAGCTCTTGAAGCCTCTTCTCTTTATGCGGGCCTGCGTCCGGCAGTACAGCGCGTTCTGGAGAGCGTCATTCAGGAGAACCTGGCCACTACCCCTTCTCTTTCACTTCCATCGATTCGCGCCACCACCTGGAATATTGAGCGCGGACTTCGACTGGAAAACATCATTGACGTGCTGGGCAACCATCCTTTCATTGGAGGAAGCGATATCTTTCTTCTCACAGAGCTGGACTGCGGGATGGCTCGCACCCGAAACCGCTTCATAGCCCGAGAGATCGCCACAGCTCTCCGTCTCAATTATGTGTTTGTTTGCTGCTATCTGAACCTGGAGAAGGGAAGCGGACTGGAAAGCGAGACTCCGGGTCAGAACGCGCAGGCCCTGCATGGCAACGCGTTTTTTTCACGTTATCCCATCCGCGATGCTCATTTTATCAGCCTCCCAAACGGCAAGGACAAGTTGAAGGGAAAAGAAAAGCGGCTCGGATGCCAGCGCGCCGTTGTGGCCACCGTCGAGCACCCCTTGGGGCCGGTGCGGGCCGTGAGCCTACACCTGGACGCCCATTCCAGCCAGCGACAGCGACGGGGCCAGATGGAGGTGATACTCAACCACCTGGAAAAGCTTCCTCCTCTTCCCGAGCTGATTGGAGGCGACTGGAATACCACCACCTTCAACTCTCGGCGGGCGGTCTATTCCATACTAGGGTACTGCAGACACGTCCTTATGGGCATAAAGAACGTAATCCAGAACCACTATCCTTACCCGGATCGATGGTTTGAGCGACATCTGTTTCGAACACTGGAGAGGAGGGGTTACCGCTATCGGGAATTCAATGAACCGGGCCGCTGCACGCTTCACTACGATGTAGCGAATCTGGCGTTCAATAAGAACATGGCCGACTGGATTCCTCTATGGTGTTTCTGGTTTATCAATTGGGCTCTAAGAAGGTCTACAGGCCGCTGCTCTCTGAAGCTGGACTGGTTTGCCGGCAAACGCATCACCGTCGACGAGACGCGACCTCCCAAGGTGATCCCCAATCTTCGAGATTCCAGGGGGCCCTTCTCGGACCACGATCCAATCGTTTTGGATTTTCGGATGCGCGGATCAACCTCCGCGAACATCCATGACGATCCGCAGTTTTAAACGCCGGCCGCCAGGGCCGGACTCTCCGCCTCGGAGTGCAGGGCTGAGGGAAGATCTCCGGCATCTTTGGGAAGATGCTTCCAGTAGTTGGGGCGGATCGAGGTGAGCAACTGGGCACGCGTTTTGACTTTCAGTGGTGTTCCCTCGTAGAGTTTTCCCATCCGGACCATCCACTTTTCAGGAATCGCACTGCAGAACATCATCATGGGCCAGGTAAAGTGAGGTCCGTTGGTCTTACGAAGTCGCATGAGCCAGACCAGGAGCCCTCCCAGCCGGAAAGCCATGGGTCCCCACCAGCTGTAGAGACCGGGACGCAAATTCATCTTCCAGCATTTCAGGATGAGCTGCCACTGCAGCCGGCTTAGATTCTTGGTCTCGGTGACCCCTTGATCATGCTCCATCCTGGTTCCTTCCAGAGGAGTAAAAACGGAAGGCACGAGGAAGGCAAACAAGCCGCGCCTCTCCATTTCAAACATCAGATCCAGCGTCGCCGTGACGTCTTCGTCTGTTTCCCCCGGATTTCCCACCATCAGGGTGAGCATGGGAAACCAGTTGTTCTGGTTCAGAATCTCCAAGCCCCGGATAATGACACTGGGCCAGTCCTCGATCTTGAAGGGGATGCCCTTACTCGGCATCATCTTCTTGGCCATCGCTACGGAACCCGTTTCCAGGCCGATGAGGGGAACCAATGCTTTCTTCTCCGGATGGGAACTCAGGGCAGGCAGGTGAATCGGGCTCTTGGGCAGACAAATCTCCGAGAGTTTCCGGATCAACTCCGGGTCGACCACGGAGGGAGCCATGGTACAGTGACTGAAGACATGCTCCTTGACGCCCGGGAAATTGACGATATCAGAGTAAAGACTCAGTAAGGCTTCACGGTTAGGAAAGAAGAAGGGGGTTTGGGTGTGGACCTGTCCCCAAATGAACATATCCTCTGTGGCCAGGGAAATCTGCGTATTGCCCAACTCGACGTTGGAGCGAACCGCCTCCATGATCTTTCCCTTGGGCAACGCGATCTGCGGGTTCAGATCCGGCGCGCAAAACTGGCACCGTCTCCCGCATCCGGTGGTCATCTCCACCACCCCAAAGGTGGTGGGCTTGTTCGGGAAAACGATGGAATTCGGATCACTGGGATGGCTGACGGCTGCCTGCGGAGGCAGCACTTCGCCTCGAAGGGCCTGACGGAACAGCTCGATCGACTCTGCAGACTCGCTGCGCCCATCCACGACGCAGTCCACCCCGAGTTTCTCAGCGCTCTGCGTCTGATTGATCTGCCATCCGCCGGAGCCGCCGACTATGACCTTGAAATTCTGGCGATAGGGACTGCTCTTCACACGTTGGAAAAGCTTTTCGGCGTAAAAAGCATTAATGGGTTGCTTGGAACTTCCAAAGATGGAGGTATAGACACCTGCAGCGAAGGTGACACCCAGAGGGTTGTGAGTGGAGAGCGCGACGACTCGGGTCTCCGGCCCAATGAACTGGTCGAGGTCGTCCGGATAGCAGACCACCACATTCTCCTCACCAAATTCCTTCACCATCACTTTCTCTAGGACCCGCAGACCCGCAGTCGCAAACTGTGCCGAGCCATCGCCGAATCTCTTGACGTTTTTCCATTGGGGATACTTCCTGTTGAGCACAACTTCCATCCAGACCGGCAGCGAAGCCATCGCCATCTGTATGAAGTAACCGGCATGGTCTATCATCTCCGTCAGCGGTGCAGTCAGAACCAGTAGCTTTCCGTTCCTCATAATTGTGTCGGCTTTTCCTCCTTCAAAGTCGGTGCCAATCCGAGGAGATTAGCAAAAATAGCCCTGAATCTCAAGGCCGTTTCCGAGTGTCTCAGGGCCTCGTCCCATGGAGGTTCCAGCTTCCAAGGGCACGTTGTCCAATGATGTACCCCTCATTCGCCGCCTGAGGCGGCTTCCACCCTCTGGTTCCAAGGAAGGTAGAAACGGCCTCGATGCCGTGAAAATAGGTTCCCATCAAGTTTCCCAACAACCGCTGCACGGGTATACTGTCGGGCAAGGATCCCCGAGAAACGATGGAGACACAACTCATGCTTAAAAAAAACAACCCTCTGATCCTGCGTCTTGCACCGCTGGCGGTCTCCCTGGGGCTTTTGCTTCTTCTTGAAGGTCATTCACCGGTCGCGGCCCGTGAGCAGGCGCGCCGCACGCCCAATCTCCTCATTTCCGAGAAGAGCCCCTATCTGCTTCAACACGCTTACAACCCGGTGGACTGGCACCCCTGGGGCGAGGGAGCTTTTGAGAAGGCTCGAAGACTGGGTAGGCCCATTTTTCTTTCTGTCGGATACTCGACCTGCCACTGGTGCCACGTCATGGAGCGCGAATCCTTTTCCGATCGCAAGATCGCCGCCATCATGAACGAGCACTTCATCAGCATCAAGGTAGACCGCGAGGAAAGACCCGATGTCGACGAGGTGTATATGACCTTCGTGCAGGCCACTACGGGCCATGGCGGGTGGCCCATGTCGGTCTTCCTCACCCCCCAGCTGGAGCCCTTCTTTGGCGGAACCTATTTCCCTCCGCAGGCGAGAGACGGCCGAACCGGTTTTAAGGAGCTTCTCTTAGAGATCACGAAACAATGGAAGAACCGTCGCCAGGCCATTGTCCGCTCGGCAGGAAAACTCACCGAGGCCCTGAAGAATCGTCAGGGTGCTTCGGCCGATGAGAATCTCAAACTGGGCCAGACACTGCTGGAGCAAACCTATCGATGGTACTCCTCCAGCTACGATACCCGTGAAGCCGGTTTCGGACCGGCTCCCAAGTTTCCCCGGCCGGTCAATTTCAACTTCCTGCTCCGCTACCATGCGAGGACGGGGCAGGAAAAGGCCCTGGAAATGACGACTCACACCTTGCGCAAGATGGCGCTTGGAGGAATGCATGACCATCTGGGCGGAGGATTTCACCGCTACTCCACGGACGATCGCTGGCACCTTCCTCACTTCGAGAAGATGCTCTACGACCAGGCTCAGCTCGCCATCTCCTATCTGGAGGCCTTTCAGATCACCGGTGATGGTTTCTTTGCCGACGTGGCCCGTGACATTTTCCACTATGTACTACGAGACATGACGGACAAGGAGGGAGGCTTCTACTCGGCCGAAGATGCCGATAGTCCTCTTAGCCACGAAGAGCCGGAGAAACACTCCGAAGGGGCGTTTTACGTTTGGACCTGGAAGGAACTTGCGGAAATCCTGGGTGAGCAGGATGCGCCCCTCCTTCACTACTATTATGGGGTCGAGAAAAACGGCAACGTAGAGCGAGATCCGTTCGGGGAGTTCACATCCAAGAACATCCTCCACGTCTCGGCGACTGTCGCCCAGAGCGCACAAAAGTTTGGAAAGTCGCAGCAAGAAGTGGAAGAGGTCTTGCGGCGTGCCCGCCGCAAGCTCTTCAAGGTGCGCGAGACAAAACCGCGGCCTCCTCTCGATGATAAGGTCATCACTGCCTGGAATGGCTTGATGATTTCGGCTCTAGCCAGGGGCTATCAGGTGCTGCGCGAAAAGCGCTATCTGGAGGCCGCTGAGCGAGCTGCCTTCTTTCTTGCCGAGAGGCTCTATGACGAAAAGTCCGATCTTCTCTATCGGCGCTATAGGGCAGGAGATGTGGGCATCGAAGCCTTTCTGGACGACTATGTCTTTTTTTCCCAGGGCTTACTGGATCTTTATGAGACCTCTCTTGATGGGCGCTGGCTGACCCTGGCCATGCAACTGACGAAGAAACAAGACCAACTCTTCTGGGACGCTGCCAAGGGCGGATTTTTCAACACCACCACAAAAGACCCGTCGATCCTGCTCCGCATGAAAGAGGACTACGACGGGGCACTGCCTTCACCCAATTCAATCGCCGTGCTGAACCTGCTTCGTCTCTCTCAAATGACCGGCAGCGAGCCGCTGCGCAAGAGGGCCACCAAGTCCATACGGGCTTTTGGAAAACGAGTGGTCGCTGCCCCGCAGGCCATGCCTCAGATGATGGTGGCGGTGAACTTCTACCTGGACAAGCCCAAGCAGATTTTCATTGCCGGAGAGCGAAACGCTCCCGATACTCGGGCCCTGCTAGCCGAGGTACACAAGAGATTTCTTCCCAACAGAATTATTCTTCTGGCTGATGGCGGGCCTGCACAGCATCGGCTTGCTGAGAGCCTGGAAGTTCTCAACACTTTCCGGCGAATCGACGGCAAGGCGACAGCTTACATCTGCGAAAACTACGCCTGCAGGCTTCCCACCAACCAGGCAGCAGTGGTGGCACGGCTGCTGGATGGGAAGTAGAAGCATCCTCATTCCTTGGAAACCAGAAGGTACGAGCCGCCTCAGTGCGGCGAATCAATGCTGTAGTCACTTTATGCACCCTCCGGCCCAAAGACGCACTGGGTTATACTGAAGCCAGCCATGAAGTGCATCCTCTGCGGCAAGCGAAAAGGAAAGAGGTTCTGCCCTGCCAAGAATACCCTCATCTGTGCACAGTGCTGTGGCGAGAAACGGGTGGTCGAGATCGCCTGCCCTGCCGACTGCGTTTACCTGAAGTCCGGACAGAGCTATCAGACGGTCAAGAAATACGTGGCGCAAATGGATCAGGAGGAGGATCCAATTCGGCGAAGGAAACTCCTGGAAACCAACCAGAGGTTTTCTGCTCTCCTTTTCGAAATCGAGCAAGTTGTGATCCACTTCACGCAGGGACTTCACGCCTTTCAGGATAAGAGCATCCTGGAGGCGGTAAGGCTGCTTGAGGAGACCTATAAGACGGAAGAAAAGGGACTTATCTACGAGCACCAGAGTGCCGATCCGCTGGCACAAGCCCTGTTTACCGACTTAAGGGAGCTGTTGGAGGGGAAAAGGGTCAAGGTAAACGAACAGGCCCCTCTCTTACGCCGAACAGACATCCTCGACTGCCTGCAAGCCGTGCAGAGCGATATCCTGTATCATTATCAGAACCAATCAGATAGGGGAAGCTATCTTCAGTTCATCCGAAGAAATCACCCTCAGGTAAGCTCAAAGCCGTCCACAGAAGGCCTGATCTACCCGGGCTAGATTGTTTGCACAATTTTTGCGTCAAAATTGGGGCGAAGGTGTGCTATGATGGACCAATGCACCTCAGCTCAGTGACCCCCATTTTCGGGAGTAAGTCTGTTGATCCGCGATCAGAGAAGAATTTGGCGGTAGCCATCCTGCGCCAGGCTTGGCAGGAGGCGGTGATCGACCTTCGCAATGTGAGGGAGGGTTCACGGGACGATTATCGCCACCTCAAGGAAAAGGCGATTGAATGGATTTGCAGTGAAGAGGACGGGTTCCATTACTGGTGTAAACTGGCGGACCTTGATCAGCAGCTGATTCGACAGAGCCTGTCCAGCACACTCAAGCGGCAGCGCCACAACGGCAAATCCTAAGCGGAGTCGATCAGGCTTCTGAGCTCCTTTACCTCGGGGAAGCGGTCCTCCTTAAATTTTGAGAAAACGAGCTTCCCGTTCACGCTGACCTCGAAGCATCCTCCCCCGGAAGGAACCAGTTTCAGGTCGGAGAGGTCTCTGCCATAATGACTCAAAAGTTCGAGCGCCATCCAGGCGGCTCGGGGCGTGTAGTTTCATTCATCACAGTAGATCAGCTCTAGCGCCATTTTCCCTGCCATGACTTCCTCCTCCTTGTGTTTGTACCTTGCTGTCTTTGCGGTTCAAATCTTTATTATTGGTAAGTCGGTTTTGTTTGTAAAGCGGTTTGTGTCAGAATCGCGGACGGATGTTTGTGCTGCGGTTTCTGGGAGCTGCTCAAACCATCACAGGATCCCGTTTTCTCCTGAGGACAAAGGGAACCCGCACGCTGATTGACTGCGGCCTTTTCCAGGGAGGCAGGTCCCTGAAGCAGCGCAATTGGAGGGACTTTCCGGTTTCTCCCTCCCGGATCGACGCCGTCGTTCTAACGCACGCTCATCTGGATCACTCCGGTTATCTTCCACGCCTCCTCAAGCAGGGCTTCCGGGGTCCTGTCTACTGCACCGCGGCTACGGCGGAATTACTCTCCCTGCTTTTGCCCGATTCCGGAAGACTGCAGGAAGAAGACGCGGAATATGCCAATAAGAAGAAGTATTCGCGTCACGATCCGGCTCTTCCTCTCTATACGGAAGAGGAGGCGCGGGCGGTTCTCAAACAGCTGCACCCGATCTGCTACCGCCAGGCGCAGGAGCTCTCACCTTACATTCCGCACTTCTCGACCGTATTATCTGGGGATTTTCTTTCCTGCCTGTAGGGGAGGCCGGAAGGCACGCTCGGGGACATGGAGGAGTGCCAGGATCTGCTTTTGCAAGGCCGTCAATTCGGGAGGGAAGACCTGCACGACCTGACCGGCCCGCAGGAGGGTGTGGCGTTCCGTGAGGCTGAAGAGTCGCAGCACCTGTTCGGTGGTCGGCCGTTTCGATTGTCTCTCCTCGGGGTAGAGGGGCAGTTGCGGGATCTTCTCTCGTTTCATGGCCCGGCGCAGATCGCGCTCGATCAGAGCCTGGACCAGGAGCGCGAGGAAGTAGAGGGTAAAGAGCGCTTCGATCCGGCCCTCGTTCTTGAGCAGGACCGGGGCGATCTCGTGCACGGTCTTGATCTGCTGGAAACGTTTCTCGATCGCGGGTTGGCCCTTGTGGGCTTGGAGGACTTGCGGAGCGGGGAGGGACCGATCGTTGCTCAAAAGCGGGTACATCCCGTCACTCTTCCGGTCGTAGTCGATCGCCGCCTGCTCCAGCTTCCACTCCAGATCCCAGCGCCGGCGCGTGATCCTGCGGTAGGGCGTCTGGGATCCGGGCCGTCCTCGGCGCAACTGCCGGAAGGTGTGCTCTTCCCGTCGCAGGCGCCGGACGCGGAGATAGCGGGCCAGCTGACGGCGCTGGAGAATCTCCTCGACCCTCTGGTCGACCTCGGAAGCCTTGCGCAGGCGCGACTTCGGACTGCGGAGGCGTTCCTTCAGATCCGACAGCTCTTCCTGCGCGGCGGCCAGGCTTCCCGCGAAGGGAGCGGTGCGCGGCAGACATACCATCGGTCCCGGGGACCCCCTTTGCGCCGCGGGTTGGGACGATCCCAGACCTTCTCCCACTCGGGCTCGTGGGTCTGAATCCACTTGCGAAACTCTCCATCCTCGAGCCGGGAGCGGGGAAGGACCGTGACAAACCGCCCTGCGCGCCGATAGATGTAGTCCATGTTTTCCCGGCTGCACAGCTTGGAGTCGGCCACATACAGGAAGTCGGGCCGACCGGCCACGGCCCGCAGGGCCTTCCAAGTCTCGATGTGGGTCACCGAGTCGTTGGTGTTCCCATCGCTGCACCGGAACTGCACCGGGACCCCGCCGTCCGCGCTGGCCGTGAGGGAAAAGAGCAACTGCTTGAGGTCGGGCCGATGATCTTTCGAGTAGCCGTAGGTGATGAAGGGCGCTCGCTGGCCCCGCATCCGTCGGCCCTGGGCGCGGCGGTACTGCCCCGTGAAACGGATGGTGGTGGAGTCATTGTGCAGCTCGTCGCAGCGGACCTCGAAGCGCTTCGCGACGGCGATCACCACTTCGGTGAGCAAGGCCGCGCGGTCCGCATCGAAGAGCCGGTCCAGCGCTCTGCCGATGCGGTCGTCGCTCACCTGATCCACCCCCTCCGGGTGCAGGGCATACATCTCCGGCGCAAACGTGCGCACGGTCTCCTGCTGGCGATAGATCGGCTCCCGCTCCACCAGGATCGAGCGCAGCAGGCCGAGCCCTAAGGCATAGGATAGGGTGACCCGGCGATCCTGGGTCGGGACGTGGCGTTGCAGGATCTCGCCCAGACCCATGCGGGACAGGAAGTGATTCACGATGGGAAGCGGCCCCAGCCGCTCCGTCCGGAGCCCAAAGGAGCCCCGGGATAATAAGCCTTGCACCCGACCCATATCTGTCGCTAATATAATAGACAGATATGACAAAATCCAGATCTGGAAAACACCTCGATCGAGTCCGCAGTCGTGCCCTCGACCGGATCGCCCGGATCCAGCAACAGATCGGACAACTCGACTGTCTGTGTTCCGGAACCTTGGTGAAGAGGAAGAAGGTCTGCGGCAAAGTCAACTGCCGCTGCTTTCGGGATCCCCGAGCCCGCCATGGCCCCTACTACGAGTGGGGATGCATGAGCGAGGGGAAACAGGTCCACCGGATGATCTCTCCCCAGCAGGCGGCCCTCCTGCGAAAGGCGCTTGCCAACTACCGGACCGTCCGACGTCTCTTGCGCCGTTGGGAGACCGAAACCGTGCGCCTCATGGAAGCTGAAAAAACCCACAACCCATGAAGGACCAATCGGTTACACAATCACCAAATCACCCTCGAGAAGTGCGGAATGTAAGTCTCACCGCTTCTGAACTTCCAGTACTTTCAGGCAGGTCACATCCTGGGCTCGGCCATGGTCCGGTTCTACTATTCTCACAACGGGACTACAACGAGGCTGCTCTTTACGGGGGATCTGGGACGACCCGGTCAGCCCATCATCAAGGACCCGGAGCGCGTAACTTCGGCGGACCTGCTGATTCTGGAATCCACCTATGGCGACAGTGTCCACGCGAAGATCGACGTCTCGAGTTATCTGGAGTCACTCCTGAAGCGGACAGTCGAGGGTGGTGGCAGCCTGATCATTCCCGCCTTCGCTGTGGGCCGTTGCCAGGATTTACTCTATCGTTTTCGCCAGCTGGAAGAGGAGCGGCGAATCCCTTCGGTTCCCGTCTTTCTGGACAGCCCAATGGCGGTCAGTGCGGTCCAGATTTTCTGCAGTTGCCTGGAAGAGCATGATCTGGAGATGCAGCAGCTGATGTCCGATGCCTGCCCTCTGGAGGGCGGCAACCTGCACATGGTGAAAACCAGCCAGGAATCCAAGGCTCTAAACCGCTATCGGAAACCCCGTGTGATTATTTCGGCCAGCGGAACACTGGCAGGTGGCCGCATCCTCCATCATCTGAAAAACCGCCTCTCCGATCCACAAAACACGGTTCTGTTTGTCGGCTATCAGCCTGAGGGGTCTTTGGGAAGGCTCTTATTGGAAGGAAGAAATGAAGTGAAGATTCATGGTGTTCGGGTCCCTGTTCGGGCGCGCATTGCCAATATCAATGCCCTTTCAGCTCATGCCGATTCGGAAGAAATCGTGAGCTGGCTGAGCGGCCTCGACCGCTCTCCTTCACGCATTTTTCTGGTTCACGGCGAGGTTCGGGCCCAGGAAGCACTCAAAGAGAAACTTGCTGAAGTGGCTTCCTCCCAGGTGATTCTTCCAGCCCATTTGCAACGATTTGATCTGGAAACGATGTAGCCTGAAGGAGCACTCGGCCTGGTGGCTCCGGCAGCGGATCGTTGCTCGCCGTGGGGACTTATTCTATAATGCATCATCCCCAAGGCGGGGCCGTAGTTCAGTTGGCTAGAACGCCGGCCTGTCACGCCGGAGGTCGCGAGTTCGAGTCTCGTCGGCCCCGCCAATTCTCCAAATTCACTACATTCGTGAATAGGGAAAACGGCATCTTATAGGAAAACCTGATGCTTCCGTTGACTACCTGGGGGTTCGATAGTACCAAACTGATCGTTTTCACGTTTTTCATCTGGGCTCATCTTTCTAAATAATTCAGACGCACGCAAAGCCACCTCCATCAACTTCACCCCCTCCAGCAAGTACTTGGTATCAGAGTTCTTATGAGCGCCGATCTGATGGAGAATACCCTCTTGCTCCTTTCTCCACACTGAGCGGAGGGGACAGAGCCACCAAACTCTTCACAATTCTTGGGCTAAGCATGTTACCTCCTCGGAACCGCTTTTAGAGGAGATTTTCTCATAATTACGTCCCAGAGAATCCGCTTGAAGCTGCCGGAGCAACGCCATCATCTCCTGAGAGTCCGGCGGTGCGTCGTCGTGGAGCGGGGCGGCGTTCATTTCCTTTTCCTTCGATGAACCGCTCGAGTGCATCAAACGCTTTGCTGTCGCGCATCTGCTTCCGCGGGTGTTTCATCATGCAGGCGGACGCAGCATCCAATGGCCCGCCGATCCCTCGGTCGAGTGCCAACTTGGCGCACCGGATGGCTTCGATCACCACGCCAGCAGAGTTCGGCGAATCCTCAACGGAAAGCCGCGCCTCGAGGTTCATTGGAACGTCGCCGAAGCCGCGCCATTCCATGCGAAGAAAACAGATCTTGTTGTCGTTCTGCCAGGCCACGTAGTCAGAGGGCCCGATGTGAATGTTCTCGTCCGCGAGGCGTTGGTCGAGCTGAGACTGCACCGATTCCGTCTTCGAGACTTTCTTGGACGCGAGTCGGGTCTGTTCTAACATATTCAGAAAGTCGGTATTACCACCCGTGTTGAGTTGGTAGGTACGCTCGATCTTCACGCCGCGGTCGCCGAGTGTGCGCGCGATGATTCGGTGCAGGAGCGTGGCGCCGAACTGGCTCTTGATATCGTCGCCTATGATCGGCAGCCCTTTCTTCTTGAACTCCTCGGCTAACTCCGGGCGAGAGGCGATGAACACCGGCACGCAGTTGATCATGGCGACACCAGCATCGAGGCAAGCCGTCGCGTGGTAACGCACGGCTTGCTCCGAGCCTACCGGCAGGTAGCAGACGAGGATCTCGGCGCCGGATGCCTTGAGCGCTGCCGAAATATCAACGGGTTCTGCATCTGACAGACGAAAGGCCCGGTCCTCGGGATAGCAATCCATGTGATCCGCAATCCCGTCCAAGACGGGCGCCATCTGGACAGTGACGCTGGTCTCGGAAAGCTTCCGTTGGAAGACTGTTGTGCAGTTGGGACGGGCAAAAACGGCCTCGTTAAGGGGTTGCCCCACTTTTCGGCGATCCACATCGAATGCAGCAACGACCTTAATGTCCTCGACCCGGTAGCCGCCAAGTTCAGAATGGATAAGCCCGGCAGCTTCTGACGGATCGTGGTGTCGATAGTACTCGAGTCCCTGAACCAGGGAGCTGGCACAGTTGCCAACGCCCACAATTGCTATTTTGATCTTATTTTTCATGTTTGTTCCTTCTCCTGCGAGGCGATCGCCTCGGATGTCTGGCTGGAACTCGCGCACTCTGGTTGTGGAAGCATGGCAGCAGTGGCCAAGAGACGCTCTCGGTTGGACACGCTAACTCCCGCGAGATCCGCTAGTTCGTTGAATCTGGGGGCATCGATACTTCCCCGATGGAGTGCACTAGCCGCCAGCGCCGCCAAGCGAGAACAAAGGGAGTCCATCTCATGGAGTGCTGACGGTAGGGCAATGTCCCTTTCGATTGGCGTATGGTCTTCACTTTGCAATATCGTTTGTAGTTGATCGAGCTCCCGGTCCGTCAAGAACCGGAGATTCCTCAAACGATGCGCGGCCAAGCTAGCGCTCGTGCCGTAGTAGTGAGCCGTGCGTAGGACGTCCGACAAGGTGATCGGGTGACGACCCCTGCGCTGGCGACCATGCACCCGACGGCTCTCGCCCGTCTTGTCGCGACGGTCGCCCTCTGAAAACACGGAGAGCACCGTGGGACCAGCGCGTCCCAAGGTCTCCTTGCCGAGGGTCTCCACGTATCGACGCAGACCATGCTGGGGAATCAAAAAGCCGCTGGCGAAAGCGTCGGCCCTCACTTCCGCAAGATCAGACGCCACACCAGAAATGCATACGCGCCACGGCCCTTCGGTAGCGAACAAGAAATGGGCAAGTCCGTGTGCGTATCTGAAGCGGCGATGTTCGAGACTAAGATTCTTGTCGACCACAACAAGAAGCCCATGGTCCGGATGAGCGATCGAAATCGAGATGAGTCCTGTCGGCAGAGTTGCCCTGGCGGAACGAACGCCCGACGTCATGAGCAGTTCGTCGACGAAGCGGACGGGCCCCTCTCCTAGTGCTAGGCGGCGGCGCTCATCCTCCGCAATGCGATGTCCTTGCCGCGCTGCTTGCCACGGCGTATTTGCGCGCTCAATTCGGTACAAAGGAAGCGGGTGTGCAAGGGCGTCGATCTCGAGTCTTGCTTCCAGATCGGTGAGAGCTCTCGCCATCGCACACACACCGGCGAAGGAACTCGGCCCCTGATCTTCCGCGAGATCAGGATGGGAGCGGAACAGCTCGGCAACGCCATCCACTTCCTCGTCGTCGGTAGCCCGGGGCAGGAGCTCGCTGGGGCTACAGCCATAGAAGGCAGCTAGCCGGCGCAGATCTTCGGCCTTCAAGGATCGCCGCCCTGTCTCGATCTGGGCGACGGTGGCTCGCGATACACCAAGCTGAGGTGCGATGTCAGACTGTGTGAAACCGCGTGACGTCCGCGCTTCCTGGAGAATCCTACCGATGTCCTTCAGCTTCTCGGCCATGTCTGGTCAGCCCGCTCCTTCTTAGGTGTGGTGACGATATTAACACCTCAGACTATGTCTGTAAACAATGTTAGAAATTCTTTCACCCTGCTGCCGTCGGCCGGTGCTTCATCATCGGTGCTTGGGTGAGTAGCCCCGAGGAGTTTCACCGCAAGGCCCTCACAGAACCGTACGTGAACCTCTCGGCTCATACGGCTCCCATCATTCAGCCGGGAAAGGCGCTGCAAGTCGCCAAGGTTTCTGCCTGGCGTCCTTCTACCAAAGAGACACCTGTTATAGTCGCGGCTGCAGTTACTGGTTCAGTTGCAGTTCATGAAAACTGAATGTCTGACTCCTGGACTATGCCTGCGAGCTGCCCAAAAATAGTCAGGCAGTCCGGCAACTCAAACTAAAACTTCGGGAGGTGTGTTATGAGTCCTCAATGGACCTCAGCACTTGGTGCACTCTTCGTCATCATGGCGGGAGTGCAGGTCTGGCTGATGTTAGAAGTGACCGGCCGTGTAAAGCCCAAGTTCAATCCAAGAATCCTGAGTCGAATCCATCGCATCAATGGCTACCTGTTTCTCACCCTCTACCTGATTTTCCTATACATCATGATCAACAAGGTGGCTGCTGCGAATTCCCCTTTGGACACCAAGGCCATCATTCACATGACCCTGGCCATATCAATCATTCCCCTTCTTCTCATCAAGATCCTGATTGTTCGCTACTATCCCAAGGCGTTCGATATAGTCGTGCCACTGCTGGGGATTGGGATATTTACGCTGGGAACGTCGTTCGTCTTTATCACCGGAGGGTACTATCTCGTAAAAACTGCCACTACCCAGTACGTGAGTAGCTTTGACCCAACCCTGTCGCACCTGGACGTGGACATTGGGAGGCAGATGCTTATCCAGAAATGCAACCGGTGTCATGACCTCACCCAGGTCTTTACCATGGTCAAAACTCCTGAGGAGTGGAAAGGAACGGTCATCCGCATGAGTGAGCGCGATCCCACCTGGATCAGCCCAAGCCAGATTGACCAGATTGTTCATTTCTTGAGCGAACGTCAAAATATTAATCAGACAGAGAAGATTCTCACCGTACAGATCGAGACTCTCATGGATACCAAATGTTCCAGGTGTCACAACATCGAACGGGTATTTGCGAGGCGTCGCACGCGAGAAGAGTGGCGCGCCCTGGTGACGCGAATGAGTAACCGCCACCGCAGCTGGATCAGCGATACCGAGGCCAAGCTAATTGGAGACTATCTGATCGAAGTTTACGGAGTCAGAGAGGAGACTGAGATCAGGAGAGCTCGTCTTGTCGAGATCGAAGTCAAACGAGAAATCGACTTTGGACCCCTTTACAACACAATGGGATGTGTGTTCTGCCATGGCCAGGAGGGGTATGGTGAAGCGCCGGACACACCCGATTGGACGAGTCCACAGTGGCAGGATCAGAGGAGTGATGAGGATCTGATCAGCTCCATTGCCAACGGCAAGGGACCGATGCCGAAATTCCAAGGTAAGCTTACTCCTGATGAAATAAGAGCTGCCGTGAAATTTGTTCGGACCTTCAGAGGGAAGAAATGACGATCTAACCTCGCCCCAAGGCGCGTTGCTGGAGTTTCCATCAGGGAGCATATTGCCCTCCAAGTTCCAGGTTCCACCACGATATTAGGTCCAGCGAAACAATTTCAAGGCAAAGATGAAACTGAGGGTAGCCCAAAGCAGGAGATAGACAAGCGGAAAGGTCTGCGACAGTAAGGATTGGCCCTCCAGGACGACCGCCCTCAGGGCACCAATCAACTGGGTGAGGGGCAGGGCCTGAACAAACGGCTGCATGAAGCTAGGAAATCGCTCTGCCGAGAAAAAGATCCCGGAACAAAGCCACATGGGCAGCATGATCACATTCATGATGCCGGAGATGGTTTCAATGCGTTGTGCTCTTGAGGCTGCTAAAAGGCCCACTCCGGAAAAGCACATGGCTCCTAGAAAAGCCACAACTACAATGGAAACCAGGCTCCCCTTGATAGGGACACCGAAGATGAAGTAGGCGGAAAGCAGCAAGAAGAATGCCTCCGGGAGGAAAAAGATGACCCGTGTGCCCACGATGGAGAGGAGAAACTGCGGTCGTCTCATCGGCGTTCCCAGTAATCGCTTGAGCAGCTTTTTCATGCGCATATCCACCAGCACAAATCCAACGCCCCACATCCCCCCACCCATGAGGTTCATTCCAATGAGACCCGGAACAAGAAAGTCGACATAGCGCGAACCTGGAGCCGTGATCCGCACATCATCTACCATTACCGAATCTGGGCGGCCTGCCGATCGCTGAAGGGCATCGTCAACAGCCATTCGAATATTTCTGGCCTCGGGGTTGGAAGGATCGTAGTGATACTCATAGCCACCTGATTCCTTCAAGGCCACCACAAGCTGTGTCTGGTTGCGCCGAAGGCGGATCAAGGCTTCCCTCTTCGGTTTGACGGTGATTCCAAAATCCGGATTGGAGCCCAGAGAGGAGAGAACTCCCCTGGTCGTCTCACCCTCCACTACATCGAATTTCAGTGCTTGTCGACCACTCGTATCGAAGGCCACACCCAAACCGATTACCATCAGAAGAGGGAAACCATAAGTCCAGAAGATGGCCTCGGGCTCACGGAGATAACCCTTCATGTTACAAACAATCAATTGAAAAAGTGGATTGACACTACTCATCCCTGAGATGCCTCCCGGTCAAGTTCACAAAGACATCTTCCAAGTTTGCGTGCCTGGTAGCCAAACTTTCCAGCTTCAGTTGCTGTGCTTCCAGATGCTTGAGCAAATGAGGAAGAGAACGATGAGTTTCCTTCACTGTGAGCACATAGCCGTCAGACTCCTCATCAACCCGAGTGGCGCCCTCGATACGAGCAAACTCATCGCTTGTGGGTCGATGGCCATCCTGGGCCTGAAGGCTGAACTGGATGACATGCTCTCCTCCCTGCCTGGCGATCAGTTGCCCTGGTGAACCCTCGGCGATGACTTTTCCATGGTCCATGATCGCTACCCGGTCACACAGCTTCTCGGCCTCATCCATGTAATGGGTCGTGAGCAGGATCGTTCTTCCCTTCTGCTTCAGATCGCTCACCACATTCCACAGCTGGCGACGAGCCTGGGGGTCCAGACCCGTGGTGGGTTCATCCAGGAAAAGGACCTCCGGGTCTCCCACCAGAGCCACCGCTACCGCAAGTCGCTGGCGCTGACCGCCAGAGAGCTCACGCACCCAGGCTGAAGCCTTTTCCTCCAGAGAAACCAGAGAAAGGGCTTCCTCAGGTGCAATTCCTGAGTCATAAAAACTTCGAAACAACCGGAGGATTTCCACAGCAGACAGCTTTTCTTGAAAACGAGTTTCCTGCTGAGTGATCCCGATCTGCTGCCGAATCTGGTTGTCGTGCCCGGTGTGCCAACACATTCCCAAAACCTCCACATGGCCCGAAGTTGGCTCCAGTAGTCCCTCCAGGATTTCCACGGTCGTCGTCTTGCCGGCACCGTTTGGACCCAGCAGTGCAAAACACTCGCCTTTCGCAATCGAAAGATCCATTCCTCTGACGGCGTCCACTACTCTTTTCTTGCTAACGTAGCGCTTGAATATCTGATGACACCGGATAGTCTGAGATCGACTCATCTTCCCTTATTGATGTTTTGACCCGGTCGCAGAACTCTCGCTCCATGCTAAGTCCTTTGGGTTTCAATGGCAATGCGAAGAGGTTGCGGGTGGCTTTCTCATATTCCCTTTTCTTCAGGAGATCCTCAAGCCAAGAAAATGCCGGCCGGGACTCTGGAGTTGGGACGTTCCTGGTAGCGAAATCCTGCGCGGATTCCGCTACCAGTTCCTTCAGCCACTCCGAAGTTTCGCGGCACTCCTCAGGGCATACCCTGCTATCATAGACTGGCGTTGATGCCCCACCCGGTTAAGCGGCAAATCCAATGGCGAGAATGACAGGCGCACGCTTCATCGCCGAGACACTGAAGGCCTACGGTGTCACCACCGTTTTCTGGGTGCCGGCCATTTTGAAGGGCGGCCTAATGGAAATGGAGCGGCTGGGCATCCGGCGTGTGCTGTGCCACACGGAGAAGGCCGCAGCCTACATGGCCGACGGCTACGCCCGGGCCTGCAGGCGTCCGGGCGTGGCGATGAGCCAGTCGGTGGGCGCTGCCAATCTGGCTGCAGGCCTTCAGGATGCCTACCTTGCCCTCTCCCCAGTCATTGCCATCACCGGTCGTCAGACTCCACTCAACCGCTACCGCAACGCGTACCAGGAGATCGAGCACTGGCAGCTCTACCAGCCGGTGACCAAGTACAACGTCTACGTAGACGTCATCGAGCAGCTTCCCCAGGCCCTGAGACAGGCCTTCCGGGAGGCAACTTCCGGTGTGCCCAGGCCGGTGCATCTGGAGCTGCCGGGCTTTCAAGGAGAGGACGTGGCCGAGGCGGAGGTGGACCTGGAGGTGATTGCAGAAGAGCCGTTCATACAATATCCGGCCTTCCGGCCGGAGCCCGAGCCCGCCCGCATCCGCCAGGCTGCTCGCCTTTTGGCCGACGCCGAACGACCCGTCCTCGTCGCCGGAGGAGGCGCCGTTGCCTCCCAGGCCGAAGCGGAGATCGTGCAGCTGGCCGAGATGATGTCCATCCCGGTAGCCACTGCTCTCAACGGTAAAGGGGTCATTCCGGACAACCACCCTCTCTGGGTCGGCATAGCCGGCACGTACTCACACTGGTGTGCCAACCAGGTGGTACGGGAAGCGGACTTGGTGCTCTTCATCGGTAGCCGCACAGGCGATCAGGTGACCGACGTCTGGACAACGCCGCAGATAGATGCGCCCATCATCCAGATCGACATCGAGCCATCGGAGCTGGGTCGCAATTATCCGAACCAGGTTGCCCTGCTGGGCGACGCCAAGGTGACCGTGGCCCGCCTCGTGGAGACACTAAAACCCGTCAGCTCTGAGCGCGAGTTCAGCGCACGGGCTCGCGAGCTGGTGTCCCGCTGGCGCAAGGAGTACGAGCCGCTGCTGACCTCCGAGGCCACCCCCATCAGGCCGGAGCGGATATGTAAGGAGATCTCCCACTTCCTGCCGAAGGATGCCATTCTCGTCTCGGACACAGGTCATGCCACGGCTTGGACCGGCACCATGGTAAGCCTGACCGAGCCGAGCCAGCGGTATATACGCTGCGCCGGCTCCCTGGGTTGGGGATTCCCGGGTGCCCTGGGCGCCAAGTGCGCAGCACCCGAAAGGCCTGTGATCTGCTTTACCGGTGACGGCGGGTTCTGGTACCACCTGAGCGAGCTGGAAACGGCAGTCCGCTGTGATATCAACATCGTGACTGTTGTCAACAACAATCGCTCCCTGAACCAGGACAAGCCGGGTGTGGATCGCGCTTATCGAGGAAACCCGGGGGGAAACCCAGAAGAACTGTGGACGTTCCGAGACGTGAACTTTGCCCGCTTAGCGGAAGGGATGGGCTGCTTCGGGGTCCGCGTCCAGCAGCCGGACCAGATCCACCCTGCACTGGAGCAGGCGCTGGCCTCAGGCAGGCCCGCCGTCGTGGACGTGGTCAGCGACATGGAGGCCTTCGCCCCCTGGACTCACAAGCCCCGATAGTCTCGCAAAGTCAGGTTCCAGGGGCGTGTCGTTCGCGGCGCCAAGACCGCTCCTACCTTGTCGAATGCGGGAAAGTGGGAGCCGCCTCGGTGCGGCGAATGAGAGCTAGCGAACTTTTCATGGCATTGTCACGTTAATCGTGTTGGGCCGCAAAGGCCCGCATGGATTCCCTTTCAGGCGGCTGCACTCGCACTTTCCCATACATTGAATGCGTCTTTTCGAAATCGTTTGAACGTGAATCTGTTGCGTAAATGCCGCTGGACATAAAAGGTGTTGTAAACGGCGGATTGAATGTTCAGAAAGCGTTGGGCCGAACCCGGTGATTTGAAACGCTGCTGTTTTCGTTCTCGACGCCGGACGGGCTGATGCGAATTCTCGGCACGATGATTCGCACGCCTATCGTCGATGTGTTGAGCCGTTAGGCCGAGGGTTCGAATGGCGACGTGATAGGACCTGAGTTTATCGGTTGTGATCCGGGTGGGTGGCCAGCCTTGTTTCTTCAGCAGCTTGCGCATCAACTTCAACGCTGCTTGGGCGTTCCGCTTCGATTGCACGAGGAAATCCAGGACCTCGCCTTCATTGTCGACCGCGCGCCATAACCAATAACGCTGTCCGCGAATCACGACGACCATCTCATCAAGATGCCAATAGCCGTTGGGAATGGGTCGCATGCGGCGCAGGTTTCGGGCAATCGGCGCACCAAACTTGAGGAACCAGCGCCGTACGCTCTCGCAGGAAATATCCAGACCTCGCTCCGCAAGGAGATCCTCCACATCCCGATAGCTCAGAGTGAACCTGGCATAGAGCCAAACGGCGCGTCGAATGATTCCCGGTGGAAAGCGGTGACGTTTGAAGAAAATGGTGTCCATCCCAAAAGGCTACACCGAAATCACCAGATCGAGATTAGAGCACTTAACGTGACAATGCCGCCGTGCGGACCCTGTGGCTCAACGGCCAGGCGCCGTTGTTAAGGTTTATGGATGGATGGCTCTGCGCGTGGCGCATGAAATAGATCGTTGTCATTCGTGGAAGGTCATTCAGAACCTAGTACACTGTCAGCATTGTTTTTATTAGTCAGAGGCAGAACGTAAAAGCTCGTCTTGAGAGGCCTTGGTTCGATAACCTAGGAGGATCAAGATGAGCAAGAGATATGTGGTCCGACTTAGTGAGGAAGAACGCAAGGAGTTGCAGAGTCTGGTCAAGAAAGGGACAGTGAAGGCCTACCGGGTCAAGCACGCTAATATCCTGTTGAAGGCGGATGCCAACGGCCCTGGATGGACGGACGAGAAGATCGCAGAAGCGTTTGGGTGCCACTTCAATACAGTGGTGCAGGTTCGTCGGCGTTTGGTGGAAGAGGGACTGGAGCGGGCCTTGGGCCGCAAGAAGCAACAGCGACTCTCGCGAGAGAAGTCACTGGACGGAGAGCAAGAGGCGCAAATGATCGCACTCAGTTGCGGCCCGCCACCGGAAGGACGAGCCCGCTGGACGCTGCGACTGCTCAGCCAACGGCTGGTGGAGATGGAGATCGTGGAGACGATCAGCCACGAAACGGTGCGCCAGGCTTTAAAAAAACGTCCTCAAACCGCACTTGAGGAAGTGTTGGGTGATCCCGCCCCGGCAGAATGCGGACTTCGTGGCCCATATGGAAGACGTTCTGGAAGTTTACAAGCGTCCCTTGGATGGGAAATATCCGGTGGTGTGCATGGACGAGCAGCCGCAGCAGTTGATTGGAGAAACTCGCCAGCCGATCCCGCTCGGAGGGGGGCGGGTCGAGCGCTACGATTACGAATATGAGAGATGTGGGACGGCGGCCCTGTTTTTGTTCGTTCAACCTCTGGCGGCCTGGCGCAAAGTGAGCGTGCGCGAGCAGCGGACCAAGGTGGATTGGGCACGGGAGATTCAGCAGCTCCTGGAAGAGGATTTTCCAGATGCGGCCCGGGTCATCCTGGTGTGTGACAACCTCAACACGCACAAGGCGGGCTCGCTCTACGAGGCCTTTGAGCCTCAAAAAGCTCGCCGCTTGGCGGAGCGGCTCCGGATTCACTACACCCCCAAGCATGGCAGTTGGTTGAACGTGGCGGAAATCGAGCTGAGCGCGTTGAGCCGGCAATGCCTAGATCGTCGCATCCCAACTCGCCAGCAACTCACCCGCCACACCCAGGCGTGGTGGGAAGATCGCAATCGAATGCAAATCGGAGTAGATTGGCAGTTTAGGATCGAGGATGCTCGCGTCAAGCTCAAGCACCTCTACCCACAATATCTAAGTTGACAAGATACTAGCGCCTGCGATGCCATCCCTCGTCCTCGGCCGCGATCACGATGCGCGCACACGCCTCAGCGTCTGACCCCGAGTTGTGGTGACGTAGCGAGATGCGAAGTCGGCGGCAGACATCGGGCAGCCTCGTCGGGTAGATTCCCCACTGCAAACGAGCAAGCTGGACCGTGCAGATGAATAGAATCCGCAGCATCTCGATACCATATGTGGCGCAACAGGTGAGGAGAACGTTCCTGTCGAACGGCGCGTTGTGGGCGGCGATGAACTCCGCATTGTCGATCCAGACGCGCAGGGTCGGCCAGAGTTCGCCGAAGGTAGGCGCGCTGCGCACGTCCTCCCAGCGAAGGCCATGGATCCCGGTGAACGCGAACTGTGATGCGGGCGGGCGGATCAGAAACGACCGAGCGGTCTCGATCCTGCCGCCTCTCCCCGCAGCTAGGCCGACCGCGCACGCGCTGTCTCTTCGGTGATTGGCGGTCTCGAAGTCGATCGCGACGAAAATGCTCATAGCGTCAAGCTTGTATCATACGGCTGCCGGCAAGAATTACGGGCAAGGGGCATTGGTGCATGAATCGGCGTAAGCGGGCACGCTAGCATGGGCGGAGGGTTCCGGTCCATCATGGAGATCAAGGGGGCAACGTCATGGCCGCAGGGAAGTCGAGCCGAATCAACCGCCAGTACAAGACGAAGTACAGAATCCGGAACTGGAGGGAGTACGAGCGTGGCCTCAGGAGCCGCGGAGACGTCACGATCTGGCTGAGCGAGGATGCGATTGCCGCGTGGATACCACCGAAGAACGGTCTCCGCGGAGGGCAGCGTCGATACTCGAACCTCGCGATCCAGACCGCGTTGACGCTGCGGGTCGTCTTCGGCCTGCCGCTTCGCCAGACGGAGGGGTTCCTGGACTCGCTGCTCAGCTTGATGAGCCGCGATCTCAAGGCCCCGGACCACACCACCCTCTCGCGCCGGAACCAAATTGTTGTGGTGCCGCCCCTGATCCGAGCCCACGACGGCCCGATCGACCTGATCGTTGATTCCACAGGGCTCAAGATTTTGGGTCGCGGCGAATGGAACGCGCACAAGCACAAGACATCGAAGAAACGCCGGGATTGGCGGGAGCTGCACATCGGAGTGGATGCGGAGGGGTTCATTGTGGCGGCCGAACTCACAGCGAGCAGCCGGGACGACGCCTCCACACTCCCTGATCTTCTCGCCCCGCTCGAAGTTCCCATCCGGCGTTTCACGGCGGACGGGGCCTACGACCACGGATCGGTCTACGATCGGGCCAGCGCGGCCGGTACAGAGAACGTCGTGATTGTGATCCCCCCTCGTCGCTCTGCGCTGTCGGCGGGGCCCACCGACGGCCCTTGGGCGCAGCGTGAAGCGTCTCTTCAGAGGATTCGCAAGGTCGGGCGACGGGAGTGGCAGAAGGAGTCGGGCTACCGACAGCAGGCGCGCGTTGAGAACAGCTTCTTCCGATACAAGTCCGTGTTCGGAGGCGGCCTGAAGGCGAGGCACAGCAAGGCGCAACGCAGAGAAGCCGCGATCGGGTGTCACATCCTCAACCGGATGGCCGAGCTCGGTAGGCCATCGTCGTACGCTCTTGGTAGGTGATGGACCTGTGAGTCGGGTTCGTTGCGGGCCAGTTCCGATTCATGCACCAACGCCGTTCCGAACTGTCGCTGCCGGTCGCTGGAGATTGAGCCCATGCAGCGTCAACGCGGCGAGCGGGTTCCCATCTTCGCAAAAGACCATGATCCGTTCTCGTATTGAGTCTTACCTTTACGCCCTTGTTGTTCTCGCCTGCCTCGGCACCATACCCGTCATCTTCTACCAGGGCCAGGGCGTCAATTCCCCACTTCTGACCGCTGCGGACTGGACCATCTGGGCTATCTTCGTCATCGAATACGGGGTCCTTCTGATCCTCACTCCCGATAGGAAGCGTTACGCCAGGGGGAACTGGCTAAGTGCCGGGATCATTGTTCTGTCGTTCCCGCAGTTACCCGCCGTGATGAGCTTCATCCGCTTGGTCCGGCTGGCTCGGATCCTTCGGCTGTTCTTGGTGGCTGCCAAAGGTATCCGCACGATGAAGCTTGCTGTGAGCCAAAAGAGCTTTGTCTACATGTTGGGCACGACGGTATTTCTGGTGATGGTGGCTGCTCAACTTCTCCATATGTTTGAACCCATGCCTGGGGGATTCACGGATGGGCTGTGGTGGGCAGTAGTCACCACAACCACCGTAGGCTACGGAGATATCGCACCAAAGACTGGCACCGGTCGTCTTATCGCTGTCGTGCTGATGCTGGTGGGTACAGCTCTAATCGCCACGATTGCGGCCTCGGTATCAGCCTACTTCATCGGGGCCGAACGGACTGAAGAGTACGAAGATATCAAAAAACGCTTAGACCGAATTGAACGGTACTGTCAAGTTAACCGATTTGAGGATCTACTCATCTCCCTGGACACTCCCTAAGTTGTTGATTCTACGTTCGAGTTCCGACCGATTTCGCTTCCAAACCCCGGGAATTCTACTTAACTTGACAATGCCCGGAGCGCTTTTCCCCCCTGTCCAAAAACCCCCTTGCGACCGGGGGTCGAAACACGTGGTGTTTTCAGGGTTTTAGGCCTACGATAACGGTATGTCCGAAAACTTATAGTTTATTCACATATGGACCTCCGTGCGGCGGCGGGATTGGTGCCAGCGGCATTTCTTGTAGCGGAACTTGGCACGGGGCCGCTTCATGGCACCATCCGATCATGCCCATTTTTGCCCGCCGCAGGTTGCGCTCGATGCTCGACGAATTGTCGAGACATGTCGCTGCCGCCAAGGCCAATGACCTGGTATCTCAGTTGGAGAACCGCAATACTAGTCAGGCACTCGCCGCTGAGGCAGAATTGTCTATGCTCTGGGCGATCTCTCGGGTGGCACATTTGACAACCGAGCCCGACTTGCCGGGTAGCAATCGCCACCCGGATGCATTGACCAACAATCTCTTAGGTTCGGGTAGCGCTATCGTAGAGGTCCGGTCTATGTCCGACTACAGCTTCTCCGGAAAGGAGGCCATGAATCGGACAGCAAACATCATCACCGATTATGCAAATCGTCTACGCAAGGGAGCCGGGCGGCACCTTAGATTTGAGTTCTTGGAACGAAGCTATTGGAATAAAGGATTTCACCGTGAAAGATGTGTAGATTTTGGCTTCAAGCTGTCCGCGAGCATAAAACAACAACTCAAGGCATGGATTGCGGACAAGGCCGAGCCTATGCCTGATCGTATTCAGATTGCCGCAGGAAAAACGGATGTCGTCGTGAGTTGGGACAAGACAACATCGCTACATGTTCGGGTCTTTTGCCGGGTGCCTCCCTATGAGACACGATATTCACGACTTCTGCGCCAGACAGCCTCTGCGGCGAAGCTCGACATTGAAGGGAGCAAGACGGTGACGACCGCGAAAGGCGCGCGCATGACGGCGGGAGAATTCTCGGCCGACGAGTGGATTGACCGCCTTGCCCGGGCGCTCCCCGGTCTGGCCGAAGCGCAGGAGCCCTACCTGCAAGAATATGACAGGCAGAATCCGCGTGTGCATGCCGTGTATGGCGGGCCGGACGGCGATCCACCAGCCTTTCCCCTGGACGATCTGCAGGGCCTCTATCTCATGGGGCATCACGCCAACACCTTGGGCGAACAAGAATATTACGCGCCCCTGTGCGCAGTGCTCGACCCAGTTCGCAGCATTCTGCGGTCGCATCCCACGCTGGAGCGGGTTGTGAGTCGAATTATCGGACGGGACGAATTCTGGGTGGAGATCCTAAGCTCGGGTAGCGTGACATCGTTGACGAATTTGATCGCGGGATTGATGGCACGAGCCGCGGAGCTGTCAGGCGACCGCTTCCGGGCGGCGGCCGGAGAACTAAACGCGTTTCTCACGCCGGCCGGGAAAGCAGGGCCGACCGACATGCTGGGCGGGCTCGATGTCGGATACGACGCGGTGCTGTTTTACGGCCTGACGTTGAAGGAAAGGATCGAGATTACGGACGGCATGGCGATGCTTCCTTTCGAGCAGGCGCGGGAGTTCTTGGATGTGAGCATGGTGAAGGAGCTTGCCCCGCCGGGCGCCGTGTCCCACGGCTAGCGGTCGGTTGGGGCGGTGGTCAGGCCGTTCCGATGGAGGCCCGTGTTCCGACGGACCGGCTACGAAGCGGCGCAGGAACCGGATAATCCGGGGCCGTTCTTTCGTCAGGCGTTGACATTTCTGGAAGTGCTTGCCGTGGCGCACGCGGCACCTGTGCTGCGCCTTGCAACGTTACCCGATTGCATTCACCGGTCCGCCGGTCGACTCCTGGGCGGGTTGAATCCAGGCGGGAGCTTCTCCCGTGGCCGTTCAGCGCAAGAGTTCAATGGGTGGGACAAGTGTCCTGACCTGGTACCGGAGGCGCTCGAAGGGGACGGACGGTTCGCGGCCGAATTGAGGTTCGTGCATGTGGCGAAAGCGTTGGAACGGATGTACGACCTGCCCGAGCGGGCAATCTCCCGCACATTGCAGAACAGGGTTTTCGGGTATCTCGGAAGCGACTCGGAAAACCGGGAACGGCTCAAGCAAGTCGTCAAGGCGTTCTACGAAGAACGATCGGCGAGCGTGCACAACCGGAAGGGAAAGCCCTCCCCGCAGAGAAATCGGGATGCGTTTGCCAAGGGATTCGATATCGCCAGAAGGACGCTGTTCAAGTTATTGGACGAAGGCCCGCCCGATAATTGGGACGAGTTGGAGCTCTTGTGACCCGGGGGCGGAAATCGGAGCTAATTGCCGAATTCGACAATTTCCCCACCGGCTGGGAAATTGGAGTCAAAATGACTTCCACCAGAAGGACCCGGGCGAACCATGCATTGACGCCAGTAAGGTACTGAAATTTAATGAAATACGCATGTCCGCGCTATAGGAGCGTAGATCGCGGGAAGGCTGCAAACCCTCCATTTCCCCTCATTCAGTTGATTGCTTCACTAGCCTGCATTTCTCATCACCGCTTGTCACGAAGCGGCGGAAGGGCCGGCCTGACAAGGCGCGCGACCGAGGCCCCCGCAGGCGTACTCGTGCAGTACGTCGAGGAGGCTGACGGAGCGCAACGCAGTCAGGACGGATGATTCAGCCGATGCAGTAGAGTGGTGATGAGAAATGCAGGCTGCTAGGGCACCGAGCGATATTTTTTCCGAAATTGTCCTTGACAGCTTTCCTTTCGCTCTTATAGTCTTGGCCGCAGCGGAAAGCGGCTGGTTCCCCATTGAAAAGGCACGAGATATGGCACCTGTGGGGAGGTTTGTGAGAAGGAGAGGCCGATGAGGGGTAGGAGAAGGGATCTCACAGTCATCTTTGCCGGACCCGGCGGCACAACTGCCCGAAAATACTTGTTCTCCAGCCAGCTCATGATCATCTTGGGCATTATCCTGCTGGTACTTGTTTCTTCTTTTGCTTTATCTGCTCTGCACTACTACTACATGTGGAACAAGACCTCCGAGCACACGCGGCTCAAAGAGGAGGCGGACCAACTGCGCAGGGAAAATGAGACCTTCCGCCTCACAGCGAATCAGCTTACTGAAAAAATCTCTGCGCTTGAGGTGACCTCCAAAAAACTGACCATCGTCTCCGGCTTGGATCAGAAAGGTCTTGGTGGCGTGGGCGGTCCGGCGAGCAACGATCTGCCCGGCTTTTCTCTGAGTAACCGGGATCTTTTTCGGTATTTTAAATCTCTCGGTCGTAAGAGCATCAGCCTGGAGACCGAGCTGAGCCGGCTGCGAGAACACTATACGACACAGAGTATCCTGTGGGCAGCGACGCCTACCATCATACCGGTTCACGGTTATCCTTCGGCTACTTTTGGATATAGACGGGATCCTTTCAATGGTAAGCGAGACTTCCATCCTGGTGTTGATATATCCGCTCCCTGGGGAAACAAGGTGATTGCCCCCGCGGACGGATTGGTCCTCTCCGCCGGCCGGTGGTTAGGGTATGGAAAGCTGATTATCCTGCGCCACAAGTTCGGCATCACTACTCGGTATGGGCATCTGGGTCGAATAGCAGTCAAGGCAGGTCAGGAGGTTCAGAAGGGAGACATCATTGGATATGTTGGCTCCACTGGCCGTGCCACCGGTCCGCATCTGCATTACGAGGTGCGGCTCAACAATCGACCTCTGAATCCACTTAGATTCTTCCGCGATTAGGCTTGCGGGAGTCATCGAACCACCTTTAGTTCCTCCCACGGCTCTGATATTCGCAGCTGAGTACTTCGGTGCTAGACTTTTGTGGCCTTGACCGCATCTTAGTTCAGGGATGCGAAGGTATCGGGGGACGAATGGAACACAGCGACGAGCACCTTCTGGAGCTGGCGCTGCAGGGGGATGGCGCCTGCTTTGGAGAATTGAGCCGTCGCTGGCAGTTCAAGATCTACGGCTTTATTTATCGCTACGTTGGCACCAGCGAGGAAGCACAGGATTTGACACAGAACACTTTCACCAAGGCCTTTCAGAACCTCGACCGACTGTCCGATCCGTCCCGGTTCTCTTCCTGGCTTTATAAGATTGCTCTCAACGAATGCCGGATGCGCTTTCGGAGCCAGCGCAACTTCGTCAGCGTTCCCCTTGCAGAGCAGGCTCCGGAGAGGCCAGAAAGGGGTGTAAGGAACCCGGAAGAGGCGCTGCTGGCCAAGGAGACCAGTCACCTTCTTCAAGAAGCCTTCGCGCGACTCCCTGAAGAGCAGAAGACGGTGATTCTGATGAAGGAATACCAGGATTTGAAGTTTCATGAGATCTCAGAAATTCTGGAGGTGCCTCTTTCTACGGTGAAATCCCGGATGTACCTGGGTTTGAAAACCCTTCGAAGACTCATGGAGGAAAGGTTATGAACTGTGAAGAGAGTCGCGAGGTCATGATTGCAGTCCTCTACGGGGAGGAGCCCGATCCACTTCTCTGTTTCGATTTTTTCAGGCATTTGGAGGGATGTGAGGAATGTAATCGTGAGTATCTGGAACTGATTCAGACGCGGGAGATGCTGCAGAAGTGGGAGGTTTCTCCTGCAAGGGTACCGACACCTTCCTATGGGGAGCGGGCCAGTTGGAAGCTGAGGAGGTGGTGGCCCGGTCTCCAGAAGGTAGCAGCCGGATTCTTGATTCTGGTGGGCGCAATCTCCATCCTGCAGTACATGGGGTTGCTGGGCGGTCCTCACGTAACCGTCTCCGAAGAGCAGCTCAACGTGATGCTCCACGACATGATTGTGGTCTACCAGACCCAGGAGCGGGAGGTGATCGGAAGAGCGTTCGTCCGGCTGAAAGAAGATGTGGATCTGGAGCGCAGAGACGACATGCTGCGAGTCTACGAGTACCTGGTGACGCTGGAGGAGCGTTACACGGAGAACCTGGAGGAGAATAACCGGTATCTCAGGACGCTCCTCACACAATAAGGGGGGAGAACCATGTGGTATAGTTTGATCCTACTGACGATCTTATCGGCCACGGGGATGGCGTATGGCCAGAAGAGCCTCAACCAGGCCCTGCTCAAAAGAGAAGCACAGATTTTCGAAGACATTGTGCACAACGTACTCAAGCAGAATTTCACCAATCCGTTTGCGATTTCCAACGCACCCAGGGGCACTTACCTGCAGGGCTATGGAGTCGTGTTTTTTTTCCATCTCAACCTCAACCGGGGAAAGATTCGCACCCCATTCGGGGAGATTGATACCCCCAGACGGATGAAAAACCGAAGCAAGGGGGAGCAGATTCGCCTGGTGAAGGAAACGATGATTGGATGCCTGGCGGACTATGGAGGTACTATAAAGCAGCTTGGCCGGCAGGACAGCATCTCGATAAGCGCTCACCTCGAGGACCGCAGTGAGCTCGATCCGACCAAGAGTACGACAGTGCTGGTTTTGACCGCGTCCAAGATCGATGTGGACCTGGTTGCCATGAGGAAGATCCCACTTAAGACATTCAAGGACAGGGTGCACATACTCCAGTATTAAACTTCATCCGGGCAGGATAGAGAAGTGATTCAGCTGTCGCAATTAAGGATTCGAAATCTTTTCGGACAAGAACTGGTGGAAAAGGGGGTCATCTCCGAAGAAGAACTGGTTACGGCCCTGAATCTCCAAAAGCAGTCTGATGACCGAATCGGAAAGCTTCTCATCGACATAGGCGCCATCTCCGAGGCGGAGTTGGTGAAGCAGCTGAGCGCTTACCTGGAGGTCCCCTATGTGACCATTGAAGATTTTCCCCAGGTTCCTGTACTGGAGAATACCTTTTCCTTGAAATTCATGCGGGCATGTAGATTCGTTCCCATCCGTCTCGACGAGGATGGCAAGCTGGTCATTGCCATGGTCGATCCGTTGGACCAAGCCACCCTGGATTCCATTCGGCTCTACACACCTCATAAGAACCTGGAGATCGTGTTGGCCCCTGAAAGTGAGCTGATGGATCTGATTGAAAGATTCTATGGCAGTCAGGCCTCCAGCCTGGGACGCATTGTCGAAGGTATAGAAGAAGGAGAGTTGGATGCCCTGTCCGATGATAACCAGGACATTGAACATCTCAAAGACTTGGCCTCGGAGGCTCCGGTAATCCGCCTGGTCAACTTGGTGATCTCCCGGGCCATCGAATCACGCGGTTCGGATATTCACATTGAGCCGTTTGAGCGAGAACTGAAAGTCCGCTATCGAATCGATGGAATCCTTCATGATGTCGAGTCTCCTCCCAAAAAACTCAAAGCTGCCATCATCTCGCGCGTCAAGATCATGGCCAGACTCAACATCGCGGAACGAAGGGTTCCCCAGGATGGCCGTATCAAGATGAGAGTGCTGGGAAAAGATATCGACCTTCGCGTCTCCACACTGCCCACGATGTACGGCGAAAGCGTCGTCATGCGTATCCTGGACAAAAGCAATACTCAGATTTATGACCTGGAAAGCCTCGGTTTTTCGTCCCGCATGTTTGCTCAGTTTGAGGATCTGATCACGCGGCCGTATGGGATCATCCTGGTCACCGGTCCCACAGGTAGTGGGAAAACGACGACCCTCTACGGGGCTCTGAACAAGATCAACCTTCCCGATAAGAAAATCGTTACCATCGAAGATCCGGTGGAGTATCAGATCAACGGGATCAATCAGATCCATGTCAATCCCCAGATCGGACTCACCTTTTCTGCTGGGCTGCGATCCATCGTCCGGCAGGATCCCGATGTCATCATGGTGGGAGAAATGCGCGACCTGGAGACGGCGGAAATCGGGATCCGAGCGGCCTTGACAGGCCACGTTGTCTTCAGCACGCTCCATACCAACGACGCTCCCAGTGCCATCGCCCGTCTGGTAGACATGGGTGCCGAGGACTATCTTTTGGCCTCTTCGATTTTGGGCATTTTGGCCCAGCGCCTAGTTCGGGTCATCTGCCCGCACTGCAAAACCGAAAGCAAGGCCGAACCCGAAATCTTGCGGCAGATTGGGTTGGCTGGGGACGGAGGATTTTCGGTCTACGAGGGGAAAGGGTGCAAGGAGTGCGTCGGGACCGGCTACCATGGACGGCTGGGCATTTTTGAACTGATGCTCATGGACGACGAAATCCGCCGGCTCACAATCACCAGTGCCGATGTCTCCCAGCTCAGGAAGGCCGCTGTAGAGCAGGGGATGGTCACGCTGAGGCAAGATGGGTTCGAAAAGATAAGAAAGGGTATAACGACGATCTCGGAGGCGCTTCGGGTGACGCAGGATATGTAACGTGTGAAGCTGACCGGCTGACCAGAACGAATGACGAACGACGAATACAACTGATCACTGACCAGTGACCAACCACCGGCTAACCCGCTAACCAGCTGAACAGAAAGGTTCCGGGGTTCCGGGTTGGTTTCGCAAGGCGAAGATGGCTAATTTCCAATACAAAGCAGTTTCGGCGGAGGGGAAAATTATTGAGGGGACGCTGCAGGCAGCGGACCAGCGAGCGGTAATGGCGCGCCTTGAAGAGCAAGGCCAGTTGCCGATTTCTGTCTCTTCGGACGAAGAAGGAGGTCTATTCGGGCGGGAAGTTAGCCTTCCCTGGAGGCGGAAAAGGGTCGCGCAAGAGGATCTCCTGGCCTTTACCCAGGAACTCTCCACCCTGCTTTCCGCCGGCCTGCCCCTGGATCGCAGTCTCAGCATCCTGTCGGAGCTGACGGAAAACGAATATCTTCGCGAGATCGTCAAGGATTTGCTCAGGGAGATCAAAGGAGGAAAATCTTTGTCGGAAGCGCTCGGGATGTACCCTCTCGTCTTTCCCAAGATCTATTCCAACATGGTCAAGGCGGGGGAAATGGGAGGAGTCCTGAACCAGATCCTGGAGCGTCTGCTCGAGTACCTGGAGAGCGCAGAGGAACTGCGCAGCTATTTCATCTCCTCGCTCATTTATCCGGTGACCCTGGGCTTGGCGGTGTTCGCCTCGATCACCATCATGATCACGTTCGTGATCCCAAAGTTCGCCACGATTTTCGAGAACGCAGGAGCCCCCATACCGTTGCCCATGAAGATCATGCTCGCAGCGAGTGGAATTGTGACCAGTTACTGGTGGCTGATTCTTTTGGCTGCGGCGGGAGCGTGGGCTCTGTTCCGTCGCCACATCAACACAGAAGAAGGTCGGCTCGGCTGGGACCGCAGGCTTTTGACGATGCCGGTTTTGGGTTCCCTGTTTCAAAAGCTCGAGGTCAGTCGCTTTAGCCGAACGCTGGGTACCCTTCTGAACAGCGCGGTTCCTCTCATCCAGTCAATCAATATCGTGAAGGAAATCGTGGGAAATCAAGCAATCGCCTCAACCATGGAAAGAATCAAAGCGGGTGTCAAGAAGGGAGAGGGGTTGGCCAGACCAATTCGAGAGTCAGGGATTTTTCCGCCCTTTGCCCTGCACCTGCTACAAGTGGGAGAAGAGACGGGACGGTTGGATACAATGCTCTTGAAGGTGGCCGATACCTACGATCGAGAACTACGGGTCGCCTTAAAAAGGTTTATCTCACTCTTTGAGCCGGCCATTATTCTGATCATGGGACTTGTGGTTGGAGGGATGGTGGTTTCGATGGTGTACTCGATCTTTAGTATTAATGATGTGCCTTTGTAGCTCGCTGCGCGAGCTGGAACAAAAGAGAGCAAAGTGAAAAGTGGAGGAAAAATGAGTATTTCCCAGAACCAGGAGGTGAATAACCATTCTTCGAATCCTCCGGCCTCGCGCCTCGGGCCCCTGGCGCTGACACGACGTCGTGAGGTTTCAGCAGGCTTCTCCTTCATTGAGCTGATCGTGGTTCTGGCGATTCTTGGACTACTGGCCACCGTGGTGGGTCCAAGGATTATGGACCGATTCAGTAAGGGCAAGAGTGAAATCGCCAAGCTTCAAATTAGCCAGCTGGAGGGGGCGCTGGGACTTTTTCGTTTCGACGTCGGCCGCTACCCCACCACTTCAGAGAGCCTGGAGGCGCTCATCGAAAACCTGGGAGGGATTCAAAACTGGAGCGGTCCCTACCTGGACAAAAGGTCTCTCCCCAAAGATCCCTGGGGTAACGACTACGAGTACCGCTCTCCCGGTCAGAACGGAGACTTTGACCTCTGGAGTAAGGGGGCAGACGGCACCGAAGGCGGTCAGGATGACAGCGCCGACATTACGTCGTGGTGAGACAACCTGGGCTCTCCCCTTTCGTTCCGTTTTGGGATCCATGCAAAGAAAGGCCACGCAATCCGCGTTTAGCCTGTTCGAACTGGTTGTCATCCTGGTTCTGGTAGGAATGGCGGCAGCTCTGATTATGCCTTCATTCACTCGGGGGCTGAAGGGGCTGGAGCTGGAAACCACAGGGCGAGACCTCATCGTGGAGATGAAGCATGCACGGTCGGAAGCGATCGCAAATCAGAAGCTTTTTCGCATCCTTCTTGAGACCGATACTTATACACTTGCCGACGACTTCCAGGTCCCGATCCGGTCGTCCAAGCTTACAGAAGGAATGGTCCTGGAATCGGACGAGGAAGAATTGCCTCTCATGATTAGTTTTTACGCTAACGGACGAAGTTCCGGCGCCACCTTTCGTTTAAGGAACGAGACGGGGAAGCAGCTCAGGATCTTCGTGGATCCCATCACGGGGTTTGCCAGGGTGATCAGAGATGAACTCTAGAAAGCAGTACGGCTTTACACTCCTCGAGGTAATCGTGGCAGTGGCTATTCTAAGCATCGGTGTGGGGACAGCGTTGCAAATCTTTTCTGGCGGATTCAAGAACCTGCGTAGAATTGAACTGGCTCATCAGGCCATGAACCATGCGGAAAACGTGATGAATCAGATCCTCAGCGACGAGGCGATTCGCGATCCAGTACAGTTCGCAGAGGTGCTGGATGAAGAGTTTCAGTACGAGGCAGAGGTGGAGTACTGGGAGGAGCCGGATAAGGGTCTCTCCATCGACGTGGTTCAGATGAAGGTGTACCTGTTGAGCGTACGCGTGGATGTCCAGTTTCGCAACGACCCTCACGGTAAGATGTACCGTACCACCTCTTTGAAAATGGTCGCTCGGGAGCCCTTTCAGGGTGCCCCGGGCGGCGCTCCTGGGGCCATCGAGCAGTTGTTTGGAGCAACCCAATGAGGGAGCAGAGGGTTACCGATCACTGCTCACCGGTCACTGCTCACCGGTCAGCCGGTCAGCTGGTCAGTTGTCAGTTGTTGTCCCCACGGGGCTTCACCTTTCTGGAGTTGGTCATCGCTTTCACGATCCTCGGGTTGATGTCGGGGATCATCTTTTCCTCCTTTCGATTGGCGATGAACAGTTATGTCAAGAGCCAGACGTTGCTCGACGAGAAGGCTCAGGAGAGGGTATTGGTAGACCAGATCAAACGCCAGATCGGGTCGCTCTATCCCGCGCGGCCTACGAGTCTCCTGTCCCAAACTCGAACTTTTGAGCCGCAACGGCGCAAGCCAAGATCGGCAGTCGCCGCCTCTGAGCTTCCCCTCTTCTATGGGGTTTCAGATTCGGTGACGTTCATTACCGTAGCCCCTTTAATGTTTCAGGAGAATCCCGGTCTGACAGTGGTGCGTTACGGGTGGTCGGAGGATGAGAGAGGCAATCTGTATCTGGGGGCCATGGAAAGCCCTTTTACCGGCTTCGATAGCTTCAGCCAGATGGTAGAAATCCCCGACGGCAAGCCTCTGCCGCTCATCAAGGACGTTCTCGAACTCCAGTTTGAGTACTATGGCTATGACCCTCAGCTTCAGGAGTACCAGTGGTACGACTTCTGGAGCGGAGAAGAAATGCGGTCTGTACCGAGTGCAATTCGGATCCGCTATGACAGCCAGTATCTCCTGGTACCGGTCAATGCCGATTTTCAGAGTGGGTCTGGGGGGCAGAGAGTCGTTCGACGAAGGTGAAGAGCATGAAAGGGAAAGAGGGAGATACTGTCAGGAGTTTTCGGAAGCCTGGATCAAGAGGAGCCGTTTTGCTGATCGTCCTGTGGGTGATGCTGGCAATGAGCCTTCTGGCCTTGTCGTTTTCAGCCTCGATCCGCACCGAAGTCAACGCTGCGAAAAATGTAGTGGATCAGAAACAATCCTACTATCTCGCCCGTGCGGGCCTTGAATATGCCCTTTACAAGATCATGGAGTCTCAGATGGCATTCGCTCAGGGTCAGCAGGAGAGGGAGACGTTCGAATCCCTTCCCGAGGCTCTGACCGGGTCCCTAAGCCTGCAACTCGCGAACGGAAGCGCCGATGTGGAGATCATCGACGAAACAGGAAAGATGAATGTAAATATGGCTCCGCCCCACCTGATTTACAACCTTCTGATCATGGTAGGAATCGAACCTCTGGATGCAGACGTGATTACCGATTCCATAGAAGATTGGCGCGACCGTGACGATCTTTATCGACCCAACGGCGCTGAAAGTGACTATTACCAGTCTCTCGAGAATCCGTATCTGCCCAGGAATGATCACCTTGAAGTTGCCGAGGAACTGTTGTTGATTCGGGGCGTTACCCCAGAGATCTACTACGGTCAGAAGGGCGTCACGGATAGCGGTGAGCGGGTAGAGCTCTATGGCCTGCAGAAATATCTGACTACCTTTACCGGCACGGTCCAGATCAATGTCAATTCAGCTCCCATACCGGTACTGGCGGCTATTCCAGGGCTCGACTACGACAAAGCCGTCGAAGTCCACGGCTTGAGTCAGTCAGGCCCCATTCTCAATACCAGTGAAATTTCTCAAGCAATCCCCGGAATCAGCACTGAAGTTTTCTCTTATCTCTCAGCGCTTCAGTCACCGGTATATACTCTGGTAAGTGATGGACGTGTCCAGGGATCGGTGGGAATCAGCCGCATCCGCGCTGTGGTTCAGGTGGGGGGCTTGCGGGGGTACTCGGTGCTGTACTGGAATGAGGCGAATCTGGAACTTTAGCCCGGAGGATGCATAAAGTGTCTACTGCATCTGCGAGCCCACGGATCACGCGGATCGTCACGGATGTTCGCAGATATGGATCCGCGTCAATCCGTTTTAATCTGTGGTATCCGCGGGTTGACACAACTGTTTTCTCTACGACACCGTATGCATAATCCGGGTTTAAGAGGGGACTGCTTGCCGACGTGTCCCTTGTGGAAGAGGTGATATGTTTTGTCTAGACTCGGCCCTCGGTATTGAAGTACGCGCAGACAAGTTGATCCTTGCCACTGTCAGGAAGGGTCTCCAGGACTATAGGCTCCGCGCCTTCACCGTCATCGAAGAGTACCGAAAACTGCCGTTGCCTGAATTACGCGACCAGTTGAAGCAGTATCTCAAAAGTAATGGTTTCAACCGCGAGAATGTGGTCCTGGGACTGCCTCGCGAGGAAGCCGTAACTCGCTACATCGAACTACCGCTCGAGGTGGAAGAGAATCTGGATCAGGTGGTGCAGTTGCAGCTGGAGAAGTTTGAGCCCTCAGAAGAGGAACGTTCCTACCATGATTATGTGGTGGTTCAGAAGGATCAGGATCAGAAGAAGATCCGACTGCAGCTGATCATGGTTCCGAGGGGAGTTCTGGATGAATATCTCAGGATCTTTCGCGAACTCAAACTCTACCCGACTGCCGTGCGGCTCTCCAGTGTCGGAGTGTACCAACTCTTTTCCGTCCATGAGGAGGGATTTCCCGAAAAGAATCCCTACCTAGTTTTGAAAATTGATCCCGATTCTGTCGAGATGACAATGGTAACAGAATCCTCTGGACTCTCGTCTGCGAAGGTCTTTATCTCGCCTGAGGATCTAAGTCCAGAGAGGCTCGTTCGAGAAGTGGACACTTTCCTCGTCCAGACAGCCTTAGCGACTGACGGGCTGGCCAAAATCTACTTGACGGGTCCCTGTGGGGAGCAATTCCTGGAGGAGTTTCGCACGCGCTTTGAAGATTGCGAACCCTTGGTGAGGAAGGTCAGAATGAAGCGGAAAAACTCCTCCACATCGAATCTGGACCCGCTGGTGAGTGCGATCGGACTGGCGATCTCACAGCTGGCCAGGTCACGACACACTCGCTTCAACCTAATACCCAAAGAAAAGCGGGTAGTCGGAACGCGCCCCAGCCTGGTGCCGACAATTTTATTGGCAGGGCTGCTCGCTATCATGGGGGTCTTGTTGGGAGCCCGTGAGCTTTTTCAGACACGGGGACTGATCGAGCAGCTGCAGGGCGAATCTGAAAGACGGCGGCCTAAGATGGATCGGTCGTTTGCCCTTCGTGAGCAGGTCCAGCAGCAGCAGGCGGAGCTGGATGAGTTGCGGAACCTGATGAAAGGTCGGCAAAAGGCTCTGATGGTCCTGAAGGAATTGACAGAGAAAATTCCAGAGGACGCGTTTCTTCAAAATCTGAACGTGCAGGGAGAAAGGATCAATATTGTGGGTTATGCGGATTCCGCTTCGACTCTGCTTCCTGTGCTGTTCGGCTCCAACTATTTCAAGAGTGTGGAGAGCCGCTACATCGTTCCAGACAAGAGTATGAATAAAGAAAAATTTAACTTCGAGCTCACCATTCGGGAGTCATCCGAGCCTCAGCCATGAGAAAACTTTCCAAGCGTGAACATAGATTGGTAACCGTCGGTGTGATTGCGGCGGCTGTTATTATCCTGACGGTCTGGGTGATCCTGCCGTTTCTGGATCGTCGGGCCACGGCGTCAGACAAACTGGAGGAAGAAGCCCGGTTTTTGGAGCGTTCGATCCTTGAAGCTGAACGAGAGGACCTCTATAGAGACCAGCTTGAGCAGCTGAACCGGAGTCTGACTGGCTACCGGCAGGGACTTTTGGATGCTCAGGATTCTAAAATCGCGTATATCCGGCTCGAAGAGTTGGTGCGTGACCTGGCTGCTGAGCACGACGTAACCATAACGCGGAGCAACCCGCTCCGGGAGGGAAAGTTCGGTGACCGCTACTCCAAGATCACCCTGCAGATCAACCTTCAAACCGACATGAGTCAGCTCACCGACTTTCTTTATGCGCTCTCTTCTCATCGTAAATTTCTTGTGGTAGAGGAATTCTTTCTCCAAGGGATGCGACGGCGGAAGCAGATCCAAATTCGACCTCGCTTGAATGTTTCCGCTTTCATTCGACTTTCCTAGGAAGGACGGCATCAATAGGGTACAGGGCTCATGTGGAGGAGAAGCTTCATTGTCAATATTCTGATGACGGCGGGAATTGTCCTCTCTGCCAAACAGCTGGTCTCAGCCTGGGAGGGCTTTCGAGCCTCCAATAGCTTGGAGCGTGTAGTCGGGAAAGCCCTGGTAATGAAAGAGGCTTCCCCAGGCAGGAGCGGTGAACCAGCAGGATCGATGCATCCCTTAACTGATTTTATGGTGGTTGGGGAGAGAAACCTTTTTACCCAGGAGAGGCAGCCCGAGTCGGAGAGTTCTACCGTGGGTGCGCCCACGCCCCCACCGCTGCCCAGGGAACCGGATTTGAACGGTATCACCACGCTGGGAGGTCAAAGGCGCGCTTTTCTGACTATCTACGAAAGCAAGAAGAGCAAGGGGAAATCAGAAACGGTTAGCGTGGGAGATTCCCTTCAGGGGTATCAGGTCAGTGAGATCAGAGATACGAGTCTGACCATGAAGTGGAATGATCACACGGTGACGATTGAGCTGAGTACCCAGAGAGCTCAGCAGGCCGCGGCTGCGCCCAAGACGATGGGTGCGGTGACGGTCATTACGGTAGGCTCTGCAGTGGCTGCAGTCCAGACCACCCAGAGCGCTGCAGAATCGGCCGAGGAACAGAAAGGCTTCCAAGTGGGGGTGGTGGGATCTCAGGCAGGACGGGGGACAGGCAGCCGCCAGGGCGGCATGAGACAGGGCGGGAGAGGAATGGGCCGGGGTGGAAGAGGCACGGGCCTTGGTCAGGACAGCAGAGGCACGGGAGCTAGTGGAAGACGTGGTTTGCCCTCAACTGTTGGAGTGGGTCGAGGGAGGCAGGGAATTGGCGCTCAACAGACCATTCCCAGTGGAGGAGCCCGCTCTCGTCGTCGTCGATAATCCGTGAGAGAGCACCAATCTGCGGCGATCCCGTTTCCGAATCGATTCACAGCAAGGTTAATGCAGGATGAGATTGCTTAATATTCTACTGTTTCTATTCTTTTGGGCGGAGGCGATGGCATGGGGGCCGGTCAGCGGGCTCGTTTTTTATCAGCGGGCTACTACCACCAAACGCGGAGGCGCTGCACCGATGCCGGAGCACCTTCCGGCGATCGTTGGATTTCCCTCCAGACCGCCCCGTGACCTCTCCAAGGAGTATCAGAACGAGCAGATCCGTCAGCTGCAGGAGGTTTATCGTCAGAGGCTAAAGGAAAAAAGTGCTGCTGGCCAGAGCGGAAGTCCGGCAGTGACCGTTTCAAAGCCTGGCTCGGACAAGCCCCCGCCAGGACAGTCTCCCCCCAAGCCAGCCCCGCCCCCGAGAAAAACATCTCCCTCCCAGAAGGATTCATTGGATCTCCGCTTCACGAATGCGCCCATCGATTCCGTCATCAACTCGATCATGCAGGAGCTGGGATACTCTTACGTGATCGATCCACAGGTGACGGGGTCGGTAAATCTCTTTACGGCTCCCGGAAGCGGGATTAAAAAGGAGCAGCTTTTCGAAGTTCTGGAACAGATCTTGAAAATGAACGGTCATGCGATCATTAAGCAGAAGGACCTCTATGTGATCGTTCCCATTGCCCGCAGTCCGAAGATTCCTCACCAGATTCTGGTGGCGCCTACGATTCAGGCTGAACCCTCCGAACCTGTGCCGTCTCAGAAAGAGGGGGGCAAAGAAGAAGTCCAGGAGAGGGAGCAAAAGCAGGAAAAGGAACAAGAGCAGGAAAAGGAATCTTCCCAACTTCCCGAGAATGGGGTTCAGGAGGTGGCTGGCGAATCGGCCACGGCCGAAACGCCTCCGCTGGAGCCTGGTCCCCGTGTGATCAGGGTGCCTTCGTCAGAGCAGGCCGCGCAGATCGAAGCAGAGCAGGGGGTGATCACCTACATCATCCCACTTCACTACATCAATTCCACCGACATGGTCAAAATGATCAGCGCCTTTATCACCGAATCGGCGACCGTCATTGATTTTACTTCCACCAATATGTTGATCATCACGGATTACCGCAAGAACATCCAGCAGGTTTTGAATTTGGTCAACATGCTGGACATCCAATACTTCGATCTGAACAGCGTTGATCTGGTCACGATCGTGTACAACCAGGCGACAGATATTGCCGAAGATCTGAGCAAGGTTTTTTCGCCGGGCGACAAAGCGGGAGGAGTCCGCTTCGTTGCTATTGAGAGACTCAACAGTATCCTGGTGGTGACTCATGCGTCTTCGGTACTCGCAGAGGTCAAAAAGTGGATCGGAAAACTGGATGCCCCTTCCTCGGGCAGCAATGTAAAAACCTTTGTCTACGAGGTGGAAAACAGCACCGCCACAAACATCGCGGAGGTATTGGCTCAACTCTATCAGGATGGCACCGGCCTTCCTTCCGGCCCAAGTAAAGAGGGAGAGCAGCAGGCTCAGGCCCAACGGCCTACAAGGGAGGCTGGATTCCTCCCTCCTTCTCAGCGGGGACCCATGGCGGGAATTCGAAGCGAGCTGGGACCCGCGCTGACGGGTCGGCCCGGGGTCCGACAGGCCGGTGTACGGGCAGTCGTTAGCGGCAACGTCAAGATCATCGTCAACGAGTTCAATAACTCACTGATTATTCAGGCCACGGAAGCCGATTACCAGTTTCTTCTCCAGACCATCAGGCAGCTGGACGTTCTCCCCCGCCAGGTGATTCTGGAAGCCCGGATTTATGCGGTTGAGCTTCGAGATGAATTGAGCTTTGGGGTCTCCGCTTTCTTAAGGGAGAGAGGCTCTACCACCATACCAGACCCCGAAAACCCGGGTGAGACCATTACTGTGCCCACCGGGGGGTCGGCCACCACGGGAGAGATCTCGGCTCCCAGCGGGGAGTCGCCGGGTGGTGCCTTGAGAGCGGCCACGCGCGCCTTTATCGGCCTGGGACGGCAGCTGGACGCGATCATCGTGGCACTGAGTTCCAAGACCAACGTGGAACTTCTGGAAGCCCCCCGACTCCTGGCCACCGATGGGATGCAGGCTACCATCAACGTGGGAGCGGAAGTACCTGTGACGACGAGTTCCTTCGGTGACCCCCTTCGATCGGGAAGCGCGGGAGCTTTCATTAATTCCATTCAATTCCGACCCACTGGAACTACCCTGCTCATTCTGCCGCGGATCAGTGCCAGTGGTATTGTCACAATGGATTTGGCGATCGAAGTGAGTTCCGCGGTGGGCCAGGCCCTCACGCCCACCATCAACCGAAATTATGTGGAGACGTCTGTGATTGTGCGGGATGGCCAGACGTTAGCCATAGCAGGGATCATCAGTGACCAGTTTGACACCTCGCGAAACCGCGTCCCCTTGTTAGGGAACATTCCGATCATAGGCGCGCTCTTCGGCCAGACCAGCCGCAACCGTCGCCGCTTCGAGCTGATCTTTTTGATCACCCCTTACGTGGTCCGTACTCTGCCTACTGCGGCCGAATTGACGCTGGAGTTCAAACGCGCCCTCCGTAATGCCTACGAGTTCATAGAGCGGAAGGAGGCTGAAAGAGAAGAATTGATTCGCAGGCGGAGAGAGGAGGAGATCACCCGAGAATCTGAGCAGCAGTAGAATGTGGCACGGGCATCTTGCCCGTGCATCTGTCATCTGTCATTGCCCAATGGTGAGTTGTCAAGGGTGCGACCAGACCTGGAACTTGGAACCTGGAACACACACTGGTCACTCGTCAATGGCTAGTGGCAGCAATGGAAGTGAACCTTATTCTTCCGGTGGGAGAGGCTCAAGCTGCTGGGCCTTGCGATAGATCTCAATCGCTTCCTCGGCACGTCCCTGACTCTGTAGAGTCTTTCCCAGAAGCATGAAGAGGATAAACCTGTTTTCAGGGTCCTCGGTCTGACCCAGGGTTTCTTCTACAATCTGCTCGGCGATGGAGTAGTGGCCCACCTCGAGAAGCTCCTCCGCAAACTTCCAAGCTGCCTCTACGACAAGCCTTTCATAATCACCTTTAAGTCTGAGATCGAGAATCTCCCTGAATCCGCCCAGGACTTTCTGGTACTGCTTCTCCTTGAGCAGGATCTCGATGACCTCGTACTGAGCCGCGGCAACTTTTAACTTTGAGCGGTCGTCGAGAGCGGAAGCCCGGGCAAACGACGCCGCACTGAAGCAGATCAGGAGAACCGGAATGGCCAATGTCTTTCTCATTCTGGACTCTCCACCCGGTCAAAGGGATTGCCGTCTCGCTTTCGCCCGAAATCCGCGAGGGTACCGTTTTCTCGCACCGCTGGCCAGAAAGGATTGCTCCGAACTTCCAGGTGGTACGATTCCAGCTCTGACGAGATCCGCTGTCTCACTTCCTCCGGTTGACTGGTCCTGAGCAAGATCACTGAAAAGAGAACGAGAAAAGCCAACCCTGCCAATGCGTATCGAAAACTCGACACTTGAAGTAGATGGACAATAGCCCACCCAGGTTTCACTTTTCCCTCAATTCGAGATTCAATGGCCTGCCAAATTTCCCGGGGCGGATCGAGCTGCACGCCGCCAGTCTTAAACCACTGCGCAAGCTGTAATTGCTGGTAGTAGAATTCAGTGCAGAATGGGCAATCAGCCAGATGCTCCTGCACCTCGGCAACCCACTCCGCCTCCAGGCTCTCATCTGCCAAGGCCGTAATGTGAAGTCGCAGTTCGTAACAGGTCATAACTTTTTTCTCAAGTACTTGCTCAAGATATCCTTCGCGATTAGCCGGGCCCTGTAGATGTCCGTCTTTACGGAAAGCAGCGAACGGCCCACAATTTTGGTAATGTCCTCGTAACTCATCTTCTCCAGGACGGCCAGCACGAAGACATCGCGATACTTGGGTGACATAGCTCTCAACGCCCTGGCGATCACCTCGTGAAGCTCCTGTGAAAGGTACTGCTTTTCCGGATCGATGCCGAACGAATCGCCCGCCACAAAGTTGTAGAGGGCGATGTTGCTGTCGTCGATTGACACCTCCGTAGCCCTCTGAGAACGCCGCAGCTTCTGATAGACCTCATTTCGTGCTATCCGATAGAGCCAAAATTTGAACTGAGTCGGCTCTCGGAGGTTTCTCAACTCGCTGTGAACCTTCAAGAAGGTGTCCTGAGTGAGGTCCTCCGCGTCCTCGCTGGAACCGATCAGCCGCCAAATAAAGTTATAAACTGCCTTTGAGAAGAGGTTGTAAAGCTTCTGGAAGTCTTCGCTGGAGCCGTTTCGAGCCCTCTCAACGATCTCCCTGAGTTCATCCTGACTGACTTGAGTAGGCATCCAAGGGGACCCGGCTGGGCCTGGAGACGACGGTATCCTTATGATGCCCACAAAGTATCAGCCCCTCTAATCAAAAGCAAACATAAAAGATGATTCAGGGGCGGGCAGCGGCATCGAGAAGGTTATTGAGAACCAATGGAATGTCCTTGGGAAATTTGATAAGGACCACCGCATCAAGTTCGTCATCGACGAATGGGGTACCTGGCATCTCCCGGGCGACGAGATCGATCCATCCTACCTGTTCGGACAGATCAAAACTTTGCGCGACGCACTACATGCCGCCGTCACCCTGGACATCTTTCATCGTCACACCGAGAAGATCGCCATGGCAAACATTTCCGAAGCCGTCAATCGGCAATATCCCAGCACCGCACCGTCGATCCCGCTGAGCCGCTGGGAATCCACCCCGCCCGAGGGGAATGGCTCGAGAAACAGCTCCGCTTGATCCGACCCGCCCTCTGCCGACCCTTCCAGGCCGATCAGGGGGGTCTGAGGAAACATACCGCGCTTCGAATAGAGAGCATTGGAAGCGGGATTGATGGCCTCGGTGACCACGGTGAGGATGCTCTCTTCCGGGCTTGCTGCCCGGCAGCGCCGAAGCAGCTCGCCCCCGACTCCCTGTGCCTGAAACTGAGGGATCACATGGAGAGCAGCCAGATACCAGACTTGTTCTCTCTGGGTGGCGATTCCGGAGCCGACCAACTCCCCATCCGACTCGGCAACCCAAAAGCGCTCCGCATCGTAGCGGAGAACATTGCGTCGAAAGGCTAGAGCCCGTGCTCTGGAGGCGATGCGGCCGCGAGTGGTGCCGCGACGGCGTTTCTGATCCAGATCGCGGGAAGCCTCCACGACGATCTCATAGCTTCGTTCAAAATCTTTCTCACATGCGCGTCGATAAACCAGGTCTGTCACGTCCTCGCCATCAAGTGATCGGTCGTGAAGAGAGGCCGGCAATGAGGGTATCCACGTGCATGACGAACTCAAAGGCGTTATGAATCAATTGCCCCTGCTCGATAGGTTTGCCGGTTAGCCAGTAGCCATCCGGATGCTGGCATTTCAGGAACCAGTCGCCCATCCGATAGCTCCAGGCTTCATAGGCAGGCTCTCCTGTGACAAGGTAAAGAAGAGAACTGCCCCAGCCGCTCTTACACACGGGACCGTAATCGAACTGCCGCTCGGTAGCGGACATCGAGAACGCCTGATAGCGGCGCGCCAGCTCGAGGTACTCGGGCTTCGGCTCCGCCAGGTGGAGCCGACAGAGAAAGCCGGCTGCGATGCCTCCAATGGTCCAGCGCTGAAGACGCGCCACCTGGTTCTCGACCACATACCAGAACTGTTTCTCCTCAGAGTATTCTGTAGTGGGCGCCTGGCGTGAGCGGGACCAATCGTAGTAGAAACGTTCCGGAAGCTCCGTTTGCGCATCATAGATCCGCTGTAAAAACCGATAGACGGCCCGCGCCCCCTCCCAATGCCCCGTGGCCAGGCAAGCAAAACCAGGTCCCGCAGCATAAGGGATGCTCTGATCATCACTCATCGAACCGTCGGGCATGCGGTCATTGGCAAAGCCGCCTGAGACCGGATCCTGCCAGCGGAGCATCCCTTCCATGAGTCCCCGAGAGAGGTCGTACTGGCCCGCCATGTGTGCTCCCACAATCAGGGCGGAGTCGCGGTAGGCCCAGGCATCATTCAGGACCCGGTAGGGGCCCCCGATGGTTCCGTCCGACTGAAGCATGTTGCGGCGAATCCAGCCACAGATCGCGCTGGCTGCCTCAGTCTCTCCCACCAGGGAGAAGCTCCAGGCCCCCCGGTAGAAGAAGAATCCCTGCCGCGGGTCGCCAATCGATCCATCCGGGTTCATCTGGGCCAGAAGCCACTCGGTGGCGCGGCGGCGCATGGCTCGGTAGGCGGCAAGCCGTTCCCGTTTCTTGCTGATGGTGGTGTCCGTCACCGTGTCGACATTCCTCATATCAACTTCGGAAGGACCTTTTCCGGTCTCCCCAGTGAATGACCACAACTTATCAGACCGCCAACCTTGCCTTCGCTGTTAATGCTCACTGAGAACCGTAGTTTTTTGGACACCCGCCGGTAGTTAACTCAACATCATCCGCACCGCAGGTGCGCGTTTCATCATCCGCGCTTGAAAAGCGCGGGGCCATTTTTCCTGAACAGTTGGTGTAGTGTCTGGGGGCCAAAGGTGGAAAGGACCTCGACCCTTTGACCGAGAATCGAGGTCCGGTTGTGGCAACCCCGTTACAAGTGGAGAACCACCACAGACCTCACTGTAGCCTGTCATGATCCTGGGCTGTTGTCCAGTTCCGCCGGGACTGGACTATGGCCGATCCGCTGGTTGTTTTCCGCCTCCGCTCGTGCCGCGCTGCAGGCTGCGGTGCACTGTTTTGGATCTGTCGCCGTTGCGGCCGAGGCCATCGCTATTGCAGTGTGCGCTGTCGGCAACAAGCGCGCCGCCAGCAGTGCCGGGAAGCCAATCGGCGGCATCAACAGTCCCCCGGGGGGCGACTGGATCATCGAGACCGTCAGCGCGCGTATCGGCGGCGGCCGGAGCGCGTGACGGATCAAGGTAGACGCGAGGATCGCATCTTCGTCAGCATGGCTGCCGTAGCCTCCCTCCAGTTCTCCCTGCCGGGAAAGGAGGGGGAGCCTCGAAAGGAGCGCCATGTCCCATCCCATGGGGAGCGTCCCCGCCGTTTTCGGGTTCGCTGTGTCGTGTGTGGTCGGTCCGGCCACTGGATCCATCTGTTTCGGGAAGGAGGGTGAAGCATGATCGATCGAGAACTGCTCGCCCGAATCCGCCATCTTTTCCATGCCGAACATTGGAAGATCGGGACCATTGCTGATCACTTGGGGCTTCACTGGGAGACCGTGCGCCAGGCTCTCCAGACCGATCGCTTCAATCGCCAGAAGATGGAACGGCCCCGTCTGACCGTATCCCTACCTTCCCTTTATCCGAGAGACCCTGGAGCGCTACCCTCGGCTTCGTGTCACGCGTCTGTTCGAGATGCTGCGCGCCCGGGGCTACACGGGCTCGGTCGTGCAGTTGCGGCGCGTGGTGGCCACGCTGCGCCCCACCCCTCGGGAGGCCTTCCTGCGTCTGCGGACCTTCCCGGGGGAGGCGGGTCAAGCCGACTGGGCGCACTTCGGTAAAGTCCGGGTGGGCCGTGCCGAGCGCATCCTGTCCTGCTTTGTGTTCACCCCCTCCTATTCGCGGGCGCTGTTTCTGGAGTTTTGTTTTGACCAGCAAATGGAAAACTTCCTGCGCGCTCACATCCACGCCTTCGAAGACATCGGTTGTCCACGCACCATCCTGTACGACAACACCAAAAGCGTCGTGTTGGAACGTCGGGGCGAGGCTGTTCACTTTCATCCGCGCCTGTTGGAGCTGGCCGCCCATTATCACTTTGCGCCACGCCCCTGCCACCCCTACCGGGCTTCCGAGAAAGGGCGCGTCGAAAGAGCCATCTCCTATGTGCGCCATTCCTTCTTCGCCGCCCGTCCCTTTAGCACGCTCTCAGACTTCAACCGTCAAGCGCTCCTCTGGCGCGACCAGGTAGCGCATCGTCGGCCCTGGCCCGGCGGCGATGGGCGCACCGTCGAGGAAGTGTGGGAAGAAGAAAAAGCCTTCCTTCTTCCCTTGCCGGCTCATCGCCTGGAAACCGATCTGGTTCTGCCGGTCCGCTCCCGCAAAACCATCTACATCCGTTTTGATTTAAACGACTATTCGATCGATAATTATATACTTGAAAAATAATAAGTCAAGTATTATAATCCCTTTGTGATTGATTTAACACCTTTATTTTCAACATCTTTAGCGTTTTTTTCCACCAAAGAATCCACTTCTTTCATCACCCTTTTTCCGAAGATCATTTCCATGATGTCGTGCCCGGTCCGGCTGGAGATGTCCTTGGGAACCTTGTGTCTTTTCTTAGGAGGTTGAGCCATGAATCTTATTACCTTAATGGATCGTTACAGTTGCAATGAAAAATGCCGCGACACGCTTGAGAAAATCAGGTGGCCGCATGGCGTGGCCTGTCTTAAGTGCGGCACCATCGGCATTCCTGAACTCCCTGTTGGGGGAAAGTTCCAGTGCGTTGCCTGCCGCTACCAATTCAGCGTCACGACGGGAACTATCATGCACGATTCCCACTTGCCGATTCGGACGTGGTTCCTGGCCGTCTATCTCATGTGCGTGTCCAAGAAAGGCATGTCGGCTCACCAGCTTCACCGCACCCTGGGCGTCTCTTACAAAACAGCCTGGTATCTGTGCCACCGCATCCGCGAGGCCATGGGCAACGACCCGCTGACCGGACCTACGCTGGTTGGGGCCGTCGAAGTGGACGAAACGCTGGTCGGTGGAAAGACGCGAGGCAGGGGCCGCGCCTACAAGGGCAACAAGACGTGGGTGGCCGGAGCCATCCAGCGCGGAGGCCAGATCCGAGTGGAGCGCGTCCCCAACATCCGGCGCCACACGATCCATGCCTTCATCGGTCGCACCGTCAAGGACGAGGCCGAGGCGATCTATACGGATGAGTTGAAGTCTTACCTGGGCATCTCCGATCACGATACTCGCCATGAGATGGTCAACCACTCTGCCGAACAGTGGGTCGTGGGAGACGTGCATACCAACAGCATCGAGGGCGTGTGGAGCCTGTTCAAGCGCTCCATCATCGGCACCTTCCACAAGATGAGCGCAAAGCATCTGGACCGCTACCTGGAGGAGCTGGAATGGCGATACAACAACCGCGACAACCCGAACATCTTCCCGGATACCATGGCGAGGATTATGAACACTGGAAACCTCACCTACCGGAAGCTGGTCGCCTGAATTATTGGCGTTACTTCTCGAATAAGCCATAGAAGAAAATCTCCTCCAGGGATTTTCTGGACACCTGCCAACGCAGATATTCTCCTTTGCCATCCACCTTTAATCTGCACTCACCCTTGTCAGTGAAGGTCAGCGTAAGATGGAACTTATCGGCTAGGTTGCTTGCGTTTTTAGTAACAACGATTATGTCTCTTTGCGCGTGGTCATGTTCAATAAGGCCACCGGAGAGAAGGTGTTCGAGGGAGATTTCGATGGGGAGATTTCTGGAGGTTTCGTGGGTGGCAGTTCCCGCTCGACCGAGAACGCAGTGGTCGATGAAGTCCGGGACTACTTCAAGGAGAGATTTCGCTAGGACCATCTTGGGGGAGAGGTTCATTCCTCTCCCCCTTTCTTGATCTTCGGCCAGAACTTGTAGATGTCGCGGCTATCCACCCATAAATTGCTGTATTCGACTTGTGATTTTGCATCGAAAAGAGAAAACCTGATTCCTTCGGGAGTAGCTGGGACCCGTGGAACCACTACTTCTTGGGGGGAAAGCTCTCTACACTTCTTTGGGGGGATCTTCTGTAGCGTTCCACCTTCGCTAGTAGCTCCCCGGACAAGGATATCACCATTGCACATGCATTGGTGGATTTGCTTGAACATTGCTCGTTCGGCATAGCTCGACCGATCAAATGAGTGCGGTACCGTTGAAACAAGGTGGTGGATCGCATCACGGATCGGCATATCGGGTAGTACCGGGTCTTGCTTAACCCAAAGACTGCGAATACGAGGCAACCATTGCGGGTATGTGAGTACGATCCCGCCCGACACAATGAGTAAAACGCGAACTACCGGGATGTCCAGAATGGGCTCTAACATAGCTAACCACCGACCCCATGTTTTCGCGTCGTCTGGATGTCCTCCAAACCCAATAATTTCGGATAAGACGAAATAGCCCCACCGTAGAAGGTTTGCAAACTTACGCATCCGGCCAGCATAGACCCTCCGCTTTTATTTTTTAAGTATATAATTACCAATTTTTTCTGGTGTCCGGATAAGGACACACTATCTACTCGTCTACCTGCCGCCCTAATATTCCTTCTAGTCGTCCTAGTTTTTCTCCTAGAGCCAGATTTGGGTCTAGCAGCCCGTGGTGAAAGTCGCATGGAGTCGCGCGCCAGGGATCTGCGGTCGCTGGCAAGGCACGAGGAGGAGTCGATGCCTGGACATCGGCGATGACGAGTAACGCGGTCCAGCGGCCGCAAACCTCTGGCGCCCTTCGGGTTGCGGCGGCGTGGGCCCGTCTGCGGTGTAGCGCCTCCTCGACGATGTCCCGGCATCGCCTCGATCGGCGCCCCTTGCACCCGGGCCCACGGCGCTCGCAACGCGACCCGCGGGACTTTCACCACGGGCTGTTAGCCTAACTTCCGCGGTCCGCTGAGGGATTTTCACCTATTTTGCCTGCTCGGCGTCGGCAAGTCGTTTGTTTTCAGCGAGCGTCTTTCTGGATTGGCCAAATAGTGACTAATATGACTAAGTATAGAACTGGATATGTCAGGTTTATATGGTATATGTAGTGATGAATGTACATCCGAAAAACCAGTCGCATCTACAAGGGCAAGGAATACGCGAACTACCTGCTGGTGGAGTCGGTTCAGACCCCCAAGGGACCGCGCCAAAGAACGATTTGCTCGCTGGGCAATCTGGCCCCGGCGCCTCGAGAACAATGGCGGGCCCTGGCGCATAAGCTGGAGTCGGCCTTGTGCGGCCAGCTTCCGCTGGAAGCTCCCGATGAAAAAACCCGAACCCTTCTCGAAAGGGCTGGGCGGGGCCGACAGCGGCGAGAGCCCGAGCCAGCGGCAGAGCTGGTCACCGTCGATGCGGAGCGGATTGAATTGGAGCAGGCCCGGGAAGCCGGGCCCGTGCACGTCGGGCATCAGATGTGGCGGCGCTTGGGGATGGGCGAGATTCTCAGGCGTGCGGGCTTGTCGGAGCGCGCCTGCCGGTTGAGCGAAGCGATGACGCTCAACCGGCTGATCTGTCCGCTTTCGGAACGGGCCATGCCCGACTGGGTCCGTGGCACCGCGGCGGGGGACATTCTGGGAGAGGACTTCCGCCCGCTGCAGGAGGATGCGCTCTATCGGAACCTGGATCGGCTACATCCGAATCGAGAGCCGATCGAGCGGGAGCTCATGGAGCGGGAGAGAGCGCTTTTCAACCTGCAAGAGACGGTCTATCTCTACGACCTGACGTCGACCTACTTTGAGGGTCAGGCGGAAGCCAACCCCCAGGCGAAGCGGGGCTACTCGCGCGATAAGCGTCCCGACTGCAAGCAGGTGGTGGTGGGACTGGTGCTGGATGGGGAGGGGTTTCCGAAGGCCCACGAGGTGTTTGACGGAAACGTGCAGGACCGTGCCACCGTGGATCAGATGCTGGATGCGTTAGAGAGACGGACGGGCCAGAAAGTAGGCTCCACGGTGGTGCTGGATCGGGGCATGGCGTACGAGGAGAACCTGGAGCAGATCCGGCAGCGCCAGTATCACTACATTGTGGCGGGGCGGCAGTCGGAGCGAAATGAATGGTGGGACGAGTTGGAGAAGGAAGACGAGTGGGAAGAGATCCTTCGCATCCCTTCACCCCGGAATCCGTTTCAGAAGAAGACTCGGGTCGAGATCAAACGGCGCCAGAAAGGCGATGAGATCTACATTCTTTGCCGCAGCGAAGGTCGGGAAGAGAAGGACCGAGCGATCCGGGAGAAACAAGAACAGAGACTGATCCACGACTTGGAGAAGCTCCAGGCCCGGGTGGAGCGGGGACGCCTGAAGCAGGAGGAGAAGATTCAGCAGGCGATCGGTCGTCTGAAGGAACGCTACCCCCGTGTGGCGCGCTACTACGCAATCCAATACGACGCGGAGAAGCGGAATCTGGTTTGGCAAGAGAGGGCAGAGAAGAAGACGATGGCGGAGAAGCTCGACGGCAGCTACGTGCTGAAGACGGATCGGCAGGATCTGAGTGCCGATGAGATCTGGCGCACCTACCTTCTGCTGACGCGTGTGGAACGAGCCTTCCGGGATATGAAGACCCCGCTGATGGAGCGTCCCATTTTCCACCATCTGGAGCACCGTACCCAGACGCACATCTTTCTCTGCGTGCTGGCCTACCACCTGCTGGTGGCCATCGAAAAGTACTTCCTGGATGAGGGAATCCAAACCTCCTGGTCGACGATCCGCCGGCAGCTGAGCACCCACCAGGTGGTCACGGTGGTCCTGCCCACGGCGAACGGCACCATTCTCCGCATCCGAAAGGGAACCACTCCGGATGGCGGGCAGCGGGACATCTACAACGTCCTCAGGGTTCCTCTGGAAGTCATGAAACCGATCAAGACCTGGCACGCAGCGGCCAATTTGTAGTGACTGAAAAAAATCGCAACCCAGTATCAACAAAGGATTTTGCTCAGCGGAGTGCGGAAGTTAGGCTAGCTCAGAAAAATCCATCAGGCCTCCGATTCCCAAGACAACACAAACACCTCCTACAACCGCAGCAGCGAATATTCCCTCGCCGGTCGGATCAACAAAGTTGATGGGGTTGTTCCTTACGTAAAGGTAAAGATTGGCCTCTGTGCTTGAGAGAGTTATCGGATCTGCACCCAATCCATCCAAGAGCCGCCTATTAAACCCGATGGGATCCTTTGCCGTCCATCTGCCCGTCTCCGCCTCATAGTCCCGGGCGCCGAAACGTACTAACTCAGTGTCCGGGTCATAGAGTCCGCCCGCAAAGCCAAACGGCTGAAATCCCGGTTCATACGTGTAGTCTTGTTGCTCTCATAAGTGGGCATTGTCACGTTAATCGTGTTGGGCCGCAAAGGCCCGCATGGATTCCCTTTCAGGCGGCTGCACTCGCACTTTCCCATACATTGAATGCGTCTTTTCGAAATCGTTTGAACGTGAATCTGTTGCGTAAATGCCGCTGGACATAAAAGGTGTTGTAAACGGCGGATTGAATGTTCAGAAAGCGTTGGGCCGAACCCGGTGATTTGAAACGCTGCTGTTTTCGTTCTCGACGCCGGACGGGCTGATGCGAATTCTCGGCACGATGATTCGCACGCCTATCGTCGATGTGTTGAGCCGTTAGGCCGAGGGTTCGAATGGCGACGTGATAGGACCTGAGTTTATCGGTTGTGATCCGGGTGGGTGGCCAGCCTTGTTTCTTCAGCAGCTTGCGCATCAACTTCAACGCTGCTTGGGCGTTCCGCTTCGATTGCACGAGGAAATCCAGGACCTCGCCTTCATTGTCGACCGCGCGCCATAACCAATAACGCTGTCCGCGAATCACGATGATCCTCTCATCAAGATGCCAATAGCCGTTGGGAATGGGTCGCGTGTGGCTCAGGTTTCGGGCAATCGGCGCACCAAACTTGAGGAACCAGCGCCGTACGCTCTCGTAGGAAATATCCAGACCCCGCTCCGCAAGGAGATCCTCCACATCCCGATAGCTCAGAGTGAACCTGGCATAGAGCCAAACGGCGCGTCGAATGATTTCCGGTGGAAAGCGGTGACGTTTGAAGAAAATGGTGCCCATCCCAAAAGGCTACACCGAAATCACCAGATCGAGATTAGAGCACTTAACGTGACAATGCCCTTTTCATCCCACCTGTAGTTTCAGTTCCTCGCGAATCGCCTCACAACTGGCCAGCTCACCGCTGGCCAGTCTGTCGGTCAGCTCCAAACGCATCACGGCGTCGATCTGCGAAAATACCTTGCGAAAGCCCTCTGCCAGCCGATCAATGATCTCCGAACCGACGGCAGTGGGCGCGTCGGACACGATCGCCGTCTCCTCCACCATGCGTCGGGCCTCTGGGTAATCGGCCGCGTCATACGCGCGATCGGAGGGCCAAGTTCGCCTCCATGGATGCAACCGCTCGAACTCATCAGGCTGCGCGAAGATGGGTAGTTCCGGTAGAGTCCAGTTCATCCATGCGCGGCACAGGACCCCTTCAGCCGCCAGAGCTGCCACGACCCTTGCCCGGAACTCACGCGGGGCAATCTCCACACCGGCCGCTCGTGGATCGAAGCGGACCCGGAACATATGGTACACGTGTGTTCGGTCCTGGGGCGCGGTCGGCGGAATCACGCCTGGGATATCGCGAAGTTGCTGGGCAAGCCGCTCGCAGCTGGCTTGACGCATGGCATTAAATTCGTCCAGACGTTTGAGCTGCCCTCGGGCCATGGCGGCGGCCAGCACTGAACAGCGGTAGTTGTATCCGAGCGTGGCCAGCGGATACTTCTCACTCTCGCGGAGACCCGCCAGTGTCACGCTCAACCATAGTCCCTGAGCACGGTCGTAGTAGGGCTGGTGAACTGTGGTGAAGAGGCCCGCCTCCCCGGCCGGTAGATTCTTGGCGCCATTGATGCTGAAGGAGGCCGCATCACCCAATGTGCCCGTCTTGCAGCCTTTGTAGGTGGCCCCATGGGAATGAGAGGCATCCTCGATGACCGCGATTCCGTGTCGCTGGGCCACAGCGGTGATCTGGTCCATGTCAGCGGGCAACCCGGCCAGGTGCGTCACGATCAGCGCCTTGGTGCGCGAGGTGACGCGGTCCTCGATGAGAGCGGGATTCAGGTTGTAGGATTGAGGGTCGACGTCGACAAACACGGGCGCGGCGCCGGCATGCAAGACCGGCAGCACGGTCGCTGTGAAGCTGTAGGCAGGCACCAGCACGTCGTCCCCCGGACCCACTCCGGCGCCCCACAAGGCCATGTGCAGGCCAGCCGTGCCCGAACCCACCGCCCGGCAAAATGGAGCGTCGATGTAGCGACACCACTCATTCTCCAGTTGGACCACTTGTTCATGGTCGGAGCCGATGATAGTCTTCGCGCCGAGAGCAGCCACGACGCGTTCGGCTTCCTCGGCCGTGAGGAGAGGCCAACGACTACACTGAAGCGAGTCCGGCACAACCGGATCGCCACCGAAAAGGGCTAGTTTCCCTGTTTGGCTCATCTGTGAGTTCTCCTGGTTCGCCTTTCAGCGGATTGATTTTCCGGGTTTCCGGTTCCACTACCGTATCAGGAAGATGGGTCCGAAACAATGGTGGAGAATACTCGTAACCGGTGTGAGCCGCCGCACAGCCGGATCCTTCGACCCTTCGCCTTTCGGCCCTTCGACCTGTCGACCTATGTCTCGCCTTTCAACCCTCCTTCACTCATCCTAACCCGGATTATGCATGGAGGATGATAAGGTATCGTAGCGAGACACTCGTGTCACGACACTCGTGTCGTAGCGGCGAAAGCGCTGGCCTGACAAGGAACAAGCCAATGTAGGCCGCGACTCCGTTCGCGGCCATTTTCCCGTCACGGAGTGACGGGACTACGCTCCCAACAAGCGTCTCCTTGTTCCTTGGACCGAATTGGAGAGACCCCAGTCTGGCCTTCTGCTGACAAGGCGTCGCGACTGAGGCCCCCGGAGGCGTACTCATGCAGTACGTCGAGGAGACCAACCAAGCGCAACGCAGTCAGGACAGATGATTCGCCGATGCAGTAGACACTTTATGCATCATCCGGGCTAGGGATGGTTACTGTCAGCAATTGCCCACGAAAAGTCAGTGCTCGTGGCGTTCTCGTAGTAGGGCCCGTGGTTGAAATCGATTGGCTTCTTATAGTCTTTGGGATACCCGGATTTCCCTCCCACAATTGCCCTTCCATGACACGACATACAGTTGGACTCAAGACCTGCTTCCACTCCAAAGGCTGTTTCCAGATAGGGGTTGTAACAGATATCCATTTCGGTCGAACTCACACCTTTCGTCTGCAGGTAGTTGGCGCACATGGAATAATTGCGCCACTCCTGCTTGACGTTGTCGGTCATGTTTTCGATTCCACCCGGGTTTCCGGGTGGCGGGTCTTCGCCTCCCTGCCACCAGAAAGTCTGCCAGGTTCAGTTGACGATCTCCTTGCTGTTCACGTGCATGCCGACCAAAACGAAGAAATCTCCCGCCGCGGCCACCAGACCCTGCGTCCCATCGGGACTCTGTTGAGCGATAGCATTGAAGGCGGCTGCATCCTCAGCATCCATCTCGAAGTGGTAGATCTGACCCAGCGGCGCGTACTGGTAATTCTTACAACTCAAGTTCTTGTCTTGGATGCGACTTTCGATTTCCCGGGTTGTGGCCTCTCTGAGCTCGAAACCAGCTTTCCAAGCCGGCTTGCCGGGGTCGAACAGGACACACGTTGTCCAGGTGGCTGGTACCGGCTTTTGTGGGTCGGTGGAACCTGTGGGGCCCTGCCATAAGGGAATTTCTGTAAGGCCGCCGCTCGCCTTGACTAGAAACAAAACCGGCTTGAGTTCCATGGCCGCCACACCCCTTTGCGTGGAGGTGTCAGGACGATAGGGGGTGTCGACGATCTTGCGGTCGGGAGTTGGGGTACCGGGCGGCCAATTCTGATTCAACTGGACGACGTCCGGTTGAGTCTGGCCGGTGTAGTAATATTCCAGGTCTTTCGGTCCAGGGTGGCGCGTCTGGGTGAAGGTTGCCATGGAGGGGTTGAACTTGTTGAAGGAGACCACCTGAGTGGCTGACGCCGGAATCGTGTGATCGATCTGTTTTGGAGATCTCACGCGGCGGAAAGGCTTAGCACGCGGTCCACAAGGGGTAGTGCTAAAAACCTCTTCATCTCCACACCAGGTTTCCCAGATGGGCAGAACCTGCCCATTGTGAATGCTCTTGGAGTCAGTCGTCATGCCTGCCCACACATTCCAGGCATGAGTGCGGATCTGGATGATGTCGTTATCGTCGGCCCATTTCTGGACCTCCTCCCGAAGGGCAGGAAAATCGAAACCCGACGGAATTGGCTGCGGCATGATCGCGCCGGAACCGGTCGCACCACCCGATTGTCCTGGGGCTTCTCCCTGCGGCGCCGTGCAGCCGGTCGCCAGCAGAAGAAAAGAGAACAGGTAAATAGGTTGCTTGGTCATAAGAACCTCCTTTTGTTGTTGGCCGTGGCACTCTCTAAAAAGAGAAGATTGGATCCGCCCACGTAAGGAATTACCACAGCAACCCGGGAGGAGTCCAAAACTCTTGGAAACACCAAGACTCCTGGCATTTTTTCTGCAAGTCGCGCAGCAATCTGCGAATCTTGCGGAGGGCTATTCGACTCTCAGAAAAGGGCCGGCCCTGTGTTCTCCCATTCAGGGTAAGGAACAGGAAGGGGGGGGGCTGGCCACGTATCGCCGCCGTCCCCGCGGCTGCCGGCTGGAAGCCGGCGCTACTTTCCGGAGCCGCCTTTCTTCCTTGGGAGGGCTCACTCTACGTTCCCCTCCTGTCCCCAAAAGGGAAAATCCGGGTCAGAGATACGTTATCCTATTTGTGGAAAGAGGCGCTAACTCGTCCCTTTCTGGCGAGGACTATCTATGACCGATATCACGAGGCTGTTAGATCAGCCCGATACAACTATAGCCATCGTAGGCGCAACGGATAATCCTTCAAAGTATGGGCACGTCATCTATCGCGATCTAAAACAGAAAGGTTTTCCGGTATATCCAGTGAATCCCAACAGGTCCACCGTAGATGGAGATAAAGCCTTTAAGCGGCTTGATGACCTACCGCAACGGCCAACCATTGCAAGCATCGTGGTGCCTCCAGAAGTTACCTCAGACATACTTCAGCAATGTTTGGATTCTGGTTTGATGAATGTTTGGCTGCAACCAGGCGCGGAAAGCCCAAGCGTTATCACCTTTCTCCAGCAACACAATTTCAATTATTTGGCAAACGCTTGCATCATGGTGGCAACCCGTCTGAAAACTTAACCTGCATTTCTCATCACGGCTCGTGACGAGACACTCGTGTCACGCGGCGGAAGGGCCGATCTGACAAGGCGCGCGACCGAGGCTCCCGCAGGCGTACTCGTGCAGTACGTCGAGGAGGCCGAAGAAGCGCAACGCAGTCAGGACGGAACATTTCTTCACTTCGCTCAGGTGAAGGCGACGCCGATGCAGTAGAGAGGTGATGAGAAATGCAGGTTAAGTACACCGTTTTGTTCCAGGTTCCAAGGTCCAGGTTCCAGGTTGGGGCTTGCATTGCGAAATAGAGCCATCTCCTCGCTATCGCGAACGACCCGAAATGAGAGAGCGCAGCGAACCACGAGAACCTGGAACTTGGAACCTGGAATCTAGAACTGGAGAAACGCGCAAACAGTTTGGCAGTATAATCGGAGTCAAGTGAAGAAGAGGAACGCGAGAAGACAAATCAATTTTGCTGCCGTCTTCTTGCTGCTTATTCTGCTCGGCTTCCCGCCTGTAGTGAGTGGTAGCGGAGGGGCGGCGTCTGACCTCAGCCCTCGCCAGGTGTTCGTGGTCAACACTCAAGACAACTCGGTTTCCCTGGTTGACCTCGAGAAGATGACAGAGATTCGAAGATTCCCGGTTGGGAGACGACCCTACGGCATCGCTGTGAGCAGTGACAGTCGGAGTGTCGTTGTAGGCGTCGAGGGTGAAGGTAAGGTCAAGTTTTTTGACCGCTTCGACTTCCAGCTCAGGGGCGCGGTTCCAATTGGGAGAATGCACCACGACCATATCGTTTTGACTGCAGATGGAAAGTACTTCCTGCTTGCCAATTTCTACAGCGATCAGGTAGTAGCGATCGACAGCCTGAAGATGGAAGAGGCTTTTCGCATCGAAGGAACAAGCGCGCCACACGTGGTCAAGTATGGTCCACTTGGGAAGTACGCTTATGTAACCTGCAAGAAGATTACCGGCATCGCCATTATCGATCCCGACCGTCGCAAGGTGGTGAAGTTTCACCAGATCAATGTCAACCCACGGAGCCTCACCTTTGCTCCAGACGAGTCGAAAATCTATTTCGGGTCATTCTGGGTAGACGGGTTTTTCGAAATGGAGACCGACACTGGCAGAGTGGTGAGGCTCTTCGAGCTGGAACCGCCAGCCGGAAAGGACGCTCCCCAGGAAGTGACCTATCACGGTGTAGAGAGGGTCGCCCCGAACGTGGTCCTGGCGGCCAACGAGGGCCGCTCCTATGTGGACGCGGTCGACATCAGCACAGGCAAACTGCTTGACCGCGAGACAAGCGTTTCAAACCCCTGTTGCATTGAGCTCATTCCAGGCCCCGAGGACGGGCCCAGGCGAGTGTTGGTCAGCAATATCGGAGATGCAACGGTACAGCTGATCGAGGTTTCGACCGAAGGCAAACTTCAGACGCTCGGCAAAGCGAAAGTAGGCAAGGCTCCCAAGCGGGTGGCCTTTCTACCCTGACCCGATCCGTCCTGACGGTGCGCTCGCTGAGCCTCCTCGATGTATTGCTACCCGGTCAGTGTTGGGAGACGTAGCTCAACCGACCTCGCCGGTCCGGTTCGAGCCGGTAGATGTCCCACTTGCTTTTGTTGCTCCGGGGCTGCTCGAGCTTCTGGGCGACGACGACCCTGTTGCCATCCGTGCGCAGCGTGATCATGCCGTAGACGGCCACGGAGCGGTTGATCATCGCGTCGGTGATCTCGTCGAGCTTCTTTAGCGCGTTCTTGCGAACGCTCTGATTCGCTCCCTGGCGCGCCTCCTGGCGCAGTTCACGAATCTGGGCGCGAAGCCGGTACGGGGATTTGATGGCCTCTTTGCTGGATCGGGCAAGCTCGGTACTGAAGATGAGCGGGCGCACGCCCCGACCGTAGCGCCCAAAGCTTCCCAGGGCATCCGGGCGAGGATGGGAATGCGACTCCTCGTCACCGCTGGACACGACGGTGGCGATCGGATTGACAGCCTTCAGGAAGTCCTCTGTGAAATCAGCGCTGCCGTGATGGCAGGCCTTGGCAACTCCCGATTCGAAGACCTTGCGCGCCTTTGCAAGCATCCTCGTCCGTCTTCGGCCGGTGACCTTCTCGGGATCGAGCCTGGTATGGTGGTGGAGGAGATGGTTCTCCGCCGGGATGTTCAGGTCTCCTCCGAGGAGTATGGTCACGTTGTTATAGTGAAGCCTGATCACGACGGAGTGGCCGTTCTTGCTCTTGCCGTCGTCTCCGAACCGCGCAGACGCCACCGCCGATCCGGACACTTCTCCGGGACCGGCGCCAGCACCTCGAGGTGAAGATCCCTGTTCGGCCCATATCCGGGCACGTGACCATCTCTCGAGGAAAGCATGCGGATGCGGCTCACGCGCCCGCCGTCAACGGCGGCGCGCAGAAGTCCAGGATACAATTTGCGGCTCTTCTTTCGCTTCTCGCTGGCGAGAAGCTTCTTCAGGTCCGCCATGTCACGGACCATGTCGTCCAGGTAAGTGATCCCACCGAAGGCCTTCTGCGGGCCCAGAGACCTGGAATCCTTGCGCTCCACGATGCCGTTGTGAAAAACCGTGCCCACGCGGACTTTCCTGTTGGTGAAGAGCTTCTTGAACCCAAAGTAATGGTCCTTGTCCGGATGTGTGATGATGAAGCTCTCAAAGTGCACGTCGTTCTGAAACCTGCCGAACCGCCAGCGCAAGAAACGGTACATATTGTCGCCCTCGCCGGCATCGATAACCATGAACTTGTCCTTCGGCGTAACGATCAGGCAGCCGTCACCCTGGCCGATGTCGACAAAATTGACTTCCAGGAGACGGTTCTCCTGAAACTCGTCCTCATGGATCCAGCCCCGAGTCCCGCGCGCGAACACCTTGTGCCATGGCCCTTCGCTTTTGCCAGTCAGCTTCAGCCAGTCGCCCCAGAGAAGGTGCTGGCGAGCATTCTTGACCGCCCTGGTGCGCGGCTTGCTGTAGATGACAGCCGAAGGATAGGCTGCAAAGCGAGTTCCGTTCTCTGGCCCCCCATTCACCATATAGGACACCAAAATTGCTTGCCTTAATCGATGTAAACTACTATAATCAAAGTAGATATAGAGCATAAAGGGAGCAAGAAATGGCTGACCCAAAGGGTGAAGGTTTGAAGGCCGGTTTTGATGGCAGTTTGAGGCTTGAATTTCATGGGGCTAAGGTCACCTCGGATGCTGGGCTTCTCGCCTATCGTGATTTGGACGAAGCGTTGGTGTTATTCGATAGTGTTCCCTCCGTTTTTCGCGATTCGCGGACAGGGCGTAACATCCAGCACGACCTGGCGTCGTTGCTGCGCCAATCGGTATACAGTCGACTGGCTGGCTATGAAGATGTCAACGATGCCCATCGTCTATCGGTGGATCCGACTATGCGGAGGATCACCGGGAAGAAGATGGACAAGAAGAAGGCCGCCAGCGCCAACACCATGGGTCGATTTGAGACCGAGATGCTGTCCGTCCAGGGGAACCTCAAAGCCCTTTCGGAAGTTAATGGCCGATGGGTAGAAAGAGCGCTGGAGAAAACAACTCATCGACGCATCATTCTGGATATGGACAGCTCAGCCAGTCCTGTCCATGGCGAGCAGGAAGCCTCTGCCTACAACGGCCATTTCCGATGTACTTGCTACCATCCCCTGTTTTGTTTCAACCAGTTCGGAGATTGCGAAGGTGCAATGCTTCGGCCCGGCAATGTTCACAGCGCGGATGGTTGGAAGGAGATGCTGGAACCAATCGTGGCTCGCTACGAGAAGAAAACAGTCCGCAAATACTTTCGTGGGGATGCTGCCTTTGCCAAGCCGGACGTTTATGAATACTTGGAGGAGAAGGGCTTTTTGTATGCCATCCGGCTTCCTGCCAACGAGGTGCTTCAGGCGGAGATTGAACACCTGCTTACCCGGCCTGTGGGCCGTCCGCCCCGAAAGCCTATCGTTTGGTTTGCCGATTTCCAATATCAAGCCGCCAGTTGGGACCGGCCTCGCCGGGTGATTGCCAAGGTCGAGTGGCATCGCGGAGAACTCTTTCCGAGGGTGGGTTTCATCGTCACCAATATGAGCGCACAAGCCTCAGGGGTGGTTCACTTCTATAACGGTCGTGGCACAGCCGAGCAGTGGATCAAGGAAGGCAAGTATGCGTTGCACCGGACTCGCCTGTCCTGCCAGCGCTTTGTCCCGAATCAGGTGAGGTTGGCTCTGTTTGTCTTGGCCTGCAATCTGGGCAATTTTCTACGGCGGCTGGTCCTTCCCAGAAAAATCAAACATTGGTCCCTTCGCAGCCTGTTGACCAAACTGATCAAGATCGGAGCGAAGGTGATCCGCCATAGCCGGATCGTCACGTTTCAGATGGCGGAGGTAGCGGTAAGCAAGGATATATGGGCCGGGCTGTTGTCTCGGATTGATCGATTGAGATGGATGACAGCCTAGCGCCGAGGGTTTCTGATTGAACCGCTGGAGGTGTCTCTATTGATCAGGTTTTTGACCAAAAGCCACCTGGAAAACCGAGGGATCAGAGGCGCTTTTGATGGACAGAGGACCAAAGACCACTTGAGGCAAGGTTGGCGGTCTGATAAGTTGTGGTCATTCACTGGGGAGACTGGAAAAGGTCCTTCCGAAGTTGATATGAGGAATGTCGACTGGCATGATTCCCTCCCGGCGTTCCAGATAGTATAGTGGGTCCAACTTGATGGCGCATCCTCGGTATCCCCAGCATCCTTTAGCCGCCATATTGTGAGGACGGTGCCAGCCGATTCATTCTCCCCACTTGAGCCGGCATTCCATGGTATCTTGGGTCCATCTTGGCAATTGCGCTGCGAGAGACTCGCTTCCTGACAGACCCGCCATCGAACTTCCGAAGCGGTGCGAAGGCATCGTCGCTACTGGTAATACTGCTGGTGGCCACGGCCCTTTTCGCACTTCCTCCCTCCGCTGAAAACCAGGAGCCCGAACTGAAAGGCCAGCTCCTCGTTGCCTCTTCCCGAATCGTTGATCCCAGATTCCAAAAGACGGTCATCCTGATCGCTGGGCACGACGAAAACGGGACAATAGGCTTGATTGTGAACAAACCAGGCAGGAAAGTTGCCATCGGAGAGCTGTTGGAACAAGCGGCGATATCTCCACAGGAGAAGGAGAGGGAGATCTTGATCCACTACGGGGGACCGGTTGCCCCGGATCACATGTTCTTTCTGCACAGCACCGACGTAGCGCTGGAGTCGAGTCACACCGTCGTTGAGGGCATTGCGCTTTCCACGGATCTGGAAATTCTGCGGCTCATCGCGGGCGGAAAAGGGCCGCAGAAGTATCTGCTGTTCCTCGGCTATTCAGGATGGGCACCCCAACAACTGGAAGGAGAACTCAGCATTGGCTCCTGGATCACCGTTGACACAGACTTATCACTCGTTTTTGCCGAAGAACCGGAGAAGACCTGGGAACTGATCATGAAGGGGCACCGGCTCTGACCCCTGGCTCGTAGAGGCGTTAGCGCCGCGACTTGGCAAGCATCCAGTCTAGGAGCCTGTCCGAGTAATGGGTTGCGGTTGCGAGCATGGGGCTTGCGAGGCGAGGTCGCAAAGAGAGGAGGAGGCGATGCAGTGGCATCGTCGAGTCGATGCGGTAGCATCGGCGACGACGAACGACAAAGAGATCGTCCGCAACCCCCATGCTCCCTCGGGTTACCGGCTGCGTCCGCCCATCTGCTTTGTTCTGGCTCCTCGACGATGCCCGAGCATCGCCTGCGTCGCCACGCCTCGCATCTGGACTGACGGCGCCGGTAACGCAATCCGAACCATTACTCGGACAGACTCCTAACCCCTACAACAATATTTGTACTTTTTCCCGCTTCCACATGGGCAGGGATCGTTTCGTCCCGGTGCTTTCCCCGGCTGCCCCACAGCCGGTCAATCTACAGCTCCCAACATGTAGCGAAGGGTGAGGAGCAACCAGATACACACTGGAAAGAGGCCTTTCCCATGATCTCAAAGAAATTGTCTGACCATTCCCAAAAGAAGGCTTGCCCTGCCAGGGGATGATGGCTCCCGATCAGGGACATCTCGACCTTGGTGAGCAAGAAACCTACATGAGTCAGATAGAGAATTGCAGCACCTATTGCCAGATAGATGCTCCGTCTCTTCAGCCTCATTCCCGGAGTGACCAGGATGAGCGTTAATAAAAATGCACTGTTGGAATAGGTGCCTTCGGCGGAGAGTCTGGCCTCAAAGGCGGGTCGGGCATAGGATCGAAAAACGATTTCAGAAGCTTCTATGAAGAACTTGAGATTCTTACCTTCCAGAGCATAAAACAGTTGGGTGCCCACCGTGAGAGCTTTTCCGTAGAAAGGATCGATTCTCCAAAACAGGAGCCATACCCCACCATAAAATAGGATCAGTAAAAGAGTGAAGATGGCCAGCCGTTCAATGGTGGACGGCTTTCTCTCTTCCAGCCCAGAAGAGCCAAAAAACCATTGTGAGAGCAATGACCGCAAACTGGGAAACATAGGTGTGTAAAAATTCAAAAGTCTGTGCCGATCCCTTCAGACCAACTATGAATAGCCCAATGATACGTATAAGGTTCGTGGTAAAAATCAAAGCATCTCCCCACAGCGTTCCAAGAACTCGGTCCTTCCACGTGAAGGGATAAGCGAGGCAGGCGGAAACAAGAAGGATCGTGGCAACCACTCCGTCACACCCTCGCCGGATATCAACGGAAAAACGGCTTTCACGGATCAGGGTCCCCTGAGCCTGGGCCGGGATATCAAGAAAATGCAAAATTCCGCTGCTGACAGTGGCAATAAATTCCGTGTAGGGCAAGATTACCTTTTCGTCTATCCATGAAGACTGGAACACAAGCGTGAAACCGAGAACAAAAAGAAAAAACAGGCCGACAAATCAAAGGGTTGCACCCTGAATCATTGTCCTTAGGAGGACCTTTTCGTTTGAACTCGAAACGCATATATACCACTTCCGGGCCCACTTTGACAGCACCCTTCCTGATGTCACAGTGTGTTTACCCAAGTGGATAATTGGAACTTCTGTGGGTACTGTCAAGTTAAGTGGAATTCTCGGGTTTTGGAGGCGAAAACGGTCGGCGGTCGAATGTAGAATCAACAACTTAGGGAGTGGCCGAGGCGCTGATTAGACACCAAATCGGTTAACTTGACAGTACCACTGCAAGAGTACGTCTCCGGGGGCCTCGGTCGCGCGCCTTGTCAGGCCGGCCCTTCCGCCGCTTCGTAACGAGCAGTGATGAGAAATGCAGGCTAGTCTAGTTCCCATCCGGAAACCCCTGTTTTTCAAGGGCTTGGTAAGTTCGTGGAACGTAGCATAGAGGCAACCGGTGTCGCTTTTGGAGTTCATTCTACCAAAGGGGCTTAGGGTTCTGTGGAAGAGTGCTGAGTGCAGAGACCTCAGCTTCGGATGAGCTCTGAGTGGATGCTGGTGGGGCGCGGGGCTCTACAACTGGAGTCGAGCCAGCACGACCAGATTGTAGCTCACGACGGAAAGATGCACGTAGCGCTGAAAGTGGGTCCAACCTTTCCAGAGACAGCGACTCAAACCAAAGACGCGTTTGGCCGTGGAGATGCAGCCTTCAATACCGGCCCGAAAGCGTCGCAGTTGCTTGTACACCCAGCTGGAGCGGACCATGTTCTCGATGGTCAATCCGCACTTCTTCGCAAAAGCCACATCCTGCACGCCTTCCTCTTTCGCCCATTTCAGGTTGTTGAGAGAAGCAAAGCCTCCATCGAAACTCGCTTGGCGAGGATAACGACCGTACAATTGGCACTGACGCCGCAAAAGAGGCTCGACCTGTTGACTGTCGGCGGGATTCCCTTGCACCAGAAGCGCATCCAGGATCAGGGAAGATTTTCCGATCGTCACATAAAGTTTATGACCAAAGATACTCTCCCGCGCCCCTTTTTCAATAATGTCGGTGTGTTCTTCAAAGAGCGAGACCACTTTTTCCGACGCCGGTACCTTTTCACCCCCAAGCACCCGCCGTTGTGTCTGATCCATCACTCGTTCCAGCAGATCCAGGTAGTGAGCCAGTGCTTGGCTGATGGGATCGCTCCAAGCTTCGGCTGACTGGATCGCCTCTCGGGCGTAGCTGCGCGTCTTGCCAGCTACCTGGAGCAGATCCTGATAATGTTTTTTGCGTCTTTCGCCCCGGCTGTTTCGGATGTTCAGCCAGCGCCTTTTGGCCCGCCTCGAGTGATCGACAAAAGCGACCGACTGGCGCTGGCTCAGACGTCTCATAAGGCGGGTGAGGACCCGGATCGCATCGTACAGCAACTGGCTATCTGTAGGATAACGGATGTCACTTTCCACACTGGTTGCATCCACTCGGATCTTGCGCCCCTTTTCCAAACCTTCCTGATCGGCCCAACTCACCAACACCCGGTTGATCTTCTGCCAGGTGGAGTCTTCCATCTTGGAGATGTTCTCCTGAAGGACGCTCTTGGAGGGAGTGTACCCGTAGGGAAGGCGACAAAAGGTGCGGAAACTTTGCGAGTCGCTCAGATGAAAGGCAAGCTTTTCATAAGAAAACTGGTGCATCTGTTTGATCAGAGCACAGCGCAGCACCTGATCGGCTGTCAGACCTCCCGCACCGTTCCGGGCGCTGGCTTTGTCACACACATCCTGTAAAACTAGATCCGAGATCGAGGGATTCTCGTCCAGGATCTCGGAAATCACTCTCAGCTCTTTGGCGAGTTGATGATCGGGCCAAAGGGGAGAAAGGGGGAGTTGATTTTCACGGTTCTTCCGCATTTTTCAAGCACTCGGTTTTGCTTAAGTCTTTTGCTATGTACTGCTTACAACAATTACAATAGCAAACGACTATGACAAAACCGAGGCTTGGAGATGCCCCTCTTCCTCTTTATTTCCAATGCCTTTACAAGTCCACGGATGGGAACTAATTAGTGTTGACTAATCTTGGTGGAGGGATGAGTATTAGAGCCCCGGGCAGTTAATGATCGAGCAACGTTTTTTTTCTGCCTTCCCCTACTGAAAGGAGGAGAGAAGATGCGGGTGCAGGTGACCCTCAACGGCCAGAGTCGCCGGGACGATGTCGAGCCGCGGCTGCTTCTGGTTCACTATCTTCGCGAGATGACAGGACTTACGGGCACGCACGTGGGGTGTGAGACCAGCCTGTGCGGAGCGTGTACCGTGCTGATGGACGGTGCGGCGGTCAAGTCCTGCACGCTTTTCGCGGCTCAGGCGGACGGCTCCAGCATCACCACGATCGAGGGTCTCCGACAAAACGGCCAGTTGCATCCGGTGCAACAGGGGTTCTGGGAAGAACATGGTCTGCAGTGCGGATACTGCACGCCCGGCATGATCATGGCGGCAACCGAATTGCTGGACAGGAACCCTGCGCCGAGTGTCGAGGAGATCCGCCACGGTATCGAAGGAAATCTTTGTCGATGCACGGGGTATCAGCACATTGTCAATGCGGTCAAAAGTGCCGCTCGCAAGATGAGAGCACGGAAAAAACGTGCCCGCACATTGGTGAGTCAGAAGAAGGGGAGGGCATAGGTCATGGCACACAAATATGTTGGTCAGAGGGTTAAGAGAACCGAGGATCCCCGTCTCATTTCAGGATTGGCGACTTATGTCGATGACGTGAGACTGCCGGGGATGACTTACTGTGCCATTTTGAGAAGTCCTCACGCCCACGCCCGAATCCGGTCGATGAATCTGGACAAGGCCCGCCAGCTCAAGGGAGTACTGGATGTGGTGGAGGGCAAGGAGGTCAAGGGAAAATGCGGCACAGTTCCCTGTGCGGCTGCGCTGGAAGGTCTCAAGGTACCCGATAAGTATGCTCTGGCCGTGAACAAGGTGATTTTCGTGGGGGACCCCGTGGCCGCGGTGGTGGCGGAGGATCGCTACACGGCTCGCGATGCGCTGGACCTGATCGAGGTAGACTACAGGCCGCTCCCGGCGGTCGTCGATCCGGAGAAGGCTCTCGACGACAGCGGCCCTCTGATCTATCCCAAATTCAAGACCAATGTTGCCTTCACCTGGAAAGTCGAGGGAGGCAGCTTCAGAAAGGCCTTGCGTGAAGCCGACGTGGTGGTCAAGCAGCGTATAGTGAATCAGCGACTGATTCCGGTAGCCATGGAGCCCCGGGGAGTGGTGGCGCAATACCATCCGGGAGGGGAAAGGCTGACGGTTTGGTCCTCTACTCAGATTCCCCATTTGGCGCGAACCCAGGTGGCCCTGATGCTGGGAATTCCAGAGAACCTGGTCCGATTCATCACTCCTGAGGTGGGAGGTGGCTTTGGAAGCAAGCTCAACGTATACGGCGAAGAGGCCCTGATTGGGTATCTGGCCATGAAGTTGGGCCGCCCCGTGTGCTGGATCGAGGGGCGGCGGGAAAATATGACCAGCACCATTCATGGGCGCGGTCAGTATGGAGACGTGGAAGTTGCCGCCCGGAAAGATGGAAAGGTTCTGGGACTCCGCTATAAAGTGGTCGCCGACCTGGGCGCCTACCACCAGCTACTCACACCGGCCATTCCCACACTCACGGGGCTCATGATCGCAGGGGCCTACGATATTCCTGCCGCCTCTATGGAGGTGACCGGTGTCTTCACCAACAAGATGTCCACCGATGCCTATCGGGGTGCGGGCCGACCGGAGGCCACCTATGTCGTGGAACGCATTATGGCGATACTGGCGGCGAAGCTGGGCAAGGATCCGGTGGAGGTTCGCAGGAAAAACTTCCCTACCCAGTTCCCCTATACCTCCCCCACTCAGGTGATCTACGACAGCGGCGATTATGACGCGGCCTTGAAGCGTGCCCTCAAGATCGCAAATTACCGAGAGCTGAGAAAACGGCAGAAGCGACTGCGAAAGCAGGGAAGATTGCTGGGAATCGGCCTTTCCACCTACGTGGAGATCTGTGCCATGGGACCTTCTCCGGCCATGCCTGTCGGCGGCTGGGAAAGTGCCACGGTGCGAATAGAGCCGACCGGCAAGGTGACCGTGCTGACGGGTGCCTCTCCCCACGGGCAGGGCCAGGAAACCTCCTTCGCGCAGATTGCTGCCGACATGTTGGGAGTCGGTCTCAACGATGTGTCGGTGATCCACGGGGATACCGCGATAGTGCAGTACGGCATTGGCACCTTTGGCAGCCGCGGCACGGCCGTGGGAGGAACGGCCATGGTCCGAGCCATCGAAAGCCTGGTGGAGAAGAGCAAAGTCATCGCGGCGGCGCTGATGAATGTGAACGCCGGGGACGTAGCCTTCAAAGAGGGCATATTCCGGGCTAATGGGAAGTCGGCTTCCCTGCAGGAGGTGACACTGGAAGCCTATACGGCAAAGAACATTCCCGCCGGCACCGAGCCGGGACTGTCCGCAACTTATTTCTTCGAGCCTTCGAACTTTACGTTTCCAAATGGAACTCACATTTGCGTGGTCGAGGTGGACCGGGAGACGGGTGAGGTCGAGATCGTGCGCTATGTGGCAGTGGACGACTGCGGAAAGGTGATCAACCCTCTGCTCGTGGAGGGTCAGATCCATGGTGGCATCGCCCAGGCACTGGGTCAGGCCCTGATGGAGGAAGCCACCTACGATGAGTCCGGGCAGTTGGTCACCGGTACGCTGATGGACTACGCCGTACCCAAGGCTCACGACATTCCCTGGTTTGAAACCGACCGTACGGAAACTCCCTCGCCGGTGAATCCGCTGGGGGTCAAGGGTGTCGGTGAAGCAGGAACGATCGGTGGAACTCCGGCTATTGCCAATGCCGTCATCGATGCACTCGCCCCTCTCGGAATTGACCACATCGACATGCCGCTGAACAGCCAGAAAATCTGGAGATTGATCCAGGAAAAGGAGGCGTCATGATTCCTGCCCCGTTTCGATACGCGGTTCCCAAAAGCTTGAAAGAGGCCAGCCAACTTCTGAGAAGGCACGGCGCAAGGGCCAAGATTCTAGCCGGAGGGCACTCGCTCATCCCCTTGATGAAGTTGAGACTGACTCAGCCCGGCTGGATCATTGACCTTCGACGCCTCAATGATCTCCGCAAAGTTACCCAGGGAAAGGGTACTCTCGCCATCGGTGCCCTTTGTACGCATCGCGACCTTGAATTCTCTCCGCTGGTCGGCAGGATGTGTCCACTTCTACAGAAAGCCGCGGCCCAGATTGGTGATGTGCAGGTTCGCAATCGGGGAACCATCGGAGGGAGTCTGGCGCATGGCGATCCAGCGGCAGATTATCCCGCAGCAGTTCTGGTGCTGGAAGCGGAAATGAGAACGGTTTCCGACGGCAAAAGTCGCACCATTCGAGCAGCCGATTTCTTCGTGGATTTGCTCACCACAGCACTTGGGCCCCGAGAAATCTTGACTCGGATTCGAGTTCCCATCATTCGAAATGTGGGAACCGCCTACCTCAAGCTGCCGCAAAAGGCTTCGGGCTTTGCGCTCGTTGGAGCGGCAGCCCTGGTCAGGGTCCGAGAGGGGCGCTTCCGCGAGGTGAGGCTGGCTTTTAATGGCGTGGCCTCACGGCCTTATCGGGCCACCGCCGTGGAAGAGGCCCTGCAGGGCCAGAAACATACCGAGCGGAATGTTGCCCAGGCGTGTGCTGAGGCTGCGGAAGGTGTGGAACTGCTGGGTGACCTGCATGCCAGTGAAGATTATCGTGCGCATCTGGCGACGGTTTACGGGCGCCGCGCAATCCTGGCGGCGGTGAAGGAGGCCCTGAAGTAGGAATTTCGAATTTCAGGTTTGGTCAATGGTCAGTCGTTACTGAAATTCTGTTCCGGGTTTCGAATGACAAATGACGAATGACCAATGACGGAGTTGCCCAGCTGTCCCAATTGTCACTACGCTCTCCTTGAGCGAAGCACCTACTGTCCCCACTGCGGGTTCCAGCTTACCCACCCGCCCTGGCGGAAGATGGGGGCTTGGATCCTGCTTCTCCTTATAGCGGTTGCACTCGTGAAGTGTCACCTGCGAATGCTTACGGGGTTCTGAATAGGTTCCGTGTTCCGAGTTTGGGCGCGTTGTTCAAATGCTTTTCCCCTCATTCGCCGCCTGAGGCGGCTCCTACCTTCTGGTTTCCAAGGAATGAGAAGGTAGGAGCGGCCTCAGGCCGCGAAAATGACGAATGACGAATGACGAATCACGACTATTCAGTGACCACCTCCACGCCACTGGCTGAAAAGGCATAAGGGAGAACTTCACCTCCATTCTCTTCAATGGCACCCTTCACGGCTTCCTGCCGACCTTCTCGAACCAGCGTAACAAAGCATCCCCCGCCTCCCGCGCCGCAGATCTTACTGGCTAGAGCCCCCTGCTCGGCAGCTGCGGCAAAAATCCTCTCAATCTGAGGGGTGCTGACCCCCTCAGCCAGACTTTTACGAGTATCCCACTCTTGAGACAAACACTCAGCGAACTGTTCGACGTCCTCTTCCTGGAGGCTGCCATGCATCGCCATGGCCACTTCTTTGATTTTGCGCATTTTGGCGACGGTGGAATCCTGATTTTCAATGTAACGCTTCAACATGTTCCAGTTGTTGGTTCCGGAAAAGCGCGAAGCACCCGTGTAGCCAAGCAGCATCCGGCTTTGAAGCTGGGCAAGAAACTGCCGAGAGAAATGGAGGCTCTCCCTTCGAATGCCGTCGAGCTCAAACCAAAGAGCGCTGAATCCACCAAAGGCGGCTGGATAATAGTCTTGTCTTCCGGTGGGAATACGGATGGACTGCATCTCAATATTAGCCCCGAAATCAATGATCTGGGTCTTGGTAAAGGAAAGTTTCTCGAGCTGGACCAACGCACTGCTTAGCGAGATCAGTAGAGAAGAGGACCCTCCCAAGCCTGAGCCTGGGGGCAGGTTGGTTTTCGTCCAGACATTAAGTCCCCGACTGGGTTTGTAAAACTTCAGAACGCGGACAATGAGGTCCAGGGGTGCAAACTTTCCCTTGCTGTGAAGTTCATCCAGAGTGGGGGCTTCCAGAGTGAGTTTGAGGTCTCCTGCCTCGATACGAATTCCCGGGTCAGGGCGCAGCTCCACTTCCACTTCACTGCACAGGTTGATCGCCGCATTGAGCGTGAGTCCTCCGTTCTCAAGAACGTACAGGGGATAAATATCCAGGGTCCCCCCGGCGAGATCTATCCTGGTTGGTGCGGTTACTTTCAAACGCATAGCAGAAAAATCGGTCATTCGTCAAACCGCGAAATTCGCGGTCACAAGGTGACGAAGTACCTCAGGGGCCTTGAGTCGCATTCGTCTATCTCAGTCCCATCATCTCCATCAATCCTTCCTGCGAGAGGGTAGGCACTCCAAGTTGACGGGCCTTCTCGTATTTGGAACCCGGATGATCACCCACCACCAGGAAGTCTGTTTTCGAGGAGAGTGACGAGATCACTTTTCCACCGCGCGTCTTGATCAGATCGCTGGCTTGCTTTCGGCTCAAGGTCGGCAACCTGCCGGTAATCACGAAGGACTTTCCTTCCAGCAGTCCTTCGGGAACAAGCGTTTCACGGCCCATGCGAAGCTGGAGTCCGGCGCTTTTTAATTTTTCAATCAATGTCCAGTTTCCCTCGACAGCCAAGTGCTCCCGCACGGATCGGGCAATCTCAGGGCCAATCCCGTGAACGGAGGAGATTTCCTCTTCGGAAGCGGCCACCAGCGAATCGATATCAGGGAAGGCGCGAGCCAGAAGCTCCGACATCGTTTCTCCCAGGTGACGAATGCCCAGAGCGAAGAGGACCCGTGTAAAAGGCTGTCCCTTGCTTTGCTCAATGCTGTTCAACAGGTTGGAAACGGATTTTTCCTTGAAGTTGGGAAGCTTGGAAAGATCTTCGGCTTTGAGGAAGTACAGGTCGGCTGGATCTTCAATCAACTTCAGATCCAGAAGCTTTTCCACGGTCTGCGCTCCCAGCCCGCGAATATCCATGGCACCTCGGCTTGCGAAGTGTTTGAGCGCTTCGATGCTTTGGGCCGGACATCGTCGATTCGTACAGTAGGCCATGGCCTCCCCCGCTTCCCGTTTGATGTCGGCCTGGCACACCGGGCAGAGCCTGGGGTAGGCAAATTCTCTCTCCGTTCCCGTTCGTTTCTCCGGGACGGGGCCCACAATCTGGGGAATGACGTCTCCAGCTCGTTTGACGATGACGACGTCCCCTTCCCGAATGTCTTTGCGCCGGATGTCGTCCTGGTTATGAAGCGTGGCCATACGGATGCTCACTCCTCCCAGCTCGACCGGTTCCAGTATGGCGTAAGGATTCAATGCTCCGGTGCGGCCTACGTTGATCCCGATTTCGAGTAGCCGAGTGGTGGCCATCTGCCCTGGGAATTTATAGGCCACGGCCCACCTTGGCTCCCGGCTCATAAAGCCCAGACTCTCTTGATCGCTCAGGCGGTTGACCTTTACCACAACCCCGTCGATCTGGTAGTCGAGTGAGCTTCGCTTCTTCTCCCATTCACGACAGAACTCAACGACCCTTTTGATCGACGGTTGGGAGTGATAGTGAGGGTTCACCGGAAAGCCCCACTGAGAGATGGTTTTGAGCACTTCTTTCTGTGTGTGAAATGGGCTTCCTTCGGCGTGGCCGATACCGTACGCAAAAAATGCAAGAGGCCTCGATGCCGTCACCCGCGGATCGAGTTGACGGAGGGCTCCCGCGGCTGCGTTACGAGGATTGGCGAAGAGGGGTTCCCCTTCTCTGGAACGCTCTTCGTTGATGCGACTGAAAGCGGAGAGAGGTAAGTAGGCCTCCCCACGAACTTCCACAATCTCCGGATCCGTCTTGCCCGCTCGGAGCCGCAGGGGAATGCTTCGTAGAGTCCTAAGGTTGGCAGTAATATCCTCGCCTACCAGGCCATTTCCACGGGTTGCTCCTCGGACTAACCGACCGCGCTCGTAAGTGAGGGTGACGGCCACGCCGTCGATCTTGAGCTCGGTGACAAAATCGATCTTCGTGCTCTCCAGAAGGTTGCTGATCCGCTTATAAAAGGCGCGCAGCTCTTCCTCATTGAAGGCGTTGCCAAGGCTCAGCATGGGACGGAGATGTTTCACCCTGCTGAACTTTTCCTGAGGCTCCGCCCCTACCCGTTGCGTGGGCGACTCTGGAACGGCCAACTCCGGATGCTCGCGCTCCAACTCCAGCAGCTCGCGAAACATCCGGTCGTATTTCTCATCGGTGATAATGGGATTATCCAGAACATAGTACTGGTAGTTGTGGTGCTCAATTTCCCTTCGCAATTCGGCTACACGAGCAATGACTCGTTCAAGGGTCATTGCTTCATTGTCATTGGCCAATAGTCAATGGTCAATGGTTAGTGGTCACGGGTCATTGGTCACTGGTCACGGGTCACTGGTTACGTGTCCTGTCCCGATCGATCGGATGTACCCGTTGAGCAGCCGCAGAAAGAGACCGAGTTGTCGTTCCAGACCTTCAAAGGTGTTGTGATCAATAAGACCCTCATCGAGGCAGCTTAAGGCATGGTCCTGAAGTTCGCATGCTTCACCACGGCTGACTAGGCAAGCTCTTCGGTTTTCGCGGTATGAAAACCTTCCAAATCCCTCAGCAATGTTGGCTGTCATCGATACAGCGGCACGGCGCATTTGTCCCACCAGATTGGGTCTTTCTGAGGCCGGAAAGTTTGAGGTAATCTTGTAGATGTCATGCCGAATTTGGCGACCCAGCCGCCAAACCTCCAGATCTGTGAAGTCTTTAACCTTCGCCATGCGATCTTAGACTAGTTCCCATCCGTGGACTTGTAAAGCATTGGAAATAAAGAGGAAGAGGGGCATCTCCAAGCCTCGGTTTTGTCATAGTCGTTTGCTATTGTAATTGTTGTAAGCAGCACGTAGCAAAAGACTTAAGAAAAACCGAGTGCTTGAAAAATGCGGAAGAACCGTGAAAATCAACTCCCCCTTTCTCCCCTTTGGCCCGATCATCAACTCGCCAAAGAGCTGAGAGTGATTTCCGAGATCCTGGACGAGAATCCCTCGATCTCGGATCTAGTTTTACAGGATGTGTGTGACAAAGCCAGCGCCCGGAACGGTGCGGGAGGTCTGACAGCCGATCAGGTGCTGCGCTGTGCTCTGATCAAACAGATGCACCAGTTTTCTTATGAAAAGCTTGCCTTTCATCTGAGCGACTCGCAAAGTTTCCGCACCTTTTGTCGCCTTCCCTACGGGTACACTCCCTCCAAGAGCGTCCTTCAGGAGAACATCTCCAAGATGGAAGACTCCACCTGGCAGAAGATCAACCGGGTGTTGGTGAGTTGGGCCGATCAGGAAGGTTTGGAAAAGGGGCGCAAGATCCGAGTGGATGCAACCAGTGTGGAAAGTGACATCCGTTATCCTACAGATAGCCAGTTGCTGTACGATGCGATCCGGGTCCTCACCCGCCTTATGAGATGTCTGAGCCAGCGCCAGTCGGTCGCTTTTGTCGATCACTCGAGGCGGGCCAAAAGGCGCTGGCTGAACATCCGAAACAGCCGGGGCGAAAGACGCAAAAAACATTATCAGGATCTGCTCCAGGTAGCTGGCAAGACGCGCAGCTACGCCCGAGAGGCGATCCAGTCGGCCGAAGCTTGGAGCGATCCCATCAGCCAAGCACTGGCTCACTACCTGGATCTGCTGGAACGAGTGATGGATCAGACACAACGGCGGGTGCTTGGGGGTGAAAAGGTACCGGCGTGGGAAAAAGTGGTCTCGCTCTTTGAAGAACACACCGACATTATTGAAAAAGGGGCGCGGGAGAGTATCTTTGGTCATAAACTTTATGTGACGATCGGAAAATCTTCCCTGATCCTGGATGCGCTTCTGGTGCAAGGGAATCCCGCCGACAGTCAACAGGTCGAGCCTCTTTTGCGGCGTCAGTGCCAATTGTACGGTCGTTATCCTCGCCAAGCGAGTTTCGATGGAGGCTTTGCTTCTCTCAACAACCTGAAATGGGCGAAAGAGGAAGGCGTGCAGGATGTGGCTTTTGCGAAGAAGTGCGGATTGACCATCGAGAACATGGTCCGCTCCAGCTGGGTGTACAAGCAACTGCGACGCTTTCGGGCCGGTATTGAAGGCTGCATCTCCACGGCCAAACGCGTCTTTGGTTTGAGTCGCTGTCTCTGGAAAGGTTGGACCCACTTTCAGCGCTACGTGCATCTTTCCGTCGTGAGCTACAATCTGGTCGTGCTGGCTCGACTCCAGTTGTAGAGCCCCGCGCCCCACCAGCATCCACTCAGAGCTCATCCGAAGCTGAGGTCTCTGCACTCAGCACTCTTTCACAGAACCCTAAGCCCCTTTGGTAGAATGAACTCCAAAAGCGACACCGGTTGCCTCTATGCTACGTTCCACGAACTTACCAAGCCCTTGAAAAACAGGGGTTTCCGGATGGGAACTAGACTAGTGCTTTCGCTATAGATAATTAACGCTGCTAGCAAAAAAAACGTGAACTGTGCGACCCACAACTAGCGACCAGTGACCCGTGACTATTGACCCGCGGGGGGATCTGCTATGATACAGTTGAATGAATGCTCCTATAATCAGTAAGATTTTCTTTACGATAACTTTCCCACCTTCCAAAGGGGTCCGAAGTCACATCCCGTCAGCCAGGCTTCACTGCCTGGCCAGGAAGCAGCTTGTGGACCTCGAGGTAATCGAGACCATCGAGCATTTGTTCAAGTGCCAGCGTTGCTTTGAGCAGTATCGTGTGATTCGGACGTCCTACTTGCCGACGCTGTGAACCTCCATTCCCCTGACTTCGGACGCCCTGCGTGAGACTGGATCTGCAGGCATTTCAATACCTGGTGAGGGGCGACTTCTGGCTTGCCCTGTGGCGGAAGATCAATCAAGATGACTGCTGGGGCCGCGCCGCCCAGCTTAGTTATTATTTCCTTCTTGCCTTTTTCCCTTTCCTGCTTTTTCTCAGCGTCTTGATCGCGTTTGTTCCGATCGGTACGGATCCTCTTCAGCCCTTCCTGGTCGAAATGGATCGTTTCTTGCCCGAGAGAACCTCCACCCTGGTTCGCGAGGTACTCTCCGAATTGACGGGCTCAATAGACTCCAAGGCTACGGGTGTACTTTCAGTGGGAATTGTGCTGGCACTCTGGTCTGCATCTCTGGGTTTTAGTGGGATGACGAACGTTTTAAACCAGTCCTATCAGGTAGTGGAGACCCGCTCCTACATCAGAGTCCGAAGCTTGGCCATACTGGTGACGATCGTGGTATCGGTTTTTGTGGTCCTATCCGAAGTTCTGCTTTTCTTTGGTGGATGGCTGATCAAGTTGGCACTGATGCAGTTGAACCTGGGAACCTTTTACGCGCTGCTTTGGCAAGTGGTGCGCTGGACTTTGATTTTTCTATTTCTCAACCTTGGAATTCAGATCGTCTACTTTGTTCTTCCCGCTCGGCGTTTTCCCTGGAGGCTGGTTTCCCCTGGGGGTGTCGCCGCCGCATCGGGATGGATCTTTGGGTCAACAGGCTTCACGTTCTACGTCAATTCCTTGGCAGATTATCAGAGACTGTACGGAGGTCTGGCGGGCCTGTTCGTTTTGATGATCTGGTTCTATATTTCCAGTCTTTTGCTGCTACTGGGTGGCGAAATGGACTCGACCATTTACCGAATGCGCCGCGAAGATGGATCGCTAACGATGTAGTGGCCCATGAATAACCTGTCTTCGCTTGACACGAGTGTCTTGACACAAGTGCCTTCGCTACGACACCTCATGCATCATCCGAGCTTGGGGGAAGAAGGGAGGGGACAGGTGGGCGTTTTGGGGGTGTCCTGTTAGGACTCTTGAGGAGGAGAGAAGCGCTCCACCTATCCCCATATGAAGCTTTCAAACGTTAGATGTTCTGAGCCTCAAAAAGCTCGTTTATTCCAATGGATTTTAACACATTTCTGGAAACGGTTCCAGTGTCCAGCGTAGCATATGGTATGTTATTCCTGGGACAGGACACTAGCCTGCATTTCTCATCACGCTCGTGACGAAGACACTCGTGTCAAGCGGCGGAAGGGCCGGCCTCTCAAGGCGCGCGACCGAGGCCCCCGCAGGCGTACTCGTGCAGTACGTCGAGGAGGCCGAAGAAGCGCAACGCAGTCAGGACGGATCATTTCTTCACTTCGCTCAAGTGAAGGCGACGCCGATGCAGTAGAGAGGTGATGAGAAATGCAGGCTAGCGGCTTGGGGCGGATGTGCTGGTGGCCCCTACTGTCTGTGCTTGTTCTAAATCTTCCCAAGCCTGATAGATCACTTGCTTTTCTGTTTGAGCATAAGAAACCAGGACACGCCGTCTCCAGTGGTCATCATCCCGGTTCGGATAATCAGTTCGATAATGGGCCCCACGGCTCTCTTTCCTGAAAAGGGCCATGCGGGCAACCAGGCGAGCGTTGGTCAGAAGGCTGTTGCCTTCCTGGGAGGGACGGAGTGGACGCCTGGAAAAGGGGATTTCGTCAAGCTTCGAGAGAGCGATCTGTAAACCATCACCTGACCTCTCGATTCCAACCTGATCACTCATCACAGATTGGATCTCCTCTCTGCGGGCAGGCTCTTCATGCTCCTGGTACTGCTTCTGCCAGCTCTCCCTAGCTAAGGTCACCACCTGGGGAATTGAGAATTCGTTAGCCTCATCTGCCATAGCCAGACCGGCTCGCGCCCCATAAACCAAACCTTCCAGGAGCGAATTGCTGGCCAGGCGGTTGGCCCCATGTACTCCATTGCAGGCCACTTCCCCGGCAGCGAACAACTTGGGGATGGTAGTTCTACACCAGAGATCCGTATAGACCCCACCCATCATGTAGTGGGCTGCGGGGAAAACCGGAATCCACTCCCTGGTAATATCCAGTCCAAAGGCCAGACAAGTTTGATAGATACCTGGAAAACGCTTTCGGAGGGCAGCTGGTGGGAGCTCAGTAAGATCGAGAAAAACCCTCTCCTCCCCTCCCTTTTGTGCCTCGACGAAGATGGAGCGTGACACCACATCGCGCGGGGCCAGATCACCGAGAGGATGGTAATTCTGCATGAAAGCCTCTCCATTGGCGTTTTTCAATCGCCCTCCCTCGCCCCGAAGTGCTTCTGAGAGCAGAAAATGGGGCAGGCCCTTCCGTCTGAGCGCCGTCGGGTGGAACTGAACAAACTCCATGTCGGAAAGTGCGGCTCCGGCCTCGAAGGCAAGGGCGTATCCGTCCCCTGTAGCAATATCGGGATTGGTCATTTCCCGGTAGATCATTCCCAGACCGCCTGTCGCCAATAGGACGGCGCGTGCCCGAAGCTCTCGAGGCCTCCCCGTTCTTTCCTCCAGATAGCACACGCCCTCACACCCCTTGGGCCCCACCAGGAGTCTGATCGCGGACGAGTGGGGAAGAACACTCACGTTTGCGAAACTATGTACCTTTCGCATGAGCGTCCGGTTAATCTCTCGGCCTGTGGAATCCCCATGCGCGTGTAAGATTCGCCTGCGGCTGTGAGCGGCCTCTCGTGTGAAAGCCAGTTTCAGACCTTCGCGGTCGAACTGGGTTCCCCACTCAATCAGTTCCTGAATTCGCCCAGGTCCCTCTTCCACAAGGACACCCACCGCAGCCTCCGTGCAAAGTCCGTCACCCGCCCGAATGGTGTCCTCGTAATGGAGCCCAATCTCATCTTCATCACTCATGGCGGCCGCGATTCCTCCCTGGGCATATTCCGTATTCGACTCATTGGTTCGAGATTTGGTGACCAAGACCACCTGATTGTGCGACCCCAGCTCAATCGCCGCGCGAAAACCTGCAATGCCACTCCCAATGATGATGAAGTCGGTGTTTTCCAAGATGGTTTTTTGAACAGCCTACTCGCAGCAAAACCTTGTGGGCTTGCTACGGATAGCCTATATTATACTTCGGATCGAGACGGTCATTGCTAGTCGAGGCTCCATTTTTGAGAGCAAAAGAAACATTGCCACTGCCGTTTCCATTTCGACTGCCCATATAGGAGGTGCGCATTGTCAACCGGGAGTGGGAGTGGAAGTGACAACGGCAGTTTCACCCTCTTGCTCTTTTACTCTGTTGTTCTGTTTTCCACGAGCGTAGTGAGCAGCGGATGTGCCAAGGTGGGTGATCCTCTTCCCCCCCTGGTCGAACATCCGGCCACGACCCGGGATCTCGAGCTCGTTCAGATTGCGGATCATCTGCACCTGGTGTTTTCCTTCCCTGCAGCAGAAATCAAGGAGGTTGAGATCTATCGGCGGGCCGACGAGCCCATCGGAGCGGGTGGCGAGGCTGAGCTTATTGCGCACATTCCGCCTCAAGATTTGCTGCAAGATGAAAAGAGCGGTAAATTTATTTTCAAAGACCGTCCAACCGGTAGAGATCGAACCTGGTATTACGCCCTCCGTTTTGTCAACAAACAGGGCCGGCGCTCTGACTTCTCGAAGGCCGTCCGTACCCAATTTCTGGTGGCTGCACTTCCCCCGGTTGAACTAGCTGAAGAGGTCCACGAGGACCGGATTATCGTGCGCTGGCGCGCTCCTGAGGCCAACATTGACGGCTCGCAACCTGCCCAGGTGATGGGTTACCTGGTGGACTCCCGTGATTTCGTTTCCAAGACCGAGTACGTGCATCGAGAGTTTCAGTTTGGGGAGCCGCAAACCTATAGAGTACAGACGGTTACCCGCAGAGCAGATCCTTTGATTCTCAGCGAGTTTAGTGATACCTTAACGATTGTTCCCAGGGATGTATTTCCCCCGACAGTGCCACAAAACCTCACTGCTTTATTTTGGGAGGGAAAAACCCGACTTTTTTGGGATGCCAATAAGGAGGTGGATCTTCAGGGTTACTTTCTTTACAAGGGCCGCCACCCGGACCTCCTGGAAAAGTCATCTTCCTTGGTTATGATCAACAACTATATCGACGAAGCCGCAGCACCGGGAGTCACCTGGTACTTTCAGGTGACGGCGGTGGATAAGTCGGGCAACGAAAGCGCCGGGTCGAAAACCATACAGGTGGCAACCGGGCGATGAGATCAGAGAGCCAACAGCTGAACCAAGCTCTCCATTTTTGGCCCTGAAAGGAGCCTGCTATGAGATTCTTTCTTGATACCGCCAATATTGATGAGATTCGCCAGGGGGTCTCCCTTGGAATCGTCGACGGCGTCACCACCAACCCCTCGCTGGTGGCCAAGGAGGGTCGCGATCTGGAGGAGGTTGCCTTGGAGATCTGCGATTTGGTGGAGGGCCCAGTCAACCTGGAAGTGGTCTCTACCGAGGCTGGAAAAATGATCGAGGAGGCGCGCCGCCTGGCAAACATTCACAAGAATGTCGTTGTGAAATTGCCCATGATTCGCGAAGGATTGAAAGCCCTCAAGGTGGTGAGTCAGGAAGGAATCCGCGTGAATGTGACGCTGGTCTTCAGCGCCAGCCAGGCACTTCTGGCTGCCAAGAATGGGGCCTATATCCTCAGCCCCTTTGTGGGAAGGCTGGACGACATCAGCAGCGACGGAATGGCGCTGATTTCCGACATTCTTCAGATCTATCGAAACTACGCCTTTGAGACCAACGTCCTGGTAGCCTCCATTCGCCACCCCATTCACGTCGTTCAGGCCGCCAAGATGGGCGCGCACATTGCCACCATGCCCCACAAGGTGGTGGAGCAATTGCTCAAGCATCCTCTCACCGACATCGGACTGGAACAATTTCTGGCCGACTGGGAAAAACGGACCGAGCTGGTCCATAAGTAAGGTCACTGACAACAAACAACTGACCAACTGACAACTGACCGGCTGACCTCAAATGACCCGTGACCGGTGACCCGTGACCGGTGACTAGTGACCGGTGACCATCACTCAGTGACCGTTATGCCGGACGACAAACTTACCGAACTTCAGAAACGGAACCTGGAAGCGGAAAGTGGTGGAGGTCAGGAGCGAGTCGAGCGACAACATCAAGAGGGTAAGCTCACGGCTCGAGAGCGCATCGACTTCCTACTGGACGAAGGGAGCTTTCAGGAACTGGACCGGTTTGTGGTGCATCGCTGCGCTGACTTCGGGATGGAGGATCGAAAAATTCCCGGAGACGGAGTAGTCACGGGTTACGGCAAGATTGACGGTCGTCTGGTTTACCTCTTTGCCCAGGACTTCACAGTCTTCGGAGGGAGCCTTTCCGAAACCTACGCACAGAAAATCTGCAAGATCATGGACCTGGCCATGAAAATGGGTTCACCGCTCATTGGTCTGAACGACAGTGGTGGGGCTCGCATTCAGGAGGGCGTGGTCAGTCTGGCAGGCTATGCGGAGATCTTTCTGCGAAACACCCTGGCCAGCGGCGTCATTCCTCAGATCTCCGCGATCATGGGCCCCTGTGCCGGAGGCGCCGTCTACTCTCCAGCTCTGACCGACTTCATTTTCATGGTGTACAAGACCAGCTACATGTTTATCACTGGTCCCGATGTGATTAAGACGGTGACCCGGGAGGAGGTCACCAAATCGGAGTTGGGGGGAGCCACTACCCATAGTTCGATCAGTGGATTGGCTCACTTTGCCGCCAAGAGTGACCAGGAGTGTCTGGGGAGAATCCGAGAATTGCTTTCTTTCCTTCCCTCCAACAACACGGAAGAACCACCGCGCAAGAACAATCCGGATCCGGCAAACCGAGTCGACCCCAACCTGGATACTTTGATTCCCGACGACCCCAACAAACCCTACGATATAAAGGAAGTCATACGCTCTGTCGTAGATCAGCACCATTTCTTCGAAGTTCAGGAGCACTTTGCCCAGAACCTGGTGGTAGGGTTGGCTCGTCTTGACGGCTTTGCGGTAGGGATTGTAGCCAATCAGCCGGCCGTTCTGGCAGGAACGCTGGATATTGACTCTTCCATCAAAGGGGCCCGTTTCGTTCGCTTTTGCGACGCCTTCAACATACCCCTTGTGGTTTTCGAAGACGTTCCCGGGTTTCTGCCTGGTGTCAATCAGGAACATGGAGGGATAATCCGGCATGGCGCCAAACTGCTGTATGCTTTTGCTGAAGCCACGGTGCCAAAAATCACTCTGATCACCCGCAAAGCCTACGGTGGAGCCTACTGTGTGATGGCATCCAAGCACATCCGAGCGGACATCAATTATGCCTACCCCAGCGCCCAGATTGCGGTGATGGGTCCGGAGGGAGCCGTGGAGATCCTCTATCGAAAGCAGTTGGAAGGGAGCGGGAACGCAGAGAAACTCAAGAGAGAAAAGGTGGAAGAGTTCCGCCAGAAATTCGCTAATCCTTATATCTCGGCTGAACGCGGTTATATTGACGAAGTGATTGAACCCAAAGAAACTCGCCTGAAGCTGATCCGGGCACTGGAAATGAGCATGAACAAACGTGACACCAATCCTCCTAAAAAGCATGGCAATATTCCGTTGTAGGAGCACTAGCCTGCATTTCTCATCACTGCTCGTTACGAAGCGGCGGAAGGGCCGGCCTGACAAGGCACGCGACCGAGGCCCCCGGAGACGTACTCATGCAGTACGACGAGGAGGCCGAACGAGCGCAACGCAGTTAGGACGGATGATTCCGCCGATGCAGTAGAGGGGTGATGAGAAATGCAGGCTAGTGCAAAGGCTGGAGCCAGCTCTGAAGGAGTGGCAGGCAATAGCCCAGGGCGTCAGCCCTGGGTGAGAGCCATGCATCCAGTCAGAGCCCTGAAGAGGCGCCACGGCGAATGCCCTCCCATAGTAGGACACTAACTTGTTCAAGAAGGTCCTCATTGCCAATCGGGGTGAAATTGCGGTTCGGATCATCCGCGCCTGCTGCGATCTCGGCATTTCTCCGGTCGCTGTCTACTCGGAGGTGGATCGAGAAGCGCTTCACGTCAGACTGGCAGATGAAGCCTACGAGATCGGTCCGGCTCCTTCCTCGGAAAGCTACCTGGTCATAGACAAGATTGTTGGTGCGGCCCGAAGAGCGCACTGCCAAGCGGTTCATCCGGGCTACGGTTTTCTCGCTGAAAACCAGGAATTCGCGCAGGCCTGCGAGGACTCGGGGCTTGTCTTTATTGGCCCTTCGGTAGCTTCGATGAAAGTGATGGGCGATAAGGTCGCAAGCCGTGATGCGGTGCGTAAAGCCGGTGTAGACGTGATACCGGGCAGCGCGGGCGAGATCCACTCCCTTCAAGAAGCGATCACCATGGCGCATCAGATCGGCTATCCCATAATGGTGAAGGCAAGCGCCGGAGGGGGAGGGAAAGGTCTGCGCATGGTTGTCGATGAACGGGACCTGCGCTCGGCCTACCAGATGGCGCGAAGTGAAGCTCAGTCCTCCTTTAACGATCCCCGTGTGTTCCTTGAAAAGTACTTGGAGAGGCCTCGGCACATTGAGATTCAGCTGCTGGGTGATCTCGATGGTCACCTGATTCATCTGGGGGAGCGCGAATGTTCCATCCAGAGACGCCATCAAAAATTGGTGGAAGAGTGTCCTTCGCCCCTCGTTGATCCGGAGCTGAGAGACAAACTGGGGAGGGCCGCTATTGCCGCCGGCGAGGCGGTCGGGTACTGCAGCGCTGGGACCGTCGAGTTTCTGATTGATTCAAGTCTGAATTTCTATTTCTTGGAGATGAACACGCGTCTGCAGGTTGAGCATCCCGTTACCGAGATGGTGACAGGTGTAGATCTGGTCCGTGAGCAGATCCGGATCGCGACCGGCCAGAAGCTGCGCTATCGACAGGAAGATCTCCAGATGCACGGAAATGCAATCGAGTGCCGTATTTATGCTGAAGACCCGAACAATAACTTCCTTCCCTCACCCGGCAAGATTATCAGACTGAGCGAACCCTCGGGACCAGGTATTCGAAATGACAGTGGCGTCTATGCAGGTTGCACGATTCCCGTTCACTACGATCCACTCATTTCCAAGTTGGTGGCGCACGATGAGAATCGAAGGTACGTGATCCGCCGCATCCAGAGGGCGCTGCGAGAATATCAGATGGTAGGTGTCCATACCACGATCCCTTTCTTTGAAGTTCTTCTATCTCATCCACAATTCGTGCGGGGAGACCTGCACACGCATTTTATTGAAGAACATCGCCTGGTGGAACAGATGGCCCAATCGCCTATCCAGGAGATCCCCTTGATAGCCGCGGCAATCCACTATGTTTCACGCGCGAGGCCCAGCCCTGGCCTTCGGAGGCCGTCGAACACCTGGCGAAATCACGGTCGCTTCCCGACCCTCCCCCTCGGGTGGAAACGTCCCCCATGAGAATCGAGGCCAGGTACCTTGACCAGACCTACGACATTGAAATCCGGGAGCAGAACGGACAGTTCGAGGTCTGCATTGAGGGGGAGATATTCCCGGTACGGATCTTGGCTTGCAGCCCGGGGAGCTGGACTCTGGAAATCAACGGTGAAGTCCACGATGGATTGGTCTCGGAAGAGGAGGATCAAACTCTGATTGCTTGGCAGAATCGCACCTTCCCCATCCACGTCTACAGCTTAAAGGATCGATTTTTGCAGCAATCAAGCGAACTCGAACTGCCCGGTCTTGTTTCGGTGAAGGCGCAAATGCCGGGAAAGGTGATTTCCGTGCTGGCCCGGAAGCAGGATCAAGTCAACGTCGGACAGGGACTGGTCGTCATTGAGGCGATGAAAATGCAAAACGAACTCACGGCGCCAAAACAGGGCAGGGTCATTACCTGCAATGTGAAGGAAGGAACAACGGTCGGAACCGGCGAGCTGCTCTTCGAAATTGAATGAAGAGCGAGTTCCGGGTCGGGTTTGAGGTTCCAGATTCAGGGGCGTGTCGCCCAAATGATTTTGCCCCATTCGCCGCGCTGAGGCGGCTTCCTCACACTGGTCAGCTGGTCAGCCGGTCAGCTGCCAGCTGTTTCAGAATCTCGCCTGCCAAGTAGAAGGACCCGGTCACGACAACGGTAGCCGTTCTCTCCTGTGCCCTGCGGTAGGCATCGAAAGGGTAAGGTACTGGGATTCCCTCGGGAAGAAGTTCTTTGAGCTGCTCGACCGTGGCCGCACGCTGTGAATTCGCTTTGGTGAGATAAACACGGTCAAAGGGCGGTTTGAGGATCTGCAGCATCTGGGCTACATCCTTGTCCCGCATCATTCCGAAAACCAGACTTCTCGGCTCTTCTGTGTGCTCCCTGACAAAGCGAACCAGATTTTCTCCTGCCTCCACATTGTGAGCGCCATCCAGAAAGACTGCTGGTGTCTCACGAATCTTCTGCAGCCGGCCGCCACAGCAGGTCTCGGCCACTCCTTTCCTGATGCCATCAGAGGAGAAAGGAAATCCCTGCTCAATAAGGATTTCCGCCGCCTGGATCGCAAGAGCCGCGTTTACCAGCTGGTGTTTTCCGTAGAGTCGAAGCGGGCACTCGAAGCCATGAAACCGGAAGCGATACCTTCCTTCGTCTGAACCCAGACATTCAATTTCCTCGGCCTTCAATTCGACGACGCGAGACCTCTTTGCAGCGGCTTTCTCGAGGAGTACTTGTTGAACCTCTGGTCTCTGTGGAGCCAAAAGAGCAGGTCTTCTTTCCCGCAGAATTCCCGCCTTTTCACCGCTGATGGCTTCGATCGTGTGGCCCAGAAACTTCTGATGGTCCAGCCCAATTGGGGTCAGGATGGAAAGAATGGGAGCTACCACATTGGTACTGTCCAACCGTCCTCCCATTCCCACCTCCAGAAAGGCAATTTCTACTTCCTGCTCCGAAAACCAGAGCAGGGCGGCTGCGGTCAGGGTTTCGAAATAGGTGGGATGGGCGGGAAACCTCAGTCGCTCGATGGTCTGGACAGTGCGCGTCAAGTAGTGGGCAAACACTTCGGGTTCGATGGCTTGGCTGCCCACGCAAAAGCGCTCCTCGAGTCTCACCATGTGGGGGGAAGTGTACAGGGCACTGCGAATGCCGCAGGAGGAAGAGATGGAGCTGAGAAAGTGAGCTACCGAACCTTTGCCGTTCGTTCCGCCGATCAACAGGCAGGGGTATTTCCGATGCGGGCCGCCTAACGCGCCCAGCAGGGTTCGGGTTGTCTCCAGCCCGAACTTCATCGTCTCCACTTCGTTGCCTAGCCGCTCAAGATAGGCGAGGCACTGAGTGTAGTTCATGGGGTAGTCACTGGTCACTAGTCACTGGTCACTAGTCACCCGCCGCCCGCCGTCATTTTTCAGACGTTTTTTGTCAGCTTGGTCAGCCGGTCAGCCGATCATGAAGGAAAGCGAGTCGGCCATGAACTCGCGCAAGTCGTGGCGATCCACAACAGCATCGAGCATGCCGTGTTCCAGCATGAACTCGCTTCGCTGAAACCCATCGGGTAGCTTTTGACGGATGGTCTGTTCGATGACGCGCGGACCAGCAAAGCCGATTAAAGCTTTCGGCTCAGCAATGTTCAGGTCTCCCAGCATAGCGAAGCTCGCCGTAACTCCACCCGTTGTAGGATCGGTCAATAGTGAAATGTAAGGCACACTCCGTTCATGCAGCCGAGCCAAGGCAGTGCTGATTTTTGCCATCTGCATGAGTGACAGGACTCCCTCCATCATACGGGCTCCTCCGCTGGCCGAGACAATGATTAAGGGCTTTTCCTCCCCAAGCGACCGTTCGATGCAGCGGGTGATCTTTTCCCCCACCACCGACCCCATGCTGCCGCCGATAAAGCCGTACTCCATGGAGGCACAAATGACAGGATAGCCATGCAGTAATCCCTGCGCGGCGATAACCGCTTCATTGACGCCACAATCTCTTTCAGACTGCTCCAGTCGCTCCTTATAGCTCTTCTTGTCAACGAAATGCAGAGGATCGGAAGAACGGATGTGTGCATCAAATTCCTCGTACTGCCCTTCGTCCAGTAGAAATTCCAGACGCTGACTAGCGGTGATCTTGTAGTGGTACCGGCATTTTGGACAAACAGACAAGTTGTTTTCGAGCTCCTTCTTCCAGACAATGCCCTTACAATCCTCGCATTTGACAAAAAGGCCTTCCGTGCGGACCCGCCTTTCTTCCTTGCGGGGTGCCTGCAGTGGTCTTTTTCCCCTCTGAAACCAAGCCATAAAGCCATGATAAAGAAAAGGGAAGGAACGGGAAAGACTATAATGAGCTCCATGAGGCTAGTGAAGTGGTTGCTCGTGCTTCTCGTCTTACTGCAGCTGCCCTGTCTGTATTCGCTCATGGAGAGCTACCAGGTACGCAGGTATCTTGAGGAGTTTCCTCGGCAAGATGGGCACATAGCTGCTCCCTTTCAGGATCTGAGGGGAGCCTTTCATGTTCACAGGGCGGTAGAAGGAGATAGCATGGTCACATATCCCGAGATCATTCAGGCAGCTAAGGACGAGGGCTATCACTACATCTTTTTCGCTGAACTCCCCAACACCGAGCCGTGTGGGAGAATCCAGGATCCCGATTTGGTCACGATCTATGGGCATGAAGAGGTCCAGGACGAGTCGTTTCGCGTTCTCTCCAGTGGAGCCGACGAGGTCACCTTTTTGACACACCTTAAGGGGTCTGTAGACCCGAGCGGCTTCACCGGTCTGGAACTGTTCAATCTGCGTGAGAGTTCTCTGGAGCAGAGCAGCTGGTACCAACAAGTGAAGTTTCTTTACAATAAGTTGTTTTTCCCCGGCCTCTCTTTTTTCCACGTTTGGACGCTCGATTCTGAGAGGTTTCGTCTCTGGGACAACTTTCGACAGAAGCACCCTCTCACTGGAGTCGCCGGTAACGGCGCCCACCACAGCCTTGGGATCGTTCTTCAGACCGCTTCGGGAAGAAGGCTCTTTTCCATAGTTTTGGATCCTTATGTCGAAACTTTTCGCTTTGTGACCACGCACATCTTGCTGCCCAAAGGCCAGAAGGTTTCCGAGAAAAATATCCTGGCGGCCATGAAGAGGGGATCCGCTTACGTCGCTTTTGAGAGAATTGCTGATCCTACAGGATTCTCGTTCCATGCCGAAGAGGGGGACACTGTCTTTCCCATGGGAGCACGGGTTCGTCCCGGAGTCCGATTGGTTTTTCAGTCTCCGTCCCCAGCACGGTTTGTTCTCATCCGCAACGGGAGTACCTATAGGGAACTGTCGGGTCGAAGATTTTTCCTGAAAACAAAGGAACCTGGAGTGTACCGCCTGGAGGTTTACCCTCCGCGACCACCGCGGTTGCTGCAAGGTAAACCGTGGATCATTTCGAATCCCATCGTTGTTCAATGAGGGTTTTTGACACCCCAACGGAGGGTCTATATAATCTTCCCTCTACAACAACGATAGGATTTGCCTGTACACCTTCAGCTTTGCAAGGATGGAGCGCTTGGTAATCGAGGGCCTCTGATCCCTGGATCCTCAGAATGCAGCAAGAACTGAGCCTCTTCGAAGAGCGGCAGATCCTTTCCGTTTCTCAGGTCGTTAAGTCAGTCAAATCTCAGCTTGAGTCCCAGTTTCGGGACATCTGGATCAAAGGCGAGATCTCAAACTTCAAGATTCCTCCTTCTCAGCATCATTATTTCACCCTGAAGGACGCTGACGCGCAGATTAGGGCGGTTTGCTTCCGTATGCAGAGCCGCTATTTGAAGTTTGTGCCCGAAGATGGCATGGATGTCCTCGCTCGTGGATCTCTTTCTGTTTACCCTCCGCGTGGCGAATTTCAGTTGGTGGTGGAGCACATGGAACCGGTGGGACGTGGGGCACTGCAGGTTGCCTTTGAGCAACTTAAAGACCGGCTGAACAAAGAGGGTCTTTTCGATACGGCCCACAAAAAAAGAATGCCTCTGCTTCCCACCAAGGTCGGCGTCATCACCTCTCCCACCGGAGCGGCTGTACAGGATATTTTGAAAGTCTTGAAAAAGCGTAACGATAGAGTGAGCGTACTGATCTTTCCGGTAAGAGTGCAGGGAGTGGGGGCTGCGGGAGAGATCGCGCGGGGGCTTCAGTACCTCAACACGCGGAGAGACATCGACGCGATCGTTGTGAGTCGAGGAGGCGGTTCCATCGAAGACCTGTGGGCTTTCAATGAAGAGTTGGTTGCCCGGGCGATCTTTCACTCCCGTATCCCGGTCGTTTCGGCTGTCGGCCACGAGGTCGACTTTACGATTGCCGACTTCGTGGCGGACCAGCGTGCCGCGACCCCATCGGCGGCCGCAGAGATCGTTTCGGAGACAAGAGTTGAGCTGCTCACTCACACGCAGGACCTGGTCAGGAGAGCCGTACAAACCCTCCGACTTCTGCTGCAGCAAATGCGCCGGCGGATTCAGCAACTGGCAAGCAGTCGCGGCTTCGTCGATGCCGAAAGCAAGCTCAAGTTCCTTTCCCAGCGCCTGGACGAACTCTACGCTCGATTGGTTAAGACAGTGCCCACATTGGTGGAACCAGTTCGCCGCCGGATTGGCGAATCGAACAGCGACCTGGTGCAACAGACAAGACTCTATCTACAGCAGAGGAGGCAGTCGATGGAGAGCTGGAGCCGACAGTTGGGCGCCTTCTCTCCACTGGCCGTGCTTGAGCGTGGCTACGCGATTGTGACTACCCAAGCAGGAGAGATCGTGCGGGATCCGGTTCAGGTAGCCGGAGAGGAGACCATCGATATCCGGGTGGCCCGCGGACAATTTCGAGCAAAAAGGGAAAAAACCCGTGGAGTATAAGGATTTCGAAAACGCTACGCACCGGCTGGAGGCAATCGTGAAGGAGTTGGAAAAAGGGGAACTGTCACTGGAAGAAGCATTGAAGCTTTTTGAGGAGGGGATGAAGATCTCTCGGTTTTGTAACTCTAAACTGGACGAAGCGGAGCGAAAGGTTGAAATCCTGATGAAGGATGAGGGCGGTAAGATTACTGAAAAACCCTTTCAACTCAGCTCGGAAGAGGAGAAAGCTTGAGAAAATCGACTTTGAGGCGGCTCCTGCCTTCTGGTTCCCAAGGAAGGTAACAGCGGCCTCAGTGCCGCGAAAAGAGAATTGGATGGAGAACGAGGAAGCTTGAAGAAGGCAAACCTGAAGAAACAGGCCCCAGGGCCAAACGTTAATCTTGCGGAATACCTCCGCCAGCAAAGGGAGATCGTCAACGACCATCTGAACCACTTCCTCCCTGCTTCGAACGCCCATCCCGAAGTGATCCACCAGGCCATTCGCTACAGCGTCTTCGCAGGCGGAAAGCGTCTTCGCCCCATACTGGCTCTGGCGACAAACGAGGCCCTGGAAGGTGACTTCGAGAAGGCTATCCATCTTGCGAGTGCACTGGAGATGATCCATACCTACTCGCTGATCCATGATGATTTGCCTGCCATGGACGACGATGATTATCGCCGAGGACGGCCGACTGCTCACAAGCGGTTTGGAGAAGGCATCGCAATCCTAGCAGGTGATGCATTACTGACGCTGGCCTTTCAGGTCTTGGTGGAAATTCCTGAAACTCCCGCTAGTGTAGAGAGGAAGGTCGCCGTGATCCGCCGCATCTGCCGAGCCATTGGCACCGAGAAGGGGATGATCGGTGGACAGGTCTTGGATCTTACCACTCAGGGAAAACCGTTTTCTCAGGAGCAACTCGAATATATCCACTCTTCCAAAACGGGCGCCCTGATCGAAGCTTCCGTGTACTGTGCTGCGCTGCTTTCGGAAGCCTCCCAGGAGACGTGTCGGAGGCTGGGCGCCTTTGGCTCGAGCATCGGTCTTGCCTTCCAGATTGTCGATGACATTTTGGACGTGGAGGGGTCATCCACGGAACTAGGAAAGGCCTCAGGCAGAGACAGCAGCAGGCACAAGGCTACTTATCCGGCGCTCTATGGTGTACAGACCAGTCGAACAATGGTCACTCGACTGATAGACAATGCTGGGGAAGAAATTGCGTTTCTTGATTCTCAAGGTACAATTCTAAAGGAGCTTGCCTGCTTTATCTCGACACGAAGCTCTTAGACCGGAGCGAAGATGAAATATCAATACTTATTGAACATCGATAGTCCGGAGAATCTCAGAAAGGTTCCGCTGGAAGCATTACCCCGGGTGGCAGATGAGGTTCGAGATTACATCATCCAGTGCGTGAGCAAGATTGGAGGCCACTTGGGAGCCAGTTTGGGCGCGGTAGAGTTGTGTGTCGCGCTCCACTACGTCTTTGATACTCCCCGCGACCGAGTCGTGTTTGATGTGGGACACCAGGCGTATGGTCACAAGATCCTTACCGGTCGTAGAGACCGTTTCCACACCATTCGCCAGTACGAAGGGCTGGCGCCTTTCCTTTATCGCGAGGAGAGCCCTTACGATGTATTTGGAGCCGGCCATGCCTGCACCTCGATTTCGTCCAGTCTGGGAATTGCAACCGCGCGCGACCTGAGCCGGGAAGATTTTCGCGTGGTCGCGGTGGTGGGTGATGCCGGGCTAACAGGTGGTCTTGCGCTGGAGGGACTCAACCAGGCAGGCTACTTGAAAAAGGATTTGATCCTGATCCTTAATGACAATGAAATGTCCATCGCTCCCAATGTGGGCGCGCTGGCTGGTCACCTCAAGCGCATCGTAGCCGGTCAGGCTTATCTCCGCATCAAGAAGGACGTCGAGCAGTGGATGCACCACATTCCGGCCGTGGGCGACCGGATGTACAAGACGACGAAGCAGATCGTGGACGCGCTCAAAACCTATGCCATTCCTGGCTTGCTCATCGAAGAACTCGGATTCGAGTACCACGGCCCGATCAACGGACATGACGTCCACTCTCTGGTCAGCCATTTGCTGGAGATTCGGGACAAAAAAGGCCCTCTCCTTTTGCATATCCTTACCACGAAAGGGAGAGGGTATCCTCCAGCAGAGAAGGATCAAGTAAAGTGGCACGGACCTTCTGCTTTTGACGTCAAGACAGCTGCCCCACTGAAACCGCCCTCCAGGGTGCCCAATTACACCTCCGTCTTTGCCAAGACCCTGATCCGGCTGGCCGAGGAGGATGAGAAGATTGTGGCCATTACGGCAGCCATGCCGGGAGGCACGGGTCTGGACAAGTTCGCAAAGGCGCATCCGGCCCGATGTTTTGATGTAGGAATCGCCGAGCAGCACGCGGTGACCTTTGCCGCCGGCATGGCAACGGAGGGATACAAGCCGGTTTGTGCTATCTACTCGACATTTCTTCAGCGAGCCTACGATCAAATTGTCCATGATACGTGCGTCATGGATTTGCGCACGACTTTCTTCCTGGATCGTGCCGGCCTGGTTGGCGAAGACGGACCCACTCACCATGGCGTGTTCGACTGTGCCTATCTGCGGTGCCTTCCCAATATGTGTGTGATGGCGCCCAAGGACGAAAACGAGTTCCAACACATGATCAAGACTGCCATCGAGCACCCTCATCCAGCCGCGGTGCGCTTCCCTCGCGGTTCGGCGCCGGGTGTGCCCATGGAGGAGCAGATTCAACTGCTCCCCATTGGCAAGGGAGAGGTGGTCCGTGAGGGTAGTGACCTCGCTATCATTGCCGTGGGCACTATGGTTCACCCCTGTTTGCACGCCGCCGACCGCCTCCTTAAGGATGGGATCAGCTCCCACGTCGTCAACGCTCGCTTCATCAAGCCTCTGGATGAGGAACTGATCTGCCAGACGGCTCGCCGTTTCGAGACCCTGGTCTTTGCCGAGGAAGCAATTATCCACGGCGGCTTTGCCAGTGCCTGTTGGGAGGTTTTGGAAAAGCACCGGCTCTACAAGAATTCAATCCTTCGTATTGGAACGCCGGATCAGTTCGTTGCACATGGACCTCGCGCTCTGCTACTCGCCAAGTATGCCCTCGACGCAGATGGCCTCTACAGCCGGATCACCCAGTTCCTGCAGGAGATCCAATGGGAAAAACGAGACTTGACGATCTCCTCGTCCAAAGGCGAATTGCTGCAGATCGTAAAGAAGCAACAGCAATCATCCTGAGCGGCCTTGTCCTTGTTGAAGAACAAAGGGTGGACAAGCCCGGCGAACAGGTCGATCCGGCCAGCGGAATTCGCATCAAAGAGCTCCCCAAAAAGTATGCGTCGCGCGGAGGTCTCAAGCTGGAAGCAGCCTTACACCAGTTACAGGTCCAGGTGGAGGACAGGATCTGTATGGATCTGGGTGCTTCCACAGGTGGATTTACGGACTGCCTGCTCCAGCACGGTGCGCGCAAAGTCTATGCGTTCGACGTAGGGAGAGGGCAGCTGCACTGGAAGCTGCAGCAGGACCCTCGCGTCATTTTTCAAGATACTCTCAACGTTCGATATCTCAATACCTCGATGGTCGAGGACCCTGTGGACCTGGTGACTGTCGACGTTTCCTTCATTTCTCTCCGTCTGGTTCTGCCGCCCCTGAAGCCTTTCTCAGCAGAAGTCCTGGCCCTGGTCAAACCTCAGTTCGAGGCCCTTCCTCAAGAAGTAGAGCCGGGAGGCCTGATTACCAGTCCCGGGAAGCGGAAAGAGATTGTCGAACGAGTCAAAACCTTCGCTCTCAGCAAAGGATTTTCCCTTCGGGGAGAAGTCGCCTCACCCATCACCGGTCAGAAAGGAAACCAGGAGTATTTCCTTTTGCTTCGATAAGCCCTTGGTGTCTTTGTGGTTAATCCTTCTTATCCTTCCTCCCAACGCGCGAAGGGTCCTCTTGAGGCTCGAGAAGCACGTTATCTATTAGCCGCGTCGGCCCTATTGTCACTGCTGTAGAGACCATCGCCTTTCGGTCCGCCACCTTCAATTCCTGTAGGGTTTCGGCGTCTGCGATGCTGACATAGTCGATCTTCGCCACCAGCGGCTCGGCCTTGAGTATGCGTCTTGCACGCCGTCTTAGCCGACCGGCATCGTTGACCCCCCGCTTCCAAAGTTCCTTGGTCTGGAAAAGCGCCTCGCTGACGACTGCAGCGGCCCGCCGCTCCTGCGGCTTCAGGGAGGCGTTGCGGCTGCTTGATGCCAGACCATCACGCTCACGCTCGGTGGGCACGACCACGATTTCGACGCCCAGGTTCAGGTCTTCTACCATATGGCGCACCACCACGTACTGCTGGCCATCCTTCTGACCAAAGTACGCTCGGTCTGGACAGCCGATGTTGAACAGTTTAAGAACCACGGTAGCTACGCCACGGAAGTGCCCGCGCCTAAACTTTCCCTCCAGGATCTGACCAATGCGGCCCACCTCGACCGACGTGTCAAATCCTGGCGGGTACATCTCCTCCGCCGTGGGGGCGAACACAAGGTCAACACCCTGACGGCCCAGCAGGGCCAGGTCGTGCTCCAGGTTGCGGGGATAGGTGCCGTAGTCCTCGTGGGGAGCGAACTGAGCCGGGTTAACGAAGATGCTTACTGCTAGGGTCGCATTCTCTGTGCGGGCCCGCCGTACCAGGGCGAGGTGCCCCTCGTGTAACGCCCCCATGGTGGGCACCAGCCCGAGAGGACGTCGTATGTCTCCGACGGCGTCCCTCATCTCGGCTATCGTCTTCACCACGCGCGCGCGCGCGCGCGAACTAGACAAAGGCAGCCTCCAGTTCTTCGATTAGGGACTCGTCCATCGACAGACTCTCGGCCTCCGATGGAAAGGAGCCGGAGCTTACGTCTTTCACGAATTGTGCCAGCGCATTCTTAAAGCTCCCAAAGCCTTCGGTGTAGCGGCGAGTATGCCTGGGGACGAAGTCGGTGAAAAGGCCCAGAATGTCATGGAAGACCTGAACTTGCCCATCACAGTAAGGGCCCGCCCCAATTCCGATGGTCGGGATGCTGACCCGCCTGGTGATGAGCCGAGCCAGGGGCGCTGGGATGAGTTCAAGCACCACGGCGAAGACTCCTAACTCCTCGAGCAGCAGAGCGTCGCGCACCAGTTCAAGCGCTTCCTCCTTTACCCGCCCTCTCGGTCGGTAACCACCAAAGGCATGTACCGATTGAGGTGTTAGGCCAATATGGCCCATCACGGGCATACCAACCTCAACTATACGTCTCACCGTGTCAGTAACCCTCTTGCCACCTTCCAGTTTCACAGCCCGCGCTCCTCCCTCTTTAAAAGCTCGACCGGCGCTGCGAAGGGCCTCCTCTACTGTCAGCTGATAGCTCATGAAGGGGAGGTCCATCACAACCAGAGCGCGACTGCTGCCTCTGATCACCGCTCGGGTGTGGTGCAGCATATCCTCGATTGAAACCGGAATGGTGTTCTCATAACCCAGCACGACCATTCCCAAGGTGTCCCCGACCAGCACCAAGGGAAACCCTGCTGCTTCGGCTATTTGGGCGCTGGTGTAGTCATAAACGGTAACCATCGGTATCTTTTCGCCCTTGCCCTTCATCTGGCTAATGTCACGCACGGTTATTCGCGGCATCTCGTGCCTCCTTTTGACTGTCTTCGTAGTGTCAAAATTCGCTGTGAATTAGAGCTAAACGATTGAATCGACATTCCTCATATCAACTTCCGATATGAGTTCCAATAAGAGAGGTCAAGGCTATACCGTTTGCTGAATCTCTTGTGCAATTCCACAATGAGTCCGTCATAGTTGGAACTACATTTCCAATTCCAGCAGCTGCCCTGCTTCAACCTTCAGTTCGTCGACGATGGTGGTCACACCACCGTGTTGAACCTGCTCCAGATCGATCCGGTAGCGCCCCGGCGGCAGCGGCATGGGACCCCAGATATGTCCCATTGAGGCCTTCCACCCCCCCCTCCAGATTAGAGAAGGTTACGCGATAAGGAGGGGGCGTCTGACCCGCCACAAAGGTCAGACCGGAATTCAGTTCCATCCGGACCAGCCTATCCCCGGGCACCGTTAGTGAACCCCAGGGCACTTCCGTGTGTTCGTGCTGAGTTTGCCTCCAGAAAACCTGATAGCTGCCGGGAGGGACGAGCTGCACTCCAGCCCCTGGTATCCGAAGGGAGGAGCCGTCTTTTTTTCTGAGCGAGAAATAGTAGGGGGGCTGGAGCCAATCAGGGAGCGAAACCGCCACACCGCTCCCAATCACAGTCTCATCGAGCTGGCCAGCCTGGATCGTCGCCTCGGCCAGCCGCAGGTCGGTGTGGCCATGTTGTGTCTGCCGCCAGATGAGCTTGAATGTTCCCGCCGGCACGAGGGCAGGCCCCAACGTCCCGTAGAACCAGCCCACCGCCTGGTCGTTGGAGTCGGCAAGATACCAGTAGTAGGGTGCCAAAACCCCCTCGGGGACCTTCAGCTGAATGCCCGTATCGAGGGGGACTTCACTGGTCTTGCCGCTCTTGACCTTGACTGTCGCCGTCAGTGCTACGTCCTGGGCACCGTGCTGAACCTGGCGCCAAACGATTTGGTAAGTCCCGGCCTTGACGCGAATCTCGTCCCGGTTGGTCCGGGTGACCTCGGTCCCCGTTTCCGCATCAGCCAGAAGCCAGTAGTAAGGAGGCATCGATACCCACGATGCAGGATCGAGCTTTACCGTGCCGGGGCCAGCAATGCGGACCCGGGTTGAGGAAGGTTGACTGGGAGCGACGACAGGCTCTTCGTCTGGCGGAAGCGGAGTCTCCATGGCGACATGGTCTCGGACCGTCTTCAGGGCAGATGACAATTCCGCTGAGTCTTTGGCTTGGAAGTATCGACCACCCCCTTTTTCGGCAATACACCGGAGCTGCTCCACCTCTTTGCCAGAGACGTCAAAGCCCACCATGTGAACGACCAGATTGATCCCCTGTCCACGCAGGGCCGCAACCACCGCACAGGGGTCGCCACCGCAAGTTTCCAGTCCGTCGCTCACGAGAACGATGCTCTTCCTGCCGACCGCTCCAGTCAGCTGTTTTCCTCCGCTTTCGAGCGCTCCTGCAATAGGAGTTTTTCCTTTTGGGTTCAACCGTTTCACTGCCTGCCGAATTGTGCTTTGTCCTGGACTCTGGAGGTCCGCGACCAGTTCAATATCCGAGCAGTCGCCTTTCCTGCGATGGCCGTAGCTGATCATCCCGATCTGGACATTAGCGGGTAAGTCCGGGATCAAGTCCGTGATCACCTCGCGGGCAATCTCAATCTTGGTTCGGTTCTCGATACGCCCCCACATCGAGCCGGAGGCATCAAGAATGAGCAAAATAGCCGGGGAGTTTTGGTCCTGTGAGACACCGCTCAGGAAAAACAGGATAGTCAGGATAAACGGACACAAAAGCCTGACCTGAGCTCTCGTTAGAGTTTTCATTGAACTCTTTCCTCATATAGGTCTGGAAGTTTCACTGGTTATTCACTTACGAATGAGGGGAGCCGTCCCATCCCGTAGGGGCGCACGGCTGTGCGCCCCTACTCAGGAACCACTCAGTGCTTCCTTGGACGAGGCTGCCCCAAACTCAGTTGAAAGTGAAGGGCGGTTCAGGTTGAGCACGATCTTAAGCCACCTTTCGTTTGGCGTCCATAGAAACCTCGTCTCTGAGTTTGGCTTTCAGCATCCAGAGGTCCTGGTAGCCCTGGATGCGCCGGAAGTTCTTCTCCGTCTCCAGGAAGGCTGAGGCGGCCCAGCGCAGCACCATCTGGCTATCTTTCCAGCGGCTCACTCGGCGGGTCCGCATCCTCACGCCAGAGTGAGGGCTTTCAATCAGGTTGGTGCTGGCCAGACACAAGCGCAGGGAGGAAGACAACTCGAGTCGATTGATGGTGAAGGTCTCTTCCAGACCTTCTCGCAGGCTAGCTGCCGCATCGGGATGCAGCCCTTCGAGCCACTCCGCCTGCTTTCTGAGCCGAACCCTCCCTTCTTCCCAGGGCAGCCGATAAGCAGCCTGCATCACTGACTTGACTTGCTCGGCCAGATCGTCCGGCAATCGATCGCACACGTTGCGAATCTTATGACGACGACATCTCTGCACCGGACTGCCCTTGCCAAAGACCTTGTCAATGGCACATCGCAGGGCCCTGGAGCCGTCAATCACAAACAGATAGCGTCGCCCGGAATCCAGGCCTCGCTCCACCAGGTCTTCCAGCAAGGAGGTAGCGGTGGCGGCGTTTTCACTGGCCCCTTCCCGCAGCCCCAGCACGTGCTTTTGGCCCTCCGAGTCCACGCCGCCGGCACAGATCACGTGGTGCTCGCCAAAGACCAGGCCGTCGATGTAGATGATCAGAAACTCAACGTCATCAAAGTGTCGCTCGGCCAGCTGCTCCAGCTGCTGGCCGCTCTGCTCAATGAACTGACGGCTCACGGACGATTTGCTGACTCCCACCGTGTCGGCCATCTGGGGATCATGCGGCTGTAGTGGCGCGTGGAAACGTTGCACATCAAGATCTCCAGCATGCGGCTGCCCAGCTCCCCGTTACGGTTGATCGCCTCATAGGCGGGGATCTCCACCTCCCCGCCTCGACCTTGGCCTTTCTTGCGCAGCCGTGGCTTTCGAACCCGCACTTGCCGCTCCGAAAGTCTGACTCGCCCTGGCTGAGTGCCGTACCAAACGATCTGCTTGCCTGGGCGCCCTTGTTGCTTTTCGCCGGCGACACTTCGGGCAGAAAGCTGCAAGACCGCTTCCATGCTCGCTCGCCCCAGGATGTCGATCAACTCGTCAATGGCCATCCGGGAGGCTTCGATCAGCTCCACCATCGGGAGCAACAGTTGCCCGTTCTGGGCCAGATAATCAGCCAGCCCCTGACTGTTCTTCCGGGTGACAATTCGATATGATTTCTTCATGGCGGTTCCTCCTTAAAAGGTTGTTGACCAACCCGATTCTAACGAGTCGGTCGGACGAACCGCCTCTCAACTTTCAACTAAACCCGGGACAGTCTCCCTTGGACACCCAAGCTGTTCACTACATCCCATAAAGAGTAAAGTAGTATTGTAGTGTGAGTCAGCAGGAATGCGAACCTGAATCCTCTCCCCAGAGAGCACTTTCCGTCATTCTCCTCCTTTGGGAGGGGTGGGGGCCGCCAAGCAGTGGGTAGAAACGATCGTCGAGGGAAGGGCGCAGGGTTAAGGGTTTCATGATTCGTCTGGCCATTCGAAATCCCTACGTGGTCATTGTCGCAGCACTGGCGACCATTGTCTTGGGGATCACCTCGTTCTGGAAGATCCCGGCCGATCTGTTGCCGATCTTCAAAACACCAGCGGTCCAAATCATCACCTTTTATCCGGGAATGCCTCCGGAGGTGATGGAGCGAGACATCATGAGCCGCCTGGAACGATGGACAGGACAGTCGGTGGGCATTGAGCACCAGGAAGGGAAGGCTATGTTGGGGGTCTCGGTGGTCAAGGACTTCTTTCGAGAGGGGATTAGCCTGGACACTGCGATGAGTCAGGTCACTTCCTATGCAGTGAGCGACATGTTCTATCTTCCACCAGGGACGATCCCTCCCATGGTGATGCCCTTTGACCCCACCGCGTCTGTGCCGCTCTGCCTGGTGAGTGTATCCAGCCCTGGGATGAACGAAAAGGAACTCTACGACATTGCCTACTTCGAGCTGCGCAACCGCCTGCAGTCCATCCAGGGCGTGATTGCACCCGCTGTCTACGGAGGAAAGCTGAGGAGAATTCTGGCCTATGTGGATCGTGGCAAGCTCGAAGCCAGAGGCCTCTCACCCATGGATGTGGTTCATGCCCTGAAGAGGCAGAATGTCTTCATTCCGGCGGGCAACATGAAAGTCGGCAACACCGATTACCAAATCTTCGCCAATTCCATGCCGGCCCAAGTAGAAGAGCTGAACGACATGCCGATCGCCATTCGGGACGGGGCCCCCGTGATGGTGCGTGACGTTGCCCAGGTCAAAGACTCAAGCCAGATCCAGACTAACGTGGTCCGAATCAACGGCCGTCGACAGGTGTATATCCCGATCTACCGTCAGCCGGGAGCGAATACCATCGAAATTGTGGACGCCATCCAGCGCAACCTGGAGCGGATCCTGCAGCGGCTCAGAGAGATGGATCCCAAGGCCAGCGATCTGGCCATCGAGGTGGTGTTGGACCAGTCGGTCTATGTTCGAAGCGCCCTGGGGGCGCTTCAGCTGGAGGGACTTCTCGGGGCAGGATTTGCCGCTCTGGTGGTTCTGCTGTTCCTGCGTAGGCTCCGCTCAACGATTGTCGTTCTGGTCAGCCTTCCGCTGGCTATCCTCGCTGCCGTGGTGGGGCTCTTCTTCTCGGGGGCCACCCTCAACACCATGACGATCGGTGGACTGGCCTTGGTTATCGGTATCTTGATCGATCAGTCCATTGTGGTCGTCGAAGCGATCGTCCGTCACACCGAAGAGGGAGAGGCCCCATTTGATGCAGCCCTGAACGGAGCACAGGAGGTGGCCATGCCCGTTCTGATTTCTACGGTTACCTTCTGTGTGGTGTTTTTGCCGGTGATCTTTCTCTCCGGGATGGCCAGTTATCTGTTCAGCCCAGTGGCCCTAGCCGCCACCCTGGCCATGGGTGCGTCCTACCTGTTTGCCATCACCCTGGTGCCGGCTTTCTGCGCTCGCATTCTCAAGAAGAGTGCTCATGGCTCGGCACACTCGGTAGACGAGACCCGAGGTATGGCGTGGGTCTATGTGAAGCTCGTGCGAAGGCTGCTGGGAGCGCGCTGGGCAGTCTTGATCGGAGCTACCGTACTCTTTGTCCTCTCTGTGCTCCTCTTGCGGAGCACCGGGAGCGAGCTGTTTCCTTCCGTAGACGCCGGGCAATTCCGGATCCTCGTCCGTCTGCCTTCAGGCACTCGGATTGAAAAGACGGAAGCCACCCTGGCCCAGATCGAACAGCGGCTGATCGACGAGATAGGCCAGCCGGATCCCTGGCAGCAAGAACGGCATCCAGACTCGAACCTTCGAATGTTGATTACCAACATAGGCGTACTGATGGATTGGCCCGCCGCCTATACGCCGAACACTGGTCCCATGGATGCCTTCGTGCTGGTCCAGCTCAAGAACAAGGCCGACATGCCGGGAGCTTTCGAGTACGTGGACCGACTTCGGAAGACACTGGGTGAGGATTTCCCCAGTGTGGAGTTCTCCTTCGACACCGGCGGCATGCTGACCGCCGCCTTGAACATGGGTGAGCCGGCTCCCATCCACATCCAGGTTTCGGGGAGCAACCTCGAGACTTCGCATATCATCGCGGGAATCGTGGCAGGTGAAATGGCGCAGGTGCAGGGTACGACGGACGTCCGTATTGCTCAGCGTATGGACTATCCGATCATCGACATCGAGATCGATCGGGTGAAGGCGGCCTTCGCCGGGGTCAATGTCGAGGACATCATGAAGAACCTGGTCACGGCCACGAATTCAAGCATAGGGTTCGACCCTGCTTTCTGGATCGACGAGCGCAGTGGTAACCACTACTTCATCGGCGCGCAGTACGCCGAGGCTGACCTGGTTTCGATGGAGACGCTGCGAGACATTCCCGTCACGGGCGCAAATAGCACTGCGCCGGTGCCCCTTTACAATCTCGTCAAAATGAGCCGGAAAACCGGACCCGCCGTCATCAACCACAGGAACATCACCCGTGTGACCGACATCTATGCCTCGGTGCTGCCCGGTTATGACATCGGCTCGGTGGTCTCCGGCATCGAAGAGCAGCTGCAGGTATCTCAGGAACTGAAACCGATCCTGAAGCGCTCGGACCGCGGAGCCTACTTCGAGGTCTCCGCTGCCGAGTTTGCCGGCAAGGGTTACAGCTACGTTCTGTCCGGAGAGGTGGCCACGATGCGTGAGGTGTTGGGTCAGTTCCTGGAGGGGTTCCTGCTCGCGGTAATTCTAGTCTACCTGGTACTGGTACTGCAGTTCAGTTCCTTCCTGGATCCGATCGTGGTGTTGCTGGCCGTACCTTTGGGCCTGATCGGGGTTGGGATCATGCTCTTTGTCACGGGTACTCACCTGAGCATCATGGCAGCGATGGGAATCATCATGATGGTCGGCCTCGTTGTGGCGTACGGCATCCTGCTCGTCGACTTCGCCAACCGCCGTCTGGCTCAGGGTGAGTCCCTGGATGAGGCGATCTGTGATGCCGCTCGGGTGCGCCTGCGCCCGATCCTGATGACCTCTCTGGCCGCGGTTCTTGCCTTGACACCGATGGCTATCGGAGGACAAGGAGCGGAGGCCAACGCCCCCTTGGCGCGGGCCATCATCGGGGGTGTTCTGAGTGCCGCTTCGCTGTCGCTGCTTGTGGTGCCCTGCCTCTACGTCAGCTTCAAGAGGAAACCCCGACCGGCAGGAGAATAAAGAGCCAAAGAAATAGCAGTCGAAAGGAACAAGCGGCGGCGAAATATGGAAAAAACCCAACATTCGAAGCACGGAATGCGAAGATTTCTTGGCCCGCGAAATACGAGAACCGCCGCAGATGACACCGATTCAACGCTGCGATTCAGGTGCGCTCGCGTAATTTGCGGGATCGGGCGAATACTGGTCCTGGCATCTATCGGTGTTTTCCCTGGCTGCCGTAGCGAGGCAGAAGGGGATGCGACATCTGTCCAGTCTACGGGCATAGAAAATCTCCGCGCCCACTCTCTGGTGGAGGTGGAAACAACAAAACCTTTGCGAGAAGATGTGCTGCGCCAAATCACAATGCCTGCCAGCATCGAAGCCTTTGAGAAAACGACGTTGTACAGCAAGGTCAGCGGGTATGTGAAATGGATCAGAGTAGACATAGGGGATCGGGTGACGAAGGGGGAAACGATTGCCAAGATCGAGGTCCCGGAAATGCTCGGCCAGCGCAGGGAAACTGAGGCGGAACTAGGCAGTGCGAAAGCGAACCACGAGAATGCTCAGGCAGAACTTGAGAGTGCCCAGGCGGATTATGAGCTCAAGGAAGTTACTTACAAGAGACTTCACGCCGTTCGTGAAGAGGATCCGGAGGTCATGCCTCAGCAGACGGTTGATGAGGCCAGGGGCAGGTTCCGGGTTGCGGGAGCAAGGGTCAAGGTTGTTGAAAGCAGAATCACTCAAGTGCTCAGCAAGATCAGAAGGGTTGAAGCGACTCTAAACCGTTTGCAGACCTTGATCGCTTACGCTGAGATCAAAGCTCCCTTTAGCGGGGTGGTAACCGAACGGTTTGTCGATCCAGGGGCTCTTGTTCAGGCAGCTATCACGTCCCAGAATGTGCAGCCCATCGTCACAGTGTCCACGATGCGGAAACTTCGACTTTTCCTTGATGTTCCCGAGCGGGAGGTCCCGTTTGTCGACGTGGGCGATGCGGCCCTGATCACAGTCGATGCGCTGCCCCGCAGAAAGTTTGCAGGGAAAATAACGCGCTTTGCCGTGGCCCTTAACCCATCCACACGGACGATGAGGACCGAAATCGACATTCTCAATCGCGAGCGCCTCCTGCACCCTGGAATGTATGCTCAGGTCAGGCTCACACTGGAAAAGCGCCCTGAAGTCATTACCATTCCATCCAGCGGCTTGCGTGGAGCGGGTGAAAAGAAATTTATCTATTGCGTCGTGGATGGTGTGATCAGGAAGGTCGAAGTGGAAACGGGCTTTGACAACGGCATTAAAGTTGAGATCACCAGGGGACTTCAGGGCAACGAGACTGTCGCCTTGGCGGCACGAGGATCACTCGCCGAAAGCATGGAAGTTCGAGCCATACCTTTGGAATCGGGAGGAGAGTAGAACTATGAAAATAAAGGTTGCGATTTTCATCCCTTTCCTTTTTCTGGTTACAGCCGCCGCAGAGGCGAAAGTGCAGCAAGAGCGCAGTCCCTTGAGCCTCGATGAGGCCGTCAGGATCGCGCTGGCTCATCACCCCCGTCTGCGCAGGGCTCAGCATCAAATCGAAGCAGCCGAAGCCCGCCTTCGACAAGCGAAGTCTACTTACTTCCCTCAGGTAGATGTAGGTGGCGTCGCCAAGAAGGGGCTTTCGGGTTCGGGCAGTGCTTTCGGACTTCACGGACTCGCTTCTTCCCCAAAGCCTGAGGATATGGCTGTCTCTGTGAATGTTTACCAGGATCTATTTGACTTTGGTCGTACCAAACACGAACGAGGGGCCCGGCGCCCTGAGGTCGTTTACTTCCAGGAAAGCCTTCTGGCTGAAAAAGCCAGAGTCGTTCTGGAGGTGAGAAAGGCATACTACCGTGCCCTTAAAGCAGGAAAGTTAACGGAGATCGCCCAGCAGACTGTGAAGGAAAGAAGACTTACCTTACGGCAGGCTCGAGCCTTTTACCGGGCCCAACTCAGGTCTAAGCTGGACGTGAGCCTGGCTCATGTTGAAGTCTCTCGTGCAGAGCTTGATCTTGTTCGAGCCCAAAATGGGCTCGCGCAGGCTTTTGCGGTCTTGAACCATGCCATGGGGATAGAGGGTCCTGACGGGCAATATTCGCTGCAGGAGCCAGATATCGAGATCGAGGCTCCCGAGGCCTTGGAAAACCTGCTGGCAGCCGGTCTGGAAGCCCGTCCTGAGCTTCATGCCGCCGAAGCTCGCATCGCAGCTCATGAGCAATGGGTGGAAAAAGCCCGAAGCGAGCGTTATCCGAGATTTATGGGGGCATTTAGTGGAGGATGGACACGGTTCGCTGAGCTGACGCTGGACAAGCTGCTCTTTGGAGGATTCGCATTCAAGTGGCCCCTTTTCACCGGGAAACGTCTCGAATCCGAGATCGAGGAAGCTAGAAGGGATCTGGACGAAGTAAAGGCAAAAAGGGACAATGTGTCGCGCAGCATTCGTCTGGGAATTCAGACCGCTTACCATGATCTGGTCGCAACTATGCAGGCCGTGAAAGCCGGTGAAGAAATCGTGAAACAGGCGGAGGAGGCAGTGCGGCTTGCCCGGGCAAGGTATCGGATGGAATTATCCGACTTTGTCGAATTGGTTACAGCCCAGACGGCACACATTGGGGCTCAGAGCGAGTATGCCCAGGCTGTCTATGATTACAAGATCAAACAGTCGGAATTGCGCTACGCCGTGGGCGCCTTCTAAATGAGGAATCATGATCTTCGATCTTCGAATTCGACGCTCGAGATTCGACATTCGCCACACTGCTACTCGCATTTGCCTCATACTCTTGGTGGCTTTGGTCGGGGCATGTACAAAACCGGATCCTGAGCTACGCCAAGGCACAATGAAAGGCGAAGAATCTGAGTTTCGATACCAAACGGAGCAGTTCGCAGATCTTCGGATCCTCCGATACCAGGTGCCTGGTTTTGAGACCCTGAACCTGGATCAGAAGAAGCTGCTTTATTACCTTTACCAGGCCGCGCTTTGCGGCCGCGACATCATCTGGGACCAGAACTACCGCCACAATTTGTACATCCGCCGGACCCTGGAGAGCATTTTCCAAACCTACCAGGGGGAACGGACTGGTCCTAACTGGGAAGAATTCATGGTTTATACAAAGCGAGTATGGTTCTCCAACGGGATCCATCATCACTATTCGACGCTCAAGATCCTGCCCGAGTTCTCCCAGGAGTACTTCGTCAAACTGGTCAGAGACTCCGATGCGGAAAATTTACCGCTGCAGGAAGGAGAGACTGCGGATCATCTGATCCGCAAGCTAATCCCCATACTGTTTGATCCTAACGTGGACAGCAAGCGGGTGAACCTGGATCCAAAGGTGGACCAGGTTAAAGATTCCGCCGCCAATTACTATGCCGAAGACCTCACCCAGAAAGAGGTGGAGAGTTATTACACTTCCATCATCGATTCGAAAGATCCCCGACCCATCTCTCACGGTCTCAACTCCAAGTTGATCAAGGAGAATGGGAAACTACAAGAGAAGGTCTGGAAGCTTGGTGGCATGTACACCGAAGCGATTGAACAGATCGTCTCCTGGTTGAAAAGGGCGGTACAGGTAGCGGAGACCCCGGAACAGGAGGCTGCGCTGGAAAAGCTGATTGAATATTATCATACGGGCTCCCTGAAACAATTCGACGAATACAATATCCTCTGGGTGCAGGACACCGCCTCTCGGGTCGATGTCATTAACGGCTTTATTGAGGTATATGGTGACGCCCGCGGCTATAAAGGAGCCTTTGAGTCCGTAGTATCTTTCCGGGACATGGAAGCTACAAAACGGATCGATGCCCTGGGAAAGAACGCCCAGTGGTTTGAAGACCATTCTCCCCTGCTGAGTCACCATAGGAAGAGCAAAGTCACAGGAATTTCCGCCAAAGTCATCACTGTAGTGGCGGAGTCAGGAGATGCATCACCTGCCACACCTATTGGGATCAACCTGCCGAACGCAAACTGGATTCGCAAAGAGCATGGCTCCAAGTCCTTCAATCTGGGCAACATCGTCGACGCCTACCACGAAGCGGACAGGTTCAGTGGGGTGCTGGAGGAGTTTGCCTACAGCGACGAGGAAAGGAAGCTGGGACGAAAATACGGGACTTTGGCAAGTAACCTGCACACGGACCTGCACGAGGTCATCGGCCATGCCTCCGGACAGATCGAGCCGGGGGTCGGGACACCTAAAGAGACGCTCAAGAGCTATGCTTCTACCTTGGAGGAAGCTCGGGCCGACCTGGTCGCTCTGTACTACCTTCTGGACCAGAAGCTGGTGGACATCGGAGTCATGCCCTCACTGGAGGTGGGGAGAGCTGCCTGCCAAGGCTATATCCGCAACGGGCTACTGGTTCAACTCGCTCGTCTGAGGCCGGCTGAGGATCTCGAGGAAGCGCATATGCGCAACCGGCAGATGATCTGCAAGTGGGTTTATGAAAGGGGGAAGGCCGAAAAAGTCATCGAAAGGAAAATGAGGGAGGGCAAAACGTACTTCGTTGTCAGCGATTATAAAAAACTGCGCAAGCTCTTCGGGCTGCTGCTTCGCGAAGTACAGCGGATCAAGTCCGCGGGTGACTACGAAGCGGGCGAAAAACTGGTGGAGGAGTTTGGCGTCCGCGTCAACCGGGACCTGCACCGCGAGGTTCTGGATCGCTACGCGAAGCTCAAGCGGGCACCTTACTCCGGATTCATCAACCCTGGGCTCGTTCCCGTTACGAATCAGACGGGCAACATTATCGATGTACGGGTGGAGTACCCTGACGACTTTGCGCAACAGATGATGGAGTACACTGAGAACTACTCCTTCCTCCCTACGTACAATTGACGAATGAAATGTTCCTCCCTGCTGGGAGGTATTCTGCAGTACGGCCGGTGCTTTCGCCGCTACGACACGAGTGTCTTGACACAAGTGTCTTCGTTACGACACCTCATGCATTATCCGGGCTAGGAGCCTGTCCGAGTACGGTTTTCGGGTTATTAGCGATTAACGCTCCTACTTCCGACTCCTTGTGTCTGAGCCTGAACTCACCCCGGGCAACTCTTAGCGGTTTGCCGTTGCCAACTTCAAGAGATTGTGAGCGGTGCAGAGCATACTCCACTCGGTTTGCACCTTTTCCAGGCTGCGCAGCAGAAATTGGCGGAAACCCCGGGCGGATTTGATTTGGCCAAAGACCGGCTCGACCGTCTGCTTGCGTAACCGGTAGCGACTGCGACGCCCGGCTCGCTTCAATCTTTGATGCATCTGTTCTAAGGCAGCGTTCTTCCGGATCTTCATGCGCGGCTGGAGAGCCGTTTCACTGTGTTTGACCTTGCCCGTGGCAACATATCCTCGAATCTTTCGCCTTTGCAACTCTGCCAAAGGCTCTTCCCAGCAGTAATCGGTGTCGGCTGAGATCTCCATGGGATCTCGGCCCGTTTGGCGTCGTATTTCATCCACCAGAGGGATGAGTTGGTGACGATCCGTGGCCGCATTCGTCAGCCCTTGGGCCACGATCACCTGGCTGTCGGCATCCACAGCAGCTTGTGCGTTATAGCACTGCTGAAAACCTTCCGATGTCTTCATAATCCGACTCTCCGGGTCGGTAAAATTCTGCTGCGCCTGCGCTCTCGGCACTCCTCTTGGATACCTCCTTTTACGACCTCCTCGATACTTGGGTTTGCATTCTTTCTTCTCCTCAGCCACTGCCTTCTCTCGAGCTTCTGCTTCTAACGCTGCCTTCGCTTCTCGGATCTTCTCCAACCGCTTCTTTTTATCCTTGACCCACTCCGGCAATTCATCCCCTCGTCGATCCGCTCCATACTCCTCATCCTCAGCTGCATCAACCGCCTCTGCCTCTCGAAACCACTCCTCCACCACCGCTTGATAATCGATCTCCGCTGCTTTCATCCGCCGATAGCTCATCGCCTTGTGCTTACTGGCATTGGCTCGCACTTTCGTCCCATCCAAGGCCACATGCCCCAGCTTCACCAAACCCGCCTTCTGACACAATCCCAGCACTTGTCCGAAAAGTGCCGATAACGCCTTCAGGTGCCGCTTGCGAAAATCACTTATGGTTCGAAAGTCCGGCTTCTGCATCCCCGTTACTGCCATGAAGTCCACTCGCTCTTCGCAACCTTTCGCCAGCTTGCGCGACGAATACACTCCCCGGCAGTACCCATACAGCAACAACGCTGTCATCATCACCGGATGATAAGGCGGGTAGCCTCGCTCTTCTTCGTATTCCCCCAGGATCTCACTTAAATCCAGCGATCCTCTCACCGTATCCCGGACGAAATGCGCCAGGTGTCCTTCCGCCACGAAATCCAAAATCGACGCCGGTAAAAGCCACCTCTGCTCTACGTTCCATTCTCGAAATTTCTTGCCCATATCGCCTACTATCGTAGACAATCACCCCGTCGATATTCGGATTACTCGGACAGGCTCCTAGCCTAACTTCCGCACTCCGCTGAGCAAAATCCTTTGTTGATGCTGGGTTGCGATTTTTTTCAGTCACTACAAATTGGCCGCTGCGTGCCAGGTCTTGATCGGTTTCATGACTTCCAGAGGAACCCTGAGGACGTTGTAGATGTCCCGCTGCCCGCCATCCGGAGTGGTTCCCTTTCGGATGCGGAGAATGGTGCCGTTCGCCGTGGGCAGGACCACCGTGACCACCTGGTGGGTGCTCAGCTGCCGGCGGATCGTCGACCAGGAGGTTTGGATTCCCTCATCCAGGAAGTACTTTTCGATGGCCAGCAGCAGGTGGTAGGCCAGCACGCAGAGAAAGATGTGCGTCTGGGTACGGTGCTCCAGATGGTGGAAAATGGGACGCTCCATCAGCGGGGTCTTCATATCCCGGAAGGCTCGTTCCACACGCGTCAGCAGAAGGTAGGTGCGCCAGATCTCATCGGCACTCAGATCCTGCCGATCCGTCTTCAGCACGTAGCTGCCGTCGAGCTTCTCCGCCATCGTCTTCTTCTCTGCCCTCTCTTGCCAAACCAGATTCCGCTTCTCCGCGTCATATTGGATTGCGTAGTAGCGCGCCACACGGGGGTAGCGTTCCTTCAGACGACCGATCGCCTGCTGAATCTTCTCCTCCTGCTTCAGGCGTCCCCGCTCCACCCGGGCCTGGAGCTTCTCCAAGTCGTGGATCAGTCTCTGTTCTTGTTTCTCCCGGATCGCTCGGTCCTTCTCTTCCCGACCTTCGCTGCGGCAAAGAATGTAGATCTCATCGCCTTTCTGGCGCCGTTTGATCTCGACCCGAGTCTTCTTCTGAAACGGATTCCGGGGTGAAGGGATGCGAAGGATCTCTTCCCACTCGTCTTCCTTCTCCAACTCGTCCCACCATTCATTTCGCTCCGACTGCCGCCCCGCCACAATGTAGTGATACTGGCGCTGCCGGATCTGCTCCAGGTTCTCCTCGTACGCCATGCCCCGATCCAGCACCACCGTGGAGCCTACTTTCTGGCCCGTCCGTCTCTCTAACGCATCCAGCATCTGATCCACGGTGGCACGGTCCTGCACGTTTCCGTCAAACACCTCGTGGGCCTTCGGAAACCCCTCCCCATCCAGCACCAGTCCCACCACCACCTGCTTGCAGTCGGGACGCTTATCGCGCGAGTAGCCCCGCTTCGCCTGGGGGTTGGCTTCCGCCTGACCCTCAAAGTAGGTCGACGTCAGGTCGTAGAGATAGACCGTCTCTTGCAGGTTGAAAAGCGCTCTCTCCCGCTCCATGAGCTCCCGCTCGATCGGCTCTCGATTCGGATGTAGCCGATCCAGGTTCCGATAGAGCGCATCCTCCTGCAGCGGGCGGAAGTCCTCTCCCAGAATGTCCCCCGCCGCGGTGCCACGGACCCAGTCGGGCATGGCCCGTTCCGAAAGCGGACAGATCAGCCGGTTGAGCGTCATCGCTTCGCTCAACCGGCAGGCGCGCTCCGACAAGCCCGCACGCCTGAGAATCTCGCCCATCCCCAAGCGCCGCCACATCTGATGCCCGACGTGCACGGGCCCGGCTTCCCGGGCCTGCTCCAATTCAATCCGCTCCGCATCGACGGTGACCAGCTCTGCCGCTGGCTCGGGCTCTCGCCGCTGTCGGCCCCGCCCAGCCCTTTCGAGAAGGGTTCGGGTTTTTTCATCGGGAGCTTCCAGCGGAAGCTGGCCGCACAAGGCCGACTCCAGCTTATGCGCCAGGGCCCGCCATTGTTCTCGAGGCGCCGGGGCCAGATTGCCCAGCGAGCAAATCGTTCTTTGGCGCGGTCCCTTGGGGGTCTGAACCGACTCCACCAGCAGGTAGTTCGCGTATTCCTTGCCCTTGTAGATGCGACTGGTTTTTCGGATGTACATTCATCACTACATATACCATATAAACCTGGCATATCCAGTGCTATACTTAGTCATATTAGTCACTATTTGGCCAATCCAGAAAGACGCTCGCTGAAAACAAACGACTTGCCGACGCCGAGCAGGCAAAATAGGTGAAAATCCCTCAGCGGACCGCGGAAGTTAGGCTAAGGTCCAGACCAAATTACTCAGCTCTTGTCCACTTAGCGTGAATGACAAATCAGCCCAAGACCTCGGCATTGATTTAGAGTTAACACTTGGGAGTGTCTTCAGGCTGCGATGTGGCTTGTTAGTAAAGCCCAAAGTCAACGCTTCAAGAAGCGCCGTTTTGCCCGCGTTGTTGGGGCCAACTATCAGATTGAACCCGGTCTTGAGGTCCAACGTCTCTGACTGAAAGAAACCTTTGTAGTTGTTAATTTGAAAACGTGAGATGTACATCCGTCCAAGCTACAGAATGAGCCTTGTGGTCAATTTCCCGAGGGTGTTGTGGGGACAGAGGAGCCATGATGTTAGCTTCACGAAAAGGCTTATGAGACCTATCGAGCTGGTTTGGCTATCCGCGGGGCTGAAAGCGCTGAACCCTGTACTGATCTACACCATCACTGTGCCCGAAGTGTGCGTGCGCCGGGATAAACCGGCATGCAGTAGGGAATGAGAGAGTCCTACGGGAAAGGAGTAGCGAACCATCCTGACCTCGAGTTTTGCGACGGTCGCCGTGAGGCGGCAGTCGAAGCGTAAACAGAGGCATCAGCGGGCTGGGCTAATGAGCTTCGAAAATGGGAAATTCGGGGCGCCGACCCTGTGCACATATGGGGAAGGCAACACGGGCGGGAGCGATAGACGCGAGTTCCCGTTACGGCCCTGCGTAGTCGATGACCCCAGGCATGCTGAGAAACTGCATGCACGAGAACCGGGAGACCTCTGCAGTGCCTGAGTCCAGGGGGAGTCAGGCCGGACCGGGAAGGCGCAAGGCCGAACGCCGGTCACGCACGCTGCGGAGGAGTCGGACTCCGGAGTAGTACCGATGAACCAGCCGAACAAAGTGGACCCGTCATCCGCGGCGGAGGCTGGGGAGGGAAGGCCGGAGGCCAAGGAGAACTCCTCGTCATCCCACATGTCCCTGACTCAGAGCGGGAGAGGCATGTCCCAGGGATGGCGGGGAGTACGCGAAGCCGCGAGACGGAATAAGAAGATTCGCTTCACGGCCTTGCTTCATCATGTGACGATACCGTTTCTTCGGGAGTGCTTCTGTGCACTTCAGCGGCAGGCAGCACCCGGAGTGGACGAGGTGACATGGAGGCAGTACAAGCAGGACCTGGAGAATCGGCTGGCCGATCTTCATGGGCGTATCCATCGAGGCACGTACCGGGCTCAGCCCTCGCGACGAGTCTACATAGCGAAGGCCGACGGGCGGCAACGTCCGCTGGGCATCGCCGCACTGGAGGACAAGATCGTTCAACGGGCGGTGGTGAGGGTCCTCGAACAGATTTACGAGGAGGACTTCCTGGGATTCTCGTACGGGTTTCGGCCGGGACGTGGGCCGCATCAGGCGCTGGATGCGCTGAATGTGGCGATCGAGCGGAGGCCGGTGAGGTGGATTGTGGATGCGGACATTCGGGGGTTCTACGACAAGGTAGCCCACGAATGGGTCCTGAAATTCGTCCAACATCGGGTGGCCGATCGGCGCATCCTTCGCTTGATCCAGAAGTGGTTGAAGGCGGGGGTGTGCGAAGACGGTCAGTGGTTGCAGACGAAAGTAGGGACTCCGCAAGGGGCGGTAGTTTCACCCCTGGTCGCGAACAACGTCATCAAAGTGTCGCTCGGCCAGCTGCTCCAGCTGCTGGCCGCTCTGCTCAATGAACTGACGGCTCACGGACGATTTGCTGACTCCCACCGTGTCGGCCATCTGGGGGATCACGCGGCTGTAGTGGCGCGTGGAAACGTTGCACATCAAGATCTCCAGCATGCGGCTGCCCAGCTCCCCGTTACGGTTGATCGCCTCATAGGCGGGGATCTCTGAAGCTCGAGCGCGCGCAGTCACGTTTTTTCGAGAGCTGGGAAATCAACAGGAGGTGGCGGCACGTCTTGGAATCAGCCAGCAGGCGGTCTCACAGGCACTTGCCGGCGCCCATCACGAAAAACTGCAGGACGCTGAAAGGGCGATGCAGGCCTGGCTGGGTAAAGTTTCTACCCAAGAGAAGTCACAATGAACACACTTTCTCATGCGTTCTTGTTGGTCAGTTGTCTTTCGCTGTTCCTGTCGAGAGGACCTACGGAAACCTTGGCAGGGCCGCTTTCAGTCGACGGTTTCTGGATCCGGCTAGTGTTCATCGCGGTCGGTTACATCGTCACTCTTGCTTTTAGTGGCCCTGTCACGCGCTTCTTCATCCTGTTCCCTTCTGCGCCCGCCAAAGAACCGGATACGCAAGAGGACAGTCGGCGGGCCAAGTGGAGACAGTTTAACGTCGGTACGATCATCGGCAAGTGCGAAAACATTCTGGCACTGACCCTAATCCTTGCGGGAGAAGCAGGCAGCCTTGCGATCATATTTGCCGCCAAGTCCCTGGTACGCAGCGAAGACATTCGGCGAAATCCTAAATATTTCCTAGGCGGTACCCTGGTGAACTTTACCTGGTCGGTGGTGGTTGGGTTTCTCCTGCGTTGGTTGGTCAGCTAACGGTGACCCACCCCGCCGCTGCGCGGTACCCCTCCGCAGGAGGGGATTATCCACCTCGCCGCTCCGAACACGCTCATTTTCGTAGATTCTCAAATTCATGCGTTACAGATGTAGTCCCCTCTTGGGAGGGGTGCCGCGCAGCGGCGGGGTGGGTGATTCAGCATGAACCGCAAAAAGATCCTATCCTACAACCCACAACTGAAGGCGCGAGCACGCTGTCTGAGACAGGACAGCACTCTGTCTGAAGTCCTCCTTTGGAATCACCTGAAAGGCAAGCAGATGTGCGGCTTCGACTTCGATCGTCAAAAGCCCATTGACAACTACATCGTGGATTTCTTTTGCAGCGAATTGGTGTTGGCCATTGAAATTGATGGCGACAGCCACGACGACAAAGGCCGCTATGATGAAGCGCGACAGCGACAGCTGGAGTCGCTGGGTGTGAGTTTTCTGAGGTTTGATGATTCGGATGTGAAGACGAATATGGAAGCGTGCTGAGTGAAATTGAGAGTTGGATATTGGCGCATGGATAACCCACCCCGCCGCTGCGCGGCACCCCTCCGGAGGAGGGGATTACCCACCTCGACCGGGCACCCCTACTCTTCGGATTGCTCAGCCAGGTTCAGGGCTATGGAGTTGATGCAATAGCGCAGGCCCGTGGGATTCGGACCATCCTCGAAGACGTGGCCCAGGTGAGCTCCACAGCTACTGCAAAGCACTTCGGTGCGTACCATGCCCAAACTCTCGTCCCCCTCGGAGCTGACACTTTCCTCGGAGAGAGGCTTCCAGAAACTCGGCCAGCCAGTACCGGAATCGAATTTGTGCCTGGAATCGAAAAGCCCCTGACCGCAGGCCACACACTGGTAGACACCCGCCGCCGCTTTCGTCTGGCCGTATTTCCCGCTAAAGGGCGGCTCCGTGCCCTTCTCACGTGTGATGTGATACTGCTCCGGAGTCAAGATCTCGCGCCACTCTTCGTCGCTCTTAACTACTTTCTCCGACATAGCTTTTCCCTCCACATTCTGGCTTGGATTATAGACACCGTGTTAGTAGTTCGCTACAGTTGCTTTGTTTGGAATGGAGATATGAGCCAGTGATATTTTGCCCCCAGTGTGGAGCTCAGTATAGAGACGGGTTCACCCAATGCTCTGATTGCCAGGTGTCCCTGGTTTCACACTCTCCCGACAGACCGGAGGAGACTGAGCCCCAGTTGGATCTGACACTCGTTTCCGTTTTCGAAACGGGAGACCCCGCCATTCTCGCCTTGGCGAAATCTATCTTGGAGGAGGCGGGCATCGAATACTATGCCCGAGGGGAGGGAATACAGGATCTTTTCGGTGCCGGCCGCGTGGGAGTTGGATACAACCCACTGGTCGGTCCCGTCTCGATCCAGGTGCGAGAAGAAAATGAAGAGGAAAGTATAGAACTGCTGCGAGAGCTGAAAGAGGACGTGATCTAGCCCGGCTAGGAGGCCACCTTCTCATACAGAAACTCGTCGGCTCGCCTTAGGAGAGGGGAAACCTCCTCCGCCTTCACGCCAACTTTCACCGCAATTTCCTTCTCAGAGAGCCCCTTGTAGTGGCGAAGAACAAAGGTACGACGCAACAGATCGGGCATCTCATTCAAAGCCCCCACGATCTGCTTGAAGAGCTCCTCCCTTTGCAACCCATTTCCCTTTGACATCACATTCCCCCTTATGAATCCCAGCTTCAATTCTTATTCTGTATACGTTTTGTGATACGCCTTATTCAGTAAGATATTTCTTGCTGTGATTTAGGTTCACTGCAGGCTTGTGTCTCCCGGTTGCTTGGTGGCTGAAAAAACTGCCGGCAGGAGCTATCGGGTCTCCAGCACCGCCATCAATGAAAGCGGATCTACCCGTGTTTCGGCCAGTCGAACGGTCCAGTGAAGGTGAGGCCCGGTGACCCTCCCCGTGGCTCCCACATAACCGATCAGATTCCCTCGAGAAACCATTTCTCCTTCCCGCACCTCCAGACCGGAAAGATGGGCGAAATAGGAATAGAGTCCTAGACCATGATCCAGAATAACCGTTTTCCCTGAGAAATAAAGATCAGAAGCCAGCACAACTCTTCCCACGTTGGGTGCTTTTACCGGCGTGCCCTGGCTGGCCCTGAAATCGGTCCCGCTGTGGGGACTCCGCAACTGTACGTTCAGGATACTGCGTTTGCCAAAACTGCTGGTCGCTTCACCCGGCACCGGACGCAGAAAGTTCCCATTCCAGAGTTTCTCCGCTGAGATCGTTTTGAAAATCGTCGACACTCGCTTCCGTTCCCTCCGGATGCGCTCCCGTTCTTCCTCAGGCGGAGTGACGAATTTGCTGGAAACCGTCAAGCGTCGGACAGGAAACTTTTTCCCGACCACCGACAGCAGATAGCTGGCTTCCACGATCGCCCCCTCGTCGCTGGTGGCCTCCAGCTGGAGCGAATATTCCCCTGGGGGAGTCTGCAGGTCGATTCCGACCAGACCCTTCCACAGGAAAGAACCTTGTGTGGGATAAAAGAGAAACTCTTTGTCAAAGCCGCGTGCCCGCAGATTCTTCAAGGGCGTCGAGCAACTGGCACTGATCAAAACCACCTCGCCCGGCTGAAGAGAGCGGGCCAGGTGAGAGAGATGGATTTCCGGCACAGCGGGTCTGGAAGGGACCCCAGACCCCTGCAACATCACCCAAACCAAGATCCAAGTGAATCGGAACGCCCATTTTTTCATCTCGACTATCGTTCCTCCCCCCAAACCTCCCTGGCCGTCTGCACCACCAACCGGAGCTTACGTTTTTCATCCTCGAGTGAGATGCGATTGCCGACAGTTGAAGTCGAGAAACCGCATTGCGTACTCAACGCCAGACGCTCGAGAGGCAGAAACCGACTGGCTGCTCTGATGCGAGCTGCGAGCTCCTGCCCTGTTTCCCTTCTCGGCGACTTGGTGGTCACCAGTCCCAGAACCACCGTTTTCTCCTCCGACACCTCCCTCAGTGGAACCCACGAGCCGGAACGCTCGTCATCATACTCAAGGAGCAGCCGCTGCGCACGAATATCCCGAAAGACAGACCTGGCAATCCGTTCATAACCCCCTACGGCCAGCCACCGGCTGCCCTGGTTGCCGCATCAAAGGTGAAAGCCGAAGGTTACTCCCGGAGCTGCAGCAATGACAGAGTTGTCCATTTCAATCCCCTCGCTCAGCCACCGATCCAGGCTCCATCCCTGACTCTCGTAAAAGGTCCGGGTCCTCGCATCCAGTAGCAGCGCATAGTGTGGAGCATCAAGCTGGATGTAGGTGGCTCCCAGACGTGCCAGTTCGATGACTTCCCCTTTGAGAATATCCACGACATCGGACAGGAAATGCCCCAGAGTGGGATAGACGCCGGAGGAATGCTCTCGCGACCAGAAGTTGGCCCAAAGGCTTGGGCTGGGGAGAGTCGTTTTGGGTGTTCGGGTGGTGCGAGCCCTCAAATAGGTAAACTCCTCGGCCGAGAGGTGGCGCTTGCGAGTGAGCTTGTTCACCACTCCGAGCGAAGCTGGCCGTTCCCGGTTCCAGTCTCCTACCTGCTCGTCTCCATGCCACTCGCCCCAGAGAAAAGCGTCACCGTCAAATCCCCCGAAGCCTTCCACCGCTTCCGTCATCTGGCTCTGAAAAGAGGAACGGCGCAGCTCGCCGTCTGTGACAATTTCGAGGCCTGCTTCTTCCTGCAGTGCAACTGCCTCATCCACCGCACGATCCTCGATCGCCTTGAATTCCGTTTGAGTGATGGCGCCGCTACTGACCTCCTCTCGAGCCCTGAGAAGTTCGGGAGGACGAAGCAGACTTCCCACTACGTCGGCGTGGCTATTAGTAATGATGCGATCGGCCAAGACTCATCCACCCAGGTGTTCTCTCGCGGTTCTGAAGGCGGCCAACGTGTCGGGAAAGCCGAGCAGAGGCAAATTGAGCAGAATTGCCTGGTGCATTTCGTCCTCAGTGGCTCCTAGAGCCCTGGCCCGATCCAGATGAGCGATGAGACCTCCACGACGTCTCAAAGCAACCGAGATAGCGACCCGAATCAGTTCCCTGGTTTTCTCCTCCAGCGGCCCCGTTTCATCACAGGAGTCTCGCAATCTCTGGTAGTTTTCCCATATCTGCGGAAATCTGTTTCTGAATTCCTTCAGTGTCCGAGGCTCCGTGATCGAGTGGCCCTTTTCCTTTTCCATTGGCTCCTCCTTGTCCGGTGCTGCAGGACGAAACAGCCCTGCCACTTGTATCCAGTTCTTACCACAAAGACTCACAGACACCAAGGCACCGTGACACTTTGACCCGACCGTGGGATCGTAGTAGGCTGCAGGCAAAACAAGGCTTCGATTATGTCGGGATGGCCAGTCCCGTTCCTGGCTCTGCTGCTGATGAGCACTGAAAACTCCCCATTGGAGCAGATTGAGAACCGACTGAAAGAACACATCCAATACCTGGCGGGAGAAATCGGAGAACGCAATTCGTTCCTCTACGAGAATCTGGAACGCTCCCGCCACTACATCGAACAGACTCTCGCGGGCTCCGGCTACAGCATCTCAAACGACATCTACAGCGTAAACGGGCGAGACTACCGCAACGTCATCGCTGAGAAAAAAGGCACTCCAGCGACGGAAAAGATCTTCATCGCGGGGGCACACTACGATACCGCTCCAGGCACGCCCGGCGCTGACGATAACGCTAGCGGAGTCGCCTCAATTCTGGAGCTGGCCCGGCTGCTCTACTCAGAGAACCCTACCCTGACACTTCGCTTCGTAGCCTTCACCCTGGAAGAGCCACCTTACTTCCGAACCTCTTACATGGGAAGTCGCGTCCACGCACGACGGTGCAAACAGAGGAAGGACCGGATCGCCGGCATGATCTCGCTGGAGATGGTCGGCTACTATGACGATCGACTGGGCTCGCAGCACTACCCGCTTCCGTTCATGCGCTGGTTCTACCCGGATCGGGGAAACTTCGTTACCCTAGCGGGGAACTTCCACTCACGGCACCTGGTCAGACAGCTGACTGATCTGCTGAGCGGAGCAGCAGAGATTCCCGTGGAGTCCATCGCGCTGCCCTTCGTTCCGGGCGTGGGTTTGTCCGACAACTGGTCTTTCTGGAAGGAGGGCTATCCCGCCCTGATGATCACGGGCACTGCCTTTTTCCGCAATTCCCACTACCACCAGACTTCCGACCTGCCTGCGACACTCAGTTACGAGAAGATGGCCTTGTTGGTCTCAGGCCTCGCCCGCGCCCTGGTTCAGCTGAAGTGAGCCTGCAATTCGGTTCAAGGAGCAACTGAGCGGAGAGGAGGGGCGCACAGCCGTGCGCCCCTACGAGCTAAACCGCTGAGCTACTGCGTCCCAGTTGACCACGTTCCACCAGTTGTTTATGTACTCGGGCCGTCGGTTCTGATAGGTGAGATAGTAGGCATGCTCCCAGACATCCAGCCCAAGGATGGGGATCTTTCCCTCCATGAGAGGAGTATCCTGGTTTGCAGTGGAGATAATCTCGAGATCCTTCAACAACCAGGCCCAGCCGGAACCGAAGCGCCCAACGGCCGCCGCGGCAAACTGCTCCTTGAACTGATCCAATCCGCCAAACTTGCTCTTGATCGCGTCTCCAAGCTGGCCCGTGGGCTCACCACCCGCGTTCGGCCCCATGATCTGCCAGAAGAGGGAATGGTTGGCGTGGCCACCGCCGTTATTTCGCACCGCCGTCCGGATGTTCTCGGGCACGGCCGCACAGTTGTTTGCAATGAGCTCCTCAATACTCTTATCGGCGAGCTCCGGTGCTGATTCCAGAGCACCGTTCAGCTTGCTGACATAGGTCCCATGGTGTTTTCCGTGATGAATCTCCATGGTCCTCTGGTCGATAGACGCTTCTAAAGCATCCGTGGAATAGGGTAAATCAGGAAGTGAAAATGCCATGACTCCTCCTTTTTTTCTTCTTACTTGTTACTGTTCCTGCAAGTGTCTGAAAAGAATGGCACGCCCGGCAGGATTCGAACCTGCGACCTACGGATTCGAAGTCCGGCGCTCTATCCAGCTGAGCTACGGGCGCAGCCTTGAGACAAGAGAGTTTATCGGCTCGGCGACCGTCTGTAAAGCAGGGATCGCCGGTCAGTTGTCAGCGGCTTTATCCCTCATTTCTATTTCATGTCCGGCAAGGCCGAATCTGATCCCTTCGGGCAGCACCTCGAAGGGCGCTGACGGCCGCGAGCCCGATTGGCGCAGCAGCTCGATACTACCATCATCCCTCCTGATCACCTCCGCGGCCTGAAGTTCCTCCACCACGCCCCCTAGCGGCTCGAGCAAAACAGGGGAAGAAAGTTGAGGCGCCAAAATCAGAAATGCCACCGGATCCCGGGAGTGGTAAATCTCCGCTTCCGGCACTTCCTGGCCATCCACCAGGAGAAGATAATCACGGCTCCTCAGAAAACTCCCGCCACCCGCGCCCTCGCTGATCTCAGCCGCCGCTTCTGCATAATGGAGATCGGGATTGCTCCAGGCAAAGAGCGAGATCGCGATGGCAGCGGAGAGCGCCAACGCCAGGCGAACCTTGGGAATGGGACGCGATTCCCTTGGGCGACCCCACAGTGACAATGCAAGGGGCGGCAGAAGAAGAAAAAGGTCTTGCCAGAAGGCCGCGGCCGGAGTGCGATCGAGCAGCTCTCCGAAACAGCCACAGGAGGCAGTTTCGTCTCGAAGTCCCTTCAAGACCAAGTAATAGTTGCGCCCGTTCAGAAAAACGAAAAAGGCTACCAACAGACTCGCCGCAGCCAATACCCAGGGCCGACGAACGCCGAGCAGAAGGGCCAGACCCAGACCTGCCTCCAGAGCCAGACCTAGAAGGGCTGTGGTGCTCGCCGAGAAAAGAAAATCGAGCCCCTCCAGTCGGATCTGCTCGAGGAAAGCCCCCGGCGACATCGCCTTGCCCCAGGCAGCTACCAGCAAAACCACGCCCAGAAACACACCCGCGATGGTTCCCACTAACGGCCTCCACTGTGCTCCCGAACTCCACATACCCATCCTCACCTTTGTGTAACTCTGTGTCTTGAGAGACGATTTAGAATGTTGCGCGTAATCCGTTCGACACTTTTGTCCCCGCCACTGAGACCATACACCCAGTTCGTGCAGCCGGTGGTGACTACCGTCCCTCCACGGGTATAGGTACCCAGGACAGCCGCCCCCGGCTGGGAAAGAAGCTTGTCAGAGTCCTCGCCATAGATTCGGCGGCTCACCTCTTGAAGCGAACCATCGAAAGCGGGCAGGCCGGCCGGGGCCGAGGCCAGAATCTGAAAGGTTTCCGGAGTTCCATCCCCGTAGATAGGAACAGGCAAACCCTCTCGCACTTCAAACTCGCACCCGTCGCACTCGAAGCTGACAATCTTGTCCTGCGCACCCAAGAGATCTCCCTGCTCTAATCCCGTGCCTTCGAAAATCCAGTGCTGGGGCCGGTGGACCGTGTAGGCCCCGGGGCCCTTGCGGAACTGATCGAAGTAGAGGTGATAACCTCCATAGGCGAAACTGACTCCGGTGAGCTGGTTTTCCGGTCTCTTGATCAGCCGGCTGCTCCATATGGTAGTCAGCAGCTTGTGATCTCCACTTTTGTAAAATGGATCTTCCCTGTAGTCCTCCTTCCAGCCGACGAGAGCGCGGCCGTTGTCCTCGGAGCGTACCTGCCAGTACGCCACATTGCCGCTGAAGAAAGCGACATGGCCTCCAGAGGCAATGAATGCCTCCAGGTGGTCGCGCATCGGCGAAGACCAATACTCATCGTGACCCACGCTGAGGATCAACCGGTAGTGATGAAGGATTTCCGGGCGAAACTCCAGGTCCGAGTTCACGGCGTAGTCCATCGCGTAGCCGGCCCGCTCGGCCCAGGCAACGAACGGCTGTTCCCAATGGTGCCAGCCGCTTCCCCATCGAGTCGTTCCGTCGTAGACGTTGAGCTGGTTCTCTTCCTTCCGGACCATGCAGGCGGCGGGTCCGACGCCGAAGAGATCGCTAAGTTCCCACTGCTCTCCAGGACGCTCCGGTCTGATGGTGGCCCATTGGGAAAGTAAAATGCCGGGGACCTCATACTTTTCCACCTGCCTTTGAATTTCTTCCCGCAAGTGTGCAGAGACGGTACCCGCTTGAAACTCCTTTTCGAATTCTCCTCCCAGACTATACAAGAACAATCCAGGAACCCCCTCGAAGCCCCGGTAGGGACGGTCGAAGGAAACCCGCCTGGAGGGTCCATTGCGACCCCGATAGAGGCTGCTGCCTCCCCAAGTGTTGTAAGCATTATCGGTATTGGTGGTCAGCTGCAGCAGGATCCTGGCATTGCGACCCGGATGGGCCGAGCGGATCACGAACGCCACCTCCCCTCTCGCGGTGCGCCCCTCTCGCTCTTTACCTTGCAGGATCACGCCGTAATAGCCCAATCTCCAATTCTCCGGCACGGGTAGTTTCAGAGCGATGGGCCAGCGACAACCGTGCGATGATGCATTCTCGGAAACCGGATATTGGGCTCCGGAAAGATCATCTTTGGTCCAGACCACCTCGCGTTCGGCTCCTACGCGGGCAATCTCCATCGAGTACTTCTCTGCGTCGGTGGAAATATGGAACCCGATCTCGTCGCCTGGCTCGACGCTCAGCTGGTCAGCATAGCCTTCGATGAAAGGTTCGCTCTCCATCCCACTCCCCGGGCCACCCATCGTTCCTCGCGTTCCGCTATGATTTCTTTGGCGCGATGCTCTCATTTGGTGCGATCGGGTTTGATCGCAACGCAAAAGAAAGTATCATCTCCCCTACTTCGCTTCAACACAGGAGGGGTTTCTCCATGGGTTCACTCAGCAATGTCGATCGGTTCAAGCAGCGCATGCGAGAAGGCAAAGTTTGCATAGGCCTCGGGATTCTGCTCAGCGATCCGCTGGTCAGCGAAGCGGCCGCGGAGGCTGGAAACGACTTTGTTTGGATTGATATGGAGCACTCCCACCTCCATCTTCAAGCCGTCCTGGGGCATATCATGGCGTTACGGGGCACACAGACCGCGCCACTGGTCCGCGTCCCCTGCAACGATGCCAACGTCATCAAGCCCTGTCTGGACTTGGCACCCGCCGGGATCATCGTGCCCATGATCCGCTCGGCTGAAGATACCCGGCGAGCGGTCCAGGCGTGCAGATACCCTCCCAAGGGAATCCGCGGCTTCGGCCCCGTGCGAAACATGTATGGCAAAAATTCCGTGATGGACTACCTGAAGACGGCGGACGACGAGATCATGGTGATTGCCCATATCGAAACCATCGAAGCCGTGCGCGACATCGACAATATCCTGGCAGTTCCGGGGCTGGACGGCATCAGTCTTGGCCGCAACGATCTTGCGGCCTCCATGGGGAAGCTGGGACGACATACCGATCCCGAAGTAGTGGAGGCAATTGACACACTCTTCTCCAAGACGAGTCAGACGGATCTCTTTCTCGGCTGCTCTATTCACTACGAACCGGACACGGTTCGGGAGTGGTACAAAAAAGGAGTTCGCTGGTTCTCACTGGAGGGGGAACTCGGGCACATCTACAACGGTTCCAAGGCCGTCGTTGACGCAGTGCGCAAGCTGGACGAAGCCAAATAGCTGAAAGACAAGCGTGTCGCCGCCGTCCTGACGCCTGGGCTGGAAGCCGACGCTACTTTCGGCGGAGCCGTTGTTCCTACCGGGGAGCGGTGACGGCACGATGCATTCCAGAGAGATTCTCAGGGCAAAACATTTTGAGTATGTGCTGCTGGGGGATGGGGTAGAGTCCGCGCGGGACTTTTCCGCATTCTGCCCCGATTACCAGGACACGGATCGACTGGGAGCCGTGAGTCCCTGCTACGAAGAGGGCGTGCTGAGCGCCGCCTACGCCATTCTCGGGTTCGTGACTGCTTTCTATGATGTTCAACGGTCCCGCTCCAGCCGCTTCTTCATCTACCCGCAGCATTTTGCTTTCTTTGACTGGAATCAGGAAGGAATCCGAACCGGGTGGAACCGCTTCCGTCCGACAACAGAAAAGGCCCTGGCAAGCTGGGCGAATCTGGACGTGTACCCGAAACCTCAGTGGATCGGCACGGACGGCACGGTGATCGATATGCTGGAAAGGGTGATCGCGTGTGGTGTCAACCGGCTGCTCTGGCCCGCCTGCTTCAAATGGGAAAGCGGACCGTTCGAGCTGCCCCCCACCCTGCAGCCCTGGTTGAACAAGCAACTGAGCTCAATCTATCTGTACGGATCGGCTGAGCCCACGGTGGAAATTCGCGCAGCGCAGATCGTCGAAGACCTGGTCCTGGAAAGCATCCATAAGCTGCCCGAAATCACAGAAGAGGGAAAAGGGACGCTGCTGGCCGCTCGGGCTGAGCGAAGATCAGCTCATGAGTCGCATTCTGTGGAAGCGTACCGCCAGGTGAGTACTGACCAGTTTGTCGGTCATCTAAAAAACATTGCAGCTTCCTGACCGTGATGTTCAAGCACACCTTGGAGTGGAAGTGGCAGTACCCTCATCTGGGCGTTGCATCTGGAAGCCCGCCGTCCACCGGTAGGGTGGCGCCCGTGGTAGGGGTCTGGCGAGTGAAAAAAAAGAGGACGGCGTTGGCCACGTGGGTTGCGGTAACCCTGGCCTTCAGCAGATTTCGTCCCCGATAATACTCCTGCAATCCCTTTTCATCCAGCCCTCGGGCACGCATCCGGTCCGGTCCTACCTCCTGCCACAGGCCCGATTTTCGCTCTCCTTCCGAGAAGACGGCGTCAGGCGCTACCATGTTGACGCGCACACCGATCTGAGCCATCTCCAGGCTTGCAATTCGCGCCAGTTGGTGGGCCGCCGCTTTGGTTGCGCTGTAGGCTCCGAATTTCGCTCCCGGCGCAAAGACGTTCTTGCTGGAAACCACAACCACGTCCCCGCCGGTGCCCTGTTTTCTGAAATGCCGCGCCGCCTCGGAAAGCATCAGAAGCGTCCCTTCCACATTGACCCGCTCCAGGCCCCGGAAAGCGTCCACATCCATTTCCTCCAGAGAGGAAACCAGAGCAACACTCGCGTTGACCACGACCAGGTCCAGGCCTCCCCACTGCGAGGTGATTTCTGCAAATCCATGGGCTACCGAGTCGCGTTCCGTGACGTCCACGGCCACACCCAGAACAAGTTCTCCAAATTGCGACTTCAGTTCCGTGACCAGGCTGTCGAGCCTTTCGCCGGGCAGGTCAGTGACCGCGACGTGGCAGCCCTGCTCCAGCAGCACTCGGCTGGTTCCGGAGCCGATTGCGCCTGCAGCGCCTGTCACCACCGCTACCTGTCGGCTCAGAGGAAGCTCTCTTCGCTCCAGTTTCGCATGCTGCAGGCGATAGTATTCCATGGCGAAAAGGTCGGGCTCTTCCAGGCCCTGATACCTGCCCATTGCACCGACCTGGGCCTTGACCTCCAGGGTGTGAGTAGTAATGTCACGACAGACGTTGGCAGCGAGAACATCCCGACCGGAGCAGGCCGCACCTATACCGGGCATTAAAATGACGCGGGGGGCGGAATCAAAGCGGGCCAATCCGGTCTCGATCTGTGAGGAATGCCGGTTGAGATAGGCGTCGTAAGAGGCTCGATAATCGTGGACGGCCCGGCTGAGCTGATCCCGCAGCTTGGAGACATCCTGATCCTGCAGAGAGTCCACCCACAGAGGAAATGCCTTGGTTCGAATCAGGTGATCGCTGGTGAGTGGCGGCGTCAGGGCAAGCTCCCTGCCTCGATCGGAGTCGACAAAATCGAGAACGCTTCGACTGATCAGCGGCCGAACAATCACGCCTCTGTAGGGCCGATCTGCCTCCTGGCCGGGCTCAGCCAATAGTCCTCGCAGAACGGGTGCCACCCGAATCCACCTTTCCCGGGCGCTTTCAAGAGCAGTGGGGACGTTCACCTTCAGCGGCCTGGAGGCCTTTTTCGCTCCATAGGCCTGCGCTTTCGTCACCACTTGAATCATCGCCTCGTAAGATTCGCGAGCCGTGTCTCCCCAGGTGACCAATCCGTGCCGCATCCAGACCATGGCCTTCTTTTCGGGACTGCCCTCCAGAGCTTCGGCCGAAGCCTTGGCCAATTGAAATCCAGGCTTCACGTAATCCAAAACAAGAACGTCGTCCCCCAGGGCTTCCTTCACGATCCTTTCGCCTTCCGGCTGATTGGTGAGAGCCAGGATGGCGTCCGCATGCGTGTGATCAATGAACTTCTGGGGGGAAAAGGCGTGAACGAGCGTTTCGATGGAGGGGGTGGGAGAATGGAAGTCAAAAAGGTGGGTCCGGATCTCCCGGATCATGGCCTCGTCCGAGAGTTGTGTCAGGGCGCGCAGCCGCTTGAGATACTCCAGATCCACGGCCGGATGATTTTCGGGTTCGATCAGGACAAGATCCGATCCGGAGGCTTTTACGAAGAGGGCGGGGAGATGATCGCCCAGGATGTTGGTAAAGGCACTCTTGACCGAGGTGTTTCCTCCTCCATGCAAGACCAGACTCTCCTCAGCTCCGAGCAGCCTGGAGGAGTAGGTCCGAAGGGCCAGATCCTCGCCCCACTCCGCGGCATACCGCGACAGGAACTCGGCTGCTTTTTTTTGTGACCATCTGCTTTGCATGGCGCAATGCCGGCAGGTTTGCCAGTTGCAGGGAAACGACTGTTAGTGCCTATTGGAGCCAAGTTTGAAATTCGAGGCACGAAGCGCGAAACAAATTCGAAATTCGAAATTCCTAGGGAGCAACTTCGACCTGTTTCTTGCTGTTTTTCAAGGTCTGATACAGCTCGTACCCCTGCTGAGGCCTCATCCCTTCGTGAACCACGCTGCCTACGGCCTGGATCATTGCCGCCGGCGAGTCCGACTGGAAGATGTTTCGTCCCATATCGACCCCAGCGGCTCCCTGATCCACAGCATTGTAGGCCATGGTCAACGCCTCGAGTTCAGGCAGTTTTTTTCCACCGGCCATAACCACCGGAACCGGGGCAGATGCCGTGACGGTTTCAAAACCGTCAGCCACATAGTAGGTCTTGACGAAGTGTGCACCCAGCTCGGCACACATTCTGCAGGCCAGACGCAGATATTTGGCATCACGGGTCATCTGTTTGCCGACCGCCGTGACCGCTAGGACGGGAATGCCGTAACGGTTCCCCAAATCCACGAGGCGGGTCATATTGTGAACCGACTGGGTTTCGTACTCGCCTCCAATGAATACCTGTACCGCCATGGCCGAAACACTCAGCCGCAAGGCATCTTCGATATCCACTGCGATCTGTTCGTTGGAGAGCTCCTTGAGAACGCTGGGACCTCCGCTGGCGCGGAGCACGACGCCACCGCGGAAGGTGGAGGGAATGGTGCTGCGAAGGATGCCTCGAGTCAGCATTAGCGCATTGCAGTAGCGGAGCAGAGGTACGATATTCAGATCGATGCGCTCCAGACCGGTGGTGGGCCCCAGGAAATATCCATGGTCGACAGCCAGCATCACCGTGCGTCCGGATTCGGGATTAAAGATACGTGAAAAGCGATTCTGTATTCCCCAGTCGAGCGCGTTGGCCCCTCGCAGAAAGAAAGGCGTAGATTCCATGGGAATCTCCGGGGAATAATCTTTGGCTTCTTTCATCTTGTCCACGTCAGCCATAGTTGCTCTCCTTTTCCAGAAATGGGATCCTGCTCCAAACCGTAGCAATTAAAAGGGCGGATTTCAAGATTTCATGGAAAAGTAGCACCGGCTTCCAGCCGGCAGCCGCCCCGGACGGCGGCGATAGGCCCCGAATTGGAGAACTCGAGGCCCATCCTGTAGGGGCGCACGGCTGTGCGCCCCTGGACTGAGATGCTGGCACCAAGGAACCCTGCTCACCAGTTGTTCGAAGATCCGGGCGCACGGCTGTGCGCCCCTACTCAGGAACCACTCAGTCGTCTACTCCCATCCAATTCGCAGCCAAGCTCACAACCAGATTTCATGAAATTGTTGAGAGCATAGAATACTATTTCCATCAGAATAAACAGTAAGCTCTTCTAAGGGGCGTCATGAACTTAGAGACGGTTTGGAAAAAGATCAAGGATGAAGGCAAGAGATTCTTCCCCGTCTTTCGATATCTATTCCTGCAGACAGAGACCCACGCATTTTGCGCGGCTCTGGCCTTCTTCGCTTTTCTTGTCTTCTACCCCTTGAGCTTTGTTCTCCTTTCCTTTGCTAAATATGCAATGAAGTGGGATTTTGCTTACGGATTCCTCATCACTGCCCTCATAGAATACTATCCCATCTCGCACGATTTCCTCATTCGCAACCTGGAAGCCTCGGTAACGAATTACGGGGGCCGGTTACAAGCCAAGTCAGTGCTGTGGATCCTCCTGGGTTCTGCCGGGCTTTTCATACCGATCGAGACGGCTCTCAACAGGATCTGGGATTTCGGACAGAACAGGCCTTACTGGAAAAACCAGATAGTTGGTTTCTTCGTCACCGTCACCTGTTTCCTGATGGCGATCCTGTTCGTCATTACCACAACCATGCTGCAGTCACTGATGGCCTGGATCCTCCCTCAATTTCTGGAGGGGGCCATAAACCATCTGGTCTTCAAGCTGGCTGCCATTTGCTTTACGACCTCGATCATCTTTCTCTTGTACAAGTTTATGCCCAACGGAAGTGTGGGCATGGATCAGGTTCTCCCGGCCGCTGTCTTTGCGGGGTTTGTGGGAGAAGTGGTGCGGAATGTCTACTTCTGGACACTGCCCTTGCTGGATTTCGAAAAGACCCAGGGACCTTATTATGTCTCTGCGAGTTTTCTGATTTTTGTCTATGTCGAGGCGTTTGTCTTTCTGGGAGGGGCCTACCTGGCCAAGGACTTACCAGCAGACGTGTGGAGAAAACCGATCTGGCTGATTAAAGAGAAGATCAGTCAGCTGGAGCGAAGGTAGGAGCGGCCTCAGGCGCCGAATCTATTCATTCTTTTTCGACGGAAAAAGGCTTCTCTCCCTATCTATTCTCCCATCTCTTTCGGTAGCAGGAATAAGGAACAATGTCTTATCATGAAGGCGAGGCGAGTGATGAAGGAAGTGATATTTGTGGTAGAAGAGGTACCTGAAGGGGGTTTGACGGCTCGTGCGCTTGACGTATCCATCTTCACGGAAGCCGATAGCCTTCCCGAGCTACATGAAAAGATGCGTGACGCAGTGCGTTGCCATTTTGAGGAGGAGGGGAGACCTCGAGTTATCCGCCTTCACTTCGTCCGTGAAGAAGTCATCGCGGTATGAGATTGCCACGGGGCGTCTCTTCAGACGAACTCGTTAAATCTCTGAAGACTCTTGGTTATCAGGTCACTCGACAGACGGGTAGCCATATCCGGCTGACCACCACCGAGCATGGGGAGCATCACATCACAATTCCGAGACATGAGTCTCTTCGGGTGGGCACACTTTCTGCAATCCTCTCGGACGTTGCGCCGCACTTTGCGATGAATCGGAAAGAATTGATGAAGCGATTGTTCGATTAGCAGAAAAGACTTCTGCCCCCTAGTCACGCCCTCTGAGGCGGCTCCTAAGCTGGAGCGAATTGCGAGCGTGTCACTCATTGCCTCTTTCCAGGTTTCGAGCTGCCTCGCTGAGCGGCCGAATGGTCTCCTTCTCGACATTCACCGACCAAATGAAGTGGACCAATCCTCCGCTAGATTGATTCGCAATCAGGTCGATCCAGATTTCCGACGCCTTCCGCTGGACGACTTTCCATTCCGTGAAGCGAAGCGTCTCAAGTCCTCCTTCCACGACTCTGCGGGCGGCAGAAGAGTTCGCCAGCAAGCTCCGGTAGGACTTTTCTGCCTGCTCCAAGCGGCGCCGCTTCTCTTCTGGTGAAGGCTCCTCCTGGACATCTGTTCCCTCCGCTCGGGCAGGAGACGAAACCTCACCTCGAGCCAGAACAGGTCGCTGGTCTGGTTTTCGAGGCTTAGCAGCGGCCTTTCGTTCCGAGTGATCCTTTTTCCGCGAAGCGACTTTCCTGACTTCTTTCCTGGCAGGCGGAGGAGGTTGGAGGGTCGGCTCAAACCCGATGGAATTGGGAATGGCAGAAACAAACTCCAACAACGGAGATCCCAGCTTTCGAGCAGCTCTCGCTGCGACTCTTTCCGCGCCCGCTTCTCCCGGCTCCTGGGTCGCTCCTGGAAGCGCTGGGGGAAGCGGTTTCGCCAAGGCAGAACTTTCAGAGCTCTGCTCACTTTTATCCGGCCCGGTGGGTCGAAGGAAATAGGCAATGGCCAGCAGTGCAATCATGACCAAAGTGACAGCGGGCCAAAGGAGAATCTGCCGGCTGCTTTTGGATCTCTTTTCCGAAAAGACCTCATCCAGCAAAGAGGCAGTGGATCTTACCGATGCAGATTCGTTTGGCAGGGCAGCCGTCGGGCCCGCATCTTCCGGTTTGGGAACTGGAGGTTCAGGAACTTTCGAGAACTTTTGCGATCCAGTTCGACCCAGGCATTCCATGAGGACATCGTAGGCTTCGTTGATCTCTCGGATCTTCCCGCCGGCTCTGGAGCGCAGACGCGGGTGGCTGGATAAACGATCCGGATTCCAAAGAGCCAGCAGGTCCTCGCGGGCCTCGATGACTTCTTTCAATGTCGCACCCCGCTTCAGATCGAGCGTGTGATAGGCTTCTTCCAGATCCATCATGATTTCCGGAACGGTTGGTCTTCTTGCTCAGGAAATACGATCCGGCAGCAAACTCAGGATTGGGGCCGACGCAAACGGGCTTTTCTCTCTTCCAGTGGAACGTAGGTCTCCGTCTTGTCGAAGAGTTCGACGACCCGATCGATCTGCCCAAAAACCTTCTCAAACGCCTCGGCGTAGCGATCCATAAGCTCAAAGTCATTGGGAGGTACCAGTCGCCGCAGGACGAAGGCTTTCTCCAGGGCCGCGAACGTGCTGGGGTAGTCTTCGATCTCGTAGGACACGTCCCCCCCGGGACAATTCCAGGGACTGCCGTTTCCATAGGCAAGCTTCTCCTGGAACATGGGCTGGGTCGGAACGGGCACACTCTGCCACCGCATCACGTCCACGTTCTCCGCTGCCACTGCCTTCATGACCGCATCCCTCAGCTTTCCCACTTCGATAGTCATCTTCAACGGAACAGGATCGACGTGTACCGTGTAGATATAGTAGGTGTGTGTCCTGTTTTCGGGTACCCCGGGACAGGTCACTCCTTCGATGGACTGCAACCTCTCGGTGAGATGCTGAGCATTCTTCTGAGTGGCACTGACGTACTCGTCGACATGGCGCAATCGGACTCGCGCCAGGGCCGAGTTTACTTCCGGCAGCTTGTAATTCCAACCGATCCGCTCGGACATGTAGACTCGGTGCTTTGACTTCATTCCCTCGGATTCTCCAAAGAGGCGCGTCATGGAAGCCCGGTCGTAAGTCTCCTTGCTGTTGGTGGTAAACAGTCCGCCTTCGCCCGTCATCAGCTGTTTCGTGGTCGTCATGGCGAAGCCGGCTGCATCGCCCAGGTTGCCCGACTTCTTGTCGTGATAGAGGCCTCCATAGCACTGAGCTGAGTCCTCAATGACCTTTATATTATGCCGTTTGGCAATCTGATTGATCTCATCCATGTCCGCAGGCATGCCATAGAGATGGATGGCCATGATGGCCTTGGTTCTCTCCGTGATCTTTTCTTCAATCTTGGCAGGATCGATGAGATGGGTCTTCGGATCCACATCCACAAAGACAGGGATGGCATTTTGATGCAGCACCGCCATGGCTGATGCGACAAAGGTTTCGGCCGGCAGGATGACCTGATCGCCCGCTTCCACACCCAGCCCGGCGACCGAACAGTGCAGGGCCGCGGTTCCACTGTTGACCACCAGGCAGTACTTGCAGCCCACCCACTGGGCAAACTCTTCCTCCATCGCATCGGCCTGCGGCATACCAAGGGATCCGGAGATACTTAGATGCCCGCTTTTCAGGACCGCGACGACGGCATCGATTTCTTCCTGGTTGGCCTTTCTGAAGCGTTCCCAGTCATGCGCCACCAGCTGCTCAGGCACACTAGGTCGCCCACCTTCCAAAGCTAGTTTTTCGCTCATGACACCTCCTCCTATGACATTGGGAATTACAAAGACTACTTTACGGCTATCCCTGAGAAATGATACTTATGTTGCGTGTCCAACTTCAAAGACCGGACGCTGTGGACGGGCGACAACCTGCCAATTATGCGCGGCCTAAACTCGGAATCCGTGGACCTTATCTATCTAGATCCTCCGTTTAACTCTAAGTCCAACTATGCGGCCCCGATAGGGAGTAAAGCCGCCGGGGCAGAGTTCAAGGATACCTGGACTCTCACGGATATCAACGTCGAGTGGGTGAACCTGATCGAGGCCAAGCACCCGGCACTCTACCGAGTTCTGCTGGCGGCCATGACGGACAGCGACAAGTCCTATCTGATCTACATGGCCGCTCGACTTCTCGAAATCAGGAGGATTCTCAAGCCCAAAGGCTCGATCTACCTGCACTGTGACCCGACCATGAGCCACTACCTCAAACTGCTCATGGACGCGGTGTTCGGTAAACGTAACTTCAGGAACGAAATCATCTAGAAGCGCAACTCATCACATAACGACTCGAAGGCGTTTGGCCGCGTGGTCGACTCGCTCCTATTCTACGGCCCGCCAATAAGGACCGATTCCGTCCGTGTCCCGCTAAGCACAGATTACACTGAGAAGTTTGGGAATTATATACGAACGTCCCGAAAAACCTCTTGACAAATCCGGGACTATTTAGTAATATAGTCTTGTAAGTAGGAGGTAATCAATGAGTAATAAAGCCCCAGGAAAACACTACCGAAAGGGCATGACGGTCGCCGAGTTCTTCGAGATGTTCCCCGACGATGCCGCCGCCGAGCAGTGGTTCGTCAAACAGAGATGGCCGAAGGAAGTCTGCTGCGTTGTGTGCGGCTCGCTGAACGTCCAAACAGATGCGAAGCGAAAGCGTGCGCCGTATCGATGCCGCGAGAAAGGCTGCGGGAAACAGTTCTGCGTTCGTACCAACACCTTCATGCACGGCGCGAAGGTCGGCTACAGGAAGTGGCTGTTTGCGATCTACGCGGCGGCAACGAACCTCAAAGGCGTGGCGAGCATGAAGACCTATCGTGACCTCGGGGTCACGCAGAAAACAGCGTGGTTCATGAATCACCGCATCCGCCGCGCCTGGAAGAGAGACCCGGACGCACAGTTGTTCTCGGGGCCGGTCGAGTGCGATGAGACCTACTTCGGCGGGAAGCGGCGCAACGTACCAAAATCGGCAAGAGCCACCTTGACAGGTCGGGGCTCAGTCGGTAAAGTAGCGGTGGTTGGAGTGAAAGACAGGACAACGAACCGGGTTTCCGCTCAGGTGGTTGCGGACACCGATGGCGCTACGCTGAGGGGATTCGTCATGCGGCACGTCCTTCCCGGCACGGCGATCTACACTGACGACGCCAGGGCATACACGAATCTTCCCAATCAAAAAGCAGTCAAGCATTCCGTGGCCGAGTACGTGCGCGGCCAGGTTCACACGAACGGAATTGAAAGTTTTTGGGCAACGCTGAAGCGCGCCCACAAGGGAACCTTTCACCGGCTTTCTCCAAAGCATCTGCACCGCTATGTAGACGAGTTCGTGGGGCGTCACAACGCGAGGTCGCTGGACACCATTGACCAGATGGCGAAGATCGCCAAGGGCATGGACGGGAAGCGTTTGCGATACCGGGATTTGGTGGGGTAGCCATGTCTGATCCCCGAATCCTGGCGGAGCTTTTCACCTCGGCCCACCTTCAGCAGTTGGCATGGTACGGATGGTCTGAAACCCTCTCTGCGTCCGTTAGCTTCCTTGAGCACGAAGGTAGGATCTCTCGGGGATCTACGGTAGCTGATGTGCTAGATGATGCATTTAAGATGCTCTTTCACGAACACCCAATCGAATACGTGTACAAAACATGCCTGCTGAAGAAGACCATATTCGGCACCTACAGCCCGAACACAACGGCTCTCTACATGGAGTTTCCGGTCGCCGGTGCCAGAGCCGACATTCTGTTGGTGAACGGGGATGCGAAGGTATTTGAAGTGAAAACACGGCTTGATGATGCCACACGACTCAATATTCAGCTGGCGGAATATTACCGCTGTTTCAGGTCTGTGAGCGTCGTTGTGGATGAAGACCAATCCGAGCGTTACACTCGGGAGCTTCCGGACCATGTAGGCGTCTCAGCACTGACCTCCAGGTTTTCGATTAAGGTCAGGAGGCCACCCAGGGAAATGTCCGAGAAGCTCGATCATGCCCAGATGTTCGCGCTACTACGCCAGAGAGAGTATTATGATGCTGCTTCCGATCTTAATATGGATCTGTTGAGCATCGATCCTTCGGTCTGTTACCAAGCCGCGCTAGAGCGTTTCTCGACACTCCCCGTGAAGAAGGCCTACGATCTGGTCCTAAGAGCGTTGCGCGGGCGCCAGCGAACCAAACGTTTGGCGGAACTTTGCAGAAGATTGCCACACAGCCTCTACGCCAGCGTGTTTTCGTATCGTCTGAGAAAGCAGGACTGGGAGAACCTGATCAGTGTGCTTTCACGGCCACCACTCACTACACCGGAGCGGACTGAAAATGTGTTTCCCATATCTCAGGGGTAAGCAGTATGAGGTTCTCGCAGTGCGAGCATCAGGGTTTCTTTCGAGCAACAGGGTTATCCCTGTGTTCGAGCCAACAAATCTTTCAGTCGAGACGCTTAATCGGTTCCGGCACATAGCTAATAACGGAGTGAAGTTTTCCGTAATCGTCAACAGCGTTAGTGGAAAGCCACGCCCTGAACAGCCTACCACCATTCAGGTGCTTAAGGATCTTGAATCACATGTGCCGGGTGCCGTGCTGCCTGCGTTTGAGATTCGTGCTGGGCGACCGGTTTCAGAAGTACAGGAATTTACTAAAAAGTTCGCGTCCCAGCAATGCATCCTTGTTCACCGGAATCACACTCACTCCAAAACGGAGCTCCGCAAAGCCCTTAGTCCCCTTTCCCGACCCCCCGTCCAGATCCTCTTGGACGGGGGGTGCTTCGCTCGACGTGGTGAAAGCTCTTCCCGCAGTCGGCAGGGTGCTTTTGAGGGATGGATTCAATAGATGTGCGCGGAACGCAGACTATCCGAACCGAAGCAACTTTGACGACTTGCTATACACATACAGAAGCCGCGGGTTCGATGGCTTCTCAGACTTCTCCATCGTTGGCGATGTATATTCACCGGGTGGCGGTGCCGCCAAACACGTTGCAATCCACCTAACTGAACTTGAAAAAACCACTATCGTGGCGAATCACTTTGTCTCTGGGACCCCACCACAGAAAGGTAACAACCAGGCGAAGTACTTCAGCGCTCTTAGGCTCTTGGTGTCCCATACAGGGACTCCACCCAGTGCCGATCTCGATACTCAGGGGGTATGCGAGTACCACCAATCCAACTCTCCGAAACACTATCCCGGCCTCGGAAAATTGAAGCAATGGAGCATTATGCATCACATGGAGATTATCGACAGGAAGATCGCAGCAACGGGCATTTCAAGTTTCGTCTGAAGCCGGAGAAAAAGGAACACTCACGGACACTTGGTCACCCTGACTTTGCCACTGGTTCTGATCGGAGTAAAACCATGAAGAAGCCAAAGACCGTCGAGCTAGTCAAGTCCACCTACCAGCCGACCAAGCGGGAACTCAAAGAGGGCATGGACGCCAATCTGAGGAAGCGAGACGGATCGAACCCCAGCATGGAAGAGGTCGTCGGGGCCTTGCTCGATACTGTGAACGTCCGCCTAATTGACAAGCCCCGGAACCGGAGGCGCTGAGGTTCGGGACGTTCGTATATAATTCCCAGAAGTTTTACCGTCACCGGGACCACCGAGGACTGTATCGACACGACAACATTATTCGATCCGCATCGATGGGCGAACGGCCTAACCTGACCTATGAGTACAAAGGCTTTACGCCACCCTTTGGGTGGCGAATGACCAAAGACAAGATAACGGCGCTGGACGCGGACAACCGAATAGCCTGGTCTGCATCTGGGCGACCCTATCTGAAACGCTATTTGAGTGAGAACAAGGGGCAGGTTCCGTCGGCGATCTGGACCGATATTTCGCCAATTTCAGGCCATGCCAAGGAACGAGTCGGCTATCCGACGCAGAAACCTGTCGCGCTACTGGCTCGCATCATCCAAGCAAGCTCCAACACGGGTGATATGGTTCTGGACCCGTTCTGCGGATGCGCCACGGCCTCCATTACGGCTCAGGGTTTACACAGGCAGTGGGTAGGAATCGATATCTCTCCCAAGGCCGCCGATCTAGTTCAACAGAGAATGCATGACGAACTGGGCCTGTTTTACAATGTCATCCACCGCACGGACATTCCAAAACGAACAGACCTGGGAACGATCCCTAAGTACAACTCCGATGCCAACCGAAAGAAGATCTATGGGGAGCAGGAAGGCCACTGCAATGGTTGCCGGACTCACTTCAAGCTACGCAACTTGGAGGTGGATCATATCATTTCCCGTAACGACGGAGGGACGGATCACATCGAAAATCTGCAACTCCTGTGCGGGAATTGCAACCGGATCAAAGGGGATCGGGGTATGGAGTACCTGAGAGTGAAACTCAGGATTGGTGGGAGGGAAAGGTGAGGTGATATACTGATCCCTGACGAAAAAAGACCGGGCGGGTAACCCGGTCTTTTTTCCCTGCTAAACAAGCTTGAGAGCCACAGCAGGTACGCTTCAGAAACGATAGTACAATTCTACCGTTGAAACGCTTCAAGTCAAGTGGCTCTCTAAAAGGAGAGTCGCAATGGCTTTGACACTAGCCGAGTTGCTATCCCACCTACCCGAGAATGACCGGGCTTCCTATCTCCGGCTTCCCAAGAGAAACCTCGACCAACTCCGTCAGTACATTCTAGATTCGGAACGGTTGCCTAGGTCTAAAGACGATCTAATGTGCGCTCCGGGGACGGTCTCTGGTCCAGCCATCGGGCGCACCAGAGAAGTGGCGCGAGGGTTCGTTGAATTAAGAAACGCACTGCATAGAAAGCCCCATATTGGAGAAATTCATGAATGATCTGAAAGTCTCGGTAACGGAGATAAAAATTAGAGAATCATCGGCAGAGGTAATCTTTGAGTGCGTGGATGATTCATCCGGATATCATCAATTCTTTGAAGAAGTCGTAGCTTGCGTTCCTCAAGTGAATAAACTTGACGATACAGTGAAGCAAGCCTACAAGCAGCTTGCTGATCAACTTTCTCTAATTTCAAGTGTGGCTCGAGGTATTGTTCTGAATCGACATTCCTCATATCAACTTCGGAAGGACCTTTTCCGGTCTCCCCAGTGAATGACCACAACTTATCAGACCGCCAACCTTGCCTCAAGTGGTCTTTGGTCCTCTGTCCATCAAAAGCGCCTCTGATCCCTCGGTTTCCCAGGTGGCTTTTGGTCAAAAACCTGATCAATAGAGACACCTCCAGCGGTTCAATCAGAAACCCTCGGCGCTAGGCTGTCATCCATCTCAATCGCTCAATCCGAGACAACATCTCGGCAAAGATCTCCTTGCTTACCGCTACCTCCGCCATCTGAAACGTGACGATCCGGCTATGGCGGATCACCTTCGCTCCGATCTTGATCAGTTTGGTCAACAGGCTGCGAAGGGACCAATGTTTGATTTTTCTGGGAAGGACTAGACGCCGTAGAAAATTGCCCAGGTTGCAGGCCAAGACAAACAGAGCCAACCTCACCTGATTCGGGACAAAGCGCTGGCAGGACAGGCGAGTCCGGTGCAACGCATACTTGCCTTCCTTGATCCACTGCTCGGCTGTGCCACGACCGTTATAGAAGTGAACCACCCCTGAGGCTTGTGCGCTCATATTGGTGACGATGAAACCCACCCTCGGAAAGAGTTCTCCGCGATGCCACTCGACCTTGGCAATCACCCGGCGAGGCCGGTCCCAACTGGCGGCTTGATATTGGAAATCGGCAAACCAAACGATAGGCTTTCGGGGCGGACGGCCCACAGGCCGGGTAAGCAGGTGTTCAATCTCCGCCTGAAGCACCTCGTTGGCAGGAAGCCGGATCGGCATACAAAAAGCCCTTCTCCTCCAAGTATTCATAAACGTCCGGCTTGGCAAAGGCAGCATCCCCACGAAAGTATTTGCGGACTGTTTTCTTCTCGTAGCGAGCCACGATTGGTTCCAGCATCTCCTTCCAACCATCCGCGCTGTGAACATTGCCGGGCCGAAGCATTGCACCTTCGCAATCTCCGAACTGGTTGAAACAAAACAGGGGATGGTAGCAAGTACATCGGAAATGGCCGTTGTAGGCAGAGGCTTCCTGCTCGCCATGGACAGGACTGGCTGAGCTGTCCATATCCAGAATGATGCGTCGATGAGTTGTTTTCTCCAGCGCTCTTTCTACCCATCGGCCATTAACTTCCGAAAGGGCTTTGAGGTTCCCCTGGACGGACAGCATCTCGGTCTCAAATCGACCCATGGTGTTGGCGCTGGCGGCCTTCTTCTTGTCCATCTTCTTCCCGGTGATCCTCCGCATAGTCGGATCCACCGATAGACGATGGGCATCGTTGACATCTTCATAGCCAGCCAGTCGACTGTATACCGATTGGCGCAGCAACGACGCCAGGTCGTGCTGGATGTTACGCCCTGTCCGCGAATCGAGAAAAAAGGAGGGAACACTATCGAATAACACCAACGCTTCGTCCAAATCACGATAGGCGAGAAGCCCAGCATCCGAGGTGACCTTAGCCCCATGAAATTCAAGCCTCAAACTGCCATCAAAACCGGCCTTCAAACCTTCACCCTTTGGGTCAGCCATTTCTTGCTCCCTTTATGCTCTATATCTACTTTAATTATAGTAGTTTACATCGATTAAGGCAAACAATTTTGGTGTCCTATATGGTGAATGGGGGGGGGTGAATACTATAATCGTTATCAGTCGATAAAAAACCCTTTTCGCCTTTTCTTGGACGCCGCCTTGAAAACCGTCGCTTACCTCCGCGTTTCCACTCGTTCGCAGGACCTCGCCAACCAGAAGCTGGCGATCCTCGAGTTCAGCCAGAAACGCCGCTTCACGGTCGACCAATTCATCGAGTCCCGGATTTCGTCGCGCAAGAGTCCGCCCGAGCGCCGCATCGACGAAATGTTGGGGACGCTGCAGCCCGGCGACCGTCTGCTGGTCAGCGAGTTGTCGCGGCTCGGACGCAGCCTCTCTCAGGTGATCCAGATCGTGGAGACCCTGGTCCGGCGCAAGATCCGCTTCATCGCCATCAAGGAGGCGATCGAGTTCGACGGCCAGCAGGACCTGCGGACCAAGGTGATGATCGCGCTGTTCGGATTGTTTGCCGAGGTCGAGCGGGACCTGATCTCAGAACGGACCAAGGAAGGACTCGCCGCTGCCAAAGCCAAGGGGAAACGGCTCGGCCGACCCAAGGGGGCCCTGGGAAAATCCAGGCTCGACGGCAAGGAACAAGACATCCGGGCGCTGTTGGGCAAGGATGTCTCCAAGGCCTCGATCGCCAAGATACTGGACGTCTCCCGCTCCGCCCTCTACCACTTTATCGAGACCCGCAAGATCGCTCCAGGCTGACCCCAAGGCTCGGACCGCCCTTATGTTGTATTTCAACACGAATGTGGGCGCTACCCTATATACGGGTCTGCGTTGGATCGCACGGATCGCCCGTCATCGCCCCGGACCACAGAAGGGAATCCCCGGCGGGAAGGCTTGCACAAAGGAATGATTACGCAACGATCCAGCCGCTGACGGATTCTCAAGGGCTTCTGTTGCAATTTCCAGTACGAGCAAACGACCCGGATACGATACGCCCTCGTCTATTCCTGAGAATTCGCCGCCCGCACCACCGGCAGTGTGGTGAAGATGCGGTTGTCGGCATCCAGTTTCACGGCGACTCTGGTGAACAGACCCGGTGCGGTGCAGCGCACCGACTCAATCAGCCCCCACGGATCTGTTTGACGACGTCTGTGGTCATAGCCTTCTCCTTTTGGTTGTGCCATGACCAGCATCGGCATGCTCTGATGGGCTGTCAAGATCAGCCCTTTGAGGGGGTGAGATCTCACCCCTTCAAACCTTCCAACTCTCTCTTAACTCTCGGCCCTAATGTGTCCCACTTTCGCTGACTGGAAACACTTAATGAGCCCTAGCGAAATTTTACCAGCCGGAGTGAGGGTTCCAAAAGAACTTTTGTTTGACATATCATGATTCATCATGACAAGCTTGGGGTCGCTGAGGAGAACTATAATATGTCCCAGACCCGCGAAAAATTCGCTACCCAGGTCAATGCCGAGATTCTGGCCTCTATTCGCATGATCGCGGAGAAGGAAGGCCGCCAGCTTCAGGCGCTCGTGGATGAGGCACTTGCCGACCTGATCGAAAAGCGAAAACAGGCCCGGCCCCGACCGCACGCCATGGCCGCCTATCTCTCTAGTCATGACAAATACGGCGAACTCTACAAAAAACTCGCGAAATGACGGACTACCTCACGCTGGTGGAAGTCCTTGCCATTCATGCGGACCAGATTGAACGCTATGGCGGAGCGCAAGGCGTTCGTGACGCCGGTCTTTTGGAGGCGGCACTCTATCGGCCGCAAACCGGCTACTACACCGATCTCTTCGAGGAAGCAGCCGCACTGTGGGAGAGTCTTGCCCAGAACCATCCGTTCATCGACGGCAATAAGCGCACGGCCTTTGCCGTGACGTACACGTTTCTGGTGATCAACGGGGCACAACTAACGGCGGAAGCCGGAGAGGCCTACGCCGTTATTTCGGGGCTGTACGCAACAGGGACGTTCAGCTTTGACAAGCTGGAATCGTGGCTGCGGCGCAATGTCAAGGCTGGTGCGTAGGCCACAGCAAGTCCGGTCCATGGCGAGCAAGAAGCCTACAACGGTCATTTTGGTCCTGCGACGCACGGAAACCTCCGTTGCAGGTCGCCCACACGAGGTTTTCGGTAAAACGGCGCAGGATGTTCTCATGGGTGATCAGCATCGCGTCGCCCTCTCCCAGCTTCACCAGGCGCTCGCGTAGTTCACGCAGCCGCCTGCTTGCGGCGTTCTTGCGCTAGGTCATAGTTGGCTTGCAGGCGCATCCAGAATCCCGCATTGCTCCAGCCGACGGCTTCTAGTCCTAGGGCAACCCGCGCCGATATCCCGATCCTTCCGTTCAGCAACCGAGATAGGTTGTTGCGAGTAACGCCGAGCCGGGCGGCGCACTCTGTTACCGTCCAGCCGGATTCATCGAGGCAGTTGCGGATGCTTTCGCCGGGGTGTGTCGAGTTTATCATTGGTGACCCCCTCTGTTATTCAATGGTAATCGATCAGGTCCACGTCTACCGCCTCGCCATCGACGAAGCGAAAGACAATGCGCCAGTTGCTTGAGACGCGCACGCTCCATTGCCCTTGTCGGTCGCCCTTAAGCGGATGCAGTCGGTAGCCGGGTAGGTCAATGTCTTGGGCCGATTGCGCCGCCGCCAGTTCCGTCAAGATGCGACGGATACGGCGAGTCAGGGTTTGCGGCACCAGTCGGGCATCGTCCCGTCCAGCTAGTCTTTGCAATCCTTTGTGCGCGCACTTAATGCAACACAGTATGCTGCATGATCAAGCTTTCTTGCAAGCTGATGTTGGGATGCCGAGAGGCGCTGAGTCTGTCTTGGCTGGCCGTTGAATGCGTGCGCCGGTAGGCGATGGGTTTCTATCTCTGGGGGTCGAAGGGGGTAAGCCCCCTCGCCAGCCCCTGCCGGGGATCACGCGCATGCGTGGCCCCAAAGGGTAGGCCTGATCAGAGCATTCACGCTGACGGGTGCCGACCGAGACCTCGTCGCCATCCGGCGGGGGCTTCTCGATGCTCCGGTCACGGGACTTGGAAGGGCTCGTGCAGAGGCCAATCCAGCGAGGGTCCGTTCCCGGATCAGCTCTCGTTCGAATTCCGCCAAAGCCGCTTCCGAGTCTTAGTTTAAGACACCGATTGTGAGACCGCCTAAGGCACGGATTCGCTCCGTTCTCAGGTGTTGCGCGGAACGAAGCCGAGGTAGCGAAGTGCACAAAGCTGAAGCGCGAGCCCCAAGCGGTTTGCTGTCTTAATCTTCTTCCTGAGAGTCTAGCATCCCCGGTGTCCATTTGTGGGTGCAGTGCTATTGGATTTAATATAAATCACTGCTGATCGTTGAAGTAGCTCGAGCAATGAAAGTCCTTCGCACAGGAACGCAACGATCGGTGAGAACTGATTTTGTAGGCTGCGGTTGTATTGAAAGTAACCGGGCCGGAAGAGTAAGGGCGGTTCCGACCTTGGAGGAATTGTGAAGAGTTGGTGGGATCTGGGCGAATGGTCTGGGCAGCGTGGCGACGAGCTTGCTCTGCATCAGATTACCTGCCCATTCTGCCAGGAACGCGGAAACTTCTTCTTCGAGCACCGCGCCGAAAAGAAAAAGCCAAATGCATCGAAGATCCTGCATTTCGACACTCTCAAGTGTGAAAACTGCACAGGGTACGTGCTGGTGCTTTGGTCCGCGAGCAGCCTCGGAGAGGGTCTCCACAACTTTCATGTTCTACCCTGGCCAATATCGCCTTGAGAAGTTCCCGAGGCACTGGCCTGAGCCTGTGGGGCGATACTGGCTGCAAGCTCATCGAAGTGGCGGGGCCGAAAACTGGGATGCTGCGGCCGTCATGGCGCGCAGTGCTCTTCAGGCAGCGCTGAGAGCGCATGGTGCGCAAGGTAAGTCCCTCAAGGACGAAATTGACGACTTGGCTGCACGTGGAATCCTGCCTCCACATATGAAGGAATGGGCACATGAGTTACGTGAACTCGGTAACGAGTCGGCTCACCCAGATCCTGTCGGAAGCCAGGCGTCAGCAGACGAGGGGGGTGTACGGGATGTCATTGAATTTCTGGATTTCTTGTTGCAGTATCTGTACACCCTGCCGCACGAAATCAAGCAATACCGTGAACGGCGTACTGGCAAAACGACCAACGACTAACAGGCGTTTTGCAGCCGACACCGCGCGCTCCTGAAGTTATTGCAGCTGAAACGCAATCGTTGGACGGACTTCCAAGTGATCGTTCCTTTGATCACTGTAAAAACATGCAGCGCTGCGAAACCTTGTCTCCCGGTTCTTGTCGTGTTCTCCCTCTTGAAAGTTCTTTTCTGATTCCTGTTCCTAATCGGAATGGTTTTCCACATCCGTCGTCGTTCCTACTACTTGTTCTTCTACTACTTGTCTTTTACTTGTATGCGTTACCCGTATCAGCGGAAAAGAGAGGGGGTCACGTTACCTGTATCAAAGGACTCTCGTCTGGCAAGTACGCCTTTCAGATCGAAGTTGACGATCTCGTCTCCGACAAGAAGCTGGTGCTCAAGGACACCTTCGAGATTCTACAGAAGTCGGTTTCGGCAGCCTCGAACTGAAGCTTCAACTACGGGTCGTAGGTCCCAAGTCGCAAGTCGCAGGTTGTAGATCCCTCGAACAATTCGGAGAACTCGGGGACCCTCAAGCGCCAGCGAGGGAGGTCCGGCTGGCGGTCTTAGGATGCGTCAGCGAATATGAAGAGACATCTTGATGGCACTCCCTCGCTGGCGCTTCAGGCTCCTTCGAGGTCGACGATCGGCCCTGAGAAGTGGAGTTTCTACCCTTGATGATCCAGCGTACAGCGCGCTAAAGAAGACACCGGAAACCGGCAGAGGTAGGATGAAGCCAGCGGGAGGCAGTAAAAAACAGCGCCGTTCTGAGGTGTTTTTCATGTTCCAAACAACCGTTTATTTTTTGTTCCAGGGACAAAGGGGGGGGGTGGAACATCCTCAACATTCCTTGAACTCTTTTATTTTCCGGGTGTTGCCCCCTACTATTCGGCTTCCAGATTGCCGATAGAGCAAAATCCGGGAAGACGATAGCGACCCCCCCCCCCCCCCCCGAAACGGGGGTTTCCTGTGACCCCGATAGCGGCAAGGTGGAACATGCCCCTATCCCGGCCCAAGGGGGTCGATATCGTCGGTATTTATCCCTGCGGGAAGGCTCGGAAAAGACGCCCAGGAGGGGCGCGGATCAAGCGGAGAATCGCCCTATGGAATTGGGGTCCGAGTAGCAATGGAACGAAAACCTGGTGTTTTCGCCTCGTCCCGGGGGCAATTAGAGTTCCTGAATTGCATCTCGCGGATCTCTGAGGGCTCACCGCGTTGCACCTCCTCGGGCAGGCTGAAGTAATAGCCCCCGTGCATGTTGATGAACTCGTGCACCAGTGGGGAAAGACGCTCGATGTCCTCGGGGTGGGCTCATCGGCGAAGCGGCCGCAGCGTTGCTCCTGCGCGGTCGCGAGGGAATCAACCGGCATACGATGAGAAGGCTAGAGCTACGAGAGATAATTCGCTAGTATCTCTTGTGAATACACCTCGACTGTATGTAACGCAAGGGTGTTAGGGCGCGAAGAGCCGAACGAAGCCTGAGGATTATCTCTCGTTGGGACCCCCGATGGCCCCCCCCACTGGTTTCCACTCCTCGAAAACGACCCTCGGGGCCGCCGTCGAGGCCTTCTTTGCCGACCGTGATCTGGCGCCGTCGACGCGCCGAGCCTATCGGGCGGCCTATGGTTCCCTGATCCAGGCGTTCGGTACCGAGATGCCGGTTACGGCACTCACGGCTGTCAATCTCCAACACTGGCTCATCCGACGCTGGGGAAAGAGGTCCCCGGCGACCTGGAATGCAAGACTCGCCGCGTCCCGAGTTCTTATCGGCTACTGCCAGCACCAGGGCTGGATCGAGCACGACCCGACCACGAGCCTGGAACGGCGTCGCACCCCGCGGGATGAGACACGGGCGATCCCCTTCGCCGCGCTCGATGCGCTGTGGTCCCGCGCGCATATCGGGCTGCGCGAGAAAGCCCTGTGGCGCATGCTCTACGCAACGGCCGCTCGGGCCAGCGAGGTCCTCGCCCTGGACGTCGAAAATCTCGATGTAGGCCGTAAACGTGCGGCGATCAGCGGCAAGGGCGGCCACCGGAGATCATCGTGTGGGACGCGGCGACGGCACGGCTCCTACCCCGCTACCTGGCCGGCCGCCGCCGAGGGCCGCTCTTTGTGACCACGAGTCTGCCCAACATCGTTCCGGCCGAGCTCGATCGAAGCCCCGACGGCCGAGGGCGGCTGTCCTACCAGCGGGCGTGGTCTTTGTTCCGTGAAGCATCGGGAGGGCAATGGACACTGCATCAATTCCGCCACAGTGCGCTGACCCATCTCGGCAGGACGGCGTCTCGGCCCCCCTGCTCATGGCCAAGTCACGCCATCGAGACCTCCGGACGCTCTCGCGCTACGTGTGTCCGGGGACCAAAGCGGTTGCCCGACTCACCGCCGAGCACGACCAGGCGAGGCGTGGCAAGCATCCACGACGCTAGAGCTGTCACGCACAGAAACGGCATGATCCCGGAAAACACCAGGTTTTCGTTCCATTGCTACTCGGACCCCGATCCACGGAGTCGTATCCCTTGGCAAAGCGTAAACCCAACCTTGCCGACGCAGTACATGGCGCATCCCGCGCTGACAGGCGTAGCCGTTCGAAGGTGCCGAGCAGCGCCAGCGCAGGTGCGACGAAAGGGGTGTTGCTCCGGCTCCCGACCGAACTGCACCGGCAACTGCGACAACTCGCCCTCGACGACGACACCAGCCTCCAAGCACTCGGGGTGGAAGCGCTGCAACGGCTGCTTAAGGAACGCCAGCGGTAGGCCGCGGGAGGCAGTACGAGGATTATGAGACAATGTCGGTCCAAGCGGCAAAGAATCCAGACCCCATGGAAACGATTGTCAGCAGCTGCCATTCTGAGTGCTTATTTCTGCCTGGCCATGGAATGGCTGTTCTTTGCTACCAAACCTTCCTTTCTATCCGCTCTTTCCTGGAAGGAGTCTTTGTCTGTTCTGCTCCGGGCTCCACTGGTAGTGGTGCTGCCCCTACTGGCGGTGGTGTTGATCTGCTGGCTAGGCAACCTTGCACCAAGTTCCAGAGCCTATCGTAGAGTAGTCGTGGCAGTGGCACGGCTCGGGCCCGCATTGGTTCTGGCTTGCAGCGGACTCCTTTTGGTGGACAATTTCATGGTCACGGTCTTCGATTTAGGAATCCGATCGAGCGAGGGACTTGGGATGGTCCCCTACGAGCTTCTGTTTGCTCTCTTGCTCGCCGGAATCTACTGGTATCTCTCCACGTGGGATCGCAGGTCTCAAAACTCGAAGCCGCTGTTTATCTTCGCCGGATTGATGGTGGGGGTTTCTATCCTTTCTGTGTCTATGGGGGGCGCGGCGGGCCTACACGATGAATCTGAAAAGAGGGCCGGAGACTCAAGGTGGCCTAACATTCTCATCCTTTCCAGTGATGGACTCAGCGCCGAACACATGTCTGTTTACGGATATGAACGAGAAACGACTCCCTTTCTAAAAGAGCTCGCCTCCCAGGCACTGATTTGCGAAAACGCTTTTTCGAACGCCCGGAGCACTGCCGGATCGACCGTTTCTCTTTTGACCGGGAAACTTCCAACTCGAAGCCGGGTTCTTTACTCTCCCGACATTTTGCGCGGCAAAGACGCTTACCAGCATTTTCCCCTCCTTCTTCGAAATCGTGGTTACCACAGCATCCACCTGAGTATCCGCCACTACGCTGACGTCTACGATTTTAATCTCCTGGAATCGTTTGACTCGGCAAATTTTCGAACCCAGGGTGAATTCCAGATTTGGAAACCCTTGGCCGGAGCGCTTGGGCTCGAAACATCTTATTTTTTGGCTCAGGTCAGAGATCGGATCGCTTCTCGACTGTTGCATCTCTTTTACCTGCAGCCGATGGAGGATGTCCATACCGAAGTCGTCAAGCCAAGACGAATTTATCAGAGGGATTCTAAGCTTCTGGCAGAACTGCACTCCTTTCTGGACAGCACACCTTTACCCTTTTTTGCCCATGTGCATCTGATGGGGAGCCACGGGGAGAGATTTCGCCCGGTCGACCCGTTTTTCTCTCTAGGAAAAGTGCAGAGCGAGGCTTGGATGACCGATTTTTATGATGATGCCATCCGAGACTTTGATCGTTACACAAAAGAGATTTACGGCTGGTTGAAGACACGAAATCTATTGGATGAAATGCTGATCGTTATTCACTCCGATCACAGCATAAGGGGTAGACGGTCTGACCTTCGTATTCCCTTGTTGATCCGGTTTCCCGGGGGGAAACCGTCCACTCGGATCCGGGAGAACTGCCAGAATCTCGATATTGTACCGACCATTCTGGACTATCTCGATATGGAGGCCCCTGACTGGATGGAGGGTCGATCCTTAATCGCATCGGGTCTGGACCCTTTTCACCCGATTTTGATTGCCGGAGATCGGGGGGCTAAGGTGTTTCGTGACGACCGTTGGGAAATGGACCCGGGCCGGGCCGGGCCCCCCTTTTTTTCCTTGGGAAGCTTGTCCGCAATCATTGGCGACAGGATTTTTAGGCTGGACCTTCAAAAACCCAACTTCGAGGTCAGCCGAGTCAATGGGCATACTGCCGTCTGTGACGAGAACAAGATCCCGTCCCCAACAGAGGTTCAGCGGCTTTTGCTGAACCACCTGTCCGAAAATGGCTATGATATTTCCTCCCTCCAGCGCCCGCGTGTTGATGAGGAAGGTCGCTAGATCCTGCCCTAACGTGTGGTCTTGTCTGAGGAGCATGGGAGAATAAGCCATGGAGCGAAAACGCGACGGGTTAGTTCCCATTGCTGAAGCCTTGGCCGATCTGGATGGCCCGGTGAAGGCGATCCGCGACGCCACGCCCCAGGCGGTGCACCACTTGGGGTTACTCCTCCATTGGTTAAAAATTGCACGTTAAGGAGTGCGAATGGTTGTCCTCCTGTGAATAAACTATAGGTTTTGGCCACCTATCGCCCAAGTTTGCTCCAGTAAGGGTAGCGCCCACATTCGTGTTGAAATACAACATAGGGGCGGTCCGAGCCTTGGGGTCAGCCTGGAGCGATCTTGCGGGTCTCGATAAAGTGGTAGAGGGCGGAGCGGGAGACGTCCAGTATCTTGGCGATCGAGGCCTTCGAGACATCCTTGCCCAACAGCGCCCGAATGTCTTGCTCCTTGCCGTCGAGCCTGGATGTTCCCAAGGCCCCCTTGGGCCGGCCGAGCAGTTTCCCCTTGGCTTTGGCAGCGGCGAGTCCTTCCTTGGTCCGCAGGTCCTGCTTGCCGTCGACCTTGATCGCCAAGATACTGGACGTTTCCAGAACCGCCATGCATCACTTCATTAACTCGCAGAAACTCGATCCCAAAGCTTCACAACCGCGGTCACCGACTCATCGTCCTTAAAGGATATTTTTGCAGCAATCTGGGCGGTACCCCTATCATGTATAGTTCACCTCCGGAAGGGCCCCAAAGGAGTCCCCATCGTGTCGCCTCAAATGGACGATCCTAAAAGGCGCAAACCAGAGGCTAGGATCTCAATCCGGATCACCCACCTATTCGTCCTGTCGGCATTCACCACGGCTCAGCCCATCTATGATCTCCTGACCCGCTATCCCGAGTTCCTACCGGCCCACCAGACAGAGAAAGTGGACATTTTCCTGCTGGTCCTGGGGCTGTCCCTCCTCCTACCAGGAGCGCTCGCGCTTGTCGTCTCGGGTCTGCGCAGAGTCCATCCGCAGTTCGCCTTCCGGACCTACCTGGCTCTGCTAGGCCTTTTGACCGCCGACCTTGTGCTCCAGGTGCTGAAGAAACTCCCAGGGCCCGGGGAGGCCGCCCTTGTCCTTTCTCTGCTTGCGGGCGGCAGTCTGGTTCTTGCGTATTACCGGTATCCCGTGACAAGGACCTATCTTTCTTACCTACTGCCGGCAGTCTTCCTATTTCCCCTCCTCTTCCTCCTGGACTCGGGAATCAGAAAACTAATCTTCCCTGATTCGGTTTCAGACATTGAGAGGCAATCCGGTGCAAACGCTCCCGTTGTCATGGTCATCTTCGACGAATTTCCGCTGATTTCCCTGCTCAATCGGAAGCGGGAGATCGACTCGAAACTCTTTCCCAACTTGGCCGCGCTGGCTGGGAACTCCTACTGGTTCCGCAATGCGACCTCCAACAACGAGGGTACCCTGTTGTCGATTCCCGTGATCTTGACGGGAACCATTCCCCAGTATCACCCCACTCCCCTCCCCCTATTCCGGGAGCACCCGAGAAATCTATTCTCCCTCCTCTCCGGTTCCCACGATCTGAAGATTCGGGAGAATATCACCCAGTTGAATCCCCGGCCAACGCCCAAGCCTTTCGGCCCGCGCTTCCGAACGCTGGTGGAGGATCTATTGGTCGTTTATCTCCATCTCCTGCTTCCGTCACCCTGGGCCTCGCGCTGGCTTCCCCCAGTGACCCAGAACTGGACTGGAACCAATTCGTGAACCAGAGTTCTCCTGGCCCAGCGCGCCGAGCCTGGAAGGACTTCCGGGCCGACTGGTCTCAACGCGCCGCCCGACGCTCTACTTCCTGCACTCCATGCTCCCCCATGCCAGTTGGAAATACCTGCCCTCGGGCAGGTTGTACACCCTCTCGGAGCGGCCCGGGGTCGCCGGGGTCGTGGGTCCCAACAGCCAGGGCCTGGATGTGAACCAATGGCTGGAGGACCCCTGGCTGGTAGCCCAGTCCTACCAGCGCCACCTCCTGCAGATCATGTTTCTGGATCGTCTGGTTGGCGAGTTGATCCGGCAACTCCATCAGGAGAATCTCTACGATTCCACTCTTCTGGTTCTGACGGCGGACCACGGAGCCAGCTTTCGCCCGGGTGACTCCCGCCGCCGAGTGACCGGCACCAACTACATGGATATCATGTCCATACCTCTGATCATCAAGGCGCCCGGGCAGAAGAGGGGAGTCCTCAGCGACTGCAACGTGGAAGCTATGGATATCCTTCCCACCATAATCGAGATGCTGGGAATCGAGACGGACTGGTCTCTGGACGGGCAGTCGGCCTTGGATGCCTTAGCGCCGGAGCGTCCCGAGAAAGTCATCTACAACGACAACGGCAAGAGATTCTCCCTCGATTCTCAGTTGGAGGCCCGCTGGAGGAGCCTGAATCGGAAGTTGGAGATCTTCGGCGCGGCGGGAAAGGATCTCTCAGAGCAGGATCTCTTCCGCATCGGCCCCCACGCCGACCTAGTCGGGAAACGAGTGGACCCGTTGGTTCAGGGGAAATCGGATCTGAAGGTCGAGATCGACGGAAGCCACTTCTTCCGGCGGGTCGATCTGGACTCCCCTTTTCTGTTGTCGAGAATCTCGGGACGGGTGCTCGGGAACCAAGGTTCCAGGATCGGCCGTGGCTTGGCCATCGGCGTCAATGGCGCCGTGCGCGCCGTGACCCGAACCACCAGCCTGGACGGCGAAACCATCTTCTCGGCCGTGGTTCCGGAGGAGTCCTTCCGGAACGGTAGTAACCAGATCCAGATCTATGAGACACGCAGGAGCGGGTCACGCCTTTTTCTTCTGTCCATCGAAGTTCCCGATCCTGCTCCGTACCAGCTGGAGGTGGCTGGAGACAGAGCCCTTCTGGTGACATCTGAAGGACTGGAAATCCCGGTTGGGGACCCGGGGGTGACCGGATGGGTCGTCTCTCGGCAGAGTCCGGACCAGAGCCGGATGTTCATCGGAGGTTGGGGAGCCGATGTGGAAAACTTCGTCCTGCCTCGGGCCATCGTGGTGTTTCGAGACGGCGAGTTCTTCTACGCGGGTCGCACCGGACGACACAGAAGGTTGAGTAGGCCGGGGGAGTCTCACCCCCAGCCCCTCCAAGAACCGGACGTGAACCTCTCAGCTCATCCGGCTCCTATCACTCAAGCCACAAGGAAAGACTCCAAGACGCCAATGAATAAATAGATGCGGATTGGCACGGGCAATCTGGTCGAGGTAACGCCTCGCCCGTTGCCGATGCCCAGAAAATCTTTTGAGTTTCCTTCGCACCCACTGCACAAGATACCGGTTGAAGTTCCGCCACAGTTGACGCAGTGCCGACGCGTGGAAGCAACCATAGCAGGCTTGCCAACCACGGAGTTTCGGATTGAACATCTGAGACAGATCCAACAACGTCTTCTCGTTCTTGAGCTGGACATGCCAGCTACGCATGCATCGATTGATCTCCTTCTTCGAGGAGATACTGATCGCAGGAAGAAAGTTCGGGTGAACCTGCCCTTTCTTGTTCACACACCGTCGCGGACGGAAAGTGTAACCAAGGAAATCAAAGCTGATTCGCGAATGCTCTTCCAGGCGATTCACATCCTTGCAATAGACGATCGACGATTTGTCGGGATGGATCTCCAACCCACACTCACGGAAGCGTTCCGAGATAAGGCTCATCACGTATTCCGCCTGAGACTGGCTCTTGCAGTGCAGCAGCCCATCGTCGGCGTATCGACAAAATGGAACCCCCGGCAGTTGGCGTCTCACCCACGCGTCAAACGCGTAGTGCAAGAACAGATTTGCCAGAATAGGGCTCACAACTCCACCTTGCGGTGTGCCTTTGTCGCGCGCCTGTAGACTGCCGCCGGGCTGCTCAAGTGGAGCCTGCAACCAGCGCTCCACGTACAACAACACCCAACGACACTGACAATGGTGGCGTAACGCCTTCATGAGCAGTTCGTGGTCAATGTTGTCGAACAGGGCGCGGATATCGAACTCCACCACCCAGTCGTATCGCCAACACCGTTTCCGGGTGATGGCAATCGCGTCATGGGCAGACTTTCCCGGTCGATAGCCGAAAGAATCCTCATCGAACACCGGTTCCAGTATCGGCTCCAGGGCTTGCTTCACCACTGTCTGTGCGATTCGATCAGAGACCGCAGGCACTCCGAGAACACGCGTGCCCCCCGATTTCTTCGGGATTGGCACGGCTTTCACGGGTGGTGGAAAATAGCTCCCGGAGCACAGCCGGTTCCAGATTCGATAGAGGTTGTTCTTCAAGTTGTGCTCGAAGAGTTCAAGCGACTCGCCATCGACTCCTGCGGCACCTCCTTTGGACTTCACCTCCAAGTATGCTTGCCCTGCCAGCTTCTTAGAAACCTCAAATGGCTTTGCTACTTTCAAGGGCTCCTCCTGCCTAGCAGTTGGCCGCTTGTCTGTAGCCGAGTGACCAAGCCCCTTCGCTCCGCTGCCATTACGGCAGCCTCATCGCTACTACGAGCTTGTCCGCCCCTGGGCAACGCTTCGATACTGTCGGCCTCGCAGGTTCTCTGCTTGTGCCTTTCTCTTAGCATCGTTGCTCCAGGTTCCCGCAGTTCAACATGAGAGCCCAGATCAAGCTCACGCCACCTCTATGCCGGGTGCCACCTGACCAGTAGACAGGTTTCCGCCAGATTCGTCCCGGGGCAACACCAACTCCCCGGTTTCGACACCATCTCGTCCTTTCGGCACTTGAACGGTGGTTCACTTGTGTTCGTCTTCCTGATCCACACCTGATGCTTCTAGAGCACCTTTTCCGTAACGCTCACGACCGCGGCTTTTAACCACAGCCACTTACGGTGGTTTGCAACCTGCTCCTGCAAGCCGGTTGCTGCGGCACACTGACGTCGTAACACAGTACGGAAACACCGAGATCGAAAACAGCGGCTATCTGTTCGAATTCTCAATCGACGATTTCGATGATTCCAAGGGTACCGAGATCCGAGTCTTCATCATCTCCCACGATGGGAGGGCTTCGGAGTCAAACTATCCCCGGCCCCAGGACACGGCGAACTGGCACTTTCGGCCCCGACCGAGACCCTGAATCCGCCAGCTCGTAGCCCATGGTGAAGGCCCCGCGTGGCACCGATACCGGGGGCTCGGGCAAAATGTTAGGGGTGCCGCATATCATCGCCACACCCGATAGCGGATTCGATTTTCCATCTCGGCGGGCCATTCTAATTCGATTTCTAAAAAGGACAACCAATGATCCGCAAGAAATGGATCGGCGGCGGGAGTCACCCGGGCGGACAACTAGCCCCCGGGGTCTGCAGTTCTACCACAGAGGCCCCGGGACGAATGCGCCGAGATCCAGTCTTCGACTCCCGCATCGGCCCCCGGAGCCATTTCGGTCCAGCGTCAATCAGCAATCTGGCGAAGGATGTTAGCGTCTCCTTTCTTGGGAAATACGGTGCCTCGCTCTCATGGTGACAACAGCTGCCCAGAGGATCAGGTACAAAAATCTGGGGACAAACAGAAACCCTTTGAGGACCTTCCGCACAACGAGTTTCAGAGCCAAATGATCCAGCTCCCGATGTCCTCCCTTGGGTTGCAGGAACCGGCCCAGGTTGCCTCTTAGCATGTAGCAGTTGAGGTCCTCGTTGAAGACCAGCCGATTCCGGGCACGTAAGGTGAGAAACAGGAACTTCTGCAAGCGGAAGATCGGCCGACCGGTGAAGATGGCACAAACCAGATCCACTCTGGTTCGCAGCAGCCTCACCCACGTCCTCAGATGCCTTAAACTGCTACCTGAAGCGTATGTCCAGACTGCTTCGACGGTGGGAAGATCCTCGTATAAAGGTCGCTTGTCCTCTCTGCAGAAGACCACAATCGATTTAGCGGCAACCTTGGGATCCTGCAGCCTCTCGATGGCCTTGCGGGCTCTGGAGTCCTTGTCCGTGAGAAGAAATAGAATGGGAGAGACAGGTTGCTTCTCGGCTGCGAAAAAGGAGGGATCCTTGCGAAGCGTCCAGAAAAGGGTCCGGGGTGTCAGGCGATAGCAATCCGATCAGGCATTGAAAGCTAAATGATGGCGAATGGGGAGCAGAAAATACAGCAGCTTCTGCTTCCGAAAAACACCCCTTCCCGAAAAGACAGCCGCAACCGCGTCGAACCCCTTCAGATCCCTCCACAATCCCACGTTGCTCCCAACCTTCCGACGGGAGTAGGTCAAAACACTTTCCAGGCCCGATACATTCCGGAATCTGTCGGCGTCTTCCTTCCGGCACAGAAGGCAGATCCGTGAACGAGGGAACATTTCCGGCTTTCTCAAAACTTCGATCGCCCGCCTGACGTAGGTCGGACTTTCGGTCTGTATCACCAGAATGCGAGGGGATGGTTTGGGCAATGGGGCTCCCTGCCAGACGCGCCCCCATAGAAATCGCAGAAGACTGCGGGAGGTGGCATAGAAGTGGTCGCCATGCTCGTTAACTACTAGGATCTTGGGAATCCCTAGGAGGAAGGGAAGCAGCTTCAGATTAGCGAATCCTTTCTCACCTGAGAAAAAGACCACTCCGCTGTCGAAACTCTGTCGGCGTAAAGCTCTCCAGCCTCGCCCTTCTGTCGAAACAGAGATCCTGGTGACCTCGGCCTGATCAGGAATCAGGCGGCCCCATTTCTCTTCACTCGAGTCGGCCAGCGACCGATGACAGGTTTCGACAACGAGGACTTTTTCTCCCAGAGGTCTATGCGGAAAATCTTCCAGGTACTGGACAAATTCTTCAGAAGGCCTGTGAAGGGGCGCGGCAAACGACCGAACCAAGGTCCCCAGCTTCAAGGCTCGATGTTCTCCTTGGTAATCGATTTCATACGCGGTCCCCGGAAGCTGGCGGGCGGCTCTCTTGATACGCAAATAGCCGCGGTTCAAAAGTGGGAACAGGATCTGATCGAACGCACCCGGCATCTCGGGCAACTTCTTATCGAAGAAGAAAAGATGGTCGAAGGGTGGGAACAGTTCCAGGTAGAAACGGACTTGTGGCCGGTCGGTAACGAGAGCTGAGAGGATCCATTCAGGGTTGCGCTGTCGCAGCTTCTCAGCAAGGTAGAAAAACTGGGGAAGATGACAGCATTGAACCAGGAGCACACTTTCGGGAGAAGGGGTCGGCGAAGCTGTACTCATAACACTACAGTCGTATGGCTGCTGCCGTCAAAGTAGTCCAGGCGATCCAGTTAATCGTCTGGTCTCCGGCCCGGCCTGCATGCAGGGGCGGTAGGGGCCGTTGACGCGCCTGTAAAGAAGTCGGTTGCCGGTTGGTGCGGGGCAGACTGCACAGCGCCATCAGCCGCGCCATGAAGCCCCGGTCGGGGTCCGCTTCGCTGGCCGAAACAAGCTGGTGCACCTGATCGGCTTGGGTGAAGTGGTGTTGCGCCGGTCGGGGTGCTTCGCGGAGCGCCTGGACGGGTTCGGGCAGATCGGCGATGACTTCACCAATGGGAACCAACCCGTCTCGTTTACGCACCATAGCTTTATTCTCCCATGCGCCTCAGACAAGACAGAGGCGCCACTTCCAAAGAAACGATAAGCAGCTTTTATCTGACGTTGATCTCCAACGGGATGCCGACGACTGTGGGGGCGGTTCCGGTGTGGATTAACGCCTGATCCAACAACCGCCACACTTCGTCTTCCACCGGCGTGGGCTCCCTGTGCTAGTCAATAGGGCTCACCGGAAGTGTCGTAAACGCTCGGCCAACCTCCAACTCCAAGACGATCACCGCGATCTGCCCGGCGCGGGCCCGGATGGAGATCTCGCCTTTGAAATCGGCGGTGTCCGCCTCGGGGAAGAACTGCTCAATAAACTCGGCTATCCGGCCTCCGGCCTCAATGTGCCGGCTAGCCTCGCCTCCGGGCACCACCAGGCCGCTTTCATCCTTGAGCTCCAAGTCGATCGTTTGTGCCGCCAACTCGGTGTTGCGCACCGCCACGCCGCTGCTGAGGTTTCCGGCGCGACGCACCGGAGCGATGGCCGCCCGCAGCCGCGGGCTAGTGCCGACCCCGGTAATCCCCGTCCCCTGAAAATCAAAGCGCACGACCGCTGAAACCAAGGTGTCCGACGAGACCGTCATCGACCCGGTCAAAACCCTCTCCTCATCGTGTGACAGGGTCAGGGTCGGCTTCCCAGGGGCGGAAGATCGAACCGGTCCGCACCAACGCCCAATATCCGGTTCCCATCCAATGCGTTCCCCTCCGGATCCCAGACATCAATCGCCACGGCGGCCGTCTCGGCAGAAGAACGATTGGTGACCACAACATCCGAACTCAAACCGCTGCCGACTCCAAAATGTGGAATCTGAAGCACCTGCTTCCGAATCGTCCAGAGCATGTCTTCGAGCATGGCCAGCACAATCGGGCCTGGCTCGTGGACGGCCTGTCCTTTCGGCTGAAACGAGATCATCAGTTGGTTAGCCGTTCCAGGAGGATAGGCATGCTGGTCCAGGTGGGCAACGCTGCTGCCCCCATCGAAATCTTCAGGAGCCCAAAGCAGCACGGGGGAGAAACCGCCGTTAGCAGTCAGCGTCTTCGAGCCCAACCAAAAAAATTTGATCCCGGTGACCGCATCGGTCAGCGCAGTGGATGGGTTGGTGTATTCATCTTCGTCGATCAACTGGTTGATCTCTGTATCGAAAATAGCATGATCGAAGATCGTCGGAATGTTGTCATCACCGATTCCGTACTCGGCTTCCTCGGTTGATTCGTCAATCTCGAAGCTGTCATAAAACCCCAGACCGTGACCGATCTCATGCAAGACAACCGAAACAAAATCAAATTGCTCCTCTCCAGGCCGTCCATCCAATCCAAAGTACCAGTCTTCGGAACTGGACATGGTCACTAGAATGTCTGGATCATCTGGATCCAGGTCTTCACTTCTAATCTGATTGATAAGACCAAGTGGCAAACAGATGTTTAAACTGGCTATACAGCGCCAGAAACTGGGGCGGGCTGCCCCCAGAGTGTTTTCTTCTTCGAACGTGGTGAAACTCGCTTCGATTTCAATCGGAACCGTCGTAATCAGCAGAGAGGACCAGATATCTTATAGCTCGCTGAAAAGCCGCCTGGGCTTCAGGAGTGAAGCCATTGTAGTTGACGGATATATTGGCCGCAGGAGGGGCCAGGGCGTATTTTCCAGAGGGGGGGAGTCCTCGCGGGGGCATTCGGTCAATCGCTTCGCGAATACTCACCATTTCCTCCTGAGTCGCCAGACCACAACTCAACCCGTTTCCATCCGTCAATCGGGCGACGTATGGCCTGACTGGATCACTCATCTTCGTCCAGTTTTGGGCCGTAAGGATGCTGAAATTCAACAGGAAATAAGCAACGGGAACGAATATGTACCTTTTAGTCATGTTCCTCCTCATGGGGTCCTCCTCCATTTGGTCAAAATTTGCACGTTAAGGCGCTAAGTCCTGATTTTCATGCCCTCATGGTCAAGGCTCCGTGGGCAGGGGAATACTCTGGCCACTCGGTATCAGGGCGACTGTCACGTCTTGTTTCCCGGATGGGTCCAGGGACTACCATCCAGCACCGTGTAAACGTGGTAGCCGAGGTCGACGAGACAGTGTCAAAGTGATCTGCCACCTTGCTGTTAGGCGCACACCCACCCAAAACACGAACGTCCATGGGGTTAACCCACAGCGATAACCCGGGCATGTATATCGATTGCCGGCTTTTTCTTCCTGGGCAGCTCGATCTCCACACCCTGCTCCATCATGTTTTAGCGTTTTCTTAAGCGCAAAACCCATGCCGGACGCCTATGGTCGGGCACTGACACATTAAACCCCCATTCACCATATAGGACACCAAGATTGCTTGCCTTAATCGATGTAAACTACTATAATCAAAGTAGATATAGAGCATAAAGGGAGCAAGAAATGGCTGACTCAAAGGGTGAAGGTTTGAAGGCCGGTTTTGATGGCAGTTTGAGGCTTGAATTTCATGGGGCTAAGGTCACCTCGGATGCTGGGCTTCTCGCCTATCGTGATTTGGACGAAGCGTTGGTGTTATTCGATAGTGTTCCCTCCGTTTTTCGCGATTCGCGGACAGGGCGTAACATCCAGCACGACCTGCCGTCGTTGCTGCGCCAATCGGTATACAGTCGACTGGCTGGCTATGAAGATGTCAACGATGCCCATCGTCTATCGGTGGATCCGACTATGCGGAGGATCACCGGGAAGAAGATGGACAAGAAGAAGGCCGCCAGCGCCAACACCATGGGTCGATTTGAGACCGAGATGCTGTCCGTCCAGGGGAACCTCAAAGCCCTTTCGGAAGTTAATGGCCGATGGGTAGAAAGAGCGCTGGAGAAAACAACTCATCGACGCATCATTCTGGATATGGACAGCTCAGCCAGTCCTGTCCATGGCGAGCAGGAAGCCTCTGCCTACAACGGCCATTTCCGATGTACTTGCTACCATCCCCTGTTTTGTTTCAACCAGTTCGGAGATTGCGAAGGTGCAATGCTTCGGCCCGGCAATGTTCACAGCGCGGATGGTTGGAAGGAGATGCTGGAACCAATCGTGGCTCGCTACGAGAAGAAAACAGTCCGCAAATACTTTCGTGGGGATGCTGCCTTTGCCAAGCCGGACGTTTATGAATACTTGGAGGAGAAGGGCTTTTTGTATGCCATCCGGCTTCCTGCCAACGAGGTGCTTCAGGCGGAGATTGAACACCTGCTTACCCGGCCTGTGGGCCGTCCGCCCCGAAAGCCTATCGTTTGGTTTGCCGATTTCCAATATCAAGCCGCCAGTTGGGACCGGCCTCGCCGGGTGGTTGCCAAGGTCGAGTGGCATCGCGGAGAACTCTTTCCGAGGGTGGGTTTCATCGTCACCAATAGAGACTGTCCCGGGTTTAGTTGAAAGTTGAGAGGCGGTTCGTCCGACCGACTCGTTAGAATCGGGTTGGTCAACAACCTTTTAAGGAGGAACCGCCATGAAGAAATCATATCGAATTGTCACCCGGAAGAACAGTCAGGGGCTGGCTGATTATCTGGCCCAGAACGGGCAACTGTTGCTCCCGATGGTGGAGCTGATCGAAGCCTCCCGGATGGCCATTGACGAGTTGATCGACATCCTGGGGCGAGCGAGCATGGAAGCGGTCTTGCAGCTTTCTGCCCGAAGTGTCGCCGGCGAAAAGCAACAAGGGCGCCCAGGCAAGCAGATCGTTTGGTACGGCACTCAGCCAGGGCGAGTCAGACTTTCGGAGCGGCAAGTGCGGATTCGAAAGCCACGGCTGCGCAAGAAAGGCCAAGGTCGAGGCGGGGAGGTGGAGATCCCCGCCTATGAGGCGATCAACCGTAACGGGGAGCTGGGCAGCCGCATGCTGGAGATCTTGATGTGCAACGTTTCCACGCGCCACTACAGCCGCGTGATCCCCCAGATGGCCGACACGGTGGGAGTCAGCAAATCGTCCGTGAGCCGTCAGTTCATTGAGCAGAGCGGCCAGCAGCTGGAGCAGCTGGCCGAGCGACACTTTGATGACGTTGAGTTTCTGATCATCTACATCGACGGCCTGGTCTTTGGCGAGCACCACGTGATCTGTGCCGCCGGCGTGGACTCGGAGGGCCAAAAGCACGTGCTGGGGCTGCGGGAAGGGGCCAGTGAAAACGCCGCCACCGCTACCTCCTTGCTGGAAGACCTGGTGGAGCGAGGCCTGGATTCCGGGCGACGCTATCTGTTTGTGATTGACGGCTCCAGGGCCCTGCGATGTGCCATTGACAAGGTCTTTGGCAAGGGCAGTCCGGTGCAGAGATGTCGTCGTCATAAGATTCGCAACGTGTGCGATCGATTGCCGGACGATCTGGCCGAGCAAGTCAAGTCAGCGATGCAGGCTGCTTATCGGCTGCCCTGGGAAGAAGGGAGGGTTCGGCTCAGAAAGCAGGCGGAGTGGCTCGAAGGGCTGCATCCCGATGCGGCAGCTAGCCTGCGAGAAGGTCTGGAAGAGACCTTCACCATCAATCGACTCGAGTTGTCTTCCTCCCTGCGCTTGTGTCTGGCCAGCACCAACCTGATTGAAAGCCCTCACTCTGGCGTGAGGATGCGGACCCGCCGAGTGAGCCGCTGGAAAGATAGCCAGATGGTGCTGCGCTGGGCCGCCTCAGCCTTCCTGGAGACGGAGAAGAACTTCCGGCGCATCCAGGGCTACCAGGACCTCTGGATGCTGAAAGCCAAACTCAGAGACGAGGTTTCTATGGACGCCAAACGAAAGGTGGCTTAAGATCGTGCTCAACCTGAACCGCCCTTCACTTTCAACTGAGTTTGGGGCAGCCTCCACCAATATGAGCGCACAAGCCTCAGGGGTGGTTCACTTCTATAACGGTCGTGGCACAGCCGAGCAGTGGATCAAGGAAGGCAAGTATGCGTTGCACCGGACTCGCCTGTCCTGCCAGCGCTTTGTCCCGAATCAGGTGAGGTTGGCTCTGTTTGTCTTGGCCTGCAACCTGGGCAATTTTCTACGGCGGCTGGTCCTTCCCAGAAAAATCAAACATTGGTCCCTTCGCAGCCTGTTGACCAAACTGATCAAGATCGGAGCGAAGGTGATCCGCCATAGCCGGATCGTCACGTTTCAGATGGCGGAGGTAGCGATAAGCAAGGATATATGGGCCGGGCTGTTGTCTCGGATTGATCGATTGAGATGGATGACGGCTTAGGGCCCAGTGTTTTCTGGTCGAGCGGCTGGAGAGGTGTATCAAGTGATCGGGTTTTGACAAAAGCATCCTAATTACAAAGGGATCAGAGGTACTGCTCAGCCAAAATGTGGTGGAAAAACCCTTGCTCCAATGTTCTGGTAGTGATAGGTTTCGATCATTCATCACGATTTAGATCAGGTGAACTCATGTCCGGAGTTGATATGAGGAATGCCGGTTTAGAGCTGAGCTGATCGATGCTCAGGAGGTCTTTCTGGACCAGAATCTCTCCTAGGCGAACAGACATAAATCTAAGCCCACGAAGCCAAAGAGTAGGAGACTGATTAGGCCATTGACAGTAAAGAAAGCCGCATTGACGTGGCGAAGATCATCCGCCTTCACCAAGCGGTGTTCATAGACGTTGAGAATGGTTGGCAGAGAAGGTGCGGTCCCCTGAAACTGTCCAACATGGTTCGTGGACAAAGTAAACCCAACGAACTCCGCCGCGATCTCAGGATGCTGTTCCAGCACTTCGCGGACAATGTCGCCTTGAAAGCCGTCCGGAAGCAGGTGCACCAGATTGAGGTTCCTCGAGAACTCAAACACCCCGCTGTCGAACTCCTCATTGTTCGATAGCTCGAGCGGACCTTCTGCAAACGATGCCAGTGTCGGCAACAAAAGCAGGATGGAAGAGGCGATCACTATGAGGGGAGTGAGTCTGGGAGGGCGATCGAAGCGCAGAAGCGATCCATACAGGAACGGAATTGCCAGGAGAAACAGCCACAACTCAAGCCAGAAGGGCCAGCCATAAGATCTCCAATTGACCACTTCACCGTCGAATTCTCCATAGTCGAAGAATCCATGAACGACGTTGCCCTGAATTGTAAACACGATTGCCAGCGCCAACAGGAAAACAGACAGCCGGCGGTGCCAGGGGTTGGGCAGACGTGAGGAGAGGAGGTAGCTGACCGATACGCCAAGCGTGGTGGCGGCGGCCAGGGAGGCAACCACGACTATCGCCCCCACCTGAACGCCTTCTATGTTGTTGAGCGCGACAAAGAGGGGCGTTGCAAACACAAGTGGAAACCAGAACGCCAGATGGCACACCCAGTAAGCGGAGTTGGAGTGGGTGTAAACTCTACTCATTAGCGATGCCTTTTCCACAGGATGTCCCGACGACCCTCGGCGCGGTTCACAAGGTCCGCGCCATGACGAAAAGGAGATCGGAGAGCCTGTTCAGGTACTGGACCGCCAACGGCAGCCCCGGATCATCCTCGCTACCCCGAAGCTCCACGGTTCGTCGCTCCGCCCTTCTGCAAACGGTCCTGGCCAGGTGACAGACAGCGGAAGTCTGGGATCCGCCGGGCAGAATAATGACATGCAATTCGGCCAGAATGCGCGGGCCCTTCTTCTGTTCGCGCAAGAGCCGGTTGCGGTCGCCTTTAAGCTCTTTATGCCGTCGCGCCGCTCGACGACCTTTTTGTACTCTTCCAGCCAGGTGCTTGATTCGGCAGCTCCGCCGGATTGCAACGACTTTGCCCCATAATAGGACCAGCGGGGGCATTTGAACAGGATGTTGCGGTTTTGGGCGCAATTGGAGCGCGCAACCGCCTTCTCCCCTAGCTTAGTTCCCATCCGGAAACCCCTGTTTTTCAAGGGCTTGGTAAGTTCGTGGAACGTAGCATAGAGGCAACCGGTGTCGCTTTTGGAGTTCATTCTACCAAAGGGGCTTAGGGTTCTGGAGGCTGCCCCAAACTCAGTTGAAAGTGAAGGGCGGTTCAGGTTGAGCACGATCTTAAGCCACCTTTCGTTTGGCGTCCATAGAAACCTCGTCTCTGAGTTTGGCTTTCAGCATCCAGAGGTCCTGGTAGCCCTGGATGCGCCGGAAGTTCTTCTCCGTCTCCAGGAAGGCTGAGGCGGCCCAGCGCAGCACCATCTGGCTATCTTTCCAGCGGCTCACTCGGCGGGTCCGCATCCTCACGCCAGAGTGAGGGCTTTCAATCAGGTTGGTGCTGGCCAGACACAAGCGCAGGGAGGAAGACAACTCGAGTCGATTGATGGTGAAGGTCTCTTCCAGACCTTCTCGCAGGCTAGCTGCCGCATCGGGATGCAGCCCTTCGAGCCACTCCGCCTGCTTTCTGAGCCGAACCCTCCCTTCTTCCCAGGGCAGCCGATAAGCAGCCTGCATCACTGACTTGACTTGCTCGGCCAGATCGTCCGGCAATCGATCGCACACGTTGCGAATCTTATGACGACGACATCTCTGCACCGGACTGCCCTTGCCAAAGACCTTGTCAATGGCACATCGCAGGGCCCTGGAGCCGTCAATCACAAACAGATAGCGTCGCCCGGAATCCAGGCCTCGCTCCACCAGGTCTTCCAGCAAGGAGGTAGCGGTGGCGGCGTTTTCACTGGCCCCTTCCCGCAGCCCCAGCACGTGCTTTTGGCCCTCCGAGTCCACGCCGGCGGCACAGATCACGTGGTGCTCGCCAAAGACCAGGCCGTCGATGTAGATGATCAGAAACTCAACGTCATCAAAGTGTCGCTCGGCCAGCTGCTCCAGCTGCTGGCCGCTCTGCTCAATGAACTGACGGCTCACGGACGATTTGCTGACTCCCGCCGTGTCGGCCATCTGGGGGATCACGCGGCTGTAGTGGCGCGTGGAAACGTTGCACATCAAGATCTCCAGCATGCGGCTGCCCAGCTCCCCGTTACGGTTGATCGCCTCATAGGCGGGGATCTCCACCTCCCCGCCTCGACCTTGGCCTTTCTTGCGCAGCCGTGGCTTTCGAACCCGCACTTGCCGCTCCGAAAGTCTGACTCGCCCTGGCTGAGTGCCGTACCAAACGACCTGCTTGCCTGGGCGCCCTTGTTGCTTTTCGCCGGCGACACTTCGGGCAGAAAGCTGCAAGACCGCTTCCATGCTCGCTCGCCCCAGGATGTCGATCAACTCGTCAATGGCCATCCGGGAGGCTTCGATCAGCTCCACCATCGGGAGCAACAGTTGCCCGTTCTGGGCCAGATAATCAGCCAGCCCCTGACTGTTCTTCCGGGTGACAATTCGATATGATTTCTTCATGGCGGTTCCTCCTTAAAAGGTTGTTGACCAACCCGATTCTAACGAGTCGGTCGGACGAACCGCCTCTCAACTTTCAACTAAACCCGGGACAGTCTCGGGTTCTGTGAAAGAGTGCTGAGTGCAGAGACCTCAGCTTCGGATGAGCTCTGAGTGGATGCTGGTGGGGCGCGGGGCTCTACAACTGGAGTCGAGCCAGCACGACCAGATTGTAGCTCACGACGGAAAGATGCACGTAGCGCTGAAAGTGGGTCCAACCTTTCCAGAGACAGCGACTCAAACCAAAGACGCGTTTGGCCGTGGAGATGCAGCCTTCAATACCGGCCCGAAAGCGTCGCAGTTGCTTGTACACCCAGCTGGAGCGGACCATGTTCTCGATGGTCAATCCGCACTTCTTCGCAAAAGCCACATCCTGCACGCCTTCCTCTTTCGCCCATTTCAGGTTGTTGAGAGAAGCAAAGCCTCCATCGAAACTCGCTTGGCGAGGATAACGACCGTACAATTGGCACTGACGCCGCAAAAGAGGCTCGACCTGTTGACTGTCGGCGGGATTCCCTTGCACCAGAAGCGCATCCAGGATCAGGGAAGATTTTCCGATCGTCACATAAAGTTTATGACCAAAGATACTCTCCCGCGCCCCTTTTTCAATAATGTCGGTGTGTTCTTCAAAGAGCGAGACCACTTTTTCCGACGCCGGTACCTTTTCACCCCCAAGCACCCGCCGTTGTGTCTGATCCATCACTCGTTCCAGCAGATCCAGGTAGTGAGCCAGTGCTTGGCTGATGGGATCGCTCCAAGCTTCGGCCGACTGGATCGCCTCTCGGGCGTAGCTGCGCGTCTTGCCAGCTACCTGGAGCAGATCCTGATAATGTTTTTTGCGTCTTTCGCCCCGGCTGTTTCGGATGTTCAGCCAGCGCCTTTTGGCCCGCCTCGAGTGATCGACAAAAGCGACCGACTGGCGCTGGCTCAGACGTCTCATAAGGCGGGTGAGGACCCGGATCGCATCGTACAGCAACTGACTATCTGTAGGATAACGGATGTCACTTTCCACACTGGTTGCATCCACTCGGATCTTGCGCCCCTTTTCCAAACCTTCCTGATCGGCCCAACTCACCAACACCCGGTTGATCTTCTGCCAGGTGGAGTCTTCCATCTTGGAGATGTTCTCCTGAAGGACGCTCTTGGAGGGAGTGTACCCGTAGGGAAGGCGACAAAAGGTGCGGAAACTTTGCGAGTCGCTCAGATGAAAGGCAAGCTTTTCATAAGAAAACTGGTGCATCTGTTTGATCAGAGCACAGCGCAGCACCTGATCGGCTGTCAGACCTCCCGCACCGTTCCGGGCGCTGGCTTTGTCACACACATCCTGTAAAACTAGATCCGAGATCGAGGGATTCTCGTCCAGGATCTCGGAAATCACTCTCAGCTCTTTGGCGAGTTGATGATCGGGCCAAAGGGGAGAAAGGGGGAGTTGATTTTCACGGTTCTTTCGCATTTTTCAAGCACTCGGTTTTGCTTAAGTCTTTTGCTACATGCTGCTTACAACAATTACAATAGCAAACGACTATGACAAAACCGAGGCTTGGAGATGCCCCTCTTCCTCTTTATTTCCAATGCTTTACAAGTCCACGGATGGGAACTAGCTAACAAGGCGGAAGGAACCATGACCCAGTATTGGACATTTGCACGGGGCGGCGCATGGCGCAACCCGAAACCGACCGGCGGCCCCTACGTTTGCGAGCAATGCCGCCTGGACGCCTGCGGCGGAAACGACGGAACCCTCACCATGCAGGCCGTCACAGCAATCGAGCTGGCCCCTACGGACGTGTGCGCCGACTGCGGTGCGCGGTTGTTGGAGGAACGGGTTGGCCACCCTTCTTCCATTGGGAGAACCCATCCTTAGCCGGTGACGGTCTTGTAGAACAGGCCGAAGAAGGATCGTCTAGCCTCTAGCTCGGGAATCTCACTCGTCCAGATAATAACCGGAGCCGACTAGGATGGGCAGGCCATAGGCCACGACCCTTTTGACGAAAGCCACCTTGCGCTGCAGCCTCCCGGTGGCGGGATTGCGCGTCGAGTAGTACAGGAAGGTTTCCCCGAACGCATCGCCGACGCTCACCACATCCCGGCCGCCGAAGGGACCGTCCAGATAGTCGTTCAACTCGGGAGCAAGGCTGCCCCACCACTGGCTGCTGTAGGAATCGCCGCTGAACAGCGGGTAGCCGTAGGTATCCAGGCCGAACAGGTAGATCGATCCGTTCCTCCAGCGCGGATCGCTGGACAGCGCCTGGGTGGCGAAGTACCCTGCGATTCAAGCTCCATCGCGGCGCAGCGGACAAACTCCTGTAGCCTCTCGTTGGAAGGATCGTCTTCCAGACCCATGGCGTTGACCTCTTCGCTCTCGCAGGTGCCGGGAATGTCGCGGCGGTAGATGCCCGCGCCGATCGAGGCCAGGTTCCCATCCCAGTCAATGCTTTTGAGATAGGAAGCCTTAGGCTCATCCCGGCCCGTCGTTGGGTTGGTGAACGAGTAGTAGATCCAGCCCTCGCCGAAGTTGCTCACGAGGCGATACTGTTCTTCGTACCAGTCGTTGCCGAAGGCGTCGATCAACAGTCCCCACGGGGCCCCTTCCCTCGAAGGGTCGGGCGGGTAGACAAACGATCGAGACTGATCGCTCACCGGCGTTACTTCGTCGATGAAGACATAGATTGGCCCGCTTCTCCAGCGCTCGTCCTCGTGGAAGGCCCGGTAGGCCTCCTCAAAGCCCACGTCCTGGACGAACTCGTAGGCGCATTGAACGAATACCCGAGCGTCCTCCGGTGTGCGAACGGCGCTGGCGGTGATGGAGCGATCCGCGCAAGACAGCGGATCATCGGTACCGAAAGCCTGCGGTGAGGCGCATAGCAAGATCAGGGGAATCAGCAATGAGGGGAGATTAGGTTTCATTATTTGAAAATTATAACCCAGATCAAAAAAGCCTACTCTATCCTTTCTTTGAATCCTGGGAGTCCTCCATTTCACTCCACATATCCTCGAACAGGTCTCTGGAATCCCCCTGGCTTCTCCGGTTTCTTCCCTCGCGCATCGCTACGCTTGATCGGCTCAGTTTCTTCTCTCACCCTTTTCTTCGCGGCGTCTTCTGTTTGGGGTCACTTCTCCATTGGTTAGAAATTGCACGTTAAGGAGTGCCGCTGGCATCAATCCCGCCACGGCATTGCTGCCATCCTGCAAATAAACTATAGATTATGGCCATGCCGAAATCGACCCCGAGAAGGCCCGGAAAACCTGGCCAAAATAGAGACTCTCGCGATGGGGTTTTTGGCCACCTCGAAAGCCAGGTCGGCCCGCTCCCTCGCGCCGGCCTCTACGCCCGCGTCTCGACACCCCATCAGCACACGATCGGGATGCAGCTGCGGCAGCTACGAGAGTTCCTGGAACGCCGTCGCTGGCAGAAGGTCCTCGTTGTCGAAGAGGTCGTCTCCGGATCCAGGCGGCGCCTGGAGAGAGACCGTCTACTCGACGCTGCGCGGCGGCGCGAGATAGACATCATCCCGAGCGGAACTTACCGATTTCGGGACCAGCGGGCTCGCTTAGAGTAATTTTTCACACCGTTGCGGCTCATGCCCCAACATCTCGTCGATGCGGCGCTCGAGCGGACTCTTGCGCGACGAGATCCGGGACTCGATGAATTGGTCGATCGGGAATCGGCGTTTCTGGCTGAACTCGAGGATCGCTAGTTTCTGGTTGGCGAGGTCCTGCGAACGAGTGGAGACGCGGAGGTAAGCGACGGTTTTCAAGGCGGCGGCCAAGAAAAGGTCAAATGGGGTCTATTTCGGACTGTTAAAGACTATAGTATCCAGAACATTGTATAGTCAAATATCGTCGAGCAAGACGGACATTATTATAGACACCTGGCCATGATCTTCCCGTCTCGAAGCCAATTGGCAAGCCAAGCAGATCACGCGGACGGTGCGAGCGGGGGCTGTCACCAAGGAAGGCATTGACGCAACCCTGCTCCAGCACGTCAGCCCGATCGAATGGGACAACGTCATTCTCTACGGCCAGTACGTCCTCGATCGCGTCCGGGTCCGCTAAGAAACGGGTCCTTATGGTGTATTTCAACACGAATGTGGGCGCGACCCTAACACCCATCGGAAACACCCGCGAAGTCTTTGGTGAGGCACTTCGATCCGGTGTTCTTGGGTACTGAGCAGCGCATCTCTCGCTCAACACTTTACCGCTGGATCGCCTCCCATAGGAGTGATCCTCCAAGTTCCTCTAACAACCGCGCCCCGCAGTCGGCACATACGTCCGCAGGGGTCAGCTCAATTGTTGTGATGGCCTGCATGGTGAGGGTTGCGTCGTTTCCGCCGCAGGCGTCCAGCCGGCATTGCTCGCAGATGTAGGGTCCGCCGGTCGGCTTAGGGTTGCGCCATGCGCCGCCCCGTGCAAACGCCCAATACTTGGTCATGGTTCCTTCCGCATTTCTAGCCCTGACCAGGCCAGGCAACGGTTTCCCGGTTGCGTTCGTGGACGGGCCGGATTGGTCTCACGCCTCCCCGGTGCGTCTACGAGCCAGGAAATGGCGGCTTACTTGTCGCCGCTCAGCAGGTATAGGCCCATCGTGCCCAGAAGCAACGGCAGCGCGGCGTCAATAAACCCCCACACTAGGCCGATGGCATCCGGCCCCACCCCGGTAAAATCTGGATTCTGGATGTTGAACCAGTTCCAGAAAAACAGGAGGCCCACAAACAGGAAACCGTAGAACAGCGTGTTGGCTGCCAGAAACTCGCGGGTAATCGACGCGCCGCCTTCATGGTCAACGCCTCTCTTGCGGATGTAACTGAATATCACGCCCAGCAAGACCGCCAACGCCGTGAACGGGTCAATGATGTTCCAAATCGGGCTGTTCGGACTGGCTTCTCTGGAAACGTGATACAACGGCTCGAGGATCATGTGGGCTGCGACCACAGCCCCAATGACGATGAGAACTACGCCGATGATTCGCCTGAATATATCCATAAGTTTCTGCCCCTTTTCATTATCTCCCATTCTGCATTTCCTATTGATCCATGTCGAGGTCCTGCTCGTTGTTGCTCACCACAGCGGCGGCAAGTACATAAGTACCATTTGATTTGATGGCGGATTATCAGCGAATGTGAAGAAACGAGACTCAGTTCAAAGCACTCACTGGTATAGTCGCTAACTGCCCCGGCCGTGTCTGGATAACCGTCGCTCCGATGCTCTTGCCCTGACTGAGCACTCGTAGATTGCCCTTAAACTCTGAAAAGCCAATCTGACGGTTCCATTCGATCTGATCGACAAACACGGCAGTGTGGCCGTTCGCTTCAATCTGAATCTCCGACTTCGCAAGTGGCGCCCCGTTTGGATCGGTTAACAGCAACTCCAGGACTGTGACATCACCTTCCAGATTGACGACTGCTATTCCGGTGTTTATTCCGGCGGCGGAGTCTGTCTCGATAGGAGCTGAAAAGCCTTCCTGCAGTGATACACTGCTGCCCACTCCAGCGACTCCAGTGTCGCCACCAAACAGAATGGTTCCGGCCAGTTCCACATCTGAGACGACAGAGACTGATCCGCTGATCAACTCTGGACTTTGACCGTCCGTCTGGAAAAACCGGAGAGATCGGGCAGGGATGTTTATGGGCAGGCTCCCGTCTACCTGCTTCCCATTGAGATTCACGCCCAAGGGATCTCCCGCGTCATCCCGCAGGCGGATCTCCCCGGTGGCATCCATCTCATCGCTTAGATTGAAAAGAATAATCTGGCTGAAGATTTGATCCAGTCCGTCTCCAAACTGAGCAAAGTGAAGATCCTCATCGAGGGCACCTTGATCTGTGAATCCAAGGAGGGAGGGGGGTCCGGCAAGGGGCGTCTTTCCGACAACGGGAAGCGTCGCCAGTTCTTCCGCCCTAGTCTGTATGACAGTGGTTGCAATCTTCCGATCCGTAGACACGTCCAGAAGGCCGGTGAAACTGGAGAAGTCGATCAGATTGTTCCCTTTCGCCCAGGGGATCTGATCCACGAAGAGGGCGCGATGACCGAAAGCGGATAAGTCCAGCTCAGCATTCAAAAGGGCTTGGCCCGTCGCGAAGTGTGACATCCAGCAGTGTTGCCTCTCCCAGGCCCATGAAAGCAATGCCTGTATTCGTTCCGTCAACGTCAGTTTCGATGGGTGCGATGAAACCATGTTCAAAGCCCGGACTGTTCCCGATTCCGGCCAGACCAGTATCACCCCCAAAGAGGATGACACCGTCGACCTCATTCTCAGCGCCAACCGTTACTGAACCGGTGATCAGGGGCCCGATGCCGTCGCTCTTGAAACGAAGAACTCCACCCGGTGGCAGGATAACGCTCAACTCTCCTGCCACCCGCTGCCCGTTCAGGTTGACAGTCAAAGGATTGCCGTCGTCATCTTTGAGGCTGATGGTTGCCTTCGTCTGAATACCGAGAGCAAGGGATGTCAGGACGATCTCGCTGAACAGACCCTGACCGTTACCGAACTGAGGGAAATAGAGCCTAGGAGGAAACGGGCAGCCTTCTGATGTGAAGGTGGCCGTCACTGTGGCAAGTGCATCTGCAGACGATCCATCCACAAGGTAGAAGGTCATCCCATCCCGTACCCACAGTCCAGTCTGTGCAGTGCCCTGTGCCGGGCCTGGGGCAAAAACATTTCCGTCCGAGGCGCTCACGCGCACCTCGACACTTTCAACTCCGGAAGCATTCCAAGAAACCCACGTTTGGCCAACTCTGCCCTCACAGACCTGAATTGGATTGGGATCAAGCTCGATCGTCGGGGCAGGCGGACCGTTGATCTGAAACTCAGAAGTGTGCACTCCGGAAGACAGTTTCTCGACCCGGGACGTGAAGTCACTGGCCACCTTGAGGTGGCCCTGAAAGCGAGGCATCATGAAGAAGTCTTCGTCAAACGTGTCCCTCGTCATCACCTGAGCGGAGAAGCCTTTGTAATCTTCGGACACGCTTTTGGCCGAGTTAAACACCTCTACAAGAGTGAATCCTGCCCCATTTGGAGGCCGTGTGAGTACTGCATCTATAACCGGAAATCCGGTTGCTTCCTGGGCGATGTTCCCGAATTGTTCTGGCACCAGTGCAAGGACGATCGGACTGGCTTCGATTTCGCTAAGCACGGCCCGTAGAACCACCGAGTCCTCAGACACCTCCCTTACGACATAGGTGATCTTTGCAGTGGCAGCCGTGATAGTCTTTCCGCCGAGGACCACTTCCAAGCTTCCTTCTGTCTCGATTGGAGTTGACCCGAACACGAGCGAGTCCCAATTCACGGCGCCGTTGTCAACTTGTAGGATGCGGGTTCCCGGGATGTCGTCCTGATCTAGGAACACCATCGACTCTCGAACGAGCCGCGGCGAGGAAATCGGTGCTAGGGAACCACTAGACTGCCCGTCGAGCGTGACAGTTATGGATGGGGAGAATTCCTCAGTGGGTTCCGCAGCAACTCCTTCAATTCTCTGACCGTAGATCTCGAATTCACCGTCAACCGAGTCGTCTCCCTCCCACACCACCAAGTACTCATCGCTTCCTTCCGAGTACGCTACAGCCGAAGTGAACGCTCCAAAGACCGTGTCGAAATCAGGTCCCATATCACTAATTCTGAAGTCATTTCCACCGATCTCACTGCCCGCCGAGCCGTGAATTCTCTGGCCGAAAATCTCGAACTCACTCTCGAAAGTTGTTCCTTCAGATGCCCAGATCACAAGGTATTCATTCTGGTCGCTGTTGTACACGACGCTGGCCTCGAAGGCATCCAATTCAGCTAGGAAGTCGGGACCTGTCTGACTGATCTGAAAATCATCCAGCCCCACTTCACTTCCGGTAGCCCCGTGGATTTTCTGACCGTAGATCTCAAACTTCCCGTCAACCTTCCCGTCAACAAAGTCGTTTCCATGCCAGACCACCAGGAACTCTTCGCTAACGGGATTAAAGGCAACAGAGGGCAACACCCCAGAGAAGACCGCTTCTCCGGGCGCTCCCATCTCACTGATCTTGAAGCCACCGGAAGGTGCGTTGGCAGAGAGCCTGGCGTCGAGGAATCGCCCATAGACCTCCACGTCAGCTAGTGTGGGATTTGCATGCCAGGACACTAGTACACTGTCAGCATTGTTTTTATTAGTCAGAGGCAGAGCGTAAAAGCTCGTCTTGAGAGGCCTTGGTTCGATAACCTAGGAGGATCAAGATGAGCAAGAGATATGTGGTCCGACTTAGTGAGGAAGAACGCAAGGAGTTGCAGAGTCTGGTCAAGAAAGGGACAGTGAAGGCCTACCGGGTCAAGCACGCTAATATCCTGTTGAAGGCGGATGCCAACGGCCCTGGATGGACGGACGAGAAGATCGCAGAAGCGTTTGGGTGCCACTTCAATACAGTGGTGCAGGTTCGTCGGCGTTTGGTGGAAGAGGGACTGGAGCGGGCCTTGGGCCGCAAGAAGCAACAGCGACTCTCGCGAGAGAAGTCACTGGACGGAGAGCAAGAGGCGCAAATGATCGCACTCAGTTGCGGCCCGCCACCGGAAGGACGAGCCCGCTGGACGCTGCGACTGCTCAGCCAACGGCTGGTGGAGATGGAGATCGTGGAGACGATCAGCCACGAAACGGTGCGCCAGGCTTTAAAAAAACGTCCTCAAACCGCACTTGAGGAAGTGTTGGGTGATCCCGCCCCGGCAGAATGCGGACTTCGTGGCCCATATGGAAGACGTTCTGGAAGTTTACAAGCGTCCCTTGGATGGGAAATATCCGGTGGTGTGCATGGACGAGCAGCCGCAGCAGTTGATTGGAGAAACTCGCCAGCCGATCCCGCTCGGAGGGGGGGGCGGGTCGAGCGCTACGATTACGAATATGAGAGATGTGGGACGGCGGCCCTGGCGCAAAGTGAGCGTGCGCGAGCAGCGGACCAAGGTGGATTGGGCACGGGAGATTCAGCAGCTCCTGGAAGAGGATTTTCCAGATGCGGCCCGGGTCATCCTGGTGTGTGACAACCTCAACACGCACAAGGCGGGCTCGCTCTACGAGGCCTTTGAGCCTCAAAAAGCTCGCCGCTTGGCGGAGCGGCTCCGGATTCACTACACCCCCAAGCATGGCAGTTGGTTGAACGTGGCGGAAATCGAGCTGAGCGCGTTGAGCCGGCAATGCCTAGATCGTCGCATCCCAACTCGCCAGCAACTCACCCGCCACACCCAGGCGTGGTGGGAAGATCGCAATCGAATGCAAATCGGAGTAGATTGGCAGTTTAGGATCGAGGATGCTCGCGTCAAGCTCAAGCACCTCTACCCACAATATCTAAGTTGACAAGGTACTAGGTAGTAATTGTCGATACTGTTGAAAGCCACATCAGGAACGGCTGCAAAGAAAACGATCTCATCATCCTCGCCCACCGCAGTCACTCGAAGGTCGTCCGGTTTCAGGGGAAAACCATTCTCCGCGCCGATTCTCTGTGCGAAGACCTCCCACTCCCCGATGTTGACTTCGCCTTGCCAGACAACCAAGTACTCTTGCTCAATGCTGTTGTATGTGACCGAGGAGCTTGTAGCCCGGAGCAATGTCCCATCGACGGTTCCCATTTCGCTCAGTTGAAGCGGATTCGGGAACCTCTTCTTACCTTTTGAATTAATGATCTGAAAGTAAATCTCAGACTCTACTTGGAAGGCGAGATCCTGTTGCTGCCAACAAAACAGATACTCATTCCTCTGAGGATTGTAGACCAAAGAAGGGAGATTGGAGATCGTTTCAGGCGGATTGTCACTCAAGCGGATCTTTGCCCCGATCAAGTTACCAGCTCCCGCTTCAAGTCTCTGAGCAAAGACTTCATAGCGTGGAGGTTGCTCGTGACTCCCAATCCAGACAACCAGGAATTCTACATCGGTTGAGTTGTAGGCCACTGTAGGGCTGAACGCGTCAAACTCAGGAACTCCTTCCGGACCCATGAAAGAAATCTGGAAGTCATTCTCGCCAATCTCGCGGGTGCCAGTACTGATCTTTCCTAAGGTCGGAGAGGTGCTTTCGTTGGACCACCAGGCTGCGGTCACCAGCACGAGACACGGTAGCGCGATGTAGAGGCCAGGCTTCTTGCACATGATTTCTTGGGTACTTATGCACTTGTCGCTAAAACGTCAAGTGCATAAGTACCCTTCACTCTCGCGCTCTTCTCGTTTGGTAGTCTCGTAGCGCCTTCTCATAACCTTCACGCCCGATATTGTCGGCCCGTGTCGTGTCTTCCAACGCCTTGGCCGTCATCTCGTCCGCGGGGTCGCCGGGGTTCAGGGCCGAGTCTAGTCGAAGCTTGATCCGTCCGCGCATTATCATTGGTAAGAAGCCGGTGCGTACCAGAACCGCCCCTTCAAGACGCAGGCGGCCCTCCCGTACCCCGACCATAATCCGTTGGAGCGCGTACTCCCGGCCGTCAATTTGGATAAAGTGATTGGGACCCGGTGCCGAGTGGAGCGCGTCGAGTCGCACGCGCTATCGCGTACAACGTACGGTCACCCGGCGCTGCCGACGGATATACGCCGGCGATGTCTCCGGGCCGCGGCTCTGCCTGAACGGCGCTCGTCAATAGCCATCCCACCATCAATGCAGTAAAGGCGCGGCTGCCGATCATTGCGATCGTTTCCTTCTTCGACGTCCCCAGACTCCCTGGCTGGGTGTCCTTCTCGAACCTGGACACGACTCGAGTTGGCGTTCCGGGTTCTGGTCGAAGATGCTCACCCGGACGTAGCCGATGCGCTGACCGCGCAAGGTGTCCCTCCTGAATCCAATCTGTCAAGAAAGAAGTCTATAACCCTTGACGGTATGTGTCATCAATTCAAAGGAGGACTCTATTCTGACGCCACTGCGCGGCCTTCCCTGACGACAGGCTAGCAGCCCGTGGTGAAAGTCGCTGATCGTTGGTCAGGTGCAGGCAATAAAATGGACCCATGGCAATGGGGAAGAAAAAACGACGGCGTCAAAAGGATTTATGGGTGGCCACCAGCGAAATACCGGTTCCTCCGGGACACCCGTTCTACGAGGCCTTAGAGGAACTTCTGAAGGAGCATCACTTTGACGATTTCGTCGAGCAACGGTGCGCCAAGTTCTATGCAGCGCGGATGGGCCGGCCGAGTGTGGAACCGAGTGTCTACTTTCGGCTGCTGCTGGTAGGATATTTCGAAGGTCTGGGTTCGGAGAGAGGAATCGCCTGGCGGGCGGCAGATTCACTGGCGCTGCGCGAGTTTCTGGGACTGAAGCTGAGTGAATCTCCGCCGGATCACTCCACCCTTTCAAGAACGCGGCGACTGATCGATGTGGAGACCCATGGGGCAGTGTTCGGCTGGGTGCCGCAGCGAGTCGGCGAAGCGGAACTGCTGAAGGGAAAGACGCTGGGCATCGATGCGGCAACGCTGGAAGCCAATGCAGCGCTGCGCAGCATCGTTCGACGCGATAGCGAGGAAGGGTACGAAGAGTTTCTGAGGGGACTGGCTCAAGCGTCTGGAATCGAAACGCCGACCCGGCAAGAGCTGGTGAAGTTGGACCGCAAGCGAAAGAAGAAAGGATCCAACCAAGAGTGGAAACACCCCCACGATCCGGATTCTCGCATCACCAAGATGAAGGATGGGCGAACGCATCTGGGATACAAAGCGGAACACGCGGTGGATCTGGAGACGGGAGCGATTGTAGCGGTCACGGTTCAGGGAGCGGACCAGGGAGATACGACGACAATGGTCGAGACGCTGATCGAAGCGGCCGAGAACATCGAGCAGGTGATGCCTGAGGACGGAGAAATCAAGGAGGTGGTTGCCGATAAGGGGTATCACAGTACGTCGACGATGAAGGACTTCAAAGCTCTGGACTTACATAGCTATGTTTCCGAGCCAGATCGAGGACGCCGGAAGTGGAAAGGCGATATCAAAGGTCGTGATGCGGTTTACGCAAATCGGCGCAGGGTTCGTGGAGAGCGCGGACGCAGATTACTGCGAATGAGGGGGGAACGACTGGAGAGACCTTTTGCCCATCTTTACCGCACCGGAGGAATGCGGCGGACCGAGGTCAGAGGGCACTCGAACGTCATCAAACGACTGCTGATTCAGGCCGGTGCATTCAATCTGGGGAGGGTTCTGCGGAAGCAAGTCGGTGCAGGGACTCCCAGGGGCCTGCAGGCCCAGGTTCTTCGCGCAATGTTGCTGGTTTTCGGCCTCTTTTACGTCACGAAACAGCTGATGGGCGAGATTTTGGGAAACTTCTTAGGACAGTTCCGGATGCAGACCTCTTTCACCCGTCCCGAACTGGAATCCCTTTCCCGCTCAAATTAGGTACTTTTGCCACGGGCTGCTAGGGTTCATCCAATAGCGTCAAGTATATAATCACCCTTTAGTTGGACAAAAGGGGAGGAGCCAATGAAGAAAGCAGCTTTGATAGTGACGGTCCTGATGCTCGTGTCCGGGTACTGTATGGCTCAAGGGAGCGAGGCTTCAAGCCCGGCGGAAGAAAATGTTGACCGTAAATCAGACAGTCACTTTCATCTCCTGGACTTTCTTCAGAATGGCGAATTCCTCAACACGGATCACCGCTTTCCGGGCACCGAGTGGGGACTTACGGCCAGCGGCCGCTATTCAACACTTCCTTTTGGAGAGAGAGGGAGAAGAATCGAAGCGCTGTTGAAAGGCATGGAGGCGGCAAGGGTCGATCACATCATGGTCTCGGGCATACCCTTTATCAAGAAATGGTCGGAGAATGAACCCTTCATGAGGCCACGGTACTATCTTGACAGCAGTTCAAGAGTGAAACGTGCCCGAGATACTGATATCGCCGTTGCGTCAGCCATTCTCGACTACCAGAGAAAACATGCTGATGATTCTGCCAGGCTCCAGGAGCTCGACAAGATACATCCGTTTATCACGGGCTTTGACGGCACCGATCTTGGTGCAGTGGATCTCATCGTGAAACGCATCAAGGAGTTTCCAGGCATCTGGCAAGGGATAGGCGAAGTGATGTCGCGCCACGATGATCTCACCAACCTGACCACCGGAGAGAGACCTCGCGCAGATCACCCCGCCCTGGTACGGGTGTGCCGATTCGCGGGACAGCATTTCCTGCCGGTCAGCATCCACCACAACATCGCTCCCATCTCCCGAAACGCGAACGAAACCAAAGACCCCCTTTACCTTGATGAATTCGTTGAACTACTCAGTAATTGCAACTGGGAAGACGGAGGAGTAGCCTACAAGACGATATTCATCTGGTGTCACGCAGGAATCAGTCGAAGAGTGCATATCATAAATCTTCCATTTTGGATCCAGCAGGTGCTCGAGGCCTTCGGAGATCAAGTCTATATCGATCTGTCGTGGGTAGTGTTGGACGACTACATCTACAAGGATCTGGATCAGTGGGTTCAACTCATCGAGCAGTATCCGAGCAGATTTATGATCGGATCCGATGCGGTCGGCGGTGCCAGTGGACTCAAAGAAGAGTTCAGCCGATTTGACAGGCTCTTATCACAATTCCCCTCGGAAGTGAGAGTGAAGGTCGCTCATGACAACTTCGCCGACTTAATGCGGGAAATGTCGAACCTGAGGACCAGGGCAGGTCTGGGGAATAAGGGTGTTGTGTTGGACCACCACTATGAGTTTCCGGAATATGCGCATACCGGACGATTGGCCGAGTCGGATTCCTTTACCCGCAGGCGAGAGGCATCGAAACAGCCTGATTGAAGCCTGAGAGATAGATTGACCAGTACAGCCCCGGCCTCGGGGGAAATCTTTCCTCCGTCGAATCGGGCCTTCACTTTTGCGTTGAAAACTCGGGGTCGGAGGCTGCCCCAAACTCAGTTGAAAGTGAAGGGCGGTTCAGGTTGAGCACGATCTTAAGCCACCTTTCGTTTGGCGTCCATAGAAACCTCGTCTCTGAGTTTGGCTTTCAGCATCCAGAGGTCCTGGTAGCCCTGGATGCGCCGGAAGTTCTTCTCCGTCTCCAGGAAGGCTGAGGCGGCCCAGCGCAGCACCATCTGGCTATCTTTCCAGCGGCTCACTCGGCGGGTCCGCATCCTCACGCCAGAGTGAGGGCTTTCAATCAGGTTGGTGCTGGCCAGACACAAGCGCAGGGAGGAAGACAACTCGAGTCGATTGATGGTGAAGGTCTCTTCCAGACCTTCTCGCAGGCTAGCTGCCTGTCCGAGTAATCCGAATATCGACGGGGTGATTGTCTACGATAGTAGGCGATATGGGCAAGAAATTTCGAGAATGGAACGTAGAGCAGAGGTGGCTTTTACCGGCGTCGATTTTGGATTTCGTGGCGGAAGGACACCTGGCGCATTTCGTCCGGGATACGGTGAGAGGATCGCTGGATTTAAGTGAGATCCTGGGGGAATACGAAGAAGAGCGAGGCTACCCGCCTTATCATCCGGTGATGATGACAGCGTTGTTGCTGTATGGGTACTGCCGGGGAGTGTATTCGTCGCGCAAGCTGGCGAAAGGTTGCGAAGAGCGAGTGGACTTCATGGCAGTAACGGGGATGCAGAAGCCGGACTTTCGAACCATAAGTGATTTTCGCAAGCGGCACCTGAAGGCGTTATCGGCACTTTTCGGACAAGTGCTGGGATTGTGTCAGAAGGCGGGTTTGGTGAAGCTGGGGCATGTGGCCTTGGATGGGACGAAAGTGCGAGCCAATGCCAGTAAGCACAAGGCGATGAGCTATCGGCGGATGAAAGCAGCGGAGATCGATTATCAAGCGGTGGTGGAGGAGTGGTTTCGAGAGGCAGAGGCGATTGATGCAGCTGAGGATGAGGAGTATGGAGCGGATCGACGAGGGGATGAATTGCCGGAGTGGGTCAAGGATAAAAAGAAGCGGTTGGAGAAGATCCGAGAAGCGAAGGCAGCGTTAGAAGCAGAAGCTCGAGAGAAGGCAGTGGCTGAGGAGAAGAAAGAATGCAAACCCAAGTATCGAGGAGGTCGTAAAAGGAGGTATCCAAGAGGAGTGCCGAGAGCGCAGGCGCAGCAGAATTTTACCGACCCGGAGAGTCGGATTATGAAGACATCGGAAGGTTTTCAGCAGTGCTATAACGCACAAGCTGCTGTGGATGCCGACAGCCAAGTGATCGTGGCCCAAGGGCTGACGAATGCGGCCACGGATCGTCACCAACTCATCCCTCTGGTGGATGAAATACGACGCCAAACGGGCCGAGATCCCATGGAGATCTCAGCCGACACCGATTACTGCTGGGAAGAGCCTTTGGCAGAGTTGCAAAGGCGAAAGATTCGAGGATATGTTGCCACGGGCAAGGTCAAACACAGTGAAACGGCTCTCCAGCCGCGCATGAAGATCCGGAAGAACGCTGCCTTAGAACAGATGCATCAAAGATTGAAGCGAGCCGGGCGTCGCAGTCGCTACCGGTTACGCAAGCAGACGGTCGAGCCGGTCTTTGGCCAAATCAAATCCGCCCGGGGTTTCCGCCAATTTCTGCTGCGCAGCCTGGAAAAGGTGCAAACCGAGTGGAGTATGCTCTGCACCGCTCACAATCTTTTGAAGTTGGCAACGGCAAACCGCTAAGAGTTGCCCGGGGTGAGTTCAGGCTCAGACACAAGGAGTCGGAAGTAGGAGCGTTAATCGCTAATAACCCGAAAACCGTTACTCGGACAGGCTCCTAGCCTAACTTCCGCGGTCCGCTGAGGGATTTTCACCTATTTTGCCTGCTCGGCGTCGGCAAGTCGTTTGTTTTCAGCGAGCGTCTTTCTGGATTGGCCAAATAGTGACTAATATGACTAGGTATAGCACTGGATATGTCAGGTTTATATGGTATATGTAGTGATGAATGTACATCCGAAAAACCAGTCGCATCTACAAGGGCAAGGAATACGCGAACTACCTGCTGGTGGAGTCGGTTCAGACCCCCAAGGGACCGCGCCAAAGAACGATTTGCTCGCTGGGCAATCTGGCCCCGGCGCCTCGAGAACAATGGCGGGCCCTGGCGCATAAGCTGGAGTCGGCCTTGTGCGGCCAGCTTCCGCTGGAAGCTCCCGATGAAAAAACCCGAACCCTTCTCGAAAGGGCTGGGCGGGGCCGACAGCGGCGAGAACCCGAGCCAGCGGCAGAGCTGGTCACCGTCGATGCGGAGCGGATTGAATTGGAGCAGGCCCGGGAAGCCGGGCCCGTGCACGTCGGGCATCAGATGTGGCGGCGCTTGGGGATGGGCGAGATTCTCAGGCGTGCGGGCTTGTCGGAGCGCGCCTGCCGGTTGAGCGAAGCGATGACGCTCAACCGGCTGATCTGTCCGCTTTCGGAACGGGCCATGCCCGACTGGGTCCGTGGCACCGCGGCGGGGGACATTCTGGGAGAGGACTTCCGCCCGCTGCAGGAGGATGCGCTCTATCGGAACCTGGATCGGCTACATCCGAATCGAGAGCCGATCGAGCGGGAGCTCATGGAGCGGGAGAGAGCGCTTTTCAACCTGCAAGAGACGGTCTATCTCTACGACCTGACGTCGACCTACTTTGAGGGTCAGGCGGAAGCCAACCCCCAGGCGAAGCGGGGCTACTCGCGCGATAAGCGTCCCGACTGCAAGCAGGTGGTGGTGGGACTGGTGCTGGATGGGGAGGGGTTTCCGAAGGCCCACGAAGTGTTTGACGGAAACGTGCAGGACCGTGCCACCGTGGATCAGATGCTGGATGCGTTAGAGAGACGGACGGGCCAGAAAGTAGGCTCCACGGTGGTGCTGGATCGGGGCATGGCGTACGAGGAGAACCTGGAGCAGATCCGGCAGCGCCAGTATCACTACATTGTGGCGGGGCGGCAGTCGGAGCGAAATGAATGGTGGGACGAGTTGGAGAAGGAAGACGAGTGGGAAGAGATCCTTCGCATCCCTTCACCCCGGAATCCGTTTCAGAAGAAGACTCGGGTCGAGATCAAACGGCGCCAGAAAGGCGATGAGATCTACATTCTTTGCCGCAGCGAAGGTCGGGAAGAGAAGGACCGAGCGATCCGGGAGAAACAAGAACAGAGACTGATCCACGACTTGGAGAAGCTCCAGGCCCGGGTGGAGCGGGGACGCCTGAAGCAGGAGGAGAAGATTCAGCAGGCGATCGGTCGTCTGAAGGAACGCTACCCCCGTGTGGCGCGCTACTACGCAATCCAATACGACGCGGAGAAGCGGAATCTGGTTTGGCAAGAGAGGGCAGAGAAGAAGACGATGGCGGAGAAGCTCGACGGCAGCTACGTGCTGAAGACGGATCGGCAGGATCTGAGTGCCGATGAGATCTGGCGCACCTACCTTCTGCTGACGCGTGTGGAACGAGCCTTCCGGGATATGAAGACCCCGCTGATGGAGCGTCCCATTTTCCACCATCTGGAGCACCGTACCCAGACGCACATCTTTCTCTGCGTGCTGGCCTACCACCTGCTGCTGGCCATCGAAAAGTACTTCCTGGATGAGGAGAATCCACACCTCCTGGTCGACGATCCGCCGGCAGCTGAGCACCTACCAGGTGGTCACGGTGGTCCTGCCCACGGCGAACGGCACCATTCTCCGCATCCGAAAGGGAACCACCCCGGATGGCGGGCAGCGGGACATCTACAACGTCCTCAGGGTTCCTCTGGAAGTCATGAAACCGATCAAGACCTGGCACGCAGCGGCCAATTTGTAGTGACTGAAAAAAATCGCAACCCAGCATCAACAAAGGATTTTGCTCAGCGGAGTGCGGAAGTTAGGCTAGCTGCCGCATCGGGATGCAGCCCTTCGAGCCACTCCGCCTGCTTTCTGAGCCGAACCCTCCCTTCTTCCCAGGCAGCCGATAAGCAGCCTGCATCACTGACTTGACTTGCTCGGCCAGATCGTCCGGCAATCGATCGCACACGTTGCGAATCTTATGACGACGACATCTCTGCACCGGACTGCCCTTGCCAAAGACCTTCTCAATGGCACATCGCAGGGCCCTGGAGCCGTCAATCACAAACAGATAGCGTCGCCCGGAATCCAGGCCTTGCTCCACCAGGTCTTCCAGCAAGGAGGTAGCGGTGGCGGCGTTTTCACTGGCCCCTTCCCGCAGCCCCAGCACGTGCTTTTGGCCCTCCGAGTCCACGCCGACGGCACAGATCACGTGGTGCTCGCCAAAGACCAGGCCGTCGATGTAGATGATCAGAAACTCAACGTCATCAAAGTGTCGCTCGGCCAGCTGCTCCAGCTGCTGGCCGCTCTGCTCAATGAACTGACGGCTCACGGACGATTTGCTGACTCCCACCGTGTCGGCCATCTGGGGGATCACGCGGCTGTAGTGGCGCGTGGAAACGTTGCACATCAAGATCTCCAGCATGCGGCTGCCCAGCTCCCCGTTACGGTTGATCGCCTCATAGGCGGGGATCTCCCACCTCCCCGCCTCGACCTTGGCCTTTCTTGCGCAGCCGTGGCTTTCGAACCCGCACTTGCCGCTCCGAAAGTCTGACTCGCCCTGGCTGAGTGCCGTACCAAACAATCTGCTTGCCTGGGCGCCCTTGTTGCTTTTCGCCGGCGACACTTCGGGCAGAAAGCTGCAAGACCGCTTCCATGCTCGCTCGCCCCAGGATGTCGATCAACTCGTCAATGGCCATCCGGGAGGCTTCGATCAGCTCCACCATCGGGAGCAACAGTTGCCCGTTCTGGGCCAGATAATCAGCCAGCCCCTGACTGTTCTTCCGGGTGACAATTCGATATGATTTCTTCATGGCGGTTCCTCCTTAAAAGGTTGTTGACCAACCCGATTCTAACGAGTCGGTCGGACGAACCGCCTCTCAACTTTCAACTAAACCCGGGACAGTCTCCATGACCTGCCCCCACGAGTGGTACCACCAGACCCGGGACCATTTGAAGTCGACTCCAAGGGATAGGGTAAAGTGCTGCGGCCTGGGGGAGGGTTGGCCTCTGGCGCCGGAGGCCGATAGTGACAGCAAGGCCCAGCAAAGAGGACAATGTCGCAAAACTCCTCAACGGTGAGGTGGTGATCTTCCCCCTGAATTAGGTCCACCTTCTGAGTGATAGTTTATCGTCGTCGGGCCTGTGGGAAAGTGGGAAACTCGAAGAGTTTTCCAAGGCTCCAGAGGAGCCGTCTTTTCCATAGGCCGCCTCCCACTCTTTTCGAACCTCCTCAGGGGTCCGATACTGTAAAGCACTGTGAGGGCGCTGACGGTTGTAATGTTCTCGCCAGGACCCGATCATCTCCCGAGCGTCCGCCAGACTGGTAAACCAAGATTCGTTTAAGCAGGTGTCCCGGAAACGCGCGTTGAAACTTTCGACGAAGGCGTTTTGAAGAGGCTTTCCCGGATCAATAAATCTCAACCGAACGCTGGCTTTTTCTGCCCACAAGAACATCGCTTTACTGGTCAGTTCAGGACCGTTGTCGAGTACGATCTCCTCCGGCAGTGAACAGCAGTTCTCCAAGAAGCACGACAAGCGAAGACCGGAAATGGAAAAATCCACGATTTGCCCCTTACACTCCCGCGTGTAGTCATCGACGATATTCAATACCCGAAATCTTCGGCCATTCGCCAACTGGTCACTGATAAAATCCAGGGACCAACGCTGATTAGGCCGAGTCGCTCGTAGCAGTTGAAATCGCCGCTGTCGGGGAAGTTTCCGCCGCCTCCTGCGTCGGACTTGAAGCCGCTCCTGGGTGTAGATCCGGTACGTTCTTTTCTTGTTGATCACCAATCCCTCTTTCTTGAGCATCGGGTGCAACAGTTTGTATCCATAGCGAGGATACTCAACGGCCAGTTCCTTGAGCCTGCTCACTAACCGATCCTCGTGGTTGGCTTTCGCCTCATAGCGCATCACCGAGCGAGAAATCCCCACCAGTTCGCAGGCCCGACGCTCACTCCGTCTTCCCCGCTGCACCAGGTAACGGGCAGCGTGACGTCGTTGCGCGGGCCTTACCAGTTTTTTGCCAACAGCTCCTTCAGAGCGGCCTTATCCAGCTGAGCCTCCCCCAATAACTGCTTGAGCTTTCGGTTCTCCGTCTCCAGCTCCCGCAGCCGTTTCGCTTCGGAAACTTTTAGGCCTCCGTACCGGGCTTTCCAGCGATAAAACGTCTGTTCCCGAATCCCCACCTGGCGGCACAGGTCCGCCGTCTTCGCCCCCGCTTCCGCCTGCCTTAACACCCCGATAATCTGCTCTTCCCTAAATCGCTTCCGCTTCATCTGGGTCCTCCTCTCGCCGTCTATTAAACGGCAAAACTCACTCTACGTGTGGACCTATTTTCGGGGAGAAGATCAGTGGACTACACGCTGATGGACGACCTAGTCATCCAAGTACCTCATCAACAACCACGCAGAAGAGTCTCGAACGCGGCTGGCGTTCGGCTCGACGCCGCTGCTCACACGCTCGCTTCACCTCGCCCTTCTCCAGTCGCTTCCGGACGCCGAGTCGATCATCTCGCGGTTCAACGCCGTGCTGCGCGGCATGCTCTCCGACCGTAGCTACCATCGCCTGCTCCACCTCGAGTGGATTTAAGCGGACATCGACGGCGACGGTCGCAGGGAGTACGTGCCTCACGACGATCAAACCGGCCCGCTCCCGCCGGATCGTTCCTACGAGCTCTTCGCGACGGGCACTCCGGCCATGGTGCCCGACCCGATGCGGCGGCGCTTCTACTTCGGCGGCAACATCTACGAAGGCTGGTCCACCGTGCCCGAACAGCACAAGCTCCCGGGCTTCGGCAGACCTGAGCGACGGACGTTCGAAATCTTTTCCTTCAGCTGGTAGCGGGAGCGGGTTCGGTCCGCAGCAACCGGATCACCGCGAAACCAAGGCGCCGCCCGTGTTGCGCAAAGGAACGGTTTCGCACAGATCATCTCGATTTTGAAGGAAGCAGAGACCGGCGCTAAGTAGCTTCCCCCTATACTCCGCGTTCGTCTCTTGCCCGCGTACATAGGTCTTCAAACCCTTTCCCGAATTTGTAAAACGCAAGCAAGGCATGAATTATGTCGAGTGTTGGGTACTTTGCCGAGTGTTGCATCCATCCCCATTCAATCTTGTCCGGACTGTGGTTTTCGACCTTTACGTGAAACACTATGTTCCGGAATTCCCGAAGCTGCCGATATGGTTTCCCTGTTGGGATGGACTGCGCCATCCATCCTGGCACTCGTACTTTGTGGCTTTGAACCATCTTGCTGTAGGTCCGTAATGGCTCATGGATCATTGCGAGCGCTACGCGTTCCAATGCCAGTAAGTTTTGCACTTCCTGTGGAGTTTCCGGCTCGGCCCCCTCTTTCATGCTTTTCCAGATCTCTGATAACGGTAGAGTTGTCGGGTCTTCCGACCTTAGTAACTTTGCCGTGTCCGCGAGCCCCATTCCTTCGGACGTGAGAATGAAAGCCCTCATTAGCATCCGCACATAGTCGGTATCTCCGGGTAGTTTCTGTCCCTGGTAGGTAGTTCCATCTTCCTTGGTTCGGTGTTCCATCATTCTTGAAACTAGCGCTACTACACATGCCATTGAGAGGTTTGGCGCGCAGCCCTTCTTCGTGTTTCCCCCGAATTGTTCCGACGTCATCAGATTTACGTTTGGTGCTATATACCCGATTCTCTCTATCCATACACCGAACCTTTCATGTCCTCTTATCCGAGGTTTTTGTCCTGACTTGCATATCTCCAAGAGTTTAACGAGTTCTGAGTCCATACCCTGGATGATACCTAGGGCTACACATTGGATATGGCAATCAATCATCCGTTGTGTCGTAAACACCAACTCTATTTCGTTGGTGGTGGAGTTCCCCATTAGATCGAAGAACCGGTCACTTGCTTGCTCTTCACTTACATTTACCTGCGGGTGCAGCACTTTGTCCCTGTATTCTTTCAATGCTTCTAAAGTGTGTTGATTCTCACCGAAAAACTTGTCCATCACCTCATTCTTTAATTCTGGAATCCTTGCCGTATGCGACTTGTATGCTTCAATTTCTACATGCAGTAAACACATGTATATTTCCCAGCTAAACCAAATGACCGGCGCCACCAATTTCTCCTCCATGCCGGACTTCAACTTATGCATAAACTCGAAGGGTCCTCCGTCCTTTACCGGGCTTAGACCTGCTGTTAATGCTCACTGAGAACCGTAGTTTTTTGGACACCCGCCGGTAGTTAACTCAACATCATCCGCACCGCAGGTGCGCGTTTCATCATCCACGCTTGAAAAGCGCGGGGCCATTTTTTCCTGAACAGTTGGTGTAGCGTCTGGGGGCCAAAGGTGGAAAGGACCTCGAGACTTTGACCGAGAATCGAGGTCCGGTTGTGGCAACCCCGTTACAAGTGGAGAACCACCACAGACTTCATTGTAGCCTGTCATGATCCTGGGCTGTTGTCCAGTTCCGCCGGGACTGGACTATGGCCGATCCGCTGGTTGTTTTCCGCCTCCGCTCGTGCCGCGCTGCAGGCTGCGGTGCACTGTTTTGGATCTGTCGCCGTTGCGGCCGAGGCCATCGACTCCTTCTGGATGGCGCTTGTCCAGCGCGCGCGGAACACCTTCGCGGTCGTGAGCTGCAGCAGCAGGTCGCGGAGAGGCGCCGGGTAGAGCACATTCGCATCAAGTAGAGCCGTGAACGCCATCCATCCCCTATTCGTAGCCAATTCCCAGCGATTGGCTTTCATCTGCGAGTTTGTCCAAAGCGTTTGAGCGCGCCCTTTTGGTTCGTTCTTCGTAGGCTTTGAGATCGCTGAACAAGACTCGCCTGTGGGTCCCGACTTTGCGGTGCTGGATTTCTTTATTGTCGAGCAGTTTCACCAGGAAACCCCTTGAGACATTGATGAGATCCGCAGCTTGTTGCGTCGTTAGCTCCGCATTGGTTGGAATAAGCGACGCCGCATTGCCTTCGGCCATCTCATTGAGAAGATCGATCAATAAACGCACCGCTGCGAACGGCAGTTCGATCACTTCATGGGCGTCTTCCGCAAACCGAATTGCGATCGTGTCTGGATGGCCCACGATCTTGCTTGCAAGCGCCTGCGCAGACGCCTGTGCCAGACTGGCTTCCCGCGGACCGGGGATGCCAGTCGCAAATTGCATAACTGTACTCGTCATGGTCACCCTCCTTTGTACTCTACAAACAACATATAACACATAAAGCGTATAAGTATAACAAACGACACTACCATCACAATGTCTGTCCTGGAAAATTTGAAGGGACGTGTGCGATGGCAGCGCTGGTTGATCTCACCAAGCGGTGGCCTTTGAAGCCGGACGAGCCCGGGGATTTACATTCGTTGTTCGGCGAAACTACAGGGCAACCTCTTCCCCGCCTTTTGTTTTTTTCCGCTGACCATAGTATCTTTGTGATCATGTCGACATGCTCACCAGACCACATGTTGTCCAGTTGATGTATCGACATGTCATCTAGAAACTCATTCAAGGAGTGTACATGGACGTTATCGCGATCATAGCTCAGAAAGGCGGTACAGGGAAAACCACCCTGGCCCTTTCGATGGCTGTTGCTGCGCAACGGGCCGGCCGCACGGTCGCAATTATTGACCTTGACCCGCAGGCCTCAGCAAGCAACTGGGGTGATCGCCGCAAAGCCAATCAACCGGCCATTGTTTCAGCGCAGTCGGCCCGATTACCTCAAATCCTTGAGGCAGCCGAAGAGAGCGGCGCAAATCTGGTCGTTATTGATACTCCACCACGAGCTGAACGGGCCGCCATTGCCGCTGCTCGTGCCGCTCATTTGGTGCTTATTCCTTGCCGTCCCTCAATCTTCGACCTCGAGACTTTTTCAACAACACTTGACCTCATCGCCGCCGTTGGCTCAAAGCCACTCGCCGCCGTACTCAATGCGGTACCTACGCGCGGCCAGAAACGCCAACAAACAGAGCAGGCGTTGAAAGAGTTGGACATTTCCGTTTGCCCAGAGGTTTTCGGCGCCCGCGTCGCTTTTGACCACGCCAACACGGTAGGGCTCAGCGCCCAGGAATATGAGCCAGCAAGCAAGGCGGCCGAAGAGGTTCAGAACGTCTACATGTCGATCTGTCGTCTTGTCGGCATGTCGACCAAACAAGGAGATGCTCATTGCAAAGGCCGACTTGCTGCAAGCAATGCGTGAAAAGGCTAACTCTGTAGTGGCGGAAGTCCAACCCGTACCAACCAAACAGGTAAATAATGAGCCAGGGCAGGCGACCCAACCACCAAGCCGCGCCGGTAAGCGCCAGGTGGCTGCCTATTTCCCCGCGCATGTCCATAAGCAGCTCAAGCTTTTGATGGTCGAGAATGACACGACTGTGCAGAACCTTCTCGCCGAGGCTCTAAATCTCATTCCCCTTGAAGAACTCCCGGTCGCCTCCGGCCGAGCATTGATTGATCCACATGATCCCCTTAGCCGGAATTCACAGCAACAGCGAAACGAGCACCTACATAGTTCCCAAATGCCTTCTCAAACTGTAGAGTTCTGGGGCCGGTTGTGATCCAGCCGGATTCAAGGGTTCCTTTTATCGAGTTCAGCTCGGCGTCATCCAGATCGGGAAAGGCAAATGGTAGGAAGGCATTCCGCATCAGAAGAAAACGCCCCTAACACTAAGTCGACATTCCTCATATCAACTTCGGAAGGACCTTTTCCAGTCTCCCCAGTGAATGACCACAACTTGTCAGACCGCCAACCTTGCCTCAAGTGGTCTTTGGTCCTCTGTCCATCAAAAGCGCCTCCGATCCCTCGGTTTCCCAGGTAGCTTTTGGTCAAAAACCTGATCAATAGAGACACCTCCAGCGGTTCAATCAGAAACCCTCGGCGCTAGGCTGTCATCCATCTCAATCGATCAATCCGAGACAACAGCCCGGCCCATATATCCTTGCTTACCGCTACCTCCGCCATCTGAAACGTGACGATCCGGCTATGGCGGATCACCTTCGCTCCGATCTTGATCAGTTTGGTCAACAGGCTGCGAAGGGACCAATGTTTGATTTTTCTGGGAAGGACCAGCCGCCGTAGAAAATTGCCCAGGTTGCAGGCCAAGACAAACAGAGCCAACCTCACCTGATTCGGGACAAAGCGCTGGCAGGACAGGCGAGTCCGGTGCAACGCATACTTGCCTTCCTTGATCCACTGCTCGGCTGTGCCACGACCGTTATAGAAGTGAACCACCCCTGAGGCTTGTGCGCTCATATTGGGTTGAGTAGGCCGGGGGAGTCTCACCCCAGCCCCTCCAAGAACCGGACGTGAACCTCTCAGCTCATCCGGCTCCTATCACTCAAGCCACAAGGAAAGACTCCAAGACGCCAATGAATAAATAGATGCGGATTGGCACGGGCAATCTGGTCGAGGTAACGCCTCGCCCGTTGCCGATGCCCAGAAAATCTTTTGAGTTTCCTTCGCACCCACTGCACAAGATACCGGTTGAAGTTCCGCCACAGTTGACGCACTGCCGACGCGTGAAAGCGACCATAGCAGGCTTGCCAACCACGGAGTTTCGGATTGAACATCTGAGACAGATCCAACAACGTCTTCTCGTTCTTGAGCTGGACATGCCAGCTACGCATGCATCGATTGATCTCCTTCTTCGAGGAGATACTGATCGCAGGAAGAAAGTTCGGGTGAACCTGCCCTTTCTTGTTCACACACCGTCGCGGACGGAAAGTGTAACCAAGGAAATCAAAGCTGATTCGCGAATGCTCTTCCAGGCGATTCACATCCTTGCAATAGACGATCGACGATTTGTCGGGATGGATCTCCAACCCACACTCACGGAAGCGTTCCGAGATAAGGCTCATCACGTATTCCGCCTGAGACTGGCTCTTGCAGTGCAGCAGCCCATCGTCGGCGTATCGACAAAATGGAACCCCCGGCAGTTGGCGTCTCACCCACGCGTCAAACGCGTAGTGCAAGAACAGATTTGCCAGAATAGAGGCTCACAACTCCACCTTGCGGTGTGCCTTTGTCGCGCGCCTGTAGACTGCCGCCGGGCTGCTCAAGTGGAGCCTGCAACCAGCGCTCCACGTACAACAACACCCAACGACACTGACAATGGTGGCGTAACGCCTTCATGAGCAGTTCGTGGTCAATGTTGTCGAACAGGGCGCGGATATCGAACTCCACCACCCAGTCGTATCGCCAACACCGTTTCCGGGTGATGGCAATCGCGTCATGGGCAGAATTTCCCGGTCGATAGCCGAAAGAATCCTCATCGAACACCGGTTCCAGTATCGGCTCCAGGGCTTGCTTCACCACTGTCTGTGCGATTCGATCAGAGACCGCAGGCACTCCGAGAACACGCGTGCCCCCCGATTTCTTCGGGATTGGCACGGCTTTCACGGGTGGTGGAAAATAGCTCCCGGAGCACAGCCGGTTCCAGATTCGATAGAGGTTGTTCTTCAAGTTGTGCTCGAAGAGTTCAAGCGACTCGCCATCGACTCCTGCGGCACCTCCTTTGGACTTCACCTCCAAGTATGCTTGCCCTGCCAGCTTCTTAGAAACCTCAAATGGCTTTGCTACTTTCAAGGGCTCCTCCTGCCTAGCAGTTGGCCGCTTGTCTGTAGCCGAGTGACCAAGCCCCTTCGCTCCGCTGCCATTACGGCAGCCTCATCGCTACTACGAGCTTGTCCGCCCCTGGGCAACGCTTCGATACTGTCGGCCTCGCAGGTTCTCTGCTTGTGCCTTTCTCTTAGCATCGTTGCTCCAGGTTCCCGCAGTTCAACATGAGAGCCCAGATCAAGCTCACGCCACCTCTATGCCGGGTGCCACCTGACCAGTGGACAGGTTTCCGCCAGATTCGTCCCGGGGCAACATCAACTCCCCGGTTTCGACACCATCTCGTCCTTTCGGCACTTGAACGGTGGTTCACTTGTGTTCGTCTTCCTGATCCACACCTGATGCTTCTAGAGCACCTTTTCCGTAACGCTCACGACCGCGGCTTTTAACCACAGCCACTTACGGTGGTTTGCAACCTGCTCCTGCAAGCCGGTTGCGGGAGGCCTACTCCCATCTCTCACGCCGCTTGCTGCGGCACACTGACGATGAAACCCACCCTCGGAAAGAGTTCTCCGCGATGCCACTCGACCTTGGCAATCACCCGGCGAGGCCGGTCCCAACTGGCGGCTTGATATTGGAAATCGGCGAACCAAACGATAGGCTTTCGGGGCGGACGGCCCACAGGCCGGGTAAGCAGGTGTTCAATCTCCGCCTGAAGCACCTCGTTGGCAGGAAGCCGGATCGGCATACAAAAAGCCCTTCTCCTCCAAGTATTCATAAACGTCCGGCTTGGCAAAGGCAGCATCCCCACGAAAGTATTTGCGGACTGTTTTCTTCTCGTAGCGAGCCACGATTGGTTCCAGCATCTCCTTCCAACCATCCGCGCTGTGAACATTGCCGGGCCGAAGCATTGCACCTTCGCAATCTCCGAACTGGTTGAAACAAAACAGGGGATGGTAGCAAGTACATCGGAAATGGCCGTTGTAGGCAGAGGCTTCCTGCTCGCCATGGACAGGACTGGCTGAGCTGTCCATATCCAGAATGATGCGTCGATGAGTTGTTTTCTCCAGCGCTCTTTCTACCCATCGGCCATTAACTCCCGAAAGGGCTTTGAGGTTCCCCTGGACGGACAGCATCTCGGTCTCAAATCGACCCATGGTGTTGGCGCTGGCGGCCTTCTTCTTGTCCATCTTCTTCCCGGTGATCCTCCGCATAGTCGGATCCACCGATAGACGATGGGCATCGTTGACATCTTCATAGCCAGCCAGTCGACTCGTATACCGATTGGCGCAGCAACGACGCCAGGTCGTGCTGGATGTTACGCCCTGTCCGCGAATCGAGAAAAACGGAGGGAACACTATCGAATAACACCAACGCTTCGTCCAAATCACGATAGGCGAGAAGCCCAGCATCCGAGGTGACCTTAGCCCCATGAAATTCAAGCCTCAAACTGCCATCAAAACCGGCCTTCAAACCTTCACTGTTAGCGATCACGAGGATCTGAACTTTTCTGAACACACGCCGGGTGGCGAACCTCGATCAACGGGTTTTTCCATGGGGTGCCCCTCCTTGGGCTTGTGATGGGCGCGTGGTTTGCGTTCGAGATACTGAGCGTAACCGTGGGGGAGCGGATACTGAAGCAACTCTTCGACAATGGGGAGGAAGTAGTAAAGGGAGCGAATGGGAGAAAGTCGAGGAAGCGCTGGGTCTCGGAAAAGACGGCGGCTGGTCGCCACCAGGAAGGCATCCTGGACGGTGGCCAGAGGGATAGCGCGGTCATAGAAGTGAGCGGCGAGTCGCCGATCCGGCGGGCGTGCTCGAGTGGGCGTATGGGGAAGTTCGAGATAATCCGCCAAGAGGGTCTGGATATGAGCGCGACGCTGGACGGGAGTGCTCATCTTGTTTTCTTGCGACGGGCGGCCGCTTCCTGCTCGCTTTCCCGCACGCGGTAGCTTTGCCCCTCCATCACAGTGACGTCAGCATGGTGGGTGAGACGGTCCAGAAGCGCAATCAAGCAGCCGGATTGGGGAAAGACGCTATTCCACTCCTTAAAGGCTTTGTTGGAGGTCAGCACGAGCGACCGGCACTCATAGCGCCGGTTGACGATTTCATGGAGCAGGTCGGCGGCCTCACTGTCGTAGGTGAGACAGCCGACTTCATCGAGGTAGAGCACCTGCGGGCGCGCGTATTTTTTCAGCTTGCGGCGCTGCAGTTCCGGCGCCTCCGATTGCAGGTCGTCGAGAATCTCCGAGGCGGTTCGAAAGAGCACAGAGTAGCCGGCCAGGACGGACTGGTAAGCCAGATTCTTGATGATCATGGTTTTTCCCAGGCCGTTGGTACCCAGTAAGACGAGGTTGCGGCCTTCCTGGATAAAGTCCAGGGTAAAGGCGCGCTCAATGGCTTCCCGGTCGATCCGGGTCGGCCAGTTCCAGTCAAAGTCATCCATCGGCTTGAAGCGGCCGATCTTGGCCAGGCGCAGACGCCGCTTGAGACTGCGTTGGGCTCGCTCCTCATGCTCCCGACGAGCCAGTTCCTCCAAGATCTGACGGGGGGACCAGCGCCCCTTGGTGGCGCGGGCCAGAAAATCCCCCAGCTCACCGGCGAGCGTCACCAGACCGGTCTTGTGCAAAAGCTGCATCAGATCAGGATTCGTCGTCATCGGAAGCCAGTTCGTCATAGGTCTCCGGGTTATGGGATTGGACATAGAGGTCCTCCAGTTCGGGACGCTGGCGCAACTCAATGGGTAGAGGCGCCTTTCGCCCCTGAGCGCGCTGGCGCCGGCCCAGCAGAAAGGCCACCGAGGCGGCGCGCGGGGTGCCCCGTTGCAGGGCTTCACGCACCGCCGCCTGCAGCTCTTCGGCCCCATAGAGATCCAAGAGTTCCACCAGCTTGGCCGTCTGGCGGCCGGTGGGCTCTCCGCGCTGAAAGGCCTCGTCCAGCAAGGTTTCCGTTTCCGGAACGGCGGCCAGCAGTCGGCCACTGGGGGTGGCCCCCAGCGCCTGGCGTTTTTCCGCCAGCAGCGCTTCCTGGTGAGCCGGATCGGTGCGGACGTCGTGGCGGTCATAGGAGCGGAGATGGCGGGCGATCTCGGTGCTTCCGTCCAAAATGCGCACCGTCTGCTCGGAGGCCACCAGTGTCAGGGGCCGGCCCACGGCCGAAGGCGGGATCGAATAGTCGTTTAAATCAAAACGGATGTAGATGGTTTTGCGGGAGCGGACCGGCAGAACCAGATCGGTTTCCAGGCGATGAGCCGGCAAGGGAAGAAGGAAGGCTTTTTCTTCCTCCCACACTTCCTCGACGGTGCGCCCATCGCCGCCGGGCCAGGACCGACGATGCGCTACCTGGTCGCGCCAGAGGAGCGCTTGACGGTTGAAGTCTGAGAGCGTGCTAAAGGGGCGGGCGGCGAAGAAGGAATGGCGCACATAGGAGATGGCTCTTTCGACGCGCCCTTTCTCGGAAGCCCGGTAGGGGTGGCAGGGGCGTGGCGCAAAGTGATAATGGGCGGCCAGCTCCAACCGGCGCGGATGAAAGTGAACAGCCTCGCCCCGACGTTCCAACACGACGCTTTTGGTGTTGTCGTACAGGATGGTGCGTGGACAACCGATGTCTTCGAAGGCGTGGATGTGAGCGCGCAGGAAGTTTTCCATTTGCTGGTCAAAACAAAACTCCAGAAACAGCGCCCGCGAATAGGAGGGGGTGAACACAAAGCAGGACAGGATGCGCTCGGCACGGCCCACCCGGACTTTACCGAAGTGCGCCCAGTCGGCTTGACCCGCCTCCCCCGGGAAGGTCCGCAGACGCAGGAAGGCCTCCCGAGGGGTGGGGCGCAGCGTGGCCACCACGCGCCGCAACTGCACGACCGAGCCCGTGTAGCCCCGGGCGCGCAGCATCTCGAACAGACGCGTGACACGAAGCCGAGGGTAGCGCTCCAGGGTCTCTCGGATAAAGGGAAGGTAGGGATCGGTCAGACGGGGCCGTTCCATCTTCTGGCGATTGAAGCGATCGGTCTGGAGAGCCTGGCGCACGGTCTCCCAGTGAAGCCCCAAGTGATCAGCAATGGTCCCGATCTTCCAATGTTCGGCATGGAAAAGATGGCGGATTCGGGCGAGCAGTTCTCGATCGATCATGCTTCACCCTCCTTCCCGAAACAGATGGATCCAGTGGCCGGACCGACCACACACGACACAGCGAACCCGAAAACGGCGGGGACGCTCCCCATGGGATGGGACATGGCGCTCCTTTCGAGGCTCCCCCTCCTTTCCCGGCAGGGAGAACTGGAGGGAGGCTACGGCAGCCATGCTGACGAAGATGCGATCCTCGCGTCTACCTTGATCCGTCACGCGCTCCGGCCGCCGCCGATACGCGCGCTGACGGTCTCGATGATCCAGTCGCCCCCCGGGGGACTGTTGATGCCGCCGATTGGCTTCCCGGCACTGCTGGCGGCGCGCTTGTTGCCGACAGCGCACACTGCAATAGCGATGGCCTCGGCCGCAACGGCGACAGATCCAAAACAGTGCACCGCAGCCTGCAGCGCGGCACGAGCGGAGGCGGAAAACAACCAGCGGATCGGCCATAGTCCAGTCCCGGCGGAACTGGACAACAGCCCAGGATCATGACAGGCTACAATGAAGTCTGCGGTGGTTCTCCACTTGTAACGGGGTTGCCACAACCGGACCTCGATTCTCGGTCAAAGGGTCGAGGTCCTTTCCACCTTTGGCCCCCAGACACTACACCAACTGTTCAGGAAAAATGGCCCCGCGCTTTTCAAGCGCGGATGATGAAACGCGCACCTGCGGTGCGGATGATGTTGAGTTAACTACCGGCGGGTGTCCAAAAAACTACGGTTCTCAGTGAGCATTAACAATGCGGTGCTTTGGCGCAGTGGAACGTGAAATGCTTCTGCGATGGTGATCTATCCGCAGGGTTGCGGTACCCATATATTCACCTTTTATTCACCTATCGTAACTCCAGGTGCCAGGCCTTGTCAATGACAAGCAGTGATGAGAAATGCAGGTCAGTGACCACTAACCGAGAAATTCGCGAATTTCTCGGTTCAATGACGAATGACCCATTGACTATTAACCCCTGTCCATTGACTATTAACCACCGTGGGTTTCTTATTGCCTGTCGCTACCCTCTGGTGGCGGGAAGTAGTCCGATTTTACCGACAGCGCAGCCGGTTGATTGGTGCTTTGGGAACTCCTTTCGTCTTTTGGCTTCTGATCGGTTCTGGGATTGGCGCCTCTTTTCGACCTTTGTCGGCACCCTCAGACATGGACTATCTCGAGTACTTTTACCCGGGAGCCATGATTCTGATTGTTCTCTTTACAGCCATCTTTTCCACCATCTCGATTATTGAAGATCGCCGGGAAGGCTTTCTTCTTTCCGTCCTGGTGGCTCCTATTTCCCGTTCCAGCCTGGTGCTTGGGAAGATTTTGGGAGGCACGACCATCGCGCTGTTACAGGGGTGGATTTTCATCCTGCTGGCTCCCCTGGTAGGCATTTCACTAAGCCTTTTCAAAATCGCCCTCTTGACGGTAATCCTGTTTCTCATCGGATTTTCCCTGACAGGGCTGGGATTTTCGATGGCCTGGCAAATTGATTCCACGCAGGGGTTTCATTCCCTGATGAGCCTGTTCCTCATGCCTATGTGGCTGCTCTCCGGGGCTCTCTTCCCCTATTCGGGGGCATCGAGCTGGGTTCGCTGGATTATGAAAGCCAACCCTCTGACATACGGGGCCGCCGCACTGCGGCGAGCCCTCTACTGGGAGACTCTGCCGCCGGACCCAGAGTTCCCGTCTTTAGCGGCGTCACTGGTGGTCACAGCCCTTTTTGGGCTGGTGGCCTTCTTCGCCTCTCTGAGATTTGCCCGGGGGCGCAGTGCGAGGGGCCTTGGATGATCTCGATCGAAGATTTACCTGCATTTCATGCCGGTCTGAACGCAACCAGTGCGCTGCTGCTTGGCGCCGGGTACCTTTTTGTTCGCAGGAAGAGGATCACACCCCATAAGATCTGCATGGTGGCCGCCTTTATCGCCTCAGTCCTCTTCCTGACCTCTTATCTGATCTACCACTACCATGCAGGTTCCAGGCCCTTTCCCGGGCAAGGTTGGCTGCGTCTCGTCTACTTTTGCATTCTCACTTCTCATACACTTCTAGCAGTGGCCGTTGTGCCCATGGTGTTGGTCACGCTTTCTCGGGCGCTGAGAGGTCTCTTCGAAAAGCACCGGCGCATCGCCCGATGGACACTTCCTATCTGGCTTTACGTTTCCATCACCGGGGTCATTGTTTATTTCATGCTTTACCAGCTTCATGGCTAACAGCCCGTGGTGAAGTCGCGTGGAGACGCGCGCCAGGGATCTGCGGTTGCTGGCAAGGCACGAGGAGGAGTCGATGCCTGGACATCGGCGATGACGAGTAACGCGGTCCAGCGGCCGCAGATCCCTGGCGCCCTTCGGGTTGCGGCGGCGTGGGCCCGTCTGCGGTGTAGCGCCTCCTCGACAATGACCCGGCATCGCCTCGATCGGCGCGACTTGCATCCGGGCCCACGGCGCTCCCAACATACGTCATCCTATTTATGAAAGGGAGTACCAAGGTGAAGTCCGCGCTGCTCCTGTTTCTGGTGATCCTGGCGTTTGTGCTGATTCCCTTCCTCTTTTGGCGCTCAGCTTGGTTCGGAAAGTCCTTGAGGAGCGAGGATCTGAGTCGCTATCTGGAACAACAGGCAAAGCCGCGCCAGATTCAACATGGGTTGGCCCAGCTGGCCGAACGCATCATAAGAGGTGACCCCTCGGCCCGACGGTGGTATGGCGAGGTTGCCCGCCTGGCTCATCATCCTGCGCCACAGATTCGAACCATGGTGGCTTGGGTGATGGGCCAGGAGGATAGCTGCGAAGAATTTCGCCAAACTCTGCTTCAGCTGCTGCACGATCGAGAAAAACTGGTTCGGCGAAACGCTGCCCTGGCCTTGGTGCGTTTTGGGGATGCCAGCGGACACGCCGAGCTGGTTGCCATGCTCCAACCCGACACCGAACCGGAACACGTATGGGAATCGCTGCGCGCGCTCTACCTGATTGGTGAGGAGCAGGATCTTTCCGGTATCGAATCCCTCGTCCGCAGCGCTCAGTTTAGTGAGCGAATTCGAAAGCAGGCGAGGCTGACGGCGGAGGCCATTCGAAGAAGAACGAAGAGCCAACAAGCAAAAGAGCAGTAGAGTAGGAGAAGCCAAAGGGCCCCGTGGTTCGCAGCCGCCCAGAGCCGCTCCTACCTTGTGGAATGGAGGAAGGTCTCTACCCGCGTAGCGAGTCAGTACGGCATTGGCCCGTGGTCGGTTTCGTACGATTGGAGCGGAACCATGTCGATCGCATCCCAGGGGCATCCGTCTAGGAAGGCTCCTTCCGGACCTTTACTGGTGCAGAGCTTGCAACCGATGCAAAGGAGGGGGTCCACTTCGATGCGCCCAAAGGGTGGATGTTCTTCGTCGGGTATCCACACCATGCAGTGCTCGACGGGACAGTAGTCGACACAGGCAGGGGATCCCGCGCAGCCGGTACACGACTCATTGATCACAGCAATGATGTTCGGTTTGCGCTTGCGGGGGGTGGTCAGCTTGACGGTTTCGCTGTGCTTGAGTGGATCGAGTGCCATGAGGGAGTCATTCTGTCACAGTGGTGAGCCGAATTCAATCCGCAGATAAACGGCTAACCGCCTGCCTTTTCGCTGCCTTGCTTACTTCCTTCCAATTCTGCCGAAAACCAGGAAATCTTGTGGTTCGCAAAGGTGGTTTGCACCATTCGGGCTGTCGCTTCTCGATCCGTCTCCCAGCCATAAGGAGTATTGGCGCCAAAGAGACAAACCGTTTCATCGTAAGGGTTTAAGGTAAGACTTCCGCCGCCATCGACAACGAAATCACCGCCTGCGGCAAAGAAACCGACCTCATCCAATTCTTCCTTGGTCTGTCTGATTATCTGTTCCTCCATCCGCTTATTCGCGGGCAGATAGTTCAGGCCTCGCAGCACTGACTTTCGTTCCTCTCCTAGTGTCAAGGTCAGGACCAGGTACTTGAAGGTGACCCCGTCCTCTTCTACCAGGCGCACATCGCGAATTTCCAAAAGCTCCATATGGCGTACTCCCTGATGGGTCGATAAGAGCTGCCCGGACCTGGGATCTCCAGCAGCAGCAGGGAAATACTAAATAGAAACAGCCGTGAATGCAATCTCCAGCAGGAGATCGGGATCGCTGTCAGGGGATGGGTTCGCTGAGAATCCTGGCAGAAGAAAGTCAGGCGACTTCAACGAGTTCCCGAGCTGGCCTGTCTGGATGAGACGGCCCCTTTTTGGAGGTTCTGATTCGCCATGGGGAACTTCGGTAGTACTCGGGATGTTGAGCCTTGACATCGTAATAGACTGCTTCCCAGCACTTTGAGCAGTCTTCCACGTGTAAAAGGAAAGCCAAGCGGCTGTCCAGATCGAGCCGATCGGATAAAAAGCCCTCTAGCCTTCTGCGGCTGCATGTCCTGTTCATAAAGCACCTCGGCTCCCGGGCGTGGTTTCCCCACAAGGGGAGCTGGAGGACTCCTAAGCAATTTCCTTACCAATTGGCCCCAAGGTCGCGAGTACGGCCTCTAAGTCACTTTGCGCACTCGACTTGCGGTTTCGACTTGCGGTTCGGGCAGCAGTCGGGCACCGGGAGAGGTGTTCGAAATTGAATGTGTCGATTCAAGTCATTGAACAAACCGCGGACACCGTCCCCATCCGCGTGATCTATGGGTTGTCCTACCCAACCTGAATTTGCTATCTTCTCGGCTAGTGATTTCGGCCACACAGATTCGAAAAGGGATGGTGATCCTCCATCAAGGGAATCCCCACCGGGTTCTCGAATTTCGCCACCGCACGCCGGGGAAGGGGCGTGGGTTTGTACAGGTTCGACTAAGGAATATGAGAACGGGGAGCTCTTCTGAAATGCGCCTCGGCTCCGCCGACACCGTGGAGCGAGCCATACTCGAGCGACAAGACATGGAATTCCTTTATCAAGATGGGGACGATTACTATTTCATGAATACCGAAAATTTCGAACAAGTGGTTCTGAAAGAGCAGAACCTGGGTAATTACAAGAGTTATCTGAGGGGAGGAGCTAGGATTAAGGTTGAATTCTTCGAGGAATCTCCCATCGGGGTGGAAATGCCCTCCCATGTCGAGCTGAAGGTCATGGAAACCGAGCCGGAACTCAAAGGTGCCACCGCTAGTAATTCGCCCAAACCCGCCACTCTCGAGACCGGTATCGTCGTTCAGGTCCCCCCCTTTATCCGCGAAGGTGACGTGATCCGGGTTGATCCGAGCGACGGACGCTACCTGGAGAGGGCGAAATAGACTGACCACCTCCACTTCCACTTCTATCACCCACTGCCCGTGAGTGGTGACCGCGAAATCCGCGAATTTTCGCCAACGTTTGCGAATTTAGTGGTTTGACTTACGAGTGGACGGATGACAGCAGCGGGATTGAGACTGCGATATAGTGCTTTGTATCACGAATGACAAATGACAAATAACTGTCGGTTGTCAGTCGTCAGTGGCCATGCCCCGCATCACAGTTCACTATGGTCCTCCCGGCTCCGGTCGTAACCTGAAGCTCTTCGAGGATTGTCTCAAGGGCTACGAATCGTTCCACACTTCTTTCCTCTACGTTGTGGTGGCGGCACAACGCAGGGATCAACTGAAGAAAACCTTTCTAGACCGTTTTTCTCAGGTTTTCGAGGTCCCGGTCGTGACTTTTCCCGAGCTGGTCAGAAAACTGGCAAAGGGAGAAGCAATCGATCAAAGGATCATTGGTGAAGTGGAAAAAAGGCAGCTCCTGGGATCCGTCCTTGGAGAGAGATCTTTCTCGGCAGCGCGGAGTTCGAATCGAAGAGTGGCTCTTTTTCCCTTCCTCAGCCAGTACGTCTCTTTCGTGAAACGGCAAAACATCAGAGACGGCGAAATGCTTCGCCTGCACTACAGAAAGTTCAGGAAGGAGCTCGGCCCAATAGAGCAAGAACTCGTGGCCATCTTTTCGCTCTATCAGCATTTACTCGAGGAGTGCGGCTGCGAGGATCAGGATGGATTGTACTGTCTACTCTACGAAGCCTTGTTGACCGGGGCGCTCAAACCGGTTCGCGCCTTTCCCGGACTTCAGCGTCTGGTTCTGGAGGGATTTTCGTCCCTCATGCCGGTCGAACGCGGCATTCTCCAGATCCTTGCCAGCGAGATCGACGAGACCCATTTTTCCCTTGATCTTGATTCTCGGGAACACCAACCGGATCATTTCTCGGAAGCTTGTCAAGAGCTGGTGGATTTCCTTGATCGGCTTGAGGCGGAGTGGGTCTTTCATGATCGAGAGAACGGCCAGGTACCCGTCTCGTTCGTTCGACCTGAGACACTGGAAGGGGAGGTGTTGGAGGTCGCGCGGAGGATCGCTCAACTCAGAGACAAGCGGCCTCAGTTGGATTTGGCCGAGGTTGCTCTGATTTGTTGTCGGCCGGTGGATTACATAGCTTATCTTCGTGAGATCCTTCCCGATTTCGGAATCCCCTTTCGCTGGCTTCCGGGACGCTCGCTCGCGGAGAGCAAGGCTGTGGGGACCATTCTTCAATATATAAGAGTCCTGGATCACGACTTTCCCCGAGAGGAGTTGTTCGATTTTCTCTCCTCTCCCTGGACCCGTGTTCCGGGCTTTCCAGGGACGAGACAAAGTTGATGGAGCGGCTCAGCACGCGAGCAGGAATTGTTGGAGGTTTTCACAACTGGACCATCGATTTTCGCTCCTGGATTGCACAATACACTGAGGAACTTCGCAACCAGGGTGGCTCCCAGGAGAGCCAGAAGAAACAGGCCGATCGAATCGACAGGGTCAGCTCGCTCTTTCTGAAGTCTCTTCAAACCCTGCGCCTGGTTTCAGAGCAGTCGCAGTCGCACAGGTCCTGTCTGGAGTGGGCCGAGTTGTTGAGAAAGAGACTCCAGCCCTTTTTCGGGGACCTCCATCAGCCCGGCGATCGCGCCTTGAGGTGGTCGCGCTCGGAAAACCTCTCGCTAGCTCGCTTTCTCGAAGAGCTCAGGAACTGCGCCAGTCTGGGCATCACGAGGCCTCTGACCTTCCAGGGCTTTGCCGCGCTGCTGGCTCGGGAACTCTCTCACACCGATATCCATGTCGACACGGAAGAGCCTGCGGTTGTGGTCGGAGACAAGTGGGATTTTCGCCAATGTCGGTTTCGAGTTCTTTTCTGGATGGGATTTGCCGAAGGAAAATTTCCTGACTATCCGGCTCCGAGTGTCTTTCTGGACCATGCCGTCAGTGGCGACTGGGGATTGCCGAACTGGAAGAGCAATATGGCGGAGAACTATCACCTGTTCCACACTCTGAGGCATGCGGCGAGCGAGTGGGTTTACTACAGCTGTCCTCGCAGAGTCGCTGAAAACCCTGTCCTTCCCAGCCCCTTCTTGCGCTATCTTGAGCCTCAGTCGGGCCTGGAACTCCCTGTGTCAAAAGCAGAACAGAACCTCTCTGGTGGGCATGAGCGTGGGATTCGCGTCCAGGACATGCGTGACTCGTCCCATCTTTCGGCTTTTGATGGGGTTTTCTCCTCCGTCCAGGTGATCTCGCTGCTTCGGAAAAAATTCTTTCCTGAGGCCGTAATGGTTTCGCCCAGTCAGCTGGAGAACTATGCCCAATGTGGCTTCCGGTATTTCCTCCAGCGCCTGCTTCGGGTCGAGCCGCCCCTGGAGATTGGAGAGGAATGGACACCTCTGGAGAGAGGCAGTTTCATTCACCGCGTTCTGTTCCGCTTCATGGGAGAAGGGTTTACCCCTCCCAGCCGGAAGGAAGCCGAGCCTGAGTCCCGGCAGAAATGGACCCAGACGCAAAGGCACCGTATGGCTGAAATTGTGCGAGAAGAACTCTCCTCTTTCCCCTTCCAGGATCTGTTTTGGAAGCACCAGATCAAGAGGCTCGTGGACGGATTGGAGAACAACAACTGGGGGCTCCTGGCCCGCTTCATCGAGCTCGAGGAGGAAAGGTCCGGGAAATTTGCCCTCCACGCCTTGGAGTCGAAGTTCGGGCCCCTTCCACTGGACCCACTGCCCATACTCCTTCAGGGAACGATCGACCGTATCGACCGAGATGCGGATAAGTACTTCCTGCTTGACTACAAGACGGGAATTCAGGATTATCGCAAGCGTGTTTTCGAAGGATGGGGGTTTCAGCTTCCTCTCTATATTGCCGCCGCCAGAGAAATACTTGGCAACAAGATCCAGTCAGCTGGATTCTACTACCTTCGTTTTCCCCTCGAGGTGAAGGTTCAGGAGCTGGCAGTTCGAGACCAGGCTACCTTTGACCGGTTGGTTGCGTATTATCGCGACAAAGCGGTGAGGCTGGCCACACAACTCTACCAGGGGCACTTCCCGGTAACCCTTCTGGGAAAATCGAATGCCGGTTGCCGCGCCTGCGGCTATCGCGATATATGCCGAATCGATCCCGTCAGGATGGAAGAAGTGAAGTCTTCGGGCCGCTTTCTTGCCGATGAAACCATAGTGGAAAAAGGGCGCTGGGTTCGGGTTGAAGAGGGTGAGGAAGGAAAGGTTTGAAAAGCCTTTGCAGCACGGGCAGACGCAGGAGGGGCTTAACCTGCATTTCTACTCACCCCTCTGCTGCATCGGCGTCGCCTTCACCTGAGCGAAGTGAAGAAACCATCCGTCCTGACTGCGTTGCGCTCATTCGGCCTCCTCGACGTACTTCATGAGTACGCCTGCGGGGGCCTCGGTCGCGACGCCTTGTCAGGCCGGCCCTTCCGCCGCTTGACACGAGTGTCTTGACACGGGTGTCTCGTGACGAGCAGTGATGAGAAATGCAGGCTTAACCTCGAATCATGGTTTCCTGGAGGCAGGTAGAGAGTGATGGTCGATTTCAGTCCCGAACAAAAAGCGGCGCTTGACCTTTCCACTCATGTCGCAATCAAAGCGGTGGCTGGGTCGGGGAAAACGACCCTGCTGATCGAGCGATTGGTGAGAATTCTCGAAAAGAATGGCTTCAAGCCGGAGCAGATCGTGGCCATCACCTTTACGGAGGAAGCGGCTGCTCAGATCAGGGAAGGTGTGCGCAAGAAGATCGAAGAGAAGATGGCACAGTCCAATGGTTCGAGAAACTCCTGGCAAGAGGTCTACCCTCTGATGTCGCTTGCGAAAATTACTACCATCCATGGATTTTGTGCCTCTCTGCTACGGGACAATCCTTTGGAGGCGGGAGTAGATCCGGGTTTTTCCGTCCTTTCTCCGGGAGAACAGAAACTTCGTTTGCTGGAATGCGTTCGCCAGTCCCTTCATGACCTCTCCCATGGCTTTGACCCGGACCTGAGCACTCTGCTCGAATATATTCCCCGTTCCTCGCTGGGATCTCTTTTTGTGCAGATGATCGAGCGGAGAAGCTTCCTGAACCCGCTTGCAACCGGAACACGTTCTTCTCAGAAGCTATGGTTTGAGCCCCTGCAGAGGCTTTACCGGAAGGAAACGGCGCAAATCGTCTTGCGCAGGCGAATCTGGAGCCAGCTTGAAGAAATCCTTGCTCAACTCTCCCCGCAGCTCATCCAGGGCGGAGATTCCTATGCTCGGCGCTCTGCCGCACAGTGGCAGCTTCTTCAGCGTAGGCCGGATCTTTCCCCTGTCCGGTTTCTCGAGCAATTCATGAAAACTCTCTCCATCCAGGTAAGCCCTTCCAGGCAGTGGAAGGACTCGCCTTTCTACGAGCCGCTGCGAGACCTCTGGCTCGCCCTTCGAAAGGACCTTCACAGATATTCGCTGAGTTTTGACTCAACCGAGAGCGAAAACCGTCATTTCACTACTGCGCTTGCTGCGCTCGATTCCGTTTACAGCAAAGTTCTCCGGCACTACCAGGAGCAAAAAGCAGAGGATCCAGTGCTGGACTTTGAAGATTTGCTTATTGTGGCGCATCGATTGGTTGCCCGGAAGAAGATCCGGGATGCATTGATTCAGCGTTATCGATACCTCCTTGTCGACGAATTTCAGGACACGAATTATCTTCAATGGGAAATCATGCAGCGAATGATTGCTCCCGGCACTAATTTCCTAGCGGTGGGAGATACCAAACAATCGATCTATCGATTCCGAGATGCCGAAGTCACTGTCTTTCAGGAACTGGTGCAGTGGGTTACTCATGCGGGTCGGCTGGTAGAAATGAAGGAGAACTTTCGCTCACTCTCTCCGCTGATTGAGTTCAACAATCGGTTGTTTCGCACTTTGTTTCAACCGGGACTCGATTATGAGGCGGACCATCAGGAAATGCTCCCCTGCCGGGTCGAGGAGGAGAGCTTCGGGTACTCGGAGATTGCCATCCTGCTGCGGACACGCACGCGTCTCAAGGAGTATGAAGAGAGTCTGCGCCGGGCCGGAGTGCCCTTCCATACGGTAGGAGGTATTGGTCTTTATGAGCGACAGGAGGTTCTGGATCTGGTCAACCTGCTGCGTTTCCTGGCCGATCCTGATCATGATGTGGCACTGCTGGGTGTTCTGCGTAGTCCCCTCTTTAACCTTTCGGATGAAGATCTTTTTCTGCTCTCCCACGCTCCGGAAACCGGCTGCTGGAGAAAGCTGCAGAGGGCTGCGAAGAGGGGTCTTGGAGACAGGCTGCCGGCTGGTTGGGATTGCCGAGGCTGGAAGTTCGCGGCGGATTGTCTGGAGGGATGGATCGCAGACGCCCACCTTGAGACCATCTCCGGAGTTCTGCGCCGCGCCCTTGCAGAGACAGGTTATCTGGAAATCGTAGCGGCCTCCGAGCGTTCCCTACAGGTGACCCGCAACCTTACCAAATTTCTGGATCTGGTTCGAGCCTTCGAAAAGGGACGAAGCCGCACGATTCGAGAGTTTCTCCGTTTCATGGAAGCGCTGATCAAGGGAGAACCGAGAGAGGCGGAAGCTGCGACCTATGAGGATCTTGGGGAAGTGGTCAAGATCTACACGATCCATGGCGCCAAGGGACTTCAGTTTCCTGTGGTGATTCTTCCCGATTTGGGCGCGCCCCTTCTTTCCGCTCGGAAAAACCTGTTCTATTCTCAAACCGTGCGCCAGGGTACCTCAGTCGAGACCTTCCTGGGTCTCAAGATTTGGAACCCCGACGCCGGCTACTGTGAGTTGGAGCACCCGGTACGCAGGATGATCCAGCGGCTGGATGAGTATCGTCAAATCGCCGAAGAGAAAAGGCTGCTCTACGTAGCCATGACCCGAGCCCGTGATCGGCTGATCCTGATCGGCCAGCGCGCCAATCATCTGTCCTATTCCCGGTGGCTGTGTGAGTCCGGAATCGAGGACTACTCTCCAATCATTCAAGATGAGAGCGCCGGGACACGGGGATTGGGAAAGGGGAAGCCGAAGGCGGGCGATGCCGGTCTTCGTTCCCTCTTCCCCCGCCCCGAACTCCCGGTGAGTATTTCCGAGAAGAGGGTGTGGACTCCTACGGAGCTGGCGCTCTTCTCGCGCTGCCCCTACAAATTCCTCCTTTTGCGAATGGAAGCTCAGCCGGAAGGTCCTCGACTGGATTGGGAACGGGCGGATGAAAAGGATGTTCTGATTGGCTCGCTCATTCACGAACTGCTGGAAAGATCGGACCCAAACGGCGCTTCCATTGAACGCTGTCTGGAGATCTGGAAACGTCGGCACGAGTACCTTTTCTCAGCAAAGGAACGCGACCTTATGCTGGAGAAAGTGCGCGGGCAGCTCAGACGGGTAAGCGCGCATCCCTTCTATGAACGGCTCTCCAGGGCGCGCGAAGTGGCGAGCGAGAAATCATTCCACATCCGAGAGGATGGCCTTCTGATTACCGGAGTGATCGACAAGCTTTTCCAACAACAGGATGGCCGTTGGGTGCTGGTCGACTTCAAGACCGGTGAAATCCCGAAGGCGGAAATCGAGGCCAAGATCGTAGAGGAAGGGTATGATCTGCAAGTGGAGATCTATATGTGGGCGGTTTCCAGGATTCTCTCCACCCAGGATGTGCAGGGATTTCTCTTTTTTGGCCACACGGGAGACCTGGTGCCTATAGAGTTCACCCCGGATCTGGCCAAAAGATGTGAGGCCCTGATCGCCAGTTTGCCTCGGCGTCTGGATTTATCCTGTTTCCCCAAGACCAAAGAAATCCAGTACTGCTATCGGTGTGGATTTTACAAGCAAGGTCTCTGCCCGGGCGCTGCGGGGATCTTGCTGGCTCCCGAGCAAAAGAGTTTCTGGTGAAGCGGAATTTCGTAGTGACCAGTGACTGATGACAAACTGTAACGGGCCGGCATGAGACGGGAACAACTCGAGGTAGACGTTCTTTTTGTAGGAGCTGGGCCAGCCAGTCTGGCCGCGGCTCTGCATTTGAGCCGCTTGACCCGCGAGCACAACGAAAGAGCCGAACCCAGCCGCAGGCTGGAGAATCTGACCCTTCTTGTTATCGAGAAAGGCAAGGAGATCGGCTCGCACGTCCTCAGCGGTGCGGTGGTGGACCCACAAGCCTTTGATGATCTTCTGGAAGGATTTCCGGGAAGGGAACCTCCCTATGATTCGCCGGTGCAGGAAGAGGCGTTGTACTTACTGACGAAGAACGGCAGCTTCCGCTCCCCTCTCACTCCCCCTCCCTTGAAAAACGAGGGCTACTATGTTGCTTCACTGGGAAAGCTCGTCAAGTGGATGGCCCAACTGTGTGAGGAAGAGGGAATCGAAGTGTATCCCCAATTTCCGGCCATAGAGCTGCTCTTCGCAGGAGATTCCGTGGCAGGGGTCCAGATTGGTGACAAAGGTCGGGACAAAGGCGGAAACCCCAAGCCCAATTTTGAGCCGGGGATCAATGTCCTCTCCAAAGTAACTGTTTTGGGAGAGGGACCCCTGGGCACCCTCACGCGCCAGGCGGAGCGGCGGCTGGGACTGCGGCAGGGGCGGCAGCCGCAGATTTATTCGGTCGGCGTAAAGGAGGTCTGGGAAGCGCCGGTCGATACTAACCCCGGCATCGTTTACCACACGCTGGGTTTCCCCCTCCATAAGGAGGAATTTGGAGGAGGGTTTCTCTACACCATGCGGGAGAACCGACTCGATCTCGGGTTTGTTGTCGGACTGGATTGTAAAAGTCCGTTTGTCGATGCCCATGACCTGCTCCAGAAATGGAAGACTCATCCCTTTCTTCGGGACCGACTGGAGGGTGGTAAACTCGTCTCCTACGGTGCCAAGGTCATCCCCGAGGGAGGGTACTATGCCATGCCGCGCCTCTATGCGAATGGCATGGTCATCGTGGGCGATTCGGGAGGATTCCTGAACGCCCAGCGGCTTAAGGGAGTTCATCTGGCCATCAAATCAGGTATGCTGGCTGCCGAAACGATCTTCCATGCTCTGCTGCGAGATGACTTCTCTGCAGGCGTCTTGAAAGCCTATGAGGAAGGTTTTGAGAGGAGTTGGGCCAGGGAGGAACTATGGAAAGTGCGCAATTTTCGCCAAGCCTTTCAAGGCGGTTTCTGGAAGGGAGTGTTTCACGCTGGGCTTCAATTCCTAAGCAACGGCCGCGGCATAAGAGACCCTTATCCCACAATGGAAGGGCATGCTCGCATGAGGCCGCTGGAACAAGGTTCGGGAGGAACTGACCTCTACCGGAAGAGCGTCTCTGATGATGAGCTGACCTTTGATAAATTGACCTCACTGTATTTCTCGGGCACATCCCATGAGGAGGATCAGCCTTGCCATCTGAAGATCCTCGATTTTGATATCTGTCGTAACCGCTGCACCTATGAATACGGGAATCCCTGTCAGCACTTTTGTCCGGCCAACGTCTATGAAGTCGTTCAGGCAGACCGAAGACTGCAGGTAAACTTCAGTAACTGCCTGCACTGCAAGACCTGTGACATTGCCGACCCTTACCAGATCATTGTGTGGACCCCACCAGAGGGAAGTGGGGGCCCCGACTACAAGGATATGTGAGAATTTCCAGGTTCCAGGTTTCGGGTTTTAGGTTCTCGCTTTCGTGATTCTCTAATCACGAGAACCTGGAACTTGAGACTATAGGCCGCTGTATTCATGGGGTGGCGGGCTAGGAGCCTGTCCGAGTAATCCGAATATCGACGGGGTGATTGTCTACGATAGTAGGCGATATGGGCAAGAAATTTCGAGAATGGAACGTAGAGCAGAGGTGGCTTTTACCGGCGTCGATTTTGGATTTCGTGGCGGAAGGACACCTGGCGCATTTCGTCCGGGATACGGTGAGAGGATCGCTGGATTTAAGTGAGATCCTGGGGGAATACGAAGAAGAGCGAGGCTACCCGCCTTATCATCCGGTGATGATGACAGCGTTGTTGCTGTATGGGTACTGCCGGGGAGTGTATTCGTCGCGCAGGCTGGCGAAAGGTTGCGAAGAGCGAGTGGACTTCATGGCAGTAACGGGGATGCAGAAGCCGGACTTTCGAACCATAAGTGATTTTCGCAAGCGGCACCTGAAGGCGTTATCGGCACTTTTCGGACAAGTGCTGGGATTGTGTCAGAAGGCGGGTTTGGTGAAGCTGGGGCATGTGGCCTTGGATGGGACGAAAGTGCGAGCCAATGCCAGTAAGCACAAGGCGATGAGCTATCGGCGGATGAAAGCAGCGGAGATCGATTATCAAGCGGTGGTGGAGGAGTGGTTTCGAGAGGCAGAGGCGATTGATGCAGCTGAGGATGAGGAGTATGGAGCGGATCGACGAGGGGATGAATTGCCGGAGTGGGTCAAGGATAAAAAGAAGCGGTTGGAGAAGATCCGAGAAGCGAAGGCAGCGTTAGAAGCAGAAGCTCGAGAGAAGGCAGTGGCTGAGGAGAAGAAAGAATGCAAACCCAAGTATCGAGGAGGTCGTAAAAGGAGGTATCCAAGAGGAGTGCCGAGAGCGCAGGCGCAGCAGAATTTTACCGACCCGGAGAGTCGGATTATGAAGACATCGGAAGGTTTTCAGCAGTGCTATAACGCACAAGCTGCTGTGGATGCCGACAGCCAGGTGATCGTGGCCCAAGGGCTGACGAATGCGGCCACGGATCGTCACCAACTCATCCCTCTGGTGGATGAAATACGACGCCAAACGGGCCGAGATCCCATGGAGATCTCAGCCGACACCGATTACTGCTGGGAAGAGCCTTTGGCAGAGTTGCAAAGGCGAAAGATTCGAGGATATGTTGCCACGGGCAAGGTCAAACACAGTGAAACGGCTCTCCAGCCGCGCATGAAGATCCGGAAGAACGCTGCCTTAGAACAGATGCATCAAAGATTGAAGCGAGCCGGGCGTCGCAGTCGCTACCGGTTACGCAAGCAGACGGTCGAGCCGGTCTTTGGCCAAATCAAATCCGCCCGGGGTTTCCGCCAATTTCTGCTGCGCAGCCTGGAAAAGGTGCAAACCGAGTGGAGTATGCTCTGCACCGCTCACAATCTCTTGAAGTTGGCAACGGCAAACCGCTAAGAGTTGCCCGGGGTGAGTTCAGGCTCAGACACAAGGAGTCGGAAGTAGGAGCGTTAATCGCTAATAACCCGAAAACCGTTACTCGGACAGGACACTAGCCTGCATTTCTCATCACCCCTCTACTGCATCGGCGTCGCCTTCACCTGAGCGAAGTGAAGAAATCATCCGTCCTGACTGTGTTGCGCTCTCTCGGCCTCCTCGACGTACTGCAAGAGTATGCCTCCGGCAGCCTCGGTCGCGAGGCTGCCCCAAACTCAGTTGAAAGTGAAGGGCGGCTCAGGTTGAGCACGATCTTAAGCCACCTTTCGTTTGGCGTCCATAGAAACCTCGTCTCTGAGTTTGGCTTTCAGCATCCAGAGGTCCTGGTAGCCCTGGATGCGCCGGAAGTTCTTCTCCGTCTCCAGGAAGGCTGAGGCGGCCCAGCGCAGCACCATCTGGCTATCTTTCCAGCGGCTTACTCGGCGGGTCCGCATCCTCACGCCAGAGTGAGGGCTTTCAATCAGGTTGGTGCTGGCCAGACACAAGCGCAGGGAGGAAGACAACTCGAGTCGATTGATGGTGAAGGTCTCTTCCAGACCTTCTCGCAGGCTAGCTGCCGCATCGGGATGCAGCCCTTCGAGCCACTCCGCCTGCTTTCTGAGCCGAACCCTCCCTTCTTCCCAGGGCAGCCGATAAGCAGCCTGCATCACTGACTTGACTTGCTCGGCCAGATCGTCCGGCAATCGATCGCACACGTTGCGAATCTTATGACGACGACATCTCTGCACCGGACTGCCCTTGCCAAAGACCTTGTCAATGGCACATCGCAGGGCCCTGGAGCCGTCAATCACAAACAGATAGCGTCGCCCGGAATCCAGGCCTCGCTCCACCAGGTCTTCCAGCAAGGAGGTAGCGGTGGCGGCGTTTTCACTGGCCCCTTCCCGCAGCCCCAGCACGTGCTTTTGGCCCTCCGAGTCCACGCCGGCGGCACAGATCACGTGGTGCTCGCCAAAGACCAGGCCGTCGATGTAGATGATCAGAAACTCAACGTCATCAAAGTGTCGCTCGGCCAGCTGCTCCAGCTGCTGGCCGCTCTGCTCAATGAACTGACGGCTCACGGACGATTTGCTGACTCCCACCGTGTCGGCCATCTGGGGGATCACGCGGCTGTAGTGGCGCGTGGAAACGTTGCACATCAAGATCTCCAGCATGCGGCTGCCCAGCTCCCCGTTACGGTTGATCGCCTCATAGGCGGGGATCTCCACCTCCCCGCCTCGACCTTGGCCTTTCTTGCGCAGCCGTGGCTTTCGAACCCGCACTTGCCGCTCCGAAAGTCTGACTCGCCCTGGCTGAGTGCCGTACCAAACGACCTGCTTGCCTGGGCGCCCTTGTTGCTTTTCGCCGGCGACACTTCGGGCAGAAAGCTGCAAGACCGCTTCCATGCTCGCTCGCCCCAGGATGTCGATCAACTCGTCAATGGCCATCCGGGAGGCTTCGATCAGCTCCACCATCGGGAGCAACAGTTGCCCGTTCTGGGCCAGATAATCAGCCAGCCCCTGACTGTTCTTCCGGGTGACAATTCGATATGATTTCTTCATGGCGGTTCCTCCTTAAAAGGTTGTTGACCAACCCGATTCTAACGAGTCGGTCGGACGAACCGCCTCTCAACTTTCAACTAAACCCGGGACAGTCTCCTCGGTCGCGCGCCTTGTCCGGCCGGCCCTTCCGCCGCGTGACACGAGTGTCTCGTGACGAGCCGTGATGAGAAATGCAGGTCAGATAAGACCGCGTTTTCTCAAGCTTTCCTTGAGCCGCTCCTCATCTACGAACAGAATTCCTTGAATCCCCAGTTGTTCGGCACCTTCGATATTCTCCATTCGATCGTCGATGAATAGGACTTCTTCGGGGGATTTCCCCGCTTTGAAGAGGGCCGCTTCGTAGATGGCGGGCTCGGGTTTGAGACAGCCCACCTGATAGGAAAGAACATGGTCGTGGAAGCGGCTCACCAGAGGATGGGTTCGGAAAAGATATTCAAAGTGCATCTCGTTGGTGTTGGAAAGGGCTAGCAATTGGTACCTGCCTTTGAGTTCGTCAAAGAATTGAGGTGAGATCAAACTGCCGGAGGGAAACAAGTTTCCCCACACCTGCTTCAGGTCTTGCGGGGAAGCATGGATCCTGAGCGTCCTGGAAATCCTGCTCAGGAAGGCCCGTGTCGAGAGCTGGCCTGTTTCATAAAGCCGTGTATCGGAGCTTCCCTTGAGCCCGTGTGAGATTTCCTGTGTTGAAAGCGGGCTCAGGACTTTGATCCGTTTCAGTAGAGTCGGATAGTCGAGGCGAACCAGGACTTCTCCGATATCGATGAATAAGGTTTTGATTCCCATCGCCAAAGGGCTAACCCGGATTATGCATAGAAAGTGTCTGCTGCATCGGCGAGCGCCCTGATGGCGCTTCCGCTCCTACGACACCTTATGCATCATCTGCGCAGCCTGGGAAACCATTGATCCACGGTTCTCGTGTTCCACTTTCTCAGGTAGTTGCGGTGAGCCTGATCGTTCGGATAACGCTGATTGTCCGGATAGGGATAACCGGACATGCCGTGAAAGGGCAGGGGTCCAATATGATCAGGGCGCGCAGAATGGAGATCCATGTCTTTCCCGAAGCCATCCACATAGATCAGGTAGTCTCGGACCCAACCTTCTGGCAATTGGGTTAATTGAGCTACGTCAAACAGCGCCTCGATCTCGTCTCCAGCCCGCGCAATGACAAACATATCATCGCGGTGGGTGAGCAGAGGACGGACATTACCGTATCGAGTATAGCCTCCGATGTGAGCCTTCCACTGTGCGACGGGTGAAATGCGGCTATAATCATAGATCTTTGGTTCTCTCCCATCCGGGCTCACCAGCTCCGGGAAACCTTGAAAGTGAAGATCCGCTTGGGAGGGGAGCAGTCGTTGCATGCGATAATCTTTTCTTTCGGGACCACTTTCCACCAAGATCTGATCCCAATAGATCCTCATGTTGGTGACGATACGAACTTTGCGCGACTGGGACAGGAACTTTTCGGATAGGTCCACGGTCATGGTTTTGGGCAACCCGGCGGGGAATCCCATGCGTTCGATGACGGTAGTCCACTGGCCCCTGCCGTCCTGGACCTGAAGGTAGGGAGGGATCAATCTCAGTCCGGCCTGAGACGCCGCCAGGTTACTGGTGCTGTCGGCGTAATCGATCCAGGCGTGAAGGAGCAGGAAGGTGCGCTGGGAGGAAACGGGTCCCAGATCAAGAATGATTTCGTGAACGCCCGCATAGCCCTTGAATGGGAGTCTCCCAGGGACTTGAGGATAGATTCGATCGATTCGGAGAATATCGGAGAGGATGTCTTTCCCGTCTCCGTCCCTTGCGGTTACGGGAGGGTGCGTCCCGGAGGCGGAAATCAGACGGAAATCCGGATAGGGGGGCCCTGGGAGAAGCTTTTCATCCGGAAACACTTCGTAATCAGCCGGGTGGTCCACCGCCACCAACTCGAGCTGATCAAAGAGAATGACCTCCTCTAGCTGGTTATTCAGTGTGATGGCCAGCCTGCCCTCCTTTAAGGTCACTTGAGAGCGGTCGAGCTTGATATATTCATCCGTATCCGGATAGTTGTAAACGCCGGGCGCCAGCAGATGGCCGTAGGCACTGCCTCCCAGGAAATCCGTTTGGAACTGGTAGGTCTCGCCGTTCCAGGCGTAGAGGATTGGACAACTGGTGCCTTTACGATCCAATTCCTGCACTTTGATGCGTTGATTGATCGGCTGGTCGATCTCCGATTGGAGGACGCCTCCGGGCCACAGCAGCCTGACCATATCGACCCGGTCATATTTCCCCAAACCGAAGTGGGCCAGCGGCGGACTCTGGCTCAGAAAGCCGTGTCCTCCATAGATTTCCATTTTTTGCCAAAGACGGCCCACCCGGATCTCGACCTTGGTTCCTATTCCCGGTTTGTTGCTGTTGGTTCCCGAGGTTTGAACCTCGATCCAGTTGTTCTGGTTGCCTCCGTCGTTGCGCATCAGCACCGGTGAAGAACCATTGAGGTTCGCGACCAAGTCGAGATCCCCGTCGTTATCAAAATCACCCACGCTTACTCCGCGTATGGGAAGCGATTGAAAAACGCTCAGACCTGTCCTCACGGAAACGTCGTGGAATTTCCCTCTGCGGTTTTCCAACAGGCAAAGATTGCGCCCCTGCCCCTTCTCGAGCCCTTCTGGAGCGACGAAAAGGATGTCCAGATCCCCATCGTTGTCAAAGTCGAGGAACTGCGCGCTGTGGGCATTGTGGGACGGAAGGTTGCTCGATTTGTAGCGGTCGCGGCCCTGGTGAACCAGGAGCTGGTGTCTCTTGCCCTGCAGCTGCGGAAGAACGAGATCCATAAAGCTGTCCTTGTTGAAGTCTCCGACTGCAACGCCTGTTCCCTCTCCCCTTCCGGCCACTCCGGCTGTGGCAGCCACGTCAACGAAAGTACCGTCACGTAGGTTACTGAACAGTTGGTTAGAGCTTCCCCAGTTGACGAGAAGGAAGTCGACGTCGCGGGTATTGTTAAAATCGGTGCACATTACCCCTACGGTCTTGCGGCCCCCCCCGCCAAGCCCTGAGGTCTTGGAGATGTCCGTGAAGGTGCCGTCACCGTTGTTCTGGTACAAGACATTGTCAGAGCCGACAAAGGCTTCCCAGGTCTTGGGATGCCACAGCTGACTCCCGTCGAGCTTTACTTCTCCCTCCGGGAGGTGAGCAGGGTCGACGAAGTTGGCGACGAAGATGTCGAGATCTCCGTCATGATCATGATCTACGAACGCTCCACTCATGCCCCAGGAGGGATCGCCCACTCCTGCCTTCACCGTCATGTCGGTGAAGGTGCCGTCCCGGTTGTTTTCATACAGGACGTTGGGGCCGTAGTTCACGAGGTATAGATCGGCAAAGCTGTCGTTGTTGAAATCTCCCCACAGGACAGCCATGGTTTTTCCAGAGAAGGTGAGTCCGGCTTTGAGAGTGGATTCGAGAAAAGTCCCGTCTCCCTGGTTGCGGAAGAGTGCAGCGGGGCTGTCTTCCAGGCCGGCGTTGCCGATGAAAAGATCCAGCCAGCCGTCATTGTCATAATCGCCAAAAGCGATCCCTGAACCCATGTAGGACGCCACCCCCTTCAGGGTCGACTTCACGAGAACAGAACCGTCAGGAAGCCGGGTTAGCCGTCCATGATGCCTGAAGGGAAGTACCTTTCCAGGACTGACTTCGGTAAAACGCACATCAATCAGCTCTTCATGAGGCAGCCGGATCAGTTCTGGCAAATATTTCCTGGGGATCTCCTCAATGGCAGCCGAGTATTTCCCCTGCTCCAGGTACTGAAGGCCAATAGTCGTAGTGCCGAACTTTTCCTGTAATTTTCGGAACTCTTCCATCTCCTTTCGTCCTTCCTCGCGACGACCGCTGCGAAAAAGAGCCATGGCCAGGTTGTAGCGGGCGGATGCATTTTGCCGTTCCTTGGAGATGACCTGAGTAAACTTCGCAATGGCCGTCTGGTACTCCCGTCGACCGCTGTAGAGTAGCCCCAGGTAGTAATCGGTCGACGGATCGTCTGGATCCTGCTGGTTCACTTTCTGAAACTCCTCTAGTGCCTGCTCCCCCTGGTCCTGAGTGCGATAGATCAAACCAAGCATGAAGTGCGCATGAATCTGATCTGGGTCCAGCTCGATCGCATTGCGCAGCTCTTTGACTGCCTCCTCGTAGTTTTGGAGGTTGAAGTAGGCGATCCCCAGGTTGACGTGAGCGGGAACAAATTTCGGGTTTAACGGGAGGATCTTACGAAACTCGTCTGCAGCATCCTCGAATTTCTGTCGCTCCATCAGCGCTATGCCCCGATTGTTGTGCCGTAGAATCTGGTCCAATTGATCTACGGTGTTCTCTCTCACAGGTTCCGGAGGGCGAAAAGAAAGTGAAAAGCCGCACAAGACAGCTGCCAGTATCGCGACTGGCATGAGAAGGTTTGATCTTAGGGATCCCATGTCTCTATCAGCTGCACGGCAGGTTTTCCTGGCAGTTTCCATTGGTGTGGCCAGAGTTTCAAGGACTGGATCAATCACTTTCGAGCGAAAAGGTACTCCTTGATCCCATTTCTGAGCAGAAAAGAATTGCACACGCGAAAGTCCGGCATCAGGCGGCGCAGATCTGTCTCTTCATAGCGGGGACAGGATCGCAAGATGGTCGACGACTTCTCGTAGAGCAATGTTTGTTGATCTATGATCTTGTAATTCGTCGGCTTCTCAGGAATATGCTTGTGGGTTGAAATCAGAGCAAACAGGAAGCTGTCGGTTCGGCAGTATTTGGACAAATGACGCGTCAGATGAAGGTATTCAGGCGGCTCCAAATAGTTGAAAAGGTCCCAGGCCAAAATAACGTCGAAACAAGTCTCCCTCCGGTAAGGCAGCAGGTACTCAAACACATCCGCATAATTGACCCCGTCTTCCGGAGAAAAGAAATCAAAAGAAATCAGCGTTTGGTAGAGGTCTTCGATGTAAATCCGGCGGGAGAATTGTGAGAGAAAGTCAACGTTGGCTCCAAAGGCGGACCCCAAGTCCAGAATGTTGTAGTTACGCCGCTGGCGAAGCTGATGGAAGAGGACATCGAGGGCCAAAGAGGAATAGGTTTGAGACTCACCTTGAGGAGGCTCAGTCGTGCTGGCGCTTCTCTTAACCTCGTCTTCGGAAGCCCACCTGAGCATGCCTAATTCGACATTCCTCATATCAACTTCGGAAGGACCTTTTCCGGTCTCCCCAGTGAATGACCACAACTTATCAGACCGCCAACCTTGCCTCAAGTGGTCTTTGGTCCTCTGTCCATCAAAAGCGCCTCTGATCCCTCGGTTTTTCAGGTGGCTTTTGGTCAAAAACCTGATCAATAGAGACACCTCCAGCGGTTCAATCAGAAACCCTCGGCGCTAGGCTGTCATCCATCTCAATCGATCAATCCGAGACAACAGCCCGGCCCATATATCCTTGCTTACCGCTACCTCCGCCATCTGAAACGTGACGATCCGGCTATGGCGGATCACCTTCGCTCCGATCTTGATCAGTTTGGTCAACAGGCTGCGAAGGGACCAATGTTTGATTTTTCTGGGAAGGACTAGCCGCCGTAGAAAATTGCCCAGGTTGCAGGCCAAGACAAACAGAGCCAACCTCACCTGATTCGGGACAAAGCGCTGGCAGGACAGGCGAGTCCGGTGCAACGCATACTTGCCTTCCTTGATCCACTGCTCGGCTGTGCCACGACCGTTATAGAAGTGAACCACCCCTGAGGCTTGTGCGCTCATATTGGTGACGATGAAACCCACCCTCGGAAAGAGTTCTCCGCGATGCCACTCGACCTTGGCAACCACCCGGCGAGGCCGGTCCCAACTGGCGGCTTGATATTGGAAATCGGCAAACCAAACGATAGGCTTTCGGGGCGGACGGCCCACAGGCCGGGTAAGCAGGTGTTCAATCTCCGCCTGAAGCACCTCGTTGGCAGGAAGCCGGATGGCATACAAAAAGCCCTTCTCCTCCAAGTATTCATAAACGTCCGGCTTGGCAAAGGCAGCATCCCCACGAAAGTATTTGCGGACTGTTTTCTTCTCGTAGCGAGCCACGATTGGTTCCAGCATCTCCTTCCAACCATCCGCGCTGTGAACATTGCCGGGCCGAAGCATTGCACCTTCGCAATCTCCGAACTGGTTGAAACAAAACAGGGGATGGTAGCAAGTACATCGGAAATGGCCGTTGTAGGCAGAGGCTTCCTGCTCGCCATGGACAGGACTGGCTGAGCTGTCCATATCCAGAATGATGCGTCGATGAGTTGTTTTCTCCAGCGCTCTTTCTACCCATCGGCCATTAACTTCCGAAAGGGCTTTGAGGTTCCCCTGGACGGACAGCATCTCGGTCTCAAATCGACCCATGGTGTTGGCGCTGGCGGCCTTCTTCTTGTCCATCTTCTTCCCGGTGATCCTCCGCATAGTCGGATCCACCGATAGACGATGGGCATCGTTGACATCTTCATAGCCAGCCAGTCGACTGTATACCGATTGGCGCAGCAACGGCGCCAGGTCGTGCTGGATGTTACGCCCTGTCCGCGAATCGCGAAAAACGGAGGGAACACTATCGAATAACACCAACGCTTCGTCCAAATCACGATAGGCGAGAAGCCCAGCATCCGAGGTGACCTTAGCCCCATGAAATTCAAGCCTCAAACTGCCATCAAAACCGGCCTTCAAACCTTCACCCTTTGGGTCAGCCATTTCTTGCTCCCTTTATGCTCTATATCTACTTTGATTATAGTAGTTTACATAGATTAAGGCAAGCAATTTTGGTGTCCTATATGATGAATGGGGGTTAAGTACTCACTTTCATAAATACGATGACGTATGTTGGGAACGCGACGGAGACCAGATCGAGGCGCGACGACGAGTCGATGTCACTGCATCGCCTCCTGATGCCACCGCATCGCCTCTCACGATGCCTCGGCATCGCCTCCTCCTCTCTTCGCGACCTCACCTCGCAAGCCCCATCCGCATACGTTACCGTATTTATGAAAGGGAGTACTAAGGGGAGGTCGGACTGACTTTCCGGTGAAGATCAACTTTGCTTGAGCTACCCTGAGGCTCAGCTTCTGCTCTTGGCCGCGCATCACCGATCTTCGACGGTTTCTCTGATGGGTCATCCATATCGATACTGCCCTTGAACTTGGACCCATCTTCGAGATTCACTCGAGGGGCAGTGATGTTGCCACGAATCGTGCCTGATCGTCGGATAATGATCTTGTCTTCCCCGTACACGTTGCCTTCGACCTCGCCTTCGATACTAATGATCTTTCCGACAATATCTGCTTTCACACGCCCGTTCTTTCCCACCGTGACGTTGTGCTGCTTGAAGTTGATCTTGCCCTCTACGCGCCCATGAATCATAAGGTCTTCGTCTCCACTGATATCTCCCCGAATGACAATCGAGGGGCCGATCATGGCGCGATCTCTGGTGGCGGGCCCTGGATCGCGGGCTGGCATTGAAGGGCTGCTTTGCTGTGATTCTTCAGATTCTGTCTTTTTCCACATAAAGAGGCCTCCCCAAAATTTCAGTTTTATAATCAAATCCATCGTTAAGTCAAGCAAGAACGAAACGCGGGTGAAACCTCCGGAACAAGCCCTCTGGTACAATTCTCCGGATATGCCGGCGCCGGAGAAAAGTGTCGAAGAGCTGATACGGGAGTTTTTCGAACTGTATCCGGACTATCCTTTCTGTCAGGCACTGGCGATCAACATCAAGAACAATGTCACCACCTATCGAACGGCTATTGAGATGCTGGCCAGGAAATCCTGGGCAGAGGAGCAGAACCGGGAGGAGATCCGGAAAAAACTGGACAGTCGTCTCGCTGCCATCAAGGATCAATGGGTGCCGCTCAAGGATCTTTCCCTGCGGCAAATTATGGATCAGGGGGACGAAATCCTGAAGGAAATCATCGAGTTCTACCTCAAACATCCCTATGCCCACGGACGAACCAGGAAAACTCGTCTTCTGCCACGAACCGTTCGGACTCTTTTCTTGAGCGTTTTGCTGGGGCACGCCAAGCGTCGCGGGATTGATCTTGATTACGCTATGTGCTTTGAGATCTTGCGCCTGTTGTGAAAGGACCTAGTGTCCTGTCCCAGGAATAACATGTCATTTGCGGAGGGAACTTTGAGCCGAGATCGCGAAGCGAGGAGGAGGCGATGCGGTGGCATCGTCGACGAGGAGCGACAAAGAGATGGGCCAAAGTCACCTCCGCCCTGCGGGTTGCGGGCGAAACGGTCCTGCTTCTTTGTTGCTCCTCCTCGCCGATGCCTAGCATCGACTCGTCGTCCCGCCTCGAATCAGGACCGTTTCGCCCGCAACAAAGGGCATGTTATTTAGGGGACAGGACACTAGAATCGGGGCTGACCAGAGCGCTTGCTGAGTGAGAAGAATACATGAAGACCAGCACCCTCATCGTTTTGGGTCTGCTGATTGCCGTGTCCTCAGGCTCTCTTTTTCTGCTGCGGACTTATCAGCTTGACTTGGTTCACACCATTGTTGTGAATGCAGTGACGCAGAAGGCTCCCCAGGGCTATCCGGTGCAGAGGATTCGCAAAACGTTTTCCGAAGCGCGCTCCAGAGCAGAGAAGAACAACCGTGGGGAGAGGCACCTGGAACAGCTCTTGAAGATTTCACAACGGCTGGAAAAGATTCAGTTTCTTACTGAGGAAGGGGTGCAGGAGCTGCTGCAACGGCTAACCAGGGGCGAGGAAGAGGCGCTTTCCCGTTGAATGTATTCAGTTCCAGGTTCCAGGCTCCGGTTTGAGGTCCAGTTCCTGGTGGGCAGGAAAGCCTTGTGATTCTCGATTCTCTGATGCCACCTATCTGCGAGACCATCGCCGGGCACATTAAGATTTGCAACCTGGAACCTGGAGAGAAGACGTCACCGTATTTATGAAAGGGAGTGACAGAAAGCCCCCATTTTTTGGCTGTGTTAACATCTATCCGTGTGTTGCCCTCAATGCCGAGCGCAAATCCTGGATAGTCAGTGTACCCGATGCGGCCTGGAGATAGGAGGTCTTTCAGAAACGGCCGCGAAGGTCTCGTCAGGTCGCAAACCGGAACACCTCACTTTTGGCTTGGCTGCTCAAACCACAGGAAAAGAGCTACCCGGCAAATCGGACGGACGGGGCAAAGTGAAGACCAGAGTGGATCAGCAGAAGGACAAGAAAACGGCTCAGCCCGATGGTTTGCCCAAGAAGAGAACTTCTGGGTCGTGGGGAAAATCGAGTCGCCGCGAAATCGAACGCCCTCTCTTTCAGTATAGGTTGGGCGGAGGAGCAGAAAAAAAGGAAGCGGGTCGGAAAATGGTGACCTTTACCAAGAAGGTAGAGCCTTCCCCGTCTTCGCTGGAGAGACCCTTAATTCGAATGCCGGTGTCGAGGCCTCGCTCGCGAAGGGCTCCGAAGGAAGACCAGAGGCAGCTGCGATTGGAGCCACTGGTTTTTGAAGCGCCGAGGCCGATTGCTCCCGGAGTTCCCGAACGAGCCGTGGCGGCAAGGCAGATTTCACGCGAAGTGCTCTTTTCTCGGTTGCTGGCAGGAATGGTCGACCTTTTGCTGCCGGCCCTGGTGAGTTTTCTATTTATCTTCTTTGCCAGCTCGGTGCTGAATTTTCACCTTCTTGCCGTCACTTCATTGCGCCTTGGGCTGGTTCTCTTTCTGTCTTTCTATTTCCTGAACTCCTTTTTCTTTCTCTTCACGGCAGCTCAAACACCAGGAATGTATCTGACCGACCTGCAACTTACCGGTGAAGGGTCAGAAGACGTCCCTTTCGGATCCATGTGTCTCCGCATCGCTTTGTTCCTTCCTGTAGCTGCTACGGTGGTAGGATTGGCTTGGGGTTTTCTCGACCCGTCGTGCCGATGTCTGCACGACTGCTTATCGCGGACACGAGTAGTGCCGGCGCAAGCTTCCGGCCGGAGCCTGGTTGAGAAACAGGAGCTGCCCAGCAGGTGATGTGGACCGCACTGCCCTATTCCTATCTTGTGCTCACCGTTGCCGCTGCTTCGCTACTGCTTATCGCCCTGTTTTTGCTGCGAAGGCGCTGGCGCTTGCATCCCACGGGGTTGCAAGCTCTTGCCGGAGCCAGAGACGACGATCCAAGAGAGAGAGAAACTTACAGGGAATACCTCATTCCCCTAATGCTTTACGAGGAGAAGTACCCTTCCTTCGGCAGGATTCTTTCACTCGTATTGGGCCATTTCCCTCTTTCCCGGTTTCTTCGAGTGGAACAATTCAGATCGGCGCTCACTCTCCTGAAAGACTCGGCTTTCCAGCCTTTTGAGGGTCGACGGATCGCAAATGACATGGCAGTGGTCGTGCGGTTTCTAATGGAAGATCCCGATGTAGAATATCAGTGCCGAAAACAGTTTCCCCTTCTGGTCCAACAGTTTCTCGAGGAGATTGAAACATAGAGAATTGAATAAGGAGGCCTTCTAATGGAGCCGTGCAAGCGCCGAACCACCCTTCTGTTTTCAACCACACTCCTGATTTTTCAGATTCACAGCTTTGGCCAGGACCTCGAGGAATTTGAAAAGAGAGTCACTGAGTTTGCTCTTGAGAACGGATTGCATTTTATCGTCGTGGAGCGTCATGAGGCTCCCGTAGCTTCTTTTCATACTTATGCGGATGTTGGCTCCGTCGATGAGGTCAAGGGAATTACCGGTCTTGCTCATGTGTTTGAACACATGGCATTTAAAGGTACGAAAACGGTTGGAGCGAAAGACCTGGTAAAAGAGTTGGAAGCGATCGAAAAGGTAGATGAAGCGTTCCACAGATTGAAACGGGAGCGAAATAAAGGTCGGCTCGCAGACCCGAAGGAAATTGAAAAATTGCGGGAGGAATTCGAGGAATTAAAAAAAACTGCCCAGCAGTGGGCAGACAGCAGCGAGATAAGCGAGGCGATTGAGCGTGCCGGGGGAGTGGGCCTCAATGCCAGTACTCGCACTGATTCGACTCAATATGTTTGCAGCTTACCTTCCAACAAGATTGAACTGTGGTTTTCCTTGGAATCTGACCGCTTCCTGAATCCGGTTTTGCGTGAGTTTTATGTGGAAAAGAATGTGGTGATGGAAGAACGGCGCCTCCGCACCGAAAGCAGCCCCGTGGGTCGACTCGTTGAGGAGTTTGCAGCCACCGCTTACAAGGCTCACCCTTATGGAGAGCCAGGCGTAGGTCATATGTCGGATCTTGAGACGATGACTCGCGAGGAAGCTGAATCGTTTTTCAAGAAGTACTATGGTGCCAACAATCTGACCATTGCCATAGCGGGCGACGTCGATCCCCAACAGGTAAAGCAGCTGGCGCAAACCTACTTCGGGGAGTTGCCTTCGACTGCCAAGCCCGATCCGGTGGAAACCGTGGAACCGGCACAATTAGGGGAGCGGAAGATTGTTGTGGAGGACAGATCGCAGCCTGTCCTGGTTATGGGTTACCACAAGGGAAGTATCCATGATCCCGAAGATGTTGTCTTTACGGTCATGTCCGATATCCTTGGAAGAGGACGAGCCAGCCGTCTTTACAAGAAGCTGGTCAAGGAGCAGAAAATTGCCGTAAACGTTTCCGTGGGGACCGGGTTCCCCGGGTTAAAGTATCCAAGCCTGATGGTCTTTTTTGCGATCCCGAGCAGAGGGCACACGGCTGAAGAATGTCAGGTGGCGATTGAAGAGGAAATTGAGCAGCTCAAGAGTGATCTGGTCTCCGACGAGCAGCTAAGGAAAGCCAAAACACGTGCCCGGGCGGACCTGATCCGCTTGATGGGCTCGAATACCGGCGTCGCGACCCAGCTAGCCTCTTATCACGCCCTTACCGGCAACTGGAGAAATCTTTTCCACTGGTTGGGCCGTATCCAGGAAGTGACCTCCGAGGACATTCAACAGGTAGCGAAGAGTTATCTACTGGCCAAACATCGTACGGTCGCAGTCATTAAAACGATCGAAAATCAGCCGGCAACTTCTGAAGACGAATAGGGAAGATGGGAGGTGAAGATATGAGACCGATAAAGATAAGAATCCTTATTGCAGCGCTGGCCTGGGTCATAGCAACTTCATTCATTGCTTTGGCGGCTCAGCGTCACTACAAAGACATTCAATACCCTCCTTTGAATCCCATCCATGTACCTGAAGTTGAGCGCCTTGAGCTGGAAAACGGAATGATTCTTTACCTTGTTGAGGATCACGAATTGCCCACCATCGGTCTATCCGCTCGAATTGGCGTTCGTACCATTTATGATCCGCCAGACAAGAAAGGGCTCGCTGCCATTACAGGTTCCGTGATGCGGACGGGCGGAACGCACAAAATGAGCGGAGATGACATGGACGAGCTCCTGGAAAGCATTGCCGCATCGGTTGAAACCGGCATCGGGCCTACTTCCGGCTTTGCCTTCGTGTCGGTATTAAAAGAAGATCTGGAGACGGTGCTTTCCGTCCTCTCCGATGTCCTGATGAACCCCGCTTTTCCACAAGACAAGATCGACCTTCAGAAGGTGCAGGCACGCTCTTCGATTGCCAGGCGAAATGACAATGTAAACAGCATTGCTTTCCGTGAGTTTCGCAAACTCATCTATGGTTCCCAGAGCGTCTACGCCCGGCATCCGGAATATGAAACGATCGATGCCATTACACGTGATGATCTTATCGCCTTCCACGAACACTATTTTCATCCCGACAACGTAATGCTGGGGGTGTGGGGCGACTTCGACAAGGCAGAAATGGTCAGTAGGATTCAGGGAGCGTTTCAGGATTGGAAGAAGTTCGGTTTTCAGAAACTGCCCACTCCGCCGGCCCCGTATGAATTTGATCAGTCCGTAAATTTCATACGCAAAGAAGATGTCAATCAAAGCACCATTTTGATTGGCCATATCGGAGGTCTGCGCAGCAGCCCGGACTACTTTTCCTTGAGGGTAATGAATGACATCCTAAGCGGCCCCTTCACCGGAAGGCTTTTTCGACACATTCGTTCCAACCAGGGATTGGCCTATGCAGTCTATGGTGGCTATAGCGCAAATTACGACTACCCTGGGACGTTCTACGTTGGATGTATGACGAAATCGGAAACCACAGTAAAGGCGATTCGTTCCCTCTTGCATGAAGTCGAGATGATCCGGAAAGAAGAGGCCACGGATCGAGAGTTAGGCTTTGCTATGGAAAGTTTCTTTAATTCCTTCGTGTTTTATTTTGATACACGCAGGGAAGTACTCGATCGATTGATGACCTATGAATATTATGGTTATCCCAAAGACTTTCTCGAAAAAACGAAAGCCGAGATTGAGAAGGTGGCGAAAGCAGATGTACTTCGCTCGGCACGAAAGTATCTCAAGCCCGATCAGGTGAGGATTCTCGTCGTTGGTAATGACAAAGATTTCGACGAGCCGCTTTCGGCTCTAGGAACGGTCAACGAAATCGATATCTCCATCCCTGCTGTGGAAGAAGAGGTGGCAAAGGCAACGGAAGAAACGACTGCCAAAGGGGAAGAGTTGATTCGCCGGGCGATCTCGGCAGCTGGCGGGTCAGAAGCCTTCCAGGCGGTCAATACCCTGCAGTGGAAAGGTACGATGAGCCGGGCCACTCCCCAGGGTGAAATGGAGGCGGATCTTGAGTTCCTGGCCGCCTATCCCGATCGCTTGCGCCTGAATATGAACCTCCCCATGGGTCAGTTGTCGCAGATCCTGAATGGCGACCAGGCATGGATGGTCTCTCCTCGGGGAAGCTTCCCGGCGCCGCCACAGCAGGCACAACAGCTAAAAGAAAGCCTCTGGCATAGCACCGTGTACCTGTTTAAGCATGCGAACCAACAGGACTTGACCGTTCAATATCTGGGAAGCGAAGAGGTCAGCGAGCAGAAGTGCGTCATTGTGTTGATCACTCCCAAGGGGATGAAGGGATTTAAGCTGTTTCTCAATGCGGAAACCATGATGCCAGTACAATTTCGATATCAAGGAATGGATAGAAGTGGCGCCCCGGCTTCGATGGTGACAGATCTTTCCGACTTTCGTGCAATAGAAGGAGTCCAGATAGCCTTTCAATCGGTGCTGAGTCAGGATGGGAACAAGGTGCAGGAGGTTACGATAAGGGAAGTGGTTGTGAACGGCGAGTTGGGTGAAGATCAGTTTTCAGTGGAGCAATAAAACTCCAATTCAGGGCAAGGAACGACTAGCCTGCATTTCTCATCACCTCTCTACTGCATCGGCGTCGCCTTCACCTGAGCGAAGTGAAGAGATGATCCGTCCTGACTGCGTTGCTCTTCTTCGGCCTCCTCGACGTACTGCGCGAGTACGCCTGCGGGGGCCTCGGTCGCGCGCCTTGTCAGACCGGCCCTTCCGCCGCTTCGTCACGAGCCGTGATGAGAAATGCAGTTGTTAATGCTCACTGAGAACCGTAGTTTTTTGGACACCCGCCGGTAGTTAACTCAACATCATCCGCACCGCAGGTGCGCGTTTCATCATCCGCGCTTGAAAAGCGCGGGGCCATTTTTTCCCGAACAGTTGGTGTAGTGTCTGGGGGCCAAAGGTGGAAAGGACCTCGACCCTTTGACCGAGAATCGAGGTCCGGTTGTGGCAACCCCGTTACAAGTGGAGAACCACCGCAGACTTCATTGTAGCCTGTCATGATCCTGGGCTGTTGTCCAGTTCCGCCGGGACTGGACTATGGCCGATCCGCTGGTTGTTTTCCGCCTCCGCTCGTGCCGCGCTGCAGGCTGCGGTGCACTGTTTTGGATCTGTCGCCGTTGCGGCCGAGGCCATCGCTATTGCAGTGTGCGCTGTCGGCAACAAGCGCGCCGCCAGCAGTGCCGGGAAGCCAATCGGCGGCATCAACAGTCCCCCGGGGGGCGACTGGATCATCGAGACCGTCAGCGCGCGTATCGGCGGCGGCCGGAGCGCGTGACGGATCAAGGTAGACGCGAGGATCGCATCTTCGTCAGCATGGCTGCCGTAGCCTCCCTCCAGTTCTCCCTGCCGGGAAAGGAGGGGGAGCCTCGAAAGGAGCGCCATGTCCCATCCCATGGGGAGCGTCCCCGCCGTTTTCGGGTTCGCTGTGTCGTGTGTGGTCGGTCCGGCCACTGGATCCATCTGTTTCGGGAAGGAGGGTGAAGCATGATCGATCGAGAACTGCTCGCCCGAATCCGCCATCTTTTCCATGCCGAACATTGGAAGATCGGGACCATTGCTGATCACTTGGGGCTTCACTGGGAGACCGTGCGCCAGGCTCTCCAGACCGATCGCTTCAATCGCCAGAAGATGGAACGGCCCCGTCTGACCGATCCCTACCTTCCCTTTATCCGAGAGACCCTGGAGCGCTACCCTCGGCTTCGTGTCACGCGTCTGTTCGAGATGCTGCGCGCCCGGGGCTACACGGGCTCGGTCGTGCAGTTGCGGCGCGTGGTGGCCACGCTGCGCCCCACCCCTCGGGAGGCCTTCGCTGCGTCTGCGGACCTTCCCGGGGGAGGCGGGTCAAGCCGACTGGGCGCACTTCGGTAAAGTCCGGGTGGGCCGTGCCGAGCGCATCCTGTCCTGCTTTGTGTTCACCCCCTCCTATTCGCGGGCGCTGTTTCTGGAGTTTTGTTTTGACCAGCAAATGGAAAACTTCCTGCGCGCTCACATCCACGCCTTCGAAGACATCGGTTGTCCACGCACCATCCTGTACGACAACACCAAAAGCGTCGTGTTGGAACGTCGGGGCGAGGCTGTTCACTTTCATCCGCGCCTGTTGGAGCTGGCCGCCCATTATCACTTTGCGCCACGCCCCTGCCACCCCTACCGGGCTTCCGAGAAAGGGCGCGTCGAAAGAGCCATCTCCTATGTGCGCCATTCCTTCTTCGCCGCCCGTCCCTTTAGCACGCTCTCAGACTTCAACCGTCAAGCGCTCCTCTGGCGCGACCAGGTAGCGCATCGTCGGCCCTGGCCCGGCGGCGATGGGCGCACCGTCGAGGAAGTGTGGGAGGAAGAAAAAGCCTTCCTTCTTCCCTTGCCGGCTCATCGCCTGGAAACCGATCTGGTTCTGCCGGTCCGCTCCCGCAAAACCATCTACATCCGTTTTGATTTAAACGACTATTCGATCCCGCCTTCGGCCGTGGGCCGGCCCCTGACACTGGTGGCCTCCGAGCAGACGGTGCGCATTTTGGACGGAAGCACCGAGATCGCCCGCCATCTCCGCTCCTATGACCGCCACGACGTCCGCACCGATCCGGCTCACCAGGAAGCGCTGCTGGCGGAAAAACGCCAGGCGCTGGGGGCCACCCCCAGTGGCCGACTGCTGGCCGCCGTTCCGGAAACGGAAACCTTGCTGGACGAGGCCTTTCAGCGCGGAGAGCCCACCGGCCGCCAGACGGCCAAGCTGGTGGAACTCTTGGATCTCTATGGGGCCGAAGAGCTGCAGGCGGCGGTGCGTGAAGCCCTGCAACGGGGCACCCCGCGCGCCGCCTCGGTGGCCTTTCTGCTGGGCCGGCGCCAGCGCGCTCAGGGGCGAAAGGCGCCTCTACCCATTGAGTTGCGCCAGCGTCCCGAACTGGAGGACCTCTATGTCCAATCCCATAACCCGGAGACCTATGACGAACTGGCTTCCGATGACGACGAATCCTGATCTGATGCAGCTTTTGCACAAGACCGGTCTGGTGACGCTCGCCGGTGAGCTGGAGGATTTTCTGGCCCGCGCCACCAAGGGGCGCTGGTCCCCCCGTCAGATCTTGGAGGAACTGGCTCGTCGGGAGCATGAGGAGCGAGCCCAACGCAGTCTCAAGCGGCGTCTGCGCCTGGCCAAGATCGGCCGCTTCAAGCCGATGGATGACTTTGACTGGAACTGGCCGACCCGGATCGACCGGGAAGTCATTGAGCGCGCCTTTACCCTGGACTTTATCCAGGAAGGCCGCAACCTCGTCTTACTGGGTACCAACGGCCTGGGAAAAACCATGATCATCAAGAATCTGGCTTACCAGTCCGTCCTGGCCGGCTACTCTGTGCTCTTTCGAACCGCCCCGGAGATTCTCGACGACCTGCAATCGGAGGCGCCGGAACTGCAGCGCCGCAAGCTGAAAAAATACGCGCGCGCGCAGGTGCTCTACCTAGATGAAGTCGGCTGTCTCACCTACGACAGTGAGGCCGCCGACCTGCTCCATGAAATCGTCAACCGGCGCTATGAGTGCCGGTCGCTCGTGCTGACCTCCAACAAAGCCTTTAAGGAGTGGAATAGCGTCTTTCCCCAATCCGGCTGCTTGATTGCGCTTCTGGACCGTCTCACCCACCATGCTGACGTCACTGTGATGGAGGGGCAAAGCTACCGCGTGCGGGAAAGCGAGCAGGAAGCGGCCGCCCGTCGCAAGAAAACAAGATGAGCACTCCCGTCCAGCGTCGCGCTCATATCCAGACCCTCTTGGCGGATTATCTCGAACTTCCCCATACGCCCACTCGAGCACGCCCGCCGGATCGGCGACTCGCCGCTCACTTCTATGACCGCGCTATCCCTCTGGCCACCGTCCAGGATGCCTTCCTGGTGGCGACCAGCCGCCGTCTTTTCCGAGACCCAGCGCTTCCTCGACTTTCTCCCATTCGCTCCCTTTACTACTTCCTCCCCATTGTCGAAGAGTTGCTTCAGTATCCGCTCCCCCACGGTTACGCTCAGTATCTCGAACGCAAACCACGCGCCCATCACAAGCCCAAGGAGGGGCACCCCATGGAAAAACCCGTTGATCGAGGTTCGCCACCCGGCGTGTGTTCAGAAAAGTTCAGATCCTCGTGATCGCTAACACTAGTAGGGGCGCACAGCCGTGCGCCCTTCCCCAAAAAGTCGCTACCAGGAACGTATTGTCGCCGTCCCGGCAGCTGGGCTGGAAGCCGGCTTTACTCGTCTGCCAGCTGGACGCGATAGATGCCGTCGGAAGAGGTCCCAGCCAAGAGCTGGCCGGACGATCCGAAGGCGAGGGTAGTGAACGAAGAGCTTGGGCCTTCTGGATTGATTACCCGCCAGGTTGTTCCGGAATCGTCGCTGCGAAAGAGGTGACCCAGGAGGAAGTCTGCCGCAATCAGCTGGTTCCCGGCTACTGGATTGGACTGAATGGCCACGATATCTATGGGGTAGATGTCTGGACAGGGCGACCATGACTCGGCAGCGTCATCACTCTGGAAGAGTCCCTGCCGGGTGCCGCAGAAAAGCCGTTTTCCCTTCTTGCCAAGGGTATTGACAGGGGTACGGGGCAAGCCGAGAATTTTGGCGGTCCAAGTCCTTCCTCGATTGTCCGATCGGAAGACTCCGATGTCTGTGCCGGCGAAAAGTTGGTCAGATGGCTTGTCATAGTAGACGATACGGATTTTCCCATCGTAGACAGGGATGTTCAGCTTCTGCAGCTCGTTTCGCTTTAAATCCAAAAGAAAAACCCCTGTCCTGGCAGCCAGAAAAAGTCCGGTTTCGGCCCGGTTTGAGAAGGCGAGATTCAGAACGTACAGGTTTCGGGTAACTTCGATGGGTTGCCAGGGCTTTTGGGAAGGAATGCCCTGGAAGAGGCCTGATGACGTCCCTAAATAGACTCGGCGGGAGTGGTGGGCGGGCAGGATAGCTCGCACGTCATTGGCAGCAGGCCCCAATCCCTCGTTGAAAGGGTCCCACCCAATCCCATGATTGTCCGAGACAAAGAACCCTCCATACCCCTGGTCAAAAAGGACGCTGGCATAAAAGCGCTGGGAGTGACCAGGGTCGCCTGCAAGAGTGGCGACCTTCCGGTGGACAAAGCCCTGATTGGAGGGCGAAAACGTCTTTCCTCCATCCTCGCTCTTCAGGACACCGGCATCCTCTGTACCCACAAGGATCAGACTGCCGCTCCGGGGATTAGTGACTACGGAGTTGACGACCAGATCCGAGATCAGTTTGCGCCAAGTTCTCCCGCCGTCTCTCGACATGAAGAGCCCTACCGTGGTGCCTGCATAAAGGGTATTCGGATCAGACGGATCCAGGTGCAGGGTGCGGGTCCTGCGAGATTGTTTGGAGGGCCCATTCTTCAATTTGATCCACCTCAGACCTCCGTTGGTCGATTTATAGACACCCGTGCATGCACTGGAATAGAGGATCTGAGGATTCTGGGGATGCACCAACAACGAAAACAGATCGCTGTCAGAAATCATTCCTTTGTGGATGGCCTGCCATTTTTCTCCACCGTTGGTCGTTTTCCAGCCGAGGTGAAATGTTCCCACGTACAAAGTTTGGGAATGATCTGGATCAAAGGCGAGCGACTCGACGTTGTAAAGACTTCTATATCCCCGTGTGATGCGGTCCCAGGTCTTTCCCTCATCCCTGCTCAGAATGACTCCCTGGGAGATCCCAACGGCGATCATGTTGGGATCGGAAGGGGAAATAGCCAAGGCCCGTATGCTACTCTGGTAGGAGCCCAGCGAAACGCTTTCCCACGACGCTCCTCTGTCGCGAGTGCGAAAGAGGCTGCCCTTGTTGCTCTTTAGTTCCCAGGTTCCCGCGTACAGTGTATTGGGGTCGTGGGGATGAAACACGAGGTTGTCGACCACGAGCCCAGGGCGGCCCAAGCCCGGCAGTAGTTTCCTCCAGCTCGCTCCGGCATCCAGAGAAACGAAGATCTGGCCGTCAGCAGTACCCAGAAAGAACTTTTCCGGTTTGGCGGGATGGACAGCCAGGGATCGAACGTCACCGCCGTAAGGGCCCGTTGCGATCATCCTGGGATTCCCCAGCGGGATCACCTGGCACAGGGAAAGGAGTAGAAAGAAGATCGAGCGGTTCATTGGCATAAGGCTCTGCTCATTTGTAGCTTATCTCGACCAACCGACAGCCCATCTCGGACGGCGTTGTAGTAGAGGTGGTGTGAGAAATGCGGGCCAGTGGTCACGGTGAAAGAAGCTCTCCATTCAGGACGGTTACTTCCGTCCGGCAGTTAGCTGTGCTGTTCCCATCATTGAGCTCCGCTTTGATTGTGTATTTCCCTGCCCTCAGCCCTGTGGAGTCCCAGATCGCTGTATGGCCCTGCTGAGTCACCTTTCCTCCACTGGTCCTCCAAGTCACAATGAGCCGGTCATCGTCCGGATCCAGCGCTTTCAGAAGGATAGTGACGCGCTCCCCCTCTCGGACGGTCGCGGTCTGGGGTTTGCACTCGGCGCTGGGGGGCTCGTTGATCTTACGTTGAAAGATCAGTTGGGCAAGCCACCCGTGCCGACCCGCGGCTGGAATCCCGAAGCGCTGTTCGTCCAGCGTGCAAAGATTGAGACGGTAAGCGGCGCTGATGGTGAGCCAGGGTTTCACAAGGAGGCGCAGTCCAGCCTGAAACTCCAAAGGAGAGATGGGATTGGCCGATCCCGTTTTGGAGCCGTAGAAGGCACTTCCCAACAACTCCCAGGTCAGGGCAGCCTGGCTGCGGGCAATAGGGAAACTCACTCCCAATCCGTAGTTGAAGCGGGACTGACGGTCAAGGTCTCTCACATCCTCGGCCAAAAGTAACCCTGCATTGCCGGCAAGCATGCTCCTTCTCCCCAGGTTCTTGGAGCAGATCAGGTCTAGTCCCCAGTCAGTTGCGCCAGCGGTCAGGCCGCGCAGCCGATGGCTCCGACGCTTACTTACAGGGAATCGGGCAATGGGCTGAAGAGCTAGCCCCATGGGTGCACCCCGGCCTTCGGAAAACAGGTTGATTTTTGCTCCGGCCCACAGGTCACCCGTTCCACTCCCAAAAGGGACATCCATGAAGGGGGTATCGTTATAGAAGGCGAGGATCGCCTCCGGCGTTCGTAGTCGGGAAGGAACAAGGGGTTGGCCGGGATCCAGCTTGTATGCTTCCCAGGAAAAGAAAAGCTCAAGCCGATCGTGGAGTCCGAAGGTGAAGGACAAGGGAAACGTGGTGACGTCGAGGTCGCCTGGTTCACGGTGGAAATGGGTGTTGTGAAAGCCGATGCTGTATTCGCCTCGACGCAAAGTATCAGGGAGGAAGACACCCAATATTCCCGTTGATCCCTTCACCGTGGGCGTCAGTCGCTTGATTTTTGCCTTCCCAGACCCGGGAGCGGGCGTTGTGAAAAACAAGACCAGCGTAGCTAGAATCAGAGAACGTTTCAGCCCAGAATTGGCTAAAAGGGATTTCAAAATAACGTCATCGTACTTATGAAAGGGAGTACTAAGCTATTCATGACTCTCTTCCTCATCCAGAAAGTTGTCAAATCCTTCCTCCATCTCATTATCCTCTTCGTAGTCCCCATCCTCATGCCGCTTCACTGGAGCTTGCTCGTCGTAATGTTCATCTTCAAATTCAAAGTCTTCCTCGTCCTCGTAATCATCTTGTAATAGCATACTTGCGACACGCTCCGTAGCTTGGGGCGTCTTATTATCCATAAAGGACATGATCAGTTCAACTCGTTTGTGGAGGTCTCGTGAGCCATAGCGTGAGTCGAATTTCCGCCTTGTTCGAGGTGCTTACGGTCGCACTCCTGGGTTCCTTTCTGGTCCAGGTGGGCTTTAGCTTCTTTGGTGCATCCTGCGGGCAGGCGCTCGCAGATAGCCGACTGTTTTTCCTGTTTCTGATTTGCGAGGGCGCCATCACGGTGCTGTTGATCGCCCTCTTTTTGGGGGCTCGAGGAGAGAGTTTCCGAAAAATTGGATGGAACTGGGAGCGGTTTCCTCTTGAAATAGGGATTGGAGTGTGCCTCCTTCCCATACTCTTTGGATCTACAGCTCTGGTGGTGACATTTTTCCGCTGGGTACTGCCTGAATACGTCTCTGCCACCAATCCCCTCTTGGATCTCGTGCAAAACAGAGTGGATCTTCTGTTGTTTCTGGTGAGCAGTGTTTGCGTGGGGGGATTCAAGGAGGAAATTCAGCGCGCTTTTGTGCTGGTCCGATTTGAAGACCATCTGGGTGGGATCTTCCTCGGCTTGGTATTGTGGAGCGTTTTCTTTGGGTTTGGGCACAAAACGCAAGGCGTGGACAATGCGGTCGGTGCTGGAGTGCTCGGCTTTCTTTTCGGGATGCTCTACCTGTGGAGGCGGAAACTGGCTGCGCCCATAGTCTGCCACGCTCTCTACGATGTCATCACTGTTCTGCTGTTCTGGGAGTTGGCCGAAGCAGGATAATCCTTGGAAGAAGCAATTTCTTCACTTCGCTCAGGTGAAGGCGACGCCGATGCAGTAGAGAGGTGATGAGAAATGCAGGCTAAGCACTAAAGTGTGGGATTTAGGATGTGGAAATTGGAATTTGTTTGGAGCTTGGGATTTAGGATTTAGTGCTTTGGGAACTTTTTATCAAAGTTTTCGATTGCGATTTCGGCAGCGTGCTGCTGGGCTTCCTTCTTTGATTTACCGCTGGCTCTGGCCAAAGATTTGTCCTTGACACGAACTTCGACCACGAACTGTTTTTGGTGATCGGGTCCCGATTCGTCTACCACCAGGTAGTGCGGCTCTGAAAAGCCCAGTAGGTGAAGCTTCTCCTGGAGAGCCGACTTGTAATCTCCAAAATCCAGCTTCTCCCGGGCAATCTCCTGCAGATGCGGTTTGAACTGGGAGAGAATAAACTGGCGTGCCGGCTCGACTCCTCCGTCCAGGTGGATGGCTGCGATCAGACTCTCAAAAAGGTCAGCGAGGATGGCTTTCTTTCTTCGCCCCCCCGTCTTTTCCTCCCCGTAGCTCAGTCGAATGAACTGACCCAGTGACAGCTCTTGAGAAAGGAGATAGAGTTGCTCCCGCGAGACCAGGAAAGACTTTATCCTGGAGAGGACTCCTTCGGGATGTGCCGGGTAGTTCCGAAAAAGGAATTCACTGATGACGAACCCCAGGATGGAATCACCCAGGAACTCGAGCGACTCGTAATCTTGTGAGGTCTGCTCCTCCGGCCTGGAAACTCCTGGCCGATGGACGAAGCTCCTGTGGGTCAAGGCGCGATCGAGAAGAGTGAGATCCGTGAAGGAATATCCCAGAGTTTTTTCCAGCTGGTACAGTTCGGAAAGCCGCTCTTTGGAAAGGGTCGGGGGAGCGGAAACAGCTGAAGCCTCTCCCGACGGTCGGGATGTGCCGTCGTGAAACCTTCTCAGAAAACTCAGGATATGTCTCATGGGGCTGAGAGGGGGAGGAGAAGACGAAAGGACCAAGAGCCAAAGAGCCCTCTTTCCTGACCTGACGTTTTCGGTTCTCGCTTCTCCCCGAGCGTCGCTTCCGAGAAGGATCGATGCTATTGCTGCAGCTCAGCCGGACTCTCACCGATTTTCTTCTGTATGTTCTGGTGCTCCTCGGCGATGAGCTTGTCCAACTCCTCCGAGACCCGCTCTTGATATTCTTGATCGTTTTCGTCTACCTTTTTGGGATGCAGGTATTCGTAAATTTCTTCAAGGTTCTTGCGGGCCATTGAGACCAGGGCGGCATCACCGAGGGCGGCAGCTCGAGCATAGCCGTTGAGGCTCTTTTCGCCTTCGTTCTTTTGAGCCCAGCTGTCGCCCAGTCGAAAATGTGCCCGATCGTGACCCGGGTCCAGCTGAACCGTTTTTTCAAAATACTCAATTGCTTGGGTCAGGTCAGGATTCACGTACGCCGGTACTTCTTCCTTTTTCTCCATGAACTTATAGAGATAGCCAGTGCCCAAAGCGTAATTCGAATCCGCCTGCAACTGTAACACTTGAAGCTTCCACTGCGTCTCAGGTACCTCTTCAGGCTTCTGCAACATTTCGATCAGCTGCAGCGCTTTCTGTCCTCTTGTAATCGCCTTACCGGAATCGGCACTTTGCAAATTTTGCGCATAGGTCATAGCAAGGCTAGTGAGGATCACGGCGGTGGTCGGCTGCTCGGGAAGGTCCGGAAGAGCCGTCTCTGCATGTTGAATGAATTTTTCGGACTCGTTTCTTTCCAGAAAGTGCAGAGCCAGAATCTGATGGGCGAAAGGTGCAACAACACTGCTGGGAAAGTTTTCCAGGAACTGCCGCGCCAGCCGGGCTTTGTCCTCTGCACCTGAGGCCGCTTCAACCTCAGACCAGGCCTCCTGCTCCTCTGTGCTCGGGGGCTGCTCAGCGGCTTGGGAAGATTCGTCGGTCTGCTGCTGTCCGCTGCCCTGTGGAGTGAAGAGCGCTGAAAGCACGATAACCAGGAAAGGTAAGAAAACTCTTTTCATCACATCCTCCGCGGCTCCATTGTGACACAAAACGAAGGAGAAGGGAAAGCTCACTTCGATAGGCTTGGCAGTCTTTCCATCAATTCCTGCGCCTCCTCACGCGCTCCCCTCAGTTCTCCTTCCATTTTCAGGACCTGATCAAAACGGATCCGGGCCTCGTCAAAGAGGCCCCGGAAAGCCAGCAACCTTCCCATTCGGAGCAGAGCCCGGGCTCGGGCCCAAGACGATATGTCGGTTGTCTCCGATGCCTGCCGATAGTACTCGAAAGCACGGTCTTGATCCCCCTCTTGGGAAGCGATTTGAGCCAAATAGAAGAGAGCATTCCCGTTTCCCGGATCCTCTCGCAGGAGCTCACTCAGTTTCTCTTGAGCCATCCCGTACTCCTTTTCCCCAAGAAGGCGCCCTGCTTCGTGCAGAAGGGATCTGATCCGGAGGCTTCGCTGAACTCGCTCCTGAGCCTCTTTCTGTTGGGTCATCCGGTCTCGCTCTTCGGCTCTGATCTTCTTTTCCAGAGTGGAGATCCTTTTTTCGTCCTTCCTGATCTCCGAGTCCTGAATCCCGGCGAAAAGGGTTTCCGAATAGAAGGGAAAGGAGAGCAGTTCGTTTTCTTCATACTGCTCGAGACCCCGGTAGAAGTAGGGCACGAAAATCAGACCTTTGCGGAACAATCGCACCAAGTCCGAATCCAGATCATTTCCAGGATGGAGTCTCAACAGAATGCTTTCGATCAGCGATTCGGCTACAATCACCAGGTAGTGACCCCGGCGGTCACTTTTGATTCGAGGCTGCTCTTGGGCCATGTGTAAAAGTTCTCGCCGTTTGAGCAAAACAGGGCCAAACTTTTCCACGAGAGGATCGATTAGGACGTGAAGGTATTCATGTTGGAGCCGAACGTGGTTACTGGCCGGGTCCTCGGTGGGACCTACTACGACGTAGTATTTCCGCTGGAGATTGCGGGCGTTCACGATCCCCTGGGCATTGAGAAGGTCAACGATGAAGATAATTTGTCGGTCGAGAACGACACGCGGGCGTATTCTGAAGTACCGCAAGCTCTCTTGAATTACCGTGACGAGAATGGGTCGGTAGAACACCAGTTGAGCCTGGTAGTGAGTCCGGTAACGGTTCCACAGCGATTCGATACGGGCAGTTTCGTAAAACTCTCGAACCAGATCCTAAAATCCCAGCACCCTGCGGGCTCCCTCCGGCAGGTTTTCTTGGTCAATGATCAACGTAAAGGCTGGAGGGCCGAGGAGCAAAAGAGCTAGCGAGGTGTACGCTGCCTGCTCCTGTGACTCGTCTTCGCCGCCCCTGTGGCTTGCGTAAAAGGATCTGAGACGTTCCCGCAGCCGGGGGTCGAGTTGAGCGAGGTCCTGGCGCAGACGGATTCGGGCTTCCGACATCTGTCTACCTTCGGCCTCGTAGTCGAAACCCGCCAGGTTCAAAGCCGCCATCACCGCAAAGAAACGAATGTCATTTCTAAAACTGACGTTGGCCAGATTCTCTACCCTCTGCAGACCCGGAGCCGTTTGTTGACTCACAGGGGGAGCGCTCTGCGCTGACGGTGGAGGGGCGAAAGCAGGCACATGGGTACTGAGCGCCAGAAGGGAGAAGCTGACTGTCAGCCCGCGAAGGTAGGGCCGGCACAGCCGTGCGCCCTGATCTTCACCAACTGGGGAGCTTGGTTCCATCGAGGTCAAGTTGTATCTCACTACTGAAAGTGGTCAAATCCCTGTGGTTCGTACTGTTTTCTCTTACCGCCTTTGAGCAGGTAAACGCCTGGATCCCCCTTTTTCATCTTGCCAATCAGGGTATAGGATGGGAAAGCTGCAGGATAAGACCTATGAAGTCGCTGCAGTTGTTCCTCAGATGCCGTGAAAAGCAGGGCATAGTCTTCTCCACCGTCGAGCACTGTCTTGAGCACAGTTTTCTCGTCCGCCAGCTCTTCGGGCAGCGGAATCTGATCCACCTCCAGCTCAGCCAGCAGCCCACTTTCTCGGGCCAGGTGAGCGAGATCGGAGGCCAGTCCGTCACTGACATCGATCATGGCGCTGGCCAAATCGTTTTCCTGTAGCCAGGCACCAACTTGCACTTGCGGATAAGGGAGAAAATAGGCTTTCAAGCAGCGATGGCGAAACGGATCCCCTGCCCAATCGGCCAGCGCTTCTTCCGTATTGATTTCCCAAAGCTGTGCCGGATCCTCCCTGGACAGCATCTCCAGTCCTAGTCTCGATAACCCTAGACTCCCCACAACGAAGACGGAATCGGCCTCTCTGGCGGAAGAGCGATACAGTGGCTGGCCTTTTTCAACAGATCCCAAGGCCGTGACGGTCACCTGGATGAACGTGCTACGAGACAAGTCTCCGCCGGCCAGACAGAGGTTCCAGTAGCGCGCCTCCTCCAGAAAACCATGGATGAAGGAACGAAAATACTCTCCTCTCAGGTCTGCCGGTAAGGCCAAAGCGAGCAGGCATGCGGCGGGGCGGGCACCGACAGCAGCCAGATCGCTCAGATTCACCGCCAGACATTTTCTTCCCAAGAAATAGGGGCTTGTCCAGCGGCGACGGAAATGAACGTTTTCCAGCAGCATATCGGTGGTGAGGACCATCTTATGCAAGGACTTCGAATCCATCACCGCGCAATCTTCCCCGATGCCTTTGATCAGGGAAGACGACGAGCAGTGTGCCTGCTTCCGGATCCAATCAATCAGTTCAAGTTCGGAAGGCTTACTTTGTGACACTGTGAAAGGGAAAGGCAGAGAATTAAGTGTTTGTCGTGCCCGTTTTCTGAAGACGGCGAGTGGGCTTTTGCTCTTTTAAGGCGGAGCGAATGACATCGTCCATCCTGTCGGCAAAAAGAAGTTCCATCTCCTTACGCAGTTCCGAAGGAAGATCCTGAACATCCTTTTGGTTGGCTTTGGGCAAGATCACCGTTTTGATCTTGGCTCGTCGAGCCGCCAGGATCTTTGTTTTGAGCCCTCCCACAGGCAGGACCTGTCCCCGCAAGGTAATTTCGCCACTCAGAGCGACATCTCGGCGTACTGGCCTGCCCGTGGATGCAGAGATGAGAGCGGTGGCCAGGGCCACTCCAGCTGAGGGGCCATCCTTGGGAATCGCCCCTGCCGGTACATGAACATGAAAATCTGTACTCTCAAAGGTGCCCACATCGATGTGGAACTCCGAAGCCTTGGCTCGGGCGTAACTCATCGCCGCCTGAGCTGACTCCTTCATGACTTCTCCAAGGTGGCCGGTCAAGATGAGGTTGCCCTTTCCTTTCATGGGCAGTGCTTCCACAAAAATGATGTCGCCACCCGCAGGAGTCCAGGCCAGGCCGGCAGCCACTCCCACCTGGCTCTCCTTGAGTACCGATTCAGGCTGGATCTTCTCAACGCCAAGGTAGTCGGAGACGTTTTTCTTTTCGATGCGATAGGGTCCTGTCTCGCCTTCGGCAATCTTTCGCGCCGCTTTGCGGCAGATCGAGGCCAGCTCCCTCTCCAGGTTGCGTAGCCCTGCCTCACGTGTGTAGTTGTTGATGATGGCCAGAATGCCTGACTGAGTGAATCGAAGGTTCCGCTCTGAGATACCGTGAGCTTTTAGTTGCTTTGGGATCAGATAGCGCCGGGCGATTTCCATCTTCTCCTGTTCGCTGTAGCCGGCAAGCGGAATGACTTCCATTCGGTCCAGGAAAGCGGGTTGAATGGGGTCGAGAACGTTGGCTGTGGTGATGAACAGAACATGGGATAGATCGAAAGGGACACCCAGAAAATTGTCCCGAAAGGCATGGTTCTGTTCAGGGTCGAGCACTTCCAACAAAGCCGAGGCGGGATCTCCACGAAAATCAGTGCCAATCTTGTCGACTTCGTCAAGCATCAGCACCGGATTGTTAGACCCGGCATTCCGGATGGCCTGAATGATTCGGCCTGGCATCGCGCCGACATAAGTTCTCCGGTGTCCTCGGATCTCTGCTTCGTCGTGCACCCCTCCCAGCGACATGCGTGCGAACTTTCGGCCCAGTGCACGGGCGATGGACATACCCAGTGAGGTCTTTCCGACCCCCGGAGGGCCCACAAAACAAAGGATAGGGCCCTTCATGTCATCTTTGAGTTTCAAAACGGCCAGATGCTCGAGAATCCGGTTCTTGATATCGTCCAGGTCGTAGTGGTCGTCGTTGAGGATCTTTTGTGCCTTGGGCAGATCGTGGCTATCCTTGGTGTTCACCGACCAGGGAAGATTCAATATCCAGTCAAGATAGTTACGCACGGTCGCAGTTTCGGCCGAATCCGGGTGCATCCGTTCCAGTCGGTTGATCTGGCGGGAGGTCTCCTCGTGGGCCTCCTCGGGGAGCTGTGCGGCTTCAAGTTTGTTCCGATACTGTGTGATTTCGTGCGTAAGCTCGCTGCCCTCGCCCAGCTCTTCCTGAATCGCCTTGAGCTGCTGGCGGAGGAAATACTCTTGCTGGTTTTTTTCGATCTCATCTTTAGCCTGGGTGCTGATCTTGTGCTGAACGTTGAGTAGCTCCAGTTCATGAACCAGCAGCTCGTTGACCGTTCGCAGCCGCTGCACCGGGTGAAGGGTTTCCAGGACCTTCTGCCCGTCTTCGACCTTCAGGTCCAGGTTGGAAGCTGTCAGGTCGGAAAGACGGCCGGGATCTTCCAGGTTCTGTAAAACAATCAGGACTTCCGGCGAAACGCTCTTGCCTAGCTGAACGGCCTTGTCCATACTGCTTTTCACCGCCCGCATGAGGGCTTCCACTTCAATCGTCTGCTCTACTTCAGGCTGGACGATCGTCTCGAGGGTGGCGCTGAGGTAACCTTCTTTGGTGTCGCCGTGCGTAATGCGGGCCCTGGCCACACCCTGGGCCAGGATTCTAAGGTGCTGATCAGGCAGTTTTAACATGCGTATGATCACACCCACCGTCCCCACCTGATACAGATCACTGGGAGTCGGGACCTCGATGGACGGGTCCCGCTGGGCCACCAGCAGGATCATTCGATTCTGAGACAGAGATTGATCCACCGATTTCACGGACTGTTGCCTGGTGATCAACAGAGGCACGATCATGAATGGGAAAGTGACGATATCCTTTAAAGGAAGGACGGGGAGGCTGGACGGGATCTCGAGCTGCTCCTGGAGCTTTTTCGGGTCTTCTGCTGTGCCAACAGGAGTTTTCTTGCTAGGCGTCATGTTTTTTAACGGTAACAGAAAACTCCCTACCGCGACGATTTTTCCTTCGAGGCAAAGTAATCGTGAGCACGCCGTCGCATAACTCGGCCTGGGCGTCAGAGACATCCACCACGCAGCTAAGCGGAATGTCCCGATGGAACTTGCCGTAGCTTCTCTCGACACGCAGATAGCGGATCAGCTCCTCTTCCACCTGTGGTTCGGGCTTCATTCCGCGAATGCTCAAAGTGTTGTCGAGAATAGAGACTTCCAAATCCTTAAGTTCGATCCCCGGGACTTCCACTTCGACGACCACCCGATCGGGCTTCAGGCACAGGTCAATGTCTGGATTCCATATCCCGGGGCCCGTTTCCTTGTAAAAGCGGCTCTTCAGGAGAGTGAACAACTCGGCATCTTTGGGCACAAGCCCATTATAAAGAGCCAAAGAGTAAAAGAGTAAAAGACTGGCCGGGTTCCGGGTTTCTATGAGCGAAGCGCGTTTCGGGCATTCGACATTCGAAACTCGTGATTCGACGTTCAGTTTCACCGGGACTCGAGTAGAGGATCAATCTCGTCGGCAAACTCCCGGATGTCCTTGAAGTTCAGGTACACTGAGGCAAAGCGCAGGTAGGCGATCTTGTCGATCTGCTTCAGCCTCTCCAGGACATGCCGCCCGATTTCCTCGGAAGTGAGTTCGCGGTCCTGGCTTTCCAACAGGCGCTGCTCCAGCTCTTCGACAATCTGCTCCAGCTGCTTCACGGGGACGGGACGCTTTTGGCAGGCCTTGTCCAGGCCGGCAAGAGTCTTGGAACGATCAAAGCGCTCCCGTCGTCCTCCTTTCTTCACTACCATGTGCGGAACGTCTTCGATTCTCTCGTAGCTGGTGAAGCGGCGTCTGCAGTACAGACATTCGCGGCGCCGACGAATGACCTCTCCCTCCCTGCTTTCCCGCGAGTCTACGACTCGATCTTTCTGAGAACCGCAGTAGGGGCAACGCATGAAAGATAGATATCACTGGAGACTCTGTTAATGCTATAAAAATCCTCACGCAGGGGAAATTGGGGACGGGAACTGGGAAGCTGTATTGGGTATGACAGCTGGGGTGAGTCTGCTGATCGGTTGTGCCATGGAAAAGGAAATGGCCATTCTGCGGGAGAACCTACCCTTTCGCTCTCAGTATCTGGTCACTGGGATGGGAATCCCTCGCACCGAGGCTGTGCTGCGAGATCAATTTCGTTCTCAAAACCCTTCACTGTTGATCTTCACGGGGACCGCCGGACAGCTGGATCCGGCGCTGGAGATGGGACAGGTCGTGTTTCCTGAAGCCTGGTGTTTTCAGGAAGGTCCCTGTTTTTGGGCCGACCTGCCGCTGGTAGCGAGATTGAGGCGGTCGGGTTGGTCCATCTCCGGTCGAGGACTGACGGTGACCCGGCCCGTGGTACGTCGACAGGCACGTCTGAAACTGTACCGGAAGTTCGCCGCCCCGGTGTGTGACATGGAGGCCGCCGCTGCCTTGAAAGCTGCCTCCGCCTATGGAGTTCCCTGCCTGGCTCCCAAGGTCATCTCGGACACTTCCAGCTCAGGCCTAGTCTCCTTCTGGACTCACTTTGACAGCAACATGGTCAAACTGGCAGAGTACCTGAAAGGCTTGATCCCGTTGCTCACTTCGCGAGCAGAACAGTAGAGCAAACTGGTGATGCACTTCGCTTTGAACCAGATTCATCCACGGTCGGCGAATGGGCACGTCCCGGTTGTGTGTCCAGCTAAGGCTGGTGTGTTCGGTAGGAGTCAGTCCTGCCAGGGTAAAAGTCAGAAGCTCTGTAGCTTGGATGGCAGGGTGGAGGGAAACTGAAACTCTGAAGCCCATCGACAAAGCCATCTTTAGGGTGGTGAGCGAGTCACCGGGCCGTAATGCAAACGAACGCAGAGGTGGCCCCGAAAGTGCGAAGCCCCGGAGGCCGAGCCTACAACCGGAGGGTGAAGGCAGCATGGGTTACCGCAGACTGACTGAGGCGGTGGTCCACTCCGGCGGGGTGGTAGCGGCGGCACGGTGACAAGGACACGCCAAGCAACTGGAGAAGCCCTCCTCGTCCCGTCGGGAAATCGACGGAGAAGGTAGGCCGTATAACCGGAGACACCGGGAAGTCGGACTGAAGGCGAGAGGGTGGCGGATGGGTCTGTATTAGCTGTGAAGCAGGGTAATGCCCGTGGAGCAAAGGGACCCAGCTGTTCGGTAGTGCCTCGGTCAACAAGGGGAGGCAGGGACGAGATGACAAAGGCGTCCGACAATCTGCAAGACCTGAGACGGAGGATATACGTCAAGGCGAAGGCTGAACCGTTCTGGCGTTTCTGGGGGTTGTACGTCCATGTCTGCAAAATGGAAACCCTTCGTGAAGCTTATCGATTGGCCAAGAGGAACAATGGAGACCCAGGAATCGATGGGGTCAGCTTTGAGGCCATCGAAGAGAGCGGAGTGGAGGAGTTTCTGGAGCAGATCCGGGACGAGTTGACCTCACGCACGTATCGGCCGCAGCGGGTCCGGAAACAGGAGATTCCGAAGGACGGGGGCAAAGCTCGCGTTCTATCGATCCCGACCATCCGGGACCGTGTGGTCCAGGGGGCGCTCAAGCTGATCCTGGAACCCATCTTCGAGGCGGACTTCCAGGAGGGGTCCTATGCCTATCGCCCGAAGCGGGCCGCTCATCAGGCGGTTCACAGAGTAGCTCAAGCCATTGTAGAGAACAAAACCCGGGTGCTGGACGTGGATCTGAAGTCCTACTTCGACAACGTTCGGCACGATATCTTGTTTGCGAAGGTGGCGGCACGAGTACAAGATCGAGAGATCCTGCACCTGCTGAAGCTGATCGTGAAAGCGAGTGGCAAACGAGGTGTTCCCCAGGGCGGAGTGATCTCACCGCTGATCGCCAATCTCTACTTGAATGACGTGGATCGGATGCTGGAACGGGCCAAGCAGGTCACGCGATGTGGCCGCTACACCTATGTGGAATATGCCCGGTTCGCGGATGATCTGGTCATTCTCATCGATGGCTATCGGCGGCATGCTTGGCTTGTGCGGGCGGTACGCCAGCGGCTCCGGGAGGAGTTTGCCAAACTCCGAGTCGAGATCAATGAAGAGAAGAGTCGAATCGTAGACCTGAGCAAAGGGGAAAGCTTTGGATTCCTGGGCTTTGGGTTCCACCGTGTGCGCAGCTTGCGGGGACGGTGGCGGCCGCATTGTGTGCCCAAGCTGAAGAAGCGAACGGCACTGGTGCGGAAGCTCAAGGAGATCTTCCGGCGCTTTCAATCCCAACCTATAGGGCGGGTAATCGAACTGATCAACCCGATTCTCCGAGGCTGGGTCAACTACTTTGCGGTAGGGCATTCGAGTCGATGTTTCTCTTTCATTCGTGACTGGGTGGAAAAGAAGGTGCGGCGGCATCTGATGCGTGCCCGGAAACTCCGGGGCTTCGGTTGGGAGAGGTGGAGTCGGCGGTGGTTGTATCAGGGGTTGGGCTTGTACGATCAGTACAGGGTTCAGCGCTTTCAGCCCCGCGGATAGCCAAACCAGCTCGATAGGTCTCATAAGCCTTTTCGTGAAGCCGACAGGAAAGCGCAGTGCGGGAAATCTGCATGCTGCGTTTGACGAGGCGGGAGCTGGAAACGGGGCCTTATGGGTTACTGCGCCAGCTCTCGACCCTACCTGGAAGGTGCTGCCCTTACAGGGGTGCCGAAAACTGCGGTCATCCCCTGTTTTAGGGCTCTATTGCTCGATTGTTCTATTGCTTTTTTGTTCTATTTTTGCAAGCACTCAGAAGAAAGGCGGCTGTCCGGTTTTGCCCCCGCTTCAGCAGCGGAACAGTTGAAACTGGAAGAGCTTTTCACCTCGGTTCTTTCCGGGGAATCTTCACGACGTCACCATCGGGCCCTTACTCGCAGAGCCCACGTTGCCGGTGGGGAATCGCAGAGAGAGGTGGCCCGCTACGTCCTTGAGCAGCTGGAGAGCTTCGGCATTGCTTCTGAGATTGCGGAATACCATGTTTACCTCACCTACCCGAAATCCGTTTCGGTGAGTTTGATCGAGCCGGAAAAGATCGATTTGAAGCTCAAGGAGGAAAGTTATCCAGAAGATGAAGATTCCCAGTCTGAAGAGGTGATCCGGCCGTTTCATGCCTATTCTCCCTCAGGAGAAATCGATGCTGAGGTAGTCTACGTCAACTACGGCCTGCCGGAGGACTATGACAAGCTGGAAAAATTGGGAATCGGTGTGATGGGTAGGATCGTCTTGGCTCGATACGGCCGTGTTTTTCGCGGAACCAAGGTCAAGGTGGCTGAAGAAAACCGAGCCGCCGGGATTCTCATCTATTCGGATCCAATCGACGACGGATACTTTCAAGGGGATGTATTTCCGAAGGGCCCTTTCCGCCCCCCTTCGGCAGTCCAGCGAGGCAGCGTGGAGTACCTATTCATCTACCCGGGAGATCCACTGACGCCGGGTCGGCCAGCCCTCAAGGGTGAGGAAAGGATAGACCCCGGTGCCGCCGAGAATCTCCCTGGCATCCTTTCGCATCCACTCTCTTATGAAGATGCTTCACCGATCCTAGGGAATCTCAGCGGCCCGCCCGTACCTAAGGGATGGCAGGGCGCCTTGCCCTTCACCTACCACCTGGGTCCCGGCCCCGCCCGAGTCAGAATTCAGCTGGAAATGAAGTATGAGGTGCTGCCTATCTGGAATGTCATTGGTCGGGTTCCTGGTGCCACTTTTCCAGAGGAATGGGTAATTGTGGGTAATCATATCGATGCCTGGACTTTCGGTGCGGTAGATGCAAACAGCGGGACTACTGCCTTTCTGGAAATGGCAGCGGGCCTGGGGAAGTTGTTGGCGGAAGGCTATCGCCCCCAAAGGACCATTGTCCTGGCGGCTTGGGACGGAGAGGAATACGGACTGATGGGCTCGACCGAGTGGGGTGAGGATCTTCAGGCTGAACTGATGCGAAAGTCGGTAGCTTACCTGAATGTCGATGTCGGAGTCAGCGGCAGCCACTTTGCCGCTGCTGCCGCGCCCTCGCTGCACGGAATGATCCGTGAGGCAACACGATTCGTCAAGAGTCCAAAGGGCGGGACGAGCGTCTACGAAGTGTGGCTGTCAAGGCAGCGCCAAAGTGAGGAGAACCCGCCCCAAGAGGTCCATTTAGACGATCTTGGGAGCGGCTCGGACTATACTGTTTTTCTGGACCATCTGGGTGTTCCCTCCCTGACCATGGGTTTCGAAGGGTCCTACGGGGTCTACCACTCCCTCTACGACACTCACTATTGGATGAGAGCCGTTTTGGCGACCCTTCCTGGCGCTATCACCCGACCTTAGCCTAACTTCCGCGGTCCGCTGAGGGATTTTCACCTATTTTGCCTGCTCGGCGTCGGCAAGTCGTTTGTTTTCAGCGAGCGTCTTTCTGGATTGGCCAAATAGTGACTAATATGACTAAGTATAGAACTGGATATGTCAGGTTTATATGGTATATGTAGTGATGAATGTACATCCGAAAAACCAGTCGCATCTACAAGGGCAAGGAATACGCGAACTACCTGCTGGTGGAGTCGGTTCAGACCCCCAAGGGACCGCGCCAAAGAACGATTTGCTCGCTGGGCAATCTGGCCCCGGCGCCTCGAGAACAATGGCGGGCCCTGGCGCATAAGCTGGAGTCGGCCTTGTGCGGCCAGCTTCCGCTGGAAGCTCCCGATGAAAAAACCCGAACCCTTCTCGAAAGGGCTGGGCGGGGCCGACAGCGGCGAGAGCCCGAGCCAGCGGCAGAGCTGGTCACCGTCGATGCGGAGCGGATTGAATTGGAGCAGGCCCGGGAAGCCGGGCCCGTGCACGTCGGGCATCAGATGTGGCGGCGCTTGGGGATGGGCGAGATTCTCAGGCGTGCGGGCTTGTCGGAGCGCTCCTGCCGGTTGAGCGAAGCGATGACGCTCAACCGGCTGATCTGTCCGCTTTCGGAACGGGCCATGCCCGACTGGGTCCGTGGCACCGCGGCGGGGGACATTCTGGGAGAGGACTTCCGCCCGCTGCAGGAGGATGCGCTCTATCGGAACCTGGATCGGCTACATCCGAATCGAGAGCCGATCGAGCGGGAGCTCATGGAGCGGGAGAGAGCGCTTTTCAACCTGCAAGAGACGGTCTATCTCTACGACCTGACGTCGACCTACTTTGAGGGTCAGGCGGAAGCCAACCCCCAGGCGAAGCGGGGCTACTCGCGCGATAAGCGTCCCGACTGCAAGCAGGTGGTGGTGGGACTGGTGCTGGATGGGGAGGGGTTTCCGAAGGCCCACGAGGTGTTTGACGGAAACGTGCAGGACCGTGCCACCGTGGATCAGATGCTGGATGCGTTAGAGAGACGGACGGGCCAGAAAGTAGGCTCCACGGTGGTGCTGGATCGGGGCATGGCGTACGAGGAGAACCTGGAGCAGATCCGGCAGCGCCAGTATCACTACATTGTGGCGGGGCGGCAGTCGGAGCGAAATGAATGGTGGGACGAGTTGGAGAAGGAAGACGAGTGGGAAGAGATCCTTCGCATCCCTTCACCCCGGAATCCGTTTCAGAAGAAGACTCGGGTCGAGATCAAACGGCGCCAGAAAGGCGATGAGATCTACATTCTTTGCCGCAGCGAAGGTCGGGAAGAGAAGGACCGAGCGATCCGGGAGAAACAAGAACAGAGACTGATCCACGACTTGGAGAAGCTCCAGGCCCGGGTGGAGCGGGGACGCCTGAAGCAGGAGGAGAAGATTCAGCAGGCGATCGGTCGTCTGAAGGAACGCTACCCCCGTGTGGCGCGCTACTACGCAATCCAATACGACGCGGAGAAGCGGAATCTGGTTTGGCAAGAGAGGGCAGAGAAGAAGACGATGGCGGAGAAGCTCGACGGCAGCTACGTGCTGAAGACGGATCGGCAGGATCTGAGTGCCGATGAGATCTGGCGCACCTACCTTCTGCTGACGCGTGTGGAACGAGCCTTCCGGGATATGAAGACCCCGCTGATGGAGCGTCCCATTTTCCACCATCTGGAGCACCGTACCCAGACGCACATCTTTCTCTGCGTGCTGGCCTACCACCTGCTGCTGGCCATCGAAAAGTACTTCCTGGATGAGGGAATCCACACCTCCTGGTCGACGATCCGCCGGCAGCTGAGCACCCACCAGGTGGTCACGGTGGTCCTGCCCACGGCGAACGGCACCATTCTCCGCATCCGAAAGGGAACCACCCCGGATGGCGGGCAGCGGGACATCTACAACGTCCTCAGGGTTCCACTGGAAGTCATGAAACCGATCAAGACCTGGCACGCAGCGGCCAATTTGTAGTGACTGAAAAAATCGCAACCCAGCATCAACAAAGGATTTTGCTCAGCGGAGTGCGGAAGTTAGGTTAGCGGAGATTTGGGGACGGATGGCACTTCGCCTGGCCAATGCCGAGGTCCTTCCCTTCTCCTATGTAGATTACGGACGTGGGATTCGTGCACATCTGGAATCCCAGCTGAAGCGTTCCGCCAGAATTGAAGACTTAAAGATCAACTGGCAACTGCTCCTCCAGGAGGCCCTTCGCATGGAGAGACTTGGAGAAGACATCAGGGTGGGAACGGCGAAGCTCCTGGAAGAGCCCCTGCAGTCGACCAAGGTAAGACGGATCAATGCGCTTTTCCTGCGAGCCGAGCGCGCCTTTTTGCTGGAGGAAGGACTGCCCCGCCGCCCCTGGTTCAAACACGCCGTCTATGGGCCGGGCTTCTACACCGGATATGAGTGCAAGCCGCTGCCCGGCCTCTCGGAGGCGATCGAGGACGAGAAGTACCCCCTTGCTGAGCTTCAAGCCAGGCTACTGTTGCAGAGGCTCAGAGCGGTGAATCAAATTCTGGACCAGATTCGCAGACTGACTCAGTAGGAAAGTTCCAGGTTCCAGATTCCAGGTTACAGGTGCAACTTCCAGGTTTGGCATTTTCATTTCTGAAAAAACTCGCGACTTTTCCGGCCTCTAGCGTGAATAGCAATAGGAGTCTTTCGAGGTGGCGATCATTCGGCGTTTTGAAGATATGGAGGCTTGGTAGGGAGCGTAATCCAAGCTCGATCTAACAGAGCATGCACCCAACAACGAGAACCTGGAACTTGGAACCCGGGACTAGGGTCGTCGCGTTCGCCGCTTCATCATTTCCTGGATCGATATAGGCGCTCCGGTCTGATAGTTTTCGATCTTCTCCAGCAGGGCCACGGAGAGATCGCGTGCCTCAAGACGGACAATGCCTAGGGGGGCGACCTCTTTGCTGACCCAGAGGTGGATCTCCGATCCGTCTGGATCCTGGTGTGAGAAGTGCTGTGCCTGAATTTCTCCGGCAGGGACCTGAATCGTTTCGGTTCCCCGGTCGGTGAACTGTTCAGTGATGTTTGGCCTCGCCCGAGAAGGCTGACGCATCATCTCCAGGGGTATTTGCACGGGGGGCTGACCTTCGCGTTGCATGATACGGGCCTTGACATTCTCAGCTTTTCCCAGATCACCTGCCACAAATTCTTTCATGATCACGGTTTGGCCCCTTCGCGTAGAGCTCGTCTCAGCCCAGAACCCTTCTGACCCCTGATAGGTATCCCGGGAAACTACAGCGACCGTGAGTCTTTGCCCTCGCTGACCGCCACCCACCTCATAGATGGCGCCTTTGCCTGGTTCCAGGTTCAGATCCCGGACAAAGGGCGACAAGGGAGAACTGAAGAGTCTCCCCTGAGCGGCTAGCGAAGTTCCCAGCAGACTCAGGCTGGCAGCAAAAAAAAGAACAAACATGAGTCATTTCCTTTCCGAAGTCTAGTGGACGCCTCCGGACGAGAGCCAGCGCTCTACGTCCATGGCGGCCTTACAGCCTTCGCCGGCCGCCGAGACAGCCTGGCGGTAGACCGGATCTGCCACGTCACCGCTGGCGAAAACACCTTCCACTGAGGTTTGCGTCGAGGGATGCTCTATCTTGATATAGCCGACATCGTCCATATCCATCTTACCACGGAAGATGGCCGTGTTGGGGCTGTGGCCGATAGCGATAAAAACTCCCTGAGTGGCAAACTCCTCCAAAGCACCACTGTGTGTGTCCTGGAGATTCACCGAGGTGATGCCTTCTTCCCCTCCCCTGATTTCTTGAACGACAGAATTCAACTTCCACTCTATTTTAGGGTTCGCTCGAGCGCGATGCAGCATAATCTTGGAGGCCCGGAACCCCTCTCGGCGGTGCACAATGGTTACTTTGGTTGCGAACTTGGTGAGGAAAGTCGCTTCCTCCATTGCGGTGTCCCCGCCGCCTACCACAATGACCTCCTTGCCTTTGAAAAAAAAGCCGTCACATGTGGCGCAGGCGGAAACGCCGTGCCCCATGAGCCTCTTTTCCGATTCGAGTCCCAGAAGCTTGGCCGAGGCACCGCAGGCGATAATCACAGCGTCAGCTGTCCAATTCTCCCCACCGTCTATCGTGAGGCGAAAAGGGCGCAGGGAAAAGTCCACTTCGGTCACCGTTCGAAAAACGGATTGGGTACCAAAGCGCTTTGCCTGCTCCCGGAAGATTTCCATGAGCTCGGGACCCTGTATCGCTTCTCGGAAGCCGGGGTAATTTTCGACGTCGGTGGTGATGGTGAGCTGTCCACCCGGCTGAGGCCCTTCAAAAACCATGGGGGAAAGCTCCGCACGGGCAGCGTAAAGAGCCGCTGTCCACCCGGCCGGGCCGGCACCAATGATTCCAACAGGATAGTGGTTCTCCTTGGGAGCCATGAGCCCTCTGATAGTGGTCAGCTGGTCAGGAGGTTAGCCGGTCAGCTTACTACAAGTTGCAATCTCGGTGGCACTGGGCAGAAAGGGACCAGATACGCACAGCGTCTCACCGCCAAGACACGGAGACACCAGAAGGATTAAGCCAGATGAACCAAGTTATCCGCCTTCTTTTTCTTGAGTACGATCTCTTCGTAGTAGTCGCGGACCTGCTGCGCTTCTTTGGCCGCCTTTCTTTGAAGAAGCTTCTCATCGCGGGAATTTTGGGGCAGTTCGCCACGGTCCCGCACCCGGTTCGCATCCCTCTGGTTAATGCTCAGAGAATGCTCGTAGTTTTTCAGGGTGGCAGGCTTCCCTCCCGCAAAGATCTCGTGGCGTCCATACTCCTTGTACCAGTTGGCGACTGTGGCATTCATATGCATGTGCTCAATAATATTGCGCCAGCCGTGTCCCGTATTGTAGGCACAGAAAGAGATCTCGCCCTCCTGGGTAGCATAAGGGATGATGCACATCTCCGTACGACGGAAGTCGTAGTTGAAAAGGTCCTGAAACCACATGCCCGCAATGAAGAGAAAATTCCATGGATCCTCACGCCGCTCGATGCCCTTTCCATAATCCTTCCCGGACAGACCAAAGCTCTTGTCGAATTTCTTGAGAATGTCGAACAATGTCAAGCTGGGAGGAGCCTTATAGGGGCTGTAGTTTTTGAGCAGCGCCAACCCCATCATGAAATTGGAAAACTTCGGGCTGCGAGCCGCGTCCGTGACCTTGCGCATGTCGGCGATCAAGCCGGGAATGTTCAGGAACTCAGGAACGGGTGCTGCTTCCTTGGTCTCTTTATTGATCATAATCGCCGTGCCCACGCCACAATTAGGATGGCAGCTGCAGCTGACCTGTCCCCAGTCAGCCTGGGGTCCATGGACCAGATCAGCAAAATCGGAAAAGGCACCCATTAGAGAGAGAGGAAACCAGTGCTGTGTGGGCTCAGTCAGCCCGGTCTGCGCTTTGACATCGTGCGCCATGTGGGAGAGGGTGTAGCGCTGGCGGTGTCGGCGCTCATCGGAGATCTCATCGTCACGCCCCGTGAAAGAGACAGGTTGAAAAGAGATGAAGGCGATCTTCTTCGGGTTGTCGAGGGCAAAGCGAATGATGGGACCGACCTGATCGTTGTTGACAGTGTTGATCAGCGTGGTCACGAGGACGATCTCAATTCCCGCTTCGTGAATGTTTTCGATGGCCCGCAACTTCACATCGAAGAGGTTTCCAACCTGACGATGGCTGTTTGCATCATTCCCGATTCCATCAAATTGCAGGTAAGCGTATCGGAGACCGGCTTCCGCCGCCCTTCGAGCGAAATCCTTGCTCTTGGCAAACTCGATGCCGTTGGTCGCAGCCTGCACGCTGCTATAGCCAATTTTCCGGGTATAACGGATGGCCCGCAAGAAGTGTGGCGAGATGGTGGGTTCTCCGCCCGAAAACTGAACCGACATCTGGCGCCGCGGCTTGATCTTAAGCGCATTATCCAGGATTTCCTTAATCTCCTCCCACTCGAGTTCATGGACAAACCCCACCTGATTTGCGTCCATGAAACAGGGATCGCACATCATGTTGCAGCGGTTGGTTAAATCCACCGTAAGTACCGATCCACGCCCGTGCTTGATGGTGCTGGAGCCATGATTGTGCAGCTCGGCATCGTTGTGGGCCCGGATGTCGCGCCCCGGAAAGTTCTTTTCGATCCACTCCAAGAATTCAGAGTCGATCGCCATCAAGTCTTCGAAATGACCATGAATGGGACAATCCTTCAGCATCCACACCTGACCATCGCGCTCAATGATCTGGGCTTTCACTTCGCCCACCTTCTCATTAATCAGAATTCGGTAGTCCTCTTCTCCGTTCAGAATCTTCGTGCGGGCTTCGATGACGCACTTGGGACAAAGCGAATCGGTGTGACGCGGCCAGCCCAAAGTGGGTTTACTTTTTTCCCATGACTTGAGGAGTGGTTTCTCAGACCACTTGGGAGTAAAAGAAGGATTCGGCCTGTACTTGTTGAAAAACTGAATGCCGTTGAAAAGCATCCCTGCGGTCAAGGAGAGAATGCTGTCAGCTACTTTCCATGCCTGTGCGACCCCGTTTCGTGGCATGCTGCTTTTTCCCTTTCCTGGTTGATTACCAGTCTTTCCTGAGCAACCGGATGGCCGAGTACACCCCAGCTGAACGATTGCGTTCAAACTTAAAACCCCAGTATGAGGCGCTCAAGCGGCCCCCGTCAATCCCCGCCTACTTCAGGGGATGGCCAGGTTGATTGTTTTTTGCGAAAGTGATCCTGCGGGAAAATCGCCTATGTGTGCCTGACTACTCAGGTTTGCGGTTCCTGGTCTGGGTCGTTATAATAGCAGGACGGGAGGGTTCCCTATGATCACTATCACAGAAATCGCCTTGAAACAGGTTCGCGTTGCGTTACAGGAGCAGGCTCCAGGAAAAACGGCTTTGCGCCTGGAAGCGATGGCCAACGGCGCTGCTGAGTTTTCCTATTCGATGAAGCTCATTGAAGCGGCAGACAAGACTGCTGAGGACATTGTGCTGGATAGGGAAGGCCTGGAGGTGGTCATCGACCCGAAAAGTGCGGAAAACCTTAAAGCTGCCACTCTTGATTTCGATGAAGGGCTTCTCAGGAGCGGTTTCAACTTCGACAACCCCAACAAACCAGAAACTCCCCAGATGGGCGAGGGGCCGCGGCCCGATCTCACTGGCCCTCTGGCAGAACGGGTACAGATGCTGCTGGATACGGAACTAAACCCTGCGGTAGCGGCTCACGGGGGGATGATTCAGCTGGCCGGAGTGAAGGACAAGAAGGTCTATCTCACCTTTGGCGGTGGTTGCCACGGCTGCGGGATGGTGGATGTCACCTTAAAGCAGGGTGTCGAAGCCCGAATCCGGGAAGTGGTTCCTGAAGTCGAGGAGATCATCGACACTACGGACCACAGCGAGGGCAGTAATCCTTACTACTGAGCAAGTTAGCCCGGATTATGCATAAGGTCTCAGAATTTGTGTTCCCCTCCCTCCTTTAGCAGCTTGAGCTGAAAGGCAACCACCCTCACCCGCCCCCTGCTTGGTGGCGTAAAATCTTATACCCTGGTTGAGTTGCCCTGATGGAGTCCAGCCAGTTCTTTGCTTCCCGTTTCCTGGGCAAGACGAGTAGGGAAAAATCTGCTATTAAGATAGGGCGAACCTGGAAAGGGCGGATGCCTGTCGTGGCAAGATACGGAATTCGTAAAAGGAAACCACAGGAGAGTATAGGGCACAGGCCGATGAAGTCCGGGGAATATCTAAAGCGTATCGGTAGGCTGGAACGCTTCCTTAGTGGCTCCGATCAGAAGGAAAGGACAAGCCTTCTCGATGAGCTGTGCCGGCTTCTGGAAACCGGTACAGCGTCCATTGGCAGCCACCGTGACCCCCTCGTGTCTCGTGCCGGTCGGGCCCTCCAGATGCTCATCCGAAACGACGGGTTTCCCCTCCCGGCGGCGATTTATGAATCCAGTCAGTACCAATTGGACCTTGAAGACGTTCTACGCCGCAGGAAAATCCCCAGGCGGCTCGTTGAGAGGTATCGGAAGCTGGTGGCCAGCACGGGGCGGGAGATGGGCTACTGGCAGAGAGCCAGCTCTCCTTTGCTGGATTGGAAGGTTGAAGTAGACAGTTCTCGTGAGGACATCGAGATCTGGATCAGTCAGGACGCCATGGAGGATATACTTGCCGTCAGTCTGGAAGGCTATCTGGTAAGCGCGGGTCGGGGCAAGCCCTTTACGGAAGTCTACGCCACCTGCTTTGGGAGTATCAAAGACGAAGCCTCCTCCAATCCGGAATCGGGGATCTGGTACGTACGCCACTTTCATGTCGACAAGATTCTGCCCCAGATTCGGAGCAAAGGAACTCCGGCCTCAGTCTTACCCTCTAGAAAAAGTTTGGAAAAGGCTCATCTTGAGGTTGCCACCAGTGTTTTCCCCCATCTCACCTACCTGGGAGATTTTCACACCCATCCCTATCGAAGTGCGGCAACCATTGTTCGCTATAAGTTTTGGAAACTCACCAGAGAGGACCGCAACTACACGCGTGAGAACATGCCAACAATGATGAAACTTGGCTGCCCGGATCGAATCATGCTGATCCTGGCTCTGGGCCGTGGTTACCGGGTCAGGAGCAGACGATATCTCCCTGATAACGTTCGCCCCTTCAAGGTGGGCCCTTGTGTCTGTTACCTTGCCGCCTACAGAGTTCTCGACAATGGCCACACCCGCTCGGAGAGAATCCGACTGCACTGCCCCTCTCGCAGCTTGTAGCACTAGGGAGAGTGAAGCACTAAATCCTAAATCTTAAATCTCTTCTTCCTCCATTCAGCAAGAGTATGAGCTCCCTTGGCGCCGCATTTGTTTAGAATTTGGGATTTAGAATTTAAAGATTTGTTTGGTGATTCACTTCACTCCGGAAACGCTGTGTCGATATACAGAGTGGCAAGCAACAGAGAATCGGGTGGAAGGCACGAACTCGGAATGTGGGAGGAGCCTCAGGCTCCGAAGGGGCGGCGAAACCCCGCCCCTTGGTCTCCTTGCAGTTCGGCACCTGAGGTGCCTCCCACGCTGAAGGCGGCTTTCTAACTCACCGTTCGCAGTGAATTGCATAACCAGATTTGCAACATTGTGTAGAGGCGGTTGAACATATCGAAACATTTGGATTTCGTAGTCAACCTCGGTATTTGCAAGATGTTACCAAAAGTAAGAACTGACTCAACCGGACAGTAGTGATTTAGGATTTAGGACTTTTGTTCTATACTTCACCCCTGTTCAAGCGTTATGGTCACACTGCCGGGATGGACAAGGAAGACCAGCGCGGGCAGCACCACGGTTGTTTCCCGGTGCAGGTTTCTGGTATATAGGGAGCGCATTCTGGCACCCCAAGAGTTTTTCATTTGGAAGGGCAAAATGATCAGAAAATCTTTGCTCCGGTTCCTCTTGATCTCGATTGCAGCCCCGGCGCTCTCCTGTTCGGGGACGCTTGAAAGGATTAAGAAGGATAAGATTGCCTACGTCGTGACTGTTCCGCACGGAGGACCTCTGATTTATCAGAAAGAACTGGAACTCGTGGGTCCCGATGCCGAGATAGCCAAGCGGATCGTGGACCGCATCAGCAGGGTTGAGATCGGTCCAGGCCAGGCGGCTGACATCAAGCTACACTGGATCAGCAGGAGCTACGGCACTTGGATCGCGGCCCTCGAAAACGAGGAAGCGGATCTGGGAGTTGCTGTCTTCGGGATTACCGAGGCAGCCAGGCAGCACATACAGTTTTCGGATCCGTACTATACCTCTCAACTGGTGCTGATCATTAACCCGACTTATCGGCGAGATATCCTAGGTACGGATCAGCTAAACGGCGCAACCATCGGCGTGCGAGAGTTCACAGCCGCTCAAAGCTTCGTCGAAAAGCAGTTTCCTGACAGCACTATTGTTGCCTTTAAGACGTTGGATGATTCGGTTCTGGCTTTAAGACGAGGTGAAGCAGACGCTGTCATTGACGATCGGAACATGGCCGCCTATTCCCTGGATACAGTTCCGGGAGTGAGTCACCTGGAGGTTCTTCCCGGGATTGTGGGGAGGATCGACTGCGGAATCTCCATGCGTAAGGGAGAGGATGATCTGCTGAAGCTGATCAATGAGGTGATCGCCGACAGCAAGGAAAAGGGTCACATCGATCAATGGGTCAACGAGCACATCGGTGACCGGGTTGCGCGGGTAGAATCCCGGCACCCTGAGCGAGTGGAGAGCGATCGCCACGCCGCAAGACCTCGGCGGATTTCCATTCGTGTCTCTAAGGCAGCCAATTTTGATTTTGATATCTATCGGTTGGCCAACCTGAGCTTCGTCCTGACGGAACAGGAGACGAAAAAATCCTATCGCTCCTCGCGCATTGCCTTCAAGCAGCGGGTTGCCGTTAGCACGGCGACCATTCCTCCAGGAAACTACATGCTCACACTCCGCAAGTTTCGACTCAAAGCCCCAGTGGTGATTGAAGGAGCCGACGACAGCGACATTACGTTGAAGATCCGGCTGAGACGGGGTGCAGTAGACGTCGTCAAGAGCTAGCCTGCATTTCTCATCACGGCTCGTCACGAACACGAGTGTCACGACACTCGTGTCAAGCGGCGGAAGGGCCGGTCTGACAAGGCGCGCGACCGAGGCCCCCGCAGGAGTACTCGTGCAGTACGTCGAGGAGGCCGAAGAAGCGCAACGCAGTCAGGACGGATCATTTCTTCACTTCGCTCAGGTGAAGGCGACGCCGATGCAGTAGAGAGGTGATGAGAAATGCGAGACTGTCCCGGGTTTAGTTGAAAGTTGAGAGGCGGTTCGTCCGACCGACTCGTTAGAATCGGGTTGGTCAACAACCTTTTAAGGAGGAACCGCCATGAAGAAATCATATCGAATTGTCACCCGGAAGAACAGTCAGGGGCTGGCTGATTATCTGGCCCAGAACGGGCAACTGTTGCTCCCGATGGTGGAGCTGATCGAAGCCTCCCGGATGGCCATTGACGAGTTGATCGACATCCTGGGGCGAGCGAGCATGGAAGCGGTCTTGCAGCTTTCTGCCCGAAGTGTCGCCGGCGAAAAGCAACAAGGGCGCCCAGGCAAGCAGATCGTTTGGTACGGCACTCAGCCAGGGCGAGTCAGACTTTCGGAGCGGCAAGTGCGGGTTCGAAAGCCACGGCTGCGCAAGAAAGGCCAAGGTCGAGGCGGGGAGGTGGAGATCCCCGCCTATGAGGCGATCAACCGTAACGGGGAGCTGGGCAGCCGCATGCTGGAGATCTTGATGTGCAACGTTTCCACGCGCCACTACAGCCGCGTGATCCCCCAGATGGCCGACACGGTGGGAGTCAGCAAATCGTCCGTGAGCCGTCAGTTCATTGAGCAGAGCGGCCAGCAGCTGGAGCAGCTGGCCGAGCGACACTTTGATGACGTTGAGTTTCTGATCATCTACATCGACGGCCTGGTCTTTGGCGAGCACCACGTGATCTGTGCCGTCGGCGTGGACTCGGAGGGCCAAAAGCACGTGCTGGGGCTGCGGGAAGGGGCCAGTGAAAACGCCGCCACCGCTACCTCCTTGCTGGAAGACCTGGTGGAGCGAGGCCTGGATTCCGGGCGACGCTATCTGTTTGTGATTGACGGCTCCAGGGCCCTGCGATGTGCCATTGACAAGGTCTTTGGCAAGGGCAGTCCGGTGCAGAGATGTCGTCGTCATAAGATTCGCAACGTGTGCGATCGATTGCCGGACGATCTGGCCGAGCAAGTCAAGTCAGTGATGCAGGCTGCTTATCGGCTGCCCTGGGAAGAAGGGAGGGTTCGGCTCAGAAAGCAGGCGGAGTGGCTCGAAGGGCTGCATCCCGATGCGGCAGCTAGCCTAACTTCCGCGGTCCGCTGAGGGATTTTCACCTATTTTGCCTGCTCGGCGTCGGCAAGTCGTTTGTTTTCAGCGAGCGTCTTTCTGGATTGGCCAAATAGTGACTAATATGACTAAGTATAGCACTGGATATGCCAGGTTTATATGGTATATGTAGTGATGAATGTACATCCGAAAAACCAGTCGCATCTACAAGGGCAAGGAATACGCGAACTACCTGCTGGTGGAGTCGGTTCAGACCCCCAAGGGACCGCGCCAAAGAACGATTTGCTCGCTGGGCAATCTGGCCCCGGCGCCTCGAGAACAATGGCGGGCCCTGGCGCATAAGCTGGAGTCGGCCTTGTGCGGCCAGCTTCCGCTGGAAGCTCCCGATGAAAAAACCCGAACCCTTCTCGAAAGGGCTGGGCGGGGCCGACAGCGGCGAGAACCCGAGCCAGCGGCAGAGCTGGTCACCGTCGATGCGGAGCGGATTGAATTGGAGCAGGCCCGGGAAGCCGGGCCCGTGCACGTCGGGCATCAGATGTGGCGGCGCTTGGGGATGGGCGAGATTCTCAGGCGTGCGGGCTTGTCGGAGCGCTCCTGCCGGTTGAGCGAAGCGATGACGCTCAACCGGCTGATCTGTCCGCTTTCGGAACGGGCCATGCCCGACTGGGTCCGTGGCACCGCGGCGGGGGACATTCTGGGAGAGGACTTCCGCCCGCTGCAGGAGGATGCGCTCTATCGGAACCTGGATCGGCTACATCCGAATCGAGAGCCGATCGAGCGGGAGCTCATGGAGCGGGAGAGAGCGCTTTTCAATCTGCAAGAGACGGTCTATCTCTACGACCTGACGTCGACCTACTTTGAGGGTCAGGCGGAAGCCAACCCCCAGGCGAAGCGGGGCTACTCGCGCGATAAGCGTCCCGACTGCAAGCAGGTGGTGGTGGGACTGGTGCTGGATGGGGAGGGGTTTCCGAAGGCCCACGAGGTGTTTGACGGAAACGTGCAGGACCGTGCCACCGTGGATCAGATGCTGGATGCGTTAGAGAGACGGACGGGCCAGAAAGTAGGCTCCACGGTGGTGCTGGATCGGGGCATGGCGTACGAGGAGAACCTGGAGCAGATCCGGCAGCGCCAGTATCACTACATTGTGGCGGGGCGGCAGTCGGAGCGAAATGAATGGTGGGACGAGTTGGAGAAGGAAGACGAGTGGGAAGAGATCCTTCGCATCCCTTCACCCCGGAATCCGTTTCAGAAGAAGACTCGGGTCGAGATCAAACGGCGCCAGAAAGGCGATGAGATCTACATTCTTTGCCGCAGCGAAGGTCGGGAAGAGAAGGACCGAGCGATCCGGGAGAAACAAGAACAGAGACTGATCCACGACTTGGAGAAGCTCCAGGCCCGGGTGGAGCGGGGACGCCTGAAGCAGGAGGAGAAGATTCAGCAGGCGATCGGTCGTCTGAAGGAACGCTACCCCCGTGTGGCGCGCTACTACGCAATCCAATACGACGCGGAGAAGCGGAATCTGGTTTGGCAAGAGAGGGCAGAAAAGAAGACGATGGCGGAGAAGCTCGACGGCAGCTACGTGCTGAAGACGGATCGGCAGGATCTGAGTGCCGATGAGATCTGGCGCACCTACCTTCTGCTGACGCGTGTGGAACGAGCCTTCCGGGATATGAAGACCCCGCTGATGGAGCGTCCCATTTTCCACCATCTGGAGCACCGTACCCAGACGCACATCCTTCTCTGCGTGCTGGCCTACCACCTGCTGCTGGCCATCGAAAAGTACTTCCTGGATGAGGAGAATCCACACCTCCTGGTCGACGATCCGCCGGCAGCTGAGCACCCACCAGGTGGTCACGGTGGTCCTGCCCACGGCGAACGGCACCATTCTCCGCATCCGAAAGGGAACCACCCCGGATGGCGGGCAGCGGGACATCTACAACGTCCTCAGGGTTCCACTGGAAGTCATGAAACCGATCAAGACCTGGCACGCAGCGGCCAATTTGTAGTGACTGAAAAAAATCGCAACCCAGCATCAACAAAGGATTTTGCTCAGTGGAGTGCGGAAGTTAGGCTAGCGCACGGCGTATCTTCATTTCCCTGGCAACTGGGTATCCCTACCAGCAGATCTTTATCCGGACGAACGAAAACCTCCAGCGAGCCGGACCCATTCTGGCACCTGGTTAAAACTCAAACGGCCTCCCCTGGATTCCCTTAAAAAGCTGGGAGCGCTGTCTCTGAAAAGCCGTCTCCGAGGTCATCCCCGCCGCTTTGACCTGTTCCCGGTCGCCATGCTGAGCATCTTCACCTCTTCGCCTCACCGTCAGCTCCAAAAATGCCACATCTGCGATCAATTCGGCTCGCGACGGGAGGGGCTTGAGAAATGCAGGCTAGAGTTTCGTGCCTTCCCCCTGTCTCGCCATTTCAGCAAGCCAGGAATCAATGATGAGCTGGAAAACGTGGTACATCACGCAGGGAATCGTTGCGAAGGGAAAGGAAGGAAAGAACCTGGAGCAAATATACAAGGAGGCGGGGAGCGTCTTCTGGGAACCGCTGAACAGAAGAGACAAACGGTCAGCCCGGTTCCAGCGCAACCCCTTCCCTGCCATCCAGCAAGCGGCGGCTGCCAACCCATGTAGCCCGGCGGTGACCACCGCCAATATCAGGAACTCCTTGAAGGCGAGCTGCTCGCTTCGTCGACCCATTTGCAGGACTCCGCCCACAGCACCGACAAATACCATGTTTAGAATGAGTATTTGAGGAATCACTGAGAGAAGGGTCTTATGTTGGAGAGCCAAACGACTGACCCTCTTGATCTGCCTTACTCCCTGCGCAACACCGACTGGCAGAAGAACCACAAGAACCAGTCTTCCAAGCATCTCAACTGGTTTCAGGGATATGAAGCTCCCCACCGTAAAGAACAGGGTCGACGGCACCGCGATGAAACTGATCCCACTGCTGGCGACTGTGGTAAGCAGAGTCAGAGCATCATTGCCTCCAGCCAGTCGAGTCCAGATGACCCCCGAGGAGACAGTGGTCGGCATCGCCGAAATGACCAGCAGACCCACTGCAAAGTCCGTATTGAAAAGCTCGAGGCATCTCGAGGCCGGGTACCCAAGAAGGGCGACGATAACATATCCACACACAACGCCGATGATGACTTGTGCGGGGCGTTTCAAAGCTCCAAGGAACTGAGGAGTGGGCAGGGTCAGCCCGTTGAGGAACATCACAAACGTCACGACCCACCCGACAGGAATCGATCGTACGTATACTTCAAAAAGATCAGCCCATTGAAATGAGACGAGAACCACGCAAGCCACCGCCAGCAGAAACCAGTGTCTTCTGAGTTGATCCAACATCGTAGAGAGTTCCGATTTCGAGGCCCCTGCCTTCCTCCATTCGACAAGGTAGGAGCGGCCTTGGCGCCGCGAAAAGAAGTTCCCCTCAGGGAACAGGTTGCCCTTAGAATTCCAAACTCAGAATTCCGAATTCGAAATTCGTCATTCTCTCCTCATCCTTCTTTTCCAGTCGAGCCAAAAGAGAGCCACCAGAGTCTTGGCATCGATGATTTCACCGCCAAGTCCGAGTTGGATTGCTTCCTCCAGAGTGTGAAACTCGACTGCGATTTCCTCGTCCGGGTCCGGGTTCTTCTGAGTGTAACGGACGCGATGGGTGTAATAAAAATGGAGCAGTTCATCACAAAAACTAGGAGTGGGATAAAAGCTCAAGACGTGCTGCAGGGACTCAGCTCGAAAGCCTGTTTCTTCTTCCAATTCTCGGACCGCAGTCGCTTTGGGATCCTCGCCAGCATTCATTTTTCCGGCCGGCAGCTCCAAAAGCACCTTCTCCATGGGATAACGAAGCTGACGCACAAACGGAATGCGGCCTTCCTCCAACTCCGCCAAAACCACCACTCCGCCTGGATGTCGGATCACTTCCCGAATATGAGGCTGGCCCTGAACTTCTACAGAATCGACGATGAGATCAATTAGTTTGCCGCTGTAAACACTCCTGCGCTGGCGCAACATCGGAGAGAGCTTATCATGCCTCGGTGTCTTGCTATCTTTCTGATCAGATGCTTTACCACGGGATACGAAGACATCAACTTTTCGCACGCTTCCGCATCCTACAGTTAGGATTTGAATCGTCAGCACGAGCTGGGCTATGCTGGCCTATGAGCCTTACTCAGACAGGCTCCTAGCAGCCCGGATTATAAGACTTATGATGAAATACCCCAACTTAGTCAATTGGGCGCTCGTCCTCGTCAGCATTGTCGTGGTCGGCTATGCTTCCCTCCAAACCTTCTGGGACGTAACTCCTTCTCCTTCTCAGCCGATTCAGAGTCCCAAAGCTCGCACCGTGCACCCGCCCAAACCATCTTCTTCAACCGTCTCCCCCTCTGGGCAGCCCGCTGGTTCCAAACGCATCTCTCAGCCCGCAAGTCCGAACCCTGCAGCCACCTCCGCCGCTTCGCCGGTCCATGCGGCAGCTCCTTCGGCAGATGCAGGAACCATCACCGTAATCCGGACCGATTCCGGCTCGCCATCGCAATCCGGAAGGCCTGACTCGGGTTCTGAACCCTCAAGAGAGAGAGGTCGAGAGGCGGGTGTGGGTCTCTCTGCCCCGCAGCCTTCTCGCTCTTCACCGCAACGCCTGGGAGTGGTCGGCCCTTCTCTGGCAGGACGAAGCGCCGCCAAGAAAGAGAACGCGACGGGCATGGCCACTCCCCCGGTGCGCTCCTCAATGCCCGAGCAACGGCCTCTACGCTGATCAGTAGGTGGCACGGCCACCGCTGACGTCATAGCATTGCCCGGTCACGAAGCTGGAGTCGTCACTGGCCAGGAAATGAACGACAGCAGCCACCTCATCGGGCTCGCCGGCGCGACCCAGTGGAATTCGACTGGTCATGTATTCAACCACCTGGGGAGAAACCTGATCCAGGATTTTGGTGCGGATGACAGCCGGGCTCACCGCGTTGACCAGGATGTTGTCCCGGGTCACCTCCTTGGCTAAAGCCTTTGTGAAGCCGATTACACCCGCTTTGGAAGCCGAATAGGGAATCATGTTGGGATTTCCCTCTTTGCCGGCAATAGAAGCAACATTGATGATTCGGCCCTGCTTACGCTCTCTCATGTGAGGGATCACGGCCCGGCAACAATAGAAGATCGCGTTGAGATTCAGGTCCAGAACACGCTGCCAATCCTCGTCTTTCAATTCCCACAGGGGTAGGGATCGTCCGGCGATTCCTGCGTTGTTCACCAGAATGTCAATTTGGCCAAAGCTTGTCAGCGTTCGCTGAATCATCTCTTCGATGGCTTGCGACTCGGTCACGTCGGCTTGAATCGAAATCGATCTTCCTCGGGATCGGGCGATTCTTTCTGTGGTCCGGCTGGCCGAAACTTTGTCCAGATCGACAACGGCGACTGGCGCGCCTGCCGCGGCCAGGCGAAGAGCAATGGCGCGGCCGATCCCCGACCCTGCTCCTGTGACGATGGCTACTTTGCCTGTCAAATCAAAGGGCTTGCGCCCTTTGATTCTCCGGATTTTTTCCTGTCTGGTCATGGCTCCCTTCATCTTCTTTGGCAATGTTGGCTCTTCTCACGCTCGCCGCAGGGCTTTTACAGGATCAAGGCGAGCTGCGCGCTGAGCGGGCAACAGCCCCGAGACAAGGCTGAAGAGGACGGAAAAGCTCACCGCTCCCGCCGTAAGCCAGAGCGGAAAAGCGAACAGGTCAGGTGCCTCCAAAATATTCTGACGCTGGAAATAATCAGAGATGAAAAGATGAGCGACGCGGGTCAGCGCCCAACCAGACGTCACTCCCAAGATTCCCCCAACAAAGCCGATGCAGCCGGCCTCGAGCAGAAAAATGCGACGTACATCCTGATCGCTACCACCAATTGCCTTCATAATGCCAATCACCTGTGTTCGCTCCAGGACCGACATCACCAGCACGTTGCTGATCCCTAGAGAGGCCACAACCAAGGCAATCAGGCCCAGCACGGACAGAACCGTTTCCAGAATCAGAAAGGCACGCCTGATTCGTCCCATTTCGTCCGCAATAGCAAAGGTCTGGGCACCCCACGACTCGATCTCCTCGCGTACCTTGCCGAGATCGGTGATCTCCCTGACCCGTACATCGATGCCGGAAAACTCTTGTCCCTCGCCCTCCTCGGAGGAAAGCAAGCGGGAAAGAGAAGTCATACCGGATACACTGGATTGCCAGAGCCGGAGTGCCTCCCGAAGGGGAATGACGGCTCCACGATAAAAGGGATTGCGCTGCATTGGAGGCAGATGGGGCAGGACTCCCACCACTCGGAAGGGCAAGGATACCGTCTCGAAGGGGAGCTCTTCGGGTCCCGAGGCTGGACGCATCTGGTCTGTGAGCAATTCAATCGTTGCGCCAACCGCCTCCCCGGCGGATTCGAATCCCAAACGCTGCACGACCCGGAATGGAAGAACGATTTCCTTCCCTTCGGGGCCGGAGAGAAATCGGCCTTCCTGAATTCGTGAGTAAGGAGAAACCGGCGCCAGATGGGGACCGGCTCCGAGAACCCGGGTCAAGTAGGTTTTCTCCCCGCTCCTTAGCTGAACGGGAATAGTAATCTCCGGTTGCACGCTCATTACGCCGGGGATTTCGGAAACTCGCTCGACCAGTTTTTCATCGAGAGGAGGGCTTTGGCGCGATCGCTCCACCGACTCACCCTCACCTCGGAAGCGGCGAAAGGTCCGGGCCTGGCGCGGGTTGAGTACCCGAAATGTAGTGAAGATTTCTCGAGTTTCCAAATTCTCTATGGTTTCCCGGCGCAAGCCTGCACCGAAGCTTACCATCGCCACCATCGTAGCAATCGCAATCAATACACCCAGAGAGGTGAGTCCAAAGCGCAGCTTGGCCTGCCTGAGGTTGCGGAGAGCAATTTGCAGGATGTCACGCCAGGGCATAAAAATCAGCTCACTCGACCACGATCCTGCCATCCTTAAGCCGAACCATTCGGGTAGAAAGCTCGGAAATTAACTCCTCCTCGTGGGTCACGCAGATCACGGTGCGACCCTGCTGATGAACTCTACCGAAAATTTCCAGAATCTGTTCCGTAGTGGCGCTGTCGAGATTGCCTGTGGGTTCGTCGGCCAACAGGAAATCCGGATCATTTGTCAGTGCACGGGCGAGGGCAACTCGCTGCTGCTCGCCTCCAGAAAGCTCTGAGGGGAGATGATCCATGCGCTCTCCTAATCCGAGATCTTCCAACAAAGACTCGGCCTTCTCTTTTCGGAGCGCTGAGCTTATCCCCGCGAAGGCCATGGAAAGCATCACATTTTCCAGCGCAACCATGGTAGGCACGAGATAGAAAAACTGAAAAACTATTCCTACCGTCTGCTGACGATGTTGGGCTAACTGCCTGGAACTCATTTCGGCAAGGTTGGAGTCCCCGACCCAAATAGCCCCCCTAGTGGGGCGATCCAGCCCTGCAAGAAGATTAAGAAGGGTGGACTTGCCGGAACCGGAGCGTCCCACTATGCCGACGAATTCCCCAGGGAGGACCTGCATCGAGACATCGTCGAGCGCACGTACTGCCTTAGTACCTACCCCGTATCCCTTACTGACTGACTCAACCCTCAAGGGAACCATCGGGTTTTTCGAACGACGATTTTCGATTGCCGAATGACGATGCCACCGCATCGCCTCCTCCTCGCTTCGTGACCTCGGCTCAAAGTTCCCTCCGCAAATGATATGCTATTCCTGGGACAGGACACTAGCCTGGATGATGCATAAGATGTCGTAGCGAAGACACTTGTGTCAAGACACTCGTGTCGTAGCGGCGAAAGCGCCGGCCTGACCAGGCATAGCTGAGTTCATGGCAGATATGATCAAGAGCTTTCTCACGCTTCTGGCGATCTTAGGACTCACTTTCATAAATACGATCACGTTTGTTGGGGCGGACGGGGGTTGCGGGCGATCTCTTGGTCGTTCGTCGTCGACGATGCCACTGCATCGCCTCCTCCTCTCTTCGCGACCTCTCCTCGCAAGCCCCATCCGCATACGTTACCGTATTTATGAAAGGGAGTCCTTAGTTTTTCACTCCCCTGAAATCAAAACGTTCCGGGACCTCCACTATTACGAAGGAGCAGACGCTCATCCGAGAAAGCATCTCCTGGATCTCTACCTTCCTTCCCCGGGTAAACCATTTCCGCTGGTGGTCTTCGTACACGGAGGCACCTGGAGTCGAGGTGACAAAGATGACCGCGGCGGCGCCTACGGGATCCTGGGGCGGAGCCTGGTTCAAAAAGGCATCGGTGTTGCCGTAACCAACTACCGGCTTTCTCCCCAGGTGCGCCATCCCGATCACGCTCGGGATGTGGCACGCGCCACTGCCTGGATTTACCGCCACTCGAAGCAGTACGGTTGGGATCCCAAAGGGCTTTTCCTGATGGGACATTCGGCTGGAGGTCACCTCTCTTCACTGGTAGCTGTCGATCCCCGCTATTTGAAAGAGCATAATCTGACCCCAGAGATCATTCGTGGAGTCGTCACCTTGAGCGGCGTCTACGACCTGACTAAAACGGGAATCACGGGTCAGTTTGTTTACGAAACGGCTTTTACTGCAGCTCCCGAAACACTGAGAGGCGCTTCCCCTGCCTTGCAGATCAAGACGCGTCCTCCTCCATTTTTGCTTCTCTACGCTGAGAACGATTACCTGTCGGCCACCTTTCAGGCGCACAATTTTCTAAAAGCTCTGAAATCAGCAGGAGGAGAGGGAATGACCCGGCGCATCCCGGGCAGGAACCACGTCGATATTGTGGTAGGCCTGGCAAAACCAGGCGACCCAGTACAGAAAGCGGTGGTCCACTTTATCCGAAAACGGTCAAAAGGAAGCCCAGGCTTCTAGCCTGCGTAATCCGCGATCTCGCCCATGCAGTAGACACTTTATACATAGCCTACGGACCCGATTCTACTCAGGGGATGGGGGCGATGAAGGTCGAGGACCAGAACCCCTCCTTCCACCCCTCTTCCGAATCAGGCCCTTAAACTTGGCGCGCTGATCTTCGGTCAGCACGCCGCGACCATCGAGGAAAGCGCTCATCATGGAGCGTGAGAGTGCCGTTCGAATTTGACCAATCTGCTCGAGTTTATCCTCAATCGCGCCCCTATCCGGGATCTCAACACCTACCAGTCGAGCCAACTCCAGGCGCTGAATCTGTAAATCCGCCCGTTTCCTGATGGCTACTTTCTCCGCCTCCAACCCGATGTCTTTCAGTTTCTGACTCTGTTGCTCACTGAGGTCCAACGCTCGCAGGATCCGTGGCGAATGAAGCCACCGCATCCACCCGGACCTATCTCCCCTGCCGAAGCCATGTCCGCCCCGCCGATGGCGGGACCCACGACCCTCCCGAAAACCACCACCATGCCTCATAGGAGGATGACCCTTCCCCGGTTCCCGAAAGGCATGATGGGGAGGAGCAGCGGAGGCCCCGGATACCTTGGGCTTTTCGGCTTCTTCCCCCTGCGCGATGGCAAAGGAAGCAAGAGCCAAAAGGCAACAGGACTGGACAACAAATCGAATGGGTTTCCACTTCAAAAACATAGTATTCAACCTCCTGGTAGAGAATACGACCGGATAACGATAAAGTTTCGGAAATCCGTGACACGCACGGATTTCGCTCCAAACGCCTGATAGATCCTGAGTCGGCATTCGCGCCTGGCACCTAATTCGAGGAGAAATCTCTGACAGGAAATAAAGGGACAGTCTACTCTTTCACCTAATTTGCTGTTCCCTCTTCTTTATCTCACCTATTCCGAATTAGGTGCGTGTCACCTAATTTCTCGAGAGCCCGGGCGCGATGGGAAACCCGAGTTTTCTCCTCCAGAGAAAGCTCCGCGAAGGTCTTCCCTAAGGGTGGATAGTAGAAGATCGGGTCGTAGCCAAAGCCGCCCTCTCCCCTGGGTTCAAAAAGGATTTCGCCTTCAGCTTCCCCTTCGACTTCTATGCTGGAATCTCCCCAGGAGAAACAGAGGGCGCATACGAAGCGCGCCCTTCTCTTGCCTGCATCGACTCCCCTCAACCGGGCCAGGAGTTTTTCGATTCTCTGTTCATCGTTTGCGGCCCAGCGTGCCGAGTAGATGCCGGGTGCTCCTTGAAGGGCATCTACCATGAGCCCCGAGTCATCGGCCAGGCAGGGAAGAGCAGTCAGTCGGTAATAATATTGGGCTTTGAGGCGAGCATTCTCAGCGAAGGAGAGGCCGTTTTCCTGAACTTCGGGCAGTTCGGCCAGGTCGAGAAGAGACTGAAATTCAAGGCCGGGTCCGGCCAGTGTAATTTCCCGGATCTTTCCCTTATTCCGGGTCGCTAACAGAAAGCGCAATTTTCGAGACGGGCTCACCTTGGAATAGATCAGTCACCTCTCCCAGCTGCTCCTTGAGCACAGCTTCCTGCCCATCAATCAGCTGGCGAATCCCCTTGCCTGCCAACTCCAACAGTAGATCCAACTGCGACTGGGAGAAGGGCTTTCCTTCGGCAGTCCCTTGGACTTCCACAAAGAGCTCTCGTCCCGTCATTACCACGTTCATGTCGACCTCAGCGGCAGAGTCCTCTTTATAGTTGAGGTCCAGAAAGGGCTGGCCACCAATGATTCCCACGCTCACGGCGGCCACATAGTCCAGCAGGACCGCTTTCTCCAGGATCTTCGCACCACGCATTCGCGCAATGGCCAGCGCCAGCGCCACAAAAGAGCCGGTTATGGAAGCCACACGTGTCCCGCCATCGGCCTGAATCACGTCGCAATCGATCCATATTGTTCGTTTTCCCAGTGCCTTCAGGTCCACCACGGAACGGAGGGAGCGCCCAATAAGCCGTTGAATTTCCTGTGACCTGCCGGAAGGCCTCCCCCGGGACGACTCGCGCATCATACGCTCGCCTGTGGAGCGCGGAATCATTCCGTACTCGGAAGTCACCCATCCCTGCCCCTGGCCCCGCAGAAAGGCCGGAACTTTCTCTTCAACGCTGGCGGTGCAGATCACTCTGGTTTCTCCGCATTCAATCAGTGCTGATCCCTCCGGGTGCTTCACGTAGCCGGGATAGATCACCAGGGGGCGTAAATCGTTCGGGTTGCGATGCTCATCCTGAGGCATGCTCGTCTTACTCAATTTTACATGAAGGGTGTGCGTATGGACACATGCCCTGCAAAAGTCGTTCTCGGTTGGCCCTCCACGATAAATCGGACCTGCTTGATCTCCTCCACGTTTTCGACCAGAGAGCGAGCCAAGGAGTGAAGAGCACACAGCTCAGAGGTCACTCCCCCCACCAGCTCCCGGGAGGCCTCTCTGGAAAGATCCACAATGGCTGTCCCATCTTCGAGAAGATAGACCTGTCTCAGCCGGGCGTTTTCAGAAAAGATCTTCAGTTCCTCCTGCTCAGATCCAATGATGATTTCATTGACGATCTGAAGAGCGATCAACACCTCATCTTCCGTCTTGAATATGGATCTCTTCTCGGAGAAGAGAAAATTGGAATCGGGGCTCACGGCACCGGGACGGCAAAAGTAGAGCTCCACTTCCAACCTGCCGGAGCTCTGCGCCTCAAGAACCCTTGAGTCCAAGCCGAGGCCCGGCCGAGTCGCCTCGTCGAGCACCAGTTGACGCTGCCATTCGATGTAGTAGAGATAACTCAGAATCCCTATCGTCAACAGCAGCAGGGTGATCCCTATGATGGCAGTCTTGTATTCTCTCATTTCAAGAATCTGAGCACAGCGGCAACGATGGCATTGGCAATTTCATCCTGAAACTCAGGCTGGATCAGTTTTTGGCTCTCCTCCAGATTGGTCAGAAATCCGGCCTCGATCAGTACGGCAGGCGCCATGACAGGAGCGAGAACGGCCAAAGAAACCTCCACGACCTCGTTGTGGATCCCGTGAAGCGTATTGAGCTCGTCCTGAATCAGTTCGGCCAACTGCCGGCTCTCTTCCAGGTACTTCCTCTGTCCTTCCTCCCAGAGCACGAGCCTACTACCGCCATTCGCCGCCGTCTTGGAAGAGGAGCCTGCTTCGGCTTTCATTTGTACCGATCCTAGCTCCGGGTGGCGGTGAACATAGACGACGGGGCCGCTCGTCTCGGGTGCGGGAGAGCCCCCGGCATGGATGCTAATGTAGGCTTTCGAGCGGTAATGGTTTGCTACGGAGCTTCGCTGCTCGGCAGAAAGCTCGACATCTCTGCTGCGCGTCAGCAGCCCGCGATAGCCGCTTCCCTCCAGATGCTGACGGATTTGATCCGCGATCTCCAGTGTGAAGTTTTTCTCCGATATCCCCTGGGATGGCCTTACCCCATAGTCCGCACCTCCATGCCCAGGGTCGATCGCAATAATGTTCTGCGGTAACCGTGGTTGAAAAACCAAGCCTCCCTCTGGTGAGAGATCTTCGACCGAAGAGGGCAGGGCTTCAGTGGGTGGAGGCGGGGGAGCCGCTGAGGTTTCGGTCGCAACCCGGTTCCCCGCAGAAGGGGAAGCGTAAATGTCTACCACCTTGCGATCTGGATCGATCAGAGTAAACTGCCGAAATTGATGATAACGATCTCCCTTATGGACCAGAAACGCCCCATAAACATCCATGGAATCAAACTCGAGTGAAGAGACCATTCGCCGGTCCGGCTGTGTTTTGGGAAGAGTTGGCCGAACCAGATAGTCGATAAACTCCACCCGAATGTAATTGGCGAACTCCTTGACCCGAATCGGAGCCTTTTGACTGGGTCGGAACACGATCCTGACGTGATCGGGATGATTGCCCAGCCGAACTTCGACTAGATTTACCCCCATAGTCTCAACTCGATAGCGCCCCGCCCCAAGTTTTTCCAGCTTTTGAGACAGGATCAAAGGAAGTGCCTTAGTGAGTAGATCCTCGGGCACGTACCAGTTTCTCTTATTTCTCTTCCAGAGTGGCGCGGAAAGCAAAATGTAGTGATCCTCAAACCGCACCAAAGGTCGGCTCTCACTCAGCACCAGCCTGCCACGACGCCCACTCAGAATCAGCTCATCTCCTTTCTCCTGAAAGCTCAGCTCCAGAATCTTGACCAGGTCTCTCAGATCGTAATAGATCTGGCCCTGGTTTTCCTTCCAGTCGACCCGGCGGGCTTGGTTTCCAACGAAGATTTCCAGCCCTTTGCTGCTGATTGGGGAGAGTTGGGAGCTGACGAAGAGCAGGAATAACAGCCGCTCAACCAGCATTTCTCACACCACCTCTACTGCAACGCCGTCGCCTTCACCTGAGCGAAGTGAAGAAATGATCCGCCTGGACTGCGTTGTGCTCCGTCGGCCTCCTCGACGTACTGCACGAGTAAGCCTGCGGGGGCCTCGGTCGCAACGCCTTGTCCAGCCGGCCTTTCCGCCGTTTGACACGAGTGTCTCGACACTCGTGTCTTCGCAACGACTCGGTGCGAGAAATACGGGTTAAGCCGCATGAATCAACATTATAGTGCAAGGGGGGGATTGTCACCGGGCACCGGTCACTGATCAGCTGTTAGTTGTCAGCTGGTCAGCTGGTCCGACCGATGTCGGCCGCAGGTCGGCCCGAAGTTCGGACTCTGCCACTTTTCGCGAAAACGAACCATCGCGCACGAGCTGGGTAGCCAGATTGGTATGCAGGGCATGACCTGCTTTATAGGCGGTGATGTGGCCGATAATCGGGTAGCCACAGAGAGAAATGTCTCCGATTAGATCAAGAACTTTGTGGCGTACAAACTCGTCCGGAGCCCTCAAGTTTCCATTCATGATCCCTGTATCACTAAGAACCACAGCATTGTCGAAGGATCCTCCCCTGATCAGTCCGTTGCTGAGAAGTTGCTGCACCTCGGCGTAGAAACCGAAGGTTCGAGCAAAAGCAACCTCTCGCGCATAGGCTTCCGGAGTGATCTCCAAGTCGAAGACCTGACGATCAATCGCCGGGTGGGTGAAATCAATTTCGTACGAAACTCGGAAGCTTGAAGACGGTTCGACAGCGATGAATTTCTCTCCTTCCTGCAGGCGAAAGCTGCGCTCAATCTTGAGGAAGGTTCGTTCCTTCTTTTGTTCCTGAATGCCAGCCTCCTTCACCATCTCCACAAACGAGAGCGCCGAGCCGTCCATGATCGGTACTTCCAGCGAGTCGAGCTCCACGTATAGGTTATCCAGGCCCAAACCGTAAAGCGCCGACAGCAGATGCTCGACGGTAGAAAGCATCACTCCTCGCTTCATCAAGGTGGTCGCCAAAACCACGCGGGATACGCGCTTGCGGTGCGCTTCGATCTCGAAGTTTTGGAGATCCACTCGGCGGAAAATGATACCGGTGTCTTCCGGAGCCGGCTGCAACTGGAGAGTAACCGCATAGCCCGTGTGCAAACCGACACCTGAAATCTTGGCGGGCTTCTCAAGAGTCGTCTGCATCGGCCGAATCCCTAGCAAGAGAGAAGCCAGGTTTACACAATACTGATTCTAAACAGTTTACAGGAATAGTGAGGGGATCCGATGTCTACAATCGATGACACTACTGTGGCATAAGAGACACAGAAACGGGTTCTCGAAGCCTCAGAGGTTGAAACAGCGACATCAGACCGGTGTATAAATAACCCACCATGAAAAGGAGCAGGAAGGGAATGGTCCCGTAGATCTCAGTATCGATCGCATACAGGACCATCAAGGCAAAATAGATTCCCAGCGCGACCTCCAGGCAAGGGAGAAATCCAACCCGAGCTCGATACTTCTTCGCCCGCCAATTCTCCCCCGGGCTTTGAATATTGAACTTGGGAGTGCGAAGAAATGGAGAGCGGATCCCGAGTAGGGCTTCCAAAACCGCCTTGCTGTTGCTCACGGACAAGCCAATGCCCACACTCATCAGGAAAGGAAGATACTTCAGGCGCGACTTCCAGTCCGCATACACTTCCCGCTGCGAAACCACATAGAAAGAACTCACTGAGAAGGTCGCCGCCATAAAGAGGGGCAGATCCAGCAACAACAGCTCAAACCATCCCTGATGGAAGCGGATGATCAGCGCTGGGAAAAGCAGAAGGCCGAGCAACACCATGAGCGGATAGGAGATGTTTGCGGTCAGGTGAAAAAAGGATTCGATCTTTACAGCCAGCGGCCAGTTGCCTGCGAGAATCTTGGGAAGGATTTTTCTGCAGGTCTGGATAGACCCCTTGGCCCACCGGTACTGCTGCGACTTGAAAGAATTCATGTCCACAGGGATTTCCGCAGGGGCCGTCAAACCGGGGAGAAAGACAAACTTCCAGCCCTTCATCTGGGCGCGGTAACTCAAATCCAGATCTTCGGTTAACGTGTTGTGTTCCCAGCCACCAGCTTCTTCGATTGCACTCCGGCGCCAGATGCCCGCTGTCCCATTGAAGTTAAAGAAACGTCCGGAGCGATTCCGTGTCCCACTTTCCATGATGAAGTGCCCGTCCAGCAGAATGGACTGCACCTTGGTCAGAAGAGAATAATCGCGGTTGATGTGATCCCAACGAATCTGCACCATGCCCACCTTGGGGTCACTAAAAAAGTGCACCGTATCGAGCAGGGTGCCGCGATGAGGAGTGAAATCGGCGTCAAAAATGGTGATCAGCTCCCCGCTGGAGCGTTTCAGTCCGTATTCCAGGGCTCCCGCCTTAAATCCTTCCCGGCTGGGACGTCGAAGATAATGAATCTTGAACCCACGCGCCGCATAGTCTCGAACCAGCCTCTGCGCCACCGCACACGTCTCATCCGTAGAATCGTCCAAGACCTGTATCTCCAGCAGGTGGCGGGGATAGCTCATCCGACAGACGGAGTCGATCAACCTCTCCACTACATACAGCTCGTTGAAAATCGGAAGTTGAACGGTGACCTTGGGCAACTCTTTCAGCTTCCCCTTGGGCTTGGGACGGTTGTCCTTGTACTTGAAATACAGGTAAACGAGGTGATACCGGTGAAGTCCATAGACAGCCAGGATCGAGAGTACGCCAAAGTAGGAAATCAGTACCAACCAGTCAAGGGCTGTGTTTTGGTACAGGTAGGACAGGTTATTGGTGTGGAGAAACTTCTCCAGGGGGGACCACCGTTCGGTCCCAAAGATATCCATAGATTCTCTCGCCTAGCACTCAGTTCTCGACCAACAACCCCGCAGCGTCACCCGGAAGAACAGGGGAAACGGCGGCATTATACTGGATCGCCCCCGTGTTGTCAACGCGTAAACCGATCCGGCTTTCTTCGCTCTGAACCGGTGCTGCTTATTCTTTCTTTTCTACTTGAGGCTCAAGGAAATGCTCCGGGGGAATATTCACGTTGTAGGAGATTTCTTCCAGATGCACTTGCTCGCTCGGGTGTCCATCCACACTCGTATCCGTGCGCATCGGAGTATGAACTCCTTCAATGGTGTGCCAGTTGGAGAGCTCGGTTTCCTGCTTGTGAAGAATGCCCTCCGAACCTCGAAACTCTGTCTCCAAACGGGTGGGCAGGTGGTTTTCCAGATCAAAGTAAACGACCACGGAGTCATTCTCGGCGTCCAGGAACTCCACAGCTTCATACTTGCCCGAGCCGGAAATGTCCTGCGGGCCATAGTAATACAAATGCATCCCCTCCTCGTTGAGACGGCTCTTCAAAAGGACATTGATGTCCCGCTTTACGGATTTCTCCCAGCTCTTGATCTCCTTCTCAGGAATCTCCTCCACCGTATGCTCGCCCTCCAGTTTCCACGCCTTGCGCAGTTCAAGGTTGAAAATCGTCACTTCCTGGCGCTTTCCTTTACCCCGTTGATGCCGGCTCTTGATGGGATCGAAGCCGGTCCAGTCCAGGAAGCGAACAAAACCACTGAGTCTCCCCCTGCTGAAGCCAAAGAGACGGCCTCGACTATGCCAATTCTTCATGCCCAGATAGCGTTCACCCCCCAAGGCCGAAATGGCCGCCTGAATGACTTCCCGGGCCTTGGCTTCCCCGGCCTCATCGACTTTTCCAGCCTCATCGGTGTCTGCGGCCTGATCGGCTTCTCCCTTCTGTGAGGAAACAGCCAGTGGACCGCCGCTGCAGAAGACCAAAAGGAAGATCAGACAAAAGACATTCAAACGAATCCGAACGATTTTCCCCTCCATCGTCAACTCCCTCTCATGGAAATCCAGTACAGGCCCAACGCCATGCTGAGAAAACTGAGTGCAAGGGTGAGCGATTTGCGGGACCTGCGACGATGAAGGACGGAGCTCACCACCCATCCGTAACCTCCCATCGAGGCCACCACTCCTGCCCCGAAAAGGCAAACATAGACAGCGGCGGACAGCAGGGATCGAGTTTGCAGGATCGGAATAGACGTCAAGAGGAGTGAGCGCAGTCCACCAAGGGCAAACAGGGCACCCAGCACCGTGGAAGAATGGGGATGAAGATGTTTGTGGGGATGGTGACCTCCAAGATGGACATGGAAGTGGGTGTGCTGAACTTGCCCCTTCCAATGAAAATGTCGATGACTATGAGCATAACCGGCTTCCTTCAGCCACTCCACAAAAGTCCAGAGTCCCAACAGGACCAGCAGGCATCCGCCCAGGATTTCGGCCCCTGACTGCCAGAATACAGGTATTTTCAAACCCAAAAGCAGCATCACGCTCCCCACAACGAGCAAAGCGAGCATGTGTCCAAGACCAAACTTCAGACCCAGCCCGCTCACGCTCTCTCTACTTGCACCCCGGCTGGCCAGCGTCGTCACGGCCATCACATGGTCGGCCCCCAAACCGTGATGAAGACCGTTAAGGAAGGAAAGAATCAGGATCATTGCCGATGCTCAATGGTCAGTTGTCACTTTGTCAGTTGTTTCGTCATTTGTCATTGGTCAGCCGGTCAGCTTGGTCGGCTGGTCAGCTCCCCACATACTTGGCATAGACTGTCCTCGCCTCCGAGAAGTCTTCTGTCCCCCTGATGATGGCACGACCGTCAGGGAAGAGAGCGATTTCGTACTCCCCCACCCCAATCCTCATCATATATTCGTTGAACGCCACTTTTCCACTCCTTTCCAGTGTTTTGGCGAGGCCCGCAAAGTCGAGCTTGCTCCTGCGACGCGGAGAGATCTGGACGGCGTTTCTCCCACACAGGCGAATGAACCGGCCTGTTTCTCTTCCATTCAAAAATGGGAAGTGACGGTTTCCGCAACAAAGACACCGGCCGTCACGCGCACGCTCCGCAGAGGAGATGCGTGCCGAGCTCTTCCAAACATCGACCTGGAAGAGCTGTGGCGCCGGTGTCTGGCCTATCAGGAGCTTCATTACCTGAGCAACCTGATAAGCTGCCACGGCGTGAACCACCGGTGCCAGGATTCCGGCCGTGTCGCAGGTCTCGATCTTCCCGGCCTCAGGTGGATCCTCAAACAAACACCGCAGGCAAGGTGTTTTTCCCGGCTGGAAAGCAAAGGCAATCCCATAGCTGGCCAAACAAGCCCCATAGACCCACGGGACCTCTTCCTTGACTGAATAATCGTTAATCAGGTAGCGGGTTTCAAAATTATCCGTGCCGTCGACGATGACATACCTGTCTTGGCAAAGTGTGGCGATGTTCTCGAAGGTGACATCCTCAACGATGCCCTCCACCTCTACTTGGGAATTAATCGCTCCAAGCGCCTTTTCGGCGGCCAGGGCTTTGGGGATTCCCTCTCTCGCGTCCTCCTCTGTAAAGAGGCTTTGACGTTGGAGGTTAGACTCCTCTACGAAATCGCGATCGATGATCCGGAGCGCACCCACACCAGCCCGGGCCAGCATCTCCGCACTCACGGTTCCCAGAGCCCCGCACCCGATCACGACCACCCGAGAAGCCCGGATTTTTGTCTGGCCACGGTCACCAATTCCCGCAAAAAGTACCTGGCGGGAGTAGCGATCCGGGGTCTGACCCCGAAATTTTCCTTTTCTAGAGTACGCGTGCACCTTGCGTGTCCAGATCCAGGACCCGATAGGAGGCCGGCGTGCCTTCTCGGGCCAGCGTTTCCGTCATCCAGATCCCAATCTCATCGTAGTCCCCACCGGACAGGGCGACGACACTCGAACCGGCTCCACTGATGTAAATCCCCAGCAACGAGTCGGCAAGCTGATCTTTCAGGCCCTCGACTCTCAGCAGCCTTTCCAAGCCAGGCACCAAGCTGGAGCGGTAGGATTGATGAAGTTGATCTTTCGTGGCCTCACGCAGCAGATCCTTCCGACCCATGTGCAGCGCGTGAACCAGAAGCGCGCAACGCTGCAGATTGTAGATTGTATCGCTACGGGGGCAGCTCTCGGGAAGCATGTCTCGCGCCTCATCGGTAGCAATGGTCGATTCGGGAATCGCCACAACAAATCGGCAGACCAGCGGCGAATCCAGCCGCTCCACCCGCATCTTCCCATCCTGTAGACGAGACAGGACCCACCCACCCAGAAGGGAAGCAGCCAGGTTATCAGGGTGCCCTTCCAGAGGATAACCGATTTCGAATCGATCCTCTTCTCTGAGACGCACACCACAGAAATGCTCGGCGATTCGGATTCCCGCAATGATTGCCGCCGCGCTGCTTCCCAGGCCTCGTTTGAGGGGGATGGGATTATCCATGCTGATCCGCATCCCGGGCGGCCGAACTCGCAGAAACTCCAGCGTCGCTCTCAGAGAGCGGTCGAGAATGTTCTCCTCCGCCCAATCCCACTCACTCGCCCACTCAATCTGCTCCCCAGGCGATCGTTCTATTTCGACACGTAGATATAGGTCGAGCGCAGCCGAGACCGTGTCAAACCCGGATCCCAGATTAGTGGTGCTGGCAGGAACCTGTACCACGAAGCCGGACCCGTTACCCATGGCTTGTTTTTCTGCTTCTCTTCCCGCGTGGCGAGGTTCCAAGCTCTTCCTTTTCTCGGAAATTCTTCGCTGCTGAGCCTCCCTGCTCAGTGGAGATTTCAGTGACGATCTCCTGGACCAGCCCGCGATCGGGTTGAATCCCTGTCCAGGCCAGGAACTGAAGTGCTGCCTGCTCGACGAACATCTCCATACCCGAGATGGCCTCCATGCCTTTCCGCTCGGCAATTTCCAGGAGACGCGTGCTGGCGGGGTGGTAGACCAGATCATAGACGCAGTCAAAATCCAACTGATCTTCGCGCAGCGGAGATGCCTCGACTCCGGGATACTGACCGACCGGTGTGGCGTTGACACAGAGATCGGCGCGCAGAGGAAGATCGGAGAACAGGGCATGGTCACAGTCGTAGCGGGCCGCGAATCGAGCCACTCGCTCCCTATTACGACCTACCACGACCACACGGGCTTTTTCATGTTGCAGCGCTGAAACCACCGTATGGGCAACCCCTCCGTTGCCCAGCACGACCGCCTTCTTCCCTTTCAAGGTGAAGCGAGAGGTCAGTGGGGAGAGAAATCCTGCGTAATCGGTGTTGATCCCTTCCCAACCGGAATTCTTCCTCTTCAAAGTATTCAGTGCGGACACGGGCGATCCCGGGAAATCGACGTATTTCAACACGTCCGTCTTGAACGGCAGAGTGACACTGAAACCATGGAACGCCAGCCGACTTGGGCCGACATAGTCGAACCAGGAACCCAAATCGTCAAGGAAAAAAGGGAAATAGAGCTTCGACAATCCGTAATGTGCGAAGAGACGGTTGTGGAGCGTGGGTGACAGAGAGTGCGCAACGGGGTTTCCAAGAACACCGTAAAGGGCAGGGACGGTATCCCAGGAAGAAAGCCGATAGCACTCGAGGGCTGTCCTGACGGCAAACTGGCCCGGCGCAGCGGCGTTTTCTTCCTCAGCAGCCACGTAGGTCCAGTGATTCCCCAGGAATCCCCCCAGGAACCGAGAAGGCTGCCCCAAAGGTCCCATTCCCAGGATGATGTGGGAAATCGTTGAGGGAACCGATTCCATAAAGCTCAGCAGGGCTACCAGCTGTCCGGTTCCAGAAACGGAGAGGGCCAGTTTCGTAACGTCGCCCGGGCGTGCTCGTATCTTTTCAAAAAGCAACGGAAGATCCTGCGGAAACCCCTCAAAGCGATGATAAGAGCGCACAATCCGAGTGCGGGAAGGCAAATGCAGATCCCTGTCCAAGTCGTGCTCGAGATCGAGCCATGCGAAACCGTTCTCGGCTGCTTTTCGCAGCAGCTCACAGCGATCCCCTTCGGCGCCCTCGTATCGCCCTCCTTCCCGTTTGGGTCGGCAAGTTGCCACAAAACTTGTCCAGGTCCCATTCGGTAGAGGAGGCAGCTGCGGCGGGGTGAGGTAATCGAGGCGAACCTCTATGAAGGGAACGGTACCACTATACCGATCGATCTTCTCCTTCAGGCCGGACAAGGATTCTTCGGCCAGGGTAAGACACAAATCGATCATGACCCTTCTCGGATGAGGCCGTGCTCAGCGTTCCCAACTCCGAGTGAGAATTGCTGGTCCCGTACCTCAATGTTCGTGAGCTGAAGGGCTCACTGATTCGGTTGGTGACTCGATCAAGTCACCGGAACCTTTTTTATGACTTCTGAGCAGCTTGATTCGCCGCCGACCAACACGCCGCCTCCGATACTTGATACTTTCATCGATCTGGCTCCAGAATCTCCGGAAATACTGGACCATTGAGACGATCGCCAAAACCACCACCAGCCAAAGAAGCAGCTTTCCAAAGGGATGGAAAGGGGTGTCAGGATAACGGCTCCCGATAATGAGACAGCTGACGCAGGCCACCTGCGTGAGCATCTTCGACTTACCGAGAGTTGAGGCATCAATGCTGAAGCCCTCCGCCGAAGCAATGCTGCGCAGACCACTCACGGCGAACTCCCGGCCCACAACGACGACCACCATCCAGGCGGGAGCGATCTCGAGTTCCACGAGCGAGACGAAAGCCGCCGAGATCAGCAGCTTGTCGGCGATTGGATCCAGCAGCTTGCCCAGTGTGGTGATCTGATGGCGTCTGCGAGCCAGATACCCATCCAGATAATCGGTCAGGGAAGCCGCCATAAAGACTGCGAAACCCCAGATCTCGCGGTCCCGTGTCAGCAGCACGACCAGCAGCAGCGGTACCAGAACAATCCGCGATACAGTCAACGTATTGGGCAGATTCATAGGCTACAGAGGGGAGTTATAGCACATCCTGTCTCCACCATTCCATCAATACGACCAGCTAAGCTCTTCGGTTCCAGGTTCCAGATTCCAAGTTCCAGGGCCGTGGTGCCGAAATGATTCCCGCCTCATTCACCCCCTGAAGCTCCGCATACGTTACCGTATTTATGAAAGGGAGTACTAGAACCCGGAACCCTCCGGGATAATTGATATAATCGCGGTGGATGAAGACGGAGGTCCTCGAGGCCAAACTCGAAAACCTGCCGGAGAAGGTCGGTGTGTATCTTTTCAAGGACTCGCGTCAAAGAGTCCTTTACATCGGCAAGGCCAAGGACCTCAAGCAGCGCATCCGTTCCTATTTTCAGTCAGGCCGAGGGTTTGACCACAAGACAGAGATTCTCACGGAGAGAATCCATGATCTGGACTATATCGTTACCGACAATGAAATCGAAGCGCTGATCCTGGAAAGCACCCTGGTAAAGAGGCACAAGCCCAAATTCAACGCCAACCTCAAGGATGACAAGGCGTTCCTGCACGTCAAGTTGACGGTCAATGAACCTTACCCGCGAGTGCTGTTGACCCGCAGGGTGCTGGACGACGGAGCCCTCTACTTTGGACCCTACCTGCCGGCATCGTTGGCGCGCAACACCGTCAAAATCATCAATCGTCATTTTCTGTTGAGAACCTGTGATCTGGATATCGACGGGAATCTGGACCGCCCTTGCCTGGAGTATTACATCAAGCGCTGCCTGGGGCCCTGTGTCCGTGGCCTCTGCGGCAGGGAGGAATATCAGCGGGCGGTAGAAGATGTCATTTTGCTGCTGCAGGGAAAGAACGAGGAACTGGTTCGAAGTTTAAGCGGCAAGATGATGCAGGCTTCAGCAGAACAACATTACGAGGCGGCCGCCTTCTACCGGGATCGCATCCGTAGGGTAAAGGATCTGGGAGAACGTCAGAAGATGATCCTGGCCGGTGTCGACGATGTGGACGTCTTCGCTTATTACCGGGAAGGACCGCAGCTCGCTCTGCAGCTGTTTACCCTGCGAAGCGGAAAAATCGTGGGCAAGCGTGAGTTCTATTGGGAAGACCTCGAATTGTTTCATCCGGTCCAGTTCCTCACCGATGCGATTCAGCAGTACTATCTGACTGCGGGATTCGTGCCGCGGGAGATTCACCTGCCCGTGCGTCTCAGGGAGCAGGAACTGATTCGTCAATGGCTGAGCCAGAAGAAGGGCCGCCAGGTACGAATCGTGGTCCCCCAAAAAGGGGAAAAATACAATCTGCTGCTCCTGGTCGAACGCAATGCCAAGATTGCATTCCAGACTCGTTTTCGGCTCCTTAAATCGCAAAAAGATAAGGTCCTGGAAAGCCTGCAGAAAGATCTGGATCTCCCCCAGATCCCCCGGCGCATCGAAGCCTTCGACGTCTCCAACATTCAGGGAGCCGAGACGGTTGCTTCGCTCGTCGTGAATCAGGACGGTGTGATGAAGAAGAGCGACTATCGCAAGTTTCAGATCAGGACCGTTCAAGGTTCCCATGATTTCGCCAGCATCTACGAAGCCGTCCGTCGCCGCTACCAGCGGCTCATCGATGAAGAAAGGCCTCTGCCCGACCTCATTCTGGTCGATGGGGGCAAGGGACAGCTTCACTTTGCCTATCAGGCTCTCTCCGAGTTGAAAATTGAAGAGATCCCGCTGGCCAGTATTGCCAAGCGCCAGGAGTTAGTTTTCGTACAGGGTCAGGAAGACCCCATCCAGCTGAAGAGAACCTCTCCCGTGCTGCGTCTGATCCAGGAAATTCGCGACGAATCCCATCGCTTCGCGCTCAGCTATCATCGGAAACGCCGCTCCATACGCGACTTCACTTCTGAGCTGGACGAGATCGATGGGATCGGTGAAAAGCGAAAGAAGCGACTGCTGCGCAACTTCGGCAGCATGCGAAGGATTCGCGAAGCCAGCCTGGAAGAACTGGTGCCATTTGTGGGTGAAAAGCTGGCCCGGTCGCTGAAAGAGAAACTAGAGGGAGGTTAGTCCCGCGGATTACGCAGATCAGAGCGGATTGACGCGGATCATTATCCTAGCCTGCATTATTCAGAACAATACTCGCTGTATTTGTGGGATGGCGTACTACGAATAGGCTTCGCGGTTATAAAAGGGTGCAAAGGCAGAAATCAAAGCGACGACAAAAGAGTGTCTGCGGGAAAGGATATTCTGGGTGAGGATTCCCCAAGTCCCCTCATTGCTGGAGCCGTTCGTCTGGCCTCTGAAGTTGTCGATCACGATACCCAATTCAATGCCGCGATCCACGACGGATTCGGCAACGCGGGGGGGGATGTAGATCCCTCCGCTGTGTCCAAAATAGCCATTCTGAGCATCCGATACGAAGGCCCAACTCTCCAGGAAAACGTAGCGGCGGTTCCCGAAGGAATTCACAATGTTAAATCCCCCTTCGAGTCCTATGTAGAAGTCGGCTTCTATCTTTTCCCGCTTTAGTTGCAACATCAGAGTTTCCGCTCGGCCCTCGGCTCCCTTCATCAGATCCTCAACGCTCAGCGGCATACCTGGCCCCGCGCCGCTGACATCATAGCTAAGAAATTTGATCGACTCGTCAGGGTCATCGAGAAGCTTAGACCCGAAAACTTTCCATGCTTCCTTGACAGCTTCCACTTTGGGCTCACGAGTACTGCCAATAGCGATTTTCATGGAATGAGATTTTATCTCAGAGATCTGTCATTCGGCAGGTTCGTGACCTTGCAGGATTTGAACCACCTGGTCATGAATCCGTCCATTCGTAGCCAGCATTTCCTGTTCGTAGATGCTGTAGGGAGTACCGTCTAAACGAGTCACTCGGCCGCCTGCTTCCTCCACAATGATCCTGCCGGCAGCTACGTCCCAGGGCTGAATGCTCAGCTCCCACAACGCTTCGAAGCGGCCACAGGCAACGTAGCAGAGATCCAGAGAAGCGGAGCCGTCCCGTCGCACCGCCCGAGCAGTTGTCAGGAAACGCCCGAAATACTCCAGATTAGTCATCATCCGCTGCCGATGGTAAGAAAAGCCCGTACACAGAAGGCTGTCGATCAAAACCTCCTCGTCGGAGACATGAATGAGTTTTCCGTTTACGCGTGCGCCCCGGCCACGTTCGGCCGTAAAAAGTTCTTCGGTGACAGGGTCATAGACAACGCCCAGGACGACCTGGTTCTCCATTTCCAGGGCAATCGACACGGAGAAAAATCGATACCCATGGGCATAGTTCGTGGTACCGTCCAGGGGATCAATCACCCATTTGTATGGAGCATTCCCTGCCAGGCTCCCCCCTTCTTCGGCCAGGATCTGATGATCGGAAAAATTACGGTGAATCCGATCTACGATCATTTTTTCCGACTTCAGGTCCATCTCAGTCACCAGATCGATTCGCCCCTTTTTCGAGATCTGAATGTCCGAATGCAGCCGCTCGAGCAGCATCTCACCAGCCTCGCGCGCTGCATCAACGGCTACCGAAAGCATTTGAGAAATGCTCACATTCATGACACGGCTATTCCTCTTCTACGAGCAGCGCTACCGCGTGAACAGCAAGCCCCTCGCCCCGACCAATCGGACCTTTCCCTTCCATAGTCGTCGCTTTGATCCCGATTTGGTCCGCTTCGAGGTACAGAACGCGTCCCAGGCTGGCTTTCATGGCTTCGATGTGCGGGCCGATTTTCGGTTCCTCAGCGATCACTGTAATATCAACATTCCCCGGGGCAAATCCTCTCCCTCGAACCAACCGATACACTTTTTCCAAAATCAACAGACTCGAGATGCCTCTGTACTTTGGATCACTGTCCGGAAAGTAGCTTCCGAGATCTTTCAGCCCGGCCGCTCCCAACAGGGCATCGGCCACAGCATGTAAAACTGCATCGGCATCGGAATGGCCCTTCAATCCACGTTGAGAGGGTATAGCAACGCCACCGAGCACGAGCTTGCGCCCTTCCTGAAAACAGTGAAAGTCGTATCCCATTCCCAGACGATATTTCAACACTGGGTGTGACCTCAGGGTCTGACCCCTGAGATCTTCCTTGCAGGTTATCTTACGGTTCTGCTCCTCACCCTTCACCACATGAACTGGAAAGCCCAACCGCTCCACAAGAAGGGCCTCATCCGTGCCGTAAAAGCCTTCTTCTGCTGCACCTTCAAAGGCCCTTTTCAAAAGGTTCGCTCTGAAGCCCTGCGGAGTCTGTGCAAGTTGCAGTTGTTGGCGATCGAACGTCCCAACCACCTGTCCCTCCCGAATTTCCTTGACCGTGTCCTGCACGGTCAAGGCAGGGATGCAAGCCCCATGCTGACGAGTCCCTTCGATGACTCGCTCGATGAGTTCCGGCGAGACAAAGGGGCGAGCCGCGTCATGAACCAGGACGATTTCGATCTCATCGGACAGACATCGCAGACCGTTGTAAACAGAATCCTGGCGTTGTGGGCCTCCCTTCTCCAGGATCAGCTTCTCTCGATAAGGGAGAGATCGTATCTGATCCTCCACTTCTGCCCGCCAGTCCTCAGGCAAGACCAGAACACAGCGAAAGAAAAAGGCAGAGAGGCACTCCAGGGTATGAAGATAGACCGGTTTTCCGCCCAGAAGAACAAACTGTTTCGGGATTCTGGATCCAAAGCGAGATCCAGAGCCTGCGGCGGCCAGAACAACGCCAATCAAGACCGTGTCACCCGCTCACGCCTGTACTCTCCCCGCTGATGGGCCTCACCGTCGGGCTGGTACCTGCCGAAGATCATTTTTCCAGCCGTGGTTTGCAGCATGCTGGTCACCAGAATGTTCACCGTCTTTCCGATCATTCTCCGAGCATTGTCCACCACGACCATCGTCCCGTCGTCGAGATATGCCACGCCCTGGTTGGACTCCTTCCCTTCTTTGAGAACAAACACCTGCATGGTCTCTCCCGGTAGCACCACAGGCTTCATGGTATTGGCCAGTTCGTTGATGTTGAGGACTCCCACCCCGCGAAGCTGAGCCACCTTGTTCAAATTGAAATCATTGGTGACGATCTTTGCTCCCCGGTCTCTAGCCAGTTCGATGAGCTTCAAATCCACTTCTTTGATCTGAGGATAGTCTTGTTCCACAATCTGGACATCGACGCTGGAATTCTTTTGAATTTTTCGGAGGATATCCAAGCCGCGGCGCCCGCGGTTTCTCTTTACCGAATCGGCGGAGTCCGCCACCTGGTGCAGCTCACCCAGCACAAACTGGGGGATCAGCAGCTGCCCCTCTAGAAAGCCCGCATCAACTACATCGACTACCCGACCATCAATGATCACACTGGTGTCGAGAAGTTTCCCCGTCTGCCTGCCCGGCCGCTCCCTGACCAACCCACCAAACCTCAGATTAAGAAGATCACCTTTCGTGATCCCCACAACCAGCCCCACATAAGTCATCAGGGCGAGAATCAGCACCTGCAGGAAAGTTCCCGTACTGGGAGAGAAGAAAGTCATTTTGTTAATGACGAAGCTGATGAGGCTGGCACCCAGAAGACCGAGCAGCGAACCCAGGGCTGCACCAACCAAAGTGTTCAGCGAGCTATGACGGATTCGCATCTCGAGAAGGATAATCGCAACTGAGAACAGCAGGCCAAGGCTTAGAGCTACTTCCTCGGAGAGACGGAAAGGCTGTAGGAAAAAGGCGGCCGCGGTAAAAAGAGCGGCGAAAATTACACGCATCAACCAGAAACCCATAACAATCCCTTTGCAGCGGCACCAAGGTGTCGCGATCTACAACGCCAGATTTTAGCGCCCCCTCTGTGTTCCGTCTAGCCTAACTTCCGCACTCCGCTGAGCAAAATCCTTTGTTGATGCCGGGTTGCGATTTTTTCAGTCACTACAAATTGGCCGCTGCGTGCCAGGTCTTGATCGGTTTCATGACTTCCAGAGGAACCCTGAGGACGTTGTAGATGTCCCGCTGCCCGCCATCCGGGGTGGTTCCCTTTCGGATGCGGAGAATGGTGCCGTTCGCCGTGGGCAGGACCACCGTGACCACCTGGTGGGTGCTCAGCTGCCGGCGGATCGTCGACCAGGAGGTTTGGATTCCCTCATCCAGGAAGTACTTTTCGATGGCCAGCAGCAGGTGGTAGGCCAGCACGCAGAGAAGGATGTGCGTCTGGGTACGGTGCTCCAGATGGTGGAAAATGGGACGCTCCATCAGCGGGGTCTTCATATCCCGGAAGGCTCGTTCCACACGCGTCAGCAGAAGGTAGGTGCGCCAGATCTCATCGGCACTCAGATCCTGCCGATCCGTCTTCAGCACGTAGCTGCCGTCGAGCTTCTCCGCCATCGTCTTCTTTTCTGCCCTCTCTTGCCAAACCAGATTCCGCTTCTCCGCGTCGTATTGGATTGCGTAGTAGCGCGCCACACGGGGGTAGCGTTCCTTCAGACGACCGATCGCCTGCTGAATCTTCTCCTCCTGCTTCAGGCGTCCCCGCTCCACCCGGGCCTGGAGCTTCTCCAAGTCGTGGATCAGTCTCTGTTCTTGTTTCTCCCGGATCGCTCGGTCCTTCTCTTCCCGACCTTCGCTGCGGCAAAGAATGTAGATCTCATCGCCTTTCTGGCGCCGTTTGATCTCGACCCGAGTCTTCTTCTGAAACGGATTCCGGGGTGAAGGGATGCGAAGGATCTCTTCCCACTCGTCTTCCTTCTCCAACTCGTCCCACCATTCATTTCGCTCCGACTGCCGCCCCGCCACAATGTAGTGATACTGGCGCTGCCGGATCTGCTCCAGGTTCTCCTCGTACGCCATGCCCCGATCCAGCACCACCGTGGAGCCTACTTTCTGGCCCGTCCGTCTCTCTAACGCATCCAGCATCTGATCCACGGTGGCACGGTCCTGCACGTTTCCGTCAAACACCTCGTGGGCCTTCGGAAACCCCTCCCCATCCAGCACCAGTCCCACCACCACCTGCTTGCAGTCGGGACGCTTATCGCGCGAGTAGCCCCGCTTCGCCTGGGGGTTGGCTTCCGCCTGACCCTCAAAGTAGGTCGACGTCAGGTCGTAGAGATAGACCGTCTCTTGCAGGTTGAAAAGCGCTCTCTCCCGCTCCATGAGCTCCCGCTCGATCGGCTCTCGATTCGGATGTAGCCGATCCAGGTTCCGATAGAGCGCATCCTCCTGCAGCGGGCGGAAGTCCTCTCCCAGAATGTCCCCGCCGCGGTGCCACGGACCCAGTCGGGCATGGCCCGTTCCGAAAGCGGACAGATCAGCCGGTTGAGCGTCATCGCTTCGCTCAACCGGCAGGAGCGCTCCGACAAGCCCGCACGCCTGAGAATCTCGCCCATCCCCAAGCGCCGCCACATCTGATGCCCGACGTGCACGGGCCCGGCTTCCCGGGCCTGCTCCAATTCAATCCGCTCCGCATCGACGGTGACCAGCTCTGCCGCTGGCTCGGGTTCTCGCCGCTGTCGGCCCCGCCCAGCCCTTTCGAGAAGGGTTCGGGTTTTTTCATCGGGAGCTTCCAGCGGAAGCTGGCCGCACAAGGCCGACTCCAGCTTATGCGCCAGGGCCCGCCATTGTTCTCGAGGCGCCGGGGCCAGATTGCCCAGCGAGCAAATCGTTCTTTGGCGCGGTCCCTTGGGGGTCTGAACCGACTCCACCAGCAGGTAGTTCGCGTATTCCTTGCCCTTGTAGATGCGACTGGTTTTTCGGATGTACATTCATCACTACATATACCATATAAACCTGGCATATCCAGTGCTTTACTTAGTAATATTAGTCACTATTTGGCCAATCCAGAAAGACGCTCGCTGAAAACAAACGACTTGCCGACGCCGAGCAGGCAAAATAGGTGAAAATCCCTCAGCGGACCGCGGAAGTTAGGCTAACAGCCAATTCATGATCTTCTCTGACGAAACCACGAGGGAAATCTCAAGCACCAAGCACTTCAAACAAATCCTAAATTATAAAACCGAAATTCTAAATAAGAGAGTCTCGTCTCCAAACTCCGGAACAACCCGGCCCCTCTCAGCGAAATGGGTGAGGGAGGCTGCAGCCAGGAGCCCTTTCCTGCCGCTACGCCGCCCCCAGACCTCGTGTCCGGTGGGATTACGGTTACCGAGCCTCGATAAGTGTTTGCTGCAGACTCCATCCCACCCGCACCTGAACTGTGAAATGAAGTCAGAGAACGAACAGGAAGGGTAGCGATCTCAGTGTGCCGCAGCAAGCGGCGTGAGAGATGGGAGTAGGCCTCCCGCAACCGGCTTGCAGGAGCAGGTTGCAAACCACCGTAAGTGGCTGTGGTTAAAAGCCGCGGTCGTGAGCGTTACGGAAAAGGTGCTCTAGAAGCATCAGGTGTGGATCAGGAAGACGAACACAAGTGAACCACCGTTCAAGTGCCGAAAGGACGAGATGGTGTCGAAACCGGGGAGTTGGTGTTGCCCCGGGACGAATCTGGCGGAAACCTGTCTACTGGTCAGGTGGCACCCGGCATAGAGGTGGCGTGAGCTTGATCTGGGCTCTCATGTTGAACTGCGGGAACCTGGAGCAACGATGCTAAGAGAAAGGCACAAGCAGAGAACCTGCGAGGCCGACAGTATCGAAGCGTTGCCCAGGGGCGGACAAGCTCGTAGTAGCGATGAGGCTGCCGTAATGGCAGCGGAGCGAAGGGGCTTGGTCACTCGGCTACAGACAAGCGGCCAACTGCTAGGCAGGAGGAGCCCTTGAAAGTAGCAAAGCCATTTGGGGTTTCGTAAGAAGCTGGCAGGGCAAGCATACTTGGAGGTGAAGTCCAAAGGAGGTGCCGCAGGAGTCGATGGCGAGTCGCTTGAACTCTTCGAGCACAACTTGAAGAACAACCTCTATCGAATCTGGAACCGGCTGTGCTCCGGGAGCTATTTTCCACCACCCGTGAAAGCCGTGCCAATCCCGAAGAAATCGGGGGGCACGCGTGTTCTCGGAGTGCCTGCGGTCTCTGATCGAATCGCACAGACAGTGGTGAAGCAAGCCCTGGAGCCGATACTGGAACCGGTGTTCGATGAGGATTCTTTCGGCTATCGACCGGGAAAGTCTGCCCATGACGCGATTGCCATCACCCGGAAACGGTGTTGGCGATATGACTGGGTGGTGGAGTTCGATATCCGCGCCCTGTTCGACAACATTGACCACGAACTGCTCATGAAGGCGTTACGCCACCATTGTCAGTGTCGTTGGGTGTTGTTGTATGTGGAGCGCTGGTTGCAGGCTCCACTTGAGCAGCCCGGCGGCAGTCTACAGGCGCGCGACAAAGGCACACCGCAAGGTGGAGTTGTGAGCCCTATTCTGGCAAATCTGTTCTTGCACTACGCGTTTGACGCGTGGGTGAGACGCCAACTGCCGGGGGTTCCATTTTGTCGATACGCCGACGATGGGCTGCTGCACTGCAAGAGCCAGTCTCAGGCGGAATACGTGATGAGCCTTATCTCGGAACGCTTCCGTGAGTGTGGGTTGGAGATCCATCCCGACAAATCGTCGATCGTCTATCGCAAGGATGTGAATCGCCTGGAAGAGCATTCGCGAATCAGCTTTGATTTCCTTGGTTACACTTTCCGTCCGCGACGGTGTGTGAACAAGAAAGGGCAGGTTCACCCGAACTTTCTTCCTGCGATCAGTATCTCCTCGAAGAAGGAGATCAATCGATGCATGCGTAGCTGGCATGTCCAGCTCAAGAACGAGAAGACGTTGTTGGATCTGTCTCAGATGTTCAATCCGAAACTCCGTGGTTGGCAAGCCTGCTATGGTTGCTTCCACGCGTCGGCACTGCGTCAACTGTGGCGGAACTTCAACCGGTATCTTGTGCAGTGGGTGCGAAGGAAACTCAAAAGATTTTCTGGGCATCGGCAACGGGCGAGGCGTTACCTCGACCAGATTGCCCGTGCCAATCCGCATCTATTTATTCATTGGCGTCTTGGAGTCTTTCCTTGTGGCTTGAGTGATAGGAGCCGGATGAGCTGAGAGGTTCACGTCCGGTTCTTGGAGGGGCTGGGGGTGAGACTCCCCCGGCCTACTCAACCGGAAACAAAAATGGACTCAGGAGTCGTGTCCCTGTTGACAACGGGGGGGGCGTATCAGTGTTAGCCAGCTCATCGTATCATACCCGACTAAGCAAATTCAGCCACTGCGACGTTGCGACGTTTGGCCAAGCTTCGCCGATGAAGCTTGATGCGTGCGATTTCGTGTAGGGTTTCTGCGGTGAGATAAATGGCCCCACAGTGCGGACAGCTAATAACGGGTACCTTTTCGATCACTAGGAGGTTTGCGCCCCGGCCGTAACTGCGCGTGACTTGACGAGTCTGGGCGTCAGATCGCCCACAGTTTTCGCAAACGGGCTCCCTGCCGCTATTCGCCATGTACAGTAAGAATATACAGCATCTGCCCGGATGCGCCAAACTTGGCGATAACGGAAATTGGTCGGCCACTTATAGTCTCGCCTTCGATCACGTACTTTGGCTCTCCCGTTTCCCTGTCCTTCTGCTTCTCCACAATTGCGCCGGTCAGCAGGGCGCTCTCTACATCGAAAACCGTAAAATCGTCGGCATCAGCTTCTTCATCAGCATGGGTCGTCATGACGAACTGTCCACGACGCACCAATTCCCGCATGCGCTTCAGGATTCGGGCAAACACCTGAGCATTCTACGGCATTTTTCGCTTCCAGAGGCGTTCCGATCCTCGGCTGGTAACGGCTGGCAATCAGCTGCAGGACTTACATTCCGCACTTCTCGAGGGTGATTTGGTGATTGTGTGACCGATTGGTCCTTCATGGGTTGTGGGTTTTTTCAGCTTCCATGAGGCGCACGGTTTCGGTCTCCCAACGGCGCAAGAGACGTCGGACGGTCCGGTAGTTGGCAAGCGCCTTTCGCAGGAGGGCCGCCTGCTGGGGAGAGATCATCCGGTGGACCTGTTTCCCCTCGCTCATGCATCCCCACTCGTAGTAGGGGCCATGGCGGGCTCGGGGATCCCGAAAGCAGCGGCAGTTGACTTTGCCGCAGACCTTCTTCCTCTTCACCAAGGTTCCGGAACACAGACAGTCGAGTTGTCCGATCTGTTGCTGGATCCGGGCGATCCGGTCGAGGGCACGACTGCGGACTCGATCGAGGTGTTTTCCAGATCTGGATTTTGTCATATCTGTCTATTATATTAGCGACAGATATGGGTCGGGTGCAAGGCTTATTATCCCGGGGCTCCTTTGGGCTCCGGACGGAGCGGCTGGGGCCGCTTCCCATCGTGAATCACTTCCTGTCCCGCATGGGTCTGGGCGAGATCCTGCAACGCCACGTCCCGACCCAGGATCGCCGGGTCACCCTATCCTATGCCTTAGGGCTCGGCCTGCTGCGCTCGATCCTGGTGGAGCGGGAGCCGATCTATCGCCAGCAGGAGACCGTGCGCACGTTTGCGCCGGAGATGTATGCCCTGCACCCGGAGGGGGTGGATCAGGTGAGCGACGACCGCATCGGCAGAGCGCTGGACCGGCTCTTCGATGCGGACCGCGCGGCCTTGCTCACCGAAGTGGTGATCGCCGTCGCGAAGCGCTTCGAGGTCCGCTGCGACGAGCTGCACAATGACTCCACCACCATCCGTTTCACGGGGCAGTACCGCCGCGCCCAGGGCCGACGGATGCGGGGCCAGCGAGCGCCCTTCATCACCTACGGCTACTCGAAAGATCATCGGCCCGACCTCAAGCAGTTGCTCTTTTCCCTCACGGCCAGCGCGGACGGCGGGGTCCCGGTGCAGTTCCGGTGCAGCGATGGGAACACCAACGACTCGGTGACCCACATCGAGACTTGGAAGGCCCTGCGGGCCGTGGCCGGTCGGCCCGACTTCCTGTATGTGGCCGACTCCAAGCTGTGCAGCCGGGAAAACATGGACTACATCTATCGGCGCGCAGGGCGGTTTGTCACGGTCCTTCCCCGCTCCCGGCTCGAGGATGGAGAGTTTCGCAAGTGGATTCAGACCCACGAGCCCGAGTGGGAGAAGGTCTGGGATCGTCCCAACCCGCGGCGCAAAGGGGGTCCCCGGGACCGATGGTATGTCTGCCGCGCACCGCTCCCTTCGCGGGAAGCCTGGCCGGTGACCTGGGTCTTCAGCACCTTGCTCGCCCTGCGACGGGAAGAGCACACCTTCCGGCAGTTGCGCCGAGGACGGCCCGGATCCCAGACGCCCTACCGCAGGATCACGCGCCGGCGCTGGGGTCCGGAGTGGAAGCTGGAGCAGGCGGCGATCGACTACGACCGGAAGAGTGACGGGATGTACCCGCTTTTGAGCAACGATCGGTCCCTCCCCGCTCCGCAAGTCCTCCAAGCCCACAAGGGCCCACCCGCGATCGAGAAACGTTTCCAGCAGATCAAGACCGTGCACGAGATCGCCCCGGTCCTGCTCAAGAACGAGGGCCGGATCGAAGCGCTCTTTACCCTCTACTTCCTCGCGCTCCTGGTCCAGGCTCTGATCGAGCGCGATCTGCGCCGGGCCATGAAACGAGAGAAGATCCCGCAACTGCCCCTCTACCCCGAGGAGAGACAATCGAAACGGCCGACCACCGAACAGGTGCTGCGACTCTTCAGCCTCACGGAACGCCACACCCTCCTGCGGGCCGGTCAGGTCGTGCAGGTCTTCCCTCCCGAATTGACGGCCTTGCAAAAGCAGATCCTGGCACTCCTCCATGTCCCCGAGCGTGCCTTCCGGCCTCCCCTACAGGCAGGAAAGAAAATCCCCAGATAATACGGTCGAGAAGTGCGGAATGTAAGGCAGGCCGTGCGACGGGCAGCGCCAACCTGCCGCATGACGGATAACCGGGGCGCCCCTCGCATGCACGGACTGCCAGCTTCATTGCTTGGGCGGCGGGGCCTCAACTGATTCACTGCGACCGGACACCGCGCTTATCCCCATAGTAAAAAAGGATATCGAAGTTGCCTGGAGTGTAGCCCAGAAGTCTGAGCAGCAGCGCCACCTACTTTGCTGTCGGGGTAGCACGAATACGCTTGGTGTCGCCCTTCCCATCAACCGATACGTAACCATCGAGCTCCAGTACCCGCAGCGAGGCGCTAACGCTCCCCGAAGTTTCGCTCTTGCAGCCAAGCTGCCGAACACAGGCTTTCTTAAGATCGCGCCACATGATAACACCCGCGTCCGAAATGAACTTGAGCATCCGAGAAGGCAGACTGTCCAAGCTGCGGAGCATATCACGATAAGTCCGAATGTATTCCCGCTCTTTCACTCCGAATTGAGGCACCTTGGCAATAGAAGGTGACGGCGACGGCTGCCTTGTCTGAAATACTGTTTCGGGAAAAGCCACTACTTCAGTATTCGCCTTCGTAATGAATTCCAAAGCCTCATCAAGGGTCACCGAGAAGCCAGCAGCACGCATCAGTTCTGCCATGGCCTGCGGCAAACTCGGAAAGGGTGGTTCCTGAACCCTACGGCGCGCCTTGGGTAATGCGTCCTCCATGGCCCGCTGCTTCTGATTAAGTTTCAGATAGTTCTCTGCATCACGCTGGGCATTACCGTTTTCTATTTCTCTTTTTGATAAAAATGCCGAAAAGAACATCTCCACACCGTCAATGTCGTCATCGACGATATCAACAACCTTGAAACACTTCTGCGAAAATTCTCCTCCCGTCTGGGAGTAATAAAATCGCCACCTCTGTCCGTCAGTGATAATTGAAAACGGCGCCGTATTATTGCGATTATAATCCCTTAGCTGCCACTCCACGTTTCCTATGTCCCCATTTAGTTTTCCAACCCCCTTCACTTCAATAAACACGGTCGGAGAAATCGTGTGAAGAAACAGAGCAAGGTCGACACGAGTTTGGTCTTCCTCGTGAACGGCAGGAAACTCAGAATTTACCTCCAGTGGGTTCCAGATATTCCAACCCAGGCTCTGAGGTACGCGGGCAACCAGTGAAAGACGAACATGCTCCTCGTTGGAATATGCGCCCTGAACAAGCTTCGATCGAATATCCTCTAGTGCGTCTTTCATACGCAATTGTCAAGGTCTAACAGTGAATATACTGACCAGCATAGTATCACCGTTGCCGGCATAAGACGCAAGAAGAAATCGGCGAAAGGACCTCCCTAATTAGCTTACTGGCAACGAGTTCCGCTGAACACGCCGCTCGGAGCAGAACGCTTACACTGATCCACATATTACCGGTTCGGGGTGTGGTCTCATGGGGCTCCGAACGCCCTTCGGTCCCTGGTTCAAGACGTGGGTGTAAATCTTGTTCTGAGACTGTCCCGGGTTTAGTTGAAAGTTGAGAGGCGGTTCGTCCGACCGACTCGTTGGAATCGGGTTGGTCAACAACCTTTTAAGGAGGAACCGCCATGAAGAAATCATATCGAATTGTCACCCGGAAGAACAGTCAGGGGCTGGCTGATTATCTGGCCCAGAACGGGCAACTGTTGCTCCCGATGGTGGAGCTGATCGAAGCCTCCCGGATGGCCATTGACGAGTTGATCGACATCTTGGGGCGAGCGAGCATGGAAGCGGTCTTGCAGCTTTCTGCCCGAAGTGTCGCCGGCGAAAAGCAACAAGGGCGCCCAGGCAAGCAGATCGTTTGGTACGGCACTCAGCCAGGGCGAGTCAGACTTTCGGAGCGGCAAGTGCGGGTTCGAAAGCCACGGCTGCGCAAGAAAGGCCAAGGTCGAGGCGGGGAGGTGGAGATCCCCGCCTATGAGGCGATCAACCGTAACGGGGAGCTGGGCAGCCGCATGCTGGAGATCTTGATGTGCAACGTTTCCACGCGCCACTACAGCCGCGTGATCCCCCAGATGGCCGACACGGTGGGAGTCAGCAAATCGTCCGTGAGCCGTCAGTTCATTGAGCAGAGCGGCCAGCAGCTGGAGCAGCTGGCCGAGCGACACTTTGATGACGTTGAGTTTCTGATCATCTACATCGACGGCCTGGTCTTTGGCGAGCACCACGTGATCTGTGCCGCCGGCGTGGACTCGGAGGGCCAAAAGCACGTGCTGGGGCTGCGGGAAGGGGCCAGTGAAAACGCCGCCACCGCTACCTCCTTGCTGGAAGACCTGGTGGAGCGAGGCCTGGATTCCGGGCGACGCTATCTGTTTGTGATTGACGGCTCCAGGGCCCTGCGATGTGCCATTGACAAGGTCTTTGGCAAGGGCAGTCCGGTGCAGAGATGTCGTCGTCATAAGATTCGCAACGTGTGCGATCGATTGCCGGACGATCTGGCCGAGCAAGTCAAGTCAGTGATGCAGGCTGCTTATCGGCTGCCCTGGGAAGAAGGGAGGGTTCGGCTCAGAAAGCAGGCGGAGTGGCTCGAAGGGCTGCATCCCGATGCGGCAGCTAGCCTGCGAGAAGGTCTGGAAGAGACCTTCACCATCAATCGACTCGAGTTGTCTTCCTCCCTGCGCTTGTGTCTGGCCAGCACCAACCTGATTGAAAGCCCTCACTCTGGCGTGAGGATGCGGACCCGCCGAGTGAGCCGCTGGAAAGATAGCCAGATGGTGCTGCGCTGGGTCGCCTCAGCCTTCCTGGAGACGGAGAAGAACTTCCGGCGCATCCAGGGCTACCAGGACCTCTGGATGCTGAAAGCCAAACTCAGAGACGAGGTTTCTATGGACGCCAAACGAAAGGTGGCTTAAGATCGTGCTCAACCTGAACCGCCCTTCACTTTCAACTGAGTTTGGGGCAGCCTCCTTGTTCTCACATCCTTGCGCCCGAGTAGTTCATGCACTGTGCGAATGTCGTAGCCGTCCTCCAGAAGATGTGTCGCAAACGAGTGACGGAACGTGTGGCAGCTGGCGCGCTTGGTCAGGCGAGCTCGGGTCACGGCCTCCTTGACCGCACGCTGGATGATGGACTCGTCGATGCGTTTCTCTGACCAGTGCAAGATGCCGACGCAGGGGGGCGCGGGTAACAGCGGCGGGCAACATGGTGATACGCTCGCCAAACAGGGTGAGCCTTCAAACTCAATCCCTTTCGCGAGCCAGGTTCTCAAACTTGGTCCACTGGTCGACGAAGGCGAGCTTTACGGTACCCAGGGGCCCGTTGCGCTGCTTGCCGATGATGATCTGGGCCACCCCTGGCTCATCAGTCAGTTCCTCGTCTTTCTTGTAGAAGTCTTCTCGATAGATAAACAGAACCAGGTCGGCATCCTGCTCGATGGATCCAGACTCTCGTAGATCGGACAATTGGGGTTGATGCCTGCCCGGACGCTGCTCGGGCGCCCGGCTCAGCTGGGAAACAGCAATCAGGGGAACATTCAATTCCTTGGCCAAGGCCTTGAGGCCGCTGCTGATGGCTGAGATTTCCTGCTGGCGATTCTCAAAGCGTACTCGTCCCCTTGAAGCACCAGTCATGAGCTGAAGGTAATCAACGACGAGCAGATCCAAGCCGTGCTCGATCTTGAGACGTCGCGCCTTCGAGCGCATCTCCAGGATAGACAAACCCGGGGTATCATCGATAAAGACCCGCGCCTGGGATAAGCTGCTCATGGCCTCGGCCAGGCGCCGCCAGTCTTCCTTGCTCAGGTAACCGGACCGCACCTTGTGGCCATCGGTTCGGGCTTCGGCACACAGCATTCGAATCGCCAGCTGCTGGGACGCCATTTCCAGACTGAACAGGCCCACGACTTTCCCCTGCTGCAGCCCCGCGTGCTGCGCAATGTTGAGGGCGAAACTCGTTTTTCCCAGACCCGGCCGAGCCGCAACGACGATCAAATCGGAGGGCTGCAAACCCGAGGTGAGACGATCCAATTCAACGAACCCTGTGGCAACCCCGGTGAGCAACTCCTTGCGCTGATAAAGGGACTCGATATGTTTGTAAGTTGTTGCCAGCAGCTCCCGGAAATTGACAAAACCTGTCTGGGTTTCCTCCTGACTGATTTCAAAAACCGCCTTCTCGGCCGCCTCCAGGAGATCGGCCGCATTTTCTTCATTGGAAAAGCCTCGAATTAGAATCTCATTGGCGGAGTGGATGAGCTTCCTGATCAGGGATTTTTCTTTGACGATTCGCGCGTAGTGTTCGAGGTTGGAGATGCGGGGTACGCCGTCCAGCAGAGAGGCGAGATAGGCAACACCCCCAATTACCTCCAACTCACTGTCTTTCTGCAACTCTTCTCGTAAAGTGAGCAGGTCGACGGCCCGTGAATCCGCGTAAAGAAACCTCATCTTGGAAAAGATCTTACGGTGACCTTCCTGGTAGAAATCCTCGGGCGTCAGGATCTCCACCGCCTGATCGAACAACCCGTTGTCGAGAAGGAGGGCACCCAGGACCGCTCGTTCCGCCTCGAGATTTTGGGGAAGGCCTTTTTCCAGAGAGGTATCGATCTGCGTGGCCATGTCCATCTACTATAGATCAAAAGGTGCACCGCGCCATCACGAAAGGAAGCTAGCCTGCATTTCTCATCACGGCTCGTCACGAGACACGAACCTTACATTCCGCACTTCTCGACCGTATTATCTGGGGATTTTCTTTCCTGCCTGTAGGGGAGGCCGGAAGGCACGCTCGGGGACATGGAGGAGTGCCAGGATCTGCTTTTGCAAGGCCGTCAATTCGGGAGGGAAGACCTGCACGACCTGACCGGCCCGCAGGAGGGTGTGGCGTTCCGTGAGGCTGAAGAGTCGCAGCACCTGTTCGGTGGTCGGCCGTTTCGATTGTCTCTCCTCGGGGTAGAGGGGCAGTTGCGGGATCTTCTCTCGTTTCATGGCCCGGCGCAGATCGCGCTCGATCAGAGCCTGGACCAGGAGCGCGAGGAAGTAGAGGGTAAAGAGCGCTTCGATCCGGCCCTCGTTCTTGAGCAGGACCGGGGCGATCTCGTGCACGGTCTTGATCTGCTGGAAACGTTTCTCGATCGCGGGTTGGCCCTTGTGGGCTTGGAGGACTTGCGGAGCGGGGAGGGACCGATCGTTGCTCAAAAGCGGGTACATCCCGTCACTCTTCCGGTCGTAGTCGATCGCCGCCTGCTCCAGCTTCCACTCCAGATCCCAGCGCCGGCGCGTGATCCTGCGGTAGGGCGTCTGGGATCCGGGCCGTCCTCGGCGCAACTGCCGGAAGGTGTGCTCTTCCCGTCGCAGGCGCCGGACGCGGAGATAGCGGGCCAGCTGACGGCGCTGGAGAATCTCCTCGACCCTCTGGTCGACCTCGGAAGCCTTGCGCAGGCGCGACTTCGGACTGCGGAGGCGTTCCTTCAGATCCGACAGCTCTTCCTGCGCGGCGGCCAGCTGCTCGCGCCGGCTCTGCTCCTGCCGCAGGGCGAGCAAGGTGCTGAAGACCCAGGTCACCGGCCAGGCTTCCCGCGAAGGGAGCGGTGCGCGGCAGACATACCATCGGTCCCGGGGACCCCCTTTGCGCCGCGGGTTGGGACGATCCCAGACCTTCTCCCACTCGGGCTCGTGGGTCTGAATCCACTTGCGAAACTCTCCATCCTCGAGCCGGGAGCGGGGAAGGACCGTGACAAACCGCCCTGCGCGCCGATAGATGTAGTCCATGTTTTCCCGGCTGCACAGCTTGGAGTCGGCCACATACAGGAAGTCGGGCCGACCGGCCACGGCCCGCAGGGCCTTCCAAGTCTTGATGTGGGTCACCGAGTCGTTGGTGTTCCCATCGCTGCACCGGAACTGCACCGGGACCCCGCCGTCCGCGCTGGCCGTGAGGGAAAAGAGCAACTGCTTGAGGTCGGGCCGATGATCTTTCGAGTAGCCGTAGGTGATGAAGGGCGCTCGCTGGCCCCGCATCCGTCGGCCCTGGGCGCGGCGGTACTGCCCCGTGAAACGGATGGTGGTGGAGTCATTGTGCAGCTCGTCGCAGCGGACCTCGAAGCGCTTCGCGACGGCGATCACCACTTCGGTGAGCAAGGCCGCGCGGTCCGCATCGAAGAGCCGGTCCAGCGCTCTGCCGATGCGGTCGTCGCTCACCTGATCCACCCCCTCCGGGTGCAGGGCATACATCTCCGGCGCAAACGTGCGCACGGTCTCCTGCTGGCGATAGATCGGCTCCCGCTCCACCAGGATCGAGCGCAGCAGGCCGAGCCCTAAGGCATAGGATAGGGTGACCCGGCGATCCTGGGTCGGGACGTGGCGTTGCAGGATCTCGCCCAGACCCATGCGGGACAGGAAGTGATTCACGATGGGAAGCGGCCCCAGCCGCTCCGTCCGGAGCCCAAAGGAGCCCCGGGATAATAAGCCTTGCACCCGACCCATATCTGTCGCTAATATAATAGACAGATATGACAAAATCCAGATCTGGAAAACACCTCGATCGAGTCCGCAGTCGTGCCCTCGACCGGATCGCCCGGATCCAGCAACAGATCGGACAACTCGACTGTCTGTGTTCCGGAACCTTGGTGAAGAGGAAGAAGGTCTGCGGCAAAGTCAACTGCCGCTGCTTTCGGGATCCCCGAGCCCGCCATGGCCCCTACTACGAGTGGGGATGCATGAGCGAGGGGAAACAGGTCCACCGGATGATCTCTCCCCAGCAGGCGGCCCTCCTGCGAAAGGCGCTTGCCAACTACCGGACCGTCCGACGTCTCTTGCGCCGTTGGGAGACCGAAACCGTGCGCCTCATGGAAGCTGAAAAACCCCACAACCCATGAAGGACCAATCGGTTACACAATCACCAAATCACCCTCGAGAAGTGCGGAATGTAAGACGAGTGTCTTTGCTACGAAACCTTATGCATCATCCGTGTGTGCAGGAAAGCCCTTCGAATCTTTCTGAATTTTCTTGCGGTAGAAGGGAAGCTGACTGTAGATCTTGATACTACCGGTTTTATCGATCCTAGCCTGCATTTCTCATCACCGCTCGTCACGAAGCGACCTCGGCTCGCAAGCCCCATCCGCATACGTTACCGTATTTATGAAAGGGAGTACTTAATCTGCAAGATCGCCGGGCACCACGTTTTTCATTCCCGGGGCGGTGAGGAAGGTTCTTCCACTTCAGGTTCGGAGCTTTCTATCTTTTCCGGCACCTGCTTTCTGCTCAGCTGCTCGATTTCCTTGATCGTGGCCTCTAGTTCCGCCATGAGCCGGTCACTTTCCTCGTCTTTCTTCTTGACTCGAGTCAGGGACTCATCAGTTTCCACCAGAACGGAGAGGAGCAGCTCTGCCATCACATCGCTGTGGGGAAGAATTTCAAGCCTGTAGTTGCCGATACGCTTAATGGGCTCGTGCAAATTGATCTTTCGACGATCCAGCTGAATCCCTTCCTGCTCAAGCAGAACAGCTACATCCCTGGAGTTCACGGACCCGAACAGGACACCGTTTTCCCCTGCTTTGCGGGAAACGATCAGGTGTAGTTGTTCCAGTTCCCCAGCCAGAAGCTGAGCCCCTTCCTTGTCCTTGGCTTCCTTCTTGGCCAGAACAACCCGCTGCTGCTCAATCATCTTGAGGTTCTCGGGGCTTGCTGCAACAGCCAGACGTTTGGGGATGAGATAATTTCGGCCATACCCGTCGGCGACCCGGACAACGTCACCGCGCTTGCCTAGATTGAAGACATCATCAATCAAAATCACTTGCATCGATTTCCTCTTTGCGCTCTGCAGTGGTTTTCAGGCTATTCAGCGACGTAGGGGAGCAGGGCCAGGTGGCGGGATCGTTTCAGCGCTCGAGCTAACTTGCGCTGGTGGGGAGCGCAGACACCAGAAATCCTGCGGGGGAGAATCTTGGCGCGCTCGGGCACAAACTGCCCCAGCATCTTGATATCCTTATAGTCGATGTAATCAATCTTGTCGGAGCAGAATTTGCAATACTTTCTTCGCCTCACCATAGCTTACCCTTCGTCCGCCTGCACTTGGACAACATCCTGCTGCGGTTTAGGAAGGGCAGCCCTAGCAGCTCGTTTCCCCTTCTTCAGCTTTCGCCGGGCTTGAAACTTCGCGGCCCGTTTAAGATCCAAATCCGTCCGAATTGAAAGGAAGCGTATCACCGAATCGGTGACCTTGAATCTTCTTTCCAACTCAGCCACTGCCATGGCGGCTGTCTCTTCCAAGGTGAGCAGAACGTAGATTCCTTCCCTGTGCTTTTCCACGGGGAAAGCGAGACGCCTCTTTCCCCATTTGTTCACTTCCACCACTTGGGCACCGCTTTCTCCCGCTGTTTTGCTGAAGCCTTCGGTGATCTCGTCTACTTCCTCGTCACTCAGCGTAGGGGCGAGAACAAAAACAACCTCGTATCTTCTCATGAACTCTCTTCTCCCTCGACCAAAAGGGCGTTCATTCTAGCACATCCTCTCTATTTCTCGGCCCAAGGATCACTTCGATCATCACAGATGTTCGCGGATATTGATCCGCATCAATTCGCAATCTGTGTAATCCGCGGTTCCGCCATCACCTGATTAGGGGGGCGATGACCAACGACACAACCGACATGAGCTTGATCAAAATGTTCATGGATGGACCGCTGGTATCCTTGAAAGGGTCTCCCACCGTGTCCCCTACAACAGCCGCCTTATGCGCCTCGGACCCCTTGCCACCCAAAAATCCCTCCTCGATGAGCTTTTTCGCGTTATCCCACGCCCCTCCCGAGTTGGACATGAACAAGGCCAGGAGAATACCCGTCAGTGTGGCACCGGCAAGCATTCCACCCAAGCCCTGAGGACCCAGCAGGACAGCGATCACGACGGGGGAGACCAGCGCGGTCATCCCGGGCAGAATCATCTCTTTGAGAGCGGCTCGAGTGGAGATATCCACACAGCGAGCGGTATCGGGCTTGGCGGTGCCCTCCATCAGACCCGGAATCTCCCGGAACTGGCGGCGCACTTCCTCTACCATCTTAAAGGCAGCCTTTCCGACTGAAGACATGGTTCGATCCGCGATGAAGAAGGGCAAAATACCGCCGATGAACAGGCCTACAATGACCGAAGGGTGGATCAGGTCCAACGTCGTCAGACCGACGGTTTTTGTATAGGCCGAAAAAAGCGCCAGCGCAGTCAAAGCAGCCGATCCGATTGCGAAACCCTTTCCCATGGCCGCCGTGGTGTTCCCCAGAGCGTCCAGGCTGTCGGTAATTTTGCGAGTTTCCGGACCTAGACGGCTCATCTCAGAAATCCCACCAGCGTTGTCGGCAATGGGACCATACGCATCCACTGACATCGTGATCCCGACCGTGGCCAGCATTCCCACGGCGGCAATGCTGATCCCATAAAGACCGGCGTAGTTGTAGGAGATCAAGATGGCTCCACAGATGGTCAAAACGGGCAGAACGGTCGACTGCATTCCTACCGCCAGTCCCGAGATGATGTTGGTGGCAACCCCTGTCCTGCAGGAGTTGGCAATGTGCTGGATGGGCCTTCCCGAGGTATACCATTCTGTAAGAAGGCCAATCACGATACCCGCGATCGCACCCAGCAGAACCGCATAGAAGATTCCGATTTCCAGATTCATCGCGTTGACTACAAGAAAGGTTCCAAGCAGAAGCAACAGGGCGCTGACATAGGTCGAGTTCCTAAGTGCAGCTGCCGGACCCAGTTTGCGCAACACACGCATGGAAGCGACACCGGCCAGCGAGGAGATCAGCCCGATGGCGATGATCAGGATGGGCAAAGTAAAGTACAGCATCCGGTTCTCCATGGTGATATTCAGTATTTTGGAGGCACCTGAGGATGCGATAGCCATGGTGGCCACCACGGATCCGACGTAACTTTCGAAAATGTCCGCTCCCATCCCGGCTGTATCTCCAACGCAATCGCCCACGTTGTCGGCAATCGTCGCCGGGTTTCGAGGGTCATCCTCAGGAATACCCTTCTCCACTTTTCCCACCAGGTCGGCTCCCACGTCGGCTGACTTAGTAAAGATGCCCCCACCGACGCGGGCAAAAAGCGCAATGGAGCTGGCCCCCATGGCATAACCGGTAATGTCGCTGGCTTCAATTGTTCCCCGCAGGTAAAGAATGTAGGCAGCCCCGAGCCCCAGCAAACCTAGACTAGCCACGGAAAGACCCATAACTGCTCCACCAGAAAAAGCGACATGGAGTGCTTGGGCAATCCCAGAATCACGGGCCGCCTGAGAGGTTCGAACGTTAGCCCGAGTGGCCGCCTTCATTCCGAAGAAGCCTGCCAGCACGGAGCTCAGAGCTCCGGAGAGGAAAGCGATCGCCGTCCAGGTAGAAACGGCGCTGTAGAGAAGAAGGAAGACCACGGCCACAAAGAGGGCAAGAATCGTATATTCACGACGCAGGAACACCATGGCTCCCCGATGGATGGCTTCAGAAATCTCGACCATCAACTCACTGCTGACCTTGATCCTTTTGATGGAAAAATAAATCCAGCCTGCGCAGGCCAACCCGAGCAGAGCCACGGCGGGAAACAGGTAGCTATAACTCGTCATCTGTTCGTCCTTATGGGAAACATTTTAAACTCGAAAAAAAATTCGAAATCCCAGATCCCAATGACCCAAACGGGCTAGCCTGCGGGCGAGTTGTACAGCGTCATGGCCTGTTCCAGACCTGCGGAAAGAGTCGTCTCAATCGCCAGCACTGCCCGGTCGAACACTTCATTCAGAACTACTCTTTCCTCCTTGTCAAAATCACTCAGAACGTATTCCGAATAATCTTCCGGTGGATGGTCCTGTGAGATCCCAATTCGCAGACGAGGCACTTGCTGGGTCCCCAGAGCCTGAATGATGGACTCCATACCTCTTTGTCCCCCAGAGCTGCCCGAGGGGCGAATCCGAATTTTCCCCAGGGGGAGATCGATATCGTCATAGACGATAAGAAGCTGAGACAGATCAACAGGGTGATGGCGAAGAAGCTCAAGAACCGCCTCACCACTCAGGTTCATGAACGTTTGCGGCTTAGCCAAGATCACCCGTTCATCCGCCTGCTGCAACGAGCAGGTGACCGATCTGGGGAGAGCGAGATCGAGACTCTGCCCGGCCTGCTGTGCGATTCGATCGACCAGCATGAACCCAACGTTGTGCCGGTTTTGCCGGTATCGGGGACCCGGGTTTCCCAAACCGGCGACCAGATACACGAGGAACTACTCCTGTGCAGCCTCTCCTGCCGCCTCTGTTTTGGACTGCTTCTCTTCTTCTTCTCCCTCTTCCGGTTTGCCTTTTTTGATTACCTCCGGTTCCAGCTCCGGCTCCTCTTCTGCCACGACCTCCGGTTCCTTCTCCACATGCGGTGGTACCACCGTGACGACCACAAACTCGGGTTCGGAAACGACGGTAACCTTGGATGTATCTACCTGCAGCCATTCTACTCTGATGGAATCACCAATTTCCAGATCTGCCACATCCACGTGGATCCGGTCGGGTACATTACCGGGCAGACACTCTACCCTCACCTCCCGCAGCACCAGGTCCAGCACTCCTCCTTCCTTGACCCCCTCGGGAGTTCCCACCACCTCGACCGGTACCTCGAAAAGCATAACCCTGTCCATGGTGATTGCCTGAAAATCCGCATGGACCATACCACCCAGAACTGGATCCAGCTGGTAGTCCTTAATCAGAACGTCTCTGGAGTCGCCGTCGATACTGAGCTTGAAGATCGTGTTCTGCCCACTTTCAGAGTGAAGGATGCTGCGGAGTTCTTTTGGATCCACCATGACGGCGATGGTTTGGAGACCCTGACCGTAGACAACGCCCGGGATCCTACCCTGCATACGCAGCCTCCGGCTTGCATTCTTGCCGAAGCTGTCTCTTACTTCTGCCTCAACCACAAGATTCGACATTGTTTTCCGCTACCGAAGATCGAATGCCCTATTGTAGCCCAACCGGGGCCCCTATGGCCCGCATTTCTCACACCGGGTCGTAGGAGGCTGCCCCAAACTCAGTTGAAAGTGAAGGGCGGTTCAGGTTGAGCACGATCTTAAGCCACCTTTCGTTTGGCGTCCATAGAAACCTCGTCTCTGAGTTTGGCTTTCAGCATCCAGAGGTCCTGGTAGCCCTGGATGCGCCGGAAGTTCTTCTCCGTCTCCAGGAAGGCTGAGGCGGCCCAGCGCAGCACCATCTGGCTATCTTTCCAGCGGCTCACTCGGCGGGTCCGCATCCTCACGCCAGAGTGAGGGCTTTCAATCAGGTTGGTGCTGGCCAGACACAAGCGCAGGGAGGAAGACAACTCGAGTCGATTGATGGTGAAGGTCTCTTCCAGACCTTCTCGCAGGCTAGCTGCCGCTTCGGGATGCAGCCCTTCGAGCCACTCCGCCTGCTTTCTGAGCCGAACCCTCCCTTCTTCCCAGGGCAGCCGATAAGCAGCCTGCATCACTGACTTGACTTGCTCGGCCAGATCGTCCGGCAATCGATCGCACACGTTGCGAATCTTATGACGACGACATCTCTGCACCGGACTGCCCTTGCCAAAGACCTTGTCAATGGCACATCGCAGGGCCCTGGAGCCGTCAATCACAAACAGATAGCGTCGCCCGGAATCCAGGCCTCGCTCCACCAGGTCTTCCAGCAAGGAGGTGCGGTGGCGGCGTTTTCACTGGCCCCTTCCCGCAGCCCCAGCACGTGCTTTTGGCCCTCCGAGTCCACGCCGGCGGCACAGATCACGTGGTGCTCGCCAAAGACCAGGCCGTCGATGTAGATGATCAGAAACTCAACGTCATCAAAGTGTCGCTCGGCCAGCTGCTCCAGCTGCTGGCCGCTCTGCTCAATGAACTGACGGCTCACGGACGATTTGCTGACTCCCGCCGTGTCGGCCATCTGGGGGATCACGCGGCTGTAGTGGCGCGTGGAAACGTTGCACGTCAAGATCTCCAGCATGCGGCTGCCCAGCTCCCCGTTACGGTTGATCGCCTCATAGGCGGGGATCTCCACCTCCCCGCCTCGACCTTGGCCTTTCTTGCGCAGCCGTGGCTTTCGAACCCGCACTTGCCGCTCCGAAAGTCTGACTCGCCCTGGCTGAGTGCCGTACCAAACGATCTGCTTGCCTGGGCGCCCTTGTTGCTTTTCGCCGGCGACACTTCGGGCAGAAAGCTGCAAGACCGCTTCCATGCTCGCTCGCCCCAGGATGTCGATCAACTCGTCAATGGCCATCCGGGAGGCTTCGATCAGCTCCACCATCGGGAGCAACAGTTGCCCGTTCTGGACCAGATAATCAGCCAGCCCCTGACTGTTCTTCCGGGTGACAATTCGATATGATTTCTTCATGGCGGTTCCTCCTTAAAAGGTTGTTGACCAACCCGATTCTAACGAGTCGGTCGGACGAACCGCCTCTCAACTTTCAACTAAACCCAGGACAGTCTCGGTCGTAGCGAAGACACTTGTGTCGAGACACTCGTGTCAAACGGCGGAAGGGCCGGCTGGACAAGGCGTTGCGACCGAGGCCCCCGCAGGCGTACTCTTGCGGTACGTCGAGGAGGCCGACGGAGCACAACGCAGTCCAGACGGATCATTTCTTCACTTCGCTCAGGTGAAGGCGACGACGTTGCAGTAGAGGTGGGGTGAGAAATGCAGGCTAGGAGCCTGTCCGAATAATGGTTCGGATTGCGTTACAGGCGCCGTCAGTCCAGATGCGAGGCGTGGCGACGCAGGCGATGCTCGGGCATCGTCGAGGAGCCAGAACAAAGCAGATGGGCGGACTCCTCCTGTAACCCGAAGGGAGCATGGGGGTTGCGGACGATCTCTTTGTCGTTCGTCGTCGCCGATGCTACCGCATCGACTCGACGATGCCACTGCATCGCCTCCTCCTCTCTTCGCGACCTCTACTCGCAAGCCCCATGCTCGCAACCGCAACCCATTACTCGGACAGGCTCCTAGACAAACAGCTTACTGACTGACGTTTCATCGTGTATCGATCGAATCGCTTCGCCCAAAAGATTCGCCACACTGAGCATCTTGATCTTGGGACTGTTCCTCTCCTCGCCCAGGGGAATGGTGTTGGTCACAATAATCTGCTCAAGATCGGATTCTTCGATCCTGCCAAGCGCTGGGCCGGAGAGCACCGGATGGGTGGCGGCGGCCATAATACGGTGGGCACCTTTGCGACGCAACGCCTCACTGGCCCTTACCATAGTTCCAGCCGAATCGATCATATCATCCACAATGACAACGTTGCGGCCCTCAACATCACCGACAATATTCATGATTTCCGCCTCATTGTCAGCCTCTCGGCGCTTGTCGATAATCGCCAGACTGGCGTTGAGTCGCTTAGCGTAAGCGCGGGCGCGTTCCACTCCTCCTGCGTCCGGGGAGACGATCGTCAACTCGCTCATCCCCTCTCGACTGATGTAATCCAGTATAACGGGAGTGGCAAAAAGATGATCCACAGGGATATTGAAGAATCCCTGGATCTGGCCCGCATGTAGATCCACGGTCAACAGTCGGTTGGCCCCCGCAGCAGAGAGTACATCTCCCACCAGCTTGGCTGAAATAGGCACGCGCGGTTTATCCTTACGATCTTGACGAGCATAGCCGTAGTAGGGCATCACAGCGGTGATGCGTCGGGCGGAGGACCTCTTGAAAGCATCGATCATAATCAACAACTCCATGAGGTTCTCATTCACGGGAGGACAGCTAGGCTGAATGAGGAATACATCCTGTCCACGGACGTTTTCCAGGATCTGAAAGTTGATCTCACCGTCACTGAAGCGCTTCAGACTGGCTGCTCCCAGCTGCACGCCCAGATGGGCAGCAATCTCCTGAGCAAGGGAGGGGTGAGCGGTGCCGGAAAAAACTCTTAGATCAGGCATCTCTTCAGTATGGGTCAGGACACTGGAGGGATGTCCAAACCACAATTTCCAAGGTGGTTCCAATATTGCTGCCGAGAAAGAGTATGACAAAGAAAGACTTCTCCTAGTTTCCTCTCCACAGCTTCTCGTGCGGCTTCTTCCAGCTGGCCTGCCTCGGCCAAACCCAGCAGCGTTGAGCCGCTGCCGCACAGCAGCACACGCTCGCATCCTGCATTCTTCAGGCCACGTGCTGCTTCAGCCAAAATCGGATGCACATCCAGGAGAGGACCTTCAAAGTCGTTCTCCACATAAGCGAAGGCGTTCTTTTCCTCTTCGACCGCCTCGCAAAAGCGGATGATTTTAGTATCAGGGTCCTCCCTTGTCAACTCCTCCGGCGCAGGGCAAGCATCCCATTCTCCAAGCGAATAGGCCTCACGAGTAGAGATCTCCAGGTTCGGGTACAAAAGGAGAAGCTTCTGCTCCGGCAACCGGTCGGGCCACGGAGTAACTTCTTCACCTCTGCCTCGTCCTAGAGTGATTCCACCCCAGAGAAAGTGAGGAACATCCGACCCCAATTCCGCGCCCAGTTCGGCCAGTTGGCTCATACTCAAGCGACAATCCCAGAGCTGGTTCAGGCCCAGCAATGCCGTGCCCGCGTTACTGGACCCACCACCCAGCCCTCCACCTACCGGGATCCTCTTTTCCAGGTGGACTCTCACTCCAGCAGGTCGACCCACTGCATTCCTCAACAGATCCGCAGCTCGATAGACGAGATTATTCTTTTCCTCGGCTACCGAGCGCCCGGACACCTGCAATTCAATGGTGTCCTCAGAGCAGGCCTCGAGAACCATCTGGTCGCTTAGATCAACAGTTTGGTAGACGGTCCTCAGCTCGTGATAATCATCACTTCGCCTGCCAAGTATTTTCAGGACCCAGTTGATCTTGGCGAAGCACGGAAGGGCCAGTTGACGTGACATCCCGTGGGTGGCACAAAGCGCACAACACCGGCGAGCCCGATCCAGGATCACAATCCCCACTACATAAGGAGAGACACCTGAGCCGGCTGGGGTACCTGAACGCCTCCTCCCCGGCTAGTGTCCTGTCCCATAAATAACATGCCATTTGTTGCGGGCGAAACGGTTTCTGATTCGAGGCGTGACGACGAGTCGATGCTAGGCATCGGCGAGGAGGAGCAACAAAGAAGCAGGGCTGTTCCGCCCCGCAACCCGCAGGGCGGATGGAACTTTGGCCGATCTCTTTGTCGCTCCTCGTCGACGATGCCACCGCATCCCCTCACGATGCCTCTGCATCGCCTCCTCCTCGCTTCGCGATCTCGGCTCAAAGTTCCCTCCGCAAATGACATGTTATTTATGGGACAGGACACTAACGCTTCTGAGAGAGGAACTCTTTCAGGTCGCTTAGTTTTGCACGGACTCTTTTTGATTCTTCTTTCTCTTCGGCGGAAAAGAGCGACTGTTTATAATACTTGCTCGCTTTGTCATATTCTCCCAGCTTGTAATAGAGGTCTCCCAGATGATCGTAGATGGTCGCATCCGGCCCGTTCAATCGAGCCGCGCTTCTCAGGTTGATCTCCGCCAGCTCCAACTCATTGAGCTTGAAGTAAGCCCAACCAAGGCTATCCAGATAGGCGCCGTTGTAAGGGTCGATCTCGACAGCCCTCTTGATGTAACCAAGGGCCTCTTCCAGACGCACATCCTGCTCGGCCAGCATATATCCCAAATAGTTGAGAACCCCGGCATGCCTAGCATTGCGCCCAAGGATTTTCTTGAACGTCGCTTCCGCGCGATCGAACTGCTTCTTCCGCTCATAGACGGCGCCGAGCTGGAATTCTATCCTCTCACTGTCAGGATGGCGGGAGAGCCCTTCCTTCACGACGCTTTCCGCATCCTGGTAACGCCTATGGTCCACGTAAAGCTGGCTCAGTACGGAATAAAGCTGCTCTTCACCGGGATCTTTCTTGATCTTTTCCCTGAGAAACCTACTGGCCCGGTCCAATTCATCAGCGGCGGCCAGGACTCGAGCCCGAGCAATCGCTACATAGGGCTGCTGGTCATATTCCCCTTGCAGTTGGTCGCTGAGGGAAAGGGCTTCCGTGAGTCGACCGGCCTCTTTGAAAGCGTAAACCAGACGCAACCTGGGGACGTAATGGTCCGGATGGTTTCGGTTCATCTCTCGAAACTGAGCGATCGCCTTGTCGAACTGCTGCGTCTGCTGGTAAAGGAGTCCGAGAAGCTCCTGAGACAGAATTCGGTACTGCCTCAGCCCGGAGGAATCCTCCATGTCTGCTGAGTCGGTAGTCTCCAGCAGATCCAGAAACGTCCGGATCGCCTGCCGCCGCTCTCCCAACTCCGCCTGGGTACGTCCCAGTTCGTATTGGGCCCCCACATGACGAGGATCCTTTTCAAGCACCTCAGAAAATATTTCTCTTGCTTCCAAGAATCTACTGTCCTCTTCAAGAGCCTGTCCCAGTTTCACCTTGATTTCCAGGTTCTCCGGAACCTGGCTTACCAGTTCGGTCAAAACGGGGATGACATTGCTGAAGGACCGCCCACTCTCGAGCAAGTTCCCCAGCCTCTGCCGCACCTCCGGGTCCGACCGATATTTCATTGCTTCGGCATAGGTCTCAAAGGCTTTCTCGTACTGCCCTGTTTCCTCGTAGAGAGTGGCCAGGAGCTTCAGGCTGTCGAATCCGTTTCCACGTATCTTCAGCGATCCCTCGAGAGCTCGAATGGCGAGCTCCATCTGCTCGAGTTCGACGTGGGCTATGGCCTTGAAGTAGTAACCTCTGAGAAAATCTGGCTGGACCTGGATGAGGCGAGAAAAAACGTCGATTGCTGTCTCAAAGTCCTTTTCGACGAGATGGAGCTGACCCAGCATATAAAGGGCTTCGGAATGGCGCGGCTCTAGATCAACCACACGACGAAACTCTGCCATCGCCTTGTCCACCATGTTTCCCCTTCGTTTCGCTCCCATACTCGAATAGATCTGGCCCAGCCAGAAATGAGGTTCAGTGTTCTTGGGGTCAAGCTCCTCTGCCTTCTTGCACTCCTGTACAGCACGTCTGATCTCTCCCGCCTCCCACAGGGTGCGCGCAAACTCGACGCGCAACGATGAGCTCTGGGAGTTCAAGGAAATTGCCTTTTCAAATTCGACAATGGCCTCGGAATACTCCCGTCGCAGATCGTGCATCTTGGCGAGTGTGAAGTGGAAATAGGATTGAGCCAGGTTGATGGGCTGAGCGCTCAAGAACCCGAAAAAGAAGAACAGAGCGATAAAGGCGAAGAATCTCCTCATAGAATTCTTTATTATGACATAGAGGGCCATTTGGATTTCTTACATCGTCTCCTGCGCCGGTACGGAGGCCATGATCTCCAAGTTGTCCGCGAAAAACAGCTCCAGACCCACAATCCCCTGATCGGAGGATACCTTGATGTAGCCTCCCGCCAAGTCAGGAAAATCCTCGAACCACTCTGTGAGCAGCTTTGATTCCCGTACTCCTGGCCCCAGTGAGATCTGAAGGCTGGCCACCAGCGCGCCATTGCGATCAAAGACTTTTACATCAACCACCGCGCTCTCCGGCCCCGGGTTCAGCAGAGCGAGTCCGGTGGACAGCCCCTGCAGTTGCGCCACGTGGGAAAAAACGAATTTCTGCAGAAGCCTGCTCTGGGCGGGAACAGCGGTGATCGCCTTGCCGTGAAACGCCTGAATCTCCACGTCTGCTATCACACCCGGCCGGTCACTCTCCAGAAGGATCCATCCGGAGAGGGGACCGCCCGAATCGGTGAGGTCAAACAGTTCTACAAGGTTCGTTCTGATCGCCTGCCCCTCCTCCAATTGAACTGGAGCCTCCGCAAGAACATCCCCTTCATTGTTCTTGAGGGTCAACGTCACCCCTGCCACCCCGCTTCCCGTGTGGATCAGATTCATGAAGGTTTCCGATCCGTTGAAGGCAGCTACTTGCGCGAGATAGGCCAAATAGGGTGGGGTGGAAGGATCGTCATTGGAATCCGAAACCGCAACGCCGTTCAAGACCGCAAGGCGCTGATCATCATAATATCTTTCGAAAGCCACGATGCCCTGCGGGCTGGTAAGGACAACGTAGCCACTGACAAACCCTTCGAAGACACTGTCCAGGAAGAGGCCTTCTCCCGTTTCACCGCTTGGAGGCGGGTGACGCAAGAATTGTCTCAGTGTGTGGTCCGTGCTCACCAGGCGGTCTAACTCACCGATCTTCTCTCCTATGTGGTTGAACAGGCTGATGTTGACTTCGGCGAGATTAAAGTTCGGGTTGATGATGAAAACCTCCGTGTTGAAGCCATCGGTCACACGAGCCTCGGGCAAGACCACCCTTGTGGCGGTGGCAAAAGAGGCAAGTCCTCCGTCCAGTCGCTCGACATCTCGATCCCCTATCATGAAGAAGCTGCTGACTTGAGTCTGGTCGCTGTCGATATCCAACCACCCATCGGTGACGTGCCCCGAAGCTATCTGAAAAAGCTCCTCCATAGTAAACGCCTTTTGTTCTCCCGGCCCGAGCCGGATCGTGGCTGGATTGACATACTCCACCACATTCTCCGTCTCCGGATCATCTTCCAGCCGGATTCCCGTTGAGTCGATCCCCTCCGCGACGATTTCAGCCTCGCCTTGATCGTTGTTCGTCATAGCCGCTCCCGTAAACCACCGGTTCGTGGAAACAAAAGGAAGGAAGAATCGCGTCGTCACCTGTAGAAGGTCAATGGTATTGGCATTAAAATTCAAGGCAGCCAGAGTGTCTCCATCCGGTGAAAAGGCCAGGTGAAGAGGTGCGCTGGAAACGGTAAACTCGGTCTCACCGCTTTGGCGCTTCACCTCCCCACCGATCTCAACGGCCCGCCTCACCACTCCGGCCTCCAAGTCCACCGTCAGGAGCCCGTCATTGAGAGGGGCAGCTGCGAAGAGAAAAGCTCCATCCGGCGAAAAGGCGGGTCGGGTAGTTGTCGCAAAGTTGGAAATAACCGGAACAACCCTTCGCACCTCCAGTTCCTCAGCCCCATTGAAATCCTGTTCGTCGACCTCAATGAAATTCAGTTCCAACTGGCACACCACCATGAACGTTCTCCCGTCAGGAGCAAGGGTGGCTGAGCTGGCCACCCCTCCCACACTCAAGGTCTGTACCACATCTCCCGTTCCCACATCGAAAAGGAGGACATGATCACGTACGGAGGCCGGGATCGCGCTCAGGTTGCTAAACTCCCGGTCGGCGATCAAACCAAGCTTTCCTTCTTTGGAAAAAGCCACCGTATTTGTGGCGAAAAGGTTATGGGGCAATTGACCCTCCTCCACTTTCGGAACGATCGTCCTCTGAATATTGAACGAAGCCGTGTCAATGAGTTCGATCGAATCGGGACTCTCCAGTGAGTTCAGGAAGCGAGAGCCTACCAAAACGACCGAAAATAAGCTGAAGTCAGGAGACATGGTGATGGAGCTGGGTCGGGTTCCCTCTCGCAGCTTCAGCCGGGGCTCGATCTCCGTGGCGGTATCCACGTCGAAGCGCAAGACCTCATCGGTCCCCGAGGAAGCAAGGAAGCCGGTTTTGCTGTCGGCTGAAAACACGATGTTGTTGGCGAAGGAGAAGAACACGTCCTCCAGTTCTAAAGTCCTCGTCTCCAGAGTCTCCACATCAATAATGGAAATCGATCCCAGCAGCTGGCCCGTGCCGCTGCCGGCCTGGGGCAGGTTATCGTCAAAAAAGGTGGACGGAACAGCAAGCATTTTCTGGTCCGGTGTCATGCTGATCAATGTTGGGTTCTTCCCGACTTCGATCAAACCGCCTTGCACAATCTCAGCCGTGGAGAGGTCAAAGGCCACAACCTTGTCGGAACGGGGATAGCTGACAAAGGCCTTACTGGAATCGGGAGCAAAGACAATGTTGGGTGAAAAATTCAGGTCGCTTTCTCGAACCACTGGCACCACGGGAAGATCATTGATGTCAAACTTCAAGTCCTCCCCTTCCGAAAGCGGATCGAGGGTGGCAAAAACGCGCTGCCCCAGGGAGGGCGAAAAGCTGCAGAGAATGACGGCAACAACGACCCCCGCCCAGCACAGACGTTGAACCCTGCCGAAAATCAAACTACCCATTATTAGTGCCCTGTCCCAGGAATAACATGCCATTTGTTGCGGGCGAAACGGACGGCTGAAATAGATCACCGGCGGCGACCTGCATCCACGCTGAGCCGGATGCTCGCAAGCAGTGGATAATCCCAGAAATCATTGATCGATTGAATGAACACCTTGTCAAGCTCATGAAGCTGTTTTGCCCAAATCTCGCTGGGAACGGTCACCACCAACTCCTTCTTTCTCAGCGCCACCGGCATGGTCTTCTCGGCCAACTCCCTTCCCGCCAACTGCGGCCAGAGCTCTTTCAAAAAAATGAGCGTTAGCTCATCATTGGCTGCGATGCTTCGAAGAAAATCGGGGAAGAAGGAGTCCACGCGCTGCATGAGATGGCTTCAGCGGGCATCCAGGGGTAACTTGGCTGCCACCTCCGCCTGTCGATGTAAAAGAGTCGCTTCTTCCGCGACCCCGTCCTTCAGCTCGACGAAGTCGGAATCCAAAGAGAGTGGCTTTCCGGACGCATCGAAGCGCATGAGAAGCTGCCCCAGATAGCGGCCTCGTTCCACACTCGACAGGATCAATGTGTTCTTCACCTTTTCAGCAGGATGAAGGACGAAGCGCTTCTCTACCAGAATCAGTACATCGATTTCCGGATGGCTCTCCGCGACAAGCTTCGCTTGTTCCCTTGGCAGGTCAGCCAAAACTATCAGCAGATCCACTTCGCGTATCACCGCCGCTTTTACCCGGGCCACAGCCTGAACCGGGTCAAGCGCAGAGAATCTTGAGTTGGGCTTTACCTGAGCAGGGTTGCTCAGTCCCAAGAAACCAATCCGCAGATCTCTGTTGAGATTTACCCTGGCAGCTGGGACTTCCACTATCGCATGAGTAGGAGGCGAGGGGAGGGATTGATCCTGGCAGACGAGATTCGTTGAAATGACCTGCGTGGAAGCCAGTTTCGCGCGCGACAATTCTTTCCAGAAAAACAGGTCTTCGGTGGCCAGATTCAGCATCCGTATAGGCATGGCCTTCAGGCCTTCTAACATCAGCTGATTGACGAGTGCCGAACTGGGGCCCAGCGGCCTGAAATAGTTACCCACATCCACCTGGAACACATAGCCTCCCTTTTCCCTTTCATATTGCTGAACAAAACCAGCTCTCCGAGCCAGCCCACCCGTGGGGTTCGTCTTTCAGCCACAGGGCTCGAAATTGCCCCGAACAAAACCTGTAAAAAAAGCGTTACGCTGCCCGGCTGATCGGCTATGGCCGGACGACCGCCCGAGAGGACCAGGAGAGCAGATATCGCGGCGACGGTCAAAAGCTTCTTCCCCATAACCCTATTTTAAGACGAACGGGACCATTCGTGAAGACCGCCCCAGACAGCACTGTCTACAAAGTGCCTTCCACAAGTACGATACCGTACTCTCTCCAGTTCCAGGTTCCAGGTTTCAGGTTCCAAGTTCCAGGTTCTCGTTGTTCGGTGCTCACTTCCTCAAGCTGCTGGGCCAGTTCTCGGGAACCCTCCGAAAAGTGCCACAGATCATATCCCACAACGGCGAGGTGATACCAAAGCAATGCCTGCTGTCGACGAAGTGGTGATAGAAATGGAGGCGTCTCTGGCTGCGCAGAAGGCGACCCTCCCCGGAACTCAGATGCACGCGATAGTGTACCCACTCGTGATAGAGAAAACCCACCCAAATCCCAACCGTGATCGCTGCCGCCGAGTAGCCACTTCCCGCCGCCTGGTAGAGGAGACCGAAAAGCAAGCCGGAAACCGGTAGAGTGAAGATAGGATGCACCAGGATTCGCCCCGGGTGCCGAGGATCTGCATGATGATAGAGATGAATCTTCCTGGACTGCTCATCCACTCTCTGACTTCGAAATTCCCAGTGGAACAACCGGTGCAGGAAGTATTCAAGGAAAGTCCAGAGGAGCAGACCCAGAGGTATCCACCACCATAGCTCCTTCAGATGACGGCTCGGGTCCAGCCGCGAAGCCAGATACAGCAGGGTCACTCCAGCCAGAGGATAGATCCAAAAGGAAGCGAAACGCATGAACGCCCATCCCCAACCTTGATTACCAATTCGCTGTCATTATAATGTCTTAGCCTGCATTTCTCATCACCGCTTGTCACGAAGCGGCGGAAGGGCCGGCCTGACAAGGCGCGCGACCGAGGCCCCCGCAGGCGTACTTGTGCAGTACGTCGAGGAGGCTGACGGAGCGCAACGCAGTCAGGACGGATGATTCAGCCGATGCAGTAGAGTGGTGATGAGAAATGCAGGTTAGCATCAAAGAGCGCGAAGAGAGAACTCTCATGAAGGCTATCCGTATCTACAAGCGGGGCGGACCAGAAGTCTTGCGCTGGGAGGAAATCACCGTACCCAAACCGGGACCAAGCGAGGCCCTGCTGAAACACGAGGCAGTGGGTCTGAATTTCATCGACATTTACTACCGCGAGGGCCAGTATAAGGCGCAGCTCCCCTTTGTCCCCGGCCTGGAGGCTGCAGGAAACGTTGAGGCCGTGGGACCAGACGTCAGCGAGGTCAGGGTCGGCGACCGAGTCGCCTACTGCATGTCTCTCGGGGCCTACGCGGAGCAGGCTGTGGTTCCCGCCTGGAAGCTAGTGGTACTGCCCTCCGACGTTGACTTCAATACGGCTGCGGCCCTCATGGTGCAGGGCCTGACCGCCCACTACCTTACCCACTCAAGCTATCCGATCCAGCCAGGTGAGGTAATACTGGCGCATGCGGCCGCAGGCGGGGTGGGACTGCTGCTGGTCCAGATGGCCAAAATGCTGGGGGCAACCGTGATTGCCACGGTCTCGACTGAAGCAAAGGCGGAACTGGCGAGCCGGGCCGGGGCCGATGAGATCATTCTCTACACTGAAAAGGATTTCGAGGCTGAGGTCAGGAGGGTCACTGCCGGAGAGGGGGTCAGCGTGGTTTACGATTCGGTGGGGCAAACCACCTTTGACAAGAGCCTGAACTGTTTGAGACCACGAGGCTACATGGTCCTCTTCGGTCAGTCCAGCGGTGCGGTGCCTCCGCTTAACCCCCAGGCGCTGAATGCCAAAGGTTCTCTCTTCTTAACCCGCCCCAGCCTTGCCCATCACATCGCGACGCGAGAGGAGCTACTCAGGCGGTCTGGAGAGATTTTCAAATGGGCCTCCGGCACAGAGCTGCAAGTCCGAATCGACCGAACCGTTCCGCTTGCGGAGGCTTCGCAGGCCCAGACAGCCCTGGAAACACGGCAGACCACAGGTAAGGTTCTGCTCACACTCTGATCTTCGAAGAAATCTTTTGCCATCCTCAAAGGGCTCTACACACAGAGACGATTTGGGAAATCCACAAGGCCTCGTCCCGGGAAGGTCTATTCGCCTGCTTTGCGCGATATTGACACTCTGTTCCCTATGGGGCCAGTCCCAGGCCGAGCAGAAGAGAATTACCCTCACCTTTGAGGGCTTGCCCAGCGTAGGTCCCCTTGGTTTCTGGACTCCGCGAGAAGTGAGCACCATGGTCCTGCGCGTTCTCAAGAGAAATAACATTAAAGCAGCGGGCTTTTTAGTGGAAGAAAGGATCGACGATGACCTCTCCACATATCCGATCCTGGAGGACTGGGTAACCCGTGGACACATAGTGGGGAATCACACCTATTCCCATGTGGATTTTCACCAGTTGAGCGTCCAGGACTTTTTGCGGCACGTCGGAGACGGACACAAGTACTTGCGCCGGGTCTCCAGGGCACATCCCTTCAAGTACCGCTACCTGCGCTTCCCCTATCTCCATGAGGGTGATACCTTGGAAAAGAAAACAAAGATGGCTAAGGCTCTCTACGGAGGCGGATACGAGATTGCCCCCGTCACCGTCCTCACGGAAGACCTGCATTTCAGTGAACTCTATCTTGAACATGAACAAAACCCGGAAAAACTCGCTCGTCTGAAGGCGATTTATCTTCAGCACATCGGCGCCTCCCTCGAATATGCCGAAGGCCAATCTCAAAAGGTCTTTGGCCGCAACATCCATCACATTCTCTGGCTTCACTGCACGATTGCCACGGCTGGTTTTCTAGAAGACGCAATCGAGATGCTGCGAGAGCGGGGATACAGCTTCGTCTCTTTTCCCGAAGCCCTCGCCGATCCTGTCTTTGAGCGAAAAGACGAACCTTTGGAGAGCTACGTGGGTCCCGACAGTCTGGGCTTTATCGATCGTGTGGCTGCCACTCGTGAGCTCCCTTTTGATCCGGAGCATGCGAGCCTTTCCACCGAAGAAATCAGAGCCCTTCTGAGGGAGTAAGAGGTTATTAGGTTGATCTGGGCCGGATACTTTGACTGTCGAAGGGAAGTCCGAAACGTGTTTTCCAGTGATTTAGAGTCGTTAAGGGAGGAGGTAGGCAAGCGGACCAATTCACTGCTGTCCCCCCACCCAGACACCGCCCCTGCATGACAAGCATGCCTCCGTCCTCAGTCAGACGGCCTCCCCCCTCTTGATAGAGCCTCGGATACATCTCCCACTCTCGTTCCATCAGCGTCGGGCGCACATGGCACGATCCTCCATGACCCTCACCCTTGGGAACATGGGGACCTTCCTCAAGCACGACTACCTGAAAGCCCGCTTCTGCGAGTTTGAGGGCGCACACCCCGCCTGCGGCTCCGGATCCGACGATGCAGAATTCTGGTGTCAGCTCGACGTCTCTTGTCTGAGTATGGCCTTCAATGATTTGATCGGGCATTCGGATTTTCCGTCTGCCTATTTCTTCTTCAATGGAGTGGGTAGACCCTAAACACCGATTTCCAGGAATGGGTGATGGTCTTAGCGCAACCGGCTGAACTTGCCCCGTATAGACTCCTACCGGAGTGATCATTCGTATCACGCGCATCTTGGCATGTGGTAGTTCATGTAAGGGGTCGGCCAAGCCAATCTGGTCGAGCACCTCGAGAGTTGAGGGGTGAACCGTGTCGCCGCGGAACTCGCGCTCAAAGTCGTGATGCACCTCCAGTAACGTCACCTCCACGCCCGCCCGAGCCAGCAGCAGCGCGAGCATTACCCCACCAGGACCAGCACCGACGATGCAGCAACCGGTGTGCTCAACTTCTCTGGCGGCTTCTTCCATTGTCTTGGGGGAATATAAGACCTACTTGACGTACATGGTAACGAGGTGTAGTTTGTTTGGGTGCGTTGGCAAAAATGGTCCAGATGGATTGGAGCGAAGCCAGTATCAAGGATTGCAATTATTGCGCTGGTGCCAGGGATTGTCGGTGCGATTGGCGGAGGAATCTGGGAGTACATCATGACTAGGGGACTATCAGGCTGGGTTCCGCTCTATGCAGGTCTGATTTCTGGGTTGATTTCGGGAATCGGAACCCTATTGTTTTCGTGGTATCTGGCGACGGCTCACCCTTTGGACCTGAACCACTGAGAATTCTCACCTCGTAAGCCATCTGAGTTGGTGGCAGAAATTAACGGCCTTACCGGCATAGCCAGGCAATCCGTCATAGACCGACACGCCAACAAATGGTTGCGTGTAGCTGGAACTGTGTACGATGTTTTCGACAAAAACCAGCTAGTAATTGTGTGTTTGGATGGTAGCGATATTGGACCTAACTACTGGTTAGAATTCGACGCTTCCGACTGGCGAGACGAGGCTGCCCCAAACTCAGTTGAAAGTGAAGGGCGGTTCAGGTTGAGCACGATCTTAAGCCACCTTTCGTTTGGCGTCCATAGAAACCTCGTCTCTGAGTTTGGCTTTCAGCATCCAGAGGTCCTGGTAGCCCTGGATGCGCCGGAAGTTCTTCTCCGTCTCCAGGAAGGCTGAGGCGGCCCAGCGCAGCACCATCTGGCTATCTTTCCAGCGGCTCACTCGACGGGTCCGCATCCTCACGCCAGAGTGAGGGCTTTCAATCAGGTTGGTGCTGGCCAGACACAAGCGCAGGGAGGAAGACAACTCGAGTCGATTGATGGTGAAGGTCTCTTCCAGACCTTCTCGCAGGCTAGCTGCCGCATCGGGATGCAGCCCTTCGAGCCACTCCGCCTGCTTTCTGAGCCGAACCCTCCCTTCTTCCCAGGGCAGCCGATAAGCAGCCTGCATCACTGACTTGACTTGCTCGGCCAGATCGTCCGGCAATCGATCGCACACGTTGCGAATCTTATGACGACGACATCTCTGCACCGGACTGCCCTTGCCAAAGACCTTGTCAATGGCACATCGCAGGGCCCTGGAGCCGTCAATCACAAACAGATAGCGTCGCCCGGAATCCAGGCCTCGCTCCACCAGGTCTTCCAGCAAGGAGGTAGCGGTGGCGGCGTTTTCACTGGCCCCTTCCCGCAGCCCCAGCACGTGCTTTTGGCCCTCCGAGTCCACGCCGGCGGCACAGATCACGTGGTGCTCGCCAAAGACCAGGCCGTCGATGTAGATGATCAGAAACTCAACGTCATCAAAGTGTCGCTCGGCCAGCTGCTCCAGCTGCTGGCCGCTCTGCTCAATGAACTGACGGCTCACGGACGATTTGCTGACTCCCACCGTGTCGGCCATCTGGGGGATCACGCGGCTGTAGTGGCGCGTGGAAACGTTGCACATCAAGATCTCCAGCATGCGGCTGCCCAGCTCCCCGTTACGGTTGATCGCCTCATAGGCGGGGATCTCCACCTCCCCGCCTCGACCTTGGCCTTTCTTGCGCAGCCGTGGCTTTCGAACCCGCACTTGCCGCTCCGAAAGTCTGACTCGCCCTGGCTGAGTGCCGTACCAAACGACCTGCTTGCCTGGGCGCCCTTGTTGCTTTTCGCCGGCGACACTTCGGGCAGAAAGCTGCAAGACCGCTTCCATGCTCGCTCGCCCCAGGATGTCGATCAACTCGTCAATGGCCATCCGGGAGGCTTCGATCAGCTCCACCATCGGGAGCAACAGTTGCCCGTTCTGGGCCAGATAATCAGCCAGCCCCTGACTGTTCTTCCGGGTGACAATTCGATATGATTTCTTCATGGCGGTTCCTCCTTAAAAGGTTGTTGACCAACCCGATTCCAACGAGTCGGTCGGACGAACCGCCTCTCAACTTTCAACTAAACCCGGGACAGTCTCGGCGAGACTCGCTAAAAACACTTAATGTCGGCGGCCAAATCAGGGCGACCGGGAAAATAAAATCGTTCAACTCTCTGTATATTGTCCTTGCTCAGTGCGAGAAGGAGCAGGGGTTACACAATCTGAGCGCAATACAATGAGCGCGCCCAACTGGGCCAACCAGACCATCTGGACCGGGGATAACCTGCCGATCATGCGGGGCATGAACTCGGAGTCGGTAGACCTTATCTACTTAGACCCCCCCCCCTTCAACAGCAATACGAACTACGCTGCTCCCATTGGCAGCAAGGCTGCTGGAGCCGAGTTCAAGGATACCTGGACTCTCACGGATATCAACGTCGAGTGGGTGAACCTGATCGAGTCCAAGCACCCCGCTCTCTACCGTGTCCTGTTGGCGGCGATGACTTCCAGCGACAAGTCCTATCTGATCTACATGGCCGCTCGACTTCTCGAAATCAGGAGGATTCTCAAGCCCAAAGGCTCGATCTACCTGCACTGTGACCCGACCATGAGCCACTACCTCAAACTGCTCATGGACGCGGTTTTCGGTAAACGTAAATTCAGAAACGAAATCATCTGGAAGCGCAACTCATCACATAACGACTCGAAGGCATTTGGCCGCGTGGTCGACTCGCTCCTATTCTACGGCCCGCCAATAAGGACCGATTCCGTCCGTGTCCCGCTAAGCACAGATTACACTGAGAAGTTTTACCGTCACCGGGACCACCGAGGACTGTATCGACACGACAACATTATTCGATCCGCATCGATGGGCGAACGGCCTAACCTGACCTATGAGTACAAAGGCTTTACGCCACCCTTTGGGTGGCGAATGACCAAAGACAAGATAACGGCGCTGGACGCGGAAAACCGAATAGCTTGGTCTGCATCTGGGCGACCCTATCTGAAACGCTATTTGAGTGAGAACAAGGGGCAGGTTCCGTCGGCGATCTGGACCGATATTTCGCCAATTTCAGGCCATGCCAAGGAACGAGTCGGCTATCCGACGCAGAAACCTGTCGCGCTACTGGCTCGCATCATCCAAGCAAGCTCCAACACGGGTGATATGGTTCTGGACCCGTTCTGCGGATGCGCCACGGCCTCCATTACGGCTCAGGGTTTACACAGGCAGTGGGTAGGAATCGATATCTCTCCCAAGGCCGCCGATCTAGTTCAACAGAGAATGCATGACGAACTGGGCCTATTTTCCAAGGTCATCCACCGCACGGATACTCCCAAACGCACGGACCTAGGAACGCTCCCTAGGTACAACTCCGATGCCAATCGAAAGGAGATCTGCGGCGATCAGGAAGGTCACTGCAACGGATGTCGGATCCACTTCGAGCTACGCAACTTGGAGGTAGGCCACATCATCTCCAAGGGCAAAGGCGGGACCGATCACATTGGAAACCTGCAACTTCTTTGTGGGAACTGTAATCGGATCAAAGGAGACCGTGGCATGGAGTACCTGAAAGCGAAGCTACAGATATGAGAAAACGACCTGACTATGGAAACGCAACCCCGGAAGACTTGGTGAGAGCTCTTCTGCGCGTGCACCGGAAGACAGCCCGTTATCGGCAATCAGTTCCTGGTACATCAGTTGTTTCCCAGCCAAGCCCCGCACAACCCGTCTCATCTGGTGCAGAGTGTCCAGCTGGCGAAGGTTGTGCTTCCCAGCGAACTCACGAACATAGCGATCCAGATGTTTAGGACTGATCTTGTGAAAGACTCCCGTATGCGCCCTTTTGAGCATAGACCAGAAGCTCTCGACGCCATTGGTATACGCTTTCCCTCGCACATACTCACCAATCGAGTGCTTAACCGTCTCATGATTCGGAAGGGTGTGGTAGGTCAAAGCGTCATCGGTGTAGATTTTGGTTCCCAGCTTGACGTGCTCCATAATGAAAAGGCTCATGGTCTCAGACTTGGTATTGCGGACAACTTGGGCGGAGACTTGATTAGAGGATCGATCTTTGATCCCCGCTACAGCCATTTTGCCAGTCGGTCCACGACCACTCATCTGAGCTCTCTTGGTCTTGTTCATGTTCCTGCGCTTTCCTCCTATGTAGGTCTCATCGACTTCGACCGGGCCGGAGAAAGACGTTCCACCGTTTTTAGTTCTGGTCCAGGCTTCTCGAATTCTGTGGAGCATGAACCATGCAGCGGGTTGACTGACCCCAATGTCGCTCGCCAACTTGGTGGAGGCGATGCTCTTCAAACTGGTCAGTTCCAGATAAATGGCCATAGCCCATTTGTGGAGCGAGAGGTTTGTTTTGGCAATGGGCGTCCCAGTGCGGACCGAGAAATACCGCTCGCAATCTCGGCACCGATACGGCATGGGCTTTCGGTTGGGCACGGTGTAGGTATTGGTGGACCCGCAATGCCCACAACACCTTTCCTCTGGCCACAGTGTCTTTTCAAACCACTCCTCAGCTGCTTTTTCGTTGGGGAACATGTCCATCAAGTGGATAATGTTGAGTTTCCTGCGTTGCCGGTTTCTTGTTTGTTTTCCCATAGGAGTATTATATGTCAGGAGAAGGGAAAAGTCAAGTAGGTCTTATAATCCCCTTATGAAAGGGAGTACTAAGTGTTCCGAGTTCCGGGTTGTTTGTGGGGCAACTCGGAACCCGAAACCCGGGACTTCAACTCGAAGTAGCCTCAGCCGCTTCGACTCCGGAAGCCTTTGTCTGAAATCCCTGCGAACGCAGGATCTGTTCCAGTGTTTCCAGTAGCAGCAGGACATTGTCCGGGCTGCTTCCGGCGCCCATGAGGCCGATTCTCCAGATCTGTCCCTTCAGGGGCCCCAGGCCTGCTCCGATTTCGATGTTGTGTTCGTCAAGCAGTTGAGTGCGAACCTCTGCTTCATTCACGCCTTCCGGAACACGGACCGCGTTGAGTGTCGGGAGGCGGTGCTCGGGTGCGACAAGCATTTCAAGCCCCATCGCTTCGACCCCGGCCTGAAGCATGCGGCTGTTTCGCTGGTGACGCTCCCACCGAGTTTCCAGGCCCTCTTCCAGGATGATCCGCAACGCCTCGCGCATGGCATAATGCATCAAGATCGGGGCCGTATGGTGGTAGGTGCGCTCACTGCTCCAGTATTTCTTCAGGAGAAGAATGTCCAGGTAGAAGTCACTTGTTGGGGTACGACGATTGCGGATCTTTTGCACAGCTCGCTCTGAAAAGGTGACCGGGGAAAGTCCGGGAGGAGCACCGATCGCTTTCTGGCTGCAAGAATAGCAGGCGTCGATCTCATTTTGATCAATCCCGACCGGAAGCCCCCCCAGAGAGGTCACTGCATCAATGAGTATGAGCACATCTCGAATCGTCCGCAGCTCTTTGAGCTGTTCGATCGGCTGTCTCATCCCGGTCGAAGTCTCCGCATGCACCATTGCTACCACCTTCGCGCTGCTCGACCTTAACGCAGAAGCAATCCGATCCATGTCCACCGGCTGGCCCCATTCAAAATCGACCCGAGTTGCTTTGCCTCCCAAACGTGCAACCAGTTCGCAGATCCGGTCGCCGAAGAAGCCATTCACACAAACCAGAACCTCATCACCCGGCTCGATCAGGTTGACCAGCGTGCACTGCATCCCAGAAGTCCCCGTTCCGGGAAGAGTCAGCGTGATTTCGTTTCTTGTTTGAAAGGTCTGCCCCAAGAGTTCCTGCACGTCGTCCATGCATCTCCAATAGACTGGATCCATATGACCGACCAGTGGAGCAGTCATCGCTCGGAAGACGCGCGCATCAATGTTTGCGGGACCAGGTCCCAGCAGTATACGTTCCGGGGGTTTTAACTCATCCGATGGCCCCATCATTCACCGCCTCCTCGTGCCTTGCCAGCAACCGCAGATCCCTGGCGCGCGACTCCACGCGATTTTCACCACGGGCTGTTAGATGTGATTATTGCAATGGGCTCTCTTTAAAGACTAGAATCATAGCGTACTTATGGGTATGGGAACAGCATCGAAAAAGAGTGCTGGTAGGATGAAAGGCTCGGACATCCTGGTCGAAGCCCTGATTCGCGAGGGAGCGGAGTTGATTTTTGGATACCCCGGAGGGGCTTCCATGGAGATCCATCAGGCCCTGACTCGCGCCGCTGATCGGCTGCGAGTGGTCTTACCTCGCCACGAACAAGGAGCCGTTTTCGCCGCTGAGGGTTACGCCAAGGCAACCGGAAAAACCGGCGTGGTTCTGGTGACCTCGGGACCGGGCGCGACCAATGTAATCACCGGCGTTTCTGATGCCAAGATGGACTCCGTTCCACTGGTCGTGATCACCGGTCAGGTGCCTCAGCTAATGATTGGAAAAGATGCCTTCCAGGAAACCGATGTGGTGGGGATCACCCGGCCGATCAGCAAGCACAACTATCTGGTACAAAAAGTGGAGGACTTACCGCGAGTGGTCAAGGAGGCTTTCCATATCGCCTCCACGGGTCGACCGGGACCCGTTCTTGTGGATGTTCCTAAAAATGTCCAACAGGCCGAGTGTGTCCCCTGTTGGCCCAAAGAAGTCCATCTGCGTGGCTATCGGCCCCAGGTTCGAGCGGGTGTTCGTGAGTTGGAACAGATCGCCAGCGCCATTCGAAAAGCCAAAAAGCCCATCATTTATGCCGGAAACGGCACCATCTGCGGAAATGCCTCAGAGGCCCTTTTCGGATTCGTGGACAAGACTCGAATTCCCGTGGTTATGACCGTCTTGGGGCTGGGAACCTTTCCCGCCAACCATCCACTCTGTTTCGAAATGTTGGGGATGCACGGGGCTGTTTATGCCAATTACGCCGTAGCCCACGCCGACCTGTTGCTGGCCTTTGGAGTACGATTTGATGACCGGGTGACGGGAAAGGCCGAGGAGTTTGCCAAGCACGGAACGATTGTCCATGTCGACATCGATGCCTCCGAAATCAACAAGATCAAGACCGCCCACGTGCCGGTTACCAGTGACGTGCGCTATGTTTTGGAAAAGTTAAATGAGATGGACTTGAAGACCAATGATTATGCAGAGTGGGTGGGGGAACTGCGGGAAGTCAAACGGGCCAAGCCGTTTCGTTACCAGGATGATGGGGAACGGATCATGCCCCAATACGTGCTGGAGCTTTTGTCCGAGAAGACGCAGGGGCGTGCTTTGATCACTACAGGAGTTGGTCAGCACCAGATGTGGGCGGCTCAGTACTTCAAGTTCCTGTATCCGAGGACCATGCTGACTTCAGCAGGCCTGGGTGCCATGGGTTTTGGCTTCCCGGCAGCTCTGGGAGCCAAGCTGGGCCGTCCGGATTGGCCGGTGATCGATGTGGATGGGGATGGCAGCTTTGTCATGAACATTCAGGAGCTGGCCACCGCCTATGCGGAGAACATACCGGTGAAGGCTCTCGTTCTCAATAATCAGCACCTGGGTATGGTGGTGCAGTGGGAGGATCGTTTTTACTCCGGCAATAGGGCCCACACCTTCATTGGAGACCCCCACAATCCCGACTCGATCTACCCGGATTTCGTAGCCATTGCTGCCGGGTTCGGTATTCCGGCACGCCGAATCTCAAGGAAGACGGAGGTTTCCGAGGCGCTCGATGAGATGCTTGCTTGCGATAAGCCGTATGTCCTCGACGTCATCATCCCCTATACCGAACACGTCCTCCCCATGATTCCTTCTGGGAGAACCTTTGCTGATACGATCTACGAACAGTAGGCACCGCGGAACCTCCGGTGATCCTCGGATTAATTGTCAAGGGAGCTGCTATGTCTGACGAGGGATTGAAATCCGCCTGGGAATTGGCGCAGGAAAAGCTGAATGCCCAGGAAGAACTGGTGGTGGAGAAACTGACAGGGGAGCAAAAGAAGGCTATTGCGGAAGCCCGCAGTAAGTATCAAGCACGAATCGCTGAACTGGAAATTCACAAGGAGTCGAAAATCAAGCAGGTGGCACTGGCCGGGGCTTATGAGGAAGCTGAGTTGCTGAGAAATCAGCTGATGCAGGAAAAGAGCAGGCTGAACAGAGAAATGGAAAAAGAAACTGAGAAGCTGCGGAAATCGGGTGGCGGCTCGTAGGTAATTCCCCTCCTTGGGAGGGGTGCCCGAAGGGCGGGGTGAGTCTTAGGGCTTGCGCAGCACGTCGGCTAGAAGTCCCACCGGAGAACAGTGAATCAACCGCATTCCAATCCGTAAGTTACCCTTCCAGAAATCTTTCTGCTGTAGGGCACCCAGGGAGTATTCAGAACAGCTGGGGTCGAATCGGCAGCTCACAAGATGGCCCATCACAGGGGAGCCCACACGCTGGTACAGTTCAATGGCGCCGGTTTCGAGGCGGACGAAACGTGTTGTTGAAAATCCTGCCACAATGACCGCCAGCAGTAGTAGCCGGCCAATCCTCATTTCCATCGGCTGACGTAGTCTGTAATGATCGGTAATGTCAGACGTTCGCCTTTGACCGCCTTGATAATCGCCACGATATGGATCACCAAGATAGCGAGCCACAACAGGGGAAAAACCCCACAGCCGAAAATCAGGCCAACTCCGGGCATCATGCTCAGAATGCTAAAGGCCACGCCAAGCACGATCCAGCTGCCCAACATGATAAGACCATGCTTGGCGTGCCATTGGACTTCCGAATCTTCCTTTTCCACCAGAAGTGGAATCAGGGCCAGGATCCCGAGGTAACTGAGAACAAACATCAGGGCCCGATTCGGAGACGGCGAAGTGCTCGGAGACGGTGAGGTGCTTGGAGTTTCCTCCACGTGATTCTCCTTTCAATCAACTAATCCCCCATTCACCATATAGGACACCAAGATTGCTTGCCTTAATCGATGTAAACTACTATAATCAAAGTAGATATAGAGCATAAAGGGAGCAAGAAATGGCTGACCCAAAGGGTGAAGGTTTGAAGGCCGGTTTTGATGGCAGTTTGAGGTTTGAATTTCTGGGGCTAAGGTCACCTCGGATGCTGGGCTTCTCGCCTATCGTGATTTGGACGAAGCGTTGGTGTTATTCGATAGTGTTCCCTCCGTTTTTCTCGATTCGCGGACAGGGCGTAACATCCAGCACGACCTGGCGTCGTTGCTGCGCCAATCGGTATACGAGTCGACTGGCTGGCTATGAAGATGTCAACGATGCCCATCGTCTATCGGTGGATCCGACTATGCGGAGGATCACCGGGAAGAAGATGGACAAGAAGAAGGCCGCCAGCGCCAACACCATGGGTCGATTTGAGACCGAGATGCTGTCCGTCCAGGGGAACCTCAAAGCCCTTTCGGAAGTTAATGGCCGATGGGTAGAAAGAGCGCTGGAGAAAACAACTCATCGACGCATCATTCTGGATATGGACAGCTCAGCCAGTCCTGTCCATGGCGAGCAGGAAGCCTCTGCCTACAACGGCCATTTCCGATGTACTTGCTACCATCCCCTGTTCTGTTTCAACCAGTTCGGAGATTGCGAAGGTGCAATGCTTCGGCCCGGCAATGTTCACAGCGCGGATGGTTGGAAGGAGATGCTGGAACCAATCGTGGCTCGCTACGAGAAGAAAACAGTCCGCAAATACTTTCGTGGGGATGCTGCCTTTGCCAAGCCGGACGTTTATGAATACTTGGAGGAGAAGGGCTTTTTGTATGCCGATCCGGCTTCCTGCCAGCGAGGTGCTTCAGGCGGAGATTGAACACCTGCTTACCCGGCCTGTGGGCCGTCCGCCCCGAAAGCCTATCGTTTGGTTTGCCGATTTCCAATATCAAGCCGCCAGTTGGGACCGGCCTCGCCGGGTGATTGCCAAGGTCGAGTGGCATCGCGGAGAACTCCTTCCGAGGGTGGGTTTCATCGTCAGTGTGCCGCAGCAAGCGGCGTGAGAGATGGGAGTAGGCCTCCCGCAACCGGCTTGCAGGAGCAGGTTGCAAACCACCGTAAGTGGCTGTGGTTAAAAGCCGCGGTCGTGAGCGTTACGGAAAAGGTGCTCTAGAAGCATCAGGTGTGGATCAGGAAGACGAACACAAGTGAACCACCGTTCAAGTGCCGAAAGGACGAGATGGTGTCGAAACCGGGGAGTTGGTGTTGCCCCGGGACGAATCTGGCGGAAACCTGTCTACTGGTCAGGTGGCACCCGGCATAGAGGTGGCGTGAGCTTGATCTGGGCTCTCATGTTGAACTGCGGGAACCTGGAGCAACGATGCTAAGAGAAAGGCACAAGCAGAGAACCTGCGAGGCCGACAGTATCGAAGCGTTGCCCAGGGGCGGACAAGCTCGTAGTAGCGATGAGGCTGCCGTAATGGCAGCGGAGCGAAGGGGCTTGGTCACTCGGCTACAGACAAGCGGCCAACTGCTAGGCAGGAGGAGCCCTTGAAAGTAGCAAAGCCATTTGAGGTTTCTAAGAAGCTGGCAGGGCAAGCATACTTGGAGGTGAAGTCCAAAGGAGGTGCCGCAGGAGTCGATGGCGAGTCGCTTGAACTCTTCGAGCACAACTTGAAGAACAACCTCTATCGAATCTGGAACCGGCTGTGCTCCGGGAGCTATTTTCCACCACCCGTGAAAGCCGTGCCAATCCCGAAGAAATCGGGGGGCACGCGTGTTCTCGGAGTGCCTGCGGTCTCTGATCGAATCGCACAGACAGTGGTGAAGCAAGCCCTGGAGCCGATACTGGAACCGGTGTTCGATGAGGATTCTTTCGGCTATCGACCGGGAAATTCTGCCCATGACGCGATTGCCATCACCCGGAAACGGTGTTGGCGATACGACTGGGTGGTGGAGTTCGATATCCGCGCCCTGTTCGACAACATTGACCACGAACTGCTCATGAAGGCGTTACGCCACCATTGTCAGTGTCGTTGGGTGTTGTTGTACGTGGAGCGCTGGTTGCAGGCTCCACTTGAGCAGCCCGGCGGCAGTCTACAGGCGCGCGACAAAGGCACACCGCAAGGTGGAGTTGTGAGCCTCTATTCTGGCAAATCTGTTCTTGCACTACGCGTTTGACGCGTGGGTGAGACGCCAACTGCCGGGGGTTCCATTTTGTCGATACGCCGACGATGGGCTGCTGCACTGCAAGAGCCAGTCTCAGGCGGAATACATGATGAGCCTTATCTCGGAACGCTTCCGTGAGTGTGGGTTGGAGATCCATCCCGACAAATCGTCGATCGTCTATTGCAAGGATGTGAATCGCCTGGAAGAGCATTCGCGAATCAGCTTTGATTTCCTTGGTTACACTTTCCGTCCGCGACGGTGTGTGAACAAGAAAGGGCAGGTTCACCCGAACTTTCTTCCTGCGATCAGTATCTCCTCGAAGAAGGAGATCAATCGATGCATGCGTAGCTGGCATGTCCAGCTCAAGAACGAGAAGACGTTGTTGGATCTGTCTCAGATGTTCAATCCGAAACTCCGTGGTTGGCAAGCCTGCTATGGTCGCTTCCACGCGTCGGCACTGCGTCAACTGTGGCGGAACTTCAACCGGTATCTTGTGCAGTGGGTGCGAAGGAAACTCAAAAGATTTTCTGGGCATCGGCAACGGGCGAGGCGTTACCTCGACCAGATTGCCCGTGCCAATCCGCATCTATTTACTCATTGGCGTCTTGGAGTCTTTCCTTGTGGCTTGAGTGATAGGAGCCGGATGAGCTGAGAGGTTCACGTCCGGTTCTTGGAGGGGCTGGGGTGAGACTCCCCCGGCCTACTCAACCCAATATGAGCGCACAAGCCTCAGGGGTGGTTCACTTCTATAACGGTCGTGGCACAGCCGAGCAGTGGATCAAGGAAGGCAAGTATGCGTTGCACTGGACTCGCCTGTCCTGCCAGCGCTTTGTCCCGAATCAGGTGAGGTTGGCTCTGTTTGTCTTGGCCTGCAACCTGGGCAATTTTCTACGGCGGCTGGTCCTTCCCAGAAAAATCAAACATTGGTCCCTTCGCAGCCTGTTGACCAAACTGATCAAGATCGGAGCGAAGGTGATCCGCCATAGCCGGATCGTCACGTTTCAGATGGCGGAGGTAGCGGTAAGCAAGGATATATGGGCCGGGCTGTTGTCTCGGATTGATCGATTGAGATGGATGACAGCCTAGCGCCGAGGGTTTCTGATTGAACCGCTGGAGGTGTCTCTATTGATCAGGTTTTTGACCAAAAGCTACCTGGGAAACCGAGGGATCGGAGGCGCTTTTGATGGACAGAGGACCAAAGACCACTTGAGGCAAGGTTGGCGGTCTGACAAGTTGTGGTCATTCACTGGGGAGACTGGAAAAGGTCCTTCCGAAGTTGATATGAGGAATGTCGATTGATGCCATATAGTAGAAGAGAAAAGCCTGTGTCACTGACCTTGGCTCAAGGACAAGCAGTTCACCTGTGCAAATGCCTTCCTCGTGCGCACGCAAAACTTTCGCGAGGTAGGGACGAAGCTTTCCAAAGAGGACATCACCGGGGCGAAAGAGGCTTGATTGTCCCTCGCTGGTGGCTGAACCATCTGAAGGAATTCTTTTTCCTGTCCAAGACTCGATGTGCTCTAAACCCGTGTACGGGAGATCCGATTCACGCCCGTCAACCTTCGCATTGATAAGGTGCACACAGTACTTGAGGCGCTTGATGTTCCAGTGAGAAGGTATCTTCCGAAGCCATCGGACTCCAGAATCTCTGTGGTGCAGATATTCTGAAAGACGCCTCCCAGAAAGTCTGGCCATTGTTCCAACAGCCCAGTCTGTGACCTGCCTGCTGTTCGTCACGTGGTCACCTCGTCGACCATCTCGGCGATCTCCTTCTCGATCCGCTTGAGGTTCGCCTCGATCTTGGGCAGCGGGCGTGGAGGCGTGTACTTGTGGAAATAGCGGGTAGACTGTCCCCTATGAATGGTTGGCGATCCAGGTTTGAATTGTTCATTGCTTGCCTTTTTTTCGTTTTCGCGCTGGACGTCCCTCTTCAGGCTTCTTTTCACCACCCCTACCGTGATCACGCCCTTTCCCGGTCTGAGTCAGAATCCGGGGTCGAAAGCGGAGACGCTCTAAGTTCCGGCGTCATCGCTGCCCTGGGGTTCGTCCTGCTCTCTGCACTGGCCTGGAGGGGTCGAAAGTTGGGCCACGGGAGAAGTGTGAGGCTGCTGCCTGGAGGATTCGTGGTGACGCTGCTCTTGGGATGGACCGCCTATACGCTTGTGGGTCAGTCGGGAGAGGGCACTTTTCAGGTAGAGATCCGGGACGAGGCCTCGGGAAAGATGGTGCCGGCTATGGTTTGCATCACTTCTCTGGCTGACCAGAAATGGCGTACGCCGCCCGATGGCCATACCGTTCCCACTTATTCGACGGCAAGACAGTTTTACGATCCTCCTTCCTGGAAGCCGGGACAAATCGGTCCGGTGAGGCTCACCAACGGCGAGTACAACGACAACAACATCCGTTCCCATGTCTACGATGGCCGACCTGGAATTCCGTTGTGGACGGAGCCGGCCGCATACTTCGTCTCAGAGCCGTTCTCAATTCGACTGCGCAGTGGAAAATGGCGGCTTGCTGTGGCTCGGGGATTTGAATACCTTCCCCTGTTCGAGGAGTTCGAGATCGCCGCGGGTGAGGCTCGAAGACGCACGGTTCGTTTGCGTCGCTGGGTGAATATGGCAGAGCAGGGATGGTATTCGGGAGACGGCCATGTCCACCATCCCAGAACCAAACCCGAACACAACGAGTTCCTCATGACCTGGGCCCGGGCCGAAGACCTGCACGTCTCGAATATCCTCTGGATGGGGGACAGCAAGGCGACCTAATTACGAGCAGGAAGGGTTTGGGAAGGAATTTCGGTACCAGCGGGGAGACTATGTACTGGTCCCTGGGCAGGAGGAGCCCCGCACCGCCACCGGCCACTGGGGCCACGTTCTGGGGTTGAACATTTCGGCCACCGTCCGGGACACCTCCCGCTATCGCTTCTACGATGTGGTGCTCGACGGAGTGCGTGCCCAGGGAGGCCTGGCCGGATATGCTCACATTGCTCTCATGCCGGATTTCTACCGGCTCCACCCGGAGTTCCCCTATCCCCATCCCACCTGGGATAAGAACATCAACGTTGTGAAGGGGAAAATCGACTTCTTTGAAATTCTCCAGCTTCGCTATCTGGGGCTGGAGGATTTTTACGACTTCCTGAATCTCGGCTTTCGTCTCACCGCTCTGGCGGGTTCGGACTGGCCCTGGGGAGGCACTCTGGGAGAGGTCCGGGTATATGCGTACACGGGCCACCCCTTTTCAGCTGACCGCTGGTTTGCGGCGGTCAAACGAGGGCGGACCTTTGTCACCAACGGCCCCATGCTCTCCCTTAGCGTGAACCACACCCTGCCGGGGGAGGAGCTGCGGGTGGCCCGGAATCAGAAGATTCGAATCAAGGCCCGAGCCTGGGCGCCGCGGCTCATCGGCTCGCCCAAATTACTGGAAGTCGTCGCCCACGGCCAGGTCATTCGCCAGGTGGAATCCAGCGATCCGGAGGAGCAGGAGCTGCAGCTTGAGTTTGACAGAACGGCTGAGGTGAGCCAATGGGTGACGGCCCGCGTCTACTCGCATAACGGTGCCGTGGCCCATACCTCGCCAGTGTATATCGTGGCGGACGGCGGCAAGTTCTGGAATCTCGGCGCACTGCCCGGCCTGATCGAAAAGCGCCTCAAGGCGCTCGACTATGTCGAGGGACGATTGGACGATTCCGAGTTCACCGCGAAGTACGCCCCGGGTGAAGTGGAGGGGCTCCGGCAGCGGGTTGAGTCGGCCCGGGAGCATTTCAGGCAGCTGCCCTCAGATCCACAGGATTGAAGACTTCGTGAAAAATCAGCGCCACGACTCGCCCTCCCAGAAGCCCACCCGGGTGCGCTACGGGGTGCTGGCCTTTCTGTCGCTGGGGTGCAGTAGTGCCTACCTGACTCGCCACAGTATCGCCATGGCGAATACCACCATCCAGCGGGAGCTGCAGTTCACGACAGAGCAGATGGGCTGGATTCTCGGTATATTCATGTTCGGCTATCTGTTATTTCAAGTCCCGGGGGGTTGGTTGGGCACCCGTCTGGGTGCGCGGGTGGCACTGCCTTCCTTGAGCGCGCTCTGGTCACTGTTGCCGGTAGGCATCACGTTTGTCTCATCGTACCTGCCCATGCTTGTCTTGCAGGCGGCATTCGGCGGCGCACAGGCGGGGCTGGTGCCCACCGTTGCGCTGGTGACTCGCCAGTGGATCCCTCTGAGACGGCGCGCCGTCAGTGGCTCCTTGATGGTGACATCGATGTCGATCGGCGCCATTGTGACCATGGGGCTGACCGCGACCCTGCTCGAGTATTTAAACTGGCGCACCGTGTTTCGGATGTATTCGCTGGTGGGAGTAGTCTGGGCGGCGCTGTTTCTCGTCTACTTCAGAAACAAACCGAAAGAACATCCGCGGGTCAATGAAGCCGAGCAGAATCTCATTCTTGCACCCGTGGCTGCTGAGGTGGCAAACACTGCGACCGACACCTCCCCTCCTGCAAAGCAGCCAGGCGGTGGAGACTCCGGCGAGCGGCCTCATTCTTTGTTCACTCACATGATCAGGAGTGGAAACATGTGGGCGATTTGCTGGCAACAGTTCTTCAGGGCTGCCGCCTACTCACTGTTTTTTACCTGGTTCCCGGCTTTATTGGAGAAAGGATATGGCGTCACGCGCGCCCAATCGGGACTGATGACGATGCTCCCCTTATTCGCCTCGGGCATCGGCTATCTGTGCGGGGGCTTACTCATCGACTTCCTGTTGGCCCGAAGCGGCAACAAGAGGATCAGCCGCAGTGCAGTGGACTGCATCGGCGTGGCCCTGTGCGGCCTGTTCATGTTGGCCTCCACATGGACCTCTTCGCCTGGCCAGATGGTTGCGATGATCGCCGTGGGCTCCCTGTTTGTCGCCCCCTCAGCGTCGGCCTCCTGGGCTGTGATAATGGATATCGCAGGTCGGCAGACGGCCCTTGTCATGGCTGTCGTGAATATGGCAGGGGTGCTGGGGGCATTCCTCAGCCCTTCCGCTGTAGGGTATCTGATCGGTTATATCGAGCGCACCGCCGGCGACTGGAATCTGGTCATCTACGTCGTCGCCGCCCTGTACTTCGCGTGCGCGCTCGGCTGGCTCATGATCGATTCGCGGAAAGCACTGCCACTGCCACTTCCATAACTATGGAGGTGGCAGTGGCAGTGATCATTGTACCGGCAGTTGGTAGCCCTCTTTCCTCACCTTGATCCGATAGAGGCTTTTCCGTGCCGTGATGTACAGTGTTTTACTCTCCTTGCCGCGCCCGAAGGCAACGTTGGCGGGAGGCTCCGGTATCTGGATAGAGCCCACCTCCTTTCCTTCAGGCGAGTATACGCGGATGGCGGGATTCCTTTCATCGGGCAGGGTGACGTAAAGATTTCCTTCCACATCCACGGCCATTCCGTCCGGTCCTGTGCCCGGAGAGTAGTCGACGAGCGTTTTTCGAAATGTGACACTCCCATCCGGGGCCAGGTCGTAGGCCAGCAGCGCCATACGCCCGGGAAGAGCCTCAATGCCTTCAGGAAGTCGGGTGAAATCCAGTGTCCCATTGTCGTGACTGACCAGGTAGAGGCTTTTCTGATCAGGAGAGATCGCAATGCCGTTGGGCTTTCCGGCATCCGCGATGATGAGATGCACGGAGCCGTCCGGATCGATTCGATACACCCCCATCACGGGCTGATCCACCGTCTCGTGTCCCAGATAGCGAGGATCCGTGAAGTAGATCCGTCCTTTCTCATCGATGCTCAGGTCGTTCGGAGAATTGAAGGGATGTTCCTGGTAAAGGCCGGCCAGCATTTCGCTCTTGGCCGTCTTCATATCGGTTCGGGTAATACGGCGTCCGCCAAAGGCTGCTCCCTCCGCCACCACCATGCGGCCCTGGGCGTCGAAGGTGATCCCGTTGGACATCCCGCTGGGTGAGCGGAAGATGGTGGATCGGCCCGTCTTGGGATCATATCTCCAGATGCGCCCTGCCTCCCGTTTCCCTCCCTGGGGGATGTAGGTGATGTCGCTAAAGTAGATGGCGCCATCGGGAGCGGCAGCAGGGCCTTCCGTAAAGAAGCCTTTGCTGAAGACCTTTTCCAGTCTGGCATCAGGAGCCAGGAGAGATTCTTCGGCGGGTACGGGTTGCGCGGCGAGTGCAGCCAGCGTCCAGGCTGCCCAAATAAAAGTCAACATCCTTCACCCCTTTCTCGATGTTCTTTCTGGAATGTTCTTGTGTCTTGGTGTCTTTGTGGTAAAACGTCACAACCGAAAGCAAACATCATGCACCTCACGATGAAATTCGAAATTGGCTACAGCGTTGTAAGTAGTCCTCGATCGTGGCGCCCAGTCTCATCGACGTAGTATAGTCCTGCCCGAAAGGGAATCAAAACACCAGGCAGACCGCGGTTTCTATCTAGAACCTGTTGCCTCATTGACATCTCCGTGCAACCTTCGTACAGTCATGGGAACAGCTTTAGGACGGCTACCAGGAGGGACGCCTATGAGGAGATCCGTTCGTGACGTTCGCGGTCAGGAAAAGCCCGAAGGGATTGTGCGCAGGACCCTCGCTTATAATGACGAGACCATGCTCTGCCACTTTACCATGGCCAAGGGTGCCACTATTCCGCTGCACAATCATCGTGCCAGCCAGATTGGTTATGTGATGAGCGGGGTGGTGAAATTTCTAGGTAGCGAAGAGGGAGAGAGTTTTATAGTCAGTGTCGGCGACTCCTATGTTTTTGAACCCCACCAGATGCACGGAGCCGAAGCGCTGGAGGACGCAGAGCTTGTGGAGGTCTTCTCCCCGGCCCGGGAGGAATACAAAGATTCCTGAGCTTTGCAATCCTCGCAACGCAAGTATGAGAATCACAGTGGCGCTTTCGTGGACTTTCTCTTCCCTGCTGCTGGCTCAGGGAACGTTCACTACCATCGAGACCGTTCACTTTGAGGGGATCAGGATGGTTGCTCCCCAGGAACGAATGGTGGCCCTTCGCTTTGAGCCGAATCGGTTGGTCCTCCGCTCCAACGGAGTGGACTTCAAGGTGCTTGCGTACCGGGAGTTGAAGAGTGTTGAGTATTCTTACGCGGAGCGTCCGGGAGGCGTGTCGAAGTCCGGAGCCGTGGACGACAAGCACTGGCTGAGGGTAAAGGCAGAAAAGGATTCCTTCCTGCTGCAACTCGACGACGAGAACTACAAGATGATTCTACTTAAGCTGGAAGGGTGGGCCGGTGTTCAAGTGAAAATTGCTGGCGAGTCGGGTTGAGCCTTCTCTCAAGTTCCAGGTTGCAGCTTCCCGTTTGGGCATTATTTCTGAAAAGCTCGCTCTAGTACTCCCTGCCATAAATACGATGACGTATGTTGGGAGCGCGACGGAGACCAGATCGAGGCGCGACGACGAGTCGATGTCGAGACATCGGCGAGGAGGAGCAACAAAGAGATGGGCCCGTCCCGCCCCAACCCTTTGGGCGGATGGGGGTTGCGGGCGATCTCTTTGTCGTTCGTCGTCGACGATGCCACTGCATCGCCTCCTCCTCTCTTCGCGACCTCACCTCGCAAGCCCCATCCGCATACGTTATCGTATTTATGGCAGGGAGTACTAGCAGAGCACACACCCAACAACGAGAACCTGGAACTTGGAACCTGGAACCTGGAACTCGCGGCACCCAATAACGAGTTTCTCCCTGACATGACTACCCAAGTAACGGCCAAAGCCGCCCTCGACAGCCCGGGAACTTCCGACCGTTGGCAGATGCTGACGCTGGTTTCGCTCAACTATTTCACGTTGTATGTACACCGGCACCTGATCAACTATTTTCAGCCACCCCTGAAACATGATCTGAATCTGTCGGACTTTCAGATCGGTTTTCTCAGCTGGGCATTTACACTCCCCTATTGTCTGGCTCAGCTCTGGGTGGGATACCTGGGAGATCGTTACCGGCGGCGCAGCATACTGTTGGGGGGCCTCCTGACCAGCGCTCTTGCCTTGCTAGGTATGGGTTTGGCAACTAGTTTTGAAGTTCTGTTGGCCTTTCGGATCCTGCTGGCAGTGGGACAGTCGCCCAGCGTGCCCGCCATGGCTAGCACCATCGCTGACTGCTTTTCGTCTCGGACGCGGTCGAAGGCCTTCGGTATCTACCTCGTCTCGTACAATTGCTCGCTGGTGATTGCCGGCTGGATGGGAGGCCGAGTGGCGGACACACAGGTCTGGCATCTTGCCGGCACGGATGTTGCCGGCTGGAGGATGGCCATGTTTCTCTTCGCCGGCATGGGAGGATTAGCCGCCCTGCTGCTCTGGCTGTTCTTCCGCGAGCCGGAGCGCAGCGAGCGGGTGGCCGGATCCGGTCTGGGGATCGGTGGCGCCCGGCGCTGGACTACGGTTCTGTCAGTGCTTCGCACCCCGACCTTTCAGGTGATCGCTGCGGTTTTCACGCTGACCGGAATCATGAATGGTGCGGTACGATACTGGTTAGCCCGTTACTACCACGATCAATTCGAATTGAGCTTGGCTAGGCTGGGTTGTTTGCGACGGTTTTTATTCAGTCAGGCACGATCGCCGGTTTGTTCTGCGGAGGAGTCTGGGCCGACGCGAAGGCGAAACGCTCCTTATCTGGCCGGACGGCTGTCCAGCTGACTGGTCTCCTCGTATTAGGCCCGACCCTGTTGATCATTGGCCTCGCCCACTCGCGTCCCCTGCTGGCAGCCGCAATGATGGTTTACGGTTTTGGGATTGGCCTCTATCAAGCAAACATCTGGCCGGCTGCCTTTGAGGTGGTAGATCCGGCGGCTCGGGCCACTACTGTGGGCCTGCTGAATCTGGTTTCCGGCGTATTAGGGTCCTGGTCGGATCCCTTGATCGGTAGATTCCACGGGGATCTGGGAGGGCTGGGCAACGTTCTGGCCGGCTTGAGCACGGTAGCCGTCGCCTCAGCGTTGCTGATGCTGATGAGCATGAAGTACCTCCTGCCCAGGGATTACCGGGGTCCCACGCCATGGGTGCAGGAGAAAGAGTAGGTCGAGGAGGCCGGCCTTTCGAGAGCGACCCTCTTCATTCCCATCGCGGTCAAGAACCATCATCGGCGATGCGACGGTCTTCTTCTTTGTGTCTTGGTGTCTTTGTGGTTTAAACTCTTTCACCACAGGGGACACCGGGAATTTCGTGCTTTGGATGAACGCCTCTGAACGATGAGAACTTTTGCAACAGGACACTAGAATTGTCTTTCTTGCTGCCCTGTCCCAACTGCGGCCCACGCTCTGTTTACGAGTTTCAGTATGGGGGAGAATACCAGACTCGCCCGCAGGTCGGTGCGCCTGCGCGCGTTTGGACCCGCTATCTGTACCTGAGAAAAAACTCCACGGGCGATCAGACGGAGTGGTGGTACCATCAGCTGGGTTGTCGCCAGTGGTGCCTGGCTCTGCGCAACCCTTCCACCAACCGGGTCCATGCCACCTTCCGGCCCCAGGATCTCCGCATTCGCGAGGCGAGCACCGCCGAAGAATAAGGGAAGCCGCGAGATGATGAGACTGGATCGGCAGCCAGCTGAAGTCATCGATCGAAGTCGACGCTGTTCCTTTCAGTTTGAAGGAAAGACCATCGACGCTTACCCCGGCGATACCATTGCTTCAGCCCTCCGGGCTGCGGGAATGGAGATTTTTTCGCGCAGCTTCAAGTACCATCGGCCGCGCGGGCTGCTCTGCGTTTCCGGAAAGTGTCCCAACTGCCTGATGAACGTCAATGGGACTCCTAACGTGAGGGTCTGTACCGAGCCGGCGCGGCAGGATGACTGCGTCACTTCCCAGCACTGTTGGCCTTCCCTGGGCCGGGATCTCTTCTCCCTGATCGAGAAATTCGATTTCTTGCTGCCGGTGGGCTTTTATTACAAGACACTGATCCGGCCCCGTTTTCTCTGGAAATGGGCCGAGCCGGTGATTCGACGTATGGCGGGCCTGGGTCGGCTGGATCTGTCTGCCGATTCAGATATCCACTATGAGCATGACCATCTGCACACCGAGCTGGCTGTCGTAGGAGGCGGTCCGGCTGGAATCTCGGCGGCACGAACCGCTGCAGAGGCAGGGAGGGAAGTCGTGTTGATCGATGATCAGCCCCAGCTGGGTGGACATCTTCGATTCCAGCAACGGGAGTTCCAGGACCCGGGATCCGGCGACCGCAAGCCCGGATTCCAGATGGCCCGCGACCTGGACCGTGAACTCGCGAGGAATCCCGGCATAAGAGTCTTGAATCCGGCCCTCGCATTTGGATTGTATGAGGGAAAGCTGCTGGCTGTGGCCATGGGACGGAGTCTCATTCATGTGCGCGCCGGGCAGATCGTGTTGGCGACCGGGAGTTACGAATATCCAAGCCTTTTCGAGAACAATGATCTTCCCGGCATCATGCTGGGGAGCGGCGCGCTAAAGCTGGTTCATGGGTATGGAGTTCGACCGGGAAAAAGGGCCATCGTCGTCACCTCAGATGAAAATGGCATCCAGGTGGCGATCGAGCTGCAGCGCGCGCGGATTCAGGTGGCTGCCGTTGTGGATCGGCGTGCCCAGGTTCCTCACTCAGAAAGCCTGCAGCAGCTCCAGCAGATGCGGGTCGCTTGCCTGGCGGGTTTTGCTCCTGTAGCTGCGCACGGCCGCACCAGGGTGCATTCGCTGAGTGTGGCGCGGCTCAATTCCAGCGGTTTTACGACAGGAGAGCAAGAGACCTATCCTTGTGATCTCGTCTGCCTCTCCTCTCATCGGGCTCCTTGCGCAGACCTACTTCGACAAGACGGAGGCACAGTCCGTCTTGATCCAGTCCTCGATGAGATGACTCCCGACCAGATTCCTGATCACGTTTCCGTAGCCGGGCACCTCACCGGCATGCAGGATCTTTCAGTGATTCTCCGTCAGGGGCGAGCCGCAGGTCTGGGAGCCGCTCATCGCGTCAAGCCCCTGGAGGAGCCGCTTCGACAGGAACTTGGGCGCCTTGAATCTCAATTGGAGAACGACCAACAGGGTCCTCCGACTCATGGAAATCTTTCCCGGCCCCGGACGGCAGGGAGGAAGAAGCAATTTGTCTGTCTCTGCGAAGATGTAACCCGAACGGACATCAGGAATGCGGTTTCGGAAGGATTCGATGAGATGGAACTACTCAAGCGTTACACCACGGCTTCCATGGGCCCTTGCCAGGGGCGGATGTGCCTGATGCCGCTCGCCGCCTGCTGCGCCGAGGACACCGGGCAAACGCTGGCCAGGACCGGGACCACCACGTCGCGGCCCCCCGTGCAGCCGATTTCCCTGGCGCTGCTGGCAGGACCCCATCATGATCCAGTCAAATACACTCCCATGCATCACAAGCACCTGGAGGCTGGAGCCCGCGAGATGGTCATGGGCGAATGGAAGCGGCCTCACAGCTATACCAGTGTAGAGGAGGAATGGAGAGCGGTACGCGAGCGCGTGGGCCTGATCGACGTCAGTACACTGGGAAAGCTTGAGCTCAAGGGTCGGGATGCAGCTCGCCTCTTGGACAAGGTTTATACACACCTTTTTTCCACTCTCAAGGTGGGACGTGTTCGATATGGAGTCATCTGCGGCGACGATGGGATCATCCTTGACGACGGTACCGTGTCTCGACTGGCGGAGGATCACTTTTTCATCACGACCACTACCGGAAACGTAGCATTCGTCGAGAAGTGGCTTGACTGGTGGGCCACGGTGGAAGGCTTCTGCGCTCACGTCACCAATGTCACGGGAGACTACGCGGCCCTGAACCTGGCTGGGCCCAAGGCACGAGACGCCTTGAAGAAGGTCACTGAGATCGATGTTTCCCCTCAATCATTTCGATATATGCGCTGCGCTCGAGGTGAAGTGGCCGGAGTGGCTTCCCTGCTTTTGAGGATCGGCTTCGTGGGGGAAAGCGGGTGGGAGATTCACTACCCTTCCTGCTATGGGGAATATCTCTGGGATACTTTGCTTGAAGCCGGTGGGGAATTTGACATTCTGCCGTTCGGCGTGGAGACCCAGAGGGTCTTGCGGCTGGAGAAGAAGCACCTGATTGTGGGTCAGGACACGGACGCTCTCAGCAACCCTTTGGAAGCCGACATGGAGTGGGTGGTCAAATTTGAGAAAGAGGATTTTTTGGGAAAGCCGGGACTACTGGCAGCGCGAGCCGCACCACCTCGATCTCGTCTGGTAGGTTTTGTCACGGAACAGCTGATCCCGGAGGGAAGTGCAGTCGTGGAACACGGCAAACTGATTGGGCGAGTTACCAGCGCGCGCCTGAGCCCCGGACAGAACCGCTGCCTGGGGTTGGCTTGGGTGCCTCATGAGTTTTCAGAGGAGGGAGAGACCATTGATATTTACCACAATGGACAAACCGTCTCGGCTCGGGTGCAGCAGGCACCATTTTACGATCCCGAAGGGATACGATTGAGGCAGTGACCAAGGCTTCTGGTTGGACTCCCATCAAGAGGTCCCCGGTGCATTACAAGCTGGTGGCGCTGGGGGCGGCTCTCGAGCAGATTTCAGGCTGGCAGCTGGCCCAACATTTTGGCGACGCCGCTCAGGAAGCGGAGTCTGTCCGTTTGGGAGTGGGACTGGCCGATCGCAGCTTCGCCCTGAAGTGGGAAATCAAGGGCGCTGACACGGGATCATTTCTCAAACTCATCGAAAACGGGCCCGCCCCCAGTCCCGGGTATGTGAGCAGCACAAGATCGGGATACCTATGTCGAGTGAGCCTCGATCATGCGCTTTGGATCCTGGAAAGGGACCGCGCTGCCGCCCTGATGACAGGCATGGAAGAAGAATGGGAGTCGGGGTGCATTCACGTCACGGATCGCACCTCCGGTTACGCCGGTCTTCTTCTATGCGGACCGAAGGCGGATGCTGTTCTTTGCAAGCTTACCTCTCTGGATCTGCGAGAGAGATCATTTTCTGACCGGACTTGTCGCTGCGCACCCGTGGCCGGAATCCAAGCCGTGTTGTTTCGTAGAGATCGATCGGAACTGCCCGCGTATGAGATTTTCTTTCAACGCGAGTGTGCGGAATATCTGTGGGATGCGGTAATGGAAGCAGGCCGGCAATTTGAAATCCGTCCCTTCGGTGATGCTGCGCGGCAGCTCTTGGAGTCCTGAAGATGTTTCACCTCTTTCGATTTGAATCCATGTGGACCCGCGCTCCCCTCAAGCAGAGCTACGATGTCGTAATCATCGGTGCGGGAGTCCATGGCTTGGCCACCGCCTACTATCTGGCAAAGCAGGGAATCCGCAAGGTGGCGGTGCTGGAGAGAGGTTACCTGGGCTGTGGCAACAGTGGGCGTAATACAGCCATCCTTCGGGCCAACTACCGGACCCCGGAAGGAATTCCTTTTTACAATGAGAGCCTTAAGCTCTACGAAGAGCTTTCGGCCACGCTCAATTACAATCTTCTCTTTTCTCAGCAGGGTCATTTGACGCTGGCCCATGCCGACTCTGCGGTCAACGGGCTGCGGGAGCGTGCCGAAGCCAACAGGGCACTCGGGATTGACAGCTTCCTCATTTCCCCGGCGGAGATTCAGCAACTGGTACCGGCAGTGGACATTAGCTCCCGACCGCGCTACCCGATTCTAGCGGGACTCTACCATCCTCCGGGGGGGATTATCCGTCACGACGCCGTCATCTGGGGCTATGCTCGGGAAGCAAGCCGCATGGGTGTAGAGATTCATCCCCACACCGAAGTTCAGGGGCTTCGCACAGAGGATGGAAGCATCGCTGCTGTGGAAACGAACCGTGGAGTGATCCAAACCGGGACAGTGGTCAGTGCCACATCGGGATGGTGTTCCACCATCGCTCGCATGCTTCGCTTGGAGCTGCCCGTGATCAGCCACCCGCTTCAGGCCTGTGTGACAGAGCCCATGGAGCCACTGCTCGACAAGGTGATCGTCTCCGCAAACCTGCATGTCTACATCAATCAAACGCCGCGAGGAGAGTTTGTGATCGGTGCCGAGATCGATCCTTATACATGCTACAACCTGCGCTCAACACTGCCCACCCTCCAGATGATGGCTTCCCACTCCCTCGAACTGCTGCCCGGACTGAGGGAAGTTCGTGTGCTGCGCCAGTGGGCCGGTATTTGCGACATGACTCCCGACTACAGCCCCATCATCGGAGACGTCCCTGAAGTAAAAGGTTTTTATCTCGATGTGGGCTGGGGGACCTATGGGTTCAAGGCAGGCCCCGTAGCAGGTAAGCATCTGGCCCGGTTTATTGCCACGGGAGAGGTGCCGGAACTGATCCGACCCTTTTCGCTGGCCCGCTTTTACGAGAATAATCTGGTGGGTGAAAAAGCGGCCGCCGCTGTATCGCACTAGCCCTCGCCTGGCAAGAGCCCCATTCGCCGCTCATTGCCGCGAAAACTAGGAGCGGCCTTAGCGCCGCGAACAACTGGTTCCCATGGTGAGAACAAATCTGACCGTCTGGCTCTGTCTTGCCTACCTGGCGGTCCATTCCCTGATGGTTTTCCTGGGCCGGAAACGACCCAGCCGCCAGGCGCGGATCTTTTTTGTCAATTTGAGCTGGACTGTCGGACTGGTGGGGATGCTGTGGGTGGACTCTCCTTTTCTTCCCCTCTGGTTGCCCGTTGTCTTTTTCTGGTGGGCCTATCGCTGGTCCGGTCACACTCTGGGCGCTTTCCATCCTCCGGAATTCTCACTGGACGGAAAGATCATCTCCTGGGAAGGGCGCTTCCTCGGTCAGCCCAGTCTGTGGTGGGCCCGGAAAGGATCTCCAGGGCTGACCGAGGTTCTTCACTTCTTTTACTTTACCTATTATCTCTACACCCCGGTGATCGCAATTTCCCTTTACCTCGAAGGTCGATTCCGAGAATTCGAAGCGATGACTTTTGCTGTTCTGCTGGGCTACGCGGTTGCCTACATCTTCTTTGCGGTGACTCCTGCAACGGGACCCAGATGGGCGCTTGTGGAGGACGGACTTCTGCATCCATCCGAGCAACGTCTCGCAGGATACTGGTTCACCAGGGTGATCCACTTCATCATGTATCGTGGAGTGGCCTTGAAAGGAGGAGCACTGCCCAGCGCCCACAGCTCGACGGCGGTCGTCTTCCTGGTATGGTGCTGGAAGCTCTGAGATGTGTGGGGAGGAATTGCGCAGTCATCGTCACCGGGATGTGGATCGGTTCGGTCTACGGTCGCTATCATTACGTTTTCGACGTTTTCTGGGGCGCGCTTTTAGGGATCATGGCCATCGCCGTAGCCCAGCTGGTGACTGGAGGGGTCTGACCCCGAACGGCATGGAATTGTTGCAAAACACCCTCGTTGCTCATGCCGTCGCCGTGTGCTACACTTAAGTGTAACTATATGGAACCGCAAGCACACAGTGGTTTCACCGACTGATGACTTCTGCCGCAACAGGTTCAGTATCTACGTCGCTCAGGCGAAAGACGGGGAGAAAAATTCTCACCCCCCTTTTCTTTTTGTTGATTGGGTATCTACCCGCGGCACAGGAAGAGACGCCGTCAGGCGACCCGGAGATTCTTTCTATCTTCCCTCAGGGAGGCAATCCTGGTACCGCAATCCAGGCGGAGGTTCGGGGAACCAATCTGGACGGAGCCTACGCCGTCTGGTTCGACGATGACGCTCTGCAGGCTCGGGTTCAGAAAGTCGAAGAGATTCGTCTCGAACCAGAGAAAACATACGCTCGTGAGCCGCCAGAAGGACAGCTCGGAAACCGTGTCTTGCTGCAGATAAAGGTCAATGACACTGCCGGAGTCGGATCCCACCTACTGCGGCTGGTTTCCCCGAGCGGGGTATCCAATGCCCTGACGTTCTGGATCCACGCCGATCCTGTGATTCGGGAAAGCCGGGAGCCGCACCACGGGCCGGATCAGGCTCAACCGGTCAGTGCGCCGACGGTGATTCAGGGAAGAATCAGTCAGGAAGGAGAACTCGACTATTACGAGCTTCAAGTTGCCGCAAGGCAGCCGCTCACCTTTGAAGTCATTGCACCGGGCCTTGACCCGAGGATTGTCTTATATGAGCCGGCCGGCAGCTGGTTTGATCCAGATCGGGCTAGAGAGGTAGCCTTCGCCGCTTATGACGAAGCGTTCGACGAACAGAGTACTCGATTGACTCACCGATTCCATCAGGCAGGCCGCTATCTGGTCCAGGTTGGATCCAATTTCAGCCAGGGCAACCCCGATTTTATCTACCAGCTCCGAGTTAGGCCCGGCGATAGGGCGGATGCTGAGAACAGGATAGCGGCCCCTGTGACGGCCTCTGACTGGAAGGAGCGCGACTTCACTCGAGAGATCGTCCCGGATCGGCTTCAGATACTGTGGTCGAGAACGGTCCAGACGCCCGAAGATGACTCAGAAAGCGGAGAGAACACCACTTCGGATCCGGCAGAAGGGAAGACATTGGCCGGTAAACCGAAAGGTCGCCTCTCGGCCACCGCCACAGCGGTTGTGATCCGGGAAGAGGAGCCCAATGAAACCGCAAGCCAGGCGCTTGAGTTGTCACTTCCCGCTGTGATTGAGGGAGTCATTGAGCACCCGGGTGACATGGATCATTTCAAGTTCCGGGTACAATCCGGGGAGAGATTGGCCTTTGAGATCGAGACACCCAATTCCGTCCCGCCCCAGTTCCATCCCCGGCTGGGAATTCTGGACGGGGACGGAAACGAGTTCTGCACGAACATCTACAAAAGGATGGAACGGCAGTTTCAATTTTATATGAAGACGGCGGAAGCGAAAACGGTTTATATGTTCAAGCTGGGAGGGGAATATACGTTGCAGATTCGCGACGTTACTTCCAACTACGGAGCCCCCAGCTTCGTCTATCGCGTGCTGATTCGGCCCCAGATTCCTCACGTAGGGGAGATTGAGGTAAAAGAAGACCGGATCAACCTGGTCCCGGGAGAAGCCAGGAAATTAACCGTGATGACGGGACAGGAAGAAGGCTTTGCTGGGGAGATTGCCCTCACTATGGAGAATCTCCCTCCCGGGGTGGTAGCGCTTCCGGGGACGGAAGTGGAGCCGGAGGGAGGTGTCAACCCGGACGAAGGCCCCAAAGAGAGGTTTCTGGCAAAAACCCAAAAGGCCACGATTGTGTTGGTGGCGCGGGTGGATGCGCCGGCTACGGCAATGCCGCGGGTGGTCACTATGATGGCGCGGCCGATCGTGGAGGGAAAACCAGGTGCGCCGCTTCCGGTCGCCGAAATTCCTTTGATGGTAGTGGGGGCCGTAGGGGTGCAGGACGGTGCACCTTGAGATGCGAGATGGGGGAGCGTAGATTTTCCGATATTGGTTTCAAAAGCGGTGGGCTTCTGCCCGTTCGATTGGCGAGGTGGGCGGTGCTGGCTGTGACGAGTTTCAGTGTCTTCAGTTTTCCGGTCTTCTCTGGCCCGGTCCCCAGCCACCCTCTCCAACTCCTCTCGCTGCGCGTTCTGCCTGAAGAGGTCACCCTCTGGGGCGCCAAGGCGACTCAGCGCATTTTGGTGTTGGGGCGATATTCGGACGGGCTGAACCGAGACGTCACCCCTGAGAGTCGCTTTTCCACCTCCCATCCTGGCCTGGCCGAGGTGGATGGGGCGGGACGAGTCACTGCTCTAGCCGACGGGTTGGCCCTGCTTACAGCCGAATTTGAAGGTCAGAGAGCCAAGGTGGAAGTTCGAGTGGAAGGCTCTCAGGAGAGTCGTCCCTTCAGTTTTGCCCGGGACATCGGGGGCCTCTTTACCAAGCGGGGATGCAACACAAACGACTGTCACGGCAGCGTGAAAGGCAAAGGAGGATTCAAGCTTTCCGCCAACGCGCTTTATCCTCGAGACGACTACCAGTGGATTGTGGAAGGGGGAACCTATCAGGTGTTGAGCGCGGAGTCGGCGGGTCCCAAGACGCCTCGCATCAACCTGGAGGAGCCGGAGAAGAGTCCGCTGCTGCTCAAGGCGACGTTTGCCGTGTCCCACGGTGGGGGAGAGCGCTTTGGGGAGGATTCTTCCGACTACGAGACCATCTTGAACTGGGTGCGTCAGGGAGCACCCTACGGGGAGGAGAGCGAAGAGGAGAGTGTCAGGATTGAGCGCTTGGAAGTTCTTCCAAAGGCGGTGGTGTTGGACCGGGAGGGCAGGCATCAGCTTCTGGTGACGGCCTACTTCTCCAATGCTCGACACGAAGATATCACGGAGCAAGTACTTTATGTGTCGAACAATCCGCAAGTAGTGAAGGTCACTTCGGAAGGCCTGGTCAAAGCGGTCGAGACGGGAGAAACGTCTGTGATGATTCGAGCCGCGGGGCAGGCCATTAGCGCTGGTTTTGGCGTTATTGCCAACCCGATTGCCGACTATCCGGAAGTGACGCGTCGGAATTTCATTGACGAGCATGTCTTCGCCAAGCTGCAGAAGTTCAATATCATTCCCTCGCAACTCTCGAGCGACGCAGAATTTCTGCGTCGCGTCTGTCTGGACGTGGCAGGCACGCTGCCCCCCGCCGATCGAGTGCGGGAGTTCTTGGCCAGCAAGGATCCTCAAAAGCGGAACAAGCTGATCGAAACGCTGTTGAATTCTCCCGAGTACGTGGATTACTGGACGTTTCGGTTTTCTGACGTTCTCCGCCTCTCTTATGAGGCGGGTGGCGACATACACTGTCAGATGTATGCGCGATGGATCCGAGACAGCATCGCTCAAAACAAGTCTTACGACCAGATCGCACGAGATCGCATCGCCGCGCAGGGTTACAACGGCCCAGCGCGGCACTACCAGAATGGATCGGAGTTGCGCCGTCCCAATGACGTCATGGCCGAGCAGGTGCGAGTCTTCTTCGGTCGGCGTCTGGATTGCGCCCAGTGCCACAACCATCCCTATGAGAACTGGAGCCAGAACCAGTTTTGGGGGATGACGGCCTTCTTTGGTCGCGTCACTCAGCTCCGTGGTGGCACCATCATCGATGATCCGGCAGGACACGGGATGCAGGGGCAGGGCGAAAAGGTGACCCATCCACGTACCAAGGAGGAGGTCGAGCCGAGATTTCTTGATGGCGAACTCCTGCCCGAGAGCAAACGGGCGGCTTTACGTTCGGAGCTTGCGCAGTGGATGACCTCTCATCCCTACTTCGCCGAAGCGATTGTGAATCGAATGTGGAGCTATTTCTTCGGAAGAGGGATTGTTGATCCGGTGGATGACTTTCGCTTGACCAATCCCCCCACTCATCCGGAATTGCTTGATGCCCTGGAGAAAGACTTCAAACAACACGGTCACGATCTAAAGCATCTGATCCGGCTGATTGTTCAGTCCAGGACGTATCAGCTTTCCGGTACAGGGAATGAAACCAACCGGGACGACAGGGTCAATTATTCCCAGGCCTTGCCGCGCCCCTTGGACGCGGAGATCCTCCTGGATGCGATCTCTCGGGTGACGGGTGTGGACGAGGAGTTTAGTAGGGGACAGTTAGGTGTCTATTGGCAGCTGCCTCCCGGTATGCGAGCGGTCGAATTGGGCCAGCCGGACAAGTATCCCTCTCGGTTTCTGGATCTGTACGGAAGACCCAACCGGCAGATGGTGCCCGCGCGCAAGGTCAATCCTAATTTGGGCCAGGCTCTGCATCTGTTGGCGGGCCCAACCTATACCAGCAAGATCTCCAGAAAAGGTGGGCGCGTCGATCGACTGCTGGAAAACGGTGCTTCAGACCGAAGAATCATTGAAGAGTTTTCTCTGGCAGCTCTTTCCCGCCTTCCGACAGAGGAGGAGGTGTCCTCACTGGAGCGGATGATCCAGGAGCAACCCTCCCGGCGGGAAGCGATCGAAGATATGGTTTGGGGACTCGTCGTCTCTCGTGAGTTTGCCTACAATCACTAATGGTGATGCGCTTCGCTCCGAAGCAGATTCATGAACGGTTAGCGAATGAACATGTCTGGTTCGGAGTCGCCCTTACAGGGCTCTGGACGATCTTCCAGTCCAGGGGCTTGCGCCCTTGGCTATTTTCTTACCGCCCCGTTGGGGCTGGAGCCAGCTCCGAGGGAGCGCAGGCAATAGCCCAGGGCGTCAGCCCTGGGTGAGGGCGATAGATCCAGTCAGAGCCCTGAAGGGGCGTGACGTCGGATCCCCTCCCAGAGTTGACCTCAATTTCCATCCCGGAATTGGGTGATTGTCCCCGCTTTTGAGGTACAATAGGTTCACGGGTTTGAACTCTATGAAAACTGTCCACCCCACGACTTGCAGAGGACCTGAGCGCCGCGATTTTCTCAGGGTCGGTTCCTTAGGACTTCTAGGCATCAGTTTGAGTCAGTACCTCGAGCTGAAGAGTGTGATGGCTGCAGCCGGCGTGGACGCCGAGAAGAAGGCCAAAGCCAAGGCCTGTATCTTGCTTCTGCTGGAGGGAGGACAGAGCCAGGTAGATACCTGGGACCCCAAAGGGAACAGCGGATTCCAGCCGATTTCTACGAACGTGCCCGGCATTCAGGTCTCGGAGCTTCTGCCGCGTACGGCTAGGCAGATGGACAAATTGGCTATCATCCGCTCCATGCACACAGAGGAAATCGATCATCCCCAGGCCACTCACGAGATGATCACGGGTCACCGGCCCAACGCTGCGATGCAGTTTCCAAGCCTGGGATCCATCATCTCCAGGGAGATCGGTGCCCACGGCGCAATTCCTCCGCACCTGATCGTACCGCCTCTAGGAAAGCTGCATCGACCCTACTTTAGAGCCCACTTTGCGGGTGCCCAATATGACCCGATGTTGGTTCCTGATCCCAGCAGGGAGGACTTCAAGGTTGCCGACCTGAGCCTTCCCAAATCGATATCGGTGGAGCGCATCGAACACCGGCGTTCCTTTCTGAAGGTGTGGGACCATCTTTACCGTCGCAAGAGGGAACTTGCCGAATATGGGAATCTGGATGCATTTACCGAGCAGGCGCTGAATATGATCTTGTCGCCCGAGGTTCGAGATGCTTTCGATCTTTCCCGGGAATCGGAAAAGGCCAAAGACGCCTATGGACGTAGTCCCTTTGGGCAGAGTGTCCTGCTGGCACGCCGGATGGTCGAGGCCGGAAGTCGCTTTATCACGGCAGTGGGCTACGGCAGGGCTGATTGGGACACGCACGACGACAACGAAGAGAGATTGCGCGACAAGCTGATGCCCCCATTGGATCAGGCCCTTTCGGCACTGCTGCAGGACCTGGACGAAAGAGGCCTGCTCGAGTCTACGGTTGTCCTGGTGATGGGCGAATTTGGACGAACGCCCCACATAAACCCAAAGAACGGACGCGACCATTGGCCTCACTGCTGGTCCCTGGCCCTGGGGGGCGGAGGGATTCGGGGTGGCCAGGTGGTGGGTGCCAGCGATGAGCGAGGTGCTTACGTCGCGGAGCGGATGGTCACGATGGGCGACGTTTTTGCCACCATCTACAAAGCTATGGGAATCGATTGGACCAAGACCTACATGCACCCCATCGGGAGGCCCATTAAGATCGCCAATTCAATCGGTGACAAGACCGGTGTCCCGATTGAGGAAATCATCTAGCCTCACAGTTTCAGTAAAAAAAGAGTAAAAAAAGGGACAGTCTACTTATTTCCCTTTTTGCTTTGACACCACCCGGACAACCAGGAAAAGGGGAATAAGCAGACCGTCCCTTTTTTTACAATGAAGCGAGCCGTTCTATACGGACCCAGAGATCTCAGGCTGGAGGAGTTCTCGCTCGAGACGGATCAGCTGGGACCCAACGACGTCTGGGTCGAAACACAGATCACAGCGTTGAAGATCGGGACCGACCGGGGAAACTACGAGGGCGCGGAGCAGGTACCCGGCGCGCCGGATTTCCCTCGATGGGTTGGGGACAGCAGTCTGGGGGTGGTGCGAGCAGTGGGTCGAGAGGTAGCACGATTTTCCCCTGGAGATCGGGTGTTTGCGCGAAAGTCCCATCAGTCCGATTACATCGCCACTGAATCGGAAGCAATAGTGAAGATACCGGAGGATGTAGCTTCAGAGGACGCGGTTTATCTCGGCCTTTACCACGTCTCCGCCCTGTCCTACTGGCGGGCCCACTATCAGGCCGGGGAAAATGTAGCGGTAATCGGTGTGGGCTTGCTCGGACTCGCAGATGTGGCACTGGGGCGAGCCTTTGGGGCTCGGGTGATTGCAGTGGGAAACTCCCGCCTTCGATTGGAAATGGCCGAGAAGATGGGTGCGGACCTCACTGTAATGTCCGACGACCCCAACTTGTCCGACAGGATCTCTGAATTCACTGGAAAGGAGGGAGTGGATTTGGTGATCCTCACTGCCAATCCCTGGCCTGCCTATCGGGTGGCGATGGATGTGGTTCGGTTCAATGGCCGAGTGGCCATTCTGGGACTGCCCGGTCGCGGCGAGTCATCCCTTGACTTCAATCCTCTGGACATGGAGTGGTTTTACGCCAAGTCGCTCACCTTGATCGCGGCGAGTATGCCTGTGACCAGCTTCTACCCCGTCGACGGCGACCGCTTTGACCTGGTCCGAAGTGCGCCCACACTACTCAAATTAATGGCACAAGGAGTTGTCGAACCGAAAAGACTGATCACAGATCGTTTAGCTTGTGAAAGGATACAGGAAGCTTACGAGATGGCTTATCGGAGAGAGAAGTCGATGATGGGAGTCCTTTTCAAGTGGCACTGACCTGCATTTCTCATCACCCCTCTACTGCATCGGCGTCGCCTTCACCTGAGCGAAGTGAAGAAACCATCCGTCCTGACGGCGTTGCGCTCCCTCGACCTCCTCGACGTACTGCACGAGTACGCCTGCGGGGGCCTCGGTCGCGCGCCTTGTCAGACCGGCCCTTCCGCCGCGTGACACGAGTGTCTTGACACAAGTGTCTCGTGACGAGCCGTGATGAGAAATGCAGGCTAGAGAGGTGTCGTAGCGAAGCGGTGGTTAGGAGCGGAATCCTCCGCGGATTCCTCTACGGAAGCATGGGAGCTTGAAGCTCGTAGCGGAATCCGTGGAGGATTCCGTTACCAAAAACATTCAAACTCCAGAGGCCGTCACTGAGTAACGGGGCCACTTTGAGCGGCTGTGACGCGAAGACCTGGATTACCTTTACTTCGCCTTGACCTTGGCGCCGTAGGAATTCATTCCCTTTGCGTTCTTAACCGCCTTAATCAGGTCTTCGACCTTGACCTTTCCAGGGTCGTATTTCACGACCGCTTCCTTGCTCTGCAAAGACACCTTTGTTTCTTTGACGCCCTCCACCGATTGCAGTGCGGACCGCACTGTAGCCACACATCCCCCTCAGGTCATACCGCTAACGGAGAGGGTTACAGTTGCCTCTTGGGAAGGAGTCGGCCCGGGGAATCCGGTAGAAACCATGAGTAGAGGTATGCCAACGCCAACCAGACATAGTGCTTCTCTTCTGTTCATCGATCTTTCACCTCCGGTTGAGATTGTATCATGCCATTTCTGAGATTCTTATCTCAACTCCGCCAAAGTCTCGGTGATGCTTGGGTCATGGCAAGCGCGGATGGAATCAGTTGACTCAAAGTCGGTCTCCACAAAACAGTACCGCAGTCAAAGCGTAAACGAGCGCAACTCGCTTCAGCTCTTCGATGGCCACTTCTTCCTGTAGGGTATGTGCCCCTCTTGCATCCGGTCCATGGGTAATGGTGGGAACCCCGGTTCGTTCCATGAAGATGTTCCCGTCGTCTAAGAACCGCTTGCTTCCGTGGGGCAATGGTTTTCCCAGCGCCGTGCTATATGCGGACTGGAAGCTTCGCACCAAAGGATGTTCCCGGTCCAGCTCAAAGGGCTCGCACAGGTAAAGGAACCGACCGGCCACTTGGATGCCATCGCGCTGCTTTACTTTGTCGATCAAGTCTCGATACTGTTGTTCGACTTCGGCAGCTCCTGTGCCCGGCAGCCACCTGCGGGTACCCGACAATCGAAACTCGGTGGGCGCCTGATTATAGATTTCCCCGGCACCGACCTGGCCCATGAAAACGCTTTCACGATCCCCTAAAGGGTGGGTTTTTTTCAACTGTTGATCCCACTGTGCGAAGAGCTGTATCAATTCCGCGCCGGCCTCAATCACGCTGGGTTGATCGATTCCCCCCAGCACTTCGTGCACGGGAGGCCCCTCGCGCGTGATTGCTACCTCCAGGATGGCGCCGCCCCGGCCCATCACCGGGAGGCAGTGGGCAAGGTATTCGGGGACCAGGATGCCGTCGCCGACATAACCTTCGTCGATGATGGCCTTGAGCTGGCTCTGGTCTCCCCAGGGAGCTTCATGCAGATCTTGAGTCGTGACGAGTACACTACCCCCTTTCAGTGCCTCAGTCTCCCGCAAAACGCGCACTGCCTCGCACATGGCGGCAACCCCGCCCTTCATGTCTGCCGCCCCGCTTCCGTAAATCAAGCCGTCGCTGATTCGAGGCTTTACAAAGGGTAAATGAACCGTGTCCAGGTGACCGTTGAACTGGATGGTTCGGCCCGGTTGCCCTGTGTCGAATTTGGCCACCACCGCGGGAGACTCCGGCCAGCCTGCTTCCGGGCGTGTCACCTCGAAGCCGTCCTCCCTGAGCAGCGCAGTCAACTTGTCGGCGACGGCACCCGCGCTTCGGGTCGGACTGGGCACCTCGATCAGCTGAATGGCCGTATTCACGAGTCGATCCACCTGGATTGCCCGAGCAAGCCTCTCAACCAGTTCCTTCTCAGTTTCCATCGCCCTTGGTGGAACCTTTGGGAGACCCGGAAAGCCCCGACTGGACCACTCTCTGGGTCAAGCGGAGTGCTCTCTCTGCCACGCTGCGGAGATCCGAAGCAATGAATTCCAGCGCAATCTTCATTCCAAACTGCTCTGCATACGCACGGCGATTCGATGATCCAGGATAGAGAATTTCGGCTGACCCATGAGACTTCTCACTATCTTCCGAAAAAATGCGGTCCATTGTAAAGGTTCTTTTCAGGTGAAGTGAAAGGAGAGCCCTGCAGAAATTCTGAAATCGAGGTATCATCAGGCCGGAAGGAATCAGAATGTAGGAGCGGCCCAGCCTGCATTTCTCATCACGGCTCGTCACGAGACACTTGTGTCAAGACACTCGTGTCACGCGGCGGAAGGGCCGGCCTGACAAGGCGCGCGACTGAGGCCCCCGCAGGCGTACTCGTGCAGTACGTCGAGGAGGCCGACGGAGCGCAACACAGTCAGGACGGATCATTTCTTCACTTCGCTCAGGTGAAGGCGACGCCGATGCAGTAGATCGGTGATGAGAAATACAGGCTAGCGCCGCGAACTCCGCACGAACGCGCCAGGAGAGAGCGGGTATGGCAGGAACAAGGAAGGATCCATGGGCAGCAGAGAAGAAAAGGTGGAAGGCGGACACATACGAACCCTTTGTAGCCAGGAACCGCGAGCGCCGGGAGCGTTTTACCACGGTATCCGGACTGCCGCTTGAGCCGATTTATTCTCCCTCTTCCACGGATCGGCTTGAAGCGCTGGGCTTTCCCGGAGAATACCCCTACACTCGCGGCCCTTACCCGACCATGCACCGGGGCCGGCAGTGGACTCGCCGCCAGATCGCCGGATTCGGCACGGCGGAGGCGACCAACCAGCGTCTCCACTTCCTGCTGCAGCAGGGACAGACGGGGATCTCCGTCGATTTTGATCAGCCAACCCTCACAGGCTACAGCTCACTGGATCCCCTGGCAGAGGGCGAGGTGGGACGGGTGGGTGTGGCCATCGACACCGTGAAAGATATGGATGACCTCTTTAAGGAAATCGAGATCGGCCGCATCAGCACCTCCTTTACCATCAACCATCCTGCCTGCGTTCTTTTGCCCTTGTTCGTCGTGGTTGCAAAAAAACGAGGTGTCTCGCTCTCCACACTGCGGGGCACCACTCAGAATGATCCTCTCAAGGAGTTTTATGGGCAGAAAACCTTCGCGCTGCCGCCCGGACCCGCTGTGCGTCTTGCGCTGGACGTGGTCGAATATTGCAGCCGTGAGATCCCCAAGTGGAACGCCATCAACGTCTCCGGCTACCACACCCGTGAAGCGGGCTCCACGGCGGTGCAGGAGCTTGCGTTCACGCTGGCGCAGGGCCTGGCTTACGCCGATGGACTTCGCCAGCGGGGTCTCGACCTGGATACGGTCTTGTGTAATGTCTCCTTTTACTTTGGCTGCCACATGGACTTTTTTGAAGAGGTGGCCAAGTTTCGGGCGGCTCGAAGGCTCTGGGCGCGGATGCTCCAGGATGAATACAAGGTGCGAAGGCCGAAAGCCCTGATGTGCCGGTTCCACAGTCAAACCCTGGGCTCGACGCTGGCCCGCTCGGAACCGAAGAACAACATTGTCCGGGGAGCATTGCAGGCGCTGGCTGCCGTGCTGGGCGGGACGCAGTCATTGCATGTCAGCGGATACGATGAGGCTTACGATATCCCCTCTGAGGATGCCATGCGCGTGGCGCTTCGCGCCCAGCAGATTATCGCTGAGGAGTCGGGAGTGACCAGCGTGGTCGATCCACTGGGCGGTTCTTACTTGCTGGAGGAGCTGACGGACAGGATCGAGACCGAGACGTGCGACTATCTGCAGCGCCTCAAGCAGATGGGCGAGGGAAGCTATCTTCAAGGCGTTCTGACCGGTATTGAGAGCGGCTATTTTGAGAAGGAGATCGGAAAGGCCTCCATGGCCTACTACCAGAGAATCGAAAGCCGCGATCTGATCTGGGTGGGTGAAAACGAAGGAGGCGGTGGACGAGAGGATGGCGGGCTTGAGTTCTTTGAGTTCGACGAATCCTATGAAGAGCTTCAGAAAGAACGGGTGCGCGTCTTTATGGCCAGCCGAAATAATACGGTTCTCCATCAGGCGCTTAAGGAACTGCGCTCCGTGGCGCGTGAAGGGGGTAACTGCATCCTGCCAATCTTGACGGCGGTTCGAGAGGGCGCGACGGAGGGGGAGATCATGGGGCTCTTTCGCGAGGAGTTCGGCACTCATATCGATCCCGCTCTCGTGTGAGGGTGTCACAAGCTGGCCAGATTCGGAACAGGTGAGACAGAAGGAGAGGCAACTGCGGATTAGGTGAAAGAGTAGACTTCCCCTTTTTCTTCCCTTTTTCTCTCTTTTTCTCTCTTTTAGGAAAATGACAAAGAGAGGAACACACTCGATCAAGGTTCTTTTGGGAAAGCTGGGTCTGGACGGTCACGATCGAGGTGTCAAGATTGTGTCACGAAGACTCCGAGACCACGGAATGGAGGTGATCTACCTGGGGATGCGACTCACACCCGAGCAGGTTGCTGCGGCCGCACTTCAGGAGGATCCAGACGTGGTGGGAATCAGCATTCTCTCCGGCGCGCACATGCGGCTGCTTCCCAAACTGACCGGGCTGCTCCAGGAGAGCGGCCTGGACGACGTTTTGGTCATCGCGGGCGGCACCATTCCCGAGAACGATGTATCCAAACTGGAGCAGGCAGGCATTCACTGGGTCTTCCCACTGGGTGCGAGTGCTGACCAGATTGCCCAGTTCATCAGGAGTCGGCTGGAGGGGAAGCGGCAAGAGGAATGAATTGGCCGCCTGTCTACGATCCGACCTACCGCCCCCAGGACAGTGAGTCCTACTGGTTTCGCCGTGAGGAAGCGATGCCTGAGGAGGAACGTGATCAGCTCATTCTCTCCAAGCTCAAGTCGCAGATTGAATACGCATGGGAGAAATCTCCCTTCTACCGCGAAAAGTGGCAAGCGGCCAGCTTTTTTCCGGACCAGCTGAAAACTCTCAGTGACCTGCGGCGGGTTCCCTGCCTGACCAAAGACGAGATCCGAAAGGAACAGGAGGCATATCCTCCCTTTGGTCGCTACTTGTGTGCCGAACCTGGCAGTCTGGTACGTATTCACGGCACTTCGGGAACCACAGGAAAGCCAACCGTCTTCGTGATTGACGAGGGTGATTGGCAGCGCATCGCTCATGCGCACGCCAGAATCATGTGGGGCTTCGGAATTCGTCCCTCGGACAAGGTTTTCATTGGATCACTGTTCAGTCTATATGTCGGCAGTTGGGGTGCGCTGATCGGCTCCGAGCGCCTGGGGGCCACGGCTTTCCCCTTTGGCGCCGGGTTGCCTGGACAGACGGAGAAAGCGGTTGACTGGATTGCGCGGGTGAAACCCACCGTGTTCTATGGAACACCCTCCTATGCCCTCTACGTGGCTGAGACCGCCCAGAGTATGGGGTATCGGCCCCAGCGGGATTTCTGCTTTCGCATCCTCTTCTTCTCGGGTGAACCCGGAGCGGCAATTCCATCCACTCGCCGGCGTATTGAAGAGACCTACGGAGGGATTTGTGTGGACACGGGAAGCATGGCCGAAATGACCCCCTGGATGACCAACGGCGAGTGTGCCGAACGGCAGGGAATGCACCTGTGGCAGGATGTGGTCTACGCGGAGGTGGTCAGCCGGGCTACAAGGGAGCCCGTGCCCTATGGTGAGGAGGGAGTACCGGTTTACACGCATCTGGAGCGCACCTCTCAGCCCATGATTCGCTACTGGTCGGGGGACCTGACACGATGGACGGATGAGCCCTGCCCCTGTGGCCGTACCTATCCGCGCCTCCCCATGGGGATCTATGGGCGCGCCGATGACATGTTTATCGTACGGGGAGTGAATGTCTACCCGGCCGCCGTCGAGAACACTCTGCGCTCCTTCCCGGAGCTGGGCGCGGAATTTCGCATTGTCATCAGTCGGGAAAGGGAGATGGACACCCTCATCGTCCAGGCAGAGCCGGAGGCGCCTGTGGCGAGGGAAAAAACCGAAGAGCTGGCCCATCGGGTTCAGAAGGCTCTTCGTCGCGCCCTTGCAGTCAACGCTCAGGTGTCGATGCTGGATCCGGGAACCTTGGAGCGGACCCAGTTGAAAGCCCGCCGCGTCATCGATAGGAGAAAACTTTATGAAGAGCTTGGTTCGAGAGAGGATGGTTAGACTGCTTCTGTTGGGGTCGATCTTGCCGGGAGGTCTTGGGTTTCTTCTCGTTTCTCAGGGCACCCTGAAAGAGTCGCAGCGGGTGACCCATGGTCCCATCCTGGGTCAACTGGGGGCTCATGAAATCGGCATATGGGCCCGGACTTCTCAGCCCGGTGCCTTTCGCGTTCGCTACGGTCTTCGGCCTGACCGACTGGATCGGTTTTCTTCTCCTGCCCTGACCCACCTGGAAAACGACAACACCGGACGTGTCTACCTCACCGGTTTGGAATCGGACACGAAATACCATTACCGGCTCGCGCTTGAGGGTCATGACGCGACTCAGGATCGTTTCAGGGGGTCCTTTCTCACACTGCCCGATTCCGAGGACTTTCGTCATGCCCGGCACAATCCCGAAGGCCTGTTCAACTTTCGCTTCGAGTTTGCGTGTGGCAACGATCAGACTGGGCAAACAGAACTGAAGACCTTCAGCACCATGTTGGACCAGCTCAAGGATCGGATCTATTTCGCAATCCAGAACGGGGACTGGCTTTACGAAGAGAAGCGCGATTATTCGCCCCGCCAGTGGCTGGCTCAACTGAGTCGAAAACCTGGCGATTTGCCAGGGGTAATCAAAATGGCTCCCACCATGGTGGGCGTGTGGGAGAACTACAAGCTGTACCTGGAACGCGGCAGGGAACTCGCCGCCTGGCACCGCGAGATTCCCTCCTACTTCACCTACGACGATCATGAGATTCTCAACGACGTTTACGGAACGGGCAGCGCCGGTCACAAGGACCGCCGTACCGTGTTTCGCGACATTGCGATCCAGGCCTGGTTCGACTATCTTGCTTGGAGCAATCCCGTCGAACACCCACAGGCCATTTATTTCGGCAAGGCTCACCTGCGCTCGGGAAGCGACATCCTCACCGATCCTGGGGCTCATTTTTCCCAGCGAGATTTTCGCCAGTCGGCCAATCTGCACGTTCACTGGGGGACCGACAGTGCCGGAGTCAACGATCTGGCTCTGGATGGTGTGGGGGGTGACCCCAACGCGGGAGTCTACGACATTGTGGAAGTTCTGGATGACCGGCGGCTGCGCATCCGGCCGGCGGCAAAGGAGGACAGCCACTCGTCCTATTCCATTGGGCGACGCTCCTACGGCCGCTTCCGAGTGGGTAACTGTGAGTTCTTTCTGCTGGATAGCAGAGGACATCGGCAAATGCACGATGTGCGCCGCCCGGATCAACCGGGTCTTTCCATGTTGGGCCAGCAGCAGAAGGCTTGGCTCATGGACGGCATCACCGAAAGTGATGCTGACTTTTTCTTTGTGGTCTCTTCAGTCAACTTCATGATCCCGCACAGAGGTGGCGGGGGTGCCGTGGTGGGTCCCAACAAGGACGACGCCTGGACGGTTTTCCTGGCGGAACGCGAGGAGCTCATTCGCTTCTGGGAGTCTCTCGGAAAGCCCGTTTTTGTGCTGACCGGAGATCTTCACAACAGCTTCGCCATCAAGATTTCCGACCGGATTTGGGAGTTTGCCTCTGGGCCCCACGTTTCCCAGAATCATCCTGCTTGCAGCGAGGGGAACCGGCCCGCGAACGGGGTTTTCGACTCCATGGGTCGAAAGTGCGAGATTCGCTGGTCCAGTTATCTGTTGGATGATACGCCTCCTGAGCGGCGCTTTCGGCCTGTCTATTGCGTGGTTCAGGTGAACAACGTTTTCAACAACCCCATTCGCGAGGGACAGGATCGATGGGTCGCGTTTCCCCATCCTCAGGTGATCTTCCAATACCATGATGGTCTCACCGGTGAACTGCTCTATGCCGAATCGATCCTGGCCGGGGAGAGGAAACCATGAGAATCTGGTTCTACCGGTTTACCGCGGCTCACTTTTGCGTGACGGCGATCACGGGAATCCTCCTTTATTTTCGCCCGCTGGAAGATCGGGCAGGTTGGTATTCAGAGGGGATAAAAGAGCTGTTGGTCGGGTTGCACAACGGTGAGCTTTGGAGCCAACTGGTTTTCGACAGCCGTTACCTGTCCGGTCTGCCGATAGGAATCATTCTGGCGGCGACGCTAATCGTATACTCGCTGAAAAAACGCTTCTCAGAATGTCCTGCAAAGGAGGGGAGGCTGGAAAATCCGGGGCGAGAGTTCTAGTAAGGTGCAGTGTGCTAAATATCGCGCACCGCACGGTCCGTTTCCAGTCAACCCCGCTCTTTCACAAAGTAAGAAGCAATAACACTCAATATAGAGCCAATCGCAGCGGCCACCTCACCCGGAACAGGTTCCGGTAAACCAGCAAACGTATCCAGTAACCAAACCAGGATGATGCCGCTCGGAATTCCAATAACCGCTCCCGCAGTTACTTTATGGGATTATAAGACCTACTTGACTTTTCCCTTCTCCTGACATATAATACTCCTATGGGAAAACAAACAAGAAACCGGCAACGCAGGAAACTCAACATTATCCACTTGATGGACATGTTCCCCAACGAAAAAGCAGCTGAGGAGTGGTTTGAAAAGACACTGTGGCCAGAGGAAAGGTGTTGTGGGCATTGCGGGTCCACCAATACCTACACCGTGCCCAACCGAAAGCCCATGCCGTATCGGTGCCGAGATTGCGAGCGGTATTTCTCGGTCCGCACTGGGACGCCCATTGCCAAAACAAACCTCTCGCTCCACAAATGGGCTATGGCCATTTATCTGGAACTGACCAGTTTGAAGAGCATCGCCTCCACCAAGTTGGCGAGCGACATTGGGGTCAGTCAACCCGCTGCATGGTTCATGCTCCACAGAATTCGAGAAGCCTGGACCAGAACTAAAAACGGTGGAACGTCTTTCTCCGGCCCGGTCGAAGTCGATGAGACCTACATAGGAGGAAAGCGCAGGAACATGAACAAGACCAAGAGAGCTCAGATGAGTGGTCGTGGACCGACTGGCAAAATGGCTGTAGCGGGGATCAAAGATCGATCCTCTAATCAAGTCTCCGCCCAAGTTGTCCGCAATACCAAGTCTGAGACCATGAGCCTTTTCATTATGGAGCACGTCAAGCTGGGAACCAAAATCTACACCGATGACGCTTTGACCTACCACACCCTTCCGAATCATGAGACGGTTAAGCACTCGATTGGTGAGTATGTGCGAGGGAAAGCGTATACCAATGGCGTCGAGAGCTTCTGGTCTATGCTCAAAAGGGCGCATACGGGAGTCTTTCACAAGATCAGTCCTAAACATCTGGATCGCTATGTTCGTGAGTTCGCTGGGAAGCACAACCTTCGCCAGCTGGACACTCTGCACCAGATGAGACGGGTTGTGCGGGGCTTGGCTGGGAAACAACTGATGTACCAGGAACTGATTGCCGATAACGGGCTGTCTTCCGGTGCACGCGCAGAAGAGCTCTCACCAAGTCTTCCGGGGTTGCGTTTCCATAGTCAGGTCGTTTTCTCATATCTGTAGCTTCGCTTTCAGGTACTCCATGCCACGGTCTCCTTTGATCCGATTACAGTTCCCACAAAGAAGTTGCAGGTTTCCAATGTGATCGGTCCCGCCTTTGCCCTTGGAGATGATGTGGCCTACCTCCAAGTTGCGTAGCTCGAAGTGGATCCGACATCCGTTGCAGTGACCTTCCTGATCGCCGCAGATCTCCTTTCGATTGGCATCGGAGTTGTACCTAGGGAGCGTTCCTAGGTCCGTGCGTTTGGGAGTATCCGTGCGGTGGATGACCTTGGAAAATAGGCCCAGTTCGTCATGCATTCTCTGTTGAACTAGATCGGCGGCCTTGGGAGAGATATCGATTCCTACCCACTGCCTGTGTAAACCCTGAGCCGTAATGGAGGCCGTGGCGCATCCGCAGAACGGGTCCAGAACCATATCACCCGTGTTGGAGCTTGCTTGGATGATGCGAGCCAGTAGCGCGACAGGTTTCTGCGTCGGATAGCCGACTCGTTCCTTGGCATGGCCTGAAATTGGCGAAATATCGGTCCAGATCGCCGACGGAACCTGCCCCTTGTTCTCACTCAAATAGCGTTTCAGATAGGGTCGCCCAGATGCAGACCAAGCTATTCGGTTTTCCGCGTCCAGCGCCGTTATCTTGTCTTTGGTCATTCGCCACCCAAAGGGTGGCGTAAAGCCTTTGTACTCATAGGTCAGGTTAGGCCGTTCGCCCATCGATGCGGATCGAATAATGTTGTCGTGTCGATACAGTCCTCGGTGGTCCCGGTGACGGTAAAACTTCTCAGTGTAATCTGTGCTTAGCGGGACACGGACGGAATCGGTCCTTATTGGCGGGCCGTAGAATAGGAGCGAGTCGACCACGCGGCCAAATGCCTTCGAGTCGTTATGTGATGAGTTGCGCTTCCAGATGATTTCGTTTCTGAATTTACGTTTACCGAAAACCGCGTCCATGAGCAGTTTGAGGTAGTGGCTCATGGTCGGGTCACAGTGCAGGTAGATCGAGCCTTTGGGCTTGAGAATCCTCCTGATTTCGAGAAGTCGAGCGGCCATGTAGATCAGATAGGACTTGTCGCTGGAAGTCATCGCCGCCAACAGGACACGGTGGAGAGCGGGGTGCTTGGACTCGATCAGGTTCACCCACTCGACGTTGATGTCTGTGAGGGTCCAGGTGTCCTTGAACTCGGCTCCAGCAGCCTTGCTGCCAATGGGAGCAGCGTAGTTCGTATTGCTGGAGACTGTCCCGGGTTTAGTTGAAAGTTGAGAGGCGGTTCGTCCGACCGACTCGTTAGAATCGGGTTGGTCAACAACCTTTTAAGGAGGAACCGCCATGAAGAAATCATATCGAATTGTCACCCGGAAGAACAGTCAGGGGCTGGCTGATTATCTGGCCCAGAACGGGCAACTGTTGCTCCCGATGGTGGAGCTGATCGAAGCCTCCCGGATGGCCATTGACGAGTTGATCGACATCCTGGGGCGAGCGAGCATGGAAGCGGTCTTGCAGCTTTCTGCCCGAAGTGTCGCCGGCGAAAAGCAACAAGGGCGCCCAGGCAAGCAGATCGTTTGGTACGGCACTCAGCCAGGGCGAGTCAGACTTTCGGAGCGGCAAGTGCGGATTCGAAAGCCACGGCTGCGCAAGAAAGGCCAAGGTCGAGGCGGGGAGGTGGAGATCCCCGCCTATGAGGCGATCAACCGTAACGGGGAGCTGGGCAGCCGCATGCTGGAGATCTTGATGTGCAACGTTTCCACGCGCCACTACAGCCGCGTGATCCCCCAGATGGCCGACACGGTGGGAGTCAGCAAATCGTCCGTGAGCCGTCAGTTCATTGAGCAGAGCGGCCAGCAGCTGGAGCAGCTGGCCGAGCGACACTTTGATGACGTTGAGTTTCTGATCATCTACATCGACGGCCTGGTCTTTGGCGAGCACCACGTGATCTGTGCCGCCGGCGTGGACTCGGAGGGCCAAAAGCACGTGCTGGGGCTGCGGGAAGGGGCCAGTGAAAACGCCGCCACCGCTACCTCCTTGCTGGAAGACCTGGTGGAGCGAGGCCTGGATTCCGGGCGACGCTATCTGTTTGTGATTGACGGCTCCAGGGCCCTGCGATGTGCCATTGACAAGGTCTTTGGCAAGGGCAGTCCGGTGCAGAGATGTCGTCGTCATAAGATTCGCAACGTGTGCGATCGATTGCCGGACGATCTGGCCGAGCAAGTCAAGTCAGTGATGCAGGCTGCTTATCGGCTGCCCTGGGAAGAAGGGAGGGTTCGGCTCAGAAAGCAGGCGGAGTGGCTCGAAGGGCTGCATCCCGAAGCGGCAGCTAGCCTGCGAGAAGGTCTGGAAGAGACCTTCACCATCAATCGACTCGAGTTGTCTTCCTCCCTGCGCTTGTGTCTGGCCAGCACCAACCTGATTGAAAGCCCTCACTCTGGCGTGAGGATGCGGACCCGCCGAGTGAGCCGCTGGAAAGATAGCCAGATGGTGCTGCGCTGGGCCGCCTCAGCCTTCCTGGAGACGGAGAAGAACTTCCGGCGCATCCAGGGCTACCAGGACCTCTGGATGCTGAAAGCCAAACTCAGAGACGAGGTTTCTATGGACGCCAAACGAAAGGTGGCTTAAGATCGTGCTCAACCTGAACCGCCCTTCACTTTCAACTGAGTTTGGGGCAGCCTCTATTGCTGTTGAAGGGGGGGTCTAAGTAGATAAGGTCTACCGACTCCGAGTTCATGCCCCGCATGATCGGCAGGTTATCCCCGGTCCAGATGGTCTGGTTGGCCCAGTTGGGCGCGCTCATTGTATTGCGCTCAGATTGTGTAACCCCTGCTCCTTCTCGCACTGAGCAAGGACAATATACAGAGAGTTGAACGATTTTATTTTCCCGGTCGCCCTGATTTGGTCGCCGACATTAAGTGTTTTTAGCGAGTCTCGCCAGTCGGAAGCGTCGAATTCTAACCAGTAGTTAGGTCCAATATCGCTACCATCCAAACACACAATTACTAGCTGGTTTTTGTCGAAAACATCGTACACAGTTCCAGCTACACGCAACCATTTGTTGGCGTGTCGGTCTATGACGGATTGCCTGGCTATGCCGGTAAGGCCGTTAATTTCTGCCACCAACTCAGATGGCTTACGAGGTGAGAATTCTCAGTGGTTCAGGTCCAAAGGGTGAGCCGTCGCCAGATACCACGAAAACAATAGGGTTCCGATTCCCGAAATCAACCCAGAAATCAGACCTGCATAGAGCGGAACCCAGCCTGATAGTCCCCTAGTCATGATGTACTCCCAGATTCCTCCGCCAATCGCACCGACAATCCCTGGCACCAGCGCAATAATTGCAATCCTTGATACTGGCTTCGCTCCAATCCATCTGGACCATTTTTGCCAACGCACCCAAACAAACTACACCTCGTTACCATGTACGTCAAGTAGGTCTTATATTCCCCAATACTTGGAGGAAAAGGGCTTTTTGTATGCCATCAGGCTTCCCGCAAACGACGTCCTTCAGGCGGAGATTGAACACTTGCTGACCCGGCCGGTGGGTCGTCCGCCCCGAAAGCCCATCGTCTAGTTTGCCGATTTCAAATACCAAGCAGCCAGTTGGAAAAGCGCTCGTCGGGTGATTGCCAAGGTCGAGTGGCATCGCGGCGAACTCTTTCCTAGGGTGGGTTTCATTGTGACCAATATGAGCGCACAAGCCCGAGGCGTGGTTCACTTTTACAACGGTCGCGGCACGGCCGAGCAGTGGATCAAGGAAGGCAAGTATGCCTTGAACTGGACTCGGTTGTCTTGCCAGCGGTTTGTCCCGAATCAGGTGAGGTTGGCTCTGTTTGTTTTGGGTTACAACCTGGGTAATTTTCTGCGGCGGCTGGTCCTTCCCAGAAGAACCAAACATTGGTCCCTTCGCAGCCTGTTGACCAAGCTGATCAAGATAGGAGCAAAGGTGGTTCAGCAGAGGTCGGATCGTCACGTTTCAGATGGCGGAAGTAGCGGTAAGCAAGGAGATCTTTGCCGAGATGTTGTCTCGGATTGAGCGATTGAGATGGAGTACGGCTTAGGGCCCAGTGTTTTCTGGTCGAGCGGCTGGAGAGGTGTCTCAAGTGATCGGGTTTTGACAAAAGCATCCTAATTACAAAGGGATCAGAGGTACTGCTCAGCCAAAATGTGGTGGAAAAACCCTTGCTCCAATGTTCTGGTAGTGATAGGTTTCGATCATTCATCACGATTTAGATCAGGTGAACTCATGTCCGGAGTTGATATGAGGAATGCCGGCTAAGTGGCAGCCTATAAGATGCATCTACTCTAGGGGTTATTTGTAACACAGCTTTTAGCAACTAGCAACTGACAAGAACTTTTCCACCACTTTTTGGCCAGCCGGCCCACCGGTCAGCTGGTCAATAGTCAATGGTAAATGGAGTTGGCAGTGGCAGTAGCTTTCGGCCCGCTGGTCAGCGGCTGCTGCTGCGTCACACAGTGCAGGTGACCCATGCCCCAAACGAGTGGCCTACATGGAATACCGATGACTTTCCGGTCCGGGAACAGGCTCTGCAGGATCTCAAGACCGCGCTGAGCACTGGGATGGCCGAAGGTGGGCACTAGAACGACCCGGTTTCCAATGTAGAAATTAGCATAACTGGCGGGCAGTCGTCCCTGTGAGGTCTCTAGGGGCTCGGGCATGGGCAGAGGGACAACTTGGAAAGGGTGGCCCTTAGGATCACGGGCCAGTCGCAGGCGTTGGTAGTTGTCCTGAAGTGGACCGTAGTTTTCGTCAGCGGGATTATCTTCAAGAGCACAGACAATGGTCCGGGGTCCCACAAATCGAGCTACCTCATCGACGTGACCGTCCGTGTCATCACCAGCGATGCCTCCAGCCAGCCAGAGGATTTGATGAACACCTAGATAATCCCTCAAGTACTGCTCGATCTGTTCTCTGGAAAGACCAGGATTTCGGTTCGGATTCAGCAGACACTGTTCGGTGGTGAGGCAGACGCCTTGGCCGTTGACGTCAATCGCACCTCCCTCAACGACTAGACCCGGGCGGAAACAGGGAACCTTCAATAGGGGTAGAAGTTTCTCGGGAACCTCCGCATCCTTCTCCAGTTCCGAGTACTTGTTTCCCCAGCTATTAAAGTCCCAATGATTCAATGCCAGATCTGTATTTCTTCCACGCCGGCGAATCAAGAAGTTAGGGCCATAATCACGGATCCACACGTCGGCGGTTTTGATCTCGTGAAAGACCAGAGAAGGGCTGAGTAGCTGATCCTTCCCGACTTTTCTTCGGATTTTTTCGGCGGCCTCGGCATCCTGTACCAGCAGATCCACTCTCTCCGAGGGCGCCAGGCAGGTAATCATGCGCAGGAAGATTTCCTGTACCTGCACCAGTCGTCCCGGCCAGTTCGACCGGTCGCTGGGCCAGGCCAGCCAGGTCGACTCGTGAGGATGCCACTCGGGGGGCATGTAGTAACCAAGTTTGGCAGGTGGTCTGAAAACCACGTCGGCCGGAGCTGGAGAAGAAGACTTACTCATGCTCGGATCCTTGGTCTCCAAAGCGCTTAGTCAGCCCCTGGTAGGCTTCGATACGGCGGTCTCTGAGAAAGGGCCAGTCGCGACGGGTCTCCTCGATACGAGAGAGGTCACATTGCGCAATCAATATCTCCTCCTCGTGGGCAGACGCTTTGGTCACGACCTGGCCAAGGGGATCGCAGACGAAAGATTGACCCCAGAAACTGAGCGAGCCCTCAACCCCGACCCGGTTGGCAACTGCAAGGAATACCCCATTCCCGATCGCATGGCCTCGCTGGATGGTTTCCCATGCCGAATGCTGAACGCGATTTGTTTTTCTCAATTCACCTTCCAACCAACCGATTGCAGTGGGGTAAAAGAGGATTTCGGCGCCGTCCAGTGCGGTTAGCCGGGCTGCCTCCGGAAACCACTGGTCCCAGCACACCAGCACCCCAACCTTGCCGTATTGAGTCCTATGGCTACAAAACCCGAGGTCGCCAGGAGTGAAATAGAACTTTTCATAATAAAGTGGGTCATCGGGAATATGCATCTTCCGGTACTTGCCGGTCAAAGCTCCGTCGGTATCAATGACCACCGCTGTATTGTGGTAGAGGCCTGCCGTTCGCCTCTCGAACAAGGATGCAATGATAGCGATCCTTAATTCTTGGGCCAGTTGGCCCAATGCCTCGGTGCTCGGTCCCGGAATTGTCTCTGCCAGATCAAAAAAAGAGGCGTCTTCTTTCTGACAGAAGTATTGAGAGCGAAACAGTTCCTGCAGGCAGACTAACTGAGCGCCTAGGGAGGCAGCCTGGCGGATTTTTCCCAGAGCCCTTTGAAAATTCTCATCCGGGTCCGATCCACAGTGCATTTGAATGAGGGCAAGAGTAGCGTGGTTAGCCATCTGCGGCTGAGTCTCTGAGAGGGGTCAGCCCCCTCACACTCCGCGCGGATTATTATAGCATGGGTTAAGTGGGAGCTTTTCGTTGACAGGAGTTTCCCCAAAAAACAGCTCTCAATCCAGATAAATCATTGAAATAAAAGGATTAATGTAAATCAACAAGTGGGATGGGTGTGATTCTCGAAAAATGGGGTAACTCCGTACAAGTAAAAATGGGCTCTTCGAATTGGCTCCAGATTCTCGATTTCGAGCACCAGAACGGCCCTGGAAAGCTGTCAAAGGGTTCATTCTTAGCCTGATACCCGCAAAATGGCGATCACAGCGCCTTGTCGGTTCACGAGCAAACTGAAATCATAGGTCGTTGGTTTCGGGCTCGGAAAAATGGGGAAACTCCAGTTTCGTTGACGGTTGACGGAGGGGCTTGGTATGATCTCGACATCGCACTGGGGAAAAGTTTCTTCTAACATGGTCAGTTCCTCTATTGATTATCCTCTGCCACGCCGCACAGAGAGAGGGGGCAGCCTGTGCGTACCCTAACCCGCTGGGGCATTTCTTTGCGAGAGTGGAGAATGATCGCGAAGGGTCTGCTGTCTCAGGATCATCCCATTCTGGCTCACGTGATTCCGATACGTCGCTGCAATCTGTCTTGTTCCTACTGTAACGAGTACGACGACTTTTCTGACCCTGTTCCGACCGACGTAATGCTGCGACGTATGGACCAGCTAGCCGAACTGGGTACTGCGATTATTACCATCTCCGGGGGAGAGCCGCTGATGCATCCTGAGTTGGAGAAAATCATTCAACGGATTCGACGGCAGCGAATGCTTGCAGGTCTAATCACCAACGGGTACTTGATGTCGCGCAAACGCATTGAGTCACTTAATGAAGCTGGATTGCAACATGTTCAGATCAGCATCGATAACGTGGAATCCGATGAAACTTCCATGAAGAGTCTCAAGGTGTTGGACAGGAAGTTGCGTCATCTGGCGGAGTTTGCGAATTTCAAGGTGAATATTAATTCAGTCCTGGGATCCGGCGTAACAAATTCGGAAGACGCTTTGGTGATCGGACGGCGCGCTGTAGAGTTAGGGTTCACCTGTACGGTCGGCGTGATTCATGACGGTCAGGGCCGTCTGAAGCCTCTGAAGGAGGAAGAGAGAAGGATCTATTACGCCCTGAAGGAAATAGGAAAGAAAAGTTATGCTCAGGTCAACAACTACTTTCAGGATAACCTGGTGGAGGGGAAACCGAACAACTGGCGCTGCCGGGCCGGAGCCCGCTACCTCTATGTTTGCGAAGACGGTCTGGTTCATTATTGTTCCCAGCAGCGTGGTTATCCGGCCATCCCTCTGGAGGAGTATACCCTTGAGCAGATTCGGCGAGAGTACAGGACGAAAAAAGCCTGCGCGCCCTTCTGCACCATCTCCTGTGTGCAGCAGACATCCATGATGGATTTCTGGAGAGGGCCTCAGGAACTTCGCTCGGCTGTTCCACAGATGGCAAACCCCCCCCCATTCAGCTTCAGGTGGACTGAGCCCAGGAACTGTCACCTCCACTACCCCCACCATGAATTACGGAGGTGGACGCCCCTAAGGGATCTTTACCTTCAGCGTCTTGCCGATGACGAGCGTGCTTCCGGATAGCTCGGAAGGGTGTTTCTTGCTTTTCAGATAGATCAAGGCTTCGATGGTTTCCCCTTCTATCAGCGTGGTTTCCTTGATCTCATGCTTTTCCAGAATGGAGCGAAGCTTTACCGCCGTGTCCGCTGAAAGCACCACCGGTCCCGCGTCGCCCGGGGAAGTCATGTCGATGGTCCTCACGTTACGACCGTAAACGCCGGGGCTGGTTCCCGGATAACCGTACGGGCCGTGGTCCTCAATGTGGAACTCTCGGAAGCGGCGTTTGAATGCCTTGGAGCGCATAATTTTGGGAGTGATGTCAAAAGGAGTAACCTTCTTGATTACTTTACCTTTTGGGTTCAGAACGCTCATGTCGCTGGGTCGCAGAGACCACATCTCCTGGGAGCCGTTTTCCACTTTGACCCGCAAGACAGCGAAGCCCAGCTCCAGGAGAGGGAATTTGAAATCGTCGGGCAGATCGCCTCGCTTCAGGAATTGCCCTTTGATGGAGAGTGTGTCTGCGGGAAAGGTCACCGCCAACAATAGGAGGAGTAATGGTTTCAAAATCCACCTCGCACCATCCAGCTTACCAGTTGCCGTTTGCCTTGTCTAATTCCTAGCTAGCCTAACTTCCGCGGTCCGCTGAGGGATTTTCACCTATTTTGCCTGCTCGGCGTCGGCAAGTCGTTTGTTTTCAGCGAGCGTCTTTCTGGATTGGCCAAATAGTGACTAATATGACTAAGTATAGCACTGGATATGCCAGGTTTATATGGTATATGTAGTGATGAATGTACATCCGAAAAACCAGTCGCATCTACAAGGGCAAGGAATACGCGAACTACCTGCTGGTGGAGTCGGTTCAGACCCCCAAGGGACCGCGCCAAAGAACGATTTGCTCACTGGGCAATCTGGCCCCGGCGCCTCGAGAACAATGGCGGGCCCTGGCGCATAAGCTGGAGTCGGCCTTGTGCGGCCAGCTTCCGCTGGAAGCTCCCGATGAAAAAACCCGAACCCTTCTCGAAAGGGCTGGGCGGGGCCGACAACGGCGAGAACCCGAGCCAGCGGCAGAGCTGGTCACCGTCGATGCGGAGCGGATTGAATTGGAGCAGGCCCGGGAAGCCGGGCCCGTGCACGTCGGGCATCAGATGTGGCGGCGCTTGGGGATGGGCGAGATTCTCAGGCGTGCGGGCTTGTCGGAGCGCTCCTGCCGGTTGAGCGAAGCGATGACGCTCAACCGGCTGATCTGTCCGCTTTCGGAACGGGCCATGCCCGACTGGGTCCGTGGCACCGCGGCGGGGGACATTCTGGGAGAGGACTTCCGCCCGCTGCAGGAGGATGCGCTCTATCGGAACCTGGATCGGCTACATCCGAATCGAGAGCCGATCGAGCGGGAGCTCATGGAGCGGGAGAGAGCGCTTTTCAACCTGCAAGAGACGGTCTATCTCTACGACCTGACGTCGACCTACTTTGAGGGTCAGGCGGAAGCCAACCCCCAGGCGAAGCGGGGCTACTCGCGCGATAAGCGTCCCGACTGCAAGCAGGTGGTGGTGGGACTGGTGCTGGATGGGGAGGGGTTTCCGAAGGCCCACGAGGTGTTTGACGGAAACGTGCAGGACCGTGCCACCGTGGATCAGATGCTGGATGCGTTAGAGAGACGGACGGGCCAGAAAGTAGGCTCCACGGTGGTGCTGGATCGGGGCATGGCGTACGAGGAGAACCTGGAGCAGATCCGGCAGCGCCAGTATCACTACATTGTGGCGGGGCGGCAGTCGGAGCGAAATGAATGGTGGGACGAGTTGGAGAAGGAAGACGAGTGGGAAGAGATCCTTCGCATCCCTTCACCCCGGAATCCGTTTCAGAAGAAGACTCGGGTCGAGATCAAACGGCGCCAGAAAGGCGATGAGATCTACATTCTTTGCCGCAGCGAAGGTCGGGAAGAGAAGGACCGAGCGATCCGGGAGAAACAAGAACAGAGACTGATCCACGACTTGGAGAAGCTCCAGGCCCGGGTGGAGCGGGGACGCCTGAAGCAGGAGGAGAAGATTCAGCAGGCGATCGGTCGTCTGAAGGAACGCTACCCCCGTGTGGCGCGCTACTACGCAATCCAATACGACGCGGAGAAGCGGAATCTGGTTTGGCAAGAGAGGGCAGAGAAGAAGACGATGGCGGAGAAGCTCGACGGCAGCTACGTGCTGAAGACGGATCGGCAGGATCTGAGTGCCGATGAGATCTGGCGCACCTACCTTCTGCTGACGCGTGTGGAACGAGCCTTCCGGGATATGAAGACCCCGCTGATGGAGCGTCCCATTTTCCACCATCTGGAGCACCGTACCCAGACGCACATCTTTCTCTGCGTGCTGGCCTACCACCTGCTGCTGGCCATCGAAAAGTACTTCCTGGATGAGGGAATCCACACCTCCTGGTCGACGATCCGCCGGCAGCTGAGCACCCACCAGGTGGTCACGGTGGTCCTGCCCACGGCGAACGGCACCATTCTCCGCATCCGAAAGGGAACCACTCCGGATGGCGGGCAGCGGGACATCTACAACGTCCTCAGGGTTCCTCTGGAAGTCATGAAACCGATCAAGACCTGGCACGCAGCGGCCAATTTGTAGTGACTGAAAAAAATCGCAACCCAGTATCAACAAAGGATTTTGCTCAGCGGAGTGCGGAAGTTAGGCTGCTAGGTCGGAGAAGTCTTAATTCCAGTGCCCTGACAGGAATTCGCAGGTGGCGGAATCGCTAGACGACCAGGACTCAGAGAGTGGTCGCATTGCACTGAAGAATTATTTGTTCGCTCAATCGGAACTGACCTTCCGTTTGCGTTTTCAAGATCGCGGTTTCCAGGTGGTAACTTTCCCATCTTTTGGTCTCTATAAGCCCAAGGAGCCGGGGGCGATAGCTTCGCGTATGTAGGTTTTACAATCAGTGAAGACGGCACAGTTCCGACCCGAATAGTTAATAACAGAAACGATTCAGATTTGGGAATAGTTGTCGCTCAAATTCTTCAGCGTCGTGTTTACAATTTTCGAGCTGAGCGATTCAACGTTGGAGTGTCGAGTTTTGGCAGAAATGAGATATTAGCTTCCGATGCGGCGAATCTGCCTGAAGCGCTGAATACATTGCAAAGCAACTACATCCAGTTTAACAGGTTTAACGCTGTGGTGAGGGAGATATTGCCGGACGTACGACGTGTTGCGGTCCGTCCGCATCGCCAAAACGCTGCTCTGGAAGTACTGATTTGGAATCACGACCCCAAAACAGAACGCGAGGATCTTGCAATTCCTTTGAGCGAGAGTGGAACAGGTGTGGGCCAGGTTCTGGCAATTCTCTACGTGGTTCTTACCTCGGACTTCCCGAGAACGATCATCAAAGACGAACCTCAGAGCTTTCTTCACTCCGGAGCAGCTCGCAAGCTAATAGAAATCCTAAAAAGGTATTCTCTCCACCAGTTTATTATCTCCACACACTCCCCGACCGTCATTGCAGCTGCCAATCCCGCAACTATAACTTTGATTAGACAAGAAGACACCGAAAGTGTGTGCGAGCTTCTAGATACGGCCCAAGTCGGAGAACAACGTAAGTAGCTTAACGAGATTGGTGCCAAACCTTCAGATGTATTTGGAGCTGATAATATTCTTTGGGTTTGAAGGACCGACGGAGGAGGAATGCTTTCCGATGATTTTGAAAAGATCGCTAAGCGTTCATTAATTGGAACACTCATTAAGGCTGTCAAACACACTGGAGACCTGGGGGGAAAGCGAGGTCGCATAGTTTTTGACGTCTATGATCGCCTCAGCCATGGTAAGACTCTCCTTCCACCTGCGATCGGATTTCTATTCGACTCGGACGCGCGAACAGAAGGAGACAAGAAATCCCTCAAGTGCAGAAGTCCGAATCGCGCGCATTTTCTACCTCGTAGAACCTATGAGAATTATCTCTTGAATCCGGCAGCGATAGCAGACGTGACCAACGGACTTGAGAATTTTCGTGAGGACCCAGTGACAGAAAGTGAAGTAAAGGTACTAATTGAACAAAAGCGGACCAAGCCAAAATATTTTAACCTGGACGGACAGCATCTCGGTCTCAAATCGACCCATGGTGTTGGCGCTGGCGGCCTTCTTCTTGTCCATCTTCTTCCCGGTGATCCTCCGCATAGTCGGATCCACCGATAGACGATGGGCATCGTTGACATCTTCATAGCCAGCCAGTCGACTCGTATACCGATTGGCGCAGCAACGACGCCAGGTCGTGCTGGATGTTACGCCCTGTCCGCGAATCGCGAAAAACGGAGGGAACACTATCGAATAACACCAACGCTTCGTCCAAATCACGATAGGCGAGAAGCCAGCATCCGAGGTGACCTTAGCCCCATGAAATTCAAGCCTCAAACTGCCATCAAAACCGGCCTTCAAACCTTCACCCTTTGAGTCAGCCATTTCTTGCTCCCTTTATGCTCTATATCTAATTTAATTATAGTAGTTTACATCGATTAAGGCAAGCAATTTTGGTGTCCTATATGGTGAATGGGGGTTAATATGTCTGGGATCTGGTTTCGCCCTGTTTCTCCCTGTTCGCCCAACAACCTGTTGCTCTATTTCTCTATTTCTCTTTTGCTCTGCGGCAGCGAAGCCTTTGCGGAAACAGTGGAAGAGTATACCCAGCAGGCCTCGCAGCTGATGCGGAACTACCAGTGGAGGGAAGCTGCCACCTTGCTGGGAAAGGGCCTTCAGCGGCACCCGGACGAGCCGCGCCTTACTTGTCGGACTTGCAAGTATTTTGACGCGGTTGGGTCATGCAGCCAAAGGCG
>OZ250158.1:0-508959 GCA_965237715.1 Acidobacteriota bacterium | reverse complement strand
GCTCGGGCCGCGACATCCGTGAGCTGGCGACTCAGGGTCACCGCCTCCTGATTGAGCTCGGCCAATGCCGCTCCAGGGTCCGACCCACCGCCGTCAGGCGATACTTCTTCGAACGCCCGCTGGCGAACCTTCAGGAGATCGTCTTCCAGTCGCTGTTTTTGCTTCAGCAGTCGTTCCCACTCGGTTCCTTCCATCCTCTTGGCGGCAAAGTAGGTTTGGGACACCAGCGTCGGGGTTCGAAAGACCGCACTCAACTGCTCCAGTACCACCTTTTCAATGTCCCCCGCCGGGACGCGCTTGAGCGGGCAGCGGCTGACCGCCCGTTTGGCGTCCCTCGCGCAGTGATAGTAGGTGTAGCGCCGCGGGCCCTTCTGCGTGTAGGTCAAACCCATCGCGCCGTCACAGTGGCCGCAGCGGAGCACCCCCTCGAGCGGTGAGATGATCTTCGTTCTGGATTTCGTCTGCTTGGCCCGAGTGTTCTCCGAGAGAACCTCCTGGACTCGCGACCACAATCCCTTGGAGACGATGGCCTCGTGCTCGCCGGGATAGACCTTCCCCTTGTGGACCACCTCGCCCCTGTAGAGGCGGTTGCCCAGCAGCCGGTAGATGTGGCCGGTGTTCCAGGGACTCCCGGACCGGTGTTTCCCTTTCTTCGTGGTCCAGGACTTGGTTCGGTATCCCTGTCTATTGAGCTCAGTGGCCACAGCTCTGGCCGAGGCCAGTTGGGTGAATCGCCGGAAGACGTGCTTGACCAGCGGCGCTTCCGCCAGATTGACGAGCAGCTTCTTTCGCTCCCGGTCCACGTCGTAGCCGAGGATGGCCGGGCCGCCACAGTACTTGCCCCTCCGCTTGGCCGCCGCCACTTTGTCCCGGATGCGTTCGGCGATGACCTCCCGTTCGTACTGGGCGAAGGTGATCAGAATGCTCAGAAACATACGTCCGGTGGGGTCGGTGGTGTTGAAATGCTGGGTGACCGAGACGAAGCTGATCCCCTTCTCATTGAACCGCTCGATCATCTTCATGAAGTCCAGCAGCGACCGCGAGAGGCGGTCGATCTTGTACACCACGATCACGTCCACCTTCCCCGCATCCACGTCGGCCAGCAGACGCTGCAATCCGGGGCGCTCTATGTTGGAGCCGGAGAATCCACCGTCGTCGTACTGGTCCGGCAGCGCCCGCCAGCCCTGCATGCGTTGGCTTTCGATATAGGCCTCGGCCGCCTCCCGCTGAGCGTCCAGCGAGTTGAACTCCTGATTGAGGCCTTCCTCGTGGCTCTTGCGGGTGTAAATGGCGCAACGGATCAGCTTTCTCCCGGCGGGGTTGCTCGTGGCGATATCAGGCATGCTGGCCACCTCGCTTGCCCTTCTTCAGGCCGAAGAAGATCTTGCCGTTCCACCGCGTGCCGGTGATCTCGCGGGCCACGGCGCTCAGGGAGCGGAACATCCGGCCCTCGTACTCGAAGCCGTTCTCGTGGGCAAGGACCTCATAACGGCAGTCCTTCCATATCCGGACGAACCGGGTGCCCGGCAGGATGTCGACCTGGCTCCGGGGATTGCCGGAAACCCGGCGCTGCATGCGGGCCATTGGGTCATCCTGGGCGGCTTGCTGCAAACGCGTCTTGGCCGCATCCGACAGGCCGCCGTAGAACAGCTCCTGGATGCGATAGGCCAGGCGTTTGATGAGGAACTGTCTCTTGTAGCCGGGCGGCTCGCCGCCATACAGATCGCGCCACTTCTCGCGCAGCTGTTCCATCGTCATGGTCTCGAGGATCGCCAGCTGCCGCAGGATGGAATGGCGAACCCGCGATCCGTTGTTGCTCTCTGGCGATCCCTTTCCGAACTGATTCACGGGCAACTCCCTCATGGACGCGCTGGACGCGCTTGTTAGACATGAACGCTCTGGTTGCCCCAGAAAGCAAGTCTTTCTCCCACTGATGGTTAGAGATTCTTTGCCTTTCTCCGGATATCATTCGAAGAACCGCCCTTTCGGGCTCTCCGGCGGAGCACCCCAACGGCCAGAATCGAGACGATGGCTTGCAGATTGGCTTTCTGGAGAAGCGGTTCGGGCTCAGGACGGGGCTCCACTTCAGGGGGATCGGGACGGAGGGTTCTCCACTCGAAATCGGCATTCCACATTGTGACCTCGGCTGCTCGGGACTGGATGGGACGGTGCGGGTGCTCGGGGAACTCGCCGGACGGCGGGGGCGGGTTCGCCGACACCCACAACCGCCTCAGCTCTCGCTGCCAGTCCGTTGTCTGGTTTCTGACGCAACGGCCAGGCGCCGTCCCCGGCCTTGTCACCGGTTACCTACCGGAGGCCGGTCCCGACTGTCGGAAAAGGCCAGCGAACCCGGATTCAGACCAGAGGGGGAAAATCCATTTCCGGACGTGCCGTTCGAACTCTCGGGTGCTCAAGCCCGAGCACCGGGCGTGTTCCCACAACCCTCGAAAACGGCTGTTTGGACTCAATCCACTGATATCAAATGGATTAAGCCAATCGGACGACTTTCGGACTCGGTCCGGTAAGAACGGAGAATACGGGCCGAACAGAGAATGAGAGGCCGGAAAACAGGGTGAATTCCACTGGTGGGGAATGGAGCTGTGATGATATGAGGAACGCCCAAACCATTTGAAAACAAAAGGTTATCAGGCACACGTCTCCCCGGAGAAGCATCCCGGAGAGACGAGTTGTGTTTGGAAGAATGGTGGAGGGATTGCAGCCTTCCCGCAATCTGTTCTCCCTTACCAATGACACGCATAACTTATTGGATTTATGATTATTATGAACTCCAGATAATGATTCTCCGTGGTTCCCCTGGAGGAAGTCCTTTTGACCCCGATTTCCCCGCCAGTCGAATAATCATCGATTTTGGCAGTTAACGACGATTTCCGCCCCCTGGCCATAACAGTCCCTGCTCCGGCCTTGGGGCCAGGATGTCCAGACCGTCGTTCCCGACGCTGTTTAATCTGGCACTGACGGGGCGCCGCTCGAATGGGCCGTCATAGGACTCACAGCACCATTGACCTGCCCCCAGGAGTGGTCCCACCCTTGAAGTTAGAGACGGAATTATCTGGAGTCCAGCCCATGGGGATTAATTCCCAGCCTGCGCCCCGGGCCGGCCGGACGCCAGCGGCGGAGGCCCAACTCCTGCGATCTCAGGTCAAGACTCGGGTCCCCTGGAGTGGACTTCAGATCGTCCCGGATCGAACTTAGTGTTAGTGGGTGGACTCGTCGGTGGGGGCAGGTCAGTTTCGTTTTTAAACATTTCCGAAAACGCTGAATCCGGTGGAATGTGCAGCAATTTAGATCTCAAGCAGAAGGGCAGCACCCAGAGCCGCAAATCTTCTGTCTTCGAAAATTGAAATACCGGCAAAGGCCGATTGAAATCGTCCGTCCTGGGGTAAACCAGCGCCACATCTCCATTGCCATCCAGGTAACTCAGGCCGTAGGCATGTAACTGGTATAAATCGCTTTGAGACAATCCGTATTTGTGCGTTCGGTTCGACATCAAACCATCCAGTAGCTTCCACTTCGTGTCGAGCACGAGCCGGTTATGATCCGCATCGCGAATCAATACGTCCGGCCTAATCCGGAACCAATTATTTCCCCGATGTATAACCAGGTGATGGCTGTAGGTTTGTGTCTTGACGATCAGCGGTCTGACGATTTGTCGTGCCAGATGTTTGGCCACAAACGCCTCGAATAAAGCTTCCATGGGAAACAACAACGAAGGGGCACAATGACGTCCCGTGCCGGTCAGGGGAGAAACATCCGCGAGGATCAAGCGAGCCCAGCCTAACGCGCCGCCGTAGTGACTCATGGTTCGGTCGGGCCTTATACGCTGGAAGTCTACCGACGGGGCCTGGGATATAGGAACACCCTCGAATACGAAGGCTAGTTCGCGGGCTAGTCGATGATTGGCCTGCGATGCCGATTGCAACAGAACGCGGCGCAACGCCGTGTGCAATATACGATTCTCCGGCCGATTCGCGGAGAACTCGTCGTGCTCAGTGAAAAAGCGATCCACGCGGAACATATTCTGACGCAAGTGCGGTCCGACCAGAAGCTTGCCACGCAGTGATAACAGGTTGTCCTGCCAACTGGAGTAATCGTTTCGCAGCCCGTGCTTGACAACCCGCTCAACCTCGCGGAGAAACTCTGCGATGAAAGCCTCGAGCAAGGGCATCCGAGTTGCGAGAAGCTTGGCGTTGCCTGTTTGGACATGCCGAAAGTCTGGGAGGCATCGGAGCATATCGATCAGCAACTGCCTCGCCTCGATGTCACCACCGGAGATGGCCTTGCCCACTTTGGGCAGCACCTCGATCTGATATCCATCCGGAGCTCGAACGACGCCGACGAAACTTGTGACCTGCACGGCAGAGCGTCCTCCGTGCTGGGTCAGCCGGAGCCAAGTTGCTTCCTCGCGGTCCGAGAGTTCCATGCACTGCTTCTCAAGCCACCGGTATACATTGTCGGGGACGGCACGCACCGCGCCTGTCTCAGCCGATTCCGGTCGTGGCGTGCCTACCTTATCGAACTCGTAGACCGTGATTCTATTCATCTGGTCGACTGCCGATCATGGCGTATCGTAAATGCCGATGTATGCTTTCGGGTTTCGGAATGCGTCTTCTTGTAGCGTGTAGCGACACCTAGTAGTGTCGTCATATAGGTCATGCTTGTTGCCGAACAACCGGTTCAGATCGTCGTCACCGCCGGTCTCTTTGATAAAGCGGGACGACTCCGGTTTTTGGTTATCCCCCAGTACAAGTTGAATCTTGTGCCAATCCTCGAAGAAGTACTCCTCAAGCAAAGGCACGACATATCTTCGGAAGGAGCGCTCCAAAGCGTTCATCCGATCAGATCCGTCCGGCTCCTCTTGCAAAGCAATAAAGTAGGCATGTCCGATACAGTGATCGCGGTCATAGAGGGTTTCGATGCGCTGATTGATTGTCGATAGCATCCTCGGAATATCAATCGCTCGCCCGTCGACTGTCACCCGGAGTCCGCCGAGAGGCGCCCCGGGCTCGTCGCGCACATCCGGCATCATCGGCACAAACTCGAACCGACGGCGGAGGGCAGTATCGAGCAGCGCCAGAGACCTGTCCGCCGTATTCATCGTACTGATGATGTCAATGTTTCCAGGCACCGAGAAAGTCTCGCCCGAATAAGGCAGAGTCACCGTCAGTGCATTCAGCGCATGCTCGCGCTTGTCGGGTTCGATGAGTGTAATCAGCTCTCCAAAAATCTTGCTGATGTTACCGCGATTGATTTCATCGATAATCATGGCAAACCGATGATCCGGTTCTTTGCGCGCCCTGTCACAGAGGTTCTTGAAGGCGCCGGCGCGGACTTCGTAGCGAACCTGTCCGGTTTTGGCTCCGTCGTCGAGTACCGGTCTCAACCCTTCCACGAACTCTTCGTAGCCGTACGATTGGTGGAATGTGACAAAGGTATGACGTTGCACATCCTCTTGTTGGTAGCGCTCCTTTAGCAGTTTGGACAACTCGTAGGTCTTGCCGGTTCCCGGTGGGCCGTAGTACATGCGGTTGAATGGAGGGATCGTCGGTCCGTTAGGGGGAGGCGGGTCCCACGCTTTGGCCGACAGCTCCGGGAAACTACGAACTGGATAGCTTTGCTCACTAAAGCGTGCGGTGAGATCGTCAACCAGTTTCAGATAGGCTTCCGAGTCGCACGGACCTTTACGGCTACCAACTGGGATTTGTTGGCGGAGATGCTGCTCAATGTAACGACGTGACGGTTCGTCCAGCGTCAGGAAATCCCATGGGTGTGCCCAATAAAGCCCTGTCGAAAGATTCCATTTGACACCCCCTATCTCTATCGCCGCGTCGTACGCTTCCGCAAATTCGGTGCGGCTTTCGGCTAGGTCGGAGTGAACATATTCGGAGGCCCCTACAAAAAACCCTCCACAGAGTGTCAATGTCACCCTCCCCTCTTTTGTCCGCATATTGGAAAAACCAAGCATTCATAGGGTGGAGCACGGGAACACCCGTGAACGAGTCCGGAACCGCAGCCTCGACACCAAGAAGTTTCGCGATCTCAGCTGCAATGGGTTTCCGATTTTCATCTTTCATCGAGCGATTGAAAGTTCCCATTACTGTGAACGGGCAAATATCCTGCAATGAACCCATCGTGCCGTCCGCGAACTTGTCCTGAAGGGAAGGTAGTTTGAGTTGGGGCATTTGCCTAGCGATTTCGTGAATGCCTCCGACTAGCGGCGTCCGATTGTTCTGGTATTCCAGAAGCTTGTTGGCCACTTCCTGATAAAATTCAGTCCACCGGAAGGAATGTTTGTTGGGCGGCCTGTACAGCGCACGCCACTTTGGCGTACCGAGAAAGCGGTCGATCTCCTGGGGTTTGTCTTCGAAGGTGAAATCAAGCAAACTGTCCGCCATCCAGTCCCCAGGTTCAACACGCCAGATCGTTCCGCGACCCGTGTGGAAATACCACTCGCGTGGAGGGTCTTGCTTGGTCCAATCGACCCGGACGCGTCTCCCGTCGTTTAGATTATCTGTGATGGTGCCGGTGGCCTTAATTGCCATCACGGAGACACTCTTGCCAAGGTTGTCGAAAGGGAGATCACGTTTGCGAGTATAGGATGATTTGATCGCGATCCGATCCCTCGGTTGCATGGACCGGACCAAGTCTAAGTACCTTTCTTTGTAACCATTTTCCCAGATACCTTCACGCAGGAAACGCGGTGTTTGATCTTCGGTTCCATAGGCCGCACCGACGAACCAATTCGACTTCGGACTTCTTTCGCTATCTGCCATTATTCTACCGCTCGGTTGATGTTGTACTGGTTTCAGTAGGCAAAGGCCTGGGGCCGCATGGTGCTGGGAGCTGAACAGCGACCGCTAAAGCCTCTGGACGTGTTGCCTGAAGATCGGACAATGCTCGCGGTCCCCAAATTGATGGGAATTACAAAGATTACTTGACGGTATCCCCACGCCGCGATAAACCTTAGCGGAGCCAATAGCCAACAACAAGACCTACCATTCCGAACGCCCACTTTGAATGGGACTCCGGGTAGGAATTGGTTAGAATGACAAACAACGAGGCTGCAAGCATGAGCCCGCTTATAGTGATCACAACACAGAGCTTGATATGTGAATCCTTCACACGCCAGAACAGCTAAAATCACTTACGGAGTGTTTCGATGGCTTCTCTAATGCGCGTTCCGAAGAGACCGCCTTCGCATTCTTTACTAACTTCACCGCTACCGACCATTGCCCGTGTTAGCTGTTCATCCACATAGGCAGTAATCTTCATTCCTCTGGTTGTCTGAAGCCAATCTTGAGTACCTAAAGACATGGTTTCCGGCAACAGTTTTTTGCCCTTGGTCATGTTGGTTCTCCTTTCATTGCCTTCTGGCGGTTATTTTCTTTTTCTCGATATATTGGAAACCCTCTGTTCTTGTAATTGTTGCAACGTCGATAGCGCCCCCAACGCCACGAACGTCAACGATCCATTTTTGGAGTTCCATCGTTGTGCTTATAAGAAAAACCGACAAATCAACACAATCCTGTAGGGAAAGAAATTGATATGGAATTTGGCTAGATAAGTTCTGACGGAGATGTTGAGTAAATTGCGTTATTTGCTCATCAGAAAGGTTCATGTGCTGTTGAAGCAAGCTGGGAAGGTCGGGGTCAAAGCCTTTAAGGAGTCTCGTCGTGTATTTGAGCTGCCCACCCCAAGTGACACCAAAACTATTCCCTCGTTGCTGTTCCTCCGGTTTCGGTCGTCTTGGTATCGAAAACCGAAACACCCTTCCATAAACGGAATCTTCATCATAACCCCCAACGAGAAAAGTCATTTCCGAGTCTTGATATTGACTCACTGGAGGCATCTCTTCAGACTTCCACTGAGCCACAAAGAAATTACTCAGTTGTTCAGCGAAATCTTCCACAGAAAGCCTAGCACCTTCCTTTGCCAATTGGCTTTCAAATTCTGGTATAAATCCGTGGGCTGTTCGTGGTGCCTTCTGCCCCAAGGCACCTAATCCATACGTCACGACTCCCACATCATCCTGACCACTCACCTGTAGTAATTTGGTGGCATTGTCAAATGTGGCAGGCATCATGATCTTAGTAGTTTCATCAACTTGCCCTTCAGCATGTAGGGTGACCCTACTGTCGGCAGCGAGAACAATTCCCTCTGGTCCCTTAAAAGCTATTCCTAGTGACATGCACTACTGGGACAACGTTGATGAGAGCGAAGGCTCCGATTCATGTGATCACTCCATTGTATACTATCAGGTAACTGTAGTAGAATTTGAGCGTTAAGGTCAACGGAGACGAAAACAGTCTGGGGCTTTAAGAGTTTTTCACCCAGAAGATAGGGTTTTACCATGAAACCCATGCTGGACCCAAAGAAAGACTTGGCGGGGGCAACCCCGGAGAAGCTGGCGAAGGCTCTGCTACGCCGATCAGCCCCGAGCGATGGGGCTGAGGCCGTTGTCGGCGATCAGGTCACGGTAGAGAAGGTTACGACCAACAAGTCGGGCAACCGTCTCCCGCATCTGCGTAAGCGTTCCTGAATCACGCATATTGTACTTGGCTACGAACTCCTGGACGTAGCGGTCTAGGTGCTTAGGTGACAGCTTGTGGAAGGTTCCCTTGTGTGCTCGTTTCAACGTGCTCCAAAATGACTCCACTCCATTGGTGTGGGCCATGTCTTTGACGTACTCGGAAACGCTGTGCCGGACCGACTCATGGGTAAACGGCAAGCCGTCATAGGCTGAGGCATCGTCCGTGTAGACCCTGGCTCCTGGCTTGGTATTCTCGATAACGAACCCTTGCAGATGCTCCGCATCAACCCGCTCTGTAACCTTTGCTCGGACCTGCTTGGTGGCCCGGTCGCGGATGCCAACAACAGCGGTTTTCCCAACAGTTCCACGGCCAGTGTCGGTCAATGCCTTGCGGCGGCTGTTACTCATGTTGCGGCGGCGTCCGCCGAAATAGGACTCATCCACTTCAACCGGACCCTCGAAGTCACCCACGAGGCTGGTTGGCCCACGCTTCACGGATACGGTGCAACATGAACCAAGCCGTAGGTTGGGACACCTTAATATCTCGGTGGAGCTTCATGCTGGATACCGACTTCAGGCTGGTCAGGCAGATATAGATGGCAACAGACCATTTCCTGAGAGGCACGTTGGATCGGGCAATCGGTGTCCCTGTGCGGACGCTGAAATAGTGCCTGCAATCCGTGCACCAGTACGGCATCGGCTTCCGGTTGGGAACATCTCCGGTCTTGGTGCTACCACAGTGACCACAGCACCGCTCAGTCGGCCAGACTTGGGATTCAAACCACTTAGTTGCTGCTTCCTCGGTAGGAAACAACTCGAACAGTTCAAGAAGGGAAAGTCCTTCTCGGTGGGATCGTCCTGGTGCTTTATTCATCATAGAAGTAGTCTACAGGACTAGAGAGGTTTCGTCAAGTAAACTTTGTAATTCCCTAAATAAACCGCCAGATGCCCGACTAACCGGGGCCACCTCAATCCTGTGAATCGTCGCACGCTGTCTGAAGGCGAACGTCCGTCAACGAGTTTACCGACTTCGTGTCGTTTGTCGCGAGGGTCGACTCCTCGTCCGAGAGCCACATCGCGCTCTGCCTCGACTCGGCTGGCTGGTACTGGCCACAAAGCACAGAGTTGCCACCGAATCCGGAGTTAAACGGCGCAAGCGGCGGACCGTGCTTTTTGATGATTCCCGATGAGAACCGAATCGAGCTCGCGGGGTTCATTTACGAGGCCAACCCGGAGTATGAGCTCATTCGTATGCGCCAAGCGAATCTGATAGACGCCGCGGGAATCATCGCACCCAAAGACTGACCGGGAAACCCTTAGGACACCTGAGAAAAGGCCTAGTCGTGGCCCTGGTGGTATGGGAATACGAGCTGTCGGACCCCGGCAAGCTGGAGCGCAGGATAAGAAGGTTTCTCAGGTAGGATTAGCTAGTTCCCATCCGTGGACTTGTAAAGCATTGGAAATAAAGAGGAAGAGGGGCATCTCCAAGCCTCGGTTTTGTCATAGTCGTTTGCTATTGTAATTGTTGTAAGCAGTACATAGCAAAAGACTTAAGCAAAACCGAGTGCTTGAAAAATGCGAAAGAACCGTGAAAATCAACTCCCCCTTTCTCCCCTTTGGCCCGATCATCAACTCGCCAAAGAGCTGAGAGTGATTTCCGAGATCCTGGACGAGAATCCCTCGATCTCGGATCTAGTTTTACAGGATGTGTGTGACAAAGCCAGCGCCCGGAACGGTGCGGGAGGTCTGACAGCCGATCAGGTGCTGCGCTGTGCTCTGATCAAACAGATGCACCAGTTTTCTTATGAAAAGCTTGCCTTTCATCTGAGCGACTCGCAAAGTTTCCGCACCTTTTGTCGCCTTCCCTACGGGTACACTCCCTCCAAGAGCGTCCTTCAGGAGAACATCTCCAAGATGGAAGACTCCACCTGGCAGAAGATCAACCGGGTGTTGGTGAGTTGGGCCGATCAGGAAGGTTTGGAAAAGGGGCGCAAGATCCGAGTGGATGCAACCAGTGTGGAAAGTGACATCCGTTATCCTACAGATAGTCAGTTGCTGTACGATGCGATCCGGGTCCTCACCCGCCTTATGAGACGTCTGAGCCAGCGCCAGTCGGTCGCTTTTGTCGATCACTCGAGGCGGGCCAAAAGGCGCTGGCTGAACATCCGAAACAGCCGGGGCGAAAGACGCAAAAAACATTATCAGGATCTGCTCCAGGTAGCTGGCAAGACGCGCAGCTACGCCCGAGAGGCGATCCAGTCGGCCGAAGCTTGGAGCGATCCCATCAGCCAAGCACTGGCTCACTACCTGGATCTGCTGGAACGAGTGATGGATCAGACACAACGGCGGGTGCTTGGGGGTGAAAAGGTACCGGCGTCGGAAAAAGTGGTCTCGCTCTTTGAAGAACACACCGACATTATTGAAAAAGGGGCGCGGGAGAGTATCTTTGGTCATAAACTTTATGTGACGATCGGAAAATCTTCCCTGATCCTGGATGCGCTTCTGGTGCAAGGGAATCCCGCCGACAGTCAACAGGTCGAGCCTCTTTTGCGGCGTCAGTGCCAATTGTACGGTCGTTATCCTCGCCAAGCGAGTTTCGATGGAGGCTTTGCTTCTCTCAACAACCTGAAATGGGCGAAAGAGGAAGGCGTGCAGGATGTGGCTTTTGCGAAGAAGTGCGGATTGACCATCGAGAACATGGTCCGCTCCAGCTGGGTGTACAAGCAACTGCGACGCTTTCGGGCCGGTATTGAAGGCTGCATCTCCACGGCCAAACGCGTCTTTGGTTTGAGTCGCTGTCTCTGGAAAGGTTGGACCCACTTTCAGCGCTACGTGCATCTTTCCGTCGTGAGCTACAATCTGGTCGTGCTGGCTCGACTCCAGTTGTAGAGCCCCGCGCCCCACCAGCATCCACTCAGAGCTCATCCGAAGCTGAGGTCTCTGCACTCAGCACTCTTTCACAGAACCCTAAGCCCCTTTGGTAGAATGAACTCCAAAAGCGACACCGGTTGCCTCTATGCTACGTTCCACGAACTTACCAAGCCCTTGAAAAACAGGGGTTTCCGGATGGGAACTAGCTAGGCTGGGACTATATCCCGGCGAGCAGCGGAATCCTGCGCGGATTCCGCTGCTCCCAAAGGGCACATAGCCCGCATTTTCTCACACCACCTCTACTACAACGCCGGACCCACCCCGCCGCTTCGCGGCACCCCTCCGCAGGAGGGGACTACCTTCCGATTCGTTGTGCTCCGTCGGCCTCCTCGACGTACTGCAAGAGTACGCCTCTGCGGGGGCCTCGGTCGCAACGCCTGGTCAGGCCGGCCCTTCCGGCGTTTGACACGAGTGTCTCGACACAAGTGTCTTCGCAACGACCCGGTGTGAGAAATGCGGGATAGGGTACAAGTGCATCTCGTTGAGGTGGCAGTGGAAGTGGCAGTAGAAGCAGCAGTCCCTTGCAGGTGTGTTCAAATTGTAGTAGCCTTCCCGAGCCCGGGCTATGCATAAAGTGTCTACTGCATCGGCGTCGCCTTCACCTGAACGAAGTGAAGAAACCATCCGTCCTGACTGCGTTGCGCTCCGTCGGCCGCCTCGATGTACTGCATGAGTACGCCTCTGCGGGGGCCTCGGTTGCGACGCCTGGTCAGGCCGGCCCTTTCGCCGCTACGACACGAGTGTCTCGTGACGACACCTTATGCATAATCCGGGCTAGTTCCGCCACCGGCCTTGCTGGACCATTCAGGCAGAAACTTGGCTCAAGTTTCAGGTCAGTTTCCGGTTGCGCGTGCAGACGATATTGGTAAAATAGCGCGATTGTGGCAGCGAGTTTTCTGGGATGATACTGGCCCTCACCATCTGGATTATTACCATAATCACTGCAGTTCTCTTCGCGGGGCGCTACTGGTGGTTTCCGGAATTGGCTTCCGAGCATGGGGCCGCTATGGATCGCCAATTTGTCTATACTCTCGTGGTGACGGGCATCGTCTTTATTCTCGCTCAGATCGGTCTGGGATATCTGGTCCTTCGTTATCGGGATCGGCCCGGTCGAACCGCGTACTATACCCACGGAAGCGACAAGCTGGAAGTTGTCTGGACCGTGGCAACAACCATACTTTTCTTTGGGCTGGTGATTGCGGGTCAGAGCCTGTGGGTGGATCTTTATCTAAAGGCTGCTCCCCGGGACGCGTTGCGCATCGAGGTCACGGGGCAGCAGTTCACGTGGAATATACGTTATCCGGGTCCGGATGGCCAATTTGGAAGAACCAGCCCGGAGCTGGTCGACGACGAGGCAGCCAATTATATTGGCCTGGATGATACCGATCCGGCAGCTCAGGATGACCTGGTGCTCCCCTACATGGCGGTGCCGGTCAATCGACCGGTGGAGGTGATTTTACGCGCCAAGGATGTCACCCATGCTTTCTTTGTACGGGAATTGAGGATCAAGCAGGACGCGGTGCCTGGAATGGAGATTCCCATTCATTTTAAAGCCACCCGGATCGGTACTTACGAAGTTGCCTGCGCCGAGCTGTGTGGCCTGGGACACTACCGAATGAGAAGTACGCTGGAGGTACTTTCGGAAGAGGACTACGCCAACTGGCTCAAGGAGCAAGCTGAGGAGTACGAGGAGTAGGGGTAGAAGCAGACTATGACAGAAGCGGCGGGAACTCACGCGGTTCATCATGAGGCACCTCAGGGCTTCGTTTGGAAGTATATCTTCAGCCTCGACCATAAAATAATTGGGATCCAGTATTATCTGCTGGCGCTGTTTTCTGTCTTCATAGGGATGGCACTGTCGGTTCTGATGCGCTTCAACCTGGCCTGGCCAGGTACGGAAGTGCCGATCCTGGGGACTCTTTTCCCCGTGGGTGCCCCGGATGGTGTGATGACGCCGGAGTTTTACCTTTCTCTTATGACCATCCATGGGACCATCATGGTGTTTTTTGTACTCACCACGGCTCCCCAGAGTGGATTCGGAAACTATTTTCTGCCCATCCAGATCGGCGCCAACGACATGGCCTTTCCCACCTTAAACATGCTTTCCTTCTGGGTCACCTTCGTGGCACTGCTGGTACTGCTGGCCTCCTTTTTCGTGACCGGAGGGGCGCCCATCTCAGGGTGGACTGCCTATCCCCCCCTGAGTGCAGTGGGAGAGATTGCGGGTCCAGGCCTGGGCACGGGTCAGACCCTGTGGATTCTCAGCATCGCCATTTTTGCGGTGGGTTCACTGCTGGGTGCCTTGAATTTTATTACCACCACCATCGACTTGAGAGCCCCGGGGATGACCATGATGCGTCTTCCCCTCACGGTCTGGGCCTGGTTTGTGACCGCCATCCTGGCTCTGCTCGCTTTTGCCGTACTATTGGCCGCAGGCATCCTCCTGATGCTGGACCGCACCGCGGGAACGAGTTTCTTTATCCCAGGCGGTTTGGTCGTCAGTGATCAAATCATTGACCATAAGGGAGGCTCCCCGCTGCTCTGGCAGCACCTGTTCTGGTTTTTCGGTCATCCTGAGGTTTATATTGCGATTCTTCCCGGGATGGGCATCACCTCCCACGTTCTGGCCACCTTCGCGCGCAAGCCCATTTTCGGTTACAAGGCAATGGCCTACGCCATTATGTCCATCGGCCTGGTGAGTTTTATCGTGTGGGGGCACCACATGTTCCTGAGTGGAATGAGCCCCTACTCAGCGATCGTTTTCTCAATTAGCACAACAGCAGTAGCGGTCCCCTCGGCGATTAAGACCTTTAACTGGCTGGGGACTCTCTGGGGAGGCAGGCTCCGCTTCACACCGGCCATGCTTTATGCCATAGGGTTTGTTTCCCTGTTTGTCACCGGAGGCTTGAGCGGCCTGTTCCTGAATCAGCCCGCGGTGGACACTTACCTGCACGACACCTATTTTGTGGTGGCCCATTTTCATATGATCATGGGGGTGGCAGCAATTTTTGGAATCTTTGCCGGCACCTATTACTGGTTTCCAAAGATGTTTGGCCGCAGCCTCAGTGCCTTTTGGGGCAGGGTGCATTTCTGGTTCACCTTCGTGGGTGTGTACACGATCTTTACGCCTATGCACTTTTTGGGAATGGAGGGGAATCCCCGCCGCTATGCGGAGTTTACGGCCTTTGAGTTCCTGGAACCGTTAAGTTCCGTCCACCGCTTCATCACCGTGGCTGCTTTTGTTACCATCGCAGCTCAGCTGATTTTCATTGTGAACTTTTTTTGGAGCCTCTTTAGAGGCAAGAAGACCGAAGATATTAATCCCTGGGAGGCGACGACGATCGAATGGACCGTACCCTCGCCGCCGCCCCATGATAATTTCGCGGGCCGGTACCCGACTGTCTATCGGGGTCCCTACGAATACAGCGTACCGGGTGCCCCTCGGGATTTCGTCATGCAGGACAGCCCCGAGGTTGAGGCAAGGTAGAGCGTGGCTACGATCGCACCACCCTCTCCAGCGACTCTGGAACGGGGGAAAAAGCAGGGCGGCGGTTTCCGCCAGGGCGATTTTGGTGGTGGTGGCGATGACCCCCGAGGTGGCGGCAATGCCACCGTGTCCGATCGTCGATATCACACGGGAATGATGATGGCACTGGCGGCCATCATCATGTTTTTTTTCGCCTTTACCAGTGCCTATGTGGTTCGCAAGGGAGTATCCGGCGACTGGCGGCCCATTGGAATGCCGGGCATCATTTGGTTCAACACGATGGCACTGGTAGTGAGCAGCTTCACCCTGGAGAAGGCACGTAGATATGGGCGGGAATCGGCCCGTTTCGTCAACTGGTGGCTGATCACAACGGTTTTGGGAGTGCTCTTCCTGGCGGGGCAGCTGCTCGCTTGGAGGCAGTTGGCTACTGGCGGCGTGTACGTGAGTACCAACCCGAGCAGTTCCTTTTTCTACCTTTTGAGTGGAGCCCACGGCGTGCACCTGCTGGGCGGTGTAAGTGTTCTTCTTTATATTCTACTGAAGGCACGGCGGCGATGGGGATCGGTCCATCCAGTCGCCATTGACGTGACGGCCCTGTACTGGCACTCCATGGACGGTTTGTGGCTGTATCTTTTCTGCTTGTTTTTGCTGTGGGGATGACAAGATGGCCCATGCTGGCGCGGAAGAGGTGAGAGCTTCCACTTGGGGCGGTGGCGTTTCTCCTTATGCCATCGGTTCCAAGAAGCTGGGGATGTGGCTTTTTATCATCTCCGACTCGCTGACCTTCTCTGTTCTTCTCATCGCCTACAGCTATGTCCGGGTGGCCAATCCGAACTGGCCTACTCCCTTCGAAGTGTGGCCCAGCATCAGCATGGCCAGCGTGATGACTGTTTGCCTTTTGAGCAGCTCTCTTACCATGGTGATGGCGGTAGCAGCAGGTCATCGACTCGACCGCAAGAGGGCGGCATGGTGGATTCTGGCTACCATCCTGGGAGGGCTGCTCTTCGTGGTGCTTCACCTCAATGAATGGATCGAGCTGATCCATCATGGAGTCACACCCTTTGCGAATCCGTGGGGTGTACCGCTCTTTGGGGCGGCGTTTTTCACGCTTACCGGACTGCATATGACGCACGTCACCATAGGCGTGATTTACCTGGGAGTGATTGCAGCGGGATTTGGCCGGGGGAAATTCACCTCCGAGGATGTAGAGATCAGCGGACTCTACTGGCACTTCGTAGACCTGGTGTGGATGTTTATTTTCCCAATGGTCTATTTGCTGTCCGCAAATATGGGGACCGGGGTCTGACCCCCAAAAGTTAGATGACGGCGCACGAGCATCCGGCTAATAAGCTCTTTATTCTGGTTTGGCTAGGGCTGTTGGGTCTCACCATCGTGGAGGTGATCCTGGCTTACCAGGCGCTGTCTGTGGGTATGATGCTGGTTGTTCTGATGAGCCTGTCCCTGATCAAGGCGGGAATGATCATGGCCTATTTCATGCACCTTCGCTACGAGAGGTTCAGTCTGGTGCTCACCCTGATCCCGATGCTGATCATCTGCATCTGCCTGATGGCGTCCTTCTTTCCGGACAGTTTACGAGTGCTGGAGTTAGGGCTGAAATGAAGCTGCTCCGCTTACGGGGAATTCCTCCTTCTCTCTTTTGCTCTTTTGCTCTTTTGCTCTTTTGTTCTCCCGCCTTCGGCCAGGGCTGTGCGATGTGCAGGAACGCTGTGGCCACCCAGTTGGCCAGCGTCATCTACTCTTTCAACCTGGGTATTCTGGTACTGATTTTTCCTCCGGTTTTCATCATGGGTGCCATCCTCTGGATGGCTTTTCAGCGGCGTGACTGACCCTCCTATGGCCCTGAATCTCTGTGATATGATTGCCAAGGTGGTCCGAAAATCGGTAAGTGAGTTATAGACGATGGCAAAAGAAGAGACCCAATCATCTTCGTCACAAGGCAAGGAAGTGTTTGCTGAGAAACAGTTGATCCGGCGGCGCAAGTTTGCCTGGACCTGCGTTTTCGGATTTCTGGGCGCGAACTTCTTGATGACTCTGCGCTTTTTTTTCCCGCGCACGCTTTTTGAGCCCAAGTCACGTTTCAAGATCGGTTTCCCTGCCGATTTTGGGTTCGGCGTGGACACCCGCTTCCAGCAGGATTATCGGATCTGGGTTGTGCGGAACGCGGAACGCCTCTTTGTGATCTACGCCATGTGCACGCACCTGGGCTGCACGCCTGACTGGAACGAAGGCGAGAACAAATTCAAGTGTCCCTGCCATGGCAGCGGGTACGACGGTGAGGGAGTGAACTTCGAAGGTCCTGCTCCTCGTCCCATGGACCGGGCCTGGGTGGAACTCGACCCGGAAGGACAGATCGTGGTGGATGTGGCAAGGCTCTATAAATGCCCTCCGGGTGCAACATGCCATTTTGATGAGGGAGACGGCCAACGCGGAGCATTCTTGAACGTTTAGGAAAAGGATAGATGGCGGAAGAAAGGAAGATCCCAGAGACTCCCGAGGAGGGCACAACAAAAGGCTCTTCTCTAGTGGACCGGATGATGAAGAAAGTTCTTGGACCCTTTATCGAAAAGGGCAAACAGGATCTCGACGCGGCAAAGAACTACAAGCAGACACAGCTTTGGAAATCCGTCTTCCGCCACAAGCTGGATGAAACTCCTCGCAACCGAGCCCTGGCCGTCCTAACCAACGTCTTTCTGCACCTGCATCCTGCCAAGGTCAACCGGGACGCGGTTCGCTTCCGGTACACCTGGGGAATGGGGGGGATCACTTTTTATCTCTTCTTTGTGCTCACCATCACAGGCGTCTTTCTGATGTTTTACTACCACCCCACCAAAGTGCAGGCCTACCGGGACATCATGTACCTGGAGAACGATGTTCCCTTTGGAGGGCTGTTGCGAAATATGCACCGCTGGGCAGCGCACTTGATGGTGCTCACTGTGTGGCTGCACATGTTCCGCGTTTTTCTGACCGGTTCCTACAAAACACCGCGAGAGTTTAACTGGACGGTAGGTGTCATTTTGCTGGTCTTGACCTTGCTGCTTTCTTTTACCGGCTATTTGTTGCCTGACGACCAGTTAGGCTTCTGGGCGGTCACGGTAGGAACCAACATGGCTCGGGCCACTCCTTTATTGGGCCATGAGGGTCCCTTTGGACCTGAGCTCGGAATAAGCCCTTACAACGATGTCCGCTTTGCGCTTTTGGGGGGATCGATCGTAGACGCCAATGCGTTGCTGCGTGCTTACATTTGGCATTGCATTGCGATTCCACTCATTTTCTCGGTCTTTGTGGGGGTCCACTTCTGGCGGGTGCGCAAGGATGGAAGTATTTCCGGCCCCTCGCCGGTGATGCTGGAGTCGGAAATCAAATCGCTGAGGAAGTAATATCACGGATCACGCGGATCGGAACTGTCGTTGTTGGGGACAGTCCCAAAATTAGTCCCCAAATTACGGGGACAATATTCGGCTTTGCGAATAAGGGACTGATACCCGTGTCATCTGCGGGCTGAGGAATGACGAATATGGATTGGGCTCAACTTTGGGAAATCGCCTCCACACCTGACAACATTCCCATTGTTGCCTTGATCTTCCTGGTACCCTTCTTTACCTGGTATGGATTCCGCCAGGCTTTCGCGAATGATCGATTGATCGCCCGCCTGGAACAGGATAAAGAACTGGCCAAGACCCACCACCGTAAGATCGAGCCCTATCGGGAGGGTTGGGAGCCGAAGCTTCACGTTTGGCCTTACCTGCTGCGCGTGGAGTTTCTGACCGCCATCATCGTGACCGTTATTCTTATGGTGTGGTCGATCACTCTCAATGCACCCTTGGAGGAGCCCGCCAACCCAAACCTCACCATGAACCCCGCCAAGGCCCCCTGGTATTTTCTCGGTCTGCAGGAAATGTTGGTTTATTTCGACCCTTGGATCGCAGGTGTGGTGATGCCTACGCTTATCATCCTTGGACTCATGGCAGTCCCGTTCGCCGATACCAATCCTCTGGGAAACGGCTATTACACCTTTCGCCAGCGCAAGTTTGCGATCCTGACCTTCTGCTTCGGGTTTCTGGTCCTGTGGCTGACCATGGTCGTGATCGGGACCTTCATTCGGGGTCCCGGCTGGATGTGGTTTTGGCCAGGACAGACCTGGGATCACCACCGTCTCATTTTTGAAACCAACCGCAACCTGAACGAGGTAATGGGAATCCAAGAGCAACCCTGGGTCGGCCTGCTAGGCGCGGCTGCGATCGGTCTTTATTTTCTTGTTTTCGGTTGGATTGTTCACCGGTTAGTTGTATGGAACGAGTTTAATCGGAAGATTTATCAGCGAATGACGCTTGTTCAGTATCTGATCTTGCAGTTCTTCGTGCTCACCATGCTGGCTCTGCCGGTAAAGATCCTGCTGCGGCAGATTTTCCGCATCAAATACATCTTGGTGACCCCGTGGCTAAACGTTTAGGGAGCCTGGGCAAACTGTTCCTGAAATGGAAGTCCCGGCCCAGGCTGGAAGACCGACCTGTACCTGAAGAAGACCCCATCGTTCACTCTTCCTTAAGTTGGGCGATCGCCATCTCTTCATTGCTTTTAGCCCTCACCCTGTTCTGGGCCTTATACGACGAGCAGTGGGGACTTCGACCCTGGGTGGACTATCAGGGGCGCTTCATTGAGCTTTATACAAAGCATCTGAAATCCCTGAAGCCGAAGCGCGCTGAGGCGGAAAAAGAGCTGTACGCCTCCGAGACCTACCAGAAGCTCAAGAGTCAGCTCGAAGAGGCCCAAGCCGAGATCAAGGCCGAGCTGGCCCGGATAGGTCGGGAGGAGCAGATCTTAAAGCTGCAGTTGAACGCAATCACCAAACCCTTCACCACCAGGAGAAGTGAAGTCCAGTCCAAAATCTACGAGGCTGAAACCGCCAGCGAAGAGGATGAGAAAGACCTCGAGGAAGAGCTGGAAGAGCTGAGGAGGGGGCCTTACAACGTCACGATGCCGGTGATCGGAGATGGTGCTCAGGGCGAAGATGCCCAAGAGGAGAAGAGCTACACCTATAAGCAAATGGAAGAGGAGTTTGACCATCTGAAACGGGAGCAGGGAAGGTTGCAGGCCAGGCGTGTTGAGTTTTTAAGCCGTCCAACGGCTCTGCGACGAGAGCGCGACAATTATGTGAAACTCCACCTCACGGGGCTGACCGCCCAGCAGGTGGACAGCCAGTTGAGCAAGATGGACGACTTGACAGTTGAGTTTATGGGTTTCCCTCTGTACTACCATTCGTCGATCAGACAAATTCACAATGCCGAGATGGATCTTGTCGATCGCTGTGAATCTTGCCATGTGGGAACGCGTGAACCAGTGGTGCTGACAAAAGCCGACATGGGCGGAGATGGGGTCTTCACCAGCCACCCCAGTCGCCTTCTCCTCCAGATTCATGATCCGGAGGTGTTTGGCTGTTCTCCCTGTCACAACGGCAACGGTACTGGAACGGTCAGCGTCGCCAAAGCCCACGGCAATTATAAGCATTGGTTGTGGCCGCTCTATTCCCGGGAAAACTTCCAGGCAGGATGTCTGAAATGTCATGAAGCCGACCGCCGTCTGGAAATGGCTCCTGTTCTTAATGCAGGGAAGCAGCTTTTTTACGTGAAAAGCTGCTGGGGCTGCCATCCTCGTGAAGGCTTTGCTCGGGAGGCGCAGGAACTGCGTGATACGAGAAAAGTCGCGAACGGACTAGAAGACCTGCATGAACAGACACAAATCGATATCACTCGTGCAGGGGAGCAAGCAGATGACGCAGAGAGCAGCGAAGAATTCAAGCGTCTTGATGCCGAAGTGAGAAAACTTACCTTGAGTCTGGCAGACATCGATACTCATGTGCATCGTCTGAACAGTCGCATCGATGAGCTGATGATGGAGGTAAAGGCACCAGCGCCGAACCTGAAAGAGGTCCGAACCAAGCTGCGAAGAGAATGGATTCCGGTCTGGGTCCAGAACCCGCACGCCTTTCGACCGACGACCAAGATGCCTCGCTTCCGACTGGAAGAGAATGAAGTAGAAGCCATCGCTGCCTTTATCTGGCAGTCAGGAATTCGAGCCGAGCTTCCCAGGCAATCACGGGGTGACGCGGCGAGTGGAAAAACGCTTTTCGAGACGCGGGGCTGCATGGCCTGCCACTCCATAGGAGAGGGAGATGGGGCTGTAGGCGGTACTTTTGCGGCCAATCTCAGCCGCGTAGGGGAGAAGGTCCATTACGATTACCTGGTCCGTTGGATTCACAATCCGCGGGAGCGAACGCTTCCCTACTGCCCGGTGCACCAGCGCGACATCACACCGGAAGACTATGTCAGCCAAGGCTTGCCGTTTGAATTCGGTCTCGAGAAAAACCAGTGTCCACTGGGTGATCACCTTCTGCAAGTTCAGCAGACCACGGTGATGCCGAGTTTGCGCCTGACCTGGAAGGAGGCGCGGGACATCGCCACCTACTTAATGAACCTGAAGCGTGAGGGCGAACGTTACGCCGCCGCGGCTTTCCTGGATGATGAGGAGCTGGCCGGGAAGGGGCGCTTTCTGGTGCGCCACTATGGGTGTGCGGGTTGTCACGAAATCGCTACCCTCGAGGAGGAAGGCAAAATCGGTACGGATCTCACCGTGGAGGGAAGTAAGCCCATTGAGCGCCTTGATTTTGCGCTGCTCGCGCATGAGGCAAAATACGAAGGCTGGTATAACCACAAGGGCTTTTTCGACCACAAATTGGCCGATCCCGCCGTCTTCGATCAGGGCAAGATAAAGAAGCCGTTGGAACAGCTCCGGATGCCCGATTTTCGTCTCTCTTCCACGGAGATCGATGAGTTGACCACCTTTCTGTTGGGTAGCGTTGCCTCTGTGATTCCAGAGAAGTTTTTCCATCGTCCGGCAGACCAGAGGCGGGCGATTCAGGATGGCTGGTGGGTGGTGATGAAGTACAACTGTGTGGGCTGTCACCAGTTTGCTGCTGGGCAGAGTTCGGTGCTTGAGGATCTACCCCTCTATCAGGACCCGGATTGGCGTGAGCAGCTGCCCCCCAGCCTGATCGGCGAAGGGGCTCGTGTAGACCCCAACTGGCTGGCCCCCTTCCTGAAGAACCCGGCGTTGAGTGAAAAGGAGCTGAACCGCAACGGTGCCCGGCCTTATCTCCAGGCTCGTATGCCTACCTTCAATCTGTCGGACGGTGAGGTCCAGAAATTGGTGCGTTTCTTTGGAGCGCTTTCTCAGCAGCAGCTGCCCTATATGCCGGAACCGCTGGAACCGTTGACACCTCGTGAATTGACCTTGGCTCGTCGGCTCTTTACCCATCCGGCGGCACCCTGCTTGAAGTGCCACGCCACGGGAGATCCCGTCACCGACCGTACCGCCACAGCACCCAATTTCCTGTTGGTGCCGGAGCGTCTGCAGCCGGCCTGGACGAAGCGCTGGATCGTCCATCCCGAAATCATTCGCCCGGGCACGGCCATGCCTTCGGGGCTGTTCCGTCGGGACGGCGATCGTTGGGTTTTCGCCCTTGCCGAATTGGCGAGCTTCGGGAACTACGACCAGGATCATGCGGATCTTGTGGTACGATACATGTTCCAGTTCACCGAGCAGGAGCAGCGTCGGCTGAAAGTGCGGGCAACGACGGGAATTGGTCAATAGTTAGTGGCCATTGGTCACTGGTCGTTAGTCGCTGATTACTACTGGTGACTGATGGCTAGTGACCGGTGACCATTCTGGAAGAGAGGAGAACGATGTTTCAGCACAAGTCTCAGTTGATGGCGATTCTGGCACTCGGTTTATTGGTTTCCGCCTGCGGAGGAGGTGCCGACGAAGTAGAGGCGCCAGAGGAGGAAGCCGCACCGGTCCTGACGGTGGACCCTGCAACGGCCGCCACCATCACGGGCAAAGTCACCTTTGACGGCACGCCTCCCAAAGTGGTGCGCATTCGCATGAATGAGGAGCCCGCCTGCCACAAGGAACACGGTGCACGCCCCTTAAAAAGGCAGTTTGTGATCGTGGACGAAGAGGGAGGTCTACAAAATGTCTTCGTCTGGGTCAAGGACGGGCTTGGCGACTACGGCTTTGAAACCCCTGGGACACCGGTCGTCCTGAGCCAAAAAGGATGCATTTATGAACCTCATGTCATCGGGGTTCAAAAGGGACAGAAGATCGAAGTCCTGAACGGGGATCCCGTGACTCACAACATTCACCCCCTCCCCAAGCAGAACCGGGAATGGAATCGGTCTCAAGCCCCTGGCGCTTCGCCGCTGGTGAGATCCTTTCCTCGCCAGGAGGTCATGATCCCTGTCAAATGTAACATCCACCCTTGGATGAAGACTTATATTGGCGTGGTTGCTCATCCTTATTTTGCCGTTACAGCGAGTGACGGCAGCTTTGAGATCAGCGGTCTGCCGCCGGGAGAGTACACTGTTGAAGCCTGGCACGAGAGGCTGGGTACCAGTGAGCAGAAGATGACGGTTGGGCCGCAGGAAAGTAAGCAGATTACCTTCTCTTTCCAGGGTTAAGAGCAAAAGATTATATTGAACGGTCAGCTTGGTCAGCCGGTCAGCTGGTCAGCCGGTCAGCCTTCCCTACCACTTCATCGCTTTGCGGTGGCGACGGCGTGCGCCACCTTTCTCCTGATTGTCGCAGGTGCTCTGGTAACCAGTAATGACGCGGGGCTCTCTGTGCCCGACTGGCCCCTCTCCTACGGGACCTGGATGCCGGACATGGTGGGGGGTGTCGTTTACGAACACAGTCACCGGATGATCGCGGCGGCGGTAGTCCTGCTCACCCTGATCCTCAACTTCTGGCTCTGGAAAGTGGAATCGCGTCAATGGCTGCGTCGCCTGGGTCTGGCCGCCTTGCTCACTCTGGTCACGCAGGCGATCCTGGGGGGAGTTACCGTTCTTTTTCTTCTTCCCACAGCAATATCGGTACTTCACGCAGCTTTGGCGCAAATCTTCTTTGCTTTGATGGTTACCTTGGCGGTGGCGACACGGGAACATTGGGAACAGTCGCCCCACTTCTTTCCATGGAATGTTGGTGACTCTTCCCCATTGGCCCGACTTTCCCGAATCACCCTGCTTGGCACGTACGCCGTTTTTCTTGAAGGTCTCCTGGGAGCTATGCTGCGCCATCTGGGTACCGTGGGCGGGAGCAAAGGTGTAGTATTGGTACCGTTTGCTTTGGTGGCTCATCTGATCGGCGCCGTGGTGGTCTTCTGTCTGATTGTGTGGGCGGTGTTGAGCCTTTTCAGCAGTTTGCAGGAGCAAAAGTTGGCGTATTTGATGTCGGGACTGCTCGTGGTTCAAATCTTCCTGGGACTGGGCGCTTATCTAGCGAGGCTTACGACAGTTGGAGGGGGCCCCCCGGTGTCGTCCGGCGTCCTGGTAACCACCTTACATGTGGCTGTGGGAACATTGCTTCTTGCCAGCAGCCTGATCGTGACGCTGAGAGTCGGGTGGAAGACCGCCAGGCGGGACAGCCTAGGCGTGTTAGCGGCATGAGGAGAGAACCAAGCGGAACCCTCTCAGCTTTTCTGGAGTTGACCAAGCCGCGGGTCACTGTTTTGGTGGTGGTCACGGCAGCGGCGGGTTTCTATCTGGCATCGGTCAGCTCTCTCCACCTTTCTCTGCTGCTGCACCTGCTCTTGGGCACAGCACTGCTGGCGGCAGGTACTTCGGTCCTCAATCAATTCCTGGAGCGAGAGGCGGATTCGAAGATGCACCGTACCGAGGGGCGTCCCATTCCTTCAGGTCGCATGACAGCGAAAAGCGCCCTATGGTTCGGGCTCACTCTGGTATTGGCGGGGACGCTCTATCTGGTGGTGGTGGCGAATCCTCTGACAGCGCTGTTGGGATGTCTGGCCTGCGCGTCATACCTCTTTCTCTACACTCCCCTGAAGACGCGGACTACCTGGTGCACTTTGGTGGGAGCTTTTCCGGGTGCAATACCGCCCCTGATGGGTTGGGCAGCGGCACGTGGAGAGCTGGGTCTTGATGCCTGGATCTTGTTTGCGATCCTCTTCCTGTGGCAGTTCCCCCACTTTCTCGCTATCTCCTGGTTGTACAGGGAAGATTATCAGAAAGGTGGCTTTATCATGCTGCCTACCGTTGACCTTGATGGTCGTAGGACGTCGCGCAGTATTGTGCTCTACAGTCTGGCTCTGCTGCCGGCCAGCCTGCTTCCCTGGGTATCGAACCTGGTAGGACCAACCTACCTTTTCGGGGCTCTGTTGCTGGGACTGATCCTGTTGGCGTTTGGTGTTGCGGTCGCCTCTTCACGCTCGAAGATGTCTGCGCGGCGGCTCTTGCGAGCTTCTGTCACCTATCTCCCGCTGCTTCTGATTCTGATGGTGATCGATAAGATTTGAGGCTGACCAGCTGACAACTGACCAGTGACCAATGACCACATGGCCATCATCGAAGTTGACAATCTAACTTACAGCTACGGCGATCGGCGCGCCCTACAGGGGGTCAGCTTTTCGGTAGAGAAGGGAGAAATCTTCGGACTGCTGGGTCCCAATGGCGGCGGTAAAACCACTGTTTTTCGCCTTCTCTGTACGCTTCTGGTTGCCGAGAACGGTCAGGCCCGGGTGCTGGGTTGGGACGTAAGAAAAAATCCCTTTCAGGTTCGCCGTCAGATTGGGGTGGTTTTTCAGTCCAACAGCCTGGATGTGCAATTGACCGTTGCCGAGAACCTGATCCATGAGGGACATCTCTATGGGTTGCGCGGTCGGGAATTGCGAAAGCGGGTGGAGGAGATGCTGTCGCGAGTGGGTTTACGGGAACGCAGCCACGACCTGGTGCGAAATCTCTCAGGGGGACTTCGCCGTCGGGTGGAGCTGGCCAAGGGCTTGCTCCATCGTCCACCGATCCTGATGCTGGATGAGCCCTCCTCCGGATTAGATCCCGGCATCCGGCGTGATCTCTGGGAGTATCTGCGGATGCTCAGAGATCAGGAAGAAGTAACGATCCTCTTGACAACTCACCTGATGGAAGAGGCCGAACACTGCGATCGGTTGGCTGTCTTGAGCGAAGGCAGGGTGGTGGCCAATGGGAGTCCGGGAGCATTGAAGGAAAAGATTGGAGGAGACGTCATCGTGGTGCAAACGCCCGCACCGGAGCGCCTGCGTGATCAGATTCAAGAAGCATTTTCCTGCCCTTCCGTTGTGGTCGACGGTACCGTTCGACTGGAGCGTAGCGAGGGCCACCGGTTCGTGGCCCAGCTGGTGGAAAGCTTCCCTGGCCAGATAGAGGCAGTCACCGTCGGTAAGCCGACTCTGGAGGATGTCTTTGTGCATGAGACGGGACATCGTTTCTGGGAGCAGGAAAAGGAAAAATTTGGGGTGTGAACTCGAATCAGGAAAAATCGTGCGAGGAGAGGGTCATTGGGAAGGCGCCCAGCGGCCAGAATGTTTCCGCTCGAATGGAGGTCACGTTGTTTTGGTTTTGCAGGATCCCTTCCACCATCAAAAACGGTTGACTCACTAACAGTAATCGTTCCCGCTCAAAAAGATCTGGAGAGATGACCAGATTGGCAATGCCGGTTTCATCCTCCAGGCTGATAAAGAAAAAGCCTCGGGCCGTTGAGGGTCGCTGGCGCACAATGACACCCCCTGCCACCCGCACGCGCTTGCCTTGGCCCATGCGGGTGTTAATGCTCACTGAGAACCGTAGTTTTTTGGACACCCGCCGGTAGTTAACTCAGAGGCTGCCCCAAACTCAGTTGAAAGTGAAGAGCGGTTCAGGCTGAGCACGATCTTAAGCCACCTTTCGTTTGGCGTCCATAGAAACCTCGTCTCTGAGTTTGGCTTTCAGCATCCAGGGGTCCTGGTAGCCCTCCCTGGATGCGCCGGAAGTTCTTCTCCGTCTCCAGGAAGGCTGAGGCGGCCCAGCGCAGCACCATCTGGCTATCTTTCCAGCGGCTCACTCGGCGGGTCCGCATCCTCACGCCAGAGTGAGGGCTTTCAATCAGGTTGGTGCTGGCCAGACACAAGCGCAGGGAGGAAGACAACTCGAGTCGATTGATGGTGAAGGTCTCTTCCAGACCTTCTCGCAGGCTAGCTGCCGCATCGGGATGCAGCCCTTCGAGCCACTCCGCCTGCTTTCTGAGCCGAACCCTCCCTTCTTCCCAGGGCAGCCGATAAGCAGCCTGCATCACTGACTTGACTTGCTCGGCCAGATCGTCCGGCAATCGATCGCACACGTTGCGAATCTTATGACGACGACATCTCTGCACCGGACTGCCCTTGCCAAAGACCTTGTCAATGGCACATCGCAGGGCCCTGGAGCCGTCAATCACAAACAGATAGCGTCGCCCGGAATCCAGGCCTCGCTCCACCAGGTCTTCCAGCAAGGAGGTAGCGGTGGCGGCGTTTTCACTGGCCCCTTCCCGCAGCCCCAGCACGTGCTTTTGGCCCTCCGAGTCCACGCCGGCGGCACAGATCACGTGGTGCTCGCCAAAGACCAGGCCGTCGATGTAGATGATCAGAAACTCAACGTCATCAAAGTGTCGCTCGGCCAGCTGCTCCAGCTGCTGGCCGCTCTGCTCAATGAACTGACGGCTCACGGACGATTTGCTGACTCCCACCGTGTCGGCCATCTGGGGGATCACGCGGCTGTAGTGGCGCGTGGAAACGTTGCACATCAAGATCTCCAGCATGCGGCTGCCCAGCTCCCCGTTACGGTTGATCGCCTCATAGGCGGGGATCTCCACCTCCCCGCCTCGACCTTGGCCTTTCTTGCGCAGCCGTGGCTTTCGAACCCGCACTTGCCGCTCCGAAAGTCTGACTCGCCCTGGCTGAGTGCCGTACCAAACGATCTGCTTGCCTGGGCGCCCTTGTTGCTTTTCGCCGGCGACACTTCGGGCAGAAAGCTGCAAGACCGCTTCCATGCTCGCTCGCCCTAGGATGTCGATCAACTCGTCAATGGCCATCCGGAAGGCTTCGATCAGCTCCACCATCGGGAGCAACAGTTGCCCGTTCTGGGCCAGATAATCAGCCAGCCCCTGACTGTTCTTCCGGGTGACAATTCGATATGATTTCTTCATGGCGGTTCCTCCTTAAAAGGTTGTTGACCAACCCGATTCTAACGAGTCGGTCGGACGAACCGCCTCTCAACTTTCAACTAAACCCGGGGCAGTCTCGTTAACTCAACATCATCCGCACCGCAGGTGCGCGTTTCATCATCCGCGCTTGAAAAGCGCGGGGCCATTTTTTCCCGAACAGTTGGTGTAGTGTCTGGGGGCCAAAGGTGGAAAGGACCTCGACCCTTTGACCGAGAATCGAGGTCCGGTTGTGGCAACCCCGTTACAAGTGGAGAACCACCACAGACCTCATTGTAGCCTGTCATGATCCTGGGCTGTTGTCCAGTTCCGCCGGGACTGGACTATGGCCGATCCGCTGGTTGTTTTCCGCCTCCGCTCGTGCCGCGCTGCAGGCTGCGGTGCACTGTTTTGGATCTGTCGCCGTTGCGGCCGAGGCCATCGCTATTGCAGTGTGCGCTGTCGGCAACAAGCGCGCCGCCAGCAGTGCCGGGAAGCCAATCGGCGGCATCAACAGTCCCCCGGGGGGCGACTGGATCATCGAGACCGTCAGCGCGCGTATCGGCGGCGGCCGGAGCGCGTGACGGATCAAGGTAGACGCGAGGATCGCATCTTCGTCAGCATGGCTGCCGTAGCCTCCCTCCAGTTCTCCCTGCCGGGAAAGGAGGGGGAGCCTCGAAAGGAGCGCCATGTCCCATCCCATGGGGAGCGTCCCCGCCGTTTTCGGGTTCGCTGTGTCGTGTGTGGTCGGTCCGGCCACTGGATCCATCTGTTTCGGGAAGGAGGGTGAAGCATGATCGATCGAGAACTGCTCGCCCGAATCCGCCATCTTTTCCATGCCGAACATTGGAAGATCGGGACCATTGCTGATCACTTGGGGCTTCACTGGGAGACCGTGCGCCAGGCTCTCCAGACCGATCGCTTCAATCGCCAGAAGATGGAACGGCCCCGTCTGACCGATCCCTACCTTCCCTTTATCCGAGAGACCCTGGAGCGCTACCCTCGGCTTCGTGTCACGCGTCTGTTCGAGATGCTGCGCGCCCGGGGCTACACGGGCTCGGTCGTGCAGTTGCGGCGCGTGGTGGCCACGCTGCGCCCCACCCCTCGGGAGGCCTTCCTGCGTCTGCGGACCTTCCCGGGGGAGGCGGGTCAAGCCGACTGGGCGCACTTCGGTAAAGTCCGGGTGGGCCGTGCCGAGCGCATCCTGTCCTGCTTTGTGTTCACCCCCTCCTATTCGCGGGCGCTGTTTCTGGAGTTTTGTTTTGACCAGCAAATGGAAAACTTCCTGCGCGCTCACATCCACGCCTTCGAAGACATCGGTTGTCCACGCACCATCCTGTACGACAACACCAAAAGCGTCGTGTTGGAACGTCGGGGCGAGGCTGTTCACTTTCATCCGCGCCTGTTGGAGCTGGCCGCCCATTATCACTTTGCGCCACGCCCCTGCCACCCCTACCGGGCTTCCGAGAAAGGGCGCGTCGAAAGAGCCATCTCCTATGTGCGCCATTCCTTCTTCGCCGCCCGTCCCTTTAGCACGCTCTCAGACTTCAACCGTCAAGCGCTCCTCTGGCGCGACCAGGTAGCGCATCGTCGGCCCTGGCCCGGCGGCGATGGGCGCACCGTCGAGGAAGTGTGGGAGGAAGAAAAAGCCTTCCTTCTTCCCTTGCCGGCTCATCGCCTGGAAACCGATCTGGTTCTGCCGGTCCGCTCCCGCAAAACCATCTACATCCGTTTTGATTTAAACGACTATTCGATCCCGCCTTCGGCCGTGGGCCGGCCCCTGACACTGGTGGCCTCCGAGCAGACGGTGCGCATTTTGGACGGAAGCACCGAGATCGCCCGCCATCTCCGCTCCTATGACCGCCACGACGTCCGCACCGATCCGGCTCACCAGGAAGCGCTGCTGGTGGAAAAACGCCAGGCGCTGGGGGCCACCCCCGGTGGCCGACTGCTGGCCGCCGTTCCGGAAACGGAAACCTTGCTGGACGAGGCCTTTCAGCGCGGAGAGCCCACCGGCCGCCAGACGGCCAAGCTGGTGGAACTCTTGGATCTCTATGGGGCCGAAGAGCTGCAGGCGGCGGTGCGTGAAGCCCTGCAACGGGGCACCCCGCGCGCCGCCTCGGTGGCCTTTCTGCTGGGCCGGCGCCAGCGCGCTCAGGGGCGAAAGGCGCCTCTACCCATTGAGTTGCGCCAGCGTCCCGAACTGGAGGACCTCTATGTCCAATCCCATAACCCGGAGACCTATGACGAACTGGCTTCCGATGACGACGAATCCTGATCTGATGCAGCTTTTGCACAAGACCGGTCTGGTGACGCTCGCCGGTGAGCTGGAGGATTTTCTGGCCCGCGCCACCAAGGGGCGCTGGTCCCCCCGTCAGATCTTGGAGGAACTGGCTCGTCGGGAGCATGAGGAGCGAGCCCAACGCAGTCTCAAGCGGCGTCTGCGCCTGGCCAAGATCGGCCGCTTCAAGCCGATGGATGACTTTGACTGGAACTGGCCGACCCGGATCGACCGGGAAGTCATTGAGCGCGCCTTTACCCTGGACTTTATCCAGGAAGGCCGCAACCTCGTCTTACTGGGTACCAACGGCCTGGGAAAAACCATGATCATCAAGAATCTGGCTTACCAGTCCGTCCTGGCCGGCTACTCTGTGCTCTTTCGAACCGCCCCGGAGATTCTCGACGACCTGCAATCGGAGGCGCCGGAACTGCAGCGCCGCAAGCTGAAAAAATACGCGCGCCCGCAGGTGCTCTACCTAGATGAAGTCGGCTGTCTCACCTACGACAGTGAGGCCGCCGACCTGCTCCATGAAATCGTCAACCGGCGCTATGAGTGCCGGTCGCTCGTGCTGACCTCCAACAAAGCCTTTAAGGAGTGGAATAGCGTCTTTCCCCAATCCGGCTGCTTGATTGCGCTTCTGGACCGTCTCACCCACCATGCTGACGTCACTGTGATGGAGGGGCAAAGCTACCGCGTGCGGGAAAGCGAGCAGGAAGCGGCCGCCCGTCGCAAGAAAACAAGATGAGCACTCCCGTCCAGCGTCGCGCTCATATCCAGACCCTCTTGGCGGATTATCTCGAACTTCCCCATACGCCCACTCGAGCACGCCCGCCGGATCGGCGACTCGCCGCTCACTTCTATGACCGCGCTATCCCTCTGGCCACCGTCCAGGATGCCTTCCTGGTGGCGACCAGCCGCCGTCTTTTCCGAGACCCAGCGCTTCCTCGACTTTCTCCCATTCGCTCCCTTTACTACTTCCTCCCCATTGTCGAAGAGTTGCTTCAGTATCCGCTCCCCCACGGTTACGCTCAGTATCTCGAACGCAAACCACGCGCCCATCACAAGCCCAAGGAGGGGCACCCCATGGAAAAACCCGTTGATCGAGGTTTGCCACCCGGCGTGTGTTCAGAAAAGTTCAGATCCTCGTGATCGCTAACACCTCGGTCGCGCGCCTTGTCAGGCCAGTCCTTCCGCCGCTTGACACGAGTGTCTTCGTGACGAGCGGTGATGAGAAATACAGGCTAGTTTCTCCAGTTCCAGGTTCCAGGTTGGGGTTTCCATTGGACTTCAGTAAGCCGTTTCAGTATCGCGAACGATTCGGAATCCAGCGCGTACCGAAACCACGAGAACCTGGAACTTGAGCCCTGATTTGACAAGGTGGAGCCGAGAACCGACAATGAGCTGACCTGCCGACCCTCTGACCGGCTGACCACTCTTTTCGGTCAGCCGGTCAGCCGGTCAGCTCTCTTTTCGGAGGATCATCCTTTGGACCTGTTGAATTCCATCGGCCTGAGCATTATTGCTTTCATCTTCGTCCTGGGCATCATGATTTTCGTCCATGAACTGGGCCATTACGCAATGGCCAAATATCTGGGCATTCGTGTCGAGGTGTTTTCCCTTGGCTTTGGGTTGCGGCTCATCGGCTTCCGCTGGGGTGCAACCGACTACCGAATCAGCATTCTTCCCCTGGGAGGCTACGTAAAGATGGCGGGAGAGAGCTACGAGGATGAACTGACGGGAGCATCGGAGGAGTTCCTCTCGCGTCCAAAACTTCACCGATTCGCAGTCGCAGTCGCCGGACCCTTGATGAACCTGGCCCTGGCGGTGACCCTTTTCTCCACTACCTACATTTTGGGAATACAAGTTCCTTCTTATAGCCGCCAGCCTGCGGTTATCGACAGGATTGAAGAAGGCTCCCCGGCGGAGAAGGCCGGTCTCAAGCTCAGGGATAAGATCGTTGCCATCGATGGAGAGGCGACGCCAACCTGGCAAAGTGTCGAGTTTGGAATCGCGACAAGTCCTAACCAACCGCTCACCCTTACCGTTGAGCGTGAGGGCCGACTCATCAGCAAGGAGGTCGTGCCTTCCGCCACGAAGAGACGAAAAATCGGAACCATTGGAGTAGCCCCTTTCCTTTCCTACATCCTTAGCAAGATCGAACCAGGATCTCCAGCAGCCCAGGCGGGGCTTCGACCCGGAGATGAGATTCTTCAGGTCAAGGGCTCACACCGAACCGCGTTCGGAGGCGCAAGCATCCCAGAACTGATTTCCGCCTCCGAGGGCCAGGCCCTGGAGTTTCGAGTGCGGCGAAAGGGCCAGATTCTTGCCCGCAGCATCACGCCGATACGGATGGGTCAGGCAGTGCGAATCGGGATCGTGATGGAGGTTAAGACGACCTATGTTACTGAGAAGTATGGGCTTTCTGAGGCTGTGGCGAAATCGATAAAGCGAAACTATGAACTCACCCTACTGATCTTCAGTATCGTGGGGAAAATTATTTCGGGCCGTACTTCGCTGCAGGCCCTGTCCGGTCCCATCGAGATCGCCCATTTTTCAGGGAAAGCTGCCGCAATGGGCGCCGTACCCCTGATGGAACTCATGGCCCTCATATCCTTGAACCTGGGAATCTTGAACCTGTTTCCGATTCCCATTCTGGATGGTGGAGTGATTGCCCTGCTGGTTTTTGAGGGGCTAAGAGGGCGAGATCTCAGCGTCGGTGTTAAGGAGCGAATCTCTCAGATGGGCTTCGTGCTTTTGATTCTGCTTATGGCGATCGTCATTTACAACGATCTCTCCAAAAACCTGCCCATCTTCGAGTAGCGGCGGCCCCTGCCGCTGCCGGTGACGCTGGTCACTAGTCAGTTGTCACTGGTCACTGACCTGCATTTCTCATCACCCCTCTACTGCATCGGCGTCGCCTTCACCTGAGCGAAGTGAAGAAATCATCCGTCCTAACTGCGTTGCGCTCGTTCGGCCTCCTCGACGTACTGCAAGAGTACGTCTCCGGGGGCCTCGTTCGCGCGCCTTGTCAGGCCGGCCCTTCCGCCGCTTCGTAACGAGCCGTGATGAGAAATGCAGGTCAGTCAGTTGCCAGTTGTCAGTTTGCCAGCTGGTCCGCCGGTCAACAGGCAGTGAGCGAGCGTACCCACGCAGCAGTTTGGAAATTTGGATCGATTTTGTCGCCGGACCGGCTAGGCAAAGCTTCCGATGGCCGTATTTTCGTCGCTGTAGCAGTCGAATACCGTGAGAAGTTTGGTGATCGCCAGCAGTTCCTCCAGCCTCTTGGTGAGGTTCAGCAGCTTCAACTGTCCTCCCTGGTTGGAAACGCTTGTGTAGCAGCTGACTAACTGACCAATACCGGAGCTGTCCACGTAGCTGACATCGCCAAGGTTCAAGAGGACCTTCTGATTCCCACCTGCCAACAAGTCGCGAATCTTGTTGCCGATTTCCACACTCCCTTCGCCTATGGTGATCTTCCCGTGGATGTCAAGAATGGTCACCCCGCCAACAGTCCGACTATCAATTTTCATTTTCGACTCCTTGCTTGGCATGATTCAGTTTTTTTTGCATCTTCACTTCAAAACCACATTCCGGCGGAAGACTATACTGTACCTCATCCATAAACGAACGGATATAGAAAATTCCCCTACCAGAAGGCTTCAACAGATTTTCCTCAGCCAGTGGGTCCGGAACCGTGACGGCCTCAAAACCCTTCCCCTGGTCGCAGACGGAAATGACCAGTCGGTCTGAAGCCATGAGAAAAGAGACACTCACCCTCTTACTTTCGTCAAGCTGATTCCCGTGCTGAATGGCATTGGTGACCGCCTCTCTTACCGACATTCCGATCCAAAAACAGCTGTCTTTGTCGAAACCCGCAATCCGGGTGACGTTTTCTGAAAGATCCTGGATTAGATCGAGGTAGCGTAATTTGCTTCCAAAAGAGATTTCAATTTCAGCAGGACCTTTACTCACCGAATCTGAACTTTTCCCCTTGAGGATAGACAGATCATAAGCAGGGACCGCTCCCTTGTCAACCATTGGATGGGCGGAGTATTCTGCTGATATTTAATGTTGACAGCAAGTTAGAGGAATTTTCGTGGGCTCGATCCGAAAGATTGGAGTAGTCATTCCCCTCTCGCTTTTCTTGCTTGCGGGCAGCCGGGATCAATAGAGGTCTTTGTCGGAATCGACAATCAAGGTCACAGGGCCATCATTGACCAGTGAAACCTTCATCATCGCCTGAAACATCCCCGATTCGGCCCGGATTCCTTCCTTGCGTATTTCTTCAATCAATTGTTCGTAAAGCTGCCGCGCAAGCTGAGGAGAAGCGGCGCGCGGATAACTGGGACGGTTCCCCTTTCGACAATCTCCATAGAGGGTAAACTGGGAGACCAGCAAGATTTCCCCACCAACCTGCCTCAGGGACAGATTCATTCTCTCTTCAGAATCTTCGAAGATCCGAAGGTCAAGAATTCTCCGTTTCAGAAAGGCGAGATCTGCTTCTCCATCCGACTCCTCTATGGCCAGCAACACGAGCAGTCCCTTTGCAATTCGGGAAATTTCCTTCTCTTGCACTGAAACACTAGCGCAATCCACTCGCTGAATAACGGCTCGCATGGATTTAGTTCACCTTTTCGTGGAGTCCCACTCCCCAGCGCTCCCGCAAAACGCGCTCGAAACGTGGAAGAAGTACGATATCGAACGTGAGCTGCTTGTCTGGAAACATTTGCAGGACGGCTTTCTCGGTGTTTCGGATAAGGACCCGCGCCTGCTCCAGGCTCATGGTGGTGTCCTGGTAAAGCATGCTGGTAGTCAGGTCGACCAGGAATCGCAGCTGCCGGATCTTTCTTTTTTCTTCCTGGATCAGCTCTTTCCGCTCTTGGGAAATCTGCACAATCACTAATGTATCATAGGCGCCGCGAACCACTTCACCCTTTGGCTTCGCCGCACTGATGCGGCGCCTCGGCGGCACGATTTCACCTTCTCTCCACTTTTTTGTTGATTTGAACACCTTATATTCACCCTAATGGGTGATGCCACTCACTCGAAGACAGAAAGAGATCCTGGGCTTTGTCAAAGATTTCTTGGATCTCTACAAATATTCGCCCACACTGGAAGAGATCGCAAGACATTTCGGCCTGGCATCACTCAATGGGGTCTACAAACACCTAAAGGCTCTCGAGAGTCGCGGTTTTATTCACCGTCTCTCAGGCCAGGCCCGCTCCATCCAGGTCCTCGATCCACAAGGTTCAGGCTGTCCCACCTTACCCCTGTTGGGCTATGTGGCAGCAGGCCAGCCCCTGGAGGCGGTGACGGATGTGGAGAAGATTTCGGTCCCGGAGAGTTTCTTGACCCGGGGGAGGAGCTATGTGCTGCGGGTGCGTGGCGAGTCGATGATTGAGGAACACATATGGGACGGTGATTACGTCGTTGTCGAGGAACGCAGCCACGCTGAGAATGGTGAGATGGTCATCGCCCTGATCGACGGGGACAGCGCTACCTTGAAGAGGTTCTACCGGGAAAGAGAGAGAATTCGCCTCCAGCCGGCCAACCCTCGCCTGCAACCCCTTTACGTGAACGAGGAACGGGTCAAGATTCAGGGTGTGGTGGTCGGAATCATGAGAAAGTACTAACGTAAATAAGATAACGTATTCTCTCCAGTTCCAGGTTCCAGGTTCTCGTGGTTCGGTGTGCTGGGCTTTCGGATCGGTCGCGATACCGAAACGGTTCAAGCCCCAACCTGGAACTTGGACCCTGGAACGGTCAAAAATCAATATAAGTCTTTTAAATTGAGTGATTTCAATAGATGCACAAAAAGTATGCAAAATGGGGAAAATCCATATTTTGTAAGCGATTAGACACCGGAGCCAAAGGTTTTCCACCGAGTTTTCCACAGGCCTGGTGGAATCCGTCGATGGTACTTGCCCTGAATTTGAGGCGCTGCACTCCACTCACATGCGAAGAGCCTTTTCCCGGTGCCGGGCACGGGACCCGATGTGAACCTCGACCTTTTGAGCACTGCCCTTACGAACAATCTCCAGTTCATGGGATCCCTCTTTGAGGTGTTTCGATAGATCGTGAGGGCTTTCCACCTTCTTGCCACCAATGGACACAATGACATCGCCCGCCTTCAGGCCCGCCTCATGGGCAGGACCGTCCTCGGCGACTTCCATTACCAAGACTCCGTTCCTTTCCGCAACATCGAGGAAATCTGCCATCTGTTCCGTGAGCTGCCCTGCAGTAATTCCAAGACGGGGACGATCTGAAAAGTAAAAAAAAGGCGCTCCCTTCGAGGAAACCATTCCTCCGGAAAGTCGGGAATCTCGAGCCGGATTTCCGGAATTCGCAGCTCAGCGAAGGGAGGCGGGTGAGTGCTTCGGCCTATCCGACTCACAGTTTTCACCTTCTGCCCCCCGCGCAGGAGCGTCAGCTCGACCCGCCGGCCCATAGGGGTCTCTGCTACCAACCGGCGCAGCTGTCGAACGCTGAGCACTGGAAATCCGGCGTATTCCCAGATGATATCTCCCTTTTGAAGCCCAGCCTCCGCCGCCGGACTTCCCTCTTCCACCGCTTCCACGAATACACCCAACTCCCGGCTCAACTGCAGTCCGCGAACGTCGACTTCATTGAGGTCTCGGATTCGAACTCCCAGATAAGCACCGGTGCCCCGGAACACCTCAATTCTTTGTCCGTACTGGGCGTAGGCCGGAACCAGCGCCCATACCAGAAACGCAACCCATAGCACTTTCCGTTTGATCATCGCATCCTCTTCCTTTCTAGCCCGGATTATGCATAAGGTGTCCTAGCGAATTGGTGAAAGCGCCGTCCTCTCAAGGAACAAGCCAATGTAGGCCGCGACTCCGTTCGCGGCCATTTTCCCGTCACGGAGTGACGGGACTACGCTCCCAACAAGCGTCTCCTTGTTCCTTGGACCGAATTGGAGAGCCGCAGGCTGGCCTTCTGCTGACAAGGCGTCGCGACCGACATAATCCGGGCTAGTCTCCTACACGACTTGACGACACATTCCGTTCCAAAAAACCTTTCCGGTTCCAAGTTCCAAGTTTTCATGTGCCCAGCGACAGTCTCGGAGATTGGCACCACCAGAGAATCGAGAATCGTAGGCCTTGCTGCCTTACCAAGAACTGGACCCCAAACCGGACCTCGAACTGGGAACTTGGAACCTGGAACCGGAAACTGGAACCTAGTACTCCCTGCCATAAATACGATGACGTATGTTGGGAGCGCGACGGAGACCAGATCGAGGCGCGACGACGAGTCGATGCCCAGACATCGACGAGGAGGAGCAACAAAGAGATGGTCCCGTCCCGCCCCAACCCTTTGGGCGGATGGGGATTGCGGGCGATCTCTTTGTCGTTCGTCGTCGACGATGCCTTTGCATCGCCTCCTCCTCTCTTCGCGACCTCCTCGCAAGTCCCATCCGCATACGTCATCGTATTTATGGCAGGGAGTACTAGAGAGGATGCGTCGCCGGATTCGTTAAGCCACCCAGATTCAACGGATTTGCTATCTTTACGCCAACAAGATTTTCAATTACGCTTATCCTATGGCTGGCCCTCCCACGAACCCTACAGACACCCAAGAACCTGCCGGTCAATCCTCCCACCAGGACCGTCCTCTCACCACCACTTCGGGAAGAGTACGAAAGCATCTTTATACTCCGGCCGATCTGTGCGATTTCGACTACCAGCGAGATCTCGGTTCGCCCGGTCAATTCCCCTACACACGAGGCGCCTATCCCACCATGTATCGGGGCAGGCTGTGGACCATGCGGCAGTTCTCCGGCTACGGGGCGCCCGGGGAAACCAACCAACGCTTCAAATTCCTTCTGGAACAGGGTCAAGGCGGCCTCTCTGTGGCTTTCGATTTACCCACCCTGATGGGATTGGATTCCGACAGTCCTTTGTCCCAGGGAGAGATCGGCAAGTGCGGAGTCGCCGTGGACTCGCTCGAGGATATGGAAACGCTCTTCGACGGAATTGCCCTCGACCGCGTGACCACTTCCATGACGATCAATGCGCCTGCAGCCATCCTGCTGGCCATGTATGTCGTGGTCGCCGAAAAGCAGGGTGTGGATGTAAGCCGAATCAGCGGCACTATCCAAAACGATATTCTGAAGGAATACATCGCACAGAAAGAGTGGATCTACCCGCCGGAGCCTTCCATGCGACTGGTTACCGACTCTATCCAGTTCTGCACGCATTACCTGCCCCGCTACAACAGCATTTCGATTAGCGGGTACCACATCCGAGAAGCCGGCTCCACGGCGGTGCAGGAACTGGCATTCACGCTGCGCGACGGCATCGAGTACGTAGACTGGAGCACGCGCTCGGGAATGGCCGTCGACGATTTTGCACCACGGCTCTCCTTCTTCTTCAATTCGCACAATGACTTTTTCGAAGAGATTGCGAAGTTTCGGGCGGCTCGCCGTCTCTGGGCCCGCATCATGCAGGATCGCTTTGGAGCCGAGCAGAAGCGCTCCTGGATGTGCCGTTTTCACGCTCAGACGGCCGGTTGCAGCCTGACGGCACAGCAGCCCATGAACAACGTCGTCCGTACCACCCTCCAGGCACTGGCAGCCGTATTAGGAGGCACGAATTCCCTGCACACAAACGCACTGGACGAAGCTCTCGCCCTGCCCACGGAAAAGGCGGCCTTGATCGCCCTGCGCACGCAGCAGATCCTGGCCCATGAAAGCGGCGTGACCCATACGGTAGATCCCCTGGGGGGGTCCTATTTCTTGGAAACTCTGACCAACGAAATCGAAAAAGGGTGCCTCGAATACTTCGATCGGATCGACGATATGGGGGGAATGGTACCCGCCATCGAAAAGGGATTTCCCCAGAAGGAGATCCAGGAAGCGTCCTATCAGTATCAGAAGGCGATGGAAAAAAAAGAGCAGGTCGTGGTTGGGGTAAACGACTTCGTGGCCCAGGGGGAGCCAACCATTGAAATTCTGCAGATCGGACCGGAAATGAGCGAACAGCAGGTCAAGCGCCTCAAGCACCTGAAGACCCGGCGAAACAATCGGGCCGTCCAAAGAGCCCTATCGTCTCTGAAGACTGCCGCCCGCTCTGAGAAAAATCTGATGCCTTTCCTCACGGAAGCCGTTCGCGAATATGCGACACTGGAGGAGATGAGCAACACGTTGAAGGAGATTTTTGGGGTCTACCAGGAGCCTGTTTTTTAGCATGGCAAAACGAAAGATTCGAGTTTTGATCGCCAAGCCGGGATTGGACGGGCATGACCGCGGCGCCAAGGTGGTGGCACGAGCGCTGCGCGATGCGGGCATGGAGGTGATCTACTCAGGTCTGCGCCAGACTCCGGAACAGATTGTTCAGGCAGCGCTCCAGGAAGACGTAGATGCCATTGGTCTCTCCATCCTGTCGGGCGCACATATGCACCTCTTCGCCCGGATCCAGGAGTTGATCAGAGAAAAACAGATGACCGATGTCCTACTCTTCGGAGGAGGCATTATTCCCGACGAAGATATCTCCAAACTCGGAGAAATGGGAGTAGACCGGATCTTCCAGCCTGGGAGCAACACCCAGGAGATCGCCCGCTTCCTCCAGGAAAAGGTGCGGTGATGGGCAAACGAAGCCTCGGTCAGGCGCTCGAGCAAGCCTTCCTCAAGCACTACATTGGCCTGAAAGGCGAGACCGTTCCTCCTTTCACGATCCGGTTCTATCCTTACCGAAATCTCAGCCATACGATCCGCATCCGACAAGGGAAGCTCCTGGTTCGAATCAGCGACATACTGGCGGACGCCCCACCAGAAGTCCTGAAAGCGGTACTGGGAATCCTGCTGCACAAACTTTTTCGCAAACCGGTGCCTGAATCCCCGTGTCGAATCTACCGGAGCTACGTCAACACAGAGACACTTCGCCACAGGATTCGACGAGTCCGAAGAACTCGAGGGCGGAAACAGCTCGGCTCTCCCGCTGGCCGTATCTTTGACCTTCGCAGCCTGTTCGACCAGCTGAACCAGCGCTATTTTGGTGACCGGATCCGGCTTCGGCATCTCTCCTGGAGCCGAAGAGAAAACCGGCGATCCCTGGGTCACTATGACCCCGCACACCAAGCGATCGTAGTGGACCGCAGGCTGGATCGGCCTTCGATTCCTCTGTTTGTCGTCGAATACGTTCTCTATCACGAAATGCTTCACGCCTGTTTGGGCGAGAAAATCCACAACGGCAAAAGACAAGTCCACCACAGACTTTTCCGCAAAGCGGAAAAGGAATTTCCTCATTATGCTGAGGCCAGGGCATACACCCGCAGCTATCTCTGAAATATTCCTACAGGTTGTGGAAATCCCCTCTTCGTGATAGGGTGAGAAAAGCAGCACTGTCACATTCGGAGCGAAACATGAAGAGGTTTTCTGTCATTTGTCTTGTCTTGGCCGGGTTACTCACTTCCCTTCTCCTTGCAAAGAAAAAGTTCTGGGAAGAAAAGCCCTTCACGGAATGGACGGAGAAGAACATAGCGAAACTGCTGACGGATTCGCCTTGGGGGAAGCAGGAGACGGTTACCGTCCTGGGCTACGGTCAAACAGACCGTACTTACTCCCAGCGTGGCGGCAGTGTCGGCGGCGGTCGCGGTGGTGCTCCCAGTGGTGGATCTGACAGCGGCGCTCCCAGCGGTGGCGGTGGTGGCGGCCAGCGGAGTAGACAGATGCCGGCCGGCTACCAGCGAGTCGACATTACCTGGATGTCCTATCCTGTCGTGCAAGCAATGGCCCGACAGAGGCAGATCAGTGAGGGGCTCTCGGAAGAAGAAGTGATGGGTCTGGTTCCGCAGAGTGATGATACCATCGAGATCCTCCTTAGGGGCCGCGTCCTGGGCCGATTGATCCAACCCAATGATGAAGAAATCGAGGAAAAAACTTATCTGAAGAAGAGAAACGGAGAACAGATCTCCGTTTCCGCGGTGTCGTTCAGTGAGAATTTCCGGTTCAACCCTTGGATCCTTTTGATTTTTCCAAAACGAGTCGGTACCAAGCCTACGCTTACTCTCGCCGATAAGGAGGTCCGGCTCGTGGTTCAGATAGGCAATCGCAAATTCAAGCCCAAGTTCAAGCTAAAGAAGATGGTTGTACACGGAGTGTTGATGATCTGAGAGGGTTGATTTTAGGTTCCAGGTTTCCTGTTTCCGTTTGATTTCTCGAGTTCAAGACTAGCCTGCATTTCTCATCACCGCTCGTCACGAGGCACTCGTGTCACGCGGCGGAAGGGCCGGCCTCTCAAGGAACAAGCCAATGTAGGCCGCGACTCTGTTCGCGGCCATTTTCCCGTCGCGGAGTGACGGGACTACGCTCCCGGCAAGCGTCTCCTTGTTCCTTGGACCGAATTGGAGAGCCGCAGGCTGGCCTTCTGCTGACAAGGCGCGCGACCGAGGCCCCCGCAGGCGTACTCGTGCAGTACGTCGAGGAGGCTGACGGAGCGCAACGCAGTCAGGACGGATGATCTCTTCACTTCGCTCAGGTGAAGGCGACGCCGATGCAGTAGGGGGGTGATGAGAAATGCAGGCTAAGGGGCCACCAGCGGCGCTGGATCATTCAGGAAAAAACTTTCCGGCATGTCGGAACTCTCCTACAATCAATTTTGGATGCAGGACCGGCAGCTACGACCCCATTAGACATTGGTGCGGCAATGCTCCAAGGCTAGCTTGGTCCCGAGTCGGCGATCATTCATTAGTGAGGCCCTCAGGGCACTCCTCTAGATCAGACTCTACATAACGGCCACCTCGGGCCGGCTTCCTGCACCAGGAACGACCCTCCAGCCCTGCCACAAAGTGGGTCTGTTGAAATCTCCTAGTAGTTCGTCCACACTCTCCCAAAAGCACCCTTCACAAGGCTCCCCCAGAGCCACTCTCGCCATAATAGAACCCTTTTGGCATCTCTCCCCACGTTTCAGAATCCGGTCATAAATAACTCATAATCAGCAGGTTATAGCTGACATTCAGCGCAATCCTAAGGTCTAAGTTTCAGATCAGGCATTTGCTCGAATAGAGTTCCGGATTTCTCCCACTGTTGCTGCCCCGGTGCCTAATTTTCCCACCACCACGCCGGCGGCGTGATTTGCCAGAATCGCTGCCTCGGGCACTGTGGCTCCGGCGGCGACACCCAGCGTTAGCGAGGCAACTACCGTATCCCCCGCCCCGGTCACATCGAAGACCTCCCGCCCCACAGTAGGAATGTGAACGTGCCCCTCATCTTCTACCAGCGTCATCCCTTCCTCTCCGCGAGTAATGAGCAGATAGTCCGAACAGGTGGATTTTAAGAGTCTCCTGCTAGCGCGAAGGAGGGAATCCTCGTCAAAGATTCGCAAACCGACGGCCTGCTCTACTTCCTTCTTGTTAGGCGTAATGACTGAAGCGCGCCGATAGAAAGGGAAATGATCGGCTTTCGGATCCACCGCCAAGAATTGATCCGCTTCTCTGGCCTGGGTAATGAGGGCTTGGATGAGATCGCAGTGGAGCATCCCCTTGGCGTAGTCGGACAGGATGACTCCGTCCACGGAAGCCATCATTTGGCGGCACAGGTCTTCCATCCGGCGCATGAACGCTTTCGAAAGAGGAGTCCTGGACTCCCGGTCGGCCCGGCACACCTGCTGGTGGTGAGCCATGATTCGGGTTTTGACCGTGGTGATCCGCTTTGGATCCTTCACCACTCCTTCCAGACCGATCCCCTGCTCTTGGAGTTCCTCCAAGAGCCTTTCCCCCTTACCATCGGCACCAATGACCCCTACCGGGACCGGGTGAGCACCCAGGGCTGCCAGATTGGCCGCCACGTTGGCTGCACCACCCAAATGAGTCGTCTCACGGATTACCTCAACTACGGGCACTGGAGCTTCAGGCGAGATTCGTTCAACCCTGCCCCAGATGAATTCATCCAACATGAGGTCTCCCACAACCAGAATGGTTTGGCCAGAAAAACCATTGAGGATCTGGGTGAGCCGTGAAGGTTTGATCGAAATCATAGCAGGGCCTGCACAGCCTTCCATACCGGCTCCACCTCAATAGAGCGAATACAGCGTGGTTCATCATAGTGAAGACAGAAATATCCCGGACACGGCATACAGGGCAGATCCGATCGAAGGAGGCGATGCGTCGTATTCCAGGGATACCAGACCTTGAAATCGGAAGAACCCCATATGACGACGATCTTTTTGTCCAGTGCCGCGGCGATGTGAGTGCCCCCCGCGTCGTTACCGACATAGAGACTGCAAAGGGACACCAGCGCCACGAAGTTCTGGACGGAAAGAGGTTTCACGAGCCAGGCGATGGAGGGACACCCCCTGCCCACCTCCTCGAGCAGCGACTCCTGCCCAGGTCCCACTGTCATCACGACCTTTGCACCTCCTTCGGCGAGCCGCCGGGCCAGTGACGCGAATTTTTTAGCCCCCCACTGCTTGGTCAGGAAGGCGGCCCCGGGATGGATCAAGACAAAGCCTTCCCCAAGACTCCTCTGAGCCATCAAACCTCGAACCGCACCAAGAGCCTGCGGATCAACGGGGACCTGGAGAGGAGGGAGGGGCTCGACCGGAAAACCGAGATGCTTGAATGGCGAAAGCTGGTGCTCTACGGTGTGCACCTGAGCCCGGCCCCAGACCTCTCCTGAGTCAGGAACCCTCACATGGTAGAGTCGAGCACTACGGCTGCTGGCATAGCCTATGCGCTTTGAGGCACCCGAGAGGGCAGCCATCAAAGCACTCGTCGTTCCTGAATGTAGATCGATGACCAGATCGGGCTGAAAGGAGCGTCGAATCTCTCGAATAGTCCGCAGCCGCGCGATCAGCTTGTGGGAACCCCTCCTGATGACAAAGAGCCGATCCAAATGAGGATTCCCATGCAGAATCTGATCGAAGGGCTCCTCGACGGCCACCGCGACCTGACAATCTGGAAGGCGTTTGGCGACCGTCAGGGCCGGAGTCATCAGGACGGTGTCGCCCAGCGATCTCAGCCGAATCAGTAACAGCCGGCGGATGGAGGTGGACGATGGGTCGATGGTCATTTGTCGCCTGTCAGCCTTCACCAGTCACCAACCGCTGACTACTGACCACTGACAACTGACCATTAACCAGTGACCGGTGACGAATGACTACAGCGGTCAGCCGCTATCCGCCGTCGGCTTCTTTTCCTCCTGCCCTTCCTCGATGGTCGCTTCATCAATGAGCATAACCGGGATGTCATCTCGAATGGGGTAGACGCGATAGCAGGAAACGCATTTCAGGCCGTTCCCATCGGGCGTGAGTTTCACCTCGGTCTTACAGGCTGGGCAGGCCAAGATGTCCAACAATTCCTGATTGATTGGCATAGATTCACTCCTCGAACAACGATATGCGGTCAATGGGTCAATGGTCAATGGTCATTGGTCACCGGTCATTGGTCAGTGGTCCATTCCCCAGCTCCGCAGTAGCGAGCTTTGTATACACGGCTCCATTAGACCTCAAAGTACTCTGGTAAAGAGAAACCGCTCGAACGGCGGCCACACCGGCCCGCTGGTGAGGGCCCTCCTCCGCCACAAACCTGGTCAGATCACGCCAATTCTTTGCAGACTTGAGTCGAAGCAGGGTCAGGTGGGGGTGGAAGGGACGCGGCTCCCTGGCAAAGCCCATTTTCTCAAAACGCATTTCGATCCTCCGGTATAGTTCCGGGAGTTTCTTCCCACCCTCCACTCCCACCCACACTATTCTGGGCTTGGCCGGGTGCGGGAAAACGCCCAGAGAGCGCATCTCGACCTCAAACGGGGGAATCCCTTGAACGCTTTCCTGCATGACCTCACCGAGCTTCTCCACTTCTCCCTCTTCGATATTGCCGAGGAACTTGAGCGTGAGATGAACGGACCCACTGGCTACAAAGCGGGCGTCCAGCCTCAGTTTGAAAAGACTTTGCGATATTTCTCCAAGCCGAAGCTGGACATCTTCCGGCAGCGCAATGGCAACGAAAGCCCGAATCATGCTGCCTCCCTCAGTCGGATCGTCCTTCGAGCTTTCTTCTCAGCCAATCGAGCGCCAGCCTGGCGGATCGAACTCGAATCACTTCCCGGCTGCCTCGCAGCCGCAACTCCCTTACTTCGTCTTCCTGAGGTGTAGACAACCCCACGAACACCAAACCTACCGGCTTCTCCGGAGAACCTCCACCCGATCCCGCAATTCCGGTAACGGCAAGGCCGAAGTCAGAACCTGCCCGCTTCCGAATCCCCGAGGCCATCTGTTGAGCAACGGGGCCACTCACGGCTCCAAACCGTTCTAGTGCCGTTTCATGAACGCCCGCCAGCTGAGTTTTCAGGTGGTTGCTGTAACAGACGGCACCTCCCAGATAGTACTCTGAGCTGCCAGGAATATCCGTAAGCATCTTGCCAATGACACCACCCGTGCACGACTCAGCCGTGGCCAGCGTCTTGCCCTGGCTGCGCAGCGACTGCCCTACTACTTCCTCCAGCGATTTCTCCTTGTCCGTGAAAACGGAGTTCCCAAGCTTGGAACGGATTCGCTCCACCAGTTCGTTCAGCTCTCGATTCGCCAAGAGCTGGTCATCTTCCCCACGCCAGTAGAAGAAAAGCTCGATAACCCCAGGGGAAGCAAGAATAGTGGTCTCAATCCCTGGGAACGATTTGTAAATGGACCCGATCAAGGAATCCACCTTCGACTCAACCTCCGAAGCTACCTTCAGCTGGCGATATTCCTGGCGCGAAGTTCGCTTGTGTTCTTGAATCAGCGGCATCACCACATCAGTCATCATCGGCTGCAATTCTCCGGGAGGTCCGGGTAGAAGAAAAACGAGTGTCTTTCCTTCTTTCAGAAAAAGGCCTGGCGCGGTCCCGTTGGGGTTTTTCATAACAACGGCCCCTTTCATGACCATGGCCTGCCGGCGGTTGTTGTCCGTCATCTTCAAGTCCAGTTTCTGATAGCGACGAATCAGGTTTTCCAGAATCCCTGGATCCAGGCTCAATCCCCGGCCTAAGGCTTCAGAGACGACCTCACGAGTGATGTCATCGTTGGTCGGACCCAACCCTCCCATCAAGATCACGATCTCCGATTTCCTCAGACTGCTGGCGAAGACCTCTCGAATCTCCAAGGCTTGATCTCCTACGATGGACTTACGCCTGACGACGATTCCCAGGGTATTCAGTTGCTGAGTCACAAATAGAGAATTTGTGTCGACTCGGGAAGGAGTCAGCAGCTCGGATCCAACAGCAACGATTTCCGCCCGCATCTAAGTACTCCCTTTCATAAATACAGTAACATTTGTTGGGAGCGCGACGGAGACCAGATCGAGGCGCGACGACGAGTCGATGTCAAGACATCGGCGAGGAAGAGCAACAAAGAGATGGGCCCGTCCCGCCCCAACCCTTCGGGCGGATGGAGGTTGCGGGCGATCTCTTTGTCGTTCGTCGTCGACGATGCTCCAGCATCGCCTCCTCCTTTCTTCGCGACTTCGCCTCGCAAGCCCCATCCGCAAATGTTACCGTATTTATGAAAGGGAGTACTAAGCGTCCCCCGCCAGCTGGATGACGAGCTTCAAGGCGATACCTGCATACAGACTGGCGACGACATCATCACAAAAAATGCCCAGAACTCCCGGCAGTTTCTCGCTGTGTTTGACGGGAAAGGGCTTGACGATATCGAAGAATCTAAATAGGGCAAAGCCAGCAATCAAAGAAAACACCGATACAGGCACCCATAAGAGAACGAGCATCTGACCGACAATTTCATCGATGACCACCCAGGAGGGATCCGGGTTCTCTTCAGCTCGACAAAACTGCTTGGCAAAGAAAAAGCCGGGAACGCCAAGTATCACCACCAGGGACCAGCGCACCGGAGCTTCGTAGCCGGGTATGAGAAGATGTACCAGCAACACGATCGCCACGGCTAGCAGCGAACCCCAGGTCGCCGGCGCCACCGGCAGATAGCCCACGCCCAGCCCGGTCGACCAGGCTTGAGCAAGCTTGTTTTGATTGTGTTTTTCTCCTGCCGAGGGGACTCTCAGATCATTCCTCCTCTTTGGCCTGCCCACTTTCCTGGATGGGAATGCAATAGTTTTCATCCAACCACTGCCCGAAATCGAGCAACCGGCAGCGCTCACTGCAAAAAGGGAAAAAAGGATTTTTCCTCTTTACGCGCCTTGCGCAGGAGGGGCAGCAAGGTTTTGATGACTTTCGATTCCCCGCATTCATGGAAAGGATAGGACTTGTGGCTGAAGCACTCGGTTCAGACTACAGCGCCCACCAGATCGTATTCGTGCACTTGGCTGATGCGTACCGACATGATATCGCCGGGGCGGATCCCTTCATGGATCCCGTCGTTGAGGTAAACAACTCCATCAACTTCCGGCGCCTGGGTGGACAATCGTCCGGTCCAGAGCCACTCAGTTTCCCTGCTCACACCCTCGACCAGAACGGGCAGGGTCTTGCCCAGCAGCTCCCGATTTTTTTTCCTGGCCAGCTTCGACTGCAGTTGCATCAGCCGATCTCGGCGCGCCTTCTTGACGTCTTCGGCGATTTTCCCGCCCAGGGCATGGGAAGCAGCGGCATCTTCGTCCGAATAGGTGAAAACTCCAAGCCGGTCGAACTGAGCTTCCCGGACAAAGTCCATCAGTTCCTCAAACTCCTTTTCGGTCTCCCCGGGGAAACCCACCATCAAGGTGGTACGGATCGCAACCCCCGGAATGGTCTGACGAATTCGAAGGAGGAGTTTGAGCAGAGCAGAGGCGCTACCTCCCCTTTTCATTCGCCTGAGCACAGAGCGTGAGGCATGTTGAAGAGGCATATCCAGATACTTACATGCCTGAGGCGTCTCAGCAATGGCTTCCAGAAGCGCATCATAGAGAGTGTTGGGATAGGCGTAAAGAAGACGGACCCACTCAATCCCTTCGATTACTGCAAGTCTGGGAATCAGCTGTGCCAAGCCCCTCCGGTTCCCCAGGTCCCACCCATACTGGGTGGAATCCTGAGCCACCAGATTAAGCTCCCTCACCCCTTGCGCTGCCAGCCGGGCCGCTTCGGCCAACACGGACTCCAGGGGACGACTTCGAAAGCGACCCCGCATTTGGGGAATCACACAGAAGGTGCAGGGGTGATCACAGCCCTCGGCGATTTTGATATAGGCGCTGTAAGCGGGGGTGGTGAGGATACGGGGATCGGTATCCGAGTAGAGATAGGATTCACGTCGATCAAATCGAGGAGGCTCCTGCAGATCAGAACCCTCATCACAGAGCGCGACAATTCCTGGAATCTCGTTGGTTCCCATCACTGAATCGACTTCCGGGATCTCGTCCTGGATTTCCTTACGGTATCTTTCCACAAGGCAACCAGCCACGATCAACTTGCGACATGGGCCAGATGCCTTGTGCCGGGCCATCTCCAGGATTGTGTCTATGGATTCCTGCTTTGCACTCTCAATAAAACCACAAGTATTGACGACAATGATCTCCGCCTCTTCCTGGGGGGCGATCTGGTGTCCATTCCTGGCAAGCAAGCCCAGCATTACCTCGCTGTCCACCAGGTTCTTTGCGCATCCCAGACTCACGAACCCGATTTTCGCCATAGGGCGGTTATTATACCAATTGGCGTAGATCAAACCGCAAAATTCGCGAACCTTCGCTAAAATTCGCGAATTTCGCGGTCACTGGTCAGCCGGCCAGCCGAATCTGACGCAGCTGTTTTAACGAAGTATAGATCTGAGACAGCTCTCTTCGGTCCAAAGGAAGGTTCCCGAACCGGTTGCGATAATAAAGCTCTGTAATGCTCCCAAGGAAAGGGCCGGGCAGATAGCCCGAAACTCTCCTCGCGAATTCCGCAGGTGTCTCAGAAGGCCTCTTCACAAAACCCTTCCTCCTCAATAGATCCAGCATTTCAGAATAGTATTCTGGTGCAATGTCCCAAGGCTTCTGCTTCAGAACTCGCTGCCTCCACAAGAAGCGAACATAGCGTCTCGATCGATAGACAATCCAGGCCAAGAGGGCAACCATGACCACTCCGCCCAGCACCATCCACTTCGAAAACTTCCAGTTCTCGAGGGACTCTCTCCAAGGGAACCAACGCAAGCTGCCCAGTCGATAAGAAAGACTCGAAACTCTCTTCCAACTGCTCTGGACATTGAAGGCGGCGGCGCGGAAAAAGCCAATTTGCTTGAGGCGGTCAAACGTCACCACCTCAGTCCAGAAAAGATCAACCGAATCGAGCAACTGTCCTACCAGGCTCAGCCAATAGGCCGGCCGCTCACCCGGGCCACCCGGGGTGGCATCGAACTCTACCCACTCGGCTCCCGGAAAGTACCCTTCCACCCAACTATGTGCGTCCGACTGCCGGACGACAAAGTGTTCGCTCCAGTGATTGAATTCACCAATCCGAAAGCCATTGACAATTCGTGACGGTACCCCCACGATTCGCATCATCACTGCCTGAGCGGTGGCAAAGTATTCGCAGTGACCCGCCTTGCTATCAAAAAGAAAATGATAGAGGGGATCCTCCGCACGGGCCGAGACGTTCTCCAGAGAGTACTTGTAATTGTCTTTCAGGAAGCCCTCAATGATCAGTACTTTGCCAACCAGGTTGTCCTGATTACGCGTCAGTTCGCTGGTGAGGCTGTAAATGGCCGGATGAATTGGCGTCAGCTGCAAGTAACGCTCCTTCATCTCCTCGGGATATTCTGCTTCGACCCGGCGCGCCAGCTTTTCATTGCGCGTGACTATGTCCGAGACCACCACATACCGACGTAGTCCTTCCCGCCTTCCCAGCAAACGAAAGGAATCATTATCATCCCGGACAATGGGGCCTTCCGGAATCCCACCCCTATAGATCATCAGCATTTGCGGCACCCCGAAAAGCACGTCGGTGAAGGGCCTGAGAAAAAACGTTTGTTGAACCTGGAACTCATTCTGCCTTCGATTCTGAGCAACCAGAAAACGGCCCTGCCCATCCGGAAGGACCGCGCGGCGCTTCCTCTTCCCGACCGACCAAGCTTTTCCATCGTAGTGATCCAGCGCAACACCTCTCCACTTCAACTCGGGCGACAGATTCTCCACCTTGGTGTTCACTCGAACCCGCATGACGATGTCCGAGTTTTTGAGAATCTTCCCCATATCTCCAAGATTCAGCTTGTCCGAAAAGCCACTCAGATGCCCCTGCTGCTTGCTTCCGAAAAGGCCCAGTGAAGTTCTCGGTATGGTCACAAAAATGGGTCCGGAGATCAGGCCGATCAGCAGTGTAATCAACGCTGCCGCCTGGGCGTACCCTTTCAGAGAAAAGCGGGCGGAACGGCTCTCCTCGTAGGCTTTCTTACTTTCAAATAAGAGGAAAGTAAGAATCGCAAAGAAGATATAGACGATCAGCAGAACCAGGAACACGATGGACATCGTGAAGGTCGAGGCGAGGAGCAGAAAGGAGAAGGAGATAAGATAGAGCTGCAAGTACTCTCTCTCCCTCTTGCGGCCAAAGATCTTGAGCAGACTGATGAAGACAAGCAGGTGCACAGTGGCAGGAACGAATCCGGAAATCGTGGAGAGATCCACCACAAAACAAGCCAAAATCACGATCACGACGAGTAGCTGCTGACCACCCGTCAGGTCCAGCCCGCTGGGTTCCATCGGCTCCCCTGGCTTCTGGTGCGGGCGGTTTCGTCCCCAGATCTCCCGCCTTGCCCACCAGGCAACCATCAGAACGTAGGCCAAGGCTAGGACGAGCCCCACCGTACCCGTGACAAAAAGACTGAGGAATCCCGAGAAAAGCAGACAGTAGCTCGACAGTTGAAAAGCCTTCGAAAAAGTCATTCTCACGGATAGGGTCACAACTGAAGGTAGTTCACAAGCTGTATTTCCTGCGTCGATGTAGATTGATTTGCGGCAAACAGGATATAGGGTGTTCTCAGCCGATGCATCTTCACCTGGACCTGATCGGACGGCTCCACTTGGGAGAGATACCCCATTAAGGCCGTAATGTCTTCCTCCCGGCCGTTGAGTACCACTTGAAATTCACCTGAGCTAAAGTGAAAGCTCCGACCCTTTCTTCGACAGTAGTAGGCCAGAGAGGCTATGTAGGAGACCGCCTTCTCGAACTGCTCGAGAGCTCGAGCGGAGCGTTCCGGCAAATAAGTGGAAAAGGCCACCTGGATGGGATTCTCTTCCTCGTGCGCGAAATCCTTGATCATCAGTCGAGCAACCTTCGCCGTAGACTTCCAGTGAACGAATCGGGCGCTGTCACCAACCTGATAGTCCCGGATTTTGTAGAGGGTGCTGCCCGGTCCCTTGCAATTATCTTCCAGCAAGCCCTGCAAACCGGGATAACGCAGAAGCAAGGGAGACAGGTCATACAGGGCCGGATAAACAACGAGATCCCCTTGAGCCTCAAGACTGCGGCCGCGGGCAAAAAAACCGAAGGGGAAGGTAGTGGTGACTTCAAAACCGTCCACCGAGTATCTTCCTCTTCGAGAAAACTCGCAAGACAACTTGACCCGCCATCTTTCGCCCGCCTGAAGGTAGGGAAAATACTTTTCCTGCGTAAAGAAGTCGGTCTCGCCCGAGTAGTACCCCCCGTCTTTTTTCCTCCCCTTGAGCTTGAGGGCAAAGGAGGGAACCAACCTTTTCAGGTTGCGTAGGCTGAGAAAAAATACGGCCTTTTGGCGGGCGTGAATCGAGTTCGGAATTGTGAGGGAGATCTTAAGACCCTGGAGCACAAGGTTGGACAACAGCCCTGAAACAATCAAGGAGGCCAGCAAAACGGACAGAATCAGGATCAGAAGGTTATTTCCGGTATTGAGGGTGGAGAGGGTGATAATCAGGGTGATCAGAATAAAAAAGGCGCCCCGCTGGGTGAAACGCAAGAACTGGAGGCTGTTCAGAAAGTCCAGTTTGAGCCGCATCACCAGCTTGGGAACCAACGTTACACAGACGATGACCGCGAAAGTCAGTGAGAGGATTGCCAGGAAGGCCGCGGCGTAGCGCTCCCCGTTTTGCTGGGCAATTTGACTCAGAATCGCCAACAGCAGAGCTGTGACCAAAAAGAAAGAGGACCAAAAGAACTCTCTGACGTTTTCAATACGGAACCACCGCAGAATCCACACTACAGGGGTATCTCCACTTCCTCCATCAATCCTTCGATAATCCCCTCCGCCCCCTTGCTGCTCTGTACGGAGGAAGAGTACTTGGGACTGACAATCACGCGATGGGAGAAGATGGAGACCACGAGCTGCTTGATGTCATCCGGGATACAGTAGCTCCTGCCTCTGAGGAAGGCCAGGGCCTGGGCCGCCCGATACATAGCCATCGCTCCCCGAGGACTGATCCCCAGCTCCAGAAATTCGCTCCTGCGCGTTGCTCTCACCAAGGCCATCACGTATTCGACAAGAATGTCCTGTACTTCCACCCTCGCGACTTGCATTTGGCTCTCTAAAATCTCCTCTGCTGAGATGACCGGTATCAGCTTTGCCGCCGTCTCGTAGCCAATCTGAGAGCGCAGGATTTTTTTCTCGTCCTCTTCATTCGGATAACCCATTCGAATGCGCATCAGAAAGCGGTCCAGTTGCGACTCAGGCAAAGGATAGGTACCATGGTGCTCCACAGGGTTCTGAGTCGCTATGACCACAAAAGGTTGGGGCAGGGTATAGGTTTTGTCTTCGATCGTCACCTTGCCTTCACTCATCGCTTCCAGTAGTGCGCTCTGAGTCTTGGGGGTGGTGCGATTGATTTCATCCGCCAGCACGACGTTGGAGAAGATGGGGCCTTTTCGGAACTCAAACTGTCGGCTGCCCTGATCGAAAATGGCGATACCGATCAGATCGGAAGGGAGAAGGTCGCTGGTGAACTGAATCCGCTGAAAGGTGCAGTCAAAAGAGCGGGCCAGGGTATGTGCCAGCGTCGTTTTGCCGACTCCGGGCACATCTTCGATCAAAAGGTGTCCACGAGCCAATAAGGCTACAATGGCCCTCTCGACCACCTCCGGCTTTCCCTTGATCACCTCTTCGACGGAAGCCTGCAGCGCCTGAATCTTGGTGGCTATCTGATGAGCGGGTACCTGCACATCTGTATGATAACCTGGTCATTCGTTGTTCGTCATCAGTCATTGGTCACTGGTTGGTTACTGGTCAATGGTCAATCGTCACTGGTCAGCCGGTCAGCCGATCCGCTAAAACAGCCCCTTCTGTACCGCCTGCCGGGAGTCGATTCCAAAATGATCGTAGGCCAGGCGTGTAACAGTGCGCCCACGCGGTGTGCGGTTGAGGAATCCAATCTGGATGAGATAAGGCTCATAGATGTCCTCAATGGCATCTTTTTCTTCGCTGATGGCTGCAGAAATCGTGCCTACCCCGACCGGACCGCCCCCAAATTTCTCGATGATGGTGAGTAGCAGCTTCCGATCAATTTCATCGAACCCAAACCGATCCACATTCAAGACTCCCAGTCCCTTGCAGGCCACATCGTAGTTGATGACCCCATTGGCTCGCACCTGGGCATAGTCCCGAACCCGTCGAAGCAGACGGTTGGCGATGCGGGGAGTACCCCGACTTCGGCGGGCGATTTCTGTCGCTCCTTCTTTATCAATCTCTACCGCAAGGATTCCGGCAGAGCGGACGACTATGGTGTTGAGGCTGTTCACGTCGTAAAAATCAAGTCTCTGAATAATTCCAAAGCGCCCACGCAGCGGTGAGGTCAACAAACCCGTACGGGTGGTAGCACCCACCAGAGTAAAATGGGGAATATCGATTTTGATGGAGCGTGCGCCGGGTCCTTCGCCAATGATGATGTCGATCTGAAAATCCTCCATCGCCGGATACAGAATCTCCTCAATGGAGGGGTGCAGGCGATGAAGCTCATCGATAAAGAGGACGTCGTTTTCTTCCAGGTTCGTCAAGATCGCCGCCAGGTCGCCACGCCTTTCGATCACCGGTCCCGAAGTGGCCCGAAAGTTCACGCGAAGCTCGTTGGCCACGATATGAGCAAGGGTCGTCTTTCCCAATCCGGGCGGACCAAACAACAAAACGTGATCCAGCGCCTCCCGGCGCTTCCGGGCCGCTTCAATACCAATCCCCATGTTGTCTTTAACCTTCTGCTGTCCCACGAACTTGCTCAGGATCTGGGGGCGGAGGCTGTTCTCGAACCCAGCTTCATCGTCCCGATGAGTCGGGTCCATGATCTCTTCCGGTCTTATGGGCTCTTCCTTTGAACCCTTTCCGGTCACTCTGAAACTCCCCTCAGCGATTTCTTCAGCAGATCCTCAAAACCAGTCGGTTCCCCGTCCTTGAGGGCTCGCGAGACTGCTTTCTCAGCAGTCGCTTTGAGATAACCCAGGTTCACCAGGGCCGAAACCACATCCTCCTGGATGCGGCCGGGCTCGCCGACCGAGACAGTCTCCCGCAACTCAGGCATGAGAGATACGACCTTGTCCTTCATCTCCAGGACGATGCGTTCTGCGGTCTTCTTGCCCACCCCCGGGATAGCATTGAGCTTGACCAGATCCCCGTCTACCACCGCTTCCACCAGTGTGCCCACAGGCAAACCCGAGAGAATCGCCACCCCCAACTTTGGCCCGATCCCGGAGATCTGAATCAACCGCGTGAAGAGCTGCTTCTCGCGCTGGGTCAGGAACCCATATAAGCTGAGAGCATCTTCCTTCACGTGAGTATAGATATGTAGACTGACAGACCCTCCGACGTCCCCCAGCTCGTAATAAGTCGAAAACGGGATGAAGATTTCATATCCCACACCCCCTATGTCCACCACGACTCGATCGGCCCACTTCTCCAGCAGGACTCCCTTGAGCTTGGCAATCATCGACTGATTATAGAATGAACCGAGCCCACATCATGCATAAACTGTCTACTGCATCGGCGAAACCGGACGAGTAAAGCGCTAGCCTGCATTTCTCATCACCGCTCTACTGCATCGGCGTCGCCTTCACCTGAGCGAAGTGAAGAAATCATCCGTCCTAACTGCGTTGCGCTCGTTCGGCCTCCTCGACGTACTGCAAGAGTACGTCTCCGGGGGCCTCGGTCGCGCGCCTTGTCAGGCCGGCCCTTCCGCCGCTTGACACGAGTGTCTTCGTCACGAGCCGTGATGAGAAATGCAGGCTCAATCCTAAACAAATTCCAAATCCTAAATCCTAAACCCTTGGAGTCTTGTCTAGAATTTGGAGCTTGGAATTTAGAATGTGTTTAGAGTTTAGTGCTTAGTACTCCCTTCCATAAATACGATGACGTATGCAGATGGGGTTTGCGAGGTGAGGTCGCGAAGAGAGGAGGAGGCGATGCAGTGGCATCGTCGACAACGAACGACCAAGAGATCGCCCGCAACCCCCATCCGCCCAAAGGGTTGGGGCGGGACGGGACCATCTCTTTGTTGCTCCTCCTCGCCGATGTCTGGGCATCGACTCGTCGTCGCGCCTCGATCTGGTCTCCGTCGCGCTCCCAACATACGTCATCGTATTTATGAAAGTGAGTACTTAGGATTTAGAATTTCGTTTTTGCTCTTTCTCTTTTTTTCTTGCTCTATTATTCTGTGCAAAGGCTTCGCCCAGGAACTTTTCGACAGCTTTCGGTAGTAACATGGCAAGAAAATCTGCAGGTCCCACGAAACGATTGAGAGCCAGGGTGATCGTTCAGCTCAAGGAAGGTGTACTGGATCCTCAGGGACAGACGATCTGTCGCTCTCTCAATAAGTTAGGGCACAGAGAAGTGGTAAATGTGCGGCAGGGAAAGTACTTTGAAATCGAGTTCAAGGACCTTACTGATCGGGGAAAAATCAGGGAACTCATCGAGCAGATTGCGAGCGAAGTCTTGTCGAATCCCATTATCGAGAGCTTCAGCATAGAGGAAATATCGTGAAGTTTGGTGTCGTCGTCTTTCCCGGTTCTAACTGTGACCACGATACCTACCATGTTTTGAAACACATCCTGGGGCAGGCAGCAGGTTTCTTGTGGCACCAGGATACTGATCTACACGATATCGACGCCGTCGTCATCCCGGGCGGCTTCTCTTACGGAGACTACCTTCGCTGCGGCGCGATTGCCAAGTTTTCTCCCGTGATGGAGAGCGTGCGTCAGCACGCCAAGTCCGGAAAATTCGTGCTGGGTATCTGCAACGGATTTCAGATCCTGCAGGAAGCCGGACTACTCCCAGGGGTGACGCTGCGCAACGCCGGACTAAGGTTCGTCTGCGACCACGTCTACCTGCGCACTGAAAATGATCAGACCCCCTTTACCCTCTGCTGCGAAAAGGAGCAAGTACTGAAGATGCCGATTGCCCACAACGAGGGAAACTTCTTTATTTCTCCTGAGGGACTGGATGAGCTGAAAAAAAACGGGCAAATCCTCTTCCGTTATTCAGACACTCAAGGCCGTGTCAGTAGTGACGCTAATCCCAACGGATCGCTGGAGAACATCGCTGGAGTCGTTAACCAAGAGGGAAATGTGATGGGCCTGATGCCTCATCCGGAACGGGCCTCCGAGTCTTGCCTCGACTCCCAAGACGGGCTCTTCCTTTTTCGTTCCATGGTCGAGTCATGCAGATCAGCTTCGATCTAGTCGAAGAGCACGGCCTCAGTCAGGAAGAGTACAGAAAAATCAAGCACTATCTGGGACGCGAGCCGAACCTTACCGAGCTCGGGATCTTTTCCGTAATGTGGTCCGAGCATTGCAGTTATAAGAGCTCACGCCTGCACCTGAAGCGTCTTCCCACAGAGGGACCACAGATCATCCAGGGGCCAGGCGAGAATGCGGGAGTGGTGGAAATTGGCGATGGATGGGCGGTGGTTTTCAAGATCGAATCCCACAACCACCCTTCCTTCATCGAACCTTATCAGGGAGCGGCCACCGGCGTGGGTGGCATTATCCGGGACATCTTCACCATGGGTGCTCGACCCTTGGCTCTGATGGACTCACTGCACTTCGGCCCCCTGGATCAAGCCCGCAATCAATTGATCATGGAAGGAGTCGTTGCGGGCATTGCGGGCTACGGGAATTGTATGGGTATTCCCACCATGGGCGGAGAGATCCATTTTCAGGAGAGATATACCCACAATCCCATCGTCAACGTTCTCTGCCTGGGCGTTGCCCGAACCGATGAACTTTCCTACGCCGCCGCCAGAGGCGACACGAACCCGGTCATCTACGTCGGCGCCAAGACGGGGAAGGATGGTATTCACGGCGCTACCATGGCCTCGGAAGAGTTCCGCGAGGAGTCGCAGGAAAAGCGTCCCACCGTGCAGGTGGGCGATCCGTTCCTGGAAAAACTGCTGCTGGAGGCCTGCCTGGAAGCCCTTGCAAGCGGAGCTGTGGTGGGAATCCAGGATATGGGAGCGGCCGGTCTGACCTGTTCGACTTGTGAGATGGGAAGTCGGGCAGGCATGGGAATCGAAATCAAACTGGACCTGGTACCGCAGCGTGAAGAAGGAATGACCCCCTACGAAATCATGCTTTCCGAATCACAGGAGCGGATGTTGCTTGTGGCAGAGATGGGTCGGGAAGAAGAGGTTCTGCAGATCTTCCGGAAATGGGACCTGGATGCGGTGGTGATCGGCCGGGTGTGCGATCACGGCAAACTGATCGTTCACAACAATGGAGAAACGATCGTTGAGATCCCTAATGCCGCTCTTACAGACCGCGCTCCACTCTACCGGCGTCCGGTTCAAAAACCCGGTTATTTATCCCGGTTATCCCGTTGGAATGAACTCGATCTTCCAGAACCTGCAGATTATAACTCGCTCCTCTTACGCCTGATGGGCTCTTCTCAGCTCTGCAGCCGGCGTTGGGTCTACCGGCAATATGATCACATGGTGAGAACCAATACGGTGAGCCTGCCCGGAAGCGATGCGGCGGTTCTTCGGCTCAAAGGGACTCCTGGCGGGCTGGCAGTGAGCGTGGACGGAAACAGCCGCTTCTGCTATCTGAGTCCCCAGATGGGAGCCATGTTGGCCGTGGCCGAGAGTTGTCGCAACGTGGTGTGCTCGGGAGCACGACCACTGGCTGCCACCAACTGTCTCAATTTTGCCAGCCCGGAAAACCCTGAGGCGATGTGGCAGTTTGTCGAAACCATCGAAGGACTGCGGCGCGCTTGTGAGGCTCTGGGCACACCCATTACCGGAGGAAACGTCAGCTTCTACAATGAAACGAGCGGAGTCGGCATCTTCCCCACGCCCGTTCTGGGGATAGTAGGCAAGATCGAAGATCTCTCCTCCCTCCAGGATTCACATTTCAAGAACGTGGGAGATCAGATCTATCTGTTAGGTGAGACCAGGGCAGAGCTTGGAGGCAGCATCTACCTGGAGACGGTGGAAATGCCTCTTTGCGGGCCCTGTCCCCATCTCGACCTGCCACAGGAAAAGACGCTCCTGCGAACTGTTCTTGAGGTGATCGGTCAGGGACTCATCCAGTCCGCCCACGACCTCTCCGAAGGGGGGCTGGTCTGTGGCCTGGCCGAAAGCTGTTTCAAAAGCGGGGTCGGCCTGGAAGTCGTTGCCGAGACTCCATTGCGCGCCGATCACTATCTTTTCAGTGAATCCCCGTCTCGCATCCTGGTTTCAGTCAGAAGAGAAAAGGAAAGGGAATTCTTGGAGATGGTTCAGTCCTTCCCGCTGAGAAAACTCGGCGAGGTCACCGGGCACAGCTTCCGTGTGAGTGTCAATGGGCAGCTTTTGATTTCGATGCCAATCGTGGATATAGTACGAAAGTGGAGTTCCCCTCTGGAGGAGGCTTTCAAGCATTGACATCCACCGCCGCCAATCAGGGTCCCGCGTTGCAAGACACCTTTCACGACGAGTGCGGGCTGTTTGCTATCTGTGGACATCCAGAAGCTGCCCGTCTCACCTATCTGGGGCTGTATGCACTCCAGCACCGAGGGCAGGAGTCGGCAGGAATCGTCAGTTTCAATGGTTCTCGTCTGTATCGGGAAAAAGGGATGGGATACGTCGCGGATGTGTTTGACGACCGGAAACTGGGCAAGCTGAAAGGAGAAACGGCAAGTGGCCATGTTCGCTACTCCACCACCGGTGAGAGCCTTCTGGCCAACGCTCAGCCCATTGTGACGCAATCCCGGAGGGGTCCCATCGCTCTGGCCCACAACGGGAACCTGGTTAACGCAAAGCAGCTCCGGAAACGCCTGGAAAAAGAAGGTGCGATCTTTCAGTCCACTACCGATACCGAGGTAATTCTTCATCTGTTGGCACGTTCTCCCGTTAAAAACTTGGAAGAGGCCTTGAAAAATGCCCTGATCAGCCTTCAAGGAGCCTTCTCCCTCTTGCTGCAAGCCAAAGGGAGCGTCTATGCGATCCGCGATCCCTTCGGCTTCCGGCCCCTGTGCCTGGGAAGGCTCGGGAAATCTTACGCAGTCGCCTCAGAAACCTGCGCTTTCGATCTCATCGGAGCTACCTACATCAGGGATATTGCGCCCGGAGAAATTCTGAAAATAGAGGACGGACGAACCGAGTCCTTCTCTCTCCCCAAGGCTCCCCGGCATGCCTTTTGTATCTTTGAGCACGTCTATTTCAGCCGCCCCGACAGTACGGTTTTCGAAAGAGACGTGAATCAGAGCCGGTATCTTATGGGCCGGCAGCTTGCGCGAGAGGCATCGGTGAGTGCCGACCTGGTTGTGCCAGTTCCCGATTCCGGCGTGACTGCTGCTCTTGGCTACTCGGAAGAATCGGGGATCTCCTTTCAGTTTGGACTGATCCGCAATCACTATGTGGGTCGGACCTTTATCGAACCGAGACAGTCGATCCGCCACTTTGGGGTAAAAATTAAACTCAACCCGGTCAAGAGGCTGTTGCGAGGCAAAAGAGTGATTCTCATCGATGACTCCATCGTTCGAGGCACCACCAGTCAGAAAATCGTCGACATGGTTCGCTCAACCGGCGCTCAAGAAGTGCATGTTCGGGTTAGCTCTCCGCCTACGATTTCTCCCTGCTATTACGGGATTGATACGCCCACTCAGGAGGAACTAATCGGCGCCAACCGAAGCGTCGAAGAAATTCGCGAATTCATTGGAGCCGATTCACTGGCCTACCTTTCCATAGAAGGAATGAAGGCATCTGTTTCTGATCAGGGTAACTTCTGCTCCGCCTGTTTCGACCGGAACTATCCTGTTCCCATTGCTCGCGATGTGACGCAGAGAGGCTTATTCGAGCAGACCCCCGTGAGGAATGACGATTGACGAATGTCGAGTGACCGCTGACCCGCTGACCCGCTGACCGCTAGCCATTGACCACTGACCCGTGACCCATGAAGTACAGCGACAGCGGCGTCGACATTGAACGGGCAAGGAAGGCCAGGGAGCGAATCAGAGAGTTGGCCCGCTCCACCTTCAATTCTTCGGTCCTCCAGGACATCGGCTCTTTTGCAGGACTATACCGCCCCGATCTCCTTCACTTTCAAAAACCGGTCCTGGTGGCCAGTGCAGATGGCGTAGGCACGAAACTGAAGATCGCATTTCTGACTGGTATCCACGACACGGTGGGAATAGACCTGGTGGCTCACTGCAGCAATGACATTCTGGCCCAGGGTGCTTTTCCCCTGTTTTTCCTTGATTACATCGCGGCGGGAAAACTCGAGCCCCATGTCATCGAACAGATTGTTGGTGGCTTGGCGGAGGGTTGCCGGCACTCTCGCTGTGCCCTCTTGGGCGGGGAAACAGCTGAAATGCCTGACTTTTATCAGGAAGGAGAATATGACTTGGCGGGTTTCATGGTGGGGATTGTTGATGAATTCAAGATCAGGGATCCTTCCCATGTTGTGCCCGGAGATGTTCTGATCGGCCTGCCTTCTTCTGGACTTCATACCAATGGCTACTCCCTGGTGCGGAAGCTTTTTTTTGAAGAGGAGAAGCTTACCGTGGACAGCTTTCTGACAGAGCTAGGGAAAACCGTGGCTGAGGAACTTCTCATTCCTCACCGTAACTACCTTCCCGCTATCAAAGAGCTGGTCCAGTCGGACGACGTGCACGGTATGGCTCACATCACCGGGGGAGGAATCTCTGAGAATCTCCCCAGAATTTTGCCTTCCGGGATCGACGCGGTCATTCATCGAGGGAGCTGGGAAATCCTCCCCATCTTTCGCTTCATCCGGGAACGGGGAAAAGTGGACGACTATGAGATGTACCGAACCTTCAACATGGGTTTAGGGATGATCCTCATTGCTGCAAAAGCTCGTGCCGATCGAGTTCAGGAATTTCTGCAGAGACGTGGGGAGCAGTTCTATCTGATCGGAGAAACGACCGAGGGGAGCGGTGAAGTTCGCTACATATGAAGAAGGTAGGGATTCTTCTGAGCGGGAGGGGAACCAATTTTCTGGCGCTTTCCGAAGCCATTGAAGAAGGCAGGATCCCGGCTCGTCTGGCCCTGGTGGTGTCAAATCGCGCTGACGCCCCTGGCCTGCAGCGTGCTAGGGAGCGCCATTTCCCAACCATTTGCATCCCTTCGGGCAAACATGCGCGGGAAGCCTATGACCGGCTGGTAGTCCATGAGCTTGAGAGCGCCGGCGTCGACATTGTCTGCCTGGCCGGGTTCATGAGGCTGCTGAGCTCCTATTTCGTGCGCCACTATCCGCTCCGCATCCTGAATATTCATCCCTCTCTGCTGCCGGCTTTTCCCGGGCTTCATGCGCAGAGACAGGCCCTGGAGTGGGGCGCCCGGGTGACCGGTTGCACAGTCCACTTCGTGGACGAGGAACTCGACCACGGTCCCATTATCCTGCAGCGAGCTGTTTCGGTCTTGAGGAGTGACACGGAAGAGACACTTTCGGCACGCATCCTCGAACAGGAGCACGAAGCCTACCCGGAAGCACTGAAACTGGTGTGCGAGGAGCGCATTCGCGTCGAGGGTCGACGGGCATTTGTGCTTGCATAAGGTGTTGTGAAGGGACAGTCTACTGGAAATAAAGGAAATAAGTAGACTGTCCCTTTATTTCCTTTATTTCCCTAATCCCATCGGTGATCCATTGCCATGCTGCTTTTTCTGATCTGTGCAGTCATCAGCCTCATCTTCCTGGCCGGAGGATTTCTGGTCTGGCTGGTGTTATCTGTTCTGAAGATTCGGCCCAAGGGGGGAAGGATCTTCAAGAGAACCTTGCTCGTACTGGCGGTGTTTCTTCCTTTTTTCATCTTCCTGGCCCTGCCGCTGATCTTCTCCTACCATCTCACCCATTCGTCTACCCGAACTCGGGACCGGGAGCTGGCCAGCACACCGGCCAGCTACGGGTGCCCGTTTGCAGTAGTCCAGTTTCCCAGCCGAGATGGATTGATGTTGCAGGGTTGGTGGATGGAAGGAGAAGAAGGAAAACCCATCCTTCTTCTCTGTCACGGCCTCTTCCGCAGCCGGCAGGAAGTGTTGGAAAGGGCCTGCTCCCTGAACAAGCTGGGGTATCCGGCCTTTCTGTTTGATTTCCGGGGTCACGGAAAAAGTCAGCAAGAGCTCGTTTCCCTGGGTTTTCGGGAACGATTGGACGTTCTGGGAGCCTACGATTTTCTGAAGAAGGGAAAGCGCCCAAAATTCGCTCTTTTGGGTGTTTCCATGGGAGCCGTTGCCGTCCTCCACGCGGCCAATGAGTTTGGATCCGACCTGGCGACTCTCATCGCTGACAGCCCATTCCTGAGTTTGGAGGAAACCGTCTCACATCACACCCACCTGCTCCTTGGCCTGCCTTCCTTTCCTTTCGCGGACCTCTTTGTCTGGAATTTGACCCGAATCAATGGCTATCGGGAGGCAGACTTGAACACCGCCAAAGCCCTCGAGGGAATCAAAGAAATACCGATCCTGCTCATTTATGGAAGAGAGGACCGCCGCATCTCTCCTGCGACCGCTCAAGCAATCTTCGACGCCATACCCCACGCCCGGAAGAAGATTATTTTTTTCGAAGGCGCAACTCACGGTGCCGCCTACAGATCGGATTCGGAGAAGTATCTTGAGATCATCAAAAGATTCTTGCAAAGGTCTCCCCCCCCCGGCTAGCAACAGATGACCATCTATGTAGAAATCTCGTGAAAAATGCCGCCGCCTGGACTCTTTCCTGACAAGCTGGAGAGCTCGACGTCAGATCCAAAGCATGACGTGTTTGGCGACGACATTGGGTGGGCACAGTCCTGGTGGTAGAGTGAATAAGGTGATCCAGTTTGACGTTGAGCGAGCACTCGTCAAAGTCCCCAGTATGTATTCCATGATGCAGTGGAAGACAGAGCTGGAACAGTTCTGTGAGTTTATGGTGGAGCAGCAGGTCCGGAGTTTTCTGGAGATTGGTTCCGGAAGTGGGCTTCTTAGCGTGTTTCTTACTAGAGAACTCTTCGTTCCAGCAAACTCCAATTCCGCAGCATCGCCCGTGGTTTCGTTCATAGTGTTCCTGACTCTGATACAGTCCCACAGGGTACTGAAGCGGGGGAACCCCAAAAGGGATGCGAGGAGCTCCAGGTTCGAACGCACATCAAGGATCTTCTTTCAGGCCAACGGAAGGTTCTCCGTGGGCTGCAAGGTGCTCTCGGAGTCCTTCGCGCCAGTCGCGAAAGGTGTTCAGGCGGTATTCCTTGAGTACGTGGTTCTCGAGTACCGAATACCGCGGTCTGCGGATCTTTGCCGAGAACTCACCGGGTTCCGCCACGTGAAGAGGCGTCTCGATGCCCGTAATATCGAAAATCGCCTTGGCAAATTCATACCATGAACACTGCCCTTCCGCTGTGGCGTGTGCCAAGCCAACGATTGGGGTCCGGCACAGACGCTCAATCTGGCGCGACACCTCTAGGGTCGAGGTTGGGGTCAGCACTTCGTTGTCGACCACCCGCACCTCATCCCGTTCCCCAGCCACTTTGAGCATAAGCTCGACAAAGTCGTAGCCTTTGGCCCGGCACGGATTCTTTCCATAAAGCCCCGAGGTTCTCATCACCAGAGATTGTTTCGCGCAGCCCCCCACAAAATATTCACCGGAGAGCTTCGTGTTGCCGTAGATGTTCAGGGGCCTGGGGAGATCGGTCTCCAGGTAAGGCGCTTCCTTGACTCCATCGAAGACGTAGTCGGTACTGATATGAATCAGATAGGACCCCTGGTCGTTGCAGGCCCTGGCCACGTTACGGGCGCCGAGTGCGTTCACTAAGAAGGCAACGTCAGGATGTTCCTCGCATCGTTCGACATGGTTGTACGCCGCCGTATTGACCACGACATCGGGGCAGACCTCGCGAATCGCGGACGCTATCCGGTCCCCGTCGGTGATGTCTACGGCCTCATGGTTCAGCTCCGCGACAGCATGGCCGGACTTGCGGCAGACCCTACAGACATCCGATCCCAACTGCCCATTAGCGCCCGTCACCGCGATCTTCATTACTCAGTCGTCATGTGTGCGCCGGCGGGGGCGGTCACGATGTTCTTGAATACCTCTATGTTGTAATACATGGGATTTTCGAAGTCCTTGAACCGATCCATGTTCTCCAACAGATGTCTCACAATAAATTCCACATCGTGTTTAGGGTTGAAACTCAATACTTTGGCAGCCTTTCCGATATCGACCTTATAGTTCCTGTAGTCCTGTCTGTGGTGGATGTTGAGTTTGATTTTCGTCTCTAGCGCCGCCTCAAGGACGTTTCTCACGATGCCGCCTATCTCTCCCACAGTGTAGTTGCCCGATGCGATGTTGAAGATACCCGAGATTTCCTGGTTTGCCTCCACGGCGCGAATATACGCGCTCACGGCATCCTGCACACTGAGGATCGGTCGCCAGATCTCAGGATTGTTCACGTTGATCTGTTTGCTCTCCACCGCAGCCCTGAACATCGTATTTGCTACGAGATCCAGGCGCATTCGTGGACTGTATCCGCATACGGTTCCCTGGCGCAGGGATATCACGGAAAAGGACCTGTCGACCAGGTGAAGAAGGGCGTACTCACCCTGAAGTTTGGATATACCGTAGGGATAGGTCGAAACTACCGGGTCCTCTTCGGCGCAGAGCTCGTTGGCCCTGCTCCCGTACACGGAGCAAGATCCTGCGAAAATAAACCTTTGCACACCAGCGCGCTTGGCGATATAGCCCAGGTAGGCTGGCAAAGCAGCATTGGATATGAAATTCCGGCTCGGCGAGAACTCAGCCATGGGATCGTTGGAAAGCCCCGCCAGGCAGATGACCTGGTCTACGCCTTGGAGATCTTCTTCAGAAAGTTTGAATCCGTCTTTCTGCTCGACTTTGACCTCACTGGGTAGGTGGCTGTCGAACCAGAGCAGGTCAACGACGTCCACCTCGTGGTTTCGTTCCAACAGCCTGGGTACCAGGGAAGAGCCGATGTAACCCGCACCGCCCGGAATCAATATCTTCATATATCTTCTACTGTTCTATGCGTTTCAGGCAAGGGCCCCCGAATCCGGGTAAGTCAATGCGGTTTGGGCTGCCACAGGTTGTTCGTTGGGATCCAGAAGAGAGGCAGCGAGAGTCCGCGCTGCTTCTTCAGATAGGCGCCTTTGAGCGTTGGCCAGAAATTTTTCCATTAACTCGTCGTCACTGAGCGGGTTCCTGGAACTGCCACGGTTGTGTAGCACCCGTACCTGGTGCCACACCCCTTCTCGGGTACGTACCCTCAAGAGACCGCCGGCAGCTGATGTGGAAAGAGAGGTTCCAGCTCGGCGTCAGCGATGCAGTTTACTCTCGCCGCCAGCTCCAAGTAGCGTTTGTCACGGGTCTTTCGGTCACTGAAGTCATCCAACCAAAGGCCCAGACCGCCTCCCCCTAGGAATGCAGCTGCAACTGTAAATGGTCCGCTAAACTGAGCATCGTAACCCGTTTCCGGCTTCAGCTTGGATGTTCGGGGTTCTGCGATCGTTCGTAGCACCGGTGCAGGGACCCGAAGCTCGATTTCCTCTATCTCCTCAGGATCCAATCTCGACGCGAGGCTTAGGGCAGCGTCTATCCCAGCATGCGTGAAATGGTTGGCCGGGTACGGTTTGAATAGGATCGACGGTACGCACCAGCGCTCACCCAGACCGTCCGAGATGCTGTCTTCGATGCTGTCTTCGTTAAGAGAATCCCCGCAGCAGGCCCGAAATAGACCGAAGCGGCCCTCAAGCGCGGTGCTGGGCGCCGTGATCTCTGCCAAGGCAGACTGTGCGGCAATGACGCCAGCATGGCCTGCCCACCCGCAATGCAGGCGCTTGACCGTGCCACCCGCACGATTTCCCTCCAGGATACCGCTTGCCATCGATGCCGCGATCCCGATCGCATTTGCGATGCCAGAAGCGTCGAGGCCGTACAGCACTGCCGCCACCGTGGCACTGGCCAAAGTGCCGCACACCGACGTGGCATGCCAACCGCGGCGGAAAAAGACCGAATCCCTTGCCAGCGGATCATATGCAGCCATAGCGGTGCGAACACCGACCTCGTAACCGGCTGCCGCAGCTGCAACCATCTGATGGCAGCTGGCACCCCGCGCTTCCGCAACCGCCAGGGCAGCAGGGATAACACAAGCACTAGGATGGAGGATGGATGGCAAGTGCGTATCATCGAAGTCCAGAGAGTGTGCCAATACGCCGTTCACAAAGGCGGCCCCCATGGCAGGAAACGCTGGTTCATCCCGATTACGGTGGCTTCTTCAGCTCCTCCCCACCCCGATGCCAGCCGTATGATCATCTGGGTCGTCGGCAAAGGACAGGCCGCCAGAGCCACACCCGACAGGTCGAGAAGTCTTTTCCGGATGCTGCTAGTGACCGGCGGCGGCAGATTCTGATACTGAACATCTGCAGCAAACGACGCTAGCGTCTCCGTCAAAGTCATGATCTTTCGTCCGGCCGCGCAATTGCCAATGGACGTACCGGCATTCCGGTCGCCCCTGCAATCTTGACCGGTGCTACTACGAATAAGAACTCGAAGACTTTGTCGTGTGCTAACTCACAGAGTTGCATCGACTCCACTGTGTGGATGCCAGCTTCAACCAACAAGATGCGATGGACAGGAAGCTGCGAGTGCCCGGACTCTGCAACGATTTGTTCATAAGCCAAAGTCTCACCGCCTGTGAGTCGTACGCCGAGCTCAGCCAACCAGCGGGCAGCCGACTCTTCAGGACCCGGTGTGCCACTGGATTCGCCCTCGAATGCCTGCGGGTCCTTCCACAGGTGCCCCCACCCGGTCCGGACGAGAACGGCATCGCCCGCCTGTACCTGGACACCTTGCCGCTGAGCAACAGCCTCGAGATCATTGGCGGTTACCGGCGCACCGGGCTCGAGGATTTCAACCCCCATAAACGCCGGCAAATCGAGCATCACACCTCGGCACAAGATGGGAGCAATGGTTTCAACACCCAACTGGGCAAAGCGCCCGCCACGCTGCGCTTCAAATGCGTTGACACCGCCGTGAAGCATGCCTTGGTGAGAAACGTGGCAAAGAGCGTCGATGTGTGTTCCTGTATGACCTCCAAGCATCAGTAACTCGTTGGCCGATGAGCTGCCATCGGCGCGTTGTGCGTCGCCGTGGCGTCGCTTTAGTGCCAGTCTAAAACCCGGGTGGTTGGGCGAAACCGGAATTCCCTCCTCCAATGGCTGCGAGAGGTCGTAGACGCGGCAGCCCTTCAGCAATTCCCAGACTGGGCTTTTGAATGACCGTGTCAAAGGATTCCTTTCTCTGGGTCGATGGCCTTGGCCAACTCCAGGAGCGCCCGCGCCTGCAGCACCGTAGGGAGACCCACAAACTCCCCCTTGGCGGTGACCGCGCCGCCCACCCCCGACGCAACAGCTTCTTCGTACCGCCGGATGACATCGAGAGCCCGCGTTATATCCTCGCCGCTTGGGCTGAAGACTCTGTGAATCACATCGAGCTGCGATGGGTGCAGCAAAGAACGCCCAAAGAAGCCAAGCGCCCTGGCCACCTGTGTGGACCGAAGCAGACCTTTCCGGTCCCGGATGCGCAAAAAGGGTGGAGCGATCGGAGGGGCTGCACCTGCAGCCCATATCGGCAGCGAAATCGGCGGCTCCAAAGGCAAGATAGCTCACTCTCGGCGCCACTGCGATGGCACGGGCCTCCATGAGCCCGGCAGCACTTTCTATGTTGCACGTCAGTCGAATACTGCCGACCCGCAGACCTGCTCTTTCTTCGCAGGGACGAAGAGCCTTGTCCAATTCCTCCAGGGTCTCCAAGGAGCGCACCTTGGGTACGCGAATTCCGGCGATACCGGGTTGGACCACTGCCCGTAGGTCGTCGCGCCAATCGGTATCTGCCAGCGCATTGATCCGCACCCAGCAGAAGGGGCGTGCGCGGCCGGAATTGTGGCGGGCGGCGATGGCCCGCTGCACCAACTCGCGCGCTCGATCCTTATAACCGGCAGGCACCCCATCTTCGAAATCCAACACGAGTGCATCTGCGCCCAATTCGAACGCTTTGGCCAGCATCCGCTTGGAGTGCCCAGGGACAAAGAGATAGCTGCGCGCAGCCCCGGTCACAGCTCACTCTCGGGTTGGGTCGAAGCCCGGTCAATGCACTTACGTAGCTGAGCCGCCAGGGCTTCGACGGCAGGGGGTGCGAGCAGATTCAGGTGATTGCCCGGCACCCGGTGAACTTCGAAGCCTCCCCCGGCCAGCGTGCTCCACGGCTCAGTGCGCTCCACGGGATCGACTGATTCATCGATCAGCCGCTCATCAGCACGAAGAAGGGTAATCCGATTGGGGCTCACGGTCGCTGGATAGTTGCGCGCGGTTCTGAAATTGGCTCGCAGGAAACGCATGTAGCGGCGATAGCCGATCTGTTCGTCCGTTGGCAGGAAGCGGTAGGTGCGGAAGAACTCGTTCACTGCCCCCAAACCCTTGAGCCTGCGGCGCTGCGTCGACGCCCACTGTACTCCGGGTAGGTATTTTCGTGCCATACCAATGAGATCTTCCCACAGCCGATGCTCATCTTCCTTATTCGTTGCTTCATCACTCAGGTCGTGCTTTTCGAGCAACTCGGAGAGCTCGTAGAGCAGGCCTGAGTCGGCCCGCATGCCGCATGATCGAGGTGAAGCGGTGTCCAGCAGTGCCAGCAGTGCCACGCTCTGTCCGACTCGGCTGAGCTGCTTCCCCATCTCTAACGCGATCAAGCCACCGAAGGAGTGTCCCGCCAAGAAGTAGGGTCCCTGGCGCTGGACCTCCCGTATCGCCTTCACATAACAGGCGGCCATTTTTTCTGCGTCCTCGAATGGATCTTGTTCGCCGCGTGGATCGGGACCTTGCACGCCGTAGACCGGCTGGTCGGTACCAATACAGCGTGCAAGATCAACATAACGGAGGACCGAACCACCCGCGGGGTGGACACAGAACAACGGGGGTCTGGTTCCAGCGGGTTGAATGGGGACCACCGGGCACCAAGGGCGAGTTGGCACTTCCCGGCTTATCGTTCGTGTGAGGTGCTCAATCGTGGCTTCTGGGAAGAGTGTCGAAGGTCTCAAAGCGTGACCCAGACGCTCCTCGATCCGAGCCATCATTCGGATCGCCAACAGCGAGTGCCCACCCAGGTCGAAGAAGTTGTCCCTTACGCCCACTGAACTCATGCCGAGCAGCTCCTCCCAAATATGTGAGAGCTGCAATTCTAACGGATTGTGGGGCGGTACATAGGCCGTAGCAAGAGCAGGGCGAGCGGGTCCCGGCAGGGGCAGAGCTTTTCGGTCGACCTTCCCAGCGGGTGTGAGAGGCAGGCGATCAAGCGACACGAACGCGGAGGGGATCATGAAGGACGGCAGTCGTTGTCTCAGCCACTCCATAAGCTCAGAGGAGCTTGGATTGGAGTCGCGGGCCGTCACTAGATAAGCCACCAGACGTCGATCACCGTGTGCATCAACAGGCGCTGTGACCACCGCAGTGTCAACTCCCGGAAACTCGCTGAGCGCGAGTTCGATCTCCTGTGGCTCGACCCGGGCACCACGCACCTTCACTTGCCGATCCAAGCGGCCGCAGATGTCCAGTGAACCGTCAAGGCGAAACCTTCCCAGATCACCAGTGCGATAAAGAAGGTCTTCGGGATCTTTACGCATCGGGTTAGCCACGAAGCGTTTTCGCTGCAGATCGGGTCGGTTGATGTAGCCGAGGGTGCGGAATGGGGTGCGCAACACGATTTCACCAAGCTCGCCCATCCCATAGAGGCGCCCATTTGACGCCATCACCAATGCTTGCGTGTCAGGCAACGGCCAACCAACCGGCTGGACACCCAAGGGCATGTCTTCCGGGACGAGGAACGAGCACTTGCATATTGTTGTCTCTGTTGGACCGTAGAGATTCATGATCCTGCCGCTTTTGGGAAACGTGATGCGCCATCGCCGGACCAGAGCGTCGGTCAATGGTTCACCGCTAAAGAGTACCCACCGAAGATCTCGCAGCGACGCCGGGCGTACAAGGCTAGCGATCCAGGCCTGGGAAGGCTAGCGATCCAGGCCTGGGCAATTGTGGGCACCGTGTGGAGGATGGTCACGTTCTCGCCTTCAAGCCACGGTACCACGCTGCTCGGCGCCAGGTCGTCGTCGTCCGGGGGAATGCATAAGGTGCCACCACACGTGAGTGGAAGAAAAATGTCTCGCAAAATCGCATCGAAGCTCAATCCAGTGAGCATCGATACTCGATCGGAGGGGGTTGTGCCCAACGCTTCACGCTCCCAGGAGACGAAATGGGAGATGCCCTTGTGCCGGAAGATTACACCCTTAGGCTCTCCTGTACTGCCTGAAGTGAAAAAAATGCATGCACGGTCGTTTGCGTCGATCGCCGACCACTGGCGATGTCTCCTGCTGCTCGCTGCCCCGCAGCCTTCTGGCAAGCCGCTGATCGGGTCAAGGTACAAATCGTACTCCGCCGAGTCGCCCTCATCTGACCCATCGCTTCTGAGAATCCGCAAGAGGCTGCCCCAAACTCAGTTGAAAGTGAAGGGCGGTTCAGGTTGAGCACGATCTTAAGCCACCTTTCGTTTGGCGTCCATAGAAACCTCGTCTCTGAGTTTGGCTTTCAGCATCCAGAGGTCCTGGTAGCCCTGGATGCGCCGGAAGTTCTTCTCCGTCTCCAGGAAGGCTGAGGCGGCCCAGCGCAGCACCATCTGGCTATCTTTCCAGCGGCTCACTCGGCGGGTCCGCATCCTCACGCCAGAGTGAGGGCTTTCAATCAGGTTGGTGCTGGCCAGACACAAGCGCAGGGAGGAAGACAACTCGAGTCGATTGATGGTGAAGGTCTCTTCCAGACCTTCTCGCAGGCTAGCTGCCGCATCGGGATGCAGCCCTTCGAGCCACTCCGCCTGCTTTCTGAGCCGAACCCTCCCTTCTTCCCAGGGCAGCCGATAAGCAGCCTGCATCACTGACTTGACTTGCTCGGCCAGATCGTCCGGCAATCGATCGCACACGTTGCGAATCTTATGACGACGACATCTCTGCACCGGACTGCCCTTGCCAAAGACCTTGTCAATGGCACATCGCAGGGCCCTGGAGCCGTCAATCACAAACAGATAGCGTCGCCCGGAATCCAGGCCTCGCTCCACCAGGTCTTCCAGCAAGGAGGTAGCGGTGGCGGCGTTTTCACTGGCCCCTTCCCGCAGCCCCAGCACGTGCTTTTGGCCCTCCGAGTCCACGCCGGCGGCACAGATCACGTGGTGCTCGCCAAAGACCAGGCCGTCGATGTAGATGATCAGAAACTCAACGTCATCAAAGTGTCGCTCGGCCAGCTGCTCCAGCTGCTGGCCGCTCTGCTCAATGAACTGACGGCTCACGGACGATTTGCTGACTCCCACCGTGTCGGCCATCTGGGGGATCACGCGGCTGTAGTGGCGCGTGGAAACGTTGCACGTCAAGATCTCCAGCATGCGGCTGCCCAGCTCCCCGTTACGGTTGATCGCCTCATAGGCGGGGATCTCCACCTCCCCGCCTCGACCTTGGCCTTTCTTGCGCAGCCGTGGCTTTCGAACCCGCACTTGCCGCTCCGAAAGTCTGACTCGCCCTGGCTGAGTGCCGTACCAAACGATCTGCTTGCCTGGGCGCCCTTGTTGCTTTTCGCCGGCGACACTTCGGGCAGAAAGCTGCAAGACCGCTTCCATGCTCGCTCGCCCAGGATGTCGATCAACTCGTCAATGGCCATCCGGGAGGCTTCGATCAGCTCCACCATCGGGAGCAACAGTTGCCCGTTCTGGGCCAGATAATCAGCCAGCCCCTGACTGTTCTTCCGGGTGACAATTCGATATGATTTCTTCATGGCGGTTCCTCCTTAAAAGGTTGTTGACCAACCCGATTCTAACGAGTCGGTCGGACGAACCGCCTCTCAACTTTCAACTAAACCCGGGACAGTCTCAACGATTGAACGGGGTAAGTTGAGACGCTAGGTTACCGTGCGTGAGCACGACACCCCGAGGTGTCGATGTGGTCCCGGAGGTGTAGAGAATGGCCGCAGGATCTTCGGGTACTACCGCCGTCGCGGGCTGTACGATATCCGCTACTGGTTCAGAATGTTGTCCCAGTGCAAGAATCGAGGCAAAGGTTCGCTCCTTGTGGTTGGAGACTCGCTGCCCGTCGTAAAGTACGACCGTAGACTTCACCTCGTCCGCCACGCGCTCCAGGAAGCTCGCCGGCTGCCTATGGTCGACCAGGACGGCGACGGCACCTTTCCATGCTGTGGCGAGGAAGTAGGCGACCCACTCCGGAGTGTTCGGTCCCCAAAGGATGACGCGGTTGCCCGCTCCAACGCCGAGTTCTTGGAGGTGGTTTGCCGCGCGCAAGACTTCACGAAACAATCGATCGTATTTCCACCAACGTAGAGCGATACTGCTGCGAAGGCCAACGGCACGGCGGTTCCGTACCAGGGATAGTCGTGCGATTACGTCCTGAACGGTCCGGACCTGCAGATCCCGGTTCCTCCTATACCCAGTGCGCCTCATCAAATCCTCCAGGATGCTGCTCCCGTCACTTTGGTCGAAAGCCACACGAGGCGAACCAGAGAGCAACACCACTGGGCAGATTCAGACATCATCCGGCCTCTCTGAAGGCTCGGGCCCATTGCCACGCCTTACCGGACAGCAAAGCCTCCCAGCAGCTGCGTACCTCGGGATCGTGCAGCCATTCGCTGCCAGAGTGACCGCCCTGGAGCTCTACCCATCGTTTGGGTCCTGGGGCTCGATGAAAGACACGCCGAGCCAGCGAAAGCGGCACTAAGGAATCAGAGCAATTGTGCACAACCAGGAGCGGGCAGCTGCAAGCAGCTATCCACTTCTCTGAGTCCAAGGAGATACGGCACAGAAGCCTGACGCTCCAGCCAGGCAGATAGCCCAACGCCAGCCGGGGTACTGAGCTGAAACCACCGTGAAAAACTACACCTCTGCACCTCGTCCGCGCGGCCAACCATGTGGCTGCAGCACCGCCAAGTGAACGTCCGTAAAGGATGACATCTCCGGGTTGAAAGCCTCTCTGTGCGGTGATCGCTTGCCAGGCAACTCTCGCCGCTTTATAGCACCCTTCTTCCGTAGGTCGGCCCTCCGATGCTCCGTAGCCCGGGTAATCGACAGCTAGGGTGCTCACCCCAAGTCGTTGAAGGTACCAAATCGTTTGCAGTTCATAGGAAATATTACCGATTCGGCCCGGAAAAATGATTACTGCCTTGCTACCCTGCTCGCATGGGACCCACCAAGCCCGCAGCTTGCCGAACTGCCCTGCCCATAGTGTTACGTTATCGAAGCGGAGTCCTACGTCAGTAGGTGAACCCATATCTCTACGACTTGGCTTGAAGATCATTGAGCGCTGGCGCGTCAGGGCGCGTGCCAGGAAGCGTATGACGCGAAAGAAGTAAGGAGTCGATCGGCTTCGATAACGCCGTTGGAGGCCAGCACGCTTCACTCTCGCTCCTCTTTTGAGCCATTCGTCGCCAGCAACGCTGCGACGTTTCTCATGCCGCCGTCACTTCGCCAAACCAGGACACTGGAAATAGATCGCTCTTCTGTCTCGCGAACCACACGGATTCCCCAATCACGATCGAGCATGGGACTTCCAACCGTTGGCGGTACCCGCCCTTCTGATATCGCGCGCGCTGCGTGCACCAAAGAGAACGCACCGCAGGCGGCACCTGTAAAGCCGATAGCGCCTACGGCCGCTGTCACTGCTGCTGACGGGCCCAGAATGGTGCGAGCGACGAAAGCCTCACGCGCATCAGCTTCAGCCGTCCCCAGGAGGTCTCCGAAAACCAACTCCGGACTGCAGGAGTTCTTCTGCTGGCCGCCTTCGTCTATCATCAGCCTGGCCGCCGCCTTGAGACTGTCGGGTTCAGCTTTGGCGGTTCCGGTAGTTTCTCCCACAGCCACGACTTCGGCATAGATATTCGCGCCCCGCTAGCGCGCATGCTCTGCAGACTCCAAAACACACATCGCCGCTCCCTCCCCTACGACATAGCCATCCTGGAGCGATCGGGCGTGTTCGCTGCGTCTCGACAACCGGCCCGCGAGCAGTTCCGCTATTATGTGCTCCGGCTGGAGCAGAGAATCGTAGCCACCAGTCAGCGCCACTTGAATGGCGCCTCGGCGGATCGCTAACACGGCAACCGCCACCGCCTGGATCCCTGCGATTGGCCCGTTTGCGATGTTGAGGTTGGGACCCAGTATGCCATGCTCAATTGCTATACCGCAAAGGCCTGCATTGGGCAGCCCCTTAACGATAATCAAGGGATCGATCTGTGCCATCCCACGAGTCGCGAAATGCCCGAAACTGAATTGACCGTCACGATCTACGGATAGCTCAAGCGCTGGCACGAACTGAGCGGGCGGAAGATCAAAGCTCACCGAGCCTATGTAGAGCCCAGAGCATTCCAGACCAGCACGATCATCAGTCAGTCCTGCATCTCTTATGGCTTCACCAGCTGCGACTACGGCCATGGCGGCGCTTGGCTGCAAAAGCTTCCGAAGCATCCGATTTCGAATGATCTTACCTGATGGGAAGCCTTGCACAGGCGCCCACGCGTATACCGGAAGATCGTCGGGCGGCTCCACTACGCGATCCACGATTCCAGATTTGCCGGTGAGCAGCCGCGGGTAGTGAGTGTCAAGCCCGACTCCGAGCGCCGAGACCACGCCCATTCCCGTGATGACCACCCTTGCCGAGCCGGTGAAACTCTTGGGCTCACCCAAAGATTCATCATTCATCCCATTCTCGCAAGGCTATGGTGCCATTCTGTCCGCCGAAGCCGAACGAGTTGGAGAGGGCGATACTGACTGGAACCTCTCGCGCTTCAAGGGGCACGTAGTCGAGATCACACTCCTGGTCAGGGTGGTGTAAGTTGATAGTAGGTGGCACCGTGCCGGTATACAACGTCAGGACGGTCACCAGGAATTCAATAGCCCCAGACGCGCAGACAAGATGCCCGAGCTGAGACTTGGTGGAGCTGATGGCTAGCCGGTAGGCGTGCTGACCAAAAATCCTCTTGATGGCTACCGTCTCGACGCGATCGTTCTGCGGCGTGGAGGTGCCGTGTGCATTGATGTAGTCGACGTCGGTCGCCTGAAGGCCGGCGCTTTCCAAGGCCAGCTGCATAGCCACAGCTGCGCCCTGCCCTTCGGGGTGTACATCGGTGAAACGATAACCATCTGATGATGCACCGTAGCCGATCACTTCCGCATAGATTTGGCGCCCCGCTCAAGGGCATGCGGTAGGGACTCTAGAATCACGATTGCTGCACCCTCACCTACCACAAAGCCGTTTCGGGTGGCGTCAAATGGGCGTGATGCAGCCTCCGGAACTGGATGAGTGGAAAGAGCGCCCAGGAGAATAAAGCCCGCAAGGCAGAACATCGACAGCATGCTGTCGGAACCCCCGGTCAGCATAAGGTCCGTGCGGCCCCAACGAATCATCTCGAAAGCTTCCCCGATGGCCTGCGTACCCGACGTACACGCTGCTTGAACAGTAAGGCTTGGACCCCGCAAGTCAAAGTACTGTGACAGCAGAGAGGAAACCATGGAGAGGCCCTGCTGCGACAACAACTCAGGCCGATTACGGAAGAGTTCCAGGAGCCAGCCGGACGGGGTCAGGCCAGTTCCAGTTTCTTGCAAGGACTGGCTCTCGATTCGATCCTCCATTGCGGGAAAGACGCCCGCCCCCACACAAACACCCGCCCGGGCACGGTCAAAGGGCACATTCGCGAGAGTGGCGTCTTTCCATGCCTGAGTCGCCGCCCACTTGGCGAAGCGCAACGTCCGGTTAGCCAGCAGCACGGGTTCGTCAAGAGGCTCCGGTGGAAAGCAGTTTGTATCCACCTCACCACCGATGTTGATGGGAAATCGGCTGCTGTCGAACTGCCGAATATGCCCGATACCGGACGGCCGCTGACGATGGCGTCCCACACCGGCCGTACCTCGAGCCCGAGCGAGGTCGCCAAACCCATGCCTGTCACTACCACTCGTCGGAAAGTGTTTTCAACGGCCATCGTCGAGGCCCAGCGATAAGACGTCCTGCATGAGTGTATCGTCGCCGCTGGGTACCGGAAAAACCGCACCGCAATCATCGCAAGTGAATTCGGGTGCCACATCTGAGTTGCGAATGTGGCTACTGCTACAGCTTCCGCAACCGTCCTCTTGCATCTTCTGGAGCACTTCGCTCTTGGCTTCCAAAGCCGAAGAACCAGTCGGACGAAGGTTTGAGCGGTCAGAAGACGATTGATTTCCTCAACCCGAACTCCAGGTCGGAAGTGGGAGGGGTCGATCTCCGGTCGCATTCGGCGTAAGATCTCCAGTCCAAGTTCGGTTAATTCACCCTCCGCTACTAAAGCTTCTTGACCGAAGTGCTCTTCAAGATGCTGCATGAGGCTTAGCCTGGGCAGCCGAATACGGTAGGCCTTTTCGAGTACGAACAAGTATTTCCAGAATGTCCAGAGACTCCGATCCATAGTTCTTCGCTTGTACGACTCGGACGGCAACTTGAGGCTGCCCCAAACTCAGTTGAAAGTGAAGGGCGGTTCAGGTTGAGCACGATCTTAAGCCACCTTTCGTTTGGCGTCCATAGAAACCTCGTCTCTGAGTTTGGCTTTCAGCATCCAGAGGTCCTGGTAGCCCTGGATGCGCCGGAAGTTCTTCTCCGTCTCCAGGAAGGCTGAGGCGGCCCAGCGCAGCACCATCTGGCTATCTTTCCAGCGGCTCACTCGGCGGGTCCGCATCCTCACGCCAGAGTGAGGGCTTTCAATCAGGTTGGTGCTGGCCAGACACAAGCGCAGGGAGGAAGACAACTCGAGTCGATTGATGGTGAAGGTCTCTTCCAGACCTTCTCGCAGGCTAGCTGCCGCATCGGGATGCAGCCCTTCGAGCCACTCCGCCTGCTTTCTGAGCCGAACCCTCCCTTCTTCCCAGGGCAGCCGATAAGCAGCCTGCATCACTGACTTGACTTGCTCGGCCAGATCGTCCGGCAATCGATCGCACACGTTGCGAATCTTATGACGACGACATCTCTGCACCGGACTGCCCTTGCCAAAGACCTTGTCAATGGCACATCGCAGGGCCCTGGAGCCGTCAATCACAAACAGATAGCGTCGCCCGGAATCCAGGCCTCGCTCCACCAGGTCTTCCAGCAAGGAGGTAGCGGTGGCGGCGTTTTCACTGGCCCCTTCCCGCAGCCCCAGCACGTGCTTTTGGCCCTCCGAGTCCACGCCGGCGGCACAGATCACGTGGTGCTCGCCAAAGACCAGGCCGTCGATGTAGATGATCAGAAACTCAACGTCATCAAAGTGTCGCTCGGCCAGCTGCTCCAGCTGCTGGCCGCTCTGCTCAATGAACTGACGGCTCACGGACGATTTGCTGACTCCCACCGTGTCGGCCATCTGGGGGATCACGCGGCTGTAGTGGCGCGTGGAAACGTTGCACATCAAGTCGACATTCCTCATATCAACTTCGGAAGGACCTTTTCCGGTCTCCCCAGTGAATGACCACAACTTATCAGACCGCCAACCTTGCCTCACGTGGTCTTTGGTCCTCTGTCCATCAAAAGCGCCTCTGATCCCTCGGTTTCCCAGGTGGCTTTTGGTCAAAGACCTGATCAATAGAGACACCTCCAGCGGTTCAATCAGAAACCCTCGGCGCTAGGCTGTCATCCATCTCAATCGATCAATCCGAGACAACATCTCGGCAAAGATCTCCTTGCTTACCGCTACCTCCGCCATCTGAAACGTGACGATCCGGCTATGGCGGATCACCTTCGCTCCGATCTTGATCAGTTTGGTCAACAGGCTGCGAAGGGACCAATGTTTGATTTTTCTGGGAAGGACCAGCCGCCGTAGAAAATTGCCCAGATTGCAGGCCAAGACAAACAGAGCCAACCTCACCTGATTCGGGACAAAGCGCTGGCAGGACAGGCGAGTCCAGTGCAACGCATATTTGCCTTCCTTGATCCACTGCTCGGCTGTGCCACGACCGTTATAGAAGTGAACCACCCCTGAGGCTTGTGCGCTCATATTGGTGACGATGAAACCCACCCTCGGAAAGAGTTCTCCGCGATGCCACTCGATCTTGGCAATCACCCGGCGAGGCCGGTCCCAACTGGCGGCTTGATATTGGAAATCGGCAAACCAAACGATAGGCTTTCGGGGCGGACGGCCCACAGGCCGGGTAAGCAGGTGTTCAATCTCCGCCTGAAGCACCTCGTTGGCAGGAAGCCGGATCGGCATACAAAAAGCCCTTCTCCTCCAAGTATTCATAAACGTCCGGCTTGGCAAAGGCAGCATCCCCACGAAAGTATTTGCGGACTGTTTTCTTCTCGTAGCGAGCCACGATTGGTTCCAGCATCTCCTTCCAACCATCCGCGCTGTGAACATTGCCGGGCCGAAGCATTGCACCTTCGCAATCTCCGAACTGGTTGAAACAAAACAGGGGATGGTAGCAAGTACATCGGAAATGGCCGTTGTAGGCAGAGGCTTCCTGCTCGCCATGGACAGGACTGGCTGAGCTGTCCATATCCAGAATGATGCGTCGATGAGTTGTTTTCTCCAGCGCTCTTTCTACCCATCGGCCATTAACTTCCGAAAGGGCTTTGAGGTTCCCCTGGACGGACAGCATCTCGGTCTCAAATCGACCCATGGTGTTGGCGCTGGCGGCCTTCTTCTTGTCCATCTTCTTCCCGGTGATCCTCCGCATAGTCGGATCCACCGATAGACGATGGGCATCGTTGACATCTTCATAGCCAGCCAGTCGACTCGTATACCGATTGGCGCAGCAACGACGCCAGGTCGTGCTGGATGTTACGCCCTGTCCGCGAATCGAGAAAAACGGAGGGAACACTATCGAATAACACCAACGCTTCGTCCAAATCACGATAGGCGAGAAGCCCAGCATCCGAGGTGACCTTAGCCCCATGAAATTCAAGCCTCAAACTGCCATCAAAACCGGCCTTCAAACCTTCACCCTTCGGGTCAGCCATTTCTTGCTCCCTTTATGCTCTATATCTACTTTGATTATAGTAGTTTACATCGATTAAGGCAAGCAATTTTGGTGTCCTATATGGTGAATGGGGGTCAAGATCTCCAGCATGCGGCTGCCCAGCTCCCCGTTACGGTTGATCGCCTCATAGGCGGGGATCTCCACCTCCCCGCCTCGACCTTGGCCTTTCTTGCGCAGCCGTGGCTTTCGAACCCGCACTTGCCGCTCCGAAAGTCTGACTCGCCCTGGCTGAGTGCCGTACCAAACGATCTGCTTGCCTGGGCGCCCTTGTTGCTTTTCGCCGGCGACACTTCGGGCAGAAAGCTGCAAGACCGCTTCCATGCTCGCTCGCCCCAGGATGTCGATCAACTCGTCAATGGCCATCCGGGAGGCTTCGATCAGCTCCACCATCGGGAGCAACAGTTGCCCGTTCTGGGCCAGATAATCAGCCAGCCCCTGACTGTTCTTCCGGGTGACAATTCGATATGATTTCTTCATGGCGGTTCCTCCTTAAAAGGTTGTTGACCAACCCGATTCTAACGAGTCGGTCGGACGAACCGCCTCTCAACTTTCAACTAAACCCGGGACAGTCTCGGCAACTTACTCGAGATCACTCAAGTGATCTTAGCTATGATGGGTCATCTAGCGAAGTTTCTCGACGAGTTCTTCCCCAATCTGGATTTTTCCGACTTCGCTAGTTTGCTCAAGGTGACGGCCGACGGGAGGACTGCCGCTACGGTGATTCAGACCCGGCCCAACCAGTTTGCTACCATGCCCGTCGCTGAGCTGTCGGATGGCTTCCAGATTGAAAGTTCCGGCTTTGACCAGGGAGAGACCATTCCCACCAAATATACGTGCGACGGAGAGAATGTCTCGCCGCCGCTGGGCTGGACAGACCCCCCGCCCACGACAAAGAGCATCGCGCTGATCCTGGATGATCCGGATGCTCCAGGTGGAGTGTTTAATCACTGGGTCATGTTCAACCTTCCCGCTGCTACAACAGAGCTTGCGGAGGGAGTGCCCACCGATGGAGAACTGGCCAGCGGTGCTCGGCAGGGGACTAACAGTTTTGGCCTTGTCGGCTATGCAGGCCCCTGCCCGCCCCCGGGGCCAGGGCACCGCTACTTTTTCAAGATCTTTTTTCTGAATAAGGTGCTCGATTTGGCAGCCGGCGCTACCAAAGCGCAGGTAGAGGCCGCCATGGAAGGCAGTATTGTGGGCTCTAGCGAGCTTTTGGGACGCTATTCGCGCTGATCTCCTGTCCGGTGTCTTGGTGCTCTGTCAGAGCGAGCTTGGATTACACTGATCCCTCTCCAAAACGCCGAATGATAGCCACCTCGGCCTGAGGCGGCTCCTACCTTGTGGAATGGAGGAAGGTAGAAGCCGCCTCAGTGCGGCGAATCTGCCTGCTCCCACTGTCCGGCTCAGCCTTCTTGACAAAGGGAATCGCTGGGGTAAAATAAGTACAGTCGTACGTTTGAAACGATCGTATGAGTTTTAGCCGGGAGTGAGGCATGAAAGAGACCAAGAGGAAAATCCTGCGGGCCGCCGAGCGCCTCTTTGCCCGGCAGGGATTTTCCGCTACCTCGGTTCGCATGATTACCGCCCTGGCCGGTGTCAACCTGGCGGCCATGCACTATCATTTCGGATCGAAGGACCGGTTGATCGCGGAACTGTTTTCGCGGCGGCTTGCGCCTCTGAACCAGGAGCGCTTGACCCGGCTGGATGCTTGTCAGGCCGAGGCTGGGGGCCCACCTCCCCCACTGGAGAAGGTTTTGGAGGCTTTTGTGGCGCCTCCTCTTCTCCTGAGCCGAAATCGCAAGAGAGGCAGCGTGCTGTTCATGCGGCTTTTGGGTCGGGCCTTCAGCGAACCCGAGGAGAAAATCCGAGACATTCTCTACCGCCAGTTCACCGAAGTGGCCCACCGCTTTACCCACGCTTTGGGGCAGGTTCTGCCCCACTTATCCCGGGAGGAACTTTTCTGGAGATTTCACTTCATGATCGGGGCCATGGCGCACACCATGAACGCCATGGCCGACACGAAGAAATTAGCGCAGGTTTCCAGGGTGGAGGTCACGTCTGACGTGGAAACGGTCATTCGCAGGTTGGTTCCTTTTCTGGCTGAGGGATTTCGTACTCCGGCTCCGGCTCGGCACAGGAGGAAACAGAAATGAGGTCTTTTCTCCTTCTTCTTCCTTTTCTCATGGGACTCGTTGCCTGTGCCCGTTCGGTGTCTGTGGTTCCTCCCCAGGCAAAGGTTCCCGTTGCGGAGGAATGGGCGGCCCGGGAGACGGATTCGGATCCGGTGAAGGGCCGCTGGTGGCGAAGCTTTGACGATCCGGGGCTGGAGGCCGCCATTCTGGAAGCGTTGAAGAACAACCACGATCTTCTGGCTGCTGCGGCTCGTATGGAGGCTGCCGCTGTGGAGGCCCGGATCGCCGGCGCGGACCTGCTGCCCACGCTTGGATTTTCTTTGAACAGGGCTCGGCAACGCATCAACTTCATTGGTTTTCCCTTCCCGGGTCAGGAAGGGCGTGTTCCTAAAGCGACCTTCGGTACGCTCGCTGCGTCCTTCGATATGAGCTGGGAGGCGGATCTGTGGGGACGGATCCGTTCCGGAGAACTCAGAGCGGGGGCCCTGGCTCAAGCCGAGGAGGCGGAATGGGCCGCCGCACGACTCTCCATCGCAGCTCAGGCGGCGCAGGCCTGGTTTGCCTGCACGGAAGCGCGTCGCCAGATCGAGGTGGCGCAGGGAACCGTCGAGAGTTATCAGCGCTCCATACGATGGATCCGAAACCGTTACGAAATGGGGGTTCGTCCGGCTCTGGATCTGAGATTGGCACTTTCGGATCTTGCCAGTGCTGAGGCTCTCAGAGGCCAGTACCAGGAGCAGTACCAGCGCCTGGTAAGACAGCTGGAGATCCTTCTGGGGCGGTACCCTTCCGGTCGACTGGCCGGAGCGGATCGATTGCCGCAACTTCCCTCCACGGTTCCTGCCGGGCTTCCCTCCCAGTTACTGAGCCGTCGGCCGGATCTGATTGCCGCCGAGAGGCGCCTCCTTGCTGCAGAAGCGCAGCTTTTCCAGTCCAAAAATTCCCTCTATCCCCAGTTCAGTCTCACCGCCACTGGTGGTACCTCGACCAAGACCCTGGTGGATTTGCTGAATGGAGGCTTCTCCGTGTGGAGCCTGATTGGGAACCTGATTCAGCCCATCTTTCAGGGGGGGCGGCTAAAGCGAGGAGTTGAAGTGGCCGAGTTTCGTTCTGCTGAGGCGGTGGAGATCTTTGCCGGTTCGGTGCTGCGAGCCTTCGCCGAAGTGGAATCGGCCCTTGCCGCCGAAGAGGCACTCGACAATCGTCTCGCAGACCTTCAAGAGGCTGCCCACCACGCCAGAGCGGCCCTGGAGCTGGCGGAAGGCCGATATAGTCGGGGGCTTGGGGACGTGCTCACCGTTCTGGCGTCCCGGCGGCAGGTCTTTACCACTGAAAGCCAGATCCTGACCGCGCGACGCCTGCAACTTGACAACCGTGTCGATCTCCACTTGGCCCTTGGAGGAGGGTTCGGGCACGACTCGGCAGATGCGCAGACGCCGGCTGAATGGGACAGTAATAGGACCAAAGCTCCGGGTTTATGATCAAGAAGTGGTTGAAGTTCATCTTGCCTGTTCTGGTACTGGGTCTCGGCGTGGCGGGAGCCTGGAAGATGATTGCCCTGAGACCGGTCGTTGAAACTCAGCTTCCTGAAACTGTGGTTCCTCTGGTCCGTGTTCTGCAGATTCATCCTCAGAACCTGCAGTTCAAGGTTCGAGCCCAGGGGACCGTTGTGCCCCGAACCGAGATTGCTCTGGTTCCTGAGGTCTCGGGCAAGGTCGTATACGTCTCTCCCTCGCTGGCGGCAGGCGGATTCTTTGAGGAGGACAGTGTCCTGCTGCGAATTGATCAAGGGGACTATGAAATGGCAGTCGTTCAAGCCAGATCCCAGATGGCCCAGGGGGAGCTCCTGCTGGAGAGGGAAAAGGCGGAAGCGGCCGTGGCTCTCAAGGAATGGGAAAGCTTAGGTGATGGGGAGGCGCCCTCGCTGCTTCGGCGCGAACCCCAGCTGGCGGAAGCCCGGGCAGCCCTGGCTGCAGCTGGGGCGGCTCTGCAGCAGGCTCTGAGAGATCTGGAGAAGGCACAGATCCGGGCTCCCTTTGCCGGGCGGGTTCGGCAGAAGAACGTGGACATCGGACAGTTTGTCAATCGGGGGACGTCGATGGGGATCATCTACTCTGTCGATCTTGCTGAGGTCCGATTGCCCCTGCCGGATGATCAGCTCGCCTATCTTGACCTGCCCTTGAGCTACCGAGGCGAATCCCAACAGATTCAGGGTCCCAAGGTGACCTTGCGCTCCACTTTCGGCGGCAAGGAGTACTCCTGGCCCGGTCGAGTCGTTCGCACCGAAGGCGAGATCGATCCTCGAACCCGCATGGTGCACGTTGTGGCTCAGGTCGCCAATCCTTACGGAAGAGGGGAAGATCCTTATCGTCCTCCGTTGGCCGTGGGTATGTTCGTAGAGGCTGAGATCATGGGGCGCCAGGCCAAAGGAGTGGTGATCCTTCCCAGAGCAGCTCTTCGAGGAAAAAATCGGGTCTTGGTGGTGGACTCCGAGGATCGCCTTCATTTTCGCTCCGTTGAGGTGTTTCAAGCCGACCGAAGACAGGTCGTGGTGAAAAGCGGGCTTCAAGGAGGAGAGCGGGTCTGCCTGACTTTGCTGGACACGGTGGTCGATGGAATGAAGGTGCAAACGCTTGAAGAAACGTGGGTCGAAACCGGAAACTTGATCCCGGGAGAAGCGCAGTGAAAGGTGCCGTAGCCTGGTTTGCCGGTAATGGAGTGGCGGCCAACCTTCTCATGGCAGTCATCATATTCTTTGGATTGATCACTGTGTCCCAAATCAGGAAGGAGGTGTTCCCGGATTTTTCCATCGAAATGATCAGTATCTCGGTGGCCTACCCCGGAGCCGCACCCGAGGAGGTGGAAGAAGCCATTTGCGCCCGGATTGAAGAAAGGATCCAGAGCCTGACGGGAATCAAACGCATCACCTCGACCGCCTCCGAGGCAGTGGGCAGCGTCAACGTGGAAATACTGGAGGGAACCAACGTCCGAGAGATGCTCGACGACGTCAAGTCGAGAGTCGATGCTATTGAAACATTTCCCGAAGAAGCGGAGAAACCGGTCATCCAGGAGATACAGATTCGGCGTCAGGTGATCACCGTCGCCGTTTCCGGAGACACAGATGAAAGGACCCTCAAATACCTCGGAGAGCAGGTTCGTGACGAAGTTGCCTCGCTGCCCGGGATTACTCAGGTGGAGCTTGCAAACGCCCGACCCTACGAGATTTCCATCGAGGTTTCCGAAGATACTCTGAGGCGCCATAGCCTTACCTTTGACGAGATAGCCCGCGCCGTCAGACTCTGGTCCCTGGATATGCCCGGTGGCTCCGTCAAGACCGAAGGGGGGGAGATCCTTCTCCGAACCAAAGGCCAGGCTTACGTGGGGGAGGAATTCACCAATTTGATCTTGCTCTCCCGACCGGACGGCACCCGGCTCCTGCTCGGTGACGTTGCCAGCGTGGTGGATGGTTTTGCTGAAACCGATCAGGCGGCCCGCTTTGATGGCAAACCTGCCGTGCTAGTTCAGATTTTTCGGGTGGGTGAACAGAGCGCGCTGGAGATTGCCGAGACCGTGGGCGAATATGTCGAGGACGCGCAAGCCCGCATGCCGGAAGGGATTCAGCTGACCACCTGGCAGGACGACTCCAGAATCCTGAAGAGCCGCCTGGCACTGCTGCTGAAAAACGGAGGCCAGGGCCTGCTTCTGGTCGTCGCTATCCTGGCCCTGTTTCTTCGTCCCACTCTGGCTTTCTGGGTCAGCCTGGGCATTCCGATCTCCTTCCTGGGCACCCTTATGTTGATGCCTACACTGGACATCTCCATCAACCTGATCTCTCTCTTTGCCTTTATCGTGGTCCTGGGCATCGTGGTCGACGATGCCATCGTAGTGGGAGAAAACATCTACTCCCACTATCAGACGGGGAAGCCGGCCCTGAGGGCCGCTATCGACGGCGCCACGGAGATGCTCATACCGGTAGTCTTTGCCGTTTTGACGACGATTGCCGCCTTTGGGCCCTTGCTCGTATTGCCCGGGGCCACCGGGAAGTTCATGAAGGTGATCCCTCTTGTTGTCATTGTCACTCTCGTCTTCTCTCTCGTGGAGTCGCTGCTGATCCTGCCCACCCACCTGTCCCATCGCAAGAGGAGAAAAGAGCAGGCAGCGGTGAACCTTGCAGACCGTTTCCAGAACGCAGTTTCCGCAAGTCTTCAGTGGCTGATCCATCGGCTCTACAAACCGTTTCTGGTCCGCGCTCTCGACTGGCGCTACCTCACGACGGCCATGGGTATCGTCACACTGATATTGGTGGTCGGATTGGTTTTGGGGGGATGGACCCAATTCGTCTACTTCCCCAACGTGGAAGCGGACAATGTGATTGCTTTCCTGACCATGCCCCAAGGAACGCCGGCAGAAGTCACGGCCCGGACGGTGCGAAGGCTCGAGCGGTCGGCAGAGACGCTGCTTCAGCGGCTGGATTCGGAGTTGGTTTCGAATCCGGTGGGCGAAACGGAGAGCGCCTTTAAACATGTCATGACCTCGGTGGGGGAGCAGCCCTTTCGGGCAGCTCAGAACCAAATCGGTGTCAACGCAGGACGGTTTGGCGGTTCTCACTTGGGAGAGGTCAACATCGAGTTGGCTCCTGCCGAGGTGAGGGCAAACCTCGTAAAGAAGGCGACGCGCGAGCCCATCACAAGTACCGAGATCGCGAATCGGTGGCGGGATCTGACGGGCACTGTTCCCGACGCGGTGGAGCTGACTTTTACAGCTTCGCTTTTTTCAGCTGGAGAACCCATCAACGTTCAGCTTGCCGGACCTCATCTGGATCAGCTTCGAAATGCGGCAGAGGAACTGAAGGATCACCTGGCACATTACCCCGGCGTTTATGATATCTCCGATTCATTTCGGGCGGGCAAGCAGGAAATCAAGTTGGGCATTCGGCCCGCAGCGGAAACATTGGGTTTGACGCTGTCGGATCTGGCCCGCCAAGTCCGACAGGCCTTCTACGGTGAGGAGGTTCAACGGATCCAGCGCGGGAGGGAAGAGGTGAAGGTAATGGTGCGATACCCCGCTCGGTGGCGCCGCTCCCTGGGCGATCTGGAGAATATGAGAATTCGTTTTCCTGGCGGCCAGGAGGTTCCCTTTTCGGTAGTGGCGACTTCTGAGCTGGGTCGCGGTTATGATTCGATAAGAAGAGTTGATCGAAACCGGGCCATCAATATCACGGCCGAAGTGGACAACACGACCGCAAATGCAAACAAGATTCTGGGCGACCTGGGAAGTTCATTCCTGCCCCAACTGGTCAGCAGGTACCCTGGCCTGAACTTTTCTCTGGAGGGCCAGCAGAGGGAGCAGGGAGACATGCTGAGCAACCTGAGGAGAGGATTTCTCCTGGCCCTTCTGCTGATTTACGCGCTTCTGGCTGTTCCACTGAAATCGTACAGCCAGCCGCTGATCATCATGTCAGCCATCCCCTTTGGCGTCATCGGTGCGGTTTTGGGTCACCTGATCATGGGGCTCGATCTGACCATTCTGTCGATGTTTGGAATTATCGCCTTGGCGGGTGTCGTGGTCAACGACAGTCTCATCCTGGTGGACTACATCAACCGCATCCGCCGCGTCGGCAACCCATTGGTCGACTCCGTGGAGCGGGCCGGTGTGGCTCGTTTTCGGCCCATTCTGCTGACCTCACTGACTACTTTTGGTGGGCTGACTCCACTTCTTCTGGAGAAAAGCTTGCAGGCGCAGTTCCTCATTCCCATGGCCGTCTCTCTGGCCTTTGGTGTCATGTTCTCAACAGGTGTCACTCTGCTTCTCGTGCCTTCAGGATACCTGATTCTGGAAGACATGAAATCAGTCGTTGCCAGAGTGTTGGGGAAGAAGGCCGTAACGCCTGCCGACCAGCCGACCGGTTCCTGAGTAGGGGCGCACAGCCGTTCCGACAAGGAGCGTATCGCCGCCGTCCCGGCGGCTGGGCTGGAAGCCGGCGCTACGGAATTTCTGATCACCCCTTTTGCGGAGTGAGGGTACGCCGGCTCCACAATTTTTGACTCGACATTTCTCTTCGCCTCTGCCAAACCAGTACTCCCTGCCATAAATACGATGACGTATTTATGGCAGGGAGTACTAGCACCAAGACTTGAGGCCAGCCATGAAAAAGCCTCTCCTGATCGTTCTTCTCAGCTTTCTCCTGGGAACGGTGGCGCTTTTAGGGGCCCAGTTCTGGGAGCAGAAGAAATGTACCCACTGGAGCGAGAAAGAGGTCATCCGACTCATGACCAAGTCTCCCTGGGCACAGCGTGTGGAATTCAGACTCCAGAACCGGATGTCTTCTGGAGAATCCGGGAATGGCAATCGTAAGGCCATGGTGCCGAACGCGGAAGAGAGAAGGGAGCAGTTTCGGCCAGTCTGGGGGCCCGGATCGGTTCGCTCGCCGTATGAGAAGCGCGGAGGGCTCCAACCCAAGGATTTGCCGGCGGCTCCTTCCGGAGATCCCAACCGCAATATGCCCCACACGAGGATGGGCCCACGTCACAGTTCCCGGGGAGGTTCCGGTGATGGCACTTTTCTTCTTTCCTTGACCGTCCGCTGGTATGCTCTGCCCATCCAGCACGCTATGGATCGCTGGACGGCTCTCCGGCCGGAGGGGAAACGGGGTAGGAAGGTGGGTACAGGTGGCTTTTACATCAGCAGCGTCTCAGGTCTGATGCCCGAATCATTCCCAGCGATCCCCATCGTTTGAAATTGGCTCGTGAGCGCCTGAGGTCGAAGTCTTTTCTGAAAATCAAGGGCCGTGAGCCGATTCCCGCCGATGTGGTTGCGGTACCCAGGCGGTCGGACGTCGTCGACGTTCGCTCGGAGCCCTGGAGCACGACAATGGAGATTTACCTGCTGTTCCCCCGTGGGCAGGAGGGCGGCCACGTGATTACGCTTGCGGACAAGAAGGTGGAGTTTGTGACTCAGATCGGGCCGCTGAAAGTCGAGAGGAAGTTCAAGCTGAAGAAAATGGTCTACGGCGGCAAACTGGAACTGTAAGTGCGGCCGGATCAAGATCCGCGAACATCCTACCGACGCGCGTGATCCGCGGGCTCTGACCTGCATTTCTCATCACCGCTTCTATCTCTTTTCTCTGAGATCCAGGCAAAGCAGCCGGTTTTCACTGCGAACGTAGAGCAGCCCGTGGGAGAGCACGGGTGGGGCCCAGCAGGGATAATTGAGGACCCCCGCGCGCGCTTTCTCGTTGTAGCGGTCCGGACTGAGCTCGATGAGCGCCAGGTGGCCGCGTTCGCCCAGCGCCACCAGATGCCCTTCGGCCAGGATCAGTGTAGCGCGGCCCAGAGCCGGGTCTGCTTTCCAGCGTACCTTCCCCGTCATGAATTCAAGGCAGCGAAAGTTGGCCCCGAATTCGTGGCGGCCGTCGATACCGTAAAGGTAGCCCTTGTGATAAATGCTGGTGGCCCAGTGGTTCTGCATCGCCTGGCGGTCTTTCCAGATTTCCTTGAGGCCTTCGGGCTCTAATTTCAGCAACACTGCGCCCGTGCCATAGGTGGCGGAAAGGAAGACGTAGTCATCCATTACAATCGGAGAGGCGGCATTGATCGACTGGATTTTCTTGGAACGAAAATAATAGCTGTACTGCTCCTGGCCGGACTGGGGGTCGACGGCAAGCAGACCTCGGCGCGTGAAAAAAATGCCCAGTCGTCGGCCGTTGATGTTCCGAATTACGGGTGTCGAATAGCTGGCGCCGTCTTCGCTTCCTTTCCAGACGGTCTTCCCGGTATTCTTGTGGATCGCAATCAGACCGGCGCCCGGCGCTCCTCCCGCGTTGAGAAGGATCAGATCGCCGTCAATCACCGGCGCGACTCCAGCGCCAAACTGATCCTGAGGCACGTGGTAGTCCCGATTGATCCACCGCTGCCAGAGCATCTCGCCCGTTTCAAAGTGAAAGCAGGTGAGTTTGCCCTGGGCTCCAAGCGTGTAGACACGCTCGCCTTCTATGGTCGGGGAAGAACGGGGACCGCCATTGTAGCCGTACCGATCGACGTAGGTGGTTGGATAGCGCTGTTTCCATATTCCGGTGCCGGTCTGGGCGTCGACACACTCGAGGACTTCTTCCATATCCAGGCGATGAAACAGAAGCAGCCGTCCGCGTGAGGTCACGGGAGCGCTGTAGGAGACACCCAGGGGGCGGGACCAGACGACCGGAGGTCCCTTGGACGGCCATGATTTCAGCAGGCCGACCTCATGGGAGGTTCCGTCACCGTGCGGACCAAGGAACCTGGGCCAATCTTCGCCAGGAGGCCCCGCATCGGCATCTTGGACTGCCTGGATATTGCCGCCGGCAGAGAGTTGAACGACTTCCGCCCACACGCCGATGGAGGCGACGTAAGACACGATTAGGATGAAAAAGAGACGATTCCACATGGAGATCTACCCGCTGCCACTCCTATAACCATGGCAGTGGCAGTTCATCGTTCCTTTGCTCGAATGGCCCTGGCGCGATCTTCCAGCCGTTGCGCTTCCGAGTCGCGGTTCGTGTTCCGCAACAGGGCGACGTAGTTCTCCAGGCTGGCAGCCACACTGAGATGCTCCGACCCCAGGACCTTTTCCAGGATGGCCAACGCCCGCTGGTAGAGGGGTTCCGCCTGGTTATACTGACCCTGGGCACGGTAGAGGTCTCCCAGGTTGTTGAGGCTGGCAGCCACATTGAGATGCTCCGGCCCTTGTATCTTCTCCACGATGGCCAGGGAGCGCCGGTAGAGTGGCTCTGCCTGAGTGTACTGACCCTGTGACTCGTAGAGGGACGCCAGGTCGTTGAGGGTGGCGGCCACATTGGGATGCTCTGCCCCCAGGACCTTCTCGCTCACAGCTAACGCCCGCAGGTAAAGCCGCTCCGCCTCGGCATCGTCAGCCTGGACACGGTAGACGTGCGCCAGACGGTGAAGGACTGTGGCAACGTCCGGATGCTCCGGCCCTCGGGTCTTCTCCACAATGGCCAGGGAGCGACGCAGGAGTGGCTCTGCTTGGTCAACCTTGCCCTGCTCACGGTAGAGTTCCGCCAGGTTGTTCAGGGTCTGGGCCACGCTGGTGTGGTCCGGTCCTCGAGCCTTCTCGTGAATAGCCAAGGCCCGCCGGTAGAGCGGCTCCGCCTCAGCGTGCCGACCCTGAGCGCGGTACAGCTCGGCGAGGCCGTCGAGGTTGGTCGCGAGGTCTGGATGCTCCGGTCCCAGCGGGGCCAGGACGGCCTGTGCCCGCTGGTAGAGCGGCTCTGCCTCCTCGTAGCGACCCTGAAGGTGATAAAGGGAAGCCAGGTTGTAAAGGCTCTTCGCCACATACGGATCCTGGGACCCCGCCACCTTCTCGATGATGGTCAGAGAGCGGCGATAGAGTGGCTCCGCCTCAGCGTACTTGCCCTGGGCACGGTAGAGCTCTGCCAGATTATTGAGGCTGATAGCCACATACGGGTGATCGGACCCCGTCACCTTCTCGATGGTGGTCAGGGAGCGCTGGTAGAGCGGCTCCGCCTCGGCGTACTTGCCCTGTTCGTGGTAGATGGACGCTAGGTTGTTCAGGCTGGCGGCCACTTCGGGGTGCGCGGGGCCTAGAACCTTCTCCACTATGACCAGGGAGCGCCGGTAGAGTGGCTCCGCCTGGGCATACTTCGCCTGAACATGGTAGAGAGAGGCCAGATTGTTGAGACTGTCGGTGAGACGGCGATCTTGGAGGTCGAATGTTTCCGCCTCCTTGAGGGCAGCCAGATAGAGGCGCTCGGCCTCTTCATAGCGGCCCTGTTCTCTCGCCTTTTTTCCGGAGGCACTATACTCTTCCCAGGACGTCTGCTCGGCGAAAACGCCACCGGCCGGCAAGCCGAGTAACAAGATTACCGCCAGCACACAGATCATTTTCCAACTCATGCCCCCACCCAGGGCTGACGCCTTGAACGCTTACTCTTCCTTCACTTCTTTCACTTCGATCAACCGGTTCACCTCAACGGGGCCAGTAACCGTCTGCTTTCGGCCGGAGGGCCAGAACACCTCAATCTGGTCTACTTTGTCAGCGTCTTCCAGTCCGAAGTAAAGCGGATAAAGGCTCTGCGAAAGGTACCCGGACTGTCCGTCATGCACTTGGGTGTAGGAGTGTGAACCGGCTCGGACCGTCACCGAAGCGCCTAGCCCACTCCTGTTCGAAGCCGTGCCGATCAATTTCACCTTCAGATAGCGAATGTCTTTCTTTTCCGACAGATCGCTTTTCAGGACCATCGGCTCGGCATTGAACTCGTTGGTAACGATGTCCAGGTCGCCGTCATCATCCAGGTCGAAGATCACCGAGGATCTCGTGCCTAACGCCGCCAGGATCACCACATGTCCAGACCGTCCCCTGCAATCGCGGTGCAGCATGTTCCGGCTCGAACAATCGAGTTCAAACCAGGGCTTAGCCGTTCTCCCATCCCGGCGCGGTTCAACCCCCAGGATGAACTCGCTGTCCAGAAATTTCTCACCCCGGTTGTTCAGCAGAACTGAATTGACCCCATATCGAAATGGATAGTTCATGCTTGAGGCGATGAATACGTCCTGGTATCCATCCGCGTTCAGGTCACCGACACTCAGTCCCCATGGCCAATAGTTCTCGGTGCCGATCTGGTCTGAGATCTCCTCAAAATTCCCGTTGCCTCTATTCTTGAAAAACGCATTACCAAAGATGCTGTTGCCACCGGATCGCAGAACGGATTCCTCCCACTGCATCCGAGATTTCAGCTTTTCGCTCTCTGGCCCGACCTGCTGGGACATGTCCGAATGCATATCGGTGATGAAAATGTCCATCAGGCCGTCGTTGTTGTAGTCGAATACCTTAATGCCCATGGCCCCCCAGGAGGTTTTTGGGAAGACCTCACGGCTCTTCTTCACAAAATATTTACCTTCGACGTTTTCGTAGTACTCGTCATGTCCCTGCATGTTCAAGACATACAGGTCCGGGTAATGGTCATTGTTGGCATCGATCGGGGAGGCGTCCCCGCTCCAGCTTTCATCTATCAGGCGCGCCTGTTCGGTCACATCGACAAACCGCTTGTCCCCCATGTTCCTGTAAAGGATGCTTCGTTCCGTGCGATCGGGCTTCAAGTGACCTCGGAAGGCATCGCTCTGAAACCCAATCCAATATCCACCTCGCCCCTTGCGATTTCGGGTGTATACGCCCACGTTGGTCAGAAACAGGTCCAGCAGACCGTCCCGGTCATAATCGAAAAAAACCGCAGCCGACGAGTGCCCCACATGTTCCAGTCCGGCCTGTTTGGTAATGTCAACAAACACTCCGGTTCCGTCATTCTCAAACAGGAGGTTGCCCATCCGGACGGTGGTGACAAAAAGATCCGGATCGCCGTCGTTCTCGATATCGGCGAAGGAGGCGGTGACACTGATCCGGTCTGCCACGGCCACACCCGCCGACCTTGTGATGTTCTCGAACTTACCCTTGCCCAGGTTCTTCCACAGTTCGTTACTCCCTATCTGGCTGGTGAAGTAGATGTCGTAGAGACCGTCTCCATCGACGTCGGCGACCGCCACGCCATTGCCGTGATCGTAATGGACCGGTCTGTAATCCATACCCGAGTCGTTCACGATCTGGTGAGTGAATCGAATGCCACTTTCCGCAAGCTGGTCGGTGAATCGGAAATCGTAAAACACGTTGAATTGGTTCACCGTGCTCAATTGAGCCTGTTGCCGGCTCTCCAACCACGGCGGATCGAGCGCGTCCTTGGGAACAGGTACCCGTTGCGGATGCTGTGCCCAGACAGGAGTCACCACGAGCGAGGCGAGATACAAGATTACCGCCAGCACACAGATCATTTTCCAACTCGTGCCCTTCTGGTCGATTATCTCCCACCAAGGGACTCACAGGCAACAAGTAAGGATGGTGATCCGCTTCTCCAGTTCCAGATTCCCTCTTGCCCGATTTAGGGTTTGAGGGTTATGATTTCGAAGAGGTTGGGTAGGGTAGTTTGGAATCTGGAACCTGGAACTAGAAAGAATACGGTATCTTATTTATGGATAAGTTGTTGAAACCCCGCATTCCTTGCTGCATTTTTACCGCCACTCTCCTCGCTCTCTACCTGGCTCTACTGGAGCCTATGATTGCCGCGCCCGCCGGGTCGGGCGCGAAGCTGGTGGAATTCGGCCGCGGTATCCGCCCCATCTTCTCGGACAATTGTTTTGCCTGTCATGGACCGGACGAAAAAACGCGGCAGGTAGATCTGAGGCTGGACACCCGGGAGGGCCCATTCGAAGACCGTGGCGGCTACCGGATCATCGCGCCTGGAGACTCCTCCCGCAGCCGGCTGTTCCAGCGGATCAACAGTGAAGACGAAGCCCTGCTGATGCCCCCGTCCTGGTCGGGGAGGGAGCTGACCAGGAAGCAGATCGAACTCATTCGTCAGTGGATCGACCAGGGCGCCGAATGGCGGCTGCATTGGTCCTTCATCCCGCCCAAGCGGCCACCCTTGCCCAAGGTCAAGAATGGCAGCTGGCCGCGAAATCCGATTGACCATTTCATTCTGTCTCGCCTGGAGCGTGAAGGACTGCAGCCTTCTCCTGAAGCGGTGAAGGAAACGTTGATGCGCCGGGTGACGCTGGATTTGACCGGACTCCCGCCTACCCCTGCTGAAGTGGACGCTTTTCTGGCCGACGGGTCCCCGGACGCGTACGAGAAAGTGGTCGATCGCCTGCTGCAGTCTCCGCACCACGGGGAGAGAATGGCGATGCAGTGGTTGGACTTGGCGCGCTACGCCGATACGCACGGATATCAAACGGATGGCGATCGAGACATGTGGCGCTGGCGCGACTGGGTCATTGAGGCATTCAACAGGAATCTGTCCTTTGATCAGTTCACGATCGAGCAGCTGGGTGGAGATCTGCTGCCCGAAGCCAGTCTCGATCAAAAGATCGCGACAGGCTTTCATCGCAACCATCGAAGCAACTCGGAAGGCGGTGTGGTTCCTGAAGAGTGGCTGGTCGAATACGCCGTCGATCGGGTGAACACGACAGCAACGGTATGGCTGGGGCTCACCCTGGGTTGCGCTCGCTGTCACGATCACAAGTACGACCCCATTGCGCAAAAAGAGTTCTATCAGGTCTTTGCATTTTTCAACAATGTGCCGGAGCGCGGCATCGTCTACAAGATCGGGAACTCGGAGCCCTTCATCAAGGCTCCCACGCCGTGCATGCAGAGGGAACTGGATGACCTGGAGCGGGAACTGGCGTCGGCGCAAGGGGCCTTGAACAACGTCAGGCACGAGTTAGCTGCCGCGCAGGTGGCGTGGGAAGCAGCTCCCGCTGCGGCTCCGATCGATTGGACAATTTCCGATGGGTTAGTGGCCCGTTTCGGGCTGGACGGCGACACAACCGACAAGAAGGCCGATCGGAGCGGTTCCTGGATTTCGGCGCCCGCCGATTCGAAGGCAGTCGAGTCTGATGCCGAGGCGGGGATTTACGGACCGGGAAAGATCGGTCGGGCCGCTGGTTTTGACGGCCATCGCTTTGTCGATGTGGGAAAGGTTGCTCCATTCGGCGCCAAGGACAAGGTTTCCTTTGGGGCCTGGATCTACCCCAGTGACGCCCAAGCTGGCGGGATTTTTTCGATCATGGAAGAGGACTTCAGACCACAGCTCTTTAGTCTGCATTTGAGCGACAGCAAGATTCGGGTGAATCTGGGCCAGCGATGGCTTGACGATTCGATCCGTCTCGAGACCGAAATGAGCCTGACGCCGAAGCGTTGGTACCACGTGATGATCACCCACGATGGTTCCCAAAGGGCCAAAGGGCTGAAGATCTACGTGGATGGCGAGCTCCAAGAAGTCCGGATCTTGTTGGATGGATTCACCGGTGAGCTGCCCAACGTAAAAAAGAATCCCTTGCGGATCGGCGTCGGAGACGAGGAGAAATACTTTAAGGGTTCTATCGACGATGTCCGCTACTACGATCGTGAGTTGTCAGTACCCGAGATTGAAGCGGTCGCGAGCGCAGAATCGGTTGCCGAAATCCTGGCAATCCCCCGGGCAGAGCGGACCCGGCAGCAATCGCAGAAAATAGACGCCTACTTTGTAGAAAACGAAGCTCCGCCCCATATCAGGCGATCCTACCAACACCTCAAGAAAGTGAGCAAAAGGAAAGAGCAGCTGGAGGAAAGTATTCCTACGGTTATGGTGATGCAGGAAGCAGAGAAACCGCGCCCGACCTTCGTGTTGAGACGCGGAGAATATGACAAGCCGACGGATGAGAAGGTATCCCGCGGCGTGCCCGGGATTTTTCCTCCCCTGCCGGAAGGGGCGTCTGACAATCGGCTGGGGCTGGCTCAGTGGCTTGTGGATCCGTCCAACCCGCTCACCAGCCGCGTTACGGTGAATCGCTTTTGGGAGATGTACTTCGGCACAGGGCTGGTGAAGACCACCGAGGACTTTGGATCGCAGGGCGAGCTGCCGAGCCACCAGGATCTGCTGGACTGGCTGGCGACGGAGTTTGTGGGCAGTGGTTGGGACATCAAAGCCATGCAAAAGCGCATCGTCATGAGCGCCACGTATCGACAATCGTCGAAGGTCAGTGAGCATCTGCTGCAGAAAGACCCGGACAATCGGCTCCTGGCCCGCGCTCCCCGACTGAGGCTGCCGGCGGAGATGGTCCGTGATCAAGCCTTGGCGGCCAGTGGCCTTCTGAAGGGCACCATCGGTGGTCCTTCCGTCAAACCGTATCAGCCGCCGGGACTGTGGGAAGAACTCTCTGAACGAACCTATGTGCAGGACCATGGCGACCAGTTATACCGGCGCAGCATGTATACCTTTTGGAAGCGCACGGTCCCACCTCCCACCATGACGACCTTTGATGCCGGCGCCCGCGAGACGTGCATTGTGCGCCGAGAGCGCACCAACACACCCCTGCAGGCGCTGGCTTTGATGAATGACGTCACATACGTGGAAGCGGCGCGGGTGCTGGCGGAGCACATGATGAGCGAAGGGGGAGCGACACCCGAGGAACGGGTTACTCTCGGGTTTCGGCTGCTTACGGCCCGGCGGCCGACATCTCAGGAAAAAGAACTCCTCCTCAACGGCTTTCATCGGAATCGGGATCGATATCAAGAGAACAAGGAAGCGGCCTTGAAGCTGGTCTCCACTGGTGAGTTCGAGCGAAACGAGCAGCTGGACGTGAGCGAACTGGCGGCCTATACTATGGTGGCCGGTTTGATTCTCAACCTGGATGAGGTGATCACCAAGGAGTGAGTCATGGATCCCCTGTTGGAATATCAACTCCTACTCACCCGTCGGCAGTTCTTCGGCCGAGCCAGCACGGGGATTGGAACGGCGGCCTTGGCGTCGCTGCTCTGCCCGGAGATTTTCGCAGCACCCGGTCCCTCGGATAAGACTGCGGGTGGGCTGCCCGGACTTCCACACTTTGCACCCACGGCGAAACGCGTCATTTATCTCTGCCAGTCTGGCGCGCCCTCTCAGATGGACCTGTTTGATTACAAGCCCAACCTGGCGGCGGTTTCGGGGCAGGAGCTGCCCGACTCCGTGCGTATGGGGCAGCGGCTCACTGGGATGACTGCCACCCAGGCCAGCCTGCCGGTGGTGGCATCGATCTTCAAGTTTGCTCAGCATGGCAAAAGCGGCGCCTGGGTCAGTGAACTGATGCCCCACACCGCCCAGATTGTGGATGATCTGTCCTTTATCAAGTCGATGCACACCGAGGCCATCAATCACGACCCGGGTATTACCTTTATGCAAACCGGCAGCCAGCTGGCCGGTCGACCCAGCCTGGGTGCCTGGCTCTCCTATGGACTGGGTAGCCAGAATGAAGATCTTCCGGCTTACGTTGTGATGATCTCGGGGGACGGTGGACAGCCGCTGTACGACCGTCTCTGGGGCAGTGGGTTCTTGCCCACCTCGCACCAGGGGATCAAGTTTCGCGGCTCCACTGATCCGGTTCTTTATCTGTCGAATCCACCGGGCCTGGACCGCTGCACCCGGCGAGCCATGCTGGACGATTTGGCCAAGCTGAATACAATCCAACTCAAGAAAGCGGGTGACCCCGAGGTCAATACACGCATTGCCCAGTATGAATTGGCCTATCGGATGCAGGCAGCGGTCCCGGAATTGACAGACGTTTCCGGTGAACCGAAAACGATTTTAGAACTGTACGGCCCCGATTGCCAAAAACCGGGTTCCTTTGCCTTCAATGCCTTGTTGGCTCGGCGCCTGGCTGAGCGCGGCGTCCGTTTTATCCAGCTGTACCACAGGGGATGGGACCATCACAATGACCTTCCCAGAGATATCAGAAAGCGGTGCAGTGAAACCGATCAGCCGACGGCGGCACTCGTTAAAGACCTCAAGCAGCGCGGCATGTTGAAGGACACGCTGATCATTTGGGGAGGCGAGTTTGGTCGCACCATCTATTGCCAGGGTCGGTTGACCAGCACGAACTACGGCCGCGATCACCACCCTCGCTGCTTTACCATCTGGATGGCTGGGGGCGGCATCAAGCCTGGAGTGACCTGCGGCGAAACCGACGATTACTCTTATAACATCGCTAAGGATCCAGTCCACGTTCACGATTTGAACGCAACAATTCTGCATTCTCTGGGCATCGATCACACGAAACTGACCTTCAAGTTCCAGGGTCGCCGGTTCCGCCTGACCGACGTGGAAGGCAAGCTGGTGAAGAAAGTCCTGGCCTGAGAGGATCGGTTCCAGGTTCCAAGTTCCAGGTTGGGGCTTCCAGTCTAAAAAAACTCGTAAAAACATTCACTGGTACGAATGACCCGAAAAGATGGATCTCGGCGCCGATCGGAATGGACCTTCATGGGCCGGTTCGTCAGGTAAGGCCGGGTCCCTCTCATAGGGTTTGCCGGCATAAGCTGATGAGGAGGAGAAATGAAAGACTCTGAGACACAAGCAGTGGCGACTAAGGAAGATCTAACGGAAGCGGTTCGAGGCGGGAGCGAGGAATACCTGTTCCCGTGTCAAAAGCCGTACTACAAAGATCCGCTCGTTCTCGTGAAGGGAAAAGAAACCTTCGTCACGGATTCGGAGGGAAACGAATATCTCGACTTTTTCAGCGGCATCCTGAGTACCTCGGTGGGTCACTGCCATCCGGAAGTAGTGGAGAGAGTTCAGCGGCAGGCGAGTCTGGTGGGTCATGTCTCCAGCCTTTACCTTAATGAGCCGCAGGCGAATGCGGCTCGCCGCCTTGCGGAAATCGCACCAGGAGCCCTCAGAAAAACCTTCTTTACCAACAGTGGAACGGAGGCTGTGGAGACGGCCATCATGCTGGCACGGATGTACACCGGGAGAGATGAGATCGTCGCTCTTCGCTACGCCTACTCGGGACGTAGTGTGCTGGGTACCAACATGACGGCACAGGCCGTGTGGCGACCCCTTTCTTCCGCCATTCCCTGGGTCAAGCATGCAATCTCTCCGTACTGCTACCGTTGTCCCTTTGGCCCTCCTCATGATGACTGTGCCGAGAAGTTCGCCAGAGACCTGGAAGATGTCATTGTGACCACAACCAGCGGTAGGCCGGCTGCCTTCTTTGCCGAGACGATCCAGGGTTTGGGGGGGTTCATCGTTCCTCCGCCTGGTTACTTTCAGCGGGCGGCAGAAATCATCCATAGATATGGAGGGCTTTTGATCATTGACGAGGTGCAGACGGGATTTGGACGCACGGGAGACCAATGGTTCGGGATTGAACACTGGGGAGTAGAGCCGGACATCATGGTGATGGCAAAGGGGATTGCCAGCGGGTTACCGGTGGGAGCCACGACGACAAGGGATGAGATCGCTGAGGCCTGGAAAGGGAAGACCATTTCCACTTTCGGTGGGAATCCCATCTGTATGAGTGCGGTCGACGCAACCCTCAACGTGATGGAGCGGGAAAATGTACGGAAACGTTCGGCCGAGAGGGGAAAGCAGCTGCGCGAGGGCCTCGAAGCTCTCTACGAAGAGCATCCCTGGATTGGAGATGTTCGTGGGATGGGTCTGATGCAGGGGATCGAGCTGGTGGAAGACCGTACCACCAAAGAACCCAGCCCCAAGAAGGCCGGCGCGCTTCTGGAAGCGACACGAGAAGAAGGGATTTTGATCGGAATCGGTGGGCTTCACGGGAATGTCGCCCGCGTCGCTCCCCAGATGCTGGTGACGGAAGAGGAAACAGCGGACGGTTTGGCCAGACTCAGCCGAGCCTGTCGAACGGTCTCCTCCTCGAGCTAGTGTCCTGTCCCAGGAATAACATATCATTTGCGGAGGGAGCTTTGAGCCGAGGTCGCTTCGCGACCTCACCTCGCAAAACCCATCCGCATACGTTACCGTATTTATGAAAGGGAGTACTTAGCCCCCATTCACCATATAGGACACCAAGATTGCTTGCCTTAATCGATGTAAACTACTATAATTAAAGTAGATATAGAGCATAAAGGGAGCAAGAAATGGCTGACCCAAAGGGTAAAGGTTTGAAGGCCAGTTTTGATGGCAGTTTGAGGCTTGAATTTCATGGGGCTAAGGTCACCTCGGATGCTGGGCTTCTCGCCTATCGTGATTTGGACGAAGCGTTGGTGTTATTCGATAGTGTTCCCTCTGTTTTTCGCGATTCGCGGACAGGGCGTAACATCCAGCACGACCTGGCGTCGTTGCTGCGCCAATCGGTATACAGTCGACTGGCTGGCTATGAAGATGTCAACGATGCCCATCGTCTATCGGTGGATCCGACTATGCGGAGGATCACCGGGAAGAAGATGGACAAGAAGAAGGCCGCCAGCGCCAACACCATGGGTCGATTTGAGACCGAGATACTGAGCGTAACCGTGGGGGAGCGGATACTGAAGCAACTCTTCGACAATGGGGAGGAAGTAGTAAAGGGAGCGAATGGGAGAAAGTCGAGGAAGCGCTGGGTCTCGGAAAAGACGGCGGCTGGTCGCCACCAGGAAGGCATCCTGGACGGTGGCCAGAGGGATAGCGCGGTCATAGAAGTGAGCGGCGAGTCGCCGATCCGGCGGGCGTGCTCGAGTGGGCGTATGGGGAAGTTCGAGATAATCCGCCAAGAGGGTCTGGATATGAGCGCGACGCTGGACGGGAGTGCTCATCTTGTTTTCTTGCGACGGGCGGCCGCTTCCTGCTCGCTTTCCCGCACGCGGTAGCTTTGCCCCTCCATCACAGTGACGTCAGCATGGTGGGTGAGACGGTCCAGAAGCGCAATCAAGCAGCCGGATTGGGAAAGACGCTATTCCACTCCTTAAAGGCTTTGTTGGAGGTCAGCACGAGCGACCGGCACTCATAGCGCCGGTTGACGATTTCATGGAGCAGGTCGGCGGCCTCACTGTCGTAGGTGAGACAGCCGACTTCATCTAGGTAGAGCACCTGCGGGCGCGCGTATTTTTTCAGCTTGCGGCGCTGCAGTTCCGGCGCCTCCGATTGCAGGTCGTCGAGAATCTCCGAGGCGGTTCGAAAGAGCACAGAGTAGCCGGCCAGGACGGACTGGTAAGCCAGATTCTTGATGATCATGGTTTTTCCCAGGCCGTTGGTACCCAGTAAGATGAGGTTGCGGCCTTCCTGGATAAAGTCCAGGGTAAAGGCGCGCTCAATGACTTCCCGGTCGATCCGGGTCGGCCAGTTCCAGTCAAAGTCATCCATCGGCCTGAAGCGGCCGATCTTGGCCAGGCGCAGACGCCGCTTGAGACTGCGTTGGGCTCGCTCCTCATGCTCCCGACGAGCCAGTTCCTCCAAGATCTGACGGGGGGACCAGCGCCCCTTGGTGGCGCGGGCCAGAAAATCCTCCAGCTCACCGGCGAGCGTCACCAGACCGGTCTTGTGCAAAAGCTGCATCAGATCAGGATTCGTCGTCATCGGAAGCCAGTTCGTCATAGGTCTCCGGGTTATGGGATTGGACATAGAGGTCCTCCAGTTCGGGACGCTGGCGCAACTCAATGGGTAGAGGCGCCTTTCGCCCCTGAGCGCGCTGGCGCCGGCCCAGCAGAAAGGCCACCGAGGCGGCGCGCGGGGTGCCCCGTTGCAGGGCTTCACGCACCGCCGCCTGCAGCTCTTCGGCCCCATAGAGATCCAAGAGTTCCACCAGCTTGGCCATCTGGCGGCCGGTGGGCTCTCCGCGCTGAAAGGCCTCGTCCAGCAAGGTTTCCGTTTCCGGAACGGCGGCCAGCAGCGCTTCCTGGTGAGCCGGATCGGTGCGGACGTCGTGGCGGTCATAGGAGCGGAGATGGCGGGCGATCTCGGTGCTTCCGTCCAAAATGCGCACCGTCTGCTCGGAGGCCACCAGTGTCAGGGGCCGGCCCACGGCCGAAGGCGGGATCGAATAGTCGTTTAAATCAAAACGGATGTAGATGGTTTTGCGGGAGCGGACCGGCAGAACCAGATCGGTTTCCAGGCGATGAGCCGGCAAGGGAAGAAGGAAGGCTTTTTCTTCTTCCCACACTTCCTCGACGGTGCGCCCATCGCCGCCGGGCCAGGGCCGACGATGCGCTACCTGGTCGCGCCAGAGGAGCGCTTGACGGTTGAAGTCTGAGAGCGTGCTAAAGGGACGGGCGGCGAAGAAGGAATGGCGCACATAGGAGATGGCTCTTTCGACGCGCCCTTTCTCGGAAGCCCGGTAGGGGTGGCAGGGGCGTGGCGCAAAGTGATAATGGGCGGCCAGCTCCAACCGGCGCGGATGAAAGTGAACAGCCTCGCCCCGACGTTCCAACACGACGCTTTTGGTGTTGTCGTACAGGATGGGGCGTGGACAACCGATGTCTTCGAAGGCGTGGATGTGAGCGCGCAGGAAGTTTTCCATTTGCTGGTCAAAACAAAACTCCAGAAACAGCGCCCGCGAATAGGAGGGGGTGAACACAAAGCAGGACAGGATGCGCTCGGCACGGCCCACCCGGACTTTACCGAAGTGCGCCCAGTCGGCTTGACCCGCCTCCCCCGGGAAGGTCCGCAGACGCAGGAAGGCCTCCCGAGGGGTGGGGCGCAGCGTGGCCACCACGCGCCGCAACTGCACGACCGAGCCCGTGTAGCCCCGGGCGCGCAGCATCTCGAACAGACGCGTGACACGAAGCCGAGGGTAGCGCTCCAGGGTCTCTCGGATAAAGGGAAGGTAGGGATCGGTCAGACGGGGCCGTTCCATCTTCTGGCGATTGAAGCGATCGGTCTGGAGAGCCTGGCGCACGGTCTCCCAGTGAAGCCCCAAGTGATCAGCAATGGTCCCGATCTTCCAATGTTCGGCATGGAAAAGATGGCGGATTCGGGCGAGCAGTTCTCGATCGATCATGCTTCACCCTCCTTCCCGAAACAGATGGATCCAGTGGCCGGACCGACCACACACGACACAGCGAACCCGAAAACGGCGGGGACGCTCCCCATGGGATGGGACATGGCGCTCCTTTCGAGGCTCCCCCTCCTTTCCCGGCAGGGAGAACTGGAGGGAGGCTACGGCAGCCATGCTGACGAAGATGCGATCCTCGCGTCTACCTTGATCCGTCACGCGCTCCGGCCGCCGCCGATACGCGCGCTGACGGTCTCGATGATCCAGTCGCCCCCCGGGGGACTGTTGATGCCGCCGATTGGCTTCCCGGCACTGCTGGCGGCGCGCTTGTTGCCGACAGCGCACACTGCAATAGCGATGGCCTCGGCCGCAACGGCGACAGATCCAAAACAGTGCACCGCAGCCTGCAGCGCGGCACGAGCGGAGGCGGAAAACAACCAGCGGATCGGCCATAGTCCAGTCCCGGCGGAACTGGACAACAGCCCAGGATCATGACAGGCTACAATGAAGTCTGCGGTGGTTCTCCACTTGTAACGGGGTTGCCACAACCGGACCTCGATTCTCGGTCAAAGGGTCGAGGTCCTTTCCACCTTTGGCCCCCAGACACTACACCAACTGTTCAGGAAAAAATGGCCCCGCGCTTTTCAAGCGCGGATGATGAAACACGCACCTGCGGTGCGGATGATGTTGAGTTAACTACCGGCGGGTGTCCAAAAAACTACGGTTCTCAGTGAGCATTAACACCGGCCCCCGCAGGCGTACTCGTGCAGTACGTCGAGGAGGCTGACGGAGCGCACCGTCAGGACGGATGGTTTCTTCACTTCGCTCAGGTGAAGGCGACGCCGATGCAGTAGAGTGGCGATGAGAAATGCAGGTCAGTGGGTGGCCAGAGTCTCAACCACCTTGCGAGCTTCCTGTCGGGACTGTTGGTCCGCTTCCAGGATGATTTCTAACTGAGGTACGGGAGAGGCTCGATGTTTGTTCAAGACCTCTTCAATGATCTGCGCAATGGCAGAGAAGCCAATACGTCCTTCCAGGAAAAATTGGACCGCGACTTCATTGGCTGCATTGAGGGCAGTCGGATAGGTTTGTCCCCGCTCCAGGGATTCCCGAGCCAGTCGAATGCAAGGGAACTTGTCCCCGTCGGGTGGGAAAAACTCCAACGAGGAGAGAGCGAACAGGTCCAAAGCAGGTAGATTCGACTCCCACCGCTGGGGATAAGACAGCGCATAGAGAATTGCTGATTTCATGTCCGTGATGCTCATCTGGGCCAACAGGGTGCCGTCGATGAATTCCACCAAGGAGTGCACTGTCGACTGGGGATGGATGACTATGGAGATTTGGTCTGATCGCACCTGGAAAAGATGGTGAGCCTCGATGACTTCCAAGCCTTTATTCATTAAGGTTGCCGAATCCACGGTGATGCGGGGACCCATTTGCCAGGTGGGATGGTTCAATGCTTCCTCTACCGTGACCTCTCTCAGTTGCTCCTTGCTCTTGCGGAAAAAAGGCCCTCCCGAGGCGGTTAACAGCAGGCGGCGAACCTCCTGTTTTGGTGAGCCTCGCAGACATTGGTGCAGGGCACTGTGCTCGCTGTCGACGGGAAGAAGATTGGTGCGGTTGGCTTTCACAAGGGGCATAATCAACTCGCCCGCCATGACCAATGTTTCCTTGTTGGCCAGGGCAACATTTTTTTTCTCCACGATGGCCCGATAGGTGGGCAGCAATCCTGCAGCTCCGCTGATTCCCGCCACAACCATCTCCGCATCGGGATGAGAAGCCACTTCAATCACGCCTTCCGGTCCTGAAAGAACCTTGATCTCAGGAAGCTGTTCCTTCAGGCGTTGGGAGGATTGGTCGTGAAAAAGGGCCACCGTGTGAGGTTGGTACTTTCGTGCCTGCTGGTAAAGCAGATCCCCCCGAGAACGAGCGGCCAGGGCGACCACCTTAAAGCGATCGGGATAAAGATCCACCAGACCTAAAACGTTCTGCCCAATGGAGCCGGTTGAGCCCAGGATGGACAACTTCTTCATCTGGCGGTGCTCATTTTATCAGAAGAGAGAGTAGATAGTAGGCAGGAAGGGTGAAAAGGAAGCTGTCGAGGCGATCCAGAACACCTCCATGACCAGGGATTAGATTGGAGCTGTCCTTGAAGCCGGAAGCTCGCTTCAGCAGCGATTCAAAAAGGTCGCCTATGGTGCCGGCTGCAGCCAGGACCACACCGATAAGTAGGAGGGAGGGTACCGGCCAATCGGGAAAAAGGAGGTGCCCCAGGAGAATCGCGGCTGATGCAGACAGAACGAGCGAGGCCAGGCAACCCTCCAGGGATTTTTGAGGGCTGATGCGTTTTGCCACCTTATGCCTGCCCCAGCTCCTTCCCACTAAAAAAGCTCCCGCATCAGCTACAAAGGTGAGCAGAAGGATCATCAGGAGTTCCCGAGGCGCGTTGCTTTTCAGCAGGGGGGCCAGGGAAAGAGGCAAACCTAGATAGAGTAGGGCGAGAAGGTTCCCCGATGCGAAAGGCAATCCCGATTTCATGTCACGGGTTTGGATCACACATTGGCTGGAGACCATAAGGGTCGTGAGCAGCAGATGGGCCGGGACCAGATCAGTCTGGTAGGTCCATACCCAGGGGAGTAAAAGGGTCATGAAAACAGTGAGCCGGGAAACGGCCATGCCGTGTGGGGAGAATATTCGAGACAGTTCAAGCAAGGCGAGGAGCAGAATCACATCCACCAACAGCAAGAAAAGAAGGGAGTGTAAATAGAGGATGGAAAGAATAGTAAGTGGGATCAGGACTGTCGCAGTGGCGACACGTCGGATCATCAGCGGTTTTGTAGGAGAGCCGACTGGATTCCTCCATAACGGCGTTCGCGTTGCTGGAAGTCGAGAATCGCTTCCAGAAGGTGGCTTTCGCGAAAATCGGGCCACAGGGTGTCGGTTACGTAGATTTCGGCGTAGGCGATTTGCCAAAGGAGAAAGTTGCTGACGCGCATCTCTCCACTGGTCCGGATGAGGAGATCCGGTTCTGGCAGATCTCCCGTGTAGAGACTTTTCCCTATGTCATCCTCTTGAATCGGATAACGTGCTCCCTGTTTGAGAAGCTGGTTGACCGCATCCACCAGCTCCAGCCGCCCACTATAGTTGAGGGCAATGACGAGCTTCATTCTCCTGTTGGAGACGGTATTTTTCTCCGCATGTTTCAGCTCTTCCTGAACTGCTGAAGGCAATTCAAGGATGCGTCCGATGGCTCGAAAACAGATGTCGTTTTCCTGAAGAGCGTGCAGCTCTTTCTGCAAATATTCCCTGAGCAAGTTCATCAAGGTGTCCACTTCGCTGGGAGGGCGCTTCCAGTTTTCAGCCGAAAAGGCGTACAAGGTCAGTACGGAAATCCCCAGCCGGGCACAGGTTTCGATGGTTGCTTTGACGGAATCGATCCCGGCCCGGTGCCCCGCCACACGGGGCAATCTACGCTGTGCCGCCCAGCGACCATTACCGTCCATAATCACCGCGATATGGCGGGGGAGCCGGTTGGGGTTCAAGCGGCCGATCAGTGAGGCTTCCGGACTGCTGGGATCCAAGGCTGTTTCAAAATTTTTCAGCAATGTACTCATGAAACCGCCTCGGGCACCTAATCTACCATAGGCCGGCACTCAGTACCAGATTCGCACCAGGAAGAGGCCATGTGCGGGGGCTGTGGGGCCGGCGTTTCGTCGATCCCTGGAGAGCAGGATACTGGCCACGTCTTTGGGAGACCTCTTTCCTGCACCGATCTGAAGTAGGGTCCCCACGATGTTGCGGATCATGTGGTGAAGAAAGCCATCCGCTTCGACTCGGTAAAGGATGAGACCTCCTCTCTTCTTTAGAGAGGAGAGGAGCAACTTGCGGTGACGATTCTTGACCGTGGTGGATGTCGCCGCAAAACCACTGAAGTCATGGTGGCCGCGCAAAAGCTCGCAGGCTCGCTGCATCACATCGCAATCCAAAGGATTGAAAACATGGTAGACGTATCCTTTCAGGAAAGGAGAGAGGACGTGCCCATTATAAATGCGGTATTCGTATCGCTTCTTGAGGGCGTCTTTCTGGGCGTGAAAGTCCTTACCCACAGTGCTGACTCGGAGAATTCGAATATCCCAGGGCAGGAGGCCATTGAGAGCTCGGTGAAGGCTTTGGGAATCCCTCTTCTCTTTGAGTCGAAAGTGGGCCACTTGCCCCAGCGCATGAACGCCTGCATCGGTTCGCCCGGCGCCCACCACTGTGACGTTTTCTGCAGTAAGAGTTCTCAGTGCGTCCGTGACAGTGCCCTGGACCGTCTTCTGATTCTTCTGGGCTTGCCAGCCTGCAAAGCGGCAGCCGTTGTATTGGAGGAGAATTTTATATTTGGTCAATGGTCAATGGTCAATGGTCAATGATCAACAGTAGCAGTGGCGGTGCGGTGGTGATAAAATGCATGATCCAATCGGAAGAAGCGTATGTCAGGGCACTCCAAATGGCATTCTATCAAACACAAGAAGGCTGCCACCGATGCAAAGAAGGGAAAAATATTCACCAGGGTGACCAAGGAGATCATCGTGGCGGCACGAATGGGAGGTGGGGATCCCGATTCCAATCCAAGACTGAGAACTGCACTTCAAGCGGCCAGAGCAGCTAACCTGCCCCAAGACAATATCAAGCGTGCCATCAAGAAAGGTACTGGCGAACTGCCAGGACAGAGCTTTGAGCCAGTCACCTACGAGGGCTACGGTCGAGGAGGTGTGGCAGTGCTGGTGGAGACACTGACCGACAACAAGAATCGCACCGTCTCAGAGGTTCGCCATATTTTTTCGAAGAATGGTGGAAGCCTGGGTGAGACAGGCTGCGTGAACTGGATGTTCGGGAGAAGGGGTTGCCTTCGGGTCGCCCAAGCGGATGTGTCTGAGGAGGAGTTGCTGGAGGTAACCCTGGAGTCTGGTGCCGAGGATATTCAGATTGAGGGAGATGACTTTGCCATCTATGCTCCCGTTGAAGCCTTTGGGGGAGTCAAGGAGGCTTTGCAGGCCGCCAGCATGCCCATTCGGTCCGGCGGGTTAACGATGGTTCCCCAGAACGCTGCTCATGTCGAGGGCAGGGACGCCCAAGCCACTCTGAAGCTGATCGAGATATTGGAAGATCACGATGACGTTCAAAACGTTTACTCCAACTTCGACATCGACGAAACAGAGATGGAAGCTATCGCAGTTGCTCCTGGGGGAGAGAATGAGATGCCGGGAACGAGGAGTGAATAGTTTTCCTCAATTCCCTTTTGGTCTTCTTTTTCGACAACTGGAAACGACTGACAACTGACCCAACGTTCTATTGCTCGTTTGCCTGCTTGCCGGAGATTCGGCCGTTTCGAAAAGTATGGCACAGGGCGACCGCCAGCGCATCGGCGGCGTCGTGGGGTTGAGGATTCTCTTTGAGATTGAGAAGAGTGCGCACCATAAGCTGGACCTGGTGCTTGTCGGCTCTTCCATAGCCCACCACCGCTTTTTTGACCTGTGTTGGCGAATATTTAAACAGAGGCACGGACGCTTGCGCCGCTGCCAGCAATACCACACCTCGGGTGTGGCCAAGCTTGAGTGCACTCTGGACATTGAGCGCATGAAACAAGTCCTCAACCACGACTACCGAGGGTGAATGATGCTGGATCAAATTCTGCAGTTCGCCATGAATTTTTCTCAGCCTCTCCGGAAAAGACTGTTCCTTTTTACTCGATATGGCACCGTATTCCAGGCAATGGAAGCCATTTCGTTGGGCTGAAATCACACCAAACCCCGTCACCCGACTCCCGGGGTCCACGCCCAGAATGACCATGGAGGAAGAATACTAGGAAGACCTGACGAAACCGCTGACAACTGACCACTGGTGGGCTGGTCAGTCATTGTACTAGCCTGCATTTCTCATCACCCCTCTACTGCATTGGCGTCGCCTTCACCTGAGCGAAGTGAAGAAATCATCCGGCCTGACTGCGTTGCGCTCATTCGGCCTCCTCGACGTACTGCATGAGTACGTCTCCGGGGGCCTCGGTCGCGCGCCTTGTCAGGCCGGCCCTTCCACCGCTTCGTGACGAGCAGTGATGAGAAATGCAGGCTAGCGTTCCGACCCAAAGCCTCAACGGAATCCTACGCGGATTCCGCTACTGACAAGTGGTGGACCGGTTAGTGGTCATCTGTCAGTTGTCATTGGTTCGGAATTCGGAGCTTCCACATAATGTCCCACCCGGACCTTGGCAGGGCGAAGCAACTGGTCTCCGTAACGGAAACCTCGTTGCACCATTTCGACCACACACTGGTCAAGAGCCGGATCTTCTACTGAGAGCATGCCCACCGCTTCTGATTCCTGAGGATCAAATGGTTGGTTCAGAACCTCAATGGGTTCGATTCCCGCGGCTTTGAGCTTGCCCAGGAAGAGATCGAGATTCAACCTGACTCCTGCCCTCAGGCCTTCCAAACGGGCCGGCTGCGGAGAAGAACCGTCTTCGGCGGCCTGCAAGGCACGTTCTAGGTTATCCAGCACCTCCAGGAGGTCACCGAAGAGTCGGGGCTTCTCTCGCTCCAGCCGCTTGTCCATATCCTTGACGAGTCTGGCTCGAAAGGCCTCATTCTCTTTTTCCAGCTTTTGCACTTTCTCTTTGAGCTTTCGCTCGGCCAGCTCCGTGCGCGCTTTCAGCTCTTCGACAACGGACGGGTACTTTCGCTCCGGAACAGAAGCCTTGTCGGTCGCGGATTCATCCTCAGCCCAAAACCGGCGATCGGTAACCTGAAAGTTTGGCTCGTCTTTGTTGTCTTTCATATTACGGCTGGCCCCGTCGCTCATCTAAACCATTGTAACGTAGCAGCCGGGTTCCAGGTTCCAAGTTCGAGGTTCCAGGTTTCAGATTCCAGGTTGCGGTGTTTCATCAGCCGGTTAGCTTTCCCGGCTCCAGTCCGGCTCCGGGTCTACGCCCAGAGCATCCGCAACTCGGTTAATGTAGTTGAAATAGCCCACAATGTGGACAATTTCCAAAATCGCGAGGTCGTCAAAGCCTTCCTTTGCGAGTTGCCGCAAATCGTGCCGAGACATCTGATCGGGAGTCTGAGAAAGTTTGCGAGCAAACTCCAACATGGCCCGATGGCTGGAGGAAAGCCTGGCCTGAGTATAGTCCCTTTTCAAGATCTCAACGAGTGTCGGATCATCTATGGCGGAACGGAGATCCTCCCCGTGCGCCTCCACTCAGTAAAAACAGTTGTTGGTCGCCGAAACCACTACGGCGATCATTTCCCGCTGCGCTCGAGAGAGTCGCCCCGGGGAATGCATGAGGGTTAGGTAGAAGTTGATTGAGCTTTGCAGAATTTTGGGTTTCAGGCTCGAAATCTTGACAATGTTGAAGACCTTTCCAGCCCGTTTAGCGGCATTGTCATAGTGGCGTTTAAGAGCCCCTTTCGCATCCTTCTCGGAAACAGTTTCAATCCATGCCATTAAGGTATCCTCCCCTGCAGTTTTTCTTGGATCTCAGTGCAAATCGGCAGCGGCTCCTTTCCCCGGACCGCTATCTGGATATCCGCCAACTGATAGTACTGCTCTCGATCGTAAAAGAGGGACTCAAATTGTCGAGGATCGAGTGCCAGCGGCCGGTTCGTGACCGTTTTGCAGCGTTCCTCCGCCAGTCGAAAGGGGATCTTCAGCCATACCGATACCCCGACACTCGCGACGACGTCGCGGTTAGAGCAGCTTGAAAAAGCTCCCCCTCCCAAGGAGATCACCGAAGAAGGAAAGTCGTTCGTTCGTACCAGTAGATTCGACTCGAGCTCACGAAAGAAGGATTCTCCTTTCGACTCGAAGATCTCGGGAACAGTCATTTTCTGCTCTTTCTCGATCAGGTTGTCCAGGTCGTGGAAGTCACGCTCCATCTGTTTCGCCAACAGAGGACCGATCGTCGATTTTCCGCTTCCCATGAACCCTACCAGGTAGACGTGTTTCAGCATTTAGTTGCAGATGGACTGTAGGCTTTCAAAAAACCCTGGGAAGGAGATGGTGGTGCAGTCGGGCTGGTCCAGCTTCACTTCTCCCTCGGCGATCAGGCCCGCAATCGTGAAGGCCATCGCAATTCGATGATCAGCGAAGGTCTGAACCTTTCCTCCCAGAATGCGCTGGCGAGGCCCTACGAAAAAACCGCCGGAAAATTCCTCTACCTTTACCCCCAAGCTTCTCAAATTGGAGACTGTGGAATGAATTCGATCCGACTCCTTTCTCCGCAGTTCCTCTGCTCCCCGTATTGCGAGACCGTGCTTCAACCGGGTGCCAAAGACTGCCAGAATCGGAATCTCGTCGATCAGATTTGGAATCCGGTCACTACCAATCTCAGAAGGGAACCTCTCCAGCACTTCGCGACTGTAATGAACGGTTAGATCACAAGTGGGTTCGGCATTGCGTTCTTCATGCCGGCTCTCTTCAATCCTTGCTCCCGCTTCCTTCAGCAGTTTGAGGAGCGCGGTGCGGGAAGGGTTCACTCCCACCTCACGTAAGGTGAGCTCGGAACCCGGCAGCAGGAGAGCGGCAATGAGGAAATAGGCGGCTGCGGAAAAGTCTCCGGGGACACGAATGTGGGCGCCTCGGGGCGACGCGTCTCCAGGCACCGTCAATTCGCGATCCTGCTGTCTCAGCTGGACTCCAAAAAAGGGAAGAGCCCGTTCCGTATGGTCGCGGGAGGAAACCGGCTCCACTACGGTGGTTTCTCCCTGTGCCATCAACCCGGCCAGTAAGACACATGACTTGACCTGCGCGCTGGCAACTGGCAGGAGGTAGCGAATTCCCTGCAGACGTCTCCCCTGAATCACCAGTGGGGGATACTGTTCGTTGCATGCGGTAACTTTCGCTCCCATCTGGGTCAGGGGGATGATAATGCGCTTCATGGGGCGATGATTGAGTGAATCGTCCCCCTGAATGGTGGAGACAAATTTGCCGCCGGCCAGTAATGCGGACACGAGACGAATGGTGGTTCCACTATTCTGAGCGTCCAACACTTCCTCAGGCTGGCGAAACTGTCTCCATCCCTGGCTCAGCACCTCCACCCGGTGGCCGTCCTGGCGTACATCCACACCCATGGCCCGGACACAGTTCAAGGTAGCCCTACAATCCTGACTGCTCGGATAATTCAGAATGGTTGTCTTGCCCCGGGCCATCGCTCCCAGAATGGCATAGCGATGAGATATCGATTTATCGCCGGGGAGACTCAGCTCGCCCCGAACGGAAGAGGGTAGAGGAATCTTCATACGCCAGTATCCAAAAAGTCGAGGTGCATCTGCCTTAAATGCTTGACGCGGTCACGGTATTCAGCTGCCTTTTCGAATTCGAATCGCCGTGCCGCCTTTCTCATTTTGGCCTCCAACTCCCGAATCTCCTTTTTCATCGCTTCCGGAGAAGAATACCGTTCGAACTCGTCAGATACCACGGGGATCTCGTAGTAATCCAGCCCTGTCATCTCGAGTAGTGTTGTGTCCACGGGTTTGAGAATGGACTCGGGAGTAATTCCGTGTTCCTCGTTGTACCTTTGTTGGACGGTTCGGCGGCGACGGGTTTCTTCGATAGCCTTTGCCATCGATCCAGTTGTTCGGTCTGCAAAAAGAATGACCCGACCGTGGACGTTTCGAGCTGCACGGCCTGCTGTCTGGATCAAAGAGGTCTCACTTCGCAAAAATCCTTCTTTGTCGGCGTCGAGAATGGCGACCAGGGAGACCTCAGGCAGATCCAATCCTTCCCGAAGAAGATTGATCCCAACCAGAACGTCAAATTTTCCCAACCGCAAATCCTTTAAGATCTTCACTCGATCCAGGGTATCGATCTCAGAGTGCAGATAGCGGACCGCTACTCCTAGTTCGGTATAATATTCGGTCAACTCTTCAGCCATTCTCTTGGTCAGCGTTGTGACCAGTACCCGCTCTTTACGGTCTGCCCTTTCGCGAATCTCTTCCAGTAATTCATCAATCTGGCCTTTGACAGGGCGTACCTCGATTTCCGGATCCATCAAGCCAGTCGGTCGAATAATCTGCTCTACGACCTCTCCACTACACTGCTCCAGTTCGTAGGACCCCGGAGTGGCAGAAACGTAAATCATCTGGGGGGCGCGACTCTGGAACTCAGCAAAGTTCAAAGGCCGGTTATCCAGAGCGGAAGGGAGGCGGAAGCCGTATTGCACGAGGTTGAGTTTTCGAGACCGGTCGCCCTTGTACATGCCACGAACTTGAGGAATTGTGACGTGGCTTTCGTCAATGAAAAGCAGTGCGTCTGGAGGCAGATAATCCAGTAACGTGGGAGGTGGTTCACCCGGATGCCGTCCTGTAAGGTGGCGCGAATAGTTCTCAATCCCACGGCAGTAGCCAACCGTCTTGATCATTTCGAGATCAAACAGGGTGCGCTGATGAATGCGTTGTGCTTCAAGAAGCCGCCCCTCTTTCTCCAAAGCCAGGCGAAATTCCTCCAACTCCTGTTTAATGCTTTTCACCGCGGATTCCCACTGGTGGCGTGGGATAACGTAGTGCGAATTCGGGTAGATGGGGATGCGCCGGTGGCTCTTGATGATCTCCCCTGTCAGGGGGTCAAACTGATGGATTGCCTCGACCTCGTCCCCAAACAGCTCAATGCGAATTCCATAATCTTCATAAGAAGGGATGAGTTCGATGACGTCTCCTCGGACTCGAAAGGCTCCTCTTGTAAGGTCGAAATCGTTGCGCTCGTACTGGATCTCTACCAACTTCCTCAGGATGTCCCGGCGTGGGATGGTCTGACCTTCACTCAGCATGAGGAGCATTCCATAGTAGGCTTCAGGTGATCCGAGACCGTAGATGCAGCTCACACTGGCTACGATGATACAGTCGCGACGTTCGAACAGGGAGCGGGTCGCCGAGTGACGCAGCCGGTCAATATCGTCGTTGATTAGAACTTCCTTTTCGATGTAAGTATCGGTCGCGGCGATATAGGCTTCAGGCTGGTAGTAGTCGTAGTAGCTCACGAAGTATTCCACCGCATTGTCAGGAAAAAAGTTCCTGAACTCCTGATAGAGCTGTGCAGCCAAAGTCTTGTTGTGACTCAGGACCAGAGTAGGTTGATTCAAAGCCTCGATCACTTTGGCCATGGTGAAGGTTTTCCCCGAGCCGGTTACTCCGAGTAGAACCTGTTGTTGACGCGCCTGCCTGCCTCCCGTCACCAGTTCGTCGATCGCTCTGGCCTGATCCGAACTGGGCTGAAAACGACTCACTATACGAAAGTCTTTCGAATCAGCCAGTGTTCCTCCATAGGAGATTCCCGAGTAAGACAAACGCTGCTCCTTCAACATCACCCAGCATTATATCGGGTTTAAAGGAGAGGATTATCGGAATCGTTTTTCCATTTCCTCCGGTTTTCGTGTAAATTTCTACTTGTGGAGGAAGATCTGTTGTGCTGATACACGAGGGGCTGATCCGCTCCGCTCAGCGCGCTCCGGAGAACATTGCGCTCTACTTCCGGGATCGGAAGATCCTCTACTCGGAACTTTTTGGCGATGTGACAAGGCTCTCGGAAGCGCTGGGGAGTCTGGATCTGAGCAGCGGATCGCGAGTTGCCCTCTGTTTGCAGAACTCTCCCCAGTTTATCTCCGCCTACTACGCCACTCTCTACAGGGGAGTGTCAAGGGAGAACTGGTCATGATGGGTTACTACAATCTTCCCCAAGCTACCAGCGAGACCATTGTGAAGGGTTGGTTAAAGACTGGAGATATGGGCTACTTGGATGAAGAGGATTATCTTTTTGTGGTGGACCGAAAGAAGGAGATGTTGCTATTCCGCGGCATGAATGTTTATCCGCGGGAGATTGAAGAAGTCCTGCAGCAGCATCCGGCCATCCTGGAAGCCGCGGTTGTAGGCGCTGAGGAGCCCGATAAAGGCGAGATCCCCATCGCCTTTCTGGCTCCTCAGGCCTCAGCGGAGGTCGATGTAAAAGAACTTCAAGAGTTTTGCGTTGCTCGTTTGGCACGATATAAGGTGCCCCGTCGGTTCGTGCAGCTGGAAGAGATACCGAAAACAGGATCTGAAAAAATCAACAAAGTAGAATTGCGCGAAAGAGCCCGATCAATCTTCAAAGGAGCGGAAATATCAGATGATCGTTTCGGGAGCCAGTCATTCTCACGAGAATGACTGGTTTGTGAGAGCACCCGTTTCGGCCTGTGTGAGCAAGTTCTCTGACCGATATAGGAGAATAGGACAGTTGGGTAACGTAAAGCTGGGTTGTCTGGTGATCGTGCTGCTGGCGGCCGGTGTTCTTTATGTCTCCTAACGTGTCATTCCGATCTATGTGGACAAAATGCTCTTCGAAGAGAACCTGGGAAAGATTGCCCGGAAAGCTGAAGCGGACCAGCTGGCCGATCGGGTCATTGTGGAGCAGATAAACCGACTAGCCGAGTACCGGGGTTTCAAGGTTCGATCGGAACAGATCCGCATCATCCGCTCTTCCCCATTTGCGGACACGCCAGAGCTGAGAATCGAAATCAAATATCAGAAAATAGTGGGATTTCTCGGTTACGTACGCGTTTTTCAATTGGAATCATCTGTGTCCAGTTTTTGGGGCCCCTTGTAAAAACAGGCACAGGTGTCCTTTGGTGCCGGCCGTCGTATATGAAGATACTGGTGACTGGTGGCGCTGGGTTTATCGGGAGCCATCTGTGCGAGTCTCTCCTCGATCAGGGACAAGAGGTATTGTGTCTGGATAACTTTCTCACCAGCTCCAAGGGTAACATCTCTCCCCTATTTCAGAACCCCTCTTTCGAGTTGATTCGACATGATGTCACCCAGCCCATTTTGTTGGAAGCGGATCAGATTTACAATCTCGCCTGTCCAGCTTCACCAGTGCATTATCAGTACAATCCTGTGAAGACCGCAAAAACCAGCGTGATGGGAGCCATCAATATGTTGGGGATGGCGAAGCGAATCAAGGCCCGGATTCTGCAGGCAAGCAGTTCGGAAGTCTACGGTGATCCCCAGGTGCATCCACAAAAAGAGAGCTATTGGGGCCACACCAACCCGATCGGTCCACGCAGTTGCTACGACGAAGGAAAGAGGCTGGCCGAGACGCTCATGATGGACTATCACCGACAAAACGGCGTAGACATCAGAATCGCGCGCGTCTTCAACACCTACGGTCCCAGGATGTCGGAGCGAGATGGACGCGTGGTGAGCAATTTCGTTGTCCAGGCTCTCAGGGGGAAGCCCTTAACCGTCTATGGAGATGGCACGCAGACTCGATCTTTCTGTTACATTTCCGATCTTCTCCGGGGTTTAGAATCGCTGATGAATACACTGCACACCACCGGACCGGTGAACCTGGGTAACCCGACGGAGTTCCCCGTGCTGGCCCTGGCGGAGCTGGTGAGGGAGTTGACGGGTAAGCATGTGGAAATTCGTTTCGAACCGCTCCCGGAGGATGATCCCAAACGTAGAAGGCCGGACATTTCGCTGGCGAGGGAGCTTCTACACTGGGAACCGGAGATCAAACTGAGGGACGGCCTGCGCCATACCATTGAGTACTTCGACAACATCCTCTAGCAGGTCAGCCGGTCAGCTGGTCAGCCGGCCAGAGCTCTGATAGAATAACGCCCCTGTGAAGCAGACATGCTAGCACCCTACATTCCCATTCTCATTTTTATCGTCATTGCGGCTTCGCTTCCTGTGGTGGGCTTGAGTGTGGGTCGACTGATTCGACCCTATCGACCCTCCGCAACGAAACTGATGCCGTACGAGTGTGGAGTAGATCCTGAAGGAGATGCTCGAGAGCGTTTTTCAGTCCGCTTTTATATCATCGCAATTCTCTTTGTGATCTTCGACGTGGAAACTATTTTCTTGTTTCCTTGGGCGATTCTGTACGATAGCCTGGCTCTTTTCGGGTTTATTGAGATGTTGGTCTTTTTAGGAATCCTCATCGTCGGCTACTTCTATGTTTGGAAAAAAGGAGCACTGGAGTGGGTATAGAGGTGCAGGAGAAAAATATTGTCACGACCACGGTCGACGCAGTGTTTAACTGGGCGCGAAAATCCTCGCTATGGCCTATGACTTTTGGGTTGGCTTGCTGTGCCATAGAAATGATGGCAGCCGGAGCCTCGCGCTTTGACATCGACCGTTTTGGTGCAGGGATTTTCCGGCCCTCCCCCAGGCAGTCGGACCTGATCATTGTTGCAGGCACCGTGACACTGAAAATGGCCGAGGTCATCCAACGCCTTTATGATCAGATGCCCGATCCCAAGTGGGTGATTTCGATGGGTGCCTGTTCCAGTGTGGGTGGTCCGTTCGACACATATTCCACCCTACAGGGTGTGGACCGGGTGATCCCTGTGGACGTTTATATTCCCGGCTGCCCGCCCCGGCCTGAAGCGCTGCTCTATGGACTGATGAGACTGCAGGACAAGATCGACCAGATGAGCATTGTGAAGAAGGAAGCGCAGCTGCAGGCAAGCTAGAATCGTAAAGTTTCCACTGGTGATTTGCCGCCCCCCCTCCCAGGCGGGATAGAAGCTATCAATAGAGTAGGATGGACGAACAGAATCAATCAAAAAAGGAAGCGGAACAAAAGACTGAGAAGCCCCAACCGGCAGCAAAGAAACCGGCAAAGAAAGGGCCTTCCTACCAAGACCTGGAGCAGGGTCCCTTGCTGGAGAAACTAAAGGAGAACTTCCCGGAAGCTATTCTCTCCGCCCAGAGTTTTTTGGATCAGCCCATTTACACCGTTCGTCTGGATGCTCTCTTTGAGGTCATGGTGTATCTGAGGGATAGCCCAGAGTGGAGCTTCGACTATCTGATCGATGTCACGGCTCTGGACGAACCGGGAGAAGAGAAGCGGTTTTGTATCGTTTATCACCTGTATTCTTACAAAGAGGGTCAGATGATTCGACTGAAGGCACGAGCTGCGGAGGGGGAGAGGGTGCCCTCGGTTTGCTCCATTTGGAAAGGCGCCGACTGGCTGGAACGTGAAGTGTTCGACATGTTCGGTATCGAATTTTCCGGACACCCCGACCTCAGGCGCATCCTGTTGCCGGATGACTGGCACGGCTATCCGCTACGGAAGGATTACGATATCAAGCTGCAGGATCAGGCCTGGATCAAAAACCACCTGCAGATCAGGAAGGTTCGCTAGCCCGGATTATGCATAAACTGTCTACTACATCGGCGAAATCATCCGTCTTGACTGCGTTGCGCTCGGTCGGCCTCCTCGACGTACTGCACGAGTACGCCTGCGGGGGCCTTGGTCGCGCGCCTTGTCAAGCCGGCGCTTTCGCCGCTTCGTTACGACACCTTATGAATAATCCGGGCTCGGGGGATTGAGATGCTTGAACCCACTGTCCTGGATGCGCACGAACTAGAGATCAACATGGGACCTCAGCACCCGTCGACGCACGGTGTGCTTCGTGTCAAGCTGAAACTGGACGGAGAAAAAGTCCGCGATGCCGAGTGCATCATTGGCTACCTGCACCGTGGAGTTGAAAAAATCAGCGAGAACCGGACCTACCCAAAGTGCGTCCCTTATTACGATCGGACCGACTATATTTCCGCCGTTGCCAACGTCTACGGTTTCCTGCTCGGTGTGGAGAAGATGGCGGAGATACAGGTTCCGGAGCGAGCTCAGTACATTCGGGTGATGATGACGGAGTTCAACCGGATTTCCAGCCACCTGCTTTGGCTTGCCACTCACGCGCTGGACATCGGGGCCATGACCATCTTTCTGTACTGTTTCCGAGAGCGCGAGGAGGTTCTTAAGCTCTTTGAGAGTCTTTTTGGTGCCCGCCTGACTACCCACGCGTTTCGGGTCGGAGGCCTGTGGAAGGATCTGCCTGATGGTTTTGAGAATGCGGCTCGCAAGTTCATCGACGAATTCCCCCATCGGGTCGATGAGTACGAGCAGATACTGACCCAAAACCGCATCTGGCTCGATCGCACCAGGGGAGTGGGCGTGATTTCGGCTAAGGAGGCCGTTGAATACGGCCTGAGCGGGCCTCCCCTGCGCGGCTCGGGTGTGGCCTACGATTTGCGAAAACTGCGGCCATATGGGGGGTACGAACAATTTGATTTTGAGGTTCCGGTCGGCAAGCATGGGGATACCTATGACCGCTACCTTGTGCGACTCGAAGAGATGCGCCAGAGCCGGCGGATTATCCAGCAAGTGCTCGATCGTTTGCCTGCCGGAGAGATTCAGGGCAAGGTGCCCCGTGTGCTCAAGCCCTCGGTAGGGGAATACTACTCCGCTATTGAAGGTCCCCGCGGCGAGCTGGGTTATTACATCGTCAGCGATGGTTCTATCCAGCCTTTTCGGGTTCGGATTCGTCCCCCGACGTTCGTCAACCTCCAGGCTTTGAGGCGGCTGGTACAGGGTCATCTGGTTGCCGATGTGGTCGCCATCATCGGTACCTTGGATATCGTGCTAGGAGAAATCGACCGATAGTGGATGCTGCCACACTGACAGCCTACGTCATTATTCCCTTAGTCAAGATCGCCGTCGTGGTCCTCATCCTGTCCCTGGCCATCGCCTATCTGACCCTGCTCGAGCGTAAGGTGATTGCCCACATCCAGGTTCGTCTCGGCCCCATGCGAGTGGGCTGGCATGGTCTTCTGCAACCCATCGCGGATGGTCTCAAATTTCTTCTGAAGGAGGATATCGTACCGCGCCGCTCCGATGCTCTGGTCTTTACGCTTGCTCCCATGATCTCCCTGATTCCAGCCTTTGTGGTTTTCTCCGTCGTTCCCTTTGGCCCGCCGGGAATGTTTGAAGGAGTTTTGCGCTCCATCCTTCCCTGGTTCTTTGAGGAGGCCGCTGTTGATGAGATCGTGAGCAGCAGTATTGCCAGTGGAGGCTTTATTACTGATATCAACATTGCCGTGCTTTTTGTCCTGGCAGTTTCCTCCGTAGGGATCCTGGGAATTATCCTGGGCGGCTGGGCCTCCAACAGCAAGTATCCTCTCCTGGGAGCACTGCGGTCCTCAGCCCAGATGGTGAGCTATGAGGTGGCGCTGGGCTTTTCCATTATTGGCGTGTTACTGGTTGCCCAGTCCCTGAGCCTGGTCGAGATCGTGGAAAAACAGCAGCAGGAGCAGCTCTGGTACGTCTTTGTGCAGCCGGTGGCGTTTGTGTTGTTTCTCATCTGCGGAATGGCCGAAACCAACCGCCTTCCCTTTGATCTGCCTGAGGCAGAAACGGAGCTGGTAGGTGGCTTTCACACCGAGTACAGCGGATTCCGCTTTTCCCTGTTCTTCATGGCGGAATATGCCAATATGATCACGATTTCTGCGATTGCAGTGACACTTTTTTGGGGTGGCTGGCTGAGGCCTTTTTCCAGCGTGGAGTGGTTGGCCTTTTTGGACATTGTCCCCCCTGTGGTCTGGTTCTTGATCAAGGTGTTTCTGATCCTTTATCTCTTTATCTGGGTGCGGGGAACCCTTCCTCGCTTCCGTTTCGATCAGCTCATGCGATATGGTTGGAAGCTCTTCCTTCCCATTGCCCTGGGAAACGTTTTGGTTACGGCGGGGGTAAGGCTCGCTTTTATTTAGGACATTAGGTGGTGAAACAATGAGGAACTTTCTGAATCGGATCCTTTTCATCGACCTCCTGAAGGGATTGGCGGTAACCCTGCGTTACACTTTTCACAGAGTATATACGGAGCAGTATCCTACCGAAAGAGTGAAGCTGGCGGAGCGATATCGGGGCGCGCCCCGCCTAAACAATGATCCAGAAACGGGAGAAACCCTTTGCATCGCTTGTGATCTTTGTGCTCATGTTTGTCCTGAGGATCTGATTGTGGTGGGTTCGCAGCGGGATCCCGAGACACGCAAGAAGGTTCTGACCACTTACACCTTTGACGTTTCCCGCTGCCTTTTTTGCGGGCTCTGTCAGGAAATCTGCCCCACCAACGCCGTTGAGCTGACCCAGGACTTTGAGCTGGCCACCTACAGTCGGGACACCATGCTATGGGACCGCACACGCCTGGAAAAGGGTTGGGAAACGATTGAGTACGGGGAGAAGAGCTGACCGGTTGAGCGGCTGACCATTGACCATTGACCATTGACGCTTAGTTTTCGTCCATGGAAGTAGCTCTTTTCTACACACTCGCAACCATTCTGGTGATTTTCTCCGTCTTGACGATCACGGCGCAAAATCCGGTGCGCAGCGCCGTGTATTTGATTTCCGCCCTTCTGGCCGTTGCGGGACTGTTTCTTCTCCTTGAGGCTGAGTTTGTGACCGCTGTTCAGGTCCTGGTTTATGTAGGCGGGATCATGGTGCTTTTTCTCTTTGTCATTATGCTGGTCAGCGTTCGCGAGGCTGAAGAGCAAAGAAAGTTCAGCCGCCGGTGGAAGACAGGAGTCGTTCTGGCGCTGGTTCTTTCCTCTGAACTCATCTTTTTTCTGCTTCGAGGTTCCGCTTTCTTTCAGACCCGACTGGGTGAGGAAGGGATCATCGTGCCGGCTGAGAGCCTGAAGAACACTCAATCTGTGGGAAAGGTCTTGTACAGCACTTACCTTTTGCCCTTCGAGATTGCCTCGGTACTGCTGCTGGTGGCGATTATCGGAGCGGTGGTGTTATCCAAAAGGGAGATCTGACTGTGCGGAGCAATAGAACAATAGAAGTGCCAGCGAAGCGAGCATGATCGGAACGACCCACTATTTGATCCTGAGCACTATTGTCTTCAGCATTGGAGTGGTTGGGGTTCTCACTCGTCGTAACGTGATTATTATTTTTATGTCGATCGAGCTGATGCTCAACTCGGTCAACCTGAATTTGATCGCCTTCTCCGACAGACTGCAGGATCATACTGGACAGGTCTTTGCCGTTTTTGTCATTACCATTGCGGCGGCTGAGGCGGCCGTGGGCCTGGGCATCGTCATTTCCCTGTTTCGCAATAAAGAAACGGTGAACGTGGACGAGATGGATCTGATGAAAGGGTAGGGAGACTGCAACTGACCACTGAGAGTCATTGTAGCGGAACGCGCCTAGCGTTCCGACCCAAAGCCCCAACGGAATCCTACGCGGATTCCGCTACTGACAATTGGTGGGCCGGTCAGTGGTCAGTTGTAGCGAAATTCAAGAGTCGAAGCGAATGTTGGATTATATCTGGTTGATCCCCATTCTTCCCCTTCTCGGGTTCGCCATCAACGGTCTTTTTGGAATCTTCAAGGTGGGCCGCGGCGGGGAACGACCATCAAAGCCCTTTGTCTACTGGGTTGCCTGCGGCACGGTCTTCTTGGCCTTTCTGCTTTCCATCGCTTGCGTGTGGGAGCTGGTCCAGAGAGAGCCGGAAAATCGGCTGGTGGAGCAGGAGGTCTTCGCCTGGATTCCGGGGTCTGAGCATACTGTGATTCGGACAGTGGAAGGTGAGCTTGCGAAGCTGCATGTCTCCTGGGGGGTCCAGCTTGACCCCCTATCGGCGGTAATGATCCTGGTGGTCACCGGCGTGGGCTTTCTGATTCACGTCTATTCCATCGGTTACATGTATCAGGAATCTGGGTTCTATCGTTATTTTGCCTATCTCAACCTCTTCATGTTCATGATGCTCACGCTGGTCCTGGCCAACAATTTCCTGCTCATGTTTGTGGGCTGGGAGGGCGTGGGCCTGTGTTCCTATCTGTTGATCGGCTATTACCTGAACCGAAAAAGCGCCGGTGATGCGGCCAAGAAGGCTTTTGTGGTCAACCGGATCGGTGATTTCGGGTTCATCATGGGCGCGTTGATGATTTTTTCCTATTTTGGGAGCTTCGCTTTTACGGAGGTGTTTGGCGAGGTGCCGGATCGCTTTCCCTCCCCTGAGCCGTGGGATGCCCTGAGCTGGATTGCCTTGCTGCTGTTTGTCGGCGCCGTGGGAAAAAGCGCTCAGATACCTCTCTTTGTCTGGCTCCCGGATGCCATGGAAGGCCCCACGCCTGTGAGTGCCCTCATTCATGCCGCCACCATGGTAACGGCGGGCGTCTATATGGTGGCGCGTTGCAGCCCGATTTACAGCCGCGCTCCGGAGGTTCTTGCCATTGTAGCTGGAATCGGCATCTTTACTGCTCTCATGGCGGCAACGATTGGACTCTTTCAGCGGGATATCAAGAAAGTACTGGCCTACTCGACGGTCAGTCAGCTGGGTTACATGTTCACCGCCTTGGGCGTGGGTGCAGTGGCTGCGGGGATTTTTCATCTCACCACGCACGCCTTCTTCAAGGCACTGCTGTTCCTCGGGTCGGGAAGCGTGATCCATGCTCTGCACCATGAGCAGGACATGATGAAGATGGGAGGTTTGAAGAAGTACCTGCCGGTTACCTGTCTGACGATGTGGGTGGGGACGCTTGCTATCGCGGGTGTCCCGGGCCTGGCCGGCTTCTTTTCCAAGGATGAAATCTTGTGGCGTGCCTTTGGCAGCCCAGACCTGGGTCATTTCATCTGGTTTGTGGGCGTAGTCGTGGCGGGAATGACTGCCTTTTATATGTTTCGACTGATGTACCTCACTTTCCATGGCGAGGAGCGCTTTTCAGGCGAGGCGGCTCACCATCCGCACGAATCTCCCTCCTCCATGACCACTCCTCTGATCATTCTGGCTGCGGGTTCAATCGGGGTGGGCTATCTCGGGCTTCCGGCCTGGACCGGGGTGACCAATGGTTTCGAGCACTTCCTGGAGCCCGTGCTTCCCGCCGCAAAGGCCAGCGCCCATGGGTCCCATAGCCAGGAAATTCTGTTGACCCTGGTGTCGGTCACCGTGGCCGCAGTGGGGATCTACCTGGCCTATCACTTTTTCATCCGCCGCAGGGAAAAGGCAGACCAGATGCGCGAAAAGTTTTCCCGAATTTACGGTCTGCTCTACAACAAGTACTATGTGGATGAGGCATACGATACTGTGGTCGTGAACGGGACCAAGGCTTGGGCCAGCGGGATGGTCAAGTTTGATGAGAGGGTTGTGGACGGTCTGGTCAATGCCAGTGCGGCAGCTACCCGGATTTCTGCCTGGCTCTCGGGGCAGGTGGACATTCACATCGTTGATCGGATCGTCAATTTGACTGCGGAGATTGTCGGATTCTTTAGCGCGGTCTTGCGGAGACTGCAGACCGGCCTGGTGCAGAGTTATGTACTGTTTCTGGTTGTTGGGATCGTGCTGGTGGTCACTCTTTATCTGTATCTGGGAGCGTAGTCGATGGACTATTTCATGAGCAACATTCTTAATTTCGTCTGTTTCTTTCCTCTACTGGGCGTCTTGCTGATCCTGATTTGGCCCAAGGGGCAGGAACACCAGAATGCGGTCAAGTGGATCGCGAACACTGTGTCCTTCATCGGCTTTCTCATTTCACTCCTCTTGATTGCCCAATTCAATAACCCCGAGTACGTGGCAGAGACGGGGATGCGTTTCGTGATCCGAACGGGGTGGATCGATACCATCGGTGTGCAGTACTACTTTGGAATCGATGGAATCAGCCTCCTGCTCATTTTGCTGACCACTCTTCTGGGGTTCATATCGATCCTTGCGTCCTGGTCCGCCATCACGGAGCGCGTGCGCGAGTACTACTGCTACTTTCTCATTCTCCAGGTGGGAATGCTGGGTGTTTTCATGGCGCTCGATTTCTTCCTCTTCTACGTATTCTGGGAAGTGATGCTGGTGCCGATGTATTTCATCATCGGAATCTGGGGGGGGCCGCGGAAGCTGTACGCGGCGATTAAGTTCTTTCTCTATACCCTACTGGGTTCGGTTCTCCTGCTGTTGGGGATTCTGGCCCTTTATTTTTATCAGCATTCCATTACGGGCATCTGGTCCTTTGACGTCTTGACGTTCCAAAAACTGGATATTCCTTTCAATTTGCAGTGGTGGATTTTCCTGGCTTTCTTTGTCGGTTTTGCCATCAAGGTACCCATGTTCCCCTTTCATACCTGGCTGCCCGACGCCCACGTGGAGGCGCCCACGGCGGGCTCTGTGATCCTGGCCGCCGTCTTGCTGAAGATGGGAACCTATGGCTTCGTGCGCTTCAGTTTGCCCATCCTTCCTGAGGCCAGTGTGTATTTTCTGCGCCCGCTTCTGTGGCTTTGCGTGATTGGCATCATTTACGGTGCCCTGGTTGCCATGATGCAGAAGGATATGAAAAAACTGGTGGCGTATTCCTCGGTGAGTCACCTCGGTTTCTGCATGCTGGGCGTTTTCGTGGCCTCCCCCGTAGCGCTGGAGGGGGGTCTTCTGCAGATGTTGAACCACGGTATCTCCACCGGCGCCCTGTTTTTGATCGTGGGCATTATTTATGAGCGGCGTCACACTCGAATGATCGCTGAGTATGGCGGACTCTCGCATGTGATGCCCGTCTACGCGGTAGTCTTCATGATCATGACCATGTCCTCCATCGGCTTGCCCACCTTGAACGGTTTCATCGGAGAATTTATGGTCCTGCAGGGTGTCTTTGCCGACCAGGATTATCGTTGGTGGGCGGTCTTCGGTGCCACGGGAATTGTCCTGGGCGCGGCATATATGCTCTGGCTCTACCAGCGAGTCATGTTAGGACCGGTAGAGCGTCCGGAGAACCAGGGTCTGTCCGACCTCAATTTGCGAGAATTGGCCACCTTTGTCCCGCTCATCATCCTGGCCTTCTGGATCGGGTTGTATCCGAAACCTTTTCTGGGCTATCTGCACGAACCGGTCAATCAAATCGTTGAGAGGGTCCGTCCCGGAGAGTTTTCACCACTTCCGCTGCAGCTGGCTGTCAAGGAGGCGGTGAAGGAATAAGCGATGTCGGATATTCCATCGGTACGAGAGCTGCTGGAAGGATGCAAAGCCATCGGACCCCAATTGCATCTGATTATTTGGGGCTTGGGACTCTTGTGTATCGATTTCCTGATTCCCGTTCGCTGGAAAGGAGTGAGCGCTGTTGGCGCTTTGCTTGGTTTGGCCATGGCCTCGCTGCAGCTCTATCTTTTGCGCGGGCAGGGGGTGGGGGTGGCGTTCTCTTTCTACGACATGATCGCCGTGGACTCCTTTGCTCTTTTCTTCAGTATCCTCTTTCTTGCATCCGCTTTCATCACCGTAGTGATCTCCTACCGATATCTCGACATTGAAAAGGAGCAGCACACGGAATATTACGCGCTGATTCTGTTTGCCACATCGGGCATGATGTTCATGGCCGCGGCCATCGACCTGGTCACCATCGTGGTGAGTCTGGAGCTGATGTCCGTTTCTACCTACGTGCTGGTGGGATTTCTCAGAGGACAGCAGCGATCCAATGAAGCTTCCATGAAATATTTCCTGCTCGGTGCCTTTTCCACTGGGATCCTTCTGTATGGGATGTCGTTGCTTTACGGAATCACGGGTAGCACCAACCTGTACACGATCGCCGGGGAGATCTCCTCTCTACAGAACAACGCCCTGCTCATTCTTTCCATTTTCATGATGATGGCTGGACTCTGTTTCAAGATTGCCGCAGCCCCGTTTCATATGTGGGTGCCGGACGCCTACGAAGGGGCGCCAACGGCGGTCACCGGTTTTATGTCTGTTGCAGTCAAAGCCGCCGCCTTCGCCATTTTTTTCCGAATCTTTTTCATTGCCTTTGGGGATGCTCGCGAGACCTATCTGGTTTTGCTTACGCTCATTGCGATGTTCACCATGACCTGGGGTAATGTGGCGGCGGTGACACAGCAAAATGTCAAGCGTCTGCTGGCTTACTCCAGTATTTCCCACGCCGGGTTTGTCCTGATGGGTCTGGTAGCAGGAACGGACTTCGGAGTGACCGCCTCTGCGATCTATCTGTTGGCGTACACGTTCATGAACCTGGGGATTTGGGCGGTTGTGATCCTGCTGCGTCGCCAGGACATCTTGGGCGAGAGCCTGCAGGACTTCAACGGTCTGTATTTCAAGTATCCGATGATCGCAGTGCTGATGCTGATTTTTCTCCTCTCCTTGGCGGGTGTTCCACCTCTGGGAGGTTTTATTGCCAAGTATTTTGTCTTCGCAGCCGTCATTGAGGTGGGAATCGATTCGGCGCAGCCCTACGCGAATCTAATGGTTTCTCTGGCCTTGGTGGGCGTCTTGAATGCGGTGGTATCTCTGTACTACTACCTGCGCATTGTGGTAGCGATGTTCATTCGAGAATCGGAGCAGTCCGTGCCTTTGAGCTTTTCCACCGGGATGGTGGCCGCTTTGGTGATCACCGGGGTCCTGACTCTCTTGATTGGTCTGTATCCGGAGCCCTTCGTCAATCTCGCCCGCACTGCCAGTCAGCCGCTCATCTAGTTTTCTCCACCCTATGGTCCAGAATGAGCAAAAACGCAACACCTACCGCTTGCTGGCCTATTACAGTGGCGTCATCTTTGTACTGCCCTCGTCGCTCCTGGTGGGATACTTTCTGGGTTATCTGCTGGACAGTTACCTGGGAAGCTCTCCTTTCTTGTCCATAGCCTTTCTATTCCTTGGAGCCGCTGCCGGGTTCGTCCAGGTGTTTCGCATCCTGAGCAGGAAACCCTGAAGTATCCAGTATGATAGTACGAGTTCAACGCAACGCATGGATTCTGCTGACCCTGTTCGCGGCTGGGGGACTGATTCTCTCAGGTTGGAAAGTTGCTGCTTCTGTCTCGATCGGTGGCATTCTTTCGGTGCTGAACTTCCACTGGATGGTGGCCGGGGTGGACCGGGTGATTGATCGTGATTCCAGCAAGGGGGCAGGGTGGGTTATCCTGCAATACGCGGCCCGGTTGCTGTTGATCTTCATTACCTTCTTTGCTATCATCCAAGCTTCGTTTTTGAGCCTGTTGGGAGCCCTTTTGGGGCTCTCTGTGTTTGTGCTTGCGGGGATGTTCGAGGCGTTTCTCGTGTTGTTCAAGGTCCGCTAGGGATGCACCACGAATTCTTTGTTTCCACCGTCTTCAATCTCTACATCGCCAATCCGATCGCAGAACTTTTTGGTTACCATCCTCATGACCACGACGTATTGCCACCTCACGTGGTGATGACCCTTTTGGTTTGCATCGGCTTGGTTCTCTTTTCGATGTGGCTGCGTCGCCGTCTCAGTGTGGACAATCCCGGGGCAGTTCAGCAGAGTCTCGAGCTGTTGTTTGAGGCCCTCCTGGGGTTGATGTCGGATATCATCGGGCCCAGTTCCAGGCGCCTTTTTCCCCTCATCGGAGCGCTTTTTCTCTACATTCTGGTGAGCAATCTGATGGGCCTGGTGCCGGGGTTCATGTCGCCCACCACCAACATCAATGTTACGGCAGGCTGCGGAATCATCGTTTTTTGCTTCTATAACTATCAGGGGATGAGAGCTCATGGTTTCTGGAAGTACATGGCCCACTTTGCGGGGCCGTCGCTGGTGATCGCGCCGCTGCTCTTTGTGATTGAAATCGTCAGTCATCTGGCACGTCCTTTCTCCCTGTCGGTCCGTCTTTTTGGCAACATCTATGCCGAAGAGCTGATCATTGGCAGCCTGAACTCCATTTTCCCGTTTGTCATCAGCCTTCCTGTGATGGCGTTGGGACTCTTCGCCAGCACGGTCCAGGCATTCATCTTTGTCGTGTTAACGATGGTGTACATCGGTGGTGCAGTAGAACATGCTCAGCCTCATGCAACTGACCACTGATGACTGATAGGAGAACTGACAGCAGGTAACCGACAGCTGATCGTTTGTTCCCTTGACGATTAAGGTTCACGATTTCATAGCGGTCGATCAACGAAACAAGGAGAAACCTGAATGAGCAAAAAGGCAAGCATCCTTACTTTCTTCGTCTTCTTAATGGTTCTCGGTGCGGTCCCGTGCTATGCACAGGCAGAGACCGGCGGCGAGAAAGTGGCTTTTCAGTGGGAGGCTCTGGCTATGGCGATTGCGGCCGCTGGTTGTGGTATTGCCCAGAGTAAGACATTGACCGCGGGATGCGAGGGGGTGGCACGAAACCCCGGCTCGACCGATACCATCCGCTTCTTTATTATCTTGGGTCTCGCTTTTATAGAGTTCTTGGCCCTTCTGACCTTTGTGGTAGTACTCTTCAGAATGTAAGAACAGCCTCAGGCCACGAACACAGGGTAGGGTGCCCAGATGGGGTTGGAAATGATTTGGGTGACGCGTGCCAGAGACTCGAAACTCCTTCCTGTTATAATGGAAGCTTAGCGGTAGAAAGGTTGAATGATGCCTCGTCTCAAGTTCCTCGTAGCAGGCGGCCTCATCCTCGGCGCAGTAGGCTACTTGATGTTTAGTGGAATCAATGAATCCATGGTGTACTACTACACTATTGCCGAGGCGACGACCAAAACTTCGGAGCTTTCTGATAAAGGAATCCGCATTGGTGGGTTTGTTTCACCCGGCACGATTCATCGTGTCGGTGGTCAGTCCAGGGTAGAATTCGTGATTTTTGAGAAGAGCAGCGACCGAACCCTTCCTGTGACGTATCAGGGAATTATTCCGGACACATTTAAGGAAAATGCGGAGGTGGTCGTTGAGGGTTTCTATCATCCGCAGAAAACGGTGTTCCGCGCGACCACTCTTTTGGCCAAGTGTCCTTCCAAGTACGAAGGTCTGGCCGAAGAAGATTCGAAAGACGTCGCCCTCAAGAAGCAGATCAAGTAGATACCTTTGAATCGCCGTTTCTTGGTAAAAGCGGGGCACCGTCACCGCTATGATTGATCTGGGAAACTATTGCCTACTGGCGGCGCTGCTTCTATGCTCCTATGGGATGGTCGCGGCCCCCGTCGGCGCAAGGCGCCACTATCTGCCCCTGGTACGAAGTGCTGAGAACAGCGCCATAACCAGTTTTTGTTTCATCACTTTAGCCTCCATATGCCTCTGGTATCTGTTTCTCACCGACCAGTTTCAGGTGAGCTTCGTGGCCGCCTACAGCGCGGCGGACATCCCCTGGTTCTATAAGGTTACGGCCTTCTGGGGCGGCCAAAGCGGCAGCCTCTTACTGTGGGCACTGGTTCTGTCCTTTTTTGTCTGCATTGCCGTCGTCCAGAATCGGGAGAGGAATCGCCAGTTGATGCCCTACACCACTTCGACTCTGCTGGGAATTCTCGCCTTTTTCATGCTCCTTTTGAATTTTGCCACGAATCCTTTTGAAACTCTCCCTCAGGCTCCACCCGATGGGCAAGGACTTAATCCGCTGCTGCAAAACTTCTACATGATCATCCACCCTCCAACGCTCTACCTTGGATTCATCTGTCTCACCGTACCCTTTGCCATCGCCATGGGAGCGTTGATCAGTGGGAAACTGGACACTTCCTGGATTCGGACGGCACGGCGCTGGGCTTTGGTCAGCTGGATTTTCCTGACTGTCGGATTCACGTTGGGAGGAATGTGGGCCTACGAAGAATTGGGCTGGGGAGGCTATTGGGCCTGGGATCCGGTCGAGAATGCTTCTTTCATGCCCTGGCTAGTTCTCACTGCTTTCCTCCATTCGGTGATGATTACGGAAAAAAAAGGGATGCTCAAGATGTGGAATTTTGTGCTGATCCTGGTGGCCTTCGAGCTCAGCATCTTTGGTACGTTCGTGACGCGCAGCGGAGTGATCTCTTCAGTGCATTCCTTCGCGCTGTCTAACATTGGCCCGTCTTTTGCTCTCTTCCTGGTGTTGAGTACGCTCTTCGGCATCTTCTGGATTTATTACCGATCGGATCAGTTGAAGAGCGAGCAGCGGATGCAATCCTTCCTCTCCCGCGAAGCCTCCTTCCTCTTGAACAATCTGCTGTTCGTCTCGATCTGCTTTGCCATTTTTTGGGGCACCATTTTTCCGATACTCTCCGAGTGGATTCGGGGTGAGAAGATCACGGTAGCGGCACCCTTCTTTAACAAAGTGACCTGGCCTTTGGGTCTGGCACTGCTGACCCTGACCGGAATCTGCCCCCTCATCGCCTGGCGAAAGGCTTCCGGAAAGAACTTTCGAAGGAACTTCCTTTTCCCTCTGGCGGGTGGGCTGTTCACCGGGGTTGTGGCTCTGGCATTGGGTACTCGAAGTTTGATTCCCCTGCTTTTTTTCTCGGCAGCCGGGTTTGTGGCGCTGACGGTATTTTTTGAATTTTACAAAGGCGCCCAGGCACGGCAAAGCATTAAGCCCACTGGATTCTTCAGGGCGCTGAAGGACCTCACCTTGATGAATAAACGTCGCTACGGTGGATTCATCATTCATGTCGGTGTCATGCTGGTTTTTGTGGGGATCATCGCAAGCTCCTTTTTTAGCACGGAGAAGATCTTTACGGTCCAGGAGGGCGAGCGCTTCTCTTTTGGTGATTATACTCTAGTTTTTCGAGAGCTGGACCAGCGCAGAGACCCGGAGAAGGATGTCGTGCTAGCCCGCGTGGACGTGTTTCAAGCAGGCCGGAGGATCGATGAGTTGCAGCCCGAAAAGCACTTCCACCATAAAACCAGGCAGCCCCAGACGGAAGTCGCCATTCGGACAGCCCTGAGGGAGGATTTATATGTGGTCCTGTCGGCGTGGGATGAGGAGCGGCGGGTCACCTTCCACCTCTTTATCAACCCTCTGGTCTCGCTGATCTGGATTGGGATCGCGGTGATGGCAATGGGAGGGATTTTCGTGATTTTCCCCAATCGGACACCCGGCCCGGCTCTGGCCTTGGGCAAACAGCGGAGGGAGGTGAAGGATGAAGCGGCTTGATGTTTTTCTTGTCCCTGCTCTCTTTCTTGGTCTCCTGATCTTCCATGGCCGCGCTTCGGTTCCAGAGGACCTGATCTCTCGAATCGCGGGGAACCTGAAATGTGTTTGCGAATGCGCTCACCTGCTCAACGTGTGTGGGGATGAGTGTGGAGAGGCTCCTAAGCAAACCGCTGAAATTCGAGAGCTCCTTGCAGAAGGGAAGACAGAGGAGGAGGTCTACGCGAGCCTCGAAGCAAGGTATGGCATCCGAGTTCTTGCTGAGCCTAAGCCGGAAGGCTTTAGTCTGCTTGCCTGGGCGGCTCCTGTCGTGGTTCTGTTAGGTGGTGCCTGCCTCGTCATTGTAGTGGTCAGGAAGCTGAAGCCGACTGCTCCGTCCCGGCCCCCGGAGGAAGTTAGCCGGAAGATCGAGGGGAAGTATCGGAGGCTGCTGGATAGGGAACTGCAGGAGTGAAGTAGGACACTTCCGAGTTCCAGGTTCCAGGTTGAATGAAGAACCAACCTGAAACTTGGAATCTGAAACTTGGAACCTGGAACTTGGAACATGGCTCTACTAATCGCCCCCATCCTGTTCATTGCCGCTGCCATCTACATCGCCTACCCGCTGCTCAAGGAGGAGCAGGAGGATCGGGGCGGGGAAATCGAAAAAACAGAGCGGCAGAGATTGATGGAAGCAAAGGAAGAGGTCATTTCCAATCTCAAAGACATCGAGATGGACTACCGCATGGGGAAACTGTCACAGGACGATTACCAGAACCTCAAACTCGATTTTGAGCATCAAGCTGTGAAGGTTTTCCAGCAGCTCGAATCCTTGGAGGAGTCTCGCAAAGGCAGGAAGAAACAATCCTGAAATGTCTCCTCCTTCGCCACCGACTCCCCTCCTCCGTCTTTCCAAACTCACCAAACACTTCGGGATGGTGACAGCCGTGAACGAAGTCGATCTGGAAGTCTTTCGCGGCGACTTCATCTCGATTTTCGGGCCCAATGGAGCAGGTAAGACCACTCTCTTCAGGATGATTACCCAGTTGACTCGGCCCACTGGGGGAGAATTGATTTTTTACCCGGAAGGCCAGAAGCTGGGCAAGTCCCGGATTGGATATGCGTCTCACCAGAGCTTGCTCTATAACGAAATGACTGCTCTGGAGAATCTGGCCTTTTACGCACGCCTGTACGCCCTGCCGCATCCTCAAGCCAGGATCGTGGAGCTGGTACGGCAGATGGGACTCTGGGAGGCGCGCCAGCAGCTGGTTCGGGATTATTCACGAGGGATGAAACAGCGGTTGACACTGGCGCGGGCCCTTTTACACCGACCCAAGTTACTTCTTTTGGATGAGCCGTTTGCCGGCCTGGACCAGTATGCCACGCGGGTTCTGACCGAGATGCTTGAAGAACTCAGAGCGGAGGAGAGAACGATTCTCCTGATCACCCATAATTCCCGCGAGGGGCTTGCGTTGTGCAACAGGGTCATCATCCAGCACCTGGGACGGTTTGTCTTTCAAGCCGGACGGGAAGAAGTGCAAGAGGAAGCCTTTGATGAGCTGTATTTCCAAGTGATTGGACAGGGGAACTGATTCTGAGGTCCCCGCAGCTGTAGTGTAGGGACAGGCCGGCGCCGTTCGGACGAGGCGTCGCCTCGCCCGATCACCTGCCGAGTAGATTATGATGAACTACGTTACCCTGATTTGGGTTCTCGCCGTAAAGGATCTTAGAAGCGAATACCGCTCTCGGCAGGCCTTTCTCACCACTCTCTTTTTTGCGTTTCTCATTCTGGTGATCTTCCAGTTTGCCTTCCATCCCGGGAGTCAGGCAACCCGCGAGGCATCGGCGGGCATTCTATGGGTTGCCCTGCTCTTTCCGGGTATCATTCAGCTCAATCGCTCCTTTCAGGTAGAGAGGGAGGAAGGCACTCTCTATGGAATCCTACTGGCCCCTATCGATCGAGGAGTGCTCTTTTTCGGTAAATTTCTGGCCAATTGGTTCTTTCTGGTCGTGATCGACCTGCTGATCCTGGTGGCATTCGTGATTCTGTTTAACTTGACCTTTGAAATCATCCTGGGGTGGATCCTGCTGTTGCTGCTGCTGGCTAGCATCGGGTTTACCGCTGTCGGAACACTCTTTGCTGCGATGGTCAGCAGCATTCGTGCCCGTGAAGTTCTGTTGCCGATCCTGCTTTTCCCGATCATTGTCCCCACTATCATTGCAGCCGTCAGTGGAACGCGGGAAGTGCTCCTAGACCAGGAGTTGTTCCGTCTCTTCCAGTGGGTTCGCCTGCTGCTCGCCTTCGACGTAATCTTTCTAGCGAGCTGTTTTCTTGTGTTTGAGTATGTAGTCGAAGATTGACTTTCAGGAAAGCATACTCCAAATCAAGAGAACCGGTTGTTACCCTGTCGCTTGCAGTATGTCGAGGAGGCCGACGGAGTACAACGCAGTCCAGACGGATCATTTCTTCACTTCGCTCAGGTGAAGGTGACGGCGTTGTAGTAGAGGTGGTGTGAGAAATGCGGGCTAAGGCTGGTTCCTTGACAACGACTGACTCAGATCTTATGTTACACGCGCACCAAAGCTTTTGAAGAAAGAGGTTTTACTTATTGTCGAGGGAGGACATTTGAATGGCCAAGATTATAGGAATTGACTTAGGCACCACCAATTCGGTGGTAGCGCTGATGGAGGGTGGCGAACCCTGTGTGATCACCAATCCCGAAGGGAGCCGGCTCACACCCTCCGTAGTGGCCATGACGAAGGGTAACGAGCGGTTAGTGGGTCAGGTGGCCAAGCGGCAGGCCGTCACTAACCCAGACAATACCGTTTCTTCGATCAAACGCTTCATGGGACGAAAGTTCAGCGAGGTCTCCGGAGAGATGCAGACGGTGCCCTTCAAGGTGATGAAGACTCAGAACGGGGACGCCAGGGTCGAAATCGGGAGCAAGCAGTACCCCCCGCCGGAGATCTCGGCCATGATCCTCCAGAAACTCAAGTCGGCAGCTGAAGAGTATCTGGGTGAGCCGGTTACTCAGGCGGTCATTACGGTGCCTGCCTATTTCAATGATTCCCAGCGCCAGGCCACCAAAGACGCGGGTCGTATTGCAGGTCTGGAGGTACTCCGACTGGTCAACGAGCCGACTGCGGCAGCATTGGCCTATGGGCTGGACAAGAAAAAGGACGAGACCATTGCCGTCTACGATTTCGGCGGGGGAACCTTTGACATCTCCATCTTGGAAGTCGGAGAGGGCGTCGTGGAGGTAAAATCGACTAGTGGAGATACCCACCTGGGAGGAGACGACATCGACCAGGTTGTGATTGGCTGGATTGTCGACGAATTCAAGAAAGATCAGGGCATTGACCTGGCCAAGGACAAGATGGCGTTGCAGCGCCTCAAAGAGGCGGCTGAGAAAGCGAAGATGGAGTTATCGACGACCCAGGAAACTGACATCAACTTACCCTTCGTGACTGCGGATGCGGGAGGCCCCAAGCATCTGAATATGAAGCTGACACGGGCAAAATTTGAGCAGTTGGCCGAAGAGATCCTGCAGAGAACTACCGAACCCTCCCGGCAAGCACTGGCCGATGCAGGCCTCAAGCCAGGAGACATACACGAAGTGGTCCTGGTAGGTGGATCGACTCGCATTCCCCGGGTGCAGCAGATCGTTCGCGAGCTCTTCGGGAAGGACCCTCACAAGGGAGTGAATCCCGATGAGGTGGTGGCGATAGGGGCTGCCGTCCAGGCTGGTGTGCTGGGTGGAGATGTGAAGGATCTGCTTCTGCTGGATGTGACACCTCTTTCCCTGGGTATCGAAACTCTGGGGGCTGTCAGCACTGTCTTGATTCCTCGCAACACTACCATCCCCACCCGCAAGAGCGAAATTTTCTCTACCGCAGCCGAAAGCCAGACCTCCGTGGAAGTCCATGTACTGCAGGGGGAGCGTCCCATGGCGCAGGGCAACAAGTCGCTGGGCAAGTTTCATCTGGTCGGGATTCCGGCCGCTCCTCGGGGAATCCCGCAGATCGAGGTGGCCTTTGATATTGATGCAAATGGGATTTTGAACGTGAACGCAAAAGATCTTGGGACAGGAACGGAGCAGAAGATTACCATTACTGGATCCAGTGGCTTGGATGAATCGGAAATCGACCAGATGGTGAAGGATGCCGAAACGAACGCCAAGGATGACCTTGGCAAGAAGGAAGAAGTCGAAGCACGCAACCGGGCCGATCACCTCGTATACAGCACCGAAAAGATGCTGAACGAACACCGTGACAAAATCGACCAGAGCGACGCTGAGACGATTGAAAAGGCAATTGCTGAGACAAAAAAGGCCATCGAGGAGGGAGGCAGCGACGCGATCAATCGTGCCACTGAGAACCTGACCCAGGTTTCCCATCGCTTGGCGGAGGGCATGTATCAGTCGACGCAGCAACAACAGCAGGCGCAGGCGCAGTCAGATGAGCAGGCTGAGGAAGGTACCCAGCAGGAAGGTGAGGTGATCGACGCTGAGTACGTCGACGTGGATGAGAAGAAGTAATACCCGGATGGACGCGGAGATCCGCGGGTCCAGTGAGGGCTATGTTCTCTGAAGACTATGGTCTCTTTGAGGATCTGATCTCGCCCCACTCCTGGAAGCCGCCGGCGGATGTCTGCGAAACAGAGACCGCTTACATCCTGAAGGTGGAGATTCCTGGTGTAAAGAAGGGAGACGTCGAGCTGCAGGTTCAGGAAAACCACCTCGAAATCACTGGTTGGAGAAAATTTGGCAGTGTCCCCGGAGAGGATGATTATCACCAGCTGGAGAGCTTTCGGGGCCGGTTTCGCCGGGTCTTTACCTTTCCAGCCGGAGTGGATCGCCACGGGGCTACAGCCGAGCTGGAAAACGGGGTACTGACCGTCCATCTGGCCAAGAGCGGACCGAAAGGGCGGCGTGTCGAAGTGCAGGAACCGTAACCATGCAAGAGGATTACTATGAGATCCTCGGCCTCAAAAGGAATGCTAGCGAAGCTGACATCAAGAGGGTTTACCGCCGGCTCGCCCGAAAATATCACCCCGATCTGAATCCAGGAAGCAGGACCGCTTCAGAGACCTTCAAGAAAATTCAGCAAGCCTACGATATTCTCAGCAGTTCTGAGAAACGTAAAGTCTACGACCAGCTCGGGTTCTATCGGGAAGGATTCAATGCTGCCGATGGTCGCCATCGCTCCGGTAAGGGTTCTCGGGGTTTTGGGGCTTTCGATTTTGGGTCTTTCCAGGAAGGCAAAGGCAGCGGTGGCTTTGCAGAGATCCTTTCCGACCTTTTTGGGGACTACTCACAACCCGGGAAGGCCCGCGCTTCTGCGGTGCGGGACCTTGAGAACCATATAGCCATTTCCTTTGTGGAGGCGGTCCGCGGCACCCAGGTTCGAATCAGCGTCAAACGTTCGGAAAGGGGTTCCAGAGGAGGGGCTCAGAAGGTGGAGAGGCTTACGGTGAAGATTCCGGCAGGCGTCAATACGGGTTCTCGGGTGCGTGTCCCTGGGAAGGGAAACGCCGGAGCGCCCCGAAAAAGGCGCGGCGACCTGTACCTCGTGATCCAGGTGCGGCCTCACAAGTTTTTCGAACGTCAGGGAGATCACATCATCTGCCAGCTTCCCGTAACCGTGACTGAGGCGGCTTTGGGCGCGAAAATTGAGGTTCCCATAATCGATGGAAAAGCAGTTCTCAGGATCCCGCCGGGAAGCCAGTCCGGCCAGAAACTGCGACTTCGTGGCCGAGGTGTTCCGTCGGCCAAGAATGGGCGACGAGGCGATCAGCTGGTGAAACTGAAGATCGTTCTTCCTCCTATTCGCGATGAGCGCTCCAAGGAAATCCTACGCGAGTTCTCTAGCCTCAACCCATATGACCCAAGAGCGAATATGGGGCTGAAGGACAGTTGACGATGGGGAAAAAACAGGAGGGTTTGTCGATCGGTGTGGTTGCCCGTAGCTACCAGATTCACCCCCAAATGCTTCGACTGTATGAGCGGGAAGGACTCTTGAGGCCCTCCCGCAGTACGGGAAACACCAGACTCTATAGCGAAGACGATCTGAGGCGACTGCAACTCATCCTCACACTCAGACGCGATCTTGGGGTCAATCTGGCTGGAGTCGGTGTGATACTCAACATGCGAGAGACGATGGAGAAGATGCTGGATGAGGGCGTGTTGCCTCAATGATTTCGCGTCCCGTTCGCCGCACTGAGTCGGCTCCTACCTTCCTGTATTCCACAAGGTAGGAGCGGCCTTGGCGCCGCGAAATCCCTGGAACCTGGAATGGTGTACTAGCTTGAGATTTGGCTCCGCTCCACTTCTTTCAATTCCTCTCGAATCTTCTGATAAACCTTTCTGATTGCCAGCTGGTGCTGGGGTTTTCCATACTCCTGCGCCACAAGCCATTCTTTTATACCTGAAAAGGCACCCTCAAGTTCCGGCAGCAGACGAGCAGTTTCAGTGGGATCGTACGGGATGGCCACGGAGCCCATCCCGATTTCGGAGAAAAGCATCAGATAGCGAGCCGTCACCATGTCGGGACAGGTAATTCGCTTTCGGCTGAGTTTCAACTCGAAACCGAGAAATGTGTACATGAGCTGAGGTTCACACTTGCGTCCCAGAAGCTGAACGACTCGAGTGCGTTGCGAGAGTACCTCTCTGCGATAAATCTCTTTGATTCTGTTGATCTGACCCTTTACGGCGAGAGTACCGATAGACACTCTGAGTCTTTCCCTCCGTGGTGGATAGTTTTAGCCGACATCTCCGATAGGTTCAACACAATATTTTAGGTTAAAATCTTCCTGTAGTGAGGTACAGTTGACGGTGTGGAATTATTTTCGCTCTTTTGCGGGGCTATTGCACTCGCTTGCCTTAACTGTCGGGGGGCCGGGGCTTTTCTTTATTGCCCTGGCTGACTCCTCCTTTCTCTCCGTTCCAGAAGCCAACGATCTTTTGATTGTGGTGCTGTCGAAGGGACAGAGTTGGGGACGGATGAGCTACTATGTTGTCATGACGATTTTGGGGTCTGTGGCGGGTTGCTGCATGCTTTATGCTGTGGGTCGAAGAGGAGGAGCTTTCGTGCAGAGGCGGCTCAGCCCGCAAAGGGTAAAAAAGACGGAAACCCTGTATCGCCGTTGGGGGCTGTGGACGGTTCTGATTCCCAGCGTGTTGCCCCCTCCTACTCCTTTTAAGATCTTTGTCCTTTCTGCAGGACTTTTTCAAGTTTCGCTGAGCAAGTTCCTTCTCGCGGTCGCTGTGGGAAGAAGCATCCGGTATTTCATGTGGGGGATTCTTGCCGTCATCTACGGCGAGGCAGCCCAGCGGTACGTGGAGCAAAACTTGGAGACAGTGGGTACGATCCTCTTGATACTGCTCGTGATGATCATCGTAGTCTACGTTTCACTGAAGGCGAGAAAAAGGTCTCCCCAGGAGGGTCTGGCATGATTCGGGGTCCTTTACCCCGCATTTCTCACACCTGCCCTACTGCGGCAGCGCAGTCATCCGCCCTGACTGCGTTATGCTCGGTCGGCCTCCTCGACGTACCGCAGGAGCACTCCTGCGGGGGCTTCGGTCGCAGGCCTTGTCAGAGCGGCGTCTGCGCGGCCTCGCAACGACCCGGTGTGAGAAATGCGGGTTTAGCAGATTTCCTGTTCCTCGCACTCTTCTCGATTCTTACCTCAGGATGTGGCGGTTTGGTCAGGACCACGACAACAGTGGACGTACCGCCCGCGTACGGCGAGGCGAAAACAGCCACTCGGAGCGAGTTGGTCGAGTTGATAAACCACCGCTATGCGGGGATTGAGTCTCTGCGTGTGTCTCGACTTAAAGTCGAGTTTGAAGGGGGCTCAGCCGAGCAGGGATATCTAGAAAAGTACCCGCGGGGAAACGGACATCTGCTCGCGCAACGCCCCGATCGGATCTACCTTAACATTCTGAATCCTCTCACCAGTTCGACGGTGGCGGCGATCGCCTCGGCTGGAGAAACTTTCCAGATCTGGGTGCCTCGGGAAAACAAGTTTTTCATGGGGCGAACAGACGTCCACAGCGAGGATGAAAATCCATTTTTGAATATTCGTCCGCTTCACATTTTGCAGAGTCTTTTGATCGAAGAAGTACCGGTCGACAGTCTGCGGCATGGGTATTTCGCCATCGAGGATCAGGATGGCCAATTCAAGTACTACGTGCTGGGAATATTCCTGCTTGAGGAGAATTCCACCAGCGTCCAGCTGGTGCGGAAACTGTGGATCGAGAGAAGTGAAATGAAGCTGGTACGACAGCAGTATTTCGGTCCCACTGGTGAAATTCTCACCGATATCCGCTACAATCGCAGTGTCCAATTAGGGAGCCTTTTGGTGAATTCCGGGGTGGAGATCCGGAGACCCCGCGAAAGGTACAGCATCCGATTCGACTTTGAGGATGAACAAATCAAGATCAATCAGCCTCTCAAGGAAGGTGTTTTTGAACTACACCAACCCGAAGGCGCGGAGCTCGTGATTGTGGAAGGAAAGACAGAGGGCATGTAGCCCGAATTATGCATAAGCTGTCTACTGCATCGGCGAAATCATCCGTACTGACTGCGTTGCGCTCCGTCGGCCTCCTCGACGTACTGCATGAGTACGCCTGCGGGGGCCTCGGTCGCGACGCCTTGTCAGGCCGGCGCTTTCGCTGCTTTGCTACGACACCTTATGCATAATCCGGGCTAAAGGCCCTGGTGTCCTTCACTTGAGAGTATGTTTCAGCTCATCTACAGTAACCTTAGGCAGCGACCCACGCGGACCTGTGTCAGCATTTTCGCTGTAGGCCTCGGTGTGGTCCTCGTTCTGGTGTGCGTGGGCCTCTCCTACGGTCAATTTACCGACACGGCAGAGCGGACGCGCCGAATCGGCGGAGACTTTGTCCTTCAGCCCTCGGGAGCCTCCTTTTTGTTTGCTCTCGACAGCGGTACTCTTCCCATGAAAATCAGAGAGGTTATCGAAGAAGTGGAGGGTGTGAAAGTTGCGACGCCCATTCTGACCAAGTTCAGCAGCAACAAATTTCACCTGGTGTTTGGAATCGACAAGGAGAGTTTTCAACAGGTCAATAACAGCTTGCGGATTTTGGAGGGGCGAATATTTGGAGAAGGTCAGGAGGCCCTGATTGACGATCGTTTTGCGCTCCAGCATCAACTTGACGTCGGAGACGAGCTGGCAATGTTGGGCCACGTTTTCACCATCTCCGGGGTTTTTAAGCAGGGGACAGCCTCCCGAGTCTTGGTCTCGCTGCCGATCCTGCAGGAAATCAACGGGACCCCAGACAGGGCCACCATGTTCTTCATCCGAGTTCTTGAAGGGGCCTCGATCGAGGTGGTTGGTGAGAACTTGAGGAAACGATTTGAGCACTATAGAATCACGAAAACAGCCGATTTGCAGAAGGTAATGCTGTCAGATACACCTCTCTTCAAGCCTTTTCTGACTACCATAATCAGTATTTCAGTGGTCGTTAGTTTTCTGGTCATTTTGCTCGCCATGTACAGCACCATGACGGAAAGGACTCGGGAGATCGGGATCCTGAAGTCCTTGGGCGCCTCCAAAGGGTATATCGTCGAGCTCATCCTAAAGGAATCGCTGCTGATCTGTGCGATCGGAGTGGCCCTAGGTTTCTTTTTGACTTTCATTGCCAATAAACTTATCCTGATGACCTTTCCCGGTTTACCGGTCATCATTACGCCGCTTTGGAGAGTTTTGGCCGCGATAGTGAGCATAGGGAGTGGTACACTGGGGGCTCTCTATCCCGCCATGAAGGCCGCAACCCAGGATCCAGTGCAAGCTTTGGGTTATGAATAATCCGGTTGAGACGGAAGGAAAGAAAGGTACGGTAGTCGTCGAAGACCTGCAGATGATCTACCGAATGGGAGGGGTCGAAGTGTCCGCTCTGCGAGGGGTCGACATCAAAGTCAAAGAAGGAGAATTTGTGGCAATTATGGGACCCAGTGGTTGCGGCAAGTCAACTCTTCTCCACCTCGTAGGAGGTCTCCAGAAACCCACCACGGGCCGGATCTATGTCAATGGAGTAGAAATCAGCTCCGTGAGCGACGCAGAGCGAACGGGAATTCGAAGACGGGCTATGGGCTTCGTTTTTCAGCGATTCAACCTGTTTTCCGCTTTGACCGCCGAGGACAACATCAAGCTGGCCAAGCGCATTCATGGGAACGGCTTTTATGAAGAGAACAGCGCTCGGGAGATCTTGAGGCTGTTGGGTTTGGAAGAAAAGATGCATCACAGGCCCAACGAACTATCGGTGGGTGAACAGCAGCGGGTTGCGATCGCCAGGGCGGTGATCAACCGACCGGCCATTCTGTTGGCCGATGAGCCTACGGGAAGTCTGGACTCGGATAACTCTCAAATGGTGCTCCAGATGCTTCAGGAACTGAATCTGCGCTATTCTCAGACCGTGATTATGGTCACTCACGATCCCGATGCGGCTTCCATGGCGAGCCACATCATTGAGATGCGGGATGGAAGAATCCTCAACTGTGTTCGAAACCTCTCCTACGCCATTGACCAAAACCTGGTCTAGCCGATGGGCATAGAGCCGACTCGAGTCCTCACCAGCGTAGTGTTTTGGACCTATCCGAGGGGAACATGGCAGTATGATATTCTCTGCATACTGATTCTTGCCTTTATTTTCTTCACTCCGAAAGCCTTTTTCGAACGCTCCGTTTTTTCGCAGCCGGACACGATCCAAGAAGAAGCATCACCACCGGAAAGGATCTGAGTGGCTCCGACTAGCCCGCATTTCTCACACCGGGTCGTAGCGAAGACACTTGTGTCGAGACACTCGTGTCAAACGGCGGAAGGGCCGGCTGGACAAGGCGTTGCGACCGAGGCCCCCGCAGGCGTACTCTTGTGGTACGTCGAGGAGGCCGACGGAGCACAACGCCGTCCAGACGGATCATTCTGGCGTTGCAGCAGAGGTGTGTGAAAAATGCGGGCTAGACTCAGAGCGGTCACTCTTTTCCTCATGGCAATTCTTTCGCTTTATGGCTCGACCAGGCTGGTGGGGCAGCCGGACCTGAGCCTGGATTCAGTATTGAGCAGAATAGACCGAAAAGGAGACACCATTCGATCCATGAGTGCTCGCATTAGCCAGAAGAAATGGACGGATGTTCTCGAAGAGTTTGACCGGGAAGAGTCTGGGCGCTTCTACTTTCTCAGGGACCAAGGAGAAATTTATCTACGCAGGGACATCACTGAGCCTCAAGAGCATAGCCTGCTGATCCGGAGAGGTATCCTGCTATTCTACCAGCCCAGGATCAAGCAGGTGCAGAAGTATCATCTAGGCAGGAATCGGGACAAAGCAGAATTTCTGCTGGTTGGTTTCGGCACTGACAAGGCGGCACTCAAAGAAGCCTATGACGTTCGCCTTCTAGGGCAGGAATCCATTGGAGAGGATCACACCTATATGCTGGAATTGACGCCAAAATCAAAGCAGGTATCTGCGTTTTTTTCCAAGATTCTGCTGTGGATAGACGCTCATCTGTGGGTACCCGTCCAGCAAAAGCTGGTAGAGCCGACGCGTGACTATCTGCTTATCCGCTTTACCGACATCCAGCTCAATGACAAGATCTCCCACTCGCGTTTTGAGTTAATACTGCCCGGAGACGTCGAAGTAGTAGGAAGATAGCTGCTGGATAAATCCCAAATCCTAAGCACCAAATTCCAAACAAATCCTAAATTCTAAATCCCAAACACTAAATCTGGGCTCGCCGGGACACAGTTCCAGCCTACACAGGTCCCTTAGGATTTAGTGTTTGGGATTTAGAATTCAGGATTTATCCAGAGGATTTGGAATTTGGAATTTAGGATTTATTCAGGATTTGTTCTCGTGTGTGGAGGATTCGATGAACCACCGTCCAATTGGACAGGACGGCAATGACCCACAAGACCGGCTCCATGAGGTAGAAGGACCCGATAATCAGCAGAACGATTCGCTCAGGCCTCTCCAGAAAGCCTACTTTGCATAGTGGGATCAAACATTCTGCCCTGGCTCTTGTGTAGCTGGTCATGACGGAGCCCATCACGACAACGCCGACCAGAACGACATAGGTGAGACGCTGCTGTCCTCCGTACCACATGATCAGACCCAGATACATGATCAGGTCTGAATATCGATCCATCACGGAATCAAAGAAGGCTCCAAAAGGCGTCACAGCGTTCAGAGTTCGAGCCACCATGCCATCGACCATGTCAAGCAGCCCAGCGATGATCAGAATGGCACCGGCAATCCGGAAGCTGCCACGGGAAAAGGCATAGGCTGCCCCAATGCTCATCACAAATCCGAGGAACGTCAGATGGTTAGGGCGGATTCGCAGCAGAGTCATTACCTTCACGATCAGCCTGAGAATCCATTGCCCGCCCCGGCCGATCTTTCGGGAAATCATGCTCGCTCCTCAGAAAAGCTCAAACTTTATGGTCAAGAACTTCTTGGGGTTCTGGCGGAAGTCGTAGATCAACTTCATGACCTCCGAGGAGACCTGGTTCAAGTTCTGATAAAGCCGTTCATTCTGTGCCAGTTGACCCAAAGTCCCTTTCCCCTTCTCAATGTCTTCCATGAAGTGAGCCAGCTGCTCTACAGATCGGTAAAGTTCCTCATAGAGCTGAGCGTCTTTTGACAATTTGCCCAAAGTCCCTTTGCCGGTATTTATCCGATGAGTGATGGAACTGATATTCTCCATGACCTGGTCGCTCTTCCGGTATAGGGACGGATCACTGACAAACTTCCCCAGAGTTCCTTCGCCTTGATCGATTTGGGCCATGACGTGTTCGAGCCGGCTCATGGAGCTGCTGAGCTTATCATAAACGTTTCGGTCCTGAATCATCTGAGCGATTGTTCCTTTTCCTCGAGTGATGTCCCCCATCATGTCACGTGCCTGTTCTACCGAGGACTTGGCCTGGGATATCGTTTCGTTCAGATTATTGTAGAAGCTCGGATCGCTGAAGAACTTACCAATGGTGCCTTCTCCCTTCTCGAAACGATCCATGACCCCTTGCAGCTTGTTTGACAAACCTTGGAAGTTAGCGAGGATATCGTCAGCTCCGGTGATCAATTCCTGAAATCCCGCCTGTTGAGTGCCGGCGATCACCACAAAGCCGTCTTCGACGGGAGGAGCGACCTGGCTACGACCGAGAGAAACGTCGATGTATTTGTCACCCAGCAGCCCGACGGAGCCAAGCGAAATGTTGCTGTCGGCTCTGATCCAGTCACGGTGTTGTTCCCTGATTTCCATATACACAACGATGTTTTGGAGGCTCTTGCGCGCCTTATCGATATCTTGTCGAGTGTTCTCCAGGCGGTTGAGCCGTCCATCGAGTATCGTCCCCAGGTTTTTCTGCTGTCGTTCCAGCTCGCGGACCTCACGGGATTGGATGCCGAAACTCTCTCTGGCCGCTTCATGGTCGGATTTCAGGCGAACGAGTCTCGATCGATGGGAAGTGATCTCTGCTTCCAGTTCCTTCACTTCCTCATTCAATTCTTTGATGAACTTGAGAGTAGCCGCGTTGGTCGGTGTTTCAGGCAGCGGATCACCGGCCTTTGTGACAGCTACTTGGGTGACGTTCCCTACTTCAACTCCGGCTAGGAGCACGACGTCCGAAGGTTTGAGCCCGGAGACGCTGCTCAGGTAGGTTTTGGCGCAAAAGGTGGGTTCGAAGAGACCCACCCTGCGGCCAATGTTGAAAATAGCCAGAGCCAGGATGGCGACGGCCACCACCACGAAAATGCCCACCTTGAGCTCTGTAAAGCGTTGTGTTTGTCTGTAGTCCATGAATCACTCCTCACTCATTCGGTCTGGATTATGCATATCACTGCCACTTCCACTCAGCAGTTGGTGGTAGTGGAAGTGGTATGCATAATCCAGGCTAGGTCAAAAACTTGCGTATATATTCGCTGTCCGTATTTTTCAACCCTTCGTCGGTTCCTTCGAACAGGACTCTTCCATCCCGCAATATGACAAACCGAGTATTGATCAGGCAGAGATCGCCGTTTTCTGAACGGAAGCTCAACCCTCCATCGGGCCCAACCACTGCGAACTCACTGGACAAAGTGAAAGCGATTTTCAAGTCATGAGTCACAAGTATTGAGGTCACTCCCTCCAAATCACGCAATTTCATCACCAGTTCGCAGATGGTGCGGGCGGTAATTGGATCGAGGCCAGCCGTAGGTTCGTCATAGAGGATGATGCGAGGATTCCCGACCAGAGCACGCGCGATAGCCACCCTTCTCTTCATCCCACCGGACAATTGTGAGGGCATCTGGTTGACTGCATCTTCCAAGCCCACAAAACTGAGCAGCGTGAGTGTAACCTCCTGGATTTTGTCCTCCCCGTAAATCCCGTCCTCGCGCATTCTGTAGGCTATATTTTCCCCTACGCTGAGGGAGTCGAAGAGTGCTCCTTCTTGAAATACCATGCCGATCTTCTTTCGTATGGGAGCCAATTCGTCCTCGCTCAGATTGGTGATGTCTTGTTCTTCGACAAAGATCCGGCCCAAGTCCGGCCTAATCAATCCCAGTACCATTTTCAGAAGGGTCGATTTTCCGGATCCGGAGCCCCCCAGGACGACCTTCGTTTCAGCCTGCTCCACGTTCATGCTGAGGTCCTGGAGTACTGACTGATCCCAGTAAGATTTAGAAACTGACTCAAAACGGATCACACTCAAGGCTGGAACTCCAGTATGACTTTGGTGATAAAGAAATCCGACACAATCACCAGAATGGAGGCAGTCACAACAGCCTGAGTGGTGCTGCGGCCGACGCCTTGCGTTCCTCCCCTGGTGCGGAGACCAAAATAGCATCCCACCATACCTATGATGAAACCAAAAACCAAGGGCTTCACCAGCCCCTCTAAGGCGTAATGGTAGTCGACCGAACGTAGGGCAGTGGTCCAATAGAGGGAAGTATTGAGATGGAGAACATACAGGGAAACGATCCAGCCGCCAATCAGCCCAAACAGATCTGCTATCACGGTCAGCAGCGGTGTCATTGTAGTACAGGCGATCATTCGCGGAGTCACCAGTTTCTTGGTTGGATCTGTGCCCAGAGCGCGCATAGCGCTAATCTGTTCTGTCACAATCATCGACCCCAGTTCCGAAGCGATCCCCGAACCAATGCGTCCTGCAACCATTAGAGCGGTCAAAACCGGTCCAAGTTCCTTGATTAAAGAAAGCGAAACCAGTCGGCCGGTCAGGTTGATCGCGCCAAAGGCCTTGAGAGAGTTGGCGGACTGGAGGGCTAGAACGGCACCGGTGAAGAAACCTGCCAGGATGACGATGGTCAGGGACCCCACTCCTACCAGATCCATCTGTCGCACCGTGTCGTGGATATAGCGGGGTCTGCGAAAAACGTTGGTCACAGCCCTGATGCAGAGGAGGGTGAATTCCTGAACCTCGTAGATCAGCTGGTAAGCGAAGTCCATCTTTTTTCCGGTCTCAGGCGATGTGCTCCTACGGAAATACGTGAACCTTCACCGCTCTGAGGTGCCCCTGCGGGGTGTCTCGTTCCATCAATAAGATAACGTATTTTCTCCAGTTCCAGGTTCTCGTTGTTCAGTGTACTCCGCAATTCGGACTGATCGCGACAGCGAGCTCAGCTCCTGATTTCTTCACGATGCGAGCCGCGACCTGGAACCTGGAACTTGGAACCTGGAACTGTCTTAATGTTACACTTCAATCATGGCTGAAAGTAGCGCCAATAGGCTTTCGATTTGAAGTTCCGGCGCTTGCGCTGCGAGCCACAGGTAGTCCCCTCCTGCGGAGGGGTGCCGAGAATCGGCGGGGTGGGTTCATCCGGGCGTTCGCCAATGCAGTGGACACTTTGTGCATAATCCGGGTTAGCCTGGAAGCCAAAGGAAGGTCAAGAGGAGGAAGGATGGGATGCTCCGATTTTTAACGTCGGGAGAGTCGCACGGAAAAGCACTGGTATCCGTGATTGAAGGATTCCCGGCCAAGGTGCCTGTCGATGTGCCGTTCATTAACGGAGAATTAAAACGCCGAATGGGCGGCTACGGTCGGGGCGCCCGAATGAAGATAGAAGCGGATCAGGTCGAAATACTGGCCGGCGTCAGACACGGTTACACGCTCGGTTCTCCCATAACGTTCATCGTTCACAACCGTGACTGGGTCAACTGGACGGAGATCATGTCCTCCCAGCCCAATCCCGAAGGGGCAGAGAAAAGGAAGGTCACTCGCCCGCGGCCTGGTCATGCGGACCTGGTGGGAGCTTTGAAATATCAGTTCGATGATATGCGTAATGTTCTGGAGCGCTCGAGTGCGCGCGAAACCACTTCTCGTGTGGCTGTTGGAGCCTTTTGCAAGGTTCTGTTGCGGGAGTTCGGTATCCAAATCTACAGCCACGTGGTTTCGATCAAGGACGTTCACATTTCCCGAAAGCAGTTGGAGAAGATCTCTGCGGAGTTGGTCCCGCAGATTGAATCCTCGGCCTTGCGCTGCGTGGACCCCGGCCTCGATAAAGAGATGAAAGCTGCCGTCGATGGAGCTATTGAAAAAGGGGACACGATTGGTGGCACCTTTGAGGTTCGCGCTGCAGGAGTTCCTCCCGGTCTGGGAAGCTACGTCCACTGGGACCGCAAACTAGACGGCAGGCTGGCTCAGGCCGTCATGTCCATCAACGCCATTAAGTGCGTCGAGGTGGGAACGGGTCTGCAGTCGGATCCCTATGGCAGCGAATTCCATGATGAGATTTTCTACCACAAGAAGAAGAGACAGTTCTTCCGCAAAACCAATCATGCTGGAGGGATTGAAGGTGGGACTTCAACCGGGCAGGAGATCGTTGTACGTGGGATCGTAAAGCCCATCTCGACTCTTCTCAAGCCTCTCATGTCGGTGGACCTTGAGACCAAGCAACCCTTTCAGGCTCAGTACGAGCGTTCCGACATCTGTGTGGTTCCCGCCGCGGGTGTGATCGGAGAGGCAATGGTCGCTATCGTCGTGGCGCAGGCCCTGCAGGAGAAATTTGGAGGGGATACCCTGGAGGAGATAAAAGGGAACCTGCAGAACTACCGCACATTGATTAGCCAGATCTAGTGTCCTGTCCCAGGAATAACATGTCATTTGCGGAGGGAACTTTGAGCCGGGATCGCGACAAAGAGATCGGCCAAAGTTCCCTCCGCCCTTCGGTTGCGGGCCCAACGGCCCTGCTTCTTTGTTGCTCCTCCTCGCCGATGCCCAGCATCGACTCGTCGTCGCGCCTCGAATCAGAATCCGTTTCGCCCGTAACAAATGAGATGTTATTCCTGGGACAGGACACTAGTACTCTCTTTCGTAAATACGATAACGTTTGCGGATGGGGCTTGCGAGGTGAGGTCGCGAAGAGAGGAGGAGGCGATGCAGAGGCATCGTCGACGACGAACGATAAAGAGATCGCCCGCAACCTCCATCCGCCCAAAGGGTTGGGGCAGGACGGGCCCATCTCTTTGTTGCTCCTCCTCGCCGATGTCTCGACACTAACCCAAGATGATTCGACCGATTCTGAAGTATGGAGCTCCAGAGCTGAAGAAGAACTGTATTCCCGTCTCCGACTTTGACGAGCGGTTAAAGGTCTTGGCTCAGGATCTGCTAGAGACCATGTACAGCGCCAGGGGAATCGGCTTGGCTGCTCCCCAGGTCGGCATCAATATTCGACTCACGGTCATCGATATCACAGCAGGAGAAGAACAAGGTCACCAAGTCATCCTCGTCAATCCGAAGATTACTGATCAGCAGGGAGTCCAGAAGGGGGAGGAGGGTTGTTTGAGTATCCCCGGTTTTACAGCTGAGGTAAAGCGCCCCTCCGAGATAACTGTGCTCACTCAGGACCTGAAGGGCAAGCAAGTGGAAATAGAAGCAGGAGAACTCCTGGCCCGCGTGATCTGTCATGAGATCGATCACCTGGACGGGATTCTCTACCTAGACCGTCTTTCAGCTTTGAAGAGAGACTGGATCAGGAGAAAGATTCGAAAGCTAATCAAAGACGGAGAGTGGTGATGAGAGTTGTCTTCCTGGGGACGTCCGAATTTTCCGTTCCCTCTTTGGAGGCTCTGATGGGGAATAGCTTCGATGTTGTGGGGGTGGTGACACAGCCGGATCGCCCCGCCGGAAGGGGGCATGGACTGAGAGCTTCACCGATCAAGACACTGGCCGAGAGCGCGGCGATTCCGGTTTTCCAACCTGGGAAGCTGCGCAACAATCCGGAGGCAGTCCTCTTCTTGCAGGAAAGGCGTCCGGAACTCATGGTGATTGTGGCATTCGGGCAGATCTTGCCTCCGGAATTCTTCGACTTCTCACGGTTTGGGACCTTGAATGTCCATGCGTCGCTGCTGCCCCGCTATCGCGGGGCAGCACCCGTCGCCCACGCATTGATGAAAGGGGAAAAGGTTACCGGTGTCACCATTATCAAGATCGACGAGGGAATGGACACCGGCGACATTCTGAGTCAGGCCCGGGTGCCCATTGACGAGAATGTTACGGCAGGGGAACTGGAGGATTCTCTGGCACGAAAGGGAGCGGAGCTTCTTCTCCCAACCATCTCAGGTTATGCCAGGGGAGAGATTGAGCCGTGCCCACAAGATCATGGACAGGCCACTCATGCCCCCCGAGTCCAGAAGGAAGAAGGCCGGATCAACTGGACTTGGCACGCGGATGAGATCCACAATCGAATCCGGGCCTTGAATCCATGGCCCGTTACCTTCACGATGTTTCGCGGTCAGAAGCTGAAGATCTGGCGAAGTAGGAAGCAAAGTCCGAGCGGTGTTGCTCCGAAGGTAGAGTCTACTGACCCTGGTGAGGTGGTGATGATAGGAAGATCGGAGATCGTGGTGCAGTGTGGTGGTCAATCTCTTTTGGGTCTCGAAGAACTTCAGCTCCCCAACCGAAAGCGTCTGTCCAGCGGTGATTTTGCCAACGGAGTTGCCCTGCGGGTAGGGGAGATCGTTGCTTGACTTGGGGACCTCGAGTTCTGGCAGTACGATTTCTGGGTGAGCTTTTTCGATCGGGAAGGCATATTGATGAGCTGTTTCAAGATCTCAGGTTCGTTCATCTCGATCTCCGGGATCGTCGTCTGGTCACTGAATTGGTCTATGGCGTTTCAAGAAACCAGGCGCTTCTAGACTACTATTTGGGCCGGCTATCACGAACGCCTCTCCAGAAGCTGGATGAGGTAATCCTTTGGATTCTGCGAGTGGGTCTGTACCAGCTTGAATTCCTTCGCATTCCCGAGCGCGCAGTCGTCGACGAAGCGGTGAAGTTGTGCCGCCAGCTCGGAAAATCGTCTGCCTCCGGATTCGTGAATGCTGTGTTGCGCAATTTCCTGCGCAAAAAGCCCTCCCTTCCCAAAGGGGAGTCGCCTCCGGAGCTGGCAGCTCGCTACAGTCATCCCGAGTGGCTTGTACGCCGCTACTGCGAACGCTATGGACGGGTGGGGGCGAGGGCTTTATTGGAACGGAATAACGAGTCACCAGTGACTTTTGCCTGGGTCAATTCGTTCAAGATCAAGCTAAAGAAATTTTGCGAGAAATTGGACGAGGAGAAGATTGACTACGAGGTCTATCCCGATCTGCCCAACTGTCTCATCATCCGGGCATCCGGTTTTTCCCAGCATGATTATTATGGACAGGGCCTGTGCTTCCTGATGGACGCCGCCAGTCAAGAGATCGCGTCGCTGCCGGAGTTACGGGGACTGAGGGTGATCGGCGATTTTTGTGCAGCACCGGGAGGGAAGGCGTTTCTGCTTGCCTCTCGAAAAGAGCCGGACGCCTGGCTTTATTGCTGCGACGCCAGTGCCCGTCGCCTTCGTGACATGCGACAGCGCGCCAGGTCTTACCAGGTTTCAGGACTGTCTTTCATCTGTGCCGACCTCACGTTGGCGGCGCCTTTTCGAAAGCGGTTCGACTTTGTGCTTTTGGACGTTCCCTGCAGCGGTTTAGGGACGCTTTGCTCCAATCCGGACATTCGGTGGAAGATTCAGCAGGCAGATCTCAGGCGCTTTCACACAAAGCAGCTGGCAATCCTCAGCAATGGCTTCGCCGCCCTGCGCCAGGGTGGGGCACTGCTCTATTCTACCTGTTCCACCGAACCGGAAGAAAATGAGCAGGTGATTGAGGAATTTGTGGCAGCAGAACCTCGCGCCAGCCTGGAGAGCAACTTTCATCGCACCTTTCCTCGCCCTCATCTTGGCGAGTGCTTTTTCGCAGCACGCATTAGACATAGGTAAGGACGCTGTGGTAGATTACTCCTCCGCCAGACCGTACCCGTATGTCCAGAAGCAAAGTCGCGAAACGACTTCAATCGAAGTTTCTCACCCTGGGTAAGTTCGTCCTCTTGTCTGCGATCCTGGTCGCTGTAGGATTGCTCAGCGCCTTCCTTGCCATGCGCTTTTCTGTGCGTGGAACGGAGGTGGAAGTCCCCAAGATTCAAGGCAAGTCCGCCCAGGAGGCCAAGCAGATCCTGGAAAAGGTAAATCTGAGATTGGGTGTCGGTGGAGAGCGCTATGATCCGGAGCTTCCCCCGGGAGCCATAATTTCACAACATCCGGGAGCCGGGGTTCAGATCAAAGCGGACCGCGAGGTCCAAGTGATCCTCAGCTTGGGAGTGCGTCGCAAACCTGTTCCCCACTTGAGAGGCACGACGAGGCGGGCCGCCCAGTCCATGATACTGCAGTCGGGCTATGAATTAGGTCACGTCAGCACAGCTCCCCTTAGCAGTGCTGAGAAGGATGAAGTCGTTCAACAGTATCCGGGCCCGGGTGCCCAGGAGATTCTGGATCCCAGAATCCATCTGCTAGTGAATCGAGATGCTCCGGATCGTTACATCATGCCCGATCGAATCGGCCAGGACCTCAATCAAGTGATTTCTTTCTTTGAGAAAGTTGGCTTTAAACTGGGTCGGATTCAATATAAAGCCTACCAGAACGCTCGCAGAGGTACCGTGGTGAAGCAGTTTCCGGAACCGGGGTATATGCTGACTGAGAAAGATTCCATCAATCTGGAAGTTGCTCGTTAATGGCCTTGATTGCTCCCTCCATCCTTTCCGCAGATTTTGCAAACTTGGCTGCCGGTATCCGTCAAATGGAAGAGGCCGGAGCGCGGATTCTGCATGTTGACGTGATGGACGGGCATTTTGTGCCCAATCTGACGATCGGAGTACCCATTGTTGAAGCCATTCGGAGGTGCACGAAGCTTGTCCTCGACGTGCACCTGATGATCTCGAACCCGGTACAAATGGCGTATCCCTTTATTCAGGCGGGCGCTGATTATTTGAGTGTACACTATGAAACTATTGACCCTCTGGATGGTCTAATTGGTCTAATGGAAGGAATACGCGAGCGAGGCGCTCAACCAGGAGTGGTGGTGAACCCGGCAACACCGGTAGGGGTCTTGGACGGAGTATTGGAGCACTGCTACTACGCTCTCGTCATGTCGGTGAATCCAGGGTTCGGGGGCCAGAAATTTATTTCCAACAGCTTCGAAAAAGTGAGAGAATTGAGGAAGCTGATCGAGTCTCGCAGCCTGGATGTGAGAGTGGAGATCGACGGAGGTATGGGGGTTCATAATACTAGGGACGCGGTTCAGTCCGGCGTGGACATCGTGGTGGCGGGGTCCGCCATCTTCCGTTCTTCAAGCCCGGGAGAAGCGTTTGGCGAGATGCAGCGAATCGCCGACGGGGTCTAAAAACAACAATAAGAAAGGGATCTGGAGAGAGACTTCATGAGGTTCGTCGCTCGTTTTTGTTTGTCCGGCTTTGTCCTCTTGCAGTTGGTGGGCTGTGGACAAAAGAGCGCAGGGCTGCAGGAAGGTGCCGTCTCACCGGACCAGAAACTCTTTGAGAACGGCATGAACTTCTTGGAGAGGAACAACTTTATCAAGGCTCGTCTTTCCTTCCAGACGCTGATCAATACCTACCCGGACGGTGACTATGCGCCCAGTTCCTTTCTGGCTATCGCAGACTCCTTTTATCAGGAAGGAGGTACCGAGAATCTTTTGCAAGCAGAAGGGGCTTACAAGGACTTCATCATCTTTTACCCCACACACGAAATGGCCGATGACTCCCAAATGAAAACGGCCGCCGTGAATGTGAGACTGATGAAACCTTCCGACCGCGATCCTACTTATGCCAAAAAAGCGGAAGCGGAGTTGAAGAAATTCTTGGAGGATTTCCCCGATAGCGAGCTAGCGCCGACCGCTGAAGAATTCCTTCGTGAGGTTCAGGAAAACCTCGCGTCGGGAACCCATGGTGTCGGAGTCTTCTATTTGGATCGGCACTCGCATGAGGCTTCTGAGAGCCGGTTCAAGGAAGTGTTGGACAAGTACCCGAATTTCAGTCACTCCGATGTCACCATCTTTAGGCTGGCAGAGTCGCTCGAAAAGCTGGGCCGCATCGAAGAGGCCTCCAGCTACTACATTCAAGTGGCCCGGGAGTACCCATTTAGCGAATATTTTGATGCTGCCAAAGAGAAGCTGGTGCTGCTGGAGAAGGAGGTGCCCGAAATTGATCCCCAAAAGGCAATGCAGCACGAAGCGAACCGGATCCCGAGTAGCTTCTCTCTGCTTGACCCGGTACGCGGTGTGTGGAGGTTTTTCGCGGGCTCTGAAGATATCTATGAGATCGCTAAGCGTCGGGCTGAGGAGCGGAGGATCAAGGAGAAGCAGCTGAGCGACGCTTCCCAATCAGAAGAAAAAGGAAAACCACTGAACCCTTAGCCTGCATTTCTCATCACGGCTCGTCACGAGACACTCGTGTCAAGCGGCGGAAGGGCCGGTCTGACAAGGCGCGCGACCGAGGCCCCCGCAGGCGTACTCGTGCAGTACGTCGAGGAGGCCGAAGAAGCGCAACGCAGTCAGGACGGATCATTTCTTCACTTCGCTCAGGTGAAGGCGACGCCGATGCAGTAGAGAGGTGATGAGAAATGCAGGTTAGTAGGGTATCCTTTCCCTATCAAGCATGCCGCATCTTGTTCTCGCCTACCAGAACACGACCACCCAAAAGGTGGTCGAGCATTCTCTAGCAGGAGAAAACATCGAGGTTCACTCTTTCGGAGATGGAACGCAGGCCCTCGAGTATACGTGCGCTGAACCCACAGATGTGCTGTTGGCAGATCTCGCGGTCTCCGGTAAGGATGGATACGAACTCTGTAGCGAAGTAAGAAAGAATCCCCAGACGACGCACATCCCCGTGGTTCTGCTGGGCGGGACCTTTGACACTTTTGATGTGGAACGGGCTCGACAATGCGGATACACGAGCTATCTAAGGAAGCCTTTTGAAGCCTCGAGCTTGGTTGGGCTCATTAAGGATCTCTTAACTCAACCTTCGCAAGTGCCTTCATGCGATTCCGGAAAAAGCGAAAGGGAGGGAGCTCGCTTCCACATCTCCGCCAGTGGGGAAAAGGGGGAAGGGATATTTCCCCTGACGGCATCTCAGTGCAGCCCTGCGTTTCGCCTGTTGGCACGGATCACGGGGATCGTTACGGATGTTCGCAGATATTGATCCGCGTCAATCCGTTCTAATCCGTGTAATCTGCGGGTTCCCTCCTTGCATCTATGAAAAGTGTTGAGAGTACAGACATTCCAAAAGTCTACGAGCCGCTGCAGGTGGAACAGAAGTGGTACGCCGTCTGGGAGGAGAAGGGATTCTTCCGTGGAGATGAGAATTCCAAGAGATCTCCTTATTGTATTGTGATGCCCCCCCCCAACATCACAGGTATTCTGCACATGGGGCATGCTCTGAATATCACTCTTCAGGACATCATCATCCGCTGGAAAAGGATGCAAGGGGCAAATGTCCTTTGGGTGCCCGGAACCGACCACGCGGGAATTGCCACTCAGAACGTGGTGGAGAGGCAGCTGGCTGAGCGGAAGCTGAGACGCGTTGATCTGGGACGCGAGAAATTTGAACAACTGGTCTGGAAATGGAAGGAGGAGACTGGAAACAATATTCTGATCCAGATGAGGAAGTTGGGGTGTTCCTGTGATTGGTCTCGCACCCGTTTCACGCTGGACGAAGGTCTGTCTCGTGCGGTACGAGAAGTCTTTGTTCGTCTCTACGAAGACGGCCTCGTCTACCGGGGCGAATACCTGGTCAACTGGTGTCCACGCTGCACAACGGCTATCTCTGATCTAGAGGTGGAGTACCGGCCCACGAGCGGCAATCTCTGGTACCTCAAGTATCCTGTTCAAGGAAAACCTGATTTTGTGGTGGTGGCCACGACCCGCCCGGAGACGATGCTGGGAGACACGGCGGTGGCGGTGCATCCGGCAGATGAAAGATATACCCACCTCCATGGCCAGACAGTGACTCTTCCCCTCATGGGACGTGAGATTCCAATAATCCTGGACAGCTTTGTGGATCGGCAGTTCGGCAGCGGTGTGGTGAAAGTCACTCCGGGGCATGATCCCAATGACTTCCAGGCAGGCCTGCGTCACAAACTGCCTGTTGTAAAAGTGATTGGGGAAGACGGAAAGATGACTGAGCAGGCAGGTCAATATGCCGGACTGGATCGTTACCAGGCTCGCAAGAAGGTAGCGGCGGACCTAAAAAAAGGCGGCTTGCTACTTCGAGTTGAAGATCATGCTTTCAATCTCGGCCACTGCCAGCGGTGTGAAACCGTCGTAGAACCGCTCGTGTCCACGCAGTGGTTTGTTAAAGTGGAGGAATTGGCAGAACCCGCTATTCGGGCAGTTGAGGAAAACCGCACCGTCTTTGTCCCCGACAACTACACACGGGTCTATTTTGAGTGGATGAGAAATATCCATGACTGGTGTATCAGCCGGCAACTCTGGTGGGGTCATCGCATTCCCGCTTGGTTCTGTCAGGAGTGTGAGGAAATCATGGTCGCACGGGAAGCTCCCTCCTCCTGCAGCCGCTGTAAGAGTGACTCACTCGAGCAGGAATCGGATGTCCTGGATACCTGGTTCAGCTCCGGCTTATGGCCTTTTTCCACCCTGGGCTGGCCCGATCGCAGCGAAGACTTACATGTGTACTACCCGACCGACACCCTCATTACCGGTTTTGAAATTATCTTTTTCTGGGTGGCCCGCATGATGATGATGGGTCTGCGTTTCATGGGTGAGGTTCCTTTCCGGCGTGTTTACATCAATGGACTGGTCCGCGACGAGAAGGGGCAGAAGATGTCTAAGTCTCGCGGCAATACCATCGACCCGCTGGGACTCATCGATGAATACGGTACGGATGCGGTCCGGTTTACGCTGGCGGTCATGGCCGCTCCAGGTACCGATATCCCCTTTTCGACGCGCCGCATGGCCGGCTACCGCGCATTTTGTAACAAAATCTGGAACGCCGGGAGATTTCTTCTCCTCAATCTTGGAGATCTGTTACCCCTCTCTGCTGCAGAGATCGAAAACTTGCTGGGAGGAAGCCAATTGGAGCTGGAAGACCACTGGATACTTGCCCGGCTCCAGACAGTCATTACAAGCACAAACGAAAATCTGGAGAAATTTCGTTTCGACTCGGCGGCGAATGAACTGTATCACTTTTTTTGGCGCGAGTTCTGCGATTGGTATGTCGAACTGAGCAAGGTACGTATCACCAGTAAGGATGCCTCTACGCGCAGCAGAGCGTGCCGGATGGCGGCCTACCTCATGGAAACCTCCCTGCGCCTGCTCCATCCCTTCGTACCTTTCGTTACCGAAGAACTTTGGCAGAGACTGCCACATTCGGGTGAGTCGTTGATGGTCGCTACCTACCCGGAGGCGCGCCTGGAGTGGATCGATGCAGAGGTGATAGGGCAGATGGAGGGTTTGCAGGAGCTGATTACCTCCGTTCGAACCGCACGAGCGGAGAACAACATTGACCCGCGCAAGAAGATTCCTCTTCAGCTTCTCCCCCGCAACGAGCAGCAGCAGTTCCTGCATTCTCAGTTGAATCACCTTGAAAGCCTTGCCAGGGCGAAACCGATCCAATTTGTAACCCAATTTCAAAAGGAAGGACTGCAGGTCCACGGAGTTTCTCAGCTTGGTGAATTCGCTCTCCTGCTCGATGAAGTCATTGATGTCGATAGCGAGCGACATCGCCTGACCCGGGAAATCAACCGTCTGCGAAAGGACGCCGAAGGCTTGGGAAACAAACTCCGCAATGCTGACTTTGTTGAGAGAGCTCCACAGCCGGTAGTGGAGGCAACGCGCAAACGTTGTGAGGCTGCCATAGAACGGATGAAAAAACTGCAGGAAAAACTGGATGGACTTTCTCAGTCTTGATCCTCTTCTCAAGGCGGCGCTGCAGGAAGACTTGGGTCGCGGTGACGGTACCACCGAAGCGATCGTTGATTGGGATGCTCAAGATCGGTCTGAAGTGAGGTTTCTGGCGCGTATTGAGGCCAGGGAGGAGCTGGTGCTGGCCGGCTGGCCGATCTTTCGGCGCGTCTTTGAGCTTCTGGGTGAGGTGGAAGATGAAGTCTGTTTCAAGGAAGGATCCAGGGTTGGGGCTGCCACAATTGGGCTGCTGCGTGGGAGAAATTCCGTTCTTTTGAAAGGAGAGCGCGTGGCACTGAATCTTCTTCAACGACTGTGCGGAGTGGCGACCACGACGCGAAGATATGTGGATCTGATTGCGCATACACCTGTCAGACTCCTGGATACTCGAAAAACGACTCCTCTGTGGCGGAGTGTCGAAAAATATGCAGTGCGGATGGGAGGCGGACACAACCACCGGCAGGGACTCGATGACGGAATCCTGATTAAGGAGAATCACATTGCGATTGTCGGAGGGATCCAGGCCGCCATTCAGGCGTGCCGGAATCGCCAAAGCCACCTTCAGAGGATCGAGGTAGAGGTGAGAACTCTGAGCGAGCTGGAACAGGGCATCGGCGCCGGGGCAGACATCGTGCTCCTGGACAATATGAGCGTGGAAGATGTTCAAAAAGCGGTGAAGGTAGCGAAGGACCGCTGCCTGCTGGAGGTTTCCGGTGGGATCGATGAAAACAATGTGGTCCGATACGCCCAAACCGGAGTGAGTTTTCTCTCTCTTGGAATCCTGACGCATTCCTATCGAGCATCGGATATCAGTATGCTCCTCGAGCCTGAGGCATAAGGCGTCGAAAAGAAAGCTGACCGGCTTACCGAAAAAGCTGACCTCCTGACCAGCTGGCCAATTTCCACGTAAGGTCAGCCCGTTAGCTGGAGTAGAGTGTTTGAACACTTTGAGTACCTGCAAACCGTCGACTCGACAAACTTGTATTTCAAGCGCTTCACACAAGATGGTGTGCCTCGGGCCGTGGTGGCCGGAGAACAGACGGCCGGCCGGGGCCAGCATGGACGGAGTTGGTATTCCCCGGACAGAGAGGGTTTGTATGTGTCCTACCTTTTCTATCCCGACTGGGACACAGAGTTCAGTCCTTTTCTGAATATGATGTCCGCCCTGGCGGTAGTCTGTTCCATTCGGGAGCATGGAGGAAGCCTGCCTACGCTGAGAATCAAGCCTCCTAACGATGTCTTGATGGGAGAAAAAAAAGTGGGTGGTGTTCTCATCGAACTGAGCAGTCTCTCCAATCGTATCCAGTGGGCTATTGTCGGTATCGGAATCAATCTGTACCAGAAAAGGTTCCCGGCTGAGCTGGAAACCCGTGCCAGTTCCCTGGCGCTGGAAGGGGTCGAGGTTTCTCATCCTCTTGACCTGTACGACACCCTCACCCGTGAGCTGGAAACACTTTACAAGCGTCTGCAAATGGGCCACTGGGACGAAATTCGGGCGAAAATTGACCGACTGACCAGCTGACCGAAAATGAGTATTTTCGACTACCAGGAAGATCCTGGATATTTCACACGGCTGAAGGAGGCTCTTCAGCTCACCCAGGAGGAAATAGGTCAGAAGATCGATGAGGCGCTGGGGACGGAGCAAGGCCCGATCACCGAAGCGCAACTCGAAGAGCTGGAGCAAATCCTGATCAGTGCCGACATTGGAGTGCGGATGACCCTGGAAATCATTGAAAAAATCCGCGAAGAGACCAGAACCCAACATATCCTGACATCCCAGAAAATAAGACGCACGCTGCGTGAGGAACTGCTCCGCATTTTCAAGGAAAATGGGAGTGAGCAGGCCACAGAGCCTTTGGCACAGCGGCCTCAGGTAATCCTCGTCGTAGGAGTCAACGGTGTGGGTAAGACCACGACCATCGGCAAACTGGCACACCGTCTGCAGCAGGAAGGTAAGCATGTGCTGATCAGTGCGTCAGACACCTTTCGAGCAGCGGCCATCGAGCAGCTGTTGATCTGGGCCGAGCGGGCCAAGAGCGGGGTTGTCAAACAAGCTTCGGGAGCGGATCCGGCCGCAGTGCTCTTTGATGCCCTCCATGCCTGCCGGGTGCAGAACAAGGATGTCTTGATCGTCGATACCGCCGGTCGGCTCCATACCAAAGCTCCCCTCATGCAGGAGCTGGCAAAGATGAAACGGGTGGCAGGACGCGAGGTGGCACAGGCCCCCCACCACGTTTATCTCGTGCTGGACGCGACGACCGGCCAGAACGGCTTAGTTCAGGCCCGAGAATTCCTGGAAACAGTTGGGGTGACGGCGATTATAGTGACCAAGCTGGACGGCACTGCAAAGGGAGGAATTGTGGTTGCCATTGCCCAGGAGCTGAAACTTCCCATTGCCTATGTGGGTATCGGGGAGAAGATCGAGGATCTGATCCCGTTCTCGCCGGAGGCGTTTGTGGACTCCCTCATTGGAAGGTAGGAGCCGCCTCAGCCGGCGGTTGCTGGGGAAGAAACGAGCAAACGAGAGCGGAATCCTCCGCGGATTCCGCTCCAGGAACCGAGTCAGGGGATCAGCCGCTTGCCCGGATTCCGTGATCGGGGTTTGACGAAGCGGGCGGAATCGTGGAACTGGACGGTAATCGAGGTGCCTCTCGGCAGCACTACCGGTTCCCCTTTCTGGAAGATTCCCAGGATGGAGCCACCAACCCCACCTACGGCCGCGCCAACACCCGCGCCTTTCCACCCGCGGCCAGCGATTGCTCCAATGGCTGCTCCCGCGACGGCGGCGGCGGCGGCTCCCTCGGCCGTCTTTCCGCCCTGATTTCCAGGCGCCTCGACCTTCCCTTCTTCCCCTGGACTGCCTTTATAGCTTTCAGCCGACTGAACCACGGCTTCGATCTGGCGGGTGAGCCCGCCGGGAAGGATCACGGTATGGAACTTCAGTGTCAGTTGAGACTTTCCCTTCACATAGCCGGCCTCCTTCACGAAGCCGACCTCTCCGATGATGTAGCTGCCGACAGGAATCACAATCTGGTCTTCCAGAGTAAGAGGGATGGCAACGGTGCCGTAGAATTTGTCTCCTGCTTGGGCCGTCTTACTGCTGATGGTCCGTTGCAGCGTAATAAAAAGTTCTGTCTTGCTCGGAACCACGATGTCGTCAAGGCTCTGCCCGAATAGGGCCGTGCCTGTCAATGCAAACAGAAAAAAACAATTCATCACTTCTATGCCTCCCAGTAATAGCGACGAGTGGGCCGGCGGGCAAACACTCCGATCAGGAACATGCCGGCAAGAAATCCTCCAATGTGTGCCCACCAGGCGACTTCGCCGGCGGTTTGGGCGGAGACAGCTACTGCCGCCGTTCCGTTCAGAATTTGAACAAAAAACCAAAAGCCCAGTACCAACAGAGCCGGCAGTTCCACCACCGGCCAAAAGAAAAGCAGGGGCAACAGGGTCAGAATCCGTGCAAAAGGGTAACTCACGAGGTAGGCTCCCAAGACTCCTGCCACTGCTCCGCTTGCACCGATGCTAGGAATGTTACTCCCAACATTGAAAACAACATGAGCGAAAGCTGCCAAACCACCACACAGTAAGTAGAAGAGCAGAAATCGAAAATGGCCCATCCGATCTTCAACATTCTTACCAAAGATCCACAAGTACCACATGTTCCCCAGTAGGTGAATCCAGCCAGCGTGGAGAAACATCGAGGAGAAAATGGAAACTCCGGTGTTCCCCAAAACCTCTGCTGGATAACGCGAGACGAGCTGAAGTTTCGCCGGAACCACCCCGTAGAGAAGGACGAACTCGCTGAGGACCTTGTTTGCCAGGGAGAGTTCGTACAAGAACATCACCACATTTGCCAGGATGAGAACCCGGGTGATCCATGGATAGCGCCGTGAGGGGACGTTGTCCCTGAAAGGAATCATCAGGTCTTAGCCAACCAGCGACCACAATTAGTTAGACGCGGTCGAGCCTTTTATCGATCACTAGCCTGGATTATTCATAAGTAAGCCGGTCAGTTTCCTGATCACAGACGCACCACCTGAGCAAACTGCACCGCCGAAATCTCACGAATTTGCCCAGGGGTAGGACCCGGTGTAAAGATCCTCGTTTTTCGCATTGGGAAATGATACTACCGGAAGTTGTCAGTTGTCAGTTGTCAACTGGTCAGCTCTGCAGGGGCGCCTTGACCTCTCCGGACGTTGTCCCTATGATTCTTCCCTTATGGTCAGAACGGGTGTTGTGTGCGTCTTTGCCTGGCTCGTCCCTGGCGGAGGGCACGTTTTGCTCAAGAAGTGGGGAAAGGGCGTTACATTTTTTGCCGTTGTCATGCTGTTGTTCTGCTTGGGGCTGGCGATGAAGGGACAGCTCTTTGGATGGCCGCAGGAGAAGCACCTGTTCCCCTTCTTAAAGTTTCTTGCCGACGCTAGTGTAGGGTTCCCTTATCTGATCGGCGTTTTCAACGGGTGGGGAGAGGGCCAGATTGATTCCTTCAGTTACGAATATGGGAACAGTTTTTTGTACACAGCCGGCCTGCTCAACATGCTCTTGATTCTGGATGCCTTCGACATCGCCGAGGGAAGGAAACCGTGACCCATTATTGGGTGCTCGTCATATTAGCTGCTTCTGTTGCTGTCATCTTTGCGATGGCGATGAAGGAGACCTGGAAGGAGATCTTCCGTTATTTCCTCTCGCTTGTCGCCTACATGATCTTGGGTTCGCTGATCGCAGCCTGGATCATGTATTCCGTCCCCTGAAGAGCTGACCGGCTGACCAATGACTAGTGACCGGTGACCAATGACCGGTGACCAGTGCATTGACCATTGACCACGTTCCTTTACTGGATCCCCGCGATTATCTATGCTGGCGTAATTTTTTCCCTGTCTCATCAGAGTGAGCCGTTGGGGCCAGAGTTTCCCGAACTGGTGCCTGACTACCTGCTGCACTTCTTGGAGTACGGAGTCTTTGGGTGGACCTTGGTTTGGGGTTTGACTTCCGGTTTTCAGAAAGTGCTCTCCCTGCACACCTGCGCAGCGGCCTGCTTGCTGGCTTCCCTGTACGGTGCAAGTGATGAGTTCCATCAGTCGTTTATTCCGGAGCGAGAGGCTTCCATTCATGATCTGCTCATTGACGCGGCGGGAGCCATGATCTTTGTATTCTTTCTCTACTGGATCAGAAAGAAAAACTCAGCAGGCACTTCAATTCTTCTCTCCTTTTTTCTATCATCCTGGTTGTGGGACTGAAGGAATATAAGAGTAAGAGGGACTTTAGCAAGACTCGGGAGCCCGCTGGTGGCAAGAAGGGACCGGGCAGGAGGGTACCCAGATTCGTCATCCAGAAGCACCGAGCTCGCCGTTTGCACTACGACCTGAGACTGGAGATGGAAGGAGTATTTCGGTTCTGGGCGGTACCGAAAGGGCCGTCGCTCAACCCCGGAGACAAACGTATTGCCGTTCAGGTGGAAGATCATCCTCTGGAGTATGGGGATTTCGAGGGTGTAATCCCCAAAGGAGAATATGGCGCGGGCAAGGTCATCGTTTGGGATCGAGGAAGCTACCAATATCCGGGTGTGGAACGAAACGAAGTGGAAGCATGGAAGAAGGGAACACTCGAATTTCGTCTATACGGAGAGAAGTTGAGGGGAATTTGGTTGCTGGTCCGGATGAAAGGGCCTGAAAAAAATCAGTGGCTTCTCTTCAAGAAGGAAGATTCCTATGCTGCCAGGGACGTGAACATCACTGAGGAGGCTCCCGAATCGGCAGTTACTGGACGGGAAGTGGATGAAGTAGGGGAAGAACCTGCTATTTGGCACAGTCGAGTCCAAAGAATGCTTCAGGAGCTTCAGATTCCCCTTAGTGAGATCAGGGAGACTGTCCCGGGTTTAGTTGAAAGTTGAGAGGCGGTTCGTCCGACCGACTCGTTAGAATCGGGTTGGTCAACAACCTTTTAAGGAGGAACCGCCATGAAGAAATCATATCGAATTGTCACCCGGAAGAACAGTCAGGGGCTGGCTGATTATCTGGCCCAGAACGGGCAACTGTTGCTCCCGATGGTGGAGCTGATCGAAGCCTCCCGGATGGCCATTGACGAGTTGATCGACATCCTGGGGCGAGCGAGCATGGAAGCGGTCTTGCAGCTTTCTGCCCGAAGTGTCGCCGGCGAAAAGCAACAAGGGCGCCCAGGCAAGCAGATCGTTTGGTACGGCACTCAGCCAGGGCGAGTCAGACTTTCGGAGCGGCAAGTGCGGATTCGAAAGCCACGGCTGCGCAAGAAAGGCCAAGGTCGAGGCGGGGAGGTGGAGATCCCCGCCTATGAGGCGATCAACCGTAACGGGGAGCTGGGCAGCCGCATGCTGGAGATCTTGATGTGCAACGTTTCCACGCGCCACTACAGCCGCGTGATCCCCCAGATGGCCGACACGGTGGGAGTCAGCAAATCGTCCGTGAGCCGTCAGTTCATTGAGCAGAGCGGCCAGCAGCTGGAGCAGCTGGCCGAGCGACACTTTGATGACGTTGAGTTTCTGATCATCTACATCGACGGCCTGGTCTTTGGCGAGCACCACGTGATCTGTGCCGCCGGCGTGGACTCGGAGGGCCAAAAGCACGTGCTGGGGCTGCGGGAAGGGGCCAGTGAAAACGCCGCCACCGCTACCTCCTTGCTGGAAGACCTGGTGGAGCGAGGCCTGGATTCCGGGCGACGCTATCTGTTTGTGATTGACGGCTCCAGGGCCCTGCGATGTGCCATTGACAAGGTCTTTGGCAAGGGCAGTCCGGTGCAGAGATGTCGTCGTCATAAGATTCGCAACGTGTGCGATCGATTGCCGGACGATCTGGCCGAGCAAGTCAAGTCAGTGATGCAGGCTGCTTATCGGCTGCCCTGGGAAGAAGGGAGGGTTCGGCTCAGAAAGCAGGCGGAGTGGCTCGAAGGGCTGCATCCCGATGCGGCAGCTAGCCTGCGAGAAGGTCTGGAAGAGACCTTCACCATCAATCGACTCGAGTTGTCTTCCTCCCTGCGCTTGTGTCTGGCCAGCACCAACCTGATTGAAAGCCCTCACTCTGGCGTGAGGATGCGGACCCGCCGAGTGAGCCGCTGGAAAGATAGCCAGATGGTGCTGCGCTGGGCCGCCTCAGCCTTCCTGGAGACGGAGAAGAACTTCCGGCGCATCCAGGGCTACCAGGACCTCTGGATGCTGAAAGCCAAACTCAGAGACGAGGTTTCTATGGACGCCAAACGAAAGGTGGCTTAAGATCGTGCTCAACCTGAACCGCCCTTCACTTTCAACTGAGTTTGGGGCAGCCTCAGATCAGAGGCCGGGTACGTCCCATGTTGGCGACCCTGGTTGATGATGTTCCAAAGGGCCCCAACTGGATCTACGAGATGAAGTACGACGGGATTCGAGCTCTGGCTGAAAAAAAAGGCCGCATTGAACTCTATTCTCGAAACCTGCAGCCACTGAATCGGCAGTTCCCAAGGATCTTCGAAGAACTCAAACAGATCCCTGCCACTTCCTTTTGGATTGATGGAGAGATTGTAGCCCTCGACGATGAAGGGCGTCCTCGTTTTCAGCTTCTTCAGCCACGGATCAACGTGAGGACTGCTTCGGCAGCCCTTCGCCTGGAGGAGAGGAACCCTGCCTATTACTTCCTGTTTGATCTGATTGCATGTGAGGGCTACGACCTGCGCCACGTCACGTTGGTTGAGCGAAAAGAGATTCTTAAGGCACTGCTTCCGGAATCCAAATTCATTCGTTACGCCGAGGCCGTGAGCGGTCAGGGTCGAAAGTTCTTTCGACTCGCCTGTGAAAAGGGACTGGAGGGTGTTGTTGCCAAGGAAGTGAGCAGCACCTACCACAGCCAAAGGAGCCAGCAGTGGCTGAAGATCAAGTGTGTTCAGCAGCGGGAGTTTGTCATTGGTGGTTATACGTCTTCGGGATCTCGCCGGTATTTTGGTGCCTTATTGCTCGGGCTTTTCGAGGATGGAAAACTCAGCTATGTTGGGAGAGTCGGCAGTGGCTTTGATGAGAAAGCGCTCCGGAAAGTTTACGAAGAACTCAAGCGAAGAGGGACGAAAAAGAATCCTTTCCAAAGTGTACCCAAAGGGGTCCAGGCCAAGTCATGGGTCAAGCCGGAGCTGGCCTGTGAGGTGAAGTTTAACGAATGGACTCAGGGCAGAGTCTTGCGGGCTCCTATTTTCCTGGGCCTCAGGCCGGATGTGGATCCGCGTGAATGTCGAAGCGAACCTCCTGCGAAGGTAAAAGGATTCCGGGAGAAGGGCGTCAATCTGCCCTACGATTTTCTTTCCAACTTGGAGAAGGTTCTGTGGCCAGACGAGGGATACCGAAAACGGGACCTGATTGAGTTTTATCATCGAATTTCAGAAGTCTTAGTTCCTCATTTAGCGGGTCGGCCCATGGTTCTGGAACGCTATCCGGACGGAATCGCAGGAAAGACTTTCTACCAAAAAGAGGCACCCGAATTTCTTCCGGAGTGGATTCCAACGGTGCCTGTAGAGTCTGAGTCGGCTGGAAAAAGCACTCAGTTCATCTTGTGCAACGATCGTCGCGCCTTGGTCTATTTGGCCAATCTGGGTTGTATTTCGCAGCATCCGTGGAGCAGCCGAGTGAGGAGCCTGGAACACCCTGATTTCCTCATCATCGACCTTGACCCCGAAGAGGGGGTTCCCTTTTCCCAAGTCTGTCGGGTTGCTCTCAGGGTAAGGGAAATCGTCGAGAGGGTAGAGATGAGCTGTTACCCGAAGACGTCAGGAGCAACAGGAATGCATATCATCATTCCCCTGCAGCCAGTCTACAGCTACGAAGATGTGCGTACCTTCGCTGAGATCATCGCTCGCCTCACTGTAGATGGATTGAAGGAGATTGCGACCTTCGATCGCAGTAAGGGAAAACGCAAGAACAAGGTTTACTTCGATTTCTTGCAAAATGGCCGAGGTAAGACAATAGCGAGCCCCTATTGCCTTAGGCCTCGTCCCGGAGCCACTGTGTCTACTCCATTGGAGTGGAGGGAAATCACCCCTACCCTTCGTCCCGAAAGCTTTCATATAAAGAGCGTCTTTCGCCGACTCGAGCGAAAGGGAGATCTATTCGAAGGGGTCCTGAAGGACAAGTACTCATTGCACGAGGCTCTGGAGAAGCTGCAGGAACTTTGGGAGAAGCAGCGGAGAAAATCTTGAGGGGACCCTGCGTGCCCAGGGCGGAGGAGGGTGGATTTGAGGGAGCAGCAAGACGAATGAGCAGGTGGATTTCCCTGCCGCTCCTTTGAGGAGACTGTCTCACAGTCGTGTGTTTTAATGCTTCCGTAGCGGAATCCGCGGAGGATTCCGCCGGGACAGAAAGGCTCACGGCGCTTTTCGGAGAAAGGCTATGGACATCAAGAAGGTTTCTGAAATGGTCCGATTTCAAGCGGAGAAGATGCGGAAGGTCAGTTTGTTCGAAAGCGAGCGAATGTTCTGCGATCTTTACTGCTTTGAAGCTGGGCAGGAACAGGCCGTGCACAGCCACGAAAGCAATGACAAGATCTACTATGTGCTCGAAGGGCGAGGTCGATTTACGATTGGAGAGGAGAGTCGCCTGCTGGGAGCTGGAGAGATTGCCTGTGCCTGGTCAGGTCAGCCCCATGGAGTGGAAAACTGCAGCGACGAGCGCTTGACGTGTCTTGTCTATATGGCTCCTCACCCCAAAGCAGAGAAGTTCCATCAGAAGGAAGAACTAGTAGACACTTAGGAGTCTCAGGTTCTGGGTTAGAATGAATCGATCGCGTCTGAAGGTGTAGCATGAAGAGGGTCCTGTCAGTAGCACTTCTGGTCACTGCAATCGGGTTGCCTCCCTTGTTTCCCCAGATGGCTACCGGCTCGATTAGTGGAACGGTCGTCGATTCCACAGGAGCCGCAATTGCTGGCGCCGAGATCAGAGTCGCGAACCAGGGCTCGGGTCAGCGTTTTTCCGCGGTCTCAAGTGATGTGGGTTCCTTTCTGGTGCCCTCCCTCATTCCCGGTCTCTACTCCGTACGGGTGACTCTGCCCGCGTTTAAGACTTTCGTGATTATATACTTTACACAAGTCAGACCTGTGTGATACACTCTCATTTGTGAGAGTAAGAACCTTTAGTTTCAGTAACTTCTCCGGATTCCTCAACAGCCTTCCTAAGCTTCTTGGCTGTCCTTTTATCGAAAACCTTCTCCATAACCTGATCATCGGTGAGTCGAGCCGCTTCCTCAGCAGTCATGTCCTTGATTCGTTTCTTTCTAGGAGTCATCACTATGCCTAAAACCAGAAACATTAACTTGATCGGAATTATTGACCACTTTGACAGTGACGAAGATTGCCGTGATTATCTGGAACGGCTGCGCTGGCCTAATGGAGTGGCCTGCCCCCGATGTGGTGACACCAGCATTTCCAGAGTAATAAAACGGGATCAATACGACTGTAATTCTTGTCGCTATCAGTTCTCCGTCACTGCGGGAACCATCTTCCATGATAGCCACCTGTCTTTGCGTAAATGGTTCATCTCCATCTATCTGATGGTCGAGGCTAAGAAAGGCATCTCGGCCAATCAGTTGAAACGAACCATCGGAGTCTCCTACAAGACGGCCTGGTATCTGTGTCACCGAATACGTAAGGCTATGAGCAATGGAAACGAGCATCTGCTTAAAGGGATTGTGGAAGTAGACGAGACATGGGTTGGTGGTAAAAGAAAAGGCATAGGATCTGGTAACCGCTCCGGTAAGTCTATGGTCATCGGGGCAGTCGAGCGGGAAGGTGAAATCAGGCTGCAAGTCATCGGGGCAAATGATCGCAAGACCCTTCATAAGTTCATCCGTGAACACACAGATCCCAAAACCAAAGCGATCTACACAGACGAGTGGCCTGCTTACCGAGGAATTAAAGATCACGACACAGATCACAAAACGGTCAATCATCACATGAAAGAATGGGTTGTTGGGAATATCCACACCAACACCATTGAAAGCGTCTGGAGCCTCCTGAAACGGTCTATTATTGGTTCCTATCATAAGATCAGCAAAAAGCATCTAGCGGCCTACCTGGATGAATTAGAGTTTCGTTTTAACAATCGTAAAAACCCATTCTTGTTCCGTGAGGCTATGAAAAAGTTGGTTTCATCGGACAACCTAACATATCGGGAATTAACTGATTGATTCCGTTTCATGCGTTCTGTCACACCGCTTCAAGACGGTTATTACTGCCCATTTATTATATGTGAGTTCACATTCGGACTTGTAGTAATGCCCGGTGGCATCTCTATACAAAACAGTTATTGGCACAACCAGACTTTCAGACTCATTGGGCAGGGATTGAAACCCTCGCTTAATCAAATTTTTAAAATCTTCCCTGCTATGCAGAACACCTAGTAATTCTCGATCGTTATCGCTGTTTCTTTGTTCTGACCTTTCATGAGTACAGAAATTGTGGAAAAACTCACTTCCACCCCATTTATGGTGACGTCTTGAATTTTCACTCCAACCGCAGGTACATCGCTCAAATTACTTACCAGCATTGGGAGTCGTTTTTGGATATCATCAGATAATGGCTCCATTTCATATTTCAGTATCACTTGCGGTCCATCTAGTGGTTGTGGTTTTCTTCGTCGATTCCAAATATTTTTAGAAAACCATTCTGTGGTTGTAGCGAACAACACAACCCCACTAATTACAAATATCCAACGCCCCACATTGCTGTTGATGAAACTCAACCAACTATGCCATTGGTCTAAATCATCAAAGACTCCGCCTAGACCGATAATTCCTGAAAGAACTGAAATCACTCGAATGCACCACCTAACCCATTGACGCATACCCCTATTGTGGGCACGCCCTTAACTTGTGTCAAGTATATAATACCGGAAGTTTCAGATCAGGACCATGCTTTTCTTTCTCACGCGGGTTTTCGGGGAGGTGAAAACAAAGGGGGTTGTAGTTTTAGACGGAAGGCGACAGGTGATCAATTAAGAGAGCATTAAAGCCCACTATCCCCCTTTGATGTCACTTTTACCTTGTCATTTCAGAGCTTTCCAAAAACCTCTCCCAAAGTTTATCGCTTCTTGCTGTAATAATTTGAGTCTTTTTGTGGCCGACTGTTGCGCTTGCGCAAAACCTTGCCCCACCATGAATTCACTCAGATCTTGTCCATTGACCGTACATTGACCCAAGGGTACCCCCTTTTTAGTCCTACCGACTTCGGTACAGTTTACCAGTGATGGGCCAAGCTTCTGTCTTAAGACATTTACCGCCATTTGCGAACACCTAGCCTTCTTCAATGCTCTACAGACTTCGCTTGCACGGGGAGCTTGAATTCCGACCAACTGAATGTCTTCACCGCCAATTTCGGGAAGTGACTGATCAGTCAGCGTTCGCACGGTACGCTCATCAATCACGGGTACTAGAGATTGAGGCGATTTTGTTTTTGGTGGAGGAGGAGCGCCTTCGATAGGCGCCCATGGAGAAATAAAGCAACCTAAATCTCTGTCAAAAGGAATTTCGCCAATAATCCCTTCTGGGCCGACACATAGGATAAATTCTGGGAAAGGAGTGCAGCAAGGACCATTCGTGTCATTCGCATCGAGATAATTAAGGATGCCGTCGCAGTCTTGATCGCCTTCACCTTCATTAGCGTCTGTTACACCATCACCGTCTGATTCATCATCCAAGTAGTTGAGAACGCCATCGCCATCCGTATCGAGAATATCTGGAATGGAATCCTGGTCGCTATCTAGAAAAAATTCATCATCATCAGGGACGCCGTCCCCGTCAAAATCTGCGGTACCTTCTTCCAAGGTAGCATTACCATCCCCGTCATCATCCGTATCAAGGATATCGGGGATACCGTCGCCATCGGTATCCTGCGGATCGTTCGCATCATCGCCGATCTCGTCTCCATCAGGAACGCCATCACCGTCTGAATCGGGATCATTAGGATCACTGTCAATCTTAAGCTCCTCCTCATTTGAGATACCATCTCCATCGGAGTCACCCAACGGGCCATCTTCATCATCCGCATCGACAAAATCTTCTATTGCATCTCCATCGAGATCACCGATTGCAGTGCCACCCTCAGTCTCTTCAAAGTCAGACTTTCCATCGTTATCGGAATCGAGATCCGTATAATTGGGAGTGCCATCTCCGTCAGAATCTACGGTTGCATCACCTTCTAGGATTGTAGGAATCCCATCACCATCGTCGTCAGGGTCGTTACAATCCGGGAAGCCATCGTTATCTTGATCATCTCCTATGAGATCCAAAGCGTCACAGACACCATCACCATTGGTATCTTCAACTACGTCTAGTATCCCATCTCCATCCGTGTCTTGAGAAAATGCTGTCCCACTTAATAGAAAAATGAAAAAACAAAAAATTACACAGACTGATTTACGCATCACCAATTTCTCCTTATAAAATAAGGGTGCGCGGCACGATAACTCTTAAAACCGACATTCCTCATATCAGCCTCGGATGGACCTTCTTCGGGTCTCCCCGTGGTGAATGGTCAAACCTATCAGCCCTCCAACCAAGGAACAAGTGTTTCCCCATATTTCGGCTTGTAAACCCGACTGAGGGCATCGAACTTCTGCCAGTTGAGAAAAAGGTCAAATACCTGCCACCGCTGCATGACATCTTTAAGGTGATCGCTGTGGCGGATCTAGACACGCAGGACTACCTCTGGGCGATACGAGAAACTATGGCGCGGGTCAGCGAAGTCAACCGTCTTACCTGGGATGATGTGGACCTGGAAGGCCGACACATTATTCTCTACACTCGCAAAAAGAAAGGTGGCCACTTAACTCCACGAAAGGTGCCCATGACCGAACACCTGTTCAAGATCCTCTCCCGAAGGTATGCCCAGAGAAACAAGCAGGTACCGTGAGTCTTCTGGCATACCTACACGAGCAGGAAAACAGGAGAAAAGAGTAAATGGCCGTATGGAAGGCGCAAGCGACTGATGCCGGGGTTGTGTAAGAAGGCGGGCACCAGATACTTCAATTTTCACGCTCTCCGTCACTCGGGCGCATCAGTCATGGACAACAGCGGTGTCCCGATTGGAAGCATTCAGCGCATCCTGGGCCACGAGACCCGGCGGACCACTGAAAAGTACCTGCAAAGTATTGGGGAGTCAGAGCGCCAAGCCATGGCGGTGTTCGAGGAAGCCAGCAGAAAGTCACACATGGATTCACACACTGAAGTTATGAAGGGTGAAGGACGGAGTGGCTAAACTATTGAAAAAATTGGTGGAGCTGACGGGGCTCGAACCCGTGACCCCCTGAATGCCATTCAGGTACTCTTCCAACTGAGCTACAGCCCCACCGGGGGGAACTCTCTCGCAGAAATCTCAGCCGGTGATTCGATCCACTAGAGGCTGGTTGACCTCAATCCTCTTTTCTTCCCGCAGCCGGGTGACCAGGTTTTGAACATAGGCGGAAAAGAAGTCATTGCGCTTGCGGATCTGCAGTTCTTTCACCATCTGCTCTGTTTCCTGTTCGAACTTCTCCTCATCCACTTCGCTTTTCTCGGCCAGGCTAAAGACAACGTAGTTGCCGGCAATCCGCAGAGGCGGACTGGTCTCACCCACGTTCATTTGAAAGGCTCGATCGTGTAGCTCCGGAGAAAATTGAAGCGTGTCGTCAATATTGGCGCCCTTTTTGAAAAAACCTGTCGTAGTCACCGTCCGTCTCTGTGCCCGTACCACTTGTTCAAAACTAGAACCCTTCGCCGCCTCGTAAAACTCGTAGGCGCGCTTCCGGGCCTCTTCTTCAGCTCGGTTTGACTGGAGATCCTTCTCCAGCTGATCTCGACTGCTATCAAAATCAGGTTGTTCAGGAGTCACGATGTCAGTGAGCTGGGCCACAATGTAACTGCCTCCAGCCTGATAGGGATCGGTAACTTCCTTCTCCTTGAGCGAAAATACGCTTTGATTGAAATCGCGGCGAACCAGGAGATGTGGAACAGGTTCCCCGCGGCCAAAGAAAGGAGTCTCCTTCAGGGAAAGGCTATGCTTTTGGGCAACTTCCTGAAGGCTCGAAGTCTTCTTTGCCTCGTAAGCGATTTGGGTGGCCAGGTTCCTTGCCGCCTTTGCTGCTTCCTTTTGACGCAGCTGAAACTCTGCCACAGAACGCCGTGCCTGAGCGCGGGCGGGTGCGTCGGTGACCTTTAGGATGTGAAAACCAAAAGGGCTTCGGAGTAGATCGCTGATCTCACCCTTGTCCAACGAAAAAGCTACTTCCTCAAGTTCCGGAGGGTTTTCCCCTCTACCGAGGAATCCCAAATCCCCGCCTCTTACCGCGCTAGGGAGGTCCTCTGAGTGTTCTTTCGCCACCTCAGAGAAATCCTCACCCGAGCGCACCCGATCCAGGAGCTTCTGGGCTTTCTTTCTAGCCTGCGCTTCATCAGCTTCTTCCTTTACACGAATCAGAATATGGCTGGCACGTACCTGCTCCTTCTCCTCAAGGGTTTCCATTCGGGACTGAATCTGTTCTGGGGTAAGCTCAACAGCCTTCGGATCCATCACCACAGAGGCGTAGCGGACTTTGCGCTGTTCTCCAGCCCTGTATCTTTCCTTGTTCTTATCGAAGTACTCTCGCAGCTCCTTTTCAGGGGCCGTGCCCGGTTTCATTTTTTTCGGGTCCATGGCGACATAGCGCAGCTTGACTTCCTGATTACGGTCCAAGAACTCTTGCCGGACTTCTTTCGGTGTGACGACAATTCCATCAGTCAGAACGCTTTGCAGCTTCTCGCGAACAATGTCACGCCCAATGGCTGCCTCGTACTCCTCAGGTGTATAGTTGTTCCGTTGCAGGATCTCCTGATAGCGACGAACCCCGATAAACTTTCCGTTTTCCTGAAGAGAACTTGCGATACGTTCGGCGATCTCTTCATCGGTCGCCTCCACTCCCATTCTCTCCGCCTCCACCAGGATTGCATATTGGCCGATGAGCTGATCGCGGGCCTGCGCACCTAACTGTAACTGCCTGACCAGGTTGGGATCTTGCTCGTCCAGCTTATAGATTGGCCGATACACGTCATAAAGCTGTTGATAGTGGCGTCGAAAGGTGAGTGGCGAAATCGGTCTCCCGTCCACCTGAGCCACCCATTCACCAATTCCCCCGCCGACTCCGCCTGGGTTGCCGACAAACAAGAGCATCATGCCGGCTCCCAGAGCCAAAATCACTACCCACAACGTCCATTTCAGGCCTCGCCTTTTTCTTCGAAACAGGGCTAACATCTACGATTTCCTCGGGAAGTTCGTGTATTATAGCACAGGATTGTCGGGGTCGAGGGGACGTGGACTTTTCCTGCCTGCCCGGGAGGTTTCCTTGCAAAGGATGTTGTCGATCAATCCGCGCCGCGGGCATGGCCCGGATGACTCAGTGGGCGGATGCCCCAGGATGGGGTCAGATGCCCCAAAATGGGATCCCAAGAAAGCGACCTTATGAATCTGCGAGCCTTGTTCAGCTTCTTTTCCAGTGACCTGGCTATCGACCTGGGAACCGCCAACACGCTGGTATTTGTGCGAGGCAAAGGGATCGTAGTCAATGAACCTTCCATTGTGGCAATCAACAAGTTGAACAGCAAAGTGGAGGCGGTGGGGTACAAGGCCAAGGAAATGGTCGGTCGCACTCCGGGAAACATTGTCGCCATCAGGCCGATAAAGGATGGGGTGATCGCCGATTTTGACGTCACCGAGCAGATGCTTCGCTACTTCATTAAAAAGGCCCACAACCGCAATCACCTGCTCAGCCCCAGGATCATCATCTGTATCCCCTCAGAGATCACGCAGGTGGAAAAAAGGGCGGTAAGAGAGTCGGCCCTGCGAGCGAAAGCCAGTAAGGTCTATCTGGTGGAAGAGGCCATGGCAGCAGCCATTGGCGCCGGTCTTCCCATCACCGAGCCTACAGGCAACATGATCGTCGATATTGGAGGAGGCACCACAGACATTGCTGTGATCAGTCTCTCCGGCATCGTCTACAGTCGTACCGTGCGCGTAGCGGGCAACGAAATGGACGAGTCGATCGTCCAGTACATCAAGAGAAAGTACAATCTCCTCATTGGGGAACGAACAGCTGAACGAATCAAGAACTCTATTGGATCGGCCTCTCCACTGACCGAACCGATGAACGCGGAGATCAAGGGCCGAAGCATCGTCGAAGGCATTCCGAAAACTGTACTCATCACCGACGAAGAGGTGCGGGAGGCCCTTTCAGATGCTATTTCAGTCATAGTGAATGCGGTTCGTCTGGCGCTGGAGCGCATGCCGCCAGAGCTTTCCGCCGACATCGTGGATAAGGGGATCGTTTTGACGGGAGGGGGTGCCCTTCTAAAGAACCTGGATCAGCGGCTCAAGATGGAGACCGGCCTACCGGTCTTCCTGGCTGAAGATCCCCTCTCCTCGGTGGTACTGGGGACGGGGAAAATGTTGAACGACATGCCCCTCCTTCGGAGGATCACGTTGCAGTGAGCGAGTTCATCCAGAAAAGACCTCTGGTTGTGTTCTTTGTCCTGGTTGTGGTCAACATGTTCCTGCTCTCGGTCCAGGTGCGCAACCAGGAGGGCAGGATCTTGCTGCGGTCGTGGGGACTGCTGATCTTCTCGCCGCTGGCCTCCGCGCTTCACTTCACGACACAAAGCATCGAGAATGCCACGGAACGCTATCTTCTCCTGTACGGTGCCCGAGAGGAAAATCGGCGACTGCGTGCCGAAAACAGCCTTCTTCAGGTGGAACTCGCCCAGTTGCGCGGTATGCAGTCGGCACTGTCTCGGATTCGCCCTTATCACCTGGCACAGGAGCAGTATCTGTTTGACACCCTGCTGGCCAGTATCATCTGGAAGAGTGCTCCCTTTCATTCGCAGAGGGTTTGGCTCAACGTGGGAACCCGGCACGGGGTGGAGAAAAATTCGGCCGTGATTTCATCGTCCGGGTTGGTCGGTCGCATCTGGGCCACTTCTCCCTTCAGTGCTGAAGTCGAGTTGATTACCAATGCCGGAGCTGCTGCCGGGGCAATGCTGAACGATTCCCGACTTCAGGGCGTCATCCAAGGGGATGGCTCCAACTTTCTGCGCTGCAACTTCATCCCCAACTTCGAAAAGGTGGAAGTAGGCGCCGTGGTGCACACTTCGGGCACAGACAGGATCTATCCCAAAGGTCTACCCATCGGACGGGTAATCCAATCGGAGAAAACGAAAATGTCCTACCGCGAAATCCGGGTCGAGCCCTTTGTGGATTACTACCGGCTGGAAGAGGCCCTGGTGGTGACTTCTGACCCCTGATTTTTTCTGCCTAGACCTAGCAGCCCGTGGTGAAAGTCGCGTGGAGACGCGCGCCAGGGATCTGTGGTCGCTGGCAAGGCACGAGGAGGAGTCGATGCCTGGACATCGGCGATGACGAGTAACGCGGTCCAGCGGCCGCAAACCTCTGGCGCCCTTTGGGTTGCGGCGGCGTGGGCCCGTCTGCCGTGTAGCACCTCCTCGACGATGTCCCGGCATCGCCTCGATCGGCGCGCCTTGCATCCGGGCCCACGGCGCTCGCAACGCGACCCGCGGGACTTTCACCACGGGCTGCTAGAAGGGAAAAGTAATTGAGTGCAGAGCTTTCGCACAATCCAGGTTCTGATTCTTCTGGCGGTCACGGCGGCTACCCAAATACTGTTCAACAGTTATTTGCCCGAGGCACTCTACCTGGATTTGCCTCTCGTTGTGGTGCTCTGCATCGGATGGCATTCTCCCCCTGTCAAAGCCGCCACCTGTGGAATTGTGTTCGGCTTAATGCAGGACACCATCTCAGGAATCGCCCTGGGCTTCAATGGGCTGAGCAAGACCATCCTGGGCTTCGGCGCAAGCTACCTCGGCAGCTGGATAACCCTGGAGGGTATTTCCTCTCGCCTCCTGCTCATCGGCCTGTTGTCCCTTCTGGATGGCGCAATCGTCTATTCGATGTTTCACATTCTGCAGCAGCCATCCACACATACGCTCTGGCCGGATGCGGTGATCACAGTTCCGGTCACAGCAATCGGAGGAGAATTTTTTTTTCGAACCTACGACCGAATCAAGTCTCCTCCCAAAGACTTCCGGCATATTGAGGATTCGCGCTAGATGGCCATTTACCAGGACACGCGCAGCTTCACCTCCCGAGTAAGGTGGCTCCGCGCTCTCTTCCTGTTGTGCTTCCTGGCGCTTTTCGCCAAGTTGTGGCACCTCATGATCCTGGAATCTATGCACTATCAGGAACTGGCTGAGCGCAATCAATTACGCACCATCCCCCTGATCGCTCCACGAGGTCTGATCCGTGACCGAGAAGGTAGGGTTCTTGTCGACAACACACGAAGTTTCAGCCTGGGACTGTTTCGTGAAGAGGGTCAGAACATCGATAGGATCCTTGAGTTTTTGGCCGCCGGACTGCATCTGGATCCGGAAGCCCTGCGCAGCAGACTGAAGAAAGCCCACCACTATGCCCCCTACCAGCCTGTGATCTTAAGCGAGAACATTTCGATACGGGACGTTTCCTACGTCCTCTCTCACCAGGCAGAGCACCCGGAGCTGAGGATTATCGAGCAACCGCGCAGGATTTACCGCTACAAGCGACTGGCGGCCCACGCTCTCGGCTACGTAGGCGAAGTTTCTGAAAGTGAACTGGAGATGAGGGAGTTCTCTGAGCACAGGCCGGGCGACATCATCGGCAAGTTTGGGCTGGAGCGAAGCTACAATCGACTGCTGACGGGGAGGGACGGCCAACAGGCGATTCTGGTCAACAGCCGGGGCGAAACCATTCAGACGCTGGACCGCCTGGAGCCCGTAGTGGGCAAGGGCCTCACGTTATCTCTCGACCTTGATCTTCAGATGGTGGCGGAAAGGGCACTTGCCGCAGATCACGGTGCCGTTGTCGCATTAAACCCTCAGACCGGAGAAATTCTGGCCATGGCCAGTCAGCCCGCCTTCGATCCCAACGATTTTGCGATTCGCATTAGCCATCAGCACTGGGAAAATCTGAAAGGAGATCCTGATAGTCCTTTTCAGAATCGCTCCACTCAGAGTACCTTTTCTCCCGGTTCCATCTTTAAGCTCATTATTGCTCTGGCGGCTCTGGAAAAAGGAGTCGGTGACTCTACCACTTCTGTTTACTGCAGGGGTGCAGCGGTGCTTCACGGAGCACTGTTCCGCTGCTGGAAGGCGGGCGGGCACGGGAGAGTCTCTCTGCACGAAGCCATTCAGCACTCGTGCAACGTTTTCTTTTATCAGCTGGCTCAGAAGCTGGGGATTGACGAGATTTCCGCCTACGGCCGGAAGTTCGGTTTCGGACAGCTGACCGGCATCGACCTGCCTGGAGAAGCCTGGGGACTGGTCCCTTCCCGGGAATGGAAGAGGAAGCGTACCGGTGAACCCTGGTACCCGGGCGAAACGATCTCGGTGGCCATCGGCCAGGGCCCCATTACGGTGACCCCGATCCAGCTGGCGCGCTTCATTGGGCTGCTTGCGACCGGCCAGGCTCCTCCTTTGAACCTCATCCAGGGAAGCAAGCCTGTCCACCGTCCTGAGGCTCCCCCACTGCCTGTTCCTGTGATCTCAGAAGAGAACCTGAAGACCATCCGAGAAGCGATGTGGAGTGTGGTCAATGAATGGGGAACCGGGAAGGCGGCCCGCGTGCCGGGATTTGAGGTGTGTGGAAAAACCGGGACCGCTCAGACCATCAGTCAGGCCGCACGGGCCGGGCTTTCCGAAGAGGAGGCGGAGAGGTTTCAGCACAACGCCTGGTTCGTCGGTTTTGCTCCCCACGACAACCCCAAGATTGTTGTGGTGGTGATCGTTCAGCGTGGAGGTGCGGGAGGTTCGGCAGCGGCTCCCATCGCGCGGCAAATCCTGAAGCGGTTTTACGAGAAGCATAAGAGGCCACCACCCAAAACAATCGAAGTGGCACTTAATGGAAAGCAACTCGCTGCGGGCGGAGTCGAGAATGTATAGGAGATTGCTCAACGACTTTGATCTCTACCTGCTGGGCGCCGCCCTGCTTCTGGTGCTGGTTGGGATCCTTGGTATTTACAGTGCCACTACACAAGGGGGACCCACGCATATTTTTCTTCGTCACCTCGCCTGGGTCGGACTCGGCCTCCTGGCCTGCCTCCTGGTCGCTTCCGTGGACTATCATTTCCTGACCAACCACGCGCCTTTTCTTTACGTTTGTTCGATCTTGTTTCTGATTGGCATCCTCTTCTTTGGAACAGAGATCAACGGCAGCAGGAGCTGGCTGAGACTGTGGGGAATCAGCTTTCAGCCCTCGGAGTTGGTCAAAATCGTGATTATTCTTACTCTGACCTACTATCTGGCTGAGCGCAATGAGAGCCATCTGCAACGCAAAGACTTAATCGTCCTGACCGGAATCACCCTGCTCCCCACCGTTCTGGTTTTCCTGCAAGGGGATCTTGGAACTGCCCTCATGTACTTCCCCATACTGATCGGCATTATGGTGGTAGGGGGAGTCAAGATGCGATTTCTGATCGCTATTCTTCTCATCGCCCTGTGCCTGACTCCCACCACTTGGCTTGTTCTCAAGGACTATCAGAAACAACGGATCCTGGTTACTTTCGATCCGGATCTGGACCCCCAAGGCTTCGGCTATCAGACGCGCCAGTCACAGATCGCCATCGGCTCTGGCGGGATTATTGGAAAGGGTCTTGGAAAGGGCTCCCAGGCTCGGCTCGGCTTCGTCCCGGAAATCTACACGGATTTCATCTTTGCACTTCTGGGTGAGGAACTGGGATTCATCGGGGCGGGCCTGGTGTTGCTCCTCTACCTTTTTGTCGCGATGCGCCTGCTGAAAATCGCAGAATCGGCCCGCGACTCAGCGGGGATCCTCCTCACTACAGGTGTAGGCTGCCTGTTCTTTTTTCACGTCTTGGTCAACGTAGGAATGACCCTGGGGTTCTTGCCTGCGGTGGGAATCCCTCTCCCCCTGTTGAGTTATGGGGGATCAGCCATGCTCACCACCTTCATCGCCCTCGGCTTGGTGCTGAACGTCCACAATCGTCGCTTCATCAACTGAGTCCTCGCCGTTTCGAGGCTCTCGTAGTGGAATCCGCGGAGGATTCCGCCGCAGACCGATCGGAACGCTGCGCGCGTTCCGCCACAAGCTCTCACTTTCGGAATCCGCGGAACATTCCGCTGCCGACCCAGCTTGCCACGAGAACCCCCTTAGGTTACAATAATCGGCGTTGAATTTGCGTTTGTGTATCGTGCCGATCCGGAGCGGCGTTTTTATAGCGATCGTGGATGACCACAGCTGAGTGCCGGGATTCCGGGTTGGAAGCACCTGATAGATGGTTTGGAGTAGAGAGTAGAGAAGCTGCCAGGGCGGCAGAACCTTTGTGGCCCCGGGACCGTCCTTGTAGGGGGAAGTCCGAGGTTCACCAAAAAAGAATTTATCGGTATTTCGGAAGGATTCCGTTTGTTTCACGCTTGGTTTTGACAGAATCCGATCTGCTAACGGCTTACCCGGGGCGGAACATACCACACAACCTCGCTCCACTTCGTGGAGAACCCTCCCTGTTTGCGCAGACCTGCTCTCTCTAAGTACCCACTTTCATAAATACGATAAGGGAGTACTAAAAAACGAAGAACAGCTTGAGAAGCCGGGGAACGGGAATCACAACCCCTCGCCGCCTCTCCCTCAAAGCGATCTGAGAACAGCGTTCTTCGTTGTCGATTGGAGGAGATTTTATGTCGAAAGAAATGATTGTCAGCGCCACGAGTATGGAGACCAAGGTCGCGATTGTTGAGGATGACCAGGTCGCAGAGATTCTCGTCGAGCGGAACCAGGATAAAGGAATCCTGGGGAATATCTGCAAAGGAAGGGTGATGAAAGTCCTGCCTGGAATGCAGGCAGCCTTTGTCAATATCGGACTGGAGCGCGATGCCTTCCTCTACGTCACCGATTTTCTCGAAGATTATGAAGAATACGAAGAGTTTTTTGCCGAAGTAAAAGAGAATCTCGAACCATCGGAAGACGGTCCATGGGAGTCAGCCGAAGTGGAGGAAAAGAAGCTCTCTCCCAAAACGCGAGGAAGAAAGACAGGGCAACGGCAGGCAAAAGCGAGTCTTCCCGAGGGGAATCAGCCCGAAGAAGCCCCTCCAGCAACACAGCTGCGAAATGAACCGGCTAATGAGCCGCCGGAGGTGGTGCCACAATCCCCTCAACCCTTACTGGAAAGCGGTCAGATTTTGGTCAGCACCTTCCCTGTTGCCGCCCCCCCTGACACTGGAGAGCAACAAGGTGATGAAGGACCTGCTTCCACAATCCTTCCCGAGCACTTGGAGACCATAGCGCACTTTGAACCGGAGAACCCCGAGCAGAGAACTCTTCCGGACAGAGGAGCCCGAATCCAGGATAAAGGTGATCTTAAGCGCTTGACAACCAGGCGAGGAGAGCCTCGCCGGCGCAAGCGCCGCCCCTCTAAGCAGGAGAGTGATGGCAGGGCCCTGATCGGCGACCTGCTGCGGGAAGGACAGGAGATCCTGGTTCAAGTGGCCAAAGAACCGATTGCCAGAAAGGGGGCGCGCATCACCTCTCACATCGCCCTTCCCGGCCGCTACCTGGTCTTCATGCCTACCGTCGATCATGTGGGAGTTTCGCGAAAGATCGTTTCTGAAGAGGAACGTCAGCGTCTTCGAGACATCATCCTGAAACTCGCAGGAAATTCGGGCAAAGGCTTTATCGTTCGGACTGTGGGAGAGAACCACACAGAAGAGGATTTCAAGCAAGACATGACCTATCTGACCCAGCTCTGGACGGAAATTAGATCGAAGGCGGAAAAGATCTCGGCACCAGCTCTCGTTCATTCCGAACCGAACCTGCTTCAGCGTGTTTTGCGCGACTATTTGAACAGAGACTACCGCGTTGTCCGAGTCGACGATGAGAAGGAGTATGAAAACATCGTCAAATTCGTCAACCAGATCAGTCCGGAACTAGTCGATCGGATCCGCCTTTACACCAGGCGAAAGCCGATCTTTGACGAATACGGTGTGAGTGCCGAAACCGAAAAGGCCCTCAAGCAGAAAGTGTGGCTGAAGAATGGGGGCTATATCGCGATCAACCAGACTGAAGCCCTCGTGGCCGTCGATGTCAACACCGGTAAGTTTGTGGGACGCACCAATTCCCTGGAAGATACCATTACCAAGACGAACCTGGATGCCGTTCGCGAAGTTGTCCGCCAGATTCGCCTGCGCAATCTGGGCGGCATCATTGTCATCGATTTCATTGACATGGATGAGCGGAGAAACCGGCAGAAGGTGATGGAGGCGCTGCAGCTGGAACTCTCCAAGGATAAATCTCCCTCCAGGATTCTTCAGTTCAATGAGTTCGGTCTGGTATCCATCACCCGCAGACGTGTCCGACCGTCTTTGGAGAAGACTCTTTGTCAGCCTTGCGGCTTCTGCCAGGGCACGGGCATGATCAAATCGGTGCGGACGGTGTGCTACTCGATTGAGCAGGAAGTACGCGGCATGCGGCTGCAGCTGGGCAACGGCAATGAACTTCTCATTCGCTGTCACCCCGATGTGGGAAAGGCGCTGCGTGACGGAGAGCGGGCTGTGCTGGCCGAAATTGAGGAGATAACCAAGAAAGTGGTCTCCATCAAATCGGATCCCCTCATGCATATTGAACACTTTGAGCTGGTAGAGAGTTGAAGCCACCAAACACCTCAGCAAGGCGAATGGCTGACGAAGAAGACTATTTTCACAGGCTGGTCGAATTGATGGATATCCTGCGGGGTCCGAAAGGCTGCCCGTGGGACCGCGAGCAGACACGCGAAACCCTCAAACCGATGCTGATGGAGGAAGCCTACGAGGTCTTGTCTGAACTGGATGGATCCGATCCCGATGCTTTGTGCGAGGAGCTGGGTGACCTCTTGTTCCAGGTGATCTTCCACAGCAGAATTTCCAAGGAAAACGGAGAGTTCAACGCCTACGACGTGTGCCGCAGGAACTATGAGAAGATGGTTCGGCGCCACCCTCACGTTTTCGGTACTGCCTCCTATGAAGATTCGCGCCAATTACTCAAGGATTGGGAGAACATCAAAACCGCAGAGAAGAGGCTTTCGGGACGAAAGGACTCCCGGAAATCGCTTCTGGATGGAATTCCAGGAAACCTACCGGCTCTCTACGTCGCCTACCAGATTTCATCAAAGGCGGCAAGAATAGGATTTGACTGGCCCCATATCGAGGGAATCCGCGATCAACTCCTGGAAGAGTTTCAGGAACTGAAAGAGGCCCTCCAGTCGAGACGGGATGAGCGAGTCAAAGAGGAGGTCGGAGACCTGCTCTTTACAGCCCTTAATATCGCACGCTTTCTTCAAATCGATCCGGAAACTGCGCTGAAACGAGCCAACCGGAAGTTTTCAGAGCGGTTTCGAGAGATGGAGGGACATTTTGCGCGACAGGGCCGGCAGCTGAAAGAAGTGTGTGTCGACGAAATGGAAACAGTATGGAAGCAACAGAAGTCAAAAAATAAAACACGAGAAAGGAAAACCAGCGGAAAACATGAGAAAGGAAAAAGAGGAAAAAGAGCAGGACGGATTTAAGGTTAGCGACCGAAGAAAGTTTACCTCCGAGGGGGAAGTCCGGGCGGAGGACGAGGCCTCCCTGCCCAGCGACGAAGGCGAAACAAGCAGGTCAGCCAAGGAGCCGCCGCCCTCTCCTGAGGAAGACCAGAACTCCCAGTCGGGAGTTGATTTTGGTTCCTTCCTCCTATCCTTGGCCACTACAGGAATGGTTCATCTGGGTGAGATCCCCGATCCAACGACGGGCCAAAAGATGGAAAACCTGGACGGAGCCAAACAGATGATCGAGATTCTTGCCATGCTGCAGAAGAAGACACAGGGCAATCTCCTGCCCGAGGAAACGAGTTTTCTGGACAGCCTCCTTTACGAACTGCGTATGAAGTTTCTGGGTAAGACAAAAGTGATCAAAGTCTGATGCAAGTCACGTTTTTAGGTACGGGAACCTCGCGAGGCATTCCCGTGGTGGGCTGCGACTGTAAGACCTGTATGTCCCCAAACCCTAAAAATAAGAGACTTCGTCCCTCCCTGCTCATTGAGAGTCAAGCCACGGTCGTCATTGACACTTCCATCGATTTTCGGACGCAGATGCTGCGCCAGGATGTCAAGCGGCTGGATGCGGTCGTCTACACCCATTCCCACGTGGATCACATCCTAGGACTGGATGACATTTATCCCTTCAACGTTTGGTCGGGAGGACAACCCATGCCGGTCTATGGCAGCCTACAAACATTGAAGGAACTCAAGATCACTTTTCGCTACCTTTTTGAAGAGAATCCCTATCCGGGTATCCCGAAAATCGAACTCATTCCCATCGATGGACAATTCCAGGTTGGCGATTTGGAGTTTGAGCCGATCCAGGTGTTTCATGGGAAAATGCCGGTGTTGGGATTTCGCTTGGGCCAGTTCGCTTATATCACCGACGTGAATTTCATCCCCGAGCAAAGCTTCCAGAAATTGAACGGGGTTGAATATCTGGTTCTCGACGCTCTTCGCTACAGGAAGCACCCTTCACACTTTACCCTTCTGGAGGCTGCCGGGGCCGCTCTGCGCACCGGGGCAGGGAAAACGTACCTCGTCCATATGTGCCATGACGTGGACCACGATGAGGGAAACGCCTCGCTGCCCGACAACGTGACGCTCGCATATGACGGGCTGGTACTCGAGATCTAGCATGAAAATCATTGATCATCCGGACCAACTGGGCCGTTTACCCCATCCACTCATGGCCATTGGAGTCTTCGACGGAATCCACTTGGGTCACCAGGCGGTCTTGCGGAGCCTGGTGAAACGCAGCCGGGAAAGCCAGGGAACCTCCATCCTGCTGACCTTCCATCCTCACCCCCAAAAAGTGATCTCTCCCCCGGATGCTCCCCTCTTACTCCTGACGTTTCGACAGAAGGAGGAGATGCTCGCACAGCTCGACATCGACATCATAGTGCGCCTTCCCTTTACTCGGGAGCTTTCTTTACGGACTCCGGAGCAGTTTGCTCAAACCATCCTGCGAGGCTACGGAATCCGGGAAATTCACGTCGGCACGAACTTTCGTTTTGGGCGCGACCGCTGCGGAGATTTTCAGATGCTGCGGTCGCTGGGTGGAAAATTCCAGTTTCAGGTCTACGAAACCGAACCCGTATGCTTTCGCAATCTTCCGGTCAGCAGTACGAGAATCCGTACCCTGCTCAGAGAGGGCAGGGTCTCCCTGGCCAGACGCCTGCTCAATCGCCGCTATCAGATCCGCGGAACCGTCGTCCGCGGAGCACGAAGAGGAGTTGAGATTGGATTCCCGACGGCCAACGTGGAACCGGAAAATGAGCTGATCCCCGCCAATGGCGTCTACGCCGGCCAAGCCCACGTCAATGGAGTCACCTATACTAGTGTGACCAACATCGGATACCGCCCCACCCTGCATGAGCACGGCTGCGGGAGGCCCGTCGTGGAAACCCATCTTCTGGGTTTCGAAGGGACTCTTTATGGGAAACTTCTGATCATCGATTTCTGCTTGCGGTTGCGCCCGGAGAAGAAGTTTGACAGCGCGCTTTCGCTGAGAAAACAAATTGAAAGAGACGTTGGCGTCACCCGAAAATATCTGGCCAAAGTGTACCCATGGCAGTCAGCATAAGCGAAGTCGAAAAAATTGCAGCTCTGTCCAAGCTGGCCTTCAGCGCAGAGCAGATCGAGCGTTTTCGGAATCAGTTCCAGGAAATCCTGGAATATGTATCGCAGCTGGAAGCGGTCCCGACCGAAGAGATTGCCCCCACATATCATACTCTGGCAGAAGAACGAGGTCAGACCCCAATGCGAGAGGACGAAGTACGACCCTGTTTTTCCGTACAAGAAGCCCTTTCCAATTCGCCCGACCCGGCTGAGGACCACTTTCGGGTTCCCAAGGTACTCGAGTGAGCGAAATCCACAACTTCTCTATCTATCAGTTGCACCAGGCCCTGAAGCGTAAGGACCTCTCGGTGAGAGAAATCGCTCAGGCTTTTCTCGACCGCATCGATCAGCATGATTCCAGGGTCCGGGCTTTCCTCACCGTGGAACCGGAATCGGTGCTGGCCCGGGCCGACGAGCTGGACCGCCGCCTTCAGTCTCAGGAACTCATCCCGGGTGTTCTCACCGGAATACCCCTGGCCATCAAGGACGTGATCGTCACCCGCGGAGTACGCACCACCTGCGCTTCACGAATCTTGGAGAATTACACTCCACCCAACGATGCGACCGTGATTGGCAAGCTCAGAGATGAGAATTTCGTGCTTCTCGGAAAAACCAACTGTGACGAGTTTGCGATGGGCTCCAGCACAGAGAATTCGGGTTACTTCCCCACCCACAATCCGTGGGATCTGGAACGGGTGCCCGGGGGCTCCAGTGGTGGATCAGCCGCATGTGTCGCGGCCCGCGAGGCTCCAGGGGCACTCGGCACCGACACGGGAGGCTCCATTCGCCAACCCGCCGCCTTTTGCGGAGTGGTAGGAGTCAAACCCACCTACGGGCGCGTCTCCCGGCTCGGCCTGGTCGCTTTTGCCTCCTCGCTGGACGCAATCGGTCCCTTCGCCAACAACACGCGGGATGCAGCTATCTTGCTTCAGAGCATCGCCGGGCCTGATCCCAATGACTCCACCTCTGTATCCAGGCCGGTTGAGGATTACATCTCGGAGATCGGAAAGGAGATCCGCGGCCTCAAGGTCGGAATTCCTGCGGAATGGTTTGGAGGAGGATTAGATCCGATAATCGAGGAGATGATTCATGCCGCCACCAGGAAACTGGAAGGACTCGGTTGTCCTGTTTTCGAGGTGCACCTTCCCAACACTCAATATGCGATTGCGACCTATTACATCATCGCACCCGCTGAAGCCAGTTCCAATCTGGCACGCTATGACGGGGTGAAATACGGCTATCGTCACGAGGCCCACCAGGACCTTCAGGCCATGTACAGGCACACTCGCAGCCAGGGCTTTGGCGAGGAAGTCAAGCGCCGAATCATGCTGGGAACTTATGCCCTCAGCTCGGGGTATTACGATGCCTACTACCTGAAGGCCAGTAAAGTCAGAACGCTGGTGAGGCAGGATTATCTCAAGGCCTTTAAACAGGTGGATGTCCTGGTAGGGCCTGTGGCGCCATCACTTCCCTTCAAGCTGGGGGAGAAGACAGCCGACCCCTTGAAAATGTATTTGTCGGATATCTATACGGTGACGGCCAATCTGGCAGGTATACCCGGCCTGGCCATGCCCTGTGGCTTTACCCAAGAGGGTCTTCCCGTAGGACTGCAGATGCTGGCGGCCCATTTTCAAGAGGCCAAGCTCTTTCGAATGGCTTACGCCCTGGAGCAGGAGTTGGCACTGAAACGTCCTCCTCTCCCCATCGAAGAATCCCCCCAAACCTGAGAATTTCGAACTTCGAAATTCGTCATTCGAAATTCTAGGTCTTACTCGAAACCAGCAACCCGGAACCTGAAGCCTTCGAACTGACCAGTCGAGTTCCGCCCTTTCCCTCCAACCCTTCCAGCAACCCATTCTCCGTCAAGCCGCTTACGACTCGCACCGAGGTGACCCCACGCTCCAGAGCTTTGAGGGCCGTCTCGACCTTCGCCACCATCCCCTCCTTCAACTGTCCCCGCTCGAGATGCTCACGCGCCCTCTCGGCCTCCAACTCCGACACACGGGTCGACGGGTCCAGCGGGTCGAGATAGACACCGTCCACGTCCGAGACCGAGATCAGCCGAGCTGCCTCAAGCGTCACCGCCAACTCGCAGGCCACCGTGTCTGCGTTCAGATTGAGGATCTGCCCCTGAGCGTCCGCACAAAGGCAGCTGACGACGGGAACCAGACCCAGTTCCCACAACTGGAACAAGAAGTGCGGATCGGTCTCCTCCACCTCAGCTACCAGACCAAAATCTACCGCCTGATCCTTGCCATCGATGCAGAGTGTGACCGGAGGCCGCTTGCGACAGCGCAGAAGATTGCCCTCAAAACCGGCCATGCCGACGGCTGCAACCCGGCGGGAAATCAAGGCAGCCGTGAGCTCCCCATTGATGGCGGACAGGACCATCTTGACCACTTGCAAAGTGGCTTCATTCGTCACTCGCCGTCCCTGATACTGAATCACGGGAATCCCCAGCCGTGTGGATAGATCGGTAACCTGCTTTCCCCCTCCGTGAACGACCACAATGCGATGGCCCTGATGAGCCAGCACACCGATTTGCTCACACAGGCGCAGGCGGGGTTTTTCTTTCTCCAGGACCTTTCCACCCAACTTAATAACCAGAATCACCGCTTTTCCTCCTCCAATGTCGAGAGCGCTTTCAGCAAGGAGGCCGCTTCCTGGCGGGTGATGTTCAGCGGAGGCATCAATCGCAGAACGAAAGGATCGTCCGAGCTCCCCACCAGGATTTTTTTTCCAAAAAGCAGCCTTTGAATCTCTTTGGCTTTCGTCCTGAGCCTAAGGCCGAGCAGCAATCCCCGACCGCGTACTTCCACGACTTCATCCATTCCCTGCGCGTTCTCTCTGATGTAATCTCCCATGCGCTGCGCATTTTTCGCCAGTTTCTCTTCCTGAATCACCTCCAGAGTGGCCTCGAGAGACGCACAGGCCAGCGGAGAGCCTCCGAAGGTGGTGCCGAGATCACCCGGCTTGACCTTCTCTGCCAGAACCTCAGTGACGAGCAGCGCACTGGCAGGAAAGCCGGAAGCAATACCCTTGGCCAGCGTCACCATGTCCGCGTACACTTCCCCCCGGCCCGAGTACAGGAAAGTCCCGGTTCGTGCCACCCCGGTCTGCACTTCGTCAAAAACCAAATAGGCTCCATTTCGCCGGCAGGCACTCTGGATCTTTGTGAGGATTTCAAGTGGGATCTCGCGAACGCCACCCATGCTCTGGATCGGTTCCACCAGCACGGCTGCAGTGATCTGGCTGACCTCATTCGCTACTTGTTCCGGTGGCACACTTCGGTGCATGGGAACCGGAGTATTCAGATAGCTGACGTACTTTTCAATCCCCGTGGCAGACAGACTGCCGTAGGTTCTTCCGTGGAAGGAACCGGTTATGGAGATGATTTCAGGTCGCTGCGTGGCCGCACGTGCCAGCTTGATGGCGTTTTCGTTGGCTTCGCTGCCCGAATTGGCGAGAAAGACCTGGTGGTAGGGAGGGCCGGCCATCTCGATCAGTCTGGCGACCGCGCGCGCGCGGACGTCACTGTAGGCCACATTCGAGTAGAAGATGAGTCGAGCCGCCTGCTCCTGAATCGCCTGCACTACTTTGGGATGACAGTGTCCGGTAGAGACAACAGCATGCCCGCCGTAGAAATCAAGGTAGGCCTTCCCATCCGAATCATAGACGTAACAGCCCTGTCCCCGCTCAAGAGAGATCGACATCTTCGTATAGGTACCGAGCTGGTAGCGATCTTCGTAACGTTTGGTCTGCTCCACTGACTGCATCTCGCTCATCACGGGTGTACGGGCGGAAGATTGAGTCCCGTCTCCTCTGGAAAGCCAACCATTACATTCATATTCTGGATTGCCTGACCGGCCCCACCTTTTTGCAGGTTATCCAGTACCGACCACAGGATCAGATAACCATCCTGGGTTGCGGCTCCCAGATCTACGAAGTTGGAATGGCGCACGAAATTCACATCGGGGCAACCAGGAACCCATCGAATGAAATAGTCCGAACCGTAATATCGCTGGTACAGAGCGCACACTTCGCTGATGTTCCGCTCCTCTGCGAGTTCCATGTAGTGGCTGGAAAAGATGCCGCGTACAAAGGGTGCCGAGTAAGTTTGCAGGATGAGCGGGTTCTCCGGCTTGTCCAGCAGCTGCCGAATTTCGGGAAGGTGCTGGTGAGTGAAGGGTTTGTAGGGAAACAAACTGTTACTGCGGCGCGGATGATGCGTACCTTCGCGGGGAGTATTTCCGGAACCGGAGGAGCCCGTCTTGGCATCGACGAATACGGGGCCCTTGATCCAGTTCTCTTGAAAAAGCGGATAAAGGACCAGCAACGCCGCCGTGGCAAAGCAGCCTGGATTGGCCACGCGTAGAGCCGAGCGGATTTCTTTTCGTCTGATTTCGGTCAGCCCATACACAAAGTTCTTCTGCTCTTCCACACAGGTCATGGGCATCCCATAGAACTTTTCAAAGCTGTGGGGATCGGAGATCCGAAAATCTCCGCTCAGGTCGATTACCACCAGCTCTTCGGGCAACCCAGGAACGATCTTCATAGACTGCCCGTCAGGCAAAGCGAGAAAGAGCACGTCCAGCTGGTTTGCCGGCAGATCCTCCAGACGCGAAAAAGGGATCTCCAGAAACCCGCGCAAGCTGGGATACACCTCGCCGGGATTCTTGCCGGTATGCTGCTGGGAAGAAACCCATGTGAGCTCCACCTGCGGGTGGCGAAGCAGGCCGGCAATGAGCTCCACCCCTCCATAGCCGGAACCTCCCGCTATGCCCACGGTCAGTTTCGATTTCCGATCTCCGATTTCCGATTTTTCCAACGAGGGTCCTATCTTCATCACTTGCGCACGTCTGGAGAAGCACTCCCCAGGAAAATCTCAATGAATACAAATTATAATTATGCATAATAGTGTGCCTAAGTCAAGCGAAATAACACATAACTATGAGTAATCTATGCATAATATATGCATAGATTACTTCCATGGCATTTTCCGGTCGGAACGCTACGCGCGTTCCGCTACCAAAGCTTGTCAAGGCTTTTCGCCGTACTTTCTGCGCAGATATTCATATGCCCGCTAGAAACGCTCCCAGAAGTCATCCTGCCGAAACGAGATCTCTGGATACCCGAGAACCAATGCTTCGGTATAAGGATAATCGTCGGCGTGTTTGACAAGTCCGGCCCGAACGGGATTCTCTGCGACGTAGAGAGCCACCGATTGAAAGGCGCCTTTTTCCTTTTCCTTTTCCTTGAGTACGTGATCGTAGGGTTGCTTCTGCAGCTGGTATTCTCCATATACTCTGTTGAGACCAGAGTTTACTTGTCTTCTGAGAAATGCAAGCAGACGAAGCTGGTCGCTCTGAAGGGCCAGGCCAAGTATCAGCATGTGGATATGATCCGGCATGAGCGTGTAAACGGCGCATGCAGATTTTTGGAGAAACAGGGCATGCGTCAGCCATTCGCGAAATTGGAGATGGAATTGCCGGACGAGCCAGCCAGTGGCGCGGTTTTGAATGGTCATCGACCAGTGGACAATGGCATCGCCCTGGTAAAAGGCTCGGTCGAGGCGACGGAGGTAGCTACGGTGTTTCATGAACGAAGAGTGTAGCGGAACGCGCGTAGCGTTCCGACCGGAAAAATGCAGCGGAATCCTGGTGGCGGCGGAATCCTTCGCGGATTCCGCTACGGGCGATTGCACCCGGCTCCTTCCACGACAAGCGTGTATTCGCCCCGGGCCGACTGGGAGCGCACGGTCTCCAGGATCTCCTCCAGCCTGCCAAAGCAACCGCTCTCATAGATCTTGGTCATTTCTCGAATCAAAAAGGCATTTCGATTTCCCAAGACTTCCCTCATTTGACGCAGTGTCGGGCGCAGCCGATGGGGCGACAAATAAAAGACCAGCGTCATGTTCAGAGAGGAGAGGTTTTCGAGTTGCTTCTTGCAGGCAGCTCTGCGGGGCGGCGGGAAACCCACGAAGACAAAGCGGTCGGTGGGAAGGCCGGCCACGCTGAGAGCCGCTATGGCAGCGGAAGGACCCGGGATCGGAACCACGGAAAGCTTTTCCTGACGGCAGGCCTGAACCAAGCGGTAACCGGGGTCGGAGAGGAGGGGTGTGCCGGCATCGGAAACCAGCGCGACGTTTTTTCCGCCCTTCAACTCAGCAACAAGCTTTGCAGCCTTGTTCCGCTCATTGTGCTCATGATAGCTGGTAGTGGGCGTCTGCACTCCCAGATGGCGCAGGAGCTTCCCCGTGTGGCGGGTATCTTCACAGGCGATCAAGTCCACTTCAGCCAGCACTCGGGCCGCACGCTTGCTTAGATCCTCCAGGTTTCCCAGAGGGGTGGCGACAACAAAAAGACAACCGGTTGGCACTTCAGCCGTTCATTGCCTCCAGCATCTCGTTGACGGCGCGCTCCATGCCGACCAACACGGCCCGGGCCACGATGTTATGGCCGATGTTCAGTTCCACCACCTGGGGGATGTCGGAGACAGGACGAACATTGCGGTAGGTCAGCCCGTGCCCTGCCAGAGTTCTCAGGCCCAGGGAGTCCGCGCATTCCGCTGAAGCGCTCACCTTCTTGAGTTCTTCACGGAATTGCCGATCCGTATCTTTGAGTCCTTTAGGAACCGCTTCGGCGTAGGCGGCGGTATTGATCTCGATCAGTTTGGCTCCGATAGCGGAGGCCTTTTCGATCTGCCTGAGATCGGGGTCGATAAAGAGGGATACTTCAAGGCCTGCCTTTTCCAACTTTTCGATCGACAAGCCTATTTCCTTGGGATTCCTCAATACATCCAAGCCTCCTTCGGTCGTCACCTCTTCGGGACGCTCTGGCACCAGTGTGGCGGTATCCGGACGCAGTTGGAGGGCGATCCCGACCATCTCCTCAGTCACTGCCATCTCAAGGTTTAGCCTCGTCGTGACCAACTCGCGCAGAAGGCGAACGTCCCGTTCCCTGATGTGGCGGCGATCTCCCCGCAGGTGAACGGTGATGCCGTCGGCCCCGCCCAGTTCGGCCAGCAGTGCAGCGGCCGCCGGTTCCGGTTCCGGGGCCCCGCGCGCCTCCCGAATCGTGGCCACATGGTCCACATTAACTCCCAGCGTAGTCAATTTTCAGTCCTTTCACGGTGATCGCGATCCTCCACATTCTAAATATATCCCGGCAGCGGCTCATTTCAAAGAGCTCGTCTACTGCATAGGAGACATCACTTGATCACGGATCACACAGATTGAAACGGATTGACATGAATCAAGATCCGCGAACATCCGTAACGATCCGCGTGATCCGCGGGCTCATTGCGCCCGAACAACGATTCCCGGATAATCAAAATTGTAATGAGACTCCCACGCTGTCGCGGAGGCCTCTCAGGAGCGGGACCCGGATGAACGATCGGAACTCGGGCACGAGCACCGACTTTATTCGCAGCGCCATCCAGGAAGATAACGCCCGAGGCCGCTACGGGGGCAGAGTACATACTCGCTTTCCGCCCGAGCCGAACGGCTACCTGCACATCGGTCACGCCAAGTCGATCTGCCTCAACTTCGGAGTCGCCCAGGAGTTTGGAGGCCACTGTAATTTGCGCTTTGATGACACCAACCCCACGCGGGAAGAGATGGAGTATGTGGAGTCGATCAAGCAGGATGTGCGCTGGCTGGGCTTTGACTGGGAGGATCGGGAGTACTATGCCTCCGACTATTTTGATCAGCTCTACGAGTTCGCTCTGCAGCTGATTCACGACAGCCGCGCCTACATCGACAGCCTCAGCGCAGATGAGATCCGCCAGTATCGAGGAACGCTGACCGAGCCGGGCAGGGAGAGCCCTTATCGAGAAAGATCGGTGAAGGAGAATCTCTTGCTCTTTGAAAAGATGCGGGCCGGCCATTTTCAGAAGGGGAAGCACGTACTGCGGGCGCGGATCGACATGAGCCACGGAAACCTCAATCTCCGCGACCCGGTGATCTACCGCATTCTGCACGCCTCTCACCATCGCACAGGAGATCGGTGGTGTATCTATCCGACTTATGATTTTGCCCATGGTCAGTCGGACTCCATCGAGAGGGTCACTCACTCCCTCTGCACCATCGAATTCGAGGACCACCGCCCCCTCTATGACTGGTTCCTCGAACAGTTGGATATCTTCCGATCCCGACAGATTGAATTTGCTCCTCTGAACCTGACCTACACCTTGTTGAGCAAAAGGAAGCTGGCACGCCTGGTCCAGGAGGGTCACGTCTTTTCCTGGAACGATCCCCGCATGCCCACACTGTCCGGGCTGAGGCGCCGCGGCTACACACCCGAGGCGATCCGCGCCTTCTGTGAGCACATTGGTATCGCCAAGAAGGACAATACAGTGGAGATCCAGCTGCTGGAACACTGTCTCCGCCAGGATCTGAATCAGCGGGCGCCACGTAAGATGGCGGTCCTGTGCCCGTTGCGAGTCGTAATCGAGAACTACCCGAAGGATCAGAGCGAGCAGCTGGAGGCCGTCAACAACCCGGAGGATCCCAGCGCCGGGGCTCGCCAGGTGCCGTTCTCACGAGTCCTCTACATCGAACGCGAGGATTTTATGGAGGACCCGCCGCGCAAGTTCTATCGTCTGGCACCGGGGCGGGAGGTGCGGCTCCGATACGCTTATTTCATCACCTGCAGGGAGGTCATCAGAAACATCGAGAGCGGGGAGATCGAGGAACTGCGATGCAGCTACGACCCGGAGACCCGGGGTGGCGATGCACCCGATGGTCGCAAGGTAAAGGCGACGCTGCACTGGATCTCAGCCGAGCATGCCCTCGATGCCGAGGTCCGAGTCTACGATTACCTCTTCAGCAAGGAAGACGCCAACGAAACCGCTGAGGGAGAGGACTTCATCGTCAATCTCAACCCGAACTCTCTCAAGGTGATGAAAGGCTGCAAGCTTGAGCCGAGCCTTAGAGATGCTTCTCCCGGCACCACTTACCAGTTTGAACGCCTGGGCTACTTCTGTCTGGACCGTCCGGATTCCCGACCCGAAGCGCTGATCTTTAACCGAACCGTATCGCTTCGAGACTCCTGGGCCCGCCTACAGAAGACCGGCAAGACCGGTTAGTCGGAGCCGTAGGGGCGCACCGCCGTGCGCCCCTACAGAAGGACCCGAAATTCAGTCTTCCATTCAGCAATCGTAGAGCCCTTTCCTCTCGTTCCATCGAATCCGGAAAAGATCCAGAATCATGCGAGGAGCGTCGAGAAGAAGCCGCACCTTCGTGTCCGCCGAATCGCGCCACAGTACCGGAACTTCCTTGACCAAGAGTCCCCACTTACGCGCTACGTAGAGAACTTCGACATCAAATGCGAAGCCCTCAATCGTCTGTTTGCTGAAGAGTTCTCTGCAGCGGCTCATTTCAAAGAGCTTGAAGCCACACTGGGTGTCGCGATAGGGAAGCCCGGTCAGCAAGCGCGTCAGGAGGTTGAAGATTTTGCCGCTCCTCTCTCGTACTCGTGGCTGGCGTATTTCAATACTGGACCCCTCGACGTCACGTGAGCCTATGGCAATGTGACAGCCCCTCCCCATCACTTCACGCTCCAGGACAGGCATTTCCCGGATGGGGACACTCAGGTCGGCGTCAGTCAAAAGAGCATACGAGCCGTGAGATTCCAACACTCCTCGACGAACGCTGTACCCCTTCCCGCGATTTTGTCCGTTGCGAACCAAGCGCACCTGAGCGCGTTTTTCCTTGTCGACATAAACCTGGGCCATTTCGGAGGTTCCATCGTGCGATCCATCATCCACGAGGATGATTTCAGCCGAAAAGCGACACGAGGCCAGGTAAGAGAGAATTTCATCCAAAGTAGCGGGGAGGTGGTGCCCTTCGTTGTAGGCCGGGATGACGACCGAGAGGACCGGGGCTGTCATTGCAGGAAGCCCAGGACCCGCTTCAGGCGACGAAGGGTTTTCTCCCGCCCCAGGACCATCATCACTTCAAAGAGGCCCGGCGCCACGGCTTTTCCAGTCAGAGCCACTCTTAACGCTCCGATGAAGGCTCCGGACTTGATCTGATGGCGTTCCGCTACCTCTCTCACCACCTTTTCCGTGGTCTCCAGGTCAAAGGATTCAAGCCGATGACAGCTTCTGGAAAGCTCCTCCAGAGCGGCGCTGAGAGGTTCTCTACAAGACAAATATTTTTCCACCGCTTGCGGCTCATAATCGAACTGGTCGCTGAAGAAAGGTCTGCCCCAGTTCACAAAGCCCGCCAGGGTGCGAGCGTGAGATTTCAGCAGGTCCAGTGTATCCAGAAACCGGTCCCGGCCTTCCCCACCCCAGGACTCATCCCAGAGACCTTCCTGCTGAAGAAGAGATTTCACCTCGCTTTCGAGTTCTTTCCCCGTGAGCCGGGTCAGGCAGCGCCCGTTCATCCACTCCAGTTTCTGTACGTCAAAGATCGGATCGGCCTTATTGACGCGATCCAGGTCAAAACGCTGAATCAGTTCAAACTCGCCGAAAATCTCTTGGTCACAACCGGGCGACCATCCCAACAAAGCGAGATAGTTTCTGACCGCCGCGGGCAAAAATCCTTTCTGCTTGTATTCCATGACAGAAGCGGCCCCGTGCCGCTTGCTCAATCGTTTCCTGTCGGGCCCCAGAATCAGAGGAAGGTGAGTGTAGCGGGGGAGGGTCTCACCGAGTGCCTGATACAGCAAGACGTGCTTGCTTGTGTTGGAGAGATGATCGGCGCCTCGGATCACGTCGGAGATTCTCATGTCGATATCGTCCACCACGACGCTGAGGTGGTAAGTCGGCATCCCATCGGAACGAAGGATCACGAAATCCTCGATGCGGTCACTGTCTACTGTAATCCGCCCATAAACTCGGTCCTGAAAGATGACCCGCTCTCCCAGGGGGACCTTAAGACGCACCGCACACGGTTCCCCTGCGCCAAAGCGCAGTTGCCTGTCTGCTTCGGAAAGGCTGCGGCAGCTTCTGTCGTACTCCCAGGTTTGTCCCTTCTGTTCGGCTGCCTGCTTTTTGTTTTCGAGAACGTCGGGGGGGCAGAAGCAGCGGTAGGCGTGCCCTTCTTCCAGAAGGCGCTGGCAGACACCGCGGCAGTGCTCTACTCGCTGCGACTGGTAGTAGGGGCCCTCGTCCCAGTTCAGTTCCAACCAGCGCATGCCCTCCAGGATTCCTTCCGCCATTTCCGCACTCGATCGAGCGGCATCTGTGTCCTCGATGCGAAGGATCAACTGACCTTTTTTCTGTCGGGCATACAGCCAGTTGAACAGAGCCGTACGCGCGCCGCCGATGTGCAGGTAGCCTGTGGGACTGGGAGCAAATCGGACCCGCACCGTCATGGACTGAAAGAATAACATGGATCTTGCTGCTTTTGTGCCTTGGTACCTTGGCGTCTTTGTGGTAAGAATTCTCAAACCGCCAGACACTTACGGGGGTCAGCTATGAAAAAGATTTTTTCCTGTTTGTCCTCACAATCGTTTCCATCGCCTGGGCTCATCACCAGGAAAGCCGGGTACAGGAAATGGCCGAAGGCGCGCAGCATTTCCTTGCCGCGCTAGACAGTGAAGAGAGGGCCGCAGCCACTTTTTCCCTTGGCCACGAAGAGCGGCTCAACTGGCACTACATTCCGCGCGAGCGAAAGGGCGTTGCTTTCAAGCACATGGATCCGGCACAGCGCAAATTGGCCCACGCATTTCTAGCCACCGGGTTGAGCCGAGGCAGGTACAGGAAGGCATCCAACATCATGTATCTGGAACAAATCCTGTACGAGCAGGAAGGCGGACGTCCCACACGGGACTCGGATGCTTATTTCTTCTCCGTTTTTGGGGAACCTTCCTCCACAGGCGATTTTGGGTGGCGCATGGAAGGGCATCACCTTTCCCTGAACTTCACCATCCAGCGGGGCCGAGTCATTTCCTCAACTCCGCTCTTTCTTGGAGCCAACCCTGCACAGGTCCGCAAAGGAGCACATGCCGGGCTCCGTACCCTGGCAGCCGAAGAGGAGCTGGCGCGGCGCCTGCTGAAATCCTTCACCGGTCCACAGAAGGGAAAGGTAGTGATCGACGTTCACGCTCCCGAGGACATCATCACGCGGGCCTCCCGGAGAGCGGAGATGAGCACTCCTACAGGGGTAGCCGTGGCGGAGATGACAAAGGAGCAAGTCGGGCTGCTTATGAAGCTGCTGGAGGAGTACGCGCACGCGCTGCGTTCGGATTTGGCTGAGGCCGAACTGGAGAAGCTGCGCCGGGCAGGGCTGGAAAAAATCCACTTCGCCTGGGCGGGAGGAAGCGAGCCAGGCCAGCCGCATTATTATCGTATCCAGGGGCCCACTTTCGTCATCGAATACGACAATATCCAAAACAACGCCAACCACATCCATACAGTGTGGCGTAACTTTGAAAACGATTTCGGCCGAGACCGCCTGCGCGAGCACTATGCCTTGCACCATGGGCGAGAATTCTAATTTTGGATTTCGATCTTGGAACCAGCTAGCCTGCATTTCTCATCACTGCTCGTTACGAGACACTCGTGTCACGCGGCGGAAGGGCCGGTCTGACAAGGCGCGCGACCGAGGCCCCCGCAGGCGTACTCGTGCAGTACGTCGAGGAGGCCGAACGAGCGCAACGCAGTTAGGACGGATGATTTCTTCACTTCGCTCAGGTGAAGGCGACGCCGATGCAGTAGAGGGGTGATGAGAAATGCAGGCTAGAGCCTGTACACTGCAGCTTCCAGTTCTCTGGCAAACCGATCGTATTCGCCTCCCTCAAATCGCATGGGTAGGCCGAAGACGACTCGCACCCTTCCCGGGCGAGGCCAGTAGGCACCGGGCGGAAGGACACGCTCTACTCCCTCAATCCGAACTGGAATTACCGGAATCTTCAAAAACTCCGCCATCAACCCCACTCCGGGTTGAAATGACGCCGGCTTCGCATCGGCAGAACGAACGCCTTGTGGAAACGCCAGCAGCGAGTTCCCTCCTTCAATCAACTCCCCCATATAGCGCAGCGTCTGGCGAGCACCCAACTGGCGCTGCGGCAGCGGAAAGCCCTGGAAGAACAGACAGGAGGAGTAGTATTCCAGGTGATAGCGCAGCCGCTTACGGAGCGGAAACTTTTCGGGCCAAAAGTGCGCGCTGAAGAATTCCATGCTCATGGCGGGTGCCAGCCGAGAACGGAATCTCCAGGGGAGAGCACTCAGAATCACCGGCAGGTCGAGATGACTCTGGTGATTGGCGGCGAAAAGTACTGGTGTATTGATCTGCGACAGGTGTTCCTTCCCCAGAACCTGGAGCCAGGCGAAAACCCGGGTTAGAGGAACGATCAGGATAGGGGTGGTCACTGCGCGCACAAGGGATGCCCAGAAAGTGGAAGCCCAGCGGGGAAACTCGAGGACTGCTCGAGCCTGTTGCTGGTTTGAAACAAGCTGTTTGAGGTCACCCACTTCCCGGGCCTGAGCAAACAGCTGGTCATCGAGCGAGACGTTAAAGCGGCTTTCCAGAGCCACCAGCAATTCCACCCGCTCCAGCGAAGTCAATCCAAGATCTTCGCCAAGCTTCATCTGCTCCTGCAACCTGCCGGGCTCCCGACCCACCATATCCGCCAGCAGCTTCTCTACCGTGTTTGCGTCGTCGCCAGAAGGTACTTGGCCGACCTGCCCCTGTAACCGGGCGCGAATCTCAGCGCGTTTCAGTTTTCGCGTTCCCTCGGTGCGGGGGAGATGGTTTCCAGGCCACAGGGAAATGGTGCGAATCTTCTGATGATCCTCGAGCTGATCGTTAGCCGCGCGCTGCACCTCAGCAGGATCCCAGTTTGGGTCGAGGATTACCGCGGCATGAACGCGCTCTTCTCCACCCGTGGAAACGCCCACCACTGCACTTTCTTTGACCCCTTGCACACGATTGAGAATCTCTTCCACGTCCTCAGGAAAGACGTTGAGACCCTCCGGCGTCACGATCATCTCCTTCTTACGTCCACGGTAGTAGAGACGCCCCTCTCGGTCGATCTCACCCACATCTCCCGTGCGAAACCACCCATTCTGGAAAGCCTGAGCAGTCTCCTCCGGAGCGTTGTAGTAACCTGCGGTAACGTTGTCCCCTCGGATCAGAATCTCACCGTCCTCGGCGAGCTTTACCTCGACCCCTGCGATCGGTTTTCCCAGCGATCCTCGGCGGGCACTGAACGGATGGTTGACACTGACCATTGGGGCTGTCTCGGTCAGACCATATCCCTGGACAGTCAAGAACCCCAATCGGGACCAGAAGTCCTCCAGCTCGCGAGACAGTGGAGCCGCCCCCACGGCAAAGGCCCAGAACTTGAATCCAAAGCGGGCATGGACCCTGCGGTATTTCCACCAGCGTCTGATGAGCGATACGGACTCTGAGGCCGCAACTTGCGCCATCTCGGGAAATTCACGGCTGACAAAGTCTTTGAGGAGTTCCAGCAACTTGGGAACACAGATCAAAACAGAAATGCGCTGGCGCCGGATCAACGAAATAATGTCGCGAGGGTTGTAGCCTTTCTGAAACGCCACCACCCCGCCCATCATGGGTGGGATGAAGGTGCTGGCCACCTGACCGAACATGTGACTGAGGGGCAGCAGGTTGAGAAAGCGAAGCGGACTGACCCACCGGATGTAGCGGCGATATTTCTCGACTTCTGTCTCGACGGCACCCAGATTGGCAAGAACATTTCTGTGACTGATGAGTACCCCTTTCGGGGTGCCCGTCGTGCCTGAAGTGAAAACAATCTCCACGATCGAAGACGCTGACGAAGAAGTACCGATCGGAGGGCTCATCGCCGCCTGCCAATCCCCTTCCTCAAATTGGAGCGTCCACACCGGGATTCCCAGATTGAGCTGTTGAGTTTCTTCGCCAATGAGCAACAGCTTTGCGGAGACAACCTGGTGGATACGCGACACGAACTCCGGAGAACTTTGTGAATCGATGGGAACCACCACGGCGCTTCGTCTTAAACAACTCCAGAAAGCGACGACCCATTCCGGACGGTTCTCACACCAGAAAAGAACCTTGTCTTCGGGGCCGATACCTGCGCAGTAAAGACGAGCCTCAAATGCTTTAACCAATCCCAGTATCTGTCCATAGGAGTAGCTCCAGGTTCGAAACCCATCATCGTAGAGAAAACAGGTATTTCGGGAGTAGCGGGAAAAATCTTCCAGATAAGAGAGTAAGCTTTCGCGTGCCAAGGGTCCTAGTGTCTAGGGCAAATCGATGAGCAGAATCTCGCTCGTACATCGACTCCCCATGCTAGTCTAAACGATTCTCATCAGAGAAGAAGGGGACAGTCCGCTTTCTCTTTCGTGGCTTTTATCTCTCTGGCAATTAAAGAGTACATTTCTCTGGCGGCGGAAACGAGGAAGAGACTTCCGCTTTTCAGCGAGCAGTATCGCAAGACTGCTCCAGCGGGTGGGTTGCGATCACATACTCGTCCACCGTTTTTCCCCCGATCAGGTGCTCTTGAATAATGCGTTCGAGCACCGCGGGTGTGCAGGACCGATACCAAACACCGTCCGGGTAGACCAAAGCAATGGGCCCACCCAGGCACACCTGCAAGCAATTCGCTTTGGTGCGATAGATGCCGCCCTGACCAGTCAAATTGAGTTCGATGAGCCGTCTTTTCAAGAAATTCCAAGACTCGAGGCTCGCTTCTCTTTCCGAGCATCTCGGTTTGGTCTGATCACAACAAAGAAAAATGTGCCGCACGACCTTGTCGATCTGCAAACCCTTAACCGCACGAACGACCCGTCTCGCCTCTTCCATCCTCCGCTCCTCGCTGCCTCGATTCGTCACCATCAGATCCTGTCCACGATCAGCCATACATTCTCTGAAATTGGGACCACGTTGACAATGGCGAGAAAGGATGCTTCGTCCCTTCCTGATTCGTGTGGAAGGACTTTTGCCGAATGTGATCGTCTGCAGGGGTTAAAGACGGTGCCAATCGGATCGATGTGAAATGATGTGTATCGACGCGGCGTTTCCGGAGTGAGGTGAATCACGAGATTCGGATAGTTCTTCTCCAGACTCAAGATCTGGTGGGTGGCTACATCCGTGGCGGTTCAACTCTCCCCTCCGGCACCACAGGATCGGCAGCTCCCCATCTATCCTCGTTCAACTCTAAGAAAAACATCATAGTCTGCCTTATTGGAAGCATCGAAAGTAAGTCTTCGGTTACTTGTGCGCAATTCACCTTGATCGCCGCTTAGTTTGAAAGGCGATCCTGGTACCGGTTCCGATGGCCCTCCATCAACCGGCACACTCAAAGGGATTCCACCGATGAAATCATCCCGCAACCGAATACTGTCGGCTATAATCACCACCACACCCACAAAAGGCCCAATCAGATAAACAGCAAACCCAGTAGCGAGAGCGCCGAGTAAACCGATTCCAACCGCAAGAGGCGGAGGAGCGCCTAAAAGAGCGGCAGCAACTCCAGCTGCCAAGCCTCCTACAAAGCCTAAGGCCAAAGCAAATGCGAGTATTACATCTCCATATTCTCTGAAGTACCTGCGAATCGTTTTGCCAAGACTGAATCCGAGGGTAATATCGGAGTCACCTTCCTTGTCAAAGAAGTAAACAGATCCGGTCACTGCTCCTCCCGATGGACAATTGCCCTCAAACAACACATCATCAGGAGGGTCGAAACTGCCTTCCTCTCCACTGTCAAACTCTTTCACATCCGAAGTTTTTCTGATCCGTGACAGTGGCAAAGGATCTTCCAACTGGGGGTCTTCAGCAAGACCACCACAACGTAATGTAGATACGTAATAAAGATCATCATCTTGAAAATTGTTTTCCTTTTCATTACAGCGGATTCTTTCAATGGATATTTTGATATTGGGCATAATGTATGCTTTTAAAAGTTAAGCTTACTAAGGTCAAGAAGAATGTGGATGGCTATCTGACTTTTAGGCTTTCAGAAAAGTATGCAAATAGAGATCATCGATACCGATCTGAGCGATCCCGCGCACGCCAAGGGTGTCATTGCTGTCCTGGACTCCTACGCTCGCGAGCCAGTCGGCGGCAAGTGCCCACTCAACACTGAAGTGAGGGACCGACTCATTCCGGGGTTGCAGGCGCAGTCCAATGTCGAGATCCTGCTGGCCTTTGCTTCTGCTGGCCCCGTGGGCGTTGCGGTGTGCTTCATCGGGTTCTCGACCTTCGCCGCCAAACCGCTACTCAATCTGCATGACCTCGCAATATTGCCGGAATATCGCGGGCGCGGGATAGGTCGCTCGCTTCTTTCCGCCGTCGAGAGTCGCGCCCGCGAGCGTGGATGTTGCAAGGTCACGCTCGAGGTACGGGAGGACAATCGCGGCGCGCGAAAATTGTACAGGAGCTTCGGTTTCAGTGACTTCGCTCCCGGCGAGGAAGAGACACCCACCCTCTTTCTTCAGAAGAGGCTCTAGCAGCCCGTGGTGAAAGTCCCGCGGGTCGCGTTGCGAGCGCCGTGGGCCCGGATGCAAGGCGCGCCGATCGAGGCGATGCCGGGACATCGTCGGGGAGGCGCTACACCGCAGACGGGCCCACGCCGCCGCAACCCGAAGGGCGCCAGAGGTTTGCGGCCGCTAGACCGCGTTACTCGTCATCGCCGATGTCCAGGCATCGGCTCCTCCTCGTGCCTTGCCAGCAACCGCAGATCCCTGGCGCGCGTCTCCACGCGACTTTCACCACGGGCTGCTAGCCACCGGATCACGTGGACTGGGTTTCTTTGGGAATCACGGGCAGCAGAATGTGCGACGGGTACTGGGCGTTGTGGTAGATGCTCTGCATTGCCTGCACCATAGTTGTCCCCGTCCCTGTATCCTCCCCCGTATTCAGATTGCGATCGAAGCGCGGAAAATTGCTGCTGGAAATCTCTACCCGGATACGGTGCCCCGGCAGAAACGTATTGCTCGTAGCCCAAAGATCGATCCTATACTCATAGACCTTGCCGGGCTCGATCAGGCTGGCTTGCTCTTGGGATTCCCGGTAGCGTGCCCGTATGATCCCGTCCTGGAGATTCTGTGCACGCCCATTGGGGTGCACATCGATCAGCTTCGCCGTCCAGTCGGTGTCCTTTCCCGAGGTGGCAGCGAACAGCTTGACGGTAATCGGGCCCGTGACCTCCAACGGCTCACTCAGCTCCGGCGTCGTGTAGACGAGGATATCCCGTCGCCACTCTACCGGGCGTTGATCGATCGGCCCCATCAAGACAATGTTGCTCCAGCAGCAGTTCGACCCGCCCCAGGTCGGGACCGGATCAGCCGGGTCATAGATATAGGTGTCGGCCGGCTCCCCGGCCTGGGGCGCCTCCCGACTCAGCGTACCGTCTCCATACAGGGAGTTGGCTTTTCCTCCACCGTGCAGGTAGTATTTCGTATATTGGGTCCTCGCCAGCGGCCATTCCCACTCATAGCGCCAGTAGTTCTCTCCCATAACAAAGATCTTGACGGGCGGCTCGTCCTCGACACCGTTGTCCATCCCCTTGATCCAGTAGTCAAACCATCGCAGCATCACTCGCGACAGATCCACTTCTGCCTGGGGCCCGAAATCCACACCTGCTTCACCGGGGTCCTCTGCACGAAAGGTCGATCTTTCCCCAATATCGTGGCTCCAGGGACCAATCCAGATCCGATTATTGTTGCGCGCCACTTCATTCTTTGCCTGTTTCCTGATCTCAACATGATCCGTCAGTTGTGCCGCCACGAAAACATCGTACCACCCGCTCAGGTTCAGGATGGGCACACTTACCTGGTCCCGGGCGTTCTCGAAACTGTTCTCTTCCCAGTAAGCATCCCGCGTCGGATGCTTCACCCAATCGCGGTAGTAGCGACTGCGGCGTCCCAACTCCTCGTCCGCTGTCAGGATCGGCAGGTGCTGGAATACCTTCGGCCAGTCGTGCAGCTCCATCTCCTGGTTGACACGACCGTCGACGTAGTTTCCCCACATGAGAAGAAGGGAGTAGTGGAAGGCGCCGCCGGTATAGATCCAGCCATAAGTGTCGAACGCCGTCACTCTGGGCACCATCGCGGATAGAAATTGGCTGCCCTTGACTGCCTGGCAGAGTTGCGTCAAGCCGTCGTACGATCCCCCTATAGCGCCGATCTTGCCGTTGCTCCACGGCTGCCGACCAATCCATTCGTCGGTGTCATAGCCGTCGTTGGCCTCATGGCGGAAGGGGTAAAATTCCCCGTCCGAATCGAAGCGGCCCCGCGTATCCTGCATGACCACCACATAACCCCGCTCCGCGAAGAATTGGCCTCGAGTATGGAGGCGCGGTTGGTCATTGCTGTACGGTATGCGCAGCAAAACGGTGGGGAACTTACCCTCCGCGTCCGGGTAATAGATGTCGGCCGAAAGTTCCACCCCATCCCGCATGGGAATGCGAACGTTGTTCTCCATACGCACACGATACGTGGGTTGCGAGAGAGTGGATTCGTCGTAATGGACAGAAGCCCTTTGCTCTGGCCGCCCCGCGAACGCCAGGCCCACCACAAGAAGGAACAATCCCACCCAGAACGTTGTGACCACCATGCACGGACTCATCTCTACCTCCTAACCTGAAACCAGAGCCGGAACAGAAAACCAAGAGTGGACTACCAAAAAGTCTGTGTTTACGGCGCGCATTCTGGCATGAACCAAGTAGGATGTCAAAGATTGTACGCGGCTGCCCGGAGCCCATTGCACCCCAGCTGGCGCCATGAGAAAATACCGCCGCTCCAACTCTAACTGGAGAGAGATGCAGAAGGTGTCGTGACCGAGTGCTGAGCTGACCCCTTGGCCGCCCGCTCAGCCCACGGATCACGCGGATTATCACGGATGTTCGCAGATATTGATCCGCGTCAACCTGTCACACCTTATGCATCATCCGGGCTAACTTTACACGAGGTAGAAAAATGGCAAGGCAAAACAGCTCAACCATAGAGCCGAAGCTTCTGGAGACAATGGAGTGGAGGCAGATCGGCCCCTTTCGAGGGGGCAGGGTGGTGGCGGTGGCAGGCCATCCCGCCGACCCGATGGTCTTTTACTTCGGTGCCTGCTCGGGAGGCGTGTGGAAGAGCGACGATGGCGGCACCTACTGGGAGAACATCTCCGACGGCTTTTTCAAGACCGCCGCAGTGGGTGCCATCGCGGTTTCGCACTCGGACCCCAACGTCATCTATGTGGGCACCGGTGAGTCGTGTATCCGCGGCAACGTCTCTCACGGCGACGGCGTCTATAAGTCCACCGACGGAGGCAAGACATGGCGAAACGTCGGACTGCAGGACACACGCCACATTGCGCGGATCCGCATCGACCCGCGGGACCCCGAGGTCGTTTCCGTGGCGGCCCTTGGCCATGCCTTTGGCGAAAACCGGCAGCGAGGCGTGTTCCGCTCGAAAGACGGCGGTGAGACCTGGGAGAACGTACTTTTCCGCAGCAGGAAGGCCGGTGCCGCGGACCTGTCCCTAGACCCCAACAACCCGCGAATCGCGTACACGACAGTATGGGAAGCAGTGCGCAAACCGTGGAATTTCAGCAGCGGCGGGCCGGACAGCGGCATCTTCAAGTCCACCGGCGGCGGCGAGACCTGGACAGAGCTGACGCGAAGCCCCGGCCTGCCCAGCGGACTGATGGGCCGGGTTGGAGTCACCGTTTCACCGAAAAGAGAACGGGTCTGGGCCCTCGTGGAGGCCAACTACGAGGAAGCCGGCCTGTACCGCTCGGATGATGGAGGCTCGTCCTGGGAGTGTGTGAACAAGGAACGGAAGCTGGTCCAGCGTCCCTGGTACTACAGTCACGTCTTCTCTGACCCGCTGGACGGGGAGACCGTGTATGTGCTCAATCTCAGCGCCTGGAAGTCCACTGATGGAGGGCGTACCTTTGACGAGATGCCCATGCCGCACGGCGACCACCACGATCTTTGGATCGACCCGGCAAACACCCGGCGCATGATCGAGGGAAACGACGGCGGCGCTTGCGTGACGTTCAACGGAGGGGACACGTGGAGTTCTCTATACAACCAGCCCACTGCTCAGTTTTACCACATTGCAGTGGACAACCAGTTTCCCTACCGCATCTACGCGACACAGCAGGACAACTCGGCCATCAGCTCGCCCAGCCGCTCGCTCAAAGGAGCCATACACTGGAGCGACTGTTACCCATGCGGCAACTCGGAGAGCGGACACATAGTCGTCCGGCCCGACAACCCCAATATCGTCTACTCCGGCGCCATAGGCAGCTCTCCCGGCGGGGGCGACTCGCTTTTACGATACGACCACAGCACCCGCCAGGTGCGGATCATCTCCGTGTGGCCGGAGATGTCCTTCGGCCAAGGTGTTGCGGATAACAAGTACCGCTTCCAGTGGACCTACCCCATCGTCATCTCCCCCCACGACCCCAACCTCCTGTACGTAGCGGCCAACGTCGTGTTCCGCTCCCAGAACGAGGGATCCAGCTGGGAGGTGATTAGCCCGGACCTGACCCGCAGCGACACCGGTAAGATGGGCCCGTCGGGGGGACCTCTCAGCGGGGACATGACCGGCGTGGAGCACTACGGAACCCTATTCGCCTTCGCCGAGTCGCCGCATGAACAGGGGATGCTGTGGGCGGCCTCCGATGATGGCCTGGTCCATCTGACGGCCGACGGAGGCAAGAACTGGAAAAACATGACTCCTCCGGACCTGCCCGAGTGGACACTGATCGGCACAATTGAGCCGTCGCCGCACGATGCGGCCACGGTCTACCTCTGCGCGACCCGGTACAGACTCGGCGACACCGCGCCTTACCTTTATAGGACACAAGACTACGGTAAGACGTGGACCAAGATTACGGACGGTATCCCGGACACCGATTTCACGAGAGTAATTCGGGAGGACCCTTTCCGCCCTGGGCTCCTCTACGCCGGCAGCGAAACAGGCGTGTACATCTCCTTCGACGGTGGCGATTCCTGGCAGTCGCTGCGCCGCAATCTGCCGACTGTGCCTGTCCACGATCTCAAGGTCAAGGACAATGAGCTGGTGGCGGGCACCCACGGCAGGGCGTTCTGGATCCTCGACGACCTGGCGCTGCTGCGACAGCTCGAGGGAGACGTGAGCAGTGATGAGGTCAGACTGTTCCAACCCGCCCCGACGTACCGAGTTGCACCGCCAATGGGAGTTGCCCGCCCCACTGCTCAAGGCAAGAACTACCACCTCTGTCTCGGTGTCAGGGGCACTTTTTACGACAAGAAAGACCCCGAGGGAGAAACCACCAGAGTTTTCCTGGATGTGGGCAAGAACCCACCGGACGGAGTGCTCGTGAACTACTGGCTGAAAGAGAACCAGTCTGAGAAGGGAGTCAAGTTGTCCTTCACGGACCTCGACGGCCGCCCCATCAACGGCTTCAATAGTGCGCCCAAGGACGAGGAGCCGGCCCCGGACGATGAGGCGGACAGGGAACCGAGGGTGTCGGCCAGGCAGGGCATGAATCGCTTCGTGTGGAACATGCGATACGGCGACGGGCCCAAAGTGCCTGGAGACAAGCTGGCGGAGAAGGGCGCCAAGGGGCCACTGGTCGCGCCAGGCCGCTATCAAGTCCATCTGACATTGGGTGAAACCACGAGCATCCAGAGCTTCGAGCTCCTCCCCGATCTGCGAGTAACGGCCAGCAAAGAGGACTATGAGCAACAAGTGACACTATTGCTCCGCATACAGGAAAAGATGACCGAACTGAACCACGCCATCAACAGTCTTCGTTCTGTGCGAACACAGGTCGAGGAATGGACCAAGCGTGCCGCCGGCAACGATGCCTGGGCGGCGGTGACTCTCGCTGCCAACAGGATCAAAGAGAGGCTTGAGCCGATTGAGGACGCGCTCATCAATGTCAAGTCGGTGGAGGGGTCTGACGGCATCGGCACGGCCACGCGCCTCAACGTCAAGCTCGCCGAGCTGACCAGTGTGGTTTCCAGCGCCGACGCAGCACCCACAGAGCAGTCCTACGAGTTGCTCGATGACCTGTCGGGCCGCATCGAGCCACGGCTTAAAACCCTACAAGCAGTCATAGACACCGACGTTCAAGCGCTCGTAGACCTGGTCCGGGAGCTGCAAATTCCGGCTGTGCTCCCCAAGCCCACCGCATGATGGTGACGAAGGGTTTTCTGTACCTCACCAGTGCGGACTTCATAGTCCGGGCAGCCTACCAGATGGGAAAAACACCCCTGCTGCCGCTCTTCGCGGCAGCGCTGGGCGCGGGCGGGGCGCTGCTCGGATTCATTGTCTCCATTTCCACGTTGACCGGCATGGTGCTCAAGCCTTTCGTCGGAGTGCTATCGGATCGCTGGGGGAGGCGAGCATGGCTGGTGCTGGGAACGGCACTGTTCACCGGCATGCCTTTCCTGTACCGGTTCGTGGGTACGCCCGAGCAGCTGGTGGTGCTCCGCATCGCCCATGGGATGGCGACGGCCATTTACGGGCCGGTCACGCTAGCCTATGTGGCGGCAATCTCCCGTGAGCGGCGGTCCGAGCGGCTGGCCTGGTTCGCCCTGGCGCGTAAGGGTGGATCCGTTTTGGGGCCTGCCGCGGCAGGATGGATGCTGCTGACCATGGACCCCGTGACCGTGTTCACCGTGATCGGCCTGTTGAGCAGCCTGGCCTTTGCTCCGGTGCTGCTGCTGCCGGTCAAGCCCATGGAGGGGAACCCAAACAGCGCTTCGCTGCTCCAGCACGCTCTTCGCAGCTTGCGTGCCGGCGGCAGGACACCGGCCATATGGGTGGCCGGAGGGCTCGAATCGAGCATCAATGTCGCCCTCTACGCGGCGAAAGCCTTCCTTCCGCTGTATGCTCTGTCCATCGGTGCCAGCCTGGTCATGGCGGGGGCTTTCTTCTCCATACAGGAGACCTTCCACATCTGTACCAACCCTGTCGGCGGTCGCATCAGCGATAGGATCGGTACTCTACCCACGTTGAGTGCCGGCTTGGGCCTGCTCGGTGCCGCACTGGCGCTGATCACCATGGCCGGCTCGGGACTGGCCTTGATGGGTCCCGCGGCGATGATCGGCCTCGGGCAGGCTCTGGTTTTCCCATCCAGCCTGGCCCTGGTGTCCTCCAGCATCAGCGAAGCCCGGCTGGGAGCCGGTATGGGACTGGTGGGCTCGCTGGGGAACGCGGGTAAGGTGATCGGCCCCATTCTGGCAGGGTTCCTGATCGGCTGGCTGGACTTTGCCTACACCTTCCGGCTATTGGGTGGATTCCTTCTGCTGCCCGCGCTCGCCATTTCATTTTCCACTATAAAGATACGAAGGCACTTTGCGTCTATCCGGTTCAAAAAACCATCGGGCCAACACGTCCCATAAATCTTCAATGACAAACGCCTGAATCAGTTGCAACCGGCGATGATGACTATGCATACTCCGGGTTACAATGAACAACAAATCTTTCGAGTATTTCAGAGGAGGCACTCAAAATGAGAATGTTTGTGGGCGGAGAATGGAAGGATCTGTCAAGAAAGATCGAAGTTCGAAACCCCTACGACCAGTCGGTGGTGGATACGGTGCCGAGGGCCGGAGAGGCGGATGTCGATGAGGCGCTGGCCGGCGCGGTCGAAGGGGCCAGGATCATGCGAAGGATGCCCGCCTACGACCGTGCAGGGATCTTACGCAAGACGGCCGACTTAATGATTGCGGGGGTTGAGGATCTTGCTCAGACCATCAGTATGGAAGAAGGAAAAATTCTGGCCGAGGCGCGCGTCGAGGCGGGTCGTGCCGCCGAGATCATACAGCTTTCGGCAGAGGAAGCAAAACGGATCAAAGGGGAGGTTCTGCCGCTGGATGCAGCTCCCGGCGGAGGGGGACGGCTTGGCTTTACTTTGCGGGTCCCCTGCGGAGTGGTGGCGGCCATCAGCCCTTTTAATTTTCCCCTGCACCTGGTCTGCCACAAGGTGGGACCCGCCCTTGCGGCCGGGAACGCCGTAGTGATTAAACCAGCCAGTGATACTCCCCTGTCCGCACTGAAGCTGGTGGAGATGCTGTTGCAGGCAGGCCTGCCCCCTCAGGCGGTGGCCTGTGTGACGGGATCGGGCGCGGAAGTAGGTGATGCCCTGTGCAAAGATCGACGGGTGCGTAAGATCACTTTTACGGGCAGCTACGAAGTCGGTGAGCATATCTGCAGGGTGGCCGGTATGAAAAAGGTGACTATGGAGCTGGGCTCCAACTCTCCCTTGATTGTCATGGACGATGCCGACCTGGATGCGGTGGCTGAGGCAACTGCCGCGACCGGCTACTCCAACGCCGGGCAGGTCTGCATTTCGGCGCAGCGGATCCTCACTGATGCGAAGGTGTATGACGATTTCCTGGACAGACTGAAATCCCGCGTGGAGGCCATTTCCGTAGGCGACCAGCTCCAGGAAAACACCAAAATGGGTCCCATGATTCGCGAGGCGGATGCGGTTCGGGTCGGCGAGTGGGTTGCGGAAGCCACCTCAGAAGGCGCACGTGTGGTCAGCGGCGGGGGGCGTGAGGGCGCGGTGTTTGAGCCAACCCTGGTCGCCGATGTCGATCCAGCTATGCGCATCAGTCGCGATGAGTTGTTCGGCCCGGCCGTAGCGGTCACTCGCTTCGAAGACATCGATCAAGCGATCACCCTGGCCAATGATTCCCGCTACGGACTCTCGGCGGGCATCTTCACTCAGGACATCGATCGTGCCATGCACTTCGCTCGGGAAGTCGACAGTGGAAATCTTCACATCAACTGGGGGCCGCAGTGGCGTGCCGATCTCATGCCCTATGGGGGCCTCAAGGACAGCGGCATGGGTAAGGAAGGTCCCGCCTATGCCATCGAGGAGATGACGGAAGTGAAGATGGTCGTCGTCCATCTAAAAGGCTAACGAACGAGACAGTTTGTCAAAGCCGCGCGCCGAAGACACGGATGCTCATTTGCCTACAATCCATGGGAAAGCCGCCGTCGACCCCTTCAGCTTGGCCGCGGCCAGTCGGCGTTCCAGATGTCACGAGCGAGTTTCCAGGACCCGTCGGAGTCCGTTCGCAGGATCATCAGGTATTTACCGGTTTCCTGGATGGGCTCACCTCCGGCCTTGGGAGTCAACGTCAGTGCATAGGAGCCTCGTTCGAAGGCCCAGTCCCCGGCAATTTCAATCTCATCGAAGGCAATATTGAGTTTTGCACTGAACCGGTCAAAGGTAGTCCGAAACACCGCCTCGATCGCCTGCCGACCGGCTGCAGCAGGCTTCTCTGGAGGCATGAGGATCGCGTCCTCTGTGTAAAGACCGGCCAGGCCGGAGGCATCACCGACCTTGAAGAGGCCCATAAACTGCTCGCGCAGAGCGTCCAAAGCCATAATATCGGCCCTGGCCGTCTCCTCTGCTGAGGGTTCTGTCTGCTCGGTGCCACAGGCGACTAGAAAAGCCAGCATACCCGCCAAGATGAAACGTACGCTTTTCATGGACTTCCTCCTTCCAATCGGAATCTTCCTTGAGTGAGAACGACGGTAAGCTATCAGTGGAGAAGCGGGCATTGCAAGAGGAAATGTAGGACTCATTTCCTGTGCCGTGCCGCTTCTTTGGACGCGAAGCTACCCACGGCTAGATGGTTAACGTAGGAAAATTCTCAACCTTGGGTCGCCAGCGAGGTGGCTCCTACATTCTGGATGATTGATCTCGCACCCTCCCTAGCCTGCATTTCTCATCACCCCTCTACTGCATCGGCGTCGCCTTCACCTGAGCGAAGTGAAGAAATGATCCGTCCTGACTGCGTTGCGCTTCTTCGGCCTCCTCGACGTACTGCACGAGTACGCCTGCGGAGGTCTCGGTCGCGCGCCTTGTCAGACCGGCCCTTCCGCCGCTTGACACGAGTGTCTTCGTCACGAGCCGTGATGAGAAATGCAGGCTAGTTGCAACGTTGTTTACAGGTCCATCGCACATGGACTCTTCGCGAGATCATGCTAAACTTGGACCGCCTCTTACTTCCAACTCAGATTTGGGACTCCCTCTGTTGCAGAGAATAAAATGCGAAACAAAAAAACACTGGCATTGGCGTCGTTCATTTGTGGCGTAGCTATCGCCCTGATATTGACAGCGCTGAATCAGGGTTCCCTGAAGTCCGAAGAGCTTGCTCTTGGTACACAAACCCAGGTTCATTTTGGATCCTATAAAGGATTTCACATTCATTGCTCACACCTTTCAAAAATTGCTGACTGTATTTCAGGAATAAAACACAGATCCAAACCCTATCTAGCTATCTGGCTTGGTAATTCACAACTTCACGGTATCAATCAAATGCATGAGGGAGATAAGACAGCGGTGATGACTCTTCATCAATTACTTAGAAAGACACGTGTAGATTTGATGGGTTTCTCCCAACCGAATGTCAACCCGCAAGAAGAGGAGATGGTTTTCAAGCATCTGAGAAACTTATTGTCGATTGATCTTCTAATACTCTCTCTTGTATTCGATGATTTCCGTGAGGATGACATTCGATCTGATATCGAAGATACGATACGAAATCATGTGACAATTGAAGAAGAACACAGGCACCTTGCATCAGATGGGACAGAATCGAGTCGCCGGAGCGATACAACTCTCCAGGACAAATCTGAGAAGTCCATCGCAACAAATCTTGAACTCTGGTCGGATTGGTGGAGAAAGCGAGGCGATGCCCGTGCAAATGTTTTGTACGAACTCCATAAACTCAGAAATACAATCTTCGGGATAGAAGCAACCACCAAACGCAGAAAAATCGTCGGTACATATAATCGAAACATGGCTGCACTTAAAAGATTATTGATACATGCAGATTCAACCGAACAAAAGTTCTTATGTACATAGCGCCGATTCGAACGGACGTGCCCCCTCCCTACTATGAGGAAGAGTACCTATTGTTTAAACAAGACGTGAAGCATCTTGCCGGCAGGATGGCTATTACGGTCCATGATCTCGACTCAATCGTCCCGCAAAACCATTGGGGGTACATGGAATCAATAAATTTAGATGAAAATATCGAAATAGACTTCATGCACTTTCAATATGGAGGTCATCTTATTCTAGCCAATAGGATTTATGACATTCTGATCACTGAAGGATTCATAGTGAGACTGTCCCGGGTTTAGTTGAAAGTTGAGAGGCGGTTCGTCCGACCGACTCGTTAGAATCGGGTTGGTCAACAACCTTTTAAGGAGGAACCGCCATGAAGAAATCATATCGAATTGTCACCCGGAAGAACAGTCAGGGGCTGGCTGATTATCTGGCCCAGAACGGGCAACTGTTGCTCCCGATGGTGGAGCTGATCGAAGCCTCCCGGATGGCCATTGACGAGTTGATCGACATCCTGGGCGAGCGAGCATGGAAGCGGTCTTGCCGCTTTCTGCCCGAAGTGTCGCCGGCGAAAAGCAACAAGGGCGCCCAGGCAAGCAGATCGTTTGGTACGGCACTCAGCCAGGGCGAGTCAGACTTTCGGAGCGGCAAGTGCGGGTTCGAAAGCCACGGCTGCGCAAGAAAGGCCAAGGTCGAGGCGGGGAGGTGGAGATCCCCGCCTATGAGGCGATCAACCGTAACGGGGAGCTGGGCAGCCGCATGCTGGAGATCTTGACGTGCAACGTTTCCACGCGCCACTACAGCCGCGTGATCCCCCAGATGGCCGACACGGTGGGAGTCAGCAAATCGTCCGTGAGCCGTCAGTTCATTGAGCAGAGCGGCCAGCAGCTGGAGCAGCTGGCCGAGCGACACTTTGATGACGTTGAGTTTCTGATCATCTACATCGACGGCCTGGTCTTTGGCGAGCACCACGTGATCTGTGCCGTCGGCGTGGACTCGGAGGGCCAAAAGCACGTGCTGGGGCTGCGGGAAGGGGCCAGTGAAAACGCCGCCACCGCTACCTCCTTGCTGGAAGACCTGGTGGAGCGAGGCCTGGATTCCGGGCGACGCTATCTGTTTGTGATTGACGGCTCCAGGGCCCTGCGATGTGCCATTGACAAGGTCTTTGGCAAGGGCAGTCCGGTGCAGAGATGTCGTCGTCATAAGATTCGCAACGTGTGCGATCGATTGCCGGACGATCTGGCCGAGCAAGTCAAGTCAGTGATGCAGGCTGCTTATCGGCTGCCCTGGGAAGAAGGGAGGGTTCGGCTCAGAAAGCAGGCGGAGTGGCTCGAAGGGCTGCATCCCGATGCGGCAGCTAGCCTGCGAGAAGGTCTGGAAGAGACCTTCACCATCAATCGACTCGAGTTGTCTTCCTCCCTGCGCTTGTGTCTGGCCAGCACCAACCTGATTGAAAGCCCTCACTCTGGCGTGAGGATGCGGACCCGTCGAGTGAGCCGCTGGAAAGATAGCCAGATGGTGCTGCGCTGGGTCGCCTCAGCCTTCCTGGAGACGGAGAAGAACTTCCGGCGCATCCAGGGCTACCAGGACCTCTGGATGCTGAAAACCAAACTCAGAGACGAGGTTTCTATGGACGCCAAACGAAAGGTGGCTTAAGATCGTGCTCAACCTGAACCGCCCTTCACTTTCAACTGAGTTTGGGGCAGCCTCCAAACCCTCCTCCCCCACAGCCGGCTGACATGGGAAAGTGGCTCGATACCCACATTTGGTTGTAGCGAAGCGGGGTTACTACCTGCATCCCGAGCTTTACGGCCAGCCCCACAGTAGGAGGCTGGTGATTCCCCGATGCCTGGTTGGGGTCCTGAAGGAACAGTCACCTGGTTTGACAGCTGGTGTCGACTTGAATCATAGAGAAAAAAGAGGGTCGTGTGAGATCTCTCCGATGTTTTCATTGGAGACTGAATAGGAGGAATCAATGATGACCAGTCGTTGCACAGGTTTGGGCGTCCGCATCCTGATGGGTGCTGTGGGCTTCATCCTTCTGACACCGGCTCTGTCGGGATTGTCGCCAGAGAAGGAGAAAAGGAAAGAGAAGAAAGAAGCGACCGTCTACACAGCATTTATTGCTGGAGTGAAAGCAGGCTATGGGGGGAGGTCACGTGGTTTGACGATCCGGATTGAGGGTTACACCTCTGATGAGAAGGTTGAGGAATATCTGGATCTGATCCGGGAGAAGGAAGATTGGTTACTTCGCGACACACTGGAGAAGGTCCGTGGTCTGGGCCGAATCGCAATGGATGGCTTCGTTGGCAACGAGCTGGCGGTTATCCGTCAGCGGGATACAGAGGGTGGAAAGTTGATCACCCTGGTCACGGCAAGAAACATGGCTTTTATAGAGCGTGCCTATGGATTCCGGTCCACAAGATATCCCTACAGCTTCTTGCAGCTGCTTGTTGACGAAGAAGGGAAAGGTCAGGGAACCGTCATCGGGGCTGCTAAGGCCAGATTCAATAAGGGAGGCATCCTCGAGATCGAAAGCTATGGCCTACAGCCCTTTCAGTTGTTTCAGGTTCGACGGACAAGCCCCTGAGGGTCATTGATCGGGCTTTTCGTGCTTCGGAATTTTGAATTTTGCTGATTTCAGCACCTCGTTGTCCATCCGGCCCTACGGACAAAGGCAGTAGTATTCCTAACGCACCCCGGATACAATCCCGTATGTTAGACGTCTCGCGAATAAGTTAGAAACATGGGGCTAGTAAATGGCAAAGTCTTTCTAAGGAATCCCAGGGAGCCGGATTTAGACCCCGTTGAGGTTGACGCTTTGGCTGATACTGGAGCTGTCCATCTGTGCATTCCAGACCGCATCTGTATCCAACTGCAACTGGAACAGATTGACTCTAAAGAAGTCACTCTAGCCGATGGTACACGGAAACTTGCGCCCTATGTGGGTCCGATCGAAATCCGGTTTAAGAATCGCATTGGCTTCGCGGGTGCTCTGGTAATGGGCGATCAGGTTCTGCTCGGTGTCATACCGATGGAAGACATGGATTTAGTGGTCGTTCCCAAAACTCAGACGCTTGACGTCAACCCAGACAGTCCTGACGTAGCGACATCAATTGCCAAGCAAATCTCTTCCGAGTAACTTTCTTCTCATTCACGCCTGGAGGTACTTCCTTCTCTATCACTTTGACTTGAAATACTGTCGATTGTGACTAAGAATCTTCCTATCCCTTCAGCAAGCTCTGATTTCGCGACGGAACCATTTTTGCGGAAATCAGGCAAAAGGAGAAAACATGTCAAGATTCAAACAGATCAAACATCCCGATACCCCAGAACTAAAAGCTCTGTATAAGGAAGCAATGGATGCGGGTTTTGTGGGAAGTGAGGAAGGTGTGCCCATCAATTTGGTCACCTCGCTGGCCGAGCGGCCCGATATTCTTGCCGCATCGCTGACGCTCGCGGGCAGCATAGTGTTGCAGGGATTGCTCCCCCCGACGGTCAAACAGATGATTGCCATGACGATTGCCATGCAGAATAATTGTCAATATTGCACTCGCCTTCATACCAATGCGCTGGAGGCGATGGGGATTCCACAGGAAGTCATCCAGAATTGTGCGAGCGATCCCGACTTGACCCAGCTCCCTCCCCCTCAGCGCGCCATCCTCAAGGTCGCTCTCAAGACTTCACGAGACCCTCTTTCGGTAACAGAAGATGACTTACAGACCCTCCGAGAGTACGGACTGAGCGAGGGCGAGATCATGGAAGTGGGGATGATGGCGGCCGCTGAAAACTTTTTTAACACCTGGGCAAGATTCAGCCAAATCCCGATAGACGGAGAAGAGTAGCGATGCTGAAGAATACAGTGTCTGGTCCCAAGAAGGAGGGTGGATTTCAGATTTCCATTCTCACACTGGGAACATTGTACGAGGCCATCCTCAGTTTCTCCAGTCAGGATCGTTTTGATACCTTTTGGCCCTCTGTCTGTCAAAATGCTCGCTGGCTTGTGCCCTTCCGGCGCATGTGTATCTTACTGCGCGCCGAAGGAGGCACCTTTGAAATTGCGGGACAGTTTGAGAAGGGCAAATTTGCGGAAACCGGGAGCTCCCAATACAGGGAAGGGCTCGACGACCTGGGTCGCCTGCTGAACCATCGAGATGCGCAGTGGTTCAACAAACCCTGGGAGGATTTCCAGAAAGGAAAGGATGACCTCACCCTGTGGCTCTTTGAAGACCGCCCGGATGCTCTCCTGGTCCTCCCGATCAGCGCGAAGGGAAAGAACATTGGAGCCATCTTGTTTGTAACGGGTCCTGTCGAACGGGAAGACCAGACCATGTTAACCGCTCTGGGTACTGTCGTTGCGCTCCATGTGGGGATGGCGTACATGTTGATCCGAACCACTGAAGCTCTGAATAACAAGAATAAGGAATTGGAGAGCACGTTGGAACAGCTCAAGGAGATGCAGCATCAACTCATCATGCAAGAGAAAATGGCCTCTCTCGGAAATCTCGTTGCCGGAGTTGCCCACGAGATCAATACACCCGTGGGAGCGATGAACAGCATGCACGATACCATGATGCGGGCAGTCGACAAGCTGAGGGAGACGCTCGAAACAGCCTTTCCCCGAGACTACTGTGAAAACCCCGCTCTGCAGTCCGCTTTGAAGGCTATATCAGAAGCCAATCAGGTGATTGCCGCAGGCACAGAGCGGGTCACCGGTATTGTCGGGAGTCTCAGAAGTTTTGCGCGGCTGGACGAAGCCGAACTGAAAAGGGCCGACATACACGAAGGATTGGAAGACACGTTGAGGTTAATCCAACACGATCTCAAAGATCGCATCAAGGTGACCAAGGACTTCGGGAGCATCCCACCGATTCTCTGCTACCCCAGTCGACTGAATCAGGCCTTTCTGAACATTCTGATCAATAGCAAGAAGGCGATTAAGGACAATGGGGAAATCACGATTACTACCTTTCAAAAGGACCACCACGTACACGTGGCCATCCAGGACACCGGGGTTGGCATTCCCGAAGATCATCTCGAGAAAATGTTTGAGCCGGGATTCACGACGAAGGGGGTAAGGGTTGGAGCGCGTTTAGGGCTGGCGACCTGTTACCAGATTGTTCAGGATCACAGGGGGCACATTCAAGTGGAAAGCAGAGTGGGAGAAGGGTCGACCTTCACAGTCGTTTTGCCAATGAACCTCAGAGTAAATTCTCCTCAGAAGTAAATTCTAAATCCTAGAAGAATTTATTTGGGATTTGAATCTTGGTGCTTCACGTAACATATTCGGGCTCTTCCCGATCAAGGATACGCTTGATCGCCTCCAGGTGAAGGACCGCAGCCTTCCGGTTGATTCCCTGCATTCTCCGGGCCGCCTCCCGGACCATCTGCTCCGGGAGGCGGCGTAGTTTTCCCCCCGTGGAGAGTGCGATCACCTGCACCTGGCAGGCACGTTCCAGATAATAGAGATCGTCAAAGGCCTCACAAATGGTCGGTCCCGTCACAATCACGCCATGGGCGCCGAGAAATGCGATCTCGCGCTCTCCCATTTCCGCTGCAAGGCGGTCCCCCTCGGAATCCTCCAAAGCGGAGCCTTCGTATTCCTGAATGTAAGCAATCCGGTCGTAAAAGCGGATGGCGTTCTGTGAAATCATCTCAAGTCGTCCCTCTTCCAGCAGGCAGAGTGCAGTTGCGAAGGGCATGTGGGTGTGCAAGACACAGCGCGCCTTTGGGTTGGCGAGATGGAGGCGGGAATGGACGAAGTAAGCCGTGTCTTCGACACTATTGTCGCTCTCTAGAATGTTGCGATCCTTGTCCACCAACACAAGGTCGCTGGCGACGATCTCGCTCCAGTGGTAGCCATAAGGATTGACGAGGAACCGATCACCCCCGCGCGTGGGAGCAAAGCTGAAGTGATTGGCGATGCCCTCGTTCAACCCCTGACGATCAGCCCATCTCAGGGCAGCAGCAAGCTCAACCCGCGCTTCTTGAATACTGACCGTCACAAGCCCCATCACTTCTCAATTATGTACTATTCTGCATGAAAACTGTGCTTGAAGGTATCGGCGCTTGCCTATAGTCTGGACCGGATGATGAAGAACCAACGGCCCCTGTTCCTTGGACCGAATTGGAGAGCCACGGCCGGCCCCATCCTGTAGGGGTGCACGGCAGTGCGCCCCTACTCCAAAAAGTCGTCACACAGGAGCGTATCGCTGCCGTCCCGGCGGCTGCAGGCTGGAAGTCGGCGTTACTTTCCGGAGCGGCCCCTGTTCCTTGGACCGAATTGGCCCACGGTTGGCTTCTTGCTGAAGGGGCGTCAGGAGGGAAGCTTTAGTAGAAGGAGGGAAAGATGAATTTCAGCCTTTGTAAGATTGCCGTCGCTGCTGCGGCCTGCCTCACACTCAGCATTTTCTCGCCCGGTACCTATGCCGAGGCCGGGAGTGGACCAGGCACAGCAAAAACGGCTGAGAGGGAATGGGATCATGCCGACAAGAGCCTGCCCAAAATCTCAGTTCCCCGCTTTGAAGGGGAGAGGTATGAGGCCGAGGTTCCCGACACATTGGAGCTGGCCGAGAGGGCGACTTAGCCATCCACAGCATCACCAACATGCTGGATCCAACTCGAGACTATCTGATGTTCGATATCGCCTGGTTCAATAGAAAACCACCAGTGATCGCGCTCTCGTGGCCGGAAGAAGTCCTTGCCTGTGGAAACAAGCATCTGGAGGCCCTCCCCCTGCTCCGAATCATGAGCGGAAGCACCTTCAACATTGAAACCGACCAGAAGTTCATGCAAAGCATGCTGGGCATGACAGGCGGCGACGGCTGCATGTACTTTCCGCCCCAGAAACGTACACTCAGCTCGACGCGCTCCGGGGCCTTTTCGGAACCGTATGCGAGTGTTCAGGAAGAGGGACGCAATATTCTGGCGCTTTGTATGTGCAGGCGAAAGAGGTCGCGGCGCGCATTCCGGAGTGGACAGACCAGAGTCAGGTCGCCTGCAAGGTCAACCGCGAAAGGCGACAATTTACCTGGTCGAGAAACTACGTCGAAATCGGGGATCTAGAACAAGGCGACCGGGTAACGGTCGAGTTTCCCATGAGGAAAATAACCGTTTTCCGAGTCATCAGTCGATTCCCCTACAAGCTCACCATCAAGGGGAATACGGTGGTCGACATCGACCCGGAAGGAAAGATCAATCCTATCTATCAGAGGGACAAGTACAAGCAGGACCAGGCACCCATGAGGAAGGTGACCCGCTTTGCCTCCCCGGAAACCCTGCGCTGGTGATCAGGAATTCATCGGAGCCGGCGTGCCCTCACGCCGCACTCATCCGGGCCGTTACTTCCTCGTACAGATCTGGTGGAAGGACCCGCACGAGACTCATCATGCCCATCATCGCGCCTGACCACTCCTTTCGCAAAGCGTAGGTTTCCGGTTTGATGAACATCTCGTCCATGGGCATCCACATGTCTTGAGGATAGCCGGGCACGCTTTGTGCGTCTGTGCTCACCATTTGCATGCCATGTTGGTGATGCTGTTGGGACTTTTGCGCAGCCACCGCGTGAGAGACCGGTTTCTCAAACGTGCTCATTCCGATGGCCCGGCCCAGACTGGAGCCAAGCTCTTCGGCCGTGGCATGCCCCTCACGAATCATGCCCATGCCCTCTTCCATTCCCATGCCGGAATGCATGCCGGATCCGACGTGTGACATGGGTCCTACCATAGAAACCATCTGGTTCATCATGTGATGGGGCAGATGGCAGTGAAACATCCAGTCCCCGGGATACTTCGCCTCAAACTCGATGTCCTTCCCCTGTGCCACCCCCACCAGAACGGTGTTTGTCGGATACCAGGCTGATTCAGGAGTACGCCCACCCTCCGTTCCGGTAATCACGAATTGGTGCCCGTGCAGGTGAATCGGGTGATGGTCCATCCCCAGGTTCACCAACCGGATTCTCACCCGCTCTCCGAGTCTCACAATCATGGGGGTGGTGGCCGGACCAGCCTTTCCGTTCATGGTAAGCCAGTTGAATTCCATAGACAGGGTGTTGGGAATGCTATTGTTCGGCAGAATCGCCCATTCCTGAAGGATAATGCCGAAATCCTTATCGACCCGCGGCTGGTTCGGCTTTTTCGGATGCATGATGAAGAGACCGATCATACCCATCATCTCCTGCATGGGCATATGGGAGTGGTAGAAGAAAGTGCCGTTCTGGTGCACGGTGAACTCGTAGACAAAGCGGCCACCCGGAGGGATCGGATCTTGTGTGAGTCCTGGTACGCCATCCATTTCAATCGGTATTTCAAACCCGTGCCAGTGGACACTGGTCATTTCAGGCAAATGATTGTCGACGATGAAGCGAACTTGGTCTCCCTCGATCACCTCAATGGTGGGTCCAGGAACGGTCCCATTGTAGCCCCAGGCATCGACGATCTTGCCCGGAACAAATTCCCGTTTGACCGGTTCCGCCACCAAGTGAAAAACCTTCACACCGTTGTCCACCTCATAAGACAACCTTGGAAGATCCGGTGTATCGACCGGTAAGAATTCATTCTCCCCAGGAACCTCAACAGTCGGGCCATCAGATACCTGATTCGATGCGGGGGATGCGGGGTGACGGTGATGTTTCTGCTGAGCGCCTGTGTGCTGCCCCCCCAGCCAGCCAGCCCCAGCAAAGAGGGCACCTGCCCGAAGAAAATCTCTTCTATTCTTACTCACGATATTTTCCTCCTTATCGCCGCCGTCCCGGCGGCTGACGGCTGGAAGCCGGCGTTACTTTCCATCCCATTCCTGTCTCTCGAGGCTAATCATCCCGGTAGCCATAGATCTGAGTTTCAATCGCCCTTTCAGGCTCAAGCTCATCTGGTGGATTCAGCCCGCCGGAAAGAAGCAGTCCTCGAATGTGAACCACGGCTTGCCAGAGGTCGACAAGCGCGAAAATGTAATCCGCACGTGACTGAAAAAGGGTCCGCTGCGCGATAAGGACCTGGGGGTAAGCCGCCGCCATCTGTTGAAATTTTTCCAGATAGAGATCGTAAGCCTGTTGAGCTTGCGGCAAAACAGACGTTTGGTATCTTTGTACTACGCTTTGTGAGTTGGAGTAGCAGGTAAAAACCGAGGCCAAGCGAACCTGAAGAGTGAGTTTCAGCCGTTGAACTTCGTTCTCGGCGCGAACAATCTCTGCCCGGGCCGCCGCAATGTTACCCTGGTTGCGATCGAACAGGGGGATACGAATACCCGCTTCAATGAATCCCTCCGCTCCTCTCGGAAGACGGTCTCCGGCCTCCAGGGGTTCAAAGCTGTAACCCACACCGCCACGCAGGAAGATGTCCGGGATCGGCTCGGCTTGGGCCCGCGTCAGGGTCGCTCTGGCGCGTTCCACCCCGGCCTGGGCACCTATGATTTGCGGGCTTTCGCTCAGCAGTTTGCTCAGGATTTCTTTCCGCTCAAACCTGGGAGCCACCTCTTGTAATTCACCCACCAGACGGGTCGATTGGAGGCATGAATCTCCCACCACCGCTGCCAGGAGCTGCCCAACCTGCTCTCGGTTGTTCCGGGCGGCAAGAAAATCGAGCTGAGCGCGTTCGGCTTCGATTTGGGCTTCGAGAACATCGGGTCGATCGGCAGCTCCAACGTTGTAAAGCTGCTCGGAGATGTCCACTGCCTCCCGGGCGATTGTGGCCAGCTGTTCTCGCAGATCAACCAGCTGCTGAGCACCGAGAGCCTGGTAGTAGAGAAGCCGAACCGTATTGAGCACACGCAGCTTCTGGGCTTCCAGCTCTGCCTCGGCTTGCTTCCCCAGCAGCGAGAAGATGCGGCGGCTTTTCTTGAGTTTTCCGGCGGTCACGAGCTTCTGTTCCAGGAATAGAAAATGTTCGCTGGTATTCTTCGGAGAGCGGCTAAACTCTTCGCCCTGATAGCCTAGAATCGGATTTGGATAAAGCCCCGCCTGAATCCCGCGTCCCTGCGCCGCCTGGACGGCGGCTTCTGCCTGCGCAATGGTGGGATTGTTCTCCAATGCCATGCGCTCCAGGTCCTCCAGGCGCAGGGATCGTTCCCGGTTCTCCGACCGGCTGAAAGCCGTTTCTACCCCCGCAGATAACAGCGTCATCATGAACAACACAGTCATCATTCTTGACTTCTGCATCGATAACTCCTTTTGTCGATATAAGGATGAACCGCACCGGCGTGCCCTGCTGTCGGCTCAGAAACAAAATGTGTGAGCGAGAAGAAGGCCGGTCGATTGTTTGATGCTCTGATTGTACCGGCTGTGAAGTATTAAATCCTAAGGATGAGCGAACGCGAGGAGGGTGGAGAATGCGCCATGCCCACCAATCCAATTGCCGGCTTGATCAAGTCGCGTGAAACATCGGGGACAAAAGCCAGATCGAGTGCGATCAGCTGCATGGGCAACTCAAATTTTCCAGTTGCAGGAGCAAGGATCGTCTTCTCTTGACAACCATTCTGGCAGGAATCCGCCCCGGGAGACGGGTGCGAGGGGTCGTAAGGAAGTGTATGGCAGGAAACGACAAGCGAGGCGGGATCCTGGTTGTAACGCGCACCCTGCATACATTGCCAGGGACAGACGATTCCATTCAGGGTAGCGACAACCAAAAGGAATGACAAAGCCGAAGTAAGGACCGGCATTCTATTCGGAAGGATTATACGCTACCTCGATGGATGAGGTGAACGGTTGGAAACTATTTCGGCAACGACCCCTTAAATGGCGTGCCTGAACGTCGCGTCTTGACATTCGTGTTCCACATGTATGAAAGAGAGCACAACATCTCGGAAAATAGGAAAAGGCCAATTCAGAAGAGGAGGTTAAAACCCACCATGCACCTTTTAGCAAGGGGAATCGTGGCAACCACCGTGCTCGGTTGTGCGATGGTAACAGGAGCAGGTCAAGCCCTTGCGGGGGATCTTGATCGCTTCCTCTCCTATCGGGTCAGATCAGCAACATCTCCTCCCGACATCCTGGTCAACCTGTCGGATTAGTTCCTCAATGAGACCTTTGAAGTCACCCGGCTGCTCGCGCTTCTGACGCCGGCGGCAACTTCTCCCCCAGCCGTCATTTTTCCCGATGGGATCTTCGATCCAGACACGCATCTGAACAGCTACGGTATCCGACAGGCTACTGGAGGGAAGTTCAGAGGGCTGCAGGACGTTCAGGTGACCAACGCGTTCGGTGCTTTTATCGTCGACGTCCGAAGGCCCGTGCGTTTGCTCGTCCCGGCCTCAAAAAGCATCCCGCCGGATGACCCACTGCCTCCACCGGAAATTGGTTCAATCGACGTCGACCACTTCTTGTGCTACAACGTCCGACAAAAGGGTGATCGGTTCAGAGGCCAGGTTTTGCTGGCGGACCAGTTCAACCCGGACTTTGTATTGTTCGACATGAGACAGCCGAGGCGGCTTTGTAATCCAGTTGACAAGAACGGTGAAGGAATCAAACATCCCGAGAGTCATCTGCTCTGCTTTACAGTCAGACCGGCCCGCGGTGAGGCACCGGTCGAAGAAGTCGAAGGCATCGTTGTTAATGATCAGTTTCGGGGGGGAGAGGTACGCACACGACGGATAGAGGAGCTGTGCGTACCATCCACGAAAACCCTTCCGGGGGGCGGCTGACCTCGAGGGTATCTTAAGTGTAACGACCCCGGACCGCAGTAGTTGAAAAGAGTTTCTAATTTCTGTGCCGAAAAGACTTATTCTTCTCTTCACATTTTTTCTCTTCGCTCTTGCCACGTACTGGGGATTCCTCCACGAGTCCGGAAGAGACGGGCCGATTCAAGGGGTGGAACCGAGCATACCCAGTCGCCAGATGAGGAGTCCAACACCCCAGTCGGGCCACTCGAAAACTTTACAGTCCCCGGGATCCTTCACCAGCATCGAAGGGGAAAAACGGGTCAACCCTCGGGCTCCTCTGGAAATTGAAAAGCTAAAAAGGGACGCTCCCTTGCCAGCCGATGAGGATGTCAGGCGGCTGATTGAAGAAGTGCTCTACGCTGCCGATGTCGGCGACAGGGCTTTCGCTGTCAGCGAGCTTGGATCACTCGATCCCAGTTCCGAAGTTTTGTCAGCCTGTCGCCGTGCGCTCAAGGACAGAGAAGAAGAGGTACGTCTGGAGGCGATTCTGGCTCTCGAAATGTTGGAGGATGTGACTGCTGTACCAGTACTGAAAGAGGAGGCAGCAAAGGACTCTTCTGAAAAGGTCCGCAAAGCGGCCCGTCAAGCTCTCGACTTTCTCATCAGCCTCTGATACGTCTTTTCCTTATCCTTTGGAGACGGCGTGCCCTTACGCCGCATCGGGCGGGACGAGGGCGTTCCGGCTCCATTTTTTGACTTCCCTTCGCCTTCAAAATACAATCCCTTCGAAAAATGAATTCTCTGTTTCAAATCTTCCCAACCCTGCTGAGGAGTGTCGCGGCGAGCTCACTTTTTCGTCTCCTGCTTGCAGGCCAGGTACCCAAAGAGGACAAGAAACAAGAAAATCCCTTTGCTGAAGACACCGATGCAATAGCCGTCGGGAAAAGCCTTTTCCGTTGTTACTGCGCAGGGTGCCACGGAGAGAAAGGACAAGGTGGATTTCGAGGCCCCGACCTGATACGACGACGATTGATCCGTAGCAGTAGCGATAAGCAGATGCACCAGGTCGTCAAGCAAGGGATCCAGGGGACTCAGATGCCTCCCCATGTACTCCCAGACGATCAAGTGTGGCGAATACATCGCCTTTATTTCGCACACCCGCTCACAATCACGGGTTCGGACGTTAACCGGGGATCAGGATTCGGGTCGAGATATTTTCTTTAGCAAAGGTTTTTGTTCCAACTGCCATATGATCCAGGGGAAGGGAGGCCGTCTGGGTCCCGATCTGACCCGCGTTGGAAAGATCCGCTCAGTAGAAGCTTTGGTGGAATCGATTCGAGAGCCCAGTGCCAGGTTTCGGAACCTTCGCCTAGGTGACGGGCGCATGGTAGGGGGGTATGAACCGGTCCGCCTGATCACCAGGGAAGGGAAGAAAATCACCGGCGTCATCAGGAATGAGGACAGCTTTACGATTCAGGTCCTGGATCAGAGGGAAAACTTTCACAGCCATGACAAAAGTGAACTGGAAGGGATCATCCGCCTTGACAAGTCGCTGATGCCGGCTTATCCGGAAAGTGTCCTTTCCGACCGAGAGCTCGAGGATCTTCTTACTTTCTTGGCTGGTCAACGGGAAGAGCCGGAGAGCAATTGAGCCATTTGCGTATGGCTGATCTGGAAACCAGTCCAGGCCTATCACCTTATTCCTAATCTTCGAGGTGGCGACCGTGTTCGAAGGGGATGACCGACAAGGAGAGCCTATGTTTCGATCCATCCTTGTGTCTACGATCTTTGGGTTGTGCGTGTTGATGGTTTCGGCTGCTTGGGGCCAAGCGGGTGAGATCACCGCCGAGAGACTGATTCACGCCATGGAGGAACCGGACAATTGGATCCACTACCGGGGAGACTACAGCGGTAGAAATCACCGCCCTCTGAAGCAGATCAACAGGGAAAACGTGGGAAAGCTTCAGGTCCAGTGGGTTTTTCAGACTGGGGTGGGCGCCGGGGCGAAGTTTGAGACCGTACCCTTACTTGTAGAGGGCATTATGTATCTGACCGCCCCTTACAACAACGGATACGCTCTGGATGCGAGAAGCGGCCGGGTGCTCTGGAGATACCAACGGGAACTACCTGACCAGAGCCTATGCTGCGGACCCATCAACAGGGGGTTTGCCATCTTGGGCAATAAGTTGTTTATGGCGACCCTGGACTCCCATTTGCTGGCGCTGGACACGAAAACGGGAAGTGTGGTCTGGGACGTCGAGATGGCAGATTACCGTCCAGGATATAGCTCGACGTTGGCTCCACTGGTCGTCAAAGATAAGGTAATCGTGGGAACTTCAGGAGGTGAATACGGCGTCCGATGTTTCCTCGACGCGTACGAGGCGGAAAGTGGAAAACGGGCATGGCGTTTCTGGACTACCGCCGGTCCCGGAGAACCCGGGTCAGAAACGTGGTCGGGCGACTCCTGGAAAACGGGTGGAGCCCCTACCTGGATGACGGGGACCTATGACCCTCAGCTGGACTTGCTGTACTGGGGTACGGGCAACCCGGCCCCCGATCTGTATGGTGAGGATCGTTTGGGGGACAACCTATATTCCAATTGCGTGTTGGCACTCGATCCGGATACGGGCGAGCTGAAATGGCACTTTCAGTTCACTCCTCACGACCTCCACGACTGGGACGCGAACGAGGTCTCCGTGCTATTGGATCTCGAAATGGACGGCAAGCCCAGAAAACTTCTGGTTCAGGCCAACCGGAACGGGTTTTATTATGTGCTGGACCGGGTGGATGGCCAGTTTCTGTTGGCCAAGCCCATCGCCCGAGTTACCTGGGCTTCCGGTATAGGACCCGACGGACGGCCTCAGGTTCTTCCCAACACCTCGCCTACACCGGACGGAAATTACCAGTGTCCGGGTATGGGTGGAGGTCCCAACTGGATGGCACCTTCCTACAACCTCGAAACCGGCCTCCTTTACATTGTGGTCCGTGAAGAATGCCAGATCTATTTCAATACAAAGCAGGAGCTTGAGCCAGGACATTTTTTTCTGGGAAGTTTCCCAGGATCCCCACCGGACGAAAAGACCTGGGGCGCAGTCAAGGCTTTGAAGCCCACTTCGGGAGAGGTGAAATGGGAGTTTCAGTTCTACTCGCCAACCTGGGGAGGGACGCTCTCGACAGCCGGCGGCCTCGTCTTCGTCGGTGACATGGAGGGCTATTTTACCGCTCTGGATGCCAAGACGGGGAAGAGTCTGTGGCGCTTTCAGACAGGCGCCCCAATTATCACCGCTCCCATCACCTATATGCTGGATGAAAAACAGGTTCTGGCCATAGCAGCCGGCAGTGCTCTGTATACCTTTACCCTGCCACGGTGAAACCCCCGGTTTCCAAGTCTCCAGGCCAAGGCCGTCGTTCGCGGCGCTAACCTGCATTTCTCATCACGGCTCGTGACGAAGCGGCGGAAGGGCCGGTCTGACAAGGCGCGCGACCGAGGCCCCCGCAGGCGTACTCGTGCAGTACGTCGAGGAGGCTGACGGAGCGCAACACATCGGAAGGTAGTCCCTCCCCCGGAGGGGTGCCGCGAAGCAGCGGGGTGGGTTCCGCCGATGCAGTAGACACTTATCCATAATCCGGGCTAGGATGAAAACCTATGAAAGCTATCGCTATTCTTCTGGTTGGTGTTTTTATGTTCTCCGGTCTGTCCACGACCGAGCAGGTTTCACCTGCCCAACGATTCTGGCCTCAGTGGCGAGGACCACAAGCAACCGGTGTGGCGCCGCACGGAAATCCCCCGGTTCAGTGGAGCGAAAGCCAAAACATAGGATGGAAGGTCGAGATTCCGGGCAAGGGATCTGCAACCCCGATTGTGTGGGACGACCAAGTATTCGTCTTGAGTGCCGTCCCCACCGGTGAACCCGTAACCGGCCCTTCCGATAGGCGAGGCCGGCGCCGAGGCCCGCCTAAAACCGGGCCTACCCATGTTCAGCAATTCACGATCTTCGCAATCAATCGCAGCGACGGCAGCGTGCTCTGGAAGCGCGTTTTGCGAGAAGAGCTTCCCCACGAAGGCACCCACCCCACCGCCTCCTGGGCATCCTGTTCACCCGTGACCGACGGTGAGAACGTATACGCCTACTTCGGCTCTTATGGCTTGTACTGCCTATCCATGACGGGGGATCTCCTTTGGGAGAAGGATCTCGGCGACATGAGGATTAAACTTGAGTTTGGTGAGGGCAGCTCCCCTGTTCTTCATGGAGACAAGATCGTTGTCAACCAGGATCACGAGGCGCAGTCCTTCATCGTCGCTCTGGACAAGAAAACCGGTCGGGAAGTCTGGAGAAACGATCGAGACGAGAGGACTTCCTGGTCCTCTCCAATCGTGGTTGAGCTCGCGGAGGGGAAGCAGGTTATCACCAGCGCGACCAACCGTGTTCGAAGCTACGACCTCGAGTCGGGCAAGCTGCTCTGGGAAAGCCAGGGTATGACTTTGAACGCGATTCCTTCTCCAGTGTCAGCGGGAGGCCTGCTGTTCGTCACCAGTGGTTTTCGGGGAAACGCCTTGTTGGCCATCCGCCTGGCAGCTGCTCGAGGTGATATTACTGGCTCGGACGCCATCCCCTGGCAGTATGACCGCGACACTCCCTACACCCCATCCCCTCTCCTTTATGACGACTCTCTCTACTTCCTGAAACGAAACAATGGCGTTCTGACCAGCTTGAATCCCGGGACAGGTGAGGTCCATTACGGCCCCGTCCGGTTGGAACAGATCTCCAATGTTTATGCTTCCCCTGTCGGAGCGGCCGGGCGAGTCTACGTTGTGGGACGCGAAGGTGCCTCGGTGGTGATTGAACACGGGAATCCCTTCAAGGTTCTGGCGGTTAACCACCTCGATGACGGCTTTGATGCCTCTCCCGCCGTTGTGGATAACGAAATCTACCTTCGGGGAACACGCTATCTTTACCGAATCTCTAAAGATTAGCGGTTCGTAGTTAAAATCATCATAGTGATACAAACCCAGGAGATGACTGTGGCTACCACTGTGGGGAATCGCACGCTGAGCCAGTTGCTCGAATATCGTGCCGGGGCGACGCCTGACAAGACGTTCGTCATCTATGACGATATGGAAGGAACCGTCGCCCATTTGTCTTATGCCGCCTTTAACGAACAAGTGAATCGAGCGGCAAATCTGCTGCTTGCGCTCGGAATGGACAAGGGAGACAAGCTGAACTTGCATCTGCTCAACTGTCTGCCCTTCCTCTACCTGTGGTTTGGTGCGGCAAAGATCGGCGCGGTCATCATGCCCACCAACACCGCGTCAGTGCCTGACGAGCTGGAGTACCTGGTGAGGCATTCAGAAAGCCGTCTCGTCTGTACTCAGGCGGCCTTTATGGAGACGGTTGCCGAAGTGTGTCGGCGCTGCCCTGCTGTAGAACGCGTGATCATTTGTGATCAGCCCGCGGCATCAGGAGCTGGCACACTGGAAGTTTTGGAATTCGATGCTCTGCTCGGCGCTCAGTCCACCGATGCGCCCACCTGCGAAGTAGGTCCACTGGACGAGATCACCATCCTGTATACCTCCGGCACCACTTCCCGCCCCAAGGGAGTCTTGGTCACTCATGCCAACTACATTTACGCAGGAGAGACCATCTCAAAAGCCATCCGACTGGCTCCGGAAGATCGCCAATTCGTCACCCTGCCGCTCTTTCACGGGAATGCCCTCTATTATTCCACGATGAGCGCGCTGGTCACGGGAGCGAGTCTTGCCCTCATGCCACGCTTCAGCGCCAGTCGCTTCTTCGATCAGTGCATGAAACACGAATGTACCGTTACCAGTTTGTTTGCTGCCCCCATTCGCATGCTGCTGGCCCAGCCCCACCGGCCTGAGCATCGTCACAACAAGCTGCGCGTGGTCATCTTTGCCCAAAGTGTCACACAGGCCCAATTGGCCGAGTGGGAAGAGAGGTTCGGCGCCCCACTGCTGCAGATCTACGGCATGACCGAGACCATGGGAACACCACTGATGAACCCCATTGACTATGAGCGACACAACATGTCCGTGGGAGTACCGGCCATGGGTTACGAAGTGAAGCTCGTGGATGAGAACGGTGAGTGTGTATCTCAGGGGCAGATCGGTCAAATCGTGGTCCGGGGGCAGGCGGGCTGGACCATCATGAAGGGCTATTTCAAAAACCCTGAGGCCACGGCAGACGCGATCCGCAACGACTGGCTATGGAGCGGGGACAATGCCTATCAGGATGCTGACGGTTACTTTTACTTTGTTGACCGGGCCAAAGACATGATCAAGCGGGCGGGCGAGAATGTGGCCGCCAGCGAAGTCGAGGCGGTGATCCTGCAACACTCCAAGGTCTTCGATTGTGCAGTGATCGGCGTCCCTGACCCGATACGCGACCAGGCAATCAAAGCCTTTGTCGTTCTCAGGAAGGGTGAGCAATCTGAGGCCGAAGAGATCATTAGCTGGTGCAAGTCTCGCCTGGCCAAGTTTCGTGTGCCGGAGTTCGTCGAATTTCGAGCCGAGCTACCCAGGACTTCGGTGGGTAAGATTCAAAAGCATATCCTGCGCCGGCAGGATGAGTCGAGAAGTCAAAATGCTCAAAGGTCGAAGAGTCAGTCGTAAACGACACCCAGGCAGTTTCTCCCCCAGGGTACAAGATTGATCCAGATCAAACCGATTCTCTCTCCTGAAGCGTTTATCGGACTGGACAGCCTCACCCATCTCGGCACAGGTGGAGCGGCCCCCTGGTTGAAGGTTCAGACAGCTGTCCATGAAAAGTTTGCTCGCCTGAAAAGCACAGGTTATTCCGGACATCAAGAAATCATTCGCTGGAGCGAGAGCTGTCGTGAAAAGGTGGGTCAACTGTGGGGAGTAGCCCCGCAGAGGATTGCCTGGATGCCCTCGTCAGGCGAAGGGATGAGCGTCCTGGCTCGAGGGTTGGATTGGCGTGACGGAGACAATGTCGTCACCGCCAACATTGAATTTCCTTCAGTCGCATACGCCTGGAAACAGTGCGTCGGCAAAGGTGTTGAAGTACGCAGACTCACCCACCGGAGAGGGACGATTTCCGAGGTGGATCTTCTGGAAGCTCTGGATACCCGTACTCGAGTTCTAGCCGTCAGCCACGTCAGTTTCTACACGGGTCAGTGTCTCGATCTGGTGCGGTTGGCCGAGAGAGCTCACAAGCAGGGAGTCCTTTTGGCTGTGGATGCAACCCACTCCTCCGGGGTGCTGAAAGTCCCAGCGGAGCTGACCGACCTGACCGTGAGCAGCAGTTACAAGTGGATGCTGGCAACCCATGGGATTGCACCCTGCTATTGGAGTCCAAAGGCCGAGGGACAACTGCAGGTGACCAGCTTTGGCTGGCATAACCTCGAGGCATGGCCGGAATCGGCCGATTCAGCCGAGAACCTCTCGGATGTTCCGATCAAAGCCATGCCCTCCCGGCTGGAACCGGGTAACCCCCCTTACCTTTTGATCGCCTTCCTGGACCAGGCACTGGAAGTTCTTATTGGAGTGGGAATCGAGCGCATCCAGAACCACGCCAGGGAGCTGGCAGGACTCGCCCGTGAGAAGCTTGAAAGGATGGGGTATACGGTACTTGGCCCATCATCCCGCCCGGCGCTCTCCGGCAACACCTGCATCCGTGTGCCCGACTCCAAAGGGCTGCAGGAGCGACTGGCCCGCCACAGTATCCTTTGCTGGGGAGGCTTTGGGCGACTTCGCGTTTCCACTCACCTCTTCAATGGCAGTGAAGACGTTTGCCGTCTCCTCTCGGTACTCAAAGAGATCACCGGCTGACCAAACTGGGAACCACGGCTGGTCTCATCCTGTAGGGGCGCACGGCTGCGCGCCCTTCCCCAAAAAGTCACCTCCCAGGAGTGTATCGCCGCCGGGTGGATCGAAGAAGAATTGGCCAAAAACCATAGACAGCGTGTATTCTACCGGACGGAGCTCGCGTTGACTAACAGGATGCCCTGAGAAGACCGAGGGACCATGGCAAAAATCGGACTGTACGTTTTCGGAACATCGATACTTTGGGGTCAGGGCCACAAGGCCAACAAAAAAATCCATGTCCGGATCAAGAACTGGCTCAAACGAAAGCACGGAATCAGTGTGCGGGCTCACCATTTCGCACATTCGGGCGCCATCCTTAAGGGAAAACCAGGACCCGGGCGCGGGCCCTTGCACGGCGAGGTGCCCGATTCCTACCCCTCGATCGCCACACAAATTCGGACTGCACCGAAGGCGACAGAAGACAAGGTGGTCATTCTTGTCGATGGGGGCATCAACGACGTGGGGATCTTCAATATCGTGAACCCCCTTTACAACAAGCAGAAAATCCGGAAGAGAATCCGGGAAGCGTGCCACGACGACTTGAGGGACGTGCTCGTTCAACTAGGGCAGAAGTATCGGACCGCATCCGGGCTAAGAAAAGAGAACTTGGCGCCCTTCTATGTGGCTTGGGCCTCTGCACCTTGAATGATCTCAAGAGCATCGACTTCGTGTCCGGGGCGGTTGAGAACACAAAGCTGTTTTGGGAGACTTCGAACAAGCAGATTCAGAAGGCGGTCACGGAATCGAATAGCATGGTCAACGCGAACGTGACCTTTGTGGATTCGGGATTCCAACCATCCGAGGGGTTATTCGCCCGGCGCTCACTCCTCTACGGCTTGCACAACCGAGGTCCACAACGCCGAATCAGAATTCTTCACTGCCCGATCGCCCTTTTCCAAGGACGCTCGGGAGTGCATTGCCTGCCAGCTTCCGTGGGACATCCTAACGGTCACGGCGTCACGCGTTACACCCAAAGTCTGAAAGCCGTAATGGCTTAACGCACGGATAGAAATAACCTCCCATTCCAGCCCGAATTATGCATGAGGTGTCGTAGCGAAGATACTTGTTTCAGTGCCCAACTTTACCGGTTTCCACAGCGTCAGTAGTGAATAAATGAAGCTCAAGGTAGACTTGCTCTTTCGATACAAAGTTCTTGGCAGTACCCTGGCAGGGACAGCTCACCGTTTCTCTGTATGCCGCATGGCAGATAGGTAAGCTAAAATTGCCCGCTGGGTGAGGAATAAAGGCAAGTGAAGAATAAGGGCAAACTTCGCATCGGAAACGACTGGAATGCTATTACCATCATTGCCCTGTCACAGGACAACCCGCTGAAAGCGGTCGCTGAATTCGTAGAGAACAGCATTGATGCAGGGGCGCGCAACGTTGTCATCACTCGGGGGAAAGAGCGAGGGAACTCCTATCTGAGGATCCTGGATGATGGAGACGGGATTCTCCAAGACGAGGAGGCCCCAAAATACTCATGAAATTCCGATGGCTGGTTCAGAGTAAAGATGTAGCGAAGGTCAAAACGTTAATAGCTGAGGCTGCAGAAAGAAGCTTCGTGCTCGTCTTCTCCTTGAATGGACGAGACTAGCTCGCCAAGAAATTGGGTTGATAGACCAGGAAGTTCCTTGTGGATTCATTACAGTTTCATGGATTCACTTTGCAGCATCCGACGGCCAGATATTCTTATCGAAAATATCGCGAGTGTATTTGCGAATTTCTTCCTTGGCCTTTGGCGACCCCAGGAATATTTACATAGCCATGTCAGTGTTCAAGTGCAAAGGGAAAGTAAGTTGCTCCTATGGCCTGATCATAGGTCCTCTCCAAAAAACGCCTTGCTACTCAATCTCGCCTAGACTTCTTTTTTTGATCTGATTGTTGGGATCATCACCACCCCTTGGGCTTGCGAATCTCCCATTAGATGATGTTGGATGTGGGCAGTGTGGATGGTCTCTGCGCATTATGGCATTTCTGAGGAAGAGGACAGATCTTTTATACCGTTTACGTCTATTACCGTTACTCTTCATAGGGTCTATCGACGTTTATAGGGTCACTTTTTCGTCTATAGGGTAGCTCTCGCGGCACATGAGGGCCAGAATAATCTCACCAATACATCGTGAGTGTATCTCCGCATTTACTCCTTGGCCTCTGAGGTCCTGAGGAGTATTGAGATAGCTACAGGAGTTTTCGAGTGCAGGGAGAGGCAGAGCCGGTTGCTAGAATGCGTTTGGCCATTGTCCGTCGTCATAGGATTCAAGCTGTTGTCGTATGCGGTCAAACAAGGCGTATAGTTCCTTTTGAAGCTTCTTGTTGTCACAGTGATTCGCCTCGGCCGCTACGAATTCGGACAGCTGGTCGAGATCATCGAGTGTGTATTTTGCAACGATCTTCTTGCCACGAGTTTCGGCGATGTCCAGTTTGTTGGTAAGTTCGGGATCAGCAAAAGTGTGCTCCAGAATCAGCTCCCGTTCTCTCTCGCTCAGAAGAAGTTCCACAGCCTCGTCGAACCCGATCTTTTTCTCCCTCGCCATCGGTTCTGTCTCCTTCGTCATTCTAAGCAGTGTTTATACTGATCAGCATAGTATCCGAATTGTCCGCATAAGACGCAAGTAGAACTCGGCGAAAGACCCGCCGTAATTATCCTACTGGCAACGAGTTGCGCTGAACATGCCACTCGGAGCGGAAGGGTTATACTGATCCGCCTATTAGCGGTTTGGGATGTGGTCCCTGGTTCAAGACGTGGGCGTAAACCATAGTTGTTCTCACATCCTTGTGCCCCAGCAGTTCCTGCACTGTGCGAATAATTTGCCAGGAATTTTTTCGCGAACGCAGGAGTCCCTTAGAGCCTTTCTGCTGGTGACTTTAGGTGCGGATGTCTACCACTGCGACTCTCTTCCCACCTGGAGACCGCTGGATCGTTCCATCTCCTGGTCTGGTGATTTTGTTTTGCTTTGTTCGGGGACTGGGTGGCACGTGCCCGGAATCTATAGCAGCACCCGCTCTACAAAATTGAAACGTCCGACACCTCAAAGCTATCAAGAGGGACTCGACGCATCACTTCGGTGAACGGCTGATCTTGGGTCAGTAGTACGTCGGCGGTGGACGCCAGCACCGCATGCCTCATGTCCAGTGCGTCACCTAGGTCGGGCTTCTTGCCTTCAAGTAACTGCCCAAAGACCCACGACAACTGCGCTCCGACTGACCCGCGCACGCTTCTAACCTTGAGTAATTCGTGGATGCCTTTATTTTTGCACTCGCTCAGCAGTCCGCAACGCGCCGCATAATCTTCTGCAAACGTCGGGCTAAACTTGTTGAAGTACTCCTCAAAGGTTACGTTCTCGATCCAAGCCCCATCGAGATCTTCCAACGATCTTTGCCGTGTTTCCTTGGACCACCCGAGGAAGTCCTTGTTCTGTAAACTTACCGCTTGGCGCACAGACGGTTCTATACCACAAGGCACTCTTGTCCAAATTAGCTTTTTAGACTGATGGTCGGATCGACCTCGTAGGATTGCTTTGGTCTTGAGACCGGAAACAAACCAACGACGACGAGGACCCGACCATGAATCGATTCTGCAGCATCTTCAGTCAAATTCTCCAGCTTTTTCCGCGCTGGGAGTTTCAACAACTGGTATTAGAGACCAAAGCCGAGCGACACGCGCGAGGTTTCAGCAGCTGGGGACAGTTTGTCGCCATGCTGTTTTGCCAGCTAGGGAGAGCACACAGCCTGCGAGAGATCTGCGGTGGCCTGGCCACTTGCGAAGGAAAGCTGCATCATCTGGGCATTCGAATACCCACTAAAGAGTGTTGGGGACTCCGCTGCCTTTGTACCTCCACAGAAATCCGATCGGTACGTTGGCCAGTTTGAAGCCAAAGGTCGGTTGGTGTCTCCTCCAGCTGATGAACCTGATCTGCCCCATATTCTTCCACTTTCGACCAGATTCCTTCTTCGTCGAGGAGCCAGTTTTCAGGCTGCCCCGGCTCATCCTTGGGTTGGATCAGGGGAATATCAACGATATCGAGAACACCAGTAAGCACACCGTCTGATAAAGTATAGTGATGGCTGAGTAATTCCCCTTCGTTTTCACCACTTACTGACCTAACCCAAAGACCAATGCGCGTCCCTCCACCTTCGCTTATGACTTCTCGTCCAGCAATGCACCGGGCTTGCCTCTTAATGGAATTCGCAAGCACAATTACACGTTTAGTCGGCACCAGAAAGCTCCGAGATCGATTCATACTAGCACAAGAAGGTGGCGACCTCCCGGAATGGGAGCACGCCATTTAACCCTCATTGTTTCTCGACGATTACCCGCTAATCTGCCCAAGAAAGCAGGTCTCTAGACCTGCACGATTTGCCCTCGCAGTCGAAGCAGTTTGGTTTCTAAATGGAAAGGTTCGCAAAGCGGGAACCAGCAAGTATCTGTTCTGCCGTAAACCGCTTCCGTGCCACCTCTTGCCTCCTTCCTAATCCGAAAATCCTAACATTCAATCTGGACTCGTTTTAGGGGGCAAGGTCAATCCTGCGGCAGCTCGAAGTGGACGCCTCGACGACGGCCGACCGGCTGTTTCCCCCTGCCGACGCCATCCGACGCGAGGTACGGGCGGTCATCGACTATTCAGTAGCGCGGCCCGGTAGCCGCGTCCGGCTCGAGATTCTGGACGCAGACGGCCGACCAATTCGCCTGCTCCACGAGGGGGTGGCCCGGCGCGAAGGCGCCCATCGGCGCATGTGGGACCTGCGCTATGACTTGTACGCACAGCTTCGTCATGCTACTCTCCTCTTTTGCTTACCCCATGCTTACCTGCAGTGAGACGAGGCGAGTAGCGGCCTACTGCTTGCGGAACGTGTCAATGACTTTGAGACACTTTTTTTGGAGAATTAGTGTAGTTTCAGTTCAGAGTCCTCCTGTTTGGGTCGGTTGATCCAGACCGCCTCGGGTAAGAGCGGAGGCGGCCTCCAAGGCCAGAGCCCGTACCTGGCGTCTGGACTCCGCTCTTTGGTAGTGAACGTCCTGGGGCGTGTGCAGTCCGATTCCGGAGTATCTGTGTTCGGTGTTGTACCAGCGGAAGAACTCCTGGCAGAAAACTCGAGCATCTTTGAATCGAGCCGAATCGGGACGGGAATTCTGGCCGGTGCTTGAGCGTCTTGAACTGGGACTCCGAGTAGGGATTGTCGTCTCGAACATGGGGTCGGGAGTGAGACTTCGCCACCCCCAAGTCGGCTAAGAGCAAAGCCGGCGACTTGGACTTCATGGACGGCCCTCGGTCGGCGTGAAGAGTCAACTGGCCCGAGTCGATCCGTTGCTTGGTGCAGCTTTCCCAGATGAGCGTCCTGGCCAAAGAAGCACTCTCCTGGGTGGCCACCATCCAGCCCACCACGTAGCGGCTGTAGATGTCCAGCACGAGACTGTCCTGGGTTTAGTTGAAAGTTGAGAGGCGGTTCGTCCGACCGACTCGTTAGAATCGGGTTGGTCAACAACCTTTTAAGGAGGAACCGCCATGAAGAAATCATATCGAATTGTCACCCGGAAGAACAGTCAGGGGCTGGCTGATTATCTGGCCCAGAACGGGCAACTGTTGCTCCCGATGGTGGAGCTGATCGAAGCCTCCCGGATGGCCATTGACGAGTTGATCGACATCCTGGGGCGAGCGAGCATGGAAGCAGTCTTGCAGCTTTCTGCCCGAAGTGTCGCCGGCGAAAAGCAACAAGGGCGCCCAGGCAAGCAGATCGTTTGGTACGGCACTCAGCCAGGGCGAGTCAGACTTTCGGAGCGGCAAGTGCGGGTTCGAAAGCCACGGCTGCGCAAGAAAGGCCAAGGTCGAGGCGGGGAGGTGGAGATCCCCGCCTATGAGGCGATCAACCGTAACGGGGAGCTGGGCAGCCGCATGCTGGAGATCTTGATGTGCAACGTTTCCACGCGCCACTACAGCCGCGTGATCCCCCAGATGGCCGACACGGTGGGAGTCAGCAAATCGTCCGTGAGCCGTCAGTTCATTGAGCAGAGCGGCCAGCAGCTGGAGCAGCTGGCCGAGCACCACGTGATCTGTGCCGTCGGCGTGGACTCGGAGGGCCAAAAGCACGTGCTGGGCTGCGGGAAGGGGCCAGTGAAAACGCCGCCACCGCTACCTCCTTGCTGGAAGACCTGGTGGAGCGAGGCCTGGATTCCGGGCGACGCTATCTGTTTGTGATTGACGGCTCCAGGGCCCTGCGATGTGCCATTGACAAGGTCTTTGGCAAGGGCAGTCCGGTGCAGAGATGTCGTCGTCATAAGATTCGCAACGTGTGCGATCGATTGCCGGACGATCTGGCCGAGCAAGTCAAGTCAGTGATGCAGGCTGCTTATCGGCTGCCCTGGGAAGAAGGGGGGGTTCGGCTCAGAAAGCAGGCGGAGTGGCTCGAAGGGCTGCATCCCGATGCGGCAGCTAGCCTGCGAGAAGGTCTGGAAGAGACCTTCACCATCAATCGACTCGAGTTGTCTTCCTCCCTGCGCTTGTGTCTGGCCAGCACCAACCTGATTGAAAGCCCTCACTCTGGCGTGAGGATGCGGACCCGCCGAGTGAGCCGCTGGAAAGATAGCCAGATGGTGCTGCGCTGGGCCGCCTCAGCCTTCCTGGAGACGGAGAAGAACTTCCGGCGCATCCAGGGCTACCAGGACCTCTGGATGCTGAAAGCCAAACTCAGAGACGAGGTTTCTATGGACGCCAAACGAAAGGTGGCTTAAGATCGTGCTCAACCTGAACCGCCCTTCACTTTCAACTGAGTTTGGGGCAGCCTCTCCAGCACCACGTACAGGTAATAGTAGCTCCACTTGACCGGCCCCTTGAGCTTGCTGATATCCCACGACCAACACTGATTGGGAGCGGTGGCCAAAAGCTCCGGTTTCTGGTAGTGGAGATGCCGGCGTTGGCGGCGCCGCTCTCGCACTTCCCGGCGTTGCTCCAGAATGCGGTACATGGTTCGAATCGAGCACATAGAGCCCTTCGTCGAGCAATTCGGCCCAGATGGCGGCTGGAGCCTTGTCGATGAAACGTCGGCTGTGAAACAGATCTACCACTTCCTCTCTCCCCCACGGAGTCAAGCTCCGTGGGGGAGAGGGCCGTGGACGCACCTCTTGCGGAAACCTCCGGCGGCGTTGTTCCCGGTAAAGAGTGGCTCGGGCAACTCCCAAGGCACGGCACGCCCTCACCGTGGGGTGCCATCGGCTCAACTGCAGGGCCTGATCCCTCAACTCTCTTCTCCTTGCTCGCTCCTGGTCAGCGAGATCCCCATCATCTCGGAGGCTTTTTTTGGATCTCCAGCATGATCTTCGCTTGCTCCAGTTTTCGCTTCAAACGCCGGTTCTCGCGCTGCAATCCTTGAAGCTCCCCGCTGAGAGGATTTTTGGGCTTGGTCTTGCGGCCCCTTTTCTTGGGGGCCAGGGCTTGTAGGATTCCCCCCTCGCGTTGCCAGGCGCCAGGTCTGCAGATTCGACCAGTACAGCCCTTCGCGACGCAGTAAAGCTCCCAGCTCGCCTTCTTGGCAGCGGTCCGCCTGCTCCAAAATCTTTAACTTGTACCGCGCCGAGAAACGACGTCTGGTGGCTCTGGCGGGCACTTCCGGATCGGCGTGCGAACCGGCTGCCCCTCCAGAGGCGCCGTCGATTTGGGAAGCCTCTCCACTACGTTCCGTGGCTTCCCAAATCCTCAACTTCCGGTCTGATCTTGCTTCTGCCATCTCAGTGATCCACTTTCTCGCCCCCTACTCTAATTTACGAGAGAAGAAGTGTCTCACCTATATTGGCACGGAGAGTGAAGCAGAAGGTTCTACCGCATTCTTTGCAACGGTAGCGTCGACGTCTGCAAGTACATCGGAAATGGCCGTTGTAGGCAGAGGCTTCCTGCTCGCCATGGACAGGACTGGCTGAGCTGTCCATATCCAGAATGATGCGTCGATGAGTTGTTTTCTCCAGCGCTCTTTCTACCCATCGGCCATTAACTTCCGAAAGGGCTTTGAGGTTCCCCTGGACGGACAGCATCTCGGTCTCAAATCGACCCATGGTGTTGGCGCTGGCGGCCTTCTTCTTGTCCATCTTCTTCCCGGTGATCCTCCGCATAGTCGGATCCACCGATAGACGATGGGCATCGTTGACATCTTCATAGCCAGCCAGTCGACTCGTATACCGATTGGCGCAGCAACGACGCCAGGTCGTGCTGGATGTTACGCCCTGTCCGCGAATCGAGAAAAACGGAGGGAACACTATCGAATAACACCAACGCTTCGTCCAAATCACGATAGGCGAGAAGCCCAGCATCCGAGGTGACCTTAGCCCCATGAAATTCAAGCCTCAAACTGCCATCAAAACCGGCCTTCAAACCTTCACCCTTCGGGTCAGCCATTTCTTGCTCCCTTTATGCTCTATATCTACTTTAATTATAGTAGTTTACATCGATTAAGGCAAGCAATTTTGGTGTCCTATACGGTGAATGGGGGATTAGTTCTTATTGAACCTCAGAACTTCCGCGTCCGCATGTGGCGCGAATTGAATCCGTACGAAGGATATACTCAGCGCAAAACCCGAGCCATTTTTGAGTACAACTCTCAAATATATCGCCTCTCGATTACAGATCCTGTGTTTACTCGTAGTTACTGCACCCAGCACCCGCCGGAGGGGAAACCACCGTTAGAGATCGAGCCTCCTTCTGGCGACCGTTGTCTGTTCTGCGTCAGTCTCACGCCTCCATTCGGAGATTATCATTACAAGGTCGTCGCAACGGTCCTGGAATTGCCATGAACTCTGGAAAGGCAGTCAGGCATAGACTATTCACGATTGGCCACTCGAATCACAAGCTAGACCATTCCTATCCCTGCTTCGAATGCACGCAGTAACGGCCGTAGCCGATGTGCGCTCTCACCCGCACAGCCGTTTCAACCCGCAGTTCGATCGACAGGCCCTTCGAACTGCACTATCGCAACACGCAATTCACTATGTGTTTCTCGGAGAGCAACTGGGTGCCCGCCGTAAAGAGACTCAATGCTACGTGAACGGTAAAGTTGGGTACGAGCTCATTGCAAAAACACCGAGCTTCGCTGAGGGATTAGCGAGACTCCGTCTCGGCATAAAGAGCCATCGCATTGCGCTAATGTGTGCCGAGAAAGACCCACTGACGTGTCATCGGACAGTCCTCATCTGTAGGCATCTGTTAGAAGATCCGATAGAGATTCTGCATATCCTCGAGGACGGCTCACTTGAAACAATGACTCGAGCCGAAGAACGTCTCCTGGAAATTACTGGACTACCCCAAGAGGATCTCTTCCGATGCCGCAACGAACTGATCCGGGAAGCTTACAAGATACAAGCTGAAAGGATTGCCTACGTTGAGTCGGAAACCGCTGACAAAGAGGCTTTAAGGTAGCCATGGAAGTAATCCAAGTCTTTACCATTGGATTCACTCAGAAGTCTGCTGAGGAGTTTTTTGGGAAGCTTCGGGATGCAGGTGTGAAGTGCATCGTCGACGTAAGGCTCAACAACACGTCCCAGGAGGCTGCCCCAAACTCAGTTGAAAGTGAAGGGCGGTTCAGGTTGAGCACGATCTTAAGCCACCTTTCGTTTGGCGTCCATAGAAACCTCGTCTCTGAGTTTGGCTTTCAGCATCCAGAGGTCCTGGTAGCCCTGGATGCGCCGGAAGTTCTTCTCCATCTCCAGGAAGGCTGAGGCGGCCCAGCGCAGCACCATCTGGCTATCTTTCCAGCGGCTCACTCGGCGGGTCCGCATCCTCACGCCAGAGTGAGGGCTTTCAATCAGGTTGGTGCTGGCCAGACACAAGCGCAGGGAGGAAGACAACTCGAGTCGATTGATGGTGAAGGTCTCTTCCAGACCTTCTCGCAGGCTAGGCCGCATCGGGATGCAGCCCTTCGAGCCACTCCGCCTGCTTTCTGAGCCGAACCCTCCCTTCTTCCCAGGGCAGCCGATAAGCAGCCCGCATCACTGACTTGACTTGCTCGGCCAGATCGTCCGGCAATCGATCGCACACGTTGCGAATCTTTATGACGACGACATCTCTGCACCGGACTGCCCTTGCCAAAGACCTTGTCAATGGCACATCGCAGGGCCCTGGAGCCGTCAATCACAAACAGATAGCGTCGCCCGGAATCCAGGCCTCGCTCCACCAGGTCTTCCAGCAAGGAGGTAGCGGTGGCGGCGTTTTCACTGGCCCCTTCCCGCAGCCCCAGCACGTGCTTTTGGCCCTCCGAGTCCACGCCGACGGCACAGATCACGTGGTGCTCGCCAAAGACCAAGCCGTCGATGTAGATGATCAGAAACTCAACGTCATCAAAGTGTCGCTCGGCCAGCTGCTCCAGCTGCTGGCCGTTCTGCTCAATGAACTGACGGCTCACGGACGATTTGCTGACTCCCGCCGTGTCGGCCATCTGGGGGATCACGCGGCTGTAGTGGCGCGTGGAAACGTTGCACATCAAGATCTCCAGCATGCGGCTGCCCAGCTCCCCGTTACGGTTGATCGCCTCATAGGCGGGGATCTCCACCTCCCCGCCTCGACCTTGGCCTTTCTTGCGTAGCCGTGGCTTTCGAACCCGCACTTGCCGCTCCGAAAGTCTGACTCGCCCTGGCTGAGTGCCGTACCAAACGATCTGCTTGCCTGGGCGCCCTTGTTGCTTTTCGCCGGCGACACTTCGAGCAGAAAGCTGCAAGACCGCTTCCATGCTCGCTCGCCCCAGGATGTCGATCAACTCGTCAATGGCCATCCGGGAGGCTTCGATCAGCTCCACCATCGGGAGCAACAGTTGCCCGTTCTGGGCCAGATAATCAGCCAGCCCCTGACTGTTCTTCCGGGTGACAATTCGATATGATTTCTTCATGGCGGTTCCTCCTTAAAAGGTTGTTGACCAACCCGATTCCAACGAGTCGGTCGGACGAACCGCCTCTCAACTTTCAACTAAACCCGGGACAGTCTCCGTCCCAGCTAGCGGGGTTTTCAAAGAGGGATGATCTGATCTATTTCCTACACAACCTCATCAATGTTGACTACGTGCACATTCCAGAACTCGCTCCGACAAGAGAGATTCTCGACGCCTTCAAGAAGCGCGGCGGATCGTGGGGGATCTACGAGCAAGACTTCCTCGCATTGATGAAAAAGCGTCAAATCGAGGAATCGGTCACGCCGGAAATTGTCCACGAGAGCTGCCTTCTTTGTAGCGAACACACGCCGCAAAATTGTCACCGCCGACTGGTAGCAGAATACTTAAAACGCCGCTGGTGCAGCGTCGATATAATCCATCTCGTCTAGAGGACGTGACTGTTCGAAACAATTTCCGTTAGTCTGTTTGACTCACTAGTGTCCGGTTATAAGTGGAACAATATCAATTGGTTACAATCCAGGGATGATTCATTTTGCAAATCGAAACTCCTAAGTACTTGATGCATATAGACTTTTTCGAAAAGGGTGATGCTGAGAATTTGCAAGATTTCGCCGAGACTGCGGTCTATTTTCAGTTCCTTCTTGAGGATGGCGACCAGTAGGTAAACGCTGATGGCGATCCAAATCTGGGTCTTGACCGCGTTCTCGGACGTTCCATAGAAGGCCTTGATGCGAAGATATTGTTTGATCCATTTGAAAAAGAGTTCCACGCGCCAACGGCACTTGTACAGCTGTGCAATGGTCGGGGCCGGCAGCGTAAAGTGGTTGGTGAGGAAGACCAAGCGCTTTTGGGTATCCGGGTCGAGATAAGTGATGCGTCGAAGAAGATCCGGATACTCCTAGGAGGTTTTGGGCCCTCGGAGCCGGATCGTTTGGTCGCTGCGCAGGCCCGTGGACTTGTCGACCCAGCGGGAAGTGCTTCTGCTGTAGTCGAGATTGCTCTTGGCCCGAACGACGACGAAGTCGAACTGGCGTGCGAAGGCATACAGACGACGGAAGTCGATGTAGCCACGATCCATGACGTAGAAAGCGCCCGGTTCCAGGACTAACTCGTCGAGGAGATTGACATCGTGCACTTTTCCGGCTGTGATGCGGGTAAAACAAGGGATAGCGCCGCGCAGGTCCAGGAGCGTATGCACTTTGACGGCCCCCTTGCGTTTGCGAAATCGCGCCCAGGGGAAGAGGGAAAGACACAGATCGATGGTCGTGGAATCGAGCGCATAGGCCGTCTGTTGCAAGGTGAGGCAGAAGGTGTCTTCGGCATACAGCTCTCTGGCCCTGGCAATGAGCACGTGGGCGAAGTCGGCGTAGATGCGCCAGTCTCTCGTCTCGTTGGCGTCGGCCAGGGTGCTTCGGGAGACGTTGCCTCGGATGCCGCCATGATAGAGTTTGGGCTTGACGGCACGCAGACAGGTTTCGATGTCCCGCAGGCTTTCCCGGTAGGTGAGCTGTGCGAATGCCATGCACAGGAACTGGTCTAAACACGAGAAGCTTTGCACTTTGTAATCGCCACGATAGCGCTTCACACACTTGCGGAATTCGGGTAGGGGCAGGAAATCCGCGACTTGGGAAAAAATGGTTCGTCCTGAATTCATAGGCCATTCCTTTCTTAAATCTGGAATGGCCATGGGGCACTGACAATTTCAAATCGATTTTGGGATTTTGTTCTCTTAACATACTGTCCAATAATCGGTTACAGGATATTTTATTTCAAACAACCGACACTAGTGTGTTTGACTAGTGAGACCACCCATGTCAGCTCCGGCAGCTATAATGGTGAATAAAAGTTCTTTCTTGGGTGCTCGAGATTACTGGACTGGCGTTGTTGCATAAATCGCTTCGGCGTGTTGGCTTGTCTCCGATCGGTCAGGGTGCCAGCATGAGGAATGACGTCGAATGAATACACCTTCCGGTATCGAGTTCGGAACTGGTCAGCCTACAATCAAGCGTTGATCGCCCGGGGTCGGCTGACCTTTTGGTTCGACGAAGAAGCGGTCGTGGCCTGGCGGAACACTGACCCACAGAGAGGTCGAGGCGCGCCGAGAATCTATTCCGATACGGCCATCCAGTGTGCACTGGTGTTGAAGTCGGTGTTTCATCTCAGCCTTCGATCGACACAGGGCCTCGTTTCTTCGCTCCTGGAGTTGCTGAGACTCGATCTGCCGGTACCGGACTACAGAACTCTCAGCAGACGACAGGGTTCCCTGGCGACCTGCTTGACCGTCAGTCCGAACTGTCGACTTCGGCACGTGGTTGTGGACGCTACGGGCCTGAAAGTGTACGGTGCCGGTGAATGGCACGTCCGAAAGCATCGGCGCGGTCGGCGCAGAGCCTGGCGGAAGCTCCACTTGGGGGTCGATGAGACGACAAAAGAGATCGTTGCGGTGGAGGTCACGCCGAGCCGGGTTCATGACAGTGGTATGCTACCGACCCTGCTTGCTCAAGTTCCCGGTCGGATCGGTCAAGTCTCTGGTGACCGTGCCTAAGACACGAGGGCCTGCTATCAATCGGTCCTCGATCGGGAGGCTGTTGCGACCATTCCCCCGCGGCGCAATGCAAGAGAGAGCGTGAGTCCCGGCCCGCCCGACTGGCGTGTGATGCGCGATGCCACGTTACGAAGGATTCAGAAGCTCGGTCGCTATGAATGGCTCGTCTCGAGTGGCTGCACCCGGCAAAGCCTAGCAGAGAACGCGGTGTCGAGGTTCAAGGCCCTGTTCGGACCCAAACTGATCTTCGACAGTTTGAAAAATTAAATATCTAGGAATCAATGACTTATAGGGACACTTTGAGCGTAAGGCACTACGCTGAGTATTGCTCCAAGGGGGTAATCCGGGAGGGAGGCCGAACCCCTGCTGCGGTAAAGGCAGCGTGAGCGGCGCCTTCGAGATCGGTGCGAATCAACCAACGCTGTCCATCCCAATCCATTTGCACGGAACGTACTTGGGAGAGCTCGTGCATGAGCGTGGGCCAGGAAACCTGGACCTTTTTTCCGATCCAGACACCGTTGCAAATCCACCTCCAGACGCAGGGCCAGAAAACAGGGCACAATGTGGCCCAGACTCGTATCATCCCGCTGGTGGAAGATGGGCCGCACTTCCAGGGTGGATTTCTCCTCCCGGAAGGTTCTCTCCACTCGCCACAGCGATTTGTAACTTTGGGCCACCTCCTCGGCCGACAATCCAGTGCTCGTCTTTAAAACGAACTTCCCATCGAGCCGAGTATCGGCCTGGATCGCCTCCGGATCGATCTGAGCAGCTCCTTTTTCCATGCGAAGAAAACGAGCAAAGCCTCGATTGCCAAGGATCGCCTTGGGTCCCCGAGCCAAGGTCTCCTCCAGTTTTTCCACCAGCGCTTGCCGAGCCGCCGCATCCCTGCGGGCCTCCTCCGCATTGCGGCACACGATATAGCGTCGGTCCTCGACCCTCACCTCTTTGACCTCCAGGTTGCCGGCTACTTTGTGATAGCGTCCTGCGCGAGCGAGCACCTCCTGGGAGACTTCCTTCTGCCTTCGCATCCGACAACCCACAATGTAGTCAAACGGGGCTTTACGGTCCTCGGTGAGAAAGTCCAAAATCTTTGCAGAGATCATCCCCCGGTCCGCCACGATGATGACCCGGCGCACTTTCAAACGGGAGCGCAAAGCGCTGACGATTTTCAGCAAGGCCTTCGTATCGGCCGTATTGCCGGGAAAGAGCTCCCAGGCCACGGGCCAGCCTTGCCGGTCGACCGCCACGCACAGCACCATCTGGGGCAAGTCCGGGCGCCGCTCCCGGGAATAGCCCCGTCGCCGCAGCGCCGTCTCCCTCTCCCGATAGACGTAAAACGAGGTGGTATCTACAAAGAGCACATCCAATTGCTGGCCAAAAAGATCCCGGTCGCGGTCAAAAAGGGCCTTCTCCAAGCGCTCGCGCTCCTCGGCCAGCCATTGAACCGTTCGATACAGGTGTTGCAGCTCGATGGGCTCCAAGCCCGGGGATTGCACCGTCTTCACCCACTGGGAACCGAAAAGATCCGAGCCCGGGTGACAGAGCCGTTGCAAGGCCAAAGCAAAGACGACTCGCTCCACATCAAACTGAAATTGCCTTCCCTCGGCCAGTTGCCCCAGGATTTCCGGCAATCCCTGTCGCTGCCAGAGTCGACCGAAGACCAACGGCGGTCCCCACAGGCGCGTCTGGCAAGAATCGACTCGAGGAGCCTGAGCCGCAGAAAGGACGCGCAGGTTTTCCGAGAAGCGAGCCAGACTTCGCACGAGGCGATCCACTTGACCGTCGGCCGTGAGCAGACCCAAACGGCCCAGGTTGGCGATGACGCGATGTTTGGGTTTGCCCTGCTCTCGATAAGACTCTACGACCTGGAGATAATCATGGGGATGTTTCTTGTTGCCGCCACGCTTAATCCTAACAAAAATCGGGACATTATAAAACACATCCCCGACAATAAATCGCCTTTGTATGGCACTACAATTTCAACAAAAACGACCCGAAATCCACACAACTTATTGATTTTACTCGACTTAATCTTTTGAATGCCCTTGAAACTGTCGAAGATCAGTCAAGCGGCGGAAGGGCCGGCCTGACAAGGCGCGCGACCGAGGCCCCCGCAGGCGTACTCGTGCAGTACGTCGAGGAGGCTGACGGAGCGCAACGCAGTCAGGACGGATGATTTCTTCACTTCGCTCAGGTGAAGGCGACGCCGATGCAGTAGAGCGGTGATGAGAAATGCAGGTTAGGTGCGTGTCACCGATATTGCCGGATGACCTTACCGGGTACACCTGACTTTCGAGCTTCTCGGAGAAGTTTGGCCAGCTCTTTTCTTGCCTTCTCGATTTCCTCTTTGTTCAGTTCGATTTCCTGTACGGTTTCACTCAACTGAGCCTGAAGCATGCCCCGTGTGGTTCCGTCTGCCTCGATAAAAAAGGCGTTTTGAAGATTGTTCATCTTGAGCTTGAGCACCAGGCCTTTGTTTACTAAATGCTTGATGTCGAGCTGAGCTTCAGCCAGGGTCGATTTCCAGGATTCGACGTCTTTGCCTTTGTCTTCTTTTACCTGGTTCTGAGTGCCGGTAGCACCAGGTTTCGTCTCTGACTGAGTGATGGCAGCGGTTGTTGTGATCCGGGCGCTTCGGAACGTTTTGAGATCGGCATTGGTGATCATTCGGCTCTTTTTCTGGGCGCTCTTCTTTCGTTCTCTTTGCTTTCTAGCCACTTCTACCAGAGAGGGCTCTGAGCTCGCCTCCTGGGCGGCCAGTGGAGCCGGTATCGCGAACAGAAAAGCAAGGATCAGTCTCATGATTCGAGTATAGATTACTGCTGCATTTCTGGAAACAGAATTCGCCAGCCTAACTGCGTTGGTGGGAAACAGGCTAATGCACTCTCGATCGCAGCCCGGCTGTAACGAATCTGGGCTGAGTCGGTGACGCGGAGGGAAAGAGGTAGCGACCGCAAAACCTCCCCGGAGGACTCGAGGTTGGACATCCAAACGCCTCCCAGGACCTCGCCTCGATCCTGGAGCGCCAATTCGCCACCTCCGAGATGCAGCAGCAGACCCTCGATTCGACCTTCCCCTTGCACAGTTAGATCGCCTCGAGCGACCAGTATCCCAGTAAATTGGTTGTCGAGCACTCCTCCTTGCTCCATATAGGCAAGCCCACCGGACAAACCGTCGGCGAAAACGGGAAGTTGATCCTGAAAATGCTTCCAGAACTTTAGTCGGAACAAACCTTCGTAAATCTGTTGGTCCAAATATAGAGCAGTGGTATCCGCAACTGAGAGAAGAACTCCTCCACCCTGGATGCACTCGTTCTGCTCGGGTTGAATCGACGCCAAAAAACTTTCCAGTAGGCCAGACTCAGAAAAAGACGCGACCGATACCCCGGGCTTGTCAGTACCATCAATCCCAAATCGTGTGCCTTCGAATTGAAAGAGTCCGGAATCTCCAAATAGAGTGAGCGGGCTTGGCAAATAGAAAGACCTTTCCTGGCGAAGGCGGGCTTCCAGTAGCACCACATGATTGATCTGTTGCGAGAGGAACGGGTCTGGGATCCGGGAGGGGACGACTCCTAAACTACGCGCCAAAACAATCTGATCTTCGTCCCTGTCCGGGGCTTCCTGCTCGTTGTTCGAAAATCTTAAGAAAAAGAATCCACCCCCCTCTGCAGCATAACCTCTTGGAAGTAGGAGCGTTCTATCCGAAAAAGGCAGTCCGTCGTCACAGGCCGGAACCCAGGTTGCCGGATCAATGTTGCGAGCCTCCTGAAACGACATTGGGTTTCGCCATTCGCTCAATCCTGTTCCGCAATGAGTGCCATCCGGGCCTACCACGAGAGCATCCAGTTCAAGATGTGGGAGGATGGTCCGGGCGTACTCCAGCCCATTTTCAGCCAGCACCAGGCCGTGCAGTTGAGCTTCGACATTCTCCACCATCCTCCATTGAGCGAGAATTTGGAAGTGAAGCAAGATGGCCAGCGAAGCCATTAGGAAGACGATCAGAAGTGCGGTCAGGAGAGCAAACCCCGCATTTCGAGCGGGAGATCTAGTGTCCTGGGACAGGACACTAGCAGCCCGTGGTGAAAGTCCCGCGGGTCGCGTTGCGAGCGCCGTAGGCCCGGATGCAAGGCGCCGATCGAGGCGATGCCGGGACATCGTCGAGGAGGCGCTACACCGCAGACGGGCCCACGCCGCCGCAACCCGAAGGGCGCCAGATGTTTGCGGCCGCTGGACCGCGTTACTCGTCATCGCCGATGTCCAGGCATCGACTCCTCCTCGTGCCTTGCCAGCAACCGCAGATCCCTGGCGCGCGTCTCCACGCGACTTTCACCACGGGCTGCTAGGTTGAGAGAGGATCGTCACCGGGCAGAGAAAGTGATGGTTTTTCACGGTGCCTCTGCGAAGAGATTGGGGCGATAGTTCCACAGGTAGATCGTCACTATGGTGGATTCCCGGAGAGATTCATTGAGAAGCCAGAGGGGACGCTCCATAACCGCCGAGACCTGAAGATTGATGAAGAGGTAGGTTTTGGCTGTTTACCTGGAGCCTCGAGATGTTCTCGAGCACAGGCTGAAAGGAGCCGTTTCCACTTTTCAACTGCAGTTCAGAATTTCTCTGCCGTAGGGTGATCCTTTCGAAGGGGCTGCTCAGTTGTGAATCTGGAAAACCGTCAGGTCCCTCCATATCACTACTGACCCCTATTTCTTCGGGCTCAATGGTCAGACCGGTCCAAGAATCGGTCCACCAATTGTTTCCGGCCGGGGTGATCCAGCGCGAGAGGAGAAGGGGACTCAGCCAGAGGTTTTCATCACGCTCCAGCATAAGGTTCAGGTTTAAAGTCCAGATCTCAAATCTTTCGAAAAGAGAAAAGAAAGCGAGAAAGAGGGTGATCGAGAGCAGCATCGAAATGATGAGTTCTATCAGAGTAAAGCCCTTACTTTTGTGCACGGAGTACCTCCCATCGACGATAGGAATCGAACAAAACTGTGCGGTACAGAGGCCGTGCCAAAGGAAGAACCTGGAGGGACTCGGAGTCGGCTGCAGGAGTGGCGCGGCTCTCTTTCACCCGCCGCCACAATTCCACGCTGGTTTCCCAATGACCTTGAGCTAAAGCGTAGGACCGGTAGGCGAAGCCAAAGCCTTGAAGCAGTGCTATGGCCGCTATAGTAAGAACAAGTCCCGAAACCATGACCTCCAGCAGGCTGAACCCTTTAGCCATCAGTTCAGTCGTTCCCATCGGATCCTCCCGCTGACAGAGACCACGATGCGAATCTGGCCTGCCGGATTCGTGAGGACAAATGACCCGCCTGGGGAGGCGGTACCGCGAGAATAGAAGGTGGGCAAGCGGGCCGGTATGCTGGAAAACGTTACGCCCCGCCCCAACTCCTGCCACAAGGCGGGCTCTTGTTCCCCTTCGGCGGTGGCGAACCTTTTTCGATCTTCGTGAATGCATATGCGGATGGCCCTGTTCTGGGCCACGGACTGATAACGAGCAGTCGCAACAGCGGACCGGAAGGCCTGACCGGCGCCATGGAGTCGCTCTTGATCGGCTATTCCGTCCAGAAAAGGCAGGAAGAGTGTGGAAAGCGAGACGAGCAGCGAACATACCAGCATCAGTTCAAAGAGCTGATACCCTTTCGATCTCATAAGAAAACCTCCGTTTACTCATAACGCTCGAATGAGAAAATCTGCGAAAAAATTAAGCATACGGAAGAAATTCGAAGCACGAAATCAGAGAGGAAATCGAATTCCAAGAATCGAATTTCGAATTTTGGATTTGTTTCCTGCTTCAAGTTTCAAATTTCGGATTTCGAATTGTTAGTGCTATCGTGATTGAGTCGAGCGAAGAAACCATCAGGTAACCGCTGGTCTATGAAACTAGCCATTGTCGTTCAGCGATACGGGGAAGGTGTGGTTGGCGGCGCGGAAAAGCTGGCTCGGATGCTGGCCGAGAAATTTATCCAGCGTCACCAGGTGACGGTACTGACGACCTGCGCGGTGGAGTATCGAAACTGGGCGAACCAGTTTCCCCCCGGTGAAACTCGGCTTAATGGAGTTCGAGTCCTGCGCTGGCGGGTGAAACGAAAGCGCAACTGGAGGCGATTTGGGCGAAGAACTGAGGCTCTCCTTGCATCACCACATTCCATCCTGCAGGAGTACGAATGGATCGTCGAGCAGGGTCCGGAGTGCCCGAAGCTGGTGCAGTACATCCGTGAAAACCAAGACCAGTTCGATTCTTTTCTTTTTCTCACTTACCTTTACTATCCCACTTTTTTCGGGCTCCCAGCGGCTGCCGATAGATCTGTTCTGATTCCGACGGCTCACGATGAGCCACCCATTTACCTTTCCCTCTTTCGCTCGCTGTTTCACTTGCCCCGATTTATTGCCTTCAATACGGAGGAAGAAAAGGACTTTGTTCAAAGACTGTTTCATAACCAGTACATTCCCCACAAGGTGATCGGGGTGGGCTTGGATCTGCGTCCACCCAGCAGCGAGGACGAGGGCTATCTGCTGTATGCCGGCCGCGTCGAGAAAGGGAAGGGCTATGAGGAGTTGTTTGATTTCTGTCGTCAAGTTTCGATGGGGTTGAAAGTCATCGGGCCCTCCCAAGTTCGTCTTCCCAGGCATGTCGAGTACTTGGGTACGGTGAGTGAAACGGTCAAGGATCGACTCTTGGCACGTTGCAGTGCCCTCGTGAATCCGTCCCGCAATGAGAGTCTCTCGCTTTCTGTGCTGGAGGCGTGGGCTCAAGGCAAGCCCGTGATCGTTTCAGATCAGAGTCCCGTGCTCAGGGCGCATGTGGAAAAATCGGGGGGTGGGTATGTTTATTCGAGTTTAGGGGATTTTCAGGCCATCCTGAGCAGCCTGGATCCTGGTAAGGGGCTGGCAGGTCGAAGCTACGTGGCTGAGAACTATTCCTGGGACGTTGTGCTTCAGAAGTGGGAGGAGATTTTTGGCCGAATGACGGTCTGACCGAACGCATCTGGACTGACGGCGCCGGTAACGCAATCCGAACCATTACTCGGACAGGCTGCTAGAAGTAAAAGACCACCCAATCGCTCCAGCAGCGCTCCGCCGACTTCGGTGAGACGCGAAATTTGAAAGGGTTCCAGGCTTTGAGATTCTCCTCCCACAACTCGCGAGGAATCGGGCCCAATAACTGGTGATTTCCCTGCACTTCCCAGGCTCCGGCCACATGGTAGTCCCCTTTCCCAATGTCATACTCGATCAGGTAGCTGGTTTCCATGTCCCCACTCCAGTCAAACAGGATATGACCGGTGTGGATATCGTAGTCGAGTCTGCTGCCGTTCCCCGGAGTAAAGATTCCGGGGCAGCGGGCTTGTTCAGAGGCAGTGAGGATTTCGGGAGCGGCAGAGAAGATCCTGGCACTCAGGGCCCTGGCTTGCTGATGCCAATGGTCCAACTCGGTCTGGAGACGGTTGCAGATTTACGGTTTTGCCTTGACCAGATTCTGGGTTTCTCCTGGGTCTGTCCGCAGGTTGTAGAGCTCGCCTGTCGAAATGTATTTGTAGTCGTCCTTGAGAATCGCCCGCACCCAGATACCTTCTTTCTCCTTGGTGGTCTGGTTTCCTGCGATCACCGATTCGAAGAAAATCGGGCGCTCCGCGGGGTTGCTGAACAGATTTCGACCCTGCACGTAGTCGGAGACCTTTATCTCGAGGAGCTCTAAAATGATGGGAAAGACATCCGTTTGGTTGACCCTGCGCAGCACCCTCTGATTCGACTCAATCTTGCCTGACCAGGAAAGAACGAGAGGAATTCGAACCAGCTCCTCGTAGAGTTTGGCATTGAGCGAAGTAGAAGCATGGCCAACGAAGCCGTGGTCCAGCAGCTCCTCTCCATGGTCGGCGGTCAAGATTACCAAGGTTTTCTTCAGAAGCATTTTTTGCTTCAGCACGTCGAGGATCCTTCCGAAAAAGCGGTCTATGCGCCGCAATTCGGCGTTGTAGAGCGAATCCAGGATGGCGCGATCCTCGGGTTTGAATTGTGTCGAGCCCTTGGAGACGATCGCTCCCGTCATGACGGCCCGGATACCCGGACTCTTTTGCAACTCTTCCTTTGGCGCCGGTAGATCCGTTGAAGCAGGATTGTAGGGCTGGTGAAGCAGCGTTGTGTGATACCAGACGAACATGGGCTTACCTTTGGGGAGGCCCGCGTTCTTTTCGAGCCAGCTGACCAGCTCGTCGCCTGAGTTGGGACCGAAGTACTTGTGCTCAACGCTGGAAAGCCCCACGTTGTTGTAGTAAGGGGCGAAGGAGAAGAAATTGAGGTTCGGGACCTGGTAACCTCTCTCCTTGAAGATCTTGATCAGTGTCAGCAGGTCAGGTGACCCCATATGGTCGCGGTTGTTCACGTCATGTGTAGGAGGGTAAAGACCTGTCAAGATGGAGAGCAGACCCGGGGCCGTCCAGGCAGAAGTACTGTAGGCGTTCCTGAAGAGGGTACCGGTCTTCGCCCAGGCGTCGATATTGGGAGTCGTTTTCCGGGTATATCCATAGCATCCGAAGCGGTCCGCTCGGCAAGAATCGATTGTAAAAAGAAGAACATTCTGTGCCCAGAGCGAGCCCATGCAGAGCTGGATGACGACTGCTGTCAATTTCACGAGGCGTGATGATAACATGAACACCAAGTATGCCCGGATTTTACCTGAAAGCTTACGCCATGCTGCCGGAGTTTCTGAAGCGGCGAATCAATCCACTGGAATATGCTATTGAAGCCTTCGTTCGATCGGCAGATTCAGCTTGCAGCAAACAGATCATTCTGGATGCCGGCGCGGGGCAGGCTCCTTTTGCCCGTCACTTTTCAAGGCACTTTTACGTCGCCCTTGATTCCGGGGTGGGAGACAGCTCCTGGGATTATTCGAGGGTTCATATCCGGGGGGACGTGGCTTCACTGCCTCTTTCCTCCGATAGTGTTGACCGCGTAGTTCACACTCAAGTCCTAGAGCACGTTCTATTTCCTCATTTGGTTCTGGGCGAGATCTACCGCGTTTTGAAGCCGGGTGGAAGGCTTTATCTGACTGCACCCCAGGGGTGGCCCGAGCACCAGCAGCCCCACGACTATTTCCGTTTCACCCGGTACTCCCTGCGATCGCTTCTTGAATCAGCTGGGTTCGAGGCAATCTCGATTGATCCCCTTGGTGGCTACTTTCACTACCTGGGGCATCGGCTTACTTATGTTGCCAAGGTTCTGTTTCAAGAGCGGAAGGATCTCACCCGCGCTCTCCTTTTTCCTTTAGAACTTCTGACTCTAGTCGTTTTCTGCGTGCTTTCTCCCATTGCCTGCTACTACCTGGATCGGTTGGATAGGAAGAAGGAATTTACCTTGATTTATCGATGTGTAGCAGTGAAAGGATCGTCTGGGAGCGGGTGAGCTTCTCTCCAGTTCCAGGTTCCAAGTTCCAGGTACTCGTTGTTTGGTGAACTCTGCATTTCGGAGCGTTTGAAGTGGGTTGGCTCCTGATTTTTTCACAATGCGGCCCCCAACCTGGAACCTGGAACTTGAAACCTGGAACGGTCGGCTCTCCCTTGCAAGGACGTCCCGACTCGGGTATTCTTAATGGGTAAACAGAGGGGGGGCGATTGGATTCGACGGGAGCAGTTGAGGCAATGGATGCATGTCGAGGTGCCGCACCTCGTAAAACAGTGGCGAAAAAAGATAACTGCCAACGAACAGTTAGCACTCGCTGCGTAATTAAGGCGCAGCCGTCTCACCTGTCCAGCCCGCGGGATAGGATGAGACGTCATCAAGCGGGATCTTCGGCGATTCTGTTTCCTTCAGGGGACCGCTGAGAAATTAGCTGAGGGACGTTCGGCGGGTTCGTTTGCCGGTTTCAATCGCCTGCCGGGTGATGTCAGGAAATCGGATAAACATGTAGGTTCTGCTCCCGAAGGCTTTCGGACGTGGGTTCGATTCCCACCGCCTCCACCATTTTTCAGAGCACAACTCGTCTCTTCGGGGTGACCCCCTGGGGAGGCGAGCGCCCTATAACCCTTTGGTTTCAAAGGTTTTGGGCGTTCCCCGCATCATTCCAGCACCATTCTCCACCGGTCGATTTCGCCTCCTTTAGCAGCCTCTCCTTCTCTGTTCGGCCCGTATTCTCCGTTCTTACCGGACCTAGTCCGAAAGTCGTCCAGTTGGGTTAATCTGTTTCATGTCAATCAGTTGAGACGAAATGGCCATTTTCGGGAGTTGCGGGAACACGCCCGGTGCTCGGACTTGAACACCCGAGAGTTCGAACGGCTCGTCCAGAAATCGATTTTCCCCTCCGTCCTGAATCTGACGTTCGCCGCCCTCCCGACAGCTGGCGCCCGTCTCCGGTAGGTAACCGGTGACAAGGCCGGGGACGGTACCCGGCCACAGCGTCAGAAACCAGACGATGGACTGGCAGCGGAAGCTGAGGCGGTCGTGGGTGTTGGCGGACCCGCTCCACACCGCCTGGCGAGTCCCACGGCATCCACACCGGCCTATCCGGTCCCGACTAGCCGGAGGTGTCACGATGTGGAATGCCGAATTCAAGCCGGGAGCCATCCCTACCGCCTCACTTGAAGCGGAGTTTCGCCCGGAGCCCGATCCCCTTTCCCCGAAAGAGAATCTGGAAGCCATCGCCTCTATTCTGGCCACTGGGATACTCCGCCGGAGAACCCGAAAGAGCGGCTTTTCGAGTGACATCCGGAGAAAGTTGCCGAATTTCCAAATATAAGTGAGAGAAGGACTTGCTTTCCGGTGCAACCAGAGCGTTCATACCTGACAAACGCGTCCAGCAGGGCAATGAGAGGGTTACCCGTGAACGAGTCCGGAAAGAGATCGCCAGAGAGCAGCAACGGATCCCGGGTTCGCCATTCCATCCTGCGGCAGCTAGCGACCCTCGAGACCATGTCGATGGACCAGCTGCGCAAGCGGTGGCGCGATCTCTATGGCGGCGAGCCGCCCGGCTACAAGCGGCAGTTTCTGATCAAACGCCTGGCCTATCGCATTCAGGAGCTGTTCTACGGTGGCCTGTCGGACGCGGCCAAGACCCGCCTGCGGCAGGTGGCACAGAACGGCCCGGTGGCCCGCCGGGTCTCCGACAATCCCCCGAGTCAGATCGACATCCTGCCAGGCACCCGGTTCGTCCGGATATGGAAGGATCACCGCTATGAGGTCCTCGCCCACGAGAACGGCTTTGAGTACGACGGCCGGATGTTCCGCTCCCTGAGCGCCGTGGCCCGCGAGATCACCGGCACGCGGTGGAACGGCAAGATCTTCTTCGGCCTGAAGAAGGGCAAGCGAGGTGGCCAGCATGCCTGATATCGCCACGAGCAACCCCGCCGGGAGAAAGCTGATCCGTTGCGCCATTTACACCCGCAAGAGCCACGAGGAAGGCCTCAATCAGGAGTTCAACTCGCTGGACGCTCAGCGGGAGGCGGCCGAGGCCTATATCGAAAGCCAACGCATGCAGGGCTGGCGGGCGCTGCCGGACCAGTACGACGACGGTGGATTCTCCGGCTCCAACATAGAGCGCCCCGGATTGCAGCGTCTGCTGGCCGACGTGGATGCGGGGAAGGTGGACGTGATCGTGGTGTACAAGATCGACCGCCTCTCGCGGTCGCTGCTGGACTTCATGAAGATGATCGAGCGGTTCAATGAGAAGGGGATCAGCTTCGTCTCGGTCACCCAGCATTTCAACACCACCGACCCCACCGGACGTATGTTTCTGAGCATTCTGATCACCTTCGCCCAGTACGAACGGGAGGTCATCGCCGAACGCATCCGGGACAAAGTGGCGGCGGCCAAGCGGAGGGGCAAGTACTGTGGCGGCCCGGCCATCCTCGGCTACGACGTGGACCGGGAGCGAAAGAAGCTGCTCGTCAATCTGGCGGAAGCGCCGCTGGTCAAGCACGTCTTCCGGCGATTCACCCAACTGGCCTCGGCCAGAGCTGTGGCCACTGAGCTCAATAGACAGGGATACCGAACCAAGTCCTGGACCACGAAGAAAGGGAAACACCGGTCCGGGAGTCCCTGGAACACCGGCCACATCTACCGGCTGCTGGGCAACCGCCTCTACAGGGGCGAGGTGGTCCACAAGGGGAAGGTCTATCCCGGCGAGCACGAGGCCATCGTCTCCAAGGGATTGTGGTCGCGAGTCCAGGAGGTTCTCTCGGAGAACACTCGGGCCAAGCAGACGAAATCCAGAACGAAGATCATCTCACCGCTCGAGGGGGTGCTCCGCTGCGGCCACTGTGACGGCGCGATGGGTTTGACCTACACGCAGAAGGGCCCGCGGCGCTACACCTACTATCACTGCGCGAGGGACGCCAAACGGGCGGTCAGCCGCTGCCCGCTCAAGCGCGTCCCGGCGGGGGACATTGAAAAGGTGGTACTGGAGCAGTTGAGTGCGGTCTTTCGAACCCCGACGCTGGTGTCCCAAACCTACTTTGCCGCCAAGAGGATGGAAGGAACCGAGTGGGAACGACTGCTGAAGCAAAAACAGCGACTGGAAGACGATCTCCTGAAGGTTCGCCAGCGGGCGTTCGAAGAAGTATCGCCTGACGGCGGTGGGTCGGACCCTGGAGCGGCATTGGCCGAGCTCAATCAGGAGGCGGTGACCCTGAGTCGCCAGCTCACGGATGTCGCGGCCCGAGCCCAGGCGTTCGAGGCAGACCCCGTAGCAGAGCGGGAAGTCTTGGAAGCCTTCCAGAGCGTGGAGACCTTTTGGGAGGACCTGTTTCCCCTGGAGCGCAACCGGCTGATCCGGCTGTTGGTCGAGAGGTACTGTCAAGTTAACCGATTTGAGGGCCTACTCAGCGCCCTGTCCACTTCCTAAGTTGTTGATTCTACGTTCGACCGACGACCGATTTCGCCTCCAAAACCCGAGGATTCCACTTAACTTGACAGTACTGTTCGGGGCGGATCCGGCCAAGGCGAATGACAACCGCACCGTTCAAGATATTCGCAAGGACTGCCTGCGCGACCTCGTCAAGATCAAGACGGCCTGGCCGGGCCTGGAATACCGCATCGAGCGCGGCCGCCAGCACGAAAAGACTGGCGTGTTGGTTCTGCTGCCCTCAAGACTGGCGATCCCGACCCTGAAAGTCGTCACGTAACCTTTACGGCTCGCAGATTTGGATTTGATAGTCCGAAGCCATGCACTCGCGAGCCAGTTCGGTCGCGCGAGTGATCTCAGCGCGGGTCATGTCACGCTCCAGGTTGGCCCGTTCTTCCCCGGCCATTTCGCTTCCATTGGCTCCAGCGATGTTGAGCCACATGTGCGCGAGCACGGAATCTTTGAGGACGCCCCGGCCTTCAGCGTACATACGCCCGAGGGTCGCTTGCGCGTTGACGTCACCCTGCTCAGCGGCCAAGCGGAACCAGCGCACGGCTTCGGCATGGTCCTGTGGCACGCCAAGTCCGGCGGCGTACATGCGCCCGAGATTAGACTGCGCGTCGGCGTCTCCCCCCTCAGCGGATTGTTGGACCGTGGCGAAATTGCCCTGTGCCAGGAGTACAGTGACGGCGAGCAGCACCGTTATGACCACGGCAGCAGTTGTGCGGATTAGCCTGAGCATTTATCTCATTCTATCGGATTCCAATGTTGGCCACATTATCCGCTCTGCTTTCAACTGTTTCCATAGCTCGCTGTGATTTCGGGGAGTTTTCCACGCGCTTTCACCCCACCCTACTAGTGGAAGACAAGTGATAGGAGGGATGTGTTGCAACTTTCAACAAGCGGCCAGAGAACGATGGGTCGAGTCGACCGGGCTCCGTCTCATGCAGCCACCTGGAACAGCTTGTTGATAAACTGAATCGGTTGCCGAACATCCGAACCGTTCACCCGCCTCGCCTGCCCCTTCCGGATCATGTGCATGGCCTCGTATCCCTGGATCTTTCGCCGCACCGCGTGGAATTCACGAAAGCCCTGCCTGGCCTTCACGCGTCGTTTGATCGCACGATGATCCTGCTCCAGGATGTTGTTCCAGTATTGGACCGGCTGGTGGCGACAACAGCGTCGCAGGATTCCTTCCTTTTTCACTCCTGAAATCGCCGAGCCGTAGAGGCGTGCTTGGCCGGTGTTGATGACGCGGGGCTGAGGATGTGACGGATCCGTCAGCGCCTTGCGGAACAGGCGTTTGGCCGCCGCGGCATCGCGCAAGCCCGAGAGCACGAAGTCGATCGTGGCGCCGCTGGAATCGATGGCTCGGTAGAGGTAGCACCAACGACCCTTGACACGAACGCAGGTCTCATCGACACGCCAGGACTTATGGGTTGGGTTGAGATGACGGCGCAGCTGTTGCTACAGTTCGGGACCGTAGCGCTGGACCCAGAGCCAGATTGTCGTGTGGTCCGCCTCCAGGCCACGCTCGCTGAGCAGCTCTTCGGCATCGCGCAACGAGAGCGAGTACCGAAGGTACCAGCGCACGGCGCAAAGAATCAGCTCAGGCTCCGTTTGTCGCCACTTGAAGATCACCGGCCGGATTACCTTCTTCATGATCTCTTCAGGTTACCCGCCGCCGCCGGCCAAAGTTGCAACACAACCGTTTGACGGGCTACAATCAGTAGAATAGTCTGATAGTAGTTGTGCTGTTAGTCATGTTTATAGTCAACAATATAACTACATGATCAAAGTTAACCTTGCCGATGCCAAGTCGCATCTTTCGCAATACCTCGATAGCGTTGAACGTGGCGAGACCGTGATCCTCTGCCGTCGCAACGTCCCCATCGCCGAGATTCGCCCGTTGCCAAAGCCGCCGACGGAGCCTCGACCAATCGGCACCGACCCTGACCTTGTGGTTCCGGGCAGCTTCTTTGAGCCACTTCCGGAGGATCTGCTTGACGCGTTCGAGGGCGACGGTGCCGACAACTGGAGCAAATCGACTGGGCTGGAAGAGGGTGACGCCTTTGAGCAACCGAAACGGCAGTGGGCCAACAGGCTCAGGGCGTTCTACTACCAGAAGAATCACCCATCGCATCACGAGGACCTGCCGACGAACCTGAACGACGTGATCGCGCGCCTCCAGGAACCGCGTTCCGGGGACCAGGAAGCACTCGTGGCATGTGCCGAGAAGTACCTGATGGCTGCTGGCAGATGAGCAAGAAGCTGATCGACTTCACGCTGAATCGTGCGGGGTGGGGGGACGGCCAGTCGCTTGATCTGGATGTTGGGCAGATTGAAACGGTGCGTGATCCCGAAACACTGCCGAACCTCTTGCGGGTCACGGCCAATGGGCCGCTCGCCGATATTCTGTCGTGGCCTGAGCGTTCCGGTTGCGCGCTGCAGTGCCAGTTCGCGCTCAGTCTAGTCGGCGGCGAGAAGCTCATGACTGCGGAAGCTGTCAAGTGCAGCGGTAGAGGGGAGACGTTCGAGATCGAGCTCGTCGAGGGGTGGCGCGGCGAGCCGCACTACTGGGGCAACCGGCGGGTGCATGAGGAAGAGGTCGAGGCCGCCATCCATGGCATGACGCCGAACGGCGAACTGCAGTTGCTGAGCTTCCCTACAGAGCGCGACACCTATGACAGGCCCCGGGCACGGATCCTGAAGTCCAAGGACGATACAGCGGTGTTGTTCATCGCGAGCACACTAGAGGAGGCGAGGATCCTTTCGGGCGTCGTTGAGCGGTTGTGCGATACCGGCGTGTTGGTACACACGGGTGAGATCCATCCGCCGGACAGCTCGTCGATAGTCGGCGCTAAGTACCAACGGACTGACAAGAAAGCGCCGCGGGTCACACGGTGGCTCGGCGGCCATGGCACCCGCGCCCAGCAGGCGATCGAACAGCGGATTGGAACCCACTGGCACGTCGCGGAGCGTTGGTCAGGAGTGTCGCCATGACGCTCCTGCTCGACACCTGCACGTTTCTCTGGCTATTGTCTGATGATCCACGGCTGCCGCTACGCGCCCGGACGGAGTGTCGTGCCCCCTCGAACGCCGTGTACCTCAGCGCTCTCTCGGTGTGGGAGATCACGATCAAGTATCGACTTGGCAGGTTGCCGCTTCCCGAATCCCCGGAGTTGTTCGTCGCCAGTCGCCGCCAGCGGCTGCAGATCGAACCTCTGCCGTACGACGAACGGGACGCGGTGCACGACGTACTGCTGCCGCCGCATCATCGGGATCCGTTCGACCGGGGCTTGGTGTCGCAAGCGATCCTGCGCGGCCTGACGATCGTGACGCCAGACCCGTTGATCGCACGCTATCCGGCCCCCGTGCTCTGGCTGTGATGGTAGCCGCCGCGCGGACTCCGACAATAATGGTTTGGCCTGGCGAGGGATCGTCACCCCGCCCGCCGAGCCCGCTGTTACTTCCTGGAGTTGTGCTTGATCGGATCGGTGGCGGATGTTCGATGACTCAATGGAGACCGGGGGAAACGCAATCATGATCACGGGTGAACTCAAGTCCAAGGTCGACAAGATCTGGGACACCATGTGGTCTGGCGGCATTTCGAATCCGCTCTCGGTCATCGAGCAGCTCACCTATCTGCTCTTCATCAAGCGGCTCGACGAACTACATACCCTGAAGGAGCGCAAGGCCGCGCGCACCGTCACACCCATCCAGGAGCCGATCTTCGCCGCCGACCAGGACCGGCTGCGCTGGTCGCGTTTCAAGGACGCCGCCCCCGAGCAGCTGTTCGAGACGGTGCGAGATGGGGTGTTCCCCTTTATCAAGTCGCTCGGGCAGAAGGGCGGGGCCGCCGGCGAAGGGGGCTCGACGTACAGCCGCCATATGAAGGATGCCCTCTTCATGATGCCCACGGCCCGTGTGCTGGCCAACGTCGTCGACCAACTCGACGGCATCGGCATGGCCGACAGCGACACCAAGGGCGACCTCTACGAGTACATGCTCGGCAAGATTGCCACCGCCGGACAGAACGGCCAGTTCCGCACGCCGCGCCACATCATCCGTCTGATGGTGGACATGACCGCCCCCACGCCCAAGGACGTGATCTGCGACCCGGCCTGCGGCACGGCGGGCTTCCTCGTTGCCGCGTCTGAGCACCTGGTGGAACACCACAGCGACACGATCTACAAGGACGCCGCGGCGCGGCGCCACCTCAACGAGGGCACGTTCCATGGCTACGACTTCGACAACACCATGCTGCGCATCGGCAGTATGAACATGCTGCTGCACGGCGTGGAGAACCCAGATATCCGCTATAAGGATTCGCTGGCCCAGACCGACGACGATGACGCGGAGAAGTACTCCTTGGTCCTCGCCAATCCGCCGTTTGCGGGAAGCCTCGACTACGAGTCCACCGCCAAGGATCTGCAGCAGGTCGTCAAGACCAAGAAGACCGAGTTGCTGTTCCTCGCGCTCTTCCTCCGCCTGCTCCAGTCCGGCGGCCGCGCCGCCGTCATCGTTCCCGACGGCGTGCTCTTCGGATCGAGCAAGGCGCACCGGACCCTGCGCACGATCCTGGTCGAGGAGCAGAAGCTCGACGCCATCGTCTCCATGCCCTCTGGCGTCTTCAAACCCTACGCCGGGGTTTCCACCGCCATCCTGCTCTTCACCAAGACCAACTCCGGCGGCACCGACCACGTGTGGTTCTACGATATGCAGGCGGATGGCTACTCGCTGGATGACAAGCGAACCCCACAGCCAGGCAAGAGCGACCTAGCTGACATCTTCGCCCGTTGGCAGGATCGAAAGGCCGAGGCGAAGCGCACACGCACCGACCAGAGTTTCCTGGTGCCGAAGGCCGAGATTGCGGGCAACGGCTACGACCTCTCCATCAACCGCTACAAGGAGGTGGAATACGAGGCGGTGGAGTACGACCCGCCGAAGGTGATCTTGGGGCGGCTAGCGGCGTTGGAGGAGGACATCGCGAAGGAGCGTACGGATTTGGAGAGGTTGCTGGGATGAGTGTATTCCCGACAAGAATCCTCTCCGCTGTGTGCGACATATCAATGGGGCAAGCGCCAAAGGGTGATAGCTACAACGCTACGGGAAGTGGTTACCCATTGATTGCTGGAGCCGAGCGTCTCGATCAGGTAGGCATTCGAGAAGCGGTACAGATTCTCTTTGCCCTCACGGTAGAGCAACGGGAAATGACCACGATCATATCCCGCGCCGAGAAGTACCGGCGAGTTCACCGAGCAGATTGCGGAGCGGGTACGGGAGACGTTGGAAAGAAACCGTCCCAGCATCGAGTACGATAGTGGCCCTGATATCGATTGGAGTCGATGAGCATGGCAGACGCGATGGTCGAGAGAACGGCGGCGCGATCCGGAGCGGACCTGATCGGAATGAAAACCGTGGAGAATGTAGTCATGCCGACAGTATTTCTAAAACTATGTTGAAAAAAGAGAAGGAGTACCCGAACGTTCGCTTCTCAGCCGAGACGTTGCGCGAAGCGATTCAGGTCTTCCGCACTCAGACTAACACCAACGATGAATCTGATATGCGGTTCTCACTGAGTGCCGATATTGACGATTCAGAATGGACCTATGATTCAGAGGAAGAGTTCTTCGCGGACTATCGAAAATATTCAAGCGCAGCAGTCTACAGCCAGTACTGCGATAAAAGTAAAGTGGAATTCAAACTCCACGTTATCGCCGTTATCGCAGGCCCTTTCACCATTGTAACAATATCTGCCCCGGATCGCGGAAAGATTGAAGCTGTTTTCAATATCTTCGAGAGAGATGTCGATGCATCTCGATTTTCGCCGCCAGAGAAACCTCATCCAGTGGTGTTCATCGGCCACGGAAAAGATCAACAGTGGCGGGATCTGAAGGATCACCTTCACGAAAAGCACGACTACCGTGTTGAGGCATATGAAATTGGTGCAAGAGCTGGCCATACGATTCGAGACGTTTTAGAAGACATGCTCTCAAAGACCTCCTTTGCCGTTCTAGTTATGACAGGAGAAGACGAAACGTCCGAGGGAGACTTCCGAGCTAGGCAGAACGTGATCCACGAAGCGGGATTGTTTCAAGGACGCCTTGGATTCAATCGGGCAATCATCCTGTTGGAGACGGAACTGATGAGTTCTCCAACATCAAGGGTATCCAGCAAATCCGGTTGTGTGTCCAGCTAAGGCTGGTGTGTTCGGTAGGAGTCAGTCCTGCCAGGGTAAAAGTCAGAAGCTCTGTAGCTTGGATGGCAGGGTGGAGGGAAACTGAAACTCTGAAGCCCATCGACAAAGCCATCTTTAGGGTGGTGAGCGAGTCACCGGGCCGTAATGCAAACGAACGCAGAGGTGGCCCCGAAAGTGCGAAGCCCCGGAGGCCGAGCCTACAACCGGAGGGTGAAGGCAGCATGGGTTACCGCAGACTGACTGAGGCGGTGGTCCACTCCGGCGGGGTGGTAGCGGCGGCACGGTGACAAGGACACGCCAAGCAACTGGAGAAGCCCTCCTCGTCCCGTCGGGAAATCGACGGAGAAGGTAGGCCGTATAACCGGAGACACCGGGAAGTCGGACTGAAGGCGAGAGGGTGGCGGATGGGTCTGTATTAGCTGTGAAGCAGGGTAATGCCCGTGGAGCAAAGGGACCCAGCTGTTCGGTAGTGCCTCGGTCAACAAGGGGAGGCAGGGACGAGATGACAAAGGCGTCCGACAATCTGCAAGACCTGAGACGGAGGATATACGTCAAGGCGAAGGCTGAACCGTTCTGGCGTTTCTGGGGGTTGTACGTCCATGTCTGCAAAATGGAAACCCTTCGTGAAGCTTATCGATTGGCCAAGAGGAACAATGGAGACCCAGGAATCGATGGGGTCAGCTTTGAGGCCATCGAAGAGAGCGGAGTGGAGGAGTTTCTGGAGCAGATCCGGGACGAGTTGACCTCACGCACGTATCGGCCGCAGCGGGTCCGGAAACAGGAGATTCCGAAGGACGGGGGCAAAGCTCGCGTTCTATCGATCCCGACCATCCGGGACCGTGTGGTCCAGGGGGCGCTCAAGCTGATCCTGGAACCCATCTTCGAGGCGGACTTCCAGGAGGGGTCCTATGCCTATCGCCCGAAGCGGGCCGCTCATCAGGCGGTTCACAGAGTAGCTCAAGCCATTGTGGAGAACAAAACCCGGGTGCTGGACGTGGATCTGAAGTCCTACTTCGACAACGTTCGGCACGATATCTTGTTTGCGAAGGTGGCGGCACGAGTACAAGATCGAGAGATCCTGCACCTGCTGAAGCTGATCGTGAAAGCGAGTGGCAAACGAGGTGTTCCCCAGGGCGGAGTGATCTCACCGCTGATCGCCAATCTCTACTTGAATGACGTGGATCGGATGCTGGAACGGGCCAAGCAGGTCACGCGATGTGGCCGCTACACCTATGTGGAATATGCCCGGTTCGCGGATGATCTGGTCATTCTCATCGATGGCTATCGGCGGCATGCTTGGCTTGTGCGGGCGGTACGCCAGCGGCTCCGGGAGGAGTTTGCCAAACTCCGAGTCGAGATCAATGAAGAGAAGAGTCGAATCGTAGACCTGAGCAAAGGGGAAAGCTTTGGATTCCTGGGCTTTGGGTTCCACCGTGTGCGCAGCTTGCGGGGACGGTGGCGGCCGCATTGTGTGCCCAAGCTGAAGAAGCGAACGGCACTGGTGCGGAAGCTCAAGGAGATCTTCCGGCGCTTTCAATCCCAACCTATAGGGCGGGTAATCGAACTGATCAACCCGATTCTCCGAGGCTGGGTCAACTACTTTGCGGTAGGGCATTCGAGTCGATGTTTCTCTTTCATTCGTGACTGGGTGGAAAAGAAGGTGCGGCGGCATCTGATGCGTGCCCGGAAACTCCGGGGCTTCGGTTGGGAGAGGTGGAGTCGGCGGTGGTTGTATCAGGGGTTGGGCTTGTACGATCAGTACAGGGTTCAGCGCTTTCAGCCCCGCGGATAGCCAAACCAGCTCGATAGGTCTCATAAGCCTTTTCGTGAAGCCGACAGGAAAGCGCAGTGCGGGAAATCTGCATGCTGCGTTTGACGAGGCGGGAGCTGGAAACGGGGCCTTATGGGTTACTGCGCCAGCTCTCGACCCTACCTGGGAAAAATAACATCAAGGAGACATTCGGCGAAGTTCTTGCAACGCTGCGCCGTGAGTTCGCAGAGGATTCGGCATAACAACCGGTAAACTCTCGCCGCACTCTTAGCGTGTCGCCGAAGATCCGTACCGCTATTGCTGTTAGTGGCTTGGATTGCGTAAAGGATCGGTTACACAACGATCCTACGCCTACGGGTTTTCAGGGGTAGTTAATGCGAGTGGAAAAGTAACGTTCGTCAGATTTCACCGAAATGCTTGCTGGCAACGGAGGGCAGCTTGATGCCGTCTTGCTGGATGAGCGCAAGAATGATCCTGCTACATAGCTTCACGGTGTCGGCTGCAAGTTGATTTATCTCATGCTCCTTCAGCGGCACTGTGCCATGAAACAGGCCGCTACGTAGGCCATAGAGCTTGTCCCATTCCTTCTGCAGATGACCTATGCCATGGCAGCACAGAAAACGCTTAACGCCTTGTCGCAACCCAATCCGATGCAGGCTGCGTCGAAGTGCTGCTGCTACTTCTAATCGTTCGCAATCCCCGTCAGCGTTATTCTCAATCGCGATAGCGAGCTTCTTTATCAAATCAACTTGTGCTGGAGTCCAAGTCTCGTCTTGGCCGAGCGCCTCAATGGCCGAGAATGCAAGAACAATTTTGGCGAGGACCTGAGGATTAATTAGGGCGAGATTAAGGAGTCGCACAGCGGGAGTACCCGCAGGTTCGCTGAGCGGTAGTTGCCCGGCAAGTTCTTCCATTGCACCAATAAATTGATCAGGATCCGCCTTGACCGTGACGGCGGCCTCCATGTGCAGAAACAATGTATTGTCGTCATCGGGTAGAATTAAGAGGCCGTATACGGTAGGCCCGAACCGCCGATGGGGCTCCAGAAAGCCTTCTGATCGAAAAAGGTCTTCATTGACCCCGCCGATGGTTTTGTCCAGCCCTGCATCAGCGCCGAGGTGAGAACACAGTGCCGCGATCTGTACAATGGATTAAAGCTGCTCACCAAAATCACGAGCTTCCGTTTCAGTGGCGAACCCGCGAGATTCCAAGACGATCCACTTCGTCTTGGAAAGTGGCTGATCATTGCTAGATTTGATTTTAATTTCTCGTCCAGCGAGTAAGGTGGAAAGGCACGCTTGATCAGTTCTCAGGGCCCTTCCAATCTTCACTTGGAGTCGCAGGAGAAATCCTACAGTTTCATTCATCCCCCATTCACTATATAGGACACCAAAATTGCTTGCCTTAATCGATGTAAACTACATAATAAAAGTAGATATAGAGCATAAAGGGAGCAAGAAATGGCTGACCCAAAGGGCGAAGGTTTGAAGGCCGGTTTTGATGGCAGTTTGAGGCTTGAATTTCATGGGGCTAAGGTCACCTCGGATGCTGGGCTTCTCGCCTATCGTGATTTGGACGAAGCGTTGGTGTTATTCGATAGTGTTCCCTCCGTTTTTCGCGATTCGCGGACAGGGCGTAACATCCAGCACGACCTGGCGTCGTTGCTGCGCCAATCGGTATACAGTCGACTGGCTGGCTATGAAGATGTCAACGATGCCCATCGTCTATCGGTGGATCCGACTATGCGGAGGATCACCGGGAAGAAGATGGACAAGAAGAAGGCCGCCAGCGCCAACACCATGGGTCGATTTGAGACCGAGATGCTGTCCGTCCAGGGGAACCTCAAAGCCCTTTCGGAAGTTAATGGCCGATGGGTAGAAAGAGCGCTGGAGAAAACAACTCATCGACGCATCATTCTGGATATGGACAGCTCAGCCAGTCCTGTCCATGGCGAGCAGGAAGCCTCTGCCTACAACGGCCATTTCCGATGTACTTGCTACCATCCCCTGTTTTGTTTCAACCAGTTCGGAGATTGCGAAGGTGCAATGCTTCGGCCCGGCAATGTTCACAGCGCGGATGGTTGGAAGGAGATGCTGGAACCAATCGTGGCTCGCTACGAGAAGAAAACAGTCCGCAAATACTTTCGTGGGGATGCTGCCTTTGCCAAGCCGGACGTTTATGAATACTTGGAGGAGAAGGGCTTTTTGTATGCCATCCGGCTTCCTGCCAACGAGGTGCTTCAGGCGGAGATTGAACACCTGCTTACCCGGCCTGTGGGCCGTCCGCCCCGAAAGCCTATCGTTTGGTTTGCCGATTTCCAATATCAAGCCGCCAGTTGGGACCGGCCTCGCCGGGTGATTGCCAAGGTCGAGTGGCATCGCGGAGAACTCTTTCCGAGGGTGGGTTTCATCGTCACCAATATGAGCGCACAAGCCTCAGGGGTGGTTCACTTCTATAACGGTCGTGGCACAGCCGAGCAGTGGATCAAGGAAGGCAAGTATGCGTTGCACCGGACTCGCCTGTCCTGCCAGCGCTTTGTCCCGAATCAGGTGAGGTTGGCTCTGTTTGTCTTGGCCTGCAACCTGGGCAATTTTCTACGGCGTCTAGTCCTTCCCAGAAAAATCAAACATTGGTCCCTTCGCAGCCTGTTGACCAAACTGATCAAGATCGGAGCGAAGGTGATCCGCCATAGCCGGATCGTCACGTTTCAGATGGCGGAGGTAGCGGTAAGCAAGGATATATGGGCCGGGCTGTTGTCTCGGATTGATCGATTGAGATGGATGACAGCCTAGCGCCGAGGGTTTCTGATTGAACCGCTGGAGGTGTCTCTATTGATCAGGTCTTTGACCAAAAGCCACCTGGAAAACCGAGGGATCAGAGGCGCTTTTGATGGACAGAGGACCAAAGACCACTTGAGGCAAGGTTGGCGGTCTGATAAGTTGTGGTCATTCACTGGGGAGACCGGAAAAGGTCCTTCCGAAGTTGATATGAGGAATGTAGATTATAAGGACTGCTTAAAGTTGATCTAGAGAAAAAACGGGGGAGCAAAATGATGACTCCAAAAGAAGAGATGGAGGCGAGAATCAAGGAGGATGGTTTTGATCCAGAAAACTTTACCTGTCGCTATGTCGAAGAGGCAGTTCCCGACCTTCCACTAGACTCCAGCAGGCCGGGTGATGCCGAATATAGATTTAAAGATTTACCCGAGGATCTGGATTCGTTCTCTTGTGTTGGAGAAAACGGAAAGCCTGTTTATCAATATAACAAATACGGCACCCCGAAAATCAAAGTCGCACGGCAGCCGTGGTGTCACTCCCCAAGCGATTATCGGGAGCCATAACTACACCCGGATTGTTGCCTGGCGGCCCCACCTGAAGAGCGTCTCAATGAGTGGTTTCGTGATTAGGTGCCATTGCCCGCGTCACCTCGTCCAATGCTGCTTTCCGGTGTTCCTTTGGCACGTAACGCTTGAGCACAAGTCCCCAGCCTTATTCCAAGTTTCCCTAGGTCCTCAAAACTGAGTTCTATCGTGTCACCCCTTCGGTATACGAATTTAGTTGTTCCGTAAGCGTTTCAATTTTTCGGTAATTATATACTTGAAAAATAATAAGTCAAGTATTATAATCCCTTTGTGATTGATTTAACACCTTTATTTTCAACATCTTTAGCGTTTTTTTCCACCAAAGAATCCACTTCTTTCATCACCCTTTTTCCGAAGATCATTTCCATGATGTCGTGCCCGGTCCGGCTGGAGATGTCCTTGGGAACCTTGTGTCTTTTCTTAGGAGGTTGAGCCATGAATCTTATTACCTTAATGGATCGTTACAGTTGCAATGAAAAATGCCGCGACACGCTTGAGAAAATCAGGTGGCCGCATGGCGTGGCCTGTCTTAAGTGCGGCACCATCGGCATTCCTGAACTCCCTGTTGGGGGAAAGTTCCAGTGCGTTGCCTGCCGCTACCAATTCAGCGTCACGACGGGAACTATCATGCACGATTCCCACTTGCCGATTCGGACGTGGTTCCTGGCCGTCTATCTCATGTGCGTGTCCAAGAAAGGCATGTCGGCTCACCAGCTTCACCGCACCCTGGGCGTCTCTTACAAAACAGCCTGGTATCTGTGCCACCGCATCCGCGAGGCCATGGGCAACGACCCGCTGACCGGACCTACGCTGGTTGGGGCCGTCGAAGTGGACGAAACGCTGGTCGGTGGAAAGACGCGAGGCAGGGGCCGCGCCTACAAGGGCAACAAGACGTGGGTGGCCGGAGCCATCCAGCGCGGAGGCCAGATCCGAGTGGAGCGCGTCCCCAACATCCGGCGCCACACGATCCATGCCTTCATCGGTCGCACCGTCAAGGACGAGGCCGAGGCGATCTATACGGATGAGTTGAAGTCTTACCTGGGCATCTCCGATCACGATACTCGCCATGAGATGGTCAACCACTCTGCCGAACAGTGGGTCGTGGGAGACGTGCATACCAACAGCATCGAGGGCGTGTGGAGCCTGTTCAAGCGCTCCATCATCGGCACCTTCCACAAGATGAGCGCAAAGCATCTGGACCGCTACCTGGAGGAGCTGGAATGGCGATACAACAACCGCGACAACCCGAACATCTTCCCGGATACCATGGCGAGGATTATGAACACTGGAAACCTCACCTACCGGAAGCTGGTCGCCTGAATTATTGGCGTTACTTCTCGAATAAGCCATAGAAGAAAATCTCCTCCAGGGATTTTCTGGACACCTGCCAACGCAGATATTCTCCTTTGCCATCCACCTTTGATCTGCACTCACCCTTGTCAGTGAAGGTCAGCGTAAGATGGAACTTATCGGCTAGGTTGCTTGCGTTTTTAGTAACAACGATTATGTCTCTTTGCGCGTGGTCATGTTCAATAAGGCCACCGGAGAGAAGGTGTTCGAGGGAGATTTCGATGGGGAGATTTCTGGAGGTTTCGTGGGTGGCAGTTCCCGCTCGACCGAGAACGCAGTGGTCGATGAAGTCCGGGACTACTTCAAGGAGAGATTTCGCTAGGACCATCTTGGGGGAGAGGTTCATTCCTCTCCCCCTTTCTTGATCTTCGGCCAGAACTTGTAGATGTCGCGGCTATCCACCCATAAATTGCTGTATTCGACTTGTGATTTTGCATCGAAAAGAGAAAACCTGATTCCTTCGGGAGTAGCTGGGACCCGTGGAACCACTACTTCTTGGGGGGAAAGCTCTCTACACTTCTTTGGGGGGATCTTCTGTAGCGTTCCACCTTCGCTAGTAGCTCCCCGGGCAAGGATATCACCATTGCACATGCATTGGTGGATTTGCTTGAACATTGCTCGTTCGGCATAGCTCGACCGATCAAATGAGTGCGGTACCGTTGAAACAAGGTGGTGGATCGCATCACGGATCGGCATATCGGGTAGTACCGGGTCTTGCTTAACCCAAAGACTGCGAATACGAGGCAACCATTGCGGGTATGTGAGTACGATCCCGCCCGACACAATGAGTAAAACGCGAACTACCGGGATGTCCAGAATGGGCTCTAACATAGCTAACCACCGACCCCATGTTTTCGCGTCGTCTGGATGTCCTCCAAACCCAATAATTTCGGATAAGACGAAATAGCCCCACCGTAGAAGGTTTGCAAACTTACGCATCCGGCCAGCATAGACCCTCCGCTTTTATTTTTCAAGTATATAATTACCAATGATTTGGGCAACACGTCCTCCAAGTTCCAGGTTCTCGTTGTTCGGTGTGTTCTGCATCTCGCAGAGAACCAGTCAACTTTACCTTGATTTTCATGGCTTTGAGGTGTCCTTCGGGGCACGATGAACTTCTTGGTGGATAGATCGAAACACCAAGCCGCCGCCAGCTTTTAACCCAGAAGGACTTGGAGTGCCACCACTGACTGCTTGGGCATGCTGAAATTGATTCGGTCCCCGCTCAGTGATACTGCAAGCGGTTCGGGGACCACTTGGTCAGGGGCATCAAAGGTGTTCGCGGCCCGCATATCGGTGTGGGTGAGGACGGTGGCTTTCGCTTCCCTAGTCGAAGCCTGTGTCAGCAAAATGGCCGTCTCAATGGGTGCGTCGAGCGAAGGGTTGACCAATGTGACGGTCAGGCGCCGGTCTTGAATCGAGGCTGAACCGGCCATAAAGTCCAGGGTAAAGGCGCGCTCAATGACTTCCCGGTCGATCCGGGTCGGCCAGTTCCAGTCAAAGTCATCCATCGGCTTGAAGCGGCCGATCTTGGCCAGGCGCAGACGCCGCTTGAGACTGCGTTGGGCTCGCTCCTCATGCTCCCGACGAGCCAGTTCCTCCAAGATCTGACGGGGGGACCAGCGCCCCTTGGTGGCGCGGGCCAGAAAATCCTCCAGCTCACCGGCGAGCGTCACCAGACCGGCCTTGTGCAAAAGCTGCATCAGATCAGGATTCGTCGTCATCGGAAGCCAGTTCGTCATAGGTCTCCGGGTTATGGGATTGGACATAGAGGTCCTCCAGTTCGGGACGCTGGCGCAACTCAATGGGTAGAGGCGCCTTTCGCCCCTGAGCGCGCTGGCGCCGGCCCAGCAGAAAGGCCACCGAGGCGGCGCGCGGGGTGCCCCGTTGCAGGGCTTCACGCACCGCCGCCTGCAGCTCTTCGGCCCCATAGAGATCCAAGAGTTCCACCAGCTTGGCCGTCTGGCGGCCGGTGGGCTCTCCGCGCTGAAAGGCCTCGTCCAGCAAGGTTTCCGTTTCCGGAACGGCGGCCAGCAGTCGGCCACCGGGGGTGGCCCCCAGCGCCTGGCGTTTTTCCGCCAGCAGCGCTTCCTGGTGAGCCGGATCGGTGCGGACGTCGTGGCGGTCATAGGAGCGGAGATGGCGGGCGATCTCGGTGCTTCCGTCCAAAATGCGCACCGTCTGCTCGGAGGCCACCAGTGTCAGGGGCCGGCCCACGGCCGAAGGCGGGATCGAATAGTCGTTTAAATCAAAACGGATGTAGATGGTTTTGCGGGAGCGGACCGGCAGAACCAGATCGGTTTCCAGGCGATGAGCCGGCAAGGGAAGAAGGAAGGCTTTTTCTTCCTCCCACACTTCCTCGACGGTGCGCCCATCGCCGCCGGGCCAGGGCCGACGATGCGCTACCTGGTCGCGCCAGAGGAGCGCTTGACGGTTGAAGTCTGAGAGCGTGCTAAAGGGACGGGCGGCGAAGAAGGAATGGCGCACATAGGAGATGGCTCTTTCGACGCGCCCTTTCTCGGAAGCCCGGTAGGGGTGGCAGGGGCGTGGCGCAAAGTGATAATGGGCGGCCAGCTCCAACAGGCGCGGATGAAAGTGAACAGCCTCGCCCCGACGTTCCAACACGACGCTTTTGGTGTTGTCGTACAGGATGGTGCGTGGACAACCGATGTCTTCGAAGGCGTGGATGTGAGCGCGCAGGAAGTTTTCCATTTGCTGGTCAAAACAAAACTCCAGAAACAGCGCCCGCGAATAGGAGGGGGTGAACACAAAGCAGGACAGGATGCGCTCGGCACGGCCCACCCGGACTTTACCGAAGTGCGCCCAGTCGGCTTGACCCGCCTCCCCCGGGAAGGTCCGCAGACGCAGGAAGGCCTCCCGAGGGGTGGGGCGCAGCGTGGCCACCACGCGCCGCAACTGCACGACCGAGCCCGTGTAGCCCCGGGCGCGCAGCATCTCGAACAGACGCGTGACACGAAGCCGAGGGTAGCGCTCCAGGGTCTCTCGGATAAAGGGAAGGTAGGGATCGGTCAGACGGGGCCGTTCCATCTTCTGGCGATTGAAGCGATCGGTCTGGAGAGCCTGGCGCACGGTCTCCCAGTGAAGCCCCAAGTGATCAGCAATGGTCCCGATCTTCCAATGTTCGGCATGGAAAAGATGGCGGATTCGGGCGAGCAGTTCTCGATCGATCATGCTTCACCCTCCTTCCCGAAACAGATGGATCCAGTGGCCGGACCGACCACACACGACACAGCGAACCCGAAAACGGCGGGGACGCTCCCCATGGGATGGGACATGGCGCTCCTTTCGAGGCTCCCCCTCCTTTCCCGGCAGGGAGAACTGGAGGGAGGCTACGGCAGCCATGCTGACGAAGATGCGATCCTCGCGTCTACCTTGATCCGTCACGCGCTCCGGCCGCCGCCGATACGCGCGCTGACGGTCTCGATGATCCAGTCGCCCCCCGGGGGACTGTTGATGCCGCCGATTGGCTTCCCGGCACTGCTGGCGGCGCGCTTGTTGCCGACAGCGCACACTGCAATAGCGATGGCCTCGGCCGCAACGGCGACAGATCCAAAACAGTGCACCGCAGCCTGCAGCGCGGCACGAGCGGAGGCGGAAAACAACCAGCGGATCGGCCATAGTCCAGTCCCGGCGGAACTGGACAACAGCCCAGGATCATGACAGGCTACAGTGAAGTCTGTGGTGGTTCTCCACTTGTAACGGGGTTGCCACAACCGGACCTCGATTCTCGGTCAAAGGGTCGAGGTCCTTTCCACCTTTGGCCCCCAGACACTACACCAACTGTTCGGGAAAAAATGGCCCCGCGCTTTTCAAGCGCGGATGATGAAACGCGCACCTGCGGTGCGGATGATGTTGAGTTAACTACCGGCGGGTGTCCAAAAAACTACGGTTCTCAGTGAGCATTAACAACTTGGAAGACTGTGCCACAGGAGCAGGTAATGGCTTCACCTGGTCTGGTACCATGCTCTTGCCACACGTCCTTCGACTGGACATTGGGCCAATTCCATCTCTTAATCGACCCGTAATCATCTCGGCCCCTCTCTAAACAGCCATTCTTATAAGCAAAAATAAGCGAAAACGCAACCCCTCAGAGACCCGATATTAGCAAATCGGAGAGGGTGTTACTGCTTGCTGGACTCTACCTCCCCTACTCTTCGGAGTTTACTGCCCGCAAACAGGATGCCAGATTATCTGCTTACCGAGAAAAGCAGTGCTAACTAGTTGACTTCACACCAATTACTTCCCTCACTAACGTCAGAAACACGATCTGAGTGAAAAGCGGGGTTCTCAGTGGTGTGTAAAGTTCTGCAAGAAACTGCTCCTGGCATGTCACCTCAACCTGGAAGTGCTACCGTCCCGGCATTTGGCTTTTCCCGGGAAGCGATCCGGGCCCGGAGGCTGCCCCAAACTCAGTTGAAAGTGAAGGGCGGTTCAGGTTGAGCACGATCTTAAGCCACCTTTCGTTTGGCGTCCATAGAAACCTCGTCTCTGAGTTTGGCTTTCAGCATCCAGAGGTCCTGGTAGCCCTGGATGCGCCGGAAGTTCTTCTCCGTCTCCAGGAAGGCTGAGGCGACCCAGCGCAGCACCATCTGGCTATCTTTCCAGCGGCTCACTCGACGGGTCCGCATCCTCACGCCAGAGTGAGGGCTTTCAATCAGGTTGGTGCTGGCCAGACACAAGCGCAGGGAGGAAGACAACTCGAGTCGATTGATGGTGAAGGTCTCTTCCAGACCTTCTCGCAGGCTAGCTGCCGCATCGGGATGCAGCCCTTCGAGCCACTCCGCCTGCTTTCTGAGCCGAACCCTCCCTTCTTCCCAGGGCAGCCGATAAGCAGCCTGCATCACTGACTTGACTTGCTCGGCCAGATCGTCCGGCAATCGATCGCACACGTTGCGAATCTTATGACGACGACATCTCTGCACCGGACTGCCCTTGCCAAAGACCTTGTCAATGGCACATCGCAGGGCCCTGGAGCCGTCAATCACAAACAGATAGCGTCGCCCGGAATCCAGGCCTCGCTCCACCAGGTCTTCCAGCAAGGAGGTAGCGGTGGCGGCGTTTTCACTGGCCCCTTCCCGCAGCCCCAGCACGTGCTTTTGGCCCTCCGAGTCCACGCCGGCGGCACAGATCACGTGGTGCTCGCCAAAGACCAGGCCGTCGATGTAGATGATCAGAAACTCAACGTCATCAAAGTGTCGCTCGGCCAGCTGCTCCAGCTGCTGGCCGCTCTGCTCAATGAACTGACGGCTCACGGACGATTTGCTGACTCCCACCGTGTCGGCCATCTGGGGGATCACGCGGCTGTAGTGGCGCGTGGAAACGTTGCACGTCAAGATCTCCAGCATGCGGCTGCCCAGCTCCCCGTTACGGTTGATCGCCTCATAGGCGGGGATCTCCACCTCCCCGCCTCGACCTTGGCCTTTCTTGCGCAGCCGTGGCTTTCGAACCCGCACTTGCCGCTCCGAAAGTCTGACTCGCCCTGGCTGAGTGCCGTACCAAACGACCTGCTTGCCTGGGCGCCCTTGTTGCTTTTCGCCGGCGACACTTCGGGCAGAAAGCTGCAAGACCGCTTCCATGCTCGCTCGCCCCAGGATGTCGATCAACTCGTCAATGGCCATCCGGGAGGCTTCGATCAGCTCCACCATCGGGAGCAACAGTTGCCCGTTCTGGGCCAGATAATCAGCCAGCCCCTGACTGTTCTTCCGGGTGACAATTCGATATGATTTCTTCATGGCGGTTCCTCCTTAAAAGGTTGTTGACCAACCCGATTCTAACGAGTCGGTCGGACGAACCGCCTCTCAACTTTCAACTAAACCCGGGACAGTCTCGGCCAGACCACCACGACCTGGAACCGGTCGTCAAGCAGGCACAGGGCATTTTTGTGCGGAGTGCACTCAAGGTTTTTTATTATCTGAGGAATGGTGCTTAACTGAACATCACTTCCCGATTGGTCCACTTCTATCATCAGGGTATTCACGGAGAGATCTCGATTTTCACCCTGAGAACACACCTCAAAGCTGCCCTGAAAAGGTTCCTGACTGGGAAAAAAGTCGTTGAGAAGCCCAACCTGTCTTTTTCCGGTAAAAGGAAAACAGTTCGGTCCATCGATTAGGGTTCCTCCGTTATCGTAAAGGCGGAGGCAAAGCTCCGTTCCCTGGGGTAGCGGATCAGAGGGAGGATTGCCTACAAAAGAGAAACCGGGAATTCTGGATAAGCTGTCGGAGCCGTCGGGATCGAAGTTTACCGCTCCCGTTGTGCAGGAACCAAGCGGTGCGGACTTGGCGGGGCGAAACGAAAATACCTCTTCAAGTCGCCCGTCCGAAACGGAGCGGCACCAGTAGGCCCCTTTCGCGCTGAGCCTCGCGGCACAGCTAGGGTCCGGAGCATAAATGGTCACATTGCCGGCAAAAAGCCCCGCCCCGTCTAGGGTGATCTCCAGTTCCAGCGTTCCATTCGGCGGAACGGTGTCGGGAAAATTATTGCCGCGGTCCTGCCCGTTGGTCAGAAAGGGCATGTCCGCTCTCACACCGGCTCCCTGGTTGTACTCGACTAAGATCGAGCATGGGTTGGCACTGTTGCTCTGCAGGGTTATCATGGCTGTGTAGTCAAAGAGGCCGGCTTGCTGACCTGCCAGGGTTTGTGGGAATTGAAACTTGGCCTGAGTCGGCGCCCCTGTCGCCGAACTGACGACTACACAGAGGCCAGAGAGAAGAAGGCATGCTAAACTACGCTTAACTGAAAACATTTTGACCTCCTCAGTGACAAGTATCCTAAGTACTCTGGTTCAGTTGATACGATGACGTATCCTTTTGACGTTTTCAGGTTCCAAGTTCCAGGTTGGGGCTTCCATTCTGATGATTCAGCGCCTTGCCAGTAACCGCAGCTCGCGAGTGAGGCGGCGCGCCACGTTTTCCCAGTCGCAGCGCCGCACGGCGATGTCGCGCAGGGCATCACGGTACCTGTCAGCTACCACCAGTGCCTTGGGCACGTTGGTGATGATGTCTGCGACCGTATCCTCTGGCTCGGGGCTCAGCTTCATGCACTTTGCATGCGCAGGCGACAAACGCCCGGCGACAGAATCGATGCTGGCACGCATCCCGCCGAAATAGGTGCCGACGGGGAAGCAAGATGACGCCAGAGCCTCCAGAAAAACAAGTGGACCGGCTTCGATCACCGTCGACGGAAAGATAGCCACATCGCAGCACGGAAACAGGTAGCGAAGCTCCTCGTGTGTCAAATATCCAGTGAAGATCACTCGATCTCGCTGCATGTATAGGGAGGCCGAGCGAAAATAGGATTCGAGTCGGCTATTCTTCTCCAAGCGCCTGTAAAAACACGACAGCTCCTCGAAGGGTTCTTCCTGTGCCTCCTGCAGCGGCTCACCCCAAGCCAAAATATCTCTGACCAGTGACCATTTGCCATGTTCCAATGCCCATAAGAGTACCTCCATCGGTACTGTCAAGTTAAGTGGAATTCTCGGGTTTTGGAGGCGAAAACGGTCGGCGGTCGAATGTAGAATCAACAACTTAGGGAGTGGCCGAGGCGCTGATTAGACACCAAATCGGTTAACTTGACAGTACCTCCCGGACTGGTGCGTCCAGGTGATGTCGCTAAAGTACACGCTACCGTCCGGTGCCACCGCTGGGCCTTCCGTGAAGAAGGCCTCAGAGAACACCTTCTCCAGCCTGGCATCTGGAGAGAGGATGCGTGGATCGCCAGTCGGCTTCTGTTCGAGGGCACCTACCCTCCCCGGGACAAAACCGATGGCAAGAACCAATATCCAATAGAGGTCACGAAAGTGGGGAAGAGAACAACTTCTACAAAACGGGTTCATGTTCAACATACGTGGCTCCTTTCTGGTAAGAATCGACAGGGACATAGAAACATATGGGAATTATAAATAAAGGTTGACGGAATCAACCCGCCTAGCGTAACATCCTTCGGGATGCCTGCCAACTTCAAAAACCACACCATCTGGACCGGCGACAATCTGCCGATCATGCGCGGCCTAAACTCCGAGTCCGTGGACCTCATCTATCTAGATCCTCCGTTTAACTCCAATCAGGATTATGCCGCCCCGATTGGCTCCAAGGCCGCTGGAGCCGAATTCAAGGACACCTGGACCCTCACGGACATCAACGTCGAGTGGGTGAACCTGATCGAGGCCAAGCACCCGGCACTCTACCGAGTTCTGCTGGTTGCCATGACGGACAGCGACAAGTCCTACCTGATTTACATGTCGGCTAGGCTTCTAGAAATGAGGAGGATTCTCAAACCAACAGGTTCAATCTACCTACACTGTGATCCCACCATGAGCCACTATCTCAAGCTGGTCATGGACGCCGTATTTGGGCGCCGAAACTTCAGGAACGATATTGCGTGGAAGAGGAAGGCCGGACGCGGTGAAACGCAGAATACAGCCATTAGGTTTGGCGTTACTTCTGACATACTTCTGTTTTATTCAAGTTCCTCAGAAACTGTTTTGAATCGACAGTATAGACCCAACAACCCCGCCTACATAGCATCCAAATTCACCCACGTCGATCACAGTGGGAGACGCTATCATCTCGACAACCTCACAAGCCCGTCGCCTAGACCCAACTTGGTTTACGAGTACAAGGGATACAATTCACCTAAAAACGGATGGGCGGTTTCACGTGAACGCATGGAGCAGATGGATCGAGAGGGTAGAATACATTTTCCAAGCGACAAGTCCAAGCGTCTAAGGCGCATACGCTTTCTAGATGAATTGAAGGGGGAAACCGTGGACACGCTTTGGGACGACCTTCCTCCAATTAACTCTCAAGCTAAGGAACGTGTGGGTTATCCGACCCAGAAGCCGCTGGCCCTACTAGACCGAATTATCAAGGCTTCATCCAATGATGAAGATATGGTGCTAGACCCATTCTGTGGGTGTGCCACAACCTGTATTTCTGCACAGAGTCTAGGGCGTCACTGGGCAGGAATCGACATCTCTCCCAAGGCCGCTGAGCTGGTACGTCAGAGAATGCATGACGAACTGGGCCTGTTTGCCAAGGTCATCCACCGCACGGACATTCCCAAACGAACAGACCTGGGAACGATCCCTAGGCACAACTCCGATGCCAACCGAAAGAAGATCTACGGGGAGCAGGAAGGCCACTGTAACGGGTGTCGGACTCACTTCGAGCTACGCAACTTGGAAGTAGATCACATCATCGCCCGTAACGACGGAGGGACGGATCACATCGAAAACCTGCAACTGCTGTGCGGGAATTGCAACCGGATCAAAGGGGATCGGGGTATGGAGTATCTGAGACTGAAGCTCAGGATTGGAACTCATCCATCAACCGACCACGTGTGGTAGTCAGTAAAAATAGTTGCCACGATCTCTCCGCTGCGACGGAAGATTTCGCATGAAGAAGGAACATCCTTCGGCCGTTCCTTGGTATCCGCAACGATGACGATCAAATTACCATCAGGAATTTCAATTCGATATGTTTTCCCGGGTGCGCCGTCGTCCAGCCACCACGCGTGCATATCGCCTTGTGCTTCTCCGATTATTTCCCCGTCGCGTTTGAAGCGAAAGTAAGTCCCATGGCCATTAACATCGCATATTGTGTCTGCATGGAAGGTGAGTTCACTTCCGTTTTTTCGCAATACATGGAAGATGCGAGGATGTTCAGTTGTCGGAACCATTAGATTATCCACTTCACTTAAATAGACTTTTCTCACATGCTATCATAGGAGGAACTCTCGATGCGACCACCGATGTTGGACCCCAAACGAGACCTCAAAGGAGCGACCCCGGAGAAGCTGGCGAAGGCTCTGTTCAGGCGATCAGGGACGAGCGATAGTGCTAAGGCTGTTGTCAGAGATCAGGTCCCGGTAGAGAAGGTTCATGCCGACAAGCCTAGCAACCGTGTCCCGCATTTGCGCAAGCGTTCCTGAGTCCCGCATGTTGTGCTTGGCCGCGAACTCCTGGACGTAGCGGTTCAGGTGCTTGGGTGACAGCTTGTGGAAGGTTCCTTTGTGCGCCCGTTTCAGGGTTGCCCAGAAACTCTCCACGCCGTTCGTGTGCGCCATGTCGTTAACGTACTCGGAGACGCTGTGCCGGACTGACTCATGGGGGAACGGCAAGCTATCATAGGCGGTTGCGTCGTCCGTGTAGACCTGGGCTCCTGGCAGGGTGTTATCCTTCACGAATCCCTGCAAGCTCTCCGAGTCCACCCGCTGTGTGACCTTGGCCCGGACTTGTTTGGTGGCCCGGTCCTTAATTCCGAAAACGGCGGTTTTTCCAACAGGACCACGGCCCGTATCGGCCAGTGCCTTGCGGCGGCTGTTGCTCATGTTTCGGCGGCGGCCACCGAAGTAGCTCTCGTCCACTTCAACTGGACCTGCAAAGTCACCGTTAGGATCGTCACTCCAGGCTTCGCGGATGCGGTGCAACATAAACCAAGCCGTAGGCTGAGACACCTTGATATCCCTGTGGAGCTTCATGCTGGAGACCGACTTGAGGCTAGTCAGGCAAAGGTAGATGGCAACGGCCCACTTGCGAAGGGGGACCTTGGAATTTGCCATGGACGTTCCGGTTTTGACGCTGAAATAGCTTCGGCAATCCGAGCACCAGTAGGGCATTTTCTTGTGGCTGGCTGGCTGAGTTCTGGTGCTCCCGCACTTCCCGCAGCATCGACCGTTCGGCCAAAGTACGTCCTCAAACCATTTGGCAGCGGCCTTCTCAGATGGGAACATCTCAAAGAGTTCAATAAGGGAAAGACCTTCTCGGTGGGATCGCCCTGGTGCTTTCTTAATCATAGGAATAGCATACAGGGTCAGCTAGGGTCTGTCAACCTTTATTTATAATTCCCAAACATATACATATCACATTTGACCCTTTTTTCTTGCCTGGCTACAATCCCACATTCACTCACAAGGGGAACCTCCTTCCGAAAGGCTCTCATGGCTGATGTTCCGGCTACTTACCCGGATCTGTCTCCCCAACTGCGGGATCGTTCTCTTTGGGGTGTGCTGGCGATTTTCGGGCCGGGGGCGATCGTCGCTTCGACCACGATCGGAAGTGGGGAGACCGTCTTTGCCTCCCGGGGTGGAGCGATCTTTGCCTACTCGCTCTTCTGGTGCCTTGTAGCCGGTACGGTTCTCAAGGGTATTCAGGTCTACAGTGGCGCCCGGTTCATTACATTGACGGGACGGCATCCCATAGATAGCTGGATGGAGCTCCCCGGGCCCAGAGGCTGGTTTGTCTGGTTTCTCGCCCCCATGAGCATCGTCTGGATGCCCTTCTGGTTGGGCGGGGGCCTGCCCAAAATGCTTGGCGAATTCACCAACTGGGTGGTCGGTTATCCGGATCCTGGCTGTTGGAAAGGTTTGAGGAATTCCGGGAGCGCAGCCCCTGGGTGGAGATCGTGACCTATATGGGTGCCATCGGCGGTGGGACCCACGACTATATTGGATACCTGGGCATGTTGCGGGAAAAGGCGTGGGGAATGATGGGTTGGGGGAGGCCACCCAGGCAGATTTCTGAAGCGCCGCACAATACGGCTCGAGGTCTGAGCTGGCTGCGGGCCCCGCGCATTGACGTTGGTATCTCTTTTCTCTGCATCCTGGTATTCACGGTCTGCTTCGCCGTTCTAGGGGCCACGATTCTGTATCCCCGACACGAGGTACCCACTGGCTTCGACCTTCTCAGCGTGCAGGCCCAGTATCTGATTCGGCCCAGCCAAAGCCCACTCTTCCAGGTATTGCTCGGCATTATCTTCAAAACCGGCATCTTCTTTGCCTTCTTCGGCACCATTTATGGTGCCTATGAGTTATACACGCGGACGACACGAGAGTGTCTGACTGCCTTGTTTCCCAGGCTCTGGAAGGTTCCGCTTCGACGCATCCGATTCTGGACACTGCTGTGGGTTGCCGGGCCGGGCCTGGGCTTGCTCTGGCTGGTGGAAAAGGACCCCGTGGTCATTGTGACGCCTGCCGCTCTGGTGGGCTCCGGGCTGACCTGCGGCCTGTGGTGTTTCGCCATGCTCTGGTCGGATCGCAGGCACCTGCCCGGGAGCCTGCGCATGAGATGGCCTTTGTGGAGCAGCGTATTGGTCGCCGGTGTGGTCCTGACCCTCATCCCCATGGTCGGGATCATCGAGTACGTCAAGGACCTGTTCTAGGGTGGGATGCCGCGACTTCTTGCAGCGGACCTTACTTCTCGGACTCGACTCGCGTGATCGATTGGATCAGGACGGTTTCAACCGGGACATCCCCCATTCCGCTGCGGGTGGTGGTCTTGACGGAGGCGATCCTGTCCAAAACGTCCAGGCCGGAGACTACCTTTCCGAAAACCGCATATCCCCATCCGTCCTGCCCGGGATAATCGAGAAAACTGCTGTAACGGTGATTGATAAAAAACTGGCTCGTAGCGCTGTGCGGGTCCGAGGTGCGCGCCATGGCCAGGGTCCCGCGCTCGTTCTTGAGGCCGTTTTTGGCCTCGTTCGGGATCGGATCGCGGGTTGGCTTGCGCCCCAGGTCCTCTGTGAACCCGCCCCCCTGGATCATGAAATCCTTGATCACGCGATGGAAGATGGTTCCGTCGAAATGCTTTTCGTCCACGTACTGTAAAAAGTTCTTAACGCTCTCCGGAGCTTTCTCCAGTTCCAGTTCGACAACCATTGCGCCCATGGATGTTTCGATCTTGACCGATGGTTTGGTGGGTTTCTCCGCTGGGTATCCATGAATCAGGGCTCCGCTCATCAACACGCATAGTAGCATGCATAGAGCTCTGCGGCCGTCGAGAGCCCCGCCAGTGAGTTTGCCGCCCTTTCGATTCACCCGTTCCTTCCCTCTCGTATTGATTAATGTAGTCTTTTTCAGCCGGACGCTATTCTACCGCTGCCGACGTGGAGCCGTCCAGGTACTCTCCTGCTTCGGATTTCGAATTTCGGATTCTGGGGAGAGCAGTTTGACCAGCTCCAGCAAGCGGCCATCCCGCCGGGCAAGGGTTTCCTTGATGGACCGAGTCGTGTATTCGTAAATCCCCTTGCCGGTTTTGACTCCCAGATGGCCTTTTTCGACCAGCTTCCGGATCCTGGGGGGAAGCTTCGAGTCGGAGCGAATTTCTGAAACGAGATTCTCGAAAGTACGAGCCACAATGTCCAGGCCGGCGAAGTCGTTGACCTCCAGGGGACCCAACAGAGCCAGGCGAAAACCTATGGTTCCTCGAATGGCCTTGTCGATGTCCTCCGCAGTGGCGATCCCGCGGTCCAGGAGGTCCCACACCTCTCGGAATATGGCGACCTGGACCCGGTTGACCAGAAAGCCCGGAATCTCCTGGTTGAGCCGCACCGGCTCCTTTCCCAGCCGGCGCATCAGTGCAACGGTGTCCCGAAGTGTCTGCTCGGAGGTTGCCGCTGCGGGGACCACCTCAACCACGGGTACGATGTGGGGTGGATGAAACCAGTGAGTGACCACGGCTCGCTCCGGGTTGTGCATCCCGGCCGCAATATCGTTCAAGCGGAGGCTGGAAGTGTTGGTGGCCAGGATGGCCTCCCGGGGAATGCGGGATTCGAGCCTGGTAAAGAGGTCCTGTTTGACTTGCAGATCCTCGCGAACGGCCTCCGTTACAAACTGGACGCCCTGGACCGTCTCCCCTTCGCTCTCGAAGATCCTGATGCGGGCAAGGGTCTGATCAGTGGATTCCGGGCTCCCCACTCCAGCTTTTTCCATCTGATCTAGATTTGCGCGAACCCGATACAGGAGTGCTTCACGAGCGGAAGCCAGCTCGTCGTAACATCGGACACTGCAGCCGGCCCGGGCGAAGGATTGTGCGATGCCGTGTCCCATAGTTCCCAGGCCCAAGACGGCAACTTGTTGAATGGATTCCGATCCCGTCGCTTTCTTTGATTCCATGGATTTCTTTCTGGCACCAGTAGGGGTCAGACCCCTATAGTTACGGGCTGTTTTTCCCTTGCACTCTTGTGGATGGCGTCCAGCACTTTCATATTCGCCAGCCCGTCTTCGGCCGGAAACTTGAGCTGTTCACCGGCCAGAATCAGACCAGCAAAGAATTCCGCCTCGAGCTGCCACTGGTGTTCCCCTTTGACCGCGATTTGCTCGGTCCTGGAATCCTCCTGACCCGGAATGGCGTGATCCGTAACAAAGATCGAAGTATCGACGACTTTGCCCAGACGATAGGTGTCCAGCTGAGCGTATCCCGATGGAACAGTAATGCTTCCACTCTCTCCGAGCAGTTGGTAACCCTGAGAGTATTTTCCCGGAGCCAGGCGAAAGCTCGAATCAAAATAGAGGACTGTATTGCCGGGAAAGTGAAGCGTGACGGTTGCCCTTTCATCCACGCCACTCTCTTCGCCAAACTCGATCTTCGCGAAGGCCAACGTGGGCTCGGTTTCCAGAAGAAATCGGGCCGTGTTGAAGCAATAACAACCCTTGTCCCCCAGAACACCGCCCGCAAGATCCTTACTGAGCCTGATATTGTCCGGTGATGGAGGTCTTCCGGCTGAGTGGATAGACGTCATCCCCAAAATTTTCCCGATCCTACCTTCATCAACCAGCTTCTTGACCAGTCTGTTGTGGGGATGAAATCGGTGCGCGTAAGCCTCCATCAGAGTGACACCATGCTTGCGGCAGGCATCCACCATCTCTTGAGCTTCCTGAGCATTCCAGGCCAATGCTTTTTCGCATAGAACATGCTTGCCATTCTCCGCGGTTCGGAGAGTCCACTCTTTGTGCAGGCCGTTGGGCAAAGGAATGTAGACCGCTTCAACGTCCGGATCGCTCAGAAGTTGCTCGTAGCTGCCATAGGCCTTTTCAATAGAGAACTTCTGGGCAAATTTCCTGGCCTTGTCCAGATCCCGGCTGGCCACGGCTGAAACCATCCCATTGTTGGAGCGCTGAATGCCCGGAACCATTACCGCTTCCGCCACGCCGGCACATCCCAGCACGCCCCACTGGAGTTTTTTGCTTTCCGCCTTTGGGCTCACTTCAACCTCTCTTTCAGATCAACATATTGTTTGCTCTCAGATTTCGATGACCCGTTCCATTGTGTCCCATACTTACTATAACCGTTCTATTGTTTCCATCGTTTTTCCTGTTAACCTGCATTTCTCATCACTGCTCGTCACGAAGCGGCGGAAGGGCCGGCCTGACAAGGCGCACGACTGAGACCGATGCAGGCGTACTCGTGCAGTACGTCGAGGAGGTCGAGGGAGCGCAACGCGGTCAGGACGGATAATTCCGCCGATGCAGTAGAGTGGTGATGGGAAATGCAGGTTAGGTTGTTGGAGAATGAGAAGTTGCTTTCTGGAGGCGAGTCTATGTGGTGGGGAAACTGGATTCTCTGACCGCTTCACCCAAAGCTCTGGTATCCTTCACTCCAACTCTCCTTGTCTGTTTCTGTGAGGACTGGCGCGTGACGAACGATGGCCTGCACTGGATCGACGGAATTGTTATTGCGATCTATGCGTCTTCCACTCTCGGCATCGGCTGGTACTACGGTCGTCAGCAGCGCAATACCGATGAATACTTCGTCGGCAATCGGTCCATGAACCCACTTCTGGTGGGAATTTCCCTGTTCGCCACGCTGTTCAGCACGATCAGCTATCTCGCCAGCCCGGGCGAATACATCAATCACGGACCGGCCACGCTCACCTCAATCCTCTCCATCCCGATCGTTTACCTCGTCGTCGGCTATCTAATGATCCCGGTATACATGCGGCACAAGGTGACCAGCGCCTATGAGCTCCTGGAGACCAAGCTTGGCCCGGGCGTACGTCTGCTTGCTGCCACCCTGTTCGTTTTACTTCGTCTGGGATGGATGTCGCTTTTGATCTACATGGCTTCGTCCGCCATGTTGGAGATGCTCAACATCCGCCCCGAGGACGAAGCGAAGTGGCTCCCGGTCGTCGTTCTGGTGACTGGATTCGTGTCCCTTCTCTATGCGTCGATTGGCGGTCTTCGGGCCGTGGTGATCACCGACCTGCTCCAGTTTCTTTTGCTTTTCGGTGGCGCGGTCCTGGTCGTTGCGACCGTCACGGTTCGTCTGGGAGGCTTTGACTGGTTTCCCACCTCCTGGGCTGAGAACTGGGATACACAACTGCTGTTCAGCTTCGACCCGAACGTTCGGGTGACCGTAATCGGAACGATTCTGACAGGGGCCCTGTGGTGGATCGGTACTGCCGGGAGCGACCAGACAGCCATTCAGCGGTTCATGTCCACGGGGAGCGCGAAGGCCGCCCGCAGATCTTTTCTGATGAACTCCGTGGCCGGTTCGATGGTGGCGATCGTGCTGGGGCTGGTCGGGTTCTCGTTGCTCGGGTACTTTCAGAGCGATCCTAGTCTGCTTCCTGAAGGAAGGAGCTTGGCGGAGAGCGCGGATCGTCTGTTTCCTTACTACATTTCCCACCATCTGCCCGTCGGGCTCTCCGGTTTGATCGTGTCGGGTTTGTTTGCCGCGGCGATGTCGAGCATCGACTCGGGGGTGAACTCGATCAGTGCAGTCGTGCTGACCGATTTTGTGGACCGCTTCAGGAGTCAGACGATGTCGGAGAGGACTCACATTCTCGCGGCCAAAGCCGTTGCATTTGGAATCGGAGTGACCGTCGTCTTGACGAGTTCGTTTGTCATGAAGCACGTACCCGGCAACTTTCTGGAGATGACCCAGCGGATCGCCAACCTTTTGGTCTGTCCGATCTTTGTCATGTTCTTCATGGCGCTGTTCGTACCGTTTGCCACTTCCCGGGGAACCATCGTGGGGGTGATTCTCGGAAGTTTTGCAGCAATTACCGTCGCTTATTGGGAACCTCTGATCGGTTACCTTGACGTGGAGCCCCGGTACCTGAAAACGATCAGTTTTCAATGGATCCAACCCGTCGCGTTCGTCACCGGGTTGGGTACTGCCTTAGCGGCCAGTCTGCTCGAGCAGGCGATCCAGCGTCGCCTAAGGGCAGATTGATCCAACAGGGGGACGGGCTACTCGTACGGAGGCTGGCGTGCGTGTTCATGTGATCAAAGAAGTGGATGTTGAGGCCGCGATGCGGGACAGAATCGTGCTATGGGCCGATGTGTACCCTCCCGATGGGGAGGGGAAATTTCCCACCCTGCTCTGCAGAACGCCCTACAACAAAGCGAACATGGGTGAGGCGGGCATAGATGAACGTATTGAAGAACAGGTGGATTTTGAGTTGACCAGGCACCCAAGCACAAATCTACTTGCCAAAATCACGAATAAGGTTTAAAGAAGTAAGAAGGCATATGGCTATCTCAAGGCGTTCCTTCCTGAAGATCAGCTCTGCAGGGGGAGTGCTGACGACTGCCTTCGGTTTCGATGTCACCCCCGTTTTGGCGCAGGCTCGCCATCTTAAGATTGACCACACTACGGAAACGCGCAGCATCTGTCGAGTCAATCCCTTTTTTAGTTGAAATTCGTTAGGGCCCATAAGTTAGGCAACACTCCTGTGGTCTTTCGGGGAGCGCTTGAGCTCCGCTTGCAAGGACTATTGACAGGGGTTGGTGGGGTCCGCTCCGCGGCACTCGCGCCAGCTCGCTACCGTAGGAATGATCAGCCCATCGGAGTCGTCATCAAAAGTGATGATGGGGCTGCCGCTAATCTCCATGAAGCCACCCGAGAGCACAACCAGGTTGATTCCACCCGGATTGGGGAAAGGCTGATCGTCGCTGTCAGCGGCAATGACCCGTCCATTCATTGTAGGGTTCCCTAAGATTTTCAGCTGGTCGCCGGCGAAATACAGACCGGGGGAGGGAAAATTGGGACTGCCGCTGATGCTCAGATCGGTTCCGGCCACGAGTGTGTAGGAAACGCTTCCCTGTGTCAGGCTGGGAATGATATCGGGGTTGCCCGAGATGTCGATCCAGCCCTCCGCGATCAGGGTCAGCGGAAGTGGGCTGCTGATGCCCGGATTCCCGGACACATCGATGTTTCCTTCCGCATAGTAGGTGCCTTGGGGGATATTGTTGCCGGCCACCCAGCGTTGTCCCCCCGGATCCCAGGACCATCTCTTCCAGGGTCCGCCTGTGGCGTTCCCAATCACCGCTCCAGATTGGTCTCTGATGAGCCCATCACTTCCCAGAATGGAATCGGCAGAAGGCCGAAGGTCCTGGGGCTCAAGGTCCGGAGCCTCGACGGCTTCTTCTCCCGAATTGATATCAGCAGGATCGTCGTCGTAGTCAGGAGGCGGTCCGGTCTTGGGGCCCCCTGAGATGGTCGCAGCGCCGCCGGCATTGAACGCCTGCTCTGCTTTCGGGTTCCCGTTGAGCTCCAGTTGCCCATTGGCCTGGGCTGCTCCGTTCTGCCCCTGGATCTTGGGATTCCCGTTGATGCGCAGATTCCCTTCCACCAGAATGGCGGGCGCGGCGTTGCTGCCCACGATCAGCTCCAATGCAGCTACCGAACCGTTACGCCCGAAGCCTGTCGAGAGTACCCGGAAGCGCCCGTTGATATCGGTGTTGGGATCGAAGTCGGGAGGATTTAAATTCGACTCGTCATCATCACAGACCTGGACTTCATAGCGGCCTCCCGGGGGGAAGGGATGGCCTCCGGCTGCAATCGAGGTAATGGGGCCCACCGCCACGCCGCTCAACTCGTCACCGTCGCAGGCGATGCCATTTCCCGCCTGAAGAAAAACGTCTGGGTCTGTGGCCGAATCAAAGATGAGGGCTTTGGCGTGGGTGATCCCCGAGTCCGCAATATAGAAGGCTTCGCTGTTCTCCCAGGCGTTGGTGGAGATGTTGGTGGCGACAATCCCCATGGTGGTGAGAGCCAGGCCCAGCAAGGTGAGTAGGAGCAAGGCCAAAATGGAGACCAGCAAAACAATGCCTCGTTCCTTGGACGATTTTGCGCGGTAAGTTGATCCTGATTTTCGTGCCCTCATGGTCAAGGCTCCGTGGGCAGGGGAATACTCTGGCCACTCGGTATCAGGGCGACTGTCACGTCTTGTTTCCCGGATGGGTCCAGGGACCACCATCCAGCACCGTGTAAACGTGGTAGCCGAGGTCGACGAGACAGTGTCAAAGCGATCTGCCACCTTGCTGTTAGGCGCACACCCACCCAAAACACGAACGTCCATGGGGTTAACCCACAGCGATAACCCGGGCATGTATATCGATTGCCGGCTTTTTCTTCCTGGGCAGCTCGATCTCCACACCCTGCTCCATCATGTTTTAGCGTTTTCTTAAGTGCAAAACCCATGCCGGACGCCTATGGTCGGGCACTGACACATTAAATATACACCCAAAGAAGTTAATACAAAAACGAAGCTGGGCACTGTGCGAAGGAACGACAAGGCCACTCTCGGTTTTTCTGCGACGGTTTCTCTCAGCCGTTTTTGCAGCTGCGCAAGATACCGACACCCTTTAATTTTCCTCAATCGCGGCTCAATGTCCAGTAAGGCCGTCGCCATCCACCGGTGTTTCTGCTCACTGTTCTTCCAGTAGTCAACCTTGCTCGTTCTCGACTCGACCTGCGAGAGAATGGATTCGATGCAATTCGTGGTCTTCAAACTGATCCCCAATTCAGGAAAAAGCCCCAGCCGGTGTAAGGTCGAGGTCTCTTCCAACCCTTCATCCAAACTTCTGACCGACGATTCGTTGAGCAACCTCAGTTCCTTGCGCACCAGGGTGAGTTCGCGTTTGGCTTCTTGGTAGGTCGGTTTTTCGTAGGCCTTCTGCAGCTTTTTCCGAAAAACTGATTGCTGTCGCTTGGGAAGATAGCTCACCACATTTTCGCGTTTATGCCATTGACAGCGTTGCACCAAAACTACCGGCCCAAAGACCTTCTTGACTGCCTTAAGCAATCCCTTGCTTCCATCGAGAATCACCAGTAGTCCCTCTTGATAGCGTAAGCCACGCTCCACCAACTCGCTCAAAATTCACTGCACGCTTTCTCGTTTTCTGTGGCTGTTTGCACCATCCCCAGCATGACTTTTCGGCCCTCGACCGTCACTCCTACCGCCAGCACCATGCTGTCTTCGGCAAACGTTTTCCCGTCCAAAAACAAAGCCACCAGGTCATATTCCTCCAGAGTTCGTTCCATCAGATCCTTCAATTTCCTGCTGGTTGCCCGGATGTAACGCCGTGAGATCGTCGAAGCACTCAAACCAAAGGCTTCCGGCACTGCCTCGGCACACTGCTCGTAGTTCCTGCACGACAGCCCAGCCAAGATTCTTCTCAGCACTCCTTCATCTTGATTTCGAGGTCGCTGCAGTCGCTCATAGCTTCCCAACCGGATCTCTTCTTTTCTCTTGCAATGCCGAACTCGGGGGACTTGGATAGAGAGCTTTTGGTCTCCTAGGTAGACCGAACCAGGCTGACTTCCCCATCGCACCTGACCGTCGACCTTCCGTCCATATTTTTTCCCAGCTAGGGTTTCCACTTCTTGTTGCAGCAAATCATTGACATGCATTAGCCCTAAAGGAATGAGCATCTGAATCAATTCCACCCGCGTGTTGATCTCCTCCACTCCCTCGGGAATTCGTGCCAGATCCTCCCTGTTGACAGTTTTACTCCGGCCCATCCTCCCGGATTTTCTAATGCTGGGCCTTAGGCTGTTCATCAGTGGTTCCTCCTTGATAGTGCTTTTCAACCAAGCCCATCCCTGACAGGGCCCTTTTCAAATTTCAACTAAAGATAGCATTCATCCCATCTGTCCTTACTGCTCGGTAAGCTGCAGCGTGATCATCCACACCCTGGGCGACCGATCAAAAAACGTCACCGGTTCTACCGTAGTTCACGTGGAGGGTGACCCGGATAGTCCAATCAACCGGGGTACGCTCTGCCCTAAGGGAATTACCCTGAAACACAACATAGTGAATGATCTCAGACTGACGAAGGTGCGCTACCGCGCCCCGGGAAGCGATAGGTGGGAAGAAAAAACGTGGGATTGGCTATGGACCGCATCGCGCACCTGTTGAAGAACACTCGCGATCAGCGACTCATCGAGAGCGATTCCGAGGGGCGTCTTCTGAACGCGCTCACTGCTGTCGGCGTCATCGGCGGGTGCACCGACTCGAATGAAAACAACTATCTGATGGTGAAATTGTTCAGAGCCGGACTCGGGATCATTCCTCTGGAACAACAGGCACGAATATGACATGGCCCCACAGTGGCCAGTCTGGCCACCACCTTCGGCCGCGGTGCCATGACAAACGGTTGGACGGACATCGCCAACGCAGATGTCATCCTCGCCATGGGAGGAAACCCGGCTGAGAATCACCCGGTGGGTTTCCGCTTCGTGATGGAGGCACGGCGAAGGCGCAAGGCAAAGCTCGTCAACGTGGATCCGCGTTTCAACCGTACTTCGGCGGTCTCTGATCACTTTGTGCAGATTCGGGCGGGTACCGACATCGCCTTCCTGGGCGGGTTAATCAAATACGCCCTCGAGAACGGACGCTATCACGAGGAGTACGTCAGACTTCACACCAATGCCCCTTTCATCGTCGGCGACGCCTACCACTTCGATGAAAACACAGGCCTTTTCTCAGGCTGGGATGAGGAGAAGAAGGAGTACGCTGCATCCACATGGAACTACGAACTGGACGCAAAAGGGTTCGCCAAAGTAGACGTCACCATGCAGCACCCCCGCAGCGTGTTTCAGCTAATGAAAGAGTTCTATTCCCGATACTCCGCGGAGATGGTGTCAAGAATCTGCGGCTGCGACGTTGAGAGCTTCAAGAAAGCGGCGGACATCATCACCTCCACCTACACTCCAGAACGGGCGGGAACCATCACATACGCTCTGGGCTGGACGCATCACAGCTTCTCCGTGCAACTCATTCACCTAGCAGCCATGCTGCAGCTCCTGCTGGGCAACGTGGGGAGGCCAGGCGGAGGGGTGAATGCTCTGCGAGGCCACGCCAATATCCAGGGCGGCACGGATAATGGGATGGCCTATCACAATACCCCTGGCTATATCCCGATTCCCAAAGCCAATCATCAAAGCGTGAAAGCCTTTCTCGATGAGGTGACGCCCCAACCCCTCAGGCCCTCGTCCATGAATTACTGGCGAAACACCGACAGGTTTTTTGTCAGCCAGCTGAAGGCTTTTTACGGGAAGAGCGCAGCCGAAGAGAATGACTTTGCCTACCACTATCACCCCAAGCTGCCCGCAGACGAGACGGGCCGGCTGGAGAACTGGAGCTGGGCTTATATCTTTGATCACATGTACCAGGGCAAGATGGACGGATTCATCAGCTTTGGTATGAACCCTGTTGCCAACGGCCCGCACTCGGCAAAAGTCATATCGGCTCTCTCCAAACTGAAATGGCTCGTGGTGGCGGAGAACTTCGAGATCGAGACCGCATCTTTCTGGAAACCCGAGATCCTGGATGTGATCAGCAGAAAGCCTGAAGACGTGAAGACGGAAGTTTTCCAGCTTCCGGCTGCCAACTTCGCAGAGAAAGACGGTTCCTTTACCAACTCAGCGCGGTGGGCACAGTGGAAATGGAAGGCTGTGGATCCGCCGGGACAGGCTCTGCCCGATCAGGAAATCATGGGCAGGCTCTTCCTTAAGATTCGCGAGCTCTATCAGAAGGAAGGAGGGAAGTTCCCCGATCCCCTGCTCAACCTCAACTGGTGGTACACCAATCCGGCCAGCCCTTCGATGGATGAAGTGGCCAGGGAGATTAACGGCTGGGCAGTGACCAATGTTACCGACCCAAGAGACCCCAAGCCGGTAATCCGGAAGAGTGGTGAACAACTCAGCAAGTTCGGGGAACTGCGCGCTGATGGTTCTACTCTTTGTGGCAACTGGCTCTACATCGGCTCCTATACAGAAGCCGGCAATCACTTGAAGCGCCGCAGCACCGAAGATCCGACAGGGCTCGGCTTCTACCACCAGTGGGCATTCAACTGGCCCGCCAATCGTCGCATCCTTTACAACCGCTGCTCGGCGGACGCCGAAGGCCAGCCGTGGGATACGAATCGTGCAGCAATCCGGTGGGACGGGGAGAGGTGGGTCGGCGATGTCCCAGACTACAGGGAACGCAGCACGCCGGACGAAGGCATGGGAGCTTTCATCATGATCCCGGAAGGCGTGGCCAGATTGTTCGTTCCCGGCCAGTTCGTCGACGGACCCTTCCCCGAACACTATGAACCGCTCGAGTCCCCGACACCCAACCTGCTCCACCCCGCCAACAGCTCCAACCCCGCTGTGAAACTCTTCCAAAGTCCTTGGGACAAGCTGGGCAAGCCCGATGAGTACCCCATCGTCTGTACCACCTATCGCCTCACAGAGCACTTCCACTACTGGACAAGAAACAATCCCTACAATGTCCAGCTCCAGTCAGAGTTTTTCGTTGAGATACCGGAAGAGCTTGCCATCGAAAAAGGCATAGGGAATGGCGACATGGTGAAGGTAATGTCCGCGCGAGGTGAAATCCAGGGCAAGGCGCTGGTGACGAAGCGAATCAAAGGTATGATGATCGGGGATCAGAAAGTCTACCAGATCGGTTTTCCCATACACTGGGGCTTTTTGGGCCGCGGAAAACAGGCAGGCTCTCTGGCCAACCTCGTGACCCCAACTGTGGTGGATCCCAATTCTTTCTCTCCGGAGTACAAGGGCTTCCTGGTAAAGCTCGAGAAGTTGGAATCTGCGTGAGGTGTTATGTCCACAACCACCATGGAAGTTAAAGCGGTATCTGCTGCCACTTCTTCCTCTTCTCCAAGTATCAAGCAGACAGAAAAGTTAGCCAAACTGATTGATGTGTCCTCCTGCATCGGTTGCAAGGCCTGCGAGGTGGCCTGTCAGGAGTGGAACGATCTGGTGGCAGACGAGAACCGGCCCTTCTTCGGAAGCTACCAGACGCTCCCGGATCTGGACGCCAACTTCTGGCAGCTCATCAAGTTCAACGAGCTGGAGAAGGACGGTCGCCTCATCTGGAACATGACGAAGTACCAGTGCATGCACTGCGCAGATCCTGGGTGCCTGCCCGAGGCTGCCCCAAACTCAGTTGAAAGTGAAGGGCGGTTCAGGTTGAGCACGATCTTAAGCCACCTTTCGTTTGGCGTCCATAGAAACCTCGTCTCTGAGTTTGGCTTTCAGCATCCAGAGGTCCTGGTAGCCCTGGATGCGCCGGAAGTTCTTCTCCGTCTCCAGGAAGGCTGAGGCGGCCCAGCGCAGCACCATCTGGCTATCTTTCCAGCGGCTCACTCGGCGGGTCCGCATCCTCACGCCAGAGTGAGGGCTTTCAATCAGGTTGGTGCTGGCCAGACACAAGCGCAGGGAGGAAGACAACTCGAGTCGATTGATGGTGAAGGTCTCTTCCAGACCTTCTCGCAGGCTAACTTCCGCACTCCGCTGAGCAAAATCCTTTGTTGATGCCGGGTTGCGATTTTTTTCAGTCACTACAAATTGGCCGCTGCGTGCCAGGTCTTGATCGGTTTCATGACTTCCAGTGGAACCCTGAGGACGTTGTAGATGTCCCGCTGCCCGCCATCCGGGGTGGTTCCCTTTCGGATGCGGAGAATGGTGCCGTTCGCCGTGGGCAGGACCACCGTGACCACCTGGTGGGTGCTCAGCTGCCGGCGGATCGTCGACCAGGAGGTGTGGATTCTCCTCATCCAGGAAGTACTTTTCGATGGCCAGCAGCAGGTGGTAGGCCAGCACGCAGAGAAAGATGTGCGTCTGGGTACGGTGCTCCAGATGGTGGAAAATGGGACGCTCCATCAGCGGGGTCTTCATATCCCGGAAGGCTCGTTCCACACGCGTCAGCAGAAGGTAGGTGCGCCAGATCTCATCGGCACTCAGATCCTGCCGATCCGTCTTCAGCACGTAGCTGCCGTCGAGCTTCTCCGCCATCGTCTTCTTCTCTGCCCTCTCTTGCCAAACCAGATTCCGCTTCTCCGCGTCGTATTGGATTGCGTAGTAGCGCGCCACACGGGGGTAGCGTTCCTTCAGACGACCGATCGCCTGCTGAATCTTCTCCTCCTGCTTCAGGCGTCCCCGCTCCACCCGGGCCTGGAGCTTCTCCAAGTCGTGGATCAGTCTCTGTTCTTGTTTCTCCCGGATCGCTCGGTCCTTCTCTTCCCGACCTTCGCTGCGGCAAAGAATGTAGATCTCATCGCCTTTCTGGCGCCGTTTGATCTCGACCCGAGTCTTCTTCTGAAACGGATTCCGGGGTGAAGGGATGCGAAGGATCTCTTCCCACTCGTCTTCCTTCTCCAACTCGTCCCACCATTCATTTCGCTCCGACTGCCGCCCCGCCACAATGTAGTGATACTGGCGCTGCCGGATCTGCTCCAGGTTCTCCTCGTACGCCATGCCCCGATCCAGCACCACCGTGGAGCCTACTTTCTGGCCCGTCCGTCTCTCTAACGCATCCAGCATCTGATCCACGGTGGCACGGTCCTGCACGTTTCCGTCAAACACCTCGTGGGCCTTCGGAAACCCCTCCCCATCCAGCACCAGTCCCACCACCACCTGCTTGCAGTCGGGACGCTTATCGCGCGAGTAGCCCCGCTTCGCCTGGGGGTTGGCTTCCGCCTGACCCTCAAAGTAGGTCGACGTCAGGTCGTAGAGATAGACCGTCTCTTGCAGGTTGAAAAGCGCTCTCTCCCGCTCCATGAGCTCCCGCTCGATCGGCTCTCGATTCGGATGTAGCCGATCCAGGTTCCGATAGAGCGCATCCTCCTGCAGCGGGCGGAAGTCCTCTCCCAGAATGTCCCCCGCCGCGGTGCCACGGACCCAGTCGGGCATGGCCCGTTCCGAAAGCGGACAGATCAGCCGGTTGAGCGTCATCGCTTCGCTCAACCGGCAGGCGCGCTCCGACAAGCCCGCACGCCTGAGAATCTCGCCCATCCCCAAGCGCCGCCACATCTGATGCCCGACGTGCACGGGCCCGGCTTCCCGGGCCTGCTCCAATTCAATCCGCTCCGCATCGACGGTGACCAGCTCTGCCGCTGGCTCGGGCTCTCGCCGCTGTCGGCCCCGCCCAGCCCTTTCGAGAAGGGTTCGGGTTTTTTCATCGGGAGCTTCCAGCGGAAGCTGGCCGCACAAGGCCGACTCCAGCTTATGCGCCAGGGCCCGCCATTGTTCTCGAGGCGCCGGGGCCAGATTGCCCAGCGAGCAAATCGTTCTTTGGCGCGGTCCCTTGGGGGTCTGAACCGACTCCACCAGCAGGTAGTTCGCGTATTCCTTGCCCTTGTAGATGCGACTGGTTTTTCGGATGTACATTCATCACTACATATACCATATAAACCTGACATATCCAGTTCTATACTTAGTCATATTAGTCACTATTTGGCCAATCCAGAAAGACGCTCGCTGAAAACAAACGACTTGCCGACGCCGAGCAGGCAAAATAGGTGAAAATCCCTCAGCGGACCGCGGAAGTTAGGCTAGTTCCCATCCGGAAACCCCTGTTTTTCAAGGGCTTGGTAAGTTCGTGGAACGTAGCATGTTAATGCTCACTGAGAACCGTAGTTTTTTGGACACCCGCCGGTAGTTAACTCAACATCATCCGCACCGCAGGTGCGCGTTTCATCATCCGCGCTTGAAAAGCGCGGGGCCATTTTTTCCCGAACAGTTGGTGTAGTGTCTGGGGGCCAAAGGTGGAAAGGACCTCGACCCTTTGACCGAGAATCGAGGTCCGGTTGTGGCAACCCCGTTACAAGTGGAGAATCACCGCAGACTTCATTGTAGCCTGTCATGATCCTGGGCTGTTGTCCAGTTCCGCCGGGACTGGACTATGGCCGATCCGCTGGTTGTTTTCCGCCTCCGCTCGTGCCGCGCTGCAGGCTGCGGTGCACTGTTTTGGATCTGTCGCCGTTGCGGCCGAGGCCATCGCTATTGCAGTGTGCGCTGTCGGCAACAAGCGCGCCGCCAGCAGTGCCGGGAAGCCAATCGGCGGCATCAACAGTCCCCCGGGGGGCGACTGGATCATCGAGACCGTCAGCGCGCGTATCGGCGGCGGCCGGAGCGCGTGACGGATCAAGGTAGACGCGAGGATCGCATCTTCGTCAGCATGGCTGCCGTAGCCTCCCTCCAGTTCTCCCTGCCGGGAAAGGAGGGGGAGCCTCGAAAGGAGCGCCATGTCCCATCCCATGGGGAGCGTCCCCGCCGTTTTCGGGTTCGCTGTGTCGTGTGTGGTCGGTCCGGCCACTGGATCCATCTGTTTCGGGAAGGAGGGTGAAGCATGATCGATCGAGAACTGCTCGCCCGAATCCGCCATCTTTTCCATGCCGAACATTGGAAGATCGGGACCATTGCTGATCACTTGGGGCTTCACTGGGAGACCGTGCGCCAGGCTCTCCAGACCGATCGCTTCAATCGCCAGAAGATGGAACGGCCCCGTCTGACCGATCCCTACCTTCCCTTTATCCGAGAGACCCTGGAGCGCTACCCTCGGCTTCGTGTCACGCGTCTGTTCGAGATGCTGCGCGCCCGGGGCTACACGGGCTCGGTCGTGCAGTTGCGGCGCGTGGTGGCCACGCTGCGCCCCACCCCTCGGGAGGCCTTCCTGCGTCTGCGGACCTTCCCGGGGGAGGCGGGTCAAGCCGACTGGGCGCACTTCGGTAAAGTCCGGGTGGGCCGTGCCGAGCGCATCCTGTCCTGCTTTGTGTTCACCCCCTCCTATTCGCGGGCGCTGTTTCTGGAGTTTTGTTTTGACCAGCAAATGGAAAACTTCCTGCGCGCTCACATCCACGCCTTCGAAGACATCGGTTGTCCACGCACCATCCTGTACGACAACACCAAAAGCGTCGTGTTGGAACGTCGGGGCGAGGCTGTTCACTTTCATCCGCGCCTGTTGGAGCTGGCCGCCCATTATCACTTTGCGCCACGCCCCTGCCACCCCTACCGGGCTTCCGAGAAAGGGCGCGTCGAAAGAGCCATCTCCTATGTGCGCCATTCCTTCTTCGCCGCCCGTCCCTTTAGCACGCTCTCAGACTTCAACCGTCAAGCGCTCCTCTGGCGCGACCAGGTAGCGCATCGTCGGCCCTGGCCCGGCGGCGATGGGCGCACCGTCGAGGAAGTGTGGGAGGAAGAAAAAGCCTTCCTTCTTCCCTTGCCGGCTCATCGCCTGGAAACCGATCTGGTTCTGCCGGTCCGCTCCCGCAAAACCATCTACATCCGTTTTGATTTAAACGACTATTCGATCCCGCCTTCGGCCGTGGGCCGGCCCCTGACACTGGTGGCCTCCGAGCAGACGGTGCGCATTTTGGACGGAAGCACCGAGATCGCCCGCCATCTCCGCTCCTATGACCGCCACGACGTCCGCACCGATCCGGCTCACCAGGAAGCGCTGCTGGCGGAAAAACGCCAGGCGCTGGGGGCCACCCCCGGTGGCCGACTGCTGGCCGCCGTTCCGGAAACGGAAACCTTGCTGGACGAGGCCTTTCAGCGCGGAGAGCCCACCGGCCGCCAGACGGCCAAGCTGGTGGAACTCTTGGATCTCTATGGGGCCGAAGAGCTGCAGGCGGCGGTGCGTGAAGCCCTGCAACGGGGCACCCCGCGCGCCGCCTCGGTGGCCTTTCTGCTGGGCCGGCGCCAGCGCGCTCAGGGGCGAAAGGCGCCTCTACCCATTGAGTTGCGCCAGCGTCCCGAACTGGAGGACCTCTATGTCCAATCCCATAACCCGGAGACCTATGACGAACTGGCTTCCGATGACGACGAATCCTGATCTGATGCAGCTTTTGCACAAGACCGGTCTGGTGACGCTCGCCGGTGAGCTGGAGGATTTTCTGGCCCGCGCCACCAAGGGGCGCTGGTCCCCCCGTCAGATCTTGGAGGAACTGGCCGACCCGGATCGACCGGGAAGTCATTGAGCGCGCCTTTACCCTGGACTTTATCCAGGAAGGCCGCAACCTCATCTTACTGGGTACCAACGGCCTGGGAAAAACCATGATCATCAAGAATCTGGCTTACCAGTCCGTCCTGGCCGGCTACTCTGTGCTCTTTCGAACCGCCTCGGAGATTCTCGACGACCTGCAATCGGAGGCGCCGGAACTGCAGCGCCGCAAGCTGAAAAAATACGCGCGCGCGCAGGTGCTCTACCTCGATGAAGTCGGCTGTCTCACCTACGACAGTGAGGCCGCCGACCTGCTCCATGAAATCGTCAACCGGCGCTATGAGTGCCGGTCGCTCGTGCTGACCTCCAACAAAGCCTTTAAGGAGTGGAATAGCGTCTTTCCCCAATCCGGCTGCTTGATTGCGCTTCTGGACCGTCTCACCCACCATGCTGACGTCACTGTGATGGAGGGGCAAAGCTACCGCGTGCGGGAAAGCGAGCAGGAAGCGGCCGCCCGTCGCAAGAAAACAAGATGAGCACTCCCGTCCAGCGTCGCGCTCATATCCAGACCCTCTTGGCGGATTATCTCGAACTTCCCCATACGCCCACTCGAGCACGCCCGCCGGATCGGCGACTCGCCGCTCACTTCTATGACCGCGCTATCCCTCTGGCCACCGTCCAGGATGCCTTCCTGGTGGCGACCAGCCGCCGTCTTTTCCGAGACCCAGCGCTTCCTCGACTTTCTCCCATTCGCTCCCTTTACTACTTCCTCCCCATTGTCGAAGAGTTGCTTCAGTATCCGCTCCCCCACGGTTACGCTCAGTATCTCGAACGCAAACCACGCGCCCATCACAAGCCCAAGGAGGGGCACCCCATGGAAAAACCCGTTGATCGAGGTTCGCCACCCGGCGTGTGTTCAGAAAAGTTCAGATCCTCGTGATCGCTAACACGACCTGAACAACTGGGCGCCCAACATCGGAATTGCCTGGGATCCATTCGGTGATGGTAAGACGGCGCTCCGCGCCGGCTATGGGATCTCCTACGTGAATGATGAAGGAATCGGGGCTCCGCTCAATGCGGTCAATCGTTATGGTGTGCAGGCGAGGGTTATTTTGGAAAACCTCACCGGGACGATTTCTGAGGGCCTGCCGGATTTCCCGACCCCTGAATTTAGGGTTCCACTGACCTATCGGGAAATCGACGCTACCATTGAACCGGTTCCAGCCGCCTATGGCGTGGATCCCAATATGGTGATCCCCTATGTCCAGTCCTGGAATTTCGGAATTCAGAGAGAGATCGCTTCGGACATGGCACTTGAGGTTCGCTATGTGGGCACCAGGGGGACGAAGCTTGCCCGGGCTTTTGACTTCAATCAGGTCATCATTGGTCCCAATGGATTTCTGACAGACTTTCGGCGGGCCCGACAGAACGGATTTCTGGCCCTCGAGGCCGGTCTCGGTTTTGACCCTGAGTACAATCCTGGCATCCCAGGGAGCCAGCCCCTTACGGTCATTAGCCGGACCGTCGCGGGGGGACTCCTTTTCATTCCTTTCCTGCAGGGGATCATCCAGCGGGGAGAGGTTGGCGAGCTGGCGGCCATCTACCATTTCAACGGTCTGGCAGGGGAGGTTGAGTTGACAGCCAACCCCGTGGTGAGCGTTTCAGATGTTCTCACCAATAGCGCCAGTTCGACCTACCATGGCTTACAGTTTGACGTGAGGCGGCGATTCAGATCCGGTCTCATGTTCAATGCCAACTACACCTTCTCGAAAGTTCTTACCGATGCTTCTACAGGTGGGATTTTCGGGCAGTTCAGGTTCGAACCCTTCACTGACGCAAACAATCCCCACTATGACCGAGGCCGGGCAGAATTTGACACCACTCATGTCTTTAACGCGAACTTTATCTTCGAACTGCCTTTTGGAAGAGATCGACGTTTCCTCATCGAGAACCCGGTGCTGGATAGGATCTTGGGTGGGTGGCAGCTCACTTCCATCTTCGCCTGGCAGAGTGGACCTCCTTTTGCTGTTCGTTCCAGCCGAGGTACCTTGAATCGTGCGGGTCGCTCATTCAAGAACACGGCCGATTCTACCCGGGACAACGGCTCTGTACGCAGTTTCCTCGGTGTGCAAAGCGATGCAGAAGGTCCATACTTCATCTCCCGGTCCGTGGTGGGTTCCGATGGAAAAGCCGTCGCACCTGACGGTGAACCACCCTTTTCGGGTCAGGTCTTTTTCAACCCGGATCCGGGCACTCTGGGAAGTTTGCCCAGGTTTGGATTCACGGGTCCTTCCTTCTTCGGCTGGGATTTTGGAGTGCTGAAGCAATTTCCAGTCACCGAAGAGATAGCCCTGCAATTTCGAACCGAGTTCTTCAATCTTCCCAACCACAACAGCTTTTTCCTTGGTGGCTCCCTGTTCGGGCAGTCCAGCGAGACGAACATTAATACCCCCGGTTTGGGCGGCTTAGCGAATCGAACTCCTCTCCGCGCGTTCTCCAGTTCGGGCTGAAACTGCTTTGGTAGAAAGGTGGGGATCTCACAATGCAAACCCCAACCTGGAACGGTATAGCCTACTTCATCACAAAATCCACGTGCGGCTGAAGCTGTCTTCCCTTGATTCGATCTGTAATTCGGAAAACCAGTGTGTATTTCCCGGGAATCAAACCGTGAAAGGGTATGGTTTTGTAAACCAGCAGCCGATCGGCGACAAACTCGTATTCGCTGTGGATCGGCGTCAATGGAAAAACCGGTTCGCCCTCCCTGTAGAGTGAAATCTCAATCCGCACTGAAGGCTCTAGTGAGGATTGGTCCAGATCGAGGTTGTAAACCTCGAAGTAGGTCTGAACGGAGCGGTCCTCGGGAACAAACTCGTTACTGAGGGCCGGAATAACCTTGTATTTTCCCAGCACAAAGGGATCGCCTACAGAAGCCCCGTGAAGTGTTGGAAGAAGTCGGGGAGTCAGGGTGATTGAGCTGCAAACGAGTTCGGACTCGCTGCTGCGTGGGACTAGCACCAGTCGGTTTTTAGTCCTCAGGCTTCCGGAGTTTCTGTCCCTGACAACCAGTGACAGTTTATACCGATTTGAATGACTTGTGAGGTATTCAAGCGGCCCGGTTCAAGATGGATAGGAAGAATTTCCAATCCTTGTTTGTGAGCCGTTCCCTTCACTCCCGAAGCCACATGAGCTGCGAAAGAGCCTTTTTGTCGTTTCATCACTACCAGTCGGTTGAATCCAGCTTCGTATCGCCGTAGTAAGGCTGGAAGCTCTCGCAAGTAATCGCTTGCCGGCGAGGGTACGCCCACCAAGAACTGGAAGCCCTGTTGGAAGATCACGTCGGACGAACCCCCATGATTCCAGAGAATCTTTTTTTCTTCTTCAGCAATCGAGGCTGCTACCTTGGTTAAGCCACTGGAATAAGGGCCAAAGAGGATGTCGACACGGTCCCGCTTTAAGAGCCGGTGAATATTCTCCTGAGTCTGGCTGAGGTTGCTTCGGTCATCATGGCATATCAAGCGAACAGGAATTGATCTGCGCTGGCTAGTCAAATAAATACCGCACTTTTTGATTTACGTATTTCTGCCAAAGGCACAGACCATTAAAGGCATCTCGACCCTGCATTCGGAATTTACCGGTCAGGGAGATCGAGACTCCCGCGGTAATATGGGGAGTGGGCACAACGTTTGAGATTCGTCTCCAGCCGTCTGATTGTGCTCGATTTTATAGTCAGCCCATCGAGGTCGTGTGTTCTCGTTGGATTTTATAAAGTACAGGGACTTCGCCCGCTTGATTAGCTCACCTTGCGGACGTAGCTCTAGATTATCAAAAGCGATCACAGAAAGGGAGATGAGGAGGGAGTAAGGTCCAGGGCGGCACTTTGAAGTCGAGGCAAGAAATGGCATCTGACACCCAATTCCCGTCTCTCCTGCCAGTGCGTTTCCGACGGCACGCGCGATCTGGTCGTTGAGATTCCCGCCTGGAACCGCAACCTTGTCCAAGAGGGCAGCCATTGACAGTGTACAGCTTGGTTACTCATCATCGGTCACAGGTCACCGGAAACCAATGACTAATGAACAGTGGCTAGGAAACGGAAATCAGCTTGAAGAGAATACTTTGCGAAATACTGCCTAGCGCGTCCCACAGTTTACGGCTTCTCTTGCGAAAGAAATACCTTTACGGAATCTCTATCTTGATATCATCGCCGTCGACAAGAACCTCATAACTGCCGACGCCTTGTGGAGCTGGCGGTCCCAACACGTCTCCCGTTCCAAGATCGAACTGAGCACCGTGCAAGGGACAGGTCACCGTAGTTGAACTAACTTCGCCCTCCGAGAGAGGTCCCCCTCTGTGAGTGCACGTGTCTCCAATTGCGTAATAGGTTCCCTCGACGTTGAATAAGGCTATCTTGTGCTCACCCACTTCGACACAAATAGACGTGCCGGGCTCAAGATCATGCTTCTTTGCGACTTTGGTCATTTCTCCCATTTCATTAACCTCTCCTTAGTGTTGATCACGACCACCTGAGCTGCGCTTCAAACCAAGACAGGCAGGTATTAGAAAAGTGGATAGGCCACCAAACCGCTGTCGAAAACAGCATCAATCGCCGCTCCAGCCAGCATCTCTTCTTTTCTCCTGCGGCATTCCCAGTCTCCCTAAAAGGAGATCTTGATCTCCTGCTTGAGCTCGCCCGAAAGGTTCTTGATGCTGATCTGGGCCGCCAGACGCTTCGCCATCTGAACGAAAGCCTGGGCCTGGGGCGAATCCGGTTCGGACATCACAATAGGACGGCCCTGGTCTGAGGCAATCCTTATCCTGGTGGAGAGGGGAACCTCTCCCAAAAATGGGATCTGCAGCTGCTCGCCCAAGCGGGCTGCGCCCCCGGAACCAAAGATCTCGTCGCGCGCATCGCAGTGACTGCACACGTAATAGCTCATGTTCTCGATGATCCCCAGCAGCGGGCAGTTTAACTGATTGAACATGATGATCGCTTTTTGAGCGACGTTGAGCGCCACATCCTGCGGGGTGGAAACGATGGCGGCGCCCGTCAGTGGGATTTTCTGGCACAGACTGAGCTGGATATCTCCAGTTCCGGGAGGAAGGTCGATGACCAGGTAGTCGAGGGCTCCCCAGTCGACGCCGCCCAGGAACTGAGTGACCATTTTGTCCAGCATGGGGCCCCGCCAGATCACGGCCTTGTCTTTGGGCAGAAAGAACCCCATGGAAATCACTTTGATCCCATACTGGGTCACCGGAGTGATCTGGTTGTTGGCGCCCGGCTGCGGGGACTCACCCTTAATCCCCATGAGGGTCGGGACGCTGGGACCGTACAGGTCCGCATCCATGAGTCCGACCAAAGCCCCCGTTTGTGCCAGAGCCAGAGCCAGGTTGGCGCTGACGGTAGACTTGCCCACTCCCCCTTTGCCGCTGGCCACGGCAATCACGTTCTTTACCTCAGGAAGATAAGATCCTTTCCCCAGATTGGAAGAGGGGCGAACCTTGGAGGTCATGGTGACGTTGACCTGTTCGACGGCCGGAAGTGCGGATACCATCCGTTCTGCTTCCGCCTTCATTTCGTCTTTCACCGGGCAGGCCGGCGTCGTCAGTTCGATGTTAAAACCCACAGCCCCTCCGCAGATTTTGACCTCGTTTACAAATCCAAGTGAGACGATGTCTCGATTCAGATCCGGATCCCGTACCTCACGCAGGGCATCGAGAACCATTTCTTTGGTGACCGCTTCGCTCATACTTTACTATCTCCCGTGCTCACTCGAGGCGCCACGGCTAAGGCGTCTATCTTTCTCTTGTGTTGAAGGGCCGGTGTAAGCAAAGACATACGATTCCCAGTTAGTGTCGCATCTGAAACCGGGAGAGCTTTCGGAGTAGTTCTCGTGGTGGTTTGCAGTCATCGGGCCCAGTTACCGTTCTCAGCCATTTTAGGATCTTCCCAGCACTGAACCCCAGAATCGCACATACCCAGTGAAAGCTCCCGGGGCTTCTCTCCTCGGAAAAGCACCACTCCAGCGCATCCTCTTGCCACATCTGCCAAGCTTCGGGCTTCCCTTCGGCTATGAGGTCCCGAAAGGCCTGCAGCAGGATGCCCAAGGCCAGGTTCCTTATGGCCGGTTCTGGTCCCCTCGGCTGCTGACACAATCCAGCGCTTGCCAACATCGGTACCTGCATTTCGATTCGCCCTTGGCGAGATTCCAATCACATAGATTCACTTTATATACTAAATTATATAAAATCTAGATCAACTTTAAGCAGTCCTTATAATCGACATTCCTCATATCAACTTCGGAAGGACCTTTTCCGGTCTCCCCAGTGAATGACCACAACTTATCAGACCGCCAACCTTGCCTCAAGTGGTCTTTGGTCCTCTGTCCATCAAAAGCGCCTCTGATCCCTCGGTTTTCCAGGTGGCTTTTGGTCAAAGACCTGATCAATAGAGACACCTCCAGCGGTTCAATCAGAAACCCTCGGCGCTAGGCTGTCATCCATCTCAATCGATCAATCCGAGACAACAGCCCGGCCCATATATCCTTGCTTACCGCTACCTCCGCCATCTGAAACGTGACGATCCGGCTATGGCGGATCACCTTCGCTCCGATCTTGATCAGTTTGGTCAACAGGCTGCGAAGGGACCAATGTTTGATTTTTCTGGGAAGGACTAGACGCCGTAGAAAATTGCCCAGATTGCAGGCCAAGACAAACAGAGCCAACCTCACCTGATTCGGGACAAAGCGCTGGCAGGACAGGCGAGTCCGGTGCAACGCATACTTGCCTTCCTTGATCCACTGCTCGGCTGTGCCACGACCGTTATAGAAGTGAACCACCCCTGAGGCTTGTGCGCTCATATTGGTGACGATGAAACCCACCCTCGGAAAGAGTTCTCCGCGATGCCACTCGATCTTGGCAATCACCCGGCGAGGCCGGTCCCAACTGGCGGCTTGATATTGGAAATCGGCAAACCAAACGATAGGCTTTCGGGGCGGACGGCCCACAGGCCGGGTAAGCAGGTGTTCAATCTCCGCCTGAAGCACCTCGTTGGCAGGAAGCCGGATGGCATACAAAAAGCCCTTCTCCTCCAAGTATTCATAAACGTCCGGCTTGGCAAAGGCAGCATCCCCACGAAAGTATTTGCGGACTGTTTTCTTCTCGTAGCGAGCCACGATTGGTTCCAGCATCTCCTTCCAACCATCCGCGCTGTGAACATTGCCGGGCCGAAGCATTGCACCTTCGCAATCTCCGAACTGGTTGAAACAAAACAGGGGATGGTAGCAAGTACATCGGAAATGGCCGTTGTAGGCAGAGGCTTCCTGCTCGCCATGGACAGGACTGGCTGAGCTGTCCATATCCAGAATGATGCGTCGATGAGTTGTTTTCTCCAGCGCTCTTTCTACCCATCGGCCATTAACTTCCGAAAGGGCTTTGAGGTTCCCCTGGACGGACAGCATCTCGGTCTCAAATCGACCCATGGTGTTGGCGCTGGCGGCCTTCTTCTTGTCCATCTTCTTCCCGGTGATCCTCCGCATAGTCGGATCCACCGATAGACGATGGGCATCGTTGACATCTTCATAGCCAGCCAGTCGACTGTATGCCGATTGGCGCAGCAACGACGCCAGGTCGTGCTGGATGTTACGCCCTGTCCGCGAATCGCGAAAAACGGAGGGAACACTATCGAATAACACCAACGCTTCGTCCAAATCACGATAGGCGAGAAGCCCAGCATCCGAGGTGACCTTAGCCCCATGAAATTCAAGCCTCAAACTGCCATCAAAACCGGCCTTCAAACCTTCACCCTTTGGGTCAGCCATTTCTTGCTCCCTTTATGCTCTAATCTAATTTAGTTATAGTAGTTTACATCGATTAAGGCAAGCAATTTTGGTGTCCTATATGGTGAATGGGGGTTTAGTCAAGATGGAATCTCACGGTGAAGGGTGAGGCTTGAGAATTTGACGCATGCACGAAAACGATCATGCGCCCTTTTCCTTCCGGCGACCTGTATGAGACTGAGTGGTTTGGAGAAAAATCTAGGTTCCCCTTTGATCACAGGAGTTTCCCCAAAAAACAGCTCTCAATCCAGATAAATCATTGAAATAAAAGGATTAATGTAAATCAACAAGTGGGATGGGTGTGATTCTCGAAAAATGGGGTAACTCCGTACAAGTAAAAATGGGCTCTTCGAATTGGCTCCAGATTCTCGATTTCGAGCACCAGAACGGCCCTGGAAAGCTGTCAAAGAGTTCATTCTTAGCCTGATACCCGCAAAATGGCGATCACAGCGCCTTGCCGGTTCACGAGCAAACTGAAATCACAGGTCGTTGGTTTCGGGCTCGGAAAAATGGGGAAATTCCAGTTTGATCAGGTTTGATGAGGTGGGGCAAGTTTGGCTACGATAGCAGGATATGCCTGACAACAGAGAATCCACTTCGCGGCGAATCCTGGAATTGCTCAAGCAAACACGGGGCGGCCTTTGCGTCCCGGAGATTTGTGATAATCTCGGGTTGTCCTCGATGGCAGTTCGTCGCCACCTAGCGTCCCTGGAAGCCAAGCGCTTCGTATACTCTCACCAGAAGAAGAAAAGGATAGGTCGTCCCGCTCACCAGTACGATCTAACGGACAAAGGCCACGATTGTTTCGAACGAGATTACGCCAACCTGGTAATAGAGCTTCTGGAGAGTCTTCGCTCGCTTGAGGGCAGGGGCAAAGTGCACGATGTTTTCGAGCGGCGCAAGCAGGAACAGCTCGAGAGATGTAGGGACCGTATTTCCGGGAAATCGCTGGAGAGCAGGGTTTACCAAACGAGCCAGCTGCTCACCGAGAACGGCTACATGGCTACCTGGGAAAAAGTGGGACCCCAACGGTATCTGATCAAACTAATGAATTGCGCCGTCGCACAGGTGGCCAGGAAATTTCCTCACGTTTGCATTTATGAGGAGGAATTACTCTCCGGGCTGCTTCAGGCCAAGGTCACTCGTCAGGAGCACATTCTCCAGAAAGACCATTTCTGCTCTTACGTCGTTGAAGATCCCATCACCCCGAAGCCACCGATGAAATAGACATAGAGACTATTCATCCAGTAGAAGGCGAAATCACTTCAGCTACTTCAGGCTTCCTACCAAACCTTCAAAGACTATTCTGACCTTTATTTCTGACCGAGCGGGACTTTTCATGGCTAACCGAGTAAGTCGGGCCCGACTCCAAGCTGCTCCCCCAGCAGTCTTGAGATGACCGTCGTCAGCGCCTCGCCCGTCCTCTCATGCAGCCAATCGGATTTTTCTTCTGACCAATCAAACTTGTGGCTGGTGGCTCGGGCCGATACCCAGATTTGGCGAGCGGCAACATTGGGACTGATGATGAAAGTGCCCGGCTCAGGCTCTTCGAAGCACACTTCTAGCACCGTTTCTTTCCGGTCCACGTCGTACTGGTATTCGTCGCAAAGCTCGAAAAGTGCATCTTCTAGTTGTGCGACCGCGTCTTCTGCGCTGATCCGAAACTGGGATTCGGTAAGACTCATCGTTCTCCCTCCCACAGAGCAGATAACATGGACACGTCCCGATTGTCAAAGGAGGGGAGCCTGAGGATCTCCCCGTTACGTCGTAGTGGGATTGTCATCGCGCAATGGGATCATCGAAGTAATCCTACGACCATTCCCGCTCCAGAGAGATATCTTCAGCACGATACACTTTTGCGAATTTGAAGGCGTTCTTCAATGATTGCCCAAGCTTTATTTGCTTGGCAGCATTCTCCACCAGGTCGAAATCGAGGATGGATCTGTCGGTTGCCGTCTTCAATGATAGCGATTTCCGCTGCATCAGATAGAGCGTCACCACCCGACATCTGATAGCCAATCTGTAAGTTCAGCGATGTTTTTTCCCATGGATCGGTTCATTGGATCACCCCTCCGCCAGTATCGTTGAGCATATAGCGGTGAAAAGCAGGCCTATTTCGCACCGGAATCAATTTAGGGTCGCGGTAGGGACGATCATCACTGATCGCCCCCCTGCCGCCAGAGGCGACTGAGCCGGTTCTGGAGGAGCGACAAACTGGCCAGGTTCCCGGGAACGGCGTGGTAGTTGTAGAGTGTTAATGCTCACTGAGAACCGTAGTTTTTTGGACACCCGCCGGTAGTTAACTCAACATCATCCGCACCGCAGGTGCGCGTTTCATCATCCGCGCTTGAAAAGCGCGGGGCCATTTTTTCCCGAACAGTTGGTGTAGTGTCTGGGGGCCAAAGGTGGAAAGGACCTCGACCCTTTGACCGAGAATCGAGGTCCGGTTGTGGCAACCCCGTTACAAGTGGAGAACCACCACAGACTTCACTGTAGCCTGTCATGATCCTGGGCTGTTGTCCAGTTCCGCCGGGACTGGACTATGGCCGATCCGCTGGTTGTTTTCCGCCTCCGCTCGTGCCGCGCTGCAGGCTGCGGTGCACTGTTTTGGATCTGTCGCCGTTGCGGCCGAGGCCATCGCTATTGCAGTGTGCGCTGTCGGCAACAAGCGCGCCGCCAGCAGTGCCGGGAAGCCAATCGGCGGCATCAACAGTCCCCCGGGGGGCGACTGGATCATCGAGACCGTCAGCGCGCGTATCGGCGGCGGCCGGAGCGCGTGACGGATCAAGGTAGACGCGAGGATCGCATCTTCGTCAGCATGGCTGCCGTAGCCTCCCTCCAGTTCTCCCTGCCGGGAAAGGAGGGGGAGCCTCGAAAGGAGCGCCATGTCCCATCCCATGGGGAGCGTCCCCGCCGTTTTCGGGTTCGCTGTGTCGTGTGTGGTCGGTCCGGCCACTGGATCCATCTGTTTCGGGAAGGAGGGTGAAGCATGATCGATCGAGAACTGCTCGCCCGAATCCGCCATCTTTTCCATGCCGAACATTGGAAGATCGGGACCATTGCTGATCACTTGGGGCTTCACTGGGAGACCGTGCGCCAGGCTCTCCAGACCGATCGCTTCAATCGCCAGAAGATGGAACGGCCCCGTCTGACCGATCCCTACCTTCCCTTTATCCGAGAGACCCTGGAGCGCTACCCTCGGCTTCGTGTCACGCGTCTGTTCGAGATGCTGCGCGCCCGGGGCTACACGGGCTCGGTCGTGCAGTTGCGGCGCGTGGTGGCCACGCTGCGCCCCACCCCTCGGGAGGCCTTCGCTGCGTCTGCGGACCTTCCCGGGGGAGGCGGGTCAAGCCGACTGGGCGCACTTCGGTAAAGTCCGGGTGGGCCGTGCCGAGCGCATCCTGTCCTGCTTTGTGTTCACCCCCTCCTATTCGCGGGCGCTGTTTCTGGAGTTTTGTTTTGACCAGCAAATGGAAAACTTCCTGCGCGCTCACATCCACGCCTTCGAAGACATCGGTTGTCCACGCACCATCCTGTACGACAACACCAAAAGCGTCGTGTTGGAACGTCGGGGCGAGGCTGTTCACTTTCATCCGCGCCTGTTGGAGCTGGCCGCCCATTATCACTTTGCGCCACGCCCCTGCCACCCCTACCGGGCTTCCGAGAAAGGGCGCGTCGAAAGAGCCATCTCCTATGTGCGCCATTCCTTCTTCGCCGCCCGTCCCTTTAGCACGCTCTCAGACTTCAGCCGTCAAGCGCTCCTCTGGCGCGACCAGGTAGCGCATCGTCGGCCCTGGCCCGGCGGCGATGGGCGCACCGTCGAGGAAGTGTGGGAGGAAGAAAAAGCCTTCCTTCTTCCCTTGCCGGCTCATCGCCTGGAAACCGATCTGGTTCTGCCGGTCCGCTCCCGCAAAACCATCTACATCCGTTTTGATTTAAACGACTATTCGATCCCGCCTTCGGCCGTGGGCCGGCCCCTGACACTGGTGGCCTCCGAGCAGACGGTGCGCATTTTGGACGGAAGCACCGAGATCGCCCGCCATCTCCGCTCCTATGACCGCCACGACGTCCGCACCGATCCGGCTCACCAGGAAGCGCTGCTGGCCGCCGTTCCGGAAACGGAAACCTTGCTGGACGAGGCCTTTCAGCGCGGAGAGCCCACCGGCCGCCAGACGGCCAAGCTGGTGGAACTCTTGGATCTCTATGGGGCCGAAGAGCTGCAGGCGGCGGTGCGTGAAGCCCTGCAACGGGGCACCCCGCGCGCCGCCTCGGTGGCCTTTCTGCTGGGCCGGCGCCAGCGCGCTCAGGGGCGAAAGGCGCCTCTACCCATTGAGTTGCGCCAGCGTCCCGAACTGGAGGACCTCTATGTCCAATCCCATAACCCGGAGACCTATGACGAACTGGCTTCCGATGACGACGAATCCTGATCTGATGCAGCTTTTGCACAAGACCGGTCTGGTGACGCTCGCCGGTGAGCTGGAGGATTTTCTGGCCCGCGCCACCAAGGGGCGCTGGTCCCCCCGTCAGATCTTGGAGGAACTGGCTCGTCGGGAGCATGAGGAGCGAGCCAACGCAGTCTCAAGCGGCGTCTGCGCCTGGCCAAGATCGGCCGCTTCAAGCCGATGGATGACTTTGACTGGAACTGGCCGACCCGGATCGACCGGGAAGTCATTGAGCGCGCCTTTACCCTGGACTTTATCCAGGAAGGCCGCAACCTCGTCTTACTGGGTACCAACGGCCTGGGAAAAACCGTGATCATCAAGAATCTGGCTTACCAGTCCGTCCTGGCCGGCTACTCTGTGCTCTTTCGAACCGCCTCGGAGATTCTCGACGACCTGCAATCGGAGGCGCCGGAACTGCAGCGCCGCAAGCTGAAAAAATACGCGCGCGCGCAGGTGCTCTACCTAGATGAAGTCGGCTGTCTCACCTACGACAGTGAGGCCGCCGACCTGCTCCATGAAATCGTCAACCGGCGCTATGAGTGCCGGTCGCTCGTGCTGACCTCCAACAAAGCCTTTAAGGAGTGGAATAGCGTCTTTCCCCAATCCGGCTGCTTGATTGCGCTTCTGGACCGTCTCACCCACCATGCTGACGTCACTGTGATGGAGGGGCAAAGCTACCGCGTGCGGGAAAGCGAGCAGGAAGCGGCCGCCCGTCGCAAGAAAACAAGATGAGCACTCCCGTCCAGCGTCGCGCTCATATCCAGACCCTCTTGGCGGATTATCTCGAACTTCCCCATACGCCCACTCGAGCACGCCCGCCGGATCGGCGACTCGCCGCTCACTTCTATGACCGCGCTATCCCTCTGGCCACCGTCCAGGATGCCTTCCTGGTGGCGACCAGCCGCCGTCTTTTCCGAGACCCAGCGCTTCCTCGACTTTCTCCCATTCGCTCCCTTTACTACTTCCTCCCCATTGTCGAAGAGTTGCTTCAGTATCCGCTCCCCCACGGTTACGCTCAGTATCTCGAACGCAAACCACGCGCCCATCACAAGCCCAAGGAGGGGCACCCCATGGAAAAACCCGTTGATCGAGGTTCGCCACCCGGCGTGTGTTCAGAAAAGTTCAGATCCTCGTGATCGCTAACAGGGTCTGAACCGACTCCACCAGCAGGTAGTTCGCGTATTCCTTGCCCTTGTAGATGCGACTGGTTTTTCGGATGTACATTCATCACTACATATACCATATAAACCTGACATATCCAGTGCTATACTTAGTCATATTAGTCACTATTTGGCCAATCCAGAAAGACGCTCGCTGAAAACAAACGACTTGCCGACGCCGAGCAGGCAAAATAGGTAAAATCCCTCAGCGGACCGCGGAAGTTAGGCTAGGAGAAGGTCCAAATGGCCGAGTTGACCAGCCCGATCGGCTCTCCGATCCGTTTTGAGCAAGCCGAGAGTCTTTTGGTAGTTCGGCTGAAAGAAGGCAATGAACAGGCTTTTGCGGAAGTTTTCCACCTCTACAAGAATCTCGTCTACAACGTTGCCTTGAAGCTGCTCGCCGACAAGACGGAGGCGATGGACATCACCCAGGAAGTATTCTTGACCCTCTATCGGACCATCCATCGCTTCCGGGGTGATTCTACTCTGAAAACCTGGCTCTACCGAGTGACCTTGAATCAGGCAGCTAGTCGCAACCGCTAGTGGCGGCGCCGGCAGCGTCACCACACGGTTCCGCTCGGCCTGGAACTGAACAGAGAAAATGGCCGGGGCCTCATCGACCTGGCCTGCGATCGACCCAGGTCGGATCAAAGAATGTTTGGGATTGAGATCCGGGAAGCTCTCCAGAAAAGTCTGAAGCAACTTCCTTTTCCCCAGCGGGCGGTGGTCATTCTGCGCGACATCCAGGGTCTGAGCTATGAGGAAATCGCCGAGGTGATGGGAGTGCGGGTAGGGACCGTCAAATCACGAATCGCGCGGGGACGGGAAATGTTAAGGGTCCTTTTGAGGCCTTATCGACAGGGGTGTTATCGATGACCTGTCGAAGTATCCGAGGAAGGGTTCATGACTTTTTAGATCATCGGCTCTCTGAAGCAGAAGGAGCCAATTTTCGACATCACCTGGGCCAATGTGCCCAGTGCAGTCTTTTTTGTGAAGATTTCCGCTGGATTCAGGAAGAGCTTCGCCTCGATTCGAGCTTGAAACCGGTCGCTGAGGAGCAGCTTTGGCAGAGGATCCAAGCCCGGGTTCCTGGCAGGATTTCTGAGCGGCTGGGTGAGCTGTGGAAAGAAGTTCTTCTCTACTGGCGAGATTTGGATGACCGGATTTTGTGGAGCCGGGTCATTGCCCTGTCCGCCCCTTGAGTATTCTTCTCCTCGTGCTGATGCACTTTTCACCCCTCAGCATGCAGGGGATGACCTATCCCGTCTTGAACCGGCTCGGGTCTCCCTCCAGCGGGTTCGAGCAGCTGGTGATTACACACCCCCCAGTCCGCCAGCAGCAGGGTCCCCTCGATGGCCTGATGGATACGGCCTGGAAGATCCCCTATGAAGATTCCCTGTCGCTGGTTGCGGAGATCACGCCCGAGGGCTACGCCCAGATTGATGACATTCTGGAGTATCCTAAGAACCAGGAGTTACTCGAGGCGGTCGACCTGACGTTGCGCTGTACTCAATTCGAAACGAGGCACCATCTTTCCAGACCCTTTGTGATTTACTCCTTCCAGAAAATCGACGTCTACGGCGATCAGAAAGGAATGTAGACTGCGAGCGTAGCCAGCTCACTTTATCGAAACCGTCGTTTTCCCGGTTCCGATGTTCCCTACGGAGTCAACCACACGGATGGCGATAGAGCGCTCTCCAGGCGACAGCTTTTTCACCGTAAAACCGTATCGCTCCACTGAACTATCCGCCACTCGATCCTCGGGGAAAAGGACGTTCCATTCCCCGGCATCCACCGAGTATTCAGCCTGGTAGACCGTGCTGGAGGAAGTTCGTGCGGTGAAGGTGAGAAGCACCTGCTGGCCCTGAACCTGAGGGGGCTCCAGTTCCACGCGGGGAGAGGAGTTCGTAATGATGAAGGCCTTGCTGACCAGCTCGCTTGCCAGCGCCTGATCGGCGGGGTTGCTGGGATGGTCGGAAACCACAACTTTGGCGAAGTAGACTCCGTCCGGAAAACTCACCGCATCGATCGTGTAATGTGTTTCTCGCACCCCTTCTTCCATCAGTTTCCAATCGGATTCGTCCTCGCCCCTATAGTAGATGGAATAGAGCAAATCGTCTTTGTTCAGATCCTGGGCGCTCCAGGAAAGACTCTGGACGTGGGGAACGAAGACCCTGCGCGGAAGGGGCTTGGTCGTCTGGCTCTGTAGGTGCCGCAGGGACTTGGGCAGGGAGCTGAGATGTGCTCCGTCCGGGCCTCCCGGAGGGATGCCTGCCGAAGGATTCACCTGTGGATGGCGGATCAGAGAAACTCCCGGAGGGTGAATGGTGATGGAGGTGATCCGAGGGGCCATGTTGTGCTGCATGTAGCTGATCGTCACCTGTTCCACTGCATTTGTGCTGGAAGTGACGGTGGGGGTGCGGGATGCTTCCGGAAACTCGATCTTCCACTGCAAATAGCGAGCCGGTGGGCTCTGAATATAGCTGCCGCTCGATTTCTGATGAGGACCGTTCCATTCGCTCCAGGTCTGGTCGGGTGTCTCGGTATTGCCCGATCGAGTGTAGAATCGGACTCCCGACGAAGCAGGATTCCTGACACGCCAGCTGATCATGCCCCAGGAGGAAGGAATCTGGGCATCGAGGACCTTGGAGGTGAAGACACCATGCGTAGAGGGCTGGGTCAGGAGCCGAAAGAGCTTCCCCAGATTGCTGGTTGCCGCGTAGAGCCTTCCCTCTCGCTCCAGAAGCTGGGTCACCTGCTGCTCCTTACTTTCGACCAGAAGAGTCACGAATCTATGGCGATCAATGGACAGGATTCTGCCTCTATTGCCGGTAGCAACCAGTAGGTTGCCGTCGCTTCGAATCAGAAGGTCGAAAGCGAGTTGGTTATCGGAGCTGTAGAGGATCTCGACCAGATTCTCCCTGTCAATCCGGTAAATCTCGAGTTTCTGTCCCTTCCGGGTTCCTGCGATCTCCAGAGTGCTTTCCCCCCTCTGTTCCGAGTTCTGATCTTGGGCGGGTGGCTTTGAAGTAGCCGACCCCGGTGCTGCAGATTTCTGGGCAGGAGCCTTGCCGAGGGCCAAGCCCGTGGCGTAGACGTAGCCGTAGCGGTCCACGGTAATCGCCTTGATTTCCTGGAGGGGAGAGTCGTAGAGGACGAAGGGTGTTCCCTTCGAAGAGATTCGGAAAATCAGAGCCCCGGGAGCACTCCCTGCTAGAAGGTTGCCTTCCAGATCCCACTCCAGGCTGATCATGTGTGTTTCCTTACTGTCATAGAAGATGCTGCTTTCGCCTTTCGGAGTGACTTTGTAGATGATCCCGTTGGGGCCTGTGCCGACAAAGAGATTGTTTCGCTCGTCCGTGATCAAGGCCCAGATGTACTTTTGCTGAGGATCAAAGAAGACCTCGGATTCTCCATCCGGGCTGAGACGATACACGAGGCCCTCGGGTGAAGTACCCGCGTAGACCTGACTCATTGAGTTCACTGCCAGCGCGTAGACACCGAGTTGATCGAGCCTGGCCCACTGCTTACCCTGCCCGCCCCTGGAAACACGAAAGACCTTCCCATTGTTGCCCGTTCCCAGATAGAGGTTGCCGCCGCGGTCCGTGGCAAGACTGTAGACCAGGGCTTCTTCGGTATCGAGGAGGAGTTTGAGAGCGGGGGCCAGGGTCACCGTTCCGTCGCTCGTCACGGAAACCCCTGTGAGTTCGCCTTTCAAGAACTCCTGCTGCGTGGAGATGACCCACCGAGCTGGAGCAGTGGCACGGAGAGAAGCCCCCAGCAGGCAAAACGACACCGTCCAACCCAAGGACAGGATAACGGTCTTGTTCATATTAATCCGGTTCGCTCTTTGGGACAGGACACTAGTTCTTGATCTTGACTCGTACAACTTTCCGCCCGCTCAGGACAAAATGGGTCGCAGGGAGCTCATATTCGGCGTAGATGACTTTCTTGAGAGATTTGATGTCTCCGGAAGTCTTCTCCGAACCGTATAGAGTCAACAGGGAGGGAGGCAGGTCAGGCAACACCTCTCCCTTGACAATGGCTCCCGGCTGGTCGCGGAACAGACGAATATAGAGCCGATCATTCTTCTTCAAGTTGTTAATGGCTCGGATCAGCTGATGCAGGCTCTGGGGCACAAACTCCCCCAGCTCCATCTCGTCATCCATTCGGGCCAAGGACGGACCATCCCCCACCATGATATCAAGGGGACCTTCTCCGACCTCGTCGGGAATCCTGACCGGATATTTTTCCACCAGGGTTTCTCCGTTTGGCTTGCGCAAGAATACGGTGAGGTTCAAGTCTTCTCCTGCTCGAACCTCCAGTTTTTCCTGCCACACATTTTCCAGTCGAGCCTCCCGAGTTTTCTCCACCGAGTGGATCTCAAGGTCAATGTTCTCCATGACCAGATCATCAAACCCGCTGTTGAGCAAAAAACTGACCAGCGAGGCAACCGAACCGGCCGCAAAGGTGGGAGTCTGGGCCAGTGCGGAAACACTGTTTTCGAAAAGGATCTCAGGCTGGTCCTTGACCGAAATCCTGCATCGGATCTGTAGTGTCTGGCCTCCTACGGCTCGCTCGGAGGAAGTGATACCGCTTTGCACGGTAACAGCCACCAGGAAAGGAGTCAGAAGGCTGTCAGTAACCACTTCATAGTTGAACTCTTTGAGTTCATTGCGACTGGTCCGAAGTCTGAGCCGAACGGGAATGAGCTTCGGTTGCTCGCCCGTCACACCGAAGATTCCAGTGGCTCGATCCTGCTTGATGCTGCCCACGAACTCGGTTGTGGCTGAAATCTTCTTGCCGCTGTCCAGGCCGGGGATAATGGTGAGCACTGCCGCCTTGTTCAGAGGCATGTCCGTGTAGCCAATGCTTAAGAATGGGTGCCCGAACGCGTACACGTTGCTGCCACTCACGAGGGTAGCTGTTCCACTCACACTGATGTCCATGTCGCCTCGGGCCAACTGGACGCTCACGGTCGAGCCTGCCTGCAGGGGAGAATCCTGGTAGTTCTCGATCTTGGCACTTCCGATGCCGGGCACGGGTACCAGGCCCATTGCTTCAAAGTGAGGAAGAAACGGCTCCAGGGCCCGGGGTGAAAACCCCGAAAGACTCAGTGGTGTACCTATGGGTCTCAGCTTGCCGTAGGCTCCTCCACCGTCGAAGGACGCTTCCAGAGCGAGCTCTCGAAGGACCTGAGGCAGTGTGAGCTGAGTGGTCTGATAGATTTTTCTGAGTTCTCGCCGGGGCGAATCTTTCAGTTTTACCTCCGGTTTCTCCTTGAAAATCTCGATCATTTCATAAATGGGGGTCACTCCTGCGATGGGCTCCTTGGCAAATTGCCACATATAAGCAACAGCCCCCACCATTTTCTCGTCAATATAGACGGGACTGCCGCTCATGCCGGCAAAAATCCCGGTCTTATCCAGCCGCTCCCCGGAGAGGCGCACCAGGATCAGGTTTCGTTTGGGCCCCACATTCTTGAGAACGCCGAGAACCTCTACATCGAAGGTTTCAATCTTGGTCCCCTGAAAAACCGTCTTCCCGTATCCTGTGTCTCCGGGCTGGACCAGCTCCAGGGGATAAAAATCAGCGGACTGGCTGTAAAGTGGGATCAGTGCCGTGATCCATACGGCTGGCACGGCGACATGGAAGAGAAGAGGCAACTTCATGACAAAAGTATATCAATCAATGGCTTCCAAGGGATGATAAATCCTCGGGGGTGTTCACGTTAAAGAAGAAGAAGTCGGGAATACCCAGTTCCGGTGCGGAGAGAATTCGTGACGAGATTTTCTTGGTCTCAAGAATCGCGTTAACTCGTCGCTCGCCCTTTTCCAGAAGCTGCTGAATAGGAGCCAGGCAGCAGCGGGAATAGTAGCCGCAAAGGGGATGAGTCCGCCCCCGGCTGTCGCGCCCCACTACGGCATCGAAACCCTGCGTGAATCCCGAGAGCAGGTCGAAAAAGCGCCTCTCCATGAAGGGAGTGTCACAGGGCAGGAAATAGTTGTCGTTCGAGGAGCTGGCATCGAGCGCCGTGAAAATCCCTCCCAGAGGCCCGGCCTCGGTGATTCGATCGATTAATATGGGTACGGGTACCTTCAGACTGGCTCTGGGGAAGCGTGCGTGGGTGACCACCCTGACTTCCAACCCCATTGATTGCAAAACTCCAATCGACCGATCCAGGAAGGTCCGTCCCTGGTAGGTCAGCAAAGCCTTATTAGCGCCCATGCGGGAACTCTTTCCCCCTGCCAAGACGAAACCTTGTCCTGTGATGATCATGAAGCATCCAAAAACGGGACCACCCATACTAACCCCGGGAAGTCTCAAGCGCCAAGGCCGCTCCTACGGAAGATAGGAGCCGCCTAATGCGGCGAATTCGACTTCCGAACTGTCAGTGGCGACTGTCATCATTGCTTTGGCGTATGAGGTGTATGAATTGTAAGCTTGGGCGTGTCTCGGGCTTCGTGCCGGTCTGCTTATGTTGAGATTTCAGTCGCTTGAACTGGTCGGATTCAAGTCCTTTTCAGATAAGGTCCGCCTTTCCTTTGATGATGGAATCACAGCCATCGTTGGACCCAACGGCTGCGGCAAGTCGAATCTCGCTGACTCCATTGGCTGGGTGCTGGGCATGCAGAATACCCGTAGTCTTCGCGGAGCCCGTATGGAGGATCTGATCTTCAACGGTACCCAAAAGCGCAAGCCCTCGGGTTTGGCCGAAGTCACCCTGAAGCTGCAGCAGATGGATCAAACCCCGATTCTGCTTGGAGGGATAGAGCTGAGTGGGGAGACTTTGGAGATTACTCGAAAATTATATCGCTCGGGAGAGAGCCTCTATCTCATCAATCAGAGCCGCTGTCGGCTGAAGGACATTCACCAGCTTCTGGAAAATGCCGGACTGGGTTTTGCCTCCTATGCCCTCATTGAGCAGGGAAAGATCGACTCCGTACTGGTGGCCAAGCCTCTGGAGCGTCGTGCCATCATAGAGGAGGCTGCCCAGATTTTGGGTTACAAATCGAGGCGCCGCAGCGCGGAACTAAAGCTCGAAATGGCGTCCCAGAACCTCCTGAGGATCAACGACGTCATCTCAGAGGTCGAACGTCAGCTGCGCTCCCTCAAGCGCCAGGCCGGCAAAGCTCGTCGCTACCGCGAGCTCAAAGAGGAATTCCGGCAGATCCAGCGCCAGAAATTTGCCTTGGAAGCGGAACAGGACCGTTCCCAATTGAAGACTCTGGATGGAAATCTCGCCAATGTGCACAGCGCTGAGCAGAGCCTGAAGCAGGAACTGGAGCTTCGCCAAAAAGCAGATCAGGAGAGCGTGAGGAAAAAAGACGAACAGGAAGAGCTGTTGGCTGAGCGGCGTCAAAGGCGATCGCAGATTCACCTGCAGGTCGATCGGTCCGAAAATTCTCTTCAATACCAGCAGGAGCAGATCGAAGCCACCAGCAAATCCCTGGACAGCAATATTGCCGACCAGGAAACTCTGGCCGAATCTTTGCAGGGGGTCCTAGACGAGCTGGGGCGACTTCAAGCGGAACGGACTACTCTGCAGGGGAAAGAAGCGAGTGTGCAGGCCGCTCTGCGGGAACAGGAAGAGCGGGTTGAGGGTTACGCTGCCGACTTGCTGCATGCGGAAGCGGAGTTGGAAGAGATGCGATCGAGCCTTCTGCGTCTCGCTGCTGAGACCGCATCACTGAGCAATCTCGAGGATGAAATTCAACAGCATCTGGAGGGTGGCCAAGCCAGCCGGAAGCGATTGGAAGGAGAACGGTCGGGTCATTCAGCGCAGCTCACTCAGAGTCAATCCAGGGTGAAGGAGAGCAGCCGTGCAGTCGAGCAGAAACGAGCGGAAATGACCCGGCTCCGCGAGCAGCTGCAGGAGCAGAAAGAAAAAGAAGAACGCCTGGAGAAACAGGCTGAAGCGACGAGAGCGCTGGCCTCGGAAATCGAGAACCAGCTCATCGCGTTCCGCGAGAGACTGCAGTCACTTCAAGAAATCGAACTCAGACACTCGCAGTACAGTCAGGGAGTTCAGCAGTTCCTCAACCACCTCAATGGAGCAGGGAACGTCCAGCCAAGAGGAACATTGGCTGACTTCGTTGAGACCAACCCGAAGTACGAGCGAATGGTTGAAGGATTTCTGGACCAGGAACTCGAATACGTCCTGGTGGATTCCTTGGATGAAGCAGTGCGGGGGGTTTTGGAGCTGAAGACGCTCAAAGCCGGTAAGTGCACTTTCTTAAGCCTAAACTCCTCGAATGGTTTTGGGGAGAATCGGGAGCTAGCAAGCCCCGAGCTGCGAGCCCAGAAAGGTGTTTTCGGCACGGTCAGCGAAGTGGTGCAAATGAAGCCTGAGGTGGAAGGAGCCTTTCATCGTGCTCTGCCCCAGAGGGCTTCAGCAGTCGTGGTCTCTGATTTAGACCGTGCTGTGAATCTCGCTCGGAGTTATCCTGAATCCACTTTTGTGACCCTGGAAGGGGATGTTCTGGCCTCGCGGGGGCTACTCTCAGCCAGTGCCCGCCACTCGCAAAAACTGGGGTTGCTTGCCCTGAAACGGCAGAAAAAGGAACTGGAAAAGAAGGTTCTCCAGCAGCAAAAGAAACGGGCAGACCTCTTGAAACTTCAGGAACAGCAGCAGAAAGAGTTTCTCGAGGCGTCCGATCAGCGTGCCCACAGCCAGGAGGTACTCTACCACCTGGAAAAAGAGATCCTCGAACTGATTCACCAACAAGAGCAGTGGGAAAGGGAGCAGCAGCTCCAGAATCAGTCGCTAAGTGTTGTCGCCGAGGAAATCCAACGGCTGGATCAGGAGCAGAAGCAGCAGCAGGAACGGCTGCGTCAACTGAAGGGAAACTTGGTCAAAAAGAGAACCTCCCGGGAAGAGCTTGAGCAGATCCTTTCCAAGCAGCAGAAGTCGCTGCAGCAGATGAAGTTGCGGGCTTCCCAAGCCCAGGAAGAGCTTCATCTGATCCGTTCCGACCGGACGGTCCTGCAGGAACGTCTCTCTGCTTTACATCGAACCTCGGAACGTGTGGAAGAACAGCAGCGAGATCTTGAAGGGCGACAAGCCCGAAGTCAGACAGCAGCGAAGGAGTGCCGGGAGCGGTTGGACCAATTGGTGGCGGCTGTCGAAACATTGCGTTCAGATCTGGAACACCATCGAGAAGAGGCGCTTCAAACGGAGGCTGTTCTGACACAGCTGGAAGAGGAATACAGTGGCTGGAAAGAAACGCAGAGGGAAATTGAGAGTGAGTTGGTGCACCTGCGCGATCGAAAGAGCCAGCTGCAGGAGGAGCGCACCCGCTTTGAGGTGGAACGCGCACGTCTGGAGACACGGTTTCAAAACCTGAGCCAGCAGTGTTCGGAACAACTTCAAATGGCTTTGGAACAGCTGGCTGACGGAGTTGAGCTGGAGAACGTGACACTGGAGGAGGTGCTCGAGCCCTATACCACGCTCAAAAGTCGCCTTGAGGCGTTCGGCCCAATCAATATGACAGCCTTGGAGGAGTATCAGGAAAACGAGGAGCGTCACACTTTCCTGACCCGACAGCGCCAGGATATCGAACAGTCCATCGCGGATACGCGGCGTGTCATCCAGGAAATCAACCGTCGCAGCCGCGAGAAGTTCGGCGAAGCATTTGAGGCCATTAATCGCTACCTCAAGGAGGTGTTCCAGACGCTTTTCGGAGGTGGAGATTGCGGTCTACGGTTGCTTGACGAAGAGGACCCTCTCGAAACGGGCATTGATATCTACGCTCAGCCCCCGGGGAAGAAGCTTCAGAATGCGACGCTTCTTTCAGGAGGTGAAAAGGCCTTGACCGCTTTGGCCCTCCTGGTGGCTCTCTTCCGCTACCGGCCCAGCCAATTCTGCCTTCTTGACGAGGTCGACGCCGTGTTGGATGATGCCAATGTGGTGCGCTTTACCACCCTGGTTGAACAGATGAGCCAAGACACGCAGTTTATTGTCATTACCCACAACAAGAGGACCATGCAGATCGCTCAGTCCATTCTTGGGGTGACGATGGAAAAACCGGGGATCTCCCAACTTGTGTCGGCTCGGTTTTAACCCGCGGATTTGGCGGCTGAAAAAAGGGACAGAGTAGACTGTCCCTCTATTGATCCCTTCCTTATTGACCCCTTCCTCGTTTTTTCCTCCTGGGCTTTATATCGTGCTCCCTGATCTTTTTTGAGAGCGTATTGCGATGGATTCCTATGGTCTTCGCGGCATGGCCCAAATTGCCGTTGCTCTCCGTTAGGGCGCGAAGCATGAAGAGCTTTTCGAACTGGGAGAGAGCTTCGTGCCACAAGATTCCCTTGGTGACCATTTCCTCGATGACGTTTTCCAGGACGTCTTTGATGCGGGGTTTTCTTCTTGAGTGGGTCATGAAATAGCCTTTTCCTGATCCCCTAATCCAGTTCGATCTTTATCCGAGAGATCCTCTCGTAGCCTTCATGGAACTTCTTCTCAAATTCTTTCGGTGTCAGGGTGATGATGAGACGGGCGCTGGCGAGGAAGAAGTCGGCGGAATAGGAGTTTGCGAGAAAATTCTTTCCTACCGCAAAGGCTGTGAATGCCAGGAAGAGCACGGAGGTGATCAGCCAACCGCGCGCTAGACCAAAGAGGCCGCCCAGGAGTCGGTCCGGCAGCTTCAAGCGCAACTTCCCCACCACCTTGTCGGCAATCCGCATCACCACCAATCCCGCTAGAACGACAACTACGAAGATCGTCGCAAAACCGAGAAATCCGGAGAGGCTCGAAGACAATCCCAGCTTGAAAAAGAAGCGGGCGATTTGAGCATAGAAAAAGACGGCCAGATAAAAAGCGGCCACAACGTTGCCCATCGAAAGCAACTCCACGGTGAATCCCTTCATCACCGCAGTGGCCACTGATACCATGATGATGGCAAGGGCTAGGACATCGAGGAAGTTCAATCCGCCCATCGCAGATCTATCTTTTGAAGTCTCCGGTTTCTGGAGTCAAGTTTCAAGTTGATCCTCATCGAGATCTCAGAGTGGGGCTGGAATTGTTCCTTAGATTTTTTCGCGGCGCTCTTTCAGCGTTTCGATCATTTTGTGGCTTCCCTGGCGAACAGAACCGAACCCAACGTTCGGCTTCAACCTCCCGTGAAAATCGCTTCCTGCGGTGGTTACCAAGCCTATCTTTCCAGCCAGGCCAGTATAAAAAGCGTTGGCTTCTTGGTCGTGATATGAGCTGTAGACTTCGACTCCTTCCAGTCCAATTTCTTTGAGACCCTTCAGAAAGGCTTCGTCGACGACTTTCCGCCTCAAGCCCGGGTGGGCGAGGACGGGTACACCCTTAAGGCTGCGAACAAGCGAAATGGCTGATTGCAAATCCAGATTCTTCTTTTCGGCGTAGGCCGGTTTTCCTTTAAGAAAGAAATCCTTGTAGAAGCGAACCTCGGGACTCAAGTTTGGGCCGCGATCAGCGTTTTCCTCGAAATAGGTCTTCAGTCGAGGGTGGGAATCATTGCTCCGTTTTGCAAGTAGCACGGAGGCGACCGCAGGACCGGTCATGGCGTGTCTGCCTTTAGCTTGCACCACCTCTTCGTAGCTAATGTCGAAACCGATTTGCTGCAGTTTTTGTATCCGCTCTCGCGCCTGCTCCAGCCGCCTGGATCGAATGTGCGCCAGCAGCTCTGTGATGCCATCGCTTTGCCAGTCCACCAGGGGGGCCAGTAGATGAAACTCGTTCCCCTCATGGAGAGTACTGATTTCAACGTTGGTGATGTATTCCCCCTGAAAATTCGAGGCCAAGTCGAAGGCTTCAGGAAGGGCTGCCACGGAATCGTGGTCGGCTATGGAAAAGGCTGCCATTCCCGCCTTTTCCGCTTCTTCGAAGATCTTTGCTACAGGCCACTCCCCATCGCTCGAGTGGTTTGAATGGATGTGCAGATCAATGAAGCTCATGTCGAGTGATTAGAGGGTTTTTTCCGCTAGGGTCCTTCCCGTCAGCAGCCGGTAGGCCTGAAGGTAACGATCGGACGTGGCTTGCACGATTGCATCCGGCAGGCGGGGACCGGGAGGTTTCTTGTCCCAATCCAGCGTTTCCAGATAATCGCGAATGAACTGTTTGTCGAAAGAGGGCTGCGATTTACCAGGCTCATACTGGTCTGCTGGCCAGAATCGGGAAGAGTCCGGCGTGAATGCCTCATCGATCAGGAAGAGCTGGGAGTCAGACAGACCAAATTCGAACTTGGTGTCGGAGATGATAATGCCCTTTTGACGAGCGTAGTTTCGCCCCTGTCGGTAGAGGCAAAGGCTCAGGTCGCGGACTCTTTCGGCCAGCTCGGTTCCTACGATCCGGGCAGCGTGCTCAAAGCTGATGTTCTCGTCGTGACCGCTGACCGCCTTTGTCGCCGGAGTGAAAATGGGCTCCGGGAGCTGGTCCGACTGCCGCAAGCCCACGGCCAAGCGAATCTCGCAAACTGTGCCCTTTTCACTGTACTCTTTCCATCCCGACCCGGCCAGATAACCGCGCACCACACATTCAATGGCCAGGGGGTCGCACCTGCGCACCAGCATGGATCGTCCCTCCAGCTGTTCCCGGAACGCCTTCAACTGAGGGGGAAAGCTCTCTACGTCGGCGGAAATGAGATGATTCGGGACGACGGATGCCAATTGCTGAAACCAAAAAACCGAGAGCTGCGTCAGGACTCGTCCCTTCTGGGGAATCGAGTTGGGGAGTATCACGTCAAAGGCGGAAATCCGATCCGTAGCCACCAGCAGCAACTGGTCATCCACCTCAAATACTTCTCGGACTTTTCCGCGACAAACTTTCCGTACCCCAAGCAGTTCCAGATCTCTCATAGTGGGCTCTTCATTCTAACTTGCTTCGCCAGTAGAGGAAACGAGCCAGTGGACCAGCCAGCAACAAAAGCGGCGCTCAGGAAGCAGACAAGCGCAGAGAAAGCAGCTGAGACGTGGGTACTCGTTTCCTGAGACAGGAGGTGTGCAGTGGCTCCTTTCAAGGCCCAGAAACTCTATCATCCGTCCTTGACAGACTTTCAATGGCGTTTTAATGAATCGCTATTGACAGTGCTTTTGAGCTTTGATAGTATCTTGGCACTCGCCGGGCTGGAGCGCTAAAGATCAATTGTTAACTGATTGAGAAGATTAAGGTTGACATCTTAACCATCTCGATGGAAAGGAGTGAACTATGAAATTGAAGCCGTTGCACGATCGAATCCTGGTCAAGAGGGTTGAAACTGAGGAGGAGGAGACGCGGGGAGGAATCGTGATTCCGGACACGGCCAAGGAAAAACCCCAAGAAGGGGAAGTAGTGGCTGTGGGCGATGGGAAGGTACTGGACAGCGGTCAAAAGGTGGCCATGTCGGTGAAAGAGGGGGATCGTATCCTCTTTGGGAAATACGCAGGAACGGAAGTGAAGTTGGAAGACGAAGAGTACCTGATCCTGCGTGAGGATGAAGTACTGGGCGTTATTGCCGGGAAGAAAGCCACCGTTTCGGCGTAAATTTGGATTTCATTTGAAAAAGGAGAGGTAAGTACATGCCAGCAAAAGAGATTACCCATGGCGAGGATGCACGTCGCGCCTTGCTGCAAGGAGTCAACACCCTGGCCGAGGCGGTCAAGATCACGCTTGGCCCGAAGGGCCGCAACGTAGTATTGGAAAAGAAATTTGGCTCACCAGTGATTACCAAGGATGGAGTCACTGTAGCCAAAGAGATCGAATTGGAAGGCCTGGAGAAAGTGGGCGCAGCCATGGTGCGGGAAGTGGCGAGCAAAACCAGCGATGTGGCCGGCGACGGGACCACCACAGCTACCGTCCTGGCTCAGGCGATCGTGAGAGAAGGACTCAAAAATGTGGCGGCCGGTGCCAACCCCATGGCCTTGAAGCGCGGAATCGATAAAGGCGTGGAGTTGGCAGTTGAAGAGATCAAAAAGCTTTCCAAAGAGATCAAAGGTGACATGATTGCCCAGGTCGGGTCGATTTCCGCCAATAATGACAAGGCCATCGGAGAAATCATCGCGGAGGCCATGAGGAAAGTGGGCAAGGATGGCGTCATCACCGTAGAGGAGGCCAAGTCGATCGAAACCTCGTTGGACGTCGTGGAAGGGATGCAGTTTGATCGGGGCTACCTGTCCCCATATTTTGTGACGGATCCGGAGCGCATGGAGAGCATTTTGGAAGATGCCTATGTTCTCCTCCATGAGAAGAAAATTAGCTCCATGAAGGATCTGTTGCCTCTGTTGGAACAGGTGGCGAAGGCGAGTCGGCCCTTTGTAATTGTGGCTGAGGATGTCGAGGGTGAAGCACTGGCCACCCTGGTGGTGAACAAACTGAGAGGAACTCTCCAGGGCTGCGCTGTCAAAGCGCCCGGCTTCGGAGATCGACGCAAGGCCATGCTGGAGGATATCGCCATTCTCACGGGTGGCAAGGTGATTTCAGAGGACCTCGGAATCAAGCTGGAGAATGTCCGGCTGGAGGACCTGGGTCGTGCCAAGAAGGTGAACATCGATAAGGACAACACCACGATCATCGAAGGTGCAGGCAAGCAAGAGGATATCGCGGGTCGTGTCAAGCAGATCCGTACCCAGGTTGAGGAAACCACTTCGGACTACGATCGCGAAAAGCTACAGGAGAGGCTGGCCAAGCTGGTTGGCGGAGTCGCCGTGATTAAAGTGGGCGCCGCCACTGAAACCGAATTGAAGGAGAGGAAAGCTCGTGTTGAGGATGCCATGCATGCGACCAAAGCGGCCGCTGAAGAAGGCATTGTCCCCGGTGGCGGGCTGGCTTTCATGCCAGCGATTCGGGCTCTCGAGACGCTCAAGCTTAGCGATGAGGACGAGCAGATTGGTGTCAACATTATCAAACGTGCTCTGGAAGAGCCACTGCGCCAGATCGCCCAGAACGCGGGCCAGGAAGGCGCCATCATCGTGGGCAAGGTGCGGGAAAGCAAAGATACCAACTTTGGCTTTAACGCTGAGACGGAGCAGTTTGAGGACCTCGTGAATGGGGGCGTGATCGACCCCACCATGGTGGCGCGCACTGCCCTGCAAAACGCAGCCTCAATCGGCGGCCTGCTGCTCACTACGGAAGCCTTGGTCACCGAGTTGCCCGAGAAGGAGAAAGAGCTTCCTGCCGGCGGCGGTCCACACGGAGGCATGGGCGGCGGCGGGATGTACTAAACTCGCTTCGTTCGTAGAGCAAAAAAGCAAAAGAGAGAGCTGGGAAGTCAGATGTTCTCTCTTTTGCTCTTTTTGTTTTTCTCCCTTTTGACAAGACCTGATCGTAGCTCAGGTCGAATAACGTCCCCGCTCAGATCTCACCGAGCCTTTCGAAATCCTCTCTATTGTTCTATTGTTCTATCTGGTTATAGCTCCGAATAGGATGGGGACACAGGAACGTATCGTCGTCGTCCCGGCGGCTGCCGGCTGGAAGCAGGCCTTACTTTCCTGATGAGACGTTGTTCTTTGGGAGCGTAGTCCCGTCACTCCGTGACGGGAGAATGGCCGGGAGCGGAGTCGCGGCCTACACTGGCCTATGAGGCGTTGGTTACTTTTCCTATTCTGTCTCATCGTCGCCTATTTGACTCTCTTCTATCAGCTGGGAAATCTTGCCTTCGTGGGTGCCGATGAACCTCGCTACGCGAGGATCGGTGAAGAGATGGTTCTTCGGGGCAGTTATGTCACTCCCACGCTCAATTTCCATCCCTGGCTGGAAAAGCCGCCACTGCTGTTTTGGCTGGAAGCAGCCAGTTTCAGAGTTTTTGGAGTCCATGAGTGGGCTGCGCGCCTTCCCGTAGCCCTGCTTGCGGCCCTTACAACCATGGCGGCAAGCGTCTTCGCCTTCAAATTGAGGGGGTCGAGAGGGGCGCTGCTGACCGCTTTGATTCTCACCACTTCGGGGCTCTTTTTTGTCTTTGCCCGAGCAGCCAGCACGGACATGCCCCTGACGGCAATGCTGACGGCGGCTATGGTTTCTGCTTTTTTGGCCACTTCGCAAAAGGGAATTTTGTGGGGAGCGGGAGCGGGTGGTGCTCTGGCACTAGCGGTTTTGGCCAAAGGCCCCGTCGCCGTGGTGATTTTTGGAGGAGTCTTCCTTTTCTACTGCCTGCTCATTCAGAAGCAGCCCTGGAACTGGAAGCAGAGCGCCCTCGGTGTGGTGGTCTTCCTTGCGGTAGCGCTCCCCTGGTTCTGGAGGGTCTGGCTGGAAAACGGCAGCAATTTCGTGGCCACCTTCTGGCTCAACCACCATCTGGCGCGCTTCATCAGCGGCCTGCACCACCACTCTCAGCCTTTCTGGTACTACCTCCTCATACTCCTGATCGGTTTCTTTCCATGGGTCTTTTTTCTCACTTCTGCAGCCGCGAGATTGTGGCAGGACCGCCAGCGCATGGCTGAGGAAGGAAGACGCGCGCAGTTGTTTCTGTGGCTCTGGGTGGTCATTCCTTTGCTCTTCTTTTCCCTCAGCGAGAGTAAGTTGGCAGGATATATTCTGCCTGTTTTCCCGGCCCTGGCAGTGATTGTGGCACTTGAGTGGGATCGATACCTGGAGCGCGATCCAATTAGCAGCCGGGCCATGGGGGGGCAGCTGATGGCATTAGTCGGTTGTGCCTTTTTGCTCGCTTTGGCGCTCCCGCTGGGTTTCCATTTCCACTACCGATCTGCTGCCACGGGCGGGCTGTTGTCTGTGCCCATCTTGGCAGGGGTACTCTGGGCCGGCTATGAATTTCGCAGGCAGCGCCCTGTTCCCTCGTTTTTGGCTTTGGCTGCCGGGATGGCCATTTTTGCGGCATTCGCTTTCTGGCGAGCGGCCCCGGTTGTGGGCGATTATCACTCTGCGCGCGATCTATCTAAGCTTTCCCGCTCCTTCGTCTCTAAAGAGGAACCTCTTATCCTCTACCGGTACTTTCACCACACGGCGCAGTACTACACCGGTTATCGGACCACGCAGGAGTCGTTGCCCGACCTGCAGTCGCTGCAAGACTACCTGGTGGCTCACCCCCAGACACACTACTACCTGCTTACCCAGGAGGCGGGTTGGCAGGATCTTAAGTCATTCCCTGCGTCACATTTGATCCAGGTGGAGGGAAATCTATACCTGCTCAAGATCATCGCCAGGCAAGGTAGGAGCGGCCTCGGCGCCACGAAAAGAAGTTCTCCAAATTCCAGGTTCTCGCTGTTCGGTGAGCCAGACTTCCTCACCATATTAAACCTGGCCGCTTTGCCGCTTTTTGGCTAAGATGCCATGGTTATCAAGATGGGTGCGTTGAAACTCTACAACACGCTGACTCAGCAGCTTGGGGAGCTTATGCCGCTGGCGGGCCAAAGGATCCGCATGTATGCCTGTGGACCCACCGTCTACGATTTTGCGCACCTGGGGAATTTCCGAACCTTCGTGTTTCAGGACCTTCTGCGGCGCCACATTCTCAGCAAGGGGTTTCAACTCACTCATGTGATGAATGTCACCGATGTCGACGACAAGATCATCGCCAGAGCGAGTGCCGCCGGCCTTTCCATTAACGAGTACACGACACGCTATGCGGAGCATTTCTTCCAGGATATGGAGCGACTCCGGATTCAGCGCCCGGAAATCATTCCTTATGCCACCGAACATATCGAAGAGATGGTAGAACTGATCGTCAAACTTCGGGAGCGGGGATGTACTTATGAAAGAGAGGGCTCCACGTACTACCGGATTAGCCAATTTCCTGAATACGGCAGGCTTTCCCGCCTCGACGTTGCTTCCGCGGAGCCGGAGGAGCGGGTGGATGCTGACGAGTACAGCAAGGAGAGTCCCCGTGACTTCGTTTTATGGAAGGCAAAGAAGCCAGGAGAACCTTCTTGGGAATCTCCCTTGGGAGCAGGGCGACCAGGATGGCATATCGAATGCTCGGCCATGAGCATGAAGTACCTTGGGGAGAGCTTTGACCTTCACTGCGGAGGCATCGATTTAGTGTTTCCTCACCATGAAAACGAGATCGCACAGAGTGAGGGTGCTACAGGGGTATCTTTTGTTCGCCACTGGCTTCACAGTGAGTTCCTGATCGTGGAGGGAGAAAGGATGTCGAAGTCGAAGGGGAACTTCTACACCCTGAGGGACCTTCTGGAACAAGGCTACAATCCGACTGCGGTTCGCTATCTCCTCCAGTCGGTGCACTATCAGAAGAAACTGAATTTCACGCTGGAGGGCATTCGCCAGTCTCAAGCGGCGCTCCAGCGCATTGACGACTTCTTGCTCAGGGTTCGGGAGATACCCGCAAATCAGCCCGAGAATCCAGAACTGACCCGGCGCGTGGCTGGGGCGTTGGAAGAATTCACTGAGGCTCTGGATGATGACCTGAACACCTCGGCAGCGTTGGCAGCCCTCTTTGAGTTGGTCAAGGAGACGAATATCTTGCTCGAACGACACGAGGTGGGAGCCGCCAATCGTGACCAGCTTCTCCACTTTTTTGCCCGTGCCAACGAGGTCTTCGACGTTTTTCAGACTGAACGCCGGCCCTGGGAGAGTAAGGAGATCCAGGCTCTGATAGAAGAGCGCGAAGGGGTTCGGCGCAAAAAAGACTATCGGCGCGCCGATGAAATCCGAGACCTGCTGGCCCACCAAGGAGTGGTTCTGGAGGATACCAAGGAAGGAACCCGGTGGAAGCGAATCGGCTGAAGATCAGCTCCGCCGACGTCCATGGCGAGCTCTCTCGCTACATGCCGGAGGAGCGGATGGATGTGGTGGTGGACTTCGAGAAAAGCCGGGGTGCCCATCTCTACGATGCGAAGCGGGAAGAGTGGTTTCTGGATTTCTTCTCCTTTTATTCCACCTGTCCCGTCGGCTACAACCACCCTCGATTGGACAACCCCGACACACTCAACCGGCTGGGTCGGCTGGCCGTTCAAAAGCCTTCCAATTCCGATCTGGGTTCCCGGGAGATGGCGGAGTTTGTGGAAACCTTCGCCCGGGTGGCGAAACCGGACTTCATGAAATACATGTTCCTGATTGAAGGCGGGGCACTGGCTGTCGAGAACGCGCTGAAGGTGGCTTTTGACTGGAAGGTCCGCAAGAATCTGGCTCGTGGTCTCAAGGGAGAGAAAGGAGAAAAGGTCATCCACCTGCGTGAGGCGTTTCATGGACGCTCCGGATACACACTCTCTCTGACCAATACCTGGGACCCTCGAAAGATCCAATATTTTCCCAAGTTTGACTGGCCTCGCATCGTCAATCCGAAATGTACCTTTCCCCTTGAGGGGGAAAACCTGCAGCAGGTTCAGAAGCTTGAAGAGGAAGCCCTAGATCAGGTTCGGAAGGCAGTTGCGAGCGATCCTGAGGATATCGCATGCCTGATCCTGGAGCCGATTCAGGGGGAAGGGGGCGACAATCATTTCCGCTTGGAGTTTCACAGCCGGCTGCGGCGCGTTTGTGACGACAATGAAATCCTGTTGATCTACGACGAGGTACAGACGGGACTGGGCCCTACGGGCAGGATGTGGGCCTTCGAGCACTACGTCAAGCCGGATATCCTGGCCTTCGGCAAGAAATCCCAGGTTTGTGGGATTCTGGTCAGCGAGCGAGTCGACGAGGTAGCCGAAAACGCTTTTCACCTACCTGGCAGGCTCAATTCCACCTGGGGCGGCAATCTGATCGACATGGTACGCTGCCAGATCTATCTGGAGATCTATCAGGAGGAAAAGCTGCTCGAGCACTGTCGCCGAGCAGGTGCGCTGCTTCTCGAGGAGCTGCGTCAGCTTCAAAGAGAATTCCCCACCAAGCTTTTCAACGCTCGAGGGCTGGGCCTGTTTTGTGCCTTTGATCTTCCTGATAGTGAATTCCGATCCCGTTTCCTGGAAAATCTTTTTGAACGGCGTCTGCTCATCCTGCCTTCCGGCGAGCGCTCCATTCGTTTCCGCTCTGCCCTGAACATCCCCGAGGAGGACATCCATCGGGGAATCGAGATCATGCGAGAAGTTCTCCAGGAAATGTAAACTCTGCGTGGTTCAGCTGGTTACAAGTCACTGGAAGTAGCAGTGGCAGTCGTCATTCTTCCAGTGCCGCAGACGGAATTTCTTGAGATCGCGGGTCTCGATGGCAATGACATCAAAACGCACGGGCGCATCGGTGACCTCGTAGCGAAAAAAGAACTCTGTTGCCAGCGCTTCGAGCTTTCGCTGTTTTTTGCGATCTACATTCTCTTCCGGAGGCAGGAGAGCCGGAAGTCGACGAGTTTTGACCTCAACAAAAACCAGCGAAGGACCGTCGTAGGCGATCAGATCGACCTCACCCTGATGTCCCCGCCAGTTTCGGGCCATGACATCCCATCCCAACCTTCGCACGTGCTTGAGTGCCACCCACTCGCCCCACTCTCCCACCTCTTGGCAAGTTGCCTTCATAATGACCTCCACTTTTCATAACGTGCTGATTGGGAAAACCGCGAAAAAATCAGACCTCGATCCAGGCTAACCCGGATGATGCATAAGGTGTCGTAGCGGCGAAAGCGCCGGCCTGAGGGAGCGCAACGAATCCTTGGGCAGTCCCCTCCAATGGAGGGGTGCCGCGAAGCGGCGGGGTGGGTTCATCCAGGCCTGCCTCGATGCAGTTATGTAGGTAGGGGCGCACGGCCGTGCGCCCAGGAATGGCACCGGATGTAGGCCGGCTCTGTGAGCCGGCGGCGCGCTCTGGGCCGCGCAGCAAGACCTGTCCGAGTGGAGGGCTTTGGCTCGCCGTCCTGCCGGAGGCAGAGATTCCTGAAAATACTGCCTACAAGTTTGATAAAATAAGCCTCTCCGGAGCGGGAATAACTCAGTGGTAGAGTGCAACCTTGCCAAGGTTGAAGTCGCGGGTTCGAATCCCGTTTCCCGCTCCAAACTTCTTATTGATTTCCTTGGACTTATGGTTGATGAAGGGGCGATTCACTCCTGGGGTGAGATGGTACGGCTTGGCGATTTTGTTTCTACGAAGGCTGGGGGGAGAAGGCGGAGAGGACGGGGACGGGGACGTATAACAGAGGATGGAGTGGGGTGGATGAGGGGGCTTACAGTGTTGACGCTATGTTAATAATTCCAGCGTTTCTTGTGTCCACGACCCACAAGCCCGTCTCCTGCAAATACTCCATCTGCGCTGCTGTTGCCCTGAACTTGCACCGTAGGGATGTGATCTTCTGATCCTTAACGGCGATTGGATCCAGATAAAGTTAATATTTACAATACTGAGTGGAATCTCTACCGCGAGGCGGTCGTCGCAGCCTCTTCTATCGGCAGCAAGTACCAGCCGCCCCACGGTGACTTCCGGCATGTGCGCCACCACTTCGTTTGAGTAGCTCTTGCTTCGAGTTGCGACATGGACCGCAACGACTCAGATGAAGGCAGGACAAATGACACGTTGCACCCTCTCCGATCTCAGATGGTCTGTGCGCTCGTTGCCTTGATCGTTGGTGATGTTGCCGTCGTGAACGGCTCTGACAGTACTCTAAACAGGGCCCAACGATTGAATACATTGTTAGCTGCTTGATCGGGTCCCGCTATATTTATGCCACGGCGCCTTTCATCAGTCCTGGTTGAGCCATTCGGCTCTGTCCGCATGTTCGCGGTATGCTGGCTGCTTGCGCTGCTGGCGTTGGCAGATGACGTTGGCGGCGGTGCCGACGCAAAACACTACTGGCCGCAGTGGCGCGGCCCCCTGGGCACTGGTGTCGCGCCGTCGGCCAACCCGCCGGTGAAATGGAGCGAGCTCAACAATATACGCTGGAAGATCGCACTGCCAGGCAAGGGGTATTCGACGCCGATTGTCTGGGGCGATCGCGTCTTCATCACGACGGCCATTCCTTATGGTGACGCTTTGGAACCCAGACACAGCGACGCTCCCGGCGCCCACGACAACCTGCCGGTTACGCTCCACCACAAGTTTGTGGTCCTCGCCGTCAACCGCCGCGACGGCAAAATCATCTGGCAACGGACGGTGCGCAAGGAACTTCCGCATGAGAGCGGTCATTACACCGGAAGCCTGGCGTCCAACTCGCCGGTCACCGACGGCAAGCATTTGTTTGCCTTCTTCGGCTCACGCGGGCTCTACTGCCTTGACCTGGATGGCGAGCTGCAGTGGGAAAAGGATCTCAGCGAGATGCAGACCCTGCACGGGCACGGCGAGGGCAGCTCGCCGGCACTCCACGGTGACACGCTAATCGTCAACTGGGATCACGAAGGCCAGTCGTTTGTGGTTGCTTTCGACAAACGGACCGGCAAACAACGCTGGAAGGTCCCACGCGAAGAGGTCACGTCGTGGGCGACGCCGATCGTGGTGGAGCACCGCGGCAAACCGCAGGTCATCATCAGCGGCACGAAACGGGTGCGTGGCTACGACCTGGCCACCGGCCACGTCATTTGGGAATGCGGAGGCCTGTCGCGAAACGTTGTAGCCTCGCCGGTAGCAGGGGATGGGATGGTGTACGCCGCCAGCAGCTACGACACGCGGGCAATGCTCGCCATACGCGTCGACGGCGCCAGGGGAGACATCACCGGAACCGACCAGGTCGTGTGGACCCGCACACGAGGAACACCGTACGTGCCGTCGCCGCTGCTATACGGCGACTCCCTGTATTTCCTCCGCCACTACCAGGGGATCCTTTCACGCGTGAACGCAAAGACCGGCGAAGAGCAGGGCGGCCCCTTTCGGCTGGACGGCATCCGCAACGTGTATGCCTCGCCAGTGGCTGCCGCCGACCAGGTGTACATCACCGACCGCGACGGTACAACACTGGTAATCAGCCACGGTAACATACCCAGGGTCCTAGCACTGAACCGGCTCAACGACAGCTTCAGCGCCTCGGCCGCTGTCGTCGGCCGCCAGCTGTTCCTGCGCGGGCAGCGAAACCTCTACTGTATCGCGGAAGAGTAATGGGCAAGTACAAGTAAACATGCGAGAATGACAGCTAAGCTCCCTGTCGGGTTTGCCGGCCGTCTTCGGTCGCGGCAACGGTTTCCGGTCCCCGCACGGACACCTGATTCAAGGCGGAGGGCTTGATAGGTTTGAATCATTCACCACGGGCAAACCAGAGGAACTCATATCGGAAGTTGATATGAGAAATGTCGGTTAAATACGTGAGCATTATCAATAATTATGTGCAATGCTCAGGTGTTATGAGTGATTCTGAAGATAACCAAACACGTAAGAGACAAGATGTCTGCCGTTGCTATCAACAACGAACTGATTAAAGTGGCCATTAAGCGAGGGTCGAAATTCAGGAGCGGAGATCACAAATTCCTGGGGGGCTACTCATTTTTCGCGGTTGCGTATCAACCCCTGGCAAGGATGTTTACAAGATTAACTAAGAACCTCAAGAATCAACCAGCAGAAGTGGGCGAGCATCTGGAAACGCTAGAAACTGAACACGGGGCGGCCCAAGAGGCGTTACGCAAAGGCGAGGAACGGTTTCGCAAGATTTTTGATCACTCCAACGACGCAATTTTTGTCGTAGATGCGGTGCAGGACGAAATGCTTGATGTCAACTCAAAGGCATGTGAGATGCTCGGATACTCGCGCGAGGAATTATTGTCTATGCCTATGTCTGCCATTCATCCTTATGAGATGCCGAAGTTGCAGGCGTTTGCAAAATCGGTAGCTAGAAGTGGGCACGGGTGGACGGATGAACTCACCTGCTTGACCAGAACCGGCCAGTTTTTACCCTCTGAGATTTCAGCTTCACTTATTGATGTCTCCGGCAGGTCCTGCATGATTGCTTTAGTCCGAGACATCAGCGAGCGTAAACGGGCGCAGGAGAGGCTCAAAGAAAGCGAAGAAAAGTACAGGCTAATTACCGAGACCTCTCTGGACGGAATATACCAAGTAGACACTTCCGGGAAGTTTCTATTCCTAAATGAGGCTTATGCCAAAATCTTTGGATATGAGGTAGACGAGCTTATCGGAAAGCACCTTTCTGTTCTGCAGGGCAGCAAACTACAGGAAGCACAAGAACTCTTTGAAAAACTTGTGTCGGGTAAGGCCGTTCGGGGTGAAATAGCTGTGAAGCATAAAGATGGACATGAATTTCCAAGCTCGTTCAGTGCTGTACCCATTGAGAAAGGCGGTAAGGTAGTTGGTTTATCAGGTGTTGTGAGATATATATCCGAGCAGGAGAAGGCAACTCAGGTGCTCCGCCAGATGGCCCTTTTTGCGGAATTGAATCCTGGTCCAGTACTTCGATTCGATCACAATGGTGTGATCCTTTCCTCCAATCCCGCTGCCCTGACCGTTTTGGGAGAGAAAGCAAAAGAAGGTTCGCAGTTGGCATCGGTTACCCCCGCCATGGCGGACATCGACTTGGAGTGGTGTATTCGAGAAGGCTTGGTTCTCGTACACGAGGAATTGGTCGGCCAAAAGCATTTCCAGTTGGTTATCCGAGGCGTGCCGGAGCTTGGCATCGGGCACGTCTACGGCAGTGACATCAGCGAGCGCAAGCGGGCAGAGAAAAAATTGCAAAGCGTCAACGAGCGAATGAAGAGCGATCTGGAGACAGCTGCCAAGATGCAACTATCCCTTCTTCCCAGAGCGCGGCCGGACGTTCCAGGAGTGCGTTTAGCTTGGGCCTTCAAGCCCTGCGAAGAGTTGGCGGGCGACATTTTCAACGTGTTTCTCCTGGATAAAAAGCACTTAGCCTGCATTTCTCATCACTGCTCGTCACGAAGCGGCGGAAGGGCAGGCCTGACAAGGCGCACGACTGAGACCGACGCAGGCGTACTCGTGCAGTACGTCGAGGAGGTCGAGGGAGCGCAACGCCGTCAGGACGGATGGTTCCGCCGATGCAGTAGAGTGGTGATGAGAAATGCAGGTTAGGTCTTTACACGCTGGATGTCAGTGGTCATGGCGTGACAGCTGCCCTTCTATCGGTGACGCTGAACCATGTATTGTTACCCCGCCCCAGTCAGACTTCTCTCCTCAGAGAGCATCTGGGAGGTTCAAGGTATCTCCTTGCGCCGCCTGCTGAAGTTGCCAAGGAATTAAACGTGGAATTCCCTATGGACCCTGCAGCGCCGCAATACTTTACGATGCTCTACGGAATCCTGAACTTGGAGACCCGCGATTTTCTCTACGTTTCTGCTGGGCACCCCGGTGCGATTTACGTGTCGGGTACTGCGGAGCCCGTGATTGTTGAAACACCAGGATTTCCCATAGGCTTCTTCAAGGAAGCCAACTACGAGGAACACTCTATTCCCATGAAGCCGGGAGATCGACTCTATTTGTGTTCTGACGGAATTACCGAAGCCATGAACACCAGTCGCCAGGAATTTGGCAGCGCCCGGCTCATCACTGCATTAGATCAAAGCCGTGCCATGCCCATCCAGGAGAGTCTTTCGTCTTTGTTGAGGAGAGTTGAGGAATGGTGTGGCGCGGCCAGACCGGAGGATGATATCTCGATCTTAGGCTTCGAGATCGCGAAATAAAGAATCATGCCGCTTGACCACCATCCCGCCAGTGGAAATTGCAAGGTGAAAAAACCTTTAAGAGCTGCCGAGGAGAACCGAAATGAGGAGGCTGCCCCAAACTCAGTTGAAAGTGAAGGGCGGTTCAGGTTGAGCACGATCTTAAGCCACCTTTCGTTTGGCGTCCATAGAAACCTCGTCTCTGAGTTTGGCTTTCAGCATCCAGAGGTCCTGGTAGCCCTGGATGCGCCGGAAGTTCTTCTCCGTCTCCAGGAAGGCTGAGGCGGCCCAGCGCAGCACCATCTGGCTATCTTTCCAGCGGCTCACTCGGCGGGTCCGCATCCTCACGCCAGAGTGAGGGCTTTCAATCAGGTTGGTGCTGGCCAGACACAAGCGCAGGGAGGAAGACAACTCGAGTCGATTGATGGTGAAGGTCTCTTCCAGACCTTCTCGCAGGCTAGCTGCCGCATCGGGATGCAGCCCTTCGAGCCACTCCGCCTGCTTTCTGAGCCGAACCCTCCCTTCTTCCCAGGGCAGCCGATAAGCAGCCTGCATCACTGACTTGACTTGCTCGGCCAGATCGTCCGGCAATCGATCGCACACGTTGCGAATCTTATGACGACGACATCTCTGCACCGGACTGCCCTTGCCAAAGACCTTGTCAATGGCACATCGCAGGGCCCTGGAGCCGTCAATCACAAACAGATAGCGTCGCCCGGAATCCAGGCCTCGCTCCACCAGGTCTTCCAGCAAGGAGGTAGCGGTGGCGGCGTTTTCACTGGCCCCTTCCCGCAGCCCCAGCACGTGCTTTTGGCCCTCCGAGTCCACGCCGGCGGCACAGATCACGTGGTGCTCGCCAAAGACCAGGCCGTCGATGTAGATGATCAGAAACTCAACGTCATCAAAGTGTCGCTCGGCCAGCTGCTCCAGCTGCTGGCCGCTCTGCTCAATGAACTGACGGCTCACGGACGATTTGCTGACTCCCGCCGTGTCGGCCATCTGGGGGATCACGCGGCTGTAGTGGCGCGTGGAAACGTTGCACATCAAGATCTCCAGCATGCGGCTGCCCAGCTCCCCGTTACGGTTGATCGCCTCATAGGCGGGGATCTCCACCTCCCCGCCTCGACCTTGGCCTTTCTTGCGCAGCCGTGGCTTTCGAACCCGCACTTGCCGCTCCGAAAGTCTGACTCGCCCTGGCTGAGTGCCGTACCAAACGATCTGCTTGCCTGGGCGCCCTTGTTGCTTTTCGCCGGCGACACTTCGGGCAGAAAGCTGCAAGACCGCTTCCATGCTCGCTCGCCCCAGGATGTCGATCAACTCGTCAATGGCCATCCGGGAGGCTTCGATCAGCTCCACCATCGGGAGCAACAGTTGCCCGTTCTGGGCCAGATAATCAGCCAGCCCCTGACTGTTCTTCCGGGTGACAATTCGATATGATTTCTTCATGGCGGTTCCTCCTTAAAAGGTTGTTGACCAACCCGATTCCAACGAGTCGGTCGGACGAACCGCCTCTCAACTTTCAACTAAACCCGGGACAGTCTCGGAGGCGGCGCTTTTTGCCTTGGAGCAGGTTGCTGGTGTGGTGAGCGTTCATGAGGATATGGTGGTCCAAGCCCACCTGAACGACAGCACACCGCTGATTCAAGCCCTGCAGAGTCAGATTACGGGAGCGGGTTTGACAGCGGATGGCTCGGGCGCGCGCGTCTGCGTCGTCGATACGGGCATAGATTCGGACCACATCATGTACTCGAACCGGATTGACACGGCCGCAGGTATCGACATTATCAACGGCGATAACAACCCCGAAGATGACAATGGCCATGGTGCCCACGTGTCGGGCATCGCCGTGGGCGGAACCGGGTTGACGATAAATTTTGGCTGCGGCGATGGAGCGGAGCCCTTTCAGGGGGTGGCGCCAGAGGCCACCCTGATTGGTGTCAAGGTCCTGGGTGCTGGTGGATCCGGAACCGCCGGGGGCGTGATCGCCGGCATTGACCACTTGTGTGGCCGTGAATGCCGACGTCATCAACATGAGTCTGGGCGGCGGCCTCTTCATCGGCAACTGCGACTTCGACCCTGTCGCCCAGGCGGCCAATAATGCCGTGGCCGCCGGCGTGGTGGTGGTGGCTTCCTCCGGCAACAACGCATCTCCGAACGCCATGGGGACACCGGCTTGTGCCTCCGGCGTCATGGCCGTGGGAGCTACCTGGGACGATAACTATCCCGAATGTGATTTCCCACAGGGTGTCTTTCCGTTTGGTTTATGTACTGATGTTAACCCCATCACCGACCAGATTGCCTGCTTTAGCAACCAAAGTACCGTCTTGTCGGTGACGGCGCCAGGCTGCCTCACATACTCGGCCAACGCATTCAACAGTCCCAACGGGGTCACCACAAAGTGTGGAACCAGCATGTCCTCTCCCCATGTTGCGGGTCTGGCGGCGCTGGTTATAAGCCAGAATACGGGGTTGGCAGCAGCCGATTTAAGCGAGGATGCGGCGTTGACACCGCTCGATGTCCGAAACTGCATCGAGAACGGAGCCATCGACCTGGGCCTTCCGGGCTTCGATTCCACTTACGGCCACGGCCGCATCGATGCGGTGAATGCGCTGACCCTGTGTCTTCCGGCCTGTGTACCCACCGAGGATCCGGAGGTGAGCTGTTCGGACGGCCTGGACAATGACTGCGACGGCCTGATCGACGGCGCCGATCCCGACTGCGGCGCCCCTTGTAACCCGAAGCATGCTTTCTGCTCGGTCGATGCCGACTGCTGCTCGAACAAGTGTAGGGGTGCAGCCGGAAACAAGAGCTGTAAGTAGGTTCTTGGTTCATTGGTCAATCGTCAATGGTCAATAGTCAATAGCCAACAAAGAGGATTGGTGGCTATCAACCGTTGACCATTGAACCATTGGTGTCCGAACCTGTCCTCAGAAGAGGGGCAGTCCACAGACCGCCTTCCCGATGAAATCGTAGAGCTAGGAGCCTGTCCGAGTAATCCGAATATCGACGGGGTGATTGTCTACGATAGTAGGCGATATGGGCAAGAAATTTCGAGAATGGAACGTAGAGCAGAGGTGGCTTTTACCGGCGTCGATTTTGGATTTCGTGGCGGAAGGACACCTGGCGCATTTCGTCCGGGATACGGTGAGAGGATCGCTGGATTTAAGTGAGATCCTGGGGGAATACGAAGAAGAGCGAGGCTACCCGCCTTATCATCCGGTGATGATGACAGCGTTGTTGCTGTATGGGTACTGCCGGGGAGTGTATTCGTCGCGCAAGCTGGCGAAAGGTTGCGAAGAGCGAGTGGACTTCATGGCAGTAACGGGGATGCAGAAGCCGGACTTTCGAACCATAAGTGATTTTCGCAAGCGGCACCTGAAGGCGTTATCGGCACTTTTCGGACAAGTGCTGGGATTGTGTCAGAAGGCGGGTTTGGTGAAGCTGGGGCATGTGGCCTTGGATGGGACGAAAGTGCGAGCCAATGCCAGTAAGCACAAGGCGATGAGCTATCGGCGGATGAAAGCAGCGGAGATCGATTATCAAGCGGTGGTGGAGGAGTGGTTTCGAGAGGCAGAGGCGATTGATGCAGCTGAGGATGAGGAGTATGGAGCGGATCGACGAGGGGATGAATTGCCGGAGTGGGTCAAGGATAAAAAGAAGCGGTTGGAGAAGATCCGAGAAGCGAAGGCAGCGTTAGAAGCAGAAGCTCGAGAGAAGGCAGTGGCTGAGGAGAAGAAAGAATGCAAACCCAAGTATCGAGGAGGTCGTAAAAGGAGGTATCCAAGAGGAGTGCCGAGAGCGCAGGCGCAGCAGAATTTTACCGACCCGGAGAGTCGGATTATGAAGACATCGGAAGGTTTTCAGCAGTGCTATAACGCACAAGCTGCTGTGGATGCCGACAGCCAGGTGATCGTGGCCCAAGGGCTGACGAATGCGGCCACGGATCGTCACCAACTCATCCCTCTGGTGGATGAAATACGACGCCAAACGGGCCGAGATCCCATGGAGATCTCAGCCGACACCGATTACTGCTGGGAAGAGCCTTTGGCAGAGTTGCAAAGGCGAAAGATTCGAGGATATGTTGCCACGGGCAAGGTCAAACACAGTGAAACGGCTCTCCAGCTGCGCATGAAGATCCGGAAGAACGCTGCCTTAGAACAGATGCATCAAAGATTGAAGCGAGCCGGGCGTCGCAGTCGCTACCGGTTACGCAAGCAGACGGTCGAGCCGGTCTTTGGCCAAATCAAATCCGCCCGGGGTTTCCGCCAATTTCTGCTGCGCAGCCTGGAAAAGGTGCAAACCGAGTGGAGTATGCTCTGCACCGCTCACAATCTCTTGAAGTTGGCAACGGCAAACCGCTAAGAGTTGCCCGGGGTGAGTTCAGGCTCAGACACAAGGAGTCGGAAGTAGGAGCGTTAATCGCTAATAACCCGAAAACCGTTACTCGGACAGGCTCCTAGCCTGCATTTCTCATCACCGCTCGTCACGAAGACACTCGTGTCAAGCGGCAGAAGGGCCGACCTGACAAGGCGCGCGACCGAGGCCCCGCAGGCGTACTCGTGCAGTACGTCGAGGAGGCTGACGGAGCGCAACGCAGTCAGGACGGATGATTCAGCCGATGCAGTAGAGTGGTGATGAGAAATGCAGGCTGGGTGACATGACGTTCGACGCCCGACTGTCACGGAAATAGCGCTCGACATCGACGTCCTTGCGGAAAGCGGAACCTCCGCAAATCCTCATGGCCGTGTCCGTGACTCCCAGGGCCGACTCGGCAGTGGCTGCCTTGGTCTCAAAAAGTCGAAGCATGGCGTCTTCTCAGCCTTGCTCAACGGCGTCAAGAGCGGAGATGGCAGCCTCAGGGAATCTTCCCTCCCTGTCCACAATCTTTGTGTCTCTGGCAGCAACCTCTGCAACCTTTTTGGCCTGTTCCAGGTAATCGAACATCTCAATATCCTTTCCAACCCGGATGATGCATCTCCACTTCAGCGGCAATGCTGCTGCATCCTGAAAGAGCGTCTGAACACAAGGTTCAGAATGCAAGCGCATCATATTACACGAGGGGATCTGAGTTCGTGGAATCACAACTGAGTCGAATTTTTGCGCTTCCATCATTCGGATTTGACTCGTACTTCGCGGGCGCGTTGTATGATGTGTATGCTCAGCCTTGAGGAGCGGTTTCTATGACCAGAATCTTCGTGTTCCCGGGCCAAGGTTCACAGCACAAAGGTATGGGTACCGGCCTCTTCCAGCAGTTTCCGGAGCTAACCGCAGCAACGGATGCCGAACTAGGATACTCCGTTGAGAAGCTGTGCCGGGATGATCCTTACCAGAAACTCACCGAAACCGCCTACACTCAACCGTCGCTGTACATTGTCAACGCGCTGTCGTATCTGAAAAGGGTCGAGGAAACCGGAGAAAAACCGGATTTCGTGGCAGGCCACAGTCTGGGTGAATACAACGCTCTGTTCGCCGCCGGAGCCTTTGACTTTGTTATCGGCTTGAAGCTGGTCAAGAAGAGGGGAGAACTAATGAGCCAGGCAACGGGCGGAGGAATGGTTGCGATCGTGGGGCTTGGCGTCGATAAAATCCGTGATGTTCTGCGCAACTCCGGTCTCGACACCGTCGACATAGCGAATCTCAACGCTCCGGATCAAACGGTAATCTCAGGTCTTCAGCAGGATGTCCAGGCCGTGCGTAGTGTGTTTGAAGAGGCCGGCGCCAGGATGTTCATCCCCTTGAAGGTAGGTGCCGCCTTTCATTCCCGGTATATGAAACCAGCCCGGAATGAATTTGAGGGCTTTCTCCAGAATTTTGAATTCTTGCCCATCCAGATTCCCGTGATTTCGAATGCCCATGCCGCTCCGTACGAGCCCGGTCAGATCAAAGAAAATCTTTGCAAGCAGATCACCCATTCGGTGTGCTGGACGGAGAGTGTTCAGTATCTGCTGAACCAACCGAACCCCGAGTTCGAAGAAATCGGTCCCGGAAACGTCTTGACTGGTCTCATCCGAAGGATCAGAGCCAAAGCAAAGCGTTAGTTGTGGACCTCTCCCGACGTTGAAGACGCTGACCGAGAAATACGGGCTCCTAGAGGTCTCGGCCTCCATCTACCTCGAGGTTGATACCCGTCACGTGATCCGCCTCGTCGCTGGCTAGATAGAGTGCTGCATTGGCCACGTCCAGGGGCTGGGTCAACCGACCCAGCGGGGATGGAAGCAGTGAAGCGCCGTCGCCCTTCTTCAGAGTCCGTACCGGGCTCCATGAAGCCTGTCAGCATGGGAGTATCGCCCGCCACCGGGCTGATCGCGTTGACGCGAATCTTGGAGGGCGCAAGTTCCAGCGCCAATCCCTTGGTGAATGCTACGACCGTGCCCTTGCTGGCCGCGTAGACCACCAGGCCGGGGCGAGGACGCACAGCGGCCGTAGACGCCGTGTTGATAATCACTCCGCTACCCTGGCGCTTCATCTGTGGAATTGCTGCCTGGCAGCCATGCAAGACACTGGTAATGTTCACTGCCAGCAACTTCTCCCACAGCGCGTTGGAAACCTCTTCGGTCAGTGTCGGTGCCATAGGAATGCCCGCGTTGTTCAATAGGATGTCCATGCGCCCATACTGATCGAGCGCCTGCTGTACCATGCTTTGGCAGTTCTCCAGCCTGGTCACGTCCACAACAATGTGGGAAGCTTCTCCACCGCAGGCTCGAACGGCTTCGGTCACCCGTTTGACGGTTTCCTCGTTGATGTCCGCCAGCACGAGTTGAGCTCCTTCCCCGGCAAAGCGTTCCGCTGTCGCTTTGCCGAAACCGGAGCCGGCGCCCGTAATGACGGCAACCTTGTTTCTCAGCCGCACTACCTGCCTACCTCAGAGCCTGGTCTCTCGCAGATCAGATCTTATTTCATTCTCTGCTGGAAGGCCAGGCGGTGAAACGGTCTCAAAACCAACGGCCAGCATCCGAGGCCGCCTTGACAGCAGACAACGTGCCCGGCTAGCCTGAATGATGCATAAACTGTGGTAGCGAGGACACTCGTGTCGTAGCGGCGAAAGCGCCGGCCTCTCAAGGAACAACTTAGTTGTTGCTTGGACCGAAACTGAGAGCCACGGCTCCATCCTGTAGGGGCGCACCGCAGTGCGCCCCTGACTGAAAGGCTGGCGCCCATTCTTCACGAGCTCCTGGACGTGAGATAAGACTTGACCTCCATTGAACCGAGCTCCCCAGTTGGTGAAGATCCGGGCGCACGGCTGTGCGCCCCTACGAAAAGGAACCACTCAGTCGTTCCTTGCGCCGAATTGGAGAGACCCCGGGGCTGGCCCCTTGCTGACAAGGCGTCGCGACCGAGGCCCCCGCAGACGTACTGGTGCAGTACGTCGAGGAGGCCGACGGAGCGCAACGCAGTCAGGACGGATGATTTCTTCACTTCGCTCAGAGGAGAAGGGCTGGCGGAGAGGAAGCATATGAGAACTTTTCCTATCGGTTTGCTTCTCGCGATTTTTTCTCCCTCTATTGTCAAAGCGGATGACTGGCCTGAGTGGAGGGGGCCTTACAGAACTGGTGTCTCTCACGAGAAGGATGTGCCGAGCCAATGGAGTCACGAAAAGAACGTTGTCTGGAAAGCTCACCTGCGCGGTCCTGGGTGTGCTTCGCCGATCGTTTGGGGTGATCGAATTTTTCTTGCCTCTCAGATCGGCAGGGGGCCGGTCAGACAGTACAGGCGCTCCAAGGAGTCTGTAACTCCTAGTGGTACAGTTCGTTTTCAGGTGCAAGCCTTTCACAGGTCCGATGGAAGACTGCTCTGGGAGCATGAAATGGAGAGGAAAGGGAGACTTGAACCGGCACACGACAAGAACGACATGGCGAGTTCCAGTTGCGTCACGGATGGAGCGCTCGTCTATGCCTGGTTCGGAACTGGACAACTGGTGGCCTTGGACGTCGACGGTGAGGTTGTCTGGAAACGCCACCTAGCAGCCCGTGGTGAAAGTCGCGTGGAGACGCGCGCCAGGGATCTGCGGTTGCTGGCAAGGCACGAGGAGGAGTCGATGTCCCGGCATCGCCTCGATCGGCGCCCCTTGCACCCGGGCCCACGGCGCTCGCAACGCGACCCGCGGGACTTTCACCACGGGCTGCTAGGCCATGACTATTCGGCATTTGAGATACGGTGGGGACATGCCAGCTCACCGATCCTCTACAAGGATCTGGTGATCTTGCTCTGTGATCACACTCCAGCTTCGTACCTGCTGGCTTTGGATAAGCGTACCGGGAGGGAACGGTGGAAAGTCGATCGAGGCAGTGGACGGCGTTCCTACAGTACTCCTTTGGTGGTTCGTGCTGCGCAAGGGGACGAGCTTATTGTGAATTCCAATCTCAGAATTGACTCCTATCGCCCTTTAACGGGCGAGTGGCTGTGGTCTGCAGGGGAGGAGAATCGAGTCCCCGTCCCGAAACCCGTTTATCAGGATGAAGTCATCTACACAAGCCGGGGATATCGCAGCGGGCCATACATGGCGATTCGAACCGGCGGTCGGGGAGATGTCTCTCAGACCCACGTGGAGTGGAGAGTGGCTACGGGTGCCCCCTATGTTTCCTCGCTTTTGTACTATCAGGGGCTGATCTATATGGTCGGCGAGCAGGGTATTGTCTCCTGCATCGACGCCGGAAATGGGGATACGGTTTGGAGAAAACGGATAGGAGGAGCCTTTAGCGCTTCGCCTGTGGCAGCCGACGGCAAGATCTACCTTCTAAACGAAGAGGGCGAAACGATCGTGCTTCTGGCAGGACGCGATCCCAAGATATTGGCGCGCAATGAGTTGAATGAGCGCTGCCTGGCCTCTCCTGCCATTTCCGGTGGGCAGATCTTTATTCGCAGTGATCAGCACCTGATCTGCATCGGGGACTGACTGTGCTCCAACTGGAACGGAGAACCTGAACACCGCGCAGGAAGCCGTTCCGCTATTGCTCTTCCACCTCGACGATCATTTCAATCTCCACGGGGATGTTGAAGGGGAGGGACCCCATTCCCACGGCCGATCGGGCGTGACGGCCACGATCCCCGAAAACGGAAACCAACAGGTCGGAGCAGCCGTTGATCACCTTGGGATGATCGGCGAAGGACTCGTCGGCATTCACCATACCCAGCACTTTCACGACCCGCCTCACTCTGCTGAGTTCCCCGATCTCGCTCTTGAGAGAGGAGAGCAGGCCGATGGTGGTCAGACGTGCCGCTTCCTGTGCTTGCTCCAGATTGAGATCTCTCCCAACTTTGCCGACGACGAACCCTCCTTCGGGTTTACGTGGGCCGTGACCGGAGAGAAAAACCAGCCTTCCGGCAGGCACGGCGGGCACATAGTTTCCCGCGGGGGGATCAGGGACGTAGAGTTGTATCCCCAGATCCGTCAGTCTCTGCTCAGGATTTGACGCACTCACTTCAATGTCCTCCATCATAGTCTTTCCCGTTTCCCGGTTGCAGCTCCATAGGAAGGGCAACAGGAGCATCAACAAGGAAACGGACCTCAAGACTGTTCTTATTTGCTTGTCCATATTAGTATGCTCCTCAGCTTTTATGATTGTCCTTGGGACACAGAAAATCACTGTTTCACCTGTACCGGTTGGCTCAGTCCACATGATACCCCTCATGCGGCCAGGAACTCGATCGATGAAACCAGATCTTGAATCAGAAATCAAAGTTAAGTACTCCCTTTCATAAATACGATGACGTATGTTGGGGGCGCGACGGAGACCAGATCGAGGCGCGACGACGAGTCGATGTCGAGACATCGGCGAGGAGGAGCAACAAAGAGATGGGCCCATCAAGCCCCATCCGCATACGTTACCGTATTTATGAAAGGGAGTACTTAACATGGCAGGCCTTCCAGCCTGGCGTGAAACTGTTCGTTTTGAGGCTGGCATGAGGACTCGATCGCATCACCCCCTTCGAGGAGCTTTGGTCGTGTTGCTCTTGCACGGATCTATATTCACCTGTGCCCGGGCACAAACAGGAGAAAAAGGCTCTCCGCCGACTGTAAGTGACATCATCGAGAGGGCATTGAAGAGAGCGAAGTGGTCGGAAAGTCAAAATCTTGAGGCCAAATACAGCTTTATCATGCGCTCCTCGTTCGAAAAGCTGGGTAAAGATGGCGAGGTCAAAGAGCAGGATGAAAGGGTCCAAAAGGTCTTCCCCATTGAAGGTGTCCCCTACCGCAGGCTCGTCGAGAAGGACGGGAGAGCCTTGACCAAGGCAGAGTGGGAGGAGGAGCGAAAGCGTGAGCGGGATTTTCGGAAGCGACTCGCACAAGAAGGACATTCCAGAAGTGTCGGCAATCAGATTTCGTTTAACGAGGACCTGGTTCGCCGATACGAGGCGGTGCTGCAGGGCATTGAGGAGTCCGGCGGGTACTCGTTTTATGTCCTGTCCTTTCGACCCAAGAGCAGGAATCTGCCGGTGCGCCGGCAGATCGACCGTGCTCTGAATAAAGCCGAAGGCAAGATATGGATCGATACCGAAGAGTATGAGATCTTCAGGGTGGAGTTTGAACTGGCCGAGAAAGTCAAGATGTGGTGGGGAATCCTCGGTTCCCTGTCCAAGGTGAAAGGTCGCTTGGATCGGGTAGAAGTAGCCGATGGGGTGTGGTTCCCCGAACGCTTCGACCTGTACATGAAGGGGCGAAGGCTCTTTCGGTCTTTCCACTTCAGAAGGAAGGCGCTCTGGAGTGGGTTCGAAAGGGTCCTTGTGGAAGATGCTGCCTCCGGCCAGTGACTCTCCTCGGCCTGTTGGGTGGTTTGAGGTGTTTTCTGAAGTGAAATTTCCTTCTGTGTTGTGAGAATCCGATCTGAAAGCTTATAATCTGGGATCATTCAAGAATCTTTGACGAGATCGTGCAGGAAAAATCACCCAAGATACGTCATGACTGGTCACAGGAGGAAGTTTCAGGGATTTATCATCAGTCTTTACTAGAACTCGTTCAACAGGCTTCCCAGGTACATCGAGCCTATCATGATCCGTCAGAGGTACAGGTCTGTACGCTGCTCTCAGTGAAGACAGGCGGCTGCTCAGAGGACTGTGCCTATTGTTCTCAAGCAGCAAGGTATGACACGGATCTTCACGCCCACAAATTGCTGCCCGTCGAAGAAGTCCTATGTGAGGCAAAGAAAGCGAAGGAAGCAGGTGCAACCCGCTTCTGCATGGGCGCCGCATGGCGCCAGGTCAGAGACGACGAGGACTTCGATCATGTCCTTGAAATGGTGGGGCGAATCAGCAAAATGGGCCTCGAGGTGTGTTGCACTCTTGGAATGCTTACCTCCCAGCAGGCGAAAAGGCTTAAGGCGGCCGGGCTTTACGCATACAATCATAATTTGGATACCTCTCGCGAGTTTTACAGTGAGATCATCACCACTCGAACATTTGATGATCGGCTAAGAACGATTGACAACGTTCGCAAGGCCGGTATCTCGGTCTGTTGCGGCGGTATCATCGGAATGGGAGAGTCAGAAGAAGATCGTATCGGGATGCTCCATACGCTGGCAACCCTTGAACAGCATCCTGAGTCTGTACCCATCAATGTCCTCGTTCCCATTAAGGGAACACCTCTGGAAGGTAGGCCTGGCGTTTCTGTCTTTGGAGTCGTAAGGATGGTTGCAAGCGCAAGAATACTGATGCCTCGAGCGATGGTGCGGCTCTCCGCCGGAAGACTGGAGATGACTCAGGAGGGGCAGGCTCTCTGCTTTCTCGCGGGTGCGAATTCAATTTTCTCAGGTGAAAAGCTCCTCACCACGCCAAACCCGGAAGCAGACGAAGACAGGAGAATGTTTGAGCTTTTGGGTCTGAGACCGCGCCAGGCTTTTCGTCACTGATGGGAACCTCGCTACGACACCTTATGCATAATGCGGGCTAGAGAGACGCGAAGAGGGTCACATTCTCTCCAGAAAAGTCTCGGCCATGCTCTCGAAAAAAGACGCTCTGAGAACGGTTTCAGGAGGCTCAAACTCCCTTCGGCACTAATCGATTTCTGTTCCAACGACTACCTCGGATTCGCTAAGGATCAGCGACTCCAGCGTCGAATTCTGGATAGATCTTTAGCCGATCCATGGCTTTCATCTGGCTCTACAGGATCACGACTCATTACAGGAAATACCGACCTTCACGAGCGGGTTGAGGACTTGGTCGCACATTTTCATGGAGCAGAAGCTGCATTAATTTTTAACTCTGGCTATGATGCCAATATTGGGCTCTTTTCCACCCTACCCCAAAGAGGCGATACGATCATTTATGATTCGCTGTGCCACGCCTCCATAAGAGATGGAATTCGTCTCAGTTTTGCGGATTCTTATTCTTTTCGTCATAACGACCTAGGCGAGCTGGAAAAGAAAATTTCGAAAAGCAGAGGCCACATCTTTGTCGCCGTAGAGTCAGTCTACTCAGTGGATGGGGATTTCGCTCCACTTCAGGAAATTACTTCGCTTTGTGAGAACTACGCCGCTCAGCTGACTGTTGACGAAGCCCATGCCACTGGAGTGTTTGGTGCTCTGGGAAGGGGAAGAGTAGCGGAACTCGGTCTCGGGTCTCAGGTTTTTTCCCGAGTGCATACCTTTGGTAAAGCACTCGGGTGCCACGGCGCAATCGTTCTTGGCTCCAGAACCATTCGCTCCTATCTTATTAATTTCTGTCGGTCATTTATATACACCACGGCACTGTCTCCTCACTGTATCGCTGCGGTTGATGTCGCTTACCGGAAACTCCAGGAGTCTGCTGATGAACTCTCTTTGCTGCATTCCCGCATCGACCTATTCATCGGAAGTATCCCTGAATCCCTGAAGGAACAGTTCGTGCCCAGTAAGAGTCCGATACAGTCTCTAGTGGTACCAGGCAACGCAGAAGTGACCTCTCTCGCCTCATCTGTCCAGGCTGGTGGGTTCGATGTTCGTCCAATACGCAGCCCCACCGTCCCAAAGGGTAAAGAGCGTCTTCGTATTTGCCTCCATTCTTTCAATACGAACAACGAGATCATCTGCCTTCATAAGACCCTGGAAGCCAATGTGAGGTCGGTCATTCGATGAGAAAGATATTCGTTGCGGGAATTGGAACTGCGGTTGGGAAGACTGTGGTGTCTTCGATCATTGCAAAGGCCTTGCATGCGGACTATTGGAAGCCTCTGCAGGCGGGGAACTTGAGAAACTCTGATGCGAGAACGGTAGAAAGATTGGTTTCCGACCGGAGTATCGTTTGTCACCCGGAAGCATACCGGCTCTCAACACCCATCTCTCCCCATGCGGCTGCAAGAAGAGATCATGTCGAGATAGATGTGCAATTATTCACGCTTCCCTCTACTTCCAACACTCTCGTTATTGAAGGAGCGGGTGGTTTGCTTGTCCCATTGAATCGTCAGGCACTTGTCATCGATCTCATTGGTCATTTTGAGGCACAGGCAGTGCTTGTCTCCAGGAATTACCTCGGCAGCATCAACCACACGCTCTTATCTGTCGAGGCTCTTGAAAGAAGAAATATAGTGTTGCTTGGGATTGTCTTTAATGGAAAATCCAATCCGGATACGGAGGAGTTTATACTCGGGTATACCGGTTGCAGACTTGTAGGAAAAGTACAAGCCGAGGACAGAATCACAGCGGACGTAGTCAGAAGGTATGCAAGAGAGTTTGCTCAGACATTGGTTGATCGAAGGTCTTCGTCATGAATGTTCTGGAAAAAGATAAGCAATTCGTCTGGCACCCGTTTACACAAATAAAAACAGCTTCTCCTCCCATTACGATTGTGAGAGGCGAGGGGGCTCTATTATTTGACCAGGAGGGGAAGACCTATATCGATGGGATTTCTTCCTGGTGGGTCAATCTGCACGGCCATTCCCACCCGTATATTGCTGAGAAGATTTCCGAGCAAGCGAGCATACTCGAGCAAGTTATTTTTGCGGGATTTACGCACGCTAAGGCAGTCGAACTTGCGGAACGGCTCATTCGAATTCTCCCTTCCAACCAAAGCAAGATATTCTTTTCAGATAATGGTTCGACCGCGGTTGAGGTCGCCATAAAAATGGCTGTTCAGTATTGGCATAATAGAGAAAAGAAGAAGACAAGAATCCTCGCGCTCACCAATTCTTACCATGGGGACACATTTGGGGCAATGTCTGCAGCTCCGGATAGTGACTTTACCAAGCCCTTTCGTCCAATGCTTTTTGACGTTTCGCAAATACCGATCCCCGTTGCGGGCGAGGAAGCGAAATCCATGGAAGAGCTCCAGAAACAACTTGTCAATGACGATATTGCAGCCTTTATTTTTGAACCACTCGTTCAGGGAGTCGGTGGGATGATCATGTATGAGCCCGCGCCTCTAGATGAGTTGATAAGGCTTTGTCAGTCGCATGGCGTCTTTACCATTGCAGACGAAGTAATGACCGGATTCGGCCGTACAGGAAAACTCTTCTCATCGGACTATTTGGAAGAAGAACCAGATATGATCTGTCTTTCAAAAGGAATCACGGGCGGAGTCCTTCCTCTGGGCGCAACCTCGTGCAAAAAGGAAATCTTTGAGGCCTTCCTTTCAGAAGAGAAACATAAAATGTTTTTTCATGGACACTCATTCACGGCGAATTCAATTTCATGCACAGCCGCGCTTGCGAGTCTTGACCTCCTCTTGGATCCCAGCTGTCAAGAGAACATCTCACGGATTGAGAAGAGACACGAAGAGTTTTGCAGAACCTTAAGTCTGCATGAAAATGTTTCAAATTGCAGGGTTCGGGGTACGATTTTCGCAGCGGACATGGATAGGGAGAATACTACCTACTTCCATCCGTCAAGAGACAGTCTCTATACATATTTTATTGAAAATGGTGTTCTGCTGCGCCCACTCGGAAACGTTATCTACATCCTCCCGCCTTTCTGTATTACGGATGAGCAGCTAGGCAAAATATACCAGGTAATCATCGATGCCCTTGACACCCTGAAGTAAGAAGGGAGCTGTTGTTTCGTTCGTCATTCTTGGTATGCAGGACTCTTTGCCACAAGTTGTCGTTGCTGGGGTAGGATCCATTTCTCCGCTCGGTGCTACCCGTAAAGAAGTCTGGGCTTCTTACCTGTCTCGACAAGTGTTCATGGAAGCTCGGGTCATGAATCGAAGATCCATAGTCGTAGGCTCCCTCCCTTCACAGACGGAAGAAAAACTGGGGCAGCTAATACAGGAGAATTCTCATTACAAGGAATTGGACAGAACGGTGCACATGGCTATCTTCGCTGCCAGGCAGTCGGTTCGCCAGGCAGGATGGGATGATCAGGTGGACAAAAACCACCTTCAAACAGGGGTGAATATCGGTTCGTCCCGAGGTGCCACCGGTCTTTTTGAAAAATATCACAGTGACTATTTGAGTAACTCTCACTGCAGGGTTTCACCCCTCGCGTCGCCAACGACCACCCTAGGCAATATCTCAAGTTGGGTGTCACACGATCTCGCAGTGGATGGCCCTGCCATCAGTCATTCCGTGACTTGCAGTACGGCACTGCATGCCATCGGGAACGGGATCGCATGGTTGAAAGCCGGGATGTCTGATAGGTTCCTTGTGGGGGGTTCTGAGGCTCCGCTTACGGGATTTACCCTCAGTCAGATATTTGGGCTTAGGGTTTATTCGAATGATCTTGATTCGCCTTACCCCTGTCGGCCGTGCTCCGTTGAGCCGCCTATGAGGAATACCCTCGTACTTGGAGAAGGGGCGGCAGTATTTGCCCTCACGGCCTTGCCCCTGGATCAAGAATCGAGATTACCTTTTCTTTCGGTTATTGAATCCGTCGGATACGGGATGGAGCAGCTGGACAGCAACACTTCAGTGTCGAAGGATGGCGCCGCGTTCAAACTGGCGATGTCGAGAGCACTGAACAATATGAGAACCCAAAGCCCTGTCGATCTCATCGTCTTACATGCACCGGGTACAATCAAGGGAGATGAAGCAGAGCTGAGAGCAGTCAGAGAGGTTTTCGGACAGGAACTGCCGATCCTGATTTCCAACAAGTGGGTGATGGGGCACACATTCGGCGCATCAGGTGCTCTATCACTTGAGTATGCACTTCTTATTCTTGAGCATGATCATTTCGAGGATTTCCCGTACCGCACAAGGATTACCAATAAGCGGCGCCCAATACGAAAAATTCTGATCAATGCCGCCGGGTTCGGAGGCAATGCCGCTTCCCTCATAGTGAGTCGGCATTAGGACACTAGCAGGAGATATTTGGATTCGTCCTCGGACACGCAAGCGCTTTTTTTGCAAAGCTTGCGTCCTTTTGTCACAATTCGCTATCATCATCATGTTCGTGGAATGCTCCGCATGGAGGAGGGGAAAATGAAATCGTCATTTTGGAACCGATTGGCTGAAGTCAACAAAGAGTTGTGGTTGCTGCTGTCAGTGTTGTTGATTGCCTTCTTATTGGACTACCTGATTGCGGCCGACCACATGGTATTGGGTCTATATACCCTGCCTACCCTGTTTTCCGCTTATTTCTATGGGCGCCGTCACGCCACCCTAACGGCGTTCGCAAGCGTGTTCGTTGTGATATTGCTTGTGTACATCAACCCACTCCTGTTCAGCAAACAAACGGAAGTCCTTACCAACGGTGGGAGATGGTACGAACTCTTGGGCTGGGGCGGGATCTTGGTGGTCACTGCTTTTGCGATGGGGACGCTCTACGAGCACAAGGCTTCGCAGTTGAAGGAGCTGCGGGATACCTACTACGGAGTCTTGATGATCTTGCGCCAGTTTATTTCCAAGAACCAGTACACTCAGAACCACTCCTATCGGGTTTCGGTCTATGCGACCAAAATTGCTGCTCAACTCGGCATCAGTCCTGAGCGAGTCGAGGATGTACGGGCCGCTGCACTGCTGCATGACATTGGCAAGTTGGACATCAGCCGAAAGATCCTCTACAAAGCGGCACGCCTGACGCCGGAAGAATACGGGCATATAACCGAGCATGTGGAGATGGGAGTTCATATGCTGGAGCCGGTGGGAGGTTCGCTTCGCCGTGTCATTCCCATCGTTCTGGCCCATCACGACAAATTCGACGGTTCAGGTTATCATCCCACTCGAGGAGAGGAGATTCCGCTCGCGGCGCGCATCATATCGGTGGCGGATGTTTTCGATTCGCTCAGCAGTGACCGGCCCTACCGCAAGGCAATGGCTCCGTCTGAAGTCAAGGAGAACATTGTCAAAGGGAAGGGGATCGATTTTGACCCCGACGTGGTGGACGCCTTCGAGGTTCTGTTTCGCAATGGGGAAATGGAGGTCCCGGACGTGATCCTCTGACGCGCCAACCGTCCACCTCAGTACCTCGCTGGAGGTAGAATCTGTATCATTTTCCACAGGAGGAGAGCAATGACTTTGAAAGCCTTGATTGCTGAGTCGATTGGAACCTTTGCCTTGATCTTCGTCGGAGTGGGAGCTATTGCGGCCGACCATATAGCCGGAGGTGCCTCCGGCCTGGTGGGAATCGCTCTGGCCCACGGTCTGACCATTGCCGTCATGGTCAGCGCCACGGCTGCCATAAGTGGGGGTCACTTGAACCCCGCAGTGACCGTGGGGGCTTGGCTGACCAAGAAAATCACCACGGGCAAAGCGCTCGGCTACATCGTTGCCCAATGCGCCGGAGCAATAGTAGCTGCGGCCCTGATCAAACTCGCCATGCCCTCTCAGGTGCTGGCCTCCGTTCAGATGGGGACCCCGGCACTGGGCCCCGGAATCACGATCAGGCAGGCTTTGGTCACGGAAGCTGTCTTGACCTTCTTTCTGATGTTTGTGATTTACGGCACGGCAATCGACGCTCGAGCCCCCAAGTTGGGGGGGCTGTTCATTGGCTTGACGGTGGCCCTGGACATCCTCATGGGGGGTCCGATTACCGGTGCCGCCATGAATCCGGCCCGTCATCTGGGTCCCGCTCTTCTGGGTGGCGGCACGCAGAACCTTTGGCTTTACTGGGTGGGTCCGATCGTCGGATCTTCGTTGGCGGCCCTGCTCTACTATCACTTCCTGGAGGAGAAGACGGCCAACTAGGAGCCTGTCCGAGTAACGGTTTTCGGATTATTAGCGATTAACGCTCCTACTTCCGACTCCTTGTGTCTGAGCCTGAACTCACCCCGGGCAACTCTTAGCGGTTTGCCGTTGCCAACTTCAAGAGATTGTGAGCGGTGCAGAGCATACTCCACTCGGTTTGCACCTTTTCCAGGCTGCGCAGCAGAAATTGGCGGAAACCCCGGGCGGATTTGATTTGGCCAAAGACCGGCTCGACCGTCTGCTTGCGTAACCGGTAGCGACTGCGACGCCCGGCTCGCTTCAATCTTTGATGCATCTGTTCTAAGGCAGCGTTCTTCCGGATCTTCATGCGCGGCTGGAGAGCCGTTTCACTGTGTTTGACCTTGCCCGTGGCAACATATCCTCGAATCTTTCGCCTTTGCAACTCTGCCAAAGGCTCTTCCCAGCAGTAATCGGTGTCGGCTGAGATCTCCATGGGATCTCGGCCCGTTTGGCGTCGTATTTCATCCACCAGAGGGATGAGTTGGTGACGATCCGTGGCCGCATTCGTCAGCCCTTGGGCCACGATCACCTGGCTGTCGGCATCCACAGCAGCTTGTGCGTTATAGCACTGCTGAAAACCTTCCGATGTCTTCATAATCCGACTCTCCGGGTCGGTAAAATTCTGCTGCGCCTGCGCTCTCGGCACTCCTCTTGGATACCTCCCTTTACGACCTCCTCGATACTTGGGTTTGCATTCTTTCTTCTCCTCAGCCACTGCCTTCTCTCGAGCTTCTGCTTCTAACGCTGCCTTCGCTTCTCGGATCTTCTCCAACCGCTTCTTTTTATCCTTGACCCACTCCGGCAATTCATCCCCTCGTCGATCCGCTCCATACTCCTCATCCTCAGCTGCATCAATCGCCTCTGCCTCTCGAAACCACTCCTCCACCACCGCTTGATAATCGATCTCCGCTGCTTTCATCCGCCGATAGCTCATCGCCTTGTGCTTACTGGCATTGGCTCGCACTTTCGTCCCATCCAAGGCCACATGCCCCAGCTTCACCAAACCCGCCTTCTGACACAATCCCAGCACTTGTCCGAAAAGTGCCGATAACGCCTTCAGGTGCCGCTTGCGAAAATCACTTATGGTTCGAAAGTCCGGCTTCTGCATCCCCGTTACTGCCATGAAGTCCACTCGCTCTTCGCAACCTTTCGCCAGCTTGCGCGACGAATACACTCCCCGGCAGTACCCATACAGCAACAACGCTGTCATCATCACCGGATGATAAGGCGGGTAGCCTCGCTCTTCTTCGTATTCCCCCAGGATCTCACTTAAATCCAGCGATCCTCTCACCGTATCCCGGACGAAATGCGCCAGGTGTCCTTCCGCCACGAAATCCAAAATCGACGCCGGTAAAAGCCACCTCTGCTCTACGTTCCATTCTCGAAATTTCTTGCCCATATCGCCTACTATCGTAGACAATCACCCCGTCGATATTCGGATTACTCGGACAGGCTCCTAGCCCGAGACAGGGGGTCGCACAAGACGTGTAGGGCTACAGCCAGCCCGGGGCTCAGGCCCCGGGCTGGGGCTTTCGCGATACCCCTTGGAGACGGTGAGAGGACTTTGGGCAGAATCACCGATCGTGCTGGTGGGTGGCTCCGTCTAATACCTTAAGCAATTGAGGGTCGGCCTTCTGCCATAACTGTCTGAGCTCTCGGTAGGTGCGCCTGGCTGTTTGGAGATCCCCTGACCTGGACGCTGCGCGAGCCAGGCCCAAAAGCGACAGTGACCGTTTAGGTGCTTGGGCCAGCGCCTGCTCAAAGTGTCTCCGTGCTTCCTGAGGCCGGCTCAGTTCCAGAAGAACTTCGCCCAGCAGCTCATGGGAAGGCTTGACTACAATTGGTGGTCCAAACTCGAAGCTCATTGTATCTTCGGCCGCCGCTGCTTCTCTTAAGAGTTCCACCGACTTCACCGTTGCTGCTTCTGAGAGGCGAATAAGCGCCTTCAGTTCCATCGCCATGATTTCCGCAGCCTTGAGAGCAGAGGGGCGGATCTGAGTGTACCAGTCTGAATCGTTCTGTTCTCCGAGAACCCGAACTGCCCTTGCCCGCAAGGCCTCAAGATCAGACCAGGCCTCCTTGGCAGCCTCTTTGTTTCCTCTCCGGACCGCGGCAAAACCCACTGCGAAGAGGTGGCGAGCTGGCGCTGAGACTTCCGTCACTCCGGACCTGTCGACGCTTATATGAGCGGTTTCGTGATCCCACTGCTGTGTCTCGATCAGGTAGGTGGCCCGCATGGAGGCAAGGTGCCATTTGCTTCCCGGCAAGTTCCTCTTCTCAGTATCCTCTTCCATGATTTTGAGCAGCCGCAGTGCGTCCTGATATCGTCCCTGCTGAAGATAGCCGTACTGCAGCCAGTAAAGTGAGTGGTAGCCCCCTCCACCGCGCCGGCGGGCCGTGGCCCAGGAGGCTTCATTGGATGCCACCACATCCCTCCACATTCCCAGGGCCAGAAAGATATGGGAGGGCATGTGTTGCGCGTGAACGGCGGCGGGGGCAAGCTCTGCGTAAATGCGAGCCGCTCTGAGCCCCAAAGGTGCGTGAGTCGGGTCGTCGTAAGAATGAATCAGGTAGTGAGTTGCTCCGGGGTGTTTGGGGTTCTTGGCGAAGACTTCTTCAGCAATGGCGGCAGCTTTCATGTAGGTAGGGATATCACGTCCCTGATGGCAGGTACCCAGCAAAGCTAACGCATATAAGCTCGCTGCTTCCAGGTCTTCAGGATAGTGCTCGCTAAGCCGGCGCATCGCTTCTGCATAAGCAAAGTCACGACTCTTCTTATCGCCTTTCGAGTAAAGGATTTCGACTGCGCCCAGATATTCCTTTTCTCTCACCGTTGGTGCTTTAGCCAGCCGCGCTTCAGGTGTGAGAGCGAGGCGATTCAAGGCCGCTTTTCCCGCTTCCAGGTTTTGCTCCTGCCAAACTGGGTGGTTGTAGGTCATGGCCTCGCCCCAATAGGCCATGGCGAACTCCGGATCGGACTCCTCTGCTTTTTGGAACTCAGCCCTGGCCTGGGGATACTCGAAGCTGTGCAGAAACAGTACACCCCGAAGGAAATACCGGTGAGCCTCCGGCCGACCTGAGGTCGGGAATTCGATCCGCCCCAGCTCTGCCTCCCCAGCTCGTGAGAAGAGACCTACGAATACAACCGCCACGGCCCAAAGGCCAAACTTTGTGCCCCTGCGGAACCCTTTCAAAGGCGATTCTCCATGTGCGAGCCGAGTCGTCCCGATATTGTGGTGAGATATTATCACAAGGGTGAAAAAGAATGGGAAGGACTCACCCATCCTTGAAAAGAGCGGAAAGTCCCCTCTTTGGAGGGATTCAGGAGTAGGTCAACCAAAACTTCTTCGCTTTTCCGGGCTCTGCAAGGCGATAATAGAGCTGTGTCCAAAAGGTTCCTTTTTCTCTCAGCGTAGTGGGTGCCCTCATGCTTCTCAAACGACTCTGGGCCTTTTTCTCCCTGACTTCTTTCTCCGTCCTGGTTCTGGGCTACTTGTGGTGGGGAAAGTTTCAGTACCGTCACGACACCTTTCTGTTCCTAGCGTATGTCGGTGCCTTCGTCATTGTGGTGGCGAATCACGTCTACTACCGAGACACGGCCCACAGGTTGGGACTGCGATTCGATCATTTCAGAAAGGCTGCACTCTGGTATGGAGGAGGGACGCTGGCCTGCGTAGTCATCATTGCTGCGGTCGGGTGGTTCAAGGGGACTCCTCGGCTCGATCGTTGGAGCGACCTCTACGCCTATTTTTTGTGGGCAGGCGTGCAGCAACACATCCTTCAGAACTTTTTGCGCTTGCGCGGTGAGGCTCTGTTCGGGCAAGAATCGATTTCGACCGTGCGAGGTTCACTCGGGCCGGCCCTTTTAGCAGCATCCCTTTTCGCCCTCTACCATCTACCGAACTATCCTCTGGTCACGCTGGCGTTCCTGGGCGGGCTCCTCTGGTGCCTGCTTTTCGCTCGCATACCCAGTCTTTTCTGGGCATGGGTTTCTCATGCCTCGGTGGCCGTAGTGCTCCTCGTCTTCTTCAAATACGGCCTTGTCGACCAGTTTCAGGTTGGATCTCCGGGGTACCGGTACGAGTTTTACGGAACCGGGGTGAAGGTAGCCGCAGGCTATGACGTCAACAATCAGGCGATCATTGCCACCCTTCCGGGACCCGATCAGGGGACAACGGCGCTGCTGAGAGTTTTTTCCTGCGAGGGCCGAAAGCTGGCGGAGTGGGAGGTCTTCGAGACGTTGGGTTTCTCAGGTGAGATTGCAGTAGGAGATTTGGGATTTGGTTCCGGCGACGAAGTTGCCGTAGCTCCCGGTCCCGGGCCGAACAATCCTCCACTGATTCGCATCTTTGACCTTCGAGGCAATCCTTTGGGCCAATTTCAACCCCAATGCCTCGACTCAGGATATGGCGCCTGGATCTCAATTAGCTGCGGGAGGTTATACGTTTGCCCCGGACCCGGGCCGAACCGCCCGCAGAAGGTTTTTGAATTCAGTCCACACGGCGAGCTTTTGAATCAGTGGGAGTTTCGCGATTTGGGTTTCGTCAATGGGATGCGAGCTGCAGGCCTCTGTGGGAGTGAGTTCCTGGGGGATAGTTTGTTTCCCCACGGCAACGCGGATACTCGTCGAAACAGCTTGCTGCTTTGGGCCACGGACATTTCAGTCAATCCATCCAGGATGTTTCTTTATGACACTGTGCGTGATTCGCACGCGTCGTTTGAAACTTTGGGTACGGTCTTTGGTGTAAACGCCGCCTTGGTGAGACTTGCAGAGAATCGTCTCGGTGTAGGAGTAGCGCCGGGACCTCTGCAGGGTTACCCGCCACTTATTCGTGTGTTTGATCTTGCCGGGAAAAAGCTCTCCGATTTTTTCGCGTTTGAGGATGCGGGCAGCTGCGGCAGTAATATCGCGGCCGTTGATATCGATGGAGATGAGCAGGATGAACTGGTGCTGGGGGAGGGAGTGGGTCCGCAGCGTCCTTCCCTGGTTCGCACCTACCGGCTCAACGGCCGATTGCTGGCGCGCTGGAGAGCGTACGGAGAATAAAGTTTCTCCCTTGCGAACCTTTGACCGAGGAGACATGATCGGGTATCTTGCATGCCGCGACATCATCTTTGGATGGGGGCGGAAATGAAAGCATGGCTTCTGTACTCCAATAAGGATTGGCGCCTCGAAGAAGTAGACGACCCAGAGCCCGGTGTTGACGAGGTGCTCGTCAAGATCAAGGTGGTTCAGCCCAGCATTACTGAAGTCGTCGCGAGAGAATTTGGCGAGACTCCACTGACGCTCAAAATCAGTGGGCTGCTTGCCGAACGATCTCCCCGCCAGGCCTTTGGGCACGAGTTTTCAGGAACGGTCGTCAAGGCGGGAAATCAGGTACGTCACCTGCAAGTTGGCGATCGAGTGGCGTGCCTCCGGTCTTCGATTGGATGTGGAGAGTGCTCACTCTGTCGTGCTGGAGACTCCGATATGTGCCGGAGCCCTCGCTCCATTGGCTACGAAATCCCCGGGTGCCTGGCGGAATATGCAAGCATCCCTGCCTGGGGTCTGGCGAAGCTGCCCTCTGAGGTGAATGATCACGAAGGCGCGACCCTGCAGCCGCTGGGCCACTGCATGACCACCATCTGGTGTGCCGGTCTTCAGCCTGACGACACCCTGCTGATCCTCGGGCAGGGAGTTCTGGGTCTCGGGATACTTCAGATTGCTCGATCTCAAGGTGTAGGACCGATCGTTACCACCGACATCTCCCCCACGAATGTGGAATTGTCTGGACAGATGGGTACTGACCATGCCCTTCGGGCCGATTCTGTCGACGTAGCGAAGGTCGTTCGAGAGGTCACGGGCGGGCGGGGAGCGGATGTGGTGATCGACACTGCGGGAGGCAGTCTCAGGCATGGTTTGTCGGGCTTCAGCACTTTCGAGCATGCAGTGGAGCTGGTACGAGATGGGGGCAAAATTGTTGTGGCAGCACTCCTGCAGGGGTCTATGTCGATCGACCCCTCCATTTTCAGTGGAAGGGGCCTGCGAGTGATCTGGCCCGAAAACGTTTTCCGAGGTTCCGAGAGTCAGCTGCTTCAGCTCATGCAGCAGAGGCGGGTGGTTACCCAGCCCACCATCCGGAGAATTGTCCACGGATTAGAGCAAGTGCCGGAAGCGTTTCGTATCACCGGAGAAAAGCGGAAATACGAAACCATTAATCCCTGCCAGGTTGTCGTGTGATCAAACGTGCTGTTTTTCCGAGGCAGCTTTTTCTCATGATGCTTTCTCTGTAAGATGGGATTGTGGAATTTGCCTTAACTTCAGAGCAGCAGATCCTGCAAGAGACGATTCGCGATTTCGCCTTAAAAGAAATCGCGCCCTACCGGCTGCAGTGGGATGAAGAGCAGAAATTCCCTCTCGAAATCATCAGGAAGCTCGGTGAGATGGGGATGATGGGCGTCCTTGTTGATCCACACTATGGCGGGGCTGGGCTGGGACATTTGGAGTACGCCCTCGCCATTGAGGAGCTTTCACGCGTGGACGGCTCCATAGGATTGTCTGTTTCTGCACACAACTCTCTTTGCACAAACCATATCTACCTGATGGGCAATGAGGAGCAGAAGAGGAAATTTCTGCCTCGGCTGACCTGCGGTGAGGCTTTGGGTGCATGGGCTTTGACAGAGCCCGGGTCCGGCGGCGATGCCGCCAGCGCCCAAACCCGCGCGGTTAAGAGAGACGAGTGCTGGGTGCTGAACGGGACGAAAAGCTTCTGTACCCATGGAAGCTGTGCCGATGTCTACGTTGTCCTGGCGGTTACGGATCCAGGAAAGGGAAGGAATGCCCTGTCCGCCTTCATTGTGGAAAAAGGGACAAGAGGACTGGTGGTGGGTAAGAAGGAAAACAAGCTGGGTTGCCGCTCCAGTGACACCGCCTCTCTGATTCTTGAAGATTGCTGTGTGCCGGAGGAGAATCTGCTGGGCCAGCCAATGGGGGCTTTTCGGGAAGTACTGCGGGTCCTGGATGGAGGCCGCGTTTCTATGGCGGCGATGGCTCTGGGCATTGCCCAGGGCGCACTCGACTGTGCTCTCAAGTATTCTCAGGAGCGCGAGCAGTTCGGCCAACCCATTGCTGAATTTCAGGCCATTCAGTGGAAGCTTGCGGATATGGCTACCCGCATTGAAGCCGCCCGTCTGTTGACCTACCAGGCCGCTTGGATGAAGCAGGAGAATAAGATGGTCCCGAAGTATTCTTCAATGTCAAAACTGTACACCAGTGAGGTGGCGGTGTGGGTGGCAGAGCAGGCCATTCAGATCCACGGAGGTTACGGTTACATAAAGGACTATCCTCCAGAAAAGTATTGGCGCGACTCAAAGATCTGCACGATCGGAGAAGGAACGAGCGAGATTCAGCGCTTGGTTATTGCCCGCGAGTTGCTGAAGAACTAGGAAAATTTTGGGGTCAGACCCCAAACAATAGCGAGAACATCATCTCTAATCCCAACCTTTCCCAACAAGTTGAAAAGATTCTCGAAGGTGACGTCCGTACCGTTGCTCGCACCTTGACTCAGGTGGAGAATGGCGAAGGCCTGTACGTTACCCGGCTGCTGAAAGAACTCTTCGCCCACACCGGAAAATCTTTTGTCATTGGAGTGACGGGAAGTCCGGGTTCCGGGAAGAGCACGCTGGTGGACCAACTGGCCAGCCGATACCGGCATCTGGGCCAGAAGGTGGGTATTGTGGCGATCGATCCCACTTCTCCCTTTACGGGTGGAGCCATCCTGGCGGACCGCATTCGAATGCAGTCTCTGTCGAGTGATCCGAGCATTTTCATCCGCAGCATGGCCACTCGCGGGAAGATGGGAGGGCTTTCGCCGTCGATCGATGAAACACTGATGGTACTGGATGCAGCTGGCTACCCGATACTGATTGTTGAGACCGTTGGTGCCGGCCAGGACGAAGTGGACATTGTCAAAACGGCTCATGCCACAGTCGTCGTCCTTGTCCCAGGGATGGGGGACGAGATCCAGACAGTAAAGGCTGGGATCATGGAGATTGCGGACCTGTTTGTGATCAATAAAGCCGATCGTGAAGGAGCCTCCAAGACCGAGCAGGAATTGGTCGCTCTGCAGTCGATGCACTACTCATCAGAGACAGAGTGGGTTCCACCAATCGTGAAGACCGTCGCCATTCAGGGCGAAGGCGTCGACGAGCTGCTTGATTCCATTCAGAGGTATCGCTCATTTCTGGCCAGTCCACGGCGCAAGAAGGAGCAGGAGGTTCGGCTCTTTCGAGAGCGCCTGCTCAGGATGTTGAGCGAGCAGTTGCAGCGCCAGATTCTGGATCGGATTTCCGAGAAGGAACTGGATCTATACGCCGAAAAGTTGATGACTCGTGAGCTCGATCCCTATACCATCATAGATTGCTTACTGAAGAAAACGCAGTCGGGAGGGCGCAAATGATCAAGAGAATCACCCACGTGGCCATCGCCACCCGCTCCATCGCCGTTACAGCAGAATTCTACAAGACGATTGGATTGGAGGTCGATACCTTGGAAACCGTTTCCGATCAAAAGATCAAGGTGGCGCTCATGAAGGTGGGTGATTCTGCAGTGGAACTGGTCGAACCCACAGAAGAGTCTTCCCCTATTTCTCGATTCCTGGAACGTCATGGCGAGGGGATGCACCACATCTCCCTTGAAGTAGAAAATCTGCAGGAGCAGCTGAATCTTCTGAAAGAAAAGGGAGTGAAGCTAATTGACGAAAAACCTCGTCAGGGTGCAGAAGGACGCCTGATTGCTTTTATCCACCCCCATTCCACAGGTGGAGTCCTGGTAGAGCTGTCCGAGCCGGTCGAGGACAATCCATGAAGTGGGGAAGCTTTGAGCTTCACCGGATCTCGGATGGAAATTTCTGGCTGGATGGCGGCGCCATGTTCGGGGTTGTCCCCAGGGTCCTCTGGGAGAGAAAAACCACCCCCGACGAAAAAAACCGCGTTCACCTCGCGCTCAACTGCCTGTTGATACAGACCGGAGAAAAAAATGTCCTCATCGACACCGGATGCGGGCACAAGTACACCGAAAAGCAGATCGAAATCTACCGCATCGAGCATTCCACGGATATCCTGCGCGAGCTCGAACAGTTCGGAGTTTCGGCCGGGCAAATTGATCTCGTAATCAACACTCATTACCACTTCGATCACTGCGGGGGGAATACCCGTTCAGAGGGAGGCGAAATCGTTCCCACCTTTCCCAATGCGGTCTACCTGGTTCAGCGCCAGGAATATGAAGATGCGATTCACCCGAACGAACGAAATGCCGCCAGCTATTTCTCTCACAACTGGAACCCTTTAATGGAAAAGGGAATGCTGAGAATGGTCGACGAGGATGAAGAGATTCTTCCCGGCATTACTGTGATTCCTACGCCGGGTCACACGGTTGGCCACCAGTCGGTAAAAGTTGAATCCAAAGGAAAAACCCTGTTCTACATTGCTGACCTGTGTCCCACTTCAGCTCACATCCCCCTTCCCTGGGTCATGGGGTTTGACGTTCAGCCTTTGACCACTCTCGAGGTTCGGCGGCGAATCTACCGCCAGGCCGTGGAAGAGAAGTGGCTGCTTTTCTTCGAGCATGACCCCAGGGTTACCACGGGCTACTTGTCTGAAGAAAAAGGAAAATATATTTTGGTGCCGGAGTCGTGGAAAGAGTAACGTCAACGCAGGTGTGATGGTGAGTCAGGCCCAGATCGGTGTCATCGGCGGCAGCGGGCTTTATGAAATGCCCGGGCTGGAGGAAAAGACGGAGCTGGAGATGCAGACACCCTTTGGCGCACCTAGTGATCGTTATGTAGTAGGTAGGCTGGAAGGAAAGCGCGTCGCTTTCCTGGCCCGTCACGGCAGAGGTCATCGGGTTCTTCCCACAGAGCTGAATTTTCGAGCCAATATCTACGGGCTCAAGAAACTGGGAGTGCGCCGAATTCTGTCCGCAAGCGCCGTGGGCTCTCTGAAGATCGAGTACCGCCCGATGGATTTTGTTCTCCCAGATCAGTTTTTGGATCGGACGCGCCAGCGCGTCTCAACATTCTTCGGTGACGGCATTGTGGCGCATATCAGCTTTGCGGATCCTGTATGTGGTCGTCTTCTCGATGGGATTGTTGAGGCAGCTGAAAGCATTCGGTTTCCCGTCAGCCGAGGTGGAATCTACGTATGTATGGAGGGCCCTGCCTTCTCGACGCGTGCCGAGTCCCATCTGTATCGTAGCTGGGGAATGGACCTGATCGGTATGACGAATCTTCAGGAAGCGAAGCTGGCAAGAGAAGCGGAGATCTGCTTTGCCACCATAGCGATGGTTACTGATTATGACTGCTGGCATGAAGAAGAGGAGCCAGTGAGTGTGGAGAGACTGCTCGAATATCTTTCAAAGAATAGCCAAAACGTCCAGCGTCTGATCAAAGAAGTAATTCGAACGTTACCGCAGGACTTCGACTGTTCCTGTCAGCATGCTCTGCAAAACGCGATTATTACGGACCCGAAGAAGATTCCGGAGGCAACCCGAAAGAGGTTGCAGCTCATTATCGGAAAGCATCTTTCAGACAACTGATGGCCTCTATTCTGGTACTGGGAACCGTTGCCTACGACTCCGTCGAGACCCCCTTCGGAAAAGTCGAGGAGGTCTTCGGTGGTTCGGCCACCTACTCCGGGTTCGCCGCCAGTTTCTTTACGCAGGTTGACCTGGTGGCGTGTGTGGGAAGGGACTTTCGCAGAGAACATGTGGAGGTCCTCCAGCGCCGCGGTGTAGATCTTGAAGGGCTCGAATACATGGACGGAAAGACATTCCGCTGGAAGGGTCAGTATGGCTATGATCTGGATGAGGTTCGTACTCTCGACACGCAGCTCAATGTCCTGGCAGATTTTCGTCCCAAAATCCCGGCTCCATACCGCTGTGCCGAATACGTCTTTCTGGGAAACGTCGATCCTGGCCTCCAGCGGCAGGTTCTTTCTCAGTTGAAAAGACCCAAGCTGGTCGCCTGCGATACCATGGAATACTGGATCAAGGGTCACTTCGAGTCGCTTCTGGAAACTTTTAAGCATGTGGATATCCTGATTGTGAATGAGGGAGAGGCCCGCCAGATTGCGCAGGAGTCCAACCTGGTCAAAGCAGCGGGTAAGATTTTCTCCTGGGGTCCTCGCACGCTGGTCGTCAAGAGAGGCGAGCATGGAGTTTTGATGTTCCAGGGAAACTCTCCGGCACCTGTCTCCGTCTTTGGAGCGCCCGCCTATCCTCTGGAGAATGTCTTTGACCCGACCGGTGCCGGGGATAGCTTTGCCGGTGGTCTCATGGGATATCTGGCCGGTAGAGACCGTCTGGATGCTTCGGCAATCCGGCAGGGAATCATTCTGGGCTCCGTTATGGCGAGCTTCAACGTGGAAAAGTTCTCTCTGGACCGGCTCAAGGAACTCACCTTTACGGAGATAGAGTTGCGCTACAAGGAATTTATAGCAATGACGTACTTTGACGATATCGGAGAATGGTCACAGCCCGAGGCGTGAGTCCCGGGATGAGGCCAGCCAGGATGTGTCGCCCTTTCAGGGGCGGTGTGAGAATGCTGGTAAGGAGTAAAAGATGGTCCTAATTCTGTTCTTGCTCGCGTCGCTGCTTACTGAAAGCAACGAGGCACTGGAATGGTTTCGCAAAGGGCAGGCTCTGTTTGAGACTCCGCAAGCATATTCCGAACAACAGGCTCACCACTTTGAAAAAGCTGTTGAACTCGCTCCCGATCTGGTGGCGGCTCGACATAACCTTGCCCTCACATACGTCCGGCAAAAGAAGTTTGACCGCGCCCTCTTCCACCTCGCTTCACTGCTCGAAATGGATCCCAGCAACCACGAGGCATGGGAAGATCTGGCCAGTATCCATCTTCAGCAGGAACGATACCAGGAAGCCATCGAAGCCTCGCAAAAAGCACAGGGGCTGAATCCCGACTCTGCCCGGAGTTACTTGAATATGGCGATGGCTCAGCACAACCTTGGTCGCAAGGAGGAGGCGATCGAAAACTACTTGAAGTGTCTTTCACACCTTCCCGATGACTTCCAGGCAAATTTCTTTGTCGGTTTGCTATACCGGGAGCTGGGCCAAAGGGATCGGGCGCTGGAACACTTTCTCAAAGCGGAAGCTCAACGCCCAGACGATCCTGATCTTGCCGGGGAGCTGGGTAATCTCTATCTGGATCTGCAAGAATCCGAAGAGGCCAAGAAAAGACTACTTCGCTCGAAGCTGGAGGTGGCAAACAATGAAGCCAATCTAGGTGTGATCGCGGCCAGAGAGGGAAACTACGCCCAGGCGGAGGAGTACCTTCGCAGGGCAACCCGCAAAGAGCCGGAAAATGGCCTTTTCTGGATTCACCTGGGTGATGCCCTGCTGGGGCAGGGAAAGCACCAGCAGGCTGTCGATGCTTATGAAAAAGGGCTGCGCAGCCAAAGCCGGGATTTCGGTGCCCTCTACTCCCTGGGCACACTCTATGCCAATCTCCAGCAGAGCCAGAGAGCGGTTGAGTTGCTGCAGCGAGCCGTCGAAATCGATCCCGGCTCAGGGCCGGCGCACTATCGTCTGGCGAGAGTACTGGACCTGCAGGAGGAGAGCGATAAGGCGCAGGCACATTATCTGAAGGCTATCGAAAACGGAACGGACGAAGCGCTGGCCCACTTTCGCCTGGCTGTCCTGTTTGCTCTCCAGTCAGAGCCACAAACGGCTCTGAAACATCTGGAGATCGCCTTTCAAAAAGAGCCGGACAAGTATGTGCCCATCGTGCTCGAAGAGCTTCAAAACGTCCACTCCGATTTGGATAGTATCCGCTATACCCCGGAGTTCGCGGATTTGCTGGCGAAATACCGCTGAGACACTGCTACTTCCACTTCCACTGCAACTGCCACTTCCGAACAGGATGGGTGTAGAAATCCAGATGGAAATTGAGGTCAACTGCGGGAGAGGATTTGCCGTGGGGCCCCTTCAGCAGGAGGCCAGCTTTATGCTCTCCAACTCGGTCCAAAGGTAGGAGATAGGGATGAGAAGGCCAATCCTACAGAGGCAGTCCGTAAAATGGGCTGCAAGAAACGCAGTCTCCAATGGAGGAGCTGCAAACAAAGGAGGATTGGCCCAATGAAGAAGTAAAACGTAAGCATACCGGAGATGACGATTGGATTGGATGTGGGAGAGAACACGAGCTACTACGTGATCCTGAATGGGGAGGGAGAGGTGGTGGAAGAGGGACGGATCAAGACGGGCGAGAAGACACTGCAGGAACACTTTGGAGGGAGAGGGCGGGCTCGGATAGCCATCGAGGCAGGGAGCCAGTCGGCATGGATGGGCAGGTTATTGAGGGGGTGGGGACATGAAGTGATGGTGGCGAACCCGCGCAAGCTGCGGCTGATCTACGAAAACCGAAGGAAAGATGATCGAGTAGATGCCTACTATCTGGTACGAGTGGCTCGACTGGATCCGCAACTGCTGGCAAGGATCCAACATCGGGGGGAGGAAGCGCAGAGAGATTTGCAGCTACTGCGAGCCCGGGAGAATCTGGTGGAGGCGAGAACGAAACTGATCAACTTGGTTCGCTCGACGCTTAAGCAGTTTGGCATACGGGTGGTGAGATGTTCGTCGGGGAGCTTTGACGGCGGTGGCGTTTGTGTTGACGTTGGAAGAGAGTGAGCGCTTCGTCCGGAATCGATCGGTGGGAGCATTTTTAGGGCTGTGTCCGAGAACGAGACCAGTCTGGGGAAAAGGATCCGCAGTTGAGGATCAGCAAGGAGGGAGATCCGTATCTGAGACGGCTGATGATCAACTGCACGCACTACGTGTTAGGCCCGTTTGGCGAGGAGTGTGAGTTGAGGCGTTATGGAGCACGCATAGCGGCGGCAGGAGGGAAAAAGGGCAAGAAGAGGGCGGTAGTGGCGGTGGCCAGGAAACTGTCGGTGCTGCTGCTGGCGCTCTGGAAGACGGGTGAAACCTATGATCCGTTTTACCACAGCAAGAGAAGAGTGGCCGCCTAAAGTCGAGAGTACAGCGCAGAGAAAGGGATGGAGTTGAAGATGGGCCAAAGAGCTGGGGCGAACACCGGAAGCCTGATCCGGGGTGACTGCGCTGAGGCGGTTGACCGCAGGAGGTCGTTTTAGGAGATAGCAGCACCCCATGAAGACGGAACCCTGCATGCACCGAGTCGAGACAGACTCCAATCAGAGTGCGAATGGAAGCCTGGCGAATGGGGTGGGAAGTCACCAGCTAGAGGTACCTATCATTCCAGGAAGGAGGTGGCAGTGAGTCGCTTTTCGCTTCTGGTAAAAGGATAAAGCGGTCCGGCAGCCGGCCTCAATGGCAAGGCAAGTCGTTCCGACCCTTGACCCCGGCGGCCGGCCCGCTTTCCAGCCCTTCACTCAGAAGCGGAACGCAAAAAAAGGCGAAGACGAGACAACTGGGCACCACGTTGCCCTTGACAGAGAGTGGCGTTCTCATGGAAGCTGCCTCAGGCGGCTAAATGGGGCTACCTTCCTTTGCTTTTCACCAAAAGCTGGATGCTGGTGGTGGTAGTGTTGCCGCCGCTATCCTGTGCGGTTGCGCTGACCGTGTGCTAGCCTAACTTCCGCGGTCCGCTGAGGGATTTTCACCTATTTTGCCTGCTCGGCGTCGGCAAGTCGTTTGTTTTCAGCGAGCGTCTTTCTGGATTGGCCAAATAGTGACTAATATGACTAGGTATAGCACTGGATATGCCAGGTTTATATGGTATATGTAGTGATGAATGTACATCCGAAAAACCAGTCGCATCTACAAGGGCAAGGAATACGCGAACTACCTGCTGGTGGAGTCGGTTCAGACCCCCAAGGGACCGCGCCAAAGAACGATTTGCTCGCTGGGCAATCTGGCCCCGGCGCCTCGAGAACAATGGCGGGCCCTGGCGCATAAGCTGGAGTCGGCCTTGTGCGGCCAGCTTCCGCTGGAAGCTCCCGATGAAAAAACCCGAACCCTTCTCGAAAGGGCTGGGCGGGGCCGACAGCGGCGAGAGCCCGAGCCAGCGGCAGAGCTGGTCACCGTCGATGCGGAGCGGATTGAATTGGAGCAGGCCCGGGAAGCCGGGCCCGTGCACGTCGGGCATCAGATGTGGCGGCGCTTGGGGATGGGCGAGATTCTCAGGCGTGCGGGCTTGTCGGAGCGCGCCTGCCGGTTGAGCGAAGCGATGACGCTCAACCGGCTGATCTGTCCGCTTTCGGAACGGGCCATGCCCGACTGGGTCCGTGGCACCGCGGCGGGGGACATTCTGGGAGAGGACTTCCGCCCGCTGCAGGAGGATGCGCTCTATCGGAACCTGGATCGGCTACATCCGAATCGAGAGCCGATCGAGCGGGAGCTCATGGAGCGGGAGAGAGCGCTTTTCAACCTGCAAGAGACGGTCTATCTCTACGACCTGACGTCGACCTACTTTGAGGGTCAGGCGGAAGCCAACCCCCAGGCGAAGCGGGGCTACTCGCGCGATAAGCGTCCCGACTGCAAGCAGGTGGTGGTGGGACTGGTGCTGGATGGGGAGGGGTTTCCGAAGGCCCACGAGGTGTTTGACGGAAACGTGCAGGACCGTGCCACCGTGGATCAGATGCTGGATGCGTTAGAGAGACGGACGGGCCAGAAAGTAGGCTCCACGGTGGTGCTGGATCGGGGCATGGCGTACGAGGAGAACCTGGAGCAGATCCGGCAGCGCCAGTATCACTACATTGTGGCGGGGCGGCAGTCGGAGCGAAATGAATGGTGGGACGAGTTGGAGAAGGAAGACGAGTGGGAAGAGATCCTTCGCATCCCTTCACCCCGGAATCCGTTTCAGAAGAAGACTCGGGTCGAGATCAAACGGTGCCAGAAAGGCGATGAGATCTACATTCTTTGCCGCAGCGAAGGTCGGGAAGAGAAGGACCGAGCGATCCGGGAGAAACAAGAACAGAGACTGATCCACGACTTGGAGAAGCTCCAGGCCCGGGTGGAGCGGGGACGCCTGAAGCAGGAGGAGAAGATTCAGCAGGCGATCGGTCGTCTGAAGGAACGCTACCCCCGTGTGGCGCGCTACTACGCAATCCAATATGACGCGGAGAAGCGGAATCTGGTTTGGCAAGAGAGGGCAGAGAAGAAGACGATGGCGGAGAAGCTCGACGGCAGCTACGTGCTGAAGACGGATCGGCAGGATCTGAGTGCCGATGAGATCTGGCGCACCTACCTTCTGCTGACGCGTGTGGAACGAGCCTTCCGGGATATGAAGACCCCGCTGATGGAGCGTCCCATTTTCCACCATCTGGAGCACCGTACCCAGACGCACATCTTTCTCTGCGTGCTGGCCTACCACCTGCTGGTGGCCATCGAAAAGTACTTCCTGGATGAGGGAATCCACACCTCCTGGTCGACGATCCGCCGGCAGCTGAGCACCCACCAGGTGGTCACGGTGGTCCTGCCCACGGCGAACGGCACCATTCTCCGCATCCGAAAGGGAACCACTCCGGATGGCGGGCAGCGGGACATCTACAACGTCCTCAGGGTTCCACTGGAAGTCATGAAACCGATCAAGACCTGGCACGCAGCGGCCAATTTGTAGTGACTGAAAAAAATCGCAACCCAGTATCAACAAAGGATTTTGCTCAGCGGAGTGCGGAAGTTAGGCTAGCTAAAGCTAGCCGGGCTCTTCTTTAAACGTGTTCCAGTTATAGGACTACGTTGTCCCAGTCGTCGTCGTAGTGGTCGGAACTCCGCGTCGATCAATAAGCAGGAGCTGGTGGCAGTGGAAGTGGCAGTAGCCGTCAGCAGTCACTCGTAGAGCAGATACTTCTTCCGCTTCTTTTTGAATGCCTCCAGAGCAGCCTGCCAGTGCCGAACCACTTCCTCTACAGGACGTCCTTGCAGGAGTCCCTGACGAATCGAGCTGTTTCCGGCCAGCTGATCGAAGAACTCGTCCTGGAACTTCAAACGGCCCGGGTGCAGACTGTGTACTTCGGTCAGGATGTGAAGAAGGGTGGGAATGGGCTGGAACTGGTCGCGATCCAAAACGTGAACCTGTATGCCCTGACACAGTTCTCCCTTATATTTGGCGAAAGTGGGTGTGAAGGCTTGAGGGCGGAAACGCGCGCCGGGAAGTCTCAAACGATTGAGCCGGTCCGCCAGTTCCAGGTTTTTTAACCAGGGTGCGCCGATGAATTCGAAAGGGCGGGTCGTTCCGCGCCCCTCGGATAGGTTGGTACCCTCAATCAGGCACAGGCCAGGATAGACGGTAGCCGTGTCCAGCGAGGGCATGCCGGGTGAAGGCATGATCCACTGCAGTCCCGTCTGATCGTACCATTGGCTTCGCCTCCAACCCTTGATCGGCACGACGGCCAGGTCACAACCGATGCCCCCCTCGGAGTTGAACAGTCGGGCCAGCTCTCCCGGCGTCATCCCGTAGCGCGTGGGCAGAGGGTAGATTCCAACGAAGGATTCGTACCCGGGCTCCAGTACGGGACCCTCGACCCGGCTGGCGTCGATGGGGTTGGGTCGATCGAGGACAATCAATGGGAGATCGTGTCTGGCTGCGGCTTTCATGCACTCGAAGAGAGTCGAAATGTAAGTATAGAAGCGAACTCCTACATCCTGCATGTCATAGACGAGGACATCGATATCTTGGAGCATCTCCGCTGTGGGAGCCCGCGTTTCCCCATAAAGGCTATAGACCTTTTGCCGGGTGGAGACGGATTCCCCTGCTTGTGCGTGGCCTCCCATGCCATGTTCGGGTCCAAACAGAGCGACCAGTTTCAGATCCGGGTGACGCGCGAAAACCTTCGCTGTCTGCTCGAGCTCCTGGTTTACGCCGGTATGGTTGGTGATCAGGCCGATCCGCTTTCCTCTGATCTGAGCAAAATATTTCTCTTCTTTCAAAATCCGGTCCGCCCCGAGTGCCGGGATTGCGCCAGTGTCCACCTTTCCTTCTCCCAGACTTGAGGCGTGATTCAAGGAAACCAGGAAGAAAAGGCCCACTACCACGGCAGCGTGCCGGGTTTTCTGCCGCCCCCTTGGGGCTGGGAGCACGGCGTCAGCCCTGGGCTCCGGTTCCTTCGTAGGGGCGCACGGCCGTGCGCCCCTACAGGATGGCGCCAGCGGTGCGCCCGGATCTTGACCAACTGGGGAGCTCGGTTCCATCGAGGTCAAGTCTTATCACACGTCCGGGAGCTTGTGAAGAATTGGTGCCAGCCTTTCAGTCAGGGGCGCACAGCCGTGCGCCCCTACCGGATGGGGTCTGCCACTCCTGCATCATCAAGAATTAGCGTTGCCGGAACTCCGAGCACACCTTGGTGGAAGGGAGAAGCTTTTGCCGGTTGCACAGTTCCTTGGGATCGAACAGAAAGCGGATGCGTTTCATGATTTCAAGATCATAGTCGTCGAAAATGTAGGGCATGAAATCTCTTTTTTCGATTCCGATTCCATGTTCTCCCGTTAACGTTCCCCCAGCTTCGACCGAAACTCGGATCATCTCTTCACTTGCTTTCAGCACGCGGTCCAGCTCCTCTGCGTCGTCTGAGTCATAGAGCAGGACAGGGTGAAGGTTGCCGTCCCCTGCGTGAAAGACGTTCACCATAGGCAGGCGGTAGCTGTCCGCGATGGCATAAATCTTTTCCAGCACCTCGGTGAGACGAGTGCGCGGAACCACCGTGTCCTGCAGGTAGAAATTCTTGGCAATCCTGCCAAAGGCCCCGAAGGCTCCTTTGCGGCCCGCCCACAATCGAGCCCGCTCTGCCTCGTCCCGTGCTTCTCGGACCTGGCGGGCTCCGTTTTCATGCAGGATGTCGCGAATCCGGGTCGCGGCACTTTCGGTCTCGGCCCCGAAACCATCGAATTCGACCAGCAGAACGGCTGCAGCATCGGTGGGATAACCGGCGGCGTAGACGGAGTTTTCTACGGCGCGGATGGTCAGCTGATCCATCATCTCCAGAGCCGCCGGAATAATCCCGGCGGCGATAATGTCGGAAACCGCACGGGTTCCGTCGCTGATTTGCTGAAAGTCGGCAAGGAAGGTCTTTACGCTTTCCGGAAGCGGGAGCAAGCGGACCCACGCCTTGGTCATGATTCCCAATGTTCCTTCGCTGCCGGTGAAGAGCCCGGTAAGATCCAAGCCGGGGCTGTAGCCCTGACTACTTCCCAGTTGCACCAACTCTCCCTGGGGAGTCACCACCTCTACGGCCAGTACGTGCAGCACCGTGCTGCCGTACTTCAGGCAGTGGGGGCCTCCGGCGTTGCTGGCGATGTTTCCCCCGATCGTGCAGGAACTTTGACTGGAAGGGTCAGGCGCGAAGTAGAGGCCGTAGGGCCTGGCCTGCTGTGAGAGATCAAGGTTGATCACCCCAGGCTCGACCAGGGCGTAACGCTCCTTGACGTTGATCTCGAGAACGCGCTTGAGACGAGACATTTCCAGGAGGATACCGCCCACGATGGGCAGAGCGCCGCCACTGAGGCTGGTCCCGGCTCCCCGGGGCATGAAGGGAATCTCGTATCGATAAGCGAGCTGAACCACTCGCTGGACATCCTCAGCGGAACTGGGAAAGACAACGATATCGGGCGGGTGCTTGTGGAAGGTCAGTCCGTCGCACTCGTAAACCAGCAGCTCCGAGGGATGGGTTAAGACGTTTTCCTTTCCCAGCGCCTCGATGATCTCCCGCTGAAGTTCGGGAGGCAGCATGCGGGTATTGTATTGCACTGCCACCTCCACTTCCACTGCCACTTCCACCAGGGTCAGCTGGTCAGTTGTCAGTTGTTGTCGTCATTCGACCATGCCCCGGGGCAGACCGCTTGACAAGGATGTTTTAATGTATTAAAATGGTAGCATGGAGCGGAAACTGCGGGAAAACAAAGCGCTGTGGCTTCTCTTTGAGGCCGTGGCCCGTTTAAAGAATCGCCAGGAGTGTGCTCGCTTTCTTCGCGACCTGTGCACCCTGATGGAGTTGGAAGCCATGGCGGAGCGATGGGAGGTGGCACGGATGATTGCTCAGCGGATCCCCTATCGAAAGATCAGCGAACTGACCGGGGCCAGTACCGCGACCATCACTCGAATCGCCTATTGGGTGCGCCACGGTGAGGGTGGGTATCGCCTGATGCTGGAAAGGACCAAGAATGAAACTGGACAGTGACAATCTGAAAATTGCAATCCAGCGGCAGGGACGGCTGGCTGAATCCTCCATTCGCATCTTGAAGTCGGTGGGTCTCGATTTCGAGCACTACCAGGGGAGGTTGTTTTCCCAGTGCGAGAACTTTCCTCTTGATGTCCTTTTCCTGCGCGATGATGACATTCCAGAATATGTGCAGGACGGGGTGGCGGATCTGGGGATTGTCGGTCTGAACGTGGTCCAGGAGAAGGGGGCTCAGGTGGCGCAGCTGGATGGTCTGGATTTCGGCTCTTGCACGCTGTCTATTGCGACGCCCCGAAAAAGCGCTTTTCGCAGCGTCCATGACCTGAATGGCAGGCGAATTGCCACTTCCTACCCTCGCATCCTGAATCGTTTCTTGAGCGAGAAGGGAATCCAGGCACGGGTCATCCAGATCAGCGGTTCGGTCGAGATTGCGCCCAGTCTGGATGTGGCCGATGCCATCTGTGATCTGGTTTCCACGGGCAGCACGCTGCGCATCAACGACCTGGAGGCTATTGAAGTGGTGCTCAAGTCGGAAGCCTTTCTGATCGCGAATCTGACGTCGCTTCAAGATAAGAGAAAAGAACAGATCATCGAGCGGCTGCGCATTCGCTTTCAGAGCAACATCAAGGCGCGACGGACCAAGTACATCATGATGAATGCTCCCCGAACGGCGCTCGAAAAGATCAAAGACATTCTTCCCGGAATGAAGAGCCCCACCATTGTCCCCTTGGCGGAAGAAGGCATGATCGCGCTTCATTCGGCCGTTCCCGAAGAGCTGTTCTGGGATGTCATTGAAAAGCTCAAGAAGGCGGGAGCCGCCGATATTTTGGTCGTACCGATTGAAAAAATGGTGGTGTGATGAAATCGTATCGACTTCGTGATCTCAGCAGCAAAGAGCAGCGGGAGCTCATCCGCCGCAACCCGGTCGCTGACCCTGCTATCATGGAAAAGTGTAACGCCATCTTCGAGGATATCCTCAGGCGAGGTGATGAGGCAGTTCGCGACTACACGCGGCAATTCGATCATGTTGAGCTGCTCGATTTCCGAGTCAGCAAGTCGGAGCTTTCTCAGGCGAGGCGGAAGTTGTCGGACCAGGTTCTGGAAGCACTGCAGGTTGCGGCCCGAAATATCCGAAAATTTCATGCTGCGCAGCTTCTCTCCGAGGGCCCCGTAGAAGTACAAACGGGGGTGATGTGTTGGCGAGAGAGCCGGCCCATCGCTTCCGTGGGGCTTTATGTTCCTGCGGGCACGGCCGTTTTGCCTTCCACGGTCCTGATGCTGGGTATTCCCGCAGCCCTGGTGGGTTGCTCCAGGGTGATCCTGTGCCTGGCACCGGCGCCTGATGGCAGCGTGGCTCCGGGGGTGCTGGCTGCCGCGGAAATTGCGGGAATTACGGAAGTATTCAAGATCGGCGGCGCCCAGGCGATTGCCGCTATGGCGTTGGGCACCCAGAGCGTTCCCCAGGTGGAAAAGATCTTGGGGCCCGGCAACCGATGGGTGCAGGGTGCCAAGCTCGTGGCCAGCCTGAGAGGCGCTGCCATCGATATGGTTGCCGGTCCCACCGAGGTTCTGATTGTAGCGGATGATACCGCGTCGGCCGATTTTGTAGCGGCGGATCTGATTTCTCAGGCGGAGCACGGCAGCGACAGTCTGGCCATCCTGGTTTCCACCTCTCCCCGACTGGTCGAGGAGGTCCCTCGCCTTGTGTGGCGGAAGCTTGAAGATTTGCCGCGAAAGAGGTTGGCTGAGAGCGCGCTCGAGGGGAGTTTTGCACTGTTGGTGGGCTCACTGGAGGAGGCGTTTGAATTTTCGAATCGGTACGCACCCGAGCACTTGATTCTCCACCTGGCCTCTCCGCGCCAGTCTGTGCCCAGGATACAATGCGCAGGTTCCGTGTTTTTGGGACCCTGGTCCCCTGAGGTTGCGGGGGACTATGCATCGGGCACCAATCACACACTTCCCACCTCTGGAAGCGCCCGTGTCTTTTCCGGTGTTTCGGTAGATAGTTACCTTCGTAAGATCACTTTTCAGGAGTTGAGCCGCCAGGGGCTTCAAGACCTGGCTCCCACCCTGGAGACCCTGGCCGAGCTGGAGGAGCTGGAGGGGCACCGGCGGGCGGTTCGGGAGAGACTGGAGAGCTGAGCGGATGACGGGCACAACTGACAACTGACCAGGCTGACAACTGACCAATGACCAGTGACCCATGACCAGTGACCGGTGAAAACCATGAACATCAACAACCTGATTCGGCCCCATATCCTGAGTTTGGAGCCGTACCATTCCGCCCGAGAGACGGTGCAGGATGGAGTTCTGCTGGATGCGAACGAGAATCCCTATCCCCGGCACTGGGAAGGGATTCTCTTGAACCGCTATCCTGATCCTCTTCAGAGGAAGCTTCGAGAGGCTTTAGCCGGCTATGCGGGTGTAGGTGAGGAGAATGTCGTGGCGGGTGTCGGCTCCGATGAAGTATTGGACTGGATCTTTAAAGTGTTCTGTAACCCGGGAGAGGACTGGGTGAGCACCGTGGAGCCCACTTATGGAATGTACCGGGTCACCGCGCAGGTTTTTGGAATTCCCGTATTGGAGTTCTTGTTGAATCAGGACTTTCAGTTCGAAGCCGAACGGTTTCTGGAGACCGTTCCCCCTCAGGTTAAGGTCGTTTTTCTCTGTTCTCCGAATAACCCGACAGGCAGTCTTCTCGATCAGGCTGAGATCCTGACTCTGTGCCGGAAAGCAGAGAAGATTGTCGTCGTCGACGAAGCCTATGTCGAGTTTTCCGAGAGTTCTTCCCTGGTGGGCCATCTCGATTCCTGCCCCAACCTGATTCTTCTGAGAACCCTTTCCAAGGCCTTCGGGCGTGCGGCACTTCGCCTGGGCTACGCTCTGGCTTCAGGAGAGATCATTTCTTGCTTTCTGAAGGTGAAAGCTCCCTATAATCTAAATTCCGTGACCCTGGCCAGAGGGTGCGAGGCGTTGAACGGTACGGAGGATCGGATGCAACAGGTGAAGGCGATCCGAAAGGAGCGAGAGCGAGTGAGGACCCGCCTGAGTGGAATTCGAGGGGTGGAAGAGGTTTTCCCCTCCCAAGCGAACTTTCTTCTCTTTCGCTGTCGCCGTGCCTGTGAGGTTTGCCAACAGCTTCTGCAGAAGGGCATCGTGGTTCGGGATCGAAGCTCCGCCCCCTTGCTGCACGACTGCATCCGGGTGACCATAGGGATGCCTGCTGAAAACGATCTTTTTCTCACTGAATTGGAACAAATTGTAGGAAGAAGGTAAAGGTATGAAGAGACGTGTGGCAGTGATCAACAGAAAAACGAAGGAGACACAGGTTCGGGTTCGTGTGAATCTGGACGGCAGAGGCCAGTGCAAGTGCCATACAGGATCAGGATTCCTTGAACACATGTTCGAGTTGTTGGCGAAGCATGCCCGAATCGACCTGGAAGTCGAGGCGAAGGGAGACCTCCAGGTGGATGATCATCACCTGACTGAAGATTTGGCGATCGCCTTGGGTCAGGCCCTGGATCAGGCGTGGGGAGATAAGAAAGGCGTCAACCGGTATGGGTGGGTCCTGCTGCCCATGGATGAAGTGATGGTGGCGGTAGCCCTGGATCTGGGGGGACGTTTTGCCTTCGAGTCGGACTACCGATCACAAAGGGAGAAAGTTGGGGATCTGTCGACCGAACTGGTCCCTCATTTCTTCCGCACCCTTGCCGCCCAGGCACGGATCAACCTGCACTTCAAGTTTCTTCGCGAGGGGGAGAACGAACATCATCGAATCGAGGCAATGTTCAAAGGATTCGCCAGGTCCCTGAGAATAGCTGTGCGGATTGATGAGAGGGCACCAGACGAAGTTCCGTCCACGAAAGGTGTGCTTTAACCTGGAACCTAACAGATGATCGTCGTCGTCGACTACCGAGCCGGCAACCTTTACAACGTCGCCCATGCACTGAAATATTTGGGATCAGACTTTGTCTTCTCGGGGGACCCGAAGAGGATTGCCCGGGCCAGTAAGGTGATTCTACCCGGTGTTGGGTCGGCAAGGGCGGCTATGGATTCGCTGGCGGAGCAAGGATTGGTGGATGCCCTGAGGGCATTGCGTGTGCCTTTTCTTGGGATCTGCCTGGGGTTGCAGGTGCTCTTCGAATCGTCGGCGGAGGATGATACACCCTGTTTGGCGGTCTTGCCGGGTACGGTCCAGAAGTTCGACAGCTCGCAGGTCAAGGTCCCTCAGATTGGTTGGAATCAGGTTCGCTACTTCCCTACTCAGGGGAGGCCTCCTCTAATTTTCAAAGGCATTCCGAACCAGAGCTTCTTCTATTTTGTACACAGTTACCATGCTCCCTATTCGGAAGATGTAGCCGTTGGGGTCACAGAGTACGCAACCACTTTTGCCTCTGTGGTTCACAGGAACAACTTCTGGGGAGTGCAGTTTCATCCCGAAAGGTCCGGAGAGATTGGTCTTCGGCTGCTACGGAACTTCTTGGAGGTGGATTAGAAGGCGTTGTTGATTGTACCTGCAATTGATTTGGTTCAGGGAAGATGTGTTCGTCTTTACCAGGGAGATTATTCCCGGCAGATGACGTATGCCCAGGATCCGGTGCAGCAGGCTTTGAAGTTTCAAGCGGCCAAGTTTCGCCGCCTTCATATAGTGGATCTGGATGGGGCAAAAAGTGGTTCCGGTGAGAACCGAGAGGTGATCGATCAGATCATTCAGGCTGTGCAGATTCCTGTTCAGGTAGGAGGGGGCGTGCGCAGCGAGGAAGATGTCTCACAACTGCTGGGATATGGGGCTCAATACGTGATTCTTGGTACGGTGGCTGTGAAAGAACCGGCGACGGTGAGCCGGTGGATCAAAAAGTGGGGGGGTGAGTCCTTCATAGTGAGTCTGGACTTGAGAAGGGGAAAGCTTCAGTGCCGGGGCTGGACGGAATCGAGTGCGGTTGGAGTCGAGGAACTCCTCACGCGTTGCGCCAGCTGGGGAGTAGATCGGATGATCTGTACGGATGTGGAGCGAGACGGGACCATGGAGCAGCCCAATTTTGACACCTACAGGGAGCTTCTCTCACGGTTGCCCCCAGCGGCGTTTCTGATGGCGGCGGGAGGCGTGTGTCTTCCTGAGCATCTTGTGCAGTTTAGGGAGATCGGCGTGCATGGGGCAGTCGTGGGCCGGGCTCTCTATGAAGGGCAGATCCCCTGGGAGGTTCTGGCCGATGCTGGCTAAGAGGATCATCCCCTGCCTGGACGTGGCAGGGGGACGAGTGGTCAAGGGAATCCACTTTCTTGATCTGCGCGATGCGGGAGATCCGGTAGAGTTTGGGAAACGCTACTACCGGGAAGGAGCCGATGAGCTGGTGTTTCTGGACATCACCGCCACGGTGGAGCAGCGAAAGACCGTAGTCGAATGGGTCAGGCGTGTGGCCGATACGATTTTTATTCCCTTTACCGTAGGCGGCGGAATCGCCACCTTGGAGCAGATCCAGGAACTGCTTCGAGCCGGGGCCGACAAGGTCTCCATCAACAGTGCCGCAGTCAAAGATCCACAACTCATTCGCCAGGCTGCCGCTGCTTTCGGATCCCAGTGCATCGTCCTTGCTGCTGATGTCAGGCGAAAAGGGGAGAGCTGGAAGGTGTTCGTCAAGGGGGGGCGTGTGGAAACCGACCGCGACGGCATCGAGTGGCTTCGTGAGGCGGAAGAGCTGGGGGCGGGGGAAATCCTCCTCACTTCCATGGACCGGGACGGCACTCAACAGGGGTATGATCTGAAGCTGCTGGGAAGGGTTTGTAAAGATCTGCGCATTCCCGTCATCGCCTCCGGCGGAGCGGGAACCCCGATGCATCTGCTGGAAGCCTTGCAAAAGGGGGGAGCCGATGCGGTTCTTGCGGCCAGTATCTTTCATTACGAAAGCTACCCTATCGCGGAGGTGAAGGACTTTTTATCAGGACGGGGGATTCCCATCCGGTTCAGCGGGGAATGCAGATTCGCTGCTTCGGAAGTGGAGAGTGGGGAAGATGAATAAGCTGAATCGAGACGAACTGAATTGGTCGAAGGGTGAGGGTCTGATCCCTGCCATCGTGCAAGATGAGCGCAGCGGTCGCGTCCTGATGCTGGGATTCATGACTTCCGAGGCTTTGGATCGGACGCTGCAAACGGGTCGGGTCACGTTCTGGGGACGAAGCAAGCAGCGGCTTTGGACCAAGGGAGAGACTTCAGGAAATTATCTGAAGCTGAAGGAAATTCGCCGCGACTGCGACGGGGACACCTTGCTTGTCGTGGCAGAACCCGAAGGCCCAACTTGTCATCGCGGTACCGTGTCCTGTTTTGGAGAAGATCACTCTTTTACTGCTCTCGAATTTTTGAGCTACCTGGAAGGGCTTATCAGGCAAAGGAAAAGCACAATGCCGGAAGGTTCTTATACAAGCTCACTCTTCGCCAAGGGGTTGGCGGAGATTGCCAAGAAACTTGGGGAGGAAGCTGTGGAACTGGTAGTGAGCGCGGGCCAGGAAAAAAGGCGATCCATCGAAGAGACGGCTGACCTGTTGTACCATATGCTCGTTTTTTTGGCGCAGCGAAACATCGGGTTGAAAGAAGTGATTGATGAGCTGGAAAGGAGGCATTCTTTTCCCGACAGAGGCGATTAACGAATGCGACTAGGAATTTGGTGATTTCCTACGAACGGCTTACAAAACAAAGCATTTGCCTGGATTTTTCGCCATCAAACAGTCAGCTCCTTATGTGATTTTCCAGGCTCTTCAGCATCCTCTACACGAGAGCAAGCTCACAGAGACGCTCACTTCGCCCGGAGTAGGCGCTCCAGCCCTCCGAAATTCAAAATCAGGACAATTAAAATTCAAGCTGTAGCTGTTGGGGTCGGCTGCGACCCCCGGGTCGGTGTTTACTTGGCCTTCTTACCGCTGCCTCTGAACTTACATCTTCCCCAGGCCGTGCCCCAGCGGCCATCTTCTCCAAGAAATAGCGTTCCCCGTAGGTCAGCAAATTCATTGAACACCCAGAAAAAGCTGTCATTGGTAGGATCCACTGAAATACCGCTATAGTCCCCCCAGCGGTTTCGCGAGCCGCCAAAGGTGCGGATGTAAGAGTCCTTACCTGCCTTGATTGTTTCCGACGGCCGTACCGTGCCTGGCGGATCGGCCGCTCTCCGCCCGGTCGCGAACGCGTCGGCAAAAATGGTAGCAGCCGAGGCAGAGAAGCCGAATTTCACGTCTCCCGCACGGTTCACTGCCACCGAGGGGAAGAAGGTCGTGGTATCCGGCGCGATGTCTTCACCACCGATATTGCCTTGGTCAGCTAATGTGATGAGCCCAGCGGGTGAGGCGGAAGTGAGAACAGAGGAAGTGTCGAGTTGAAACCAGTGTGCCGTGGCCTGACCTGCATCTGGACCGGCTTCCGGATTAATTGTCGTGGTCAAATACAGGGCCTTGTTCCGCGAGACGCAGTCCAGTGCACGGCGATTGAAGCGATCGGTCTGGAGAGCCTGGCGCACGGTCTCCCAGTGAAGCCCCAAGTGATCAGCAATGGTCCCGATCTTCCAATGTTCGGCATGGAAAAGATGGCGGATTCGGGCGAGCAGTTCTCGATCGATCATGCTTCACCCTCCTTCCCGAAACAGATGGATCCAGTGGCCGGACCGACCACACACGACACAGCGAACCCGAAAACGGCGGGGACGCTCCCCATGGGATGGGACATGGCGCTCCTTTCGAGGCTCCCCCTCCTTTCCCGGCAGGGAGAACTGGAGGGAGGCTACGGCAGCCATGCTGACGAAGATGCGATCCTCGCGTCTACCTTGATCCGTCACGCGCTCCGGCCGCCGCCGATACGCGCGCTGACGGTCTCGATGATCCAGTCGCCCCCCGGGGGACTGTTGATGCCGCCGATTGGCTTCCCGGCACTGCTGGCGGCGCGCTTGTTGCCGACAGCGCACACTGCAATAGCGATGGCCTCGGCCGCAACGGCGACAGATCCAAAACAGTGCACCGCAGCCTGCAGCGCGGCACGAGCGGAGGCGGAAAACAACCAGCGGATCGGCCATAGTCCAGTCCCGGCGGAACTGGACAACAGCCCAGGATCATGACAGGCTACAATGAAGTCTGTGGTGGTTCTCCACTTGTAACGGGGTTGCCACAACCGGACCTCGATTCTCGGTCAAAGGGTCGAGGTCCTTTCCACCTTTGGCCCCCAGACACTACACCAACTGTTCAGGAAAAAATGGCCCCGCGCTTTTCAAGCGCGGATGATGAAATGCGCACCTGCGGTGCGGATGATGTTGAGTTAACTACCGGCGGGTGTCCAAAAAACTACGGTTCTCAGTGAGCATTAACATGACTGCTTGCCAACCGACTGCGCCGGTTCTCAGGCTCGCTGGCCGCTTTCTACCAGGATTTGGGAGACCGGATGGAGGATGTAGCGGTCGTGTGCATCTCTGAATTTGGTCGGACCGCGCGCGAGAACGGCAATGGGGGCACCGATCATGGCCACGCCAATGTCGTTTTTGCCATGGGTGGATCGATCAAAGGGGGAAAGGTGTACGGGGCGTGGCCCGGGCTGAGTCGCGACCGGCTTTTTGAAGGAAGAGATTTGGCCATGACCACGGACTTCCGCGACGTTTTGGCGGAACTGCTGGTCCGTCACCTGGACTGCCGCAATGTGGAGGGTGTGTTTCCCGGATTCTCCGTCCAATCAAAGCGATTCAAGGGGCTCGTCTAGGGATGGGCTCAGACCCCTTTTTTTTACTGGTTCTGCACTTAGCTCTGAAGCAGATTCATCAACGGTTAGCGAATGAGCATGTCTGGTTCCGGGAGGTGCCGCCCTTACAGCAAGGGGCCAGACTCGGGTCTCTCCAATTCGGTCCAAGGAACGACTGAGTGGTTCCTGAGTAGGGGCGCACGGCCGTGCGCCCCTCCAGGATGGCGCACAGCCGAACCTCTCCAATTCGGTCCAAGCCCTGGGTGAGGGCCATGCATCCAGTCAGAGCCCTGAAGGGGCGCCACGGCGAATCCCCTCCCGTAATTGACCTCAATTTATACCCATCCTAAGTGCACAACTAGATTTCTTTCCTCCGCCTGGCCCGGGTAGCGTCCCAGTCGACGGTAAGATCCTGGCGTAGAACCACACCGTAGACTCGCTCCGCGGTCCGTGCGGAGATCAGCCCCTGGGAGACGTCCTGTCGAACCCTCTCCGGGTCCCTCTGGTAAGGATTGCCCCAGCCTCCTCCTCCGGGAGTCATACTGCGCAGGCGCGATCCTTTCTGGATGGGCCGGGTTATCTTGGAGGATAGTTTCTCCTCTCGACCCCTGGGGTCCACAATCGTGCAGTTTCCCTGTCTCGCTGGAAGCCCCCCGAAGTTTCCCCAGGGCGGAATTTCAAAGCGGTCTGAACTGACGGTCAGGGTGGTGTGATCACTTTCGACTTGAATTTCTCGCATCATTCCGAAGCCGCCCCGAAATTTTCCGTGCCCCGCGCTCTCCGGAACCAGCTCGTACCTGCGAATAAAGAATGGATAGGTGGATTCAATCACCTCCACAGGGGCATTTCGAGTGTTACTCATGTGATTGTGAACAGCGGAGGCCCCGTCCCGATCAAATAAGGCGCCCTGGCCTCCCCCGTAGGTCTCAATATAGTTGAACAGGAGACCGGTTCTGGGATCGGTTCCCCCGATGTTGAGCAGGTTCATGGTGCCGGAACAGGCGGCACAGACGCGCTCGGCTACCACCTGCAGGAAGGCGCCCAGAAGCGCGTCTACGATGCGCTGGGTGGTGATGATGTTTGCGTTGCACAGTGTCCCCGGATGCTGGACTTCCAATAGAGAGCCGGGGCGGGTCAAAATCTTGATGGGTCGAAAGGCCCCCGAGTTGGGGGGTAGACCCGGGTCGAGAAGGACTTTTGCCACGTAGTAGACACAAGCCTGGACGGAAGGCAAGCGGCAATTCAGAGGACCGGCAACCTGTGGGTCCGAGTCTCGAAAATCTGCCGTGATGCCGGCGTCTTCGATGGTCACTCGGACGCGAACGGTAATGCGCTCGTTTGAGATCCCGTCACCTTCCAGGTAATCTTCGAAAGTATGGGAGCCCGAGGGGAGCCGCCTGATCGCCTCGGTGATCCTTCGTTCCGAGTAGTTCATTAACTCCTTCTCGTAGAAGAGGACTGTTTCTCTGCCCCACTTGTCCATCAGGCTACCAAGGCGCGTCTTGGCGACGTTGTTGGCAGCGATCTGTGCCGTAAGGTCTCCTCGAAACTCTATAGGCGTGCGCAGGTTCTTGCTGATCAGGCGGATCAGTTCCTCGTCGAGTTTGCCTTTCTTGCGAATCTTGATGGGAGGGACTTGCAGACCTTCCTGATAGTGTTCCCATACGCCAAACGGCATACTGCCGGGCGCGAATCCTCCCACGTCTACATGGTGTGCCATGTTGGCGACATAGCCGACCAATTCTTCCTCATGAAATACCGGCGAGATGAGTGTCATGTCATTGAGGTGCCCCGGACCCTCCGGATAGGGTGTGTTGATGAGAATGTCGTCCCCAGGCTCAATCGAGTTTTCTGGAAATTCCTTCAAGGCACCGCGAACCGTGGGAAGCATCACACCCAGGTGGAGAGGAGTCCCGATTTCCCCTTGAGCCACCAGCTCGCAGTCGGGGGTAAAGATGGCACCGCTGCAGTCTCGGCGGTCCTTGATGTTGGTGGAAAAGGAAGTACGCACCAGGGCTGCCATCATTTCGTCAGCTATGGAATAGATGGCGTTGGTCATCACCTGAAGCGTGACGGGATCCACTGTCATCGTTTTCTGTGTCAGCCCGGAGGCCATCATCACGGTTCCCTCCAGAAGAGGATCAGGTTTCCGAAGGCATCCACCCTTGCTCTCTGGCCTGGTAAAACCAAGGTGGTTGAATCACTTTGTTCTACAACAGCGGGACCAGAGATTCCATTTCCGTGATGCAGAAGGGAACGCTCGTATAGATTTGCGTCCTGGAATCTCCCCTCAAGAAACACCCGACGGGTGCCTTTCAAGGCAGCTGAAGCGTCCTCGGCACCCTCAGATTCCTGGTGGAATTGGGGATTGCGCAATTTGCTGATGACGATCTGGCGAACATTGACGATTTCCGTGGCTGTCTCTTCCGCGCTGTAACCGTAAAAAAATTGATGCATCTGATGAAAACGCTTTTCCACTGTTTGGAACGTGCTCCCGGTTTGAATCTCCTCCAGGCTGAAGCGCACCTCCAGGGTATAGCCTTGCCCCCGATAGCACAGGTCGGCGGAAGGACGATAGATCAGCGTGGATGGATCCACGTTTTCGGCTGTCATCTGCACTACGGCTTCTTCTTTCAATTCACTTAAGATTCGCTGCAGCTCGTGGGAAGTCGTCTGGTTCGTCTTCCAGCGGACCGTCCTCACGTAGTCGTGACGGAAATCAGCGGTCAGCAGCCCAAGAGAGGAGCTGACCCCGGGAGCGGGAGGAACCAGTAAGCGGGGAATTTGCAGCTCGGATGCCAGTTCGGCGGCGTGAAGAGGGCCTCCACCCCCGAAACTGATCAGGGTAAACTCTCTCGGGTCGTAACCCTTCTCCACGGAAACACGGCGAATTCCTTTCTCCATCACGGCATTCACGACCCGAATGATGCCCTCTGCGGCCTGTTCCAAAGTCAATCCAAGCGGCCTGGCCACCTTCTCCTGGATCACGGCCCTGGCCCGCTCCAGATCCACCTCCATCTCACCACCCAGGAAATAATCGGGATTGAGGCGGCCCAGAACCAGGTTTGCATCGGTCACCGTCGCTTGCTGGCCACCGCGGCCATAGCAGGCAGGACCCGGGTCGGCACCCGCACTGTGGGGGCCCACCTGAAGCGCTTTTCCGGGATCGATCCAGGCAATGCTGCCACCGCCCGCTCCTACCGTGTGAATATCGATTGCGGGGATCTTGATGATCTGACCTCCAATTTCGCTCTCCTCCGAGTAGAAAAGATTTTTCTCATAAGCCAGGGCCACGTCCGCACTGGTCCCGCCCATGTCAATGGAAATCATATTCTTGACGCCAGCCTGCCGGGCCAGCGTCAAGCCGCTCAGGGCGCCCGCTGCGGGTCCTGACAACACCGTACGAACGCTTTCTCGGCGAGCCCGATCTCCCGTCATGATGCCCCCGTTGGACTGCATGATGTGAAGAGGGGAGGGAATTCCCAGATCGTGCAGCTCGGCAGCCAGGTCGGCCAGGTAGTTTTCCACGTTGGGCCGGATGTAGGCGTTGACCACCGTGGTATTCATACGCTCGAATTCCTTGAACTCGCGAAGAATCTCACTGGAGATGGAAACTCGGGCATGGGGCATCTCCTTTTCTACCCAGTCCCGAATCTGCTCCTCGTGCCGCGGGTTGACATAGGAGTGAAGAAGGCATACCGCGATATCCGAGATCTGCTCTTCCCGTATCTTACCCAAGAGCTCCTGCAGCGCTTTCTTTCTCAGAGGCTGATGCACCTCTCCCGTGTACAGAACCCGCTCGGGCACTTCCAGGCACAGGCTTCTCGGCACCAGCGGATCCGGCCTTTGGACGAAGTAGTCGTAAAGGCGAGGACGGTCCTGGCGCATGATCTGCAGGATGTCCCGAAATCCTTCGGTCACCAGCAGAGCCATTCTCGCACCTTTGCGCTCCAGAATGGCATTGGTGGCAACCGTGGTGCCATGGATGAAAAGGCGTACTGCAGAGGGATCCACTCCATCCTTGGCGAAGATTTTTCGAACCCCTTCGGTAACGGCTTGGGCGAGTCGATTCGGATCGCTGGGGGTCTTCAACAGGTCGAGTCGTCCGCTCTTCTCATCAAAGCACACGACATCGATGAACGTCCCTCCTACATCGACGCCAATTCTCGCGGACACGTGCTCACCTTAGTGTTCTGGCGGGTCTCTGTCAAACAGTGCTTCGGCAGCGGAATCCGCGCAGGATTCCGCTGCCCAACAGTGCATGATCACCGCAACTCCTGAGGGAACGACTTAACCCAGAAGGTAAAGGGGTCTACTTCGGAGCCACCGGCATGGTGGCAAGCTGGCCGGGGCGAGTCTGGATGACCGTGGCTGCGATATTGCCCGTGGCTGCAGCCCTTAGGATTCCCTGAAAACTGGAAAAGTCGATCGGGCTATCCCACTCGAACTGGTTCACGAAACTCGCAAGGTGCCCCATTGCTGCCAGGATGACGCGTGCCGTTGCCAGCAGATTGCCATCTCGATCCAGTAGCTCCATATCTACGGTTACTTCCTCGTTTTCCAGATTCATCATGGCTCCGCCGGTGCTGATCTGACCTTGGGAGCTGGTTTCCATGGGTGCGATGAAGCCGTCGGGTAGCTCTATACTGCTGCCGACGCCAGCCAAGCCGACGCTTCCTCCGAAAAGAATCACTCCCGCCAAGGACTTGTCTGAGCAGACAGTCACGGAACCCACCGTCAGGGACCTTCGCCATCGGTTCGAAAGACACGCAAGCCGGAGGCGGGAATCGTGACATCCAGCTCACCGGCCACGATAGCTCCATTGAGGTCAACAGACAGGGGCTGTCCGTCGTCGTCTTTGAGGAGGATCTTGGCGTTGGCTTCCATCACGCTGTCCAAATTAAACAAGAGGATCTGGCTGAAAAGCTGCCCTGCTCCTTCTCCAAACTGCGCAAAGTAGAGCTTTTGGTCCAAACCATCTTCCTGGCTGGGTATGGTTTGAAAAGGCAACAGGAAAGAAGCAGAGCTCCCCTCTCCGCTCTGAGACAAGCTAGCGGCTACCGGCATGGTGGCAAATTCACCGGTCCACCCAGGTCGAAGAGGGGAATTTGAAAGAAAAAGTCTCCTGAGCTGGCCGATATGGGATCGCTTACCTCCAAGCCTCGGTCCCGCTGTAAGTTGTTCCTAAATGAGGGGACTGGTGGATCTTCGTGAGCAAAGAGACTGTCCCGGGTTTAGTTGAAAGTTGAGAGGCGGTTCGTCCGACCGACTCGTTAGAATCGGGTTGGTCAACAACCTTTTAAGGAGGAACCGCCATGAAGAAATCATATCGAATTGTCACCCGGAAGAACAGTCAGGGGCTGGCTGATTATCTGGCCCAGAACGGGCAACTGTTGCTCCCGATGGTGGAGCTGATCGAAGCCTCCCGGATGGCCATTGACGAGTTGATCGACATCCTGGGGCGAGCGAGCATGGAAGCGGTCTTGCAGCTTTCTGCCCGAAGTGTCGCCGGCGAAAAGCAACAAGGGCGCCCAGGCAAGCAGGTCGTTTGGTACGGCACTCAGCCAGGGCGAGTCAGACTTTCGGAGCGGCAAGTGCGGGTTCGAAAGCCACGGCTGCGCAAGAAAGGCCAAGGTCGAGGCGGGGAGGTGGAGATCCCCGCCTATGAGGCGATCAACCGTAACGGGGAGCTGGGCAGCCGCATGCTGGAGATCTTGATGTGCAACGTTTCCACGCGCCACTACAGCCGCGTGATCCCCCAGATGGCCGACACGGTGGGAGTCAGCAAATCGTCCGTGAGCCGTCAGTTCATTGAGCAGAGCGGCCAGCAGCTGGAGCAGCTGGCCGAGCGACACTTTGATGACGTTGAGTTTCTGATCATCTACATCGACGGCCTGGTCTTTGGCGAGCACCACGTGATCTGTGCCGCCGGCGTGGACTCGGAGGGCCAAAAGCACGTGCTGGGGCTGCGGGAAGGGGCCAGTGAAAACGCCGCCACCGCTACCTCCTTGCTGGAAGACCTGGTGGAGCGAGGCCTGGATTCCGGGCGACGCTATCTGTTTGTGATTGACGGCTCCAGGGCCCTGCGATGTGCCATTGACAAGGTCTTTGGCAAGGGCAGTCCGGTGCAGAGATGTCGTCGTCATAAGATTCGCAACGTGTGCGATCGATTGCCGGACGATCTGGCCGAGCAAGTCAAGTCAGTGATGCAGGCTGCTTATCGGCTGCCCTGGGAAGAAGGGAGGGTTCGGCTCAGAAAGCAGGCGGAGTGGCTCGAAGGGCTGCATCCCGATGCGGCAGCTAGCCTGCGAGAAGGTCTGGAAGAGACCTTCACCATCAATCGACTCGAGTTGTCTTCCTCCCTGCGCTTGTGTCTGGCCAGCACCAACCTGATTGAAAGCCCTCACTCTGGCGTGAGGATGCGGACCCGCCGAGTGAGCCGCTGGAAAGATAGCCAGATGGTGCTGCGCTGGGCCGCCTCAGCCTTCCTGGAGACGGAGAAGAACTTCCGGCGCATCCAGGGCTACCAGGACCTCTGGATGCTGAAAGCCAAACTCAGAGACGAGGTTTCTATGGACGCCAAACGAAAGGTGGCTTAAGATCGTGCTCAACCTGAACCGCCCTTCACTTTCAACTGAGTTTGGGGCAGCCTCTGAGCAAAGACCAGAGCACCCGGAAACAAAGAAATGCAGAGAAAAGGGACAAAAGCGCCCCTCAGAAATCTCCGCCAAGACCGCTTTTTCTGCAGGATGACTCCCACGATGATCCCGCGAGAAGAGTGCCTCTCGGTTGCTGTATGATACCTCATGGCTTCCAGAGTGCCAATCAGGTTGGTGTCTTCGTCCCTTTGTGGTACTCAACTTGTAACCACCAAGACACAAAGGAAACAAGAACATGGTCAATGAAATCGGTCAAGGTTTAGAAGCCCACGTGACAGCCGTCCGGCGTTGGGAAGATCAAGTGCACGCGCTCGTGGCATGGGATGAGGCAGAAGCTCTCCGGCGTCTGGAGGGGGTAGCTGAGGGCCCCTTGAAAGGTTGGGCGGTTGGGGTCAAGGACATCTTCGATGTCGCCGGGCTGCCTACCCGCTGCGGTGTGGATTTTCTGCCCCCAGAGGCCGCTCAGAAACATGCTGGCGTCGTCGAACAGTTGCTCTCCAGAGGTGCTTTTGTTTTCTCTAAAACCGTCACCACGGCCTTTGCCTATTTCGATCCTGGACCGACGCGAAATCCCTGGAATTTGGACCATACTCCCGGGGGGTCCAGCAGCGGATCAGCGGCCGCGGTAGCATGCGGCATGGTCCGCCTCGCTCTCGGTACGCAGACGGTGGCATCGGTGAACCGCCCGGCCAGCTACTGTGGAGTGGTGGGTTTCAAGCCGACCTACGGTCGCGTTTCCGTCTCGGGCGTTTTTCCCTTATCTCCCAGCGTGGATACGGTAGGCTTTTTTACGCAAGACGTCAGCGACATGCAAACGGCTTTCTCGGCCCTGGTCGGTGAAGCGGTGGTCCAGCCCCCTTCTTCAATGAGAGTCGGTCTGGTGGAAGATTTGTACGTAGCTCCGGCCGAGGAGGAAATGGTTGCTGCGCTGAAAACCAGCGCTGAAAAGCTCGAAGCTGGTGGTTTGGAAGTCCAGCATGCGCTGCTTCCGTCCATCAGCTTAGAGGCTTACGAAAATCACTGGTCCCTGGTTGCCGCCGAGGTGGCTCACTCTCACCGGGAGCTCTTTGCGGCGTACCGGGAACGGTATCCTGCCAAGCTTCAAGAGCTGATCCTGCGCGGTCAGGGCCTCTCCTCTGCAGAATTGAGCCGGATCGAGGCTCATGGCCGCCAACTCCGTGAAGAGATCAGCAGCATGTTCGATGAGTGTGATTTCCTGCTGACCCCTTCCGCCCCCGGAACGGCTCCCGCAGGGATCGATGCTACCGGGGACCCTCGTTTCAGCCTCATCTGGACCTACGCCGGGTTTCCCACGGTAACGGTACCTGCCCTGATTTCGAAAAACGGCTTACCCCTGGGAGTGCAACTGGTCGGGCCGCTGTCAGGAGACTTACCTCTCCTGGCGGCCGCCCTGCGCCTGGAATCGATGCTGGACTTCCAGATTCCATGGATTTGAGACTTCCACTGCTCTTCGCATTTTTCCCCTCAGCAGCGTTATACATAGGGGCGCACAGCGGTGCGCCCGGTCAAGCATGGGATTTGATTCAAAAAAGCATCGCCGTCGATCGATTCGTCTGGAAGGGTATGACTACTCTCAGGCCGGCGAGTATTTTGTCACCTTGTGCACTCACAGGATGCGCTGTCTCTTCGGTCGGGTGAGGAACGGAGAAATGGAGTGGAACACCCTCGGGTGGATCGTTCGAAACGAGTGGCTGAGAACACCATGGATCTGCCCTGAGATCGAGTTAGATGAGTTTGTGGTCATGCCCAATCATCTTCATGCAATCATCGTGATCCGCACAGGCTGGGAAGAGCGAATTCCCGCCAGTAGGGTCTATACGAGGGCGCACGGCCGTGCGCCCCTACGGCGTTCTTCGAGAAGCCTCGGTTCTCTCATTGGAGGATTCAAGTCGGCGTGTACCATCAGAATCAACCGGCTGCGCGAAACTCCCGGCGGACGAGTTTGGCAGAGGAACTATTTCGAACATGTCATTCGTGATGACGAAGAGCTGGATCATGCGCGCCAGTATATTTCAAGGAATCCACTCCATTGGGAACTCGACCAAGGAGAAACTTTGTAGGGGCGCACGGCCGTGCGCCCCTTGTACTATTTCACGGGCAACTGGTAGCCGTCCTTTTTCACGCTGATCCGATACAGGTTTCCTCCGGCTGAAATGTAGAGGGTCTTGCTCTGGGCTCCACGGCCGAATGCGGTGTTGGTAGGCAGCTCGGGCGTCGGGATATAGGCCAGTTCCTTCTCTTCCGGCGAGTAGACGAAAATCCCATATTGGGTCCCGTCTCTCTCACGGCCACGTAGAGGTTTCCTTCCACGTCGGCGACCAGCCCGTCCGGCCCATCTTGAGGCGAGTAGTCGATCAGCGTCTTTCGAAACACCGCGCTTCCGTCCGGGGCCAGGTCATAGACCAGCAGTGCCATTCGCCCCGGGTGGGTCTTTGTCCCTTCGGCAACGCGGCCCATGTCCGTCAGCCCGTTATCGTGACTGACTACGTAGAGCGTCTTCTGATCGGGTGAGACCAAAATGCCGTTCGGCTTTCCCGCATCTGCGACAATACGGTGGAGGGAGCCGTCCGGGTCGATTCGGTACACCCCCATGACCGGTTGATCGATCGGCTCGTGTCCTATATAGCGGGGATCCGTAAAGTAAACTCGCCCTTTTTCATCAATGGTAAGGTCGTTGGGGCATTGAAGGGGCGCCCTTCGTAGAGCCCGGTCAGGATTTCGCTCTTGCCTGTTTCGATGTCGGTTCGGGTGATGCGTCGCCCTCCATAGTCAGCACCTTCCGCTACCAACATGCGGCCCTGGGCGTCGAATTTGATGCCGTTGGACATCCCGCTGGGAGAACGGAAAACGGTGGTATTCCCGCTCTTTGGGTCATACCTCCAAATGTGCCCGGCCTGCATCCCGGACGGTACTGTCAAGTTAAGTGGAATTCTCGGGTTTTGGAGGCGAAAACGGTCGGCGGTCGAATGTAGAATCAACAACTTAGGGAGTGGCCGAGGCGCTGATTAGACACCAAATCGGTTAACTTGACAGTACCCTTCTGTGTTGTATTGTCTCCACATCTGATATGATTTTTCCCCTTACCATGCTCATGGGTAAGACGTTCAGGGAACCCTTGCCGATCTTCCTCATCTGGGCTGCATCCCAAGCCGACATTATCGCGGGTGAGGTCAGCGGGACCATTGTGATCAAGAAGGTCACCATTCCGGCAGGCGGACCGGAGTTTGGTTTTACCCAGGCCATCACCGAACCGGGTGCCTTCAGTCTCTCCGACGGAGAGACTGAGACCTTCAGTACAGTGGCCGCTGGCAGCTACACGGTCAGCGAAGACGATCCCCTTTCCCTGGGCTACACATTGACTGGACTGAGCTGCGATGACACTGAAGCGGGGATTCCCTCGACTGCCGACCTGGCCAAGCGGACGGCCACAATCCAGCTGGACTCGGGAGAGACGGTCACCTGCACATTCACCAACGAGAAGAGTGACAACCTTGTCAAGATTGAGAAGTCTACCAATGGCGCGGACGCCGATAATCCACCGGGCCTCACCATCGCGGTGGGAGCTGCAGTCAAGTGGATCTACGTGGTGACCAATACCGCAGGCGAAGCGCTTCAGGATATCGTCGTGACCGACGATCAGGGTGTGGTCGTGACTTGTCCCAAGAACGCTTTGGCCGCGGGCGAGTCGATGACCTGCACCGCCAGCGGTACCGCCGCTGCAGGTCAGTATCGCAATGTCGGTTTGGTGACCGCCAACACAAAGTCCGGAGCGACGACCCGGGCCTCTGATCCTAGTCACTACCTGGGGCAGGCGTCGGGGGCCGCGATTGATATTGAGACATTGACCAATAGTGTGGACGCCGACGTGTCTCCCGGGCCCAGCGTCCCGGTAGGGGCCCCCGTGACCTGGAGCTATGACGTCACCAACACGGGCAACGTTACCCTCACCAGCGTGATGGTCACGGATAACCAGGGGGTCACAGTCAATTGTCCTGCAGATTTCGGCGGCGACGGTGGAGGGCTGCCCAAGACCACTCTGGCCGTGGGCGAGTCGATGACCTGCACCGCCAGCGGTACCGCCATGCCGGGACAATACAGCAATATCGGGACAGCGACTGCCACCGGCTCCACCGTCACCGACAGCGACCCCAGCCATTACTTTGGCGCGGTGGACGAAGACGCCCAGATCGACTTGGAGAAGCTCACCAACAGCCAGGATGCCGACCTGCCTCCGGGGCCAAGCATCCCTGTGGGAGATTCCGTGACGTGGACCTACAAGGTAACCAATACTGGCGACGTCTCACTCAGCGGAATCGTGGTTTCCGACGACCGGGGTGTTGCCGTCAGCTGCCCCAAGACCACTCTGGCGCCGGGCGAATCCATGGACTGCACGGGTACGGGAACGGTCGTCCAGGGTCCATACCGCAATGTCGGCAAAGTAGCGGCTCTGTCGCCCAGCAAACGCGCGGTTTCGGATTCCGATCTCAGCCACCATCTCGGTCAGGTGTCGCAGGCAGCCACTGCTATCGAGAAGTCGACAAATGGCGAGGACGCCGACTCGGCGCCAGGGCCCAAGATTTCTGCCAGGCAGTTCCGTGACGTGGACCTACGTGGCGACCAACACGGGCAATGTTGCCCTAACCAACGTGGTCGTTACAGATGACCAGGGGGTGACCATCAGTTGTCCCCAGACCACCTTGGCCGTGGCCGAGTCGATGACCTGCACCGCCGGCGGTACGGCCATCAAGGGTCAGTACGCCAACATGGGCAAGGTGACGGGTTCCCCGCCCAGTGGACCGGACGTCAGGGACTTCGATCCCAGCCATTATCTTGGCGGAAAACCGTCGGCCCGCGATATCGATATTGAGAAGTCGACCAACGGCGTGGATGCCGATTTTCCTCCAGGACCGAAACTGGCGATCGGCGATCCCGTAAAGTGGACTTACGTGGTTTCCAATACCGGTGGGCGGAAGCTGACCAACGTGAGTGTGACGGACGACAAGCTGGGTCCCATCAGCTGCCCCAAGACCACTCTGAACGTAGGCGAGTCGATGACCTGCACCGCCGGCGGTACGGTCACCACGGGTCAGTACACCAACACCGGGACTGCCACGGGAACCACTCCGGACGGTACCAAGGTCGAGGATAAGGACAGCAGTAATCACGTGGGCGGAGTAGACGAGTCCGTGGAGGATAAAGCGCCCAATTCGGGAGACGGCAATTTCGACGGGGTTCCCGATCGTGACCAGCCTCATGTGGCGTCGCTGCCTTCGTCGATTTCAGGGGCCTACCTGACCGTCGCGATCGGCTCTCCCTCGTGCACCATTGCGCTGGCGGACAACGTCAATCAAGGTACCCTTGAACCTGATCCCGCCATCGGCGCCTACCCTCAGGGGCTTTTGGAACTCCATTTGTTGCTGGGACCAGGCTGTTCCTCGCCCGTCACGGTGACGGTCTATTACCATGGGGAAAGCGACCTCGGCCAGGCGCAATATCGGAAGTATGGTCCCACGCCGGACGATCCCACTCCTCACTGGTACACGCTGCCTGGTGCTACGTTCGGGACTGTGACCGCGGGCGGGGCGACTGTGGCCACGGTCACTTTCGAGCTATTCGATGGGGGTTTCGGGGACATCCCGGGCGCTCCGGACGGAGTCATCTGGGACCCCGGTGGTCCCGGCCTCCCACCGGCGGTTACTGACATTCCTACCCTTTCTGAGGTGGGCATCCTGGCTCTTGCCATGCTGCTCCTGGCAGCTGGAGTTTTTCTGCTCAAACAAAAACGGAATCCAGCACTGTAAACACCCGGATTCGGAACGAAAAGGATAGAGTTGGGGCCTCTGAATCCATGATCGGTTCGCATTCTCGCAGGCGCTTTGTCCGCTTGTCGAGCCTCACGGGCCTGGGCGCATTCCTTTCCTCGAACCTGCTCTTGCGCGTCGACTGGGATTTCGATCTCGTCTCCATGCTCGTGCCTGATCTACGCGAACGAGGAGACGATGTTCCTCACGCCCAACTACTATGTATGGGAAATGTACAGGCCTCACAAAGGCGCAACGTCGCTGCAGATTCTGGCGGAGTCGCCGATTGTCAAAGAGAAAGCCTTGCGCCGGCTCGTCGATCACCACACCAAGCGCGACCTGCGCGCGCTTTCCGCTTCGGCATCGATGAATCCTGAGACCCGTACGCTCACTGTCACCTTCGTCAACCAAAGTTTGACCGACGACATGGAGCTGGAGATCGATGTTCGCGACAGTGGGTTGTTGGGCGACTCTACCCTGACCGTCTTCGCCAGCGAGGATGTCAGAGACATCAACACCTTCACCAACCCGCGGTCCGTCAAGCCGCCGCAGTCGGAGCCGGTCAAGGGGCAGGGCAAATTCATCAAGGTGAGGGCTCCGGCTCATTCCATCAATGCGCTGACCATCAGTGTGCAATAACACCACAAATATTGACCAGGTCGACGGCCCCTGACGATTGCCGCTAATGAGCTTTTTCTTTTTGATCTTTGTCCTTACCTGCCTAGCCTATATCCCGCAGTTTTTCTTGGGTCGGCGCGCTGACTACCGAATGGCGCTTCGGAACGGTATGGCGGGAGGGTTCCTTTTTACCGGCATCGATCATTTCGTCAGCGCCCGGGACCGGTACCTGCCGATGATGCCCGAATTCTTATCAGACTATGCATTGGAACTTGTTTACTGTACCGGTGCTGCCCAACTTGTGGGAGCCGTCGGACTCGTGATCCCGCTTGCGGTGTATTCACAACTGGGACTTCCGAATCTTCGGAGGTGGGCAGGTACGGGACTTGCCGCTCTCCTCGCCTTTCTCGTCATTGCCAACATCAATGTGGCGTTGAGAGGTTCTGCCGTCAAAGGTCTCGAGTTTGGCCGGTGGTACTACTGGCTGCGTCCCTTCTTTCAACCTGTCTTCATTATTTGGGCTCTATATGCCTCCGGTCTCATCTGGAAGGAAGAAAAGTGATGGCGGGGCTCACGCCCCGGGCTATAGCTACTCCTCTTGCCGTTCCACCGCCCGCTTGATGCTTGCTTTGAGCCATTTGGGGGCAATGAGCCTGAGCCAGGGTAGTAAGCGCAGACTTGAAGGAATATAGAGTTCGCGGGTCCCTTTCTCCATGGCGCGGAGAATCTCTGCCGAGCACGCTTCGAGACTGACTGAGTGGCTGCTATGCCCGCGCGTGCGGCCCATTGCTGCGCCATCCCCCTTCAACGCACTCGTTCTGAGATTGGAGCCCCGAATCCAGCCCGGCATCACATTCAGGATGTGAACTGCCTCGTCGAGTTCCGATTCCAGGGCTTCCAGAAAACCCTTCAGAGCATGCTTGGAAGCCGAGTAGCCAGTGTGATTCGGCATCCCTACCACCGCCTGAGCGGAGGAAATAGCGACAATCGTGCCCCCACTCTGTCGCAGCCAGGGCAGCGCCGGGTCGATGCAATGGACCGCGCCCAGGAAGTTCGTCTTCATGAGCTTTTCAAAAATGGAGGGGTGGCTAATCTCGTCGAAGCGGGCCCACATGCTGATCCCGGCGCTCAGGATCAAGAAATCGATCCTCCCGAATACCTCGATCGTCCTGTCGACCATGACCCGGCACTGGGTCTCATCCGTTACATCCGCCGCTTGAACGTGCACGGCGGCGCCCAAAAGCTTGGCTTGAACGGCGACCTCCTTCAGCACGTCCTCACGGCGGGCAGCCAGGACCAGGTTCATCTCCCGTCTGGCCAGATCCAGAGCCAGTGTCCTTCCCAGGCCCGAGGAAGCCCCGGTGATCAGAGCGGTCTTGCCTTTTTGGTCATCGGTCATTGGTCAGTTGTCAGTTGTTTGTTGTCAGCCGGTCAGCTCTCATTCATCATTCGTCATCGGCGATGGGTCGGCAAAAACATTGTTGCGAATGCCGAAGATGTTTCGAGGGTCGTTGCACTGCTTCATTTTTCTGATCAGCTCAATACTCGAGGCCGACAGGGTATCCTTCATAAAATCCTTACGGATCTTGCCCACCCCATGATGGTGTGAGATGGAGCCTCCGTTTTCGATGATGGCCTCCCGGAGGGAATGTTCGATCCGGCCAAAGATCTCCTCGGGCCTCTTCACTCCTTTGGTGTAGAACCCGAACATGAAATAGATGCAGACTCCCGTATGGTAAATCTGTGTGATGCGGCAGGAGAGATAGGGTTTGCCGGGCAAATTGAATTGCTTGTGCTGATCGCGCAGTCTCGCCTCAGCCCCTTTGCACACCGGCTCGATCCTGCTCCAGGGCGCGGAGGTCTCCATGGTCTCACCCAGGATATGAAAATCGGCCAGAAAATCCCGGATGTAGGCGATGGCGTAGGTCAGCATGTAACCGCGCTGTCCATTTTCCGCGCCTGCTGGCAATCCCTGAAACTGCTTCGCCAAACGGTAAATGTTCTCTTCCTGATAGGCGACTTCGGCACGAGATCCTTCCATCACAATGGTGGCGGCGACCATCTGATTGGGATCAAAGCCGCGAATATTCAGCACGTAGAATTTCTTGACCTTGTTCATCAGAGCGTCCAACCCCGTGGAGCGGGCTTTTAGAGCCTGTCCGAACCGGAACTGGACGTTGTCGACCAGGCGAATGCTGGCGGGGAGGAAACCACTGTAGGTCAGACGATTCAGAAATTTCACCCCCAGTTCAAACTGGGGGAAGATGAGTGAACCATACTTCTTCACTTCAGGAATCGGGTGGATCTTGATCACCGCTTTGGTGATGAGCCCTAAGTTGCCTTCGCTCCCGAAGAGCAGATTTTGCGGCTGGATGCCCATGGACACCCGCGGCGCCCCTTGAATCTGTTCGATCACACCCTCGGGTGTGATCAGGGTGATGTTTTGCACGATCTCTTCGATGTTGCCGTAGCGGTTCTTTTTCATTCCACTGGCATTGGTGGCGATCCACCCACCCAGGGTGGAGAGCTCGATGCTGTCCGGTTCGTGCCCGGAGATGAACCCTTCCCCGCCCAGCCGCTCTTCCAGCCGCGCCCCGGTGATACCCGCCTGCACACAGGCTCGTAGATTCTCTTTGTCGATCCATTCGATCTCATTCATGCGTTTCATATCCACCGAGACGATCATGCGTGTCTCGGTTTCGGGGAGTTGGAGGGCGCAGCTCACGCTGGTTCCGCCTCCAAAAGGAACCAGGCATACATCATGTTCCCCGGCAAGCTGAATGATTCGCTTCGCGTCCTCCTCCGATTCACAATAGATGACCATGTCCACCGCACGGTCCAGTTTCGAATAGAGTACTTTGTACACTTCCTCGGAGGTGGTCTGTCCATGGCTGTGCAGCAGGCGTTCCTGGTCGCAAAACTTGTACTGATCCGCTCTGAAATGCCTTTCCACCGCCTGGCAGAAGGGCTTGCTCTGGATGGGAGGCGGCACCGGCTTGACCTGGACTTCCTGCTTGCAGTCATCAAGGTCGAGCTGAATGTCCAACTCGCCTCGTACGTAGGACAGGAAGTCGTACATTCTGTAGCCGCTGAGGTTGTAGCGGGTTCCCGTCAGGGTAACGGAACCGTCTTCGTTGATCATGAATCGGGTGTCCCTGAAACCCCACTTGTGTCCCCAGGGCTCATTAGCGCAGCTTGCCGACCTGACCACTCGATTCTCTGCCATGCCTGCGCTAGATTCTATTTAGGAGATAAACAGCGAGTCAATTGGATACTCGACTCGTTTCCCTCTTTTTGTGGAGCTTCATTGAAATTCAGAGCAAGGTCTGCTAAACAATCCTGTTGGCTATGTATAAAATGTCTACACGTCGTCTCTCTTCACAACCATGATGAGGATTGGGATTGATATCGGTGGAACCTTCACGGACATCGTTTCCGTCGACGAGGACGGGACCATCATCACGAAGAAGGTTCTTTCTTCAGTAGAGGACTACAGCCGCTCTGTGCGTGATACTCTGCCGGAGATCCTCGAATCACGGGAGGCGACAGGCCAGTCGGTCCGGGAAGTGATTCACGGTACCACGGTGGCCACCAACGCCATTCTCGAGCAGTCGGGTGCCCTCACCGCGCTGATTACGACTCAAGGCTTTCGCGATGTGCTGGAACTGCGGCGCATCCGGATGCCGGAACTCTACAACTGGGATTGGGACAAGCCTCCGGATCTGGTAGAGCGGAGCTTGCGCCGCGAGGTCCGTGAGCGAGTCAATTGTACCGGCCAGGTCCTGATCCCCCTGGAACGGGAAGAGGCCTCCCGGGTGATCGATAAGATCGCCGCGCTGGGAGTGAAATCACTTGCAGTCTGCCTGATCAACTCCTATGTGAACCCTCAGCATGAGCAGATGATCGGCGAACTGATTGTCGAGCGGCACCCCGACATTTCCGTTTCCCTTTCCAGCGACATCCTGCGCGAAGCCAGGGAGTATGAGAGAACCGCGACCACTGTGGTCAACGCCTATGTGCGACCGCTCGTACAACATTACGTGGACTCTCTCAGCTCCTCCTTGAAGCAGCTCGAGATTGAAGCTCCTCTGCTGATCATGCAGTCAAACGGCGGGGTTATGACGGCCGACGCCTGCGCCAGGCTACCTGTCTTCATGATCGAGTCCGGGCCCGCAGCGGGAGTCATCGGCTCTCACGCGCTGGCCCGACAGGAAGACATCCGCAGCGCCATCACCTTCGATATGGGGGGAACCACTGCCAAGGCCTCCATTATCGAAGATGGGCTTCTGAGTAAAGCGGCCGAGTACGAGATCGGATCCACTCTTTCGCTGATCAGCCGGCTCATCAAGGGAGGAGGCCACCTGATACGAATCCCGACCATTGATGTGGCTGAAGTGGGAGCAGGAGGGGGAAGCATCGCCTGGCTGGACTCCGCGCAAGCGCTCCACACAGGGCCGCTCAGCTCGGGGGCCTCACCGGGACCAGTATGCTACGACCAAGGGGGAACGGACGTCACCATTACCGACGCCAATCTTCTTCTGGGCTACATCAACCCCGCGGGCCTCGCCGGTGGAGCCATCCGGCTGAACCGGCAGAAGGCGGAAGAAGCCCTTCGCCGGCAGGTTGCCGAGCCGCTGGGACTGGATCTCCTGGAGGCTGCTTACGGCGTGCACCTGATCGCAAACTCAACAATGATGCGCGCAGTGCGCGCTGTTTCAACGGAAAGGGGGCGCGACGTTCGTGATTTTGTGCTGATCGCCTTTGGCGGGAGCGGGCCGGTCCACGCCTGCGGGATGGCCAACTCTCTGGAAATGAAAGAACTTATCGTTCCGATTTGTCCCGGCCTCTTCAGCGCCTTCGGACTGCTCTCAGCGGATATCGAACACTACCGGGTGCAAACTTTCTACAAGAAGACCCACGAAGTCGACTTCAAGGAAATGAACTCCATCCTCAGACAAATGGAAAAGGACGTCTATACGATGCTGCTCAGTGAGGGTTTCGAAAGGAAGGAAGTTCAAATTCACCGCTTTGCAGACCTTCGCTACAGCGGCCAGTCCTACGAACTGACGCTGCCCCTCCCGGAAGGTTCTCTGGGGAGAGATGCTCTGGCCTCCCTGGAGCATGCTTTCGACGAGGAGCATGAACGGACCTACGGGCACCGGGCAAGCCTCGCGGACTCCTATTCGTTTGTCAATTTCCGCCTTATCGGCAAAGTCCCCCGCCCATCCTCGATCATCGGGACAACTCTGGAAAACGGTTTTCGCCCGAAAGTGAAAAGTCGAATGGCCTACTTCGGCAGACCCCACGGGACAATCGAAACCTTGGTCGTCTCGCGTCATGACTTGTCGGCGACGCCGCGAAAAGGTCCCCTCCTCATTGACGAGTACGACACGACAACGGTCGTAGCCCCCGGTTACAGGGCGCGGCTGGATGAGCGAGGAAACATCCGCATCCAGAGGGAGGAGGACTATGCCACCGACACAAGCAAAGATCGATCCCATCACGCTCAGGCTGATTGAAAATTACCTGAGCAGTGTGGCCAATGAAATGGCCAACACAGTGATTCGCACCGCCTACTCTACGGTAGTTCGAGACTGCATGGACTTTTCCACGGCACTCTGCGACAGGAGCGGACAAATGGTAGCTCAGGGCGTCACCATCAGAAAATTCGAAGGTCGAATTTTCCCCGGCGACATCTTCATCATGAACGATCCTTTTGAAGGGGGAATTCACATTCCGGACATCTTCATCTTCCATCCGGTATTTTACGAGCAGCGCTTGATTGGGTTTTCTGCGGCGGTAGCCCATCACCTCGACCTAGGGGGACGCGTTCCCGGAAGCGCCGCCTGCGACAACACTGAAATCTTCCAGGAGGGGATCCGGCTGCCTCCCTTGAAGCTCTACGAGCGCGGGGTGGAGACCGAAAGCATTTTTCAGATCCTCGAAAAAAACGTTCGAGTGCCCATCATGACTCTGGGAGACATTCGGGCCAAACTGGCCGCCTGCAGAACAGGAGAAAAGGGAATGCTGGAGTTAGCGGCGCGCTATGGCCCGGAGGTCCTGTATGCCTACTTCACAGAGCTTCTGAACCACTCGGAAAGGTCAGTCCGCGCGGAGATTCGGACGTGGAAGGATGGAGAGTACTCGTTCACCGACTACCTAGACGACGACGGAGTGGATCCTGAAGCCATTCCCCTTGAAGTCAAGATGACGGTTCAGGGCGACTCGCTCACGGTCGATTTCACCGGCTCCTCTCCTCAGGTGAACGGCTCCATCAACTCGCCTCTCCCCTTTACCGTTTCCTGCAGCGGCTATGCGGTACGTTCGATCATTCAGGAAGACATTCCGAATACTTCCGGGATCTTTCGTCCCATTCGGGTAATCGCCCCCGAAGGCTCGATCCTGAATCCCGTCATGCCGGCTGCCTCCGGAATGCGGGGAGTCACCGGGTTTCGGCTTTGCGACGCTCTTTTTGGGGCCCTTGCCCAGGTCGTTCCCGAAAAGGTTCCGGCGGCTGGTGAAGGGGGCAACTCTCTCATCATTATCGGAGGCTACAGGAAAAACAGAGAACCCTTCGTGCTGTTCGACCTGGTCGCCGGGACCTGGGGTGCCCGTCCCAGCAAGGACGGCAACGACGGGCTGACTAATCCTGCATCGGTCATTGCGAACATCCCGGCCGAACTGATGGAACTGGAGTACCCAGTACAGCTTCAACAATATTCTCTGACCCGGGACTCAGGCGGGGCGGGTCGCTACCGTGGAGGTTTGGCCATCACTCGTGAATGGCTCTATCTGGGTGATCAACAGGCAACCCTTTCTACCCGGACAGACCGCTGCGACCATCCTCCCTATGGGCTTTTCGGAGGAAAGCCCGGAGGGACCTCCCAGACCATCCTGAATCCGGGCACCCCACAAGAGCAAGTGCTGGGGAAGAAGGTAACCCTCGGCGTGAACCCCGGAGACGTCATCCTTCACGTCCAACCCGGTGGAGGAGGATGGGGTGATCCTCTGGAAAGGGACCCCGCCGCCGTGAGACGGGACGTCGAGAACGAAAAGGTTTCAGTGGCCAAGGCCGAAGAGCTCTATGGAGTCGTGATCGACTCGGAGACTCTGGGTCTCGATGGAGAAGCCACCCGCAAAAGGCGGACTCAACTTCGCTCCAAGCCGACCAACGGCTCCGAGTAGCGCCGGCTTCCAGCCCAGCCGCCGGGACGGCGGCGATACGCTCCTGTGTGCCGACCTTTTGGGGAAGGGCGCACGCCTGTGCGCCCCTGACTGAAAGGCTGGCGCCCATTCTTCACCCATTCCCGAACCTGACATAGCACTTGACCTCGATGGAACCGAACTCCCCAGTTGGTGAAGATCCGGGCGCACGGCTGTGCGCCCCTACGGTTTCTTCAGCCGTTCCATCTCTCGACGCTCTTTCTTGGTGGGACGCCCTCTCCCTTTTTCGCGCAAGGCGGGAAAAAACCGAGGACCCGGCTCCTCTCTGGGTCGGGGCGGGCTCAAGTCCTCATAAAGGGCACGCGCTTGCTTCCTGGCCACGGGCTTGTGCTGTAGATCTTTGACGATGAAAAGCCTTTTCCATTCATCCTGCTCGACCTCGACCCGATCTTCCAGGGACAGATGCCGATGCGGCTTGGCCGGTTCCCCATTGACCATCACCCGACCCAGTGTGCAGGCCCGAACTGCTTGAGTTCGACTCTTGAAAATCCGGGCCACCTGAAGCCACTTGTCGATCCGAACGCTCACGGATCACAATTGTAGAATAACGGAACCGATTATCGGTTCACCCATTTCCCCGGAAGAATTCCCGCGGGCCGATGGCGAATCATGTGTCCGTCGCTAATCTCCCCTAAGTGAGTCAATCAGGTCTGACGGAACCTTCAGGGAACGAGAGACCTCCAGAAGCTCACTCCAGGTGGTCTCATCGAGCTCAATTCCTTGGTAATTATATACTTGAAAAATAAAAGCGGAGGGTCTATGCTGGCCAGATGCGTAAGTTTGCAAACCTTCTACGGTGGGGCTATTTCGTCTTATCCGAAATTATTGGGTTTGGAGGATATCCAGACGACGCGAAAACATGGGGTCGGTGGTTAGCTATGTTAGAGCCCATTCTGGACATCCCGGTAGTTCGCGTTTTACTCATTGTGTCGGGCGGGATCGTACTCACATACCCGCAATGGTTGCCTCGTATTCGCAGTCTTTGGGTTAAGCAAGACCCGGTACTACCCGATATGCCGATCCGTGATGGAGGCTGCCCCAAACTCAGTTGAAAGTGAAGGGCGGTTCAGGTTGAGCACGATCTTAAGCCACCTTTCGTTTGGCGTCCATAGAAACCTCGTCTCTGAGTTTGGCTTTCAGCATCCAGAGGTCCTGGTAGCCCTGGATGCGCCGGAAGTTCTTCTCCGTCTCCAGGAAGGCTGAGGCGGCCCAGCGCAGCACCATCTGGCTATCTTTCCAGCGGCTCACTCGGCGGGTCCGCATCCTCACGCCAGAGTGAGGGCTTTCAATCAGGTTGGTGCTGGCCAGACACAAGCGCAGGGAGGAAGACAACTCGAGTCGATTGATGGTGAAGGTCTCTTCCAGACCTTCTCGCAGGCTAGCTGCCGCATCGGGATGCAGCCCTTCGAGCCACTCCGCCTGCTTTCTGAGCCGAACCCTCCCTTCTTCCCAGGGCAGCCGATAAGCAGCCTGCATCACTGACTTGACTTGCTCGGCCAGATCGTCCGGCAATCGATCGCACACGTTGCGAATCTTATGACGACGACATCTCTGCACCGGACTGCCCTTGCCAAAGACCTTGTCAATGGCACATCGCAGGGCCCTGGAGCCGTCAATCACAAACAGATAGCGTCGCCCGGAATCCAGGCCTCGCTCCACCAGGTCTTCCAGCAAGGAGGTAGCGGTGGCGGCGTTTTCACTGGCCCCTTCCCGCAGCCCCAGCACGTGCTTTTGGCCCTCCGAGTCCACGCCGGCGGCACAGATCACGTGGTGCTCGCCAAAGACCAGGCCGTCGATGTAGATGATCAGAAACTCAACGTCATCAAAGTGTCGCTCGGCCAGCTGCTCCAGCTGCTGGCCGCTCTGCTCAATGAACTGACGGCTCACGGACGATTTGCTGACTCCCACCGTGTCGGCCATCTGGGGGATCACGCGGCTGTAGTGGCGCGTGGAAACGTTGCACATCAAGATCTCCAGCATGCGGCTGCCCGGCTCCCCGTTACGGTTGATCGCCTCATAGGCGGGGATCTCCACCTCCCCGCCTCGACCTTGGCCTTTCTTGCGCAGCCGTGGCTTTCGAACCCGCACTTGCCGCTCCGAAAGTCTGACTCGCCCTGGCTGAGTGCCGTACCAAACGACCTGCTTGCCTGGGCGCCCTTGTTGCTTTTCGCCGGCGACACTTCGGGCAGAAAGCTGCAAGACCGCTTCCATGCTCGCTCGCCCCAGGATGTCGATCAACTCGTCAATGGCCATCCGGGAGGCTTCGATCAGCTCCACCATCGGGAGCAACAGTTGCCCGTTCTGGGCCAGATAATCAGCCAGCCCCTGACTGTTCTTCCGGGTGACAATTCGATATGATTTCTTCATGGCGGTTCCTCCTTAAAAGGTTGTTGACCAACCCGATTCTAACGAGTCGGTCGGACGAACCGCCTCTCAACTTTCAACTAAACCCGGGACAGTCTCCCGTGATGCGATCCACCACCTTGTTTCAACGGTACCGCACTCATTTGATCGGTCGAGCTATGCCGAACGAGCAATGTTCAAGCAAATCCACCAATGCATGTGCAATGGTGATATCCTTGCCTGGGGAGCTACTAGCGAAGGTGGAACGCTACAGAAGATCCCCCCAAAGAAGTGTAGAGAGCTTTCCCCCCAAGAAGTAGTGGTTCCACGGGTCCCAGCTACTCCCGAAGGAATCAGGTTTTCTCTTTTCGATGCAAAATCACAAGTCGAATACAGCAATTTATGGGTGGATAGCCGCGACATCTACAAGTTCTGGCCGAAGATCAAGAAAGGGGGAGAGGAATGAACCTCTTCCCCAAGATGGTCCTAGCGAAATCTCTCCTTGAAGTAGTCCCGGACTTCATCGACCACTGCGTTCTCGGTCGAGCGGGAACTGCCACCCACGAAACCTCCAGAAATCTCCCCATCGAAATCTCCCTCGAACACCTTCTCTCCGGTGGCCTTATTGAACATGACCACGCGCAAAGAGACATAATCGTTGTTACTAAAAACGCAAGCAACCTAGCCGATAAGTTCCATCTTACGCTGACCTTCACTGACAAGGGTGAGTGCAGATTAAAGGTGGATGGCAAAGGAGAATATCTGCGTTGGCAGGTGTCCAGAAAATCCCTGGAGGAGATTTTCTTCTATGGCTTATTCGAGAAGTAACGCCAATAATTCAGGCGACCAGCTTCCGGTAGGTGAGGTTTCCAGTGTTCATAATCCTCGCCATGGTATCCGGGAAGATGTTCGGGTTGTCGCGGTTGTTGTATCGCCATTCCAGCTCCTCCAGGTAGCGGTCCAGATGCTTTGCGCTCATCTTGTGGAAGGTGCCGATGATGGAGCGCTTGAACAGGCTCCACACGCCCTCGATGCTGTTGGTATGCACGTCTCCCACGACCCACTGTTCGGCAGAGTGGTTGACCATCTCATGGCGAGTATCGTGATCGGAGATGCCCAGGTAAGACTTCAACTCATCCGTATAGATCGCCTCGGCCTCGTCCTTGACGGTGCGACCGATGAAGGCATGGATCGTGTGGCGCCGGATGTTGGGGACGCGCTCCACTCGGATCTGGCCTCCGCGCTGGATGGCTCCGGCCACCCACGTCTTGTTGCCCTTGTAGGCGCGGCCCCTGCCTCGCGTCTTTCCACCGACCAGCGTTTCGTCCACTTCGACGGCCCCAACCAGCGTAGGTCCGGTCAGCGGGTCGTTGCCCATGGCCTCGCGGATGCGGTGGCACAGATACCAGGCTGTTTTGTAAGAGACGCCCAGGGTGCGGTGAAGCTGGTGAGCCGACATGCCTTTCTTGGACACGCACATGAGATAGACGGCCAGGAACCACGTCCGAATCGGCAAGTGGGAATCGTGCATGATAGTTCCCGTCGTGACGCTGAATTGGTAGCGGCAGGCAACGCACTGGAACTTTCCCCCAACAGGGAGTTCAGGAATGCCGATGGTGCCGCACTTAAGACAGGCCACGCCATGCGGCCACCTGATTTTCTCAAGCGTGTCGCGGCATTTTTCATTGCAACTGTAACGATCCATTAAGGTAATAAGATTCATGGCTCAACCTCCTAAGAAAAGACACAAGGTTCCCAAGGACATCTCCAGCCGGACCGGGCACGACATCATGGAAATGATCTTCGGAAAAAGGGTGATGAAAGAAGTGGATTCTTTGGTGGAAAAAAACGCTAAAGATGTTGAAAATAAAGGTGTTAAATCAATCACAAAGGGATTATAATACTTGACTTATTATTTTTCAAGTATATAATTATCAAATCATTTCCTACCACAGAGAACAACTCTCAACGGAAAGCAGCGCCGGCTTCCAGCCGGCAGGCCCAGACAGCTGAGACGTCCGGACAAACCCTACGCGACCCAATGATTACGAGCCACTGGACCGGGATTATCGAAACGAAAGGAACTAAACACCAGCCCCTGCACCCCTGGCGTGCGCAGAAGCGCTGCCCCCTCGGTTTCTGAGCGTTGATCCCACTGACGTGCCACATATAACTTCACAGAGTGCCCCCGAAACGCCGGGGCATAGTTGGCCGCCAAGTCCTCCTGGAGAGATAGCATACTCGACTCGTCCAGGTAGTTTTGCACATAACCGTAGCCTCGATGCATCGGCCACAGATCGTGCCACATCGAGGGACACTGAGAGGAGTTCTGATTAACGACTAATTCATCAATTAAATCCTTCTCAATCCACTGTCGCCACTGAAGCGTCGCATTGCCCAACGGGGAACCTAACACGTTGCCACGGGCACAGCCTACGGCCAATCGTAGTCCCTTACCCCGCACAGCACTCCCCAGCTCCTCCAAAAACAAAGTCAAATACTCCCCAAGGAGATCTCGCCACTTCGCGAGGTCAAAATCCTCCTTTTCAATATCCTTCCCATAGTGCGCCAAAAAATCGTCCCGGACGGCTCGGTTGAAACCATACTGGTCTGCAAATTCCGAAGGTTTGACTTGGGATCTGAGACAAAGAAACAGTCCATCGAACTCAGACCCTTCCAAAAAGCTCTGAAAGCGTTGGCAAAAGTGAGATCGTACTTCGGGATAGGCAAGACAAAGGACTCCCACCTGCCGCTCCTGTCCACCGCGATCTACCAGCGCGTATTCGGGATGGTCTCTACTAAATGCGCTTTGCCAGCTGACATGTTGATGGTGCATGACATTGTGATAGCTCACAGCACGCACTTTTTTGGGTGCCAGAGGCCACCCTTCGTCAAAGAGGCTGACATACAAATAAGCTCGCATCCCAAGTTTGTGTGCAGCTTGGAGAACTATTTCAAGGTCGTCCCAGTCAATCGAGTGGCCTCGCTGCCGCGATGTCCTCTCCCTGCGGAGAAATGACCCTGGATTCGTGTTGTGAGCAGGCGCCAATGTAGCGTGCCGGCCCTCCAGATCCTCCTGCCAGTGCTGCATGCGACGAAACAAAGCCCCAGAAGCATCCAGCTTTCCATCACCTTCGCCGAAAATGAGGTGATCCCCCCAAGAAACACTGACGACATGACGTCGCGGCATTGCGGTCACTTCGCTCAAGGGTGATCTGTCCCGTTGCCGTAATCAGCAACAAGTTGTGGCGGTGGGCGCAGTCTGGAGCGAACCCGTCTCTGGCCCGATTTCCCTGTTTTACAGGGAAAAAACAGGGAATTTCGTGGATTCGGCCTCGAATAGGCGGGATCGAAGCCTCCTAACCCACCGATATCATGGGGTTTCAGTTTCGAATTCCCTACGCCACGGAACAGGGAATTTGTTTGGTCGAACAGGGAATTTTCTGGGGGGAACAGGGAAAACCAGTTCGTGGAACAGGGAAGACCAGTGCTGTACGCGTGCACCGGATGCGCTGCGAATCGCAGCATCGATCCGGACAACGGGGTTCCTGTCGGCGGATGGGGTTCGCGCCGAGACTATACCAGCCGCTAGTTCTCTCTAGCTGCGGAGCAGCCCCAGTGCAACCATCAGTGCATCGTCGAGACACTTGAGTTTGGTGGTGTCGAAGGTCCCGACGAACTGAGTCAACTGCGACTTCCGCAAGCTGACAAGCTCGTCGCAGTGCACGCTGCTGTCGTGTCGAAGTCCTTCGTTCAGCCCGACATCGACTTGCGTTGCGAGTCCGTGGCGCGTTGAGTACACCGGCGCGCAGATGATCGTCGAGAACCGCGAATCGATCAGCGCCTGTCGGCTGACTACGACGAACACGCGAAAGCGCTTCGGATCGCGCGCGGGAGGCCTCGCGACCCGGTAGAGCTCGCCGCGCCTCACGTTTCCACCTGATAACCCAGGACATCGACCGCTTCTTCGTTGAGTTCATCGGCGTGCGCGTTGATGATGTTGCGGTCACGATTGTCGATTGCGGCTCGTTCTCGCACGGCAAGGCTTTGACGAAGCAGCCGCTCAATTGCCTGTGATCGACTTTCTCCTTTGCGGGCAGCCTCTTCAACGGCTGTTACCACCTCTTTCTAAAGTGTGATAGATGTCTTCATCTTCATACCACAATCATACTCCATTTAGACCTGGTTTTCGAGAGACGGCATCGACACAACGACGTACAGCGGTTCATCCTCGCGCCTGCGGGGATCATTGTGCCTTTTTTGACCCTGGAAGAGGCATTGGTGCATGAATCGGAACTGGCCCGCAACGAACCCGACTCACAGGTCCATCACCTACCAAGAGCGTACGACGATGGCCTACCGAGCTCGGCCATCCGGTTGAGGATGTGACACCCGATCGCGGCTTCTCTGCGTTGCGCCTTGCTGTGCCTCGCCTTCAGGCCGCCTCCGAACACGGACTTGTATCGGAAGAAGCTGTTCTCAACGCGCGCCTGCTGTCGGTAGCCCGACTCCTTCTGCCACTCCCGTCGCCCGACCTTGCGAATCCTCTGAAGAGACGCTTCACGCTGCGCCCAGGGGCTGTCGGTGGGCCCCGCCGACAGCGCAGAGCGACGAGGGGGGATCACAATCACGACGTTCTCTGTACCGGCCGCGCTGGCCCGATCGTAGACCGATCTGTGGTCGTAGGCCCCGTCCGCCGTGAAACGCCGGATGGGAACTTCGAGCGGGGCGAGAAGATCAGGGAGTGTGGAGGCGTCGTCCCGGCTGCTCGCTGTGAGTTCGGCCGCCACAATGAACCCCTCCGCATCCACTCCGATGTGCGGCTCCCGCCAATCCCGGCGTTTCTTTGATGTCTTGTGCTTGTGCGCGTTCCATTCGCCGCGACCCAGAATCTTGAGCCCTGTGGAATCAACGATCAGGTCGATCGGGCCGTCGTGGGCTCGGGTCAGGGGCGGCACCACAACAATTTGGTTCCGGCGCGAGAGGGTGGTGTGGTCCGGGGCCTTGAGGTCGCGGCTCATCAAGCTGAGCAGCGAGTCCAGGAACCCCTCCGTCTGGCGAAGCAGTAGGCCGAAGACGACCCGCAGCGTCAACGCGGTCCGGATCGCGAGGTTCGAGTATCGACGCTGCCCTCCGCGGAGACCGTTCTTCGGTGGTATCCACGCGGCAATCGCATCCTCGCTCAGCCAGATCGTGACGTCCCCGCGGCTCCTGAGGCCACGCTCGTACTCCCTCCAGTTCCGGATTCTGTACTTCGCCTTGTACTGGCGGTTGATTCGGCTCGACTTCCCTGCGGCCATGACGTTGCCCCCTTGATCTCCATGATGGACCGGAACCCTCCGCCGATGCTAGCTGTGCCCGCTTACGCCGATTCATGCACCAATGCCGCGGTATAGACCTGCCGGAACAAGGTGGGCCTGCGCACCACGAGCCGGACGACCGTGTCCTGAAAGAAGCTGTCAAGGCGGGCAATGAATTGGGTTTTGTGGACCGTGAATCTCCTGTTAGACGGGAGCCAGAGCCTAAGCGCACAGAGCCACAAGACAAGGTCTCGATCCCTGGGCCGAAACGTGTTATTGACCAGTACCGGAATTTTTGTATCGAGCAGGATGTCACTCTTTGGAGGGGTCTGGAGCTTCTTATGAGTGAGCAGCAGGGCGGGAGAGGCTAAGGTCGCCAACTCTTTTCCTGGCATGTCCGGGGAAAACCTCAGAAATAGTACATCAGCTTTTTTGGGATGCGGTCTTACCTACCGCTCGCCGGGCGTGATTGTGGTGAATGACGTATTGATTCAGCAGTTTGACGACTACTCTGAGAGGGTCTCGGTACATCCCCACGCATATGAGGAGATTGCACACGTTTTCAGTTCGAACGTATCTCCTGACGCTACAGCTTGGGGAAAACGGCGGGTTCCATCTCCGCCCCGATCTGTGCAACAACGCTCAGCGGTATCCCTTAAACGAATCGCAGCCTTGCTCCTAACCGTAAATAGTCATATAAATAGTCAGAATACCGATACGGGAGGACACATGAGCAAGGCATGGCAGGTTCAGGAGGCGAAGTCTCGATTTAGCGAGTTTCTTGAGGCGAGCGTCAGGGAAGGGCCACAGATTGTGACCAAGCGTGGCGTGGAGGCGGCGGTGCTTCTGTCGATCGAGCAGTGGAGGGGGTTGCGGGTGATGGCTAAGCCCGATCTGAAGGAGTGGTTGCTCGCGCCGGAAGCCCGTATGGAGACGCTCACAACGCCGCGCACTCGGCACCTTCATCGGCCGACATTGGCCTTTGAGTAGCCCGGGGTATCTTCTAGACACCAACGTCGTCTCGGAGCTTCGCCGTCCCAGACCGCACAAGGCGGTGGTGAACTGGATCGAAGAGATTCCCGCCGGGCGGTTGTTTCTGTCCGCCGTCACCATCGGAGAAATCCAGGTCGGCATTGAGAGAACGCGGGAACAGGACAGGGCGAAGGCGGCGGAACTGGAATTCTGGCTCGGCCGGGTTGTCGAGAGCTACGGTATTCTGCCGATGGACGTAGCAGCTTTTCGGGAATGGGCTCGTCTCAAGCACCGCCGGTCCGATTCGCTGTTTGAGGATGCGATGATTGCTGCCACAGCTCGTGTTCATCGGCTGACGGTGGCGACGAGAAACGTTCGCGACTTCCGGAAATTTGAGGTGGAATTGTTCGACCCGTTCAAGGGCGAGTGAACGGGACCGAACAGGACGGAAAGAAAGGGGTACTTGAAGAAGCGGGTGGTGTGCGGTGGCGATTGTGAAGGTGGCTCGGCTGGAAGTGTCGAAGAAACCACAGCGTTCAGCCACTGTAGGGCATTGTCAGAGACTGTCCCGGGTTTAGTTGAAAGTTGAGAGGCGGTTCGTCCGACCGACTCGTTAGAATCGGGTTGGTCAACAACCTTTTAAGGAGGAACCGCCATGAAGAAATCATATCGAATTGTCACCCGGAAGAACAGTCAGGGGCTGGCTGATTATCTGGCCCAGAACGGGCAACTGTTGCTCCCGATGGTGGAGCTGATCGAAGCCTCCCGGATGGCCATTGACGAGTTGATCGACATCCTGGGGCGAGCGAGCATGGAAGCGGTCTTGCAGCTTTCTGCCCGAAGTGTCGCCGGCGAAAAGCAACAAGGGCGCCCAGGCAAGCAGATCGTTTGGTACGGCACTCAGCCAGGGCGAGTCAGACTTTCGGAGCGGCAAGTGCGGGTTCGAAAGCCACGGCTGCGCAAGAAAGGCCAAGGTCGAGGCGGGGAGGTGGAGATCCCCGCCTATGAGGCGATCAACCGTAACGGGGAGCTGGGCAGCCGCATGCTGGAGATCTTGATGTGCAACGTTTCCACGCGCCACTACAGCCGCGTGATCCCCCAGATGGCCGACACGGCGGGAGTCAGCAAATCGTCCGTGAGCCGTCAGTTCATTGAGCAGAGCGGCCAGCAGCTGGAGCAGCTGGCCGAGCGACACTTTGATGACGTTGAGTTTCTGATCATCTACATCGACGGCCTGGTCTTTGGCGAGCACCACGTGATCTGTGCCGCCGGCGTGGACTCGGAGGGCCAAAAGCACGTGCTGGGGCTGCGGGAAGGGGCCAGTGAAAACGCCGCCACCGCTACCTCCTTGCTGGAAGACCTGGTGGAGCGAGGCCTGGATTCCGGGCGACGCTATCTGTTTGTGATTGACGGCTCCAGGGCCCTGCGATGTGCCATTGACAAGGTCTTTGGCAAGGGCAGTCCGGTGCAGAGATGTCGTCGTCATAAGATTCGCAACGTGTGCGATCGATTGCCGGACGATCTGGCCGAGCAAGTCAAGTCAGTGATGCAGGCTGCTTATCGGCTGCCCTGGGAAGAAGGGAGGGTTCGGCTCAGAAAGCAGGCGGAGTGGCTCGAAGGGCTGCATCCCGATGCGGCAGCTAGCCTGCGAGAAGGTCTGGAAGAGACCTTCACCATCAATCGACTCGAGTTGTCTTCCTCCCTGCGCTTGTGTCTGGCCAGCACCAACCTGATTGAAAGCCCTCACTCTGGCGTGAGGATGCGGACCCGCCGAGTGAGCCGCTGGAAAGATAGCCAGATGGTGCTGCGCTGGGCCGCCTCAGCCTTCCTGGAGACGGAGAAGAACTTCCGGCGCATCCAGGGCTACCAGGACCTCTGGATGCTGAAAGCCAAACTCAGAGACGAGGTTTCTATGGACGCCAAACGAAAGGTGGCTTAAGATCGTGCTCAACCTGAACCGCCCTTCACTTTCAACTGAGTTTGGGGCAGCCTCCATTGTCACGTTAAGTACTCTAACCCCGATCTGGATTTCGGTCTGGAGGTTCAGGAAAAGCGAGATCGACCAATGGACCGCAGCGAACGCGGTCGGACCGGATGAAACAGGAGAGCCAATGGAACATAAGCCATGACGATTCCAACGATATTCGAGACATGCCGGCCACGCTCAGATGTTCTCAAAGGAGCGATTGCCGAGGCCGATTTTGCGGCGGATCTGGCCCAAGGGTACTGTCAAGTTAAGTGGAATTCTCGGGTTTTGGAGGCGGAAACGGTCGGCGGTCGAGTGTAGAATCAACAACTTAGGGAGTGGCCGAGGCGCTGATTAGACACCAAATCGGTTAACTTGACAGTACCCTCTGTGTGGTAAGGCCTATGACCCCCGCTTCATTTTTGCCTGGCCGACCTGCCGCTATTCGGTTATGGGAGGTGAGCAGGCGGCACAGACCCTGCTCGATCTGAGGGTTCGCCAGCTCCGGAAAGAAGGCAAAAAGGTTGACCAGGAAACACGCAAGGCGCTGCTCGAAAGTATCCAAGAAACCTACGCTCAGCAGTTGGATCCCCGCTACGCGGCAGCTCGCCTCTGGATCGACAAGATTATCGAGCCGAACCGGACGCGCCAGGCCCTTCGTGTGGCCCTCGAGGCCGCGTCGCTGAATCCGAAGATTCCTGAGTTTCATACGGGAGTTCTGCAGGTATGAAAGGGTTTCAGGTTCCAAGTTCCAGGTTGAATTTGGAACTTGGAACCCGGAAACAGGCAACTTGATCAATAGACTTGAGCAATAGATATGAACATCAAGCTCACCTTCGATCCTCCTGCTGCGCTGATCACCTTGAACCGCCCAAGGGTGCACAATGCTCTTTCCCCGACCCTGATTCGTGAGTTCGAGCAAGCTCTGGACGGGATCGAGCGACGCGATGATGTGGCAGCCGTCATCGTGACGGGAGCGGGAACCTCCTTCTCGGCCGGGGCGGATCTCGGCGGGCTCAAGAAAATGACCGATCGGTCCGTGGAAGCCGGTCGTCAGGATTCACTTCGCATGATGAGTTTGTTGCGTCGCGTGTACGGGTTCCCCAGGCCGGTCATCGCGGCCGTCAATGGCCCTGCGCTGGGTGGTGGATGTGGTTTGGCCACCGTTTGCGACGTTGTGATTGCTTCCGAAGAAGCTATCTTCGGGTATCCGGAAGTCAAAGTAGGTTTCGTTGCGGCACTGGTGACGGTTTTCCTTCTTCGCATTTGCGGCGAAAAGAAAGTCCGCGAGTTGCTGCTTACAGGCCGGACCTTTCAGGCTGAGGAGGCCCGTGAGATGGGTCTGGTGAATCATGTGGTTGGAGGGGATACGTTATTGTCCCGGGCACGGGAGATGGCACTTGCCTTTTCGCGCAACAGTCCAACCAGTCTCAGGCTTACCAAGGAGCTGTTGGGACATGTAGGGGGTCTTCACCTGGATCAGGCGCTCGAGCTGGCTGCTGAACTGAATGCTTTGAGCCGCACCACGGCAGACTTCAAGGAGGGAGTGAACGCCTTTCTCGAGAAGCGAGATCCTGTTTGGAAGCGCAACTAAGGTTCGGAGTCCCGGGTTGGATCGGGTCAGAAAAACTCGAAACCGGGACGCCGAACCCCGGAACTTGACGAATAGATGTCAGTGTCTTGCGCTAAAATGAACCTGCTGTTCTAGAATCGCTGTCATTGGTTCTGGAGAATGGCAGAATTGCCTGCACCTTTTGGAGGAGGGCAAGATCGAGAAGTTGATCCAGTTTCTTAGGAGAGTGGAGTCGAAGGATCCTCCGGACGCGGATAAAATCTGTCAAGAAATCGGTTACTTCCAAAATCACGCCCATCGCATGCGCTATTCGGAGTTCCGGCGTCAAGGTCTTTTTATTGGATCGGGTGTCGTCGAGGCTGCTTGCAAAAACGTGATCGCCCATCGCTTCAAGAAGTCTGGCATGTTCTGGTCCGTCGAAGGTGCCAACGACATCCTGCAATTGCGAACTACCGAACTCAGTGGGTACTGGGAGGACTTTTGGGAGACTCGCCTCCCAAGCTGACTCATATCTACCTTACCTATAAATATGTCTCATACCCCTGTCACGCGGCGCGACCGGAAGTCGTAGCGCCACCGTCCAGGCGGCTGTCGGTTGGAAGCCGGCGGTACCGAAGCCCCTGAGACTCTGAAACATTCTGTCTCATCCCTGATCTAATTCGTTGAAGAGGAAATGATTAGGAGGTGAGAGAGACCATGAAGACAGAATCGAGTAGCGATCTGAAATACGAAGACCCTTTGTTTGCTCGAATGCAGAAAGGGGGAAAACGTAGTGTGGAAGGCAGAGCCAGGAATCGAGGAAGGTGGGGAATTTGGGCCATCTTCCTCTTTATGGCCGCAGTGGGTTTCTTGACCTATTTCCTGTTTGAAAATGAGAAGAAGATCGACCGGCTTCATTCCAACCTCAGTGAGAGTCGCGGCCAACTGGAGCGTGTGACGGTTCAGTTAGAGGACTCCGGAAAGAAGATTGTAGAGTTAGGGGAAGGTCTGACTCGGAGCCAGTCGCAGCTGAAGAGTCAGCGTAGCCAGCTCAAACAGCAACGGGGTCTTTACAACCAGGTAAAGTCTGAGCAGGAACAGCAAACGCGAGAGCTGCGGGCCATGGCGGTACAGAAGGCGGACCGGAGCCGGGTAGATTCTCTGCAGAAGGAAGCCGCTTCGATCAGGGAGGACTTGAAAGGCGTTGACCAGCAGGTAGCTCAGGCTCACTCGGCCATTTCGGGTTTGAGGGAGACAGCGACCCGCAATCGGACCGACATCGGCGCGACTCGCAATGTGCTCGACAAAGTGCGGCAATCGGCAGAGGGAACTGCTTGGGAATTATCGGAGTTCAAGCGGTCTTTCCAGAGAGAACATTACAACTTCGAGCTTTACAAAAAAGGTGGCTTCATGAAGGTCTTCGGAATCCACCTAAAATTGAGGGGTACAGATTACCGAAAGCAGCGCTGCGATCTGGAAGTCTTCGTTGACGGAAAACGGATCAAGAAGGACGATCAGTACATCAACGAACCCGTCTACTTTTATACGCAGGGCCAGAAGAAGCCCTTTGAGATTGTCTTGACCAAGGTGAACAAAGAGTATGTAGTGGGCTATTTGAGCGTGCCCAAGAGCTGACGCCCACTTCTACCTCCACTTCCACTACCACCCACGCTCCCACCCTAATCTAGTTCCCATCCGTGGACTTGTAAAGCATTGGAAATAAAGAGGAAGAGGGGCATCTCCAAGCCTCGGTTTTGTCATAGTCGTTTGCTATTGTAATTGTTGTAAGCAGTATGTAGCAAAAGACTTAAGCAAAACCGAGTGCTTGAAAAATGCGGAAGAACCGTGAAAATCAACTCCCCCTTTCTCCCCTTTGGCCCGATCATCAACTCGCCAAAGAGCTGAGAGTGATTTCCGAGATCCTGGACGAGAATCCCTCGATCTCGGATCTAGTTTTACAGGATGTGTGTGACAAAGCCAGCGCCCGGAACGGTGCGGGAGGTCTGACAGCCGATCAGGTGCTGCGCTGTGCTCTGATCAAACAGATGCACCAGTTTTCTTATGAAAAGCTTGCCTTTCATCTGAGCGACTCGCAAAGTTTCCGCACCTTTTGTCGCCTTCCCTACGGGTACACTCCCTCCAAGAGCGTCCTTCAGGAGAACATCTCCAAGATGGAAGACTCCACCTGGCAGAAGATCAACCGGGTGTTGGTGAGTTGGGCCGATCAGGAAGGTTTGGAAAAGGGGCGCAAGATCCGAGTGGATGCAACCAGTGTGGAAAGTGACATCCGTTATCCTACAGATAGTCAGTTGCTGTACGATGCGATCCGGGTCCTCACCCGCCTTATGAGACGTCTGAGCCAGCGCCAGTCGGTCGCTTTTGTCGATCACTCGAGGCGGGCCAAAAGGCGCTGGCTGAACATCCGAAACAGCCGGGGCGAAAGACGCAAAAAACATTATCAGGATCTGCTCCAGGTAGCTGGCAAGACGCGCAGCTACGCCCGAGAGGCGATCCAGTCAGCCGAAGCTTGGAGCGATCCCATCAGCCAAGCACTGGCTCACTACCTGGATCTGCTGGAACGAGTGATGGATCAGACACAACGGCGGGTGCTTGGGGGTGAAAAGGTACCGGCGTCGGAAAAAGTGGTCTCGCTCTTTGAAGAACACACCGACATTATTGAAAAAGGGGCGCGGGAGAGTATCTTTGGTCATAAACTTTATGTGACGATCGGAAAATCTTCCCTGATCCTGGATGCGCTTCTGGTGCAAGGGAATCCCGCCGACAGTCAACAGGTCGAGCCTCTTTTGCGGCGTCAGTGCCAATTGTACGGTCGTTATCCTCGCCAAGCGAGTTTCGATGGAGGCTTTGCTTCTCTCAACAACCTGAAATGGGCGAAAGAGGAAGGCGTGCAGGATGTGGCTTTTGCGAAGAAGTGCGGATTGACCATCGAGAACATGGTCCGCTCCAGCTGGGTGTACAAGCAACTGCGACGCTTTCGGGCCGGTATTGAAGGCTGCATCTCCACGGCCAAACGCGTCTTTGGTTTGAGTCGCTGTCTCTGGAAAGGTTGGACCCACTTTCAGCGCTACGTGCATCTTTCCGTCGTGAGCTACAATCTGGTCGTGCTGGCTCGACTCCAGTTGTAGAGCCCCGCGCCCCACCAGCATCCACTCAGAGCTCATCCGAAGCTGAGGTCTCTGCACTCAGCACTCTTTCACAGAACCCTAAGCCCCTTTGGTAGAATGAACTCCAAAAGCGACACCGGTTGCCTCTATGCTACGTTCCACGAACTTACCAAGCCCTTGAAAAACAGGGGTTTCCGGATGGGAACTAGCTAAGTATGCTATTACCCAAGTTAGGGCCGTGGCCATCTCTGGAGGAGCTGAGGCTGAGACATCAAGCATCCCGGGATGCTCGCTGGAACTGTCTCGGCCCGGTAGCGTGTGGCAGAATGAGACGATGCATCGGCTAGCGGCTGTTTTCATCCTTGTGGTTGCACTCCACTCACCCGTGTGGGCCCAGAGCGACTTCCATATCATCTCTCAGGTTGCCGACGGCGTTCTTGCGGACGGCACCTTCTACAAAACCACGTTTGTGATCCTCCCGTGGTTCGATACCGCCTCGCCCACCTGCAATATCCGGTTCTACGGGATCCAGGTTCATCTCGGTTCGGAAACGGCCAACTCATTCGCCGTGAACTTGTCGGTCGGCGGAAGCTATGACATTCAGCAGACCCTCGCCGAACAGGATCTCGATACCGGATACGCAACGGTCGCGTGTGACGACGATGTGTTCGTTCAAGCCTTTTACAGCTACTACTCCGCCGATGGAGCGAAGCTAGCAGAGGGTACTGTCAAGTTAACCGATTTGTGGACCTATTCAGCTCCCTGGACACTCCATAAGTTGTTGATTTTACGTTCGAGCGCGGACCGATTCCGCCTCCAAACCCCGAGAATTGTACTTAACTTGACAGTACCAATCTGAAGGTCTCAGTCCCCAAGCCATTATACAATTAAGTATTCTGCTCCAAGGTTGCATCCGGTACTTTGCTCCCGGCCAGAACAGCGCGGGCTTGCCAGACGGGAGCTATTGGCTAGCTGTGCGCCGCCGATGACGGTCGCGGCGTACAGGTAGGTCGTACCAGCTCAGAGCCGTCAGCAGTTTCCGGTCGCACGTCGTAGATTGCGCCCTGGCCAAAGGCTGGTTGTGGTTCACTGTCTAAAAGAATCGTGCCATGTAGGTAAATCGAACTCCCCGTCCGATCTCCGGGGCAAAGTCCTTGATGAAAGACGAGTGGTTGCGATAAAGCCGGTCACCGATGTTGAAGACGCTCACTGAAAACTGGTGAGCCAAGTGTTGCTGTGCATACGTGTAGGACACCTTGAGGTTGGCGATGGCGTAGCCCGGCGTGCGCTTCTCGCCCGTGAACGTTTGGTGTTGCTGGCTCGCCAGAATCAACTCTGGAGCGAATTGGAAGCCTGCGGGTTTGTAATCGAGGCCGATCCGACCTCTCAGCGGCGGGATGCGCGGCAGCGGGGTATTTGTGTCCGTGTCTTGAGCATCGACGAAGTCGATGCCGAGATTCAGCCACAGGTCGTGGTGCAAGACAAGGTTCGCATTCGCCTCCGCACCCAGGAAGCGCGCCTCACGCTGGGTGAATTCGATCACCTGCAGTCCGTCCTCTTCCTCACCGGTCGCAAAGGGAAAAATGAAATTGCTGAAACCGTAGTAGAACAAGTTGACGTCGCCGCGCACGCGGCCTTCGTTGTGGCGCAACGACAGGTCGAAACCGTCGCTCTCTTCGACACCAAGGCTCGGGTTGCCGACCTCGAAGGCTAGGTTTCCTACGTGCGGACCGAAATTATAGAGTTCTTCGATCGCCGGTGCGCGATTGCTGTGTGTGTAGTTCGCTACGAAGGCTCCGCCAGGCCAGAGGCTAGCATGCAGGCCCACCGCGGCGGAACTGCTGGTAAAAGTGCGTCTGACGGCGGCTGGAACTTCTTCGCCGTCATCGGCTTCCTTGGCTCCGTGGACCTCATTGCCTCGCTCGGCGAATGCCGGATTGTAACGCTGCGTCTCGACGCGGCCGCCCAACTGAAATTTAACGCGCTCGAAGTCCAGTTCTTCTAGGACGAAGATCGCGAATCCGTTCTGATCGACCGGCGGGGAGAGCGCCTCTTCGCCTGTTGCGGCATATTCGCGATCGATGCCCCAGAATCCAAAGCGGCCACTCAGCGGCCCGTGCTTGCCTTGCTCGAAGACACCGCGATAGATGAACTGGCTATTGTTGAAGGTTGTTCCGATCTCCTGCTCCCCATCCTCGAACAACTCAACTTCATCGTGCTCCCAGTCGACATAGCTCAACTTCAACCCAAAGTTCTCGATTGCCGAGCTGAGGTTGTTTAGGCCCCAGTTAAAACGATAGCTCCGCCGGCGCGAATCGAGCGCGATCCGTTCGAGTTCCTCCTCGCGCACGTCGTGACCTCCCTCTCCGTGATCCTCACCTTCTTCCTTGTCGTGAGGAGCATGGAATTCCCCGGCAAATGGCACTCCGTGGCTGCCGCCGTCCACTTTGACATCGAAGCTGAAGAAGGCCTTGCCGCCGAACCAACCGAAACCCCCTCCGCCATTGGCGTTGTTCGCCCTTGAGTTGAAAATACCGCCCTGTTCAGGGGCGGTGTAATCGCCCGTGCGAACGCCTGCGGTCGAGCCCCATATCATCCAGTCTCCGGCTCCATACTCGAACCCGGCACCAGCACCAGCCAGCGCATTCGTCGTACCCGCCGATCCAGAAACGTAACCGCGCATTCCTGCGTGCGCATGACGATGCAGCTCATGGTGGCGGCTGATGGCGTTGATCGTACCGCCGATGGCGTTCCCCGAGTAAAGCAATGTCGCCGGTCCTTTGACGATTTCGAGCCGCTCAAGTTGTGCCGGATTGACCACCTCACCGTGGTCGCCCGACTGCGATGACAGCGTTCCCGTGCGAATACCGTCCTCCATGATTAACACCCGGTCGCCGTCAAAACCACGGATGATCGGTCGCGATGATCCAGGACCGAAGCTCCGCTTCGTGATTCCCATGCCTACCCCTCGATCAAGCACTTCGCCGAGCGAGACGTTGTGCGAGCCGCCCAAATCGTAGGCGTGGAGGGAATTCACGTTACTGAACGACTCGAAGGGAGTTTCCTGCTTCTCGCTTGCCGTGACGATGATCTCGTATCTTTGAGCACTCAAGCTAAGCATAAAGTTGACTGTAACCGTTTCCTCAGCTGTAACGTCGATAGACTGAGCCTCCTCGTTAAAGACGCTGTCCAGGTGTGCGATGACCTGATAGCGGCCTGGAGGTAAGCGATTAAGTTCATACGAACCGTCATCGGCACTCAGTGTGCTACGGCCGAGTTCGACGACCAGAATGTGGGCCCCGTGCAACGGGTCACCCGTCTCTTTTATCAACACCGTTCCTTCGATTTGTCCGGATTCCTGGGCATTCAGGTAAACCGCTCCCCATAGGGGAATTGTAAAAACGACAACCAATCTGAGCGGACGACTTGCGAACCCGAGAAATATGAGTAAACCCCTCCCAAACTGAAAACAAAATAGAAGCTAGAAGACAGAACGAGTTTTGAATCGGCTAGCTCAGGGGAGGACCGCGAAGTGGAGGTATCCCGACCGCGAACAATCTGATGTTGTCGATGGCACCTGCTGTTGGGGGTCTGAAAACAGGCGAGTTTCCGAGGGCCGAAATGAGTTTCAGGGCGGGATTGAATTGCTGAACATGGAGGCAGTTGTGATTTTCGTGGGGGTCCTCTCCAGCGCATACCAGATCTGTATCGACAGCTGAGGCGGTGTGAGTATGGACATCGACGGGCGAGGGTTCTTCGATAGGATGAGCAAACTCCAGCGATCCGCTAAACGCAAAACCCAGCAGCGGCAACAGGAGTAATGGGACTGCCGCTTTTCTGAGAAATGTTGAACCCACCACGATGACGAATATAGCACAATGCCAATTTGGCCGGAAACGCCATGAAGGTGTATGCCCGGACCGGAAAGATTACTGCGGCGGCCCTGACTCACACCTGGGTGAACTGGATCTGGAAGTTGCTCTTGTCGCACCCATCAGGATGAGCAGTAATAGAGCATTGTTCTTGGATGTCAACTTGACCTGCCCCCACGAGTGGTACCACCCACTAAGTTAGACTCGGGACCATCTAAAGTCCCCTCCAAGGGATTGGAGCCAGAGTTCGGGATCTGGGGGATCTGATCTCCGTCGTCGGTATGTGGACCTCCAAGACCCCAGCCATCGGCATGCCCTGCCTGTAGTCGTCGCTTATATGGTGTTAAGTTAGGGCATACCCTAGCAGCCCGTGGTAAAAGTCCCGCGGGTCTCGTTGTGAGCGCCGTGGGCCCGGATGCAAGGCGCGCCGATCGAGGCGATGCCGGGTCATCGTCGAGGAGGCGCTACACCGCAGACGGGACCACGGCGCCGCAACCATAAGGGCGACAGATGTTTGCGGCCGCTGGACGGCGTTACTCGTCATCGCCGATGTCCAAGCATCGACTCCTCCTCGAGCCTTGCCAGCGACCGCAGATCCCTGGCGCGCGACTCCACGCGACTTTCACCACGGGCTGCTAGCCTGTTGTCAGGGAAGACAGCGCAGTGGCGTCAGGATAGAGTCCTCCTTTGAATTGATTGACATATACCGTCAAGGGTCACAGATTTCTTTCTGACAGATTAGATTCAAGAGGACACCTTGCACGGTCAACGCATCGGCTACGTCCGGGTGAGCAGCTTCGGCCAGAACCCGGAACGCCGTAGCTGCATTGATGCCGCCGTACTTCCGTAGCACGCGCCGATCAACGTTGATAAAAGCCTGCTTGATCCGCTCCATTTCTTCGCTTACTGAAGAGTCGTTTTGCGTCAGCCCTTCGTCTCCCTGCTCGGGTAAGCTTCTATTTGGAGCGGAGCCGCCGTTCTGTAAGAGCAACTAGACAAGATAGGAGCAACTATGAAGATCCTTTGTCAGAGAACGTACCGCCTTTCCTTGTTTGCACTTGTGCTGTGCTGCTTCCAAGCAATCCCCGCCGGAGCTCAGGTAGTGGCGACGCCCGCAGCGGAGCAAGTCCCAGACGGACGATCTTCGCCTAACGGTGCGAGACGGACGCTCGACTTGGCAGCCCTAGCAGCCCGTGGTGAAAGTCTGGAATCGCGCGTCACCTTGGAATACTAAAATTGGTTTCATGGCTATGGGAAAGCGCAAGCGGAACCGTCAGAGAGATCTTTGGATTTCGTTCGGAGAGATGGCGAAAGCTCCGGGACATCCCTTCTACGAACGAGTCAATAAAGTGCTGGGGAAAGCTGGCTTTGACGATTTCGTTGAACAACGGTGTGCGCAGTTCTATGCAGCGGGAATGGGACGGCCCAGTCTGGCACCGGGAATCTATTTTCGGCTGCTGCTGGTGGGCTACTTCGAGGGGTTGGATTCGGAACGAGGGATGGCCTGGCGGGCCGCTGACTCGCTGGCGTTGCGGGAGTGTTTAGGGTTGAAACTGAGCGAATCTTCTCCCGACCACTCGACGATTTCCAGGACCCGGCGATTGATCGGCGTGGAGACCCACGAAGCGGTCTTCAGCTGGGTACTCAAGCAGCTGGCCGAGAGCGGATTGCTGAAAGGCAAGACCATCGGAATCGATGCGACGACGCTGGAAGCGAATGCGGCTATGCGCAGTATCGTGAGACAGAACACGGGCGAGGGGTACGAGGAGTTTTTAAAGAGATTGGCCCAAGCATCCGGGATGGAGACACCCAGCCGGGAAGATCTGGCCAAACTGGACCGGAAACGTCCCAAGAAGGGATCGAACCAGGACTGGACCCACCCGCATGATCCGGATTCAAAAATCACGAAGATGAAGGACGGGCGGACGCAGCTGGCTCACAAGGTGGAACATGCGGTCGATCTGGAGACGGGAGCGATGGTGGCAGTTACCGTACAGGGGGCCGATCAGGGAGATACGACGAGCATGATTGAGACGCTGATTGAGGCGGCCGAGAAAGTAGAGGAGGCCTTGCCCTGCAGCGACGGGATGCAAGTGGTGGTAGCCGATAAGGGGTATCACAGTACGGCTCGGATGGTGGATCTGGCAGCCGTGGGGGTGCGCAGTTATGTTTCGGAACCGAAGCGGGGAAGACGCCGCTGGAAGGGGAAGCTGGAAGCTCGGGATGCCGTGTATGCGAATCGGCGGCGAATTCGCGGTGGAAGGGGGCGTCGACTGTTGCGACGACGGGGAGAATTGCTGGAACGCCCCTGTGCCCATCTTTACGAGACGGGTGGGATGAGACGGAGTCACCTTCGAGGTGGGGAAAACCTCTTGAAGCGATTGCTGATTCACGTCAGTGCCTTCAACCTGGGTCTACTGATGCGCCAGCAGCTCGGCGTAGGGACGCCCAGGGGTCTCCAGGGCCGCCTTCGGGCACTGGCTTTCATGCTCCGGTGGCTGCTGAGGGCCAAGAGAGGCATCATCGGCTTGATTTACGGTCCTTTCGAAGGTAGTTTCCCTTTTTTCTCAAAAGGTGCCTTCGTCAGCTACTAAACTCAAAATAAGCACTTTTGCCACGGGCTGCTAGACCTAGCATCCCAACCGGCCGCGCCGTGGGATGCTTCTTGGCTTGGTGCGAGGAGCAAGGGATCGAGTTCGTTCAGGTGGCGCTGAGACTCGCCGGGCGCTTCACCGAGGAGCTGCCCGGAGCGGACCCCACCAAGAATCAACCGCTGGCGGCCCTACGGCATTTTTTGACACCCTGATGACGCGCCATGCCGTGTCCTTGCCCCTTGTCCAATCCGTGCGGGGGCAACACGCCGTCGTAGACGGCAAGACATCCGATCTAACATTCCGCGGCAGGGCCTTGTGAGATTCATCCTCGGTTTCGACTGAGAGCACCGGCTCGCCGTCGGTCCATTTCTTGCGGATCATGCGTGTTGTATGCTAAAAAGTGCCGTGAGTTGGATGAAGCTTGTACCGGCCTTGGCGACGGCCCTCGTTCTTCTCGTCGCTGTTCGAACTGACGCTCAGAGCTTGGGTGGTTCGCCGCTTTCCATGAACCGCCAGCACCGGCAGGCGCGGACCCACGACTTCACGTTCATGGAAAGCGCGGCCCGCATCAGACGTTTCGTGGCGTCCAATCTCATCGTCCCGCTCGAAGGCAACAGCGATTACCTCCTGCATGAGGTGTCCTATCCCTATGCCCGCCCGGCCGTCCGGCTGTTTATCGAGAGGCTGTCGCGGCAGTTCCGCTCAACATGCGGCGAAACGCTCACCGTGACCAGCCTGACGCGGCCCGTTGACGAACAGCCTGGCAACGCGCACGGCCGATCGGTGCACCCCACTGGCATGGCGGTCGATTTGCGGGTGCCCCGCACCCAGCAGTGCCGCGACTGGCTGAACCGAGCGCTGCTCTCCCTGGAGGCCGCCGGCGTGTTGGAAGCCACGCGGGAACGGAGCCCAGCGCACTATCACGTGGCGGTATTTCCCATTCAGTATGAGCAGTATGTCCAAAGTCTGCAGTCCCGTCGCCGCAGCTACGTGGTGCAACGCGGCGACGCGCTGGTGCGCATCGCCCGCTGGACTTTCACCACGGGCTGCTAGTGGCCGCGAACGGCCTGACCAGCAACCGGATCTACCCGGGCACGGTCCTCCGCATTCCCAACTTATGGTCTTAACTGACTTCAGCCACCCGCGAGATTCACCCGGGTCGAGCGCGGTCATCCTCCAATGGGACCGGGCTCGGGGAGTATGCCGATTCGCGCCACCCTCGAACACACCCTCAAATTCAAAGACGCAGGCACGCTAGCAGGTCATCGGGATGTGTTGTAACTTTCAAGAAGTGGCCGGAGAACAATGGGTCGAGTCGACCGGGCTCCGTCTCATGCAGCCACCTGGAACAGCTGCCGGCCGTTGTTCCAGTTCGGGACCGTAGCGCTGGACCCAGCGCAGATTGTCGTGTGGTCCGCTTCCAGGCCGCGCTCGCCGAGCAGCTCTTTGACATCGCGCAACGAGAGCGAGTCCCGAAGGTACCAGCGCACGGCGCAAAGAATCAGCTCAGGCTCCGTTTGTCGCCACTTGGAGATCGCCGGTCGGATTGCCTTCTTCATGATCTCTTCAGGCTACCAGCCACCGTCGGCCAAAGTTGCAACACAACCCACCAGATAGCGGAGCGCGTGAGGCCACGGCGGATTCAATACAGCCTTACAGCGCAGTGCGAAACTACAGGTGACGGAAGGCGTCTCGATTAACGGCTTCGCCACTTGGCAGGTGAGCCATTTTACGGTGATCGAAAACGGATTTGAGGGGTGACCTGGAGGACTCCTCGGACCTTGGCTTCAGCAGACAGTTCAAGCCGTTCGCGGCTTTGTCGGGAGAAGAGAGCCCTGCGACCTGCGACGGATTCTTGGTTAGCTTCGTCTTCGCGAAGGGACAATCGAAGGTGATTCGAACCTTCCCGCCTCCGTCACCATCAAAGAGACTGAACCGGAATCACCCGGTACCGACAGGCGAAGGAGGATACGATGCGCGTCAGAATGTCTCTGCTGGTGTGGATTCAACTGGTGGTGGCTGCCTTCGGACAGAACTACTACCCTCGAAAGGATGCAGCCTTCGGCCAGGTCGCCGTGGGAGGGGAGATCGAGACCGTCATCAACCTGACCAACCGGGGGACCTTTGCCTATACCGGCACCGTTCGGTTTTTCAGGGGAAAGGGGAACGTCTGGAGCCCTTTGGTTAATGGAAACACGATTTTGAATGGTACCTATCCGCTGGAAATCCAGCCCAAATCAACCGCCACCCTTCGGATCACCGGGAATCAGTTGGAAAGTGGCGCGGCCGTGGTCATCTCAGAGGACCTTCTTCTCGATAACTTCATCGAAGCCAATCTCACCTATTTCGTTCGCTCGGGAGCGTCCGTTGCGGACAGTGTCGGCGTCTTTCCCTCGAAGGAGTTTTATCTTGCTTCCGTTCCCTTCCAGGATCTCAATACCGTCGCCCTGGCATTGGTCAACGGAGATCTGAGCGGAGAGCGTGTGGCACGCGTTCTTCTCCGTCTCTTCACTGAAGGGGGTTCTCAGCTGGCGGCGAAGACTCTCGAATTGGGCTCCCTTTTCCATGATGCCAGATTTCTGTCGGAGCTCTTTCCAGGACTCAACCTGGAGCGAGGGAAGGTTGAAATCTCTTCCGATATCCCCATCTTCGGAACCGCCCTCACCCTGAAGGAAGGGGAGCTGTCGAGTCTACCGCTGGAGCCCTCCCCGGTTTCTTATGCGGTTCGCATGCTCTCGTCGGAGGGCGCGGCGGCGACGGGTGAAATGGCCCTGTGGGCAGAGGGCTTCTTCGTCAAGGGTTATTTCCTGATTTCAGCCGTCGATGGGGAGCCGCTAGAGGAAGCCGTGCTTGAGCTGGTGAACGGACAGCTCTTCAACGGGTTCCTGCAGCTCTCTTTTGCGGTTGCCGAGGACCCGTTCTTTGCGGAGGAGGCCACACTGTATTTCGAGCATACCAACTTCTCGTTCGACTCTGACATCGTGTCCGACACCTGGGTTCAGATGTTTCTTTCCGACCACGAGACCCTGGAAGGCACCTACGAATTGTCTCGCCGAACCGATTGATGTAGCGTTGATCTCCAGGCCGAAGTATTCTTTTGCTTTCGAGCCTCGGCGGCCTGGAGACCATCGCTGCGGTCTATCGGTTTCGACTTTCTCGGTTGGGAATTGAACTTTCTCGGCAGCAGATCAATCCAATCAGGTTGATGATAAATCAAGGCCAGCCGACTCGGGATTCATGGTTTCGCTCCACCCTTCTTTCTCTCTTCCTCCTTCTGATCGCAGGCGCTTCAACTGTCGCCACTCTGGCGTCTAGAGAGTACCCTGCCAGAGTCAGCGATGTCGTTGGAAGCGGGGCGTATGAACCGGCCGGAGACGTGGATTGGGATGAATTGACGCCGAACCTCCCCGTATTCACGGGAGACCGGATCTTTTCACACGCGGATTCGAGGGTCGAAGTCGAGTTGGGACGCGGTAACTTCCTCCGCATCGCCGACAAAACCGACGTTGTTTTCTCCGAATTATCGGCTGGCCGAACCGCCCTTCAGGTTTACCAGGGGGACTTGATCGTACGGCTCGCTCGTCCGGATCGCTTTACGGTAAGGACACCGGTTGCCGGGATCGAGCTCGAGAAAGGTGGGCTTTACCGGATTCAGATCGACGGGAACGGAGCCACCCGGCTACTGGTTCGCAAGGGACGGGCCCAGGTCGAAAGCCAGGGAGGCCGGCAGAGAGTAGAATCTGGTCAGCAGCTCGTGATCGATCAGGAACGAGCTGGGGTGCAGCCAGCTGGGACCCATGATCCGGATGCCTTCGATTTGTGGAGTGATCGCAGAGACGCAGAGGTTGTTCGGCCCCATTCGGTAAGCTACGTAGGTGGCGTCCACTATCCTGGAGTCTATGACCTGGATCGGTATGGCCATTGGGACCATTACCATCCACACGGTCGGGTCTGGGTGCCGCATGTCTCGGTGGGATGGGGTCCATTTCGCCTTGGGCGCTGGGGCTATCTCTCGGTGGGTTGGACCTGGTTGAGCCATGAACCGTGGGGATGGCTTCCCTACCACTACGGGCACTGGATCTACTACGAACCGTATCATCACTGGGCCTGGGTGCCGGGGGGATTCCACCACTGGTATCCGGGGCGGGTCAACTTCTACTTTGGCGGCGGTTATGTCGGATGGGCTCCCTGGGGATACTACGGGGGACACGGCCGCAACGTGACCAATGTGGTGATCAATCAAACGATTATCAACCGATGGAATCCGCGGGATCCAGGCAACGGCCTGAACGTGGTGAGAGAGAGAGATTTTGGGAGAGGCTCGCGACTCGATCGCCGTGTCACTCCCACCCGAGCCATCGCCAGCGGGTTTCGGCAAGGACTGCCAGGCGAGCTCCAGAACCCGGTCCGGGGGGAGCGGAGTGTGCAGGCTCGAGGTAGAGTCAGTCGTTCCGCAAATGCCTTCCGGTCACGATCTGTGAGCCCGATCCGAAGTGGAACCGACCCGGCAGCCGCGCCCAGCCGGCGTGGTACCGCGTCGACCCGTTCGAGCTTCTCGAGTACCCCGACATCTAGAGCTGCTACGGGAAGGGATTCGTCTCCCACCAGGGTCTTCAGAGGGGACGAGCCTCAGCAAGGGGGATCCTCAGCTCGCAGTCGACGTGACCCCAACGTCATCAATGTAGGACCGAGTCGGGCCAGGGCCGATCGCCCGGAGACCGGATCCAGAGTAGGTTCCAGAGCCAGTCCTGGTAGGCAAACCAGGGTTGCGCCTTCGACCCCTGGCGTCCAGCCGAAGAGTCCCCGATCGGCAAGGTCTCTAGGACAGCGACCCGAAGGCCGAAGCAGTCGAAATCCCTCTTTTTCGTCGGGTCCGCGGAGCTTTCGGACTCCTTCCAATCCGAGTCAGTCGAAGCCACGATTTGATCGTACTCGCTCTAATAGCCGGTCGAGTCCATCCTTAAGTCGCCGCGGCGCGCGCTCCGCGCGCTCCAGACCGTCGACGTTCGGTTCCACGATTCGCTCCTCACCCCGGTCGTCGAGTAGATCGATCATTGACCGCTCGTCTCGCTCAGCTCCTCGACCGTCGGTCCAGCGGTCTAGTCCTGGCAACAGCCGGAGCAGGGAATCCTCTGGTCGTTCCTCCTCCCAAGCCAGACGGCGCTGATCTGAAACTCATTTTGGTCGGCGGACGTAGCTTTGGTCTCCAGGCCGAAGTGTTCTTCTTCCGAGCCTTTGGCTCGACGGACGGCGACATGGTTCAACACCGAAAAACAAAATTCCGCTCTGGATTGCCGATCTGTGTTGTCAATGGGTGGAGACTTGGCCGCTCACTTTGGCAGCGAAATGATCTCCAGGAGAACCGATGCGATGCCGGCTCGGACCATCCGCAAGGCCAAGCCTCTCTGGTTTTGGACAAGGGTCGTCTTGGGTGCTAGCTTTTTACCGCATGCTGTCCGCAAAGAAGCAGCAGTGCGATCAGGACGATCCGTAAGCTTCCCCTAAAAAGACACCATTTCTTTAGATCCCGCGGCCAACTCGGAAGTGTATCATCCTCCAGGCTGGCTCGGCACCGGACCCCGGCACCCGGTTGTGCCCATCAACGGCCAGGGTTGCGTAAAGGAGCGAGACTGTGTGAAAAGTAGGACCGAGTCGAATTTTGCGGTGTGAGAGGCCTGGGATTTGGGCCGTGAGTGGGTTGTCGTCGATTCGCTGATGCCATGCGCCCTGATGCGTTGCAACAGACCCTTGGGGGGGGCGATTCCAGCTGGTTTGAACGCCCCACGCGGCGATCAGTTCCGGGATCCCGACCAAGGTTGTCGCACGGCGGATGTTGTAGGCCAGAGCGGTTAAGCTGAACTCACCCCGAACGTTCTCGAGCCTGCGCATCAGAAACCCGCCGTGGCCCATCCAGTGCTTGATCGAGCCGAAGGGGTGCTCGGCGGACTCCCGGCGGCGGTGCAACACTCCGGGCCGGTCGGCGAGGCGCTCTGCCATGCGGTCCAGCACCGCCTCATCCGCGTACCGTCCAATGCGCCGGTAGCTGTTTACTCGTGCACTGCGCCTTCAAAGCGCAGCCCCGGCAAGCCCCGCGATTGGCGTCGTGCATCAACGTCGTGTCGCGCACCCTGCTGATGTACAGGGGCTTCAGTTGCTGCCCGTTCGGACAGGCGTAAGTGTCGGTTCCCGCGTCGTAGCGGAACCGCTCTTTCGGAAAGCGACCACTGCGACGGGCCGGCTGCGCCGTGGCTTCGGCACATACGGCGTGATCCCCGCCGCCTCGCACCCGGCGATGTTCTCGACCTTGAAGTATCCCTTGTCAGCCACAGCATCGATCCGCTCGACGCCGAGGCTCGTGCGCGCCGCGCGCCCCGTCTCGGCCAACAGCCCAAGATCGGAAACCTGGCTATGCACCTGCTGCTCGGCAATCAGGCGGTGGGTTTCCGCCTCCAGCCGACGGCTGGACCGAACCCGGTTCAGATACCCGTAGATGTACAGCTTCAGCAAGTCGGAGGGATCGTACCCCGGGCGCCCTGTCTCTTTCGGCTCCGCTCGTTCGAACCCGGCCCCAGCCAAGTCGAGACTGTCGACGAAAGCGTCGATGAACCGCACTGGGTTGTCGGGACCCACATAGTCGTCTACCGTGTCCGGCAGTAGAAGCACCTGTGCGCGATCTGTCCCTGTGATGTGTGCCATGTCCCATTCTACCTCCAGTAGGCAGGGGGGCCGTCCCGGTGGCTTTTCACACAGTCTGGAACGTTTACGCAACGATCTGGGCCCCGGCGGGTTTTCAAGGGCTTGTGGTGATCGACCGAAGACCAGGACACTGCGGCTCACGCGAGCACTGCAGTTCAATCGTGGTTCGGTGGCCGGATTGCTTGAGGCGGGAACTTCAGTTCAACCCTCAATGCCGTTGATTACCGCAGTAGTAAACGTCTCCCTCGAAGCTCGCGGTGAAGCCCGGCAAGCGGAAGTCCTTCGGGTCCGAACGGAGAGCGCCCGATCTGGTTCACCCAAATGTAGATAAAGGCGTACGGCCGACCTTAAGACAAGGCGTTGGCGCATGAATCGGAACTGGCCCGCAACGAACCCGACTCACAGGTCCATCACCTACCAAGAGCGTACGACGATGGCCTACCGAGCTCGGCCATCCGGTTGAGGATGTGACACCCGATCGCGGCTTCTGTGCGTTGCGCCTTGCTGTGCCTCGCCTTCAGGCCGCCTCCGAACACGGACTTGTATCGGAAGAAGCTGTTCTCAACGCGCGCCTGCTGTCGGTAGCCCGACTCCTTCTGCCACTCCCGTCGCCCGACCTTGCGAATCCTCTGAAGAGACGCTTCACGCTGCGCCCAGGGGCCGTCGGTGGGCCCCGCCGACAGCGCAGAGCGACGAGGAGGGATCACAATCACGACGTTCTCTGTACCGGCCGCGCTGGCCCGATCGTAGACCGATCTGTGGTCGTAGGCCCCGTCCGCCGTGAAACGCCGGACGGGAACTTCGAGCGGGGCGAGAAGATCAGGGAGTGTGGAGGCGTCGTCCCGGCTGCTCGCTGTGAGTTCGGCCGCCACAATGAACCCCTCCGCATCCACTCCGATGTGCAGCTTCCGCCAATTCCGGCGTTTCTTCGATGCCTTGTGCTTGTGCGCGTTCCATTCGCCGCGACCCAAAATCTTGAGCCCTGTGGAATCAACGATCAGGTCGATCGGGCCGTCGTGGGCTCGGGTCAGGGGCGGCACCACAACAATTTGGTTCCGGCGCGAGAGGGTGGTGGGGTCCGGGGCCTTGAGGTCGCGGCTCATCAAGCTGAGCAGCGAGTCCAGGAACCCCTGTCTGGCGAAGCAGTAGGCCGAAGACGACCCGCAGCGTCAACGCGGTCCGGATCGCGAGGTTCGAGTATCGACGCTGCCCTCCGCGGAGACCGTTCTTCGGTGGTATCCACGCGGCAATCGCATCCTCGCTCAGCCAGATCGTGACGTCCCCGCGGCTCCTGAGGCCACGCTCGTACTCCCTCCAGTTCCGGATTCTGTACTTCGTCTTGTACTGGCGGTTGATTCGGCTCGACTTCCCTGCGGCCATGACGTTGCCCCCTTGATCTCCATGATGGACCGGAACCTCCGCCGATGCTAGCGTGCCCGCTTACGCCGATTCATGCACCAATGCCACCGATAACAGCCGGCCAGGTGAGCCAGTCTGCGTAAGGCCGCGCAAACGCAACCAACTGTTCGTGGGAAAGTGTCTTGGGAAGAATCTCGTAAGTCTCAGCATACCTTCACCTCCTTTCTCTGCCAGGAGGTTTCCGGCGATGCCGGGACTCAACTATAGGCTAGTCATAGCCTATCAAAATTTTCCGATGACTTTAAGATCCGCCTTTCTGTCGATTGAATCGCAATGGACTTGATATGGGACGAGGACCTGGAAATGCCGAGTGACAGGCTGGTGTTGCTTAAGAGTTATACAGACCGTTTGAGCGTTTTGGGGCTATTGCATTGAGGTCTGCAGACGGTATATTTTCGTTCGATTGAAAGGAGAAACACGAATGCCGGGCGAGACTAACCGTTACGAAGAACTGCGCGATTTCCTTCAGAACCGGATGCAAATGTCCCACATATACCGACCGGTCATGCTCATGACCTTGCTGAGCAGCGGCGGACGGTGTCACGAGAAGGAGATCGCCTCGGCCTTGCTTTTGCAAGATCCAACTCAAGTGGAGACCAATCCCTTCACCGTCGGCTTTGGGACTTGTCAATCCACCGGACCTTGACCGGTTTCCGCCTTGGTGGGTTGGTGTGTTCTTGGGTCTTTGACGGGGCGCTTCTACTTGCCGCGGAATTTATCTAATAGTGGTTTCATCGCGTTCCAACTGTTGATGATAAGCCGCAATGAGTCTTCTCCATTGTCCAAGCCTCGAATCCCCCATGGCAAGCAAGTGGCATATACAAACTGGACATTTACCTGCTTCCTCTTGAGCAACTCTGCAAAGAGACCGAGCCACTCCGGCTGAAACTTGATGCCATCTCTTCCTGGGTCGATGCCAGTCTCCAGTTTGAAGTCCATTCTGGCATCAGCAACCGGCTTCGTGCGACTAGGATAATGCCTCTGTAGAGCGTATGCTTCGATCCATCCGTCCAGCGATATAATTTTCTGCCCTCTTTTCAGGATATTGCTGTTAAGCTGCATCGGACCGTCTGTCCCCTGGTCACCCAGCCTTCTCCGGATCGTTGCAGCGACTCGGTTTGGGATTGTGATAGCCACCTCCAAGTGATCCACGTGCACAGCAAGTGTTAAGTGGGGATAGCTTCTAAACGATTGTTTTTTGGGGCGGTCAGTCAGTAACAGGACGTCCCAAACACTGCGTTGACCTCGGCCAGTGATCGCACCGCGGCCCTTAGCGTCTAGATCCACACCGAGGGCTTTCAGCGACTTGTTCTTTCGCAGCTCAGTTATGGCCAGTTTCAAGAGCCTCTTTGCTTCGCCATAGGTATACGGGTTGTCGTCGGAGAACTGGAATCCATCAAACATTGTTAAGGTCCCTTCAGTGAGGTAGTTCTCGCGAGCGAGACGCGCTTCAGCAGAACGAAGGTAGGCCCGCAACCGTTCGGACCATTCGCCTCTTTGGCGCGCTCGACCAAGCCACTCGTACAGCCCAGACCATGTCAAAGCGATTTCGGACTTCGGGTGGTCGCCAGTCTTTGTGAGTGTCATGCACTGTATTCGCTGAAACCCTCTCCGCTCCAGCGTTCGTTCGTGTCGGGTTAGCTGATCCTGTGTCAGAGTAGCCTGTACCTTGCTCTCGATTAGAAGGCACCACGATGACCCATCGTGGATCACAATATCCGGCAATCCTTTACGTTCGGCCTGCTCCTCATCAGACTCTACTGGATCACCCGGTAAGCTCTGCTCGTCAATGACGAGTTTTGTCGCAGGAATAGGTGCCTTCACACAATTCCAGGTGAGGAATTTTCTAAGGAGAGCGCGATCCTCGTTCAAACAGACCGCCAGCGCGTGGCTGAGACGATTCTCGGGCTGGTTGTGTTGATCAAATAGGTTACGCATGGTTGAGGCCAGAACACAGATCAAGCAATTTGTCCCGCATTTTCCTGATTTCGTCAATCACCGAACTAATTTCCTCGTGGCATCGCCATGCCGGGATCCGTAGGACAGTCCAACCAAGTTTGACCAGGACGCGGTCTCGTGTGAGGTCCCGGCGTCGTTGTCGCCGTCGGGCGTCAAGGTTCTGATCGCCGTCAACCTCGACGTTTAGCTTGACCCCTTGTTCCAGCAGTGCAAAGTCCAGTTCGTACCCCTCCACCGCGAGTTTGGCGTAGGGCAAGAGATCCCGGAGTTGCATGGCGTCGAGCAGGAGTTTCTCAGACGTGCTGTCCGTGCGGAACTCGGCGAACGGCGAACCAGTTCCCTCATTCCGGGCGACCTCATCGCAGATAGATGCGCAGGGAGGCCAGGGTTGGACTCCCCAAATCTCCTATGAGCGGGTGGCCGAGAACGATTAGTGCTCGACGGGCTCGGCTGACGGCTACGTTTAGGAGGTTCCTCTCTTTTTCTATCCAGCGGGCACCGCTCTTGGACATGCCGGGAGAGAGCACGGAAGAAAGAACAATCGCATCGCGCTCATCTCCCTGCAAGCGGTGGGCGGTTCCGCTCACAAAATCGATTTCGTCCAGGAAATCCTGGCCAAATTGCGTTTTGGCGAGCCGATCGATGAGTCGCGCCTGCGCGGTAAACGGAGTTACAACGCCGACAGTCTTGTAACCGGATTCGATAACGCCACGGAGTTGTGTCACCGTTTGCTCCGCCTCCGCCTGGTTTAACCAGCTCCCAGAGGCGGGCCGTACTGCTCCGCCGTCGACATCGACCCAGTAGATGGCGCGGTCGCGCTGGGATGCATCGGAGACATCCGTCAACACGGTGAGTTCACCCTTGTAGAACGTCCTGTTGAACCAACGGGCGATGTGTGGGTGGCAGCGGTAGTGCTCGTTGAGAAGAACCGGTGCTTGGGGTCTTGCGGCAAACTCAAACGCCGAGTAGGCCGAACCGTCTTTGTGATGGATGCCGCGCTCGCGCAGGTCGTCGTTGTCGAACCCCGTTTGTATGGCGATCTCTTGCAAGAGTCCATCGCTGAGGGAAACGATCGGATTTAGCTGGCAGGGATCACCCACGACAGCCAAACGTTGTGCGCGGTAGGCCAATGGCAGCACAGCCGCAATGCTGCACTGGCTGGCCTCGTCGACGATCACGAGGTCAAACAGTCCTGATTCCAAGGGGAAGTTGGAATGTGCTGTTAATGCCGTGCAGGCCCAGCCTCGCAAGTGATGAAAGGAATTGCCTATTGCTCCTTTGAAACGATCGCTGTTGGCGGGGATTCTGTCGAAAGCTGCCAGACGGTCAGGACCCGAGGAAATTCGCGCTGCCGTGTCCACGCGAATTGCGTGAAGGCTTGCAGCTGCCCATTTCTGGTCGGCGTCGCGCACGCTGGCCGCCGGGTCACCCACTACGGACTTGAGTAGTCGACGTTCCGCTCGTCCAACCGCTAATTGGGAGGCGAGCGTTGCCCTACGCTGATCCAGCCGAGCCCAGGTGGCGAGTTGCTGCAATGGAGCGGTTTCCAGGCAGCCCAGTCGCCTGCGCAAGCGTCGCGTGCGGAAGCGACGGAACAGCCACGTCCGCAACAACCGTCTGGCTCGCCGCTCGATTTCGCGAGAATTGATGGACAGTCTCGGAGGGTTGGCATCCGTCCAGAGTGTCTGCTCTACCTCCTTTAACGCTCGCCCGAGTTCCTCGCGCTCCTCGACAACCTGCAATAGTTTCGCATCCAACTCATCCAGCAGAGCCAGTTTCTCCATCAGCTGGGTGCGCTCAGCGGCATTTTTTTTCAGCCTGGTGCGTGCTGCAGCTTGGTTGCCGCGGTGCGCCGCCGCCTGAGCAGACGCCACGGTGATGCGGTCCAAAACCTGCTCGCGCACCCTGTGATTGCCGGTGCGGACTAACAAGCCGCTACTCACGGCCTTTTCTGCGCGGTCGACGGCCACATCAACTGCACCATTGTTGGTCGAGGTCACTAGAACTTTGTCGCCGTCCAGCCATGCGTTCGTAACTGCGTTGACTACCAGTTGCGTCTTGCCTGTCCCAAGTGGCCCGGTCACGACGGTGAGAGGTTCTCTGCGGAGACGCTCGAGTGTTTCCTCTTGTGATTGGTTGCATACAAGTGGAGCCGCAAGAGGACCGGATGGGGGTCGCTTGTCTTCCTTCTGCGCGAAACCATCGAGGAAAAGATGCGCCGCAGCTGTCGCTGACCAATCTTTCCGGGTCCGCAGTTGTCGTAGTTCCTCACGAAGGGTGTTGGTATATCTAGACCACTCTGCCACGACCGAAATCGCCGCATTGTAAATGCCTTGTCCGCGACCTATGTTCGATTCAAGGGTTCCAGCGTTGAGAGGTGACAAGATTTGGAGTCCGAGCAGACCGGCCGTTCGTCCGGCAAGGGCGCCAAAAGCTTCGGCGTCTCCGAACGGCAAGCCGTGACTTAACAGGTCGCTGATGTCTTCATTGATCGAAGGGTCGAAGATACCGCTTGCTGTGATGGCCAAATTGAACTCTAGCTCCATGGTAGCGTTAAGGTTCCAATGGTTATCGGGTCCGCGTTCCGGTTCGATCTGGACAGCGAAAAGAGGGGCCACCTTGGGCGTGTGATCGCGGTCGATTACGACGGCGGTCGGCCAGCCGTAGATGATCGGCCGTGTGCGAGACCTCAGTCTATCGGAAAGTGCTCCGGGTGCTGGCGTCGAGTCGGTCGTCCCGACTACGAGTTTCTCTTCCCCAGAGTGTGCGAACCACAGTGAGTTCTCTTTGACGTACGGGACCAGAGATTTCGCCGCTTCTGCTTCAATGCACCGTTGCGCATAATTGCATAGTTGCTGCCAAGGAGTTCGCGCGCTGTTGGCACCCGGCTGTGACGTGCTTGAACTGCTGGGGCTTGCGTTCGTTGCCGTATTCCGCGAGCCGTCCGCCACGTTATCCGATGCGACTTGGACTGAGGAACCCTCACCACCTGCGCAGTCAATGCACCAAACCCTTTGCGACGATCGTGACCAGTGAGCATGTTCGCCCGCTTCCAGCCTCGTCGCACACGACCGGCAGCGTCCGGCGTACTTCAGAGTGATGAAAAGTAGATCTTTGGGGAGTTCCATCAACGGCCCCTAAAGTGCGCCGTGAGCGACGACGGATACTTGGAATTCATCGGTATGAAGGGTGAGAAAGGTCCTGCAGGCTACACGCATACCTCAACAGCCTATCAGCCGTAAATCGGCGCGCCAACTCTGCATCCGACGGTCAAGCCGGTGGCGATGATCGCCGACGCGATCAGGGATTGCTCGAGACGCGGCGGAATCGTACTGGATGGCTTCGCCGGCTCGGGCTCGACGTTGATCGCGGCCGAGCGCACCGGGCGGCGCGGGTTCGGCATCGAGCTGGACCCAAAGTACGTCGACGTCGCCATCGAGCGCTACGAGCGGCTGACCGGTCACTCTGTGGTTCACGCTGCCAGCGGGACGACCTTCGCCGAGATCCGGCCAAGCCGCCGGTCGACCGACACCTCCCGACAAAATGCAACGGATTCATGACGATGGCTGGAGAGTACGAAGTCGGCTACCGCAGACCGCCCAAGACAACGCGGTTCAAGCCCGGCCAATCGGGCAATCCCAAGGGCCGTCCCGCCAAGGCGCGCAACTTCAAGAGCGACGTGAAAAAGACGCTTGAGACCCCCATTCGGCTTGTCAAGGATGGCAAGCCGCAGACCGTGTCGACCCAAGAAGGGGTGCTCCTGCGCTTGCGTGAGAAGGCGCTCAAGGGGGATGCCCGATCGCTGGATCTCCTGGTGACGCTCGCGCAAGCCTACAACGCGGAAGAGCTGGCCACGGCCGCGATGCGGTCGGATCTGGCGGCGTTCATCCAGAAAGCGTTCCAGACGGTCTCGCCGGAGGACAGATACCGGCACAACTGGCACATTGAAGCCATCGCCTATCAATTGGGCCGTTGCTCGGATCGCCAGTGCCGGCGCCTGATCATCACGCAACCGCCCCGCTCCCTGAAATCGATCTGCGCATCCGTCGCTTTCGTGGCCTGGGCCTTGGGCCGCAACCCCAAGCTGCGCTTCATCTGCGTGAGCTATTCCGACGCCCTGGCGGCCGCGCTGGCCCGGCAATTCCGGCAGGTCGTCAACAGCGGCTGGTACCGCGCCCTTTTTCCGGGCACGCGGCTTAGCAAAGACGCAGGGACCGAATGCGTGACCACCGCGGGCGGCGGCCGCCTGGCGACCTCCATCGGCGGCACCCTGACCGGACGGGGCGCGGACATGATTATTGTCGACGATCCGCTCAAGGCCGAGGACGCCAGCTCCAAGACCGTCCGCGACGATGTCAACGAATGGTATACGACGAGTGCATCACACGGCACCGACGCGTCTCTGCCAATGGAGGTCCATTACGAGAGTGCCGGTAAATGCCTGAAAATTAACGACAAATCGGGGGCGGGAATTAAGAATAACGCAGTAGTATCAACGACACAAGTGGGTGGCGGTGGGCGCAGTCTGGAGCGAACCCGTCTCTGGCCCGATTTCCCTGTTTTACAGGGAAAAAACAGGGAATTTCGTGGATTCGGCCTCGAATAGGCGGGATCGAAGCCTCCTAACCCACCGATATCATGGGGTTTCAGTTTCGAATTCCCTACGCCACGGAACAGGGAATTTGTTTGGTCGAACAGGGAATTTTCTGGGGGGAACAGGGAAAACCAGTTCGTGGAACAGGGAAGACCAGTGCTGTACGCGTGCACCGGATGCGCTGCGAATCGCAGCATCGATCCGGACAACGGGGTTCCTGTCGGCGGATGGGGTTCGCGCCGAGACTATACCAGCCGCTAGTTCTCTCTAGCTGCGGAGCAGCCCCAGTGCAACCATCAGTGCATCGTCGCGACACTTGAGTTTGGTGGTGTCGAAGGTCCCGACGAACTGAGTCAACTGCGACTTCCGCAAGCTGACAAGCTCGTCGCAGTGCACGCTGCTGTCGTGTCGAAGTCCTTCGTTCAGTCCGACATCGACTTGCGTTGCGAGTCCGTGGCGCGTTGAGTACACCGGCGCGCAGATGATCGTCGAGAACCGCGAATCGATCAGCGCCTGTCGGCTGACTACGACGAACACGCGAAAGCGCTTCGGATCGCGCGCGGGAGGCCTCGCGACCCGGTAGAGCTCGCCGCGCCTCACGTTTCCACCTGATAACCCAGGACATCGACCGCTTCTTCGTTGAGTTCATCGGCGTGCGCGTTGATGATGTTGCGGTCACGATTGTCGATTGCGGCTCGTTCTCGCACGGCAAGGCTTTGACGAAGCAGCCGCTCAATTGCCTGTGATCGACTTTCTCCTTTGCGGGCAGCCTCTTCAACGGTACTGTCAAGTTAAGTGGAATTCTCGGGTTTTGGAGGCGGAAACGGTCGGCGGTCGAGTGTAGAATCAACAACTTAGGGAGTGGCCGAGGCGCTGATTAGACACCAAATCGGTTAACTTGACAGTACCGGCCCAAGTCATCACCGGCTCGGGAAATACCGAATATCTCAATCCGGCCCGTTTCTTCGCAATCACCTATCCCACACGGGGACTCAAGAACCTGCTGGCCAATGTGTGCCGGCGGCTAAGCGGCGCAGGGGGTGAAGCCGCGTCGATTTTCCGGCTCGACACCTCCTACGGGGGCGGCAAGACCCATGGTCTGATCGCGTTGTGCCATGCCGCCCGTGGCATGCAGGATGTGCCGGGTATTGCGGATTTTGTCGATCCCTCCCTTCTTCCGCAGAGCCGAGTCCGTATCGCCGCATTCGATGGTGAAAACGCGGATCCGGCCAATGGCCGGACGATGAAAGAAGGCCTTCTCGCGTACACCCCCTGGGGGGAGATCGCTTATGCGCTGGCCGGAAAGGATGGGTATGCGCGGGTGCGCAAGAGCGACGAAAGCCGTATCGCGCCCGGGGCAGGGACCCTGCGAGAGCTTTTCGGCGGGGAGCCGGCGCTGATCCTGCTCGACGAGTTGTCGGTTTACCTGCGCAAGGTGCGCAACCTTGAGGATGCCCGCGATCAGACGACGGCTTTCCTGACCTCGTTGTTCAAGGCTGTTGAAAGCGCACCCAACGCCGTCCTGGTCTATACGCTGGCGATCGGAAAGGATGGACGGGCGACCGACGCCTACAACGCGCGTTGTTGCACAAACTGCTTCGGCACGTCCGCTTGTCTCCGATGGGCCAGGGTGCCAGCATAAGGAATGACGCCGAATCAATACACGTTCCGGTACCGAGTACGCAACTGGTCAGACTACAATCGGGCGCTGATCGCCAGGGGGCGTCTGACCTTTTGGTTCGATGAGGACGCCGTTGCCGCCTGGCGGAACGCCGACCCGCCCAAGGGCCCCGGCGCTCCAAAGGTTTACTCCGACACGGCCATTCAGTGTGCGCTGATATTGAAGTCGGTGTTTCATCTTAGCCTTCGGTCGACGCAGGGCTTCGTTTCTTCGCTCCTGGAGTTGCTCAGACTCGATCTGCCAGTTCCAGACTACAGCACTCTCAGTAGAACGACAGAGTTCCTTGGCGACGTTCTTGACTGTTAGCCCAAGCAGTCGGCCTCGGCACGTGGTTGTGGATGCGACGGGCCTGAGAGTGTACGGCTCGGGTGAATGGCACGTCCGAAAGCATCGACATGGTCGGCGCAGAGCCTGGCGCAAGCTGCACCTGGGTGTCGATGAGAGGACGAAAGAGATTGTGGCGGTGGAGGTTACACCGAGCCGGGTCCACGACTGTCGTCTGTTGCCGGCCCTGCTGGATCAGATTCCGGGCCGCATCGTTCAAGTCTCGGGCGACGGGGCCTATGACACGAGGGACTGTTATCAATCGATACTCGAGCGGGAGGCTGTCGCCACCATCCCTCCGCGACGCAGTGCACGGCTGAGTGAAAGTGTGGACCCGCCTGCCTGGCGGGCAATGCGGGATGCCCATCTACGAGAAATAAGGAGACTCGGTCGATATGAATGGCGCATCTCCAGTGGTTGCACTAGGCAAAGCCTTGCAGAGAATGCGATGTCGAGGTTCAAGACGTTGTTTGGGCCTAAGCTGTCGGCCCGACGATTCGACAATCAACGGGTCGAGGCCATCATCAAATGTGAGGTGCTGAATCGTATGTCAAGCCGGGGCATGCCTGAGTCAGTGCGAATTCGATAGCATTCAAACAGGACTGGGATCGGTCCGTGACCCGACCGGAATTGTGCAACAACGCGGATATATGGGATAATCATGCCGTGGAAACCCTGTGCCGTGACTGCAGCTACCAGCCGCCCCGTGATGCTGAAACCTGCCCGGCCTGCGGATCGGCGCGCATCGTGCGGCACAAGGAGCTTCATGGTCTCACCCTCGCCCATCTCGACTGCGACGCTTTTTACGCCGCCATCGAGAAACGTGACCGACCGGAATTGCGCGACGTTCCGGTGGTCGTCGGCGGGCACCACCGGGGCGTCGTAGCCGCGTGTTGTTACATTGCCCGTGCCCAGGGTGTGTACTCGGCCATGCCGATGTTCAAGGCCTTGAAAGCCTGCCCCGAGGCTACGGTCATCAAGCCTGACATGAAAAAGTATGCCGCAGTGGGCCGTGAGGTCCGGGCGATGATGCGGAACTTGACCCCTCTGGTGGAACCGCTCTCCATCGACGAGGCTTTCATGGACCTCGCCGGCACGGAAGCTCTGCATCGTGGCAGCCCGGCGACGACTCTGGCGACTCTGGCGCGCCGCGTGGAGGAGGAGCTTTCCATCACGGTTTCCATCGGGCTCAGCTACAACAAGTTCCTCGCTAAGATCGCCTCGGACCTGGACAAGCCGCGTGGATTTGCCGTAATTGGACGGGCCGAGGCCAAGACCTTCCTCTCCGACAAACCGGTCAGCCTGTTGTGGGGCGCGGGCAAGGCCATGCGACAGCGCCTCGACAAGGACGGCATCACGCGGATCGGCGATCTGGTCCGCATCGACGAGGCCGAACTGGTCGCCCGTTACGGCAAGATCGGTCGGCGATTGTCGTTGTGCGCACGGGGTGAAGACGACCGCCGGGTCGACCCCGAGGGCAAGGCTAGGAGTCTGTCGTCGGAAACCACCCTCGACAAAGACACCGCCAAGTTGGCCCGGCTGCGCCCGATCCTGTGGCAGCTTGCCGAGACGGTGGCGCGGCGCATGAAAAAGGCCGACATCGCCGGCAAAGGCGTCACGCTGAAACTCAAGACCTCCACCTTTCGCATTGTAACCCGCAGTCGCCGCCTGAAAAGTGCCACTCAGTCAGCGGAAGAGCTATTCCAGACCGCCGAACCCCTGCTCGTCCACGAAGCCGACGGCCGCGCCTTCCGCCTGATCGGCATCGGTGCTCATGATCTCGTCGAGGCCGGCCAGGTTGCCCAGGGCGACCTCTTCGGCGGCATCGGTTCGACCGAAAGCAAGGTTGAGAAGGCGCTGGACGCCGTGCGGGAAAAGTTCGGAGACGACGCCATCGTCAAGGGCCGAGGCTTCGGTACCAAGCTTGAGCGGCAGGGGCCCTCAAAGGTGGAGTGAATCAACCGGGCGGATCATCAGCGGCCGGCTTCCGGCGCGCTCCCACGAATTCCGCCACTGCTCCATCAGCCGCCTGCGGAGAGCCCTGTTCGCTCAACCGTCCGAGGTTGACAGGTGGACAGCAATTCAATCCGCCGGACTGACTCACGGAATCCAATGGGTTGGACACGGTGGGGTATCTGGGGGTAATTCTTAGCCCATCTAATGATTTCTTGCGCGCGCTAGAGATCCGGGTCATCCGACGCAGAGTCTGGCTCTTTGGTAGCAACCATATCTTGGTAGCGCTTCAACAGCGGCGAGTTGATCGCTGTTGGTCAACGACCTTCATGTCCGAGACCTCTCCGTTGCAGAGCTGATGATAGAGATCCACGTCCAGGGTTCGAAGGATCAGAGCCGCAACGGCGGCAATGGCGAACAACCGCTGATCGCTGTGTAACGATGCGAATACCAGCCCGAGGCGGTGGATGGCTTGCGCTATCCCCCGAAGGTACTGTCAAGTTAAGTGGAATTCTCGGGTTTTGGAGGCGGAAACGGTCGGCGGTCGAGTGTAGAATCAACAACTTAGGGAGTGGCCGAGGCGCTGATTAGACACCAAATCGGTTAACTTGACAGTACCCATCGGAAGGTTTTCAGCAGTGCTATAACGCACAAGCTGCTGTGGATGCCGACAGCCAGGTGATCGTGGCCCAAGGGCTGACGAATGCGGCCACGGATCGTCACCAACTCATCCCTCTGGTGGATGAAATACGACGCCAAACGGGCCGAGATCCCACGGAGATCTCAGCCGACACCGATTACTGCTGGGAAGAGCCTTTGGCAGAGTTGCAAAGGCGAAAGATTCGAGGATATGTTGCCACGGGCAAGGTCAAACACAGTGAAACGGCTCTCCAGCCGCGCATGAAGATCCGGAAGAACGCTGCCTTAGAACAGATGCATCAAAGATTGAAGCGAGCCGGGCGTCGCAGTCGCTACCGGTTACGCAAGCAGACGGTCGAGCCGGTCTTTGGCCAAATCAAATCCGCCCGGGGTTTCCGCCAATTTCTGCTGCGCAGCCTGGAAAAGGTGCAAACCGAGTGGAGTATGCTCTGCACCGCTCACAATCTCTTGAAGTTGGCAACGGCAAACCGCTAAGAGTTGCCCGGGGTGAGTTCAGGCTCAGACACAAGGAGTCGGAAGTAGGAGCGTTAATCGCTAATAACCCGAAAACCGTTACTCGGACAGGACACTAGCCGCCACCCGCTTGGACTACGATTCATACCCAAGCGAGAGCAGCTCTGTATGGACCACGACGCCATCATCATTGGTTCGGGACACAATGGTCTGGTGGCCGCTTTTTACTTGGCACGAGCAGGAAAGCGTGTGCTCATCGTCGAGGCACGCGAGATCGTTGGAGGCTGTTGTGTGACCGAGGAGCTCATCCCCGGCTTTCGTTTTTCAACGTGTGCCCAAATCGTCTGGGCCCTTCGCCCGAAAATCATCCAGGACATGGGCCTCTATGAACGTGGACTGTTAATCGACAGGAAGCAATCACTACGGCTCTTGCCGGACGGCCGCTATCTCTATTCCAGTCAACCCCCTGCCAAAGCGGCATCAGATGAGGATAGGGCTGCCTTTCGGAATGAAGTCGCCAAGTTTTCTCAAGCTGATGCGAAAGTCTTCCCTCGCTGGCAAGAGTTTTGGTCCCGGATCAGCCGCCTCTTGGGACCCTATTTGCTTCAACCGCCTCCCCGCCGGCAGGAACTGTATGCACATTGTTCTGATCCCGCCGATCGGCGGGTGCTCGACGCCATCCTGACGACTTCAATTGCTGACTTGGCCGACCAATTTTTTGAGTCGGACCTGATGCGAGATGTGGGGGCAGCGGCCCCCGACATCGGCAGTGTATATGATGTGGGGACTGGCCTGCTCCAGAGCGTCTGGTTTACCTTGGGCACTTATAGCGAAACAGGCGAGGCGGTACCCAATGGCTATGTGCGAGGTGGTATGGGCCAGATCACCACATTAATGGGCGAGGCGGTCCGCGAAATTGGGGTAGAGATCCGCACCAGTGCTCCCGTGGCCCAAATTGTGGTGGAAGACGGCCTGGCGCGTGGGATTGAGCTGGTCTCCGGCGAACGGATCGGAGCAGACATCGTCATCTCCAATACCGACCCCAAACGCACCTTCCTCCGCTTCGTTGATCCGGTGCACCTGGATGCCCGATTTTTGAACCGGGTGCATGGTTTGCGAACAGAAGTGGGAACCTGCCTCAAGCTGCACTGCGCGCTGTCAGAGTTTCCTGAGTATCGCATAGAGCCCGGATTGACCGCAGAGCAACTGCGCCGAGCCGTGCTGAATATTGAGCCCAGCCGCGAGTATCGGGAGGCTGCTTGGCATGCGGCCCAGCAGGGCGATCTGCCGGACAAGCCGATCGTCCAAGCTTATACCCCCAGCATCTACGACCCTTTGCTGGCCCCACCCGGGCACTATGCCTGGTCCTCTTTCATTTACTGGGCGCCCGTACAGCTGCGCCGTGGCACATGGGACAAGAGGAGGGAAGAAATGGCGGAGCACCTGTTCCAGCTGATGGATCACTACGCCCCCAACTTCAGTCGTGCGGTGCTCGACTACGTGCTTTTTACGCCGGCCGATCTGGAACAGCGCATGTATTTGACCGACGGCAACATCCACCACGTGGATGGTACGAGCACGCAACTTCTGTGGCAGCGTCCATTGGAAGAACTGGCGCATTATCGGACACCCATCCAGAAGCTCTATCTTTGTGGCGCGGGCATGCATCCGTGGGGGGAGGTGAGCGGCGCCCCGGGCCACAACGCGGCTCATGTGGTCCTGAGTGATCTGGAATAGTGGGAAACGAAAAGTACGAGACCGGCCCGATTCTTACTCAACCACTAGTGGAGACATACTCTTGTTCGAGGAACTCCTGCACTTCTTCCGGCTTGAAGTGAAAAGGGCCCATGCCACCCTTGTAGACAATAGTGCCACTCGTGTCGATTACGTAAATTCTTTCCGGCCAGGCCGCATAGCAGGCGTTTGCCGTATTGGGAAGGTCATCCACCAGGGTGGGCGTTTTTACATCCATCTTCTTCACAAAAGTCTGCGCCAGACGTATGCGCTCTTCCAGGCTCCGCGGTTGTTGGTAAACGACACCGCTTTCGATGTTGGCATCTGTTTGCCATTCATCTTTGGGATGGGCTTCCTTGATGTACACCAACAGGAAATCTGCAATCGGTTCATATTCCTCTCGCAGCTGCTCCAGAAAAGCCACACGGGCTCGAAAGAGCGGTCACGTGTAACTCCCAAAAGTCAAAACGAGCGGTTTGTCCCGATAAAAGTCGGACAATTTCGAACGGCCCTCACCTTCTACCCGCGCCAGTTCCAGGTCGGGTGCAAGATCACCAACACGGAGAGTGCCCTCGGATCGAATATCGTATTGGTTGGGGATTATAAGACCTACTTGACTTTTCCCTTCTCCTGACATATAATACTCCTATGGGAAAACAAACAAGAAACCGGCAACGCAGGAAACTCAACATTATCCACTTGATGGACATGTTCCCCAACGAAAAAGCAGCTGAGGAGTGGTTTGAAAAGACACTGTGGCCAGAGGAAAGGTGTTGTGGGCATTGCGGGTCCACCAATACCTACACCGTGCCCAACCGAAAGCCCATGCCGTATCGGTGCCGAGATTGCGAGCGGTATTTCTCGGTCCGCACTGGGACGCCCATTGCCAAAACAAACCTCTCGCTCCACAAATGGGCTATGGCCATTTATCTGGAACTGACCAGTTTGAAGAGCATCGCCTCCACCAAGTTGGCGAGCGACATTGGGGTCAGTCAACCCGCTGCATGGTTCATGCTCCACAGAATTCGAGAAGCCTGGACCAGAACTAAAAACGGTGGAACGTCTTTCTCCGGCCCGGTCGAAGTCGATGAGACCTACATAGGAGGAAAGCGCAGGAACATGAACAAGACCAAGAGAGCTCAGATGAGTGGTCGTGGACCGACTGGCAAAATGGCTGTAGCGGGGATCAAAGATCGATCCTCTAATCAAGTCTCCGCCCAAGTTGTCCGCAATACCAAGTCTGAGACCATGAGCCTTTTCATTATGGAGCACGTCAAGCTGGGAACCAAAATCTACACCGATGACGCTTTGACCTACCACACCCTTCCGAATCATGAGACGGTTAAGCACTCGATTGGTGAGTATGTGCGAGGGAAAGCGTATACCAATGGCGTCGAGAGCTTCTGGTCTATGCTCAAAAGGGCGCATACGGGAGTCTTTCACAAGATCAGTCCTAAACATCTGGATCGCTATGTTCGTGAGTTCGCTGGGAAGCACAACCTTCGCCAGCTGGACACTCTGCACCAGATGAGACGGGTTGTGCGGGGCTTGGCTGGGAAACAACTGATGTACCAGGAACTGATTGCCGATAACGGGCTGTCTTCCGGTGCACGCGCAGAAGAGCTCTCACCAAGTCTTCCGGGGTTGCGTTTCCATAGTCAGGTCGTTTTCTCATATCTGTAGCTTCGCTTTCAGGTACTCCATGCCACGGTCTCCTTTGATCCGATTACAGTTCCCACAAAGAAGTTGCAGGTTTCCAATGTGATCGGTCCCGCCTTTGCCCTTGGAGATGATGTGGCCTACCTCCAAGTTGCGTAGCTCGAAGTGGATCCGACATCCGTTGCAGTGACCTTCCTGATCGCCGTAGATCTCCTTTCGATTGGCATCGGAGTTGTACCTAGGGAGCGTTCCTAGGTCCGTGCGTTTGGGAGTATCCGTGCGGTGGATGACCTTGGAAAATAGGCCCAGTTCGTCATGCATTCTCTGTTGAACTAGATCGGCGGCCTTGGGAGAGATATCGATTCCTACCCACTGCCTGTGTAAACCCTGAGCCGTAATGGAGGCCGTGGCGCATCCGCAGAACGGGTCCAGAACCATATCACCCGTGTTGGAGCTTGCTTGGATGATGCGAGCCAGTAGCGCGACAGGTTTCTGCGTCGGATAGCCGACTCGTTCCTTGGCATGGCCTGAAATTGGCGAAATATCGGTCCAGATCGCCGACGGAACCTGCCCCTTGTTCTCACTCAAATAGCGTTTCAGATAGGGTCGCCCAGATGCAGACCAAGCTATTCGGTTTTCCGCGTCCAGCGCCGTTATCTTGTCTTTGGTCATTCGCCACCCAAAGGGTGGCGTAAAGCCTTTGTACTCATAGGTCAGGTTAGGCCGTTCGCCCATCGATGCGGATCGAATAATGTTGTCGTGTCGATACAGCCCTCGGTGGTCCCGGTGACGGTAAAACTTCTCAGTGTAATCTGTGCTTAGCGGGACACGGACGGAATCGGTCCTTATTGGCGGGCCGTAGAATAGGAGCGAGTCGACCACGCGGCCAAATGCCTTCGAGTCGTTATGTGATGAGTTGCGCTTCCAGATGATTTCGTTTCTGAATTTACGTTTACCGAAAACCGCGTCCATGAGCAGTTTGAGGTAGTGGCTCATGGTCGGGTCACAGTGCAGGTAGATCGAGCCTTTGGGCTTGAGAATCCTCCTGATTTCGAGAAGTCGAGCGGCCATGTAGATCAGATAGGACTTGTCGCTGGAAGTCATCGCCGCCAACAGGACACGGTGGAGAGCGGGGTGCTTGGACTCGATCAGGTTCACCCACTCGACGTTGATGTCTGTGAGGGTCCAGGTGTCCTTGAACTCGGCTCCAGCAGCCTTGCTGCCAATGGGAGCAGCGTAGTTCGTATTGCTGTTGAAGGGGGGGGGGGTCTAAGTAGATAAGGTCTACCGACTCCGAGTTCGTGCCCCGCATGATCGGCAGGTTATCCCCGGTCCAGATGGTCTGGTTGGCCCAGTTGGGCGTGCTCATTGTATTGCGCTCAGATTGTGTAACCCCTGCTCCTTCTCGCACTGAGCAAGGACAATATACAGAGAGTTGAACGATTTTATTTTCCCGGTCGCCCTGATTTGGTCGCCGACATTAAGTGTTTTTAGCGAGTCTCGCCAGTCGGAAGCGTCGAATTCTAACCAGTAGTTAGGTCCAATATCGCTACCATCCAAACACACAATTACTAGCTGGTTTTTGTCGAAAACATCGTACACAGTTCCAGCTACACGCAACCATTTGTTGGCGTGTCGGTCTATGACGGATTGCCTGGCTATGCCGGTAAGGCCGTTAATTTCTGCCACCAACTCAGATGGCTTACGAGGTGAGAATTCTCAGTGGTTCAGGTCCAAAGGGTGAGCCGTCGCCAGATACCACGAAAACAATAGGGTTCCGATTCCCGAAATCAACCCAGAAATCAGACCTGCATAGAGCGGAACCCAGCCTGATAGTCCCCTAGTCATGATGTACTCCCAGATTCCTCCGCCAATCGCACCGACAATCCCTGGCACCAGCGCAATAATTGCAATCCTTGATACTGGCTTCGCTCCAATCCATCTGGACCATTTTTGCCAACGCACCCAAACAAACTACACCTCGTTACCATGTACGTCAAGTAGGTCTTATATTCCCCTTACTTTACGAGTGGGTGCCCCAGTGGGCTGCTTGACTAGCTCTGGCATGATCTTGCCTCCTTTGTTGAAAAAAGCCTACCGTGTGTTTTTGTATGGCGCCAGCATGACCAGCGCGTTCTGCGCAAGGCTATGTGAAAAGGGGCTCTATCTCTTCCACATCCAGGAAGGTGGTTGCGGAGACGGGTTCCAGATATTCAAAGGCTCGACCAGACGGAGTGTTGGTAATTTTCTTGCTCCAGTCGATTCCCAAGGCAGAGTACATGGTGGCAACGACGTCTTCGATATAAATGGAACGCTTCTTGCCCCAGCCGGACTGCACAACCTTTCCGCCGCTGGGATCGGTGGCGCCGATGATGCGATCGCCCTTGACCCCCCCACCCGCGAACAGAGTGGTCGAGGCAAACCTGTGGTGATCGCGACCCTTGTTGACGGTGAGAGGACCCACCGTGCGTCCGAACTCGCCCATGCACACGATCAGAGTCTTGTCCAGCAGTCGAGCACCCTCTTTTGTCGTTCGTTGGCTCAAATCAGTCAGGAGACTCGAGAGAGCCGCGTCCAGCTCTCGACCCAGGGTGTACTGGTTAGGCGATTGCGTATTCTCATAGGCATTGAGGTGCAGATCCCATCCATCGTGGGTGATGAAAACATAGCGCGTGCCCGCTTCAGCGGCAATGAGATTGCGGCCCAGGATGCAAGCATCACCCAACGCCGATGCACCATAGCGCTTGCGCTCTTCCTCTTTGAGCTTCAGGATGCGATTCACCTCGGGAGCCAGCATGATGGAATGCGCGCCCTGGTAGTGAGATTGGAATTCTTCGATTGGGCGGGCGCTCGCCCCTAGAAAGGAACCAGACTCCCGTTCCAAGTTCTTGAGCAGTTTCCATCTTCTAAGGAAGCGTGGGCGCTCGGCCTCGTCGACGACAAAGTGGAGCCCTTCTTGAGTATTGAAGACCAGAGGATTGTATTTCGGCTCCAGGCAGCCCGCCCCGACAATGCCCGCCCCACTTGTGATGTTGTAGTTCATGGCCACATAGGAGGGAAGGAAGTCGGTTGACTTGCGGCGCGCCTCCATTTCATAGGCGATCACAGCCCCCACCGAGGGCATCTCGCTGCGGCGAGCCGGACTGACGGGATGGGCAACCTGCAGATAATACTGCGCTCGTGAGTGTCCTGCCTCCCAAGCTTCCACTGAACGGACAATCGCCAGATCGTCCAGTTTTTGTGAGAGCTGCGAAAAGAGGTTATAGGGCAGTTGCAACGTTCCTCCGTTGAACGTGCGCACGTCAAAGTCCGGCGGTGTATAGTGGCCCTCTTTAAAGTCAAAGGTATCAATTTGACTCGGCCCGCCATCCAGAAAAATAAAAATGCAATAATCAGCACTGCCACGAAGGCTCAAGTTTCTCGAGGCATGCACATTCAGGGGGCGCATCATCGGCAACAGGTAAAAGCAGGAGGCAGTGGCAGCTCCGACTCGGATGAAGGTGCGCCTGGTTAGTTTGGGGACGAGCGTCTCTATTTTTTCTCCCATGCCTTGTGGCTCCTCTGCCTAAAGATTAAAAAGAAACTCTGTCTTGTTGAGTAAGCTCCACAGCAAGTCTGCTGCACCCGCATCTCGGTACTCTTCGATCTGCTCGACTCCGAGCTGACTCTCACTGGCCGTAGGAAATCTTCCCAGAGTTGCCAGAAACAGCTCCTCAACAATGGCTTCGTTACTTTTTGGCGGGGTCTCCTTGAGAAGCCTCTGCAAACGCCCCTTGTCTGCCCGAACGCGCTCTTTCAGCACGTTGCTGTTGAGCAGGATGGAAGCCTGTACCATCGACCCTGCCAGGCTCTTGTCAGCCACATCTCGATTACTTCGACCAAAACTGGCCAGGAAGGTCTTTAGTTCGCCCTCCAGGTCGTAGGGCCCTCGGGTCTGCATGACGTATTTGACCTTCAGGTCAGTTCCCAGGATTGGGATGTCGACGAATACTTCTGTGGTCTGGGCAATGGCATCATAGAGTTGTGCAGCGGACAGACGCCTGGCATAGCGTCTGGCAAAGTATGGGGCGTAGGCTGGCTTCCATTCTCCATGAAACTGGCTGGAAAGCTGATAGGCACTCGATTTCACAATTAATTTAATGATGTGTCGCAGGCTGTGGTTCCTGGCCGCAAAATCCTTGGCTAAGGTCTCTAAAAGTTCCGGGTGGGTCGGTTGGATCGACCAGGGCTGAGGAGGAGGATTCTCGGGATCCTGGCGGGCCAGATCGAATTCGAAAGGAGGGTCGACTATCCCCATCCCCATCATTTCGGCCCAGATCAGGTTTACTGTGGCACGCGCGAACTGCGGGTGAGAGGTGAGCATTCGGGCAAACGCCCGGCGGGGGTTTTCTTCCGGCGCAGCTTTCTCGCCAGTGAGCAGAAAAGTGGGAGTGGTTTCAGCCTGGTAACGCGGGATTCGCTTGACGCTGGGATATTTCAGGTCGTATCGATGACGAGCCTCCTGCACGGGGAATTCCTGGGCAGTACCGAAACCTCGAGAGATTCGTATGCCGGCAAAAAATGAGGCGTGGCGCCACAGTTCCGCCCGCTTTCTTTGGCTGAGCCAGAGATTGATCTTTTCCAGATGCCCTGCTCCGTCATGGCACGAGATACACTCGAGATTCACGCCAAAGAAATTCCTGGCGGTGCTAATCGCAATGTCCTCGATGCCGTCCTCGTGGTTCAGTCCAATGCCGTCGGCATCGTCGGCGTGATTTCGTGCCAGGTAGTTGGCAGGCGCGGACTCCCAGTTGGAGCGTGCCGTGACGGTCAGCATCTCTGTAACCAGTTCATCGTAAGGAACATCCAACAGGAATGCTGTATTGATATAATCCCAAAAAAGATTTCTTCCCTTGATGCCGACCTCACCCTGCGTGATGCGAAACAGGTCACAAAAGAAGTAGGTCCAACGATCCAGGAATGGGGAGGAGGGGTGTGTCCCGGCGATCGGGTCAACCTTGGTGCCACTCAGCTCATCGATCAGCTTGGAGCGCTTGGCCGGATCGGAATCCTTGAGAAAGCTCCGGACTCGGTCCGGCTCCGGTAAGCGACCGGTGAGGTCGAGAAACACCCGTCGAAGAAACTCTTCATCCGAGGACAAAGGAGCGTGAGGAATGCGGTCCCGCTCCATCTTGTCGAAAATGAAGTCGTCAATGTAGTTGTTTCGGGCAATCGGACCGGGAGGAACTTGCCCCTGCTGGCGCCCTCCAGCCGTCACCCGGCTCGTCAGTTCGTCCAGATCGCCACGTCCAGAGAGCTTCGGATCCAGGGGGTGCTTTTTCTTCTCGGCAGGCAGGCCGAGCACAAGGGCTGTAAGGACAAGAATGGAGAGTAAGGGCGGGAGGCCTTTCATCTAACGCTCCTCATACTATCAACTTCCGATATCGAAATCTACCACCACTACGCTCTTGAATCAACTGTTGCCTGGAATGTATATTTGGGTTCGCCCGTGCACCGCGGAGAGTTCCCATGAAAATTACCCGCGTCAGAACCTACAAGGTCAATGTCCCAACGGGCCAGCAGATTCGTGATGCCGGGACGGGCCAGCTTCTGTCCAGCACATTGAAAGACTTCTTGTTCTTGAAGATCGAGACCGATGGGGGCATCAGCGGATGGGGCGATGGCAGCGGGGAGTGGCTGGTGCCCTCGGTTGAGGCAACGTTGCAAGAGTGGTCCAGCCTGCTGATCGATCAGGATCCACTCCCTGTGGTCGCACTGACGGAGGACATCACCAATCGCCTTCCCTGGAAAGGGGGGCCTGTTTTTGGAACAGCGATCGCTGCCATCAACATGGCGCTCTACGATATCGTGGGCAAGAGCTGGGGAGTCCCGGTGCATACCGTTCTGGGTGGTAAGCGCCGCAACCAGATCCGGGTGTACAGCAACAAGGGAACCTTCACCTCGCCGGGAGAGGCCGCTGAGGCTGCGCAGCGCGAGAGGAAACTGGGCTATGCGGGTATTAAGGGCGTCCCGTTGGAGACGCGCACCTGGCCCGTCGATGAAGCCGCCGTCGAGCTTTCGGTTGCCTGTACCGCGGCAATGCGTGAGGCAGTCGGCCCCGAGTTTGACATTCTTCTCGACATTCACGGCAGCCCGACTCCGGAGTTGAGTGTTGAATTTGCCAGCCGCGTGGCCGCTTACCGGCCGCTCTTTCTGGAGGAGCCGGTAAAACTTGGATCCATCGAAGCGCTGCTCGAGGTCTCGCGCAAGAGCCCCGTGCCGATCGCAACCGGTGAGAAGATCTTCACGATCCGCGACTTTAAGCAGCTCATTGACCGGCGCGCCTGTGCCTATCTTCAGCCCGACATTACGCACTGCTTTGGCATCACCACCCTGCTGGATATCGCGAAGCTGGCCGAGCAGTCCCAGATGCTGATGGCTCCCCACAACGTTGCGGGTCCAGTCGGTCATGCCGCCACTGTGCACGCCGACGCCGTGATGAACAACTTTCTGATCCAGGAAGTCACTCGACCCTTCTTCGAGCAGTATGAGCGCTATGCCGAATGCGAATGGCGCCTCAAGGATGGTTATATGAGCGTGCCGGATCAACCAGGCCTCGGTGTCGAGGTCAAGGAAGCCGATATTGCCAAGATGCCCTACGAACCCATGGCTTATCGGCAGTATCGACACAGCGACGGAAGCTGGAAGGGTTGGTAACGGAAGGAAATGAAAGCTGACCGGCTGACCCGCTGACCGAAAAGCGTGGTCAGCCTCTTTATCCCGAATTGGAGTCGTGACGGTGTCATGATTCAGATCATCGAGGCGTTTTCGATCCCGGAAGAGGAAGTGAGTTTCACTGCCTCTCGGAGCAGCGGGCCAGGCGGGCAAAACGTCAACAAGGTCAACACGCGAGTCACTGTGTGGTTTGACGTTCAAAGCTCTCCAAGTCTGTCTGAGCGACAAAAGAGGTTGATTGGCAGAAGGCTTGCCAACCGGATCAACAGGAACGGTGTTCTTCGCGTTGCTCGTCAGAGACACCGCAGCCAGTCGGCCAATAGAAAGGAGGCAGTGGAACATCTCATCGACCTGCTCTCGGAGGCTCTGCAAGAACGTAAGCCGCGCAAAAAGACCAAAATTTCCAAGGCGGCGAAAGAGCGGTGTCACAAGGAGAAAGTTCGCCACAGTGAGTTGAAGCGCCAGCGATCGAAAGCAGCGATCACGGATCACACAGATTGAGAGGGATTGACACGGATATGAGGCTGATTTTCGACGGTCACACCGATTTGGCACTGTTCGCCTTGGGGTACAACCGTGACCAGACCGAATCCGTTACCCAGATCAACGAGCGTGAAGCCGGCATGACTGACGTCACCATGCGAGGTCACGCAGCCAACAGTCTCCCAGAAATGCGGCGTGCGGGGGTGGCCCTCTGTCAGTCCTCAATCGCAGCCCGGGTGAACCGTGACGTCCAGCCCGCTTCAGGCCATCGACGGCTGGGTCTCGATTTTGCAACGCAGCGCATGGCCTATGCCTCGGCCCAGGCACAGGTAGCCTACTACCGAATCCTGGAACAGCAGGGGGAAATAAAGATCATCCTCACGTCCAGCGAGTTGGATGCGCACTGGAAAATGTGGCAGCAAGGCGGTTCCGACAAAGGGTCCATCGGCATCATCCTGGCTATGGAATGCGCCGACCCGATCGTGGAACCGTCTCAGGTCTCAGCCTGGTGGGAAGATGGGCTGCGCAGCGTGATGCTGGCACACTTCGGCAAGAGTCAATATGCGTTCGGCACCGGAACAAGTGGGCCACTGACGCCCAAGGGAATCGCATTGCTCAAGGAATTCGAACGGATCGGTATGATTCTCGACCTGACACACCTGTCCGAAGCCAGTTTCTACCAGGCACTCGACCTCTTCAGTGGGCCGGTAATTGCCAGCCACAGCAACTGCCGCGCCCTGGTTCCCGGCGACCGGCAATTCTCCGACCAACAGATCAAACAACTCATCGAGCGGGACGCGGTCATCGGTGCGGTCTTGGATGCCTGGATGCTGGTGCCGGGATGGGTCATCGACCAATCGACACCGGAGAACCTGAAACTGACGGCCGTGGTCGATCACATCGAACACGTCTGCCAATTGGCGGGAAATGCCCTGCATGCTGCCATCGGCAGCGACATGGGGGGTACCAACCATATGCCCAGCGACCTGAAGACGACTGCCGATCTGCAAAAGCTGGCCACGATCCTGGCCCACCGCGGCTACAGTGAGGCGGACATCGACAACATTTTCCATGGCAACTGGCTGAGGTTCTTCCGCCGCTGGCTGCCCCAGTAGCTTTCCGACCGCAGGAACCACCCGATCCATGCGTCGAAATTGAGGTGATGCAGCGTGGAAAGATTCTTCCAGAATCCCCGGTTCACGCGAAGGGTTTTCCGGTCCATTGCGGTGGTCCTGGGAGCCCTGCATGCCTGGGCCAGCCGCCACACCATGAACCCGGACGGGATCTGCTACCTGGACATGGCGGATGCCTATTGGGATGGCAATTGGAAAGAAGCGATGAACGCTCTCTGGAGTCCTCTTTACTCCTGGATCCTGGGTCTGGAGAGGGTGATCTGCGAAGCCTCGCCCTACTGGGAATTCACGGTTGTTCATCTCGTCAATTTTGCTCTCTACCTGGCCGCGTTGGCCAGTTTTGAATTCTTTCTCAACGAATTTCTCGGATACCGGCACAGGGTAAGAAATGGATGGTCTCAAGACAGTGGTGCCCGCTTGCCTGACGGGGCGTTCCAGGTGTTGGGCTACGCTCTGTTTTTGTGGTCGTCTCTAAACCTCATTACCCTTTCCCTGGTCACCCCCGATATGTGTGGAGCGGCTCTGGTTTACCTGGCATCCGGTCTGATACTCCGCTTCTATGGCAGGGAAGCAACCTGGAAGGAATACTCGCTTCTGGGATTGGTGCTGGGATTGGGCTTTTTGGCCAAGACACCTATGTTTCTGATCTCTCTCGTTTATTTTGGTGTCAGTTTTTTGGGGGCGAAAAATCGGCGCCGGGCGCTGTTTTCTATCGTGGCAGGCCTCTTTGTGTTCGTTTCGGTGACAGGTCCTTTTGTGGCGGCGCTTTCTTTGGCCAAAGGTCGTCTGACCCTGGGTGACAGCGCCAGGCTGAACTACGCCTGGCACGTCAACCGCATCAACCGCTATACCCACTGGCAGGGCGGGCCGGAGGGCAGCGGCACTCCAAGGCATCCCATCAGAAAGATGCTGGATTTTCCGGCCCTCTACGAATTCGAAACACCCATCGCGGGAACCTATCCTCCCTTGTACGATCCTTCTTACTGGTACGAAGGGGTCACACTCCATTTTGATCTTGCAGACCAGGTCAGGATCGTGGCTTCAGGTGTCGGAATCTATCTACGTTTTCTGGTGGGTGGACTGGTAATACTCTTCTATGTCCTTCGCAAGCGGTGGCTGAGTTTTGAGGGGATGAGAAGACACTGGAGCCTGATCGTCCCGGCTGCTTCAGCATTCGGAATGTATGCGCTGGTCCATGTCGAACCGAGATACGTTGCGCCTTTCGCCACACTGTTCTGGTTTGCGGTCCTTGCCGGATTGCGTGTGCCCGTGTCCCAACAAGCCAGGCGATCGTTGGCACGCCTCACCACTACAAGCCTGTTGCTCGTAATGACCAGCCTCGGGGCTTCAACTGCTTGGATGCTCTCGGAGAACTGGGACGCCTTCCTGAGTTGGCGAGACAGCTCCCCTCATCTTCACTGGCGGATCGCCAGGGGCCTGGAAGGAATTGGAGTTCGTCCCGGCGACCGGGTGGGGTTCATCGGGGATTCACGAGCGGCCTATTGGGCTCGGCTGGCCCGAGTTCGAATCGTGGCGGATATTCCAGCGGGCCACGCCGAGAGTTTCTGGATGGCCGAAGAGAAGATCCAGTCAAGAGCCCTGAATACGTTTGCGGCTGTGGGGGTTGTTGCGGTGGTGGCGGAGAAGGTGCCGCACACTGTACCCAAGATGGGCTGGCTGAAACTGGCAGGGACAGACCACTTCGTTTCTTTCCTCAAGAAGCAGGGGGCGACCCGCTTGAAAAGGGAATAATCTGACCCCCATTTCTCAGTCAGGCGACCGGCCTTCCGCAACCACACCAGAGTTCAAAAGCCGTTTGTAGTCCCACTCAATGCTTGAATTCACAACTTGTCCCAAACCATGCCGAAAACACAAACTTTCAAGAACTCTCATATGAGAGATACCGCTTGAAAGGCCTTCGCAGCTAGCCTGGGTCCAGTAGAATTAGGGGTCAATGGTCGGCCATAGCTTGGAGCGGCCCTTATCTTTATTATTGTAACTCCAACACTGTTGTCATTGTTTTTGGAGCACCTCTGGACAGGACTTTAAATGTTGTAGTGCAGGACTGTTCTTCCTGACTTATTCGGGAAAACTAAGACCCACCTCGATAGCTGTAATGTGCTCTGGAATGAGGGTATTAGAAGAGGAAGGCGGCAGGGTTAATTCACAATAAGACGAGTGGATCGGAGCGAGATGTCATCAGCCTTTTTAGGATGTTGCATTATTACTGCTGTGCGACGAAGATGACATCAACGGCCAGTTTAGGGCATCCCATATAATTTAGAGTTTTTGTTCCTTGGGAGGAATCTTAGGAGGAAACATGAAATCACTCATTTTTCTGCTCACGAAAAGAATCTTTTTCGGCCTCGTCGTGACTGGGATGGTCGTTGTCCTGGTTGCGACGATGGGGGTTCTCCCCGTCCTGGCTGATGATGACGATAGCTTCACTATTACCAGCAATGGTCATCCCTACAACGGTATAGCTAATCCTGATCCAGAAAATTGCGGAGGCTGTCCCAAACTCAGTTGGAAGTAGATGGCGGTTCAAGTTGAGCACGATCTTATGCCACCTTTCCTTTGCGGTCCACTGTGACCTCATCACGAAGCTTTGCCTTGAGCATCCATAGATCCCGATAGCCTTGGATTCGACGGAAGTGCTTCTCGGTCTCGAGGAAGGTAGAGGCCACCCAGCGAAGCACCATTCGTCCATCTCTCCATCGGCTCACGCGTCCGGTCCTCAGACGCACTCCTGAGTGAGGGCTTTCAATGATGTTGGTAGTACCGAGACAAAGACGAAGCGAGGAGGAGAGTTCCAATCGATTAATGGTGAAGGTTTCTTCCAACCCTTCCCGCAGACTAGCGGCGGCATCCTGGTGAATCCCTTCTAACCACTCGGCCTGTTTTCGCAGCCGCGCCATGCCTTCCTGCCAGGGCAGTCGGTAAGCGGCCTTCATCACCGAACGGACTTGATCCGCCAGACCCTCCGGCAGCTTCTGGCACACATTGCGAACCTTGTGACGACGGCACCTCTGAATCGGACTGCTGGAGCCAAAGACTTTACCGATGGCACTGCGCAGGGCTTTGGAGCCATCAATAACAAATAGGTATCGCTGCTCAGGATCCACCCCACGCCCCACCAGGTCTTCCAATAAAGAGGTGGCCGTGGCGGCGTTCTCACTGGCTCCTTCCTGGATTCCCAGAACGTGTTTCTTACCCTCTGTATCCACTCCCACGGCGCAGATCACGTGATGCTCGCCGAAAACCAGACCGTCGATATAGAGGATCAACAATTCGATGCCCTCAAAGCGTCGCTCGGCCAGACGCTCCAGCTCCTGGCCACTCTCTTCGATAAACTGGCGACTGACGGACGATTTGCTCACCCCCACGCTATCCACCATCTCCGGGATCACCTTTTGGTAATTGCGAGTCGAAACATTGCACATCAGGATCTCCAAAAGACGACTTCCCACTCTTCCATTTTGGTTGATCGCCTCATAGGCCGGAATGTCTACCTCGCCGCCCCGACCCTGGCCTTTCTTGCGCAAGCGAGGCTTTCGAACCCGAACCTTGCGATCCGAGAGGCGGATGCTGCCGCGCTGACTGCCATGCCAGCCGATCTCCTCCTTCTTGCGCCCCTGTTGCTTCTCGCCAGCCACGCTTTGAGCTGAAAGTTGCAAGACAGCCTCAATGCTGGCACGTCCCAACACCTCGATCAGCTCATCAATGGCCATTCGAGAGGCTTCGATGAGCTCCACCATGGGCAACAGAAATTGCCCGTTGCCGGTCAGATACTCGGCCAGACCCTGGCTGTCGTTGTGGGTGACTATGCGGTATGATTTCTTCATGGCGGTTCCTCCTTAAAAAGTTGTTTGACCAACCCGATTCTAGCGAGTCGGTCGGACAAACCGCCTCTTACTTCCAACTAAAGACGGGACACTCTCCCAATCGTAGATGATGGTACGTTGTATGGGTTTGTGTGGGATGGAAAGACGGAGGCCGAAAAGTTCATGCCAGCTGGTGTTCCTAATGTATTTTTGTTCTATGAAAGTGATAGTGGGAGTCCAACTGGCCGCCAAGATGTCACAATAGTTGATTTAAGCATCAAGCTCGAAGGGGAAGGAGTGCAAAACGAAACTGGAACTTATCCCAATTCCAATGTTGTCACAATACTGGGGATTTCCAGTCAATTCCCGAGCTTTTCAAAATTTCCGATTGATAATGAGTATCAGCCAGTATCGCGTATTGACGCCACCATTACAGGTACCAGAGTGGAAGGAAGAGCAGTAAATGAGATATACAATAATCTTCTCGGCATCGCGATTGTTGGTGGAGAGAATTGGGAAGTGCCAGGAACACCAGTACCAGGATCTGCAAATCTGACTCGAATCGATGGTTATGGACCTTGGGTCCACATTGTCCCTAGAAGACATCGTCTATTCAACGGAAGAGTGATCATCGAAGAAAATGAGATCATAGGTAATGCTTGGCTCGGGATTGCTGTAGAGCAGAACTATGCAAAACGTGACGCCGGTTTAGCTGGCCCATATACTTTTCCAGCTGATTCTGTTGCACCTTTGCTAATTATCTCGGAAAATCTGTTTAGAAAGTCAGGTGTCGGGCCACGAGCAGGCCTGACGAACGAGGAGGGCCGCTCAATTGTTCTTGTCAACAACGATGGCCAAATAGACGTTACTGATAATGTACTTGAAGACAGTGGATCGATAATAGTGAGACTGTCCCGGGTTTAGTTGAAAGTTGAGAGGCGGTTCGTCCGACCGACTCGTTAGAATCGGGTTGGTCAACAACCTTTTAAGGAGGAACCGCCATGAAGAAATCATATCGAATTGTCACCCGGAAGTAACAGTCAGGGGCTGGCTGATTATCTGGCCCAGAACGGGCAACTGTTGCTCCCGATGGTGGAGCTGATCGAAGCCTCCCGGATGGCCATTGACGAGTTGATCGACATCCTGGGGCGAGCGAGCATGGAAGCGGTCTTGCAGCTTTCTGCCCGAAGTGTCGCCGGCGAAAAGCAACAAGGGCGCCCAGGCAAGCAGATCGTTTGGTACGGCACTCAGCCAGGGCGAGTCAGACTTTCGGAGCGGCAAGTGCGGGTTCGAAAGCCACGGCTGCGCAAGAAAGGCCAAGGTCGAGGCGGGGAGGTGGAGATCCCCGCCTATGAGGCGATCAACCGTAACGGGGAGCTGGGCAGCCGCATGCTGGAGATCTTGATGTGCAACGTTTCCACGCGCCACTACAGCCGCGTGATCCCCCAGATGGCCGACACGGTGGGAGTCAGCAAATCGTCCGTGAGCCGTCAGTTCATTGAGCAGAGCGGCCAGCAGCTGGAGCAGCTGGCCGAGCGACACTTTGATGACGTTGAGTTTCTGATCATCTACATCGACGGCCTGGTCTTTGGCGAGCACCACGTGATCTGTGCCGGCGGCGTGGACTCGGAGGGCCAAAAGCACGTGCTGGGGCTGCGGGAAGGGGCCAGTGAAAACGCCGCCACCGCTACCTCCTTGCTGGAAGACCTGGTGGAGCGAGGCCTGGATTCCGGGCGACGCTATCTGTTTGTGATTGACGGCTCCAGGGCCCTGCGATGTGCCATTGACAAGGTCTTTGGCAAGGGCAGTCCGGTGCAGAGATGTCGTCGTCATAAGATTCGCAACGTGTGCGATCGATTGCCGGACGATCTGGCCGAGCAAGTCAAGTCAGTGATGCAGGCTGCTTATCGGCTGCCCTGGGAAGAAGGGAGGGTTCGGCTCAGAAAGCAGGCGGAGTGGCTCGAAGGGCTGCATCCCGATGCGGCAGCTAGCCTGCGAGAAGGTCTGGAAGAGACCTTCACCATCAATCGACTCGAGTTGTCTTCCTCCCTGCGCTTGTGTCTGGCCAGCACCAACCTGATTGAAAGCCCTCACTCTGGCGTGAGGATGCGGACCCGCCGAGTGAGCCGCTGGAAAGATAGCCAGATGGTGCTGCGCTGGGCCGCCTCAGCCTTCCTGGAGACGGAGAAGAACTTCCGGCGCATCCAGGGCTACCAGGACCTCTGGATGCTGAAAGCCAAACTCAGAGACGAGGTTTCTATGGACGCCAAACGAAAGGTGGCTTAAGATCGTGCTCAACCTGAACCGCCCTTCACTTTCAACTGAGTTTGGGGCAGCCTCCATTAACGCAACCTTCATCGTGGTCAAGGAGTCTTGGAAATACCAAGATTTTGACCGGAGTTTCCCACTTTTCACCACGGGCTGCTAGGCGACCTCTCCTCGCAAGCCCCATCCACATACGTCATCGTATTTATGGCAGGGAGTACTAGGTTGTGGAGAGGAAATTCAAGAAGAGGCGAACTTGTTGCCAGCTTTCGAACGGGCGGTTGCGAAGGCGCGAAAGCAGGTAGGTGGGTCTCAAATAATATTGTAAGTAAGCTTTGCGCTCCAGAGCTTTCAATTTCGGTAAGGGAAGCGCTTCTCGGTAAGTCTCCTCAAGAAAATGATCATCACGACGCACCTGAAAGTTTTCGTACATTTCCGTTCCCGGATAGGGAGTGGCAATGTGAAACGATGCATAACTTGGGTTCAATTCCTTGGCGAAGCTGATGGTCTTCTTTTCCCTCTCGGGTGAGAATCTTCAGCTTCTCTGTAATGGGATTCCGCTTGCCAAAACCTTGGATAGCCTCTCCATTTCGGGTGCGAACCACGACCTTATAGAGGGAATTCTTCTTCATTGTTGGCTTGCTTGCTCGTCTCGAAAACCCATGTCCGAAGTTGATAGGAGGAATGTCACTTCAAGGCAACGGAGAGGTAAATCGCCCTCCCGCACTGTATCAGCTAATCCGTAGGACGCACAGGATCCCGGCAAAGAAGCCAAAAACACTCTGATGAAGTTCTTGAATTTCATTGATTGAAGTAATTAGGGATTCGGGGAGCACTACACATTCTTGACCAATATCAGCTCGATACCCACCAAAACGCGCAGGTCGTGGACGTTTGAGTAGATCTTGTTCTTTAGAGTTAGGAGATCGTAGAAGATCATAAAGAGAATGTAGTAAAGACGGGTACGGGCTCCCAGCCGCAATGCCGCCAGCTCGTCGATATCCTGCTTCGGGTTCTTGGCGTAATTGACAAACAGGTAATTGCGATATTTCTTGCTATTCCGAGACAAGAATTTGTAGTCGGGGCTTTCCATGATCTGCAAGATGTGAAACAGGTAAAGCTTCTTCTGCCGTAAGAAGTCGAGATCGATTTGTGTGGGTTCGACGTGGTTGAGAAGGTTAACGAACAGGTAGAGCAACAATACCAAACTAGACAGAGCGACTAAAACAAGAGGGATCATCGTAGAAACTTCTCTCTGGGCACCAAACAATCTTTTTGAGCAACGGTGCAGGCGCCGCAACCTATGTCAGTGTGAGACAGGTTAATCGGAGTTCTCCTCCGCCAGCCCATCCTCCTCTCCGTCTCTTGGATATCCCGGATGAGTTCCGTAAAATCACGGGCATCTTCGGCTACAGAAACGCCGAAGAGATTTTCCCAGAGGTTGTGTAGCAATTGCCAACACCATACACAATGTGGCCAAAGCATGGAGGGACAACGTTCCCAAGTACAGGATCTGCTCCCTCTTATCCAGTTCTAACAATCCGAACATCCTCTTTCGTGAAGGCCTCAAACAAAGCAGAAGCAGAGCACTAAGAGCCATCCCGAGTCTATTCAACATGAAGATCTCGCTTTTGCTGAGTTCACTTGTAACGTATTTCATTAGCGGGTAGCTGGTTGATGCTACGGTGATTCCACAGAGGATGAGGAAAAACCCAAGCAAAGATTCCTTTCGTCTTTCCCCGCTTCGCACAGCAGCAATAGTTGACCCACATAAAACGAGTAGAAATCCAAAAACCTGAGGCATCGTCATCTCTTCTTCAAGAAACAGCCAGGACTGTGTAAGAACGAGTACAGGTGTCATCTGAGTGATTACTGAAATGCTTAGTGGGTTCAGATACCTGAAACTGGTGAAAAATGGCACAATCGAAAATCCTAAGACAACGCCGTTTAGTATTGCCCGCCATGCAAACTGGAATGGAATGTCCAGGTTTACAAAACATGCGAACGACAGGGAAATCACAGACGATACTACTAAGGTCGCCATCACAAACTTTCCATACCCAACCCCATGTCTTTCTGAGAGACTAGTAGAGGAGAGGAGAAATATAGCGACAACAACTCCTGAGAACAGAGAATAAAGTATCCACACAGCCAGTCTCCGCTTTTGGTTGGTGGAGAGGGATCAACACTCTTAACATCCCGGAAAGGAATGAAACAGGGCCCCTACCCTCTCAATAATTAGTCCCAGCCACTGCCGCGACCAATTCTCCCGCTTCGCGGCACCCCCTGCGCAGGGGGGGGGACTCCCTTCCGACTCGTTGCGCTCCCTCGGCCTCCTCGACGTATTGCGTGAATACGCCTGCGGGGGTTTCGGTACCGCCGGCTTCCGGCCGGCAGCCGCCGGGACGGCGGGGCGGTACGAGTTCCGGTCGCGACGCCTGGTCAGGCCGGAGCCTTCGCCACTACGACGCGGAGTGTCTCGACACAAGTGTCTTCGCCACATGATAATATGGGCTAGAAGGCATCCGCTGCTACCGCACACAACGATCTCGTTTGCCGGGTCAGAGAGTTGAAATCACCACGGCGGTGACTCCCAGGAAGAAGAGCGCGGAACACAGCAGGCCGGCCTGCATGAGCCAATGGGAATGGAGCTCGCGAGGCAAGAGTGTGCGGTTCACGTACAGGATGTGCAGTCCGCTGGCTCCCAGCGCCAGGTTGGACAGCACGGTACCGATTTTGGCAATCTGCAGCGGATCAAAAAATGCCAGGGCGGCGAGGCCCCACACTCCGTATATCGCCAAGATGCCGTAGTAAAGATATCGGACTTGATTGCCTTTCAAGCGGCGCGCCTGGCGGCTGACGGTCCAGAGTACATCGCCCCAACGTCGCGGTAAAAGATCGCCCGAACTGATTTGATTGGGAGCCAAGACGATAAAACTGATCAACAAGGCCAATGGCCACAGCAGGAATGCGTATTCAGGATAGCGAGCGGCCATCCCCTCGGCAGACATTGCGGCGACACGGTTACCCGAGAGGGGAGCGTTGCGAATAAACTGCAGGGACATCATGCAAGGCAGCGCCATTCCGAGAAAACAGCAGACGATCCAAATTCCCTGATCCCGCAGGATATGCCGAATCCAACCGCGCCAAAAACCAAGAGACTGAAACTGGACATAAAAGATCTACCGAAGCGATCGAAAAACCATACGTAGATGTCATAGGCGAGCGTCAAGGTGCTGTAGAGAAACAGCGTGTAGACCGCAACTGAGATCCATGCGCGCCGTGCAGATGAAAAAATGCCTGGCTGGGTCACTGTGTGAAATGGTCAAGGGTCAATAGTCAATAGCGGGGAAGTTCCAGGCCGGACCACTGGCATCGGTAAGAAGTGGTGTCTTAGGCAGCCAGGATTATGCATAGTTCCGGTTAGGAGGCTCGTGGTAAACTGACCGGCATTACGCACACGATCGCCAGACGCGTGGGCCGCTAGCTCAATTGGCAGAGCAACTGACTCTTAATCAGTAGGTTCGGGGTTCAATTCCCCGGCGGCTCACCACTTTAATTTGTTAATAATAGATAACTTGTATGCCAGTGGTCAGTGGCAGTTAGGGTGCATCTTTGGCGTGGGGGTCCACAGGGGGTCCAGCAACCCCTTTACTGCGGACAAAGTCCCCGACACCTTAGCCTTTGGCAAACAAGAACTTCCGAACTGACTCCAGACTCAGAAACCAGGCAAACGCATTCTTGAGAAGATTTCTTTTAGGCGTTCTTTCACTCTCGCCGAATTATCAACATACAGATCAGTGAGTTTATTATTGTATGGGGTGATAGCAGGTAGGATTTCGTCCCCAAGTGGTTGACTTTGAATCGTGCCCATAAGATCACCGAACTTCGTAGGCGAGATCACAAACACATTCAGACTGAAGTTACGCACGGCCTCCGCAATAACCTCGTTAACGTGTTCATCCCCAAACCCGTATCCAACAACAGCGAGGTAACAGTTCGGTCGGCTTAGAACGTCTCGGAAACATTTCCAATACCATTTCAAAAGGGGCTCTCTGGTAATTTGTGGAGTCTTTCCTGTGCCAATGACCAAACACTGGCTTCCGTCCATGCCTTGCCAATTGATCGATCCGTGCAATTTCATGAAAACCAAGTTGACAGATCTTGGTATGTCCTTTTGGAATTCGCTCGTTCTTGGAAGACTCACACTGAGTTTTTCAATTCGTTTTACCCCTACGCCAAATCGCTGTGTCGGTTGCGTACCTGGCATTTGTATAGTGATCTGCCTATTGGCATTCGCCACCCATGCCCGTTCGACCAAAAGGTCTTGATTCAAGGTGAAGAAATAAGCGCGGCTCCGCTTTTGTTCCCTCTCCGAACCATGAGACAAAGTTGCTGAAAGCAGCCGAAGGAATTCGCTGGCTTTCGTAGACTGAAGATTTGACACGCGCACAGATTTCATTGTCCATCCTGAAAAATACTTTTCTGATTGCGGATGTAATCTGGTCACGAATGATAGGCGGCTCTTGACGGGCCTGTTCGTATAGGTATTCAAAATTGATCTCCTTCTTCCTTATGATCCATCGTCTCGCCTTTGAGCCACACTCTTTCCAGATCTCTCCATCTACCTCAGCTGCCAAATAACCGCCGAAACCCTTCGTGAAGCCAGCACCCGTTAGTAGTACAGTACTGGATATCGCGATGTTTGACACCCAACAAGTCTATGTCCTCCCAATGCCTTTGTTCAATTGAGATAAAATTACGCTTTTGGTGCCTCAGCAAGGAGTTAGGGCGCTGCGAGTCAATCCCTTTTTTAGTCGAAATTCGAGATTCGACCCGAGGAGGCCACTGTGGGTGACATCCGCCACATTGGACTTCTTGAAGAATCTCATGCTTGGATCGAGTTGTTCTAGAAGCTGGAACTCAGCCACGATGTTGGCGAACGCATTACCGTTTTTCATTCGGTCATCCCTACAGCACCTTCAGAACCTCGTCGGCTAGGAGCTGACCCGGCGTTACTTCTTCTAGACCTTCTCCATCCTTACATCCTCATGGACATTGACGCGGAGACAGAAAAATTTACCCTTCTGGATCAATTCGACGTAGCGGTCAGGGCTCCCTTTCATGATTCTCTGGGCTTCTGAGATCAGCCAGTCGAAGAAGTCTACCTTCACCCCACCAGCGATCTCTATAGGATCCGTTGCCCCACCCCATTCATAGAGCTGAGTCATTCTTCTTTCCTGCCTTCGCCCCCACGTTTTGATGGAGGCAGGCTGCCAAGGTTCGGCTACCTTGCGATCAGGTTCTTCGTTAGTCATTTTTCCAACCCATATCCACTTACTTCTCGTCCAACTTCCTAAACTTGTCAGCTGCACGTTGAACCCAATTGAGGAAGAAGCCACAAACACGCTCAAATTTACTAAGTAGTTTCATCTTACCTCCAACAATAGAATACGAGGCTGCCCCAAACTCAGTTGAAAGTGAAGGGCGGTTCAGGTTGAGCACGATCTTAAGCCACCTTTCGTTTGGCGTCCATAGAAACCTCGTCTCTGAGTTTGGCTTTCAGCATCCAGAGGTCCTGGTAGCCCTGGATGCGCCGGAAGTTCTTCTCCGTCTCCAGGAAGGATGAGGCGGCCCAGCGCAGCACCATCTGGCTATCTTTCCAGCGGCTCACTCGGCGGGTCCGCATCCTCACGCCAGAGTGAGGGCTTTCAATCAGGTTGGTGCTGGCCAGACACAAGCGCAGGGAGGAAGACAACTCGAGTCGATTGATGGTGAAGGTCTCTTCCAGACCTTCTCGCAGGCTAGCTGCCGCATCGGGATGCAGCCCTTCGAGCCACTCCGCCTGCTTTCTGAGCCGAACCCCCCCCTCTTTCCAGGGCAGCCGATAAGCAGCCTGCATCACTGACTTGACTTGCTCGGCCAGATCGTCCGGCAATCGATCGCACACGTTGCGAATCTTATGACGACGACATCTCTGCACCGGACTGCCCTTGCCAAAGACCTTGTCAATGGCACATCGCAGGGCCCTGGAGCCGTCAATCACAAACAGATAGCGTCGCCCGGAATCCAGGCCTCGCTCCACCAGGTCTTCCAGCAAGGAGGTAGCGGTGGCGGCGTTTTCACTGGCCCCTTCCCGCAGCCCCAGCACGTGCTTTTGGCCCTCCGAGTCCACGCCGGCGGCACAGATCACGTGGTGCTCGCCAAAGACCAGGCCGTCGATGTAGATGATCAGAAACTCAACGTCATCAAAGTGTCGCTCGGCCAGCTGCTCCAGCTGCTGGCCGCTCTGCTCAATGAACTGACGGCTCACGGACGATTTGCTGACTCCCACCGTGTCGGCCATCTGGGGGATCACGCGGCTGTAGTGGCGCGTGGAAACGTTGCACGTCAAGATCTCCAGCATGCGGCTGCCCAGCTCCCCGTTACGGTTGATCGCCTCATAGGCGGGGATCTCCACCTCCCCGCCTCGACCTTGGCCTTTCTTGCGCAGCCGTGGCTTTCGAACCCGCACTTGCCGCTCCGAAAGTCTGACTCGCCCTGGCTGAGTGCCGTACCAAACGATCTGCTTGCCTGGGCGCCCTTGTTGCTTTTCGCCGGCGACACTTCGGGCAGAAAGCTGCAAGACCGCTTCCATGCTCGCTCGCCCCAGGATGTCGATCAACTCGTCAATGGCCATCCGGGAGGCTTCGATCAGCTCCACCATCGGGAGCAACAGTTGCCCGTTCTGGGCCAGATAATCAGCCAGCCCCTGACTGTTCTTCCGGGTGACAATTCGATATGATTTCTTCATGGCGGTTCCTCCTTAAAAGGTTGTTGACCAACCCGATTCTAACGAGTCGGTCGGACGAACCGCCTCTCAACTTTCAACTAAACCCGGGACAGTCTCTAGAAAACCGGAACGTGTCAATGACTTTGAGACACTTTTTTTGGAGAATTAGTGTAGTTTCAGTACTCGATGGTGAAGGCTTTGTCAACGTTTATTCCCCCATTCACCATATAGGACACCAAGATTGCTTGCCTTAATCGATGTAAACTACTATAATCAAAGTAGATATAGAGCATAAAGGGAGCAAGAAATGGCTGACCCAAAGGGTGAAGGTTTGAAGGCCGGTTTTGATGGCAGTTTGAGGCTTGAATTTCATGGGACTAAGGTCACCTCGGATGCTGGGCTTCTCGCCTATCGTGATTTGGACGAAGCGTTGGTGTTATTCGATAGTGTTCCCTCCGTTTTTCTCGATTCGCGGACAGGGCGTAACATCCAGCACGACCTGGCGTCGTTGCTGCGCCAATCGGTATACGAGTCGACTGGCTGGCTATGAAGATGTCAACGATGCCCATCGTCTATCGGTGGATCCGACTATGCGGAGGATCACCGGGAAGAAGATGGACAAGAAGAAGGCCGCCAGCGCCAACACCATGGGTCGATTTGAGACCGAGATGCTGTCCGTCCAGGGGAACCTCAAAGCCCTTTCGGAAGTTAATGGCCGATGGGTAGAAAGAGCGCTGGAGAAAACAACTCATCGACGCATCATTCTGGATATGGACAGCTCAGCCAGTCCTGTCCATGGCGAGCAGGAAGCCTCTGCCTACAACGGCCATTTCCGATGTACTTGCTACCATCCCCTGTTTTGTTTCAACCAGTTCGGAGATTGCGAAGGTGCAATGCTTCGGCCCGGCAATGTTCACAGCGCGGATGGTTGGAAGGAGATGCTGGAACCAATCGTGGCTCGCTACGAGAAGAAAACAGTCCGCAAATACTTTCGTGGGGATGCTGCCTTTGCCAAGCCGGACGTTTATGAATACTTGGAGGAGAAGGGCTTTTTGTATGCCATCCGGCTTCCTGCCAACGAGGTGCTTCAGGCGGAGATTGAACACCTGCTTACCCGGCCTGTGGGCCGTCCGCCCCGAAAGCCTATCGTTTGGTTTGCCGATTTCCAATATCAAGCCGCCAGTTGGGACCGGCCTCGCCGGGTGATTGCCAAGGTCGAGTGGCATCGCGGAGAACTCTTTCCGAGGGTGGGTTTCATCGTCAGTGTGCCGCAGCAAGCGGCGTGAGAGATGGGAGTAGGCCTCCCGCAACCGGCTTGCAGGAGCAGGTTGCAAACCACCGTAAGTGGCTGTGGTTAAAAGCCGCGGTCGTGAGCGTTACGGAAAAGGTGCTCTAGAAGCATCAGGTGTGGATCAGGAAGACGAACACAAGTGAACCACCGTTCAAGTGCCGAAAGGACGAGATGGTGTCGAAACCGGGGAGTTGGTGTTGCCCCGGGAAGAATCTGGCGGAAACCTGTCTACTGGTCAGGTAGCACCCGGCATAGAGGTGGCGTGAGCTTGATCTGGGCTCTCATGTTGAACTGCGGGAACCTGGAGCAACGATGCTAAGAGAAAGGCACAAGCAGAGAACCTGCGAGGCCGACAGTATCGAAGCGTTGCCCAGGGGCGGACAAGCTCGTAGTAGCGATGAGGCTGCCGTAATGGCAGCGGAGCGAAGGGGCTTGGTCACTCGGCTACAGACAAGCGGCCAACTGCTAGGCAGGAGGAGCCCTTGAAAGTAGCAAAGCCATTTGAGGTTTCTAAGAAGCTGGCAGGGCAAGCATACTTGGAGGTGAAGTCCAAAGGAGGTGCCGCAGGAGTCGATGGCGAGTCGCTTGAACTCTTCGAGCACAACTTGAAGAACAACCTCTATCGAATCTGGAACCGGCTGTGCTCCGGGAGCTATTTTCCACCACCCGTGAAAGCCGTGCCAATCCCGAAGAAATCGGGGGGCACGCGTGTTCTCGGAGTGCCTGCGGTCTCTGATCGAATCGCACAGACAGTGGTGAAGCAAGCCCTGGAGCCGATACTGGAACCGGTGTTCGATGAGGATTCTTTCGGCTATCGACCGGGAAAGTCTGCCCATGACGCGATTGCCATCACCCGGAAACGGTGTTGGCGATACGACTGGGTGGTGGAGTTCGATATCCGCGCCCTGTTCGACAACATTGACCACGAACTGCTCATGAAGGCGTTACGCCACCATTGTCAGTGTCGTTGGGTGTTGTTGTACGTGGAGCGCTGGTTGCAGGCTCCACTTGAGCAGCCCGGCGGCAGTCTACAGGCGCGCGACAAAGGCACACCGCAAGGTGGAGTTGTGAGCCCTATTCTGGCAAATCTGTTCTTGCACTACGCGTTTGACGCGTGGGTGAGACGCCAACTGCCGGGGGTTCCATTTTGTCGATACGCCGACGATGGGCTGCTGCACTGCAAGAGCCAGTCTCAGGCGGAATACGTGATGAGCCTTATCTCGGAACGCTTCCGTGAGTGTGGGTTGGAGATCCATCCCGACAAATCGTCGATCGTCTATTGCAAGGATGTGAATCGCCTGGAAGAGCATTCGCGAATCAGCTTTGATTTCCTTGGTTACACTTTCCGTCCGCGACGGTGTGTGAACAAGAAAGGGCAGGTTCACCCGAACTTTCTTCCTGCGATCAGTATCTCCTCGAAGAAGGAGATCAATCGATGCATGCGTAGCTGGCATGTCCAGCTCAAGAACGAGAAGACGTTGTTGGATCTGTCTCAGATGTTCAATCCGAAACTCCGTGGTTGGCAAGCCTGCTATGGTTGCTTCCACGCGTCGGCACTGCGTCAACTGTGGCGGAACTTCAACCGGTATCTTGTGCAGTGGGTGCGAAGGAAACTCAAAAGATTTTCTGGGCATCGGCAACGGGCGAGGCGTTACCTCGACCAGATTGCCCGTGCCAATCCGCATCTATTTATTCATTGGCGTCTTGGAGTCTTTCCTTGTGGCTTGAGTGATAGGAGCCGGATGAGCTGAGAGGTTCACGTCCGGTTCTTGGAGGGGCTGGGGGTGAGACTCCCCCGGCCTACTCAACCCAATATGAGCGCACAAGCCTCAGGGGTGGTTCACTTCTATAACGGTCGTGGCACAGCCGAGCAGTGGATCAAGGAAGGCAAGTATGCGTTGCACCGGACTCGCCTGTCCTGCCAGCGCTTTGTCCCGAATCAGGTGAGGTTGGCTCTGTTTGTCTTGGCCTGCAACCTGGGCAATTTTCTACGGCGGCTGGTCCTTCCCAGAAAAATCAAACATTGGTCCCTTCGCAGCCTGTTGACCAAACTGATCAAGATCGGAGCGAAGGTGATCCGCCATAGCCGGATCGTCACGTTTCAGATGGCGGAGGTAGCGATAAGCAAGGATATATGGGCCGGGCTGTTGTCTCGGATTGATCGATTGAGATGGATGACAGCCTAGCGCCGAGGGTTTCTGATTGAACCGCTGGAGGTGTCTCTATTGATCAGGTTTTTGACCAAAAGCCACCTGGGAAACCGAGGGATCAGAGGCGCTTTTGATGGACAGAGGACCAAAGACCACTTGAGGCAAGGTTGGCGGTCTGATAAGTTGTGGTCATTCACTGGGGAGACCGGAAAAGGTCCTTCCGAAGTTGATATGAGGAATGTCGATTAAATATACACCCAAAGAAGTTAATACAAAAACGAAGCTGGGCACTGTGCGAAGGAACGACAAGGCCACTCTCGGTTTTTCTGCGACGGTTTTTCTCAGCCGTTTTTGCAGCTGCGCCAGATACCGACACCCTTTAATGGAGTTATCCGCGTTGAAGTAGTATTTGATTGAGGCTTCAGGATCAAAGAAGCTCACCCTTTTTCGGAAGGTGTCTGTATACAGACTTTTGCCAAAACCATCGGAAAAATAGAAGTAATTGAGACTCTTCGAATAGCGTTGGGCCCCCTGGTAACTGGAAATGTGCTGAATCCATCGGAGCTTGTGGGTGAAGCTCCGATACCAAAAGCCCTCCGGTAGCAGCGCCAACAATTGGCCGAAGAGATGTGTACGCACCGAATTCGGTAACCAGGTACAGTAAGAGGCATAGTCATTTCCGTAGTAGCGGTCGTATCCCCCGAACAGCTCGTCTCCACCATCACCACCCAACACGACTTTTACTTCGTGACTCGTCAACTCAGACAGATAGTACATGACGACAGCGAGGGAGTCGGAGGGTTCGTCCAGGTGCCAGACTACCTTGGGAAGAGTCCTGGCTGGTGAGGGAGCAAATGTAAGGTAGAAATCAGCTCCGTGAGCGACGCAGAGCGAACGGAAATTCGAAGACGGTCAATAGGCTTCGTTTTTCAGCGATTCAACCTGTTCCCCGCTTTGACCGCCGAGGACAACATCAAGCTGGCCAAGCGCATTCATGGGAACGGCTTTTATGAAGAGAACAGCGCTCGGGAGATCTTGAGCCTTTAAGTGACGTAGCCGATCATACCGTCAGTCGCAAAACAAACACAATTAGACAGGAGGAGGAAAAATGAAAGGAAAAGCATTAGCCCACATTTGCAGTAGTTGCTTTGCTGACGGCAGTACCAGCCTTGGCGCAAGCCAACCCTGTTACCACGATCAACCACTGTGCCGGTCAATTTCACCGCCGCCAACCCCTGTACGGGTGAAGATATTGACTTCAGTGGGACTGTCAACGTCGTAGACCACGTTACATTTGATCCCAGTGGCGGCTTCCATCTCCACAGGAGCTTCGCCCGACAGGGTATTACCGGCGTTGGTCAGACGACCGGCAACGTATATCAGTTGGCGGGTGCTGCGAGTCGCACCACGTACTCTGACGCACCGCTCCCCTTCGAGTTCACTGTGGTGAGCACGAGAAATGTCATCAGCCGAGGATCTGCTGACAACTTCCAAATACGGTTTAGGGAACATACAACTGTGAACGCCAACGGGACGACGACCGTGATCATCGACAGCTTTAGCCTCGTCTGTGGAGGGTAGATGCTCTGGTCAGCGTTTCGCTGAGGAGCGGGCGAAGCGGTCAAACTTCCAAACCAAGACACGGCCCCTATTCGGGCACCTCCTCGATGACCCGAACTTTCATCTCAGCGATATGGTTCTGGGGCAGGTTGCCCAAGGCCTGTCGCTCCGGTGAAGCAAAGTACTCGGCCTCTTTGACCGGGATAGCGTCAGCGCTGTCGAAGCTCCGCACCCAGATGAATTCCGTCCGGTCAGTATTGACCCAGGTGCCTTCGACCGGTATGCCAGCTTTTGGTGGATGGACCGGATCTGCTCGTTGAAAAGCTTCAACCAGGAGTCCATCATCCCCGGGTGAATGGTGTAAATGCGCAGCTGTGAGATCACTTTTCTTACTCCCTACAAACCCCCTGTGTTCGTACCCATTCGTTGTGAGGCTACACGGTCAGGGTGCATGATTACGCTGCCGATTGACTCATGGGCTTAAACTGACAGCCTTCTACAAAGATTTCGAAGAAGTCAGGGGTTGTCTCAAGCTCGACATGCTCGATACGTCGCACCAAATCCTCGACCATCTGGCGCTTGCTTCGTGACAGGAGCATGGCCGTCGCGCCCTCCACTGCTGCGTTGCCTACTTTGGTGATTCTCTCTTCAGGAAAATCGGCAATAAAACCGATCGAAACGGCATTCCCGACATCCAGATAGTTGGCAAAACCACCGGCCAGGTAAAGCCGGCTCACCTGTTCAGGAAGAAGCCCATAGTTTTGAAGAACGATCCACTGGCCACAGAAGTTTGCCGCCTTTGCCTGGGCCAGGGCACTCAGATCGGCCCTGGATACAGTAATCCCCTTCTGGGAATCCACGGCGAACTCGTTAGAGCCATCCTGAAACACCCCCAGCTCGTCCATTCGAGCCGTGCGGCGCAGTTCAGCCACCAGATCGACCAGTCCTGATCCACAGATGCCTTGAGGTTCCACGTTCCCGATCGTTTGGAACCGCACGCCGCCGTTGGTAAGGTGCAAAGACTCGATTGCGCCCTCGTAGCCGGGCATGCCGTAAGTCACCAGCCCTCCCTCGAAGGCTGGTCCCGCGGGACAGGAAGCTGCCATCAATCGATTCTTATTCCCGAGCACCACTTCTGTATTGGTCCCGACATCGATCAGCATCACCACTTCCTCCTGCTCTGCCATTTTGATCGCTAGCAGGTCGGCTGCCACGTCTGCACCTACATGGGAGCCGATCAGGGGCGCTCCGTAGACGTTCGCACCCGGGTAGGTGTGAAGTCCCAGCTCTTTTGCCTTGACGTTAAGGGAGGTGGTCGTCCTTTCTTCCCGATCCAGTTCGTGCTCGGTAATGGACTTGTAAGGTTTTTGACCAATGCTCTCCACATCCAGACCAAAAAACAGGTCGCGCATAGTGGAGTTTCCGACGATGACCATCTCGTAGATCTCTCTTCGGGGAAAGCCAAGGCGGCGGCACAGGTCACGGATCTCATAGTTGATGGCGGCGATCACCGCTTTTTGCAACTCCCCTTGGTGGGGGCCAAGGTCGTAGGAGATGCGATGCATCACGTCGCTGCCACCGAAACGCTGGGGGTTTTCAAAGGAGCTGGTAAAGAGGCAGGTGCCCGTCTCGAGGTCCAGGAGATTCAGGACCACTGTGGTGGTTCCTACATCCAGTGCGAGTCCGTAGATCCGACCCCGGTATGTGTCGAGGCGTTGATCCCCAAAATAGACGAAGTCTCCCTTGCGGCGAGTGAGCGGGTCCAACTCCACCGACACAGGCTCGCCTTTCCGAAGGATCTGAGGACGTCTCTTGAGGAGCTTGAAGGCCACGTCCTTGGTGGGATCCACTGACCGCGCCTGGCAGGCCAGTCGGTAGTGGTCACGCAGGAAGCGCTCTGCCTGGGTAGGAGGAGACAAGGCCTCCAGTCCTTGTGTGATTTCGACGATGCACTCATGGCACTCGCCGCTGCGGCTGCAGGAGGTCGGAACACGCACCTGCAGCTTGTCGGCGTAGTCAAAAATCGTCTTGTCGGTGCTCAAAGGCAGCTTCTTGCCTTCAAAAAGAAGAAAGGGCATTGTCAATACAGGACTACACAAATCAGAGGTAAAGGATTCGACGTGAAGGTGCGAAACTCAGAGACCGTCGACCTCCCAGGCACTACGATAGTCCAACTTGTCATCACCCGCACAGAGTGGCAATTCTCCTGGCACTTTGCTTCGTCGCTGGTTTCGGCACCCGAAGTGAGCGGTGCAGCGGTCCTTCCGATCCTTGTAAGGACAGCGCCAGGTGGACACATGATCGGCCATCCTGGCGATCTCTTCGAAGATGCCGTAGAGTCGGTCCAGACTTTTTTGAAGTTTTTCCTTGTCCTCTATCCTCATATGGCGGAATCCACCCTCTGAGACTGGACAGTCGCCGCATCCTTTGATTCTTCCTCAATCAGGGCAATGAGTTCTCTGGCCTTCTCCACGCAGGCAATCGCATCCTTTCCATATCCGTCGGCACCCATATCTTCGGCGAACTCCAGGGTAACCGGGGCGCCGCCCACCATCATCTTCACCTTATCGCGCACTCCCTCGTCCTCAAAGGCCTGAATCGTCCTGCCCATGTTCGGCATCGTGGTGGTAAGTAAGGCGGACATCCCCACAATCTGGGCCTCGTGTTCCACCACGGCCTCGATGAATTCGTCCGGCTTGGTATCGACTCCCAAATCGTGAACGACAAATCCCGCTCCGCGAAGCATCATGGTGCACAGATTCTTGCCGATATCGTGAAGATCTCCCTTCACTGTTCCCATAATCACGGTGCCGACTGGCGGGATGCCGGAGGCTGAAAGGATCGGTTCTACGTGTGCCATGCCGGCCTTCATCGCTCGGGCGGAGATGAGCACTTCAGGAACGAAGATGACGTTGTCCCGAAACTTGACTCCTACCACAGCCATGCCGGCGATCAGCCCATCGTCCATGATCGTGTTGGCAGGAACTCCCTCATCAAGCGCCTGCCTGGTCATCTGGTCGACGTCGTGGTGCTTGCCCGTGATGAGGGCATAGGCGATATCCTGCATCCGAGAATCGCCCTTCTCCAAGGCTTCCCGGATCCGGCTCTGCTCATCGGGCCGCGTGACGTAGGCTAGCTCTTTTTCCAAACCTTTTTTGACAATGGGCATTATCGATCTCCCGGCCTGGCCATCTTCTCAATGAGAGCTGAGAACGCTTGGATCATGTCAGTTCGTTGAAAGGTGCTCGCTGCTCCAATCCTGAACGGCCTTCGGAATCTCGCGCAGGTTTTCGAGCTTGGTTCTGAGTGGTATGGCACACTCCGGGGCGATCATATCGACGCCGCCATCCAAGGCTCGATAAACCTCCTTTCTCACTTCCTCAGGTCCTCGCGCGTAGAGCGTCTCCGGATTGTTGACGTTGCCTACCAGAGCGATTCGTCCGGCGACAGTATCTACGGCCTTCTTCGGGTCGTTTCTCGAATCAAAGTGAAAGCAGGCCATACCGCTTTGAGCGATGTAGTCCATCCGGTCCAGCGTATTCCCGCAGATATGAAGAATCAGAGGGCAGGCAATCCGCTCCACCATCTCCCTGTGAAGCTCGAGCAGGAATTTGCGGTAATACTCCCCACTCACCAGGTCGCCCGTAGCATGGTCGGGAAACGTGAGAGCATCGGCTCCTGCCTCGATCTGAGCCTTGGCAAAGACGACTGAGATTTCCTTGAGTCGATCCAGGCACTGCTTTGTCTTGCCGGGATCGTCGATAGACATGAGCAGAAAACTTTCCACTCCAAAGACGTGGTAAGCCAGTGTCCACGGCCCCATGGCTTTGCCAATTACGGCCACTTCATCTCCATACTGCTTCTTCAGAATTTCCAGCGACTTGAGTACGCAATGGTTATCGGGATGCTTGAGAAAGTCCTTGGGCATACGGACGTCTTCAGGCTCTTTCCAGATGGGTCGGTACATTCGTACTGTGGGCCAGTTATCTTTGACCTCCCACTGCATCTCACAGCCCAAGGCGGCTGACTCCTGGATGATGGTGAAGACCGGCATAATGCTCTCGAAGCCCAGCTCGGTATAACCGGTTGCAGCCAGACGGGCGTTGAGCTCCGGGTCGCGGCAGGCGTTGGGGAAGGGAGCATCCACCAGATCCATGAGTTCGACCGTGGCCACCGAGGTCGGGTTCGAGACGGGTGGCCGATCCACCGGCTTTCGGGCCAGAGTGTTGAGCACCCGTTCCCGTGGCTTCATGGTTTCAACGAAGGTCATTTGAGCACCTCAATAGTAGCGGTAGCGCTCGATTTCAGAGCGGAGAAAAGCCTGCCGTCCCGGTCGTCAACTGGCCACGCATGTCGGCCGATTCCATCATGTCCTCAACTGCGCTCACATTGCGGGCGAAAGGGATCAGCAGACGGACCAGCCCGTCGTGCCGGGCACCACATGGGAAAGTGACTTCGGTATCACTCACCTTTTCCATTTCGGCATATCGGATGAAACCTCTAACAATTGCTTTCAGCCGCATTGGGGTGTTGGGCGCCTCACCCTCCCCCGTTACTTCGTAGATCCAGCGCCCTTCCACTTCTTTGGCCTGCGCGCCCAGAATCAGCTTACTCTTGGTGTCCTTTACCGAGATGGCGCCCTCCGGCGGCGAAGAATCTGGATCCTTTTCCACCGCGTAGGTCAACAGGAACTTCATCGGTCGTGTGTGAAAATAGCCGCAGGAAAAGATGGCCTGATTGTGGGTTCCCTCCACCGGAGCGAGTCCGCCTATCCCCACCAGCCGATCCCGGATCTTTTCGATCCGCTGCTCGGCTCCGGGTTTTTGACTGAAGGTCCAAACCGTGGAAATGTCGTCCTTGACGTAGACTCCCACAGTAATCTCATGGAAATGCGGGTCCAGGGCGACCAACTCGAGACACTTTCCGTATCGCTCGATGACCTGGGTCACCCGCGGCGCTTCGCCTGTTTTGGCTCCGACCATCATGACATCATACCATCAGACCATTACTCCTTTTAAAGTAACATCAAAAACCTTACAATTTCATTAGCTACTTCAGCTGAAAGTTCAAGGTTCAGCTGCGGCGGAGTCAGTCATGTCAACACCTAGAGTACCTTCACCCCCCTCGGTAAGCCCCTGGAGCAAGGCTAGATTCCGAGAGAGATTGGAAAAGAGCGAATCGTTTTTGACCTCGGTGGAACTGGTCACTTCGCGTGGATTGATCATAGAAAGCAGAGGCAAACGAGTATTGGCCCTGGCCCGCGAACTGGCCCATCACCCGGACGTGGATGTTTTGAGCATCACGGACAATCCTGCCGGCAACGCGATGATTAGTGCCGACACCTTCGGAACCGACCTCATCTCCCGGGGACAGGAGGTAATTATCCATCTGTCGTGCAAGGACTGGAACCGCAACGCGCTTCAAAGCCGGGGCTGGAAGCTGGCCAGTGAAGGGTTTGACAACGTACTGGCGCTTTCGGGAGATTATCCAAGCGGCGGTCATGAGGGTCGGGCCCTGCCTGTTTTTGACATCGACTCGGTGGGGTTACTGCAGATGTTTAGTGAGATGAATCGGGGATTGCGGGTATCTACTCCTCGCGGTGAAGCGACGATGGAGCGAACCCACTTTTTTCTTGGAGCCGTCGTAACCAACTTCAAAAAGCATGAGCGCGAGGTGATGCCCCAGTACTTCAAGCTGGCCAAGAAAATCGAAGCCGGAGCCGGCTTCATCATCAACCAAATCGGCTACGACTCACGCAAGATGGACGAACTCCTCAAGTACATGGCGATGAAGGAGCTGAATGTCCCGGTACTGGGCAATGTGTACGTTCTGAGTAGTCCGGCGGCTCGATTTATGGCCGCCGGGAACATCCCCGGTGTGGTCATTACCGAAGGGCTGGCCGATCTTGCGGCCAGGCAGGCCCAGTCGCCGGACAAGGGGAAGGCCTTCTTCCACGAGCTGGCTGCCAAGCAGATTGCTGTTATGAAGGGCTTGGGATTTCGGGGCTGCTACTTGGGTGGGCACTTGAAGTTGGAGGACTACGAACGCATTTTTGAACGGGTAAGATCCTTTTCAGGGGACGATTGGAAGTCCTTTGCCAAAGAAATTCGCTTTTCTCAGACCGGTGAGTTCTACTTTTTCGAGGAGGAGGCGGAAACTGGACTGAGTTCCCAACACATCAACCGAGAATACCTGGCTTCCAGGACCCCCGAAGCGAGAGAGGAATTGCTTCGGCGAGTGCCCGTGGGCTACAAGTTCAGCCGCATGTTTCACGAGAAGGTGTTTGAGAAAGGGTCGCCTGGCTTCCAGTTGGGTCGACGGATCTACACTTGGCTGGAGCAGGCCAGTCCGGCCACTCGCCGGGCGGCCCACTCTTTGGAGCAGGGAGTGAAGACTACGGCCTTTGATTGTCGCGACTGCGGGGACTGCTCGCTTCCGGACATCGCCTATCTGTGCCCCGAGTCACAGTGTGTCAAGAATCAGCGCAACGGTCCCTGCGGCGGAACCCGGCAGGGAAAATGTGAGGTGGGGGAAAAGGATTGTATCTGGGCCCGGGCCTATGACCGTTTGAAGGCGTATGGTGAGGAAGAGGAGATGCTCGAGCGACCGGTGGTTTTCAAAGACGGGTCGCTTCAGGGAACCAGTGCCTGGGGTAATGCTTTTCTGGAGCGTGATCACCGAAGCCGGAAGCAGGAAGGGTGAAGTGGTGAAAGTAAAGAATCTGGAGCGAGAATTCATCGTCGTCGGTGAAAACGTTCATGCCACCCGGGTGGTGCTCCGGCGCGGGAAGTGGGTGGTTACGCGGAAGGACGGATCTGAGGTGATCCGCTACGCCAGTGCTGAGGGCGAGGAACGCGATCTGGTCATCCCGGAGAAGATCAAGACCACCAAGGACTACGATGAGGGCCGTGTCAAGCACCTTAAGATCGCGATACAGAAGGGGATGAGCGAGGACCCGAGCGAGCAGGAAGAAGGGATTTGCTACCTGCGCTGGGTGGTGGGCCGTCAGGTGAGGGCAGGAGCGGATTTTCTGGACATCAATGTGGACGAGGTTTCGCTCAATCCCTCCAAGCAGCGGCAGGCCATGGAGTGGCTGGTGGGCAAGGTGGAGGAGATGTCGTCGGTACCCTTGTCGGTCGATTCCTCCGACGGGGAGAACATCGAAGCGGGTCTGAAAGCCTGCCGGCGAAAGTCGGGTCGACCGCTGCTCAACTCAGCTTCCCTGGAGCGGATTGCTGCCCTGGATCTCGTGCTCAAGTACGACACGGAAGTCATCGTGACCGCGTCCGGGGAGGAGGGAATGCCCGACGGCTCAGAGCAGCGCGTTGAGTTCGCCTCGCGGATGGTTGATGCTGCGGTGGGAAAGGGGATTGAACTGTCGAGAATTCACGTGGACTGCCTGGTTTTTCCGATTTCCGTAGACAGGCGCTTCGGCCTGCACTATTTCGACGCTGTGAGGGCGATCCGGGAAAAATATGGCTCGGAAATCCATATAACTGGAGGATTGAGCAACGTCTCATTCGGTTTGCCCAAGCGCAAGATTATCAACGACGTGTTTATCAATCTGGCCGTGGAGTTCGGAGCAGATGGAGGAATTGTCGATCCGGTGAGTAGTCGACTGGACGGGGTATTCAGCATCGATTGGGACATCGAGGCCTATCGCATCACACGCGACATGCTACTGGGCGGGGACGAGGATTGTGCCCAATACCTGGCTGCCTTTCGAAACAAGACGCTCGACGCCGTATGATCGGCCATCGCTTTGTGAATCTTTGTGTCTTGGTGGTTGAGGAATTTTCACCACAAAGACACCAAGATGGCACCAAGAGGATTTCTTTATCCCCCCTCCATCCAGTGGTTTACAGCGCCGGGGCGGGGATCCCGTTTTCCCCGCTCATGGAGTTCTTGAATCCGATTCACGAAATCGCGAGGAAATTGGGATTCGATTCGCTGGGCCCATTGTGAGGCGATCTCCCCGGCGCTTCCCTTCACTTCCACCTCATCGCCCCACTCCCAGGCCATCAGGTATTCGTCGCTGCCCTGGCTTCCGTCAAACATCGCAATGGCGTCAATGCCTTCCTGGAATCTTGTCGGCAGGGGCCGGGAAACTGTCCCCTTCTCATCGCTGGCCTGAAGCTGAGCAGGAATTTCCTTCCAATACATGATGCGTACTTTTGCCACCGGTACAATTGTACCTCTGTAGCGGAATCCGCGGAGGATTCCGCTACTCGCCGAGAAATAGTTCCGACACTCCTTTCCCTATCAGAAAACCTCCCTGGTTGGGTGGGGCTCCTTTTTGTCATCAGCCCGCGGATCACACGGATTCCCTGATAGGTTGACAATTCATCGAGGGGAGGTATGTACTCGTAGAAAAGAGGTGTGTCTTGGTGGGGAAAGTGATCGACGCGGATCAGTCGTGGGACGACGTGCTGGAGTTGATCCGCTCCAGTGAGCGGGAAATTGAGCTGGGCGGCGGGGGGGAAAACACAGCAAAACAGCACAAGAAGGGGCGTCTGACGGCACGCGAACGGATCGAAAAACTCATCGACCCGGATAGTGAATTTTTCGAGCTGGGCCTCTTTGCGGCCTACCGGATGTACGAAGAGTGGGGAGGTGCTCCCTCGGCAGCAGTTGTCACGGGTATCGGTCAGATCTCCGGGCGGCACTTCATGATCATTGCCAACGACGCCACGGTCAAGGCGGGGTCTTTTTTCCCCATGACCGTGAAAAAGGTCTTGAGGGTACTGTCAAGTTAACCGATTTGGTGTCTAATCAGCGCCTCGGCCACTCCCTAAGTTGTTGATTCTACATTCGACCGCCGACCGTTTTCGCCTCCAAAACCCGAGAATTCCACTTAACTTGACAGTACCTTCCGATGTCTTCATAATCCGACTCTCCGGGTCGGTAAAATTCTGCTGCGCCTGCGCTCTCGGCACTCCTCTTGGATACCTCCTTTTACGACCTCCTCGATACTTGGGTTTGCATTCTTTCTTCTCCTCAGCCACTGCCTTCTCTCGAGCTTCTGCTTCTAACGCTGCCTTCGCTTCTCGGATCTTCTCCAACCGCTTCTTTTTATCCTTGACCCACTCCGGCAATTCATCCCCTCGTCGATCCGCTCCATACTCCTCATCCTCAGCTGCATCAATCGCCTCTGCCTCTCGAAACCACTCCTCCACCACCGCTTGATAATCGATCTCCGCTGCTTTCATCCGCCGATAGCTCATCGCCTTGTGCTTACTGGCATTGGCTCGCACTTTCGTCCCATCCAAGGCCACATGCCCCAGCTTCACCAAACCCGCCTTCTGACACAATCCCAGCACTTGTCCGAAAAGTGCCGATAACGCCTTCAGGTGCCGCTTGCGAAAATCACTTATGGTTCGAAAGTCCGGCTTCTGCATCCCCGTTACTGCCATGAAGTCCACTCGCTCTTCGCAACCTTTCGCCAGCTTGCGCGACGAATACACTCCCCGGCAGTACCCATACAGCAACAACGCTGTCATCATCACCGGATGATAAGGCGGGTAGCCTCGCTCTTCTTCGTATTCCCCCAGGATCTCACTTAAATCCAGCGATCCTCTCACCGTATCCCGGACGAAATGCGCCAGGTGTCCTTCCGCCACGAAATCCAAAATCGACGCCGGTAAAAGCCACCTCTGCTCTACGTTCCATTCTCGAAATTTCTTGCCCATATCGCCTACTATCGTAGACAATCACCCCGTCGATATTCGGATTACTCGGACAGGCTCCTAGCCCGGATTACGCATAAAGTGTGGTAGCGAAGACACTCGTGTCGTAGCGGCGAAAGCGCGGCCTGACAAGGCGCGCGACCGAGGCCCCCACAGTCGTACTCATGCAGTACGTCGAGGAGGCCGAAGAAGCGCAACGCAGTCAGGACGGATCATTTCTTCACTTCGCTCAGGTGAAGGCGACGCCGATGCAGTAGACACTTATGCATAATCCGGGCTAGTGTCCTGTCCCAGGACACTAGGGTCCTTGCTTCTTCTTGACCTCACCGATATTGGCGCGCAGATCAGCGCTGCTGGACACGATGTGGGCGGTCATTGCCGACCGGGCTTGCTGCGCGTCAGAGTTTCGCAGCGCCTCCAGAATTTTTTCGTGCTCTCGCAACGACAACTCCGCCTGTCGCCTGGAGAGGGCTTTCTTGATCCACTCTTGCAGGTAACCCCTTGTCATGCTCAGGAGCTGATAGAGGATCTTGTTCCGTGTCGCCCGGGCAATGGCCAAATGGAATTTCAGATCGAATTCGAGATAACCCTTCGTACTGTGCAGCGAGTTTCCCATTCCCCGAACGGCCCGCTCAATTTCCTCAAGATCCTCTGCTGTCGACCTCTCAGCAGCCAGAAAAGCGTTCTGAGATTCCAGCATGAGCCGGGTTTCGATCAGATCTTCGACGACTTTGGGGTCAAGCAGAAGACCCCACTCCAACGTTTTTTCAAGATACTTGTCCTGGTTATCCGAGACGAACGTCCCTTCGCCCAGACGGACATCAAGAATCCCCATCACGGTCAGAGAACGGAGTGCCTCCCTCAAAGAGGTTCGTCCCACGCCAAATTGCTTACAGAGTTCGCGTTCCGGAGGCAGCCGGTCCCCAGGCTGGAGTACACCTCGAGAGATGAGGTCGGTGATTTGTCCGACGATGTCATCGCTCAGCGAAGTGCGAGCGACGGGGGTGATTCGGCTCGTTTTTGACCGGGAAACTCTCGATCTCAATTTACTTCCTTTCGATAGCTACCTTCACCTCCACATCCACGCCAAGCTCTTCGCCAATCTCCATTAGGCTGGAGCGCAGTTTCTGAGTGGGCAGATCGGGAGGGACTTGGATCAAGGCTTTCATGGAGAAGAGCTTCGTCCCGGTCACCGGGGCATTGTCAACATCACTTTCCAGCTCGGCAATGTTGATGCCCTGCTGAGTCAGGAGGTGAGCTACTCTCTGAACGATGGCCTCGTGATCGGCACCGCACACAGAGAGCTCGCAGGGGGTATAGCCCGCGAATTTGCCGGGGCCCTCCGTGCGGGTGAGCCTGCTGAAGATCAGCAAAGATTCCGATGACATCTCTTTCAAGTGCGCGGTCAAGGGATCACGATTCTCTACAGGAACCGACACCAGCATAATGAGAGCGAATTCACCTCCCAGCCGAGCCATCCGGCTCCCCTCCACACTGCCGCCGTAGCGGAGGAGGGCACGAGAGACTTCCTCAACAATTCCCGGTCGGTCAGACCCCACTGCACTGATTACCAGATAAGCAGGCATTTCCAAGCCCCATCCGCATACGTTACCGTATTTATGAAAGGGAGTACTATTCGATTATTCCACGCCTTGGGGCCTTTGTGGTAAGAAAAACCGTTATCACAGAGAGACGAAGGTGATAGCATTGCCCAACGGCGGCACAACCGTGGATTTCTTCAAGCAATTCCTCGAAACCGTTAAGCGTCAGCCTACACAACTGGGGCTGCAGAACATCAGCAAGGAGGGCCGGGAATCGTTTACCTACGAACAGATTGCCGAGGAAGTCGGGAAAGTCAGTCTTTTGCTGCAGCGCTCCGGGGTCGGGCCCGGCAATGCGGTGGGTCTACTCATGGAGAACCACCCCCGGTGGGGAATCTCCTTTCTGGCCGCCCAAAGTGCGGGCGCCCTCATTGTTCCCTTCGACATCCTCCATGACGTGAGCACGTTAGCCCAGCTCATTCAACACGCTGATTGCAAATTTCTGGTCTCTTCGGAAAAGTTCTTGCCCAAGCTGCAGCAAATCCAACAACTGCTGCCCAATCCCCTCCCTGCCCTGATTTCAGGAATTTCGTGGGACACAGCGCTCAAAGGAATTCCCAGCCTCCCTGCTCTGCCTCTCAGCGGGCGTGATCTGGATGAGCCTCTGGTGATCATCTACACGAGCGGAACCACAGGAAGCCCCAAGGGTGTGGTACTGACGGGACGAAACGTCTACCGCAACGTCGTGGAGCTCCTCAAGAGAATCCAGGTGTCCCCGGGTGACCACATCTTGTCCGTCTTGCCGCTCTATCACGTCCTGGCGTTGATGACCAACTTCATCATCCCCCTCTATGTGGGCGCCCGAGTCAGTTATCTGGACATCCTTGAACCCCAACGTATTCTGAACACCTTCCAGGAAGAAGGGATCACGATTTTTATCTGCGTGCCCCAGTTTTACTACCTCGTCCATCGCCGTATTTTTGAAGAGGTCAAACGCCAGTCTCTCCTCAAGAAGTCACTCTTTGGTGCCCTCTTGAGGCTCTCGCACTTCTGCAACGAGAATCTCAGTTACAATCCCGGGCGCTGCTTTTTCTCAGTCGTCCATCGAAAATTCGGCTCAGAATTCCGGCTTTTCGGTGTGGGTGGAGCGAGATTTGATTCGAAAATAGCCGAGTCTTTCCGCAACCTGGGGTTTCGGGTGATCCAGGCCTATGGCATGACGGAGACAGCAGCACTGACCACGGTGACTTCCCGGGACAATGCCGGAATCGGCTCGGTAGGTCGAGCCCTGCCCCACGTTCAGCTGCACATTGATCAGCCCGATGAGGACGGGATCGGCGAAGTACTCATTCGCGGCGAAAACGTCATGAAGGAGTATTGGAAAAATCCCGAGGAGACCGATGGCATCCTCCGCAGCGGCTGGCTCCACTCCGGCGACTTGGGTCACCTCTCGCCCCAGGGTTTCCTTTACATTACGGGACGAAAGAAAGATGTGATCGTGCTGGCCTCAGGGAAAAATATCTTTCCTGAAGAACTGGAGCATTACTACCAGAGCAACTGCCGGTTTATCAAAGAAATTTGTGTACTGGGTAAGCAGGACACCGCGTCTGGCAGCGAGCAGGAAAGGCTGCACGCCGTAATCGTCCCCGACTTCGAGTATCTGAAGAACCGGCAGGTCGTGAACGCCTACGATACGATCCGCTATTACCTGGAAGACCTCTCCCAGCAGGTTCCTCCCTACAAACGGGTTCCCAGCTTCGAGATCCGAACAGAACCTCTTCCTCGCACCACGACGCGCAAGATCAAGCGTTTTCAGCTTCAGAAGGAGCTGGATCAAGCATTGCCAGAGCAAGTAGAACCCCGCTTTGCGGAGGAGAGCACCGCCGAAGGTCCAACCGAGCAGAGAATCTTTGATCTCGTCCGGCAAGCGAAAAAAGCAGCCCTGGTGAATCGAGAAATGAACCTGGAGCTTGACTTGGAGTTTGACTCCCTGGAGAGAGTCGAGCTCTTGTCCAACGTGGAGAAAACCTTCCGGATCCAGATCCCTGAAGATCAGGCAGCTGAGATTTTTATCGTCAAGGAGTTGACCGCTGCGGTTGAAAAGAATCTGGTCGATCCATCAGTCCAGACAGCTGAGACACCTCTGTCGTGGGAGGAGATCCTTCGAGAACCCCTGGATGCAGAGACAAAGCAGAAGGTGCAGCATACGCTGCGCCGAAGGGTCGTGGTAGAAACGATTTTTTATCTCGCGGCAAAACTGGCTTACCTTCTGGCCAGGCTGCTGTTCCGATTGAAGGTAAGGGGAATGCTCCACCTGCCCCAACGGTATCCCTTTTTAATCTGTCCCAACCATCTTAGTTTTCTGGATCCGTTAGCCGTGTGCAGCGTCCTGCCCTATCGAGTGGTAAGACGGCTCTTCTTCCTGGGCTATAGTGACTACTTCAGCGGCCCAGTCATGTCCTTCTGGGCACGGTTGATCAAATTGATTCCGGTCGACGCGGATCGGCGCCTGCGCGAAGCCCTTCGCCTGGCGGCGGAGGGCCTGCGTCAGAACCTCATCCTCTGTGTTTTCCCGGAGGGCGAACGCTCCATTGACGGTACCTTGAAATCCTTTCGTAAAGGGCCGGCCATTCTGGCAGCAGGAATGCAGGTGCCCGTCGTGCCCGCCGGAATTGTGGGTACTTATGAAGTCTGGCCACGCGGTTCAAACAAGATCCAACTGCATCCCATAGAGATCTCTTTCGGTGAGGTCGTCGAACCTCCCTCCGCTCCAGAATCGTACGACTCACTGAACGACCGTTTGTTCGACTCAGTCAAAGAGTTGATCGATCACAAATCAGATGGTTAAACTGCCCTCAACCGTGCTTTCTGACGCATCCCCACCGCAAGCAAACTTTCACTACCTGGAGACCCTATGGTTTCAAGTCAGTGGTACCCTGTGCAATCTGCGCTGTAACCACTGCTTCATCAGCTGTTCCCCGGAGAACCACAGTCTGGAGATGCTGGAAACAGAGAAGATTTTCCGTTACCTGGGCGAAGCTCAGCAGCTGGGGGTCAAAGAGATCTACTACACGGGAGGAGAACCTTTCCTGCATAAGGATTTCATGAAAATCCTAGAATGCACGCTGCAGGATTTCCCGGCAACAGTTCTCACCAACGGCCTTCTCATCACTTCGGAGCGGGCAGACCAACTTCGAGAGATCGCCGCGGCGTCTCCTTACTCATTGGAGCTGCGAATCAGCTTGGACGACTATGATGAGGAACGCAACGACGCCGTGCGGGGCAAAGGAACCTTCCGCAGAATACTGGCAGCCTACAAGCGGCTCTCCGATCGCGGTTTCCTGCCGATCCTCACAGTGACGGAAATTCAGAGCTACCACCAGACCAGGAATGCTCTCCCCGCAGGCCCTCCCGGGAACCGATACGGCAAGTACGTTGAACTCCTGGAGTCTATCGGCATCGAGCGCCCTCGAATCAAAATTATCCCTGTTTTTGAGATGGGCATGCTGCCTTCGCCCACTGGAGGTGCCGATGTGACTGAGAGCATGATGGATGGTTATGATCACACGCTGCTGCAGTGCTCTTCGTCTCGCATCGTGGCCCACAATGGAATTTACGCCTGCCCGATCCTGGTGGGGGAAAGAAGGGCACGTCTGGGAAAAGACTCGCTGAGGGAAGCGACACGACCCTGCTCGCTTTATCACAGTTCCTGCCACACCTGTTATGTTACCGGAATGACCTGCAAGAACTTCTGAGCGGAAGGCCATTGTTTGCGTGTGGCGCCCTTTCAGGGCTCCTAAGTACTCACTTTCATAAATACGATGACGTATGTTGGGAGCGCGACGGAGACCAGATCGAGGCGCGACGACGAGTCGATGTCGAGACATCGGCGAGGAGGAGCAACAAAGAGATGGTCCCGTCCCGCCCCAACCCTTTGGGCGGAGGGTGGTTGCGGGCGATCTCTTTGTCGTTCGTCGACGACGATGCCACCGGCATCGCCTCCTCCTCTCTTCGCGACCTCACCTCGCAAGCCGAGACTGTCCCGGGTTTAGTTGAAAGTTGAGAGGCGGTTCGTCCGACCGACTCGTTAGAATCGGGTTGGTCAACAACCTTTTAAGGAGGAACCGCCATGAAGAAATCATATCGAATTGTCACCCGGAAGAACAGTCAGGGGCTGGCTGATTATCTGGCCCAGAACGGGCAACTGTTGCTCCCGATGGTGGAGCTGATCGAAGCCTCCCGGATGGCCATTGACGAGTTGATCGACATCCTGGGGCGAGCGAGCATGGAAGCGGTCTTGCAGCTTTTTGCCCGAAGTGTCGCCGGCGAAAAGCAACAAGGGCGCCCAGGCAAGCAGATCGTTTGGTACGGCACTCAGCCAGGGCGAGTCAGACTTTCGGAGCGGCAAGTGCGGGTTCGAAAGCCACGGCTGCGCAAGAAAGGCCAAGGTCGAGGCGGGGAGGTGGAGATCCCCGCCTATGAGGCGATCAACCGTAACGGGGAGCTGGGCAGCCGCATGCTGGAGATCTTGATGTGCAACGTTTCCACGCGCCACTACAGCCGCATGATCCCCAGATGGCCGACACGGCGGGAGTCAGCAAATCGTCCGTGAGCCGTCAGTTCATTGAGCAGAGCGGCCAGCAGCTGGAGCAGCTGGCCGAGCGACACTTTGATGACGTTGAGTTTCTGATCATCTACATCGACGGCCTGGTCTTTGGCGAGCACCACGTGATCTGTGCCGCCGGCGTGGACTCGGAGGGCCAAAAGCACGTGCTGGGGCTGCGGGAAGGGGCCAGTGAAAACGCCGCCACCGCTACCTCCTTGCTGGAAGACCTGGTGGAGCGAGGCCTGGATTCCGGGCGACGCTATCTGTTTGTGATTGACGGCTCCAGGGCCCTGCGATGTGCCATTGACAAGGTCTTTGGCAAGGGCAGTCCGGTGCAGAGATGTCGTCGTCATAAGATTCGCAACGTGTGCGATCGATTGCCGGACGATCTGGCCGAGCAAGTCAAGTCAGTGATGCAGGCTGCTTATCGGCTGCCCTGGGAAGAAGGGAGGGTTCGGCTCAGAAAGCAGGCGGAGTGGCTCGAAGGGCTGCATCCCGATGCGGCAGCTAGCCTGCGAGAAGGTCTGGAAGAGACCTTCACCATCAATCGACTCGAGTTGTCTTCCTCCCTGCGCTTGTGTCTGGCCAGCACCAACCTGATTGAAAGCCCTCACTCTGGCGTGAGGATGCGGACCCGCCGAGTGAGCCGCTGGAAAGATAGCCAGATGGTGCTGCGCTGGGCCGTCTCAGCCTTCCTGGAGACGGAGAAGAACTTCCGGCGCATCCAGGGCTACCAGGACCTCTGGATGCTGAAAGCCAAACTCAGAGACGAGGTTTCTATGGACGCCAAACGAAAGGTGGCTTAAGATTGGGAATATAAGACCTACTTGACGTACATGGTAACGAGGTGTAGTTTGTTTGGGTGCGTTGGCAAAAATGGTCCAGATGGATTGGAGCGAAGCCAGTATCAAGGATTGCAATTATTGCGCTGGTGCCAGGGATTGTCGGTGCGATTGGCGGAGGAATCTGGGAGTACATCATGACTAGGGGACTATCAGGCTGGGTTCCGCTCTATGCAGGTCTGATTTCTGGGTTGATTTCGGGAATCGGAACCCTATTGTTTTCGTGGTATCTGGCGACGGCTCACCCTTTGGACCTGAACCACTGAGAATTCTCACCTCGTAAGCCATCTGAGTTGGTGGCAGAAATTAACGGCCTTACCGGCATAGCCAGGCAATCCGTCATAGACCGACACGCCAACAAATGGTTGCGTGTAGCTGGAACTGTGTACGATGTTTTCGACAAAAACCAGCTAGTAATTGTGTGTTTGGATGGTAGCGATATTGGACCTAACTACTGGTTAGAATTCGACGCTTCCGACTGGCGAGACTCGCTAAAAACACTTAATGTCGGCGACCAAATCAGGGCGACCGGGAAAATAAAATCGTTCAACTCTCTGTATATTGTCCTTGCTCAGTGCGAGAAGGAGCAGGGGTTACACAATCTGAGCGCAATACAATGAGCACGCCCAACTGGGCCAACCAGACCATCTGGACCGGGGATAACCTGCCGATCATGCGGGGCACGAACTCGGAGTCGGTAGACCTTATCTACTTAGACCCCCCCTTCAACAGCAATACGAACTACGCTGCTCCCATTGGCAGCAAGGCTGCTGGAGCCGAGTTCAAGGACACCTGGACCCTCACAGACATCAACGTCGAGTGGGTGAACCTGATCGAGTCCAAGCACCCCGCTCTCCACCGTGTCCTGTTGGCGGCGATGACTTCCAGCGACAAGTCCTATCTGATCTACATGGCCGCTCGACTTCTCGAAATCAGGAGGATTCTCAAGCCCAAAGGCTCGATCTACCTGCACTGTGACCCGACCATGAGCCACTACCTCAAACTGCTCATGGACGCGGTTTTCGGTAAACGTAAATTCAGAAACGAAATCATCTGGAAGCGCAACTCATCACATAACGACTCGAAGGCATTTGGCCGCGTGGTCGACTCGCTCCTATTCTACGGCCCGCCAATAAGGACCGATTCCGTCCGTGTCCCGCTAAGCACAGATTACACTGAGAAGTTTTACCGTCACCGGGACCACCGAGGGCTGTATCGACACGACAACATTATTCGATCCGCATCGATGGGCGAACGGCCTAACCTGACCTATGAGTACAAAGGCTTTACGCCACCCTTTGGGTGGCGAATGACCAAAGACAAGATAACGGCGCTGGACGCGGAAAACCGAATAGCTTGGTCTGCATCTGGGCGACCCTATCTGAAACGCTATTTGAGTGAGAACAAGGGGCAGGTTCCGTCGGCGATCTGGACCGATATTTCGCCAATTTCAGGCCATGCCAAGGAACGAGTCGGCTATCCGACGCAGAAACCTGTCGCGCTACTGGCTCGCATCATCCAAGCAAGCTCCAACACGGGTGATATGGTTCTGGACCCGTTCTGCGGATGCGCCACGGCCTCCATTACGGCTCAGGGTTTACACAGGCAGTGGGTAGGAATCGATATCTCTCCCAAGGCCGCCGATCTAGTTCAACAGAGAATGCATGACGAACTGGGCCTATTTTCCAAGGTCATCCACCGCACGGATACTCCCAAACGCACGGACCTAGGAACGCTCCCTAGGTACAACTCCGATGCCAATCGAAAGGAGATCTGCGGCGATCAGGAAGGTCACTGCAACGGATGTCGGATCCACTTCGAGCTACGCAACTTGGAGGTAGGCCACATCATCTCCAAGGGCAAAGGCGGGACCGATCACATTGGAAACCTGCAACTTCTTTGTGGGAACTGTAATCGGATCAAAGGAGACCGTGGCATGGAGTACCTGAAAGCGAAGCTACAGATATGAGAAAACGACCTGACTATGGAAACGCAACCCCGGAAGACTTGGTGAGAGCTCTTCTGCGCGTGCACCGGAAGACAGCCCGTTATCGGCAATCAGTTCCTGGTACATCAGTTGTTTCCCAGCCAAGCCCCGCACAACCCGTCTCATCTGGTGCAGAGTGTCCAGCTGGCGAAGGTTGTGCTTCCCAGCGAACTCACGAACATAGCGATCCAGATGTTTAGGACTGATCTTGTGAAAGACTCCCGTATGCGCCCTTTTGAGCATAGACCAGAAGCTCTCGACGCCATTGGTATACGCTTTCCCTCGCACATACTCACCAATCGAGTGCTTAACCGTCTCATGATTCGGAAGGGTGTGGTAGGTCAAAGCGTCATCGGTGGTACTGTCAAGTTAACCGATTTGGTGTCTAATCAGCGCCTCGGCCACTCCCTAAGTTGTTGATTCTACATTCGACCGCCGACCGTTTTCGCCTCCAAAACCCGAGAATTCCACTTAACTTGACAGTACCCTTGCAGTACGTCGAGGAGGCCGAACGAGCGCAACGCAGTCAGGACGGATGATTTCTTTACTTCGCTCAGGTGAAGGCGACGCCGATGCAGTAGAGCGGTGATGAGAAATGCAGGCTAGGAGCCTGTCCGAGTAACGGTTTTCGGGTTATTAGCGATTAACGCTCCTACTTCCGACTCCTTGTGTCTGAACCTGAACTCACCCCGGGCAACTCTTAGCGGTTTGCCGTTGCCAACTTCAAGAGATTGTGAGCGGTGCAGAGCATACTCCACTCGGTTTGCACCTTTTCCAGGCTGCGCAGCAGAAATTGGCGGAAACCCCGGGCGGATTTGATTTGGCCAAAGACCGGCTCGACCGTCTGCTTGCGTAACCGGTAGCGACTGCGACGCCCGGCTCGCTTCAATCTTTGATGCATCTGTTCTAAGGCAGCGTTCTTCCGGATCTTCATGCGCGGCTGGAGAGCCGTTTCACTGTGTTTGACCTTGCCCGTGGCAACATATCCTCGAATCTTTCGCCTTTGCAACTCTGCCAAAGGCTCTTCCCAGCAGTAATCGGTGTCGGCTGAGATCTCCATGGGATCTCGGCCCGTTTGGCGTCGTATTTCATCCACCAGAGGGATGAGTTGGTGACGATCCGTGGCCGCATTCGTCAGCCCTTGGGCCACGATCACCTGGCTGTCGGCATCCACAGCAGCTTGTGCGTTATAGCACTGCTGAAAACCTTCCGATGTCTTCATAATCCGACTCTCCGGGTCGGTAAAATTCTGCTGCGCCTGCGCTCTCGGCACTCCTCTTGGATACCTCCTTTTACGACCTCCTCGATACTTGGGTTTGCATTCTTTCTTCTCCTCAGCCACTGCCTTCTCTCGAGCTTCTGCTTCTAACGCTGCCTTCGCTTCTCGGATCTTCTCCAACCGCTTCTTTTTATCCTTGACCCACTCCGGCAATTCATCCCCTCGTCGATCCGCTCCATACTCCTCATCCTCAGCTGCATCAATCGCCTCTGCCTCTCGAAACCACTCCTCCACCACCGCTTGATAATCGATCTCCGCTGCTTTCATCCGCCGATAGCTCATCGCCTTGTGCTTACTGGCATTGGCTCGCACTTTCGTCCCATCCAAGGCCACATGCCCCAGCTTCACCAAACCCGCCTTCTGACACAATCCCAGCACTTGTCCGAAAAGTGCCGATAACGCCTTCAGGTGCCGCTTGCGAAAATCACTTATGGTTCGAAAGTCCGGCTTCTGCATCCCCGTTACTGCCATGAAGTCCACTCGCTCTTCGCAACCTTTCGCCAGCTTGCGCGACGAATACACTCCCCGGCAGTACCCATACAGCAACAACGCTGTCATCATCACCGGATGATAAGGCGGGTAGCCTCGCTCTTCTTCGTATTCCCCCAGGATCTCACTTAAATCCAGCGATCCTCTCACCGTATCCCGGACGAAATGCGCCAGGTGTCCTTCCGCCACGAAATCCAAAATCGACGCCGGTAAAAGCCACCTCTGCTCTACGTTCCATTCTCGAAATTTCTTGCCCATATCGCCTACTATCGTAGACAATCACCCCGTCGATATTCGGATTACTCGGACAGGCTCCTAGGCCCTTCGTCGTGGCGGCCGCAGCGTCAATTGCCGAAATGCGCCTCAGGTGCGACCCGGCGAAGGGGTGGCGCGAGACAGCAGTGCCAGAATCTCTTCCCCGTACGTTTCCCGCCGCCAGGGGCCGAAGTCTGTGATGTGCGCCAGTTCGCCGTGGGTGCGCGGGGGGCGGCGAGCGAGATCCCGGAGCGCCTTGCGCGGAAGGATGACATCCGACTCAACGCCGCGCGCCCTCGCCCTTTTCTTGCGCCATGTGTGCAGGCGGTCGTACCGATCGCGCACGTCGTCAGACTCGTGATCGGCCTGAGGCGCCCGCTGGGGCGGGGCGTGGAGTCCCTCTTGGATGGCGTGCAATATGCCTTGCGCGTGGCGGTGGATTTGCTTCGGCGTCATCACGGACAGGCGCTGCAGGTCTTCGATGTAGGTCGGGGCGCGGCGGACGAGCTCCATCAGCGTCGCCTCTCCCATGACTTTAAAGGGAGGGCGGTCCATGCGCGCGGCCTGTTCTTCGCGGTAGGCGAAGAGGGACTGGAGGATAGCGGCCTGTGGCGGCGTGAGGTCGCGTGCGCCCTTGACGCGCCAGAATGCCGTCGGGTCTGGGCCCGCGTGGTCCGAGTCGCCACGCAGTTGCGCCAGGCGTGCAAAGTCCTCCTGCGCCTCCGGCCAGTAGCCGGACTCAGTCAACGCCTGGAGCTGTCGGTCACGCAACGGCACGAGATAGTGCGTGTCGAGCCGCGCGTAGTCCAACTGTTCTGGCTTCAGGGGACGGCGTTTCCAATCGGCACGCTGATACTTTTTGTTCAACTTCACGCCGAAGTGGGTGTCGAGAATGGCGGTTAGGCCGACCTGCGGCCAGCCGAGTGCGCGCGCGGCGCTCATCGTGTCGAAGATGTTCGTAAACTCGAAGTGATAGTTGCGCCTGAGGCAGATGAGGTCGTACTCGGCGGCGTGGAAGACCTTCTGGTGGCTCGGATTGGCGAAGAAGGGCGCGAGCGGATTCAGGTCAGGAAGCCTGATCGGATCGACGATGTAGTCAGCGGCCGGAGTGGAGAACTGGATGAGGCACACGCACTCGCGATAGGCGTGGAGGCTGTTGGATTCGGTATCGATGGCTACGACCGGATAAGGAGCGAGAGCGCGGACGAGCCGACCGAGGCTGTCTTCGTCAGCGACGAGAATAGGTGGTGGCAACGAGGACGCACACATACCCCGCATATTATAGGTGCTTCGGTCCCTTTACATTCACGATGTATCCAGAGAGACCATTTGAACAAACGCGGAAAGCTCCAGGGGTTGTGCCCGAAGTGTGCGTGCGCCGGGATAAACCGGCATGCAGTAGGGAATGAGAGAGTCCTACGGGAAAGGAGTAGCGAACCATCCTGACCTCGAGTTTTGCGACGGTCGCCGTGAGGCGGCAGTCGAAGCGTAAACAGAGGCATCAGCGGGCTGGGCTAATGAGCTTCGAAAATGGGAAATTCGGGGCGCCGACCCCGTAGTGTGCCAAAACTCCGCCGACCGGTATCGGATGGTGCTCAGATCCTGTGCCTCTCTTTTCTGATGGCCATTTCGTCTGACCGGTCTGGAGGAATGGGATACGATAGCCTTCATGAACTTGCCGTTGAAGTTTCTGGTGCTGATGTGGGCAGGTTGGGTCAATCGTGCACAGCAGAATGCAATCGATTACCTCAAAGAGGAAAACCGCATACTCCGTGAACAGGTTGGCAACAAACGGCTGCGCCTCACCAACGCCCAGAGACGGCGGCTCGCCGAAAAGGCCAAGGTCGTAGGACGAAAGGCCCTGAGAGACCTTGCCTGCATCATCACACCCGATACGCTGCTGCGTTGGCACCGAGAGCTGATCGCCAAGAAGTACGACGGCAGCGAACAGCGCAGACCAGGTCGCCCCCGGAGTTCGCAAGAGATACAGGCCCTCATCGTCCGGATGGCGAAAGACAATCCGAGCTGGGGTTACACCCGAATCAGAGGCGCTTTGCGTAATCTGGGCCACCGGATAGGGCGGAACACCATCAAATGAATCCTGAAAGAAAATGGTATCGAGCCAGCTCCAGAGCGAGGTAAGGGGATGCGGTGGGACACCTTCTTGAAAGCCCACTGGGGGTGATCGCAGCCGCCGACTTCTTCTCACTGGAGATCATCACCAGGGCTGGCCTGGTTCGCTACTTCGTACTTTTTGTGATCGACCTCAAGACCCGGCGCGTCGAGGTCGCAAGTATCATTGAGCAACCTTACGGAGAGTGGATAAAACAGATAGCCCGCAATCTGACTGATGTCGTCGATGGGTTCCTCAAGAAGACCAAGTATCTGATCCACGACCGAGACCCACTATATACGCGAGAGTTTGCTGACATTTTGGCGTCTGGTGGTGTGAGGACCGTGAAGTTGGCGGCCCAGAGTCCGGACTTGAATGCCTACGCGGAGAGATTCGTGCGATCGATCAAAGAGGAATGTTTGGAGAGAATGATCCTGCTCGGGGAGCATCACCTCCGAAGGGCAGTTCGTGAGTACGTCAGCCACTATCACGGCGAGAGGAACCACCAAGGACTGGACAACCAGTTAAGGGTCCTTCACAAGCTGGGATTTATTGAAGTGACCGACGGGGCTTCCAGGGAATCTACCGCTGTGGCAAAAAAACAGGCACTTCTTCCGGAGCTCTTGATACCGGAGATACGGAATCCAAACTATAGAGAAAAGTTGGAAGTCCTAAAGAACCGGTCGTCCTTTATTAGCGAGCAATTCGCCTCCTTGAAGGTTCAGATTGATGGACTGGGAATAGACAAACGGACCCAAGCCATCGTGATTTCCAGCGCCGATAGAAAAGCTGGAAAGTCTCTCATTAGTTCGAACCTCGCATTATCCCTTGCCCGAGATCCCGGAAGGAAAGTCATCCTGCTGGATTGCGATTTAAGAAATCCGAGCCTTCACAACTCTTTTGGAATCCCCATCGAACCAGGGATGATCGAATACCTCTCTGACAGCACACTGCCGCCGCACTGCTATGTTCGCCGCTTGGGACCACTTTACGTGATGACTGCGGGCGGGATCGCCGACAACCCCGTGGAACTCTTGTCACATCACAGAATGCGAGAATTGATAGAGTACCTGCGGAGAGAATTCGATAGCATTGTGGTGGACTCATCGCCGTTACGGGCGATTTCTGACACCCATATTGTCTTTCGGCTTGCTGATGGAATAATCATGGTCATCAGGAGAGGTAGGACCGGGTACCGCGATGTCGAAAAGGCGTTTAAGACGCTGGATCCCGACAAGTTTCTGGGCATAGTTTTTAACGATGTGAAACCAGGGCTAATTCACACTTGTTACGACTATCACGACTATCCCTACGCGAAAAGCAGCAGCCCTGTTTTGGGGAGTGAAAACGGGACAGAGTTGGGCCGAAAAAATGTAAGTGTCAACGTCGGTGCCTCAAACAATACCCCAGAATGCCACTCTCGGACCGTTTCAAACGATCTGATACGGAAGGTAGTAGCTGGATACTACTCTCTAAAAGTCTTCGAACTCAGCGCCAAAGACAATTCACGCAAGGTTGTCGAACCACGGCAAATAGCAATGTTCCTTTGTAGGGAGCTTTCTGGCAGCTCTCTGTCTCAAATCGGCAGAGACTTTGGCGACAAACACCCCACCACAGTGTTGCGCTCGATCCGTAAGATTGAACGCCTGCGTAACGAAGATCCCAGAATCAAAAACACTGTAAACAAGCTAACTGCCTATATTCCTTGGAGATGCTTTAGTCGACATTCCTCATATCAACTTCGGAAGGACCTTTTCCGGTCTCCCCAGTGAATGACCACAACTTATCAGACCGCCAACCTTGCCTCAAGTGGTCTTTGGTCCTCTGTCCATCAAAAGCGCCTCTGATCCCTCGGTTTCCCAGGTGGCTTTTGGTCAAAAACCTGATCAATAGAGACACCTCCAGCGGTTCAATCAGAAACCCTCGGCGCTAGGCTGTCATCCATCTCAATCGATCAATCCGAGACAACAGCCCGGCCCATATATCCTTGCTTATCGCTACCTCCGCCATCTGAAACGTGACGATCCGGCTATGGCGGATCACCTTCGCTCCGATCTTGATCAGTTTGGTCAACAGGCTGCGAAGGGACCAATGTTTGATTTTTCTGGGAAGGACCAGCCGCCGTAGAAAATTGCCCAGGTTGCAGGCCAAGACAAACAGAGCCAACCTCACCTGATTCGGGACAAAGCGCTGGCAGGACAGGCGAGTCCGGTGCAACGCATACTTGCCTTCCTTGATCCACTGCTCGGCTGTGCCACGACCGTTATAGAAGTGAACCACCCCTGAGGCTTGTGCGCTCATATTGGTGACGATGAAACCCACCCTCGGAAGGAGTTCTCCGCGATGCCACTCGACCTTGGCAATCACCCGGCGAGGCCGGTCCCAACTGGCGGCTTGATATTGGAAATCGGCAAACCAAACGATAGGCTTTCGGGGCGGACGGCCCACAGGCCGGGTAAGCAGGTGTTCAATCTCCGCCTGAAGCACCTCGTTGGCAGGAAGCCGGATGGCATACAAAAAGCCCTTCTCCTCCAAGTATTCATAAACGTCCGGCTTGGCAAAGGCAGCATCCCCACGAAAGTATTTGCGGACTGTTTTCTTCTCGTAGCGAGCCACGATTGGTTCCAGCATCTCCTTCCAACCATCCGCGCTGTGAACATTGCCGGGCCGAAGCATTGCACCTTCGCAATCTCCGAACTGGTTGAAACAAAACAGGGGATGGTAGCAAGTACATCGGAAATGGCCGTTGTAGGCAGAGGCTTCCTGCTCGCCATGGACAGGACTGGCTGAGCTGTCCATATCCAGAATGATGCGTCGATGAGTTGTTTTCTCCAGCGCTCTTTCTACCCATCGGCCATTAACTTCCGAAAGGGCTTTGAGGTTCCCCTGGACGGACAGCATCTCGGTCTCAAATCGACCCATGGTGTTGGCGCTGGCGGCCTTCTTCTTGTCCATCTTCTTCCCGGTGATCCTCCGCATAGTCGGATCCACCGATAGACGATGGGCATCGTTGACATCTTCATAGCCAGCCAGTCGACTCGTATACCGATTGGCGCAGCAACGACGCCAGGTCGTGCTGGATGTTACGCCCTGTCCGCGAATCGCGAAAAACGGAGGGAACACTATCGAATAACACCAACGCTTCGTCCAAATCACGATAGGCGAGAAGCCCAGCATCCGAGGTGACCTTAGCCCCATGAAATTCAAGCCTCAAACTGCCATCAAAACCGGCCTTCAAACCTTCACCCTTTGGGTCAGCCATTTCTTGCTCCCTTTATGCTCTATATCTACTTTAATTATAGTAGTTTACATCGATTAAGGCAAGCAATTTTGGTGTCCTATATGGTGAATGGGGGCTTAACTGAGTTGGATATCGATGGCGAGAATCTCGAACACGCAAATTACTATCTGCCAAGTCCTACAAGTCAGCTAAGAGCGATCCTAGGCGGTCTTCAGGTGAGGTACGAAGATTTTATTTTCATCGACGCTGGTTCCGGGAAGGGGGGAGCCCTGCTGCTTGCATCCGAGTTCCCATTTAGGAAGATTATTGGCGTTGAATTCTCACACGAACTCAACGAGATTGCTCAGGAAAATGTCCGTCACTATGGGAGCGAAAGCCAAAAATGCAAAGACCTGGAAGCCATCTGTATCGATGCTGCTCTCTACCCGATTCCACCAAAACCATCGGTGTTTTATTTTTTAATCCGTTCAAGGAGATAGTGATGAGGAAGGTATTGGGGAATATTCAGAACTCGCTGAGAGAGCATCCCAGACAGGTTTACATTATCTACAATAATCCTGTTCATGGTGCCTTTTTAGACAGAGCCGAATTCCTAGAGAAAGTAGAATCGAAAGAAAAATATTGTATCTATAGAGTCTGTTGCTGAAGTGCCTTCACAAAGTAGCAAATTGGAGTTTCAAGAGGATTTCCCGAATCCAGAAGCCCCGCCCCCCGGAGCGAAGCGAGTTTGGTACCACTCCACAAACCTTGGCACCCCTTCTTCAATCGGCGTGCGGGGAGCAAAACTCAGTCTGGCTTGTGCCCGCGAGATGTTGGCGTAAGTGATGGGCACGTCGCCGGGCTGAGCCGGCATTGTCAGTACTCGTGCTGGTTTTCCTAAGGCCTTCTCGATCAAATCAATCAGATCCCTTAGCACGACGGTCCGGGAATTCCCAAGGTTGAAAATCTCAAACCCCGAAGGCCGATCGAGTACGGCCAGAACCCCTTCGACGATGTCATCGATGTAGGTGTAGTCCCGCTGAGACTTTCCTTGATCGTAGGCCAGGATTTCGTCTCCCCGATCGATCTGGCGTGTGAACTTGTGGATGGCCATGTCAGGCCTCTGGCGCGGCCCGTAGACGGTGAAAAATCGCAGGCAAGTGATGGGAAGCTGGTAGTTGTGATGGTAGACAGAGCAGAGCAGTTCTCCTGCTCGCTTGGTTGCCGCGTAGGGAGAGACGGGAGCGGTTACCGGATCATCTTCCCGAAAAGGGCCCTTGCTCGTGAGCCCGTAAACCGAAGAGGAGCTGGCGAAGATGAAATTGTCGATCCCGTGTTCTCTGGCCTGCTCGAGAAGATGAGTCGTACCCGTAACATTAACCTCGGCGTAATGCGCTGGTTCCCTGAGCGAGGGGGAGACTCCGGCACAGGCAGCCAGGTGAATGACAACCTCGGGACGGTGCTGCCGAAAGACGGCTTCCAGCGCGCTGTGGTCGAGGATGTCTTTCTGATAAAGGACGAAATCTCCCTTTTTCCGTACCTCATCGAGGTTTGCCAATTTGATGCGGGGAGCATAGAAATCGTTGAGGTTGTCCAGAATGATCAGTTCGCTGCCTCGCTCCAGAAGCCGTTCGGCCAGATGGGAGCCGATGAATCCCGCACCGCCCGTCAGCAATACGCTCATGGCTTTTCCGGTTTGGCCAGCATCTGCTCGAAGTGCTCTTCCTTCTTGGAAAAGGAGTAAATCATCGGCAGCGAGGCCAGCATGACCACCAGAAAACTCAACAGAGCAAGGGTCTCGGTGCTCTCCACTGGTAGACCGATTTCGAAAAAAAACAGCTACAGGCTTTCCATTAGACCAAACCCATTAATGGTCACGGGGACTATGATACTCGGGTTGATGGTCGGAATGAAGATCAAAGGTATGATGAGGGATCCTTTTCATGATCGGTATTTTGCACGGCTATCTACTGGAAGGATCGGGCAGTAATCTGTGGACACGATCAGTCGTCAGATCGCTGTGTCAGCAAGGTGAGACGGTCCACCTGGTGTGCCAGGAGAACCATCCCGAACGCTACGACTTCATCGCCGAGGTCTTTCGCTACACACCTGAGGGCGCTGCTGAGCACACCCTTAAGCGAAAGGTTCCATTTTGGGGGCGTTGCATCCTGCACAAGCCAACTCTGGGGGACACTCTACCGGTATATGTTCCAGATCATTATGAGGAATTCTCCAACGTTGTGCCCATGGTCGATCTACCCACTCACGTGATCGAAAACTACCTGGACCGCAACGTCCGGGTAGTTCAACAGGTTGTTGAGACCTATGGCCTAACCGTTCTTCACGCCAACCATGCAGTGTTGATGTCCATTGTAGCCCAGCGGGTAGCGTGCACCACGGGCGTTGTTTTTTCCATTATGCCCCACGGCAGTGCCATTGAGTATGCCATCAAGAAGGACAACCGATTCCTCCGACTTGCCATAGGGGCCTTTGAGGCAGCTGGTCGCATCTTCGTAATAGGCCGAGAGATGCATGAGCGTGTGGGTGCTGTTTTCAGTACAGTACACGGCATCATGGGAAAACTGACGGAGCTTATAACCTTGGAGTCGACACGTCTCTGTTCAAACCCGTGCCTCGTGAACGGAGAGGAGACAACGTCGCGGCACTAGTCGCTCGTCTGGTTGTGGTGCCCAAAGGTAAGACTCGCGGGCAATGCAATGAATTGCGACGCCGCCTCTCCGGTGTGATCACACGGAAAGCATTGCAGAAAACCATACGGGAAACCGGCGTCTATGCCGTCAGGCAACCTGACGCTGACCTGGGAGCCCAGCTAAGGGTTGTTGAATGGGCCAATGAGAGGATTTTGCTGTTCGTCGGGCGCCTTATCCGCAATAAAGGGCATCCAGTCCGTCCTGGCGGCTCTGCCCTTGATCCTTGAGAAGCAGCCAAGGGTACGGCTGCTGGTCGTGGGACACGGACCGCTGCGCGAGCTGATGGAGGGGTACTGTCAAGTTAACCGATTTGGTGTCTAATCAGCGCCTCGGCCACTCCCTAAGTTGTTGATTCTACATTCGACCGCCGACCGTTTTCGCCTCCAAAACCCGAGAATTCCACTTAACTTGACAGTACCCTCACTACGGCTTGATCTGCGCAATATACGAAAGTGGCTATTTCAATCAGGTCGCGGAAATGGGACGGGATATCTTGTAATAGGTGCTCTGGTATGTCAGAAAGTCGAAGCGAGATGTTGGCGCTGGGGCCCCACAAGTGCAAACACAGAGGTTTATCGCGTCCAAACGGGAGATCCCCATAGGAAACGTCCCCGCATAGGATCGAGCGTTCATTCGCCATCTGGCCGCGCTCCCTCCTTGAGTTCAGCCACGATTTTGTTCATGGCTACATGCGCGAATCTCTCGGCGTCTCGTCTCGATATTCCCTCTTTCTCCCAGTTTGTCTTGGAAAACCAGCCTCCGGAGAAGTCGCCTATGATCTTTGATGCTTCTTGGCTGTGAGTTTCCAATGCCATTGTGAACTCACCTTGTTGAGCGAGGGTTCGAAAGCGGCGGCCCTCACCGACATGATGGTGGACAACTCGGCTCACAAAGTAGTCCAAGCACTTGTTCGTTAATCGGGCAAAGAAATCTCTTGCCAAGAGACCAAACTGCTTATTGGTCGCGATCTTAGAAAAGGCGTTTTTCACATCTTCGGGAGTGGTTCCAAACAGGCTTTTTGTCCGAGTTCCGATGATCTTTACCATCGTCTCTGACGCAGCCATCTGAGCCATTTCTCCTAGATCCGTTCGGCCTCCGTTGTTTGCCATCGTCCTGTCGACAGCATCTGAAAACGCACCGATTATCTCCATGAGGCTAGGGGAGTTCGACACGTCCAAGCCAGAACTCTGGAGTGCTCGCGCGAAGTCAGTGTTTCTGGCAGCCAGGGGCAGTTTCGTGAGAAGCCAGACTGTCTCGACAAGCCCTTTGTCTTTCGCGGCCAGCTCTAACGCTTTCTCGGCAGCATTGATCGTCGCACTCGCAATTTGCGGTGCTCGAGCGCCACCTTCAATGAGCGCAACAACCTGCTGCCACTTGCGTGTGCGAGGAAGATTCCCTAGCCTGATGTGTCCCATGGGGTTGTTAGCTCCTTACCTTTCTCGGCGCATGATCGCTTCCACACCTTTGTCGGTAATCGCCAACCCACGAGCTTTTTTTCGCTCGCGTGTCATGAAGCCTTTTTTCACCAGTTGGCCCACTTGAGCGTGAGCGCTAGAGTGCGAGATGCCGAGAATGTCCGCAAGTTCTTTCATTGTCGGTGGGAATCGACGCTGCTGCAGGAAGCGGTGGATCTCCTGTAATGTCCTGCCCTGAGGGTCAGTGATTTCCTTAATGGGGCGTCTACCCCTGGTCTTGGTAATCATGGGAATCAGTGTGGGCCGCGCTGGGAGCTATTGGGGTCGTTCGGGACAAGATCGAATTTGTCAACGCTCTCGCTCTTTTCCGAGACGGCGACAGAGATGGAAATAAGATATAGATAAATATGGAGATAGCATATTACCTGATAGGCATCAGTGCAATTAGAAACCCGAAGATGAGAGCCAAAGGTGTGAAGGAAAGGGAGGAACTGTTGACTGAAGATCTAGCGAAGCACCAGGTGCCACGGCTACTTCGTCAGCTGCCCGACCATCTGCGCCCACATCGCGCGCTGGCGGCTCCAGTGAGGGAAGCTGGCAATGGGGGCAGGGCCCGGACCGTCCGCAACAGCAGGTGGCGGCTCAGCCTGAGGTGAATCCGAACAGGACTCTCTGCCGCTCCCAGTCCAGGGGGAAGGTGCGGATCAGTCGGGCGAGCGAAAGGCCGGACGGTTCTTCGCCGTTGAGGATCGCTTTGATGATGTCAGGGGCCAGCGTAGTCAGCTTCAGGATGCGCACCACATAGGAGTTGTCCATGTCGAGGGCCTTCGCCAGATTCGCGACCGAGCTGACCGCCCCGCTCTCAATCGCGTCCAACCAGGAAAAAGCCCGGGCCAGGGCCTGAACTACGGCCCCCTGAACTTCCGAAAGACTGTCCGGCGCGCCGCCATCCAGCGCTTGGGGAGCGAAGATCATCTTCCGGCCCCGCATCCGCCGGATGTGCATCGGAATGTGGATCCGCAGATTACCCGTCCCGGTCAGCGTGAGGGTCGGCTGTGCAGTCATGGGGCTTGGCTTCGTTCCCTCGCTTCACCGGCCAAGCTGCTCAGCTCAATGATCAGGCTGGTCATGCCCTCGGTCTTCAGTTCCATGTCGATGCCGGTCTCCCGGAGTTCCACTTTCTCGACCAACAGCCGGATCAGCCGGTTGCGCTCCAGGGGAAACAGGTCCTCCCAAAAGGTCTCCACGCTCTGGAAGGCTTCCAAGACTTCCCGCTCTGCTACGGGGTCTGC